>NZ_CP168019.1:0-4800000 GCF_047302515.1 Paenibacillus amylolyticus | reverse complement strand
GGAAATAGCGAATAATGGGCTGGAAGAGAAGGGTACTCAGGTGCTCTACACCTATTATCTTCAGGCTTAACAACCAAGAGAACAGCAGCGTATTCTTTTTCTATTCAGGAAAGGGTTGCGCTGTTTTTTTTCAATTTTGCGGTTTGTTTATGCGTCTAAAGTCACGGAATTGGTTAAATGTTCATATGTGCTTTGCGTATTGGAGAGATTTTGATCGTTTTCCCTTTATTTTTACCCCGCTTTATCCGACATAAGTAATAGAAGTTTACATAATGAATGTGTCAAAGGATGTTATTCCTCCTGTAATGGTCACCCGTAACCCACACTATAATAGAACGGAGCTTGCCCATGTTCAAGAAAATCCTGTCTCTGTTCAAGACACAACCAGAGCTTGCGAACCAGATTACAGCCTCCGCTTCAGCGTTACCATCAACGACAACCATTCCCCCGCGTATGGTCCGTAGTAAGCGCAAGAAAAAGGCGGAAGGGGATTGGACACGCCAGCCGGAGGAGCCTAGTACAGCAGATCAGCTGATAGGTCTTCCAAGTCAATATAAAGTGCTGAACGACCTGCTCGTTACCAATCCGAAGTCACGCTCCGGTTATTCGCAGATTGATCATGTCGTAATCGGTCCGCGGGCAATCTTTGTAATCGAAACCCGAAATCTGACGACAGGTGAGATCCGCGGCGGACGAAGAGAGGCCAATTGGTCGGTCAGCAGCAGCCGGGTCAAAATGTACAATCCACTTATGCAGCATCGTGCACATGTGGAAGCCATCCATGCACACCTCGGAGACTACAAAAGAGTACGTCTCGTCTCGATGGTGACTTTCACCAACCGTTGCCGCATCAGTGTTGATCCTGCTGTGAGGTATGTGAATTCGGATGAACTGATCATCTACGATCATGAATTGGTGGAAACGATTCAGCGGAAGACAGAACGACTTGAGACAGAGGTTCCCGAAACCGTATTTCAAGAGAAAGATATTCAGGCGATCTACGCTCTGTTATCATCGGTCAATTCCACCGATCCTCAGATTCGGTCAGAGCATATGGAGAAGGCCAAAGGGATCAAATAATTACGCTTCACGAACACTGGTGTCCATACGGATGGCAGTGTTTTTGTGTTGGTCTGAGAGTTAATGTGCGAGTAGTAAAAGGCTTTAGACACAGGTATATCGTCGTATACAACCGATTTTTAACTTGTGATAGAATGTAGACCATGTCCAATTGTGTGAATCAAGCATGTTATATGAAAGGATATTTTTGTAAGTGGGTGTTCAAGTCTTGGAGTAGAGGTTAATGGTTCTCAGGAATATACATACGATAGGGGAAGATTATACGATGAAATGGAATTACACGATAAAGACGTTCACGGTCATGTTCGGTTTGGCAGCGATTTTGACAGCTTGTGGTGGCGGAGCTAAAGAGACATCGTCATCGCCGGAGTCTGCTTCCGGTACAGAAGTTGCTTCATCAGAAACAAGCAGCTCGAATGCTGCTGTAACAGAAACCGCAGCAACCGGTTCGAATGAGAGTGAGCAGACAGGTTCAACTACAGAAGAATCTTCTTCAACGGACGACGGCAAGATTGGAAAAGACTCCACATTGGAAGAGTTGAAGCAGCAGTATGCGGATAAACTCGGTTATATCCGTATTCCTCTGAATGATCATCCAGTGCGTCGGGTCAGTGAGGCGGGTTCCAAAAACATTAATGTCGCCAACTACAGTGATGCCGTTGTGGACATGAATGCAGAGGTTCCAATTCATTCCGATTCGCAGCGGTTAATTGATGATGCCTTTCCTTTTTTCACAACCGTACAAGCACCTGATGAATCTTATATAACTTGGGAAGAAGCAACCAATCTGGAGCGTGCCATGGTGAAAACACTGTTTATCGCTCGTGAAGGTCTGCTTATTACCGAAGATGCGATGAAAAATAAGGATTATAGCAGTACATCGTTCCAGGATTCCAAGGATTTCTTCAGGGTCACAGCGAAATTTGAATCCATGGCACCTGTTGCACAGCATCCGCGTGACATTACGTTGAGTACGCTATACGACAAAGCCCGCACGTCGTGGGGCAAGCTTGCTGCAATGGACCCGGAGCAGGATGAAAAGGCGTTTGCCGAGATGTACAAGACGACGAGAACCGATGCCAATAATGCCATGGGGTTGCTTAATGTTCTGTTGTCTACGAATGAGGAAGAACGGATCAAAGAGATTTACGGGGAATAAAAATACCGTGATCCAGAGTTAATCTGGATCATCCCGGTAACATGTCTGGATGACATGCCTTCAAACTCTGACTACCGATTGAAGCGGGGTCAGGGTTTTTCTGGTTTTTTCCAATAGGTGTATGATATGTTTTTAGGAGTAAGACATGTACGGAATATAGGTGAGGTGTGTGAAAGATGTGGTGGATGAACTTTTGTAAACGCTTTAAATTTAAAACGAAGCTAATCTTGTTTTTATCTACCGCAACGGTCTTAATCTCCGGAATCACAGGGTTGATCACCTATCGCATCCATATCGACCTGTTCAATGAAGAGGTCAGTCGCCAGTATAGTCTTACCGCAGAGCAGATTCTTGCACGTCTGGATTCCAGGGTACACGACATGTATAAAGTCACCGATTATATCACACTGAATCCCTCCGTAAAAAATGCCATCAAAGCACAGACCTCTGGCATCTCGTCCTATGATCAGATGAAGCTGGAAGATGAACTGGATGATCAGTTGTATCAGGTAAGGCTGGATGCACCGGAGATCATGGGGCTCCGCATATATGACCTGAAGGAAAACATATTTAATCTCGGCGCCTTTGCTGGCTCATTTCAACAGATGGATCCTTCCTATCTGGCAGAGATGGTTCATAGACTGGAAGGAACGGGCGGCGAATATGGTTGGAATCGTTTGGGGCCGGATGCCTTCTTGCAGGAGGAACAATCCAATTGGATTCTGGCGGGACGAATAATGCGGTCTGTTGATCTGGAGACCTATGGCGTCATGCTAATTCTGTTTAACACCTCGTTGTTCGAATCGTATCTCAAAGATCTGCGACTGAATGAGGAAGTTGCTGTCTATTTGTTTGACGCAGATGGTGAGCTTCTATATGCCTTTCATAATCAGGATGCGGATCCACCACCACTTACCGAGCTAAGCCTAGGGGCGACGGAGATCAGGGACGAGCAGGGAACAACCCAATTGTATACGAAGCAAACGTCAGACAAAGCGGGCTTCACCCTGGTCAGCAAGGTCTCACTCGCTCAGATTCAGAACAAGGGAAAGATCATTGTAAAAGTTGCTGTGTTCTCTGCGGTAGCCAGCATATTATGCTCCTGGTTCATCATTACCGTAATTAGCGGCAGACTGTTGCGTCCACTTGCGAGTCTAGTCAACGCAATGAAAAGAGTCCGTGATGGACAGTTCGATACACGGGTAAGGATTGAAACCCGGGATGAGCTCGGCTTCATCGGTGAACGATTCAACGCGATGGCGTCCCGGATTGATACGCTTATACATGAAGTGTACGAGCGGGAACTCAGTGAAAAAGAAGCTGAACTCAAAGCTATTCAGGCCCAACTGAATCCCCATTTTCTGTATAACACGCTGAGCATGTTTTTCTGGAAGTTCTATATGCTTGGTGATGAGAAATCGGCTCGCCTGGTCACTGCCTTGTCCGAGATGCTGCAGTATACGCTGGAACCCGTGCAGCAGCTGACGACCGTGCAGGATGAGATGAAGCAAATAGATCACTACCTGCAGATTCAGCAGGCCCGGTATCAGGAAGCCTTGTCGATTGAAATTGCCGTTCCTGCTGAATTGCTTCGCTGTCAGGTGATCCGACTGTTGCTTCAGCCCATCGTGGAGAATGTTTTTGTTCATGCCTTCTCGGACAAAAGGAACAACCGCCATCTGGAGATTCGTGGCTCGCGGCAAAACGGGCATGAAGGAGAGCCGGATCTGCTCATCATTGAAATTTCAGATAACGGCTGCGGCATGCACGCATCGGTCATTGAACGCATTATGACGCCAGTGGCACATGCAGATGAGGATCGTCAGCACATTGGCATGCGGAGTGTACTTCGAAGAATTGAGTTGATTCACGGTGAACCCTATGGTGTACAGATCGAGTCGACTGTGGGAGAGGGTACGCTAGTACGTCTTCGTTTGCCTTATCAGATCGGTGAGGACTCATGCCGGGAAATTCAGGTGACTGAGAGGAGTAGGCTCTGTTGAATGGACGTATGCTCGTAGTGGATGATGAAGCATTATTTCGTCAGGGTCTGATTCATCTGGTTCGCAATAACCCCCTCGGGTGGGAGGTTGTTGGGGAAGCGGCCGATGGAGAAGAAGCGATACAGGCTGTACACAGCTGCACACCCGATTTGATCATCACGGATATCAACATGCCTGTGATGGATGGCCTAGATTTGGCCGAACGCATACACGAGAGTGGACTGGACATTATGATTATCATTTTGACAGGTTATCGTGAGTTCGAATATGCACAGCGTGCCATCCGGTATGGGGCAATTGAATTTTTGTTAAAGCCGTTCTCGCTCGATGAAGCATGTCAGGTGTTACAAAAGGCACATGAACGATATCGTCGGAAACAGTCTGACATTCGGATCAGGGAACAATACAGCCAGGTGGACCGTACCGAGAGACTGCGAGAGGAACTGACTTCACTGGTGCTCCATCATCAATTCGGAGCGATAATGAATCGGATCGAGATATTGCTGGAAGAAGTGTCCGGGATGAGCTTGTCGGAAGGCAAAGCAGAGATTCATATGCTTATGAAGGTCATGACGGACTTGCTGGTACAACAGCTCCAGCCTCAGGAATCCGGTGGGATGGACCCCACTGCCCCAGATCCACTACTTTGGATTCATACCATTCCTGAAGTCATCGCTTGGGCGAGATGCAAGAGCGAAGAGTGGGTGGATATGCTGATGCGGCTAACTCAGGAACAGCAGGATCATGTCGTTACACGAGTTATACAGTATATTGAAATGAACTATTCCAGCACATGCACGTTGCATGCCGTGGCTGCCCATGTTCATGTGACACCCAACTACTTGAGCCATTTGTTCAAAAAAGAGACAGGACAAGGCTTCAGCCAATATGTCAGCAAGCGTCGAATTGATAAGGCGAAGCTGCTGCTGCACAGCACTCGGCAGAGCATGGCAGATATCGCGGAACTGACCGGGTTCGATAACTCCAGTTATTTTACAACCGTATTCAAACAGATGACGGGGGTATCGCCCCGCGAATATCGCAAGCAAGTAGCCAAGTAAAGTGCCCGGTAGCAATCCTCCTTGAACTGCTGCAGGGTCACAATTAAAGAGAAGCCTCCTCTTAATATCTGTTCGTTTCCAAGGTCAACCCCACCATGTGGGGTTATTTTTGCGTAGAAAATTATAAAAGGATCGTTAAATAACAAATGTTTACGCTTACATTTTTATCTAAAATACAACTATAGTACATCAACAGCAGAGAGGAGTGATGGATGTGAAGGGGGAACTGACCGCAGGTCCACCGTCTGGATTACAACCACCGGACAGTGAAATGAAGCATCGGATTCGGCAGCAGCGGCTTCGACGATTCAAGATGAATATTCCGTTAATCTTGATGTTTGTTCCGGTGATTATGTTCTACCTTACCTTTCGTTATGCACCCATCGGAGGGCTGGTCATGGCCTTTAAGGATTACAACTTCTATGACGGGCTATGGAACAGTCCATGGGTGGGCTTTCAGCATTTTCAGACGCTATTCAGCGATCCGCGCACGGTGGAGATTATTCGCAACACCTTGTTCCTCAGTCTCTTAAGCATCATTATCGGGTTTCCCATTCCGATCATTCTGGCCATTATGCTGAATGAAGTGCGAAACATGGCCTTTAAGCGAACGGTGCAGACGGTGGTCTATATGCCACACTTCTTTTCCTGGGTCATCATTGCGATGATGATCATGACGGTTTTCTCTTTGGAAAATGGGATCGTCAACCGCTGGGTCGAGGCCTGGACGGGAGCACCTTATCCGTTCATGTACAACAAGGGTTCGTGGGTAGCGGTGTTTGTTGGCTCAGGGATCTGGAAGGACATGGGCTTTAATGCCATCATTTTTCTGGCGGCACTAACGACCATTGATCCGAGTCAATACGAGGCTGCACAGATGGATGGGGCCAGCAAAATGCGCCAGATCTGGCATGTCACCCTTCCGGGTATACGCTCCACCATTATTCTCCTGCTGATTCTGTCGATGGGGCGGGTGATGGAGGTCGGATTCGACCAGGTGTATATGCTTCAGAATTCCAATGTCAATGAGATAGCAGATGTAATCAGTACCTATATCTACCGCACCGGTCTTCAGGGAGCACAGTTCAGCCTGACAACGGCGATGGGATTGTTCGAATCACTGGTTGCATTTATCCTCATTTTCAGTGCAAATTATATCGCGCGTCGATTCAACGAAGGTTTGTGGTAGGGAGGGAGAACAGCATGAGAAAAACCAAAGGAGAAAAAGTCTTTTATCTAATCAATTATGTATTGTTGTCATTGGTTGCCGTCAGCTGTATCCTGCCCTTACTGAACATTGTTGCCTTGTCATTTAGTGATGCGAGAGCGGTTGTTTCAGGTCAAGTGGGGTTATGGCCCGTCGATTTCACCTGGTTCTCCTATCACAGCCTAATTACGGGAACGCCGATTCTGAATGCATTTTGGAACAGTGTGGAGATCACATTGATCGGTACAGGGCTCAGCATGGCGGTGACGATTATGGCGGCATATCCGCTGTCACGTAGACATTTTTATCACCGGCGCTTCTTTACGATGGCGATGGTGTTCACGATGATTTTTAACGGTGGACTCATCCCGACTTATTTGGTCGTGCAAAATCTCGGTCTTGTGAACAGTTACGGCGCGCTTTGGCTACCGGGCCTGGTGAGCACGTACAACATGCTGATTATGCGATCATATTTTGAAAATCTGCCGGGGGAAGTGGACGAGGCTGCGCGCATCGATGGTTGTGGTGAACTGGGGCTTTTGTTCCGAATCGTGTTGCCATTATCCAAACCTCTGCTGGCGACTATTGCTCTTTTTTACGGCGTGGGTTACTGGAATTCGTTCATGAGTGTGATGATTTATATCAATGATACGTCCAAATACAACATGACCGTGCTTGTCCAAAATATGATTATGTCCAATCTGAATGTACAGGATTTTACCGATCCAACGATGATATCGAATCTGACCCCGGAAGGCATCCGGGCAGCAGCTGTCATTGTGATGGTCATACCCATTTTGGCAGTGTATCCGTTCTTGCAGAAGTACTTCGTTAAAGGGGTCATGCTTGGATCAATTAAAGGTTAAAGCAGGCTGTGGGTTAACCCGCATGGGTTCATATTACAGGAGAGAAAGAGGGTCTTATCTATGGCGTTAACGATGAAGGCATGGATGAAGTCGGGTCTCGTTCTGGGCTTGATCGGTGGTTTGCTGGCGGGATGTACAGGAGGTAACGGTAGCGAACAGGCGGAAGGCGAAGGCAGCAGGGGGAACATTACGTCAACGATCTATGATCGGGGCGCGGTCCCAAGCGGCATGGGTACGATCGAAGATAATATGTGGTCCAAGTGGATTAACGAGAATGGCCCGGCAAATGTAAAATATACAGCAGTTCCCCGCTGGGAATCTCAGTCGAAACTTAACGTATTATTCGCTTCCGGCAGTGCACCGGATATCATTTTTGAATTCGGTACGCCGATCCGTAACACACTGTTTAATCAGAAACAGCTGATGCCGTTGGATGAGTTGATCGAGAACTCGAGTGTGGAATACAAAGCCTTGATGGAGAAATATCCCCAGCTCAAGAAGGCCGGTATCAAAAGCGATGGTAAGCTCTATGAAGTGGGACGTATGAACGAGGTGTTTCCACTAACGAGCTTTTTCATTCGGGAAGATTGGCTGGAAAAGTTGAATCTGGAGGTACCGACCAATGAGGAAGAGATGTTGGCGGTAGCCAAGGCCTTCACGGAGAATGATCCCGATGGAAACGGAGCTAAGGATACATACGGCATCGGTGGATTTCAGTTCGGCGATACAGCGGGTCTGTTTCGCTATATGTACAACGCCAACTGGGTGAATGTGGAGGACGGGGAGATGGTGGTTGGTCCCAACAATATGAAGGAAGCCACGGCATTCAAACGTGCATTATATGAAGCAGGTGTGGTCGATAAGGACTTATTGACCGACAAGGACGGGGCCAAGGCGAAACAGGATTTCCTAAATGGCAAAATCGGTATGTACGCGGCCATGACTTCGGATTATACCGGGTTTGCAGCGAAGGAGCTGGATACGCTGATGCAGAATGTTCCTGAGGCCAAATTAAAGGTCATCGCTCTGCCAACCACGTCCGTAGGACAGCACACGATGGTGTGGAATAACCCGGTTCAGATGACTGCAGCTGTGAATGCACGAGCCAAAAATCCGGAAGCAGTTATGCAATATATCGATTTTCTGACCAAAATAGAGTCAGGCCGAACCTTCAAAAATGGATTTGAAAACACGCATTATACGTTGAACGATCAAGGCTGTCCGCGTATCTCGGATCAGGAGAAATACAAGCAGGAGATCAGCTGGGCAGGCGATTACGCCATGTTGTACAGCCGTCTGGAGGAAGGCAAATGCGGGTACACAGAAATGCTGTTCAGCGAAGAGATCCCGTCGCAGAAGGAAGGACTTCGACTATTCAAGGAAGCGCGTGAGGTATACATGACGGATCTTCCGGTAGGAGAGGGTGTTACCCATTCAGAACATATGCCGCAGCTACCCAAGGAGCTTCAGGTGAAGTTGACCAATGTGACAACAGCGATCAACGATATTTTTACCCGTTCCATCATTGGCGGAAGCAAATATACAGTCGAACAGGCTGCAACGGAAGCACAGCAGAAGTGGGAGCAAGGCGGGGGCCCGGAGATTGAAGCATGGTACAAAGACTGGTGGAGCAAGGAAAAGGATAATGTACTAGTCTGGGACGACTTCTATGAAATCTATGAACAACAACAGGCTGATTTTGAAAAAGCAGAGTGAATTCATGGATTCAAATCATTCATAAAATTTATAATTTTGGTGTTGGTAGAAATAAGCGCTCTGATCCCCTGATCAGAGCCTTTTTAGGTTTGGGCTTCAAATAGGGGAATATTTGACTGAAAAATGAAGTGAATAGAAAGTTCTCGCATCTCGCTTGAAACTATATCCAGAACGATGCGTATCATAAGGTATTAATTGTTTTTTAATGTAGAATATTGCCGTATTTCAGAGTATAGTTAAGGAATAATTTAACTTATATTCAATGATGATGTAGGGATGAAAATTACTGAAAACCATGGAAAAGTGGAAAGAACACCATGTATGAAACTATTGGAGGTTGAGTATGAGTTCATTTAAAGGCTGGTTAAATTCAACAAAACAAGGACTTGAAGAGCAAGTCAAAAAGTTTAAAAATAAAGATTTTATGGATGCCGTGGTTGCAGGTTGTGCACTGGTTGCTTTTGCAGATGGTTCCATTGACGAAGCGGAAAAGAACAAGATGGCCGGTTATATCAACCTGAGTCAGGAATTGAAAGTATTTGATATGGCTGAAGTGATTACACGCTTTAATCATTATGTCGCGAACTTTGAGTTCTCTCCAGAGATCGGGAAGCAGGAAGCGCTGAAAGCTATTGGTAAATTCAAAGCCAAGCCGGATGTAGGACGCGTTATTGTGGGCGTATGCAGTGCGATTGGTTCAGCTGACGGCAACTTTGATGATCAGGAGAAAAGAGTCGTTGCCGAGATATGCATCGTACTTGGACTGAACCCAAGTGAATTCAATCTCTAAGTAGCTATTTTACATATGAAGGGAGGTGAAAATCAGTGGCAAGCATTAATTTGGTCAAAGGACAGAAGATTGATTTAACCAAAGGCAATGCAGGACTTACTGAGGTGATTGCTGGTCTCGGTTGGGACCCGGTAACTGCCAAAGGTTTCTTCGGAAGAAAAAAACAAGCGGATGTCGATTGTGATGCATCGGCGATCATGTTGAATGAGGAAGGCAAGTTGGTCAAGGACTCCAACCTGGTTTGCTTCCACAACAAGCAAAGTGCATGTCGTTCGGTTATCCATTCAGGTGACAATCTAACAGGACAGGGAGACGGTGACGACGAACAGATCAAAATGGATCTGTCCCGTATTCCTGCTGATGTTCATAAAGTATTAATCGTTGTTAATATCTATGACTGTGTCAATCGCAAGCAAGATTTTGGCATGATTGAGAAGGCTTATATTCGTATTCTGGATGGTAAAAATTCCAGTGAGCTCGTGAAGTTCAATCTATCCGAAAACTACACAGGTTCAACAGCGTTGATCTGTGGTGAATTGTATCGTCATGGAGGCGAATGGAAATTCTCGGCAATTGGAGAGGGTTCCCATGCGGTACATATCAATGAACTCGCTCGCAGGTACTCCTAAGTACAAGATTTAACCTAAATCGACAATAATCCTGATATTCATATGTCACGATAACTACAATACACTTAAATAAGCGAGGATGATCATACGATGGCAATTAATCTCTCTAAAGGTCAAAAAATCGATCTGACTAAAACGAACCCAGGTTTGACAAAAATCACAGTAGGCTTGGGATGGGATACCAATAAGTATGATGGTGGAAAAGACTTTGACCTGGATGTATCGGTATTCTGTGCCAATGCAAACGGTAAAGTAGAAGGCGAGAAAAACTTCATCTTCTTCAACAATCCACAAAATGAAAATGGTTCTGTTGTTCACACCGGTGACAACCGTACAGGAGATGGCGATGGTGATGATGAGCAGATCAATATCGACCTGCCTAACGTACCCGCAAATGTAGAGAAAATTGCATTCTCTATTACAATCTACGAAGCTACAGAACGTAGCCAGAACTTCGGACAAGTCTCCCGTGCTTATGTGCGAATTGTCAACGAAGCAAACAACGAAGAACTGATTCGTTTCGACCTGGGAGAAGACTTCTCCATCGAAACAGGTGTAGTTGTTGGTGAATTGTATCGTCATAACGGCGAGTGGAAATTCAGTGCCATCGGTAGTGGTTACCAGGATGGATTGGTTGGATTGACACGCGACTACGGTTTGCAATAGGACGTACAGTACGACTTACAGGATGGGAAGAACCGTCTCCTGGACGGTTCTCCTTTTCATTTAATCACATATTTTGGAAAGGTGGAAAAACAAATGACGATCAGTCTTGCCAAAGGACAACGTATTGACCTGACTAAGACGAATCCGGGCCTTACCCGTGTGGTGGTTGGTTTGGGTTGGGATACAAACAAATATAGTGGTGGAGTCGACTTTGACCTGGATGCCTCGGCTTTTTTGTTGTACGAAGATGGAAAAGCCAAAGGTACGGATGACTTTGTTTTTTACAACAATCCAAGCGGCGGTGCGGGTTCAGTGACACATACCGGTGACAATCGTACGGGTGAGGGTGACGGCGATGATGAGCAAGTTGTCGTTGACTTCAGCAAAATCCCTGCGCACATTCACCGGATCGGTATTACGGTAACCATCTATGATGGAGATGGACGAGGGCAGAATTTTGGACAAGTCTCCAATGCTTTTGTTCGTGTTGTAGATGCTGCAAGTGATCGGGAAGTGCTTCGTTTCGACCTCGGAGAGGACTATTCCACAGAAACAGCTGTAGTATTCTGTGAGTTTTACCGTGCAGGTGCGGACTGGAAATTCCAGGCGGTAGGCAGCGGCTTCACAGGTGGACTATCTGCTTTATGCAAAAATTACGGACTGGATGCACAATAACATAACTTGGCATAGAAAGGTGATTCTGCTATGGCGATTTCTGTCGTGAAAGGCCAGAAGAGTGATCTGACCAAAACCAATCCGGGCTTGTCCCGTCTAACGGTAGGCATTGGTTGGGAGGCAGCCTCGGGTGTGGAGCTGGACACATCAGCATTCCTTCTGGGTTCAGACAATAAAGTGGCTGGAGATGAGGATTTTATCTTTTATAATCAGCCCTCTACCTCGTTCATCACGTATATGGATGGTGGACAGGTTGGTGGCGAGAAGAAACAATTCGCCATTGATCTTGGCAAAATCCCTGCCCGAATTGAGAAAATCGCCTTCAGCCTGACGATTCATGACGGTGAAGCACGACGCCATCATTTTGGACAGGTTCAGCATGGTTTTCTACGGTTTGCCAATGCAGCTACAGGTCAGGAAGTGATGAGATATGATCTGGGAAGCGGTTTTACAGTGGAGACCGCGATTGTCATTGGTGAATTGTATCGTCATAACGGAGAATGGAAGTTCAATGCGATAGGATCGGGTTTTGCAGGCGGATTGAATGCACTCTGCGCTAACTTTGGTGTGGATGTGGATGGTGGATCGGACCCTGCACCAACGACTTCAACCGTTCCTCCGACAGCTGTACCGACTCCACCACCCCCGGTGCCCGCACCAGAACCGACGCCTTCTCCTGTGAATTCGATCAATTTCAGCAAAATTGAATTGAAGAAGAAGGGCGACACCATTAACCTCAAGAAAAATGCGGGTGGACTTGGTGAAATCCTGATTAACCTCAACTGGAATCAACAGGGTAGCAAAGGGTTATTTGGTCGTAGCAAGAGTGTGGATCTGGACTTGGGTTGCCTGTTCGAGATGAAGGATGGTACACGAGATGTGATTCAGGCATTGGGACAGACGTTTGGTTCACTGAATCGTTTCCCTTATATTGCACTGGATGGGGATGACCGGACGGGATCGGTTAAGACGGGAGAGAATCTGCGGATTAATGGTGCCCGTATCTCGGAAATTGAGCGCATCTTGGTATTCACCTATATTTATGGTGGTGTGGCCAACTGGTCTCAAGTAGACGGTGTGGTAACCATTCAGCAGAAGGATGGTCCCGATATCATTGTTCGAATGAATGAATACGGGAGCCCGCTTGGCATGTGTGGCATCGCGATGTTACGCAATGTGAACAATGAGACATTCAGTATTGAACGAATCGTGCAGTTCTATAATGGGCATCAGGCGTTGGACGAGGCTCATGATTGGGGAATGCAGTGGGTTGCGGGAAGAAAGTAATCATTCGTATTTATTCAATCCCTCCAGATTAAGGAGGGATTGGTTTTTATGCCCCGACAGCTGGAATCAACTATTGCAGATTGGCTATTGCCAAAGGTGCGAGGAGGAGACAACCCTGAAATATTTTAACTTTTTGAGTCTGGAAGAAGAAGATACTTTATTTTTCTCTTCACCCGTCTCGTTCAATCACCGGACTTCCAAAGATCTACTGGCATATGCTGTTGGGGCTGCTTTATATATGCCCGCGACGCGCACACATATCGCGGACGACATTATGAATGGTAAACATGAAGGTCTGACGACCATTATTATTGATCTGGAGGACGCTGTGGGTGACGACCAAGTAGAGTTTGCCGAGCAGTGTCTGGTACAGCATCTAACTCAACTGATGACTTATATGGAGACAGGCATGCTGAGTCAGGATCAAATGCCTCTTCTGTTTGCTCGTGTACGTTCACCACAACAGTTGGAACGTCTCATTGATACGTTGGGAGAATTGGTGTCCATGCTGACAGGCGTGGCATTGCCCAAGTTTTGTGTGGGCAATGGAAGGGCCTATTTTGACCAGATCCGCAAGTATAATCAACGGAAACCGGACCATTATCCCGTTCTCTACGGAATGCCTATATTGGAAACGGCTTCAATTATATATCGGGAGACACGTTGGGAGACCTTACTGGGCCTTCGTAACATCCTTGATGAAAATGTTGAATATGTGCTCAATGTACGCATAGGTGCGACCGATTTCTCCAGCCTGTTTGGATTACGCCGAAGCCCGGAATTGACTATATACGATATCGCCACGATCCGTGACTGCATCTCGGATATTATCAATCTGTTTGGACGGATGGACAAGCCGTATGTGATCTCGGGTCCTGTCTGGGAATATTTCAGTCAGCGGGAGCGCGTGTTCAAACCTCAATTACGACAGACTCCATTCGAAGAAACCCTGGGCAAATCAGGGCTGCATCTGAGAATGAAATATATTACGAACACAATGGATGGTTTGATGCGTGAAGTCATGATGGACAAGGAAAATGGAATTGTAGGCAAAACGATCATTCATCCTTCTCATATTAAGCCCGTACAAGCGATGTACGTTGTTACACATGAGGAATATTCCGATGCACAAGACATCATCGCCCGTAATGACGGTAGCCTGGGTGTGTTCAAAAGTAATTACTATAACAAAATGAATGAGATTAAACCACACTTGAGCTGGGCGAATCGAATTCTAATCCGATCACAAATATATGGGGTGTTACATGAACAGCAGCATTTTGTCGGGCTCTTGCCCAAGCACGAGCAACAACATAACTACGTTCCCAATTCTTGATCAATTCAGTCTGAACGTTCAGGTTACACATAACCCGCTGCAACTTCCACTAGAATCTCTATTTTCCATGGCTGCACGAATCAATAAGAAACGTTCATTTCTGTTTGTAAGCAGACTGCTGGGCAAGCACATCCCGGTTAACCCGTATACCTCGCTTCTGAGTGGCGCAGCATTGGCTGTTCTGTTATATGAGCACCTGACTGAAAAGACGGAAGAGACGAAAGTTCAGATAGCAGAGTGGAAACGGGAAATGGTCGAAGGATTGATTGATCCCCAGCAAGCCCGGCAAGTGTACAACATGCTGTTGCAAGAAAGCTTGAGTTTCCCGGAGACGATTCGTTTTGTTGGTTTTGCCGAGACAGCGACAGCGCTGGGTCACAGCATGTACGAGATGTTTGCTGATCAAGCTTCCTATATTCACACCACTCGCGAATATGTTCCAGCGATGCATCCAGATATTCAATTTGAAGAAGAACATTCCCATGCGATGGCTCATCGTTGTTATGCGTTGGATCATGAAGCCTTTGCAGGAGAGGGCCCGATTGTTCTGGTGGACGACGAGATTACGACGGGCAAAACGACGTTGAATATCATTCGGGATATTCAGGCCAGATACCCACGGAAGCAATATGTGATTGCTTCGCTGTTGGACTGGCGTACGGAAGCGGACGAGAATCGATTTGCCGAACTGGAAGCTGAACTTGGAATTACCATTACACCGTTAAGCCTGTTGAAGGGCCGTATTGAAGTGGTGGGTACTCCACAGTTGGAAGCAACACAGCAAGATGAGCAGCTATCCCATCCTGCCGTAACGCTTCAGACTTCTACCGTTGCCGATGCCTTCACTCAGCTTCATGCCACTTCGGAGGATGGTGAAGGTAAACGTAGCACAGCCAGCTATGTCCAGCATACGGGCAGGTTTGGTATGCAATCCCGACATAATGGGGTATTACGTCAGGAGATTAGCCGGATTGCAGAACGACTTCGCTCGCAGCGTACGGGAGAACGGACGTTGGTGATGGGAACAGGGGAGTTCATGTACATTCCAATGCGTGTTGCTGCTGAGATGGGAGAAGGCGTGTTGTATCAATCCACTACCCGCAGTCCAATCCATACACATCCCGCTCCAAGATATGCTGTTCGTAGTGGTGCCGGATATGCCTCACCCGAAGACGCATCTGTTCGTAACTTTATCTACAACATCGCACCGGGACAGTATGACGAGATTTTTGTGCTGCTGGAGAGACAGATGTCCGAAGCGCGAATGGAACAGATGTTGAAGGTACTGGGGCAGTTGGGATGCGGACACATTCATATTATATATTGCGGCTTGCCAGAAAAGACAGGGGACAACGAGCAATGAACTTAACTACACTGGAGCTAATCAGACAACGTGAGATTCAGTCTCCCGAACCGATGGGCAGCTATGCTGCATCGGACGTTGTTTTCCTACTGAAGGATATCAGCCATGTGGATCTGGAAAAGGGAACGGGTGAACGGGAGCAGGCGATCCAATCCGGGGTTCATTATTCGGAGATGCTGCCCGTGGAATACCAGCCCACAGCAGAATACATCGAGCTGTTTCATCAGACGCTGGAACAATCCGCTGCAAGAATCGCGCGTCATACCGCTATTGTGGCTGAGAAGATTGTAGAGCGCAGGGGACTGAATCTTGTGCTGGTATCTCTGGCTCGAGCCGGAACACCTGTGGGCATCCTGATCAAACGTTATATTGAATTGAAATACAAAGTGACGATTCCGCATTACAGCATTTCTATTATCCGTGGCAAGGGTATGGACGAGAACGCAATTTTATATATTTTACAGCAGCATGGTCTGGAAACAGCCATTCAGTTTGTAGATGGTTGGACAGGCAAAGGGGCTATTCGCAAAGTGCTGAAAGAGTCCTGTGATCAAATGGAACGGACTTATGGCATAAGTCTCGATGATGATCTTGCTGTGTTGGCCGATCCGGGGCAATGCTCAGGCACCTTTGGGACGAGGGAAGATTATCTTATTCCTAGTGCTTGTCTGAACTCCACGGTATCGGGACTGGTGAGCCGTACAGTACTTCGCGATGATCTGATTGGACCGGAAGATTTTCACGGGGCCAAATGGTATCGTGAATGGTCCTCTGCGGATGTGTCGACCCAATACGTGGATACTATTGCTCAGCATTTTCCGCAAATGATAGATCTAGCGGAGATTCAAACGGAGGACAATGCTACTGGTACTTCGGAAATTACCTGGAAAGGCTGGCAGGATATCGAGTCCATCCAGCAATCCTTTGGCATTACGAACATTAATCTGATCAAACCTGGAATCGGAGAAACTACCCGGGTGTTATTACGCCGGGTTCCTTGGAAGATTCTTGTGGATCGATTGGATAATCCGGATTTGCAACATATCATGATGCTCGCCAGAGACAGAAATGTGCCGGTTGAGGTATATCCGGGATTAACCTATTCCTGTTGCGGCATTATTCAATCCCTGGGAGGTGGAGGAGAATGATGATCTACGCAAGTGATCTGGACCAGACGCTGGTGTACTCCCGTCGTGCGCTCCGTATTCCCGAAGATACACCGGGACTTGTTCCCGCAGAGTGGATTAACGGCAAGTTGTCCGCTTTTATGTCAGCATATACACTGGAGCGGTTGCAGTCTTTGCCACAAGACATTGTATTTATGCCGGTGACGACACGTACCGTGGAGCAGTACCGGCGCATTCATATTTTTCAGAGCCAATGTATCCCGAAATATGCAGTGACGAGTAATGGTGGCAACATCATTGTTGACGGTCAGGTAGACGATGAATGGAATCTGCATATTCGTTCTTTGCTTCGTCAGCAGGCAGCTGCTCCTGAAGAGATCCTGGATTTATTTGACGACGTATTGAGCCCGGAGTGGGTAATTAATCAGCGATTGTGTGATGAGCTGTTCTTTGCATTGTTGATCGAACGTGACAAGCTTCCAATGGAGCGTATTGCGGACAAGATTCGGGTGTTAGAGACACTGGGATGGGAGAGTTCAATCCAGGGTCGGAAGCTCTATCTGGTGCCTTCGGCCGTAAACAAACGAGCTGCAGTGGAGCATATTAGGCAACGTATCGGTGATGTGCCTGTGATTGCTTCAGGCGATTCCTTGCTGGATCGCTGTTTGCTGGACTTTGCGCAGCATGCCATTGCTCCGTCCCACGGAGAGTTGCATGTGGAGAGACAGCGTGTACCTGAGCAAGTACCGTATCAATTTACGGAACAATTCGGTGCTTTTGCAGCAGATGAGATTCTCGATTACGTTCACCGTATTCATAACGATCAACAGACCCAGATAGACCATGCCGAGATAAGGGAGACCGTATAAATGAAAAAAATGAAGGTTTACTTCAACCGTTGGTTCTCTGTAACGTATCATTATATGAATGCGATTCGGGACAATGAGGACGGTATGGAATTTGAGATCTACGGTACTCATCCTGATCCGGGACACATGGCATTACAGGGCTGTGATGTTGCAGAAGTTGAACCACGTGTAACGGGCCGGGAATATGTTGATTTTTGCCTCGACTTTTGCCGTCGTCATCAGATTGATGTGTTTATTCCACGCTGGAACATGCTGGACATCAGCAGACATATCTCCCTGTTCGAAGAGATCGGTACACGGGTTATCGTATGCTCGGACACGGAATTGCTGGAACAATTGATGGAGAAAGACCGGTTCTATGAATCGGTGCGTGAGAAAGGCATTATGGAGATTCCGGATTATTTCACGGTCAGTAATGCTGCACAATTCCAGCAAGCCTATGAGGCGCTGCGTGCACGTGGACATGATGTATGCTTCAAACCATGTAATGGTGAGGGCGGCATGGGATTCCGGGTGATCAACAATGAACGTGATCCGTTGCAGGAGTTGTTCGGGTATGCACTTAATTCGATTTCATATGAAGATGCCCTGCGTGCGTTCTCTTCTGCTCCGTCCTTTCCCAATGTCATGGTGATGGAGGTACTGGAAGGATATGAATACAGCATTGATTGTCTTTCGGATCGCAATGGGAAACTTATAACGGCCATCCCGCGTAGAAAAGAAAGAGGACGTTTGCGTTTGCTTGAAGAAAACGAGGAATTGCTGGCGATTGCCCGCAATGTGGCAGAAGTATATCGGATTCCTTATAATTTTAATATACAGATGAAATATCGAAAGGATACACCGAAGCTGCTGGAGATCAATCCGCGTATGTCGGGTGGGTTGCACATATCTTGTCTGTCGGGCGTGAACTTCCCGTATCTGGCGGTCAAGTCTGCACTTGGCCATGATATTGGACCACTTCATCCGAACTTTGGCATACTGGGAAGTCATATCGAACAGCCATTTATAATCGACGTTCAGAAGGTAAGCGGAGTACACCACGTCTAGCTGAGAATTTCCCTCAACATTGACACCTTCTGGATGGTTTTCTTACAATACGGATAAGAGGTTATTCAAAAAGTCCATCTTCTCGGTACTGAAAACCAGACTTTTTGAATATGCACTGTATGTGTTGTTAAGGCAGGAGGACAAGTAATGTTACGGAAAACGAAGATAGGTATAGGCGCATTGGTCGGTTATGGTCTCGCGGCGATCTCGAGTCCCTTTCTACCGGATGTCATCACGTGGGCAATTCCGGCACTGGCAACTGTGGTCGGGGGACTGATTCCTTCACGTTCCACGCCACGTACACAGGTCGAGGGTTCGTCATCAGCCCCTGTACCCATTACAGATATCGGAAGAAATGAACCATCCCGCTTGAATGGTGGACAAGCGCCGAGCGCAGTGCCAACAGGGGTTAATGAGACTTCTACAGCACAGCCCCATTCGAGTTCCACTCCCGCACAACATGCGGGCTCAGAACAAGCGAAGCCTTCCCGGACTGAACCAGATCCTGTATTTGATCCGGTGATTGAATACCTGGAAGTTCTGGAGGACATGATCATCTCCGAAGGTCAGAAGAACGAGCTGGATAATGAGATCGTGGAGAAATCACTGGCTTTGTTTGCCCGTTTGCAGCGTGTGATTCCTTCCCTTCAGGAGCTAAACAATGGGGATATCAATCATACGGTGCGCAGACTGATTTTGAAAGACCTGAACGGTTTTATTAATCCATTTCTACGTTTAAGTGGAGAAGCGAAACGCAATAATCGGCGTATGCTACTGAATGGTCTTCGAGACGTGGATTCCAAGATATCGGATATTGTATCAACGATTGAACATAAAGACTTAATGGAGCTCCAGAACAAAGCGGAACTAATACATCAACGGTATAACAGCTCTGAATTATAGGAGGGATTGGCATGGCAACGGAATGGGCTCAGTTGAAGCAGGAAGATGAGCAACGGATTAACCAGGAAGCAACGCAGCTTATTCAGAAAGTGTCCCAAAGTGATCCGGCTCACCTGGATACCTTAATGGATGATATCGGCAAGTTGGGTGTGAAAACACAAGAGAGAGCAGGACAGACTCTCAAGCTGCTTGATCGTCCAGTCAATGAACTGATGTCCGGGAATCGGGCAGAGGTATCCAACATGATCCTGAAGCTCCGTGATGAATGTGAGAGTTTGCAGCAAAGCAAAAATGTGAGTTTTGTCGGGAAATTGTTACGTAAAAGCCCGCTGAAAAACTATGTATACCGTTATCAATCCGTTCGCACGAACATTGATGCGATCATTAACGGGTTGCGGGACGGCAAGGACAACCTGGAAGAAAGCATCGTGAATATGCGCCAATTGAAACGTTCTTCCATTCAGGAGATATACAATCTGCAGACCAAAATCTCTTTTGGTAATCAATTGAAAGCATTGTTCGAAACCGAGATCGCCAAGCCTGAGAACGAGAATCGTAAAGCACATCTGGAGCGTGGGTTGCGCAAAGTGGTAACACGTACCCAATCCATGACAGAGATGATCATGCTGTACAATCAGGCAATCGCAGCTACAGACATCATTAATGATAACAATGACAAGCTGATTGATTCCGTTAATAATGCCATTGATAAAACAGCGAATCTGATCACCGTTTCGGCCATGATTGCTATGGCACTCAATGATCAGGAGAAGGTTATTTCTGCTGTGGAAGCTACGAATAAGACGATTGAAGATCAATTCAAGGAGAACGCCAGATTGTTGAAGACAACAACAGAGAAAACAAATGAACTGTTGTCCAAACCGGCGATGTCCCTTGAAGCGGTCAATCAGGCGATGGGTGATCTGATGTCTGCGCTGGATCTGTCCGAGCAGTCTAATCGCCGGATCATCGAGAGCTGTAATGACTATACCAACAAGATGACAACCCTTAACGCTAAAATGAGCGATCGACTGGGTCTGGAAGGGCCAAAGGCTGCTGCCATTCCGGAGAAAAACAAACCGGATTCCAGTGCATTAGGATCTTTCCTGGATTAGGGTAAGACTCGCTGCATATCGTATCAAGATTGCTACATGGTTTTATTTTCTACGAGGGACGCTGAGTGCGTCTCTTTGTTTCATTTATTTGATAGAATAAAGCTAAAATCTGGGGTTATACGAAGGAGCTTGCTGAACATGCTGGACTTTTCATTCGAGATTATTGATGAGACCAAGATTAATATTCAATACAAATATGGCAGTGAGTTCTTTAACTTTAACCTGTATTATGCAAACGGGGAGTGGACGCTACATCCATTTGACGGCATACTGATCCAAAACCGTGAAATGTGCAGTCTGATTGTATCAGAGCTGCTGCGTAACAAAGATTTTCATGTCATGTTGGCCAAAGAGAAAATCATCTTATCCCAATTACGCACCAGTGTTAACCTTCAGTCCAATGAGCCGGATGAATGGGTAGCAGATCGGAGAAACGCAGATTATTTCAGACATGATGATGAGTTGATGGATTACATAGGGAACCACAGTTTCGAAGACATATTACAGCTTGAGCAAGAACAGATTGAGGCCAGAGTGCAATTCTTCCAACAGATTATTCAGAGAATGTTTATGGAGGGACTTGGACCGGAGGATGCTGATTTTATCAAAGTTCAGGCTGTGATTCGGATATATAAGGAGACATACGATCGTCTGGGCGATTTGAATGATGACTATCGGGGTGATCGTGGACGTAGAAGATGGTAGGATGTAAAGTTGAAAAAAGGTTCATCAGCCATAGGCAGATGAACCTTTGTGTTCTTCTGATACTCAAGGGAGATGAATGGTTTGGATATGATCGGTATGCATAATTAAAGAAGTCCCATCTGCTTCTACCAATGCAAGCAAGTGGTTGTCTGCATTCTTTAATAACCCTGCTCGGTAAGGCTTGCAACCAAGGTTGAGTACAACAAGTTCACCTATCATTTTATGAAGTTGCTGATCAAGTGTACGGGAGAGTGACATGGATGAGGGTTGCATAGGGAAATGTTGTTTACTAAGAGAGTAGGGTGTGCTGTTAGTAGGAGAAGGAATAATATATTTCAGATGATTAATGGAAACATAGATAGAATGATATAACGGAGAGTAGAACATAAAGTAGTCATTCATAATATTGGTAATATACCCATGCAATGTTTTGCCTCCGATGGAGATTTCACTAAATCGTCCACGGGCGTTCATCAGTATTTTGCGGTAAGAGATGTTGGTGTGATCCATCTCGGGGTCAGGTGTTGGCACAATCATACTTGTATCATCTGCTGAGTGGACATGCATGGATTGAACATGATGAAGTGGAATATAAACAAATCGCTGGTTTCCATAGACTACAATCAGATCCTGGCCTACATCAATGATCTCACCCTGGATCGGTAGTTTACAGCCAGACAGCTCCAATTCAATGAATTTACCCAGCCAGTGTGTTACAAGTTCCATAGTGTTCCTCCTCTCAGTAGAGTATAGATGTCCAAATATATAGTGAAATTAGGCTAACAATTAGACTTATTGGTATCACAATAAAGGTAACTTTCATATACTGTTTCCAGGAGATTCGAATATGATGGGTCTTTAATATATACATCCAAATTAACGTTGCCAAGGTGCCAATAGGCGTCAGCAAGGCTCCGATATCACTTCCCAGAATGTTGGCAAGATACGCAAGATGCAGTTGAGATTCACTTAGTGGAAGATCTGTAACAGCAAAGGTCCCAATCATGACGGAGGGCAAATTGTTGAATAGATTGGAAAGCAGAGTGAGCATTAACCCCGACACAGCAATGATGCTGGCATTTCCTCCTTCTATTATAGGTTTCATCCACTGAATGATTGACGCGGTCAAGCCTGCGCGGTGAAGACTATCCACAATGACATAAATGCTGAAGGCGAAGAGAAGAATGTGCCAAGGCGTTTGTGTTATCACATCTTTGAGTCCAGTCCGGGTGCGATACCAACGCACAGCGAGCATGAGAATAACACCAGTGATTGCAACTACCTCCATGCGTATACCGACTTGCTCAGCTAGAAAATATCCTGCACGGATAAATACAACGATACCTATACAGACACGGAACAGCCACCAGTCTACTTTATTCTCAGATTCAGTTGTCTGTAGCGGATGATATCCTGAACCTGATGAAGACTGCAGGGATACAGGGAAATGGTGAATAACTTTGGGAATACTTCTGCGAAAATAATAGAATAGCAGTACGGTCATCACCATGATCGCAAGCATGGAGGGCACAAACATCATCTGAGTATAAGTATTCAGATTTAAGCCAACCATTTGCAAAGCAATCAGATTAGCCAGATTACTAAGTCCGATTGGCGCACTGGAAGCCGTAGCGATTAGAGCACCGGAGATTAGGTAGGGCAACTGTTGATGCATTTTCAGACGAAGTATAGAACAGATTCGAATAATTATCGGAGTTGTGATCAGAATACTGCCATCATTGTTGAAGAAGATGGTCATGAGAAAACAAAGTAATAGAATTAGCCAGAACAATCGAAAGCCGGAACCTCTTGCTTTCTCAATCATATTCAAAGCGATCCAGCGAAAAAAACCGATGCTATCTAGAATAATCGACATGACAATGGTAGAGAGAATTGTTATGGCTGCACCAGATACGATCCCGAAGATTCCAACAATGTGAGCATAACTGCTCACTCCAGTTAAAATAAGAAGAAGGGCGCCAAGCGAGGTGGGTATAGATTCATTCAATCCGCCAGGACGCCACATCAGGAAAATGACAGTGATGATAAAGACCCCGAAGGTTAACCACAACTGGTAGTCAGGCATTTACTGTGATTCACCTCCCAGGGGGAGAAGTCCTGACGAAGCCTGAAGCAGATGTTCATGGGATGGAGTGGGCCTTCCGGGTGTAACGATCCAGTAAAAAGGCACACCAATCAAGACTAATGCGACGAAGATCAACATGATAATTCCCCCCTTTAAGCTGGTAGATAACTTAAGTTGTCAGTTTATTTTATTTACTTCTTTTTACCGCCGGATTTGTTACCACGGGATTGACTGCCTTGGTTGCCTCGCGACTTGTTGCCACCTGATTTATTGCCTTGGGATTGGTTCCCTTGAACTCGTTGCCCCTGAGAACGATTGCCTTGATTGCTCCGTGACTTGTTGCCGCCGGACTTATTACCCTGAGCTTGGTTGCCTTGAGCTGCTTGGTTCCCTTGAGAACGATTGCCACGCGACTGGTTGCCTTGAGCCACCTGATTACCTTGGGCTGCTTGGTTCCCTTGACTTGTATTATTACTGCTATTGTTATTGTTGTTGTTGTTGTTCCCACCACGTACGAGGGATACAGATTTCACATGTTGCATCGGAATACGAACAATCTCCTGATTTTTCAAAGTCATGATCAATTGGTTCTGGTTGGCATCGGCCAGGATGCCTTCCACTTTTTCAGGTCCTCCCCGATTAATCTGAACACGGCGGAAGCGGAGTGCTTGCATAACGCCCAAAAACGTGTTGGAAGGAATAGGGTTCCCCATGGCTGCATTTCGGTTACCACCGGAACGGCCTGTATCTGTTATGCTTTTTACATGTGATTCATTAACGTAGACAATCCCTTCTTTGCAGTTCATTGCCATGTAGTCCCAGCGTACGTCCGTAAGTGTACCTTGTATTGAATCAGGTCCTCCCCGGTTAATCTTAATCTCTCTGCCCAACAAACCTCTTATTCCTTGACCACTCATAGACATTGTGTTTGACCCCTTCCATGATATAAGTTCAGATGGACAAAAATGGTGGATGTAATTATGATCCCTTCCATTCGTCATTCGTGTCTGTCTGTAGTTTAAGCATATGTGACATGCCTCTTGGAGGGACTAGCCAGTTAACTATATTTATACTATTTTGGCTATAATCTATTAGAATTTATGTATATTTATAGATTAATAACTCGGTTTTTCCGTATTATGACAAGTGAGTTTGGATGTGATAAGTATCAGCACTGTGCATTCGCCCGTACGACTTTCTGTGCATCTGCATAGGATGATGTAAGAGCCTACGGGCGAATCTTACAGGTATTCGAAAGGCGGATGGAAATGGCTCTACCTGTCTACCATATCAGCTTGTCTCCAACCGAATATCAACAGTTAACGTCCAATATATGGTCAGAGACGTTTGTGAACAGCACGATGCAGATGGACGGCAAGCCGTTTCCGATCCGGCTTCGATACCGGGGAGGACATACACGCGGTTATCCCAAAAAATCATTTGAGGTTCGTACATCCAGCCGGACGTATCATTTTAATGCGGAGTATGATGATCCTTCGTTGCTGCGCAATGCACTTTCTTTTCGGTTTTTTGAGTCGATTCGTGTACCCGCACCGTCTACACAACACTGCGTACTCTATCTGAACGGGCAGCTTTTGGGTGTATACCTGCGGATTGAAGGGGTGAAATCCTTCTTTTTTCGCCAAAGGAAAATCCCTGTGCGCAGTATCTTCTATGCAGTGAATGATCATGCTGGTTTTACGGTAAATTCGGATAACTCCTCAACAAGTACCGATCTATTGTCTGGTTACAGCTTAATTCGGGGCAAAAATGTGGATCGCACAAGGCTGCGTAATTTTATTCAGCAGTTGAACACAAAGTCCAAGCTGGAATTGTTACGTTTTTTACAGTCGAGGGTGGATACGGACAATTATTTACGCTGGTTAAGTGGAGCTGTGCTCACAGGGAACTTCGATGGATTTCATCAGAATTACACATGGTATGAGAAATTCAAAAGCGGTAAATATGGCATCCTGCCTTGGGATTATGAGGGTTCTTGGGGGAGGAACTGTTATGGAACACGAGTTGACCCCAATCTTGTTCGTATTCAGGGGTATAACAGACTTACCGGACGATTGCTGGCATTTCGCAGTATTCGTGAGCAATATAAGAAGCTGCTGCGCCAGCATCTGATGAATGCTTTTACAGAGAAGCGAATTATGCCCTTGGTGAATCGGTTACACAATGAGATTCGTGAAGATGTCTACAAAGATCCTTACATGAAATGGCCCATGGATGTATTTGCAGGTGAACCGGAAAGAATTCGCGAATATGTGGTGAAACGTCGGGAGCATCTAAGTGAAAAACTACGTCAGCTGTAAGCACTTAACTAGTTTGGGGAAGGGAGACCTTCCTTTTTTTACTGCCAAAATGAAGAGAAGTTTATTGTATTGGGAAAAGTAGGGTAATAAGAATAGAAGCGGCATTGTAAAATACGCTATAATAACCATATGTGTACATAGAAATGATTACATATTGGACGCTGTGGAGAAAACAACATGTCTAATGGAGGCTCTGAGCTGGAACGTGTTATCGGTTTAGGGTGCTCCGAGCCGGAGGAATGCTTATGATCAAGCTGTTGTACTACTTGAAGAAGTACCGAGTTGCCGCGATTGCAGCCCTGGTCATGATGTTAATTGAGCTTGCGGTGGAGCTGGCTCAGCCTTATCTGATCTCCAAGATCATCGATAACGGGATTCAGCAGGGAGACCTATCTGTCGTCTGGTTATGGGGTGGCGTGCTGGTTGGTAGTGCGGTTGTGGCTTTTGCTGCCGGAATTGCGAGTTCGTTCTTTGCATCCCATGCAAGTCTGGGGTTCGGATACGATCTGCGGGAGAAGTTGTATGAGAAAGTGCAAACGTTCTCTTATGCCGTCTTTAACCGGTTCGCGACATCGTCCCTGATTACCCGATTAACGGGGGATGTGACCCAGGTTCAGGACACAGTCTTTATGAGTCTGCGCTTCATGACGCGTGTGCCCCTGGTGGTGATTGGTAGCATGATTATGGCTTTGATCGTGAACCCGAGGTTGGGTCTGCTGCTGGTTGTCATGGTGCCTGTACTGCTCATTGTTGTAGTGTGGATGATCAAAAAGGCAGCGCTGCTGTTCCGCAATGTGCAACGCAGACTGGATGCCGTCAATGGAGTCATCCAGGAGAATCTGACAGGCATTCGGCTGATCCGTGTTTTCGTACGGATGGGCCATGAGATTGAACGCTTTGCCGGATTCAGCGGCAAGCTGATGAAAGGTACAATCTCCGCGCTGCGCCTGACGGAGACCACGATGCCGTTCATGCTGCTGATGATGAACGTTTGTATCATCGCCGTGTTATGGTTTGGACGAGTCGACATTGCCTCCGGTAATGCAACCGTGGGTGAGGTGGTCGCGGTGATTAACTATCTGCTTCGCACAATTGGTGCCATGTCTGCGTTGTCATGGATTCTGGTAACCTTCTCGAGAGCAAGCGCTTCGGCGCAACGACTGAATGAAGTGTTTAATACGGAGGACACGTCGGAGACTGAACAGACGAAGTCGTTATCAACGTCTGCACCATCTGCTGGATCTATGAAATCTTCGCATTTTCCGCAATCTGTATACCCAGCGAAGAAACAGCGCGCTGTGCAGGGAGCGGTTGAATTCCGCAGTGTAGGCTTCAGTTATCCGAATAGTGAAATTACAGTACTGGATAACATCACATTCACGGCAAAAGCGGGGGAGCGTATTGCCATTATGGGGGCAACTGGCTCGGGCAAATCCTCGCTCGTACAGCTCATTCCGCGTTTATACACAGAAGATCAAGGAAAGGTACGGATTGATGGTGCCGATGCATCAGAGCTGGATCTGTCCATGCTGCGTGGTGCGATTGGTTATGTACCTCAGGAGGTTGTCCTGTTTACCGGTTCCATCCGGGAGAATATTGCCTGGGGTCAGGAAGATGCTACCTTGGATGAGATCGTGGAAGCCGCAAAGCGCGCGCAGATCCATGAAACGATTGAGAATTTACCAAACGGTTATGATACATTGCTGGGTCAACGGGGAGTGAATCTCTCCGGTGGACAGAAGCAGCGACTTTCCATTGCACGAGCACTGGTACGTAGACCAAGAATTCTGATTCTGGACGATAGCACAAGTGCGCTGGATGTGGCTACAGAAGGCAGACTGCTGGATGCGCTGGAGGAATTGTCGTGTACCACGTTTATCATCACCCAGAAGATCAGTTCAACCACTTCGGCGGACCTGATTCTGCTGCTTGATGATGGACAACTCATTGGACAGGGAAAACATGAAGACCTGATGGAATCGTCAGAGCTGTATCGTCGAATCCATGAATCACAATACGGGGAGGGTGCACAGCATGTTCAAAGCATTCATTGAGCCTTTCCGTCAGCCGCCACCGCCGATTGATCCAGAGACGTTACGATCAGGTGGTGGTCGCAAACCCAAGGCACGGGCGAAGAACTGGTCAGGTACGCTAGGTCGTATCTGGACCTATCTGGCACGTCGCAAGGTTAAGCTGTCCATGGTACTGTTGATGGTGTTTGCCAGTTCCGCACTCGCTTTGCTTGGCCCTTACATGGTAGGGGTGGCCGTGGATGATTTCATCGCGGGGGAAGCCGGGGCAAGCTGGACTCGGTTTCTGATTGGATTAACCGCAGTGTATGTCTTGTTCTCTCTTACATCCTGGTTACAAAATATATGGATGATCGAAATTGCACAGGAAACTGTGTTCCGCATGCGGTATGATCTGTTCTCCCATCTGCACAAATTACCGATTCCATTCTTCGGTAAACGCCAGCAGGGGGAGATTATGAGCCGGGTGACCAATGATATCGAGAATGTCAGCGGTACGTTGAACAGCTCGGCGATCCAGATTTTTTCGAGTGTATTAACACTGCTCGGAACGTTTGGGGTTATGCTCTGGCTCAGCCCGTTACTGACCCTGCTTACCTTTATCGTTGTGCCTCTGATGGCCATCGGCATGCGTTGGATTACGCGCAGAACGGGACCGCTCTTCAAGGAACGGCAGCGCAATCTCGGTGAACTTAACGGTTACATCGAAGAGACTTTATCCGGGCAGCGGATCATTAAGGCATTCTCCCAAGAGGAGCGAGTGATTCGCGGTTTTGAGGAACGGAATACCCGCATCCGGATTTCCGGTTTCTGGGCACAGACGATCTCTGGTTTTATCCCGAAACTGATGAATGGATTGAATAACCTGAGCTTTGCGATTGTGGCGGGCATCGGTGGTATTCTGGCGATTCAGGGTTCGGTTACAGTCGGGGTGATTATTATCTTTGTGGAATATGCCCGTCAATTCACTCGTCCGCTGAATGATCTGGCGAACCAGTGGAATACGTTATTGTCCGCGATTGCGGGGGCTGAGCGCGTATTCGAGGTGCTGGACGAAGATGAGGAAGCGAAGGATGAAGGGGCAGCGATATCTCTGGACAAGGTAGAGGGAGCCGTTCGTTTCGACAAAGTATCCTTTGGATACGATGAAGGACGTAACATTTTGCATGAGATCAGCTTTGAAGCCAAACCGGGGGAGATGATTGCCCTTGTAGGTCCGACCGGAGCGGGGAAAACGACTCTGATCCAACTGTTATCCCGTTTCTATGATCCGACAGGCGGCACATTAACGGTAGATGGTCGTGATATGACCACCATTCGGCGTGAAAATTTGCGGTCACATATGGCATTTGTACTACAGGATTCATTCCTGTTTCAGGGCACAATTCGGGAAAATATTCGATTTGGCCGTCTGGACGCGACGGATGAAGAGGTGGAAGCAGCCTCCCGGCTGGCGAATGCCCATTCCTTCATTGTGAGAATGAAGGATGGATACGACAAAGTGCTCCAGGCCGACGGGAGCGGCATTAGTCAGGGGCAGAAGCAATTACTCGCCATTGCCCGGGCAATCTTGGCAGATCCATCGATACTCGTACTGGACGAAGCGACGAGCAGTATTGATACCGTCACAGAGATCAAAATTCAGGAAGGGCTACAACGTCTGATGCAGGGAAGAACCAGCTTTGTCATTGCCCACAGGCTGAACACGATCCGTCAGGCCGATCGAATTCTGGTGCTGAAGGATGGGCAGCTACTGGAGCAAGGCTCGCATGATGCGTTGCTGGAACAAGGCGGTTTCTATAGCGAGCTGTATTACAGTCAGTTGCGTAAGAAAGCGCAGTAGTCATTTTGGATAATATGTGACATGTATTAGAAAAAAACTTGTAGGTATGTAAAAAGAGCAGGGATGAGGGCACGATGCTCCTCACTTCTGCTCTTTTTGCATATTTTATTGAATAAACGTGGGAAATGGAACTGTGATTGTATGTTAAAATAAGGATATATTGGAACAGGTCAGTTTTTGGAAGGTTGCCAGCGGTTTTGAAGCATGAGAATGAATTTTTACACGTATGCCTGTAGTCAGTCATGTGATGCATTAAAAGAGAGGAGGGCAATGCGGAATGGAATTCAAATTTGGGAATGCTGCTCTTCTTTTTCCCCCTTTACACATTACGATTATCGCAATCATTATTATTTTCATTCTAGTAAGGTGGAGCAAGCAATTAGAAACAAGACGTTTTACGGTTTTCTTTTACTTTTTGATTAGTACATTCATTACTCCAATTTATTCTCAAAGTACAACAAAAGGTGTCTTTGAGCTATGGATCCCCGCAGGGTTTATTTTGGTTTTCTTTTATTTGATTCGCAGCGAAAGAAATCATCCATCTAAAATGAAAGCGAGTATCTTAGGATTTTCCATAGCCTTATATCAGTTAATTCTTCAATATGTCGGATGAAGGGACAGGACAGGACAGGATAGGATAATTCAACAAGAACAAGTAAGCAATAGGTTGAAAACAAAAGAGCAGATCCTGATCACAGGACCTGCTCTTTCTCATTTAACTCCCAATAACTTTCCAGTTATCCGCCTGCTCCACCGTTAACGGCTGGTGTCTGCGAATATAATCTTCCACCAGTGCGGCCATGTCCGTGGCACCTTCGTGCAGTACCTTTTTGCCTGGATACATCGCATAATCTCCACCGCCAGCAGCGCGGTAGCTGTTCATCACAACAGAGTACGTGCCATTCATGTCCATTGGCTTGCCTTTACGTTCCAACTTCACAACTCGACTGCCTACAGGTTGGGAGATATCCAGCTCGTATTCCATGCCAGCCCACATATCGTAATTATAATGTTGGGGTTTGGGTTCCATATAAGCCGGATTGACTGCCACCTCGCCAGAAGCATTCACTTCAAAGTAACGAGCCGTTTGTTCCAGTGCCTCCCGGATATCCTGACCACTCAGCTCCAGCACCGTCAGAGTATTAGGATAGATGAAGTTGGATAACACGTCCCGAACGGTGATGTGACTCCCGAAACCGCGAGCTTCTTCACTCAGCATGGCGGTATTGGAGAGCTGCGCTCCAGTCGCTTCCATCTGCACTTGATGTACAAAAGCAATGAATGGATGTGCCTTGAGTCGCAGAGCCGTAGCATTAGTGATAGATAAATCCCCAGCCACCTCGCCAATGGGTTGATCAAGCCATGCTTGTGCCTCAGTTTCCAGCTCTTCCGTCAGTTTCATGACGGTTGCATCAGGTTCAACTTCACTATGTTCATCCAGAAGTAACAACCGAGCCTGCTTATCTGTAATCTGCCACTTGCCGCCCGATGATTGTTCCAACTGAACGGATACATGCCCTGCACCATTTCCACTGAATCCCGGCTGAATGACGGTTACACCATGAATGTTAGCGGTAAGCTGACGATGTTGATGTCCGGTAAGCAGCACATCGATGCCTTCGATGTCCCGACAGATGGCATAGCCTTGATTTTCTCCAGTTAATCGTTCGGTGGGCTCGCCTGTCTCCAGATCACTCTCAAATCCGCCGTGATAACTGACAACCATTACATCTGGTTGTTCATGCTCATGGATATAGCTAACCCATGCACGAATCGTCTCCAAGGCATCAAGGAACTGTAAACCCTCAATATTTTTCGGGTGCTCCCAGTTTGGAATGTAATGCGTAGTTGCGCCCAACAGGGCAATTTTGACACCCGTAGACAATGTTTTGATTAGATACGGAGGACCGAAGGCAGGTACGTCTGGTTGCTCATCTTTTACAATATTGGCAGACAGCCAGGGGAAATTGGAAGCTTCAACTGCTCCGCGCAACAGATTCTGACCATAGTTAAACTCGTGATTTCCCATCACCGCAGCATCATAACCGAGTTCATTCAGTACCGTTATGAATGGATGCACCTCGTTTTTGGAAACCTGTGAAGCTGCATAGGAGGCCGAGGGTGATCCTTGCAGCAGATCCCCGTTATCCACCAGCATCAATTCAGGTGAACGTTCACGTTCCTTACGAATCAGGGAAGCCAGCAGGGCAAGCCCAGCCGGGCGGTAGGCATTGGTATTGTAATGAATGGGACGGATCGCCCCGTGCAGATCACTGGTATACAGAATATCGAAGCTTGCCGTATGGTTTGTGGATGTCATTTTACAATCTCCTCTAATATATAAGTTCAGATATATGGAATTACTATAAAACGGAGAAGAATGAATAGCTTGAAGAACCGAAGTATGCGCCGTTATCTCCGATGTTCTTCCTATATCTTCAACCATAATGAGCCTATTCTAACAGATACAAGTCGCGCTGACAGCCTGACAGGAAACTTTACAAAACTCCAAATTTCGTTTCACATCGCGCTAATATTTGGCAACTATAGTAGATAAGTACTGAAAAATAGAAACTCTTTGGAGGGTGTTCGTTTGAAGAAGTCTGCTTTATTTTTACCATTGTTGATTTTGGTTCTGTTTCTGAGTGCTTGTGGGTCTAGCAGTAGTACAACAGGTTCGGCTAACGGGGATAATTCGAGTTCGAATGCATCCGGTACGTCTACGGCAGAGACAGAGAAAGTTGTCGAAGGTTATGTGCCAACTGAACTGACGGTTCAATTTGTTCCTTCCCAGAACGCAGATACGCTTGAAGCTAAAGCGAAACCGCTGGAGAAGTTGCTTGGTGACAAACTGGGCATTCCGGTAAAAGTCAGCGTATCCACCGACTACAACACAATTATTGAAGCAATGGCTTCCAACAAAGTAGACGTAGGTTTCTTGCCTCCGACAGCTTATGTACTGGCTAAAGAAAAAGGCGCTGCGCAGGTTATCTTGCAAGCACAACGTTTCGGTGTAAATGATGAGACAGGTGCTCCAACCGAAGAGTTGGCGGATTCCTATAAATCCATGTTCATTGTGAAAAAAGATTCGCCGATCCAATCCATCGAAGATCTTAAAGGTAAAAAAGTCGCTTACCAAAACGTAACGTCTTCCGCAGGTTATGTATGGCCAGCAGGTCTTTTGCTGGACAGAGGCATTGATCCATTAAAAGATGTAACACCTGTAACGTTGAAAGGTCATGACCAAGGTGTTATCGCTGTATTGAACGGTGACGTTGATGCAGCAGCTATTTTCCAAGATGCCCGCAACACGGTAGCTAAAGACTATCCGACTGTATTTGAAGATACACGTGTACTGGCGTTCACTGAGCCTATTCCTAACGATACCATTGCCGTTCGTACAGACATGAATGCAGATTGGACTGCGAAGATCAAACAAGCCTTCATCGATATCGGTAAAGATACTGAAGGTCACCAGATCATCAAAGAAATCTATACGCATGAAGGTTATGTAGAGTCCGATGATAGCAAGTTTGAGATCGTTCGCCAGTATGGTGAAAAAGTGAAAGGTGAATAATTCTGATCCAAAAGTAGTTCGGGATCTGTTCACTTTGTAGTCGCTTTATTGGATGGGAACAGCTTAATCGTAGCAATGGACAGGCCAGTTCAGCGTGATCTACGCTGCGCTGGCCTGTGCCATTATAGCAAGGACTCATGTATGGTTGATCATTATGAATGAAAGAAGGATATTGTCATGATTGAGCTTCATAACGTTACCAAAACTTACGCTAACGGCACCAAGGGCCTGGATAATATTAATCTGAAATTTGAGCAGGGTGAATTCATTGCTGTAGTGGGTCTGTCCGGTGCGGGTAAATCAACGCTCTTACGCTCCATTAACCGACTGCACGACATTAGTGAGGGCGAGATTCTGATTAATGGAAGTTCCATTACGAAGGCACAAGGCAAACGACTACGCATGATCAGACGTGACATCGGCATGATCTTCCAGAGTTTCAATTTGGTGAAAAGGTCCAGTGTGCTACGTAATGTACTCGCTGGACGCGTTGGATACCATTCCACCATGCGTACCATTATGGGTCGTTTTCCAAATGAGGATATTGAACTGGCATTCACTGCGCTGGATCGTGTGAATATTTCGGAGAAAGCCTATTCCCGTGCAGATCAGTTGTCTGGTGGACAACAACAGCGTGTGGCTATTGCCCGTGTACTGGCACAGGAAGCAAAAATCATTCTGGCCGACGAACCGGTTGCTTCACTTGACCCGCTTACAACGAAACAGGTCATGGATGACCTGAAACGCATTAATCAAGACCTTGGGATTACGACCATCGTCAACCTTCATTTTATTGATCTGGCGAGAGAGTATGCGACCCGTATTGTCGGATTGCGAGCAGGCGAGGTCGTATTCGACGGTCCGGTGGAAGAGGCAACGGATGAGCGCTTTGCAGAAATATACGGCAGACCGATTCTGGCTGACGAATTGTTGGACAAGCAGGCTGTGCATGAGCAGGGAGAAGTTGTGGTATGAAGGGGCAGTCCAACGTTCCATTTCAGAATTCAGGCGGAGTGGGGAGGGAACCTGGTTCCAGCCCCGCTCAGGTTGTGAATCGCCCAAAACCGCCTGGGCGTACGAAACATCTGCTCACCTTAGTGATCATTCTGCTCCTTCTGTGGGCCAGTGCCAAACAGACCGATGCCGGCTTCACAGAGTTATTTCAGGGATTCCCTGAAATGTGGAAATTGTTAAAGGATATGTTCCCACCCCGGTGGAGTTACTTTGATAATATCGTGCAAGGTATGCTTGAAACGATTCGAATGGCCCTGATTGGGACAACCATTGGTGCGATTATTGCGATTCCGGTCTCCATCATCTGTGCCGGTAACCTGATGCCAAGTCGCTGGATCTATTATCCGGCACGCTTTCTGCTGAACCTGATTCGGACCGTGCCGGATCTGTTGCTTGCTGCTTTGTTCGTTGCTGTGTTTGGTCTGGGGCCAATCCCCGGAATCTTGGCACTGGCTGTGTTCTCCATAGGTCTGATCGCGAAGCTGACGTATGAGACGCTGGAAACCATTGATCAGGGGCCGCTGGAAGCGATGACGGCTGTTGGTATGAACCGGATTCAGCTCATTGTATATGGCGTGGTGCCGCAACTGGCTGCCCAGTTCACATCCTATGTGCTGTATGCCTTCGAAATTAATATACGTGCTGCTGCCATTCTGGGACTGGTGGGAGCCGGAGGAATAGGACTCTATTACGAGGCCACACTTGGATTCCTGGAGTATGACAAGACCAGCGTAATCATTCTGTTTACCCTCGTCATTGTTCTGATCATTGATTATGTAAGTACTAAGCTGCGGGAGAAATTGCTATGATGAAAAATGAAACAAGCCGCATCCGGCCAAAACCACGGAAGAACCCGCTACGCTGGGTTATTGTATTACTGTTAATCCTTGTGTATGCCTGGGCTCTTGCCGGTGTACCGTTCACTGGTTTCAAGGAAACCGCCGCTCAGATTATGAAGGCCATTGTAGCCGGGATTTTCTCACCAGATTGGGATTTTGTATATTTGCCTGAGGGAGAAGACTTGCTGCGAGGTCTACTGGACACGCTCGCGATTTCCGTGCTGGGTACCGTAATCTCGGCAGTGCTCTGTATCCCGTTTGCATTCTGGTCTGCTCGTAATATGAGTGGGCATCGTTCTATCTCTGGTGCAGGTAAAATGGTACTCAGCTTCATCCGTACGTTCCCTGAGATTATCATGGCCTTGATGTTCATTAAGGCAGTAGGTCCCGGATCGTTTGCAGGGGTACTCGCCCTTGGATTACACTCCATCGGCATGTTAGGCAAATTATACGCGGATGAAGTTGAAAATATCGACTATGGCCCATCTGAGGCGTTGCTTGCCTCGGGAGCCAATCGCATGCAGCAGTTGTGGTTTGCCATCCTGCCGCAGGTAATGCCTGGATTCTTGAACTATACGCTGTATCGTTTCGAGATCAATGTACGTTCCGCGACCATACTGGGTGTAATCGGAGCAGGGGGAATCGGTACACCGCTGATCTTTGCGTTAAGTACTCGGAACTGGCAACGAGTAGGTATAATCCTGCTGGGTATTATCGTGATGATCACGATTATCGACTTGATCTCGGGGTATATTCGTAAGAAGCTGGTGTAAGGGTTAATGTGGCGCTACGAATATACTAGATGATAAATTAAGATAAGTTGATAGGGGAAGAAGAGAGGGCTATTCGGTGCCGGAATATTGGCAGGGATAGTCTTTTTTTGTGTCTGCAAATAAACAACGGTGCGTTCTTGTTGCTCAGCTAACCGTCGAGGAATAATAGGACTCCAAGAATATGTATAAAAATAATTGAATTATTTTCCAAATTCATGTAATATTAATAGGTTTCTATATAAAGGGAATTAAGGGTATTAATCAATAATCTTCACAGTTACCAATACAGGAAGTGAGGATATAAAGGGAGGTGACCTATGGAAATATTTTATTATATATGGATTGGGTTTATCGTGCTCCTATTACTCTACAGAATGTTCTTTCAGAAGTTTAAAAAGCATAATATAGAGAATATTGGACTCAGTGCAATCCTGATCGTTTTCACGGGAAGAAGTTATCCGTATCCCCACATAAACTGGATTTTTGTCATCAGTGTTATCGCCGTGGCTGTTTATGCTGCTGTATGGAACAGTATTCTAGGTTGGAAGAAATGGAATGAGCCGGAACGTTTGAAATAAATCTAAAAAAACCGAAACCATGTTGCCCTGTGAATCAGGCAATGTTGGTTTCGGTTTTTTAGTTGCTTGGTTAAACGTTAGGCTTCTTTACTGAGACTTAGCTAGCCAAAGGCAATGCTTTAGTAACTTGAACCGTAATCGTCTCTGAGCTGGTTACGCCTGCCGCGTTAATCAGCTCAGCACGGTACGTGTACGTTCCGTTAGCGCGACCGGACAATTCAGTTGTAGCACTTTGGGAAGCTGGTGTTGCTGCGTTCAATGCTTGTGTATCAATCAATACATCATTCTCATAGAGACGGTATTCGGTTGCGTTTGTACCCCACCAGAGGTTCATGGATACGTTATAGTTGCCGTCACCATCCCAATTGTTTTGGGACAAGTTCGCTTTGCCTGGAGCAGCATTGGTTACTTGTACCGTCAGCACGTCACTGCGTGTTGTGCCTTTGTCATTGGTCAGCTCAGCAACATAGGTATACGTGCCGTTGGCTTTACCTGTAATAGCTGTTTTGGAGGACTGAGCGGATGGTGAAGCTGCAGTCAACTTCTGCGTATCGATCAGAACGCCGTTCTCATACAGTTTGTACTCGGAACCATTTTCGCCCCACCAGAGGTTCATGCTTACGTTATACGTACCTTCGAACAGGCCAGTGGTATATCCATTATCAGAAGAAAGCACCGGTTTACCCGGTGCTCCTGCAGCTGGAGTGGAAGGCACTTCGCCGCCACCTTGCTCTTCAGCAGGTACAAAATCATTCAAGCTTCTAGGTTTCAATTGATATACGTCTTTGAAAATAGCGGAAACGCCTGTGATATCGATTTTGTCACCAGCAGCATAAGGGAAGGAAGTCTCCGTCACACCTGTACGGGTGTCTACACGGATATGTGTGCTCGTTCCATCTGCTGCTACCGCGTCGAATTCAAAAGATCCAACTGGTGTAGCACTGATGATATTCTCAATCGTTACATTTTTCAATTGAACCAGTTGACCTTGGTTCGCATCTGTAATTGCTGTAACTTCGATTGGAGCAGGTACGGAAGCTGTACCTGTTTTCTCAATCGCAACGATATCCGTAAGCTCGAACTCGCTGTTATAGATGGTTGTTGCTGCTGTTACTTTCACCTTGTCACCTGCATGGAAGCCGCTAGTATGCTGGAATACGTAGATTCCAGCAGTTTCATCTTGAAGATAGAAGGCTTGTCCACCAAATGCACCCGGCTCTGTCGTCACAACACCTTCGATAGTTACGGTAGTGCCAGCAGCTTTGGTACGTGCTTCAGCAACTGTGATAGCCGCTGGAATCGGTCCTTCTTCTTCCGGCAACTGTTCTGCCGGCACATTACCTACGGTCACGGTATTTGTGATCAGGTTGCTGCCGTTCAGACGCAGACGCAAGCTCGCAGCACCAGTTGTACCTGGTTTGATGCGGACGTTCAGATCTTTGATCCCGCGACCTTGGCTGTCCGAGGTTACACTGAATGTGGAGCTATACCCGTACGAAGTTGGCCAAGTACCACTTTCATTCTGGATCATGGCGACCTGTGTTCCGCCAGTCAGATAGATACCGGCACTATAACCGGATACGGTTGTGTTTGGAGCCATGTTCTCCACAACTACACGAATCTGGAAGTCTTCTGCATTCGGAAGGGTATCCTGTTTCACGAAGCTGTAAGCAGCGTTTGCACTGGATGCAGGGCCACCGTAAGAACCAGCCTTGAACGTGGAACGATCGTACCACTTATATCCGGCAGCAGGTGCGGACCAAGGTTCAGCCTGTGGTTCTGTGGAAGCAGCCGGCTCTTCGAATGGCAACAGCGCTGTAGCTGTGTCCAGTTCAAGTCCGTTCACTTCAGTCAGGCTTGTGTAGTTCTCTTGTGTAGCAAGCCAGTTCACGGTGTTCACGAGCAACACGGCATCATCGACTTCTTTAAAACCGTCATAAGTCGTTTTACGTGTGCCTGTCTCTTCACGCAAGTATTTTGGCGATGCATCTTCCACTGGAGAGGAGTCGCCGATGAAAGCAGCCTTACCTGCGCCCAGCTTGGATACAGCCACGTAAGGACCTTCTTCGATCCCGCCGCCATTGTATACACCTTGGTCTACCGCGTTATTCCATTTTGCGTTGGTTTTTGGCAAGTACACAATACCTTTTGCCTTTTCCGGATCGGTGATTGCGAGTGTTGAACCAGCGTGCATGGCTACACCCGATACCCCTTCTGTGATGCCGAAGGCTTGATCTGCCGGTACAACGATATTGGCGTTGATATCGCCAAGTGCGTTATAGCGGAATCGTACGCCGAAGTTATCGGACAACCAGTCCGAACTGGTTATATTTTGCATCGCTTCAGAATTACGCTCATCTGTGCTCATGCCTTTGGCCGGATCTTCGAATGCTCCCCGACGATAGCCGTTGATGACTTCAGAGCCATCCCAGCGGTTTTTGTTACGGTCTGCATTATAGTGATCTCCAACAAAGAAGATGCTGCCGCCCGTTTCAACATATTGTTTCAGTGCTGCTTGTTCGGATGTTTTGAAAGGAATTTGAGGCTCTGCAATAACGAATACGTTATACTCTTTCAGATCATCATAGGTAAATGGAGTTGTCTTGCGAAGTTCTTTGACATAGTAACCATCATTCGCTAGTGCATTCCCGAAGTCAGAGAAACCTCCATCAATGACCCAGTCTGCAGCTCCAGCCGTCTGACCGTGAGAGTTGTCGAACAATACTTTTTTACCTGCATTTTGGTTCACAACCTTTGCCTGGATGAACGGTGCCGGGTCTGTCGGTCCTTCCGCATGAACCGATGCATCTCCGTTCCATAATCCGATCTGAAGCGGCAAAGCCATGGACAAGGCCAGGAGTGATTTTAAAAATACTCCTCGCATACCTGTTAATTTACCCAACCAAATCCCTCCCAAATATTAGTTGATTCATGAGTTCGTCCATATTCTACCACATGAAAATCTCACATAGTCATAACAATTTGTAAAAATTAACTCGATATTTGTAAAATTGGGTCTTTTGACATATCCATAGGTATTTCGGTCCCGTCATAATCCATTCATTTCTGCGTGCATATTGATTTTACGCAAATAAAAAGCCATCTCTTATGAGATGACTTTGGCCCGAATTCGATTGACGGCATGGAAGACAGAGGATTTAATCATACCTTCACTGCGATTCACCAGCTCTGCCGTTTCCTTAATGGAGTATCCATGGATGAGGCGAAGTTCTAATATTTTACGATGTTCGGTGTTGTTAATATGGGAGACAAGATCATGAACACCTTCGCTAATTTCAAGGTGGGATGTATCGACGTGATGGGTAGGTACCTCCAGACGGCTGTCTCGTCTGAGTGTACGGGTCCGCCTGCGGAAGCTGTCCATCGCCAGGTTACGGGCAATGCGTTTGAGATAATAGAGAATGCGATCTTCAGGGATATCCACGGTAACGTTCATTAGTCGAATGAAACAATCCTGTGCCAGATCTTCTGCATCTTGCGGTTGTTTGACGATATGGGATAGATACCTTGTGATTTCTGATTTATAGTTGACATAAGCATCATTAATTTGTGTGCTGTTCATATGATGTGAATCCCCCTTGGATACAGATCAGGCTTGGGTCCGGTCTGGTATGAGTCTCTTTATGATCCAAGTATATCGGGAGGTTGTTTCCAAAAGGTTCAGAGTTGTATCGGAGTTGTAACATTTCGTGCTCCCCTCTATTCAAGCATACGGCTTGGGATACAAAATAAAGGCAGATGAAGGAAATTCATAGAGCAGGGAGATTACGAAAGTATCATGAGACAAAAAGAGATTTTAATTATTGAGGACGAGGAGTCCATTCGCGATATTTTGTCCTATTCGTTACGTAAGGAAGGATTTGAGATCAAGGAAGCAGCTACGGGAAAAGAGGGTCTGGATCTGCTTCGGGATTCGAAGCCGGATCTGATCCTGCTGGATCTGATGCTGCCAGATATGAGCGGTTTTGATGTGTGCAGGCAACTATCTGTGAACTCCAAGATACCTGTCATCATGATCACTGCGAAGTCGGACATGCTGGACAAGGTACTTGGCATGGAGCTTGGGGCGGATGATTATATCACGAAGCCTTTTGATATCCGTGAGGTGGTTGCGCGCATTCGGGCGATTTTTCGCCGGATTGATCTGATCAGCGAGACACTGGAGAATCAGTCCTATGAGGTGGTAAGGCTAGGCAAGCATATTGAGATCCGCAAGGATGAACGGGAAGTGTGGAAAGACGGGGAACGGGCAGGACTCACGAATAAAGAATATGATCTGTTGTTATTTCTCGTGACCCATCATCGTAAGGTTCATACACGTTCTGAACTACTGGACAAGGTATGGGGATTTGATTTTGCAGGGGATACCCGAACGGTGGACATTCATGTGCAACGGATTCGCAAGAAACTGGATAGTGGTGTGCAAGGCATTTCGATGATTGAAACGGTATTCGGTGTGGGGTACAAGCTGAATATTCAGGTACAGACATGAAGTGGACGATCCAGTTCAAAATGGTGGTGTTATTCTCGGTCATTGTATTTATCGGATTCTCCGTCCTGCTGATTCTGTCCAATAAGGTAGCCCAGGAGAATATGTACCGGGAAGTGCATGAGGATATGGTGCAATCCAAAAGAAATCTGGACATCGCGCTGAATCAGTACTTTCTGATACATAACAAACGCATGAGCAGAGACTCGCTCGAAGCAGGGAGTCGCGAGCTCGCGGAGCAGATTGGATCAGCCGTTGGTGGGGAGATTGTAGTATATCGCCCCGATGCTTCGCCATACGAATCTGTTGGCAGTGAGGTTAACGTTGCTAAGCGGTCTGACCATCCTGATGTGGAGGAAGCCGTACATTCCCGGATTGCTTACACCACAGTTGTGGATAAGGGGCGGGTCACAGCCAGTCTGTCCTTCCCGCTCCAGATGGATCAACAATTGATTGGAATCGTACAGATGAAGAAGGATTACACGGAATTGTTCAAACGCAACCTTCGTTTTCAAAATACGATCAAGTTTTTTGCAGCGGTTATTTTCGTATTTGTATTTATCGCATCCATCTTTATTTCCCGGAAAATTACACAACCCATCCGTGTACTGACAAAACGTTCTGCGGAAGTGGCCCAGGGGAGTCTGAATGCAGACATTCAGATTACAACCAAGGATGAGATCGGTGAATTGGCTTCAAGCTTCACCGTCATGATTGATCGGGTTCGGGAGCAGATTGATGTGATTGAGCGAGAGCGGGACGAAGTGAAGCAAGTACAGGCGAGAAGCAAAGTCTTTTTTGACAATGTGACGCATGAATTGAAGACACCCTTAACAACGATTCTGGGATACGCCCAGATTTTGCGGGATAACGGATTTACCGACCAGGACTTTTTTGACAAGGGCATGAATTATATCATCAAGGAAAGCCAGCGTCTCAACACGATGGTTGCGGATATTCTGGAGGTCTCGGTCTCCTCTGCGGTCATTCAGGCATACCGGTTCGAACGTATCGATATATCAGATATTATTCGTGAAGCTTGTGAGGACATGTCGATTAAGGCGAGCAAGTACAATATAGGCATTCACTATGAGTTGGAGGAACATCAGTATTTACAGGGAGATCGGGATAAGTTGAAGGAGGTTTTCCTCAACATCCTGGATAATTCGGTCAAGTACAGTGATGTGAACTCCATTATCGAAGTACAATCCTTCAGGTTAGGTGATTCCATTGCTATTGTGATCCGTGATCAGGGGGAAGGAATCGGTGCAGAAGCGCTCCAACATGTATTTGAACCCTTTTACCAGGATAAAGGAATCAACAGGGCCGAGAAAGGCAGTGCCGGGCTGGGGCTGTCTATTGTGAAGAACATCGTTGAGCGTCATGGAGGAACAGTGGAGATGAAGAGCATCATGCGGGAAGGGACACAAGTGAATATCAGTCTTCCGGGGGAAATGAACGCATGAGACATCCTGGATTTTGGCGTAAAAACCGTGACAGATTGATGCTGTCAGGGTTGTTGATCGCATTTGTCAGCGGAATTTTTGGGATTGGGAGCCTGTTCAGTCTCGGAAATCTCAAACCAAGAACGGTGATTTTGCCAAGTGAGCAGTTCAACAGCCGTCTGGCACCACCACCGAGCAGTACGATTCAGATCGAGTCGGCTACCAAGATTCCAAATGACTTTGCGATCTTTGATTTTGAAGTGTTAGACCGGAATACGATTATATTTAATCAACCGGAATTTTCCTATTCAGGGCTCAAGCTGTCTCTTCTGCATCTGGATGATAAGGAAGTGAAGAACATTGCGGCTAATACGGATTACGGTGTAACGATCAGCCCGGATCACAAGAAAATCATTTACTCCCAGTATCGGGCAGGTCAGACGCAGAAGACAACGTATGAGTATATGATACAGAGCGGGGAACGTCGCAAGCTTCCGTACGACAACTCGTATTATCGAGTGTTTATAGGGAACGACTCCTACATCGGTCAGGATGATCTGTTATTTAAACAAGTTGATCTGAGCCAGGGGACGAGTCATGTCGTCTACACGTATGAAGAGCTGATGAGCATGTTCACAGGACCAAAACAAGGGAAAGGTTCGAGTGATACGTTTATCGTTATGGATGTGTTGCAGGTCAGTGAGGATCACCAGCAATTTTATATACTGGTGATGCTGAAAGACAAGTATGCCATCTATCGTGTATCGCTTGAGGATGAGCATGAAGTGAAGGCGTATGCTGCAATGGAAGACATTCAACAGTACAAGTTGCTGAAAAATGGTGACATGCTCATCCAGGGAACGATGAATAAGGTACAGGGGCTGTATCGGTATCATGCAGCAGAGGAGCAGTATGATCTGTTATTACAAGGTTCGATCTGGAGCTTCGATCTGGATGCAGATGAATCCCGAATAGCTTACTTTTTCCCGATGGACAGTCAGAATCAGAAGAATGAGTTGCATGTTGCCTACCTGAATGACAGCAAGATTTCGTCGGATACGGTGATCTATCGCAATATTGATAACTTCATCAGTCTGAAATGGAATGACGATGAATTATTTGCTGTAAGCAGCTCAGTGGATAAAAGTGAAATGTACCGCTTTAGTTTCAGAGCCTGGTAAGCTGCGGAAAGTATACGAATATTAGACCTTGGTCTGATGGAGCGATAGCTGCTCTGCGGACAAGGTCTTTTTGTTATGACATGTTACAAGTTGGATACAACTCCGGCCAGCCCGGATACATCTCCATCCTATAATGATAAGGGAATGTGCTACGCGAATCTTTACATAACAACCTCTGTACATATTTAGCAAGTAGAAAGGAAGAAATGTAGTAATGCTTCAAGTTGAACAATTATCCCACTCGTTCCGCAATGGCAAGGGAACCGTGCCGGTGCTTCAGGATATCAACCTGACGATTGGAGAAGGCAAGATGGTAGCCCTGCTGGGCAGTTCTGGTTCGGGGAAATCCACACTGCTGAATCTGATGGCGGGGCTGATGAAACCGGATCAGGGCAAGATTCTAATTGCGGGACAAGATATTGTACGTTTCAGTGAAAATCGCCTGGCTGAGTTCAGGCGCAGTCATATCGGGTTTATTTTTCAATCCTATGAACTGCTGTCCAATCTTACGATCCGGGAAAATGTAGAGTTACCCTTGGTGTTTATGGGCATAAGCCCTTCGAAACGCAAAGCAAAAGCATTGAAGCTGTTGGAACAGGTTGGACTGGGTGAAAAAGCAAACTTGTTCCCGTCTCAGTTGTCGGGCGGCCAACAACAACGTGTCAGTATTGCACGTTCGCTCATTACCGAACCCTCGGTGATCTTTGCAGATGAGCCTACCGGGAATCTGGATACCGAGACGGAGGAAGAGATTATTGCGATTTTGCAGCAGCTTAACCGGGATATGAATACAACCTTTGTCATTGTGACACATGAAGCAGAGGTCGCGGAGCAGATGCAAGTTGTGCTTACCCTGCAACATGGAATATTGGTCGAAGAAGCTGTAAGGGAAGTTTGAGGTAAAAGGAGAGGAAATGTGAGAATACGGGATGTAGCACGTATGGCCTGGGGACAGATCATTCGCAGAAAAATGGTCACACTGCTGTGCATGATGGGGCTGTCCATCGGTTCTGCCGCCATGATCATTGCACTTAGCGTGGGGCAGTCCGTACAGACCTATAGCGAGAAAACATTGAACGACAATTACAAGATGGATGAAATCACGATTACGCCCAATGAAGGCATACGTACCGGGAACGGCAAGGGGAATGGTCAGACATCGAAGTTTGAACGGGGAGCATTGACGTTGGAAAAGATTCAGATTATCCAAAGACTACCCCACGTTGTTGCCGTGGCTCCCATGTTAAAGCTGGATTCGCTGGAAATGGTACTTCCGGATGGTCGCAGCACGTATGTTGAGGTCATTGGTACCCAGCTGGAGACCCTGGGCGGGTTTGGATACAAGTATGCTGAGGGACGTGGGGCAGAGGATGGTCGTATGGCGGTAACCAGTTATGGTGCTGCATTTGGACTAGTGGACCCCAAAGTAACTCAGAAGTTATTTGAGCAGTTGAATGCTGATCCATATAACAACGAGCTTTTAGAACAGTTTACGGAAATGTCCGCCAAACAGGATCACCTGGTTCAGCAGCTGGTTCAGTTCCGATATGAAGATTATGCGAATGCGAGCAAAACCAAAATGAGTGGTTCTATACGCGTGTCTGGAGAGTTGACGAAGCCTTCCAACATGGATGAGATGAGCGCTCAAAACGATAAAAAAGTATATCTGCCGCTCGATACAGCTCGTGCATTGCAGGATGAGCTTGGATTACAGCAGGCCGACAGCAGTGCGGCCAAGCATCTTAACTCAGCTCTGGTCAAGGTTGAGGACAAACGTTATGTATCCCAGGTGGAAGAACAGATTAAAAAGCTGACGTTAAACACACAGAGTAATCTGTTCCAGAAGGAAGCGATGGCAGGTCAATTGGCGATGTACCAAAAAGCGGCATTGGGGATCGGTGGTTTTATCATGCTGCTGGCCTCATTATCCATTATTGTAGCGATGATTATGTCTACGCATCAGCGTCGTAAACAGATTGGTGTGATGAAGGTGCTGGGCGCAAATCTGTGGCAGATCCGCCAGATGTTTATTACGGAAGCAGCGATGCTTGGATTAATGGGCGGCGTGGCTGGTGTGGGGATTGCCTTTGCTGCCCTCGGCGGGGTGAACAGTCTGCTGGCGAGTCAGATGGCAGATCAGATGAATGGTCCGATGACCGTCGTTATTCAGCAGTCGGCTCTGCCACTGGGCATCGTTTTTGCTATTCTGGTTGGCATTGTATCAGGTATATATCCGGCAATCAGCGCATCTCGGACCAATGCATTAACTGTGATCAAATCAATGTAATTTTATCAGCGAAAGGGAAATTGGGCACATGAAGAAATGGATTAAAATTATCATCACCGTTGTACTTTTGGCAGGTGCAGGGTACTGGCTGTATGAAAAGTACAAGCCAAAACCGGAGGCGCCTATAGAGATTCCACCCCCGATTACCTTTGATGTGACACAGGAAACGATGACGCAAACGATACAGGTGAAAGGGAAATCCGTATACACCGATCAGACGGATATCTTCGCTCCGTATGCTTCCAACATCAAGCAGTGGCACGTGAAAAGTGGTGAGCAGGTGAGCAAAGGCGATATCCTGTTTAGCCTCGATACTTCCACGTTACAAACGGAAGTAGAACAGTTGCAGAGTGATCTGGAGAAAGCTCAGCTGGAAAACAAGATGAATCAGGTTACCCTGGATCAGGCGAATATGAGTGAGTCCCTTGGCGTAACGGAAGAGGAGCGCAAGAAGGCATTTGCAGATCGGGAAGGTAAACGCCTGACGAATGAATTGAACCAAAAAGCATTGGTCCTCAAGGAGAAGGAGATACAGAAAAAGCAGGCAGTAATAAGTAAGTCTGTTGTGTATGCTTCCGCTTCCGGTATATTTCAGATGAATGAAGAGGATAGCAAGACACGTGCGGTGACGGAAGGACAGCTGATCGGGTCCGTTACAAACATCAGCAAACTGAAATTTATGACGATTGTTGGTGAGGAAGAAATGTTCAGGCTCAAGGTGGGCATGCCAGTTAAGGTGCGAATGACAGCGCAGAAAGACCTGCAATTCACCGGGAAGGTAAGTAAGGTGTCCAAATTCGCCCGCAAGAGTACCGATACGGACCTCAAGCAAGCTTCACAGTTTGATGTGGTCATTGATCTGAAGCCGGACGCCAGAATGTATGGAGGCGTGAGTCTGGAAGGCGATATCGAGACAATGCGGAAGGATAAAGTGACGGTTGTGTCCAGCTTGGCGATTATGCGGGATCAGACCGAACCTTACGTACTGTTAGACAAGGGCAATGGACAGACCGAGCCGCTGACGATCCAGGCTGGAATGGAATCGGGGGACAAGACGGAAGTAGTTAGTGGCTTGAAACCGGGAGACATTGTCGTTTTGCCCTAGACGTAGGAATTTAAGAACAAGGCAACGTATGTAGTGACTAGCTAGACGAACGGTCGATTCGACCTTGAAAAACACGAGGTTCATTGTGGCATATGGCCATGATGAGCCTTTGGTCTGGTTAGGGGCAAGGGATGTCCAGATTCCTGCCTGAATTATGGAAAAAAATATAATTAAATTTATATAATTCAATTTACAGTAATATTTACATGTCGTATAATCAGAACATAAGGAGGTGACACCGAACATCATGTTTGTAGATGGATAGGCGAAGGCCTTTTTTTTAACTGTTTGAAGAAAGCGCTTACCAAATATGGGATTCAGACATCCCATAAGTCATTGTTCACACTTCTTCATGTCTAACACACGTTCAACCACACCCACCATATTATACTCATTCACATGATTCGCCCTCACACACCATTTGTTTGCTCAAGATTCCAGTGATACAACCATTTCTTTAGGAGGTGATACAACCAACTCATCCGAACGTTCTCTTCGTGCTAAGCATCATAATGACACAGAGGATCAGACATGAGTACAACCCAATCTAACTAAAGGAAAGGTGGAACTATGAAGACTAAATTGAAAACCAAATCGAGAGGTAAGAAGATCCTGCGCAAAGGTGTAAAACAAATGCTTGCAGCAACGCTGCTCGCTGCGGGGATTTTCCCTGGACTGTCTCCAGGCTTGACTCAGGCGGCTGAAGCACATGTGGATAATCCATTTGTAGGGGCAACCGCTTATCTGAATCAGGACTATTCAGCTCTCGTGGATACATCCATTGCACTGACCAACGATGCGTCGTTGAAGGCCAAGATGGAGACCATCAAATCGTATCCAACCGCAGTATGGGTTGACCGAATTGCTGCAATCTATGGCGGGACGGACAACGCTGGTCGCAAAAGTGTAGAGCAACATCTTGATGCCGTTCTCGCTCAAAAGAAACCGGGTACGCCTATAACGGCTTCATTTGTTATCTATAACTTGCCTGGACGGGATTGTCATGCACTCGCATCGAATGGTGAACTTCCACTAACACAGGCAGCACTGCAGACATATAAAACGGATTATATTGATGTGCTCGCAGATATCTTCGCAGATCCGAAGTATCAGGATATTCGCATTATTGCTGTCATTGAACCGGATAGTCTGCCTAACCTTGTGACCAACCTGAGTACACCAGCTTGTGGTCAAGCCAGCTCAACAGGTATCTATGAGGCGGGTGTGAAGTATGCATTGGACAAGCTGCACGCCATTCCAAATGTGTACAACTATCTGGATATCGGCCACTCCGGCTGGCTTGGATGGGATAACAACCGTTCTGCAGCAGTCGCGCTGTATACAAGTGTTGTGCAAGGAACAGCCGCAGGTCTGAGCAGTGCAGATGGCTTCATTACAAATACAGCAAACACTACACCGCTGGGGGAGCCGAACCTGTCTAACCCTGATCTCAATATCGGTGGACAACCGATTAAATCTGCCAAGTTTTATGAGTGGAATCCTTATTTTGACGAAACCGATTTCACTGCTGCGCTGTATGCCGATTTCGTACAAGCTGGCTGGCCAAGCAGCACAGGTTTCCTGATTGATACTAGCCGGAATGGGTGGGGCGGGGTAGACCGTCCAGCATCTGCTACGGGCAGCAACATCAACGATTATGTGAACTCCGGACGTGTAGATCGCCGGGAGCATCGGGGGAACTGGTGTAATGCCAGTGGCGCAGGTATTGGTGAAGCACCTAAGGCTGCACCAGGACCAGCGCATCTGGATGCTTATGTATGGGTGAAACCTCCGGGTGAATCTGATGGCTCCAGCTCCGAAATTCCGAATAACGAAGGCAAAGGTTTCGACCGGATGTGTGATCCAACCTTCACAACTCGGGATGGTGTATTAACAGGTGCGTTGCCTAATGCTCCGGTATCGGGTCACTGGTTCCATGATCAATTCGTGGCACTGGTGAAAAACGCATTCCCTGTACTTCCTGCAAGTAACGGTGGAGGTAATCCTCCGGGCGGAACAACAGCTCCGGCAGCACCAGCAGCATTGACAGCTTCTGCCGGTAACGCTCAGGTCTCCTTGACGTGGACTGCTTCCACAGGGGCTACAAGTTATAGTGTGAAGCGGGCACTGAGTGCATCAGGTCCATTCACAACAGTTGCAGCTAATGTAAGTGGAACATCTTACAGCAACACCGGTCTGATCAATGGTACAACCTATTATTATGTGGTAACGGCAACAAATGCAGTAGGTGAAAGTGTTAACTCTGCAACAGCAACAGCTACACCTGTTGCAGGTGTAACGGCGCCAGCTGCACCGACTGCTCTCACAGCAACTGCAGGCAATGCGCAGGTGAGCCTGACGTGGACCGCTTCTACAGGTGCAACAAGTTATGATGTGAAACGCGCACTGAGTGCATCAGGTCCGTTTACAACGATCGCGGCGAATGTGAGTGGTACGTCCTACACCAACACTGCCCTGACGAACGGCACAACGTATCATTATGTGGTAAGTGCAGTGAATGCATCAGGGCAAAGTGCCAATTCTGCTGTAGCTTCCGCGACACCTCAAAGTGTCGTTGTACCAACGAGTGATCTTGTCGTGCAATATCGTGCTGGAGATACCAATGCTCAAGATAGCCAGATCAAACCGTATTTCAACATCAAAAATCTGGGTAGTACTGCTGTGAATCTGAGTGATCTGAAGATCCGGTATTACTTCTCCAAAGAAGGCTCGGCTGCGATGGATTCTGCCATCGATTACGCTCAAGTTGGCGGAGCCAATATCCAGCGGACCTTCACAGACTCGTATGTGGAGCTGAGCTTCACATCTGGCGCTGGCAGCATTCAGGCTGGTGGACAGACTGGAGACATCCAGCTTCGCATGTACAAAACAGACTGGTCCAACTTGGACGAGACGAATGACTACTCTTTCGATCCAACGAAAACATCCTACCAGGATTGGAATAAGGTAACACTCTACCAAGGTGAAAACCTGGTATGGGGTATTGAGCCTTAAACTTTACTTGTAACTGTCTTAACCGCGGTCCTCAGTGAGTTAGAGGATCGCGGTTTTTTGCTATGCATTCAAGAGTCATTCTAGATTGAAGTTCTTGATCAACTGAGGAACGTAGTGGAGGGGACGAAATCGATTCTGAAGAAGCGAAGCTGAAAGCTTTCTGCAAGAAAGCTACTTCGTAAGCATCATCTCGCCTTTATCACCGGATTTTACCCTTGGAAGGGGGATGGAAGAAAATCCGGGGATAACAGCGATCATAGTAACCGGAACGGATAACCCTCAGAGTTGCAAGTACTTATTTCCTAAATGACTCCTAAAAACACTGATTATTAATCGTTTTGGACGGATATTTGCCTAGGGTCTGGCAGACAGGATGTCTATAATAGAACCCGATGGGCGGGATTCTCTCGCTCGGATTGGAAAGAGAATGGAAGGGGGACCGCACTCTGGTAGTCGGGCAAGCTGATTTCTCTTTTTAAATTTTGTAAGCGTAATCATTATGGATTGGGATCTTTCGTTGAAGAAGGTCTGTGTGGATGATTGAACGTCCAATCATCATCAATGTGTATATGCGTCACCTATTCTGTCTCAAGGAGCGTGAAGGTGGATGAACTCAGAAACAACAGCGCCGGTACATAAGGGATCGGTGTCAGGTCGGCAATCCGGTCGCAGGAAGGCTCGTATGCCACTTGCAGCCAAGGTGCTCTCTTCGGCACTCAGCGTAGCTTTGCTTGTTGGGGGAACAGCGGGGATCAGCGGAGCAGAAGCTTCGAACGGAAATAGTGCGACGGAGGCCAGCCTGCAATCACAAAAGGGGGGCAGTCACGTGAAAGAGATTCAACTGGAATATCTGGATCGGGGACTGGTGGCTGCTTCGACATCTGAAGGTGTTTTTCTCAGTTGGAGATTGCTTGGTGACGAGGCCACAGGGTATAGCGACAAAGGACTGACAGGTACGGACTTTAACGTCTATCGTGATGGCAAAAAGATCGCTACCGTCACCGACAGCACCAACTATGTAGATGCCGCAGGCAAATCGTCTTCCCGTTATGAAGTGGCAGCGGTGAACAAGAAGGGCAAGGAGAGCAAACGCAGTGCATCCGCCAAACCTTGGGCGAACGGCTATGTGGATATTCCACTGCAAAAACCGGCCGATGGTGTGACGCCCGCGGGAGAAGCCTATACGTATTCTGCCAATGACATGAGCGTAGGGGATGTGGACGGGGATGGCCAGTATGAGTTTTTCGTGAAATGGGACCCTTCCAACGCCAAGGACGTATCGCAAAAAGGGTACACCGGTAAAACCTACATCGATGCTTACACACTGGACGGACAATTGCTGTACCGAATCGATCTTGGGGTTAACATCCGTGCGGGTGCTCATTATACACAGATGCTCGTTTACGATTTTGACGGGGATGGCAAAGCCGAGATGATGTTCAAGACCGCTCCCGGTACGAAGATTATTAAATACAACAAAAAAGGAAAAGTGACCTCCGAGAAATATATCACGCTTCCCAAGCAGGATCGCAAGGCAGGGTACTCGAACGAAGATGATTATCGTTTGAGTGCTGACGGTTACTACGGTCACGTGGTGGATATGTTCAAAAACTGGCATAAACATGATGAGGTTGTGAAGGGGAACTGGCCTGCGACATTGGAAGAGGCTTTTGGGATTGAGAAAAAATATAACTACCCATTATCTCAGCAGGATGCCGAGAGCTTGGCCGACTATTTCATTGATGTGTACGCGGTAGAACGCAGTAACCGCAATGAGCTGCGCAAGTTTGAAGGTTTTATCGTGGATGGTCCTGAGTATGTTACGGTATTTGAAGGCAAATCAGGCAAAGAGCTGGAGACCATTCCATATGAACCTGAACGTCATGATGATGGCCTGATGTGGGGCGATTATGCGATGGCACGGATCGAACCGGGGAATCGGGTGGACCGTTTCCTAGCCGGAGTGGCTTATCTGGACGGCAAGAAGCCGTCTGCAATCTTTGCACGCGGTTACTACACACGTTCAACGATGGTTGCCTACAATTGGGATGGCAAGAAGCTGAAAAAGGAATGGAAAGTGGACAGCGGCTGGACACCGATGAAGAACCCGTTCAATGACGGACCGCATGGTGTGGATGGAACAGATCCGCAGTACGGCTCCATTACAACTCAGGGAGCGCACTATTTCAGTGTGGCGGATGTGGATGGTGACGGCAAACAGGAGATTATCTATGGCTCCGCTACAATTGATCATGACGGCAGTGTGCTGTACAGCTCCACAGACTTGATGCCTGCCGAGAGTGCTGCCCCGGGAACGATTGCCCGTCTGGGTCATGGTGATGCTCTTCATGTGGCAGATATCGATCCGGATCGTCCGGGACTTGAGATCTTCATGGTTCACGAGGGTGGCCCTTGGGCGCCATACGGATATTCGCTGCGGGATGCGAAAACCGGAGAAGTGATCTATGGCGGATACACGGGGAAAGATACCGGACGCGGCATGGTGGGTGATGTTGATCCGACTCGTCGTGGTCTGGAGACATGGGCTGTAGGCTTGTGGACAGCTAAGGGTGAGAAAATCAGTGATCAGATGCCGGGAACGAATATGAATATCCGTTGGGCTGGCGATATGACGACACAGATCGTAGATGGTGCCATCGATGTTACGCCTACGATCAAAGACTGGAATCGTGGCACGTTGCTGACGGCAACAGGCACATTGACCAACAATCACACCAAAGGAACACCTTCTCTCGTAGCTGATATCTTCGGGGATTGGCGGGAAGAGATGCTGGTGAGAACCACGGACAGTTCCGCGATCCGCATCTATCTGAGTACCGAGAAAACGGACCGCAAGTTGTACACGCTGATGCATGATGCGATGTATCGTGTGGGCATTGCTGGGCAGAACAGTGGATACAACCAGCCTTCCTATCCGTCCTTCTACATGGCATCGGATATGGACTGGTCAAAAGTAACGCTGCCTAAGTTCTACACGCCAGGTAAGGGCGGAAAGTAAGCAGGCCGGAGTAATAATAACTGCTAGCAATATGCAACATAACATGTGTTCATGATCAGGCTGTAACGTAACGCAGCGTCGTTAGTTTTAAGCGTTGGCATCAAAGCTTGGAAGCTCTGGAATCTCAATGTGTCCCGCACATGGAGGTTTCAGAGCTTTTTTCACTTAAGGATCTGGGGATAGAGCTTCGCGTGTTCCCAGCCATTCGTGTTACATCATTCTTTTACATCGTTGAAGTTTAGATGCTCGGTAGAAGCGAACGCTTCAATGGTGTAATTTCCTTGATCATAGATCAGTGTGGTGATGGAGCACTTGGGGATCAATTGGTTCTGCATAGTTATAAAATCGGAATGCCAGACGTTAAGCTCGCGCTCGATAAAGGTTTGCACCATAAAATCAGTAATGAGTCCACCATGTGCAACCACAATAATGTTACTGTTCTCCGACTCTTCATTAGCCAATTCGGTTAGGAGGGAGGCCAGCCGTTCACCAGCCTGTTTGGCCGAGTCTCCCACGGGTGGAATGTAATCTGGGTCAGACGTACATCGATCCCACATCGCAATGAATTCTTCGAATGACTGATCCGGGCAATCGCCCCAATTGGCACGTTCGCGCAGGCGAGGATCTTCAGTTATATGGGAATGGGTGTGGCGGGCAATCATGTTGGCGGTTTCTTGGGCTCGTCGAAGTGGGCTGGTAAGAATTTTAGTAACGGGAAAGGTGGCTTTGGAAAAATGAAGTGCTGTGGCTTCGGCTTGTAAAGCCCCTTCGGCAGTGAGGGAGACATCCCCGATTCGTCGTTCTTTGAGACCGTGTCTCACCAGATGAAAGGTGGTACTCATAAGTGGAAACCTCCTTAGTTATAGACAGTTTACATAAAGGATTAGATAGTATACTAATTATATATTTATCTAATTAAGTAATGCAATGATGGTTTTAACGAAGACAGTTTATATTCAACCTACAGAATTGCTACAATGGAGAAAAGTGAGGATTGATCGTGTAGAAATGGGGGTATGGACATGAGCATCACAAAGCGCTGGACAGGAAGCCTGTATCAGGAGGCATTGCGAACAGAGGATTGCGGGCCGCGTTTCTACGCGTACTATTACAAGCAATGGGACAACTATCGTATGTCCTATCACAATCATGATTCGACGGAGATCATGTATATTATTTCAGGAATGTGCCGGGTGGATATGCAGATGTCGGATGGGAGTTCGGAGCAGGCTGTTTTGAAAAAAGGACAGTTCATTATGCTCGATGCCGGTGTCCCGCACCGTCTGCTGGTGGAAGATGGCGTGCCTTGCCGGATGCTTAATGTGGAGTTTGCATTCTCAAACTCGCCTACTGGACAACTATCCATCCGCCAGCTCGCGTTGGAAGAGGAAGAAGTCCACACTCTACTCACTAATGCTACGCCATATCTGGTACTGCCTGACCCGGAAGAGGTGTATCACATTATGAAAAGTCTGGTACTGGAACTCGATCAGCGTGGTCTGCTGGAGCAAGGAAGAGCGAACGTGCCGATGAAGATCATTCCGCCAGAGGAAAGGTTACATCACCGCGAAGCCCGGAATCTCTCGTCACCGGAACAGGGAATACTGGTGCGTACATTGTTCATCCAATTGCTGGTCCGTGTTGCACGTCTGCGCGGAGAAATGAGCCGGAGTGCGCCAGATCAGGCGGAGCTGTATGTCAAACGAACCATTGAATTCATGCATCACAATATGGATCGCAACATTCAGATGAAGGATATCGCGGCATCAGTCAATCTGCATCCAGGCTATTTACATCGCATTTTTCGTCAGCACACTCAGCGCACACCTACCGACTACCTGACGATGCTTCGAATGGAGAAGGCCAAGATGCTGCTTCAGCAGACGAATATTCCGATTTCTGAGATCTCCGACTATGTTGGAGTAGGGAGTCGTCAGTATTTTCATATGTTATTCAAAAAATATACCGGTCGTACGCCAGTTGAATTTCGCTCCTCTATGGAACGACATGTCAGTCAGTACCCGCCGAATGAATGAGTGGATTGCAATTAATTTTTAACATTAATGAATGTTATGTTATTAGATCAGGATTCAGGTTTGAAAAAGTTAGGATTTTTGACAACAAGATCTTGAACAGGTCATGATTTTGATAACGCTTCCCCATTTGCCGTTGGTACAATGATTTCATGAAGAGAGTCATTAACCGAAGCGAAAGATTCGGATTAGGGGAGGACATAGACATGTCGTTTAAAGTGGCGTTTATCGGGGCAGGAAGTATCGGATTTACACGGGGATTGTTAAGGGATTTGCTCACGGTACCAGAGTTTAACAACATCGAGATTGCGTTCTGCGATATTAGCCAGCACAATCTGGACATGGTGACTGAGCTGTGTCAGCGGGATATCCGTGAGAATGGATTGAATATTCAGATTCAGCCAACAACGGATCGGAAAGAAGCGTTGAAAGATGCAAAGTATGTACTGTGTACGATTCGTGTTGGGGGACTGGAAGCATTTGCAACCGATGTGGACATTCCACTGAAATATGGGGTAGATCAATGTGTCGGCGATACGCTGTGTGCAGGCGGGATTATGTATGGACAACGCGGAATCGCTGAGATGTTGGATATCTGTAAAGATATTCGTGAACATAGCGCACCTGACGTGTTGCTCTTGAACTATTCCAATCCGATGGCGATGCTCACATGGGCTTGCAACAAGTACGGCGGTGTGCGGACGATCGGACTGTGTCATGGCGTACAGCATGGTCATCATCAGATTGCGGAAGCTTTTGGCTTGAAAAAGAGTGAAGTGGATATTGTCTGTGCCGGCATCAACCATCAGACCTGGTACATTCAGGCGTCTCATGAAGGTAAAGACCTTACAGGTGATCTGCTCGAAGCCTTCGAGAAACATCCGGAGTACAGCCGCACCGAGAAAGTGCGGATCGATATGCTGCGCCGCTTTGGATATTACAGTACAGAATCGAATGGCCATCTGAGTGAATATGTGCCGTGGTACCGCAAACGTCCGGAAGAGATCAACGAATGGATCGACCTGGGTAACTGGATCAATGGAGAGACGGGTGGATATCTGCGGGTATGTACCGAGGGGCGCAACTGGTTTGAGACTGATTTTCCTAACTGGATGAAGGATGAACCGATGCAATTCATTCCGGAAAAACGGGGCGAGGAGCACGGTTCGTACATTATTGAAGGGCTGGAGACGGGACGTGTCTATCGTGGACATTTTAATACCGTTAATAATGGAGTAATCTCGAACCTTCCGGACGATGCGATTATTGAGGCACCGGGATATGTGGATCGCAACGGCATCTCTATGCCACATGTAGGCGATCTGCCCCTTGGACCGGCTGCGGTATGTAATGTGAGCATTTCCGTGCAACATCTTGCGGTTGAAGCCGCGGTGAACGGAGACGACAAATTACTTCGTCAGGCATTTATGATGGACCCGCTCGTGGGTGCCGTATGTAATCCAAAAGAAATCTGGCAGATGGTCGACGAGATGCTGGTTGCACAGGCCCAGTGGTTGCCGCAGTATGGAGATGCGATTGCTGCCGCAGAAGCAAGACTTGCTGCTGGCGATCTTATTCCAACGAAGGAATATGAAGGTGCAGCACGTCTGAAGGTGAAAACGGTGGAAGAAATGAAACAGGATCGCGATGCCGCGAACAAAAACGCGGGGGAATCCGATAAAGGGAAAGATCGCGAGAAAGTGCAACAATAGATAAAAATGCGTAAGGGCCTCTCCAAAATTGGAGGGGCCCTGTTTGTTTTTATTTTTTTTCGACACCACGGATAACAAAGGCAAAAGAGGTATCACCCAAGGAAACCTGGGAATTTTGAGGGGAAGTCCAGCGGGCAAAGGCTCCATAATAATAAGTACCTTTTTCCTGCGCTAACTGGAATGAACCTTCTCGCAAAGAGTTGAGGGTGAGGCAGTTTTGTTTGTACCATGACTTGGAGTAGGATTACAGCCGGATAATATAAGCATAGTTGAAAGAAATACCAATGTGGTCAATGTTTTTATCGTATTGAAGAATTTTATTTGCAAGAGAGGAAGTTTGCTAGTGTTACTCTTGCGATGCATATTTACCATGCGTTACATATTACCTTTACAGACATAGTAATATGTCTTATAGTATACACAGGACGGAAGAAAGTCGGTGAAACTCGCAGATGGATGTACAAGTGATTAACAGTGATCTGATTAGGGGCAATATTGACCCCATCATTCTGAGTGTACTTATACCCGCAGATAACTATGGCTACAGCATTATTAAGGAGATCTATCGCAAGAGCGGAGAGCAGTTTGAATTGAAGGAACCTACGCTTTATTCCAGTTTGAAGAGGCTGGAGAAGAGTGGATATGTGGAGTCCTACTGGGGGGGAGAGACACAGGGAGGACGACGCAAATATTACCGAATTACAGTGCAAGGCCTCGAAGCCTACAGAGAGCAGGTTCAAGCTTGGCAGGCAGCCAAGGCACTGATTGATTGCATGATTGTCACTGGAGAAAAAGGAGATGAAGACCTATGAGATTGGAAGCTCGCATCACCCGTCATGTGAATCGTTTGTTCGCTCACGCACAAGATACATTAGACAATCGAGAATTAAAAGAAGAGATTCACAGCAATCTCGCTGCGCGGATTGACGATTATATCTCGCAGGGTATGAGTGAAGAGAAGGCGTTCCAGACCGCCATTCAGCATATCGCTGGTATGGATGAAGTGATGAGTGACCATCGAAGGGTACAACGTGTTCCTTACTGGACAGCGTTGTTGCAGTCTGCTCTGATTTATAGCCTCATAGCCTGGATCATTACCATTCCAATGAGAGTGCTGATGCAAGGCTCCGCCATAAACAATCTGCTTATGATCGTGAGTCTCATTGTTGGTGGCATGTATGTATTGTATCTGTTGATCAACAAGACGAACGATTCTGCAACTTCCGTGAAAACCACGGTTATTCGAATCCCTGCCTTAGTGCAGTGGAATCGCAGAATATGGTGGTTGTGGGCGGTATTAATACTCGTACTATGGGGAACGCAGGCAGCATTGCGATTCGGAAGCAACATCTGGTTTAATCGACCCATTCAGGTGGATGGACCCTATCAGTTTGCAGTGATCGTCATTGCCTTTGCCATCCCATTACTAAGTGTTATTATTCCTTTGGTTGTGCATCGGGCGTATCGGATCGTTAGTAAGTATGAAGTGAGTGATGCGTTATGAGAATTAGAAACATATGGATTATAACACTTGTTGTGTTGGGCATCATTGGCTTAGTGATTGTTGAAGGCTTCGTTAATCCGAAGATCGAGGCGAAACAGGCTCGGTACGAGGAAGAGCAGCAGAATCCGCTGACACATTATTTTGCCGCTTTAGCCAAATATCGCAGTCCCTACATGGGTGATAATTCAAACCTTAGTCATCTGAATCAGGCTTTACCTTTACGTGAAAGATTGAATGGTTATCAACTGTACCCGGAGACGTTCACGGTCCAAGTGAATTATAGCTTGGATACGCGTGGGATGGATGCAGAGGAACTTGAGCGGATACTTGTATATAATGCGGTTGCGAACTTTGTTATGATCGATAATCTGGAGCAGATCGTCTACCAGTTTGAGAATACCAGCCATACCTTACGTCGTGAATCTGCCCAACAATGGACAGGTACGGAATTAAAGGAGCTTCAGAACCCGGAGCTATGGAATTCGACTGTACGCGAGAAGCTGGTGGAACCGGCACAAGTGAAAGAGGCCTTTTCACAGATTGTTGACAATTAAGCTGCATGAAATAGAGGGAAATAGGCAAGAGACTCGACTCTTCTCCCATGCTATGTTATTATAAATCTCTGATAACGTGGTAACGAACTAAAGCGTTTGGGTTTTGGTTATAGACATGGAGGGGTTCGAGAGATGAGAAAAAAAGCGATTCTACTATTATTCATTAGTATATGTGTATTGATTGTGGCTGGTTGTTCCAGTTCCGCAAGCAAAGACGATAACACGATTGTTGTAGGAATTGATGATAAGTTTGCTCCAATGGGTTTCCGGGACGAGCAGAATGAAATTGTTGGTTTTGATATTGATTACGCAAGAGCTGCAGCGGAGAAAATGGGTAAAGAAATCACATTCCAGCCAATCGACTGGTCTTCCAAAGAATCAGAGCTGAACAGTGGCCGGATCGACATGATCTGGAACGGGTACACCATTACGGATGAGCGTAAAGAGAAAGTGCTCTTCACGAAGCCGTATCTGGAAAACAGTCAGGTAGCTATTACCTTGGCAGACTCGCCAATCACAAAGCTGGATGAACTTGATGGTAAAAATGTGGGATTGCAGGCGCTGTCCTCCGCGGCAGATGCACTGGCAGCAAGTCCCCTGAAGGATAAAGTGAAAGCTTCCGAATTTAAGGATAACGTGCTTGCACTGACGGATCTGAAGACAAAACGTCTGGATGCGGTCATCATTGATGAAGTGGTAGCGAGATACTACATGTCCAAAGAAGAGGGAACATTCAAACTGCTGGATGAATCTCTTGCACCGGAACAATATGGCATTGGTATCAAAAAAGGCAATGAAGAGCTTCTGAATCAGCTGCAAAAAGCGCTGGATGAGTTGAATACAGACGGAACAGCGGCTAAAATCTCCACTCAATGGTTGGGTGAAGATAAGGTTCTGAAATAGGCAGGTTATACACCTGATATATAGTTAGAAACAAAACGGACCCCGTATTCCATGCTGGAGCGATTCATGCCCCAGAGGAATGCGGGGTTAACAGATTAGAGGAGACAAAACAATGAGTTGGGATTATATATTGACGATTTTAAAACCTATGCTGGAGGGTGCCCAGACAACGATCATTATGTTTTTGGTAGCCATCGTATTGTCTGTGCCACTTGGATTTGCCGTAACGCTCGCCATGAGAAGTCAGTTTAAACCATTGGCATGGATTGCACACACATACGTCTATGTGATGCGTGGAACACCATTACTTCTGCAGGTGTTTTTCTTCTGTTTTGGTCTTCCTTTGCTTCCCGTAATTGGTGAGCATTTGGTGTTTGATCGCTTTGTTGCAGCGGCGATTGCGTTCATTTTGAACTATGCGGCGTACTTCGCTGAAATCTTCAGGGGCGGACTGCTTTCCATTGATAAAGGGCAACATGAGGCAGCGAAGGTACTAGGATTAACGAAGTGGCAGACAATGACCAAAGTCATCATTCCTCAGATGGTCCGAGTAGTACTTCCGGCAACAGCGAATGAATCCATTACGTTGGTCAAGGATACAGCATTATTGTATGCCGTTGCTGTACCTGAGTTACTTTCTTACGCTCAAGGGATAGTGAATAGAGATGCCAAGTTGTTTCCTTTTTTCTTAGCAGCTATTATGTATCTGCTTATAACATTGGTGCTTACTTTGCTGTTCAAGGCATTGGAGAAGCGTTTTTCATATGAATAAATTAAATCTGATCAATCAAAGGACTGTCTGCATATGACACATATAATAGAAGTAAATCAATTGAGAAAATCATTCGGTACACTTGATGTGCTGAAGCAGGTATCTTTCAACGTGGAACCAGGCGAAGTGATTGCCGTGATTGGGCCTTCGGGTTCGGGGAAAAGTACGATGCTGCGCAGCCTGATTCATCTGGAGGATATTTCGGGCGGAACGATTCGCATTCAGGATCAGACGTTGGTTGATAATGGCCGTTACGCGGGTGCCGCAGATATTCGCAAGATGACGGATCGTATGGGTATGGTATTCCAGCATTTCAACTTGTTCCCGCATCTGACCGTACAAGATAATCTGGAACTTGCACCGAAAACTTTGAAAAAAGAAAGCTCAAGCGTCATTCGGTACCGCAGTCTGGAATTACTCGGCAAAGTAGGGCTGTCGGACAAGGCTGATGTCTATCCAGCCAATCTGTCCGGTGGACAGAAACAGCGTGTAGCTATTGCCCGCGCACTCATGATGCAGCCCGACATTCTGCTGTTCGATGAGCCGACGTCGGCACTCGATCCAGAGCTGACCGGGGAGGTACTACGCGTAATCAAACAACTTGCACAGGAAAACATGACGATGATGATTGTCACGCATGAGATGGGCTTCGCCCGTGACGTTGCGGATCGTGTATTTTTCATGGATAACGGGGAGATTGCCGAGGCAGGTCCACCAGAACAGATCTTCGGCAATCCGAGGCTTGCACGTACCCGGACGTTTTTACAGCGGGTGAAAGTGGAAGGATAGAAGTCTGAACGTAGATATAGCCAGGTGCGAATGCCAAGCTCACATGAAATCCCTGGGGGATTCGCACCTCAGATTTTATCGAATGTGGCATTTTTGTTCCCTTTTGGCAATAAATACTTGAATATTCTGGATGTTGTAGATTAAAATGAATATAATAATTAGCTCGATAAACGAAAACACGTAATAAGTATAGACTCATATGCTGCTGTTACGTGTTTTTTCGCTGTCGCACTCCGTAAGGAGTGCGTGGATTGAAATGTCTGTAGAAGCAGAGATCAAAACGGTGCTTGGTCGCACTCCGTAAGGAGTGCGTGGATTGAAATATCGTCTTCCTGATCCTCGCGAAGCCAATCAAGTTGTCGCACTCCGTAAGGAGTGCGTGGATTGAAATTTGAACATGATGACATGGTTAGCGAAAGAGGTTAAGTCGCACTCCGTAAGGAGTGCGTGGATTGAAATGTTTAGGTGCGGTGCGTGGCGCTGTGTGCGGTGAGTCGCACTCCGTAAGGAGTGCGTGGATTGAAATCCCAGTACTGTCATATGTGTCTGAGAGACTAAAAGTCGCACTCCGTAAGGAGTGCGTGGATTGAAATATAATGCCGTCGCAGGTACCGTATAACGCGAATGGTCGCACTCCGTAAGGAGTGCGTGGATTGAAATCTTAAACGCGCCGTCAAGCTGCGAGTTCCACGTCGTCGCACTCCGTAAGGAGTGCGTGGATTGAAATTCCGGGAGCCGATGTCCACACCAGACACCACACGAGTCGCACTCCGTAAGGAGTGCGTGGATTGAAATAGCAGGGTCACGACAGTTGCATTGAGGTCAATTGTCGCACTCCGTAAGGAGTGCGTGGATTGAAATCTCAGTTCGCAAAGAAGTTGGGTAACCCAATGTAGTCGCACTCCGTAAGGAGTGCGTGGATTGAAATTTTACTACTCGTTTAGATGAATGTTTGGATACGCCGTCGCACTCCGTAAGGAGTGCGTAGATTGAAATTTGATTCCTGCGCGTGGTGGCGGACTTAGTTCCCGGTCGCACTCCGTAAGGAGTGCGTGGATTGAAATTTTTTTGAGGAGGCGATTAATTAAAAGCCGGTATTGTCGCACTCCGTAAGGAGTGCGTGGATTGAAATAAGATGTACATGCAGATGGTCTATGGAGGTACAGCGGTCGCACTCCGTAAGGAGTGCGTGGATTGAAATCTTTTTAACGGTCAGCGCCTGGTTAGCTGTACTTGTCGCACTCCGTATGGAGTGCGTGGATTGAAATGCAGGGGCGATGGCAGTGATAGTGCTATGCTTGATGTCGCACTCCGTATGGAGTGTGTGGATTGAAATTGGCTAAACCAAATCGTGAGATTATCAGTAAGCTAGTCGCACTCCGTATGGAGTGCGTGGATTGAAATACCGTACCACTGCTGTATCGATGCATTTGCACGTTGTCGCACTGCGTATGGAGTGTGTGGATTGAAATAAATGATCGCTTCCCAATGTTTACTCGTATGTAAGTCGCACTCCGTACGGAGTGCGTGGATTGAAATTTTTTAACTGACCAGTACCGTCATCGAGCTTATGTGGTCGCACTCCATATGGAGTGCGTGGATTGTAATCGGTGAAGTGAAGAGTGGAATTAAAGGCAAGGTTATTTCAGATCTTTTTGTTATGTTTGAACTCCTCATCCTGAAACTGGATTAATATACCCCCTATATATACATACTTCATATTGTTGTTCGATAAAGTAAATATTTTTAATATAATTGGGGTATTTACAAAATATGGAGCATGCTTTTCCAACTAATCAAGTATAATGATGTTACTTAACAAAGAAGGAGGATATACTTTGGATTATCGCCAGAATGAAGTAGATCGATATTATAGTGATACAGTTCCACCACCACCTTATGTAGTACCAAAAACAAACGGCAAGTCCATAACATCTCTCGTCTTGGGGATTCTGTCCGTCACCATTCCTTACGTGGGAATTTTAATAGGAATCGTCGCGATTTTATTTGCATCTTTAGCCTTCAAAGAGATCAGAGTTCGCATGGAGCAAGGGAGAGGGTTAGCGATTGCTGGTCTTGTCTGTGGAATCATAGGTACAGCCATTTATGTATTACTTATTTTGCTTGTACTATTGTTTAATTTCGCTATCTCAAGTTCTGAAATTTACTCTACATACTAGAAATATGAAGTTAGCAAACTTAGATTGTATCTTAAATTAAAAAAGCAAAGGCGCACTTTAACTCACACCTCTTGTTGACCAGAAGAGAGTGGGGCTTAGGTACACGCCTTTGCTTTTTATTTTACTTTTTACAGGTGAAGTGCGACTTCACTGCTGACGTCTGCGTTCTCCGTGGTGCGAGGCATCAGGAAATAAGTTAAGGTTCCTCCAAGACCAATCACGGCGAAGATGCACAGAATGCCGATCTGATCCCAAGCCACGCCGAACTGACCACTTGATATAACGGCTTTATACCCGGTTACCGAATACGTCATTGGCAGCCATGGATTAAACACTTTCAACCAATTCGGAATAAGTTCCAACGGGAATGTACCGGCACTGGTTGTCAGTTGGAAGATTAACATGAGAATTGCCAGGAAGCGTCCGGGATTCTCCAGCCAAGTAACCAAAGCCTGAATGATGTACATAAAGCTCAAGCTGGTCACAAAGCTGAATAAGAAGAATAACGGAATGCTTTGAACCTCCAGACCTAATACGGACAATACGAGCCAGGAAGCGAGAAGGGACTGGACAGCACTCATAATCGTGAAAGCAAGTGTTCTACTCACAAAACGATTCCAGCTACTCGTATCGGTAACCGTACTGCCGCGTGTGGGTACAACTAGCGTTGCAATTAATGCGCCGACAAAAAGCCCCAATGACAGGAAGTATGGCGAGAATCCAGTGCCATAATTGGGCACTTCGTTATGTTTATGCTCATCCACCTGAACGGGCTGTGCATACATTTCAACAAGTTCATCCGTCTTTTTCACACTGCTCGTTTCAGCTGCCGCTTCATTTAACTTGGTGGAAAGTTCGCTAGAGCCGTCGGTTAATTTGGTAGTGCCTTCTTTTAATGTTCCCGCACCATCATCCAGCTTGCGGGAACCTTCGGCAATGGTGGTGATTCCGTCTGAAAGCTGGTTCATACCCGTAACCAATTGGCCTGCACCTGTATTTAACTGACTCGAACCTTCTGCAAGTTTGGCTCCTCCGGCTGCTGCTTCGGTCAACTTGGTGTTAAATTGTTGAAGGCCCGTTGCAAGCTGCTTATGTCCGGTTGATAATTGTGTTGCTCCTTGTAAAAGTTGCTGTTCACCCTGCACTAGCTGACTGCTGCCTTGATGCAGTTGCTGTTGCGCAGCCTGAAGGCTTTTGCTGCCATCCACTAATTGCTGTCCACCTTGATAGACCTGTTCGCTGCCAGCGGCAACGGCCTGACTTGCTGCCAGTAATTGCTGAACAGCCGGGTTAGCGGCAAGCTCGGGACTTGCTTCGGCTAATTGGGCAAGTCCTTGTGCAACGGCCTTGGCACCTTCACTTACTTTGCTGCTGCCTTCCACTGAGGTTTGCAATCCGGCTACCAGCTTCGCACTTCCTTGTTCGGAAGCTTCCAGTCCAGCATCCAACTTAGCCGCGCCTTCTTGAGCGGACTGAATACCTGCCTGTAACTGTTTGCCGCCCGTTTCAGCCTGCAATGCACCGTTACCCAGTTTCGTGCCTGCTGCCGCCAATTGGGACAATCCATCCGACAGGGAGCTGGCTCCTGCATGAAGCGTACCGATTCCTTGTGCCAAGGTAGCTGTACCCTCTTTTAATGGTGCCATACCTGTTTCCAATTTGTCGGTTCCATCCGCCAGTTTGGACAGGTTCTTTTTCAAAGTAGAGGCACCATTATCCAGCTTGGCTGCGCCCTCGTTGATCTTGCCAGCACCATCTCCGGCATCCGATAAACCGCTAGAGATCTTCTCCACCTGATCCAGTAACGTTTCGGTATACGATTCAGTTACTTTGGCGGAGACTTTGGATTTGATCTGTTTGACCGCAGTTCCACCAATCTGACCCGCGAGGAAGTTGTATCCCTCATTGGGCTCATAGATCAGCTCCGCTGGTTGTGGGTGATCCTCCATCAGAGTGGTAGCTTTTGCTGAAAAATCCTCGGGGATCACGATGGTCATATAATACTTGTCGTCTTCCATACCTTGCTCCGCTTGTTCCCGTGTCACGAATTGCCAGTCGAAATCATTACTTTTTTTCAATTCATCGACCAGATTCTGACCGACTTCCAGCGATTTGTCATTGTAGGTTGCGCCCTGATCCGTGTTGACCACGGCCACAGGCAATTCATTCATTTTGCCATACGGGTCCCAGAATGCATTGAGGAACAAACCGCTATACAGCACCGGAATGAACAGCACAACGAGAATCGGAATGAATACTTTGGGTTTCTTAAAGGCGGATTTCAAATCCTGACCAAATACAGTTAATGATTTCATCATGTTCTCTCCCCATTATCACGCTACTCCGTTATATATCTATCTCTAATTTTACAAGGATTCAGCCGCACATCCTCCTCTATAATCCACTCTTGAGAAAGAGGCCTACGAAAGTCTTAATCTGATCCTTGTGTAGCGTAGGATGCGTTTTGTTCCAATCCGAGGTTAACGTGACATAGAGTTTCAGCAGGACAAAAGAGACCAGCTTGGGATCATCCTCTCGAATCTGCTGCAATTCCATTGCCCGCTGAACTTGGCGTTCCAGATATTCGAGAATCGCTGTCTCTACTTTCTGCAGACCTTCCTTGGCCTGTGGCGTGCCAAAATCGTTCACTTCCTGGAACAGTTTGATTAACAGCTCATGCTCCTCTCTATACTCCAGCAAAGAGTCCATACTCAGGTGTACGTTGTCCAGAAACGAATTTTCTTCCTTCACCGTTTGCTCCGTGATCTGTTTCATATCGGTAATGATGGAGTGAAGAATCTCGTCGAACAGTCCTTCCTTATTTTCGAAAAAAGTATAAATTGTTCCCTTGCCTACATTGGCGAGTCGGGCAACTTGCTCCATGGTTGTTGCTTTGTAGCCGAACAGGGCAAAGGATTTCTCCGCCGAGTCAATGACCTGTTGCCTTCGATCAATGATTCTCATGGTATATGCACCTCCTTGTTGTCTGAATGAGTAAAAAATGTGTCTGTAATTGACCGAATTACACATATGGTCAATTGGTCGTTTATAACTGTAGCACTTGAACAGGGATGATGGATGTGATCTTTGTCATGGAGTGGATGGGGGATGAAGAAGGTTATTAGGGGTATCCGTATGTGACTCAGACAGGTGCGAATGTGATGCTCACATGAAAACCCTGGGGGATTCGCACCTCAGATGTTGTCGAAAAGGGGTGTTTTATTGCCTTTTGGCATAACATAGACAGGAATAGATTGAATTATGATATGGAAAGTCATAGAATAATAGTGAAAAAACGTATTTGTGGTAGATAAAATTGTTAAGATACGTGTTTTTTCGCTGTCGCACTCCGTATGGAGTGCGTGGATTGAAATATCATTGGAGTCTAAATCCGAACAGCATTCGCAGCGTCGCACTCCGTATGGAGTGCGTGGATTGAAATTTATTTCGGACGACTCGCAATTTCGTAGTATTTAGTCGCACTCCGTATGGAGTGCGTGGATTGAAATCTGCTGAAGGTTTCGTCCGCGGCTTCGGCTGCTTAGTCGCACTCCGTATGGAGTGCGTGGATTGAAATATCTGCTCTACGTTGCTGTTCTTGCCGATCCTGGTCGCACTCCGTATGGAGTGCGTGGATTGAAATACTATGCCAGGCGGCATTACAGGGTCTGCAAATGGTCGCACTCCGTATGGAGTGCGTGGATTGAAATTAACGTATTAAGTGTTATCCCTTGCTCTTTCAGCGGTCGCACTCCGTATGGAGTGCGTGGATTGAAATCCACCGCGCCAATCCCCACGTTGCCCGATCGATGGTCGCACTCCGTATGGAGTGCGTGGATTGAAATTCTTGCGAGTCGGTCCGTCACCGCTCGGTCCATGGTCGCACTCCGTATGGAGTGCGTGGATTGAAATTGCGCAACCGCAAGAAGGTCCGCATACGTGTCCGCGTCGCACTCCGTATGGAGTGCGTGGATTGAAATTGGAATGTTTTTGACAGATCCTCGAAGATGAATTGTCGCACTCCGTATGGAGTGCGTGGATTGAAATCGTATATTCAACGCTAACCTCTCCGTATTCCCATCGTCGCACTCCGTATGGAGTGCGTGGATTGAAATCCGTAGAGGTTGCGGACGCGATCGAGGAATTGCGGTCGCACTCCGTATGGAGTGCGTGGATTGAAATAATCAAACCTAGGTAGCAGCGCTTTGACTATTGATGTCGCACTCCGTATGGAGTGCGTGGATTGAAATTAACAACAGGTTGACTCTGCCTCTACTTTGATTAAGTCGCACTCCGTATGGAGTGCGTGGATTGAAATTCATGACGCTCATTCTCTTTTTTAATCTCTTGAGTCGCACTCCGTATGGAGTGCGTGGATTGAAATTTGGTTATCTAGCAAGCGAACGACTTTGAAAGGGGTCTCACTCCGTATGGAGTGAGTGGATTGAAATATTGAGAATTATTGATGATTTGCTTGCAAAAAAGTCGCACTCCGTATGAAGTGCGTGAATTGAAATTTTTGGGTCAGGTAGAGAGTTGTTAAAGTCCTCGTCGCACTCCGTACGGAGTGTGTGGATTGAAATCGGAAGTAGACAAAAGGACGGCCGGGGCCGCCTTGGGTCGCACTCTGTATGGAGTGCATAGCTTAAAATTAGCTACTACTTATGAATGCAAATATACTTCAGAGCCGCTAACTGTAGGAAGTACAAAGGGGTAAAACTTTAATGTCTTACCTCAAAATTTGCAATAGATGAAGCACAAGCAAGTATTTGGGCAGAAAGATTTGCTCCTGATCTCTCACAAGCTGATAGATAGACTTCTATTATTACGAGATAGTATAGCCAGGCAAAAGAACAAAGAAATCGAAATTAGAGATGTGTAATATTTACTTTTCATAAACTAGAGGTAGGGAGGGGGAACATATATTAAATGTAATGGAACTGGAAGATATAGTGAATATACACGAGCGAGGCACACTACTTATAGGTGTGAGAAGGGTTCAGAATTTTTCCTAATTCGTTATAAACAGAATAAAGAAAAGATCAATTATTCAAACAGTTGTGAGTAATTGAAACGTTTAATAACTCTTTACTACATATATATTAAACACTAGTCTCTTAGCTATACAAGCAAAAAGAGTCGTGTAATTACCGACTCTTTTTGCTTTGGGGCATGTATTCCAGAAGGTCTCCCGGTGTAACATCAAGTCCGTTACAAAGCGCACCAAGAGTGTCGTAATCAATACGTTTTGTAGCGTTACCTGCTAGTGATGTAATGGTATTACGACTTACGCCAGTTAGTGCTACAACGTCTTTATTTTGTAATCCACGCTCTTTCATGATGTCCCCAAGACGGCAACGGATAAGTAATTCATTCATATAAAATTCCTCCAATGAAAAATAGTGCACAATATGTTGACATGTAATCAAGGTGATAGTATGATGGGTTCAACATAGTTCAGTCAGTATGTTGACATGTTGAATTGTGGGCAAGTCTTGTTACGCCAATCGTAACAAAAGGGGTTATCTTTAGCAACATTGTAATCTAACGATGTTCAAGGATTTAAATTTACTGAGCAGAAGTAAAACGATTAAATGAACCGTCTCAAACACCGGGATCTTCTATAATTAGGGAGGGGAAATAAATGATTTTACATGTTAACAAGTTGATTTCGCATAACAGGGTTAGTAGGAACACTCATACTAATGATTTTCTCATTAAAATGTCTGAGGGTTACCTAGCGTTTGAAAATAGAATCAAGAGAAGGAAAATACGCAATGAGAGCATCTGAGCATTTGAAACTTGCTTCGATAATACTTGGCCCTTTTGATGACGTTCAGGATTTTTATATTCACCAAGGATATGTTATGAATGAAAGTTATATCTTTTTTCTTGACGAAGGTACGCTATGGCTGCGACATGTACACAAGGTTGCTCACGTAGATCACTTATATATTAATGGAGATACCGGAGGAATAATTCTGGCTGAGCACCCTCAAGGAAATGTAAAAGAACTGATAGAGTCAATCGTGGATAGATTGTGCGGAATGGATGCGTTGACTTTTCTCACGGATGTCCTTTTGTGGACTCCAGAACGTGTTGACATGAACTTGAAGCTTGATCGATTTCAATAAAAAAACTGATATTATATTATGATACGATGGTCAGAGTAGCATTTTAGAATGAGATCAAATACATTGAATATTGTCTTTGGTTCTTTAGATGTCGATATATGAAAATAAAATTTCTAAAGTAACAAAGATTAAACCTGTAAATAGCTCTATTTAATGGTGCGAATGTTAAGCTCACATAAAATCTCTAGGAGATTCGCACCTCGAAAATTGTCGATTAAGTTATTATTGTCCCCTTTTGGCAACATCATTCTTGAATTAACTGGATTATGTGTATTAAGATGAATTTATTATCATTTACTAAATGACAGAATAACGTTAAAAACATCTTTTTTGAGACGACTATACTTTACTTTCTGCTGTCGCACTCTATAGGAGTGCGTGGATTGAAATCATTTATAATCACAGTATATTATGTCCCGTTTAACGTCGCACTCTATAGGAGTGCGTGGATTGAAATTCCCCCATAGCCAGCTGAGGTAAAGTTGTCTCATCGTCGCAATCTATATGAGTGCGTGGATTGAAATTCTTGTCCTCATTGCGGTCATGTATACACTGCCTGTCGCAATCTATATGAGTACGTGGATTGAAATAATCCAAGCGCTTTTATGGGTTATGTGTTCAGTCGCACTCTGTGTAAGTACGTGGAATGAAATCTTTGTAGTAGCGTTGTTACAGGTACGGGTGTCTGATCGCACTCCGTATGGAATGCAAATCGAATCCCTAAAAAAGTCTTACCTTTCTCATGCTAAGCATGGATAAGTGGGTAGGACTTTTCTATTTCAGAGAAATAAAAAATATTAAGTATAGAAAAAATACTGAAAACTGAAATGTGCTATTAAATGCAGCATATTTTAAGATCTTTTGTTAAACAATAGATTTGACCTATGGTAGAAAAATCAATATAATGTTATTAATTGTAAAATAAGGAGGAAGGGTATGTCGAGGTATTATGATGGATACGGATTAGACTCGACTGTGACACTTCTCAGAATAGCTTATGGTCTTGACAACTGGAGAGAGGTCGTTAAGTTAGGTGAAACACTTTATGAAGAATCACTTCGTATATATAATTTACAAATGTTGACTAAGGAACAGGACATCGTTGAAATACATACGCAACGGGCAATAGTATATTACATTGGATACAGTCGTTTGATGCAAGGAATAGCGTATCAAAAACTACTAGAGTTTGATAAAGCTAGGGAATGCGTATTACAATATAGTGATTTTCAGTGGATTAAATTGACTAATCAAGAGACACTTAATGAAATTGAATTTTATAGCGATATAGCCAAGATCAATTTAATGGTTTTGGATTTACTTGAGGGTAATGCTACAAAGCTTGATGAATACGTAGCTTACATTCAAAAGTCAAAAGGTGAGATCATGTCTGGAATATTAACTCTCCTTGAAGCCAATCGTTTAAATAATTTACCTATTCAGGAGTTTGAGTATCTATTTGAAAAACATCGTTTGATTAGTGATACTACCATAATGACTGATATTGATGTTTCTTATTATCTAAAATTTAGTTTTGAGTTGGCGATGTACTATAGCCGTAATGGTAATGACTCCGATGCAATCGACATCTTACTGAATTGTTTGGCAATATCTCCTAAAATTAATCAGAATAAGATAAAATATGTAGCCTTTTTTGAAAAAATCAGAGAGCAGGCTACACATGCACAGATTAACACTTACAAATCTATCTTAGAGGGGATGTTATGATGAAGAAAAGAAATGCTCTAAATATGGTGTATTCAATTGTTTTGGCAACGTTAGCAGTACTCCCAATTGAGAGTATAATGCAGTTATTTAATCATGGTGTTGGTCATTAATTTTTAAATAATCTACTGAATACAGAAAATCTGTCCAAAGTATAAACTATACCCTAAAGAGTAGACACTTTAAAAAAGTTCTCTATGGGGTATTTTTGTTGTATGCCACGATTTAGGATTAACTCAGGAGTAAAAAAATTATGCGTTACTTTCTGCTGTCGCACTTTATACGAGTGCGTGGATTGAAATTTCCTTCCTAGGTAGGTTGATTGGTGCCCACTGTGGTCGCAATCTATACAAATGCACTAAAGTGGCAATCACAAGTCAAAAGACTTACCATCATCTACACTAATCTGTAGCATGAGGTGAGTTTTTTTATTTGATTTGAATACAGTTTTGACTTAGCTGCAAAAGTATTACTGCCTTTTTAACAAATTACATAATATTCTAAAAATATAGGGTTTATAGAAGGGAAATGTATTTTGGTGTCGAAATTTACAATGTGAGTCTTTTTGCCTATGGATCTGGGATTAATGTCATGAAATTCAGTGGAGGTGAAGTGGTGTGACCTATATTGCGCATATCTGTCAAAAGGATGGAAGAATACAAACCGTTCAGGATCACTTAGTAGAGGTTAAGCAAGGTGCGGAGCAGGCTGGAGAGAAGATCGGCGTTAAATATTTGGCAGGGATTGCTGGTCTTCTGCATGATATGGGCAAAAATACAGATCTTTTTCGAAACTACATTCAGGAAGCTGTCGCAAACCCGGATGCCCCTCCTCGCAAAGGTTCAGTTGATCATTCGACTGCTGGTGGCAAGCTGCTGCACAGCCTTTACCATGGAAGAGGCACAACGCTGGAGTCAAAGTACACAGCGGAGTGGATTGCCAATTGTATTATCTCCCATCATCAGGGTCTAAGAGACTACATATCACCTGATAAAACTTCACCTTATATGGAGCGAGTCATTTCCAAGAAACTAGATCAATATGAGCAAGCGAAAGAAGAATTTTTCAAACACAATGCCCCAGACCTACTCAACCATATGTTTAAACAAGCGATTGAGGAGCTTCAACGATACATAAAGATCATCAAAGAGCATAAACTTCCGCCGATTGCAGGAGCACTGCTTATCAAATATATGTTTAGCTGTCTGATCGACGCAGATCGTACGAATACAAGGCGATTTGAAGAAAATGAAACTTTAGCAGAAGAAATCAATTACAAGTCTTTTTTTCTACAAAGCTATGAATTACTATCTCAACATTTAAGCAAGCTTGAGCACAGCAGTATAGTAGACACACCCATTAATCGATTGCGACGTGAAATGTCCCGGCAATGCGAACAATTTGCGTATCGTCCATCAGGAGTGTACACCCTTTCCATACCAACAGGCGGGGGGAAAACGCTTGCCAGTATGCGCTATGCGCTAAGACATGCCATTGAACATAATAAACAACGGATTATATATATCGTTCCGTACACCACCATCATTGAACAAAATGCGGCTGAGATCCGCAATATCTTGAAGAACGATGACATGATTTTGGAACATCATTCCAACGTGGTGGATGACAAGGATGACGAACGCCATGAGGGCGACGAAGGGGAAACCCTGGATTTGCGCAAAAAGAATCTCAAGCTTGCCCGTGATCATTGGGATCGGCCGATTATTTTTACGACAATGGTTCAGTTTTTGAACACCTTTTATGCCAAAGGAACCCGAAACGTCCGCAGATTACATCAGCTTTCCAATGCAGTCATTGTATTTGATGAAGTGCAGTCGGTTCCGGTTCATTGTATCTCCCTCTTTAATGCTGCACTGAATTTCCTGCATGTTATTGGGAGATCAAGCCTGTTGCTCTGTACGGCTACTCAGCCTGCATTGGATTTTGTGAAGCACAAGCTACATTTCTCCAAGCAACCGGAGATTATTCAGAATTTAGATGAGGTCGGCCGAAGCTTCAAACGAGTTGATTTACAGGATCTTACGCGGGAATCACCTTCGGGCTGGGGTGCAGAGGAAGTATCTTCTTTTGTCCAGGAACAGATGAGGGAAGTGGACAGTGTGCTGGTCATTTTGAACACAAAAACAGCGGTCCGTAAACTGTTTGAACAGTTAAATGAGGTGGAATGGCTGAGAGAGAGTGGCGTACAGGTGGTTCATCTGAGCACCAATATGTGTGCAGCACATCGCAAAGAGGTTTTATCCGGGGAATATGGCGTTATTCCGAGATTGGCAAAGGGTGAACGGATCATCTGTGTGAGTACACAGCTTATTGAGGCGGGTGTGAATATCAGCTTTGATTGCGTGGTTCGTTCCTTGGCTGGTTTGGACTCGATTGCTCAAGCGGCTGGACGATGTAACCGGCATGGGAAAGATAAGGTTCGTAATGTGTACATCATTCGCTCATCGGATGAGGTATTAACGAATCTGCCTGAGATTCAAATTGGTGCAGAGAAAACGGAACGTGTGCTACAGGAATTCGAGGATGACCCGGGTTCGCTCGGCGATGACTTGTTATCTTCAAAGGCAATGTCCCGTTATTTCGAATATTATTTTAACGATATTGGAGACAAAATGCATTACCCCATTCCTAAGCTTGAACAGAACTTGTTTGATCTGATGGACCGTAATCGTTATTACGTGGATGCCTATAAGAAGAAGCATGATTGTAGGCCAGAGGTTGTGAATCATTATGCGATCGCTACGGCAGAGAAGTATTTCGAAGCCATATCCACGAACGCCACGCCCGTAATTGTTCCTTATGGTGAAGAAGGAAAAGAATTGATTCTGGACTTGAATGGAGCAATTGAACCTGGTGAAATGAGTCAGTTATTACGCAAGGCTCAGCAGTATACTGTGAATGTCTACGACCATGAACTCCGTGCATTGGAGAAAAATGGAGATGTGAGACCTCTTTTACATGGGCATGTTCTTGCATTGAGAGAACCTGCATATTGTGATGATTTCGGTGTGGATTCCAAGGGTGAAGGTGCTTGGGAAAACGCGATTTTATGAAAATGCTAAAAACCCGCTCTAACGGCGGGTCTTAACAACAAATATGAAATAACATAAATTTCAATCCGCGCTTCTCAGCGACAAAAATACATGCTTCTAGAAATATCAATAGACTTGAATTTCATATATATATCACTGTATTCATGATTCGGGTATTTTATGATTTTTGCTACATATATTGAGTGTGTAAGGGGAAATGATCAATATCAAATATCATAAGAAGGTGGTAAGAATATGTCATTGAAGAAATAATTAGGATTCTAAAAAAGGATTACATGGAGGTGACTATATCAAATATTACCTTAATAATTCAGATGGAACATTTATTTTTCAGTCGGAAACAGAATTATTTAAATTAAAGTTAGATGAAATTATAGACAAAATTATTTTACATTGCACAGGGAAAAACATAATTCATAACTATGAAGTGTTTTTTGAAGAAGTCGCGAAAGTATTAAATCAAAGTAAAGATCTTCAGGATAAATTGGAAATGATCAGATCTGAGAATAGAAAATTGATACTGGAGTTAAAAAGAAAAGAATTTGCATTGTCGGAACAATCAACTTCGTGGATGTTTCACAGGAGCAATAAAAGATTTTTGCCCTCTTAAACATCCATTACAGGAGGGAGATTCATGACACATGTTTCTCCCTCCTATACCCCATAGAAAGGAGCTGAAATGTTGAGAAATCAAATCGAATTTGAGGTTTCGGGAAAATATGCGCTATTCACCGATCCACTGACCAAGTTGGGCGGAGAAAAATTCTCTTATCAGATTCCTACATACCAAGCCCTCAAAGGGATTGTTGAATCTATTTACTGGAAGCCAACGCTGACCTGGATTGTAGATGAAGTCCGTATTATGAATCCAATTCAGACCGAATCAAAGGGTATGCGTCCGATTGAATATAGCGGGGGCAACACACTGGCCTATTACACCTATCTAAGAGATGTGCGTTATCAGGTGAAGGCTCATTTTATATTTAATCCGCATCGTGAAGATTTGATACATGACCAGAACGAACATAAACATCACAATATCGCCAAACGAGCAGTTCAGGTTGGGGGACGAAGAGATATCTTTCTGGGGACCCGTGAATGTCAGGGGTACGTTGAACCGTGCCAGTTTGGTGAAGATGACAGTTTCTATGATCGTATAGGTGAGCTTGATTTTGGCACGATGCTGCATGGAATCAGTTACCCGGATGAAACAGGAAGCAATGAGCGAGAGGTTCGTCTGTGGAAAGCGAAAATGCAGCATGGTGTCATTCAATTTATCCGTCCGGATGAATGCACATTGGTGCGCAAAGTGGGAGAAGGTACAGCTAAAATATTCGATGCAGGGAATATGCAATCTGTAGATGATCTTCATTCAGAATGGTTTGGAAATGAGGTGAGTGAATGAGTTGGCTTGCCAATTTAAGCAGAACGTATGATGATCACGCTAAGGTTGTCGGACAATTTGAAATGAAGAAAAATGGCAAGGAATACGCTCTGATTCCAATCTCGCACACAACACAGACCGCCCATATTGAAGTTCATCTGAATGGAAAAGGAGATATCGTAAATGCCAAAGTGGTAGAAAAGAATGATGGCAGTACGATTATTCCTTGCACCGAAGCTTCCGCAAGCCGAACGAGTGCCCCTGTACCGTATCCGCTTTTTGACAAGTTATCCTATGTTGCAGGAGATTACACTCAGTTTTGCGGAGAGGTCAAGGGAACACCGTATCAGGATTATTTGACCCAACTGAAGGCTTGGTGCGAATCTCCATTTAGTCACTCTAAAGTACAGAGCATACTTCACTATGTTAGTAAAGGCACGCTGATTGCTGATCTAGTCGACAGAGGCATACTTCATGCGGATAGTCGAGGAAAGCTGCTGGAGAAGTGGACCGCAGGACCAGGTGACCAGGAAGGCGAGAAACCAAAAATTTTTAATGTCATCGCAGCAGATCAGAGTGGGGCATTTGTTCGATTTGCTGTAGATATTCCAGGAGAACCCGAATCCAGATTATGGCGGGATGCTTCGGTACAGCAGTCTTTTATCCATTTTTACGAGATGAGTTTGCAGGACAAGGATATCTGTTTCGTGACAGGTGATTACCTACCAGTTGCTGATAAACATGCTTCTCGCATACGTCACTCAGGGGATAAGTCCAAGTTGATCTCAGCTAACGACTCTAGTGGATTTACGTATCGGGGGCGTTTTCGTACCAGTCGTGACGCAGCTGTAGTAAGCTACGAAGCTTCACAGAAAGGGCATAACGCTCTGAAGTGGCTTATTGATCGACAAGGAACCACCATTGATGGCAAAGTGTTTCTGGTGTGGGGAAGCACAAGTCTGGATATGCCAGAACCTCAAGAAGATGCATTTAGCTTGTGGGATGAGGATGATGAGGAAGCATTTGCTGGCGGGGACACAACTCATAAGGAGTTTGCTTTGCAAATCAGGAAGGCGATTGGCGGTTACCGATACGATGGGGAGTATAACTCTAAACATGAAGTGACTTTGATGACACTGGATGCGGCCACACCAGGGCGAATGTCGATTATGTATTATCGGAGTTTAGATCAGAACGAGTATTTGGATCGAATATTAGCTTGGCATGAGAGCTGTTATTGGTTACATCGTTATCGGAAAAATAAAAATGACAAACCCGTCTCGTTTGTTGGGGCGCCTGCGACCAAAGACATTGCATTTGCAGCCTATGGTCCACGAGCCAGTGACAAGGTAGTTAAGGGATTAATGGAGCGAATGCTCCCATGTATCATAGATGAGCGACCCATTCCGCTGGATATCGTTCGCAGTTCTATCCAACGTACATCCAACCCGGTAGGCATGGAAAATTGGGAGTGGGAGAAAACACTGAGCATTACTTGCGCACTTGTTAATAAGAAGGAGGGGTATGGAGTGAGTCTGAATACAGAAACAACGGATCGTAGCTACGTATTTGGCAGAATGCTTGCCATTGCAGATGTATTAGAGAGAAGTGCTCTGGGTAAAGAGGAAAAACGAGCGACAAATGCCATTCGATATATGAACGCCTTTGCACAACGACCAGGCAGAACTTGGAGCATTATTCAATCTAATCTCCAACCTTATCAAGCGCGGATGGGGACGGGTGCCAGATATTATAATTCGTTGCTGGATGAAGTTGGAGATAAACTACAGTTGGAAGATTTTACAGACAAGCCACTTACGGGATTATACTTACTAGGCTTCTACAGTCAGCGTAACGATTTATATACAAGTAGGAAAGATAAAGAAGCCGCAGCTACACTTGATAAAGACGATGAAAACCAATTGAACGAACAAGGGGATAACTAAATGAGTACACTTGATCACAAAATCGATTTTGCTGTTGTACTGTCTGTTCGTAATGCCAACCCGAATGGTGATCCATTGAATGGAAACCGTCCTCGTCAGAACTACGATGGCTTAGGAGAAATCTCGGATGTATGTATAAAGCGTAAAATTCGTAACCGCCTTCAGGATATGGGAGAGTCCATTCTGGTGCAATCCGATGAAAAACGGAATGATGCTCACCGTTCCATTAAAGATCGTGTCGATGCCAATGAGAATGTACAAGAGCATGCCAAAGGTAAAAAGGCAAATAAGGATATGTATGCAGAAGCCGCTTGTCAGTCCTGGATTGACGTACGTAGCTTTGGACAGGTATTTGCTTTTAGCGGCACAGATGTATCTGTGGGGATTCGGGGTCCGGTATCGATTCATACAGCGGTTAGTTTGGATCGGATTGACATCTCAAGCATGCAGATTACGAAGAGTGTTAACTCTGTCACAACAGCTAAAGATCCAGACAAAAAAGGTTCAGACACGATGGGCATGAAACACCGCGTAGATTTTGGAGTTTATGTTTTTTATGGAAGTATCAACACGCAACTGGCAGAGAAGACCGGATTTACATATGAAGACGCGGAGAAAATTCGTGAATCACTGAGAACCTTATTCGAGAATGATACGTCCTCGGCCCGTCCTGATGGTAGCATGGAGGTTCACCAGTTATATTGGTGGGAACATAGCTCCAAAATGGGGCAGTATTCATCTGCGAAAGTACATCGTTCTCTGCAAATTGAATTGAAGCCAGGAGTAGCAGAAGCAAAGTCCTACGATGATTATAATTATACAGTGGTGCCGCTGGAAGGCTTGGCAGTCCAAGAATATGAAGGACTATAACGAAGAGGATTATCTGCTGCTTTCGGGGATTCAGCATTTTAACTTTTGCAGAAGGCAGTGGGCATTAATTCATATCGAACAGCAGTGGGAAGACAATGTGCGTACCATTGAAGGAGATCATTTGCATCGAAAGGCAGATCAGCCAGCGCTTCGTGAAAAACGAGGCGATAAACTAGTGGTTCGTGCACTTCCGGTACAATCGAGAGAACTTGGGATCACAGGCATCTGTGATGTGGTTGAATTCATTCGTGATCCATCTGGAGTTCCACTTGCGGGAGAGGAAGGGTTATACCTTCCTTATCCTGTTGAATACAAACGCGGCAAGCCCAAACGAAATGATTCGGATCACTCCCAATTGGTAGCACAAGTCATATGTCTCGAAGAAATGCTCGTATGTGATATTCCCAAGGCCTATTTTTATTATGATGAGATCAAACATAGGGTTGAAGTCATAATTACTGCGGCAGATCGGGAACGAGTGAAGGCAAGTATTCAAGAGATGAGACATTATTTTGAACGGAACCATACACCCAAAGCCAAAGCAGGACCACACTGCCTAAGTTGTTCTTTGAACAATATATGTGTGCCTGATATCTTGAACAAACGCTCCGTTTCAAGTTACATCGAAAGCAGGTTGAATGAATGAAAAAGCTGCTGAACACCTTATTTGTAACATTACCCGATACATACCTTGGACTGGATGGGGAAAACATTGTGGTGAAGCAGGAGGAAGAAATTCTTGCTCGCTATCCGCTACATAATTTGGAGGCCGTTTGTACCTTTGGCTATGCTGGAGTAAGTCCAGCACTGATGGGGGCTTGTGCGTCACGCAATGTTAGTCTGACATTTATGACACGAACGGGGCGATTCCTCGCACGGGTGATTGGTGAGGATCGAGGAAATGTGGTTCTTCGCAAAGAACAGTATCGTATCTCGGACGATGAGGTGCGTAGTGCGCGGGTTGCTCGTAATATGATTACAGGCAAGTTATACAACAACAAGTGGATTTTGGAACGAGCCACACGGGATTATGCACTACGTATCGACACGGAACGAATCAAGAAGGTTACGGAGTCGCTAGGTGAAACGATGAAGCTGTTGCGCGAGGTGGAGCAATTGGATATATTGCGCGGATTGGAAGGATCGGCTGCCGTGCAATATAACTCTGTGTTCGATGATCTGATTCTACAGCAAAAGGAATCGTTTTATTTTTATGGACGTAGCCGACGTCCTCCGCTGGATAAAGTGAATGCACTATTATCATTTGCTTATACCTTACTCGCTAATGATATGAAGTCTGCACTTGAATCTGTCGGACTTGATGCATACGTTGGTTTTTTGCATCGGGATCGTCCTGGCAGAGCTTCACTTGCACTGGATATGATGGAGGAACTTCGAGGAGTGTACGCAGACCGATTTGTACTTTCTCTCATTAATAAGAAGGTAGTTAACGATAAAGGTTTTTATGTGAAAGAAAATCTCGCAGTGATTATGGATGATGAGACACGAAAGAAAGTGCTAAAAGCGTGGCAAGATCGTAAACAGGAAAAGATTATGCATCCGTATTTGAATGAAAAAATACCTTGGGGGCTTGTACCATACACTCAAGCGTTACTACTGGCAAGATATATACGTGGGGATCTGGATGAGTATCCTCCGTTTCTGTGGAAGTAGGTGTGATGATTGCTTATTTTGATTACGTATGATGTGAGCACGATAGATAGTGAAGGCCGAAGAAGACTATCTAAAGTGGCAAAAAAGTGTGTGGATCACGGTCAGCGAGTGCAGAACTCGGTGTTTGAATGTATACTGGATGCTGCCCAGTTTAGACGATTAAGATTCGAACTGGAAGAGTTGATTGATAAGGATACAGATAGTCTCCGATTCTATAACTTAGGTGATAATTACAAAAGTAAAGTTCAACATGTGGGTGCCAAAGATTCCTATGATATGGGTGATCCGTTAATACTTTAGCAGGTGCGAATGCCAAGCTCACATGATTTCCCTGGGGGATTCGCACCTCGGAATTTGTCGAAAAGGTCTTTATTGTGACCTTTTGGCAATGATTTATGATCGGAAATTTGTGATAACGGTTTTAAAGAAGTAGAACTATCGAAAATACGTTAATAGTTATTCTTCAAGCATAGTTATTACGTCACTTTTCGCTGTCGCACTCTGTATGGAGTGCGTGGATTGAAATATTGCCCAATCGGATCGGATGATTGATAAGCAGATGTCGCACTCTGTATGGAGTGCGTGGATTGAAATCCGTTACCTGATTCACGGTATAACACAGGTGGTGCGTCGCACTCTGTATGGAGTGCGTGGATTGAAATTGTTCAGGCTTAGCCGCATCTTCACGTGGGAAATGGTCGCACTCTGTATGGAGTGCGTGGATTGAAATAATAGTCCTCTCTATCCCTGCCAGATCGGCAGTGGTCGCACTCTGTATGGAGTGCGTGGATTGAAATCTTCATCGTCATATTCTTCGCTCAGCTTTGTTCCCGTCGCACTCTGTATGGAGTGCGTGGATTGAAATAATCCCATTTTTAGACCAGGTATTACATGGTGGTGTCGCACTCTGTATGGAGTGCGTGGATTGAAATTCATGAACATAAATTTCGTTGCAAATATAAATATCGTCGCACTCTGTATGGAGTGCGTGGATTGAAATACCAATGCGGAGATCGCTGCCGTAATCCGGAAGTAGTCGCACTCTGTATGGAGTGCGTGGATTGAAATAGATATCTACGCAGCATGGACTTAACAATCATCTTGTCGCACTCTGTATGGAGTGCGTGGATTGAAATTGAGTCGTCATGAAACATCCAAGGTATGAATCGCGTCGCACTCTGTATGGAGTGCGTGGATTGAAATCGTTGCGTTTTGTTGGAATGCTGCGCCCCATTGGCGTCGCAATCTGTATGGAGTGCGTGGATTGAAATTAGCAATCGCTAATTTTGTATTTATTTATCGCATGTCGCACTCTGTATGGAGTGCGTGGATTGAAATTATCGCCCTCGCAATAAGGTGGATCGGGACGATAGTCGCACTCTGTATGGAGTGCGTGGATTGAAATCGTATATAACGGTCACATTGATTCTGTCGTGTATAGTCGCACTCTGTATGGAGTGCGTGGATTGAAATTTTCATTTCGGTTAGTATCTTTTCATAGTCTGACGTCGCACTCTGTATAGAGTGCGTGGATTGAAATATTGTCATTAATGACCATGTTAATGGGAAATAACTCACATTAAAGAAGTACATTGGAACGGCAAATACCTACTTATGACTGGGAAGTTGAAGTTTATAATTCACATGAACATGTAAAACAGCTTTGGGCTTACATATTGACGCTGAAATTACTCAGCATTAGAAATTCAATTCCAATTGACTATACTTGGAATGTATATTACCCAACGTAAAAAGTAATACTTGAACATTAAAGTAGTACATTATAATATAGGTAATAGAGTAGGAGGTAGTAGTGTATGAGTATGTATGAATCAGGTAAGGTAACTTCGAAAGGACAGGTTACAATTCCAGTTGAGGTAAGGAAACAACTAGGTATAGCTACAGGCGACAAAATTATTGTAATTATCCAAAATGGCGAAGCAAAATTAGAAGTTAGGAAACAGAAGAAGTTAACTGATCTTGTAGGAATCTTAAAGACAGGTCAAGAACATGATCTTCAGGAAGCTAGGAAGTCAGCGATTGACTGGGTGGGGAACAGTTACAAAAAAGGGGAATAGCAATGGATTTTTTGGCTGATACAAACATACTAGTACGGTTGTTCACTCAAGACGATAAGGAGCAGTTTGAAAAAGTTTCTGAAATGCTAGATAGCGGGGATTTTCAGATAATTGTTTCATCACCAGTAATTATTGAAACATGTTGGGTACTGAAATCACATTACAAGCATTCTAATGTTGATGTAGGAAATGCCCTGCTTAGTCTATCGCAAATTGATAACATCATCTTTGAAGAAGATTACATGAAAGATGCGTTAAGGCTGTTTGTTGAAAAAGGTAACGTTGACATTGTGGACTGTTATCTTAGCGCAAAATCAAAAACAATTAACATGCCAGTAGTAACATGGGACAGTGATTTTACGAAGCTGGGATGCGAGTATTACAAGCCAAATCAACTTTAAATGTTGTTAGGTGATTGAAATTCTGGTAAGAGGACGAGAATGGATTTTGTATCTAACTGAGCTCCTAATTCCTGTAATAAAAACACAGATAGTTGTACTAGCTTTTGCCATTGGAGGTTCAACAATCAGTTGATGACACCGTTGTCTGTTAAATGATACCGGGAAGGTATAGAGCCTACCCTGGTATCAACAAAAAAACCAAGGCTTTGAGTTCAGTCACTCATGAGCCTTGGTTTTTTACTGTGTCGTATTCTTGTTATCTATATCCTATTAATTCTATTCTGCACGTACTTTAAAGAATGAGATCAGTTCTTGCAGTTGCTCGGATACAACCGAGAGCTCATCGGAGGCACTCACAATGGCTGCCATGGAGGCTTCCTGCTCATCAATTGACTGCTCAATTTGTTTACTGCTGCTTGCTGCCTTGCTGACATTGGCAGACAGTTCATCGGCCGTGGCAGACATTTCCTGTGTACTTGCCGAGATCTCTTCAGTAGAACTGGAGATATCCTGAATCTGGTTTGCCACTTTATTCGTAGCAGTCAGAATATTCTCGAAGAATACACCAGTCTCTTGGGTAACTTCCAAGCCTTTGGTAACTTCCTTGGAACCCAACTGCATCGCTTCGGAAGACTGCATGATATCCCGTTGAATTTCTTCAATTAACTGTCGAATTTGCTTCGCTGATTCCTGCGATTGCTCTGCCAGGTTACGTACCTCACCTGCAACCACCGCAAAACCTCTTCCTTCTTCACCTGCGCGGGCTGCCTCGATTGAAGCGTTAAGTGCAAGCAAGTTAGTTTGTCCAGCAATCTCCGTAATCACGTTAACAATGTTGCTAATCTGGTTCGAGTTATTCTCCAAAGACTGAATCGAGTTTGACGTATTTTGCACCGCACCGGAGATCAGGCGCATCTGTTCAATAACTTGTTGCATCACCACATTACCTGTGCTGGAGCGCTGCTCCATGCTGAGTGCTTCATCTGCCACATCGGCTGAGCTGCTGGCGATCGTCTGTACTACCGTTGACATCTCTGTCATGGCGCGTGCGTTCTCCACAGTGGCTTTGTCTTGTGATACCAGTCCAGTAGATATTTCTCGAATATTGGTGCTGATGGATTGAATGTTCACATTATTTTTCTCGGAAATGCCCAGTAGTTGTTTGGAAGATTCCGAGAGGTGATGTGAAGCATTCTGTACTTTATAGATGGTTGTATTGAAGCGATGGATCATCGCATTAAACTTCTCGTTGATGACACCCAGATCATCTCGCCCGGTATCGATGGTTACGTCCAGATTACCCGTGCTGACTTCTTCGATCCCTTTCATCAGATTGCGGATCGGAAGCAACGTTCTTTTCAGCAAAATGAATTGCAACACCATGAACAGGATCAGGAAACCGATCAGGAACATCAAACCGTACGTAAGTAGTTTGTTCAGGCCTTTTGGAACGGCACTTGCATCTACATCGAAGTAAAGAGCAGCGTACATGGAGCCATCTGCGTTATTAATCGGATAGATCAGAGTAGTCCAGGTTCCGTACTCATCCGTGTAGAAATCACTGAAGGCAGGCTTCCCGTCCTTTTTCATCTGTTCCAGCACTACGACGTTATTCTGAGGCAGCGGGTACATGGCACCTGCGGGCAGATTACCTTCCTCGAATGGCTCCAACAGGTTGGTTGGAATCGCGATGATGGACGTTCCGTTTCCTTCCTCAAGTTCTGAACCGAAAATGTACGCTTGCGCGATGTTTGGATAGAATTCATGGATGGAATCGAGATAAGCTTTCATTTCCAGCTGTACAGGACCGGAGTAGCTTTTTTCCTTAGCCGCTTCTGCCACTTTGGCAGTGTCGAGATCATCGTACCATTTCTGGGTGATGACGGTAGCTTGGTCGTGCAACTGTTCAACCAAGATATTTTTTTGCAATTGATACGCGGCAGTAATCAGGATTACACCGATCAACATGATGCTGCCGAATGAAATCACCAAATTTTTGATGAAGAAAGGCATGGTACTCCAGCGAAGCTTATTAAACAAGATGGTTCACTCCTTCTACGATTGTGAAAATGCACTATACCTGGATGGGATGCTATACGCTATGTAATCTAATGAATATTTAGTGGAAAATTGTTATCGTGCAACTTCTATAATTCTGATTTTGCTGTGGTTACGTGACATTCTCTCATGCTTCAGTGTGCTTTTTACATTGTTTCAAGTTCTACTTCACTTATAGGACCCCCAGGTAAGTTACTTCGTAGATTATATCGTTATAAAGTCATATTAATATTAGCTTTTAGAGCAAAAATGGTTCTAAGGTACTGGTTCTGTGGGCGTGTTTTTCATTTTTGATCTTTATTATTACGTTTGTTAATGCAAGGTTCTAGTGAGATAGATAAAATTAATTACTATATATCCCAAAAATATTATGTTCCCAGAGGTCCCCATTCGTAAGGGGGCTTTTTGGGCTTACTTGTCTTGACCTAAAAAAAACACAAGTGAATGAAAAGACAGTCCATTGTTGCCCTTTCGCAGGAACGCTAAGATGAAGTTGTTAAAGCGTTTACATCACGTGATGAAGGGAGCTTAAATCGGATGCCAGAAATTACGATCAGGCTGTATGAAGGCAGGACGGATGAGCAAAAGCAGGAGATAGTGGAGGTATTCACACGCGAGCTCTCACGTATTATCGACCGGGAGCCGGATTACATTTCCATCGAATTCAATGAGATCCCATGGGACGAGAACGTTCCTGATAACTTGAGAAGCGCGCAAACACAGAAGCAGGGAGGGGAGAAGACGTGAAGCCGGCAGATATCGTGCCACCAAGCCGGGGTGCAACTGGACTTCACTCGTCTGGTCTGGGCGCTCGGCTCGGAGATGCGGGTCGTTATTTGTGGCGATACCGGATACTATACCTACTCTCCTTACCGGGTATCCTGTATTTTTTCCTTTTCAAATATGTACCTTTATTCGGTTCAGTGATTGCCTTTCAGAACTACAACATTTTCAAAGGCATCACCGGAAGTGATTGGGTAGGTCTGGAGCATTTCCAGAAGATGTTCAGCCATTATGATTTTTTAAGAATTCTCAATAACACACTTCTGCTTGGATTATATGATCTGGTGATTGCATTCCCGGTACCGATCTTACTGGCGATTCTGCTGAATGAAGTACGGATGATTGTGTTTAAGCGTTTGCTGCAAACGATTGTATACATGCCTCACTTTCTGTCCTGGGTCGTCATTAGCGGGATTTTCATGGGTATTTTCTCAATGGATGCCGGATTGGTCAACAAGGCACTTGGATTTCTGGGCATGCAGCCGATCTACTTCCTTGGAGAAGACTCGTACATTCGTTCCATTCTGATCGGTTCCGGGATCTGGCGCGACTCCGGGTACGGCACGATTATTTTCCTGGCTGCCATTGCGGGCATCAATCCCGATCTGTATGAGGCGGCTGAGGTAGATGGAGCCGGACGTTTGAAGCAAATATGGTCGATTACTCTGCCATCCTTGCTGCCAACGATTATGATTTTGTTGCTGCTGCACATCGGGAAGTTCCTTGATCTGGGCTTTGAGCGTGTGTTTGTATTCCTGAATCCGCTCAATCTGGAGTCTGGCGAGATTCTCGATACGTATATCTACAAAGCCGGGCTTCTCTCACAGCAATACAGCTATACAACAGCTATCGGGTTGTTCAAGTCGGTCGTGGGCTTGATGCTTATTCTACTCGGTAACTTCTTTAGCAAAAAAACAACCGGCGAAAGCCTGTATTAGGGAGGCGAGATGGATGCGTACCCCCAGTGTCCGTTACCGTATATTTCGCATTGGAAATCTCGTTTTTCTTACGCTGCTCTCGTTAACGATGATTCTGCCTTTCATTAATGTGCTGGCCCAGTCACTTAGCAGCTCGGAAGCGATCATGGGCGGAAAGGTCAGCTTCTGGCCAGTAGCTTTTACCTGGATCAATTACGAATATGTATTCGGCGATGCTGCCTTCTGGCGGGCCTTTGCAGTATCGGTTGGGGTAACGTTAGTGGGTACGCTGGTCAATCTCGCCGCAACGGCATCGCTGGCTTATCCCGTGTCCCGTCCAGAGTACAAAGGGCGTTCACTGGTCGTTATGTTTGTCCTGATAACCGTTGTATTCTCGGCACCGCTCATTCCGAACTTTATTCTGATGAAAGAGTTACACCTGGTCAACAATCCACTGGTGCTGATTGTGCCAGGAGCGATTAACGCCTTTAACTTTTTCGTCATGCGTTCGTTCTTCTCACAGCTACCGGGTGAACTGATCGATGCCGCCCGCATCGATGGCTGTGGGGAGTTTGGCATCATCTGGCGTATCGTTATTCCATTGTCCAAACCGGCCATGGCATCACTCGGCATTTTCTATGCGGTGGGCCACTGGAATGCGTATTCCACCGCGCTTTATTATCTGAACGATCCAGCCTGGTGGCCGATCCAGGTCACACTCAAGAAGCTGTTTGAGAGTGACGATATTTCCGTCGATCCGGGTTCTGCCGTCTATAGCACCCTTGCACATACATCGCCGGAAGGCATCAAAATGGCGACCATCATCATCGCCACCTTGCCAATCATTATCATATACCCTTTCCTGCAAAAGCATTTTGTAAAAGGAATCATGGTCGGCTCCGTCAAATCTTAACTACAAGCAGCATACAGATCTGACGGAAACGGGGGAATGGCGATGTTCAGAATCTTGATTACGGACGATGAACCGATGATTCGGCTGGGTCTGGCGAAGATGATAGAGCAAGCAGGATTGTTTGATTGTGAGATTCGGCAGGCGGCGCATGGGGAAGAGGCCCTTCAGGTGGTGAAAGACTTTCGGCCACACATCCTGTTCACGGATATTCGTATGCCAACGATGGATGGTATTGAGTTGTGCCGACATTTATCCGAGCAAGGCAGTACGATGCGCATTATTGTAGTCTCCGGTTATTCAGACTTTGAATATGCAAGAGCCTGTATGGATTATGGGGTAAAGCGATATCTGCTCAAGCCAGTGGGACGACAGGAGCTTCATGAACTGCTGCTCAAATTGCTGGCCTCCGAAGAGGATAAACCTAAGGTATCCCTTGTACCCGTGAGGGAGCTGAATGATTGGGCCATGCGTCTGGAAGAGGCTATATGGGAGTTAAGGCAATCCGATGTGACGGAGCTGCTCGCAGCATGGTCGAATCGTTATCCGGCATATGCCCTGATGCCTGAGCAGACAGCGGAGCTTTTTCAGGAATTGCTGGAATTGATTGTGGCCCGCATGAACGCCCGTGGCAACGGAACGATGAGTACGTCCAGTAAGATAATTGTAAGCGCTTCCTCTAAGGAGTGCTTCGAGGCTCTGGGCAACGAAATCCAGACGTTGATGAATAGGATCAAGGAAAAACGCAGTGGCAAGCGCAAGCATCCGGTGGAAGAAGCAAAGGCTTACTTGGAGAAGCATTTGCGCCGCGAAGTGTCACTGGACGAGATTGCCGCCAAGCTGGGCCTTAACCCGTCCTACTTCAGCCAGCTGTTCAAGCAGACGACAGGTCAGACCTTTATCCAATACCGTATACGCAGCAAAATGGAACTGGCCAAACGCATGCTGGAACAGCCGGGCAACCGGATTACGGATATATCCTACGAAGTGGGGTATGCGGATCATCCCCATTTTACCAAGACATTCAAGAAGATTACCGGACTGACCCCGTCTGAATACCGCAGTAAGTTGGGCATTGAATGATGAAGCGCAGCCTGTCGATCCGCCTGTTCTTTCATTTTGCCATCGTAATTACGTTGTCCCTGTCTGCCATTGGCTTGTTTACCTATACCTATGCCTCAACTGAGATGAACGATCAGCTGGCGGACAACATCGCCCAAACGATGCGTAATACGGTGTACCAGACCGATCTGTATTTGCAAAATTATGATCGTGCTACCTACTCCATTCTCTCGAACGGAAGTGTGAAGCACTTTCTCGATATGAATTCGGAGGATAGTTATGCCTATTACGAGTATAGCCGTCAGATTAAAAGGAACGTGTTCCCGCCTGTTTTTATGTTATATCCACAGATCAAGTTCCTGTATGTTATCGGGGGGAACGGACGGGTTGTCATCGATGACAACCAGAATTCAGCGGGCATTCCCGATATCGATGCTGCACAGCAGTATAAGCAGTTGCTCGCTGCAACCCCTGCGAATGGCGAATCGACTTTGCTCACCCGTAGTATTCGCAGTGGACAGAATGCAAATGTCATTACGATTGCGCGCCGGATCAGGGGGGTGTCCTCCTATACACCAAATGGAGTGCTGGCGATGGAAGTGAATGTGCTGGAACTTGACAACATCTGGGGAGAACTCGATCTCGGTCAAGGGGGCTATCAGTATGTGATGGATCAGAACGGAAATGTTATCTACACTCCTGGGGACGAAGAGGCGCAGACCGTGATGTCGTCTAGCACTGTGAACAGGCTTATGCACATGGAGGCAGGGTCTCTGGAACAGAACACGGATGGTACCAAGCGGCTGTTTATATCGGAGTTGTCTGCCTATTCGGGCTGGCGTTTTGTTGCTTCCGTGCCGCTGTCGGAGCTTCAAAGGCCGATTGCAACGATCCGCTCAGCTACATTATGGGTTGGTGCAGGTACCTTGCTCGCTGCGCTTGTGGTGGCCTACCGGATCGGAGCATCTCAAGTAGAACCCATTCGTGTGCTGATGAACGGAATGAGACAGACGGAGAAGGGAATCTGGAACAAGGTGGAGATGAAGGAAAGGCGAGATGAGATCGGAGTGCTGATTCGCAGCTATAATCTGATGGTCAGCCGTTTGTCGGACATGATTGAGAGTGTATATGAGTCGGAGTTGCGCCGCCAGAAGTCGGAAATTGAGCTACAGCAGGAAGCGTTGGAACGACACCGTGCGGAATTTCAGGCGCTCCAGTTGCAGATCAATCCGCATTTTCTCTACAACACATTGGAGACGATCAAATGTTATGCCGTCGTACAGGATTCCGAAGAAATTACGCAGATGGTGGAATCGATGGCTCATATGCTCCGTTATTCCATTCAGACCAATCTGGAGGAAATTACGGTTGCCAATGAGCTGAAGCATGTGCTGGCCTACCTTTCCATCATGAAACATCGCATGGATCGGGAGCTTGAAGTTGAGGTCATCATTGCACCGGATCTGTTGTTGGAAAAAATGGTTCGTCTCACCCTCCAGCCTCTGGTGGAAAATGTGCTGCAACATGCGTTTCCACGGGGCATGGAACCGGGTCATTTTATCCGCATCGATGCTCGACGTCTGGATGATCGATTTCTTGTCATCGTTCAGGATAATGGTATGGGCATGAGCAATGCACGTCTGGAGAAGCTGCGTCGCCGTCTGGAACTGAACCGTCTGGCAGGTGAAGACACCGATGATGTTTATCATCGTGGTGGCATCGGACTTATGAATGTACATCGCCGGATTCAGCTCGTATTTGGAGAAACATACGGCTTGATGATGGAGAGTGAGGAAGGTATGGGAACGACCATTACGATGGCCCTTCCTGCGGACCAGCACAGCAAGCGAATTTAATTGAAACTAATAACAAGGAGGAAGATAGAACATGAATATCAATTTACAGAACAAAATCGCATTGGTAACAGGTTCCAGTGGAGGGATTGGTGCTGCTATTGCTGGAGCGTTAGCTCGTTGCGGGGCGAAGGTCGCTGTGAATGGTCTGCACAATATGGAGCGGGCGGAGGAAGTCGTGACTGCAATCCGGGATGCTGGTGGTGAAGCGGCGGCATTTCAGGCAGATGTGACGGATACGGATGCGATCAGAGCGATGGTTGAAGATATTACACTCCGTTTCGGCGGTCCAATTGACCTGTTGGTTAACAACGCGGGACATCTGGTGGAGCGAAGCCCCATTGAAACGATGAGTGAGGAGCTGTACAGCCGGATTATGGATGTCAATCTGAAGAGCACCGTCTTTGTCTCCAAAGCAGTCATTCCTGGCATGAAGGCGGCTGGTGGCGGACGAATTATCAATCTGACCTCCGTAGCGGCCCATAATGGGGGCGGGCCGGGTGCAGCGATTTACGCAGCATCCAAGGCGGCTGTCATGGCGTTAACCAAAGGGCTTGCCAAAGAGCTTGCCTCTGGCGGGATTACGGTGAATGCGCTCTCCCCCGGCTTCATCGGACAGACGGCTTTCCATGCTACGTTCACCTCGGCAGAAGGTCGGTCTTCTGCGGTAAACAGCATTCCGCTTGGACGGGAAGGAACTCCCGATGATGTCGCTGGAGCGGCGTTGTACCTGTGTTCCGACCTGGGTTCTTTTATAACCGGAGAGACGCTTGAAATCAATGGCGGCATGTATATGCGTTGATGTTACAACAATTGCGATAAGGAGGGGGAAAAACGATGGAAGTGAAGCGAAAACTTGCAGAAAAGTCCTTGTACCAACCCATCAGCGGGCCGTTCCATGTGGACTATGCGCCTGACGAGCATACCGTTCTGGCAGAGAATCCGCCAAGGTTTACCTGGATGGCGGCACAGCAGGAGGATGAGAATGCCTATCTGCTGCAAGTGTCGGCGAGCCCTTCTTTTCAGGAAGAAGAGACGATGACCTTTGCGCCGATTCCGTATAACTTTTTCACGCCAGACCGGGTGTTTAAACCTGGGGATTATTATTGGCGATATGCGCTGCTTGTAGATCACCCAGTGCAGCAGCAAGGGAGCGAATACGAAGCGCATGTCTCACAGGGGAAGCAAGGGAGTGAAGCCGAAGGGCATGCCTCGCAAGGGAAGCAAGGAGAAATGTCGGCTTGGAGTGAGGTGCGGCGGTTCACTGTGCCAGTGGGATTACCCGAGACACCGCTACCTTCCCGGGCGCAGCGATACGATTCCACAGACATGTCTCACCCCCGGCTGTGGCTTGGTGAGCGTGGGCTGAATGAACTTGCGGATGGTGTTGCGTCCGATTCCACGTATTGCGGCTGGGATGCGTTTATGGCAAATTCCGTGGAGCCATGGGCAAACCGTGAACCCATTCGTGAACCGCAGCCTTACCCGGAGAACAAACGTGTCGCCGCACTTTGGAGGCAAATGTACATTGACTGTCAGGAAACGTTATATGCGATTCGTCATCTCAGCATCGCGGGGCGGGTGCTACGTGACGAACTGCTGCTTGATGCGGCGAAAACCTGGCTGTTGCATGTGGCAGCTTGGGATACGGAGGGAACGACCTCCCGCGATTATAATGACGAGGCGGCCTTTCGGGTTGCCGCTGCGCTCGCTTGGGGTTATGACTGGCTGCATGATGAGTTGAACAGTGAAGAGCAGGAAGTGGTCAGGCGCAGTTTGCTACGGCGGACAGAACAGGTAGCCCAGCATGTGATGGTTCGCTCGAAGATTCATCATGTGCCCTATGACAGCCATGCCGTGCGTTCATTATCCTCCGTGCTTGTGCCCTGCTGTATGGCCTTGTTGCATGAAGAGCAGCAGGCTGCAGAGTGGCTGGATTATGCAATCGATTATTATGCCTGTCTGTACTCCCCATGGGGAGGCAGTGATGGAGGTTGGGCCGAAGGTCCGATGTATTGGACAACAGGCATGGCCTATGTGACCGAAGCGATGAATTTGCTGCGAAACTATGCGGGCATCGACTTTTTCCGTCGGCCATTCTTCCAGCGTACCGGGGATTTTCCATTCTACGTCTACCCGCCTGATGCACGGCGCGCCAGCTTTGGGGACCAGTCTACGCTGGGTGACCCGGTAAACTTGAAAACAGGTTATCTTGTGCGCCAACTGGCTGGGGTTACAGGCAATCGCTCGTACCAGTGGTATTTTGAGCGTGTACGTCAATCTGATCCGGGGACAGAGGGTGCTTTTTATAACTACGGTTGGTGGGACTTTAACTTTGACGAATTAGTATACCGCCACGATTATCCGCAGGTGGAGGAAGAGTCGCCTGTGGACATCGAGCCGCTGAAGTGGTTCCGTGATGTGGGGTGGGTAGCCATGCATCACCGGATGGATGATCCGGATGAGCATATCATGCTGCTTCTCAAGTCAAGCCGTTATGGCTCGATCAGCCACAGTCATGCGGATCAGAACAGCTTTACTCTGCATGCATTCGGTGAGCCGCTCGCGGCGGATACGGGCTATTATATCGCGCACGGAAGCTCCTTTCACCGGGAATGGCGCAGGCAGACACGCTCCAAAAACAATCTGCTGATTGGCGGAGCAGGTCAGTATGCCGAGAACAATAAGGTGCTGAATATGGCTGCAACCGGTCAGATCGAAGAGGCCTATTGGCGGGATGGCGATGGTTATGTGCGCGCGGTAGCGACCGATGCTTATGCCAGCACCGTACCTCATGTGAAGCGTGTTGTACGGGAGATTCATTTTCTGCAATCCGCCTACTTCGTTATTGTGGACCACATTGATCTGGAGAAACCGGACAGCATTCAATGGCTGTTCCATGCGCTGCACCCGCTACAGTTGAAAGGGCAGAGCTTCCGCCTGAACGGTACTAAGGCGGGGCTTGAGGGGACATTTGTCTATGCTTCCTCCGGTGAACTGGCGCTTAGCCAGACGGATCAATTTGCAGAGGTGGACCCGGCAGAGTACGAAGGGCTGGACCGACATTATCATCTGAGCGCGGAAACGCGGTCTGCCACAAGTCATACAATTGTTACGCTGCTTGTACCATATAAGATCGAGGAGCCGAAGTATGTCCCCTATTTCATCGATGACCAAGATCACGGTATCCATCTCTATTTTACCGACAACGGTGTAACAAAGAAGATCGAGGTATCCAAGACGTACTAGTAAGTGCTGACCTAAAGAAAACGCAATCTCATCTAAAACATCCCCATTGTTGCAGGCGGTGGGGATGTTTTATCATCTTTATGAAAGCGCTTCACAATAAGTGATACCTAAACCTAAATCAGGATGAAAAGAGGGGTAGCATGAAAAAGTGGATGGTCACAGGCATGGCGCTATTGCTGGCGGCAACCTTCATGGCGGGATGCAGCAAGGGGAGTGGGGCTGAATCTGGTGAGAATGGGGGAGACGGCAAGACGAGGTTCTCCATGTCACTGCGAACGTTGGCGTATACGTATGTGGAGAAGTCACCGGACATCAACCAGGATAAATGGGTGAAAAAGCTGGAGGAGCTGACCAATAGTGATCTGAAAATCGTGCTTGTGCCTCATAAGGAATATGAGCAGAAAATGGTCCAAATGTTTGCCACCAACGATATTCCTGATGTGGTGCAGGGTGATGGCGGTGTCAACGGCAAGGAGATGGCCGGCTCGGTTGAAGCCGGAGTATTCCAGCCGCTGGATGAGCTGTTGCAGCAGTATGGGCAAGATTTGCTGAAAGCCGTGCCGAAGGAAGCCTGGGACCAGGTCACCCATGACGGCCAGATCTATGCCATTCCCGAATATTTATCCAATCCATCCCGCCGGGCAACCTGGATTCGTAAGGATCTGCTGGACCAAACGGGATTGCCGGTGCCCACCACGGTGGAAGAAACATTGGAAGTGCTGCGTGCCTTTAAAAAGCTTGGTGTGGAGAATCCATATATGGGGCGTGAAGATTTCAAATATGCGGATACCTTCTTTGGTGCCTATGATGTGCAGCAGTTCCTGTCCATGATGGAGCAGCAGGGCGACCAGATTGTACCCAAGTTCATGGATAACGAGAATATGCAGCAAGCCCTGACGGTTTATAAGACGATGTACGAAGAAGGGCTGATTAACAAAGAGTTTGCGACCATCAATTCGACGGTATTCAAAAATACGATTCTCTCCGGCAAGGCGGGCATGTGGTCCATGAACGCCAACGAACTGATTCAATGGGAGAAGCAGATCAAAGCGTCGGTTCCCGATGCCAAAATCGAAATTATCCCTTCCCCTGTTGGCCCGGACGGTAAAGGTGGTTACTATCTGTACGGTCCGGTGACACGTGCCTACTTTATCAATAAGGATGCGGCTGATCCGGCTTCCATTATCCGTTTTTTTAACTGGATGGTGTCCGATGAAGCGGAGAAGTTTTTCACGTACGGCACGGAAGGAGAAACCTACACAGAGGATAATGGCGTGATTTCGTACACCGCTCCAACGGATTCCGCTGGCGTGGATGAAGAGCGTTACCGTCAGTCTTTCTTATGGTTTGTTCAGGACACAACGTACAATAAAGGCTCGTTATCGCTGACAGAAGAAGGCAGGAAACTGATGAATATTTACGATACGATTTTAGCCAAAGAAGGCCGGGATGGCATCAACTTTGATCCGCGGTTGGAGGCCTTTGTGCAGAATCCCGAGATTGCTCCCAATTCGGATACACCTCCTCAAGTATTGCTCACGCACATGATCAAGATGGTTTATGGTAAGGAGCCCATCTCCGATTGGCCAAAAGTGGTTGAGGAATGGAAATCCAAAGGTGGCGATCAGGCCATCGAGGAAGCTACGGAGAAATTTAAGAAGGGTGAGGGAGTGTCAGCCCCGCGTCGCTAACGATATAAGTTGAACAATACATTTACACGATCACAGCGATCGGAAGGTTTTTCTGTCATTGGAGTGGCAAGTCAGGTGAATACGGAGGGATACTAATGAAAGACTTGTTCAAAACGTGGACGAAGCGGGCTGCACTTGTTGCCATATCTTTCATACTCATTACCGGTATCGCCATTCCTGTGCATGAAGTCCGGGCGATGGAAGACGATATTCCTCATTCTGTTATCAATGCTGCACAGGAAGAAAATATCCCGGAACCCGAGGGGCCCGAACTGGAGATTTACGCGGAAAACTTTGATGATCCCGACAATTTTGGCTCTACGGGCGGAATTGCATTAAAGGCACCATGGCGTCAGGACGGTGCGGGCGGGAGCAAGGCCAAAACGTCATCTTCAACAACCGCACCATCCCAACCCAACATGATCAAGATAGACGGAACCGATGCACTCGCGTTGCCACTTGATCTGACCGGATACGGAAACATCCGGCTAAGCTACTACACAAGAGCTTCCTCCTATATAAGCGGAAGCGTGATTATTGAATGGTCGAAGGATGGTGGAATTTCCTGGTCAACGCTGGAGACGTTCCAACTTCCCCCAGGAAATCCAGACATAAAGAATAAGGAAGGCAATACCTTAAAAAGCTGGACGCTGGGTGCGGAGGCGAACAATAACAGTACAGTGAATATTCGATTTCGGACAGGAGATGTCATGCAGGCCAACATGTATATCGACAATGTTGCCATTTACGGTCAGGCCATTCCGGGTATAACGCCTGCCCCGTCCCCAGTGCCACCTGGAGAGGAGAATACTAAATTTACACCACCGCAAGGAGTGACTTTATACGAGGATGTGGAGATTGGCATGGCTGGTGGACGGGCGATGTATTCATCCATTGCTGTTCCCGAGACTGCGGCAGCTGAACCGATGCCAGTCATGATCTATATTCACGGAGGTGGGTGGAACCACGGGGATCGGAAGCAGGCATTAAACTCCATATGCAATTATGTACTCAAACGTGGTTACATCGGTGTATCTCTGGACTACCGGCTGACGCCTGAGGCGCCTTTCCCTGCCCAGATTCAGGATGTCAAACTTGCTATCCGATATTTGCGGGCCCATGCCGCCCAGTACAATCTGGACCCAAGTCGTATCGGCGTCTGGGGATCATCTGCGGGCGGTCACCTGGCCGCATTACTCGGGACCACGGGGGACTTGGTCGCTGGTGATCCCGTCGTGCTTGATACAGGAGTCACGGTAGAGGTACCGAATCTCGAAGGTTCTGGCGGATGGCCTGAGTATTCGGACAAAGTGCAGGCGGTTGCCGACTGGTACGGACCCGCTGATTTTACGACGACATTTGCCAATAATTATAGCTCGGTCACGGCTCTGCTAGGCGGTCATCGCGCATTGGATGTACCGGAACAGGCCAGACTTGCGATGCCGGGCACGTATGCTTCACCGGATGATCCACCGTTCTGGATTCGCCACGGGGATGCTGACGCCACCATTCCATACACGGACAGTGTTACTTTTGCAGAGCAGCTTCAATCTGCGGGTGTCCCGATGGTGGATGTGAAGATTGTACCCGGTCAGGGCCATGGATTTACAGGTACAGCTTCCGAGAATGCTAATGCGGAGGCATGGGCCTTCTTGGATGAACATGTGAAGAACCGGATCGTTACGGAGCCAATTATTTTCAAAAGTAATCCCGAAGACACTTCGTATGGAGATGAAGAAGAGGAAGAAGAAACACCATTGATTGAGAAGGTCATCGCCAGCAAACTGCCAAGCGACGATGCGGCGATTGACAGCAGCAAGCCTGACCTGAATTTCAATAAGGCTACAGGTTCCAGCACCGGATTACTAAGTATTTCTTCCACTTCATCAACCAAGAAATATGTATATCTCAAATTTGATATGACCGGAAATGAGCCGGAAGGAGATCGGTATCGACTACGGATTGCCGCCAAGAAAGGAACATCGAATACCGATACAGAGTTGTCTCTGTATGGTGTGGATGCTACAGACTGGAATGAATCATCATTAACCTGGTCGAATGCTCCCGTCCAAAGTCTGAGCGAAGCTTCGCTGCTGGGCACACTCCATGTCACGGCAGATCGGAATGGAAGTCCGGCAGTCTATGAAGTGGATGTAACCGATTATGTGAAGAAACGTGCAGATGTTGGGCAAGTGGCATTTTTGCTCGGGGACGCGGGGGCAACAAGTGTCTCTGTAAACGTATATACCAAGGAAGCCAACGGAACGAGTAATCCGCGACCACAGTTATCAGTCATTGCTTTGATTGAAGAGGGCAGTGACACGCAGTTACCCGAATGGGAGCAGGGAGCCGAGCTGGAGATTCGCAACTGGGGAACGGATTTTGCAGAACTGAGATGGCCTGCTGCCAGTGACGATACGGCTGTATCTGCCTACCGGATTTATCGGGATGGAGTTCTGCTGAGCGAACAAGGTAAGCAGTCATTCCGGGACAGCGGACTTGCAGCGGATACACCATATACATTTCAAGTGAGGGCGATTGACGAAGCGGGCAACATCAGCAGTGCTTTATCAACCGAAATGATAACCCTTGGCGTTCCGGTATCGTCCCTGCCTGTGGCTTCCGTCACGGCAAGTGGCAGCGACGGCAACCTGGCGACCAATACCCTCGACAATAACAGCTATACACGCTGGTCTGTTGCAGGAGAGGGGCAATGGATCACATTTGATCTGGGGCAGGCACAGCCAGTGGGTTATGTTGGGATTGGTTTTTACAAAGGGGATATCCGAAAGACATCTTTTGAGATGGAATCGTCTGTTGACGGTGAGCAGTGGACCCAGATATTTAATGGCGAAAGTAGTGGGGATACAACCGAAATGCAGGCGTTTGATATCCCGGACACTTCTGCACGTTATGTGCGAATCACCGGACGTGGCAATTCCGATGGAAGTATCTACACAAGTCTGAGCGATGTGCATCTGTATGCTCCTTTTGCAGGGGGAGGGACACCTGTGGCTCTAATTCCATACATCGTGCCCCATCCACCTGAAGGGACGATGCCCTTTATCGCCCCAGGTCTAACGGAAACGGATGGCACACCACATGCTGTCCATGCTCCACATGCCGTGACCGGACGTATAATTGATGTACGGGATTATGGAGCAGATCCTGCTGACAACACGAGTGATGACCGCCCTGCTATACAGGCTGCGATGGACGAGGCCAACGTTGGGGATGAAGTGTTTTTGCCTGATGGAGTGTACAATTTGTTATCCTGGCCGGATGGCAGCACCAACCTGATGCTCAAATCCGGAGTGAATCTGAGAGGTGAGAGCCGTGAAGGAACTGTGCTCAAGACATCGCTGAATCAGGTGACGGGAAGTGCCGTTCTGAAAGCATCGGCTCAGCATAGCATTCTCGTATCCAACATGACCATAACTTCAGCCTGGTCCGGCAGCTACACGACCGATCATCAATCCAATAATCCCTCCGCAGGGGGGCCGGATAGCATGATCCATATCGCCAATTATGGCGAGGCACCATCGTATGACATTACGATTGACGGCGTAATTGTGGAGAAGTTCAAACGAATGGCAATCCGCATTGAGCACAGCCGCGATGTTGTTGTGAAGCATGCAACCTTCCGCAATGCAACAGATCTGGGCCCTGGAGGTTCAGGTTATGGCATTTCGATTCAGGGAACGGCCAAGACCGATCGGCTCGGATTTGACAATGATACATTATGGAACGTGGTTGAGGACAGTACATTTGAAGGTCCTTATCTCAGACATGGAGCACTGATTCAGTTTGTAGCTCATAATAATGTGTTACGTGGCAATACGTTTAACGGAACAAAGTTGGACGCCATCGACCTTCATGGTGAACTGGAGTATTTGAATGAAATCTCCGGCAATGTCATTATGGACGTATTGACAGGCGCAGGGATTGGGCTCGGCAATACCGGGGGTTCGGCGCCAAGCAACCACAGCAAGTCTGGCAAAGGGAACTACATTCATGACAACACAATTACCAACAGTCGAATCGGTATTTCGGTAACCATGGGTACCCCCGATACCCTAATTGAGGATAATCTCATCGAGAATACTACAGTGATTGCAGAGGCAGCAGGGATCAAAGTGTTGAACGGACCGGGCACGGTGATTCGCGGCAATGTAATTCGTAACAATACGGCGAGCGGTTACTGGGGTGTGAGGCTTGAGCGCGACAAAGGTGATGCCGGAGCAGGCAATGTCGGCGAAGGGGACCCTGAGAACGTGTGGATTGAAAATAACCTTATTGAAGGGAATACAAACGGAATCGGCCTCTTTGCCGGAGTAGGCATTCTAATGAAGGCCAACATTCTAAACAATGTGAATGAGGATTATTACAAAGCAGCAGGTGTGACCGTTACCGAGTTATAAAGAATCAGAACAAGTAGCCTGGCAGGCGTCTATATAAGTTGAAGCTCAATTTTACACCATACTGCAATCGGAGTGATAAGGTGTAACATTTATAGTTCAACTTATGTAGCCTGATGGGCTACTTTTTGTTATGAATCATTTATTTAAGATTCACTAAAGGTTCGTCCCCTACCATGATTACATAAGCCCCAGTTGCTTACCGAGAAACCAAGAAGGAGGATTCATCATTTGAATATTTTATTACGAAAAGTTGCAGTAACGGCATTATCCCTGACCATGGTAACGTCATCTTTTGGGCTGATCGGAAGTCCGAATGCGGCATTTGCCGCAGAGAACACAGCGACAACCACGAGTGCAGGCGTGACGCAAGCTTATGAATCGTTGTTCCAGACGGATAACGTCATTAATGTGAGTGTGACGATTGATGATGCAGACTGGAAGAGCATGCTCGAAAGTCCGCTGGATAAGGATTATAAGAATGTTAGTGTGGAAGTGGACGGCAACAAGCTGGACAATGTCGGTTTTTCCACCAAGGGCAATCTGACCCTGAAAGCCGTAGCATCAATGGAAGATTCGGACCGTTACAGTTTCAGACTGAAGTTTGATAAATACGACAAAACACAAACGCTGCTTGGACTGGATAAAATGGTACTAAACAATAACTACGCCGATCCGTCGTACATGCGTGAAGTTCTTCACTATGAAGCACTGCGCAGCATTGGCATGGATGTACCAATGACGAACTATGTTAATTTGTACGTTAACGGCGAGCTGGTTGGTTTCTATACTGGCGTTGAAGCGGTGGATGATAGCTATCTGGAGCGCAACTACGGTGAGGATTACGAAGAAGGCGTCCTCTATGATACGGATGAGAAGAGTTATCTTCAATATGAAGAGGGCAGTGACTACAGTACAATCACCAAAGACTTGGGTACGGATAAGGATAAAGCCAAACTCAAAACCTTCATCCAAACGCTGAACGAGATGCCAGAAGGTGAAAAAGGTGATATTGAAAGTGTACTGGACGTAAATTCGGCACTTCAATATATTGCAGGCAACATGGTTTTTGGCAACTATGACAGTTACAACGGTGACAAAGGACACAACTACATGCTTTACAGTGATGCCTCTGGCAAGTTCACCGTTGTTCCTTGGGACTTCAACATGTCCTTCAACGGGTACTCGGGTGGAGGTGGACGTGGCACAACAACCGGATCAACCACGACCAACACGAACGCAACAAACGTATCTGTGAACGAGCCGGTACTAGGCATTAACATGGAAAATGTACCGATGATTAACAACCTGCTTGCTGTGCCGGAGTATAAGGAAAAATATTTGAGCTACGTCAATGAACTGACAGACTATATGGAAGGCATTCAGGATCGTATTACTGGCCTTGCCGATGAGATTCGTCCTTATGTGGAAGCAGATCCAACGAAGTTTTATACGACAGAACAGTTTGAATCCAACATCGCTTATTCTGCCAATGCAGACGCGGCAGGTGGTATGGGGGGCGGTACACCACCAGCAGGATTTGAAGGCATGACCCCACCTGAAGGCATGGAAGGTATGACGCCGCCTGAAGGTTTCGAAGGAATGACACCTCCAGATGGAACAACACCTCCAACTCAGTCGGGTGCTGCAACTGGAAACGGTACAACAGATGCAACAACGGGTACAGATAATACGCAGACACGCCCTGGTGGTAACTTTGGCGGCGGAGGCATGGGCTCCATGGCAGCCGGATCACTGACGACATTTGCACTGAACCGTCTTGCGAATCTGCAAGAGCAGCTTGGACGTGAAGTAACGCCTTTGCCTGAGACTTCGGAAGAGACAGGTTCGAATACCTCATCCGGAACAAACGACAAAACCATTACCGTAACACTCGATGGTAAATCGATCACATTCCCGGATCAGGACCCACTGCAGCAAAATGGCCGAGTGATGGTGCCTGTGAACGCAATCCTTGAAGCAATGGGTGCAGAAGTGACTTGGGACAAAACGGCGAAGTCGGTAACAGCTGTTCTGAATGATCAGACCCTTGTGCTCAAGATCGGGAGCAGCACCGCAACCGTAAATGGGGAGACACTCGAAATTGATGCACCAGCGATCATTCAAAACAGTCGCACACTTGTGCCTGTACGCTTCATCTCAGAAGGACTGGGACTTACCGTGGACTGGGATCAAACCGCTGCACAAGTAAGCCTTACATCCAAATAAGAAATATCTCCTGCAGATCAACGTTGTTGTATGGAGAATAAGAAAAGGGATTCGGTGGTCAGATCGAATCCCTTTTTGTTCTGCTTTTCAGGTTAGACGGAGCGAACATCCAGCAAAATCCGACCTCGTCCATGTCTGGCCTCACTTTTGGCATGCGCTTGATTCGCTTCACTTAAAGGGAAGATGGAATCAATCTGTGAACGGAGGGAACCGTTAGCGATTAGCTGAGCGATTGTGTACAGATCCTCTGATGTCGGGAATTTGGAATTAAACTTGGCTGTAACGCCATACTGCGCTGCTTTTTCGGCAGAAGGCAGTTGAGTTAACGATACCAGTTTACCCCCAGGTTTCAGAACACTCCATGAGCGATCTTCGATCTCTCCACCAACAGCTTCAACAACCAGATCGACATTGCTTACCAGTTCTTCAAACAAGGCTGTCTTGTAATCAATCACTTGATCAGCACCCAATGAAGCAACAAAATCAACATTGGCACCAGACGCGGTAGCAATAACATGAGCGCCTTTCCATTTTGCCAGCTGCACCGCGAATTGTCCGACACCGCCCGCAGCAGCGTGGATCAGAACGGTTTGCCCGGCTTCCAACTCACCTTCGGTGAACAGTGCTTTCCATGCAGCTTCAGCTCCGCCTTTAATGGTCGCAGCATCCTCAAAACTCAGGTCGTCTGGCATATGCACCAAATCCTGAGCAGGAGCCATACCATACTCGGCATAACTTCCGTTCACATTACCAAAAACGCGATCTCCCGGCTTGAAGGTATCGACACCTTCTCCCACGGACTCAACGATGCCTGACATGGCCGTTCCGGGTGTATAAGGCAGCTCTTTGACAAACACGTCCTGCAACCAGCCGTTACGAATCTTCCAGTCCAGTGGAATGGCTCCAGCATACTGAATGCGTACCAGAACTTCGCCGGCAGCTGGCTGGGGCTTATGGACTTCCTGTTCGAACTGTAATGTATCGGATCCTCCGTATTGATGAATTTGAATAGCTTTCATTTTAGATGTATGCATTGTGTACATGCTCCATTCGTTAAGGAAATTTAGGATAGAGATGAATCAATCTGTGCAGCAATTTTCTGTGAAAGAGATAAAAGCAAGTTCTTCTCTTCATCGGAGAGGCCAGCTGTGGTGATCTGCTCCACTTGGCGCCAAGCGTTATTCACTTGATCCTCCAGTGCGCGTCCGGCTTCTGTCAGGGATACAATGGTCACCCGTCCATCGGTTTTGGACCGACTCCGAGTAACGAGACCGGCATCTTCCAGGCGGCGAACAGACTTGGCTACAGTTGAATGGTCCAGGCGAAGTGTGCGACCGAGAGAATTTTGGGATTGATGGTCTTGGGCATATAACTGCATCAGCATAATCTCTTGACCGGGAAAAAGCCCGGTATCCCGAATCAACTGCGCAGCAAGACCCTTGTGAGAGCGTGCCAGAGCAAAAATGCTAAAACTGATGGGATAGTTCGCTACTGCACTGAATTCCTCATTATTTAATTCTTGAAGATTATCATTTTTTTTGAAATCATCTTTGGTTGTCATCATGTACCTCAACTTTCTTAATTGTGTTGTCGGCAACATAAATATATCACTTAAATATGTGGTTGGCAACATAATTAAGTGATATATTTTTTGTGCTTACTTATACATGAATATTGACATATCCAATTTCTCTTTCTAGATTGTTTAAATTTCCAGACAGCAGATCATTCTCACATAATTACGGAGAAAGCGGAAAAACTTTGATTTTTAATTTTGATTACTGTGATAAAAGTCACTGAAATATTATAAATATTGTGAACACTCCTACCGATAAGACTATAGTGATATTCGAAACGGAATCGAAATCGGCTTGAATATCCCCACAATTACATAGGGAAAAGGGTGGCTCACACACATGCGAAGCATGAGCATCGGTACCAAAATCAGTTTGATCGTTATCAGTATATTTATCGTCTTCTCCTCAGCCGTGGCGGTAAGTGTAATCCTGGAGATGAGACAGGGGATTACGACATTTGCTACAGAGAAAGCGAAGCGAGATCTGGAGATGGCGAATAGTATCATTACATATAAGCATCCAGGAGATTGGGCCATTAAGGACGGACAATTATTCAAGGGAGATACCGCGCTGGAAGGCAACTTTGAACTGGTGGATGAGATTGGACAAGCGTCTGGGGACACGGTGACGATCTTCCGAGGTGACGAACGTGTTGCAACAAATGTCATGGTGGACGGAAAGCGTGCTGTCGGCACGAAGGTATCGGACGAGGTCGCCCAGACCGTTTTGCAGCAAGGGGAAAAATACTTCGGTGAAGCCGTGGTTGTGGGTCAGAAATATCAGACGGCCTATGAACCAATCAAGAACGCATCCGGAGAGATTATCGGAATTTTCTATGTTGGCGCTTCTCAATCGTTAATTGATGTGATTATCTCCTCGTTCCTCAAGACATTCCTGATCGTATTCCTGCTTGCAATGTTAGTCGCAATTACCCTGATCCTGCTGTACGTTCGCAGGGTGAGAGTAAGAATCGAACGGGTATCCGTAGCGATTAAACGTGCGGGTACGGGCGATTTCACACAGCCAGTTGTGGACAACGTCCAAGACGAGATTGGCATGCTGGGCATGGGATACAATGAGATGAGAAGTAATCTCCAGGTCATCATTCAAGGAGGACTTCAAGCTGCGGAGAAAGCAGAGCATTCGACTGGGCTGCTACTGAAGATTGCGGACCAAACGTCCAAAGAATCGGCGCAGATTGCATCCTCCGTTGAACAAGTCGCACAAGGAGCCGAGAGTCAGACAATTAGTACGGAAGATAATCTGCAGGCCATGGAAGAAGTGGCGATAGCCGTACAACGCATGGCGGACAACGCCTCCAGCATCTCGGACTCTGCTTTGTATTCACGCAAACAGGCTGAAACCGGAGGTGAAGCGGTGCAACTTACCGTTCAGCAGATGTCTACCATTGAATCTTCCGTTACAACAACGGATGAAGTCATTCGTATGCTGGAAGGGAAGTCGGCAAAGATTAGCCAGATGGTTTCCGCCATTCATGAGATTGCAAATCAAACGAATCTGCTTGCCCTCAATGCATCCATTGAAGCAGCAAGAGCAGGGGAGCATGGCAGAGGATTTGCCGTCGTATCTACCGAGGTTCGTAAACTGGCCGAACAAGCTGGAGACTCTTCAGATCGTATTGAAGAACTGGTCGAAGCCATGGAACAAGATATGCAGCAATCGCTATCGGCCATGTCGAGAGTGAAGGACGAAGTACAGGAAGGACTGCGATTGACCCGGGAAACGGAGCAAAACTTCAGCCTGATCCGGGATACAAACCTGCGTATTGCTACAGAGATTGAGGACATGGCTGGGACAAGTGAAGAGATGTCCGCAGGCGTGGAACAGATTGTGGCTTCTGTGCATGAGATCGCTCGCCATGCGCAAACTGCTAGTACCAATTCACAACAGGCTGCCGACTCTGTCCATGAACAGCTCAAGTCGGTAGAGCAGATCAAGGCATCTGCGGCTATTTTGTCTGATGTGTCGACAGAGCTGCAGACCTCACTTAGTCCGTTTAAGATTTAATATCTGTTACAATAGGGAAAAGGAGGGACTACAATATGGCCCCTGATAAAACAAAACTTTTCCCGAATGAGAATATCCGTACGGTATGTTACATTCAAAACCTGCCGCCGCGTTCCAACGTGGACATCGGTGATTATACGTACTATAGCGATAATACAAATCCGCCAGAGCAATTCTATGACCGGATACAGCATCATTATGACTTTATTGGTGATCGCCTAGTCATTGGGAATTTCTGTGCAATTGCGGAAGGTGTGACATTCATTATGAATGGTGCGAATCATCGGATGGAGGGTATGACCACGTATCCGTTCAACATTTTTGGTGGAGGATGGGAGCGTGTGACACCTACACTGGAACAACTTCCATATAAGGGTGACACGGTACTGGGGAGCGATGTATGGCTTGGACAAAATGTAACGATCATGCCTGGTATCACGATTGGAGACGGGGCAATTGTTGCCTCCAATTCAACCGTTGTTAAGGACATTGAACCCTATACGATTGTTGGTGGTAACCCAGCCAAGACTGTTAAAAAGCGTTTTGACGAAGAGACGATTGCACTGCTGCTGGAATTGAAGTGGTGGGATCAGGATGAGGAATGGCTGGATACGCATTTGGAACGTCTTGTCTCTACATATGATCTACAGATCTTGCGCGAACTTCTGAACAGCAAATAGGATGGATGTGCATTGTGCTTAAAAGACAAAAAAAGCTGGTTCCTGATGGAGCCGGCTTCCAAGCAAATCAGGCCCTGGACCGTTTTGAGCGGATCAGGGCCTCTTGTTGTCCAAGATGAAATGTTAATTTAACGGGTGGGTGGTCGTAGGGTACAATCAGACTTTGTTGATGGGGGCTTCAAATGAGTGTGATTTTCTGTATGATCCGAGTTTGTCTGTTTGCCTGAATAAAAGTTAATGATATCATCAACGGTAGTAAACACGACATTTAAATCCATATTATCATTGTGTGTTTGAATAAAAACCTCTTTTCAATAAGTTGTTGCGTTGTTTAATTTAAAGCTTCTTTCATGCTTAAGCCTGCTGTGAATACAGGAACTTTACCTGCAGGTAGTTGAATTTCTTTGCCTGTTTTCCGGCTTCTTCCCGTTCTTGCCTCGCGCTTCTGCACTTCAAATTTCCCGAATCCGACCAGTTGAACTTCTTTGCCTTCTTTGAGAGCTTCGAGAATCGAGTCCAGTACAACGGTTACAGCTTTTTCAGCATTCTTCTTGGAGAAACCGCCAGCCTTAGCTACTTCTGTGATCAATTGTTCTTTATCCATGGGGAATACCTCGCTTTCATTCTTGGGATGTGAAATCTTTTCTTTACTGTGCAACATATGTGTAAATAAAAAGCTGCCTTATTAATAAGGCAGCTTTCATATAATTAAAGTTTAGTAACGTTCTCAGCTTGTGGTCCACGGTTACCTTGAGTTACTTCAAATTGAACGCGTTGACCTTCGTCCAAAGATTTGTAACCTTCACCTTGAATTGCACTGAAATGAACGAATACATCTGTTCCTTCTTCAGTTTCGATAAAGCCGAATCCTTTATCCGCGTTGAACCATTTCACTGTACCTGTTTGCATGTGATTCCTCCAAAAAATAAGTTTTTAGCCGATCATTATGACGAGTATAAATTAAAATTGACACTCACCTGGTGCATTTAAACCACGAACTTGATGTCCGCTAATGTATCGATTAATATGATAATACCATGTCCGCTAATATAAGTCAAGATTTGGAGGTATTTTCTAATGAATCAGTCATCAGGGATTTCGGTGCAGCGGGAAGCGACGATAGAGGAATTCATACATATGCTTGCTAATGAGGGAGAATTGCATCCCAAAACCGTGAAGGAATATACAAGTGATCTGAAACACTTTATCGAATGGTACAAGGAAAGCACCATGCTCAGCGAAGAGTTCTCACCGCGAATTGAAGATGTGGATACATCCACTTTAGTCAGTTATCGTGAAGATGCTCACAAAGTTATGTTATTGAAACCAGCCACCATTAACCGGAGGTTGATTACGCTGAAGCGTTTTTTCAAATGGGCTGTCTTGGAATCCAGGCTCAGTCATGACCCTTCCAAACCATTAAAATTCATTCCGGAAGACAAAGTAAGTCCACGCCGAATGACATTGGAAGAAGAGCAGGCATTCCTCGCGGCAGTGGAGTATGGTAATTCCCTTCGTGATCAGACCATCCTGACCCTTATGTTTCACACAGGCTTGCGAACGATGGAGGTATGCAACCTCAAGCCTCATGATATCGAACTTGGTAGACGAAGCGGTCACCTGACAGTGAGAGCCGATAAACGCAACGTGCAACGTAAGATCCCTTTGAATATACAGTGTGTTGTCATGTTGAATCAGTACTTATCTGATCTTGCTACCGATCGTGCGTACCTTTTTCCTTCAGAGAAGACAAACGATCGTTTAACGGAGAGAGCATTGCGCCACCTGATTAAAAAAGTAATGATAACAGCAGGGCTGGAAGGACTGAGTTCACACGACCTGCGTCATCGTTTTGGCTACGCCATGGCTGAGCATACGCCACTGCACCGTTTGGCCGAGATAATGGGACACACCAACCCAGATACAACAATGATTTATTTTAAAGCATTAAGTACGAATCATCGTAAAGAACAAGAATGAAGTCTGAATTATAGTCAGAATGAAAACACCTCTTATTAGAAGTACTTCGAAATTTTCCGTGTTTGTATTACTTTAACCTACCTTTAGCATTCATATACGATCCTTCACATCTCACTTAGGCACTGCCCGACAGGGTTGCCTTACCTCTAATGAAGAAAGCGATTACATATCCCTGATAATATTGTATATTATGATGGCAACCTTGGAACAGATCAACATGAGCCTTTGCATTTTGCTTCAATTCGGTGAGCAATAAGAAATCAAATGGATTCACAATGTTACATATATATTCGTTGATAGGGCATAAGGCCGTCATCAAAAGGGAGGAATCCAAACGTGTACCGGGTACTGCTGGTGGATGATGAAGAAGATGTGCGTGAAGGACTTGTTGTAGAGGTCGATTGGGAAGCGCTCGATCTGCGGATAGTCGGTTTGGCTGAGAATGGGCGGGAAGCATTGGAGATGGCGGAGCGGGTAGAGCCGGACATTGTGATGACGGATATCAGCATGCCATTCATGAATGGTCTGGAACTCGCACAAAGATTGAGGAAGCGTAATCCACTCGTGAAGGTGGTCATTTTGACTGGGTATGATGAATTTGATTATGCGAGGCAAGCCATCTCGTTAAGTGTGGATGAATATCTGCTGAAGCCGTTCTCAGCAGGACATCTCACCGAACTGCTCACAAGACTGCGCGCCCAGATGGCGTCTGAAGTGGCTGAGCGTGAAGATGTACAGCAACTGCGTGAACACTATCATACCAGTTTGCCTTTATTACAGGCAGATCTGATGGCGACCTTGCTCCATCGACAGAAATCCTCGACATATATTCATAGTAAAGCAAAACAATGCGGATTGGATCTGACAGGAGAACGTTATGGTGTGTCCGTATTGACACTGCATATGGATGGAGATGTACAGAAGGAGAAGTCTGAGGGAGTATTCAGCGAGCCTTCACAGCGACATAACAAAACAACATCCGAGGCAGCGGATCAGTCTGAGATATTTGTTCCCGGAGGTTCCTTGCGTCAATCTGAGGATGCTGAACTGAAACGCTTTGCTGCACTTAACATTGCGGCAGAAGTCTGGGCGGAGCATGGGGCTGGTCATGCCTTTATGCATCAGGAGACGATTGTCCTGCTCTATGTGGATCGCACGGGCGGTACAGATGGAGCGAAGCGGCAACAGAAGGCATTGGAAAATGTGATGCGCAGCATCAACCACTATTTACGTATCCCGGCTACGGTGGGATCGGGTCAGATTGTGGATACACTCGCGGATGTGAATCATGCCTATGAAGATGCCCTGCTGGCGTTGGATTATCGGCTTGTGCCCGGGACGGATTCAATCATATACATTGCGGACGTAGAGCGACAGACGGCGGGCAAGCTGCGGTTCGATGAATTGAAGCAACAGACGCTGACACGATGCCTGAAGGCAGGTACACAAGCAGAGCTGGAGGAAGCACTGGCGATCATTTTCCGGGAAATTACTGTGGAACACGGGCGAAGTGATATTCAGCTCTATTTAATTGAAGTATTAACAACAGTATGGAAGGCAGCACAGGCATCAGGAGAAGCGATGGAAGACATCTTTGGTGCAGGGTTCCAGTTGTATACGGATTTGTTCCGACTGCCGGGACTCACTGAGGCACAGAAGAAGGTACAGGAGGTCTGTCTACTCGTGCAACATCGCATTGCGAGCGGACGCCAGCATGTATACAAGGATATTGTCGAGCAGGCGTTAGTTTTCACCAAAGAGCATTATGCCGACCCGGACCTGTCCATTCAGAAGGTGTGCGGGCATTTGCATATCAGCTCCGGTTATTTTTGTGGCATTTTCAAAAAAGAAGTACAACTTACCTTCCTGCAGTACCTGATGCAGATCCGAATGGAGGCAGCCCGTGAACTGCTTCGCTCGACAGAGCTGAAGTCGTTTCAGATTGCGGAGCAGGTTGGCTTTGCCGAACCGAATTACTTCAGTTTTTGTTTCAAAAAACATATTGGCGTCTCGCCCAAAGAATATCGTAAACAGGCTTCTCAGGCAGCAAGTGAAGGTTCGATCCGATGAAGTTCCTGTCCAGATGGGTGAAGTCTATGGGATTTCAATTACGCTCTCGTCTGCGTTCGTCCAGGGTCAGCAGTATCCGGTTTATTATTACATGGTCCTTCTCTGTCTTCATCGTTCTGGTGCTGACTATCATGGCGATGCTTCTACACGATAAGTTCACACAGGCTGCCGAGCGAAGTGCGGAACTGACGACGAGACAGATTGTGGATCAGGTCAGTTATAACCTGGAGGATTACGTCCGCAGTATGTCGCATCTGTACCGTGCCATTGAGGAACACATGCTGCGTGACGGGACATGGGAAGGGGATCTGGTGGACAAACAGCTCGACACACTGCTCAGCAGTCGTGAAGATATCATCTCGATTACTCTGCTTGATTCCACGGGGAAATTGCTCAAGAACCGACCTACAGCCGAATTAAAAACCAGCGCCCATGTGACACAGCAAGGGTGGTTTCAGTCTGCGCTTCGTGTGCCGGATCACCTGAGTTTCTCGTTACCTCATATTCAGAACATGTACACAGGCCCATATAAATGGGTCGTATCCATGAGCAAAGGCATAACGATACGGAAAAATGGTCAGGATCGGCAGGTTATCCTGCTGGTCGATATCAATTTCAAACAGATGGATGAACTGAGCCGTCGGGTCAGTCTGGGGCAACGAGGATACGTGTATATTATCGATGAGAGTGCGGGCAATATCGTGTACCATCCGCAGCAACAATTGATGTATATGGGACTCAAAAGCGAGAATATCGAACAGGCTTTGGTGGCTTCCGGCAGTTACGAAGATGAAGCAGATGGACAGAAAAGGCTGAATACCGTGAAGTCCGTTGCCAATATCGGGTGGAAAATCGTCGGTGTTGCTTATCTGGATGAGATTATGACAACGCGTCAGGAGGTCAATGGATATCTCATTCGTGTACTGGTCGTTGTTCTGGTACTGGTCATTCTCGTATCCCTGTTTCTTTCCTCCAGTCTGACGCGTCCGATCCGGCGAATGGAACGTAAGATGAAGGCGGTGGAGCGCGGGGATTTCAACGTGGAGTTGCCTATTGAAGGGCCGCTGGAGGTGGAACGACTATCCCGTCGCTTCAACCTGATGGTCAATAAAATTCGCACCTTGATGGATGAGATCATCCATGAACAAGAACAGAAGCGGCGTCTGGAGCTGGAGGCTTTACAGGCTCAGATCAATCCACATTTTTTATACAACACCCTGAATTCCGTAGTCCGCATGGTAGGCATGAGCCGCAATGAAGAAGTGATTACGATGATCACGTCTCTTTCGAGCCTGTTCCGTATCAGCCTTAGTCAAGGTAAAACGATCATTACGATCAGGGAAGAGCTGGAGCATGCGCAGCATTATTTGACGATTCAGCAGATGAGGTTCAAGCGCAAATTCAACTTTACGATTAAAGCCGATGAGACGCTTCTGGATTGCCTTACATTAAAGCTGGTGCTTCAACCCCTGATTGAAAACGCCATTGTTCATGGCATCGAGTACCACATGGACGAAGGATGTATTGAGATCGATGTTTATCGTGAGGACAACAAGCTGGTGTTTCGCATTACAGATAATGGGGTCGGCATGACGGAAGAACAGATGTCGGGATTATTAAGTGGTCGTCCTGTGATCAAAAGCGGTGCAGGCTCCGGCGTAGCGGTACGCAACGTCCATGACCGAATCCGGCTCTATTATGGGGAGGGTTACGGACTTGAATTTGCAAGTGAATTGGAAGAAGGCACCACGGTCTGGATTCGGATCCCCATTCAATCGCAGCAGAAGGAGGGCGAGCCTGATGACAGACAATAAGGAGAATAGGAGTGATATCCACAGCCACAGAGTTGTAGGGTCATACATTCGTACGTTTTGGAAAAAGGTTGCTGCGAGTTTCCCTGGAATCCGGAAACGTCGGTTAGTAACCCTGACAGCTGCAAGCTGCTGTCTGCTTATATGCAGCGCCTGTGGCTTATCGAGTCCCGATGCTACGGCAGTACCACCACGTATCGCGCTGATTACGCCAGCTGGGACAGGGGAACTTGCGGAAGCCATCCGGCTTGGTGCTGAAGCGGCTGCCAAAGAGAACGGAGCCGAACTGATTACCGTGGAAGCATACCCTTCCGATGGTGATGTGTACACGCCTGCCATTCTGGACTCTGCTGGAAGTCAGATGCAGGTCAAACAGGCAAATATCAACAGCCAAACGTTGTCTCGCAGTGCGCGAGAGCAGGCTCAAGTTAAGGCCGCCGCCTCGGCTCTGAAGCAGGGGGCATCAGCTCTATTGGTTGATCCCCTAAGTGAGAAGGCACTTAGTGACATCATTCAGGAGGCACAGACAACAAATTCCAATGGAACCATTGTTCCTGTCATTGTGCTTAACGATGAATTTCCCGTGAAAGGCATCACCAGTTTCATCTCGATGGATAATGTTGAGGCGGGAAGACAGGCCGGCCAGGCTATGGCGGAGCTTCTGGAAGGGAAAGGGCATGTGGCCTTATTGGGCCCCGATCCTCTTAATTCTGGTCTTATTCAGAGAGAGCAGGGAGTTATGGAAGCCTTGGTACAGTATCCTAATATTCAAGTGGAACCCAAATCGATATGTAATACACGGGATGGATGTTGGCAGACTGCGAAGCAATTGCTGGACCAGCAGGAGGTGGATGGCTTCATTACTCTTCAGGAACCTGCTTCTCTGGGAGCAGCTGATGAACTGAATCGACGAAAATCTGCGGACAAGATAAGGATTGTTGGGTTTGGCAGTGAACAACAGCAACTGGAGCAATTGCAAGAAGGGGTCTTTGATCATCTCATCGTCCAGAATGGATACAGTGCAGGTTATCTGGGATTGAATCAAGCCGTTGCGCGGCTGAACAATCAACAGGTGCAAGCTAGAGTGTTACTTGAGACCAAGCTGGTTAGTACAGACAATATGTTCTGGATGGATAACCAGAAGCTGTTGTTTCCTTTTGTACAATGAACCAATGCTAGAACGAGTGCCGGAACGAATGCTGAATAAAAATTAAGGTGTTTGTTAACTTGAGGAAGATTTCGATAGAACAGGTGAAGATATTGTATTCGAATTTAATGTAAACCCTTTCATAATAAAGACATCGGTGAAGCCGAATGAACTTGGGGGAGGTCATTAGGATATGAAGAAAACATGGATGACACTGTTGATTACGGCATGTATGGTTGTGGCGGCGGGGTGTAGCAGCGGCGGAGACAGTGCAGGTGGAAGTACGGGAACAGATACAGGAGGCCAGACAGCAGCCGGTACGGAAACGCCCAAGATTGGTGTTGCCATCTACAAATTCGATGATACATTCATGACGGGTGTACGTAATGCGATGACCGCAGCAGCGGAAGGTATTGCGACCCTGGATATCGTGGATAGCCAGAATGCACAGCCAACCCAGAATGAGAAAGTGGATCTGTTTGTATCCAAGAAATATAATGCAATGGCTGTGAACCCGGTGGACCGCACGGCGGCAGGTGTCATCATTGACAAGGCCAAGGCAGCGAATATTCCAGTGGTGTTCCTCAACCGTGAGCCAGTAGCTGAAGATATGAACAAGTGGGATAAAGTGTACTACGTAGGAGCCAAAGCGGAGGAGTCGGGTACGATCTCTGGGCAGCTAATTGTGGATTACTGGAAAGCACATCCGGAAGCGGACAAAAACGGCGATGGCAAACTGCAATACGTCATGCTGAAAGGGGAACCGGGTCACCAGGATGCAGAGCTTCGGACCAAATATTCGGTTCAGGCGATCCAGGATGCCGGTATCGAAGTGGAAGCGCTGGCGGAAGACACAGCGATGTGGGATCGGGTGAAAGGTCAGGAGAAAATGCAGGCGTTCCTGGCTTCCCATGGTGACAAGATTGAAGCCGTTCTCGCAAACAATGATGACATGGCCTTGGGAGCCATTGAGGCATTGAAAGCAGCCGGATACTTCAAGGATGGCAAATCCATGCCGGTTGTAGGTGTAGATGCAACAGCTCCAGCCATTCAGGCTCTCCAGGATGGCACGATGCTGGGCACGGTGCTTAATGATGCCAAGAATCAGGGTGCAGCTACGGTGGCACTGGCTTCCGTTCTTGCTAAAGGTGAGACACCAACAAAGGAAAATACCAAATACGACATTACAGATGGTAAATACGTCTGGATTGCATACAAAAAGATTACAAAAGACAACATCGCCGACGCCCAATAACAGCACGAGACAGGGACGTCCGACATTCGGGTAGCGTCCCTTTTTTGCCGGTCATATGGAAGGGAGGAACCAAGATGGAGTCACCTTACTTGCTGGAGATGAATGGAGTTTCCAAAGCATTTCCGGGTGTGCAGGCACTAAGTCAGGTCAATTTGAAAGTGAAGCCGGGGACGGTTCACGCTTTGATGGGAGAGAATGGAGCGGGGAAATCCACACTTATGAAATGTCTGTTCGGCATGTATCGTCCAGATGAAGGAACGATACGCATCGAAGGAAAGGACGTGGATATTCCGAATTCCAAAGCGGCCCTTCAGCAAGGCATATCCATGATTCATCAGGAGCTGAATCCGGTCCCGCATCGTCCGGTGATGGAGAATATATGGCTGGGTCGTTTTCCGATGAGGGGAATACTGGTGGACGAGAAACGGATGTATACCGATACGCTGGCCCTGTTCAAGGACTTGAACCTGGATATTGATCCGAAGGCTCAGGCGGGAACACTGTCTGTCTCCAAGATTCAATCCATGGAAATTGCCAAGGCGGTCTCTTTTCAATCCAAAGTCATCGTCATGGATGAGCCAACTTCTTCCCTGACAGGCAAGGAAGTGGATCAACTCTTCACCATTATTAATGAACTGCGCAGTCGCGGCGTATCCATTATCTACATTTCACACAAGATGGAGGAGATCCTGACCATCTCGGATGAAGTGACGATCATGCGTGATGGTTTCGTTGTCGGGACATGGGATGCTGCGGATCTAACGACAGATCTGATCATTACGCGTATGGTTGGCCGTGATCTGGACGAACGTTTCCCGGAACGGACGAACGTACCCGGTGAAGTGATATTAAAAGCCGAGGGTCTGACATCAAGCCAGTCTAAATCATTTCGTGATGTATCCTTTGAGCTGCGAAAAGGTGAAGTGCTTGGCATTGGCGGCCTGGTTGGAGCACAGCGGACAGAACTGATTGAGTCCTTGTTTGGACTGCGCGGACTCGCTTCAGGTACGATTTCGATTCATGGGCGCAAGGTGAAGATTAACTCTCCCGCAGCAGCGAAGCGTCATAACATCGCGTTGCTCACCGAAGAACGAAGAGTCACAGGAATCTTCCCGGTGTTGTCGGTGTATGAGAACACGATCATTGCCAGTCTGGGGCGCTACCGAAATCGCGTGGGCTTACTGGACGAGAAAAAGGGCCGCGAAGTGGCACGGGAGCAGACGCAGAAGTTCAGAACCAAAACGCCTTCAGTTAACACGCTGATTCGAAACCTGTCTGGCGGCAATCAGCAGAAAGTTCTGCTGGCCCGTTGGTTATTGACCGACCCGGAGATTCTGCTGCTGGATGAACCGACACGTGGAATCGATGTAGGGGCCAAGTTTGAGATTTACACCATTATTACGGAACTGGCTCGTCAGGGCAAAAGCATTATCATGATTAGTTCAGAGATGCCTGAGCTTCTGGGTATGTCGGATCGCATTATGGTGATGAGCGAAGGGCGTCTCACTGGAATCGTGGACGGAGCCGAGGCAACCGAGCAGGATATTATGAGGCTGGCCGCGCAGCAGCGGATGGCTTAGTCAGGAGGGAAACAGATGAACACACAGATGATCAATCAAGTAAAACAATATGTAACACAGCGCGCCATCTTTATCGTACTGATCCTGCTCATTATTGGTATTGCGATTGCCGATCCGAATTTTCTGGCCTTCTCCACACTGCGGGACATCTTGCAGCAGTCCTCCACACGGGCCATTATTGCGCTCGGTGCAGCCTTTATCCTTGTCACGGGCGGGGTTGATCTGTCCGCTGGACGGGTGGTTGGTCTTACGGCTGTTGTATCAGCATCGATGCTGCAAATTGATGAGTATGCAAACCGCTTCTTCCCCGATCTGCCCCACTTATGGGTGGGGCTGCCGATCCTTGTCGGGATTACCGCGGGTCTATTCGTGGGATTGGTAAATGGACTCATTGTCGCCAAATTACATGTGCCTCCTTTTATCGCAACACTGGGTACAATGGTTGCCGTGTATGGACTGAACTCCATTTATTTTGATACGGAACCCAACCAGTCACAGCCGATCGGAGGATTAAGAGAGGACTTCACTGTCATTGGCTCTGGATACATTGATCTGGGCGGAGGTTATTCCATCCCGTATATTGTCCTCATTGCTATTGCGGTGGCATTAATCTGCTGGGTGATCTTTAACAAAACACGTCTCGGCAAAAACATGTACGCGATCGGTGGCAACATTCAGGCGGCGCATGTATCCGGGATTCATGTGGCTCGCAACCTGGTTGCCCTGTATGCCATTGCGGGTGCACTGTATGGTCTGGGTGGTGTGCTTGAGGCAGCACGCACAGGTGGAGCAACAAACAATTACGGTAACATGTATGAGTTAGATGCGATTGCCGCATGTGTGGTAGGCGGCGTATCAACGGCAGGAGGTATTGGAACGGTACCTGGGGTTATGGCGGGTGTGCTGATCTTCGGGGTCATCAACTATGGTCTAACGTTTATCGGTGTAAGTCCATACTGGCAGTTGATTATCAAAGGATTGATCATTGTTGCTGCGGTGGCTTTTGACATCCGTAAGTATATGGCGAAAAAATAAGATTAACGTGAAAAGGTTACAACGTTGTACTCCGAGTGCAGTACCATCCACCGATCGCCCTTATCCCCTGATTTTCTTGATTCCCTATATTAATAGGGGAAAATCCGTTGATAAGCGTGTGCTTCCGATGTAGCTTTCTCCTAGAAAGCTTTAGGCGAACGCTATCGCTTCTTCAGATTGGTTCTGCACTCTACGTTATGGTATAAAAATTCCATTCATCTTATATGGTAAAGCAGCAAAGCAGCAAAGCAGCAAAGCAACAAAGAAGCCAGCCCTCGGGATATAGAGAGCTGGCTTTAATAGTTTAACCATTGACCATCCAATCGATAATGGGGATAACTGGTCCAATGATGCATAAGAGCAACATGAATCCGGCGACGTTATAAGATACACTTGTGCCATAATGTGAACGATTTTTTTTGGCGATCAAGAAGGCTGGAATCCAGAAGAGGGCTGCTACTACAAAAGGAATGTGAAGTCCTTGAGTTCCGTTGCTATAAATCGGTATGTTTATTAAGTTAAAAAGATAATGACTGATCATAAAATTTGCTTTGCCCCATTGGAAGTTAAAGACGAGACCCATCAATAGTACGAGTAGAGAGAGTGTTCCGAGGCCCAGTGGTTTTCGTTGTGTTGTCATGTGACATCCTCCATAACTAAGAATTTTTCCTAAATTAATCCATTAATGTATTGTACCACGATAATGATCTATGTGAAGAGGAATTGTTTCACTTTTGTTGATTACAATCACATCATATGTCCTATTGCCTTCATAATTTATACATTCGTGCGAATTTGACGATCCTCCACTAATCGACAACATCAGCTAATCATAATCGATATAATACATGTACATAAGTTGTTTGATGTGAGTTTTATGTCAAAGGGGGCGAGGCTGTTTGCTTAGTTACACGATGAAAATGGTGATATTCCCGCTAGGTTGTCTGCTTGTCATTCTGTCCTCTTATGTTCTCAGGCTTACCCCTCATATGGCAATAATGTCACTCTCGGCGATATTATTGGTAGCAAGTATTTATGGGGAGAGACGATATCCTGTGCTGCGAAAATTTCAGTGGATTTTTCTCGGGATATTCCACTATTTCAGTGAACTGAACTGGTGCAACATGCTATATTATATGCTCATTATTTCAATGATCCAGGACAAACCAAGGTTGGCGCAGACCTTGCCGATTTCGTTGCTGCTTATGCTGCAATATACGTTGATTCGGCTTTCGTATGTGCCTGTAGATACATATGCTTTGCTGGTTTCGTTATTTGACCTGTTAACCTCGGTTGTTATCATTTTTTTGTACCATACCTTAATCAACAGTGAGGTCGAGAAGCGCAGGCTTCGGGAAAAAAATCGGTTCCTGACCCTGCATGATCCGCTTACCGGACTGTTGAATTACGAAGGTTACATGGAGATGTTACATAAGACAGTAGAAGAGCAACGGTCTTTTTTGCTTGTCCTTTTGAACGTCAATAACTTTAGCGGCTTTAAAAAAGATTCAGAAGACCCTTGGTGTACGGTAATCACAGGTACAGGGCAGATGATCAGCAATCATTTCACCGAGGCCTATGGCATATCCCGGTATGCAGGAGACCGATTTGCGGTCGTTTTGCCAGAGATACAGGATGTGGAAGAACGAATGTCGTCACTACTATCCGTGCAGCTTCAAGGACTCCAGGTAAGCTACAGCATCTCCCTGTACCCGGAAATGTCGGATTCGTTGCAGCACTTTATGACGGTAGCCGAGGATAGGCTGCTTCAACAACAGCGCAGCAAATGGCTGAAAAATGAAGAAGAAGTATTTCGTTCCGAAAGGCTAAGGGCTGTAGGTGAACTGGCCGCAGGTATGGCACACGAAATTCGTAACCCGCTTACCGCAATTCGGGGATTCTTGCAGCTTTCCCGTGGACAAGCCTTTAATATCGCGCCATGGTATGAAGTGATTATGGGTGAGGTGACAAGAGTAACCGATCTGACGGCTGAATTTTTGCAGTTTTCCAAACCACATGCGAATCACATGAAGCCTGAACATTTGGGTCACTGCCTTGAACGCGTGATGTCTTTGACCGAGTCAGATGCGGCATCCCGAGGGCATCAAATTACGCTTGAAATGACTAATGAGCCAGTTGTGATCATCATGGATCGAGATAAAATTGTGCAGGTATTGATCAATCTGATTCGTAACGCTTTTGAAGCAATGACAGACCCTGGTGAGGTTCATATGGATTTGTTGCAGGACGGAGACGCAGTACTCATTTCAATTACAGATACAGGAAGCGGCATTCCGGAAAATTCGCTATCCACCATCTTTAATCCATTTTATACAACCAAAGAAGAAGGTACGGGACTTGGACTTGCACTCTGCCAGAAAATCGTTCAGGATCACAATGGTAAAATTACCGTCCATAGCGAAATGGGGGTTGGTTCCACCTTCACGCTTCATCTGCCCATGGAGACGTAAATCATATAACTTACCTAGAGATAGCAATTAAGTAGTCATTAGACAAAAACATAAAAACGCCGCATGGGTCCAGAAGAACCCCGTGCGGCGTTTAATATTTCGATTAATAAGTTGATGTGTGGAGACTACATTGGTTCAGATCATTTTAGCTATAAGTGTGTCTGCAAATTCAAGTAAGCGATATGATGATGGAGGTCAGCATATAAAAGTCTGAAGTTCAAGCCGGTTGATCCTGGCGAATGGGTAGTCGATTTTCTAAGGAACATAGGACGTCTTATTTGGCCTTCAAGTCCTTACTTTAATTTGTAAGAAACTTCAGACACGTTATTTCCCAACATCCCATGAAAAAACGCTGAAAATGGCTGTTTATTTGGATATAACGTGTCTCAGGTTCTTTAGATTTCTGAGGGAGCTTCAAAAGCTTGAATAAGGCGCCTCAGATTCGTTAGTTTACGCTCTTGCTCTGTTCCAACCGCGAGCTGGACGATGTCCTCAAGCCCGCCCGGCACGGAGTGGAGCTTTTCATTTGGAATAGATTAAATCCACTTTTGTGGCATATTGATCGCTTGTTCGCACGCGAAGGACATGTTCTCCCACATTCAGGATACAGCGTAATTACTTGCTCCATACGCGCTAAGGTCCGCTTCGGCATGGAGTAAGTTTGCAGAGTCGCTTTAGTTCGACTTATTGAGCTGTCCCTGATGTAACTGATAGTAGAATCCTTGTTGCTTCATCAACTCATCATGGTTGCCCCGTTCAGCGATCTGTCCATCATCAATGACGAGAATCTGATCGGCTTCACGAATCGTGCTCAGTCTGTGGGCGATGACAAAGCTGGTACGGTCTTTCATTAAAGTGCGCATCGCTTCTTGAATCTGCATCTCCGTACGCGTATCGATGCTGCTTGTTGCTTCATCCAGAATAAGAATAGCCGGATCCGCCAGAATTGCTCGGGCAATGGTCAACAGCTGTCGCTGTCCCTGACTCAGATTGCTTCCTCCGGAAATGATGGGCGTATCGTAGCCCTGTGACAGTTTGCGGATGAACGAATGTGCATTCGCCAGCTCAGCCGCTTGTCTGATCTGTTCATCGGTTGCGTCCGGCTTGCCGTAGGCGAGATTGTCACGAATGGTACCCGAGAACAGGTAGGCATCCTGAAGTACAATGCCGAGTTGCCGCCGTAATTGATCCTTCTCCAGTTCCGTGATGTCACATCCATCGATGGTAATCCGCCCGCCTGTAATCTCGTAGAAACGGGGCAACAGGTTGATAATGGTCGTTTTGCCTGCGCCGGTGGGTCCAACAAGTGCAATCATCTCACCAGGTTTTGCAGTAAAACTAACTTTCTTAAGAATGTCTCGCTCCGCACTGTATCCGAAAGAGACGTCATCAAATACCACTTTGCCTTGAATCTGGTCCAGTTGTTTCTTCTGTTCCTCCACGTATTCGCCAGGCGTATCCATGATGTGGAACACACGTTCAGCACCTGCGATTGCAGCCTGAATCAGATTGTACTGATTGGCCAGATCGTTGAGCGGCCGCTCAATCTGGCGGGAGTAAGCGAGAAAGCTGACGATCAGTCCGATGGACGTCATTTCATGATAAGCCATCCATCCACCTACAGAAGCGAGTATGGCAAACCCGATATTGTTCATCACGTTCATCGTAGGTCCAACCAAACCCGAAACGGTCTGGGCCTGTGTGCTGGATGTGCGCAGTTTCTCGTTCAAATTCTCAAAATGTTGATGTGCCTGATCCTGACGGTTATAAGCCGCTACGACTTTTTGTCCAGCAATGGTTTCCTGAGCATACCCATTAAGCTCACCAAGCAATTTCTGCTGGGCTGTGAAGTGTTTACGTGTTCTTGACGCGATCAGGCGAGTGGCGATGGTAATCAACGGTACAGTCACCAGACTGAGCAGGGTAAGCCGAACATCCAGTGCAAACATGATCGACAAGGAGCCAACTAGCAAAATGGCGCTGGACATCAATTGGGTTACGCTTTGGTTCAGCGTTGTAGATACGTTATCGATGTCATTGGTCGCCCGGCTCATCAGATCCCCGCTTTGATTTTTATCAAAAAAGCTGACAGGCAGCTCTTGTAGTCGGGAGAACAACGCATGTCGCAGATCCTTAACGGTCAGTTGGGACACACCAATCATGACATAGGATTGAGCCCACATCAGGAGTGAGCCAAGGACATAAACACTCAGCAAGAGGAGACATTCCTTCAGCAAACCCGCTGTTACTTTGGGCACGATATGTTCGTTAACGGCACGGCCGAGAAGGTAAGGTCCTGCCAGATTAAGCAGTGTTCCAAGAGCCGTCAGCACTAATGCAGCAATGACTCCTTTGCGATGACGTCCCATGTACGACCATACCCGGATCAGGGCATGGCGAGCATTTTTGGCTCTGACTTTGGGAACAGGTCCTCTTCCCGCTGGTCCGGGTCTTCCGATGGGAGGCACGACCGTTTGTTGTATGGAGGAAGATGCAGGTTTAGCCAAATTGAACATCCTCCTTCCGTTGCTGCGAATAATAGATGGCTTGATAGTGTGATGAATGAGCCATAAGGTCATCATGTGTGCCTCTGGCAACGATCTGTCCTTCATCAATGACATATATACAGTCTGCATCCTTCACGGAGGAGATCCGCTGTGCAATCAAAAAGGTCGTGCTGTCTTTCATCAAGGATTGCAAAGCCTTCTGAATGCTCGCTTCCGTACGCAGATCCACGGCACTGGTGCTATCATCCAGAATCAGTACTTCTGGTCGCATAAGCAGGGCGCGTGCAATGGATATCCGCTGTTTCTGTCCACCGGACAGATTGACCCCGCGTTGACCCAGCTCCGTGTCATACCCATCTTTCAGTTTCATAATAAAATCATCCGCTGCCGCAGCTTGTGCCGCAGCACGCAATTCAGCATCCGTTGCACCGGGCCGGCCGAAACAAATGTTATCCCGGATGCTGCCGCTGAACAGGATGGATTCCTGTAGCACAATGGACACACGGCTGCGAAGATCCTGAAGATCCCAGTGGCGAACGTTCACTCCATTCACGAGCACTTCACCCTGCGAAGCATCGTATAGACGGGGAATCAGCTGCACCAGCGAGGTTTTGCCTGAACCTGTTGAACCGATCAGGGCCACTTTCTCACCCGGGCGAGCCTTCAGGTTAATGTCAGTGAGTGCATGGTCTCCGTCATAACGGAAAGATACGTCTCTGAACTCCACTTGACCGCCTGTGTGGGAGGGAAGAGGAGAAGGTTGGTATGGGAACTGTTGACGTTTAGACTGATGTGACTGTACATTCCCGGAGTTGTCGGTTCCCGATTGAATATCCGGCTGTGTATGTAACACCTCGTTGATCCGTGCAGCTGATACTTTGGCGCGGGAGAAACTCATCATCATCATGCCGATCGACGTGAGGGACGAGAGTACAACCGTGACATAGTTGATAAAAGCAATCAGATCCCCGGCAGCAATATCGCCTCCCACTACCTGGAAACCTCCAAACCACAGCACCGCTACAATGGTAGCGTTCAGCATCAGGCTGAGTACGGGTGCATTCAGTGTGACAATACGCCAGGCTTTGACGGCGGTTGTAGTGTAATCTTCATTGGATTGTTTGAACCGCTTTTTCTCCAGACGCGCACGTGCAAACGCCTTGACGACACGAATGCCGGCAAGATTCTCCTGAAGCACAGCGTTGACCTGATCAAGCTTGCTCTGCACACTGGCGAACAGCGGATAGGAAGCTTTTATCAGAATAAATAAAATAATAAACAGCACCGGTACAGTCGCAATAAGAATCAAAGCCAGCTTTACACTGATCGTAAACGCCATGATGATACTACCGATGATTAGCATTGGTGAACGGATAAACATCCGTAGCAGCATCTGTACAAAGGTCTGCATCTGGGTAATGTCACTGGTCAGACGAGTGATCAGAGATCCTTCCTGAAACGTATCCAGATTGCGGAAGGAGAAGGTTTGAATATGGTCAAACAGTTCTTGTCGCAGATCTGTGCCGTATCCAACGGCAGCTTTACTTGAATAGAGTGTACAGCCTGCGCCGCCAACCCAGCCGATTAACGCAACAAGTAGCATGATCAGACCTGTAGTTATGATATGGGGCAGATTCCCTGCAAGTACACCATCATCCACGATGCTGGACATCAGCTTGGGCTGGAGCAGGTCCATGGTAACCTCAAGTACCATGAGCAGCGGGGCGACGATTGCCGCCGACTTATACGGGGTCAAGAATCGTTTTAACGTCCACAATAGGGAATCACCTCAATCTTCATAGCATAAGTGAATCAATTTCATAATACCTTTAGCTGCTTCAATCGCAAGTCTGTATTACCTCAAGCTTCACGCAGGTTTTGAAGCATACGCTGTGCAAGTTCAGACATGATCTCGGATTCTTCCGGTGTAAAATCTTTCTGGGCTTGCTGTTCCAACTCCTGAATCACTTCTCTCAATTCTTGTAGCGCAGAGCGCCCTTGATCCGTCAGGTATACCCGCAAACTGCGCATATCTTTCGGGTCTGCTTCACGTCTCACATAACCGGATGATTCCATACGCTTGAGCATCACGGTTACCGTTGCGGGACTGCGCTGAAGTTGTTCGGCCAGATTTTTCTGGGATTGTCCATCTTCCCGTTCAAGCTGGAACAGCAAAGGGGGCTGCCCCGGGTATAACTCGGGGTGGTTCACAAGTTTCTCATGAACTTTGTAGCGTTTCAGTTTCACCAGTTCGGATAGCTGGCCCATTAACCGATCATTTTGGACTGGGTTCATATCATCCGCTCCGTTCATATCCTTTTAGTTAGTCGACTAACTAAATCTTAAGTTCGATTTGACATATCGTCAAGTGAATAAAGATCATTTATTTTGGATTAAAGGTATTTCCAGGTCGATTGGCTGGAAAGTAAACAAGTAAAATAGATTAAAACACAAAAACCTCTGCTTTGAGCGGAAGAGAGTATGATAACTAACTCTGTTCCGGTCTCTAAAGAGAGGTTTTTTGGTATTGTCACACGTTAGTGTTGAGTGTACGGAAACTTACTTCTTGGAGAACATTTCTTTGGCTTCATCCATGGCCATCTTGTTTCCAATAGAGGAATAATCCAGCCAAGGTTGTGCACCAATCGGGTAGACGTGACCGGCTTTGACTGCTTTCAGACCTTGCCAGATCGGATTGTTTTGCAGCTCCTTAAACATGGTTTGGGCTTCATCATCCGAATTCACAACCACAAAGATCGCATCTGCATCATAGTCCGGCAATATTTCACGGGAGACGACTTGATACGGTTTAGTCGAATCGATATCTGTGATCCCTTTGGCAGGAGTCAGACCGAGATCCTCATACAAAATGGGACCCATGGGACGGCGTGTACTGAACACACGTAATTCTTTGGCAGTAACACGGATCGCCATCACAGTACCATCACCAATCGTGTCATGAATCAGAGATTTCACTTCTTCCGTTTCGGTTGCGTAGTCCTGAATGTATTGCTCGGCTTCCTTCTCGCGATTCACGAGTTTGCCAATGTCTTTCAGATGGTCGCGCCATGTGCCGTCATCCAGATGAAGACATGCACCGGAGCAATTTTTTCGAATTTGGCAATATCACCACCGGAAAATTCTTCGTCCAGATAGATCACATCGGGTTTCAGGGCAAGCAAAGCTTCCATATCAGGGTCTTTAACCGGACCAAGTGGCGTTGTATTTTGAAGTTGATCAGCAACATGGGACAGGAAACCTTTGGCTTCGCCACCGATAACGGAACCAACCGGAGTAATGCCGAGAGACAACAGATCATTGGTCAGATGGATCGACATGGAGGCAATGCGTTGCTCTCCCGAATTTGCACTGTTGTCTTGATTCTTAGTTGAAGTATCCGTAGACGAACCACCAGAAGCAGATGATGAATTATTGGTCGTTCCACAGGCTGCGAGCACAAGCACCAGACAGATACTCATGACAAGCATAAGATTTTTCTTTAACATGGGTAGTCACATTCTCCTTGAACATCTCTTGGATGTCTTTATTGTTTTTTGAAAAAAAAGATCACTTGCTTCGTACTAAAAGGTACAAAAAGTAAGGCGCACCAATCGCAGCAACCACCACGCCTGCCGGAATGGCGTTAGGCTGAAAGATCGTTCGCCCGATCGTATCGGCGGTCACCAGAATAACCATACCGATGAGTCCGGCAGCAGGGATCAGATGCCGATGCATCGGACCGACAAGTCTGCGCGCCAGATGAGGCGCTGCCAGACCGATAAAGCCGATCCCACCAGCCATCGATACACTAACGGCAGACAAGGCCACGGCACAGAGCAGCAGAATAATACGCTGGGATCGGACAGGTGTCCCGATACTGGTTGCGGCAGCATCTCCAAGATTGAAGGCATCGAGCGTTTTGGATCGACTCCAGATGTACGAGATACATAACACCACCCAAGGCAGCAACGCTTGCACATGAACCCAATCCCGGCCCCAGACGCTACCTGCCAACCAGCGAGCGGCAAAGGAATAGGTATCTTCATCCAGACGTAGGGATAGGTAGAGTGTCAACGCATGGAACCCGGCTGCTACCGCGATTCCCACCAGAATCAGCTTAATGGGTGATACGCCGTTGTGCCGATCATAGGACAGCAGCATGATGATCAGGGCGGCAGCAACACTGCCTGCAAAAGCAAACAACGGAATTAACAAGGCTACAGAGCCATCCATTGTAAAGGAGAGACTAACAAACACCATTAGTCCAAATGCTGCCCCCGCATGTAATCCCAGAATACCCGGGTCCGCCAGTGGATTGCGGGTAATCCCTTGCAGGGCTGCTCCAGCAATACCAAGTCCTGCTCCGGCCAGTACAGTTACCAGGATGCGAGGAAGTCGGTAATCAAACAGTACAATCTGATCATCCGAACTGCCATTACCAAACAAAGTCTGTAACACAGCCACTGGGGAGAGACGAATGGTTCCCGTGTTCAGGCTGATCACAATAACGGCAATGGCGATGCAGAGCAGCGTGATACTGACAACTATCGAACGTTTACCTCGTGAGGGTGTATTAAAATTCATCGCTACAAGGCCCTCCTTTCTTTACGGGCCAGATAGAGGAAGAAAGGTACACCGACAAAAGCGACCATAATGCCTACCGCGAGCTCCTCGGGCGGGTTCACGATGCGTGAGCCCAGATCGGCGAGCACCAGTAAAATCGCTCCAAGCAGAGAAGACATCGGAATGATGAGTCGGTAATCCACACCCACCAGTTTGCGGGAGATATGAGGGATGACAAGTCCAACAAATCCAATCGAGCCTACTGCCGACACGGACACACCAGCCAGCACAACAACCGCTGCGAGGGCGAGAAACCTCGTCCAGCGCAAGTTGATCCCGAGATTAATCGCTACTTCTTCACCGAGTGACATAAGGGATACACGCCGGGCGAGTGGCATGATCAGTACCAGCGTCACGAGCAGCACGGGAAGAATTAACTTCAGATGCCGCCATTCTATTCCGCCAAAACCACCCGCATACCAGAAGGCCAGATCCTGACTCAGGTCAAAATAAATGGCAACACCTGTGCTGAGCGAGGTTAACATGGCTGCAATAACGGCTCCGGCAACGGTCAGTCTGATGGAATTCAGACCACCAGGTGCTGCCATTCCAAGCAGGAAAATAAGCAGTGTGCCCAGAACAGCTCCCACGAATGATAAAAACATAATCCAGCCGTATGGCAGTCCAGGCCAAAAGGCAAAGCTCAGTGCTACGACAAAAGTGGCTCCAGCATTGATGCCCAGAATGCCCGTGTCTGCCAGCGGATTACGCGTAATACCCTGCATTAAAGCTCCTGCAACAGCAAATGCAGCGCCGATAATAACCGCGGCAAGGACACGAGGCAGCCGCAGCTCATGAATAATCTGATGTGGTGTCAAAGCTGGGTTGTACTGAAATATGGCAGCCCATACGGTTTCCAGCGTTAACCCTTTGGCACCTAAAGAGATTGCGACAAACATACTTAGCAGCAGTATGGCTATGGCAGACAAAAACGTCAGCCCAACGGTCACTGCAGATTTTCTTGAATTAGACGGACGATGTGGCAGTCCCGGATGTTGAATACGGGTCACTCCTTTGGTACCAACAACGCATTTCATTGTTATTGATTATCATTATCAATTAGTGATCATTATAGAATCTTAATTCAGGCCCGTACATGGCATAAATTAAGATTTTGGAGATGGACATTTTTTAGATTACAAAAGTGAAGGTTTGTTCGTCAACATAGAGAGCGCTTCATCGAGCTGGATGTTGATGGAATATGGAGCATATACGACCCACGAGTTCCAGTCGATGAGATGTACACGTCCGTTTTTTACCGCAGGATGGCTGTTCCACAGTGGATTCGAAGCCATCTCTTTCAACAGTGTTGCCTTTTCATGCATAGAATTAATCGCCAGTACCAGCACATCTGCCTCCAGTCCGTCCCATTCTCCTGGTGTAAAGGGCAGCCAGTTGAATCCAACGCCGGGAGATTTGCCAGCCAGTTCGGTCTGAATGCGCTGAGGAGCGGCCAATTGCAAGGTTCGATAAAAGACATGTCCAAAGTTCCGATGGCTGTACATCCGTGGACCTTTAGGCGTTAACGTGCCAACGGCAACGGTGATGTCCCCGACGAATTCCTTGATTTTTTTGCGTGCACGCTCTGCCTTGCGTTCATGTCGATCCAGCCAATCTGTCGCTGCTTGGGTACGATCCACAATCGTTGCAATCTGGTGCAGATGACCAAAGACGTCTGTCTGGTTCCAGGGAATCGTGATGATGGGCGCGACATCGCCAATATGCTCCATGGCTTTGGTAGCTGCATTGTCCTTGGTCAGAATCAATTCGGGATTCACATCCAGGAAAGCCTGACGTCCCTGTTCCCAAGGTTCATAGGCGTGAAAGGGCAGCGTCAGCGATTTGGGCATATGAGGAAGATGGCCTTGGATCTGAGCTGCGCATGGCGTGATACCAAGTGTCATCAGGTGGTCCGTGTATGGATAGGAGAGCGACACGATATTTCGGTGGACCTGCTTCGAATAGGAAGTTGGCGCATAACCGGCATGGTTTCGGAAACGTCGGCTGAAATAAAATTCGTCACGGTAACCCACTTCACGAGCCACATCACGGATACGCAGATCGGAAGTGAGCAGCAATTCCTTGGCCCGGTTCATACGCAGATGAGTGATGTATTCAATCGGATTTTTCTGCATGCGGCTCTTGAATAGCTGCGAGTAATAGGACGGGTGCATGTCAGCCAGTTCAGCCAGCTTTTCCAGCTTGATCTCGTGCATATAGTTTTCGCTCATGTATTGCAGGGTGGACCTGAGCCACTGTTCGGGTTCATCCTGCCCAGCCCCCACGTCAGTCTGGTCTTCTTGAGGCCAGAGCATATGTAACAGTTCCGTCAGGAAGAGCTGTGCTTTCAAGCCTGTTTCCAAACCTTCATTGCTTAATTGTGTAAGCTGTGCGGCAATGCGCTGTATACCGTAAAATGGGCCCTGAATCCAGCCTGTAACAGGTGAACTGAGCTCACGTTCGTAGATTCGTCTGGCTTTTGTCTTCTCCGTAGCCCGATACAGATCGAAGTGAATGATATACAGTTCAATATCATGGTCTTCATCACTAATCAGTTCAATTGCAGTTCCTGGTAGGGACAGACAAGCTGATTTGCGAATCACGTGAGATTTGATCCCATTCATGATCAGTTGGCCTGTGAATTTGTGCATGTATATGAAGGTATGATGAGCTAACTCAGTTGTGGACCAGCGCCATTTCTCACGGGTTATAATATGTTCTGCCTGACGAAGTTCGATCAGGGTATCATTCAAGAATGTATCCAGGTCTGCTCGGATTGAGGATTCCTTTTCTGAATTGGGACTCGTCTGCTGATGTAACGTGTATGGATTCATGCCGCTGTGGGCGGTACCGGGGATGGTAGTCATGTTGCTATGCGACCTCCTCTCTTTGGAACAGTTTAGGTAATAATTGAATCTGGAACGTACCATATTTTCTCGGACCTGAACGTCTTTCTTGAACGTCTATTGATACGTTTTGCATGATGTTATGATTACTGGCTGTCTTGTCAAAAGCGCGTTTGCAGTATAATCAGATGTTTTATGAATAGCACACGGGTATGATCCCGTTATCAGATGTGATCGATAGTTTAACCAGATTGTCGCTAGTTACAAGTATGTTAAGGGACAAGACTTCTTGGCCCTAGTCTGCTGATAATCTTAGCAAATCTACTGGAGAATTGAAATGTACACAGATATGTTCGAGGCCCTGATGAGCTTGAAGTCTATTCAAAGCACATAATCGAAATCGTTTTCTGACGTAAGCGTTTCTTTTTGGTAAAATAGAGGGGATAACATGTTGGCCTGATCTGAATCATGAACCTTTTCAACTCAAATTGCAGTAGGGAGGCTTTAATATGACAGAAATAGCGGGACGGGACAAAGTACGTTGGGGCATTATGGGCACGGGATGGATTGCATCCCAGTTTGCAAGGGATTTGGAGCATGCCGGGAACGCAGTGAAAGCAGCGGTAGGTTCACGGACAGCGGGAAGTGCGGAGAAGTTTGCAGCTGAATATGGTTTTGCACGCGCTTACGGTTCTTATGATGAAATGCTGCAAGATCCTGAGGTAGATATTATCTATGTGGCAACACCTCACCCTGTGCATAAGGAGAATGTAATGGCTTGTCTGGAGGCAGGCAAGGCGGTGCTATGTGAAAAGCCGTTTACGATGAACGCGCGTCAGTTGGAGCAACTGGTGGAGACGGCACGGGAGCGTAACCTTTTCCTGATGGAAGGGATGTGGACACGCTTTTTGCCACCGATCGCTCAAGCCAGAGCATGGATTGCAGAAGGACGAATTGGTGAAGTACGTTTGCTCCAGGCAGACTTTGGATTCCGTGTCGGCTGGGAGCCGGAAGGTAGGTTGCTTAATCCGGATCTGGGTGGAGGCGCATTGTTGGATGCAGGGGTGTACCCGATCTCCTTTGCATCGATGATCTTTGGTGAACAGCCCCAGCATGTATGGAGTACGGCCAATATCGGTGAGACGGGTGTGGACGAGCAGTTTTCCGTGTTGTTGTCCTATTCCGAGGGACGTTCTGCATCACTGAGTGCTGCCATCCGTCTGAACCTCAGCAATGAAGCGGTCATATACGGTACGGAAGGCAAGATTCGTCTTCCTTTATTCTTGGCGGGTAAAGAAGCCTTTCTGCATGTGAATGGTCAGGACGAGCCGGAGAAGTTCACGGATGATCGAACATGTATTGGTTATGCTTTTGAGGCAGAAGAAGCGGGACGTTGTATCCTCGAAGGTCGGACGGAGAGCAACACCATTAAACTGGACGAATCCTTGGAAATCATGAAGCTGATGGACACGATTCGGGGCCAGTGGGGATTACGTTACAAATCGGAGTAAACAGACAGGAGCTGACGTGTGATGGTGAAGATTCTGATATCCGGGTTTGAACCTTTTGGCGGGGATGCGGTGAATCCGACGGGGGCATTAATGGATGCTCTTGCAAACGAAGTGATCGAGGGTGCTAAGCTAAAAATAGTACTGTTGCCCGTGCACTTCGATGAATGTGCAGACCTGCTGATCGCAGAGATGGAAGCCTATCGGCCAGATGTCGTCATCGCCTGTGGGCTGGCCAAGGGCAGAACATCCATCACACCGGAGCGGATCGCCGTGAATGTCAAAGACATTCCGGCAGGCTCCTACGCGGATAACCAAGGACAGCGTCCTGTTGACGAGCCAATTGTAGACGGCAGCCCGGACGGTTTGTTCTCCACGTTGCCCATACGTGCCATGGTGAAGGACATGTCCGCAGCGGGTATTCCCGCTACCGTGTCCAATACAGCAGGTACATATATCTGCAACAACACAATGTACCGGGTACTAGATCACATTCGAGTAGGGCAACTTCCGATACGTGCCGGATTTGTACACTTTCCCGCCTCAACAGAGATGGCGGTGTTGCAGCCTTCCGTCCCTTCGTTGCCTATTCCCATGATGCTGGATGCGCTACGGATTATGATCCGCACGGCTGTGGTTGATTCGTAGGGGATGATTCCGATTGTTCGGCTGCGGTTGCAGCAGATCGTAGACGAGGGTTGGATTCGTAGGCCTCAGTTGTGAAAGGGAGAGCAGTGGGGTGGGATGATGGAGTACAGTAGGGTTCAAGATGACGTGGAGAGCGTGGAGTTGCATGGGTTTCTTTCCACTTCGATCTTGGGTTGAGTAGAGTGTTAGATATGAGTATAAATATGAAGTTGAATATAAAGTGAAAAAAAGAGCTGTCCCATCGTCATAAGTCTGACGTTAGGGGACAGCTCTTTCTATTTCGTGTGTCATGTGTCATGTGTAGTGTAGTCCAACATGGTTAGTGAGGTCACTAGTTTGCAGCAAGTATCTTGATGAAAGTTTTTTGCCTAGGTAAAAAATAGACTCTAAAACCGCAAACCGCAAACCCGAAACCCGAAACCCGAAACCCGAAACCCGAAACCCGAAACCCGGTAAGGCTTATATAACTGTTGCTGGAAGGTAGGAATTCAGCAAAACAGGTACGGGGCAGTTAAAGGACAGACTCCGATTCGTTGCCCTCCTGGATGCGACCTTTACTACCCCTAAGTAACTAAGCTCTTAAGAAACAAGACGCAAGGACACCACCATCACCCTGGCTAGCTAAGTGGTTTGTATCCACGAAAACCCCGAATAGACTTCTACGAAGCTTACTCCTCAGAACACCTTGGAACGGACTCAAACGAACCGAGCACACGCTATTCTAGGAAAATCTGCACATACCAATTTCTAACGAATCGTAGGATCGTTATTGTGTGGAATTAATCGAGTTTGTCGGTGATATGACCGAATTCTAGCTGAATAGAGTGTCTGGGATTCGTTAGAATTTTCGTAGCATGATATTTGGCTAAATAAGGTGCACTGGGTTCGTAAGAGAAAAAAACTACGAATTTGTAGCACCCTAAGTCTACTTTTACAAACCACTTAAATTTCGAATCCCCGAATAGGCTTCTACGAAGCTTGCTCCTCAGAGCGTCTTGGAACGAACTCTAACGAACCGAGCACACGCTATTCTAGGAAAATCTGCACATACCAATTTCTAACGAATCGTAAGATCGTTATTGTGCTTGAGTGTGAGAGTTATCGGCAATTTGAACGAGATTTAGCCGAATACGGTGTCTGAGATTCTTTAGAATTCTCATACCACGTTATTCGGCTAAATAAGTTGTGCTGTGTTCTTTAGATATAGAGCGAAGTGAAACTAACTCAAATTAAATCAAAGTTAGATTCGCAACAGATCAAGGTCGAACTCGGGAACGAGTCCTTCTTTTATGGCGCGGCCAAGCAGTGCAGTGATTGCACCGTAACCATCATCACCCAGGTTGGCGCTGAATTCATTAACATACAGGCCGATATGCTGTGCAGCTACATCAGGGTCCATTTCTTGCGCATGTTCCATAACGTATGCTCTCGACTCATCCGGGTGCGCCCATGCATATTCAACGGAGGCGCGTGCCCATCCGGCGAGGGCGTGAGCATCCATGTCGCGACGTGCGATGATCGCCCCAAGTGGAATTGGTAGGCCTGTGTCGCTTTCCCACCAGTTCCCGAGATCTGTCATTAGTTTGAGATCATAATTCTGGTACGTGAAGCGTGCTTCATGGATGACAAGTCCGGCATCGATCTTGCCGTCACGAACAGCAGGCATGATCTGGTCGAATGGCATGACAACAATCTCGCCTACACCGCCAGGAACATTTTGCGCTGCCCACAGACGGAATAATAGATATGCTGTCGAGCGTTCACTTGGCACAGCAACCCGTCGTCCAGACAGATATGCTGGATCGGTCGTGCCATTTGCGGTCAGAACCAAAGGACCACAGCCTCTGCCAAGTGCGCCTCCAGCAGGAAGCAGAGCATAGTCAGATAACACGTATGGCAGTGCTGCATAAGATATTTTCATCACTTCAGGTGTATTGGGTCCATCCGGATTTGCTGCCAGACCATTGGTAATATCAATATCAGCATAACGGACATCCAGCTTAGGTGCGCCCGGGATTAACCCGTGCACCCACGCGTGAAAGATAAATGTATCGTTTGGACAAGGGGAAAATGCAATTTTCATGATGTAATAACCTCCCGTAAAATGGAACTTGCAGCCTGAAGCGCATCAAGGGCATCCTTGATGCGCCAAGCGTCGCGGTCGCGTGGACCGACCGCGTTGGATATGGCCCGCAGTTCGAGTGCTGGCACGCCGAACTGCTGGGCAGCTGTTGCCACGCCGAAGCCTTCCATGCCTTCGGCGGCGGCATCGGGCACACGGCGCAATAGCTCCGCGGCCGTCTCCGCTGTTCCGGTCGCCGTGGACACGGTGACCGCAGTGCCTCCGCTGACAGCGAGCCCGGCCCGCTGCAGCTCATGGCGCAGGCGAGCGGCAAGCTCCGCGTCCGCCGCCACAATGGACGAGCCGAATCCGAGCTCGTCCACACTAAGGAAGCCGTCTGGCGTCTGCGAGCCCAGATCGGCGGCAACCATGGCGTCGGCTACCACGAGGGAGCCGACGTCTGCCCGGCCGGGGAACCCGCCGCCGATGCCGGCACTGATCACCAGCATGTAGGCTGGTGAAGATCCGGTCCTGGCAAGTGGCCCCAGCTTTGAAGATGTGGCAGATGCCTGTGCCACATCGGATGGGCTTGGCGCAGTAGAACCTTGCGCCAAAGCCCTTGTGCTTGCAGCCGCTACGGCATATGCCAATGTAGCGGCTGTTCCTGCTGCGGCCGAGGCTGGGCCAACGCCCGCAGCGATGACGTCAAAACGTTCCGCGGCCGTGTCTCCCAAGCCGCGGAGGACCGCATCTTTCTCCGCATCAACCGCGGTTACAATTAACACACGTTGTGATGAATTTGCTTGGACCGGACTTATATCTGAAGTGTTTATTTCCCCAGTTGAATCCCCGTGGTGTCCACTATTTTCGAATGATGCGTTTGGTTTATTATTCTGATCTTCATCCTGTCTATGTTCATTCATATCGGATTCTCCTTGTGAGGTATTAGAAGTGTAACATATGCCTCCATAGTATCTTTCTTACAGCAAGCTTCTAGTTACACTTCTTAGGGTTACTACTTACTTCTATATTTTCGTGTAAATGTATAGTTCAGCTTATATAAATGGAATTCGGGTATATATTTGTCCACTATAAAAGGACATTTATCTTAATTTTGTCTTTCAAAGAGTGGACACTTTTTCTAAAAAGATACTATATCCATCCAGGAATATGAAACACTACATATAGATGTTTTCAGAAATGAAATTAAAAATTATCTATATGTAGAATATCAATTCCAGGGTGATTTCTCATGTCCGTGTCCACCCTTTGAAAGACATATCTACAATATGTATGCTCAGTACGGACATCACGAGTTGGCACTCCAAACGAACAGATAAACGATTGAAAAGGCTGGAGTCTGCCCGACCCATTCAACGCGAATGATATACAGACCTTCGGATTTTTAGACCAACAAGCCAAATGAATAACGGGCCCATTCTACACTCGACCACTGCATAGTAGCTCATTTGTGCAAACCCGAATTTAAGCAAATACACAGTTTTGCTAACTCTTATAAGCTACCTGCTAAACAGCCACTACTGTGCAAACAATAGGTCTACAACACAACAAACGCATAACAGACCTAACAATCAATCAGGTTAAACGCGCACAAAAAGTAACAAAGATAAAGTGATTATTGAACAATATTTCATCTCCATCATAACGGAAGGGGAAAGACCTGAACAACCTTTGCATGTAATTCTGTCAAAAGCGGTCAAGCAAAGATTTTGGGTAGCCGTATCACTTCGAGTAGCCACATCTAGTCACATCGCTTCAGATAGCCGTTTTGCTTCACTTTATGTGAACGCCACCCTGATCGAGCCCCGTCGTAAGCCAGAATGAACCTGCTTCCCCAAATTATATATGTCATTTAAACCATATAACCTATCTTTATTAACGTACTCCCAATAAAACAAGAAGTCAAAGTCAACGGTTGACAATTCGTTTTAACTGTATTAATAATAGTAGTACAGTTAATACACCTAAGAGTTGAATACGTACAGCTGTACAGCTTAGGTAATGCCTTTTTACACCCAGATAACTACACATACACCTCAGATACAGTCATTTAAACCCATAGGTTATTCACACATTTACAGAAAGGAGGTGCGGGATGTTCGAATTAGATGTACGCAGCCGTAAGGCGATCTACGAGCAACTAGTGGACAAAGTCAAAGAAATGATCGTATACGGTATTCTAAAGCCCGACGAGCAGCTTCCTTCCGTTCGTGCGTTATCCACGCAGCTGACCGTGAATCCAAATACGATTCAGAAAGCGTATCGTGAGCTTGAACGTGAAGGTTACATTTATTCTTTGCAGGGAAAAGGGAGCTTCGTATCATCGTCAGTGGAACATCCGAATGAAGCCATGAGAGATGAGATCAGAGAGTCTCTGGTGAAGTTGATTGCAGAAGCTTCGTATTCCGGTTTGACCAAAGCAGATATGACGCTTTTGTTTGAGGAAGCGATGGCCCGTATAGAGAAGGAGGAGCCTCATGATTGAGCTGAATCAAGTCGTCAAAGCATTTGAACAGGAAAAGGCAGTGGATGGCGTAACGATGCACATACATAAGGGGTCGATCTATGGTTTGCTCGGTTCCAACGGGGCAGGTAAGACATCGCTGCTCAAAATGATGGCTGGTATTTACCGTCAGGACAGCGGGACTGTTCGTATCGAAGATAATGAGATTTATGAAAATATGGATCTCAAAGGCCGCACAATTTTTATGGCCGATTCACCCTACTTTTTCCCGCAATCTTCAATAACTCAGATGGCTGCATTTTATCGTTCGGTATATCCGCGCTGGAATGAGGAACGGTTCAAGCAACTGGCTACCGTGTTCAAACTGGATGTAAAACGCAAGCTGCATCGCATGTCCAAAGGCATGCGCCGTCAGGCAGCCGTATGGCTGGGACTTAGCTGTATGCCTGAAGTGCTACTGATGGATGAGCCGATTGACGGCCTTGACCCGGTCATGCGCCAGCAGATCAAAAACTTGCTGTTCCAGGAAGCAGCTGAGCGTCAAGTAACTATTGTTATCTCGTCTCACAATTTACGTGAGATCGAAGATCTGTGTGACCATGTGGCGATTATGCACAAAGGCCGAATTATTGTAGAGAAGGATCTCGATGATCTGAAGGCCGATACGCATAAAATCCAGGTTGCTTTCCGCCACCCGGACCATGCGAAAGCCATGGATGAGCAGATTGATATTTTACATGAAGAGAAACGGGGAAGTGTATCCCTGTACATTGTCAAAGGCAACCGACAACAGGTAACGGATCAATTCCGTATACATGATCCGTATCTGCTGGATGTACTGCCTTTGACGCTAGAAGAAATCTTTATTTACGAAATGGAGGACGCAGGGTATGATATTCAACCGATTGTTCTGTAACCGGGGCATCCTGATCCAAAATTTCAGACAACATGGATGGATAGGCATTTTATATCTCATCACATTGTTGTTCTCACTTCCGCTATATATTGGAACACAATATATAGAAGTACCTCTGGAAATCACCAGTCTGTTTCAGGCCAATGAAATTCATCTGGTATTTGCGCTGACCTTTCCTGTCGCCATAGCTCTGCTACTCTTCCGCTATATTCAAACTGGTGCACCTGCGGACTTATACCACAGTCTGCCATTACAGCGTAAACATCTGTTAACGATGAATCTGTTGACTGGATATGTCATGATTCTGCTTCCGATCTGGATAACCACCGGGATTACCGGGTGGGTATGGGCGGTGCTCGATCAACCATCCTATATTTTCAGTGGTCATGATATCTGGATGTGGGGCGTGACGATGAGCATCTTCTCATTGTTTATGTTTACCCTGACGGTTGCCGTGGGAATGTGTATAGGCCAATCTATTCTGCAAGGACTTACAGTTTTTGGTCTAATATTAATTCCGGTGATCTTTTGGGGAGTTTATGAGCTTCATTTACAACGTTATTTGCTTGGCTTTACGTACAATAATTCGAGTAACTTTAACATGGAAAAAACATCCCTGCTCTTCCGAATGAGCTCTATGGGTTATTATCCTCCAGAATGGGGGGAATTGGGAATTTATGCGGCTATAACTTGTATACTCTTCGTGTTGTGTTATGTGCTGTATGCGAGAAGACATGTAGAGTCGGCGACACAAGCAATTACGTTCAGGATCGTCAAACCCATCTTCCGTTTTGGATTCATGTTCACATTGGTATTATTAGGAGGTGCCTACTTTACCAGAATTGCTCCTGAAGGATCAGGTGTATGGGGTATCTTTGGTTATCTGCTAGGTGGTGTGGTTGGTTATATTGGTGCTGAGATGATTATACGTAAAACATGGCTCATCTGGAGCAGCAGGTTACTCCCCCGGTTTGCAGTATATGGTATCGTGGCAGGATTAATTTTGTATATCCCTGTAGCCGATTGGAACGGTTACGCTAATAATGTGCCCTCAAAGGAAAATGTACAAATGGTACGACTGGGAGGAGACCATTACATCTATGTGAATGATAAAAGTGTAAAACTGGATGATAGCCCATTTTATTCAGATACCCCGGGTTATGTGGATGCTGTGCTTGCACTGCATCAGAAAATTGTGCACTCTGATCTGCCTTTGCTCGAAAGAGTACGTAATCAGAACAGCGGTCAGAACAGAAGCAACGATGAATATGTATTGATCGACTACCAACTCAATAATGGGAAAACGATGACACGTAGGTATCAGATTCCCGAAGAAGAATTCAGGCAGGAATTAGCAGAGGTGAAACAGTGGGAAGATTATAAATCAACGACTTATGACACCTATGCACTGGATGAAGATGTTCGCAGTATTGGTATTCGATCCAGTCTCAACTCGGAGCGTAAAGTATTCATTAGCGATCCTAAGCTGATTCGTGAATTCAAGGAACTTTTGAAGTCTGAAATACTCAATCAGACATATGAGGACCAGCTATCCTCATGGGAATCGTTCGCTTCGATAGAAGTCTATCAGGATTATCTTGATGAAGCATCTTCCAAAGAAAAGTTGGATCGACCGAGCCACAGTGTGAGTTATCAGTTCAAGGCAAGCTATGGCCGCTTGATGGAATGGCTCAAACAGAACAATCTCTATGATCAACTTACGGTATCGGCTGAGGATATGGCTTCTGCCCAATTTGTTAAACAGGAGATTGATAATCCAGGTAAATACAGAATGGTGTATCCTGAGCCTAATTTTGTGGATGTAAATATCGATGGTAACAGACAGGTCGCTACCAAGAATAAAAAAATAATCAGCGATCTGCTACTGCGACAAAGAACCGGATTTTACACCGATCAGGATACGGTCTACCAAATTAAGCTCAACTCGGTAAGGGGACCGAACATCTATATGATGCTGAAAGAAGAGGATCTGACCGAGGAAATGAAAGCTATTTTGGTCAATCAATAAGCTGGGCTGTATCAGTTGTTAACTATAAGTGGGAAGGGTTCTCCCGTTGATCAAAGGTTTGATATTAGTACAGTGAAACCAGATTTACTTGACCAGACACAGTGAATGGAATATATTAGAAAAAGGAAAGGTTCGAGCGACTCGTTCAATCGAATCTCATATGGAACGGCTTATGAGGGAAGCACCCGTAAGAGCAGGCAAATGCCTGACTTGCGGGTGCTTTTTTGTCGTTCGCTGATTTCGTTGGCTATTCTGCTAAATATTTTAGAAGAAAGGGTGTAGAGACGCATGCAAACAGAAGCGTGGAAGGAAACGATAAATGAACAGGAGGCAATGGAGTGTTGTTCCCTATTGGAACGAACAAGCTTACATAACTTCATAGATCATCATGGCTTGATCAAAGGAAAGAAGGGTCGACAGAATAGCGAAGGTATAGCTACAGAAGATATAACTTTAATGGAGACGAGTGACATTCTATTCCCTTCTCCAATAGCAGGTAGCCATAGTCACATGATGGAACAAAGTAACGTCCGGCGTCGTCAATTGCCATCGTTGACTCATCTTATTTTCGGATCACGCCTGCTTATAGGGCTTGTGATTCTGTTCAGCGCAGGTACGATGTATTTTGCTTCTTCAGTAGAGGCTGCTGGCATAGATCTTGGCGTAACAGCGCAAAAAGCATGGGATTCCGTTTTGAACAAAGCCGACGCACAAACCAAGTTAACGTTGAAGCAAGCGTACGATAAAGTGGGAAACTGGAAGACACAAGAGCAGGCTTGGGAACAAAAAATAAAGACACTTCATGCCGCCAATACCGCGCAATTGGAGCGATTACGTGTAGAAATAAGACAAATCGATGATGCGAAGGTCGCAGCTCTAGCTGAAAAGGTAAAGCAAACCCAAGCCCGATATGAACCACTATTCGCCCTCTATAGTTCAGTGAATAGACAGTTGGATGCAGCCAAAGCCATCAAAAATAAGGAATGGAGTGCAGCAATCCGCACTCAGGCAGAGACGTTGAGACCCGTTGTGAAACTTGCCAGAGAAGACATCCGGATCAAGAAAAAGGAACTTGCTGAAGCACGTAAACGGAAGAGCGCTGAAATAAAACGTTTACGAGCTATGCTAGCAGGGGCCGACTCCGCGAAGAAACAGATTCAAACGGCTAAAAAACAGGCGAGTCTGGCAAAAGAACGATATTCCAACGCTCTACAACAGTTCAAACAGAATACAAAGCAAGGCCAAACGTCACGTGTACTCAGCTCATTGAACACCTTGGCGTCTGCAGCAGAGAAGTGGGCAGGAACAAAACAAAATATTCATACACTGGAGCAAAAAGTATCCACCATGTATGTGAAAGTCAGACAGGAAATCGCCAAGAGACCCAAATAAGAGGAAACCCGGTCCTCTCTGCAACGTACACAACTTTTAGATGTAAAGACGCTTCGATGATGATGGAACGAGGTGGAGCTATTGCAGTCCAAGTTGGAAACGAAACGTACGGGGGCGAAAGGTTTTAAACGTAAACGTTACTGGATTCCCAGCGTTGTACTAATTTTGATCATAGGTTTTATTGGGATTGGTACACAATGGACACCCAAAATAACGGTATTTTTATTAAAATCATTAATTGAAACTGCTAATACAGACACAAATAGCAAGGACACTATGCTCTCGGGTGGGATAACTCGTGTTGTGGATGTACCCTATGCAGACGAAGGGCGTAATGACAGTACGCTGGATATCTATTATCCTTCCGTAACATCGGAACCTTTGCCTGTTGTGTTGTGGGTTCATGGTGGTGGATGGGTCTTGGGTGACAAAAAGGATATCGCAGATTATGCCGTACAATTAGCCAAACAGGGTTACGTTGTGGTCAGTATGAATTATGCGCTCGCACCGGATACGAAATATCCCATTCCCGTGATCCAGACGAATCAGGCTTTGACTTACGTGAAGAACCATGTCAGTGAGTATCAGGGTGACCCGGAAAACATATTTCTCGCAGGCAATTCGGCAGGTGCCCAGATTGCAAGTCAGACTGCGGCAGTGGTGACCAATCCATCTCTGGCTAAACTGATGAATATAACGCCAGCCGCCCAGCCGGAAGAGTTGCGTGGGGTTCTTCTATTCTGTGGTCCATACAATCTAAGCACAGTAGCCAATACAGGCTTTCCACTCATACGGACATTTCTCTGGTCATATACGGGAGTCAAAACATTCGAAGACTATCCACGTCTGCATGAAATGTCGACCGTGCTTCAGGCCACAGCAGCGTACCCGCCTGCATTCATTACCTCAGGAAATGATGACCCATTGACCAGTCAATCGATTGAGCTGGCACAAGTATTGAAGCGCCTTGATGTTGAGGTGGAAACCTTGTTTTTCTCAAACTCATCAGAGAAGCTGGGACATGATTATCAATTTGATCTGGAGAGTGACGCTGGACAACAGGCGATACATTCGGCAGTACGATTCATGCAACAGTATAGTCGATGAGCAGACAAGTCTGTGGTACACTCGAAGCAAATGAGGGCGCAGGAGGAGAAGTATGGCAGATAAAGAAGATTTGACCCGGTTCGGGGTGGCGTTTCCTACACCTTTGATTGAACAGTTTGATCAGTATATTGAGGAACAGGGGTACAAAAACCGATCTGAGGCTTTCCGTGATCTTGTTCGAAAAACATTATTGCAACCCTCTGCACTGCAATCCGAGCAGGATGTGGCTGGCACCATTGTAATGGTCTACGATCACCATATTAGTGATCTTCCGATCCGCTTGATGGAGCTGCAGCATGAGGCGCATCATGACATCATTTCCAATATGCACGTGCATCTGAACCATGACCAATGCCTGGAGGTAATTGCCGTACGGGGTAACCTGGGACGATTGCGTCATCTGCATCAACAGATCCAGGTGCAAAAAGGGGTATTGTATGCGGAACTATCCGTGACTTATGTGGATGAACTCAATAAATTGGCTCATGCTCAGAGTAACGGTCAGGATCACAATTCGGATCAAAGCCTGGATCATAATCACAGTGCGGATCAGCATGGTCACAGTCATCATCATCATCGCTCTGCAGATTAAATAAATAAGAGTGAAATTTTGAAAAAATAAGTGAATGTAATTAAAACAGACTCTGGGTTAGACATGAGATGTCCCTTCATCGTAGACAGCAGAAAAACAAACTCCTACGTCTACGATGAGGGGAGTTTTGTTTTGTCTAAACGAAGTTTTGTTTCTTTAGAAATTAAACTGCAGGTTGTACAACGCTGTCTTGAGCTCCAATTCAATCCGAGTGTAGAAGCTAAACATTTTAAGGTAAGCAAGAATTCAGTACAGGATACAGAGTACATGGATTGGACGGGTTAAAGGTACCGAAAACCGATACTCAGGGGATTGAATGTAAACCTGCTCATAAAGGGAAAAGATGCTCTCCTGTGATTAAAGAGCTTAAAAAAATAGCTCGAAAACGTATTGCATAATGGAAAAGAAGTGAAGCGTCTTGTTTCATAGGTACTCATCCCATGCAGATAATAAACTCGTGATGGATACCTTGAAAAAGGCGTACGCCAAACATTCAGGTGAGCTGCCTATGAGCTAGGGTGACAGAGGCGTTCAGTACGTACACGTCTCATGAGTAGAACCATCTTCAGTTGAAGTACGGATAAACGAAGAAGAAGTTTCGTGTAAGTAGCTGTCTGGATAACCAACCGACTGAATGATTCTGGGGAACTTATAAGTTATAAAGTTATTATCTTACGAAGTATGGCACCTACGAAGATCTTTATAGCGCCGTTAACAGGTATATTACGTAACTAAAATAACTACCGCACACAGAGAATTTGGGAGGTATATATCCGAACGAATACCAACGTGCTGCATAAAAAAAGATGCCTTAGCGCGTCAAACGAGCTAAGGCATCTCAATGAACTCATTTTTTGTTTTTAACTGCTACTTTACAGGGAGCAGTTCAAGATGTAGGTGGCCTTCTGTAATTAAATTTGTTCTAGGATTTATGATTGTACAAATGCTCAATGATAATATTTTGTAATTTATTGCTGTACCGTATCTCAAAATAGTTAAGACACAGTAAGACAACTATCAGCACCAGCAGAACAGACACAATTTTTTGGAATTTATTCATCACCAATTATACCCAACATTAAATGTGTTACTTAAATCAAACATTTTCTGAACAGCACTGTGCCATTCAGTAGCATGACTTATTTGTACTCCTGTATAAGTGTATGCTTGATTTGCTTTCCAACTGCTACCTAATTCAATTGTGTCTGATCCTTGGAGATTTTTTAAGAAACCAGGTGTGATTACCCACTTTGCTGTATCTGTACTTGTGTTCTCTGTGAGAGCAATACTTGGATTACCATCATAAGTAAAACTCCACTCAATTCCCCAAGGATACGCAAATGAAACTGTGTAAGGTCCACTACTTGAAGTTTTAGGAGAGGCACTATATAAATCATCTTTTGCGTACAGGATATCATGAGTAACTGTTAACTTCTTGGAATTGGTAGAGCCGCCAAGTTTATTTATTCGAATAATATCTTTAACTGCAAAATAATCGAATTTTGGATCTGACTCATTATTTTCTTTGTACAGCAACCATTGAGTAACCATTTCACCACTATCTTGTCCATAAAGACCGCCAACAGTCCTAATATCAGCTGCATTACTTTTTACAATAGTAGCAAAAGGAGTAATCTGATTTACTCTTTCTTCGTGATTAACTATTTGTTTTAATATAATGGATGCATCCGTAGGTATTTCGTTCCCGTTTTCATCCATGTTTTGATAGTTAAGCATGAACAATTTATAATCTTGGTCCTCCAGTGTGTAACCCACAATCTCTTGTTCGGTTGTTTCTTTTAGTCCACTTTTTAGTTCATTTTGTTGACCATCATTAATGACGAGCGATCGTACTTCCCCTTCAGCTTCATTACTGACTTTAAACTCTAACGGTTGGTTCAAAAGGTCTTCATATTTCCCTGGAGTCAGCCCGCCATATAAGTAAACCTTTTTTCCATCTTGAAGCGCTTTTTGTAAGAACGATCTCAGTTCAGGGTTGCTCTCAACTTCCTTTACCTCATATGCGAAAGAGCTATAATCATTAAGATTAGGTAAATTAGAACTTGGTTTTTCTAACGCAATGTTTGACTGTACCACGTTTTTGCTAATCTCTTCAGTAGTAGCAAAAAACAATCCTTCTTTTGGTTCAACAGGAGCAGGAGCTGCATACAAAGATGAACTAGTCACTGAGAACATAAGAGATGCAGCCAAGCTTAATCCAAACAATTTAACCTTACCCTTAGACATTTCTTCACTCTCCTATAGTTTTTTATGAGTAGGAAAAGTGTATGTAATACATTACATACTACATCCTTTTCCAACTCTTATAATATATAACAACAAAAAATGAAGAAAGTTTTATAATAATTTAATTTTTATGTTATTTAGTTCTTCTTTGGTTCCGAAACTTTTGAGCGTCATCCGAGCTATGACATCTCAATTCAAGATGCCAACGGTCTGTTTTTTTGTTGTTTGTTATAATACCTGACTCTCTATAAGCGATCCAGATGCTAGATTATAGAGTTTAGCCGGATTTTTATCTATAATATGAAAAAATATGGATTTCGAAGTTAACTTTGTTGACATATGATTTGTATTTTGTGCTACAATTTCTCTAAAAAGTAACACGAAACAAGTGAGTGCAGCACATATTTAGAGGGGGAACGACCAGAATGGGCAGATTTTCATGGAGATGGGGAAAACGAAAAGGTAGAACAGGATTAGGCATTTTGCTTGTATGTTCCATTGGTTTATCTGGTTGTGCACAGAGCACAGCGCCAATAGCTTCATCAGCAGAGAATGGACAGTCAGTTCCAACGTCAACCAAAGACGAATTGGTGCTGGCGGTTGGCACCGAGCCGGAAGGTGGGTTTGATCCAACAACCGGATGGGGGCAATATGGGTCACCACTTTTCCAAAGTACCCTGCTGAAGCGGGATGCCAAGCTACAGCTGGTTAACGATCTGGCTACCACATACTCAGTTAGTGAAGATGGGCTGACCTGGACGGTTACGCTTCGGAACGATGTGAAATTCTCTGATGGGGAAGCCCTGACGGCTGAGGATGTAAAATTTACGTTTGAAACAGCTGCCAAGAGTGGGTCTGTGATTGATTTGACGAATATGGCTGATGTGAAGGCACCTGATGATAGCACGGTCGTATTTACACTGAAGTCGCCGCAGTCTACATTTATCAGTCTGCTGACAACACTTGGCATTGTGCCTGAACACGCCTATGGGGCTGATTATGCAGAACATCCGGTCGGATCAGGACCGTACAAGCTGGTTCAGTGGGACAAAGGACAACAGGCCATCGTAGAAGCCAATGAAGAATATTACGGTAACAAGTCTGTATTCCACAAACTCACCTTCCTCTATCTGGATGAAGATGCAGCCTACGCCGCTGCGCAGGCAGGTACGGTGGATATCGCTGCTATCCCGGCAGCGTTTAGCAAACAACAGGTGAATGGCATGACATTAGAGGCCGTGAAAACCGTAGATAACCGTGGCATCATGTTCCCGATGCAGCCTGCTGGTGCCAAGTCGGGCGATGGTCTTCCCGCAGGGAATGATGTGACATCCGATTTGGCGATTCGCCAAGCGGTGAATGTCGTGATTGATCGTAAGGCTTTGGTTGAGGGTGTACTGGAAGGGTACGGTCGTCCAGCGTATTCCGTCAGCGATGACCTGCCTTGGAGCAATGCGGAAGCTGTATTTACGGATGCCAATCTCGAAGAAGCAAAGCAGATTCTGGCCGCTGGTGGCTGGGTAGATGCGGACGGTGACGGTATCGTCGAGAAAAACGGCGTCAAGGCCGAATTCAATCTGCTTTATTTTGCAGGTGATTTAACAAGACAATCTCTGGCACTGGCTGCTGCGGATATGGTAGCCCAGGCGGGAATCAAAATCAATGTTGAAGGCAAAAGCCGTGAAGAGACAAAAAAGATGGCTTACTCCAACGCTGTATTATTTGGTTGGGGCAGTCATGACCCTTTGGAAACCTATAACCTCTATAGCAGTACTCATAAAGGAGAAGGGTATTACAATGTGGGGCTGTACAGTAATCCTGTCGTGGATTCTTGGATGGACAAAGCCCTTCAGGCAACAAGTGAAGAAGAGGCATTGCCGTTCTGGCAGAAAGCGGAATGGGATGGAACAACAGGTTTCAGTTATCAGGGTGATGCGCCATGGGCGTGGCTTGTGAACATAGATCATCTGTATCTGGTTACGAATGGCCTGAACATTGGTGAGCAGCAGATCCACCCCCATGGTCACGGCTGGCCGGTGACAACCAATCTGGAGGAATGGTCCTGGGATAACAGTACAAAGTAGGAAACGTACCGGTAGCTTTAGCCTGAATTGGGGAGAGATTGGATGACAGGCAGGAATGGATGGGCGAGATTTGTTGGTTTTAAAATGTTGCGACTTGTATCTCTATTGGTTGGAGTCAGTGTGTTGTCTTTTATATTAATGCAATTCTCTCCTGTTGATCCGATCGAAGCCTACATTGGTGGAGACATGATCAGGGTAAGCGCCGAACAGCGCAGTTTAATCGAAGAACGTTGGGGATTGAATGAATCTCCCGTGGAACGATTACTAACCTGGGGACAAACGCTGATTCAGGGAGATCTGGGGACATCAATGATCTACAGACAGCCTGTAGCGGATATTATCCAGGAACGATTCATGAATTCTGTCGCACTTATGGCTGTAGCTTGGATATTATCCGGCATCATTGGTTTCACTCTTGGTGTAGTTGCCGCCATGAGACGGGATTCGAAGCTGGATCGCCTGATCTGTTGGTATTGTTATACGCTGGCTTCCACGCCAGTATTCTGGATTGCGCTGTTGTTGCTGATGGTATTTAGTGTGTGGCTTGGATGGCTTCCGGTTGGGCTTGGAGTACCCGCCGGGATGTCAGCTGATCAGGTTACATGGGGAGATCGGGTTATTCATATGATTTTGCCAGCGTTGACTCTCAGCCTGACCGGGGTAGCCTCTATTGCTTTGCATACCCGGCAGAAGCTCACAGATGTGCTCGAGTCAGATTATATTCTGTTTGCGAGAGCGCGAGGTGAGCGTGGATTTCAGCTGTTCCGTCGACATGGGTTCAGACATGTTGTTTTGCCAGCCATCACGCTGCAGTTTGCTTCGTTCAGTGAACTGTTTGGTGGGGCTGTGCTTGCAGAACAGGTATTTTCATACCCCGGCCTTGGTCAGGCGACGGTTCAGGCGGGGGTGCGTGGAGATGTTCCACTGCTGCTTGGACTTGTGATGTGCAGTGCGATTTTTGTTTTCACAGGTAATATGGTTGCCGACATTCTGTATCGCTTGATTGATCCACGGATGAAGGAGGAGCTGATGTCATGAAGCAGACGGTAGAATGCTCCTCCGAGCAGACGACAGAAACAGCCAAAATACAGAAATTGAAAACTGCGAATCAAGAGGTACGGTACAACATTAATACCGAGTCTCTACAAGCTGGGAATGGAACAGGAACATCACGCCCATCGAGAAAAGATTATACGGCTGCCAGAGACCAAAATTTCCGCAACCCTCGCCAAAGAGCGGTGATCTGGGGAAGCCTCGCGGTGATCTGGATTGCCGTTGTGTGGTTGACGGGCAGGCTGCTTCCGGCTGGTTCTACGCTGACTTCACTAATGGATCGGAATTTGGCTCCAACCTGGGCGCATCCATTTGGCACAGATTGGCTCGGAAGAGATATGTTCATGCGTACGTTAAAAGGATTGGCAACCAGCATTCAAGTGGGATTGCTTGCTGCATGTGGTGGCGGATTGATCGCACTGCTATTGGGTTTAGCTGCCGCTTCAAGCAAGGCTGCTGACCGGGTAATCTCATGGATTATCGACCTGTTCCTGAGTGTACCTCATCTGGTATCGCTAGTTATGCTGGCCTTTGTATTCGGTGGAGGTTTAGCAGGAGTGGCGGCAGCGATTGCGCTGACGCATTGGCCGAATCTGGCCCGGATTGTAAGAGCGGAGATGATTCAACTGAAATCCGCAGAATACATTCAGGTTTCACACAAGTTGGGCCAATCGAGGTTACAGATTGCGATGCAACATATGCTGCCACATCTGGTCCCGCAGCTGTTCGTGGGCATATTGCTAATCTTTCCCCATGCGATTCTGCATGAGGCAGCCATTACGTTTCTAGGGCTGGGGTTGTCCCCACAACAACCGGCAATCGGAATTATTTTGTCAGAGTCGATGAGATATTTATCTGCTGGCATGTGGTGGCTCGCCTTTTTCCCCGGACTGGCATTGTTGCTGGTTGTTCGTGCGTTTGATGTATTGGGCAACAGTCTGAAGACATTGACGGGTACAGGTAGTTCAAGGGAGGTGAGGTAAATATGGCTCTGCTTGATATTGAGGGAGTGTCGGTGTCATTTCGGCGCGCTCGTGGTTGGTTTGGGCACGAACAGACTTATGTCATTCAGAATCTGGATCTTTCCATAAACGAGGGCGAGATCGTGGCTGTTGTAGGCGCAAGTGGATCGGGTAAAAGTGTGCTGGCGCAGGCCATTATGGGTATTCTACCTGTCAATGCCAGGTTAGAGGGACGTATTAGCTATAGTGGCGAGCCTTTGACCCCGGAGCGGCAGCTTCATCTGCGTGGTGATGAACTGATGTTGATTCCACAATCCGTCAGTTATTTGGACCCGCTGATGAAGGTGGGAAGGCAAGTTCAGCCGGTAACCCGAGATTCCGGACAGAAACGAGGCTTCATAACTCGATCCCACTTGAAAAAGACGGAGCAGGAGCTGACGGATCGTTATCATCTTCCTCAAGGAACAGCCGGGAAATATCCGTTTGAGTTGTCCGGAGGTATGGCAAGGCGGGTGTTGATGGCTACAGCAACCTCAGGTCAGCCCAAGCTGATCATTGCCGATGAGCCGACACCAGGCATTCATCCCGAAGTGCTGGCCGAGACGATGAAGCAATTTCGCGAGCTTGCAAATCAAGGTGTAGGTATCCTGTGGATCACCCATGATGTCACGACAGCCCTGATGGTAGCCGATCGTATCGCTGTATTTTATGCGGGGACCAATGTAGAGGCGGCGCAGGTGGATGATTTTAAAGGGAATGGAGAACGTCTGCGTCATCCATATACTAAAGCGCTCTGGAATGCGTTGCCGCAGAACGGATTTCAGCCACTCCCAGGCTCCCAGCCGTTGGCAGGTCAAGAGATCACGATAGGATGTTCATTTGCTCCCCGATGTAGCGTAGCAACCGTTGCATGTACCCGCGAACGTCCAGAACTTCGTAAGGTACGGGGCGGAGAAGTGAGGTGTTTCCATGTCACTTGAAGCACGGGACGTGAGTTACCGTTACGATCCGAAATCGTGGGTGTTCCAGCAGATGAATATGCAGGTGAAACAAGGCGAAGTCGTGGGCTTGTGGGGACCAAGTGGCTGTGGAAAAACAAGCCTTGGACGCATCCTTGCAGGATATGCCGAACCTGTGGCAGGACAAGTGCTTCTGGATGGGAAACCACTCCCACGTACAGGAGTATGTCCGGTTCAGCTGGTATTCCAGCATCCGGAGAAAGCTGTGAATCCACGCTGGCGAATGCGCCGCGTGTTGCAGGAGGCGTCTGTGCAGGATGAACAGTTGCTCGAAGCATTGGGTATTCAGCAGACCTGGTTGGACCGTAGGCCGAGTGAATTATCCGGTGGAGAACTGCAACGTTTCTGTGTGACGCGGGCACTTGGTACAGCGACACGTTACGTGATCGCAGATGAGATGACAACGATGCTGGATGCCATCACTCAGGCACAGATCTGGCATACCGTGATGGAAGTGGCTCGCCAGCGTGATCTGGGATTACTGATCATAAGCCATGATCGGGATTTGCTGAACAGGTTGTGCGACAGAATTACACCGATGTCGATATCGATGTGACTGTAATTTTAATTATGTTTTGAATAAATAAAATGATCGAATACAAAGGGGTGCCCCTTGTGAAGTCATTGACCATGAATATGAGTCATGGACTTGACTACGGGGCACCCTTTTTTCTCTTTTGACAAATATTCACCATTTAACAAACAGTACACGTTTTGTTCGCAACGTACATAGATGTAACTGACAGCTTATTTGCCCGACACATTGCTTAACAACACAGATAACCTGCGCATCGCCTCTTCAACCGTGGAACGTGGACAGGCTACATTAATGCGCATGAACCCTGTACCCTCTGTTCCAAAGAAACTCCCGTCATTGAAAGCGAGCCCTGCTTCATGAAGCAGCATATTGCATAGTTGTGCATGTGGGATATTCAGCTCCCGGAAATCCATCCATAACAGATAGGTTGCTTCAGGCAGATGCATCTTAATCTGAGGCATATGTTCCGCAACATATTGCTGTACATACTCCATATTTCCACGGATATAGGCAAGGCACTCATCCAGCCATTCCTCGGCATCATTGTAAGCGGCTTCGGTTGCAACAGCCCCCAATGTGCTGATATTGGCAAGTCCCATCGTTTTTACACCCTGCGCGAACGATTCCCGCAACTTGGCATTGGGGATGATGATATTGGATGTGCAGAGGCCAGGAATGTTGAACGTTTTGCTTGGAGCCGTACAGATGATACTTAGATCAGAGACGGCGTCCGAGATCAGGGTCAGTGGTGTATGAGTTCCGCGCTGATGAACAAGATCGGCATGGATTTCATCTGAAACCATCAGTACGTTGTATTGCAGACACAGTGACGTAAGCCCTTCAAGCTCCTCATGAGTCCATACCCGTCCAACCGGGTTATGAGGACTGCACAGAATCAGCATTTTAACCCGACCGGTCTGCAAGCTGGATTCCAGTTGTTCCAGATCCATCGTGTAATGACCGTTATTCTCTACCAAAGGATTGGTGATCAGTTCACGGCCCTGACCACGCACTACTTCATAGAAGGGAGCATACACCGGAGTTTGGATGACCACTGCATCTCCCGGTTGAGTGAATCGTTGTACAGCAATGCTGAGTGCGGGCACGATACCGGGAGTGAATACAATCCAGTCATCGTTAATTTTCCAGTTGTGGCGCCGTTCCATCCAGCCTGCAACAGCTGCATGATACGCCTCAGTCCGTACTGTATAACCAAAAATCCCATGCTCCATCCGTGTTTGCAGGGCCTGAATGACGGATGGTGGAGCAGCAAAATCCATATCGGCCACCCACATCGGAAGCGCATCAGCAGCACCGAAGATATCCTCAAGCGCATCCCATTTTTCTGATCCGGTAGAGATCCGGTTAATAGGCTGGTCAAATGTACTGTTATTGTTATTCATCGTATTTAATCCCCCTTGAGTTCCGTTCCTTCGACCACAAATCGACAAATAATTATCTAATACATTGGTTAATTTCGCAACTGTTGTGCGTGTATAACATCACCATCTACAGGTACGAACTCACAGGCTGCTGGCGTGAAGTCCAAGTATCTTCCGGCTGATTTCCCATTACCGAAGGATGCGAAGGCAACAAGTCTCATTGAGAACATAATGGATGGTAACAAAAAAGTTGTTCTCACCTACACAACCAAAGAAACGTTGCTAACTGTTGGAACATCCTACAAAGACTACTACCAGACCAAAAATCAGAGTCAGAACACCCAGGATATCCAGACAGACGGCTTCAGCATCGTGGGTCGTGAAGATGGGAAATATGCCGTAACCATCACAGGTTCGGTGTCTGCAACCAACAAGGATCTGAATGAAATCACCGTAGTATGGGGCGAAGAGTAATCTTTCCTTCTATAAAAGGTGAACAGCAAAAGCCGCCCGTTGAAATCATAACAGATTTCATTGGACGGCTTTTAGGGTTGAATCCATATCTGGTTCTATACTCTGAATTAATAGTCTAAATATTAGTCCGTTACAGGTACTCGTTAAACCATCCGGCAATATGCTCCAGACGGCGTACCCTCAGATGAGGATGACCTCCACGAGATAACTCGTGGTTGGCACCTGGGAAACGAACAAGACGAGTGGCCTGTTTGCGCCGTTTCAATGCAACGTATAATTGCTCGGCCTGTTCAATTGGACACCGCAGATCCTGTTCGCCATGTAAAATGAGGAGCGGAGTACTCACGTTGCCGATATAAGCGAGCGGGGAATGTTTCCACAGCTTTTCCGTGTCATCCCACGCGTTACCGCCAATCTGATCTTCCGTGAAGAAATATCCAATGTCACTTACACCGTAGAAGGATAGCCAATTGGAGATGGAACGCTGGGTAACAGCGGCCTTAAAACGATCGGTGTGTCCAACAATCCAGTTGGTCATGAAGCCACCATAACTGCCCCCGGTTACGCCCAATCTGGATTCATCGATAAACTCATATTGGGACAGGGCATAGTCCACACTCTCCATGAGATCGCGATAATCTCCACCACCATAATCTCCGCGACATGCGTCTACAAACTGCTGCCCGTATCCGAGGCCACCGCGTGGATTGATATACACAACAGCGTAGCCTTGTGCGGCGAGAATTTGGAACTCGTGCATAAACGAAAAACCATACATCATGTGCGGGCCGCCATGAATCTCCAGAATGGTCGGGATTTTGACCCCGTCGACCATGCCATGAGGTTTCATGATCCATCCTTGCAGTCGCAGGCCATCTGAGGAATTAAACCAGAAGGTCTCAGGTGTACTAAGGTGGATCTCATCCTCAAGCTGTGGATTGCTGCGGGTGAGCTGAATCGGTTCTACCTCAGGATCTTCCGGTTGTTCATATATATATAGATCACCAGGATTTAGTGTATCGGCTACAGCGGCAACGATCTGCCCGTTTTCCAACTCGGCAAATTGATAAATCTCCCGTTCGTCAGGCCGTATATAGTCGGCACTGCTGCCGTCTCGTGCGAATTTGGCGATGCGTACACTACCATGGATGGTCGCTAGACAGAGGATGGATGAACCATCCCGACTGAATACAGGCCCCGTGGTTGTCAGATGTGATCGCATGTCGCCAACAATGCTGTGATTCAACTGTACATCCCAATTGGTGCTCAGACATACGAGTTCACCACCTGATATCTGAAGGGTGTACAACTTCACAAGTGTGGCATTTCCATAAGAACGGTCACTGGCGAGCAGTGCAAGAGATTGTCCATCCGGTGCAAAGGCCAGTCGGCTGAACGTATACCCTTCCGGGGTCAACTGCTGCACATCCGATCCGTCTGCCTTGGCAAGGTACACATGATTAGTCAGGGTGTAATCATTATGGTCCTCGCCTTCTTCAGGCATCTGCGCAATCCAAGCGATGGATGTTCCGTCCGGGGACCAGGCGTAGTCTCCGACGTCATAATGACCTGTAGTTACAGGAATTGCTTCCGCATCGATCGGTGCGAGAGCGAAGAGGTGGGAACGTCGACCGTTCCACAATCCACTGGCATCTGACTTCATGCGAATCCGGTCTACGACATGTTCTTGCAGCAGTTTGGATTTATCGTCTATAGGATCTGTATGTTCTGATTCTTCATTTCCGCTCATATCCACGGATGATTTCACAAGCAAAGTTTGACCGTCTGGTGACCAGAGCAGGGAACTGACGCCATGTTTCAGGTGACTGATTTGCTGTGCTTCTCCGCCATCTGATGCGATAATCCACACTTGGGATTTCCCATCAACCTCTCTTAAAAAGGCCAACTGAGACCCATCGGGCGACCAGGCAGGGGAATGATCCTTCTCACCAGAGGTAAAGGGCCTGTCCTTCTGACTCCCCAGATGCAACAGTCTCAGGTGAGAACAATAACCGTCACGTGCTTCATTCGTTTTCCGGCTTACATATACCAGTTGTCCGCCTTGAGGGGACGGAGTTGGATCATTAACCCATGTAATCTGATAAAGATCTTCCGATGTTATGCCGCGCTGACTCATCATTGTTTGTCCTCCCACCATGAATTAGAATTGGTTAATTTCCTAACCTTTCCATTTATATTAACGGAAAGCAAGGGACAGGACAATATGACTAAGGATGGGAGGGGAGACTTTTATAACAGCGATCGGAAGGTTGTTCTGTCATCGGAGTGACCCATGTGAAAATTCTTTGTTCAATTCATATAGGTGTGTTAAAAGGATTTGCTCGAAGGATGACGAATCCTAATGTTGAATAAGCGCGGAAATGACGAAAAATGGTCTTAATTCAATGTTTAACATTGGTTAATTTGGTTTAATGTACAATGCAATTCCTGTTCTACATTTCAGGTATTTGGTTCTTAGCCATTCGTTTATATAGAACTTGTATGATTCAGTCGCAATGGAGGAGGAACGTCACGTTGAGCACATCCTATGAGCAGCATGTGGAATATCCAAACCGGAAACGAATGGCGTGGCTCACGGCAGGGGCAGCACTTTTTGTGGCAGCCGGATTTTTTTTGATTTTTGATAGTTCTTCAGTTACGAATGATTCCATCCTTTCGGATGTGATTGGACTTCTATCCATTTTGTTTTTCGGGCTATGTTTCTGTTACAGTCTGGTAAAGATGATCAAGAAGGAACCTTCTTTTGTAATCGATGAGGATGGGTTTGTGGATGCATCTTCTTATACCGCAGGAGGAGAAGTGGCCTGGAAAGACGTTGAGAATATTTTTATGTATGAATTGATGGGACAGAAAATGATCGGGGTCAAGTTGCGGGACGAGAAAGCCTTTCTGGATCGCCAGAACGGGATGAAACGCAAATTGATGACGGTCAACAGTAATATGGTCGATGCGACCATCAGCGTTGCCCAAAGTAGCCTTACAGTACCACTGGATCAATTGTATATCATGATGATGAGCCACTGGAGACATGTGAGTGATAACATGATTTATGATTCGTATAATCGTCGTTAGAGAGGTCAGAATGTCCATAAGTCTTCAGAATGGAGGAATATAGATGATGCATGGTAATCAAACACGCACGATTCTACTTCCGGATGGAACTGCCCTGCCTGCGATAGGACAAGGCACATGGAACATGGGAGAGAAGCAATCCAGCCAGCAAGAAGAAGTACGCGCACTGCGTTCCGGTATTGAACAGGGAATGACCGTGATTGATACGGCGGAGATGTATGCAGAAGGTGGGGCAGAGGTTATTACGGGAAAGGCCATCTCGGGCCATCGTGACGAAGTTTTTCTCGTATCCAAAGTGTATCCCCATCATGCGGATCGCAAGCAGATGATTACGGCCTGTGAACGTAGTCTTAAGCGCTTAGGAACAGATCGCCTGGATCTGTATCTGCTCCACTGGCGAGGGGGAGTACCACTCGAAGAGACGGTTGAGGCTTTGGAACAATTAAAGCAATCCGGTAAAATTCTTCGCTGGGGTGTATCGAATCTGGATACAAGAGATATGCAGGAGTTATGGAGCCTGCCGGAGGGGTCTCAGTGCATGGTGAATCAGGTGCTCTACCATGCAGCTTCGCGTGGTATTGAACATGATCTGCTTCCCTGGATGCGGGAACGGAGCGTTCCTGTAATGGCGTATTGTCCACTGGCACAGGGTGGCAGACTTCGAAGTGAATTGTTGGAGCATCCAGTCATTCAGAAGATTGCGCAGGATCGAGGAGTTACGACTTCGCAGATCGCATTAGCCTGGGTGATCAGGGATGGAGATGTACTGGCGATTCCGAAGGCGGTACAGCTGAATCATGTGGCAGACAATGCAGCAGCAGTGAATATCGTTTTGACACAAGAGGAACTCGCCCGTTTGGATGAGGCATTCCCTGCATCTAAAGGCAAAGTACCTCTAGATATCGTGTAGCTGGCTCTTTTTTATTGGATAAGCATATGAATAAGATAACAATACGATTAATAAAGTTATGCAGAGCAGATCTTCACGATCTGCTCTTTTTTTTGTATGGATATCGATAGCAGAAGCTTGCCCATCAATTGAGCGAATATATATTTTAACAAATGGGCTTTACAACACTATTTCACTAGTGTACTATGTAACTAACACACCAGTACAGAGAGGAGCGAGAGCTTTGTGACTATAGAATTTGATAACAATTTACCAATCTATCTGCAGATCATGCAGTACATCAAGAGACAGATTGTAACCGGGACACTTCAGGCAGGTGACAAAATTCCTTCGGTTCGTGAACTGGCGGCTGAACTACAGATCAATCCAAATACAGTACAACGGACATTTCAGGAGCTTGAGCGGGAAGAAGTGGTCGAAACCAAACGGGGCTTGGGCAGATATGTGACCAGTGAGGAGCGGAAAATTATGACGATCAAAAAAGAGATGGCAAGTGAATTACTGGAACGTTTTCTGACCGGAATGCAGGAACTGGGGATCGAAGAGCAGGATATCTTATCCATCGTAGCCGATGCCGTTGCGGAAGGAAAGGGAGGAACAACGCATGAGTAACATCCTTGAACTGAACCAGATCAATAAGACATATGGCAATAAGAAGGCGCTCAGTAATATTACATTGGATATTGCTCCAGGACGAATCGTAGGTCTGCTGGGTAGCAACGGTAGTGGAAAAAGTACGCTCATGAAGCTGGTTGCAGGTTTGTTGCATCCGAGCAGCGGAACGATTCAAGTCACAGGTAAGCCTGTTGGGCTGGAGACGAAGGCGTTGGTTTCATTTATGCCGGATCGTCCATTAACCGAAAAGTGGATGAGAGTCCGGGATGCGATTGCGTACTATCGCGATTTCTATGCTGATTTTGATGAGGAGAAGGCGCGGGAGATGCTGGACTTCATGAACCTTGTCGAGAGTGACCGGGTACGGCATCTGTCGAAAGGTATGAATGAACGACTACAACTAACACTGGCACTTTCTCGTAAGGCTCGTCTGTATTTGCTGGATGAACCGATTGGCGGAGTAGATCCGGTTGCGCGCGGCAAGATTCTGGATGCGATCGTCAAATTCTATGATGAAGACAGCAGTCTCATCATCTCCACGCATCTTGTGAATGATATCGAACGCATTTTTGATGAAGTTGTCTTTATTCGCGAGGGCGAACTGGTGATGCGGGAAGAAGTGGAAACGCTCCGTCTGAAATATGGAAAAAGTGTGGATGAGATGTTCAAGGAGGTCTATGCGGAATGATGACATTATTGAAGTATGACTTTAGAAGGAACTGGAATACACTGCTGGCTGGGCTAGTTATTTTGATTATCGCTCAAGTGGGGCTTTCCCTTTTCGTGTCTGAGGTCACAGGGATTGTGCTTGGCATTATGGGTTATGTTGGAGTTGGAGTTGCTATTTATGTGAAAATGATTAAAACATACACGTCCAATATCCGCTCTTATAATCGCCGTCTGTTACCCGTAACGGGCCTATCACATGTGTTGTCTCCTTTGATCTTTGGACTACTTTGCGGGTTGGGGTTAGTCATTATTTTTACGACTCATGCCTACATCTATATTTCAATGAAGCTCAGAATGAACATGGCTAGCAATATTGATCTTTCGGGTCTGCATGTTTCGGATTATATTAGTTTGTTGCTGTTTAGCGCATGGGTTATGATATTCATGACCGTCATTATCTTCCTTTCGATCTCGATTGCAGGCAGCTTCCGTTGGAGAACTGGGCCATGGATTGGAATCGTTGCATTCTTTGTCCTCGTTAATCTGATTGGCTGGTTGGAGAATATTATTACGACTGGACGCTTCAGTCCAAATGAGATGTTCCGGTATACGGAAGAAAGTACAGGTATTGCAATCACAGCCAATGGTGTATTATGGTCAGACGGCATGTGGGGAAGCATTATATTTGAAGTCATTGTGGCGGTCATCTTGGTGTGGGCTACCATTTACCTGAACAACAAAAAAGTTGAAGTCTGATGACAGGATAACTTGAACGTGATGCGAGCAACCAAGGTTGCTCGTTTTTTTACATCCAGTAATAATCCACTTTTTGAATCCATTACCATTAATTATACGTATATATAAATATATTGTGTGCTCGATGCGAGATTAGGTTAAAGAGAACAAAAGGATATGTAAGCGAAAGGAGGAAACGTTATGGAATTATACTTCAGGGATAACTTTTTTAACGCGGGTTACACCGAGATTATGTATCCAAATCAGGAACAGGCCGGGCACCTGGATTTGAAAAGTGTCTTTGGTTCTTCACTCGATGTATCAGATAACTCGGGATTAGTCTGTAGCGGCAAATTTCGCATGTTAACGAATCGTTGGGATATCACTGCAGCAGATGGGAGACATCTGGGTGTGTTGCGGGCCAGGTTCAGTTTCTTTAGCAAAAAGTATGAATATGACGCAGGATCACGCGGTACATATGATGTGTCTGCTCCAGCATTTTCGCAGGAATATGATATAAGTGGCAGTGGTGGCCGCATCGTGGCCAGTTTCCGTCGCACCAGCGGCTGGTTTAGTTCAGGGGCATTTGTATTAGATAACCAGTCGGAACAACTGGACACGTATGAATTAATTGCAGTGGTCATGGGCGTGCACGCGATTAACAAAAGAAGGAACTCGGCAGCTAGCAGTGGTGGAACCTAGTTTAGGCGCATGTATAGCAAAAAGGTTTGGATGAGATCATCCAGACCTTTTTTTTCGTATATGGATATGGATATGGATTTGGCTTTTGAGCAATAGTTATGGTTAACCCACTCTTACAAAATCATTGACCATCGGCTTTCGCAAGAGAGCCTTCCTCGCGTTGGGGGTGCTGAACTTCATTGGAGTGTTTGGGATGCATAACAGAATCTGTCTCTGCATAACGGGCCAATGCCTTGGCAGCTGTCTCGGACATCCGCTCCCGCAGCATCGTGTGGTCAGCGATTCGAACCCGTTTGCCTAGAAAACGCATCTTGGATAAGACATAATCCATCTCATTCCGCGGAACGGTCAGCTCGATTCGATACGTCTGCTCGGCTTCTAGGTACTCGACCTGTTTCTCGAAGCAGGAGAAGGCATAGAGGATGCGGGATAACTCCTGATTGAACTGGGGCAGTACCTCGATGGTGATGGTCGTTTTGCGCTTCTCCGTTATCGCAGCAATTCGGGCAGTGTAACCCGAAGCGGTATCCGGTTCAACCGGTTGGGCTTCCACGATAACGATGCTGTGCAGCTTGGTTGACATGAGTTTGTCGAAGCGAGGAGCATACCAGAGCACGTACCATTCTTTTTTGACCATGGAATACTCCAGTTTATACGGGAAGCCGAATTCATCATGGCTCGTGCGTCCATTGCGGACGCGACCCGTCATGCGAAATCCCTGATGATGCAGAATGATTAGCCGTAACTGTCGAAGTAGTGGGTGAGAGACACTGTTTTCTTCGCTTTTGGCTTTTTCGGTCAGGTAATCCTGAAGGTTCAGGTCCTGCTCACCATTCAGCATGTTGTACATTTTATCCAACGTTACAGCGCTCAGCGCTTCTCTCGCAGCAGGGTGATTCAGCATCATGCGAAGCCAGGCCCGTTCCTGTGAGGTCCAGGTGAACAGTCCGGTTTCATTCAGTCGTGTCATCATCTGGTAATTGAACATCTTCTCGAACAGGTTCATAATATTCCGCAATCTCCTTCCATTCCTTAATCATCTCCTGGCGTAGTCTCTGAGGTGCGATTATTTCGCAGCTTGAGCCAAAACTCCGTAACCACGGTTTGATCTCGGTGGTACCGTTGACCTGGATTTCGTAGAGAAAGGTATGATCCGTTTCGGGTATAATTTTGCCCCATTGACCTTGCAGACGAACCCGATCCAGAATAAAGTTGCGCTGACCACGCTCCGGGTGGAAAAAGCGAGCTTGAACCGTCACGGTATTTCCCGTATCCACGAGCCAACTGTAGCGACTAATGTCGGTCCACTGCTGCTTCAGTTCGGACATGTATTGCTCTTCTACTGAATCTTGTTCCTCCAACTGTGTTATGCCTTCCATGCGGAATTTCACAAAGCCGCGCCGGCCCTGATATCCAATTACATACCAACGACCATACTGATGGTCATAGATCACTTCAAGGGGCACGATCCGGTTGGATCGACCACCTGCTTCCCGTTCAAAGCGTGGATTCGTATTCTGTGAACTGTAGCTGGATGGTTTTTTCGGTGAATAGTATAGGAACTGCACACGTTTACGCTGACGAATCGCACTAAGCAGCGTGTAGAGATGAGCTTCGTCCAGGATACGAGAATAATAGTGATACTTATAGATATAGGGCTCGGTAGCTTCTTCTTGCGGGAAACTTGCCGTAATGGCTTTTTTTAAACTGTCGCGCAATAAGTACCCCTGTACGGAAGGAACCTGGGTATTCGCCATCATATCCACAAAATCATACAACTCCAGCTGTTCCTCCACTGTTAATTGGGTAAGGACATCCTGTTGTAAAGCATATTGATATGGCCTGCCACCAGGTTCTTTTCGAATAACCCCAACCTCTTCCAGATACTTCAGATCAGAGCGAATGGTTTTCTCGTCAGGTAACGCCAGATCCTCCGGCAGATCAGCACAGCAAGCGTCCAGCAGTTCCATCGCGGTTAAGGCTTTATGTTGTAAGGTATGCAAAAGGACAGAAAGCCGCTGAACTTCAGTCTCTTTCATCGACTTGGCGCGGAAGAGGAAGAGCAGCATAGGCTCTGCCGACTCCCCGTATTGGAAGCGGACGAGATCTGCCATTTCCCGGCCTGCTTCGGCACCTGAGCGTTGGTCGGCGACGGTCTGCATGATTTCTTTTAATCTGCGATTGGTTTTATCAAAGGTATGTACGGATATGCCAAGCCGCTCGGCATATTGTTTGCGGTTATATGCACCGCTTGTTAGGGATAACATGCGTAAGAACTGAATTTCTTTGTCAAAACTCTCTCTTGCCATGAACATTCACTCCTTGTTATCCCTTCATTGTAGCAGGATGAGTGGCAGGTTTCATTTTAAACTTATGAAGGTTGACTCCATTTCAGAAAATGATTCGTCGCCATACTTTCGCCATGTTCGCGTGTAAATGTGTGAGGCATAATGAGGTTGTGAAGCGGGGCAGCAACAAGCGCTGTGAATCAAGGTTCCGAGGCGCCAGGGAGGGTTACTTCGACTGTTAATCGACCAGGTCGTTGGTTCGAATCCAATCGCCGCCGTACATGGCGGTGTAGCTCAGCGGTAGAGCGGGTATTATACCTTCCCACCTTTTTCCTCGGAACATTTTATTATGAAAGAACAGCAAATAGACTCACACCGGGAGGTCATGAGTGATGAGCAGAGCGAAACAATTATTTAATCAACCTCAGCCAACGACACGTAATCATGGGGGCTACGGAGCCTATGAGCGATTGGTGGAGGAACAATATATACAGATGTTGATGACCAATACTTTGAACAATACGTTCTATGCAGATACCCAGCAACTGATGGACGATGCGATGGTCAGTCATCAGGAGATGGCTGAGGTCGATGCAGGGTTTATGGCGCGGGCGCTGGTCTATGCTCGTAATGAAGGTTTGATGCGGTTACAGCCTCTATACGGGCTGGCACTGCTGTCCAAAGTGGATGTGGATCATTTTGCAAAGGTGTTCTCCCAAGTCGTACAGACACCGGCTGACTTGGCCGATTTTCTGACGATTCTAAGAGGAACTGGTCGGGGACAGGGTGGTCGAGCGGTGAAGCGTCAGGTGAGTCAATTTTTGAACGGCATTACTGAATATTGGGCGATCAAATACAACGGGCGTGGGCGTGGATACAGTCTGGGCGATATGATCGCTACAGCACATCCCAAGCCGATAGATACGAAGCAACAAGCCTTATTCCGTTATTTGCGCGGGCATGAGGTGGATCTTACGGAACTTCCGCAGTTGCAGGCGCTTGAAAAGCTGAAAGCTACCCCAAACCCGGCAAGCCGGATGCATCTGATCGAGAAAGGTAAACTCCCGTATTCGGTGGTCAACTCGATCATGCAACCGACACGTACGGTGTGGGAGGCGTTAATGTCTCAGATGCCGACCTTTGCATTGTTGCGCCATCTGAATGCAATGGATCGGGCAGGTGTTTTTGAAAAATCGAAAAATATCGATTATGTAACACGTCGTCTAACGGATGCAGAAGCCCTGCGTAAGTCGCGCATCTTGCCTTTCCGATTCGCCAGTGCATATGAAATGTTTGCGAGAGAAGAGTTGCGGGATGCTTTGCGGCAAGCGGTGGAGCTATCCATTGGCAACCTGCCAACACTGCCGGGAAGAACCGCTATTTTCCTGGATCGCTCCGGTTCCATGCAAGGGGATTATTTGCGGATTGGTTCGGTGCTGGCACTGGCGCTTTATAAGCAAACAAGAGGTAACGCACTGTTCTGGTTATTCGACCATATGGTTGAGGATGCTCGTCCCAAGATGGATGAGAGCATCCTTTCCCAAGCTCACCGTATTCGCGCACAAGGTGGAACAGACACGGGTCGACCAGTACGGGAACTACGGGATATCGGAGAAAAAGTGGATCAGATCATTATAATCACCGATGAACAGCAGAATGAAGGCAGCCCGTTATATGCCGAGCTTGAGCGATATCGCCGGATGATGAATCCGGAGCTGAAGGCATTTATTGTGGATATAGCACCTTATCAGCAGGCCATGGTACCGCCACGGGATGGCAAAACCTTTTACATCTACGGGTGGAGTGAAACGGTACTGACGTATATTGCCGAGACTGTGGCAGGATATGATACTCTCGCGAACCGGGTGAGAGCGATGGATATTTAGATTTGGGGAAATTGGAGGCGACGGACATGACCTATGTTCATGAAGAAATGAAAGATACGATCAGACAACAGCTGAAGCAGATTGAACAGGAGGAGCAGGTACGGATCATCTATGCCTGTGAATCGGGCAGTCGGGCGTGGGGGTTTCCTTCACAGGACAGCGATTATGATGTGCGTTTTCTGTATGTAAGACCGCTGGAGTGGTACTTGTCGATTGAGGATAAAAGGGATGTGATCGAACGCCCAATTAGTGACCAGCTCGATATCAATGGGTGGGATCTGCGCAAGGCCTTGAAGCTGTTTCGCAAATCAAATCCACCACTGCTGGAGTGGCTGCAATCTCCCATTCAGTATGATGAACAGTATAGCGTGGCACAGCATATTCGTGCATTGTCGCCTTTGACCTTCTCGCCCAAGTCCTGTATGTATCATTATCTGAATATGGCAAAGGGGAACTTCCGGGATTATTTACAAGGTGAGCAAGTGAGGATTAAAAAGTACTTCTATGTTCTTCGTCCATTACTCGCTTGTGGCTGGATCGAACGTTATGATGCAATGCCACCGATGGCATTTGAAGAGCTGATTCAAGAACTTGTACCTGCGACTACACCGCTATATACGGAGATTCATGAGTTACTACGCCGGAAAAAGGCGGGCGAGGAACTGGATCTGGAACCGCAGTTGCCCGCAATACAAGCTTTTTTGGCGGAGAAGATCGAGCATTTTGAACAACTGGCCGGCCAGATGGAGAATGAGCAGATTATTGAATTTGAAGAATTGGACCGGATTTTCCGGTTTGCATTACAAGAGGTGTGGGGCGAACGGGGGTAAGAGGAAGAAAGTTGTGTGCTGGTAACGCTATCGATTGAGTTTAAGTGAGTATACCCGCGTTTGTAAACTGTTATATGAAAATAAATTTTGTTATTCACCTATATTGTATGGGTAAATATGGTATGATACTCTGGCTAAACTAATTGCTGGAGGTTACCCGTATGCGTATCAAAGTAATAAGCAGTTTGCTTGCCATTTTTATGATTTTTGCTACTGTTGCGTCTGCTCATCCAGGAAGAACAGATTCGAGTGGAGGGCACACCTGTCGTACCAACTGTGCAAAATGGGGGCTGAAACAAGGGGAATATCATTATCACAACGGAGGTTCTTCTTCGAGTTCCAAATCTTCCTCTTCAAGTTCATCCAGTTCAGGAAGTACCAAGAAAAGTAACAAGTCTTCAACTGCAACCCAAAAGAAAGCCACTCCTAAACCAGAATATATCAAGTCTGCTGTTCAGGTGAAGGTGAATGGTTCCAAGGTTATTTTCACCGAGTCTCCAATTGTAATGAATAACACGAATCTCGTACCTCTGCGTGAGATGGCCAAAGCAATGCAAGCCAAAACGTCTTGGGACAGTAAGACTCAAACCATTACCGTTACCAAAGATAAGTACAAGCTAATCTTTACCTTGGGCAGTAAAAAGGTGAAGGTTAACGGGAAAGAAGTCACCCTACAGGCAGCACCCAAAGAAATTAAGGGAACGACCTACATTCCCCTCAGAGTTTTGGTAGAAGGGCTTGGGGCATCCCTCACTTCATCTGGTAATACGCTGACGGTGAAAGTCAAATAATAAGAATAAGAATTCATAAAGAAGCCGGTTAGGAGTTTATCCGGCCCTGCTTCTTTTTTTGTATATGAACTTCGTTAAAGCGAAATCTTATCAGGCTATTTTACTTGGCGCTGCAACTTTTGACATGACCTGGATCAGTTGGTATGAGCAACGGCGCGAATCTCAATTAGTTGATGAGGGAAGGCGAGTCCGGATGTCCCAACCATCGTAACAGCCGGACGATGAGTACCAATGTACTCTTTATACACGGCAACACATGGCTCAAGATGCTCCTGCGGGTGAACCAAAAAAATCTCCAATTCAGCAATGTTCGACTTGGTCACGTTGAATCCTGCGAGCACGCGATCCAAGTTATCCAATGTCTGGCGGACCTGTGCTTCAATATCATCGACACCAATAAACGTCCCCTGCATATCATGCGAAAATTGTCCTGCAATGTAGATCGTACCGTTAATGCTGTATCCCTGAGCAACGCTAAATGCTTCTTCCCACGGGACACCGTGGCTATAGATTTGAGCTTGAGACATATGTATCTCTCCTTTGGAATTAAAGATAAGGTTAGTATATACGGAGAAAAACGACTTGGGCAGTACGCACTTTCATGACAGTGACTATCCATTAGGATAGTGTGACTGCGATGTTTGTGAGCCTAACGACTCATTTCAGAGAATCTTTATATCAGGATATTTAATTTTGGTATAACTAACTTAAGTCCTATATCCTTCCCCTAGAATCTGGGTAATAATTATAGTAGGCAAGTGATTAATGGGATCTCATAACGTAACGATAGGGGGTAACCTGTATGGCATCTGTGATTCTGCTGGTGAAACAGACGGAGGACGATGAGAAGGTTATTTATCGATTCGGACCGAATGAGCGAAAGATGGGGCTCATTGAGATGAATAAGATCAAGGAAAGTGTGAGGGAACTGGAACCTGTCCAGGTGGATGGGGTAAGTCCGAGTTTTTTCTTTAACCGAGCCGCGCAGCGACTGGTACGATGTTTATTCAGGGAAGGCGGCAAGTTCCCTGAACGAACGACGTTTGAAACATAGCTTCAGCACCGCAAAAATAAGTCCTAACCCTGCTCATGGGTCATGGACTTATTTTTTATTTCAGAACGTTTTGGCATAAGAGATCAGTGCCGTAATCGTGATGATATTAAGCAACGTTGAGATCAGCACCGTCTGGGCTGCAAAATCTGGTTCGTTATCGTATTCTTCCGCAAGGATGGATGCGTTGACACCGGTCGGCATACCCGAAGCGATAATAAGTGCCTGTGCAGCGATGCCTTCCAACCCAAGCAGAAGCACAATCGAAATCCCGATAGCCGGGCCAATCAGAAGACGCAAAAATGTGCTAATATACACATCAAGACGGTATAGTTGAATTGGATATTTTACAATCTGTGCTCCGAGTGTCAGAAGCGCCACGGCAACCATACTTTGCTGCGCATAGGTCAGCGGCATGGACAGGAACGTAGGCAAGGGAACCTTCCACATGTGTAACAGAATCCCCAGCAAGAGTGCATACGGAACGGGCATTTTAAGAAATCCAATAATCACCGCACGGTAATTACCTTTGAGCTTCGCGCCCTGAATGGACAACACGCCATAGGTGAATGTCAGTAATGCTTGTAAAGACATTACCAGTGCCTGAATGGAAGAGGCGAGTGGATCGCCGCGGAATACCAGTGCATTGATGGGCAGTCCATAGTTGCCTGCGTTATCCAGCATAATACTGTTGTTGAAAGCAGCCTTCATGCCTTTATTCATCCGAAGCGAGCGTGCAAATACAGAACCTACAATATAGAGAATCAATACATATATCGTGTAAAAGAGTGTCACGGTCCCAAGCAGTTCGCCCGACATATCCGAGTGGTACATGCTCATAAAGACGGCTGCGGGGGTAATACAATAGAAATTGATTTTGGCGAGGGTGTACAAGTCCAGCTTGAACACCTTTTGCATCCAGGATCCGACAGCGATCAGGAGAAAGACGGGCAGGACGACTTCAAGCATGATGTCTGCAATCATTAGTTCAGCTTCCTTTTTCATGAAAATTTCAATCCGATTTCGAAAATGCTTTGCTTATTATATCATTTTATACACACACGAAAGATGTAATTAGTTAAAAAAGATAAGGGGGCTTCCCATCATGATTCCAGATCATCTGGATGTTGGTTTATCGATATTGTTTATTGGTTTCAATCCGAGCATTACGTCTGGGGAGACGGGTCATCATTATGCTTACAAAGGAAACCGGTTCTGGCGCATCCTTGAACGGTCGGGATTAACCCCGCGTTTATATGATACACAGGAGGATGGAGAGTTGCTGAAGCTGGGATATGGATTCACGAATATTGTGGCCCGTCCCACCAGAGGTATGGAGGATATTACGAAGGAAGAGTATGCAGAAGGACGACAGATTTTACGGCAAAAGCTGGAGAAATACCGACCGGACATCGCTTGTTTTGTCGGAAAAGGTGTATATACCCAGTACAGCAAACGTGCCAAAGTGCAATGGGGATTCCAGGACGACCCGGTCGTCAAGGAGATTCAGGAGTTCGTCGCTCCGTCGTCCAGTGGGCTCGTGCGCATGTCGATGGATGAGATTGTGGCGATCTATTCCCAGCTTGCTGATTTTGTTGCGGAGAAGAACAGGGAAGATTAAGGCAAGTAAGCAGAGTTCACCCAGTTGGCTTCGCCGATGAGGGCGAATTCTTTTTTTTTGGATAAAGTGAGAGGTTTCGGGAACGGCTCCCGTCTATATAGTACAGAACCATGCATGGAAGCTGTAGAGAAGGGGGATTACATGACTCAACAGATACCGGAGGAGGAGCTTATTCAGCGCATTGTTGCAGGGGATAAGCAGTTGTTCTCCGTGCTTGTGGATCGATATAAAAATAAAGTCTACGGCATCTTGCGCGGAATGGGCGCGAGTCATCCGGATGCACAGGATCTCGCTCAGGATACGTTCATCCGCATCTATCGTCATCTCCCGTCGCGGCGGGAGGGAAGAAGTTTCTCGTCTTGGGTGTACACCATTGCGGTGAATCGGATGCGGGATTTTATACGGGAAAAGAAACCCGCCATGTCTCCGGTCGATCAGGGGATCGAACCTGTCAGTAATGAAACACCTGAAAAGCGTGTGCTGCATAAAGAGATGCAACGTGAAATATACCGACAGCTCGAACAGTTACCTGAATCTTATCGCCTGGTGTTATTACTGAAGTACACAAACGAGTTGAGCTATGAAGAGATTGCAGACATTACAGGCATGAGTTCAACCAAAGTGCGTAACACCCTTTATCGCGGGAAAAAAACGCTGAGGAAGCAAATGGAACGCAAAGGAGGTTTAGCTACGTATGAAGCCTATTTCAAAGGATGAAGATCGGTTGTGGGAAGAGCATTTGTATCGAGAGGAGCCGGATGCGGATTTTACGCTTAAGGTGATGCAGAAGCTGGATGGCGTGTCTATGGAAAGTGGAGAAGATCAGTATCCATTCGTGAAAAAATCCATGAGAGCGAATTGGATGCGCCGGACTGGAATCGCCGCAGCGGCAGTTGTGATTCTTGCGGGAGGGGCCTGGTTTGCTTTTGACCTTACGACAGAGCCATCCTCCCCCTCAGTGAGCGCTGTGGATCGCCCCCCGCTACCGAACATGCCTGTGCCGGAAGAGTTGAAATATTCCTATTTTGCAGATGATTATAAACGTCTTAAACCTCTCGGACTTGTAGTTAATCCGGATATCAATATCAATGACCAGGGCTACACGCTTAAAATTGAAGACGTGCTTGTAGACCGATCTCATATGGTAATGACCATGCAACAAACAACACCTGATGGATTAGGGTTATCACGGTTACTGTCTGAGATGGGGAGAATTCATGTTACGGATGAAGAGGGGCGACAGGTTGCTACTCTTGCAAGAGATACCAGAACTAAGGGTTCCGTAACTGAACGATTGTTATTCCAGTTCCATGATGAAATTCCGGATCAGGTAGTCGTGCGGGGTGAACTGCGTAATTTAAATGTGGGCAGATATTATGATTACGAGAAGAAATCCTACGAAGATAGAGATGTTACGGTGGATTGGAGTTTCCAATTCAATATCGATATGACCAAAGCCAAATCATTGGCTGTTGAAAATTCTATGGATAACACATATACGACGCCAGAAGGACTAAAGCTTGATATGACACAGCTTGTACGCACGCCAAACGGAACCCGGCTTGACCTGAATGTGAGTCTGGATGATGAACTTCGTGCCAAAGTTAATGAGGATTGGGCGAACTATATGAGCATCATCTACCATCTTGAAATCCCTGAAACAAATGAATACCGAATTTTCAATGGGATAAGACCAGATTCACGTCAAGCCAAGTTTCGACTCCAAGATCTGAGTGACTTAAGAAATGGTGGGCCGTTGAAGTTGTCGGAGACATGGGACCCTGCATTTGTTACGGTAGATGCGAAGAACATTCGCTTTGTTCTGGATGGTTACACCCTCCCGGTGAAGGAAGAGAAATCAGTAGAAGTTGATCTGGAAAAACTGGAAAAACGACGTAAGGACGACACTAAATTTTATACATTTGTAGCATTTGAACAGCTTGGAGATAAAATATTAATCTATGATTTTGAGTACGAGCCAGTGATGGAATCGTATGATCCTCCGAAGATTGATGTAAAGAAAGGGTATTCACTAGTTCTGAAGGGGAGTGGGACGTTCCGAAATGCTTTCATGGGTGATCGCTGGGTTGCAGTAGATTCGGATGGAAAAGAGTATCCTGTTGAAGTGAACGGTTATCCGGATCAACCTAATAATAACGGTGAATACGTTGAAGATGATCTGCAATTAAAAATTCGGGGGTTTAACGAAGAAAAGGGGACAAAATTCACTTTGAAAAGAACAGTAGTCAATAGAGAGTATCGCGATGTGAATTGGGAAGTGGATCTTCCGTCGTACGATAGCCTGTCTTGGCTAAAATAACCACTAGTACAATTCTCAGACATAAAGTAAATGAAGCTTCGAATGGATGATATAAGGATGGATCAGCAGATTTAAGTGTGAATGTAAAAGAAATATAAGGTATAAGCCTAATATACGAAAGAGGCCCTGCATAATGGTATGCGGGGCCTCTTTCGTATGCACCAGATTTATGGGAAAGGCAAGTACCTAAAGAATTCATCTTCAGAAGAGAGCAGTACCCTTTCCGAATTATGCCGATTCCCTTGGAATCAACGTGGTCGATAACATAACGGTTTCTTTTGGTGTCCCCGGGCGTTCGATTCGGCGTTGCAAAGCCTCGACGGCTCGCTGTCCAAGTTCCTCTTTGCACAGGTTAACTGTGGTCAGGGGCGGGGAGGACGTAACGGCAGAATGTACATTGTCGATACCGATGACAAGGCAATCTTTAGGCGTGGAGATGCCCATCTCCTGTAATTTATGCATCCATTGCAAAGCAATATCATCATTAACACCAATCCAGGCATCGGGACGTTTGTCATCTGGTATGTTTTGAATGGCGGTAGCCAATTGGTTAACCCATTCGCCGTTCTCATACGGAATATTCCATTCTCTGAAGCTGGTCGTATGACTGGTGTCCACATGGAAATGGTTCAGAGCCAACTCAATCCCGATTTTCCGCTGGGCGAAACTCGCAGCACGACCATCATCTGTGATGAGGCCGATCCGTCGGCAATTCAGAGACATTAGATATCTAGCGACGGTGATGCCAGCTTCCAGATTATCATGGCTGATCGTATCACAATTCAGCAGGGGTTCCTGATGATCTACCAAAATAATAGGCCGACCCGTCTGAGAGAGTCGTTGCAGAACCGTATGCGGGAAAGCTCCCATGACAATAATCCCGGCACAACGTTCCCAGTCCAAGTGAGGAGCAATAGCTTTTTCGGGAGAGGTGTTCTCGTCCGTCACTCCGAGTGAGGGAGATACAATGGCATGATGCCAACCACGCTCATTACAGGCGGAGATCATGCCTGACAGAACACGTTGCCAGTAGTGGGGTTCACCGCGGTTGAGCTGATTCATGCAAATGAGAACAAACGGTGGATCGGACGGATCTGCATGGTTTGCAGTAGCAGGACTATTGCTAGCACCCGGAGTACTTTGGCGATATCCCAAAGCTCGAGCCAGTTCCAGTACCCGTGCGCGTGTCGCTTCACTGACACCCGTCTTGCCACTGAGTGCGCGGGAGACGGCATATTTGGATAATCCGAGCTGGTCAGCCAGCGTCTGAATGGATACTTTGCGTGACATATCATTACTCCTTCATTTGACGATCATCTTCTGACACAGTACACTTACAAATAATAATGTTATTATAAATTATCATAACAAAAATAACAATAGAGTTATAAGGAGACGACATCCATGGAACAGTTCAGATTACCGAAAATCCCTATGCCACAACTGGAATTGCCACAAGCTGTGCAGGATATTCTGACTGAGGCGGACGAGCGTTTGCAACATCGACCGAGATTGCTGGCTCAGTTTCGAAATTGTTTTCCCAATACGCTGGAAACGACCACGAAGCTACTGGAGGATGGGACAACCTTTGTGATTACAGGGGATATTCCCGCCATGTGGTTAAGGGATTCCGTAGAGCAGGTCATGCATTATGTTCCGCTTGCCAAGGGTGACGAGAAGTTGCAACGTATTATCGGAGGCCTAATCAAACGGCATACGTTCTACGCTGATATGGATATCTATGCCAATGCATTCAATGAAACGGCGAATGGATGGCATTGGGATGCCAATGATGAGACGGAGATGTCACCCTGGGTGTGGGAACGGAAGTTTGAATTGGATTCCCTCTGTTTCTCCATGAAGCTGGCTTATACATATTGGCGGGAGACGGAACTTACGGATATATTTGACGAGCGCTTCAAGAAAGTGATGGAGAATATCGTACAACTATGGGAGACGGAGCAGCAGCATGCAGAACGTTCATCTTACCGGTTCATGCGGCGTAATTGTCCAGCCCATGATACGCTACGTAATGAAGGATTGGGTATGCCAGTGAATTATACGGGCATGATCTGGTCCGGTTTTCGTCCGAGTGATGATGCCTGTGATTTTCATTATAATATTCCGGCGAACATGTTCGCTGCGGTAACCTTGCGCCAGATGGGGGAGATCGCGAAGTGGGTGTTCCGGGATGAACAACTGGTAAGCCGGATGGCTCGTTTGGAAGAAGAAATACGACACGGTATTGCCCTTTACGGAACTTACCGTCATCCAGAGTATGGGCAGATCTATGCCTATGAGACGGACGGTTACGGCAACTTTTGTCTGATGGATGATGCGGGCACACCTGGACTGATGTCTATACCGTATATGGAGTATGCTTCGATTGAAGACACGGTGTATCAGAACACACGTCAATTTATTCTGAGTAAGGAAAATCCGTTCTATTATGAAGGGAAGGTAGCCAAAGGTATTGGTAGCCCCCATACCCCTCCGGGATACATCTGGCACATGGCGCTATCCATGCAGGGGCTCACCGCAGACAATGACGAAGAGATGCTGGCGACGATTGAATTGCTGGAAAACACGGATGCGGGTACCGGATATATGCATGAGGGTTTCCACGCCGATGATCCAAACACGTTCACTAGACCATGGTTTGCTTGGTCCAACAGCCTGTTCTCGCAGTTGGTGTATAAGGCAATGAAAAAAGGAATTCTATAAGTGATGTAATTCAAAAAAATAATTGCTCACTGCCTGTAAAGTGGCCGTTCCGGTTACGAATCGTTCTTTTGATCGCTGTTATCCCCGGATTTCTTGATCGACTTTTGTAAAGTCGAAATCCGGTGATAAAGGCGAGCACTTCGTTTCTTCAGAATCGATTTCGTTCCCTGCACTACTGTTGCTATTTGGCATGACTATTTTTTTGTAAATATCATTTCTTGAATAGGAGAGGTAGGTAAAAAAAACAAGAAAGCCCAAACTGCTGAACTTTGCAGTTTGGGCTTTGTTTAATATGAAAAACACAGGCGCTGCGCTATGTGTTTTTCAGTAGATCGGCGATGAACACTTTCTGTCCTGTGCGGGCGCTTTCCAGGGAAGCGAGGACCATGGCCATGCTGAACTGGTTATCACTGCAATCGGTCTCAGGCAGTCGGCCGGATTCCAGTGCAGCGAACATGTCTTCGAGACAGCCGTGATGACCTGTTTTGTCCATGACAGGCAGTTCCGCTTCAATCCGCTCACTTGGCTGGAAAAAGGAGGGTTTGCCGTCAGCGTCCAGGCTTTGCGCAGTAACCACCTCAGCGTAGATGTCATCGTGACCATCCCAGATGGCGGTTCCTTTTTCACCGATTACGCGCCAGCTTGCTTCCCATGATGTGCGTACACCTTCTGCGCACCAGGACCCGCGATAGTTGAATACGGACCCGTCAGACATCTCAAATATACATAACGCCATCGCATTGCCCTGATACCAGGAACCTGGAGGATTGAACTCATGGCAGTATACCGATACCGGGTTGGCTCCGAGAATATACCGTGCCTGATCAAATGTATGTATCGCCATATCGAGCAGCAGCGGACTATCCATCAGATCACGGAATCCGCCGAAGTGTGGCCCGAGGAAAAAGTCAGCCCCTGCATAACCTACCTGCCCTATAGCTCCGCCGGAGATGAGGTGCTGGTAGGCGCGGATACGCGGATCGAAACGACGATTCTGCATGACCGCTTGAATGTGTCCTGTGCTGCGAGCGGTTTGCACAATATCTGTGCAATCGGAGAAGGACTCTGCCAGTGGTTTCTCGCCAAATACATGACATCCTTCCTTCAGCGCCGTCATGGCAATGCCGTAATGACTCGCCGGAATTGTGACATCAAATACGATATTTGCACCAGTCGTTTGAATGGCTTCACGGATATCGGTGAACGTAGGGCAGGTGAGCCCATGTCTTGTAGCAAAAGCAATGGCTGTCTGTTCATACAGATCGACCAGCCCGACGATTTCTGTATCCGGCCTTTGCAAAGCATAGTCCGCCCATGTGTTTGCCATGACACCGCAGCCAGCAATAATTACCCGATAAGGATGAGTCATGTTCTCATCTCCTTCGCATGGATTGTGTTATACAGCTCGCATTGTTTTCGAGAAATGAGGAATAGATAAATCAAGGTTGTTATCCAACCTCAGGCCAGCAGCAAGTTAGGTTTAAGTTGAGGTTGAGGTTGGTTTCCTATACCGGATTGGGCACAAAATCGCCGCCGCGGCATTGTTTCAAATATCGCAATGCATGCACCTGTCCGGTCATTTCGAGTTCGTCTTTGTAGACAGGATCATGCCAGCCTTCAATGTCAATCGTACCCTGATAACCGTTCTGGCGCAGAATGGTGATAATGTCTGCCCAGTTGTTATCCCCGAAGCCGGGTGTGCGGTGCCAGACAAATTCACGTGGGCCATGCACACCGTATTCCTTGACAATATCCCAGGCAATCGTGGCATCTTTGCCATGTACGTGGAAGACTTTGTGAGCCCATTTGCGCAGCTGTGGAATAGGATCGATCAGGCTGGACATTTGATGACAAGGCTCCCATTCCAGTCCGACATTGTCATCCGGAACAGCATCAAACATCATCTCCCAGGCCGTTGGATTATGGGCAATGTTCCAGTCTCCCGTCTGCCAGGTTCCACCCATATCACAGTTTTCAAAAGCAATGCGTACACCCCGGTCTGCTGCCCGGCGTGCCAGTTCACCAAATACTTCCTTGAAACGGGGGATGGACTCGTTAATGGGTAGATCGGTCAGACGTCCGGTGAACCCGGAGACGATATCTGCACCGAAGAGCTGTGCATGATCAATCACCCGCTCCCAACTTGCCAATGTATCGGCGTTGTCTCCGGCTCCGGTGAGCGGGTTACCAAATATACTTACCGCGGAAATGACAATACCTTGTTCGTCCACAATTTCACGGACACGTTTGGCTGTCTCTGCCAAGTCCAGATCACCAGTCGTTTGCCAGAAGGTCAGGTTAAATGATTCAAAGCCGTGTTGCATGATCTGCGGGATAACGCGGACGGCGTCCTGCCCGCCTACAAGGGTACCGATGCGTAATGATTTATTCATGGTTGTATTTCACTCCAATATTGGCTTATAGTACTTCGTGACACACTCATTATAGCCCTGGATAAACGGGATGGCTCTAAACAATCTTGTGTAATAATAGTCGGATCTTGTGAAGAGGGGGAAGAAGTCGTGCTGGATCTGAAAGCGCTTCACGAAAATACCCGAATTGACCATAAATCACATCCATTTCAGCTGTTCCAAAATCGGTGTTCAGATATGAAAGTTGAAGAATGCATTTTGTATTTGCATTGGCATGAACATTTTGAACTGATTATCATGCGCAAGGGAAGTGCGCTTTTTCATATTGATAGCAAACCTTATGTGGTTCGAGCAGGTGAGGTCATTATCATTCCAGGAGGTACATTGCATGTCGGATATGCTCTGGATGACGGGGATGTGCATTATGATTCCGTTGTAGTGAACCGTGCACTGTTTCATGATTTCACTCATGATCCTGTGCATGAGCAATATGTCGCGCCGTATTTGGAAGGAAGAGTGAGATTTCCGGTCAAACCGGCAGAGGAAAACACAGCCTGCACAGGCTATTATTCTTTGCTGAATGAAGCTGTGGAGGAAATGGCGTTACAGCCCCCGGCTTATCAGCTCGTGGTGAAATCCAAGCTGCATGCCTTGTTCACCCTGCTTGCGCGAACCTTTATGCCGCAGCAGCTACCGGATAAAACGGTCGGATCGTATTTTCCAAACCGCGAACGTTTCAAACAGTTGATTGCACAGATTGAAGCGGATCCCACAGGTAAGATGTCTGTTACGGAAGCGGCAAGTCATGTGGGATTGAATGCGTATCACTTCTGCAAAATGTTCAAAAAGCTGACCGGACGTACCTTTGTGGAATACGTAAACGGGTGCAGGATGAGTGAGGCAGAGCAGCTGCTGCAAGGCAGTAGTCTGACCATTACAGAGATCGCCGCCAGAGTTGGCTGCGACAATGCCAACTATTTTACGAAGTTATATAAACAGTACAAGGGCATGACCCCCTCACAGGGGCGGGGAAGAAAAGAAGGTTGAGCACGACCAGTTTAGCAGTAGTCTCGAATAAAATATCTACAACGATGGTTGTGACCCTAAGTGACTCGCAGTTGCAATTATGAGCAGAAGCAGAAGCAGAAGCAGAAGCAGAAGTAGAAGTAGAAGTAGAAGTAGAAGTAGAAGTAGAAGTAGAAGTAGAAGTAGAAGTAGAAGCAGAAGCAGAAGCACACAGCAGTGATTACCGTAACCATAATCATGCGCATACGCACATATACAAAGAATAACCCGGATAAAGGCCTCTTCAAGGCTGTTATCCGGGTGGTTTTGATTCAATAATATCAAGACAATCATCTATGTGTATAACGTGCTCATTTCATAAATCTGGAGAACAGACGATTGGCTTTCTTGGCGAGGTCGTCCATTTTAACGTTGGCATGATCGAACTGATTGTATCCCCATTTGATCGTTTGCAGCATACGTGGAGATATGGGCGTTCCTTTGATCCGTGGATAGATGTTGTGATAGGCCCAGACCAGATGCTCCCAGCGATTGTCATTGCCCTCCTGAATATACTCGGATACGTCAATCACTTTCCCGCGTCCGTTCTGAAGAATTACATTTTTCAGATGAATGTCGCGAGGGTTCAACCCGCGGCTGCGAACGGCTTCTCGCGCTGCGTCCACATCGAGCATCACCTGCTCGGGGACGGGGATTCCTTTTTCCAAACATTCCAGCAGTGTATCCCCGGGTTCAAAACTGATCACGAGTACATTCCGGCCGCTGCCGTAATAGGTAGGGAAGTATGGGAGGCCTTTGAGCTGCTCGTATACCTGTTTTTCATTTTCGAGTTTGTCCAAGGCATGATCCGAGTACATCTTGAAGGCATACTGCGGCAAGCCGTCATACGTAAATACAGCCGCGTCTGTACCCGTGCCAATGCAATTCAATCCTTCTACATCGCCGATGATGTTCACGAGCTCATTCCGGTCGCTTCCGATGACTTGGATCTGTTGTAATGCTTCTTCCGCCTGGAACCAATCCGGTCGATTCATGGGTGTTGCCTCCTTTTAGGATATGCCTGTACAATTTTTTTTCATATAATCATTTTCTAACGAACCGAGTAAGTCTTATTTCACGAAAATCGGCAGATCTGAAAATGTAACGAATCAGAGACAGGCTATTGACTCATCTGCTTGCAATAAACACGATCTACAACCGAAATAAGGCTAATTAGCTTGTCTGGGTTCGTTGGATTCCGTAAAACCTCTTGATCCACGTGATAAGGTGTGTGAGATTCGTTAGCGCCGGGCCCGCACTGGCCCCGCACTGGCCCCGGGCTAGACCCGTACTAGCATCCCGGTCCCGGATTCGCTGCCCTCTATAGAGTATATTATGTGTTCTGCTCCGCAATTTCATCTTTTGGTGATGTTACTATATAAACGATACGGATCGAATCGGAAACGGTTGCGTCAGAAGAAAATAACGGAAGCGCGCTTGCGGCAAGGTTGCCCGGGCTTTATACTGTGAGCATTAAGGGATCTCATGCAGATCCGGCATACAGAAAGGCAGATTACTTATGGCACAATACCCGCAGTGGTCTTATTCGCAGTCGCGGGCGAGTATGTTCGATGAGTGCCTGCGCAAATATTATTATCATTATTACGGTGCCCATAACGGTTGGAAGACAGACTCTGCTGATGAGATGCAGGTTCGTCTGTACCGTCTGAAGCAGCTCAGCAATCTGTATCTTGTCTTCGGGGATCTCGCGCATCGGATGTGTGAGTCGGCGGTACGCAGCAGGGAAGAGGGCAAAGATAAACCGCGTGAACACTTCCTGGAACAGACCATACGCAAGCTACTGAATCAGGCGTATGTGGAATCCATGGACGCGGATCAGTGGCGGATGAACCCCAAGAATCGCACGATGCTGTCTGAGATTTATTACGGGGATGATACGTTAAATGACCGGATCGCCACGATTAAGGAACGGGCTTCGGCCTGTGTCAGTAATCTGTACCAGACGCTTACGTGGGAGGACTTGTCCCGGGCAAGTACGGACATTCTGGAGATCGAGAAATGGGATACCATGATGCTGCACGATACACGTGTGTATGTGAAGATGGATTTATTGTATCGACGCAGTAATGGCAATATTGTCATTGTGGACTGGAAGACGGGTAAGGAAGATGACTTCTCGGATCAGCTAATGCTGTACGCATCCTATGTGAGAGAACACTACCGAATCCCTTTGGAGCAGATTGAACTGCGAGTGGAGTACCTGTTAACCGGAAAACACCGGGAGTTTACGGCAACGGAAGAGGATATCCGGAAGGTGGAGGAGAACGTGGGTCGTTACATCGAGGAGATGCGATCCTGTGTGGAGGATGAGTATTATAATCGTCCCAAGGACGTCACCTACTTCACGGCAATGCCTTCGCACCGGTCCTGTCGGGATTGCAACTTCCGCGAAGTTTGCAGTGAGCGAGCAGTCTGAAGCGCCAAAACCGGAGCAACCTAAAGGCCTTATACCAAACAACGAGCTATTTCATATGTGAAAAAAATCAAGAAGCGCAAGCCGGGAACATCATCTGCCCGACTTGCGCTTCTATTGCGTCCCACAGGCCTGGAGACAAGGCGCCGGGTGGAACGATCATATCAAGATTACTGGACAGCGGCGGTATTCTCCAGCGCCTGACCCGCGGGAACATAGGCATGCCCGAGATCCCGGGCAACCGCCTCATACGTGATATGTCCATTCAGCACGTTAACCGCGCTGCGAATGGACGAACTGCCGCGAATCGCGGCGGCTGCACCGTGGTTGGCCAGCTGCAGCGCATAAGGCATAGTGGCGTTGGTTAGCGCCACCGTGGACGTACGCGGCACGGCGCCCGGCATGTTCGCCACCGCGTAATGCACGACACCATGTTTCACATAGGTCGGTTCATCGTGGGTTGTGATATGATCAATGGTCTCAACGATCCCGCCCTGATCAATCGCTACATCCACAATGACCGAACCCGGTGCCATCGTCTTCACCACCTGCTCGCTGACAAGCGTTGGCGCCTTGGCGCCCGGAATCAGCACCGCACAGATCAACAGATCTGCCGCTGCAACAGCTGTTGCAATGTTGGACGGGCTGGATACCAACGTGTGGATCTGATTGCCAAAGATATCGTCCAACTGGCGCAGACGATTCAGATTCAGGTCAAGGATGGTCACATCGGCGCCAAGACCAATAGCTATTTTGGCTGCATTTGTTCCCACCGTTCCACCACCAATAATGACCACTTTCCCCCGACTGACGCCTGGTACACCGGACAACAGAATGCCCTTGCCACCTTCCGTTTTCTCCAGTAGCTGTGCTCCGATCTGGGAGGCCATGCGGCCTGCAACTTCACTCATAGGGGTTAGCAGGGGGAGAGCACTGTTGACCTCCAACGTTTCATACGCAATAGCCGTTACCCGACTTTTAATAAGGGCTTTGGCAAGCTCCGGTTCCGCTGCGAGGTGCAGGTATGTGAACAGAATCAGTCCCGGACGAAAATATCCATATTCACTGGCAAGCGGTTCTTTCACCTTGATGATCATATCGGCTTCGGTCCACACGGACTTGGCATCAATCCGAATCTCGGCGCCCGCAGCTTGATATTCATGATCCGTGAATCCACTGCCGATACCCGCGCCTTGTTCAATCAGTACCTGGTGACCGGCTCTGATGAAATCAGCAGCCCCGGCCGGAGTCATTGCTACACGATTCTCATTGTTTTTGATTTCTTTGGGAATTCCGATTCTCATCACCATGCACCTCGTCCATTTATTGGTTGTTAGCTTATACTACAAGTTTATGACTTGCATAATCGTTTTGCACCTTACTTGATGTCTAATTTTTAGGAATCGAACTCAACATATTGTCGAAAAAGACTGTTCAGGACATTTGTCCATGGATTATAATGTAAGAAAAAATAACACAAAGAGGGATCGCCATTGCGAAATGACCGCGTGTTTACGATCAAAGATATCCTTGCACGTCCGGTATTTGGCCGAGCACGACTAGCGGCAGGGAAGGATGGGGTGAACCGTCAGGTTGGCTGGGTTCATGTATTGGAGATTACGAATGTATCTCCCTTCGTAAGCCCCCATGATCTTATTTTATCCACTGGACTGTGGCTTCAATCGGAAGAAGGGCGCGAAGAGTATCTGCTTCAGCTGATTGGCAGTGAGGCAGCGGGGCTGTGTGTGGAGTTTGGTACGAGCATATACGGAATTCCTGAGGAATTGATTGAACTGGCGGACAGACACCAGTTCCCGCTGATCGTATTTGAACAACCGGTTCGTTTTGTCGAAATTACGCAGGATATTCACTCTCTGCTCATTAATCATCAGCACCAACTACTGAAAAGTCTGGAAGCCTACTCCCGCCAGCTTCAGCAGCGTACATTACAGAGTACGGACATGTCTGCTGTGCTGAACCTGCTGCATGAGTATGCTGCCAAACCGGTGGTGTACATTTCGTCCATGGAGCCGGGCAGTTTTGTGCCCGAACTTGTTCCGGAGATGGAACAGGCCATCTATACCTGGTATGAGCAGGAGGTAGAACATCTGGATTTGAATGATTCAGATACCGAATTATGGTTCCACATGGACGAACAGAAGGCTCTGTTGTGTCATCCGGTCGTCTGTTTTGGCCAAGTATTTTCGGCTGTAGGCATGATTGTGCATCACGCGGCTCCAGTGGAATATCTCAAGCTGTTGCTCGATTATACGGCGAAGGCGGCGGCAGCGCTCACGCTTCGTTCCCAGTTTCTTGAGGAGAAGATGGTCCGCAATCAGAATGAACTGATCCAGGATCTGATGAATGGCAACATCCATCAGGAGGAACAGGCTCAGACTCGAATGGGGCTTCGTTTGCTGGTAAAGGGACAGTACTGGTTTGCAGGAGGGGTCATCGAGATTGAGCATCGATTGAAGGGTACAGGCCGGGAGCGAATGGAAGCGAATCATCAGGATGTTCTTGTCCTGCTGCGTTCCCTGCTCAAGAAGAACAATCTGCCTAGCCTGATTATGCTGAAGAACAACCAGGTATATCTGTGCTGTGCGAAGGAAGCGGTAACGGCTGCTGCACGTCATCAACTGCTGCGATTGCTGGAAGGGATTGCCCAGGACGTGAAGCGGTTTGCCAGTCGTAATTTGAAACAGGTTATGATACATGTGGGATTTGGCAAGTTACGCAACCGTTTGACCAGCCTGCCGGAGAGCCTTCAGGAGGCCTATCAGGTGATCGAAGTTTCGAGATCGGTAGATCCGATGGAACATGTTCACTTTTACGAACGTATGGGTATATATCAAATGTTAAAAGCATTACCCCACTCCTTCCTGCAACCCTTTGTCCAGGATCACTTGGGTATGTTGATTGCACATGACCAAACGCATCACCTGCGATTGGTAGAGACGTTGGATGCTTACCTGCAGAACTTTGGTTCCAAACGGGATGCGGCCGCCCAGTTATTTATTCATCGGCAAACGTTGTACAACAGACTGGAGAAGCTGGAAGAACTGATGGGTCCAGGTTACATGGATCAAGGGAGAAGAATCTGTCTGGAGATGGCGCTGCTCGCGCACGCGATGATTGAGAATGGACAGTGGCAATCCTCTTGATGAGGTGAAAGGGATGCAACACAGACTGTGCATCGATCTTACACTACCTTGAGTACAGTCTAGCCCTTTTTACTAATCCGCCGGGTATGTCGTAATGAAGCAGGCAGGCGCTGCAGAGTGGAAGTGGAGCGTCGGCCCCGATAAAGCTTCGTTTGACTGGAGGATGGTGCCAGTGATAATGAAGTAGGAGCAGCCAGTCGATACGGGGGCGATGACCGATCGGCACGTCCTTCTCGTTCTGCCTCAGGGGTTGCCATTGAAATACCGCTTTGATGCAGCCATTCATTAAGTCGTTCGGGATTGATTCCGAGTTGTCCGCTCAGATTACAGATATCGAGGTTTATTCTCACACAAATCCGCCTTTCCTGGAATATCGGGCTGGTAGTAGGGTTTGAAAGGGAAGCATGAATTCGAGATCGGTAAATGCTCATGTACATGTTGGCTGTGCTTGATCGGCGGAATGATCCATTATGTTAAGAAGTAGCGCGGAAGGGTCTATGTATACCTTGTAAAAACGTTTCCATGTCCGCTGTTTTGAATCTTTACTATAAATTGGCTTTTAACAAGATTCTATCACTTCACATGCAACTGCGCGTCTCAATATAGTCTCAATTTTGTGAGAAAATATAGTATATTAAAAGTACCAGTATCTAGTACGGAGGACATATATGGGAAACAGTAGTGAGGCTCAATACGATAACTATGTTGGGGATGGCAAACGTTTCATTGGTCGAACCAAGGAACTGACGACACTGGAGCGGTGGTTCAATCATCCGGAAGCGCCACTGACCATATTTTCAATTACGGGTATGGGAGGCATCGGTAAATCTTCCTTGCTTTCAGAGATGTTATCCGTATCTCGTGATCAAGGTGCGACGGCAATATGGATGGATGGCCGATCATGCGGCGCAACTCCTTCCGTTTTTATGGATTATTTGTCCTCTACGTTGGGGTTGGAAACACTGGATAATGACGGATATCCGCGACCACTGAGCTTGCTGAAAGACACTTCGGTCGAGAAGCGATTGGTCCTGGCAGTGGATAATTATGAAGAACTCGCACTGCTGGAAAGTTGGTTCATGGAAGTCTTCATATCCAAACTTCCGTTAAGAGGGATACTTGTCATTCTGGCATCACGCCCAGAACTGGCATCCGCCTGGCGGACACATCCCCGATTGCATCAGCGGTTTGTACAGATGCAGCTTCAACATTTTACCTTCGAAGAGATTTCGGAGTATATCTCGGTTGCGGGCTCTCTGAATCAGGGGATGGCAGGTACTATTACGAGAATGACCGATGGACATCCGCTGGGTTTGGCGCTTGCTGTGGAAGCTGCGGATCAGAGACGGAATCTTCCCCATGCCGAATGGGCTGAACTGTCGCATATGATCAGTGCCCGATTGCTATTGGAACTGACGATTCCCCGTCTGCATCCCATGGTGGAGGTGTTAACCCTGCTTGGAACAGCAAATCAGGAATTGTTATCATCTGTACTGGATATGACTGTGACCCAAGAAGAGTATCACATGCTGAGACAGATGTCGTTTATTCGTTCCGGCCCGGATGGTCTTGCCCTGCATGACATGGGCAGGGTGCATCTGCTACGGGATTTGCGCCAACGTGAGCCGCATCGGTTGCAGACGATGCGTATCCGAATCGCGAAGTTGCTGAAACCGCTACATGAACAGGCAGGTTCGCATGAGCGCCGCCAGATTGCCCGGAAGATGTTGTTGCTCTGTCAGGAGTCCATGCTTCAATTCCGCAAGTACGCGGATGTGTCCCGTGATTCCTTGTTCTCCCCTCTTGAAACGATGAAACAAGAGGATCTGCCTTCGCTGCACAGGCTGTTACAACAATGGTGTGAGTACAGCGTGGCACCAGATCAGGCCGTGTTCTATGGTCCGTTCCTGGATGAGCTGGCGTACCGTTATCCCGAAGGGATCGTATTGATGCGTGACCAGCTTGGAGAGCCGATCGCCATGTTCATTACAGTGCTAGTACATAGGGAAAGTAGCGGGCTGCTACTGAAGTATTTTCCAAATGAGATGAATGAATGCTTCACCCCACAGGAGCTTGGCAATGATCCGGATCAAAGTGATACTCACTTTGCTTTGCTGGCTGCGGCAAGAGATGACGTGCCTGGTTACACACGAGAAGAACTGGTGGGGTATATGGCACTGGACCGACTGTCTCTCTTGGGTGATGGTGCGAGAGTGATATTGATTGCAACGAATCCTCATCTGAAGTTGTTCCTGCTGAGTATTGGCTTTCAGATGCGGAGAACCCGAACCCGTGCTTGTGACAGATATGAGGACCCGGCAGATGTGCTTGATTTGGATTTGCGTAGTGGGCAATTCGGAGTGTGGGTTATGTCCCTGCTTGATCCTGAATGGCAAGATGATCGGATACAGCCAGGAACAACGGTGCGGGAGCGGACATCCTGGTCGGAACAGGAGGTTCGCAAGATGCTGGGATACCTTCGTTCCCCGGGAGAATTGCATGAATATGCTGGCAGGGTTAGAGGAGTAAAGGATGGAATCCAGTTACAGCTGTATGTCATGGATCTGTTGGAAGGCAGAGTACATGGCCTATCTCCACAGGATCAGATGCTGTTATATGCGGCCTACTGGACGCATGCTGGCAATCCAACTGCCGCAGCCCAGACGTGTTCCATGAGTCGGGCGACATTTTATCGCCATCTCAGAACAGCGCTGACTCGCTTGGCGCGGATTTTGTAGGGTTAGATTCATTCATATACCGATAATAACGACAAGAAGAGGCTGGTCATAGACCAAGCCTCTTCATGCGATTATAGAGCGTTGCCCTGGAGATGCCAAGTTGCTTGGCGAGGGTTCGTTTGTTACCACCTGTTGCTTTCAGATATTGAATTAGAAGTTGCGCTTCATAGGTGTCCAATTTTTGCTGGTAGATAACACCGGAGACAAGTTCGGAATCATCCGAGGGTTCTGATTCGTCCGCATTTGCAACCGTTCGAGGTTCTTGTTCTGCTCCCGCCGAATCCTGACGTTGCTGATATTCGTTGTTGGCATGTGAATGGATTCCGGATGTCAGTTGAATTTCGGACTGTTCTTGCATGGTGAGGGAAGTGAGGGTATCGGGCAGATATTCCTGCTTCATCTCACCATCTGTCGTCAGAATGGTCAGGCGTTCGATCACATTTCGTAATTCACGCACATTGCCTGGCCAATCATATTGGAACAGCAACTTGAACACTTCAGGTGGAACCAACTCAATATGACGGTTATAGAGCAATGAAAATTCTTGAAGGAACGTCTGGGTTAATTCATATATATCTTCCTTGCGCATGCGCAGAGGAGGGATGACAAGGTTAATGACATTCAGCCGATAGTAGAGATCTTCTCGGAATTGATTACGGGCAATCATACTCATTAGATTCTGGTTGGTTGCTGCGATAATCCGGCAGTTGGCCTGTTTCATACGCGTTCCCCCCACAGGAAAGTAACTCTTCTCCTGCAACACCCGAAGTAGTTTCACTTGCAATTCCAATGGCATCTCACCAATCTCATCCAGAAAAAGAGTACCCCCTTCCGCAAGCTCAATCTTGCCCTTTTTGCCTTTGGGATCCGCTCCGGAGAAGGCGCCTTTTTCGTAGCCGAATAACTCACTTTCAAACAATGAAGCAGGGATTGCCCCACAGTTAATAGCGATGAACGGTGCAGTCTGCGATTCACGAAGATCATGAATGGCTTTGGCGAATAACTCCTTGCCTGTGCCACTCTCTCCGAGGATAAGTACGGTTGCTGAGGTGGTACTGATCTTGCGAATGGTCTCCATGCACTGCTTGATGACCGGGCCGCTGCCCTTGATTCTGGCAAATGGATCTAATTCGGGACGTAGCCGAGCAACGGCTTTCTCCAGGTGCTGGACTTTGGAGGTCATATGTAATAGTTCCTGATGTAATCGGATTTCGGTTGTTATATCCACTTCGGCAGCAACTGCACCCACAATATGTCCATCCAGTTGGACAGGACGAGCATTAATCAGGGCGAAGAGGTCGGGCCGTGGCTGATGCTGTTTGCGGTAGACCGTTTCACCGGTATACAACGTTTTGAGAGACTGTAGCCGATCTGGAGGGAAAAAGTCCGCTGCGGGTTGTCCGATGATGTCTTTTTTGCTGATCGAAAAAACATGCTCCGCGCCAGTTGTCCAGTAGGCCACCTTGGCATCTTCATTAATTAATGTCAGAGCTGAACCCGCTGTCTCCAGTGTGGTCTCAAAATAAGCTTCTATTAGGCGATGCGCATGCATCATGGCATGCAAAACATCGGATACGGCGATATATCCCAATAGAGGGCCATCATCCTGAATGAATAAATAAGAAGATGTGTTGAATAAGCAGAAGGCATCTACCAACGATGTTGAGGACGGAATGGTAAGTGTGGAGAGGTCTGTATCCAGAATATCCATATCCGTACGCAATAAAGACATTAATTCTGGAAGTAAATGTTTCATCGATATCACCTCAGTTAGAACATAACTTTTGGAAACGACTTCTTTACACGAGTTACATACAAGTAATCTACATATGAAATGACTGGAGAATGATGGTTACCCATATTATAACTTTCCAAATGAGGTGTGTATATATTTTTTGACATGAAGCATACATGTTGTCGACACAGAGGAGATCGATGTTGAATTTTCATTTCTGATATTTCCTTTTACTATTATTTTAAGGAATTAATGCTAATTTGTATGAGCCCTTCAGTAATTTAAAGTGAGGGTTGAGTTATTAAAAATGACATTTGAGTTACCTTATTAAGCTGTGATTTCTCAATCTGTTACACGGCAGTTGAAGTGATTATTCGTATAGAACATGAATTGTCCACACCATTATGAAACTTCTGAATAATGCTATATGAAGGCCATCCGCATGAAGAAGAACCAAAGGAGGGTGATGAAATGGCCATTCTATCAACTGGGCCCATTGAGAATAAAATTTCAGGAATAACGGGGATCCGACCAACTCAATCCGTTACGGTCAAAATCGATAACCGGAATGCGACAGAAATGTTCACGGTCCTTCTTCGGGGCTATTACCTTAATGGAGTCAGAACATTATATGTAGAAGAACTGCTCAATGTATCACCTAATCAGGTCATAACCAAAGTTTATAATGGGAATTTTGATGCTTTTGAGTTTGTATTTTCAACCTCAGACACGGCTGCTTCAGAAGCACAAATATCCGTATGGGGCAAAAATGCCGCAGGCGAATTAGTCGCGGCTCACCGATTGGTATCCCAAGAGTTATTGGGAGAAACGCTTAGCACAACAGGTGTAACTGGAGCCACCGGGGCCACGGGCGTTACAGGAGTAACAGGAGGCACCGGGGTCACTGGTAGTACGGGCGTTACGGGAGTAACAGGAGGGACTGGAGTTACTGGAGTGACAGGAGCCACGGGCGTTACGGGAGCAACGGGAAGCACCGGAGCTACTGGCGTAACAGGAGTTACGGGAGCAACGGGAAGCACCGGGGCTACCGGAGTAACAGGAGCCACTGGGACCACCGGAGTAACAGGAGCCACGGGCGTTACGGGAGTAACGGGAAGCACCGGGGCCACCGGAGTGACAGGATCCACGGGTGTTACGGGAGTAACAGGAAGCACTGGGGTTACCGGAACAACAGGTGTCACTGGAGCAACTGGTACAGCAGGGCAAGGGTTGTCCTCGTACGCCTACATTTTTAATACATCAGCTCAAACTGTAGCTATTGAAGCGGATGTAATCTTCGACAGCAACGCAAATCTTACCGGTATTACTCACGCGCCCAATACCGCTGCGATTATTATTGGTAATGCCGGGGACTATGCGGTGTTTTTCAACGTTGCAGGTGTGCAGGCAAACCAATTCACCCTTTATCAAAACGGAGCCCCTGTAGGTGGCAGTGTCTATGGTTCAGGAGCTGGGACTCAACCAAATCCAGGCATGGTCATTATTACGGCTGCTCCCGGTGATGTGCTGACATTACGAAATCATTCCAGCGCATCAGCTGTTGGTCTGCAAACACTAGCAGGTGGAACACAGACCAATGCTAATGCTTCTATTCTTATTCAACAGTTAAGCAGTTAAACTTTTCGAGCTTATAATTTTGATTAATAAATGGATGTGTCCAAAAAAATAGACATTTAAAATTGGGGATGCTAATTTTTTAGACATTAAGAGAAGAACCGGAGAAAAGGAAAGTTGGATGCTCTGCTAAAGTGTTCGTACAGAAAAAACCATGTGCCCAGAAAAAAAGAGGCAACATGGTTTTCTTTTGTCTTTTTTCATATATATTGATCCAGTTGGAGAATAACTATCGGAACATATTCTTAACGACCATCCAGAGATTAGCCGGTTTTTCGGCCAAACGGCGGGTATAGTACGGATACCACATGGTGCCATAAGGTACGTAACAGCGAATGCGATAGCCTTCTTTGGCGAGACGTTCCTGTTCGCTCATCCGCAGACCATATAACATCTGGAATTCAAAGGCATCCGGCGAGATTCCCCGATCCTTGGCGTATTGTTTCGTCCAGTTAATGATGTGATCATCATGCGAGGCAACCGCAGTGTACACACCCTGATCGAGGTGATTACGAATCATCGTTTTGAATTGATGAATGACTTCAGAAGTATTCTGATAGGCGACTGATCCGGGTTCTTTGTAAGCACCTTTAACCAGTCGAAGCCGGATGCCTTCCCGAATCATATCACGCGTATCTTCTTCGGTGCGATGCAGGTAGGCTTGCAATACTGTGCCTGTATTATGCAGTCCTTCCGAGTGCAGTCTTCGGACAATATCCAGCGTTGCTTGAGTAAATGGACTATCCTCCATATCAATTCGGACAAATAGATCATGCAATTTGGCTTGTGTGGCAACGGTACGGATATTTCGATAACCCTCTTCCGGGTCAAGTGCGAGGCCCATCTGGGTTGGTTTTAGCGAGACGTTGGAGTCTACGCCTTCACGTGCAATGCCTTCTACCAGGCGTACATACTCATCCCTGTACAATGCCGCTTCGCTCAGGCGGGTGATGCCTTCGCCCAGATGATCGAGTGTAGCCATAATGCCTTTATTATTGAGTATGTGGATCTCTTCGAGAGCTTCTTCCAAGGTGTTTCCTGCAATAAATTTGCCTGCCAGCTTCTTACCATATCTAATGGACAGGTTCTCTACAGCTTTGTTGCCTGCCACGGTTAATAAGGTTTTGCGATATATTTCCGTTCCCACACTCATTTTCGTTTCCTCCTTCAGCATTGTGCATCTTTAATTCAAGCAAGAAACGTGCCAGATTTGGCGATGGTCTACTATTTTTCATGGAGATTTTCCCTCTATAAAAAGGAAACAAAAAAATCTGGGGATAACAGCGATCGGAAGGTTATTCTGTCATCGGAGTGGCCCGTGTGAATTTTCTTTAGTTAAATTTAACGAGAAAAATATTTCAATCTCAACCGGAGTTGGCACGGATTTTGCTACATATATTTGGTGATGAATAACATGCAAAATAATTCAGGCGAGCAGCCAGCGAATCCCACATCCTGAAGGAGGAATCATTGATGAATATCCCTTTTGTTAACGAACCATTCACACCCTTTGCGGTCCAGGCGAACCAGGAAGCATTTGAAGACGCACTTCGTCAGGTAGAAGCTGAACTTGGGCAGGAATACCCGATTATTATTGGTGGGCAAAAAATAACAAGCAGCCGCACGTTAACTTCCGTGAACCCCGCAGCCAAGAATCAAGTTGTCGGAACGATCCATCAGGCAGATCAGGAATTGGCCGAAAAAGCCATTCAGACAGCAGCGGAGACATTCCACACATGGAAACATACTGACCCGAATGAACGGGCTCGCTATCTATACAAAGCAGCTGCCATTATGCGCCGTCGCAAGCATGAATTCTCCGCATGGATGGTTTATGAAGCTGGCAAGACTTGGCCTGAAGCGGATGCGGATACAGCAGAAGCCATTGATTTTATGGAATTCTATGCACGGGATATGCAGCGACTGAGTGAACCGCAGCCCCTCGTGCGGATTGCAGGGGAAGATAATGAGCTGAGCTATATTCCGCTGGGTGTTGGTGTTGTTATTCCACCTTGGAACTTCCCGCTGGCGATTATGGCAGGCATGACTTCGGCTGCACTGGTATCTGGCAACACAGTGGTCTTGAAGCCTGCCAGCACAACTCCAGTGATTGCCGCCAAGTTTATGGAGCTGCTCGCAGAAGTCGGCTTGCCAGATGGCGTTGTGAACTTTTTACCAGGACCAGGCAGTGAAGTGGGCGATTATCTCGTGGATCATGCGCTCACCCGTTTTATCAGCTTCACCGGTTCCAGAGATGTAGGACTGCGAATTAATGAACGTGCAGCACTTACAGCTCCAGGTCAGAAGTGGATCAAACGGGTTATTGCAGAGATGGGCGGCAAGGATTCCATCGTAGTAGACAGTGACAGTGATCTGGAACTCGCGGCAGAGTCCATTACCGCTTCGGCATTTGGTTTCTCAGGACAGAAATGTTCGGCGTGTTCCCGTGCCATTATTCATAAGGATGTATATGATGAAGTATTGCAAAAAGTGATTGAACGGACACAGAAACTGACGATGGGTAGTCCGCTTGAAGTTGGCAGTCAGGTTGGGCCCGTTATCGACGACAAGGCCTATGCGAAGATCACGGAATATATTGAAATCGGCAAGGGTGAGGGGCGTCTTGTGCACGGTGGTGGTACAGGGAACGTTGAAGGTTATTTCATTGAACCAACCATAATTGCCGATGTGGATCCCAAAGCCCGGATTGCTCAGGATGAGATTTTTGGACCTGTGCTTGCGTTCATCAAAGCAGAATCATTCCAGGATGCATTGGATATCGCCAATAATACAGACTATGGTCTGACCGGCGCGGTGATCTCACGTAATCGTGAACATCTGGAACAGGCAAGACGCGAATACTTTGCGGGTAATCTGTATTTCAACCGGAAATGTACCGGAGCACTGGTAGGCACACATCCATTTGGCGGATTTAACATGTCAGGCACGGATTCCAAGGCAGGTGGAAGAGACTATCTGCTGTTGTTTACCCAGGCGAAGCTGGTATCGGAGAAATATTAGACAGAAACCCATGATCCAACTAAAAACTTCTTACATTTGCTTGAATAGTATGCTATTATCCCTGCAAATCCTTTTGTTCGTATAAGAAACACAGATGTTTATTGCCGAAGGCATAAGGAGGGTAACGGATGTTAGGTGTTCAGTTGGTACAGGAACAACGTATTCGGCTGTCCATCACGCCGGAGATGAAACAATCCTTTCAATTGCTAATCATGTCTGGCCAGGATCTGACCCGTTACTTGCTGGATGCAGCGGAGGAAAATCCAGTACTTGAACTGGAAGAACAAGCTGCGCCTCTCGCCCGGATTCCGCGGCGAATGGATCAGCGCAGGTATGATTCCTATGACCCGTTGCTTCAGGCCAAAGGTGCCGAACCTACTCTGGAACAATTGCTGATTGCGCAAATTCGAGTAATGACAATTCCAGACGAATTGGAAAATATGGCCGTATATTTGGCAGGGTGCGTTAATGATGATGGTTATCTGACGGTTGAACTGGCAGAGGTGCAAGCAACACTTGAGCTTCCGATGAGCAAGATTGCAGCGGGACTGGAGCTTCTCCAATCGCTGGACCCTGCTGGTGTAGGGGCGCGGAATCTGCAAGAATGTCTGTTGCTCCAGATTAGACGTGATCCATCAGCAGCGCTGAATGCGGAGTGGATGGTGGAAGCGGGAATGGAAGCACTGGTTCCTTTTCACCCAGGTAGAACAGGGAGACGATTAGGCATGACTTCGCAGGAAGCTCAGATTGCCTATGACTATATTACACGTCTCGATCCCAAGCCCTGTCGATCCATCGGATGTACAGAACGGCCACATTACATTATTCCGGATGCCATTGTTGGGTTGCGTAACGGTGAGGTCCATTATAGTTTGCATGCAGCAGGTAATCCTCGGGTATCGATGAATGAAGTGTGCTTCCGCTGGATCAGGGAAGAGGCTCCGGACACAATCTGGTCTACCCGCGTGGCAGAGGCGAGAGCTATCATTCGGAGTGTACACTTGCGGCGCAGAACTTTAGTGCGTGTGCTGGCGGCAGTGATGGAAGAGCAGAAGCACTTTTTGGTCAAAGGCCCATCCGCGCTAAAACCTCTTAATCTGGCTGTTATTGCAGAGAAGATTGGCATGCATGAATCAACGGTAAGTCGTGCGGTGAAAGGTAAATACATTGAGACCCCGCATGGTGTATATGAACTCAGAGCTTTTTTTGCCTCGGGAATCAGTACAACGTCAGGGGATAAAACATCAGCATCAGCGGTGAAACGTAGATTAAAAGAAATCATTCGCACGGAGCAGGCTCAGCGTCCATACTCGGATAGTCATTTGGCCACACTGCTCGCCGAGGAGGGGATTGTCATCTCCCGCAGAACGGTTGCCAAGTACAGGGAGGAACTTCAGATTCTGCCTTCCCTTGAGCGTAAACAGTGGGCTTAATCGAATAGCTGGCGTCTTATCATCTCTGAAAACAAGAACCCCCGCAAACCGGATGAACGGTCTGCGAGGGTTCTTGTTAATTATTTGAGTTTGGGTTGCTGCATCAGTTTTCCTGATTACCTACAAACGTTCCATATTACGCAGGAAGTGTTCTCCGGCAATCCCTGGTGTAGTCATCTGTTCCGGATGAAGAATCTCTTCCAGTTCTTCCGGTGTCAGCAATCCGCGTTCCAAAATAATCTCTTGCAAGGAAAGTCCAGTCTTGAGCGCTTCCTTCACGATGGAAGCTGCCACATTATAACCCAAGTGCGGGTTCAACGCCGTAACCATACTGAAACTTTGGTTCATGATTAATTCGCAGCGCTCACGGTTAGCTTCCATCTCTTCAACGGCATAACGCGTGAAAACATCGATGCCGTTATTCATGATTTTCAGCGATTGCAGCAAGTTGAAAGCAATAACTGGGCCCATGACATTCAGCTCGAATTGACCGGCTTCACATGCCATACAGATCGTATGATCGTTCCCCATCACCTGGAAGGATACCTGGTTAATGACTTCCGCCATAACGGGGTTGACTTTACCCGGCATAATGGACGAACCTGGCTGACGCGGTGGCAGGCGCAATTCATTGAATCCTGCACGCGGGCCTGAAGCCATCAAGCGAATGTCATTACAGATTTTGGAAAGGCTAACCGCACATACTTTCAGCGCCGCTGAAAGTTCAAGATAGGCATCTGTGTTCTGCGTTGCATCCACGAGATCCTCAGCTGTTTGTAGTGGTAGTCCGGTAACAGCAGACAGGTGCTCTGTAACCTTGACGATATATTCGGGTTTGGCATTGAGTCCCGTACCTACCGCGGTTGCACCCATGTTAATGGTAAGCAAGCGGCGATTGGCGAATTCAAGACGCTCAATATCCCGTCCGATGACACGGGCATAAGCTCCGAATTCTTGTCCAAGGCGAATAGGTACGGCATCCTGAAGATGGGTACGGCCAACCTTGACCACATCGTTGAATTCCACTTCTTTTTTACGGAACGCATCCTGTAGTCTTTTCATGGTAGCGAGTAACGTCTCCGACAGTTGGTACGCCGCAATGCGCAGTGCTGTAGGTACCACGTCATTGGTAGACTGGGACATGTTCACATGATTATTTGGATTGCAATGGAAGTAGTCTCCCTTGCTTTTGGTTAACAGTTCCAGCCCGCGGTTGGCCAAAATTTCGTTCATATTCATATTCATGGAGGTGCCTGCACCGCCCTGAATGGAGTCTACAATAAAATGATCCAGATGATGGCCTTTCATCATTTCTTCAGCCGCCATGACGATCACATCGCCAATCTTGCTCGGCAGCATTTTCAACTCCATGTTGGTAATCGCTGCTGCCTTCTTCACCGCAGCCAGAGCCGTGATCAGCTCCCGGTGTACCGGAACGCCGGTAATCGGGAAGTTTTCCACGGCCCGTACCGTCTGAATTCCGTAATACGCATAAGCCGGGATTTCTTTTTCACCGATAAAATCTTTCTCCGTCCGTGTGGACATAGTAGACATCTCGTTCGCCTCCAGTGGCATCAATAAAAATAGTTCGGCTCCAGCGTTGCTGAAGCGCACTCAGTATATCATTTAAGCAAAATGGATGCCAATCTAAATCATTTGGCCTCTTGTGCCGATAATAAATAAAATTAGGGATATTAAATGGAATATTATTCAATTTTTAAGAAAGGGAGGGGAGGCCAAGCTTGTCTTATACATTATGCGCTTTATGGTAGAGAAGTCATGCATGAACGGCAAGTATGGGGGGATAGAACGTTTTCAGTGATGTATATCACATGAAATTTGGTACTTGATTGGTAAAATAGGAAAAAAGGACTACGGGGTGTGCACAATGAAATGGACTTTAGGAGCAAAGACTGTCGCAGGTCTGGTACTGATTTCGATTATTACCTACGGAACTAGCGGCTTTTTTATATTTTTTGTCAAAGACTGGGTTACGTTAGATATTCCGAATTGGGTATACATATCGATTATCCTGATCATGGGAGTATGCTGGAACGGGATTCTGGGATGGTTTGCCTCACGCTGGTTGACTCGTCCAATCGTTCACCTGTCCCGCGCTGCACAGCAGGTGTCAGCGGGTGATCTGACAACCGAAATTCCGCAGCGACGCACGCAGGATGAACTTACCGTATTATATGATGCTTTTCGCGCAATGGTTTCTAACCTTCGAAGCATTGTAAATGATATTGCAGACAGTACAAGAACGACTTCACAGAACGCACAGTCTCTAAGTGAAGCGATTACCCAGGCCGCCGAACAGATCGAGATGATGTCGGATGCCGTAGATCATATTGCGGTAGGCGTAGAAGAGCAGAAGGTCACTTCCCATCAATCTCTGATCACTGCGGATGAGATGCTGAACGATTTCCAGCGTATGCATAGCCAGTCCATGGATATGACAGAGATGTCCGGTCAGATGGAACGATCGGTGGATCATACCAAACAGACTTTCTCATCGTTGATGAAAGGGATGGACGAGCTGGCCGATTCGCACAATCGTTCCCGCGACATCATGCTGTTGCTGGAGAAGGAAGCCTCCGATATCGAGGTAATTACCCAGTCTGTCAAAAACATCGCAGAGGAAACAGGGTTACTTGCCCTGAATGCTTCCATTGAGGCTGCACGAGCTGGCGAAGAGGGTTCTGGTTTTGCAGTCGTGGCGCAGCAGATCCGCAAGCTGGCAGACGAAAGTAAGGAATCGGTACACCGTATTAATGAGCTGATTAGTCGTGTGCAAGAGCGGATCAGGGAGACAGCCCAACTGTCTCATGAGCAGCATGGTCTCGTGGTTAATGAATCGGAGCGGACCATCTCTGTGGATCAGACGTTGCATGAACTGACAGGTACAGTGGAAGTATTTATGAAGGGTGCACATGATATCGGCTCCAAGATTGCAGAACAGACCGGTCGCGTGGAGCAAACGCACGGTCATGTGAAGAAGATCCAGGGGAAAGCTGGATCGTTCTCGGATGAGGCGAGACGAATTATGGATGCCGCACACGAAGAGACAGCCATCATGGAGGAGATTTCATCCTCGGCTGAAGAACTGAGACAATTAACCGATCGGTTATTGGACAAAACCAAAGCATTCCGGATGCAGCCTTAAGCTGTGTTCGGGATTTTTTTTGTTTTTGGAGAACAGTTTTGGCATGATAATTTGCTTATTCTGGTTAAAGCCGAACGTTCTTTCGTGAAAACGAAAATTTGTAAAGATTATTTTATGAAAGATTAACAAATTCGCAACTTGCAGGCGATAAATGAAGATATAATAGGATTATCACAACAGATAAAGGAGCCCAGTATATTGAAAACTTGGACAGGTATCCTGCTGATGATTATTTTGGCGGTAGCTACGATTAGTACAACTTCGGCTGCCAGAACCATGAATGAATCGCAAAAACAGCTTAACATAGATGATCAATCCAGCCAGACCGAAGTGGTCGAGGCTTCCAATATAGATAAACTGCATGACACAGCGAAGACAACACAGGAATCCATTCCCGTGAAAGAGGAATACGTTTCGGTAGCTCCAGAGAATGAGAACGTCAGATTATACCCTATGAAAGTTGAGGGTTCAGGATATATATATAACGGAATGATTTTGGAAGTGGACGGCAAAGTGCAAGAATTTAGTGATTGGCAGGGAGAAGGAGGGTCTTACAAACCCGAAGTGCACGAGCTGGATCTGAATGGAGACGGCCAGAAAGAAATTATTGTTCTGTACACGGAAGGTCATGGAACAGGTATTTATTTGGGACAAGCACGTATCATTAATCCGGTAACGCTGGAAGAGATGAAGATGCAATCTCTCGATGAGATTGCGAAACAGCATGTGAAGTCAAAAGTTACGGTTAGATCAGACCGTGTGGATGTTGATGTCGCCGTTGATGGCGTTCAAGCAGAACCTTTACGGATCGAGGAAGATACGAGTGGCGGCGTATATAACGAAGAGTTGGGGTTCGGTGGAGTTACCTATTACAGTGTAGAGGATGACCAGCTTGTCGTATCAGCAGCAGGATCTTACGGTGCGGCTTTGTATGCGGGTGATCTGACATTTGCTTATGAGTATCAAGATGGCGAGTGGAAGGCCGTAGATTTGAAGTACAGCATGGAAGTGTATGAAGAAGAATATTATGAAACTTTTGATTGATATCATCCTGTTGATATCGTAGTGCATCGGGAATTGAAAGTTCTCAAGTGTGGAGTTAAGTGAACATCTGACAAGAATATCTTCCTTACTCCGTATACGGACAATGGGAAACAGAGCGAGGCTGAAAAAAATGGGGACATACAGCCTCGTTTTGTGCTGCCCGAAAATAGGCACTGTGTACTAAAAACGTAGGAAACAATTGACATTATCACTTTAGTCGTTTAAATGTATAAAGGACAAATCATTTTAACATTCAGGAGGGATTTTGATGAAGAAAAAGGTTGTACTGGGTTTGATGGTAGGCACATTAACGCTTGGGATCGGAACAGGTGCACTCGCAGCAACAGGACTGGAACAGATTAAAGCCTATCTGAACAGCAAGATTACGCTAAAAATGAATGGTGCCACGGTGACAGCCAAAGATGCCAATGGTAAAACAGTGTTGCCTATCACTTACAACGGAACGACTTATTTGCCTGTGCGTGCTGTGGGATCTTTGCTTGGGACAGAGATCACTTATGACAGTGCAACTTCATCCGTCCTGATTGGTGGAACGAATGGATCTGCGCCCGTAACCAACGGAAAAGTAACGCTGAGTGCACTTGGAACATCCGTACTGGGATCTACCGCTTGGCACACCAAAGATCCTAAGGATACCACATATAAAGGCAAGGATTACAAGGATGTTTATCTACATAATGATCCTACGAAACAGGGGGATGATATCCAGATTAATACGGGTAAAAAGTATTCTTCTCTGCACTTGGAACTTGCCGCGCTGAAAGGAAATCAGGAGATTCATATCTATGATCAGGATCTCGCGACACTCAAAAAGTTCAATATCACTCCAGAAAGCGGTATGATGAGTCTAGATGTGGATGTTAAAGGTACAGACGCTGTTTATGTAGAGATTGTATCTGAAGATCCGGGTTCGGTTCTGTTTGTACCGCTCACAACATCGTATCTGACGAAGTAAAACACAATCTGCAAGTTTGCGACCTTACAGAAGGGGCAAGGCAAGCATAAACATAAAAAAACGATGATTCACTAGGCGATTCCTGAACCGTATCCGGTATTCAGAGTTGCCTGGTGAACATCGTTTTTTATTTTCTTTTTGTTACGAATATTAACGAATGACGGTATCCAGCGGTTTGAGATTAGCTTCAATCTCGGCGCGGCGACCTTCAAGGAATGGAGGCAAGGCAAGGGATTCACCCAGATGCTCCAATTCTTCGTCTGTATCAAATCCCGGACCATCGGTTGCAAGCTCGAACAGAATACCGTTTGCTTCACGGAAATACAGGGAGCGGAAGTAGAAGCGATCTACAAAACCGGAGTTAGGGAATTGGAAGTTACGAACCCGTTCCACCCATTGTTTCAGTTCTTCTTCGTTATCCACACGGAATGCAACATGGTGTACGCTGCCACGTCCAGGACGCTCTTGGGCAAGGTCATTCCGTTCCTCAACATGCACCTCGGAGCCGCTGCCACCTTCACCGGATTCAAAAACGAGTACATCAGGTTGACCTGGAGTAAAGGCTGGGTAACTTCCTTTAGCTCTGAAACCGAGCAGTTCGGTAAGAACCGGAGAGGTAAGAGAAGCATCTTTTACCGTAAGATGGATAGGGCCAAGACCTACAATGCCATACTCGGCAGGCACAGGGCTCTGATCCCATGGTTTACCACCAGCGACACCTGTATTATTTTCATCCGAGACCAGAATCAGACGTTGTCCTTCAAAGTCTGTGAACGAGAGCGTGCCACGACCACCCCGTTCAACAATCTCTCCGTGTGGGACTTCGAATTCGTCAAAACGTTGCTGCCAGTAAGTCAGTGCCGCATCACTTGGAACGCGCAGTGACGTTCCAGATATGCTGTTCACCCCTTCACGAGTCTGTCCGGCCATCGGAATCTCGAAGAAGGTAAGTTCGGTACCCGGATTGCCTTTCTCATCGCCATAGAAGAGATGGTAGACGGACACGTCGTCCTGGTTGACTGTTTTTTTGATGAGGCGCAGACCCATGATGTTGGTGTAGAAACGATAGTTCTGATCGGCATGTGCTGTTAGAGCTGATACGTGGTGAAGTCCTTTGATTTGCATAATAATTCCTCCTAGATGAAATGGGATAGTGTAAATGTTCAGTTGAACATTTGGCGAGTACGGTATATTTTATTTCGATTAAGAAAGTTACTAACTTTTCGTTTATTTTGGTTCTGAATTTATCTTAACATAAAGATATTTAAATTACAATGCTTATTTAGAATTCCAACTGGACAGCACTTTCATTCAATGGCAAAATGAAAAAGTTAACATTAAAGAGAGATAATGTTGGTGAGATCCTTATAAAGGAGAGAAGAGATGCATGGCGTATCCACCATGGCTGAACCCTTATGATGCAGAGCCGTTTATCCTGTTCTCCACTTCACATATCGTTTCAATTAGCGTAATTACAGCATTGATTGTACTGATGTTTTTGCTAAGGCACCATCTTCGATCATGGTCAGAGAGGGCACGCCGCATACTGCGAATTGTTCTGGCCTGCATCATGTTTGCCTGCGAAATCGTGCTGCAACTCTGGTATGTGTATGGAGGGATATGGAGCCTGCAGACATCACTGCCACTCGAACTATGCAGTCTGTCTCTGCTATTATCGGCGTTGTTACTGCTAACACGCAGTCGACTGTTGCATTCTGCACTGCTGTTTGCAGGCATTGCTGGAGCCCATATGGCGATCCTGACTCCTAATCTGGGTTATGGTTATGCACATTTTCGATTCATTCAATTTTTCGTTGCTCATGCCTGTATCATTCTGGCTTTACTCTACATGACCTGGGTGGAACAGCTGCGACCTAGCTGGAGATCTGTAGCAGGTTCCATGATATTTGTGAATGTTGCTGCACTAATCGTATACGTTGTAGATGTCATGCTTGACGCGAATTACATGTTTTTGAGACACAAACCGAGTACACCCTCGGTGCTTGATATGTTAGGTCCGTATCCCATGTACATCCTTGGGGAAGAGATACTTGCGCTAGTTTTGTTCTCGCTAATGTACATTTTGCTCTTTGCCATTCCAGATCGGTTGAAGCATCGTGTGAAAAAAGGTAAAAGCTCCGCGGTATAGGGATAATCCTTGTAGTTGCGTCTGCGCCGCATTATAAACTCTTTATAAATAAAACATCCCGCAGTAATCTGACCGGATCAGATCGCTTGCGGGATGTTTGGGCGTTGTACCTGAATGGGGCCAACTTATCTTTATATTTTTATCCACGGAGCAGAGATTCCGCACCATCCACATAGATTCGTGTACCTGTAACATGAGAGGCTTCATCGGAAGCGAGGAACAGAACGAGGTTTGCCACTTGCTTCGACGTTCCAGGTTCGCCCTTGAGCGGATGTTCGTGACCCTCAGGGAATTCAACAGGAATCTGTACTTCTTTCAGATCATCCGACGGGTAGGTGTTATCATCAATGTTGGTATCGATGGCTCCTGGGCAGACGGCGTTAACACGGATCTTATAACGAGCCAGCTCCAGTGCAGCCATCTTGGTAAACGCAGTTTGCCCCGCTTTGCTGGAAGCGTATGCAGAGAAACCGATCCCTGAGAAGACCCGGTTACCGTTGATGGAACTGGTAATAATGATGCTGCCGCCATGTTCTTTCAGATGAGGAATAGCATATTTGACGGTTGCGAAGGTTCCGCGCATATTGATCTCCATCGTCTGGTCCCAGTCCTCGATTTCCATCGTTTCAATCGGGGCCATCGTTCCGTTGATACCAGCATTCGCAAATATGATATCCAGTTTACCCGCTTCAGCCGCAGCCTGATTGATCGCCTTCTGTACATTATCCGGTTTGGAGATATCACATTCGATCACATACGCTTCTCCGCCAGCCTTTTCAATCGTCTGCTTGGTTTCCTCCGCATTTTCGGGTGTGCGATCCAGCATGTACACTTTGGCCCCATGCTCGGCGAATCGAATAGCAGTAGCCTGACCAATACCCGATCCACCTCCGGTTACAATCGCGACTTTGCCTTCCAAACGTTGTTCAGTCATCTCTGATCCCTCCATGAGTTAGATTATCGTTGTACGCTCTACTTCTAACATACCCGGCTCAAGACGCGTGAATCATATGTGTATATATCAAAAAGAACAGGATCGCAACGCGGCCCTGTTCTGGGAGCAGATCATCTTCATGATCTGCCTGCTGTAATATTATTTTGGCATATGGATGGTCAGAAGCTCCCTCAGATCATGCCCGCGCTTACTTATGTTTCTTCCAGTCCATAGCGCTGTTATTAAGCAAATATTCGAAGTCGTTATCCCGGCGCTTCTGTTCCGCTTGGCGAGCTTCTTCTGCTTGCTGACGTTCCTGCTCTTTAAGTGACGCCTCAGCAGCCTTTGCCTCATCCGCCTGAGCTTTCAGTTTTTCCAGCACATCACTGCTCAGTAGATCTTTCAGTGTCGTAGGTTTATCCTGTGCTGCTGCTTTGGGAGCAGGAGTGCGTTTTTTGGATTTTGCCATAGGAAAATCTCCTTTCCAAACATGAATCAGGTTCCATTTATCGTACAGTAATCATAGTATATCAGGTTCCCGTAAAGCATTCCATGAATCTGCGGAACAAAAGCAGGAAAACGAGGGTTGCGTGACGAATGAAAACGGGTATAAAATCATATACTATTACCGATACTGCGACTATTCCCTGGAGAAAGGAGTCGTTGTTCGTGGAAGTAAACCGTGGTTTACTGAAAGGGCTTGCATGGGGCGTTGCCTTTAGCTGCCCGTTATGGATTGCGATTATCGGCTGGTTACGTTTGATGGGATGGATGTATTGAGGATGATGCCGGAAGAGGTCATTTTTTATAAAGTCATATATGTAATCGCTATCATTAAAATCAATAAATAAAGCTCTGTCCTGCGCGTATCTCGCAAGGCAGAGCTTTTGTTTGTTTAGAGTTCCTTACAAGTCATAATCATGGATTATGACTTGTAAGGAAGTTCATTAAGGCATTTTTACCGGTTCTGGATATTCCAGACCATGTGTATCTACCGTAACCTTTTTCATGACTTGATCAGTAACCGGTTTGTCATTTTCACCTATTTCCTGAGCTGCAATGTTATCCACAGTTTCTATGCCTTCCGTTACTTTACCGAAGGAAGCATAGGCGTTATCCAAATGATCCGCGTCAGCTAACATGATGAAGAACTGAGAACCAGCAGAATCCAGATTTCCATCTTGTCTTGCCATGGAGATAACTCCACGCGTATGATTCAGGTGGTTTTTGTGACCGTTAGATGTAAATTCGCCCTTAATCGTGTATCCCGGGCCGCCCGAACCGTTACCATTTGGGTCACCACTTTGAACCATGAAGCCCGGAATGACCCGATGAAAGATCAGGCCATCATAGAAACCCTGATTCGCCAGTGAAATAAAATTGTTCACCGTATTGGGTGCAATTTCCGGATATAGCTCAATGACGATCTTCTGTCCATCTGCCATTTCAATAGTAGCTACCGGATTGGGACCCGTTGGTTCAACTGGAGCTGGTGTTTCTGTAGCGCCACTCGAAGGGCGTCCACAACCACTAATGACGATAAGCAGCATCGCGAGAACCAGCGAAACCACTGTGTTTTTTTTCCACTGTAAAGACATGAAAACGTTCCTCCTTGCATCTCTGCATTATATATTTTCTCCAAATCCTATTTGGATATTTACCCAACTATCATACCGTTTTTGTGGACAGGATGGCAATGTAATACATGTGTTTGTGGTGAACAAGGGATGGCCTTCATGGAATGATGGGTGTAAAATAAGGAAAATGCTTCCGCATGGGGACGTACGGGTCTGTTCCGTCCGCTCCAATACACGGCAGTCCCGGCGTCAGTAACGGAAAGGGCGTGCGGGTATATGAACTTCTCGTGGAAGCGCAATCTGGTCATATTGTGGATTGGTGTATTTTTTTGCAGCACCGCCTATTCGATCTCGATTCCATTTCTGCCCCTGTTTCTAAGTGCTGACTTGGGGGTTCGTGATCACCTGGAGTTATGGTCAGGACTGGCATTTGGCATTACGTTTCTTGCGAGTGCACTCGTGTCTCCGTTCTGGGGATCACTGGCTGACAAATACGGACGCAAGCCCATGCTGATCCGGTCGGGATACAGCCTTGCCGTCTTGTATTTAATCAATTATTTCGTGCAGGACCCGTATTCGCTGATTGTTATTCGATTGTTTCAGGGTCTGCTTGCAGGGTTTGTTCCAGCAGCGATTGCTTTGGTAGGCACGAATACACCTGAAGAGAAGACTGGTTATGCACTTGGTATTATGTCCACTGCAGGAGCCACTGGTAGTATTATCGGACCGTTAATTGGTGGCGTGGTAAGTCATTATTATGGAAACCGGAATGCATTTTTGTTTTCGGCTATTGTTGTGTTAGTCTCAGCAATCATCGCAACCTTCTGGGTAAAAGAAGAGAACTTCAACCGGAATAAAGCTCGTTCCCACGTCATGGATGACATTCGTGAAGCGAGAGCGAATCGTTTGTTTATGACGGTGCTTGGCATGATGGGTATATGTACGTTCTCCGTCATGATTCTGGAGCCACTATTGACGGTCTATGTGATGGAGATGGGCGTTCAGCCGGATCGTGCCTCACTCAGCTCGGGTATTATTTTCTCAGCGGTGGGGGTAGCAACAGTTATTATGGCGCCGCGTTGGGGCAAGATTGGTTCAAGGATTGGATATGGTAAAGTGTTGATCATTGGACTGGTTGGTGGGGCTGTAGGGAATCTTCTGCAGTTCTTTACAACAGGTTATATAGCATTTGGCATTTTACGATTTGTGTATGGTTTATTCTTTGCGGCTGTATTTCCGGCAATTAACGCCATGATTGTGCAGGCTACCGCATCGAATTTCCGGGGAAGGGCTTTTAGTCTGAATCAATCCGCTGCCCAGATCGGGACGATGGCGGGACCGATCATTGGTGGTGTACTTGGGGGCTGGCTGCCGATACGCTGGATATTTATTATTAATGGAGTGGCATTGATCATCACTGCGATTGTAGCGAAGTGGTCAGGATTGGATCACAAACTGCCAGTGGCAAGTAAGGTCTCCCCTAAACGGTGATGCTAAATCACTAAGTGTAAGTGAACTTACAGGTAACAAAAAAGATGACGCTGTGAAATTACAGACGTCATCTTTTTTAAGTCTACTACGGATCTATATAAGTTAGTCATCCGAAGAGGGCTTACGAGAAGCCTTCTCTTTGGGAATGGCATGTTCGACCGCATCACGTTGATCCTCATCCTCAAGTGCTTCGGGGAAGGAGTCCTCAGTGAATAGTCCGAAATCCGGGTCAATATCCCGTTCGGTCACGAGATTATCCGGTTCATGCACATGCTTTTGGCGATCTTCCTTCATCGTGTATGCACCTCCTCATTCAGGATGTCATAACAACTGTTAATGTCGTGGTGGAATGTCGTTCTCTGGTTTGGCATCCGCACCAGCACCATTAAGCAGATCGGTACCATGCAGCGCATCCGGATCGGGTGCAGCAGGATCAACCGGACTGTTCGGTTGCAGAAGATCTGCATCCGGTACAGATTCCAGCGGTGTCTCAGCCAAACGTGAATCCAATTCCGGCTCGTCCACAGCGGTTGCGGCTACGGGTGCCAGATCCGAATCTTCCGTTACAATCCGTCTGCCGGAAACTTCATCAAAGGTATCCATATCGCCTTCCGGGACTTCCGTCTCTGGCGGAATATCGCGGGACCTCTGATAACGGTCATAATAGCGGTCGCTCTCTTCGTTACTAATTGGTTTGTCAGACATGAGTAACACTTCCTTTCATTGTCGGTTGTCCAAATGCTTCTTACCCCGTAGTTACCCAAAGTGCTAGTGTTGTAATCTTGCACAGGTTATTATCTCCGGGTGTTCACTACGATATGAATGCCTTAGAATTTGGGGAATACATATTTAACCAAGAAGTATAAAAATCCGAAAAAGATAATGATATATGCGGCATATTTAATAAATGTGGAAGCGACCATACTTGAATCCGATTTATGCTGAACATCCTTATGTTCCACCTCAACCGTACGATGGGGCTCATTCATTGTAATCATCTCCTTAGCGTGTTTGTTTGCTTTGAGAAACCATTACACCCGGAGCAAAGGATTGAATCGCAGCCACCGTTTTTACAGCTTTTCCTGTTTTGCCTATGTTATGATGAAGCTTGAATATGTAAGGGAGGGATTCATGTGGACTGGTATACACTGGGTAATATGATCACACGCATCCGTATCGGGCAAAAGGCGTCCACACCCGGGTTCTCCCGTACCGTCATCCGTCGTCCGGATGGTTTGTTTTGGGTAGGTGGTATATGGTCCGGGCAAGTTGTCCAGTTACGGGATTTCCTTTTTTCCGACATATGGACCATCTATGATGATGAGGAGACAGAGCAGTGGCTTGAATTTCGCAGTCAAGTTGAACAGAAAGAACGGGAAATGATAGTGAACCAGTTCGAAGACCTGCGTGATTAATCGAATAACTTTAACAATAAAATGGAAATAAGACTATAAATCTACTTAAATGTGAAATTTCATTTTATCTCAAGAAGGTGACGTGATAAACGGTGGCGAATGATAAATGAGAGAATCTAAGATAGGGAAATTTAGAACTTTGAGGTGCTGTGAATGAAAAATGTGCCCAAAGCTATCGTCATCTTATGGATGAGTGTATTGATTATTCTAGGCATGCCACATGGGATAGTCTTTGCAACTACAGGAGCGGTTCAGCAACCTGTATCCATTACAGGATGGGAAGTAAAATGGGGGAACGTTGACGATCAAGGGTTCATCAGTGAGGTTAAGGGAGCAGACGAGATATGGGAAAAGCAGGGCAGCGATAAGTTAGAGTATAGCAATACGGATCGATCGAATTCTTTATGGACTCGCCTGACCATCCCTGAGTTGAGTGAGGAAAGTTCAGCCATTCGATTTGAGAACATTAAAGGCAATCATATTGTTGTTTATCTGGAAGACCGCAAGGTCTACGAGAACTACCATTACAATTATGATAATAATGCTGTGTTGCTGCCCTTATCCAGCGAAAATTCAGGTGACACGCTCTATGTATGGTCGCAAAATGAAAAAGGCCGTCTGGGGATACAAGGTACTGTTCAGGTTGGACCTTATGCCGCGTTACAGGAGAAATATATTCATAACGGACTTATTGATGTAATTCTGGGCGCGACCTTTGTGTTCACAGCGATTACGATGCTGAGTTGTACGTTCTTCCTTGGCAAATTCCATAAGGGATTATGGATCTCGCTATGCATCGTGATGGGTTCCATCGGCACGATGATCATCACGTACTCGCAATTTTTGTATACGTTCTATCAGGTATATGGTGACCTGTATTCCGTAGTCTTTGATCTGGCGATGCTGCTGGGTATGCCAGCACTATGTTATTTTTTTGAACAAATTATCGGGCCAGGACTGCATGGAATCTTCACCAAACTGCGAAAAATACTATTCATATATTCAGTTATCGCGGTGTTCTCTCTATTTATCTATGTTACTTCAGGTGGGCAATGGGAGATCCTCTACAATCTGCTCGTACAGCGTGTGGTTGGCATTGTGCTGGTCATTCTGCTGACAATCCTGTTGGTTGGTACCATCGCCAAAGCGCTGCAACGAAATCGGGAAGCTATGCTGCTTGCGACAGGATTTGGTACATTTGCCTTGATCAGTGTGGCTGAACTGTTGTGGTATTATCAGCGGAGTGGAACGTATCATCTGTTATGGTGGAAATGGTCCATGGTTGCATTTGTGATCTCGTTGATTGCCATTCTCGGAAGTCGTTTTGCCGAAAAACATACTAAAGTTCTAGAGTATTCCAAGGAACTGGAGCTGTTCAACAATGAGTTGCAGCGATCCGAAAAGATGGAGATTATTAGTGAATTGGCCGCTTCCGTTGCCCATGAAGTACGTAATCCACTTCAGGTGACAAGAGGGTTCTTGCAACTTATGACGGAACAGGAAGACAACAAAAATAAGGGGTATGTGCGAATTGCACTGGAAGAACTTGATCGGGCTTCGGGCATCATAACGGATTTTCTTACTTTTGCCAAACCTGAGTTTGACCATATCATCTCGCTCAATATCTCGGATGAGTTCAATCATATTGAAGGCATTCTTGTACCGATGGCTAATCTGGAAGGTGGTAAAATCACCACCGACATTCCGCCGGATCTATATATCCGAGGCAATTCCTCGAAGTTTAAGCAGGCTTTTATCAATATTATTAAGAACAGTATTGAAGCTCTGCAGGGACAAGGCCAGATTGATATCTGGGCGTACAAGCAGGATGGAATGATTAAGGTGCATGTCAGGGATAACGGAGAAGGAATGGACGAGGAAGCACTCTCCCGGTTGGGCGAGCCTTATTTCTCCAATAAAATCAAAGGCACAGGCCTTGGCATGATGGTGACATTCCGAATTGTTGAAGCGATGCAAGGACAGATCAGCTTCACAAGCACCAAAGGGGTAGGAACAGAAGCGGTTGTATCTTTTGCCGAGTTCGTCGATTGACGAACTCACAGAAGGATACAGCGGCTTTTTTTGTTCCTACCCCTGATTTCTTACACTACAAGATTAGCTCACCCGAATTAACTTCTCCAAGGTCCGCAATTCACATCATAATTTACTTTGGAAGGATTGGGAGGTATGACAAGCACATAGTCATTCTGCTGCTCCTCTACAGTACGTACCTGAATGTGCTCCGGAATTACGATGCCGAACGCTTCACGAAGCGCCTGCTTTGGATTGGAGTGCAATTGTTGTCTGAAGTGCTCGTCAGTCCAAGCCTTTTCAATAATATCCTCATGCAACGTTTTCTCTGATACCATCATCGTCAACATTCCCTTCATATTTAAAATTAAACTGAATCAGCTTCATCCTTATGCTCAGAATCCCAACTGTTGCTCGCTAATCCAGTGATGAAACCCGCCTTGGAGGAGCTGTTTCTTTCGTTGTGTAATGTCCTGAACAGCTTGTACTAAAGTGCTACATAAATAAGAATTAAACGCCTCAAGATGCGATATTCCTAAGTTAGAAGATGTTAGTGTACGATTATAGTGATAAGCAATGTCTACGTAAGAGTTCATGAGTTGTGTATTGTATACATTGTCATGTATACGGTCGCTTAGAGGATGAACTGGATAGTTGTGATTCAGTGCTGCGGATATGTGGGAGAGGTAGCTGTTGTAGTTTCCATGCACAGCATCTTGTTGCGTGTCTGTGAAGTCATCGGTCATCTGGAGTGTCATGAGTGTGATGTTGATGGCAGAACACACCGGGATTATCCGGTCGGACTGATTCAGCAGAAGCAGTGCACCAGTGGCTCCAATGAGCAGAGGGGCAGCCTTTTGCGCAATCAACAAGGGATTCTGTTGGAAATAATCAATGGAGTGCTCACCCGTAACACTCACGGCCCAATCCACTACATATTGTCTGAAATAGACCCAGAACGTGGAGGAAGGATTGAATAATACCGAGTAAGATTGAAGTGCATCCATGTAATATAGATTACCCAGGGATAACTTCAATGTGGCGTTCTCGGGTTGTTCATCCATCACGTCGTCCTGATTCAGAAAATATAACATGTGAATGAGACAGGCTGTACTTAATTGGTGTGCTTTCTCTGGGGGTAGTTTATCTGAGTGTTGCATCCAAAGTGGAATGATGTACCCGATGTAGCTGTGTCCCGAATCTCGTAACAGTGGATTAACCGAACGAAGCTGCTCTAATGCATGTCCTGATAAGGGTTCGGGATATTCCCGTACGAGTTGCTCCGCTGAAGCAAACACGACCTCCAGATCGGATCTAAACGGATCTAACCAATCTTTCCGCATTATTACATATCGTCCTTCCTGCGATAAGGTGATCCAGGACTGTTCAACTATATTAGTTGAATTAATCATTTACACGATTACGGAGAGGACAGAAAGAACCTGAAAAAGCGAAGCGTTCGCCTTTATCACCGGATTTTTCCCTTGAGAAAAGGGAATCAAAAAAAATCTGGGGATAACAGCGATTGGAAGGTTGTTCTGTCAGCGTAGTGTCAGTGTAAATAATATGTAGTTCAACTGATATAGATCATGAAGTTACATTCAGTATAGCGGAAATAAACTGAAAAAAATAGGATTTTTTGTGATCAATTGTGAGAAAAATGATGACTTTTTGTCTTTTATGGCATAAAAAAGTGGATTTTAGGCTCAAACTAAGAAGGCACAGGATTTCGACATCGGAAAGGCGGCAGAAAAATGAATTTGAAATGGAAAACATGGATGGCAGCCGGATTGGCAGCCGTAGTCATAACAGCAGCAACAGGACATGTGGCATTCGCTGATTCAACGGTTCGGGCTGAGGAACATGACGATGCGTCAAAAGCTTCTTCCTCCGGCAAACCAGCGAAGCCATGCATGCAGGCAGGACACGGTCTGTTCATGATTGGTGAGACGGCAGATTTGCTTGGGATTGGACTTCGGGATCTGAAAGAACAGATGGAACTTGGCAAGACATTGTCCCAGATTGCCAAAGAGCGTAAGGGACTTAGTGAGGAGCAGTTATTGCAGAAGTTGAAGCCTACACTGGCACAGCGTCTGGATCAAGCTGTGGAAGAAGGTTGTCTCACCAAGGAACAAGCTGCAGCGACGAAGGCTGACATGGATACCAAGTTGAAAAAGGTCATCAATACCCCGCTTCGTGATTTGCGCCGTGAATTTGCCCACCATGGCAAACGTTCCATGGTAGATAAAGGTGAAATCGCCCGTTTTATTGGAGTCACACCCGCTCAACTGCACGAGCAGCTTCAGGGAGGGAAATCCCTGGCTGAGATTGCTCAGGCAAAAGGCATTAGTGAAACGCAGCTGGTGGACAAGTTGAAGGAACAATTAACGGGTGATCTGAAGAGATTTGTGAATCAGAAGGGCAACATGCATCCAGCCCCGGGTCCCCAGGAACCTGTTCCTGGACGATCAACTTCGAGCGAAGTGAAATAAAGAAGAGCGTCTCCGTGAGGGGGCGCTCTTCTTGCTTCATAATGTCTCACGCGTTCCCCGACTGTGAGCGGGAATAGGTGAGGGGCTTGGCTGGGGTGAGTTTCTCTTATCCGTATTAACAGATGAATTAGGTATAGAACGTGGTTTGCGCATTAACCCTACGGTGAAGCGGGAGCCAGGAAGCTTGGATAATGCCCAACTGATTGCAAGAGCAATACCAACCGTTACAAGGAATGATAGCAACGTTACAGGCAGATGCCATCCACTGAGTTGAAGCGGTCTGGTTACATAAGCGATCGCGTAGATCACCAGTGCATGAACCAGATATCCACCAAATGAATAGCGGCCAATCCAGGATAAGAGGCGCTGAAACTGAGTATCTTTGCCCCGCATCAGTACAAGGAAACCATACATCATAAACATCTGAGCCATAATGGTTAGGAATGTGGTTGGTTTCAAATAGGTGGAGATATTCAGATTAACAACATCCCCGGACCCACGCAGCACATCGTAACCAAGCCATATATACATTCCTATAAACAGACAGATTGTCCATGGCAGTACCTTGGTGGTCCAACTCCTCCAGCTATCCACTGACCAGGCACATACGGCACCCAGTAAAAAGTAAAACCAGTACATCACCCATGAATAGGAGCGATATTGCAGCAACGTTGACCATGGCTCAGACATAGATTCTGTCCAGCTCCCCATATTATAGTAGGACCATTTCATAAGCAGGCCGTAGAATGCAGCTGCTAAGACAATTAGTCCGATAATGACTTGCATGGGCGTGAAACGTGAGGTGTTCTGGATACGTCTCTGAATGGCTTTTGCTCCTGTCCAGAACAGGGGGAACAGAATATAGAACTGAAACACCATAATGACAAACCAGAGATGATATCCTGTCTGCGGGACAAACAGTTCACGAATCAGACTGCGAAAATCCGGTATACCTGTAAGCCAGAACGCTGGGGTGAAGATACGGACAGAAAGCCAGTAGATCAGTGTCCATACGACAAACGGCATATAGATATCGCCAAATCGCTTTCGAATGAAGCGAGGATATTCCGGTTTGGTGTTACGATGATGGTAAAACAACATTACACCCGATAAAAATACAAACGTTGGCGTACCAAATCGGGTCAGATGATAAATCATGGTCAGCATAATGGAATCCGGTTGTTCAATATCGGCGCGATAGATATATTCAGCGATACTATGCTGCATGACGATTGCCAGAAAGGCAATGCCCCGCAGTTCGGTCCATTCCGCTATTCGCGGTTTTTTCACATTGTAATCCTCCCTCCAGGAACCGGAGTTCATCATATAAGGGTACCCGTTAAACATTAAGGCTGCATTAAATGGAGAAAATAGGTACTAAAAAAGACGGCTTTGGCCGTCTTTTCTATTGATATATCTGATGCTTGTTTTAGTTCTGTTCCTCTGATGATGGAGTCTCTGAGGATTCGACATCTTCTTCAAACATTTTCTGAATGTAGGACTGGAGTTTGGTTACATCAACACCCAGCACCTGAGCTGAGCCGACGAGTTCATTGGTGAGTAGTTTGTTCGGTGGAATCTGCTGCTGATCGATATCGTTCACATGGATATCGAAGCCAAGTGATGCGAGTTTTAACATCTGGGTTGGACTAAGGTCTGTCTCAATATAGGGAGCGATGGCTTCCAGGATATCCGGGATTTTGAAGAGTGACGTGGTACTCTGCATTTTCTTGGCCAGCTCGGTCATGAAGATCCGTTGCCGTTCGGTACGGGTAAAATCCGAGGTGGCATCATGCCGGAACCGAACATATTGCAGGGCGGTTTTGCCGTCCATATGCTGCAATCCTTTTTTTAAGTCAATGTCGTACATATGTTTATCTGCTTTACTGGTGTAATACATGTCTTTCTCCACATCGATCTCAATACCGCCTACCGCATCAACAAGTGCCATGAAACCTGTAAAGTCTGTGTAGACATAATGCTGAATGGGAATGCCGAGCAGATCACTGACGGTTTGTTTGGTCAGCTCCGCACCCCCGTAGGAAAAGGCTGCATTAAGTCTGCTTTTGCCATGCCCGGGAATTGCAACATAGGTATCACGCAGTACGGAGAATAGATGGGCTTTCTTGGTGACCGGATCAATGGAAGCGACCATGACCGAATCTGAGCGTCCTGCATCGTCGCCTCTTGAGTCTCCACCAAGGAGCAGAATGTTCACCCGTTCCTGGCCCTCCCATCTGGGAATCGTTGTCGTTGGTGTGTCTGAATCGTTGTCTGTGCCGGAAGAGGACGAGTTGGATGAAGTCCCGGAAGCCGTGGAGATGCTATTGGCAAAATGAACAATCGAATATCCGTAATATACAACGACACCTGTAATCGCAAGTGCCAGGGTCAGGGCTGTACCCCATAACCATTTTTTAAGCATAATCTTCACCTTTCTATGATTGAACTGATATGTAACCCAAACTAGTTTAACAAAAAGAAAGCAAAAAGTCCTCTTTGATTTCGTAACTTCGGTCAATGTGAAGATTGTTTGACAAATAGTTAGTGTATATTTAATATGTAAAAAATAATCTTGTTTTGTGTAATGGGGGTATTAAAAGCCAGTTATGAATCAATCACTATTTAATTGGATTAATCAGTTTGCAGACCAAATACCGTTTCTGGACTGGTTTATGATCACATCATCCGAGTATGCGGTTTGGGTCATGATCGCACTGCTCGTTATCGTATGGTTTCTCGGCGATCCGTCGAAACAGCGAAGTGTTTTCTATGCTTGTGTAGCTTCCATTGTAGCGCTAGTTCTGGCCAAATGGGGGATATCACCAGCGGTCGGTCATCCAAGACCTTTTGTAGAAGGGACTGTGCATCAGCTGGTGGCCCATGTACCTGATCCTTCTTTTCCAAGTAAACATGCTTCCTTTGTATTTGCTCTAGCGGCTGCTTCATTCTTCATTGGACGTCGCTTCGGGTCATGGATGTTGTTACTCGCTGTGTTGACAGGGGTGTCGCGTGTATATGTTGGTGTGCATTATCCAGGAGATATTCTGGGAGGATTCATTCTCGGAAGTCTGCTTAGTGTGGTTCTGATTACAACCCGCAATTATACCAAGTCGATTCCCGACTTTTTCATTAACATACACCGACGTGTTTTCCGATAGAGTCTGATCGCAATGTCTAGTGAAGTCTTGGTAGTTTAGTTTAATGAAAGAAGTCTCTTAATCTCTGGTTCTGCCAAAGATGGGAGGCTTCTTTTGTGTTATGTTCGAAGTTACATGAAATTTAGAGAAATTGATTTCTGACATCTACAATTCATGGCGATAGGTGACGATATACTATAAATATGTATTATTTTGAGGAGTGGGACACATGGAAGACACGCGGGGGAATAAGTTGGGGATATTGAAGTTAACGATTCGAGGCAAGTTACTGACTGGTTTTTTAATCGTCGTGGCTCTGCTGGTTTTTGTAAGCGTCTATGCGTTAATTCAGATCCATCAAATGTCAAACAAAGCTAATGATGTGGATCAGACCTGGATGCCGAGTGTGAGCCTACTAGGTATGATGAATGGTGATGTTTCGGATGTAGAGCGGTTGGCGCTGGCGATTATCGTTGAACAAAACGAAGAAGAAAACGTCAAGGTGAATGAAGCGTTAAAGTTGCTCCTCACGAAGATTGAAGATGAGCGTAAGCAGCTGCTAACGTTCATTGAGAGCAATGATGAAGCGATGAAGCTCTACAATGATTTCAGTACGAATTATGATGCTTATGTGGCGAAAATGCCAGCATTTATCGAATTTGGTATTGCAAATAACTATGAAGAAGCAAGTAGACTGCACACTGAAGCCTATCCATTGTGGTATACAGCTAACGACACGATTGCCAAGCTGATTGAATCTGGGAATAAAGGATCGGATGCAGCAACAAATGAGTCTGTTGTGATGGCAGAGAATACATTTAATGTGATTTTGGCAGTGACGATTTTTGCATTCCTGATCGCCGTGTTCATTGCTTTCTTCATTGCAAGCATCATCTCACGTCCAATCAAAAAGATGAATGAAGCAGCCATGGCTATTGCCAATGGTGATCTGACGGGTGAGACGATTGTACTTAAGAACAAAGACGAATTGGGAACGCTCGCGGCTTCCTTCAATACCATGAGTGGTAATTTGCGCTCCATGATTGAATCGGTCTCGATGACTTCCGAACAGGTAGCGGCTTCATCGGAAGAGCTTCTTGCAAGTGCAGAGCAAAATACTCAAGCCTCGGAACAGATTTCCGAAACGGTTGAGGAACTGGCTGTGGGCACGTCAGATCAAGTTGATATTGTGAAGCGCTCTTCTCAGGCGATGAATGAGATGGCTCTCGGATCAGAGCAGATTGCCGAGCTTGCTCAGAGTGTATCCGTATCTGCTGTAGATGCGGCGAATCAATCTTCCGAAGGAAATATGATTATTCAGCAAGCGGTTGAACAGATGGGTTCTGTTCGAAATTCCATTGCTTCGCTTACTGAATTGGTTACAGGGCTGGGGGAACGTTCAGCAGAGATTGGAACCATTACCGAGGTAATCAACAACATTGCCCGGCAGACCAATCTGCTTGCACTGAATGCAGCCATTGAAGCCGCACGAGCAGGAGAGCACGGACGTGGTTTCGCCGTAGTTGCGGGAGAAGTGCGTAAGTTGGCTGAGGAATCTTCTACATCTGCGCAAAGAATTACGGATCTCGTTCAATTGATTCAGAAAGATACAGATCATGCTGTTCAGGCAGTCAAAGTGAACAGCAGTGAGACAGAAGCAGGAATCGAGATGGTTACTGCGGCAGGACAAGCGTTCGAGCAAATCTCGGATGCGGTCAACAAAGTAGCGGGTGAAATCCAGGAAGTATCTGCAGGTTCAGAGGAAATGTCGGCGAGCACAACTGAGGTTGTAGGATATGTAAGTCAAATCTCCAACATTGCCGGAGAGGCAGCGGGCGGGGTTCATAATGTATCTGCCGCAACTCAGCAGCAGTTGGCTTCGATGGAAGAGATTGCATCATCCGCAGGTTCATTATCCAAAATGGCGGAAGAACTGCAGGAGCAGATTAACAAGTTCAAAGTGTAACTAATGAGATGTTCTGATACCTAAGGTGTACAGGAGCATACTGACAGGATGGTCAGAATGCCATTCGATTTGTACTGTTGATGATAACAAGGGCGAGAAGCTGTTTCTCTAACGCGCATATGCGTTAGAGAAACAGCTTTTTTTGTCACATGACGCAGAGCAGGTCACAACAATGTTATTTCAGAAGTCACCAACGCTTATATAGCTGGTGAAACAAACGGCTATAATGGTAATTAATGGTGGAGTTTACACTGAAATACACCATGGGGAGGAGCGATATAAACTTGCAGTCCAGAGTATTGCATACGGAATATTGATGAAGAGGAGATGAATAGTTGAACATGAAGGGGAGCTGGTGGAGACGAGTCGCTATGATCGCGTTATCGGCAGGACTACTGGCAGGGAGTTTATCGATGGGCACAGGAATTCGTAAGGCGGATGCGGCCGCCGGAAATCAGAACTATGCTGAAGCACTGCAAAAGGCCATTTACTTCTATGAGGCACAGCGTTCGGGTCCGTTGCCAGCGAGTAATCGGGTCGAATGGCGTGGTAATTCGGGCATGCAGGATGGAGCTGATGTAGGCGTTGATCTGACCGGAGGATGGTATGATGCCGGAGATCATGTGAAGTTTGGTTTTCCGATGGCTGCTTCCGCAACGATGCTCGCCTGGTCTGTCGTGGAATACGGCGACGGATATGAACAGGCCGGACAACTGGAGGAGATCAAGGATAATATCCGATGGGCCACCGACTACTTTATGAAAGCGCATACGAAACCAAATGAATTATGGGGACAAGTGGGGGCAGGCAATACCGACCATGCCTGGTGGGGGCCTGCAGAAGTCATGCAGATGAACCGTCCTTCGTTCAAGATAGATGCTTCATGCCCTGGCAGTGATCTGGCGGCAGAAACGGCTGCAGCGCTGGCAGCGTCATCGATTGTATTTGCAGATGATGATCCGGCATATTCGGCCAGACTGCTTCAACATGCGAAAGAGCTGTACAACTTCGCAGATACATATCGGGGGGAATACACCGATTGTATCACTGATGCTGCAGCGTTTTATAATTCGTGGACAGGATACGAAGACGAGTTGGCATGGGGTGGCGCATGGCTTTATTTAGCTACTAATGATAGCGCTTACTTGTCCAAAGCCATTGCAGCTACGGACCGGTGGTCTTCTAGCGGAGGCTCAGCCAATTGGCCCTATACCTGGACACAAGGTTGGGACAGTAAACATTATGGTGCCCAGATCCTGCTTGCACGAATTACGTCCAGTTTGAACATGCCGGAGGCGACGAGATTTATTCAGTCGACTGAGCGCAATCTGGATTATTGGACGGTTGGAGTCAATGGGACACGAGTCAAGTATACGCCAGGAGGTCTGGCGTGGCTGGATCAGTGGGGCTCGCTCCGATATGCAGCGAATGCATCCTTTATTTCTTTTGTATACTCCGACTGGGTCAGTGATCCTGTGAAAAAGTCGAGATATCAGGATTTTGCTGTCTCACAGATGAATTATATTCTGGGCGATAATCCGCGTCAGAGCAGTTATGTGGTCGGATATGGGCAAAATGCACCTCAACATCCGCATCATCGGACCGCTCACAGTTCATGGCTGAATAACGAAGATATCCCGGCTAACCATCGCCACATTCTGTATGGTGCCATGGTCGGTGGCCCGGATGCATCGGATGGTTATACCGATGATATCGGGGATTATGTGAGTAATGAGGTCGCAACCGACTACAATGCTGGTTTTACTGGCGCACTGGCAAAGATGAATTTGCTGTTTGGTCAGAATCATCAGCCCCTGGCGAACTTCCCTGCACCTGAGGTCAAGGGTGATGAGTTCTTTGTGGAAGCTGCTATCAAATCATCCGGTTCCAATTATACGGAAATCAGAGCACAGCTTAATAATCGATCCGCTTGGCCTGCCCGAATGGGAGATCAACTTTCTTTTAAGTATTTCTTGGATCTGAGTGAAGTGTATGCTGCCGGGCGTACGGTATCGGACGTGCAAGTGACAACCTCCTATACGGAGGGGGCGACGGTATCCCAACCAGTTGTGGTGAATGCAACCCAGCATATCTATGCCATTACGGCGAACTTCGGTAATACCAAGATCTATCCAGGTGGGGAAGGAAATTATCGTAAAGAAGTACAGTTCCGCATTACAGGCCCACAGGGTGCATGGAATGCCAGCAATGATCATTCGTTCCAGACGCTGACCACAGGCACTCCTGTGAAGAGCATATACCTTCCAGTCTATGATGCAGGGGTGAAGGTGTATGGACAGGAGCCTGGTGTTACACCAGTCACGGTTCCAGGCGCACCTGCTGGCGTGCAGGCTGTAGCGGGAAGCAGTCAGGTTAACCTGACCTGGGCCGCTGTATCCGGGGCCGAATCGTATACGGTGAAGCGTTCCGAGGTGAGTGGAGGACCATATACAACTGTTGCGACAGGGGTTAATGGATTGACCTACACAAACACGGGACTGACCAACGGGACGGCTTATTATTATGTAGTGTCTGCTGTGAATTCAGCAGGGGAATCATCGGGTTCTGTGCAGGTGTCGGCTACCCCGCAAGCAGCTTCGACGGTGCCGGGAGCACTGACTTTAAGTGGGACAGCTGGCAATGCGCAGTCGGTCCTGACTTGGACAGCAGCCTCGGGCGCTACTAGCTATAAGGTACAACGTTCGGTGGCAGGCGGGACATATGCAGATGTGGCAACTGGATTGTCTGTGCTGACTTACACCGATACAACAGCACTGAATGGTACCACGTACAATTACCGGATTGCAGCCGTGAATGCGAACGGACAGACACTGTCCAATGTCCTGGCATTGACGCCTTCTGCACCTCCGGTGACGACCGGTACACTCGAAGTGCAGTACCGCAGCGGAGGGTCCGGGAATTCAAGTAATGCGGTGACTCCGCAGTTCAACATGAAGAATACCGGAACACAGGCGATTGATCTCAGTACCGTGAAGATCCGATATTATTTCACCAAGGATGGTGCGGATCAAATGACCTTCTGGTGTGATTATGCCGAGATGGGCACGGCCAATGTTGAAGGTACATTTGTCGCAGTGAATCCGGCGAAGGGTACCGCAGATACGTATCTGGAGATTAGCTTCAAGTCTGGAGCAGGCAGTTTGGCCGCTGGAGCAGAGACCGGCGTGATTCAAGCACGCTTTTCCAAAAATAACTGGAGCAATTTTGATCTAAGTAATGATTATTCCTATGATGCTTCCAAGACGGCTTTTGCCGCATGGAACAAGGTAACCGCGTATCAGGTAAACACCAAAGTATGGGGCTTGGAGCCGTAACTGGCTGAATCATGAGCAGAAGAGCAGCATGTGCAGACCAACAGCATTTATAGAGGTTGTTCAAAAAGTTCGCTTTTGATTACAAAGGATGCCTAGTGGCATCATCAGCATCGAATATGGAATTCAGCCGAAATGTCCGTTGCTCACGTAGTTTTCCCTACGCTGTGCTACTCCATTTCTAGCTTCATCCCATCTTCTCGGTACTGAAAACCGCTCTTTTTGAACACGCAACTATATTCAATTTCCACTATTCCAGGGAGGTATATATTAATGTTGAAATCAGCTGCGAAAAAAAGTTTAACAGCCATGCTGGCGGGAACCGTCATGTTGACCGGATACACCGGACTCTGGGCAGGGCCGCAAACAGCACATGCCGCAGATCAGGCCATCGAGATTCAGGCAGACGGCATTAATGAAGTTCGGTTTTTGCAATTATATGATCAGTTGAAAGATCCGGCGAACGGATATTTTTCGCCAGAGGGTCTACCGTATCATTCCATTGAGACCCTGCTCAGTGAGGCTCCGGATTATGGTCATATGACGACGTCCGAGGCATACAGTTACTGGCTGTGGTTGGAAACCATGTACGGTCACTACACGGGAGATTGGTCCCAATTGGAAGCAGCTTGGGACAGTATGGAGAAATACATTATCCCGGTCAATGAAGGTGACGGCAAGGAAGAGCAGCCTACGATGAGCTCATACAACCCGAACAGCCCTGCTACGTATGCAGCGGAAAAACCTTTTCCTGATCAATATCCATCGCCACTTAATGGTCAATATGCAGCGGGTAAAGACCCGATTGATGCCGAACTTAAGGCGACCTATGGTGACAATCAGACCTATCTCATGCACTGGCTGGTCGATGTGGATAACTGGTATGGATATGGCAACCTGTTGAATCCATCACATACAGCTACCTATGTGAATACGTTCCAACGTGGGGAGCAGGAGTCTGTGTGGGAAGCCATTCCGCATCCATCCCAGGATGATAAATCTTTTGGTAAGGCAAACGAAGGCTTCATGAGCTTGTTCACAAAGGAAACTCAGGTACCGTCAGCGCAATGGCGTTATACAAACGCAACGGATGCCGATGCACGTGCAGTACAGGTGCTGTATTGGGCGAAGGAGATGGGATACAACAATCCGGAATATCTGGATAAAGCGAAGAAGATGGGGGACTATCTGCGCTATGGAATGTATGATAAATACTTCCAGAAAATTGGAAGTGCAAAGAGCGGTACACCAACTCCGGGTACAGGTAAGGATTCCAACATGTATCTCATGGCTTGGTATACGTCTTGGGGCGGTGGCTTGGGTCAAGGTGGGGATTGGGCTTGGCGCATTGGAGCGAGCCATACCCATCAGGCTTATCAAAACCCGGTTGCAGCGTATGCTTTGTCTGATCCGGCTGGCGGCTTGATTCCGGAATCAGCAACAGCGAAGGCAGATTGGAATGCTACGCTGAAACGTCAGTTGGAATTCTACACTTGGCTACAATCCCATGAAGGAGCTATCGGCGGGGGAGCAACGAACAGTCTGGATGGTTCATACAAAGCCTATCCGGCAGGCGTAAGCACATTCTATGACATGGCCTATCAAGAAGCACCAGTGTATCGTGATCCGGATTCCAACACCTGGTTTGGATTCCAGGCATGGCCGCTGGAGCGTGTAGCCGAGATGTACTATATTCTTGCGGAGAGCGGTGATTTGACCTCTGAGAACTTCCAGATGGCCAAAAAAGTAATCACGAAGTGGATCGACTGGAGTAAGGATTATGTATTTGTAGGTGAGCGTCCGGTGACGGATGCGCAAGGCTATTATCTGAATGCGGCTGGACAGCGCATTTTGGGTGGAACTAATGTTCAGGTAGCTACAACGCCGGCTCCGGGAGAATTCTGGATTCCTGGTGGTCAGGAATGGCAGGGTCAACCGGACAAATGGAATGGATTCAGTTCGTTTACGGAAAATCCGAACTTCCGTGTAACGACCAAAGATCCAGTGCAGGACACAGGAGTTCTGGGAAGTTACGTTAAAGCTCTGACCTTCTTCGCAGCCGGAACACAGGCAGAGAACGGTACATTTAGCGCGGAAGGCCAAGAAGCCAAGGATTTGGCTGAGGCTTTGCTGGATACAGCTTGGGATTACAATGATGGTGTGGGGATTGTTACGGAAGAAGAGCGTAAAGACTACTTCCGCTTCTTTGCCAAAGAGATCTATATCCCGGCGAACTGGTCTGGAACCTTTGGTCAAGGCAATACGATTCCAGGTACAGCAGGTGTACCTTCCGATCCGGCGAAAGGTGGCAATGGCGTATACATTGGATACTCCGATCTGCGTCCGGCCATCAAGCAAGATCCGGCATGGGCTTACCTGGATAATCTGTACAAAACGTCATATAACACAACCACGAAGCAGTGGGAAAACGGTGCACCTACCTTTACGTATCACCGGTTCTGGTCACAGGTGGATATGGCTACAGCGTATGGCGAGTATGATCGTCTCCTCGGAGATTCCGATAGTCCGGAAGTGGAAGTACCCGCTGCTCCTGCTGGCGTAACAGCAACTGGAGGAAGTGAGCAAGTGGTTCTGAATTGGAACGCAGCCGCTGGTGCAGCCTCGTATAACGTGAAACGTGCAGAAGTGAATGGTGGTCCTTATACGTCTGTAGCGACAGGGGTCACAGGATCGACATTCACGGATACAGGCTTGACCAACGGCACAACGTATTATTATGTCATCACTGCGGTGAATGCCGTAGGTGAGTCTGCACCGTCGACACAGGCATCTGCAACACCACTCGCAGGTACCGTTGTGCCAGGCGTATTCAACCTTACTGGAACGGCTGGCAATGCCCAGGCGGTACTGACATGGACTGCATCAACTGGAGCAGCGAGTTATAAGGTACAACGTTCGGTAGGCAGCGGGGCATATGCTGATCTGGCAACAGGTTTGACCGCACTGACGTATACCGACGCTACAGCGGTGAATGGTACGGCTTATAATTATAGAGTCGTAGCCATTAATACGAGTGGTCAGACGAATTCAAATGTATTGGTGTTGACCCCATTGGTACCTCCAGTTACAACGGGAACGCTTGAAGTACAATACCGTAATGGTAGTTCAGGGGCTTCGGTCAATGCGATTACTCCGCAGTTCAATGTGAAAAATACAGGTACAACTGCTGTGGACTTGAGCAAAGTGAAGGTCCGGTATTATTTCACCAAGGATAGTGCCTCTGATCTGAGTTTCTGGTGTGATTATGCGCAGATTGGCAGTGGTAACGTGGAAGGTCATTTTGTTTCGATAGATCCGGCCAAGGGCACGGCAGATACGTATCTGGAGATTGGATTCAAAGCGGGTGCCGGCAGTTTGGCCGCGGGTGCCGAAACCGGAATCATCCAGGGACGTTTCTCGAAAAACAACTGGACGAATTTTGATCAAACGAATGATTATTCCTTTGATTCTACCCAATCGGCCTTCAGTGCCTGGACAAAAGTGACGGCTTATCAGGATGGCGCCAAGGTATGGGGAATTGAACCTTAAATGAGTTGATCGACCGATTGTAGAGTGATGTTACTCATCATACAGGTTAAGCCGGGGAGGAATCCCTGGCTTTTCTTGTTTTATGGAAAGCAAAAATGAAATTCGAAATAATCACCGGAAACTGCTGATAAATCGATCCGTATTGAGTCTGGAGGCAAAAATGTGAATTCGGTGAACGGTAATCGGCAAATGAATCATAGTAATGTTTACCATATTTGCGATTTTAATCATTAAAATCTAGGTCATATGGCATATACCCTGAATGAGAAACGACCTAACTCTTTTATCGCGGTAAAATGAAGCATATCAAATAGTTACAATAATTTAACTTTTCAAAAAGAAGGGATCAGCAGTGAATTTTTCCAGCAGATTATGGACACACCCTGATACTTAGTGCTCAAGTTCGCCTATATCAATACAGGACTTTCGACTGATGAACGTTATGGATAGCCCGTTTACAATGGGGCAAGCCCGGGAGAACCAAGCCAGGTTAAAATTCTGTAACATCAGGGGGAACTCGACATCATGAACTGGAAAAAAACGATTATTACGGCAAGTGTCACAGCAACGATGCTGATGGGAAGTCTGACAACAGGAGCACTAACGGCACAGGTATCGGCAGCTGCTGTTAACAATTCACAAGTAAAAGTAATTTGGGGCGTAAACCTACGCACAACACCTTCTTCTTCTGCGAAGATTGTTCGCTTGGTCGCTAAAGGGGAAACGGTAACGGTGCTTCAGCAATCCGGTTCGGATTGGTATAAGATTAAGGATTCTGCTAACCGGACAGGCTACATATCTTCTTCATCCAAATACACACAAGCGATTAGTGGCGGCACAAGCGGATCGGGTTCGAATAGTGGTACATCGGTGACCGGCAATGCATCTGTAGAAAAAGTGATTGCAGCGGGAATGAAATATTTGGGAACACCTTATGAGTTCGGAGCCAGTCGTAACAGCACAGCTACTTTTGACTGTTCCAGCTTTGTACGCCAGGCCTTCATTGATGCACTGGGCATCAAGCTTCCAGCGGATTCCCGCAAACAGGGAGACTATGTAAAAGCCAAGGGTACAGTTCAGACGAACTGGAAAAACCTGAAACGCGGCGATCTGATGTATTTCATGTCGTATAAAGGCAGCTCTGCATCATCGTATTCGGGCGTGAATAAATCTAGCGCAACCATTACGCACACAGGGATTTACCTGGGCAACGGCAAGGTATTACATACGTATTCCAACGCTGGCGGTGGTGTAACAACTAGTGATATCTCCGGCAAACACTGGGAGTATCGCTTCCTATTTGGTGGCAGTGCGCTGTAAGTTAGAACAAGAACTTTCTTAAATAATCCACGCATGTTCATATGCATACAAAACACCTCCCATTCTGCCTTTGACAGGCGACTGGGAGGTGTTTTGGTGTTGTTTATTATTTTGAAGAACTCAATCGTGATAGTACAGCCGGAACAGGATATCCTGATTGTAGTTGCCGAATCCCTCGCCATATAAGGTAAGCCCGCCCACATGCTGAGCATCTTCCTCCACCGAAAGACGAAGGGTCCATTGGTTGCGTTCGACCGGGATATCTGCGAGTGTAATGTCGGATAGATGTTGTCCATCAATAAACGTACCCTCATTGGTAATTCGCAGTACCTTGAGCATGCCGTACTGATTGACACTGTCACTCCACCATTCCGGGGTGAACATGCCACGTCCGTTGCCTGAATCTCCAGGGCTTGTCCATTCCCCTAATCGGATGCCATTCAGCATGAATGTAATATCCGAGGGCCAATTCGGATTCACCGAAGGGGCTTCTGATCCGATCTCGAGGGACAATTCAATGGCATTGATCTGCTGTCCGGATAAGATATAGTTTGGAATTTTGTACTCCACAAATCCACGGCCAAACCACAGAATATGCGCATGCATCCGCTCGGGGTCGAGAAAATAACGAGGGTCATCATACTGACCGATAACATGATTGGACGTAGCCAGACCACATGTTGGATAGACGTCAAAGTGGGTGTAGTGTCCCACAGGTACAGAAACCTCGTGAAGCTTGCGGGCTGTGCCACTTTCCTGCGGCATGGAGATGCCAATCCAGTCTACAGCAAGGCTGTTCATTTTATGTGTGCCGCCGTCTTTGCGTATCATTTTGGACTGAATAATGCCCACATCCTGAAGTTTGCGGACATGCATGGTCACGATGGCACTACTCAGACCCAGTGAAGCAGCAAGGTCTTTCACATTCATCGGGGTCTCTGCAACAAGGCGGATGATCTGTAGACGGACTTCACTGGCAAGTGCTTCATATAGGGGTAGCCATTCGGCATCAGTATTTGCTCTAATCACTGTAGTTCCTCCATTTTGTCTGTGTAGAATTAAGTTAAACATAAATTCAGTAAAAAGAATAATATTTTGCAAAATTCAGGTTGAAATTAAGGCTATAATCGATTTTAATATAAATATGAACGTTGATCCATAGAATATCAATTAATTTTTATATTAATCTTAGGGAGTTGAAATTCATTATGGAAAAAGCAAAAATGACGGTAGATAAAGATTTTACTATTGGTGTAGTGGATAAGCGATTGTACGGATCATTTATTGAGCATCTGGGACGTGCTGTCTATGGTGGGATTTACGAGCCAGGGCACCCATCAGCGAACGAACAGGGTTTCCGCACGGATGTGCTGGAGATGGTCAAGGAGTTGAACGTACCGATTGTACGTTATCCTGGAGGTAATTTTGTATCCGGTTACAATTGGGAAGATTCGGTTGGACCTGTGTCAGAACGCAAACGCAGACTGGAACTGGCCTGGAGAACGATTGAGACCAATGAATTTGGCTTCAACGAATTTGTGGACTGGGCGAAACAGGCTAATTCTGAAGTCATGATGGCTGTCAATCTGGGAACACGGGGTACGGATGCAGCTCGCAACATTGTGGAGTACAGCAACCATCCGGAAGGTTCGTACTATAGTGATCTTCGCATCAAGCATGGATACAAGCAGCCACATGCGATTAAAACATGGTGTCTGGGTAACGAGATGGATGGTCCTTGGCAGATTGGTCACAAAACGGCAGATGAGTATGGACGGTTAGCTGTTGAAGCGGCAAAAGTCATGAAGTGGACGGACCCGACGATTGAGCTGGTAGCCTGCGGAAGTTCGAATCTGAATATGCCATCGTTCCCGGAATGGGAAGCAACGGTGCTGGATCATACGTATGATCACGTGGAGTATCTGTCCTTGCATCAATACTACGGCAATCAAGAGCAAGATACGCCAACGTTCCTGGCACGCTCGCTTGAAATGGATCGTTTTATCGATACCGTGAAGGCGACCTGTGATTATATCAAAGCGAAGAAACGCAGCAAAAAGACGATGTATCTGTCCTTTGATGAGTGGAATGTATGGTATCACTCCAATGAAAATGATTCAAAGATGGACCCTTGGCAGATTGCTCCGCCACAGCTGGAGGATATCTATAACCACGAGGATGCACTGCTTGTTGGATGTATGTTGATCAGTATGCTCAAACATGCGGATCGAGTTAAAATGGCCTGTCTGGCACAACTCGTTAACGTTATTGCACCGATCATGACAGATACGGGCGGTGGTTCATGGAGACAGACGATCTTCTATCCATTCATGCATACGTCCCTCTTCGGACGTGGAACAGCATTGGTGCCATTGATCCAGTCTCCAAAATACGATACAAAACAAATCACAGATGTTCCTTATCTGGAAGCTATTGCGGTTCATAACGAAGAGCAGGGTGAAGTGACTGTATTCGCAGTCAACCGTCATCTGGAAGAATCCCTTCCGCTCGAAGTGGATCTGCGCAGCTTCGGGAAGTGTACTGTGATCGAGCATATCGTGCTGGAGAGTGATGATCTCAAAGCATCTAATACGGCAGCACAACCAAACCGCGTTGCTCCTCATAATCGTGGGGGTGCAGTTGTATCTGATACCCTGATTACGGCGAGCTTGGCGAAAGCATCATGGAACGTAATCCGTTTGAAAGTCCAGTAAGAGATAGCATAAAGGGATGGGACACGTGAGAGCGCAGTGGCAGGCATGATGCCCGAGAGGGAAGCCAGCGAACAGCGGATTAGCGTGTTCTTTCAATCAAAAAAGCTGGGTGCGAGTTCATCGCATTGGTATTATCCCCTTTAAGTAGACACTTAAAAAAACCTTCATGTTATCATGGAGGTTCAAGTGATACTTGGAGGGGATATTTTTATGGCGAAAAAAGGGCAAACATTTCAGACGTATACGGAAGAATTCAAATTGAATGCAGTTAGATCCTATGTCGAAGGTTCTTCAAGTTACAAAGTAGTCGCTGAACGCGAAGGAATTCGCAACTGTTCACAACTGAAGGTGTGGGTGAAAAAGTGGAAAAACGGGGAAGCGTTCGATGAACGAAAAAACAGTGTGCCCAATCCATTGAAGGGACGTCCCCGTACAGCCTTTGGTAGCGTGGAGGAAGAACGAGACTATCTTCAAGCACAGGTGGATTATTTAAAAAAGCGGTATCCAAATCTAGTAAAGGAGAAGCGCTGAGCCAACGGGAGAACTACGATATCATCGATGAATTGCGCTGCTCGCATGGCATTACACGCCTACTATCGATTACAGGAATACCCCGATCCAGTTACTATAAATGGCGAGCAACCCAGCCGCAGCGAGACGCAAGACAAGAACGTGACCGTGAGATCAAAGAACACATGATGGCTATTCATTTTGCAAACCGAGAGTTTGGTTATCCTCGCATGACAACGGCGTTGTGGGAGGCTGGTCTGAACGTTAATCACAAGAAAGTATGGCGAATCATGCGGGAACTATCGATCCAATCGGTAATTCGTAAGAAGCGGAAGAAGTCCAGCTATACGCCATCTGTGATCTATCCGAATCGCCTGAAGCGCCAATTTCACGCTACAGCACCCCAGCAAAAAATGGTAACGGATATTACCTATATTTCGGATGGGAGCGCATTCGTTTACCTGTCTGTCATTCAAGACTTGTTCAACAACGAGATTGTAGCTTGGCAGTTATCTAAACGGAACGATGTTCAGCTCGTATTGGATACGGTGGAACAATGGACACAAAAAAGAGACGTTTCGGAAGCCGTGCTCCATTCGGATCAGGGCTTCCAGTACACGTCTCAGGCGTACAACTCACGATTAGAAGCATTTGGCGTCAAAGGCAGCCACTCTCGCAAAGCAACCTGCCTGGATAACGCATGCATCGAATCTTTCTTTTCGCATCTCAAGACAGAGAAGCTGTACCTTAACCAGTGTAATTCAGAAGCAGAGATTCGACAAGCCGTGGAAGATTACATGTACAATTACAACTACCGACGCTTTCAAGCCAAACTCAAACAGCGCGCACCGATTGAATATCGATGCGCACTGGCAGCATAGCTTTTTTCATCTGTCTACTTGACAGGGGTATGACCACATCCAGCTTTTTCGTTGTGTTTTTTAAAATTCAAAACTTTCGCCGTCACGTGGGATGAGCACCTGACCATCCAACTGCTCGGATGTCAGATAAGTGGCAAGATTCGTACGAGACACCATACAATGATTAATCGCATCCATGTGCACAGCGATGACATGAGCAGACGGCGCATGGCGCTTCACGGCAACAACGTCAGGCCCGTCCATCGTAATGGGATCACCCTCCACGAAGCGTGCACCTCCGGCATTCACAACAATGACTTCTGGGGCATATTGACGAATGGCCTCAGCAGGTTCTTCACACCAGATGGTATCCCCAGCGATATAGGTGAGGGGTTCTCCATCTGCTTCGAGTACGAAACCGGACACGTTGCCCATACGTTCACCGATTTCTCCTGTGCCATGATGCCCGGATGTACGGACGAATTGGACAGATTGATGCTCATGTTTTTCATCTACAGCTGTTACATTCGTGAATCCGGCACCCAGAAATATATTCTCGTCCCCAGGCTGGCAGATCAAGGGAATGTCTTTGCCAAGTTGTTTTGCCGCGGCTTCATCCCAGTGGTCCACATGGGTGTGTGTCACAATCAACAGATCCGGATTCAGATAATCTGTTTCGGTTTCGGGCAGACCGACTCTCGGGTTACGTAGCTCATTCGGTGTGTTCGGGAATGCAGGCATGACTTCGGCGTCCATCAACATCGGATCAACGAGAATGTTCAGTCCTCCGTATTCCAGCCACAGTGTAGCATTGCGAATCAATTGAATTTTCATTTTATTTGCACTCCTTCGAGTTGTTTAATAGTATTACCCTATATGGTATACAACCCGTTTAACGTCGTACATAACATGATGAATGGAATTAGGCCAAGCTAATTTCACCGTGAAAGGATTGCTGAAGCAAGATGAATGAAATGATAGATGACACAGATATACGTATTTTGCAGATTCTGATTCAGGATGCCAAACGTTCTCACAAAGAGATCGGTGAAGAGGTTCATCTCACGGGACAGGCTGTTGGTGCAAGAGTGCGCAAGCTGCAAGATCTGGGTGTGATTGAAGGGTATACGGTAAAATGGAACCCGGAAAGCCTTGGCCTCGGCCTACAGGCATTTGTCACAGTTTTCTTGAACTCCGGCGACAGACATGCCGCCTTTCGTACATTCATTGCTGAACGTAAGGACATCGTTGAAGTCCACCGTGTCAGCGGAGAAGGCTGCTATCTGATGCGGGTGCAGACTGGCACCACAGAGCAGCTTGGCCAACTGCTTGAAGCGTTGTTACCTTACGGCAATTACAAAGTCAGCCTGTCTATAGGTGTAGAGAAATCACAGTGATGTGTGGGGAGCTTGCCCTCATCCATCCCGATACTCAACGAGCTTGCTGCTGTTCCTGCAAAGTCCTCTGAAGCAAAGCCACAGCCTTGTTCAGCTCTTTTTTGCTCAGCAGATGATCTGTCTGAATATGAGACCGTGTGCCGTCCTTTAAGTACAGGACAAACATGGGAGAAGAAGACAGGAGCCACTTGCTACGGGCAGGTGAGGCGAGTTCGACTTTGCGAATCTTGCTCCATGGAATCTTCCGTTTGCCCGTGCTCAACGCATCATCATCCCAGGATAACAACACGGCAGGGGTTCTGGTTAGTCGTGACACAAACATGAAGAATAGCGGTCCGATCAACCACATACCCAGCACGGCTGCAATGGAATAGTATATTGTCTCCAGTCTTTCGGCTTGTCCGTCCACGATGATCCATAATAAGCTCACGCACAAGAGAAGGAACAGGAAGCATAAACTTCCCTTACATAGAGCTGTGCTGCGTTGGTAATGAATCTGCTGATGGTTACGCTTGGGTGTTTCGGGTTGTTGCATGGATGTTCCTCCTAATTAACAATGCTGATCGATATGCCAAACGTGCCGCCTGCATAAGCAGAGCGGCATGTTCAACGTTCTGTATTTACTATAACTCAGGTTCATTACCCTGATATAGCTGAATTTTTACCTGCATCACGCGCATGGGTGTACAAGTCTGCATATACACCTTTGGCTGCGATTAGTTCCTGGTGCGGTCCTTCCTCCACAATCTCCCCATTCTCCATCACCAAAATTCGATCGGCATGCATCACCGTGGACAGACGATGAGCAATGACAATGGTGGTGCGTCCCTGGGATACCGATTCCAGCGCCTGCTGCACAAGCTGTTCCGTGTGTGAGTCCAGATTGGCGGTTGCCTCATCCAGGATGAGCACTCGGGGTTGGAACACCACGATCCGGGCAAATGAAATCAACTGCCGCTCCCCAGCGGATAGTCCGCTTCCGCGTTCGGATAGATGTGTATCATATTCTTGAGGCAAACGTGAAATCATCGCATGTGCCCCGACAAACCGGCAGGCCTCAATCGCCTGCTCTCGCGTAATATCCTCACGAAACATCCTCACATTATCAATAATGGAACCGGAGAACAGGAAGGGTTCCTGTTGAATCAAACCCACGATCCGATGAAGCTTAGCCTGCGGCAGATGCCGGATATCGGTACCATCAATCTCGATACTGCCCTTGTCTACATCGTAGAAGCGATTGAGCAGGGAGATCAGGGTACTTTTGCCAGCACCTGTTGTGCCCACGATACCTACCATTTCACCCGGATAGAGGTGCAGGTTCATCTGCTGGATCAAAGGCCGGTCTGCCCGATAACCAAACGACACATCATTAAAATCAATCTGACCCATCACATTTTTTGGTTCCAGCAAGGAGGCCATACCGGGTTTGGGATCGGCAACTTCAGGCCGTGTATTCAGAATGTTCCAGATGCGATCCATTGATACGGTCGTGGACTGGAATGTATTCCATTGCATCGTAATCTGGTTAATCGGTTGAAAGAACTGACGAATATAGCTGATAAACGCATATAATACCCCGACTTGCAGGGACTCACCCAGTACGGCGCGACCTCCAAGCCAGACCATCATGACCAGTGCCGCATTGCCAAGGATATCAAACGTCCGGTTGAATATGACATTGGAACGAGCTTGCGCAATGTTGGCTTTTAGATGGAGCGCATTCTGTTCCGAGAAACGTTTCTTCTGTTCTTCCTCCTGGTGAAAAGCTTGAATCAGGAACATGCCGGACAAGTTCTCCGCCGTAAATGCGATCAGACGGGAAAGCCGGGTACGAGCATTTTGATAAGCTTTCCGCAGTCGACTACGGAATAATACCGCAACCACCGCAATGACAGGCAGAACGATCAGGGAGTATGTCGCCAGCACAGGATCAAGTTGGAACATAAAGACGATAATGAGCACCAGCATCATACCATCCCGAATCAGACTGAGCAGTACTTGAGTGAAAAAGCTGCTGATGGTCTCCGTATCACTGGATACGTTCGTGACCAGACTGCCGATATGAAAACGGTCAAAGAAGGACATGGACATCTTGGAGATATGCTTGAACAGGTCCTTTCTGATTCGGGATACAATGTTCTGTCCCACGTGCTGCAACAGATTATTCTGGATATAGGTAAAAATAAAACTGATGACAGCCAGCCCAAGAAAGATGGCTGCGAGCTGAACGAGAAAGCCCACACTGGTCTGGCCCACGGCCAGATGATCATCGATGGCGATCTTCACCAGATAGGGTTGTAACAAATCTGCCGATATGCCAAGCAGTGAGCAGAAGAAGATACCGGCAAAAGCCCATTTATGCGGTTTGGCGTATGCCATCATCGCTTTAAACGAAGTTCGTTTACTCTGATCGGCCTCTGCATCTGGGTGAAGTTCAGGGTTAGCGTTAGACATGATGTAATCCCTCCTCCTGCAAACGGTAGGTGGCCGCATATAACCCCTTGGCAGCCATCAACTGCGCATGTGTTCCCTGCTCAGCGACTCGCCCTTCATCCAGAACGATGATATCGTCCGCATGACGGACCGCGCTGATGCGATGAGAGATGATCAATGTGGTTTTGCCCTTGCCGATCTCACGCAGGCTGCGCAGAATGCCACTCTCGGTGACAGCATCAACCGCGCTCATGCTGTCATCCAAAATAAGTAACTGTGCTTGCTTGATCAGTCCTCTTGCCAGGCTAGTTCGCTGACGTTGTCCGCCAGATAGCGTGAGCCCACGTTCGCCAAGTAATGTATCGAAGCGGTCGGGAAATCGGACAATATTATCATAGATCATGGCTTGGCGCGCACTATGCTCCACTGTATCCAGCGATACTTCTCGGTCGCTGAATGCGATGTTATCCCGGATGGTGGTACTAAACAGGAATCCATCCTGAGGGACATAGGCGATGCGTGATCTTAGACTTTCCAGCGACAGCTGCCGAATATCGGTACCATTGATGCGAATCGTTCCTTCAGGTGGTTCATATGTACGCAGCAATAGCTTAACGAGGGTACTTTTACCTGAGCCGGTCTTGCCTACAATACCGACCGTTCGCCCCGCACGGATATGGAGTTGAATGTTTTTGAGAGCAGGAGATGAACTGCCAGGATAGGAGAAGGTTAGATTCTCCATGGTGATATCTTGTACGGTTTGGAGCGATGTGGCTTCAGGAAGTTCACGTACATCCGCTACTTCGCTGAGCAGGTCATTCACCCGCTCCAGTGATGCGCCTGAGCGCTGAACGGTATTAATGACGTTGCCAATCTGCTGAAGCGGTCCCATGATGATGCGCAAATATAACGTCAAGGCGACAAAACTTCCGAGCGTGATGGAATGCTGCATGGTCATAATCCCTCCAACAAGAAGGGAGACGACCAATGAGATGGCTCCGAGCAGGGGGAGCAAAGCCTGAAACAATGAAGATAGGCGAACTAGCCGCAGCTGTTTACTTTTGATCTCATCGACGGTGGCTCCAAAGCGTGCACGGGCACTGTCTTCGATGGCAAAAGTCTTGGTTACGCGAATGCCACCCAGCTGTTCTTCTGCGGATTCCGTCATGGTTGCAAGGGCTTCTTGTACGTCACGAGAGCGCTTGCGAATCCGTGGACCGAAAAACACGACCAGAAATGGAATCGCCAGCAAGGGCACGATACTGATTAGAATGAGCGTCAACGGAATCCCGCTAAGCAACATCATGACAATGCAGGATAACAGAAGGAAAGTAGCATTGGTCATGAGCGTCACACCATTGGATATGGCTTCACGTACGGAAGTCACGTCATTCATGAAATAACTGAGCAACTTTCCGTTCCCCTGTTTGGAGAAATAATGCTCACTGAGCTCCGAAAACTTACCGAAGATCCGCTCACGCGTCATGAATTCGAAGCGTCTACCAAGCTTCATAATCATGAATTGCCCAGTACCGAAGAGCAGATTATACCCGATGGCAATAGCCAGGAGGGAAAGACTGTACCTTGCGACCGTCTGCATCTGAAGTGTATTCTGCATCAATTGGTCCGTGAAACTGCCCAGTATTCGGGGCAAGGAGGCCTGCCCGACATTGGAGGCAATAATCAGTAGAACAGCAACCAGGTAGACAGGCCAGTTCGACACAACATAACCGCGCAGTAATCCTTTCTTGGACATAAGCATTGTTCTCCTTTTGTTATAGGTGAAGTCAGTTCAGCAGGTGGAGTCAAGAAAAGGGCCGACACCTGTTATTAGCGCGTCGTGCCCTCTTACTGTATGCGATCCGGTTTGCTGTTTATCCGTCATCCGATGGATTTCTCTATTCTTATTTTTGCGCTAATCCGAATCAATGTCAACGAAGCCACTTAGCAAAAAGCAGATGGATTAAATTATCGGCGGTGGAGAAGAGTTGTATGCAGTGTTCCCACATTGTATTCACCAGGTGTCGAAATTCCTGAAACATTTTCACCAGGTATCCCGTCTGTAGGAATGAAGAGGTAAAAAATAGGCTTTACTAATCATATGGAGGTGCCAGGAAATGAAACATAAAAAAGGATTGGCTGCAACACTTGCGCTCTGCGTTTCTTTGACAGCAGGAGGTGCGTCGGTACTCGCTTTTTCAGATGTGAAGGATGAAGGGCAGAAGTCGGTAGTAGATTCATTGAAATCAAAAGGTATTGTTAATGGAGTGACAGCGGATCTGTTCCGTCCAGATCTCGCATTGTCCGAGCCACAGGGAGTCCAACTGATTGTAAATGCATTTGGTCTGAAAAATGAATTTGCGGAAGCATCCGCTCAGAATAAAATCAGTCCGGATACGTGGTATGCCGATGCGGTGCAGGCCGCTACTCAGAATGGACTGTCCATTCCGGTTGAAGTGAACCCGCAGGGCAAGATGACGCGTGAACTGTTTGTCATTTTGCTACATGAAGGGATTAACACAACCGGGAATTATCCGGTCATTATGAAGTATAATCTTGTTAAGGACGAAAATAAAATCGGTAAGGACGCCATATCTGCAGTCCAGAACCTGCTGAACATGAACATCATTGAACTGGATAAGGACGGTAACTTCCGTCCAGATCAGTCGCTTACCCGTATGGAGGCTGCAAGCATGATCTTCAATGCACTTGAATTTGTGGATAAACACGGCAATGGCGGCTCGACAGAGCCAGCTCCAACCAATCCAGGTGAAGGCCAACAAGCGATTGTACCTGAAGTAACAACGACAAAGGTTGATGACAAAACAACCAAAGTTAAACTCAGTGCTGAAATGCCGCACCCTGGTTATGGATTGAAGATTGATGATGTGAAATTGGAGAAGGATGGACGCGCCATCGTGCTCTATTCCATTATTCAACCTGATCCAGACATGATGTATCCAATGGTCATTACGAATGTGACTGCAGAAACGGATATCCCAACAGGGTATACAGCAGAAGCTCAACCTTCTGGTAAGTAAATTCACTGCAAATCCTACAAACTGAACATGGTTAAAACGGATGTGTATCTTCAAAACGATTCTCCATACATGTATGGAGAGTCGTTTTTTATTTGAGTTAAAACAGTACACAGGTTTGCATATGATCATTTATATTACATGTAGTGTAATTAATCCTGCCGATTTTTTATAAAGAAATGGATATCTACTTAGGATGTAAAGCCAGTTCGTGTTAGCGGAATGGCTTTTTTTAATGGTCTTTTCCGAAATATCTACTGTTTTCAGATTCCACACCTTGTGCAAAATCTACATATATGACTCCAAATTACTAGTGTTTATAAGCGTTTATGTATCCTGAAGGTAAAGATAAAAACAACATATATACGAAAGAGGGAGGAGAAATATAGAATAAAGGCAAGCCATTACAGGCTTGTAGTTTGCGAGAGATGTATGATAGATAATATTACATTGTATCACGTCGGTAAAACCTTGAAACCTGCAAACCTTAGAATTCAGTATGATGGCTGTAGACATCAATACCGTGTCCCAGCGTATATGTGGGTTTTGACTTTAAGGTCTGTTTTCTAACCTAAGTTCGGATCTGACATCTTCCAAGTTCATGTGATGAAACTCTCAATGACAACTACAGGAGGGAAATAGGTCAAATTCTACATGTTTTACAACCCCGAAATGACAATGACAAACTGGCAACAAAAGTGTAAACCCCTGTTGTAACAGTATATTCCGTGATTTTAGAAGTGAAGATTGAAATGGCATATTTACGGATTAGGAAATGAACCATAAACTCGGTATGTAAGCGTTACCAAAAAAGGAGGAAACAACTGATGCAACCAGATGGGAAGTCCGCCTTATCGCAAAACTTATCGGTATACACCAATCCGAGCAGTAAGAAAAATAAATTATGGAGAAGGACGATTCGGAACTGGGAGTTGTATCTGTTTATTGCGCCAGCCTTTTTATACTTTCTGATATTCCATTATGGTCCGATGTACGGCATACAAATTGCATTCAAAAACTTTATCCCAACGCTTGGTGTCACAGGAAGCCCATGGGTCGGATTCGATCATTTTATCCGTTTCTTCAATTCGTATTATTTTTGGGATTTACTATGGAATACCCTTAGCATCAGCTTGTATGAGCTGGCTATAGGTTTTCCACTACCGATTATTCTTGCGTTAGCGTTCAATGAAGTGAAGGATTCCTTTTTCAAGCGTACTGTGCAGACTGTCACGTATGCACCGCATTTCATTTCGGTCGTTGTAATGTCGGGGATGATCATTACCTTTTTATCACCCTCGTCAGGCATGATTGTCAATTTGGTACAGGCCCTTGGATTCCAGGCACCTCAATTCCTGACGGACCCTGCGTGGTTCAAGACAGTGTATGTACTATCAGGAGTCTGGCAAAGTGCAGGCTGGGGCACCATTATATACCTTGCCGCTCTATCGGGTGTGGACCCGCAACTGCATGAAGCGGCTGTGGTGGATGGTGCGAGTCGTTTCAAACGGATTTTGCATATTAACATTCCAGCGATCATCCCTACGATCACCATCTTGTTAATTCTGAATATGGGCAGTATTCTGGGCGTCGGATTCGAGAAAATCCTGCTGCTGCAAAATCCGCTGAACATGGGCTCGTCCGATGTCATCTCAACATTTGTCTATCGGTCCGGTCTGGTCGATGCGCAGTACAGTTTCTCTACGGCGGTGGGGTTGTTCAACTCCGTAGTTAATGCGATTCTGCTTATTACCGTGAATCAGATTGCACGCCGCACCAGTGAAAATAGCCTGTGGTAAAAGGAGGGAATACACATGTCATCCGCTGTGAAAGAAAGCAGAAGTGATAAATTGTTCTTATTGTGTAATTACATCTATCTGACGGTAGCGCTCGTCATTGTGCTGTATCCGCTGTTATACATTATCAGTGCTTCAATCAGTGATCCCAAATATGTAGCCTCCGGTGAGATGTGGCTGCTGCCAAAAGGGATTACGTTTGAAGGTTATGCCCGGGTGTTTGAGAACACCAACATCTGGATTGGGTACAAAAATACGATTATCTATACCGTTGTAGGCACCATCGTTAACCTGATTGTTACACTACCGGCAGCCTATGCGCTCAGCCGCTCGGACTTTGTGGGACGTGGATTCTTCATGGCGATGTTTATGGTAACGATGTTCTTCGGCGGAGGGCTTGTCCCAAGTTACCTGCTGGTCAAGGATCTTGGTATGGTGAACAGCATGTGGGCACTTATTCTGCCCGGGGCTGCATCCATCTGGAATATTATCGTATGCCGGACGTTCTTCCAATCGACCATCCCAAAGGAGTTACAGGAAGCGGCGCATATTGATGGATGTACCAACACCCGGTTGTTCATCAAGATTGTGCTCCCACTTTCGATGCCAATCATTGCAGTGATGGCGCTCTTCTATGGAGTCGGACACTGGAACAGCTATTTTAGTGCCATGATCTATCTGAATGATTCTTCCAAGTACCCGCTGCAGCTCTTTTTGCGCCAGATTCTGGTGCTTCAAGAAATGGCGGCTCAAGGGGGAGGCGCTATCGATACCTCTTCAGCAACGGCGATGAATACCAAAGCAGAGATCGCTGCACTGGTCAAATATGCTGTCATTATTGTTGCCACCCTACCGGTCATTGCGGTGTATCCATTCCTCCAGCGTTACTTTGTACAGGGTGTTATGATCGGTTCCGTTAAGGGATGATCTTAATCCATATACCACATTAAACAAGGGGAGTTGTTGTTATGAAAAAGCTTCGCAAGGCTTCATCCATTACACTCTGTCTCACCTTATTCGCAACATTGCTTGCAGCTTGTGGTTCAACCAATGAAGACGGAAGCACGCCCTCCAAAGTAGAGGGGGTCAAAAAAGAAGGTTTCCCCATTGTAGACAAAACGCTAACGTTAAAGGTCATGTCCCAGGATGCGGGCGTAGCCGACTGGAGCACGATGCCTGTGCTGCAAGAAATGGAGAAACTGTCGGGCATCAAGCTGGAGTACCAGCTCTCACCAATCGACAGCTTTGAAACGAAGAAAAATCTGGTTTTCGCGAGCGGAGACTTGCCGGATATGTTCTATGCTGCGGACCTCAAGCCAGCCGAACAGGTGACTTATGGCAGCCAGGGCATCCTGATCCCGTTGGAAAAATACATTGACGAAGGTTACGCCCCAAATATCAAAAAGATTCTCGATGAAAACCCGGATGTCCGTAAATCATTTACAACACCTGATGGGCTTATGTATGCACTCCCATTCATTGATAAAGCCGCCGTATGGTATAGAGGCCCAATGTGGTACAACGGGGAATTCTTGAAGGCACTAAATGTAGAAGAGCCCAAGACTACGGAAGAATTGTATACGTATCTCAAGCGTGCAAAAGAAGAAGATCCTAATGGCAATGGCCAGCAAGATGAAATTCCGCTTACTTCTGTAAAACTGGATGATCTTCGCATGTTTTTCTTCGGCTTCTGGGGAATTTACAACGAAGGCATCTATTCCGATAAGGACAGTAAAGTTCACTATCCTTATCAAGAAGAAGGTTACAAAGGTTATCTTACATTCATGAACCGCTTGTGGAAGGAAGACTTGCTGGATCATGAGACCTTCTCTCAAACAGGTGATCAGAAAAAAGCTAAAGGTGAAAGCAACAAACTTGCACTGTTCAACGATTACCATCCATACTTCACGCTTGGTGGTGAACCTAGCACGGATCATCCGCTGATGACACCCGTGAAGAGCGAGGTGGCAGACTCTCCGGTATACGGCAAGCATCCGGGCATGTCGGCTCGCGGTACCTTTGCTATTACAAGCAGCAACCCGTCACCCGAGGCGACGATGCGATGGATCGATTACTTATACAGCTATGACGGTGCGACACTGTTCAATCAAGGTCCGGAAGGTGTGCTGTGGAAATTCAAAGACAAGGAAAATCACGTTAAAGAGTGGCTCCCCGTTCCTGGCGGCGGGGATCGTGAGGAATACCGGGGTAAAATCACGCCGAACTTTGGTATCTTGACACCGGGTATTAATGATCCGGATGTAGCGAAGGGTCTACGCACCGAATTTGATGAGTGGATTGACCAGCAGAATCAAGAGAAGTTGGTACCTATCGGAAAAGCGCCATTTCCTAACGTTTATTTGACAAATGAAGAGCAAAGCGAAGCAACCGCTCTATTATCTGACCTGGATACGTACGTTAAACAGATGGAAGCGAAGTTTGTGACAGGCCAGGAACCACTTGAGAACTGGGATAAGTACATTGCACAGATGAAGAAAATGGGCAGTGACCGTATCATCGAACTGTATCAGGGGGCATATGACCGTTGGAATACCGGCCAATAAAAAACCTATCGAAGTACATCCCATGCAGAAAAACAACAGTTAGCTTCAATAATGTTAGCTTTATTAAATTTTTCGCATATAAGAATTCTCGGGGGAGGTGTGAACCGTTATGCAGAAATGGTTTGAAGAAGCCAAACTGGGGATATTCATCCACTATGGCATCTATGCGGTGGACGGGGTTGCGGAATCCTGGTCCTTCTATAATGGCAGGATATCCTATGAAGAATATATGAAACAGTTGGATGGTTTTACGGCATCGGAATTCAATGCGGAGAAGTGGGCGGACTTGATTGAGAAGTCTGGTGCCCGGTATGCCGTGTTGACAACGAAGCATCATGATGGCGTTGCGTTATGGGATACGCAATATAGCGATCTCAACGTCGTCAAACAGACACCAGCCAATCGGGACATCGTGAGGGAATATGCGGAAGCGATTCGGGAAAAGGGCATTCATCTGGGGATGTATTACTCGCTGATTGATTGGTCACACCCGGATTATCCTAGCGTGTATGAAGGTGGAAAAGTTCCGGAGGATCTCAGTAGTGTCAACCGGCATTCAAGTCCTGTGGACGGCGTTCAAGATCAGGCAAAGTGGCAGAAGTTCCTGCAATTTAATAACCATCAACTGGGAGAGATTTTGACGAATTACGGAAAGGTGGATCTGCTGTGGTTTGATGGGGACTGGGAACGGAGTGCCGAGCAGTGGAATCTGCCGGAGTTCAAGCATTATCTGCAATCTTTTAACCCGGATATCATCATCAACTCCCGCCTTCAAGGTTATGGGGATTACAAAACGCCTGAGCAAGGCATTCCGATCACAAGACCGGAGGGACCCTGGGAATTCTGCACCACGAGCAACACATCTTGGGGTTATGTGCCAACCGATCATAAATACAAATCGTTAAATCAGATCATTCGAATGTTCTGTGACTGCATTTCGATGGGCGGTAATATGTTGCTGGATATCGGTCCGCGTGAAGATGGCACCATCGATCAGAGGCAGGAGGATATTCTGCTTGGACTGGGAGCTTGGATCCGAACCCATGAAGAGGCCGTCTTCGGTACGGGTGAAGGCATTATGCCTCGCTATTATCTGGGGGGAAGCACCGTATCCGAGGATCGAAAGACGCTGTACCTGTTTGTGTATGACGATCCAAAAGAGAATGTGTGCATCAAAGGTCTCTGCAATCCGATCAAGAAAATTACCGTGCTGCATTCGGGCAAAGAGCTTAATCATGAGATTCATGGGGGCGTGCCTTGGTTCAATATCCCGGGGACAACGTGGATCAAGATGGCCCCGGAGGACACGCATGAACAGGTGACCGTTCTTAAGCTCGAATTTGATGAGGAGCTGGAAATGTACGGCGGCTCTGGAGCCGTTGTCACCCATAACTAACCATTACGGGGAGGGCATGTGCTGGTAGATGCATGCCCTCCCTTACGAATTGGAGAGAGAGTGACATGAACAGAAGTGGAGTGCCAGAACCCAGGATTGAGTATGCTCCCAAACATTATATATGCAAGCGTGCGCAGGAACCGTTGGTGTTAGACGGTCGTGTGGATAAGGCATTTTGGAATGCGGCTCATTGGACGGATGATTTCGTTGATATCGAAGGGGATCTTCGTCCGAAGCCAGAGAAACAGACACGGGTAAAAATGCTGTGGGATGACGACTATTTCTATTTTGCTGCCGAGCTGATTGAAGATCAGATCTGGGCTACCCTGACTGAACGTGATTCCGTTATTTTTTATGACAATGATTTTGAGATTTTTATCGATCCCGACGGGGATTCCCATCAATATTATGAGTTCGAGATCAATGCGCTCAATACGGTATGGGACCTGTTATTAGTGAAGCCTTATCGGGATGGTGGGCCTCCGGTTAACGGTTGGGATATCAGCGGTCTCAAGACGGCCGTATATATCAATGGGGAACTGAACAGACCTGGTGCAGAGAACCGGAAATGGAGCGTGGAAGTCGCGATTCCCTGGGCCAGTCTGAAGGAATGTGCCGAAGGAAACCGTCCACCTGCGCCGGGTGAGTTCTGGCGTGTCAACTTCTCGCGTGTGGAGTGGCAAACCGAGGTACAGGACGGTGAGTACCGCAAGGTGCTGAATCCAGATTCGGGTAAACCTTATCCGGAGGAAAACTGGGTGTGGTCACCTATAGGTATTATCAACATGCATTACCCGGAGTTATGGGGTTATGTTGTATTCTCGGATGACGGAACGGATCAGTCGTTTGAGCTGCCGGAAGACGAACGAATCAAATGGGAGCTTCGCAGGCTCTACTACCGTGAACGCAATTATTATGAAACCCATGGTGAATTTACACAGGATGTGAAGCTGCTTATGGGTGAGGAATTGTTGAGCTGTAATCCTGTTATTGAAACGACTCGCAGCCTGTTCCAGATTACTGCGCCGTCTTCGGACGGAACGGCCTTGATCTGTATTCGGGAAGACGGAAAGCTGTGGAAGGAGTGAGAACGCAATGACCAGCCAAACCTTGGTATTTTCCCTTGATGCACAGTCATTGGAGAGGATCGAGCAGAAGTTCCAGGAGAAGGTACGTTTTGCAGAGGCACGCAAATCGGAGTTGTTTCATATTTTTCAGCAGGAGCTAACACAAGAAGAGGCATGGGCGTTGAAGTATGTCTATGCCTATATGCCGGTAAACGACATGGCTGATTATAACGGGGACTTGTTCTTGAGTCATGTGCGCCGGGCTTTGGACACCCGCAAACGTGTGCCTTGGGGAGAATGTGTTCCTGATCATTTGTTCCTTCATTTTGTACTGCCTTATCGCATAAATACGGAAAATATTGAAGATTTCCGCGGTTTGATGTATGACGAATTAGCCGAGCGGACAGCAAAGTTATCCATGGCTGATGCCATTCTGGAGACCAATTACTGGTGTCATGAGAAAGCGACCTATATTGGCAGCGATCTGCGCACGATATCACCGCTGACGATGATCCGGAATGCTCGCGGACGATGCGGCGAAGAATCCACGCTGGCAGTGGCCGCTCTTCGCAGCATCGGCATACCAGCCCGCCAGGTCTACACGCCGCGCTGGGCTCACTGTGATAGTAATCATGCTTGGGTAGAAGCCTGGGCAGAAGGTCAATGGTATTACATCGGGGCATGCGAGCCGGAAGCCCGTCTGAACCAAGGGTGGTTCAGTCCTCCAGCCCGCAGGGCCATGCTGATTAATACGAGAATCTATGCCGACTATCCCGGACCGGAGGATATTACGCTCTCCGAAAAGGGATATACGGAAATTAATTTGCTTGAGAACTATGCGCCCACACGCAACATCTATGTGAAGGTGAAAAATGAGCAGGGAGAGCCCGTACCCGGCGCGAGTGTTCGTTTTGAGCTGTACAATACGGCTGAATTCTATCCGATTGCCGAGATTAGGACGGATGCACAAGGGGAAGCGACCTTTAAGACTGGCTGTGGTGACCTTTTGATTCGTGCGGTCAGCGGCGGTAAGTGGAGTGAGATCCTATTCAAGGCTCAGGAAAATAAGGATGTAGAGCTTGTGCTGAACTCATCAGAGCAGCCTACAGGGATTGTAGATTTCGATATGGTTCCTCCTCCGGAAAGGGAGGGAGGGGTCGTGCTTGCATTACCGGAAGAGAAGATTGAGATTCATAATCGTCGTCTGGAGGAAGGAGCGCAGACCCGGAGCGAGTATGAGGACACGTTCCTGAGTGAGGAGGAAGCTGTTTCGCTGGCTAAAAAGGTTGGACTGCCCTCGGTACGTGTATGGGATGTTCTCCGCAAGGCGCGGGGGAACAGCCGGGAAATTGCAGCTTTCCTAGAGGAACGTTCCAATCCATACGGTGAGTGGCCGCTCCGGTTGCTGGAGTCGGTGAATGAAAAAGATTTAATTGATACCTTTTGCCAGACGCTGGACGATCATCTGATCGGTGCACTCTCGCAGCAAGGATCATGGGCGGAAGATACGTTCGTGAGATACATCCTGTGTCCGCGGATCTCCTATGAGATGCTGGTCCCTTATCGAGGTGTATTCCAGAATGCCTTTTCGGCAGATGAGGCGGCAGCGTTCAGGGAGAATCCCTCGGCACTTGCCCGAATGCTGGAACAGCAATATGAATACTATGACGATCTTCCTAATCTAAAAGGCAAAGGGAATCCAACAGGGACGTTTAGTCTAATGAAGGGAGACTCTCAGTCGCTGGATATTTTGTTTGTGGCTGTATGTCGCAGTTTGGGTATTCCGGCCCGATTACATCCGAGCGCACAGAAACCACAGTATCTAAGTGACAAAGGCTGGGAGGATGCAGTGTTTAGTCTCGCCTCACCTCTAACTCAGGAGAGCACAAGCTGGGGAATGCTCCAACTTCATAGGGATATAAAAGTTCCGCAGGATACATCTGAAGCATCCTATTTCGAGAACTTTACGTTTGCCCGTCTGGAAGATGGCGTCTACAAGACGTTGATTTATCCTTATGGCAGTACGGATGTCTATAGTGAGCCATATGAGGTTGAGGCAGGAGCTTATCGCTTAACGACAGGCATTCGTCTGAAAGATGGAACGGCAAAAGTACGATTCGTTTACTTTACCGTGAACGCCGGAGATACCACTGAGGTTGTAATGTCTTATCGCGAGAATGAGGTTGATATTCCTGTACTGGGTAAACTGGCACCAGGAAGTATACTGACCCGTCTGGATGGTTCAGAGGTAGAACTGGAGGAACTTCTGGGATCGGAGGGTGCCATTGCTGCCTGGATTGAACCGGAGCGGGAACCGACCAAACATCTGATTCGTGAACTGTGCGAGCTGGCAGAGCCGCTGGATAAGCTTGGTATACCAATCGTGCTCATGATCGGAGATATGGAATGGAACGCTGCCTTTGACCCTGCTGGTTATCCAAAGCTGCCTGTACGCACGGTTTTTGTACGAGATTCCAGTTATGCTTCCTTGTCCGGTTACATTTCGAAGCCTGCGGCTCACGAAGCGGGTTATCCGCATCTGTTCGTGCTGGATACTCAGCATCAAGTTCGTTATTCGGCTTCCGGGTACAAGATTGGTACGGGGAAGGAAGCCTTGCAGATTGCTGCTGCGATATCTCAATCATCGAACGGATCGGAGTGAAGAGAGTGACGAAATATATTGCTGCGGGTTATGCTGTGGATTCAGTTCTCCCCGATATAGCACATGAGGATCTGTCAAAGTTAACACATCTGAACGTAGCCTTCGGACATGTCAAAAATGATGCAATAACAACCGAGCATCTAAAAAACGGTCACGTTATCCAGAACATCAAGCGGGAGCATCCTAATCTTACAGTGCTGCTGTCTGTAGGCGGATGGAGCGCAGGCGGTTTTTCCGAAGCCGCCTCAACCCAGGCGGGAAGGGACAGCATGGCTGCATCGGCGGTTAGGGTGCTGGAGGAATTTCCTTTTGACGGGATTGATCTGGACTGGGAATATCCTTGTTACGGTGAAGCTGGTATCGCATCCAGTCCTGATGATAAACGGAATTTCACTTTACTTCTCAAGACGATCCGGGAGGCACTGAGTGCCAAGGGAGAAGAGGATGGCCGTCATTATCTGCTCACCATTGCGGCAGGGGCTGATCAATACTACGTTGATGGTACAGAGATGGCTAAGGTGCAGCAGTACCTGGACTACGTGCAGTTGATGACCTATGATATGCGTGGCGGTTTTCAAGTCCTGACCGGACATCATACGAATCTGTACACGCCAACAGGAGATCTGTTTCGAATTAGTACGGATGCTTCCGTGACCCTGTTTGTTCGCGCTGGAGTCCCGAAGGAGAAGATTGTGATCGGAGCTGCGTTCTATTCCCGGATCTGGACTGAGGTCCCTGATCGAAACCACGGACTCCATCAAATGGCTGGCAGCACAGGCGGCTACGGTCCGTCATTTGCCGAACTGGAAGCGAAGTACATTAACAAGAATGGTTACACCCGTTATTGGGATGAAGAAGCCTGTGCACCGTTTCTGTTTAATGGGTCCAGCTTAATATCGTATGATGATGAAGAATCGATCCAATGCAAATGTGATTACGTGAAGGATCAAGGTCTGGCCGGGATCATGTTCTGGGAGTACGGCTGTGATCCAACTCACCGTTTGCTAGGTGCAGTGCATCAAGGGCTGAAGGATCTTTCGGCTGGGAAAATCGGATAAGGCCGCCGGCCGCGACGAATCAGATTATGTCTACGGATTAAAAACATACGAAGGGGCCGTCCTATACGTCGTGAGCATGACGTATAGGACGGCCCTTGTTTGCGTTATTTTGGTCTAATGAATCAGGCACATGTTAGACGATATCACCATTTATCCAATACATTCCTCGTCATCATCATCAGGGGAATCGGCGGAACCGTTGGGACGGTGCATTTTACGGTATTGCCCTGGGGTATAACCCGTCTCTTTTTTGAATTTTCGGATGAAGTTTGGTGTATCCAGGTAACCGACACGCGTGATGATATCTTTTAACGGATCGGTTGTGTGCAGCAGTAGTCGAATGACCTCATCCATCCGTTTCTGCCAGATATATTGGGTAAAGTTCATGCCGATCTTTTCTTTGAAAGAACGACTGAAATACGATGAAGAGATCGTGAATTTCGATGAAATCGTACCTAAACTGAGATCATAATCAGAGAAATTGGCATCGATATAAGCCACGATTTCATCCATAAGAGAGCTTTCTTCCGTCTCACTCTTTGCCTCGACATGGGCGCAGATTTCGGCGGCAAGACCTGTCAGTTTTTTCTCCAAATCCTCCAACGAGTCGTAGGAAGTGATTCTTGGAAGTTGATCAACCACATGATGGATTCCAAGCTCCGAAGCGGTTTTGAGCATTGTATTCAGAATATCAAAGCAGATGCAACGCAGCAGCGGTACAGATGGCATTTCGGATTTTAGGGTATTCAACGCAGTTGATACCATCTGAACTGCCACATCATAGCTACCTTGTTTCAAGCTTTGAACCAGCTTCAACAATACATCCTTAGGGACCCAGAAGGAAGAATCCTGTACACCGGAACCGGAAAGGTTGTTAAAGTATGTACTGCTGCCCTGTCCATGCAGCATCGATGCTTCCAGAGCGGTCGAGGCCTCGATGTAGGACTGATTCAGCTGTTTCGGATAAGTGTACCGATTGCCTATCCCTATTGCTGGCGCGGCCCCTGTGTGTTCTGTCACCATCCATTGCAGTTTTTCAACAATAGGCTCCATACGGGCATTCAAGCTACCTTCGTGCTCTATTTCGGCATCGAATCCTACGATAAGGGCCAATTGGTCTGCCTGTGGTAGCTCCACGCCGTAAGCATAAGCAGACAACTCCGGCAGCTCCACATCATTCATCAGCTGCATGACAGTAGGTTGCTCGGGGTTATCACCGATAGGAAAAGCATGTATTTCCCAGCCCATGGTCATCACAAAATAATGGGATCGGTTAAAGCGTATGCCAAGCTTATCCGCAAACTCAGAGGGGAAATCTCCGGTGTGACCGTGCTTCAGCAACATGAGCAAAATATGATTGCGAGCATAGGGCTCCTGAAGATCTACGCGCTGACTATAGTCATGCAGTGTTTTCTTGATCCATTCCAGCTCGTTGGTGGTTGAGGATGGGTCAGGATCATTCTTCAACCGAATGAACTCCATTAAGTCTGAAATCGGATGGTACTGTCTTCGGGCCAACATAATGGCGAGGAACGTGCCCATCACCACCATGAAGGAGAAAACAAGAACAACAAAGGTGCGAATATGAACGATTCGGCTAAAAAATTGGTTGCTGGGCATAGCGGTCACATAAGTCCAACCCGCATCCGATTTAACGGATACAACCGAATGTGGTTCTTGATTTAAGGAGATGCTGTGCGTCCCGGGTTCAAGAGCAAACAGAGCGTTGACTTCCTGTTCAGATATGATTTCTCCCTTGTAATTGGCTGCCAGTACTTGCCCGAAATTATCGAAAATATAAGTCATCCCGTGATAGTCGCTGAGGATGGAATCAATTAAGCCCGTCAGATTGGACTCGTGAATCAAGTACATGACGGTTCCATGGGCGGGCGTATTGTTAGGTGCAATCGGTACAAGGTATGCCAGCATGGAATTGGGTATTCTGGTTCCTTGGACGACCTGCTCCGCTGGACGTATCGTGGGGGACAGTACGTTATTCAAATCCCGGATCATGTCTGTTTTGTTCCACGTAGTAAATTTGTAGCGGCCAGTGAATACATCCAGGTTCTCAGAACCTTGAGAAGAATAGATGTTATCATCTCCGCGGAAGAACAGGAATAGCTCATCGATAATGGAACTGGTGGCTTTGTATTTGACCAATGCGCTGATTGATTCCCGGCTATAGTACGGATGGTGGGTCCAATACCGCGTTAACTGCTCATCGTAGGCGATGCGAAACGCGATGTCTTGGAGTTCCTTCATGCGATCATCAATGACAGTTTTGGCTTGAGTGAGCTGATTGACATTGGTCTGTTCAATCTCTGAACGGAGCGTGTCCACAGCGTTGTGATAAATAATGATGGTTAAAATAACAAGAGGGATAAGGAAAATGGAGATATAGGATAGGGTGTACTTAAACAGAAGCTTGGACTTGAAGTGATTCCATTTCATATCTGCAACCTCCCGTTTTTCTTTCGTGCTGCAGCGATAGCGCTCTCATATGGGCAGTGAAGTTATTGCCAAGATGGGAGCTGCTGGGGTGTTCCTTCTAAAAATACTAGGAGAACTTCTCTAATAAAGCAATGGTTCTTTTATAAATTCCAGTGCAATCCGTAAGAAAGATTTAGCTATAGCAAAATCCCCTCAAAGTTCACTCATTTCCTTATGCTACTACACAAGGCTTTTCAAAGAGTATCTACTTTAAGGGGATAATTCTAGCTGATCATATATAATATTTTCTATTACTGAATATAGGAGTTACAACGATTATTCGTCCAGAGGTTCATAGTCAAACCAATCGAAACTTGCAGGCGTACACTCCCCCGATGGAGCATAAGCGTACATGGCGATCATCACACCTGTGAAACCACTTGCTACTTCGGTAGATAACAGATGTGTTTCCCCTGAACCCACTTCGATGGCATCGGATGAACCTTGCTGGTAGAGGAACGTGAAGTGATTACGGTCAGCCTTGATTTGTAATACAACCGGCCCCGTGTCACAGTCAAGCACCTGTTCGGTTCGCAGAGAGCCGACGGTTCGCCGCAATACGATTTTCTTCTGACCGTCGATCTGTGTTACAGCCAAGTCGTAATGATATTTATCATTCATAAATAAGGTTAATCCGGCTTCTTCACCGCTCGTATTTGGCTCATAATGTAGCTCGGCCGCCATTTTGCATAAGAAATGGCTCAATCGACGCCCGACAAAGGCTGGATTTTGTCCATCATCGAGTGAAACCGAATGACCACGAAGGATGAGCTGCTCGGGATTTTCAGTGAGCGCCCAACTACCCGGATCCGGATTACGTAAGAAGATCCAGTTCATGCCTAATAATGGTTCGTCAAAATCATCACGAATAGCCTCAGGGGACCAAGGGTGCTCAGCCAACAAAGGCCCAGTCATCTCCTGCTCAATATGTCCGTCCACACCGATCATCGGCCAACCGGTGTCCGTCCAAGTGACAGGGGCCAGGAACGTTTCGCGTCCCAGATGGTGCCGCATAGGGTAACCAGCTGGACGAATACCAAGAGATACGGCCCACCAGCTTCCATCCTGGATCTGGACAAGGTCTGCATGACCGGTTGCGTGAATGCTGGATTTTATGCTCCGATTGGACAGAATCGGATTATGAGGACACGGATCAAATGGACCGTATGGCTCTGTGCTCCGAGCGATGGTCTCCATATGGCCATACTCGGTTCCACCTTCGGCGATCATCAGATAGTAGAGGCCGTTTATTTTATACATGTGGGGAGCTTCGGGGGCTGCTCCTCCGGTTCCAGTCCAGATCAATCGGCTATCGGTTAGTCTGGCTCCGGTCGTGATGTCTATCTCGCATTGATAGATGCCCTCACCTTCACCGCCGTTACAGGCCGTTTGAAAATACACATGTCCATCTTCATCGAAGAGAAAAGAGGGATCAATGCCGCCCTGATCAACAAAAATCGGAGCAGACCATGGTCCCTCGGGCTGGGCACTACGTACATAAAAATTTCCGCCGCCGCTGACATTGGTTGTTGTCATGTAGAACCAGCCATCATGGTACCGGAGTGTTGGGGCAAAAATGCCGCCAGAGCTGCCTGCGTTCGCTAGAGGGAGTTGCTCAGTTGTTGTGAGGACATGGCCGATCTGTCGCCAGTTCACAAGGTCTTTGCTGTGGAAGATGGGCACACCAGGGAAATATTCAAAGGTACTGGTTACCAGATAATAGTCTTCATCTACACGGCAGATACTTGGATCTGGGTAAAACCCCGGAATGACCGGATTGGTATATTTCATCATTTATGCTCCTATTCATTGTGAGAGTTTAGTATGAATCTGGACACATTGAAAATCCCTGCTACAAGGCGAATTATAACGCTTATAAGTATATGGAACCTTGATCTTTCGGTCTTGGAATAGCATGATATAGACATTCAACCCAACTATGTTCGCGGAGGGGAATGCTTTTGAGTAATGCATATTTGAGATGGTTTACCTCGGACCATCAACAATTTCCGTTTTTTATTCAGTACGGTGGACATGTTGAGGACATGGAGCTTCATAATCATATGGATTTTACGGAACTTGTGATTGTTCTGAATGGTCATGCAACCCATGTGGTGAACACCGAAGAATTTTTTATTAAAAAAGGGAACGCATTTGTGATTAATGGCGACACCCATCATGCGTATAAAGACCCTCATGATTTTAGGATCTGTAACATTATGTTCAGTCCCGAGATGCTTGCTTCGGCTGGGCCCGATCTGAGAAAATCTAACGGCTTCCAGGCGCTGTTTGTTTTGGAACCGTTTTATCGTAATATTCACTCCTTTCCAAGTAAATTGGCGTTATCCATTTCCAGTCTGGAGTATGTAGAATCACTGATATCGTTCATGATTGAGGAGTATCAGAGTAAACAGCAAGGGTATCAGACGATGTTGATCTCACGTCTTACGGAGATGGTTGTTTATTTGTCGAGGCAATATGATACGCAGGAGAAAGGGATCGAAGGTAATAATCTGATGCATCTGGCAAATGCCATTTCATTTATTGAAGATCATTATCTGGAGCCACTGTCGCTAGAGGATATTGCGGGGAAGTCGAATATCTCAATAAGGCATCTGAATCGGATTTTTCGATCCTATTATCAGATGACCCCGATCTCTTATCTGCAAAAGTTGCGTCTGGAGAAGGCATGTCATTTGTTGAAAAATGGGAACCTGTCCATTACGGAAATTTCGTATGAATGTGGATTTAACGACAGTAATTATTTCACCCGCCAGTTTAAGAAAACCTTTGGCAAGTCTCCCAAAACATACAGGCAGACTCATTAATACATGACTGAATAAAAAAAACCAAAACAGGGCCTCCTCATATGGAGGTCCTGTCTGCTGTCTCAGGGAAAATTCAATAGTCCAATAGCCGTCTGTTGTCATGCCACTGACCGTACATTTTATTTTCCTTTGTGTTGGTTATGAACTTATCCAATCTGCTCTGGAATAATGCTGGCTGATTCTTAACACTTTGGATCGTATCGATCCGAACGTTCTGATACAGGGTAGGAAAGGCCATAAAATTTGCATAAACCTGATGGTCTTCTTTCAGCCTTTGTTCGATCACACCATCAATAATGAAAGCACTCGGGTCCATAACAGGAAGAACCTTTCTCCCCTCGTCATGCATGAAGCCCAACTTTTCAAGACGACGGACACGTTCCTTGTTCAATTCAGTCCATGAGCTGCGTTTACTCCTAGGAGATAATCTCTGTGCTAATTGAGTTTCGGATATTTTCTTTTTGACTCCATCGATCCAGCCAAAGCACAGCGACTCCTCAACCACGTCCAAATACAGCAGGGTATTTGGCACGGGTTTTATGCTTATCATTACCCAGCAAGATTTCTCGACTTTTCCATGTGTCTGCAACCAATTTCTCAATTCATCCCTCGACGTCACGGGGATACAATGTACATTTTCCATCCGATTGTCAACTATACCTGAGCCGGTTCCTGATACCAAAAGAGTGAATAGTCATTCATGATGGAGGCATACCCCAATTGACGCAGCATGGTAGAAACATTACCTCGATGATAGGTTCCGTGGTTAACCACATGGATGACGATATCCGATAAGCTGGTTTCACGAACTCCTGCAAATGGATTATCGAGTAGAATGGTTTGCTCCAGATCAGCTTGGCCTCGTAACCACTCACTGTACTGTGCCGACAGGTAAGTAAAACATTGGATGTACTCATCCACAGAACCGTGAATTTCACTATTGAGTGGTATGCATGCTTGCAGTGCCTCGGGCATCCCGGTGCCATTCAATACCGCGTACCACATTTTATCTACTGCGTAGATATGGCTGAGTGCGTGAGCAATGGTTGGAAACGAACTGTTCACTTCCTGACTCAGTACAGAAGAGGGCAGTTCCTTGATTCTGCCCAGGATCGTTTGGTTGGCCCATGCGTGGTAGTTATACATTTGTTCCGGATGATTCATTGATGATCGTCTCCTTTAATTTGGCGATGGATTGGATGAACTTACTGAGATGATTATAAAAAAAGAAGTATGACAACAGCGTGTCATACTTCTTCATAGAGCTTAAGTGCGTTTCGAAGTTGTTCTTTCAGAATGCCTCGTAATTCAATCGGTTCAAGTACCTCAGCGCCACTACCCAAACTAAGCAGAAAAGACCAAAGCCATCTGGCTTGTAACGGTTGATGAACCGAGATACGCATCGTCATACTTCCATCCTCGTGAAATCGCTTATCTGCCTGTTGAAAATGATCCATGGCTTCCGCGAGCGCTTCCGGGCTCACCCGAAATACCACATCACTTACCTGATCTTGCCATGACGGATCTGACACAACCGCCTCTTGGGGAAGCTCAAGGTGGGGCTGGAAGTGTTCCGATGTCAGTTGCACGTTCATCATCCGGGACAGTCGGAACTCGCGATAATCCTGCCGTGTCTGGCAAAATCCATATACGTACCAATTACGATATTTATAATGTAATTTTACCGGTTCCAGATGGCGGGGTGTATGTTCATTTTTTGTATTGATGTAGTCAAAACGGACAACCTGATGATCCGTAATCCCTTTACGCAGATGAGGAAGGGCATCAGGTTCTGTTCGGCGTGTCTCCAGATCCACCGAGAGACTTGAGGTTTGATGCTCCGGTCCAATCGTTTGCAGACGTTCAATCGTGCCTTGTGCACGTGCATCTTCGAACACTGTGGATAGACTGCTCAGGACCGTGATCAGGGAATCCACATCATAAGAACCGAGCAAGCTTTTATCCATCTTGTATCCGTCCATCATGCCGTAGCCGCCTTTGAGTCCCTGATGGGAGACGACCGGGAAGCCGGCGGCACAGATTACATCAATATCCCGATAGATCGTTCTTGGGGACACCTGAAACTCTTCAGCCAAGGTGGAAGCAGACAATACTTCGTGGTTCAGCAGTTTGTATATGATTGAGATTAATCGCTCCAATTTCAAAAGGTATCCCCGCCCGTTATTCCATTTTGTCATTACAGGCCATTAGTATATCACATGAAAAAAAGAGTGCTGGATAGCACCCTTTCGAAGACACAGGATTGTTGTTGTGTTGAACAGTTACGTTAGCAGATCGGTCGAACTTAATTAATATCGAGTGAATAGCCAGCGTGGGCACTATTCTTCTTGCACGTTATAGAGAACCCGAGCGAGCAGATTCTGTCCATAGTTTCCGAAGTTTTTACCAAAGATCGTTAAGCCCCGTTTGTTCAAAGGTCCGTCCGTAACCGCAATGCGGAAGTGAATATCGCTTTTGTAATCCAGCCCAATCTGGTCTAGCGTTACGTCCGAGATGCGGCATCCGTCGATATAGCTGCCTTCCTGTGTAATCCGGATCAGCTTCAGCATGCCGTACTGATTCAAGTGTGGAGGCCACCATTCCGGGTTGAAGGTACCGCGTGTATTGCCAAAATCCCCCGGACTTGTCCAGCAGCCAATCTCAATCCCATTGACATAGAAGTAAATATCCGAAGGGTAATTGTCACAAAAGCCAGGTGCCTCCGATCCCAGTTCCATCGACAACTGAATTTCGCTAAAGGACTGATTAGGTTTGAGATAGTTGGGAATCCGATACTCGAGATAACCTTCAGCCAGCCAGATCATCTCCGCATCAATTCGCAGTGGATCAGCAAAGTACCGCGGATCATCGAACTCTCCAACAATGCTGTCCCGGGTAGCGAGACCACATGTAGGTGCAGCCTGATAATCGCTGTAATGACCGACCTGAATTTCCACCTCATAACGATTGTTAATCTCCTGTGAACGCAGATCAACCATCAATTTTTCCTCATTGAGATAACATATCTTCTGAATTCCATGTTTGCCAACGGCGGTGTTGATCTCGATCAATCCGCTCTCTTCAAGCTTCTTGATATGCATGGTGATAGCGCCATTGCTCAGTCCAAGCTTGGTTGCAAGATCATTGAGATTAAGACTTTGGTTCTTGGCCAGCAGCTCGATGATCTGAATCCGGATTTCCGAACTGAGCGCTTTGAAGATATTCACACCCGACATCAGATCTTTAATATAAATCATAGGTGGATTTCCTTTCCCCGTTCTGAACAAAGTCTTCGACACAGACATTTGCACATTTATATGTTTTATTTCAGATAATTATAAATCATTCCCTCATGGAAGGGAAGGGTGGAGAAATAGAAGCCAAAACCCTTGTATATAGCGCAAATACGAAAATATAATCTATATTTTGTCCACTATTCCGGTTAAAATAAGTGTTAATCAGTTCACATATATTTGAAATATACCATTGAAATGTAATGTAACCGCTTTTATAATCCTATTATACCTAAATTGATTCAATACTTCATGAACCTAATTAACCATTTGAACAGGAAAGGTGGAGTTTGGTTTGGAAAAGTTAAGCAATGTGAAGAGGTTTAAGTGGAAACGGTTGGCTTTACCGGCATTACTTGTGATGGTATTACTGCTGGCAGGTCAGTCAAAAGCTTTGGCGGCATTCTGGAATCTGACCGGAGATACGGCTGTTCATGATCCATCGATTATCAAAGAGGGTAGTTCCTGGTACACCTTCTCAACTGGCCCGGGCATTCAAGTATTGAAATCCGATAATGGTTCGTCCTGGTATCGTGTTCCACAAATTTTCTTAAGTAAGCCATCCTGGTGGGCTTCTGCCGTTCCGGGACAAAGCGGATTGGATGTATGGGCACCGGATGTAGAGCAGTATAACGGAAAAGTATGGCTCTATTATTCAATCTCCACCTTTGGCTCCAATCGGTCTGCGATTGGTCTTGCTTCTGCGAACAGCATTGGAGCAGGGCAGTGGAAGGACGAAGGATTGGTGCTTCAAACCACGACCGCCAATAATTATAATGCCATTGATCCAAATCTGGTCATTGATGCTTCAGGCAATCCATGGCTGGCCTTTGGTTCTTTCTGGAGTGGTCTGAAGATTGTCAAGCTGGACAAAAACACGATGAAACCGACGGGAAGTATAACTTCCATTGCTGCGCGCCCGAATAACGGAGGTGCTATTGAAGGACCAAGTATTGTATATCGTGGCGGCTACTATTACCTGTTTGCTTCCATCGATTCTTGCTGCCAAGGGGTGAACAGTACCTACAAAATGGTCTATGGACGTTCGACCAGTATAACAGGCCCTTATGTGGACAAAAACGGAGTTAATATGCTGAATGGTGGCGGAACGATATTGGATACAGGCAATGTGAAATGGAAAGGTCCAGGTGGTCAGGACGTGTACAACGGTAATGTCATCGCAAGACATGCCTATGATGCAGAGGATAATGGCAATCCAAAATTGCTGATTAATGACTTGCTTTGGGACTCGAGTGGCTGGCCGAAATACTGATTTATTTTATATAAATATAAAATGTTTTACAAAAGTGTTGACTAAAGTGATCTGGATTTGATAAATTTAACAACAGAAATCTTATTTCATCCAATTGAATACGGTTACAAGTCCAGATCAGGAGGGGTTCAGATGGTAAAGAAAAAGAGTTGGGTCACATTTATGCTTCTTATGCTGGTAAGTGCACTGGTACTTGCGGGCTGCGGAGGAGGCAGCAGTGCAAGTGGGGACAAGGAGTTAACGTTTATGTTCCGCGGCGGTACAGACGAGCAGAAAGCATACCAAGCGGTGGTCAAGAAATTCGAAGAAGATCATCCGGGTGTGAAAGTCAAAATTATCGTAACGGCTGCGGATCAATATGCAACCAAGCTGAGAGCGGCAATTACAGGCAACAGCTTGCCTGACGTATTTTATATCAATCCGGGTGACGTGAAAGCGTATGTGAACAGCAATGTGCTGATGAACCTCACTTCGTATATTGAAAACAATCCGGATGTTGATCTCGATAATATCTGGAAATACGGCGTGGACCTGTATCGTTATGACGGCCAAATGGCAGGACAGGGCGATATCTACGGTATGCCGAAGGATCTGGGGCCATTTGCACTGGGCTACAACAAAACGTTGTTTGAAAAAGAGGGCATCCCACTTCCTGACAAGGATAAACCATACACATGGGAAGAGTTCATCAAGGTGAACCAGCAAGCGACCAAGGATACCAATGGAGATGGTAAACCGGATGTATACGGTACTGGATTCAACGTACAGTGGGCACTGCAATCCTTTGTATGGAGCAACGGTGGAGATTGGTTGGATGAGACCAAAACAAAAGTAACGATTGATGATCCAAAATTCGCTGAAGCACTGCAGTTCTTCGCGGATATGCAGAATGTATACAAAATTACACCTTCCATTGAGGAAGCGCAAACATTGGATACGTACCAACGCTGGATGAAAGGTGAAATGGCTTTCTTCCCTGTAGGTCCATGGGATATGAGTACATTTGAGAAATTACCTTTCGATTATGATTTGCTGCCATTCCCTGCGGGATCGACTGGCAAATCGGCAACGTGGATCGGATCTCTGGGAATCGGAGTATCCGCGAAAACGAAACATCCAGAAGAAGCGGCAGCATTGGTGAACTACCTTACAGCTTCGAAGGAAGGCATGCAACAACTGGTAGATGCCAAGGTACAGATTCCGAACTTGCTTGATATGGCAGACGAGTGGGCCAAAGATACATCCACGAAACCAGCCAACAAACAGGAATTCATTGATATCGTTGAGGATTACGGCCGGGCTCTGCCAGGTAACTACACGTACAATGCGGAATGGTATGACCTGTTCTTCACGGACATCCAGCCGGTATTGGATGGCAAGATTACAGCCGCAGACTATGTGAAGCAGCAACAACCGAAAATGCAAAAACTGCTCGATAAAGCGGTTGAACAAGAAAAGAAATCTCAGAAATAGTAGATAGGAAAGGGTGATGCCGGCAGCCTGCAATCATGCTGCTGGCATCATTCGTATTGGAACTTATTGGATTCCATACGGGCATGTGGCATTCGTTGATCGGCAAAGTTCTATCGAAGAATGCCACATGCTGATACTAGAACAGGGGTGAACGCCGTGATTACGAAATCGAGTTTGTATCGCAAAGAGATGCTGTACGGATATCTGTTTATTTTACCTCCGATTCTTGGATTGCTGATCTTTGTCATGTTCCCGTTCCTCTACTCCCTTTATGGTTCCTTTACGGATTGGGACGGACTGGGACAGATGAACTTTATCGGTTTGGCCAACTTCAAGGATTTGCTCACGGATGACCTCTTCTACAAAGCGATGTTTAATACATTTTTCCTGATGCTCGGTATCCCGATTGGTCTGTTGTTGGCGCTGTTGCTGGCAATGGGTCTGAATCGTAAAATTCCCGGCACAACGACATTCCGAGTGATCTATTACATTCCGGTTATTTCTTCCCTCGCTGCGGTGTCCATCATGTGGAACTGGGCGTACAACGGGGATTACGGTCTGGTAAACCAGTTCCTTGACCTGTTTGGGATTAAAGGACCTAACTGGCTCGCGAACAAAGACACAGTCAAACCCGCTCTGATTATTATGACGGTGTGGAAAGGCTTGGGATACACGATGTTGTTGTATCTGGCAGCACTGCAAAGTGTATCACGTACATACTACGAAGCGGCTGAGCTGGATGGAGCCAATGGGTTCCAGATCTTCCGCAACATCACCTGGCCTATGGTGAAGCCGGTTACTTTTTTCCTCATTGTTACGAATATCATTGGTGGTTCCCAGATCTTCACCGAGATGAACATTATGACACCTACGGGTGGTCCTGAATATTCTTCGGCATCAATCGTCTTCTACATTTGGCAGAAAGCCTTCAGTAACTTGCAGATGGGTTATGCCTCAGCGATGGCCATGATTCTTGGTATTTTCATTTTTGTCATTACCCTGGTGCAATTCAAAATGAACGAAAAATCAGCCTATGATGGGGATTGATTGTCAAGGAAAGGAGTGAACCGGAGATGTCTTACAGTCAAAAGAGGAAATTAACGAACTCTATCATCTTTATCGTACTCGCGATCGGTGCGATTGCGATGATTGCACCACTGATCTGGATGCTGTCCACTTCATTGAAGGAGAAGCAAGATGTGTTCGCGCTTCCGCCTGTGTGGATACCTGAAGTATTCCAATTTGGTAAGTATAAAGAAATCTGGGAAGCTGGTCCGCTGCTCAGCGGGATCAAAAACAGCCTCATTGTTGCGGTGAGTGTAACGGTGGTGGGTACGTTTACGTCCAGTATCGCTGCCTTTGCTTTTGCCAAATTAAGATTCCCGCACAAAAACAAACTGTTTCTCGCGTTGCTGGCATCCATGATGATTCCTTATCCAACAGTCATGATCCCACAATTCATCATGTTTGCAAAGCTGGGCTGGGTGGATACGCTGTTGCCACTGATCGTTCCAGGACTGTTCGGTAACGTAATTATGATCTTCTTCCTGCGCCAATACCTGCTTAGTGTGCCAGATGCAATTATTGAGGCGGCCAAAATCGATGGAAGTTCCTACTTCCGGTTGTACTCCAGTATTACGTTTCCGCTCATCAAACCGGCGATTGCTGCACAGCTGATTCTCTGGTTCATGGGTATCTGGAACGATTATCTGGCACCGATTATTTATCTGAATTCACCGGAGAAGCAGACGTTACAGCTCGTTATAGCGAACTTCAATGCCACGTATGCGATTCAAACCGATTACCCGCTTATTATGGCGGCGTCGATTGTGGCTCTGTTACCTGTATTAATCATCTTCCTGATCTTCCAGAAACAGATTATTGAGTCGGTTGCGATTTCGGGAGTGAAGGGATGACCCAGCGGAAGAAATTCCGACGGTGGTCGAATTCAGGAAAAGGAGTGGTTGCTTCCATGTTGTTATTGTTGGTTGTTGGAGCTACGGGTTGTTCCGGAGAAGGAGCAGGAGAAACGGTGTCCCGTCCCGTCTTTCCTGAAGCTCCTCAAGATACTCAGTTGTATGACACTTCCATTTTGGACGATGAATACGCTGGACGGTGAACAATGCGCATGATCCGGTCATTATCAAAACAGACCAGGGATACTACGTCTACTCCACAGACGTTCGTGTAGCAGGAGAAGCGAAACCCGGCGTCATGGTACGCAAATCAGATGATCTGATCCACTGGACATGGGTAGGTCAAGCTCTGCCGGGTATTCCTCAAGAAGCGCTGGACTGGACAGGTGCGGTCAATCTGTGGGCACCGGATGTGATTCAGGCTGGTGATACCTATCGGATGTATTATTCGGCTTCTTCTTTTGGCAGTACCCAGTCGGCTATTGGTCTTCAGACATCCTCATCTCCCGAAGGTCCTTGGACAGATGAAGGACTGGTTGTGAAAACTTCTGCGAATGAACAAGACAAATTAAATGCCATTGATGCCAATCCCATTGTGGATGCCGAGGGCAATTCGTGGATGGTATATGGTTCATTCTTTGACGGAATCTACATTGCGCCACTTAATCCCGACACCGGGAAATTCAAGGACGAGGGTTATGGTACTCGTATTGCCGCTCGTGATCGTGCTACCGAAGAAGGTGCAGTTGAAGGTCCATACATTGTGTATAACCCGGAGTTCAAAAAGTATTATCTATTCGTCTCTTATGATTCCTTATTCGAAGATTATAACGTGCGGGTTGCGCGTGCTGATTCAATCACAGGACCGTACACGGACATAAACGGCAATAACATGCTGGATACGGATCATCTGCCGCAATATGAGATTGGCACCAAAATTCTCGGCGGTTATCGCTTCACAGAAGGCGAGGGCTGGGTTGCGCCCGGACATAACTCGGTTCTAAAGGACGGAGACAATTATTACATCGTGCATCATGCACGGGGCGAGATAGATAAAAACTGGCCATATCTGCATGTACGCAGAATGTTATGGACCAAGGACGGCTGGCCTGTCGTTTCACCTGAACGTTATGCAGGTGAGACAGCACAGGACATTCCGAAATCCATGATTGCCGGGGAGTGGGAAGGCATGGCGCTTGATCCGTCCGTAGACGGGCAGATTCAAGTCGTGCCTTATACCCTAACAAGCAACGGTAAAATTAAAAGTGAAAAAGGTTCAGGAACCTGGACATTTGATGACAAACAAACACTGACGTTGAAGTGGAAAGAAAGCCCATGGGGCGGAGCATCCACGGAAGAGCTGAAACTACTGCCGTCCTGGGACTGGGAGCGAAGCCAGCCCGCGCTGGTGGTAACAGGCTTCAATGACCGCGGTGTAGCGGTCTGGGGCAAGCAGATCAGCGCAGCGGAGGAGTAGGGGGCGAGCAGCGAGCGCGGTAAGAGCGAGCTGCTGCGCCAAGGTGCACAAGCAGTGAGGGGGAGGAAGGAGCCGCAGGAGCGAGTTTGGCATCCGATTTCGAGTTGACCCTGCGAAGCGGTCAACCCCATAAGACCGAGCCACACAATGGCTCGAAGTGAGGTTGTAACCCAGTGAGCGCGGTGAGAGCGAGCTGCCGCTCCGATGGTGCACAAGCAGTGAGGGGGAGGAAGGAGCCGCAGGAGCGAGTTTGGCATCCGATTTCAACCGCCAAAAGCGGTGGAAAGAGAAATCGGAGGACAAGAGAGCACCAAGGCCCTACCACCCCCGAACGTCCGCTGTGCACAACAAAGTTGGCCTATGTCTGAGGCCAATAATGTACTAAATATGGGGAGAGTTGACCCTGTGAAGCGGTCGACCCCATAAGACCGAGCCAACAAAAAAAGGCTCGAAGTGAGGTTGTAACCCAGCGAGCCCGGTAAGAGCGAGCTGTCGCTTCGATGGTGCACAAGCAGTGAGGGGGAGGAAGGAGCCGCAGGAGCGAGTTTGGCATCCGATTTCAACCGCCAGGAGCGGTGGGGAAAAGAAATCGGAGGACAAGAGAGCACCAAGGCCCTACCACCCCCGAACGTCCGCTGTGCACCACCCCAAAAGGGTTTTCGCTTTTTCGCAATTGGGTTACATCCTCAAACTTCGAGCCAAACAACATTTGAAAGGGGAGCATTCCCATGACTGATTCCATTACATTTACTAATCCTATCCTGGAGCAGCGTGCTGATCCGTGGGTGTACCGTCATACAGACGGTTACTATTATTTCTCCGCTTCCGTGCCAGCCTTTGACCGGATTGAAATCCGAAGAGCAGAGACGTTGGAAGAGTTAAGAGATGCTGAGCCGGTAACGGCTTGGACGAAGCGTGACACAGGGCCAATGAGTGCCAACATTTGGGCACCGGAGATTCATTTTATCGATGGCAAATGGTACATACACTACGCTGCCGCTCACACCAGTGAGACTAACGAAGGTCTGTTCGATCATCGGATGTATGTCCTGGAGAACGATTCCGCGAATCCACTCGAAGGAGAGTGGGTAGAGAAAGGGCAGATTCACACCCGGTGGGAATCATTTGCGCTGGATGCAACGACCTTTGAACATAAGGGAATCCGCTATCTGGTCTGGGCACAGAAAGATCCCGATATTGTGGGCAACTCCAACCTGTACATTGCCGAAATGGAGAACCCATGGACGCTACGCGGCGAACAGGTTATGATCTCTACGCCAGAGTATGATTGGGAGATCATCGGCTTTAAGGTCAATGAAGGAGCAGCCGTGATGCATCGGAATGGGCGTTTGTTCATCGGCTACTCGGCCAGCGCGACTGATTACAATTATTGTATGGGTCTGCTCACTGCAGATGAAAATGCCGACTTGCTTGATCCGGCCAGCTGGGTGAAATCACCCGAGCCGGTATTCCAGACTTGTGAAGCGAACGGCCAATACGGCCCGGGTCATAATAGCTTTACGGTGTCACCGGATGGCAAGACCGATATTCTGATTTATCATGCGCGTAATTACAAAGACATTGAGGGTGATCCCTTGTATGATCCAAACCGTCACGCCCGTGCTCAGGTGATTCGTTGGCGTGAAGATGGCACACCTGACTTCGGTGTTCCGGCACCGGATGGCAGCGCAGTAGCGGAAGCAAAATAAGAGGTCGTGTAACCTTTCATACGAGAGCCCTTAGTTAGCGAGTGATGCTGATTAAGGGCTCTTCTGTATGTGAACGATAAGATAGAATGGCCTGAACATATGTGTCATGGACACAAAACAAAGCAACCACAACGATGATTTCTGCGTATGAGAAAGATACAGATTACGATGCAGAACCTATTAGGAGGATCACATATGGATTCACGCGAGACGTTGGACAAGGAACTTGAACAGATTTTGAAATGGGAGAAACAACAGAAAGACTTGTTTATTTGGGATAAAATCGGGCGTTTGCCCTTTGCGATGTTGGATAAAGTGATGCCTAAAGCGCTGAAACAGAAGATCGGAGATTCCCTGAACGACGTGGGTCAGTATGTGCAGAATGGGGGCAAGTTCCTCGTACAGAAGAAAAAAGTAGCCAAGCTGTTGCAAGAGGAAGCCGGGAGGTCCGGTTATTCCATGATGGATACGACCTATCGTCTGGAGCAGGAACCTGAAGCGGAGGGGACAGCAAAGATTCATAGTGTAGAGAATCTGCCACTTCAGGTGCTGGACCGGGTGGCCGATAACATTACTGACAGTCGAACCAAGTTTGCCGCGGCTCAGGGAGCAGCTACAGGTTTTGGAGGCATCGTAACCATAGCGGCAGATATTCCGATGGTGATGGGGCTTTCTCTGAAGGTACTGCAAGAGATGGCTCTATGTTATGGTTATGATCCGGATGAACCGCTGGAGCGCATCTTTATTGTCAAATGTCTGCAATTCTCTTCCGCTGATATTGTAGGCAAGAAAGCGATCATTGAAGAACTCGCAGCTTACGATGATCCGGACAAGCCCATTGAAGTGGTATCGCAAATGCAGGGATGGCGGGAAGTGTTTAACTCCTACAGTGAATCCTTTGGCTGGAAGAAGCTGTTCCAACTCGTGCCGATTGCAGGCATGGTGTTTGGTTCCGTGAGCAACAAAAATACAATTCGAGATGTCGCCGAAGCAGGTAAAATGCTGTACAAAAAACGGCTGATCCTTCAGCGTTTGAAGTAATATTACAGAAGAAGTAATATTAGAAAAGAATATTTATATTGAAAGAGTTGAATTTGATATGTTAAACAAACAGGGTTTCTATGATCTTTTAGATCGCAATAATATCGTTTACGAAAGTATTGAACATCCCGCAGTATACACGATGGAGGAAATATTCTCTTATCAGATTCCACATACAGAACGTATCGTTAAAAATCTGTTTCTGCGTGATGACAAGAAGCGCAACTATTATCTGGTGACGATTGCTGGGACAAAGTCCGTTGATTTGAGAAGTTTAAGCGAAAAGATACCGAGCCGCAAATTAAGTTTTGCCAGTGAAAAGGATTTGTTGGAATTCCTCGGATTGGAAAAGGGCCATGTAAATCCAATGGGAGTGTTTAATAATATACAGAAAAACGTGACCGTAGTTTTTGACAAGGATCTAGTTGGTCAGAAGATCGGAATTCATCCGATGGAAAATACGGCGACGGTATTTCTTGAATTTGAAGATGTGAAGGAACTAATTACAGCTCAAGGTAGCAGCGTTGTCATGTGTGACGTGGAATAAACGGTTGAAGCTAAATACGAGAACAACATATATAACAAAAAAGGTTCCTGCCGGTCTGTAAATACAGAGTTGGCGGGAACCTTTTTGTTATGGTTCAATTTTTATTCAGGCTGCAAATGTAGATTACTCTTCACTACCGTTTTCTTTGGCCCAGATATTGAGTAATTTATCGGATGGAAGCAGGAATGTGAAAATCCCGAGCAGTGGCAGGAAGCTGCACATCTGCATTACCGGTGATACGCCGAAGACGTCAATCCAGTTGCCCAGCACGAGTGCGCCTAGACCTCCCATACCAAATGCCAGACCTGTGATCAGGCCCGAGACCGTTCCGATTTTGCCTGGAATCAGCATTTGCGCGTATACAACCGTAACCGAGAAGCTGGATAACATGATAAAACCAATAATGGTTAGCAGTACACCTGTCCAGAACAGATTCGCATAGGGCAGCAACAGAGCCAGTGGAGCAGCTCCAGCCATGGACAGGAAGATCAGGTTACGTTTGCCGAATCGGTCCGCCAAGGGGCCTCCGAAGAACGTACCCAGTGCTCCAGCAGCCAGGAACAAGAAGATATAGATCTGCGCGTCTTCTGTGGACAATCCAAAAGTATCTTTCAGATTAAACGCATAGAAGCTGCCAATGGAAGCGATATACCAAGAACGAACAAAGACGAGCAAGATCAATAGTGTGATGGCGGCAGTAATCTTTTTGCGTAAAGCAGGATTGGGTGCACGACGAGCAGCAGCCTGTCTACGCAGATATCCTCCCGATTGCAGCATGCGTCCATACCAACGGGCTATGTAGATTTGAACTGCAATTCCCATGGCAGCAATGCCTGTAAATCCAATGGCACCGAACAGTCCAAACGGGATAAAGATCCAGCGTGTAAGCAATGGGGCAAGGGATTGCCCAGCGTTACCACCAACCTGGAAGATGGACTGTGCCAGTCCACGGCGTTGACCGGCAGCCATGTGTGATACCCGCGAACCTTCCGGATGGAAAGCAGCGGAACCCAGACCAACAAAAATAACGGAGATCAGGACAGCCATATAACTGTCGGCGAAGGCCAACAGCAACATGCCGGTAAATGTAAAACCCATGCCTATAGGTAGAATGGATGGCGTCGGTTTTTTATCAGCAAACCAGCCTACGACAGGCTGCATAATGGATGCGGTAAAGTTGATAGCAAATGAGATCCATCCGATCTGAGTATACGTGAGATGCATAGAGTCTTTCAGAATCGGAAAAATGGCTGGAATAACCGACTGGATCGAATCATTGAAAAGATGGACCAGACTGATGGCAATAAGTATCCGGTAAACGGTGCTTTGGGCATCCGATCCGGGTGGGGCTTTCGAACGCGCTGTGGCGTCCTTGGTTAATGTGGATTGCGTAGACATGTACAATTCTCCTTTGGTCGCGGTCACGAGGGATCAGCGCCTGATGTTGTAATATATGCGTGTAAGCATATTGTTACATAATAGGATAGATTGAGTGGACCGACAAGGGGAACAAGAGAAAACGTTGACGAATTCAATAGATGTTTTTTATAGCATTACATTTACAAAATAAACGTATTACTTTAGCATCTACTGTAAGAAGACCCATATTTATGTGTAAGAAGGATAGAGGAGGGATGGATATGAAATCCTTATCACCTTATGAATCCGCCAAACGTGAGTTGGTGATGACTATTTTGTATATGGCTGTAATAACGTTCCAGGCTATCTATGTTGCCCCAGCATCTTTGTCTGTGGCTATCGTTATATTTATTATCTTTCAATCGATTGGTGTGCTGATGTTGAGACATTACATTAGAAAAGTCAAAGAACTAAAGAAAGATCAATCTACTTGAATGCGCTGCGATCCCATTGTATCGAGAGACTGAGGTTCTAAAAGTTTATATTAAAAAGCAGAACTTCTTAAGCTATATAAGCTGAATTAATCATTTACACGATAACGGAGAGGACAGAAAAAACCTGAAAAAGCGAAGCGTTCGCCTTTATCCCCGGATTTTCCCCTTTAGGAAAGGGAATGGAAAAAAATCTGGGGATAACAGCGATTGGAAGGTTGTTCTGTCATCGTAGTGTCAGTGTAAATAATCTTTAGTTCAACTTATATAGCAGAGTTCGGCTTTTGGCTTTCTATGATTCTATCTTATACAGAATGGATGAACCTGACGAATTAACGATTATCAATCGTCTCCGGGTACATATCATGATTCATCATACGGTGGTCGGCCATCTGCTCGTACTTCGTTCCCGGCTTACCATAGTTCGTATACGGGTCAATGGAGATGCCGCCGCGCGGTGTGAATTTGCCCCATACTTCGATGTATCGCGGGTCCATCAGCTTGATCAGGTCGTTCATGATGATATTCACACAATCCTCGTGGAAATCACCATGGTTGCGGAAGCTGAACAGGTACAGCTTGAGTGATTTGCTTTCGACCATTTTCACATCCGGAATGTAGCTGATATAAATCGTTGCAAAATCCGGCTGACCCGTAATCGGGCACAGGCTAGTGAACTCCGGGCAGTTGAATTTCACAAAATAATCGCGGTACGGATGTTTGTTATCAAAGCTCTCCAGAATTCCCGGATCATATTCAAACGTATATTTTACGTTCTGGTTACCCAGCAACGTTACATCTTGCATCTCATCAGGTTGTCTCATCGGTTATTAAACACTCCTTGTTTCCGTCAAAGCCCGAAGCCTCGCGGTATATATAAATAGGCAATTTTGCCTGTATAATTCTCTTATTTTCGAAGGACATTTCGCCCTCATCCTTACATCATGCCGCCCATTCCACCCATACTGCCCATCAAACGCCGCGTTTGTTGCCCCATACCAGCGTATGAAGCTGTGGAAGCACACGAACGTTGTTCAGGTCATCGGAGGCACTGACTTGGTCGATCAGCCACTCATAACGAGCGAGCAGCGAGGACGCCAGATCTGGCGTCTCAGCGGAAGTCACATCCGGGTTCCCGGTTTGTAAAAATAAATCCGTGCCCGAATACCGTGCATGCACACGGCGGGCATAGTCCAGGTCTGTCTCATCGAAGATCACGATCTTCAGACTATGGCTTCGTTCTACCGGGCCAGCGGCCAGCCGTTCGATCAGATCATCCAGCACGGCCCAATCGGTGTCCATGCCGGAGCTGGGTGGCTTAGGCGAGACAGTGACTTCGTCAATGTCCGTCAGCCAAGGCTGCCAGCGGGAGCCCTGTGTCTCCACCGCGGTGCGGATGCCGTTCTCCTGCAGCAGGGCAACCAATCCGCCCAGCGAAGCGAGCAGGGCGGGATTACCGCCGGAGATGGTGACATGGGAGAAACGCGTGCCGCCAACGCGGCGCAATTCTTCCCATACATCCTCCGGCGTAATCATCCGAATCTGGTCCTTGCCACTGCCGTCCCAGGTAAAGGCCGAGTCGCACCAGGAGCAGCGATAATCGCAGCCGGCGGTACGAACAAACATCGTTTTTTGTCCGATGACCATGCCTTCGCCTTGAACCGTCGGACCAAAAATCTCCATCACGGGAATACGAGCCTCTTTACGAGATCCCGTCTCATTCACCTGCTGTGTCACACTACTCATCGATCATCCACTCCCGTCTCGCTTCCGCGTAACTGGTGGGTGTCTCAAAGAGTCGGACAAACTCCGTCCGCCCACCATCGGTCAGCCCGGCATAGGGCTCCGTCTGGAGCGCTTGTTCCATCTGTTCGAACAGCCAAACGACCATATTTTCAGCCGTTGTATTCATTAAAGGAAGTGTCTCGTTGAGGTACTGATGATCCAGATATCCCTCAATCTGAGTTTTCCATATATCTTTGATATGTCCAAAATCAACCGTCAGCCCGGTTTCACCCGGATAACCGCTGATGCCAAAAATAACTTTATACGTATGACCATGCAGGTTCTTGCACTTGCCTTCATAACAATGCAGGTGATGTGCTGCGTCAAAGGTGAATTCTTTGCTTACAAGCACACGTTTGCGATGATAGCGCAGCTGGGTGGGTAGAATATCTTCTCCGATGCGTTGCAGATGCTCTACAATACGGAATGTTCCAGGTTCTCTCATCGTACATCCACTCCCGCCGATTCAGCAGCAGAACGTTGCTGTACATAACGATCCAGTCCGGCTTTGCGTAGTTTGCAAGCAGGGCATTCTCCGCATCCATCGCCGATCACACCGTTATAACAGGTCAGAGTACGCTCACGGACATAATCAAAGGCACCGAGATCATCGGCCATCTTCCACGTTTGGGCTTTGTCCAGCCACATGAGTGGGGTGTGGATGACAAATGGATAGTCCATCGACAGGTTAAGCGTCACATTCATCGATTTCACAAATGAATCCCGGCAATCCGGGTATCCGCTGAAATCCGTCTCGCATACACCTGTAACCAGGTGACGTGCTCCTTTTTGCTTTGCCATAATGGCCGCAAAACTGAGGAACAGAAGATTTCGTCCATCTACAAATGTGCTCGGCAGTTCGCCTTCTTCATGCGTAATCTCCACATCCGTGCGAGTGAGCGCATTGGGGGCAAGCTGATTTAACAGGCTCATATCCAGTATCGTTTGCTGTACGCCCAGATCACGAGCGATCTCGGCTGCACATTCAATCTCCAGCTTGTGGCGTTGACCATAATCAAACGTAACGACCTCAACTTCGGCAAACTGTTGTTTGGCCCAGAACAGACACGTGGTACTATCCTGACCGCCGCTGAATACAACGACTGCTTTTTCTTCGTTCAACATAAAAAAACCTCTCTATCTTCTTGAGATCAAACCATGCACATAGGCATAGAGTGTCGGAAGAACAGAGAAGTTCATGAACTGGCATCCATCAAAAAACACACTTTCTCGATAACCGCTTCAAAAAAGCAGGTAAGAGTAAGCGTCCTTAGTTTTTTACGTACATGATTGCATGGTGACCGCAACGTGTACGCAAGACTTATACTGACCATCACATGGTCAAGTCTTATAGAGGGAGTTCGCGAACCTCTCCCATGCCACAGGCATGGACTTTCTTCTTCAATTGTCTGAACCATTATAACATGAAAAGGTGTGGTGACCACCCCACTGGAGCATAGTGGCAGCTGATCGGTCGGCTTCATCAACTAACAGCTTATTTGATTAGTACATTGCCAAAGGGGATAACTTCTTTCAGAATTCGTTTGAACAGTCCCTCATCGTTAAGATCCTGTTCCAAGCGGTGATTCTCACGTCCAGCCTGAAAGAGTACAGATCCATGTCCTGTCATCTTCCAATGATAATTCATATGCTGACTGGCAAGGTTGTTACCATATACCGTGAGTTCCAGATGTGCATTTTCGGGATAGGCAATAATGCTGCCAGCATCCACATAGAGCGGCGCTGTTGGATGAAGTTCCTGTTGGCAGACCTGACCTTGAGTGAGCAATCCGATTTTGCCTTTGCCGGAAAATTTCATTTTCACTGCATCACGGGTGATCAGCATGTTTTTGATTTTCTGAATTTTGGTATGCATGGTTACACCATCAGAGTAGAAGAACAGGTGGCGGAAGTCATAGAGCAGATCACTGTCCTCCGTGAGCTCCACTTCCTTCATCGTGAATCCGGGAGGCAGGGCAGCCACAAATTGGCAAGGTCCGGTGATTTCGGATTTAATCAGCTTTTTTTTGCGATATATGCCCGTGATATTCATGAATTTGTCATTGCGACTCCCACTTGGACCGCGGAAGGCCACAATTTGCTGCGGATGCAAAATATGAAGGCGGTCATCTTGAATCAGTGAAAATGTGACGACTTGTCCTGCTCCGCCTGCTTCAGCATTGTTCAGGTGTATGTTCATGCAGTTGCTCCTGTTCTTTTATACTCGGCCTGAACGGCGACGCATTCCCCAGCGCATCACACGAATCAGAACAAAGTAACCCAATATGAGAGAAACGACAGTGATGACCATCGTCTGAATTCGTTTGGTGGTAGCTGCTTTGGCATTCTGGTCATCCTGTAATTTACTTACCATTTCAGTGAGTTTCTGGTTCTGAGCCAGCAGTTGTTCGTTCTGGGTCTTAAATGCTTCGACATTGGCCTGGGCTTGTCCCAACTGAGTAGACGTTTGATTTAATTGCTCTATCGTTTGCTTATAACTTTCCTGCAGAGCGTTCACTTCTCCGGGCAGTTCGGAGACTCGCTCCCATCCACTGTATATATCCGTAAAAATATTGGCACTGGCTGCACTTACTGTCGAAGCGATCGAAACGGTAAATAGAATGCATGTGGTGAATAACACCCGAATGAAATAACCCTGAATGGATTTTGGCATCGTTAACACCTCTTTCTTCGGTTAGATAGATCAATCGCCGAATTCGTCGTCTATTGTTGAAATACGGCTCTTACATTATACGTCAAAACCGGGACGATGGGTTCAAGATGATATCGTTTTATTACCCGAAATATCTAAAATTATTTAGGAACAGGGCTGTTTAGCTTACAAATCTGCGGGGTAATAGAACGATAGGCAAGCATACCGGACCGTTTTACAGATCTTTTACTTCAGTTCCGGGTGCATGCTATTCACAAATGCGCAATTTAATGAACGATACCAATATATCCGATTGAATATAAGATCGTGAACATGAAGGAGTAGAAACATATGTATACAGCAGATCAGAACACATCAACCAAAACGATTATGATCACTGTTAATGGAGAGCCAGTAGGGCGTAAGCTGGTCATTGACAGTGTCACCTATGCACCGGTAAACGAAGCAGATGGAGCGCAATATTTACACAAAATGGGAATTAATCATCCTACTGTTTAATTTGGGACTTGTCATAGATAAGTGATTGATAAGCTTGGCATAGTGCCAGGCTTTTTCGTCGTTTATTGTCGTATTGAGACGGATTTAGGGATATAAAACTAATATATTGGAAAAATTTAATGAGAACATGTGTTCCGTGACAATATAGTGTCCATTCACCCTGATAACTTAGAAGATAATACACATAAATCGGGGGAGAGACTACCAGTGAACTCAGTCTTTGAAGTATCTTATTCGTGGAATAAAGAGGCCATACCGACAGGGGGAGCCGACCCCGTATATATGATGGTAGAGTGGCGTAACGGTGCCCCTGCCAAAAGACTTAGGAAAATAGCACCCAAAATTGTATCAAGAGATTTGGAACTTTTGCTCAAACCGGAATATGGAGTACAGCTAAAAGGCATCTATGGATGTCGTTCCAAGGAAACGGATATTGGCTGGTTATTGAGGCTTGGGGATATGTACAAGGGAGAAAGTAAACAAATTTTGCTTGAATTCGTCATGGGACCCCATGTATCAGGAAAAGCTGCCGTATGTTCAGCCTACTGGAGCACAAGGAAGTTGAAGCAAAGTCAACGTGTATTGTTACGAAGAGAACAGTTGTATATTCAGTACACCAGTCATCTGGGCATGCTGCGTCAGCCGGAAGATCCCAAGGTGGAGAAGACGATCAAATTAAGTGAAACCGTACCCCTGATCAAACAAGCCCTGCGCGCCTACGAAAGAGGCCGGGTTCAAGTGGGAAGTAATATGTTGCGTCGTCATGCTGATGCGTTGTTAATTGAAGCTGCGCGGAAGCAAGATCTGGACTATTACGCGGAAGCCGAGATCGTTGAAAAGTTGCGTTATCACTATGAGATAACGTTTACAACAGGATATCATGATCGTGAAAAAAAGATATTAGGGGAATAGGGTTGATTTCAGATGGTAACGGTATAGAGAGAGTCTACATATTTGAAGGTGAAGTTTAGGAGAAGGTCGAATGTATGTATCAATATCATATTAAACAATGGATGGAGTTGTATCAAATTTATTGAAACAACATCGTGGAGGGTCCGGCAAAATGACAGACCGACTAATCCGATTAATGCGCATTATAACGCTGGTGCAGGCGAAGCCAGGCATACTGGCACGTGAGCTCGCCCAGCGATGCGAGACGACGGAAAGGACGATATACCGCGACATGGAGGCCCTCAGTGCAATGCATATCCCGATCGCCAATATGGGACACGGACAAGGGTACATGTTTATCAGCCAATTTGCCATGTATCCGCTAAATTGGTCTGATGAAGAAGCCCAAGCTTTCATGCATCTTGCTGAAGTTATGGAGAATATTCGTCCTTTGCTGAAACCTGCTTTTGAGAGCGCTTATGAGAAAGTGGTTGCTGCGAGTCAGAAAAACAAAACAGAACGAGTGGAATGGTCGGAGCAAATTAGTGGATTGTTCAAAGCGGGATTGCCCGCATGGCAAAATGAAAACAACGATTCGCAGAATCAATCCCTGATTACCCTGCTTCAGGCTGGCATTTCACAGAACACCATTGAAGGGGAGTATCTGTCTCAAGGTAAAAAAGGGATCGTACGTATAGATCCTTACTGTCTTATCCCTCGTGAATACAGATTTGAGCTGTTAGGGTATTGTCACCTGTCGGAGAAACTTCGAATATTTCAGGTGAGCCGGCTGCAAAGGATACGTATATTGCCACGCACGTTTCGCAAAGAGGATTATCTGATGCAATCGCACTTCCGCATTCCTTGGGCATACGAGGGAAGTACGGAGTGGACTGCGTTCAAAATTCGATTTGCCCCCCATGCTGTGGAGCGTGTGATGCAGGAGCAATTAATTATACGACCCATCCTAACCATTGAACCGGAAGGTAGCCTGTTATTTGAAGCCATATTAAGTGATGTTGACGAATTTATCATATGGATATCTAAATATGGACCTGATGCGGAAATTCTCGAACCGGAGGTCTGCCGCATCAAGATGAAAGAACGCCTAAACTATTGGCAACAAATGTACAATAAAAGTTGAAATTAGAATGCCATCTGAAGCAAGAACAAAGATGCTAAAACACCAATAAGTACCGTGCTGTGGACGGCTACTCTTTGGTTTTGAAAAGGCTTGCCAGATTGCCAAATGGAGATTCTTTTTCTTCATCTTCTGTGGAGCTGGAATAGACAACCTTGGATGTAATGCCCTCATCATCGGCTGCACAGTTGTTTTCCAGAGTGAAGCGATCAAATTGGTGCATAAACACCTTGGCTGTATTGATGGCATCATCCAAGGCACGGTGCTGGGTACCATCAAATTCAATTCCGCAGATTTCAAGAGCCTGAGCGAGTCCGAGTTGACGGAACTTACCTTCTTTACGAACGGTGCGGGACCATTGTTGCTGGAGATCGTTATGATTGGTGATCCAGGCCACATCAAGTTGATGGGTGCGACAATGAGAGATCAGTTTGCTGCGGTCATCGGGTCCCCAGGAACACATGTAATAGGGGTCACTTCCCATCCAGGCGATGAATTGATTCAGTGCTGCCGGAAAAAGGGGGGCTGCATCAATATCTTTCTGCGTGATACCTGTAAACTGAATCGTGTCAGTGGACAGAACAGACTTATTGGAAGGACGAACATACGTATGGAACGTATCCGTTACGACCAATCCATCCGCACTTTCCGTAACTTTGACGGCACCGATATCAATAATTTCAGAAGAATAGCGAGTATTGCGGCTTACCGTGAATTCAAGATCATATATGATATATGGCATAGGACAAGCTCCTTTATCGATTAATACCTGTGATAGATTTCTATTTCTCTATATTACAGGGAACGTGCTGCCATGTCAGCCATCGCCAGAGAATTCATTGTAGTCAGGATGAACGGACAGTCTGAGTGTTTAATGATCTTTCTGATCCATTTCCGGTTTTGGTAAGTCTTTACTTCGCCAAAAGTGGTCGTTATAATGAGGAAAGTTAGGGACTTTCCTATGTTTTAGTTTGTATTTATGGCAACATAAAAGTAGAATTTTCCGTCTTATTATCAAAACTTCCTAACACGGTTTGAAGTGTTGGGGAGTTTTTTATTATGTATAGCATACTCATGTAGGAAAGGAGAAAAAGTTAGTCGGTTGTTGGTATAACATAGGAAAACTACTCACGAGTTAGCATTGTTGAATTTAAAGTACATATGGAGGTTTGTTTCTTTGATTAGTAGAAAATTGAAAATAACAGCAATTATAGCCAGTGTGTTTATTGTTTTAATGAGCGCTGCATATGGTGCATTTTATATCTGGAACAAGAATTATAAATTTAATAATAATTATGTATGGCAGCCTTTGGAGGACGTGCAATCTACACTAAACCTGAAAGATTCCTATAACGTTATTGTAGCTGGAACGGATCCGGAAGGTATTACTGCTGCCTTATCAGCTGCTCGTAATGGGATGCGTGTATTGCTGGTGGAAGCAAGAGATCGCAACATGTTGGGAGGATTGTTGACCGAGGGAGGCCTTAATACGCTGGATCTAAATTATTCCCCTGAACAACCGCAGTTATTGAGTAGTTTGCGGCAGCCTGACTTTCTGAACAAAGGCATCTTCCAAGAATGGTTTGACCAGATCGAGGGTAGTTCATTTGATACCAATACAGCGGCTAACATTTTCTATCGGATGGTTCGTTCTGAACCTGATATTGACCTGTTGATGAATGCTAAGGAATTAGTCCCCCTTACTGAACAATCTACGGGAGATCACACGACAATAACGGGTATGAGCATAACTAAAGAAGATGGAACAACTGTTCAGATTTCAACCCGCTCTATCATTGATGCAACGCAAGATGCGGATATTGCAGCCGCTGCAGGAGTTCCATATTCCATAGGTAGACAAGATATTGGAGATGGTAAATCCAAAATGGTCTCTACGCTTGTATTCAAGTTAAGCGGTGTTACTGATGAGGTATGGCAAAAGTTTAGGGAAAGGGATGGAACCGGGGTTGATAAGATGAGTGCTTGGGGGTACGGTGATGCTAGAAAATATGAATCCTCCAATCCACAACATATTAAGATTCGAAGTCTGAACATCGGAAGACAAAATGATGATACAATCTTGATTAATACGATGCAAATCTTTGGGGTAGATCCGTTAGATCCGATATCTGTGAAAAAAGGTCTGGAAATCGGGCGTAAAGAAGCTCCACTAATTGTTGAGTTTCTGAAGAAAAATTATGATGAATTTGCAGGGCTACAATATGCTGGAACAGCGAACGAACTTTACGTGAGGGAGTCACGTCATATCTATGGCGAGTACCGATTAACATTAGCTGATGTCATGGAAAATCGTGATCATTGGGATGCCATTGGATACGGCTCATACGATATTGATATTCAGAGCACGAGTGTTGGAAATCCCGGCACGATTATGTTGAGTCCGATTCAATATGGTGTACCTTTTCGCTCGCTTGTACCGCTAAAGGTTGATGGTTTGCTCGTCGTTGGACGTGCAGCAAGTTTTGATACAATCCCACACGGTAGTGCAAGAGTTGTCCCAATGGGAATGGCAGAGGGAGAAGCAGCAGGAGCGGCGGTCAAGCTGGCATATATCCATAAGGAGTCCTTCCGCGAACTCTCAACTTCCGAAGAGCGAGCATCTGAACTACGTAAGATGCTGGAGAATCAGGGGATGGATCTGAAAGTACATCGTTTCGAGCAGCCTGATTATATGGAGCATAAGGATTACAGGGGATTATTGGCTGCAGCGAGTATGTATATGACTTCAGGCAATTATAATAACGATGGTTGGGAACTGGATAAAGGAATGAATCCAGAACGATTTTTAAGTAAATTGAAAAGAATGCAAGCGATGTTTCCAGAAGCCTACACAGGCAGTGCCGACCAAGCTCTAGCAAATATGGAGAATGCCGTAACCCTACCTTTAACGTTGGATCAGGCTGCGTATATGTTATGTCTGGCAATGGGATCTTCAGAAACGGAAACATCACTTGAACAGGCACTTGCTCAATTACAAACGCAAAACTTTATAAGTGACGACACGCTTGCTGGCATTGCTGACAAGAACAATCTTACCAATGGGGATGCGTTTATGCTCATTCGTGATGTAGTAGAGTATTATTCTGGAGATGTATTCGACTAATTGGTTGACAATTACTTGTAAATGAACTAATGTGGTCAAAAATGATAACAGCGTTATAACGAGGACATGATTGTGCAAGCCAGCTTCAACAGAGAGGGAACAGTGTGGTGCAAGGTTCCTGTAGCTGCTTCATAAATTCCTACCTCGCGAGCTGCGGAAGAGAATGCCCATACAGGGTTGCAACCTCCGCCGGCAGGGCCCGTTATGCCCCGTAGGACTGCATGTTACAGATCGCATAGGTTGCGAACGGATTAATTTGCAGTTAAATAAGGGTGGTACCACGACACATTCGTCCCTTGACGGATGTGTCTTTTTGCTGTTTATGCGCCGTATTTGATAACAAAAAGGAAGATTAGGAGTGTGTTATGATGCGTCAAAGTGAAATGCTTGTCCCAACCTTACGTGAAGCGCCAGCGGAGGCAGATGCAGCGGGACATCGCTGGTTACTGCGTTCCGGTATGATTCGCCAACTTGCTGCGGGAATTTACAGTTATCTGCCCCTCGGACGGCGTATATTGTTAAATGTTGAACGGATCGTTCGTGAAGAGATGGATCGTGCTGGATGTCAGGAAGTGTTGCTGCCGATTATGCAGCCTGCGGAGTTGTGGGAAGAATCCGGAAGATACACACAGTATGGTCCCGAATTGATGCGTCTGAAGGATCGTCATGCACGGGAATTTGCTCTTGGACCAACACATGAGGAAGTCGTAACCGCTTTAGCGCGGGACGAGGTGAGTTCGTATCGTAAGCTGCCATTCACCCTGTACCAGATCGGAACCAAGTTCCGGGATGAACGCCGTCCTCGATTTGGATTGCTACGTGGACGTGAGTTCATCATGAAGGATGCGTACTCTTTTGCTTCAGACTGGGAAGAGCTTGATCGTACTTATCAGGCGATGAACACGGCGTATAGTCGCATTCTGGAGCGTTGTGGTCTGGACTATATCCGTGTTGAGGCGGACGCAGGAACGATTGGCGGTCAAGGGGAAACACACGAGTTCATGGCTCTAGCTGACGTGGGTGAGGATACGATTGTAACCTGCAAACATTGTGGATATGCTGCAAATCTGGAGAAAGCTGATTATCAGACTTCTGGAGATATTGAGAAAAAAGAAGGAAGTTTGGAAGTTCCAGCCGACTCTGCGAGTGCAGACTCCGCGCTTCAAACGGATGAACATTCAGGAGCGGAAAAGGTAGTACGCATCTCCACACCTGGCGTTCGTACGATCGCAGAGTTAACTGTTTTTGTGGGCAAAGGTGCTGAACATATGATCAAAACGCTGCTTTATGTGGCGGATGGTCAGCTCGTCGCTGCCCTTGTGCGTGGAGATCATGAATTGAATGACATCGCATTGAAACAGGTGTTGGGGGCAGAGGAACTGATCCTTGCAGACGATGCAGTCATTGCGGCACATCCAAATCTGAAGGTAGGATTCCTGGGTCCGATTGGACTAAATCTGCCGATGGTGGTGGACGCTGACGTGGCAGTGATGAAGAGTGCAATTACAGGAGCCAATGAGGTGGATGTGCATGTTTCCGGTGTACGCCCAGGCATTGATTTTGCATTGGAGCGAGTAGAACGAATCCGCTTTGCTGCGGAAGGGGATGCTTGTCCAACATGTGGATCTCCACTTGTGTTTACCAAAGGTATTGAGGTTGGACATATTTTCAAATTGGGGACGAAATATAGTGATGCCATGGGCGCTTCATTCCTGGATCGTAATGGTCGCCAGTGTGCGCCAGTCATGGGATGTTACGGCATTGGCGTATCCCGCCTGATGGCCGCTATAGCTGAGCAGTATGCAGGAGATGATGGCATTCGTTGGCCGGCCGCTGTGGCGCCATATGATGTGCATCTGATTACAGTAAGTTGGAAGGATGAGCAGCAACGCCAGCTTACCCTTGAACTGGAACAACAATTGATCGATGGCGGTTACTCTGTACTGGTTGATGACCGGGATGAACGTCCGGGTGTGAAATTCAAGGATGCGGAGCTGATCGGATTGCCTGTGCAGATCGTTATTGGCCGAGGAGCAGCCGAAGGACAGGTCGAACTGGGATCACACGCACTTGCAGCATCAGGTGAATCGAAACGAATCGGGTTGACTGCACAGGAGGCTGTGCGTTACGTGAAGGAACAGCTCACTTCCTAAGGGATTCGCTAATTATATGAGTTCATATAATAGTACCGAATATGATGCGGTAGATGATTTTGATTGCTGAGATTCCAATGTGAGCATGAAAAAGAGGGCTATAGGCATGCAATTTGGTAGGATTTTATGAGTGATATCATACGAAATAACTATATTTGGACATACGTATTTAGTATACAAATGATTTTATGATTAAGGATTTGAAGATGATCATACGCAGGCGGATCTATGTGCAAGTATGCAATTTTGAGAAGATAGAGATGTCGAAATAAAAGTACAATAACCGCATGAAAACGGTAATTCCGGAGAGTTTTTATATAGTTCGGTGTGGAAGGTACATGATGAAGTTGGTCCGTAAAGGCCTGGCTGGGGTTTATTTTTGCCTCAGATGATTGTCAGGATCAGCAGGATATGTCCACAGGAAATGTTCAAGTATCTGATGTGGATTGATGTTAAAGAACGGAGATACAAAAGGGTGTCCCCTTAACCAGTAATCTGGCTTTGGGAACACCCTTTTGGTTATGACAAGATAGATTCGTTATGTTGTTGCGCCTTATAAGCGATCATGACTATATGCACTTTGCTTTGCTGAGCTTAAGAAGCTGCAGGCAATTTCAATTGTTGACCTGGATAAATCCAGTGTGGATTTTTGATATTGTTCAGCTTTTGCAATGCCTGCCAAGTAGTGCCGTATTGTTTGGAGATAGAGTACAGGGAATCTCCGGATTTCACAACATGCAGTTTGGCTGGAGCTGGTTTGCTTGGTGTTGGTTTAGACGGTTTTTCCGGTTTTGGTGTTTCTGGTTTTGGCTTGGTTGGAGCTGGTGTTTCTGTTGCCGGAGTTTCCGGCTCTACTGCAGGTTTTACCGCTTCACTGATCCGACCATCTGTTTTGATGTCTACAGCGCCAAGCTTCTGCATGTAATTGATCAACGCTTCGTCCAGCGCGCCATACATACCCGTAGTTGGATATTTCGCAAACATGGTGTATTCGTCACCACCAACAGCTGTGAAATCATTCGTTGCCAGTGTATACGTTGCTTCCGGATCAAGGGCTTTATCGCCAACAGTTACGGAATGTACGAGGCTACCTTCTGCAGCGGAAGTGTCGATTTTGAACTTGATACCAGATACTTGCGGGAATCCACCGCTTGGTTCAGGGTAGGAAGCTACACCGACTTCAAGGGCTGCCAGAATATCGGACCCTTTCACTTCAAGGGTTACTACTTGGTTACCAAAAGGAAGCACTGTGATGATATCACCTTTGGTTACGATCCCTTTTTCGATGGAAGCACGGATACCACCACCGTTAGTCAGTGCAATATCGGCTTTGCTGACATCACGAATGGCATCTGCAAGCAGGTCACCCAGGTTAGTTTCACCTGCACGTACCTGTTCACGTTTACCATCCAGCAGAATAGCTGTATTGGCTACTTCTTCTTTCAAAATAGGTTCTTGTTCTTTTTGAATGGAGTTCACGAGAGTCGCGACTTTCTCATTTGGTTTGATGTCTTTTGCTTCCGTTTCATCAATTAATGTTGCTTGTTTCTTTGTTACTTTACCACCATCTACCCATAGATCGATGACACCTACATAGTTGGTGTATTCTCCTGCGCTTGCAATCAATGTTCCGTTATCGGATACAAGGCCATCTTGCAGTACAGTGTGGCTGTGACCATCGATGAATACGTCGATGCCAGGAACTTCTTTAACAACTTTAAAGCTAGTATCCGTGCTGGACGCGTCTTGTCCAAGGTGTCCCAATACCACAACAACATCTACTTTGCTGCGGATTTCGTTTACCAGAACTTTGGCTTCTGCAGATGGATCTGTAATATCAAGACCTTCTACGTTTTTTGGATTCGTTTTGTACAACGTTTCCGGTGTAGTCAAAGCGATGATACCAATTTTAACGCCATCCACCTCTTTAATGAGGTAAGGATCGAAGAGACGTGTTCCGTCTTTTTTCTTCACGTTGGCACTCAGCATGGGGAAGTTCATCATGTCTGCCAGTTCGATCAGGCGATCTGAACCGTAGTTGAATTCGTGGTTACCCGGTACGATGGCTTGGTATCCCATTTCATTCATGACTTTCACGATGCTCTCACCATTCACAAGAGTGGCAAATGTTGTACCATGCACAGCATCTCCAGCATCAAGCAAGAGTGTGTTCGGGTTTTCGCTACGATATTTGTCAGCGATTCCAGCTACTTTGGCAAAACCCATAGCAGGTGAAGACTCAACTGCACGGGCATGCGTATCATTCGTATGTAGAATGGTAATGTGTTTACCTGTGCCCGGAGTGGTGTCCGTTGCAGCTGCGGCAATACCTACACTGCCAAACAGCAAACAGACCGTTAGCAGAAGTGAAACGTAATTCTTCCAGATTTTCATATGATTCCGAAACCTCCCAAAATAATAATCTACTTGAGCGTTTACACAGCTCAAATAGTATTTTAACAGACTATTATTAGGAAATCTCGCGAATTACGTAAAAATAAGTAACCTGAAAGTGACATGTAAATCTGCTGATGGAAAATATAATCTTCGGAAAGAACGTATGTTCTTAAAGAGTGTAAAAAAAATGCTGCGCTTCACGCGGCAGTCCGGTACGCAAACAAAATTTCTCCAAAGATTCATCCGGTTCAGGCATCACTCCGGAGGTCAGCAATTGAATGGCAAAACGGTTAGCCTGTCTTTCCAGCTTGCCTGGAGCAAAATAGGAATGTTCCTCCAGAAAGAATCGATTAATCCCTTTATGAAGTCGGTCGTGTCCAAGCTCATGGGCGCACACGAACCGTTGCCACTCCGGCGGCAAATCATTGTGTATGACGATAAACCTGCGCCGGAGCTTACAAAAGTACATTCCCTTGGTGGACTTCCCCAAATTGGTGAAACGAATCTGTATTCCAACCGCGCGGGCAATGCTGAACGGGCAGTTGGTCCGGTGTTTTCGAATCAGCTTTGTTACGATGTCATCCATATGATCTCACCTGCTGCCTCATTAAATTCAGTGGGTCGTGCCTCATGGGCGATTGTCCGATTCGTCTGTCTTTTTGCGTTTGTTCATCTGTTTGGCTTCCCAGAACAGACCTGTCAGCACATCCTTGATTCGTTTCTTGTCCTCTTCATCGAGTGGAATGCCGTCAAACATCAGATCATCATCGTCCTCCAGCATCTTTTTGAAATCACGACGGTCTTTGTATGTAGCCCATCCCGGTACGTCCTGAAGTTCAGCAGCACTCCCTGGTTCAATATAACCGGCTTGCTTCATCATCTCTGTATAAGGCACCGAGAGTGCATCTGAAATCTTGCGGATGGTCGCTGGTTTCGGTACACCCCGGACCCCGTTCTCAATACGTGATATCTGTGAGTTGCTTATTCCGGCTGCTTCGGCGAGCTGATTGATGCTGTATCCCTGTTGCTCGCGCAGTTGTTTCATATAAGGACCAAAAGCGTGCTCCACAATTATGCCAACTCCTTCGATTCGTACAAGTGCTTGAGTTATAAAGAAGACAGTTGGATGGGGGAGGTAGGTGTGCGTTCAATGCCCGTTTCGGATTCGGATCGTTCTTTTGATCGCTGTTATCCCCAGATTTCCTATTTCCCTCTCTAAAGGGAGAAATCCGGGGATAAAGGCGAACGCTTCGCTTCTTCAGAATCGATTCCGTCTCCTTCACTGCGTATGCGCGTGATACACACCTAAGTCCCTTCCCTAAAAATCTCGGTAGCTTCTTTATAAAAATCAAATGACTTATACGGAAGTTCATTAATTAAACAGTACTATACCGTATATATACCATTAGGTAAAGAGATATGAAACAATTATGCCAAAAGGCATAGGAAATGAGAGCGAAGGTTTTATTTTATCGTCAAAATGAACCAAAATGAAGGTTTACTCCGATCTCCAGAAAGTGGTATCCTCAAATAGAAATACGAACACTATACGAACAAAATGTAAAGTTGAGGCAGAGCGTGTGTTTTGTAATCACCTTCTGAAAAGTGGAATTCCCCGGATTATAGCGGTTTGGAGTGATTCCAAAAGGCAACAGGGGGAAATTGAAAAAAATGTCGTTACTTTTTTAGGAAACTGGACAACTCTATGAATAAGAGCGTTTTGTCATCGTTTACGATTGCAAAACAATTTCATGTGAACCATTGAATGAGTGATATGAGTTGAGAAATGAAAGTGTTAAAGATGAAGTGGTTGCATGTTTAACAAGGTTGTTCTGTCATCGGAGTGATCATGCGAAACTATTAGAAATTTATTTTATAAAGAATACTAAAGGAGGAAGATAAATATGGAATTGATGCTGCCCGAATTGGACCGACGCAAAACGCAAACAGCTGTTGAAGCTGCGCTGGAAAAATACCGAATCTATAAAACGATTGCATTTGAAGAACGAGAGGTTATGGTGACGGCAAGTTATGCCGAGCGTTTCCACGGTGCAACCAATGTGACGGGGGATTCCACGGCGAGAACGGCAATCTACAATGTGGACGTGCAGCGCGCGCGTCAGGCATACTGCGATACGATTGATTTTGTTGTGTCCCGGCTGAGTGAAAAGGAACGTGTACTCGTCTGTGAACGATATCTGAAAGACGATGATGTGTTTGATTATAAAGTGTATAACCATGTGTTTGATCCACCTGTCAGCAAGGATACGTATACGAAGATTCGTACACGTGCTTTCTACAAAATGGCGTTGGCTCTGTCAGATCGAGGTCTGATTAATATGGAGCCTTTGTCTGTGTCCCGCAAAGAGCGACAGAAGCTGGGCTGAGTGAGCGATTGAAGAAGTTGATCCTTTAATATCCAAGGTGGATTGGTTACAATAGTTGAACAAACCACAGTTGGCATTAGGTCGTGTCTGAAAACTCGCTGAAGTGCATCTTTTACCGCCTTTTCGCCCCCTGCTGCGTCACTTTTCCTTGACGTGCCCCGGCACGCCCTGCGAAAAATTTCCTTGCTTGGAACGAAAATTCGGCAAAATCTGCCTCCTTCGGAGTTTCCAGACTCGCCCTACCCAAAGGAGAGAAGTCTGCCATGTCGGAAGAAGTCGGAATGCAGGAAATGGTCACGTTGAAGACAATCGCGGAAACGCTCAATACGTCCAATGATCTGAACTTAATGCTGGATACCGTGGTCGGCAAATTACTGGAGTTGACCGGATTAACGGCAGGCTGGATGTTTCTGATTAATGAACGTGGAGACTATACCTGTGTTTCGGATTACAATCTGCCACCGGCATTACTGCGTGAAGATAAAGAGCCCATGCGAACGGGTACCTGCTGGTGTGTGAACCGCTTCAAGGACGGTCAGCTCAATCATGCGGTCAACATCATTAACTGTAAACGGCTGGAGGATGCGGTGGAATTCCGATGGGGAGATACTCATGATATTACCCACCATGCAACCGTTCCGTTAAGGTCAGGTGAGAAGATGCTCGGCCTGCTCAACGTGGCTGCGCCAGCCAAGGAACATTTCAGCGACAGTGAACTGGCACTTTTACAGGGCGTGGCGTACCAGATTGGTAGTGCGGTAGAACGGATGAGATTGTATCGTGCGGAGCAGCGACGAGCTGATCTGTATGCCAAGCTGGGAGAGTTCAGCACGGCTTTGGGTCTTGCAGTGAACGAGTGCAGCAATTCGGATGCTTTTTGTTTAAAAGTTGTACAGCTGCTTGGGCAGCATTATGATTGGCCTTTTGCTACAATCATTCAGCAGAAAAGCGGAATGTTCGTTTTGCAGGCAGCCTATGCAAATGATACGGTTCGAACGTTATCAAGTACTCCGTTATCTTCCGAAGTGACGAGCCACATAAACCATGTAATCAATAGTCATCGTGTAACATCTCTGTCTGGGACAGAGATCGCTGAGATATTTACCCTGTGCAAGCCTGACCAGACTACGAATTCCATTGCCTCGGGAATTGCTGCTCCACTTCCGTACCATACGCCAGGGGAAACGGGAATTCTGGTGATCGGAATAGGAACATCAGGTCCTGCGCAGGCAGACCGTGAAGTGCTGGAGGCATTGGCCGAACATATTGCGGCCTCATGGGAGAGTCTGAAGCTGGCGGAGAATCGCCGCGAACTTGCACGAATGGAAGAGAGAAACCGGTTGGCTCGCGATCTGCATGATTCGGTTAATCAGATTTTATTTTCACTATCGTTAACTGCTAAAGGCGCGGAAAGTATGTTATCCGGCTCCGAGCAGTTGCACCCAGCAGCGGAAGCGATGAAGGATATTCGGGCTTTGTCTCAGGAGGCTCTCAAGGAAATGCGCGCATTGATTATGCAGCTCCGTCCCGCGGGACTGGAAGCAGGGCTGCTCCATGCGCTACAGGAATATGGCACCAGCCAGGGTCTTCAAGTGGTGATGAATCGGACGGGAATGCGGTCTTTACCACGTAAAATAGAAGAAGCATTGTGGCGAATCGGACAGGAAGCGCTGAATAATGTACGGAAACACGCGGATGTTCCTTCTGCTGAGGTCACCCTCAAGTTAAGTAATCATGAAGTGGTGTTCACCGTCACAGATCAGGGAAAAGGTGGTGCGAACAGGCCAAAAGCGTCGTCTGGAAGCTCCCTTGGCCTGTCCATTATGAAGGAACGGGCTCAATCGCTCGGAGGCAGCTTAGAAATAGTGAGTTCTTCCCGCAAGGGAACGACAGTAACGGCAGTCATTCCACTTCCGTTCGAATCTGTATAAAGTCAGGGGGAAGAAGAGATGCCGATTACGATTTTGCTCGCAGATGATCATGCGATGGTGAGACGGGGGCTGCACGTTTTTTTGACGACACAGCAAGACATGAAGGTTGTGGGCGAAGCATCGAACGGACAGGAAGCACTGGCTCAGGCGGAAGCGTTAAAACCTGACGTGGTACTAATGGATCTGCATATGCCGGTCATGGACGGAATTGAAACAGCAAGACGGCTGCGCACGTTATTGCCAGCAACGCGAATCATTGTGCTCACATCGTTTTCCGATCAGGATCATGTCGTTCCTGCTGTGCGTGCAGGAGTTAAAGGATATCTGCTCAAGGATATTGAACCGGAGGATCTGGCTGTAGCCATTCGCAATGTGTATGCAGGTCAGGTAGAATTGCATCCCGCCGCAGCAGGTCAATTGATGCATGTGATGGCTTCATCCGATTGGTCTATAAATGAACACCAACCACAGCATATACAGACAGATCGGTCAACAGACAGTCAATTCCAAGAGCTTAAGCAGACGAAGAAATCCACTGAAGCATCCCTAGGTGGTCTGGATATGCTCACTCGCCGTGAACAAGAGGTTTTGGGGCTGATTGCTCAAGGATTGAGCAACAAGGAAATTGCAGTTCAATTGGTCATCACCGAAAAAACGGTCAAAACACATGTCAGTCATCTGCTCGACAAACTGGGACTGGCGGATCGGACACAAGCGGCTCTTCATGCCGTAAGAAATGGCTGGGTCATCTGACCAATTCCGACATATGTTCATACTTAAGTCGTATAAACTCAACCTAAAGGTTGAGTTTTTTGGTATTTCAAGTTAAGTCTATCTGCTGACGATTTGGATGCAAAAGAAAGGTAAGATAAGAGTAGAAATAACAGATCGGTTGAAACATGAGAGTTTAAATTATTTGAAAACCAAGGAGAGTGACTTTATGAATATCGTTATTTTGGCAGGCAGTAATCGGAACAATGCAACCAGTACACGTCTGGGAGAGTATGCTGTGGAGATTATTCGAGGTCAGGGACATCAGGCCAGCCTGTTTGATCTGTATCAGACACCACTTCCATTCTATGCACCAGATGAAAAACAAGCGGATCATGAACATCTGGCAGACCTGAATACACGTATGCTCGCGGCTGATGCGATCATCCTGTCTACACCAGAGTATCATGGCAGTATAAGTGGTGTGCTCAAAAATGCGCTGGATCACCTGAGTCAGGCTCATTTCAGCGGCAAGCCCGTCCTGTCCATCAGCTCCTCTGGCGGAGCGGTGGGAGTAAGTTCGCTTTTACAACTGCAAGCGATTGTTCGCAATCTGCATGGTATCAATGCCCAAGAGTGGATATCCATTGGGGGTGCGCAGCGCAGACGATTCGAAGCGACATTTGACGGATATGAGGAGTACGAAGGCAGTCAGGATATAGAGGACCGGGTGCAGCGGGTCATTGGATCGTTTTTAAATCTGGCCCAGACGTTAACGAATGCGCGGAATTCATCCATGAGTTGAGAACCAAGGAAGATAAAATGGGAAAAGGAAAAGAGGTTGAGCATTATGATTAAAGGCATATTTGAAACACATCTAAACGTGACGGATCTGGAGAGATCCCATCATTTCTATGAAACGGTCCTGGGTTTACCCCATGCCTATGGGCAGAAAGAACGCGGGAACTCCTTCTACTGGATTGGTGGAAAAGGCAATGCCATGCTGGGATTGTGGCAAAAGGAACCTTCCGAGGTGCAGCGTCAGCACTTTGCTTTTCATGTATCTCTGGAGGATATGAAACATGCCGTGGCTCACTTGGAGAACAAAGGGATCAAGACACAGAACTTCCTGAATGATGATATCGGTGAACTGTACGTCTTCGGCTGGATGCCTGCGGTATCTGTATATTTTAACGATCCGGATGGTCATTTGCTTGAATTGATCGCCATGCTCCCGGATGAAGCGAAGCCTGAACTCGGCATGGTGCCGTGGAGTCAGTGGGAGGAGATGCAGGAGAAGACCGTATGATGATTGAAGAATTACAGTTATATACAACACGGCTGGAGGACCTCAAGCATTTTTATCGTGATACGTTGGGAATGGAGGTGTCCAATGCGACAGATCAGGCCTTCAACCTAGAGGTTGGAGGGACAAAGATGATTTTCAAACCGTGTGAAACAGGTCGTGAGCCCTTTTATCATGTGGCCTGGTCGATTCCAACGAATCGGTTCAAGCAAGCGAAGCAGTGGGCTGCATCACGTGTTGTTTTAAGCAGAGAAGGAGATCGGGATGAGACGTACTCTACTAACTGGAACTCTCATTCTCTCTATTTTGAAGATCCGGCAGGCAATATTATTGAGCTGATTGCTCATCATCGTATTCAGAACGAGAGTGACCATGACTTCTCGACTCAAGATATATTACAGGTGTGTGAGATTGGCCTAGTGACGGATGATGTTCTGTCTGTGGTGAATGAGCTTCAACAGATTGGACTCACTCGCTGGGGTGAGGTTAGTGAAACTTTTGCTCCTGTAGGAGATGTACATGGACTATTTATTGTGGTGAAGAAGGATCGGACGTGGTTTTTCTCTACGCAAAAAGCAGAGATCTATCCGCTGGAAGTATCCATCCATGGCGTGGGCAAGCTTCGAATTGGCTAAAGTTTGTATTCCGGGGCAAAACGGGCATATGTGGAGCATTTCCATCATGTTATAGAAGTAAACGCTTTATTTATTAATTAGGATATATAAGTTGAACTAAATTACACAATAACGGAGAGGACAGAAAAAACCTGAAAAAGCGAAGCTGAAAGCTTTCTGAAAGAAAGCTACTTCGTAAGCATAATCTCACATTTATCACCGGATTTTCCCTTAGGAAAGGGGATCGAAAAAAAATCTGGGGATAACAGTGATTGGAAGGTTGTTCTGTCAGGCTTACAGATGATGAAGGGTGGTGGCAAGCTTGGATCGACGTTTGTTGGAAGAAGGACTAGCGATTATCGTTTCCAGTCGGGAACGTACAGGAGATCTGTGGCACGCCCATTATGGGGCGGGTGCGATTGCGGCATATTTTTGGTTGCGGGAAAATCGTCTCACTGCCCTCGCCGCCGGCAGTGTTACCGCCGAAGCAAAAGCCATGCTTCGCCAGCATGGAATCAGCCCTGGTCAGACTTCTCCGATTGGTGAGATGATGCCCAGGGAAAATGCCGAAGCGTGTATTACGGACGCATTGGATCGAACGATTGGAGAACTGCACTGGGTTGGACACCAGGCCATCTACGGGGCAATCAGTCTGAAAGCCATTCGTGAACTGGATGGATGGGGCACTACGGAGGATATTGGTCGGCTGGTTGAACTGATCGATTCATTCGATCGAACCATCCCGGGAAGATCCTGGATGAACACAACGATGAAAGAAATTCGCAGTCTTAAGCTTGAAAAAAGCGATGGTTTCCCCGAGATTGAGGATCCAGTTCAGTTGTCACGTTTGATTCTGGATGAACTTGGGGCTTTCCAGACTATCTATCACGCGGAGGCGCATCATGACCTGATTGGTCATATGCTCACCTACGGACATGCGCTTAACATATTATATGAACTGGGTTATCCGGCATTATTCCACAAAGGCATTCCGCCTTTCCTTACCATGGTGAAGGCATTACGCTTAAGCCGAGATGTGGATATTGAACAGGAGATGCCGACATTGCAATCACCCGTAGACCTGCTGCCACTAGAACGGGCGGAACGATCAGTGGCGCTCCCTCATGAACTGGAATACTGGCTCACCGATAGACGCTCTCGTGACTGGTACGGAGGTCATGTATTTAAATTTCCGTTCAGCTTCTATCATCATGCCAAGAACGGGGAGCCCGTACCGGAAACGTGGGAGAACTTTCGTTATATCATCGCGTGAGATGTAGCCAACAATATGGAACAAACGATATAAAACGAAGGATATGGAACCAACGATATAGAATCAAAATGAAGAGCACTTGCCAAAGCTGGCAGGTGCTTTTTGGTGTCCTAGCGTTAATATTCCAAGCTACTGGAGCAAAGCCTAGAGGCGTGAGAGCTAACGAATCGGAGGCGTCTTATTCTAGGATTTGAAGCGTCTACAGAAATCTGAGGAACCTGATACACGCTATATTAGAATAAACAGCTGTTTTCGGCGGTTTTGTCAGGGCATTTAGGAAATAACGTGTCTGATGTTCCTTATCATTTAAAAAGAGGACCTGAATGCCAAATAAGACGTCCTGTGTTCTTTAGAAAATCATCTATCCATTCGCCGGAATTAGCGGGCTGGGACTTCAAGCTTTTTGGACACTGCCACCCATCATTCTAAAATCCATCATCGTATAGCTCGCTTGAATTGAAATGCACACATTAGTTTTATCCAGATTAAAACCGACAATTGTCCGCCCCGGACACGACTACATTCAGGCGTAATTCATCCCGATTACCATCAGCACGAGTGGGGAAAGGCGGTAAAATGGTATTATCGGATCAGCAGCAAGGAAGACACACCGACAGCTCATACGCTAACGTACAGCCGGCCAGGGTGCCGGTTTTTTAATTCGGTGATTGCATCCTTGCCCTGATCGGGTATTAAAGACTAGATATATAAGTTGAACTAACGATTTACACGAGAACGAAGAGGACAGAAATAACCTGAAGAAGCGGAGCTAAAAGCTTTCTGCAAGAAAGCTACTTCGTAAGCATACACTGCGCCTTTATCCACGGATTTCTACCTTTATATAAGTGGATCAAGAAAATCCGGGGATAACAGCGATCGGAAGGTTGTTCTGTCATCGAAGTGGCAAGTGTAAATATTCTGTAGTTCAACTTATATAGATAACAGGAGGCTACGTGATATGAAAACAGTATTGTATGTTCCACTGGATGATCGTCCAGCGAATCTGGATGATGTGATTGTGCAAGGGAAAGCAGCCGGTATCCATATCGTTACACCGAACCTGAGTGATATTAAGAATCGTCTGGACTCGGAGAAAACCGTAGATGGCACAACGCTGCTCGGCACCTCCACGCCGGTTTATGGCAAACCGTCCAAGATTCACGACTTTATTCTGAAACATGCTGCCAAGGTCGACGGATTCATTATCTCATCCGATATGCTCGCTTATGGCGGTCTGATTGGCAGTCGTCAACTCCGTGAAGATGGAGGAGGCGCCTATCCAGAATACGATGATGAGACTACGCGTTTGTTGGATGTGATTCGCGTGATCAAGCAGAAATATCCACGCAAACCCGTATTTGTAATGGACACCATCATGCGTTTGGCTACAACCTCGTTTGCAGATGGCTTGGCGCTTGATGCATATAATGAGTCCCGTGCATTGATGCAGCAGCCACGTCAGACATACACTGAGTTTGAGGATATTATCGAAGGTTATAACCTGTCCCCGGATGGAGTGGAATATGGGACAACGACCTATTTTGATAAAGAACAGTATTACAATACAAGACAGCATAAATTCAAAACAAATCTGTACATTCTGGATCAGCTGGCTCGCACAGGTTATATCGATTTCCTTGCAGTTGGAGTCGACGATGCTAACACGCAGGGTGTTCAGATCAATGAAATCAAATATGTAGAAGCGCGGATCAATGAATGGCTGGGTGGAACCAATGGACAAAATCCGGATCGTGCTATCGTCTTGCCGGATGCGGATGGTCTGGGGCACGCTTTGGTTGCTCGCATGGCTAACCAGTTGTTCCGAGGCGGGGCGAGGACACGTTACGCAGTGAAATATTTTGGTCCTCACGGAAACTCCATCATTAACACGTATGAATACATGGATGTACACGAGAATGTGGTTCGTCATGTGGATATTGTAGGTGGTGTGCTTGTAGCGGATTCGGCATATCCTGAACCGGAGGTGGTGACGGATGCGGGTGCTGGCTTGGAAAATGAACAGCTAGTGGCTGTAGCAGCCGATCAAGTTGTCCCGTTTGACATGACCTCCGAACTGGATCGTATGACCAAGGGTCATCCGGGAAATTCTGGAGAGAACACAAGCATCGACATTGAGATTATTGCCATTACGGCTCTGGATCAGGTGCAGGCTGCGTTGGAGCGATTGACGCTGAATAGTGAGCAAGGTCTGCCTTCGGTATTGATTGATTTTGTGGGTAAAGGACCAGCCAATGTTGATGTTGCCGAAGCATTGCTCAACAGTCCATATACCGGACGGGTTCTGGGTTATAGTGCATGGAATACACCAGGTAACAAGATCGGTATTGCTGTAGGTATGGGGCAGTCGAGGTACGCATTGATCACAACAGAGAAGCATGAGCATAAGTTGCGAGATGCTATGAATGCGCATGGCTCGCTGTTGTTTAAGCGTTTCCTGAAGGATTATTACTACAAAGCGGTAGCGATTGCGGACATCCGCACGTATTCCCGAGCACATGCGTTGTATACCAACGTGGCTACACTTTCGGATCAAAATATGTTGCTGTTCAACTCAGAGGAAGACTATGTTCATTTGCAAACATTGCTCCGTGATTTGATGCAAACTTACACAACGGCACTTGCGAATAAAACAGCCTTCCAGACAGGCAATGTGGCGATTAAGCAGATCTGTGATGAGGAATTGTCCTATGCGACGTATAGCAATGCGCTGCTGGAATATGGGAATCCCGATTTCATCTGGGGCCGTGCATTTGAGATTACGTTGAACCCGCAGGTTACGCTGAACTAAACTGTTATCTCACCATGGGCTCCTCATGTTTGGGATCATCACTGGTATGACTGTACTGCTTAATCTTGCCGTTGTTAAAAATGATATATTGGTACTTCGCTTCGAGTTCATCCGCGAATGTTACTGAGGCACCGTAAGGTGCTTCAGAACTTTTTGAGGAGTAAGTACCTTGTACTTTGATAAGCTGTTCGGGTGAGTAACCTTTCTGTTCAATCAGGTAAGTGGTTACCTGTTGTTCAGCATCATTTTTCTTGAGCGGATTACCAAGCAGTGCGAAGTAAGCCCAGCAGGATATCCCGAGTATAAATGCTAAGATGACAAGTGAAGTGATCTTGAATGTTTTACTCATAGGTATTTCTCCTTCTTTTACGTAAGAGACAATGAATTTGATAATAAAATATTAATATATTTGGATAAATTTATCAATTATTTGATCTTAAAGCTTACTTAGGTATTCTTTAAAATGATGATTCCAGAATCGTCTTTTTTCCACCCGAACGTCTCCCTTAATCGAACCGAAGTCGTACGGAACACCATCCGCGCTAGGAATGAAAGGGTGTAAGATTGTATTATCGGATCAATAACAAGGGACGCACCGAAAGCACATACGCTAATGTACAGACCGGCCAGGTGGCCGGTCTTTTTGATGCGGTGAATTAGTCCCGGTACTGGTTCGGTCGGAATACGACTCTGAGTTAAAAGGGGGAGTCTACTGCTGCTGCATTGTCGCTGCACGGTGTGGGCAGATCTCAAACTTGCAGCCAAAGGGGGCGAAATGAATGTGTCTATGAGAAATGAGATTAGCACTGCCATGAGCACCAGTAAAATGAGTAAGTTCATTAAAAAAACGCTGAAACAGAAGCTTGCGGTACTTGTTCCAGATTGGAACGATCGTGTGCTAGATGTACCTGCGTCAGGAGAAGTGTTGGCCGGGCCTTGTGCCGTGGTTGCGTTTGCCGAAGAAGTGCCGAAGTCTGCCTGGGCGGGATACCGACGGATCATCAAAATCTCCCCATACGCTCGTCCGGAAGATGGTGGCGCTGAACAGGTGGAAGCTTGGTCAGCCCTTCTAATCGAAGGGTTGCACCAGGTAAGACTGGTGGATGAAGCAGGTGAGGCCTTCACTTGCATCTATTTGGGTTCTTCAGATAGTGACCGGGTGGATGCAGGGTCTGGAATGTTTACGCGCAGTCTGCGGTTCGGAGTGTATATTCCCGAAGACTCGGGAGTTGTCCTCGCTGAAACAGGGGACGCGTGGTTAGCTGCGCTTCAAGACTGGACACAGTCGGAACTTGGTTCGAACTGGTCGGTATATGGTGATGTCTGGCCTGGAGGATATGAGATGCCGTCTGTGTTATGGCGATTGGCCGGATGCAGCACGTCTGTGGCGGGCACTTCGGCATTGGAGGTTCGACAACAGTGGATTGGGCATGTGCTCACCGATCATTCGATGTTAACACACCAGACCGTTACTCGGTTGGTCCGGCAACTTGCAGTGCAATCTCGTCTTGCCATCACTGAAACGGGTGGCGAAGAGCACCAAGGTAACACGCGATATATCACAGTGGATGAAGTCACGGCAGATTTACAGACGGATGCGTATTTGAATGGTCAGATTCGCCTGACGTTGCAACAGCGGATTCGTCGTCCGGGTACGAATGTACCTTTCATTCGTGAGATTCACCATAGCAAAGGTATGGAGTAAACGTTAGTCGAGAGGAACCTTCTATTAGAGGTTGTTCAAAAAGCCCGCTTTTGATTACAAAGGATGCCTAACGGCATCATCAGCATCGAATATGGAATTCAGAGAAATAAGCATAAGCTTACGAAGTATGTTTCCTTTGGAAACATTGTAGTTGCTCACGTAGTTTTCCCTACGCTCTGCTACTCCATTTCTAACTTCATCCCATCTTCTCGGTACTGAAAACCGATCTTTTTGAACATGCACTTTTAAGAGTGGTTCCAGATTATAGCTTTGAGATGATTGATATAGCTTCAACATTATAGCTTCAAATTCATAGGTTCATAGGATCAAAAATTCATAGATCAAGCTTAAAGATCATCGTTTCACGAAATTAGTAGTCCAACAAATGAGGTGAGATGGCAATGGCAAGCTCAGTGAAAAAAAGTAAACAGACAGCCCCGCGGTATACACGGGCAGAATTGATGAATCATGCAGAAGCCCTCTTTGCCGTTAAGGCAGAGGTGCTGTACGGTGCGCTGTACGAAGCGGCGCAAGAGACGTTTTCCATTGAAGAAACGCAGGAACGAATTAACCAATTTATGAAAGTGAAGGTGAAGGGATAATGGCAGGCGGAAATTGGGAGCAAACGAATCGTCCGGTCCTTCCGGGCTTATATATGAATTTTCAGGCGGCAGCATCTTCGGCCATTCAAGCGGGTACGCGGGGAACCGTCGTTGTGCCAGTCAAGGCCAACTGGGGTCCTGTGGGGACTTTTGTTGAAGTAGGGAGCGAAGCGGCGATTGAACGTATTTATGCGTCGAATGTGCTGGACAACGGTACGGTTTATACGTCCTTGAAGCTCGCCCTGTTGGGTGGGCCGAAGAAGTTGCTCGCTTATCGGGTAGCAAGTGCCGCGGCCAAAGTAGCCACGCTTACCTTGAAGGACAGCAGTGATGCCAATGTGCTGCAACTGGATGCGAAGTATCCGGGGGATCGTGCAAATGGATTCTACGTCACCATCCAGCCAGGTGTGATTGATAATACGAAGCATGAAGTGCGTCTCTTCGAAGGTAATCGGATGTTGTATGCGCTCCTGACAGCGGATATTACGGCAGCTTCTCTGGCAAAAGAGATTAACGCAGATGAACAAAATGTCTGGGTAACGGCTCAGGCGATTGGCGATGGTACTGGCGTTGTTGCTACCGTTGCGGGTGCGGCATTCAAAGGTGGCGTAAGTGGCAACGATGACCTGACCAATGCAGAATACATTGCTGTACAAGGTGCGCTGGAAGGAGAGCAATTCGACGTCTTGGCTTTGGATCAGGCGGCTGATGCACCCCTGCTTGCGAGTTTTGCGGCATGGGTGAAACGTGTGCGTAGTGAAGGTAAACCGGTGGTAGCGGTATTTGGCGGTTCCGCAGCGGACGATACCTCTGCTACAGCAGCACAAAAAGCGGCAGCACGTTCGCTTACGCTCAATCATGAAGGTGTGATTAATGTTGGTACAGGCGTTCGCCTTGGAGATGCATTCTACAGCTCGGCGGAAACATCCGCCTATGTTGCGGGACTGATCGCCGGACAACGTCTGAACCAATCCACAACCTATGCAGCTACTCCGTTCGATGATGTGACACGTCGCTGGACGCGTGCAGAACAGGAGCAGGCAGTACAGAATGGCGTATTTATTTTCTTCCATGATGGACGTCAGGTGAAAGCACTTCGCGGTGTAAACACACTGGTAACTCCGGCCGCTGGACAGAATAATGCTTGGAAAAAAATCCGTTCCATTCGTGTGTTGGACGCGATCAACACGGATTTGCAGCGCTCCGCGGAAGATACGTATATCGGTAAAGTGAACAATACTGAAGAGGGTCGTCAGGCACTGATTAGTGCCATGAAGGCCTATTTGGCGTTGCTCGCACAGAGTAATGTGATTGAAGCTGACGGTTATGATGTCATTCTCGACCCGGCTTATTACGGTGCTGCACCAGTTCTCAAACCGGAAGCAGATCAAGTATTCCTGCAATGGAATGTGAAGCTGACGGATGTGATGGAGCAGTTGTTTGGTACATTTTACGTGCAATAAGGTTGTGTGAAAGGAAAGAACCGTTTTCTAGAATAATTACTACACGTTGAACTGATGGTTTACACGATAACGGAGAGGGCAGAAAAAATCTGAAGAAGCGAAGCGCTCGCCTTTATCCACCGGATTTTCCCTTTATTATGAAAAGGAATCAAAAAAATCTGGGGATAACAGCGATCGGAAGATTGTTCTGACTGCGGAGTTATACCGTGTAATATTTATTAGTTCAACGAACCCAAGGAGGAAAATATATGTTGGATGCGTCAAGAGTAATTCTCGGTACCCATGGTCAGTTGCATATCGATGGTGTGTGGCAGACGAACATTAACAAGTTGGAAGCGAGTGTGGAGATTGAAAAGCGTGAGCTGAACCTGGTCGGTAACGACTGGAAGGTGCACAAAAACGGCGCGAAAAAAGGAACAGGCACGATGACGGGCTACAAAGTCACTTCCGATATGATCCAGCGCGGCTTCACCAAATTCGAGATCATTTCCAAGCTGAACGACCCAGAATCATATGGACATGAGAGTGTATTGCTGAGAGGTTGCATGGTGGACAAAATCCAGCTTGCCAACTGGACAGCGGGTGAGGAAGTACCGGAGGAAACGGGCTTTACATTTGAAGGATTTGAATTGCTGAATCCAATTGTAGCGAACTAAACTTTGAAATAGGCACGTGATTGAGCTAGTTTGCTCAAGCGTGATTGCATAGTTACTTCATATCATATGGATACCAATGCGGGCCGAGCTGATCTCGGTCTCTTTGTTGTCTCTACAGGCTTGGAAGCTTGCATAGTTAAACCCATTTGTGAAATGAGAAGGAGATTACCCCCGATGAGTATGAATGAAAATATGTCCGAAGAACAGATTTTGGATCAGTTGTTTGAAGCAGCAGAACGTTTGCCAGAGGAGAATGTGCGCATTCAGCGTCTGGATCTGCTGTTGACCTTGCGTGGACTGACGTCCTCCAAAGTGGACCACATTCGCGAACGCTGTACGATTCGTAAAACGACCAAAGGCCGCACCGAGGAAAAGGTGGATACCGAAACATTTAACGCGCTACTCATTTCCGAAGCAACCGTGAAATTAAAAGTCCGCAGCCTGGAATTGTCCGGCTGGGGAGACACCCGCATTACTGGCCGTATGAAGCTGTCTGGTGGCGAACAGGCAGTACGTCGTATGTTGCTGGCTGGTGAACTGGATGCTGTAGGGGATAAAGTGCTGGAGCTGTCCGGCTTTGGTGTGGAGATTGAAGACCTAAAAAACTGATTCACTCCGGCGGGATGACCACGTTCCTGTATCACATGTGGGTCCGTCATCATCTCCGGCCCGGAGAGTTCTGGTCTTTGCCACGCGGGGAGCGCTCGCTGTTAATTGCGTTCTCGGAAGAGGAAATGTCAGCGATAACTTCGCAAATGAATCGATAACGAAAAAGGGCAGGAGGTGAAGAAATGGCAGAAATGATTGTAGGTCTATCCAAATCTAATGCAGAAATGCGGACAACCCTTCGTTATCTGGATCAGATCCAGCGATCCACTGACCGATTAAACCGGGTTCGCTATCAGGGACTGATCAAAGTAAACAATGAGCTGAGAATGACTGGGCGCAGACTGGAAAGTATCTATAGTACCGCTGTACGCTTGAGTCGATTGAGAATCACACCAACGATTGGTCTTAATGATCAAGCTACTCCAGTACTCCATGGTTTGATTGGGAAAATGAAACAGATTCGTTCTAAGCTGTTGCACGCTACAGCCAAAGTACAGTTTAAAGTCAGACATCAAATCTCAGGAGTATCCGTTAATGTAAATTCTCAGCCACTGATGGATGCTTTAAATACGAATACGATATCAATTCTTAAGCTTAGTGCCAAACTGGATTCTCTTAATATTGCAGCAGGAGGAAAAGAGGAGAAACCGAAAACTTTTTTGCAGAAGATGAAAGGTATGTTTGATCGTGGGAAATCAATCTCATCTGGTGTGGGGAAAGTCTTTGATGCAAGAAATAGTGGGAAGAAGCTATGGAAAGAAATCACAACACCTGCCACACCGGGGAATAAATTGAAAAAGGCGTTCAAGGTTACAAAACGTGGGGCAAAGTTTGTGAATGATTTCTCGTCCGCAGGGTCCGATTTGATCGGTGGATTCGATGGATTGTGGGGCGATGTAAAAGGTCTCTTTGGTGGAGGTGGAAGCGGAAGTGGGGCAGGAGGCAGTAGTGGGTCTGGCATCATAAGCAAGCTTGGTGGCAACCTCGTTAAAGGAGCGGGAAAATTGTTCGCACCACTCCGTATGTATAACAATATTAAAGAACTTGCAAGCGCCCCACCTGAGGATCGTGCTCGTGCGGTGGGTTCGGTTGCTGGTAATGCAGTAGGAACAGCTATTGGTACCGTACTTGGCAGTGTAATTCCAATTCCGGTGGTTGGGAACATGCTGGGCGGTTCAATAGGCGGTTGGCTGGGTGAAAAGGCAGGCGGTTGGCTGGGTGACAAGGTAGGTGGATTCCTAAAAAACAACGCGGAAGATATCTCAAAAGTAGCAAAATTTGCTTCTGAGGGAGCGAGTTACGTGGCGGAGAAAACGGCGAATTTGTTCAATGGGGTTGCAGGTTTTTTTGGTTTCGGTTCTAAAAAGGAAGAGCAGACCGCCCCAGCCGCAGCGGTCATAACGTCACCCTCAACACCTGTAGCAACGCAGACACCACCCCCTCCACCGATAGCACCTCAGATGCCGCCTCCATACAGGCCGGCAGTTCTATCGATCACCGGTCCAGAAGCCTACATGAACAATCGATTTGGTTCACCGACGGCTGCGGGTCTTATGGGAACAAGTATGATGCAATCCCAAGCGGTAGCAATGAATAACGCGGGTCAACCCAATGAGAAAGCTTCGCCGCTCACAGTGCGTATTTCCGAAGAACAGATGAGCAGTCTGGCAGGTTACCTTAAGGATTTCAAAACGGAAACGACGAACCAGATTGCTGTGAATATTGCACCGGGTACGGTACAAGTGACCGTTCGGGAGAACGCTATTGATTATGACGCAGTTTCTCATCAGGTGGGGCAACGTATCTCTGATGAGTTCCGCCGCGCGATGCAAAATCGCAAAACAATTATGGCCTAAGCAGAAAGGAGGCTGCAGATATGTCTGTACTTGAAGATAAAGTTGGTCCTAACAAAATGTCATTTACGTTGAAGGATGGCAATACTCCATTTCAATTTCCGGTAAACCCTGAAGAAGTTAATATTTCCAGATCTAAGGGATATGAAACGGTCAATATGTTGGAGCATGGCGAGTTTGATTTTGCACAAGGGGAGAAGGTGAAGGAGATCACCTTCTCTTCTTTTTTTCCGAAACGATATGATCCGTCCTATTGCATGGATGAAAAATATTTTCTGGATCCACGCGTGGCGATGAATGTGTTGAACACTTTTCTCATCTCCAAAAAGCCACTGCGTTTCATCATCTCCGAAACCGGAGTGAACGTTCCTGTATTTCTTGTTTCGCTTAATTCGAGCTTTCGCGGCGGGGAGACGGGAGATATTTATTTCGACCTGACCCTGCGAACCTGGCGGGATTCCAAAGTGGAGAAGGTGGGTTCAGGGGCAGCCGCGAGCAAGTCCGGTTCACGTACCGATCTGAAAAAAAGTAGCAAGACGTACACCGTCAAAGCCGGGGATTCTTTGTCCAAAATAGCTAAGCTTGAACTCGGAAATAGTTCCAAATGGAACGAGATTTACAAGCTCAATACGAAAATCATTGGCAGTGATCCAAACCGGATCAAGCCGGGGCAAAAGCTGGTGATGCCATGACCTACAAGGTCATTGTCGATGATAAATATGATATTACCAAGTTGGTTGAGACGATTACGCTGAAGGATTCGCTCGACCAGATCGCCTATCAGGCGAACATCCGGCTGGCGGTGTCTGCATCTTCCGGTCTGCCTTCAATCTCACCGGGTATGGCGGTGCGGATTAGCGGGATTCCTTTTGGCGAAAAATCCATGGTTCATCTGTTGCATCCTGCGGTCATCTGGGAGGTGGAAAGTTCGAACAGCGGCACCAAGCGGCTGTCTCTCACGGTGTACGACCGGATGATTTATCTGGAAAAGTCGGAGGATGAGTTCCTGCTGCCCAAAGATCAGACGGCTACGCAACGACTCAAAACCTACGCCAAAGAGTGGAAGATTCCATACGCTACATTGCCGGAAACCAAGACAAAGCTGGGCAAAGCCGTGTATCGGTCACAGACGATCTTTTCGATGATGTTTGCTGATCTGAAAGAAACGGCAAAGTCCGGCGGGGACATGTACCATCCACGGATGACGCCCGGTGGGTTGCAGCTCTTCAAGGTCGGAAGTAATGCGAAGGTGTATGAGCTGGATCGACTGATTGATCTGACCCAGATGCGTACGCTCGAAGGGGCGGTTACCAAAGTTAAAGTCATGGCGGCGTCGGAGTCACCGAGTGGCAAAGAAGTTCCTTCCAAAGTGCTTGCGATTGAGCAGGATCGTGTGGAAGAACTGGGCACATTACAAAAGCTGGTAGAGGACGATCAGGTGAAATCGACAACCGCCGCGAAAAAACTGGCGAAAAGTCATCTGACGGGCATTCAGGAGACCTTTACGATATCCGCACCGGATGTAAATACGATCCGCGCTGGGGACGCAGTGTTGTTAGAAGGACTGAAGCTAATCGTCATGTCGGTTAGCCGTGATCTGTCTGCCGGACCTGGAATGATGACGTTGGAACTGGGGACAGCCGAGCTGGTGAAAAGGAGGTATTACCTTGAATAAAGATGATCCGTATGGGCATTTTGCCGACGTCATGCGGGGTGCGATGAGTACACATTCTCGTCAGGCCGTGAGCGGGCTGGGCGCGGTACTGGGTACGATGACCTCATCCGGCGTGAAGCTGGATGATTTCAAGCACGAAGTGCAGGATTATCTCGTGGCTGAGTTGCCGGGCACGCTTGGACTGCCGGAGCGCGAGGCTGCTGGCGCGATTTCCGGTATACCTGACGTGGCAAACGGCGGAACGACGGGCACGGGACGGTTTCTTTTGCAAGAAGAGGAAGTGGAAGAAACGGTGTTGTCTCTTGGCAAAGGTCTGAAAGCGGGAGATCGTGTGCTGGCGATGCGCGTGAATGGCGGTAACGACATTGTGGTGCTGTGTAAGGTGGTGAGTGCACATGCCTAGTTTGTTCCCGGAAACGGGCGTGGTCTGGGGAGATGAGGACGATCTGTCGGGGGCGGCTTCGGAAGAGGTACGCTTTGGACGGAGCTGGCGATTTGATTACGATGCAGGGGATTTTGTATTGACCCCGAGTGGCAAAGTAGCTGCGGCGGGTGCACACGAAGCCTGGGTGCAGTGGTGCATTAAGGCCGTGAAAACGCCACGTTACAGACATGTGATCTATTCTAGAAACTATGGTTCGGAGCTGGAGGATCTGGTGGGGCAGGGTGACAGCCGGGGAGTGATGGAAAGTGAGATTAGCCGGATGGTGACGGAGACGTTGCTGGCTGATCCACGCACGGATTCAGTAGACCAGTTTACGTTTGATTGGAATCGGGAGCAGTGCATGTTCTCGTGTCGGGTGGCGAGTGTGCAGGAAGAGATGTTTATTCTGGAAAGTGAGGTGATCTGACGGGATGGCTGAGATTCCGCGTTATTTGGAGGACCAGACGGAGGAAGAGATTATGCAGCGCATGCTGGATCGTCTGCCCGCGGATCTGGATAAGTCGGAGGGTTCGTTCTTGTGGGATGCGGAGGCTCCGGTTGCGTTTATGCTCTCGGAGGCAGCATTGTGGGCGCAGGAATTATTGCGGCGGGGGTTTGCAAGTACGGCTGCGAGCAGTGATCCGAATTTTCGTTCGGAAGAGCTGGATCTGCGGGCGGGAGAGCACGGCATTACTCGGCGGGCTGGGGTGGCGGCACAAGGTGCGGTGAGGTTTACGGGTACGCCGGGGAAAGTGGTACCTGCGGGAACTGTCGTGGCTACGCTCGCGGATGAAGTGTCTGCTGAAGCTTCGCTCGAATATGAGACAGTGGGACGTTTGGAACTGGATGCAGAGGGCTCCGGGGTGGTAAGTGTACGAGCGCTTGTTGCCGGAAAAGAGAGCAATGTGCCTGTGGGCACGATAACTGTGCTGTCTACACCTGTAAGTGGCGTGACTTCTGTTACCAATGTTGAGGTGATTAAAGGCGGTGCGGATATTGAGGCAGACACGGCGTTGTTGGAACGTTTTTATGCCAAAGTCCGCAATCAGGGGACCAGTGGCAACAAGTCGCAATATGTGCAATGGGCCAGTGAAGTACCAGGTGTAGGTGCAACGCGTGTCATTCCTTTATGGCAGGGGCCAGGCACGGTGGGACTGTATCTGCTGGACACGGAAAAGCGCGCTGCGGGTACCGATTTGGTAGCGGCCGTGCAGAAGTACGTAGATCCTACGCAGGATGGACAGGGTGAAGGTGTTGCGCCGGCAGGGCCGGTGGTAGCAGTGATGCCAGCCGAGGAAGTGCCGATGAACATTCAGGTGAAGCTGACGCTGGCAAGTGATGCGACACTGGCTGATGTGCGGGCATTGATCGAACGCGGGGTGACCGCGTATTTGAAGCAGTTGGCTTTTGCAGATCCACTCGTTCGTTATACCCGCATTGCCGCGATTCTGCTGGACATTCCACCGATTATCGACTATTCGGAGCTTACCGTGAACGGTGTGAGCGACCGGAATATTGAGATGACCGCGAGTCAGGTCGCCGTGCTGGGGACGGTGGATGTGTATGAGTAGTGTTGGGCAAATGGTGGATGAGGAAGCAGTTTTGGAGTGCGGAGACCAAGAAAGATTGGGAGAAATGCGCCGATCCGGGTTGGATCTGGTAAGCGAGACGCTCCATGTTGATGTGCAAGGAAGGGAGGGGACAGGGCATGAGTGCTCCTTCTATTGTAGATGTTGGACTGACGAGTGAGAAAGGGCGGGAGTTGTTCTCGTATTTGCCAAGGTATTATGAGACTTCACGCGTGATGCAGGCAGATATGCAGGCCAAAGGCAACGAGATGGATCTACTGTACCAGGCGCTGGATGAGACGTTGGAGCAGTTTTTTGTCCGTACAGCGACATGGGGGCTGGACTTCTGGGAGCAGGAGCTTGGCATTGAGACGGATCGTCTCAAACCTGTGGAACAGAGGCGTGCGGTGGTGGAATCGAAGCTGCGTGGTGCCGGGAAGTTCTCTGGCAGGCTGGTTGCAAATGTGGCTGAGGCGTATGCCGGGGGCAAGGTGGATGTGACTTTTCAACCGGAAGCGTGGAGTTTTACGGTGAGCTTTGTGGATACGATGGGCATCCCGCCCAATATCGATGACCTGAAACGGGCAATCGAAGAATTGAAACCGGCCCATATGTCCGTGGAATATGAGTATCGCTATCTGATCTGGGACGATCTGGACAAAAGACAAAAAACGTGGGATGAACTGGATGCCGCGTCCTTGACGTGGAATGAACTGGAGGTGTGGGCGTAATGCCACAAGAAACGGATCGATTGAAGTTACCTCTACCTTTGGGGAACGAGAATGTGACCCGGGAGAGTATTAATGGAATTTTTGAAAAGATTGATGCTGGTGTTGCGACGCAGGCGGATTTGGATATGCTTCGTGAAGCTGTGAGTCAGATGGATATTCCCGATGCGTCTTTGACGCAGAAAGGGAAGGTGCAGTTGTCCAGTAAGACGGACGGTACGTCCGAGACGGTGGCGGCGACGGAGAAGGCAGTAAGGGATGCTTTGACAGCAGCTAAAGCAGCAAGCTTGTCGCGTACAGGCGGAGCTATGACAGGACGATTGATTATGAATCAGTGGGGAACGATTTCTGGCTCTTCAAATGGTTCGGTCTTATATGGGAGTAATTGTTTTCTTGATGGTTCAAATTTTAAATATGAGAATGATCACACTAATTTGGGTGCACGAGGAATTTATATGCGTTACACAGGTGGTGCTGGACCGGAAGTTTACATGTTTGATACAGGAGCTGTAGCCACTACGGCTGGAGCAACTTTTACTCCGGTTTTATACAATATTGTTAATAATGGAGATTCGTGGCAAAAACACAAACTAACAAATGATAATGGGGTAACATTAAATATCTCAAATCAGAATATTAACAACCTTATAGTTACAGGGTTTTATGCAGGTGAGAATATTACTAATGCACCCACAACTGCAGTAGGTGCATGGTGGTATATTCAAGTAATATCGATGAGTGGAAGCCATATCAAACAAATAGCCATGGATCTTTTCGGTAACACGTATCAGCAACGTACAAATAATGGTACAGCATGGACAGCGTGGAGTCCTGACGTTTTTCAATCTGGCGTTAATGCAAAGCAGAGTGTCGTGGATGCCATTAACGCTAGGGGTGGAAGTGCATCCACATCTGATACATGGGCGCAGTTGGCCGCTAAGATACAAGCATTTAGCACTCCAACTTCTTTATCTTTGCAAGAATCAAGAGGCAGTATTACTTTAAATGTGGGTCAGGTTATTGATTATCCTTTAGCAACCATTAGGGCTGGAACAAAATATGCAATGTTTGCAACAAACGCAACCACTGTGTCATTTTCTTACGCAACAACTTTATATGCGTATCAAAACTGGAGAACAGCTTTAATTATTAAGGATAAAGCCGGGGTTGTTGTCGAGATTACTTCTGCAACGAATAATTTTACAACATACATTAAGTCTGTTTATATAGACTTTACCAACAGGTCAATCACATACATTGCAGATTCAACCTCTGCTACAAACACATTAATTTCCATCCCGTCTAACTTCGATATAGGCGGGACGGTCGTATTTGCTATTAGATGCTCAAGACTTTACAGCGGAGAAGACGTAAGACCAGCTTATAACGTTGGTGGTAGGTTGTTGCTTGCATAATGATTAGACTGATAAATAGAAAAAGGAGTAAGGAGATGTGGTGGGTGAATTGATGAAAATGAGATTAGGGGCTCTGGCTGCACTGGCGTAACCAAGGATTTTTAACTGGAAGCGGCACGTCTTTGTTTAACTTACTGTTCGTTGCCCTTTTGCTGCTGATTGGATACCTATGTCTATCAAAACCTTCTGAGGACGTCATACACAGTTACAAACGGAATTATACATTAATGCAGTAACTAGGATTGTTTCTAACGAGGTGTCCGAGTAAGACGTGCAATCCTTCAAACTGTTGAAGAGTAACGGTTGATTTTATGGAAGACAGTCTGAATTAGGTTTACGATGCTTCCTGCACTGGAGTTTAAACTGCTAAAAGTGGTAGGTTCTGCTCCTGACAAGTTTAACAAAGCGTCCCCTACAGCCATTAAAGATGATGGAAAAGTGCTTACAGTTTGTGATCATTAAATGGACCATACGTTATTTGGGGAACCACAACATAACTTCATCGTTAATCATGTCTATTTCCAAACGTTGACGGTGTAAGGGATTAAGACATATTTCATTGGAGAGGTTAATTTAAAAAGATAATAGGTGTTAATGAACGCTAGGTAAAGTGTGAAGGCGATACCAACTTCCTAAACCGACTTGCGATGTCGAAGCAAATGTTAGTAGATGCTGATCACAAGACGTCAAGTAACATTCACTGGCTGAGAGTCATGAGAAAGTGCGGAAGCTTTGGAAGCTGCATGAACTTATCAAATTATTTTGTAGCAAGCGTTCCCAATATGGAGCGCTGTTTTTCTGCCCTCTTGAATAGCTAGTATTTATTAAAAAGTAGAAGGAGGTGAACCATGACCACAAACCAACTAACCACTGCCATCGCAAACACGCTCACACAACATTTCCCTAACATTCCGATCCACCCAGCATCAGTAGGTGGTAACTCGACTCCTGCCGAAAAAGGCATCTCCTACCGCTTGCTGTCCGCTCAACTCACCCGGGAACGCAGCGATCGCTTCGTGCAATCTCACGCCTTTGAAATCCGGTGGCTCGATCCAAAGAATATCCCAGCCACCCTACCGGACGAGTTGTTCGAAGCTTTGGAAACCATCGACGTGGAAGGCACACCCTATCGTGCAACGGAGATGCGTTGGGAGACGGAGAACGATACTCCGCGAATGCTGGTGTACTATACCATGCGAACCACCAAAGTGTCGGAGTCCGCCGCTACCATGCAACAACTGGAACATCGACCTACCGCACTTAAAGCTACAAGAGAATAACGATATGAGTTCAATGTAACGATGGTTATCCTGTCCTTGGAGGAGTCAATATAGCTATTCTTTGTTGAACTTAACTAACTGAATGAGGGGATTGTATGAATGGAATAGGAGGCGCATTGGCGATGTTTACGAAAAAAGAACCGGACCCTAAAAAAACGGAAACTCAACAGAAAAACAACCAGAAATACAGCAAAGCACAGTTCGCCGAATCCCGGCAACTTAGCCGGATCGAGAAAGATATTTTGGCAGCAGTTTTGCTGGAACAACAAACATATACCTTGCAAGAAGCACAGCAACATATCCAACAATTTATGAATGGGGAGGCACAATAATGGCTGGAGGAACATGGACGACACAAAACAAGGTACGCCCCGGCGTATATATGAATTTTGCATCAGAGGGCTCATTGCCGGGTACGGTAGGGGAGCGGGGAACGGTGGCATTGGCCCTTCCATTGTCATGGGGACAAGCTGGCACAATCCTGACGGTACAAGCAGGTGAAGATGTACAAGCAAAGTTGGGCTATGACTGGACAGCACCGCAATTACTGCTGATTCGCGAGGCATTGAAACGGGCGCAGACCTTGCTTCTTTACCGACCCAATGCAGGTACCAAAGCCAAGGCAACCTTGGACAAACTGACAGTAACAGCCCAACACGGCGGCGTACGCGGTAACGATCTGGCTGTTGTAATCTCCGCGAATATCAACGAACCGGAACAATTGGATGTCTCCACTTTGCTTGCGGGTAAAGAAGTGCACAAACAAACTTCATCCACCATCGAAGCTCTGGAATCCAACGCATACGTCACATTTACTGGTGAAGGTGCACTCACAGCTACAGCTTCACTTCCACTAACAAATGGAGAGGATGGTACATCTACGAACCAGGAGCATGCCGATTTCCTGAGCAAACTGGAGGTACTTGATTTCAACACCGTTGGACTGATTTCAGATGATGCCACACTCAAGTCAGTCTACACAGCCTACATCAAGCGTTTGCGTGATACCGAGGGCAAGAAGGTGCAACTGGTTCTGTCGGATTATCCGGCTGCAGACCATGAAGGCATTATCAGTGTCAAAAATGGTGTTGTGCTCGCAGACGGTACCGTCCTTACGCCGAAACAAACCGTAGCATGGACTGCCGGTGCAACAGCGGGTGCTAACCTGAATGAATCCCTGACGTTCCGTGCGTATGACGATGCCGTGGATGTGAATGGCAGATTGACACATAGCGAGACAGAAGCAGCATTGCGTAATGGCGAGTTTGTCTTTACGGCGAGTAGCAACCGCGCGGTGGTGGAGCAGGATGTAAATACGTTCCGTTCGGTGACACCGGATAAAGCACGTCATTTTGCCAAAAACCGTGTTGTCCGTGTTCTCGATGGTATCGCTAACGATATGAAACGGATTTTCGAGTCCTATTATATCGGCAAAGTGAACAATAACGAAGATGGGCGTAGCCTGTTCCGATCCCAATGTGTCACTTATCTGAAGCAGCTTCAGGATATTGGGGCGATTCAAAATTTCGATTCCAAAACAGATATCACTGTTGCTCAGGGCAATGAAACTGACAGTATTCTGATCGAGATTCAGGTCCAACCTGTGGATTCCGTTGAAAAAGTATATATGAAAGTGAAGGTGGTTTAAGATGGCATTTTTGAAAGCAAGTGACACAATCTCCGGCCAGGAAGGCCGCGCATACGCAACGATTAACGGACAGACGGAAGAAATGTTCTATGTGAAGACGTTGGAAGCAACGGTGGAGAAACAAAAAGCAGAGGTCAAAACCTTGGGTCGCCGCGGCGTACAGCACAAAGCAACTGGTTGGTCCGGTTCAGGTTCCATGACAATCTTTTATACCACTTCCCGTTTCCGCGAGCTGATGCTCCAGTACATGCAAAATGGTGTGGACACGTACTTCGACATTGAAGTGACCAACGAAGATCCTTCTTCTACCATTGGCAAACAGACCGTGACCCTCAAAGGCGTCAACCTCGACAGTGTGATCATGGCATCCCTGGATACCGAGGCCGAGGCGTTGGAGGAAGAAGTGAGCTTTACCTTTGAAGATGTCGATATGCCTGTATCGTTCAATCTGCCGAAGTAATGTAGCGTGAAAGCATAATGATTTGAGATTTATAAAGAGTATTAATTAGCAGCGGGTTTGTAAAAGAAACCTGTTCAACATGCCTGTGTTACGGGCTATTTGGCGTGTCAAAATACTGTTCTTCGCCGCTTCGTGCGGCGGGGGACCTAACTTTAGAGGAGGAACAATACATGAGTGGATTGAGTATGTTTTTTGCCCAAAATGCAGCAACAGATACAACGGAGGAGTTTACCGTATCCCCCCGATTTAAAGATGAGAAAGGCGAGCCGGTTGCCTGGAAACTGCGCAGCATGACCGAGGACGAAAACCAGGAATGCCGCAAAGCGGCTACCCGCAAAATTAAGGGCAAGAACGGTGTTTACACACCCGACATCGATGCGAATGATTACATGGCTCGCCTGATGAGCGCAAGTGTCGTTTATCCCGATTTGAAAAACGCAGAACTCCAGCGTTCATATGGCGTGATGGGGGCGGAATCGCTTTTGCGGAAAATGCTGTTGCCTGGGGAATTTGCTTCGCTCGGTGAACAGGTCCAGAAGCTGAACGGCTTCAATCAGGATATGAACGAACTGGTGGATGACGTAAAAAACTAATTAAAGAGGGCGATTCCGAAGCCAATCTGGCTTATTACGCTCTCCATGAATTAAACATTTTGCCGCATCAGCTAATGGCCTTCTCCATGCGAGAACGAGCCGCTATCTATGCTATGATTTCCATCCGGGTGGAGGAAGAGAAGAAAGAGCGGTCCAAGAGCCGCGCCCGGAAAAAATAAAAAGGAAAGGAGGGAGAAATGAATGTATGCCATGTTTGCAAGACTGTATATCATGTCAAATAATATGGTTCAGCAATTTCAAAACCTGCCTACAGTAATTAATTCGGTATTCAACCCTGGAAATCTGAGTCGAATTCAGTTGGCAGGCAACTTACTCCAAGGTGTGTCAGAAGAACAGGCTAAGGTAAATGCTGCCTTTACAGAAGGTGCCCAGCGAGTGCGAGCCTGGATCAGCGTGATCAAGTCAGCAGGACAAGCTGTACTCGTACCAGCGGCGCAGGAAGAGGATTTGAAGCAGCGATATATGGCTGCTACTGGTGATGATGCTCAGGGGGAGACGATCTTTAATCGCTACCGTGCGGAAGCTTTCAAGAGCGGACAGAATGTTACGGATGCTTTGAAAGGTACACTATCTCTCATTCCGTATGCACAGAATACGGACCAAGTTGATCAACTGAGGGATATGGCTAAGCGGTTGAGTATGTTATCTCCAGATGGCAAAAACATGTCAGATGCATCCAGTGCCTTGGTCGCTGCGATGAACGGAGACAATGGTGAGCTTGCCAAGTCGTTTAACATTCCTGCTGAAGCTCTAAGCGGAGCAGGTCTGCAACAGACCATCGATTCATCCAACCTGGATGGATTTATCACAAAGCTTGATGTTATTTTGCAAAAACAAGGCTATACCCAACAGGCTTTTGACACCATGCTTGATTCACCGTTGCAGAAGTGGAATGCATTGGTGAATCAGTTTAATGGGGTTCTCGGTCAGATTGGACAGGCAGCCCTCGTTGCCTTAACACCTTTACTAGATCGATTAAATGAAGCCTTTGCAAATGGGGAGTTCACGGTCATTATTGAGTGGATTAGCAATGCATTTACGGTTGCGGCAAACGCGTTGACGATGCTGGTAAATGGCATTCTGTATATAGCAAGTGTGATCCAACAAAACTGGGATATTATTCAGCCGATCCTTATGGCGCTTGCGCTTGTGGCTCTGGCTTTGGTCATTATCCAAGTTTACAGTTTGGTTGCAGCCTGGTTATTACTGAATTGGCCTATTCTGCTCGCCATTGCTGCAATCGCAGCAGTTATTGGAATTTTGAACATGATGGGAATGTCAGGTACAGAGATTTTGGGAGTCATCATAGGTTCATTTATGATGCTTGGAGAAATCGTACGAGTAGTAGTGGCTACGGTATGGAATCTGTTTGCTTCGCTGGGGGAGGCGATTTTTAACTTTTTCAGAGATCCGGTATATGCGATACAGAATTTATTTAAAAATATGGGTATTTTCATACTTGATATCTTCTATAACGTGGTAACCATAATTGAAGATGCGATGGAACGAATTAATGGCGGACTTAACAGTCTGATCAAACTTGTTAACAAAACCTTTGGTTTCAATATTGGTTTGTTTCAAGATTCTGATATTAGTTTGGGTGGCAAGGAAATAAAGGAATGGAAGAAAGGCCTGGAATCCTGGGAGCCTACGAGTGACAAAGATGTGAAGTCATTTTTCAAAATGAACGGAGAGTACAATCCTAAAGCTTTTGAAGATGGTCAGAAGGTTGCGGAGGATTTACTTTCTGATTTCTCTTCAACCTCGAATGCGGATTCCAAGGAAAAAGGTCTACCAGGTAACTTTGGCAAAGACTTCACACCCGAAATACCGAAAACCCCTTCAATGCCATCGATACCAACAGCACCTGCTCCCACCGTTGTTCCCAACAGCAACATGAGTAACATCAACAAAATCAACAATATCGGACAGGTGGACAAGATCGGTGACGTGGACGGTACAGTGGATGTAACCAGCGAGGACTTGAAACTGATGCGTGAGCTTGCCGAGATGCAGGCGATCCAACGATTTGTCAGTCTGACGCCAACCGTTCAGGTCACCACAGGGGATATCAACAGCGGACATGATGTGGACAGCATTATCAGCAAAATCACCGATGGACTGAACAGTCAGATCGTCTCCAGTGCCCAGGGGGTGTATGGATAAATGGAATATTATATTCAACTAAGCTTCAATAATCGCTCCGAATATATGTTTTTCCCGGTGACACCAGAGAGCATTGAGTTTTCGGATTCGGGAGACGGCGGTACGTTTAACGTTAGCGCTTTGGGTGAAATTAACGTGATCAAGTCGCCGAAGCTGCGTGAAGTCAGTTTCAGCGGGATTTTTCCAGCAGACTACAGCCCGTATCATCTGAACTACGATGCAAGACATCCGGCAATTCAGAAGCAGTTTTACCGTGATCCCTATGAATATGTGAAAAAGGTCATCCGCTGGATGCAGACGGGCAGACCCGTCAGACTGTTCTTTTCCAGTGCAAGGTACACCATTAATATGGCGGTTTCCATCGAGAGCTTCGACTGGAAGGAGACAGCGGGTACGGTGGGGGATATCCAGTATGATATCAAGCTGAAGCAATTCATTTTTTATGCCGCCAAAAAAGTAGTGCCACTCAAGGACAGCAAGGATACGGCTGCTTCGAAAACAAAAACCAAAGCCTCCCGGCCCAATGAAAAAATCCAGCCCAAGACCGTCACACTCAAAGCCGGAGACTCCTTGTGGTCTGTAGCCAAAGCCCATTTGGGAGATGGATCTCGCTGGAAAGAGCTGCAAAAGCTGAATAGCATCAAAGATGCACAACTGAAGAAGCTGCCGATTGGACTTGTGATCAAGCTTCCGTGAAAGGAGAGGGAATATGCAAGAGCAGATCAGGCTGGATGATAAGCTGGCAAACATGAAGGAACGGTTATTGCTGGATGACAAGCAGGGCAACATCTGGGACATTAGCGAAATTGCCGGTGACATTACGTACAAAACCTCCCGCATCGGCAAGCCTTCCTCTCTGGAATTCACGTTGATCAAGGGCAGTCTGTACCAAAATAAGAAATTTACCTATGAGAATGGATATGTCGTGAAATATATCAGCAACGAGGTAGGCATATTTTACGGATATATCTTCTCGGTGGATAGTGGCAAGGACGAAAGTGTCAAAATCAAGGCATACGACCAGACTCGTTATCTAACCGCGAATCAGACGTACAAGTTCGTTAATGCCACTGCTGCGGATGTAATTAAACGAATTGCAAAGGATTTCCTGTTGAAAACGGATGATCTGATTCAGCCGAAATATGTGATTCCACGCATGTTATTTGATAACAAAAAGCTGATTGACATGATCTGTGAGGCGCTCGACCGAACGTTGATTTATGGCGGTAAAAACTACATCTTCTACGATGATTTCGGCAAGCTTGTGCTTCGGGATGTGGAAGAGATGCCTTACGGCTTTGTTATTGGGGATAACAGTCTGCTCACGGATTACAGCTATACGCGGTCAATTGACGACCAGACTTATAACAAGATCAAGCTGTACCGGGATAACAAGAATACGGGAAAAAGAGAAACGTTTGTTCATCAGGACTCAGGCAGCATCCGTCAATGGGGGCTGCTTTTTTTGTACCAAAAAGCGGATGATGGCCTGAACGAAGGTCAGATTGATGCCATGCTGAAGACCCTGATGACTCTCCGTAATCGCGAGACGCAGACGTTGAAAGTAGATGCGCTTGGTGATTTCAAGGTGAGGGCAGGCAGTTTTGTCAACATCCAGATCGATGAACTCAAGATTAATCAATATTTTCTGGTAGACGAATGTACGCATAAGGTACAGGGCGGTGTGCACACGATGTCACTGGATTTGAAGGTGGTGTAACGATAAATGATGCTGGACGTGATTAAAAAGGCGGCGGTGGCCGCTGTAGATGCCAAGTCTCCCGTTCAGGTAATGTACGGAAGCGTGACAAACACCCAGCCTCTGGAGATTACCGTTGAACAACGGCTGGCATTGGCTGAACCTTTCCTGGTACTGCCAGAATCCGTAGTGAACAAAACTTGGACCGTGGGGGACCATGTCTTGTTATTACGTGTTCAAGGTGGAGACAGCTTTGTCGTGCTGGATCGGCTGGTGAATCCATGATTCCACAGGGTGCGCAGATTAGTGCAGAAGATCTGGAAGAAGCTGCTGTGCTTCCAAGTCTGACGTATGTATTTCAAGCTTCGGTACAACGAATTGGAAGGTTGCAATTGGAAGGAAAAGATGCGGTAAAACAGGCGGTGTATAAAGCGTTGTCTACACGCCGCTACGAGCATCTAATCTATTCTTCGGATTACGGCATGGAATGGTCCTGGGAAGGAATGGCCGGGAGATCCATGGTTGAATCGGAACTGGAACGCTGGATTCGCGAAGCATTGCTTCCGGATGATCGTATATCGGATGTAACGGAGTTCGATTTTGTCCACGAGGCTGACAGGGTACGGGTTTCTTTTACCGTGGAAACAGATTTTGGCAGCTTCAGGGAAGAGACGGAGGTGAACATGAATGTATGATGAGCAGACGTTTGAAGTCATTTTAAACCGAATGCTGGACAGGGTACCGGATGGTGTGGATAAACGTGAAGGCAGCATTATCTATGATGCGCTTGCGCCAGCGGCTGTGGAAATGGCTCAGATGTATATCGAGCTGGATGTGAACGCTAATCTGAAGTTTGCGGATACAGCTTCTGGAGAGTACTTAGATCGGGCAGTGGCTTGGTCGGGCATTAGTCGGAAAGCGGCCACGAAGGCACGTTGGGTTGGCAGTTTTCGGGATAACGAAGGTAAGCCTATTGAGGTTCCTTTGGAGAGTCGTTTTTCCACGGGGGATCGGGTGTACGTTATTGTGGAGCGCATCGCGGCAGGACGATATGTGTTGGAATGTGAGGTCGCGGGAGCGGAAGGAAATGAATATACGGGGGCGCTGCTGCCTATCGATTATATTGCTGGCTTGACGACGGCTGAATTGACACAGTTGCTGGTTCCTGGCGAAGACGAGGAAACGGATCAGGCCTTATATGATCGCTATCAGGACAAAGTTTCCCGTCCGGTTACGAGTGCCAACAAATATCAGTATGAGTTATGGGCACGGGAAAACTCCGGTGTGGGCAAAGCAAAGGCTTTTCCACTGTGGGATGGTCCAGGTACAGTCAAAGTGGCATTGCTGAATAATGAAATGCAAACACCTGCTGATGCGGTCATTAAGGCGGTGCAGGAGTATATCGATCCAACCCAGGATGGAATGGGCGAAGGTGCTGCTCCAATCGGACCTGTGGTTACGGTGGTGGGAGCAGAAGAAGTACCTATTGATGTGGAGGTACAGGTCACGCTTGCTTCTGGTTCAACGTACGAGGGCGTGAAGACACTGATTGAAACGGGAGTTACGGCGTATCTGAAAGAACTGGCTTTTGCCGATCCGTTGGTTCGTTGGACACGTATTGCCAATGTCATTCTGGATATACCGCCTGTGATCGACTATAGCGATCTGCTGGTGAATGCTGGTATGTCTAATCTGGAGATCGCTCCCGGCGCAGTAGCTGTTCTTGGGACGGTGAAGGTGACATGAGTAAAGCAGAGGTATTAATGACTCTTTTGCCCCCATTGTATGAAAATGTGCTGGAGATGCAGCTTCTCACGGAGACCGAAGGTGTAGAGCTGGACAAGCTTACGGTGGGTTTGGAAAGTGTGCTGGATCAATTCTACCCGGAGTCTGCGACCTGGGCATTGGAACGTTATGAGAGGGATTTGCAGATTCCGACGAATCAAGCCAAGCCAGACGACCAGCGGAGATCCGTGATCATCTCAAAAATGCGCGGCAGCGGCAAAGTCTCTGGTTCCATGCTCAAAAACGTGGCGCAGGCCTACGAAAGCGGTGGGATTGATGTATCCGTGTCGCCCGAGGAATACTTGATCCGAATTCGCTTCATCGACACTTGGGGCTTGCCGCCCAATCTGGACGATCTGAAGGCAGCGATTGAGGATATTAAACCAGCACATATGACCGTGGACTATCGTCTGCGGTATTTGACGATTGCGGAGGTTGAAAGCATGACGCTGGATGAGATCGAACAGACCCGACAGGATAAATTTGCAGGAGGTGGAGCATAAATGAATGAACCAAAAACACCGAATTTGGGATTGAACAAGATTGACCGTTCCTCGCCATCGACGACCTATTTTGATCTGGACAAGTATCTGGATCAGAACTGGGAGAAGGTTGATGAGGGTGTAGCGACTAAGCAAGATTTAGAGGAACTTCGTGAAGCGGTAGGGGAGATAGATGTTCCTGATGCGTCTTTGACACAGAAGGGGAAGGTGCAGTTGTCTAACAAAACAGACGGCGATAGAGAAGATGTTGCTGCTACTGAGAAAGCGGTAGGACTGGCTTTTCAAGCTGGAGTTGAGCGGAAAGCGGAAGTGGTTGCCGCGCTTAGCTCCATAGGTATATCCGCATCCACCAGTGAAAAATGGGAACAGCTTATCTCGAAAATGAAAGAAGTTTTACGAGCTGTAGGTGATGCTAGTCCATCTGATGTAAGGGCTGGTAAAAGTTTTTCTAATTCGGACAAAACAGATATTTTGGGTACTCTGCCAGAAAGAACGACTGGGCCTCTGACGATCACACCGGGCGTCAGCGCTGAAACGAGACCAGCAGGCATATACGGTGGCGATATCATCGTTCATGGAGAACCTAACTTAGTAAGTTCCAACATCGTAGTGAATAAATCAATCTATGGAGTTTCTGGTTCCCTAGTTCCCAATAAAATCACCGAATACACTACATTTACCAAACAAATTAATGAGGCTTCCAATTCAGGTACGGATTACAAGTATACAACTATACTTGAGCTAAACCCAACTAAGCGAAGTATCCTAACTTTCAAATGGTACGACGTAGAAAAGAACTATATCGCGGCTATCAATGCAGGTTCTGGTGATCAAGTATATGTTCAACTCGCCATACAAACACCTGGGCAGTCCCTAATACTACCAAATACATTCCAAAGTGCTACTAGCATGTGGGAAACGAGAAAACTACGAATTGGTAACATCGAAGTTGATATGACCACAGGTGGAAATATTACTTATATGGTCAATAACGACACATACACCGCAAAGCTGACAGAGGCGAAGCCAACTTGGGTTCGACTCTCACTTGTAGGCGTAAAGATGAACTCCGGTGGTGGTACGCCTAACATCAATAGTCGTGTAATGTCTCGGTTTGAAGGTCTAACCGTTATTGAATTTTATTAAGGAATGCCTTTGGAAATTTTACTGCTCTATGGGGAGTAAGCCTCAGTATGCTTGTTCTAAAAGTGTATGAATGTGATTGAAGCCTTAACCTTCAAAAACGGGATAGCTCATTTTTTGAGTAACAAGGCAGAGAAGTACTAATTATAATAAGTATTAATGTGTACCAAATAGCCCTATGAAGTGGTCAGAGGACTTTTCTTCTAAAAAGGGGTGAAGGTCATATTTAATAGAGTAGTTTTTAAGCGCTAAATATCCTTATTCGTCTTTGGCCGGGCAGTTTTCTGACTTATCAGAATCTACTGCAAAGAGGTAAATGACGGATTCGACGGTTATGGGATTTTGATACACGGTAGAGTTAATAATCTTGTGATAAATCTTTGAGCGCAGAATTGTGTTAGGTACTCACTTAAGTAATACTCATGAGTCAGTCCCAAATTTAAGTTCTGTGTCTTAAATTGATGTGAATGACAAGGGAGGTGAAATCATGGAAAGATGGGACACCCTATGGAAATGGGGAATTGCACTCATGAGCAGCTCTGTAACCTACTTCTTTGGAGGATGGTCAGGCGTCCTGGGAGTATTGCTCGTATTCGTCATCCTCGACTACCTAACTGGAATCGCGGCGGCGGGTATGAGTGGCAAGTTAGAGAGTAATGTTGGGATGTTCGGCATCGCCCGAAAGGTATTTATATTTGCAATGGTATCGGTGGCTCATCTGGTGGACGGTGTTCTGGGAGACGGACATTTGTTCAGGGATGCGGTCGCCTTTTTTTATATCGCAAATGAGTTGTTGTCCATTATCGAGAACGGGGGCAAGTTGGGCGCTCCCATTCCGCCGGTGATTCGGCAAGCCATTGAAGTGCTCAAGGGTAAAGGGGGGACAGGGGAACTCCCCGGTAACTTCTCCCCAAGTGCCAAAGACTCTTTTTCACAGGCAGACCCGGATGACATAGATTCACAGGCTGGAGATAGTAAGAAGTAATGCGACTATAGCAAGTTAGCACGTGAATCTACACATAACTCAACATATCAGGGACATGCACACAAGCAACCCCTGATCCAACCGCATTAACTATATACAAACGGCAATTTGCCGCATAAAGGGTGTGAGAAACATGCAAACGAGAAGTTCGAGCAACACACAGGGCATTGACGTCTCCCGGTATCAGGGCAATATTGACTGGGCGAAGGTGAAGGCAAGTGGCATGACATTTGTATTCATCAAGGCGACTGAGGGACAGACATATACCGATCCGAATTACCAGAAAAATGTAATAGGAGCACTGGCGGCGGGCTTGATGGTGGGAACGTATCACTTCTTCCGCGCGACATCTACCGATGGTGCCAAGGCAGAAGCGGTGCATTATGCTAACACACTTAACAAAGTTGGGGGCGCCAAAGCGTTACAACTGCCACCCGTCATGGACTACGAGAACAACCCCGGCAACCTGAGCAAAGCGCAGATGAATACAGTTGCCAAAGCTTTTTTAACCGAATTACAACGTCTGACAGGTGTAAAACCGATCATATACACAGGCAATTCATTTGCCGGGAATTTTGACACATCACTCAGCTCATACGATCTGTGGATCGCTCGTTACAGCAACACCCGTGTACCGGAAGACCAGCCGGCATGGAAGCGTTGGACGTTCTGGCAGTATACGGATTCGGGCAAGGTGAATGGCATTAGTGGCAACGTGGATATGAATGAATTCGAGGGAACAGCGGCACAACTCAGAGCAAGATACGCAGCAGCTACTCCAAAACCACCGGAGCCATCTAATCCCACGAATCCAAGTAATCCGAATCCACCAACCGTACCACCGAAAGGGGGCGAACCGATGACAGCCGAAGAGAAAGCAGCGTTTGATGCACTCAAATCCCAGGTCGACAAACTGCAGGCGCGTCAGCAAATGGAAGTTCCAGTATGGGCAAAAGCAGCTGTGGATGCAGCACTGGCATATGACACCAAAAATCCATTGTTCAGCATCGATAATGGGGCGAGTTATGATTTTTACCGTTTTATTACCGTGATGCATCGCAGAGGTTTGTTTAAAAAGTGAGCTGATTCTTAGCAAATTATAATGTTGATTTTATCTGAATGTGGATTGAGTGGAGAAGGAACACGAGACGTTTTTTGTCGAACTGTGTTCCTTTTTTGTGTTTTGTGTAAGTAATATTAACGCATATAATAAAGTTGAAGACTTATGTCTGTAAATCTCTTGTCTAATTGATTAATGTGATGTAAAGTAAGTTACACGAAATTGTTTTTCACCACAGTTTATTTACACAATCCTCCTCATCATGACAAAACCATAACATATGAAGTTATTGTAATGTCTCCCTGTTGTACAATCCAACATCTCAAGATGACTCGCTCATACGTTTTACACATCCAATCTGCAAGATAAAGCCACCGATTTAACAACTTACACGATTCATCAAACAACCTAGCCTATGTTGAGTTTCTTTCATCCGTATTGCTAACGAACGATAACGATACCTAATCCGGTCTCCACACTCCATGCTCAACACGACACGCTCAAGGAACAGACTTTATTGCGTAGCCAGCAGCGTAGTATCCATATGCCCATCTGTATTTTCGATCTACCAACTTAAACCTGCTCTTACCAGTCCATAACCGTTCACTGTTGCTTATTGACCTAAGTTCAAATAAAACGCAACAATTTCATTCAATTTCATAGATTCATCTCACAAGATACGTTGTAGAACCTTTTTCTTTTTCTATAAAAGTAATCAACCAACGTCCTCAATCCTGTGCACGATGATCTGATATTTACCTGTACTCCATACATATCCGATGCTGTTTTTACATTTTATACACATGCCTTACTTTTCCCAGAACTTTAATTCAGGTATCGCAGGCATTTAAAGCCTTTTATATGATACATAGCACCAAATCGATTGCCAACATTGGAGATCTTTCATGCCAGCATCACACACATTATGAGACAGGGAAGGGTGTTGTACGTATGCGAATGAGAAAGAAATGGATGTCCGGTTTTTTGACTCTGGCTTTGAGTACCGTCTTGGTGTTGTCAGGCTGTTCGAGCAATGAGGGGGCTGGGAATTCACCTGCTCCGGCGGAAGGCAGCGAGCCACCAGCCGAGGTGACAGAAGCGCAAGATACGATGATTATGGGGCGTGGCGGGGATTCCGTTGCACTCGACCCGGCGATTATAACAGATGGGGAGTCGCTGAAGATTGGGCATCAGGTGTTTGATTCATTGCTGGACTACAAGGAAGGCGGAACAGAGGTCGTTCCTGGACTAGCAGAGAGTTGGGAGATTTCGGCGGATGGGCTCAAGTATGTGTTTAAGCTGAAGTCCGGTGTGAAATTCCATGATGGAACTGACTTCAACGCTGAGGCTGTTGTGTTCAACTTCAACCGCTGGGGCGATCCGGCGAGTGAATATAAATTCGAAGGAGATTCCTTCGATTATTACGACTCCATGTTTGGTCCAGAGGATGGACGTGTGATCAAGGAAGTGAAGGCGACGGACGAGACTACGGTGGAGTTCACATTGAACCAGCCACAAGCACCTTTCCTGCAAAATATTGCGATGACGCCATTTGGCATTGCCAGCCCAACCGCGATTCAGGAGAAAAAAGAAAACTTCAAGAGTGAGCCTGTGGGCACCGGCCCATTTGTATTCAAAGAGTGGAAGCGTAACGACTCCATTACCTTGGAGAAAAACGCGGATTATTGGAAAGAAGGACTGCCGAAGCTGAACAAAGTGATCGTGCGTTCCATTCCGGATAATACCGCTCGCTTCAATGCCCTGCAAAACGGCGAGATTGATGTCATGGAAGACCTGAACCCAGACGATCTGTCCATCCTTGAAGGCAATAGCGAGTTGCAGAAGATCGAGCGTCCACCGTTCAACGTAGCGTATATCGGCTTTAACTTCAAGAAGAAACCATTTGATAATGTGAAAGTCAGACAAGCCCTCAACCATGCGGTGAACAAGCAGGCCCTGATTGATGCATTCTTTGCTGGACAAGCTGAGCCTGCTGTCAACCCTATGCCGCCAACGCTGTGGGGATACAACGATACCATTGAGGATTACCCATATGATCTGGAAAAAGCAAAAGCTCTACTGGCCGAAGCAGGCTTCCCTGACGGGTTGCCTGATCCGATAACCTTCTATGCGATGCCGGTATCCCGCCCGTATATGCCTGATGGCAAAAAGGTGGCCGAGGCGATCCAGGCCGATTTTGAGAAAATCGGAGTGACCGTCACCATCGAATCACCGGAGTGGGCAACGTATCTCGAAGATACAAAGGCCGGGGAGAAGGACGACATTTACATGCTCGGATGGACAGGTGACAATGGTGACCCAGATAACTTCCTGTATACACTGCTGGATAAAGATGCCATTCCAAGCAACAACCGCAGTTATTATGTAAACGAAGAGTTGCATGTGTTGCTGACGGATGCGCAGAAAGAAACAGATCAGGAGAAACGTGCGGAGCTTTACAAACAAGCGCAGGCAATTATCAAGGAAGACGCACCGTGGATTCCTCTGGTACACACGACGCCAATTCTGGCAGGTAAAGCAAATCTGAAAGGTTTCGTCCCTTCTCCACTGGGCACCGAATCCTATGCCGGTGCTTATTTTGAGTAAGCTGTAAGCTGAACTTATCCATTTCAGGATAAATGCGATCTGAAGATGGCACTACAGTTCGGAGTGAATACGTTTTAATTCTTTCTATCAAAGCGCTGGTGAGACGCAATGCTTGGCAGAACCCACATCCGGACGTAACTATCCAAAGCATGCGTTTCTGCCGGCGCTTTTTATTTTTGCACGATATGTCGAAGGCAGGTGAACAGGATTGAACAGCTATATTGTCAAACGTGTGCTTGTGTTGCTGCCCGTACTGCTGGGCATGACCCTGATTGTCTTTTCCATCATCCACGCCATTCCGGGTGACCCGGCCGAGACCATACTTGGGCAAAAGGCAACCGAACAATCCAAGCAGGCCCTTCGTGACCAGCTCGGTCTGGATAAACCTTGGTTCCAGCAGTATTTCGCCTACTTGGGCGATTTGCTCAAAGGCGACCTGGGAACATCCATCCGCACCAAGGTGCCTATTGCCCAGGAAATTGTGCCTTATCTGACAGCAACCCTTGAATTAACGATGGCCAGTATGTTGTTTGCTGTCATTATTGGGGTGAATGCCGGGATTGTCAGTGCATGGAAGCACAACTCCTGGTTTGATTATTGCTGTATGGTCATTGCTTTGGTGGGTGTATCCATGCCGATCTTCTGGCTCGGTCTGATGGAACAATGGTTGTTCGCGAACAAGTTGCAGTGGTTGCCATCCATTGGACGCATGAATGCGCGTGATCCGGTGGAAGCCATTACGGGCTTGTATGTGCTGGATACGATGATTGCTGGACAATGGAATCAGTTGTGGACCGTAACGAAACATTTGATTCTGCCAAGTGTTGCACTGGGAACGATTCCAATGGCTGTTATTGCCCGGATGACCCGTTCCAGCATGCTGGAAGTGATGAGTTCCGATTACATTCGTACAGCAAAGGCGAAGGGACTGGGGCCGTTTTTTGTTGTATATGGACATGCGCTCAAAAATGCGTTTATTCCCGTGCTCACGGTTATCGGCATCCAGACCGGATCGTTGCTCGGGGGGGCGGTGTTGACCGAAACGATCTTTGCCTGGCCGGGCGTGGGACGTTATATATATGAAGCGATTAGTTCGCGGGACTATCCGGTGATCCAGAGTGGCATTCTGATCGTAGCGTTCTTTTTCGTGGTGATCAACTTGATTGTGGACTTACTTTACGCCGTGTTCGATCCTCGGATTAGTTATAAATAGGGAATTGATCAAGAACCAATCTGCAGAAGCGAAGTTAAAAATTTTCTGAAAGAAAGCCACATCGGAAGCATAGGCCGCGCATTTACCACCATTTTTTCACCTTTAAAAAGGTGGATCAATAAAATCTGGGGATAACAGCGATCAGAAGATGGTACTGCAATCGTAGTGCTTGAGTGTAATAGAATTCGTTGATCTTTTGCTATATTCATGTTCAAGAAAGGAGACGCCGCATGGCCAAATTATCGACCAATACCGGACCATCCATTGACGCTGCGTCGGCGAGCACATCCGGTCCATGGCGGGAAGCGTGGAGAACGTTTCGGAGAAATCGGCTTGCGCTTGCAGGTCTAATTATTATCGTATTTTTTATCCTGTTGGCCTTCCTCGCGCCATATATCGCACCTTACGATTACAAGGAACAGGTGCTGGTGGATCGGCTTCAGGCCCCTTCGGCAGAGCATTGGTTTGGTACCGATGATCTGGGGCGTGATGTGTTTTCCAGAGTGCTGCATGGGGCGCGTATTTCCTTGTGGGTGGGGTTCTTCTCCGTCATTGGTTCCATTATCGCGGGCACGTTGCTTGGTTTAATTGCAGGATTTTATGGAAAATGGGCGGACATGCTCATCTCGCGATTATTTGATATTTTGCTCGCATTTCCTGGGATTTTGCTGGCCATCGCCATTGTGGCGATATTGGGCCCGTCGTTGCAAAATGCACTGCTCGCCATCGCCATCGTGAACATCCCGACCTACGGAAGATTGGTGCGTTCACGGGTACTCAGCTTGAGACAGGAGGAATTCATTACGTCGGCACGGACACTTGGAGCGGGCAATGGGCGAATCTTGTTTCGCCACATTTTGCCTAATAGCCTTACTCCGCTGATCGTGCAGGGTACACTTGGAATTGGGACGGCAATCATCGAGGCTGCTGCGCTCGGATTTCTAGGCATGGGCGCGCAACCACCCGACCCGGAGTGGGGTAAAATGCTGTCGGACTCCCGTCAATTTATACAAAAAGCACCGTGGACACTGATCTTCCCCGGCGTTTCCATTATGTTGACCGTTCTCGGCTTCAACCTCATGGGGGATGGACTGCGCGATACCCTTGATCCGAAAATGGCGAAAAAGTAAAAGTTTCTAATTCTAACCGTAAGTGTATTTCCCCATGCCGGTTCGAACTTTGGTTCGAGGCGGCTTTTGTTTTACCCGCGGGATTACGTTAAAATGATTGGTGATATGCAAAAGTTGAAGGGTTATTCGATCTTTTTGTTAAAATAACCTCCTGCGTATTGACACCCAATTTTCCCATATGTTATATAAAAGGAAGGGTTTAGCACTCCGATCATTAGAGTGCTAACAGATGATGTTTTTACGATACGCCTACATATGGAATGATTCTGTTTTCGAAAATAGATATTTGAACCTGAGTAGGACATACGTAGCCAAGGAAAGCAACAGAATCTGAAGAAGCGAAATGTTTGCTTGATCAACAGAATCCATTTAAATAGAAGGCTCTAATCCTCAAACAAGTTCCTGATCAAATGCGAAAGTAGTTCAGGGGACGAAATCGATTTGGAGGAAGCAGAGCGTTCGCCTTTATCACCGGATTTCTCCCTTTTAAAAAAGGGAATCAAAGAAATACGGGGATAACAGCGATCCGAAAAACGATTCGTAACCGGAACGGCTACATTGCAGAGCGTCATGCATTTTTGAAGATTAGCCAATCTATTGGATCTGATGATCAAGCGTGTAAGCTTCGAATGATTTTCTGGCACCCGTAAGTTTTGCATGAAAAACTCAAGGATTACTTTCTATTTTCAACTGAATCATTCGATATCCAATTTGAAAGGAGTCCAACCACTCATGGCTAAAAAAGAATTCCAGGCAGAATCCAAACGTTTGCTGGATATGATGATCAACTCCATTTACACCCAAAGAGAAATCTTTTTGAGAGAATTGATCTCCAACTCCAGTGACGCCATTGATAAAATTTATTACAGAGCACTTACGGACGAGGCGCTTGTTTTCAACAAAGAGGACTACTTCATCAAGCTCACGATCGACAAAGAAAACCGCACGCTCACACTGACAGATACCGGTATTGGTATGACGCAGGAAGAGCTGGAGAACAACCTGGGGGTTATTGCGAAGAGTGGTTCCCTGGCGTTCAAGAAAGAAAATGAAGCAAAAGACGGCCACAACATCATTGGACAATTCGGGGTTGGTTTCTACTCGGCATTTATGGTGGCGGACAAGCTGACCGTAACAAGTAAAACGCTGGGCAGCGACGAGGCTTGGAAATGGGAGTCCGAAGGCGCAGATGGTTACACGATCACACCAGCTGAGAAAGATTCCGTAGGTACAGAGATCGTTCTGACGATCAAAGAAAATACCGAAGAAGATTCGTATGACGAATTTTTGGAAGAGTACCGCCTGAGATCCATCATCAAGAAATACTCCGACTTCATTCGCTACCCGATCAAGATGGATGTAACGGGTCAACGTCCGAAAGAGGGCACAGAGAACGAGTTCGAGGAATACCAAGAAGAACAAACCGTGAACAGCATGGTGCCGATCTGGCGTAAAAATAAAAGCGAACTGACCGAAGAAGACTACAATAACTTCTATATGGAAAAACGCTACGGTTTTGACAAACCGCTCAAACACCTGCACATCAGCGCAGATGGCGCAGTGGTATACAATGCGATCCTGTTTATTCCGGAGAACACACCGTTTGACTACTATACCAAAGAGTATGAAAAAGGCCTCGAGCTTTACTCCAACGGTGTATTGATCATGGATAAATGCGGGGATCTGTTGCCAGATTACTTTGGATTTGTTAAAGGTATGGTGGATTCGGAAGACCTGTCCCTGAACATTTCCCGTGAGATGTTGCAACATGACCGTCAGCTTAGCCTGATCGCGAAGAACATCAAGAACAAAATCAAGAGCCAACTGCAAAGCCTGCTGAAGGACGAGCGTGAGAACTACGAGAAGTTCTACCAAGCGTTTGGACGTCAGTTGAAATACGGCGTATACAGCGACTATGGTGTGAACAAGGATACATTGCAGGATCTGCTGTTGTTCACGTCTTCCAAAGAGAGTAAACTCGTGAGCCTGGACGAATACGTCTCCAGAATGCCGGAAGATCAGAAGTACATCTACTATGCATCTGGTGAATCGATTAGCCGTATTGAGAAGCTGCCACAGATCGAGGGTGTTCTTGAGAAAGGGTACGAAGTATTGTACTTTACCGATGACATCGACGAGTTCGCAATCAAGATGATCACGAACTACAAGGAGAAAGAATTCAAATCCATCTCCAGTGGTGACCTGGGTATCGAAGATAGCGCGGACAAAGAAGAAACGGACGCGCAGGACAACGACAACAAAGAGTTGTTTGAAGCAATGCAAGCTCAATTGGCGGGTAAAGTCAAAGCGGTTAAAGCTTCCAAACGCCTCAGAAGCCACCCGGTATGTTTGTCCACCGAAGGTGAGCTGACGATTGAAATGGAGAAAATCCTGAAAGCTATGCCGAACAGCGAAAACGTACAAGCCGACAAAGTGCTCGAAATCAACGTAAATCACGATGTCTTCAAATCGTTGAAAGACGCTTTCGCGCAGGATCAGGAAAAGCTGAACCTTTACACAAGCCTGTTGTACCATCAGGCATTGCTGATCGAGGGATTGCCAATTCAAGATCCAGTAGAATTCACCAACGATATCTGTAAGGTTATGGTGTAAAAATCCTTCGTACAAGGGTGCGATAATATCCTTGATGCAAAAGTTCATGTAGCTTCAAGAGTAGACTGCGTGAACATTAAGTTTAGTAGCTAAATCGCGACGCTGCATCCACCATATTCATCCGACAGGGCATTTCCGTCCTGTCGGTTTTTGTTTTTTACCCACAACGGGGAGGGTGCAGGGGAGGCAGACTATCATTGAAGCAAATGATGATATTATAAGTTGAACTTGATCTTCACTCAATTTTAGCGAGATAACTGGTGAATACCATTATTGTATTTAAATGACAGTAAAAGTAGTGAAGGGGACGGAATCGATTCTGAAGAAGCAAAGCGTTCGCCTTTGTCTCCGGGTTTTTCCCTAGTAAAGGGAATTCAGAAAACCTGGAGACAACAGCGATCATAAGAACGATCCGTAACCGGAACGGCCACGCAAACTGTATAAGTCACTTTTTTTCATCATTAGTCACGATAGTGTGAGTTCAATATGAATCATTGTCATTTAGATGCACGGATGATAGTCTGGCAGGGTATAATAAGAGAAGATGACTGTTCATTACAAGTTGATGTAAGAAGAGATGACAATCGCAGACAGGTTTTACTTTTCGAAACCACAGATGTTGTGTATAATCACTCAAAATAGAGACAGTCGGCTAGGAGTGATCCCCATGCAATGGAACGATCTGAGAGAACATAGACAATATCCTGAATTAACCAAATTGGATGGATCTCGTGCAGCGTATGAACGGGACTATTCGAGACTCATTCATTCACCGACCTTCCGTCGGTTACAGGGCAAATCGCAGGTGTTTGGCGCAGGAACGGGTGATTATTATCGTACTCGCTTGACCCATTCCCTGGAGGTGGCACAGATTGCACGAGAGGCTGCCCGAAGTCTGATTCGCCGTTTTCCAGAGGTAGACTGGGACCGCGCGGACAACCCCGGCCTTATTATTGATTCAGAAGTGGTGGAGTGCGCTGCAATCGCACATGATTTTGGTCACCCGCCGTTTGGACATAAAGGTGAAGAAGTATTAGATGGTATTCTGGATGACCTCATCAACACCGAGGCTAAGAAAATCATGAAAAAAAGCCGCAGCGCCAAAGTTCCCAAGGTCGAGTCTGAAGTCCGTGCCGAGTTAAAACGGAAATACGAGCATTTTGAAGGCAATGCGCACAACTTCCGTCTCATTATGCACTTGGAGAAACGTGAAGATATCGATGGACTGAATCTGTCTGATGCGGTATTACTAGGGATAAACAAGTATCCGTACCCTGGGACAGAGAGCAAAAAAGGCATGTATCATCATGAGTGGCAATATATTCGGGAGATCCGTGATCGCTGGAACGTGCCGGCAGGCAAGAAGACGCTGGAAGCACAGCTGATGGACCTTTGCGACGATATTGCGTACTCCTCACATGACTTGGAGGATGGCATCAAAGCAGGCAAAATTGAAGTCCATGAGCATTTCCTGCAAGATCCGCATGTGAATCGACTGATTGTGGATAAAATTACAACGCTGGAGGATCTGTTCTGGAACGGATGGACCCGAGAAGCGATTGGGCAAAAGGTAGAAGAGGTCCTCGCTTCGTTCCTGCGCATCTGGAATGAGAAGATGCCATTTTGCGAGCATGATTACTCGCGTACTCGTCGTGAAGTGAAAGCCTACTGGGTGAGCTTTTTTGTAGGAAGCCTGGGCGTTATTGACGACGGTGACTGGAAGAAGGTAACTTTTGTCCGTGAAGGGGCTGAAGACCTTGATATGCTGCGTACGGTGAGTGTGCTCAAGAGTTTTGCCTGGGTAACCATGATTCGTGACCTGCGTGTGCAGCGGCTACAGAAGCGCAGTGAGTGGATGATTAAGCGATTATGGGATGCATTCCTGGATCCGGAAACGTCCAAATCCATTATTCCATCCGACTGGCTGCAGCGATATGAGAAGGATCAAGCCAAAGCCCAGCCGATCTGGACTTGGGAACACATGGTTATCGATTACATCGCAGGAATGACGGATGCATTTGCCGAGAAAATATATAATGAACTATACGGTCTGAAGGTGGGTTCCATCTACGATCTGGATTAAAACTAACCGATATAAAGGGAGATGAGACGCGTGGCTAAGCGAATGAGTGAGACGTTCAGTCTGGGCGTACTTGACCTTGTGCCAAGGTTGAACGATGCCACAGCGGAACAGGCGCTTCAACAATCGGTGACACTTGCGCAACATGCCGAGGCTTGGGGATACGCCCGATACTGGACGTCAGAGCATCATGATATGGCTGAACTGGCATCGGCCTCTCCCGAAGTACTGTTATCGCACATCGGAGCAAGGACAACAACGATCCAACTTGGCTCTGGTGCGGTCTTGTTGCCGCATTATAGCCCGCTCAAGGTTGCGGAGTCGTTCCGCCTGCTGGCTGCGCTCTATCCGGGGCGCATTGAGCTTGGGCTCGGACGTGCTCCTGGCGGTGGACCTCATGCCACGATGGCACTCAGTGGCAATTACTTGCAGCATGTGACCAAGCTGCCTGAATCGCTTGCAGCACTCACAGAATTGCTCGAAGACCGCTACATGTACGAGGATCATCCCGTGACAGCTCGTCCGATTCCCAAGCTTCCGTTATCACTCTGGATGTTGGGAACAAACGTGAAGAGTGCAGAATTTGCGGCACGGTTTGGCATGGGATATGTATTTGGTCAATTCATGAGTGATGCCGATGGTACAGAGGCTGTAAGGCGATACCGAGAAGGATTTATTCCTAGTGTAACTATGAAGGAGCCTGAGGTTATGGTGGCAGTCAGCGTATTGTGTGCCGATTCAGAGACGGATGCTATGGCCTGGAGTCGTGACATGGCGGAGAGACGCGAGGCAAATGGGAAAGAACGTTCAACCGAGCCGAATTCAATTGGTATCGCGGTCTCTAATACGAATGATGAAGCCGTTAGTGATCAAAATGAATCGGTACGGCACTATGCAGGTACACCTGAGCAGGTATGGGCTCGATTGCAACAGGTGAGTCGCAGGCTGGATACGAAGATGTTGCTTCTGGTTACGTCAGGACCAGATTATGAGCGCAGGTTGGATTCATATCGATTGCTGGCTGAGCATAAGACGGCAATACTGAACTAGGCGGATCGTTTTATGATGTTAGCCGTTGAAATCCGAACAAACCGAAGAGCTGCAGATCGGGACTTTACCGTATGCTGCAGCTCTTCGGTTTGGACTTTGTCAAGATTCAACAATCTTTTACAAAACCAAGCATCTTAATGACAAAATAATGTTATAATACTTTACGTCTATTTTCCTATCGATATAATATAGAGAAGTTCTTTTGACAAGAGGTCAAAAGAAGGGGAAAACAATGACATAAGCACCTGAATTCGGGATGACCGAAGAGGTCAAGGGGGAAATCATATGTTCAGCAGATTCAAGATCAAGAGTATCGGTCTGCGTATCAGCATCGCGTTCTACTTGTTAATCCTCTGTTTAATTATTTTGAGTGTCACGATTGTCACCCGGATGAATTCAATTGAAACCAACACTAATGAAATTACGAACAATTGGATGCCATCAATCCAGCAAATTAACCGGTTAAATTATACCACAGAACATGTTCTGTCACTAAGTTATCGTCACTTTGACGCGGATGAAACAGACAAGGCATTTTTGTCAGAAGAGCGTACCAAGTATATTCGTGAAACGACGCAGGCGATTAAAATCTATGATCAGCAGGAGAAGTCTGCGGAAGAGCTCGAACACTGGAATGCGTTCAAGAACAAATGGGAAGCGTATCTCAAGATTAATACGCAATCGATCAAGCTGAGTGATGAGGGTCAGACACAGCTGGCGAAGGAAGTAGCTGATAAAGGTGCTGATTCCTTTGACACCATGCAAGTCGATCTTGATTATCTCGTGGAATACAATCAGGAACAGTCCAATCTTGCGGCGGCCCAAACGATCAGATCGGTACAGGATGGTAGATTAATCATCATTATCGGTGTTCTTGTCATGATTGCCATTACAGCGATCAGCATTCCGATTATTCGTTCACAGGTCGTGAAACCACTGCTACGTGTCATTAGTGCGGTGAAACTGATTGCAGAAGGACAATTGAATGTTCAGGACATACATACCAAACATGAGGATGAAGTTGGTGTTCTGGCCAAAGCGGTGAATGACATGAAAGGTAACCTGACTTCCATGGTTCTGAGCGTCAGACGAATTGCGGAAGCTGTTAATCTACAAAGTGGGGAACTGGCAATATCCTCAGAAGAGGTTAAGATTGGTAGTCGCCAGATTGCTGTGACAATGGAAGAGTCAGCCAAGGCCGCAGAGAGCCAGGCAGAGACAGCCGTGGAATCAGCCCGTACGGTTGAAGCTTTGAATGATCACATTCAGAATCATACGGAACAAGGCAGCCAGCTACGCGTCATGTCGGATCTTGTACTGGAGCAAGGGTTGAATGGTCACAAGGTGATGGAACAATCAGTGCAGCAGATGCAACAGATTTCCGGTTCGGTCTCTGCTTCCATGAACAAGATGGAACGATTGAATCGTAAAAATGAAGATATTTCCAAGCTGGTTCAGGTCATTCATGACATTGCACGCCAAACCAATCTGCTGGCATTAAATGCCTCCATTGAGGCAGCGCGTGCGGGAGAGAGTGGACGCGGATTCGCCGTAGTGGCATCAGAAGTGAGGAAGTTATCTGAGGCTGTGCAGACTTCGGTTGAAGAGATCACGGCGATTACCGAGGATATTCAGCAGGAGTCACAAGGGGTGGTTGCGGAATTACGTACGAACGTTCAGGAGACCGAACTGGGTCAGGAACATGTGCTTACTTCAGGTCAACTCTTCCGTACAATTAATGAATCGGTGGAAGGCATGGTTGGTGTCATCAGCACTATGACAGATGGACTGGCAGGCATGCAGGAAGCAAGCGGACGAATGAATGATTTCAGTCAGCAGATTTCCGCTGTTTCGGAACAATCGGCAGCGAGTGTGGAAGAAGTTTCTGCATCGGCGGAAGAGCAGGTAAGTTCCATGGAGACGATTAGCGGCAACATTCAAAGTCTGAAAGAATTATCGGAAGATTTGCTTACATCCATTGAAAAATTAAAAATATAACCTTCTTCTTATAATAGAAGAAGCTGGAATCACGCAGTCGGCGATTGGTGAGAAATCAGTATGATATATGAGCTGTTGGCCTATAACGTTTGCTGGCAAGAACGATTAGATTTCCAATGTTATAATCTCAGAATAAAGTAAGGTGTTCCCATTGTTGAGGAACGCCTTATTTTCTTTCTTTCCAAATAGATACGTGCAAGGCAAGGAAATGGATAGTTGTCTAGGAGCCTAACATTGTATACAATGACTACCTGAAGCAAACGTATGAGTCGTATTTGATATGTCTTCAATGAGCTTACTATTTATATAGAAGAAACATGATTAATGAAGGAAGGAGAGGGGAATTTTGCCTGATGAAACACTTAGTATGTACGCTACTTCTGGGAAACACCTCTACACCTTTGCTTGCCACGAGAACGAGCAAGAATTATGCATGCTGGAGCTGAATACGCTGCTTGAACCGAGTTCGGAGATCCGTATGGATATGGGGTCGTATGTGTGGTCTGAACGATGTATTCCACCTGGACGCAGTCCTTTTATCCATGGCAGACTGGACGTGATCGGCGAAGGGGGCAGCGTGACTAATCTGCTTCCTTTTGCCAGAGATATTCATCTGTTGCCAGATGAGACATTCAAGGTAGTTTGTCTGAAAGAAGGGGATCAAGCCCTTGATTATGCAGAGTCTCGTCAACTGGAAAAAGAAGTTGGTATGTGTATTAAAGGCAAGGCACAGATGAAACAACCTAAGGTGACTTTCGGCCTAATCCCAACAGGAGAAAAATGGATCTTGGGCCAGTGGACAGAAGCAGATCGATCATGGCAGATTCATCGGCAGAAGCCGCAAAATTACTCAACTGGATTTGGCATTACACTTGCGAGAGCGCTGGTTAATATTGCTGTTCCGAGAGTAGAAAACCATCGGTTGCTTGATCCATGCTGTGGTATGGGAACGGTTGTCATTGAGGCTTTATCCATGGGAATTGATGTAAAAGGTAACGATCTCAATCCGCTGGCTGTCCGAGGTGCGCGAATCAATCTGCCGCATTATGGATATGATTCAGGTCGAATCACACTGGGTGATATGAATGAACTGCAAGATTTGTATGATGCGGCAATTCTGGACATGCCCTATAATCTCTGCTCTGTACTTCCGGATGCTGAGCAACGAGCCATGCTGGAGAGTTTGCGCAGATTGGCAAAACGGGCAGTGATTGTTTCCACAGAGTGGGTAGAAGAGCACTTGTTGGAAGCGGGATGGACTGTAAAAGAGTACCGAACAGTACACAAAGGCACGTTTATACGTCATATTTGGCTGTGTATGTAAGCGTAAAAAACAAAAAAAAATCTACCTCTAGGGAAATTTCCAGAGGTAGATTTTTTTATTGCTTACATATCAATTGAACTAGCCATGTACACAAGAACGTAGAGGAGGACAGAAATATTTCTTTAGTTCTATTGATATCGTTGATCTGATTTGCACAATATTGCATGGGAACGGGTGTTTGTGTTAATATTTATGACTATAATCCACAAGGTTCAACGGCAGAGTATCGCCAGCGACGTAAGCTTCCAGATTTTTGACGAAAATATCGACTGCTCGATCCGCGTATTGCTCTGTACTTCCTGCGATATGGGGCGTAATTAACACGTTCTCCATGCCCCATAGCGGGTGGTCTGCCGGAAGAGGTTCTTCTTCAAACACGTCCAGTGCAGCGAAGGCAACTTTGCCGTTTTGGAGTGCATTCATCAACGCTTCCGTTTTCACACTGGGGCCACGGCCCACATTGACGAAGCAGGCACCGGATCGGAACTGCTCAAATGCAGTTTGATCATATATATGTTTGGTTTCATCAGTTAGCGGTAAAATGTTAATTACATAATCGCCCTGGCTCAAGGCTTCATGTAAACCGGTCATGTCGTACATTTGGTCCACATTGGGGACATCCTTACCTGAACGGCGAACTCCGATTGTGCGCATGCCGAGTGCTTTGAGAATACGGGCTGTTTCCGTACCGATCTCACCTACACCAACGATGACCGCTGTTTTGCCATGCAGTTCCGGCAGTGGTTTGGCAGGAGCTTTCCATTCGGCCTGCTGCTGATGCAGCATAGCTTGTCTCAGCCAGCGACTGTGGGATAACATCATGCCCAGAATAATTTCAGTGATTGGAATTGCGTGAACTCCATTTGCACTGGTGACCTGAACGTTTTCTTGTTGCAAATCTGCGAAGGGGAGATTGTCCACACCAGCAGACCAGACCTGAACCCACTTCAACAGGCTGTCCTGTTTCAATGCATGTTCTGTGACGAGTGGGGACCAGCCGAGAATAATCTCAGCTTCTTTCAACTCAGCGGGGTCCAATTCCTTGGCTTTTCCGAATTTCAGGGTGTATTCTGGTGCAGCATTCTGAATGCGTTGTTGCTGTTCTTCGGATAGAGATGGAAAACATACAATTTTACCCATAATGTGTGGTCCTCCTGAGATAAATAGTTTGATGAGTTTGATAATTAAAGTGTATCAGATTTGGTGTTGGATGTGCATTAAGGTGGGAAATGCAGGAATCTAGCCTTATTTGCAAATGGTTATATTTGTGTCACTCTATACTTACCCAACTTGAAACGATATGTATAGTTATGAAATAATAGAGCGAACTTTAGAGAGGTGTATGCAATGAATAACCAATCACATCAGGATCATTCATCCCGACGGGAAAGATTGTTTGTAGCAATTCGTCTTCCTGTTGCTGTTCAGCAGTCTCTTCAGATGGATGCGAGGCTTGTACAGAACAAGCTAGATTTTCGTAAATGGACAGATCATAGAGATTATCATATAACCTTGCAATTTTTGGGGGATACATTAGTTAGTGACATCGGGCACCTGCGAAAAGCATTGCGCTCAGCAGCAAGCGGATTTCAGCCGTTTGAACTTCAGCTTTCCGACTGGGGCACATTTGGACTTGAAGAAGCACCTAAGGTACTTTGGAAAGGTGTTAGCGGAGAGATAGAGCGCTTGTTTTCATTGCAAAAACAAATCGTGCAGGCGACTTCGCCCCTTGGGTATGAAGCTGAATTAAGACCTTATGCTCCCCACATTACCATTGCCAGAAAATATCTGGGACAGCTTCCAGGTAATGAAAATAAAGGGATATCTGGAGTGCTTCCGGAACATTCCACAGGTGTTAATTCATGGACGGTGGAGGATATTGTACTTTATGTGACAAGGCTGGGACAATCGCCAATGTATGAGGTCGTTGACACGTTCACTTTTTCCTGATAATCATTTTTATGCCATAAAATCACATTGACATAACGTTTATCCCTATGTAATATTAGCCATCGTTATTCAAATTCTTTTTTTTGGGTTACTTAGTTAAGGGAATTGTTTCGACAGGAGGAATCTTCGAATGAACATTATAAGCAAAAATCGTTGGGTAGCACCGATGTTATCAGTGCTGCTTGTATGTATAGTGGGGGTAAATGTCGTTCAGGCGACGGGGAAGTGGAATGAAGCTAGTGATAGTAAACAGATGACCGAACTTACGGCTTCTGTGCAAAATAACCAAACATCTACGCAAGAAGAGAGGCGCATGATGGAAGATGGGACAAGTCTGTCCTCTAATCTGTCTGCCCAAACCGTAGCGTGGACTGAATCTCTGCCAGCAAAGAACTGGCTTACGACTGCTCAAGAAGAGCAGGAACTGCAAGAAGCCAAGGCCAAGAACAAAGCTAGAGCGGTAGCTGCGGCCAAAGCCAAAAAAGAAGCTGCACTGAAATTGGCCAAAGTGAAACGTGCCAAAGAAGTCGCTGCTGTAACAACTCCCCCCCAAAAACTATACTTTACACGGACCAAACTTCTGAACCAGGAAGACTCGAAACTTGCAACCTGGTCATACAGTGTGTCCGATAAAGAACTGCATCTGCTGCAAAAAATTGTCATGGCAGAAGCGGAAGGTGAACCGTACGAAGGCAAAGTGGCAGTAGCCAATGTTGTCTTAAACCGGCTGCGGTCAGCCAATTTTCCCGATACCATTTACAAGGTCATCTATCAGAAATCCCAGTTTAGTCCTGTAGCGAACGGACGTATGAAACGTGTGGTTCCCAACGAGGACAGCATCAAAGCAGTGAATGCTGCGTTGAACGGGAAGAAGGAAGTTGCCGATGATACGTATTATTTCTTATCATTGACGCTTGCCGACGATCTGACAGTTGCTCGCTCGCAGAAAAAAGTAAAAACGATCGGTCATCATACTTTTTACAAGTAATCGACCCGTAAATTCTGCAAACAGGCAGGGTAGTTAACTGTGTGTGCATCACACGGCCCTTGAAAAAGCCTAAATAGTAGTTTTATTTCGTTATTTAAAAATATCGTTATACTCTAAATTACCCTTTTTTCTGCCAAATCATACGGTGGAATGAGTGAAAATAAAAGAAGGTTCCCTTCCAAAAATTCGGAAGGGAACCTTCTTTGTATATCGTGAGCAATTGTCTTGTCCCCTATAACACCTCGTGAGAGCTGTTCTATAGGTCCATAGAGGCGTCAGAATGGTATTCTGGTACCTGACAAGGACGTGGCAGTAATTCCGGCTGTGAAGCGTTCCACGGAGGTTGTTGTGACTTCGGCTGTCGTCGGGAACAATAAGTTATGAACAGCTTGAGCACAGCACTTCGGATCATAGGCCGAATGGTTACCTGAAATATGCGCTACGTTCAGCGGGCTTTCAGTTTGAGTAGATGCCTGCTCCACTAGTTGTCTGAAACGATTGGTGATCACGTCGGCAGAGTGAATGACCTGGCCGTATCCGGCTTGTACAAAGTATTCACAGTTCTCTTCCTCTTGACCTGCAATCGGGGGAATAAATAACATCGGTAGACCCTTGGCCAGCGCTTCAGTGCATGTCATGCCACCTGGCTTCGTAATCAGCACATCGGATACATCCATCAGTTTGCTTACTTCCCGTGTATATCCCAGAATACGAATATTCGGATGCTGGAAGCAAGGCATTTCCTTCATTTTTGCGATCATTTTTTCATTGCTTCCTAGACAGAAGACTAATTGAACACGATCTGCCCAAGACGTGAGAGCTTTCATATGATCTTCATCAAACGAAAGTCCCCATCCGCCACCCATAAGTAGCGCTGTAGGCATGTTCTGAAGCCCCATCTCTTCCCGTAGCTTCACCTTATCTCCAGCTTCCCAGAAGTCTGGATGCACAGGGATTCCCGTGATCTGAATATGGGAGGGATCGACACCCCGGATCTCAAGCAATGCTTTGACCTGAGGGGTAGAGACCAGATATTTGTTCACTTCCGGATTAATCCATGTTCCGTGCACATCATAATCCGTCACAACGGTATAGAGTGGGATATTCAGACCCTGGCGTTTAAGCCGGGAGATGACAGCATTCGGAAAAGGATGGGTACAGATCACCGCATCGGGTTTCAGTTGAGAGACGACCTGTGCCGTCTGTGTATAGAAAATTCGGTGCAACGCCAGCTTGGTAAAACCATTTAATGATTTATTGTACTGTGTGCGGTACAACAGGCTGACCAGTTTGGGTTGAACCGATAGTGTCTTTCGATATGCAGAGAAAATTAGTGGAGCTACCGTTGGGTTCAAAAATTTGCCTAGTTCAATGACACGACTGTGAACATGTGGACTGACTTTTTTGATGCCATGTGCCAGCGCATGAGCGGCCTGAGTGTGACCGGTACCGAAACCTTCCGATAATAAGAGCACTCTTGGTTTTCGCATGAGTTCACCTTTATTCATAAGTTTTAATTCAAAATGAAGATATTCATTGTTTATTCTAGCTATGGAATGCGTTACTACATGAATATACATTGAAGCGCAAAATCATGTTTCTTCTATGAATATTTACACTATATATCTTACAATGAGACAACCTAAACTTCATTATATATACGTATTATCTGAGTCATCTTACACTATAGACGACGACAGAAGGAGTTTCCACTGCATTTAGGTTAAAAAATATTAACACAATTTTTAAAATGTTAGGGTTGCAATCTGTTTTCTAAGGTGGTATTGTATATTTTGACCGAATGACCGAATCGTATTTCTGGTCATTTATGTAGAGCGATTGAACTATGAATTTGATTAAAGGAGGGATACGATGGCTCCGATTGACAGGAGACAGCAGGTTATTCATGCAGCAGCCCAGTCGTTTGCCATGTTTGGATACAAAGCAACGACGATGGATCAGGTCGCCAAGATTGCGAACGTTGGCAAAGGAACGATCTATACGTTTTTCACCAATAAGGAACAATTGTTTGATCAGATCCTGGTAGAAGTGATTCAGGAAATGAAGAACATCGCGCATCGTGAAGTACATCAGGAAAGTGCATTTTTCGATAATCTGTTTCGGGTACTGGATGCCTTGTTAGAGTTTCGTCGTGATCACGATCTGCTCGTTAAGTTATCTCAGGAGCTGAAGGACTTTGGAACGCTGCAGGCCAAGGAAGGTTTGGACAAGGTGGAGAAAGTAATCTCCGACTTTCTGGCTAAGGAGCTTGAGAAAGCGAAAGACAATGGAGAGATTCGAGATTGTGATCCGCAAGTCGTCGCATTTATGATGATTCGCCTGTATATTGCACTCACCTCAGACTGGAGCAAACAACATCAACCGCTGAGCAAAGAGGAAATTAAGACTTACTTTCGCCTTTTCTTAATGGAAGGAATTGCTGCTGTAACGTAATCCAAATTTAATCTACTATAATATAAGGATTTTCACGCGTATCAAGCAGGGAGGCTTGTCGGAAGACAGGTTGTTTTTTTGTCCTAAAGTGACCGTTTGAGGAAAGTGGTCACTTCGTGTTTCAGTATGTTTTCTGGAATGCGACATTGTATTTCATTATGGTTATTCCTGCTCATGGAGCAGAGAGATTAAGGGGAGAAAATGACATGAAATCTTTATCCGTGTTTTTCAAGGATGTGGGATCGGCCGTGAGAAACCCGAAGGTGTTGATCCCTGTTATTGCAATTATGTTTATACCGATCCTGTATAGTGGCATCTATCTGGCGGCCTATTGGGACCCGTATGGTCATGTGGATGAGATGCCGGTTGCCGTTGTCAATCTGGATAAGGGCGCTGAGCTGGAGGGCAAATCCCTCCATGTAGGTAGTGATCTGGTGGATGAGCTGAAGAAAAATGCCGATTTCAAATGGGATTTTGTCAGTGCGAGTCAAGCTAAAGAAGGCATGAGTAATGACAAATATTATATGCAAATTACGATTCCGGAGAACTTCTCATCCCAAGCAACAACATTGCTCGATGACAAGCCGGAGCCGGCTGATCTGATCTATGAACCGAATGGCAATTACAGTTTTGTCGGTGCACAGATCGGTAAGACCGCTATTAAGGACCTGAAAGCAAAAGTCTCAGCCAAAGTAACGGAATCCTATGCAGAGACATTGCTCGACAAGTTCTCCGAAGTATCGGATGGCTTGGCTGAAGCAGGCGATGGGGCGGGTGAACTGAATACCGGCGCAGGCAAACTGGATGATGGTGCTGTTAAGCTCAAGGATAACCTGGCGAAGCTTGCATCAGGAACGCTTGAACTTCAGGAAGGACTTTCTCCATTAAGTGATGGTGTTAACGCGCTGCACACAGGGGCAACCAAGCTTGAAAGTGGAACATCGAATCTTGTATCCGGTCTGCAACAGCTTCAGGCAGCCGCTTCGAGCCAGCTTCAGAGCGGAGCAGATCAGTTGAAGGATGGCAGCGCCAAGTTGGAAACGGGACTCCAGTCTTCACTGGATGGCACAAGTAAGTTGCAGGCTGGCCTGAAATCGTCAGAACAAGGCAGTGCGAAGCTGTCGGATGGTCTGCAAAGTGCCGTTCAGGGCAGCGGTACACTGGCAACAGGCCTGCAATCGGCTGTAGATGGCAGTTCCAAGGTTGCTGATGGTGCACAGGGTGTAGCCGCCGGATTGAAACAGCTTGCTGCATCAAACCCGGAACTGGCCGAAAATGCGGATGTACAGAAGCTGCTTGCGGCAAGTGAGGCTGTCGCTGACGGCAGTGCACAACTGCATGAGAGCGAGCAGAAGCTGGCACAAGGTGCAGATCAGCTGCATCAGGGTAACCAGCAATTGGCTGCGGGTGCAGCCGAGCTTCATGGAGGTCAGGAGCAACTTCTTGCTGGTGCGAACCAGCTGGTGGATGGTCAGAAGCAATTGCTGGCTGGTGCCGGACAGCTTAGTCAAGGAGGAGCGAAACTCTCCGATGGTCTGAAGCAGTTCAGCGGCAAACTGGGTGATGCTGCAAGTGGCGGTACATTGCTTGCTGATGGTGCCAAGCAGCTGGGCTCCGGGACAACAGCTTTGCAAACGGGTGTAGGTAAACTCAGTGGTGGGGTTAGTTCACTAACCGATGGTTCCAAGCAATTGGGTGATGGCGCGGGCAAACTGGCTGACGGCCTTACTGAGCTAAAAGATGGCTCGAGTGAACTGGAAACCAAGCTGAATGATGCCGCACAGAAAACATCCGAAGTTAAGAAAACGGATGATGTAGTGAACATGTTCGCTGAACCGGTAAACTCCTCGGAGAATACAGCAGAGAACGTGAGCAATTATGGTACAGGATTGACACCGTTCTTCCTGTCGATCGGTCTGTTTGTGGGATCGTTGATTTCCACGATTGTATTGAAAATGCGGGAAACGTCCGTACCTGGTGCAACAGGCTGGAATCGTTTTGTCAGCCGGACACTGGTATTTGGGTCTGTGAGTATTTTCCAATCGGTTATTGTGGCAAGCTTCATGTTATATGGTCTTGGACTGGAGACGCACAGCGTAGGGCTGTTCTACCTGTTTACCATTATTACGGGCCTGACCTTCATGTTGATCGTTCAGGCACTTGTAACCTGGCTGGATCTGCCTGGACGTTATGTTGTCATTCTGCTTCTGGTCTTCCAGCTTGCGGCTAGTGCAGGAACCTTCCCGGTAGAACTGATTCCATCATGGCTTCAGGCATTTAGCCCTTGGTTGCCAATGACACACAGCATTATGGGCTTCAAAGCCGTTGTATCGAGTGGTAATCTGGATGTGATGTGGCATCAAGCAGGTATTCTTAGCATCTATGCAGGTGTATCCATTCTGCTGACGCTTGCTTACTTCCTCTGGAATGGCAGACGTCCGAAAAAAGAAGTCGAACAGGCTGATTCTGGTCAAGTTGTGACGGCATAAGTCGAACCTGATCTTCAGCAGGGTCTATTTTTGAAAAAAAACTTTATTTTCTTGTAGTGAAATTATGCAATATAGTAGTCAAATAGTGCAAATAGCCTGTGACCCCAAAAAGGGGTTGCAGGCTATTTTGTATACAAATGCATAGAGAAGTAAAGTTTCGCTGGCTTAAGCAGTGAAAATTTGGTGGAATTATGGATAAACGTAGGCGGCACATGGAACGATTTTCTTCTGTCAGCAATTTAATTCAGTTGTACTCTGGCTTAAAAAGTGTATAATTATTCGAAAAAGAGATGAATTTAAACGTCACTACTGTAAAGCTGTACTGCAAAACATTTCTTATCAGAGGTATTAAAAAGTTTAAATTGCGCTGATGTTAGGTCGGTGTTAAAATAATAGAACTATATCAAAAAAACGTCGCTCCATTTCAGTAGCCGTGCCAGCGGCTGCGTGTTGATTTATACAGGCTGTTTGCCGGATCGTCCGGATCAGCTCATCTCATTTAATGGCTTCTGCCCAATAGCAGGCATTATTTTTGACAGTCTCATGCTGTCACCTCTTCTATCTAGCAGGCTCTATCGCAAGCGAAAGGCCAGCTCCTCCCGTTTCATTGTTGCCTGTTGCCTATGTTCTTGATCTTTCCGAAATACTTCATTATAGAAAGGTTGCGTTCCATGAGACACATCGGATTACCTCCAAAACAGGGTCTGTATGACCCGCAGTTCGAAAAAGACGCATGCGGAATGGGTTTTGTTGCCAACATCAAAGGAGTACCTTCACACGATATCGTTAGTCAGGCACTGACCATGCTCAGTAACATGGAGCACCGTGGAGGACAGGGAAGTGAGCCGAATTCCGGTGACGGAGCAGGTATCCTGATTCAGATTCCACATCGCTTTTTTGCAGAGGAAGCGAAACGCCTTGGTTTTGCATTGCCTGAACAGGGATTCTATGGCGTAGGGATGTTGTTCCTTTCTCAGGACCCTGCCATTCGCAGTGCGCATGAAGAGAGCCTTAAGAAGATTATTGAAGAAGAAGGTCAGACGTTCCTGGGTTTCCGGGATGTTCCTACTTTTGATGAAATGCTTGGCCGTTCTGCACTTGCAGCGAAACCTTATGTACGTCAGGTGTTTATTGGAAGATCCGCAGATGTGAAGGATGAGCTTGGATTTGAGCGTAAGCTGTATGTTATTCGCAGACGCGCTGAGCTGGCTATTCGTTATTCGGCAGATGAAGCAGAAGGTGGTTCGTTCTACCTTCCGAGCATGTCTTGTCGCAAAATTGTATATAAAGGCATGCTGACAACGGAACAAGTTGGCGGGTTCTATCTGGATCTGCAGGAAGAACTCGTGGAATCGGCCATTGGACTTGTGCATTCCCGTTTCAGTACCAACACCTTCCCAAGCTGGGAACGTGCCCACCCGTATCGCTTCATGATCCACAACGGTGAGATCAACACGATGCGTGGTAACGTGAACTGGATGCATGCTAGACAGTCCTTGTTCGAGAGCGAGTTGTTTGGTAACGACATCGCCAAAGTGAAACCGGTCATCAATCCCGACGGTTCGGATACAGCCATGTTTGATAACACACTGGAGTTCCTGTATCTGAGCGGCCGTTCTCTGCCACACGTGGCCATGATGATGGTTCCTGAACCTTGGAGCACGGATGAGGGCATGGACCCTGCCAAAAAGGCATTTTATGAGTATCACAGCACAATGATGGAGCCTTGGGATGGACCAGCAGCAATGGCCTTTACAGATGGTTTGCAAATTGGTGCAACACTTGACCGTAACGGTTTGCGTCCAGCTCGTTATTATGTAACCAAAGATGACCGTATTATCCTGTCCTCCGAAGTTGGGGTACTTGATATCGCGCCGGAAGAGATCCTGTACAAAGATCGTCTGCGTCCAGGTCGGATGTTGCTTGTGGATACACAAGAAGGCCGCATCATCGCGGATGAGGAAGTAAAAGCAATTATTGCAGCCGAGAATCCGTATCAGGATTGGCTTGATGAGCATTTGATGGATCTGAGCGAGTTGCCGGAAGCACCGGAACTTCCTGATCCAAAACATGATAACGTGACCCAGCTTCAGCTCGCTTATGGTTATACATTTGAAGAACTGCGTAAAATCCTGGAGCCGATGGCAACAACAGGTATGGAAGCTACGGGTTCAATGGGTTATGATGCACCGCTGGCTGTGCTGTCGGATCGTCCGCAGCGTCTGTACAACTACTTTAAACAGATGTTCGCCCAGGTAACCAACCCGCCAATCGATGCAATCCGTGAAGAGATTGTAACGTCTACGGCAACAACCATTGGTCCTGAGCGCAACTTGCTGAACCCTGAACCGGAGAGTTGTCGCCAGATCCGTCTGGATACACCGGTATTGTCCAATGAAGACTTTGCGAAGATTCGCCATGTGCGTCGCCCAGGCTTCCGTTCCATGACGATTCCAATCTTCTTCACCGCCGCGGAAGGAGCAGAAGGACTTCGCAAAGCGATGGATTTGCTCTTCGAAGCTGCAGATCGTGTCATCGACAAAGGTCATAACATTCTGATCCTGTCTGACCGCGGTGTGGACGCAGAGAATGCTGCCATTCCTGCATTGCTTGCTGTAGCAGGTCTGCATCACCATCTGATTCGCCAGGGAACCCGAACCAAAGTCAGCATTATGCTCGAATCGGCAGAACCGCGTGATATTCACCACTACGCGTTGCTGCTGGGTTACGGTGTAAGTGCGGTGAACCCTTATCTAGCCTTTGAAACGCTGGATGACATGATTCAGCAAGGGTTACTGCGTGGCATCTCGCATGAGAAAGCAGTGAAAAACTACATTAAAGCAGCTACCAAAGGCGTTACTAAAGTGTTGTCCAAAATGGGGATTTCTACGATTCAATCGTATCGTGGAGCTCAAATCTTCGAAGCGGTGGGTCTGAAATCGGACTTCGTTGACCGTTACTTTACCTGGACACCTTCCCGTATCGGTGGAATTGGATTGGAAGAAGTGGCAGCCGAAGCGTTGACACATCATAACCGTGCCTTTACGGAAAAAGACGGTAACGATAAAGTACTGGATTCCGGTGGGGATTATCAATGGCGTAACGACGGAGAAGAGCATCTGTTCAATCCGCAAACCATTCATACCCTGCAACATGCAGTACGCACTGGCGATTACAAGCTGTATAAAAAATATTCCAAACTTGTACAAGGTGAGAATGATCAACTGTTGACCATTCGCTCCATGCTGAAACTGAAACCAGTGGGAGCTTCCATTCCACTCGAAGAAGTTGAATCCGTAGAAGATATCATGCGTCGTTTCAAAACGGGCGCAATGTCCTTTGGTTCGATCAGTAAAGAGGCGCATGAAGATCTTGCCATTGCTATGAACCGTGTTGGAGGTAAATCCAATACCGGTGAAGGTGGAGAAGATCCGGCTCGCTTCATTAAAGATAGCAACGGGGATTCCCGTCGCAGTGCGATTAAACAGGTAGCATCCGGACGTTTTGGTGTTACATCCAACTATTTGGTTAATGCCGACGAGATTCAGATTAAAATGGCTCAGGGAGCTAAACCAGGTGAAGGCGGACAGCTGCCAGGACGCAAAGTGTATCCTTGGGTTGCTGAAGTTCGTGGATCTACACCGGGTGTAGGTCTGATCTCGCCACCACCGCATCACGATATCTACTCGATCGAGGATCTGGCAGAGTTGATCTATGACTTGAAAAATGCCAATCCGCGTGCTGAGATTAACGTGAAGCTTGTATCGGAAGTGGGCGTGGGTACCATCGCAGCTGGTGTAGCCAAAGGCCGTGCCGATATTATCCTCGTCAGCGGTTATGACGGTGGTACAGGTGCATCACCGCAAGGTTCGATTCGCCACGCAGGTATGCCTTGGGAACTAGGTCTTGCAGAGACACATCAAACGTTGATGCTGAACAATCTGCGTGACCGTGTTGTCCTCGAAACAGATGGCAAAATGCTTAACGGCCGTGACTTGGCGATTGCAGCCTTGCTTGGAGCAGAAGAGTATGGTTTCTCTACAGCACCGCTCGTTGCACTTGGCTGTATCATGATGCGTGTCTGTCAGATGGATACCTGTCCGGTTGGTGTAGCGACACAGAATCCGGAATTGCGTAAAAATTATATGGGTGATCCAGCTCATGTGGTTAACTTCATGCGATTTGTTGCTGAAGATGTGCGTGAGATCATGGCTGATCTTGGTTTCCGTACTATTCAGGAGATGGTCGGACGTACAGATTGCCTCGAAACGGTAGAAGCCGTAGATCACTGGAAGAAAAAAGGTGTGGATCTGTCTGTATTGCTGCACGTGCCTGAAATGCCGGAAGGCTCTGCACGTTACCGCACACAGCATCAGAATCACCAATTGGAAGAAACGCTGGATATGCAACAATTGCTGCCACTGGCACAGTCTGCTATTGAATCCGGTCAACCGGTTGAAGCGGTGCTTCCAATTACAAACGTTAACCGTGCAGTAGGTACCATTTTGGGTAGTGAGATCACACGCAAATATGGACTCGCAGGATTGCCTGAAGATACGGTTAAATTCAAATTTGTCGGCTCTGCCGGACAAAGCTTTGGGGCCTTTGTACCTAAAGGTATGACCTTGACCGTTGAAGGGGATTCCAATGACTACGTAGGTAAAGGATTGTCCGGAGGTAAACTGATCGTGATGCCTTCTCCGAAAGCAACGTTTGAGGCGGAAGATAACATCATTATCGGTAACACGGCTCTCTACGGAGCAACAAGCGGCGAAGCGTATATCCGTGGTATTGCGGGTGAGCGATTTGCTGTACGTAACTCGGGCGCCAAAGTAGTTGTTGAAGGTGTAGGCGACCATGGTTGTGAGTATATGACAGGTGGACGTGTCGTTGTATTGGGCGATACAGGTCGTAACTTTGCAGCAGGGATGTCCGGAGGTATTGCCTATGTGTATGATCCGGAAGGCACATTCCTGAAACGTTGTAATCTGGAAATGGTTCTTTTGGAGCGTATCGAAGATGTGGCCGAGAGTGCAGATCTGCGAGGCATGATTCAACGTCATGTTGCCAATACAGGAAGTGCTGTCGGTCAGCGTGTTCTGGATAACTGGCAAGATGCACTGAATCAGTTCGTTCGGGTTATTCCGAAGGACTTCAAACGTATGACAGAACAGATCGAACGGATTCAGGCAACAGGTTTGACTGGAGAAGCAGCGCTGCTTGCAGCGTTTGAAGCGAATATGCGTGAACTTGCACGTGCTGGAGGTTAATACCTTCCTTGTTCCAAGGTGTAAGTGCATGAACAGGTTGTATTAAGAATAATAGGAGCAATATGGTTGCCATTCCGGCACCATATTGCTCCTATTTGGCTTTCGACAAAATTAGAACCCCATCAAAAAACGTTATCGCCATGAGACGACAACATCGAGGAACTTTCTCAAGTATAATAAGGCTAGTTTTGGAGGGCAGGGAAAGTATAAAGATAAGTGAGGTTAGCGGAATGAATATGAAGCATCCAAACAGGGACGATCGTAGGCCGACAGGTAAACAAGTCGAAGCAACCCAGATGGACATCATGAAGGTTTTACTGCAATGCGGAATCGACCCGGAGCGTTGGAACCATTTCGTATCCTCCGTCAACAACAAGCGTCCTTGACACAATAGACAAGCATGGAATGAAAGGGAATTAAGACACAAAAAAAGCCCAGAAGCCAGAGAGGTTATCTCTCGGGAACTGGGTCCTCTTTTCGGGTTTAGTCCATGCTGCGTTCCATTCGGACAAATGCAATAAAACGACGTGCCTCTTCTTCTGTTAAAGACTTCCCATCAATCATCAGATCGAAGCGTTCCAACACTTCCTTATCCGACAACTCCAAGGTATCCACGAATTCACGTACGTCTTCATCCATCACGACATCACTTTGCTTTGTACGTCCTATAAGATAATCAATTGACACATCAAATATGTCAGCAAGTCTCGTTAACACTTCGAAATCCGGTTTACGTCGGTTCTTCTCGTAGTGGGAGAGAGCAGCTCTTGTAATATGAATGGAGCTCGCAAGTTCTTCTTGAGTAAGTCCCCGCTGTTCCCGTAATTCCGCAATGCGATTTCCGTAGCTCATAAGCTATTTCCCCCTGAACGACATCAAATATATATTGAAACAATCCTGAGCCAAGTGTTTGATCAGGGCAGCTTTCCTGCAAAAGAGTAACTCCTCATGTGTTTCCTTTAACCCATTTCCATTTGTAAATAGGTCTGTCTAAGGACATCTCAAATTGTCGTAAATCAAAAGAACCATGTCCAAATACCGCTTGACATGATACGTATTGTATCGTAAATTGGACGTATGGAGTTACAAAATGTATCATTTGGGATATTTTAAGTATCTCCTGGTTGCCTGGACCATATACCTGTGAGAAGGAAGTAGAGGCAGTCCATGTAGGCTAATCCATTCTAAAGGAATGAAACCATGTATTCAATAATTCAGGAATGGGCTGATATGAAATTAAATGTCCATATGTACATTCAGGAGTTTCATGGGAAAATGGTAGACCGCAAAAGACGCCCTGTTCTGTTACTTGGAATGGACACTCAAGCAATCACCTTCCTGAGCGACCTGAACTTGCCGATATCATCAGAAATGCTCATTGGTTTGGATGTTGAAGATCATCATGTATGTGTACGACTTCACGCAAGGTTGCAATGGAAACAGCCCTTCGGAGAGCTCACAATGTATCATTCAAACTTGCATATTCAGCACGAACAGGAACTATATATAACTGGACAGTTAAACACAATGCTTACTGAAGTTCAGTTTCCCGCGGTTTCCCGTTTTCAGTATGAAAAGGCAACAGAACAAAAGGCTCTGCAGGAACCCTATCATTACATTGATTTCACCATATAATTCCAAGTCGATTCTTAACATTTTCTGAACAAAACATGTACTTAACGCCATTTTACTATATTTCATAGCGTTATGCATTAGTTCTTTAACACCAAAAGCATTTGCGCAATGAATAAAGGGGCGAGGGGGCTCATACTATTTCAGGAAGTTTAGATATGGTTGAAATGCACTGCCACATATTATCCGGCCTGGATGATGGTCCTGTTCGAATGGAGCAGTCCGTTGCGATGGCTGAGAAGGCGGCAGCCTCAGGAATTACCTCCATTATTGCTACTCCGCATCACCTGAACGGGCAATACAACAATGAACCGATGGTGGTCAATCAGGCCGTGAACCTGCTCCATGCAGAACTTCGCAAACGTAACATTCGCCTGGAGATCCGTCCCGGACAGGAGATCAGGGTGCATGACAACCTGATTGGAGACTTATATGCAGGAAAGTGCTGCACACTCGCCGGAAGTCGTTACATGTTGCTGGAACTACCCTTTGGTCATATTCCCTCACAGTTCCCCAGGATACTGCATGAATTACGAATAGCGGGAATTACCCCTATTATTGCTCATCCGGAACGTAATCGTGTCATTTTGAAGAAGCCAAAGTTGTTGGCTGATTACTTGAGTCAAGGCGGACTATGTCAGCTCACTGCTCAATCTTTCACTGGGCTTTTCGGACGGAAAGTTCGGCAGTGGTGTTTTCATTTTTGCAAAGAAAACGGGTTTCATTTCATTTCATCAGATGCACATGATACGTGCAAAAGGACATTTGCCATAAGTGAAGGAGAGCGGGCCATCGAGCGTCGTTTTGGAGCTGAAGCCGTTAAGAGGCTGGCAGAGAATGCGTCGCACATTCTATCGAATTCGTGTCTGGTCACAGAACGCTGGAAACCTCGCAAATGGCTACTGTCCATCTGGTAGTTACATAGGATAGATCACAACGTATAGGAGGAATGAAAGTGGAACTGAAAGGATATTTTCGACTCTTACAAAAGAAACTTTGGTTGATTGTTGCAATTGCTCTGGTAGCGGGTGTGGGTGCAGGGGTCAAAAGTATTTTCTTCACCCAACCGATCTATGAGGCAAGTTCCAAGCTTATCGTGAACCAGACCTCTAACGTTCAAGGCCAGGCGATGATGGACTTCAGCATGATTCAAACCAATATCAAACTCATTAACTCATACAGAGAAATTATTAAATCTTCCGCCATTATGGATAAAGTCGCTACCACGTATCCAGACCTAGGCTTAACCTCTGCTCAGCTCATGAATAGCACCTCGGTCTCTACAGCCAGCGAATCCCAAGTGATGAGCATAACTGTACAAGGGACTACCTACGAAAAAGCCGCAAAAACGGTCAATGCCATCTCCAACGTGTTCCAATCTCAAATCCCCCTAATCATGAAAATCGATAATGTGGCTATCCTCAGTGAAGCAAAAGTGGATAGTAATGCATCTCCAATTAATATGAAAACCACATTAAGCATCATTGTCAGTCTATTCGCAGGTCTTGTGCTCGCGATTGCACTTGTATTCCTGATGGATTATCTGGATGACACATTCAAATCCGAAACTGAACTTGAAAAAGAGCTGGGCCTGCCTGTGCTTACAGTGATATCCAAAATGAAAAAAGATGATCTGAAAAATACGAAAAATTACGTATCTCAACAGAAAGTGGGGGATGGCAAATATGTCGCGGCAAACCAATGAAAATAACAGTCTGGTGACCTATTTCAACTCCAAATCTCAAATCTCGGAGGGATACCGTAAATTACGGACGAACATCCAGTTCTCCTCAATCGACAGTCATATCAAAAAAATCATGGTGGCTTCCGCTGAATCCGGCGAAGGCAAGACCACAACCATTAGCAACCTAGCGGTAACCTATGCCCAGGAAGGCAAGAAAGTTCTGCTGATCGATGCGGATCTGCGTAATCCTTCCTTGCACCAGGTGTTTTCTGTACCGAATCATATCGGTCTTAGTAGTGTGCTGTCTAATCAGTACAGTGTGGAAGACGTGCTTAGAGAGAGTTATATCGACAATCTCCAATTGTTCACTTCTGGCCCAATTCCGCCGAACCCTTCCGAGATGATTGGTTCCAACCGGATGAAAAGGCTGATTGAGAAGTTAGAGGATCAATATGATGTCATCATGTTTGATACACCGCCGGTGCTCGCAGTAACGGATGCACTCATTGTGAGTTCGCTGTGTGATGGTGTGCTGTTGGTCGTGAACTCGGGCAAGGTCAAGAAGGAACTGGTGAAGAAGACCAAGGCTGCTCTGGAGCATGTGAATGCACGAATCCTGGGCGCAATCCTGAACAATATCAAAAACGTTGCAGTTCCGGTGGGCTACGGAGAGAAGTAAACCTTCCATCTAATGCTCCCAAGTAAACAGGTAATGTCTACTGCACCTTTATCACTGTAGGCACTCGGTCATGCTGTGGGTTCAATGAACCTTAGACGTTAATCGTCGAAGGTATGACGTGAGGACGGGTTAGATGCCCTGGTTCAACTTTTATCAAACTAAAAAAAAAGAGGATAGGGTGGTATTTATGAAAAAAGTGAGAAAAGCAATCATTCCTGCAGCTGGACTAGGTACACGATTTTTGCCAGCCACAAAAGCGATGCCCAAAGAAATGCTCCCTATTGTGGACAAACCAACTATACAGTATATCGTTGAGGAAGCCATTGCCTCTGGAATCGAAGACATCATCATCGTAACGGGTAAAGGGAAGCGAGCAATTGAAGATCATTTTGACAACGCTTTTGAATTGGAACATAACTTGCTGGAAAAAGGGAAACTGGGTCTGCTTGAAGAGGTTCGCAAATCCTCTAACGTGGATATCCACTACATAAGACAAAAAGAGGCCAAAGGACTTGGTCATGCTGTCTGGTGTGCACGTAACTTTATCGGTGACGAACCTTTTGCCGTGTTGCTCGGAGATGACATCGTCGTATCGGAAGTTCCATGCACCAAACAATTGATTGATCAATATGATCAGGTTCAACATTCCATTGTTGGCGTACAAACCGTACTTGCTGAACAAACAGACAGATACGGCATTGTGGACCCGCTTCAATCGGATGGCCGTTTGACAGAGGTTCTCAGGTTCGTAGAGAAACCTGCCCAAGGCACAGCGCCTTCCAACCTGGCGATTATGGGGAGATACGTACTGAGTCCAGAGATTTTCGAACATCTGGAGCAACAAGAGATTGGTCAAGGGGGAGAGATTCAATTAACAGATGCGATTCAGCGCTTAAATGAGACACAAGGAGTGTATGCTTACGATTTCGAGGGAGTACGTTATGACGTGGGCGAGAAACTGGGATTCATTTTGACAACCATCGACTTCGCTCTGCAAAAACAGGAACTTAGAATTCCAATGCTGCAAGCTCTGCAACAGATTCTGGAAAAAGAGTCGGTAGAACATGTAGCCGGGGGGGAGTTTGAATGAGTCCATCTCCCCAAACGAAGGAAGCAGAGATCGTTATGGACCCAAGTCTGGGGTACAATGCATCAACGATGTCAGGACAAAATGCGGATAAAGTGTATCTATTTATGAAAAGAATGCTTGATTTGCTGGGTTCTTTCATAGGTTTGATCATTTTGTGCCCCTTGTTTGCGGTCATCGGAATACTCATCAAAATAGAGGCCCCGCAGGGGTCTGTTTTTTTTCGTCAGGTACGGGTAGGACAGAATGGAAAAGAGTTTCATATGTACAAATTCAGGTCGATGGTTGCGAATGCAGAAGATCTGCTGGAACAGCTGATTGATCAGAATGAAGTGAACGGAAATATGTTCAAAATGAAAAATGATCCCCGCATTACCCGCATTGGCAAGTTCATTCGGAAAACCAGTCTGGATGAGTTGCCTCAGTTGTGGAACGTGTTCAGAGGAGAGATGAGTCTCGTTGGACCCAGACCGGCTCTGCCCAGAGAAGTGAAGAACTACACTTCCTATGACAGACAACGCCTTCAGATGATTCCGGGATGTACGGGATTATGGCAAGTCAGCGGACGAAATAGTGTTGGTTTTGAGGAAATGGTGGAGCTGGATCTGACGTATGCCCGTGAGCGCAGCATGATGGTGGATATCAAAATTATCTTCAGAACGTTCAAGGTGCTGGTAGGTTCGAAGGATGCGTTTTGAAACACGATTCTGGCTTTGAGGTGGCATAGCAGATATGCAAAAAACAGACTATTTTGCTTCTTCTAGAGGGAATACGTTATATATCATTCTTTCCTCGTTAATCATTATCGGCATGGCAGTATACTTACCGATCATCTCAATCATGGCATTAGCATTGCTGATTCTGTTTGGGATATATATGAAACATCCAAGTTGGGTCTATATGATTGTGATCGGTACATTCTCGCTATCCATGGACAAAATCTTCAGAATGCAAATGATGGGTTTTGACGCATCTTCCTTTTACAAATTGCTGATCCTGTTTTTCATACTTCCTATTTTTTTGAGGTATGGATTGAAGAAACAATTCATTTATCCAGCTTTGGCTGTAGGGTATCTCTTTATTCAGAGTTATTTTTTATCTGTCATGCCAGGCAAGATGAGCCCACTTGATCCCTTTAAGGCTTTTTTGGGATTAGTTGTTCCCTTCCTGTTACTGATGGTGAATTTTCCGAAGGAAGTTAGCAAAAGGATCATCAGCGTCCTCGCCTGGCTTCCGGTGTTTAGTTTGATTGGTGGTCTCATTCTGCAGCAATTCGGCATGTTATCCCTCTCCAATCTGGAGGGTTCAGGCGTCAGTCGTTTACAGGGAGCTAATATTGCAGCACATTTGGGAATGCTTTGTTTTATTTCGATCTGTGTGTGTCTGATGGAGATTCGATACAAAAATCAGGTGATCCTGAATTATGCTCTTACGCTAACGCATTTTATTATTTTGATTCAAACGGGAACCCGCGGGCCCTTACTTGCGCTGATCCCTATCGTCTGTATGTATTTATTTGACCATGTAAGGAAATTTGTGAAGGGCAGAACGAGTGCTCTTCTTCCTGTTGTTTTATTTCTGGCAGCCGTCTCTGTGATGGTTGTTTTACAGTGGGATAATTATGAATTGAGGCAGGAGAGCAAGGGATTATCAGGTAGAGACTCCGCGTGGGCCTTCTTTATCAAAAAAGCGAACGAGTACCCCATTTTTGGTCAGGGACTGGGCTCCGCCTTGGTTGCTAATGATGGCAGTATCTTTTCAGGATTCACCGTTCCCCATAATGAATACATCCGCTTTTATTATGATGGGGGACTGGTGGGGGCTTTGCTGATTTTTGGAGCCTTATTATTTGTATACAAAAAGGTATATAACAAGTTAAATCGTCTCGTGAAACCTTATTTTGTCGGGATGATTGTTGGTTTCTCGATCTACTCTTTTGTCGATAATACGTTATCCACCATTCATTTAATTGCTCCTTTTTGTGTGTATCTTAATGCGTTATATCAGATCAGTGATGAGAAACGTGTTGTCCCTGATAATCCCCAGGAGTTTGTCCATCGAAAGGAGATCATGCAATGAAAGTTTGTCTAGTAAGTTCCACAGGAGGCCATCTGAATCAATTGTTAAACCTGATTCCTGCGGTGGAAGATCATGATTACTTTTTGGTAACGGAGAAAAGCGAAGCAAGCAGTAAATTGAATCTTTCCAATCGAACCTATTTCCTGTCTCAGCAGGAGCGAAAGAATATCCTGTTCCTGTTTATTGTGCTGAGGAATATCATAGCTTCGTTGTTCATTCTGCTGAAAGAACGCCCCAAAGTTCTGATTACCACTGGAGCCGGAGCTGTCTATCCCCTGTGCTTACTTGGGAAATTGATGGGAGCTAAGCTTGTTTTTGTGGAAAGTTACGCCAAAATATATTCGCCAACCCTGACAGGGAGGATGATATACAAATTTGCCGATGAATTTTATATTCAATGGGAGACGCTTCAAGAGGCTTATCCGAACGCGAAGTATAGGGGGGCTTTATTTTGATCTTTGTCGTGCTTGGAACACAGCGATTCCAGTTTAATCGACTACTGAAAGCCGTCGACAATCTCATCCACGAGGGGCAGATGCCTTCGGATGTTCTTGTGCAATCCGGTTACAGTGAATATAAGCCGCTGCATTATCAACAAAAGCCTTTTTTTAATCAGGAAGAGATGAATGAGCATATTGCGAAAAGTGAATTTGTCTTGTCACACGCGGGGGTAGGGGTCATTACCAGTGCACTGCAGATGAACAAAAAGGTAATCGTGATGCCAAGGCGGAAGGATCATGGGGAGCATGTGGATAATCATCAACTGGAGATCGCAAAAGTGTTTCAAGATAAAGGGTATATTTCGGTAGCTCAGAACGAAGATGAACTCCACGCATTAATAGCCAATATTGATAAACTCGACTTTCAACCCTATGTGAAAAGTAACTCGCAGTTGCTCTCCTCTATTAAGGGTTATATTAATTCTCTTTGATGGGATGAGTTCGTTACGATTCAAAAGGAGTGGAATGATGAAACCTAAGGTGCTGGTCATAGGTTCTTCTACGAAGGACATGGGCGGAATTGTAAGTGTCATTGTAAATATTGAAAATTCATTGATCGCCGAGCAGTACAATCTACAGCGAATTGAAACCTATATTACGGGTAGCGTGCTTGCACGACTAATCATCTTTATCAAAGGTTTTCTTCAATTTCTCGTGAAGCTTGTTACATTCAAACCGGACATGATTCATATTCATATGTCTTACAATGGGAGCTTCTATCGTAAAGCGTTGTTCATTCTCGTTGGCCGCAAAATATTCAGGGTGCCAGTCATTGTCCATATCCATGCTTCAAGCTTCGATGTGTTCTACAATCGGCATCCCTTGCAACAGAAGCTATGCAAGTATGTCTTGAATCAAGTGGATAAATTAATTGTACTGTCGTATACATGGAAGAGTTTTTTTTCCAAAATTGTGCCTGAATCCAAAATTGAAGTGCTCTATAATGGCGTATTCATTAAAGAACCTCCGATCAGAGAAGAACGTCAGGTTCCACGATGCTTGTTCATGGGCCGTCTTGGCAAGAGAAAAGGTGTGTATGATCTCCTGTTAGCTATTCAACTATTGAAGCAACGAGGGGTCGAAGCGGTCTTCACACTGGCTGGCGATGGGGAAGTTAATGAAGTTCGCGCGCTGGTTGAGCGTTACGGCATCACAGAATACGTTGAAGTGCCAGGGTGGATTAGAGGCGAGGAGAAGGAGCGGTTGCTCCATGATGCAGATATACTGGTTCTACCTTCCTATCACGAAGGGCTTCCAATGGCGATTCTGGAGGCCATGAATGAAGGCTTGCCAATTGTTTCGACTCGAGTGGGTGGCATACCAGAAGTGATTACAGATGAGCTGAATGGTTTTCTCGTTGAACCTGGGGATGTCACAGCTCTGGCCCATGTGCTGGAGAGACTTATTCTGGATAAGGAACTGAGAGTGCAAATGGGATTGAACAATAAAAAACTGGTCACATCCAAGTTCAACATGAACAGTCTCATTGAAAATTTATCGTCCATCTATGACAAGGTGCACATGAAAGTGTCCTAGTTTCAAGGGAAAGGTGGTTCTATGGAAGCATTGGTAAGCTGTATTATAACAACGCATAATCGCGCTGAATTGTTGAAAAAGGCCATGGCAAGTGTGCTGGAGCAGACCTATCCCTTTCTGGAAATTATTATTGTGGATGATGGCTCACAGGATCATACCGAAGAGGTATGCAGAGCATGGACCAAGGAAGACCACAGAATTCAATATATCCAGGTTCCTTATGCTCAAGGTGCCAATCATGCCCGAAATTTAGGAATACAACGTGCCAATGGAAAATATATTGCGTTCCTGGACGATGATGATCAGTGGCTGCCTGATAAAATTCAATCCCAGACCCGAGCCCTGGAAGAAAATAAAGGACTCTTCTGTTTTTGCAGTAAAGTCCTTGTCTATGTGGATCAGGATCACAAGGTGACTCGCAGGAAGGTGTCGGTTGAATCCCGTGATCTCGTATTCTACGCGGATTTGCTAACCTACAACTGGATCGGTGAAACCTCCAAAATTATGGTGCAGACCCAGCTGGCGCGCTCCGTCATGTTTGATGAACAATTAACCTCGGCCCAAGACTATGATTTCTATCTTCGTATTCTGCAAAGAGGACATCATGCAATCAATATCAGGGAACCTCTTGTGCATATCTATATCCATCAGGGCCCACGAATCTCGACCTCATCCAAGAAAAAGTTTCAGGGACAACGCAAAGTATTGATTAAGTATTACAAGGATATGAGCGAGGAACAAAAGAGGCGTCAACTGCATCATTATCGCATGATGGAGTGGTCCAAGAATCCGAAGCGAAATGTTCTTTTCCTCAAAAATACGTTGGCTCTTTATCCATGGTGGAAAAATTTCACGTTGTTTAAGCGCAATATCCGGACCATTTTGGTCGGTTACCGCTTGAGAAAACAGTTCCGAAGCGAAGCGTTGAGCAAAGAAGAGTATAAAGGAACAGCCTAAAGCAGAGGTGTAGTCATGCATGAACCTGTAGTGTACATGTTGCCCAAAATGATCAAGACGAACAAATTCAATGAATTATTATCGCAGTCCATCGAAGATCAGGGATGGGATGTGAAGCATTTTTCTAAAAAAGACTTAAAACATGTCCGTAAGAATGATGTACTTCATTTTCACTGGCCGAGTTTTTATTACAAGGGAAACAACGCGTTCTCGACATTCATCAAGTCCATATTATTCATTCTCATGATTATGTATGTGCGACTAAAGGGTGCGAAGTTGTTCTGGACGGTTCATAACATATGGCCGCATAACAGCGGCAGAACATGGCATGATTATTGGATGAGAAGGTTTCTGGTGCGGAATTGCACCAAACTGATTGTAATGGGCAAACCGCTCATTCGCAGCGTAAGTGAAACTTTTCATGTGCCTGAGAACAAGATTGAAGTCATCCCTCACGGGCATTATCAGGGGGTATATGGACGAACAGGGCAGAACATCAGAGACCTCTTTAACATCCCGGCAAATGACTATGTCTTTGCTTTTTTTGGTCAGGTTTCGCCTTATAAAGGGGTAGATGATCTAATCAAGGCGTTTAACCATCTGGATTGGAAGGATGCTCATCTGCTCATCGCTGGCAAGAAGTCAGCTGACTATGATCTGGAAGATTCAATACGCCATTCGGATCGCATTCACACGTATTTCAATTTTATTCAGGATGGGGAGTACTCGGATTATTTTGAAGCTATTGATTCGATGATTCTTCCGTATAAAAATATTGCGACATCAGGCAGTGCAATTCTGGCACTGTCTTTTGGTAAACCTGTCGTTGCCCCAAGAATTGGGCTCATGGAAGAGTACTTGCCTGAGAACTGCGCAGTATTATATGACCCTTCGGATCAGGAGGGGCTGGAAGAAGCGATGAAGAAGATCCGAGCCAAGGATGACGAGTTCAGGGAAGGCGATGGATTCCAATCTATGCTAGACAAGTTGGAATGGTCAGGGATCGCGAAGCGAACGATTTCGCTTTATACGATCTAAATCAATGAGGATGCGGGGACGATTGAATGAAAGCCACTGTAGCCATATGCACGTATAACAGAGCCTATGATCTGAGTGAATCTGTTCTTAGTGTCACTCGGCAACACGTTGAATATGACGTTGAAATAATCGTGATTGATAACAATTCAACCGACCACACAGCGCAACTTGTTCAGGAGATTCAGGACATCGAAGGTGTAGATAACGTCAAGTATGTTCTGGAGAAAAAGCCGGGTTTATCGGCCGCAAGGAATCGAGCCATTCGTGAAGCACGCGGGGAGTACATTTTGTTCCTCGATGATGATGCAATCGCATCTCCATTATGGATTCAACATATCGTTGACGTATTCGAGAGTGACTCTTCTATCGGATGTGTGGGGGGCAAGATTGAACCTCTCTGGGAGAGCCAGAAGCCAGACTGGATTCCAAGCGAGAGATTGTCACTTTATACCATTTTGGATTATGCAGACCATGTGATTGAGATGCCTAATCCGTCAATACCCTTCGGTGCAAATGTGGCGTTTCGTACACAGCTCTTTCAGGATATTGCACCTTTTCGTGAAGACTTGGGCAGAGTGGGGAAGAACTTGTTATCCAATGAAGAGAGTGAGTTGATCTCGCGGATCAGAGTCCAACATAAAGTGTTTTATACGCCCTTCGGCTCTGTTCAGCACAAGGTATCCAAAGAACGAACGACTAAGAACTGGTTTTTGCGACGTGTCTTCTGGCAAGGCGTCAGTGATGCTGTTCGTAAAAAAGACAAGGGCGCGATTCGAACGATTAAACACGCTATTCGTCTGGGGCAAGGCGTCATTCGAGCCTTATTATGCATTTACAGTCCGAAGCGTTTCACCCGGCAACTGGCTCAAATCTGCTACCGAAACGGTCTGATCATCGGAATACTCAGATATAACAGTAAGGAATGAGGAATAGTTGATGTCACAACTCGCGCTCCCAAAACTCTTAAAAGGCAATAGTCTGTTACAAACCATTGTGCATACCAGTGGAACAAACGTCATTATTATGGTCTTTACCACGATTACGTCGATCATTACTTCTCGAATGTTTGGTGTTGAGGGTAAGGGAGCTTTTTCGGCTATCTTGTTCTGGCCGACATTTCTGATTGGTCTGGTAAGTTGGGGACTTCCGACCTCGATTATCTATAACCTGAAACGGGAAGCTGCTGAGAAAAGTGCTGAATATTTGCGACTTAGCTTCATGGTCCAAATTCCGATTAGCTTTATCCTTGGGGCGATTGCCTGGATCTATATGCCTTCCTGGATGGCGGATTACCCGCCAGAGGTCATTACGATTGCCCGCTGGTTTACCGTCACCAGTATTCCTGTACTGATCCTGATTAATCTGTTATCTGCTCTGTCGCAGAGTCGTGACAGATTCCAGGTTTATAACGGGATACGGTTATATAATCCCGTGCTGAAAGTGATTGTCATGATCTCCTTATGGTTACTTGGTGCGATGAGCATTGGAATGGCTTCTTTTGTATCCATAGCGAGTTCAGTGATTGTTGTCGCATGGGCAGCATATACGCTCAGAGATAGCCTGAAGTTTAGGTGGTTTACCAAGGCGATTGATCGAAAGGCAGCCAAAAATCTGTTTGGTTACGGCAGTCGGGTTTTTGGTGTGGAACTCCTCGGCACCCTTTACACCCAGTTCGACAAGATTATTATATTGGCTCTGCTCACCCCTAGAGATTTCGGACTCTATTCCGTCGTCTTTGCGTTATCCCGCATCTATAATGCGGTGCAAAATGCAATAAGCAGTGTTGTATTCCCAAAGGTCACCGGATTACCACAGGATCAGGTCATTCGTACCGTTGGGCGAGCATTCCGACTCTCTTTAATTATTATGACAATCATCGTCGTGCCAACCATGTTTGTAGGGAATTGGCTGATGGGTGTTTTGTTCGGTAAGGAGTTTTTGGAGGCGAGTCAGGCATTTTATATTTTGGCTTTTGAATGTATTATTGGCGGCGGTTCTTGGATTCTCGCTTCTGCATTCAATGCTTTGGGAAGACCGGGGCTGGTTATGATCAGACAACTCATTGCGTTGTCAGTCACGATTGGTCTGTTTTTTGTGCTTACTCCCCTATGGGGATTAAACGGTATCGCCATTGCCCTGCTCATCGGCTCGATCGTGCGTATGCTGGTCACCGTTGCAGCGATGAAGATTGCATTTAAAGTTAAGTTCAGTGGCATGTTTTTTGACAAAAAGGATATTGCTTTCCTAGCTGAACGGTTGAATAAAAAAAGAAGAGTCACCCAAGGAGGAGATGGAGATGCTGGGCACTAACAATATTCATCCCATGGAAGAGTTGAAGGGACACTTACTTCAGATTCTGAAGGTCATTCCCCCGCGTACCGATATCTATTATCTGGATTACCCGGTTCACAGCAATGGTGGAGACTTGTTGATTATGAAAGGTACGGAAGCTTTCTTCCGAGACAATCATATTAATGTACTTGCCAGATACAGCATTCTGGATTGCCCTTTGTCACTTAAGGTACCGGAAGGTATCACGATCGTACTGCACGGTGGAGGCAACTTTGGCGATCTGTACCCAGCTCATCAGAAATTGAGAGAACGAATGATTGCCCAGCATCCGAATCACCGAATTGTCATTCTGCCTCAGACGATGTTTTACAAAAGTGATATTGAATTGAAAAAAACAGCTCAGGTATTTAGCCGTCATAAGGATGTGCACTTTTTTGTCCGGGACACCTTATCTTATGAGATTGCCAGTAAAGAATTTCAACAAACGAACGTATATCTTTCTCCAGATATGGCACATCAATTATGGCCCCTCAAGTCCAAGAGCCAACCTGTTGCCGAGATGCTCTATTTCTTTCGGAAGGATATTGAGAAAACTCAGAATCAAGTACAATACGAATCCATCAGTGGGCCTAAGGCCACGTTCAAAGACTGGGAGACATTGTACAACCGGGTAGACCGGAAAATTATTCGCATGATTTCATCCCGGTTGAAATCTGGTAAAGGCAACGCTCTCGCCCGCTGGTTGTGGTACAAATACTCTGATCGGATGGTACATACAGCCGTAAAGGAATTCAATAAATACAAAACCGTCACGACATCTCGTCTGCATGGACATATTCTGGCTTGTCTTCTGGATCAACCGAACATTCTTCTGGACAATTCGTATGGCAAGAACACGAATTATTATACAGCTTGGACGCGGAACAATCCGGTAGGCAGACTGGAAGCTGGTCAGACCAGCACATATAACCAATCAACCAAGGCAGGTAAAGGATCTGGGACGGTTGTGCTCTCGGATGGAGCAGCGCTATGAGAAGTATCTTGTTATCCGGTGGATCGGGTAAGCGTCTCTGGCCATTATCCAACGATTCAAGGTCCAAGCAATTTCTTAAAGTGCTCCATGGACCCGAGGGTGAGCCGGAATCGATGGTGCAACGGGTATGGCGGCAACTGAATTGTGCCGGACTTGCATCACAGGCGTTGATTGCAACCAGTCTGCCTCAGGTGGAGATTCTGACTTCACAGCTTGGGGACGATGTGAAGCTGGTCGTGGAGCCAGAGCGCAGAGATACGTTCCCTGCCATTGCACTCGCCGCTTCCTATCTGTATTCAGTGGAGAGTGTGAGTCTGAGTGAAACGGTTGCTGTACTGCCAGTAGATCCTTTTGTTGAAAAGGAATTCTTCGAGGTTCTGGCGACCTTGCCTGAGATGCTCGATAAGTCAGGGGCCGATCTGGCTTTAATGGGAGTGGTGCCGACCTACCCGTCAGAGAAGTATGGATATATCATTCCGCAATCCTTATCTTCCAGTAAAACTAGCAACGAATACGTTCATGTAGCGAAGTTCCAGGAGAAACCCTGCGAATCCGATGCAGTCCTCATGATTGAGAAGGCTGCATTATGGAATTGCGGGGTTTTTGCTTTTAAGCTGGAGTATTTGATCAATTTGCTCATTGAGATGGAGCTACCCATACAGTACGACGAGATGCTGAAACAATATGGACGATTGCAGAAAATCAGTTTTGATTACCAGGTTGTCGAGAAGGCGAATCAGGTTATTGCCATTCCTTACAATGGATTCTGGAAAGATCTTGGAACCTGGAACACCCTTACCGAAGAGATGGGAACTTCTGTTGTGGGAAAAGGCTGGATTACGGATGATTCTCACGATACTCACCTGATCAATGAATTGAACATTCCAGTTGCCGTATTGGGGCTGTCGGGTGTGGTGGTGGCTGTGAGTCCGGATGGCATTCTGGTCAGTGACAAAGAAGCGAGTCCACGGATCAAAGAGATCGTGAAAAACGAGGATCAACGCCCCATGTATGAGGAGCGCCGATGGGGGTGCTACCGGGTGCTGGATTATACGAGAAATGAAGCCGGTGGCGAGGTTCTCACCAAGCGAATCTGCATCAGTGCCGGGAAGAACCTGAGCTATCAATACCATCTGCTCCGCAATGAGGTATGGACGGTTGTATCGGGAACAGGGGAATTGATACTGGATGGCCAACGTCGAATGATCAGCGAGGGAGATACGGTAATTATTGATCGGAGCATGCTTCATTCCGTCAGAGCCGTTACTGAACTGGAGATCATTGAAGTGCAGATCGGCAGCCAGTTGATTGAGGAAGATATCGTTAGAGTAACCACCGAATGGCAGGACATTGTTCAGACGTATATGAAGCACGTTTAACCAAGACTTTATGATATGGGGGAGATGTTGGAATGAATATTACGGTGATTGGCACAGGTTATGTAGGTTTGGTATCGGGCGTATGTTTTTCGGAACTGGGAAATAACGTGATCTGTGTCGACAATAATGTAGAAAAAGTGACTATGCTGACGGGTGGTCATGTTCCAATCTATGAACCGGGACTCCAGGAAGTCATGAATTCCAATATGAAAGCAGGCAGATTGTCCTTCACCACCAACATTCAGGATGCTATCAGTCGTTCAGATATCATTATCATCGCTGTAGGAACGCCATCACTTCCGAATGGCGAAGCGAATCTGAGTTACATTGAGCTTGTTGCGCGAGAAATTGGTTCTTATATGGATAATTATAAAATAATAATGACTAAAAGCACTGTTCCTGTCGGAACCAATGATCGCATTCAGGAATGGATCAGTAGTTTGACGAGTCATCCATTCGACATGGCATCGGTACCGGAGTTCCTACGAGAAGGTACCGCTGTACAGGATACGCTCTATCCTGACCGGATAGTCATTGGGACACATAGTGAGCGGGCAGTCGCCACGTTGAAAGAGTTGCATCAGCCATTAACCGAACAGATTATTGTTACGGATATTCGCTCGGCCGAAATGATTAAATATGCATCCAACGCTTTCCTGGCAACCAAGATCTCATTTATCAACGAAATCTCTAACATCTGTGAAAAAGTAGGAGCAGATGTCAGCCGCGTTGCCGAAGGCATGGGCTATGACAGACGAATCGGTGCCTCCTTTCTCAAGGCAGGCATTGGTTACGGAGGTTCCTGTTTCCCTAAGGATACACAAGCTCTGATTCAAATTGCAGGCAATGTCGATTATGACTTCAAACTACTGAAATCCGTGGTGGAAGTGAACAAGGATCAACGTTTCAACGTGATTCGTAAGCTCGAAGAGGCATTAGACGTACTGGATGGCAAACAAATTGCGGTCTGGGGTCTTGCCTTCAAACCGGATACGGATGATGTACGAGATGCACCGGCGGTTGAAATTATTCAACGACTGCTTGATCAGGGAGCAACGGTTAAAGCTTACGATCCTATTGCTACGGAGAATTTCCGAAAGGAGGTTGATTCACCGGCGATTACATGGACCTCCAGTGCAATGGAAGCCGCCAAGGGTGCTGATGCGCTCTGTGTTCTAACGGAATGGAAGGAATTTATGGAGGTGGATCTGACCGAACTGGCAGTGCATATGAATCAACCGATTTTAATCGATGGAAGAAATATTTATGAAGAAGATCAGATCAAGGATACAGCGTTTCAATATTACTCTGTAGGTCGTCCGGGATTAACGAATATTGATGGAAGAAAAACCGCAGTTCTGTAGCCGGAGGCATGAACATGAAACTCAAACTGGGGATCAAAATTTCGTTAACCGTTCTCATTCTTATGATTGCTATTGTCATTGGTTACGCAATCTATCTGTACCTCCATGTGAAATCGGCTGCAGACAACATCTATGAGCCCCGGGAACCGATCAAGCAGGTATCCATTGTGGACAACAGGGGAGGCAGGTTCCCGATTGACATGGAGAATCAGGAACCTTTCACTGCCCTGATTCTGGGTGTGGATGAGCGAGTCAATGATCGTGGACGTTCCGACACCATGATCGTGCTCAGTGTGAATCCGACTCAAAAATCAGTGCTCATGTTCAATATCCCTCGCGATACTCGAACGAGCATCGTGGGACATGGAACAGAGGATAAAATCAACCATGCCTACGCCTTTGGTGGTGTGAACATGTCTGTGCAAACGGTTGAACAGTTCCTCGGAGTCCCCATGGACTATTATTTGAAAGTGGATATGGAAGGATTCGCTAAAGTTATCGATTTGGTTGGTGGGGTAGATGTCCACAATCCTTTTGCCTTTGAATATGAGGGTCATCGATTTGAGAAAGGAACCCTTCACTTGGATGGTGCAAGTGCATTGGGTTTTTCACGTATGCGTTACGATGATCCCAAGGGCGATCTGGGGCGAAATGATCGGCAGCGTGAAATTATCAAACAGGTATTGAAAAACACCGTTCAGATATCGACTGTATTTCAGTTGGAGTCGTTGCTTGGAGAAGTGAGCGAACATGTCAAAACAGACGTTTCGTTTGATGAGATGAAGCAAATGCTCAGTAATTATCGTAACGTCCTGGAGCATGTGGAATCGGTTGAGATTAAAGGCTCAGGTAAGAAAATCGACGGAGTATATTACTACATGGTGGAACAGTCTGAGAAGAATCGGATACATCAGTTGATCAAAGAACACTCCGGTTAAATGGATAAGGGGTGAACCACATGCGTATGTTCAGACTACCAAAATTTGTATTGATCGTCATTTTAATGTATACACTTATGATTCCGACATCCAGTAATGTTGTTCAGTCTGCTGAAAGTTATCAATGGGATCAGATACCCATTGGTGGTGGAGGTTACGTTACAGCGGTTGTTGTTCACCCAACGGAACCTGATTTGGTCTATGCTCGTACGGATATTGGCGGTGTCTATCGGCTCGATCCCATAAATAACAGGTGGATTCCTTTATTGGATCATATTGAGTCGGGCGAAAGTAATCTATACGGCATTGATGGGATTGCACTGGATCATCAGAATCCAGATATCATCTATGTTGCTGCCGGAAAGTATGCGAATGGGAGTCCTAGTGACATATTGAAGTCGACAGATCGGGGCGCAACGTGGACTCGAACGGGATTAAATCTTCGTAATGTTTCCAATGGAAATATTCATAGGGCCATGGGGGAGAGTATTGCTGTCAACCCATCAAACTCAAACTATCTGCATGTAGGTACAAGATACGATGGATTATATACATCCAGTAATGGCGGAGATACATGGAGCCAAGTACGTGAAGTTCCCTATGGTCTCTCAGGGCAGGGGATTCGGAGTGTTGTATATGGAGTTAACCCGGCAGCCAAGCATGAGCAAGTTGTGTATGTCGGTGTAAGAGGCGTTGGAATCTTTGCCAAAATGAAACGAAGCAATGGCCAGATGACGTGGGAATTGATTAGAAATAGCCCGGAGAGTACAGCTCGGATGACGGTTTCCAAAAGCGGGATTTTGTATGTGACAACAGATAACCGTGGAATCCTGAAATATAATGGTAAGCAATGGACTAATATTACCCCGAGTTCGGAATATTCATCCTACTATGGTATTAGTATTGATCCCTCCAATGATAATCACATTCTGGCGGCTGTTCGAACGGGTGGCAGTAACTTACCCTTATATCGCTCCGCCAATAGTGGTCAAACCTGGACCAGCGTGAACAAAACGTTGAACGACAGACCTCCATGGTGGTCATCTAATATGTTTTTTTCGGCGACATCAAGTGTAGTATTTGATCCACATCATCCTGGTAGAGTATATGTCTCCGACTGGTCAGGTGTATTTAAAACAGATGACATCACACAACCGATGACCCAATGGGATGCGATTACAGATGGACACGAGGAAGTCGTTGCCCTTTCAGCTACGACACCACCTCAAGGAGCCGCTTTTTTTAGTGGTGTGGCTGATCAGGTAGGATTCAGGCATTCGGATATATTCAATACACCTATCCAAAAGCTCCCACTTGCAGGAATGCAGGAAGTGGTTAGCATCGATTATCACGAGGCAGATCCCAATCAGATCATTTATTTGGGGAGCAACGATTGGTATGGAACCATCACCAAGCTATTTGTGTCAACCGATAATGGACTGACAACTACCTCTGTGAATGTTCCAGCAGGTTCTCAATTGGGGCGTATAGCTTATTCGGCTTCCAATCCGAATTTGATTATTTATTTTCCGCAGAAAGGAAAGGCAGTGAGGAGCACCGATAAGGGTGTAACCTGGCAAAGTATGAATGGACTTCCGTCAAACAATACTGGAGGAGAGTCCATATTCACGTATAATCAGACACTGGCAGCTGATCGAACAAATGGAAATAAGTTTTATGCGTATTACGCTGGACATTTGTATCGAACAAATAACGGTGGAGCTAACTGGATTAAGGCGAACATAGTTGCGTTGCCGCGAAGTGAGAAAATCAAGGTGGAGGCAGCACCAGGAATGGAAAATGTAGTTTGGGTGAGTCTGGGAGAAGCCGGTCTGTATGCTTCCAATAGTTCCGGTGCTGCGTTCACCAAAATACAAAATGTACAATCGTCCGAATTATTTGCTTTTGGAAAAGGGAAATCTGGCGGAGTTAATCCTGCTGTCTTTATCTATGGCACGGTCAATCAGGTGAAAGGATTCTTCCGTTCCGATAATATGGGACTCACCTGGAATAATATCACACCTCTGACTGGTATCGGTCTCGGTAATGAGCCCCAAGTGATGGAAGCCGACCGGCAGACGTATGGAAAGGTCTACGTAGGTACGAATGGCCGTGGATTATTTACAGGCTATTTTGCTCAATAAACTGTACTTGGCTCTGTAAGAAGTATAGAAAGAGATATGAAAGTGGTGATTACAATCCTAATAGAGGAGGGCTCACGGCGTAGGCGACGTAATCATAAGCGAAGAAGATATGGATACCTGATCTCCGTGCTTCTGATTATATCGTGGATTTTATTCATCTGGTCCATGTCCGCACAATCCTATCAGCAACAAACGATTCAGCCTTGGCTTCATCAATGGTCTGAGCAGATCCAATGGGTATTAAGCTTGCCTGATATCCAGTTCACTTATGGTGAGCATCATTATTCACTGAACGCACGCCCCTATGACTTTGCCGAGTTCATATTTCGTAAAAGTGCGCATGTATTTGTTTATGCTGTGCTAGCTGTACTTGTCTATTGTGGCATGCGTTATCGAAGAAGCGGTATGAAAACCTGTATAGGAATTGCACTGGCTACTGTGATTGTGATCGCATCATTTGATGAATATATCCAGCAATTCAGCCCCAATCGGACAGCTTCCATTCGAGATGTAGGAGTTGATCTGATTGGTGGTCTCTGTGGTGTTATGTTATGGATAGCGGGCGTAGCGATCTATCGAAAATTAAGGTCATTTAGCCGCTATCATCGCTAAAGAACGTGATTTCCCAGGAAATTAGATGTATTGTTCAACTTCTACTTGTCTGCCATCCATCATAAGTATGGAGTAGGACAAGGAGGACTGGACATGCTGCGAAGAAGGAACCGGAATGCTTTGCTCAGAAAGATCGGGTTCATCACGATCATTGTATTATTGCTGTGGTTGATTGCCAGAACCATTCCGTATCTGTTTCAGGCAGATACATCGGATGAAGCTGCTGCTGTTGCCGAAGAGTTTTACAAATATGAGCAGACGGGTGACTTCGGCAGTTCATGGGAACTTTTTCATCCCCTGATGAAAGAGCGGTTTCCCAAGAGTGCTTACGTACAGAACAGAGCACATATATTTATGCAGCACTTTGGCGTGGAAACGTTTGAGCTGGAGATGGAACAGCCGGAGCGCGAGTTCGATGTAACCGTGATTGATGGCGTTAACCCATTTTCTGAAGCCTACAGAATCCGGGTCACCCAGAAGTACTCAGGTACCTTTGGCCAATTCGATATGGTGCAGACCTGTTATCTGGTAGAGGATGGCGATCAGTGGACCTTACTCTGGTATTATCCAAATCAGAAAAATGAGGATACCTCGCAGGTCGACAATAGTGATTGATCAGGAAATAATATTAACCCATACATTGAACCGAATTGTATCATTTACCTAACATGAGGCTCTGTAAATGCGAGACTTTTGTCGCATTTATGGAGCTTTTTTTGTGTTTTGCTTGTTTTTAAGGCTATAAAGCCTTGACATTAGTCCCGGTGTCAAGTAAATTACGAGATAGATACAAAATGTATCAATTTTCAGCGTCTAACGACAAATAACAAGGACTTCTAAGCTCCTTGTGAGGGGAAGGAATATCATTGATCGAAACGGGCCGCTTTTACTGTGTCAGTTGTGGGATGATTGTGTCGGTCACTAGAAGCTCTGTCGAAATGAAGGAAGAGGGCAATGGAGGCAATCACGTATTTCGCACCGGATTCTACCGGAGTGAAATGCCGCTTGGATGCTGTGAAGCGTGTGTAGATGAAGCGAAACGTCAGGGGAAATCCCAGTTTGCGGGACAATATACTAAAGATTATGATACACTATGTTCATATGAGAAACGGGCATGAATGATGTGCTCGTCCATGAAGGAGGGGATTGAATGCAGCAGGAGCCGGTCGTCCGGATTCAGGGCGTCAGCAAGATCATATCCTCCCGATCATTGGTCAGCGACCTGACTCTGGATATTTCTCCGGGGCAGGTTTTTGGTTTTTTAGGACCTAATGGCGCGGGAAAAACAACAACGATTCGAATGATGGTTGGACTGATGTCCATCAGTAAAGGTGACATTTTGATCTCAGGACACAGTGTGAAGAATGAATTTGAGAAGGCGGTAGCCCAGGTAGGAGCTATTGTGGAAAATCCGGAAATGTACAAGTTTCTGACCGGGTACCAGAATCTCGTTCACTTTGCCCGCATGTCGCCGGGAGTTACGAAGGAACGTATTGCGGAAACGATTGAGCGTGTGGGGCTTACAGCCCGTATTCACGATAAGGTCAAAACCTATTCACTGGGCATGCGCCAGCGTCTGGGGGTCGCGCAAGCGATATTACATAAACCGAAGCTGCTTGTACTGGATGAGCCGACCAATGGTTTGGACCCACAGGGTATACGGGAACTGAGAGATTATTTGCGTCAGCTCACCCAAGAGGAAGGCATTACGGTCTTTGTATCCAGTCATTTGTTGTCGGAGATGGAGCTGATGTGTGATACGGTGGCCATCATCCAGAATGGCAAGTTGATTGATGTAAGAAACCTTCGGGTTGAAGCCGGTTCGGATGCATTAATCGAAGTTGCTTTTGAGCTGAATGATGCTGACCGCGCTGCGGATCTGATTCAGGGTGCTATCGTACAGGGCAATGTCCTGGTGATGCGGGTGTCTCGTGAGCAGATTCCGGATATCAATGCCAAGCTGGTTAGCGAAGGGTTTCAGGTATACGGTATTCGTAACGTGACTCACACCCTGGAAGAACAATTCTTGCAAGTCACTGGGGGTGGAGGCATTGGGTAGTTTTGGTAATCTGATATTAAATGAGAATATGAAAATTTTCCGTCGTCCCCGTACCTGGATCATGTTAGCGATTCTGGCGCTGATCTCGCTATTAATGCCAGTGTTACTGCGAGAAGGCATGGGGTCCAATGAAGTTTTGTACTGGGAAGCGGCTGTAACGACCATCCAGATTACGTTTTTCCTGAACACGATCTTCTGTGTCGTGATTGCAGCGGAATCGGTTGCGGGCGAATTTACCTGGGGAACCATTAAGCTATTGCTGATCCGTCCATGGTCACGAAGCAAAGTTCTTGCTTCCAAATATCTGACCGTCGTTGGCTTCAGTATTGTCAGTACATTGCTGATCATCGTGATGGCCATGCTAACGTCTTATATCCTTTTCTCGCATGATGCTCCGGGAGGAAGCAGTAGTCCGGCTACGAATGCTCTGACGTTATGGGGATATTTGTACGTTGATCTGTTCATTACGCTTGCTATTGCCTTTATGGTGTCCTCCGTATTTCGTTCAGGTGCACTTGCGATTGGATTATCCCTGTTCATTATGTTCTCACAGAGTATCTTCTCACTCATATTCAATCCGGTCCGTTATGAGTGGGCCAAGTATGTTCTATTCAACAACATGGATCTTAGCAAATACATGACCTCCGGGGCGGATTTTGCGCTAATGGGTGGTCCAAGTGCAGGAATGACACTGGGTTTCTCCATTGCAGTTCTGGCGGTGTATTACGTTATTTTCATGGTGATTTCCTGGGTTGTATTCAGCAAAAGAGATGTGGCAGGCTAACGCCTGCTTCTTTTTTTTGCTCCAATGTTTGTTTTGGAAAGAAAATAAGTGTATATTCAGCATCGCCTGTGGCATGACTGTCATTTAAGGGTACTTAGTATCAGTAGCGTTTTTCATAATTCGAATTTCACCGCTCACGGGTACAAGATATAGACGAATAGGATCATTTCGATCTCTATCTTGCTGATTGGAAGACGCTCAGGGGATTTATGAAAAAAGCTCTCATATGTAAATGACTAGATATACATATGAACGCCGCAGTCACTTTGGCAGAGCAGCGCATGGAGGGATCACGTTTCTTGATAAATAACAAGTTCTACCGCATATGCACAGCGATTATTCTGCTGCTGCTCATCGTGTATCTGGGGGAAAAAGTGAACTTTATTTTCAGCCCCCTGACCTCACTGATTCACATCATCATCATTCCGCTGCTGATTGCTGGTTTCTTCTATTATCTGCTGCGCCCGCTTGTCGATTATATGGAAAGGCATAAGATCAAACGTGCATTGTCAGTTCTGATTATTTATGTCGTAATTGCATTAATACTTGCAGGTTTTAGTGTGCTTGTATGGCCTTCCCTGCGTGAACAATTGATGAATTTCGTGGAAAATGCTCCAGCGTTGGTTACTTCACTCAGCGATCAGTTGAATGCACTTGAAAAGAGCAATGTTGTATCCAGATACCTGCCTGATGATTCCAATCTATTCTCACGATTATCCGATGTTCTGAGCCAAGGGATAACTCAGGTAACCAATTATGTCTCCGGGTTATTCTCCGTGGTATCCAATCTGGTTATTATTCTGGCAACGTTCCCGATCATGTTGTATTACATGCTTAAGGAAGGCAGCAAGTTTGGAACGAATCTAACCTTATTGTTGCCAAGACATTATCGGAAGGATGGGGAAGAAACCGTCCATGAGATCGATGAAGCACTAAGCAACTATATTGTTGGCCGAGTTATTGTTAATGTAGCCCTGGGGATTCTGATGTACATCGGTTTTCTCATCTTAGGTTTGCCTTACGCTTTGCTGCTGACTGTTGTATCGATTATTCTGAACTTCATCCCTTATGTGGGTGCTTTGCTGGCAGCTATCCCGGTTGTCATTGTCGCGTTTATCGAATCACCTACGATGGCGATCTGGTCCCTGGTCATCATTGTAATCGCACAGCAAATTCAGGATAACCTGATCTCACCTTATGTCTATGGCAAACAGCTCGATATTCATCCACTGACTACCGTTATCTTGTTGCTGGTGGGTGCTGACCTGGGAAATATCTTGGGTATGATCATCGTTATTCCACTGTACATGATTCTAAAAATTATAGTTCGCAAAATCCATTATCGGATTGTTGAAGATAAGACTGAACTCTGAATGGAATTTGAAAATAACTTTGTCGTGTGCTCGACTAATGTTTGTTCTTGAATCACATCGATAAGCTCATCAGGATAAGCCGTATATCAATGGTGAAGGGTAAAGTAAGTTTGCCCTCGCCATTAATATGCGGTTTTTTTTTCATATATATTGCTCGCTCATGTTATACTTGATATATAACAGATAACAAAAAGAAGGTGAACCCTTGATTATTCAACTGGATATGCAATCCGAACTTCCCATCTATTCGCAACTTGTTTATCAAATTATTGAAGGTATTGCTAGTGGTGAGTTACAGCTAGGTGAGGCGTTACCTTCGGTTCGGAATTTGGCCGCAGATATCGGTGTTAACCTTCACACCGTCAACAAGGCTTATACACTACTCAAGCAAGATGGATACATTCTGGTTCATAGACAAAAGGGAGTTGTAGTGAACCCTGATGGAATGCCTGGTTTAACGGATGATTTTTTGAAAAGGCAGCAAAGAGAATTAAGACCGATTATTGCCGAAGCGATCTGTCGCGGAATGACCAAAGAAGAACTATCTGCGGTGTTAGACCAAATGTATGATGATGTAAAGATGGGTCACAACAAAGAATAATGGAATCAAGGGAGTGTGTTATGTATGCAGCTATTTAGTATATTACCTATCATTTTAATCTTTGCTCCATTAGCCTTACTTCTATCCTTTGCACCATATGTGACAAGGGAAACCATTAGCTTTGGGGTTACGGTAAGTCAATATAATTACTACACACCCATCTTACGTAAGCTAAGAAGTACGTTTGCTACAGTAAGTCTGATCGGAAACGGGATGATTATACTTGTCTGTCTGTATTTTCTCCGATCTGCTAATGAAGATTCTACCGCAATAATTACCGGTGTTAGCACAATGATATTTATTGTGTACTGGGCAGCGCTACACATCTTATTTCATTTCAAGATGAAAAAGATAAAAGGAACTCTTACAACTGTAGAAGCACCTCAAAGAGTTAAAATCGATACCACCTTCCGCCAAAATAAACTCACCTATTCGAACTATTGGTTTCTCATTCACATTGCTATTATTGCAGCCATTGCGATCATTTCGATCCTGAATTATAAATCACTACCTAACGTCATTCCAATAAAATATGATCTTCAGGGCCATGTCACTTCCGGTGTGCCTAAAACCTACCTCTCGGTACTGGCTATTAATTTTGTACAGCTAGGAATCATTGCACTTATGATGTTGGTTAACTGGAGTATTAAATCAAGCAAACAACAGCTTACTACGTCTAATCCGGGCCAATTTGCTGCTGAAAATATTCAATTCCGCCGTAAATGGTCCCTATTTACGCTTGTAACAGGCTTACTTCTTACCATCTTATTTGCCTTCATTCAGATCAATATGTTCGTCCCTAATCTGGTCTTGTTAACAGCTATTAGCTTCAGCATCCCTGTGCTGATCGTGTTAGGCGCTGTATGGCTGTCTCTCACAGGCAGACAAGGCGGCGGGAAAATTCGTAATCAACAAGAGGATCATGAACGATCCAAGGAGCAGCCAGTGAATGACGACGATCATTGGAAGCTTGGGTTTATTTACTTCAATGCCAATGATCCTTCTTTAACCATAGAAAAGCGTTATGGAATAGGCTGGACAATTAACTTCGCTCGTCCACTATCTTGGGTCCTGTTGTTATTCATCATTGCTATTGTTGTTATAAGCATAGTCCTGAGCCAATAAATGCTCATAATGCTATGCATATAATAGATGAAATTAATTATTAGGAGGAGTTATTACAATGAACAATTGGAAAAAGCTATTACTTTCTCTTACTTTCGTAGGTCTCATCCTTCCGGTAACATCCATCTCAGAAGCTGCTGAAAAATCCGCTGGTAGTGAAAATCTTGTTCCTATTCGTGAGATTGCAGAAAAGAATGGAGCAGAGGTATCTTGGCAACAAAAGACAGGACAAATCACAATACGAAAAAGTGAGCTTACGATTGTAGTTAAGGTTGGAGAGAAACAGGCGATGGTGAATGGGCAAGCCATATCCTTAGACAATCCTGTTCAGTTAACGAAAGGAACTACCTATATGGATGGGGCATTTCTTTCCGAGACGCTGAATGCAGCACCTGAGGATATATTCATTTCCCTTATTAGTGAGGGCGATGGCAAGGAGGCTGCCAAGTATGTTCATACCTCTGTGAGTGGAGTGTTGTCACCCACGTTGTTGAGTCAGCTGTGGGGAGCTTTAGAAGGACAAAATGGCAAAATTACAAGTGAAGCCATAGCTAAGCATGTAGAAAATAATACAGTGCATCGCAATGTTACCTATACGTTCAAAACAGAGCTAACTCGTTTAAATATTACAGTCAGAATGAATCATAACGGACTTGTGGATGATTTGCATATTGCCGCCGCTACGCCAGATGTGTATCAAAAACCAAGCTACGATGACCCATCTGCCTATACAGAACAAGACATTACGGTTGGTCAGGGTGATTTAGCTTTGCCAGGGACATTAACTTTGCCCAAGGGAGAGGGACCTTTCCCGGTTGTCATTCTGGTACACGGATCTGGGCCTAGCAATCAAGATGCTGCCATTGGTGGTGCAAAGCCGTTTCGCGATCTTGCGGTAGGTTTAGCTTCACAAGGAGTTGCTGTATTAAGATACGATAAGGTTACGTATGAGCATACCTATAAGGTGGCTTCACAGCCTAAATTCACATTAAAACAAGAGAGCGTAGATCAGGTAAACGATGCAGTGGAATTGCTTAAAAAGAATGCACATATTGATTCTACAGCGATTTTTGTAGCTGGACATAGTCAAGGCGGGTTTGCAATGCCGTTAATCATTGCTGAGGATAAACAACATGATATTGCAGGAAGTATTCTACTTGCTGCACCCAGTAGTAGCTTTGTGGATGTGCTTACCGAGCAGCAGGACGAATTGGTAGAGCGGATGAATCAGCTTGGTTTAGACACGGATGTCATTCAAGGGCAAGCTGATTTTTATAAAAATGTGGCTGCTATGGTTAAAGATCCAAAATATTCTGTAGATCATCTTCCTGAGGCGTTTCCACTTCAACCTGCTTATTGGTGGTTTGAGCAGAGAGATTATGTGCCTGCGGAACTGGCTAAAACACAAAATACACCTATGCTTGTTATACAAGGCGAAAACGATGTGCAAGTGTCTATGAATCAATTCCAAACCTGGAAATCGTCTCTCCAAGGTCATTCCAATGTAACGTACAATAGCTATCCAAAGGTAAATCATCTTTTATCCAGCTATGATGGACTTTCGATCGGTCAAGAGTACGCTGAGCCATCTAATGTCTCCAAAGCCATTATCGACGATATTGCGAAGTGGGTATTAAAATCAAACTAAAAACGGGAGTTCCATTCTTGGGTTGAATGATAACTTGGAGAAGTGACGGATAGGGCGAGATATAATAAGAAGAGGAGCACTTACCAAAATAGGCAAGTGCTCCTCTTCTTATTAATAAATTTGCTTTATTTAGACCAATTGGACTCTTTCTCGTCTTCATCGGTATAATCAGACATGGTCAGTGGTTCCTTGGGAACAACGGCCACTTTGTAGAACCGATTCTTGTCTTTTTCCAGCAAAACAAAGATTAGATTCTCGAACTCATATTCTTCCTGTTCGTTCATCTCGGGACGATGGCTATAGAGCCATCCACCAATGGTGTCCCACTCATCTGCATCCAGGCTGGACATAAACATGTCGTTCACCTTCGATAAGGAAACCTTGCCATCCATAATGACATAGTTCTCATTAATGACTTGAATATCTTCCACTTCGTCTGCGTCGAACTCGTCGCGAATCTCACCAACAATCTGCTCAAGTACATCCTCGATGGTTACAATTCCGGAAGTTCCTCCATATTCGTCGACAAGTACGGCGATATGTACGCCATCCTTCTGCATTTTCTTGAGCAAGTCCTTCACAGGAGTTGTTTCGTGAACAGCCGATACAGGCTGAATCAGGGAGGATAGATCAACAGGTTCATCGTTTCCGTAAAGTTCCAGGAAGAATTGTTTCGTATTAATGATACCGATGATATCGTCTTTACTCTCATTCACTACTGGAAAACGTGTATATTGTTCTTCACGAATGATCTCCAGGTTTTCCTCGTTTGTTCTATTCACATAAAGGCAGACCATATCGGTCCGGGGTACCATGATTTCTTTGGCTAACATCTCATCAAAAGCAAAGATCCGGCTTACGTAACCGAACTCGGCTTGGTTGATTTTACCACTTTCAAAGCTTTCATTAATGATGATCTGCAACTCTTCTTCGGAGTGTGCATCTTCATGTTCAGAAGCAGGTTTGATTCCGAACAGTTTCACCAGTTGGTTCGCTGAGCCGTTTAACAGCCAGATAAAAGGATACATAATTCGGTTAAACCAGATGATAGGTGTAGACGTTAGCAGTGCAACAGTCTCGGCTTTCCGGATTGCAATCGTTTTTGGAGCGAGTTCACCAACCACAACATGCAGATACGTGATGGAAGCAAACGCAATTACAAATGATAAGAATGAAGAAACCGCCTCAGGAATTTGCAAGCTTTCAAACACAGGGTGGAGAATCTTCTCTACCGTTGGTTCACCCAGCCAGCCCAGTCCCAGAGATGTGATCGTGATTCCAAGCTGGCAGGCAGACAAATATCCGTCCAGATTGGCAACGGCTTGTTTAACAGCCAGCGCACGCTTGTTTCCTTCTGCAATCATTTGATCGATCCGGCTCGGACGAACCCGTACCAGAGCGAATTCCACTGCGACAAAAAACGCCGAAAGTCCTATCAAAAAAGCAACCAATACTAAATTTAACGCATACCTCTCACTTTCCATTCACTGCTCTTCTCCTTTAGGTAATAAGTTTTTAACGATTATTATATCTAATTTTACGTAAGAAGACCACCTCCAGACAAAGAAATGAGGAAGAGTCTGGAAGGTGAAATGAGCAGATTGGCGTCACAATGCGAATCTGCTCCATCATTAAACTGATATGTAGAAGGTAACACAGTCAGAATATACAATGAACGAAGTACAAATTTGAATTTCCAGAATCAAGTATTCCGTCTGCTTATGTAAAGTTTTATCTAAGCAAACGTTACGAATAGGGGGTACATTGGGTATCTATGATTAGCTGTATACATAATCGTCAAAGATGTGTAGGTGAGAGAAAGGCAAGGCCATGAAGCTTGCCACTTGAGGAGGAAGCCGAATGTTCTGGCTGGTCATTATATTACTCGTATTTATTTTCCAGGCAGCCACAATTCTTTTGCTGGAATTTCGTAATCCGGCTAAAGCTGTGGCTTGGCTGTTTATTTTGTTCTGCGTGCCTTTGATCGGTTTTGTGGTGTACTATTTCGTGGCGCAGGACTATAACAAACGAAAAAAACTCCGCAAGGGTGGATCGCGCATCTTCCGTGAAATGAAGGAAACGATCTGGGAACAAGCCCACGTCATTGGAGATGTCGAACAGATGCCTGGCGATCGTTTCAGCCACCAGCATCGATTGTTTAACCTGTTATCCCATCTGTCGGAGAGCCCGATTACAGGTTGTAACCACAGTACGGTGCTCACAAATGGTGAAGAGGCGTTTGCGGCAATGCTGAGGGAAATGGAAAAAGCAAAGCACCATCTGCATGTGGAATTTTACATTTTCCGTGATGATGTCATCAGCACCAAGTTTCAGGATGTCATGATTCGCAAGGCACAGGAGGGCGTGAAGGTTCGGTTTATCTGCGACGGTCTCGGCAGTCACAAGATGAGCTGGAGTTTTATCCGCAAACTGCAAGATGCAGGTGTGGAGTTTCATTATTTTCTACCGCCACTGATTGCAACGATTGACCGAAGAGTGAACTACCGGAATCACCGTAAAATTGTTGTTGTGGATGGACAGGTTGGCTTCGTGGGTGGCATCAATGTAGGCGATGATTATCTTGGACAATATCCAGAGGTGGGTTTCTGGCGGGATACACATGTGCAGATCGAGGGAGATGCCGTGTACTTCCTGCAAAGTACGTTCCTGAACGACTGGAAATTAGCTTCCGGTGAGCGAATTACCGAACCCCAGCTTGTGGAATTGTTTCCACCTCATATCTGTAGCGGGGAAGAGCGAATTCAGATTCTGGCTAGTGGGCCGGATCAGGACTGGGATGCCATTCAGGAAATGTGTTTTGGGGCCATTTCGGTAGCCTGTGACCGGATTTACATTACAACACCCTATTTTATTCCTGATCCTGCCCTGTATGAGGCACTCAAAACAGCTGCTGTCAGTGGAGTTGATGTGAAAATTATCATTCCGTATCAATCCGATTCAAAGCTCGTGCATCTGGCGTCACTTTCATATGTGGAGGAACTGTTGCGAGCAGGTGTGCAGTTCTTCCAATATCGTAAAGGTTTTGTACATGCCAAAGTGATGATTGTGGATGAGTTGCTCGCTACAGTTGGAACAGCCAACATGGATATGCGCAGTTTTTTCTGCAATTTCGAGTTGACGGCTGTCCTGTTCGAGTCCTCTGCGATTCGTCGTTTGATCACTGACTTTGAACGTGATCTCGGGGAATGCAGTCAGATCGATGTGAAGGTATTTCAGAAGCGTTCACGATGGCAAAAAGGCGCAGAAATGCTTTCTCGGATGCTTTCTCCGCTTCTTTAGCCGATTTAGGGCAGATTTCTGAAGATAAGTTCACTTTTTGTGAATTTATCTTCTTTTTGCTAAGTATTTTGCGCAAATTTGATCTTTTATGATATAATAGATATATAAATCATGTCTTGGCGAAGGAGGGGAGTCTGCGGGAAACAGGCTCCCTTTTGCTCTCTTTTGAAAGTGCAAACCGGGATGAATAACATTTTGAATCCATTTTATATCGCCTTTAGATGCTTGCGCTGTATAGCCAGGGTACATATAGAACGCAGTTTGCTGTTCTCCGTATGTAGATTCACCCTGAGTATTTAAATGATTTATAAAATGGATTCACACACTGATTTAACGGGGGGGATACCATGTCCAATGTAACGGTGAAAGAACTAACAGCCAAGCAAGCTGACCGCGGGGTCAAAAGCTCGGTGTTTACATTAAAGCTGCTGCAACGTATTGTGATGATTCTGATCGGTGCTGCACTAATGGCTGTATCGCTTGAAGTGTTTCTCGTACCGAATGGTGTTATTGATGGTGGGATTACGGGGATTTCAATTATGGTGTCAGAACTTACAAATCTGCCACTCGGAGTATTCCTGACCTTGCTCAACTTGCCTTTCCTGATTCTGGGTTACAAGCAGATTGGTAAAACATTTGCATTATCCACGCTGCTGGGGATCGTGGTCATGTCCATCGGGACATCATTATTGCACCATGTTCCTGCCTTAACACCGGGGGAGCCTTTGCTCGGAGCTGTATTTGGCGGATTGATCCTGGGTGTGGGTGTTGGACTTGTCATTCGGTCTGGCGGTTCACTGGATGGTACGGAGATTGTAGCTATCTTACTTAGTGAGAAGTCACCGTTGTCTGTAGGACAGATTGTATTGTTCATTAACGTGTTTATTTTCGCAGGTGCAGGATTTGTATTCGGCTGGCCGAATGCCCTGTATTCCATGATTGCATATTATATTGCGATGAAGATGATTGATATTGTGAATGAAGGACTTGACCAGTCCAAATCGGTATGGATCATTAGTGAGAAATATCGTGATATCGGTTCAGCCCTGACAGACCGGCTTGGTCGTGGTGTAACTTTTCTGGATGGAGAGGGCGGATTCAGCGGGGACGAGAAAAAGATCATTTTTGTCGTGATTACCCGTTTGGAAGAAGCGAAGCTGAAGACCATCGTTGAAGATTGGGACCCGCAAGCCTTTGTGGCTATCGGTAACATTCATGACGTGAAGGGCGGACGTTTCAAGAAAAAAGGTATCCATTAGCGATTGATATATACATGAATGATAATAGCCGACACCCTTGTGATGAGGGAGTCGGCTATTTTTTTTTCAAATGTTTGAGAATGAGCTCCACCGGTTGGGGTTCAACAGCTGCGATTAAATCACCGGTTTTGTTCAAGCGTTCAATAATGTTCATCAGATGGTAATCCTGGATGGAGACGTTGCTTCTAACCTCATCCCAGGTAAGGGGTGTGGAGACAGTGGCGCCGGATTTGGCACGTGGTGTATAGGGAGCGGCAAGGGTCTTGCCTCCATAATGCTGGAGATAGTCAAAATAAATGCGGTCTCCACGGTCCTTTTTGAGTCGTTCCAGTGTGAACAGATCCGGGTGCTTTTGAGTGACATATTTGCCTACAAAATAACCGATCTCTCTCAATTCATCAAAGGTTACCCCCTGCACAATGGGAACGATGATTTGAACTCCTGTTGCGCCCGAAGTTTTGGGAATGGACCTCAGACCAAGGGAAGTCAGGGTTTCGCCAACGATGAGTGCAGCTTGCATAATCCGGGGTTCATGTTCCTGAGAGGGGTCCAGATCAATCATCCATTCACTGGGCAGATGGCTTCCCACAGTATGCAGAGAAGGATGAAATTCAAGTGCGGCCAGATTGCCAAGCCATAACAATTCGGGAAGTCCATTCATGACCACATAGCGGATGCCGTCGTGAACTTCAGTGTGCACATAATCTGGTACAGGCTCAGGGGCATTCTTTTGATAGAAAAATGTTCCTCCAGCGCCGTGGGGATATCTTATCGTGGTGAGAAGTCGATTGCTCGTATACGTGAGCAGATAAGGAGCCAGAGCGGCCAGCTTTTGCAGATAGATGGCTTTGGTGACACCCGCATCAGGCCACAACAGCTTGTCCGGGTTCGTGACCGTCAGCTCTGTGCCTTCTATTATGATGGTTCCCTGGATCTTGGGGGCCATATGGAACACCTCCTATATGCTTAATGAATTATTTAAACATGGGCCGAAACACGAGTGAAGCGAACTCTTCATCATGGAAGAAGCTGGTTCGCCAGACAATCCTCACGGGTTACATCCGCGAAGGTCTGAATACTGGGATGGCGTAGAGTTTTATGATGAGTAAGCTCCATATATTGCACTTTAACTCCTATTCGTGGTTCCACCCAGGTGGTCTCCGCACTGCGCTCGGGTACATTATGGAATGGTCTGTCCTGCTTGATCAGAGGCTCGACTTGATGTGTGAGTTCCCGCCACGTATTGGAGTTCAGCTTGCCAGTCCCGACATGACCAATATAGACAAAGTTTGGCCCATCATATACACCAACCGCGACGGCATTCACAATACCGCTCCGGTACGTGACTCCCCCGATCATGGCATATACATCATGCATGATTTTGACCTTCTGCCAGCGCTGGTCCTTGCCCTGTATGCCATAACTGCTGGTGAGATCCTTGCAGACGATGCCTTCCATCTGATGTTGTCTCATGACCGTAAGCAGGGAAGCGGCATCAAGTGTATTGGTGACCTCCTGAACATGGGGAGCGGTGTTAAGAACCTCATGCAACAGGCGCTGTCGATCTGCCAAAGGCCGATCCGTCACCCATTTTCCCTCATAGAACAGAATATCAAATACCATATATGTGACCGGAATCTGATGTATGGCTTGCGCGATACCTTCGGGTCTGCTCATCCGATCCCGCCGCAGAACGTGATAAAACGAAGGTTTTCCGGTGTCCGGGTCCAGCGCAATAACTTCTCCATCCAAGATATAGGAGGAGCCTGAACATAAATTGCGTGGTGTTACCAACTCGGGATACTGTGCGGTTCGATCATGTAATCTGCGATTCACCAGGCGCAGCTCATGCCCGTCCTCATAGGCAAGCATGCGGACTCCATCCCACTTGACCTGGGCAATCCATTGCGGTCCTGTGGGCAAAGTATCCCTGGAGATGGGTTCGAACGGAATCAACGGTTTGAACATGGGGGAACTCCTTCCTCGACCTAACCAATTAGCGCAGGTTAATTCGGAATTTAGTTATATTTTTTGAAAGCGGGACTTCATATGATGCACCAAAATGAGCAGTAACGGAAGTGCTATGCCACAGGTCAGATCCCAATCAATCCAATAGGGAATAACGACCTTGAGATAAAAGTTCTCGTTTGGAGAGATTAGAATAGACATGGCGAGAATAAGCATGGCACCCGGCAGGATCAGAGAACGGTGACTGGACAAGCGAAACAGGTGAGCGACGCCCAGGACAAAACCGTAGAAGAACAGAGCGGCTTTGAAGAAAACAGCAATAATCCAGACCGATGCTATGAAAGCTTCGATGCGTTGCAAAAAGTTTCCGATATTGATCTTCTGTGAAAGGTTAAATGAAGCGAACCAGTGATGCTGGGTCATCCATGGTCCCATAACGAGCAGACACATACTTAGCGTCAGTGTGAGTAACAATCCGCCAATCATCCCTGCTAACAGGATGTCCTTCTCCAGATGGGGCTCATTTTTTGTGTAGGGAAAAAGCATCATGAAGATGCATAGCTCACAGTAGGGATATGTGAGTACAGCAACAAAACCTTTGAATGGATCGAGAAATCCTTGTGCCAGCACAGGTTGGATGTTGGCCAAACGTACATGGGGGATTAGACACACCGTCAGAATAAGCAGAAACAACACGATCAGAGGAAGAAAGACCTCAGCAGTTTTACCAATGCTCTCCAGACCCGACAGAAGCCCCCAGACAAGCGCACACATAAAAACCAAATGCAGAATCAGTAATGGAGATTCCGGCAAGATCTGGGTAGACATAAAATCGCCAATCTCCCTAATGAACGTTGAGGTACTGATCAGGAAATAAAAGAGATAAAAAGAACCAAACAAGGTCCCGATCCAGGGTCCCAGTGTTCGAAGGGCATTTTGAATCAGATTCAACCGGGGATGCAGTTTGTAGGCAATTAGCATAATGAAGAGTATTCCCAGGCCCCCTGCGACTCCCAATAAGGCTGATAACCAGGCATCCTGATGAGCGTAGGATGTGATCATGGAAGGGAAGACCAGAATCTGCTCCCCAATTGTACACAGGAACAGGAGTGAAGCGAGCTGTCTAACAGTCAAACGTCCCTTTTCGATCATGAGGTATCTCCTTAACATATCTTGTCTATGTATTGGTTAGAATGCACCAATTGTGCCAGTTTTATAAAAGCCAACTCAAAAAGCCCGTGCAGCCGATCTCTCTGTGATGTAGAGAAATCAGTTACCCGGGCTTAATAAAATGAGGTTAAGCAAACATAGTGTAACGCCTAAACAAAATCAGTTCGCAGTTGTCAGACGTATACGAATATTTTGTGGGTCTACCGTAAACCAGGTACCTTCCACTTGTGTAACGACTGCACCGGATTGACGCAATTGTTCAAGTGCCTGATCCAATTGTTCCTGTGTGGCGTACACAATGGTGAAGTAGTCAATTCCTGTAGCGTTATCTGGATTAACAGGTGCGTTCACTCCCGCCCAGATATTAAGTCCCAGATGATGATGATAACCGCCTGCGGATACAAATAGTGCTGACATGTTAGCGAAGTTACCCACGATATCAAAACCGAGTATGCCGGTGTAATAGTTGCGTGCTTCTTCCAGGCTGCGGACGTGGAAATGTACATGACCAATAACGGTGCCAGTAGGCAGACCCTGCCAAGGTTCATTCTCCGAGATGGCAAACAGGCTTTCCACATCAACAGGATCACTTGCCATCACGTAGTTATTGTCGCTATCCCGTTTCCAGGTATCACGTGCACGGTCGGCATAGATCTCAATCCCGTTCTGATCGGGATCGGAGATATAGAAGGCTTCGCTGACCAAGTGATCACCTTGGCCGATATCGATACCGGATGCAGCCAGATTACGAAGAGCAAGACCCAGGGACTTGCGGTCAGGCAGCAGGATGGCGAAATGATACAAGCCAGCGTGTGAGCGTTCCGGCAGGGTAATTCCATCCGTGAGCTCTTCCAATCGCAGCAGGGACTGTTTTCCGTCGGCTGTCAACGTGGCCACTTTGCCACTAAGCTCCAGTAATTTTAATCCAACCACTTCGGTATAGAACTCAATTGAACGGTCTAGGTTCATAATTCGCAGACTCACTTCACCCAGATGGGTTGTGGCAGGGATTTGATACGTTGTATTCATGATTGTTTCCTCCTGTTAATAGATAATATGGGTTCTCGTTTGATTGTGTATATGCGTTGAAAACGGATTATTTAATTGCATACTGTTGAAGTAGAATTACAGGGTGACTGTATATTCATAAATAAGTTACTTTTCATAAGTTAATATAAAATATAAATCAGCTTTCGTCAATCGTATTTTGCAATTATAACTGGAGTTTTATTGACTAGAACTGCTTCAATAGTTCTGTAAAACAAAAAAATCCGACTGTGAAGCCGGATCGGAGTAAACCTCATTACATGAGTTATATACATGGAATCGTTCTTGCCTGGGCGACAGTCAAACTTTTGGTTTGGGTGTCGCCTTTTTTCTTTTGGCTGGTGCAGCAGGTGTATCGGATTCGCCTCCGGCAACCGCTTGAGCGGGCGTTTTTCGCGGTGCACGTTTTTTAGGCTTAGCCGTTGTTGTCCCAGGGTCAGCCGGAATAGGCTTCACGGCCTCGATACTTGCCTGCAAGGCTGCCATCAAATCCATCACATTGGCTTCAGGTTTGGCTGGAGCAATCTTGATTTCTTCACCCGCCACTTTGTGCTGGATAAGATCCAGCAGTTTGCTGCGATAGTCATCGGTGTATTTACCAGGTTCAAAAGGTGTGGACAATTGATCAATCAGCAGCTTTGCCATCGTGAGTTCCTTTTCATTCACGTTCTGCACTTCCGGCAAGTTGGGCACCTGGGAGACAGGACGAATCTCGTCCGGATAGAAAATCGTCTCCATGGAGAGGCAATCTTCCAGCACGCGTATGGCAGCCAGGCTGCTCTTCGAGCGAATGGAGATTTTGGCGATGCCAATTTTGCCGGTATCCCGCATGGCGTTCATCAAGAGCTGGTAGGCATTTCCACCAGCCTGATCGGGCGATAGGTAATATGTTTTCTGGAAATAGATCGGATCAATCTCAGTCAAGTCGACAAAATCCAGTATGGTAATGGTTTTGTTGGTGGAATCATTTAACGCTTCCAATTCATCTTTCTCGAAGAGTACAAACTTTCCTTTTTCATATTCATAACCTTTGGTGATCTCTTCCCACTTCACGTCCACTTCACAGGAGGGACATTGACGAACATAAGCGAGCGGGCTGCCGCAGACTTTATGGATATAGCGCATGGAGATGTCTTTGTCTTCGGTAGCCGAGAACATTTTGACAGGGACATGCACAAGGCCAAAACTGATTGCACCTTTCCAGACGGTATGCATAGATCGGCTCCTTTCAAAAGGTTGTTCAAAAATTCCATCTTCTCGGTACTGAAAACCGGACTTTTTGAACACGGATTTATATTTAATAGTATGGGCATCTGGTGCGAGGGATAATCGTCTTGTAGCCGAACGAATTCGTATGGTTCGGCGAGACTCGGGGATGATAACAGAAACATGTTTGGATTCCGACAGGAAGCTGAGCATGGGATAGGTAGTTATTCTCGCAGCACATATGCCGGGAGGTGTAATATTGAAGAACAGACGTGATGAGGAAGAAGCACACAAGCATGCATTTTCTCCGTATCCTCTTGCCAAAGCCGAAAGTGCTGAAGAGTTCTATACACCTGCTACAGCTGTAAACTGGGAAGCGGTCACTTCGGAAGAATTGCCCCTTGATCGGGAGTCGTTCATGCTCGACATTGACCGGATGGTGAATGAAGGGTTAGGCGGGGGACAGGTTACGGAAGATAACGGTTATATTGGTGAAAGTACAACAGATAGCATGGTTCGAGAGTCACATGATGATCCGGAAGGGGAGTATGAATAAGATGATGGATGCAAAGCGCGCCAAAGCGATCTATGATTCGAAGGATACCATTGCCGTTACGCTGGAGGGAGATCCAGTCTGGATCGAGAATGTGGATGAAGCCAATGGCATGGCAACCGTTCAGGTTGGCAGCAGGCCGGGAAATACCCAGACGGTTCGTGTGGATCGCTTGGAGGAGTAGATACAAGTAGCATATCGTTATTGAGGCATTCGAGAATGAATAAAAGCTGAAATATATGTATAACACGGCCGGTACCGAGAGGTGCCGGTTTTTTGGTTTTTCCTAATAGGTGTCTGAAACTTCGAAGGAAGCGAGTTTTGAGACATGTCTAATAATGCACGTTATATTTCCGCTCGCCTCCTTGGATGTTGCGGGGGAAGAAAGGGACCGATATAATAAGGTTCAAAGTGAACTCAGGCGGCTGGACCGCCAAAGGTGGGGCGAATATTGAATCAGACGCACGAGCAGTGGGTGTATCAATCCCATGGCATTGCAGATACAGAAGCACTCGCTTCCGCACTCGCCAGTCAGGCAAACGCCGGCATGGTGATTGCTTTGGATGGTGATCTGGGCGCGGGAAAAACGGCATTTTCACAGAAATTTGCCTGGCATTTGGGTGTACGTGATGTGGTAAGCAGTCCCACATTCACGCTAATTAAGGAGTACGAAGGGCGTTTGCCTTTATATCACATGGATGTATATCGCATATCGCTGGAAGAAGCGGATGAGCTTGGACTTGATGAATATTTCTATGGAGCCGGAGTCAGTCTGGTGGAGTGGTCGAGTATCATTCCCGAATTGCTGCCGCAGGAGCATTTGCATGTGCAGATTGAAACAACGGGCCTGGAGGATCGAACGATTACACTGGATGGGTACGGCGAGACTTATGCAGCCATGTGCCGACAGTTCAGACAGAATGGGGTCAAATGATGATGGAAGATTTACAAAAAGAGCCGCGTCAGCGGTTTTTGGCGTTGGATACATCGACCGCAGTGATGGCAGCTGCGATGATGGAAGATCATGCGCTTCTGGAAGAACGCAATGAAGGGGCTGAGCGTAACCATTCGGTACACGTCGTACCGGTGATGGAGCAGCTGCTGGCCGCTAGCAACACACAGCCTGGGCAACTTGACGGCATTGCCGTTGGCGTTGGCCCAGGCTCGTACACGGGCATCCGCATTGCGGTGACCGCGGCGAAGACACTGGCCTGGGCGTGGGACATCCCCGTAGCCGGGGTGTCCAGCCTTCAGGCCATCGCCTGGGGCGGCTGGCACAGCGGCCTCGCCGCCAAGGCAGAAGCTGCGGCAGAGGATGCCGCAGCAGGGGCTGGCGGAACGCCATCCGCGGACCAGGGCAGCACAGGAGCTGCCCCTGTCCATTGGATCGTTCCGCTTGTAGATGCACGGCGCGGTCAAGCGTGCACCGCGCTGTTTGCCTCCGCCGGGAGCGATGCGCCCCGGCGTCTGGCGCCTGATGCCATCCGCAAGATGGACGGATGGCTGGAAGCCCTCGCCGCCCGCATGGCGGAGGCGGCGCCGGAAGAGCGGCCCGTAGCCGTCTGGATCGTCGGCGAGACGGGCCCTCATGCTGCGGCAGCGGCGGAGCTTCGCTGCCCCGCAGGAACGGCGCTCCAGCTCGTACCTTATGAGCTGGAAGGCCGCTGGGTTGGGCGCCTTGGCGCCGCCGCGCTGCTTGCAGGTCAGCGTGATGACGTGCATGCGCTGGTGCCGAACTACACCCAGCTGTCTGAAGCGGAAGCCAATCTGCTGCGCAAAGGCTGAAGGGGGAGGGGAAGCAGATGGACAATGTGGCGAATAATAAGCAGGAAGCAACGCTTCAGTTCAGGTTCATGACACTCGCGGATATTCCCGATGTGATGGAGATTGAACATGAGGCCTTTACCCTGCCCTGGACGGAAGAAGCATTTCAAAATGAATTGACACACAATCATTTTGCTAAATATATGGTGATGGAATTAGAAGGAAAAGCCATCGGCTATGCAGGTATGTGGACAATCATGGATGAAGCCCATATTACCAATATTGCAGTCAGAGGCGCGTATCGTGGACGCAAGCTTGGCGAAAAGTTACTGGATGAATTAATGAGCACAGCGGCTTATCTCGGGATGGAACGAATGACGCTGGAGGTCAGAGTCTCGAACAGCATTGCTCAGCGTTTATATCAGAAAAAAGGGTTTGAATCGGCGGGTCTTCGTAAAGGGTATTACTCCGATAATGGGGAAGATGCGATGATTATGTGGGCGAACTTGCCGTCTGCAGGCCGGAGCGGCGAAGAGGAAGGAAGCGTACTGGATTCATGAACGAACTCAATGAAAAAATAAATTCTGCACCATCCTATATTTTGGCGGTGGAGACAAGCTGTGATGAAACATCGGTAGCAGTAGTCAAAGATGGACGGGAAGTGCTGTCTAATCTGATCTCAAGTCAGATCGAGACGCATAAGGCATTTGGTGGTGTTGTACCTGAAGTGGCTTCACGCAAACACGTTGAAGTCATTACGTTGATGCTGGAACAGGCGATCGAACAGTCCGGCATTCGTCCACGTGATCTAAGTGCAATTGCCGTAACACAGGGGCCTGGGCTGGTCGGAGCACTGCTGGTGGGTATCGTTGCGGCCAAAACGATGGCGATGGCACTGGGCAAACCGCTCATTGGTACACATCATATTGCGGGGCATATCTATGCCAACCGACTTACTCATGAACTGCAATATCCGGCTATGGCACTGGTCGTATCTGGTGGACATACAGAACTCGTGCATATGGAATCCGAGGGTAAGTTCAAACTGATTGGTCGTACACGTGATGATGCTGTAGGCGAAGCGTATGACAAAGTAGCACGTGCATTGGGTTGTCCTTATCCGGGTGGCCCGCATGTGGACCGAATGGCATCTGAAGCGGAGGATGTAGTGCCATTACCACGGGTATGGCTGGAAGCAGGTTCGTACGATTTCAGTCTCAGTGGTCTGAAGTCTGCTGTACTGAATGTGCTCAACCAGGCCAAAATGCGCGGAGAAACCTTGGAGCCGTCTGCGGTTGCACGTGGTTTCCAGGAAGCTGTTGTTGAAGTACTGGTGGAGAAAGCGGTTAGAGCAGTTCGTGAATATGGTTCACGTCAACTGTTATTATGCGGTGGTGTTGCAGCTAACCGGGGGTTACGCTCGGCATTACAGGAGCGATGCACGAAGGAAGGGCTTGAACTGTTAATCCCGCCAATGGAATATTGTACGGATAATGCGGCCATGATAGGAGCAGCTGCGTATCTGAAATGGCAGCGGGGAGAAATTGCTGAATTTGATGCGAAGGCAGATCCGGGACTTTCTCTGGAGGAATGGTCCGTTCAGTCCGTATAGGCAAGCAGTTTGAGATTAAGAGTTGACAGCAGGGATGTAAAGAATGTATATTTAGTTACAAATTTAAACAGGAATTCAGATTCCTGAACTGGTAAACGCGATGAACAGGAATAGTAAGGTCATTCCCGGTCTTAGAGAGCTGCGGTATGGTGCAACGCAGTCGAAGGAAACCTGAAACTCACCTGGAAGCGGAACGATGGAACACGGTGACTCCCTGGGAGAATCCGAAGGCCGATCATGGCCCAAAGTACATGGTTACGGGTTGCCTCCGTGAATGGGCCGTTGTCGGTAGAACCGTTGTTACAAGGATCAACTGACGATAACTGAGGGGGCTTTCAAGCTGCTTCAAGTGATCCGGATATGCGAAAGCATTCAGGGGTTGTCTTGAATGAACAGGAAGGAAGTCAACAAGAGTGGTACCGCGAAGGTGAACAGCCTGTCGTCTCTTGCATTATTGCATGAGGTGGCAGGCTTTTTTGATTTTCAAAATAATGAAGTTAGGTCATATTATAAATGTGATGAACGGGAGCAGTAGAATGATAAAGCGCTCAGAGAGCTGCGGGGTGGTGCGACGCAGTGGCTGGAATCATTCGAATCTCGCCCGGGAACGGAGTTGTGGAAGCGTGGGGACGATATCAATCGCCCAGTTGTCCTGATGGACAACAACATGTGTTACACAGCAACGGTTAACCCCCGTTATAGGGTGTTTCTCCGAATGCGAGTAGTGTCGTGCGTGCACGCACATCCAGCGGATTTCGGAGACGACGAGGTGGATGGAGTCCGGCGCAAGCCTGGCCCATCAAGCGAGAGTGGTACCGCGGAGGGGATAATAACCCGCCGTCTCTTATATGAGATGGCGGGTTATTTGTGTTTGCTGCCGGCAGCAGGGTGGGCATGGGAAGAACCATATGGGGATTAAAAAATCAGAAGGTCAGGGTGTAAGTCGACGTACACTCTGTCATGAAGGTAAGCAGGATATACAACGAACGAGTAACGGACATTGAACAACAAGTATAGGCACGAAACATTCAACAGGTATTACTGATCACCAAGGACTAAGCTACAAACAACATACGCGTTTACAAACAAAATATATAACAACAGGGACGGCGATTAGCGGGTGTTCTGTGGCACGTGGATCGTAACGAAAATATTTATAAAAATTTGATGGAGGTTGATGGATATGACAACAACTAATAACAAACGCATGATTGAAATTTTTGATACAACGCTGCGTGATGGAGAACAGGCACCAGGAGCAAGTCTGCAACCCGAGCAAAAGATTGAACTGGCACACCAATTGGCTTCTCTGGGTATCGACGTCATTGAGCCTGGATTCCCGATCTCCAGTCCAGGTGAGTTCGCGGCGGTTCAGGCGATTTCGAGACAGTTGCAGAACGTGGAAATCTGCGGATTCGCGCGGGCGGTCAAAGGTGATATCGATGCAGCTGTGCAAGCAACAGCGGATGCAGCACGGCGCCGAATTCACCTGTTTATCTCTTCCTCGGATATTCATATTGAGCATCAACTGCGCCGTCCGCGCAGTGAAGTGGTGGCTACCGCTCGTGAGATGGTATCTTATGCACGCCAGTTCACGGACATCGTAGAGTTCACCGCCATGGATGCTGCCCGTACCAAGATGGACGATTTGATTGAAATGGTTGAAGTCGCCATTGAAGCTGGAGCGAGCATTATCAATCTGCCGGATACGGTCGGATATGCCCTGCCACATGAGTATGGTGAGATGTTCCGCCGGGTGCGTGAGGGTGCAAGGGGCGGCGATCAGGTTCGCTATAGTGCCCACTGTCATAATGATCTGGGCCTGGCCGTAGCCAATAGTTTGGCTGCAATTGCCAATGGGGCTTCCCAGATTGAAGTGACCATCAATGGTATCGGAGAACGGACGGGGAACTGTGCACTGGAAGAGCTGATTATGGCGCTAGAGACTCGGGGAGACGCAATTGGTGCAACGACGAACATTAAGCTGAATCAGCTGTATGAGACTTCACGTCAGATTAGCCGTGCGATGCACTTCCCGATTGCGTACAACAAACCAGTGGTGGGACGTAATGCATTCCAGCATGAATCTGGCATCCATCAGGATGGTCTGCTGAAGAATCGGAGCACCTATGAGATTATGGACCCGGAAGCGCTGGGTATCCCACGCAGCATGATTATTCTGGGCAAACACTCCGGTCGTCACGCCCTGAAGGATCGGGTTCGCAAATACGGTTTTGAGCCGGATGAGCAACAGATGGAGCAATTGTATGAGGTGTTCAAAGAAACCGCAGACCAGCAAAAAGTGGTCAGTGACGACCAGTTATTACAGATGGTTAGCCAGACTATGAATATTCCTGCACAGGACTATGAACTGGTTGAATTGCAGGTGACAGCGGGCAGTATGACGGATCGAATGGCCGCCGTTCGGATTCGCACAAGCGCTGGAGAACAATCTTACTCCGCTGTTGGCGGTGGACCCGTGGATGCAACCATCCGTGCGATTGGTCAGAGCATTTCCGATGATATTGCATTTGTAGATATGGAGATGCATGCCTTGAGTGGTGGAGAGGGTGCAAGTGCAGAAGCTGTAGTTACCGTGGAGCGTGCAGGACGTGAGTTCCGGGGAACAGCAACACATAATGATATCGTCATGGCTGCCGGTTTGGCGTATGTAGCGGCTTGTAATGCTGCTGGGCTGAAGGCCGAGTCTTCCGAACATCATGAACAAGAAGCACATGCGTAAAACATCTATTGCCAGATCGCATCTACAGCGGCAATAGTAGCAATTGCAATTCGATATAAATATGCATGGCATATAGTAAATAAATGACGGGCAGGCCTTGAACGACAAAGGTCTGCTTTTGTCTTATTATGGAGGTATATTGAGGAGTGGAAGGATGCATTTGTCAAGGTGTGACTATAGTTATCCACATATCCAGTGTAATTTGTGGGTAACTATCCCAAAGCCAAACCAGCATAGTTTTCGAAACGAAAAGGGTTTAGGGGATAGAATGACTCCTTACTATCCACAAAGTTGTGGATAAAGTGGATAACTTGGTGGATAAATATGGTTTTTGTGTGAAAAAGGCTATTCTACCGCTGTATAATTAAGCTTATTAATGTGCTTGCTATCTTGCTTTCTTGTGGATAAGTGTGAGGGACAGGGGGATAAAAATATTTCTCTTCATTCGAGTAAATTTGACAAAAGTCAAAACAGCTCCCCTAACCTCCGTATGTTAGAGTTCAATCTCAAGGAACATAAAGAAGATAAGGTGCATAGCTTCTATACGCATCCTCAACAAACAAAAAGCTGATCCCAATAAGGAATCAGCCGGTGGTATAACTATACTTGCATGGAGCCGATCAAGCCATGTTCTGAGTCTGTACTATTCGTACTATTCCATAGCTAGTTCTTCCCAGTCCTCGTATGCCTTGGTGAGTTCTGCTTTGTGTTCCTCCGATTGTTGCTGGAGTTCTTGCAGCTTCATATAATCCTGATAGATTTCAGGCAGAGCCATCTGTGCCTCAAGTTCGGTAATCTTCGTTTCCAACACCGCAATCTGTTGTTCCAAAGCTTCCTGCTTGCGTTGTCGGTTACGCTCTTCACGCTTCGCCTGTTTTTCCGCTTCGAATGAAGCCGCTCCGGATTTTTCGGTTGTGGCTGTGTTCAAATCGGATTTGGACGAGTTCTTGGACGAAGCCTGACGTGCCTCAGCAGCTTCACGTGCGATGTCCTCAAGCTCCTGTTTTTTCTCCACATAATCATCGTAATTACCGAGATATTGTTCTGTGCCGCCTGGATGAAGTTCAACAATGCGTTCAGCCATTTTATTGAGGAAATACCGGTCATGGGAGATGAACAACAGGGTGCCTTCATAATCCATTAATGCCGCTTCCAGCACTTCTTTGGCAAACAGGTCGAGATGGTTCGTAGGCTCATCCAGAATGAGCATGTTGGCTTCCTTCAGCATCAGCTTGGAGAGAGACACACGTGCCTTCTCACCGCCGCTGAGGGAGGAGATTTTCTTGAGCACATCGTCACCGCTGAACAAAAAGTTCCCCAGTACGGTCCGAATGCGTGCTTCTTCCATCCCGGGATAGGCACTCCACAGTTCTTCCAGAACCGTGTTGGACGGATTGAGCCCAGTCTGTTCCTGATCATAATAGCCAATCTGCACTTTTGTTCCCCATTGGATCTCCCCGCTTACCGGACGTAAACTTCCCGTAAGACACTTCAGCATGGTGGATTTACCAATACCGTTTGGTCCAATCAGAGCAACCGTTTCCCCGCGTCGCAGATCGAAGGACACGTTGCGGAACAATGGAGAAGCCTCGTCATAAGCGACAGACAGCTGATCCACTCGAAGCACTTCCTTGCCTGACATAACGGCGGTTTCGAAGGAAAAATGGGCTTTTTTCAAATCTCCCATCGGTTTATCAAGCCGCTCCATTTTGTCGAGGGCTTTGCGCCGGCTTTGCGCCCGTTTGGTCGTCGAAGCACGTACAATGTTTTTCTGGACAAAATCTTCCATCTTGGAGATTTCGCCTTGCTGTTTCTCATATTGCTTCATCTGAGTTTCATATTCGGCAGCTTTGAGTTCCATATAACGGCTGTAATTGCCCGTATATTTTTTGGAGCGGTGACGTTCGATCTCAACGATGGTCGTTACGAGTCGATCAAGGAAGTACCGGTCATGGGATACCACGAGCAGTGCGCCTGAATAACCTCTCAGATAATCTTCCAACCAAGTAAGGGTGGCGATATCGAGGTAGTTGGTAGGCTCGTCCAGCATGAGCAGATCAGGTGCCTGAAGCAAAATACGAGCAAGCGCAAGGCGTGTCTTCTGCCCGCCGCTCAGAGTAGCAATGGGGGTGTCTGGCGAAAATTCGCCGAATCCCATCCCGTGCAGTACGCTGCGAATGCGGGTTTCCATCTCATAGCCACCATGGTCCTTGAACCAATCGGAGCGTTTCGCATAACGTTCCAGCAGGTCAGCATACTTTTTCTCATCTTCCATCTGGGCAGGGTCGGCAATATCGCGTTCCATCTGACGCAAATCTGCTTCAGCCTGTGTCAGGTGAGCGAAGACATTCATCATTTCTTCCCAGATGTTACGGTCGGATTGTAGCCCGCTGTTCTGAGCCAGGTAACCGAGCGTCGTTTCTTTGGACTTGAAGATCTGTCCTCCGTCATAGGACATTTCACCGGCTACAATTTTGAGCAAAGTGGATTTCCCTGCACCGTTTACACCAACGAGGCCGATGCGCTCGCGTTCTAATATTTGTAAGTTCACGCCGTCCAGGATTGGATCGACACCAAAACGTTTGATAATTCCGGATACTTGCAGCAGCATAAAATTAAGTTCCTCCATAGGTCCAGTTCTTGATATGACAACTATATCCCAGTTTACATGAAATACAGAGCAATTGCACCGATTGGGAACGCATGGGGCATGTAGTCTTTTTGATCAATCAATGATAAACTGAAAGAAGGCATGTTATTACATGAGGATTTTGCAGAAAATGAATCATTTTAACCATTTCAACAAGATGACAACTGGTCATAACATATAAATTGTTTTTAATGAGAGCTTTTTTCTACCTTCCCTATCAACAGGAGGTTATTCAAGGATATGCAGGATCATGCGGAACTGAAAAGTCAGCTTCGATCCAGACTGAGACAGAGCCGTGATCTGATGGATGCAAGTATGCATCAGCAGGCAATGACTAAGATTAACACTGGAGTGAAGCGGGAGCTGGAGCGCCTTAGACAGGCCAAGAGCAAGGTTGTGAACAGACCACTCGTAATATTCAGTTATTTGTCCTATGGAAGCGAAGCGTCCACAGCTTTTCTGTTTCAAGAGGGCTGGAATCATGGAGATGTGATGTTTGCACCAAAAGTGTTGGCGAATCCACCTCGAATGGAGCTACGGCGAGTGACCGGAGAACAAGATCTGGAGCCAGGCATATGGGGGATACCAGAACCCAAGGATTCCTGTGAAGTCCTGACGCCTGATGATTGGCCGGGTATCGATCTCATATTGGTACCGGGACTTGGTTATGATCTCCATGGCGGGCGTATTGGTTATGGTGGCGGTTATTATGATCGTTTTGCCGAGACGCTTGCAGCAACATGTGCGATGACGGGCAAGAAACCGTTGATGGCTGCGATGGTGTTGCCGGGTCAGCTACAGGAGGAGATCCCGATGGACCTGCTCGATCTGCGGATTGATCTGTTGATAACAACCGAAGGTATATTACATATCGAATAAAGGGTTGTGATGTGATTGAGTTCAGAAGCGAATAACGGCCAAGCTTCCGGTGGCAAACTGACCCATTTTAATGAACAGGGGCGGGCCCGGATGGTTGATATTTCAGGTAAGGAAATTACCGTACGTACGGCTGTGGCCGTAACCAAAGTGACGATGAATCCAGATACACTGGAAGCGATTCGGGAGGGCCGAATTGGCAAAGGTGATGTTCTGGCTGTGGCTCAGATTGCCGGGATTCAAGGCGCGAAGAAAACATCGGACTGGATTCCGATGTGCCATCCGCTGGCACTGACGGGTGTGGATATTCGTTTTCATGATAACGGAGTGGATGAATTACACATTGAAGTTACTGTCAAAACCGAAGGCAAAACGGGTGTTGAGATGGAGGCGCTCACGGCTGCCTCAGCTGCAGCACTGACGGTCTATGACATGTGCAAGGCCATGCAAAAAGATATGATTATCGGTCCAACCATGCTGAATTCCAAGAGTGGTGGCAAAAACGGTGATTACAGCCGATAGGCAATATTTATTTTCATAGAGGAGAAGGGTGATCTTTATGGTGTGGAGAACAGCAATCCTGACAGCCAGTGACAAAGGAGCCCGCGGGGAACGTGAGGATACGAGTGCACAAGTCATTCGGGAGCTGGTGGAAGAAGAGCTGGGTGGTCAAATCGTGGAGTACCGTATCGTTCCGGATGAACCCGATGAGATTATTGCGGCTTTGATTGAGATGACGGATTATTTTCACGCCGATCTGGTGCTGACTACCGGTGGCACGGAGCTGGCCATTCGTGATATTACTCCGGAAGCGACCCGGCGCGTAATTGAGCGGGAAGTTCCCGGGATGGCAGAGGCCATGCGGTACAGTGTAATGAGCAAAAACCGTTCTGCAATGCTGTTCCGTGGGGTATGTGGCATTCGTGGACGCACGCTGATTGTTAATCTGCCAGGTACACCAAAGGGTGTGCATGAACATCTGGCTGCCATTATGGATCAGCTTCCGGAAGCGCTGCTGATGGTTACGGGTCAGTTCAAGCAATAATCGAGCATGGACTCTGGGGCAAGATATCCGATTAGCCATGACCGTTGTTAGATTGTTCTAGTGACATCTCTTATTTGTGAATTTTGCGGGTTATGTAAGTGGTTACATCTATGGTATGATGGGCTTAAATTAAGAACGCAGCAGAGACATCTATGAACATCTGGCCGAGTATGCGCATCTTCGAAGCTTGAGACGAGGAGGATTATCAATGTTAAGTTCCATTGGACCAACGGGTTTTATTTTGCTGGCCGTGATTGCATTGTTGTTGTTTGGACCCAACAAACTTCCGGAACTGGGACGTGCAGTTGGGCGTACCTTCCGTGAATTCAAAGAGGGCGCTCGCGAGATTATCTCTGAGGATGACTCGTCCAATCGCAAAGAGCAGGAGAAAGCGAAACCGCTGGCGGCTGAGAGCACACCTGCAGACAAGCCTGCTGATAAACGCCTGCCGGAATAATCTTGACGGCAATGAAAGAGAAATCCCTTCCTGCCGGAAGGGTTTTGTATTTTAAGCTGGCAATAATGGGGGGCAGGCATGACGCAGCAAATGGAAGAAATGTCGATTACGGAACATCTGAGTGAGCTGCGGAAGCGGCTGATCTATGTACTAAGCATTTTTGTGCTGGGACTGATTGCAGGATTTTTTGTGGCGGACCCGGTATACCAATATCTGACCAAGTCAGAGTCGGCCAAAGGTTTTGTATTACATGCCTTCTCGTTCTGGGACGGGATTGGCATCTATATGAAGATTGCAGGGTTGTTCTCACTTATTATTACACTGCCGTTTACGGTGTATCAGATCTGGAAGTTTGTTAGTCCAGGGCTAAAGCCGCGCGAGCGTAAAGCAACGCTGAAGTATGTGCCCTATGTGTTTCTTTTATTTCTGACAGGTATGGCTTTCTCGTATTATGTTATTTTTCCGATGGCACTTGCCTTCACAACAGCAATAACGGAGAAGATGGGGCTTGTGGAGACCTACGGGATGAAGCAGTATTTCAGCTTCCTGTTTGGCATTGTGTTGCCTGTGTCCCTGTTATTTGAACTTCCTTTACTTATTATGTTTCTGACAGGACTGCGGATTCTGAATCCAATTCGTCTTCGCAAAATGCGCAGAGTCTCTTATTTTGTTCTGATCTTCATTGCAGTGGTTATTACACCACCAGACTTTATTTCCGATCTGCTGGTGATGATTCCCTTACTGCTGTTATATGAGATCAGTGTGTTATTATCCGCAATCGTATATCGCAAGCAGCTTGCAGCCGATGAAGAGATCGAATCCCGCTACGTTCGTTCCGAGGATAAGAAACATGCGGGCTGAATGAGGATAAGCTGTAATGTGCCCGGAAAAGACGGTATGTTCTTATCCGGGCTATTTCTGTAGACTGCCGACACCACGACAGGACAAGCAGGCATATTATGTTCAACAATGGATACAATGGGAGAGGGACTGTCTGTTAACGTTGCAGAAGGGCTAAACAATTTCGTAGAATAAGATTAGTGAATTGCAACATATAACCAGGCGCGGCGGGTGTAATTTGGCTATGTTTGTGTAAATTCAACGTAAATTCTCGCAGGAATTCGTCAAAAGGACTTGAAATCATGCTTCAAGTTGAGTATCATAAAGTTGGTTGTTAGCACTGAACACTGTCGAGTGCTAATACATATGGCTACAACCTACAATGTAACGTTATATAATTTCAAAAGGAGGCTATTTTTCATGATCAGACCTTTAGGTGAACGCGTATTGGTAGAACCACTGGAGCAAGAACAAACAACTTCTTTCGGGATCGTACTCCCGGACTCCGCCAAAGAAAAACCGCAAGAGGGTAGAATCATTGCAGTTGGTGCTGGAGTATTGAAAGACGGCGTACGTGTAGCTCTGGAAGTGAAAGAAGGAGATCGCGTTATTTTCTCCAAATATGCCGGTACAGAAATCAAATTCGAAGGTAAAGAATATTTGATTATGAAAGAGAGCGATATTCACGCGATTCTCGACTAATTCAAATTTAATCGGATAACCGAACCATATAGCACGACCATTTTCCAACAAAAACTAGGGAGGTTTTCTTAACATGGCTAAAGACATTAAATTCAGTGAAGACGCTCGTCGCTCCATGCTTCGTGGTGTGGATGCATTGGCTAATGCAGTAAAAGTAACACTCGGTCCTAAAGGCCGTAACGTGGTTCTGGAGAAAAAATTCGGAAGCCCGCTCATCACTAACGATGGTGTAACCATTGCTAAAGAAATCGAACTGGAAGATGCATTCGAGAACATGGGTGCACAACTGGTTAAAGAAGTAGCAACGAAAACCAACGATGTTGCCGGTGACGGTACTACAACAGCAACTGTATTGGCGCAAGCGCTGATCACAGAAGGTCTGAAAAACGTAACTGCAGGCGCTAGCCCAATCGGTATCCGTAAAGGGATCGACAAAGCGGTTAAAGCTGCGGTTGCTGAATTGCAATCCATCTCCAAACCAATCGATTCCAAACAATCCATCGCACAAGTTGCAGCAATCTCTGCAGCTGACGAAGAAGTAGGCGAACTGATCGCTGAAGCTATGGAAAAAGTAGGTAAAGATGGCGTAATCACTGTAGAAGAATCCAAAGGATTCGCTACAGAGCTTGAAGTGGTTGAAGGTATGCAATTCGACCGTGGATACATCTCTCCTTACATGATCACTGATACGGACAAAATGGAAGCTGTTTTGGACAATCCGTACATCTTGATCACAGACAAAAAAATCTCCAGCACGCAAGATATCTTGCCATTGCTTGAGAAAATCGTTCAACAAGGCAAACCACTGGTATTGATCGCTGAAGATATCGAAGGCGAAGCACTGGCTATGCTGGTTGTGAACAAATTGCGTGGTACATTCAATGCTGTAGCTGTTAAAGCTCCAGGATTCGGTGACCGTCGTAAAGCAATGCTGCAAGACATCGCTGCCCTCACTGGTGGCCAATTGATCACGGAAGAACTGGGTCTGGACCTGAAATCCGCTGTTGTGGAACAACTGGGTACAGCTCGTCAAATCCGCGTAACAAAAGAAAACACAATCATCGTTGACGGTGCTGGTAACAAATCCGATATCGATGCACGTGTTAGCCAAATCCGTACACAACTGGAAGAAACAACTTCCGAGTTCGACAAAGAGAAACTGCAAGAGCGTCTGGCTAAATTGTCCGGCGGTGTAGCAGTAATCAAAGTTGGTGCGGCTACTGAAACAGAATTGAAAGAACGCAAACTTCGCATCGAAGATGCCCTGAACGCAACTCGCGCAGCGGTTGAAGAAGGTATCGTATCCGGTGGTGGTACAGCGCTCATGAACGTATATAGCGCGGTTGCGGCTGTAGCTCTGTCCGGTGACGAGCAAACAGGCGTAAACATCGTCCTGCGTGCTCTGGAAGCACCAATCCGCACAATCGCAGCTAACGCTGGCGAAGAAGGTTCCGTAATCGTGGAACGTCTGAAAAAAGAACAAACAGGCATCGGCTTCAACGCTGCAACTGGCGAGTGGGTTAACATGATCGAAGCTGGTATCGTTGACCCTGCGAAAGTAACTCGTTATGCATTGCAAAACGCTGCTTCCGTAGCAGCAATGTTCCTGACTACTGAAGCGGTCATCGCTGACAAACCAGAACCAGCAGGTGCTGGTGGCGGAATGCCTGATATGGGCGGTATGGGTGGAATGGGCGGCATGATGTAATAAAGGTGTAAAAACCTTTATTACATCATGTGCCTGGCAGAGCGAGTTCTCGGTCAATTTGATTGAGGGTTCGTGAAGCAGCCACTGTTACAAATGATAAACAACACAAAAACCACTTCTTATTTAAGGAGTGGTTTTTAAATCTTTAAAAGTTCTTTGATGATAGTAAAGAAAGTTCTCTAAAAATTGAAGGGCGGATGGTCGTTTGGAATTAAGAATTTATTTAGTCTTGTTGATGGTAATTATAATTTGTGGAGGGGTAATCTGGAGGGTGATAAAAAGGTTAAAATGGGATGTGAAATTCCAGCGAGATCAGAATAATAAACTAAATGAAGCCAATTACCAATTGCGTGATAGTATTAAAAGTAAAGAAAGCATAATTAAAAAAATGCGGTTATCGGCATTGAATCTACAGAATGCTATAAATTATAAACAGCCTGAGGACTTTAACAGGCATGTTTTCATTTGTAATCTTAATGAAGGACAACAAGTAGTCATTATATTTGATGAAGAATTAGAGTATAGCCAGGAACTTCAGCAAAAATTTATTGATAGAGACCGGAGTCCGTTGAAACATTCTAGGGAAATTGAATGTGTTGTATTCGTTGATGGTGGGAAAGAACAGCCACTCCTAATGAAGCATGTTTTTGGAGGTAGCAATAATGCAGAAATAGAGGATATCAATTGTGGGAAGTTTACAAACCGAGGTATAGGGACATATATTTTACAAAATTTGTTTATTGTCCTGAAAGGAATGGGAATTGAAACAGTAAAGGCGTCCCTTTCAACGGTTGACTACCATAAAAAAGATAAGTTATATAATTTCTACTTGGAGAAGAACGGATTTAATTTGATTAGGGAACTAACTGAAGATAAGTGGGGCCTTGTATCCAAGAAATTGAATGTGTAACGTTTTGAATTCTTCAAAAATACCAACGTTCATGTATCGAGTCAGACCTGGTTAATGAACATAGTGACTCCACACTAAGGTGGGAAGACTGTTAGGGAATAACCTAGTCTCTGCGTTTTAAACTCTAGCACGTACATATTCCTATACTGATGCCCTTGTTTAATATCCATCCTACGGTATGGCTTCTGACTGGATGCACTTTTTGGGATGTGTTGGAGAAGAACTCAGTGGGGATGGCTAGCGAAGCTTATAACGTGAACAGTAAATCACCCGCAACAATTGAGTGTAAATATCAGGTGATATTTACATTAAGATTGATAATAATAGGTAATGTTCCGACAATAGGCGTTGGCTTCAACGCTCCGACTGGAGAGTGGATTAAAATAATCGAAGTGGATATCGCTGGTGGTGGGATGCTTGACATGGGCGGTATGATGTATTAAAGGTGAAAAATTTAAATATATCATCTGCCTGGGAGAGTGAATTTTCTACGATGTGACAAAAATTTGAGAAGCAATGGCAACTCATATATTATAAATGTAACAAAAACCACACTACTTAATTTAGTGTGGTTTTGATTTGTGAGAAAAAAGATAATTTTCATTTTCCTTGATTGTTGCTATGAGCAATAATTACCTCCCTTGAATTAATCCAGATCATATATAGAACCAGGGAGGCTACCATATAATTCTTCATATAGCTTCTCTGCGTAAGAATCTGTCATTCCTGATAAATAGTCAGCAACAAACCTCTCAGAACACCATGAATCATCATTATTAAATCTATCTAGCCAGTCTGTAGGAATGATTGAATCTGTGTTCTTCATGAATACATCCCACAATTTATTAATGATATTCTCGCCTCTTTGTTGAAGACGTTGTACACGTAAGTCCCTCACTAGAGTTACCCAAGCAAGTTTCTTTAAGATAATCATTTTTCTTTTAAGGTCAACATCTTCCATCCCATTTGAATCTACAAAAGTAACTTTAAACCATTCACCATCTTCAATAATCCCAACTTGTTTAACAAAATTATTTACTGAAAAGGCTTTGTTCTCTTTACGAGTCAAGGAGTTGTTTTTTTGCAGTTTACTGTGAATTTCATCCCAATTTTCGAGATATTCTTGCAATACTTTCTTGACTTCCTGCTTAATCTGTACCCCTTCCCAAAGCTCAGGCTCTTTTTCATATGCTTTATCAACTTCTATTGATACAAAATCAATTAATCGATCATTAAGTAAAAAAGATCCGTTCATCTGTATTTTTCCTGCCCTAATACCATCTTCAATGTCATGCGAAGAGTAAGCAATATCATCACTTAAATCCATAAGTTGGGCCTCTAGAGTTGCTTTCTTTTCTGGCATGTCCCATTTGTTCCGAATTTCTGAAATATAACTCCACTCACTACTGTATAAACCTTTAGAGGAATCAACAGTAAGTTCATATGGGTATTTATTAATTGCCAGTAGAGTCGCTGCTGACAAATTAAGTCCATCATATCTGGAGTCTCTTTTTTCTAGAAACATTAATAAACGAAAATTTTGAGCGTTGCCCTCAAACAATAAATTATACTCTTTTAATTTCTCATTAAGATCGTGTTCCCCCTTGTGACCAAAGGGTGGATGTCCGAAGTCATGAGCAAGTGCCGCACACTCTACAACAAGTGGGTCAATTACTAGCCCTGGATGTTCCTTGTTTGCAGAAGTAGTAGTAATGCTTCTTGCAATACTTCTTGCAATCTGGGCTACTTCTAGAGAGTGTGTTAGTCGAGTTCTATAATAGTCTCCTGATCCGGCTCCAAAAACTTGCGATTTTCCCTGGAGTCTTCTAAATGTAGGTGAGTGTATAAGACGTCCATAATCTCTTTCAAATGGTGAACGGTTATCACTAGAGTCTCTTCCGGTGGAACTCTCATCAAATTGTCTTACTGCTCTAAGTTTATTAATCTCGTTCATAAAATTAGCCCCTTTGAAATTTACTGAATTACTAGTTATATTTTACCATGAGATAACATTTAGGTGAATTAGATTGTTAAGAGATTTAGGTTTATAATAGTATCCTGATGTTCGTTGATTCTGGGTTTGATGCTCACTGCAATATTTATCAACTTCTTCATGAATCTATATAGCTTTGCATATGCGCTGATTACGGTGCTGTTACTTGCCTTTATGGGCTGGGGATCCTTAGCGAAGTTAAAGAACGACGTTCGTCAGCATGAAGATTACCATAGAAGAGAGCATCAGTCTGCGAACGATGACATCGATAGATACACAAGGTAATAACTAACGAGCATATTAGGAATAGCATCAAAGATACGTTACAGGCAAACTAGGCTGAAATGAGTAAAGGCTCCCGTGAGGGAGTCTTTTTTATGTTGATTTTTTTAAAAAAAAGTACTGATGTTTTCTTCTATTGCTAAACAGAAAGTTGTTAAGTAAAATAAATATATGAATAAGTACTCATATATTGATACATTAATGATATTGGAGATGATACATATGTATGATGTATTGGTTATCGGAGCTGGGCAAGCAGGTTTGGCAGCAGGTTACTATCTTCAGCAGTCGGGGTTAACCTTTTTAATCGTTGACGCAGCCTCATCTGTCGGGCAATCTTGGCGTAAACGGTACGATTCCTTGCGTCTTTTTACCCCACGAATGTATGATGGGTTACCGGGAATGCCGCTTAGTGGAAATAAAAATAGTCTGCCAAGCAAAGATGAAATTGCAGATTATTTTGAAAACTATGCTAAACAAATGGAGCTTCCAATAAAGTTAAACTGTGAAATCTCCCGTCTCTCGAAGCAAGATGAGGTGTACTATGCTGAAACCAATGATGGAATGATTGAAGCGCGCAATATTATCGTTGCGACGGGACCTTTCCAGAACAAGAATGTTCCTCATTTTGCGAAATCATTATCCGAGAGTAATTCAGCTTCATTCATCAGAATATAAAAATATCTCTCAATTGCTTCCTGAAACAACAGTAGTTGTAGGCGGAGGAAATTCAGGTGCCCAAATCGCCGTAGAGTTAACATCAGATGATAAACAAACCGTATACATATCCATAGCTCGAAATATTACCTTTAGGCCTTTGCATATTATGAAACGAAGTATATTCTGGTATTTTGAAAAGCTCGGAATATTACGTGCAAGTGCAGATCGTATGGTTGGAAAATGGTTGCGAAATCAGCCAGAGTACGTCTATGGCTATGAGTTAAAAGAGTTGATGATCCAAGGGAAAGTTAACATGCGCCCACGTGCCATTAATGCAATAGATGACCGCATCCTATATGAGGATGGTAGTGAGACAGCAGTAGACAATATTATTTGGGCGACTGGGTTCAAACGAAATGATGGTTGGATCGATATCAATGCTGCTTTTGATTCCCAAGGTACAATTTTACACGAGAGAGGTGTCTCACCGGTTGCTGGACTTTACTTTGTAGGACTGCCTTGGCAGACATCACGAGGTTCTGCATTGTTGGGATGGGTCAAGTACGATGCTCAGAGAATCGTTAGTCATATCAAAGGTAAGTCACATTAAACTATATAAACTGGACTAATCATTTACACGATAACGGAGAGGACAGAAAAAACCTGAAAAAGCAAAGCGTTCGCCTTTATCCCCGGATTTTCCCCTTCGGAAAAGGAATCAAAAAATTTTGGGGATAACAGCGATTGGAAGGTTATTCTGTCATCGTAGTGTCTGTGTAAATAACTTTAGTTCAACTTATATAGATTAGATATCAGGAATGATTAGCGAATATCATAACTCACATTTTTGGGTATATTACTAAAAGGAGGGATTTTATGAAATTATTTAAATTGCCATTGATTCTTTGTACTATATTACTTTTATCTATTGTCTCAGCTTGTGGTGCGGATGATAGACTACACGGAAAGAGCGATAACTGGGATGTTTCTCTACAGAGATCAACAGGGAGCTATAGTATTACTTATATAGGTGATGAAAAGCGCATAAAGGATTTTGTGTTTGACCTTACCAGCAATAATATAAAACAACAGGGGAAGGCGCTTGAGGAACAAGGGGTACCGTTCAGTATGTCGGGAACGGCTACTGAGGCGGAGAAAACGAAAGATCCAATTACCTTTAAAATGAGTTGGAACAATCAGAGCGAGATAGTAACTTTTGAGTAACTCTCGCATGCGGGAGGTGTTCATCATTGGACTTATGGCAACTATTAATCGCCTGGATAGGCATTGTTTGTTGGATTGTCACTTACAAAGATAAGATCAGTAAATGGATACTTTACCCTGTCTCGCTTTTTTGTATAGTGATTACTTTAATTTTTTGGCTTACTAATCCTTAAAATAGGAAAATGTTAGATCAGAGACTGTGACTACTGAATTATCCAAAAAAAGTACATATCACACGTTAGGCCGTTCCTTCATGGAGCGGCCTTTTCACACAATGGGGTCTCATTTCGCAACAGTTATTTCAAAAGTAGAGTGCTCAGAATCCTGTACGCTGAAGCGATATTCCAATCCGTTGCGAATAGTCGCTCCATCAAAATCAGACTGATCCACTTCACGATCCAATAGACCGATATCCTGGATGACATCTTGTGCATCGTTATATGAGTACTCACTATCGGTTGTGAGAATGAGTGTAGCGATAGCAGTCAAAAAAATTCCACCTGTTGGTTTACGCGTATCACCAGTTGCGTATAACCTGACTTCCTGAATGCTCTTATCTGCATTCGCTGCACCAACCAAATGTAACTCGTCATTGAATATATACTCGAAAGTGCCAGTGCCGTGCTCAGAAGAGTCTTGTATATTCAAGCGGGTAATACTCAACCCATTCAGTCGGTATTTGCCTACGGCGCCATTAAACTTGTTTTTAAATTCATCGGTAGTCATGTGGAGGCCAGAAAGTTTAATCTGGGATGAAGGGGTCTGATCTATTTCAGACTGAGTAGAGTTCGAAGATAAAGTCAGCATCCCAAACAAACCTATTAAAGCAATTGCAAAACAGGCCGTTGTTAGAAAAATATATCTGATCGGCAACCTATCACCTTTGCGAATAGATAAGATCATCCCAACAACAATTATCAAGAAAGCAAAAAAGCCAAGAATGAAGAGAGTGGTAAACAGATATTGCAAAGTCTCACCTCGTAATAGAGTAATAGCTGGAAAAAATCTTTCTTGCACCTCATTCATTATAATGTTCCCATGACAAAGTTCAAACTCCCACTACTCACTGCCCCAACAAAAAAAAGCACTGCCGGCATGCTGCCAGCAGTGCTTGCTTGATGTTATACAGGTTTTACCGTAAAGGTGAAGTGATACGCGCGGTTGGCTGGCAAAGTGTATTCAGGATGGGTACGTGCGCCCCAGCTGTCATCTCCGCCAACACCCATTTGTTTGTAATTGATGCGTGCGATAGTCTGTGTGCTCTGAGGTAATTTGTACACATGGTCGTTTGCTTCCAGTTCCTCCGGTGTCCACGGCAACGCATTGATTTCAAATGGTATGGTGGCTTCAACATGAAGGCCAAGCTGACCATCCGCTGACGTAACTTCAGCAAAGCGTACATCCGTTTTGTTACCACACTCTTGTGGTTTCAGATATGGAACAAATTGATCTCGAACCGCACCTGTGTAATAACCGAGACGTGCACTGGTCAGACGGTCTGCGTAGTTGTCATGCGGGCCTCTGCCGTACCAAGAGATTGTATCCAAGCGGTTATTCAGTTGCAACAGCATACCGAATTCCGGTAGATCAGGTAAGCCTATGCCTGGAATAAGGTTTTGACTGATTTCCAATACACCATCCGCATCAATTCGGTATGTGATGGACAGCGTACATCCCGGATGTTGATCCCACGTATAATCGGTCGTTACGAGAATACCTTGCTCGTCTGCATGGTGCTCGAAGCGAATTAATCTGCTGGTAGCGTGAGCATCTCTCCAGAACGCAGAACGATCATTCAGGCGGTTCCCCATATCGTTGTCTGTCATGGCTCTCCAGAAATTCGGCCGGACAGGTGCGAGCAATTGCTCCTGATTGTTGATCTGATAGGACGTTAACGCGCCAGTAGCTGGATTGAAGCTCAACGTGACTTGGCCTGTAGTCACTTTCAATTCATCTTGCAGCTCTTTTACCTGCGGTGTATTGCCTTGCCCTTGGTGTACCTGTTGGATTGGACGCAATCGCGGAGATACCACGAACTGATCCCAGGCAATCTCATGATCTACTCCTGCCCATTTGGTTGCGATTTTTGTAACCAGAGATACAGTCAGCACCGCTTCCTGGAACAGATCGGAAGATGGCGTATAAGGGATTCGGACTTCAACCGATTCGCCAGGAGGTACCGCGATATCCAACGTACCGTTCTCTACGGATACACCATCGTGTGTTACTGTCCATACGAGCGAATATTCGCTCAGATCCGTGAACAGGAACTGGTTTTTGATACGAAGCAGGCCGTCTTTGACATCAACGGTTTCCATACGAACATTCTGATAACATTTCTTCACTTCTTCCAGCTTCGGTGTAACCGTCTTATCGGCCAGAATCAGTCCGTTCCCGCAGAAATTTCCATCATGAGGAGATTCACCGAAATCGCCGCCATAAGCAAAATATTCTACACCGTCTGCCGTAGTGGTACGAATGGACTGATCGACCCAGTCCCAGATGAATGCACCCTGCAACACATCATATTTATCGAACAAATCCCAATACAGATGCAAACCTCCACAAGAGTTACCCATGGCATGGCTGTATTCGCAGATAATATAAGGTTTCTTCGGACCCTTCATGCGAGCATAATTCTCTACATCTTGTGGGCTGATATACATTGTCGATTCAATATCGCTTGCAGAATCAGAAGGGCGATAGTGGAAGGTACCTTCATAATGAACGAGACGGGTTGGATCGACTTGTTTCAGATAATCGTACATGGCGATGAAGTTATCGCCGCCGAAGGACTCATTACCCAGAGACCAGATAATCACGGACGCATGGTTTTTGTCCCGCTGGAACATCGAGTTACAGCGATCTATTACGTTATCACGCCATTCCGGCTTGCTTGCGGGAATATTGTTTTCATTCATTTCCTTTTGCCCATAATCCCAGGTGCCGTGAGTTTCCAGATTCGTTTCGTCAATGACATAGAGGCCATATTCATCACACAGTTCGTACCAGAGTGACTGATTCGGATAATGGGATGTACGCACCGCGTTAACGTTATAGGACTTCATCAACTCGATGTCACGGATCATGTCTTCCCGTCCAATGGCTCGACCCTTATCCGGGGAAAATTCATGACGATTGACGCCTTTAAATACAATGCGTTTGCCATTGATTTGCATCAGGCCGTCCTTCAGTTCAAACTTGCGGAATCCGATCCGGCTACGGACTGCTTCCAGTGTTTCGCCTGATTCGTCCTGAATGGACAGCACAAGTGTATACAGGTTAGGGGACTCAGCGCTCCATAGTAGCGGCTTCATAACCTCTGCTGACAACTGGAATGAAAGTTCATCCTCGCCCTGGAAAGTAACGGCCGCAGTAAGTGGTTGCTTCAGCACTGTCTGCTGTTGTGCATCATAGAGCTGCGCCTGAACGGACAATCCGGCAGGGGTCTGCGCGGCATTATGATTAAATAATTTCAAATCCAGCAGTAGCTCCGCATCCTGATACGCGTCATCCAGTTCAGTACGAACAAAGAAATCGGCGATCTGAACCGGCGAAGGTGAATGCAGGTATACACCACGGAAGATGCCGCTTAACCGCCAGAAATCCTGATTCTCCAGCCAGCTCGCATCACACCAGCGATATACCTCCACAGCAAGCTTGTTTTCACCTTCCGTTAGATACGAAGTGATATCGAATTCTGCGGGCGTGAACGTGTCTTCGCTATAACCGACCAGTTCCCCGTTGACCCATACATAAAAGGCGGATTCAACGCCCTCAAAATGAAGCAGGACAGGCCGGTCTTTCCAGTCTACAGGAACCGTAAACGTGCGGATGTACGAACCCACCGGATTATAAGTTGTTGGTGCAAATGGTGGCTTCAATTCAGGCTCACGCTCGACCCACGGATACGTCATATTTGTATAGTGGGGATAATCGTAACCTTGCAACTGCCAGTTGGAAGGAACGGCGATCTCATCCCATTCACTGGCATCATAGTTGTTCTCATAAAAGGATGTAATCCGTTGCTCCGGTGTCTCCGCAAAGGCAAACTTCCATTGACCATTCAGTGAATCGTACCATGGCGATGCGCTGGAATCATTGGACAATGCTTCTGTTATAGATGGAAACGCTACCATAGAAGCATGTGCGGGTAGACGGTTTACTTGAAAAGTCTCGGGATTATTGTTCCATTCCGGGTATCCATTTGCCGGAGGGGTGTGTACCAGTTTCTTTCGCATAACAGCAACTCCTTATGAAATGTTATAATATTGTCATTATAGAATTGAATGATGACTTAGAGAATAAAGAATATTGCCCATATATATCACAATATGAAACTAACGATGGAGAAAGTGGTGTACTGGATGGATACCCGGATTTTTTTTGGTAAAACAGAAGAAGCTGCTCGCCTGCCGATCTATATGACCACGGTTGGTTACTGGGAACACCAATATGAAACTGAGCGTCCAGAGGGATTCCCGGATTATCAGATCCACCAGATTATTCATGGTCAGGGGAGACTGATTATACAAGAGGACGAGTATATCGTCGGACCGGGTGATGTTTTCTTTCTGTATCCCGATGTACCGCATCGATATATGCCCATCAGTGACCGTTGGGAACTGGCGTGGGTCTCGTTTCAGGGGAGAGAGGCTAGCCAGTTATTATCTTATGCGGGGATACCCGGTTCACGCGTATGCAGACTCAGGACAGCAACGCTGCTGCGTGGCCTGAAGCAACTTCTGGTTAGAGGAGAGAATGGGGATACTACGGATTACGCAGATTACGATGTTGAATGCTCCAAACAATTATATGCCCTACTGCTGGATCTGAAGCCACTACTCATCGCATCCGCCAATTATAATGATGAACTGGAGCGCTTGAAGCCTGTGCTGCGTTATATCGCAGAGCATCTGGATCGTTCACTTTCGCTGAAAGAACTGGCCGATGTGGCTGTGGTATCTCCCCAATATTTGTGCAGGCTGTTTCAGAGGGCACTCCATACCAGACCTGTATTTTACGTGAACCAGGAACGGATCAATCGAAGCAAACAACTTATGTTCAGTGAGAGAGAGCTTCGAATATATGAAGTTGCTGATCGGGTGGGTTACGAGAATGCCAGTTATTTCTGTGCGATGTTTAAAAGGCATACAGGCATGAGTCCAGAGCGTTTTCGCAAACTGCACGGACTGAATTGATGGAGTTACAATTTTAGTGCTCCACTCGCGGTAGGAGCAACAGAGTATACTTCACTTAAATGACATGCCAGATACACCTTCATCCAACCCTCGGAATCGTTCAGATCAACACCTAGAATCTCCTCTATTTTGCGCAGGCGCAGGTACAACGTATTGGTATGAATATGCAGACGTTCGGCTGTGGCTTGCACAGATCGATTCGCGGCAATATTCAACCTTTTACGGTCTGAGTGATGAAGTGCTGGATAGTATAACATAGTGATTTGTTTCTTCATTGATGAAGTTTAATATGAAATGTTTATATAAAACCGGAGACGATCAATAGAGTCAACTAAACATTTATTACTTCCAGAAAAGATAATGCAGTGTTGACCAATTACTAAAGATCATTGTATGAATACTGGACGTTGTAGATTAGGTTGTTATATGAGAAAGTACCAGCGATATGTCACTAATATTATTGGTTTAAAAAAAGATGAAGTGAATGCTTTCCCACGCTGAAAAATTTCCTGAACATGGTTTGAATATTAAAGTGAGCCTTCATTACACTTAATTATTATTAAAACCATCGTTCACGTTAACCAGCATGGGCAAAAGGGGAGAAGCATAGGGAGCTCGGGCCAGCTCGAGGAGAAATAACGCCCTAATAAGTCATATTTCACGGGTACGAGAAACAATACATTAAAAGTCAATAGGAAGTCAGTATGATATTGTTTAACCGAGAGTAAATGCTTCAGATCACTGTTCAAGGCGCGGCTAGCATTAATTTTGATGATATAACCGTTTTACACCGATATAGATAGATTTTATATAATATATTTAATAGTTTCTAATAGTTAAACCTTTATACTAATCTATAGATCAGAATGATATTTATATTTTATTTGAATGATAATGGAAAAAAATATCTTGATTTAGTATAATAGACCTATTCATTACTTTTCGAGTGAAAGGGTGTATCTACCATCTCAAATAAGTGGAATCAACATTATGAAGAAGGAATATTTTACGAAAATCGAGGACATATAGAGAAGGCAAAAGAACACTATAATTATCTATACTTGAACAACTCTTCATTACCAGTTGAGATGTTGGAACGAATTAGTAATTTTTATTCCCGTCACAATGAATTCAACAAAGCATACTTGCTTGCCAAGCTAGGTATACAGCAATCAGGATCTTTAAATGTGTTACTCCCCCTATTTCTATCTAATTTTAAAAAGGGAAAAGGAAGAGTGGAGGATCTGGATGAGCTCTTGAACACACATGGTATCGATTATTTTGTTGCAGAAAATACACAAATTGCTAATTTATATGTTGCGAGTGGGGAAAAAGATAAGGCATATGCATTTCTCATACAAAATGCTCCCAGAATGGATCTCCTTTTTATTGAACATCCGAATGAGGCATCCTCGTATATTAGTTTTTATCTGCTATTGACTACTCTTGAATATGAGCATGAAAACTACAACCAGGCACGTTTTCACTTAAGAAAACTTCTTTATTTAGAATCTAAGCTGCTTACTTCACTTGAAATGATCATGTATTGGTCAATTATTCTTGATGAAGCAGAAGAATGGGTGAAGCGCTCAGATTTTGAAGATATCTATACTCGATTATCAGGTGAAGGAATTGAGATCATCAGATTTTATGCTGACATGATACAGAGGAAATTGAAAGGATCTGTAATAAAAGCGATTAGAAATCAAATATATACTTCAAAAGAGTTGGAACATAAACGCAGTTTATGTATACGCTTAATTAATAGAGTACAGAAAAGAGAGGATTGGTTAGATGGCATTGAGGATGATCAGCAGAGATATCCACATGACTTATTAACGATGATGCTTTACGGAACGTACTTAGAACAAAATAAGCCAAACGAAAGTATGCCCTATGCTGAAATGCGCTATCGCCTGCATTCTGATAAAGTAGAGAGCATTCATTCTTACTGGAAGCAAGTCAGAGAAGAAAGAAGTAATAAGTCATTTACTTTACCGTCAAATACTAATCTTACCTTTCTAGGTGGAGGTGAGAAAATTGGTGGCATGTCTATTTTAGTTACGATTAATGGTAATTCAATTCTCTTAGATGCGGGGATGCACTTACGAGAGTTAACCTATCATCCAGATTACACTCCTATGCTAGAACAGGGAATTGGATTCAAAGACATAGATGCTTTACTTATTACGCACGCACATCTTGACCATACTGGTGCTGTGCCATATGTATACAAGCAACATCCAAATTTGTCTATGTATGCTACGGAAGCAACACGACGGTTAATGAAAATATTATTGTTAGATTCATTGAAGGATCAGGAAAATCGTGCCAATGGTTTTAATGAGGAAGATGTGAGAATGTCGGTTATGGGTGTTGCACCGGTGACTGAATATCTAACCTTTATCGTTCCTTCAAAAAAAGGTCAATGGAAAATCACGTTTTATCCTTCAGGTCACATTTTAGGTGCATGTGCTATTCATGTTGAACGAGATGGGGTTTGTATTTTGTTTACAGGAGACTACTCCATTGATCCACAGCATTCGGTGGGTTCTTTATCATTACCGCCTGATTTACAAGTGGATGTGTTGATTACGGAATCTACATACGGATTTGTTCCGACTAATGCAAGTATTGACCGAGTAAAGCAAGAACAAATGTTTATCGCTTCTCTAATAGAAACCTTAAAAAAAGGTGGGAATCTATTAATTCCTGCGTTTGCAGTAGGTAGGAGTCAAGAGATTTTAATGATTATTCGTGATCACTTTAAAGGTGAGCGTTTCCTTCCTTTTGATCTTTATATTGATGGTCGAGTAGTTGAAGTTTGTGAAGTCTATGAGGAAATCTTTGCATCTCAAAGTCAAGACAAAACTCTGCTAGGAGAGGAAGTTCTAGTTGCCAATAAAATCTATTCTAATAAGAGAAATAGTACCTTTGATTTCAATGATTTCTATGACGATTATCTGCTTAAAGGAGGTAACTGTATCATTTCTAGTTCAGGGATGTTGAGAGATTTTAGCTCGTCTGCCCGTTATGCTGAAAGAATGATAGAGCAATCACAAGATGCGATTGCTTTTACAGGTTACATGGATGAGGAATCACCAGGACACCACATTATGGAGCTTGATCGTGGAGTAGATGATGTATCAGTGAAAATAAATGGCAAGACTAAAACACTTAGGGCAAAGGTTGATACTTTCCGTCTCTCGGCTCACGCGAGTCGAGAACAAATTATGAAAGTAATTATGGATACCAAACCAACATCCGTTTTTTTGGTGCATGGTGAACATCAAAAGTCTTATACAGGGATTCATACTGTTGTTAGTGGGCATGTGATCTATCCAACATTACTGGACTTATTACAGCATTTATCAAAAGACATTAATGTTACTCCTGTCTTTAACGGGCAGCGGTACAGTATCGAATTCTAGGAGGTATTATGGATATTAAAGAACGTTTGATTGATTGTATATTACGGCATCATGGTCAAACTAATGAGCATTTGGAGGAGCAATTGAATGTCCAGTTTAAAGAAGAAGAACGAGAAGCATTTAAACAAATTGGTATTTCCCTTCAAACTCGTCAAAGTTTTTACTGGCGTCTATATGCTTTAACTGAACGTGTCTTTATAGAACAATCGGACATCTCAGACGAAGAACAACTTGCAGCAATTGTAGCTCAAGATTGGAATGAAAGTGAGGACGTACCTCATTTGACGAGTGAAGTTTGTCGATTATTTATTCAACGTAGCGAGTTGAAAATGAGTAACAAACGTAAAGCTTTGGAATCGATTTGTAGAGGGGACATTGAAAGTTCTAAGTCCTTTCAAGGGCATTCCAAGTTTTTTACGGAATTGCTGACTCGTTATGTTATTTGTCATGCTAAATATAAAAATGAGTTGGAGGTATATGAACTTGTTGACGAAATGACTGCATGGTTTTTCCCAGAGAATCAACGTGAAACAGCAAAAGTGACAATGCGTAATTTAGGATTCCTTCGAGCTAAAAAAGTGCTGGGGCGCCTGAAGGCATACAAAAAATATGTTGGAGTAGAGCGCCTTGTTTTTCAAGCAGGCATAACTGAAATTTTGATTGAAAACAAAGGAAATCAGATATTGTCTATTAATGTAGCTGATTTTATGAACCAACTTGTAGTTGTAGAAGAAATCGAACCTTTTAATGAACAGAATAACCAACGGCTTATAGTAGAACCTTATTCAACTACAGCTGAGAAATACTCGTTAAATTTTTTGAAGAGACTACTGTCTCAATCGATAGGTATTATCACTAATTTAGAAGAGAAACAAATTCATTGCGTCGAAGAAGTAAAGGCAAGAACAACGGCAGAAGTTAACCTTAGTAATGACACGATAAGTCTACAATCAACCTTACGTATTGCCGAAGAGGAGATCGTACGATTAAAGCAAACATTGGAACAAGAAAAATTGAAGACGGAAGAAGCTAAAGAAAAAACTCTTGTTAAATTAATTACGGCTTTAGCAGGAAGTAAAGCAAGATATCTAATGTCTGATTTATTTGAAGAAAGCCTAGGTATTAAGCCAAACAATCCAGTAATTAGTACAGGAAGACTGATTAATCTTTTTTCTACATTAGATTTAGTGATTGGTTTAGAACCTTATACAGATGGGCGTGAGCTGAACCAAACATTTACTATTCAGCGAAATGAACTAACAAAGACGTTTGAAGTGAATGCACCAATTCAATCTCAAGAAGATGAAATTGCAATCAAAATTATTAAATACGGATGGATGTTGGACAACAAAGTAGTTGTATCTCCACTAGTAGCTGAAATCATAACGAAAAAGGAGATTGAGTCAATATGAGTAAACATATAGGTGTTGATTTGGGAACAACGAATTCTACGATTAGTGTGGCATATTTAACTGTCAAAGGTGACATTGAGACCAATACTTTGGAAATTACCCAAACCAATGAACAAGGTACGCAGTTAGTAAGTGATTATACTTTACCTTCTATTTTATATATGGATCCTCAAGGTACCCCATATGTTGGGAAATATGCTAAACGTATGAATGGTTTTTTTCCGAATTCTGTAATTAAAAGCGTAAAACGTAGCATGGGTAATGATGATATCTGGACAATAGATGGAAGGGAGATTCGTCCAGAAGAAGTATCTGCTTGGATTTTATCGACTTTACGATCTACTGCTTCGGAGTACTATATGAATGAAGATGTGGATAGTGTTGTTATTACTATTCCTGCAAATTTTGATTTTCAACAACAACAGGCGACGAAAAATGCTGCTGTTTTAAGCGGATTTCATCCTGAAAAGATACATATGATTCCTGAGCCTACAGCAGCGTTGATTGATTTTTTAAACGAAGAGGAGAAAGTTGATGTAGATGCACGTCGTATTGATTTCAGTACAGGCAGAAAAAATCTAATGGTTTTTGACTTAGGGGGCGGGACATGCGATGTATCGATATTGCAAGTTGAGAATAATGACCAAGGTAAGTTGAATATTCAAGAAATATCTATTTCACAATACACCGAACTCGGTGGAGTCGACTTCGATAAGGCAGCAATGAACACGTTGCTTAGAATGTTTGCTAAACAAACAGGATTAAAGACAAAAGACATTGCGGAAAAATATGGAAGAGATGTCGTGTCTCAGTTGATTGCAAATTTATATGATATTGCTGAAAATGCCAAAATGAAATTTAGCACAACTATCGATTCTCGCTTACGTACCGAAGGAAAAGAGTACATTGAAGAAAAACACAAGTTCGATTCCATTATCTTCAATGAGGCAATTGACTCTAATTTGCCAGATGAGTTTGCAGCGAATTTCCGCTTTACGAAAAAAGAATATGATGAGATGATTCATAGCTTGCTTTATGCTGAAAGTGGATCGGTTAAAAATATAGAAGTCCCCATTTTGAGTGCATTAGAGAGTAGCATTGTTGGAAAATTGAAATTAGAAGATATCGATGCAGTATTTCTCGTGGGAGGGATGACTTTTTATCCAACGGTACAAGAACGGATATATGATATTTTTAATCGCCGAATTAAACCTATTCGATCCGTCAATCCTATGAAATCAGTTAGTCGTGGAGCAGCAATTTACCATTATCGCATTCATGATATTTCTTTGAAAAACAGCGAAGAGTATGTGGCTAAGGATGTTGCACCGTCCCTCACACGTGATCAAGGCCTAATAGGAAATACCATACCTAGTAATATCTATGTAGATGTTATTGGTGCTGACCCTGTGATTTTGTTAGAAAAAGGAACAATGTTACCTTTTGAACGTTTAATAGAAGATTCATTTATTGTTAAAGGTACAGAGGACCATAAGGAAGTGTTAGGTATGAAGTTGGAGTTATTCTCAGCTCCATTTGCAAAGTCGATTCATGTGAAAAAGCTGAAATCTGCTAAGATCAACTTCAAACAACCAATAAAAACGGGCTCTAAATTAGTATTAAAAGTAACTTGCAATGAAGAGCGTGAAGTCTCTGTTAAAGCTTGGTTGAAAGAAGATGAGACTGAAATGTTAGATGTAAATATTGGTTCTCATGAGTTCACGAAAGAGGAAATAGAGGAATGGAAAGAAAATAATAAATCTCTTAATAAATTGAGATAAAAGGGAGGTCATATATATGGCGATTTTTGATCGAATGCCTGGGGAAATTCTTGAGAAATTAAAGGGACTCGGTTTAGGGGAACCATCAGAAAGTGAAAGTGAAAAATTTGTTTTAAGTCAAGAGGAAGAAATAGAACTCCAAGCAGAGATTTTTCGTCAAATTGAAGAAGAAGGAGAAGAAGATGAGAATTTAGATATCTACGATAACAAGAGTGTAGCTGGAGGAAATGATGGGATTGTAGAAGTTGAATACTATGGATCCATTGGATATGTTGATATTTCATTTACTTCACTTAACGAGAATATAAGTGAAGTGGAGTATCAAAGGATTTTAAATGCCGTTGAAACAATTACCTTTGATACTAATGAAGTCAAATGGAAAGATTCTTTTAATGAGATTGAGTCTTTTGGTGAAAGAGCTGTAATGATCCTATTCAGAGAATGTCGTAAATTCAACCTATCAGATGAAAAGCAAACCGCATTAGTTGTTCAACTCCTAAACCGGTTAACAAATCGAAGTTTAAAAGGAAGGAGAACGATTAAAGCAATTTTGGAGCAAGCGAGCATTCAACAGCATGTTAAATTAGCTATTCTTGTATCAGGAACTATTCGAGATAAAGAAGTTTCACAAGCTCTTATCACGAGGTTGGCGGATCCAGATTATTTTACTCTGGCACTACAATCGCTTCTTAAGCTAGCACCTAAAGATTTATTACCATCTATTTTAGAGGTAATCAACAAAATCGATTTACGGCGTAACGATTTGATTGAACATGCATTTATTCATGCGAATGAATTTGTTCGATTTGGTCCACAAGCGGTTAAACTAATTTTTGCAACTTATGCTTCTTTAGATATCAAACAACTTCATCGTGTCTATATTCGTGCCATTCAATCATTTAAGGAAGATGCCATTCCTTTTTTGAAAGAAGTATTCCAAGAAACTAAGGATGAGAAAATGATGTTTATAGTATGTAAAACTCTAGGATCACTACACATACCACATTCAACGCAAATCTTATTAGAAGCTTTGGATGAGCACCCAGAGTATAAACGTGCTATTATTCGTGGTTTAAGTTTCACTAGAGATCGAGCCATACTCCCAAAAGTACTAAAGATAATGAAAGAAACAACAGATCAAGGGCTTCGTCAAGAATGTATGACTACAATTGCCTTCAGTGGAGATCGTAGTGAGCAAACAAAAAATGAAATTCGCCCTTATTTCCAAGATCGCTCAACTAAAGATTACTTAATAGCTCTGAATAGTTTAGTAATTATGGGCGATGGCGAAATGATGAATAATTACATTCAAATGTTAGTTAGTGGAACAGAAAAAGAGCAATATATTATCCAAAAACATATTGGAAAGTTGCCATCTGTCCAACAACTAAAATTGGCTGAAGCAATGTTTCACTATCCTGATGAAGAGACATTATTAATTGTAATGGGCTTGCAGAAATTTAATGTTTTAGATTTGCGTATAGCAGGTATTTTAGAACGTAAGCTTCAAGAAACAGCACATGCTGCTCTTCGTATTGAAATATACAAATTAATAGGAAAGCACGTCAACAAACAAAAAGAATTGTTGCCACAAAAATTCTTATTTGAAGCCAAGAGTAACGAAAAAAATCCTCATATTTTGCGTGAATTAGAACAGATTATTAGTATGATGAATCGTTTTGAGGGCCACATATCCGTTCAGAGAGGGGAGTAATCGATGGGATCAGTGACAAAATCAATGAAGCGTTACGCCTACGTATCGATTGAAACTTATAAAAATGTAGATGATAAACTACTAGATCAATTACTTATCAAAGTTATTGGAGAAAAAAATGTTCGAACGATACTTGAAAATAATGTATCTGCATTGAAATCACTTAAACTTACAAAAACAAAGTTAGTTAAGGGACAAGTAGATTTGAAAACAATATCCATAGAAATTGGCGCGTTATTAAAAGAAAACTATGCTCTATTCAATCACGGTGTAAACTTCTTGAATGACTTTTACTTGGGGGGAATAAAAGAGAGAGTTGAAAAAAATGATCATATTGATACAGCTTTTTTAGATGTCTTTACTGAAATGATTGAAAGTTCGCGTCAGAACTACCAGTTAGTTCTTTTATTTTGTCGACATTATAAAAATGGACTACATAAAGAGTTAATTAAAGATGTGGTTGATAAATGGGGAGATGATTGTGAAAATATTATTATTGATGAAACCAAGAAAGGTTTAGATGGATCAACTAAACTAGAAAAAAAAATAGAAGATGAGCAAAACTTACTCTTAAAAGAGAGTGTAGAGATGATGGATGACAAAACTAAATTAGTTGCTGAGCGAATATTTTCCTCTGATACTATTACAAAATATAATGGTTTTGAGGAAATGCTTCCTCTAGCTGATCAGATTACAGAATGGATGAACTCTTTAAGCCATCTGATTAAAAAAAATAGTAAAGAAAATCTTAGTCGAGAAGTGACCCACGAAGAAAAACTAAGAGAATTCGAGCAACTTGATAAGAAAATGAAAGACCAAGAAAAGGAAAAAGTAGGTTTACACAAGCAATATAAGAAACAAATAACTTCACTTATAAATGAAAACAATCAACTGAAAAAGTCTAACAGCCAACTCCAAGAGAAAATAGAGGTGCAGTTAAAGGAACACGGGAAGGTTACACAAATGATTGGGGAACTACGTAAAGAAAAAGAGACTGTTATCAACGAGAAGAATGTTTTGGAGCGTAAGAATGCAACTAATGATAAGGAAAAAGTTAAACTTGAAAATATAATTCGTATCGGTATTAAGAAGGAGTTCGATAAAGAACTATCCCACGCTTTACAAGAAAAGAATAATGAGATAAGGACACTTCAAAAAGAATTTGATGATAAAACTTTGAATTATTTATCATTAGAAAATGTACACAATGAAGTGTTGAGAACAATGAATCTCATGGAAAATGAGAATAAAGAGCTATATGATATCATTAATGAAAAAAAGAAAAGCCAAACGTTAAATATAATTGATAAACCAATTGAATCTGATGATGAAGAAATTGATGATATCTCGTTAGAATCATTAGAGAATTTAGTGAACTTTAACAATCAACCTTACTGATTTTTTGAGTATCTCCACAACATTTTCTTATGTTTTTGTGATTACCTTGAGTCATTTAAATGTCTCAAAATGTTATAATTTATAATTTCTCGTTGATTGCGTCCATACTGATCAAGACACTTTAAGAGGTTGTTCAAAAACGGTCTTTTTGAACACGCACTATAAGAAAAATTGATGTTCTTTTCATCCCAATTTCAGTTTCCATTAAGGTTGGGAAGGTAAGATTAGTCTTGTAAACCCCTTCTCGTGTTAAATAGATGTGTGACTGGCCCTATCGGATTGTCCTCCGGTAGGGCACTTTTTTTCTTCATTTTCTTCAGTTGGTGGTATGATAGATGAATACATAATGTGTAACCAACTCTAGTGACCGGAGGATGGAATTGTGGATCACAGCTTGCACCCGTTGTTTAAGCCTATTCAGATGAATGGAACGTACCCTAACAGTTATTATGTTGAGAAACTACCTGCTGCCGGTCTGATGGCTTATGTGGCCTGTTATTGGGAATCAGGATCTCTTCCAAACACACATGCGGATGTTGCTAAGAGAGAAGGTCCAGAGCGATCGATGACGACGGTACCTGCCCGGGTATTACCGGATGGTTGCACGGACATGCTGATTACATACGACCCAGTCTGTTCAGAGCACTCCTATGCTTACTGTGGCAATTATACACAGCCATTCGCTGTACCTGAGCCATCCGATGATGGTTCGTCTGCTGGAGACTACACCTTTGGTGTCCGGTTCTTCCCGGGTGGAGCGCGTGTCTTCCATGGCATGCCTCTGGAGTGGTTTACAGATAAGCGAATTGCACTTCAGGAATGTTGGCCGGAGAAGCTGAACGAGCTTCAGGAACGGATGGCCGAAACGAATCATTTTGCAGAGCGAGTAGAGGTTATGAACGCGTACTTGAGTCCGTTGCCCGTGCAGGCAAGCACATCTGAGAACGATCTGATGAAAAACGTGCTGCACCGCATCTTTATTGATGGGGGACGTATGAGTGTCCAAGAGCTGGCGTTGCGTGAAGTGATCAGTGAACGGCAGTTGCATCGCAAATTCTCGGAATGGATAGGAATCAGCCCCAAGCGATTCAGTGAGGTGGTTCGTTTTCATCGTGTGCTGAGCGATATTCATCAGGGGAACACGGCAGACTGGGCAATGCTTGCCCAGGATCATGGATTTTTTGACCAAGCCCATCTAATTCGGCAATTTCGCAAGTTTTATGGAGAGACTCCGCTGACGGCAGCCAGGGAGCATGGCAGGATGTTGTCCGATTTGTACAATAGATCTGCAGCACCTTCGGTTATACTGAAGTCGTGAGAATAAAAGATAAGGGAGACATCATATATGAATGGAACATTGCAGATTCGGGATCATTTGTTGAATGAGTTGGAAACAGGCGTACGGACGGGGGCTTCGTTAATTCGCTTGATCCGTTCGGAGGATTGGTCTTATCGTCCACAGGAGAATATGCGTTCATTGGTGGAGCTAGTGCATCACTTTATCCAGATCACGGCATCGGATCTTGCCATTATGCAGGAAAAAGGTGAAGCTGAGGTTGGGCTGGTAGAGAATAGCCTGTCGGGGATTGAGGATATCGAGAAGCTTGAAGCAACATTATGGAGCAATTTCGAATCCTACAAAGCTTATATCAAAGGATTGAGCGAAGACGACTTTTTGAATCGTTCAACAAAAGCTTTTTATATGGAACATGGCCACTTGCAGGTTCAATGGCAGATTGAAACGGTAACACACGTATTCCATCACCGTTCGCAGCTGTATAACTATCTCAAGCAGCAAGGCCATGAACTGAACTTTTTCATGCTGTATGCGTAATTAAACTAAAGTAAGCTTAATTGGCTCCATCGGATGGTCCGGTGGGTTTTTTTTTGCGTACATTCGTCTATCAATCTATGAAGTCTATCAAAATTGGACATTATGACGCTGGTAATTCACCGTTGCTTTAATAGATTTTAAGCATAGAATACCGTATCAAAGCAAAAGGAGGTGATTTCAATGGCCATCCTTTTACCGCAACAGTTTTACAATCTTCCAGCCGGTGTAGGCAAGTCTTACTACGAAAACTTGGCTGGAGGCACCAATGCCAGCGCTACAGTGAACAACTTTGGACCTTTTCCGGTATCTCTCGTGATCACACGTGTTAATGCACCAGTAGTCACTTACGTTGTTCCTGTAAACAGCAGCCTTACCATTTCTGCAGGTGGAGTTCTGGTTTTTGCCTTGTTAGCTAACCTTGGAGGCGCAGCTTCCGGAACAATTCAATTCGCCGTAGCAGATTTGTAATTGATGTGGACTGGAATGGAATGGCCTCTGTCGGACATCTTGTCGACGGGGGTCTTCTTTTTTTATGGATATACATAGATTTAAAGGGGTATTTTGAGATAATAAAAGTTAATAAAATACTTGCCGCTTCCTATTATGGTGAGGCAGTAGGTGAAAACGTAAAATTCGTTGGAACAACGATAGCGTACGTAGAAGGGTAAATCCTTTCTGAAGAGGAAGTAGAAATAAAAACTAATAACCACATAAATGCGAACATATAGATTACTATAACGAACAGAACAAAGCGAGCCTTTCATAAGAAAAAATTAAAATTATAAAAGAAATAACCCGCCATAGGTTGCCGTATGGAGTGGGGACCTGGCTTCACAGAATCTAGTATTTTTACAATCGATATTATAAAGTAATAGATATAAGAGAGAAATTATTCCAAATATGTGTTGTAGTATATTTAGGTGGGAAATACAATATATTGAATTTTTATGAACAAGAGGTGGAAAACAACTATGAAAAATAGAAACATAACAGGTATTGTAGTGGCCATAATTTATTGTGTTGTTCTTTATGCTTTTTTAACTGATGCCCCCCCTGGTGAAGCTCCAAATAATCCGTTTTGGATTTATTTATTGATTCCAATTGGAGCTATTGTAATTACGTCTCTTTTTGATTATGTGATTAAGTTCGATTTCTTCAGGAAAAAGAAGAAATAGAAGTAAAGAATGAATAGAGGATAAAAAACGATAGGATCAAAAATTTCTAAAACATTTTTTGCAGGAGTTCTGCTCTCTACATCTATCTCACTACCAGCCTTTGCTCAGGATCAGGTAGATTTACCATCTTCTTTGCCAGTGTCACAAGTGGATAAAAGCCTCTTAGATTTAGTTGAAAGCACACCCAGTAATTCTGTAACTTTTACAAATGGTTCTACATTAGTTCAATATGACAATTACTATATTGCGACCGATTCAAATGGAGAAGATGAGTTAAAAATTACAAAAGTCGATGATAGCAAAGTAAAGTATGAAAACCTGCAAACCGGCGAAGTGAATTATGCAATCAAAAAAGTTAGACCCGTTTATGAAGATCTCAGTTACGCTCCACAGGCATTAGCAGATGATTATGTATATAAAGGCAAAGTAGAAAATTCAACTGAGATAATATATGCCACAGCCTCTGCAGTAGCAGGTATACTTGCTTCCTTTATAGGCGGACCTGTAAGTGGAAAAATAGCTGGAATACTTGTAAGCATTGGCGGTTATTATCTTTCTAAAGATGCACCAAGAGCCTATTGGATAACATAAACATACACTAAAGGTGTTATTAATGGTGCCACTGGGACTTTATTCATTAGGAAAGACCATCACTATTATAGATATCATGATTATACTGGATTTATTAATACTGTTTCGACAATTCGGACTTGCCAACCTTATGGTTGTGGTACAGTCAATGAATTGTGATCTGTTAGTAATTGTAGATTGACGTTAGTTCCAACCTAGAACCCTTAAAAGAAGGGGTTCTACTTTTGGTAGGAATCATGAAAATAGGATACTTGTGATGAAAATAAAACCAACGCTTCAATAACGTTTTATATTCTGAAAGATGTCTAAGAAACAAGAAATGTTACATCTAAAGAGAGGAGACTGCATCTGGGCAGCTCCTTTTTTTATGGTTGATCGACACTTCCATGATACCAAACAAAGAGGTTTTTTTTGTCACTAGAAACAGTACTGTTTAAATCTTCTTACGTCCACAAGGGGTTAACTCATTATTTTAAGTGCGAAAGTTGAGTGAATAATAAATGCGTATTACCCTTAAAATTTAACAGCGCCTTTATACAGGCTTGTTTACTTTAGTGTTCATTCGATTAATTTAAGGTATAAGCTGCACGCAGATTGGTGTTGGCATACAGGAGGTTAGTGGATGATGAACAGAACAATCTTATTTGAAACGGAACGGTTGGAATGTGCGACTTGGAACGAAGGAGATCGTGCGCTGGCGTTTGCATTGTGGGGCGATCATGAGGTTGCCAAATGGATTAGCAGCAAGGGATTTCTGAGTGAGGATGAAGTAGAAGCGCGATTGACACAGGAGATTCAAAGGCAGAAGGAAGCGGGTGTGCAATATTGGCCCCTTTTTGAGAAAGAGTCGGAGGTGTTTGTCGGTTGCTGTGGCCTGCGTCCGTATTCTCCAGAAGAGGAGATCTATGAATTGGGATTTCATCTAACCCGGGATCACTGGGGCAAAGGGTATGCGCAGGAAGCGGCGCGGGCGGTAATAGGTTATGCCTTTGACAAAATGAACGTGAAGGCACTGTTTGCCGGACATCATCCGGATAATGAAGTGTCACGTCACATCTTGATCAAGCTGGGATTTGAGTATACAGGTGATGAACGCTATGAACCGACAGGGAAGATGCATCCATCGTATGTGCTGCGAAAATAAGAAACCCCGACCAATGAAGGACAGGGATTGAGTGAGTCTTGATCCGAATACCATGTTGTTCTCAATGGGCACAGATGAGATTGAGGGCATCTGGTTTCCTCTTTTTATATAGCTAGTTCATTCGAAACAATGCGATGTGCGGTAACGATTTGCCCGGTGCTGTCTTTTCCCCACACTGAAATTTCAGTTAATGCAGCTGCGCCCCCACTCGTTGTGAATACATATTCGTATCCATCCAGGTTGGCATAGTAGGTTTGAGAGAAGACTTGCCCGGGGGTCAGATTAACGGATTGCAGCACATATAAGGTCCTCGTTCCATTTAGGAAATAACCTTCAATGAGTACATTGGACGTATTGATGGAATCGGTGTTGACCATTTTGATGGTGACCTGTTGTGTAGGCCTGCTGCCACCGGAGAGGTTGTTCTCGATCGGGCCTGTAGAAAGGACTGCCATAGGTCCAACTCCTTTTTTATGAATGACTTTTTCTGAGAAAAGCTAGAATAGCATATGTTAGAATCGACAAAAGCGTTTGGACAGAGAGATATATGTACTGAATGAAAAGGAGGAACTGAATCTTCTGTCCAAAGGGGATATATGTTTTCATGCTTTTTTTATTTCGCTTTCAGCTTCTATTAAGGTAGCGGAGGTATGATAACTCTTGTAAACCCCTTCTCGTGTTAAATAGATGTGTGACTGACCCCGCCGGGCGCCGGTGGGGTATTTTTTTGTTCTATTTTCGAATAAACAAAACTAAACAAAATTAATAAAAGGTTATTTCTTTGTTTGTTATTGACTACCAAAGATAAACAAAGGTATAATGAATGTGAAAAAAGGAACTTACTATGTACGTGGCAAGCCATTTGATTTTCAATATAAGGAGAGATTGATCATGAACGTGACCCTTACCAATGAAACAACGCAGACTGCAGGTTTCCATATTCCATTTATCCGTGAGATGGCCGAAATTACACAACATATGTGGAAAAATGGCTGGGATGAGCGCAATGGCGGTAATGTCAGCTATCTGCTGGAGGAAGAGGAAGTTGCCCAATATATTGATATCCATCATGTGATTCGCAAGATCAAACCGGCATTTTCGGTGCAGGAGCTGGCAGGCAAGTATTTTATCGTGACCGCATCGGGTAAATACTTCAAAAATGTACTCGCAGATCCCGAGAGTAATCTGGGGTTGCTGCGTGTATCGCAAGATGGACAGGAGCTGGAACTGCTCTGGGGATTGAAGTCGGGGGCGAATCCAACAAGTGAGTTGCCTACACATTTCATGAGCCATATCGAACGTTTGAAATTGGACCCGAACCACCGTGTTGTCATGCACAACCATGCCACTCATGTATTGGCTATGACGTTTATCCACGAATTGGATGAAGCAAAATTCACCAAGACTCTCTGGCAGATGTGCACGGAGTGTGTGGTTGTATTCCCGGATGGGATTGGCATTATTCCATGGATGATTCCTGGATCGAATGAGATTGGCCGCGAAACGGCTGAGAAAATGAAAGAATACCACGCGGTCATCTGGCCGCAACATGGCATATTCGGAACAGGCACAACGATTGACGAGGCTTTTGGTCTGATTGAGACGATCGAGAAGGCAGCCCAAGTGTATATGCTGGTTGCTAGTCACGAGATCCGGCAGAGAATTACGGATGAGCAGCTGACCGCACTGGCGCAAGCGTTCGGTGTCACCCCTCGTCCCGGCATTCTGGGCAGTTGAGGAAATCTGGATTGTTTTATAGTCAACGCATAGATCAAGGAAGTGGTCTTTGGTTCATTGAACCGAAGGCCATTTCCTTTTTTTTGACGAACAATCGTCGTTTTGGTTCAAAAAAGTTCAAATTGCTGAACAAGAATGGCTTTGTTATCGATTATTGAATCGTAGAATGCATTATCACGCGCTGGCGAAATTCGGGTGAAATGACGTATTGTCAACGGCTCTGCGATTTTGCATAATAACAATGCTTCACAGATGAGAGACGGAAGGAAGTTATGATCATGCTTGGCAAAATGAAGAGAATCTTAATAGGCAAGCCCATGAAATCGGCTGAACTGGATGGAGAAAAATTGGGGAAATGGAAGGCACTCGCCATCCTGTCCTCGGATGCCCTATCGTCCGTTGCCTACGGTACGGAACAGATTTTGCTGGTGCTCGTTGCGGCCGGATTCGCCGCCCTGTGGTACTCCGTTCCGATTTCCATCGCCGTGCTGGGATTACTCGTCATTTTAATTTTTTCTTATCGCCAGACGATATTCGCTTATCCAACAGGGGGCGGCGCTTATATCGTAGCCAAGGATAACCTGGGTACAACATCCAGTCTGATTGCCGGAGGATCTCTGCTGGTCGATTATATTTTGACCGTTGCGGTAAGTTCGTCGGCAGGGACGGATGCAATTACGTCGGCTTTTCCTATGCTGCATGACTACAGTGTTGTGATTGCTCTGATTATGATTGTTTTTCTAACCATTATGAATTTGCGGGGAGTGACGGAGTCAGCGTCTGTGCTGGCGATCCCCATCTATCTGTTTATCTTTTCGATTGCGGTGCTGATTATCTCGGGCGGAATCAAATTTCTTGCCGGGGGGATGGAAGCAGCTGCACCAGAATTCGGAACTAGTCTATCCCATGTGAGTATGTTTCTGTTATTAAAAGCATTCAGCTCCGGTTGTTCGGCCTTGACTGGTGTGGAAGCGGTAAGTAACGCGATCCCGAACTTCAAGCAGCCTGCCGAGAAAAATGCCGCGGGTACATTACTGCTCATGGGTTGTATATTGGGAGCCATGTTCATCGGCATCACCTTACTCGCTTATGGGTACGGAGTGAAGCCTGATCCCAAAGCAACGGTCATTTCCCAAATTGCTGAAGCGACGTTTGGCAGGGGCACGATGTATTTTATCATCCAGGGTGTAACGGCACTGATCCTGTTCCTCGCAGCCAACACAGCTTATTCGGCTTTTCCGCTACTTTCCTTCATGATGGCGAAGGATAAATACATGCCGCATGCGTTTATGGTCAGAGGAGATCGCCTTGGTTTCTCAAACGGGATCATTTTTCTCAGTGTGATGTCTGCGCTGCTGGTGGTCGGGTTCAAAGGAAATACGGAAAGTCTGATTCCGCTCTATGCGGTAGGGGTGTTCATTCCATTTACCCTGTCACAGCTCGGTATGATGATTCGCTGGATCAAAGTCAAACCGTCTGGCTGGCAGATGAAGTTGCTGGTCAATACCGTCGGTATGCTGACCACATTATCGATTACCCTGATCTTTATTTTCACCAAGTTCACGCAGACATGGGTCATTTTTATCTTTTTGCCGCTCGTTGTCTATGTTTTCATGCGTATTCACCGTCATTATTGCAACATTGCCGATGAGCTGCGGATTGATATTCAGGTCGATAAGCCAGCCAAAAAGGGCAATACGATAGTCATTCCTGTTGCGGGCATTACCCGGGTCGTCATGAATACGATCAGTTACGCCCAGACGATGTCGGATCACGTGGTCGCACTGTACATTGGCTTCGATGATGAGGCGATACGCAAGATGGAGCAGAAGTGGGAGGAGTGGAATCCAGGCGTTCGTCTGGTCGTGATCAAATCGAGATACCGCAGCATTATGGGGCCGCTGAAGAAATTCATTGATACCGTAGAGTGGAAAACGGCCGAGACCGATCACATCACCATATTGATTCCACAATTCATCACCAAGCACTGGTGGCAAAATGTACTGCACAACCAGACCAGCTTCATGATCCGGGCCTATCTGATCAATTACAAAGACGTGATTGTCACCACGGTGCCATATCATCTTAATCGTTAACTCGAACGGTTAATCGCTTCACCTCGTTTGGAAGATTTACAGATTATTGTAAAATGAGTCGCGTTCTTTAATAGGTAAACGTTTATATTCCATTTACACATCAAACCGCAGGGACATCTCCAAACAGTGGAGTTCTTGCGGTTTTTTGTCATGAAATCCGGTTTGGATACCGCTTTCGAATGGATGCACATTTCCGTAAAGTCCCTTGTTCATGATTAACGTTACGTTGATTCAGAATGAATTTTGCTGTGACATTCGACTCTTACACTAGATAACGTGGTGCTGAAGTTGATCTAACATTTCACACACACTGAATGCGTGAAACAAGGGGGAAGAAAATCCGATGAGTGAGCTTGATAACCGGATCAGCTTGCCCGCCGCCAAACGGCGCGTATCCGGTACGAGTGAGCGCCGGACAGCCTCGCTGCGTGTGCAGCGAATGCGGGAGAATCTGCTGGCCTATGGTTTCCTGGCACCATCGCTGCTTTTGTTTGCAGTGTTTCTGTTTTACCCGATGTTTAAGTCCGTGTACCTGAGTCTGCATTCCACAGATCCGACGGGGCAGATTGCGGCTTATGTAGGACTGGATAACTTCAAGGCCGTGTTCCAATCAGGACTGTTTATGCAAGGGATGAAAGTGACATTACTATTTGTACTGTTTACAGTGCCTACGGGCATGCTGGCTGCTCTGATTCTGGCTGCACTGACCCACAACCGGTTCAAGGGAATGCGTGTGTTCCAATTTGTATTCTCTCTGCCCGTGGTGTTATCCGTCGGTTCGTCAGCGGTGATCTGGAAGTTTCTATTCCACCCGACCCTGGGCATGCTGAATTATCTGCTTGGCAAAGTAGGCATCGATCCAATTCCCTGGCTCACCAGCCCGGATTGGGCATTGATCTCAATTTCCATCATGACAATCTGGATGAACCTTGGATTCAACTATATTATTCTATCCAGTGGTTTGGCAGGCATCCCGGATGAGATCTACGAGAGCGCCAAGATTGACGGTGCAGGACCATTGCTGACGTTTCGCAAAATTTCGATGCCGCTACTGTCACCAACGTTATTTTTTGTTACGGTCGTATCGATCATTGGTGCTTTTCAATCGTTCGGTCAGATCAACATTCTAACCCGGGGTGGCCCGATGGACAGTACAAATGTTTTTGTATATTCCATCTATCAGGAAGCCTTTGTTAATTTCCGCTTTGGTACAGGTAGTGCGCAGGCACTGATCCTGTTCGTGGTGATTATGCTGCTGACCCTGATCCAGTTCAAATGGGTAGAAAGGAAAGTGCATTACCAATGAGTGCGACATGGACCAAAACGCTGTTGTATGTATTACTGACGATCTGTGCAGCACTTGTGCTGTATCCGGTGATGTACACCTTTTTCATGGCGGTGATGACACCGGAAGATGCGAGTGCTTATCCGCCGCATATCATTCCAAATTCAATCGATCTGTCCAACTTTAGCGAAGTATTTGATATTGTTCCGATCGGCCGATTTATCGGCAATACCTTTCTTGTCGCAGGACTGACAACGCTTGGTCAATTGATTACAGCGAGTATGGCAGCCTATGCTTTTGCAAAAATGCAGTTCAAAGGCAAAAACGTCATCTTCAGCATGTTTGTCGCAACGATGATGATTCCATGGGAAGTGACGATGATCCCCAACTACCTGACAGTTCGCAGCTGGGGTTGGCTGGATAGTTACCAGGGGCTTACCGTGCCGTTTCTGGCAACGGCGTTTGGTACATTCCTGCTAAGACAGTTCTTCATGCAGCTACCCAAGGAACTGTTCGAGGCGGCAAGGATCGATGGTTGTGGTCATATTCGCTATTTCATATCGCACGTCTTGCCTTTGTCCCGTCCGGCACTTGGTACATTGGCAATCTATTCATTCTTAAGCATGTACAATTCGTATCTCTGGCCGCTGCTGGTGACTAATACACCGGAAATGAGAACCGCACAGATCGGAATTTCGATGCTGGAGTTCCAGGAATCCACAGCGTGGAATCTTGTATTTGCCGGAACAGCAATGGTGATTCTACCATCCTTACTGTTATTGATCTTCGGGTTGAAACAGCTTGTCCGCGGAATGGCCGCAGGCGCGCTGAAGGGGTAGGGAGAGTAAGATTTAACAACTATTTAATTGAAATTGAAATTCTGAAGGTTTTGATCTAAAAATTTTAATTTAGAAGTTTTTAATTAAACCTTGTATCTTCTTACAAGGTCTACGGTTTTAGATACCAGGAGCGAATAAAATGAGGCTCGTGCTTCAAATAAGATGTTGAAATGGACGACGGTAGTAGTGGAGGGAACGAAATCGATTCTGAAGAAGCAAAGCGTTCGCCTTTATCCCCGGATTTCCCCCTTTGAAAGAGAATGAAAAGAAATCCGGGGATAACAGCGATCAAAAGAACGATTCGTAACCGTAACGGCCACACCGCGTCATCCCCAAGATTTTATTGTACGCGAGCCATATAAAAGGAGAGCGATTTCGTATGAAAAAAAGAGGAACATTTGCATTAATGCTGGCTGCACTTATGTTTGTCATTTCCGCTTGTGGAACAAAAGCGGAAACAAGCAGCCCGGCAAGTGGAGCTCAAGCAGAAGCAGCCGCAGCCGAAACAACACAATTGACGTGGTGGCATTCCATGTCTGGCGCTGGAGAGAAAGCCATTAATCAGCTCGCTTCCGACTTTAACGCTAGCCATCCGGACATTCAGGTGAAGCCCATCTATCAAGGGAAGTACGATGAGAGCTTGAACAAACTCAAAGCATCCATGGGCTCAGACAGCGGTCCTGACATTATTCAGGTCTACGAGATTGGTAGCAAGTTCATGATCGATTCGGGCATGATTACACCAGTACAACAGTTCATCGACAAGGATCAGTTCGACCTGTCCCAACTGGAACCAAACATCATCCGATACTACACCATCGATGGCAAGTTGAACGCTATGCCTTTTAACACATCGAACCCGATCCTTTACTACAACAAGGATATGTTCAAAGCAGCAGGTCTGGACCCGGAGAACCCGCCAAAGACGTATGAAGAGTTTGAACAAGCAGCAAAGGCATTGGCGAAAGACGGTAAGCCAGGTGCATCCATGGCGATCTACGGCTGGTTTATGGAACAGTTCTTCGCAAACCAGAATGCAGATTATGTAAACAATGGAAACGGAAGAAATGAAGCAGCTACAGAGTCTCTGCTGAACTCCGAAGCTGGAGTGAAGACATTAACGTGGTGGAGAAAGATGATTGACGAGAAAACTCTCTCTAATCTGGGACGTAGCACAGACGATACAACAGCAGCATTTACAGCTCAGCAAATCGGTATGACCCTGGATTCCACGGCTGGACTGCGTAAAATCGTAGAAGGCTCAGGTGGCAAGTTTGAACTGGGAACAGGTTTCCTGCCTCGTCCAGCGGATGCCAAAGAAGGCGGCGTTGTGGTGGGTGGAGCAAGCTTGTACATCATGAACAACAAATCGGAAGCGCAACAGCAAGCGGCATGGGAATTCATCAAGTACTTGGCTACACCAGAGGTACAAGCGAACTGGAGTGTTGCGACAGGATACTTCCCTATTACGACAGCAGCCTACAATGAGCAAGTATTAAAGGATAATATGGCGAAGTACCCGCAATTCCAGACAGCAGTCGACCAATTGCACGCTTCCGCGGATTCGACAGCAACATCCGGGGCATTAATGGGTGTATTCCCGGAAGCCAGACAACTTGTCGAAGGAGCGATTGAAACGGTCCTAAATGGACAAGGTCCACCACAGGAAGCATTGGATGCAGCAGCTAAACAAATTACAGAAAAGATTGCGCAGTATAACAGTACAGTGAAGAAATAATTGTAGGCTAATTTCACATTACAACCAGATGCGGCGTTCATCAATGATCGTCGCATTGTTGTAATTTTATGATATCCTCTGAGACCTAAGACGGATTTTTCTTAATGTACAACCTGATTGAACAAATGATTGCAACATTGATAACATGATGAACATTAACAGGTTATGTCTGATCATAGGTCAAGTAACAAAAGTATGGCTTAAAAGAGTGAGGGATTGTATGTCAGAATAAAAGATATTTAATTAACAAGTGTCAGTAGTTCGATTTTATATACCACGGATAGGCCTAAAGTCGAGATGACGATTTATGTAAAAAATCCTCCTACGCGCTAACAATCGGTAAAACCTACGAATAATTGCAGGATGTACTCATTCTCCAGACAAGATATAGCTTAGAAAGATTTCGCGAAAATCAGCGGGTATTGTAGAAATTAGTTCTCTATGGGCAAATGAATATAATATGTTTAACTCCCTAAAACAGCTTGCAGACTCCCATCTGCAAGCTGATTTTTTTTCTAATTAATGCCTGTTAATTTTCACCAAGTGAAGGTATAGTAGACAGGATTATATTGAAGGAGTGTTGACGAAATGCAAGATCAACCCGTTTTAATCGCACTATTTGCCATAGCGGCAGGAATTTTTAGTTTGCTCGGTGGTATCAACAATTGGGATTGGTTTATGAAGAGCTTTAGAGCAGGAATTTTTGTGAAGACCATTGGACGGCAGGGCGCAAGAGTGGTATATGGTATTCTCGGTGTTGTCATGATTGTCATTGGTGTATTACTGTTACTGATCGGATAGTTATTGGGAAATAAACGAACTCACCAAGTATCATCTACATACGATGTTCATGAGCGAAGGCAAAGTAAGAGGATATGTGAGAAGAGTCAAATGGAAAAAGCGTGTGAATGCTTAAAGTAGCACTATGCAGTAAGACCAGGATAGAATATCAAATCAAATAGCATGCCTGAAAAAATATAGCCATAACAAAAAGACCACCGAAAAATTTCGGTGGTCTTTTTACCAAATTCAGGTTTATCCATCTCAATCTGGTTTAATTATCTTTTAAGTCTTCAACAGAGTTGATATCCATGTACGTTGGAACAACCAGACCTTGTTTAACTCCTGTCATGCTGACAGCGATATCTTCAATCTTGTCTCCATATGTTTCCCAGTAGTCCCCATGTGTAAGCGGGAGCCATACGGCTGGAGAAGCATCGATATCACCTGCTGCCAAGCCTGCCCACATGGGACCAGCTTCGACTTGCAGTGCTTTGACTGTGTAACCCAGATCCGTCTCAAGCACATACTTCATCAGGTTGGTACTCGCAATTTCAGAGTCCCATGCAACATAACCGAGACGTAAATTGTCACCTTTAACCGGGGTTAACCCCTTGGTCCATTCTTCAATTTGGTCCGGATGTTTTTCTGCATAAGTCTTGGCAGCTTCTTCAGGCGAAACGCCCTTTTGAATGTCTACCATGATTTCACTCATTTGATCCGCAGTCCAATTAAAACGAGAGAAGAACTCATAGGCAACGGGATGATCTTCCTTGATTCCCTTACGTCCAACCGTGTGAACTTCCTCTGCATCGCCGAAAATTAAGTCGGGATCATCCAAATACTTCAGATCATACTGATTGAACATCCAGTGTGGAGTCCAACCCGTAACGATGATGGGTTCTTCATTTTTATAAGCTTTGTCCAACGATGCAGTCATTGCTGCTCCAGAACCTTCAATCAGATTCCAGTTAGACAAATCATAATGTTTAATGGCGTTTGCTGTGGCCTTCATCAGACCTGCACCCGGGTCAATACCAACAATCTGGTGATTAACCTCTTCGCCCACATTGGCACTTGCCGATGGAGTGGAAGAAGCGGCACCTGTCTCCAGATCTGCAATCGAGTTTACTTCAGTCATGTACTTAGGAACCACGAGGCCTGTACGTACACCCGTCATATTGGCACCCAGATCGTCCACCTGGTCTTTGTAACGTTCCCAGTAGTCTGCGTGTGTCAATGGCAGCCAAGCTGCTGGAGAGGCATCTACGTCGCCTGAGGCAACACCCGTCCACATTGGTCCGGCTTCGACTTGCAGAGCGTTAACTTTATAACCCAATTCGTTTTCCATCACATATTTCAGCAAGTTTGTACTTGCGATTTCGGAATCCCAAGCCACATAGCTCAGTTTGAATGCATCACCGTTCACTGGAGTCAGACCTTTGGTCCACTCAGCAATCTGATCGGCATGTTTCTCAGCATAAGCTTTAGCTGCTTCTTCTGCGGATGTGCCATCCTGGATAGCAGTCATCATTTCACCCATTTCATCCGATGTCCATTGGAAACGGGACAGGAATTCAAACGCAACAGGGTGATCTTCTTTCAGACCTTTACGGGCGATGGTATGAATTTCTTCAGCATCACCGAAAGATTTCTCAGGGTCTTCCAGATATTTTAGATCATATTTGTTGAACATCCAGTGCGGAGTCCAACCTGTAATGATGATTGGATCTTCATTTTTGATGGCTTTGTCCAGTGTGGCAGTCATGGCTGCACCAGATCCTTCAATCAGAGTCCAGTCAGTCAGTTTATAGTCTTCGATCGCTTTTGCAGCGGACTTCATGATACCAGCCCCTGGATCGATACCAATAATCTGATAGTTCACTTCTTGACCTACAGCATTGGCTGCTGAATTGTTGCCACCAGCCGAAGTTGTGCCACCAACGAAGTATTGTGAGAAACCAGCTACAAGCACAAGGAATGTTGCCGCAGCAGTGATCCATGCTTTTTGCTTGGCTGTAATGCGCGAGGTCTTTTTGCGACCTGGCATAAACACATTTTGTGTAAAACGGTCCAGTACAATCGCGAGTACAACAACGGCCAGACCGGCTTCGAAACCTTTACCGATTTGAAGCTGTGTTACAGCACGATAGACTTCCGCACCAATACCTTGTGCACCAATCATGGATGCAATAACAACCATGGACAGTGACAACATGATGGTCTGGTTAATACCGGACATCACGGTAGGCAAAGCGAGTGGAAGTTGTACTTTGAACAACTTTTGCATGGAAGTTGAGCCGAATGCATCGGCTGCTTCAACCAATTCGCCAGATACCTGTCTGATACCCAGGTGAGTCAGACGAATCGTTGGCGGGATCGCGAATATAACGGACGCGATAACACCTGGAACGACACCTAGACTAAAGAATGTAACCGCAGGCAGCAAGTAGACAAATGCAGGCATCGTCTGCATGAAGTCAAGTAGCGGTGTAATGATACGCGCCGCAGTTTTACTGTATGCGAGCCAGATTCCGACAGGTACACCAAGCAGGATCGAAACCAATCCCGAAGTGATAACCAGACCGAGTGTGTCCATAGATTGGGACCAGTATCCCAAGTTATCTACGAGCAAGAACCCGATAACCGTAAATAGTGTCAGTGGGAGTCGTCCTACGATGAACGCAAGAACACCCAATATGGCAATGAACAGGAGCGGATGGGGCAACATAAACAGCCCGGAGAAATATCCGACAACCGCTTGAATAACGATGGAAATTACATTAAACAATCCGGAGAGCGAGGAGCTCATCCAGTCAACGATGGATTCAATCCACGACGCTAGTGGTATTTTGGGAATCATTCACAAGTTCCTCCTTTACTGCAACTTCACCGCTAAGTGCACCCAGCAGGGCACCGCGGACGATAACACCTTGCAGACGGCCATTCTCACCAACAACAGCGAGAGGCACATGGGCTGAACTTACAATTTCGAACAATTCATGAATCAGGGTCTCAGGCGACACAGTAGGCCCGTCCGTGATCAGAATGTCTTTTAATACTTTGTTTTCACGCATCGCACGAGAAGCGTCTTCTGCTGTAATGACACCAAGCAGCTTCTTCGAACGGTCAATGACAAACAGGTTGGAAACGCCACTTTCGCGCATTAATTCGAGGGCAACGCGAGGACCACGATCAAGCGTAATTGTTTCAGGGCGACGCATTACGTGAGATGCTGTAAGGACCTTGGACAGATCCACGTCTTCGACGAAGCGGGCCACGTATGAGTTGGCCGGTTGAATCATGATTTCTTCCGGTGTACCGATCTGCACAACTGCGCCGTCTTTCATGAGGGCAATACGATCGCCGATGCGCAGCGCTTCGTCCAAGTCATGGGTAATGAAAATAATGGTCTTTTTCATTTTATCCTGAAGCTCGATCAACTCATCTTGCATATCACGACGAATCAATGGATCAAGTGCACTGAAGGCTTCATCCATCAGTAGTACTTCCGGGTCATTGGCAAGTGCACGCGCCAAGCCGACACGTTGCTGCATCCCGCCACTGAGTTCATCTGGCATTTTGTCTTCCCAGCCCTTAAGGCCAACTAGCTCAAGTGAGGTTTTTGCCTTCTCCCGGCGTACTTCCTTATCTACTTTTTGTATTTCCAATCCATACTCCACATTATCAAGAACGGTACGGTGCGGGAACAACGCAAACTTCTGGAAGACCATGCTGATCGTTTTCCGGCGCACTTCGCGCAATTGTTCTTTGTTCATCTTGCGTAGATCCTTACCATGGACCAGAATTTCTCCGGATGTTGGTTCAATCAGACGATTAAACATCCGAACCAGTGTGGATTTACCACTCCCGGACAGTCCCATAATAACGAAAATCTCGCCTTCCTTAATGTCCATGTTGACCCGGTTGACACCAACCGTTATCTGTTTTTCTTTGGCCAACTTTTCTTTACCCCAACCTTGCTCCAGTAATTGCAGACCTTGCTCGGTTTGGGGTCCAAACAATTTACTTACGTTTTTCACTTCAAGTATGGTCATGTTTTCACCCCTTCTGATGTGTTGTGCACTTCGAACGGCTTTCAGCATCCATAAGCCCATACACTTATGCGCCCAGCCACGAAATCCGGTAATTGTTGCTTCGCTTCCCGTCTTTCTGGGTAACGTTTTTAAGTCTAACAATACTTAACCAGTATATCAACCGAATAAACAGTACATAATGTTTGTACAGTAAAAACTGTACAAAGTTTTTCGTCCATATACTCCGTCATTCTCCTTATTCTGGCTAATAAGGCAGCTTTACATTTGACATTGCTTTTCCTACAATAGAAAATGAGCTGAATTGAAGCTGAATTTTTTGGTTAAAAGATAGTCATAGGCAATTGTAGCCTGGTAAAGTTCCCATTTTCATACATTGGGTGAATGAAAGCCCTCTGGCATATATGATGTCCGGCCGAGTGCTTTCCCATGTAAGCAGGACTTTTAAAGTGTTGCAATTATTTCGCCAAAGACTGTGGAATGTTCAGAATGGAGGTTGCAAGCATGGGCTTGGACCATTTACAAGAGGAACAGCAGGCAACCGTGCTGAAGATTCGTAAACGCGTCATTGAAGCCATTGGACGTAATATGGATCTTTACGGCGTTACGCTGTCGACGGGACACTTATATGGATTGCTATTTTTTGCAGACAAACCAATGACCCTTGACGATATGGGACGGGAAATGGAAATGAGCAAAACGAGTATGAGTACAGGTGTACGAACACTGCTGGATTTGAAAATGGTAAATAAAGTGTGGAGCAAGGGCTCCAGAAAAGACCTATATGAAGTGGAATACGACTGGCATCAGACGTTTACGGATTATTTTGCGATTAAATGGAGAAAAGCCGTGGAGAGTAACCTTCAGATTCTACGCAAATCAATTGAAGAACTGAATCGGTTAGTCGAAGGTCTGGATGAGCAGGCAGACGCTGAACTTATCCACATTCTGATGGAAGACAAACACAAAGTTTTGCAAGCGGAAGCATATTACAAATGGTTGGATCGGTTGATTGATACCATGGAAAATGAAGAGATATACAAGCTTGTTCCGAAGGAAGAGATCAAGGAACATTCATAATTACATGCAAAGGGCCCTTTCCGTTATAGGAGAGGGCCCTTTGGCCTGTGCAATATCTTACTGAATTATTAATGAAGGAACACGATGTAAAAGATAATCTTGCCCATCGTATCGACCTATGTTCACATCTAATGTCCGATCAGACCTGCCTGAGGAAAGACTACAGACTGCTGAGTAATCTGTTCCAGTTCGTTCAGAATCTGCAACCGGCCACCCGGGGTCCAGCATAACCGTTGCCAGTTCGAAATATCGTGAACGTTACCATACAATACAGCAGGGGATCGATTCCATGATGCCGTTTGTTTCATGCGTCGGAACACCTTTTCGCTGACAGGCTGGAGCGAAGCACGATGGATCAACAGGTAATCCGTGTCCAGCACGGGAATACTATCCGCTACATACTCATTTCTGGAACTTTCGGGAGATACAAGCTGAGCAGGCTGGAGTCCCAATTCAGCATACAACAAGTGATTTAATGGATGCTCGCCAGTCCCTTGTAAGCGAATGAACTGATTCGTAACCTCCATCAGAGCCAACCGTTTTTGTCCGAAATAGGGTTGCAGGTTCAGGCTTGCTTCAAGCTTGCGAAATTCAAGTTCTTTGAAATTCAGCAACGCTTGCTTCTCACGTCCGACTAGTTCGGCTATGCGAATATGGTTCTCTTTCCAGTCATCAGTGGACTCCAAGATGATGGTGGGTGCAATATTTTTCAGGCGATCATAGTAGGGCTTGTGGTAAAAGTCACCGATGATCAAGTCTGGCTTCGCCTGCCGAAGTTGATCGAATTGTCTGGTTAATCGGCGTTCTTGTTCATATTCATCCGTTTCTCGGTCAATCACACCTTCACCTTCCAGCACAGCTACCGGGCGCAGTCCAAGCGAGGCCAAGTTCTCATGGAATCCCATAATGGATGCTGTAGCTACGCGAAGTTGATCTCTTTTCATATATACGCTGGGAGCAATCCCCAAGGTTTGTTTGAATTTGCGGCTAAAATAATACTCATTGCCATACCCGACAGATACCGCGACGTCTTTGAGGATACAGGATTCCTCTGTCAGCTGTTTTTTGGCTTCGTTTATACGTAAACGATTCAGGTAATCGGTCGGTGACATGCCTTTGGCCTTCTTGAAACTGCGCGAATAAGAGCTGGGGGTGAGTCCAGCAATCTTGGCAAGCTGATCCATGCTGATTCCTTCACTCATGTAACGTCGCATATACATAATACTGCGCTCCAAGGCAGGGTCCACTTTCTCATGATTGGCTTCCAGCCGGTTCTCCGAGAGAAACTGCAGAAGCTCATGCAGCTGGCTATGTATGCTAATAAAGTGATCCGGTTGCAGACCACGATAGGTTTCATACAATTGTTCCAAACGTAATACAGCCTGCTGCTTATGACGAACCAGCAACCTGCCTGTCTCCCAATCCAGCGGGAAGGCAGGTGATGAGGTCATTTTCCATTCACCGCGCACTTGCTGCAAACAAACCGTATCCATACTTAGCAATAAACATTCGGTCACATTTGAGCGTGCAGCGGCCTCGATGCTTGTTCCTGGCTTCAGTACAAACAAGCTGCCCGCTTGCGCCGTATAGGCTGTATCATTCAGGACCAGAACACCGTCTCCTTGCAAAATAAGACAGAGCATGGGCCGTGACACCGTCTTGCCTTGCACACGGAAATTCTCCCCACGACGCACACGGCACATGGAGGAGAGGAGCGGTAGAGATGAGGTTTCAGCAATGAAGGGAAACTGTTCAGTCATACGGACCATCCTTTTGTCTTATTTTTCTTAATGATAACAATTATCATTCTCATATGGAAGATGTTTTTGAAAAATAGTTTTCGACAATCAAAAAAGGACTACCAAGAGCCGTTATGGCTGCAAGGTAGTCCTTTTTGTTATGGACAAGTCCGTTGAATGGGCTATATTGGCTATACGCCTGAATCAACATGATATGTTAGTACGGTGTCACCAATAGAATATTGTCGAGGAAAACGTCACTCATTACTTTTTTCCCTGTTCCACCCGTTTGCACGTGATACAAGCGATATTGATCTTTGGCATTAATGTAGAAGATGCCCGCAACATCATCTCTGATATGGAATGCATCCCATTCGTCCCCGGTAAGTTTCGTTACCTTGAGAGCTGTATTGACCGAATAGAGTCCGTTGTTGCCCGAGATGTATGCAGCCGTAGATGTGCCGTTGGTCAATTGATTCGCAACATACGTTACATTGTTCAGGTTCAGGTTGGCAGACTTGGTCACTTTGTTGCCCGAGACCGTTTTGGCATAAGCTTTTTTGTCTGCATCAATAAGGACAACCTTGTCTGTAACTAGGGCACTTACTTCACGAACGCTTTTGTTATGAAGCTGAAGTGTTTTGGCTGAAGTGGTTAACGCAAACGCTTTGCCTTTGGCATAATTGTAATCCTTATTGCTGTCGAGAACGATTCCTTTGTTATACACGTAAAGATTGTTTCCCCAACCACCGGAATATACAGCATTCACATCCAGTTTGGCTTTGGGATTAACCGCAGTTGCTTTGCCAGTGTTGTAATTCACCTTATACATGACAACAGCATTGGTGGAATAAAACTCCTCGTAGGGGTCTGTATTGACCATCAGTTGCAGTTCGTTTTTGGCTTGGTTCGTAAAATAACGACCTTCCACTGCGCCTGCGGCAATCCGCTGCACAGCTCCGGAACCGTTGGACGTTTTGGATACGATCCACGTGTTTCCATTAACCAACGCATTATAGTAAGCACGCCCTTTGGCTACGACGAGAAACGGAAAGTCGGTATCGGCCTTGTCAGCAATCTTGGTGACAGATGAAGCGTCACTATTGCCATTCGCACGATAAATGGTACCTGTAGCATCCAGATAATAGATGAATCCGTTATCCGTATAATAGCTGAGTACATCTGTAGCAAATGTCTCTGCCGCATCGCTGGACCCGTCATTCGGAACCCGAAGCAAGGTTGTGGAAGAAGCAGTCTGCGTGTAGTAGAGATAAGAGCCTGCCGCGAGCAAGTCCACCCCTTGGAAATCAATTAATACTTCTGTTGTATTGCTGCCATCCGCGGATACTTTGTACAAAACTCCGTCGGACTCATAATACACTGTGGATTGGCTGAGTGAAGCTGCCTGGGCTGCGGCTCCACCTCCCAATGTCACTGCTGCAATGAGTGTAAATAACAGCAATGTACAGATGGTGCGTTGTACGTATGTATACCCTGTTTTCATTCGTTCATCTTCCCCTTTTTCTTCTATATGTATGTCGTTAATTCCTTATGTTATATCGCTATGGAAGATATGTTAGCTCTCAAACATGAAAAAAAGAAGAGAATGAAATTGAATTTCATAGTCATTCAAACCTGAAATCAAATTGCGCATGATGCTGCCAATCCCGTCCCAAAGCATTCTCCGCCTGACTTAATCGTGATAACATAACAATCACCCAGAGCAGCGAAGAGAGCCAACTGACAAACAACCAACGACAGGAGCAAAACGATATGATGAATATAGCAACGATTGGTACAGGGTCCATTGTGGATGCCATTTTATCTGCGATCAATGAACTGGATGATGTTACGTGTACAGCGATGTACTCCCGGAAGAGAGAGACAGCACAGGAGCTTGCGATTAAGTATGGGGTCGGTACAATCTATACGGACCTGAAATCCCTATTTTCAGATACAAATGTAGATCTCGTATATATTGCTTCACCAAACAGCATGCATTACGAACAGGCCTATCAGGCACTTCAACATGGTAAACATGTCGTCTGCGAAAAACCGTTCACGTCCACGCTTCAGGAAGCAGAAACGCTGATTGCACTTGCAAAAGAAAAGAATCTGTTGTTATTTGAAGCCATCTCCAACATTCACCTGCCCAATATTAAAGTCATACAGGAGCAACTACCAAAGCTTGGTCCGATCAAACTCATCCAGTGTAACTACAGTCAATACTCGCGGAAATACAATGATCTGCTTGCAGGGGAAACGCCGAACGTATTCAATCCACATTTCTCTGGTGGAGCGCTGATGGATATCAATATTTATAATCTGCATCTGGTCATGAATCTGTTTGGCAGTCCGAATACCGTATCGTATACCGCGAACAAGCATGCAAACGGCATTGATACGTCAGGTGTAGTGGTTCTCCAATATCCGGAGTTTATTGCGGAATGTGTAGGTGCCAAAGACACAAACAGCATGAACTTTGTGCTCATTCAGGGCGAGAAAGGTTATCTTCAGGTTGTGGGAGGAGCAAACGGTTGCCGGGAGATCAAGCTTCAGATCGGGAATGAGCCTGCTGAGGCGTATAATGCACAGACCAAATCCAATTGGCTGTACTATGAGTGGGAAGCGTTCAGGGACATCCATGCAAATGGGGACCACAAACGGTGTTACGAACTACTCGAACACAGCCAGTCTGTGATGAGTGTACTTATGAGTGCACGTAAGGATGCCGGAATTGTATTTGCAGCAGATCAACGGTAATCGTTAATACGTATCGCTAATGCTCCCCATGTACAACATGTCGAAAATGTAGAGTACCGAGACCATCGAAGACATTTTGGACAGTCGTAATTGTTCATTGTATCCATAAGCCAGCAGCGTTTCATCACAATGTCTGGACAGGGTTGAATGGTTGTTGCCCGTGATTGCGATGACTTTCATCTGTTTGTTGCTCAGCACTTTGGCGGCTTCAATCATGGATTGGTTCTCACCTGTGTGTGAGATAACAAAAGAGAGCGTCAGGCTATTGGGATTCATCGTGTTCAAGTAATGCATGTTCGGACTATTGTGAGCAATCGCAGATATGCCGAGTTCATTCCACTTGGCACAAGCCTGTTGAGCCAGATAATAATTCATATCACTGCCATAGACATCAATGCGTACGGATTCTTTGACCCAGTTCGCGATTCGTACCAAAACAGGAGCATTTAACATCCGGCGGGTATCATCCAGCGCTTGCTGGTACAGGTAAGGAACCGAGTCGATGGCAGCCAGCACGTTGCCTTGTTCTGCAATTGCATGATCCTGCGTTTGCATCGCGGAAGGTATCTGTTGATATTCAAGAGCAAGCTTGAGCTGAAAGTCCGGGTACCCCTTGGTACCCAGCTTTTTGCATAGGCGAACAATGGTGGATGAGCTTGTATAGGTCTGCTGAGCCAGTTCATGGGCTGTAGAATCAAATACAACTTCGGGGTTGCTCAGGATATAGTCCACAATATGTTTCTCCTGTGCCGTTAATTGTGAAGCATATTTTAATTTTTGAAGTAGTTTGGATTCCATACAGTTGTTCCATTCCTCTCTATAAATCATCCCATAGCATATATCTCCACATCATAACCTGCGTTTATTTATTTCTCAATCTGCATAGCGGAGCGACAGTGTAGATTGTTGAATTTCGTCGCTACACTCCACATCATTCAGATCTGACTTTCCGCCAGTTGCTGACGACTATTCCACGACGTGACCAGACGAAGAAGAACCACACTTATGAGCAGGAGCACTGCTCCAATCATGACTAACAACCAAGGACCAATCAGCAACATGCCACTGGCTTGACCAGCGACTAAGGCGATGAGGGGAAGGACAATTAATCCGCCGAGTTGATAGGCTTCCTGGAACCCACGGACCTTGGCCGAGATCAGGACGTTTAATAAAATGACCATAAGACTGCAAGCGGGAACAACCCACACGACAAGTATGATCCAGTTCAGATTGGGAAACATCAACGTTCCAAACATGGGGTACATCAGAATATTGGCAATGATTCCATAGATCAGGAAAGTAACCCAGGATAATAGAATGGAAGGGATCAGGGCAGCTAGCACTTTGCCTTTAAAAAGAGTGTCCATGCTGATCGGTGTGAATAACAACCCTTCCAGCGTCTTACGTTCCTTCTCACCAGCGAAGCTATTGGCCGTCAGAATACTGGAGGCCATCACCGGAATGATGAGAAACAAGGGAGCGAACATATACATGGCCAAGTAATAGACAATACGATGATTATCTGTAGGCATGGAAGCAAGCTGAGGAATCTGTCCACCATGGGTTAACGCATCCAATGATTCGAGTAGAAAGCTGATGTTGCCGAGAGAACGAAGCTCCATTCTGGAGGCCGCCCACAGGAGGGCAGAGGGCATAATGATTCCGATAATCAGTGGAACGATCAACATGGGCAACCAGAGCTGAATGCTGGCTGTGACGGACCGGATATCTTTACGTACCAGTGCACGTATGGCTTGGCGGTTATTCATGGTGGTGTGCCTCCCTTATGGCAAAATAGATACTTTCCAGATCACTGCCCGTGATGCGGGCCTGATAGACTTGACCATGCTCCGTTAATTGCCTTAGCAGTAATGGAATATCTTCACGCGATGTAAGCTGAAATAATGCTTGATGTGCGGAGATTATTTCAGGTGTAAAGTCGGTTGCCGTGTGCCATCCATCGGGTATGTCGGCTTCTACTTCGAGTTTCGGAGTGGACAGGTACCGGCTAACAATCTCCTGTTCCGTGCCTTCCTCCACGATGCGCCCCTTTTCCATGAAAATATAATGATCACAGACGGCTGACAGCTGGGACAGCACATGGGATGAGACCAGAATTGTCATCTTTTCTTCCTTATTTAACCAACGGATAATGCGCAGTACCATCTGAATTCCATCCGGATCCAGGCCATTGGTGGGCTCATCCAGAAACAGGATGGAAGGGCGGTGCAAGAGTACTCGTGCAAGGCCCAAGCGTTTCTTCATGCCTGTGCTATAAGTGCCGACTTTTCGATGCTGATAATCCTGCAACTCGAACAGAGTTACAAGCTCGTCGATTCGTTTCTTGGCATGCTTCAGGCCAAAAACATCTGCGAAGAAAGTCAGATTGTCACGCCCGCTCATATTTTCATATAATCCACTTTGTTCGGTAAGAGTGCCACACATGGCCAGTACTTTCTCCGCCTCACGAGCGGCGTCCAATCCGTTAATGGTTACCTGTCCACCGGAAGCACCTAAGACCCCATTCATGATACGGATCAGTGTAGTTTTGCCCGAACCGTTGGGTCCAATCAACCCGGTGACACTGCCTTGTTTAATTGTGAAACTGACATCATGCAGTGCTTGATGCACCTTGAATTGCTTGGATATGTTGCGTACTTCGATCATGTATATTCACCTTCCGATCTGAGTTTGGAGATTATACGTGTGGCAGGCTGATATCGTTCAAATGGACGACAAAAAAGATATTTTCCTCCTTCAATAGTCCCGAATGTAAGATGCACATTTACCCTGAAGTCTGTCTGAAATCGGGTCTCAGGTTTGTTTTCACTCTGCCTTGTAACATGTATCCTTATTTTAGGGTAGAACACCCGTTTCATTGCTATTCATAACGTGGTAATGAAAGATAAGGTCATACGTCTCATGAATGCCTGAAATATGCATATAACGCCGGTCTTGGTTATCCAGGGCCGGCTTGACGTGATGTTTTGGCGTGCCTGTCACGGGGAACGTCTGTTTCTAACGATTACATAATGAATTCGTCTAACACATCCATATGAATACATCGTATGGATACATATTGTGTTTGGACGTAGAGGAAGGTGAGTGAGTCATGACAGCATCCAATGAATATCGTTTTCAAGTGAACCTGAGCGGGATGATCCAGATTTTATCCAACCATCTATATAGCAGTCCTAAAGTGTTCTTGCGAGAACTGATGCAGAATGCGACTGATGCGATTACCGCACGAACGGAGGCGGAGCCAGGGTATCAGGGTGAAGTTCGTGTTGAACTGACGGGAACAGGTGAGCAATTGACCATGATGGTGGAGGACAACGGCATCGGCTTGACTGAAGCTGACATCCATGAATTCCTGGCCATGATTGGACAATCCTCGAAGAGGGGGCAGCAAGCGCTGCTGGATGGAGAGACTTCGTTTATCGGGCGTTTCGGGATTGGGTTGTTATCCTGTTTCATGGTGAGTCACGAAATTGTCATGCTGACGCAATCCGCGAAGGGCGGCCCTTCGATGGAGTGGCGGGGCAAGCCGGATGGCACCTATACGATTCGACAGTTGGATACACAGCTGTCCCCGGGGACCAAAGTATATCTGCGTTGCACACCGGACGCAGCACACTACTTTGAACCAGATTATGTGAAAGAAGCTCTGTTCTATTATGGAGCGTTATTGCCGTATCCGGTCACGCTGTATCATGACGGCGCGCAACATGTGGTGAATAGCGAGACACCGATCTGGCTGATGGACCCTGCACTCGCACGTTCACGCAGAGCGGAGGTATTGGCTTTTGGTGAACGTCTGCTTGGCGAGCAGTTCCAGGACTTCATTCCGTTGACGACAGCTTCAGGCCGTACCGGGGGTATTGCTTTTGTACTGCCACACGCGGTTAATCTGAATGCCAAGCGTTCTCACCGGGTTTACTTGAAGCGAATGCTGATTTCGGAGAAGGCTGAGAACATTTTGCCAGAGTGGGCTTTCTTCGTGAAATGCCTGATCTGGACAGATGAGCTTCAACCGACGGCATCACGGGAGCATTTTTATGAAAATGAAAAGCTGGAGGAAGTTCGCTCCGAACTCGGAGACTCACTTCGCAAGGGACTGGCCGACATGGCTGAGAGCCAGACGGAACGGCTACAGAAACTGATTCGCCTGCATGCCTTGTCCATGAAGGCACTGGCTGTACAGGATCAGGCATTCTACGCGATGATTCACCGATGGCTGCCATTTGAGAGTACGAGGGGTCACCGGGAACTGGGTGAGCTAATAGATGAAGGAGAGACGTTGTACTTCACGTCCTCTGTTGATGAGTACCGTCAGATTCATCATGTGGCATCCGCACAATCGATGCTGGTGATTAATGGTGGTTACATCTATGACAGCGAGTTGATGGCTACACTGCCGATGACCGTGCACAATGTACACACGGAGCGGCTACAGCCGGATCAGGTCTCGATGAGTTTCAACGATGTGCCACCCGCTGAGCGTAATCAGTATTATGATGCGTTGCGACTGGCCGATTCTGCTCTGCAGCGCTTCCGCTGTCGGGCTGAGGTGAAAGGTTTTAAGCCATCGGATCTGCCGGTGTTGTTCACACTGTCTCAGGAATCCTCAACACTTCGTGCGCTTGAAAAAGCAAGCGAGGAGAGTACGGAATTGTTCTCGTCCGTTCTGGGTTCATTATCTTCTGGCATGAGTTCGGCAGGGTACTCAACCTTGTATTTGAACGTGAGTAATCCGATCATTCAGCGGGTACTGACATCACCGGATGATCAGATGACACCGATTGCCATCGAAATGTTATACGTCAATGCACTGATGATGGGGCATTATGCCATGAGCAAGCAGGAGCTTGAAGTGTTAAATCAGGGCATTGTTCGTTTTATTGATTGGGGTTTGCGTGCCAATACAGATCGTAAGGGGGATGCCTGATGAAGACAGAGATGGATTTTGAAGAACTGATGGACGAGGCCTATGGTTTGCCCAATGGTCCGGCGAAGCTCGGTATGCTGGAGGAAGCGGCAAGAGTTGCCGATGTGAACGGCATGGAGGAAGAGGCATATGAAGCAAGATCGGAGATTGTGGAGACAGCAACATTCTGCGGTTATCCGATGAAAGCACTGATTGCTTTTTCCTGGCAGCTGGGTAAGTTCGACCAACAGCCCGAAGAATATGATGAAGAAACGTTAATGTGGTCGTACAAATGGATATTGGGCAAGATGCCCGACTTTCCGGAAATATCACGCGAGAAGATCCTGGAGCTGTTGGAGGATTTCGGACGGCGCTTCAAGTCTTACGGTTACAGCGAACGCTCCTACTGGTATTATCGGTTCCGGATCTTTATGGATTTTGGGGAGCTGGAGGAAGCGGGACGCAGTTATGATCGATTCAGAACGATGGATCGTGACTTTATGAGTGACTGCGAAGCCTGTGAGCAGGATGAGATTATGCGATATTTCTTGTTAAAAGGAGACGATGAGAAGGTGTTGGAGGCGGCACAGCCTATCCTGAAAGGGCGTATGAGTTGTGCGGAGATTCCCCATCTGACTTTATCTGAAATTTTGATGCCGTTATATCGACTGGGACGGACTGCGGAAGCAGATAAACATCAGACCAAGGGATATCGCCTGATCAAAGGCCAGAACGATTTTGTGCAGAGTTTTGCGGAGCAGATGGATTATCTCACACGTACGAATCCGGCAAAAGGCATTGATGTGCTGGAGGAAACACTGGTGTTCGCTGCTGATCATGAAGATCCTTACGCTAAAATGTTGTTTTATGCCAGAGCGGCATCGTTGCTTCGCCGCTGGGTGGAAGAATCTCCAGAATACCGATTGCGTCTGCCAGCATCCTTCCCGTATGAAGGTGACCCGGGCGACCTGCTCAAGCTGGCCGATTACTTTGCGGAGCATGCTCAGACCGCTGCAGCCAAGTTTGATCAGCGCAACGGGAACCGCCATGTATCTTCGTTGATCGAATAGAGACGGATATAACTTAGTAACAGATCGCTATAATAAGTTATGAAAAGTTACGAAACAGGCTTGTTCAAGAAGGATCGTATCCTTCTGAACAAGCCTGTTTTTTTCTTGCATCATAAGCATGATCAATCTAATCGGTATGAAGATGTTTTATTTTTATTGTGCTGAAGTCACAGAAGGGACCGGCGCTGGTACAGGAACCGGCGCAGTTTCAGATGTCTCATCTGCAGGCTCAGCTCCTTCAGCAGGTTCTGCTTGTGGCTGTTGAGCTGCCATCAGTTCAGCGACAATTTGATCTGTTGGTTGAGTAAGCAGCGCATACATAATCGCAGCCTCTTCCTGACGAATCAGAGGTTTGCGGGAAAGGAAATCAACAGAACCATCCTCCATTACCTTCACCTCGGGTCCATGGATACCAAGCTTCGCCATCATCTGAATGGCTGGTACAGCCCATGCATCTGTGTGCCCCGCAAGTTTCACATCATTGAACAGTTCGCTAGGATATTGTAGTTGCATAATTCTCCACATCATGACCATTGCTTCCTGTCGGATAATCACTTGATCCGGCTTAAATTGCTGTTCGTCCGTGCCAGTAATCATACCCATTTCATATCCAAGTTGAATATATCCGGCTGCTGCATGGTCTGCCCAGTCGGTGCCTGCAGGAGGCGTTGTTTTGCTGGGCTTCAATCCACTCAGTTTAAGCGTGTTCTCAATAAATTCAGCTCGTGTCACAGCTGATTTCGGTTGGAAAGACTTGTTAGCATCATTCTCATAATATCCAAGAGATTGTATGGCATAGATGGCTTCAGCATAAGGACTGTTCTCACGAACATCCCGGAAGCCCATAGGCTTTTGTCCTTTTTTCTCATAACCCATAGGGTTGAGGTAAGGTTCTTTCATATAGATTGTTCCATCAGCATTTTTCTTGAATGCTGTGAATTGACCAGTCAATTCATCTTTGAAGAGATTATCTTCCACCTGAATCAGGTTGCGTTGACCCAGGAATACATCGTTAATGCTCAGTTGTCCTGGCTTATCCCCGCCACCTTTCAGGGAACTCACAATCGTGCTAAGTCGAAGATCGGCATACAATCCGGTAAAGCGTTGCAGCTCAGCTGCGGATTGCGGCGTGTAATCCTTGAACTGTACAGGCTCTGCATATTGTGGGAAGAAGCTCTGAATGAATGCAGGGTAGAACAGATTACGAAGTGCTCCATTTTGATTATACGTCAGGAAAACGCCTGTATTTTGCTCGGGAATAAGGAAGAGATAAGAGCTGAATCCGGTCAGGTCGCCTCCTTTTGTAATAACTTTTGGACTACTTCCTGCTCCGGGAAGCTGAAATGCAGCTTCGAATCCATACGTCGTGTTTGGTAACAGTGGATGAATGGAAGAACGGTACTGTTCCATGCTTTTCACCGTGGATTCCTTGAAAATTCGCTTGTTGTCCTTCACGCCATCATTCAGGAACGCAATCATGAACTTCCCGATGTCCTCAGCGGTAGACAACATGCCACCTTGAGGCATTGGTGTTGGAGCGATGGTGTACAGATCAAGCGGATTGTGTGCCGCATCATAGCCAGTAGCCAGCTGCTTTTGGAACTTTTTGTCCAGCATGAAACTGCTGTTATCCATTCCCAGCGGTTTGAAGATATGTTGTTGCATGTAGGATTCAAAGGGCTCGCCGCTTACATTCTCAACAATCATGCCAAGCAGCAAAAACGAGAAATTATCGTACATATAGGCGTTACCAGGCTCTCGAACGACAGGAGGCATGTGTTGCTGTGCGTAATCCTCCATCGCTATGTATTTGTCAAAATCAGTATGGATGTCTTCCTGCTGGGGATCACGGATCTCGAATCCGGTCGTGTGTGTGAGCAGGTTCTCCACAGTTACAGGTTTGTCAAAAGGATTATCAAATTCGAGCCCTTTCACATAGGTCTGAAAGTCAGCTTGCAGATCAACCTTGCCTTGCTCTACCAGCTGCATTACAGCTGCTGACGTAAACGTTTTGGAGACAGAGGCTACACGGAAAGCGGTATTTTTGGGATCGATCGCTGTTTTGCTCTCCACATCGGAGAAGCCATATCCTTTTTCCGCCAGAACTTTGCCATCCTTCACAACAACAACGGAGGCTCCCACATAATGGGCTTTTGCCTCAGGTGAATCGAAGAATGAATCCAGAAATGCTGTAGCTGATTCGGTTGTCAGCGCTTTCGTCTTTCCTTGTTCAGCAGCTACTGGAGTTGCGGTCTCCGCCTGAACTGCGGGTACCCACAGACTGAGAGACAGAACCACAGCCATAAAAGCTCCTGTTAGGGAGGTGAACCTGAAACGGGTCTTTCGTTTGGATAAATGCATGCAAACACTCCTTTATGAAAATATTTACAAAATAGTTACCTAACCATGTATTACTGATTACTCGCACGATAGGTTTCACGATAATAGATTCCGATGTTGGCAATCCAGATCACAGAGAGCATTACAATCGGGAATGGAGCAAAGGTAAAGAGCATCGAATATAGAACCATAGAGACCATTCCAACACCAAGAAGTACATTCATCATCTGAAAAGAACGATAGGCTGCGCGATAGACAATCCATTTCTCGCCTTCATCCAGCTTCTCAAAATGATCTTTCTTCATATTGCGCGAGTTCAGATCCAGAGTGCGTTCAGGGTAATAACGGTTGTATCGCTTCACAGTCAGAGTTTGCACGACCACAACGATGATAATAGAGATACACGAAGCAACAAAATTCAAGAGGTTGAACAGTTCTGGAGAATTCGGCATGGTTCGGTTGGATGCATACAAGGACAAGGCAAGTGCTGCCCAGGTAAACGTAAGAATAACGCTGAATCCGCTGAGGATCATCGCTTTTCCGAGGGAGCGCTCTGCTGGAGAGATGAGTGAATCGGAATCTCCATAAGCGTCATTTTCCATGGGAGGGACAGATGGCGTGCGGGAGAGACTGAAGATGTTCCACACCGTCATAACTACCACAAGAGCCGCCAGGATTGCGAATAAAAGATCATAGTCATAATACACGGACAGCGTCCAGTTCAAGTCAGAAGGGAGTTTACTGACTCCGCTAGCGCCGAGAAAACCAACTACAGCGCCACCTGCTGCATACAGAGGAAGACGCAATCGCTTCTTAATGGATGAGGACGATGAATTTTTCAATCTAATCTCCACCTTTCAATTCAAAGATTTTTTCGACGGGTTCACGAAAGACGTGGGCTATTTTTAGTGCCAGAACGACCGACGGAGAGTAATCTCCACGCTCAATCAGGGCAATGGTTTGACGGGATGCACCAATGAGTTTGGCCAGTTCTGCTTGGGATAGCCGGTCTCTGGCTCGTAACTCCCGAACGTGATTGTGTAATTCTTCCACTTGCTCACCTCCATGAACCTAATGTACATGATATTTGACTAAATGTAAACTATAATATACAAAATGTTAAAGATAATTTACTTCTAAACGTTGATCATGGACATGAAAAAGAGAGCCAGTTGGGCTCCCTTGGATGATTATTTTGTTGTCGGAAAAGTTGCCAGAAAAGTGAAATCAAGATGCATCTGCACACGGCAGATGTTGATTTTGTTCCTCTGCCCTCCGAAGTAACATTCGGAAAAAGACGAGCGCTCCAAGCCCCATCAGGATATACAGACCAGCCATCGCATAGGAGGGCAGAAAGGCTCCAATGGTTAACCCGAGACTGCCGAGAAGGGCAGCGGCGTTGTAACTCAACCCGTCAGCAGCCATATAGGCAGCACGGTCCGAATCTGGAATCATCCCCGCGAGCATGACCTGACGAACAGGGGCGTACATCAATTCTCCAATCGTTAGCAATATAGCGGATGAGATGAGTAACCAGGCCCAGTTGCTGAAAGCAAGTACGGTGAAACCTGCGGTATAGAGGAGCATACCAACAGTCATAATAGATCGGGACTGGAAGCGACCTATCCATCTGGAGAATGGAATGGCAACCAAGGCGACCATTACGGTGTTGATGACCATGATCAGGCTGAACATATGCAGACCTGAGATATCTGAGCCGAACAGTTGGGCGGTGAATTCATTTTTTAGACGAACAGCGATGTATTTATCCAACTGAAATTCCAGGGAGACTGCAAGTACAGTAGCCGTGAAAAATATCATGAAACGTTTGTCCTGAAAGACTGCCCAGTACGTTTTCAGTATGTTCCTCTGGATGGGAGCATCGTCACAACTTAATGCATGTTTATCCATTGTTTCACGAATCATAAAGATCAAAATAAACAGGGTGGCTAGGCTTTCAAGGCATACCAGACTGAACAATAGGAAACGAAATGATTCGAAAAATAGCCCGCCCATCAGTGCACCAAAAGTTACAGCAACGTTTGTTGTCCAATATTGCAATCCATATACATAATGACGTTCATGTTCACTGCTCACGTCGACAATCATGGCATTAGCAATCGGCACGGTGATCCCTGAACTGAGACTGCTGAGCAGAAACATGAGACAAGTGACAATGATCGAATCCATCCACGGCGAATTGGCGATGGCCAAACAAAATAGAGCCACTACCTGCAGAGTTTGTGCAATCACCATCAATTTCTTCCGTCCAATCCGGTCAGACCAATATCCTGCCCACAATCCCACAATCATGGAAGCCACAATATTGACCGTCAGCAATAACCCCGCCAAACCTGCGCCAATCTGAATACTCAGATAGATCGCCATGAATGGAATGATGGACTTCTGGGTCAGATCGGTGAAAAAATCAGTAATGATACGTATCCTGATGTTCGGGTGCAAATCGGCGTATTTCATAAGTCGTTTTTCTTCCTTCCCACTGGTCATGTTGATGTTACTGAGTATAATGGAGGAAAACCTGAAGAAAAACTGTAGAAGCATCCGGATGGATTTCGTATTTTAGCAGAAGGTAGGGCATATATGGACGTATCAGAACATTACATTCAACTGCGATTAAACTTTCCACATGTACATGATGAACAAGAAGTGCATACAACGGTAGGTGAACTCGCCGATCTATTATGTTGTACCATGCGCAATATGAACCTCATTATGAACAAATTCAAGGAGAACGGATGGGTCAGGTGGAACCCGCAACGCGGAAGAGGCAAAAAATCGATGCTGGTATTTTGTGTTCCGTTGCTTGAAGTGGCGCGTGAACGATTTGACCATCTCCTGGATGGGAACAGGATGGAGGACGCCTATGAACTGGCCGCCACCTTACCAATTACAATGAGAGAACATCTGATGCAGCAAATGCAGCATCAATTTGGTCTGCGTTCGAATGGAGGGGACAGAGGACGAGTGGATACATTGCGGATTCCACGGAATATCCCTTTTGAGACATTGGATCCCACGCAGACGGCCATGTGGGGAGAAGTTTTTATTGTTGCGGAGGTTTTTGATCGTTTGGTTCGTTATAATGCTGAACACCAGGTCTGTAAACCGAGTCTTGCTGTGGCATGGGAGAGTCATTCAGAGGGGAGCGAATGGACTTTTTATCTGCACAAAGGTATACCCTTTCATCATGGCAGGATATTGGATTCAGAGGACGTGAAGTTTACCTTTGATCGCATTATCTCTGACAATAGTAACCCGTGCAGGCCTCTGTTTGGATCTATTGAGCGCGTAGAGACGTTGGACGAATTGACTGTACGTTTTATGTTAAACAAGCCTAACTTCATGTTCCCGGATCTGATGAGTAGTATGTCTGCATCGATCTTGCCGAGAGATGTGGAGATGAATCCGCTCCATCCGATTGGAACAGGACCTTATCGGTTGACGCGTCATGATTCCAAGCTGCTTGTGTTGGAAGTATTCCCTTCCTACTTCCGAGGCCGAGCCTATATTGACCGCGTTGAAATATGGCAACTTCCCCATTCTGGGAGGGTGGAGTCCGTCATCAAGCATAATATATTTCCGGATGCGGAGCCTCGTGCCGTGCAGCATGAGATGCAGGGTGGCATGTATATGACGTTTAATATGCAAAAGGAAGGGCCGCAGCATGATGTGAATTTTCGCCGGGCTGTTCAACAGCTATTGAATGCGCAGGAGTTGTCGCAAGCGCTCGGAAGCACGAACACGCAGGCTGCTTATAGTCTGATTCGAGGACGAGTACAGCAACCTTTAAAGGTGGGTTCAGATCAAGGGGAGCCATGGAAACAGCAATCGGAACAAATAGAATGTTCGGTCACACCTGTATCTGACCTTTCCGTGGAGACCTCACTGGCGCTGGCCTCAGCATTACTGCGTCATAGCTCTTATCAAGGGCAGAGTTTAAGCCTGTGGGTGGAAGAAGGCGAGAAGATGGAGGCAGATATGGTCTGGTTTGCAGAGAGAAGTAAACAGATTGGCCTACATATCAACATTATGCCGGGAGATCCGATCCATGCAGTCTATCAAGATGGGTTCGGGGATTGTGATCTGATCTATACAGGAGAAATCTTCAATGATCATGTCGTGCTGAGTCTCGTGACGATGTACACCTTCCAGAACACGTTATTCCTGATTGCGATGAATGATTACTGGAGACATGAATTGGAACAGGAATGTGGACGAGTGGTCATGATCCAGGAACCTGCGGAGCGGTTGAATAGATTGATTCGGCTAGAAGATCGACTGATTCAGGAGGCATTGCTTCTGCCCACATACAGCTTCAAGGAAGAACACGCCCATCATGATTCGTTGCGAGATTATCGTCTTGCGGGGTATGGTCTGCCTGATCTGCGCAGATTGTGGGTGAAGAGAAGCCCTGGGGCCGCTGAAGAGGATACGAGTTATCCGGTGTATATTCCGTTGTGGTAGGACTATGCGAGCGTAGCAATGCCGTATTAACGGACTTCACCGATTGCTTGTCAAACTAGTCCGCATATATCGAACAAGTCCCTCATAACATGTACTAATCAAGTAGGGGTTCTGCTGCAAGCACAATCCTGAAGTGAAAACATGTGCTAAAGGGGATGATGTCATGCGCCGAATATCATGGATGCTTGCCATGGTATTGGTCTTATCGGCCTTACTTGCCGCCTGCGGGAAGAAGGATGCGGCAGCTGTGGTCAAAGATCTGAACGAAGTCGTAGGAGAGATGGAAAGTTACCAAGGGGCAGGCGTGATGACGCTGCATACCGGAGATACGCCGCAGCAGTACAAGGTCGAGGTATGGCATCAGAAGCCTTCCTATTATCGTATTGCGTTAACGAATGCCAAAAAGGATGTAACACAGATTGTACTGCGTAACGATGAAGGCGTGTTTGTTCTGACGCCGAGCCAGAACAAAAGCTTCCGTTTTCAGAGCAATTGGCCAGATAGTCAGGGACAGGTATATCTCTATGAAACATTGATTCGGAGCATTACGGGGGATACAACCCGCCAGTTTGCGGATGAGAAGGAGAGCTATGTTTTTGATGTAGCTGCCAATTATAATACACACGCACTTGTCAGACAGAAAATCTGGCTGAACAAAAGCGATTATGCACCTAAACAGGTGGAGGTATCCGACTCCAATGCCAATGTTGTGGTCGATGTGAAATTTGACTCCTTCAAATTCGGTGCTGAATTTGAAAAAGATGCCTTTGACATGCAACGTAACATGACAGCAGCTACAAAAGAGGGCGGCCAAACAGGAACGGATTCTGGTGTAACTCCTGCGGAGCAAACAGGTGAGGGCGGTAAAGAACCTGCCAATCCTCAGACAGCGCCTGAACCTGATGGAGCCGTTACTGATGGACAGTCGGGTGTAGGTGGGGACACAGAGCAGCAAGGTACAGAAGGTGCTGCAACAGGTCAGGAAGGCGAAGAGCCAACACTCGCAGAACCGGAAGGGGCAGACAGCTTCGGTGTAATTCAGCCGACCTATGCGCCGGAAGGTGTGCAGCTTAAGGATGATCAGATTCTGGAAGAAGCGGGAGACTATTCGGTTATGCTTCGTTATGAAGGAACATATAATTACACGATATTCGAAGCCAGACCGCAGGATCGTGCTGTGTCGCTTGCCCCATCCCGTGTACTGGATCTGGGATTCACACTAGGGATGGTCAGCGGAGATGCACTGCAGACACTGACATGGACGACAGATGGCATAGAATATCGGATCACCAGTGCCGACCTGCCTGATAACGAAATGGTACGTATTGCAACATCGATGCAAGAAGAGTCAGGCAAATGATTTTTGAACGAATGAACGAATAGTAGCATAAACATAAGGAATGCTAAGAAGCATCGGAGACCTGTTCTCCGGTGCTTTGCTTTGATGTAAGACAGGTATTCATCTGGCGCCGTTTTTCTTACTCGATACACCCAATAATGCAAAATGCGCTTCTACGCAGAGGGAACCGGGTAAATAATCGATATAAGCAGATTTTGCTGGGGTGGAAAATGAATTTTGCCCTGCTAATCTCGCTTATCGGTCTTCTTCTGTGTTCGCATTTGTTCTTCAAACGGCGCACCTTACATCTGTTTTTGAATGCGAAACTTCGGTTCATTTGACAGTCACATGCTGGAGCATTACGATGGAGTCTGACGTGAGCCGGATTAAGATGATTAGAGAAGGTGACTTAACGTGCAAGGACAATATCGGCCGACCCAAGCGGAGATCAATTTGGATCATTTGTGTACTAACGTAGAAGCTTTCCGCGAGGCATTGCCTCAGGGCATGAAATTCCTCGCCTGTGTGAAGGCCAATGCCTATGGACACGGAGCGGTGGAGACGGCTAGGGAACTGGAACGAGTGGGTGTGGATTACTTAAGTGTGGCTTTTCTTGACGAAGCTCTAGAACTGCGACAACATGGGATTACGATTCCAATCCTGGTACTGGGTTATACGTCGCCTGAAGGGATCGCTGTTGCATGGCAACATGATGTGACCGTCACACTGTTCAGCAGGGAAGTGCTTGACGCCATTCGACATCTGGATGCGAGCACATTCGCTAACAAACTGAAGGTTCATATTAAAATCGACAGCGGCATGGGTCGATTAGGTCTGTTGCCTGGCGATGAGGCATTGGCTTTCATTCAGGAAGTAGCTTCGCTCAATCAGGTGATGCTGGAAGGCATGTTTACCCATTTTGCCAGAGCAGATGAAGAAGACAAAACCTATACACTGGAGCAGTATAGACGGTTCCAAAGCGTGGTTCATGCGCTCAGGGATCAGGGATGTTCCATCCCGATTATACATACGGCGAACAGCGCCGCTGCCATTGATACACCGGAATTGTCTTATGACATGGTACGTGTGGGAATAAGCCTGTACGGACTGTATCCTTCGGCTGAAGTGAATCATCAGGTGGTGAAGCTGTCCCCGGTATTGACGCTGAAGACAAAAGCGGTTCTGGTCAAAACACTGCCACCCCATTGGGGGATCAGTTACGGAACCCGTTATTTTACGCAAGGGTACGAACGAATAGCGACACTGCCGCTCGGATATGCAGACGGATTCTCCAGAATGCTAACAGGTAAAGCACAAGTGCTTGTACGCGGCCGCCGCGTCCCTGTCATCGGTACAATCTGCATGGATCAGTGTATGGTGTCGTTACAATCTTTCGCGGAAGAGGCGGAAGAAATTCAAGTCGGCGAAGAGGTTGTCCTCATCGGTCATCAGTCTGGTGGCGTAATAACCGCAGACGAGGTGGCATCCCAGCTCGGTACGATTGCTTATGAAGTGATCTGCATGATGGCGCACCGCATTCCACGGGTATATACCCGCGGTGGAGCAGTAGTCGCCAGAATCAATCCACTTTTGACATCCTGACAGGTAAACTGGACGTCATTCCCAATAAACTTTTTTTCAGAACAGAAGGAAAACTGTCGGAGCATCTCGAATTATGTATGACGGTAAGGATTTAATTCCTGAATTGAGATGTTTGGTCTGTACGAATATTGTTCCCCGTGTTTATAATGGAGTACAGCATACTTGATATACTCGGGGCATATATATTCCTTTGTATAAAAGTTCTGGAAAAACGTAATACTGGTTCACAATGGCGAAAGGTTTGTGGGGGTGGAAGAAAGGTGGCCAACTTGCAGAACACCAAGCGGATCATGATCAGTTTACCTGATTATCTTTTGCAGGAAGTGGATGGCATCGTAGCGCTGGAGAATTCCAACCGCAGCGAATTGATTAGGCAGGCTATGAAGCTGTATTTAACGGAGCGTAAGAAACGTTACATCCGTGAAACGATGCAGCGAGGGTACATGGAGATGGCAAAAATTAATCTGACCATGGCATCCGAAGCCTTTCATGCGGAGGAAGATGCGGACAGCACTCTGGACCGCTTAGTTAGCGGGGTGTAGACATTGATCGTAAAACGTGGTGACGTTTTTTTTGCGGATCTTTCTCCCGTTGTCGGTTCCGAGCAAGGTGGAGTCAGGCCGGTTCTGGTGATCCAGAATGATATCGGCAACCGGTTTAGTCCAACTTGTATTGTGGCGGCTATCACCGCCCAAATCCAGAAGGCAAAGCTGCCAACGCATGTTGAAATTGACGCGGCGGCACACGGCTTTGACCGGGACTCGGTTATTTTGCTCGAACAAATACGGACGATTGATAAACAGAGGCTGACTGACAAGATTACCCATCTGGACGAGGAGACCATGAAATTGGTCAACGAAGCCTTACAGATCAGCCTTGGTTTAATCGATTTTTAAGGCAGCAACCAGCGTCTTGTACGCTGCCCTGCCGTCCGTTGGCAATGGATGTTCCTGTAAGGGAACACACTGAATTCAGACTGTAACCAAAAGAGCGTATGACAACCTTCGGGCTGTTATGCGCTCTTTTGATTAAAGCTTGATGAAAGCGTAGAACATTGGCGATCTTTTCGCTATAATGAAACCTGAGAAACCGTTTACCCGAAAGACCTATATATAGAGGTGGAGGAGACATATGAGCATTTACATCAATCAAGAGAAACTTCAATTTCATTTACAGACCCGTGAGGCCAGTTACGTATTTCAGGTACTGCCTTCAGGATATTTGGTGCATTTGTATTATGGCAAAAAATTACGCGACACCGATCTGAGTTGGTTGCATGTTCGTACAGAACGAGCATCTTTCAGTCCGAACCCGGTACCAGAGGACCGTACAATTTCATTTGATACATTGGCAGTGGAACTACCCGTGTATGGCACAAGTGATTTCCGTAATCCGGCTATCCAACTGGAACTTGAGAATGGCTCGACGGTTTCGGAGTTTACGTATACAGGCCATCGATTGGTCAAAGGAAAGACAGCGCTTACCGGACTGCCAGCAACGTATGTTGAATCCGATGAAGAAGCAGAGACGCTGGTTATTGAGTTGGAAGACCGCGTTGCGGGTATCAAAATCGAGCTTTCCTATACAGCCTTTACGGCATTTAATGCAATTACACGCTCCATGCGTATCGTTAATGAGAGCGCTACCTCAGTGAATGTGGCGCGTGCGCTCAGTTCATCTGTTGATTTTCCGCATGCAGATTACGAATTGTTGCAGTTGTCAGGTGCATGGACACGGGAACGTGATATTGTTCGCAGACCGCTTGCGTCAGGCCTGCAAGGGATTGAGAGCCGTCGCGGTTCAAGCAGTCACCAGCAGAATCCTTTTATTGCGCTGATGACACCAGGCACGGATGAAGACCAAGGTGAAGTATACGGATTCAGTCTCGTCTATAGTGGCAGCTTCACTGCACAGGCTGAAGTGGATCAGTTCCACACCACCCGTGTATCACTCGGAATCAATCCGTTCGAGTTCAGCTGGAAGTTGGAGCCGCAAGAAACGTTCCAGACACCTGAGACGGTTATGGTTTACTCGGCTGCAGGTTTGGACGGCATGTCACAGTCCTACCACGAATTGTATCGGGAGCGTCTGGCACGCGGAAAATTCCGCAATGCCGAACGTCCGGTTCTGGTCAATAACTGGGAAGCAACCTACTTTGGATTCAATGCAGACAAGATTGAACAGATCGCTCGTGCTGGACAGAAGCTGGGTATTGAGCTGTTTGTCTTGGATGATGGCTGGTTTGGACATCGGGACAGTGACAACTCCTCGCTGGGCGACTGGATTGTAGATAAGAACAAATTGCCACAGGGATTGGATGATCTGGCTAACCGCGTAACAGGTCTGGATATGCAGTTCGGATTGTGGTTTGAGCCTGAGATGATCTCACCAGACAGTGAGCTGTACCGAGCGCATCCGGACTGGTGTCTGCATGTGCCTGATCGTCGCCGGACAGAAGGGCGTCAACAACTGGTACTCGACTTCTCTCGTCAGGATGTACGTGATGAGATTGTACGCATGTTAACAGACGTACTTGGTTCTGCACCAATCACTTATGTGAAATGGGACATGAACCGCAATATGACGGAAGTGGGTTCTGCGTTGCTTCCGGCAGATAGACAGCGTGAGACAGCGCATCGTTACATGCTGGGGCTGTATGACGTTATGGAACGAATCACTTCGGCGTTCCCGAACATTCTGTTCGAGAGCTGTTCAGGTGGTGGTGGCCGCTTCGATCCAGGTATGCTGTATTACATGCCACAGACGTGGACAAGTGATAACACGGATGCTATATCCCGTCTTCGGATTCAATACGGTACGAGTCTTGTGTACCCGGTGAGTTCAATGGGATCGCATATCTCAGCGGTACCGAATCATCAGGTCAACCGGATCACTTCGCTTGAGATTCGGGGACATGTTGCGATGTCGGGCAACTTCGGGTATGAACTGGACCTGACAAAATTCACAGAAGAAGAGAATGACATCGTGAAAGCCCAGGTTGAGCTGTACAAGGAGATTCGTGGAACGGTTCAATATGGAACATTCCGCCGTTTGCTCAGTCCGTTTGAAGGCAATGAGACAGCGTGGATGTTTATTGCACCAGACGGAAGCGAAGCTGTTGTATTCTACTTCCGCGCGCTCTCTGAGCCTAATGCGCCACTTCAGCGCCTGAAGCTGAAAGGATTGGACCCTAATGCGGATTACCGTCTGAAAGGCGGATCGGAGACCTTTACCGGCGATGCCCTCATGTATGGCGGTATTTCGGTAGGCAGCACATCAGGAGACTATCTGAGCGAGATGTTCCGCTTTGAGCGCGTCTAGAGTGCAATCGCATTTAAAGCTTTAAAAAAAGGAAGGACCGGGGAGCGTTGTGATGACGTTTTTCGGTCTTTTTTTGTCATAATGGGGAAGGCTGGAGGATAACATGATTCTGTCAGAACTTGTATGCTCAAGGATTGATGGAAATCTGGACGTGATTTTGTGATAATATAGGGTAGAGTGGAAGAAACAATTGGTTCAACTATACTGTAATTACAGCAGCAAAGCTGCCCTGAAATGATTGTAACGAACGATTCAGGAAGGAAAGAGGGATTTATTTTGTCTGAACAGGAAACGGTTCTGGAACCCAATGAAGAAACAATAAAGGCAGAACGCCATGAACGAATCATCAAACAGGTAGCCAAGGAACTGTCACTGTCCTTGAAGCAGGTCCGTACAACGTCGGAGCTTCTGGACGAAGGCAATACGATTCCATTTATCGCCCGCTACCGTAAAGAAATGACTGGAGAGCTGGATGAGAACCAGCTGCGATCGATTGAAGAACGCATTGTTTATCTGCGCAATCTTGAGGATCGCAAATTGGAAGTCATCCGTATTATAGAGGAACAGGGCAAACTGACCGGAGAACTGAAGCAATCCATTACGCAGGCTGTGAAGCTGCAGGAAGTGGAAGATTTGTATCGACCTTACCGTCAGAAGCGGAAAACGCGTGCCAGCGTGGCAAAAGAAAAAGGTCTTGAACCCCTTGCTGTATGGATCTGGGGTCAACCGAAACAAGGAGATGCACTCCAGGAAGCTGCGAAATATATCAATGCTGAACTGGGTGTAGAAGATGCGGAGTCGGCGCTTCAGGGAGCCAAAGATATTCTCGCAGAGAACATCGCAGACGATGCTGCCATTCGTGCCTGGATTCGTCGGTACACCTTGGATCATGGGATGCTGACTTCAGAAGCGAAGGATGCTCAAGAGGAGTCCGTGTACGAGAATTATTATGATTACCGCGAATTAGCCAAAAAGATGCCTCCACACCGTATTCTCGCGATTAATCGCGGTGAACGTGAGAGTATTCTGAAAGTCGGCTTGGACGTACAGGCAGAACCGGCCCATCGCCATATGGAAGGACAGATCATTCGTGGTGCTTCTGCCGTGCAGGATATCCTGCGTGATGTGATTGAAGATGCATACAAGCGGCTGATTGCGCCTTCCATCGAGCGTGAAGTTCGTGGAGAACTCACGGAAAAAGGTGAAAATCAGGCCATATCGGTATTCTCGGCCAATCTGCGTAACCTGTTGCTTCAACCGCCGATTCATGGCAAACGTGTGCTGGGTGTCGATCCGGCCTATCGTACCGGTTGTAAACTGGCTGTAGTAGATGATACGGGCAAACTGCTGGAAGTGGCTGTGACCTACCCAACGCCACCACACAACAAGAAACGTGAAGCTGCCGAAGTATTCCATCGCATGATCAAGCAATATGATATCGGACTGATTGTCATTGGTAATGGTACCGGATCACGTGAGACGGAGCAGTTTGTTGCCGAGATCATTCAGGAGAACGGTGATGAAAGTCTTGTGTATCTGATTGTTAACGAAGCAGGCGCGAGTGTATATTCTGCATCCAAACTGGCCCAGGAAGAGTTCCCGGATCTGGATGTTGCGGAGCGCAGTGCAGCTTCCATTGCACGTCGTGTACAAGACCCGCTGGCGGAGTTGGTTAAGATTGATCCAAAAGCCATTGGCGTGGGTCAATATCAGCATGACGTATCCCAGAAGATTCTCGAAGAAAGCCTGAAGGCTGTCGTGGAATCCGCAGTTAACCATGTGGGTGTGGATGTGAATACAGCATCACCTTCGTTGCTGTCATACGTTGCCGGAGTTAACGCTACGATTGCCAAAAACATTGTGAAGTACCGTGAAGAAAATGGCCGGTTTACGAACCGCCGTCAGCTTCAGAAGGTGCCACGTCTGGGTGCGAAGACTTATGAGCAGTGCGTAGGATTTATGCGTATTGGTGAAGGTGAGAATCCATTGGATCGTACACCGATTCACCCTGAGTCTTACAAGGTGGTGGATCAGCTGTTCAAGGAGCTTCAGGTTGCACTGGACAAGCTGGGCAGCAAGGAACTGTCGGTGTTACTGTCGGAGCAGCAGCCAGAACAATTGGCCGTGAAACTGGACGTAGGTGTGCCTACATTGCGTGACATTTTGGACAGCTTGCAGCGTCCGGGTCGTGACCCGCGTGAAGAAATGCCGTTGCCAATCTTCCGTACAGATGTATTGAAAATTGAGGATCTGGTGGAAGGTATGGAGCTGCAAGGTACGGTTCGGAACGTTATTGATTTTGGTGCTTTTGTTGATATTGGGATCAAGAGTGATGGGCTTGTCCATATTTCACAGCTCAGCAACGGGTATGTTAAACACCCGATGGATGTTGTATCTGTAGGTGATAATGTAACGGTCTGGGTTATGAATGTGGATACCAAAAAAGGCCGTGTCGGCCTTACGATGAAGAAGCCAGCTTCTGCGCAACAGTCTTCTTAAATAGTAGGATTGGAGAACAGCCTTCCCTAACCAGGAAGGCTGTTTGTTGTCGACAGTAATAGTCCCGTTGTCCGTTCTAATTCCTCTAGTAAGTACGGTGGGCAATATGTGCATTTTCTTAAAGTGCGTGTTCAAAAGGCCATCTTTCGTAATCCAAAGCAGACTTTTATGAACAACCTCTTAAAGTTCGTTCTCCGCGCTGCGTGGTGTGCCATTTGCTGGTTTGTTACGATAAAAGAACCAGCATTCGTTCAGCAACTTGATTTGCCGGCTGTCCTTTTTGTGAAATGCACGCATCAGTTGATTGCAAAGCCATTGAGGCAAGGGTATCTCCTCCTCTTGCATAATTCATCTGTACGTTAGCATATGTGGCAATAGCCTGGACTGTGCGGGATAAGTGGAGGCCTCCGGCAAATCAATCTGGTTCACTCAAAAAAAAGCACAAATCCCAATTCAGGGAGATGTGCTTTTCGTTCTCATCATTATAAAATGATACCAGCGGTGAATTAGAGAGCTTCCATCTCTTCTTCATACCATTGTTCCAATTGGGCCTGAAGAGCCCGGATTTCGGTAAGCAGAGAAATCAAAGGATAATGGCTTTCACGTAATACTGCAAAAGATTCTTCAAGCGCATTGATATAATCAAGGCCGCCGATGATAGTAAGATTTTCGTTTAGGAGATCGAGGCTGTCACATTCGGCGATCGCCCAAGGCAGGACAGGGACATCTGCTGCAGTGAGTTTATCAATTTCCTTGTGCAGGCGCAGGTTGAGCGCACTGAGTTGATAGGCGTAATCTGCGGGCATTTCCACGAACTGCAAGTGTTGTTCCTGCTGCAGGATGACATAGCGCATTGTAGGCATAACGAGTAATAATCTCCCCTCATACATTCTACTTGACAGTGTAGCCTACGAAACGGTTAAAATTCAAGTATTATACCGGAAAAACAAATGCTCCGAGGGGGTGCAAGGAGAGGATATCGATGGAAAATGAGGAATTGCAACAATGGATTGAACAGGTATCACTGGATCATTTCGGAGTGCCGTTCACCCATGAAGCGTTGTTTAACAGTCGCCTGACCACGACGGGGGGGCGTTATATGCTGAAAAGTCACCGGATTGAGATCAATCCGCATCAACTCGAAGCCTATGGGCGAGATGAGGTTGAGAAAATCATCAAGCATGAGCTGTGTCACTATCATCTGCATATTCGTGGGCGCGGCTATCAGCATCGTGATCCGGAATTCAAGGCTTTATTGCAGAAGGTTGGCGGCTCGCGTTACTGCCAATCACTTCCTGACGGCAAAGGCAGAAAGCCGCTGCCATATCGTTATAAGCTGGTGTGCAAGAGCTGTGGTACGGAATATTTGCGCAAGCGGAAAATAGATCCGAAGCGTTACCGTTGTGGCCGTTGCGCGGGAAAGCTGGGGCTTCAGAATATCTGATGTGCGTATCGTTCAATGTATTAAAGAAAGTGATGGAAGGGATGTTGACTTGGATTATTAATCATGATAGATTAATCTTATTCAAGTTAATTTTCCCTGATAGCTCAGTTGGTAGAGCACTCGACTGTTAATCGAGTTGTCACAGGTTCGAGCCCTGTTCGGGGAGCCATTTCTTGGAGAGATACCCAAGTGGCTATAAGGGGACCCTCTGCTAAGGGGTTAGACTGCGTAAGCGGTGCGAGGGTTCGAATCCCTCTCTCTCCGTTCTGAATTAAACTTCTCTGCAAAGGGATGAGAACCCTAAAGGTTCGTCGGAGCATAAGCTTCGTTAGCAATACTTCGTAGTCTCGAACGAAGTGAGAGTACCCCTCTTTCTCCGTTCTGATTGCACAAAAAATCCTCTTCACATTAGACCGGTTAACGGTCAGTGTGAAGGGGATTTTTTGCGTTTACTGATCTTTGCTTATCCCTGGTGTACGCTTCAGCCTAAAGTGAAATGCTCAACATCTCGTATAAACCTTTCTTGCCTGCTTCCGTTACTTCGACAGAGCGACTTCCTGTTTTTTGACGAATCCAGTCCAGTTCCGCTAACCGATGTCTGAGTTGTTCCCCAAGCATACCTGAGAGATGATGACGGCGTTCGCTCCAGTCCAGACATTTGCGAGCGATGGCCCGGCGTGATCCTGGCTTCACCTGAAGTTCAATTCCAAACGTAGTGAACCACTGTATTCCTTTCTCTGTAACTTGATAATCTTTGCTGTGTGCCTCTTCGGGCTCTGAAAGATACCCCTTCTGTACTAAGGCTTCACAGAGCGAGATTCCCAATTTCCCGGCCAGATGACCATAACAGGTCCGTGCATGACTCAGTTGTTGAAGCTGATCGGATTGTTTGAGAGAGCGGATCTGTACAGGCGGAGCAATACTGGCCATGCTTTCAATCAGATTAGCAATTTCTTTGTTTGCAAGACGGTAGTAGCGGTGGCGCCCTTGTTGTTCAACTTCGAGTAATCCTCCCTCTACGAGTTTAGCTAGATGGCTGCTTGCCGTCTGGGGAGTGACACTTGCCATATGAGCAAGCTCTCCTGCAGGCAACGCACGGCCATCCAGTAAGGATGACAGAAAAATAGCGCGGCTTGGATCAGCGATTAACGACGCAATAACAGTAATATTCGGATATACATTCATACTTCGATCATATCTGAACTATTACTGTATTACAATCGAGTTGTATCGTCCCATATGGGTCAGATTGAGCTTATAAAGCATTGGAATGGGAACAGGAGAGGTACAGGGTGAAAAAGATAACGAAACAGGACTTTGCTACAGAGCAGTTGTCCGCGAGTCCAGCAGGGATTCAACATGAGACGATTAATCCCAGTATTTTATATTATGGTACGCCTGTAGTGCTGCTAAGCACATTAAATGAGGATGGATCAACCAACCTGTCACCATTATCCTCGTCTTGGGCACTGGGGGATTGTCTGGTTCTCGGTCTAGGGACATAGGGCAAAGCCTATGAAAATCTGAGTCGACACCCGGAGTGTGTAATTAATCTGCCGGACGCGACCATGTGGAAACAGGTTGAGGCATTGGGTCGTTATACGGGAGTCACACCGGTTCCTGAGGAGAAAAGGAAGATGGGCTATGAATATTGTCCTAATAAATTCACTGTAGCTGGACTGACATCTGAATGCTCGGTTCAGGTGGCTCCAGATAAAATAGTTGAATGTCCGCTCCAGATTGAAGCGGCAGTACAATACATACGTATTCCCGAACATACACCGTTCATGGCGATTGTTGAAGTGAAAACGTTGAAGGTGCACGCGCACACAAGACTAATATCTGGACCGAACAAAATTAATCCAGAGGAATGGCATCCGCTGATATATAATTTCAGACATTATTTCGGATTGGGCAAGAGACAAGGGGAAAATTTCCGGGCAGAGAATTGACCTGAGTAGAAGTTCTTTATTAGTCATGTAAAGATTGGGTAATAGTAAAGATAGACTAATGTAAGCATATACATAATAAAAGAGGTGATGTGCATGGAAGTGGAATATTTGATGCGTGTACTCATAGCTGGAATATGTGGTGTGCTAATCGGATATGAGCGCAAGAATCGAATGAAAGAAGCGGGAATCCGTACTCATTTTGTGGTCGCCGTTGGTGCTGCCCTGATGATGATTGTATCGAAATACGGATTCCAGGATCAGGCTGGCTGGGACAATCTGTCCCTGGACCCTTCAAGGATCGCTGCACAAGTTGTTAGTGGTGTGGGGTTCATTGGAGCGGGCATGATCTTCACACAGCGTCACACGGTCAGGGGATTAACCACAGCAGCTGGCATATGGGCTACGGCAGGCATGGGACTTGCTGTGGGTTCAGGTCTGTATTGGACGGGTGCAGGCGTGACGCTGCTTATTGTTGTGGCACAGATGTTACTGCATAGACCCACACGCTGGCTGGTATCCGCCCGAACAGAGACGTTAACCATCCATCTGCAAAATGAGGGAGAGGCCCTGAAGACTGTTTTGGCACTGCTGGGGCAGGAGAAGATATCAGTCATCGGATTTAAGACAGAACAGCAAACAAGCACAGACTCCATGGAAGAGACTGTGCTTGAGTTCACGTTGCAGCTGCCGGGTTCATACCGGGGCGAGCAACTGATTATTTTGTTACAGGATGTGCCTCACGTTCGATCTGCTGAGTTAAAATGAAGAGAACCTGCATGGATCAACAGGTGACCATGCAGGTTCAGTGCTTAATTCAGTATGGGTTCAATTACTGACCTTCTCCGACAATCGTTTCTGGACGGGACACCGGTTTACCTTCAAGCAGGCACTCAATGGCATGGGCAACACCGTGCTCCACATTGGTCAGCGTTATGGCTTTGGCTAATGCCTGGATTTCGGGTTCGCCATTACCCATGGCGATGCCGAGTCCTGCCATTTTTAACATGGAGACATCGTTGAAGTTATCACCGATCGCTACTGTATCTTCCATGGAGATGTTCAGGTGAGCCGCCAGTTTGGTGAGGGCATTACCTTTGGATACGTCCGGGTGCTGCATTTCGAAGTTATGCTCAAAGGATACAACCATGGCGACATCGGATCGGGAAGCGAAGTATTCTCGTCCTGTCTTTACTTTGTCCGGATTCATGGAGAAGGCCATAATGTTATAGATGTAGACTTCTGCCGGAATTTCGAGATGGCTGTTTACGCGGTGGTAGTCTTTTTTGTCATAGTGTTTCTTGATGGAGCGAATCATGCGTGCAATGTCCTCACCAGGGTTCGAACCAAGAACACGTTCCATCTCGGCGAGCAAGGTCTCATGACTGCTACGCGGGGCATAGATGCCTTGTTGTGTTGAAGCCTCATAATAGACATCATGATCTTCCAGCCACTGCATGACGGAAGCTGCTGTGTCACGCTCGAGCGGAAGATGGAATAAACGTTCACCGTCTGCATCATGAATTGTCGCTCCGTTGGAGCCGATAATCGGGGTTTGGATTCCGCCTTCGCGGCTGATGGTCACAACATCGGAATAGACACGTCCTGTTGCAATGGTAACCTTCATTCCGGATTGCTGTGCCTTTTGGATGGCTGCGGCGTTCTCCAGGCTAATCTGGCTATCTATGTTCAACAAAGTTCCATCTAAATCTGTGGCAAATAATTTCATATATTTACAACTCCTTATCATCTGTAGGTTCAGGAATGAGAATCTCAACCTGTTGTTCGGCTAGAAATACAAGCCATTCTTTGGTTGGCCATTGATCCGTAATCAATACATCCACCAATGACCAGTCGGCAAAACGATAACCATAACGTCTATCAAACTTGGATTGATCTGCAAGAACAACAACTTTCTTGGCAGCTTTCATCATTTGGTGTTTAATTTTCCCTTCCTCTTCGGAAGCACTGAAGCCATCCATGGTGATTCCGCCAATTCCGATAAAGGCTTTATCTACATAATAGTGGGAGAGGGTCTCGATAACAGAAGTACCGTAGACATAACGTTGTTCCTTATCTACTTTGCCTCCGAGCAAACGAATCTGGACAGCAGTGTGATTGGAGAGAAGATCAGCGGAATGAATCGAATTAGTAATGACGGTACAGGATTTGCCGTTTAAGTTCTCGGCACAGGCCTGCACAGTCGTAGAAGAGTCCAGAATAATGATCTCGCCTTCCCTTACAATGGCCGCAGCGAGTTTGCCGATGGCTCTCTTTTCCTCAGATACATCGAGTAAACGGTCTTTGTAGGATCTGAATTCTTGCGGAGGAGGGGGGAGAATCGCGCCGCCACGTGTTCGGATAATGGCATCCTGTTCCTCAAGCTTAATCAGATCCCTGCGTGCAGTATCCCGTGATACATCAAACAAGGCGACAATATCATCGGCAGAGATGCGATTGTGTTTGCGTAGATGTTCAACAATGAGCTGCATTCGTTCTTCTTGAAACAAACATGTCACCTCCGAGTGTATGGATGACCGTACTTATACTGATACTTTAATTATAAGTATTCTTAATGCGCTTTGCAATATTTTAAGTGAACATAAGTTTTTGTAAGTGTTTTGATGAATGATTTACATTGTTCCTGCACAGGGATGACATTGGCATGAACGGGAGGTGGCGAATAACGGGGCTCTGAAGGGCAGTATACAATGGACAAAAAGGCTTGAAAAATAAATTTCAAAAAAAGTATTGCAAGTTCAAATTGTCCTGTGGTATACTCATTCTTGTCGCCAAGAAAGACAACTTGTTATTAAGGCCCGTTGGTCAAGGGGTTAAGACACCTCCCTTTCACGGAGGTAACAGGGGTTCGAATCCCCTACGGGTCATATCTTCACCACTTCATGAGATCTACATTTTCGATGAGTAATCCTCAAAGTCATTGCTCTTATAGACAAGAATGAAGCATGGCACATCCGGTGGAGTTTACAGCAAGAGCCATTAGCTCAGTTGGTAGAGCACCTGACTTTTAATCAGGGTGTCGAAGGTTCGAGCCCTTCATGGCTCACCATTTTTACAATTGAATATGCGGTCGTGGTGGAATGGCAGACACGCTATCTTGAGGGGGTAGTGGGTGTATACCCGTGGAGGTTCGAGTCCTCTCGACCGCATCACAGCAACAACATAAGATAGACTTCTATGATCATTCATGGGAGTCTATCTTTGTGTTATACGATATACCTCATCCTGTTCCAGGCATATAAAGGCTGAGCATTCAGGAATAATGTGGTATAATTCAAGCAGATGAGTTGATTATTACGGTTGGAAGGCGGTTCTTGTATGCAGTCGATCTATGAGCGAATTGAACACCTGATTGCCGAACGAGGAATGACCAAGAAGGCTTTCTGCCAACAGCTGAAGATTAGCACAGGCAATCTGGGTGATTGGAAACGTGGCAAGTCTATTCCGAGTACGAATAAATTAATTGAGATTGCTTCGTTTTTTGATGTGAGCCTCGACTGGCTCATGATTGGACGTCCATCGAAGGAAGCGATGGTTCGGGAAAAACGGGAGGATTATTTTTTTGACGTTTTGCGGCAATTGAATTGCCAAGAAAGTGAATTATCGACTGTGGAACAGTCTTTTATCAGCGAATATATTGAGTTCACCCGTTACCGCAAATCCAAGGAAAGCAAGGATGCAGGCGACTATCGCTATCAACCTGAGAACAAATCAGAGAACGATTCTGAGTAAAACGAAGCGTAAGTGATATGAGCAGCATCCATAGACTGAATGTACAAAAACCTCTGGACTATTCCGAACACACTCGGAGACAGTTCAGAGGTTTTTTGGTGTTAACTATGCTTTATGTCTTTATTTACGAAAGACAAGAGTTTCTTTGCCCAGCAGATGGGGGCGGAGTGTGTTCCAGATCTGAAGACATTGCTCCTGAAGTTCCCAGGCTGCCATGCCGAGGAGTCGAACACCGATTCCACCTGATGCCAGCAAACTTGCACCTGCGAGCATTCGTCCATCTGGTGGCAGCGCGGATCTGACTTGCTCCAACTCTACAGTACCAAGCCCCGGGGCAACCATCCATAACGCAGCAGTATGTGTGTAGTGAAGGAGAGACGCTGAGTGTCTGGGGTCATCGGTATCCGGTTCGAGTCCGAATCGATCCCAGACAGCCAGTTGCTCACCTTGCCATATCTCCGTCAAGCTGCGGTAACGCTCGAATTGGAACGCTTCTCGCCGATGAATCCGTCCGGCAGACCAGATATCTGCATAGGCCAGGATTGCCTGTTCTTCCAGCTCGAAGGTTACAGCGAGCGAAGAAGAACTACCCTTGAAGGGAATGACGCATTCAGGGAAGTATTCCAGCGTGGCCCCTTTTCCCAACCGAAAGTGATGATTAACGGATGAAGGAATGGAAGGTGTGGGATGGAGTCTGGTAGCAGATGTGCTGCTCAGCATAACATGGGTGCCTTCACCTAATTCCCACTCGGAATGATAAAGATCCCCGTTAAGGACTCCGGGAGAGACGTCTGACGTGTACACACATAATTCGGTTCCGCCTCCGGGAGGTCGAAAGGATCGGCTAAACCGGAGAGGCGCGGTGTAATAACGATCGGTCATGACAGTCCGGTCGCCTTGAAAGGCAAAGGTGGCCCGAAGCTCGCTGCGGCGTGTGACGGACGCACCTGCACTTTCATTCCGATTCACCTCTGTCCCCGTGGGGTCAGAAGATGAATTAATGCGAGTGAGTGCCATGTTCATGGCTGTGTGAATGCAGATGTGCAGCGGAAGCATCGTCATCCATATATTGATGTTCAAGCCAGTGGACAATCTCGGATACACCTTCACCGCTCATTAGATTAGACATGACATAAGGGCGGCCTTCGCGTACCCGTTCGGTATCATTTTTCATAACTTCCAGGCTTGCACCAACGTAAGGGGCGAGGTCGGTTTTGTTGATTAACAGCAGATCTGAACGCGTGATGCCGGGACCGCCTTTGCGGGGGAGTTTCTCTCCTTGAGCAACGTCGATAATGTAGATGAACACATCAGCCAGTTCCGGACTGAATGCAGCAGAGAGATTGTCGCCGCCGCTCTCGATGAAGATCAGTTGCAGATCCGGGAAGCGTTCAATCAACTCGTCAACTGCTTCGAAATTCATGGAGGCATCCTCACGAATAGCCGTGTGCGGGCATCCACCTGTCTCTACGCCGATAATACGCTCTGGTGCCAGTGCATTCTGACGCAGCAAAATCTCGGCATCTTCCTTGGTATAAATGTCATTCGTGATGACAGCAAGGCTGTAACGTGTACGCAGTGCCTTGGACAGCTTCTCCACAAGGGCTGTTTTACCTGAACCTACCGGTCCACCAATTCCAATTCGCATCGGACGACTCCGATCAAATGCCTTACGTTCCCACTCCGGATGATGCGTATGATTAGCTCCTCCACACATAACAATTCCTCCTAAGTTAGATAAAAGTTGTAGTTAAGACATAAACAGTCGCGCGGGTAAGGTCTCATGCCGCATGGCGTAGATTTCCTGGGCAATTCCGAAGCTGTGCATATCTTCTGGGTCATTGTCTCGAATGAGAGCCCATTCCGCTTCGATATCATCAAGCAGTTTCTGAATCAACATCTGCGCTTCCGTTTGTCCAATTGGCAGCAGGCGAAGTGCGCTGTTCACATAAGCGTTCACTGAGGTATACAGATGCCCGGTAACGGCTTCATCCAATTCAATCTCCAATTGATAGTTGATATAACCGTGAATGGTCGTGATGCCACAATACGCGCCGTATTCCCGTATAGCCTCATCGATCAGGGAAAAGTCCATCCATGGATAGAGTGAGCGGGCCAGCTTGAGCAGTCGCTTTCCCATTTTGTGGCCGCTTTCCCTGAGTTCACGAGGGGAGCGCTGGGCGTGGACACGTTTGTCATACAGGGCAAGTAGAGCGGCATCTTGCTGTTTTATCGCCTGATAGACGCCTTTGATGGCAAGACCATCTAGTCGTACAAGACTGGAGTGAAGCTGGCTGCGAATAAACTGTTCAAGCTGCGCGGTATTCCGCACGGTGCCATCATGTGTGTAAGCTTCCAGACCGAAGGAATGGGAGAAACCACCGATGGGCAGGGCTGAATCCAGCAGCTGAACGTAACGGAGTAGCTGTGTGCCACTATTCATCATGAGTGCCCTCCTTATCAGCTAATCCGTATTCCTATCAAAACATAAAGTACCGCTGTGCCATAGGCAGCTCGTCTGCGGGTTCACAGGTGAGAAGCTCGCCGTCGGCGCGTACCTCATAGGTTTCGGGATCAACTTCAATAACGGGGGTGACGTCGTTATGAATCATATCTTTTTTGCTGACCGAGCGACAGCCTTTAACGGGTTCAACCCGTTTCTTCAGACCCAATGACTCTTTGATCCCCGCATCTGCTGCGGCTTGGGAGACAAAGGTGATCGATCCGCTGGCAATGGCACTACCATAGGCTCCAAACATCGGTCTGCCAAATACGGGCTGAGGTGTCGGGATGGACGCATTGGGATCACCCATCTGGGCAAATGTAATCATGCCACCCTTGATGACAATCTCGGGTTTTACACCGAAATAGGCCGGTTTCCATATGATCAGATCTGCCAGCTTGCCAACTTCCACCGAACCGACGAGATGACCGATTCCGTGTGCGATAGCTGGATTGATGGTGTACTTGGCGACATATCGCTTGATCCGATCGTTATCGGAGGGAGAATTCGGGTTGAGCTCAAGTTTGCCGCGCTGTTTTTTCATTTTGTCGGCTGTCTGCCAGGTACGGATAATGACTTCACCCACTCGGCCCATAGCTTGTGAATCGGAACTGATGATGCTGAACACGCCGAGATCATGCAAAATGTCTTCGGCTGCGATGGTTTCGGGGCGAATCCGCGAATCCGCAAAAGCTACATCTTCCGGGATGGAAGGGTCCAGATGGTGACACACCATCAACATATCAAGGTGCTCTTCTACGGTGTTGCGTGTGTACGGTCGTGTTGGATTGGTTGATGAGGGGATAACGTAGGACTCCCCAGCGGCCCGGATAATATCCGGTGCGTGTCCGCCACCAGCGCCTTCCGTATGGTACGTGTGGATCGTCCGGCCGTTGATTGCAGCCAAGGTGTTTTCGAGAAATCCGGTTTCGTTCAGGGTATCGGTATGGATAGCCACTTGAACATCATGTTCCCCGGCAGCAGTCAGGCAGGCATCAATAGCGCTCGGGGTAGTGCCCCAATCCTCATGCAACTTCAGGCCGATTACGCCCGCTTCAATCTGTTCGATTAAAGGTGCGGTGCTGGAACTGTTGCCTTTGCCAAGGTAACCGATGTTCATGGGAAAAGCCTCTGCCGATTCTAACATCCGGTGGATGTGCCAGGCTCCTGGTGTGCAGGTGGTGGCTTTGGTTCCTGTTGCTGGTCCTGTTCCGCCACCGATCATGGTCGTGACCCCGGAGGATAACGCAGTCTGAATCTGCTGTGGGCAGATGAAATGAATATGGGTATCAATGCCGCCAGCGGTTACAATCATGCCTTCACCGGCGATGATTTCGGTGGAAGCACCGATGACCAGTGCGGGATGAACACCATCCATTGTATCCGGGTTACCGGATTTGCCAATGGCGCAGATGTGACCGTCCCGAATGCCGATATCCGCTTTTACAATGCCCCAATGATCGATAATGATAGCGTTGGTGATGACAGTATCAGGGGTGCCGTCGCTTCGCAGAGCAGTAGTAGACTGGCCCATCCCGTCGCGGATGACCTTGCCGCCCCCGAACTTGCTCTCATCACCGTAGACGGCATAATCATGTTCAATCTCTGCCCATAGTTCGGTATCCGCAAGTCTTACGGCATCACCGGTTGTCGGTCCAAACATCGACGCGTATTGTTCGCGGCTCATTCGTTTCATGAAGGTTCACCTCCATCTTGTATGGGAGGAGAGAACGTCTTCAGGAATGCCTCCAGTTTCAGTGGATCAGGAGCTTGATCCGCAGAGCCTTCGGTTAATCCGTTGAACCCGTGAATCTGGCGTTTGCCGCCAAAGGTCGTGAGTTCAACAGGTTTCTCTTCACCGGGTTCGAAGCGGACTGCGGTGCCTGCCGGAATGTGCAGGCGATGTCCAAAAGCTGACGTGCGATCAAAGTCCAGTGCTGCATTAACTTCATAGAAGTGAACGTGAGAGCCGACTTGGACGGGGCGGTCGCCGCGGTTAAGGACAAGGAGTCGTAGGGTTAAACGATCCGGATGACAGATGATGTCGTCATCTGGCTTCAAACGGTATTCACCAGGAATCATGGTTTCTCCTGCCTTTCTCAGCGTATAGGTTCATGTACGGTAACCAGTTTTGTACCGTCAGGAAATGTGGCTTCTACCTGTACTTCAGGAATCATATCGGGAACACCATCCATACAGTCTTCGCGTGTCAGGATGGTGCCTCCGTATCTCATTAATTCGGCAACACTCATTCCATCCCGTGCTCGTTCCATCAGTTCGGAGGTCAACAAGGCGATGGCTTCGGGAACATTCAACTTGAGTCCGCGTGCTCTTCGTTCACGGGCAAGGTTAGCGGCCACGGTAATCAGGAGTTTTTCTTTTTCCTGCTCAGTCCAGTGCAAGGCAATCCGACCTTTCGCTTATAGTGTCTGATATGTTCATGGATCATGTTATATGTTAAATATACTCACACAGGGTGAATCCTTTGTCAATAAGCTTCAAGGCATATTAGCAGTATGCATGAAACGAGTAGGCATGAAATAAAATTATGTAAGCTATATTGACATGAAGAGTGTGACCCTCCATAATTTGGATCAACGAACATTTCGGACGCAAATGACCTTAATGTTCGTCAATAGACTAAAAAAAGGGAGTGTAGGCTATTGAAGAAGAGGTCGGTCAAGTTATGGAGTATTTTGCTCGGTGCGGTCATTGTGATGACAGGATGTGTGGAGGGCGCTGCGCCGCCTGAAGCCTCGGGTTCAGGTGGTACAGGAGAGCCGGCTACATCCGGTGAACCGATTAAAGTTGGCATTCTTCACTCTCTCAGCGGAACGATGGCGATCAGTGAGGTATCTGTTAAAGATGCGGAGATGCTTGCCATTGAAGAGATCAACGCCGCGGGCGGAGTTTTGGGTAAACAGATCGAACCTGTAATTGAGGATGGCGCTTCGGATTGGCCTACTTTTGCGGAGAAGGCTGGGAAGTTACTGCAACAGGATAAGGTCGCTGCTGTATTTGGTGGATGGACCTCTGCAAGTCGGAAGGCTATGCTCCCGGTGTTTGAACAGAACAAAGGTCTGTTGTTTTACCCGGTGCAATATGAGGGATTGGAATCGTCGCCAAATATTTTTTATACAGGAGCAACAACCAATCAGCAGATCGTTCCATCCGTAACCTGGTTACTGGAGAACAGGGGCAAGACGTTTTATCTGCTCGGTTCAGATTATGTATTCCCAAAAACGGCCAATCAGGTCATTAAGGCACAACTCGCAGCAGAAGGTGGCGAAGTAGTGGGTGAAGAATACACACCGCTGGGTCATACCGATTACAGTACCATCATTAGCAAAATCAAAGCTGCCAAGCCGGATATTGTATACAATACCCTGAACGGAGATAGCAATGTGGCCTTCTTCAAACAATTGAAGGATGCCGGAATCTCCTCGGATCAGATGACGACCCTCTCGGTAAGTGTGGCGGAGGAAGAAATCCGTGGTATTGGCGCAGATGTATTGAAGGGACATCTGGCTTCGTGGAATTATTATCAGACAACGGATACACCTGAAAATGCAACATTTGTTGCCAAGTATAAAGAAAAATACGGTGCTGATCGAGTGACAGCTGATCCGATTGAAGCGGGATATGTGGCGGTTTATCTCTGGAAGGCGGCGGTGGAAAAAGCAGGATCAACCGACGTGGAGAAGGTAAAGGCAGCTGCCAAGGGTCTGGAGTTTGATGCCCCGGAAGGTAAGGTAACCGTGGATGGAGAGAATCAGCATATCTACAAAACCGTACGGATCGGTGAGGTTCAGGAGGATGGGCAATTCAAGGAATTGTGGAATTCTGGTGAGCCTGTCAAGCCGGACCCTTATCTGAAAACGTATGAATGGGGAGCTTCCCTCAGCGCTAAATAACATAGAAACCTCGCAATAAAACAGGCAACTCGCTTCAAAGCAGCCGAAACATAAACGAGGGTGTGACAACACATCCTCTCACCGCATTGCGGTAAAGCGTTACTGTGATGTGAAAAAATGTTACTGTCGCTAATTGAAGTCATGTGAAATATCGAGAGTCACGGTATGGAGGAGGGGATAGCGATGGATATGTTTATCCTGCAGATGTTCAATGGTCTGAGTATCAGTTCAATTCTGTTGTTGATTGCATTGGGGCTTGCAGTAACGTTTGGGCTGATGAATGTCATCAATATGGCTCACGGTGAACTGATCATGATTGGTGCATATGCAACGTATGTAACACAAAATCTGTTCATGTCCTATGCTCCAGCGGCGTGGTTTGGTGCCTACTTTGTTGTGGCTCTACCGATTGCGTTCATTGTAGCTGCTCTGATTGGCTGGTTGCTTGAAGTGGTGTTGATCAGGCATCTATATGGCAGGCCGCTGGACAGTCTGCTTGCGACATGGGGTGTAGGCATGATGCTGCAACAACTGGCCCGTACAATATTCGGAGCACCCAATGTGGGAGTATCCAGTCCGGCTTGGCTCAATGGGGGATTGGCGATCTCGGATGGCATTGTATTTCCGTATAAACGAATTTTCATTATCGCACTGGTTGCGGTTGTGCTGCTGTGTATGTATCTCTATATCTATCGAACATCTTCCGGAAGACGAATGAGGGCTGTAATGCAAAATCGGAGCATGGCGGGGTGTCTTGGGATTTCCACCCGGCGGGTGGATGGCATGACCTTTGCGATTGGTTCAGGCATTGCCGGAATTGCTGGCTGTGCATTAACGCTCATTGGTCCGATTGGTCCTTCGCTTGGTACGTATTATATTGTGGATGCGTTCATGGTGGTTGTCTTGGGTGGCGTAGGAAAATTGGTTGGAACCGTGTGCGGTGCATTGGGAATCGGCATGTTCAACACGTTGTTCGAAACCTATACATCGGCTTCCATTGGCAAGGTGCTCGTGTTCGTATGTATCGTTGCTTTTCTGCAATGGAAACCACGCGGCTTGGTCGCGATGCGCACACGGAGTCTCGATTAACGTGAAAAAGGGGGTTAGTTCATGTCCGCTTTACTCAAGACTGGCAGTCTGAAAATGAGGATTATCTGGGCGGTTGTGCTCATCATGATGTGTCTTGCTCCACTAATCTCCACGGAGTTTCGTCTGAGTCTGTTAGCCAAGTTTTTGGCGTTGGCGATCCTGGCCATTGGTCTCGATCTGATCTGGGGTTATGGGGGTGTGTTGAGTCTTGGGCATGGGGTGTTCTTTGGTCTGGGTGGGTACGCGATGGCGATGTATCTGAAGCTTCAGGCCAGTGGAGCAACACTTCCTGACTTCATGGGATGGAGTGGCCTCAGTGGTCTGCCATGGTTCTGGGAACCATTTCGCTCTTTCCCGGTGGCGCTGTTATTGGGGATAGCCCTTCCGGCATTGCTTGCCTTTGCCCTGGGGTGGTTTACGTTCCGTAACCGGATCACCGGTGTTTATTTTACCATCCTGACTCAAGCCTTGGTTCTCATTACGGTAACACTCTTTGTTGGTAAACAGGAATGGACGGGTGGGACAAATGGCATCACCGGATATAATTCGATCTTTGGTTTTACACTTCATTCCGCTGGAACGACGATTGCTCTCTACTATATAACGCTTGCTGTTCTGGTGATCGCTTATGTGCTCTGTCGTCGAATGGTGAACAGTCGGTTCGGCCAAGTGCTCGAAGCTGCGCGTGATGGAGAGAATCGGGTGCGATTCCTCGGATATGATCCGGCAGGCTATAAAACGCTGGCTTTTGCTTTTTCCGGTGCGCTTGCAGGCATCGCGGGCATGTTGTTTGTACTTCAGGTGGGTATTATCTCGCCATCGATGATGGGGATTGTACCCTCCATTGAGATGGTCCTGTGGGTTGCATTGGGTGGTCGCGGTACGCTTATTGGAGCGGTCATCGGAGCGGTGGTGCTGAATGCAGCCAAAACAGGCATAAGTGAGGCTTACCCTGAAGGGTGGCTGTTTGTCATTGGTGGGCTCTTTGTAACGGTAGTTTTGTTCATGCCAAACGGTATTGTAGGTGTATATCGTCATGTCGTTCGCTTGCTGAAGCGGAGAGGAGAGAGTGCGCATGTCCAAGTCACTCGGGAAAAACCTAAAGTCTACTGAGGAATCAGCGGTGTTGTTAGCCGAGGATATTACGGTGGCTTTTGGTGGGTTCGTTGCTGTCAAAGGCATGAATCTGAAGCTGCATGAACATGACCTGCATTTTTTAATCGGACCCAATGGTGCAGGGAAAACAACGATGCTGGATGTGATATGCGGCAAAACAAAACCCATGTCCGGCTCGGTGAAGATGGCGGATGGAACGGAATTAACACGACTGAAGGAGCACCAGATTGTTCGCAAAGGTGTAGGACGCAAATTCCAGGCGCCATCGATCTTTGCAGGTCTGACGGTACAGGAGAATCTGACACTGGCGGCGGAGACTCGCCGTTCCCCTTTGCAAGCCATCGGTATTCGTCGATATGGGAAAATGAGTGTTGCCATGGAGCATGTTACCCTTCAGATTGGTCTGCAAGACCGCGTTGATGCTCGTGCAGGAGCGTTATCGCATGGGGAGAAGCAGTGGCTGGAGATCGGCATGCTGCTTCTGCAGGAGCCACGGGTATTGTTGCTGGACGAACCAGCCGCAGGCATGACGGATGAAGAAACACACAAGACCGGGCGACTTCTGCAAGAGATTGCGCGTGAGCGCTCGGTTGTGGTGGTGGAGCATGATATGGAGTTTGTGCGAGAGTTCGCAGCCAAGGTAACGGTGATGCATGAAGGAAAATTGCTGAAAGAAGGTACAATGGCGGAGGTACAGGCAGATCCGAAAGTGGCCGAAGTGTATCTGGGCAAAAGGAGGGATGACCATGCTGTCGCTGCAACGAATTGAATCCGGCTACGGGGAAAGCAATGTGCTTCGTAGTGTGAACCTGGATGTACAGCCTGGGCAGGTGGTGTGTCTGATGGGCCGTAACGGTGTAGGGAAAACAACGTTGATGAAAACATTAATGGGGTTGCTCAAAACACGCAAGGGCAGTATTCAGTGGCAAAATCAGGAGTTATCCACCTTGGATACAGCCAAGCGGGCAAGGGCAGGGATTGGTTATGTACCGCAGGGGCGGGAGATTTTCCCGCAGCTTACGGTGAAAGAAAATTTATTGCTCGGTCTGGAGACAAGTGCGCCGGGAGTAAAAACGTTCCCGGAGGATGTACTGGCGATGTTTCCAGTGCTTGCTAAGATGTATGGACGGCAGGGCGGGGATCTGAGTGGTGGACAGCAGCAACAGTTGGCATTCGCCAGGGCATTGGCTTCGCGTCCGGGGTTGTTGCTACTTGATGAGCCGACAGAAGGCATCCAGCCTTCTATCGTGGAGGACATTCGGCAGGTTATTTTGCAGCTCAAGGCAAAGGGGAACCTCTCGGTTCTGCTGGTAGAGCAGAGTATTGATTTTGTACGAAGTGCCGCAGATTACATCTATATCATGGACAAAGGAACCATAACCCTGCATGGGACACCGCAAGAACTGGATATGTCACAGTTTGAACATCATCTCTCCGTATAGTTGTAGTTAGTCGGCGAGTGGAGAGGTTTCAGGAACGCTTGTCCAGGATATTCGAGTATTTCGGATATAACCGCCGGATGCATTCCGGACAGATATCATGGGTGAATTCGGCGTGGGTATGCTTCTCCAGGTAACTCTCAACGGAGTTCCAGTGTTCCTCTTCGTCCTTGATTTGTTTGCAGACGGCGCAAATAGGCAGCAGTCCGCGCAATGTGCGCACTTCAGACAATGCCTTCTTCAATTGGAGTTCTGTCTTTCTTTGTTCGGTAATATCCATGTGTGCAATTAAAGCGAGATCGGTATCCAGAATTGAATTTGCATAAGATAGAGGGGTGAGTTCTACACGAAACCACCTCTTTTCGTTGTATACAGTATACACACAGATGTCATATGTATGATTTCGATTAAAGGGTATTCCGCGTTCTTTCAAATTCTGTGCGACAAGTGCCATGTTAGCGTTCTTGCCTCGTTTTGCCCAGGCTTCCGTCAGGTGCAGGTAATGTCTATGACTACTGTGTATATCCGGGTTTGGTGAGCATTGACCGAGTCCCTGTTGCCAGGCACGGTTACAACTTTGGATAATCCAATTGTCATCAACGATGATGAGCTGGTGACGTATGGACTGGAACGACAGCCTCTCCAGATCGGATGTAACATGTCTCATGGATGAGACCCTCCTTTGGCAGAAATCTTATCTCAGTTCATCTGGAATATCCAAAATATCAGCGACCAGGTGCCTGAATCGGGTTGCTTTGCGTGTGCCGTGAATAAGATTGGATAAACGATAGGGTGGGATGCCATGCTGTTCACAAAAGGTCTTCTGGTCCACTTGAAGTTCGGTTAGCCGTCGTTTGATGGCCCATCCGAACGGAGTAACTGGTTTTTTCTTGTTCAAAAGGGTTCACCCCTGGTTAGAATATAGTATTCAGCCGCCCTTTCTTCATGTAGAATATATAGAAATGCGAGCTGTATGTTTCATTATATACGTAAATTCGTCATCTAACAATTAAAAAAGACGGAAAAAAGTGTATTTTGTGATGATAAATGGCGTAAATACGTAAATAAAACAAATAAAATGACAAAAAACACGTCGGCAAGGAGGTTGCCGCGTGTTTTTAGTTTGTCTGAATGAAGGGGAGTAGGTATGAGGAGGAAGAGGATTAGGCCCTGTAGGCATGAAGTCCAGCTCCAAGCATATGGAAACTGGGGAAAAACGATTTCATGGACATCGAGGTTGGCTGTGCCAGTCCATCCGCAGCCGAGGCGCTGACGGTCTTCCATTCATTCTCCAGATCTGTGGCCAGGCGGACCATCAGATCCTTGGTTGTATCGTTGTTCAGGGGAATGACTTTGGAGGCTTCGGTTATGCAGGCATTCATGGCTGAATGCAGGTAACCAAGGACCGCCTCTTCGACCGGGATGTCGAGGTGGTGGTTAATCCAGGCATGAACAGTGGAGAGGCAGCCAACCGAATCGTATTTGGCAAAAATCTGTTCGAGCTGGCTGAATTCAATCCAGGGGTGCAGAGCGCGTGCGAGTCTGATCAATCGTTTACCCATGGCGGCAGCTTGTTCTCTGAGATCTCCAGGGGTTCGCTGAACATGGACGAGCTTGTCGATCAGAGCTATCCGCCATGTATCCTTGTGATCTGCTGCGGTATAGATGCCTTTGATGGCCATACCTTCAAGACGAACGATGCTGGGATGCAACTGACAACGCATGAATGATTCGAGATCTTCAGCATTACGAATGGTACCCTCCCTGATATGGATATCCATGCCGAAGGAATGGGTGAACCCTCCAACATGAATAGAGGAATCAAGCAGTTTGACATAATCGAGCAGCTTATTCCCACGGTTCACAATCATTCGCCTCCTGTGTTCGTTAAATGTCACTTTAAGTTACATTTATATTCCTTTATGTTTGCATTATGTTTAAAAATCCGAATTATATGATAGTTATCATCCCATAAATGTCCGCTTTTTGTCAATAGTATCCGTGAAATTTAATGGATTAAATCTGGAATTTAATATTTGTGTTATTTTATATAACTTATTGTGTTATCTATGTGGCGAAGTGCAGGGAGGACTATATATAAGGAAGGACTATATATAAATGAATCAACAAGATCGGCTCTTACCGAAAAAGAGGGGATCAAATCTAATAATATGCAGTTCATGGGTAAAGATGACGAGATTATGCGATTTTTGATGAAAATGCCTAGCTGAAAAAGAAGTATTAAATAATACTTTACTTTTAGTTCTGAACCCGGTATAATCAATTCTGTTGCCGATTATTTACGACATGCGGTCGTGGTGGAATGGCAGACACGCTATCTTGAGGGGGTAGTGGGCGTATGCCCGTGGAGGTTCGAGTCCTCTCGACCGCATCATATGAACGATTAAAAAGAAGCTTTCCGTTATTGGAAAGCTTCTTTTTTTGTCTTTTTCGAACAATATGACATCTGGGTTGAAAAAAGGCCATCCATTACCGGGGTAATGGTGCTCTACCTTCCGGCTACGGGTGGCCAATGTATTATTTTTGCAGCAAGTTCTTGATATCTTCTTCAATCTTGTCCGGTGTTGTTTTGGGAGCATAACGTTTAATGACCTGTCCGTTCTGATCCACGAGGAATTTGGTGAAATTCCATTTGATTGCTTTGGAGCCGAGCAGGCCAGGAGCTTCTGTGCTAAGGTGTTGGAAAAGAGGGTGAGCGCTTGAGCCGTTCACATCAATTTTCTCAAACATGGGGAAGCTCACGCCATAATTCATCTGACAAAACTCGGCAATATCGTCGGAAGATCCTTTTTCCTGTGCAAACTGGTTGCTTGGGAAACCAAGAACTTCAAATGGAGCATCTTGAAACTTGTCTTGCAGTTCTTGCAGACCTTTGAATTGAGGGGTAAGTCCGCATGAGCTTGCCGTATTCACAATCAGGAGCACTTTGTCACGGTAGTCGGACATTTCAACTTCTTGACCGCGAAGAGTATTCACTTTGTAATCGTAGACTGTCATCTAAATCGCCTCCATTTATTTACTCTTATATCTTCTATTATATTGGTTGCAATTTAATATTGCAAAACTAATATGGTGTTAAAAGAATCAAAACAGGCAAGTTGTGCTGAATACGTGAATGAATTGCGAAGTGATTTTCGTCAGAGTGAGAATTAGATAGCCTTGAAGAGATGGATAGAGTATGACCTTGTTGTAAGCGTTATTATGAATGAGTATTGGCAAAAATCTGCCGATTCGGTGATCTGTAAGGACTTTACACCGTCATGGCGGGGGTGTATGATTCATAACGTAATTTCAATTTAAACTAAATTGTACTTGAAAAACGAAACAAACGATAATATCGCTCAATCTTACCTTAAGATATACGAACGATGTTTTAATCGCTGAGTTTCCATTCATTGATGAATGGGAAACGGGGGAACCAACGGAATGCGCTGTCCAGGACAGTGGGCATTCATGGGGTGAATTTTCCGGTGACAGCCGGAAATAGGGCGACTCTCGCGCCCGAATCCGTCAGCTAACCTCGTAAGCGTTAAAGGGAGAGGCAACAAGCCGTACGCTGGTTCATGGTGTTTTCGCCATGGGTTATTTAAGAAGCGTTCGGGAGGCCTTGGTCCCCCACGCTTCTTTTTTGTTGTCTTTTCACGCCAAGGGAGGAACGAATGATGGATACTGAGATGATCTTAGTGACTGCTCCAAATGAAGCAGGACGCAAATTTATCAAATTGCTGATGTACAAAAAAATGCCGTTTGCCGTTCTAACCAACAGTGCAGGGGAAGAGCGCAGACTCCGTAGAATCGGAGTAGAACATGTTATTCGCATGAATACGGCTGCAGCTCAAAAATGGTTTTTGCCGCAGGGCAGCGTAGGCAACGTGTTTATTTTCGAGAACAGCCTGAATCTGACCTGTCGTTATTTACAGATCTGCCGTTCATGGACATCGAAATCCCTGTGCGTCATTACGGAGCAGAGTCATCCTAAGGGCATCTATCGGGGCATGGGCGCAGACCGGATTGTATATTCGCTCAATGGGGAAGTTGGCTTTCTCCTCAATGGTTAATGCCATAGCTTGTGATTGCTCAGGTGTAAGGTGCCTGTTATAATTGAATGTATCGATAAACGGAAGTTTGAGGAGACTCATGCAGGATGGTGAGTCTTCTTTTTTATGCTTACAAGGAGGAATTGGCGTGCCGGATGTAGGTGGATTGAAATGGTTGTTTTTTGATGTTGGAGATACGCTGGTGGATGAATGGGAGCCAGTTGATGATATTATCGGACAGTTCGTCCGCGAAGCTTGTGCTTTGGGGTATCCGGTGACAATTGAGGCGGTACGCGAACTGTTCGCGAGCTGTTACCGAAAATATGAGCAATGGCCTATGAGAGTGGCTATTCGCACATTCATTGGAGACGAGAAGCACCAGAAACAGATTCAGGACAAGCTGAAATTTCAAAAAGATCTTGAACGTCCTTTTCCTTCAGCGGATTCTGTTCTTCAGCAGTTGTCACGGCATTATCGCATTGGCATTATTGCCAATCAGAGTCCTGGAACGGAAGAGAGACTGGAGAGCTACGGCTTGCGGAAGTATGTTGATGTTCTGGCATGTTCGGCTGAAGAAGGAGTGTCCAAGCCAGACCCTGAGCTATACGCTGTGGCCTTGAAACAGGCCGGCTGTGAACCGGAGGAAGCCGTCATGGTCGGGGATCGGATTGATAACGATATCATTCCAGCTCGGAAGCTGGGTATGCGTACGATTCGAATTATGCAGGGTTACGGAAGATTCCAGCCAGAACTATCGGATGACAAACGTGCGGATTGGACTGTTGATTCATTGGATCAGCTCCTGCCGTTACTGATACCATATCAGGATTAGATTCAGATGAATTGTTTATTGGAGTGTGAGTTTTACCATAAAAGGAAACATGTTGCTGTATTGCAACAATAAAGGCTGATCAACTTGGGTATTGCATACCGGAGTTGATCAGCCTTTTTAGTATTGAGTCGATTAGAAAGAGATTAGAACAAGCGGATCGTCTGAATGATCAGATATACATTTAGCATAACGATAACAGCTGTAATGACCCATGAGATGATTTTGAGCCACAATTTGTTGGCGAATGCACCCATGCTTTTTTTATCACTCGTGAACATCACCAAAGGGATTACAGCAAAAGGTAATTGAAGAGACAGCACGACCTGGCTCAAAATGAGCAGTTCTTCTGTGCCATGTTCTCCTGCAATGGCTGTCACAATTACCGCCGGGATGATGGCGATCAGACGTGTGACCAGTCTGCGCAGCCAAGCGGGAATTCGAATGTTCAGGAAACCTTCCATAACGATCTGCCCAGCGAGTGTACCTGTAAGGGTGGAATTCTGACCTGATGCTAACAGCGCCACACCGAACAGAATACTTGCAACCGTAGTACCCAATAGAGGTGTCAGCAGATGATAGGCATCTGCGATCTCGGCAACCTGCGTCATACCAGCACTGTGGAATACAGCAGCAGATACAATCAGGATGGCCGCATTGATGAACAGGGCCAGCGTCAACGCGATTGTAGAATCCATGGTCGAGTACCGAATGGCTTCTTTTTTGCCCTGTGGTGTCTGTTCGATCTGTCGGGTCTGCACAATGGAAGAATGCAGGTACAGATTATGCGGCATCACGGTTGCTCCAATAATACCAATAGCGATATAGAGCATGGCCGGGTTTTGCAGAATCTCAACATTTGGTACAAAACCATGGAGAACACCGCCCATATCCGGTTTCGCCAGAAACAGGTCAATACCGAAGCAGAGGGCTATGGTTGCCATCAGCACAATGACGAGAGTTTCCAGAGCGCGGAAGCCTTTGTTTTGCAGTACAAGAATCAGGAGTACATCAACTGCGGTGATGATAACGCCGTATAACATGGGGATGTTAAATAACAGCTTTAACGCGATGGCAGAACCTATGACCTCAGCCAGGTCGGTAGCTGCAATGGCGAGTTCACACAGAATCCATAACATCATGACAACAGGCATGCTGAATCGTTCACGACAGGCTTGAGCCAGATCCCGTCCAGTGACGATGCCGAGCTTGCCAGCCAGCGACTGAAGGACAACGGCCATCAGGTTCGATAACAGGATAACGGATAACAAGGTATACCCGAACTGCGAGCCGCCTGCGATATCTGTTGCCCAGTTCCCGGGGTCCATGTAACCTACGGCAACAAGGTATCCTGGGCCTACAAAGGCGAGGAATTTCTTCCACCATGCAGCATTCTGCGGAACTTTCATGGAACTATGTGCTTCTCCAAGGGAAGGGGCCATGCCCACAGTAGATAATGATTCTCTTGAAGGAGCGTTGAATGGATTTTTTTTACTCATACGATAATCACCTGACTTTGAATTATTGATTTTGAGATATTGATGCGGGACAAACCGCTCATGATATATCTAAATTTTTATGTTTATTGTTACATTGTACTCCTTCAATAATTTTTGTCTAGTGCAACTTTTATGTATTAACACAAAATTTTCGGTTCTAATTTGAAGATGCCCCTTCGTATATTACCCAACCTTAGGGAAAATACAGCCATAGCATTGAAATGCATGAAAATAATAAAGTTGTAAAAGCTGATAAAGATATAAAATTGCGTTTCAAAATGAGCCAGAAGTTTAAATTGAAAGGAAGGCAGTAAAAACTATATGGATAAGGGAGAGATTCTTAATGGAAGCTTTATATACAGCAGTAGCGACAGTTAAAGGTGGACGTACAGGTTCGGTGACTTCTTCGGATGGCGTGCTTAAACATGATCTGAAAATGCCAAAAGAGCTTGGAGGTTCCGGTGGTGAAGGTACTAACCCTGAGCAGCTTTTTGCCGCTGGATATGGAGCATGTTATGAAAGTGCCCTTGCCAATGTAGCACGCAAAGCAGGTGTGAAATTGGAGGATGTGGTCGTTACAAGTAACGTATCCATTGGTAAAGACCCTGCGGATGACGGTTTCCAGCTGTCTGTTCGTCTGGATGTTAGCATGCCTGGTGTAGATCACAGTCAAGCAGAGGAACTGGCCCGCAAGGCGCATGATTTCTGTCCATATTCCAAAGCAACACGCGGCAACATCGATGTTGTATTAAACGTAGTTTAAGATTTGACTCCTGGTAAGTAAAGGGAACATATAGAGCAGGTTATCCCAGATACCTGATATTCGACTACAAAGCCCTGCTGGCAATCGGCAGGGTTTTGTGTTGATTATCATATAAGGACATGATGCAGGAGATTAGATGCCAGATCGCGTACTATTTTACATAATTGCACTCTCACTTCATGCTACACATTCCATAAAGGGGGAACGAAGATGAGTATTGAAGAGATGATCGAGCGGCGATTTGTGTGTACAAAATGCAGAGGCACGGATTGTAACATTAAGGAAGTTTCCATGTCAGGAGCAGGCCTAAGCAAGATGTTTGATATACAGCATAATCACTACTTGTTCGTGGCTTGTGCTTCCTGCGGGTATGTTGAAGTATTTGATCCGGATGTCTTGAAAGGGAAAAAACAGGGGCAGGTAGGGACTATTTTGGATATTCTGTTTGGCGGGTAGACATGCGCGAGTTGACATTGATCTGAATTTTCTTTAATATAACTTAGTACTGAGTAGTGTCATTGCATGAACCAAATTTGAATTAAACAGGTGATATCCATGTCTTATAGACCGCGTATTGCAGATTTAGAATTAGCTTATGGTAACAAGGAAGACGGATTGTATGAATTCAAAATGAATTTGGTAGACGGTACAAAATGCCGTGTATTCTACACCCGTTCCCCGGAATGGAAGATGACCAATATCAGCCGTCTGCAGAAAACGCCTTGTCCAGTATGTCGCAAAGATTTCATTTGCAAATGTATGGACCAGTGGGCAAGTGACCTGCATCAACAGATGATCGATGACCAATGGATGGAAAAGGCAGTTACGGAGTAATTGTCGGACAGATACGAGCGTGGGCACAATGCCTGCGCTCTTTTTCTTTATATTTCCTTTTATTCCCTATAAATAAATTTAGAATTAGTGAACAAGAAGGCCCAGATTGGGTAAGTTACTCTAACCGCAACAATAGGAGGCAGCCAATATGACAGCAAATCAAACAGATGTGCATCAGGGACATCCGATCGTACTGGTGGATGGTGTCTGTCACTTCTGCCAGGGCTTAACCAAATGGATTATCAAGCGTGACCCGGAAGGAAAATATCATTTTGCATCGCTTCAATCGGATGTAGCCAAGGAATTGCTGAAGAAAGGCAATTTGTCGACAGATAGTATGGACACCTTTGTTCTGATTGAAAATGGAAAATACTATACACGTTCAACCGCCGCACTGCGATTGGCTAAGGGTCTGAAGTTTCCTTATCCGTTGTTATATGTGTTCATCATCATACCGAAATTTATTCGTAATGCAGTCTATAACTGGGTTGCTCGCAACCGTTATCGCTGGTTTGGCAAGGATGAAGCGTGTATGTTGCCCACACCGGAGATCAAAGATCGATTTTTGTGAGTGTGATTAATAACGGAAATAATTGGGTAATGACTACAGATCATATCTATTTTGGGAGGACAACAACTTGAAGAAGTGGACTACATTATTTATCGGGGCATTATTAGCAGTAAGCTTGGCAGCATGCAGTAACGACACAGATAATACGGCAACGCCGCCAGCGACTAACAACGAAACATCTAACGAGGGTAATACACCTGCGGAGCAGGAAACAAAGATCCCTACCTTGGACGAATTGATTACCAAAACCAATGCAGCAACCAAAGAAATGAAAAGCTTCACAACTGAAGCAAACATTGATCAGAATCTGAAACTGGATGCTGGTGAACAGTCCCAGGATCAACAGGTTAAAACATCGCTCAAGATGGATATTATCAAAGATCCAATGATGATCTATCAAGAGATGAAAATGGAAATGTCGGGACAGGAAGCTCAGAACGTGAAGCAGTATATCACATCGGATAAAATCTACTCTCAAGTTGGGGATCAATGGGTTGCGATTCCTGAAGCTCAAACCAAGGAACTGATTGAGCAGATGAAAGCAAGCATGAATCCCGAAGGTGAATTGGAGCAATTCAAAAAGATCGAAGAAGATACTGAAGTGACCGAAGAAGGCGACAATTATGTGATTAACGCTGACGTTTCCGGTGATAATGTGAAGGAACTGGCTAAAGCCGTGATGGAGCAAAACGGATCGGATGCCCAGATGCAAGCCATGCTTGATCAGATGAATATCACCAGCATGAAGATGAAATACATGATCAACAAAGAAACATACCTGCCTGCAAGTACGGACGTAACCATGGTCATGGAGATGGAACAGAATGGGCAGAAAATGACGATGGACATGAAGATGAACAGTACATTTTCTAACCACGATCAAGTGGAAGAGATCAAGATTCCACAAGAAGCATTGGATAGCGCAAAATAATTTGGTTATGCCAAATGTGCTGAAGATGATTTAAAGCGGTAAGCGAGCATCCTTGTATGCCCGTTTGCAGGGCACCTCTGAACTAGATCTGTGTGAGCCGAGAGGTTTACCGGATTGAATCAGGGGTGTTTTTCTGTTTAGCGGAGATTATCGTCAGGGTTCAAGGTGTTATAGTATAGTCATATTGAAGTAGAGAGGGGAGATAAAAGATGATCGAATATGCACACATCCACCATGTTAGTCTGGCTGTACGTGATCTGGAAATCGCGAAGGAATTCTATTCGGGGTTACTGGGCATGCAGGAGATTGAACGTCCGCCTTTCCGCTCCACAGGTACATGGTATGCCATCGGTAGCCAGCAGCTTCATCTGTTACAGCACCCGGAGGGTCACACGTTACGCGAAGCTGGTATTGATACTACAGACGGCCACTTTGCGATCTGGGTCACCAGTTATTCAGGGACTATAGCCTGGCTGGAGCAGCAGGGAATTGAGTATGAAGCAAGACCTGACAGTGTAGCTGGATTCGCACAGATTTTTGTACTTGATCCGGACTGTAACATTATTGAGTTCGATTCACCGTACAACTCTTAAGAGAAAAAGGGTTAGAATAAATCCCTTGCTCCCCCAGAAATTGTATGCTATATTATCCATACATTCATAGCACGTGACGGAAGCACCGTCCATATACTGCATATTCATGCGGTTATTGGACGGTGCTTTTTTGTGCTTTTTGACAGGGAGGGAAGGAAAAATTGATTGTACTGAAGGTTGTTCTGGTTTCAAAGGATAGAGATTACATTAGCGCCTGGCTTGATTATGTACAGGGAAATTCGTCTGGTCTGCATGTGCGTTTCACGGCATTCTCCCAATGGGATTCGTTCAAGGATCACATGAATGAGCAAGAGGGTCGGGAATTACCGGATCTGATTATTGCGGAACAGGAATTTCTGAATGACTGGCTGAACAACGGGGGAGAAGTATCAGGTGTACCTTGGCTAATGCTTAGTGAAGGGATGGAAGAGGTAGATGAGGCCAAGCGGCTGATGAAATATCAACCCTTGCCTGCTTTGCTGGATGCTGTGATGCATGCTTGCCGGCAGCCACGCCGTAAGAAGGTTCACCACCCGGGGCAAGAGACTCTCTCCATCGGTGTAGTATCCGCTTCGGGTGGAAGTGGCAAAACGGCAGTGGCCCTCCATATGGCCAAGCAACTGGGACTTGCAGGATATGCTGTTCTTTATCTGAATCTGGAGACGCTGGACAGTACGCTCCCGTTTCTGGAAAAGGGACTAACTAGAAGTGGGCAGCGTCACCCGGATGCGGAGACGGGACTGTCCCGCCTGTTATACGATCTGAAGGTGGGCAGGAAGGAATCCGGTAAGCAGTTACAGATACAATCGAAGGGCGTAGATGGATATGTGGTCCGGCATGAAGCGCTGAAATCCGATGTGTTCTGGCCATTATCGAATCGGAAAGAACTGTTGCAAATGACTCGTGAGGATACGTCGAATCTGCTTCGTTATTTAACGGATTGTGGACAATATGACGTGTTGATTCTGGATGGGGATTCCGGTTGGGATGGGCGCAGTGAAGGGGTTCTGGATGCAGCAGATGCATTTGTCTGGTTGGTCGAGGATGATATATCTGCCATGCATCGATGGGGACAATGGTTACAGCATGCCGAGCGTACGAAGCCAGATTTGTACGAAAGTATGCTCGAGCGTTCACGCTTTGTGGTTAACAAATATCGGGACAATGTCGTCAATGCACTTCCACGCCCTGATCTGCATCTGGATGCAGTGTTGCCCTATATCCCTTCTTGGAAGCAACTCAGTCAGGAGGAAGTCATGCTTAGTTCTCCGATCTTCCAACGTGAAGTGAAGAGATTATGTGCCATGCTGGTACAAGATGGTGAAGAAGAATTGAAGCAGACAGGACGAATTCAGAAGCAGGATTGGTGGGCACTATGACGGATTCATCCAATAGGATACTGGATCGTGAAGAACAGTTTCAGATGATGCGCAGGGAAGTCAGGGCTGGCCTCGATTTAACCTCTTCCGCAGGAGATGATGAACTGTGGCAGGGGATAGAACGCAAAGTTCTCACTGACCCGAAGCTGGATGATCTGACCTCAGGAGAGCGTCACACGCTGGTACAGCGATTGTTTGACTCGTTTCGTGGATTGGATATTTTGCAGCCACTTGTGGATCATCCCGATATTACGGAAATTATGATCAATAGTCACAAGGAGATTTTTGTGGAGCAGGAAGGTGAAGTCAGCCAGATCACCCTTGAATTTGAGTCCAGGGAACGGCTCGAGGATATCATCCAGATGATTGTGTCCGGGGTAAACCGGATTGTGAATGAGTCTTCTCCAATCGTAGATGCCCGTTTAAAGGATGGTTCGCGGGTCAATATCGTGTTGCCTCCTATTGCTTTGAAAGGACCCACGATGACGATTCGTAAATTTCCCAGTGAACCGATGAAGATGTCCGATCTGATTGAAAAGGGAGCCCTGCATGAAGAAGCGGCAGAATTATTGCAGCAGTTGGTACGGAGCAAATACAACATCTTCATTGGAGGTGGGACCGGATCGGGAAAAACGACCTTTCTGAACGCATTATCACAGTTCATCCCTGCCGATGAGCGGATTATTACCATTGAGGATTCGGCTGAGTTACAGATTGTTACGGTACCCAATCTGGTATCACTGGAAACGCGGAATGCAAACACCGAAGGCAAGGGACAGATATCTATTCGGGATCTGATCAAATCTTCCTTACGGATGCGTCCGAACCGGATTGTGATTGGGGAAGTGAGGGGCGCAGAAGCGCTGGATATGTTACAGGCCATGAACACTGGCCATGATGGAAGCTTATCAACTGGGCACGCCAATACTATCTCGGACATGATCAGTAGACTCGAAACGATGGTGCTCAGTGGTGCAGATCTTCCTATTGCGGTTGTAAGGCAGCAGATTAGTTCAGCAATCGATATTTTTGTACATCTGTCCCGGCTACGAGACCGCTCCCGGCGGGTGACAGAGATTAGTGAAGTGATTGGCATGCAGGACGGTGAGGTTATGCTGAATCCACTGTTTCGTTTCCAGGAACAAGAAGAGCGTGAAGGCAAAATTATTGGCGGGTTAGTACAGGTTGGAAAGTTGAATCAGGTGGATAAAATTCAGATGGCTGGGCTCGGGAAATGGCTGGATGAATACATAGAACAATATAGTGTTGAATCAGATTCATCATATAACAACGTGAATTAAAGTCATTGGAAGGTGATTACTGTTGGGTGAAGCCAGACAGATGTTGACGGATTACACCGTATATACGCTTTCCCGGAGACAACGAATGGTCTGTATGCTGATTAGTAGTCTGCTGTTTTTTGGCATCGGAATTCTGTTCTACCATCACTGGTTGGCTGGAGCGATCCTGGCTGCGGGTTGCATATGGGTACCAAAACATTGGACTAAAGTGCTGTTGGAACGAAAAAGAATGACACTCAGTTTACATTTTAAGCAAGCGTTATATGCATTATCTTCGGCACTGGCCGCAGGAAAATCGGTGGAAAATGGATTCAAGGAATCCGTGGAGGATCTGCGAATGTTGAACCCGGAAGCGGATACCGATCTGATTCGTGAGTTCACGATATTGCGGACACGGATGGAGTATGGACAACCAATCGAAGAGGCACTACAGGATTTTTCGGATCGGGCTCAGATTGAGGATATTACGAATTTTGCAGATGTGTTCATTACGTGTAAACGAACTGGCGGGGATCTGGTTGAAGTTGTGCGTCGTACCTCTGCGGTAATTGGTGAGAAGCTGGACATTCAGCAGGATATTATGGTCGCGGTATCGCAGAAAAAGTTCGAATCAAAGGTGATGTTTGCCGCTCCATTTATTTTTCTGATATTCCTCAATCTGACCGCCAAGGACTTTATGGAGCCGTTATATAGCGGGATGGGGTACCTCATTTCTAGTGGTGCATTGCTAGTACTCGCCTGCTGTTATCTGTGGATTAATCGCATTATGGATATCAAAGTATAAGGAGCTGAAACGATGCTGCTTCCCGTTATAGTCGCAGGGATGCTCGGAGCGGGATGGCTGGTGCTGGATCGAACCCGGGGGCAGACCTACCGGCATCTGCGCAGGCTGGATATGGAAGGATTACGACTGAAAAAATTGCATGGTCCCTTCCTGTTTATATTGGACAAGTTTGAGATTGGACGCAGATTGCCAGTGCTCATGTTTCGAATGCAACATGCCATTCAGAAAATGTATGGCATACAGCACAGTGGAGAGAAAACGATGCTGTATTGCGCTGAAATGTTGACCTATACATGGCTCATGTTGCTGGTGGGCTGCCTGTTATCACTGGTTGGAGATATGGGCATCGGAGGTATGGTAGGTGGGCTTGCGCTTGGTGCAGCGTTGCCTTTTGCGCTCTACAAAGACCTCAATACAAAGGTGCAGCGAAGAGACCAGGATATTCTTATGGAACTGCCTGAGCTTCTGAACCGAATTGTACTGCTGGTTGGCGCAGGGGAGACCGTGCAACGTGCCATCGTTCACTGTGTGACAAGCCAGGGGGAACGGAATCATCCGCTGTACAACGAACTCAGAAAGACGGTGGGAGATTGGAATAATGGTTACTCGTTTCAACAATCATTTGAACAGTTCAGTCGCCGCTGCGGTGTACAGGAAGTGACGATTTTTACGACGACGGTGCTGCTGAATTTCCGACGTGGGGGAGGTGACTTTGTATTGGCGCTGCGGGATCTGTCACATGTGTTGTGGGAGAAACGTAAGGCTGTCAGTCGGGCGAAGGGAGAACAGGCTTCTTCCAAACTGGTGTTTCCGATGGTACTGATCTTTTTTACGATTGTGGTCATGATCGGGGCACCTGCTTTTATGATGATGAATATGTAGGAGGAATTGGGATGATGGAAGTATTGAAGAACAAGGTAAACGCATTTTGGAAGGAAGAGGACGGACTCGGCACGTTGGAGCTGATTCTGATTATCGGGGTTATTATCATTATTGCTTTGATTTTTAAAGACCAAATTAAAAAATTGGTAGAAAGACTGTTAACTAATGTGAGTAATAAAAGTAATGAATTCTTCGAATAACAAGTTCAAAAAGGAAGAAGGGAGCTTCACCGTTGAAGCCTCCCTGATCTTTCCTGTCGTGCTGTTTATTCTTGTGTTGTTGCTCTTCTTTACCATGTACATGTATCAAAAGACATTCCTGAATCAACATGCTTATGCAGCTTCCGAACGTGCAGCATATAGCTGGGACAACAGCCATAAGCAGGCGATGACAGGTGAATTTGTTGTTGGAGAACATGACAATCTGTACTGGAGACTGACGGACGATCGTATGCTTGGAGCGCTGTTTGGCTGGGCGGGAGTGGATAATCAGGTTAGCGTTTCTATACCTGCTGGTGAAGGCGGCAATCTCTCGGAACAGAAATTAGCACAAGCGGTGCAACATATGCCCTCAGCTATGAAAGGAACGATTGAGTATCAGAATTCTCTGATTCAGCGGAAAGTAACAACCAAGCTGGAACAAGTAATTTCTTTGCCTCTTCCTTCTTTTTTGTTCGATTCAGGTAACCGTGTCCTCACTCAAGGATCGTCCGCAGTTGTTGAACCGGTTGAGTTCATTCGAACGGTAGATTTAATCCGGTATTACGCAGCCAAGTTTAAAGGAAAAGACGGTGCGGCGACCAGTACAGCAACAGAAGCCGGACAGGTTGTGCAGCATTTTGGCAAAAGCAAAAAGTGAGAAAAGGAGGAGGGCGGAGCTGTTTAGAAAAAAAGACGCTGAGTCGGGAGCCGTAACCCTTTTTTTAATATTAATATTGGCCGGAGTTTATATGTTTGTAGCAATATTTATTGATTACGCTCGTATAGCGGCATTCAAGGTGCAGACCGAACGCATGACTCATGCTGCGATGAGGTCCGTCATGTCAGCCTATGACACATCACTCCGGGAGTATGGTTTATTCGGGTATGGGGACAGCAGTGGGGATGCAATTATGGCTAAAGTGTTGAATGATAGCGTGAAGCCTTCAGCTGTAAAAGATGGATTCCCCATTCTGGATATCCAGTGGGATACAACTTCGCTGAGCATGGAGCGTGAACTGGGCAGATACGATATATTTAATCGCCAGATTCAGGAGGATATTAAGTATCGGGCTCCGGTTGATTTTACCCTTGAAGTGATCAATCGGTTCAAACCGATATCAGACGAGATGAAGGAAGCTGCACACACGGTAGACTTGCTGAAAAAATTACAGAAGTTATATGACAAACGTGAAGAATTACTGGATGAAGCCATTGCCAATCAGACGGAATCCGCGGAAAAACTGAAGAATCTTCCGAAGTTGATCATGGACCCGCCTTCACAAGCCATCTATGAAGAAATGTTGGAAGAAACACCTGAGACAGCTGCCGAGGCAGCAGCACGTTATGCAGATTATCTGAACAAGAAACAGGCGGATGAGGGACTGCCGTTCAGAGAGCAACAATACATATTGGAACTGGCTCGTTATCGGACTGGTGTTGGTAATGTGGTGACAGGCATCAGCATGATCATACAGCCCGCGTTACAGGCCCATCAAACGAAGTTGGAGGAAGCACAGTCCAAAATCGAAGAAGCACGCAAGATTAATGAGGAAATGAAACGTGTGATCGCGGAGGGGGAGAACCGTTCGCAGAATGCGAGCTATGACAACGTAGGCAACTCGAATCTGCCTGGGACGAGTCCTGCATCTGCTGGATCAGGCAGTGAAGCTAAAAGCACACGTTCCCTCGCCTCGGAGCTTGTGAGGGCAGACAGCCTATTTGATCAGTTGAAGACACGGGTTGTTTCTCAGAATTCGGATTTCTCTAACGTCAGAAGAGACAACATGGAACTGAATACACAGCTTCGCAGTGTCACGGCCATGAGTGGGGTTCCGATTAAACCGGCGGTTAGACAGGCAAGTCAGGTTACGGAACGATATATGGACACTTATGTACGTAGCGGTCCTGCCAATCTCATCCTCCAAAGTAAGCAACAGCTGGAGAGTGGTCGTGGGTCGGATGCCCAGCGCAAAGCGAATGACAAAGAATCCAAAGGGAAATTGAAGGAAGTCAAACGAATCTTGTCGCAGATTCAGAATGGAAGTTCCGGTTCCATGGACGCTTTCAAACAGTTGGAGGAATATTACAACGCTAACATTTCTTTTAACGAGGCTAGTCGTGAGGAAGCCAAAAAGGCAGAGATTGCTGGAGATCCCTATGACTCTGGTGGCGATGCCATGAAGGGGATGGACAGTTTGTTTGGCGGGATGTCCGGTCTGCTGGACAGTCTTGGCGACGAATTATTTCAGAATGAATATGCTTTAGCCTATTTCAACTCCATGGATTTTGGTCAGTTATTTACTTGGACTGAAGGTGGTGGAGATGCTGGTGATGTTTTCAAACTGGAGAATCAGGAACTGGAGTATATCGTTTACGGGTTTCATAATCCTTCGGGTAACATCGCTGCGGCATATGCGGAGATATTTGGGATGCGGCTGGCTATTCGGACGGCAGAAGGGTTAATTGAGCACAGCAAGCTTGGGAACCCACTGCTGGTATTATCGGCGGCGATCTTATACGGAATTACAAACGCCATTGCGGATATGGTGAAACTAGCAAAAGAGGGCAGTGTGGAGTTGTCCAAGTATATCAAAGTCAAACTGACGTACAGGGACCATCTCCGATTGTTCCTCCTGATGCATAGCAACAATGAACGAAAAATGTCCAGAATGCTGGCTCTGATCCGATTAAATACCGGTGTGAACCCGGATGAGAAACAGACGTATGCTTCGGGTAACATGCGTAGTAGCATCAAGTTGTGGTTTTTACCAGGGGTGGTTAGAAGCATAGGTGCAGTTATGGGTAGTGCGGACCAAGTTGAAGATGGACGATTTTTCATTGAGCGGAAGGCGGATTATTCCTATTGAATGATCAGGATCGTTTCGGTGGAGGGATTATGGATAAGCAGCAACATTATGAAAAAGAAAGCGCACAAAAGCAGATTCGTTTAACAAGAATAATCAGATTGCAGCGTTTGAAGTCTCTCAAAAAGCAGATATGTTCTCCGAAAAAGGAACAGGGTAGCATGGTTCTGGAAGCTTCACTGGTGTTACCTGTCTTTCTATTCTTTATCATGTTTCTCATCTTCATAGTGCAAATGACTCTAATCTCCACAGCGCTACAGAGCACGGCAGGGGAAGCAGTAAAGCAGTTATCAACGAAAATATATCCCGTTTCCCTTGCATTCACACCTTCTGATTCTGCTGGCGGAGAAGGTTCAGGAGGGGGTTGGAAGATACCAGAGTTATCACTGACGGAATGGGCAGAAGGTTATGCTTCTTCTCTACCCGAGCCATTAAGTGATTGGGTACGTTCAGCAGCGGCCAGTGGTGAACAGCCACTACAGGAGATCAAAACAACCGTCTTGGAAACCGTACTTGATCCCACGGTAAAACCGCTGCTTCAACCATTTATCGAGCCAACGCTGCTTAATATGGAACGTGTTCATGTGAATGGTATTTCGATACCAGATCTCAAAAACAAAACAAATCCATATTTCCGACTTGAACTGAGTTATGAATTGCCGGTAAAAGTCCCCTTTCTCAGTAAACCGCTACGGATTCAGGCTGCTGCGGCAGAACGGGTATGGATTGGTGATACTGGAGAAGGATCGGATGGTAGTGGAGGAGACGGGGATACTGCGGGTTCAGCAACGGTACTATCGAAGCCTGACCCGGCTTACATAGGCAACAATGCAACGATTAAGGTGAAGGTAGAACCAGGAGCGACAGCCAACTTAACGATATTTTACAAGTCAGGTGAAAGTTCTGCGAAGCACATTGGCTGGGCCACCGCAGATGAGAATGGAATTATTGAATGGAACTGGTTTGTTGGTACTCGGACAACAGAAGGAACATGGAGTTTTGTTGTCGAGACAGGAGAAGGTGCCAAGACGGAGACTACATTTACCGTGGCCTCCAGAAAATAAGGAAGGGGATGATGGAGGTGGAGTGGTTTTACATTGCCTGTGGCATATACGTCATTGCAGCTTTTATTACAGATATTCGTTCAATGAAAATTCCAAATCGATTGACTTTACCCGTGACTGTTGCAGGCGTATTGGCCCATATCATATGGGGAGGCTGGGATGGTTTCTTGTTCTCAGCCGCTGGATTTGCAGCAGGTTTTGGCATGTTGTTTCTGATGTATGCGATTGGAGCCGTAGGGGCAGGAGATGTGAAATTGTTTGGTGGGATTGGCGCATGGACGGGACTTGCTTTTGGCATTCATGTCATTATTTACTCCGTTTTGTACGCGGGCGCTATTGGTTTAGTGATACTTCTATTCCGTAAAGATTCAGCGAAACGAATTCGAGGCATGGCAGGTAGTCTTGCAGGTTTTTTCATGCTCGGTTCGCTCAAGCTGGTAAACAAAGAGAAGACATTGAAGTTTCCGTTTATGCTGGCGGTGTTACCTGGATTTATCACGGTGCTTGTCTCAGGACTTTTCCCTTAAGTGAAGAAGTAGAGAAATTTGAGAATAACAATGGAAAGAGAGGATTGGCATGTATGGATTAACGAGAGATTTTATTCGTAACGGCGGAGCGTTCATGGTTTTGGAGAAAGAGGACGGGTTACGAATGGAGGAATTGAGCCGGGTACAGATGGGGATGTTGTCCTCCAATCAGATTCCGCGACTTCTTCCTGTTCATATTCGGGAAGTCGATCGAAATGTAACTTTGCAGTACGACATATCAGGGTACAAGATGTTATCCCAGATGTTAAAGTCAAGCAAAATCAAATTACGTGTTCTGTATGGTTTGTTGTTCCAACTAGCTGATGCCTGCACGGAATGCCGACAGTATATGTTGGAGCCCCGTAAATTATTGATCCAGGAAGAGTACTTATTCATTAACGGTTCATTTGAACAGGGTGAACTTGGGATGGTATATGTACCAATCATGGATACGGTCGAAGTTGATCCAACACCTCAGCAATTCCGTGAGCTGGTGATCAGGCTGATGGCACATGTACAGGAACTGCAGGGAGAAGGCATTCAGCGTGTTCTGCAGTTATGTGACAACGAACGCTGGGATATCGGACAGTTGCGAGAGCTTCTGCTGGAATTATACGCTGACGAGCAAGAGAATGGAGGAGGCGCAGCATTTCTCTCGTCCAGAAAGTCGGAAACCGTCGATGATCCAAGAGGTGATCTTCATTCGTCGATTTCTGAGCGAGATAGCAGGCTAGCCACTGGTACTTCTTGGCCATATCAACCCGGTGCTCCCGTTCAAAATGCTGCTGTGGGGCCGCAACTAAATTTCCGTCAGCCGCAGAAAACGAGTGAATCTGAGGTTGAAGACATTCCTGTGAGATCTCGAACCTTTCCAGGCAGGCGCTCACCTGAGCAATTTCCATTAGAGAGCTCAAACAGCATGGATCAGGGACGAAGTAACTCGTATGATTCGTTAGAGCGTGTTGATATGGAAGTGGAGGAAAAGCCCGGATCTTCCAAAGTAACTTATATCATATTGGGCTGTATGGTTGCCATGGCATTGGTATGGAGATTTATTTACATGGAGCAACCGGGACAGACACAGATGATCCTGTGCATGGTACTAAGCCTTGGCTTGTTTGGTGTAGCAGGATGGACGTGGAAGCGCAAGGCAAACCCTCAGAATAAAGCAGAGAATAAGCGTTCTTTTTCATTCAATTTAGGTAAGAACAAAGGCAAGCAAACGGAAGATGAAGAGGAACAATTTCAGGAAAGTTGGCGCTGGAATACAGCTGATAGGAAAGAGGAACGCATAAACCAAATGGTTGCATCCGCCTCAGAAGGTGGTAGCGAGTATTCCCGTTTTCAAAATTTGCATATGACACCTGAACACTCCGAACCACCGTTCGTTCAGCGCCATGTGGAATCGGTAGCTTCAACTTCAGAGCTAATTCGACAGGATGCAGTTGCGGAGGCAACCGTGAATTTGCAGAATCTGAGTGGAGGTAATGTTACAGGGGCAGGCCCGGTGATGGCGTCTTATTATCTTGAACGAAGATCTGGCACCGGTGACCAACATGAACGAATGGATGTGCAAGGAGCATCTTTTGTCATCGGAAGATCAGCAGACATGGTTCAGTGGGTGGACACAGCGACCGGCGTGTCCCGTGCTCATGTGGAATTGAGCCGGAACAAATCGGGCTATGTGATTAAGGATTTGGGTTCCGTCAACGGAACTATTCTTCAGGGCAATATTCTTGCTCCTTACAAGGAATATCCGCTGGAAGACGGATATACATTTACGCTTGCGGATTCCGTCTATACCTATCGGTCGGTTGGATAAGCAACGGTTCAATCCCGCGGTTCAATCAGTCGGATAAGCCACGGTGCTTCAAATCTTCAAGTGCCTGCGTCAAGGTAGGGAAGGTGAATTGGAAACCGTGGTCGAGAGCTTTTTGCGGAATGACTCTCTGCCCTTGAAGCACAACAACGGATAGTTCTCCGACCAAGGTTTTAATCAGGAAGCTGGGTACGGGGAACCAGTGAGGACGATGATACACTTTACCGACCGTACGACCGAATTCATCATTGGTAACAGGATTTGGTGAGGAAGCATTGACCGGACCTGACACTTGTTTATTTTGAATGCTAAAATCAATGAGTCTTACGATATCCATAATGTGAATCCAGCTAGTCCATTGCTTGCCACTGCCGATCTTGCCACCAACACCCAGCATATAAGGAAGTTTCATCAAAGGAAAAGCACCTCTTTTATGTCCAAGCACCAAACTCACCCGGATTTTAACGAGTCTTACATTTTTGATTGCATCTGCAGCAACTTCCCATTGTTCCGAGACCCGGGACGGGAAATTCATTGATTTTTGCGGACTGCTCTCGTCAAAGGTTTCGTTAGGAGAGGTTCCATAGATGGCCATGGCAGAAGCCTGAACGACCACTTCCGGCTTTTGTTCCAGGGATTCCACCAATCGGGCTACCCGCGCTACGGTCGTGACTCTGGATTCAACAATTTCCAGCTTCGCCTTGGTTGTCCAACGTTGATTCAGCGTTTCTCCGGCAAGGTTAACGAGAGCGTCCATACCTTCCAGCAAGTGAGGGTGTTCTTCGACTTGTTCCCACGATATATATGTAAGATTTTTACTTGGATTATGCAAGTCAGGCAGTTTTCGTGTAATAACTTTCACATGGTGCCCGGCTTGCAGCCAGTAATCTACAAGTGCTCCTCCCACAAATCCGGTACCTCCACAAATGGCAATTTTCATATCAAACATCCTCTCTGTATTTTCACTGCGCTGATATATACTGTTGGATCGACAAACAGCCCCGTACGGTAAGCACTGCCTGTTGGGAACAACTTACCTGACGGAGCATATCTGTATCTAATTAACCAAATCTATATGCCACTTAACTCATCTTTTATTTTATTTAATCAAATGTTGATAAGGGGAATAATCGATTTTGTTTTTCTCCAAAAATTTTACCAAAAACTTATTATCCCGCTTCGGTGTGGCAATAATGTATCCTTTGATGCAATGATCTCTCGATACTTCCGTGGCATTGTCTTCAACTGCAATCTTACCGATCTCTGCAGCAATGGAATGTTTGGCGATGTCACGAAATGGCCCGGGCACAGGCTCCACTAGTTGATCCAAAAAAGATTTGGCTTCATCTGTCCATAAGTGACGGCTGGCTTCAACCCAATAATTCTGCCAATCCAGTTTGGACTTTCCGTCTGCTTTTGGTAGCACTTTCAAAAACTTGCGCATCATAAAAAATCCACCGATACACATGCTGCCTAGCAATAAAAAAGTCCAGAATGCGATCGTATTCATAAACCAATTGCTGGGGGAATAGCTGTTAAGTATCATCGCGTAGGAGTCGAAAATCATTGCGGAGTCACCTCGGTTCATTGATTTTCACGGAAAGACGGATTCAGTCTACCCATGTTCCACATATTAGCTGTCAAAAATAGCCTCTATCCCGAATTATAGCGCATTTCTAGATTTATTTCGATAATCGCGTTAGAATAAGGGATAATTCAGAATAAGGGGGATCAATAATGCTGAAAATCGGCTCCCACGTGTCCTTTTCGGACAAGGGATTATTGAGTGCAACGAAGGAAGCGTCCTCGTACGGTTCCAGTTCGTTTATGATATATACGGGTGCACCACAGAATACACGTCGCAAGCCAATTGAGTCCATGTATATTGAAGAAGGCAAGGTTGCCATGCAAGAGGGTGGAATGGAAGATATCGTTGTCCATGCACCTTACATTGTTAATCTTGGCTCATACAAAGATAATACGTTTAGACTGGCTGTAGATTTCCTTCAGGAAGAGATTCGTCGGACACATGCCATTGGTGTGAAGAACATCGTATTACATCCCGGCGCATTTACAGACAAAGATGCCCACTATGGGATCGGACGGATCGCAGAAGGATTGAATGAAGTGCTGGAGGGTGTGAAAGACACGGATGTGAACATCGCTCTGGAGACCATGGCTGGCAAAGGTACGGAGATGGGGCGCAGTTTCGAAGAGATCGCCCAGATCATTGAGAAAGTAACGTATAACGAGCGCCTGACTGTGTGTATGGATACATGCCACATTCATGATGCCGGATATGATATCGTTAATGATTTTGACGGTGTACTGGAACAATTCGATCGTACGGTAGGACTTGACCGCATTGCCGTAATGCATATTAATGATAGTAAGAATGCTGTGGGTGCGCACAAGGACCGTCATACACCAATTGGCTCTGGCTGGATCGGGTTTGAAGCGATTAACCGCATCGTCAACCATGAGAAGCTTCAAGGACGTCCATTTATTCTGGAGACACCTTGGATTGGTAAAGAGGCCAAGACACAGCGTCCAATGTATGAGGTGGAGATTGCCCTGCTTCGTGGGGATGTTGCCGGTCGATTCGGCCAGGATTTCCTGACAGAAGTAGAACAGTTGCAACACTTTTTCAAAGGTAAAGAGATTGAGTCTCGTTCGTATATTCTGGATGTGTGGACGTTGCTCAAGAATGATGCCAAAGCCAAAAAGGCAGATCCGCGCGAACCGCTGGAACGCCTCTATGACATGGTGACTGAAGCTGCTTTGTTCCCGCATTTGAATGAAGAACAACTGAATCATCGCTTGATTGCATGGCTTGCGGGTTAATCCCGCAGGTCATGGATTAATTGAAGGAGGAAGAATAACCCGATGGAGATCCACGCTAAACAAGTACGCCCTGATTCTAAAAACCGCGCCGATCGTGCGCGCATGCTTATTTCCTGTCCGGATGGTCCAGGAATTGTAGCTGCCGTTTCTCACTTCCTGCACCAGCATGGTGCAAACATTGTTCAGTCGGACCAGTATACAATGGACCCTGCTGGCGGCATGTTCTTTATGCGAATTGAGTTTGATCTTTCGCAATTGTTGGTCAATTTGCCGAAACTGGAAGCTGATTTTGCAGAAGTAGCAAGCCGTTTCCAGATGGAATGGACGTTATCTGCGGTTAGCCGCAAGAAGAAACTGGCTATCTTTGTATCCAAAGAAGATCACTGTCTGGTTGAATTGTTGTGGCAATGGCAGGCAGGCGACCTGGATGCCGATATTGCGCTTGTGGTCAGTAACCATCTGGACATGAAGGACTATGTAGAATCATTTGGCATTCCATATCATCATATCCCAGTTACAGCAGATACGAAGAAAGAAGCGGAACAGCGCCAACTGGACGTCATCGGCAACGATGTGGATGTGATCATTCTGGCTCGTTACATGCAAATCATCTCTCCCATGTTCATTGAGCATTACCGCAATCGAATCATTAATATTCACCATTCGTTCCTGCCAGCCTTTGTTGGTGGTAAACCGTATGCGCAGGCGTACAACCGTGGTGTTAAAATCATCGGTGCGACAGCGCACTATGTTACGGAAGAACTGGATGGCGGTCCGATTATTGAACAGGACGTGCAGCGTGTAAGCCACGGGGACGATGTAACTGAGCTGAAGCGTATTGGACGTACCATTGAGCGTGTTGTGCTCGCACGTGCCGTGAAATGGCATGTCGAAGACCGTGTTCTTGTTCACGAAAATAAAACCGTTGTATTTTAAGCTCACGCTTTAATACTGTGCAAGGTTGATTCGGAACCACGTAAGAGACTAATAAAAAGGCGACCCCAATTCGTTTACGAAGCGGGAGTCGCTTTTTTTGTATATACATACTTTCCGCACAAGCCAAGCACAATACCGAATAGCAGATGTCCTACAATCCAGTAGAGGATGGCGGACACATCGTACAGGTCTGGCACACGTGATGACAATTGAGAGAGTGGGATAAAGAGCAGGGACGAGACTGCACCAAGTGGAATTCCTTTGATCATAGGGCGGCCTGAATGACGTACCCACAGTAGATAGAAGATGCCGATGACAACGGACACGATGAGATGCAGAGAAAATTCAATGATTTCGGGTAAGGTTGGCGGAAGACCAGGCACAAAATCAATATTCAGCAGCAGGGTATATACTTGTTCACCTGTGTAGGCCTGAATCAATTTAAGGAAAAATCCCAGTACAACTCCCGAGAGAATTCCCGTTAAAATACCGGATATCCAGGGTAATGAGTGTTTTACCGATGTTGATGGGTGAGCAGCAGGATCTGGCATGATCGCGACCTCCTATATACTTTCGAATCCATATTCAGGAACATTATATGTGAATTGAGGATGAATATCTAAAAAATGCATGGTTTTCAGGTTAAAGGTTATACTTCATGCGATGGATTTGTGAGGCTCCTTAAGTCTGCTTTTGGAATTTTGTACCTTGTACAGTACGATTTTTGCTTGATAGGCCAAGGATTATTCATCACAAACAACCGATTTTTCATGAACTTCTATAAGAAGGTTATGGAAAAGCTTCACGCCAAGTGATACAATACAAAAGTGAATAAGTCAAAATGAAACACTCAAGCGGATTCACTTATTGTGAAATTCGGTTTGCTTGTATGATGAGAGGGATTCGCTTGCGTACCCGACTTATCTAAAGACATGAGGAGGACAAACCATGACTGACAAGAACGAAGCGATTCAAAAGGAAGAGAACACTACAATCGACAACCTGTCGATTACTACCGTACGTACTTTGGCGATTGATGCAATTGAGAAGGCAAATTCCGGACATCCGGGTATGCCTATGGGCTCCGCTCCAATGGGGTACCAACTTTTTGCAAAAACGATGACTCATAACCCGGACCACCCAACTTGGGTTAACCGGGACCGTTTTGTCCTGTCTGCAGGACATGGCTCCATGTTGTTGTACAGCTTGCTGCACCTGAGCGGATATGATCTTCCAATGGAAGAACTGAAACAGTTCCGTCAATGGGGAAGCAAAACTCCGGGTCACCCGGAATTCGGACATACTGCAGGTGTTGATGCAACAACCGGCCCACTGGGTCAAGGTATTGCAATGGCTGTAGGTATGGCGATGGCTGAAGCTCAACTGGGCGCAACATACAATAAAGACAAATTCAACGTAGTTGACCACTACACTTACGCAATCTGTGGTGATGGCGACTTGATGGAAGGCGTATCTCATGAATCAGCTTCCCTGGCTGGACGTTTGCACCTGGGCAAACTGATCATGTTGTTCGACTCCAATGACATCACGTTGGATGGTAAATTGGATCTGTCTTCTTCCGAGAGCATCGCGAAGCGTTTTGAAGCTTATGGCTGGCAAGTGCTGCGCGTTGAAGATGGTAACGATCTGCCTGCAATCGAAAAGGCAATTCAGGAAGGTCAAGCAGATACACTGCGTCCTACACTGATCGAAGTTAAAACGGTTATCGGTTATGGTAGCCCGAACAAACAAGGTAAAGGCGGCCACGGCGGTACTCACGGATCTCCACTGGGTGCAGACGAAGCCAAATTGACGAAAGAGTATTACAAATGGGTTTACGAAGAAAACTTCCACGTACCAGCTGAAGTTCGCGATCACTTTGCACAAGTGAAAGATCGTGGTATCTCTGCTAACAAAGCTTGGGACGAGAAATTTGCCGAGTACAAAAAAGCTTTCCCTGAGCTGGCAGCTCAATTCGAAACAGCGATTAATGGCGACCTTCCAGAAGGTTGGGACCGTGATCTTCCTAAATATGCAGCAACAGACAAAGCGCTTTCCACTCGTGTAGCATCCGGTAACGCTCTGAACGGTCTGGCGCACAACGTGCCACAACTGACAGGTGGATCTGCTGACTTGGAAAGCTCCACAATGACTCACTTGAACAACCTGGAGAACTTCACACCTGAAGATTACTCCGGCCGTAACATCTACTTCGGTATCCGTGAATTCGGTATGGCTGGAGCAATGAACGGTATGGCACTGCACAGCGGTGTGAAAGTATTCGGAGGTACGTTCTTCGTATTTACCGATTACCTGCGTCCGGCTGTTCGTCTGGCTGCCCTGATGGGATTGCCTGTAACGTATGTTCTGACTCACGACAGTATCGCTGTTGGTGAAGACGGTCCTACGCACGAACCGATCGAGCAATTGGCATCCCTGCGTATCATTCCGAACCTGACGGTTATTCGTCCGGCTGACGGTAATGAAACTTCGGCTGCTTGGGCTTACACGCTTGAGAACAAGAGCAACCCGGTTGCACTCGTACTCACTCGTCAAAACCTGCCGATCCTGGAAGGTACCGTTGAAGGTTCACGTGAGAACGTGAAACGTGGTGCTTATGTTGTCTCCGATGCAAAAGATGGCAAAGCGGTAGCACAAATCATCGCTACAGGTTCTGAAGTGCAATTGGCTGTTAAAGCTCAAGCAGCACTTGCAGAACAAGGCATCCAAGTTCGCGTAATCAGCATGCCAAGCTGGGATCTGTTCGAGAAACAAGACAAAGCTTACAAAGAGTCCGTTCTTCTTCCGGATGTTAAAGCTCGTCTTGCAATTGAAATGGCTTATCCAATGGGCTGGGAGAAATATGTTGGAGATCAAGGTGACATTCTCGGAATCAGCACATTTGGTGCTTCCGCGCCTGGCGACCGTGTTATCCAAGAATATGGCTTTACAGTGGAAAACGTGGTTAGCCGCGTAAAAGCATTGCTGTAATAGAGGTTGTTCAAAAAGTCTGCTTTTGATTACGAAGGATGCCTCACGGCCTCATCAGCGTCGAATATGGGATTCAGCCGAAATACTCCATTTCTAGCTTCATCCCATCTTCTCGGCACTGAAAACCTGACTTTTTGAACACGCACTTATAGCTTCATAAGCGCTGCTATGGTTGGGAGGGCGTCATGCTGTCCTGATCCATGGCAGTAAGTTATTTCCGCAGAGACGGGCGGTGATTCGTTATCGCCCTGATCTGTTTTGCCTTTTGTTTTAATTAACTTCAGGGGAGCGGGTACGCATGTCACAATTCGATCAAGTCAGTGTAGTGAAAGAGGCCAACATTTATTATGATGGTCAGGTAACCAGCAGAACGGTTATTTTGGGGGATGGCAGCAAAGTGACTCTGGGCATCATGCTTCCAGGCAGTTATGAGTTCGGTACGGATTCCCGTGAAATTATGGAGATTCTGTCCGGAGATCTGAAAGTATTGCTTCCCGGAGAAGAAGAGTGGCAAGAGATTCAAGGTCAAGCTACGTTCCACGTGCCTGCCGAATCCAAATTTAAACTGGAGATACGCAGCGTTACTGACTACGTCTGCTCGTACCCGGCGGAATAACATAAGAAGGGTAAGCAGAACCGCAACCCGCGGATTCGGTTTACCCTTTTTGCTTCTTGAATTCTAACGACAAAGTTCGAGCTGCAAGCTTGTCAGCCCCGTGGATTTGAAGTATCCTTAAGGCAAGTTGTTTAGAATGGAATACGGACATAATATAAGAGGTTATTCAAAAAGTCCGCTTTTGATTACAAAGTTTGAACACGCACTATAACCGAAATCAGGAGGTTTTTGAGATCATGGCAAAAAAAGTGACATTTGACTATAGCACGGCATTGCAATTTGTAAATCAGCACGAAGTGGATTATTTCGCAGAACCGATTCGTCTGGCTCACGAGCAGCTTCACAACGGAACAGGAACAGGCTCCGATTATCTGGGCTGGATTGACCTGCCAACGGCTTATGACAAAGAAGAGTTCGCTCGCATTCAAAAAGCGGCTGCCAAAATTCAAAGCGACTCCGAAGTACTGATCGTTATCGGTATCGGTGGATCATACCTGGGTGCACGTGCAGCGATTGAAATGCTGACTCACTCGTTCTATAACAATCTGCCAAAAGACAAACGCAAAACGCCTGAAATCTATTTTGCAGGAAACAATATCAGTTCCACATATGTAACTCACTTGCTGGATCTGGTTGAAGGTAAAGATTTCTCCGTCAACGTTATCTCCAAATCCGGTACAACAACAGAGCCGGCAATTGCTTTCCGTATCTTCCGTGCAGCACTGGAAGAGAAATATGGTAAAGAAGAAGCTCGCAAACGCATCTATGCTACAACAGACAAAGCACGTGGTGCATTGAAAGAACTGGCAAATGCAGAAGGATACGAATCTTTCATTATCCCGGATGATGTAGGTGGACGTTACTCCGTTCTGACAGCTGTAGGTTTGCTGCCAATCGCAGCAGCGGGTATCAGCATCGAAGAAATGATGCAAGGTGCGGCTGATGCATCCAAAGAATACAGCAACCCGAATGTAGCTGAGAATGAAGCATATCAATATGCTGCAGTTCGTAACGCATTGTATCGTAAAGGCAAAGGAACTGAGATTCTTGTAAACTATGAGCCATCCCTGCACTTCGTGTCCGAGTGGTGGAAACAACTGTTTGGAGAGAGTGAAGGTAAAGACTACAAAGGGATCTATCCTGCATCCGTTGATTTCTCTACAGACTTGCACTCCATGGGTCAATTCATTCAGGAAGGTAGCCGGAATATCTTCGAAACTGTTATCCAGGTTACTGAAGTTGCTGAGCATATCTCAATCAAATCCGATCCGGACGATCTGGATGGTTTGAACTTCCTTGAAGGAAAAACTATGGACTTTGTTAACAAAAAAGCGTTCCAAGGAACACTGCTTGCACATACGGATGGTCAAGTACCAAACCTGATTGTGAACATTCCAGATATGACTCCATATTCTTTCGGATATCTGGTATACTTCTTTGAAAAAGCATGCGGTATCAGTGGCTACCTGCTGGGCGTCAATCCATTTGACCAACCAGGCGTGGAAGCTTACAAGAAAAATATGTTCGCATTGCTGGGCAAACCAGGCTTTGAAGAAGAGAAAGCAGCGCTCGAAGCGAGACTTTCCGAATAATTCATTAGTTTGCTCATATAGTTGAATAAGGTAATGTAAATCTAACCGGGAATCACTGTTCGTGTAAGATGCAGGGTTCCCGGATGTAGATAACTAGGGCAGTTCGTCCGCGTTCGCGCGGTGAACTGCTTTCTTGTAAAATGGACTCAGGAAAAGATCAGAAAGTTGGATTTAGGATGATTGAACGTTATCGCACGGTTCGAGGACCGGGCAATCTGGAAATTGTAATCAAGAAGTCGCGATTTATCGGTCATATTATGCCGGTCACGACAGAGGAAGAGGCTGTTGCCTTCATCGATGAGATCAAGAAAAAACATTGGAATGCAACTCATAACTGCTCTGCATACATGATTGGGGAGCGGGACGAGATCCAGAAGCAATCCGATGACGGTGAACCCAGCGGAACAGCAGGGAAACCCATTCTTGAAGTGATCAAAAATCAGAAATTGAAAAATGTGGCAATTGTGGTTACGCGATACTTCGGGGGAATCATGCTTGGAGCTGGCGGGTTAATTCGTGCTTATACGGATGGAGCTGTAGTAGCCATTGAAGCCGGAGAAGCCATTACCAACGTGCTGCATCGTGAAGTGTTTGTTGAACTGGATTATACGTGGCTGGGTAAAGTGGAAAATGAGTTAAGAAGCCGGGAAGTCCGTACAGGTGAAACTGGATTCACCGATAAGGTTACGTTGACTTGTCTTCCGCCGGATAGTGAAACCGAGGCTTTTATAGCCTGGATCACGGATTTGACGCAAGGGCAATCCCGGATCACGGAGGGACAGCGGCTTTATTTTATTGAAGGGGAATAAAATATATGGCTAGAAGAGCAGTCGAACAGGAGTTGTCGAGGGAGCGGATACTGGAGGCGGCGAGGCATCTTTTTATTACCAAAGGATACCGCGCCATTTCGATGCGAAGCATCGGCCAGCATCTGGGCTATAGTCATGGGTCGCTGTATTATCACTTTAAGGAAAAGGCAGAGCTGTTCTATGCCATCGTGGTTGAAGATTTTAATCATCTGGGGCATTTGCTGCTGCAAGCCATGGTCAGGCCGGTTCGTGATGATGTGAGCAAGGTAGAGCACATTATGATGGAGTTTATTCGCTTTGGTCTGGAGAACCCTTACCAATACGAAATTATGTTTATGATCAGGGACGAAGAACTGTTGTCTTATTGTCGTACCGAACAGGGACGTTGCTTCGAATTATTTGCATCGATTATAAGGCAGTATATGAATGAAGCGAACTGTACGGAAGAGGATATTCAAAGGGTACCGCGTACGCTATTTTTGGCTATGCACGGATTCATTTCTTATTACATTCAGGACCGTTTAACGTTTGTGGAGATTGAATCGTCTGCGCTGTCTCATGTCAAAGTGCTGTGCCGCAATCTGGGTCAGCAGCCTGGCGACCAATAATGGCGCTGTTGTTGCACCCCTACACTTCAGGGCGGTGATTTGTCATAACTTTAATTCTTTATAACGTTGTCTCGCGAAAGTTAGTATACGCAGCAGACCAAGTCAGGCGGCTCCGACCCGGAATGAGGGTGGACCGCCTGTTTGTGTTTGCAAAAATGAACGAGTGGGTGGCAGGCCTATTGGACCAAACTAACCTTCCATGATTTTGAGAAAATACTCCCGCTCACGTGGTCCATCGAATTCGCAAAAGTAAATGCCTTGCCAGCGGCCAAGCAGCAGCCTGCCTTCGTGAATAATCACCGTCTGTGATGGCCCTGTTGTGATCGATTTGAGGTGAGAGGCTGTATTACCTTCGGCATGTCGATACTCGGGATGCTCCCAAGGGTACACTTCGTCTAGGCGCAGTAATACATCATGTTTCACATCCGGGTCTGCATTTTCGTTGATGGCAATCCCCGCCGTCGTATGAGGACAGTAGATGAGCACCGTCCCATTCTGTACGCCGCTACTCTGGACAACCTGCTTTACATCCCATGTGATATCCTTCATTTCGTCTCGTGTGGAAGTGGATATATTCTTCGTATATAACATGTTAGATCACTCCTTATGATTTCATTTCATACCCTCGATTGTACCTTAACCACTACATACCAAACAAACCACATATAACGCTGATTATTGGAAATGCATGATAACGGAGAGGACAGAAATAACCTGAAGTGATTTTATCAATTGATCTCAGATATGGCCCAATTATATTCAATAAAAGCATTGACGATTAGCACTGCAAACTGGTAAAGTATCAGAAAAGCAAAACCAAGTAGACTAATGGGAATAATATTAAAGTAATATCATCCAACTTAGGAAAAATGTCGTATTAAAGCCAGGAAGACTGCCGACCGGAGCTAAAGCCGGAGGCTGGGAGGGAACGCAGCAATGAATACCGTTCTTCGTCATAAGGGATGGACTTGGGGATTCCGCAGTACCGTATTGTTATATTTTATCGTACTTATTGTACTTCCAATCATCGGTGTGTACGTCAATTCCTTCTCTGAAGGATGGAGCAACTTTGTTCAGAGCATTATGGACCCCATCGCGTGGAAAGCCGTACTGTTGACCATTCGGCTGGCCGTCATTGCCACGCTGATTAATGTGGTTTTGGGCACGATGATCGCCTGGGTGTTGACAAGATATCGCTTTGTGGGCCGATCGTTTCTTAACAGTCTGGTTGATCTCCCGTTTGCACTGCCAACAGCGGTGGGCGGCTTGATGATTATGCTGCTTTTGGGTCCGGTTAGTGCCATCGGGAAACTGGCAGAATCCATGGGATTTGAGATTGTATTTCACCAGCCCGCAATTGTTATCGCGATGACCTTTGTCACGTTTCCGTTTGTTATCCGTGCAGTGCAGCCTTTGCTGGAAGAAATTGATCCTTCGGAGGAAGAAGCCTCGTACACGATGGGGGCATCCAAGGCTCGCACGTTCATGCAGGTTATTCTGCCGTCCATGGCACCTGGCATGATCAGTGGGGGGATGTTGGCTTTCTCCAGAGGACTGGCTGAATTCGGAGCTGTCGTGCTGGTGGCTGGTAACATTCCGGGCAGAACACTGACCGCTTCCGTATTTATCTACGGGGAGATTGAAAGTGATAATCCAACGGGAGCCGCTGCGGTATCCGTGTTGCTCCTGACGCTCTCCTTCCTGATCCTCTGGCTGATCAATCTGGTGCAGATGCGGGGGAGAAGACGATGAGACGACTCTTAATTGGACTGACGTTTGCGGTATTTATTGTACTGCTGATCATCCCGCTTGGACGCATTTTTATTGGTGCATTTGAAGACGGGGCAGGTGGATTCCTGAAAGGGCTGATGCGCCCGGAGGCGTTACATGCCTTGATGATGACCGGACTGGTGGTTCTGGTGGTCACCCTGTTAAATACATTGTTTGGCATCATGATGGCTCTGTATCTGGTTCGTGCCGGATGGCTGAGTGAACGGATAAAAGGGCTGCTAAACAGCATTGTAGACCTGCCTTATGCTGTATCTCCTGTCATTGGCGGTTTGATGATTGTGTTGATGTTGGGACCTAACAGCATTATGGGTGCTTTTTTTGAAGGGATTGGATTCAATGTGGTCTATGCCTTCCCGGGTATGGTGATCGCAACGTTATTTGTTACCTTTCCACTGATGGTCAGAGAGGTTATGCCTGTCCTGCAGGAACTCGGTTCCCAGCAAGAGGAGGCCGCATCTACACTTGGCGCATACGGCTGGAGAACGTTCTGGAGTGTGACATGGCCTTCGATCCGCTGGGCGGTAGTGTATGGTCTAGTCTTGACGGTTGCGCGCTCGCTTGGGGAATTCGGTGCAGTGCTGGTGGTATCCGGTAATATTATGAACAAAACGCAGACCGCAACAACCCTGGTGTACCAGGATGTTGAGAATTTTAATGTAGCTGCCGCAAATGGTGTGGCATTGGTGCTGGTCACCTTCTCCGTCGGGCTGCTGCTCATGATGGAATGGGCCAAGAAGCGAAAGGAAGTGCATTGATATGCATGTAGAAGTCCGTGATTTGAACAAACATTTCGGTGATTTTCATGCGGTAAAAGATGTCTCATTCGATATTGCCAAAGGCCATCTGATCGGTCTGCTTGGACCCAGCGGAGGTGGGAAAACGTCCATTCTGCGGATGCTGGCGGGTCTGGAGAATCCGGGTTCCGGTGAGATTCGCTTTCACGGAAAAGTCGTGAACCATCTGCCTCCACAGGAGCGGGGCATCGGATTTGTATTCCAGAACTATGCCTTGTTCAAACATATGACGGTATTTGAAAATATTGCTTTTGGACTCAAGGTCAAGAAGACGCCAAAAGCCCAGATCCGTGATCGGGTGATGGAACTTGTTGAACTGACCGGGTTAAAAGGTTTCGAACAGCGCTATCCACATCAGTTATCTGGTGGGCAGCGTCAGCGTGTTGCTTTTGCCAGAGCACTCGCCCCGGAGCCACAGCTGTTATTGCTGGACGAACCGTTCGCGGCTATTGATGCCAAGATCCGTCAGGAACTGCGTTCATGGTTGCGGGAGCTAATCGAGCGGGTAGGAATCACTTCGATATTTGTAACGCATGACCAGGATGAAGCGATTGAAGTGGCGGACGAAATTATGATTATCAGTCAAGGTCGTCTGGAACAGAAGGGCACACCTTGGGATATCTACAAAAACCCCCAGACACCGTTTGTCGCTACATTTATCGGGGAATCTACGGTTGTGGAGGATGCCTCCCAGTTGAAAGGGTTCGAACATGCGGTTGAGGGTGAAGGTACACGAGCGCTGATCCGACCGGAGTACATTGAGATCGGTTTGAAAAACGAGTTCACCATGCTGTCTGCTACGGAAAAAGGTACAGTCAAACATCTTCATTTCCGCGGCAGTGAATGGATGGTAGAGGTGGAAGTACAGGGTCACAAGTTAATCACCTATCGTTCCCTGGAGAAAACGACCTTGGAAATTGGTCAACAAATCCGCGTCCTTGTACACCGTGCATACCTGTTCAATGACTCCAACAGTTGGGTGGTTGAGAACCGACTGAAGGAAGATCCGATGCCGGTGATGATTTAGATCAAGTGGAAGAAAGGGGCTGCCCATGCAGACGAGGAAGAAGAAAGCCATACTCTTATATGTTGCCCTCATGCTTCTGCTCGTCTGCATGACCGCTGGATGCAGCAAGCAGGAGGAGTCAAGCGAACAGAACGAGTCCTCTAGTAACGATTCATCCAATACGCTGGTGATTGGTGCTTATAGTGTAGCGAAAGACGCTGTAGGCGAGTTGCTACCCAAGTTCCAAGAGGAGTGGAAGGCAAAAACCGGACAGACAATTAACTTCCAGGAATCCTACGAAGCTTCGGGTACACAGGCAAGAGCCATCGTTGGTGGATTCGAGGCTGATGTGGCCTTGCTCGCGATGGAGAGTGATATCGAGAAGCTGGTCAAAGCCGATCTGGTTAGCTCCGATTGGAAACAGACCCCTAATGAGGGCATGATCACCCGTTCAATTGTTGTTCTGGGCACAAGAGCGGGCAACCCGCTCGGTATTCGTGATTTTCAGGACTTAACCAAGCCAGGAGTGAAGGTACTCTACCCTAATCCAAAGACATCCGGGGGCGCACAATGGGATATTAATGCCATTTACGGTGCTGGATTGAAACTGTCGGAGGAACAAGAGGGAAAGAAAGATCCTGCCGCAGCCAAGGCTTTTCTCGAACAGGTACATCGTAACGTTGAATCATTGGACAAGAGTGGGCGTTCTTCGATGGCGGCATTCGAATATGGTGTGGGTGATGTAATCGTCACGTATGAAAATGAATTGCTTGCCCGGATCGCCAAAGGTGTAGATTATGACATCGTCATTCCGAAAAATACGATCCTGATTGAGAACCCGGCAGTTGTGGTGAATAAATATGCTGACAAACATGGGAATCGTGAACTGGCGGAAGCCTTTGTTGCCTATCTGCGTACACCAGAAGCACAGCGCATTTTTGCCAAGCATGGTTTTCGTTCAGTAGATCCGGATGTATTTGCACAGACGGAGTCGACATTCCCAACGCCAGAAGGACTATTTGATATCAATTATCTGGGTGGATGGGACGAGGTACGCAGTACGTTGTACTCCAAACGCGGCGTGTGGTACCAGGTGCTTGCTGGATTATGATTATTGCTGATGTAATCGAATAGGTAACCGAACATGTGGATACTAAACCTTCATTTCAATAGAAGTAGAGATGGAGGTTTTTTACTGCCAAAAGGTTATAATAGAGGTATACTGAATCATGATTGTTACATAGTACTAGCAGGAAGGTGTGAATTGGATGAGTGCAGAGATCAAATTATCCCAAAGTACAGCAATTCGACTGGAGCAGGCCCGTGGTAAGGGGATGCCTGAGGAAGAAATATTAAAAGCCATTCAAGCCAAAGACATTTCCGCTTTTGACGCCGTGTCTGAAGAGGAATACCGATATAACGAATTTTTCTCGTATGCGGATGAGCATGGTGAAAATCTGGAGGTAGCAGTGAAAGACGGCTACCGGATTACCTTTAACACGCGTGGTGGACTCGGAATCTGGTTGGAGAAGGCCTTTAAGGTGCAGCCAGAGAGAGACTTCACTGTGGGTGAAGGAATCGTTACCGGATTACAGTTGAAACCGGAGCAGGCAGAGGTGCTGGCGAAGCGGCTTGCATCGAACTGGGTCATTACAGAATCTAAGGATGTACCTGCGGGTCAGGAACTGACATTGAAGCTGCGAGCACTGGTATAATTCCAGCGTTGGGTTAATGTGACTCGATTCTGTCGGTCGTAGCCTGTGCAAAAGATATGGCCTGCTCTTCATGTTGGCGACCCGCTTATAAAGTTGCCGCATGCTGACGAAGCGTACGCTCCCGAATGGAGCGAAGCATGGAATTAAAGTCTGACGGTGAACGGTCAGACCACAGACTGTCCCGAATTGCAGTGGAGAACTGCAGCGGGATGGTCTTTTTTTTTTTTGCAAAAACGGAGGTGGACGATTACAATCTACATATCATTAATTCAGGGGGAATGCGGATTGGATCAGCTAACATTTCTGGGCACAGGCGATGCGATGGGCGTTCCACGTGTGTATTGTGATTGCGACGTATGTACAGAGGCGAGGCTTACGGGAGAGAATAAACGGAAACGCTCTTCTGTTCTGATTGACGGTGGTGGGGATGGTGAGGGTGAACAGTTCATGATTGACTGCGGACCAGACTGGAGATCACAGATGGAGGATCAGGGATTGCGTATGGTGCATACGCTGCTCATCACTCATGCCCATTTTGACCATATTGGAGGATTGCCAGAATGGGCGGATGCGTGCCGCTGGTTAGAGGTAAAGGGGCGTTTGTATGCACCACGCGAAGTGATTGCTACCATTCAGGGACAGTTTCCTTGGTTGGGTCGTCATATGGACTTTCTGGAAACGGATGATGGTATTGAACTAGGCGGCTGGAAGGTACATTCCTGGAAAGTCTGCCATGGACATAACGGGTATTCGTACGCCTATCGATTGGATCAGGGTGGGTATAGCTGGGCGTATTGTTCAGACGCCATTGACCTGAAGCCATCCGAAAAAGAGCCGTTGCACGGATTGGATCTACTGGTGCTTGGAACAAGCTTTGTGCATGAACTTGCGGAATTCTCAACACGTTCCGTGTACGATATGCGTGAGGCGCAGGAACTGCTGCGGGAACTGAAGCCAGGTCATACTTATCTTACACATATGTCTCATGACGTCGATGTACAGCAGAATTATAATCTGGATCAACGTATTACGATTGCCCTTACCGGGATGAAGGTGCCGCTTGGAACATTAAAGCTGGAAACGAATGCGTAACCCAACTTAACTAGCGTAATAAAAATAAATTCAGAAGAGCGTATCCTTTACAAGGGGTTCTTCGTTTACATAGTGTAAGTCAAAATCAATCAGGAACCAGCAAAGGGGGGCCCCCAAGATGGCCTTTGTGAAGTCCGTGGATTGCAGAATCAACAGACCACATGATGATGGTAAACAAGAAAAATTCGATTTTGAATTCAATGGCAACGACAGAAAAAATCAATTGAACCCAAGCATCCATACCGTACTACCCGATCTGATGGGTTCGTTGTATGCGTATTGTTTATCTCTGACGAAATCAGTTCCAGACACGGAGGATCTGGTTCAGGAGACCTGTCTCAAAGTGTTGTCGTCGAGTGTAGTTGGAACTTATGGGATGAATAAAGATATAAACTGGGAAGCTTATATGATTCGTATTGCACGCAACAGTTGGATTGATATCCTACGTCAGCGGGAGAGATTAGCATATAAATTGGATAGCTTGAAGCCGCTCCTGCACGAGATGGAGGAGGAAAGGCAATTCGAGGAATTGGAGTCTGCCGTACAACTTCTTGTAAATACGCTACCACCGTGGCAGCGAGTGATATATGTATTACGTGAATTAATGGGTTATAGGGCGGCAGAGACTGCGGAAATGCTGGATACGACAGAAGGTGCTGTGAAAGCAGCGTTAAGTCGTGCACGCTCTGCCATAGCTGAAGTGAGGCACAGGTTGGAACAATCGGACGCTGAATTGCAGTATGAGGAAGGCGCAGTGGAGGACAATCGGGAGGAACTGCGCAGCTATCTGCTGGCATTTCGTAATGGGGATACAGCCCGAATCATTGATCTGTGCCTGAATCGGACTGATGATCCGATGGCTGTGGCGGGCACGATTTTGCAGCAGACTTTGCCGTCTCCATCTACGCAGCCAATGATGTACGGGTACTCCACTTCTGGCATGAACTCGATGTCGTATGGAGGAGGATACACGGTCAACATGGTTGCCTAAATCGAGGAGGCGACACATATGAATGTAGTGCCGTATGTAGTGGAACAGACAGCTCGCGGAGAGCGGAGTTATGATATTTATTCACGTTTGCTCAAAGACCGGATCATTATGGTGTCCGGAGAGATTGAGGATCAGATGGCAAATGCCATTGTGGCCCAGTTATTGTTTTTAACTGCAGAGGACCCGGAGAAGGACATCCAGATGTACATCAACAGCCCTGGTGGGTCGGTGACCGCAGGATTTTCGATCTATGACACGATGCAATTTGTGAAGCCGGATATCTCCACGATCTGTACAGGGATGGCGGCAAGCTTTGGTACGATATTGCTGGTAGGTGGAACAAAAGGTAAACGTATGGCGCTGCCCAACAGTGAGATCATGATCCATCAGCCACATGGCGGTACGCGAGGGCAGGCATCCGATATGCTGATTCATGCTAACCGCATCATTCAACACCGTCAACGTCTTAACAAGCTGTTAGCCGACCATACAGGACAGACGATTGAGCGGATCGAGAAGGACTCGGATCGAGACTATTTCCTGACCGCTGCGGAAGCAGTCGAATATGGATTGGTGGATAAGGTCATATCCAGCTCATAATAGTAGCCCGGAAGGTCATGTGACCTTCCGGGCTTTTTTCGATTTATAACCAAACGTTACATTTCTTTAGCCAGCGTAATAAGCCTGCTCATACCTTCCCGAATCTGCTGCTCATGTGCATAAGAGAAGGACAGGCGCAGCTTGCGACTGGCTGAATGATCCGAAGAATCAAATACGGTTCCGGGTACAAAGGCAACGGATTGTTCCATGCATCGGTGAAGCAGTCTCCCTGTATCCACGCCCTCAGGAAGCTCTACCCAAAAGTTGAGTCCGCCCTCCGGCCGGGTCCACGTCCAGTCCGTTTCCAGCAGAGATTGTTCCATCACTTCCATCCGTAGCTGGATGGCGGTCCGCAGCTTGGACAGATGCTGATGCATACGTTCTGACTGAAAATAACGGAGAAAAAGCTTCTGGTTCAGAAGGGGCGATCCGTTATCTGTCAGTGATTTTACAGCCTGTAGTCCTGGCATGAAACGCTGACGGCATATTATGGCTGCAATCCGTAGCCCGGGTGCAACATACTTGCTGTAACTGCGGATGTACAGGGTGTGTCCAGTGGTGTCGTAGGTGAAAATGGGTGCAGGAGGTTTCTCCTTAAAATAGATATCATAGGTGCTATCGTCTTCGAGTAAAAAACATCCATACTGTTCTGCAAGTTCGGGTAACTGCTTGCGCTGTTCTACTGGAACGTTAACGCCGGTTGGATTATGAAAAGTTGGCGTCGTGTAGAATAAGCGTGGTTTCTCCGATTTCATCAGATGCTCAATCTGCTCCAGATCATAACCATCCGAGTGAATATCCGTAAAGATCAGACGAGCACCTTGTTTGCGGAAAATCTCCATTGCCGGTCCATACGTAGGCCGTTCCATCAACACCCGATCCCCGGGTTTGACCAGCGTCCGCGAGATGACGTCGATCGCTTGCTGAGCACCTGAGGTAATTAGCACCTCGTCTGCGGAGAGATAGAAGCGTTCTTTTTTGGTTAGATGGCTTGCCAGCGCACTTCGCAATTCCAGATCTCCTTGAATTGTGGAATACGTTCCGAGCAAACGGGGATATTGATCCAGCAGATCACGCATTAGTTCACCCCAATAACGGTTGGGCAGCAGAGAGGGATCGATTAACGATTTGGAAAATTGGTATTCTGCTTCGAGGGACTGTACCCGTGCAAGTGAATCCCAATGCAGCCAGGCAGACACGGCGGGATCATCCGCCTGATCCGTTACTGAGAATGGAGTCGCTGGGCTGACATAATAGCCAGACTTATCCTTCACATAAACATTCCCACGTTCTTTTAACTCCTGATAGGCTTTGAATACGGTCAGACGATGTACGCCGAGTAGCTCGGACAGGCTTCGTACAGATGGCAGTTTTTCATGTTCTGCCCACTCTCCCGCTTCTATACGTACAACGAGATAATGGATTACTTGCTCATATAATTTCAGGCTGTTATCTGTCATCATCATGGTTCTGCCCACCCGGCTCACACTCCTTTTGAACTCTATTGTAACAGCTAATGGGAGAAAACTGTTCTGTTTTGTTCATTCTGTTCTGTAGACCATGAGATATGATGGAGAACAGATAAAGGAGTGGTTATCATGGTGGGGATTGCATTTACGGTTATGTGTCTTATTTTCGGTACAACATTTCTGGCTATTAAAATTGGAGTAGAGGCAGGCATGCCGCCTTTTCTGTCAGCCGGATTGCGATTTGTAATCGCGGGAGCGCTGATGTTTGCATGGATGAGGATGAAGGGCAAAGTGAGCTGGTCGCTCCTGTTCCGCAAGGAGATGTTGTTAACGGGAGCTGGGCTGACCTTCGGCACCTTTGCCACATTATATTGGGCTGAACAGCATGTGAGCTCGGGTGTGGGTGCCATTCTGTCAGCGACAGGGCCGCTTATGATTATGTTGATGCAGACGGCGCTGTTACGGCAAAAAACATCTGCCCGTATGATTACAGGCTGCCTGATCGGGTTCACCGGTGTGGTTCTGGTTGTGTTGCCAGGTGTATCGCTTGGTGCAGGTTCCCTGTTCATGTGGGGTTGTATCGCGGTACTGGTAGGGGAAGTCTGTTATTCAGCAGGTGCATTGTACTCCAAAAAGGTTATTCATCAGTTCAAGGAGGCTAGTCCTGTAGCGATCAATGCGGTGCAGATGATGTATGGGGGACTGCTGTTATCCCTGCTCTCGGTCGGAACAGAATCGTGGAATATGTCTGCTTTGGACTGGGTGCCTGCCGTCTCGTCGGTGATCTATCTGACTGTCATTGGCTCCATGGTGGGGCATAGTCTGTTCTATTGGATTATGTCGCGTACCAACCCGTTGTTTCCAGCAACATGGTTATATATTTCACCACCCATTGCCGTAGGGCTTGGTGCTGTTGTCTACGGTGAGCATGTCAGCTGGGTTACATGGATCGGTGTGGTGCTGGTCGTTTCAGGTCTGCTGGCGATGAATGAGAAGGTGAGCGGCTGGTTGAAGAAAAGAAGTCGTGCGAGGATGACAGTGCAGGCTTCCGAATCTGTTTTAAAATAGGTAAAGTTTGAAAGTATGCAGCTCAATCTCAAAATCAGCCATTGATTTTAGGTTGAGCTGTTTGTTATTCCGACATGATATTCTCGTTAACCAGTAGGTAGTAATATTCATCCATCTGTTCTGCCGTAACATTTTCTTCGAAATGTTGTATCCACCACATCACAAGTAAACGAATCACCCCCGAGTGAAACTCGGCTACAAGTTCTATGGGAAGTGAAAATTGTTTACCTCTTCTCTTCAATTCCAGAAAATCTCGTCTGAATAACTCTCCAATATAGTGTATGAAAAAGTTGTTAAACCCCTCATCATTCTGTTGGTTCTGCACGATGGTTTCCAGTACATTTCCGAACAGGATTTTAGATACGCTTTGCAAAGGCTGCTGTAATCGATTTTCTACATTCATGTGTAAATAATCCCGAAGGACCCATGTTAGCGTGGAGGACAGTAAAGCAAATTTATCTTTGAAATGTTTGTAAAACGTTGTTCGGTGAACCATAGCTTTGTCACATATTTCATTAATTGTGATGTTGCTGAATAACTGACCTTTCTCACATAACAGATCGAGAAGCGCCATCGTTAACAATTTATGAGTTCGGGTAACTCTCAAATCCACCTTTTTATCAATCATTTTCATCTACATCATTTCCTTATTGTAGTTTAGCTATATAGTATCAACACATTGATTCTTACATGATACGAGATTCCAAGTGTATATTGGTATTATAAGTAATTTTTTGATAGGGCTACAAGTGTAGATGAAATATGATGGATTAGAGAGGATGAAGTGGCGATGTCCGACATGAAAAAAGCTGTGGTGATCGGGGCAGGTATTGCAGGGTTAATCACTGCAAGGATGTTATCTGATTATTATGATGAGGTATGTATCATTGAGCGAGATGAATTGCCTTCTGAGCCGGCAAATCGGCAGGGTGTGCCTCAATCCTTTCATCCACATCGTGTATTACCGCGCGGCGGACTCATTCTGGAACATTACTTTCCCGGATACAATGACGAATTGGTCGCGCTTGGTGCCATTCCTTCACATGAAGAGAAGTTTATGATTGCCAATCGCTACGGTACATTAGTTAATAAGGCGAATGCTGCTTCCTCATTCAAAATTGCATCGAGCAGCAGAGCCCTGCTGGAATGGGTACTGCGTCAGCGAGTCCAGAACATAGATCATATAAGTTTCTTAACGAGTACGGAAGTTACCGGGGTAATGGCATCAGAAGATCAGCGTTTGATTACAGGCGTGTATACCAAGGAAAGAGGCCGGAATAACCGGGAAGCAATGCTTGCAGCAGATATGGTTATTGATGCTGCGGGACGTTCTTCCAAATTGATCAGATGGCTTGAACAGATAGGGTTGTCCGTGCCTGAGCCGGAAGTGCTGAAGGTGTCGCTTGGTTACAGCACCCGCTATTATAAGATACCTTCCTCTATTCAAAATGACTGGGGAACGGTGATAACAGAGTCTGATCCTGTGCAAGGAATTCGTGCAGGCATGTTGTGGCGCATTGAGAATGATATCGCTGGTCTATTACTGTTCAATGCAGGAAGAGATGAATATCCGTCAACCCATCCGGATGAGTTCCAAGAGCAAATCAAACATCTGTTTGCTTCGGATGAAATCGTAGCGTTGGCAGACCAGCTGGAGCCTTTTCAAGGGCCTCGTGGATACCGTATTTCCGAGTCTGTTCTTCAACATTTTGAACTGATGGAGAATTGGCCCTCCGGATTACTTGTCCTTGGCGATGCATTTTGCAGCTTCGATCCGATCCATGGTCAAGGCATGACGGTCGCTGCAATTGAAGCCGAGACCATAGCGAAATGTTTGGATGAGCAGCGAATGCATCCTGAGCCGCAGTTTGAGCGCCAAGTGTTGCTTCGTATGCAGCAGGCCATTGAACCGGCCTGGTGGCTTAGTTCTGTGGCCGATCTGCGTTGGAAAGGGGTCGAACATGTTGGGCCTTCCCGAATGAAAGGGGTTGCGTTTGCTCAGAAGTATATAAACTTGTTTACGAAGCAGGCGATGAAAAAGGCGAGTCAGGAAAATAATAAACATCTCTTTTTTACCCAGTTCCTGATGAATGCTCTAATCCTTCCTCCAAGTGAATACTTTAAAGGTGAAATCCTGAACATGATCCTGAACGACAACGGTTCCGAAGAAGAAATGGAGTTAAGAGCAGAGCTTGGTGTCCAAGATCCGGAGCTGTTCCAGCAAAGAATAGATGAGATCATTCCGTCATTTCAACTGGAATTTGATGGGCAAATCAAGAAACTGCTGGAGTCTTTCCAGCATGCCATGAGCAAGTAAAACAATGAATCGTGGTGTGTGAAAGTAGGCAAAACATGAAACGAATAATTTTAAATTTCATAGCTAGCATTATAATCTCAATCATTGTATTTTTTATTGTTTTGTTTTTTGTCGATGTCCCAGATACAAATCGTGTCATTTTATCTATGGCGATTACGATTTCACTACAATTATCCTTAATCAGCGCATTGTTGCTCTCAAAACATAAAAAATAACAGAAAAATATACCTAATATAATCGCTAAATAGGATAATGAACATATTTTTAAAATCAAAAAAACAGCCCTGTACAGCGAAATTCGCCGACCGGGCTGTTCGTTGATTTTATTTACTCTGCGTTCAGCACGAACTTCTCAATAACCTCTTTTACGCCGTCTTCGTTATTACTTGCCGTAATGTAATCCGCCAGCTCTTTCAGCGCAGGGATGGCATTCCCCATCGCTACACCAAGACCAGCAACTTCGAGCATCTCATGGTCGTTCCAGGAGTCGCCGATGGCAATACACTCGCTGAGCTGGTGACCAAAATGGTCAGCCAGGAAGGTCAGGGCATGGCCTTTAGTTCCTTCATTGTGCATGATCTCCAGGAAGTAAGGTTTGGATTTTGTGATATGCACTTGAGATCCGAGCAATTCACGCAGGTCAACAGCAACCTTATCCAAGTAGTCTGGCTCATCGATAATAAGCAGCTTCGGTGTTTTTTGTTCGATGACTTTGATGAAATCAGATTCGATGTAATATTGGGTGCCGTTTAATTTGGCATAATCACGCAGCTTGTCGTTTTCCTCACGGGCATACAGCTTGTCGTCAATGTATGTTTGAAGATGGAGATTGTTCTCCAGGCAGTAATCATACAATTTGCGGGAAGCTTCCTGTGGAACGTAACGCTCATAGAGGACTTTTTCGTCCAGCAGGTTTTTCACCAATGCGCCTTGATACGTAATGATCGGCACGTTAAGTCCGGTTTGACGAGCAAGCGCTTGTGCGGAAGCATAAGCACGTCCAGTCGCCAGCGTTACAGTTACACCATGGGCAACCGCTTGTTCCAGTGCAGTCTGTGTAGCAGGGGTTACTTCCTTGTTGTCGTTGATCAGTGTGTCGTCAATGTCGATTGCAATTAATTTGTAGGTCATCTGTGTTTCTCTCCTTTTTTATCTGTATCTATATTAACGAACGAAAAAATAAGTTTTACACGAGGCCACTCCGAATACAGATTCATCTTTCGATCGCTGTTATCCCCGGATTTTTGATTCCATTTCCCCAAGGAGAAATCCGTTGATAGCTTATGCTTCCGATGTAGCTTTCTTTCAGAAAGCTTTAAGCGAACGCTTCGCTTCTCCCGATGAATTCTGTCTTCTCCGTTAACGTGTAATCTTAGACTTCGTTCTAAAACTATACTTACATCTAAATTTTACTCTTCCAGGAAAACAAGGCCGATAAAGTCTTCCAGCTCAAGGTTGCCGAAGTAATGTTTTACATCCAGGCCCTCAAGTGCTGTACGCACCTCGGTTTCTTCATACCGTTTGCCGCGCAGCATATTTTCGATATCAGCTACATCGCCTACACCGAAGAAGTCACCAAAGATTTTGATATCTTCGATGCGTCCATCCTTAATGTTCATGCGCAGATCGATGATACCGACAGGGAATTTGCGAGTGTGCTTCACATTGCTTTCCGGAGACAAGCCATAGTTCCAGTCCCAGTTGTTATAACGTTCAGCGGAGATTTCCTTAATTTTTTCCCAGTCCTTGTCAGTCAGCTTGTATTGCGGGACGTCTTGTGGCTCCATTCTGAAAATGTGACGTAACAGCTCATCGCGGAACTGCTCAATCGTCAGGTTGGTGTCAATCAGATCCCGTATGTTGGCGACCCGGCTGCGGACGGACTTGGTGCTCTTGGATTTGAACTTCTCGGGATTGACGTTCAGGGAAGCCTGAACATGCTCCAGATTCAGATCAAACATCAATGTGCCATGACTGAACATGCGCCCACGTGTGGAAAACTGGGCGTTGCCCGAAATTTTCTTTTCGCCGACTTGCAGATCATTACGCCCGGTCAACTCGGCATTTACACCAAGCTCGTGCAAAGCTTCAACCACAGGCTGGGTGAACTTGCGGAAATTGTGGAAGGATTGACCGTCATCCGCTGTAATAAAACTGAAATTCAGGTTGCCCAGATCGTGATATACCGCTCCGCCTCCCGAAAGGCGACGAACCACCTGCACACCGTTATCCTGAACGTACTCGATATTAATTTCCTCAATCGTATTTTGATGTTTTCCGATGATGATCGACGGACGGTTGATGTAAAACAGCAGATAGCTGTCGTCCTCCATCGGCAGATGCTTCAGAATGTACTCCTCAATGGCGAGGTTTACAGAAGGATCTGTAATGCCCTGGTTGTCTACAAACAGCATGGTCATTCCTCCATTAATGTATGTGAGGGATTGCTAGTCCCTTATGTAGTGAACCTTGTATATCAAAAGGAACCGAAATTCCTCTTCTATTGTAAACGAATTATGGTTGGGACACAAAGAAAACAGGATTGACCCACACCTCCAGTGCCATCCATAATAAAAAGGACATACAGAAAGGATGACGGAAGAATGACCGGTTATATCGAAGTGTTCGGACATGGCGGGGACGTGGAGACGGCTGCGTCACGATTTGGGAGGGAAGCCGCTGATTTTCTGGATTTCAGTGCCAACATTAATCCGCTCGGTCCGCCCGGAGGAGTGCTGGAGGCTATACAGCAAGGATTGCAGTCGGTGATTCGGTATCCCGATCCGGCGCATCGAGGATTCAAAGCACTGCTGAGCGAGCGTCTTGGTGTGATGCAGGAGCAGATTTCCGTGGGCAACGGCGCAGCCGAAAGTATGGCGCTCATTCTGCTGGGGCTTGCCCCGCGTAAGGTGGGTACGGTGGAACCGGGATTTTCGGAGTACCGGTCGTTGGCACGACAATTCGGTGCCGAGGTTGTGCATACGGAGGGAAGAGAAGAACTGGCGTGGCGAGCGGAACCCGAGGACATCGAGCAGCTCATGGAAAAGGTAGACCTGCTCTTCCTCGGCCAGCCCAACAATCCAAACGGTGTACAATATCCACTTGAGGTATTACAAAGGCTTGCACGCAAAGCGGAAGAAACGGGAACCGTACTTGTCATTGACGAGGCCTTTATGGATTTTATTCCGGTAGACCGGCGTCAGTCCCTGGCAGCACAACTGAATGACTATCCTAATGTGATCATCATTCGCTCGATGACGAAGTTTTATGCCATTCCGGGTTTGCGTCTCGGATATGCTTTGGGCCGTGCGGAATACATCCGGGCGATGACGAAGAAACAGGTGACCTGGAGTGTCAACGGTCTGGCACTCATGGCAGGGGAAGCCTGTCTGCGCAGCGGAGAATGGTACGAACAGGAGACCATATCACAGATCACGCGGGAACGGGGGCATCTCATCGAAGGGCTGAAGGCGTACGGATGTGCGGTGACACCGGGAGAGGCGAACTTTATTTTGGCACGTGTGCCGGCCCCTTGGACAGCGGCATCAATGCAAGAGGCGCTGGGCCGAAGGGGCATTCTGATTCGCAGCTGTGCCATGTATCCGGGGCTTGACAAAGGGCATGTACGTTTCGCGGTCAAGGATGCAGATGCCAATGCTACATTACTCGAAGTGCTGGGCAGCGTGCTGGAAACCAAGGGATATCCGAATGCCGATCAGACCTCCATTCATGAATCAAGTCAGCAGGAGCAGACAAAAGATTCGGAACAGGAACAGGGAGGGAAGCGGCAATGACACTCCCGTTTTATAACTACTTTACGAATGGAGAAACAGACGAGAATGAATATGCTTCCTCTTTCTGGCCGGGACTAGAGATATCCGCACATGAACGACATATCAAAGCACAGAGCCCAATGGCTGTCCAAGCGCTGTCGAGTGCGGTATATGGCGGCGGGATGTTTGAACTGGATCGCATATTTAACATCTATGTGGACAGGGATTACCGCTGTGATGATCCGCCGCGTGATATCGAACAAGCGCTGAACGAATGGCAAGAGCCACGCGATCAATGTGCCGGATTATTGACGGCCGTAAGACTGGAGCATACCTCCATTCAGGAATATACAAGTGATGAATTTGGTCTTCTGTGCTGCACCACTGCGGGTGTATCAAATGCCGCACGAGCGGGGTCGGAGAGAACGGTATTTGATGCGGCGGGAAATAAGATGATGTCTTCCGGCAGGGAGCGTTCTGCTCCTTCAGCACGGAATCTAACGATTCACCCCTATGTCCCGGGTACAATTAACATCATGCTCTGGTTGAATGGACACATGACCACCGGGGCGATGGTGAATGCAGTACAGACAGCGGTGGAAGCCAAAGCGGCAGCGCTGGCGGATGCGGGTGTTTTGGATTCGGAGAACGGGTTGCCCGCCACCGGCACCACAACCGATGCCATTGTGTTGGCGGTACGTCAGGCAGTGGAGGAACCTCATCCGATGATCACTTATGCCGGGACAGCGACTACGGCAGGGGCGGCGATTGGCAGATTGGTATACGACACGGTGACGGAGAGTCTTCAGGCCGGATTGTTATGGAAAGAGAGGATCAGGCACAAATGACTTTTGAGCTGGAGCATCTATGGACTTGGCCTTTCTGGACAGGCATGGCGGGAGCCTGGATTATTATACTTGCGTACCTGTTGGACCGATGTATCGGAGATCCGCGCTGGATTCCCCATCCGGTGATTGGCATGGGAAAAGGCATCTCGGCGTTGGAGCGTGTCATTCGCTCGCGTGTGATCACAGATTCGGGGCTGAAGAGAGCAGGGCTGTTGTTCCCGATGGTGATTGCAGGGGGTTCTTTTGCGATCACGTGGGGATTCGTATATCTGCTTGGACTAATCCACCCTGTCATTGCAGCGGCAGCTGAAGTGGTGCTCATTGCAACGACCATTGCTTCAAAAGGGCTGAAGGATGCAGGCATGGAAGTGTATCGTCATCTGAAGCAGCAAGATTGGCCGGCGGCCAGACGTTCACTGGGCATGATTGTTGGACGTGATACGGCGCATCTGGATGAACCCGAGGTTGTGCGGGGAACGGTAGAGACAGTTGCCGAAAATATCGTGGATGCCATTGTATCACCGTTATTCTATGCGCTCATTGGAGGCGCTCCGCTTGCCATGGCTTATCGCGCCGTTAACACGTTGGATTCCATGGTCGGATATAAAAATGACAAGTATCTGCATCTTGGCTGGGCCTCGGCACGTCTGGATGATGTGGCGAACTGGATACCTGCCCGGCTGACCGCGATTCTGTTAATTGTGGGTGCCTGGGTCATGAAGCTGGACGCCAATGGAGCAGCACGCATGGTCGCACGGGATGCAAGATTACATCCAAGTCCGAATAGCGGTTTTCCCGAATCAGCGGTGGCTGGAGCACTGGGCATCCGGCTTGGCGGACATAACGTGTATCACGGCGTTGCTTCATTTCGTGCCTACATGGGTGAAGCCACACGGCCGATGGAGGCCGAGGATATTGTGCAAACGTCACGCCTGATGTTCTGGTCGGCAGGGGCTTTTGTGGTACTATGCGTGTTCATAACGCTGGGTGTGTGGCTGGCAGGAGGGACGCTGTTATGGTCATAAATGCAGGAAATGAAGTACATACGAATCAGCAGCCTGAGCCGCTGAAACGAAACATTCTGTGGGTCCGTCATGGGACAACGCTGTGGAATATGGAAAAAAGATACCTGGGGCATACCGACATTTGTCTGCTGCCAAATGCGAAAGAAGAACTGGCTCCGCTTCATGAACAATTGAGCGGTGTTTCGTGGAATGAGGTATACTGCAGTGATCTGCTTCGCTGCCGGCAGACGCTGGAACAGATTCTTCCTGATGCCATCGGACAGGTGAAGTTTGACTCGCGCCTGCGCGAGAATGATTTTGGACAGTGGGAAGGGCTGACGTATGATCAGCTCAAGGATAACCCTGTGTACCGAAGCTGGATTGATGCGCCGCAGGAGGTCACTCCGCCCGGAGGGGAATCGTGGCAGGAGTTTACCGGACGGTTGGATTCCTTTCTCCAAGAGATGTTGTTGGAGGGTCGTCCTTCAATGCACGTTGATGAGGGGCGCGAGTCAACCATAGTTGTGGTTACGCATGGTGGTGTCATCCGGTATGCCTTGTCCCGTCTGATTGCCGGGCTTGGGTTCTGGGATACACATGTCGTACCGGGACAGGTGATTCAGGTTCAGCTTGATCAACGGGGGAATGAGTGGTTTGGCAGCACAGTGACTTTTCCGCCGATCGGGTTGTAAGGATGTACAATATACCCTATAATCACAACAGAAGTGTGACTTCAGCATGGATACAGATACGCTGCAGGTGTGAAGCCTGAACGAGTATGTAGCATGCAGAAATTACACGGCAATGGTTTACCATATCAGCGACCAAGGGTCCCGCGTGTGAAGGCTGTTTTCATGGCAAATTTAGTTACGAGTCATGAAACACACATGGGTGAAATGGGGAAGCCGGTGCAAATCCGGCACGGTCCCGCCACTGTAAAACAGGATGATTCCTGTAAGTCAGGTTACCTGCCCTGGACGTACAAACCGGTGTTCCTTCGAGGAAAGGACAGCGTTTCGGGCTATTCTATGCGCATGGACAACCCTTGGTTGAACATGTACAGATCGCCATATGCGAGACGTCATCCCTGATCCTTGTCCAAGGATTGGGGATTTTTTATTGTCATGTAAGATAAACCGAACTTTTACACGTTAACGAAGAGTGCAGAACCGATCTGAAGAAACGGAGTGTTCGCTTAAAGCTTTCTACAAGAAAGCTACATCGGAAGCATACGCTTATCCCCGGATTTTCCCTTTCGAAAAGGGAATCAAAAAAATCTGGGGATAACAGCGATCGGAAGATGGTACTGCAATCGGAGTGGACTTGTGTAAAATTGATGGGTTTAACTTGTACAGGAACACCAAGGCATGGGGAGTAAGAGTTTGAGCACGATGCAAGAAAATAGCGCAAATAGAGAAGGGGAGAATAACAGAATGAATTTCAAGAATTGGAAAAGCGTAGCGTCCCTGCTAAGTGCAGCGGCACTTGCACTGGCTTTGGCCGGATGTGGCAATGCAACAACAAACGAGGGCACAGGTACTTCACAGCAACCGGCACAGGAGCAGTCCCAAGGCCAGGCGCAGACGGACCTCAAAACACAATATCCACTGACAGTTACGGATGCAACGGGTGAATCGTTCACCTTTGAAAAGGCACCAGCCAAAATCGTATCCGTGTCTCCGGCTGAGACGGAATCCCTGTTTGCCCTTGGATTGGACGATCAGATCGTTGGTGTATCCGACTATGACGATTATCCGGAAGCGGCAACAACCAAAGCTAAAATGGGCGGTATCAGCAAGCCCAATGAAGAGTCCATCATTGCCGCTGAAGCCGACATTGTCTTCACAGGTATCTCGATGAGTGAGGATGCGGTGAAGAAGCTGCGCGAACTGGGCATTACCATATTCAAAACGGATCCCAAATCCATCGACGATGTCATGAGTAATATCGAAACGTTCGGTAAAATTACCGATCATCAGGAAAAAGCACAAGAAATCATCACTCAGATGAAACAGGACGTGACGGATGTAACCGAAGCGGTGAAGGCAGTTAAACCGGAAGAGAAGAAAAAAGTATACGTTGAATTCTCCCCGGGCTGGACTGTGGGTAAAGGCGAATTTATGGATGAACTCATCACTGTAGCCGGTGGTAGCAATATTGCTTCGGACAAAGAGGGCTGGTATGAAATTAATGAAGAGAACGTGATTGCCTCCAACCCGGATGTGATCCTGTATGCCAACGATGTAATTGACGAAAACTCCAAAACACTGGATCAGATCATCAAGGCGCGCAGCGGCTGGGATCAAATTACGGCTGTGAAAAATGACGCGGTTATTGGCCTGGATGCCAACCTGCTGAGCCGTCCGGGTCCACGGGTAACTCAAGGGTTGAAAGAAGTAGCCAAAGCGATCTACCCTGACTTGTTCCAATGAGTAAAAAGCTGATCCTGTTCGGAACGACGGGCATGGTGCTGCTGGTGCTCACCGTGCTCATCTGCACGGGCATTGGTTCAGTAGCTTTGCCGATCCGGGATATTGCAGGCATCCTGATTCACAAAATTCCATGGGTAGGCGATTGGATTACACCGGATTGGAATAAGGCAGCCGAACAGATTATCTGGAAAGTCAGATTCCCACGTGTACTGCTTGCCGTGCTCGTGGGCGCATCGTTGGCGATTGCCGGTACGGGATTTCAGGGGGTTCTTCGGAACCCACTGGCAGACCCGTTCACCCTGGGCGTATCATCCGGTGCTTCGGTGGGTGCAGCCTTTCTGATTTTCTTCGGATTGCAGTATGCACTGATCGGAATCTGGACGTTGCCACTGGTGGCGTTTTTGACGGGTGTAATCACGTTATGGTTTGTTATGGCACTGGCTCGTGAAGGGCGTAAAATACCTACACACAGCCTCATTCTGGCTGGTGTGGTCATGCAAAGTTTCCTGGGCGCAGTTGTTTCCTTCCTGTCGACCATGTCGAAACAAACGATTAATGAAATTATATACTGGACGATGGGAAGTCTGGCTCTGCGTGGGTGGTCGTATACGGCCATCCTTTTCCCGTATTTTCTGTTAGGACTGGTCTTTCTCTGGAGCCGCGCACGCTCGTTGAATGTGCTTGCACTGGGAGAACGTCAAGCGGCACATATCGGGATCGGAGTGGACAGACTCAAGCTGTCCGTGCTGGCAGTTGGCACACTGCTGACTGCTGGGGCTGTCTCGGTATCGGGTGTCATTGGATTCGTTGGATTGGTGATCCCGCATATGTTGCGGCTGCTGGTGGGACCGGATTACCGACTGCTGGTACCTTTGTCTGCCATTGGTGGAGCGATCTTCATGGTATGGGCCGATACCATCGCAAGGTCGTTGCTGGCGCCAACTGAAATTCCGCTCGGTGTTGTCACCGCCTTTGTTGGTGCGCCGTTCTTTGCTTACCTGCTGAACCGGAACAAAAAGTTGCAGAAGGGGATGATGCCATGAATTCCAGTACCATTTCCAACTCGACTTCACTTATCTCCATTAAGGGAGCAGGGAAGTCATATGGCAATCACCAGGCACTGCGCAGCGTAGACTGGCATGTTGGCGAAGGTGACTGGTGGGGAGTTGTCGGACCAAATGGCAGCGGCAAGTCTACCCTGATCCAGCTTATTGCCGGAACGGAACAGTTAAACGAAGGTCAGATCCGTATCGATGGTCGAGACATCGGCTCTTACAGCCGTAAGGACCTGTCGCGCATGATCGCTGTATTGCAGCAGGATGGCTTGCCATCCATCTCCTATCCTGTACGAGACGTGGTGGAGATGGGGCGATATCCGTACCAGAACTGGCTGGGGCGGGAAGTGGGCGATGGGGCACTTGTAGTGGACAGGGTGCTTGAAGACCTGGGATTGACAGAGCTGGCGGACAGACCGCTGGATGCACTCAGCGGCGGGCAACGGCAGCGAGTCGCACTAGCCAAAGTTATGGCTCAGGAGCCGAGGTTACTGCTGCTGGACGAGCCGACCACGTTTCTGGATATTAAATATCAATTGCAATTCATGGAATTGTTATCGGCATGGCGACAGAGAAATAACATTACGATTGTGGCTGTGCTGCATGATCTGAATCTGGCCGCGTTATTTTGCGATCACATTCTGGCGCTGCGTGAGGGGATGGCGGTTGGAAAGGGTACACCTCATACGTTGATCAACGATGAGAATATCCAGGATATATTTCGCGTCAAACCCGCGATTGTCTCTCATCCCGACCATGCCATACCTCAACTGCTGTTGCGGCGGGACATCGATTAAATGAAGCGGGGCAACCTATATTTTGATGAAGGAAGTGCTGGTTGTATGAATAATGAACAGGTGTTGGAGCATTTAATAAGTAAGATTACTGCTCCTGATCAGCAAGTGGCGGCAGAAACCTCTGCACATGTGGATTCGTTGACGAAGCCGCCGGGAAGCCTGGGCAAGTTGGAAGAGCTGGTGATCCGCCTGGCAGGCATGACGGGCAATGCACGTCCGCGTTTTGATCACAGGGCGGTCATTGTCATGGCCGCGGATCACGGCGTAGTGGAAGAGGGCATCAGTGCTTTTCCTGCCGAAGTGACTCCGCAGATGGTCCTGAATTTCCTCGCTGGAGGCGCTGCGGTGAATGTGCTTGCCCGTCACGCCGGAGCTGGTGTGATCTGTGTGGATATCGGTGTGAATGCTGATCTTGAACATCCGGACCTGCTTTCCCGTAAAATTCGCAAAGGCACGGCCAACATGGCCCGAGGGGCAGCGATGACCCGGGATGAGGCAGTTCGGGCTATCCTTGCAGGAGCCGAAGTTGTATCGGCAGAGGTGGCGAAGGGAACACAACTGTTTGTCACCGGGGAGATGGGAATTGGAAATACTACCGCAAGTGCTGCTGTAATGAGCGCGTTAACCGGAGTTGCACCAGCTGCCGCTGTGGGGAGAGGCACTGGCATTGATGATGCTGGCTTGCAGCGCAAGGCTGCTGTAGTCAGCCGGGCGCTTAGCGTAAACGCACCAAACCCGGAAGATGCACTGGATGTTCTTTGCAAGGTGGGTGGACTGGAGATTGCTGGACTCACGGGGGTTATCCTCGCAGCAGCTGCTCATCGTTGCCCAGTCGTTGTAGACGGATTCATCTCTACCGCGGCAGCGCTGGTGGCGAGACAACTTGCACCTCTGAGTACAGCCTATATGATCGCTTCTCATACGTCACACGAAAATGGACATGGAGCGCTGCTGCGTGAACTGGACCTGAAAGCGATGCTGGATCTGGACATGCGTCTGGGTGAAGGCACAGGCGGCGTGCTTAGTCTTCATCTGATTGACGCAGCATGTCTCATTCTGAACGAGATGGCGACCTTTGCAAGCGCGGGTGTCTCGGACGGGGCAAGCCATGCTTCGGACTCCGCTGCGTCGGTTGATTCATCCCTTCAAGGAGAGAGTTCCCGATGAGCGTACTGGTGACAGGCGGCGCACGTAGTGGTAAAAGCTCCTTTGCCGAGCGTCTCTGCATGCAGCGTTCCTCGGAGGCTTGGTATGTGGCGACAGCTCAGGCGTACGATGATGAAATGCGTGAGCGTATCTCGATGCATCAGCATCAGCGCGAGGCATCAGGGTATCTGTGGCACACGATGGAAGAGCCGATACATCTGCCTGCTTTGATAAGCCGCATGGGTGAAGGGCATACAGGGACTTCTGCACCCACCATTCTGGTGGATTGCCTGACACTGTGGCTGACAAATGTTTTGTTAGCGCACGAGTATGACGAGAAACAGGTGTTACAGGCACATTTGGACGCGCTGGTTGAAGCGATTCGAACCTATCCCGGTTTGCTTGTTCTGGTTACAAATGAAGTGGGAGACGGGATCGTACCGGAATATGCCCTTGGCAGAAAATATCGGGATTTGGCCGGTATACTGAATCAGCGTATTGCGGCGATATGTGGAGAAGTGTTTCTGGTGACCGTAGGCATTGCGATTGAACTAAAAAGCAAGGAGTACCGCTTATGAAGGATGGCACGCCTGCTCCTCAGCGTAAACATGCGGCGGCAGCCGCTTTTCAATTTTTGTCCCGTTTCCCTGTCAAAATGCAAATCGATTTTGTCCCGCCGCTGCTGCGGGAAAGTGTAGTCTTTTATCCGCTGGTTGGTGCAGCGATTGGTCTGTGTGTCTGGCTCGCGGGAGCCTTAAGTGGTGCAGTGCTTCCGGCCTTACCGGCTGCTGTCCTGACCCTAACGTTATGGGTATGGCTAACCGGAGGACTCCATCTTGACGGATGGATGGATACGGCGGATGGCTTGCTCAGTTATCGTAGCCGTGAACGGATGCTGGAGATTATGAAGGACAGCCGTGTCGGGGCAATGGGCGTGATCGCCTGCGTGTTGCTTCTGATGATGAAGGCTGCGCTGATCGCTGATTTTATTGCCCGGGGCCACTGGGTGTATGGTGCGCTGCTGATCCTGCCCATGATCTGGAGCCGCTGGTTTATGGTGTATGCGATGTCGGCCTGGCCGAATGCGCGCGGAGATGATGGACTTGCCGTATTGTTCAAAGGTCTCGGTGAGCGGAAGGAGGTCCAGCGTGCACGCAGCTCAGCCGTGGGGCTGACCTTGATCGCAGGGGCAGTTACGTTTGCCGCGGTGTGGCTTTTTAAGCCGGATATGGGGATTGCGGATGCGATGGTGAGTGGGCTGGGAACACTGCCATGGTGGCTATACCCGGTGACGGCAGTTATTATACTGCCTGTCGCGTGTTATTACATCGGCCGATTCGTGGCTGCCCGGATCAGTGAACGGCTCGGCGGTTTAACCGGGGATACGTATGGTGCCATGAATGAGCTGCTGGAGGCGGCTTTGTTGACCGTGCTGAGCGTGCTTCAAGGACTGTTCTGGCTTTAACTTTTGAAGTATGAAGCAGCTTGGAAAGCGTTACACATGAGGTTGGGAGCAAGGTGATCTGGATATAACACGGCGACAGGGGGAGAGAGCGTGGAAGATAGGCCATCACAACCAGCGGCGGTACTGATGCTGCAAGGAACGGCTTCCGATGTAGGCAAAAGTGTCATCACAACGGCATTGTGCCGAATTTTTAAACAGGACGGCTTCAAGCCAGCCCCGTTTAAATCACAGAACATGGCACTGAATTCCTATGTGACGGAAGATGGCAAGGAGATTGGTCGGGCTCAGGGGGCACAAGCTGAAGCCTGCGGTATTGAGGCGACAACCGATATGAACCCGATCCTGATCAAACCGGTGCGGGACATGCATTCGCAGATCGTGGTTCACGGTGTACCTTTTGCCCAGATGAGTGCATCGGACTACCGTCAGCATTTCCTGCCTGAAGCAAAGCATACGGTTATGGATGCGTTGAACCGACTACGGGAGACTTATGATATTGTTCTAATGGAAGGAGCGGGCAGTCCGGCCGAGATCAATCTGAAGGATCGGGATATCGTCAACATGAATCTGGCAGGCTGGGCCGATGCGCCGGTGATTCTGATCTCCGATATTGATCGGGGCGGGGTGTTTGCTTCCATTGTAGGTACGCTGGAGCTGCTGGAACCCCATGAGGTGGCGCGTGTCAAAGGGTTCATTATCAACAAGTTCCGCGGTGATCTGTCCCTGTTGCAACCGGGACTCGACTGGCTCGAAGAACGGACAGACATTCCAGTATTAGGTGTATTGCCTTACATAAGAGATATTCAAATTGAAGCAGAGGATTCAGTGGTGCTGGACTCCATGCGTCATGGTAAATCCGGCAAAACCGAGCTGGATCTGGCGGTGATCCGATATCCGCGAATTTCCAACTTTACAGACTTTGATGCACTTTCCCGTGAACCGGATGTGAATGTGCGTTACGTGACCTCGCCAGAGGAATTGGGCAGTCCGGATGCCATTCTTCTACCGGGTACGAAGGATACCATAGGTGACCTGGCATATCTGCGTGAGTCTGGGCTGGAGCAGGCGATTGCCAGTCAGACCGAGCGTGAGCATGTTCAGCTTGTAGGAATATGTGGCGGATACCAGATGCTGGGACGTCATCTGAAGGACCCGTTTGCTGTGGAGGCGAATCAGATCCAGGAAGCAAAAGGACTTGGCTGGCTCCCGCTATCGACAACGTTTCTTCAGGAAAAGCAGACTGTCAGAGCTTCCGGACGGGTGCAGCCTGATCACCCGATTCGTCTGTATCGTGAGCGAGATGTAACAGATGCTTCATTACCTGTTAATGGATATGAGATTCATATGGGTGTTACGGAGTGTCACGAGCCTGAACGTGTAACCGCGTTGTTTGAAATCTCACATCCAGGTGGGCAACCTTTTCAAGAGGGCTGGGGCTCAGAGGATGGCAGCGTGTGGGGAACCTACCTGCATGGTTTGTTTGAAAGTGATCTGTTCCGCCGTTCGTGGCTTAATGGTTTGCGTGCAGGAAAGGGACTGGCTCCACTTCATGAGACATATAGTGTACATGAACGTAAGGAAATGGAGTTTGATCGGGTAGCGGAATCATTGCGTTCGGCATTGGATATGAAGCGTGTGTACGAGATTATGGGTGTTCAGGCACCCGAGTGAAACAACAATACCCCCATGTCCGACAAACCGTTCTCTAGAAACGGAATGTTAGCGGCATGGGGGTATTGTATATCCTATGATTAAATGAGGTTTAAAACAGGTGTTGATAGGTTAATGGTTAACCTGTTAGTTTATTTTGAAATTTTTCATAGCGGATTGCAGCTCTACAGCTTGTTCATGCAGATGACGAACCGTATTCGAATGTGAATCCATCTCGCTGAGCTGAAGATCTGCTGTTGAAGCAATCTGTAACATGCTCTCACGTGATTTGGTCGTAATCTGTGCCGTTTCTTCAACGGATGCACTCACTTCTTCAGCACCAGCAGATACTTGTTGTGTAGAAGCAGAGACGGTCTGAATGGTCAGATTCACGTTCTGAATCAATTCATTCAGTTGCTGGAAGGCTGAGCCTGCCTGTTGAACAACAGTTGTGCCTGAACCAATCTCCTGGGTTACACGGTTCATGGCGTCAACGGAGCGTTCAGCATCTTCACGAATGGTACCCAGATAATCCGAAATTTCTTCGGTGGCTGTCTTGGATTGCTCGGCAAGTTTGCGAACTTCTCCAGCAACAACAGCGAATCCGCGGCCATGCTCTCCAGCACGTGCTGCTTCAATGGAGGCGTTGAGTGACAGCATGTTGATCTGTTTGGTGATTTCAAAAATGGAAGCGACAATGGTGCCGATGGCTACCGAACGTTCATTCATAGTTTCCACATAACGCAACGATTCGCTTGCTGTCTGGCCTACACGCTCCATCTGCTCAATGGCATTCTGAGCCAGTCGGTTACCGTTAACTGCCTCGTTGGCTGCTTCACCAATCTGGTCAGACACTTCAGCGGAAGAAGAAGCAATATGCATGATACCTTGCGTAATTTCTTCCATAGCTCTGGCGTTCTCGGATGCGCTTGACGCAATGCTGATGCTGCCTTTTTCTGCATCTTCTGCGGAGCGGCTGGAGTTTCGGACCATACCGGACATCGATTCAACCCGCTGAAGCAGGTCATTGGAGCCTGATACAACTTCATTGGACGTGGACAAGGCACGGCTAATCATTTCTTTCAGGTTATGCGTCATCGTCTGGAAGCTTGCGGCAAGCTGGGCAATTTCATCTTTACCTTTGATCTCTAGTTCAGCGGTTAGATCACCCTGGGATATTTGTTTGCTATGTTGGACGAGCTTGATGATTGGTTTGGTAACTCTTTTGATCATACTAGTGGAGATAAGCCAGCCGAGCACAAACACTAATGCTGTAATCCCAAGACACAACCAGAAAATCTGGGTAATCTTGTCTTGAATGAACTGGGCATCCATGCTCACAGCCATAATCATGTTACTTCCTGCAATGGGGATAAAGGCTGCTTTATGTACACCAAAGGAATCGGAGTAGACCTCACTGATTACCATTTCTTTGTTCTCAATAGCTGCATTCATTGCTGGCTCTACACTAATCTCATCCTGGGCTTTCATGCCTGAGGAAGAGTTGGCAACAACCACTTTGGCTGAGCCATCTTGAATAGCAACAACGTAAGCAGCATCCAGATTATGTTCTTTTGCTTTATCTGCCAGATACGATTCCACGGTCATGGCAGCACCTTCAGAACCGGCTCCGCCACTCTGTACCTGTAGGATTTTGGATGCCGAAGTATTCTTGTATATATCCTGAATGGACGTGTTTAGGACTTTGTCAAACTGCGGAAGCACGTAGCTTTGAATAATATTCATCGATACGGCATAGAAACTAATACTGAACAACAGGGAAGCAACCAGCAGAACGAGGAACAAAGTGCCTCTGATTTTACCGGCGACGGTGCGATTACGAAACATATGATCATCCTTTCACGTCAAGTTCATTAACATTGTCGCTTTTCCCTACTCATAAGTCCTATCTACCAATGAAGAAAGACCTAAATTAAACGTTGAGAAAACTTGGGAATAAGCGGATATACCTATATTACAAAATTAACCGGAGGTTGAATAGCACAATTTTCACGATTTGGTGTATTTTTTTCAGAAATAGATGAATCTGTTACATGCATATTACATAATATCAATTAATACCTACCAGAATAGTTTGTTATATGGTATATTGTAAAATGTCTTTGTCGGAAATACAAAAGATAGAAGAGAAAACCGGATATTTTCCGGTTACACACATGCCTGAGGAGGATTTAAAGAAATGGATACTTTTCTAATCATATTGAATGTAGTGGTTATGCTTGTCTTACTTGGCATCCTCTACTGGATGCAGAAAAAGCATATCTCCTTTACGAAACGCGTATTTGCGGGTCTGGGACTGGGGGTTGTGTACGGGGTTATTCTTCAATTGGTGTACACATCAGGTTCTGATGTAGTTACAAAATCAGTCGATTGGTTCAATCTGGTCGGTTCAGGATATGTTCGTTTGTTACAAATGGTCGTGATCCCATTGATCATGGTGTCGATCATCTCGGCCATTATGAATCTGAAGGGCAAACAAAATCTCGGCAAGATGAGTGTTTCCATTATTGCCATTCTGTTGATCACCACAGCGATTGCCGCAGGGGTCAGCATTGTGACCAGTCTGGGCTTCAACCTGACTTCCATTGAGATTCAAGGAGGAGACCGGGAGAATGCGCAGATTCAGAAGGTGGAGGAACGGCTTGTTGATGTGAAGGATCAGACCATCCCGCAGCAAGTGCTGGAATTCATTCCTTCGAATCCATTTGCAGATATGACAGGAGAACGTCGTACATCCACGCTGGCGGTGGTTATCTTCTCCGCGTTTATCGGTGTAGCCGTACTGGGACTGGATCGCAAAAAACCTCAGCAGGCGGAGACGTTCCGCGGTATGGTTAATGCGGTATATGCGGTGGTTATGCGAATTGTTACACTGGTGCTGAGGCTTACGCCTTACGGGATTTTAGCACTGATTACAAAGGTAACGGCAACAACCAATGCGGAAGAGATATTAAAGCTCATCAAATTCGTGATTGCGTCTTATATCGCGCTGGCGGTCATGTTTATTATTCATCTGATCATTATCTCTCTGTCCGGCTTCAACCCGGTTACGTATTTGAAGAAGGTGCTGCCAACACTGGTATTTGCCTTTACATCCCGTTCAAGTGCGGCGGCGATCCCGCTGAATGTGGAGACACAGACGAAGAAACTCGGCGTATCGGACGGCATTGCGAACCTGTCTGCAAGCTTTGGGGCTACGATTGGGCAAAACGGCTGCGCCGGGATCTATCCGGCCATGCTGGCGGTGATGATTGCTCCGACGGTCGGCATCGACCCGCTGAGCTGGGACTTCATTGTGACTTTGATCCTCGTAGTCATGATCAGTTCGTTTGGTGTGGCTGGCGTTGGCGGCGGGGCAACCTTCGCTTCCCTGATCGTATTGTCCACCATGAATCTGCCTGTGGCCCTGGTTGGACTACTCATTTCCGTGGAGCCGCTGATCGACATGGGTCGTACAGCGCTTAACGTGAACGGGTCGATGACATCAGGACTCGTAACGAGCAGAATTTTGAAGGAAAACGATCGGGACACGTTTAACGATCAGAGTCGTGAGCTGGATTCTGCGGCTCAGGCTTAATACAGAATGGATTAGATAGAAGCTCACATTAAGATAGCTAGAGCCGTCTATTAGCCAAGTGAGAATAGCCGTCCTTCGGAGGAATCCGGAGGGCGGTTTTTTGTGTGGCAATCAAATTATACTGTGCACAAGTGGTGAAGCAGTCTTCTTTTTCTATACACGGTGCAAGGGGAATAGTGGTAGGAAAAACTAGTATGGTCGGAGGGAAGCGGGAGGAATATAGAAGGGGTCGTAGTCACTCAGGCACGCTTGGAGTTATTTAGTTCTGTTCATGGGACGAGAAATGTGATAGAGTATTCATGTTTTGGCCCTGAGCCAAACCGCGGTTCGTAACCATCCCGCGTAATCAAAACTAGGAAGGCAGTGTATGTATTTATGTTTAACTTAGGGTGGGGAGCAGTTTTTGTTCTCGTTACTTATGGATTTTTCCTGCTGTGTTACCGCTTGTTCGGTAAAAAAGGTCTCTATGCCTGGATTGGTGTGGCTACGGTTATAGCCAACATTCAGGTGACCAAAACGATAGATATTATGGGAATCGTACTGACGTTAGGCAACACGATGTATGTCAGCATGTACCTGACCAGTGACCTTCTTAATGAGAAATATGGACCAGGTGAGGCACGCAAAGCCGTATGGTTCGGGTTTTTCACGCTCATCATGACAACGGTTCTGATGCAGATGGTATTGTACTTTGACCCGGCACCGACGGACTTTGCACAGGATTCGATGAAAACATTGTTTGGTCTGCTGCCACGTTTGGCACTCGGAAGTCTGACAGCGTACTTCATCAGTCAGTTCCTGGATGTTCGATTGTACTCATGGTTACGCAAGGTGGCCCCAGGGCGCAATCAGTTATGGATTCGCACCAACGGTAGTTCGATCATCAGTTCATTTGTGGATACACTGGTGTTCTGCACAATCGCGTTTGCGTTTATCTACCCTTGGGATGTTTGGCTGGAAATCTTCCTGACGACGTATATTATCAAATTTGTATTAACTGCGGTTGGAACACCGTTTCTGTATGCCGCACGCAGCTTTAAGTTTAAGGATGAAGCTTAGACAATACTCAAAGAGTATAATGACCTGTCGTTTATGAGCGTGTATCATTTAGCAACGATGATTTCATACAAAGGGGAATCGCACATGTACTCTACACTGCGTTATACACTGGAAAGCAATGGCACAACTTACGAGAATGATAGCATTAATGCCTCGTTATTGGTGGAGTTGATCACCAATCTGGAATTGCAGGAATACGTAGTACTTAAACCTTCGGAGCTGGTGGAGGGAAGTATGTATATGCAGGCTGCTGCGCTTGAGGAACCAGGGCAAATGGTGGCGGAGATTCGTTTGCGAGAAGGCGAGGGCGGTTTCCGGCATTACAGCTGCAGAACAACAGATACGACTGGGATTATTCAATGGTTTCTGGATTACTGGGGGAAGCAACAGCTGCCACAGCTAGAGTCTTGGCAGGATATCACGCATGAGTTTGACTAATGGTAAATGAGTGAGCAGGAATAAAATTACGTTGAATGCAGACGGAGTAATTTAGGATATGCTTTGTATTAATTAAAATCCCGCAACCCATGATATTCATGGATTTGCGGGATTTTTGCGTTCGCGTGTGTACTTGTTACTTTTTCTGTATACAGGCCTGAGGCGTACGCGAAAAGAGTATATTATTTTGAAGAACAGTTCAGCGCAGTTTCGTGCAGTTTAGTTCATGATGCATAATATCGGCTAAGCATTGATGTATCTGGGCTATTTTTGACATAGATCCAATTGAATTAGTCGCTAAGGATTTGCAGTTCTTTTGGATATGTCGTCAGAACTTCCACACCAGTCTCGGTCACAATTACATCATCTTCGATACGGACGCCGCCTGCTGCGGTATAGATGCCCGGTTCAATCGTGAATACGGTACCTTCATTCAGGATGTCCATATTCTCTCCATGGAGAGAAGGATACTCATGTACGTCGATACCCAATCCATGGCCTACTCTATGCATAAAACGGTCGCCGTAACCCGCTTCTTCCGTGACCTGGCGTGCTGCACGATCCACTTCGGCGCAGGTGATGCCTGGTTTCACGACTTGAATGGCAGCTTCGTTCGCTGCGAGCACAGTGTTATAGATGGTTTTGAGTTCAGGGGAGATGTCACCAAATGCGAATGTCCGTGTGATATCCGAGGCATATCCTCCAGCATACACACCCATGTCAAACATCAACAGGTCACCATGTTGCAGTTTCCGTTCACCCGGTGTACCGTGTGGCAGACCTGTTTTGGGTCCCGTGAGCACCATGGTGTCAAAGGAAGGACCATCGGCACCCAGCTTTTTCATCTGATACTCCATCTCGGCGACAAGCTCGATCTCGGTTACACCTGTGCGAACATGAGAGAGGCCTTGACGCAATGTTTCTTCAATCAGATAAATGGCGTGGCGAATGCGGGCTACCTCATCAGGTGTTTTTTTCACACGTAATGTGCGAAGCAGGGGGCCAACATCTTCAAAGCTGGCAGCACCAAGAGCGGCCGTCAGTTGTTCATAACGTGCGACCGTTACGTATTCTTTTTCGAGACCAACCCGGCCCAAGCGCCCCTGATAACGATCAAACAAAGCGTATGGATTATCCGTATCCGTGTGAGTGGCAATATTGGATACCGAGGAAGCGGCTACGGCAGCTTCAGCGTCCAGGGCGGGTACAATCAATAATGGTTCTTCGCCGCGTGCGAGCACCAGACCGAGGAAGCGTTCATGCGGATTGCTCGCAAATCCAGTTAAATAGTAGATATGTTTTGGATCTGTGATCAGCATGGCGTCCAATCCTTGCCCGGACAGATCGGCTTCAAGACGAGATAAAGGGTTTTGATTCATAAGTGTAGTTGTCCACCTTTCCATTCATACTATCCTTCTATTATAAAAGATTATGATGGAATTCCAAACTGTGGTGATTTCATATCCTCGGAATACCTTGAATTCTCGGTTTAAGCGGCTGGTATGAAGGGTAATACAGGGCGAAACCGCTTAACAGATGAATAATAACACCACAACAATAGAGAGCAATCCATTAACAATACGTTGAAGCTTGACTTATTTATTTTATACAAAAGAACGAAATACGAAGGGAGATGTAATCATGAATAATCGAGTAACCGTTCCACTATATGCTTCATTATTAAGTGTGGCACTGTTAACCGCGTCATGTTCTTCAGGCGAACCTTCTACGGGAGGAACAGAGCAGACGTCTCAGGGACAGGGAACAGGTCAGGGACAGACGGCCAACGGAGGCAATACCGGTGCAAGTGGAAATGAGAGTGGAGCGCAGGGAGAGGCGGTTATTCCGTATCAGGCTTCTGTTCTGGTTGAAGGATTGAATGCACCATGGGAGATTGTGAGTGTGCCTGATGGTCGGATGTTTGTAACGGAACGCCCTGGCGCGATTCGGGTCATTGAGGATGGAAAACTAGCCCCTGAACCACTGATTGAATTCTCAGCCCCATTTAATGAAGAAGGTGAAGGAGGTCTGTTGGGTCTGGCAGCTGATCCGGACTTTGAGGAGAACGGTTATCTGTATGCATACCACTCCTATCTGGAAGGCGACGATATTGCGAATCGGGTGTTACGCCTCAAGGTGAATGATGGCAAAGCGGTCATAGATCAAGAGTTGCTTGGTAACATTCCAGGCGGAACAAATCATAATGGTGGGCGGATCAAAATTGGCCCGGACGAGTTCCTCTATATCACGACAGGTGAGCGTTATGAACCGGAACTGTCACAGAACGAAGATAGCCTTGGAGGTAAAATATTGCGGATAGGTCTCGACGGATCGATCCCGGCAGACAACCCATGGCCGAATTCACCTGTATACAGTATGGGACACCGCAACGCACAGGGACTGGCATGGAATCCGGACAACGGTTACCTCTATTCTACCGAACATGGTCAGCGGAATCATGATGAGATCAACCGGATTGTGGCTGGGGAGAATTATGGCTGGCCCGAGGTAGAAGGAGACAACGATGACAATGGCGCATATCAGGCTCCGCTTGCACATAGTGGAAAGGATACATGGGCGCCGTCTGGTGTAGCTTTTGTAGAAGAAGGACCTTGGGCTGGATCACTGATTGCTGCGAATCTGCGTGGAGAGCAGCTGCTGAAGGTTACTCTTTCGGAAGATGGTACACAGGGGGAGAAGGTGGAACCCATCTTCGAAGATGAATGGGGTCGGATTCGCAATGTGAGTGCTGGCGAGGACGGCAAGTTGTACGTGCTTACGAACAATCGGGATGGACGAGGATCGCCACGAGATGGAGATGACAAGCTGATTGTACTAACTCCGGAGAGCTGAGTCGGGGTCAAGGGAGATGAAATCAGTGTTGCAGGACAGAGTCGAACCGGATTGGTATCCCCGTAAGGTTGAGGATGGAGTGAGTTTAAAATGAACGGTTGCCGCTTAACGTAAGCCAAAGCCCTGAAGTGCCCTGAATCTGAATCGCTCTAAATAAAATTTTTCTAAAGAACCTGACGCACCTTAAATAGAGGTTTGGTGGCGTTCGTAGAATTTAACGAACCTCAGCCACGTTATATCGCCAAAATTCACTCGAAACCTGCAGAAAAACCAACGAAATGAGTAACTAAGGTGTCTGGAGTTCGTTAGAAAATCTTGATACTCAAAATACTGCGTATAGGGTGTCTGAGATTCGTTACAAAACAAGTATAACGTTTAGACTGTGCCCAATTCGTTAGAGACGGACCTCAGTCAATAAGTAGACACTTACGTTACGGTTTTCCGGTGAATTGTTTTGCCAAACGGGCAGGGGAAAGATACTGAGCACATGTCGTAGTTCAATATAAGATACTGCGTGCATACTGTATGCATAGCGTGCGCAATAGGTGCTACCATACGGTCAACACCAGTGCAGTAGAGTAGTAGAAGTACGTGGTTAATTAATTCAAGGAGCTGTCCCTGTCAAGTTCATGACATTGGGACAGCTCCTTGATTGTAATGTATGTGTCATCCTAATCTTGAATGAGCTACAACGCACAATGCCGCACGAAGAGAAACAACGTTAACAGGATGCTTGTGTCATTTCAAAAGCACTCACAAGTCCGCGTTCTTTACTTACTCTGCGCTCTCCGCAAGTGTGGCAATACGCTGAGCAGGATCATTCATGTACTCTCCACCGTGATAACAGAGAACCTTATTGAGCTTAAGGTCGGTCAGTTTCTTCAGGCTTCGCAGCGCTTCAGGCATGTCCGGTGTCGCTTGTGGTGCAGGGCCAACCAGTTCATCATCGACCACACGAAGTTCATCGGCAGCGAGCAGGAACTGTTGCTCCCCGAAATACAGGCAGATATGACCTGGCGTATGTCCCGGTGTATGAATGACCTGTGTACCGCCTTGAAGGGGTAACAGGTCTCCATCCGCCAGTGTTCTGCTGATGTTCACTTCAGGCAGCTGCAAGAGCAGTTGGTCTGCCAGTGCCAAAACGGGCGCGGGCAGCAGAGCACGACGTTCAGGCGTGAATTTGATCGAAGGCTTCTCACCGGTTAGATATGGAATCTCATCGGCATGTGCCCAGATTTCCAGATCAGGGATGGCATCCAGAAGAGCACCCAAGTTACCGATATGATCGATGTCCTGATGAGTAATAATCACACGTTTGACGTCCGAGAGCTGTACGCCCTCTTGTTCTAATGCGGATTGAAGTTCTGCAAATTGCCCAATCATGCCTGTATCCACCAAGGTAACGCCATCTTCGTCACGAAGCATGACGGGGAATATGGGACTGTTCCCGGAAGGTGTGGGAATCTGGAGATTTAGCACAGTAATCGAAGTTAATGGATAGCTCATGATGATCCGGACCGTAGTCCGGTACACCTCCTTTTCTTTTTTAGCGATGATTGTTGTTATTCAGGGCGATTATATTTTAAGTGTTTTCTATATTTTTTTACCGTATGGAGCAGCGCTTCGAACGTTTCTTCTTCATTACTGCCATCCTTAACGATGGAGACAAACGAGAAGTTATCATGAACAAGTTTGTTCCTCGTCTGAAACACCAGGCTAAGGGCTTCAGCGAAGTGTTCTTTTTCGGATTCCAGGGCAATGAACTCTTTACTGAGTTCGGCCTGAATAATCTCCATATTGGAGCGTGCACGGTAGGCAGGAGTTTTCATCAGCTGGGTCGAATTAAACTTTTTCTGATATACGTCTCTGTACAGTTGATGTAACATTTGTTCAGTAATGGCGCATAGTTCGATAACCAGTGAAGCATATCTTCGGTTTTTGCGTTTTCGGGTGAGCTCACGTGTTTCTTCTTTGTCCAAAATACCGTATTTTTCATACAGCGTAGAATCAACGTTCTGCAAGATTTCCTGATATTCCTGTTCGAGTAGTGCGATTTCAAGTTTGGCTTGTTTTTTTAATTTTTTAAAATCTTCTTTGGTCAGCATACTTGTCCTCCCATGGAAACCGAGATGTGATCCTATCATTATCTCATATTGTCCGTCGTTGCGCCTCTAATTTCGGAGCCTCAGGTTCAGAAGGGAAGTACCTCATGTCCAATCAGACAGCAATTGTAACAGGAGCTAACTCAGGTATGGGGTTGGCAACCACCATTGAACTTGCAAGACAAGGATATCACGTAATCATGGCATGCCGCAGTGAGAAGCGCGGACAGGAGGCTCTTCAGGAAGCTGTGCGTCAGTCCGGCTCTTCTGCGATTGAATTGATGTTGTGTGACCTCGGTTCACTCGAAAGTATACGCCAGTTTGCCCGCACATTCCGCGAGCGTCATGATCGCCTTGACGTTCTGGTTAATAATGCGGGGGTGGTGATGGTCAAGCGGAAGGAAACCTCAGACGGGTTCGAACAGAGTATCGGTATTAACCATCTGGGGCATTTCCTGCTGACCTTACTTTTGATAGAGCCACTGAAAGCCGCGAAGCAGGGACGGGTGGTGAACGTTTCGTCAGGTGCGTACAAGGCCGGCAAAATCCACTTCGAAGATCCACATCTGCACAAAGGTTATAATCCGATCAAAAGTTATGCTCAATCCAAACTGGCTAACGTGCTGTTCACTCGTGCGCTGGCTCGCAAACTGTCGGGTACGTCTGTCACAGTGAACTGTCTACACCCTGGTGCGGTGGGAACGAGTATTGGCGTAGATCGTAATACCGGATTTGGCACACGCATTATGGCTTTTGCAGGCAAGCTTCCATTCTTTCTGTCCCCTGAAGAAGGTGCGCGAACGGCTGTTTATCTGGCCACAAGTCCTGAAGTCGTCGGGATCACCGGGCGTTACTTCTATCAACAGAAAGAGCAGCAGCTGAAGAAACATGCCGTTGATGATGCTTCAGCTGAGCGTTTCTGGACATGGAGCGAAGAACAGGTGGGGCTAAGAGATGACGAGAAGTTGTAATTCAGCACAAGCTGATGAGTGACCCATGAATAGAGTCGTTACATCTTTTATACTTTTGCCTTCACAGCTTGTTGGATCATTTCAATAACAGCTTCAATGCGTTGGATGCCTTGATCTCCCTGACCGTATGCACGGACAGAGGCGGATGAGGCATTTTTCTCATTCTCACCAAGCACGAGCGAATAAGGCACTTTTTCCATCTGGGCTTCACGGATTTTGTACCCGAGCTTCTCGCTATGCAGATCTGTTTCTACCCGAATGCCCACAGCCCGGAGTTGGCTCTGTACTTGGAGCGCATAGTCTGCGTAATGATCTGACACAGGTAGCAGCTTCACTTGCACGGGGGCGAGCCAGAGTGGGAACGCTCCTGCATAGTGTTCAGTCAGGATGCCGATGAAACGATCGATGGAACCGTAGATGGCACGATGGATCACGACAGGACGGTGTTTCAGACTATCTTCGCCAATGTAAGTGAGGTCGAACTTCTCCGGCATTTGAAAATCAAGCTGGATTGTTCCGCACTGCCAGCTGCGTTTCAGCGCATCGAGGATATGAAAGTCAATTTTCGGTCCATAAAAGGCACCGTCTCCTTCGTTAATGCGATACTCCACGCCTCGACGATCTAGTACATTTTGCAAAGCTCTTTCAGCTTGATCCCACAGTTCTTCCGATCCCATGGAATCTTCCGGGCGAGTGGACAATTCAATCTTATATTCGAACCCAAAGATATCGTACATACGTCCGATCAGTGAGATCGCCTGATTGATCTCGTCCTCGATCTGCTCTGGCATGACGTAGAGATGGGCATCATCCTGGCAGAATGTCCGCACACGCATCATGCCGTTCAGGGCACCTGAGAATTCATGACGGTGAACCTGACCGAATTCCATCATGCGAATCGGTAATTCGCGATAGGAATGAAGAGTGTTTTTGAAGATCAGCATGTGCCCAGGACAGTTCATCGGTTTCAGTGCAAAAGTAGCATCGTCCACTTCCGAGAAATACATGTTGTCCTTGTAATGCTCCCAATGGCCGGATTGCTCCCACAGCCGGTTGTTCATCATGAGAGGAGTCCGAACTTCCTGATAACCTTCCTGTAATTGCAGCTCACGAGAGAACTGCTCCAGTTCAGTGCGAACAGTCATGCCTTTGGGTAGATAAAAGGGCATGCCGGGCGCTTCTTCGGAGAACATGAACAGTTCAAGCTCTTTGCCAAGTTTACGGTGATCCCGCTTCTTCGCTTCTTCGAGCATGTGCAGATGTTCATCCAGTTGGGCTTTGTTCGGGAAAGCAGTGCCGTAGATGCGTTGCAGCATCTTATTATCCGAGTTCCCCCGCCAGTACGCACCAGCCACATTCAACAGCTTGAACGCTTTGATCCGACCAGTGGATGGAAGATGGGGACCGCGGCATAGATCGAAGAACTCTCCTTGTTCATAAATTGAAAGCTCAGCGTCTTCTGGCAAATCCTGAATAAGTTCAAGCTTGTAGGGGTCCTGGATCTCTCCGAAGATCCGGAGGGCTTCCTCCCGGCTAACGACCCGGCGATTGATCTTATGATTCTCCTGAATGATTTTGTTCATTTCCTGCTCGATGGCAGCCAAATCACTGATGGACAGGGCATGTTCCAGATCAACATCGTAATAGAATCCATCTTCAATGACGGGGCCGATACCCAGTTTCACTTGTTCTGCACCGTAGATGCGTTTGAGTGCCTGTGCGAGCACATGTGCTGAGCTGTGACGATAACGATACAGACCTTCCGCACTTTCTAAAGTAACGATAACAAGTTCGCAATCTTGCTTGAGCACCCAATCGAGATCAACATTTTGACCATCTACAATACCGCCGATAGCCTGTTTCCCAAGACTTTTGCTGATAGATGAGGCAACCGCACCTACAGTGATGCCGGCTTCGTAAGAACGTACCGCGCCACCTTGCAGACGGACCTCAATGGAATGACTGGATGGCTGAAGATCATTTGCTTGGTTGTTTATTTCGTTACCTGATTTGTTGCTTGCTGAGTTACTGTTTTCTTGTTTGCTCATGTGAACCACTCTCCATTTCTTAAAATGAAAGCGCAAAAAACACCCGTCCCGGAAAAGGGACGAGTGCGCTTGGCTCGTGGTTCCACCCTAATTTTGGTTATGGTGCACCCTGCTCTCGGCCAGCCGCCGGAACAGAAAACATCATAACCCTCATTGGAATCCGTTATCGGGGATCAGGCGGTGAACTCTACTGGCAGCATGCCAAACATCGGAGGGAAGTTCGAAATGCTGAGGTTCGAGGTCACGGCTGCAGAGGGGTAATTCCGGTCCGTTCGCTGAAGAAGGTTTCACCAATCCCCTCTCTCTCTGGGCAGCACGCAAACGAAATCTTGTCTCTGGTCATCGCCAAATATGTTAGATCAACTCATTAGAATTATTCTGAAATGTGTTGCATTCATTATTAATATATTGGAACAGGTGTTATTGAGTGTCGATTATATAGACTGAAAATGGAAAGGTCAAGCAGAACATTTTAATTGGTTTCGGACGGCCCATCCCATATTAAGCGAATGATCGTTCCTTCACCAGGGGTGGACTGTACCTCAATACGACCATTCATGGCTTCGATCAAACCTTTGGTTACCGCCATGCCCAGCCCTGATCCAACGTCCGATGTACCTGTATCTGTACCGCGATAGTATCGTTCAAATAACTTCCATACCATCTCGGAGTCCATGCCTCTTCCATTATCGGCAAACTGAATACTGAATTCATCTGCCTGCTTACCAGAATGCACACTGACAACCAGGATGGACTCGGGCGGATTATGAAGAAGGGCATTGGCGGTCAGATTATCCACAATTCGTTCAAACGACGGAATATGGACAAGTCCATACACAGGCACTTCGGAAGGTTGGAATAGGATGCGACCTTCTCCATATGCCGGATTCCGTTCAGCGCGCTGGATCAGATCACGGAGCAACGTATTTACGTCAGTCTCTTCCACCAGAGGTTGATATCCTCCACTGCGTAATCGATAGGTCATGGCAAGGTCGTTAACAAGCCTGTCCATATACATGGACTTATCGAGCATTATGCCTGCGAATTCCCTGACTTCCTCCGCGGTCCAGCTATACTTATCCGCCTCAAGCATATGAGCATATCCCTGAATGGAGGAGAGGGGTGTCTTCAGGTCATGTGTTATGCCAGCAATCCACTCCTCCCGCAGAGAATCGGTCTGTTTCCGAAGTTCTTCATCTTGCTTCAAAGTGTGAGACAGGGCCTGCATGGAGCGAAGCACTTCAGCATACACGTTGTATTTTCGCTTCCACTTTCCGTTACGACGCTGACTGCGAGGCACTCCAAAGGCTCCGGTAGGTTCCTCGTAATGTCCTCGTTCCAGACGCTGTAACCATTGGAGCATATGCAGCATAGGTGAGCCGAAGCGGTTGGCATACCAGAAGGCAAGCAAAATGAGCAGAATGATGATGGATACAATCAATACGACCAATGCCGGTTCCAGAATAAAATTGTAGGGGTTCTGACCACTGTTCACCGCTGGATCAACAGGGATGCTAATCAGCCAAGTGGTTTCACTCTGTTCGTCGTACCACGTTGCAACAGACAGGCCGGATCGACTCGGATAGCGAACTTGCAGAACGAGTTCCTGAATGGTGTATTCGGTCGGTACTCCCATGGATGGTTTGTTGAAGGAAGAAATTTCACGTCCTGACGGGTCCAATATTTGAAGATAAGCATTGGCAGTACGAAGGGCCTCCTGTTGGTTGGGCTGAAGATTAAGCTTTCCGTTGGTAAAAGCAAGATCTGAACGAATGTTATTCATTAAGGACTTGGCCGGGTTGCGCTCACCATATAACAAGGTAAAATCCTTTCCGTTCTTCTCCCGGATCAGCATGACGATCTGATAAGGGAACGGCTTTTGGCTTTCCCAGTATGCAATCAATTCTCCTGGCTTATAGTGAGTAGGAACATCGGCCGGGGTGTGGTATGCATCAATGGCGTAACCTTGTTCATCCAGAACTTGGAGCCAGCCTTTGTTTTTATCCACTTGCTTCAGCAATTCGGGGTCATATCGGATGGTATCATCCGGCATGATCTCTGCTGTATTAATTAATTGGTCCAGACCGTTGGCAGCAAAATCATCTACCAGATTCACTTCATTCACCTTTTGCACGACCCAGTAAGTCGCTACAGACCCAAGCAGGATGATAAGAACGACTGCACCGGCAAGCATCCCGATAAACCGGGTCATTAACCTGCGACGAATACTCATGGGCGTGACACATATTCCGGCTGGATAAGTTTGTAACCCAGACCCCGGACGTTCACGAGAAACACCGGATTGGAAGGATCGGCTTCAATGCGCTCCCGAATGCGGTGAATATGAACCATCACGGTATTGTCATCACTAATGGCTTCAGAGCCCCAGACTCGCTCATATAGATCTGATTTGGTGAAGATTCGATTGGGATGTTTGCAGAAAAAGAGTAACAGTTGGAACACAAGTGCCGGACAGGATACGGACTCACCTTCAACACGAAGTTCACCAGCCCACTCCAGTACCTGGAATCGTCCAAAGTCGTACACGCCTTCCGATGTGCTGGGAGATGACGTATTTACGTTAGATGGGACGTGATCCGAGGTCGCTGCGGTTTTAGAAGATAAATAACGCTTAAGCAATGATTTAATTCGAGCAACGACTTCCAGAGGATTAAAGGGTTTGGCGACATAATCGTCGCCACCAACGGCGAATCCGGTTAATTTGTCATAATCGGTTGTTTTGGCCGTCAGAAACAGGATGGGTGCATCGGTGACCTGCCGTAGAAAAGGACAGATTTCCAGTCCACTTTTGCCAGGAAGCATGATGTCGAGCACGATGCAATGATATGTCTTGTTGTTGCATGCCTCAATGGCAGCTTCGCCTGTTGTAACGGTATCAATATCGAGAAACTGCTCTTTGAGCAGAACGGTTTTGAGCATATGCAGAATAGCCTGTTCATCATCCACGAGCAGTAATGAGACGTTATCCATAGTTTAAAAATGACCTCCTGATCCTTCCGTTGTGTGTATTGCTAATCATACCATCCAAGAGGGCTGTATAGCGTACGAGCTATCTTAACGGAATCTTAATTATGCAGCCTCAAAAGGCGTTGCAAGTTTAACTACATGTAAGATGGGGTTAGACGAAGGATAAGACTCATTCTGTACACTTAACTGGAAAGTATAACGATTAACTGAAGGGATGTTGAGAATGAATAGAGAAGGTCATCTGAAATCAGAACAAAATACACATTCAAAATTACAGAATAAAAAGGGCTGGAAGGTGCTTGCGATTACCCTTGGAGCTTGCGTGATATTGTCTGCTTGTGGCAACAGCAATTCCATTACTTCCGACCAGGCAGAGCAGCAGTCAGCCGAACAGGCATCCAATAATGAAGCGAGCGAGAACTCTAATCAGGAACAGAACTCAAGTTCAGAGGTGAGCGCGGTGGTTACACCTGACAATTTCATAGATACGCTGATGAACGGTTCAAAGGATGCAATCTATAATCAGTTCTCTCCGGAATTGAAGGGGACGTTAACGCTTGAGCAGTTCAAAACGACCGCTGATCCTTTTCTGGAGGGTGTTGAATCATGGGAGCAAGTGGTAGACGCCAAAATGAATCAAATATCTGAGGTGGCCTGGAAGGATCAGACTGGGACCAAAGGGATTCGAGCCTATTTTTCCGAAGAAAATCAAATTGAAGGTCTCTCGATCCAACCGCTGCAAGCTCATGAGGACACGGATGCCAAATTCACCAAAACGGAATTTCAATTGCCGATGAAGGGGGAATGGTACGTATTCTGGGGAGGTAATGATGTGTTGTCGAACTATCATTATGAGCATGAAACCCAGCGGTATGCGCTGGATATCGTACGGACCAAAGAGCAATCCAGTTATCAAGGTGATGCAAAGGAAAATCAAAACTACTATGCTTTTGGTGAACCGCTCTATGCAGCTGCCGATGGTACTGTCGTCGATATCAAAAATGATATACCGGACAATGTACCGGGTGTCATGAATCCGAAAGAACCGGCTGGTAACTATGTGGTAATCGACCATGGCAACAGTGAATACAGCATCACAGGACACATCAAGGAAGGCAGTGTTTCGGTCAAAAAAGGAGATAAGCTCAAGCAGGGAGACCCTATCGGTGAGCTTGGTAATTCGGGTAATTCCAGTGAAGCTCATCTGCATTTCCAGGTATCGGATGGCCCGGATCTGTTCACATCTCGCTCAATTAACATTCGTTGGGCAGACCAGAGTCAGCAGTTAACTCGTGGGAACACAATACAGGGACTGGCGGAGTAATGATTGAGTAATTCTCTGTCAGAATGTTAGGGATGACGAAGGCTTCTATTTTCCATTATAATATCCTCTATGAGAATAGATCGATCTGAGATGATGGAGGAATAGCGATGAAACTGGAAGATGTGCAGATTGAATATGCGCGCCTGGAGGACTTGCCGAGGATTGTGGAAATTTATAATTCTACCATTGAGGGCCGTATGGCAACAGCGGATTTGGAACCGGTGACAGTGGAGCAACGTGTGCCTTGGTTCGAGGAACATTCACCCGATCATCGTCCTCTTTGGGTGATGAAGCAGGCAGGGCAGGTGGTAGCTTGGGCAAGTATCAGCTCGTTCTATGGGCGCCCTGCATATAACGGAACGGTGGAAGTCAGTGTATACGTGGATCAGCAATGTCGCGGAATTGGGGCTGGTGGACGTTTGCTCGAAACGGTATTTGCGGCGTGTCCTGCACTTGGAATTACGACCATTCTTGGATTTGTCTTTGGGCATAACGAACCGAGTCTGGGGTTATTACGCAAGCGTGGTTTTGAACAATGGGGTTATTATCCCGAAGTGGCCGTTTTGGATGGTGTGAATAGAGATCTGGCGATTTTGGGCAAAAAAATATAAGTGTCGTTCTTATTCGTAACATAAGAACACTGAAAGAACACAAAAAACCTCCAACCTAAATTAATAGGATTGGAGGTTTTTTTGTCGTTCGACTATATTTTTCGCTATGTGAAAAAGGAGGTTGTGTTTATACGCCAAGCTGCTGTTTAATCTCTTGGATCTGTCCCAGATGACGTTCCTCATGATAACTTGTAAAGTCAATCCATTGGGTTAGATCCATCTCACCAAATACGGGATGAGGAAAGGACTTGCTACGCAGCAGGTCAGGATCATGATCCAATGCAAAGTTGTTTAAAGTTTGGTGAGATTCGTCCAGATCACTGCGTACGTCTGCAAGTGCTTCAGGTGCTGCTGGAGGCTGAAGATGGGGTGGTGCCTCGACGGAGCGGCTGCGGTCCAACGATAGTTCATATGGTTTTTTGTCCACAGACACCGTCTGTTCCTTCTCGAGGGCCATGCGGGCTTGTTTTCCAATTACATTTTCCATCAGATTCAGATGTCGTAGTACTTGCATAATACTCCATTGTTGGGGTGAAGGTTTTCGGTTCAATTGTTCTTCTTCGAGTCCAGAGACTGCTTCCCAGATTTGGTTGCGTATATCGTCATTACGAGTAAACATCGTACAATCCTCTCCTTATATATAGGTTCTATGATGCGGGTAGTCTGTGTATGTTCATTACCCCAAATGTGGATGCTTATTCTATAAGCATTGAGAATGGAAAGAGTGAATGCGAACCTAGGCAAGATTAGCCTTTGTTAGATGTAATCTGTGCCAAATAAAAAAAGCCGTTCTCCATGAACGGTTCATTTAAATCCATCCCAAGTCCAAAAAAAGATTGACGGGCAGACCCCGGCAAACTATAATCGGTACAAGTAACTTGATATGTAAGGAGTCCTGACATGATATGTTAGTAATCGACGAGGTGTATCACCATACAGCATTGCAAATATCATCGTCCGATTTATTGTACCTTATCGAACGGCTGAAGGTCAAAAAAGAAAATGAGATCGAAACGCTCAAGAAGAAGATTGAACAGTTCGAACAAAAGCGTCGCGCGGAAGAGATCGCTTATCAATCATTGTCGCCCGTACGCAAATGGTTCGCGGGCCGCCCCGCATCCCATCATCAGGCGGTGGAGTATATGGTGCAGGTGAAGGAACGTTTTCGCAAGATGGAACAGATTCGCAGACGCATACGTGAATTGGACCAGATCGCAGAACGAATTAAGCATTCGGACAGCATTGAGCGGGACGAGATTGAGCTTGCGCCCGATACAATCCGTGAGCTCAGACAGCTTAGTGAAACGGAGGATGTACAAGCATGACTTTGGAGACGTTAAGCACCGGGATCGATACGGTCTGGGTCGTACTGAGTGCAGCGATGATTTTATTGATGGAGGGTGGATTCGCCCTGCTCGAGGCTGGCTTTGTACGTTATAAAAATAGTGTGAACATTATTATGAAGGTTTTTGCTGACATTACGATTGGAACGTTGCTGTTCTATGCCATCGGTTTTGGACTGATGTATGGTTCGGACGTAGGCGGTTTTGCGGGAGTAACGGGATTTTTCCTGAATGGGGATTTGTCTCACCTGGATGTACCGGTATCTCTGGAGACATTTTGGTTGTTCCAGGCTGCCTTTACCATTGCTGTTATTTCCATCGTTTCAGGAGCGGTAGCCGAGCGGATCAACTTCCGTGCCTACCTGTTGTATATCATATTGATGACGGCGATCATCTATCCAATTGGTGGACACTGGGCATGGGGCGGCGGCTGGCTTAGTCAGCTGGGGATGCAGGACTTTGCCGGTTCTGCTGTCATCCATGCACTCGGCGGATTCTCGGCATTGGCGGCTGCGATTATCATTGGCCCGCGTAAAGGGAAGTACACGCCACTTGGCGTAAGTGCCATTGCACTCCCGAGCAATCTGCCACTGGCATCTGTAGGTGCATTTCTGTTATGGTTCGGCTGGTTTGGCTTCAATGCGGGTAGTACACTCAGCGCGACGGATGTAAGAATTGGTCACATTGCGATTGTCACGATGTTATCTGCGGCTTCGGGTGGTGCGGTTACGTTACTGTATACGTTATTCCGCTTCAATCGTTCAGATGCACCCTCGGTCATTAACGGTTCGCTTGCGGGACTGGTCGGTATTACGGCAGGCTGTGCTTTTGTTGGCGATGTAGCAGCGATATTCATTGGGGCAATATCCGGCTTGTTGATGATGGCTGCCACCAACTGGCTGGACCGTCGGCAGATCGATGATCCAGTTGGTGCTTTCCCGGTGCATGCCGCATCAGGAATGTGGGGCACGATTGCTGTAGGTCTGTTTGCCACGGATGGTGGACTATTCATGGGCGGCGGCTGGAGGTTGCTGGGTGTTCAGGCACTTGGCCTTACAGCCTTGGTCATCTGGGGATTCGCTATGACCTGGATCGGGTTAAAGTTGATTGGCAAAATCGTGCCTGTACGTTCGACAGAAGAAGAGGAAGATCTGGGTCTGGATATCAGCTATCATGGTGTGATGGCAGCTCATCAGGCCCATGAATTCCTGGATGGTGAGGAGCATATGCGCGCTTACCAGGAAAAGTCTTCTGATCCAAATCGTTAAATGGAATATAGGATAAAGAAGTAGACTGACAAGGAATGTCAGTCTCTTTTTTTGCTAGAAGCAGGGAAAGACGTCCGGGCGGAAGAATATACAGGTGTGAACCTGAATATGTCTCAGCATAGGTGTATTGTCAAAAGGGGAGGATCTATATGATTAAGCCAGAACAATGTGAACGTCTGACCAGAAAAGCCCGTAAAACACTTGAGGAATATGGTTTGGGAGTTGCTGCCGATCTGTTGTTATCTTCAAGTCGCTGGGGAATTCGCCTCGATGTATCCACAATGGACGAATATCGCAGAACAGGAAACTCACGTGTAGGTGGACATCCGGATTTGCCGAGTCGCATGGAGTGGCCCGTAACAAAAGAAGGAGTCCCGATGACTTTCCTGGCCCAGTTGAACCTGGTGGATTTGTCGCCGTACACGCCGAATGATGGGCGCGGGACTTTGCCTGAACGTGGAATGTTATACTTTTTCATTGGCACGGATGAATCTGCTTGTCCTATTGAACATCGTGTGATCTTTGAGCCAAGTTCTCATAACCTGATAAGGCGAGAGCCTGAGGGTGATACCGCGCTGGATGGAGCACCGTTTGTTGCACATTCGGTGACTGTGCTGCCTAATCTTGAGTTTCCTACATACGCTTATATTGATGCCGCCGCGCTGAACGAGCTCTCGCCAGCTCTGCTTGAGACCGATGAGGCCGAAGCGGAAGTGAGTTTGTATGACCGATACCTTGAATTCGAGTCGAGCTGGAATCATCCAAGTACGTTGAATTGGGGCGGTATGTTTGGATATCCTGACGGACAGCATCCGGATGCCGAGCATCGGGCCTTGTTACAGATCGCGCTGGGAGAAGAGTACGATTATAATGAGAAGGAATGTGAGAAGAAGCTGACCAAGTATTACGGCGGAGATGAGGATCGGACATGGCAGGAACTATCCCATACACTGCTGCTGTTGAAGATAGATACGCATGATGCTATAGGTTTCCAATGGAGGGATTGCGGGGAACTGCAATTTTTCATTCGCAAGTCTGACTTGGAGGCTGGACGATTCGAGCAAACGTATTGTTCGTTATACTCAAGTTGAGCAAAGATTTGAAAACAAATAGGCAACAAAATGTCCTGAATCCCGTCTATAAGAAGGAGGAAGGACTTTTTTGTTCGTAAATTGTTAGATTTGGTATATAACTTGTTTATATATTAAGGAGGGATATCTTGGTTGATAACCGATCATATGTTCTGTATAATGGGATAAAAAGGAAGTGTATCTGTTGATTCAATCTGCGTTCAAACATATTGACGTGGCCGTAACATCGTTGATTGATATATGTGATCAGTTGTCGGAAGAAGATTTGGCTTTGACTCCAATTGAAGGTAAACGGCCTGTTGGAGAATTACTAGCTCATCTGTCTGTGATCTGCCGAGCGGATGTTTATATTTCCGAAGGTGCATCGGAGGAAGAGATGGCTCAATTCTATGCAGAGAATCAGGTGCATTCGCTCGGTGAGATCAAGCAGGCTTTGATTGATAACCAGATGTATCTATACCAACGGTACAGGCAGTTTAACACGGAAGAGTTATTACATGTGACGGATTCATACTGGGGAGCATCTTATAGTCGGCTGGAGTGGTTACTTGAGATTATGGGGCATGTATATCATCACAGAGGACAATTGTATACGATGCTGACCCTGACGGGCAAAGAACCCGAGTCAGTACTTTTTAAATAGAAACGGATAGAATACATATAAGCATGTTATAGGAAACATCATGGGTTAAAGTGGGAATAGACCGACGATACTACACGTTATACGTGAAATAACGGAGGAATTCTGGTATGCAACGACATAATACATGGAATGCATCGATGGACAATACGTTGATTGACAGGTTAAAACAGATTCCTGAACTTGATCAGGCCACGCGGATTGAACCTATTATGAAGGGTTATTCAACAGATGCTAAATTCAAAATGTTTGTCCCTGGTCAAGGCCATGTGCTGGTGAGGGTGTATGATATTGCTGAGGATTGGATGAAGCAAAGGGAATATCAATATTTGCAGAGCATGCAACAATTAGGTGTACAGTGTCCAGCAACGTTGGGCACAGGTAGATTGAATGAGAAGAACGGATATATGATTCTTAGCTACATTGAAGGCGAAGATGCTTCTGAGAGATTGCCTCAGCTGAATGAACAGCAGCAGTGGGCGGTTGGCTTCGAAGCAGGAGCGCAGCTACAGCTGATTCACCAGTTGCCGATGGAGGAACAGATCGAATCATGGTACATACGCAAGAGCACCAAGCATCAACGTTACGTGGAGCGCTATAAACAGTGCCCTATCGTGATGAAAGAGGATCATGCTATTCTAACGTTTATTGCAGACCATCTCGGTTGGATGAAAAATCGTCCAGATGGATTTCAGCATGATGACTTTCACCCGAGCAATCTTGTCGTTAAGCAGGATAAGCTCGCAGGAGTGATTGATTTTAATCGTTATGATCAAGGTGATCCCATTCATGAATTTTTGAAGCTGGGATTGTTTGCTTCGGAGATCAGTATTCCATATTCCATAGGTCAAATTCAGGGTTATTTCGATGGCAATGAACCGGATGAGTTATTCTGGAGATTGTATTCACTGTATACGGCTATGGCGCTGGTGTCTTCTGTGGTGTGGATTCAGCAGGTGAAGCCTGAAGATACGCTTGAGATCATGGCCAAGATCGAGCGTGTCCGTGAAGATCATGATGATTTTCGCAGTTTCATCCCTCGGTGGTATACTTTGAACAGATCATGAATTATGGAAGGGAAAGGAATAATGCCGTGGCACAGCCAGCAACTATTCTGCTTGTGGATGATGAGCAGGAGATTATTAAACTGATGGAAATTTATTTTGGCAACGAGGGTTATCGGATTCTCACCGCGAATGATGGACTTGAAGCGTTGGAACAATTGAAAAAAGAGTCGATCGATCTCATTATTCTGGATGTCATGATGCCAAATATGGACGGAATCGAAGCTTGTATGAAAATTCGGGAAGAGCAGAAAATGCCGATTATTATGCTGTCCGCCAAAAGTATGGATATGGATAAAATCACAGGGCTAAGCATCGGTGCTGATGATTATGTGACCAAGCCGTTTAACCCGCTTGAACTTGTCGCACGGGCGAAATCCCAGCTACGCAGGTATCATACCTTCAATGAAGGTCGGGAGAACAAAGAGCACGAGTGGGTTATTGATGATCTGGTCATTAATACCGATACACATGAAGTTTGGGTGGATGAGCAGCCGGTTCGTCTGACTCCGCGTGAATTTGCTGTTCTTGAATTACTGGCTCGCCACCAAGGTTCAGTACTCAGTATGGAACAGATCTATCGTCAGGTCTGGAAAGAAGAGTTCATGGAGTCGAACAATACCGTCATGGTGCATATTCGCAAGATTCGTGAGAAGATTGAACTCGATAGCAAACATCCTAAGTTCATTCAGACCGTATGGGGTGTTGGTTATAAGATGATCAAACCGCAATAAACACGTACATCCACAGGATGTCATGTGACATGAACACAGGCAGGGAGTTCCTACTATGAATTCAAAGCTGATTAATACAGTCCGATGGAAATTTATCTATGCATTTTTGCTGAGCGGCATATTAACTGCAGTTATTTTGTACGGGAGCAGTCAGGTGGGGCAGACCATCCTGGAAGCTCAGACGTATCCGGATTATTCCATTCCAGCCCAAGGGATCAGGTGGTTGGTGAATAATATCGGTTCGGTGCCTTTGATGATTGTGGTAGGCGTGCTCGGTTTTGTGCTGTTTTTTTTCCTGATTTCTCGTAAGGTGATGCGGGTTCTGGATGAAATAACGGCAGGAATTCAGGAAGTTGCCAAAGGAGAGTTATCCCATCGCATTGAAGTGAAGACCTCGGATGAATTCGGAGTGGTTGCTGCAAGCATTAATCAGATGGCTGAACAATTGCAATTATCGCTTCAGGAAGAGCGTAATGCAGTTGCTGCCAAAAACGATCTGATTACGGGTATATCACATGATCTGAGAACACCACTCACTTCTATTCTGGGATTTCTGGAGTACATCGAGAAGGATCGCTATCAGGATGAGATTGAGATGCGCTATTACGTTAGCATTGCCTATGAGAAATCCTTGACCCTTCGCAAGTTAATCGATGACTTGTTCGAATATACACGTGTGAGTGGCGGGAGTCTTCCGTTATCTCTGCAAGCTTTGAACCTGAATTCGTTTCTGATGCAGCTGGCTGAAGAGTTTGCTCCCATGCTGGAGGATGCTGGCATGACCTACAAGATCATCGGCGGGCAAGATCCACTATGGATACAGGCTGCTCCGGGGGAGCTTGTACGAGCATATGAGAATCTGTTCAGCAATGCCATTCGGTATGGTTCGCAAGGTAAACGAATGGAGATTGGGCTGGCCCTTGAAGGTGAAGAGGCTGTAGTCCGCATCAGTAATTATGGTGAACCGATTCCGGCACAAGACCTGCCACATCTATTTGATCGATTCTATCGTGTGGATAAATCCCGTTCCCGTGAAACGGGAGGTACGGGTCTCGGCCTGGCAATTGCCAAATCGATGATTGAATTACATCGAGGAAGTATTGTTGCCTATAGTGAAAATGGCAGAACGGATTTTGTTACCCGTTTCCCTGTAACCGCTGCTCCACCAAGTAATTGCTCAGAGGAATAATAATTAAGAATTTGGTAAGAAGTTAACTACTTCCTCATTAAGAAATATTCGGTATTCTACCTCTATTACCATATTATTATATGAGGAGGATACCGAATATGAAGTCTCAATTCAGTACTGTAAGACTAAGATACATATACATTGGAGGAGCAAGCGCGTTACTGAGCGCAGCGCTCCTTTTTGTCGTTTATCACGTGCTACGATTTGCCCGCAATCACGTCCTTCCAGATGCAGCATGGATAACGCGTATGATGAACTGGGGAATCAACCATATCGGAACAAAGCCGCTCTTTATCTTCATTGGAGGGGGCGTGTTTGCGATCTTTTTCTGGATTCGATCCCAGAAGATTGCGGAAGATCTCAGTCAACTTGCACGCGGAACAGCCGAACTTGCATTGGGCCACAATCCTGGAAGAATTGATGTTCTAAGTGGTGGTGAACTACGACAAATTGCTGCCAATCTGAATGTAATTACGATTCTCCTGCATGAGGAAGGGCTGAGCAGATCAGAACGGAAACAGGAGAGAAGAGAGATACAGGGAGCGTCTATTCAGCATGAGCAGCCCGGCCTTCAGCAACATCTGGAGGAAGACAAGGAGAACACTCAGTCTATTTCTATACAGGTTGACTTACCGATAAAACTTACTCTCTACGGTATTCAATCTTCTCTGAATGAGATCATCCAAGGGCGCTGTCAGGACGAGGTGGAAGTTCAGCATTGGGTCTAGTTGGCGTATGAACAGACATTGCTGCTTCAACATGCTCTGGAGATTACACAACGAGATAGACAGGAACACGAAGTTTCAATTGAACGGGTACACAAGGAGCCTAAATGTTGAAGCACATGGGCAAACGATGGATGTATTATGTTTTTGATGCCGCAGTGGTTGTAGTTTTGATGTTGACCCTTTTCTATCTCTATCTAATTACTTATGGCGAAGGAATACTTCGCAATCGTCCAGAGGCCATGCAGGTGGCCTCTTCAACCATTATTACGAATGCAGAGGGGACCGAAATTTCGAGGTTGCATACGCAGACCAAAGGGTATTCCGAATATGCTGACCTGAACGCTATGCCAGATTTATTAAAGATGGCTTTTTTGGCTACAGAAGATCGACGTTTCTACAACCATGATGGACTGGATTTCATCGGACTTAGCAGAGCCATTATGCAAGACATCTTACATATGAATCTGAGTCAGGGAGGAAGCTCCATTACGCAGCAACTGGCAAGAAATCTGTATTTGAATGGGGATAAAACGTTGAGTCGAAAGGTGAATGAGATATCGATTGCGATGGCCCTGGAGAAGAAGTATAGCAAGGATGAAATTCTGGAAATGTATCTGAATCAGATCTACATGGGACGCCAGCAGTATGGTGTAAAAGCGGCAGCCTGGCGGTATTTCGGAATTAAGGATATGCACCAATTGAAACTATGGCAGATTGCTACATTAGCTGGAATGCCCAAAGGTCCATCCATATACAATCCAGTAGATCATCCTGAACTTTCCAAACAAAGACGTGCCGTTATCCTTGGACTAATGCATGAACAGGGACTAATTACACGAAAGCAGATGCTCCAAGCCCGTGACGTCGAGTTCACGCCGCCTGAAACCGTATTGAATGCAACAACTTCACCGGGCTTGAGCGAGCCCGCATATGTGTCTGCCGTGGATGCTGTGATTCAGGAGGCTTCTCGGCTCACAGGTAAAAGTGAAGCAGAGATTCAATCGGCAGGTTGGGTCATTCAAACTGGGCTAGACGAACAGGCACAACTGGCGATGGAAGAAACATTTGCAGACGCTGCCCGATTCCCCGATGATCGCCAAGACGAGCAGGTCCAGGCAAGTATGGTTATTATCGACCAGCACAACGGTGAAGTGAAAGCAATGATGGGTGGACGTAATCCTTTAAAAGGGGGCATCAACCGGGCGATTATGGATGCAAGGCAGCCAGGCTCTTCTTTTAAACCGATTATTGCATATGGCCCTGCGTTGGAGTCGGGGAAGTTCAAGCCAGAGAGCATACTACCGGATAAACGCATGCAATATGGCAGCTATCAACCTTCCAATCTCGGTGGGCGTTACAGTGGTTCAATAGCCATGTCCCAAGCCTTGCAAAGGTCTATCAATGCCCCAGCCGTATGGCTGCTTCATGAGACCGGACTGAACGATGCACATCAATTTGCAGCACGGCTCGGTATTGAACTGGGGAAAGAAGATCTAAACCTCTCAATTGCCTTGGGAGGTGTGCATCAGGGAGTGTCGCCAATGAAGATGGCGCAGGCCTATACGGTGTTTGCGAATCATGGCAAATTGAATACAGCCCATCTGATACGCGAGATTACAGATTCACAAGGACGGACAATATTTGCTCATAAGTCGGAAAATAAGCAGGTAATCTCCTCCAGTACGGCGAATGCCATGACCAGAATGCTGCAAAATGTAGTCAGTCAGGGGACCGGAAGCCGAGCACAACTGGGTCAACACAAGGTAGCAGGGAAAACAGGGACAACACAGGCTGCACTACCTAGTGTGGGGAGAGAGGCCAATCGGGATCTGTGGTTTGTGGGCTATACGAGCAACTGGACTGCAGCGGTCTGGATGGGATTTGATCATACGGATGAAGAACATTATATGTGGTCAGGAAGTGGTGTTGCAGCGGAGTTGTTCGCAACAGTGATGAGACGTGCTACCCAATAGAATGCAAGAGAGAGAGAGACCTTAGTCCAGATGGTTCTTTCCTTTTCTTGGATAACACAGAAAATAGCTTCTAATGTATAATAAGTGTCTTATCTATCGTAAACGGAGGCTGAAATGAACTATAAATATAGGAACTCGGAACTGGATACAAGCTCGCTGCAGCCTAAAAATGGTATCAGACCGGAACGGCCTGGCATCTCCGGATTAGGCGGATGGCTTATTTTAATTCAGATTGGCCTGTGGGTCTCACTGGTGCTTCTGATCGCGGATATGTCGCAGGTAAATGTCATTATGGATCCTGTAAGGTGGGAGGGTGTTCGTGGTGTTGATCCGGAACTTTATACTGAAGGGATACGGCCGCTCCTTTGGTTCGGGGTCATAAGCAGCGTCATGTTACTAATGCTCGTTATCGTGAATCTCGTACTACTGTATAAGAAAAAAAGGAAATTTCCACGCATGATGATCATTCTGTACATTGCGAATGTATTCATTGGAGTCATGACATGGATCATGATCGCACGAATTGAGATTCCGAGAGAGCAACATGTGCTCGATCCAACATCAGCATTTAATTTAACAATCCGATCGCTTCTGACATGTTGTATCTTTATCCCGTATTTCCTAAAGTCGGTCCGTGTGAAGAATACGTTCGTGAAGTAAATAGAATATTGATTGATCTGCTGCTCTATAAAAAGCGATACGTAAGGCCCGTAGGTATACAAGATTTTATCCTGTATGCTAACGGGCCTTACGTGTGCTGAATATGTGAAAAGAACGATTATTTCGATGATGATTTTGCCCGAAGTGAGGCGGGAATTCGGCGTATCATCTGGTTTAATACCTCGGATAACACAAGGCCTACGGCAATAGCGCCGGATAACATGAGTGCCTTGGCGGCCATCTCCATAGCGGCACTGTAGTCATTTTGCACAAAACTTCGCATCGCATTATACGCCAGTCCACCAGGAACGAGAGGAATGATGCCTGCGACGCTGAAGATGATGACGGGTGCGCGAAACATGCGAGAGAATACCTGGCTGATGACACCTACGGCTATGGTCGCTGCAAGTGTAGCAGGAACCGCATCCGCTGCATATTCAAGCACGATATAGATAATCCAGCCGATCATGCCGACAAATCCACCGTGGAGCAGCATGCGCCGTGGTGCGTTGAAGATGATCCCAAACGCGGCTGAAGCGACAAAACTGGTCAAGGCTTGTTCAATAAAATGGAGCATATCCTGCATACCTCCGTCTTACATAAAAAGTGAAAATACAACTGCAATGCCGGTACCTATGGCAAAAGCAGTCAGAAATGCCTCGGCTCCCTTGGATAATCCGGATACGAGATGCCCGGCCATCAGATCGCGTACAGCATTGGTAATCAGCAGCCCCGGAACCAGCGGCATAACCGAACCAATAATGATTTTGTCCCGTTCATGACCTACTCCCATGTAGATGAGGAAAAAAGCGAGTAGGCCAATGACAAAGGATGCCGTAAGCTCGGCAAAGAATTTGACCCGCACCAACCTGTGAAAGGCAATAACGGCTGCATAACCTATGCCCCCGCAGATTAACGCCGGAAGAAAGTCGCTCCAGCCCCCGCCAAACATAATGGTAAAACAACCACTGGATAACGCTGCGGCCGTAAGCTGCACAGCCGTTGAATAGGAGGAGGGCTTTCCTTCGATCTGTATCAACAGATCATGGGCTTCCTGAGCGGATAGCTCACCTTGTCCGATGCGACGGGAGACTGCATTCACCTCTGACACCTTGTCCAGATCCGTCGTACGCTCGGAGATACGAATGAGCTTGGCAGGTTCGGTTGCATCAACAGAGAAGAAGATGCCTGTCGGAACAACGTAACTGTGCGAATGGGGTAAGCCCAGCGCAGCTGCCATACGTTTCATCGTATCTTCCACACGGTAGGTTTCACCACCGCTTTGAAGCATGATTTTGCCTGCGAGCAGACAGATTGCAATCACGCGTGATTGTTCAGTAGGATTGCTGCCAATCATACCCGTCTCGGCTTGTGATACGGGTGATGAATCATGACGTATGTATTCCAACCGGATCAAGCTCCGTTTCATATGAGATATGGGGTGGTGCGACACCATTGTATCATATTTCACACGCTCGCAAGGAATCATACGGCACCATCGCCAAGACGATAAAAAAGCCTCGTTCCCAAGACTTGAAGATCTCAGGAGCGAAGCTTCTTGGTACAGGTTCGGATATAGAAGTACAATACCACTACATCAACAGTGTGATAACCAACAATTCATACAGCACAAGCGGCAAAATCGTTGGTCCAAACAAGGCGCGCGGTTCAGGATATCCATGCATCGGGGTAACCTGGAGATACAAAATTCCCCGGTCTGCACTGATGATGACACCTTCCCACACTTGCCCATCGATATTCTGGACTTGTACCTTCTTGCCTACATGCTGCCGGGCTGTATGATGAAGCATATTCCGCACACTTTGCACGGATTGAAGCATCGGTTGATTGGCTTGATACACGACACGTGTGGATGGCGTGGATGTGGATTCAGACATGATGCACAACCCTTCCTCAAAATAAGTTCTTACTTCAAGGTATGCATCTGCCTATAAAAGGTGATTACACAAACGCCATCTCAAGGCTCCCGCGTCCATTTTCATAGGCTACTTTGCCCAATGCTCCATTCACAAAGGTGAGCTGCGGTGGAACATGGCCGAGATCCACATCGTACAGTACAGGGACATCCAGATCCCCAAGTGCAGAGGATAGAGCATCGGTAAAATTAAAATCCGCTGTATCGGAATAACCCGCAGGTCGGCCGAACATGAAACCTTTTACACCTGCAAACCAGCCAGCCTGTTTCATCTGCCACAGATGACGGTAGATATCCCCCGCATTCATCTCACAGCTTTCCAGATACCAGATCGTTCCTTCGTCTGCACAGTACTGATCCAAATACGATTGGACGGGTGCATACGGCGTACCAATCAGACTGGAGATCGTATCCATACAGCCACCGATCAGCCGACCGGAGAACGACACAGCGGTATCTGCATCTTCCGAGTGGCCGAGCTGTTTCCATTGCGAAGGTGTATCCAGGTTAAATCCAGGAGATTCCGGTTTCCATGCTGATTGATAATGTGTGGAAGACGATTGTGTGATCTGTCCGCCGTATTTGGTCTGTAACACATCAATCCAGCGCGCAGTCACGGGATCGAGGGCGTTTGATCTTAGATCAACATAGTTGGTGCCATGTGCTGATGCTGTTCCGGTGATCAGGGTATAGGCTAAGAGGAACGTACTGATATCCGAATATCCCATGACCCATTTGGGCGGTAATGTTTTCAAAGCTTCCCAATCCAGCAGGGGGAGGATATCCATCAGAAATTCCCCGCCCCATGGAGGGATAATGGCTTGAATATTTGGATTGCGGAAAAATTCATTCATCTCTGCAGCGCGTTCCTCTTTGGAGGCACTCACACATTTGATGTTGTGGCGGAGCGATGGGCTTTCCAGCACGTCAAAACCAAGGCGCTCCATATTGCGTTTGCTCTCCTCAAGATAATGGTGCAGGGATTCGCCAACACCGCTGGAGGGTGCTGCCACACCGAACATGTCCCCTTGCGCGAGTGGTTGCGGATAACGGATAGAACGATTATTCATTGTGGAAACACCCTTTCCTGTGAACATATCGATTTAATGTAGCTGTTTAATATTTTCATTATAGTACATGAATACGTCGTGTGGTTTGCAATTATGGATGTTACATTTTTTTAGGGAGTCACAGGAATTTCAATAGAGAACGGTGCACGAATTTGATCAGGGTAAGAGAATATTTCCATTGTCAGATTTCCTTTGGCTGCGGCTCCATTTTTAATGACAACTCTTGCTTCAAAGACGGAAGGGCTCCAACTTACTTCATTAATGTCGAAAGGGTTTCCTTTACTGTCCTCAATATTGGTAAATGATAGCCCTGAAGTAGCATTTTGAGAATCTGCAATTGAAAACTCGAGGATCAGATTTTTGCCCTGGACCGTGCTTTGCAGCAATTTCAAACTCGATGGACCACCTTGTATTTCACCTGAAGAGGGATCGATGCTGATAACCAGTTCACCCTTATCCACCGCTGAAAGGCCAGACCCTTGCAAAGTCAGTTTTTTTGGAGTGGAGAAGTACATGCTTTCGAAAAAGACAGAACTTCCAGAGCCTCCGATGGAAGATGAATCGGTTCTCCATGCTCGGCCTTGCTCATCTACCAAGTGTAGATCACGAATGCCAAAGATTTTTTTGGTGTTGTTCCGATCATATTCGATATCAAGTACAAGACGAGTGGGATACAGAACGGCCTGTTTCACATGGATAAGCTGTCCGTCCACGTTCATAGTTTGGTTTACCGGAATGATTCTTTTCATGCCTTTTGTTAAACTGTGATCCACGGGGAAGGTGACTTTCCACTTATTATTCGGTTCCTTACCTCGTTCCTTAAATATAACGGTCAGCTCATGTGGCGGTAAAGATTCTATGAATGAGATATCGATTTTATCCTCATAAATTCCACTTTCTGAAGCTGGATTTAGAGAGGAATAGCTAAACGCAACAGGTAACTTTTTACCGTTCTCATCCAGCAAATCAATGTCATAGTTGAATTTTTCGGGATCTTTCATGCCTTTCATCGTGTAAAAAATGACCATACGTGACTCGTCTGTGATAATGCCTTCAACGGTCAAGGAAGTACCATCATGCTCGTCGGTGACACCGACCTTCTGTAAGAGGGACTGATCAATCGCCATCATTAATCCTTTGTCCTGGCGAATCATACTCACAATGCCTTCCATTCCGGGCAATTGCTCCACGAAGGATGCAAAAGCGGGAGAGACACGGATACATCCGGTAAACAGCAGGATGAGGGCCGCTGCCGAGATGGAACTCATATACCAGCGTAGCCTGGACTTTCGCTTTCGGGCAGCCTGGCGGATTCCGGACTGCACAGCCTGATAGGCGGCATCCGGTACAGGCATGGTTTCATATTCCGTCTTGCGCGCATTCAGCCGTTCTTCCAATGTGTCAAATGATTTTTGTTCATCCGTCATGAGGGTACATCTCCTTTCGTTTCAAGTTGATCACGGAGCTGTCCGAGCGCCCGATGTAATCGAGATTTTACGGTTCCGGTCGGGATTTCGAGAATATCGGCAACTTCAGTTAAGGAGAAACCTTCGAAATAACTCAGAATAATAATCTGTTTGCAATCCCGGTCAAGAGTGGATACGGCAGCAGCAAGATCGGGGTCCGCAGGACGATCCCAGCTGCTGGATTCATGAATCTCGGTGACGGGACTGAACCGACTTTTGCGTTTGCGTTCGTCCGCACAGTAGTTGAGCAGAATGCGGATGAGCCAAGTGCCAAAGTAGGAGGGCTCTTTTAATTTTTTGAGTTTATGGAAGGCCCTGAACGTTGATTCCTGAATTGCTTCGAGCGCATCACCTTCGTTATGCAGGTAGGCATAGGCGATACGGTACAGTTGGCTCTGATGTAATTCCATTAAGGCTGCAAAAGCCTCGGCATCCCCTTTTTGTGCGGCGATGGTGAGCTGAATAGGGGTCACATGGCTCCTCCTTTCATGGATATATTGAGTATTAGACCGTGTAAGGCGTCAAACGGTTCTTACTCCCTGGAAAAAATATGATGTATTGCGATTTCTATAGAGGTTGAACGAAGTATTTACATGAGAACGTAGAGGACAGAAATAACCTGAAGAAGCGGAGCGTTCGCCTTTATCGCCAGATTTTCACCTTTGTAAAAGTGAATTAAAAAATCTGGGGATAACAGCGATCGGAAGGTTGTTCTGTCATCGGAGTGGCAAGTGTAAATATTCTTAGCTCAACTTATATAGCCTCTCACCGATAGAGGTATGTAATCGGACAACAAATAACCGTCAGACCTTCTCTTTGTACTCCAAAAAGAGTCTTGACGGTTATTCACGTATTACTCACGTTATCTAATCATTATTGCTGATGCGCTGTAATAGCTGCTCGCAGACATGAAGCTGTAGACGTGTTACCACGTTCTAGTGAAATCTCCAGTGCGGTCTGGCCCGCTGAGTTTAGCACGTTTGGATCAGCTCCATGCTGAAGTAACATCTCAATAAGTTCGATCTGATCCGTATGAAATGCTGCAGAGTGCAAAACATATTGTCCATCACTATCCAGAATACTCGTGGATGCTCCATGCTCGAGCAAAAGGCCGATAACTTCTGGTGAACGTTCTCCCGCAAGCGCGGCATGCAGTGCAGTATTGGATGGAATAAAGGAGATCTTGGAATGAGAAAGGGCGTTAACATCCGCTCCATGCTCCAGAAGAAGACGAACTACTTCTGCTTGTCCATAATGAGAGGCATATCCCAGCGGAGTTAACCCATCCTGATTTTCAGTATTGGTGAGTTCCGGGTGAGAAGCGAGCAATAATTGCAGGTTGGGCACATCTCCAGACTGTGCAGCCTGAAATAGTTGAATAATCTGTTCTGCATGATTCATAAAGGAATACCTCCATCTGATGAGATAATGTAATTATAGATGTTCCTCTTCAGAGGTTCTTCTTCATAATCACCTTTTTGCCCGCAGCTGGGAAGGAGAGCTATGGAAGCGTCTAGTGAATAATGAACTGAACGAACCGAGGCTTTCGAAGCCCACATCATAACAGATAGTGGTGACAGACCTGTCCGAATCTAGCAAAAGCCGCTTCGCAGCCAATAGTCTGCATTCAGTCAGATAACGATGGGGTGAAGTACCAAACAACTTTTTATAACTGCGTAGAAAATGATTCACGGATAGTTGTGCAGCCGATGCTGTCTGTTCTAGCGTTAACGGCTGATCATAGTAGGCGGAGATATACTCATGCCCGATATACACTCTTCGGTACAACTCTTCTCTGGTTGAACGTCTGATCATATCCAGTTCGTGGATCTCTTGCTGAACGTTACGGTGTAGATCCAGCATGTGAACAGCAAGCTGATGAAGCTGCTGCGCTATTGCCCAGAAATCTAGCGTCTCTTGACTGTACAAATTCCGCAAATGATTAAGGGCTGCACCAAGCCGATTATCCATCGCGTATGTACGTTCTACCCACTCCATCTTGCTTGAGGATGAATAACTATACGGCTCATCAAGTAGCTGAAGATCACTGGTAATTAGATTCCGGCCGATCTCTTCCACATAACCGGGAGGGAAGAAGATACAGAAGGATTCAACTGAAGTAGATGAATCAATGTGAAGACTATATTCCTGGCCCTCATTCAGAAGCAGATAGTTCTCATTATTGACTGCGAAGTGACCGCGTCCCGCTTCATAGAGCGTTTTTCCGTTACGGAATGTTTTCAGTGATAGCGAGCCGCTGCCTTTCCAATCGAATTGGGAACTCGATTCATGCAGAATGAAGGGTACAGGTCGAGGAAGAGGAATCTCCAACACTTGCAAGCACCTCCAAGCTTAATTCTGGTTATATAACTTCTTCACAGCTTCCAGCCCAGGCACGGCAAAGCAGGCGAGTGGAGAGGGCAGATCATTCAATGGGAACCAGCCGATCTCACCGATTGCTCCGCCTTCTTCCAGATTACGAGCATGGCCGCCAATCACCTTGGTGAAATAGAGCACGGATATCCAATGTTCCTTCTGTTGTGGCTGAATCGTCTCCGCCGTGCAGAGCAGACTGTCGATGGCGATATCCAGATTCACTTCCTCCTTGATTTCACGGATGACGGCACTTTCCAGTGATTCATAGGGATCTACTTTCCCGCCAGGAATACTCCAAGTGTGCTGCTCGGGCTGACGATTCCGCCAAGCTAGAAGCACTTCGCCCCGTTCATTCAGGATGACTGCACCTACGCCGATGCGAGGTGAAATTTCAGATTCACCTTTTGGAACAGAACTTAATTCCGACAGGGACAGCGCAGCTTGTTCGTTCCCATTACGTTGTGAAAAACCACCCGCATCCATTTCCCCAGATTGAGGAGTGTGAGTAGACCGGAATGATAAGGGAAGCCCAGACTGTGCCGACCATTCTTCCGCAAGAATACTCATCGAGATCAGGTCATAATGCATGCCATCCCGCAAAACTGCAGAACGCTGGCGACCCTCTTCCCGGAATCCGGCTTTCAGGTAAGCACGTCTTGCGGCTTCATTGTATTCAATGACTTCCAGCGCAATCCGGTTCAGGTTCAATTCGTGGAATCCATATCGAAGAATTAGAGCAAGGGCATCACTGCCGTATCCTTTACCCCGATCATTTTCTTCGCCGATACCAATGGCAAGACGAGCGGAGCGATTGTTCCATTCAATCCGGTAGAGGGCTGTGAATCCAATGAATCGGTTTCCCTCCAATGTACGTAATGCAAATTCAAATCCGTTGTCTCGGCGGACAGAGGAGGACCCTGTCTCATCCGGCGTTAACGGGATCGCGATATCGGTATCCATGTTGCGTAAATATTCATAATCGTCTGTGAAGCGGGAGAGACGCATGCAATCTTCCGGGCATGGGGCCGCTAATCTGACTTTGGAACCTAGAAAACCATTTAAATGACGTGGAGCCATGTTGCACCTCTTTTATACGATATGAAATCATTCGTTTCTTCCCATTATACTACGAACAGGAGAGGATACCGAAAAATGGCACCAAACGAGCTACACTCAGGGAAAAAGAACATAAAAAAAAGCAGCCATTTGGGGCTGCTTGTACATTCATTATTTCAGATCATTCAATAGATTCTTCATTTTTTTGTAATGTCCACTGACCCGATCAACCATGTAGTTATACATGAGCTGATTCTCCGAAAGATTCGCCATTTCCTTGTCAATGTCAACGTTATTGTTGTTATTGTTCATGGCTGTTTCGTTGTTCTCGACAATTCGGTACTGTACGATGGAAGAATTAGGATCACTGATAGGAAAGTGTTTGTCATGAGTCCGCTTCATGGCGAGCTGATCTGTTTTGCCATTTTCAACGATACGTCTCAGCTCTTCCTGAAACTCTACCGTTTTCTTTTTGTAGTTGGGCGTGTCTGCATTGGCTATGTTGTTGGTAATGGCATTGTGCTGTGCAGTAAGCGCTTGTAACAGTGATTCGTTACGTCTTGTCGTATTCGTTTCGATCACGGGCTCAGTCTCCTTCACTGTAGATTGTACAGTTACTTCTATAATAAGAAATAAAGTTGCACACTGTCAACATAACAAAGAAAAAGACAAGCACATGCCGGAGGTCTTCTGAATAGAAGAACCCTGCCTGCATGAAATCTTGTCTTAGACCTTGCCTTTATGGATCAGCGTTGAACAGCCTCTTAAGAGGGACGATTGATGTTTTTGCCGTAATAGATCTCGTCCATCTCCAGCTTCAGCCATTCTGTAATCTCCTGTTGTTCCTTATTGCTCAGCTTATCCTTGGTGTACCCAAACAGATAATTGTCGAGATCAAATTCCCTCAGTTTACACTTGGTGTGAAAAATATTCTCCTGATAGACGTTCACGTCAATCATGTCAAAGCTGCTCTTGATCTCATCCGGAATATAATTCTGAATCGAGCCGATCTCATGGTCAATGAACAGCTTGCGTCCGCTCGTATCCCGCGTAAAACCACGCACCCTGTAATCCATCGTCATAATGTCCGTATCAAATGAGTGGATCAGATAATTCAGTGCCTTAAGCGGTGAGATCTCACCACAGGTGGAGACATCAATATCCGCACGGAAGGTACTGATACCTTCACTAGGATGAAATTCAGGGTAGGTGTGCACAGTGATATGGCTTTTATCCAGCTGCATGACAACGTTATCGGGCAGAGGGCCGGGAGATTCATCGAGTGATTCTTCGGGGATCTCCACGATTGGACCTTCCGAGACAAGCATCGTAACACTCGCACCTTGAGGCACGTAATCCTGCTGAGCGACATTCAGCACGTGGGCTCCGATGATATCGGAGACGTTGTTCAGAATTTTACTCAACCGGGCGGCGTTATACTGTTCATCAATATATTCAATGTAAGCTTCACGTTCGTCTTTGGTTTTGGTATAACAGATATCGTACATATTAAAGCTGAGTGACTTGGTCAGGTTGTTAAATCCATGCAGTTGAATGCGCTGCTCTGGCGTAATTGTCATGGTTGCAGTTCCCCTTATCCCATACGACATATCATCGCAGTTATAATACTACTTATACCCAACCTGCCTCGAAAAAAAACATATGTACGGCATTCAAAATACGATTCCCCTCTGATGAAAGCTATGCATGAATGGACTTCAGATGATCTACATTTTTTCAGAATGAAGAATCGTCAAAGTCTATAACATCGTTCATGCGCTCATCCTCAGCTACAGATTGAATATCCTCTGAAGTGACACTGATGATTGTATAGTCCTCGTTCTGCTGTTTCTTCACGGCTTTTTCCTTCACAAAACGGGGACTGCCTTCACCGGCATCTTCGTCATAGACGAGCAGAAGACCGTCGCTTTTACGCAGCAACAGGTCATCCCGTGCAGTGAACTGCCACGGCCCGATATAAGGTTGATTGCTAATCGCACCGTAATAGTCCACACCCGAGAGGATGGAACGGTAATACTCCTGTTTGTCTTCTTTCCATTGCTCCTCCGGGTTCTGAAAGGCAGTGATGATCGACAGTTTCAGATGTGGATACGTCTTCTTCAGATCAATGACCACTTCGCAGGCCCACAGGTCCACACCGTACTGTCCCGGCGTCAGCACCCATTCCAGACCATCCTCGACAAGGGGAGTGAGTCGGGAAGAGATGGCTTTTTTGATAAAAGGAATACCTTCATGTTTCTGTCCAAAAATCTGCAATTCATGTGCGCGGTAACCGGTGATCAACAGGTTTTTCAGTGTCCATTCCTCCTTTCAGGCATGATCAATCGATCAGTCGATTCTATATAACGATTCAGTTATTTCGCAGGTGGAGTTTCTGCACGGAACGGATACAGGAATGGCTTCGGAATATCCGTTTCGAATGACATTAACTCATCCGTGGTGGGATGGATAAACGAGAGTATACGTGCATGAAGTCCGAGACGGCCAAGGTCTCTTGTGCGTGCGCCGTATTTTCTGTCACCGGCAATCGGATGTCCGAGATCTTCCATATGCACACGAATTTGATTTTTGCGACCTGTCTCCAGACGCACTTCCAGCAGAGAGAACTCACGGTTCGACTTCAGACGTTTGTAATGTGTAATGGCGTGTTGTCCATCATTCGGACGAGAGCTGGAGTACATTTTCAGCGTTTTGGTTTCCTTCAACCACGAAGAGATTGTGCCTTCTTCTTTGGCTACTGAACCTTCAACAAGGGCAACGTAGACGCGGTCCTGCACATTTTCTTTCCAGTTGTTTTGCAGCTTCTGTTGTACCTCTTCACTTTTGGCAAACATCATCACACCCGATGTATCCCGATCCAGACGATGGACAACAAAAATCCGATTGAGCGGATTGGTGCGGCGCACATGCTCTGTGAGTTGGCGATAAGCCGTCAGGTCATCTGTCTTGTCAGCGGCAATGGACAATAGTCCGGCTTCCTTGCGGATCACAATGATGTCATCGTCTTCATGCAAAATGTTAATGCCTGTTAAGGATGGAGCAGCGACTGCACCTTCTTTTCGAATGTAGACAATCTGACCTGGCGTCAGCGCTTCATTAAACTTGGTAACGACCTTCTGATCCACGGATACCTGTCCACGACCCAGAATGGACTTCACTGCGTTCCGTCCTGATTTCAAATGCTGCAACAGGAAGTTCAACAGTTCGTCGGGTTCGGTCACTTTGTACTGGCGTGGTGGTTCCTGTTTGCGATAGTAGGAATTGCCCGGGCGTTTGGATGCACTGGCATTTTTGGATTTGTTACCTCCAGCTTTCGTCGGTGCGGCCGATGATTTGGCAGCTAGTGGTTTTTTATTCTCCTCCGTATTGCGTGATGCGGAAGCACCTGATGATTTTGCAGATGAGAAGTTAGGCTTGCCGGAACGTGCTGTGGATGAACCAGCATATGATTTTCCCTTGGCCGAGGCCGCTGTTTTGCCTGTTGGACGTTTGCGTTTATTCATGAATAGTAATCTCCTTCTGAACAGCCTGTACCGCTTGTGTGCATACGATCCGTTCATTTCGTTATGCAGTTCAATATACCACTAACAGTCGACAAATAAAAATAGGTTCATGGAATCTGCTATACATCCAATCCGAAGAGTTGTGAGATTCATAGGATATGTTATCCCATAGCATTGGAGGTGTTACTCATGGGCGTGTTTCTCGATATGAGAACTTCGATGAATTCGGGAACCGTAGGACAGCCCGGAATATCTCTAGGTCCATCTCCGGAAGCATTCGGCACGATTGGTCTTCAGACCCAGGGCGTGGCGAATCCCATTATTACGTTGAACGGGACAGTAGGCGTTACGGGAGAACTGGGAGATACCTTTGTTGTGGAGCTGGTACGGGGATTCCTATATGATCCCTTCTATATCATCTACCGTGCTGAAGGGACGGTTGGACAGAACGGCGGTGCCGAATTTCATTCGTTCACAGCTCAGGATCTGTCTGCACCACCAGCACTGGAAAGTGTGTATACTTCGTTCATCTCGGGGGTGTCTACAGCAGTAAGAACCGGGCCGGAGATGTTATACGGTATTGCAGCTACCAGCTAGTTATGAAGAACGTAGATGTGAATAAGCAGAGTGCTTCATCATCGCTTCTGTTGACGGCAGAGTTCGCTTCATACCCCAGAAATGCAAGACAATGCAGCGATAGATTTCGACTAGCGCTCAGCAAGAAACCCCCGGCTTAAGAAGTCGGGGGTTTTTGCCGTACAGGCTTCTGCACGTTTCAATACAACTCACGAATCTAAAGTTTGAAACTGTCCATGATCAGTTGGCACGGCCTTTCAGAATGATGTTGTTGGCTTTGCCAAAGTCGATGGCAACTTTGCCTGCGAGTGCAGCTGTTCGCTCCGCAAGGATAACCGCGTTGACGCCACAGGAGAAGAGAGCGACATCAAAGGTATCTTGATTCGTCTGAATCCACTCGAGTGTTTCCTGCATGTGATCATAGCTGTCGAAGGGCAGGGCAGTCACAATGTTTAGATTATACGGCTCACGTTCGAGCATGACACGCAGAGCCTCAATCTCACGAGTAACAAGTAACACACGCTTGCCTGCAAGCATCTGCCAGAAACGCGGGTTCTGCGCCAGCTCCCGATTGACACAGGCGTGACAAGTCATCGGAGGAGAGATGCCAAAGTGTGCAAATACCATATCTGTCAGGGGTCTTTTGAGATAATCGGGAGCATTAATGGTGCTGTCACCGCGGGGAAGAACGCCGACGATATCCGCCCGCTGCAAGGAAGCGGCAACTTCATCCCGTAGCTGCAGGTTGGGAAGGGTCAGTCCTTTTTGCCCTAAATTGGCTTTAATGGCCCAACGCTCCTGAAGGACCCGTTCCGTGGGCCATACGGTTTCTTGAGACATGACAATATTCTCGCCATCACCGACTCTTACAAGAGACAGCGGTCGGTGTTCCAGAAGTGCCGCTTCGAGCTGATCAAGCACACCTTCCATTTCAAGATAAATCGAATTCATTTGATGGGTTGCCTCCTTTGAAAATTGAACTGTTCTATTCTATGTTGCGACTACCGTAACGATATGTACGTTCGACCCAAAGGGCGCCATCTTTGGTTGTATATCAATCTATTTATATGAAAGTTAGTACATCTGTCGGTACCGCTTCTATCAACGTTTCATACGATATAGAGTGCTGGATTCACAAGCGAGATGTGGCTTGTAAGCGATCAGATAGATAGAAGATGGTTTTCGTAGGAAGACGGCATCAAAACTATGAAAACAGTCTGTATCCGACAAACGGAACTTGCAGCGTTCATGAGGAGGAATGTTATGTCCAGGAAAGTTGTGATTGAGATTAACTTCAACAATTATGGGATGGACCCGCAGCGATTAACGCGGGAATGGCTGGAGCGTCGGATGAGCATCTTCCGCACGTTCACATTGCATTGCCTGAAGGCGCAGACGAATCAGGATTTCCTCACAGTGGTGAAGTTGTCCAAGGAATCCGGGGAATTAATGCAGGAGATTTTGGCGGGGCAGGAGCCGCTTCCTTCCAATATTCGTTTTGGAACCAATATGGAGAGTGTGCGTGCCATTTTGGCGTTTGCCAATGGTACGGAGCAACTCTATATTGCCCGTCTAGATTCGGATGATTTATACCATAAAACCTTTGTTCAACAGCTCTACGATATTCAACCACAGCAGCAGACGATGGCATTGATTAACCAGAACGGATATCTGTGGGACAGTGTGAATAACGAGATGGCCCCAGCGTTTCACCGTTCTCCGCAATTCTATGTCTACTTATATAAGACAGCCGAATACGCAGCAGGATACCGGGTCAAGCTTCCGGGCAGAGGTACACATGGCAATGTCATTGAACTGCCGCACGAGCTGCTTGCTCCGCGCAATTATGTCAACATCGTGCATTCCAGCAATACTTCAACCAAAAAGGTACCGCTCAAAGACCGGTTAAGCCGGGATGAGATGGCACAGGTACTACGCGAATTCATGATCTGATCAGGGAGGGATTCATCCATGATTCAAGGACAAACGATTCTGATCACTGGAGGAACGGGCTCCTGGGGCCAAAAGCTGACTGAGGTACTGCTGGAGCAGGACCCGGCTGAGATTCGCCTTCTGTCACGTAATGAATACGCCCAGATTGCGATGCAGCGAGAGTTCAACCATGATCCGCGTCTGCGATTTATCATTGGGGATATCCGCGATTATCGGGCAGTGGAAGATGCATGCAGAGGTGTGGATGTGCTCTTCCATCTTGCTGCGCTGAAGCATGTTCCGGTCTGCGAGGACCAGCCAGATGAAGCGTTCAAGACCAATGTAATCGGTACCCAGAATATTATTCGGGCTGCGATACGCATGCAGGTTGCCAAAGTCATCGATGTGTCCACCGATAAGGCGGTAGATCCGATTAACGTATATGGCATGACAAAGGCTTTGGGTGAAAAAATGATGATCCGTGCCAACTGGCTAAGTGAAGGTACCCGGTTTGTCTGCATCCGCGGGGGCAATGTGCTTGGAACCAGCGGCAGTGTCGTGCCCTTGTTCCGTCGTCAGATCGATGAAGGCAAAAGCCCGACCATTACGGACAAAGGCATGACCCGTTTTTTTCTGACGCGTACCGAAGCTATACATTTACTGCTTAAGGCGGCTGAGGCGGCCGTGGGCGGAGAGACTTTTGTGATGAAAATGAAAGCTTGCAAGATGACGGAACTTGCATCCGTCATGTTGGAACAGGCAGGTCGTCCATCCTTCGATTATAAGGTGACGGGAATACGTCCAGGCGAGAAATTACATGAAGTGTTAATCTCGCCCTTTGAAGCACCGCGTACGTACCAATACGATGCGCAGTATTATGTCATCCTGCCGGAGCACAAGGACAAGGGATTGACCGATCAGTACAGCAATCTGCCTCGTGTGAACTTCTCCGAGTATCGCTCGGACAGCGCCATGATGAACAAACCAGCGATTACCCGGTTTTTGCGTGCAGGTGGCTATATCGATTAGGGTGTGTCTCATAACTCGTTCGGAGTTTTCAGATACGCCCACCGAGGGGAGGCGGAGCGTTTGGAGGTGGAAGGAATGGAAGAAAGTCATCAGCACAACCAGCACGAAGGAAATGAAGAGTTACAGCAACGTACCCTAATACAACATATTAATGACCGCTCCCTAAAAGCTGTTGTCATTGGTCTCGGTTATGTGGGTTTACCAATGGCCGTAGAGATGGCACAGGCAGGTTATCAAGTCCACGGGATTGACATCGATACTTCCAAGGTAGCCAAGCTGAACGCCGGGAATTCGTATGTCATAGGTATAGAAGATGATGTTGTGCAGTCGCTTATGCAGGCTGGGTTATTCACGACAAGCACCGATTATGCAGCGGTGGCACAGGCAAATGTCATTGTAATCTGTGTGCCCACTCCGCTGACTGCCGAGCATCAACCAGATATCTCATATATCTCGGCGGCGGTGGATGGCATGACTCCGTATTTGCAGGAAGGCAGCCTAGTTATATTGGAAAGCACGACCTATCCGGGCACAACAGAAGAACGTGTAAAACAACCGATTGAAGCGGCAAACGGCTGGCGAGTTGGAGAACAGTTCTACGTCTGTTATTCTCCAGAGCGGGTAGATCCGGGCAGTGTGCATTATGGTGTGAAAAATACCCCGAAGATCATTGGGGGTTCCACACCCGCTTGTCTGAATTATGGTAAACAGTTCTACGGCTCGTTCCTCAACGAAGTTGTTCCGGTCAGTTCAACAACGGTGGCGGAGACGGCAAAGCTGTTCGAAAATACATTTCGCAGTGTCAATATTGCACTCGTGAATGAGCTGACCCCGGCCTGTGAACAGATGGGTGTAAACATCTGGGAAGTACTGAATGCGGCGGCAACCAAGCCATTTGGTTATATGCCATTCTATCCCGGTCCTGGCATCGGCGGGCACTGTATCCCAATCGATCCGATCTATCTGTCCTGGGCTGCAAACCGTCAGGGATCGGAACTGCAGTTCATCCAGTTGGCGGATTCAACCAATCGGCAAATGCCAGAGAGAGTGGTGAAACGTGCCGCGGAGCTGCTGGAGCAGAATGGTGTATCTGTGCAGGGAGCACGTGTTGTACTGGCGGGTATGGCTTATAAAAAAGATATTGACGACTTGCGCGAATCGCCAGCATTGGACGTTTATCGGCTGCTGAGCGCAGCGGGCGCAGATGTGGTTTTCACCGATCCAATGGTGCCTGTTTTCCGTAAGGATGATGGTACAGTGCTGCACTCTTGTCCAGCGGTGCCGGAATTGTGGACAGGAGCTGATCTGGTGATCATCACCACGGATCATTCGGGATTCAATTATCAGGAGATGGCAGATCATGCAAAGCTGATCTTTGATACACGCAATGCAACGGCCGGATGCCACGGGGTAAATATTGTGGTGCTGGGTCAGCCAGTTCACCGAGTGAAAACGGGAGAAACCTATGGCGAATCATGATCGAGTGAGTGAACGCTATTACGGTGAGATTAATTCGGAGGATTCTCATGAAGCGACGAGAACGCGTATCCACTGGATGTGCCGTGAGGCGACAGGCAAACGAATCCTGGATGTTGGGTGCAGTCAGGGCATTACCTCTATTTTGCTGGCACGTGAAGGATTTCGTGTAACAGGGATCGATCTGGAAGAAGAAAGTGTTCGATATGCGCAGGCTGAGCTTGCCAAAGAGTCTAGGCCAGTTAGGAACAATGTAGATTTTAGAATGCTGGATATTACGCAATGGAAAGTAAGGACTACCTTTGATACTGTGCTGCTTGGAGAAGTGCTGGAACATTTTGCTCATCCGGAAACGTTGTTGATCCAGATTCATCGGCTGTTGCAAGAAGATGGGACGCTTGTTGTGACTGTGCCGTATGGGTATCACCCGTTTTATGACCACAAGCAGACCTTCTATGCAGGAAACCTGGCGATGACCCTGATGCCGTATTTTGAAGTCTTGAAACTTGAAGTTCATCATAAATATCTATGTTGCGTGGCCCGCAAACGGCGGAGTACACAACTGCATATGTCCCCGACTTTGGATCAATTGATGGAATGGATGGAGCTGGATCATGTCCATTTTGCTGAGGTGGAACAAAATCATCTTCGCGTAATGAAACAGCGCAAGAAGGCCCTGGACAGTGCGGTGGAGCAGGTGAAACGACTTCGCCGTCAGGAGAGTGGAGAGGTGTAACATGGGGGACGAGTGTAGCAGGATAGGATATAAGAGGGCATGTGCCTGAGAGATTAAAATTATTGCAGATACACCGGAACTATGGAATTGAGTTAGTAAGAAAATAGGGGAACTTGCATGATCGACATTTGCAATACGCGTACGACAGGAAGGGGCTCAAAACGTGATCACCATCAGTCTGTGCATGATTGTGAAGAACGAGGAACGCACGCTGGCGCGCTGTCTGGACTCGGTTGCCGGCATCGCGGACGAGATCATCATTTTGGATACCGGTTCAACGGATCGCACGATGGACATCGCTGCGCAGTATACCGACCATGTCTACACGTATGAATGGAAGGAAGACTTTGCCGCAGCGCGGAATGAGTCATTCGCCAAGGCCACGCAGGAGTATATCCTGTGGCTGGATGCGGATGATGTGCTGCTGCCCGCGGAACGGGCGAAGATTGAGGTGTTGAAGCAGCAGCTTCCGTCCGGGGGGAAGACGGAAGCTGTGATCTTGAACTACACGCTGGCCGAGGGAGCGGAGGGGAGTCCACTTGTGACGGACCGACGCCTTCGCCTGGTCAAGCGGGATGCCGGGTGCCGCTGGCATGGCCGGCTGCACGAGCAGCTCAGCTTCCCGCAGGGCGAGGTCATTACGGCAGATATTGCCGTCACGCATCGCCGCGAAGCGGGACATCATTCGGCGCGAAACGTGCGCATTCTGCGCAAATGGATCGCCGAAGAGGGCGTAGCCCAAGGTCGCCTGCTGTTTTATTATGCAGGCGAATGTTATGACCGCCAGCGTTATGCGGCGGCGGCACGCGGGTACGCGAAGCTGCTGGAGCAGCCAAGCGGTTACCGCGAGGATCGCCTGATTGCCTGCGCGCGGCTGGCGGAATGTTATGAACGACTGGGTGAGCCGGGCCGTAAGCTCGGCGCATTGCTGCAGTCGTTCCAGTATGATCTGCCACATACCGACTTCTGCTGTGCGATTGCGGCCTGTTTTCATGAACGGCAAGAACCCGTCTCGGCGATCTACTGGTATATGCAGGCGGTGGACGTGAGCAGCCGCGATCCGGGTCTGCGCCCGGTGCCTATGGCTTGCCGTACATGGCTGCCACATGCTCGTTTATCCCTTTGTTATGCTCATCTAGGCAACTGGGAGCAGGCACTCATGCATAACACCAAAGCCCGTGAGTACTTGCCCAACGATCCCGGATTACTTGCCAATCGCCAGAAGCTCGAAGTGGTGGTACGCAAGGAGATGAAAGAGCGGGAAGAACGTGGTGAAGTGTCACCGCGTAAGTAGAGAGACGAACTGGGACAGATGAGGACAGAAGGGTTTGAAGCGGGATTAGGAAATAGGGGAAATAGATTGAATTAGAAGTGAAATAAAATAACAACAAAAACTAATTCGCTGCTGGTAGGATGCAATAGGGCGGATCGGTGAAAATAAGGGTTGATGGGAAATAGAGTGTAAGGCACAATTGCGAGCAGAAGCAGAAGCAGAAGCAGAAGCAGAAGCAGAAGCAGAAGCAGAAGCAGAAGCAGAAGCAGAAGCAGAAGCAGAAGCAGAAGCAGAAGCAGAAGCAGAAGCAGAAGCAGAAGCAGAAGCAGAAGCAGAAGCAGAAGCAGAAGCAGAAGCAGAAGCAGAAGCAGAAGCAGAAGCAGAAGCAGAAGCAGAAGCAGAAGCAGAAGCAGAAGCAGAAGCAGAAGCAGAAGCAGAAGCAGAAGCAGAAGCAGAAGCAGAAGCAGAAGCAGAAGCAGAAGCAGAAGCAGAAGCAGAAGCAGAAGCAGAAGCAGAAGCAGAAGCAGAAGCAGAAGCAGAAGCAGAAGCAGAAGCAGAAGCAGAAGCAGAAGCAGAAGCAGAAGCAGAAGCAGAAGCAGAAGCAGAAGCAGAAGCAGAAGCAGAAGCAGAAGCAGAAGCAGAAGCAGAAGCAGAAGCAGAAGCAGAAGCAGAAGCAGAAGCAGAAGCAGAAGCAGAAGCAGAAGCAGAAGCAGAAGCAGAAGCAGAAGCAGAAGCAGAAGCAGAAGCAGAAGAGGATTAAGAGGTAGAATAGATATAATAGATAAATTATGATGCTGCCATATGTTTAAAGTCCGATAGCTACAAAGTTGGTAGTAAACAAGCATATTAGACCACAATAAAGTATAAGTAAATAAACTATAAAATGCAGAACAAGAGCAGCCCCGCTCAACCGAAAGAGTCGGTGAGAGGGGTTTTTAATGCTTCTCGCGCCGCGTGTATCTCCTGGCATGGTGTAATGAAAGTAGCATTTGGTGAAATTTTCACAAGGCATACAGAGCGTTGGGACTTTTGACATGCGGTGCAGTGAGGATTACTCATCAAGATGAGCCGTCGAGTGTTCAGGGCCGTCATATTAGCTGTTAAGTTGTTTTACTTTTCGGGTGCCAGGCATCGCACAGACTGGTCCTTCATTCGTAAGCTTTTGCATGCCCAGCCCCATCCATCATATATTTCGTCATCGATATTGAGGGTCATGGTCTCATTCGTATATTCATTCCAGTTTTCAATCCGGAGTGTGTTTTCACTTTCCCATTCGAGATGGTTATTTCCGTGGTGCTCGGCACGATAGATCGTTTTTACCGTGGTGTCCTCAGGGGAATTTGTCTTCTTAACATCGACCCAGATTGTAACGCCGCCTGCCGCACCACCGTAAGGTACACCGTAAATTTCGGCAGTATAGTCACCATTACGTGAAGGCATGGAATAGCTTAATTCTCCTTTCTCAGAACGGTCAAACGTGGAGAAGTAAGGACGGAGCCAGAAATACAGGAATACAGCGGCAAACAGTACAAGAATCAACAATGTAAATGTAGTAAGAATAGGTTGTCTACGTATCCAAGGTTTGCGAGAATCTGTATGGGATGAACTTGAATTAGCTTGAGTATTTTGATCCATAAACATGGGACCTCCATTTGCACCTTACAGTGAAATTTGCTTTGCAGGAATATAAATGTCCAACTCTCCGTAGTGGTCCTGAGCCAGACTGCCGTCAATTCTTTCAAAATAGTATGGATCACTCTTCTCGTACCCCGAATGGCTCTGCCAATATTCATCGATAAATGTCCAGACACTGTCCAAATGATCAATATTGATCAGACTTGGATGGAAATCACACACAAATTTGAATACGGCATACTGGTTGGCCGGGACCTCAATTCCGTCCAGTTCTTCAGGGATATGATCCAGACTGGTGACCTCTACAGACGGCTGATATGTACTGTAATCCTGGTTAATTTCATTGGTAAATCCAATATATACGTTGGGTTGCAGCACGTTAGGAATCGAATGAAAGTGTTTTTCAAAAAAGTCGTTGCCTGCTGAATTGGCTTCATAGTGCTCTTCGTTATCTGCATACCGAATGTGGGACCGTTGCCCAATGAGTTTCATAGCCGGTTTTCGTACATACATTGGTTTGAAAATATATCCATATGGAAGCGTTGTGATCATGGACGAAGTCATGCGGGCTGTGAATTCAAGGTTTCCAGCTCCCTGTTTGCGATACTGCAGGGGTGTAATGCCGAAGGCTTGTTTGAAAGCACGTATGTAGGATTGTTCATGTTCAAAAGCGTAATGTCCGCTGATATCGATAATCTTCCAGTTCAGATTCACCAATTGCTCCAGGCTGCGTGCCAATTTGCGTGAACGAATGTATTCTCCAGGCAATTGTCCGCTGACATGTTTGAACATGCGATGCAGGTGGAATTTGGATATATGAGTCACAGATGCCAGATGATCCAGCGTTAATTTGTCTTGAATATGGTCTTCTATGTAGTCGAATAGCTTATCCAGTGTGTCTAGCAGATCGTGTTGCATATCAATCTCCCTACTTCTAATAGTACTTACAGCAATAAATGTTCATTTTTTCCTTATCACCGATGATATCATAACCAAGTACATAATTTAATGACAAGATTGGAGAAACCATCCATGTTTGCTGACAAAAGAACTTATACAACGTTAGGCATGTTAACTCGATTATGGACACTAACGGGCAAGTACCGTATGTTCATCATTCTGTTACTTTTCGCCGCATGTGTGGTCTCCCTGATTGAGGTCGGTTATTTGGAATCGATCCGAAGACTGGTCAAAGGCGCGACTGAAGCACAGTTTTCGTTACTCTACTCAGGGTTGATCATAGGCGTTAGCATTGTAGTATTACGATTGATTGTAACCGCATTCATGACGAGGGTCGAGACGTTATTCCAGCAAAAGACATTATTGTCTGTGCAGTCTCTACTGCTCTCATCCTTTAGCAACACAGAGACACGTGATCTGGCACATTATCATACGGGTGACCTAACCTCTAGGGTCTGGACTTCAGCCAAGGAAGCACAGAAGGGGATCAACCAACATGGCATTGAACTCGCGAAAAATATCATTCAGCTGATTCTTGCCTTTGCTTACTTCAGCTGGGTGAACTTGCCGCTGTCGTTGGCTATCATTGCATTCACATTGATCTATCCTCTTGTAACGGTAGGACTTGGTCAACGTCTACAAAGACGGCATGATCAGTTGAATGCCAGCGCAGCGTCAAGAGATGAAATTCTGACTGAAATCATACAAGCCCCAGTTGAGATCCGAAGTTACGGACTCGCGGGTTATGTACACCATCATTTCAAAGATCGAATGGATCAAGTGTTCAGACATACGATGTCTGTATCTGTGTTACAACGACTTTCGGAAGCAGCCGGACGGGTCTCCACGTATGGTGGCATGATTCTGATTCTCTATCTAGGCGGCATGCAGGTCCTGAATGGACATATGGATGTAGGCGGACTGGCAGCTTTTCTGGTAGCAAGCAGTCAGTTAACACGTCCGATTGAATCGTTATCTGGGTTGTGGAATGATTTTATTGGTTCGGCTTCTCATGCGTCCAGAATCTTTGAAGTGCTGGATTTGGAGAGAAAGAACAGGGTTGCTAATACCGGTACAAATACATATGTACAGTCCGATACGCATTTAGGCCAGCTTGAAAAACAATCTAAACCGGCTGGCATCAACGTGCAGCATGTGTCTTATAGGTATGCGGAGCAAGAAGAAGTGTTAACAGATATTACTTTTGAAGCCATGAAAGGAAAGCTTACTGTAATCACAGGGCCAAGTGGATGCGGGAAAACCACGTTATTGAAATTAATAGCTGGATTAGATAGACCTGTTACTGGTTCGATCCAGGTCATGAATCAGAAGAATTCACTGAAGGATATGCACGAAGTTCAGACAGGGAATGTCAATCAGGTGTATGTTCCGCAACAAGCCTTTATTTTCACAGGTACAGTGGAAGAGAATATTATTTTTGGACAAGAGGGGGTATCTGCCGATCAAGTAGAGGTCGCGGCCCACATGACACATGCACATGACGCGATTATGCGTCAATCGCTCCGCTATGGGACAGAGCTTCAGCCACAAGGCGGGACGATGTCGGGTGGTGAGCTTCAGCGTATTAGTCTAGCCAGAGCGCTGCTGAGGAACCCGGATATTCTATTGTTGAATGAACCGACGTCATCTCAAGACCCGTGGCATGAGCAACGATTGAATGATCTTTTTGCCCGAATCACTGCTGACAAAGGCACAACGGTTATTGCAGTTACTCATCGATTATCGCTGATCGAACGGGCAGATCAGGTCATCTATATTCAGAAGGGACGCGTCGAAGATACGGGGACTCATCGTGAATTGCTGGATCGGCCAAACGGATATCGAAGTTATATTGCGGAGCAGGATACGGAAGTGGAGGAACAGCATGAGTAACAAGATCGAAGATGCAGCATATGCCGATGACGTTGAAATGAAAAGTAGTCATGAGAAAAGTGGAGCATATGAGATAAATGAAAATAATGAAAATGAAAAGTCTGAAATAGAAGCTCATCATCAGATGAACGAATGTGATGTTCCAGATGACCCAAAGCAAGCTTTATCATTGGTAACGGTATGGCCCGTTATTTTTCGCTGGATGAAGCCTTATGGATTAGCTGTAGCGATATTGCTCATTTTTATCGCCGCAGATGCGGTCTTTGATTGGGGACTTGCCTTTGTACAGGGATTCTTCGTGGATGCTATTCATGATGGGGGACAGGAGCAGTTAAACGCTACAGCGTTGATCTTTATCGCCATTCTGGCAGGGTTTATTGTATTACTCGCGATGCATCGTTATGTGCTGGTATGGCTCAAGGAATCGATGCAACGGGATATGTCCATGGATCTGTTGAAACTGTTAAACCGGATGCCCTATTCCTGGGTGCGCAGACAGAAGTCCGGGGATGTGATGCTTCGCATCAAGGAAGACACCAAGCATGGTGCAGAAGTTGTGGAGGCTATTGCAGAGGGTGTTACGGTTGTATTCATCATTGCTCTATCGCTGGGATATTTGTACAGAGCAGATGCATGGGTTGCGGTTATCGCCTTGGTAAGTGCAGGGGCCATCTGGTTCACGGCGAGGTTGTATGATCAGCGAATTGTACATCTGTCCGATGAGGTCGAATCCAGGGAAGGCGAGTCCCAAGAACAGATCCAACAGTATGTTGAAGGGATACCGGTGATTCAGATGTATGATGCTTCACCGTGGTTTCTCGCTCGTTTTCGGACACAACAGCAATCATTGAATCGTGTTCAGGCTAAGTTACAGATGACCCTGAGCATGTCGGATAACATGGCGATGGCGGTGTTTGGTCTCGCTCAATTGGCAGCGCTGTTCCTTATTGCTTTGTCAGCGGCTAGGGGAACTTTATCTCCAGGCATGGTTGTTGCAAGTAGTCTGCTGTTTGAACTGGTGGTGTGGCCAGTACTCGGCTTGTCCAGCCAGTGGAGTCAGATGCAAGCCAGCGTGGGTGCATTTGGACGTATCTCTGCATGGTTGAAGTTGGCGGAGAACAAGAAGACTGACACATCCAATACTAAGCACGAGGAGCTTGCACAGGGAATTTGTAACCAAGATCAAGGGAATACACAAAAAGGGGCACATGAAGAGAACGAAATTGCTATGCTACGTCTTCAACAGGTTACGGTAACCGATGAAGAAAGTGGTCGAAAGATTCTGGATCAGCTTACGCTTAATCTGGTTCCTGGTGAACTGGTTGCGGTAGTTGGCGCCAGCGGTGCTGGCAAATCTACACTGTGCCAAGTGTGTGCAGGGCTGATCGAGCCAACAAACGGAAGCGTATTGCTGGGTGATAAACATGTTGCAGATTATATAGAGATGGATGACCAGTCCAGACTCACGTATATGCCGCAGACACCAACTTTTTTCACAGGAACGATTGAGGACAATATCCGTCTGAGTATAGACGCTACGTTGGAAAAGGTAAAGCTTGCGGCAAAGCAGGCAGGTTTGCATGAATATATTGAGGCACAGGAAGGACAATACGCAGCAATGTTGCATGAGAAAGGGGCTAATCTATCTGGAGGCCAACAACAGCGACTGTCGCTTGCCAGACTCTTCTTGAGGTCATCCGATCTGTATATTCTGGATGAACCAACGTCATCCCTGGACATTCAGACAGAACAGAACGTAATGAATCACTTGCTGAATTTTATGAAAGGCAGCATAGGGTTGCTTGTCACACATCGAATGGAGGTAGCTCGTCAGTGCTCTCGCATCCTTGTGATGGAATATGGCCGAATTGCCGAGGATGGGACGCATGAACAGCTGATGCAGAGGAAAGGATTGTATTATCGTATGAATGCAAAAGGCGGTGATACAACATGAATGAATCTGGGGTTAAGAAAGTAATGGATACGCTGGAGTTCTTGAGTCAGGATCGGGAAGCGCGTCGTTTGTATGAAGAGCGCCAGAAATATTTACATGACGAAGCTTCTATGATTGAGTGGGCAACGGAAAAAGGCATAGCTAAGGGGATAGAAAAGGGATTAGTAGAAGGGGAAAAAAGAAAGGCAATTGAGATTGCAAAAAATATGCTCTCATTTGGGATTGAAGTTTCAGTTATTGCCAAAACAAGTGGTCTAACTGTGTCTGAAGTTGAGGCGTTGAAAGATTAAAGTGAAGTTGTAAAGTTGTAAGGTATAGTAGCTTCACCAGATGAATGGGTACGGGTACACTAGCGTGATATGAGTGTGCCGGTTGTGAATAAAAGTTTACAACAATCGTTTTGTCCAACTAGGGCAGGACGGTTGTTTTTATTTTAATGAAGAAGCTTCAAACGTTTTACAGTAAAACGCGGTTGCTCATTCGGGGCTGGGCCGTTAAACTAAAGGGAGCGGCGTTTGCTTGACGGACAAGTCATGAGAACGCCATTTTGTTGTCAAGGATGCGGCATATGAGCCGCTTTCGGATGTCAGAATCGGATCGGACCAAGCTGGTGGAAAAACACCGGTGATAAGTAAGGAGTCTTTACATGAGTGTGCAAACACCTACATTAGAAGAAGCGCAGGGTCTCCTGCAAAAATATTATGGCTACCCCGACTTCCGTGAGGGACAGAAAAAGATTGTAGCCAGTCTGCTGGAACGTGAAGATACGTTGGGTATTATGCCAACTGGGGGCGGTAAGTCGATCTGTTATCAGATCCCCGCTCTGTTATATTCGGGTCTGACGCTTGTTGTCTCCCCGTTGATCTCATTGATGAAGGACCAGGTCGATGCGTTGACGACCGCCGGAATTGCTGCCGCGTATATTAATAGTACACTTAGCGGCAAAGAAGTGAATGATCGCATCCGCGCGGCGCAGCGCGGTGAGCTGAAGCTGCTCTATGTCGCGCCTGAGCGACTGGAGCTGGATTGGTTCCGCGAGGAGATGGGCTATTTGCCGATCTCTTGCGTTGCCGTGGATGAGGCCCACTGTGTATCACAGTGGGGGCATGATTTTCGGACAAGCTACCTGGCGGTAGCGCCGTTTGTGGATAGTTTGCCGGAGCGGCCGGTGGTTGCGGCCTTCACGGCTACAGCGACGCCCGAGGTCATGGGCGATATTCTGCGGTTGCTGCGTTTGCAGGACCCGCAGACATATGTGACCGGACTTGGGCGGGATAATCTGGCGTTTAGCGTGCTGCGTGGCGAGAGCAAGAAGGATTTTGTCCTGAATTATGCGCGCGAGCATGCCAGCGAGCCGGGCATTGTGTACGCCGCGACTCGTAAGGACGTGGACGATCTGCATCAGCGTTTGTTGCAGGCGGGATTGCCCGCAGGACGCTACCATGCCGGGATGACGGACGATGAACGGTCCCAGAGCCAGGAAGCCTTTTTGTACGATGATATCCGTGTGATGGTGGCGACCAATGCGTTCGGGATGGGGATTGATAAGTCGAACGTGCGTTACGTTATTCATAACAGCATGCCGAAAAATATGGAGGCATACGTGCAGGAAGCCGGACGTGCGGGCCGGGATGGAGAGCCAAGCCAGTGTATTCTGTTATTCGGGGCACAGGACATTATCACCCAGAAGTTTCTGATTGAGCAGAATCCGATGGACGGCGACCGCAAACAGAACGATTACCGGAAGCTGCAACAGATGGTGGATTACTGTTACACGACGCGTTGTCTGCGCAGTGCGCAGTTGGATTATTTCGGTGAGGTGCATGACGATACACCTTGCGGTACTTGCAGTTCCTGTACGGACGACCGCGAGTTGGTAGATATGACGATTGATGCACAGAAAATCTTTAGCTGCATTCACCGCATGCGTGAACGGTATGGTGTATCGCTGGTTGCTTCGGTGCTCAAAGGTTCCCGTGCCAAAAAAGTGCTCGATTATGGCTTCAACTCACTGCCAACCTACGGCGTGATGGGTAATCGGACAGAGCGCGAGATATCGGAGATCATCAACGTGATGGTATCCGAAGGATATCTGATGTTGTCCGAGGGACAGTATCCGGTTGTACGTTTGCAACCACTAGCGGTGGAAGTGCTCAAAGGCCAGCGTGAAGTGATGCAACGTGTCGTCCGCAAGACAGCGGCAACGGCTTCGGGTACGAATTACGGCGGACGTCGTGGACGCGATGCAATGCCATCTGCGGTTAATGAGACGGTATTTGAACAACTTCGTCTGATCCGTCGTGATCTGGCGGCGAAAGAGCATGTACCATCGTACATTATCTTCAATGACGCGACCCTTCGTGAGATGAGTGTGGTATGTCCACAGACAGAACGTGACATGCTGGATATCAAAGGGGTCGGTGAGGTCAAGTACCGCAAGTACGGACTGCCGTTCCTGGAGTTTTTCCAGAAGCAATCGGGCGAAGAAGTGGATACGGATGATGATGCGTTTTACGAGTATGAGTGAGTATGAAATGAGTAAGAGTAAGAGTGAATTGAGTATGAATTGTTAATTTTCACTTTCCAATCTTTGAAGTTGGTTGTCGCGTCTCTGTAGAGTGGACAAATGGTGGCGAATTGTCTTTCAAAGGGTGGACATTGGCGTTAGAAATGGCTGACCGTATCGTATACAACATGTAGGTTGAAGGTGCGAATTTTATACTGTATGTTGTGGTTTGGGTTTGGCGTGGTGTATATGTCTTTTTGAAAAGAGTGTCCACTCTTTGAAAGACAAAAGTTGGATATGTCCATGAGACATGGAATGGCTAGTTCAAAAGAGGTTTAGATGAACAGCATCCGGGGCAGGATGGCTGTGCAGCTTTCCTTTTACCAAAAAAATATGGTCTGGGTGTCCAGGCAAAGGTTGTGAACCATGAAGGTTATTCTTTCTACATTAAATGCAAAGTACATCCATACCTCCTTGGCCTTGCGGTGTCTGAAGGCATACAGTGAGAAGGATTTTGATATTGACCTGGCGGAGTATACGATCAAGGACCCAGTGATGAATATTGTGTCTGATCTGTACCAGCGCGGCGCGGACGTGATTGGGTTCTCGTGTTACATCTGGAACATTGAAGAGACAATCAAGGTCATTGATAATCTGAAAAAGGTTATGCCGAATGTGAAAATTCTGCTGGGCGGGCCGGAAGTATCCTACGATACGGAATATTGGATGAACCGGATTCCCAATGTCGATTTTATCGTGATGGGTGAAGGGGAAGAGACACTGCATCAGCTTTTGATGGAGCTTGAAGGAAGCAAGAAGTTCCACTTTGTCTATGGACTGGCGTATCGCAAAGGGGAAGAGGTCATTCTCATGCCAGGACGGCCAAAAGCGGATCTGAACGATCTACCTTCACCGCACCGATTTGAAGAGGATATTCCGGAGCTTGGGAAACGGGTTGTTTATTTTGAGACCAGCCGGGGCTGTCCGTTCAGTTGTCAGTTCTGTCTTTCCAGTATTGAAGTGGGTGTGCGGTATTACGATATTGAGCGAACGAAATCGGACATTCTGTACCTGATCGAGAAGGGTGCAAAGCTGATCAAGTTTGTGGACCGGACGTTTAACATCAAGCGGGATTATGCACTTGAAATGTTCAAATTCCTGATCGAGAATCATCAGGGGACGGTGTTTCAGTTTGAAATTACGGCGGATATTATGCGTCCCGAGGTGCTCGATTATCTGGCAGAGAATGCGCCGCCGGGCACATTCCGGTTCGAGATCGGGGTTCAGTCCACGAATGATCCGACAAATGAACTGGTGAAACGTCGCCAGAACTTTACCAAGCTTAGCCGGACCGTGAACAAGGTGAAAGCCAGTGGCAAAATCGACCAGCATTTGGATCTCATCGCCGGATTGCCGGAGGAAGATTACAATACGTTCCGCAAAACGTTTAACGATGTGTTTGCACTGGGGCCGGAAGAGCTTCAGCTGGGATTCCTCAAAATGCTGCGTGGTACGGGTCTGCGTCTGGATGCGGAGAAGTATAACTACACTTATATGGATCATGCGCCGTATGAGATTCTCGGGAGTGACGTGCTGCCGTTCAGTGACATCGTGCGCCTGAAGCGTCTGGAGGATGTGCTGGAGAAATACTGGAACGCACACCGGATGGACCATACGCTGAAATATCTGATGGAGCAGGAGTTCAATTCACCATTTGATTTCTTCCAGGCATTTGGGGATTACTGGGAAGGTCAGGGGTGGCAGAAGATTGGTCACCAACTGGAGGATTTGTTCACACGTCTACACAGCTTCCTGGAGTCTCGGAATACGCCGCATATGGATATTGTGCTCGGCCTGATGAAGCTGGATTATTTCCTCGGCCACAAATACAAACCACGCAAAATCTGGTGGGAAGATCCGCTTCAGAAAGACCAGTGGGCGGGTTATATGAAAACGTTGGCTGAACGTCCAGAAGACGTTCGACTGCCACGTGTTGCCGGCGCCGCAGGCACGGCATGGTTGGAAAGCAGCGGCACGGGTGCGAGTGTCGCTGGGGCAAGTTCGGCTGCTGCCGAGGAAGACTCTGCCGCAGATGCGGCGGGTGTGATCGGCAGCGAAGCTGGGGGTGTAGCGTCGCTCACTTCGGGCGACGCAACAGGGTCCGCCGCGGATGGAGCGGCGGACATGGTGAATGGCAACGCTTCGCGTGCGTTGCCGATGACCTCGGCCATGACCGCACAGACGGTCATGGGTGCCCGTGCTTTCGCCGACCTTGGTCTCGGCGAAAAGGAACTGCAGAAGCACACCGTATTGGATGTGCTTCCGTTCCGGCTTGAGCGTGTGCTAGCTGGCGCCAGCCCGCTTGCCGCGAAAGGCCGGACGCTGCTGGTCGTTGTGTACCAGCAGCATGAAGGGCAGCAGGCGCAGTATTACACGCTGCCGCTGGGAGAAGAAGCTGCTGCTATGTAGGTGCAGCGGCCTGAGATAAGCTACATGGCTAATTGGTGCCATGTAGCAGGATGAAGCATCACGACTATACGGTCGTGATGCTTTTTTTCGTGCATCGCGGCTTTGTGCTCGTGATGCTACCAAGGTGGGCACCGCGATCATTGACGCGGTGCAACCCCACTGGGCGCAGCACCTCACCCTCACGTGGCTTGCTATTGCACAAGCCGCGCTCCGATTTACCTTTTACAAGTAAAGCATCATTTAAATCGGAGAAATCAACATGATATAATCAAAGCAAAACAGATCAAGGCAGGGGAGTTCGAGAGCATGGATGATTTTACGAAGAAACGCATTCAAAAGATTATGGACCATTACACCGAAAATGCAGTACCTGAGCATGTGAAAAGTCAGATAAAGATCAGTTATAAAATCAGAGGTAACCATGTGACATTGATTGAAGAAAGACAAGCCTTTCAAAGCGATCAATGGGTACAGATGCCGGTAGCACAATTTAGATTGGGTGAGAAGGTATGGAAAGTGTATTGGCAGGACAGTAAAGGCAAGTGGCATTACATCGATGATATCGATCCGAACGAAGATTTTGAAACACAGCTCAAGATCGTGGACGAAGGTCATAATGGAATGTTCTGGGGTTAAATTTTTCTGAAAAAGCGTTGGAGGGTTGAGTAACCCAATTAACATTAAAAGATCTGAATATCAAACCGCAAACCTTTGAAGAGACGGATACCTTCTTTAATCTGGCATTCATCTTTAAAGTGAACTTGGAGGCTACAGAATGGATCTGAAGACGTACCTGGCAGAGCATTTTCCAAACCTGACCTTAGAACCGCCTCTTTTTTATAATTGGGATGTTGCAATACGATTCGAACTTGGCAATCCTCTGATGTTTGGAATGAATACGGAGCATTACATGGAACAAGTGTATCATCGATCAATTGAATTATTTAAGGCTCTTCATGATCAAGAAGATGAAATCCTATTAATAACTCAAGCTTATTTTGCAGATAAGCCTAAACACAAAGTGAAAAAATTGAACCTGTACAGAAAGTATATCAAGAAGAAAGGGCCGATTAGAGCCTTGAGCCTTGAGATATTTCCAAGTTTGGATTGTGAACCGGATGACATCCTAGACCCAAAGAACAACATGTATAGGTATTGGACTAAATGTAGGGTTGAGGACTTGAGATATAATCAGTTAATCAAAGCTCTATGTAGTCATGATGTTGGAATTAAACCAAAAATTTATCATAGGGTGTATTTCATTAATATAAGTAAGAAAACGATATTTCATATCTATGATGATAGAGGTTGCGATGTTATAGCAGCAGCAAGGGAAGAGCTAATGGATATCTATACAGAATATAACGATTGGATTCTAGATCATGATCGAGACAGAATTAACAATATATTTCTAGGATAATACAGGAAAACCTAAAATTTAATTAATGAAAATCCCTATTAATTGTGGAATTATCATTAAAATATTTAGGTAGCTCAGAGAAGTTAGATACAAGTTACAATGTAATATTCATGCGTTAGGCGATTCGTACTTAGTTTAGCTTGAGAAATCAAAGAAGCCGAGAATTAAACCACCCGGCTTGTTGTAGATAATTTTTTCAAAAAGTTGCAATAAGAAGATTCTCTCTCCACACTAAAGGGTGTTGTAGGTTGTTAAGCTTATCGCTGTTTTATTTTATCTAACGGTACGTTAATGCTTGTTGATTCGATTGGGGTTATAGTGGTTCCGTCTTGTTCAATTAAGGAAATCGTTATTTCTATAGAGTCTTGATTATCCAATTCTATAGAAATTGATCTACGCTGAAACTCATCAAACAGGCCTTCTGTTTTAACAACGGTATCTTCTTCAAACAAATTACCATTTTCATCTCGGATCGTAACTTGGAAAATTCGATCTGGAATTTTTTTTGATTGATCCGGTTGATAGTCTCTTTTACTGTACCATAACCCAAATTGTAGTTTTTTTGAAATTGGTAGGTAGTAGAGCTCTGTAAGATGTATATTTGGATTCTTTAAATCTTGATTCTGTTCTGTAAGCTGATTGGGTTGTTCATCGTTATTATATGGAGTATCCCATTGTAATGGCAATGTCGAACCAGTTTTGAGAGCAATTAGTTCCCTGTCAGCATACCAGTAAATCCCAACTAGAATTATAATGACTGAAAAAAGTGAAATAATTAGTTTTCTTTTCACATAACATCCCTACCATCTTTAGTTAATAACCTAACTGTCCTACTCCGTGTATCCAGGATTTAAATAAATTTAAAACCCCATTGTAGTTATTAATTCCATTACTTGCAACTACAGTACTGGACATATCTAAAGCAGAAGTTTTCAGATGTGATCGCACAGGGGTAATGTATTATTTGAAATACAGGTTTGGAAAAAACTATAAGAGTGTTCCGATGTAAGGAGTATGGATTATGGATAAAAAAGAGAAGAAGATTATTATTGCTATAATTGTACTTGCTGTAGTTGTATTAGGAGTTATATGGTACCTAAAAGTAGGCTATCTATTAAAGAAACCGGAGATGCCCGAAGCAAATATTGCAATTCAGACCCAAATGGTGGATGGTGGTGCGATCAGTTTACGAAATGCTGATTATACGGAAAATCAAATCAAGATTGGATATGAAGTGAAAGGGTTTAGTTTGGAGGAATATAATATTGCTTGTGAGCTTTATCGTGACGGACATTTGATTTCAACTTCTGGCTCAACAGGTGGAGGTTTGATAGTACTGGACGAAAAGCATTATTACTTCATCGGTTATGAGAATATAACTCAAATGAATCTGCCTGAATCTATACATCTAAACGTGAAGATTAAAGTGATACCCAATGATTTTAGACAAAAATCGATAACTTCATCATTTGCCGTAAGTCTTGATAAAGAAGTGCAATAGATTGAAGGGGGCAGCTATGTCCGCAAAGGGATGATTGTTGCATGATGAAACCTCAATTCAAAGTGTACTTCTTCATCACAGAGTCCCAGAAAGTTTCGTATTCTGATAATGCTTGTGCAGTGGAGGACTGAGGTACACTATATTGAGTTATTCCTTCCAAGCTGAATTTTCCCAAATTATCGTTGATTAATCCATAGTCGCCATAGGAGTTTCTCAGCAAAAAAAGCACACTTTTATCGCCCTTCTGCAGTTCTACATAGTCATTAGCTGTATATTTGACGTCTCCTTCCAGGCTAACGGGTTCGATGATTGTCAATTCGTTCTGATCTGAATGGAAATCGTCGGGTTTCTTCAATATCTCTTTAATCTTGATGGTCGTATTGGTGTGAAAGGATTGCATGGTTCCATCATCAAATGCAGTAATAATATGCTCTCGATCTCTGAAATCTCCTGTTGCATAACCAATGACGATCAGTTCAGCGAACGCATCCAGCTCATCTATTTCACGAAATGTTAAAGAGTTAGCTGAAAGGTTGGCGACTTTATGAATGGGCACGTCCGATTTCGATTGACCATTTACGTAAGCGATTGCACTAGCAGAGATAGCCAATATGAATAATATAGAGACTAGTACATACTTCTTTTTGAAAAAAGACATGACCTCATCCTCTCTGTTAGATTTAGTATATTGAAAGTATTTTGCTTCATTTCTACTATACACATATTTGAAAATTATTGTAAATTGGTTGTACCAAACTAAAAGTGGTAAAGCGGTGGAACAAACGAGGAGATGGTACGAATGGATCAACAAGAATATGGCCGCTATTTATTATCGATGGGCGGAGAAGATATTGAGCGAGAAGATGATGAACAGGTTGAGGCAGACCATCACTACGGATTTTTTCAATGGTTTATGCCATCGGGAGCAGGGATTGAACGTGTGTTTGAGCCGATTCCAGAGGGCCAGTGTTTTCTGGACAGAATACGTCTGATCTATGAGATGTTGAATCCAGAGGAATTCGCTGGCGAATATGTGCCGGATTATTTCAATAGTGGAAATGAGGATGCTTCCGAGGAAACGCTCCGTGGTCTAGGGGAAGAACTAATTCAAAGATTGAAGAGTCTGTTCTCCATGGTGCCGGAGGATGATGAACTAGCAGACGTAGCTAAGAAAGCATACGGGGCTTTGGCGTGTGTAAAGGAAGTGGTTGCACTACCACCAGGGGAAATTAGCAAGTTAGAACAAGGACTGATTCAAGGCACGGATGAAGAGGATAGCGAGGTCGTTTACGAAGCACTTGGTGACCTACTTCGCTCACGCAAAGATTACAATGAAGCTATCGAAATATTGAGCGAAGCCTACTATTCCATCGCTTGCGATTATTGGGTAGCCTATTACTTGCAATGGCCCCGTTATCAAGGTTTGCAAGAGGCGGAAAACTGCTTATATCCATACTTTGAGCTATACTGCTATGGCTATAATCTTCATTGGACACAAACGAAGCTATACATTGGTAAACGTTAAAACGTTACGATTGTTTGTATGATTGATATGGTATGAATTGTGGAGGGGACAAAATATGTTTGCTGATCTATTTAACAGACGCGGTATTACTTTACCTGCTACAATCGTTGAGGAGTTAGAAGTTCATCTTCAGAAACAGAAGGATTACAAGTTTTTTCTCCGATTAATGCAGCGCGACGAGATCGTTGAATCATTGGATGATATGGCTGGAATAGAGGTGTACCACAATATGATTCCTTTATGGACAGATGATCATTCGAACTACATAGGCTTACATGTGGAAGGTGCATGCCAGTACAGGATAAGTTATATCAGCCATGAGGAGACGGATATAGCTCCAGCTTATAGAAGTGCAGGCTCATTCATACGTGAACTGGAACGAAATCCTCATCAGGATTGGGATGAATTGAAGAAAGACTATCCCAGCGATATTGAACTTAGTAGAGATCAAATGAATGAAGACTTAAGTTGTATTCATGAATTGAACGATGTAATTGAGTCTGATCCACGATTAAATGAGGATGTTCGTTGTCAGTACATTTATTGCATTATGGCATTAACCCCGCAAAGCCATCTGGATTCTCTGATGAAATATATAGATGATGAAGATATGTATGTTCAAGAGAGAGCATGCCAGATTATGGGGTTCCATCGTTACACGCCGGCTAGAGAAAAATTAGTAGAAGTCTCCAAAAAAGGAATGCATAATGGGAAACTAGCGGCCAAACGAGCATTAGCCAAAATGAGAGAACAACGAAAAGAAAATAAGATAAAATAAATCTAATGATAAGGGTGATCGATATGGAACGAGGACTCATTATATTTTTAAACGGAACATCAAGTTCGGGGAAGACGAGCATTGCGATGGAAATGAAAAATCAGGGAGATATTCCATTTCATCATCTATCGGTAGATCAATTTTTGCATAATTATGATCAGTTTATCGACAATACATATCCAGATATGAAACCAACAAGAGAAGTGGAACACCATGTGATGACCGATATCCTGTTCGACCCCATCAATTCGTTGTACTGTGCAACCATTAAACTGTTTTCGGAGATGGGTCTGAATGTCATCGTGGATACGGTCATCAGCAATGACAAGTGGTTTAACGATTTTTATGAGTTACTATCGGATTATCCGATACTGTTTGTAGGCGTGCAGTGCTCGAAAGAAGAACTCACCAGAAGAGAGCAGAGCAGGGGAGATCGCGAGATTGGACTTGCCCATTCCCAGTTCGACTACATCTACTCTTATGATGAATATGATCTGGAAGTGAATACGGAAGAGCTTAGCTCAGCTGCATGTGCGGAAAAGATATTAAGCTATATGAAATCCGATCAGGAATACTCCGCATTTAAGAAATTAAGCAGAAGAGACTGAAGCTGATTGTGTCAGATCATATGATATCCATTCTAATGAAAGTTAGGGGTCCGGCCAAATCTTTTTCTTAGAGTTGCCAGGACCTAATAAGTAGATTTCATCAACATTCCCATAAGTATTAGAAAATGAAATTGTGAAGTCTTTACTACCACCGATAGGAAGTTTACTGCCTTTAATCTGAATGTAAAGTGAATTGTTATGATGTGAAAGGTAGTAGCCATGATATCTGCTAATACTGTCTGCAAATCCACCTTGTATAGTAATAAGCTCAGGAGAAACTTCAGTTCTCGTAACCATTGTCTCGTCAGGATCGATAACCTTGTTCAACATATAAAATCCAATGATAATAGGAACAAAGACAATAATAACTGCGCTAACAATAATGCCATACTTCATGCTTGGTCGCATACTCGTTATTCACCTCCATAATTAGAGGATAGGAATCGATGTCTCAATACTCAATGGGCATCGATTCCTTGTGTTCGATAAGAACAGAATTCTACGTTTAGCAATAGGAGGCTCATTTGAATAATATACTAATTCATTTTTTTGTATAGAGATAGGGGGAGGTTACGGATGGAAACTAAAGCTATGAATCCAGAAGACCATATCCAACATATGTTGCAGGTGATCATCGAAAAAACACAATCCATCATTAAGGATAGCAATAAACAATCCTTCGGCTCACTGGAATATTTCCTGGGACATATTGTAGAGTATCGCGATGTAAAGCAATACCTGACAGATGAGTGGCATATCCGTACACCGCGTTGGTTAGGGGAGTATGGAAATACGCCGGAAGAAGAAGATCTTCTTTCAGACATTTACCGACTGCAAGCATACATCACCGAAACATTAAAGGGTGGATAAGCGCTCATGATGTCGCTTTAGTCCGGTTCAAATGTCGCAAAAGTACATGGTAATCCGATGCGGAGATCGTATATACTCTCTTTATGTTTCGATAATGAAAATCATTATCAGTATTACACATAAGGGGGATTCATCATGAATCATGGAAAAAAGGGGCAAGTGGCTGGAAGTAAGGGCTATGCTGCTCACAAATCACGATTACTTATGGGCTTGATGCTGGCCCTTATTCTTGTATTGACGGCTTGCGGTGCTGCAACAGGTACAGATAGCGGTAAGAAATCTGCAGCAACACCAGCGGAGACACCTGCGAATGCGGAAACGCAGACGGACGGAGCTTTTCCCGTAACGATCAAGGGCATGAAGGGTGACATCACTCTAAACGAAAAACCGAAGAGAATTGCAATTCTCGATGTTAAGTTTTTGGATCAGATGTTAGCGATTGGCGAGAAGCCAGCAGGAAGTGTTATTGCAGGAGGGAATACCGATTTTCCAGAATATTTAGGAGACCAACCGAATGGCGTAGAAGTTCTGGGTACACGGGACGAGCCTAACCTGGAAGCCATTGTTGCACTCGACCCGGATCTGATCATCATGACGGACTTCCAGGAGAAACAGTATGAAAGTGTAAGCAAAATTGCGCCTACCCTGGTACTGGACTTCTACGAAGACTGGCGTGATACGTTAGCTACAGTGGCTAAGATTACAGACAAGCAGGACGAGGCAGAGAAAGTGCGCACAGCGTATGAAGACAAAATTGCCGGGCTGAAGACAAAATTGTCAGAGAAGCTGGGTGATGAAACGGTGGCGATCATTCGTCCACGAAAAGAAGGAATTCGTGTTCACGGTATTGAGCACCGCATTGGCGGTATTATGTACAATGACTTGGGGCTGAAGATGCCTGCTGTGGTACAGGAGATTAATGAAGATGGTTCCGTAGAAATCTCGATGGAAAAAGTGCCTGAGATCGGGGCAGATCGTTATTTTGTGCTGTCGGATGAACTGTTTGCGGCAGAGGCAGAAGCTATGGTGAGTAATCCCGTGTGGAAGTCCCTGGATGCTGTGAAAAATAACCGCACGTATGATGTAAACTCAACACTGTGGATCGCTTATTATGGACCGCTTGCGATTAATCTGATTGTAGATCAGGCAGCGGAAGCCCTGCTCGGATCGAACTAATATGAACTTATATCTCTCGACAGACTTATGGAAAGAGACGGTAGAGGATCATTCGATTTTGCTTGGTGAGCCGCCTGAACATAGTGTCCGTACCATTGCTTTGAGTGAGTTGCATGACGAAGAGGCGTGTCGAGAGTACATCCGCTGGTTTCAGAACTATATCGATGCGCCTGACATGAAAGTCGCAGCCTCCATGTTAGCCAAGAGACTTGGCTATCTATGGACGACTCCGCTCGTGACTGCAATGACGTTTCATCATCAGCATTTAACCTTTCAGCTGGAGAACAGCTTTCTCTATCATCCGGAGCTCTCAGATCATGAGGGCGGTACACGTTTTCCTTTTCTAGCGGTGAACGGGCTTCAGGCTGAAGAACTGACTGGAGACAGGAACGTATGGCGGGAAAAAGCGGTCCAGGAGATGTTTGCGGTACAGCTGACACCTCTGTTAAAGACACTTGCTGCGATTGCGCCTCTTTCGATGAGCATTCTCTGGGAGAATATTATGGTACGAATTGGCCGACTATTCGCTCCTGATGAAGCCGAGACAGAGCAGGAAAGTAAGATCATCCGAGAGGACTTTTCTTATCTGACGCAGGTGGCATCCGGGGAGGTGTTTGGTGAGAGGAAGAATCCGTTAACCCGCTTCACCGATTGTAAGGACAATGTGCATGTTGCCAAAAGTGAGCGGATCACCTGCTGTTTCTATTACCAGATGTCAGGGGAATATTGTCTCAAATGTCCGAAAATTGACAATGAGAAAGAATCTCAATTAAAATGACAACAGCAACAATTTTACCATTGCTATTGTCAGGAGATGAGAGAAATGCCGCTGCAAGAACAGACAAGTCTATGGAGTGATACGACGATTAAGATGCTTGACGGGTATAGCGGTACTTTGCAGACAAGCAGTGTTCTTAGCGAAACCGAATTAACCTCGAATGTGTTGCTGCTGGCAGTAGGCGGGGAAGGGGAGCTTGCAATGAATGGTGAAGTTTGCCACATTGGAGCTTCTTTTGCTTGTCATGTGGCGAAGGGAACATCCTTTACACTGACGGCCAGATCAGACGAACTTTATTATATCGTGATTATGTATAAGGCTTCTTCCATGGAAGGAGCCTCCCATGCGTTACCCTCGTATCGCAAACACCCGCTGCAAACCTCGTTTATTCAGAACCCTGTGACGCAAGCGGAATGGATTCAGAATGCGGAAAAAATCGTTGCCAAATGGCGTCGCGGCGAAGGGCTGGAGCGTTTTCATGCCAATGCATTGCTCCAGGGGGTGATCTGCGAACTGATCATGGAGTATGAACGTGGTCAAGGCGGAGCGGAGTCCGACATGGTGGATGTTGTCGTGTCCTATATATCATCGCATTATCGCCACAATCTGGAACTGAAAGAGCTGGCAGCCCTCGCTGGATGCAGCGTAAGGCAGTTGCAGCGACGATTCAAACAAGAGAAGCAGCTCGGGCCGATGGAGTACGTCATCCAGTTGCGGATGGAGAATGCATCGCGAATGTTGCTCCATACGGATGCTTCCATTGGGGAAATTGCTGACAAAATGGGTTACCGAGACATGTATTATTTCAGCAGGGCGTTTAAGAAATATTATGGCGTTCCTCCGCTGCGTTATCGACTTGCTGCCGCTTCAGAATTAGATGAAAACTATGCTCAAGCCTTACTGCGGAATCGCACAGCTTCTTCGTACGAGTCGGCCCAAGGTCCGGTGATCTGCCATATGCGAGGTGAATATCAAGTTTTTGAATCACCACAACGTATCGCCGTATTGGATGTTCAATATGCCGATCATTTGCTCGCGCTTGGGTTGTCTCCAGTAGGAAGTGTAGGATCGGGAAGTGCGGTGGTCAATTTCCCTCAATACATCAGGGCAGGACTTCAAGGTACCGAAATACTTGGGACGTATGAGTACCCTGATCTGCTTGCTGTAGAACGATTGTCGCCGGATCTGATTATCTGTACCGAGGTACATGATCAACATCATGAACGGTTAAGCAGGATCGCTCCAGTGATTATGTTCAAGCGTAATGAGAGCTGGCAGACCATCCTGAGTCTGTTCGGTGAATTGACAGGCAAGCGAGCAGAGGCCAAACGAATACTTGCCGATTATCATCGACGTACTGCTTTGCTGTCCGAAGAACTGGCTCCAGTACTGGCAGGTAAAAGTGTGGCATTGATTCGTCCGCTGGACTCTCTCGTTCGGGTTCACTCTGCCGCTCATCGTACAGGTGCTGTGTTGTACCGTGATCTGGGTCTGCCTGTTCCGTTATTTGTATCCGATACCGCTGATACAGCCTATCATATCTCGGTTGATAGACTACCGGCTGTACAAGCCAGTCATTACTTTTTGCTCAGTAATGAGCTTATGCAGGATGGGATATCCGCGACAGAACAGCGTGTGTGGGGGATGCTGGATACGGCTGAGCGACAGCAAATACATTCCGTAGATGCTGCGACATGGATCGGTTGTTATGGGCCGATGGGGATCAATGGCATTGTGGATCAGATTGAACAGGCATTGTTGGGGTTAGCCTGCTTGCAGCAGAGGTGATACGTTCTATTTTTTTTAAAAGTAGATATGTACCAATGGTATCGGAAGGCCGTCGGATTCCTCATGGGATGAAGAAGGGCCTTTTTGTTTTAAATGATGGTTCCTTACTTGCATTCTGTACAACACTATGCATATTGAGTATTCAAAACCCACAGGGATGTATGGACTTGGGAAATTAAATTTCTTGATTATTCGGAGGAACATCACTCAACATCATACTCATGTTGCGCGGTAATTAGTTTAGGGTCTTGTATTCGCAGGTATGCATGATAGGAAGCTTAAGAATGTGCAAGAAAAAAAGAATCGGCGAACCGATTCTTAAATTTCACATGATAGCAAAATCTACGTCAATTTAACCGAGTAGTAGCTAAGCTTATCTCAATCTTGTACTTTATGATAATTACCAGTCCAAGGATCAAAAACGTATGAATTTACTTCTAAATTTTTTTCCACAGAAAACATATAACCTTTTTTAATTTCATTAGATTCATCTTCTATTAAAGTATTCTTCTGCTTATTAACCACATAAGGTTCTTCTAAATTCTGAGTGACCTTATCTACCGCACTTTCATACGTGTATTGAGGAAGTGTGGTTATTGCATAAATTGGAATAAATATTAAAAAGAGTGTTTGTAAAAAAAATGCTATTTCTCTACGCTTTTTACTTAGTTGAACTTTTAAGAAATAACTCAACACTATGAAAAAGACTAACGCCCCAATAAAAGGAAACAGGTCTAAAATATTATTGTAACGATATTGTAAAAAAATTAAAAAAGACATTTCTATCAGAGAAGCAATAATTATTAGTTTTCTATACATCATATCTCCTTTGAATAAGTAGTTGAAGCCAACATCAATGACATCAACTTATCTTAAATATATATTGAGTGGACTGTTTCGACATAGCCTTAGTTAAGAAGCCAAGCATTATAGGCTCCGATTATGCAAAGATCAGTATTACTTCTTCCTTCGCCTTCAACTCTAATTGGTACCCATTCAACTTTTCCGTTCTTTGTATTAATCACTTTAGCATCTACGATCGTTCGCTTACTGCGCAGGCCAATCTTCCCGTTAGATCTTACTTCCAAGTCTTGTGCAGCAAATCTTCCATAAACTTGACCAGTAATAGCTTTGGTGATCTTATCAGCAACAATAGTTGAGCCAAGCGCTACGAGAATAGCTGTAATTATACCACCTGAGCTAACTGTGAGAAGACCCAAAATCACACCTACTATGATTGAAACTTTAGTTCCTGAATCATAATTAAGATTATAAGTTTCTCCAAAAGTGATTTTTTCTTGTTTATATAAATAACCCCATTGCTTCACATTTGGATTAGAATTGTATGCTGAATCTACAAAAGTCCAATTACTAGCAGCATTAGTAGCAAAAGATTCTTTGTTGCTAGTGATCGGATCTGGAGCAATTTTTTCAATATAGTCACTCTCATTAGAATATTCTACTTTACCATCATTATCAATTGTCATCATATCTCTTGTTTCTTTGTTTTTAATTGTTTGAGATTCTTTTTCGCCATTTACATAAGAAGTTACAATATATTCTTTGTCTGTTTCTTCAATTGAAACTTCCAATGTACTTCCATCCTCAGTAGGGATAACGTATGTACCCGATTCATTAGTTGTACTAGTAGTGTTACTAAATCCACTAGCCCCTGCTACTTGAACACTTAAAATACCAACAATTAGAAGACAAGACAACAATGATGTAAATAATTTTTTCATACGAACACTCCTTTTAATAATATACTTTTAAAACGTTTTCTATCCATTCATTTCCTAATATAATATATAATATCATTTAAGGCAAATGATTATCTTTTCACCATGAGTTGTTTTTAAAGAAAGTCTGACCTCCTTCCAAGCGAATTTGGTGTATAAATTGGTGAAGATGGATCCCCATCTTTGTCTCGAAGGAAATGTTATGATACAGGAACAATATTTGAATTCAGGTGCATATGATAAAATGATAGAACGTTTTAATAATACGAATAACAGGAGGTATAACACATGAAATGGCAAGAGGTTAGAGAACTGTTTCCTGACCAATTTGTTCTGGTTTCTATCATTCATTATCATGAGGAAGATAACAAAAAAATCGTAGATGAAGTTGCACCAATTCGTACCGTATCAGAACAAGATGCGAATAAAGAGTTTTTTCGAGTAGAGCCTGGTAACGTTGTATATCATACGTCGAATCAAGACTTTGTGATTCATCTCCGTAAAGATCCATTAATGAGAGTGAGACGTAATAGGTAAAAACAACAACAGTTTATTATTGACTTGAAGTTACTAGAGTTACGTAAGTAAATTTTGAAATGACGGCTATGGTGAAATCTACTTAGAAGGAGAAGCTATGAACGAAAAAGCTAAAGGGAAATTAAAAAAGCAATTGCTATTCATCGTTTTGTTTATATTTATCATTGGAATTCAACTAATTACCAACAACTTAGTGAATCATCCCCCTGTGTGGACAACTGCGCTGTCAACTTTTAGCTTTATTATATTTTGTATACTGGGCCTTGTAACTTACCTTGATCTCAAGAAACAAGTGTATAAGGACCAAGAGATACAACTTTGAGCAAGTGGTGGAAGAGTTGTAGTACTTTACATAAAAATAGAGGATGAATTTTGATATACGTCTAAGGTAGAAGGAGAGAATATAAATGAACAACATAAACTCTCATAATTGCAACCTAAATATAAGGTATGATCTGCCTGATGAAGTGTGGGATAAAGTTTCTAAAGTATATGAGCGGATGCCAGGGTGGATTGGTTATAAAAGTGGAATTCCATATTGGTTTGGAACTGAAGGGGATGATGTTTTCATTGAAGCATCCGTTGAGCCTAGTGGATTATCATTTTATGCACAGATGAATAGCGATGTATGGATGTCTTGGATAGAAACGTTTAAGTTGGAAGCGTCAAAAGTGTTGGGTTTTGATGTTGGTGAACCTGAAGATGGATATGTGTGATGAAAGAAGGAGGATCTAATGATGAGTGAATCTGGTACATTACATGAGTCAAACGGTCGGTATGTTTTGAGGTTTGAACGATCTTTTCATCAAAATGCAGAAGATGTTTTCCTTGTGATCACGAAGCCTAGTTCCTTCGCCCAATGGTATCCTTTCGCAACAGGAGAGATGGATCTCAGACTTGGTGGCAAGATTGCCTTCGATGATGGTGAAGGAACGACATATGAGGGGACCATTACTGAGCTAGAGAAGGCATATGTATATGGTTTCCGTGAAGTTGATGATTTGGTTAACATTTCATTGAAGGCAGAAGATAAAGGCTGTCGACTGATCTTTACCCATACGTTTAACGATGATTCATGGGCAGTGAATACCGCCGCAGGATGGCATCGGTGTCTGGATGTATTGGTGCAGATCATCAATGGTAAGCCCATTCAGTGGCAAGATAACTCAACTGAGCTGCGTAAAATCTATAGTGAAGCATTTAAGGTGGAGGATCTAAACCAATAAAATGATCTAAAAAGGATAAAAAGAAAAAAATGATAAACTCTATTAGCATTGATGAACGGAATGGGACCACATTTAATGAAGAGATAGTTATGAACCCTACATGGGCAGACAGTTTACGTTTTTTGAGAAAGCTCGATGGAGATAAATTTACATTAGTTTTTATTGAGGTATCTGACACAGGTTCAGCATTAGTTGGAGGCGGACCGGAATATTTTGTAGTGTCTATTACAATGGATGAACATATATATACGCTTATGAACGATAAGCAGGGAAATAGTGAAATTACTCTAGTTATTGGTGGTCAGTTAGGAAATTATTGCGATAACATTTATATAGAATTAATACCCATGCTTGAAGTGCTAAAGTATTTTTATGAAACTGGTAAACTACACGAATCACATCAATGGAAACAAGAATAATAATTACAGGTCAGTTAGGGTTCTCGGGCTCGTAAACACCAAAAATTATGTGCAATTGTATTAAAAGAGTTGGAGTAGGCGAGATCCTTACATCAATTCTTAAAGAGGTGAAACTCCTGAAAGAGAAAACCAAAGTGATGGCCTATTTTTGTTTATTTGGAGATGAATTCGATCCGAATCATGTAACTTCAATACTTAGAATCGAACCTACCAATACTGCTTACAAAGGCGACATAATTAACAAAAAGCATCGAATAAAAGAAACATCATGGACATTAGGTACGGATTATGAAGAATCATTAGATGTGAATCACCAATTAATAAAAGTAGTCGATATGATAAGAAACAAAGCAAAAGAGATCAATTCGATTCGGATTGAACATCAATTAAGAATAAAATTTTTCATTGTAATAAGAATAGAAGAGGGGAAAACGCCTGCTCTTTATTTCGATTCTGATTTTATTGAATTTGTTAATATGATTCATGCTGAAATTGATGTTGATTTATATGCAAATCCATATAATGATGAATAAGAATAAGAAATAGTTTTTAAAACACGCTTCGAAGAAATGGACATCAGTTAACATTATATTCACTCTGCGGACATTCGTCCTGTGTCCGCATGAGCCAGACACTCAGCATACATTGGGCGTGAATGCAGGAACGTATATAAAACTTCCTGATGAAGTGATAATTGATAAATGTATAAAATACATAATTTCCAGTGAAAATAGCTATACTTTGACTTAATTAAATTTAAGCAAAAAACTGTATTTAGATGAGAGCATTTTAAAAGATACTAGAAAGATAAAAGTTATGTTGCTTTACTAGGATGAAATAATAATTAATTTATAGCAGGGATGCGGGAAATCTGAGAATATTTTTGAAGTCAATCTATTTATTATCTGCTGTAGGAGTCGGCGTTGGATGTTTGTATTCATTCATATTTTTTATTTTTAATATTGGCGGTGGTTTTATTAGTAATGATAACAAGCCTGCCGCTTTCGGGGTTGCTGCTTTGTCGATATTAGGAACAATCGTTTTTTTACTGCTTGGCAGACTCATTTACAATTCCAACTCCTATATTGGCCCAAGTATTTTAATCATTGTTGTTACCGCTATTCTGACTTTGCCAGTTGTTGATGTCACTAGTAATCTAATTGGTACTTATCAAACATACCGTGCGAAGCCTCATGTGGAAAGTTATATGAATGAGTTAAGAACAGGTTTTGTTGAAACAATAGCACCATTGGAATTTGATTATAACGAAAGCAAGACTGAAACTCTACGTTATTGGAGTAATAATGGACATGATATTTGGATTAAATTAAGAAAGAAAAATGAAACAATGACATCAGAGGATTTAAATAACGTAATTAATGCTTACCTTCAGCTAAGTATGAAGTAAGAGTATTCATATATTATAAGAGCTTTAAAGAGTATCCAAACGATCAGTATTCTATTGATTTTACGATTCGAAATAGCCCAACTGTTCAACCATATTGTAATTCAGATGACTTCGAACATAATCTATGTGATTTTGTAAAAGGAAAATAAACAATGTCGAAAAAATATGAAATTGAAATGTAGAACAATGGTAACAGTAAATCCAAAGCATTGGATAACAGATTCTGTGCCATTCTTGCGAGGGATTATGAAATTAATAAAATTAAAGGGCAGTAAAACTGAAGAAGATATAAGAAGAGAATTAGTAGGATCGCATGAGTCATTATTTAATGATGAAATAAGATCAGGATTGTTTTCAGTTATTAAGAGGTTTTTTCCACAAATGAAAACTGCCTATATCTTATTTTGGACACCTGAACAAGGGGAAGACATTTTTTCGTTGCTGATTAATAACGATACAATTGCAAAAGTAGAAATCGATCGTTACGACCACGATATTGAACCTATAATTGAGAGCAAACAGCTAGACAATGTCTATTTAAAAGGACTTAGGAAATATTCACAGATTAGATTAGCGATTGCACTTGAACTTGCCAATATGGATCTTAAAAATGAAGAGAAAAAATTAAAGGAGTTTCCGAATTGAAGAATCAAAAGCGTTCAATGGTTTTAATATTTCTTTTAATGATACTAGCTCTAACTGGTTGTATTTCAAGTAGTGTAAAGACGGATAAAATTGTTGAGGATGGGTTGAACATAAACTCGATATCAATTGGACTGGGAGGGAGCGAAGAAGATGAAGGTATTACAGTCGTAACATATCATTTCAATCTATGGAATAGGACCAATAAATCAATAATCCTAAAAACAGTTGAACCAATTATAAGTAAGGAGATTCAGGAGCGATTAATTGATAGAGACATTAAATTGGACATAAATGAGAAAATTGATGGTAATACTTCGGAAGCACTGACTGGTACTTTTAGATTAGATACCGAAGGGCTTGATAAAAAAGGAATCATGAAATTAAACATTAATATTAAAGAATTTAATATAGTAACTGAACAAGTCGTAGGAATTAATGAAGTAAATAACTAATTTGAGATAACTTTAAGAAAATATATCTAACAAAGAGGTGTATCTTTATGGAAAGAAAAAAAGATGAGAACAATCAGATGGGTGTAATTCCAGAGCACCATAGCCCTGTTCGACATATGCTTAATGAAGCAAATGGACTACCGAACAGTCAATTTATAGACAGTTTTAAGAAAGCTCTGGATACTCCAGATGCATATGTAATCATGGACGACAAATCTATTTGTCTTGCCCTATGAAACTAGTAAATTGCAGTGAGGAGACATTACATACTCTGTTAAAAGATTTAGATACCATTGCATGGGACTGTAATGAGGGAGAAGGGCAAGGACTATTTTACGAAAAACACTTTCCTGGTGACGGAATTGGTGGAGGTATGGGGGAGGAGATGTTGAGGAAGGACTATGGATTCATAACGAATTTATAGATTTACAATTATATGATGAAATTCATGAAGTCGTGTTAGGCAATAAAGAAAGATTAACAAAGTAATAAAATGAATGGATTTTAAGGTCCATCAATATCGGATAACAAATTGTTTATCTCGTGGGTTGGCAAACTGTTGAAATACTTCATACAGTGTTAATCAAAATATGTGAGGTGAGTTATGGGCGTAAGAAAAAAATATAAACATAAAATCATTCGATCCAATCGATTATTTTATTGGTATGTTGAACCGGATATTGACGATGAAGGAATAATCAAATTACATATCGTTTCTGAAGATAAGAAGTTAATCGTCACTTATGAAGTGGGACAACACAGTAATAAGAACAAGCCCCCATTTATGGCATCATTGGAGAAGAATTCGAAGGCTGGACGTTAGAATATATAGGATACAGAAGAGTATTAACACCGCAATGGAGCGATGAGATCATCACGCCAAAATGGATAGGTGATTGGTGCCTCTTGAAAGACAAAGAAATAAACATCATTAATTGGAAAGGTGAAATTCTCCGACCTATCTCTTAAATGGAGTGTAATTGCATTTGAAAATAACTTGGATTCATGTGGACTGTTCTGAAAACGCATACTTGAAAACAAGAGATGTAATTAACATTTAATATAAAAGGAGAGAAGCTAATGCAGATGAATCGTGGATATCACACGGTAAACAAAGTAATCGCTTGTGTTCTGTCATTCATATTTATCATTATGGCAATAGCGGTACCTGCCCACGCTGAAGAGAAACAGGTGGAGACTACACCATCCAGGATTCCTTTATCCAAGTTAGAGGAAACGATTGATGCTTATGTTGCCTCGTATGAGAAGTATACCGCTGCCGTTTCGGTTGTGGCTATCAAAGATGGTGAAACCATTGTGAATAAGGCATATGGTTACGCAGATATTGAGAATCAGCGAAAGGCGGATACCTCTACTGTTTTTGAATGGGCTTCAATCTCGAAACTGTTGGTCTATACAAGTGTGATGCAGCTTGTCGAACAAGGAAAGCTTGATTTGGAGACGGATATCAGAGAATATCTGCCAGAGGGATTTTTCAAAAAGCTGAGGTACGATGATCCGATTACCCTAATGAACCTGATGCATCACAATGCGGGTTGGGAAGATCAAACAGCGGCCGAGGTTTTTTATTACTCCGAGGATGAAACGTTAGAATTAGGAGAAACGCTGCGTAAAAATGAGCCGAAACAGATCTATAAACCGAATAGCATCGTGGGTTATTCAAACTATGGCGTTGGTCTAGCCGGTTACATCGTGGAAGAGATGAGTGGCCAACCTTTTTATGAATATGTCGATCAACATATATTTAAACCGCTTCATATGAATGACACTTCAATTCATCCAACGGGGCAAGATCATCCAGACCTAGTACAAAGAAGGAATGAGGTTGAAGGGTATACAAAAGATTTGAAACTGATCCCTGAGAACAGAGTATACTTAACATTTTATCCTGCTGGGGCAGCGATTGGGCCAGCAGAAGATTTAGGAAAATTCCTTGCAGCGTTGATGCCTGTGGATGATAGCAATGTATTATTTAAGAACAGGGATACGTTAAACGAAATGTTGTCAACAAGTCTATATTATGAAGGTACTTCTACTCCGCGATTTGCGCATGGGTTCGTTGAGATGGAATACTGGGTGCCTACACTGATGCACGAGGGGAATTTGAAAGGATTTTCCAGTAAACTTGTCTTTGATCCCGAATCTAAATTTGGGATGGTGGTCATGACAAATCAATCTTTTGAGGAAATTTATTATTACGGACTTACTAAAGAGATTTTTGGTGCTAACGTCAATTCTAATAGAGTTACTTCGGAGGGGGGAGGATATTTTCAATCCGCACGACGGGCAGCATCTAAATTTACTAATTTATTTACTGCCCTTGATATAAAGAAATTCACAAAAGCTGAATTAAGTAGTTCTTATAACGTTGTCGAGCATAATGGTGTTGTTGAGAAAATTTCCTTTACTCCTTACATTGATTACTTGCCTGTATCAAATTTAAAGGTAAACTTACTTAAGATCTCTCTTATTCCTGTTGCGCTGGCCATCATTTTCAGTTTAATTGCTTTGATCGGCTATTTAATCCGGATGCTTATTAACAAACTACATAAACGAGGAAATCCTACCACCAATTTTAATAAATATCATCTTGCAATTAACTTTGCAGGTGTGGCACTCCTTCTTAATCTTTTCATCATGCAAACGAGGTTGAGGTTTCCAAATTATCCTGCTTATTCTTCGTTACGGATCAATTTAATGTTTAACCTACTTTATGTAGTTCTAGCAGTGGCGTATCTGGGTTTGCTTATGTACAAACTGCGGAAGAACAGTTACAGCAAAAAGCAAAAGGCGATGTACATCATGTCTGGCATCTCGGCTGTTATCTTGGCTGCTTTTATTGTGGGATGGAATTTGTATGTATAGAGTGTCAAACGCTGAATATAGTTATTCCAAGCATTACAATGGCTCGGCGGATGACGCCTATACATCATTGATATATTAAGTAAGGAGTAAAGGCAGCAGTCCCTTATGGGGGACTGCTGCCTTTGTGTGAGTACGCCCTTTGGCGACTTATGCCTCTGTATATTAAAGGGAGATCAAGATCATCCTATTTTTTGTCTCTCAAAATAAATATTTTAATAGAACTGTAAATGACCACTAGAATATTCAATAATAATAGACCTATATATCCATCCGTTAACTTTGTTCGTTCAATCCACTTGTTCACTAACTCTCCAGAGAGAGCTTGTTTTCCTAAATATTTATCTATATCATTTTGATTTATTTCATCCCTATATATAAGTGGAAACTCCATGCTGTTGGATGAAGCAGCTAGCGGCGGATAGAACTCTACCCATTTCTGACCTGCCCATCGATCATACTTATAATGAAAGTCTGCGCTGGATTCAAGATTGTCCCACCTCAGAAAACCCAATAATATTAGAATACAAAGTGTGACAACGATAATTATTAGCTTCTTGTTAATCAAATGAACCCCATCCTTATGTTTGTATTACTAACAGTACCGTTGCATGAAACAACTTCATCATTCGTTATATTTTATCAGCATTTTCCGTTATATGGAAGTAGATTGTTTCAATGCTAGTAAGTAAAAAACCAATCGATCAAAGAATCGTTACAGCAGGTTTTCGAAGAAGCTAGACAGCGTGCAGGAGTTGCAAAAAAAGTGAGAATTCATGCGCTGAGACATTCCTTCGCCACTCATTTGCTGGAAAACGGGAAAGATCTTCTGTACATCCAGGTGCTACTCGGTTATACAACAACTCAGCGCTATACGCATGTTAGTATGAAAAATATTCATCGTATTCAAAACCAATTAGATCATATGGATATGGAGATTGAGCATCCCAATAATTCTCCCTTTTTCACCAAATTTTTCTTCGCAAATATCACCGTATAGGTTATCATATACGTAGTTCAGATATCAGGCAGGAAGTGTGGTATTTACGAAGTACATAGATTAGATGTTAACTGAAATTGCATATACAAAATACACTACAAAAAGGAGTATGAAATCATGAAAGACTTATTTGGAGTAGGAAAACTAAGAGAGCAAGGTATGGAAACATTGAAGATGGTCTATCCAGATTTGCTACAACCATCAGTAAAAAAAGTTGGAGTGGCATTAGAAAACGTAATTGGTTTGTTAGAGACAATCTCCTTACCGATAAAATTGGCAAATGTAAAGGCTAGTGCTTTGTTTAACAACCATATGAAAAAATATCAAGAAAAATTAGAAAGTTATAATGAAAGCGAAATAGTATCTATTTCTCCTGACATAGCGCTTCCTATTATGGATCGACTTACTTACTTAGAAAATGAAGAAATAGGAGAGATGTTTATCAACTTGTTGGTCAATGCATCACACGTAGAAAGATCTTCAAAGTCTCATCCTAGTTATTTTAATACTCTCAATAATATAAGTGTTGATGAGGCAAGAATATTGAAATACTTACATGATAATGAATTTCCATCTATTCCTTTCGTGAATTATAATGCTGACTTTGATTATACTGAACACACTATGCTTAACTTGATTCGAAACGTTACTTTTTTGAATAACCAAGTAGAATTCATTTCCCCTGAGAGAATCTTTTTCTATATTGCTAATTTGATAAAGCTCGGAATTCTAGAGGAAACCAGAGTATATTCTGATCCAGAAGAGGATGAGGACATCACAACTTACAACAAGTTAGATTATATTTATAGTAAGGGAGCACATGAAGTGGCTGAATCTAGATCTAACAGTTTGGAGCTAGGAGAATACGAACTAGAGTGTATAAGAGGTTCTTACCAAATCACTGAGTATGGACACTTTTTTATAGAGATCTGTAACAGCATTAAGGACCAAGAAGAAAGTTCTTAAGCTTATTCGAAGGAGCAAGCAACATCAGTTAACATAATATTCAAGCAGCGGCTCCGTTGGAGCCTTGGTCTGCGGGAAGGAATTCGAGGAGGGATTTCAGCAGACAACCCCTTCGGGGTTCATGAATACAGGAACGTTAAGTGAAATTACCAAAGACAACAAATGCTTGATGTGATCGAATACATTTCAAAATGTGAAAGAGTAGGATCTCATATAAACATAGCTTTTAAAATCTAGTAAAGGGGAGAAAAGTTAATGAGTTATCAAAAGTTTTCTCTAATACCGGGTCAAATAGAAATCGTCACTTCTAAAGGAGAATCTAATTATAAAGAGGTACTGAATGATTTTGATTCAGCGGATTATATTTTTGTGACGACTTATAATATATCTCAGAATAGAAAAGCGTTATTAAATTCGCTGAAAGAAGCAGCGAAACATGCAGAGGTAAGAATTGTAACCAATATACCAAATCGTTTCGAGACTTATTATGAAGATAAGGTACGTAAGAAAGCTAGAGAAAGTATAAATAATTATACGAAGAAACTTAATAGCAACGACGAAGAATCAATAGATGCTTTTTTTAATTTTCAAAATCATTCTAAAGTTATCCTTACAAACAATATTGCTTACATCGGCTCTGCTAACTTCTCTGAAGAAAGCAGTAATAATAGAGAAACTGGATTTATAATAAGAGATAAAAATCTCGTTCAAGTTGTGATAGATAATCTTGTTCCAATAATTTTGAACGAAAGTATCAGATATTACGGGAATTCTTTCGAGGAAAAAAAGCTTGTATTTTCATTGCTTGCTTCTCGGCTTGAGTCTGCTTCTATAAGAATTGAAGAAGAATCCTATACGTATGTTGGAAGATTTGAAGAAGTGAAAAACTATAATTACTGGGACCCACAGCTTCATCAAGAATCGTTAGAAAATGTCTTAGAGCTTTTAGAAGAAGTTGAAGAAGAAATATATAGAGTTAATGAATTGTACGAAACGGATGAATTCGCAGATTTAATAGATTCAGAATCTATCGAACAAATTAAAATTCTTTTTTCACAAAATGACCATATCTCAGAATTAGCAAATTTCAGCGAGAGAAACTATGCTTCAGATTTGATTGCTGAATGGAATGTTCATAATGAGGATATGGACGAAGCTGCGCAACAAGCCTCAGATCAGACTGCTGAGAGAAAACGAGAGTTAGCAGAAGCTGCGCAAGAAGATATAGAGAATTTTTTCTTATATATCTCAAAAATTCAGAATAGTTTTGAATCAGTCATTACAAAGCTTAAAGAACTGGAAGAAGAACAAAAAATGAATATTGATAACACGTAATTCAAAAAATGAGTGAGTCAAAATTAACGGCTCACTCATTTTTAAAAGTAAAACTAGCAAGAAAACAGTAACTTCACTTAACATAATATTCACGCTGCGGGCATACGCCCTTGGTTCGGCATTTGCCGACACTCAGCATATGCTGAGTCGTGAATACAGGAACGTTATGTGAAAGATTGTACAAATCAATTTTGAAGGAGAAAACAATGAAAAGTAATTATTGGGAAAATCTTTTGAATCCCCTAACCCTCAAAGGGAATCTGATAAAAACTTCGATGTTTATTACTGCATTTGAGCTATTAAAAGATAGAGTAATTAATCATCCCAAAACACTATTTTGTGATGATTTTGACTCGGAAGGATGGATAATAAATGAAAACTACCAAATCAAAATTCTATCAAGAAATAAGAGTCCTCTATATGCTTCGCTAGACTGGTTTGCAGAAATGGAAACAATCTCCGAGACGGATATAGAGATATTTAATAAACTTAAGCACTATAGAAACAAGCTAACTCATGAAATGACTGATATAATTTCACAAGGGATAGATGAAGAAGAATACTATAAATTGTTTTCAGATCTGATTAGTTTCTTTGAAAAGATTGATAAGTGGTGGATATTAAATTTTGAATTAGCGATTGATCCAGATATAGAGATGGAACATGTCGATGAGAATTCTGTACAGTCAGGCTCAGTTTTAATGCTGAAGGTTATGTTGGATATAGTCTTCTCAGACGAAGAAGAATCATGGAAATATTACAATGATTTTGTTAAGACATATGTAAATAGATAGCATAGTTTTGAAGGCACAATCCTTCACATAACATAGTATCTAAGCTGCGGGCGGTTCAGCCCTTGGTCTGCAAGATGTGAGTCGGGGAAGTGATTTCAGCAGACAACCCTGCGGGGCTTAGTCCGTCGGACTCGACGGAAGCGCCTTAAGCCTCTCAGGTTCATAGATACAAGAACGTTAGGCGAAACTTCTATAAATGGGAGAGATATTATGGAGAAAATTAATGAGCTGAAAAATATGATTCCAGAACAATTTAGGAGTAGCATTCGTAAAAATAAAGGCGATACAAGAAGCCATTCAATCGATAGGATGTTAAGAGTGTTAGAAAGTGAACATGCTTCATCGCACGAAAAAAAGTATGCTGAAAAACTTTTAGAGGTCATCTTAACAATAAAAAAAAGAAGTCCCGAATATTTTAAGAAAAAGTTGGGATTCAAGAGTTCTACAAACTAAAGACAATTATAATCAAGCAATAGGCACGCTAGGAGAATATAGATGTCGTTATATACTTGAAGAATCCCAATTCAAAGTTAACGAGATAATAGAGACTAATCATAAAAAGACACCGGATTTTGAGGTTACAGATTATACAGGTCAACAGTCATTTGTGGAGGTTATGACACCTCGAATGAATAGAGCAGCTCAGGAGAAGCTTGAACAGTTTTATAAACAAGACACTCCTCAACTACAACTGAAAAGTAAAAATGAACTGTCGATACAAGTAAGAACTGTGGCAGTTAATTACATACGTGAGAAGAAGAAAGATAGAATAATAGAATTATATAAAAGAATATTGAGTAACAAAGGAAAAGCTGGACAAGCCAATGAGGGAGCCATTAATATATTGTGGCTTAACTTTGAAGATAGTGATTTATCAGTTAGTAAAAATGATGTTTATCCTTGCTATTCGAGGCCCTTTAAAGACATATATCAAACAGGAAACTTTGGAATTTGGCAAATGCTTTATGGGAAAAAAGGAGATTAAATTTTTGATGATCTAGTTTGGCTCAGACATTATAAAGGCAGGAAAAGCGAAAAAAATTCTCAAAAGTGCGAAGGATATTTTAGACAATTCAAACAATGGACGGGCATAGTAATGATTTTTCATGACTGTCAGGTTTTTTATCAAAATCCGTGGTCTGACTTTGAAATACCAGTTAAAAGTAAACAATGGATAATGAGATTAAAAAGTTTTGACTTAAATGCAAGCTGGATTGACGAGACTAATGAATATTTGCTTGCAAGAGTAGAGGCAAAGAGAAACGAACTACAGCGTATTCATCAAATATTTGATGAATATTGAAAAGAAAAATTCACGTAGGAAGAAGAATAATTGAATGCTTCGGTCTTCTAGAATTACCTATCAAGGTAACTCTAGAAGACCGAAGCAACGCCTAACATAATATTCAAGCTGCGGCTCCTTTTTTGAGCCAGGGTCTGCTGGATAAAATTCGAAGGGGCAATTCGGCAGATAATCCTACGGGTTACCCTCTTGAACAAAAAGTAGCGTACTTATTAAGAGAAAATAACTGGGTTGTTTTTAGTTCAGTAGAGTATATTGTTCCTCCTGATCAACAACGAGAATTAGACATACTGTGTTACAAAATTATTAATCGTAGAAGAATAGAGTTAAGAATATCGTGTAAACAGTCAAGCGACAAACATTGGATCTTTTTCACTGAAAAAAATAGATATTTAAAGTTTGGCTCAGATTTGAAATTTACTCCAGTTCAAATGGATAACCACATCTATCATATTTTACCGAAAAAATTGAAGAATCTTTTTTTGTATCAATACGATAGGCACGTTACAAATTTCACAGCTTTTTCGGAGAAGAAACAGCATGAAGCACGATTGGTTATTAAGGACGGATTACTGTCAGCGATTAATAGTGTGCATCATCGAATCTTCCCAGCACAATTGATACACGATGAAAGAGGAACTATTTATTTTTTTATTACTTTGTTCAATGGTTTAATGTTTGAGTCTTATTACGATCCAGAAAGTGATAATAATATTGTTCAAGATATTGAATATACCCAGTGGAAGACAGATTATGAATCCAACGCTCGATTTGAAGAAATACTAAAATACGATGGGACGTATGCTCCACCATGAAGTATTACGAAATTTCTCTGAGCATTTTACAGTTGAAATAATGAAATGGGGCTTTTTTGAAAGCTATTTGAATCATATAGAAACCATTTTTACAGAACTTGATGAAGATACAATTAGTATTTTCGGTAAACCATTCGAGGACAAATATTTTCCAAGTCGCATTATAGGTAAACCACTTACAAGATGATTCGATGGAGACATTAACTTCCAATAACATAATATTCCCGCTGTGGACATTCGGCCTTGGTCCACAACATTCGTTGGACACCAGACATATGTCCGGTCAAAGGAAAGTTATATGCAACCTAAACGACTGAGAAGCAAAAGAAAAGTAAAAGCACTGTTAAAAGATAATAGATTATAAAATCAAGAAAGGAAATAACAGATCAATACTAGCATTCTGAATGTAGGAACGGAATAAAAATTCTAGAAACTAGAAAGGAAGAAGAAAATGAATTGTCCCAAATGCAACAAAAAACTGTCTTTACATACGGATTTCATTACAGAGGAAACATGTCCTCAATGTGGATTTTATTATTATATTGGAAATACATTAAGAATAATGTTTATTGCAAATTTAAAAGTTAACCAAAATGAAGACATATACTTTAGCAATGTGCATCAAAGAATCTATAATCCTTTTATAACTTCTTATACAGGCGAAGTAAAAAAAGGCGCAGAAATAGTTGTTAATAGGTATATCGAAGACTTTAAAGCATTAATTTCGGGATACGCTAAAGAAGATTTATACTTTATGGCTTTAGCATTGCGAGAAATTTCGACTTGGAACGTTTTTAGTGACAATGTCTGGGATTCTTCGCATTTGAGAAATATGAGTCATGTATTTGTTACACTAATAGAATTAACAGAAGAAAAATACTTTGGTGATTATATGATCACCAAAGAAGAAGATTTTATTAGTGTGTTAGTTACCTGTGAAGAATTATTCAAAATTTCTGATAACATAAAATTAAATGACTATTTTTCTTGGAATGTTACTTTGGAAGAAATGTTAAAAACAAAGATTGAGAATGATAGATTAGAATGGTTTCATGATATGTTCGAGTTTAAAGAACTCGTGAAACCTGAAGAAATTGAATTTGAAGAGAATACTAAATTAAATCTGTATCTTCAAAAAAGAAATCTAGAAATGAAAAAATTAAATGAAGATATAGGCAAAGAAATTGAAAAGCTTTACGGATTCGATTTTGAAAATTTGGATATTTTTAGAAATGAAATAATTGAAATTTCAACTAAGCATGAACAAATACATGCTATTTCACCTTCTGTAGATGGTCATTTTATGAAATGTTTCTTTATATTCGAAAATCAATTTACAGAAATGAGCCTTCCAATAAAAAAAGTACATAACATAATAAATTACTTTATATATGAATCAAAAGGAAATTCGAAGCAAAGATTATCTAGTCCTCACATGGATTACAAATTCATTTTCAAATACGAAAACTTTATTGCAATGGGTTTACTTGACTCAGCTAATAGTATAACAGTATTCAAAAACTTAGCCATGAGTGATCATTTCGTTCAAGAAATGTTTGGTAGCAAAGCAACAATGCCATTTAAAAAAGCGCAAGAAAAAATCTCTACATTAATTGCTTACAAAATTGCGTTACATTTTCATGATAAATATGATTATTATGTACCTTATATTGAAAAAGATATTCCTTATGTAAATGTAAAGATGTTTCAAGGAAATGGTGTTAGAAAAAAAATCGTAAATGAATTGAATCAGGACTTAGGGGATTTAGATGCAATAGTTATTAATAAGCTCAAAAAAGAAGTTATTATTTTTGAAATTAAATATTACAAGCCTGCTAGTGAATTAACTGAAATTTTAAAGAAAGATAAGAAAATCTTTGATGATATTGATAAAATCCAACGACGTGCAACATGGGTGAAGGAAAATATGAAGGATATTATTGCTGCATGGAATCTGCAAGATTGTGAATATATAGTTAAAACTTACTTGGTTACAGCCAGACCTAATTATTTTGGCAAACAAATTGAAACTGAGAACGCTAATATAAATTACTTCACACTTGATAGTATTTTAAACTCTTAATAAGGGTAATAAGGTGGATAATAAGTTGCCGGATTCCTATCGGCTCTTTTTAATTAAGGTGAAAAAATAAAAAAATAAAAAAATAAAAAGGTAGAGAAAGAATTGAATGAGGAAGTCAAATAAATCATTTAAAGCGAAAATCCTATTAGAAGATTGAATATGAATTTATAAATGTAATATCCGTACCTTTCAGGAAAAACTCTCGAAGCAATCGGCTCGCATTCGTATTCTCATTGGAACCGCGTTGCCAAGATGAACACGGATAGGCAAAATAAACGTTTAAGTCTTGGGTTGTTTCCACATTGGCGTAGCAAGCAAACTCTTTGCCACGGGTCAGTAGTAGCGGTGAGGAACGTCCCTTTAGGGTATTGTGAAATGGCTACACCCAGTGCAATTTCCATGGATAATACCGTCCGATCAGGCATCAAAATCACCGTGTACAGACGTGTCTTCCGTTCAACGAGCTTGGCTACGCATCTTTACTCTTTCCGCGGCCTGAAACCACGGTATCCAGTTCCCTTCTTAGAGGTGAATCCTTCCTATACGTCGAAATGATATAAGAATCGTCGAATAGGAAGAGGTGGATAAATGGAATTGCTGGTTGAATTTGAGTTTATTTCTGGTGATCAAGAGACTAGAGATTTTGTTGGGGAAGATGAACAGAGATTAGCCAAGCTTCTGACAGAATCCGACTGGTTTAACATTGATGGAAGACACATTAATATGAGAAATGTTAAGGCGTTCAGAGTTGTCTCAAAGAAGCAGAAAGCTGAAGAAGAAGCTAAAGAACAGGCGGAGCATGCTGACCATCTGAATAAAATATTAGGGTTGAGTTACTAAGCCTCCTTGAGGGGGCTTTTTTTTGCTTTCTGAAGCCGGATTTTGCGAAGTTGTTCCCTTTCTATTTTTCTTGATTCTTCACGTTGTAATTCTTTTTCTTTTTCTTGAATAACTATCCGAATAACGATTAAGTGACGATCCATTAGATTAACGTTGAGGGTTTTAATTGCCAAGTCAGCCATAAAATATGCAGCAACACCAACAACTATACTGCTAGTGGTAACAGCCACTACTACATTCTGATCAAATTTTATAGAATTTGAAATTATTGCATATGATGCAATGGTTAAACCGAAAATAGTAACCAAGGAAAGAATATAGTTCGACATTTGATTATTCTCAACATATCGCGGACTTTTTAATGTAATTTCCTTTTCGAGATTCTGTAAAGATTCTAAATTATATTGGCGATAATATCTGAAAAAATCTGAATTTACCTCAGATAATTCATATTCAGGTGTAAATGGAATTCCTTTCAAAAACCTCCTCGATGGTCTTCTCAATTTCAAATGAACCCATTTGAAATTTGAGATATCCACAAGTATAAAAAATAGAAAAACGATGATGGGTATAGAATAAAAAGTCAGTGATGTCATTGAAAAATCCTCTTTTCATCTTTTACCTTGTTATACGAAGAAAAAGTATCTATAGGTTCAGATTTTTCAGCCCGAATCCTTAGGGGGAATGCTTTTTTATTTTACATAAATCTGAGGGAACTGGTGTGATAGCGTTTATGGTAAAACAACAACAATTTGTTAAAGAATATTAACCTTAATGCCACGAAGGCAGCGTTTAGAGCAGGATACAGCCCAAAACTGCTTAAACAGTTGGGCAGCATATTTAAGTAATGTTAAGTTCAAGCAGCCAACCAGAAGGCTATGGACAAGCGAGTGGTCAAGGGCGAGATGACAGCCGATATGGTGTACGGATCAGGGAGAGTTTGGAGGCAGCGAATCTGAACGAACTGATTCATTTGAGACATATGATGTGCCGAAATTCTCATGGTATCGATCCGTAAGCTCTACAGCAGGGCTAAGATAATGTACTCAAGCATGAGCAGTCGAAGACTGGGCTTAAAATTGTGATGCACAACCAGGCAAAGACGATGGAGAACGTGGGGACCTACACTAATGATATAAATAAAGAGCTAGCGGCAGGTATTGATAAAGACAAAAATATTATTATACCAGCAGACAAGACTAACTCAATAGCATTGATGATGCAGTTTTATATGAATTGTAAAATGTACATTTTACAATCCTAAACTTCCCCAAGCAAATACCCCACAGAAACCTCCAAAGCCCTCGCAATCATCACGACCTCATAATCTTGAACGAGACGATATTGACCCTCCAAACGGGAAAGACTGGTCTGACTGATATCCAGCCCCAATGTTTGCAATCTAGCGAGAAATTCTCTTTGTTTAATTCCCTTACTCTTACGTATGGCAACCACCCGAGAGCCAATAATATTTTTGTCGCCAGGTGGTTCTTGTCTATGCTTCATTATGTACACCCCTCATTTCAACCAAATTGTATGAGAAATAATGGTTGTTTTAATGCGTATATCGAATTAAAATAAAATAAACCGATAATCGCATTAAAAATGACTGCTCATGTCTAGCATTAACAACACATGGCGCAGTTTAGACCCATCTGAGAGGTGGATGTATGAGCCGGTTGCTTGACTTATTGGAAGAAGAACGGCGCAAGCTTAATCAGCTTGGAGAGGCATCCTTGAAGCAAGCGATTCCGTTGTGGGACAATCCTGAGGTTCAGGAACAGAGCAGAAGGGTAGACGAACTGGTGGCACGAATTAGTGAAATGAAGGCTAGACATAACCGAGTTGTATGATGATGAGTGAGGTACATAATGCGTAGGAGGGGAGGAGAAGCTATGGATTTTCCACCGTGGATGCAACGAGCGATTCAGGCAAGGCTGGATGAGGTATCTGCTCTAATCGAACATGATTCTGAACTTAGTCGTGTACGTGGGGAAACAGACGAATCTTTCGAAGCTATGTTTGAAGGTGAGGATGTCGAGCAGACACCTGGATATGCTGAGTGGGAGAATCGTTACATTGTTAGCAAAGGAATAGAGAATGAACGGTTGTACATGCAAGGGCTGAGGGATGGGATTCAGCTGACAGTTTCCTTGCTGGGTCAGTCGATGCCGGAGGAGAACGATACGAAGGCTCAATCAAATAACGCGAACCCATGAGTCAGGGGAAGCGACCTCAATCTCTACTTAAAAAAACAGCCGAAGCGTGTAACTATCGCTTCGGCTGTTTTTTAATCTCTACTTTTCCCAAATCCAATTCTTACTTCGCACTTACCGACTTAAACCAATCATTCACTTCTTGCGTGATCTGATCTCCGCCATTGGATTTCCAGTTGGCGACGAATTGGTCAAAGGCATCAATTGGCAGTTTGCCGTAGATGATTTTGTTGAAGGTTTCCATCTCGGACTGGCGGAGCAGGTTCCATTTGGATACCATGGTTGGTGTTGCAGCGCCAGTGAAATAGTTTTGTTTACGAATGTCGATCTGGGACATCACGACTTTACCTGCATACCAGTTTTCCGGTTTACGGAATTCGGCCATTTGTTTCTCGTAAGGTGTTTCAGGCTTCTCGCCGTCAGCCAGCTTCACGAGTGTTTTCATGAACAGATCCGGGATACGGGCTGGCCCTGTCAGGAACGGGAACTCGTTGGAGAAGTCTTTGATCTTCTCTTTGTCACTGGTTGGTTTGCCGTCAACGATGTCCCAGTCGTAACCTTTGGCAAAGCCATATTCATACTCGCTGCCCGCAGCCGGATTAGCCAGGTTATCGAGCAAGTAGTTGTAGTACAAGAAGATTGCTTCTGGATGCTTGGCATCTTTGTTGATCATGATGCTGGCGTTGACACCAGAGTTCTGCCACTTTGTACCGATCTTGCCGTCTGGGCCAGCCGGAACAGGATAAGCTTTATATTTTGAGCCAGGTACGTTCTTGAGCAGGTCAGGTGCAGGCCAGTCTGGAACCCAGTTTGCGCCAGGCAGAATGCCCGCTTTGCCAGCCGTCCAGCTTTCAGCGGATTTACCTTCATCCCACAGGGCGGAGTCGGTATGGATATATCCTTTTTCCATCCATTCAGCCAGCTTGGCAAGGGCTTGTTTCGCACCCGGGTTAACGGAGCCGTACTCCAGATTGCCGTTTGCGTCTTTGTTCCATTGCTCCTCGATTGTGCCATATGCACCGAACAACCAGTCGAGTTGGCCCATCCAGGTGTTGGTGTTATTTTTCAGCGAGATCGCCAGTGGGAATACTTTGTCTGGAGACAGACCGTCCGGGTTCTCGTTTTTGAATTTGTCCATGATGTTCTCAAGGTCTGCGATGGTTTTCGGAGCTTCCAGGTTCAGCTTCTCCATCCAGTCCTCGCGGAGCCAGAGCAGTGTATCGTCGTTATCGGTGTACTCCATGATCGGCATGTTGTATTTCTTGCCGTCCTTCGTGAACGGATACCACAGTTCAGGATGTGCTGTTGCATGATCTTTCAGGGTCTGACTCGCGTACTTGTCGAACAACTCATCGATAGCGATGAATTGACCGGAGTCGATCAGTTGATTGGTCAGTACCGCATTGGTGGGTACGGTTACGAAATCAGGCAGCGTCTCGCCAGAAGCGATAGCCAGTTGAAGCTTTTGTCTGTATTGATCGTCATTGGCCGGATACCAGGTATCTTTATGCTTCATACCCAGCGTTTCGAGCATCCAGCGATCGTGCACGTTATTTTCTTTGGTATCTCCTTGCACGTATTTCTTCGGCATCAATACCGAACTGAACTCGATGGGTGGGTCATATTTTCCTTTGGCAAAAGCAGCTTCTGCTTCAGCTGAGCCGACAGTTCCCGGCGTATTATTACCATTGTCACTGCTTGTCTCGCCACTGCCGCACGCAGTGATCGTGATGAGCGCGATAACCATGAGCAGTGACCACCATGTTTTTTTGAATTTGATCATTGTTCAATCCCCCTACGGTGTATGATCTTTACAGTGTAACTGTACCAATTTGTGCGGGAGTGCATCTATATGAGTTTGTTAGTTTCGATAGGACTCTATTAGTGAATGTTCCAAAAGAACGTTCAAATAAAGTTCAAAAAATTCGGTTTTCAGTACCGAGAAGATGGGATAAAGCTAGAAATGGAGTAGCGGAGCGTAGGAAAACTACGTGAGCAACTACAATGTTTCCAAAGGAAATATACTTCGTAAGCCTCCCGCTTATTTCGGCTGAATTCCATATTCGATGCTGATGATGCCGTGAGGCATCCTTCGTAATCAAAAGCCGATTTTTTGAACAACCTCTAAAATGTTATTTATGCTGGTCTCGGTATTCCTGCGGCGTAACGCCAAACTGGCGTTTGAACACTTTGATAAAATAAGCCGGGTCCATATAACCAATCTCCATGCTGATTTCGTACACTTTTTTGGTGGTCGTGACCAGCTTGTGGCAGGCCCGATCCATGCGTAGGCGCGAGATATAATCACTGATGCCTTCGCCCGTTTCGATCTTATAAATCTTGGACAAATGGGTCGGGTGCAGATTAACATGGTCGGCTAGTACACGCAAAGACACATCCAGATGCAGGTTCTTATCTGTAAAATCCTGAATCTTCTTCACATACTCGGAACGGATGTCCTTGATCTCGTTGGACGTGCCTTCTTTGAGTTTGCCCAGCACACTGAGCGACCATTTCCGCAATTTGCTGATGGTAGCGAAAACTTCCCCACTTTGCAAACCCTCGACATCATCCCCCATTAAAGTGGTCAGAGTCAGCTTGTTCCGGTGGGCAATATTGGTGAATGAAGCCGTAATAAGAAAACCAGCCTCCATACAATGCTCCCAGGATTCCGACCATTTCTCATCCAGCTCTGCGCAGACCGCGCGTATTTTCTCTTCCGCTGCATCCCACTGTCCGCTCTCTAGCAAACTAATAAAGGTGGGCGGGGTGTACAGTACGTCCAAGGGACCTTGTGCCGCAGGTGTCTCGACATCGCTGACACGCATGACAAATTCGCGTTCATCGCCAACGATCTGCCGGAAGTAAGCGGAAGCCTGACGGAAGCGATCGTAGAGCTGATCCGGAAAGGTGAACCACTCGGTGATAACGATGGAGAGGGAGCCTTTCAGAAACTGTTTTACTTTGGATTGGAGCTGAATCGATAGCTTCTCCAGAATGGTTTCTTTGCCAATATCGCCTTTCCGATCTTTCAACTGAAGCAAAAACACCAGATATCCGTGCTCCTCCTTGACGCCCCACACTTCCATAAACTCACCCATAATCTCTTCCGCCATATTGATGATGGCATATTCGATCAGGGTCTGATCATTGCTGTCATAGTGTCCGAATTCTTCTTCCAGCCTTACGAGCATTATTGCGGCATCCCCGGTATGAAAGGGCAGAGCGTAATTGGCTAGCTTCCGATCCCATTCCGCAGCGGCGATTCGTTGTCCCTGTAAAGCCCCTAGGAGCAGTCGTCCCTGCAAATGGGGGAGATTCTCTCGCAACGTAAACTGCGTTCGTGTCAGTGAACTGACCATTTCCCATTCGTTGTTCAATTGATCGATGGCTTTCTGCACAGCGCCCATTAATTCCTCGTCTGTCGGGGGCTTGAGCAGATAGTCCACGGCCTCGAACTGGATGGCTTTTTTGGCGTAATCAAATTCGGAATACCCGGATAACAGAATACATTTTATTTTTTTGTCCCGGATGCGGATGCGTTCGATTAGTTCAATTCCTGTCATCTCAGGCATCTGAATGTCTGAGATCACGATATCGATGGGGTGAGTGTCGATCATTTGTAGTGCTTCGTGGGCCGAGTATGCTTTATGCACATGTTCGATCCCCAGTGTGTGCCAGGGCTTGGTCATGGACAGGTTATCGACCCAGTGTGCTTCATCGTCTACGATCATCATTTGCATGGTGTATTGTCTCCTTGTTGGTTGAACTAAGGCATATTTACACTTGCCACTCCGATGACAGAACAACCTTCCGATCGCTGTTCAAGCCCCATTTTCTGACTTAGATGATTATAAGGTTGAAATGGTGCTTGAAAGGCGAACACTTCGTTTCTTCAGGTTTTTTCTGTCCTCTGCGTTCACGTGTAAATGGTTCGTTCAAAATCAAATATCAACTTATCGTTAGTATCGCATCAGTTAGTATCGGTATTTCCTTTATCGGAATCCGTGTCCTCTTTTGGTATCTCCCAGATGATTTCGGTTCGGAATCCGCCTAGTGGGGATGGGCCGAATAGGAGGTAGGAGTGACTGCCGAACAGGTGCGTGATTCGTTGGTGCGTATTCCAAAGGCCGCAGCCCATTTCTTCTTGTAGTGGTTCCTGCATCTTCAAGTTCAGCGCTTCGTACTGTTCCGGGCTTAAGCCTGGACCATCGTCGTCGATGTATATTCTGCCAAAACCATTCAAGCGCTCCCCGGTAATTCGGATTTCCCCGGAAGAATAGGACTTCGCCACGCCGTGAATGACGGAATTCTCAACCATCGGCTGAAGCATTAATCGCGGCACCGACTGGCCAAGCATATCCTCAGGGATATCGATGTGATACTCAATGCGACCATTGCGCAGCTTCTGGATATCCAGATAGTTGATCAGCAGCTTGATCTCTTCTTGTAGCGACGACGTCTCCCGTTCCATACGGGTGGTGTAGCGATAATACGCACTTAGGTTATGCGCCATGGAGACGACAGCTTGCTCGTCCTTCATCTGAGCCATGTTGATGATATAACCAAGACAATTATATAGGAAATGCGGATTAATCTGCGCTTGTAATTGCTTCAGCGTAGCTTCCCTGGCTCTAATTTTCTCATGGAACACATTCTCGATCAGATCTTGAATCTGATGGGACATATCGTTGAATCGGCGGAACAGGAATGAGAACTCATTCTGGTTTTTGCTATACAGTCGGACAGAATAGTCCCCTTGTTCTACACGGCGTAAGCCTTTGATCAGTTTTTTGATCGGATATTGAACATTTCGGTACAGCAGGATTGAAGCAGAGATGCCCACCACCAGCAGCAAAATCATACAGGTGTAGAACAGATTTTGACTCAGCGAGATGGGTTTCAAAATCTGATACAGTGGAATCACGTCAACCAGATGCCAATCCAGATAAGTGGACTTCACGGAACTAACCAGATAGTTCTTACCGTTCAGCTCTACGACATCCTGTGTAGTATCTTCCGGAGAATGCGTGTCCAGATACTGAATGAGTTCTGCGGATAATTGCTTGTCCGCGCTGCGATTCAGAATGGGGGAATTTCCTTTGTGATACAAGAAAGGATCGCCTTGTCCGCCCGCTTTATACGTATCCAGCATATTTTGAATGTTCTCGTAGCTGAAGCTGGCTTCAATCACCAGGTTACTTCCCGTGAGCATCCCCGGCTGTGCCAATGAATCCGTATAGAACCAATAGAAGGAGTTCAGTTCGTCCTGTGATGCGGCACCCTGATCCCCATAGGTCCATCGTCCACTCATATTTTTTTTCAAATACGCCTCATCATACCCTGTCGTTTGATTGTAGTTAGCGATGACATCCTTATTCTGCTGTGAATGCACCGCATATCGGGTGGGCCATATATCCGTAACGCCGGTTTGCAGCATCATCTTCTCTTGTATCACATAACGGGTCTGCATCCGGTCATACCGATCATCCCACATATTGAGGCCGTTGAATGCTCTGACATTGGGATCTCGGGAGAGAATCAGGCTGAAATCCATCATCTGGTTGATACGGGAGTCGATCTGACTGGACAGAAACGTGAGCTGTTTTGTGTTGGAGATCTGCAGTTCTTTGCTGACGACATCATAGGTGACGTTATTCGAGTAGGTGTACATAATTAGAATGGGGATGAACAAGACCACAATTAACAAGTTTATTTTGGCAAAAAGACTGAATGGGGATCGGGTCTTACCTTGAAAAAACATGAAGCGCTTCCATATATGCATAAAAAGTCTCCTTCTAATTCGTGTGTAAACAACTTCTTCTAGGATGGCCCTAACAAAACACTATCAAGCCTAACAATGTTATATAGCAGACCTCAGTATGGCTTGATACTATTTATATCAGAGAACCCCATCACACACAAAAACTTTTTTTGGGAACAGGAGCAGTGCTATGGAGGCTAAATTGGAGGGTAAGCGTTTCCCGCAGGCAAACGTTGGGAACAAGCTGGAAAAAAAGAGAAAAAAACGCTATAAACAGCCATGGATTCTGCACTTCATGGTGTTGCCGGCGGCCATTATGGTCTTTATATTTTCATACATTCCGATGTCCGGGATTTTGATGGCATTTCAGGATTATAAACCTGCACTGGGATTTTTCAATTCCGAATGGGTAGGACTGAAGCACTTCAGGTACATGTGGGAAAATGATTATTTCCTGCAAATTACGTGGAACACGCTGTTCTTTGCCTGTACGAAGATCGTCATGAATCTGATCATTCCGTTTGTCTTCGCCTTATTGCTAAACGAGGTACGGAAGATGGCGCTGAAAAGAACGATTCAAACGCTCGTGTATCTACCACACTTTCTGTCATGGGTAACGTTATCCGGTATCCTGATCGATATTCTGGCCCAGACGGGTATTGTCAATCAGTTCCTGGTCTCGGTATTCGGTATCAAGCCGATCTTCTTCCTGGGGGATGGCAGCTGGTTCCGATTCACGATTATTGCGAGTGATGTCTGGAAAGAGTTTGGATTCAACACGATCATCTTCCTTGCGGCATTGTCCGGCATTAACCCGGCACTTTATGAAGCGGCTGAGGTGGACGGCGCAGGACGCTGGAAGCAAACGATGTATATTACCATCCCGGCTCTTATTCCGATTGGGATCGTCATTGCAACCTTGGCACTGGGGAATGTGCTTAACGCCAACTTTGACCAGATCTTTAACTTATATAGTCCGTTGATTTACCAACAAGGAGATATTATCGATACGTTTGTGTACAGAGAAGGTCTGCTTAGTGGACAGTTCAGTTTCGCTACCGCTGTGAATCTGTTCAAATCGGTCATCAGCCTGATCCTGATTGTGATCTCGTACCGACTGGCTTACCGATTCGCCGGATACCGAATTTTCTAGAGAGGAGGACGAACAAATGTATCATAAAACGATGCCTTACCGCATATTTAGCATATTCAACAATGTATTTCTGACCATTCTTTCACTGCTCTGCTTGCTGCCTTTGTATCACTTGCTCATGGTATCTCTTAGCGCATCTGCACCTGCGAATGCTGGTCTCGTCACGTTCTGGCCGATTGGATTTACACTGGAGGCGTATGCGAAAACATTTGCCAATACCAACTTCCTCTCCTCCTTATGGGTATCCGTGGAGCGGACGGTACTGGGTACAGGACTTGCGTTAATCGTTAATACGATTGCAGCCTATGCGCTCTCCAAGGAGACGCGGGTGTTCCGTGCACGTAACATCTATCTGTGGTATTTTGTCATCACGATGTTGTTCAGCGGTGGCCTCATTCCGGGGTATATCCTGATTCTGAAGCTGGGACTGATGAACACATTGCTGGCTTTGATCTTGCCAGGATTGGTTGCGGTGTTCAACATCATTCTGTTGCTGAATTTCTTCCGTACCGTTCCAAAGGATCTGGAGGAAGCTGCATTTATCGATGGCGCAGGACATTTCCAGACGTTTATCAAAATCTATCTGCCGGTCTCCGTACCTGTTATTGCAACGGTTTCGCTCTTCATGATGGTTGGGCATTGGAACGCATACTTTGACGGGATCATCTACATCCGTGATGCGGAAAAACTGCCACTCGCGACATTCATGCAGACGATCATCGTGCAGGCTGACATGTCGAAGCTTGATCCGGAAGCAGTTGCGAACCTGTCCCAACGGACCATTCGGGCTTCGCAGATCTTTATCAGCGCACTGCCGATCCTGCTGGTGTATCCATTCCTGCAACGTTATTTTGTAACGGGGATCGTAGTTGGTGCTGTTAAGGAGTAGGGAACGTAAATGTAAACATGTGTTGCTCAACTTAAAGGAATGTATTATGAAAAGGGAGTCACTGAACTGGGGAAGGCCAGGGAGGTGGCTTCTTTTTGTATTATAGTTGTATATAATATGTCTGAACATAATGTGATATATCCCCAATTAAAGTATAATATGAATGCACTTTATAGGACTAATGTTAAGTACGTCAATAGGTTCCTAATTGGGAACTCTATGCCATTTATTTTACTGATAAACTCGTGCGACTTGGCAATGCATCTGTTCAATAATATTAATACACCTGTTGAGTTAAAAACATCATAGAGAAAAGCATAAATGGAGGGGATAAGATGTATCATAATTTTATATTCGTACAAAAAAATAGATGAACGTGCAGACTTTAAAGTTTATTTTGTAGCAGAAAAATATACCAATTGAACTTATGAAACGACAAGAAGTCCCCTAAAAAATCAAACAACCCAATGTTTCCATTAGTTATTACAGATAATAAAGTAGTAATTCAAGAGAAGTCAAAAGGACGTTACCAAGTGGTTATAGAATCTCAGAGGACAAAATAAGATTTATTGATAGTTATTGAGTACCTGATGGCTTTCTTATTTGTGTAACAGGTCCCATGGGTTATAGTCTAAATGATTAATAAAATTTCGCCAAAAGCCAAGTGTCCATAATATCGATACTCTCATACTAATCCTGGGATATCTGATTTTTATATTAATCCAACTACCAAAGCAAGCCTCAATACTAGTTCATACAACCACAAGATATCTGTTCAGTATGGCTGTTGATTTTGAAAAGTATGGTCTATTTGATTTAACGATAGCCATAAATGCATTTAAACTTGAAACTGTATCAGAAAAAGATTAAAGAGATATCTTGCCTAATACTAGAATCACAGTCTGAAGAAATTGTTGAGTTCATGAATGAATTAGTTGAAATTGAAATTCAAGAGTTTAATTTTGTAGATAGAGGAGATTCACAGAAATGAAGAAGGTGTCTCAAGTCGTAATAAAAATCATGAAAGTTCTGACTGATTGGTTTGCTAATCCTATTATTTCTGGAGCTTTTATAACATTATGTATCTTTTACTTAACTGAAAAAGAGTGGATTCTTTATATTTACAGTCTGGTTTATCTAATTTGCATGGTAAAGGAACTTAAGGGAGATGTACAGAAACGAAAATTAATTTTTGTAGCACTATTTATTATATTATTATTTCCTTCAATAATAAAAATACCGATATTAGCATTAATTCTTAGTGTATATATCATGTTTAAATTTGAAAACTTGATGAAGAGAATTTCCTACCTTTTAGAAGATAGTTTCAAATTGTCAACCAGCTTAATTAATTTATATCTACAAGTTGCTTTTTTCATGATTTATTTAGTGTTTATGATCCAGATTATAGCTCCGACAATTAATATTTACTATTTTGGTTATCTTGAAAACTACAAAACACTGATTGACAATTACTTTACCGTTTATTTTGTTTTTCTAATGTCAATTTTTGTTGGATGGATAATTATATCGTTATGTTTTTCCCTAATAAAAACTGCTTTACTAATCGAGGCTGAGAAGGTGAAAATTCAGGAAATCATAATGAGTTATGTTGGAATCTTATTAACCTTTTATATAGTACCAGATTTTATGTTTTCAATTTTATATTCGTACTCCTATTCATTGTTACAAAGTGAAGTTGGAATTAAAGAAATGTTTAAATTCTCATTTTCACTACATCATCAAATTGCTTTAAGTACAGCGTTACTGAAATATCAAGATGCTATTATGCAAAATTCTTTATTAAGTATAGTAGAATACACTCATGTCATCTCTAACAAAATTATTGAAGTGACTATTTTATCGACAATCATTATTTCTACATTCTCAGATAAAGTAAGGGAGTACATAAAGAGAGAGCATTATAAAAAATAAAATTGGATATAGATATTTGAATGCGAAGTCTACTGAGGTTCTGGGTTAGCTCGTATAGTATATCGGTCGGCTGCGTAAATCACAGAGTAGAGGAAGTTGAGCATGAGAGAACTTGCACTGGATCAATATCATTTGGTGTTACCTTTATTGGATTCGATCCAGAATAAAGCGGTCTACGTACGGTCTGTCATCGATCACACGCAACAAGGTCGAGTGTTTGTCAATGAAGAGAGGTCACCAACCTCTGTATTGATTACCAGCAACGGTGGATTTTATGGTTTGGCCGGAGATGAAGAGGACGAGTTGTTTATCGCAGATGTGGTCCAGTTCATGAATGAAGAGTCGAACCATCCTGGCTTTTTTGCTTTAGGTGTTTTTACAACAGCCTGGGCAAACAAGATTGATTCATATCACATACGGCATGGCAAAAAAATTACCCGCACATATTATTCATTCAATCCAAAAAAATTTCTGAAATTGTACAGTGGGCAAGATACAATAGTTCAAAAGCCATTTGAATATTTGCCATTAAATGCGGTCATAGCTCAGGAGTATAGGCAAAAGTTTTATCCCTACTATCAACTGGTGTGGTCATCCACCGAACAGTTCGTTGAACATGGGATTGGGCATTTCATCAAGAAAAACGATCAACTGGTCAGTGTATGTACATCCCCTTATGTTGGCGGGGGATATGCTGAGATCGATATCATCACTATTGAAGAATTCAAACGTCAAGGATTAGCTAGTCAATTAGGTATTTTATTCATAAAAGATTGCCTAGTCAAAAATCTCATTCCCAACTGGAGCTGTCATTCGGATAACCTAGCATCGAATGAGCTGGCTACGAAATTGGGATTTGAAAAGATCGGGGAGCATCCGATGTACTGGTATCCTGAGTGACAGTTACTGATGTATCCGTTCTTGGCATTGTGGCTGTGCTATCTAAGCACTGGAAGTGAGTAGTAAAAAGGCGATGCTCCCCCTCATATTCGGAAACATCGCCCTATTTTAATGTTTAAGTACCTTATTCAATGACAGCTTCCAAAAGATTTTGAGAAGACTCTGCGCTAGGAAGCTCTTGAACGTTCCTTAACTTACGTTCAATAGCTCTGGTTCGAACTGAAGCTTGATCAATATGGTTACTAGCCTCTTGTAATTTTTTTTGCGTTTTATCAAGAATATCGCCAAATTTCCCAAACTCTGTTTTAACCCCGCTAAGTACCTGCCAGACTTCACTAGAACGTGTTTGGATAGCAAGAGTTTGGAAGCCTAGCTGTAGACTATTCAGAACAGCAGTCAACGTAGTAGGACCTGCAATAACGACTCGGTATTCTCTTTGAATGCTTTCCCAAAGTCCAGGTTTACGTAAAACTTCGGCAAAGAGTCCTTCAATAGGCAAAAACATAATGGCAAAATCAGTCGTGTTCGGTGGATCAATGTATTTATCTCGAATGGACTTGGCTTCATTTTTAATTTTAGTATCCAGAAGTTTAGTATTTTCGCTGATAGCTTGGCTGTTACCTTCCTCATAAGCATCCAGAAGTCGATGATAATCTTCGAGTGGGAACTTGGAATCAATAGGCAAGTGTATAATTTGATTTTTATTATTCTTATCAGGAATTTTAACTGCAAACTCTACCCGGTCATTGCTGCCTTTTTTGGTTATTACATTTTTATCGTATTGTTCTACCGTTAGTGTTTGATCTAATAAATTCTCTAATTGTAGCTCGCCTAGTGTGCCTCTTGTCTTGACATTAGTCAAAACTTTCCTCAAGTCTCCAACTCCATTAGCGAGAGTCTGCATCTCTCCAAGACCTTTATGTACAAGCTCTAATCGTTCACTAACCAGTTTGAAGGAGTCCCCTAATCTTTGTTCTAGAGTTGCATGTAGCTTTTCATCGACTGTGGCTCTCATTTGCTCAAGCTTTTGGTTGTTATCCTGCTGCAACTGAACTAACTTCTCTTCAACAGTTCCACGAATTCGCTCCAGTTTGGTTTCATTCATTGCGGTCATATCCGACAATCTTTTCGAAAAACTATCTAGCAGATTCTTTTGCTGGGAGGCAACTTCTCCAATGTTGTTAATTAGTGATTGATTCATGTTTCCAATTGATTTAGCAAGCTCTTCTCGATTCAGTTTAGCTGCTACATTCGCTTCCTGTCGGTTCTGAGTGGCTTGTTCTACAAGCAACCTTCGTACGTCTTCTTTTGTTTTCTCTAACTCCGTCCTAAGTTCGTTTAGGTAATTCCCATTCTGTTTTCTCAAGTAAAGGGCGACAATCCCTAACAAGATGATCACGTTTAAAGCTAAAAGGGCAGCTTGCATACAGTTTTCCTTCTTTCCTTAGATTAACTTGATTGTCTTTCCTCTATTACTCTTACATTTTTCGTCGCTTTTTGTATAAATCCTTCTTTTTTGTTGGAATTAACCCTGAGCATAATCGCGTTTCTAAATTTTAATTATCGAGACATCTAAGAGCGAGTGATGAACACTCTTATTGTAGTCATGCACTCAGTCCTGCTATAATTCCTGTATATCTATCGTATTGGGGGTTATGACGTGGCAATATGGATAATGCCGGATTGCTCGTTCGCTAGAAAGCCTTATGCAAAGCCTGAATAGGGGCGGACTTTGTGTAGGGCGCGACAAAATGAGATTGTTTGCCCTGGAATCAACATCAACATAATGTTACATCCCGCAGGCTTTGCACCTTATTTGTTCTTCCAATAAAAATAAGGGGCTGAACGCCATGCAAACACCATTTATTCAGAATCATCAATTTAATTATATTCAAAAACAAGCTGATTTCCTGCTCAAAACGCTACGCTCGGTCGTGGACCCCAAGGTATTGGATACGGTCCGTTATACCGTCAGCACGAATGCCGTTGGCATCTTCAATGATCTGACGACGGAACAAAAGCAACTGCTGGAGCAGTTATCCACGTATGAGAAGACACATGAGTTGCAGACCTATCTGAATCAGCTTGAATCATATCTGATTCCATATCCGCAAGTATCGGCAAAGCAGATTCAAAAGCTGTTTCCAAAGGCCAAAAAGCTCAAAGTGCCCGATCTCGAATCCATCGATTACGCACACACAACCTATCTGAGATGGACCGACATTGCGACGAGCCGTTTGTTCATCGTGTACCCGCACGAAGGCAGATTTCTTGGTATTGAGGGACGGATTACACCCACGAACAAAAAAGGGTACTGCATGTTCTGTCATCGTCATCAGGAGCTTGGATTCTTCAACGTGAAGACCAAGGCTCATTCGCCAGACAACTTTTCTTCCATTGCTCAGTACGTATGCACGGATAACACAGCTTGCAACCATAGTATTACCGATATCACTATGCTGGAGAAGTTTCTTCTCTCGACAGTAAAATAATGCAAGACACACAGGCAGGGTCGCTCTTCGGAGCGACCTTTTTGCCGTGTTCAAGCATAGTGATTCGCCATTGAACTTACCACTAAACTTCAGAATTCATATTCGGGTCATACCTTTTTTCTCATACGATCATGGAGTCGGAATATCGTTGGCATAGTTCAGTCCCAAGTGATGTGCATGTTTCAGCAGTGCCTCATAATGCTCAGGCTTGGATTCCAACGTATCATATAAAAACTCAACCCTTGATTGGGACACGCCACAGTAATCGGCAATACCCACATTGAGCAGATTGGTGATCGATTGCCCATAGTTGCGCTTATGCATCTGTTCTTCCGTCACGCCCGAAAGAGCGATCCACAATATCTGCTGATGAGGAAGTTTGTTCGTGCCATAGGCAAATCCTTTATTCATGACACGGTCCACATAGCCTTTCAACATGGCTGGCAGATGCCACCACCAGAGAGGAAACACAAAAGCCACAGCATCGTGCTTCTTCAACCGCTTCATCTCCGTTTCAACCTCAGGCGAGAACACCTGATTTTCTTGGGTATAGTCCGGTTCATCCATCTCTCGGAGAATTGGGTCGAAGCCAATTCCATGCAAATCCAATATCTCATAACCGTGACCGGCATCGGTAAGACCCTGTGCAAAACGTTGAGCTACCTGGAAGGTCAGGGAATCCTTTCTCGGGTGGGATACTACAACGAGTACGTTCATCTTAACTTTCACTACCTTTCTGCATTCCTGTCTTGTAGCCATAAATCAATGGCTGATGCTATTATAAACAGGTATGAAAACATCTGGAAGTACGCACTTTGATGTTCTATAGGAAGAATGAAGTGCCATAGGAACATCAAAGTACCCTAAATGGATGCCTCGAAATAGGCTCAAATAATGGAAAGAAGAGCAACAAAAAGATGATGATTCACCTTGATATAGCCTGATTATGGAGGGGTTCAGAATGACAGAACATGGAGAAACGAGTGCTCCAAAAAAATATAAAGTTGGCGTGGAAGCGGCCTTGGAAGTAATGGGTGGGAAGTGGAAACCTTTGATTATTTATCATTTGATGACAGGACGGAAACGCACGTCGGAGCTTCGGCGGTTAATACCGGACATTACGCAGAAGATGCTGACAACACAGCTCAGAGGTCTGGAAAAGGATGAGATCATACAGCGCAAGGTATATTCAGAGGTACCTCCCAAAGTGGAATATGAGTTAACGGACTACGGCTGGGGACTCAAGCCCGCCCTGGACCATCTATGTTATTGGGGAGAAGAGCATCTGGACAAAATCCACGGGAATAAGTTTAAGGTTTTGGAGGATTTCGATTCTCAGGAAAGTTGAAGAGAGGGGCACGAGAAGGTGGATGGTACAGAGCACGTGAAACAGGTAGTTCCCATTCGTTGTGAAGGCGTGGCTGTAGTTCTGTTGAAGAAAAGCCTCGATCAATACCTTGTACTGATGCTGAAGCGGGCTGGTCGTATGTTGCATAAGGAGTGGTGTTATGTTGGCGGCGGTATAGAAAAGGGCGAGAAGGCATGGGAAGCTGCACTCAGAGAAGTTCATGAGGAAACAGGTATTACGGAAGTCCGGTTGTATTCTGGCAATCAATTCGAACAATATTATTCACCCATGGGGGAGTATATCTATACCGCTCCCGTATTCGTAGGATACGTGGATGAAAGCCAGGTTGTCCGGTTAAATCATGAACATACCGAGTACCAATGGATGACGTTTGACGAAGCCAAAGAAAATGCGGCATTGCCTGGGATTGATAACATTTTGGATTTTGTTGAAAAGCATTTTGCCAGAAAAGCCCCTTCCGAGTGGCTTCGGATTAATGAAGAGAATAATTAGGAGGTGGAACTCATCACATACAAGACGATTTATCCAAGAGCATGGTTGAGCCTATTATGTATGTTGGTTATTGAAGCTATGTTTTTCAGAAATATTATTTATGATGAAAATGGTATTATGAAGTACTTCCTGATCGTTATATTGACCTTTATTCTCGGTTATATCGTTTTTCTGCTCTGGCGTTTGTTATTCACTAAACCCAGTATTACGCTGGAAAGCGATCATGTGATTTCTATGAAACATCAGAGATATGATGCATCTCAGATTGAGTGTATTTATATGAATTACAGACGGATTGGCATCAAACTCTATGGTAAACGGTTAGTGCCGATGGATCTATGTTTTTACTTTCAACGAGGTCAGGAGTCCGCAGGCGTAGAAGCTGTGCATGAATGGGCGGCGCGAAACAACAAAGAGATCAAACATAAATTTTTTCAAACCTTGGGGTAGAACAGTGTTTGTGAATATAAGGAATCGTTGAGGCTGAGGATTTTGGAGGCGTAGCGATGCAAACAATAGAGCAGTTTCTAACGAGATCAGGTCTATGCTTCAATAGCAAAGTAGATTCTATAAATCAGCAGGAGAGATGCATATGAAATATCTAACAAAAGAATGGTATGAGCTTTGTCAGCAGACACATCTTCATTTTGGTTTAAGAGTACATAACGGAGCTTACGAGTCAGATGAGAATCTATTTTTAAGGCTGTATAAAAGAAAGGAAAAAGCACATGTGAAGCAGGAGCGAGAGCTATATAACTTGGACCCACGTTTCATGCTGGAGCATAATGGTCAGGTCATGACTCGTGTAGAGAAAGCCTTTAGCGGAGAAGAAGTGACAGAAGAGGATCAAATGGTTTTTCACATGCCGCCGGAACAAAGAGCGCATATCGAGAAACTCATTGCAGAATATGATGTACGCCCTCCTTTTGATGAGAAGAAATGTAAGGAAGAGTACAAAGAATCGATGGAGTGGAATTTTCAATACAAGGCGGAGAATTTGCCACAGGAAATCGTTGAACAAATTGCGGATATCCGTGTCTTTACGTTGGGTTATTGCACGAGAGAAGTTATGCTCCAGCTGAATAAACAGAGTGCAGAGAATAGAAGAAAAATGGAACGCATATCGAAAGAATTTAGAGAAGTGATGATGGCACAGGATATTTCCGATGAAATACATGGGCGGATTCAATACCATGATTGTACAGTGACAGAACTGCTGACGGGTGATGAGGTGGTCATTCGTTTTGACACCCGTGGGGGCTTCACCAATATAAATAAACTTACGCTGGTTGCACCCGAAATCATCAAGCAAGACGGTGGGATTGTAGGCAGTTACTGGCTGTATCAAGAGCTGTATCGGATCGATAACGGATATGAGCTTCATGTTTTATTTGAGGGAGAGAATATGCCTGAATTAATTGTTCGCTGTGCTGATATTCTCGTAGAGGAAGAATGAGAGAGGCCAAGAGGATGAATATGGAGGGAATAGAGATGGAATGGACCACCAGTACCTTTGGTTATTTATCTATTCCCGTATTTGTCGTGGGCATTGCATGTTACTTCTTTCCTGATTTTCTATACAAAATATTTGTTCTGATGAGATATCGAAAAATTAAACCGAATTACGAGTTTGAAGATAACCCACCTAATAGTGATATCCCTAAACATATCGAAATAATATTAAAAGTACTAGGCACCATAATGGTTATACTAGGGATCATATGGTTTTGGTTTTCGAAAGAGTTTTATGACTTATTATTTTGACAGCAAGGAGTTGGACACCATTTTTGAATTTATCTGGACTTTAGTGATCTCAATTATATGTTTAATTGTCGTTCTTATCTTTGCTGCAATTGTACGGTATGCGATAGATTCATCCAAAACATCGAAAAAGCTGGATGTATTAATCAAAGAAGTACACTATCTGAAAACTGAAATTAAAAAATTGCAACACCATAAGCAGCAAGATGGTAGCAAGCATATTATCGATGAGAAAGTATAGATGAACACCTTGAAATTTTTCTGAGAAGGGAACGGACCTTGATGAACCCACAGGTGAACGTACAAGCTGTTTTTATAGACAGAGATGGAACATTTGGTGGTACAGGTCATTTTATTCATCCGAGAGATTTCAGATTATACCCCAATGCTCAAGAAGCAATTATGCATTTAAAGCGAGAAGGAATTATGGTACTGGCTTTTACGAATCAATATCGAATCTCACGTGGAGAAGCAAGTGTTGAGGATTTTGAAGAGCAATTTCGCGAGTACGGATTCGATCACTCCTATATATGTCCGCATGAGCAAGAATGCAGTTGCAGAAAGCCTAAACCCGGAATGTTATTACAGGCCTCAGAGGAACTCGGTCTGGATTTATCCAAATGCATCGTTATTGGAGATGTAGGAGATACAGACATGCTTGCTGCCCATGCCGTAGGAGCGACCAAGATCATGCTGAGAACAGGATGGGGGAATCTTCATTAACCAAATTCAGAGACAAATGGACGGAGACCGAACCTGATTATATCTCAGAGGATATTTGGGATGCCGTACAATGGATCATTCATGGAAGAGAATTCAGAAAATAAAAGACAGGAGGTAGACCCGTATGGGCATGTCAGACTATTACAAAAACCTGAGGGACAAGATCGGCAACGAGCTTATTTTTATGCCGGGTGTAGCTGGGATTATCCGAAATGAACACGGAGAGATTCTGTTCGGTCGTAAACATAACGAATCAACCTGGGGGTTGATTGCTGGAGCAATTGAGCTTGGTGAGACACCGGCTCAAGCGATGATTAGAGAGGCACTGGAAGAGACAGGTCTAGTTGTTGAACCCGAGAAGATTATCGGAGTATACGGGGGTGAAGCAAGACGGCTTACATACAGTAATGGTCATCAGGTCGAATATTTGACTATCGTATTTGAATGCAGGATCAAATCCGGGCAACTCACGCCCGATAATGAAGAGATGAAGGATTTGCAGTTTTTCCCCGAGGATCAGCTTCCACCCATGGCAAACCAGTACCCAGATTATATTTTTAGTTCCAACCAAGAGGAACGGGCGCATTTTGAAAGATAATTCAGCGTGGAGTTGGAGCTTAATGCTCACCTTAACTTATGTTTACCAAATGAATTCAGATCCTAGTTATATGAGGAGAACCATATGTTAATTAATCCAACGATTAATGAGATCAATAACTTATTCAAGATGCATCATATCAACGAAGAAATCACTGAAATTCAAAGTTTGTCAGGTACCACAGCTGGACGTGTTTATCGGTTGAGTACAAGTCTGAATAAGCATTATATTCTGAAATCCGATGAACGCGAGCAGATTCACATTACCCAACAGTTTTTGGACACGTATAAGAATTCTCCGTTATTGCCTGAAGTTTTGTTGACTGATTCGGATAACACTTATTTTATTTATACGTATATGGAAGGTACGACCCATTTCAACCGGGGTCAGAAAAGAGACTGGTTAACTCGTCTGGTGAAAGAGTTATTCAATACATATGTGCGTTCTACAGATACGAAATCATGGGGCAGAATAGAGTTCCCACAGAGGACATGGAAAGAATTCAATCAGATTAGTATTCATGAAGCAAAGATGAATATCGGAAGTGTTTTAACGACAGATGATTATAATCTGGTTCAATCCAAAGTGGATCGTCTTTTTCATGAGGAAGAAGAAAAGTTTCTTTTACATGGCGATACGGGGGTTCATAATTTTGTATATGATCGAAATGAACTCATCGGCGTTATTGACCCATCTCCAATGGTTGGACCTATCCTCTATGATTTCTTGTATGCGTTTAGCTCCTCGGCAGATGATATCAACACCGAAACATTATTTGCTACGTTCGAACTTTTAGAGCAAGTAGATATGGATAAATCCAGATTGATAGAGGAAGCTCTGGTCCATCTATATTGCCGAATTGGGCTGAGCAACAAGCATCATCCTGATGATCTGCCTGAGTATTTGAAGGCTTGGCATGAATGGAAGCAATTATGTCAGGAATTTTGAACTAACAAACTTTTTACAGCTATCGCAAATGCCTTAGTTCAGACTATACAACACAGGAGAGATATCACAAGTTGGATAACAAAAGTAGTTTGAATCGTCTGAATGCTTGGACGACCTCCGATGTACTTCATGGCGACTTACTTGCCAGTAAAGAACTTATCTATGACAAGTGTGGCTTTGTATGCTCACAACCATATGAAGAAGCGCAAAATGCTGAATATGGTGCATATGTGTTCACCATAAATTCTCTCTCCATTCGATTTCGCGTCGCCAAAACCATGCCAACCAAGATCGGACAATTTGTTACCCTATGGCAGCGGAGTGAGGATGGAACGACACAGCCATATGATGGATCAGATCCAGCAGATGTGTATGTCATTAGTACGCGCGCAGGCAGCCACTTTGGTCAATTTGTATTTCCGAAGAATGTATTGTTACAGCGAGATATCATATCGGATCAAGGAAAAGGTGGCAAGCGGGCCATACGTGTATATCCGCCTTGGGACAAGCCAGCAAGTAAGCAGGCTTTAAAAACGCAGCAATGGCAGCTGGACTACTTCCTGGAAGTACCTTTTACCGAACCATTGAACTGTGATTAAGCCCGAGTACTTTATGGCACTCAACGATTGATGTAAGCGAAACAGTAGCCGGCATCTCCAAACTCTTCTCCTCTGAATTCCAGCTTTCACCCTTTTCGGCATATCTCCTCTAATCGTTACTTCCCAGTACTGAAGCGTGTGTTATGTCCTCCATTTGTTAAAAATAGTGAACGTCAATTCATTTAATTTTTTTGAAATTGTGCTTGCCTTAATGTGAACATTAAGCCTTAGGATGTAAAAGAACCAGCTAAATGCATCCAAAAATGAACATAAAGGAGGAGTCAGCATTATGGCTTTCTCGATAAAAGAAGCTTCGGAGCGGCTGGGTTGTCCTGCACATAAAATTCGTTACTACGAGAAGGAGGGACTGCTCCCTTACATTCAACGGGATCAACATGGAAATCGGATGTTCGAGGAAGAACATCTGGATTGGATGAGACTGATGTCCTGTTTCCGGGCAACGGGTATGAAAGTATCTACACTGAAACATATGGTTAGTCTGGCACTGGACGGGGATTCAACGATTCCACAACGGAAAGCGATCCTTCACGAATACAAAGAGGAATTACATCGCCGACAACTTGAAATTGCCGAAGCACTTGCAGCGGTGAATAACAAATTGACGATCTATGAAGACATAGAGACAGGAAAGCTTCCTTCAGAGAGTAAGTTGCTAGACCAAATGGAAAGCATCGGTAAAGACTAATATTAACGGATGGAGAGATGAAGAGATGAAGCAAAGAGAGCTGGGAAATAGCGATATCGTCGTATCTTCGATTGGACTGGGAGTTATGGGCATGTCTCCCGGGATGTACGGGGAAACCAATGATGAGGAGTCAATCAAGACCATCCATCACGCGCTGGAGATTGGCGTTACACTGCTAGATACAGCTGATGTGTATGGTAATGGTCATAATGAAGAACTACTGGGGAAAGCGCTGAAAGGACGTCGGGAGCGGGCCATTATTGCTACCAAATTTGCGTATACCCCAAACTATGAAACGTTGAATGGTCATCCGGATTACGTGAAAAAGGCTGTAGAAGCAAGTCTTCGCAGGCTGGACACCGACTATATTGATCTGTACTACCAACACAGGGTAGATCCTCAGGTTCCGATTGAGGAAACCGTTGGCGCGATGGCTGACTTGGTTAAAGAGGGGAAAGTCCGCTGCCTTGGCTTGTCGGAAGCATCGGCTTCCACTTTACGCCGTGCACACGCCGTTCATCCAATCTCTGCATTGCAGAGCGAATATTCCCTGTGGAGCCGGGATATTGAGGACGAGATTCTACCGACTGCGAGAGAATTGAATATTACTCATATTGCATACAGTCCATTAAGCAGAGGGTTTATCACAGGTGAGATACGGAAATTCGAAGATTTGGATGTTAATGATCTGCGCAGATATATGCCGAGGTTTCAAGGAGACAATTTTGCCAAAAACATAGAAGTTGTGGATAAAATCAAAGAGATCGCCATGGAGAAGAGTTGTACGCCTGCACAATTGGTTCTGGCTTGGACAATGGCTAATAACGCATTACCGATTCCGGGAACGAAACGAATCAAATATTTGGAGGAAAACGCGAACGCTGCAACGATTGAACTGACACCTGATGACTTAGCTCGCATTGAAAAGGTAAGCCCTCAACATGAGGTCCATGGAACACGTTATATGAAAGAAATGATGACTCAGCTTAATGGGTAAAAATGTCCTTATAACTTATTATTAGTAGTGAAGTAGTTGCTCAGTAAAATACAAGTATAGAATACAGATAGAGACTCTCCTTTAGTGAAAGTCTCTATTTGTATTCATTTCCAATCGAGAGACACAAATGTTGAAAGACTGGGTGGATTACATAGATCTTATGAAGATTGTACGATGTTTGCGAGGGTGAGATTCTTATGTTACAAACTTATTGAATGTTACTGTGGTTAAAGAGTGTAGGACCTTGCGGAATGTTGATAGCGGACAGGTAGGGGAGTTGAAAAGGCAAAAAAGAAAGTATGATTTAGTGGAATATCCTGTATAATTCAGAGAACAATCAGTTTTGCATTTCTGTAGAGAATGAAGGATCTACGATTGGAAAATGAGGTATCCCTATTGTGGGAGTGATTCTACTACCACTTTGAATACTGGAGTGTGGTCATGATTGTATTGACATCGGCAATCGTATTCACCGTCTTGATTCTGATCGTTATTATGTTTCAGGTTGCGTTGGGTGTAGGTGTGCCCTGGGGAGAGTATGCCATGGGTGGGAAGTTTCCCGGGAAATACCCCGTATCCATGCGTTTTGCCTGCATAGTTCAGATCGCAATTTTGGCATTCATGGGGATTGTTGTTCTGAGTAAAGCAGGATTGCTTTGGCCTCAGTGGTCTTTTTTTGCAGAGACAGCGATCTGGTTTATCGTCGCGTATCTAGTACTTGGGACCATATTAAATCTGATCACGAGAAGTGTATGGGAACGAAGAATTTGGGCGCCCGTAACGTTGTTGATGCTGATAACGAGTATAATCATTGCCATTACATAAAATAACATTTAAATATCTATTACAGATTGAAAGAGGTGATTCCATTGGTGAATCCATAAACGGAGAAAAATCCATGTATTTGCTTGAATAATCATGCGGTTTTTCTCTGCCTATGATATGAAAAATAATCATATAGAGGAGAAGAATTGACATGTTAAATCAATTAAGCGATTCCATTTATTATATGTCCAACGATAATGATAGAGAAAGACCGGTACTAGGCTTGGTGTGTGGGGAAAAACATAGTCTGGTAATCGATGGTGGAAATTCAGTTCAACATGCCAGAGACTTTATCGAGGAGATTCGGTGCTTAGATGTGCCGCCCGTTCAGTATGTGGTTATTACTCATGCGCATTGGGATCATTTTTTGGGAATGAATGAATTCGGTGCGACGATCATCGTTAATCGATTGACAGAACAGCGGTTGAACGAGTGGAGAGATTATTCATTTGATGATCAGTCACTTCGTGAGTATGTAGATGCCGATATAATCAGCGCACATTGTATGGAAATTATACAGGCGGAAATCCCGAGGAGAGAATCATTTCTACTAGATAAGCCCGGTATCGTCTTTAAAGATTCCCTCCAGATTGATCTGGGGAACAAGCACTGTATGCTGGAGAGGATTCAAAGTACGCACACCGATGATTCAACGATTGTTTATATTCCTGATGAGAAGACTATTTTTCTCGGAGATAGTCCTTATGGAACAACAAAGAATAAACTGTTTCATTTTAAGCAATCCTTGCTAAACCCCATGATACAAGATATCCAAATGTATGATGCGGAGCATTTCTTGTTAGGTCATGAATCCATCTGTGATCGGGAAGAGATGGATGTGTTCTGGAGAGAGCTTACTACCAGTAACAGAGCGGTGACATCTACATTCTTGGAGCAGGCGATAACATCTTTTGAAAAAGAACAGCTGCGGGAGCCTAATGGGAATGAACTCTTCTTCTTGAAGGCATTTGTTAATGATCAACTGTTACAGGCACAGAAGAAATAGATGGACAGTTCGAAAGTAACTAAATACTGTGACTTTTAGATTGGTTATGCGGTTTATAAGGTCAAAGTTATCCTTAAAGAGAATGTGAGCTTGAATCGAAGAGCCCTGGCATATGTGCTAGGGTTCTATTATCCGAAAGGAGAGGTAGTATTGCGAAGCTTCAGATTCACACCGTATTTAAGTTTTATAGGTTTTGGTTTAGTCGTTTTGACTTTGAGTGTGAATGTAAGCTTTAAGCTAGGAATTGAGAAAGGTTTGGATGAAGGTGCCCTTATGCTGTTGTCAGTTGCTAATGCAGTGTTACTGGTATATCCGTTGGCATGGGGTGTATTTGGTGTAATCGAGATGGTGCTGTTATGGAAAGAAAAACAAAGGATGAAGTCCAAGCTGGAACGCGGAAAAATGAACAAAGAAGATTTCTTGGATCAGATCAAGAAAGTTAAGACCAGTTTAAGAATCAATATCAGTTATATTGTCATCCTGTTGTTTCAGCTTGGATACGTCATTATAAACTGGGACGAGGTTGATGTTTAGTCTTCTGACCGACCTTTCCTGAAGTTTGAATAGAACATACATAACATTTAGGAGGAATATTCATTGAAAGTATTATCAATCGTTAGCCTTATTGGGTTCGTACTCAATTTTTTATTAATCGTAGTTTTTATAGATGGTTCGCAAGAAAGTGCGGAGGTAGCGGCAGGTTTGGGGATTTTGGGTGTCCTGTATGGTCTGCTTTTCTCAATTCTAGCCTTGATCATATCAAGCAAGAGAAAAAAGACCCCTGTGAATGTTCATGAACAACTGCTTCAGCTAGGTGACTTAAAAGAAAAAAATATTATTTCAGAATATGAATTCGATCAAAAGAAAGAGAAATTACTCTCCAGATACAAGTAGTCCAGAGCCCGCTGCGGTTAGGTAAAGGCTATTCTATTTTCTACTCATACCAAAAAGCTGAACTTAGGAAAATAAAAACAGGGCGTTCCCTTTACCGGGGAATCTGCCCTGTTTTCATTTAGAAGCAACTAATATTTGTTACTCATCTCAATGGTGATGATGTGCGTGAGCATCTGGTGCGTCGCCTTTGACCGTACATAATACCGAGGTGTCATGCAGATGTTTCTCGGACTCCACTTGGAGCGTTACATGTTTGATTTCTTTATGTTCCAGCATATGTTCTATCTTCTGAACCAGGATCTCGGATGCATAGACATCCATCGTTCCATCCACCACGATATGTGCGGTCAGCGCGTTCAAGTTACTGGTAATGGACCAGACATGCACATCATGAACGCCTTTGACGCCATCGACTTGTTTGATGGTCTGCACCAGTTCATTCACATCGACATTGGCTGGAGTGCCTTCCATCAAGATATGCAAGGATGATTTGGTGACATAGAACCCACTTCGTAATACCAACGCCGCGACAATTACACTCGCCAGTGGATCGGCCCAACCCCAGCCAAAGAACATCATGAGCAGTGCTGCCGCAATGGCCCCAACCGATCCCAACATGTCACTGATGACATGGAGATAAGCCCCGCGCATATTCAGATTATTTTCTGTATCGCTACCACGCATCATGATCCAGGCCACCAGAATATTGATGAGCAATCCAATGACGCTGATGATTAACATACCTACGGTTGCGACTTCTGGCGGGTTGATAAAACGACCAATCGCTTCGTAGAAAATGTAGAGTGCAATGGCGATTAACGTAATTCCGTTTAACGTAGCAGCCAAAATCTCAAAGCGTCTGTATCCGTACGTTTTGCCAGTATTCACCGCTTTCTCACCAAAGGTGAACGCCAGTAAAGCGATCCCGAGTGCAATGGAGTCGGACAACATATGGCCTGCATCCGAGATAAGCGCGAGACTGTTGGTGATGAACCCACCAACGGCTTCAACGATCATATAGATGGTAATAATAATGAAGGAAAACAACAGTACTTTCTTGTTATTGGTTGTGTTAGCGTGGTTGTGTCCATGATCGTGCCCATGGTTCTGATCGTGATGATGTCCGGACATATAAATCCTCTCCTTTGGAGCCTTGCTCCGTTATGTAATATGATTTCTAGTGTGGAATATAGATGATTCTTGGCAATGTTTGATCGTCTACAAATGAATATATGAGCGCTTGTTCATATGTTATGATTTTATTATAGTTGCGCCTCATAGTAGTGTCAACCAGATTTAAGGAAATATAAACATGACCGGTGTGTCTCGGCGCGTATGTACTAGCTAATGCGTTTGTTTTTATGCTACCATCTGTGCAGAATCAAAGTGAGATGTACTTGTTACATAGAAGGGCGGACAACGATATGAAACATCTGCTGCTGGCAGACGATGATGCCAATATTCGAGCACTCCTGCGGCATGTCATGACCAAGGAAGGGTATCGGGTTCATGAAGCGCAGGATGGATTGGAAGCGGTCAAGCTGATGCAAGAAACACCGATCGATCTGGCAATCCTCGATGTGATGATGCCCGGCATGGACGGACTGGAGTTATGTGATTTCATACGGCAGCACTACGATATTCCAATTATGTTGCTGACGGCACGAGATCAGCTATCCGACAAGAGAAACGGTTATCTGAAAGGAACGGATGAATATGTGACCAAGCCGTTTGAACCTGAAGAACTGGTCTACCGGGTAAAGGCGTTATTTCGTCGGTACCATCGCACATCCAGCGATATCATCCGTATGAACCGAATCGTCATTGACCGCAACAATGTGGAAGTTACGGATGGGCAATCCATTCTCTTTTTGCCAATGAAAGAATTTGAATTACTCTCACAGCTTGCCCAGTTTCCGGGGCGTTTGTTCTCGCGGGATGAGCTCATTCGGCTCGTATGGGGAGCAGATTACGAAGGAGATGACCGTACCGTTGATGTGCACATCAAGCGGCTGCGTGATCGATTTGCCGATTATACGGACGATTTCATCATCCAGACTGTGCGGGGTATTGGTTACAAGATGGAGGTGAAAGCACCTTGAGGACCTTGTACGTCCGGGTATTCCTCATTACAATTGCGGTGATTATGGTCAGCGGCATGCTCGGTTTTCTTTTGTCCAACATCTACTATCATACAAAGCTCAAGGATTTCAATGATGAGAAGCTGGTGGGCATCGCGACGCATATGAAGCAATTTGTGGAGCAGCAACCCGGCACGATGGAGCAGTATTTGAACAATGCCGCCGCACTTGGGTACGAAATCTATGTGACGGATGGAAAAGGCAACGACCAATTCTACGGCCGCGAATTTCGAGAGAAAGATTTGGACAAGCAAGCCGTAGAACTGGTGTTGAATGGTGAGGTATACCATGGCGTCGCCCAGTTTCCAAGCAAACCGTTCATTACCGGATTCTTCGATAATCAATTAAGCAATACCGTGGGTGTTCATCTACAGTTGGGCAATGCCAATTACGCTCTCTTTATGCGCCCAGATGTAATTTTGCAATTCGGTGAGCTGCGGATCTTTTTTGCGCTGATTGGAGCATTGACGATAGGTATTAGTATCCTGATCTTTCTGATCAGTACCCGCTATCTGGTCAATCCGATTGAACGTCTGTCCGAGGCGACCAAGCGCGTTGCGCAAGGAAAATATAATTTGAAATTGCCTACCGCAAGGCGGGATGAGATTGGACAGCTGGCCCAGCATTTCATGACCATGAGTCGTGAATTGGAGAGGGTCGATCAGGCGCGGCAGCAGTTTGTATCCAACGTATCGCATGAGATTCAATCGCCGCTGACCTCGATTCAGGGTTTTGCCCAATTGGTGGCGGATCGGGATCTGCCCGAACAGGAACGAGAGCACTATGCATCAATCATTGAGGAGGAGAGTCGTCATCTCTCTTTGCTCAGCAAACAACTGCTTCTCCTGTCCTCCCTTGAACAAGGCAACGAAGATCTGTCCAAAGTAAAGTTCTCTTTGCGAGATCAATTCCGGCAAGCGGTTCAGGTGTTGCAATGGCAATTGGAAGAAAAAGAACTATTGCTTCGGATTTCGGTGCCCGAGTCCATCCAGCTGGTTGGCAATGAAGTGCTGCTCATGCAAGTTTGGATGAATCTATTGGGCAATGCGGTGAACCATCTACCACAGGGAAGAAGCATCGAGATTCACGCAGAGCAGACGGATAACCAGTGTGTGATTCAGATTCGGGATACAGGAGACGGGATTGCTGCAGAGCATCTACCTTTCCTGTTCGATCGATTCTATCGGGTGGATCGTGCGAGGGAACGTTCTTCTGGACGAACCGGACTTGGACTTGCCATTGTGCAGAAAATTATCCGAATTCATGACGGTACAATCGAGGTTTCCAGTTCGCCAGAGGGTACGGTCTTTATCGTGACACTTCCGCAGATGTAATCTGTTATTCATTTGCCGTTCATTTTCGCCTCCTATACTTGGGTTATCAAGAGGGAGGTCACAGAACATGTACTTGGCTATTCGGGAAATGAGGTATGCCAAAGGGCGCTATGCCTTAATCGCTACAATCATGGTACTGGTTTCATTTCTGGTACTGTTTGTTACAGGTCTTGCACAGGGGCTGGCTTATGATAACGCAGCTTCGGTCAAAAATATGGCAGCAACCCACTTTGTGCTGGAGCAGGATTCGAATCATCGGTTCACCCGGTCACAAGTGGATCAGGATCAACTTAATCAAGCTCGCTCCGTGGTGGGGCAAGAGAACGCTGAGCCACTCGGTGTGAAAATGACAACCGTCAGTCCAACCGGCGACACAAAAAAGATTGATGTCACGCTGTTCATGGTTAATCCGGAGGGCTGGCTTGCTCCAACGGTGACTGAAGGGTCTCCGATTACGGATCAGACAAAAGGGCAGGTTGTGGTGGACCAAAAGTTGTCTGAATCTGGTGTCACAATTGGTACCGTCTTGGTCGATCAAGCTTCGGGAACGGAGTGGACCGTTGGTGGATTTGTACAAAATGAGTCCTTCAGTCACTCCCCGGTGGTATTCCTGAATGAACAGGAATGGCTCGCACTCCAGGGAAGTTCACGAACTTCGCAAGGTTCAACGGACACCAATGCCAATGCTCCGATGTACAATGCCATTGCTATCAAGGATGGGGGCGAGCAGGTAGACCGCTTGAGTACTGCAATGCCTAATACGGAAGTCATCACAAAGTCGGATGCCGTATCGGCTATTCCTGGATATAAGGAAGAACAGGGATCATTGCTCATGATGATCGCTTTTCTATATGTCATCTCGGCGTTTGTGCTTGCGGTATTCTTCTATGTCATCACGATTCAGAAAACAAGTCAGTTCGGCATATTAAAAGCCATCGGAACGCGGAATGGTTATCTGGCGGGTAGCGTTTCGTTACAAGTCTTGGTCTTGTCAGTTGGTAGTCTGGTCATTAGTGTACTGTTGGTTCGACTGTTCGAGTCCATTCTTCCTGCATCGATGCCGTTTCAATTAGGCTTGTCCACCCTTGCTCTGACCTGTGTGTTATTCATACTCATGTCTGTGGCGGGTTCGTTATTCTCGGTGTGGAAGGTTACCAAAATTGATGCACTTGATGCGATTGGGAGGACAGCAGCATGAGAAACCGATTGGTATTACAGGGAATTACACAGACCTTTGAAGATGGCGGCAGCAAACGCACGATTCTGGACAAGCTGGATCTTGAGGTTGCTGAAGGGGAACTTGTGGCCGTAATGGGGCCTTCCGGCTCGGGTAAAAGTACATTCCTGTCCATTGCTGGCGCACTTCTTGAACCAACGGAAGGACAGGTTTTGCTGGACGGGGCTTCTATTATGGGCAAAAGCAAACAAGATATATCCGATATGCGGCTTCAGCAACTCGGTTTTATCTTTCAAAGTGCCAACCTCATTCCGTATCTGAAAGTAGAAGAACAACTGATGGTGGTCGCAAAGCTCGCCGGAACGGATAAAAATAAGGCGGAGAAACGAGTGGATGAGCTGCTGGATACGGTGGGGTTGACCCATCGGAGGAAGGCATATGCGGAGAAGCTGTCTGGCGGGGAACGTCAGCGGGTCGCCATTGCAAGGGCGTTGATGAACGATCCGGCTGTCCTGCTCGCAGATGAACCGACAGCCAGTCTGGATGCGGAACGTGGGCTGGATATTGTCGGCATGATTGCACGGCTCGTGAAAGAGCAGGGCAAGAGTGCAGTGATGGTTACGCATGATGAGCGGATTTTGCCGCTCTGTAGCCGGGTTCTTTTTTTGGAAAATGGGAAACTAGTGCAGGATTAGAAGGAGAATGGCCTGAGAGTCTGGAGAGAACACTGTTCCAAGGCTTAAGGGCAGAGCACGTAAGAAGAGGGTCACGTATTCCCGGTGGGATGGTGGCCTTCTTTCTGTGTTTTCGACTATAATTGGAAGAATAGTGGAATTAGATAGAGAGGATCGGGTGCGGATGAGTAGCTTGAGTGCGGAATTATTTCCGGCGCTGAGTACGTCAATTCATTGGGGAATTATTGAGGCAGAGTTCAGATTAAACGAGATCGTGGATGAAACGCTGGTGAGTAATATTAGCATCATTCCGTTTGTCGGGGATCAATGTGTGGTCTTCCAACTGGATAATGGAGACTGGGAGCTGCCTGGGGGCACGCTTGAAGCAGGTGAGCATTACATGGATGGACTGAAACGCGAACTGATGGAGGAACTTGGGGCAGAAATGCGGTCCTATCAGATCTTTGGTCAATTCTATTGCACATCCAGTGCTTTGGAACCGTATCGACCGCATATTCCGCATCCCCATTTTGTACGAATCATCGGATATGGAGATGTTGAACTTGTCGGTGATCCGCTGAATCCGGAGGATGGCGAGCAGGTGGTCGCGGTGGAAGTGGTAGAGATTGATGAAGCGATCCGAAGATTCCAGGAACAGAACAGACATGACATTGCAGAAATGTACAAACTGGCTCATATGCTACGAGAAGAAGCTAAATAGTATTTTTATAAAATGGAACAGGCATGATTCTGAAAACTTTGCCTTGGGAGTGATATCTAGTGCAGGAACTTTTTAAGAAGATCATCAATACAGAAGTCAAACCCGTATTTGCCAAACACGGCTATTCCAAGAAAAATCTGAATTTCTACAAAGCAGATGGAAATCTCGCATACAAGTTCAACATTCAAAGAGCAAAGTATAACACCAGTCGTCAAGTCCAGTTTTATGTTAATTGTGGTGTTCATTCCACCGAACTTGCGGAGTTGCATTCCGTTGGATTGAATGGAGACATATTGGAGTTCGTATCTCATTTCACCTGCCGAATCAGAGAAATAGCCCCTGCCGCTCCGGCCCACTATACCTTAACGCCTGATATCGATCCAGACGCTTTATCGAAAGAACTAGTGTCACATTTGGAAGAGGGCATGTCATTTTTACACTCGCTAACAGGGGCCAGAGATATAGTCCATTATTATATGGATAAGACAGCGCTACATTTAAGCGAAGTAACCTTCCGCTTCCTGCTAAAAGCCGGCGAAACGGAAGAAGCCAAGCATTATTTACAGCAACTGTACGCCAAATACGGATCCGAAAAGCGCTGGACGATATTAGAAAAGAAATATGCAGCCGTTTTTGCCGAGTACGGAATGTAAGTTTTGCTCCAGACAAATAGCCAAAATGAGAGGGGATAACATATGAACGATACTCAATATAATTTAAATTTTGAGAAACTGTGTAATGAATTACAGCTTGGTGAATTGATCAGTTCACCCAAACCGATTTCAGGTGGACTTCTTCATCGAATGTACGCCATTGAAACGACGCAAGCTAATTATGCAGTTAAGGCATTGAATCCCCAGATTATGATAAGACCTACTGCTGTGCAAAATTATATTGATTCAGAAAAAATCGCAAGCGTGGCAGCTGAACATATCCATGCTCAACCTGCAAAAAGGTTAAAGGGTGCTTCTATGCATAACCTTGATAATCAATTCTATCTAATTTTTGATTGGATTGAGGGGCAACGCTTGGAACAAGATGAAGTTACTATCAATAACAGTTCTCTGATGGGAACGATCCTTGCAGATATCCATAAAACGGATTTTAGACAACTAGAATTGGATAGTTCACAGGCGACTAATTCTAAAAAAATAGATTGGATGTTTTATCTGAACAAAGGAAGAAATGAGAATTCGGAATGGATTAAGATTTTGGACTCCAATATGGATAAGCTGTATGAGTGGAGCATGAAAGCTAAGAATTCATCTTCAATGCTAGCATCCAATAATGTTATTAGTCACAGAGATCTGGAACCTAAGAATGTGATGTGGAGACAAGACATACCTATTATTATAGATTGGGAATCGGCAGGTTATATTAATCCGATGCATGATCTGGTAGAAACAGCTGTGTATTGGTCAGTAGATAGCGCTGGAAGTATAAACGAGGAAAAGTTCTTGGCTTTTATAAGTGGATATAAGAAGCGAGTGGGGAGTCTAACAGCCAATTGGGAAGTGGTTCTGGATATTGGTTTTGCTGGAAAGTTGGACTGGCTCGAGTATAGTCTTAAACGGTCACTGTGGATTGAATGTACGGATATAGAGGAACAGTTAGTGGTACATCACAAGTCATTTGGACTTTAGAGGCTTTAAAACAATATGAAAATATGATTTCAGATATTAAGAACTGGTTGAATACTTAATTCAGGAGGGGATGCCCACATGGCAAACGATAAAGGAACACTCAAAACATGCGAAAAAGGACATTTGTATTATAAAAAAAGTGATTGCCCAACCTGTCCAACGTGCGAAGCTGAACGTAAACCGACAGAGGGATTTCTAGCCTTGCTGTCGGCTCCCGCCAGACGTGCCTTGGAGAATGAAGGGATTACAACACTACAGCAACTTGCAGAGTACACGGAGAAAGAGATCTTGAAACTTCACGGAATCGGGCCATCTGCCATGCCCAAACTGCGAAGCGCTTTGGAAGAAGAGGGATTGTCTTTTAAGAAATAACCCTCTTCACGCTGTTCCACTAATCCAAGACGGAAGTAATCTCCTCCATCGTTACCCGATACAACAAGTTACCTTCACTGAGTAGCAGACGATGTTGGCGAAAATCCTGCCGTGCCTGCTTGAAGGGTTGATCATCTTCATTTAACAAATCAATCTTCTGCCCCTTGCTCAATCTTCCGGGCTTCTCCATTTTCTTAAGCACAAACGTCCCATGTTTACGGTACCCGGCGTCGAACAAGAAATGATAACCATCCGTACTGAAGCCAGAGGAACCGGAGATGTTTGGATTCATAAATGTAACGTTGGGTTCACTGGTGCCACCTGAGATACAACCGAGTTCAAAATCGGTATAGAAGTAGAACCAGATCTGCTTCTCATTCACCACATTGAGTGCGTAACAATCCGCGATGTCAGCTTCACGATTTTCATACAGTTTATTGCCATGTTCATCCCAGGCCAACAGACCGCTTGATCCAATTGGATCGCTCCATCCGTAGTTACCAAAAACCCCTTCATCGAAGTAACTGGTCCAGATCGTGCCCTTCTCTGTGACCTGCACACTTTGGATACCGTCTCCCAACAGAAACTCGCGAATTGTATTTCCGTCTAAATCACACACTTTGGCGTTCAGATCATACTGTTCATTTCCGTAATTCGTACAGCGTGCTCCGACGAGCAGCAGATGATCATGTAATGGTTGTACGTAATGATAATTGAACGTCTGTCCCCAAATGACAACTTCCTCGATATTTTGATCTGTCACAATGAGAACTTTGTACGTATAGCTTTGCTTCAATTTACTTTGGACGAACATACCTCGCTCTCTTTCGGGGATCTGATTCATCAGCAGTACATAAACAAGGCCATCACCGCCCCACTGGGTGGAAACGATATCGAAGCCCTCGACATAATTTGAAATGTCGGCAAAAGGTAAAAGTTTTACTTTGGGAATGGGCATCTCCATATCCTCCTTCGTAGTCCAATGCAGAGTCACCATCTGTATCTGTATAAAAGGATTATGACGTACACGTACTAAACTGAACATGGCGGAAGTATAGCGAAGGTCTACTTTGGCCTTTACAGCTTATAAGTATGATGTTTTGAAATGGCTGATTCGTCCTTGACACGTGTAGTACAATAAGGAAGTTGTGTAAAATTCTATATAAGAGGAGGGCGGAGAAATCGTTATAAGGAGAGTGTTAAAATACATACAACGCACGTGAAGTAAGGGGTAAGAATCACCCGTAGATTCAATTTGCAATTACGAGGAAGACTCATCTCAGAAAAACAAAACTGGTTAAGGAAGTGTTACAAGGTGGAACCACATATTCAAGAGCAAAAGACAGACTACCGTCCACTAGGCGTATCGGGCTTAGGTGGTTGGCTGATTCTCGTCCAGATTGGATTATTTCTTACGTTGATTTTCCTGGCACTCCAATTGGTTCTATATTGTTTGCCCATGCTTACAACAGAGACTTGGGAGTTGCTAACTTCGAAGCAATCTGAATATTATCACCCGTTATGGGGACCGGTCGTTATTTTTGAAACGGTATATAACGCACTGTTTTTAGTGTTTAGCATATATACTATCATTGCTTTGTATAGTAAAAAATCGATCTTTCCTCGTCTTATGATCATGTTTTATAGTGTCAGTCTAGCCGTTAGTATCATTGATTATTTATTGTTGCTTCAGATTCCAATGGCAAGAGAACTTGAGGATGGAAGCTCGTTAAGAGATATTGGCAAGTCGGTACTTACTTGTGCCATCTGGATTCCTTATTTTATCAAATCAGAGCGAGTTCATAACACATTTGTAAGATAATTGGTAAGCAGGAAATACCCGATCTTGGATAGAAGCTATCTGAGATCGGGTTTATTGTATATATGCCGGACTAGTCATACAGTGTAAAGGTATATTGTTCATCATAGAAGTGAAAAGGAGGAGAGATCTTGAAAATTTACCTGGTAAGGCATGGGATGGATGAGGAAGGGTATCGAGGCGGATGGAGTGATCGTGGACTTACGGAACAGGGAATCAATCAATCCAGGAAACTGGGAGAGCATTTGCATCATCATGCTGAGGAGTACAACATACATACGATTATTAGCAGTGATCTTCCTCGTGCAGTGCAGACTACACGGGAAATTGAGAAAAAATTAAACATGCAGGCTAGCTTAATGAAAGATTGGCGGGAGATGAATAACGGAGATTTGGCAGGCATGCTCCATAAGGATGCTGAAGAGCATTACCCAGGGATTTATTTCAATACTCTTGAGATGGACTCCCCGTTTCCGGGAGGAGAAAGCCCAAGGGATTTTTATAACCGGATAAGCACAGCTTTCGAGAGTCTTTTCAGAGGTTTAGAGGAGAAAACAGTAGAGTCCAATGTTCTATTAATTACTCACGGCGGAGTGATTAATATTCTGTATTATCTGCTTGAGAAGAAGGAATGGAGCAATAAGTCCAGCTTTTATCCCATGGACAACACCAGTGTACATACCGTTGAAAAGGGAAGGCATGGTTGGAAACTTAGCAGCGTAAATGTGTTAAGTCATCTAGGTTAGTTGTTTTTCCATGTTAAATAGAAGACGGAGGCGATGACATGAGCGATAAACCAATTGAACTGTTGCAACGTTTAAAATCTTTATCCGGCCCATTTCCAACCTGGGATACGGGGCAGTTGCTGGAGCGGCCGGGGAAGCTATTTTTGGAGTGGTTGAGATTGGCGGTTGAGAACGAAGTGAAAGAACCTCATGCCATGACGATTTCAACCGTGGATCAAGACGGTTATCCCGATGCGCGGGTGTTGATTTTGAAAAACGTAATCGACGAAACGTTTTATTTTGCCTCCAGTTCGGAGAGTCGAAAAGGGCAGCAGTTGAAGGAGAATCCTCATGTCGCTCTGACATTCTACTGGCCTTCCCTTGGAAGACAGATTCGGATAAGGGGAATTGCGGAGGATCGGGGAGATGAAGCGGGCGCTGATGATTTCCGCAAACGTTCAGCTGGAGCGAGAGCAGTTGCTATGATAGGGCATCAGAGTGAGGTTTTGGATAGCGAGGAAGTGTTGGATAGTTCCATTGAAGCTCAGAAGGAAAAGATAAGTCATGACCCCGATGTCGTTACACCTCATTGGCGTTTATATGCCGTGAATGCACAAGAGGTGGAGTTTTGGCAGGGAGATTCGGAGCGCAAGCATGTACGAGTCCAATATGTGATGCAAGATGGGCAGTGGAAGTCACTCAGATTGTGGCCTTGATTTTAGAACAGATGAGTCAGGCAACACGGACCGAACTGCTGTGTGTTTCTTTTTCCTAACAATCTGAGGGAGGATAAATCTATGAAAACGATTGAAAGTTTCTTCGAACCATTTCCCGTGTTGGAAACCGAACGGACGTTACTCCGACCTCTTACCTATGATGATCTGGAGGATATGTACAGTTACTGCGTTGTACCTGTTGTATCGGAGTTCACGACCTGGGACGCGCATCAGAGCAAAGAAGACACCAAAGCTTTTTTAGATTTTGTCATGAGTCGCTATGAGACGGATCTAATAGGCCCATGGGGGATTGAAGATAAACACACCAAGAGGCTGATTGGTAGTTGTAACTATCTAGGGTGTGATAGCGATAACAGAAGAGTTGAACTGGGATATGTGTTATCTGATCAATTTTGGAATCAAGGCTACATGACCGAAGTAGTGAAACGAATCATCCAATTTGGATTTGACGAAGTGGGGCTCGAGCGAATCCAGGCCAGATGTTTTGTGGAAAACACAGGTTCTGCCAAGGTCATGGAGAAGGCAGGCATGCGATTCGAAGGTTTGCTGAGGAAATACATGAAGGTAAAAAATGAGCTTCAAGATCTGAAGATGTATGCTATCGTAAAAGAAGACTTCTACTCGTGTTAAATAAAGAACGTGTTATTGAAAGGGCGATCGAGGTTGAACAAAGGAATTCTGTATCTTATGTTATTCATGACCTTTTTAAGTAGCTCAGAAGTGACATACAATCGTAATGCCGTTTCAAAAGAACCTCCTGCATCTCAATCGACTAAGATATTTACTGAGGATGAATTCCAATTTCAGATTAAATCCAAAGATATTACGATTAAATTAGGAAGTACTCGTGAAGTGGTTGAGCAGCAACTTGGAACACATGTAGATTATTATAAGCATACGAATGTCTACCAGTACAAAGATATGATAATTCATTACAAGGATGGCATTGTGGATGGCATCATGATTGATGACCCGGCAAAGTTCAAAACGTACAAAACGCCAAGCGGGATAGGTTATGGCAGTACAGTCCAGGAGGTTTTCAAACAATATGGTAAGACAGCTTTTATAGATACTAAAAAAGGAAAAGTAAAAAGTATTACATATGTCATGGAGAAAAATAAACAAGGTAATTACCATGTTATACCGTCCTTTGATCATGCAATATTGGAAGGAGGATATGAGAACATGAAAGTATTGTCCATGGCATTTGATCAGAAGGGGCGTGTGTCATTCATCATGCTGGCGAGCCATGAGTTTGCCTATAATCCTGAGTTCAACATGGATGACATACAATAGAGGATTATGGTATTACTTAACATCAATCCCGATCGTTGAGGAAATGGTTTTATTTTTGTTTTCATCAAGCAACGTACATAATGTCATATCGTGAACTGGATGCCTTCCGCTATAATCTTCAAGTTATCCAAATGTGGATTGAATGAAGGAACCAGGAGGTACAACGAATTGACGACCAAAAACAGATATAAATCACTCGAACTGGAAACACCCGGCGTATATGAGCTAGAAGGGCTTGAAGTGGGAGTGACATCAAACTGCAATTATAAATGCGACTATTGTTGCGCCTACAATCGGGATGATGGAGCGTGCATCAATAGTCAGGAAGTCATCCGTATTATTCGTGAACTTCCTCGTCTCAAGCGAGTGCGATTGTCAGGGGGAGAAGTTACTCTGAAATTCCAGGATTGCCTGGAGATTGTGACGTACTGTGCAGCACATGGCATTGATACACAATTGAACAGTAATGCCAGTCTGCTGACAGAAGAACGGATTCTTGCGTTGCGTGATGCAGGCTTGTCCAACATTCATATCTCGTTCAATTATACGGATGCGGAGTCGTATGCTGCGTACTACCGCGTGCATCCTCGCATGTATGAAAGGTTGGAGCAGAATATCCGTCTGTGCACGGAAGCCGGTCTGGAGACGGTGCTGGAAACGTTACTATTTGAAGGTAATCAAGCGAACATGCGGGCCATTAGCGATAAGGTGTATGATCTGGGTGTGCGCATCCATGAGATTCAGAACAGTATTAAGATGCCGCATACCGACTGGACCCAGATTGTATCCAAAGAGTCCCTTGTTCGATCTGTTACGGAATTAATTAAACATAAAAAGCCAGATACAACGCTCTATTTCACCTGTATGGACCGCTTCGCTGAACATTTGAATTTGCGCGAACAACCGGGTGTGTATTTCTCTAATTGTGTGGATGGCACGAAACAGCTGCATCTGCACGGCAACGGGGATATTCTCATCTGTGAGTTATGCCATCCAGTTGTGATTGGCAACATCTATACTGGAACGTCTTTGAAGGATATTTATGCCCAACAGCCGCCGGCGTTAACGGAATTTTTGGAAAAGCGGCCATGTCCCGCATACGATGCTCTTTTTGCAGATGCATAACAGGAAGCTTTGTTGAAGATATGTGATATGAATGTTGAACGAAATATGTACACGATAACGTTGACATTTAGGGTTCTATAGATTAAAAAATCAAGGTGATCTGATTTCCTTAATAGGAAAACGGATCACCTTTTTTGATTGAACTATTCATTTACACAATAACTGCGATTGGAAGGTTGTTCTGTCATCGTAGTGTCAGTGTGAATATTCTTTAGTTCAATTGATATGGTTTCAGATTCATTTAAGCTACCCGGCCTAATATGGCCTTAAGACTTAGATGAAGAGGTGAGATTCACATGATGAAGATCTATGAGAAACCAACCCGGAAAGACCCACATAAAAGGCCCATCTCTCCAAGAAAGCGCAGATGGCTCATCATCACACTTGTCATCGTGCTTGCGGTAGGTGGAATCCTGTATAGTCTGGCTGACCGCTACCTGATCCGGCATGTACAGGTGGTTGTAGCGGATGGAAACACAGGAACGCCAATAACAGGCAACACCAATGATTCCAGCAATACTTCGACCACCGCAACTGAAGTGAATGCAACGTCAGATGATTGGAATTATTCGAGTGATGATATGAAAGTCAATATTGAAAAGGTGCAGACGGGTTCTAGCTCGGATCAGATTACGTATTATGTCGCTGATGTTCAGCTAACGGATGCAAGTAGCCTGCGAACTGCGCTGGCAGATAATAGTTTTGGTACTAACATTACCGAGAATACGTCAGAGATTGCCGCTGCCAACAATGCGATCTTTGCCATTAATGGTGACTACTACGGATTCCGCAATGATGGTGTCATTATCCGCAATGGAACATTGTATCGAGACAGCCCTACGCGGGATGCACTTGCCCTGTTCAATGACGGAACGATGAAAACCTATAACGAGAACGAGATTACTTCCTCGGAACTGCTGGCCGAAGGGGCAACCAATACGTTATCCTTTGGACCCATTCTGATTCAGGATGGTGAGATTGTCAGTGATTTTAGCAGTGTGAAAATCGATAATAACTTCGGCAACCGCTCCATTCAGGATGCGAATCCAAGAACTGCGATCGGCATGATTGCTCCGAATCATTATGTCTTCGTGGTGGTGGACGGACGGCAGGACGACAGCCGTGGCATGACCTTGGCAGAACTGGCTGATGTCATGAAAGGCCTCGGAGCAACCGAAGCCTACAATCTGGACGGCGGCGGTTCATCCACGATGTATTTTATGGGCAGAGTTGTCAATAATCCGCTGGGGCGTAACCAGGAACGTGGCGTAAGTGACATTTTATATCTGACGGAGGGACAAGGATCATGACGATATTAATTCCATCATATGAACCCGATGTGCGTTTACTAAATCTTGTTCTGCAGTTACAGACATTTAAGCTTGGACCCATTGTGATTGTAGATGATGGTAGTGGTCCAGGTTACCGTGGAATTTTTGAAACGGCAGAAGCCTACGGCTGTACAGTCCTGACACATCCCGTCAATCTGGGTAAGGGCAGGGCGTTGAAGACAGGCTTTCAGTATATTAAGGAGTACGGACCACAGGGAGGTTTGGTGTGCGCAGATAGTGACGGACAGCATCTCCCACACGATATTAAGCGTATCTTCGAAGTGCTGCTCGCACAGACGACACCAGGAATTGTACTCGGCAGCCGTCGCTTCAGCGGACAAATTCCAGCACGCAGCCGTTTTGGCAACACAATCACACGGGCGGTCTTTTCCCTCACGACAGGTACCAAAGTATATGACACGCAGACCGGTCTACGCGGTTTTCCCTACTCCATGCTGGACTGGCTGAACCAGATTCCCGGGGATCGGTTTGAATACGAGATGAACATGCTGTTAACGGCACACAAGGAAGGGTATGAGATTACGGAGGAGTTCATAGATACGGTGTATCTGGATCACAATGAGTCCTCCCATTTCCGCCCGCTGGTTGATTCATTCCGAATCTATATGCCAATTCTGATGTTCAGCACATCTTCGGTGCTGTCCGCTCTGATTGATTTTGGACTATTATTTGTCATCCAATATTTCACGCATAATCTGTTTCTGTCGGTTGTCGCAGCAAGACTATGCAGCTCCATCTTCAACTATACGATTAATCGGAAGTATGTATTTTCCGCTGGACGAACCTCTAAGGTTCGGCAGTCTTTGCCCAAATACTTCTCACTTGTCCTACTGGTGCTGCTATTAAACTACGGTTTATTGTATTTTTATAATGAAAAATTAATTATCCCACTACTCGCAGCCAAGCTGCTGACCGAGGTATCCATCTTTGTATTCAGCTATTGGGCACAGCGCAGATTTGTCTATTAACTCTGAAGAAAGAGTAAGCCTATGGCTTGCTCTTTTTTGGTTGAAACGGTTTCATATGTACCCCGAAATAGGTTACGATGGAGTGGGAAATAAGGAGCCTTATTTTAGGTGAAATGGATGTGGGCTGATGTTGGATCGTGTGCGCAAGGACTTGCGTTATTACCTTCAGGAGCATCAGGATCGGAACAACCTCATTTTGCATTATTTTGCGTTTTTGTCGGCGTTTGTGGCATGGATTTTTTTGTTTATTGATATCAAAGTCACGCTGCTACTCGCCCTCATCCATTACGCTTTATCCTGGATTGGGCACTTCTATTATGAAGGCAATAAACCCGCAGCTTTTCGTTATCCTCATATCGGTTTTTATGCGGGGTTTACCTGGTTTTTCATGAAAACGATGGAGATCATAACCCGCAAGGATATCATTCGTCCGTGGCTGGACCAATCAGAGTAAACTGAATGTTAATTTGAAGATAGTTGCGAAGTTCGAGTGTAAATATTCTTTAGTTGAACTTATAAAAAAATAAATGTGGGAGGATGATTATGTATCTTCGAAGTGTGGAACTCCTGTCGGCCAAGATCGAGAATCGGAACCAATATCCTTTTGACATCCCCGCGATCCGGTCCTTGGAACGATTGGAGCTCACGAATAACGTTACTTTTTTTGTAGGTGAAAATGGTTCAGGGAAATCTACGCTGCTCGAAGGCATCGCTCATCAATGTGGATTCAATACCGCAGGGGGCGGCAGGAATAATACCTATGAGACACATGCTTCGGAATCCTCGCTCGGGAATTATCTCAGGCTGGCCTGGTTGCCCAAAATAACGAATGGTTTCTTCATGCGCTCTGAATCGTTCTATCAATTCGCATCACATGTCGATGAGATGCCGGCATCGCTTCAATATTATGGCGGGCGTTCATTACATGAACAATCACATGGGGAGTCTTTTCTCAGTCTGTTCGTCAATCGCTTCAGTTCCAAAGGCATCTATCTGCTTGACGAGCCCGAAGCCGCTTTATCTCCAGCAAGGCAGCTCTCCTTATTGCGTATCCTCCACGATCTGTCGGGCACTTCGCAATTTATTATTGCGACGCACTCACCCATTTTACTGGGGTATCCGGGGGCAGAGATTTTAAGTTTTGACGATAGCCATATTCAAGAGGTAGCCTATGAGGAGACCGATCACTATCAGATTACCCGCAGCTTTCTGGAGAACCGTGACCGGATGCTGAATGAATTATTTAAAGATTAAGTTCTCAGTTTAACAAGGGAAGATACTAAACCATGAGGCGTAATATTCATTTGTGAGGAGAGATTGGATGAAAGTAGGTTTGCTTATTGTTGATATGCAGGAGAGTATTGTGCGGAAAAAGATGGATCAGACTTCGGCTTCGATAGAACATGCTTGCGAGTATATTAACCATGTAGCTAACGTGCTGCGCTCGAATGATCATGTGGTCGTTCACGTGCAGGATATGGAGGGCATGGAGGAGGCACCACCGGAAGAATATCGTATTATTCCCGAGGTAGATGTGAATGAGAAGGATATCACAGTTACCAAAGAAGCTTCCAATGCTTTCTGGCAGACGAACCTGGAGCAGGTTTTGAAGAGTCATGGAATTGAATTGGTGATTATCTCCGGGTTTGCCGCAGAGGAATGTGTTCTATTCACCTATAACGGAGCGATGGAGCGAGGTTTCCGGCCGGTGATGTTGCAAAACGGAATTCTTAGCACACATCCCGAAGCAGTGACTTCAACGTACAGAGATAGCAATGTGATCTCATATCCTGTGGTTGATTATCTGATTCAATAAGTGTTGGCTAAATGCCAGTGGAGGTGATGGTTATGAACGTGCTTAACGTTGCTTTTGTCCTATTGATCTCATTGGCAGGAGTTGTTTTCGGTGTTCAGGGGGTGAAGAAAAAATCTCCAGTCATGATGTATATCAGTGTAATATTTATTTTCGTTCCTATACTTCTTTTCATGGATTGGTTGACGTTCTTACCTTTTATCGCTCCCGCAGCGCTTGCCAGTGGATATTTGGTGAAAAATAAAGACAAGACCAATAATCGGACTCTTTAGGGAGTCTTTTTTTGTCCAAATGTTCATGTCCACTGTGAAAGTAAGGTTACTCCATGGTTTAAACCAAACTTTGCCTATATCTGCTCGGGGGTGAAACGATATATTGAGAACAGGGCACAGCAAGCTCGTTGTGGATATCGGGAAAGTTGTGTATGGAATACTAACCAATTCATTAACTAAGGGAGATGTGGCATGAAGATGAATGTACAAATTACGAGTATTTTGGCAGAACAAAAGGAATTGTTTCTCAACCTGTTCAACTTGTACTTATATGATCTGTCTGAATTTTCTGGCGAGGATCTAATAGAAGAGGGGAAATATGATCCAACGAACACCTATTTATATCTGGAACGTGATGAATTACATCCGTTTTTGATTCAGTATGAAGGAAAGGTTATTGGATTCGTACTGGTCTGCTCACCTCCATATGTGCCGGAAGGTATGGATTATACCGTGCAAGAGCTGTTCTTGGTCAAAAAATATCGCGGGCAGGGGCTGGCAGCAAAAGCAGTTGACTTGGTTTTTGCTCAATTTGAGGGTACATTCAAAGTAGAACAGCTTGCTAACAATGCGGCAGCAGTTTCGTTCTGGAAAAAATATTATGAGCAACATCAGATTGAATATACTGAGTCTGAATATAACATTGAGATTGACAACATCGCTGGCAGGCATCGGATTTTGTCTCAGACTTTTGTGCGTGAAAGAGAGAAATAATATTTAAATTAGAAGGTGATTAGTTTGTTCATTATCGTAGCAACCAAGGGGAGTTTGAAGTGGGTTTCGGGTGTATTCCAGGCAGAAGATGTAGCTAGACAGTATATGGATCTCATACCTGATGAGCTTAAGGTGTACCATGAATTCATTCAGATAGAGAACATCACATATCCATTTTATATTATAGAGCGTCAGCATTCTCCATTTAGGTTTCTTGGTAAAGATGAAGTGATTTCACTTTTTGATAAAACAGATGTGTCAGAGGATGAAGATGAGGTGCACTTCAATATCTACACGGTGGATTCAGATTATAGACCAATGAAACCTGGAACAGATTATATGGGAATGCTTAGGCATGATCATGTGACCAATGAATCTATAGAGATGTACCGAGAAGAAAGAACAGCGTTTCTGATTAGACGAAGGATTTTATGAATGCGAGAATTGAAGAAACTAGTGATCCAGCACTTTAGTTCACCACCTAATTTAATACACGAGGATACCTATGGATGCGACAATGAGGTGTCCTTTTTTGTTATATTTCAGCTCTGATTTTGTTAGAGAGGAGCAGAAGAAAATGTATACTGTATACATCCAAATTTGGGCTCTAAACTCTTTAACAGACTGGGTTTTGCAGCCATATTTCATGGTCAGTATTTTATGTATACTATTGCTGATCTTTGTGATAAGTTGAGCGAATAAGATCCAGTAATCATACTATGAGTGAGAGGACTAATATCATGAATTGTGCTAAAAAGCTTGTGACCACTCTATTGATTACAGTTATGTTGTTTTCATCGTTTAATGTAGTATCTGGTGCCGCTGAATCTTCGGCATCAGACATCGAGGGAAACTGGGCAGAAAGCCAAATTACGAAATGGATCGACAAAGGTTTTATTCATGGTTATGAAGACGGCAGCTTTAAACCGAACAATACTATAACAAGAGCAGAATTTTTCTCATTGGTTAATCGTTCATATGGATTTACTGAAACAGCATCTGTATCCTTCAAGGATGTTACTTCATCTAACTGGGCATATGCTGAGGTCTCCAAAGCTGTAAAAGCTGGATACATAAAGGGTTATAGGGACGGTACAATCGGTGCCAATAAACCCATTAGTAGACAAGAAGTTGCAGTTATTATCGATGATCTTCTAGATCTATCGAATGAAGCTAGTATTGGAAATCACTTTACGGATTCCAATATGATAGCCTTATGGGCTAAAAATTCGGTAGATGCTATTGTGGCCAAAGGAATTTTACAGGGCTACGATAATAACTTCAATCCGAATAAACCGATCACTCGTGCTGAAGCAGTCGTTGCGCTGGATCGTTCAGTGAATGCAAGAGCAACGGATTACAGCTTAGCTGGAACATATGGCCCTGAGGCGGGAACGCAGACCATTGATGGGGATGTGCTCATTAGCACGGCTGGGGTTACATTGAAGAATATGATCATCAAAGGAAACCTATTATTTAGTGAAGGTATCCAAGAAGGAGATGTACACCTTACGAATGTTACGATTAAAGGTGTGACACGGGTAGAGGGTGGGGGAGTTAGTACCATCTATTTAAAAAATACCGTAACATCTACCCTTATCGTTGATAAGAAAAAAGGACCCGTTCTCATTATTACAGAAGGTTCAACGACAGTTGGAGAAGTAAGCATTCAATCCCCTGCTACGCTACAAGAATCGGATACTACGGGGAATGGCTTCGGCAAGATTACGTTATCCGAGCGGTTACCTGCGGGTTCAAAAGTAGGTTTGAAAGGAACATTTGATTCCTTAACCATTAAAGGCAGCGGGGTTCAGGTGGATATTCCTGAAGGCCGTATTAAGGACGTTATCGTAGCAGTTACAGCAACGGGGACGACACTTAACTTAGGTACGGATGCAACGATTGTAAACCTCTTCTTAGATGCAGTCGCTAAGATTATAGGCACGGGTACTATTGAAAAGGTGACGCTGAGTTCCGTTGCTAAAGGTGGTACGACTTTTGAAACTACAATTCGACTGTTGGATAAAGTCATAAATACAGTGACTCCAGCTACTCCAACTGCTCCTGTGACTTCACCTTCCACTGGAGGAACGGATACAATCGCTCCTACTCTGTCCAATGTAACGAGTGGTCATATTGCAGGTGGAAATCCTGTGGTGGGTAGAAGCAATGAAAATGGGTATCTGTATTTGGTTCCTTCCGCAACACCAAAAACAGTCACTAGTCTAAACCAATCTGTTGCAGGGTTGTTTGGCAAGAAGCAGTCGGTGACAGCAAACGTAGATACGACAATGAGTACAGCGGGTTTAGCGTCAGGTACGTATGTCTTATATGCCGTTGATCTCGCGAACAATATATCGATGGCTTCGGCAGAGATCGTTATTGGTACAAATCAGTTAACCGTTTCGGCTCCAGTACTCTCAACCGAGAAAATGTACGATGGAACGTCTTCGGCTACAGTAATAGCAGATTCACTAACCGGGGTTGCTGCTGGAGACCATGTAACCGTAAGTGCAGCAGCCACCTACAATGATGCAATAATAGGCACAGGTAAAACAATCACTGTAGTTTATACGTTAGGCGGAGCAGATGCAGCCAAGTATATTGCGCCTTCAAACTATACAACCCAGACAGGGGCCATTACAGCCGCACAGTTGACGATCGGGGAGCCGATGTTGACTCTTGATGAGATAAATGGAGATTCATCCGTAGTCGTATCTGCAGGTTCCTTAGTTGGAGTTGTTCCAGGTGAGGATGTGACCGTGAGTGCAGATGCGGTATATGATACAACTTCCCGGCCTAATTCGGCGCTTGTAACTGTGGCTTACACAATAGCTGGTACGGATAGTGGCAAATATATTGCTCCAGCTAATAATACGAACTACACTGTTTATGTACAATTCAGTGAGGATACAGGTGTTATCATAGATCTGATAACAACTTCCAAAGTGTATGATGGAAATTTTGCAACAACTGCATTAGCCGGTTCTAGGAATGGATCTTGTGCAGGAATAGGTAAACAAGGTATTTGTCCTGGGGATGACGTAACGGTAAGTGCTTCAGGAGTCTATGATAATGAAAATGTAGGAACAAATAAGAAGATAACTATATCGTATACTCTATTGGGTAGTGGTGCAGGAAATTATTTACCGCCAACCAGTATCGAAGTGAATACAGGTGTGATCACTGCAAAGCAATTGATGATCACGGATCCGACATTAATACTCTCCAAAGTATATGACGGAACTCTTGCAGCAAATGTAACACCAGGAGTATTAACTAACGTGATCTCTGGGGATGACGTACAAGTAAATGCTGTAGCGAGATACAATAATGCAGTCGTTGGTACCAGTAAAGTAATAACAATTAAGTATACTCTTACAGGCCTAGATGCAGGAAATTATATTGCCCCAGAAACGCAGATGGTTGGTACGGGGGAGATTACTGCTACACCTTAATATTTATGTATGAAGACCATTTTCATTAGTGACTTTTCTGATGAAAGTGTAGAAGCAAATAGAGTCTCCACTGTCGAATAAGACTGTGGAGGCTTTTTGATGTTTTCGATTCAAAACAACTTCGCATTTACCAATACATGGGTTATGATGAATTAAGAGGATTGAATGAAAGTGAGCGTGTAAAGGGGACAAATGTAGGTATGCCAAAGCATCATTTTGTTATAGAAAAAAAATCACAAGTAGACGGAAATATTCATACCTCCTACTCATGGGATTCACAAGGGAGAATACATGGAAGTGGATTAACCACAGAGAATCATGCGACCTTGGAAGACGAATTCAGTGCGTACATCTATGATTCTCTTTGCTGGTTGGATACATGGAATCCCTCTACCTGTATGAGATGTAGTGGACTGAACAACTATGGAATAACCGTTATTAAAGAGCAGGATGCTTTGTTGAAGTTTCATCAACTGATTCGGGCTTGGATTGAACTATTCAGTCATGCGACTGATCCGATTGTTCTGACAGGGAATTACTGTGTTGATGGAGAAGAACAGAAGGGCTGTTACGAGAAACTTGTGTACAACAAAGTTGAATTAATCAACGAATTACATAAGCTTGCGAACATGGCAAAGTATGCCGAGGTATATGGGAAATGCATTGTGCATTTTGGGATATGAAATTTAACTCTTTTAAGACCCAATTTACTATAGAAGGGAGTTTTTATATTGCCTTGGCCGATGGTACATTTTGCAATTGCATCCGAATTGATATCCAAGCCATCCCCTGAGTTGTTACTGGGAAGCCTCGCTCCTGATTCCATTCACGTAAGAACTAATCTTCGTACCGAAAAGGAAAAAACCCACCTCATGCCAGAGGCAGGAAGATTTACAACAGACGAAGAACTTAAAGACTTTTTTGAAACCCAAAAGAAGTTAGCCTATAGTGATCCCAAATTCATGCAATATCTGTGCGGTTACATCGCCCATATCTATACGGACCGTGTGTGGACATTCGATATTTATCCTGCATATGAAGTTCATCCCAATGGAAGAAGCATGTATACACAGGATGTCACAAAGCTGGAGTTTATGATTTTACGGAATTTGAACAGGGCCAACGATTGGTTAATTGAGCTGAAAGTGGGGAGAGCATTTGATCTAGGCGGATTGCTGGAATCTGAGGTGTATCAGTATAGAGGAGAGAAACTGGAGTTTTTAGCTAACCCTGACAACGAACTCTTGGGTGATTTAAATATTTTATCCATGGAAGTTACGGAAGAGTTCATACAGAAAACGGCGTTAGCGCTAAAACAATTGTATACGAAATGGGATGTTTATAAAGATTTACGCAGCACTGTGTAAGTATGGTCAAAAGACTTTTAGATGAACTGAAAGATATTGACGTTATTAGTTTGTTTTGTACAGAGGATTTGGATGGTTTTTACGAATTGTCAGGATTTAAACGACAAAGCAAATTGTAATGCATTATAAGAATTAAAGAATTTAGAAAGTTTAGGAAACATCACTGACGCTTTTAGGTCTGGCGGAAGATGATGCAAAAGAGGGTCGAAGACCCTCTGAATTTGGTTAAAAATAAAAACAGTGAGGTGAGTGAAAAGATGGAACAAAGGAATGCGCCAGAGGTAAGAATTGAACTATGGGACGAAGGAGATCTAGGTTTGCTTCGCCAATTAAATTCTCCTGAGATGACAGTACACTTCGGAGGACCAGAGACTGAGGAGAAAATCTTAGCTCGCCATAAGCGCTATTATGAAATTGCACAAAATGGAACTGGGAAAATGTTCAAGATCCTCTTGCTTCCGCATCTTGAAGTCGTGGGTAGTGTAGGGTATTGGGATCAGACCTGGAAAGAAGAATCTATTTACGAGATAGGTTGGAGTGTTTTATCTGAATATCAAGGTAGAGGAATAGCGACAGAAGCCACAGCGAAGGCCATAGCTTCTATCCGTTCTGAAAAGAAGAAACATAAATTCATTCACGCTTTTCCTAAAACCAAGAATCCCGCTTCGAATAACATTTGTCGTAAGCTGGGCTTTTCGTATATTGGTGAGTGCGATTTTGAATACCCTGTGGGGACGACCATACGATGTAACGACTGGAGATTGGCAGTGGGAGAAAATGAATAATAGCTGTGGCTTATCTTAGCAGAGGTATCTGTCATTGATATCCAACGTTTAACGCATAGAATAATTATCGAATATTTGATGGACAGAGAGGAGAGAAGATCGATGGTTAAAACATCGGTGACAACGCTTTTCTCCATCTTAATTGGTGTTAACCGGCTGTTTAGTGCAACCCAACGTTGAATTCTTCGTTTTAGGGGAGCGATTTACCTGAAGGTATATAGGAAACAAGTCGGCAAAATTGTGGTGAATGATACACTGTTTTTGCTAACGACAACAATATACTCACTACTTCACCTAATATCATTAACTTCTATCATTCGGTTGAGGTAGAAGAATAAGGCTGTAATTTTTATTTAAAAAGGAGATCCTATCATGCGAAAAACAATAATAGACCGATCTGATCTAATGAAGAATATCCCAAGAGAGCAGCATTTTTATTATCTATCGTTATGATGAATTTTGTATATACCCTTGTGTAGGGATATCGGGGTGTGGCTTTACCACCTGACTCAGTAGAAGATAATTATAATGAAAGGAGAGGGTCTGGAAATGGAAAACTCAATTCGGTTGGCTCTTTATCACGAACAATATGACCAAGATTTGGATGATTTCGCTCTAAGAGGAGATCAGCTTCAGTTTACTGCAATGCCTGCGGATGTGATTGATGAAGCTATACAAAATCCGGACAAAGACCCGATGGTTATCCTTCATGAAGAGAAACCTGTTGGATTCTTTATATTACATAAAAATTCTGAATACGTTGAAGATAAAGATGCATCTCAATACCATACTGATACGCGCTCTATCCATTTCGATGGAACAACAAGGAAATGGGTATGCGAAGGCAGCAATGAAGGCATTGCCTGAATTCGTTCTCCATCGCTATCGGGAGATTGATGAGATTATTTTGGCTGTAAATGAAAGAAATATTGCGGCACAGCAGTTATATCTGAAATTGGGTTTTCTCGACAGAGGCGTTCGAAAGATGGGCATCCATGGCCAGCAATTAATCTTGCATAATAGAATCACATAAAGGAGGATGGCAATGGAGCCATGAAGATCGAAAAGAAGCAGATAAGAGTGCTAAATCACTAGAATTAATATGGACTAACGTCCGATTATTTGATAGTGCGGGTCATATAATTAAGAAGGGTGTGACGACAAGCCAAGCTTTTAATATTGCCAGTAAGATCAAGTTTATTGAACCCAGGTACATGTTTGACGAGAAGGAGAATTGACATGGCGAACATTCATAAGGGAAGATATTCAGCTCAGATTGAGGAAGAATTTGTTGTTTTTATTATCGGCATGAGGATCAATCGTCTGTGGGCTATACATAAATGGCTGCCTGTCTTTAAGTCCATGGGTCCGATGATTAAAGAATTATATATGAATCCAGAGACCGGTTTTCTGAGTACAGAATATTTTATAAGCTGGCGCGGGGTGACGTTACTACAATACTGGCGCTCTTACGATGAATTGGAGAAATACGCACGGGGCGGATTACACTTGGAAGCTTGGAAAAAATTCAACAGATCCATTGGTACTGACGGAACAGTAGGAATCTATCATGAAACATACAAGGCTCAGACAGGTTCCTTCGAGACCGTATACGCCAACATGCCCAAGTTCGGATTAGCTAAAGCGTCTGAACATGTGCCTTCGACAGGGAAGATGGAGACATCCAGACGCAGAATGGGCAGAAAGAATGACCCGGCAGTGGAAGCACCAGAGAATCCTTAAAGTGGTGACAAGAAAGGAGCATGTTATGAAGGCTAAACTTCTACCAGAAGATATATATTCAAAACAACTTAGCTGGCTGTGTATTGAACCGATGCTTGTTTCGGTACGTGGCAGAGATATGGCAGCCAAAACAGAGATATACCGACAGTTACACGAAGGGCAACAAGCTTTATTTCTGTTCTATTCCTATCACAATCACACGAAGAGTCTGGCAGAATTTTATTGGTTTTCGGCATATAACATCATTGAGATCAAGAGTTGGAATGGAATAGAAAATGGGATGCGCTTTTTTCATTTAGATGAAATGGTGAATGTACTTGAACAGATTGAATGCCTGATTACGGACAAAAACAGAGTGGGTGAAGAGTGGCGTGAGGTGTTAGCAACGGATCTGGATAAGGACCCGATTTTGCTTCAGAGAACAGAGGCGTTATATGCGACCTATCAGACCGTGGCGCAAGCAGCTATTGCACATATGAATAAGATAATCCTGCAAAATCAGGAGATGTATCTGGAGATTGAGTAAGGTTAACGTAGCACCTCCTTATAATAGAAGAACTGCTCCCATGGAGTGGTTCTTTTTCGTATCTATGTAGTGCTGATGCAACAAACTTGCAAAATCCTGCAACAAAACGCAATACAGTGGGATTGTCGTAACTATGCTTGTAGTATGAGTTGTGAGAGGAGGGGAAACACATGAAAGTCATTTTTGAAGAGGACACGGCAGTTGAAAAAAGGTTAGCCAAGGTCATAACACATCCGGCAGAGAAGTCGAAGTGGGACCGTATTCAGAAGGCAATCTGCGAATCGGAAACTCAATTAACGGTCATCCATGTCAAGAATAATCGCAATATACAGATCCAATTGAGCTCGGTGGTTGCCTTTGAATCAGAGGATCGGATGTGCTGTGTCCGGGTGATCTCAGGTGAGAGGTACTTGCTTCATAAACGTCTGAAATTTGTAGAAGAGGATCTGGATGACCTTCATTTTGTAAAAATCAATAATCAAACGATCATCAATACGCGGTATATCACTTCATTCTCTGCAACAGACCATGCTCGAATTAAGGTAGACCTGAGTGATAGCTCCAGTTACTTCGTCAGCCGATTTTATATTAAAAACTTTAGGGGGAAATTATCATGATTACTCAACTTAGACATTCTTTTTTTCAAGTATTCACTATAATGACGCTATGGATCACGCTCTTGGCTACAATATTCTTTGGTGATCTGCCCATTCAGATGTCCTATTTATGGAACATAGCGGGTATTGCTTTTATTGCAGCTGTGTTGTTTGGAATGATGTATAACATACTGTGGAACTATTTTACGTTAAAACCGATATGGAATATCGTCATTTCTTCCACATTCAATATTGCAGGAGGTATGGCGATGATATGGTTATTCTCAGTAGACATGTTCCAATTCATCGCTCCCTGGTTCCCCGGCATGTGGTTGTTATCTATCGTGCTGCACGTCATCGCTTTTTATTTTTATGCTAGAATGGATAGCAGGAAAAAAGCGGAAGAGTTAAATAACATTCTCAAGTAGGTAAGGAGAACAAGTATGAATGAGGAGGAACTGCCAAGTTTGCATGACAACATCATATTAAGTTACGAAGTTGATTTAGAGAACAAAAGAATCAGGATGCGCACTCGTTCAAGTCATGCTGTACCGAAAAATATGGATGTCTTATTCTCTGGTGTAATGGCCCATGCGTTTGATACACCGCTGCATGGCAGCATTATTTTGGATCTGGATGAGTGGGATATAGAGCATTTTATCCCTTATAGTCGGGGAAGGGCTATGGTTGGCCTGTCAGTTATGATTCCTATGACGAATTGCAAATCCGGCTGATCGAGGAGAAATACAAGTATATGGTGATCTCATCCTCGTATGGATTGAGTGGTTGGGTTTTGGCGAAGAACGTAGAGATTACTGTTCAAGAAACGGGGTGAACGGGATGAAGGGTGAAAACACACAGCATGGTGGCAAGAAGGGCGCAGGACTAAGAACGGGCATTGTTGTTCTTGTTGTTCTGCTCGTTATTCTAGTAATGACCAATCCAAACGAAGAAGATTTTGTTGCGTGGCTCGCAAGTGAACATGACATCCATTCTTCGTATGATGTGAATGAAGGTAGGACGTTTACGCAGACGATCGACGGTGAAGAAAAGACGCTTCATTATAAAGGTGGACATATACTGCATATGGGAATCTTTTCAACATATAGTTACCTTTTCTCGGATAATGAAGAAAAAGAGGTCCAGATTGAAGCGGTCGGCATAATGAATATGTTATTTGATAGATAGGTAGATTGATTGTGGACAGTTACAAAAGTTGAGTGAAAGTTCTGCTGATAACCACGCGCTTTGCATGATGTAACTCGTGCAGAGAAGCGTGGTTTTTTGCGCGAAATGCGATAGAAACAGAGATGGTTAACTTCGTTTATTCGCAAATTCCACATTATGGGTTATGATGTACCTTGAGAGAAAATTTTACATACATAGGAAGTCTCTATTTTAAATTAAAGGCATTTAAGGTCTTTACCAGGGGAGTATTATCCATGATTGAATGGAGGGCTGACTATGAAAAAGTTAACCGTAGTTTCATTATTATTTCTACTTCTAGTGGCCTGTCAGAACCAGGAAAACACTGAAGATGCACAACAATCAATAGATTCCTCGGCTCAAAGTGTCACAGCAAAAGAGACACAACAGGATGAAGAAATATCGACATCCCATGAGAAGGAAGACATCCCACCAGAGTATCTCGATGAAACAAACTATACCGGTGACAAATTGGAAATAGTCAAACTTATGAATGCCCGTATGCGTTATTTATACGAAAAGGATGAAAAAGCATATATGAGTTTGATTGATCCTGAATCTCCTATATCGGGCATGGGAAGATACAAAGTTCTAAAGGTTACTTCCATGAGCGACATAACTATACAGGAGCAAAGGAAGCTCTATCAGGCATTGGTGATAGTTAATGAGTTAAATGAGAACGACGAAGAGTATAGCAATACGATGGTGTTTTGGAAAAAGAAAGAAGATGGCGATAACGCGCAATGGATTTTTGCAGACATTGATTAAGCACAGTAGAACACTGTCTTGATCATGGAGCTGAAAATTTTATACAACCTAAAGGATGATGTAATGATGGCTGGGCGATTAATACTCATTGAAGGATTACCGGGTTCAGGCAAGTCGACGGTTGCCAAAATGGTATCCGAAATTTTGATAGAACAAGGCAAGACGGTACAACTATTTCAAGAAGGGGACTTGGATCACCCTGCTGATTACGAAGGCGTATCTTTTTATTATGCTGGAGACTTCGAGGCTTTATTGAAAACACATGAAGAATACAGAGAGATTCTGGAAAGCAATGCGATTGCTCATGATCAAGGTTTCCTGATTCCTTATCGTAAGATGAAAGAACAGTGGGGAATAGATCTGCCCGTTCACATTGTAAAGAATATTTTCAGCCGAGATATTTACGAAATTCCTTTTGAGCAAAATGTTAAGCTGATCACCGAGAAGTGGCAAGATTTCACCCAAAATGTGTTAAGCACGAAGGATGACTGCATCACGATATTTGAGTGTTGTTTTATCCAGAATCCACTAACCATGGGTCTCGTAAAATGCAATCAATCCAAAGAGCAGAACGTGCAGTATGTATTGGAACTGGGGCGTATCATTCATGCTCTGAATCCGCTTCTCATCTATATCGACCAGAAAGATGTATCCTATACCTTTAATAAGGCGGTTAGTGAAAGACCAAAAGAATGGTCAGAGGGATTCATTAATTATTATACGAACCAGGGTTTGGGGCATGCACAGGGTCATCAGGGTGTTAAGGGTACGGTACAGGTTTTGCAGGAAAGAAAGAAGCTGGAGTCCGAAATCTATGGGTTACTGCAAATGGATAAGGTATGGCTGGATAATTCGGATTATGACCGCGAGGTTTGTAGGCACAAGCTAGAAAAGATTCTGCAGTAACCTTAATGAAATACGAATACATACCGGAGGTCAGTTTTATGACATTTTATGGAGTAGCCTTAATTGCAACAACCGCAATCTTAATTATTATAGGTGTTCGAAGCAAACGGAAAGTAATTCTTAGATGGGGCATAGCCAGTTTAATTTTATTGCTCGTACTCATCATTCCCTCATTCATCATGGGATTCATGGACGGATTTGCTGATGGGTGGTCAGCGAGATGACCACTGCAGATAACAATAATGTATCGTATGAACAAAATAACAACAAATTCAACTTCCGTGTGGCAGGTATTGTGATGGATGCGGGAAGAGTTCTTTTGCATACGACTGAACAGGATGATTTCTGGAATCTGCCCGGAGGTCGGGTGAAATTAAACGAGACAACAGAAGCGGCTATTGTGCGAGAGATGATGGAGGAACTGGGTGTTCATGTAGAAGCGCAAAGGCTCGCATATGTTAGTGAAGATTTCTTTGAATATGATGGTCTGAAGTATCATGAAGTTGGCTTTTATTATCTCATCACATTGCCGGAAGCCCATAAGCTATATAGTGAAACCGAATTCAAAGGTTTAGAAGATAACGGTAAGTTAACTTTCCAATGGTTTTCCTTGGACCAACTGGAGCGGATGGAAGTATATCCTGTGTTTTTGAAAAAGGAACTGAGTAACCTTCTTGATGCAAAAGGCATCAAACACTTCATTCAGAAATAGAGGAATAGGTACCTATGGACATTACATTTATTCGTCATGGTCATGGCGAACACTTGATGGATTATCCAAACCAATTAAATTGTCTGCATCCTGGCCTCACTGAATTGGGAAAAAGTCAAGTCATAGCGTTGCGTAAACAAGTGGTTTTTGCGCCTGAAGACGTCATTTTGGTTAGTCCAACGAAACGTACGATCGAAACAGCACTCCTTCTAACCCCTAACAAAAATCTTGCGTTCTTCAGCCTGCTGGTTGGCCCAAGAATGTTTCCTCAGAATCCAGAGATTGTTCCTTTCGTCTGTGATCAGATCTATTCCAAGGAAGAGCTCAGTCATCAGTATACTGACATAAGAATCGTTGAATTGGGGTTCGATTATTGGGAAGAAAGTATTAATCAAATGGATGCACATCGGTTCCAGATATTAGCTGAAAAGCTTCTTGAATGGTGCAGGCAACAGAGCGGCAATACGTTTATCATTTCACATGACGGTACGATATCGAACTACAGGATATTACTCGGAGAAAAAGAGTTAACCAAAAGTGATTTTCTTGGTGAAGCAGAGCAGTACACGATCAGGAACTTTTAACGATCTAAGGAGATCCCATCAATCACTTTTACTACACATTAACACAAGGAAGTTGCTTTATAAGCGACTATAACTGTACTCAGGGGGACTTTCAATGAAGTTATCGGATTATGAATATTTAACTTTGGCTCTGGAAGAAGCAGAACAATCACTTATTGAAGGAACGTATCCGATTGGTGCGATAATCGTGGATGTGGATGGGATTGTCGTGAGTAAAGGCAGGAACCGAGTTTTCTCGGATTGCGACCCCACCGCACATGCTGAGGTGGATGCCATTCGTCGGGCAGGAAAACATTTGCTGGATGTAGAGAAGAAGAAATTCTCGAAGAAGAAAGACTTGACGCTTTATACTACCTGTGAACCTTGTCCTATGTGCTCTTGTACCATATTAATGTCGGGGATTAAAAAGATTGTATGGGCAGCGGATGATGAAGAATATGGAGGGCTTCGACGTTTTAAGGAAGGGCCTCATTTTATCCATATGTTTGACACATTATCCTGCGTTGCAGCACCATACCTTGATCTGGAAAATAAACAGAGAGCATTGCTCGCCAAATGGAATATTGGTAGAGGTTTGCTTGATACAGAGTGGGAGATTCCGAAGCAATGATCTTTTTTATAAAGGGGATGTTGGTATGTCTCAAAACAAATATGTTCAAGCCGCTATTAATGCAGTTCATTACGTAGAGACCAAGAAATTTGTTAACCCAGTTGAGGCTTGGAGTTTTGCAACTGGAGAGTTGTTCGGTGAGGGAAGTTGGGGACAACGGAAAGGCTGCCCCAGAACTGCTTTTCTAGGTCTGTGTGAGGATGGTTATGTCAGAGTTATTCCCCAAGGGAGATATAATCATAGAGAGAACTCGTTAAATAAAAGATATGCCATTAACACGGTTAAGTTATTTTATAAGAACTCTAGTATGGTTCATGAAGATAGTAAGAGATTGTGGTCAGCAGTCACTGAGGGCAAAGTGATTAAGTCAAACTATCAGGTCGATATTGTTAAAGGACTATGGGGAAAAGGAATGATCCTTACAGAAAGGAGATGAATCCACATGGAATTCGTGGGAGAGAAGGTAAGAATAACAACGGTCACAGAGCAGGACCTCGACTTCATATGTCAACTTGAATGTGACACAAATATATGGAGCTTTGAGGAAACTGTTGAAACGGATGAGGAAAAGGTCCGTGAGAAATATGGCAGCCATTTTGCTGTCGCAGATGAGAAACCGTATGCCTATGATTTTGTTATACGCCGCTTGAATGATCCGGAAGATACACCCATTGGTATTGTTCAAATGTGGAGTTATGTGGATTACCGAAAAAGCTGGGAACTTGGATACGGTGTGCTTCAAGAATACGCAGGCAACGGATATGGGAGCGAGGCTACACGTCTTTTGTTACAATTTTCGTTTCAAGAGTTACAAGCTCATAAGGTCGTCGGTATGTGCAATTCACAAAACGTTCGCTCAGCAGCACTGATGAAGCATGTGGGTATGACACGGGAGGCCGTCTACCAGGAAGAACTATGGTGGAACAATCAGTGGACAGACCAGTACTTTTTCTCGATTTTGGATAGAGAATTTAAGTCAGTCTAATAGGTACGGGAGGAAATAAGATGACTACGTTGGTTCTGTTGTGTTTCTCGTAAATTAGGGCAAGGGTGGTTATAACCATGGGGAGAATTACGGTTTATCATTATGATGCTTTCTCTACCGTTCCGGGTCAAGGTAACCCGGCAGGAGTGGTTTTTGATGCTGATCATTTCAGTGAGACGGAGATGCAGCAGATCGCTTATAAGGTTGGTTTTAATGAGACAGTATTTGTGTTGAATTCTGAAGTAGCTGACGTCAGATTACGTTATTTTACGCCGGGCCATGAGATTAATCTGTGTGGTCATGCCACAATGGCATCACTGTATGGATTGAAGACGCGTGGGATGTTAAGTGACAAAGAGTTAATCACGATTGAAACCAATGTAGGTACATTACCCATACGATTTGAGTGCAATGCCGACACCATTTACATGGAAATGAAACAGGATCAGCCGCAGTTTATACCGTTCCAGGGGGATATCGAGAAGCTGGTAAGCGCCATCAATCTCACTCTGGATGAGGTTGACCTTTCAACTCCAATCGTTTATGGAAGTACGGGAGCCTGGACGTTATTAATCCCGATTCGTGAACTGAACTCCTTTATGAAAATGAAACCGGATTCTTCCCTGTTCCCAGGAATTTTAATTGATAATCCCAAAGCTTCCCTACACCCCTTTTGTTTTGAAACCCGTGATTCCGATGCGATGATGCATGCCAGACATTTCTCTTCACCGTACTCAGGTACTACAGAAGATCCAGTGACTGGAACAGCCTCCGGGGTAATGGGTGCCTATTATCTAACGTATGTGAAACCGGAAATTGATGAGGTACAGTTTGTGGTAGAGCAAGGGCATGAGATTGGAAGAGATGGAAAGGTTCAAGTGAGTGTGATTCGGGATGGTGAGGATATGGATGTCAGAATGAAGGGGACAGCTGTTTTTGTGCGTGAACTGAACGTTGAATTGGACATTTGATCCTATACGGAAGCAAAAAGCGTGAAGGGAGATGAACATTTTGCAAATTTTTGATACTCGGCAGAAGCCGGACGTGCTGCAAGAAGCAGTACAGTATTTCTGGAAACAATGGGGCTCGGAATCAAGCTTCCATTTCTATCGGGATTGTATAGAGCGTTCTGTGGATACAGAGAGCGATGTGCCGAGATTTTACGTGATGTTGGACGGAGACCGAATTATCGGTGGGTACGCTTTGTTGCGAAGCGATCTGAATAGCAGGCAGGATCTCTTTCCCTGGTTTGCGTGTCTTCATGTTGATCCAGAATATCGGGGCCGAAACCTGGGTGGACAACTTCAGACCCATGCGATGAATGAGGTGAAAGCAAAAGGGTATGACAAGCTGTATTTGTGTACTGATCTGACTGATTATTATGAAAAAAATAACTGGGCCTATATCGGTAAAGGATATCTGCTCGATGATGAAGAGACGAGAATCTATGAATATAAGATTTGATAGAGGTTACACACGTTTTATGGCTTTGTTTTGAATTCGGGAGGAATGAACCTATGATTACCGAGATTAATAAACATGATTTCCACAAAGTAAAACATCTCACGGACTCGTGTAAGAATATTGAAGTCAAGGCGGTGGCGTCTGGCTTGAACCCGGGACGGATATATGTAGATGATGCAGAGAATATCACAGCAGCTCTAATTTGGGTACATGGACAATCTGGTTTTCAGTTGATCGGCGACTCTCGAAGTGAGCCCTTTCTGAATGAATTGAAAGAGTACATGTGGGAACGTATTGAACCTGAGTTATTGGACTTACATATGCATGCTGTTGAAATTGGTGTGGTGGATGAAGCCTGGGAAGATGTTCTTCGGCACATCTCCGGGAAAAGAGATATCTCCAGTGATATTCAGCATGTATTCAAGTTGAATCCAAATTCGATAAGTCAGCAAGTACCTCTCGACATATGTGCTTCACAGGACGAGAAAGTCAAAATTCTCAGGATAGATGAAGTACTATTAGAAGAGAAAAGCTATAACAATTTTCCTTTTCTTATGGATAAAATCTCTCACTTCTGGACGACAATAGATGATTTTTTACAGCATGGCTGTGGCTACATTGCAGTGCATAACGATGATATCGCGAGTGTTTGCCTTTCGGCATTTATTGCAGATCAGACACATGCGGTTGATATTGAAACGGTTGAAGTCTACAGAAGAAGAAATTATGGTACGATGGTGGCAAAAGCTTTTGTAGAAGAATGCGGTCGTGTAGGTATACATCCATATTGGGATTGTTCACCGGACAATGCGGGCTCAATCCGTCTGGCACAGGGTGTTGGCATGTCACTGGATTTTAACTATAGAGTTTACTGGTATGATCTATCCTCGTAGATGGATCTGAAGGAGGATGTGCTGTGAGCGAATCATTACAGGATCAGATTCAATTTCTTATTGAGATTGATAAACTCAAAACGATTGAACGAAAAACGAGAATTATGCATGGTGAGAGACTTGAAAATGATGCGGAGCATTCCTGGCATCTGGCGATGATGGCCTTGGTTTTGCAGAGTCATGCCAACAAGGATGTGGATATCCTCAAAGTCATTAAGATGCTTCTCGTTCATGATCTGGTTGAGATTGATGCGGGAGATACTTTTGCCTACGATACGGTGGGGAATACGGATAAATATGATCGTGAACTCCAAGCGGCTCATCGGCTGTTTGGTATGTTGCCTAAGGAACAGGCTGAAGAACTACTCCAGTTATGGTTAGAGTTTGAAGCAAAGCAGACGCCTGAAGCACAATTTGCCTCATCTCTCGATCGGTTGCAGCCTCTGATCCATAATCATCAGAATGAGGGAGATACGTGGCAGAAATATAACATTACCAGTGATCAGATATTAAACAGAAACCGTGAGATTGCGAACGGTTCCGAAACATTGTGGGAGTATGCGCAGCAGCTTATTCAGAAATCCGTGGATCAGGGAATCTTGACCAAATCATAAGGATACGTTTAAACGTATGTATTTTGAAGAAGGAGGAGCATGATGACGGAGGATTTTTATTGTGATGAAGTGCTCAGTGGTAAAACAAAAGTAAATATTGTTTGGGAAACAAATCAAGTACTAGCCTATCACCATACCCGTCCATACTACGAACACCATATCGTGGTGATTCCCAAGATTCATATCCAGTCATTCATTTCCCAAGAAGCAGAGAATAATGATGAACTTTTATTGGAGATGATGCGTGTCATTAAAAAGATTGCTGCTGACATGGTGGAACAGACAGGCTCGTCGAAGATTGTAACTAACTTGGGCAGTTATCAAGACTCCAAGCATCAACATTGGCATATAGTCAGTGGTGAGCGAACTTAGGAAACTGTATACCGGATAAAAAATCTTCCACCTTTAACATACGGGTCTGGGAGATTTTTTCGTTTTTCAACCAATAAGTACGCTAAGCGACTCTCACATCTACCCAAAAGTTAACTGAGGAAAAATATGCTAGAATAGGGAGTGAACATTTAAAAGGGTCTAATAGGAGGAATAACAATTATGATTACGATATTTCTAATGTTGATTAATGTGTTGTTATATGGACTGGGCGTGTATGCGCTGATCCTGTTTATTAAGCTAGCCCGACGTGGGATTCAGGCACTGGATATCTACCTGTATGAGAAACGCGGAGAGCGCTTCTAACGTTCACCATCTCATACTCGAACAGAATTATCATTTTTCTCTCAGTGTTTTATCTTTTCTATTCTAGTATGATTAACGCATCAATCCAGTAAAGAGAGGTTAATGATATGGATGCTTTTTTAGAGCAAATTAACGAGTTAAACGAGCTTCAGAAAGACTTGGTTAGCCTACATCCTTTGTTTGCAGAACATTATCCAGTGGTTGTAGCCTATGAAGCTTTATTATATATCTATGATTATTCGTCCAAAACACAGCAATATGAGTGGGTGAAGACGGTACCGGACGATTTATATATTCCAGATGAATGCCTTGCTGCTATGCCGGTGCACCATATGGACGGACGAATGTGTGCGATTGTAACGGATACAGCGTTCAAAGATCTGGAGCAGAAAGTCTATCTGTTCCACGAATATGTTCATTGTTATGTATATGAGAAATATGATGAACGGATCGTCAACCGTCTCAAGATTAAGCATAAAATGGACGAACTGAAGCGCGTAACATGGGAACTGGATTATGAGTTTCCGTATGAAGATGAAGTCGTTGTGGAACGGATTAACTCATTGTTGTCTGCTTTGAAGAGTAAAGACCTGACACTAGTACACACAGCTAGAAAGGCGTTGTTCACTTCATTAAATGAAGAGCAAGCCGAGTACTGGAGCTGGTTGGAGTGGAACGAGGGTTACGCGCGTTATATTGAGAATCTGATTCGGGCAAAATTTGGACAGGAAAGCAATCATTTTGGAGATACAGCTCCGTTTAATCGTCTGGTATTCTATGAGTGTGGGTCGGAATACATTAGTCTGCTTGTGAAGGAGCACCCGGAGTACCATACGGATCTGGAGCAGCTGTTTGACCGCATGCAAGTGGAGAGAATTCAGGGATAATCACGCATCTACGGTGAAAAAAGGTGGAACCTAGCGAAGTCTCACTATTCGCGTGATCTGCGTTGCACCAGTAGGTTATATCGTTTCTTTTTCTAAGTATAGTAGAATACTTCCCGATAAAAGGAGATTAACTCTATGCCGTTACCTATGGTTCATCTCAATATTGCTAATCTGATTGCAGACTCGCTGCAAATGCAGGCTGATCGAGGTTCATTCTATCTGGGGAATATCGCCCCGGATTCCATACATATGCGCGAAGGTACAATTAGAGATGATAAGGAATACACCCATTTTAACCCGAAAGATTATGGAGATTATGTTGATGAACTGAAATATTTCTACTCAAGCTATATGCAACAACTTACCGATGAAGGATGGAAGTGGTTTGTGCGAGGATACTTTATGCATGTGCTGACAGACTATTACTGGTTCCGAAGTGTGCATCCTGAATTCGTCGAACGGGTCAACAAGGTAGATCAACATACAGGCATTAGTAGGTCCAAGGAAGAACTGTCGCATTTATATTACCAGGAGACGGACCAGATCGATTTTAATCTCTATCAAGGTTCAAGTTGGAGCGAAGAGGTATGGCAGGTGCTCAACAGTTCACCAGGTTATGACATGACGGGTCGTTTAACTGCTGATGAGATTGTACGCTGGCGGGACCACACGTTTTCTTTTCTTAATGGGGAAGAACCGGGAATTACTCCTGAGTTCATCACGGGTGAGAGAGTTCAGGTATTTGTGGAAGAGACCATAGAGCGACTGATCTCTATGTTGTCTTCATGGGACCCGGAATTACGTAACTTGATATGAATATAGATAGTTAGTTAGTGCAGTTGAGTCATTATATACTGTATTTATTACTTCTCTACTCATTACTAGTTTATTTAACACGAAGTCAGGGGGCACGCAGTATGGTGAGATATGTAGGAGTGTTGCTCGTAGTCGTCATTGCCACGTTCATTGCAGGGTGCAGTCAACCGAATGAATCGAACGCGGAAGAAGGGCTTCCTGTACTGATCACTTTAACGTGTAATCCCAACCTCGCCTCGGAACCATGCCAAGATGTTGAGTTTGATCGACCTGACGAGATTCGAATCATGATGAAAGCCATACATAAGGCAGAGCGTATGCCGGGTATTATTGATTATGGTACGCAGTACAAGATGAGTATTAATAATGCAGATGGTTCGGTTACACGGTATGATTTTTCATTGGGAACGGATCCCAAGATGCAAGGCTTGTTAGTAAACGAGGAAGACACGCATACTGGATATAGCATTCCTCTTGAAGATGCGAATCAACTAAGAAGACTGATTCAGAGACGTACAGATTAAGAAGGTATATGGAACGGAGAAGAACCTGTGGATGACAAAATTACCATTGAACCTTTGACACGATCAGATGCAGAGGGAGCGTATCGGGTATTCGAGACAACGATCCCGGCAGCATTCGAACAGGAGGGAATAGGCTCGCTACTGGTTGATATTCAGGAGGAAATAGCCCATAAAAAAGCGATGATTCACATGGCATTGCAAGCAAAGGAAAACATCAAAGCAAGTGTGTTTTTCCTCGTCGCCAAAATGGGAGATGTTATTGTAGGCACAATCTCGTATGGACCGTGTGGTAAGGAGATTCGAGAATGTACAGAGGGCCGGCTGAACGGTATCGGAGAACTGGGTAGCCTGTATGTGTTGTCCGAAGTACAAGGACAGGGGGTTGGTTCGGCGCTCATTCTCGCACTGGTTACTGAACTGCAACGGCTGGGAATTCAGCAATTCTGTCTAGATAGCGGTTACCAGATCGCACAGAAGAAGTGGCAACGGAAATTCGGTGAACCCTATGTGGTGGCGAACAACTACTGGGGCGAAGGAACTGACCATATGGTTTGGTTATGTGAAGTACAGAATTTTATAGTAAAATGAAATGAACAAAAGAGATGACGACCTGTATTGGATAGGGGTCATCTCTTTATCTTTTTGCATCGATCGTGAACGATTGTTCGTACATTGTATCATGTGTGTTTTTATGTACCCGAGGACAAAAGGAGTGAACAAATGTCAATCCAGTGGAATACACCCGAGCAACGGCTGTCCCCTCATGCGGTAAACTTGTGGAGAATTAGCGCCATCATATGGAATGTAATAGGTTTCCTGATCCTTGCCGTACTGTTAATACTCGACTCCATCTATGGATGGAAGACGTGGATTGGTTGGATTTTGTGGGGCGTTACAGCCATATCGGTGCTTTATGCGGTGTGGGATATTTTCATCCAGCCGTCATGGTTATACAAGCATTGGTTCTATGATGTGAATGAGGAGTTCCTGCAACTGAAGCGTGGGGCGCTAACCAAGGTACATCAGATCATCCCCATGGCGAAAGTGCAATCCGTTACGACCAATCAGGGACCTCTGATGCGAAAATATGGACTCTATTCCGTATCGGTTGGCACGATGGGTTCATCGCATGAAATCCCGGCCTTGCCAGAGGAAGTCGCGCTTGCACTCCGTCATCAGATTGCGTCCTATGCGCGGATTAATGAGGTGGATGAATGATCGATATGAAGCGACATCATCCATTAACGATGCTGTGGAGTCTTTGGAAATTGGTGAAGAATTCGTTCGCCATCGTCCTGTTTTTGTTTGTTTTCCGTCAGGGCTCAGAGTCCCAATGGCTTTTCTATGGAAGGATCGCCTTTTATGCAGGTGTTTCCATCGGCATCGTGTCAATCATCTGGAAGTGGTTTACTTCTCGTTATACAGCAGACGTTAAGGCCTTTCACATCTACAGTGGTGTGTTCAACCGTACTCGAAGAACGATACCGTATACCAAGGTCCAGAACGTGAACCGACATACGACGTTGTTTCATCGGTTGTTCCGCGTGACGTCGATCCGATTCGAGACCGGGATTAAGGGAGAAGATGCTACCTTTCAGTTACACGTTGTTTCACTTTCCGAAGCGGAACAGCTGGAGAAGATTGTAGCAGGTCATATGGCTGAAGAAGCAGAAACAGCAGGAGCAACAGAGGAACATGATACGTTGGATGCAGTTCAGGTTATGGAAGAGGGAGAGGCGCAATCCGAACTTGTTATAACTGATGAAGTCATGTCTCTACCTGCAAAAGAAAAACAGGAACGGGTTGTTCATTATCATTCCACCCGCAAGGACATATTCAAAGCATCCTTTACCTCGCTTAGTTTTCTCGTACTGATTCCGGTTCTGGCTACGCTCTATTCCTGGGTGAAGGACTTCTTCCCTGATGAAGAAGTAACGGAAAGTTTGTTATTAACCTGGCTTGATTCCTGGTGGATTGCCGGTTTGATGATTTTAGTTTTATTGATCATATCTATTGCTCTGGGCATAGTCAGAACCTTCGTAAAGTATGGAAATTTCCAGATCACCTCGGATGCCAAACGGATCTATATCTCGAAGGGCATGATGGAGCAAACGTCATTTTCAATCTTGAAAGAGCGAGTCCAGGCCATCAAAATTACACAGTCATCGATGAAAAGGCTGCTTGGACTGGCGGAAGTAGAACTGACCACTGCAGGTAGTCTGGGAGAATCCGAGCAGGAAGTGAACTCGCTCTATCCCTTCTTGCCTGTGAAGCAAGCCTATACCCTGATTGAGGAGATCCTGCCATCCTATCGGGTTACGCAAGAGATGGAAAAACTTCCACGAATATCACTATGGCTGCGCCTGCTCAAACCAAGTTGGGGATGGATCATGATCACGGGTTTATTGTGGTATTTCAAACCATTGGTGTTTGGGCAGAAACATGCCTGGTGGATGATTTCCGCGATTCTGCTCGTGTGGATTGCAACATGCAGAGTGATGGACTTTTTCCATACCCGATACATTCTGCATCAGAATTTCATTCAACTTCGAACCGGGGCGCTCACTTCAACCCTCTTCGTCTCCAAACGTGAGAAAGTCATCGAAGTGCAGATCACCCGTAATGTGTTACAGCGTTGGTTCGGTGTGGCTTCCATTCATACGGTAAACCGCGCCAAGCCAGTACTGCATCATCGGGCACATGACATTTCCCTGGATACGGCCAAATCATTTCAATCATGGTACATGGGTCGTACCCAAGATGTTCAGACCCGTTAATTGCAAGAGCAAGTGCAGGAAGACCACACAAGGTTATTCTGTGCTTGCTCTTTTTAATTGAAGACAGAGGAGGAAGTACATTTTGATTAGAGCTGTATTCTTTGATGTGGACGGTACGTTGCTGAGCCAAATAGATCGGAGTTTATCACCGCGTACAGCTGAGTCGATCCGGGAATTGATTCGTAAAGGCGTTCAAGTCGTACTCGTCACAGGCAGGCCCTATAATTTATGCGAAGAATTCAGAAATCTCGGAATCGATACAATCATTTCGGCTAATGGGGCATTGATCAAAGCAGGTGATGAAGTGATACATAAGTCTGTACTTTCAGCACAGATGGTTAGAGCATTCAGTGAGTTTGCCGAGTTGCATGGGCACAGTATTTCATATTTTACAGAGTCATTTGAGACAAACGGGTTGTGTACAGCAGATGGTCGTGTTACTGAGGCGTTAAGAGATACACTTGGACTCATGAATTCCCCGCAGAAAATCAGCACGTTGGAACAGGACGTATATTGCATTTGTTTATATGCGGATGAAGCGGAGACGGAGAAATTCCAATCCAGATTTCCTTCCTTACGATTCGTGAGATTCCATCCGTATGTAGTGAATGTGCTGGAAGCGAGCGAAGTCAGCAAATCTATAGCCGCAGAGAAAGTTCTCGACTACCTGAAGATATCCAGAGAGGATACAATGGCCTTTGGCGATGGGGAGAATGACGTGGATCTGCTAGTGTATGCGGGAATCGGAATTGCGATGGGAAATGGCGGAGAACGGATTAAACAAAGCGCTGATTATGTCACCCTGCGGGCAAGTGAAGATGGGGTCACCCATGCATTGAAGCAATTTAAGATTTTATGAGAATGGATCGGCTAAAAAGATGAAGGATATCCAAATTGTGGATTATCATGTAGAATGATATAGCACGTATTAAGCCCTAAAGCATAGGGTGTTGATCGAAGGGTGACTTATGAAAAAGGTTGTTATTGTAATCCTGTCTCTTGTCGTACTTGTTGGTGTATCCTCTTCCGCTTATGCTCATCCAGGCAGACTGGATAAGAACGGTGGACATAACTGTTCAGCCAAATCCAAACAAAAGGGTCTGTGCACGGGTTATCACTATCACAAAAAGAAAAAATGATAATGAGCTGTACAAGATAAACCCGGCCATCATTCAATGTATGGTTGGGTTTGCATGTGTACCATTGATTTAAAATGATGGAGGCGGTTACACCATGCAGATACAGGAGATATCGGTGTGGAATCATGACGATTTAGTGGCGATGCTGGTCGAAAGCTCCAGTGAGGGGTTCAGACATATCGAGCGATTAATCCATGAATATGAGACAGGAATCAATACATTCGAGCAAGAAGATGAAGCGCTTTTTGAATGCAGAGTGCACGATAAGGTGGTTGGGATCTGCGGTCTGAACAGAGATCCTTATTCTGAAGTGACTGATACAGGAAGAATTCGCAGGCTTTATGTGATGAGAGAATTTCGAAGACATGGGGTTGGGCGCAGGTTGATGGATGCGGTTATTCAAAAAGCGGAAAATCATTACGCTCGACTGGTTCTGTACACGGATCAACCGGTTGCTGGATCTTTTTATCGCGACTTGGGATTTAGAGAAGTGACGAGTATGGAGAAGATAACGCATGTACTGGAATTGGGGGAGAAGAAAGATGGATCATATTAAAGCCGTTATTTTTGATTTGGACAATACAATTCTGAACAGAACGATGACCTTTGACGGCTTCACGCAGCGTTTAATCAAGGCCTATTTTGGTCACCTTGAGTCAACCGAAGATATAAGTAAACGAATTATTGAACTCGACCAGGATGGTTATAAGGACAAACCCCTTCTGTTCAACGAGTTGTTGAATGAACTGCCTTGGGCAGAACATCCGCCACATGCAGAACTGATGGAGTTCTATGGCAGAGAGTATGTGCGAAGTTCAGTTCTGATGGAACAGGCGCGAGAAGTCGTTCAGCATCTTCGGGGGAAATATCAAACCGGGTTAATCACCAATGGGCAGACCCATATTCAGTATGGGAAAATCGATCAACTCGGTATTCGGGAGGATTACGACCATATTATTGTTTCAGAAGAGGCTGGAGTCAAAAAGCCCGATCCACGCATATTTCAGCTTGCGCTAGATCATTTCGGTCTAAGCCCAGAGCAATGCATCTACATTGGCGATCATCCGGTGAACGATATTGAGGGAGCGGCAAGCGTAGGCATGAGCACCATCTGGATGAAGGTCAACCAGCCGTGGCAGGACAGGATTACGACTAGTCCTTTACATACGATTGAGCATCTAAGTGAGCTGAAGAAACTGCTGTAGAAGACGATTATATAAATTGAATATAACATTTACACAAAACGTAGAGGACAGAAATAACCTAAAGAAGCGGAGCTAAAAGCTTTCTGAAAGAAAGCTACTTCGGAAGCATGAACCTCGCCTTTATCCCCGGATTTTCCCCTTAGGAAAGGAATCAAAAAATCTGGGGATAACAGCGATCGGAAGGTTGTTCTGTCATCGGAGTGGCTAGTGTAAATATTCTTTAGTTCAGTTTAAATAAATAAAGACTACTATAATCCCAGTTTGGAAAGCGAGGAACATACATATGGAGATTAGACAGATGGCTACAGCGTTTTTGAGCAATGGCTCAGACATGCTGATGATGAAGAAGGCGGGCAGCAGACTATTTGATTTTGAATTTTGGGGTGGCATTGGCGGGCATCTGGAACAAGGGGAACTGAACACACCCATGACCGCCAGCTATCGGGAGATTGAAGAAGAGACCGGGTTCAAGCAAGAGGATGTCGAACACTTTCGGCTTCGATATATTCTGTTGGAAGTTAACGGTGGTGAGATTTGGCAGCAGTTTGTATATTTCGGAGAGACCACGCATCGACATTTTGTGCCCTCGGATGAAGGCGAGTTATTCTGGATACCACTGGATGAGGTGTTGGACTTACATTCGTCTATTCTGATCAAAGCAACGCTTAGGCACTATTTACAACACCCAGGAGCAGAGGACATCTGGGTTGGAAACGTTCAGAGCGGAACAGACCTAAAGGGTACTCCACAGGTAATATGGAACAGAATGCAGGAAACGATATCATTTGAGCCAAAGGGGGTTAATCGATAATGTTGAAATATAGAATGGAAAGAAAAAAATTGAGATGGATAAATTACCTGTTGATCACTGTACTGATTGCTATCATTCTTCCGAGTAGTCATGTAGAGGCAGGCAGCACGATTACAGTGAAAACGAAGGTCCAATATTATAAAGGACAGCCATACATACATCTAACAGGTGGAAATAAATCTGTGACGGATAAACTGAACAAGACATTTAAACTCCACGCAGTGAAAGTAGCTCGCCTGGACAAAGAAGAAAAGAAATCAAACAAAAAATATTTCTACATCACCATGGCCAGTGTAAAATACAATGCAAAAGAAAAGTTATCTGTGGTATATGAAGATCATGTGTACACTGGCGGAGCACATGGAATGGATGCGACAAAATCATATAACTATGATTTAAGAACGGGGAAAGAACTGAAGCTAAGCGAGTATGTCAAAGACGATACTCAGATGGAGAAGGTGGAGAAATCAATCTCCAACAGTCTATTAGCCATGTATAATGCAGGAGTTTCTATTTTTGAAGAGAATATTTATGATTTTCAGCTTGATCAAACATCTGAATTCTTTTTATATGACAAAGGTATCGTCATCCGATTCCACCCTTATGAGGTTGCACCCTACGCTAAAGGGTTTGTAGATATCAAAGTCCCGTTCAGTAAATTCAACCAATAGATTGTTTGCAATAAAAGGCATGATCCAGTTCAATGAGGTCATGTCTTTTTCTATATATACAATCATTCAAAATACTCTAAATAATTTCAATAACTTCGGCTTCTATGTTTCTACATACCGTGTAAATAGCTCAACCCGATCCAAGATGCAGGGTTTGTTATGAAGCATATTGGAAACATGTTTCAGGCTGACCGTAGCAGAGTGTAAATACTATGGCAGCCTGAACGAGCGAACCGGTTTAATTTTGCATAGGGCAGAGGCGGTAGTTATGGGTTGTTGGAAGAAGATGATTTCATAAAACTACGCTGTAATAATTCGATTTTTCGTTTGTCTGTTCCGACGTTCTATCGCTTCCTCATAATCCCCGATCAGTGTATCAAAAATATGCTCCCACGACCGCTGCTCAGCCAGCTCTCTGCCTTCCAGTCCCATCATCCTCAATTGGTTCACGTGATTTCCCCAGAGACATATCTCCCGAATCAGTGCATCAGCCTGACCTGGCTCGAATAATACACCATTGCGGTGGTGGGATACCAGATCCTTTACACCTCCAGCATTGGCCGCCACCACAGGGAGTCCTGAAGCCATCGCTTCCAGTACCACATTGCCAAATGTCTCCGTAGAGGAAGGAAACACAAACAGATCTGCCGAAGCATACATAACAGCAAGTTCTTCGCCATGCATATAACCTGTAAAGGTGACATTGGGTGGGGATTGCAGACGCATTTTCGGGAGAGATGGGCCGTCGCCAACGATGATCCAGTGTACACGGGACTGCATTTCCTGGGGCAACTGCTGCATGGTAGTCGTGAGTGTAGCGATATCTTTTTCCGGGGCAATGCGTCCAACGTAGAGTAGAATAAGGGGAGCGGTGATGTGGTATCGTTCACGGATATCCGAGCTGCGTTTATCAGGGGAGTACAGGTTGCAATCAATCCCGCGAGACCAAAGTTTCAGACGCTGAATGCCTTGGGTTTGCAGGGTGTTTAACGTTTCCTGCGATGGAGTTAGGGTTGCATCACAGGCACGGTGGAACCACTGGATATACTTCCAGTAGAGAGGAATCATACTTTTCAACCGGTAGTATTCGAGATAACGATCGAAGTGGGTATGGTAGGAGACAACATGCGGAAGATGGTGTTTGAGCGCATACCTCAGACCAAGCAGCCCCATATTAAAAGGCGTGGCGATATGCAGCAGATCGGGTTGAAAGGTTTGTAGCTGCTTGTGCGTGTCTGCTCTGTTGGGTAGAGCAATGCGGCATTCAGGATACAGAAAAAAAGGGATGTTGGCAACCGATCGGACTTGAGTCTCATGGCTTCCTTCAATGACGGAGTTCGGAGTAAACAGCAGATGTTCAATTCTTCTGCGGTTCAGATGGTTACTCAAGCGGTGGAGCGTGCCAGCAACACCATTGGTTTCCGGAAGATAGGTGTCTGTGAACAAGGCCAGGCGCATCATTACCCCTCCCAAGACTCGTGATGCCAAGATCATAACAGCGGAACATTTTCCCGAGGTCAAGTGCATGTTAACTTGACGATATTCCCTGTAAAATGACTTCGGCACGAACATGTAAACTTCCATAAGTTCAACTTATATAGCGTATTCTGCTATGATGTAATAACGTGTCGGCGTAGTTGAACTTGAAATTTACACGATAACGGAGAGGACAGAAAAAAACTGAAGAAGCGAAGCGTTCGCCTTTATCACCGGATTTTCCCCTTTAATAAAGGGAGTGAAAAAAATCTGGGGATAACAGCGATCGGAAGTTTATTCTGACCGCGTAGTGGGTCCAGTGTAAAAAACACGTTCAAACTATTTAGACAGAGAGATACAGGAGGCAGAGAAAGATGAACAAGTTACAAGAAGAATTGCAGGAGTTGTTACCACTTGATCAGCTTGAAGAGATGTCAGGTGAAGAAGTGGTGGGGAGTATTGCCATGGACCTTTATCGGGCTGAATTTGCGACGATTCGAGAGAGTGGGTCAGAACTTCCGCAAGTATTGCGAGATATCATTCTAATCATTGATCTGGATACCGAGCTGTCCATGAACGGGATGACCAGTTTCCTTGAGAATGCCAGCGGACAGTATCTGGGTGAGACGATAACAACTATGGAGCGGATCGGCAATGATGCAGATGTCGTGATCCTGAAGAAAATAGAGCAGATGTTGTCCAAAAGCGGTGTAACGCACGGGCAATTACGAGATAATGTGAATGGCCTGTCCGAAGATGACATCACGACAAGCCTGCAAACACACGGGGAACAGATTCATGAGGTATTACAGCAGATTGAACTGGAAGCCGCGAATTTGAGCATGCAATCGGATAACGAAGAAAGCTTTGACCTGCTGTATCAATATGTGGACGAAAATAAAGAACGTTTGAAACAGGAGATGCAACACGTTTTGTCTAATTGAGTGGGAAGAGGAGGCAAAATGACAATCATGAACAAACGATTAGCGCTGGAATCCTTTTTGGTTACCTTGTTATTCATCATCGGTTTTGTAGCTTGGAACATCGTTCAAGGCATGATCATGACTATGAATTACGTACCTGATCTCATGAACACCGCTTCTTCGGGTACTCTATTGCAATCCAAGGTTGCTTTTGGAAGCCGTGTTCAATGGGATACAACATCCATGATTATGGCTGTTGCCGGATTTATTTTGCTCGCCGCCGCATATTACGGTCTTCGATCAGGAATGCAGCGTTGGACACAGCGTTCCTGAAATATTGTCTTGTGAAACTGAACCAACCAAAAAAACCGTCCTTCATCAGATTTGTCTGATAAAGGACGGTTTTTATTCGTTTACACAAACTATAGATTAAATATGTTTGGAAATGATTTCTTCCAATCCTTGAGCGACAGAATGCGCCCCTCGCGCCAGATGTCTTTCATACAGATGCAGGCGGACAAAACTTTCATCCGTGCCCATCGCTTCCGAGAATATTCCACTGAGCCCACGAGCGCGGCGATCGATCTGTAATAGCAGCTCCAGCGAATCGCCCATGGGATAGAACAGCACTTCCAACTCATCCAGATGCCCACGGAACTTGTTTGTTGGTACAAATTCGAATTCCTGCACAAATGGCAGATTGCCACCCAGCTTCGGCGCATAGTCATTGGTTACTTCACGGAGCTTGAAACCAAGGATATCAATTGCATCGAGCACGGTGTTCATGTCTTTACTAGGAACAACATGCAGTCTGTCCCGGTCTGAGGGGTCTACAGCACTTGAAATATCGAGGCCCGTCTCCACCCATACCTCTGCACGATGCAGTGTAATTGGCAGATTTTCTGGGAGGTCAAATGAAAATTCTTTCTCCAATTTGGCTCCAGGCTGTAATGTAAAACCTTCGGTGAGTAGATATTTGGCTATAACGGCTGTTTCTTTTACTTTACGATCATCGTGCTCCCGTATGTAATGGGTTTTGATTGAAAGATAGATTCGATCTACGTTCTGTTCCACATCTCCACCTTCAATGTACACAACCCCCGAGATGATTCCTCCAGGCGTGACCTCTGGTGTATGCAATTCCGTATTTACTTTGGCTGCTCCAACACCTACACTAGCTAACATTTTCTTGAAAAATGACATGCGCTCAACCTCCAGATCAGATGGTTTATTATATGGGATACATGCGGCTTCGACCTTAATACGGAAGCTGGAAGAGAAGCGTTTCATATTTTAGCAAAGATATATCGTATATCCAAACAGGAGAATCGACGTACCTATGTCGAATGTTTAAATAAAGGGAATTTTTGTCAGGAGGAAGTCTATGAGCATGGATTGGTACGATATGATTGCACGACGTAATGGGGGGTACAAGGGTAGAGCTTTGTATACGCTGGAAGGTTACTCTGCTGAAGATATTTTTGAAGAGCGGTTGATTAAGCTTCTGCCTCAGTATACATCCGTGCTCGATGCAGGCTGTGGACATGGGGAGTTTACGTTGAAAATGTCGGAATATACCGATCACATTATAGGGTTTGATAATTCGGAAGAGATGATAAAGATAGCTCGGAACAGTCTTCATTCAAGCAGGATAACAAATGTAGAATTTGTCTGTGTCAGCACAAAAGAAAAGATGCCATTTGAAGATAAGCAATTTGGTCTGATCTATGATCGCAGAGGTCCAACTTCCATTATTGATCATGGGAGATTGCTACAAAAGGGTGGAGTTATGATTGGTATTCATACGGATATAACAAAGGTACGTGAGCGTTTGGAAAGAAATGCATTTAAGGAGATCAAGATTGAGGAATATAACGAAGCACTTATGATTTTCTCGGATGAAAAAGAGTTTGCCATCTTTCTCTCCGATATCCCCGGAAACCCGGATTATTCACAGCCTGAGTACCGGGAACAGCTGAAAGTCAAGCTGAAGGAGAACCGGGTTGATGGTAGAACTGCTGTAAGAGAATGCAAGTATATTTGGCAGGCCATAAGGAGATGAAGCCGATTGAACACAGAATTTTCAGAACAGAAATATGGTGAAACGGGTGTCAAAACCAGCTTTGAGCAGATGGCGAACGGGGAACAAAAATATAAAATGATAACAGAAGACGGCAGTTATTATTGTAGAACCGTTGCCTCTTTCCAGGGAGCATGGCAAAACAGTCATGTACATATCAATCTAACGGAGTTTTATGTGGTGCAAACCGGATGGATAGCGTATGCCAGTTATGGAGACGATCAGATGTTTTCGATTCGAGTGATGCGTGCAGGAGAGCACATCATTGTCCAACCTGGAATCCACCATAATATATACATGTCTGCACATAGCGCGATACATACCATCAAGCATGGATTGAACACCTCCAGTGATTGGACGGCATCCCCTGAGTTGGCTAGGTTAACTCAATCTTTAACAGAGAAGGAGCTACTCCGGAAGTATGATTAATTAGACGGGAGGATCAGACAGATGCGTAAAAGTACAATATTTTGGATTACGGGAGTAACGATAATTCTCTTGGTGACTCTGCTCATATACAGCTATGTTATTCCAAGTGTGAGTGCCCAGGATGTTGTGATGGCAGGCACAATCAGGCAGATTGATACGGATGTAGTTGAGGTAGAGTTAGAGATAACGCGAAAAAGAGAAGACAAGGACCAGCATATGGTGTATCCCGTTGTCCCTGGATGGGAAGGGGTCACATTCACTGAAGAACAAGATGATGCGTGGTACATGCCCTCGTCTGTTGGCAGCTCCTATCTTGATCAAGTCATTCTGGAAAAGTATCTGAAGGCCCAGGGGAAAAGCATGAAATCAGCTGATAATCTGATAGGGTTTGCGATACCTGATGAGATAGGGAGCTACAAGTTGCGGTTAACGCTCAGATCTTTGGATGGAACGACTCAGCCGCTTGAGAATCCCGTGGTGTATTATGTTCACAACGAGCATTTGTTAGGGAAGGATCTGAGTTGGGTTACGAGTGAGAATCTGGAGATCAATAAGGAGTAATCAGAATGATGAATGTATATGAATCGAATGAAATCACTGTACGTTTCTTGGACTCAGAAGATGAACAACATCTGGTGAAGTGGCTGTCAGACCCGGAAGTTCTTCAATACTATGAAGGGCGTGATCGGCCGCATGATCTGGAACAGGTGAGAGAGCATTTTTACAATCAGAAAGAAGGTGCTACTCGTTGTATCGTTGAGTATGGAGGACATCCGATTGGATACATTCAGTTCTATGAGCTTGAGGAAGAAGAGCGAACGGAGTATGGTTATGGAGACACTGATGAGATCATCTATGGAACGGATCAGTTTATTGGTGAGGTAGAATACTGGAATAAAGGCATTGGTACACAGTTGATGCAATCCATGCTGGCTTATCTGATTAATGAAAAACAAGCCCGTAAAGTGGTTATGGACCCTCAATCCTGGAACTTAAGAGCGATATCCTGTTACGAGAAATGTGATTTCCAAAAGATTAAGCTGTTGGAGAAACATGAGCAGCACGAAGGACAGATGCGAGACTGTTGGCTTATGGAATATGCCCTGTAGATCCTGCTTAAAGTTATTTGAATCATGTAAACAAGGAGGAATAAGGGATGGATGAAAGATTTCCGATAGGACCATTTGTACACACGGGTGAAGTTACTTTGGCACAACGGGAGAAGTGGATTCAGGACATTGCTGAGTTGCCTGAACGCGCACGAGAAGCGGTAAAGGGATTGAGTGAAGAGCAATTAAGTCTACCGTATCGAGAAGGTGGATGGATGCTCAAACAGGTTATTCACCACATGGCAGACAGCCACATGAACAGTATGATTCGTTTCAAGTTGGCGCTGACAGAGGATACACCAACGATTCGGCCTTATTATGAAGAGCGCTGGGCTGAACTGAGTGATTCAAGAGACCTGGATGTCGAATTCTCGCTTCAGATTCTGGATGCCCTCCATCGTCGTTGGGTGTTTCTGTTAAACGCGCTGACAGATGCAGATTATGCCAAACAATTTTATCATCCCTCATCGGAAGAAACGACAAGACTGGATTACAATCTGGGCATGTATGCTTGGCACGGCAAACACCATGTTGCTCACATCACATCGCTTCGGGATAGATTGGGAATATAGCTATTAGAAATATCTTTTAAGGAGGATTCTCAATGAGTGTACATATCAGACTATTAAATGAGAACGATCCTGTAATCATATCAAAGGCGTTTCAGGAGCAGGGTTGGGGGAGATCCCCTGAGCAGTATCTTCATTACTTGGCTGAACAACAGAATGGGGAACGCGTAACCTTGGTAGCCGAGTTGAATGGAGAATTTGCCGGATACGTGAATGTATTGTGGAATTCCAGCTACCCGTCTTTCAGGGAACAAGGCATTCCCGAAATTAACGATTTTAATGTACTAATGAAGTTCCAGCGCCAAGGTATTGGTTCACGGTTGATGGACCGAGCAGAGGAAGTTATTCTGGAACGAACGGATGTAGCAGGCATTGGTGTAGGTGTGTTTTCCGATTATGGCAAAGCGCAAGTTCTATATGCCCATCGCGGGTACATACCAGACGGTCACGGTGTACACAAACATGATCATTACATTCAGCCGGGTGAAGAAACGATTATGGACGACGATGTTGTACTTTATCTTACGAAGAAGTTAAAAGCCACGCAATAATTTCATAATATATACAATTATGAAAGATGTCATGTATATTAGTTGTAAATATCTGTTATGTGTGACTGGCGTAAACGTGGAGTGAACCACGAGGGAGCACATATATTATATGCCGTACGCCTGGGCAAAGTGTTTGATCTTTTGATCAAACACTTTATTTATTATTCAGGGAACGAAAGGACTGGTGGCGGCAATGAAAATGGCGTTTGTTTTATTTGATGGAATGACAAGCATGGATTTAGCTGGATTTTATGAAGCTGTGACTTGGCTAGCGATTCTGAAAGCAAAGGAAAACGTATCATGGACATTCTGCGCAGATAAGGAGGAAATTTCGGATGACCGTGGGCTGAAAATGAAATCCGATGCAGTATTACCTCATCTAGGGGATTTTGACCTAGTATTTTTTCCTGGTGGATTATCAACTAGAACGCTTCGATTTGATGAGGATTTTATGCGATGGGTCCGAACGGCAGAAAATGTCACATATAAAATATCTATTTGTACCGGGGCTTTACTGTTGGGGGCAGCAGGTTTCCTGAATGGAAAAAGGGCTACTACCAACTCATCTGCTTATGATTTATTGAATCCTTATTGTGCAGAAGTAATCTCAGAGCGTGTAGTGCGTGATGGTAATACGGTAACGGGTGCGGGGGTTACGGCTTCCATTGACCTGGGACTATACTTGGTCGAAATGTTAACGTCTACGGAGATCGTCCTTCAAGTTCAACAAAAACTAGAGTATCCATATTATGAAGCTGGTAACTTAAAAGATGTCTACATGCACACTAAGGGTAGGGGATAAAAAGATGACTATTCGCCTTTTTCAAGCGATTGATCAGCCAGCGGTGCTGAAAATGATGACGGATCATGATTTTCAATTCCCTTCGTTTATACGCGATCAGTATCCTGCGCGCTGGGATTTATTTTTAAAAATGACGGATGAACGTATCAGTGCTTATTATGTCATGGTTGACGAAGCAGATGTTGTCATAGGTCATGCTGGTTATATCTTTCATCCTACTGTTAACCGGTATGAAATCGTTGGCGTTGTTACATGCAAATCACACCTTCGACAGGGAGTAGCACGTACACTGATTACAAAAATATGCATAAAAATAGCTGAATTTGGATGTAGTGATGTCATGCTTTACACACTTGATCATAAAGAAAACGAAGCAGCGCTCGTATTTTATGAACGAATGAATTTTCAAAAAGAAGGTGTTGATATGAATTATTATACCTCGGGGTTTCATAGACTTTCACTTGTTAAAACATTATAAGGGAACTTCAAAAAACTAATTGTAGTGGAAGCATAAAAGTGTACTTCAGTTTAAGTTGCATGTACTTGCAAAGAAAGATGATCAAAAAGCTGTCTTGCATGTTATACTCTATTGGAATTTGAGGAATGATAAACAGGATGTTAAGAGATTAGATGATCAGAGGAGTGATTGATCCATGTTTAGCAAAGTCGGCCAAGTTATGTTGTATGTTAACAATCAAGATGAATCACTGGCATTTTGGACGGAAGTTGCAGGATTCCACATTGTGGATGAAGTAAACCTTGACGAGGGTATGAGATGGATTGAGATTGCGCCTACCCCAAATTCGCAGACAAGCATTATTCTCCAAAACAAGGAGTTTGTGGCGCGGATGTCGGCGGGTGTAAACATGGGCACACCTTCATTAATGTTCTTCACCGAAAATCTGGATCAGTTATATGCCGACTTGTCTGGTAAACATGTAACGGTTGGAGAGATTGTAGAGATGCCAACCGGGCGTGTTTTCAACTTTGCTGATAATGAAGGAAATTACTTTGCAGTTTTGGAACGGGCGAAGTAAGTTACAACTTAAAACAGCACCATTACAAGCGATCGACATTCATGTCGGTCGTTTTTTTGTTGGAAAAAAGCTTCTGTTTTGGAGTAGAAAAACACAAGAAAAATAGAGAACTACTGGGTAAAAATGTTATAATAGAGTGTGGCTGATTTATTGAAAATGATGAGGAATGAAGTCGGAAATGAAGGTTTGAATGGAGCAGTTAAGGAGGAATGTGGTTGTGGAAAAGACGATTAAAAGTGTACAGGATCTATATGATATGCTCGATGCGGATTTCAGATCTGCCAAGCAGTTTTGGGAACCTTTCTATGAGGATCGGAACAGACCAATCCCCTTTTTCCCAAACAATCCGGATGAGAATCTGGTAGCGCATGTGAACGAAGGTGTGCTGAGCGGCGGCAAGGCACTGGAACTGGGGTGTGGCCCGGGCAGAAATGCGTTGTATTTAACCCGCCAAGGATATCAGGTAGATGCTTATGATCTTTCGGAGACAGCTATTGCTTGGGCTAAAGAGAGGGCGGCAGAGGAGCAACTGGACGTGCATTTTGAATGTCGATCTGTGTTCGAATTGTCCCCAGAGCAAGAATATGATCTTGTCTACGACTCGGGTTGTCTGCACCATCTGTTGCCACATCAGCGCATTCCCTACATAGAGATGATCCACAATGCACTCCGGCCTGGAGGATACTTTGGAATGACTTGTTTCGCTCCTGGTTTTGGCGATATTGGTGGGCCTGAGATCGTTATGAATGATTGGCAGGTGTATCAAGAGAAGTCGATGCGCGGTGGTCTGGCATTCACGGAGGAGAAGCTTCGCTACATGCTGGAAGATGGCTTTGAATGTGTGGAGTTCCGTGCAATGAAGGCGATGGAGCAGCATGAACCGTATTTTGGTGTACCTTTTCTCTGGGCCACGTTGTGGAGAAAGAAAAACTCGTAAGAATAGTGAAATAAACATGCATTGAAAATAGAGGAGGAGTGGTATCGGAATGGGAACAGAAACAGGAAAAAGACACTTTATCATTACAGGCACATCCAAAGGGATCGGTTTACAACTTGCAGAGTTATTATTGGCTAAGGGGGATTACGTTTACGGTATTTCACGCGGGGGTTCGGATCTGTTGGAATCAAGCGAGGAATGGAGCGGGCGTTACCGCCATGTTCAGTATGATCTTGCCGACCTGAATGGGATCGATGATTTGATTACACGCATATTGGACCAAATTCCGTCTCAGGAAGCCGATTTCATTGGACTTATTAATAACGCAGCGATGCTAGAGCCTCTAAAACCTATCGATCAGTGCAGTGCGGCAGAGATAAGTCAAAGTCTCAACATCAGTCTCGCAGCACCAATGATATTGAGTTCATCTTTTATTCAACAAACAAATCATCTGTCCGCCAGACGTAAAATTGTTAATCTCTCATCTGGTTCGGGAAGTTATCCCGCGCCTTCAATGGCAGTGTACTGTACATCGAAGGCAGGGATGAACATGTTCACCCAATGCGTATCTTTGGAACAAACGGGTCAACAGAACCCTGTTGAGATTATTGCTTTTGATCCGGGGATGGTCGATACGGAATTGCAGGCTGTTGCACGAGGCAAAAGTGCAGAGGAGTTCGCCCTTGCGGGTATGTTCAATCAAGTATATGAAGCAGGACAATTAAGATCGCCACGAGACGTAGCGATGCAGTTGATCGAGCGGTTGGACGAAAACAGTGATGCAAGCCATGTTATACACACTATTGAGAGCTAATAGGATATACGTATTTCGGCTTGTTATCTTTACGAAGTATGGATACCTTTTGATATAAGCCCAACTTCCCTGTACACTGGAATCAGCGATCGGAAGAACGATTCGAACGGTAAAGGTGATCCTGCAACAACGGAGTCTATTTACCTTATTCAACCTTAGAAGATCAGAAACGTGGTGAATCTCTTGTTTAAAATTATGCTCATTGAAGACGACGAATCGTTATTCAGTGAAATCAAGGAACGTTTGTCCCAATGGTCGTATGATGTGTATGGTGTGCAGGATTTTGGAAAGGTATTGCAGGAGTACAGCGTAATTCAGCCGCAACTGGTCATTATTGATATTCAATTACCACAATATGACGGGTTCCATTGGTGCCGGATCATTCGTTCGCACTCCAATGTGCCGATTATCTTTTTGTCCTCACGGGATCATCCTGCGGATATGGTTATGTCCATGCATTTGGGTGCAGACGATTTTATCCAGAAGCCTTTTCACTTCGATGTATTGATTGCCAAGATCCAAGCGACTTTGCGGAGGGTGTATAACTATAATACAGAGCATATTGAACTCCGAACTTGGCGCGGTGCGGCTATTGAATATGTGAAAAATACACTGACCTGCGGGGATGAATCTGTCCTGTTAACGAAAAATGAGATGTTTATCCTTAAAGTGCTGGTGGAGCACAAAAATCAGATTGTTACCCGTGAGGACCTCATCCGGAGCTTGTGGGATCATGAGCATTTCGTGAGTGACAATACGCTGACGGTTAACGTTAATCGGTTACGGAAGAAGCTTGAACCCATCGGCTTGGAGCGTTACATTGAAACCAAAGTAGGTCAGGGGTACATGGCAACGGAAGAGGCAGAAGCATGATCGGAAAGTACATACGAGAAAGGGCTAGTTGGTTATGGCTACTGGTAAGCATGCAACTTATTATTTTATTGGTGGCCTACCTGGACTCGTCCATTCCATTCCAATCTGTGATGTATATCGTAGGACTGAATGTAGTGATATGCCTTGTTTTTATCTGGGCGAGATACCTGAAAGAGACCCGTTTCTATAAAAAATTGAGCATCTGGGATCATACCTATGATCTGGGAGAACTAGATATCGCCGAAAGTCCATATGAGCAGATTGTACATGAGGCCGTCAGTTCCCAGACACAGCGGTATCGTAAGGAGTCGTCACATCATTTTATCGCTCTGGAACAGGAGAAGGACGAGATGTTGTCCTGGATTCATGAGGTGAAGACCCCACTGACAGCGTTACAACTGATGATCGAGCGCTTGCCAGATGACAAGTTACAGAGCCAAATGACATATGAATGGTTACGAATTCATCAGTTGCTGGATCAGCAGCTTCATCAGAAGCGTATTCCGTTTATGCATAATGATCTGTTCATCGAAGAGACGGAACTTGAACCAGTATTGAATAGCGAGATTCGAGCACTGAAATCGTGGTGCATTTCCAAAGGCATTGGCTTTGATGTGTCTTTAATGGTATCGCGCGTGCTCACAGACAGCAAATGGTTAGGCTTCATCCTCCGGCAGTTGTTGAGCAATGCGGTGAAATATAGCGATTCATCGGACATCCTCATTGAAAGTTGGGAACAGGATGGACACATCATACTCATGATTCAGGATCACGGGCGAGGGATTGAGACTCAAGATCTGCCGCGTATATTTGATAAAGGATTTACGTCCACCCGAGGCAGAATGGATGGGGCGGCTACCGGGATGGGGCTGTATCTGGTTCGTCAGGTGGTCGAGACGCTTCATGTGAACATTCATGTAGAATCTTCTCTTGGCGAGGGCACAACCGTCACACTTACTTTTCCGCGAAAAAACGACATGGTGCTTCTTGCAGGCGTGTGACAACAATGTCACATGCTTTTTGGTTTTGTTCGGTGAATCACACGATAACACTGCACATCCCGATTATGATATAGACAGGAGCATTTTGCAGAAGATCTAAGAGGAGTGAGTGGGATATGTGGATACTGGAAGCCAAAAAAATTCATAAAGTCTATGGTAATAAATTAAATAAACAGGAAGTGCTGAAGGGAATAGATCTTGGGGTAAGCAAGGGAGAGTTTGTTGGTATTATGGGGCCTTCGGGTTCGGGTAAAACAACGCTGCTTAACGTACTTTCCTCCATCGATCGGGTGAGCCAGGGCACGATAGATATTGAGGGCAAGGAATTCACCGGAATGAAGGAGAAACAGCTGGCTGAGTTCCGCAAACATCATTTGGGCTTTATTTTTCAGGAATATAATCTGCTGGATACCCTTACGGTGAAGGAAAATGTATTATTACCGCTCTCGATTACGAGCATTCCAAAGCAGGAGGCACACCAGAAGTTTGAACAGATCGCACGTGAACTGGGAATCTATGAGTTGAAAGACAAGTATCCATCTGAGATTTCAGGGGGTCAGAAGCAGCGGACTTCGGCAGCACGAGCATTTGTCCACGAGCCGAGTATCATTTTTGCGGATGAGCCGACAGGAGCGCTGGATTCCAAGTCCGCTTCGGATCTGCTCGGCAAGTTAAGTGATATGAACAGCACACGAAAAGCGACTATTATTATGGTTACCCATGATCCGGTTGCCGCAAGTTATTGCAGCAGAGTGATCTTTATTCGAGATGGTCAGATCTACACCCAGTTGAATAAAGGAGACGAGTCACGGCAATCGTTCTTCAACGATATTATCAAAACCCAGGGCGTATTGGGTGGTGTGCAGCAATGAGCTTGAATTATATTATCTTCCGCAATCTCAGGAAAAATTTAAAGAATTATTATCTCTATGTATTTGCGCTTGTGTTCAGTGTGGCCTTGTATTTTTCCTTTGTGACGTTACAGTATGATCCTTCCATGGATGAGGTGGCTGCTTCAACAAAAGGTGCGGCGGCTATAGGCGCATCTTCGGTATTATTAATCTTTATTGTCGGCATTTTTCTGTTATATGCCAATACAATTTTTATTAAGCGACGCAGCAAAGAGATTGGATTATTTCAATTGATCGGACTGACGAAAGGCAGGATTTTTGGCATTTTAAGTGCGGAGAATAGTATTCTTTATTTTGGCTCCATGGCTATTGGTGTGTTAATTGGGTTTCTTGCGTCCAAGCTGGTATTGATGATATTGTTCAAAATTCTCGGTGTGGATGCGATTACGAAACTGTACTTCTCTCCGATGGCACTGATGCAAACGGTGATTGTTTTTACGATCATGTATCTGCTCATCATGCTGATGAATTACATCTTTATCAAGAGACAGAGCATTCTCTCGCTCTTTCAGGTGTCGGCCACTTCGGAGCAGCAGGTGCAGAAGATGTCTGTCGGACAGATGATTATTGGCGTCTTGGGTATTGGCTTTATTGTGTATGGATACTTCTTGTCTGCACGGTTATTCAGCGGTGAGGCAATGGATATGCAGCAGTTGATGTATACGATGATCCTGATTCTCTTCTCGGTCATATTGGGGACATACCTGTTCTATAAGGGGGCGGTAAGTTTTATCTTTAATCTGATTCGCAAAAGCAAAAACGGCTACCTATCCATTCATGAGGTGTTATCGTTATCTTCAATCATGTTCCGCATGAAATCTAATGCATTGCTGCTCACGATTATTACAACCGTATCTGCACTTGCTATTGGTATGCTGTCACTTAGTTACATTTCGTATTATTCAGCAGAGGCTCAGGCCAAGGAAAGCTTGCCAGAGGATTTCTCTTTTGCTCAGGCGGATGTGAAAAATCGCTTTGTAACGGAGTTGGAACACAAACAGATTCCATATGAGGAGAATCATAGACAGCCTATTTATATTGAAATTGATGCTCATGAAGTGATGGATGAGTCCATGCCGGAACAGTACCTGTTCAGTAGTGTGTTGAGTGACAACATGGTAGATAACATTGATCTGCTACCAGGCGAAGTGTTCTTCATGGGATATGGAAATGTTATTCAGCGGATGATTTCCATTCAGGAGAAAGGTCCGATCGTCTTGCATGGATTGAAGCGTACACTGGACCAACAACTGATCGGAACCACCCAAAAGGGGGTTCTTCCTGGATACTATTCTGGGGGCACGCCTGTAGCGGTAGTAGATGAAACGGTATACCAGCAGTTGCGGCAGGATCTCGATCCCGAGCTGCAAAAATCCGAGTGGGCGGATTACTATGGTGTACGTATTCTGAATGAGGGGCAGGCTGAAGAGGCATATGCCGTATATAAGGAGCTACAGTTGGAAGCACCGAGCTTCTCCCAGATTGAGTTCAGAAATAACCAACGTAATAATATGGGCTTAATTATGTTCATTGTTGGTTTCCTTGGTTTGACGTTCTTGATTACATCGGGATGTATCCTGTACTTTAAACAAATGAATGAGAGTGAAGAGGAGAAGGGCAATTATACCATTCTGCGAAAACTCGGATTTACGCAAGGCAATCTGTTGCATGGAATTCAGATCAAGCAGTTGTTTAACTTTGGTATTCCGCTTGTGGTGGGGTTGAGTCATAGTTACTTTGCCGTGAAATCAGGTTGGTTTTTCTTTGGTACGGAGCTGGCGACACCTACGGTCATTGTCATGATAGTTTATACATTGTTATATTCAATTTTTGGTCTGTTGTCTGTGTGGTACTATAAACGGGTGATTAAGGAAGCTTTGTAGAATTGGGATCAGGAGTATGCTGATATAGCAAAATAGGTTGAGTAAAGGGCGGCTGTAATAATTACAGACTGCTCTTTTTTCTTTTTCTAAGTATAATGCCTCATGAAAAAAAAGGATGATTATGGAATTGAGTCGAAATGATGATAGAGTCCATGCTTCTGATTCATGTATAACGGTGAAACGAGGGGAGAGGAGTAACTTGCCTGGAGTTCTATATGCCTCGAAGAAAGAATTAAGTGAGACGATTCGACGCACCTATGTATTATTTGAGGTTGAATTCAATGACATCCATAACAGCGACAAAGATAAGTGGGTTGAAGGTGTGGACAAGACGCCTGCCCAGATGATCGCCTACCAGTTAGGGTGGATGAACCTAGTGATGGAGTGGGAGAGAAATGAACAGTTGGGACATGAAAGTCATATGCCGGCACCAGGGTATAAATGGAACCAACTAGGGTCATTAAATGAATCATTTTACGAAAAATACTCAAGTTATACGCTGGAGGAGCTGCGCTCTTTGTTTCGGGAGACAGAACAACAATGGCAGAACTGGATTGACTCGCTGAGCGAAGAGGAATTATTTGTACAAGGGATAAGACAGTGGACGGGGACCAAGCCCGGATGGGCTATGGTGAAGTGGATCCAGATTAATTCGGTAGCTCCTTTTAAATCCTTTCGGACCCGATTACGTAAATGGAAAAAAGGTCACTTAGCCAACATGGATGAGGGGAGAATGGATGTCTAATGAATCTGGCAAATAAAATCACGTTGGCTAGAATCGCGTTGATTCCATTGTTTATGATCTGTTTTCTCAATCAGCAAAGCGTGATGATTGCACTAATTATATTTGCAGTAGCAGCAGGTACGGATAAATTGGATGGATATGTGGCGAGAAAATATAATCAGATCACGAATCTGGGAAAGTTGCTTGATCCACTGGCGGATAAACTGTTGATTGCGGTAGCGCTGGTCATGATGGTTCAGGAGAATATGATCAGTTCATGGATTGCTGTAATTATTATAGGACGTGAAATTGTGATTACAGCTTTACGAATGGTAGCCACAGAGCAGGGCATTGCTCTTGCAGCAGATCGGTATGGAAAAATCAAAATGGTGCTTCAGGTGGCAGCCATCATTGCCATTTTGTTGAATAATGTTCCGTTTAGTTTGCTGACTGATATCAGAGTGGATGTGGCATTGCTATGGGTTGCAACAGGCGTTACTCTCTTATCCGGAATGAATTACATTATCGTAAATTATAAACTGTTGAGATAAAAGGAGTGATTAGGAGATGTCCCAAATAAATATTAATCCAAGTACTTCAGAGGATTCAGAGTATGTTCGCCAGCAACTTATCGCATTTAATGCTGCACATGTGAGCGAGGAATTAAGGCATCGGTACGAAGAATTGAATTTCAATATCAAAAATGAGACTGGCGAGATTGTTGCAGGTGTGCTTAGCACACTTTGCTGGAACTGGCTGGAGGTTGATATTCTTTGGGTGGATTCTGAACAACGGCATCGGGGATATGGTTCACAGTTGTTGCTTGAAGTTGAGCGAATTGCGCGAGAGAAATCTTGTGATTTTGTCATGTTGAACACATTCTCCTATCAAGCACCGGAATTTTACAAGAAACATGGCTACCAATTGATCACAACGATCGAGAATGCACCGACTGGACACAGTCATTATTATTTTAAAAAGGACCTCATGTAAGACAAAGCGTGCGAAATAGGACAAAATCAGGAGGGTTATAATGGTTACCATTAAAGGAATCGAACTTGAAGATTTACCAGCACTAAGCCAGCTATACAATGAGTTGATGGGAATGCCTACCAATGAGCAGCAGATGAAAAAGATGTTTCATTACATACAGCAGAATGGTCATTATCATGTGCTTGGGGCATTTTACAATGGCAAACTGGTTGGGTCCGTTATGGGGGTTGAGTGTATGGATCTGGTGGGGCCATGCAAACCGTTCATGGTTGTGGAGAATGTGATTGTATCGGATCAGGTACGCAGGCAGGGCATTGGGCAGAGATTAATGCTCCAGATTGAACGGATTGCAAAAGATATGGGTTGTGGTTACATGATTCTGGTGTCTGGCGATCAGCGGAAGGAAGCACATATATTTTATGAGAAGTTAGGTTTCAAGGATGAGAAGGTTCAGGGTTACCGGAAGCATCTTTAACAAGCACTTCAAGAGAAAATTTCATACACAAGTGGAAGGATTACTTAAGGAACACGGCGAATAAGGCATAGTCTTAACAAAAGAAACGAATAAGAGGGAGGCACCCTTGTGTTCAAAAAATGGGCTAATGTTTTCATGGTTCTGAGCCTGGTATTCGCCGTATGTTCCCCAACCTCCTATGCTGCCGCCAAAACGGTTAAGGTAACCGTTACGCTGGTGAGCGCAGAACTTGTCGAGAATAACTCTGTCGGTAATGAGTGGGCCATCGGAGCAAGTGTGAACGGCAAAGATCTGGAGGAGGGTTCGTCAGTCACTTTAAACCTGAAATCCACGGGTACATTGAAACTGGAGGCCATCGCCGAAGAACAGGACAAAATTCCCGATTACGGGGATAAAAGCACCAACGTCAAACTATCTTCGTTCTCCAAATCAACCAACAAGACACTTTCCGTGGTGGTGACCGAGAACAGAGGCCGATATTCTGGTAACACAGCAACTTGGGAGTTCAAGTTTAAGATTAGCAAGAAGTGAATAGGAACCAACCGTGAGAAAAAAAGGGAGCTGAGCTCTCTTTTTTTATGCGTAAATAATTGGTGATCTAAAGTAAGGCGACGTTTCGACCCACGCTAATCTTTGTTAAACTAATGAGAACAACAGTATAGAAATAAAAGATGTATTTTCAAAAAAAGTACATAGGAGGTTAACACAATTATGCGTATCGTAGATAACATTAAAGTCTGGGGGGAACCGCTGGAGAACGCCGTAAGTCAGGCGGTGACTTGCTCGCAATATGGAGATGTATTGGGTGTGGCTCTGATGGCCGACCATCACAAAGGTTACTCGCAACCCATCGGTGGTGTTGTCGCTTATCGGAATATGATCAGTCCGTCAGGTGTCGGATATGATATTGCCTGTGGCAACAAGGCTGTGCGCACAAATCTGATGTGGAACGATATTCGGGATCAGATTGCAACGATCATGGATAACATCAATTCGACCATATCTTTCGGCGTGGGCCGCAACAATCCAACACCCGTGGATCATGAACTGTTCGACGACGCGAGCTGGAAGCTGTTTGATACCATTGAACCGGGGTTACAACATAAGCTGAAGACACTTGCACGCAACCAACTCGGAACCGTAGGCAGTGGCAATCATTTCGTGGATATTTTTGTAGAAGAAGCAACGGGAAAGGTGTGGATCGCAAATCATTTTGGCAGCCGCGGGTTCGGTCATAAAGTGGCGAGTGGATTCCTTAACCTTGCGGCAGGACGTCAGTTCAGTGGTAAAGCTCCTGGCGAATCGATGGATCAACCGCCTACGTTGTTTGACCTGAACAGTGAAATGGGTGATATGTATTGGGACGCAATGACTTTGGCGGGCCGATATGCCTATGCAGGACGCGACTATGTTATTGAACAGGTGCTCGGAATTCTGGGGGCAAGTGCTGAATACGCCGTACATAACCATCACAACTTTGCCTGGAAAGAACAACACATGGGTGAAGAGGTAGTGGTGGTCCGCAAAGGTGCAACGCCATTGGCACCCGGGCAACTCGGTTTTGTCGGAGGCAGTATGGGTGATATCTCTGTAATTGTGGAAGGGATTCACAGCGAGGAGAACACCGAGTCATTCCGCAGCACCGTGCACGGGGCAGGGCGCACGATGAGCCGAACCCAGGCGGCTGGCAAAATGAATTACAAGCTGCGCACACGCATGGGTGGCGAGATTAGCGAAGCACAGATGCATGAGGCGATTCGTGCCTATGGTGTCGAACTGCGGGGAGCGGGTACAGACGAAAGTCCGTTTGTGTACAAGAAACTGCAAGACGTACTGAACGCACATGCGAATACGCTGAAGATCAACCATGTGCTGCGCCCGGTAGGCGTTGCCATGGCCGGAGGTAATGAATTCGATCCATATAAGGATTAGTCATATATTCAACTGAACATTTACACGATAACGGAGAGGGCAGAAATAACTTGAAGAAGCGGAGCGTTCGCCTTTAGCACCGGATTTCCCCTTTCAAAAAAAGGAATAAAAAAATCTGGGGATAACAGCGATCGGAAAGTTATTCTGCCATCGGAGTGCCAGTGTAAATATTCATTAGTTGAACTATATATAGAGAGAGGGTGAACTTCATGAGGAATTGTGCGATTTATAGCTCTCAGTTTGACCTGGATCAGCTGTTTGAAGTGGTTCAATCCATTTATCCAGAGGAGACCATTGAGCGAAAGGAAGACAAGACCCATATTCAAGTGACTCAGAAAAAATGGCTCAGTAAGAAAACAAAAGGCTTTAATATCATGACCAGCCAGACACATCCTGAGGAATTTACGACAATGATTCAGGGGATGCTTGGATTTTTGAGTCAGATTGAAGGGCGCAATGCTTCGCTCCAGGAAAAGGTACTGATCAAATGTTCCACACTTAATATGGTGGTTGGTATTGAGACGGAAGAGGACATCTCGGAAGAATTCTTCGGCGAATTGTTGCGGTTGGCTGATGCGCTGGATGCTGTCATCTTCTGGGGAGGTGGATCTCTGCTGAACGCACAAGGTCAGCTATTGCTGGATGTGAATGGAGAATCTGAGGTAGAGGATTACACGGTGACAGCGCACACCAGTTTCCTTGACGGTGACAGCCCCCAGTCGGAGTCTGGCATTCAACGTAAAGCGCGTTCAGAGCAACTGTTGACTGAACAAGGCATTCCGTATAATGCGCACTTGCCCGCAAGGGCCGGAGATGAGCACACCACGATTCGGAGTAAAGAGGAAGTTGCGCGCCGTGCGGTTGCCCTATGTCTTGCCGCGCTTAAGGGTGAGTGTCTGGGAGCCGGCGAAAGTGCGGATGATACCGCAGCACTGGTTCAGGAAGTGATCGACAAGTATGAGGCTGACTCCTTTTTCTCACCCGTAGAGAAGAGGTTTATCGACCAGTACGGAGCAGAGCAGCAGGAGATTATTTCCTTCTCCTGGGGATATGAAGCCTACCACGTAATGTTATGGGCGCTTGGTTATGTGAAGGAACTGGGTGCACCAACGGAGTTGTGTAACGTAGGGAAGGATGTCGGTTATTTGCAACAGAAGGATAGTTTTACCGACTTTCTCTCCGATGCATCTCTGCGTAACAAAAGCAAGATTCTGGATGAAGCAGATCTGATCTACCGTTATAACTGGGTGTGCGTGGATAGTCGTGTGAATGACAAAACACCTCCAGCTTGGTCATACCCCTGTCAAGTAGACAGATGAAAAAAGCTATGCTGCCAGTGCGCATCGATATTCAATCGGTGCGCGCTGTTTAAGTTTGGCTTGAAAGCGTCGGTAGTTGTAATTGTACATGTAATCTTCCACGGCTTGTCGAATCTCTGCTTCTGAATTACACTGGTTAAGGTACAGCTTCTCTGTCTTGAGATGCGAAAAGAAGGATTCGATGCATGCGTTATCCAGGCAGGTTGCTTTGCGAGAGTGGCTGCCTTTGACGCCGAATGCTTCTAATCGTGTGTTGTACGCCTGAGACGTGTATTGGAAGCCCTGATCCGAATGGAGCACGGCTTCTGAAACGTCTCTTTTTTGTGTCCATTGTTCCACCGTATCCAATACGAGCTGAACATCGTTCCGTTTAGATAACTGCCAAGCTACAATCTCGTTGTTGAACAAGTCTTGAATCACGGACAGGTAAACAAATGAATTCCCATCCGAAATATAGGTAATATCCGTCACCATTTTTTGCTGGGGTGCTGTAGCGTGAAATTGGCGTTTCAGGCGATTCGGATAGATCACAGATGGCGTATAGCTGGACTTCTTCCGCTTCTTACGAATTACCGATTGGATCGATAGTTCCCGCATGATTCGCCATACTTTCTTGTGATTCACGTTCAGACCAGCCTCCCACAACGCCGTTGTCATGCGAGGATAACCAAACTCTCGGTTTTCAAAATGAATAGCCATCATGTGTTCTTTGATCTCACGGTCACGTTCTTGTCTTGCGTCTCGCTGCGGCTGGGTTGCTCGCCATTTATAGTAACTGGATCGGGGTATTCCTGTAATCGATAGTAGGCGTGTAATGCCATGCGAGCAGCGCAATTCATCGATGATATCGTAGTTCTCCCGTTGGCTCAGCGCTTCTCCTTTACTAGATTTGGATACCGCTTTTTTAAATAATCCACCTGTGCTTGAAGATAGTCTCGTTCTTCCTCCACGCTGCCAAAGGCTGTACGAGGACGTCCCTTCAGTGGATTGGGCACACTGTTTTTTCGTTCATCGAATGCTTCCCCTTTTTTCCACTTTTTCACCCACACCTTCAGTTGTGAACAGTTTCGAATTCCTTCGCGTTCAGCGACCACCTTGTAACTTGAAGAACCTTCGACATAGGATCTAACTGCATTCAATTTGAATTCTTCCGTATACGTCTGAAATGTTTGCCCTTTTTTCGCCATAAAAATATCCCCTCCAAGTTTCACTTGAACCCCCATGATAACATGAAGGTTTTTTTAAGTGTCTACTTAAAGGGGATAATACCAGCTGGCCTGAATGGTGGAGTGGCTTATGAACGTCACCGTGCATTGAACTGGCTGATCTGTTATCTGAATCTGGCGTGGGATGATGTGCGTACAGATACGTAGAACGGGATGATGTGACGGCCTATTGTAAATAAACAATAAACATTACACAACATACAACAATGCAAATACCCCTTTAGCCGCACAAATACGGTTAAAGGGTATTTGATATTCTGCCATATTACCCACTATGTCTGCCAAACTGTTCACGAATAATGACATCAGCAAGAATCAACTTTTTCTCGACGTTGCTCTCTGGATTCGCTATGCGCCATAACATCTGATCCACTGCACGCGCACCGAGCAACTCCTTGTTCACATTAACTGTAGCCAGTAATGGGATATTGTCGTATAGATTATCAAATCCCGTGACAACACACTGATCGGGTACACGAATACCCATACTCTCAAGGGCTTCTATGGTGTATAGCCCATAGAAATCATTCGCACATACAAACACTTCAGGCAGGTTATCCTCACTGATCACCGAAGTGAACGTCTGGCGGAACTCATCCAATGCCTGATTACTCAACTCGGGAATCTGATGTATTTCCATCCCATGACCCATAAGCACAGAATTATATGCAATCCAGCGTTCATAGAAGCTATGAGCATCCCCGATATTGCCAACGAACTGGAATGTTTTGAAACCCTTGCGGAGCAAATAGAGCATGATCTCCCGCATGGATGCAAAGTTATCGGTGAATATGCTGTCACTGTGAAAAACAGGGTCCAGATGATCCACCATTACAACCGGAATACTAAGACGCTTGATTTCAAGCAGAATCGGGGTCGAGATAGAGCCAACGGTAATGATCCCTCGAATGGCATCCGGGTTGAGTAGGGTAAATAGCTGATCTGCTGAGGGTTCCGTTAAGGTCAGAATATTAATCCCTTTTTGGTTCAGCTTGGAAGAAATCCCGTTAAAGACGGGGCCCCAGTATACGGAGTCTTGATTTTGGTACCGAACATTGGGGAACAAAATCAAGATCGTTCCGCTTGAACGTGTGTTCTTTGGTTCCTGAAGTTCATGGCTGTTATACAGTTCACCAGACAACATGCTGTTATCTTTGAAATATCCAAGTTTGCCAGCGGCCTTGAGAATGACATCCCTCGTTTGATCGCTAACTCCCGATTTTCCAGACAAAGCTCGTGACACCGCGAATTTCGACAAACCCGTAAAATGTGCAATCTCCTGAATTGTTACCTTTGTCTTCATCATACCATCCTTACACTCGTAGTTCTGCCGTATTCCTTATTTGGAGCGATATCCAACGATTCTAGTATAACATGATGTATTTCTCTTAATCTAATAACGGACAGAGAATTCAAAATGTTAGTGATGCACAGTATTTTAGGATGAACGTTCAACGTGATGGTAAGCATATTTTCAGATAGAATGACGAATTTTGTCTGTTAAATTATTATTTTGTTATTTTATAAAAATAACAAAATAAACAAAGTTATAATCATGTTTTAATAAGTTTGTACTTAGAATCCAGGATATTGAATAAGCTGTGATACAGAGAAATTACAGCTTTATCAGCATTTTATCAGAATAATTAGAAAATGTTAACAACAAAAATGTTGACGCTTACATTTTGCTGTGTTAAATTTTGTTTGTCAAAAACAAACAAGAAAATAACAAATGGTGGTGGTCGTTTATTTTCGATTGGTTGGTGAATGGGGTTGACGATTTAGGGTGAACCATGATTGGTATACACATTCGGGGAGGTTGTTAAAATCATGATGAGAAGATGGAATGTTCTACCTCTGATGTTATTGGCCGTGATGCTTTTTGTATCCGCTTGCAGTGGTGGGGGGACAGCGCAGACGGGGACCGAAGCAGAGGGAACAACGAACTCAGGTAACAGCACCGAAGTCGCTGAGACAGAGAAAGAGGGCGGAGCGGAAGAAGCTGTGGTTAATGTGCCTGATCTGGGTGGGCGTGTCATTAAGGTTGCGGCCTGGTGGGACTTGAAACCAGCGGGAGAGACGGCCTCCGATAAGGCCAGACTTGATAAAATTGCAGAGGTCGAGAAGAAATACAACGTGAAACTGGAGTTTGTTAACGTACCTTTCGAAGAATACATGAACAAATTCACAACGTCTGCACTGGCTGGCGAACCGTTCGCCGACATCGTTCAGATGGAGTACAAATCCGCACTACCTGCCATCCTCAAAGGGCAACTATTGCCCATCTCCGAATTCACTACACCTGAGAATAACATCAACCAAGAGGCTAACCTGATTGCAAAATTTCCTGCCATTGCAGGCAACGAATACGCCTTCGAATCTCCAACCAGCATTGGTCTGGGACTTCACTATAACCGTGACTTGTTCAAAAAATTATCTTTGCCTGATCCTCAAGAACTTTATAACCAAGGTAAATGGGATTGGGATAAATTCATGGAACTTGCCAAACAGGCAACCAAAGATACCAATAACGACGGCAAAACTGACGTATACGGATTTTCTGGCTGGGCGCTTGATGTCGTTCGTCATTTTACCGCAGCCAATGGTGGAACGATCGTGGATGATACCAATAGCAAAGAAGGATTGTCCGATCCGAAAACGATTGAAGCTGCCGAATTCGTCAAACGCCTGTATAACGTGGAAAATGTCGTGAAGGTAAAAACCGGCGACAAAACCAATTGGGAGGAAAGCAATACTTTCAAAGATGGAGATGTAGCTCTTTTCACTGCTGCTGAATGGCAGTTGGGCGATCTCACCTTTGCGGTTGGTGTTGTGCCGATTCCGAACGGGCCACAGGGTAGCAAAGAGGTAACGTATGCAAACAACGCAGCATCAGCGAAGTTCATTCCTAAAGGTGTGGAAGATCCAAAGATCGTCTACCAAATCTATGAAGAGACTTTTGACATCCCGCAGATTGAAGAGTATCCAGGTCAAGATTATCTGGAGAGTCGTTATACCGACGAGAAGGATATTGCGATCATTCGCGAGCACATCGCCGGAACGGGCCGTATTTTGCTGGATGATGCCTACACGGGATACCCATTCGGGGATTATGTGAACGATATCATCAAAAACAATGCTTCCGTGACAGCAACAGCCGAGAAATACAAAGCACAGGCACAAGCCGCCATTGATAAACTCGGCAAACAATAACAACACTTATCACCAGCAAACGATTCAGGCAGGGGGCTCGTGTCGGCAAGGTTGCACGGAGCCCCTTTTCCTGAACCACCAAATCGGCATTGCTGGCATCAGCCTTGATGAGGAGGACTCGTAGGATGGCTGGAATTCTACAACGTAAGACATGGATATTGTCCACAGTAATCATCGTGGCGGCAGCCTGCATCATTCTATATGTAACTTCCGGCGCTGATGTGAAGAGTGCAAACATTCCACCTGGCAGTCTGCCTGCCATTGAAGTGGATGCAGTCTTGCAGCAGACCCGGCAGAAAAAGGGATACGAACAGTATCGATCCGGAACGGATCAGGCTACACAGCCGAATGTGGACATCACCATTGAAGCAGGAGATTACATAAAAGCCGAAGGTGAAGACGTCCGCAAACTGACTAATTATGAGGGAATGGATGGTGTATCTCTCCATACCGGAGAGACCGGACAAGTCGATTGGACCATTAACGTGCCGGAGACCGGGCTGTATAACCTGTCCGCTGTCTATTATCCCGTTGAAGGCAAGAGCTCAGCCATTGAGCGTGCATTGTACATTGATGGTGAACTTCCTTTTGCGGAAGCCGCCTATTTGCAGTTTGACCGGGTGTGGGCCAATGAGAAAAATGTCGTTGAGCAGGATAATCAAGGCAATGATCTTCGTCCAAGACAAGTGGAGCAACCTCGCTGGATGGAAGAAACGTTTCAGGACTCAGACGGGTACGAACAGGCTCCATTCAAGTTTTATTTGAAAAAAGGGGAACACACGCTAACGCTAAAATCCTCCCGTGAACCCATGGTCATTCGATCCATTCGTCTTTTCAATGAGAAGAGAGCCGTTCCTTACGCGGAGACTGCGGGGGCACAACAGTCGGATTCCTCCGGGCAGCCGAAGGATGTACTTATTCGCATTGAAGGAGAAGCCGCAATTGCCAAATCTTCACCTACGTTATACCCGACGAGCGAAAGGTCAAGTTCTGCTGTATCTCCTTATAGCGCTTCCCAGGTACGCATCAATACGATTGGTGGCTTTAACTGGCGTCTGCCAGGGCAATGGATTGAATGGGAAGTGGATGTGCCGGAGAGCGGACTTTATCATATCGGTTTTACCGCACAGCAGAATTTCGTCAAAGGCATCTATTCTACACGCAAACTGACCATTGACGGTGATGTTCCGTTTGCAGAGATGGCCAAAGCACCTTTCCGTTATCAAAGTGACTATCGTATTGACGTCATGGGCGGCAAGGAAGCATACAAGTTTCAATTGGACAAAGGAAAACATGTGCTGCGGCTGGAGAACAGCCTCGGTGACTTTGCACCCCTTATCCGCAATGTGGAGGACAGTCTGTACAACTTGAACTCCATGTACCGACGCATTCTGATGATTACAGGTACCAAGCCTGATGAATTCCGGGATTATCGGGTGGAAAAGCAAATCCCGAACCTGCTGGAAGTATTCAGCGGAGAAAGTAAACGTCTCAAAGATGTGGCCGCACAGCTTCGTCTCCTGTCAGGACAGTCCAGCGATCAGGAAGCGCTGATCAAGACGATGGCACTGCAACTGGACGAGATGATTGACAAGCCAGATACCATCCCAAGACGCCTTGCAGCATACAAAACGAACACAGGCGGTCTCGGCACATGGGTGCAGCAGGCACGAGAGCAACCCCTGGAGATTGACGCACTGTACGTTACTTCAATTGACCGTGATATTCCCGGCACAGGTATGGGGCCACTCGCGAAGCTCGGTCATGAAGCAAAGATATTCTATCATTCGTTCTTCATTGATTATAACCAGATCGGCAATGTAGCCACATCGGAAGATCAGCGCACCGTAACCGTTTGGATTGGTAGCGGACGTGACCAGGCGAATACGATGAAGGCGATGATTGATAAGACCTTCACACCAGACAGTGGTATCAATGTCAATCTGAAGCTGGTGAATATGGGAACCTTACTGCCAGCGACCTTGTCCGGTGAAGGACCGGATGTAGCGATGCAGATCGGCAATGACCTTCCAGTGAACTTTGCGATGCGGAACTCAGCTGTAGATCTGACGCAATTCAGTGATTACAGCAGCGTGGAAAAGGAGTTCAGGGAAAGTGCAATCGTGCCATATGCCTATGATTCAGGCGTATATGCCCTGCCGGAAACGCAGACCTTTAACATGCTGTTTTACCGAAAAGACGTGCTCGAAGAACTCGGGCTTGAAGTGCCTCAGAACTGGGAGGATGTTGAAGCTCTGCTCGCGATTCTGAGCAAGAATCATATGGAATTCGGTATGCCAATTGTGACCCAGGCGAATATGCAGGGTGTCAATATTCCGCCGAACTCGCAGTATGCCACGATGTTGCTTCAGAACGGAGGCGCCTTCTATCGGAATGATGACAAGGAATCGGATCTGGATTCCCGGATCGGGATCGAGACGTTCAAGCAGTGGACGGAATTCTATACCGATTACAAGCTGGAACGGGAATATGATTTTGCCAACCGTTTCCGGACAGGACAGATGCCTATTGGACTAACCGATTACACCATGTACAACCAGTTGTCTGTATTTGCACCGGAGATTCGGGGACTATGGGGATTCGTTCCTGTCCCGGGAACCGTTCAGGCGGATGGAACCTTGAATCGGGACGTTCCGGGTGGAGGCAGCGCGGTCATGATGCTGGAGAGTGCCCAGGATCAGGTTGCGGCGTGGGAGTTCATGAAGTGGTGGACCAGTACGCCGGTTCAGGCGGAATTCGGACGGGAGATGGAAGGGCTGATGGGTGCGGCTGCCCGTTATCCAACGGCAAACATCAAGGCACTGGATTCCCTGCCGTGGCCTGCGGAGGATTACGCCAATCTCAGAGCGCAATTCGAAACGGTGAAGGGCATTCCTGAAGTACCCGGTGGTTATTTTACAGGCCGCCATCTGTTCAATGCATTTTACAAAACCGTTGTTGGCCAAGTGGAAGCCAGGGAATCCATTATGGATTATACCCAATATATTCAGGACGAGATTCGTGTCAAGCGTAATGAATTTGGTCTTCCGTAAGCAGAGGGAGGGTTAATCGTGCCACAAATATCACTCCGAGACGGACAAAACAGTCCTCCTGAGAAAGCGTCAAGGATGGGCATGAAATCGTGGTGGAGCTGGAAGCTCCAGGAAATGAAGGCCAGCAAACATTCCTATGTCCTGCTTGCACCTTATATGCTCCTGTTCATCATGTTTACCGTGATTCCAGTTGTCATCTCGATCATACTCAGCTTCACCTACTTTAACATGCTGGAATTTCCGCGTTTTATTGGCTGGCAGAACTATACTCGTCTGTTTCTGGAGGATGATGTATTCCTGATTGCAATCAAGAATACGTTGCTGTTCGCCATCATTACCGGACCGATCAGTTATATTGCCTGTTTCGTCTTCGCATGGATCATTAATGAGTTAACACCGAAATGGAGAGCGTTCATGACACTGATCTTCTACGCACCCTCCATCTCGGGCAATGTGTATTTTATCTGGCTGATGATCTTCTCGGGAGATCGTTATGGCATTGCGAATGGGCTGTTGATCAAATGGGGTTTTCTGTTGGAGCCAATCCAGTGGCTGAAGACAGAAGCCTACATTATGCCCATCCTCATTCTCGTGCAGTTGTGGCTGAGTCTCGGAACTGGATTTCTGGCGTTTATCGCCGGTTTGCAGACGGTGGACCGGACGTTGTACGAAGCGGGAGCGGTGGATGGGATCAAAAATCGCTGGCAGGAGCTATGGTATATTACTCTGCCTTCGATGCGTCCGCAGCTTATGTTCGGAGCCGTCATTCAGCTCACAACCTCGTTTGCCGTGGCCGATGTGTCGATCGCACTGGCCGGGTTCCCGAGTGTGAACTATGCGGCAGAGACGGTGGTCACCCACTTGATCGACTTCGGTACAACGCGGTTTGAGATGGGCTACGCATCGGCGATTGCCACCGTGCTGTTCATGATTATGGTGGGCACCAACTTGCTGGTACAGAAACTGCTTCGAAGGGTGGGAGAATAGCTATGGCTGCAATTGCGACAGGCAAAAAGCGCGTGAATCGCTCGCTATCGGGAAGTCTCTCCCTGTTTGCCCTTCTGCTCGTATTCGGTGCTTTCATGGTGCTGCCGTTGATCTATGCGATCAACAATGCATTCAAACCATTGGATGAGATATTCACCTTTCCACCAACACTGTTTGTCAAAAATCCCACGTTCAGCAACTTTACAGATCTGCTGAATCTGCTGAGTGACTCGTGGGTGCCGTTCTCACGTTATATATTCAACACGGTATTTATTACAGGCATCGGTATCGTAGGCCATGTGCTGCTAGCTTCCGCAGCGGCCTACCCGCTTGCCAAACACAAGTTTCCGGGCAAAGTATTCATGTTCCAAGTGGTCGTACTGTCACTGATGTTCACACCTGCGGTGACGGCCATTCCGAACTATATGATCATGTCATGGCTCGGATGGATCGACACGTACTGGGCCGTCATTATTCCGGCATTTGCCTATTCACTCGGGTTGTATCTGATGAAACAGTTCATGGAGCAGATCCCGGATGCGCTGCTGGAAGCGGCCAAGATCGATGGTGCCAGTGAATATCGGATCTTCTGGTCCATCGTCATGCCCAATGTGAAGCCAGCCTGGCTGACATTGATCATTCTGCTGTTCCAGATGTTATGGGGCAGTGATGGCAATGGATACATCTACAGCGAGCAGCTCAAGACCCTGCATTATGCAGCAGGTCAGATTATTCAGGGCGGAATATCCCGGGCAGGAGCGGGTGCTGCGGTAGCACTGATTTTGATGAGTGTGCCGATCACGCTATTTATTTTCTCTCAGAGCCGAATCATTGAGACGATGGCGAGCTCGGGCATGAAGGATTAAGGGGGAACGATATGGCACGCACAGTGAAAAGATGGCTTGTTCTCCTGGCGGCAGTATCTCTGCTGCTGGTGAATGCCGTGCCTGCGGCGGCCTCCCCGGCGCCGTATGAGAGTTATAACTACAACTACTGGAAAGAGGCTGTTCCTTCACCAGATGCCTACCTGCCCGAGCGTACCATATCAGGCCGTGACCTCGGCATTAGTGAGTTCAAAGACCCCGGTGATGTGAACGTTTCTCCCTCTGGATTGATCTATGTTTTGGATAGCGGTAACAGCCGAATTGTCGTATTGGACCCAGGCTTTAAGCTGCTGCGCATAATCGATGGATTCATGATGGAGGGCACTAAGGAAACCTTTAACCTTCCAGGTGGATTATTTGTAGATGAAGAAGAACGCATATACATCGCCGATACAGGCAACAGTCGTGTGGTTGTCCTCGATGGAGAGGGGACGCTGATACAAACTATCACGAAGCCTGAGTCGGATATCCTATCGACCCAATTCCAGTTCCAGCCTTTGAAGCTGACGGTGGACCATGTAGGCCGAGTTTACGTTGTGGCACAGGGGGTCTACGAAGGCATTATGCAGTTTGACGAGAGTGGGAAATTTATCGGATATGTCGGTACCAACAAAGTGGAGCGGGACTACGGCGAATATATCTGGCGCATGTTATCGACCAAAGCCCAGCGCGCACAGATGGTCCTGTTTGTTCCAACGGAGTTCTCCAATGCGGATATCGACCACAAAGGATTCGTGTATGCGACGAATATTGATCCCGGCTCAAATGAACCGATCAAGCGGCTTAACCCGTCCGGCGAAGATGTACTGAAGCGGTTTGGTTATTATGACGTCAAAGGCGATATCCGGTTCCGTAACAATCCCGGTCCATCCAAACTGATTGATGTGAAAGTGCTTGGCAATGGCATGTACAGTGTACTGGATGCGACACAGAACCGGGTGTTCACGTACGACGATGAAGGTCATCTGCTCTACATATACGGTGGCAAAGGAAATCAGGTGGGCACGCTCAAAACACCTGTCGCGATTGAACAATCGGGTGAGCACCACTTAGTTCTGGATCGGGGCAAGAACAACCTTGTCGTCTATGAGCCGACCCGTTTTGGTGCCCGTGTGAATGAAGCGGTGGCACTCCACTATCGGGGCGAGGACACAGAGGCCGTGAATAGTTGGAGAGAAGTGCTTAAGCTGAATGCTAACTATGACATCGCTTATATCGGTATCGGCAAGTCCTTATTAATGGAGAAGAAAAACGAGGAAGCGCTAGGTTACTTCGAACTTGGAATGGACCGCAAGAGTTATTCTGTCGCGTTCAAGAGGCATCGGCGGGAGATGATGAAGGAACATTTCGGTACATTCCTGACCGCTGCAATCGCGCTGATTGTCATTCTGATCCTGACCCGGGTAGCGGTTAAATGGAGACGGAGGAGGCAGGTTGATCGTGAAGCAGGATTTCATTAAGTTTCCGCTGCATCTTATTTTTCACCCCATTGATGCATTCTGGGACCTCAAGTCGGATAACCGGGGACGGCTTCTTGTTGCTTATGTAGCACTGGCGCTTACCATTGTCATGATGATTTTGCAAAAGCAGTACGCAGGATTTCTCGTCAATTACATCGATCCTCGTACGATTAATAGCATCATCGAGATTGCCACAGTAGCGGTCCCTTTCTTTCTATGGTGCACGGCCAACTGGGCGGTAACGACCTTGATGGAAGGGGAAGGCAAGTTCAGGGAAATCGTTCTGGCGACAGGTTACTCGCTCATTCCAATTATTCTGATCTATGCTCCAATGATCGTGATCAGCCGGTTCATGGTACAGGAGGAGACTGCTTTTTATTATCTGTTCAATAGTATTGCATTCTTCTGGTTTGTACTGCTTCTGTTCATTGGCATGATGACGGTACACCAGTACACGGTGATTAGAACAATGATAACGATGGTGCTGACACTCATTGTGATGGGCATTATCGTATTCCTTGGCGCACTGGTCTTCAGCATGCTGCAACAGTTGTACGAATTCGGTTATAACATTTACCGCGAGTTGATTTTTCGGACCTAAAGGAGGCGGCATCCGTGAACAAAAGGCAACGATTATATACGGTGCTGGCTGGTGGTGCAGCTGTAATCATGATTGCAGCCGGGCTGCTGTATATAAACAACAGGGGGATTCCTGCCGTAGAAGCCGCGGCTTATCTGGATACGACAACCAAAGCCATGCCCGTCACTGAGTACCCGTTACAGTTCCGTAAGGACTCTTCGCAGGGTGTACCTGGTATGCAGCTGGTCGCCGAAGATCAGAGACTCGCCCTGTACTATAACGAGGAAACAACGGAAATTGCAGTACGGGACGGGAAAAGTGGAGAGGTCTGGTATAGCAACCCGAAAGAAAGGGCTGAGGATGGTCTTGCTTCCGCGTATGAAAAAGAAGTGCTGTCCTCCCAGTTAAATGTGTCTTTCCGGGATTCGATGGGCACACTGGAGAACTTTCCGAATTTCAGCTCCAGTATTAGCAACAAACAATTCACAGTGGGTCAGATCGATCAGGGGATTCGTGTGAACTATACGCTTGGTGATACGTCACTTGGCATTGATGCGCTACCGAAACTGATTAGCAAACAGCGTCTGGAGGAGAAAGTTCTTTCCAAGCTGGATGCTACTGTCGCTAGATACACATCTGCCCGTTATTATCCAACCAAGAACAATCCGGATATTCTGGAACGGCTGGATGGACAGATTTCGAAGCAACTTGTACTGAACAAGATGCTGGGTGCCTTTGAGACGGCGGGTTACACGGTGGACGATCTGGCTTTTGACAATCAGGAGAACGGGGTTGAAGGCGGGGGCGTATCCGATAAGCCCAGCTTTGTCATTTCTGTGGAATATCGACTTGAGCAGGGGGCACTCGTTGTGACTGTACCTCTGAGCCAAATAGAAGAAAGTGGGCAATACCGCATTCGGAACATTGATTTGCTAGCTTATTTTGGTGCTGCGGATACAAAGGGCGAGGGTTACATGCTCGTACCTGACGGTTCAGGTAGCCTGATCCATCTGAACAACGGGAAAACCCAGGAAGAACAGTATGTACAGCGTGTATACGGCGCAGACCCAAATGATAATTCGCTCAGTCGTCCTCAGGTGAGTGAATCCGCGTATATGCCTGTGTTTGGTCTGAAGAACGGGGAAAATGCCTGGTTTGCAGTCATTGAAAAAGGGGACGGTATTGCCAGTATCTCCGCGGATATTGGAGGCAGACAGAATAGCTACAACCACGTGCATGCGACCTTCTCCCTGCGGGGGGAGGATGAATTGGAAATGTACACCTCGCAGAAAATTCAGGAGATTCAGCTGCTTAGCGAAGAGCCTTACCGTGGAGATATTCAGGTCCGTTATCATTTCCTTCATGGAGAAGATGCCAGTTACTCAGGTATGGCCCGCCTGTATCAGCAGCAGTTGATAGAGCAGGATGTACTGAAGCCGCTCCCAGAACAGACGGAGTTGCCGTTTTATGTGGATGTGCTTGGTGCAGTGGATAAAAAGGCTTCGTTCCTGAGTGTACCCTATCGGACCACTTTAGCCATGACCACGTACGAACAGGCTACAGAAATGGCAGCAAAGTTACAGCAGGATGGTGTTGAACGTGTACAAATGCGGTATCAAGGATGGTTTGGCGGTGGCATCAGTCATCATACGCCAACCCAGGTGAAGTTGGACAGTGAAGTGGGCAGTCGTTCCGAACTGCAGGCGTTGTCCACCAAGCTGGAGCAGTCGGGTGGAGCTCTGTTCCCGGATGTGGCTTTCCAGCACATTTATCACGATGATATGCGCTTTGCTCCTTCCTCGGATGCAGCGCGGTTTGTCACAAAGGAGACAGCAGAATTGTATCCGTACAATCCTGCACTTAATCGCATGGATCAGAGTAGGGACAGCTATTATTTGCTCTCAGCGGCCAAGCTTCCTTATGTAGTGAGTGAGTTTGCTGACAAATTCAATAAATTGGATCTCGGCGGGTTATCCCTTCGTGATCTCGGGCAGGTCCTGACTTCCGATTATCGGGATAGTCGGGTGATTCATCGGGAGACGGCGAAGAAAATTGTGAAGGAGCAGCTGGGCAAGCTGGAACAGTCCTATCCGAACCTGATGGTATCCGCAGCAAATAGCTACGCTTGGGGGAGTGCACAACATGTTGTGAATGTACCCGCAGGGTCGAGTCGGTTCAATATTACCGATGAAGAAGTTCCTTTTTATGCGATGGTCATTCATGGATACATGAACTACGCAGCATCTCCGATGAATACGTCGGGGGATCAGGATCTCCGCAAACAATTGCTGCGCAGTCTGGAGCTTGGGGCCGCTCCGTATTTTCAATGGACCTATGAACCATCTTCCCGGCTGAAGCTGACGAATTATGATTCGGCCTACGCGACCGAGTATGGCTATTGGGTGGATGACGCCGTTGCCTTGTATAAGCAGGCCAATGAAGTGCTGGGAGAACTGGAGAATGAGCAGATCCTGAAGCATGAACGCATTCAGGATGGCGTGGTCCGGATCACCTATACTGGGGGGACATCCATCCTTGTGAATTACAATGCGGATGCAGTAACCGTGGATGGAACAACGGTTGGCGGGACGGACTATGTGGTGGGAGGAGTGAACGGATGAGAACCATTCGATTATCGCTGAAGTCACGGAGAGCGCTGCTTGGACTTGCATTTATTTCCCCGTGGCTGGTCGGTTTCGTCTTCCTCTTTGCCACGCCACTCCTGCAATCGATTCGGTTCAGTCTGAGTAATCTATCCGTTGCTCCGGGCGGGTATGTTCTGGACTTCGTTGGATTTAAAAATTTCAAGGATGCGCTTCTGGTTGACGCTACATTCAACCGGATTCTGGTGGATTCAGTTGGAGCGATGGTACTGAACGTGCCGATGATTTTGTTCTTCAGTTTGTTCACGGCGACACTGCTTAACCAGAAGTTCAGAGGCAGAACGATGGCACGTGCGATCTTTTTCCTGCCGGTTATTCTGGCTTCCAGTGCAGTCGCAGCAGCTGAGTCTGCGGGATTAATCAATCTGATGGGGGATGCAAGTGCGGTGGATGCATCAGCCGATGGCGGTACTTCGTTCAATGTGGTGTCCATTGTGCGGATGCTGGCGGATGTGGGATTGCCGATGGCCTATGTGGATTACATTGTAGAAGCCATCATGCGGATCTATGAGATTATTAGCAGCTCTGGCGTCCAGATTCTGATCTTCCTCGCTGCACTGCAATCGGTACCGGGATCGATGTATGAGGTTGCAAAGATCGAAGGGGCGACAGCTTATGAATCATTCTGGAAAATTACATTTCCCATGGTCAGTCCGTTGATTCTGACAAATGTCATCTACACGATCATTGATTCATTTGCCGGGAGTCCAGTCACACAGGCCATCTACCAAACCGCATTCAAAACCCAGAACTTTGGCTTAAGCTCGGCGATGTCCTGGCTGTACACACTGGTGATTGGTCTTGTATTGATCGTAGTGGGATGGGTCTTGTCACGGCGGGTTCACTACAACTGACGGTTAACGTTGAGGGAGGCTTCAGATTATGGCTGCGTCAGGGACAGATCGCATGGTGGTGGTTCCGAAACAGAATTATCACATGCATCGGGTGCGAAGCAAAACATCGGACCTTCTCTATTCCATATTCAGATATGCACTGGTCATCGGCATTTCATTTATTATTTTATACCCGTTATTTCTCAAAGTGTCAGTTGCGTTTAAGGATAAACAGGATATCTACAATCCAACGATTTATATGATTCCTCAGCATTTTACGCTGGATAATATCCGGCTAGCGGCGCAAGTGATGGATTACCTGCCTCTGCTGGCGAACACGTTATTGTTCGTTACCATCACAACGCTTCTGACGGCGATATCCTGTGCACTTGCCGGATATGGCTTCGCCCGGTTTTCGTTTCCGGGTAGTAATGTACTCTTCATCCTTGTGATTCTGACGATTCTGGTGCCGACAAGCACACTTATGGTGCCAATGTATCTGCATTTCCGCAGCTTTGACTTTATGGGCATCATCCAGTTGTTCTCTGGAAAAAATGGCATCAATCTGCTGAATACGTATTGGCCTTCCATGATCACGGCTGCTACAGCGGGAGGGCTGAAGGCGGGGCTGTTCATCTATATCTTCCGTCAGTTCTTCAAGGGCATGCCAAAGGAAATCGAGGAGGCTGCATTGATTGACGGCGCAGGTGGATTCAAAACGTTTGCTCGAATCATGCTGCCCAATGCAATCTCGCCGTTGATTACGGTCATTTTGTTCTCGTTCGTATGGCAGTATAACGATACCTTTTATTCGGCATTATTCATGAGTGAAAGTCCACTGATCTCGCTGAAAGTGGCTTCCTTACCTGCTCAGGCGAACCAGTTGATTCCGCAGCTGATGGGCTTTGGCTCGAACTCGGGCATCAAGGCCGATCCAAACTATGTGGCGATGATTGTGGATACAGGCATTTTGCTGGCTATTGCACCCCTGATTATTTTGTATCTGTTTGTACAACGTTATTTCGTGGAGAGTATTGAACGTTCTGGTGTAGTGGGTTAACATGTTAAATCCAATTGGAGGTGTAGAGATGACAGTGCGTGAGATCAGCAGAGTTCCGGTGAATAAAGCAGCGACTCCCGAAGCAAAAGAACTGATGGCGTTCCTGGTAGAGCGTTATCAAAAAGGGATGTTGTCAGGCCAGCAGGATTACAGCAATCTAAACTGGATTAATGAAAATACAGGCAGGAAGCCAGCTGTGATTGGCTTTGATCTCATGGAATATTCGCCATCAAGAACAGAGCGCGGTGCGGTCTCCCAGGAGATTCGGGATGCGATAGACTGGCACAAACAAGGCGGGATCGTGACGCTATGCTGGCACTGGAACGCACCGACGGATCTGATCGATGAACCAGGTAAAGAGTGGTGGCGGGGGTTCTATACGGACGCGACAACCTATGATCTTTCCTCCGCGCTAGCTGATACTGAATCGGAAGCATTTCAGTTATTGATCCGGGATATCGAAGCGATTGCAGTTCACTTGCAAGAGTTGAAGGATGCTGGTGTACCTGTTTTATTCCGACCACTTCATGAAGCAGAAGGTGGGTGGTTCTGGTGGGGAGCGAAAGGCCCCGAACCTGCCAAACAGTTATATCGTTTGTTGTATGATCGATTGGTTCAAGAACATCAGCTGCACAATCTCATCTGGGTCTGGAACTCGGAAAAACCGGAATGGTATCCGGGTGATGATGTCGTGGATATTGTCAGTGTGGATGTATACCCTGAAGCAGGAGATCACAGCCCGTTGGCTGCACGTTACACCAACCTGCGAGAGCTCGTACAGAACGGCAAAATCATCGCACTGGCCGAGAACGGCTCCATCCCTGACCCTAAGCAGATGAAGGAACAGGATGTACACTGGAGTTGGTTCTGTACCTGGACAGGTGGATTCCTGAGAGACGGGACGCATAATGATGTGGCATTTTTGAAGGAATTGTACCATAGTGAAGAGGTCATTACGCTCGATCAGTTACCGAAGTGGAGTTGGTTGTAAGAACTCCACTTCAAAGCTTGTATTGGAATCAGAGAAGCATTAGTATTCGCTGTAAGAAATAATGCGAATACTAATGCTTTTTTTGGGCGTACATATGTAAATGGAACTCTTCTTCCGAGAAACATGGGAATCCGGTTCGAAAAACACTCTAGTTTGACGGGTGTAACATAGCTCGGATATTGGTATGTAAAGTCACGCTGGAAGTGAATAAAATGTACGATTGATTCACTGTGCGAATTAGAATTCTCTCGCTTGTGCCATTGACTGGACCGATCCGAATGGCGGATGGTTCGCTGCCACCGTACGTATCATCCAGGGTGACCGATGTGATATGTGCGATAGGAATTTCAATTTTGGAAAACTGCCAACGGATGACCAGCTGATCTTCTATTTTTTTCACGTTAACACCAAACATAATACGACCTCCCTTTAAGTCCGCTGAAGATAAATACTTTTATTAGTCTACCACTTATTGGTTAATATTTCCTTAATAATAGTGGATTTCCCCCGTTGCAATTGAAGTGCCCAAGTGTAACTTTATCCACGAGTAATATGTTGCACAGATATTTCCATAAATGATGGCATGATGTACACTATGACTAACGAATCTGGATACGGAACGATATATTGAAGTACAAGTGTGGGACGAGCGCATTATCAGACCTTATCGTTGAAGCGAAGGGATGTAGGGCGCGTTTTTACCGTTTCTAACAGGTGCAAAAAAGTGCAATTGCAGGAAATACGGGTGTTCGTTATAGTGAGTGAAAGCTTTGACCGGTCAGGAAGAATCTTCTTTAAGTGCCTGTCAAAGCCCCTTTTTTAATCGTTAATCCGATTAAGACTATAGGTTTAAGAGACTAAGGAGGATGGGAAAGCCTATGCAAAAAGTGGGGAAACGCAACACCCGTAATCTGGCCTGGATCATATCGGTTGTCATGGTCATGTCCGTGGTGCTTAGTGCATGCGGAAATAAAGAAGAAAGACAGGTAAGTGGCAGCAGCGGCAATGCCGACGATCCGTTGGAAGTCAGCATTATGACCATCACGCCGAGTGCCGTCCCCGCTGCTGATGATAATGTAATCAAACGCGCAATTGAAGAAGCGACTAACTCCAAAATGAATATCCAGTGGGTCTCCAACAATATCTACGGTGACAAGCTCAATCTGACCCTGGCTTCCGGGGATATACCTGATCTGATCATGATTAATGATCCATTTGGAAGTACCTTCACCAAGATGGTCAAACAAGGTGCTTTTTGGGATATCACCCCTTATATCAAGGACTATTCGAACCTCAGCGGAGGCATTCCCGATATAGCTTGGGATACAACCAAGGCAGCAGATGGCAACAATTATGGTATCCCGCGGCCTCGTCCGGTCACTGGAGATTCTTTTTTCATCATCCGCAAGGATTGGCTTGACCGATTGAATTTACAGGTGCCAGAGACCACGGATGAGTTGTTCAACGTGATGGAGGCTTTTGTGGAGCAGGACCCCGATGGTAACGGAACCAAAGATACCACCGCACTTGCTGCTTATATCAGTCCTGATGATCTCGGTTGGGGAGGTAATCTGGGCCCCGTACTCGGTGCCATTGAGAGTTCTTTTATCGGCACCAATAGCAGTTGGAAATGGGATGAGTCTCAGGGGAAGCTGGTCTACAGGGAGCTGTTACCTGAGGTAAAAGAATCCCTTCAATATCTAACCAAAGCCTATAGCAGGGGCATGATGCCGGAAGATCTGCTTTCGCTCAAGCTGACGCAGGCCAGGGAACTGTTCAAGCGCAATCAGGCGGGCATTATCGTGGACAAGACAGGTACAATGCGCAAAATTTATGCCGATGACCTGAAGAAGGTCGATCCTTCCTTTAAATACACGGATTTCTATCCTTTGACCAATCTGAATGGATATAATCCGAAGGGTTCGGGATACAACGGTATTCTGGCGATCCCAGCGAGTGTGCCGGAAGAGAAGATGAAACGAATTCTCCAACTCGTTGATACCTGGATGAATCCGGAAGTATTTGAAATTCAGCAGTTCGGGATTGAAGGTACGCATTATGAAGTGGTTGATGGCAAAAAGGTAGCAAGTAGTGAAAAATTGACGGCGGATAACGCGTCGGATTTCAATCATATCGTTAACGTCATCGACCTGCCTTGGGATACCACGGGTGAAACGGATGAAGAGACACAGGCCAATGAACTGTTCAAAAAAGTGGAGGCAGAGCGAGACAAAACGAGCGTGGCGGATCTGGCCGCTGGCCTTCAATCCGAGACCGGGCAGAAAGTGCTGCCTGAACTCAACAAGAAGATCCAGGATCTGAAAGCAAAGATTATTCTGGGCCGGGAGCCAATTGAAGCTTGGGATGCCTTTGTGGAAACCCTGCGGAATGATCCGAATTTCCAGGCGATGAATGATGAGATGACCGAAGCCTACAAGAAAAGAAATGGACAGTGATCTGAGGGAAGGAGCTGCAAACCATGAGCACCCATGAGCAACGAATAAGTACGGTTAAGGGGAAGCAGACTTCAACCAAAAAGAAAGGGTTAAACTTGCTGTCTGCACTTCGGCGTGACCGGTCGTTATATGTGCTTGCACTGCCAGGCATATTGTTTTTCCTCATTTTTAAATACATCCCGATGTGGGGCATTATCATTGCGTTTCAGAATTACTCGCCCTTTCGGGGGATTCAGGGCAGTGAGTGGGTGGGCTTGCAACACTTTACAGCACTCTTTGGTAATCCGGATTTTGCTTTGTTGTTCCGAAATACGCTGGCGATCAGCCTGCTCAATCTGATTTTATTCTTTCCTTTTCCGATCCTGATCTCCTTGGGACTCAATGAACTGCGAAGTGTGGCGTATAAGAGACTGATTCAAACTATTATTTATATGCCCCATTTTCTCTCCTGGGTAATCATTGCCGGGTTAACGCTACTGCTGTTCGCCAAAGGAACGGGACTGATTAACGAGTTATTCACTTTATGGGGATGGCCCCGCGTGGATATATTGACGAACCCGGACAGCTTCTGGATCATGGTCACCTTGCAAGCGATGTGGAAGGAAGCTGGTTGGGGCACGATTGTGTTTCTGGCTGCCATGGCGAGTGTGGATACTCAGCTGTATGAGGCAGCACGCATGGATGGAGCGGGACGATTGCGTCAGATCTGGCATATTACGTTGCCTGCCATCCGCAGTGTCATCATCGTACTTTTGATTTTAAGACTGGGAGACATCATGGAGGTGGGGTTTGAGCAAATCTTCCTTATGTACAACGGCGCTGTATCTGAAGTGGCCGAAGTGTTCGACACCTATGTATACCGCACAGGGATCGAGCAGGGCGATTTTAGCTACAGTACAGCGGTTGGACTGTTCAAATCCGTGATTGGCCTGGTGCTGGTCGTTGTCGCAAATCGTATGGTAAAACGCATGGGTCAGGAAGGCGTCTACTAGTTCGTTCCGGTACCTACCCATACCCGGGCCAGCCATTAATCAATGGAGAGGAGGTTTCGAATGCATCGCATGAAATGGAGTGAGCGGATTGGACAGTCCCTGAATGTGGTTACGCTTGGACTACTGGCTGTGGTTATGTTTTTCCCGCTATATTATGTTTTCGTGGTTTCATTCACGGACCCCGGAGAATATTTGCAAAAGAAAATCGTACTCTTCCCGGAACGCTGGTCTGTTGAAGCCTATACGTATTTGTTATCCACGCCTGCCTTTGCACGCTCGCTGGGGAACAGTGCATTTCTGGCAACCGTCGGGACGGTGTGCAGCCTGGCTGTATCATCCTCTCTGGCTTATGCGCTGTCCCAGAAGCGATTCCACTTCAGAAAAATACTGATGTTCCTAATTGTACTAACCATCTTGTTTAGCCCGGGTATCATTCCAAATTACCTGCTGGTGAGGGAACTGGGGCTGATCAATAATATCTGGGCATTAATTCTGCCTGCGCTCGCCAATGGCTGGACGGTGTTGCTGATGAAAAATTTCTTCGACAGCCTGCCCGCAGAGATCAGCGAAGCGGCATCCATTGATGGCTGTAGCGCCATCCGAACCTGGTACACGATTGTGTTGCCCTTATCGATGCCTGCGCTTGCTGCCTTTGGATTATTTTTCGCCGTAGGCTACTGGAATCAATTCTTCGCGGCACTGTTATATCTGAACGATTCTGCGAAATGGCCCATTCAAGTATTACTGCAAAATATGCTGCTGAATGCATCCAACATTGATCTGGTTGCGCCTGGACAGCAGGTGGAGACACCGCCGACAGAAATGTTGAAGATGGCCGCGATCATTGTAGCCATATTGCCAGTACTGGTGGTGTATCCGTTTATACAAAAGCACTTTGCCAAAGGAGCCCTGATCGGCTCGGTCAAAGGATAAGTCTGCATTCAGGCGGGTATTCCCGGAAAGGAGGTCCATACAGATGATATTCAAGCGCACAGCTGACCCATTACCCAAAGGACGTTATTTCAGGCGCAGTCTGATGATGATTCTGTTTATCGCCTGCATTCCGGGAGTCATTACAGGTGTGTTGCTGTATGGCTGGGTCACCGTCAAAATGGAGAAGATTCTGCAGCAAACCCATCTGCATCAATTTGGACAACGCACCGTGTGGGTTGGCGAACAATTGGATGCGCTTGAATTGACCTTCTCGCAGTGGGCCTTCGATCCGGTTTTCGATAACCGTCTGAAAGAGCTCGATTTTGTATTCAAGTATAAACAGGTTCATGAACTGTACCGATTGCTGCTGATGATTCAGAATTCCAATACACTGATCAGCAAAGTTCAGTTGTATCTGGGGGAACCCCGGGCCGTGAAGATGGATTCTGAACGGTATGATTTTATCAAAGACGCTGGGGAGATTGAGAAGTATGAACTACTAACTCACCAGCCCCAGGCCACATATTGGTCTCGCTCCATGGATGGCATGTCCATGATGATGGTGAATCGACTTCCGGGTGGAAGCGACGATGCACTGGGTGCACTAACGATTACGTTGGATAACAAGCAACTGGTTAACATGCTACAGACCTTGTCTCCGTATAATGGTGGGACGACATTCCTGCTGGATGAGCAGGGCAAGCCCATGCTTCCGCAAGACCAAGCGCTTGGTGGATTACAGCATGCTGTCCGTGAACATATGTTGAACCTGGAAGGGAATCTGTCTTCATTTCTAATGGAATATGAAGGACTGACCTACTCGGTTCAAACGGGCACCTTCCGCAGATTGGGTACCGATTGGACTTATGTGTCCGCGGTTCCCCTCAATGAAATTGTAGCTCCGATTGTGTCTGTACCCCGAATCGTTCTTCTCGTCAACGGATCTGGACTCTTGCTGGCTCTGATCCTGTCGTGGGTCGGTTCGCTCCAGCTCTATAAACCGTTTACGAAATTACTGCGAATATTTACCGCGACTGGAGCACCGATCGAGGCTATAGCGCCAGAAGTATCATCCTCTCCCAAAGTGTTGTCCTCAGCTTCTATCCGCTCGAATGGGCCTGTACAACTGGATGAAGTTAAGCATATTGAACAGCGCTGGATCGGCGTTAATCGGGAAAGAGAATCGTTGCAGCGACGGTTGGAGGAGCAGCTTCCACTCGCCCGGGAAAGCTTACTGATTCAGCTCACGCTGGGTCATCTGTTACTGTCATCCGACCATGAATGGAAAGAACGCCTGGCACAGCTGGGCTGGGTCCTTCGGGATGAGCAGTTCATCATCCTGTTTGCTCACATTCGTCCGAGTGGAGTTCTTCTATATGGGGCTAAGGAGCGAAATCGAAGCGAATCTCAGGAGTGGATCAATTTTGCCGCAATCGACATTCTGAACAGGCAGTTGGAGGGGCTTCCTTTCCGTGCCGAAACGATTAATTACCATGACATGTCCATTGCGCTCTTGCTCGCTGTCCCTCCAGAGATCGAGCCAGAGACGACTAAATTCAGGAAAGAATTATCTCGGATGGGCCAGCATTGGCTGGAGACCGTGCAGTCCGAATGGAACGTTCGTATGACAGTCTCGATCAGCAAACTCACATCAGATGCCTCCCATATCCCACAGCTGGTCAGAGAATCGAGGGCTGTGTTGAGGAAAAGACAGTTCTCTTCCAATGCGACCATCATTGATATGAATGAGGAGGCAGAGCCGGATGTGAATGACCATGGAGTATATCCGCTTGAACTGGAGCAGGCCATCATCTCGGCATTACGTAGTGGTGAACAGGACTCTGCCCTGGAACAGTTCAGCATATTTATTGGCACGTATGCCCGATCTGAAGTGCCTGAGAAGCATGTACGTCAGGCTTTATTTCAACTGCTGGCACGCATACAACATACCCTTTTGCAATTAGGGGAAGATCCGGTTGAACTGTTTGGGGTAGGGATGTATGAAGAGGTGCTGCAACTGCAAGATCTGGATGAACTGTTCCTGTGGTTCAGGGAACGGATTGTGCACGTATGTGTAGAGGAATTCACAGGCAAGGAAGAGAAGCAGATACAGATGGCTGTCCATCAGATGAAGGAACATGCGCAGCAACAGTATGCAGAAGCGTTATCGCTGGATGAATTGGCAGATCTTCACGGGATTCATTCTTACACATTAAGCCGGGCATTCAAGCAGTCATTCGGGCAAAATTTTGTGGACTATTTGACTGAGGTGAGGCTCCATCGGGCCAAAGAGCTACTTGAATCAACAGACGTCAAGATCAGTGAAATTGCGGAGCAGGTGGGCTATCAGCCCAGTTACTTCAATCGTTTGTTCAAAAAAAGTGAGGGAACGACGCCAAGTCGTTACCGGGAAGACATTCACAAGCATACCGGGCACAATCGGGGTAACCGCTCCGTTTAAATCACGCCTTAGTTTTCAGCCGAAAGGAGAGTGAGATGTGACGTGTCACAGGACAAGCCAAATATTATTTTTCTCATGACGGATCAGCAACGATGGGACTGTATTGGAACGTTCAATGAACATATTCATACACCGAATCTCGATAAACTTGCAGCCGAGGGTATCACTTTCCGCGATGCGGTTTGCCAATCGCCGATGTGTGCGCCGAGCCGAAGCTCCATGATGATGGGGTATTATCCGTCCCAGCTTGGGGTCCGAACGAATTATGGAGGATTGTTCGAGGAAGACAAACTGCCTTCCGAACCGTTGCCGGAGTTAATGCACCGCGCAGGGTATCAGACAGCCGGATTTGGAAAAACGCATTGGAACCATAGCGAGGGCGTAGAGGAGCCTTCCACGCGAGGGTTCGAAGTAAGATCGATCGGTCTTTCCCGTCAAAGTGGTCATTATGAACAGGGAGCGACAATGATGGGTGACTCCCATCCCGAAGCACTGGAAGCCTATCATCAGGAGACGAAGGATTTTGGCAGCGGGGAGGAAAATGTCAATGGTTATACAGGGCTTACGAGTCAGATTCCGATGAATCAGCATCGGGATGGCTGGGTAGCCGAACAGGCGCTGCAATTTTTGGATGAAGGGGTAGACCCGGAGCGGCCGTTATTTTTTTATCTGTCTTTCCTGAAGCCTCATGCCGGGTTCAATGTACCGAAAGCATTCGAAGACTTGTATAGGCTGGAAGATATCTCGGATATCCCGCAACCGCCGTGGGAGGATGAGATGCAGACTCACCTGGCAGCTTCCGATGAACTGAATTCGAATAGTCGACAGTCGTATCTCGACAAGAAGAAGGTATGGGACCAGCGCAGTTCGGAGGAGCGGAGGAGGACTACGTTAAGATACTGGGCGAATTGCTCCTGGCTCGATCATTACTTTGGACTCGCTTTGGAGAAGTTGGAGAACCAGGGTAGGCTGGAGAACGCGCTGATTGTATTTGTCTCGGATCATGGAGAGATGCTGGGGGAACGACAGTTTCGCTTCACCAAATATAATCTGTATGACAGCAGTGTGAGGGTGCCGCTCATCTTGTCTGGTACCCACATTCAGGAGCAGAAGCGGGGAACGATTGACCAAGGGCCTGCTGAATTGGTGGATCTGGTGCCGACATTGACACGTGCAGCCGGACTTGAAGCGAATCCGATGCTGCCTGGTGTCGATCTGCTGGGCGATCTCCGGCATCGCGGAACGTTCTGTGAATTCCATGGGAAGGGAGTAACGGCACCTCATTCGGCTCCGGCCTATATGTGGCGGACCACGGAGTGGAAGCTCATTCTGTACCTGGAAGGCTCTGTCGCGGAGTCCGCATCCAGAGTGCATGAAACGAAGGGTGAATTGTATCACCTGACGGTTGACCCTCATGAGTGGATGAACCTGTATGATGAGGAGCAGCATGCTGTAATTCGGGAGCAATTAAAGACCGAACTGCTGATGCATCTGGCTGTCAGTTGGGCGAAAGGCCCCTTTTTCTATGATCGTGGAGGAACCAAGCCGTTAGAGCGGTAGATAGACCATGTTGACCGGGCAACCGGAGGCAAAACAGTTATTGCTGAACCAGATCAGTCGATCTCATTAGATTGGCTCGTAGGGACAGAGATAACAGGCTTTGCTTTTTTTGTACGCATATACTAACCAATCGATGGAGGGGAATTGTAAATGAAAACCAAATCAACTGTGGCCAAAGGAACAAAAGTACTATTCACACTGCTGTTAAGTGGAGTTATTGGATGGACAGGCATTGTTTCATCGGGAGGGGGAGTACTTCAGGCAGATGCCGCAGAAGGGTCTGCACCACGTCTGGTTGAAAATCTGGGACGAGGTCTTACTGCCGTATATCTGGGAGAGAACAAGGTATATCTGAGCTGGCGTCTACTTGGGACCGAACCGCAGCAGGTTACATTTGATATCTATCGTCGGACAGGTACAGAAGAGGTTAAGCTGAATGACCAGCCTTTGACACAGGGAACCAATTATACGGACACAAATGTAGATGTAACCCAGAGCCATACGTATATCGTGAAGTCTTATGTGCACGGTGAGTTGCAGGATGCGAGTGCCGATGTCGTATTGGCAGCCAATCCCGAGATTCGTAATTATTTCAGTATTCCGTTGCAAAATATAACATCCAATCCGTCGGATTATTTTGTGCAGCATGGCTGGCCTGGGGATCTGGACGGTGATGGGGAATATGAATACGTGGTCACCCGGATTCCGGTGAACGGAGGTAACAAATATGTGGAGGCGTACAGCCTGACCGAAGGTTTCCTATGGCGAATTGATCTGGGGCCTTACAGCGTGACCACGATCGATACATATAATGCGCCACCTGCTTCGGTGAGCGAATTCGGTGTGGCTGGACTGGGCGGCTGGCGTGACAACGACAATATTACAGTGTTTGATCTGGACAGTGACGGGAAGGCTGAAGTACTGCTGCGTACCTTTGAAGGGGTAACATTTGCAGATGGTCAGGTCGTTCCTGCGACAACGGAGCGTGCACAGTATGTGTCTGTCGTGGATGGATGGACCGGAACAGAAGCGGCACGTACAACGATAACCAATGATTATGCAACCGATGGTCCGCTCAGTGGGCACTTTGGCATTGCTTATCTGGATGGTGAACATCCAAGCCTGATTACGGCGCTTAAGAATCGTGCGCTCAGCCGCAACTTTCAGTATGTGACGTCAGCCTATGATTATGCAGGCGGTGCCCTGACTGAGCGTTGGAGACATGCGGGAGCGGACGGTGAGTTTTTCCACCAGATTCGTATACTGGATCTTGACGGGGATGGGAAGGATGAGGTGTCATTCGGAGGCTGGGCGCTGGATGATAACGGAGAGACCTTATACAGTCTGCCGGGTGTAGTCCATGGCGATCGTTTTCACATTACAGACATTGATCCGGATCGACCGGGGCTGGAGCAATTCGGGATTCAGCAGGCAGAGAACGGAAACGTTAATCAATTCCCTTGGTTTTATGCCGATGCGGCGACGGGCGAAATCATTCGTACAGGGGAAATCCCGCAGGATGTCGCACGGGGAACACTGGCGGATATTGATCCAACGCACAATGGGCTTGAGATGTGGTCCAGTTCAGGCAATATCTACAATGTGGATGGCGAAGTGATCAGCTCAGTTCAGCCCTCAACCAATTTCAGAATTTGGTGGGATGGTGATGTGCTCGGCGAGCTGCTGGATAAGAATTTTGTGGAAAAGTGGGATTGGGAGCAGAACACAACGACACGTCTTTTTACAGCCGATGATGTTCGCGTGAATTCCAGAAACGCCCCTGTGCTCTATGGCGATCTGCTCGGGGATTGGAGAGAGGAAATTCTCTATGAAACGAGTGATTTCACAGCATTGCGTCTGTACACAACAACGATACCATCCGATGTCCGCATCTACACGTTGCCGCATAACCCTGCCTACCGCAATGGGCTGGCGGTGAAAGGATATATGCAATCCTTGTTGACGGATTATTATCTGGGTGAAGGAATGACAACACCAACCGTTCCGAACATTCTTCCCGTCGTGTACAATGGGGATCATGAGTCTTAAACCAAAGGGAAGGGGATGTTTCAGATGCATGGTCAGATATCCAAAAAGGAAAATTCCTGCTGTTGTTCTGCAAGCCGAAGCGGCAGGATGAAAGTGAAAATTCAATCAGAGGACACGCCAGAATTGACGGCTTCCCGTGAGATGAGTGCAGCGTATGGCCATGCATCACGTCATTCCGTTGACCTTCTTACGCTGGCAGGAGATGATAGATACATCGCCGGGCGAAACGACAAGGACCGCATATGGATTGAAGGTGGAAGGTTCCTTATGGGTACCAATGATCCGGAAGCTTTTGCAAGTGATGGGGAAGGGCCTGTCAGGGAAACCCGGGTGGACTCCTTTTATCTGGATGAATGCACGGTGACCAATGCGCAGTTTGGACAGTTTGTGCGGGAGACCGGGTATCGAACAGAGGCCGAGCGATTCGGCTGGTCCTTCGTTTTTCATTTATTCGTTTCTTCGCAAACGTCTGCACATGTTCGTACCGTGGTGCAGTCAACGCCCTGGTGGTGGGTTGTCGAAGGCGCGGACTGGTCTCATCCTGAAGGACCTGACTCTGATGTGCACGACAGGGCTGACCATCCCGCTATCCATATCTCCTGGAACGATGCCAATGCGTATTGTGGCTGGGCGGGTAAGCGCCTGCCTACAGAAGCTGAGTGGGAATATGCAGCAAGAGGTGGATTAATCCAGAAGAAATATCCCTGGGGCGACGTTCTGAGGCCGGATGGACAGCACCAGTGCAACATCTGGCAAGGTACCTTTCCAACTCAAAATAATGCCGCTGATGGTTATGCGGGCACGGCCCCATCCCGATCCTTTCCTGCGAACGGATATGGATTGTACAACATGTCAGGAAATGTATGGGAATGGTGCGCTGACAACTACGTTACGGATCATGAGATTTCTATACTTGCTAAGACTGTTGCTTCTCCCGATGAAATTCGCAAGGTGTTAAAAGGTGGTTCATACCTGTGCCACCGTTCCTATTGCAATCGATACAGAGTAGCAGCGCGGATTCCAAATACGCCGGATACATCCACCGGACATATCGGTTTCAGATGTGCATCTGATGTGATACCGGTATAGCGTGCTATTGATATGACACACCGAATACAATTATGTAGATATGAAAGGAATACAAGCGACTCATGTGAGTCGCTTTTTTCCTTTTGCTGATCCGAAAGGATAATTCCGTTATTTCACGAATACAACAGAGAAGTCAGCGAATTCAAAATCACAGACAAAGGGTGTGCCACATGACGAATCTATTCGAACATTGTTCAGGTCAAACATTATCTGCCAACCTGGGATGGCTGAACGAGCCAACAGATTGGTCCATTGAAGACGGCAAAGTGACGATAACCGTTTCGCCGATCAGTGACTTTTTCATTGATCCGGGAGGTGAGCCGGTGAAAGCTTCAGCTCCATTTTTACATACGATAGTCAAGGGAGATTTCAGCATCACGACTCAAGTACAGGTGAACATGAAAGAACAGTATGACTCAGGCTGCCTGATGGTGAGGGTGGACGATACGAATTGGGCTAAAGTCTGCTTTGAGTATTTTGAAGAACAGCCGTCTATTCTTAGTGTTGTTACTCGTGGTAACTCGGATGATTGTGTATCAGCACCTGTAGACGTTAACAAGCCTTATTTACGTGTAGCCCGGGCAGGCAACAGCTTTGCTTTCCATTATTCTCAAGATGGAGAGAAGTGGAAGCTGGTTCGTTATTTCGGACTCGACTGCCCAGAAGAGATCAAAGTTGGCATTGTGGCCCAATCCCCCATTGGGCAAGGGACCACGGTTACTTTTACAGACGTACAGCTTCAACATGGGGTGACCGGAAGTGTTCGCCGGGTAAAATAACAGCGATCAGAAGGTTGTTCTGTCATTTATTTCACCCGGATTAATAATCCAAACAGGCCGAGTACAGCAAAGGCCAGAAATGCCGTTGTATTGGAAAACACTTCAATCGTGTAACCTGCCATGGATGAGCCGAGGAATTGCCCCACACCCAGCGCGAGAAAGGCAAGACTAATTCCGATGGACACATTTGGACTGAATAGTCTCGTTGCCCAAACGATAAATACACTGGTCAGGAAAATATACGTGCTGCCAAATATGATCGCAGAGATGAGACTGGCAGTCATTGATGGCAGAAGGATAACCCCGAGCGAAATAGCCAATAAAAGTATGCCTATTCGGTAGGACCACCCAATCTCGAACCGTTCAATAATGCGACCAGCGCATCCACCGAGTATCCCCATAACCCCCATCACAATCCAGAACAACACGGCTTCCGAATCGGAGGCCCCTTTCTCGTCTGTCAGGAAGTTGCGGGCAAAAGTCCAGTAGATTGCTGAACTAACACCTGTCAACAGACAAGCCATCAGCAGAGCAGAACCCGCTCTGGTTGGTTTCATGCATGTCCAGATGGATTTGGTACAAGGCAGTGTCTTTGTAGGTGGAATAACACGTCTGTTCCACAGCAGAACCACAACACCAATCACAGCAAACAGGATGTAGGTTAGACGCCAGTAATCCGTGAACAGCCAGTAGAGTGGACCCGATATTACAATCCCGAAGCTGGTCCCTGTGTTAATCCAGCTGTTGCCTCTTGCTTGTAGCTCGGGAGCAAGCTCGGCATTAACCGTGTTACCGAGGGCTGGAGAGGCCCAGCCTGTACTCAAACCGGCTAGAAATATACTAAATGTAAGAACCCATGCATTCTGAGCCAGGGCAATGCCGGTTAATCCGAGCACTGCGCTAATTCCTGCCAATTGAATGACATAATGATGTCCCTTGCGATTAATCAACAGTGGTGCAGTTAGAAGAGACAGACAGTAGGCAATATACGTTCCTGAGTTAATCGCACCAGAGGCTGCATCATTCAATTGTAAGGCTTCCGAAATTTCCGGCATAAACAGTCCATAACTGAATCGCCCGAATGCATAACATACAGCGATAAGTGCAATGCCTGGAAAGATAATTTTTTTCATTAAATCCACCGCCTTTTAGATAGAACGATCATTATATTTCTCATTAAATAAAAAAGTGAGTTGAACTACTAACTCACCCGGAATAGCATTACTTGAAACTGTTATGCGTCATATGGATCAGTTCACGGCAGACGTTATTTACATTTTCTGTCTCAGCAAGTGCCGTGGAACCCTCCAGCAGCAGGGAGAATTGCAATAGATCTCGATCACTTGCAGCAGGCGCCAATGTTTGAATTAACGTTCTCATATGTCTTTTGTGCGCATTCACTGTCTGCACGATGATATGATCTGCATGACCTCCGAATTCTTCTTTGGCGCGTAAAAATAAGCAACCTCTTGATTCGTGTTCTTTCAGCCAGGCTGCATGTCCTTCAGCAAGATTGAGGAACATGGGGTGTGCTTTATTGTCTGCATATTGCCGGAGTTGTTCTAAATAACGCTGTTCGCGCCGCAGGAGCACCTGGACGATGAGATCATCCTTGGACTCAAAGTGATTGTATAGCGTCATAATCGCGATCCCGGCATCCGTGATAATCCGCTTCAAGCCGATGGAATGGAAGCCGTGGAGGTAGAATAATTCTTCCGCCACGTTCAAAAGCATTTCCTTTTTGCTGCTCATGATCAGTGATACTCTCCCTTCAAAATAAGATAGAACGATCATTATACTCGTAGGCTATAGTAAATCGTTTACATTGTCAAATTTTGTGACTTCCTTTGCCTCTGGTTAGTTCAAAGCCTGGGCAGGGCGTTATCCGAACAACGTCTTTGCACATTAACCGGACAAATGAGAGCACTACATGACAGGTTTTTGGGTGGTTTATCCGTTATATTAGACATCAAGGAGTGATTATTACATGAACTGGATCAACGCATTACAGGTCGCTATTCAATATATGGAAGACCACTTGCTCGAAAATATGACAATGGAGCAGATTGCAGCGCAGGCTCATATCTCTCCTTTTCACTTTCAACGTACCTTTGCTTTATTAACTGATGTTACTGTAGCTGAGTACATAAAACGCAGACGATTGACACTGGCAGCACATGAACTGCTTCAAAGTGATCACAAAATTATTGATCTGGCGTTTAAATACGGTTACGACACACCGGAATCTTTCTCCAAAGCATTTCGTAGACAACATGGGATCGCACCCAGTGAGGCTCGTAAGAATAGTAACGTTGTCCAATCGTATAATCGTCTGGTGATTCAAGTGAGTCTAAAAGGAGCAGAGCCGATGAAATATAAAATCGTTGAACATCCCGAATTTACGTTGGTCGGAGTAGAGCAAACTTTCTCATATGCAGATGGAGAACATCTGCAAGGCATCGGGAAGATGTGGCAGGAAGCGTGGACAAGCGGTACAGAGGATCGTTTGTTTGAACTGAACAATGGGGTTATTCAAGGTTTACTCGGTGTCGTTGTGGATCAGAGCGAAATTCAGGAGAAACAGATGCAATACTGGATTGCTACGACTTACGATGGTGAAGTACCGGAAGGATTATCAATCTTCACCATGCCTGCTTCCAAATGGAGTGTATTTGAGGTAGAAGGCCCGATGCCGGAGAGCATGCAGCTTCTGTGGAAACGGATTATTTCGGAATGGTTTCCATCCAACCCTTATGAGCACGCATATATGCCGGAGCTGGAAGTATACCCGGGGCCCAATCAACCGCCACAAATCTGGATACCGATTAAATAAATTTTAACCGTTTCAAACTCGATCATTGTAGCCCATAAACATTCGGATAACCGAAGCTGTTTATGGGTTATTTGGTTCTGATTAATCAGAGATTCGAAGTTGTACAGAGGATGTTCAAGCGTTGTTCATTTTATTGCAGATAGGTAAACATGATATATTGGAATCAAGGTTAACAGCTATAAGAGGACTAATGAGGTGAACCGCAGGAGGCAGATATGTTATATGAGGATCCATTCATTCAGACGATCATCCAACACGAGCAATTAATGCGTGACCTGCGGAGAGTACGTAGTCTCCATTTGCCTCAAAGTTACATAGGTGCAGGATATATTCGTAATTATTGAATAATAAGTGATTTGCGGAATAGCGGGTACAAGAAGGAGTGTCTACGGATTTGATAAAAAAGTTCTTACAAAAATATGGACTGATCATTGATCTTGTCCTGTTGGCATGTTTTGTGGCATTTCTAGCCTTCTGGGGCCAAGGGTTTGCAGTCATGTTTTTTGGAATGATCACGATAGCTTTTATCGTACTAAGACGGATTGACTATCAGAAGCATGTTATTCTGAAACGGATTATCCTTACCGGATTTGGCGTGGTTGCCGTCTCTTTTGTCATTATTGAAGCACTTGTATTCACACAGCTTGGTGCGAATGATCCGGATGAGGCAGACTATGTCATTATTCTGGGTTCAGGCATCCGTGGAACGGAATTGTCATTGACCCTGAAACAAAGGTTGGATGCCAGTCTGGACTACATTCGCAGTCACCCTCAGACACCGGTCATTGTATCGGGTGGACAGGGACCTGGAGAATCGATTCCTGAAGCGCTCGCCATGAAAAACTATTTGATTGAACAGGGGATTAACCCCGCCCAAGTCATTATGGAAGATCGCTCCACAAGTACACAGGAGAATTTGGCCTTTTCCAAAAAAATCATTCTTGAATCCGGGTTAGAGCACCCCGAGATCATGATAGTCACCAGTGACTATCATATGTTCCGTTCCAAATACATCGCTGCCAAGAACGGTTATGCAGCAGAATATGGCATATCGGCTCCGTCACCGGGTTATCTGAAACCCGTCAACATGATCCGTGAATATTTTGCTACGATCAAAACATTTATCTAATGCACATGACAGAAAACGGAAACAGGACGAAGCTGGGATCTATGCTTCGTCCTGTTTGCATATAAGGATGTTATTGCTCCTTAACGATAGGTTATTTTTCTGAAGGAACAGGTACAGTTACTGAAACCTTATCCCCAGGGAGAGCTACGATTTCAGGAGATTCACCCGTAAAAGGAACAGTGGCTGTTTCTACAACTTTAGCCTCAGAAGGTTCAGTAGTAGATGGAAGAGTAGTAGAAGGTACAGTAGCAGACGGAACTGGCACAGCTTCGGAAACTTCATCCTCAGGTAGAGCCACGATCTCAGGGGTTTCGGAAGTGGAAGGAGCAGTTACAGCTTCGGAAATTCCGACCTTGTTGGGAGAAGCTACGATTTCAGAAGATCCATCAGTAGAAGGAAAAGGCACGGTTTCAGAAGCCTCAGCCTCTACTTTAACCGTATGGTTTGATGCCCATACGGCGGTGGACGTACTTACTCCTGTTATAAGCAGGAGGGCTCCCATACTTAACATCCAATGTTTCTTTTTCAGTTTCTTTACATTAAACATAATCATCAATCTCCTTTTTAATTGTTTGCCTTCACCCGATAGGGATGAACAAAATTGAGCAGGCATTTTCTTGGTTCCCGCCATCACATTTAAAATTGTCTCACCATATCGTCTTCGTTCTTCGTGGGACATCTCTTTCACCACATCTTCATCACAGGCCAACTCGCTCCAGGTATGAATGTCCCGGCGAATCATATGAATCAGGGGATTGAACCAGTGCAGGGCACTAACCCCCAAGGTCAAAGCTTTGACCCACAGATCTTTATGTTTCAGATGTACCAACTCATGATGAATTACCATGCTGATGTCCATTTTCACCGTATTTTCGGGTGGCAGATATATCGTGGGTTTAAACAAGCCAACCAGTATAGGGCTTCGTACTAGAGTGCTGTGAGCAAGCGTGATATTGCGTTTGAGACCCAAAGCCTTTTTGATTAATGGTAGCTGTATAGCTGGTTCACTATGACAGAGGACTGGGGTACGTGTACGAGATAATTCATTCAAAAATCTTCGATAACAGTACACCTGCCATGCAGAAAAACTGATGACTCCAATGCCCCATACGCATAACAAGAACCAGGCTGTGGTTACCGAAATAGTTTGTTCCGGAATAAACGTTCCTGCAAGTACGCCCGAAGCTGCTGCATTCTCCGTACCCGGTATAGTTGATGTCGTTTGGAATGCCATATCCAAAAGCCATGAAAGGCCAAGAGATACCGGGAACAGATAAAACAAGATAGCCAGTTTACCGAGTCTGTAGAGCCACTTGGTCGGAAAAACAGATACGGGTATAAGTCGTAGTGCCAAAATACAAACAGAAACGATACTTCCCGCCACGATCAGGCTGCACAGAATCTCAAAAAAGATATTCATCATCTGCACCTACTTTTCCGAAAGCCATTTTTTCAGTTCTGAAATGTCATCGTCTGAAAGCTTGTCACCGTCATACATGGCCGAAACCAAATTCTTGACTGAACCTTGATACAGTCCATCAAGAACATGCTGCGTTTCCTGTAGTTTGTAATCTTCGGGTTTCAGAAGAGGCTCATAATCATTGGTCCGTCCACGTCTCGTGACGGTAAGTGCGCCTTTATCCACCAACCGTGACAGAAAGGTAGACATGGTCTGCGCTTTCCACGCTTTCCCTTTCTCAGCAAATATGTCTAATAGTTCTGTCGAGGTGACCGGTGGGGCGCATGACCATATAACAACCATTAACTCCATTTCTGTTTCGGATAATTTTTGAATCTGGTTCACCGTGAACACTCCTTAACATCGTTATGCGTCCATAACGATCGTATTACTACACTACGTAGTACGTATAAACTACTACAACTTGTAGTGGATAGTCAAGTTATCCTGATAGATGATTGCCAAACCATGTTATAATATAGGTCATTAATAGAAGAACGATGTAGGAGTGAATGATTATTACAGCATATCAATTACCTGCTCTTTATGAGCAGAAGCGAGTTTCAATGCAAGCGATGGAAGAGATTGTACGCCTGTTGGCGCAGGCACCACTATTATATGATGATGGACAGGGCATCCAGGTTCAGGATTACATGGGAGGCTTGGAGGTCGAACTTGAACATGAGGTACGCCGTGCAGTGACCGAGTTGTACGAACTAGCTGTTCAGGCCTGCCGGGTCTTCGCCGATCCATTGGCGTACGAGCAACTTCAGGATGCACTTGGGTTACAGGCTGAGTTATGGCAGGAGGAAGTGCTTACTCTTGCAAAGTGGATGGACTGGCTGAAGCAGATCAGTGAAGGAAAGAGAACACTGCCCGAGTACAACTTTACAGCCATGCTTGGCAATCTGCCAGATGGATTCATGATCCATGATTTTTATGATGAACTCCGATATCAGCTGGAACAAAACCCTGCAAACGCATGGGCTATCGAAAAGCGGGATCGCTTGTACGCAACTCTGGGTGCGAAATAAATCAAACCAACGGGTCACCGGCGGTGTTAATCTAATATCTGTATTTTGCATGCATAGAAACATTCCAATCTATATCTTGCGAATTCTTTACCCAGTATGGGAAATGAGGGGATACCGTGAAGAAGGTTGTATTAGCTGGTGGAACGGGATTTGTTGGACAGGATTTTGCCCAAAGGTTCAGAAAGCTGGGGTATGAGGTGTTAATTATCTCGCGTCAGCCCGGTCATATTGCCTGGGAGGATCGTGCAGGAATTATAGGGGCACTGGAAGAAGCAGAAATGTTGATTAACCTGGCAGGTAAATCGGTGAACTGCCGTTATACGGATGAGAATCGCAAAGTCATTCTGGAATCCAGAACCCGTACAACGCGCATTCTCGGCGAAGCCGTCCTGGCTTGTAATCATCCTCCCGAGCTATGGATTAATTCGAGTACAGCGACCATATACAGACATGCTGAAGATCGTCCCATGACGGAAAAAGAGGGCGAGATTGGCTCCGGATTCTCGGTCGACGTTGCCAAGGCATGGGAACAGGTTTTCTTTGAATTCAGTCTGCCGTCTACGCGTCAGATTGCACTTCGGATTGCGATTGTGCTGGGCGAGGGCGGCGTTATGGTGCCCATGACGAACCTCGTCCGTTTTGGACTGGGAGGATCTCAAGGCGCAGGAACACAGCAGTTCAGCTGGATTCATATCGAGGATCTCTTCCGCATGGTAATTTATCTGCAAGAGCATCCCCACTTGAATGGTGTGTTCAATGCGTCCTCTCCGCATCCGGTGACGAATCGGGAGCTAATGGCGCGTCTGAGAGAACAGATGGGGGTGCGGATTGGACTGCCTTCTCCTCGCTGGATGCTTGAACTGGGCGCACGCTTCATTCAGACCGAGACGGAACTGGTTCTCAAAAGCCGTTGGGTGATTCCCGAGCGAATGGAGAGGGAAGGCTTCACGTTCACATACGGTACACTAGATGCCGCTCTTGCCAAGATTTTGAATAAGAAGAAATGACACTTCATAACAAAAGAAAATACAATAAAAGGGCAGAGGCATCTGCCCTTTTATTGTATATTTCAAAGCTTCTACTTCATGGCGTTTCGCCATTTGAGGTGGAGGATTCATTTCATTTATATATGTTCAACTAAACATTTACACGATAACGGAGAGGGCAGAACAAACTTGAAGAAGCGAAGCGGTCGCCTAAAAGCTTTCTGAAAGAAAGCTGCATCGGAAGCATAAGCTTATCCCCGGATTTTCCCTTTTTAAGAAGGGAATCAAAAAAATCTGGGGATAACAGCGATCGGAAGGTTGTTCTGTCATCGGAGTGTCAGTGTAAATACAATACTAATTAGCTGAACTTATTATCAGTCAGATGAACAGAAAGAGGTTGGGGAAATGCAACTTAGAAGAGTAAGGATCGCGGGAACAGGGAAGTACCTGCCTGAACAGGAAGTCACCGATGAGGAACTGGATCGCAGCTTGGACGTGCCTGCGGGCTGGGTCAGCAAAGCCACAGGTGTAGGTGTACGCCATTATGCTTCGGGTGAAGAAACCTCCTCTTTCATGGGCGCGCGGGCTGCAGAAGCTGCACTGGCGGATGCAGGATTACAATTCAGTGATATCGACTGTCTGGTGTGTACCAGTGGCACGAAGGAACAACCGTTGCCAAGTACTGCGGTATTTATCCAGCAGGCCATGGGGCAGCAAGATTCGGGCGTACCTGCCTTTGATATGGATGCAACCTGCCTAAGTTTCCTGAACGGACTGGATGTGATTTCCTATATGGTAGATGCTGGACGTTACCAGCGAGTACTGCTCGTAGCCACTGAGATTGCCTCCGCCGGACTGAATTGGTGGGATAAAGAAAGTGCGGCCCTGTTCGGAGATGGAGCGGCCGCTGTTATTATTGAGCGTTCGCCTGAAGGGTCATCCTCTCAGATTGTACATGCTTCCCTTCAAACCTACAGCCGAGGTGCTCGCTTCTCGGAGATTGCAGGTGGAGGTACACGGATGCATGCTTCGAATTATAAGGCAGATCAGCCTGAACCCTACCTATTTCATATGGATGGACAAGCCATCTTCCGCATGGCTTCCAGACTTCTGCCCGGATTCATAAACGATATGTTGCAGGCGACCGGGAATCAGATGGAAGATTTCCAATTGGTCATTCCTCATCAGGGAAGTGCCATGGCGATGAGACTGATCCGTAAGAAGCTTGGCATTGCTGAAGATCGGTTTATGGACATCACACGAAATCACGGCAATACGATTGCGGCATCGATCCCGATGGGTCTGCATGAAGCGATTAGACAACAGCGTATTCAGCGTGGAGATCGGGTGTTGATGATTGGCACGGCTGCCGGATTATCATTGGGAGGACTCATTTTTGACTACTAGATCTGGGGAAACCAGACATCGTACAGCTGCTTCTCTCCGTGTGCTGCTTACAGGCGGAAGGGCTCCCGTAACGCTAGATCTGGCACGCATGCTTCATCGGGCAGGCCATCGGGTCTATGTTGCGGAGAGTGCCGTACGGCATCTGACCAGATCATCCAGTGCAGTGGAACAGTGCGCTGTGGTTCCATCGCCGCGTCATAACACAGGTGCTTATCTGGCAGAGCTGGAACGGTTGGCACAGGATTGGCAGATCGACCTGTTGATTCCGATGTGTGAAGAAGTCTTTTATGTTGCTCAAGGGGCAGACAGACTGCGTGCATATTGTCGTGTCCTGGTTACAACTCTGGAGCAGCTGCATGAGCTGCACCACAAATATGATTTTATCCAGCTTGCAGGGTCACTCGGTCTTTCAGTACCAGATACGCGTCTAATAAACAGTCGACAGGAATGGATGGAAGCTCAGTCTGTTCTGGAAACGATGGGGGATTGGGTATGGAAACCGGTGTATTCCCGCTTTGCTGCCAAAGTTCGCATGCCAACACTAATGACTGATGACACTGGGGCAAGGACTGATCAGGAAGGAAACGTAAGCCAAAAGAGCCGTCGACATATCCGTAACGACCCACCGGAAGAAGGGCAGTTATCAGTTGCTTCACCTTGGGTTGCACAGGCCTACATTCCTGGTCAGATGTTGTGTACATACAGCATAGCGCATGAAGGACAACTGGTTGCACATGCCACTTACGACAGTCGCTATCGTACAGGAAGCGTGGGAGCCAGTATTTTTTTTGAACAGGTGGAACATGAGGATGCCCTTGCGTGGGTGAGACAATTTGTTGAGGCAACGGGTTTTAGTGGACAGATTGGGTTTGATTTTATAGAAGGTCCGGATGGGCAAGTATATGCAATTGAGTGTAATCCGAGGGCAACGAGTGGGATTCATCTATTTCACCCCGGAGATGACTTGGTGCGTGCATTGACTGAACCGGAGACGTTGATCAAAGAAAGAAAAATGATCACGCCCGCACGGGGCAGCAAAGCCATGCTCATGCTTCCCATGCTGGGAAGCGGAGTACAGCAGATCTTCGGCAAAGGAAAGCTCCGTGCATGGATAGCTGCATGGTGTGGAACCAGGGATGTGGTCTATGTAGGGCAGGATATCCAACCTTTAATGGAACAATTCGGAGTGGTGCTAGCCGCATGGCGTCTGGCAAGATCGCAGAAGTGCTCGCTGACTGAAGCTTTGACTCATGACATAGAATGGAACGGTGAACAACAATGAATAGAGCATTGGTTACAGGAGCTACGGGATGTCTGGGCAGGCATCTCGCGATACGACTTGCAAAAGATGGATGGGAAGTCACTGGCATGGGCCGACAGCCAAAGGTTGGTGCAGAACTTGAGTTGGCAGGAATCCGATTCCTGAATGGAGATATACGGGATGAGGCTGCAGTGAACGAAGCGTGTACGGGACAGGATGTGGTGTTTCACTGTGCAGCTCTATCCTCGCCTTGGGGCCGATATCGTGACTTTTATAGCAGCAATGTAGAAGGGACGCAGAATCTTGTAGATGGCTGCCTGCATAATGAGGTACAGCGATTCATACATGTCTCAACTCCGAGTATATATTTTAACTACAACCCGCGATATAACGTACATGAGAATGATCCGTTGCCATCCAAACCAGCCAATCATTATGCAGCCACGAAGCTTCTCGCTGAGCAGGTTGTGATGGAGGGGCATGCGAAGGGGCTTCCGTCAATCATGATTCGACCGCGAGCTATTTTTGGTCCGTATGATCAGACGTTATTTCCCAGAATTGTCGCAGCAAACGCAAAATCGGGCGTGCCGATGATCGGTGGTGGACAGGCTTTAATCGATCTGACCTGTGTGGATAATGTGGTGGATGCCATATTATTGTGCCGCGATGCCTCTGACGAAGCGCTCGGCAGAGCTTACAATATCTCCAATGGCGATCCAAGGGCGTTCAGTGAGTTGGTGAGCAGCCTGTTTGGCATGCTGGATATGCCGCTGCATCGTCGAAACATTCCTTATCGGATGGCGTATGGAGTGGCAGCATTGCTTGAGCGTGTTCATGGTTTTATTCCTGCGTTGGGTGAACCTGTGTTGACACGGTATACAGTCGGCTCCTTATCCATCCCTCAGACGTTGGATATTACGGATGCACAGGAGCAATTGGGATACATCCCTCGGGTGTCCATTGAAGAGGGATTGCAACAATTTGCAGACTGGTGGAGGGCTGAATCATGCTGACGACAACTCCAGTAGAATTATATTTGGGTGCGGCGGGTTACTGTACACATCCAGAGTTTCTGACGCTGCGTGGTGGCCGATTGAGTCCAGTACCTTTCCCGGCAGGATTTGCCTGCATCATTCATCCCGTACATGGACCGATCCTGTTGGATACGGGATATAGTTCCCGCTTTTTCGAGGAAACGGCTCATTTGCCTAACGCACTGTATCGTCATATTACACCTGTGGTCTATCGTGAAGAGGATAGTGCCGTTCATTTTTTGGCTCGAATTGGACTGAAAGCTTCGGATATTCGGTATATCATCCTCTCGCATTTTCACGGCGATCACATCGCGGGTGTGCCAGATTTCCCAGAGGCACAATTTATCTATCTACCAAGAGCCTATGATGCTGTGCGCTCACTCGGTTCAATTGCGGCTGTAAAGGCAGGTTTTCTTGCCGGGTTGTTGCCCGCGGATTTTATGGCCAGATCATTGCCTGTTACGTGTCAGCCTGAGCGATGGACGAGAGCGGGGAAAGAGTTCCCTTTTGATGAATTCTACGATATCTTCGGCGATGGCAGTCTGCTGGGGGTGGATGTATCCGGTCATGCGGAAGGCATGATGGGACTTCTACTGCGTACAGAAGAACATGACTATTTCCTGTGCGCGGACGCGGTGTGGTCGAGTCGGGCTTTTCGTGAACAGCGCAAACCTCATGTGCTCGCGGGTATTATTATGTCTGATCGAAAGGAATACCACCGTAACTTTAACAAGCTGGTTCAGCTGCATCAGCAGTTTCCCCACATTCGGATTGTGCCGAGTCATTGCCGAGAGGTATTGGACGCTTGGGGTACAGGAGGGCAGAAACGATGAGCAATACCCTTCGTATTGTGGTTCATTATGCTCTCGCACGTGGGCTGAGAAAGTGGAAAACGCGAGAACAACTGGAGCGCTGGCAAGAACGCCGGATTATTCGGCATGTTCATCAGATTCGTGCCCGATCCTCATTTTACCGGAAGTGGTGGGGTAGCTTGAACGCATCCGACTGGAGAAAATTTCCCTTGATTGACAAATCAATCATGATGCAGCACTTCGATACACTGAACACGGTGGGCATTACCAAGGACGAAGCGCTGGCTTTTGCAGGTGAAAGTGAAGAAACGCGTGACTTCAAACCTTCCATTCAAGGCGTGACGGTTGGACTATCTTCGGGCACCTCAGGGAACCGGGGGATATTTCTGGTGAGTGATCGGGAGCAGGATGCGTGGACGGGTACGGTGCTGGCTAAGTTGCTGCCTGGTGGACTGTGGGAACCTGCGAAGATTGCGTTTTTCTTGCGGGCCAATAGTAATCTGTATGAATCCGTGCAGCGTGGCAAATTGCAGTTTCAGTACTTTGATCTGCTGGAACGTGTGGAGACCTTGATTAAGCGGCTGGAAACCTACCAACCTACCGTGTGGGTGGCTCCTCCATCCATGCTGCGTCTGTTGGCGGATGCCTATGTGGCAGGCTATCTGACTGCTGTACCGGATAAAATCATCTCTGTTGCCGAGGTGCTGGACCCCCTGGATCGCAAGGTGTTGGAGCAGGTCTTCGGACAGACCGTTCATCAAGTCTATCAATGTACAGAAGGATTTCTGGGTGCGACCTGTTGCTACGGCACACTGCATTTGAATGAGGATATAGTCCATATTGAAAAAGAGTTCATTGATCCCGCCACCCGGCGGTTCGTGCCCATTATTACGGACTTCTCCAGAACATCACAGCCGATCATCCGGTATCGGCTGAATGATATTCTGACCGGGGCGGCGATGCCGTGTGCCTGTGGTTCCCCGTTTACCGCCATTGAGCGGATTGAAGGCCGCTGTGATGACATGCTTTATTTTTCACAACTACATACGGGTGAGGCAGTACCGGTCTTTCCGGATTTCGTCACTCGTTCGGTCATTGCGGCTTCGCCAGATATTGAACATTATCGTGTGGTGCAGCAAGGGGACGGAACAATGGAGGTATCCCTTCGGCTTGGCGGGAGCGCAGTGATGGAGCAGGTCGAGACAGATGTACTGTGGGAACTGATGAAGCTGGGAGAGCGTCTGGAATGTACTTTGCCTGAGGTCAGATTCGTTCCATATACGTTTGAACCGGGAATTACAAAGCTACGCAGAGTTGAGAGACGGCATAACGGAGTGACGGATTAAGCAGGAGTCTTGCGGTCTAGGTCGGAAGTAAGCAATTTACCGAGGAAAGAAGGTCACGCCGTGACAGTAGAGGAACACTTAACAGAAGCCGGACAGGGACGGATTAATACAGGTTCTGATGTAGTGAAAAAGACGAAGGAAGGAACTAACGCTCCCGTGGCTTTAATTACAGGTACATCCAGTGGTTTCGGTATGCTTACCGCAATCACCCTTGCCAAGCAGGGATACCTTGTTGTTGCTACAATGCGTGATCTGAGTCGAAGAGAAGAGTTGGTTAAACTGGCTGAACAGGCGGGGATAGCTGAACTTTTACAATATGTGCAACTGGATGTGACCGATGCTGAATCGGTGCAAAAAGCTGTGGGGACCGTACTTCACGACCATGGCCGAATCGACATGCTGGTGAACAATGCGGGATTTGCGGTGGGCGGGTTCATTGAGGAAGTGTCAATGGAGGATTGGCGGCGCCAGATGGAAACGAATTTGTTTGGATTAATCGCTGTGACACGTTCGGTCCTGCCTGTGATGCGTGAACAAGAGCAGGGGTTAATTATTAATTTGTCCAGTGTAAGTGGGTTGTCCGGTTTTCCAGGGTATGCGCCCTATGCTGCCTCCAAATTCGCTGTGGAAGGATTCACGGAAAGTTTGCGCCATGAGATGTCTTCGTTTGGCGTCCGGGTGGTATTAGTTGAGCCGGGCTCTTATCGCACACCGATCTGGAATAAGGGTCTGGGCGAGATCCATCGGAGCGAGGACTCTCCGTATAAGCATAAGTTGGATGCGGTTCTTCGTTATTCCAAACATGCGAGTGAGACTGCACCTGACCCACAGGAAGTGGCAGATCTGATCGGCCGAATCGCACGGATGCGTGCACCAAGACTTCGATATGCGCTGGGAAAAGGTTCGCGTGTGCTCATCATAGGTAAAGTACTGCTACCCTGGAAGTGGCTGGAGTGGATCATCGCCCGTGGCTTAAAATAGCGATTAGGCAGGAGATACGATTGCATAATTCCGATTGGGAGGGATAAGCCATATTCGAATTAATCGTCATTATTTTACTTCTTGCGATTGTGGGTCTGCTCTTTCATATCAATAGCAAGTTGCCAGCACGTGACCGGGTGAAGGAAGCAATGGACCGGGATCGGAATCAGAAACATAATCAGGATGCACCAAATTAAAACGCGGAGGTTACCAATGAAAATGGCATTCGTTTTGTTTGATGGGCTGACTTTCCTTGATTTTGCAGGATTTTATGATGTGATCAATCGGTTGAATTTCTTTGAACCAACCAAATGAACGACGTGGGAAACCTGTGCCATGACAGATCAGGTCACGGATGAGTCTGGTTTAACGTTGAAGGTGGATCGCGTGAAGCCTGACCTGTCGGAATATGATCTCGTGTTTATCCCCGGGGGCATGGGAACGCGCAAGCTTCGATATGACGAGTCTTTCGTAGGTTGGCTGAAACAGGCTGAATCTGTGCCTTTGAAGGTTTCGGTGTGCACAGGCTCTCTGCTGCTAGGTGCGGCTGGTTTTTTATCCGGTAAAAAAGCAACAACACATCCCCGTGCATATAATTTGCTTGAGCCGTATGTCACCGAGGTAATTCAGAAGCGGATTGTAAAAGATGGAAATGTAATTACGGCCGGTGGAGTAGCCACGTCCATTGACCTAGGAATTTATGTTGTTGGGTTGCTTGCAGGACAGGAAGCGGCAGCGAATGTAAAACTTCAGATCGATTATCCTTATGAAATGCAGGGAGTGGTCGAAGAATGAACGAAGATCGAAAGCAAGAGACCTATATCATTCGCAATATTCAGCGGGATGAAGCAGACATCTACTGGCATTTACGACTGGAAGCATTGAAAACACATCCTGAAGCCTTTGGGGCTTCGTTTGAATTGTCGATTCAGATCCCCATGAATGAAGTACAGGAACGCATACATAATGAGCCCGATGATTATGTTCTGGGAGCATACACAGAAGAAGGAACTTTGGCGGGAATGATGGGTTTCAAAAGGGAACACGGCCTGAAACTCAGGCACAAAGGCATGATCTGGGGCGTCTATGTAGCTCCGCCATATCGGGGAAGTGGGCTGGCTTCGCGCTTGCTCCGCGAGGTGTTGGATCGTGGAAGACATCTGGAGGGCATCAAGCAGATTAATCTGAGTGTAGTGACAACCAATGAATCAGCCCGACGTTTATACGAGCGATATGGATTTGAAGTTTACGGCATCGAGCGTAACGCATTGGAAGTCAACGGTCAGGGATATGATGAGGCGCATATGAATTACTTTTATACGGAGCATTCAACATTGAATGAAGATATAAGCACAGGAGGAGTCCGATGACAGATCATGTTGAACTTGAGATCGACGGTGTTTCCTTTGTCTTAAAAGAGTCTCATTCTTTCGATTGGTTACAGCCATTGGGTACAGTCTTTCGCGTATTCGATCAGCAGGATTCAGGGAATATTTCCTTCGGTATTGTGCAAAAGGATGGAAAGCGATTGTTCGTTAAATATGCGGGAGCACATACGATTCATGCGAATCATACGGGAAGTCCCCCGGAAGCCATTCGTAATCTGAAATCATCTGTTTCCGTTTACGAAGATTTGGCGCATGACACGTTGATTCGACTAACGGATCATTTTGCAACGGATGAGGGGTATGGCTGTGTATTCGATTGGGTGGATGGGGAGTGTCTGCATTCCCACTGGTATTTTCCGCCTCCGGCCAAATATGAAGATCCGCGTTCGCCCTACTATCGGTTCAGACAGCTTCCAGTGGAGACACGCATTCGGGCTATGGAACAGATTCTGGATTTTCATATCGAGGTGGAACGAAGAGGTTATGTGGCTGTTGATTTGTATGATGGCAGTCTGATCTATGATTTTGACAAACATGCGATGAAAATTTGTGATATCGACTTGTATCGGAAGGGCTCTTTTACCAATACCATGGGGCGTATGTGGGGATCTTCCCGCTTTATGTCTCCCGAAGAGTTTGAGCTAGGCGCACCCATAGATGCGGTTACCAATGTATTCAATATGGGGGCAATGGCGTTTGGGTTGCTTGGCGGGGAGAAAGAGCGTTCCTATGACAGATGGGATGCCGGAGAAGCATTGTATCAGGTTGTGATGCGTGCAGTGAGCGATGATCGGCCCGAGCGGTACGCATCGATTGCGGAACTTGGTGAGGCCTGGAAACAAGCTGCCGTGCAAGGTCAATGAGTGGAGCGGCGTAATTTTCGCAAATATGCAAAATCCATTCGTATGTGCGTGTTAAATCCCGTATAATGGAAATTATTAAGGGGGTGCAGACGATGTGCAGATATGCCATGTCAGGACCATATAAAGACATCTATGCATGTTTCATTTGTCTGGAGCAGCAGGAAGCTGGTAAAGGCAGTGAAGGCAAACGATTATTGCAAAGGTTAACTTCATAGTTATGGTTCCAAAATCCAACCTGTCGTCTATGGAAATGTTTAAAATACAGGTGAGCACGTTGTATACAATCAATGAGCAGCAGCGTCTATTAAGCATTAACGAGCCAGGTGGTGGGCAAGCTCCAGCCATTTTTATTGGCTTGACTTCTGCTGATTCACTGATCTATTACCATGAGCAGTTACCGCCGGATCTAATGAATGAGCTGGGTAAGGATTGCGAGCTTCCGTTGGATATTCCGAAACTAATTCGCAAGGTGGAGACCTTTGAGCTAGTTAACCGTGTGTGGATGGGACCCGCCTATGCTTTTCCTGAGTTATCTCACGAGTGGAATCAGAAGGTTCAGTTGATTGGTCAGGAGCAGCGTTATTTGCTGGCAGAGCATTTCCCTGAATTAACAGATCACTTGCATGAAAAAAGCCCTGTTGCCGCTTATGTTATTGGAGATTCTGCTGTGGCAGTGTGCTGCTCCGCAAGGCTCTCCAATCAGGGGGCGGAAGCGAGTCTGTATACGGCACCGGGTTATAGAGGACATGGATATGCAGCGGAGACGGTAAAGTGCTGGCAGTATTATGTCAAGGAGCGTGGACGCGTGCCAATCTACAGTACATCTTGGGATAATTTCGCTTCACAGCAAGTTGCCCGTAAACTCGGATTAATTCAGTTCGGTGTGGATTTCAGTATCACAACTGTGGATTTGAGGAAGGACTGTGATGTCTGATGATCCGCACTTTCGTACAAAAGGATCTGCAGTATGTCATTGAAGCGCATATCCGAATCTATCGAAACGAGTATAATTATGATCATAGCTTTGCTGAATTTATCACCAATGGCGCGCGTAGGTTATATCAATCTGTGGGCTTTGAAGTGAAGGGAGTCCGCAAGCAAATGTTGTCAGGTCAGGAGCTTACCGAAGAACAATGGGAACTTGTTCTGTAGTTGGCCGGGGGCTTGAGCATGAAAGCCGAATCTGTTGTCTTAACTCGTTGTTGAAAGGAGTGGTACAGTGAATCGCAGAAGACTGATTCTGGGTTTGTTATCCGTATGCACAGCATTGACGGTAGCAGCATGTTCGACTCGGACAGAAGACCAAGCATTATCAGCAACAATTGAAAGTAACCTGCAGCAGATGGTTAGCGACCCTGTCCTCCTGACCAGCAGTAATCCCAATGATTATATTGCTGGTAACCGTGAGGCTTACAACGACATCTTGAATACGGGTGAGGCAGGACTGCCTTTCCTGTTACAGCAGCTCGAATCCAGTCCGGATAATGGTCTTAAGGAATGGATCATGGCTCAGGCCAGTACTGAACTGCTTGGAGAGCATAACCCCGTAGAGGCATGGCATAGTGGCAAGGAATGGCTCAGACAGTATAAAATGAGCGTAGAATAATGGCTTATCTTCTCTATAGTACCTGACTTAGCGGAAGTAATGGAGGGGGCGGAATCGATTCTGAAGAAGCGATAGCGTTCGCCTTTGTTAGCGATCAGAAGAACGATCCGTAACCGTAATGGTTCCCGCAAGCCGTCAAGCACTGTAGTGTGTGATGAGCCGGAAGTACAAACCTCACCTCCAGTCAGCATGAGCAGCATTGAGAGGTTCTTGGAACCCGAAAGAATACATTATAGAGGTGAAATCCTTGAATAAGAAAATTGCTTTTTTTGATTCAGGCATCGGTGGTTTAACCGTTTTGCATAAGGCATTAAAACAGTTTCCGGAAGAAAAATTTCTGTATTACGCGGATACTTTGCATGTCCCGTATGGAACCAAGTCTGCGGATGAGGTTAGAGGACATATTTTTGATTGTGTGGAAGCCATCGTTCAGGAGGATGTTCAAGCAATCGTGATAGCTTGTAATACAGCAACAAGTCTGGCTGTGAAGGAACTGCGCGCCAAGTACGATATCCCGATCATTGGCATGGAGCCTGCGGTGAAACCAGCCGTGGAGATGAATCGTGATAGTGGGAAGAGAGTGCTTGTATTTGCCACGGCCCTCACCTTGAGCCAAACCAAGTATAACGAACTGGTATCACGTGTTGATGATCACCACAGTGTGGATTCCATTGCGCTGCCGGAACTTGTGGAATGGTGTGAACAGCTGGATTTTGATCCGGGCAAAATCGCTGATTATTTCCGGTTCAAGCTGGCAGATCTCGATCTTCATGGGTATGGCACAGTGGTGCTTGGTTGCACGCATTATCCATTCTATACGTCCATTCTGCGCACGGTTCTGCCAGATCATATACAGATCATTGATGGCAGTACAGGCACAGTGAACCATCTGAAGCAGCGGCTTGGACTGGTGGCTCAACATGGAGACAGAACCGGGGAACAGGTCACTTTCCTCAGTTCATCAGGCCGACCGGAAGAGCAGGAGAAGATGTACAATGCACTTCAATATCTTGAGATGAACTCCAAGTAGGTTACACCATGGGAGGTGATAGCTATGCAGTCCATTTATCTTATCCGTCACGCCAAGGCCACAGGGCAGGAACCCCATGCAGAGCTTACAGATGAAGGGATTAGGCAGGCTGAAAAACTTGCAGATCTCTTGGCTCATCACTCCATTACGTATATTGTCTCCAGTCCATGGAAAAGGGCTGTTCAGACGGCTATGCCACTGGGCATAGCAACGCTGCAACATATACATACGGATGAACGTCTCCAGGAGAGGGTACTTAGCTCTCTAGATCTGCCTAACTGGATGGATGTACTGAAACGTACATACGATGATGTGGATTGGGTGGAAGAAGGCGGGGAATCTTCGAGAAACGCGGCTGCAAGGGGGCTGGCACTACTGGAAGAGTTGTGGAGCAGACCGGAACAGCACGGGGCCGTGGTTACACATGGGAACTTGTTATCACTGCTTATTCGTGAGTATGAACCATCCTTTGGTTATGAAGAGTGGACCAAACTTTCTAACCCGGATGTGTATGTGCTGGAGAGACAACTGCCAGATGCAGGGCTGTCCACCATTCGCAGAATTTGGACAGATTAAACAGTAAAAGAGTGCTCCAGCGATATTATATCAGCCAGAACACTCTTTTCGTTTATTCACAGGGCATGTTTACAATGCGGCAATTATGATCATAACCCATCCAGCCAAAAATGCGACTCCGCCAAGTGGGGTAATGGCTCCCAATTTGCGAACACCCGTTACACTTAAAGCGTACAGGCTGCCAGAGAACAGGATGATCCCGGCGAACATCAGCCATCCGGCAAGCATGACGAGTGAAGAGGATTCAAGACGGTCTGCCAGCAGTCCGATCAGGATGATGCCAAGTCCGTGGATGAGGTGATATTGAACACCGGTTTCATAGATTTTGATCATGTCAGCGGATAGTTTGCGCTTGAGCGCGTGTGCGCCAAAGGCACCCAAAGCAACAGCCAGGAACATCATAATACTGCCGAGTATAATCAGGGTTTGCAATGTGTTTTTCTCTCCTTTTAAGGGTAATTAGATATAACATCAAAGTGTACTGCACGAGTGTTGTCTACAGTTTGCGCAATTGAATCTGCCCAATGGAGTGATCGGCTTCCTTTTTAAGAATCAGTCTAGCACGCCCTTTGGTTGGCAAAATGTTTTCATGCAGGTTTTTGGCATTGATATCCTGCCAGATCTGGTTGGCCGTACGCACGGTTTCTTCTTCATCGATATTGGCGAATCGTTGATGGAAAAAGGAATCCGTGTTCTGGAACGCTGTATTGCGGAGTAGCTTGAAACGCTCAACGTACCAGTGTCGTATATGCTCTTCTTCCGCATCAATGTAGATGGAAAAATCGAAGAAATCACTAACCAGCAAAGGCGTTTCCTTTTTGATCTGAAGTACATTTATACCTTCAATAATGAGAATATCCGGTTGACAGATCTGCTTCTCTTCCCCTTGAATGACATCGTAGGCGAGGTGAGAGTAGACGGGTGCTTTCACTTCGGGCTTGCCTGATTTCACATCACCCATGAACTGAATCAGGGATTTGATATCATAGCTTTCCGGGAATCCCTTGCGGTTCATGATGCCCTTCTCTTGCAGCACGGCGTTGGGATATAAGAAACCGTCGGTGGTGACAAGGTCAACCTTCGGACTATTCTTACCTCTGGCGAGCAGTGCCTGTAGCAAGCGGGCCGCTGTACTTTTGCCCACGGCAACACTTCCCCCGATTCCAATGATGTAGGGGGTGGGGAGAGCTTCTTTTTTCATAAAGGAGGCAGTTAATTGATTCAGTTCTCGTGAAACTCTTGCATATAGGTCAATAAAGTGGGTAAGAGGCAAATATATATCTTCGACTTCTTGAATCGATACCTCTTCATTCAATCCCTTTAACTGTTCTAATTCGGCTTCCGTCAGTGGAAGAGTGGTCTGATGTTGTTTAAGTTCAGCCCATTCCTTGCGGTTAAACTCGATGTAAGGAGAGTATAAATTCATGAGATCCCGCTTTCTGTATGTAATATAATTGTGGACACAACCTTTAGTGTATCAAATTTCAGGAAACTGACAACACCTTTACATTGTGCATTTCATAATGCCTTTCGTCAAAATGGAGCGAAAAACAACTTACTAGGAAAGTTTAACCCAATTTATGTTAAAGTCAACGTATACCATGCGGAAGGGTGACAGCACATGATCGTATATGAGAGAGAGCATGATTTTGTTTTGACCGCACAGCATGAGCATGGATTAGTAGCAGGAGAGATGACTTCCCACTGGAAAAATGAATTATTATCCGATGCTGCGCATCGGGATGAATTGATTCTAGCGGCCAAGGAACATGACCGTGGCTGGATTGAACTGGATTCGTCTCCGTTCTGGAATGATTACAGTCAATCGCCGTATTCGTTTCGTGACTTTCCATTGCGTCCGCGTTTTGTATTCTACCATAAAGGGATTGAAGAAGTTCGGCAGAAGAACCTCTACGCCGGATTATTGTGTAGCTTGATGTATACGGAACTGTTTCAGAAAAATCTGGGGGCCAATGCTCAGGATGATGATGACATCCGAGATTATCTGCAACAAGAACACGAACGTCAGCTGGATTGGGAGAAACAGCTTGGTGGTGATGCTGAAGCACTGAAACAGAGGCTGCAAAGTGATGTGGAGATTATGCTTTTCTGTGATCAGCTCAGTCTGTTTCTCTGTATGGAGGAACCGGGAACACCTGCTGCGCGTTATGATTTTTTTGCAGAAGGGCTCAGTTGTACGTTTGATGCCTGTTCCAGACAACCGATTCAAGCAGAGTGGTTATCCAATGAAAAAGTAGGCCTGTCTTTTTTCCCGTTTGATGAGGACTTTACGATCGTTTTGCCTTATAAATCAGTGCCGAAGGCAAGTATCCGCAAATTTGGTATGCAACAGGCTTATCGCCGGGCTGAATGGAAGGAACGCCGGGTGTTGATTACGGAATTGAACTGAGAACTGGAAACTCCAGGCTTGAGGAAAGAGCAGCATAGAATATAACAAAACAGGCGGGCTTCTGATGTACAGGTGTACAGGGCGTCCGCCTTTCGTATGCATATATATCATCATAGACTATACTGTGAGACCGGTGAAAATACGAATGAATCAGAGTGGGAATAAAGAAGGAAAACACAGGTTATTCCCAGAAATGTTAGTGTACAGCAGAGAAGCGCATGTTAGCAGGAGGACGAATATGGATACTAGAATAGAAATATTAACGATGTGTATGGTATGGGACAAAATGAATGATCAGGTGTTGTTAATGAATCGGCCGGACCGCAAAGGATTTCCGGGATACATCGCTCCTGGCGGGAAGGTAGATTTTCCGGAGAGTATCGTGGATGGTGCCGTGCGGGAGGTTCTGGAGGAGACGGGGCTAGTAGTTAATGAGATTACGTATAAAGGGCTTGATGAGTTCTGTGATCCCGAACAAGGATTGCGGTACATGGTATTTAACTATTTGGCGACTTCATTCGAGGGGCAGTTATTGCAAGATCCGCCCGAAGGCGAACTGTTATGGGTGCCTATGAAGCGGGTTTTTGAGCTGCCTATGCAGGATTGGTTTGCTGAACGTCTCCCGCGTTTTTTCCAAAAAGGTACTTTTGAGCGGAGTGTGATCTGGGAGAAGTCATCCGGACGTACACTGCAAGAGACATTTATGGTGTATAGCGATTCGGTACTTGAACAGAGTAGGACCCGATAAGTTAACCCGTCAGAAGGAGGAAAAATCATGGGATACCAGCATGCTCTACAAGGATACATTGCGGCGACAAATACACATCAGTTTGATGAAGTCAGTAAATGGTTATCGCCACAAGCCGTATATTGGTTTACGGGAACGTCCTGTACTACCCCTAACGAAATTCGGGCGTATTTTGAGAACGCTTGGGAGACAGTCAAGGAAGAAGTGTATCGTGCTGAAGATGTTAAGTGGATTACGACTAGCAAAGAGCAGGCCGTTTGTATTTATACCTACCACTGGAAGGGAATTTATCAGGGAGAGCCGGCTTATGGGAAGGGGCGGGCCACGAATGTATTTGTTGCTGGGCTTAATGGGGAATGGGAATTAATCCATGAGCATTTAAGCTTGGGTTAGGATATAAATAATGCCTCATAATGTATCATCCATATCTATATATTTATATCCAAATATTATGATATAATGAAGTTTACTATTTTTATAGGAGATGACTAGTCTGTGGGTATCGTATTTCGTGATACGTTAGAAAGTATAGCTCTTGAACAACTAGGTGGGAATTTCTTTGATGGTTGGCCAAACCCGCCGTCTACGCCAACATTTCTGAAGCTGCTGGAACAATCCTATGCTATTGAACTGGCTGTTGATGAAGATACCGGAAATGTGGTTGGATTCGTACAAGCAATCTCTGATGGTGTTCTCAGTGCGTATATCCCCTTACTGGAAGTAGTGCCAGAGTATAAGGGGCGTGGAATAGGTACGGCTCTTGTTCAGCGTATGTTCGAACGTCTTCGTAATCTTTATATGATCGATCTCTTGTGTGACCCAGAGCTTCAGGCATTTTATGAGAAACAGGGCATGGCCAATGCATCTGGAATGATCATTCGACATTATCAAAATCAATCAGGAGCAGTGTGTGATTAATAGATTGAGTAAACTAGTTTGTTGAAATGAAGAATGATATATTTGTGGATTTGCCATACATAGGCTTCTGCAAACAGAACGTAAATGAATATTGTACGATGAAAAGGTGGAGATTGGCATGAAATTGTCGTTCCGGATTTTGGACTGGGAAGAAGAGAGACCGTACGAACTTTTATTGATGGCTGATCCTTCAAAAGCAATTGTAGATGAGTACCTGAGTCGGGGTGTTTGTTTTATTGCCGAGTATGAAGGAGAGATGGTTGGGGAGTTCGTATTGTTGAAGACTCGTCCAGAGACTGCGGAGATTGTTAATATTGCCGTACAGGAAGAACTGCAGGGACAAGGTGTAGGCAAACACATGATTAAGGAAGCGATGGAAGCTGCACGTAGGTTGGGCTGCCGGATTCTCGAGATTGGGACGGGCAACTCCAGCTTTCATCAATTGAAGTTATACCAACGTTGCGGTTTCCGCATTATCGGGGTCGACCGTGACTTCTTTGTGAGGCATTATGAGGAAGAGATTATAGAGGACGGTATCCGCTGTGTGGATATGATCCGTATGGCCATAGATTTGGATGCTGTTACAGAGGATGAAAACGAAAGGAAGAGCCCTTAAGTGAATCGGCATACACATATTGGGGTATATGGCTTGGTCGCTTGGGAGGACCAATTCCTGTTGATTCATAAGGCTCGCGGAGCATATCAGGGGCAATGGGATTTATCAGGCGGAAGGCTGGAATTTGGCGAGCAGCCAGAGACTGCTCTTCATCGTGAGTTTGAAGAAGAGACGGGCCTGACCCACCTACAAGTGATGATTCGTTCTGCGGAGTCTATTGTACTGGAATGGGTGTATCAAGGTGAGCCGGAAGAGCTGCACCATATCGGGATGTTGTATGATGTGGTTTTGACCGTAGCCAGTCAGCCGGATCATATCAAAAAAGAACCCGATGGTGAAGATTCGCTGGGCGCGGACTGGTTTACACTGGAGCAAGTTAGAGATCTTTCCCTAACGCCGTTTGCAGAGTATATGATTAGCCAAAGTACATCTTGATGTGAATCCTCAACTTTATTGTTAACTTAAATTTGCTGAACCCAAAGAAGCTGCTCGGATAATTTATGTCTGGGCCAGCTTTTTGCTGCGGGTCTCCTGAAGAAAACCCCAATTATTTGTTGAATTTGACGTCAGATGGTTAATGTTTAACTTGACGGTTTGTTTTTGAACATAATGGACCACAATTCAATTAAGGAGGTAAAATGGGAGATCGTATGCCTATTTTGTTATAATTAAGCGTTCGTTGTTCTACCCAAATTGACCGATTTATTCGATTCATCTAATTTATGCATCAATTGAACTAAAAATAGGAAATGCTCCTGAGCGTAAAAGTTTATAGAATAGATAGTAGAACATGGACTTCACTTGAAGAAGAGGAGAAAGTGTAACCTTCGAACGGATCAGGACAGTATTCGACATCTGTGCGACGGTATATACAATCATTGTTTTACTTTGATTTTGAAAACGCAGACAAACCTTGACGGGAGCGTCGGACTAACGTTACTACCACCAACAGCACGATTATTGGACTTCATGAAAAATTTCGCTTAAAATGTTGAACGAACGCAAATTACGGCTTAGTCAATGATTTCCGTCAAAAACTTATGACTAAATCAAGACGGAGGGAACGTCGATGACGATCGTGGAAGGCAACAAGAAGCCCTGGGAAAGTTACTATGGCCCCAATATGGGATACGTACAGGAACAATATGAATTATTCACTCAAGACCCTGGTTCGGTTACACCGGCTTATCGTGAACTATTTGAACAATGGGGTGCACCGCCGATGTCTGGCAGGGATGCACGCACAACCTTGAATTCCGGCAACGCCCAATCGGCTTCCGGAAGCGTAGACATTCAACTATTACAGAAAGCGGTTACAGCGGGTAAACTGGTATGGAACATCCGTACCTATGGTCATCTTGCTGCAGATATAGATCCGCTTGGAATCAGTGAAGATACAGACACATCTTTGCTGGAACCTCAGCATTTTGAATTAAACGAAGAAGATCTGAAGGCTTTACCTGCTTCCCTGATCTGGGAAGGTGCAGATGGGCAGACAGCAACCGGATGGGATGCTATCCAGCGCTTGCGTCAGATATACACTGGACCCATGGCTTATGAATTCAGTCATGTGCACGAAGTTCAAGAGCGTGAGTGGCTGAATCGTCGTGCGGAATCCCGGACATCACCAGCTCCACTTAACCCGAAAGAACGTAAGGCTTTGCTGGAACGTTTGGTTGAAGTTGAGCAATTTGAAGATTATCTTCACAAAACATTTGTTGGGCAGAAACGTTTCTCCATCGAAGGTAACGATGTGCTTGTGCCGATGCTGGATGAAGCTGTTCGCATCATGGCGGAAGCCGGATCAAGCCACATTCTGATGGGTATGGCCCACCGTGGACGGTTAAATGTACTGGCTCATGTTTTGGGCAAACCGTACAGCAAAATTTTCTCTGAATTTCATCATGCTCCGAACAAAGATTTGGTTCCATCGGAAGGTTCGACGGGAATCAACTACGGTTGGACGGGGGATGTCAAATATCATATGGGTGCCAACCGTTTTGTAAAAGACGGGGAAACTGTACAGGCACGCCTTACTCTGGCGAATAACCCGAGCCATCTGGAATACGTTAATCCGGTTGTACAAGGGTTTGCTCGTGCGGCTCAGGATGACCGGCGTGACCCTGGATATCCGAAGCAAGACGTGACGAAGGCAGCTACCATTTTGATGCACGGTGATGCAGCATTCCCTGGAGAAGGGATCGTTGCAGAGACGCTTAACTTCAAAGCTCTGCCAGGATATCAGAATGGCGGAACCATCCATATTATCGTGAACAATCGTCTGGGTTTCACTACAGATAGCAGTGATTCCCGTTCAACGTACTACGCAAGTGACCTTGCTAAAGGGTACGAAATTCCGATTGTACACGTGAATGCGGACAATCCGGAAGCTTGTATTGCAGCCATTCGTATGGCAGCCGAGTATCGCAATCGTTTCAAAAAGGATTTCCTGATCGACTTGATCGGTTACCGTCGCTACGGCCATAACGAAACCGATGATCCCGAAACAACTCAACCTATCGTTTATGACAAGGTGAAAAACCATCCAACGGTAAGCCACTTGTATCAGGATCAGTTGAAAGAGGAATCGATTATCGATGATGCATCCATTACGAGCATTCGCGATGGAGTAACGAACAAATTAAAAGAAGCTTATGACCAGATGAAGAAAAATGAAGTACATGAATATTATCAACGGAAAATCAGTGAGCCGGAGGCTGTTACGATTACTCCGACTGCGGTACCGCTTGAGAATCTTCGCAGCATTAATGCCGATCTGCTGAAATGGCCTGAAAACTTCAATGTGTATCCGAAGTTACAGCGGATTTTGCAACGTCGGAGCACTTCCCTGAACGAAGGGGAAAAAGTGGATTGGAGCCTTGCGGAGACACTCGCATTTGCAACCATTCTGGCAGATGGCAAGCCAATTCGGATTAGTGGACAGGATGCCGAGCGTGCTACATTCGCTCATCGGAATCTGGTGTTGCATGATTCGGAGAATGGAGCAAAGTTCTGCCCATTACATCACTTGCCACAGGCAAGAGCATCCTTTGCAATCTATAACAGTCCGTTGTCTGAAGAATCCGTTGTTGGATTCGAATACGGATATAACGTTTATTCACCGGATACACTGGTCATCTGGGAAGCTCAATTCGGTGACTTTGCCAACTGTGCACAAGTTATCTTTGACCAGTTTGTATCAGCGGGACGTGCCAAATGGTCTCAAAAATCCAGTCTGGTCATGTTGCTTCCACACGCGAATGAGGGTCAGGGACCTGAGCATACAAGTGCTCGTCTTGAACGCTTCCTGCAGCTTTGTGCAGAAGACAACATGACGGTTGCCAACTTGTCGAGTGCATCCCAGTACTTCCACTTGTTGCGTCGTCAAGCTTCCTTGACTGAAACAGAAGATGCTCGTCCACTTGTGATGATGTCACCGAAAAGTCTCATTCGTAACCCGCGTGTTGCATCACCGGCAGTTGAATTCAGTGAAGGCAAGTTTGAACTTGTACTGGAGCAAGCTGGACTGGGGACACAGCCGGATCGCGTAGAGCGCATTATTTTGTGCAGTGGCAAGATTGCCATTGACCTGGAAGATGCTATTGAAAAAGATAAAGCAGATCGGTCATGGCTTCACATTATCCGTGTGGAACAGTTGTATCCGTTCCCGGCAGAAGAGATCAAACGTGTCCTCGCCCGTTTCAGCAATGTAAAAGAACTGGTATGGGTACAGGAAGAAAACAAAAACATGGGTGCCTGGACATACATGGAGCCTCGTCTTCGTGAAGTTGCCCCGGAAGGCACAACCGTTAGATACGAAGGTCGCCCGGAACACGCAAGTCCTTCCAGCGGTTATCAGCTTGTGCATAGTATGGAACAGCAACAGATTATTACATCTGCGTTGAAACAAACGACGAAGAATAATATTCCACTGGGGAGGTAACAGCTGTGAGTGAAATTAAAGTACCTGCAATGGGTGAGTCAATAACTGAGGGAACTGTATCCAGATGGATGGTTAAAGAAGGGGATACCGTTAATCAGGGTGATGTGCTTCTTGAACTGGAAACGGATAAAGTAAATATTGAGATCAGCGCAGAAGAAAGTGGCGTGCTGGAGAAGATCATTCGTCAGGAAGGAGAGACGGTAGAGATCGGTGAAACGATCGGTACACTCTCAGCTGGTTCTGGAGGAGGAAGCGGTTCACCCGCTTCCGAACCAGCAGCTGAAGAGAAAAAGGCCGTTACTCCTGCACCAGAAGCTCCAACACCACCACCAGCACCCGTTGCGGCAGCACCGGAGTCATCCGATAGTGCCAAGACGGCTTCACCGTCTGCCCGTAAGCTTGCACGTGAACGTGGTATCGAACTGGATCAGGTTCAGAGCAAAGATCCGATTGGACGGGTATACCAGGATGATGTGAAGAGCCATAACAATCAGGCGCCTGCACCTGCTGCTCCACCTGCGAGTAAAGCTCCAGCCGCACCAAGTGCTCCGGCAGCTGGAAGCTCAACCTATACCAAACCAGTGGAGCGTCAGCGGATGTCTCGCCGTCGTGCAACCATTGCCAAACGTCTGGTAGAGGCGCAGCAGACAGCAGCCATGTTGACTACGTTTAATGAAGTTGATATGACTGCGATCATGGATGTGCGTAAACGCCGTAAGGACAAGTTCAAAGAGAAACATGAAATTAACCTGGGCTTCATGTCCTTCTTCACCAAAGCGGTTGTGGGGGCTCTGAAAAAATTCCCTACAATTAACGCAGAGATTGATGGCGAAGATGTTGTGCTCAAAAAGTATTATGATATCGGCATCGCCGTATCTGCGAAGGAAGGACTGGTTGTACCGGTTGTACGTGATGCCGATCGTCTGGGCTTTGCCGAGATCGAGAAGAGCATTGCGGACTTGGCATCCAAAGCTCGTTCCAACACGCTGGCGTTATCTGATCTGCAAGGTGGAACGTTCACCATCACTAATGGTGGAACATTTGGTTCCTTGTTGTCTACGCCAATTCTGAATACACCTCAAGTGGGTATTCTGGGGATGCATAAGATCCAGCTTCGTCCAGTGGCGATTGATGCAGAGCGGATGGAGAACCGTCCAATGATGTACATCGCGTTGTCCTATGATCACCGGATTATCGACGGTAGTGAGGCTGTTCGTTTCCTCGTGACCGTGAAAGAACTGCTTGAAGACCCGGAATCCCTGTTAATTGAAGGTTAATCCATAACGTTTGATTATAGCTATTATTCATATCGCTTAACAAGAGAACCCCTGAACTGGAGTGCAGCGTGAGCTGCACATCCGATTCAGGGGTTTCTTTTGCTGTTGCTCCTGGTATGTTGTCTCCGACTCTATTAGATAGAGTCAGCCGTCTCAGTAGGGCTCACCGGACTAGGGTGTGTATTCGAGCCAGGGGTATTCCGCTCTAGCCAGTTCACAACGTGCTGGGCCACTTCTGTTCGGTTGATCTCATGCAGCATTTCATGGCGTCCATCCGGATACAGGCGATACTCAATATTCTCCAGGTGAAGTTTCTTATATTGCGAGACCAGATTAAGAACGCCTTTGCCATGAAGTCCGACAGGGTCCTTCTCACCTGAGAACAGGTATACGGGTTTGTGTTTGGGTATGCGCTCCATATTGTGTGGAAGATGGACTTCAAGCAGCAATTTGAAGAAGTCGCGGAAAAAGCCTGCTGTACAGACTGCTCCGCACAGGGGATCATCAATGAATCGCTGAACCTCTTGTGAGTCCCGGGACAACCAATCAAACGGTGTCGTTGCAGGGCGGAAGGAGCGGTTAAATCCACCAAATACAATCGCGTTGAGCAGCATGCTGGGGTGGGTAGCACCCTGAATGCCGCACTGCAAAAAGGCGAGTTTCTCTCCAAACCGGAGCAGACCACGTCTGCCGTTTGTCCCGGATAAAATAAAGGCATGGTACTGCTCATGACCAGCGTACATGAGATGTTGTACCAAGAATGAGCCCATGCTATGTCCCATTAGAAACAGGGGCACCCCAGGATTCTCTTTGGCGGCTACTTCGCCCAGATTGATCATATCACTCGCCATCCAGCGGAAGGCATCGATACCAGCATTACCAAGCAACTTGGCATTCTCCACAGTTTTGCCATGACCCCGATGGTCATTGGCATAAACCGCATAGCCATTTTGGGTAAGGATGTCGGCAAATTCGGCGTATCGGGCTGCCGTCTCACTCATGCCGTGTGCAATTTGCACTACACCTTTAACGTTACATTCCCGATCGGGAAGCCAGCGGTACACATGAATACGGGTACCTTCACTAGCGACCAAGGCAAAGGTAGATTCCTGCATCTCGTGTAATTCCTCCTTCACGGGTCACATATAAGCTTGAGTTAGGGCAGATAAGAGCGAAGAACAGTGGTATTCCCGTTCAATGTATAAGAACCCAGATTGGCTGGCAAGAGATAACATTGTCCTGCTTTCAATTCAATGCTGTCTGATTCAGCATGTGCCCACTCCAAAGTTCCTTCTCCTTCACAGACAACGAGAATCGTGAAGCTGTTAGGATTGGTGGAGAGTTCCCACCGTTCAGTCACAATCCCTTTTTCCACCACAAAATAAGGGCATTCAGCAAGCTTGAGCCATTCACCAGGAGTAGCGTTATTTGTTTTCATCGTTGAGGCACCTGCGCCCTCATAAGCGGTGACATTTAATGAGTCTTCAACATGCAACTCGCGTGGTTTGCCATCCAGCCCTGGACGATTGTAATCGTATATCCGGTACGTCGTATCCGAGTTTTGCTGAATCTCAGCGACAACGACACCTGCACAGAGCGCATGCACTGTTCCAGCAGGGATAAAGAACGTATCACCAGCTTCTACAGGTACCTGACGAAGGGTATCCATCACCGTGCCGTTTTCCAATGCTTCTTTTAATGTTGCCCGATCAACGCCTTCATTCAAGCCATAGATGATATGTGCGCCCGGTTTTGCGTCGAGTACATACCACATTTCTGTTTTGCCAAGCTCGCCAGGAGGAAGTGCCTCATACTCGTCAGTTGGATGAACCTGAACGGATAGGTCATCGTTGCAGTCAAGCAGCTTAATCAGAAGGGGGAAACGTCCGCCTTTTTCAGAGACGCCTTTGGTTCCAAGCCATTCGGTGCCCAGTTGTTCACGAACTTCATCCAGACCCTTCCCAGCCAGGGCTCCATTTAATACCTTGGTTGTACCGTTGGGATGATCCGCAATCATCCATCCTTCTCCGATATGTCCTTCAGGGGGCGTAAGGCCGAATTGCTCCAGCGCACGACCGCCCCACACACGTTCTTTGAACTCAGGTTGGAATTGTAATGGGTATGGCGTAGACATCAGTAATCTCTCCTCTAGTATATGAAATGGTGGATCGCTTTAATCAGTCATGGGCATGTAATCGCCATGAGCAAACAAGTGAATACGTTTGCATATGTAGATGTAGAACACAGATCGCAGTAAGAAAAAGCCGTTAATAGCTCGCCTTGCGATTGTGTCTAGTTTATTGTATTTGGTGAACAAAGGAAATTATTTTTTCTCGATTCCGATCAGAAAAGGAGAAGTTTCTCGCTGCAATTGGCGATACATCACAACCTGTGCCTGTTCCACCGGCAGGGCAGAGGACCAGTCCAATACAGCTTCTGCTTCCTGTGCCCCTCCGTCATGACCGGGGTAGAGCACAACCGTAATAATTCCGCGAGGGCGTAATAAAGCGAGTGCAGCCTCGAGTGCAGCGATCGTGCTGTCAGTCTCGGTTATGATGGAGGAATCTGCACTTTCTGAAGGCAGGTACCCCAGATTAAACATAACTGCACCAACCGTACCAAGCCATGACTCAGGAACCGCTTCTGCCATTCGATCATGGCTTAGTTGAAGCATGGAGATGGAGCCAAGCTTGGTTTCGTCGTTTTGTTTTCGAATCCGGGCCTGTGCCAGCGTGAGGGCTTCACTTTGAATATCGAATCCAATGACTTGACCACGCCTGCCTACTTGTTGTGCCAAAAATAGTGTGTCTGCTCCTGTACCCACCGTTGCATCTATGGCCAGATCACCTGGCTGCAGACGGGAAGCAATCCACTGATGCGCACAGCTGAGAACCGAAAGAAAGCCCATCTATGCTCGCCTCCAATACTTACCTTGCCATGAATCCCGCTCTCGCAGCTCACGATCAATGGAGTTTAACACTTCCCATTTGTTCATGGACCACATCGGTCCAATCAACAGATCACGCGGTGCGTCGCCTGTAAGACGGTGTACGATCATTTCCGGTGGAAGCATCTCCAGTGTATCTACGATCAGCTTGATATACTCGTCCTGATCCAAAAAACGTAAAAGACCGGCTTCGTATTGCTTCACCATTGGTGTTTTGCGCATCAGATGCAGCAGGTGAATCTTGATTCCCTGTACATCCATATTGGCAACTGCCCGTCCAGTGTCCAGCATCATCTCATGTGTCTCTTGAGGCAGACCATATATGATATGTGTGCACACACGTATATTCCGTTTGCGCAGTTTCTCAACCGCTTCTTCGTAACACTTCGTGTCGTGCGCGCGATTAATCAATGTTGATGTGGAATCATGGATCGTTTGAAGGCCCATCTCAACCCACAGATAGGTGCGTTCGTTCAGTTCAGCCAAATAATCAACAACGTCATCTGGCAAACAATCCGGGCGAGTGGCGATGGACAAACCAACAACACCGGGTTGCTCAAGAATTTCTTCAAAATATTCGCGCAGCTCCTCAACCGGAGCATACGTATTCGTATAGGCTTGGAAGTAGCCAATATAATGGGCTTTAGGCCACTTGAGGTGCTGTTTATCTCGAATTGTATTGAATTGGGTGACCAGATCTTCACGTCTGCTGCCAGCAAAATCGCCTGATCCACGCGCACTGCAGAAGGTGCAACCACCTTTGGCAATGGAACCGTCGCGGTTGGGACAGGTGAATCCAGCATCCAGCATCACTTTGAAAACCTTATTGTTAAATTGATCTCGCATCTCATAATTCCAGGTATGGAATCGTTTATCTCCCCACAGGAGAGGGGACTGTAATGCAGGTGCATTCATCTTCAGGGTACTCCTTTGGCTGTCGAATTACCGTAATCATACGTGAACAAAAGAAGAAGCGCTATGCGATTTCCGTCATAGACGATGGATAGCGATTATAGGTGTCTTCGTGAACTTTTATCATTGTATCAAAAAACTAAAAAAAAAGGGAATCGAAACGCAAAAATAGGCCGTAAAATCAAGGTTTTCTCCTTGCTATAGTTTACACCTTATGTTATATTTAAATCAGCGTCAGACACCATCTAATGGGTATTATTCATCATAGCATTTGAATCAACGTTGACGTCATGGACCATACTATACCGTGAGGTGATATGAATGAATTCCCAAGTTAAAAACAATGAATTGAATCATGTGTCTGTTGAATTGACGGCAGAAGAAGCACTGGCTTTAACAGGTGTTCGTTTTAATGGAAATCCGAAAGTGAAAGCGGCTGCAAGACAAAAAGTTCGCGATGCTTTCGAAAAGACATTTGATTTTTCACACCAAGATAAGGTAGACTATGAACTACTAAAGTAGTTGGACCCCAATTCCAAATAAATCGAAGAGGGAATCTTTGAGATTTGCCCAAAGTGGCAGATCCGAAGATTCCCTTTTCATTGCTCTTTACAATTTGCCAGTTCTTCGGCAAAATGAGTCTGAGACAAGTATGGGACAAACGGAGGAATAAAATGCGTTTACGTGGCAGAAAAGGGATAAGAGAAAATCTGGAGCAACAAGTTGATCTTGTTGTACTGGACCCCAAGCAACATAAAGGAAAATGGTCTGAACTGTTTGGCAATGATCACCCGATCTTCGTGGAATTTGGTATGGGTAAAGGTCAATTTATCAGTCAAATGAGTTATAAATATCCGGAATTTAATTTCATCGGTATTGATATGTATGATGAACTGGTGCGTCGTGCCAGTGAGAAAGCTCGTAATGCGTGGAGTCAGGCTGATGTGGAGACACCTCCGAACCTGAAGCTTGCGCTGGCGAATATTGAACAGATCGAAGAAGTTTTTGAACCGGAAGAACTGGAACGCATTTATTTGAACTTCAGTGATCCTTGGCCAAAAGCAAAGCATGCACGTCGTCGTTTGACGCACCCGCGCTTCCTGAAGAAATACACGGAATTGCTTAATCCCAAAGGTCAGATTCATTTCAAAACCGATTCGGAGACGCTGTTTGATTTCTCACTCAACGCCATTGCCGACTTCGGCCTGCAAATGACCAATATTTCTTTGAATCTGCATCGTGATGGTTTGAATGAAGAACATGTGATGACGGAGTACGAGCAGAAATTCATGGGTAAAGGTATGAACATTCACCGGGTTGAAGTGATTGTGGGTGAAGAGGCCTTGCGTGAGTATCAGCAGACACGTCTGGACAAGTATAAAGTTCGTGAAGCTTCGGATGAGTCTGGCGAAGATCAGGAACAGGAATAAATCGAAATCTAACTTAAACTCATTAAAGAAGAGCGACACATGAGGTGAATGATTCATTCTCATAGGTCGCTCTTTTTTTGCATTAACAATCCATGTGCAATGCTCCATAAACTCAAGTCGGGTATGATTTCAAAAGTTCTCTGAATGAAATTCTTTGCGGCGATAATCGTTTGGTGTAACACCATTGAACTTTTTGAACATGCGATAGAAGTATGAACTGTTGGTGAATCCGGTTCTCTCGGCAATGTCGGCAACGGAGTTCTCCGTCTCCACCAGCAGATGCTGGGCCTTGGCTATTCGGGTTTCGTTAATCACGTCCGTGAGCCCTTTCAGGGTGAGCTGTTTGTAGAGCCTGCTTACATAGATGGGCGACATGCCCAACTCATCTGCGATAGAAGTTAGACATAGATTGGGGTCCGTATAGTCCCGCTCAATAATGCCATTGATTTTACGAATTAACTCTTCGTGCTTCAGTGTACGTTTCTCCTCGACTTTGGAACCAAGCTCATCAAACATCCGATAGAAGTGTTCATGTACTTCACTGATGTCTTCCGCGTCTTTGACAGGCAGCATTAGACCATCCGAGACTGAATCAAGCGTGAGTTGATTATTCTTCTTGAGGGTATTTCGTACATGGTTCAGTGTCATCGTCAGATGGGATAAAGCTAGCTGGAAGACGGTAAATGGATATGCGGCTGTCTCGCCGACGATATCTGCATAGACTTGTTTTGCTTCTCGCGTCTTACCTGTCATTAGATGATCAACAAGTTGTCTTTCCTTACCTGCTGGAAATGCGTACTCCTTGGCGTGATAAGCCATGATGTCAGCGGTATAGATCAGACAGCCCGGTCCCATGAACAAACGATGCAGTGAGGCTTCGGCTGATCTGGTGTAGGATGCAATACTGTCTTCCAATGAATCTTCTTCCGTGCCGATCGTACAGGAGATGGAGCATTTCAAATGGGTCATTACAGCTGCCTGCATCATACGTAGTAGCTCTTCGATCCGGTTATGAGCAGGTTGCCCCAGTTCATGGCTTTCCGCTTTTTCATTGAAGATGAGTGTGATCAGATCACCACCCATGTCCACAGCTTCCGCATTGTAGTGGAGATCGGCTGTCTCGGTGCAGATGTTCATCATGGCGTATTTTACAAGCTGGGTCTCATCACGATACGTTTCGCAGAATTCGGTAAAATGGTCAATACGCAGTAATACCAGTCTGGATGCACGCTGAACATCAATGGAGGAACCATAGAACTTCATCCGTTCTTCCAGCATACCTCCAGTTACTGTTTCGCGGCCCTGCAGGGCCCCTCGTAGAAAATCCTGCCGTAACAAATGAAGACTGCCACGTCGCTCTGCTTCCATCACACGTAAACGAACAAGCACCTTATCAATAGGGTGATATAGTTTTCGGGACACAAGATAAGAGAGCAGTAACCCTGCGAAGAGAAGTCCAACACAAAACAGAACGGTATGTGTGCGCATACTCCGTATATCTGAGGTAATCAGATCATAAGGTGTTATTCTTACATAACGCCAACCCAGATCATCGGGAGCGGTATAGGTGATGAGCGATTTTTCTCCGTCGACCTTCTCGGTAAAGTAAGCTGACTGCTCCGTATCCTGCATAATTGGCTTCATAAAAGCTTCGCTGGAGAGATTTTTCATCAATGCACGGTCGCCAAAGTCAGATAAAAGGTCTCCATTCTCATTCACGATAAAGGTTTTGCCTGGTTGATCCACAGCATTCATATTGGGACTGAGCCAATCATCCTTGATATTAACGATGACAGCATAGTTTAGCTTCGCGTTATCATTAATCGTGTCATAACAGAGATAGGTGTAGCTGTTAACCTCTGTTGCTTCAGTAGACCCGACCTGATATGTACGCGGGATGGGCACGAAAGGTTTATAGTCATTGAAGCGTTGGAGGATGCTTGTAATCCCCTGATCGTCGATCTCCGAGATGGACTGCTGCCCATTGCGCACGTCGGAACTGATAAAGAATTCATTACTTTTGGAGTTATATACATAGATGGATTCGATAAAGGGAAGGGACATACGGTAGTTGTCTAGCTGCTCCATCGCCGATGTGATCTCATAGATATTTGGTTTGGAATAGAGCAGTAATGAAGAGATGGTGTAGTCCTGATAAATCTGATATGACAATGATTTTGCAGTCTCGGTCATTTTGGCTACTTCACGGCTGGTTTGAGTAAGACTGTTCATATCTGTACGATAAACCTGGCGAAGCGCAATCCGATTATAGTTGGCGTACAAAATAGAAGAAGCCACAAGTAAGGTAGCGACGGTACTGATAATAATGCCGATCAGAATCCGTGTGAAGACCTTCTGACTGTCCTCTGAACGTTTACGCATTCTGTTTCCCCCTCAGACCTCCTATTTAGGTTAACCACATAGAAATTCATATACATACGTGAGGCTTCATAGTTGGATGAGCAGAAGAGCAAGAGTAACTTGAATTATATATTATGTATGCGTTTACATCAATGATAGACAGGCTGTTTTGCCTGTTTTCTCTACATAAAGTTCAACTTTCGCTGGATTGTTCACTAGGTGTAGCCTATGCACGATATCAACATTTGTGAACGGATGTGTGTGGATGTCTGTTCATTTCATGGTTCGTTCATTTTGTTCATAGTTCATTTCGCAGAATCGTTCATTTTCTGAAGGGAAGCTTCAGTATCCGTGAGTGAAGAGAGCATCTACAATAAAAAGAGAGCTCCACCACGCAGCACCGCAAGAAATTCGGGAGGGATCGAGCCATGCTCAAAGAATTGAACAAAAACAAAATCATGTTTCTGATGCTGTTGCCCACGCTGATCTTTTTTCTGATTAACTCGTATTTTCCGATGGTCGGCATCTATTATGCGTTCACCCGGTATGATTTTGAAGGCGGATTATTTGGCAGTCCATTTGTCGGTCTGGAGAACTTTAAGTTCCTATGGCAATCCGGAATGTTGCTCAAGCTCACAACCAACACTGTGGGTTACAATCTCGCCTTCATTATATTAGGAAACGGTCTGGCGATCTTCTGTGCGATCATGCTTAGCGAGATCCGGGGCAGGTTATTCAAAAAAATTACGCAATCCGTCATGTTTTTGCCGTATTTCATCTCATTTGTACTATTAAGTGTAATCGCTTACAACATGTTTAACTATGAGTCGGGTTTTGTGAACACGGTGCTCAAACGTTTTGAGGCCGGCCCGGTGGACATTTATAACACACCCTGGATCTGGGTGTTCCTGATCATCATCTTTTATCTATGGAAAAATCTTGGATACAGCATGGTCATTTATCTGGCCGCGATAACAGGTATCAGTGACGAGTATTATGAAGCTGCCCGAATCGACGGGGCGAATATATTTCAGCGGATCTGGTACATTACGGTACCGATGCTGAAGCCAACCTTTGTCATCCTGCTGTTGTTCTCGCTTGGCAGCATTATGAAGGGGCAGTTTGACCTGTTCTATCAACTGATCGGTAATAACGGGGTGCTGTACAATGCTACAGATATTATTGATACGTATGTGTACCGTTCACTGAAAGTAACGTTTGATATCGGGATGGCAACGGCTGCTGGTCTGTATCAGTCCTTGTTTGGATTCATTTTGATCATGACTGTCAACTATATTATTCGCAAAGTAAATGAGGACTACGCCTTGTTCTAGAATGCCCGCAGGGCAGGAGGGAGAACGATCATGAACACGCCAATGAATACTCACACTCGTACGAATACGCGTCTCAGAGATTCGGAATTCACTTTCATGTTTCAACTGATTTCCTACAGCTTCATCATCATTTTATCAATCATGTGCTTGCTACCGTTTCTGCTGATTCTATCCGGTTCATTCAGCAGCAACGAGTCCATTGTGAGGGATGGTTATCACCTCTTTCCAACGGACTTTTCTCTGGAAGGTTACAAAATGGTCTTCAAATTCCCGACTCAGGTACTCAAAGCTTATGGGGTAACGGTCTTTACAACGGTGGTAGGGACTACGCTAGGGCTATTCCTCATCACGATGGCCGGATTTGTGCTCCAGCGTAAGGACTTTAAATATCGGAACACGTTCTCGTTTTTTATCTACTTCACCACCCTGTTTGGTGGGGGACTTGTGCCTTGGTACATTATGCTGGCGAACTACTTCAATCTCACAGATACCTACACCGTACTGATTTTTCCAGGGTTGATGACGCCATTCCTCATTATCCTGATGAAAAACTTCATTCGCTCGGCAGTGCCAGATGAATTGATTGAGTCCGCCAAAATTGATGGAGCGAATGACTTCCGCATCTATTTCAGCATTGTGTTGAAACTGGCGATGCCTGGTATCGCAACCGTAGGTCTGTTTCTGGCGCTGGGTTACTGGAATGACTGGTTTACCTCGTCCCTCTTCATTAACAACCCGGATATGTACCAACTGCAATTTTATCTCTACAACACGATGAACACGATTACATTCATTGACCAGATGGCAATTGGCACAGGGATCACACTCAGTCAGGATGTGCCTACCGAATCAACCAAGATGGCAATGGCTATCGTTGTAACGGGACCGATTTTGTTCCTGTATCCGTTTGTGCAACGTTATTTTGTCAAAGGACTCACCATTGGTGCAGTGAAAGGTTAGAACGTGAACACGCTGTGGGTGTCAGGCCATTGACATCATTTCCGGTCTGAAGCATGGCGAGTCTCCGCTAACATATAAAGGTTCACCACAAAAAGGGAGGATGCGTATGCGTAACAAAACAATTCGGCACCTGTCTCTGGTACTTGCCCTGATGTTGTTCGCCGGGGTACTTGCCGCATGTAATAACGGTTCGGGGGGATCGACGCAAGGAAGCGAGCAGGGAGGAACATCCGGGAACAAAGGCGAGAAAGTCACGCTTCAGTTTTACATGCTTGGGGATGCTCCGAAAGATCTGCCTGTTATTGAATCCGAGATCAATAAGCTGGCGGAGGCTGATCTGAACGTCAATGTGAAATTCAACTACACCTCATGGACCGACTGGGATCAAAAATATAAACTGTTGCTGTCTTCCGGGCAGCCGATCGATCTGATTTTCACAGCGGATTGGACATTCTATCAGTCCTATGCCAAGAAGGGGGCGTTCCTGCCACTGGATGAAATGCTGCCTACAGCAGCGCCGGCACTGAAAGCTCATGTACCTGATGATATGTGGAATGCTGTCAAAATCAATGACAAAATCTATACTGTTCCATCCACTTGGATTGAGTATGTAACCGAGGGGATTGCGTACCGTGAGGACTTGCGCGAGAAGTACAATCTTCCAAAACCGGAATCCTTGGAGACGCTCGAAGCGTATCTGGAGGGCATCAAAGCCAACGAACCCAATATGATTCCGATTGCGGATAGCAATGCCAACCATACCCATGGTATTCGTCAATTGACATCCAAGCTGGTTAATACAGCAGGTCAACTTCCATATGGGCTGGATATTATGTATGACACACCATCAATCGTGACGTCCTACTGGGGATCGGCGCAACACCTGGAAGACCTGAAAACATACAAACGTTGGATGGACAAAGGATTTTTCCCGAAAAACGTACTGAATGTAAAAGATACATCCAACTCGTTGCTGCAAAATGGAAAAGCGGCTGTTGTTCTGTCCGGGGAGAACCCGAACAAATTTAATGCAGATGTCATCAAGGTGCAGTCTACTCATCCAGATTGGAAACTGGCTTATTTCCCGTACCCGAATGCGAAAGGGTTTGCACAACCGGTTCACCCGATCCACAATGGTTTTGCGATTCCGCGTAGCAGTAAAAACCCGGAAAAAGCATTGGCATTTTATGAGAAACTTGTGACAGACAAACGATATAATTGGTTGACTGAATACGGCGTTGAAGGCAAAAACTTCGAGGTAGATAATGGATACTACAAAATGGTCGGAGATGCACAAACAAACGGCTTCCCGCGTGAGGGCATGAATGGCTGGGCTTGGCGTAATCCGGAATTCATGCTCTATGATAAAACCTTTGATGATGTCCTGACCATGTTTGAAGATCTCGACAAAATCAAGAAGCCGGATATTTATACCGGATTTGCTGAAGACTGGACACCGTACCAAGCCGAGAAGGCTGCATTGGAACAGGTGGAAAAACAATATTTGTATCCGCTTAATGTAGGTTTGGTGGCAGACGTAGAGGCTGGATTGAACACATTTATGGAGAAGGCTAAACAAGCGGGATTGGAAAAAATTCAGGCAGAATACACCAAGCAGTGGCAGGAGTACTTGAAGTCAACAGGCATTCAATAGTTTGTACTTTCCTTCATAAAGAAAAGGTGCCTTCAATTCCGAAGGCACCTTTTCAATGTGGTTGCAGGCTTGTTTGAAGCCGTTGGTTAGAGGCATGATTGGACGAAGAATGCGGGAAGCGACATCCTAATGGGATAAATTCATAAACGGGCCTCTTCTGCGGATGAAGGACGAACGTCCTCCAGCAGATCGATAATACTTTGAGCACTCTGCATTGGATGAACCTTGGCGATTTCCGCCAGATGACGTTTGCGTTTACGTACAACATCCGGGTAGTGATGCAACAGCTTGTTCATCCAGTTAACCACTACGTCAGGCGAAGTTATGGGTTCTCCCAACCCTCTTGCCGTAAAATAATGGACGTTTTCTTCTTCCTGACCAGGTATAGGGTTGTGGAACAACATGGGAATTCCTTTGGCCAAGCCTTCACTGCATGTCATTCCCCCAGGTTTGGTAATCAGAAGGTCGGATACTTCCATTAATTTGTCCACTTCGTTGGTGTATCCCATAATGTGAATGTTTTCCTTGCGATACATGGGGTTCTGTTCCATGCTGATCCGTGTTTTATCATTGCGACCCAGACAAAAAATGATCTGAATATCTTCATGCCAGCGTGTCAGCAGCGGATGGACCAGCTTGTCGCTGAGCATTCCCCAACCGCCGCCCATCACCAGTACAGTAGGCATGTTCTTGAGGTTAAATCTGCTTCGGATCTCTTCTCGCCCGGGATGCTCCCAGAAATTTGGATGCACCGGAATGCCCGTGACTCGAATGTTTTCTGCAGGTACGCCTCGTAGCATTAGTTTGGACTTAACTTCATCTGAAGAAACCAGATAAAGGTCTACTTCACGGTTAATCCACGTCCCATGTGCATCATAGTCGGTGATGACTGTGCAAAGGGGAACCTGTACACCCAGACGCTTCAGTCTGGATATGACAGCACTTGGAATCGGATGTGTACAGACGATCGCATCGGGACGTAACTGGCGCACAACGCTGCGTGTGTGTGTATAGAACAGTTTATGCAACGCCAGTGTGGTCAGCCTGTTCAATGATTTTTTATATTGGTGTCTGTATACGTATCCGAAAAGTTTGGGTTGGTTGGTAACCGTTTTTTTGTATGCTGTTATAATCAGAGGTGCAACCTTTGGATTTAAGAAACTTCCCAGTTCAAGCACTTTTGTCTGCACGTCTGGCGAGAGCTTTCGCAAATTGCTGGACAGTGCATAGGCGGCTTGAGTATGACCCGTACCAAAGCCTTCAGATAATAGTAATACTCTTTTTTTCTCCACGCTTGCTTCACCTGTTCCTGCTAGGTTTTTCTGAGTCTAACATATCGGCTTTAAGACCAGAATGCAACTGTTGCAAGTGCGACTAAAGTACCTATTGTGGCACCTGCCAGAACATCGGAAGGATAGTGTAATCCCAGATAAATTCGAGAGAATCCGACAATAAGGGCCACAGGCAACAATATTAGCAATAAGATCGGATCAGTGGTCATAAAGGGAACCGTGACCGAAAAAATGGCAGTTGTGTGCCCTGAAGGAAACGAGTGATCCGTCAGGGGATTACGGAACGTAATTGTATCCGGCAAGGCCAGATAAGGTCGAATGCGGGGATACAATTTTTTCGCGATGGCTACAGGGATGTGGCTGACCGCAAGGGCGATACATGCCTGGAGTCCTGTTGTGCTCCATGGAGCTGGAGCAAGCAGCCAGATTAACAACGATATTGCAATAGATGAAGTTGCTCCACCCAGATGGGTGAAATAATACAGCCAAAAATTCATAAAACGATTATGAAGTCGGCCGTTGATCCACATAAAAACATTTCGATCATAATCTTGAAACTTTAAGAATAAACGGCTCATATTGGCCTCCTGCCAGTCAGGCCGCCCGTAATGGCGGCATTATTTCCGGTGATTTTCTGCATCCGGTTTCGTCCTGATTAGTATATAACCGTTTTTCATGAACTTGAGGTTATTTCAGGTATATGTTTATCATATTTTTAAATGTTGTCCTTTTCAAGAAGAACCCATGTAAAGAACGTGAAATTCATGTTAAAGAGTGGATATATACCCATCTTAACTTTTTGACTTGGGTCAGCCAAAAAAGATACAATGATTCAACATGGCTGAAATGAGGTAAAAAAATGTGAGTTCTGTTTCAAACTTTTTGAGGTCTGTTTGCGTTATTTGTTATAGAGCCTCTGACGAAGAATAACATGCTGATGAAAAAAGCAGGGACTTTAGAAATAAAAATCAAGTAAACGGCTGAAAATAAGATATAACAGGCATGAATGCGAGGTTGTGGTATCACGAAGTGTCTATTCAGCGTTTAAAGATCACATTTCTGCTTCAAAAAGTGGAATTGGGGTTTTGACAAATGACTGAAAAGGATACAGAATCGATAAAGCAGCCAACTGATAGCAACCAAGCTTTGAAACATTGCCTGATATATTCACGTAGTACACAAAAGAACAGGGTCATATTCTGCAGATCAAAAAAAAATAAATTGCAGAATCAGGAAGAGAAATGCTTGAGTAAACTGGGTTTTGAAAAAAAGGGGGTAACAGAGAACGATGTTGGACGCTATATTCGTCACGATGCAGGTCATTCTGGCACTGCTAGCCGTGTACCAATTCACGTTTTCGCTGTTCGGTCTGATTAAGAAAAAGAAAAAGAAACATTATCCGGCGACAAAGTCATTCGCTGTACTCGTCGCAGCTCACAATGAGGAACAAGTCATTGGTGCCTTGATGGAGAACTTGAAACAACTTGATTATCCGGAAGATCTGTACGATGTGTTTGTCATCTGTGACAACTGTACGGATGGAACGGCTCAAATTGTCAGAGAGCATGGATTAAACGCCTGTGTACGTACCAATGCCGATTTAAGAGGTAAAGGGTACGCCATCGAATGGATGCTTAAGTACCTGTGGAAATTGCCACGTCAGTATGACGCAGTTGTTATGTTTGACGCGGATAACCTGGTTGACCGTAACTTCTTGCTTGAGATGAATGATGACTTGAACAATGGTTCGCGTGTTATCCAAGGATACATTGATACGAAAAATCCGGAGGATTCCTGGATTACTGCAGCTTACGGTGTATCTTACTGGTACATCAACCGTCTGTGGCAGTTGTCTCGTCATAACTTGAATATGGCGAATTTCCTTGGAGGAACCGGAATGTGCTTTGAGACCAACCTGTTGAAGGAAATTGGTTGGGGTGCAACAAGTCTGGTTGAGGATCTGGAGTTTACGATGCGCAGTGTGCAACGTAATGTGTATCCTGTTTTCAACTATGACGCCAAAGTATTTGATGAGAAGCCATTAACATTCAAAGCTTCAGCGCGACAACGTCTGCGCTGGATGCAAGGTCACTTTACAGTTGCGCGTAGATACTTCTTCCCGCTGCTATGGCAGTCCATTAAGGAAAGAAGCCTGGTGAAATTTGACCTTGCTATCTACGGAGCCAATGTCTATGTGGTGTTGCTTACGTTCCTGATGACGGCTGTGATGTGGGTAGACATGGCTATATTCAGTGGTCCGCACATTGCTAATATTTATGGATACTTCCCGTTATGGGTTGGGTTCGTGGCTATTGGTTTGAACATTCTGACGTTCCTGTTGTCCATGGCGCTGGAGAAGGTTACCTTTGCCAAAGTTTATCTATATCTGATTTTGTTCCCGATCTACCTGCTGTCTTGGTACCCGATTACGTTCTACGCTTTCTTTACACAGAACAACAAACAGTGGAGCCACACTCAACATACACGTGTTGTACGGTTGGATGAGGTGCAAAGCAAACAAGGGTAAGGAACATGCATGCGATACTTTGTTGACATCTGATATCACAAATGGGTAATTCACGAAAAAAAGTTGTGAAGAATGTTGACAATGTATTTCATGGGTGATATAGTATTCAAGTGCCTTAAAGCGAATAGCAATGGAATCACAAGCAGAAGTCCGACTTCTCACCTGATCAACAAACATGTTGGCTGGTCAACGATCCCAATAATTTATGAAGTGTATACTCATGAAGAATTGTGTTGATTACAGGGATGTCGGTAGCTTGACCGGCATCCCTTTTATTTTTGTGTAACTGGATATTCAAAATGACCTGGAGGTGGACGATTATTAGTAAAGATCACATGATTAATGATGAGATTCGGGCGAAGGAAGTACGCCTTGTCGGAGCTGAAGGAGAACAAATTGGGATTACGCCCATTCGCGAAGCACTGCAAATGGCGATTGACCTGAATTTGGATCTGGTCAATGTGGCACCACAGGCTAAACCGCCGGTGTGTCGTATTATGGACTATGGCAAATTCCGCTATGAGCAACAAAAGAAAGATAAAGAAGCCCGTAAGAACCAGAAAATTGTTGATATTAAAGAAGTATGGTTCCGTTCCAATATTGAGGAGCACGATTATCAAACGAAGCTTCGTAATGTAGTTAAGTTTTTGAACGAAGGCGACAAAGTGAAATGTTCTGTTCGTTATCGCGGACGTGAAATTGCACATGCCGCGATTGGTCAACGGATTTTGGAGCGCGTTAAGGTAGAAGTTGCAGAACTTTGTACTGTTGAACGTCAACCGAAATTGGAAGGCCGCAGTATGATCATGATTTTGGCTCCTAAAGCCTGATAACATTGGAGGAGGAAACACAAAATGCCTAAAATGAAAACACACAGCAGTTTGAAAGGACGCTTCAAAATTACCGGTTCCGGTAAGGTCCTTCGTTACAAAGCTCACAAAAACCACTTGCTTTCCCACAAATCCAAACGTGCTAAGCGCGTTCTGAACGGTAACCCAGTTATGGCTGCCGGGGATGTTAGACGTTTGAAACAAGGCTTGGCTAACTTGAAAGGCTAATTCTAATTAGTACATTCCGTATGGGGGATCGGCTACGGCCGTACACATACCACGGATACATTTATATTTATTTGGGAGGTTCTTTAATATGGCAAGAGTAAAAGGCGGTTTTGTAGTACGTCGTCGTCATAAAAAGGTTTTGAAACTGGCAAGAGGTTATTTCGGTTCCAAACACCGTATTTTTAAAACAGCTAACGAGCAAGTAATGAAATCCCTGGTATACGCATACCGTGACCGTCGCAACACGAAACGTAACTTCCGCAGACTGTGGATCGTTCGTATCAATGCTGCAGCACGTATGAATGGTTTGTCTTACAACAAACTGATCCATGGTTTGAAACTTGCTGGAGTAGACATGAACCGCAAAATGTTGGCTGATCTGGCCGTTAACGACATCAATGCGTTCAACTCTTTGGCTAATGTAGCTAAAGGCAAAATCAACGCTTAAATTGTATGATACAAGCCGCCGTACCTATATGGCGGCTTTTTTTACGGCTTGGAAGAAATTCGAAGATGAATCTCTGAATGAGTAGAGCGAATAGGTTGTAGTCTGGAAGGGAACAATGAAACCAGATAACTGGTGAATAACGGTCCATGGGAATACATAAAATACGAACGGTGAAATAATACAAATAAAAACAGGTAAATCCCTCTCATCACTAAAGTTCGCGATATGTTTTTGTTATATAACTTCACATCGTTGTAACGTTAGTGTGTTAAAACGCTAAATTATTAAGCGTTTTCAATAAAAAAAGAACAAAAATATGTGATATTTGGTGATGAAACATCTGGATTTTAACACTGGTTGATTGTATAATCACCTCTAGTAGGCTAGTCCTAGATTTTTCTCTCCATGTCATAATGTTCGGTTTTTCGACAGATGATAGGATGCTTCAAGGGTGAGAATGCGCTTGTAATGTCGAAGAAACCATACATTCTGCATAAAAGTCATTCCTGCTATCTGTTAACCGTTCAATTGTAGGCTGGATTGGAATGAGGGATATATCATTAAGGGGGAAAAAGAGAAATGAAAAAGATGCTCAGCTTGTCTTTGGTAATGTTGCTGGCGGTATCGGTTATGCTCGCAGGTTGTGGTAGCAAACCGAAAGAAGAAACAAATGCCGGAGGAGATACAGGTGGCACACCCACTGAAACGAAATCCGATCTCAATATCGGTATGGTTACTGACGTAGGTGGAGTTAATGACAAATCCTTTAACCAATCCGCTTGGGAAGCTTTGCAAGCGACTGAAACAGAAACAGGTACTGCTGTTAAATACCTGCAAAGTAAATCCGATGAAGAGTACATTCCTAACCTGAACGAATTCGTTAAAGGTGGATATGATCTGACTTGGGGTATCGGTTTCCAATTGGCTGATGCAATCAAAACTGTAGCTGAGCAAAACCCTGATGCTAAACTCGCGATCATCGACAGTGTTGTTGATGCTCCTAACGTTAAATCCGTAACATTTGCTGAAGAAGAAGGATCTTACCTAGTTGGTGTTGTGGCTGGTCTGACAACAAAATCCAACAAAATTGGTTTTGTAGGCGGTATGGAAAGCCCACTGATCAAAAAGTTTGAAGTAGGATTCAGAGAAGGCGTTAAAGCAGTTAACCCTGATGCTCAATTCATTTCTAACTACACAGGTGCATTTGATAAACCTGACTTGGGTAAAGCAGCAGCAGCAACACTTTACAATGAAGGCGTAGATATTATCTTCCACGCTTCTGGCGCAACAGGTAACGGTGTGTTTAACGAAGCAAGTGCTCGTAAGAAACAAGGTCAAGATGTATGGGTTATCGGTGTTGACAAAGACCAATCTCTTGAGTTTGGTGATGAGATCACTTTGACTTCCATGATCAAAAAAGTTGACGAAGCAGTTAAGCGCGTTAACAAAGAAGTAGTTGATGGTACATTCGCTGGCGGTTCCGAGAACCTGACTTTGAAAGAAAACGGCGTAGGTATTGCTGATACTTCTACTGCCAATGTATCTGCTGATACACTTGCAAAAGTGGAAGAGTACAAAGAAAAAATCATCAGCGGCGAAATCAAAGTTCCTACGGAGTAATTTTGATCTTAGTCGCAAATGAATAATCATTGGGGCCGGTCTTGACCGGCCTTATGATTGCAAGAACAGGAACATTTGATCAAGTCATCATAACAATTGTACAAGGTCACTGTGCACCAACGCTCCGGTAGGAGCTTTTCTTAAGATAATGGAATTGATATGTTCTTAATGAGCTGAACCATTCGATTATCGCAAGAAAAACTTCAGCTAAGCGCGGTCTGTCTTCTTTGAAAGTACGTCGATAGACGTTTTTTTTACGTTCGCGGAACCACACTATATCAGTTATAAGGGTGATTACATGGGTGCAGCAACCCCCGTCGTTGAGTTAAAACAAATTACGAAGCGTTTCCCAGGCATTGTTGCCAACGACGCCATCAGCCTTCAGCTTCGTAAGGGCGAGATCCATGCGCTACTGGGCGAAAACGGCGCTGGTAAGTCAACGTTGATGAATATTGTATTTGGTCTCTATCAGCCAGATGAAGGTTCCATTGAAGTGAATGGCAAGCCTGTCATCATCGACAGCCCTAACCGAGCGATCGATCTTGGCATAGGCATGGTGCATCAGCATTTTAAACTTGTACAGCCGTTCACGGTAACAGAGAACATTATTTTGGGATCTGAACCAACGAAGGGTCTCAATATTAACTATAAAAAAGCAGCCGCTGAAGTTCAGCGTCTTTCCGAACAGTATGGACTGAAGGTGAATCCTCATGCCAAAATTCATGATATTTCTGTCGGAATGCAGCAACGTGTAGAGATTGTTAAAACGTTGTATCGCGGTGCAGACATTCTGATATTTGACGAGCCTACAGCCGTATTGACTCCTCAAGAGATCAAAGAACTGATGATCATCATGAAGAAGCTTGTAGCTGAAGGAAAGTCCATTATTTTGATCACGCACAAACTGAAAGAAATCATGGAAATCTCCGATACGGTAACGATTATTCGTCGGGGTAAAGTGATTGATTCGGTCAAAACTTCGGAAACGAATCCGAATGAGCTGGCAGAGAAAATGGTGGGGCGGAATGTCACATTCAAAGTGGACAAAAAACCGGCTACACCTGGAGCCAATGTGCTCGAAGTCAGTAAATTAACGGCCAAGAATAAAGAAGGTATTTCGGTTCTGAACCAACTTAACCTGAACGTACGTGCAGGAGAGATTGTCGGAATCGCAGGCGTGGATGGTAACGGTCAAAGTGAACTGATTGAAGCTCTTACCGGACTTCGTAAAGTAGAGAGTGGTTCAATTCTTTTGGAGGGTAAGGAGCTGTCCAATCATTCTCCGCGCCATATCTCGGAGTCGGGTGTAGCCCACATTCCGGAAGATCGCCATAAACACGGACTTGTACTTGATTTTTCAGTGAGTGAAAATATCGTTCTGGAATCGTATTATAAAGCACCATACACCCGTAAAGGGTTCCTTAACTTCGATGCCATCAAACAGCAGGCGAAGCGGCTTGTTGAGGCATTTGACGTGCGTACACCAAGCATCGAGACCAAAGCTCGGTCCTTGTCCGGAGGAAACCAGCAAAAGGCCATTATTGCCCGTGAGGTAGATAAAAACCCTGAACTGCTTATCGCTGCGCAACCAACACGTGGTTTGGATGTAGGGGCTATTGAGTTCGTGCAAAAGCAACTGATTGCACAGCGCGATCAAGGGAAGGCTGTTCTGCTGATTTCATTTGAGCTTGATGAGATTATCAATGTATCTGACCGAATTGCTGTTATTTATGAAGGCCAGATTGTTGGCGAGGTGCTGCCGGAAGAAACCAATGACAGGGAGCTCGGCTTGATGATGGCGGGCAGCACCCAAAAGAGAGGTACTGCGCATGAATAACGTATTGAAATGGTTTACCCGAGATTCATTTATTTTACCTGTAGTAGCTATTATTATGGGTCTTATTCTCGGTGGAGTTGTCATGCTGATTGGTGGCTACAATCCAATTGAAGCCTATGGTGCATTGTTCACCAAGGTATTTGGCGACATGTACAACTTTGGTGAAGCAGTACGGGAAATGACACCACTAATCATGACTGGACTTGCATTTGCATTTGCATCACGTGCAGGGTTGTTTAATATCGGGGGAGAAGGTCAATTTCTCGTTGGTATGACCGCTGCAACATTTGTTGGTGTTAAGTTTGCAGGTTTGCCGATCTACCTTCATGCGCCACTGGCTTTGATTGCCGGTGCATTGTTTGGTGGTCTGTGGGCCGCTATTGCTGGTTATCTGAAGGCGGCACGTGGGGTTAATGAAGTTATCAGTAGTATCATGTTGAACTGGATTGGTCTGTATCTCGCCAACCTTATCGTTCGCCAATTCTTGCTGTTGAAGGGCGAGAATCGTTCCGTGGATATCAGCGAATCGGCTTCGATTAGTTTGACATGGCTCTCTGAGCTGATGGGCAATTCCCGTGTACACATGGGGACGTTGATTGCCCTTGTGATGGCTGTGCTCTTTTATATCTATATGTGGAAAACAAAACAAGGTTATGAAATCCGCGCGGTAGGTTACAACCCTAATGCGGCTGAATATGCAGGTATGCATGTTAACCGGAATATCGTAAAAGCGATGTTTATCAGTGGTATGCTTGCAGGTCTTGGCGGTGCCTTCCAAGTGCTTGGGGTGTTCCAGTATCAGACTGTAATGTCGGGTTCACCGGGAACAGGTTTTGATGGAATTGCGGTTGCCCTGATTGGTTTGAATCATCCGTTTGGGGTGTTATTGGGGGCAGTGTTGTTTGGTACCCTCACGTACGGATCTGCAGGTATGAGTTTTGCTGCGGATGTTCCGCCTGAGATTATTCGGATTGTGATCGGTTCGATTATCTTCTTCATTGCGGCACAAGGCATCGTGCGCTGGATACTTAAACCGTTCTATTCGAAGCGTAAGAAAGAGAAGGTGTTGTAGATGGACTTGTTGACAATTGGGCAAATTATCAATACGACGCTTGTCTTTGCTACGGCATTGATTTTTGCATCACTCGGCGGAATTTTTTCGGAAAAATCAGGTGTAACCAACCTTGGACTTGAAGGTTTTATGGTCTTTGGTGCCTTTGCAGCTGGAATCGGGGCGCATTATGCTCAAGAAGCGGGCATGGGCGGAACGACATCGGCCTGGATGGGGGTTTTGCTCGCAATTGTATTGGGCGTACTGGTATCTCTGATTCATGCCGTTGCGTCTATCACATTTAAGGCAGACCAGATTATCAGTGGTATCGTCATTAACTTTTTGGCAGCAGGAAGTACGTTGTACTTGGTTAAACTGTTGTTTGAAGGTTCTGGTGATTCACCATTGGTTCAAGGCTTCAACAAGTTTGATGTGCCATTCTTGAAAGACATTCCTTTGCTTGGAGAAGCCTTCTTCAAGAACGTATATCCAACGACATATCTGGCCATTCTGTTCGTATTTCTGACGTATTACATCATGTTCAAAACGCCATTTGGTCTGCGCCTTCGTTCTGTAGGTGAACATCCAAGTGCGGCTGATACGGTTGGTGTTAAAGTGCTTCGGTATCGCTATATTGGCGTTATGATCAGTGGTGCGCTTGCGGCCATTGGTGGAGCTGCGATTACGTTGACGACTACGGGTACATTCTCACACAATACGGTTTCAGGCCAAGGTTATATTGCCATTGCAGCTATGATCTTTGGTAAGTGGAATCCGATTGGTGCCTTTGGTGCGGCTGTCTTCTTTGGATTCTCACAAGCGATCCGAAACTATGTACAGTTGTTTGAATGGTCACAAAGTATTCCCCAGGAAATTATTTTTATGTTGCCTTACCTGCTTACCATCATCGTTCTCGTTGCAGCGGTTGGACGTTCTTCGGCTCCGTCTGCACTCGGTGAAGCTTATGATCCGGGTAAAAGGTAACAACCTTTTCCATATCAGTTTAGCTATTCAGAGTTTTGATAAAGGGTCCGCCTTGTGCGGGCCTTTTTTGTTTTCTGCGTGCCCAGAGGCACGCATGATCTTGTTGGTGAAAGTCCAACCCAAGGAGGGGCCAAGCCACTTTTTCACGTTTACTTTGGTTCTCGTGCGGATACCCATATTTTCAGGTAGGGACAAAGAAACAGGCGAATTCAGTGATGGACGAATACACTGTTTTGAACGATCCGAGGAGGAGGGGAAAGTATGAAACAACAAGTTACGCGTGATGAAGCGATGAAATTAATAGGCAAAAATATTGTTGCAATCAAAAAAGACGGCACTCGGGTTACGGGAAAGCTGTTGAAAGTATCGGGCAACAAACTGGTGCTGAAGCGTCTGAATGGCAAAAAAGTACGTACAAAAGCGATTCTGCCACTGGTATTGTTTGATCTGCTCGCTATTGCTACACTGCCTTATGCTTATGGAGGTGGTTCCGGCTTTGGTCCCGGCTATGGACCTGGACCAAAACCAGGCCCTGGATATGGTCCAGGCTACGGACCGGGATATGGACCTGGAGGACCTGGTGGCGGATATGGACCTGGTCCTGGATTCGGCCCTTATGGTCCAGGTCCACGCCCACCAGGATTTTTCTAGGACATTCTATAATGTTTTTTCCAATTCGTAGCAGCGGCTTATCATGATGTATCGAATTGCGCTGTATCCATTTTTTTGATAAAACTGAAGCCCTTTGGTATTGCCTTCATCCACCATTACTTTAGACCTTCGACAACCCCGGGATGCTGCAAAGCTCTCTGCTTTGAGCAACAAAGTTTGCCCGTAACGTTTGCGTTGTTCTTTCGGACTAACGGCCATCATATCGACATAGAGCAATTCCCCATGCATGAGAAAATGGATGAATGCCACAGCAGCTTTATCTGGCTCCGGCGAGACAACAAAGGTCATGCCCCTGTTCATTCGCAGGGGTATTTCTTTGCGGATTTTATTAATTTCCTTTTCGCTCATATGGGATAAAGGAACAAGTTGAGTGTCAATCAGCTTCATGATGGCGCCATCATCCAGTTTGGATGTGCGTTGCCGAATCACCATGCGGAGCCTCCTTTCAGGACCAGTCGTGCTGCTCGTATATCCTATGCCTGAAGCAAGATAAAAGGTGACTGAATGAAGCGCTGGGATTAGGGAAACCTTAAAGGTTGAAGAGGGAGTAAGGAAGGTTCTCTGAATTTTTATGCAAAACAGGTATTGACTTATCGGTTGGAGGAATCATATAATGTTCCTAACATTTAACGAGAATATTTCATCGGCTATGAAGAGGACGAAGTTTTAAGGGCTCTTTTGCTCAGAGAGTGGCTGGAATTGCTGAAACCACCACCATTATCCCTTATATACGAGCTCACCTCGGAGCTGTTTTCCTGAAAAGCACTGGATGTCACTCCTTTTGCGTATTAGGGAAAATCGTATGTCTGCGTTACAGACAACAGGTATGGGAAACGACTATGTTCGTTTGAGCTATTCGTTTTGTTGTACCTGGTAAGGTCCGTTATTGCGAAATTTCGGGCAAAGTTGGGTGGTACCACGGAAGCGATAACCTTTCGTCCCTCGCAAGCATGAACTTGTTTGCAGGGGATGGAAGGTTTTTTTTGTAACTTTAAATGTCAGAATGGTGTAAATTCCGAGAGGAGGATGACTAATGGGAGCTCAAATTCCAGAAGTACGATCGACAGATGAATTACGTGAAAAATGGATGAAGCCGGAGGTCATTAGCGGTTCCGAGATTCTGCTGAGAAGCTTGTTGCTTGAAGGTGTGGATTGCGTATTTGGTTACCCGGGTGGCGCAGTGTTGTACATTTACGATGCAATGTATGGTTTCGAGGATTTCAAACACGTCTTAACCCGTCACGAACAAGGTGCAATTCATGCAGCTGACGGATATGCACGTGCAAGCGGCAAAGTTGGTGTTTGTATCGCTACCTCCGGGCCGGGAGCAACCAATCTGGTTACTGGAATAGCCACGGCATATATGGATTCTGTGCCGCTGGTTGTCATTACGGGAAATGTTAATTCCAGCCTGATCGGCTCGGATGCTTTCCAGGAAGCGGATATTACCGGGATTACAATGCCGATCACCAAACACAGCTATCTGGTAAAAGATGTTAAGGATCTGTCGAGTATCATTCATGAGGCATTCCATATTGCCAACACCGGCCGTAAAGGTCCTGTACTGATCGACATTCCGAAAGATGTCTCAGCCAACAAAACCTTGTTTGAACCGAGTACTGAACCTGTTACATTAAGAGGGTACAATCCACGGACAGTACCAAACAAACTGCAGGTTGATCGTTTGGCTCAGGCCATTCAGGAAGCAGAACGTCCAATGATTCTGGCTGGTGGCGGTGTGGTATACTCGGGAGGACATGAAGAACTGTTCGAGTTTGTTGAGAAGACAGGCATTCCGATTACGACAACCCTTCTGGGGCTTGGTGCATTCCCAAGTGGGCATGAACTATGGACAGGGATGCCAGGAATGCACGGAACATACACATCCAACCTGGCCATCCAACAGTCGGATCTGCTGATTAATATCGGCGCACGATTCGATGATCGGGTAACAGGTAAGCTGGACGGATTCGCTCCACATGCCAAAATCGTTCATATCGATATTGATCCGGCTGAGATTGGTAAAAACATTGCAACCGATATTCCAATCGTTGGTGATGTGAAGACCGTACTTGAAATAGCCAACAAAGAAGTTGGACGTGCAGAGCGTGCAGATGCATGGAGAGACCAGATCAAACAGTGGAAACAAGAGAAGCCATACAGCTATACGGATTCAGACGAAGTGCTGAAACCGCAGTGGGTTGTTGAAATGTTGAATGATACAACCAAAGGTGAAGCGATTGTGACTACGGATGTGGGACAACATCAGATGTGGGCGGCACAATATTACAAGTTTAATCAACCACGTTCATGGGTAACTTCGGGTGGTCTCGGAACGATGGGCTTTGGATTCCCTTCTGCAATTGGTGCTCAGATGGCCAATCCGGACAGACTTGTTATCTCCATTAACGGTGACGGCGGAATGCAGATGTGTTCCCAAGAACTCGCAATCTGTGCCATTAACAATATACCGGTAAAAATTGTGATCATTAACAATCAGGTACTTGGAATGGTTCGCCAATGGCAGGAACTCATCTATGAGAACCGTTACAGCCACATTGATCTGGCAGGAAGCCCGGATTTTGTAAAACTGGCTGAAGCATATGGCGTGAAAGGATTGCGTGCAACGAATAAAGAAGAAGCAGCGCGTGCTTGGCAGGAAGCTTTGGATACACCAGGACCAGTCGTTGTAGAATTCGTAGTACGCAAGGATGAAAATGTGTATCCAATGGTTCCGCAGGGAGCAACAATTGATCAAATGCTGATGGGGGATGCTGACGAATGATTAGACATACGATTTCAATATTGGTAAACGATCAGCCAGGCGTCCTTCAGCGTGTATCAGGGTTGTTCGGTCGACGCGGATTTAACATTGAGAGTATTACCGTAGGCCAATCGGAAGAACCTGGACTCTCCCGGATGGTTATTGTCACCATTGGTGACGATAAAACACTGGAGCAGATTGAGAAACAATTGTACAAAATCATCGATGTTATTAAAGTGGTGGATTTCAGCCTGAAACCGATGGTAGCCCGTGAACTTGCTTTGATTAAAGTGAAAGCAGAGCCTTCCGAGCGTCCTGAAATTCTGGGTGTGGTAGAAACATTCCGCGCATCCGTTGTAGATGTTGGTCCAGGCAGCCTGATTGTGCAGGTAGTCGGAGATACGGACAAAATTGATGCTATGATTGAATTGCTCAAGCCATATGGCATTCGCGAATTGTCCCGTACAGGCATAACTGCATTGGTACGCGGCAACGTATAAAGTTATAATGAATGAAGAGGGACGACGGTTAGCTAACATATACAGTTGATCTTATGTGAGTGTCAGTCCCTTAACAGTTGTAATTTAACATTTTAGTGATGTAACGCTTGAAAATATAGCTTCATTCCCGCATTAATGGGCGGGTGTCTGAACGGATCGGATCAGACCAGAGATGCTTTTGACACTCCAAGCGAGGCGGTCCCTTGAGACACCCGCTCATTAATGAAGGGTTCTTTACAATACAAAGGAGGACTTATAAACATGCCAGTAACTACTTATTATGAACAGGATGCAGAGCTTAACGTATTGAAAGGAAAAACGATCGCGGTAATCGGTTATGGTAGCCAGGGCCACGCCCAAGCTCAAAACCTTCGTGATAGTGGATTGAACGTAGTCATCGGACTTCGTGAAGGTAAATCCTTCGACACTGCAAAAAATGACGGATTTGAAGTTCTGTCCCCGGCTGAAGCAACAAGCCGCGCAGATGTAGTTCAAATCTTGCTGCCAGACGAAACTCAAGCTTCTGTATACAAAAACGAAATCGAACCAAACCTGAAAGAAGGCGCTGCATTGCTCTTCTCACACGGTTTCAACGTTCATTTCGGTCAAATCGTTGCTCCAAAAAACAGCGATGTATTGCTGGTAGCTCCTAAGTCCCCTGGTCACATGGTACGTCGTACTTATGTGGAAGGTTTTGGTGTACCGGGCCTGATCGCGATTGAGCAAGATGCAACGGGTAAAGCTAAGGAAATCGGTTTGGCTTATGCTAAAGGTATCGGTTGTACACGCGCAGGGGTTATCGAAACTTCCTTCCGTGAAGAAACAGAAACAGATCTGTTCGGTGAGCAAGCTGTTCTGTGTGGTGGTGTGAGTGCGTTGGTGAAAGCTGGATTCGAAACGTTGACAGAAGCGGGTTACGCTCCTGAAATGGCATACTTCGAATGTCTGCACGAACTGAAGCTGATCGTTGACATGATGTATGAAGGCGGACTTTCAAGCATGCGTGATTCCATCAGTAACACAGCTGAGTACGGTGACTATGTAACTGGACCTCGCGTTGTAACTGAAGATACGAAGAAAGCAATGAAAGAAGTGCTGACGGATATCCAACAAGGTAAATTCGCACGCGACTTCATTCTGGAAAACCAATCCGGACGTGCATTCTTGACAGCAACTCGTCGTAACGAAGCTGAACACCCAATCGAAGTGGTTGGCGGACAATTGCGTGAGATGATGCACTGGATCAAGAAGTAAGCATTAACTTCTAGAACATGCACTTAAAGGTATTCAAGTAAACTTAGAGCTTTAACTGGGAATAGCGGCCGTGCTTATGCGTGAGCCGCTATTGCTGGTTCAGAGAAACATATAATAACAAGTACAGGAGGTGCGAAGCGTGCGTAAAATCTATGTATTTGACACAACGCTGCGTGATGGAGAGCAATCCCCGGGAGTCAATCTGAACACTCGTGAAAAGGTGGAAATTGCCCATCAGCTCGAGCGGCTTGGCATTGACCGGATGGAAGCGGGTTTCCCGGCGGCATCTCCAGGTGACCTGGCAGCTGTCAATGCAGTAGCAAATGCAGTCAAAAATGTGACCGTAATTGGCTTGTCCCGTTCCAGAGAGCAAGACATTGATGCGGTTAAGGAAGCACTTAAAGGTGCACAGGACCCGTGCATTCACGTTTTCCTGGCAACTTCACCCATTCACCGCCAGCATAAATTGCGCATGGACAAAGCGCAGGTACTGGATACAGCTCGTTCCGCGATTCGTTATGCCAAGAAAACATTCTCGAAGATTGAATTCTCACTTGAGGATGCAGGTCGTACCGAGTATGATTTCCTCGTGGAAATGGTAAATATGGCTGTTGAAGAAGGTGCAGCCGTTGTGAATATTCCGGATACGGTTGGTTACCTGAGCCCATATGAATACGGCAACATTTTCAAACACCTCAAGGAGAATGTACACGGTATTGAAAAGGTACAGCTGAGTGCCCACTGTCATAATGACTTGGGTATGGCGACCGCGAATACACTTGCAGCCATTCTCAACGGAGCCGATCAGATCGAAGGGACGATCAATGGCATTGGTGAACGTGCCGGGAACACGGCGATCGAGGAAATTGCTATGGCACTGGAGACACGTCAGGAATTTTTCCAGGCGAAAACTTCGCTGCAGTTGTCTGAGATTGCACGGACCAGTCGTTTGGTTAGCCGTTTGACAGGTATGGTTGTACCTGGAAACAAAGCCATTGTTGGGGCAAATGCCTTCGCACATGAATCCGGCATTCACCAGGATGGCATGTTGAAGGAAAAAACAACGTATGAGATTATGACTCCAGAGTCCATCGGTCTGAAGGAAAGCAAACTTGTACTGGGTAAACATTCTGGTCGACATGCTTTCCGTGAAAGGTTGATTGATCTGGGATATGAGCTGGAAGAAGAAGCATTGAATCGTGCTTTCGCCCAGTTCAAAGATCTGGCTGATAAGAAAAAAGAAGTGACTGATGAAGATCTGCTCGCTCTAATTGAAGAGAAATTGCAGGATGCACCTGAGGTGTATAAACTGGAATCCATCTTCGTAACGTACGGAGATGAATCGATACCAACAGCCAAAGTCCGCATTGCGACGCTTGACGGTGATACAATTGAGAAGCAAGCAGAGGGTAACGGATCGGTAGATGCAATCTACAATGCGATTGACCAAGTAAGCGGGGAAGACGTAACGTTGTCTGACTATTCCATCAAATCGGTAACACATGGTAAGGATGCATTGGGTGAAGTACATGTTGTGCTGACTCAGAATCAGGTTTCGGTACAAGGACGTGGCGTAAGCACAGATATATTGGGTGCAAGTGCACGTGCCTATGTAGACGGTCTGAATCAATTGATTGAGAAGCGCAAGACATATACGAACCGTGTAAACGTTAACCTGTAGGCTTCAATGCAAGAAGCACGTACCCTTCATTGAACTTAACTATAAGCCGAGATACATGTATGCTGCTAGAATGATCAATCTTTAATTTAATGGATATATAGAAGATCGTTCGGCTTGCTTTGTTACGTGTAGTGAGGGACGTAAAGAGTCTGACTCTCCTGTGGAGGGTCAGACTCTTTTGCTTGTAATTATATAATTATGGCAGTGAAACACAGAACCTTTTCCACGATTACCTATTGCATTGGCTTACACTATCAAGCTATTACCACGCGTATGCATTAGGTGCATGTCCACCTGGGCCCGGGAAAATCTCATCCAGACGTTTGAGCACGGCTTCATCCAGAGTCACATCGAGACATTTGAGTGCGGTCTCAAACTGCTCCAGCGTACGCGGTCCGATAATCGGTGCGGTCACTGCCGGATTGGCTGCAACCCATGCCAAAGCCACCGTATCCTGTGGTTCACCGAGATCACGACACAGTGCGGCAAAGTCTTCAAGCTGAGTTTGCTGCTGCTCAATCCGTCCAGCGATGCCTCCGCTGCGTGTTCCTTCCAGCTTCTGCAGAGCGTTACGTCCCAGTAATCCACCATCCAGTGGGCTCCATGGAATGACGCCGAGGCCCAGCTCTTTGGCTGCGGGCAGTACTTCCAACTCGGGCAAACGACAGTTGAGGCTATATTTATGTTGTTCGGAAACCAGGCCGAGGAAATGACGATTCTTGGCTTCACTTTGAGCGATTGCAATCTGCCATGCAGCAAAGTTACTCGATCCTACATAACCGATTTTACCCTGTTGAACGGCATTCTCGAACGAACCCCACAGCTCGTCCCACGATATGGCAGGGTCTACATGATGCATCTGGTATAGCTCGATATGATCGGTCTGTAAGCGGCGGAGGGAACCCTCGAGATGCCGTCTGATTTTGTAGGCGGAGAGGCCAGCTTCGTTGTTGGGGCCATCTGTATCATCATGCATGGAGCCATAGACTTTGGTGGCCAGAACTACTTTTTCACGTCTGCCCCCACCCTGGTTGAACCAGCGTCCGATAATTTCTTCGGTAAGACCGGAATTCTCACCCCAACCGTAGATGTTAGCGGTATCAAAAAAGTTCACGCCTGCATCGAGTGCTGCGTCCATAATGCGAAAAGCTTCTTTTTCATCTGTAGCAGGCCCGAAATTCATGGTACCGAGACAGATTCGGCTGACCTTGAGGCCTGATTTACCCAAATACGAATATTGCATGTTGCTTATCCCTCCTGCGTACCTAATTTGAATTCAGCTATATTTTAACCCAGCCGGGAGGTCAGAACAACTTGGAAAGGCTAATCTCTATTGGCTTATAGGTAAAATCTATTAAAGTCATAGATTGTATATCTTGGTCAAATGACCTTGGAATATGATACAAAAGAGAGAGTTATTATGAGACGTTACTTTATGAATAATTAATGAATGAAATATAAGGAGTGGACAACCCAATGGCAGACGTGAAAAAAATTGCAGTTATTGCAGGTGACGGAATCGGCCCTGAAGTCGTAGCTGAGGCTGAGAAAGTTCTTAAACGTACAGAGGAAGTATTCGGTTATCGTTTTGAGACAGAACATGCATTGTTTGGCGGAATCGCAATTGATGAGAAGGGAACACCTCTTCCTGAAGAAACACTGAGCGTATGTAAAAGTGCAGATGCAGTCCTGCTTGGAGCGGTTGGCGGTCCAAAATGGGATAATAACAGCAAGGAGCTTCGTCCGGAAACGGGTTTGCTGGGTATTCGCAAAGCCCTTGGATTATTCTCCAACCTGCGTCCGGCTGTCGTATTTGATTGCTTGAAGGATGCTTCAACTCTGAAGCCGGAAGTACTTGAAGGTACAGATCTGATGGTGGTACGTGAGTTGACAGGCGGTATCTACTTTGGAGAGAAGTTCAGACGTGAAAGTGCACAGGGTGAAGAGGCAGTAGATACTTGTGCATATAATGTAACAGAAGTGGAGCGGATCGTTCGTCAGGCATTCGAAATTGCGCAAGGTCGTCGCAAAAAGCTGGCTTCTGTAGACAAAGCCAACGTATTGGAAACTTCCCGTCTCTGGCGTGAAGTTGTGAACCGGGTAGCACCAGATTATCCGGATGTTGAACTGGAGCATGTACTGGTAGACAACTGCGCGATGCAATTGCTGCGTCGTCCGTCCAGCTTCGATGTCATCGTAACGGAAAACATGTTTGGAGATATCTTGAGTGATGAAGCAGCGATGTTGACAGGTTCCATCGGTATGCTCGCATCTGCATCACTGGGAGAGGGCAGCTTCGGACTCTATGAGCCGGTACACGGTTCTGCACCGGATATCGCAGGTCAAGGCCTCGCTAATCCGATTGCAACCATTCTCTCTTTGGCGTTGATGTTCCGTACAACCTTTGGTTATGCAGAAGGTGCGGATGCTATTGAAGCAGCTGTGTCGGATGTATTGAACGCAGGACACCGCACGAGTGATATTGCTGTAGACAAGAGCACAGCGATCAGCACGACCGAAATGGGCGATTTGATCGTGGCGGCTATTCAAAAACAGGCGTAATTATATTACCAACTACAGGCAGCCCTTTGTTTCCAGTTATGGAATGTACAGAGGGCTGTTCCTTTGTCATTTTTGCCACGAAAAATCCTTATTTATAATGATTATAAAAAAATAATGTTTATAATCTTGACTTTGGGAAGTCCGGATGATAACATTTTACTTGTACTTGTTATCAAGTATCAAATTATTTTAATTACAGGAAAAGCGTACGCGTTTTTCTTGATGATGAGCAATCCGCAAGGATGCTTACATAATCCCAAAGGAGGAATTTTTAGTTATGGCAGAACGTTTGGTAGGTAGACCAGCACCGGATTTCGCAATGGAAACAGTATCGGGAGACGGACAAGACTTTGGTTCCGTTAAACTGTCCGATTATCGTGGCAAATGGCTTGTATTCTTCTTTTATCCTTTGGACTTCACATTTGTGTGCCCAACTGAAATTACAGCTTTGAGCGTTGCTTCCGAGCAATTTAAAGCTTTGGATACAGAAATTCTTGGCGTGAGCGTAGACTCCGTACACAGCCACAAAGCATGGATCAATACACCTGTAGACAGCAATGGTCTGGGTCAATTGAACTTCCCGCTGGCTTCCGATATCACGAAGCAAGTGGCTAAAGATTACGGCGTTCTGATCGAAGAAGAAGGCGTAGCATTGCGCGGTCTGTTCATCATCGATCCAGAAGGCGAACTGAAATATCAAGTGGTTAACCACAACGATGTAGGCCGTAGTGTTGAAGAAACACTTCGCGTACTGCAAGCACTGCAATCCGGCGGATTGTGTGCAATGAACTGGAAACCAGGCGACACTAACCTGTAAGCCAGATTAACTTGAACGGTTTTTGTTCAAGCCCTCATCCCGTTAGGGATTGAGGGCTTTTTGCACCCTTTTGGCGGAAGTTATCACGAAGTTAATCAAAAGTGTTTGAACAAGCAGCTAAGCGTGTTAATAATATATTAGAAGAAAGTCTTCTTTTTATCTGTTGAAAGAGGAATTGATGGCCTTTAAGGCGAATAGGGTATGGAAACCCGGTAAATATTCCGGTGCTCTGCATTTATAATCTGTACATGAATGTGATACACTGATGGAACTATTCCTTTTTGGAAGTGCTGTAAGTGTACGGGATGGCATTTTAACAAAAAAGTCCCGGCACGTAATAAGGAGGGTGAACAAAAATGAGTTACTGTTGTGGGGCAAGTATGGTTGGAACGAAGGGCACGCTGAAGCATTACCGCACCCAGGTTCATAATGTTCCCCTGCTGTTTTGCCCGGTGTGTCACCGGGTTGAGGTGCATTATAAAGTGGAAAACGAATACGAAATCCTGGCTGAATATGCGCATGGAGACGGTGCATCCGAGATCGACTTTCAAGATTATGTTACAGAAGATGAGGATGCGATTTTTGAAAACTGTGTAAACCGTGAGAGCGAGGATGCCATGGTCATTGTGCAGCGCCAGATTGATATGGCTCTGGATTTGCTCAGGCTCGCGAAGGAAACCAAAGACGAGAAGTGGGAAAGCGAACTTAAACGTCGATTAGCTGTGATGAGTCAGCGCAGACTGAAAATTCAGCATAATAAGACCGGACTATAGATGATCTCGGATATATCACCAATTAAAGATATTAAAAATGAAGCTGATTTGCCTACTGGGTGAAACGGCTTCGTTTTTGTGCTGTGTTCTGGAACTAATTCGAGGTTTTTTTTAAAATAATTTCCATTCGACACTTTCTCCGATTGACTCTCTTCTATAAACTTGTCTATGATAAAAACAGACTTGCAAAAGAGGCGGAGCAAAAAATGTTCGTGTTTGGGAATAGGAGAAGGTCAGAATGGGACAAACGTATATGATTTTCCGGATCGACTGTTGGTTACCGGGAATAGACCAGCTTGAGTTCCGGCCATGCCATCCATATTTTCGGCTCAGCCCCCCAACGAAAGGGCACCGGTAATGAAAAATAAAATCGGCCCTTCCTGTTTCTGTGATGATATGATGTCCGAATGGCAAGTTTATCATTTACGTGAAAAGGAGGAACCTGACATGATTAGTGAATTTCAGGATACAGTGCCTCAACCAACGGATGGTTTCCCGCCTGTGCATCTGGATAACAACAAGTACGAGAATGTACTGGAACATCTGGATAGCGGTATTATGTTGTTTGACAGTCACGGTGTATTGACGTTTATTAACGTTCAGATGGCAAAGTTGTTGGAACTTCCAAGAAGTCTGTTGAGCGGCTGCACCCTGATGCAAATGCTGCATCATCCGCAGATGAGCCGATTCAAGAAAAAGAAAATTTTACGTATCTATCGGGAAACTATTTTTCATCGTAAGCGCTATCATGAATTGATTGATGAATACGGAAGGCATTGGCTGGTTACTGTGACGTACGGTGATCAGATGGATGGCGACTTCTTGTTCAGCGTCAAAGATGTATCTGATTATAAACAAATTGAACAGACCGCTTATCAAAATGACAAACTTGCGATGCTGGGGCGAATTTCAGCATCTATTGCTCATGAAATTCGTAATCCGTTGACTGCAATCCGTGGGTTCATCCAACTGCTCAGGCCCCATTTGCTGCAGCTCGGCAAAGACGAGTACGCTCGAATCATACTGACGGAGATTGATCGGGCGAATGACATCATCTACGAATTTTTGAATTCTTCCAAACCGTCAGCTCCACAGAAGACCGTGATATCCGTCGACTCTTTGCTCAAAGAGGTGGTCTTGCTGACCGAAAGCGAAGGGTTGATGAAGGGATGCGAGATCGTACTGGATGAAGGGGATGCCCCGCTGAATGTGTCCATTGATGTCAAACAGATTAAGCAGGTTATTTTGAATATGGTGAAAAACGCAATGGATGCCATTGAGGAAGTTGGCGAAGAACATACGGGTCTAATTCGAATATCTACCGCCACGGAAAACAAGTTCGTGCAGATCTCCATCGCGGATAACGGTCATGGGATGGACCATAACACGCTTGTACGTCTGTTTGATCCATTCTTCACGACCAAGGAGAGCGGAACGGGGCTTGGACTTTCGGTGAGTTACCGGATCATCAAGAACCATGGAGGTACCATCTCTGTGGATAGCAAAAAGGGCGAAGGCACGCGGTTTATAATTATGTTACCCTTGGTATATTGAGAAAAGCGGGGAGTCGAGGAGTTGGCCATTTGCCAACTCCTTTGTTTTATGTTGCCAATAACGGTTATAGTTAGTAATGAATGCGAATACATAAGCTCCATAACGGAAGGATGAGATGCAGATGGAAATCCAAGGAATGGAACGAATGAATCAACAACTGATGGATCACGTGGGAAAAGTGATTGTGGGAAAAGAGCATACGATAGAGCTGGTGATGACAGCGATCATAGCGTCAGGACATGTGCTGCTGGAGGATGTACCGGGTACTGGGAAAACGATGCTCGCCAAATCGGTAGCCTCTTCATTGGACTGCACATTCCAACGGATACAGTTTACACCGGACTTGCTACCCTCTGACTTAACAGGAATTCATTTTTTTAATCAAAAAGAAGGGGATTTTGAATTCCGACCCGGCCCCTTGTTTGCCAATCTTGTACTAGCCGATGAGATTAACCGTGCTACACCGCGTACACAATCAAGCTTGCTGGAGTGCATGGAAGAGCGTCAGATCAGTATCGACGGTTCAACGAGACAGCTGGAACGGCCATTCATCGTTATCGCCACCCAGAATCCTGTAGATAACCAAGGAACTTTTCCGCTACCAGAAGCGCAGATGGATCGTTTTATGATGAAAATTCGCATGGGTTATCCAAGCAGTGAAGAGAGTGTAGAAATTTTGAGACGTACGGTAGCCAGTCGTTCTGTTGATGATCTCTCAGCAGTGATCAGTCGTGAAGAACTTTTGAAGGCGCAGGATACGTATAAAACAGTGCAGATCAACGAAGATCTGCTACGATATATCATTCAGTTAACCGAAGCGACAAGGCAACATCCCGAGCTCTCGCTTGGCGTAAGTCCACGAGGGGCTCAGGCATTACTCAAGGCAAGTCAGGCATGGGCTGCACTGCATGGCAGAGACTTTGTTTTGCCTGATGATATTAAAGTACTGGCGGAACCTGTGCTGGCCCACCGACTGGTATTCCGTAACCGGATCAGACAACAAGAGGGCTTGGCGGAGCGTATCATCCAGGAACTTCTGAATCAGACAGAAGTGCCTACGGAGAATCTCGCTACAAGCGGGCGTTAATCTTATGGCCTTATTATGGCTTGTCCTTGTTGGAGGCATTGTCGTTGTTATACATGGTGTGTGGTTTGGACGACCTGCACTGCGAAAACTCAGGTACAGCAGACAATTCAGCAAGCTACGTTGTTACGCTGGAGATGAACTTGAGATGGTGGAGACGATATCGAATGAGAAACGAGTCTCCGTACCGTGGCTCAGACTTGAATCGATGATGCCAGTGTCGTTTGTATTTCGTTCCGGCTCAGGTATGGATATTAGTCAAGGCGAGATTTATCAGAACCATAAGAGTATTTTTACGTTAAAACCGTTTACTCGTATTACGCGCAAGCATCCTTTTACATGTACTCAGCGTGGGATTTATCCATTAAATACAGCAACGATGACAGGTGGGGATCTCTTTGGTGTGTGGCGTTCCACCAAACCGATTCCTTTGCAAATGTCTATGATCGTGTATCCTTCATTAGTGAATGCAGAGGATCTTCCTGCAATTTATCAGGTATGGCAGGGAGAAGTGGAAGTATCACGATGGATCGTTGAAGATCCTTTCTTGATCCTGGGTGTTCGGCCTTATGGTGCAGGGGACCCCATGAATCGTATTCACTGGAAAGCGAGTGCACGTACAGGTGAATTACAAGTCTACAAGCAGGGATGGACGGCTGATCCGCAATCCTGGATTGTAGTCAATATTCAGGAATCTGCAGATATGTGGAGTGTTGTTACTCGACCGGAAAAGATTGAACGGGCACTTCGTTACGCTGCCACGGCTGCAGTGGATGCCATCGGTAGAGGGTTGCCAGCAGGTTTCGCCCATAATGGTTATCATGTGGGTGGAGGCCGAGATACACTTCGGATTGAGCCGGATTATGGCACGCCCCATCTGGAACGGTTACTGGAAGCTATGGCTGAGACAGAGTTGAAATGCATGGTGCCCATGGAGCAATTCCTGAATGATGAAGTACGTCTGAATGAAGAAGCACAGCAAATCCGCAGCTATCTGCTGATTACATCCTATGTATCTGCCGCTATGGAGCACGAGATTGCACGTCTGCACGAACAAGGACATCGTGTAACGATTCTCCCGGTAGAGGACGTGAAGGGTAATACGAAGGCGGTGAGTGCATGAGGAACAGACCGGTAGCGACGACCACAGGACTCATAGCAATGCTTGCCGTCTTGATGGCTGGCATATATCTTTTTCCGATATTTACGCTTGCTTCATTCTACGCAATGGAACATTTGCCGTACACATTATTCATCCTGGTTGTTCTTGTAGGTTGGTTGGGACAGTTCATTCAGCATAAAATTCCAGGTTTTAGCGAGAAAAGTACACTCATTCGTGGACTAGCGGCACTCGTCATAGGATTTCTCTTCGCACTCGTTGTTGGGATGAGCCTTATTCTCCCGTTGCCGGATATCATCACATTGGTACTGTGTGGAGTCATATCGGCTTATACAGGTCTGACCTTCCAGCCAGTCTTTCATTCAGTGTTGTTATGGCGCTTGCAGATTATGGGTGTAATCAGTGCAATCGTGCTTATGATTGCTTCGAATTCGTTGGAATTCATGCAGCCGATACGAACCTATACCCTATGGATCTATATTGCGGGAGTGATCAGCTTTGCCTTTTGGTTGGTTGGACGATATATGCTGCAACTGGATCAGGCAATACTCAATGACGGCAAGAGAAGATTGGTATTAAGAGATTTTGCACGTGCGAATCATCAGCGGTTCATGTGGATGTTTATTGTTATCGTCGCGATTGGTGCTTTCCCAAGTCTGGCTGCCTGGCTGGGACCGCTACGTGATCGCTTGCTCGCATGGATCAGGGGATGGTTTGGTCCGATTTCCGGCGAGGAGCCACGATTACCAATGGACAACCCCAATCAGCCGCTAAATATACCGAATGACTGGAGAGAGCCGCCATCCGAGCCCTCAGTCTTCTGGAACATCCTCGGATGGGTAGTGATGTGTGCTGTAGCAGGAGCAATTCTGTGGCTGCTTCTGAGGTTGGGACAAAAAACGATAAACAGACTTATGGACCGATTCAAGGGGATGTTACAACCAGGTGAAAAGAAGGCAGAACCACGGACGGAGTATATCGATGTCAGTGAGACGCTTGATGCGCCAGCAAAAGTCCGAAAGAATTGGTTTCGCAAGAAAGAGGCGCCACCTGCACAGGATGCTGAACGTGTTCGGTATTACTATCGGACTTGGATTGAAAGAGCCGCTCATCGAGGCGTGGAAATACAGGGGACGCACACTCCGCTGGAGGCTGCACAGACCATTATTCAGAATGGTATGAAGGTAGAAGAAGATGAGCTGTCTGCGAGACTGCCAGATACGTATAATGCCGTCCGTTATGGAGAGAAAGCTCCCGATCGTTCCGATATGGTTGAGATTGACCGAATCTGGAGATCTTATCGAAGTAAATAAGTCCGGAATCCCTTTACTTTTCTTGTCACGTTCAAGTATCATGAGAGGAATACACAAGTTGGTCAGAAAAGGAGCAGACATTAATGAAGACAAATCATTGCAAAATTGTAGATTGTACGATCCGTGATGGCGGATTGGTGAATAATTGGGACTTTAGCGTGGACTTTGTTCAACAGCTATATGCTGGATTGAATGAAGCTGGCGTTGATTATATGGAAATTGGATATAAGAACTCTCCGAAGTTGCTTAAAGGTGCCGAGGAAGCAGGACCATGGCGTTTCCTGAACGATGATTTCCTGCGTAAAGTTATTCCTCAAAAAGGAAATACCAAACTGTCTGCACTGGTTGACGTTGGACGTGTGGACGAAAATGATATCTTGCCTCGCAGTGAGAGCATGCTGGATCTGATCCGGGTTGCCTGCTACAGCAAAGATGTGGACAAGGCACTTGCACTGGTTCAAACATTCCATGATCGTGGATATGAAACTACACTTAATATTATGGCACTCTCCAATGTTATGGAGAATGAATTGCTGGAAGCATTTGAATTGATCAAAGAAAGCGCTGTGGATGTTGTTTACATTGTAGACTCCTACGGTAGCTTGGACCATAATGATGTGAAATATCTGGTAGAGAAGTTCAAGACTCACTTGCCTAACAAACGTCTTGGTGTTCACACACATAATAATATGCAACTTGCGTTTTCTAACACATTGGTTGCGGCAGAACTTGGCGTCGAACTGCTTGATGCTTCTGTGTATGGTATGGGCCGTGCTGCTGGAAACTGTCCAACCGAATTGCTCGTAGCTCATCTGAAAGGAACAAAATACAATCTGCGTCCAGTACTTGGTGTATTGGAACAGTTGATGGTTCCGCTCAGAGAAAAAGAAGAATGGGGTTACATTCTGCCTTACATGATTACAGGTGCGTTGGACGAGCATCCACGTTCAGCAATGGCGATTCGCTCATCGGAAGACAAGGATAAGGTTGTTGATTTCTATGATAAATTAACAACACCAGAAGTGAATTTTGATAAGTAATATAGTCTGAAATACAGTTGTAAAATAGGAAAACATGGACTCTAACTGGAGATCCATGTTTTTTTAGTTCTTAATGCCTTGTTTTTCTATATATTTGTGAATAAATATTCCTAGGAGTAACTATTTTTTAGTTCACGTATACAAAATTAAATGTTATTATGTACCAGATAGCATGTGTATGCATGTGAATTGAACGTTGGTTAATATGTTTTTTTGTCGAATCGTGTAGTAAGTTGTTGAGTTTGGTTAATGTAATTCAGGATAGGTGATCCCGGGAAGGAAAACACGGCATGAAGGTTAATCTGCAAGATCAGAGAAAAATAAGTTGGGTCGCTGTGGGCGGCTTATTATGTTTCCTCGCAAGTCAATGGTTTCGTTCTTCTTCAAGCTCTGATCTGATCATATCGGGTTATCCGGTTTTGACACTCTTGGGTGGATTTGCTGCGGCAGCGGCTTGTATCGGCATCTACAATCAAAGCTGGTTGTTTCGGACACAGAAGCTAACTCTTCGGAGGACATTATTGACAACACTCTTTTTATTGATTGGTCTGTTTGAACTGGTTCATATCGTTTCATTTGCAGAAGAGATTCCAAATGGAGCCATGATGGAATCGGAGTTCTCCTTAATGATGTCAACTATGGGATCTTTGGTATGTTCCGTAGGTTTACTGCTCGTGTATACCTTAAATGAGAAAGAAATTGCATTACCACGCAAATTCTTACTGTTCAGTGGGACATTGGGTACCTTTGTTATTTTGTACATACTGGCTATTCAGGAATGGAGCATGTTGCCGAGTATGCTTGATGGGGAAGTGCTTGGTGGTATCTTCACCCGAGTTCATCTTATGGTTGGATTGCTCTATGGCATTATTGCAGTTCTTTTGTTTGTACAATGGAAAAAAAACAAAGACGGTGATTTACCAACCATTCTATGTGGCATTCTGTGTTTCTTTTTTGGTGAATGTTATTTTGTTTCAGCAACTGGGGTGAACGATCTCAATCTATTATTAGGATTGCTGAGTAATTGTATGGCATATTTTTTCATTCAAAAAGGGCTGTATACGTCCGTAGTGGACACACCTTTCCTGCAACAGCAGGTCGCGGAAGCCAAGATGAACTATATTGCTCATCATGATGATGTAACGGGACTTCCAAACCGTCGTCGCCTTTCACAGCAGTTGAAAAAGATGATGGATGATGCCGTGGTGCAGGAACAGCTTGTTGGTGTATTGGTCCTGAATATTAATCGGTTCAAAACCATTAATGATTCGCTCGGACAGCAAGCAGCTAACCGTGTTTTGCGTCAGGTAGGTCAACGACTGAAACAATTGTCCCTTCCAGGAGAAGAAGTCTTTGGATTGGGAAGAGATGAGTTTGCATTAACGATGACAGATTTCAGTTCAACCGATACAGCGTTGCGTCGGACAAGATCCATTTTGCAACTTTTTGAGAAGCCCGTCTTGGTTGATGGCAATGAGTATCATCTGACACTTGGAATTGGGATGGCCATTTTCCCACATGATGGGGAGTCACCACTGGAGATTATTCAGAATGCTGATACGGCTTTGCACAGTGCTAAGGAACAAGGAATGGAACTGAATCGTTTTGCCCATGCGATGCAGATGAAGGCACAGGAGCGTTTGCAGCTTGAGAATGATCTGCGCAAGGCGTTGGATCGAGGTCAGTTCTACCTGGTCTACCAGCCGCAGGTTAATCTGCAAAGTGGGCTAATCGTTGGCATGGAAGCCTTGGTGCGTTGGCAGCATCCGCAACGAGGCTCGGTATCTCCGGCGGACTTTATTCCTCTGGCAGAAGAGAGTGGGCTCATTGTGCCACTTGGCGAATGGGTGCTTCGTGAAGCGTGTGCACAGAACAAACAGTGGCAGGAAGCCGGTTATCGTAAACTGTGTGTTTCAGTGAATCTGTCGATGAGACAATTCAGGCACTCCCATTTGTTGGACAATATCAATGGCATTCTCAAAGAGACGGGACTAGAGCCTGTATGGCTTGAACTGGAGATTACAGAGAGCATGACATTTGATAAAGACCGGTCATTCGAACAGTTGCGCAAAATCAAAGAAATTGGTGTGCATATCAGTATTGATGATTTTGGAACGGGATACAGCTCGTTGCACTATCTGAAGGATCTGCCAATTGATCGGCTCAAGATTGACCGTTCATTTGTGAATGAAGTCATGGAGGACAGCAATAACGCCGCGATCGTATCTACCATCACTTCAATGGCGCATCATTTACAACTGAAAGTCACAGCTGAGGGCGTGGAGAACGAAGATCAGATGGTCTTTCTTCGCAATCAACACTGTCACGAGGCTCAGGGTTATTTCTTCAGCAAACCGATTAAAGCCGCTGAATTTGAAAAGCAGTTTTTGAGAGATGTGGATAAGCCTACAGGATAGGGAACAGCGGGGGCGCGAGGGTGCTCCTGCTTTTTTTGATGGATGCGTAATGAAAAAAATGGGAAATATAACTTGCATGCTATAGAGGATCATGGTATATTATTATTTGTAAAATCACTGTTAAATTCCTAAGGAACTTAACAATAAATCTTCAATCATGCGGGTGTAGTTCAATGGTAGAACTTTAGCCTTCCAAGCTAATAGCGTGGGTTCGATTCCCATCACCCGCTTACCGAAGCAGTACCGGAGCCCTTGCGATGCAGGGGCTTTTTCTATTGCCCTAAAAGAAAATTCGGTGGTAACAGCGAGCAGAAGATTGTTCTGTCTTCGGAGTGGAGAGTAGTAAGTATTCTTTAGTTTAATTTATATACCCTTTGCTTTTTTACAATGATCTGGTACAATAACGGAGAAATTGATACTACACATGAATGAGAGGTAACCATACGTCCCATGAAGTAAAACACATGAATTGAACCCCAGTTAACTGCAGACGGTTTTATGACGCAGTCAGCCAGAGCGGCTGAGCAATGAGGGGATTCGTGTGTCCAAATTCAGCTATGGGAAAAGGTATGGAGCAAGTAAGCCATTGAGGTTTACGTGTACCCTGTATTTTGGGTTTCTTTGTTCATGCCGTAGCTTACCTTAGATCTGTCTTTGAATGCTTGATCCAACCCTGAATTGCCAAACCGCCGGCTGATGCCAGCGGTTTTTTTTGTTCAGCAAAAAGGATGCAGGAAGGATGAAGCCTCATGATGACATTGGTACGCTTACATGAAGTATCAAAAGAGTGGAACGGTATTGAATTGTTTACAGGATTAAATTTGGAGATTAATGAGGGCGAACGACTCGCCATTTTGGGTCGCAACGGATGCGGCAAGACAACGTTGTTACGCATCATTTTGGGTGAGGAGCATGGTGGTGGACGGATTGAACGTCATATCCCTCAGCAGGAATGGGGTTTCATGCGCCAGCGCTCGGAGATTGAGACCGGGATGAATGTACTGGATGCGGTCCGGCGTGAGAGCGGTCAGATCTATGAAGTGAAACGGAACTTGGAAGAACTGGAACAACGTTTGAGCATGAGCACTGAAGCGGATGAAGAGCTGCTTGCAGCTTATACACAAGTGATGGAGCAATATGAACAGTTGAACGGTTATATGTGGGAGACTGAGGTAGAGAAAGTACTGACCCGCCTTGGATTATCCGCAGAGCATTGGAATAGACCCTATCATTCCTTGAGTGGTGGACAAAAAACAAAGGCTCGTTTGGCGGGGCTGCTTGTCAGCAAACCCAAATTCCTGATCCTGGATGAACCAACGAATCATCTGGATGAGGGAAGCATGCGCTGGCTGGAAGAGTGGTTATCCTCATATGAAGGTACGCTGTTATTTGTATCACATGATCGTACGTTTATTGATCAGGTAGCAACAGGAGTCATTGAGTTCAGTCCAGATGCCCTGACCAAATACAAGGGCGGATACTCCGACTACAAGATCCACAAAGAGCGTGAATTACGCGAACAGGAAACGATCTACCGCAGGCAGGAATTGGAACGTAAGGCGCTGGAAGAAACGATTCGAAATTATCAGGAATGGTTCCATAAAGCGCATAATTCGGCGACCGATGTAGAGGTGAAGATCACCCAGAGCTTCTACAAGGCCAAAGCCAACAAAAATATTTCACGTTACCATGCGAAACAAAAACAGCTGGAGCGTTTGGAGCGGGAACGGGTGGATAAACCTCGTGAAGCTGCAAAGTTGAACATGGAATTACAGATGAATCCACTGGCTGCACGCCAGCTGCTTGCGCTGGAAGAGGTGAGTTTTTCATATACGGGAGACAAATCATTGCTGCGCAATCTTCGAATTACTGTGGAACGCGGAGATCGGCTTGCTGTACGGGGCCCTAATGGAACGGGCAAGACAACACTGCTGAAGTTGATGTTTGGTGAACTAGAGCCTTCGCAAGGCAAGGTCACACGGCATCCGCAACTGAAAATCGGTTACTTTTCACAGGAGCTGGAAGGGCTTCCCGAAAATCTGACGCTGCTGGACAGCTTGCTTACCCTTCCATCCATGACACAAAGTGCGGCACGTACCATTCTGGGGTGTTTCCTATTTTCCAGAGATGATGTGTTCAAGCGCATTGGAGATTTGAGCATGGGTGAAAAGTGCAGAGTGGCATTTCTGAGACTGTATTTTGGCGGAGCGAATCTGCTGGTGCTGGACGAACCAACGAACTATCTGGACATCGATACCCAGGAAGTCATGGAAAATGTATTAAAACAGGCTTCAGGTGCTTTGGTGCTTGTATCTCATGACCGGATGCTGACGAAGTCACTCGCGAATCGGTTATGCGATCTGGAGGCTGGTGGCACAGCAACTCTGTTTGAAGGAGGAGTGTCGGATTGGGAGCAGTCCACCAAACTTCGTGAGGTGGCGCTGGAGACCCGGGAATCCGATGACGAGCGGTTACGATTGGAGATGCGCCTATCGGAGTTGCTGTCTCCTGTGAGCACTGCTGGAAAAGAAAGTCTGACACAGCCTGAGCATTCGAATGAGCGAGCAGTCGAGGCAGCTGAGATTCGCGAAATCCAGCAGCGCCTGAAACAATTGAAAGATAAGGGTGCAAGCATAAATTAGAACATGGACGGCTTGCTATTTCGATCTATTTTGCATATAATTATGAACGATCATCGATGATTACATCGATATAGGTAAACTAAGTAAACGTGATGATGGAGATAAGTAAGCAGTGCCTCTGGACAGGGAGGAAGCGCCGTGGATTGAGAGCGTTTCTGTAGAACAAGGCTGCCGAAATTCACTCCGAAGCGGTTCCCTGAACCTGTTTGTGTGCAGACACAGAGGCAACAGTAGGGGCAAACGGTTAACGGTCGTTATTCCGTACAAAGTGAGACAGAACCAGTTGCAGGCCAGAAGGGCCACGCAGCAATGGATGTCTAACAAGGGTGGTACCACGGTCTTTTCGTCCCTTCAGGGGAGAGAAGGCCTTTTTTTGTTGCAAAAACACCACAAAAAGGGGGCAATTACACATGAAAGAACGTTTAGAGGCATTGAAGATCGAAGCGCTGGAGCAGTTGTCTGGTGTGAATGATCCGCAGACGCTCAGTGATCTGCGTGTGAAGTATTTGGGGAAAAAGGGTGCATTAACTGAAATTTTGCGTGGTATGGGTGCACTTAGTGCGGAGGAACGTCCAGTTATTGGTCAAGTAGCCAATGATGTTCGGGCTGCCATTGAGGAAGTCATCGACAGCAAGCAGGATCAGTTCCAGAAGGAAGAGACGGCGAAGCGTCTGCAATCCGAGAAAATTGATGTGACTCTGCCAGGACGTCGTGGACGTCAAGGCGGACTGCATCCACTGACCAAAGTGGTACAGGAGATTGAAGATATTTTCATCGGTATGGGATACCGCGTTGCGGAAGGTCCTGAAGTCGAAATGGATTATTACAACTTTGAAGCATTGAATCTGCCGAAGAATCACCCGGCGCGCGATATGCAGGATTCCTTCTATGTTACTGAAGACTTGTTGATGCGTACCCATACATCTCCGGTTCAAGTACGTACCATGCAGAGCATGAAGGGCGAAGTGCCTGTCAAAGTCATCTGCCCAGGTAAAGTATACCGCCGTGATGATGACGATGCGACGCACTCTTTCCAATTCAACCAGGTTGAAGGATTGGTCATCAGCGAAAATATTCGTATGAGCGATCTGAAAGGAACCCTGCTGCAATTCGTGCGCGAAATGTTCGGTTCCCACACAGAAATTCGTCTGCGTCCAAGCTTCTTCCCGTTCACAGAGCCAAGTGCGGAAGTGGATGTAACTTGTGTACAATGTGGCGGCAGCGGCTGTCGCGTATGTAAGCAAACAGGCTGGCTTGAAATTTTGGGCGGCGGTATGGTTCACCCGAAAGTACTGGAGATGGGTGGATACGATCCGGAGAAATACAGTGGTTTTGCATTTGGAATGGGCGTAGAACGTATCGCGATGCTGAAGTATGGTGTCGATGATATCCGTCATTTCTACAATAGCGATCTGACCTTCCTGAAGCAATTCGGACGGCTGTAACTTTAAGACAAGAAAGATTGACCATATAGAGCAAGCGAATGAACCGGGAACACCAATTTATAGATGAAGGAAGTGAACGTCCATGAGAGTATCGACAGATTGGCTGTCTGATTATATTTCCCTTGAAGGTGTGACGCCACAGGAATTGGCGGAGAAAATCACCCGTGCGGGTGTCGAAATTGATGTAGTGGAGAACCGCAACAAGGGCGTGAATAAAGTTGTTGTAGGTTATGTGAAGAGCAAGGAGAAACACCCTGATGCAGACAAACTGAATGTATGTGTCATCGATGCTGGTCAGGAAGAAGATCTTCAGATCGTGTGTGGTGCGAAAAATGTGGATGCAGGCCAAAAAGTAGTCGTAGCCCTGGTTGGAGCGAAGCTCCCTGGTGGATTGGATATCAAAAAAGCCAAACTGCGCGGTGTTGTCTCCCTTGGCATGATCTGTTCCGCCAAAGAGCTGGGCATGAACGACAAATTGTTGCCGAAGGATCAGCAGGAAGGTATTCTCGTTCTGCCGGAACAAACTGAGGTTGGCACGCCAATCAGCCAGGTTCTTGGTCTCGACGATCATGTGCTTGAATTGGACCTGACACCGAACCGTTCCGACTGTCTCAGCATGCGTGGTGCAGCTTATGAAGTGGGTGCCATTCTGGGTCGTGAAGTGAAGCTGCCAAGTCCCAAAGACCAACTGGTTGAAATTGGTGATGCAGCCGCGAATCATATCTCTGTAGAGATCAAGGCACAGGAGCAATGCATTCACTATGCAGCTCGTTATGTAACTGGAATTAAGCTGGGTGCTTCCCCGCTGTGGATGCAAAACCGTCTCATGGCGGCAGGTGTTCGCCCAATCAATAACATCGTTGATATCACGAACTATGTCATGCTCGAATACGGTCAACCGCTACATGCATTCGATGCGGATAAACTGGAAAAGGGCCATATTGAAGTGCGGATGGCCAACGAAGGCGAAACGATTGTTACGCTGGATGGACAGGAGCGCAAGCTGGAGCCGCACATGTTGCTCATCACAGACGGCGTGAAACCTGTAGCCATCGCTGGGGTTATGGGTGGCGAGAATTCCGAAGTATCGGAAGGCACGGTGAATCTGTTGCTGGAGTCCGCCAAGTTCGACGGCGGAACCGTTCGGAAAACGTCGCGCCAACTGGGGCTACGTTCCGAAGCAAGCATGCGTTTTGAGAAGGAAGTAGACCCGGGTGCGGTGATTACGGCTTTGGATCGTGCGGCTGAACTGATTCAGCGTTATGCTGAAGGTGAAGTGCACCAGGGAATCGTGGAAGCTGGAGCAGAAGCTGCGGAGAAACGTGTAATTCAATTGTCGCTGGATAGACTGAATCGTTATCTGGGAACCGATCTGTCTTTGCTTGAGGTAAAAACGATCTTCGCTCGCTTGCACTTTGCATGTGGTGATGCTGATCAAGGATTGCTGGATGTGGAAGTGCCAACACGCAGAGGGGATATTACGCTCGATGTAGACTTGTCTGAAGAGATTGCGCGCCTGTACGGATACGACAACATTCCAACCACATGGATTGAAGGACCGACGACTCCAGGGGCATATACACGCTCTCAAGCAATGCGCCGTACGATTCGTGGATTGCTCTCAGGCAGTGGCTGGCAGGAAATGATCAGTTACTCCTTTGTACACCCGGATAAAGCGACCCTGTTCCCGGCGTTGACACAAGGAAGTAAAGCCGTGAAACTCGCGATGCCTATGAGCGAGGACCGCAGTGTGCTTCGTACGAGTATTTTGCCGCAAATGCTGGATGGAGCGGTGTATAACATGAATCGTAAACAGGATTCACTGGCTGTATTTGAAGTGGGTAATGTGTTCTTCACTGAAGAAGATCAGTTGACCAAGCAACCGCATGAAATCCCAGTACTGGGGCTGCTGCTCACCGGTAATCGTGCCAGCCAGCAGTGGAATGTTGGAGCGGAGAAAGTAGACTTCTTCGATCTGAAAGGTGCTCTTGAGCATCTGTTCGCCTATGTGGGGCTTGAACAACGCATTCGCTTGGTAGCAAACAGCCCTGAAGGATTCCATCCGGGACGTTCCGCATCGGTTTACCTGGAAGGTAAGGATGGCGGGGAAGGCACATTGATCGGTACATTGGGTCAATTGCACCCGGAACTGCAACAGCAGTATGATCTGAATGATGTGTACATCGCAGAGATTGCACTTGAATCGATTTACAGTGAAGCAGACGCTGATATTCGTTATCGTGAACTTCCGCGTTTCCCGGCGATGGAACGTGATATCGCGGTTGTTGTGAATGAGGATGTTGAAGCTGGAGATATGCTGCGCGCCATTCGTGAATCGGCGGGTGAATGGTTACAAAACGTACAGGTATTCGATGTGTTTACTGGCAGTAAACTGGGTGAAAACAAGAAGAGCGTGGCGATGGCACTGGTATACCGGAATCGTGAACGTACACTCACCGATGAGGAAGTTACTGAAGTTCATGCCCGTGTAGTGGCTCGTCTGGAAGAGCAATTCGGAGCGGAATTGCGTAAATAGGACAAAAGAAGATTTTTTGAACAAAGATTAGCAGGAATTGTTTGAAGTCACATCGAATCCTTAGCATTAGAGGATCGATGTGACTTTTTTGTGATTACAGCTTAGAATCAACATACAGACTTGAAGGAGGGCACAACTGTGACTACACCTGATCGTACACGCGTCACCGTAGAGATCTACGGGACTTCCTATAAACTGGTTGGCAGCAGTGCCGACTATATGAAACAAGTAGCTAACCTGGTAGATGAGCGTATGGGCGCAATCTCCAAGCAAAATTCCCGTCTGGATACTCCGCGTATTGCGGTACTGGCGGCTGTACATATGGCTGAACAGTCTCTTCAGACTCAGGAAATCCGTAATGAACTGAAGATGCTCACTGGAGAACGTACAGAACTGAGAAACGAATTGAATCGGTTGAACGCCATACAAAATGAACATCAACAAGAATTGGAACGGCGCGACGAGGCTCTTGCTGATTTGCAACAGTTGAAGATTGAAGCAGAGCAGGCGTTGCAAAAGTCCGAATCGGACAAAAATTCAGAAATAGCCAAGTTGAATAAGCTGCTGGAGCAAGAACGCGCTCAAGCAACGGAGCGAGTGCAGAAATTGCAGGCCCAAGCGACAGCACAACTGAAGGAAGCAGAAGCCAAGGGAACGAAACAGCTGAAGGAAATGGAAGAGAAAGTGGCTAACCAGCTTAAAAATGCACAGGCACAGGCTGCTTCCCAGCTCAAAGAAGCTCAGAACCGTTCTGCAGCCGAATTGCAGCAGGCGCAGGCCAAAGCTGCGGCGCAATATAAAGAGTTGCAGGACAAGACTGCAGCTCAATTAAAAGAAGTCGAAAGCCGTGCCGTTGCAGAACGTCAGCAGATTGAAGCGAAGGCTGCGCAGCAGGTTCGGACAGCCAAGGAAGAAGCCGAGTCGGCCATTTTGTCCGAGTTGGAGCAGGCAGAGAGCAATCTGAAGAAAGCTCAGGAAGAAGCAGCGCTGCAATATAACGAACTTCAGCAACAGATGGAACTTCGTCTTCAACAGGCTGAAGAAAAAGCGCTGCAACAGACACAAGAGCTCACGGATCAGGCGAATCAGGAACGGGCTGACTTGCAGGAACAAGCGGAGCAGAAGCGCCTGACTGAGATAAATCAGTTGAATGCGGAGTTCAAGGCGTTATCCGAGCAGTTGGAACTCGAATGGATGGAGAAAGAAGCAGCCCTCGAGGAACAATTGCAGCAAGCCAAGGAAGCAGCAGCGTCCCAGGCAAAAGAAGCCGAAGCGGCGGCAGAGGCCTTGTTGCAAGAAGAACAGGGCAAGCTCAAGCAGCAACTTGAGGAACAACGTAAACAGGCGGAGGCTCGACTATTAGATGTCGAAGAACAATTAGAAGAAGTAATGACCCAGCTCATTAGTGCACAGGACTTGGTTGCAGAGCAAGAACAGCAGCTTCAGCATGAGCGTGGTCAATTGGAATCGTTACGTCATGAGCATGGGGTCCGTAAGCAGGAGCAGGAAGTTCAGACTCGCCGAATTACGGAACTGGAACAACAACTGGAGCAGTTGAAAGAGGACCGTTCCCAGTTGCAGGAGCTTCTGCGTGAAACGGAACAGGCTGCCCAGCAATCCCGTGATCTACAGGAACAATGGAAGCAGAAGTATAATGAAACTGTGGATAGAGAAACCTCTCTCACAGCACAGCTACGCAAACTTCAGGAGCAACATGCACAGCTTGAACAGGAAGTTCAAAAGCTTCGTGAGGCTGAAGTGAAGTCGGAAGAGGAACAGCGCAGACTGCAAAAAGTGCTTGAACAGGCTCATGCTGCGGTGCGTACATTGCAGAATGAGATCGGCACGCTTACGGAACGTGAGCAGTCTTGGAAGGACCTTGCTGAGCAGCGATTGGCTGAGATCGGAGACCTGGAGAATCAGATTCTTGAAGTTGCTGAACAAAATGAAACGTTGGAGTCTGGTGTGCAATCCCTTCATGATGAATTGTCCGTGGTGAAGGAAGAGTCTCGTTTCAACCATGAAGAAGCTGTGCAATACCAGAAGGATGCAGAGCTTTTGGAAGAGAAACGTAATCAGCTTGAAGTTGAGCTAAATGTTGTTCGGGAAGAGCTGAACCGACTTCAGGATAACTATAAACAAATCCGTAACGATTACAGTGATGTATTACAACGTGAAGAGAATTACAGTTCCAAGCTGGATGAATTGAGCAAGGAGAAACAAGAGATTGTGAGCGTACTTGAAGAAGCGAGACAGTCTTCAGCTAAACTTTCCGAGCGTTACTCGGAACAAGAGAACCGGCTAGCCCAGACTGAGGAAGAAGCGTTGGAGTGGCAGATCAAACACGAAGAACTGTCAGCCAAACAGACCGAGTTGGCATCCCGTCTGGAGCAGTTGACAAGACGTGAAGAAGAACTTCGCTCAAGCGTTGAACAAGCAGAGCAGAACGACCAGGTATGGCAACGCCGTGCAGATGAATGGGCGGCTCAGGAACAATCCTGGCAGGAACGCTGGGCTGCACTTGAGAATGAACTGACGGTTTGGAAGAGAGAAAGTGCTGCAAGTAGTGAGTTGCTGGAGGGACTGGAGCAAGAACGACAGCAGCTGGACAAGTTACGTGCAGAAGCGACCCAAGAGAAAGAGATCATGGAAACTGAACTGCTTGAGATGGGGGAGCGTTACGAACTAGCGGCCAATCAATTACGTTTGTTACAGGTTGAACGTGAAATGGAGCAGGAGAAGGCAGAGCAGCTGAACACGGAATATCGTCAGTTGCATGATGAATATACGAAATTACAGACGGAATATAACGAATGGATTGAATTGATTGAACAGGACCAGACCTAGCGGAATGAATGCAGCAGAACTGGCTCGTGGGCAACGTACTCTGGTACAATTTGTTATACTAAAGAAGGAGCTCCCGTCGCTGCGGGGGCTCCTTGTCTTGAATACTATTCTTCAACGATAATTTTGGAGATCATGCTGCTGTGTCCTGAACCACAGAAGACAGAACAGGACATTTCAAACTCACCAACTTTGTCCGGGGTTATGACTTTGGAGCTATTTCTGGTATCCAGTTGAAGATTCAGCTCAGGCACAAGGATACCGTGATTTCCGTTTTCATTTTTATAAACAATGTTAACGGGAACGCCTTTTTTAAGATGGTACTCAGGTTTATCGAATTCATAGTTACTTGCCTTGATGACCAATTCTTCACTGGCTGTAACTCCAGCATCAGCATCGGATCCATTGCTGCCAGATTCTGCGGACTGTTTCGCCCCTCCACATGCAGTGAGGACCAGAATTAACATACAGGCAGCAAGCCATGTTATGCCTTTCTTCATCATGTGCCTCCTTAAAGCGTGATATGGATAAAATTTGAATGATTGCTCCTGTCATCATACCGCAATATGTGGATGCCTGTACACGCTGCGTATGTCGTTTTTTTGAAAATTGTACGGGTACGGCAGAGCGTGTGTACTGCCCGAATGAAATAAACCCCTTCCGGCCCAAGGCCTTCAGAGGTTTAGGAGAATACATGGGGACGTTAAGGTGAAGTGGAGATTAACTTTTGGAGCTTCGTCCGGCATCAAAAGGGGTGGATACCGGGATGAAGAGATCGATAATCCCGATAACCAGCGCAGCGAGAATGGCACCGAGCAGGCTGACTTCAACATGATCTACAACATATTGACCAAGCCAAATCACCAGTGCGCTAACGATAAATCCGACAATACCGCGACCAAACGGGTTGACTCTTTTGCCGAAGATACCTTCAACGATCCAGCCGAGCAGGGCAATGACAAGAGCAAGCAACAGAGCGCTCCAGAAGCCACCAACGGCGAATCCGGGAACGATCCAGCTGACCACCATTAATACAATTGCAGCGATGACAAATCGCACGACATGTCCCAGGAAATTCATGGTGTTTACCTCCTTTTATTCGGATTGAACTGAGCAGGGCAACTCCAAGGGGATGGAGAGGTTGCACAATCCTGACACCTGTAGTTTGTGGTGTTATGTTTGAAGTTATGTGTGGAAGGATTCGTTAAATAGCGTAAGAAAGTTTCTTTCGTTATAATACAGATATAGTTTGGAAGGAGTTGTACACTTGGACACGAAAATTTTACACACACTGGAATATCGCAAAATTTTAAATACATTGCTTAGCTTTGCCCAGACGACTATGGGAAAAAAGAAAGCGGAGCAACTTGAACCAAGCAGTGAACTTGAAGAAGTGAAGCGGTTGCTGCAGCAAACCGATGAAGCCTTCACATTTGATCGCCTGAAAGGCTCACCGTCGTTTGGGGGAATTGTAGATATTACGGCTTCCATCAAACGTGCTGAAATTGGAGGCACACTTAACCCTCACGAACTTTTGGGAATATCCAATACAACCTTTGCGGCGCGGCGATTGAAACGTCAGATTGGTACTTTGCATGAAGATGAGCCCATCGAATCTTTATTCTATATCAGTGATCAACTGTCAGAGCAAAAAACGCTTGAGGATTCAATCAAAATCTGTATTGACGATAATGCAGAGGTTGCCGACAGTGCAAGCGTAACGTTGGCGCAGATCCGTCGTGAGCTGCGAGGCGGAGAAGCTCGGATTCGCGAAAAACTGGATTCGATGATTCGATCCTCTACCGTATCCAAGATGCTTCAGGATCAGCTCATTACCATCAGAGGAGACCGTTTTGTTATCCCGGTGAAAGCTGAATATCGTTCGTACTTTGGCGGGATTGTGCACGATCAATCCGGTTCGGGTGCGACATTGTTCATTGAGCCGGAATCCATTGTTGCAATGAACAACAAATTACGCGAGACCCGGATTCGGGAAGAACGCGAAATAGAAATTATTTTGCAGAAATTGACGGCACTTGTCAGTGAGCAGGGAGAGTGGCTGTTGTATGATGTCGACTTGCTGGGATCACTTGATTTTATCTTTGCCAAAGCACGTCTGGCTCGTGAACTGAAAGCAACATTGCCTCGCATGAATGACCGCGGGTTCCTAAAGCTCAAGAAAGGCCGTCATCCACTGATTCCGATTGAAAACGTGGTTCCAATTGACATAGAGTTGGGCAATGATTACACATCCATTATCGTGACAGGTCCCAATACGGGTGGTAAAACGGTAACGCTCAAAACAATTGGATTGCTGAGCCTGATGGCAATGTCCGGTTTATTTGTTCCGGCTGAGGATGGCAGTCAGCTATGTGTATTTGATGCGATCTACGCAGACATTGGGGACGAGCAGAGTATCGAGCAGAATCTGAGTACTTTCTCCAGTCATATGACCAACATCATTCGCATTCTGAAAAACATGACGCCGAAAAGTTTGGTATTGCTCGATGAACTTGGAGCAGGGACAGACCCGGCTGAAGGTTCCGCACTGGCGATCTCCATGCTGGAGCATATGCACCGGACGGGATGTCGCATGGTTGCAACCACTCACTACAGTGAACTGAAAGCATACGCATATGAGCGTAAAGGTGTCATTAATGCCAGCATGGAATTTGACATCAACACACTGAGTCCAACCTATCGCCTTCTGGTGGGTGTACCTGGACGAAGTAATGCATTTGCCATTGCAGAGCGACTGGGACTGCCGGGTTACATTCTCGACTACGCCCGTGGCGAAGTGAAGGAAGAGGATCAACGGATTGAGCACATGATTGCTTCTCTTGAAGAGAACCGTCTTACGGCTGAACAAGAGCGTGAGAAGGCAGAGAGCTTGCGCCAGGATATGGAGAAATTACGCAGTCGTCATCAGACCGAACTGGAGAAGCTGGAACAGCAGCGTGATCGCCGAATTGAAAAAGCAGAAGAAGATGCACGCAGCATTGTGGACAAGGCTCGCACGGAAGCGGAGAAGATTATAGCAGATCTTCGCCTGTTGGCTATGGAAGAAGGTGCTTCCGTGAAGGAGCACAAACTCATTGCTGCCCGCAAACAGCTGGACGAGGCTGAACCGGAGAAACGCAGAAAAACGGTCAAGAAGACGGCAACAGCGCCGAAGACTCGTGCTATCGGTCCTGGTGATGAAGTGCTTGTCTACAGTTTGAATCAAAAAGGCCATGTTGTAGAGATGGCGGGCAGCAAAGACGCTATGGTACAACTGGGGATTATGAAAATGAAAGTATCCCTGGATGACTTGGAACTGCAGCAATCGGCTCCCGCAGCCAAACCAAAGCAAAAACCGGTAACGGGTATGAAGCGCACACGTGATGACAATGTGAAAAGTGAATTGGATCTGCGTGGTACCAACCTGGAAGAAGCCCTGATGGAGACAGACCGGTTCATTGATGAAGCTTTCCTTGCCAACCTGGGCCAAGTTTATATTATTCACGGTAAAGGTACAGGAATTTTACGTTCCGGTATTCAGGATTACCTGCGTAAGCATAAACATATTAAAAGCTACCGGCTGGGCAATTACGGAGAAGGCGGGAACGGTGTGACCGTCGCAGAATTGGAATAGCCGGTCCATGAATCAATGATATTCTGCGACCTTATTCATGAAGGTCGCAGATGGGGAGAGGGGAACGGTGCGTGATAGAAAGCATTGACCAATTGCTGTCTCATCCCTTGGGGATGGTACTCGGTTTTTTCTCGGTAGCGATTATGGAGCTGCTCGTATTTCTGGCTTGCTTCGAACTGGTGACTAAGTATAAATGCTGGACGGAGATCAAGAAGGGCAATGTGGCCGTTGCGATGGCTACAGGAGGTAAGATCTTCGGGATCTGCAACGTATTGCGGTTCTGCATACAAGCGAAATCTTCGGTATATGAAGCCATGACGTGGTCATTCGTAGGGTTTATCCTTCTGCTCATTGCCTACTTTTTGTTCGAATTCCTGACACCCGTGTTCTCCATTGATAAGGAGATCGAATCGGATAACCGAGCTGTCGGATTGATATCCATGATTATTTCAGTCTCGCTGTCGTTTGTAATTGGCGCGAGCATTATCTAGGGGGACTGGTCATGAAGATATTGATACGGATTCTGTTTGCGGCATCGATCGTGTTTTTTGCCATCGGTGTCATCTATGTAATGAATACATGATTATATGAAAGAGAAAGGTTGATCAATATGGAAACAACAGTATGCCCTTGGTGTCAGACGGAGATTGTATGGGATGAGGAACTCGGTCCTGAAGAAGAGTGTCCTTATTGCCACAATGAGTTAAAAGGATACCGTACGCTCAATATTAACATCGATGATGAAGAGAACGATGAAGCTGAGGACGACATCTATGATGTAGACGATGTAACGAACGAGAAACAGACTACGGATCTTTCGGATCTGTGGGGGGATGAAGTCGAACTCAAATTGCCGGAGTTGCGAACGTTAACCAAATACGCGGATGAAGGTAATGATCTCATTCAGTATGAACAAGGTGTACAGAAGCAACTTGATCATCAGGAAGAAGTACCAGAGTGCCCGAATTGCCGGGAATTCATGATTCTCGCAGGTACACAAGCTGCAACGCAGGATAACTTCACACCAGTTGCTAACGCAGCTTCAGGCGAAGGGTCACTATTGGCATCACCGTTTAAAGTATTGACCTATGTATGCTCGGGATGTTTCCAAGTTCAATACAGTCTGTCTGAGGAAGATCGTCTGCGTCTGATCAAGAATCTGAGTACGCAGGAATAAACATTTCGGAGATTCTAACCAATTTCATAGCAATCCTGAAGATTCCTCATGTTTTCCTCTTGCTTGGGGCACGTTAACCCTAAGACCTACCTGTACATAGTTCACTTCAGGTGGATGAAGGAGGAGCAGATGAAGATTACTTTAGGCCGACAATCCATTCTGCTTTTGGGCGTGAATGGATTGTTTGCGTTAGCCGGAGCGCTGTCGGGAACCTTTTTGAATGTGTTTCTGTGGAAAAGCCGTCCGGATTATGCCATGTTGGGGTGGTTCACTCTCAGCCAGCAACTGGCCATTGGACTGACATTCTGGCTTGCTGGCAAATGGGTCAAGGAACACAATAAAATGAGTGCACTACGACTAGGTACTGCGCTGTCCGGCATATTTTATATGATAGTCCTCTGGGCTGGTTCCAAAGCTGTAGACTGGATATGGCCTCTGGGTATGCTACTAGGTTGTTCCTTGGGGCTATTCTGGATTGCATTTAATGTTGTGTATTTTGAAATAACGGATCGGGAAAACAGGGATCTATTCAATGGCTGGGTCGGGTTACTTGGTTCGATGACAGGAATTATAGGTCCATGGTTCTCCGGTCTGATTATTACTCGCATGACAGACAACACAGGATATCGGCTCATCTTCACGGTATCACTCGTTATTTATGTTATAGCGGTAGTTTTTAGTTTTTTTCTGAAAAAAAGAAAGGTGAGCGGTACATACCGCTGGTCAGAACCTTGGATACAGCTATCCAAGCGGGATAGTCCCTGGAGGACCTTAGGGTTGGGTTTATTCGCTCAGGGTGCACGTGAAGGTGTCTTTGCCTTCCTGATTGCACTGCTTGTATATTTGGCTACCGCACAGGAGTACAAATTGGGGCAGTTCTCACTCATCACTTCTGCTGTGGCACTAGTAAGTTATTGGGCAGCCGGGAAATGGTACAAACCACAGTATAGATCAAAAGGCATGTTCATTGGAGCCCTCATTCTGCTCATTGTGCTTCTTCCTCTTCTCTGGAAAGTGACCTATGGTACGCTGTTAATCATGGGGATTGGGAGTGCTGTTGCGATGCCGTTATATGTACTACCGATGATATCAGCGGGATTCGACATGATGGGCACAAGTGGCGAAAATGTGGAGAAAAGGGTTGAACTTGTCGTTTTGAGAGAGTTATGCCTGATGCTTGGCAGACTAAGTGGGTTGTCCATATTTATTGTGACGGTCTTAAATGCTCCGTCTCTACGTATGTTAACCTGGCTTATTATTGTCCTCGGTGCTTCTCCGCTAATTGGATGGGTCTTTATGCGCAAGTTATTGAACCGAACGGAAGGGCAAGAGCCCTTGGCTTAGCAGACTTCCAAATATATAAACAGGGTACAGCGGCGGGAAAAGAGAACTTTCCGTGTGCTGTACCCTGTTTGTAGTTGTATTGGTGCGGTTGTTGGTTATACAGGAGATGGTTTACTTGTACGTGTAAGTGAGAATAGATCCATATCAGGGTTTTGTTTGCCAGTAATAGCATCCACAATTAAGGAAGCAGCAATCATGCTGTATACGGTCCCGTTACCTCCATACCCTTCTACAAAATAAGAATGCGGATAATCCGGATGTGTGCCGATCAGGGGGAGGCCATCATTCGTATTACCAAACACAGCACCCCAGGCATAATCGACTTCAAGATCATCTAAAGGGAAATAGGAACGGACCTCTTCCAGGAGTGTATCTCCCCGGTGATATGCCCGTATTTCACGTTGATCCTCTCGAGGTGTTTCTTCATCCAAACCGCCTGCGATGATTCTTCCGTCCGGTGTTGTTCGCATATACAAATATGGGCGAGCTGTCTCCCAAATCATGCTGTGTTCAAACCATTCACTAAGATCAGACAACGGTTTGGTAGCAATCGCGTAGGTCGTTTTCAGATAGGCTCCGCGATCCTTTTTGATGTCCTGTGTTTCGTAACCGGCAGCAAATATGACCTTCTTCGCACGAATTTTACCGTTGGAAGTGTGGCATATTACACCATCTTCATCGTATTCACAGTGTATCATCTCCGTCTGACCATAAATTCTAGCGCCACGTTTATTTGCGGATTCAAACAAGGCATGAACAAAACGATAGGGGTTCACTTCCGCATCTCCCATTGTGTACAGTGCAGCGGGTTTGCTGAAGGGAAAATGCTGGCTTATTTTGTCGGCATCCCACAGTTCAGCTTCAAAACCATAACGCTTCAAGGTCTGATATTCTTCCTCCAATTGGGCCACATCATCTTCACTGCTTGCAAAACAAAGACTTGTCCGTGGGATAAACCAAGGGTCTGTATCCAGACTGTCTGCAATTTGAGCAAGCTGTTTCATGGCTTCACAACATAGCTCATAAAAACGTACGCCTGTCGCTTCACCAAAAGTATTGATACACGACGTTAGTGTTTTGTCATTGGTGTATTGTAAAAGACCTGTATTGGCAGAACTGCTGCCGTGGGCAATGTCTCGCTTATCAATCACAACGGTGTTAACACCCTGTTCCGTAAGTAGTTTAGATGTCAATGCGCCCCCCATGCCCCCTCCAATGATGAGGCAGTCACAAGAGATGTCTTCTTGTAAAGCAGAATAATTAATTGTTGAATTGAAAGTGGAGGGCCAAAAAGGTGTGCTATAGACCAGATCCATTAGAAACATCTCCTTTATAATTTAAATTTGTATACTTTTGTGTGACCGGGTTAACAATAATTGCGCATAAACTTTATGCCGAGGAGGCCATCGAAACATGCAGAATCATACTATGCAAGCGCTGAGTCCCAAGGAATTGAACTACATTGCGGACTCTATCACCAATGAAGAACTGCTGATTAAGCAGTGTGCAGCTACAGCTTCCATCACACATAATCCACAAATTCAACAAGCTCTGAATCACTATGCGCGCTCACATGAACAACATCTGAACACGCTTGTCAATGCACTGCAGCAACATCAGTCTCTTGCACCGGCGCAAGTCAGTAATTGAAGACAACTCTAACTGTATAGGAGGAAAACGCATGTATTCTCAATCTCCATCATCTAATGGCGCTTTTATGCAGGAGCAGGATCTGCTGAAGTCGATTCTTGCAGATTTAAGACGAACCTCGCGCGAATATACGACTGCGACAACGGAAGCTTCCTGCCCCATGACACGTCGAATGTTCACAGATCTGACGAACGATACCCTAAGATTACAAGGGGAACTGTTCAATCTGATGCAGCAAAACAACATGTATTCTGTCTCGTCCAAAGCACTTCGTCAGGATGTGGACAAGCAAATTCAGTCCGCCCACCAGACCCAGCAAAAGTGTCAGCAATTCATTCAGGAAAAGAATACGCAGAACAGTTCATATAGCCAAGCTCCTAATGTGCCTCAACATCAACCGAATTACGGTAACCCTTATTACATGTAACCTTTGCAAAAGAGGTTTGAAGCACCTAACGTTACAGGACCATACCACCGCTTGCCTGAATTTAGGGCAGGCGGTCTTTTGTCTATGCATCAACGTCAAATTCATGTAATATAAGTATTAATTCATTTTCAGGAACCTGGATGACGCTGGAGGGAAAACCATGAAAGATTTGAACGATCTGCAATTAAAAGTTCTGGATCTGCTGAAGGAAGACGCGAGAAGGACTCCCGCACTGCTGTCGACGCTGCTGGGGGAGTCGGAAGACAAGATCAAGAACGCCGTGGCACAGCTAGAACAAGACCACGTCATCGTAAAATACGCAACCGTTGTGAACTGGAGCAAAATAGATGATGAGAAAGTAACGGCCCTGATTGAGGTGCAGATCACGCCGGAGCGTGGTCGTGGTTTTGAAGGGATTGCCGAACGCATTTATCTCTATCCGCAAGTGAAGTCCGTATATCTCATGTCCGGTGCATACGATCTGCTCGTTGAAGTGGAAGGTGGCAACCTGCGTGAAGTCGCTAATTTTGTGTCGGAGAAACTGTCTCCGATAGACTCTGTACTTTCAACCAAAACGAATTTTATTCTTAAAAAATATAAGCAGGACGGGATTATCTTTGAAGACCATCAGGAAGACAACCGTCTCATGATCTCGCCGTAAAGGAAGATGTGTCATGATAGTGAATGAACAGACAACCGGGAACAACAAGAAAATGACATCTTATCTGGCACCCCTCGTGCAGCAGATACCTCCATCCGGAATTCGTAAATTCTTTGATCTGGTTGGAGACAACAAGGATATTATCACATTGGGTGTGGGTGAACCTGATTTTGTTACCCCTTGGCATATGCGTGAAGCTTGTGTATACTCGCTGGAAAGAGGTATGACCAGCTACACATCCAACGCAGGTATGCCGAAGTTGAGAGAAGCCATCAGTGAATATCTGGATAATCAGTTTGATACCAAATACGATCCCAAGGATGAGATTATTGTTACCGTGGGTGGCAGTGAAGCGATTGACTTGGCTTTGCGCGCATTAATCGTACCTGGCGACGAGATTCTCATTCCTGAACCTTCGTACGTGGCGTATTCACCAATCGCTTCAATCGGTGGCGGTATACCAGTTGGTGTTGAAACCTACGCGAAAGATCAGTTCAAGTTAACGGCCGAAGCACTTGAAGCTGGTATCACACCGAAGTCGAAAGTGGTTATTCTGTGTTATCCGAGTAATCCGACTGGAGCCATCATGACGTATGAAGAGTGGCTGCCTATTGCTGAAGTGATTAAAAAGCATGATCTGATTGTGATCGCGGATGAAATTTACGCTGAATTGACGTATACGCAAAAACATGTTAGCTTTGCAGCTATCCCTGACATGAAGGAACGGACCATTCTCGTAAGCGGATTTTCAAAGGCTTTTGCAATGACAGGTTGGCGGATCGGTTACATGTGTGGTCATCCTGAGCTTATAGCAGCCATGCTCAAAATCCATCAGTATACGGTAATGTGTGCGCCGGCCATGGGTCAGGTTGCTGCACTTGAGGCGTTGACGAATGGTTTGGGTGAGAAAGATCGGATGGTAGAATCGTATAATCAGCGTAGACGTTTAATTGTGCAGGGCTTCAGAGATATTGGACTTGATTGTCATGAACCTCAGGGAGCATTCTATGCATTCCCGAGCATTCAAAAGACGGGTATGAGTTCCGACCTGTTTGCTGAACGATTGTTAACGGAGAATAAAGTGGCTGCTGTTCCGGGCAATGTTTTTGGCCCTCAGGGTGAAGGCTTCTTGCGTTGTTCTTATGCTACTTCTGTGACCCAATTAAATGAAGCTTTGGAACGAATCGGAAACTTTGTTTACAAACTGCAAAAAGAGGGTTAATACTAAAGTAGAATCTTTTTACAAATGTGACATTGTTATCATTGGAAAAAAATAACTTTCTTTTACAAAATAATGTGATATAATTCAAATTTGAAATAAGTTTTCATATATTTGGAAACCATTTTTCCAAGGAGGGGTTAGCTTTGTTTTGTGTTGAATATGATTTACCGACGAATCGTGGGCACTATCTGGCAGAAGGCGATCATGGCGACCGATGGTCGGTGAAACCCGATAACGCATCTTTGCATGACATTTCCTTGGAAGATGAAATTCATATGCTTCGTCGCAAGATGGAACAGATCTTCCTCGAAGAAAAATCATTCACATCCGATATTGTAATTGAAATCAGCAGTTTGCTGGATTTAAAGATTAATGAATATATGAAGGCTAACCCGATTAAAGCAAAATAACGTTTATGCTGGATTGAAACGTTTCATTAATCGAATTAGAAAGGGAGACCTGAGAAGGTCTTCTTTTTTTTGTGTGTAAAGGCATGGTGATCCCCCGATAAGCCAGGTTATTTTTTTGCGTGGAACAATTGTGATATATTGGACATAGGAGACTAAAGGGGGAACTGGAATGAAGAGATTTTGGGGGCTTACTGCAATCATTTCTATCGTTTTTCTGCTTGCTGGTTGTGGAGGTAAAGATGGTTTTTCCATATTCATCATTGATAACCAAGGAAATCCATCTGTAATCTCAGAGCAGTTACAGGCCAATCTGCAACAGAAACTGGGTGAGGAACCCAAGGTAGAAGTGATCACCAGTGCGATGTATGATGTTCAGAAAATTATGGTAGAGTATGCGGCTGGAGGACATGATATCTTCATATTGCCTGAGTCCGACATGAAACAATACGGAAGTAATGGCTCCAATGTTCCGCTGGATGATACTTTTGATCCCAAGAAGTTTGAACGGGGTGTATTTGAGGGTGGAGTATTGGTAGAGAAGGGTGAAGGAGATGGAGGTTCAGATCTCAAGCAAGAATCACATCTTTACGGCATTCCACTCGAAGATATGAAAATGTTTAAAGATGTAGAATATGCTGCGAGCAATTTGTTCGCCACCATTCCAGTGTCATCTTCCAATGTCGAAGAATCCAAAAAAGTGCTGAAGGCGCTGACAGAGTAAAGAAAATTCAGAATGGCTATGGAAGGAGGGAAGCGGATTGCTGATTACGGTCACAGGCGGCATAGGTAGTGGTAAAACCCGGTTTGCCCTCAAGTACGCAGCCGGGATTAGCCGGGAGGGTGTATATTTATCCACCGGTGATCATGATCCCGTTATTCCCGAATTGCCATCCGCTCATTATCGTGCCATTCATGCCGGGAACGGTCAGCATCTGACAGAGGTGATCACCCAGATTAATCGGGAATCCAATCTGTTTTTGGCGGATCAGCGAATTGTAATTGTAGACAGTCTGACCTCCTGGATGGCTGCCGGTTTCAGGGCAACAGAGGATCTGGATCATCAGCGTTCAGAGACACAGCTTTTGCTTGATGCGTTATTGTCTTATCAGGGGAAGTTGCTTGTGATTACCAATGAAATGCATGGCACATTGCATCCTACCGAGGAAGAACGAATATTTACAGCGAGAATGGCTTCGGTTAATCGGATGCTGCAGATGCATGCTGAAAAGATGTACTTGCTGGTATCTGGTCTGGCTATCGATCTTAAAAGTCAGGGCATGCGAAATGAAGATGAACGATAGCGAGATGACATAAACGGGTGACATAAAGAAGCCTCCTTAACCACGAATTGGTGGCGAGGAGGCTTTATTTATTAAGCTATCCTTTTTATTTCTGCTTTTTGCTACGTCTGATCCACCAGATGATACATCCGATGACAATGATGGCCAGAATGACATACACTACAATGGAATAGACGTCCATAAAGTGCAAAATGCTCTCCCATGATGCGCCAAGCGCAGCACCAACGCAGACAAGAATGACATTCCAGATCAATGTACCAATGGTTGTAAAGAGAAGGAATAAACCAAATTTCATATTGGACATGCCTGCGGGAATGGAGATAAGACTACGAACGAGGGGAACCATTCGGCAGAATAATACGGTCCACATGCCATATTTGTCAAACCATGCATCGACACGGTGAATATCCTCTTTTTTGATGCGCAGAACATGTCCCCAGCGTTCCACAATTTTCTCAAGGCGTTCGACGTCAATGAGTAGTCCAATACCATACAGGAGAACAGCACCAAGGACGGAGCCAATGGTTGCGGCGATAATAACTCCTGGAAGAGTGAGACTGGTATAGGTGGTCATGAATCCGCCAAACGGCAAGATGATTTCGGATGGAATCGGGGGAAATACGTTCTCAAGAGCAATAATGAGTGCAATGCCTATGTAGCCGTATTGTTCCATGAAATCGGTTATCCAGTTTTGCATAATCGTCTCCTTTACTTTTGGTTTCCTTAGATTTGTCGTATACTCGGCAGAGCACACCAATTCTTATATACGTGTAAAGCGATAGACGGGTTTCTGAAAAAGTGGCATTCCCGTATTCATTATTATATTACCAATTGGAGGGATAACGATGGGCATATATACACGAACAGGTGACGAAGGACAGACTTCGGTCATCGGTGGACGCGTCATCAAGGATGATGACCGAGTTGAGGCTTATGGCACGATTGATGAGTTGAACTGTTTTGTAGGCCAGGCGATCAGCCTTATTGACTCTGCTCAAGGGGAATTTGAAGATCTGCGTGAACATCTGCTGGAAGTTCAGCAGGAACTGTTTGATTGCGGGTCGGATCTGGCCTTCGTGAAGATTAGTGAGACCAAATATAAGGTGAGAGATGAGATGGTCACACGTCTGGAACAATGGATCGACCAGTATGATGCAGAGAATCCAAAAGTGGAACGGTTCATTATTCCAGGTGGCAGTCAGCTGTCCTCTGCTCTTCATGTGTGCCGTACTGTATGTCGTCGCGCAGAGCGTCGCACGGTAACATTGGGACAACATACGGACATTAACCCGTCTGTACGACGGTACTTAAACCGACTGTCTGATTATTTCTTCGTGGTTGCACGGACGGCCAACGCGAGACAACAGGTGGCGGATATTGAATATGTGCGGAGCAAAAAAGTCTTCCGCCGCAAAGAATGAGCCAGTATTATTCGCCGATTGTCTACACGGTGACCGAACAAGAAGATGGCTGGCTGCTGAAGACCGTGCTTCAGCGCCGGCTGCTGGTGTCGCGTAAGCTTTTGTCCAAAATTAAGCTGACGGAGCAAGGTGTCATGCTTAATGGAGAGCGCGTGTACATTAGCGTCAAGGTAGCTGCGGGTGATGTCGTTGAAGTTCGGATGGAGCAAGAGGAATCGGATGATATTTTGCCTGAGCCTATTCCCTTTACCGTTCTGTATGAAGATGAGCACTTGCTTATTGTCAACAAGGATGCGGGCATCATCGTTCATCCGACGCATGGACATTACACGGGTACTTTGGCAAATGGAGTCGTTCATTACTGGAAATCCAAAGGCGAGCGCTTCCGGTTCAGACCGATTCATAGACTTGATCAGGAGACGTCAGGAGTGCTCGCAATAGCCAAGAACCCTTATGTGCATCAGCATGTGTCTGAACAGATGATTGCAGGAACAGTGGACAAGAAATATATTGCACTTGTGCACGGCAGCCCAGTCCCGGAACAAGGGTCGGTGGATGGACCGATTGACCGCGATCCTGAAGAGCCACACCGCCGAATCGTAACACCTGATGGTTACGCTGCAAGAACGTTGTACACGACCGTAACACGTTGGTCAGGGGGCAGCGCCAGTGCGATAAGTCTCAAGCTGGAAAGTGGCAGAACCCATCAGATCAGGGTACATATGACGTCCATCGGTTGCCCATTGATCGGTGATCGAATGTACAAGACACTACCTGTGCACGAGATCGATGAGCAGACCATGGCTGTTCGAGAGGAACGGGACAGCTGGATCGAACGCCAAGCATTACACGCTTGTGAGCTGACGTTTGAACACCCAATTCTACAGGAACGCATAACGTTCCAGGCTCCTTTTCCAGCAGATATGGCCGCGCTGGAGAAGCGTTTGAATGATGAGGCAGCTCCCAGAGAAGAATTGTAGGAAGCTGCGACGAGTCCTTTAGATTTTCACCTCGTATCGCAGTTTCCTGCACGGCCTGTCCTGTTTGGAGTTCAACGCTGTTTGTCTTACCCTTGTGAGGAATGCTTAATGCACCCGAACAGCATGCCGTAGGCTAATCATTATGGTTCTAAGGTTAATGTATTGGTGTTTAGCATTTTCATGTTAAATCTTTTAAGCTTATAAATTTTTTAAGCTTTGAAAAATATTAAAGTAGTAAGGTCTTGATCCAAAAAATATAGCGAATGTGTTTTGATCTCATTCGCAAAAGTCAGTAAAATTACATGGCGATGGTATCGATTTGGAGCGACTTTTGGATTTGCGAAGCAAACCAAGGGAAGCGAGAAGTCGATACCGGAGCATTTGGAGGAACACATACATGAGTAACTTAAAAGTATATCAATATGCCAAATGCGGAACATGCCGCAAAGCTGTAAAATGGCTTGAAGCTCAAGGACATGAGCTGGAGTTAATCCCTATTTTTGACTCACCGCCATCAGAATCTGAACTAACAGAACTCATCCAAAAGAGTGGACTGGAAGTGAAAAAGTTCTTTAATACGAGCGGGGAAGTGTATAAAGAACAACAACTGAAGGACAAGCTTCCGGGCATGTCCGCTGATGAACAGATTCGTTTACTGGCTTCCAATGGTCGTCTGATCAAACGTCCGATCGTTACGGATGGAGAAAAGGTGACGGTTGGATTCAAGGAAGAAACGTACGAGCAGGAATGGAATAACGCGTAAAATATGGATTTTTGGTGGGATCGGTCATTCGATGATTGTTATGATTGTCGAATGAATTAACACTTAATGGGCTCTGAATGTTCAAAATTCAGGGCTTTTTTGGCTGATCGATGGTTGGCGGAACTATGCTATAATGATAGAATTAGTTTCGATATTTTATATGCTAGATTTAGATAGGAGAGAACAAATTCAAGTGAATCAACGTAATGAACCTACTTTGTTGCTGGTAGACGGTATGGCGGTGTTGTTCCGTGCTTTTTATGCGACATCTGCAAGCGGATATATCAGACGTACAAAGGCAGGATTGCCTACCAACGCAGTCTACGGATTTATCCGTTATTTCTGGGATGCGGTTCAGACTTTTGGGCCAAGTCATGTCGTATGTTGTTGGGATATGGGCGGTAAGACGTTCCGCGGTGAAGAATATGCAGCCTACAAAGGCAACCGGGCTGAAGCTCCGGATGACCTGATTCCCCAGTTTGCTCTGATTCGTGAAGTCATGGATAGCCTGGGTATTCCGAATATAGGTGCACAAGGATTCGAAGCCGACGATTGTATCGGGACGCTTGCGAAGTATTATACCGAAGAGACAGATATGAATGTTATGGTACTGACGGGTGACCACGACATGTTGCAACTGATCAATGACCGCACAAGTATCATTATTATGAAAAAAGGCCATGGCAACTACATGGTGTACAACCCGGAAACGCTCATGGCTGAGAAACAACTGACACCTCGTCAAGTGATTGACATGAAGGGTCTGATGGGAGATGCCAGCGACAATTATCCCGGAGTACGTGGAATTGGTGAGAAAACAGCGTTGAAGCTGGTACAGGAATACGGCTCCATTGAAGGGATTTTGAGCAACATGGATAAACTGACCCCTTCGGTGCGTAACAAGATTGAAAATGATCTGGACATGCTTCATCTGTCCCGCAAACTGGCAGAGATTCATTGTGCTGTTCCAGTTGCCTGTGCGCTGGATATCTGTGAATTGCGTCTTGATCCGGATATGGTGATGGACAAGTTTGAACAACTTGAGATGAAGAGCCTTGGCTCTTGGATGGGAGTGGCAATAGGGTGAGCAACATGAAGAACGTACGAACAGGCAAAAAGTGGTGGACAGGGGCTATGGCCCTCGTCCTGGCCTTGCCCGTAATTCTTTCGGGAGCAGTAAGTGCACCACAGACAGTGGATGCCAAGGCAGCAATTAGCACTAAAGTACAGAAAGTAAAAGCAGCAGGACGTAATTTTACCGTACAGACCGTTTCGATTCCGAAGGGAACACCGGTTACCGTGGGACTCGCGAAGAAGCAAGTTGGCCAGACGGCAACATTGCCATCGATTGTGAAAGCCTATGGTGCGCAAGCAGCCATTAACGGAGCATTTTTTGAAGCATATAACGGAGCACCAGATCCATACGGTATGTTAATAGCAAATGGTAAGGTCATACATATTGGAAGATACGGAACATCCATCGGATTTAAGGAAGACGGCTCGGCGATCATGGATTCACTTCAGGTGAGTTTGACAGGTAAAGTAACGGATACAAAAGGTAAATCACGGAGTTGGTATGCAACCTTTATTAATCGAACACCTTCAGCGAACGCAAGCATTACGATGCTGTATACGCCTGAACGAGGTGCCACAGTCGGGTTCAAAGGTGGCACTGCGGTTGTTATGGAGAAAGGTATCGTGACCAAAAAAGTGCCCAATACAAATGTAGCGATTCCTAAGAATGGCTCGGTACTGGTTTTCACAGGTAATCAGAAGTCTTCTTCGGACCGTTTCACCGTTGGTTCGACCGTAGAAATGAATTATAAGTATACGAACGCAGCAGGCAAAGAGATCCCATGGCAAGATGTAGTGACTGCTGTTGGGGCAGGGCCCCGTCTGGTAAAAGACGGTAAGGTAGCTGTCAATCCGACGAGCGAAGGTTTCAAGGATGCCAAGATTCTTAATGCTTCCGGAGCCAGAAGTGGTATTGCGATCATGGCGGACGGCTCTGTTATGCTGGCTACCGTTTCCGGAGCAACAATCAAGGAGTGGGCAGCGGTGATGCAGAAGCTTGGTGCCAAACAGGCCATGAATCTGGATGGCGGTGCTTCCTCGGGTATGTATGCAGGGGGCAAAATGCTGACTTCTCCAGGTCGGCTATTGAGTAATACACTCGTATTTGGCGGCTCTGTGCGTTAAAAGAAAGTGATTATGGGAGGTATGACGCAAATGACACTCACATCGGATCGAAAGCCAGGGGAGGGCAATACAGCTGTTCTGGCCATTAATGTAGGACTGCCGCAGCCGCTCCCTGGGCAGAAGCGTGAAGTGCTGAGCGGCATTGTGAAACATCCTGTATCCGACGCGGTTTTTCTGTCATTCACTGGAATGACAGGGGACGCGCAGGCGGATCTGGTGCATCATGGCGGCCCTGACAAAGCCGTTTGTGTATACGATTACAGTCGTTATCCGGCGCTGGAACAACTGATGGATCGCAAGCTGAACTGGGGAGCTTGTGGAGAAAATCTGACAGTTGAAGGCTGTGCCGAAGAAGATGTCCGCATTGGTGATGTGTACGAGTTGGGCGAAGCCACAGTGCAGGTCAGTCAGCCCAGACAACCTTGCTTCAAGCTGGGTGCGAGGTATGACTATAAGGAGCTACCTGTTTATTTTCAGGAGAGTGGATATACCGGCTTTTACTTTCGTGTACTGCAAGAAGGTGAGGTAGGGCCTTCATCGATATTTCGACGGATCAGCACCGATCCAGCCTCAATGACGGTTTTTGAAGCCAATCGAGTTATGCATCAGGGGAAAGAAAATGTCGATGGTATCCAGGCGTTGCTGGCCATTCCTGCGCTGTCAGACAGCTGGAGGCAAACGTTAGTGAAACGATTGTCCAAGCTGGAGAACAAGTAGCAGGGTAATAATAGTGTCATCAAGTAAAGCAATTCGAATTCCTTTTTAAACTAACTTGGGAGTGTGACTAACATGACGATCTTAGGCGCAATTGAAGCAGGCGGAACCAAATTTGTATGTGGTATTGGCACGGAAAACGGAGAAGTTCTGGAACGCGTAAGTTTTCCAACAACAACACCGGAAGAGACAATGGCTCAAGTGATTTCGTTTTTTGAAGGCAAAGGCATTGAAGCTCTGGGTGTAGGTTCATTTGGTCCGATTGATCCGATTGAAGGAAGCCCAACATATGGTTATATCACAACAACACCAAAACCACATTGGGGACAGTATAACGTGATTGGCAAGCTCAAGGAGCATTTTGATGTACCGATGACATTTGATACGGATGTGAATGGTGCGGCACTTGGAGAGGCAACCTGGGGCGCTGCACAAGGTCTTGAGAGCTGTCTGTATATCACTGTGGGTACGGGTATTGGTGCTGGTGCTGTGGTTGGCGGTAAAATGGTCCATGGATTGTCACATCCAGAGATGGGACATATCATTGTACGCAGACATCCGGAGGATACATACGAGGGTTTCTGTCCGTATCATGGTGACTGCCTCGAAGGCCTTGCAGCAGGCCCGGCCATTAACAAACGTTGGGAGCAACCGGCTTATGAACTGCCTGCAGATCATAAAGCTTGGGAGATCGAAGCACATTACCTGGCACACGCACTGATGAATTATGTTCTGATTCTCTCTCCGCAGAAAATCGTCATGGGTGGCGGAGTAATGAAGCAGGAGCACTTGTTCCCGATGGTTCGTAGCAAACTGCAGGAGTTGCTGGCAGGGTACGTTCAGCATCCGGCGCTTCAATCCGACATTGACCAGTATGTTGTTTCACCAGGACTTGGCGACAATGCAGGGCTGTGTGGTTCGCTGGCGCTTGCCAAGTTGGCATTGAATAAGTAGATCATTAAGGGATTGACGAATTTTACCATTGTGGTATGATATGGGCAACAGCATAGTACGGTTAATGAGGAAGCACCTCTCTTGCATGGATTTTGCAGGAGAGGTGTTTTTTGTGCTGCCTTCAGGTAGCGTAACTAACCCGTATAGGCTGAAATGTTAAAGGGAGGGAACGGAGAATGGAAGTCATTTTCATGAACAGATTTTCCAGAATGTCAGATCAGAATGCAGAGTATGCACAGTTATGGATTGGGGAAGAGGAAGATAGTTGGCAGCTGGGATGGAGTCGCTACGAGGAAGGAGAGCGTGAGGACAGCATCTGGTATGAAGGAACTTCTTGGGAGGAGCTGCTTCATATTTACCGTCATCAGCTCGCCATACAGATGAGTGAGGGGTACCGACCGCAGTTGCAGGGGTTATTTCATGAGAACGATGATCTGAAGTCACGCAGTTATGGTGGACAACGGCTCCATTGTTACAGTGAGTTATACGGCAATGAGCAATTATATACGGATCTGTGCACATGGCGCAGGAAGAGAGCTGTGTCTGACCGGAAGGCACCGTATTTTATTGCAACGAATCGTCTGTTGCGTTTGATCAGTGCCTTTGTTCCGCAATCGCTGGATGAACTGATGCAACTGCCGGGCGTAGGAGAGAGCAAAGCAACTGAGTATGGTACGGAATGGATGGAGATTACAAACGGGTTGGAGCGTTCAACGACATTCCCGTTGGACTGGGTATACACGGCGCTGAAGGAAGAAGAGTATGAGAGTTGGTTATACAAGCAGAGAGAGCAGAAGTATAAGCAGGAACTTGATAAGTTCACCACGCGCAAGCAGGTGCTTGAAGGCATGAAGGAAGGGTATACGTTAGAGGAGATTGTTAATCGATCCGGATTATCCCGACGCGAGTTGGTTGAGCTGTTAGAGGCACTGGATCACGAAGGTTATGACACCGATTGTCTTCTTGATGTGGAGCTGGCAGTGATGCCAGAGAACGAACAAGAGGCCGTATGGAGTGCGTATGAGGAACTGGGAGATACGTTCCTGAAGCCGGTATTACATAAGGTGTATGGAGGAGAGAAACCCGATGGAGGAAGTCTGGAGCAGGTCTATGAAAGACTGCGCATGATTCGAATCCGCTTCCGTCGGCACGCAGAGACAGAGAAGAATGTTGGTTAATAATCAGAAATGAAAAAAGACGAGGCGTTTCCCCCGGAGGAGCGCTTCGTCTTTGTTATTTCATACGAGTTCATACCCAGTCTTTCTTGCGGAAAATGAAGAACATGCTCAGGCCCAGTGTAACCATCAGGCCAATCACAACAAAATAGCTGTATTTCCAGTTAAGCTCTGGCATATTCGTAAAGTTCATGCCGTATATACCGGTAATGACCGTCAGCGGCATGAAGACCGTGGTAATGGCGGTAAATACACGCATGATCTCATTCGCCCGGTTCGCAATACTGGATTGGTAGGCTTCTCGCAAGTTGCCCATCAGGTCGCGATAAGTCTCAAAGGTTTCAGATATTTTTACAGCATTCTCGTAGATGTCACTGAAATACTTTTGCAGTTGATCATCGATGAGACGCAGATCTTTTTTGTTCAAGGTGTTAATGACCTCTTTCTGAGGTCCAAGGACTTTTTTCAGCCACAGAATCTCACTGCGTAGCCCGATGATTTCATTCAGATGTGACTTTTTGGTGTGCATCAGAATGTCTTCCTCAAGCTTCTCGATCCGTGCTTCAATTCGGTCACCTACGGTGAAATAATTATCAACAATCAAGTCAACCAGCAAATAAAGCAGACGATCCGGTGTACTGATTTCCTGTTCCCACAGGATTGGTTTAAGTGTGCGCAATTCGCTGACCTTGTGCTTGGTAACACTAATAATGAAATGTCTGCCGAGGAATAAGTTGACCGCACGTAGAAATATCTCTTCATCATCGAAACGGATGCTATTAATCACAATAAAATAATGGTTCTCATAAATTTCAATCTTCGGACGTTGTTCTTCGTCACTGAGACAGTCTTCCACAGCCAGATCATGCATCAAGAACAGCGGCTGAAGTACCGCCAAATCGTCTACGTCTGCATCAATCCAGTAAAATCCTTCCGCTGGTGGAGTCAGCGCCTGCTGAATGTCGTCCACCGGAATAAATACACCGTTGTTTACCAACCGGATTTTCATCGTTAATCTACTCCTTCTGCACCCGCCAACTTGGCGGATATTATCATTATGGGCGCAAAAAGAACAAATCAGCCGGTCGGCAGCGGAGCCTGGAGATCAGGGCTGCGTTCACTATATAATCAAACGGAAGTCACGTCCCGCTGCCGGCATGCTGATGTCAATTCTCTATGCAGTTTGTCGGAATTCGGCTGCCAGTCAGGCCTCGGGTCGCCATCCATTTAATATGTCACCTCTCACATAAGGGTTTATAACACCTTGTTTAGTATACCGCTGGTACAAGGTGCTTTCAAGCGCAAAAATGTGTCTATTTCGCGCCCTGAGGCAGTGTATGACAACGGATGATGAACGGTTCCGATCTGGGAAGCAGACATCGAACTGCATCTTGACGTGAGGGCATTAATGTAATAAAGTAGACGGTGAACCATATTAAATTACAATCTAATACAGCGAAATCTTATCAAGAGTAGGTGGAGGGACTGGCCCGATGAAACCCGGCAACCGGCGGTATACCGCACGGTGCTAATTCTTGCAGCGACTAAGTGTCAAGTGGCACTGTTGTAACTGAGAGATGAGAGAGGCGCATATCTATTTTACATATGACCTTTCTCGAAATCCGAGGAAGGTCTTTGTCATATGCCCCGACTTCTCAGCAGTGATTTTCGCTAAGGAACTTGAGGTTGTTTGTAACGTTGGATGAAAGCGCAATTCAATGTTTTTATAAGCTCAAGGCAGTCTATAACTGTATTGATGTGAAGACATCAAGCCAGGGGTGGCTGCATCTATCTATGCACAAGGAGGAGTTAGACTTACTATGCCAATCAAAATACCCGATACTCTACCAGCAAAAGAAGTACTTGAAGGAGAGAATATCTTCGTCATGGATGAAACTTCTGCATATCAGCAGGATATTCGTCCACTCCGTATCGCTATATTAAACCTGATGCCCACAAAGGAAACGACCGAAACACAATTGCTTCGTCTGGTGGGAAACACGCCTATTCAGGTGGATGTCGTTCTCGTACATCCCAAATCCCATACGTCGAAGAATACGTCTCAAGAGTATTTGGATCTGTTCTATAAAACCTTTGATGAGATTGAGCACCGCCGTTTCGATGGAATGATTATTACGGGTGCCCCGGTGGAACAGATGGATTTCGAAGACGTGAACTATTGGAATGAAATCCAGGAGATCTTCGAATGGACCAAAACCAATGTGACTTCAACCCTCCACATATGTTGGGCTTCCCAGGCAGGTTTATACCATCATTTTGACGTACCCAAGGTTGCACTTGATGAAAAGTGTTTTGGCGTTTTCCCACATACCATCAATAAACCACATGTTCCGTTGTTGCGTGGATTCGATGAAGTATTCAACGTTCCACATTCCCGTCATACGGAAGTGAGACGCGAAGATATTGAAAAGAATGAGAATTTAGAGATTTTGGCAGAATCCGAGGAAGCGGGGATCTTCCTGGTTGCTACCAAAGACGGCAAACAGATTTTTGCCACAGGACATGCCGAGTATGACCCGTTCTCATTAAAGTGGGAGTATGACCGGGATGCAGCCAAAGGGTTGGATATCGCATTGCCTAGACATTATTATCCGAATGACGATCCTTCCCGTGTGCCACCGGCTACTTGGCGCGCTCATGCCAACTTATTATTCTCTAACTGGCTCAATTACTATGTGTATCAAGAAACACCTTACGATATTGGCCCGCAAATCTAATCGAGATTACAGGAGGATGCAGCAATGGAAGACAACAACAAGTTGAAAATCGAAAGCCGCTTAGCACAAATTGGGTCCATCAATGAACCGGTAACAGGCGCCATTAACTTTCCGATCTATCAATCCACTGCGTTTCGCCACCCGAAGCTTGGACAAAGCACGGGGTTTGATTATATTCGTACGACGAATCCAACCCGTAAAGTATTGGAAGAAGCCGCCGCAGCACTGGAGTCCGGTGATGCAGGGTTTGCCTGTAGCTCGGGAATGGCCGCGCTGCAAACGATCTTTGCCATGTTTGGTCAAGGGGATCATCTGATTGTATCGCTGGATCTGTATGGTGGAACCTATCGTCTGCTTGAACGCATCTTGTCCCGTTTCGGCGTAACTGCAAGTTATGTGGACACGAATGACCTTGCAGCACTGGAGAAGGTTCGTCAGCCGAATACCAAAGCTGTATTTATTGAGACACCAACCAATCCATTGATGATGATCACCGATGTGGAAGCCGTTGCTTCTTGGGCGAAAAGTTACAACCTGTTGACCATTGTTGACAACACGTTGTTGACTCCATTTTTCCAACGTCCGATTGAACTGGGTGCCGATATCATCATTCATAGCGCTACCAAATATCTGGGCGGACACAATGATGTGCTCGCCGGACTAATTATTACCAAAGGTGAGGCGTTATCTGCAGAGATGGCGTTCCTGCATAATTCCATTGGAGCGGTATTATCTCCAAGTGACTCCTACCAGTTGATGAAAGGTATGAAAACGCTGGCTCTTCGCATGGAGCGTCATGAGCACAATGCACTTACTATTGCCAAATACTTGCTTGAGCACCCAGCGGTGGTTGAAGTGTATCATCCAGGTCTATCCGATCATCCGGGGTATGAGATACAGAATAAACAATCCACCGGTAACACAGGTATCTTCTCTTTCAAAGTGAAGGATGCACGTTATGTTGAACCGTTGCTGCGTCATATCAAACTCATTGCTTTTGCCGAAAGTCTCGGCGGAGTCGAATCACTTATGACTTATCCCGCAGTACAGACTCATGCGGATATTCCGCTTGAAATCCGTGAAGCCGTAGGTGTGGATGACCGTCTGCTCCGGTTCTCCGTAGGCATCGAACATGCAGATGATCTGATTGCAGATCTCGGCAATGCTCTGACAGCTGCACAACAAGAAGTGGAAGGAGGCGTGCACTCATGAGTGAGTCCAACAACAAGCCCAATTCCGAGTTGAAATTTGATACCAAGTTGCTCCATTTTGGCGATGAGATTGACAAAACGACTGGAGCATCCAGTGTACCGATCTACCAAGCATCAACATTCCATCATTTTGATATCTTCAATCCGCCTCAACATGATTACAGTCGTTCGGGTAATCCGACACGTCAGGCTCTGGAAGATTACATCACATTGCTGGAGGGCGGCGCACGAGGCTTTGCCTATTCTTCGGGGATGGCTGCGATCTCAAGCGTGTTCATGATGTTCTCTGCAGGGGATCACATGATTGTAACGGAAGACGTGTATGGAGGTACGTATCGTTTGCTTACTTCCATACTAAGTCGTATGCAGATCGAGACAACCTTTGTAGACATGACCAATATAGATGAAGTAAAAGCGGCACTCAAGCCAAACACCAAGGCAGTTTATATGGAAACACCGTCCAACCCTACACTGCGAATTACGGATATCGCTGCTGTAACTGACTGGTCGAAGGAACATGACCTGATCACGATTCTGGATAACACCTTTATGACACCGTACTATCAGCGTCCAATCGAGCTTGGTGTGGACATCGTCGTACATAGTGCTACGAAGTTTCTCGGAGGTCACAGTGATGTACTGGCAGGGTTAGCCGTTGCTCGCACGGAATCACTTGGCGTACAACTAAAACAGTTGCAAAATGGACTTGGAACTGTACTCGGGGCACAAGAATCCTGGCTTCTGATGCGCGGGATGAAAACCTTGGGGGCTCGCATGGCTCATAGTGAACGGAGCACAGCCAAACTGGCGGCATGGCTTAATGAGCGCAGTGATATTACCGCTGTCTTTTATCCTGGACTGGAGGATCATCCGGGCCGTGAGGCACATGAGCGCCAGTCCACAGGATATGGAGCTGTCGTTTCTTTTGACGTCGGCTCAGGTGATCGTGCAAAAGCAGTTCTTAACCGGGTGAAGCTACCCATTGTTGCTGTAAGCTTGGGAGCTGTGGAGAGTATTCTGTCCTACCCAGCGATGATGTCTCATGCGGCAATGCCGGCTGACGTTCGCCGTGACCGTGGCATTACAGATGGGTTGCTGCGTTTCTCCGTAGGTCTGGAAGATATCGAAGATCTCATTGTAGATTTGGAACAAGCACTTCAGGAATCCTAACAAAAGTGGATGCCCGAATACGCCGATGCGTATCACTTAAGTTCGAACTAATTCTTTTCCATATGTAAAAATTTTTACTTATTTTTAAAGCACCTGTACATAAGGTGCTTTTTTTCACATGTAACCTGTGTTACGATATGTGGAGTACAGAAATACGATGTTGCCACCAGAACTTGCTTCTCTTGAACAAGTTGGGACGGATCGTTATATAATTTCTCTTCATGAGGGAGGCTTTTTTACGATGAGTACGGTAGACCGTATCTTAGATAAAGCCCTTCGGGGCGAACGTTTGGACTTGGAAGACACGATTCAGCTATTTGAATCCAATGAAGTGGACAAAATCGGGGCAGCTGCTAATGTCATTGTGAAACGCATGCACCCTGAACCATACAGAACATTTGTAATTGGGCGTAACGTCAACTACACAAACGTGTGTGATGTGTACTGCCGTTTTTGTGCTTTCTACCGCAGACCTGGTTCGGATGAAGGTTATGTGCTTCCAGACGAAGTGATTTTCCAGAAGATTCAGGAAACGGAAGATGTGAATGGTACCGAGATTTTGATGCAAGGTGGAACGAATCCAAACTTGCCTTTCAGCTATTATACAGACCTGTTGAAAGCCATCAAAGAGCGTTTCCCCAACATTACGATGCACTCTTTCTCCCCAGCGGAGATTATGAAAATGGTTGAAGTATCCGATGGCCTTACATTGGAAGAGGTTGTTCGTGCCATTCACGAAGCTGGACTGGATTCCTTGCCTGGCGGCGGCGCTGAAATTCTGGATGACCGCACACGTCGGAAGATCAGCCGCTTGAAAGGTTCATGGCGGGATTGGATGGACGTTATGCAAACTGCACACCGCATCGGTATGAACACTACGGCAACGATGGTTATCGGACTTGGTGAATCGATGGAAGAGCGTGCATTACACTTGCTCCGTGTACGTGAAGCTCAGGACGAATGTATTGCGAACAAGTATGACTCCGAAGGTTTCCTGGCATTCATTCCTTGGACCTTCCAGCCAGACAATACCAACCTTAAGCTGGAGCGTCAGACTCCGGAAGAGTACTTGAAGACTGTAGCCATCAGCCGACTGGTGCTGGATAATATCAAGAACATTCAATCCTCTTGGGTAACCATGGGTCCTGAGATCGGTAAGAAGTCGCTTGAATTTGGCTGTAATGACTTCGGTAGCACGATGATTGAAGAGAACGTTGTATCTGCTGCTGGTGCAACTTATAAAGTTAACATTGAATCCATTCTCCGTTTGATTCGGGAGTCCGGTTATATCCCGGCACAACGTAACACACGATATGACATCGTTCGTATGTTCGACGAGGAGAATTCCGTGCATGAAGATTTCGTAATGCAGAACTAATTCTAATTAATTCAATACTACTCTCCATAAACTTTGATCGTTAGATAAGTATTTATGAAGCCAAGCCCGCTGACTACTCCGTTTGGAGAGACGGCGGGCTTTTTGATTTCTTTCTGCGGTTCGAGGTCATCAAACAGTACATGTTACGCAATTGGCGATATTTTATATTGAAATTGAACTGTTACAATGAAAGGGAACTTGTGTAGTCAGACACGCTGGAAGGGGTAAACCGATGAAGAGAAGAATACTTGGCAAGACGGAACTGGACGTACCTGTATTGAGTTTTGGAGCATCCTCACTCGGTTCTGTATTTCGTGACATTGACCGGGACGAAGGGATTCGCACTGTACATGCAGCCGTAGATGCGGGGATGAATTACATAGACGTTTCGCCTTACTACGGGCTGACAAAAGCGGAGACCGTGTTGGGTGAAGCCATCCGCAGCTTGCCGCGTAGTTCATATATGTTATCAACCAAAGCCGGACGGTATGGGGAAAATGAGTTTGATTTTTCACGTCAGCGGATTCTGGATAGCGTGCAAGAGAGCCTGGATCGATTGCATACAGACTATATCGACATTCTGTTCCTGCATGATATTGAATTTGTGCCAGCAGAGATTATTATCGAAGAAGCTTTTCCAACGCTGCTGCGTCTGAAAGAGCAGGGAGTTATACGACATGCGGGCATTTGTGGCTTACCCTTGCCTTTGTTCGAGAAGGTTCTGCCACAGATCGATGCGGATGCGATCATCTCGTATTGTCATTATTCATTGAATGATACCTCGTTATTATCGTTATTGCCCTTGTTGGAAAAAAAAGAAATTGGCCTCGTCAATGCTTCGCCTCTTTCTATGGGCTTGTTGAGTACCCGAGGTGCTCCTGCCTGGCATCCGGCAGATGATCGTGTGAAAGAACTCTGCCTGAAGGCTGCTCGCTTCTGTGCAGAACAAGGCAGTGACATTGCCAAGCTGGCCGTGCAATTCTCCACGTCGAATGAACGAATTCCGACAACACTGGTGAGCAGTGCCAGCCAGCGCAATATCCTCAATAATGCAGCCTGGATAGAGGAACCGATCGATCAGAGCCTGCTGGATGAAGTGCTGCACATTCTGGCTCCATTGCATAACGAGACGTGGTCAAGCGGACGACCTGAATATAATACGAAGCCAAGCAACACGACAGCAGAAGCATCCAAGGGGGAACAACGATGAGAGCCATTGTATGTGAAGAAATAGATCAATTGAAGCTCCAGGACCTGCCTCAACCGGAACGAGCAGAAGGAGAGGCGTTGGTTGCCATTCGGCGGATTGGGATCTGTGGAACGGATCTGCATGCATACAAAGGCAACCAACCATTCTTTACCTATCCTCGTGTTCTGGGTCATGAACTGGCGGCTGTTATTGAAGAAATCGGTCCGAACGAGGCTGGGTTACAGCCTGGGGATCAGGTAAGTATTATTCCGTATCTGCACTGCGGTCACTGTATTGCATGTCGCAATGGAAAAACCAATTGTTGTGCGTCCATGCAAGTCATGGGTGTGCACGTCGACGGAGGCATGAGAGAAAAAATCAGCGTGCCTGTCTCACATCTGCTCTCAGCAGAGGGTTTGACACTGGATGAGACGGCAATGGTAGAACCATTAAGCATTGGAGCCCATGCCGTCAGAAGAGCAGGAATTAAACCTGGTGAGCATGTGGTTGTGATTGGAGCTGGACCCATTGGGTTGGGTGTGATGGCATTTGCCAAACAGGCGGGGGCGCGTGTTATTGCCGTTGATCGTAATCTGGACAGGCTGGAGCTTAGCCGGACTTGGGCTGGAGCAGATGACCTGGTACAGGCCAATGAACATACTGTACAACAAGTGGCTGAAATTACGGGAGGCGACTATGCTACAGCTGTCTTCGATGCAACAGGTAACGTGAATTCCATGAATGAGGCCATTCAATATGTGGCGCATAGTGGTCAACTCATTTTTGTAGGACTGGTGAAAGCGGATATTACCTTTCATGACCCTGAGTTTCACAAGCGGGAGATGAGTATCCTGGGCAGTCGAAACGCAACCCGTGAAGATTTTGAACAGGTCCTGTCTATCTTGCGTCAAAAGAAATTAAGCATGGATGGGTATATCACACACCGCGTGGAATTTGATGAGCTACCTACGGCAATAGATCAATGGTTATTGCCAGATTCACATGTAGTCAAAGCTATCGTTGAGCTATAATAATAAGTAAGTCTGATAACAGAAAAAAAACGCTCTCTGACCTTGGTGGACAATACTGTCCATCCATAGGGTAAGAGAGCGTTTTTTTATTTTTCCGGATTTGTCACAATACCCGCATGTGGATCAATGTGACGCACAATGGACTTCAACCAGATCATCTCCAGTACATGTACCTCATAATAAAGTGCACCCGGGATTTGCCTGATCCATCCTTCCGCCATCGCGAGTTGTGTTGAGTCAGAAGTGGCTTCCAGAATTCCAGGTTCACGGCGCAGCCGTTTGCGTACAGCTTTTTCAACTTGAGAGCTTTGTGTAGTCAAAATGCATACTTTGCGTTTGGAAGAGAAGCCCCTGAACGCAATGTACACCATTTCATAAGCAATAAGGTAGGCGATTACGGAATACATCGCTTGGTCCCAGCCAAAGACAACACCAGCGGCTGTGAGTATCAACAAGTTAAGCAGCATGATTATTTTTTCGATAAGCATCCGTTTTCCACTAAACACACGTTCAGGTGGGCGGGAAGACGGATCACCGATTTCCAGCGTATCCAGTGTCCCGCCATACCGCACGACGAGTCCAATTCCGAGTCCGAGGCATAATCCGCCAAACATGGCGGCAGCCAGCGGATGCTCTACAAGTGGCGGCATGGGATGAAGCACAATGGCACCGATCGAAAAGACAACCAGACCTAGAACAGTAACCAGTACAAATTTCTTCTGCACAATCTTGTAAGACAGAAATATAAACGGAACATTGAATAAAAATAGGAACAAACCAATCCTCATTTCGGTCCAGTGGGCGAAGAGTGAGGAAATGCCTGTAATGCCTCCAATAATAATTTTATTGGGGTGTAAGAACAATTCAAGTCCCACGGAGGCCAGAATTCCGCCCGCAATAACGAGAAACAGGTTTAACCAGCGGCGGGTAGACGATATCCTGGTCTTGGCGGTGTTTGGCACCGGATTAGCCGATATCAGAGGTGCTTTCATAGGTCATCCTCCTTAGTGCGGCTTTCGAGCCATTCTCCCTGGGTTAGTCACAGAAAGATCGGCGTAAGAGCCGCGAAGTACATTAGTATGTCTGTTCTGACCAGACATAGGGATTATCCTTCTTTCTGCAGAACCTTTGGTTCTTCTTTCTTTTTCCGAGGATCTTTGAACTTGAATATTTTATCCAATAAACGGAATACATGTTTGGACTCTTTGGTTAATAAAGGACCCAGAATGGCCAGAATTAGGACATACAGCGCGGCAAACGGTTGAATCATTGGCAACAGTCCCCCGGCTTTACCCATGTTGGCCAAGATGATGGAAAACTCACCCCGTGACACAATGGTTAATCCAATATTCGCCGATGCTTTGGGTGATAGTCCTGCACTGCGCCCGGCCAGCATACCCGCCAGGAAGTTACCGAACAATGTAATAACAACTGCAATCAGAGCTAACCATACGGCATCGCCACCCAAGGACAACGGATCAATGGACAATCCAAAGCTGAAGAAGAAGATTGCTCCGAAGAAGTCACGGAACGGTAGAATCAAGTGCTCAATCCGTTTCGCGTGTTCTGTTTCAGCAAGCACCAGACCAACCAGTAATGCACCAATCGCTTCGGCAACATGAATAGTTTCAGAGAAACCAGCTACCAGGAACAAGGCTCCAAATACAACGAGAGAGAATAGCTCATTCGATCGAATTTTAAGCAATTTGTTTAGTAGCGGTGTTGCTTTGCGTCCAAGGATAATCACGATAAGCATGAATCCGAGGGCAATAAGTGCAGACATGATGACGCCTCCGATGGAGGATGAATCACTAAGCACAAGTCCGGACAAGATCGAGATATATACAGCGAGGAATACATCTTCGAACATAATAATACCCAATATCATCTCTGTTTCCGGGTTGGCCGTTCGTTTCAAATCAACGAGTACCTTGGCCACAATGGCACTGGAAGAGATGGTAGTTATACCTGCGATAATAAGTGCTTCAGCAACTGGGAAACCGGACACAAAACCGAATATTAATCCCAGGGTAAAGTTAATGCCGATGTAGATCGAGCCGCCAACTGCAATAGAGCGACCCGATTTAATTAAACGACCTACCGAGAATTCAAGTCCAAGGTAGAAGAGAAGGAACAGGATACCGATCCGACCCATAAATTCAATAAAAGGCTGACTCTCAATAAAACGGAAGTCCAGATGCCAGATTTTCATGGCATGTGGCCCAACGGCCATCCCGATCAGAATATAAAATGGAACGACCGAAAATCTTAGTTTTGCCGATAAAAGGCCGGCTGCTGCAATGAGCACAAGGGCCAGACCTACTTCGAATATCAAATGATCCATCTATTTACCCCCTTCCAGTCAGGAGGAGGGATTTAAACAGTTTCTGCTGATTGCGTTCGCCAACGGCTACCACCGTGGATTCTGCACTGATAACTACCTCCGGACCTGGGCTGATATGTTTTTTGTGATTTTTCTCTACAACGGCGATAACCGTTGCCCCAGAGTTTTGACGTACGTCCAATTCACCGATGGATTTACCGATACTTCCGAAGGATGGTTCGATTTTGTACCACTCGATAATCAGGTCGTCAAACGTTACTTCAATATTTTCAAGCTGTTTTGGTTTGTAAGTTAATCCGCCAACAATAGCAGCAATCTGTCGTGCTTCGTAATCGTCAAGTGTGATCATCGAGATGCTTTGATCGGGATCATCATACTCGAAGTGGTACATTTCCCGGCGACCGTCATCGTGAATAATAATGACAATTTTATCACCGCTGCTTGTTTCAATCTGAAATTTTTTGCCGATTCCCGGCAAGTCTGTTTCGCGTACATCCATGGATTGTTGCCTCCTTATAATTAGGGGCTGGCCATAGAAGACAGGCTTATTTCCCGAAAATGATTAATCTGCTGCTCAAGGGAACATCAAAAGATGCGGGTAAACAGAGCCAGAAATTCCTGACACAGCCATATGATTTGAATTTGTCGGTGTGGGTACAACAAAAACAGGTACTGTCATAAACATGGGTTTATCTAACGTGTGCTAAAAGGGTTATAAGTTATGCACAAGCGCACCGTCTTTAATTACAGAGGTGTCTTCATGCAAAAGCAACCTGTAAATACGTCGTAACGGCTAGTGAAGAGCGTTCACGTATTTTGGTGCTATAGGGGTGAGGGATACATACATGCTGGTAAACTTAATAGGTAGCAGAAATAATCTGCGTTTAAACAGACAATACCACGGTTTAAAGGACAGACCCGTTGTAGGGATTCGCAGCATCAATAACAATGCGAGGACAAGAAAGACAGGCTTATTATGCGTAACCGCAATCAGCTTGGACATAACTTGTGGATATTTGCGAATGACGGGTTTCTGCTGGGATTCGGGTATTTGCAACAGCACTTCCTTGTTGGAAGTTGCTTCTACAGACACCCCAACGGCAGATTCGGACTGCATCGGAATAGGGAAGCACAAGGCTTGAAAAACGCACAAAATGATAATGATAGTGTAGTGGAGTAATCTAGGTTGTTGTCTCATTTTGGCTTCCCTCCTTTCCCGTGAAACATACTGTTATTAAAATAATAACACATTTTTGTCTTAACTCCAAACCTCTTCATAATATACTGAGAAATCATGACACGCTTTCCATCAATCCGCTTCGTATATCCCCATCGGCCTTGCCATATACTTTGAACAGGAAGGAAAGGAGTGATTCTTGTGGAACTGTTTGCTGTATGGACCGATGTATCCGGGCAAGAGGAAGCGGCTCAATTTTATCGTTGTGTCAAGGAAAAAACCAAAGGTTTACATATAAGTAAAAGAGGATTTCGGCTCACCTTCAAACATAATGATGGAAGAGCAACCTGGGTGTGCAGAGGGAATGAGAATCACGAAGACTTCCAGCAATGGCTTCCCCGGATCAGTGATCTGCTCTCCCTTGGACTCGCCGACTTCATTATGGAGACACAAGAACGGAGCATGGTGGAGGATATGATCGCCAAGGCGTGTTCTGTCATGGATGAGCATGAGGTGGAGAAGGTCAATCGAATCTGCATGCCACTTCTATTAAATGGTGATTTGGATCAGCCCGGACTTCGGGAGCGTCGCCGTACTACGTTAGCCAGTGGATTACGGCAGGACCTGGAGGATGTTCACTTTTTTCACCTTGAAGGCATTATCAACTTCCGCATACGGCCATATAAGCAGGAGCTTCAGGAATTAGTGGAGTATGCGCTCGATGAGTTCTGGATGGATCGGCAGTATGAAGAGTTTATGGGGCTGTTGAAATATTTTGTGTTTTTTCAAGAAGCCAAAGTACCTCTGGTTCATCTTGTACACAAGGGAATGCATGAGTTCCAGGTCCTGGATGCTGGACTTAATCTGTTACCCGTGCAAAAGGATGAACAGGTCGTTGTGGAAATGCCGGGTCTGGAACTGGAGATGGATATTGAAGATATGATTGTAAGTACACTCATCTCGATCTCTCCTGAGAAGGTCATGCTCCATACACGCACCCCGGATCTGCCAATCATCTCGACCATATGCCAGATCTTTGAAGACAAAGTGCAAATATGTCATCATTGCCCGGAATGCGAAGTGCTGCGCTCAGGATTGTTGACAGGTCTTGACGCAAGTGATCTCGGCAATTATAATAACTGTTGATCCATGAATTTTTCATGTGAACCATTGAACCAAAAGCGTTGACAAAGACAACAACCACACGCAAGATCGGTGCAGAGAGAGGAACCTAGGCTGAAATTTCCTCCTGATATCACGTATGGTTTACCCCTTTATAGCTGCAATTTTGAAAGTGGAGTTAGAATATCGCCTTTATTGGGGATTATCCGCGAGTAAGGATCTGCCGGGTCATGCCCGTTATCGTCATGCCAATGAGGGCTGTATTTCTGAATATGGATGAATCAGCTGAATTAGGGTGGAACCACGAGTATATATCACTCGTCCCTTTGCCGGGACGGGTGTTTTTTGCGTTCCTTTGCAAAATGACTGGAATAGCAATAGATAATCAGTCCATAAATATCTAGACACAAAGGTTACATTAACAGGAGGAATGAGACAAATGGCAGTGAACATTAAATTACCGGATGGTTCGGTACGTGAGTACGCGGATGGCAGCAGCATTGAGGACGTAGCCGCTTCAATTAGCAGCGGATTGCGCAAAAATGCCGTAGCCGGCAAGCTGGATGGTATCGTGGTGGACTTGTCCACAACACTTCATGAGGGAGCATTGGTGGAGATCGTAACTCTGGATTCACCAGAAGGACTTGAAGTGATGCGTCATAGTACAGCTCACTTGATGGCTCAAGCAGTGAAACGTTTATATGGTAACCAAGAGGTACGCCTCGGTATCGGCCCTGTCATTGAAGATGGTTTCTACTATGATATGGACCTCGAACATGCGCTCAATCCTGAAGATCTGCAAAAGATCGAGAAGGAAATGGAACGTATTGTGAACGAGAACTTGCCAATTGTACGTAAGGAAGTTAGCCGCGAGGACGCGATCAAAACGTTCGAAGAAGTGGGCGATCCTTACAAACTTGAGTTGATTCGTGATTTGCCAGCGGACAGCGTGATTACGATTTATGAGCAAGGTGAATTCTTCGACTTGTGTCGTGGCCCTCACGTACCATCAACTAGCAAAATCAAAGTGTTCAAACTGATGAATGTCGCGGGTGCTTACTGGCGTGGAGATAGCAAAAACAAAATGCTTCAACGTATCTATGGTACGGCTTTTGTGAAAAAAGCACAGCTGGACGAGCATTTGCACTTCCTCGAAGAAGCTCGCAAACGGGATCACCGTAAGCTCGGTAAAGAGCTCGAAATGTTCACATTCTCCCAACTGGTCGGCCAAGGCCTGCCAATCTGGTTGCCTAACGGTGCGAAGCTGCGCCGTACTCTGGAGCGTTATATTGTGGATCTGGAAGAAAGCCTGGGATACCAGCATGTATACACACCTGTTCTGGGTAACGTGGAATTGTACAAAACATCTGGACACTGGGAGCACTACCAGGATGATATGTTCCCGAAAATGGTAATGGATAACGAGGAACTTGTTCTCCGTCCAATGAACTGTCCTCACCATATGATGGTGTACAAGTCCAGCATGCACAGCTACCGTGATCTGCCGATCCGTATTGCGGAGCTTGGAATGATGCACCGTTATGAAATGTCGGGGGCGTTAACAGGTCTGCATCGTGTACGTGCAATGACTCTGAACGACTCACACATTTTTGCACGCCCGGATCAGATCAAAGAAGAGTTCGCTCGTGTTATCGAGTTGATTCAAACAGTCTATAAGGATTTCGGTATCAACGAATACCGTTTCCGTCTGTCCTATCGTGATCCGAAGGATACCGAGAAATACTTCCAGAACGACGAGATGTGGGAGATGTCCCAACGCATGCTGCGTGAAGTTGTGGAAGAGCTTGACCTTCCTTTCTATGAAGCTGAAGGTGAAGCGGCGTTCTACGGTCCGAAGCTGGATGTACAGATCAAAACAGCCCTGGGCAAAGAAGAGACATTGTCTACAGTTCAACTGGACTTCCTGTTGCCTGAGCGCTTTGAACTTGAATATGTGGGAGATGACGGACAGAAACATCGTCCGGTCGTTATTCACCGCGGGGTAATTAGTACAATGGAACGTTTCACTGCATTCTTGCTGGAGAACTTTGCAGGAGCCTTCCCGCTGTGGTTGTCTCCGGTTCAGGCGAAAGTGATTCCGGTATCCGGAAACTTCGACGATTATGCGCGTGAAGTGGAAGCGAAGCTGAAACGTGCGGGAATCTCTGCTGAAGCCGATCTGCGGAACGAGAAGCTTGGATATAAAATCCGTGAGGCGCAGCTTGAGAAAATGCCTTATATGTTTGTTGTTGGTGAGAATGAGCGTAATGCAGAAGCCGTATCCGTGCGTAAGCGTGGAGAAGGCGATCTGGGCATGAAACCGGTCGATGAAATTATCGCTCAATTGAAAGAAGAAATTGCAACACGTTTGGTATAAATGAACAAATGATTTATCAGATAACCAGTGCATAAGTTGCGCTGATCACTCTGCATAACGCCTGGATAACATGGGATTGACCTATGTTATTCAGGCGTTTTTTCGTAGTGTTTGCAGTAAAAAGTATAGATTAATTGCTTTTTGGAAAACCTTTGCAGTGAGGGGGAGGTTATACAATGAAAAAGCAATTCTCAATTCAAAAGAAACATATACGGGGTTTATTGGTTGGCTGTGTGATATTCGCCGGGATGATGATTAACCTGAATCAGGCGGATGCCTATACATTTGAAGAGGAAAGTACAGTACTGCATGTCGAGAGTCAGAGCAGCGGCATTGAAGGTCCAATTATTGAAACTTCGAGCAAGTCTGATCAAGAATTTCCAGAACAGGTCAGCCATCAATACAGCGATGAGGCTCAGCTGACAACGATGGTGTATATGGCTTTATTGTGGTCACCACAACCAATGGTCATTCCAAGACCTGAGCTTCCTGAGAAACAAGTGGCAGATCCGTCTATGCCGGTGCTTGCTCCGCGTTCAGAACAAATCCTGGGTACACAAAAGGTTACAGCAACGGGATATACGGCAGGTGTGGAGTCTACAGGAAAAGGACCCAAACATCCTCAATACGGAATTACGTATTCCGGTGTCAAAGTACGTCGTGATAAAGAAACAGTTTCCACGATTGCAGCTGATCCGAAGTTGTTCCCAATGGGTTCCATTCTGTATATTCCAGGCTATGGTTACGGAATTGTTGCAGATACGGGTTCAGCGATCAAAGGTAATAAAATTGATCTGTATTTCCCGACAACCAAGCAAGTGTACAAAGAGTGGGGCAAAAAGGATGTGGAGGTACAGGTGATCAGGCAAGGCGCTGGGAAATGCACAGAAAAGATGCTCAGCGAGTTGGCCGATGCGATTGATGTGTACAAATCTGTACCGGATTCTTGGTTGGACAAGGCCATATAATTTCATGGTCACATGAATAACTGAAGTGCTCTCTTCACATAATACTGACTGGGGACGAACCCCGCGGTGCAGCAATGCATCGTAAATATGAAGAGAGAGGTGATTCGTTGTGGCTAAAAAATCACAAGGGTACCAAACGCCAAACGAGAAGTACAATGCAGAGTTTGGAGAAGAGAATGCAGCAGCAAAAGTGAAGCAATCCGCTCAAAACAAAGTACAAGATAATTTCCAAACACCTGATGAAAAATACAATGCCGAGTTCGGTGTAGAAAACACAGGCCAAACTGGCCAAGGTCAAGGCAAAGCATCAAAATACAAAAAATAATTGAAGATTCATTAATCAAATGATGATTCAGCACCCTGGAGCAGCAGCTCCGGGGTGTTTTACATATGGGAGTTTTTTTACATTAATATCCTCTCATCTCAGTCTCGAGACCGAGATGAATTCCATCTGCCGCCGCTGTTCTCATTGTCTTGTCTGAGTTACACTGGATACATAATACAGACAAAGGAGACATGAGCGATGAAACGATCGACGCGTGACCGCTGGTGGGTTGGCATACCTCTTATTGCTATTGGTGCGATGATCTTGTTCAGACAATTGGGATATGACATTGATGTAGGATATATTTTCAGAACATATTGGCCGTTATTTCTAATCTGGTGGGGGGTCAAAGGAATATCCGAGATTCGTCGCAACGGGGGTTACACCTTTATTGGACCAGTAATTGTACTGGCGATCGGTGGTTACTTTCTTGCCCGTAACCTGGGATGGATTGATTACTCCATGGGGGAGTTCATTCGTTATCTGATCCCGGTTATGCTGATTGGCGGAGGATTGTTTGTACTTATTGGGCCACGACGTCGTGATCGGAAACATCATGACAAGATGCAGCCACCTCCAGCACCTGAGCAACCTTATAAACCGTTATCTCCTGAGGATCTGGAGATGCCGTCGTCGTTTGACGAACAGTTCGAGAAAACATTTGGCAAACCAAAACAGGAACAGAAGAACGATGCACATGGCCCTCATTTCACAGGATCAACGGATTCATCATCACAAGGGCAACAGTATAAGAAGAAACATCAATCGTACAACTCTAACGACACCGAATATGGAGAAAATTATGATGATGGCTACGGAAATGGTTATGGGGATTATGGCAGTGGCAATACCATTAACAAATCGGCGTTCATCGGTGATCTGTACATGGGGCAGGAAGTGTTCTCGTTGAAACCAATGAACATCTCGGCTTTTATCGGAGATACCGTAATTGATTTGACCAAAGCACAGATTCCATACGGTGAGACTAAGATTGTCATTTCTTCATTTATTGGGGATGTGAAAGTATTTGTTCCAGAAGATATGGATCTGGGTGTGACGGTAACGACAAATTCCTTCATTGGAGATATGTCACTGTTGAACCAGAAACGCGGCGGATTCCTGAGTAGTGCCCAGGCTGAAACTGCCCATTACCATGAAGCAAGCAAAAAGGTACGGATTATTGTAAGTGTGTTTATCGGAGACGTCAAAGTGAATAAGGTGGGTTAACGCATGATTCGAACAATTCTCAAGGCCAATAAATGGGAACTGATGATGTATTTTGCGCTAACTGGTCTGATTACGCTGGGCGGATTCTATCTATTGTATGGAGAGGTGTTGATGGGGGCTGGTCGTCAGCGGGCATGGACCTATGTTGCCGTTGTTGTGCTGGCCACCGTTATCACCGGATATATCGCTGCATTACGACTCCAACGCAAGATCGACCTGCTTGATCTCAACATGTTGAAAGTATCCAAGGGTAATCTGGCGGTGCGCATGCCTGAAGCGGATGACGCTTCGTTTGGTCGTGTCTATCAGGAGTTCAATGTCATGATGGATTCGATTGAGAAAAAGATGAGACTGCTTCAGCGCCTCGGTGAGCAGGAAGTCATTGAGAAGGAGCAAGCCTCGGAGCGGGCTGTGCTTGAAGAGCGTAAACGAATGGCAAGGGACCTCCATGACACGGTTAGCCAGCAGCTGTTTGCCATGCATATGTCGGCTTCGTCCTTACCTCGTCTGCTGGAGATGAATCCTGAACATGGTGGTAAAGTACTGGACCAGTTGATCCAGATGTCACATATTGCACAGCGTCAGATGCGAGGACTGATTGCCCAACTTCGACCGGTGGAGCTGGAAGGGCGTGACCTCACCGCAGCACTGGATAGCTGGTTTCCTGATTATTGCAGGCAGAATGGTCTTAAAGGTGTGAAAGAGCTGGAACTGGATGGCGGAATCTCGGATGCCATTGAGCACCAGCTGTTTCTTGTTATTCAGGAGGCAGTTGCCAATGTTGTGAAGCATGCAGAGGCGGGAGTGGTTAGTCTGTCCATACGGGAGAGTGAACATCAGATCAGCATGAGCATCAGCGATGATGGTCAGGGATTTTTACAGCAAGCGGAGCGTCCGGGTTCATACGGGTTATCTACCATGCGTGAACGGGCGGAGAAGCTTGGGGGGCAAGTTCAGATTATATCGAAACCGGGAGCGGGAACGACGGTGCGGGTATTGATCCCGAAATTCCCGAACGTTCCTGAGTGAACCAGAGGGGGAGACGGAATGAGTGGTAAAGTAAACGTGATGATTGTGGATGACCATGATATGGTGCGCATGGGGTTGAAAACATATCTGATGCTGGAACCTACTTTTCATGTGATGGGAGAAGCGGGCCATGGGCAGGATGCGCTTGATCAGTTGCGTAAGTTAAATGATAGTGAAATGCCGGACCTGATTTTAATGGATCTCATGATGCCGATAATGAATGGCGCTGAAGCAACAAAAGCCATCATGACTGAATTTCCAGGGATGAAAATTGTGATGCTCACCAGTTTCCTGGAGGATGATCTGGTTGTGCAAGCGATTGAAGCGGGTGCGGTAAGTTATGTACTGAAGACAGTCTCTGCTGAAGAACTGATCTATGCTCTGCAAGGGGCCTATAGAGGCATGCCTGTTATGACAGGTGATGTGTCGCAGGCGTTAACCCGGGGAATCAGACAACGTACAGCGAGAGAGAGTGAATCGGGTCTGACTGAACGGGAGAAGGAAGTGCTGCTGCTTATTGCAGAGGGGAAGACCAACAAAGACATTGGAGAAGAATTACATATCAGTATCAAAACCGTCAAAACACATGTGAGTAACCTGCTGATGAAATGTGAGATGGATGATCGTACACAATTGGCCATCTATGCGCATCGTCAGGGTTGGGTGAAAACGAAAGGGTAAAATGCTGTCGTGACGGGGAAAAGAGTCTATTCTTACGTGCTTTTATCTCCTTTTTAATTGTTTTTAAGGTACGGTTAAGGTTTAAAGTACAAAATAAGGACAGTTAAAGAATATCTCTTGGGAATAAGAGATTGGGAGGTAGAGAGGCATGGACGAACGCAACTATAGATCGAACCGTCAAGACGAGGAAAACGAAACCAAACAAACGGAGAATCGCAATTCTTCCGGAACGGACGAATCCTCCTATTATTATTCTTATGGACCTTTTCAGTCCGTGAATCAGGAAGATACAGCAAATCACATGGGAAGCACTAATCAGCGTGAAGAAGGAAATGTAGAGATTACAAAACCTGATCCGGTGAGACCCGTACCTACTTACTATAATAGTGAATCATCTGAACAAGCGAAAAGATCATCAGCAGGCGGTGGAAACGGCTCAGGTAACGGTGGAGATCAAGGGAATGGCGGCAAAGGCAACTGGAACTATAATAACCGCAAACCGCGTTCTTCCGTAAGATCACTTCTATTTTCCTTTATTGCCGGTATGCTGGTCATCACCGTTCTCATGTACACAGCTGACAGAACAAACATGTTCACACCGGAGACGGCACTTACGAACACGGACAATCAAAGTTCAGGACAGGAAGCGTCCACAAACACAGGCGGAGGCAACAATGTCACAGCGTCATTACTGCCAACAGGCAAAGAAGATGTGTCTTCCGTAGTAACAAGTACAAGTCCGGCTGTCGTCAAAATCGAAACACTCGCGAAGCAGTCCTCACGCACAGGATTAGGTCAGGGTGGATCAAATACAAGTGATCCGCTGTACCAATACTTCTTTGGTAATGGGGGCGGAACGGAAGGCAATCAAGGCCAAAGCCAGCAACCACAAAGCGGTAATCAGCTTGTGCCTATGGGCATTGGTTCCGGATTCATTTTTGACAAAGAAGGATATATCCTGACGAACCAACACGTTGTTCAGGGTGCAGATGTAATCCAGGTAACCCTGGAGAACAACAGCAAGCCTTATGAGGCTAAATTGCTGGGAAGCAGCTTTGATCTGGATTTGGCTGTATTGAAAATTGAGAAAAACAGTGGTGACGATGCGTTCCCTGTAGCTCCACTGGGTGATTCCAACAGTACTCAAGTCGGTGAATGGCTTGTAGCTATTGGTAACCCGGAAGGATTCGAACACACGGTTACAGCAGGTGTACTGAGTGCCAAAGAACGTACGATCAGCATTCCAGATGAAGAAACAGGAAAAACACGTGAGTACAGCCATTTGCTGCAAACAGATGCTTCGATTAATCCGGGTAACTCCGGTGGTCCGTTGCTTAACCTGAATGGGGAAGTTATCGGAATGAACGTTGCAGTAAGCGCAGATGCACAGGGGATTGGTTTTGCAATCCCGTCGAGCGTCATTTCTGAAGCCGTTAAATATCTTAAAGAGAACAAAGAAGTTCCCAAAGAGCCAGTACCCTTTATCGGTGCATCTCTGATGGCTCTTACGCCTGAAGTTGCTAAACAAATGGGAACAGACGTTACCGAAGGTTCAGTTGTAGCCAGCACGATCTTTCAATCACCAGCTTACCAAGCAGATCTCCGTGCATATGACATCATCACAGGTGCCAATGGTACGCCGTACGCGACAAGTCAAGATCTGATTGATTTCATCAAGAAACAGGAAATCGGCAGTGAAGTGACATTAAACGTGGTACGTGATGGTAAGAAAATGGATCTGAAAATCAAAATCGGTAACAAAAATGATTTTGATACTTCACAAACAACAGATACACAACAGCAGCAACCATAAATATCAGGTAAGGATTGACAGAACGGAAGGGTTTGAAGGCCCTTCCGTTTTTTTTGCCCTGATGAAGCAGAGTTACAATGGACCAGGACGGGTTGGAGACGCCTACTTGAAGATGCAGATTGTGCTTCTGCCTGTTACAATGGGATAAAACGTTAGGATAAAGGAGAAAGACCACCATGCGCTCAACTATTTTGATTGTGGATGATGACGAAAAAATTGTATCCATGCTCCGCCGGGGGCTGGCTTTTGAAGGATATGAGGTACAGACGGCTTCCAATGGAGCCGAAGGCCTCAGCAAACTGATGGACAAGGAGCCGGACATCGTTGTGCTGGATGTGATGATGCCGCAGATTGACGGATTTGAGGTATGTCGCAGATTGAGAGAAGCAGGCAGCAAAGTGCCTGTGCTGATGCTGACGGCCAAGGATGAAGTACAGAGCCGGGTGACCGGCCTGGACACAGGAGCCGATGACTACCTTGTAAAACCTTTTGCGCTGGAAGAATTATTGGCACGTGTCCGGGCATTGCTGCGCCGCAAGTCAGATAGTGCGGGCACGCCGGACAACCGCTTAATGTATGAAGATATCATTTTGGACAATGACTCACGTGAAGTATTGCGAGATGGGCAGCGTCTGGAGCTGACTGCCAAAGAATTTGAACTGTTGAATCTGTTCATGCAAAATCCAAGACGGGTACTTTCCCGTGATCTGATTATGGATAAAATCTGGGGTTATGATTACAGCGGTGAGTCTAACGTGCTTGAAGTGTACATTGCCATGCTCAGACAGAAGACCGAAGAATACGGTGGCAAACGTCTAATCCAGACCATCCGGGGAGCCGGCTATATCCTGAGAGGTGACTCCTGATATGTCCATCCGGTTAAGACTAACCGCATGGTATTCTGGCATTTTGGCGGCTGTTCTTATCTTTTGGGGCGTTGTAATCTATGCCTTTGTGTATTTTAACTCTTATCAGGAAGTCGAACAGCAACTGAAAGTGAAGAGTACCCGGATTACGGAGCAGATTGGTGTTAATCCTCTTTCACAGTCGTTGGATCTGGACCCCTTTACAGAGAGTCAGCTTCAGGAGGCACAAATCTATATTCAACTCTGGGATTATCAGAGTCGCTCAGGCAGAATTTCGGGTAATATGGAGAAACTGCAGATTCAGTTTCCGGTATTAAAAGCCAATGAGATACTTAAAGAGCGAGGCATATCCAAGATCTATGTGGATGGAACGCCGTTTCTGGTGAATCAGCTCCCTCTTTCTCTTCAGGGAACCAATGAAGTACGTGGGATTCTTCAGGTAGGAGCCAATGTAAGTTCACAGGAGCGATTGCTGGAGGCGTTGCTTAATATTTTGGTTTTTGGCTGGCTTGTAGCGATGGCCCTCGCTATTACCTCAGGTCTCGTCTTGGCTCGCAAGTCGATGCGTCCGCTCGTGACTGTCATTGATGCCGCCAATCAGATTCAATCTGGAGATGACTTAAGTGTACGTATTCAATATGCCGGGCCGAAGGATGAGATTGGTCGTCTGATTGAAACGGTGAATAATATGCTTGAACGTACAGAATTGTCATTCCGTGGTTTGGAGGAGACGAATGCTGCCCAGCGCCGCTTTGTATCCGATGCATCGCATGAACTGCGTACGCCGCTGACCACCATTCGCGGGAACGTAGACTTCCTGAAGAAGCTGTGGGATCAGGAGGGAACCGACCGACCGAATCTGGATGAGGAGACTGTCAAACAAATGTCGCTGGAAGCCATTGAAGACATGGCGGACGAGGGAAAACGTATGAGCAGGCTGATCAGCGACATGTTATCGCTGGCGAGAGCGGATACGGGTCAGAAAATTGAACTGAATCCGATCCCGTTGCAGATACTCGTACAGGAAGTGGCACGCAGAGCACAATTTCTGGATCGTCAGGCAGACTGGCTTCCAGGAGACTTTTCCATCCTTAACGGCATTTATGTGAACGGTAGCAAGGACTATCTGCAACAGATGCTGTTTATTTTCATCGAAAATGCGTTTAAATACACACCTGAAGGCTCTGTGACGCTGGATGCCGTATTATACAAGGGCCAGGTGGGACTACGCATTAGCGACACCGGTATTGGGATGGATCGGGACGAAGTGCCGTTCATCTTTGATCGTTTCTATCGGGCAGATGAATCCCGTGGGGCTACACCGGGCATCGGTCTGGGACTTTCAATTGCGAAGTGGATTATTGAGGAACACCATGGATCGGTTGAGGTTGTGACCAGACGTGGAGAAGGAACCACCTTTATTATCTGGTTGCCGGTTGTCTTTGCTCCGCCTATCGAATAAAGGTATAATAGACAGGACTGCAATTACATCGGCAACGTTGCCGAGAAAGAAAGCGGGTGGCAACCAAGTGGAAGTACTACGAATTTCGCCGCGGGGATATTGTTACGGCGTTGTGGATGCGATGGTGCTCGCGCGTCAAGCGGCACGCAATCTGGATTTACCACGACCTATTTATATATTGGGTATGATTGTGCATAACCAACATGTGACGGATTCCTTTGAAGATGAAGGTATTATTACATTGGATGGTCCGAACCGGATGGATATTTTGAGCCAAGTGGAGAGTGGCACGATTATTTTCACAGCTCATGGTGTATCTCCTGAAGTGCGTAAGCTGGCACGGGATAAAGGGTTGACAACAGTGGATGCAACATGCCCTGATGTCACCAAGACCCATGATCTCATTCGGGAGAAGACGGCAGAAGGTTATCAGATCATCTATATCGGCAAAAAGAATCACCCTGAACCAGAAGGTGCCGTAGGTGTTGCACCAGATCTCGTTCATCTGATCGAGAAGGAAGAAGAGATCGAAGAGCTGAACGTATCTCCAGGCAAAATCCTTATTACAAATCAGACAACGATGAGCCAGTGGGATATCAAACACATTATGAGCCGTCTGCTGGAGAAGTTTCCGGGCGCAGAGATTCATAATGAGATTTGCCTCGCAACTCAGGTTCGTCAGGAAGCTGTTGCGGAACAGGCAGGTCAATCGGACCTGGTTATCGTGGTGGGTGATCCTCGCAGCAATAACTCTAACCGTCTGGCACAAGTGTCGGAGGAGATTGCGGGTGTTACGGCCTACCGTGTATCTGATGTTTCCGAGATTCAGCAAGAATGGCTGAAAGGTGTAAATAAGGTGGCGGTTACTTCGGGTGCATCAACACCAACACCGATTACGAAGGAAGTCATCCTTTACCTGGAGCAGTATGAACATGACAAGCCGGAGACGTGGGAGATCAAACGTACCGTGAACATGAGCAAACTGCTGCCTCCAGTTAGAGAAAAAACACGTACACCTTAGGGCAAAGGAAATGTAAAAGTAAGTGTATGTGAATTAAAAACGAGATGTGAATTAGAAGAATCCTGTTATGCAGATCCGAATGTCGGAGCCTGTGGAGCAGGATTCTTTTAGTATATGGATAAGGAATGTGTACCTTGACGCAATCAGATAACTATGGTATATTCACTTTAACGGATAAAAGCTTAAAAGCGAACAAGCGTTTAAGCATGACAGAGTTTTTATATTTAATCAGACGCACGTTAAGAAATGATTGTGCTCTCATACAAGGAAGGATGGGAATTAATATGATCGTTATTGCAGGCAAGGCTACACCGGAGGAACAGATTCAGGATATCGTTGCAGTTATTGAAAAAGAAGGGCTTCAGGTGCATATCTCTCGCGGAAAGGATCGAACTATCATTGGTTTGATTGGTAAAGTTGAACCTAAAATGCAAGAGCATCTTCGCCAAATGAAAGGTGTCGAGAATGTCGTTAAAATCTCGAAGTCTTACAAATTGGCAAGCCGCGACTTCCATCCGGAAGATACGGTGATCTCCATCAAAGGTGTAGATATCGGCGGAAAAGAACTTGTTGTCATGGGCGGACCATGTGCGGTTGAATCCGCTGCACAGATTGATGAGATTGCCGGGCTTGTGAAAGCTGCTGGTGGGCAAGTGTTGCGTGGGGGAGCATTTAAGCCTCGTACGGGTCCTTACAGCTTCCAGGGAACGGGCGTAGAGGGATTGATCATGATGGCGGAAGCAGGCAAGAAACATGATCTGCTGACCATCACAGAAGTCATGACACCTGAGTATGTGGATATTTGCGCCGAGTACGCAGATATTCTGCAAGTAGGTACACGTAACATGCAGAACTTTGACCTGCTCCGCAAATTGGGCGAGTGTGGCAAACCGGTATTGTTGAAACGTGGTTTCAGTGCGACATACGATGAATTGTTGAATGCGGCTGAATACATTCTTGCGGGTGGTAACCCAAATGTTATGCTGTGTGAACGTGGTATTCGTACATTTGAATCCTACACACGGAATACGCTGGATCTGTCAGCGATCCCTGTTCTCCAGTCTCTGAGCCATTTGCCGGTTATTTCTGACCCGAGCCATGGTACTGGACGACGTGAACTGGTGGAACCGATGACAAAAGCTTCCGTTGCTGCGGGTGCCAATGGCCTGATCATTGAAATGCATACCGATCCGGATAACTCCATGACAGGAGACGGTGTGCAATCCTTGTTCCCTGACCAATTCGCTAACCTGTTGCAGGATCTGGAGAAATTGGCACCAATCGTGGGTAAATCATTCAGCACAGCCAAACAACCAGCAGAATTTTTCCCGGCACGTGTAGGCGTGTAATAAGAATTTCATAGTCAAGGTCTGGATCATCATCCGGGCATCTCCTCTGATCTCGTTCATTGCAACGGAATCAGATAGATGCTCGGTTTTTTGCATATTTTGCAGTTTTGAACGTATTTATTAATCAATAGTGATAAGAAACATTTATGATGTGAAGTTTTTCCCATGATTTAGGTTAAAATAGGGGTCGCTTTACCGCATTAAACCAGTTAAATGTATATAAAAATAGTTGTTATATGAATTTTTGTTATTTATAAAGTGTGAGTATATCTAACATCCCTTCAAAAAATACCTTACATAAGTATTGACGATGTCATGTTTTAAAATTTATAATGACGACAGAAAAAAATTCGAATTTAGACATTTTCTTAGTGGGGTTGTTTAATGTTCGGAATATTTGGGAGGACGAATACATGTCGGTTGAAAACGTATTGAAATCAATTCAAGAGAACAACATCGAGTGGGTAGATTTTCGTTTTGTAGATTTAGCTGGTCGTGCACATCACATCTCGTTGCCAGCTTCGGCTGTTGATGCAGACACGTTCGTAAATGGAGTAGCTTTTGACGGTTCTTCTATCCAAGGTTTCCGCGGAATTGAAGAGTCCGATATGGTTATGATGCCAGACCCTGAAGCGACTTATGTCGATCCGTTCACTGCACACCCTACATTGAATGTTATGTGTGATATCTTCACTCCGGATGGCGAGCGTTATGAGCGTGACCCACGTAGTATCGCTGTTAAAGCAGAAGCTTTCCTGCAAGAAAGCGGCGTAGGTACAACAGCATTCTTCGCACCTGAATCCGAGTTCTTCATCTTCGACGATGTTCGTTATGAGAGCGGCACGAACAGCTCTTCCTACTTCGTAGATTCAGAAGAAGCTTCTTGGAATACCAACCGTCAGGAAGAAGGCGGAAACCTGGGCTTCAAAGTTCGTACTAAAGGCGGATATGTTCCAGTAGCACCAGTGGATACACAACAAGATATTCGTAGCGAAATGTGTCGCCTTTTGGAAGAAGCTGGCCTGTCAATCGAGCGTCATCACCATGAAGTGGCGACAGCGGGTCAAGCCGAAATCAACTTCCGTTTTGATACACTGAAGAAAACAGCAGATAACCTGCTTGCATACAAATACATCGTGCACAACACTGCACGTCAATATGGCAAAGTAGCAACATTCATGCCAAAACCATTGTTCGGTGATAATGGTAGCGGAATGCACGTTCACCAATCCATCTTTGATGGCGATTCCCCATTGTTCTATGACAAAGCGGGATATGCTAACCTGAGTGAAATGGCTCTGCACTACATCGGAGGTATCCTGTACCATGCTCCGGCACTGATCGCTTTGACTAACCCTAGTACGAACTCGTTCAAACGTCTCGTACCTGGTTACGAAGCACCAGTAAACCTGGTTTACTCCAAAGGTAACCGTTCCGCAGCAGTTCGGATTCCGGTTGCAGCTGTGACACCGAAGGGTTGTCGTATCGAGTTCCGTACACCAGACTCCACAGCTAACCCTTACCTGGCATTCTCCGCAATGCTGATGGCGGGTCTGGACGGAATCAAACGTAAAATCAATCCAACTGAGCTTGGATATGGTCCGCTCGACAAAAACATCTATGACCTGTCTGATGCAGACAAAGAAAACATCCGCAGTGTGCCAGCTTCCCTGGAAGAAGCACTTGATGCTCTGGCAGCTGACAACGAGTTCTTGACTGAAGGCGGCGTATTCACGAAAGACTTCCTTGATAACTACATCAACCTCAAACGTGATGAAGCGAAAGCAGTAGCGATCCGCATTCATCCGCACGAGTACAGCCTTTACTTCGACTGCTAATCGGTCGAGGTCGGAACAGTTCTTGTTCCAACTTAAAGCCTCCGGGACACGCTCTCGGAGGCTTTTCCTTGAATTAAACAATGTAGTGCTTTAACTTTGCAGGGTGATAAAGGAATTTGATAACCTGAATTCAACACTTCAGTGCATATTGCCCTTGAAGCAGATAGAGAATACTGATATCATAGCGATAATATTTACTTTGAGTGCATTTTGCACAAATCCATAGAGCGACTTCCAATAGGTAAGATATAGATCGAAATGATTCAATTCGTCTATACGTTGGTTGGATCAGGATGCTTCTTCCTGTCCAACTCTTATACCCGTGAGCGATTCTAATCGAATTGTGCAAAATGCTGTTTGTATGTCAGAGTTACGGATGGAAAGGGCGGGGGATTTTGTGACAAAAAGAGCGTATAACTTTAATGCAGGACCTGCGGCGTTACCACTTGAGGTACTGGAGCGTGCACAGGCGGAATTTGTAGATTTTCGTAATACAGGCATGTCGATTATGGAGATGTCTCACCGTGGAGCGGTGTATGAGTCTGTACATAATGAAGCTCAGGAGCGGTTGTTGTCGCTTCTAGGAAATCCAAAAGGATACAAGGTTCTCTTTCTGCAGGGCGGTGCAAGCACTCAGTTCGCGATGTTGCCAATGAACCTGCTCGGTGCAGGGCAGACTGCAAGTTACGTGATGACTGGCAGCTGGGCGAAGAAGGCTCTGTCTGAGGCGAAGTTGATCGGCGAGACACATGTTGCTGCATCTTCAGAAGCAGAGAAGTTCATGAAATTGCCGGATGTTTCGAATCTGAGTTTGCCGGAACGTACGGCTTATGTACATCTGACTTCCAACGAAACGATTGAAGGTACGCAATTCAAGTCGTTCCCGGATACCGGTTCAGTACCTCTGATTGCGGACATGTCGAGTGATATTTTCTGTAAACCATTTGATCTTAATCAGTTCGGCATGATCTACGCGGGTGCACAGAAGAACCTGGGTCCATCCGGAATTACGGTTGTAATTGCTCGTGAGGAACTGGTGAGCGAATCGCCTAAAACGATTCCAACCATGCTTCGTTACAGCACACATGTAGATAACAACTCCCTGTACAATACGCCGCCATCCTTCTCGGTATATATGGTGAATGAAGTATTGAAATGGATTGAAGAACAGGGCGGACTGGCTGGTATTGAGCAAAAAAATACGAAAAAAGCGGAATTGCTCTATAACACAATTGACGCTTCCGGCGATTTCTACCGTGGTTGTGTGGAACCAGAAGATCGTTCCCTTATGAATGTAACCTTCCGTCTTGCTTCTGAGGAACTGGAGAAAAAGTTCATCAAGGCATCGGAGGAAGAAGGATTTGTAGGTCTGAAAGGACATCGCAGTGTGGGTGGTCTCCGTGCCTCCATTTATAATGCTGCTCCTTATGAGAGTGTTAAGGCACTGACAGACTTCATGAGCCACTTCCAGAAGACAAATGGATAATTAGTATAGGTACGGTGTAATGGACCTTCGTGTCTTATCCTGTGCCTTACCAGAGCCTTCCACATTGACGTGTGGAGGGCTTTTCTTTAAGATTAGAGGGTTGTCGTCAACATGAAAATGAAAAGGAGATTGAACACATATGGCTTTACACATCGTTCTGGTTGAACCAGAAATTCCGGCGAACACAGGCAATATTTCGCGTACTTGTGCGGCAACCGGTACCCATCTGCATCTCGTACGTCCACTTGGATTTCGAACAGATGATGCTACATTGAAACGTGCAGGGCTGGACTACTGGCATGCTGTTCATATTGAATACCACGACTCATTTGCTGAGGTTCAGGAAAAATATCCGGAAGGTCGTTTCTTCTACGCAACTACGAAGGCCAAGAACCGATACAGTGATTTTAATTTTCAGGATGGAGATTTCCTCGTTTTTGGTAAAGAGACTAAAGGCCTGCCGCCTGAATTAATTGCCGCGAATCCCGATACATGTATGAAAATGCCAATGACTGGTGACGTTAGATCATTAAATCTGTCCAATTCGGCAGCAATTATTGTATATGAAGCGTTGCGTCAGCTCAATTTCCCGGGGTTAGAAGGATAAATTTTGGTTATAAATGACGGCTAGAATTCGGAAAAAAAACATTTTTCAAAAAAAAGGACAAAAAATGTTTATTTCCAGCAGGATTCGACAAAATCTTGGCGAATCTATAAACATAGTACAAATGTACCTAGAAATTTAGAGTAAGATAGGAGAGGTGTGCCGTAGCTATGAAGCCAGCTGGAGTAGTTCGCAAAGTTGACCAATTAGGTAGGATCGTATTGCCTAAATCTTTGCGTAAAAGGTATCAAATGAATGAGGGAGATCCTGTAGAAATCTTAGTACAAGGGGACCATATTATCTTGGAAAGATATCGTCCAAAATGTATTTTCTGCGGATCCATCGAGGAAGTCAACGAGTTCAAAGAGCGTTACATATGCGCACAATGTTTAGATGAAATGACTCAGCTTCCACAACACGGATAAGAAATAACGTCATGGGGTCCATTGACCCCGTGGCGTTTTTTTGTTTTATTATCAATTGGATGGCATAATTACAAATTGAAAAAAAGATAAAATAAGTAGGCTAACGCTGGGTGTAAAGGGGTAAAACCTCATTCCAGACGGCATTCAGGATGCCTTGCATATTTTCTTCCTCACTATTAATACATATGACAGCTTCCTTTGAGGGAATTATGATACACAATTGACCATAGGCGCCATCGGCGCGGTAAGCATCATGGGAACACATCCAGAACTGATACCCGTAACCTTTTCCCCAATCACCGTCTCCAGTCGTTTCGATCTGCTGGGACGTAGCCTGTCGAATCCAATCCGCAGGTACAAGCTGTCTGCCTTCCCAAAAGCCCTCCTGCAACAGTAACTGTCCAAATCGACTCAGTTCCTCATTGCTTATCCAAAGACCTGCACAGCCAAGCGTTACGCCGAGTGGAGAGGTTTCCCACTCTACATCATGGATGCCAAGCGGATCAAATAACCGTGGAGTCAGGTAATCTTTCACGGTTTGGCCGGTAGCAGCCTGTAGCATGGCTGAGATCATAAATGTATCCCCACTGCTATATGTAAATTGTTCTCCAGGTACCCGGTCCAGAGGCAGAGACATATAATATTTCGCCCAGTCCTTTTCGGTCAATGAAGCTCGCTCATCAGCCCAAAGAGGGGGAGAGTCATGGCCCGAAGACATTCGGAGAAGATCACTTAGTTTCAATTCCTGCGGCGATGGAAGATTGCGCTGTGCAGTGGGTACATGATCATAAGAGAAATAATCACCAAGTGTCGCATCCAGATGTATCAGACCTTCTTCAAGCGCAAGACCAACGGCCATACACGTGAAGGATTTACTGATGGAATGTTGTACCCTGCGCTGATCCTTATCCCGGTCCCAATGGGCAAGCAGATGCCCTTTTTGTAATATGCGAATGGAAAAAACGTTCAATTGTTGCTCCGTAATCGTATGAATGAAACCTTTGAGTTGCTCAGACATATTAACCTCCCTAATATCAGGTGAAACCTGAGTAAAATCGGTTGGTGAAACGTTTCCGTAATTCGAATGCAAAATCAGAACCCATGTTAGTATAAACCTGGTTTGGTGTCAATTAAAGTTGTAATAGCACTTACTAAATTTTCATTTTTTCGTAATAATAGTGTCTTTGGACGCAAATTTAGACTTAAAAGAGCATTTTTTCGAGAAAAAAACGCGAAATTTGTAAAAAGGTTATTGACAGGATTTACTCATCGGGCTTATGATTTATTCGAAACGATTCGAAGAAATCGCTTCCACATTAAAAGTGTTGTAATGAAGTCCATGTGAATCAACGTTGGCTATGTTTTGAAACGATTCGAGAAAATCGTTTCGATAACCCATCGTAATACAAGGGAATCTACAACAGCCTGCAATCCAACGCCAGAGAAACGAATGAGTAAAGACAGCAGGCGATGATGAGAGGGGTTACATTTATGGCACATATAACGATCGAAACCGGATCGCCAACCTTATGCATGAATACCAGCATACATGTTGTGTCCAGTGACTCTGGAGAGACTTCAGGCGGTACACTATATCTGTTGCACGGGGCAGGCGATAATGCGAGTACCTGGCAGCGGTTAACCACAATTGAGATGTATGCAGCGCAATATGGCTGTACTATCATTATGCCGGAAGCGAATCGAAGCTATTACACCGATATGGAATACGGCCTGAATTACTTCCACTACATCACTCAGGAGTTACCTGAAATATGCAAGCGTCTGCTCAATCTGAATCCTGATCCGGAGAAAACATACGTCGCCGGTTTATCCATGGGTGGATATGGTGCACTGAAATGTGGACTAACTTATCCAGAGCGATATCGCAAAGTAGTGTCTCTATCCGGCGTAACGGATATCCAGACACGACTCCATGATCCCCATATGCCAGCGACCATGATCAAGGAAATGAAAGCGGTTTTTGGAGAACGTTTACAGGTGAAAGCCGATCAGGATATTTACGCATTATCGGCCAAGCTGCTGGAACAGGGTGTTGCTTTACCGGATATCCTCAGTTGCTGTGGCGATAGTGACCCCTTTGTAGAGATGAATCGCGACTATGCGAAATACATGCAGGGGACTGCCTTTGATTTTCGGTATGTGGAGACGCCGGGGGCTCATGAATGGAAATTTTGGGAGCACCACCTGAGAACGATGTTTGATTTTCTGTACAACGACAAGATCATAGTAGAGTGAGGAGATGCAATGTGAAACCTGCAGCCGAAGGACCTAGCAAAAAGCTGAAGGGAAACGTGAAGGGCAATTCGCTCTGGACTGAAATCTGGAAGCACCGAATGACATACACCCTGCTTATTCCGGGGCTTGTCTGGCTAATTCTGTTTGCCTACATGCCGATGGGTGGCCTGTCTCTGGCATTCAAAGATTACAAGGCCAACCTGGGCATCTGGGGAAGTCCATGGAGCGGATTCGAGAACTTCAAATATGTTTTCCGTGATCCAACCTTTATCGACGCAGTATGGCGTACGCTGTACATCAATATTCTGAAACTGATTATTCAGTTCCCGTTCCCGATCATTCTGGCGCTGTTGCTGAATGAATTGCGGATGCGCAGAGGGAAAAAATTGTTCCAAACCGTTCTTACGTTCCCGCACTTCCTGTCCTGGATCATCGTATCCGGGGTAGTCATCAATGTGCTGGCATATGACGGACTGGTAAACAGCGCGCTCGGATTACTCGGATTGCCAACGATTAACTTCCTGGGGTCTGAATCCAACTTTGTACCCATGTTGCTGTTGACTGATATTTGGAAATCAAGTGGATGGGGCGCGATTATATTCCTGGCTGCCATTTCCGGTATTGATCAGGATCAGTATGAATCAGCACAGATTGACGGGGCTTCCCGTATGCAACAGATGTTCAAAATTACTTTACCGAACATCCTTCCAACCATCACAATCATGTTTATTCTCTCGGTTGGTGGATTGATGTCTTCCGGGTTTGACCAGATCTTCAACTTGGCAAATGCCGCTACCAAAAATGTATCGGAAGTACTCGATGTATATATCTATCGGATTACGTTCCAGTCATCTACCGATTTCTCATTCTCGACAGCGGTCAGCTTGTTCCGTTCCCTAGTGAATATGGCCTTGCTGCTTCTTGCTGACAGATTTGCCAAGTGGCTTGGCGGAGACGGTTTGTTCCGATAAGAGAGGAGGAAAAATGAGATGAGCAAGAAAGCTAACAAAAAACCGAGAATTGGTACAGAAAAAATGACACTTCTCGATTACATTATTTTCGCCGTATTACTAGTGCTTGCCCTGATGATCCTGATTCCGTTCTGGAATGTCATCATGATTTCGTTTGCAACACAAAAAGAATATGCTGACAATCCATTTTTGATGTTCCCTAAAGAATGGACATTGGATTCCTACAAGGCATTGTTCGCTGACGGAACGATTCTGACGGGGTACAAAAATACAATTATATTGCTAGTCATCGGCTTGCCACTCAGCTTGTTCCTGACAACAAGCATGGCATATGGCCTTAGTCGCAACAAATTTCCGTTTAAGAAATTTCTCTTTTTCCTGGTATTGTTCACCATGATCTTTAATGGTGGTATCGTGCCGCTGTACCTGATCATGAAATCCCTTCATCTTACAGGTACGCTGTGGTCCGTTATCCTGGCGGGAAGCTTCAGTGCGTTTAACATGATTCTGATGATGAACTACTTCTACACCTTGCCTGAATCGCTGATGGAATCGGCGAGACTGGATGGAGCAGGAGAGTGGAGAATTTTGTTCTCCGTTGTTCTTCCGCTGGCTACACCAATTATGGCTACAATCACGTTGTTCTACGGTGTGGCTTACTGGAACAGTTGGTATGATGCGATGATATTCCTTCGAAAAGCGGATCAGTTACCGCTCCAGAATGTACTCCGAAATATTATCGTGACATCTACGACGAATGCATCCAATGCATCCAGTGTGGATGCTGCCCAGGCAAGCAACTTCTCAATGGGGATGAAGATGGCGGCCGTATTTGTCACCATGGTACCAATTATGTGTTTCTTCCCAATGCTGCAAAAACACTTTGCCAAAGGGGTATTAACAGGGGCAATCAAGACCTGATATACGTATAGGATTTTGCAATAAAATTCTACTAAAAACATGGGGGTAAAACATGAAAACGAACAAAAAGTTGTCAGTAAGAGCTCTCTTTGCCATCACGCTTAGTGTAGTTATGCTGATGGTGACCGCTTGTTCCAGTCAAGGAGCTTCAGGTGGTAACGAAAAAGATGCAGAGGGAAATTACAAAGACAACCTGACCATCTCTGTAGCTAACCTGACAGAAATCAAAAACGGGAACCTGGATAATGACTTCCACAAGTTCTGGACAGACAAATTTAATTTAACATGGGACTACAACTATATCGATTGGGATTCATGGGGCGAGAAACTTCGTCTGTGGATCAACTCTGGCGACTTGCCGGATGTAGCGGTATGGAACTACGTACATGGCGATGCCATTAACAGCATTGAACAAGGTTTGTTCTACAAATTCCCGGATGACTGGAAAGAACGCTGGCCTAACGTGGCAGCAGCTTACAATTTGACGGGTCTTGGAGACAAGTTGGAAGAATTGACAGGTGGAACATATGTCCTGCCTAGACCAATCTATTTCGAGAACAAACCGGCTGACCCACTGACGAACCAAATTGGTGTCATTGCGCTTCGTAAAGACTGGGCTGAAGCGGTTGGTTTTGAACTGAAAGATGCTTATACAACAACCGAATTGAATGAATATGCTGCGTTAGTGAAAGAAAAAGATCCAGGCAAAGTGGGTAACAAACTTGTACCTCTGTCCTACAATGCGGCAGATGCCATGACAAACATGATTATGCCAAACAGTGTGCATGCCATGACTGACTCTCCGTTCTACAAAGGTGAAGATGGCCAATTCCACTGGGGACCAGCAGATCCTGAAACGCTGACAGGACTTAAATTGATGCAAAAAGCCTATAAAGACGGACTGCTCAATCCTGAGTTCTACACATGGAAAAACAATGAAGGTCAAAACAACTTCAAAGTAACAGGTACAGCTGCTGTAACAAGTCTGGGCGGACTGGCTTCCTACAGACAAGGTCTGGATTCGGATATGAAAAAAAATCTGGGTGTAGATAGTGATGAACTGGTACACACAGCAATCGTAGTAGGCGATGACGGTAAATACCGTAACATGGAACAAGCCAACTTCTGGTCTGCATTGATCTTCAATCCGGAGATTAGTGACGAGAAATTCGAACGGATCATGGATCTGATCGATTACTCCGCAACAAAAGAAGGACAGTTGCTCATCAACATGGGCTTTGAAGGAAAAGATTGGAAATATGATGAAAACAACGAACTCGTTAGCTTGTTGCCAGAAGGAACGGTATTGGAAGATAAATATCCAGCACGTTTCGAAGGTCTGTATCTGCTCGGTGACGACTTCAGTGTTGTAAACCCTGCAATCAAAAAAGATTACCGTGATAGAGCCGTGAAATTGTTCGAAGAAAAAGCAAAACTTGGTACAGAAGGTAAATCCCTTGCAACTTACGATTGGGATGTCAACCTGTACGATTCCAAAGCTAAGAGTCAGGCTTCATTCGACTACCAGAATGAATATGCCAACTTGATCCTCAAAAACGGAGATCTAGAGGCAAACTGGAAAGAATGGGTAAACAGTAAAATGTCCCTGGTTCAACCTTATCTGGATGAGCTAAACGATAAATTCTAGTAATCATTCAGTATTTAATTTTGAACCCGGTGCGCGGTCTCTCCCCGAACGCAGCCGGGTTCTTTATTTCAACAACTTATAGTGGAGGATACGATCAGATGAATAACGAGCAGTTGCTAGATCTGGTAAAACAGATGACGTTGGAGGAAAAAACAGCTCAGCTTCTTCAGTTGACTGCCAACTTTTATGAAGGAACAAATGTTGAAGGTCAGATCACAGGGCCGATGGAAGAGATGGGAATTACGGAGCAGTCCGTGGATGCCAGTGGGTCCATTCTGGGGTTGTCCGGTGCGCAGGCCATCATTGATGTACAGCAAGCTTATATGAAAAAAAGCCGTTTGGGCATTCCGCTTTTGTTCATGGCTGACGTAGTTCATGGATTCAAAACCATTTTCCCGATTCCACTGGCGATCGGTTGTTCATGGGACACAGAACTGGCTGAGAAAAGTGCTGAAATAGCAGCACGTGAATCAGCTGTATCCGGTTTGCATGTTACCTTTGCACCTATGGTGGATCTGGTTCGTGACCCGCGCTGGGGTCGTGTGATGGAAACGACAGGAGAAGATCCATATCTGAACAGTTTGTTCGCGGCTGCGTTTGTACGTGGATATCAGGGCGATAGCTTGAAGGATGAGCCAGATCGTCTTGCAGCCTGTGTTAAACACTTTGCGGCGTATGGAGCGGCTGAGGGCGGTCGGGATTACAATACGGTGGACATGTCTGAGCGTAACCTGCGTGAGTACTATTTGCCAGCGTACAAAGCAGCGTTGGATGCGGGCGTGGAAATGGTCATGACTTCGTTCAATACGGTTGACGGTATTCCGGCAAGTGGCAATGAGAAGTTAATGCGCGGCATTTTGCGTGACGAGTGGGGCTTTGATGGTGTATTAATTTCGGATTGGGCTTCCATTCGCGAGATGATTGCGCATGGTGCTGCAGAAGATGATCGTGAAGCGGCATATCGTGCCATTCGCGCAGGAGTAGATATGGAGATGATGACACCTTGTTATGTGCATCATTTGCCTGAACTGATTGAGAGTGGTGAAGTGGATGAGAAGCTCATTGATGAAGCCGTTCTGCGAATTCTGCAACTGAAAGAAAAGCTGGGATTGTTTGATAACCCACTTCGTGCAGCTGATCCTGAACGTGAACGTGAGATTGTATTCTCCAAAGAGCACCGTCAGGTATCGTATGAACTGGCAACGAAATCAGCTGTCCTGTTGAAGAATGATGACAGCGTGCTTCCACTTCAACCTGACGCTAATGTAGCCCTTATTGGTCCTTTTGCACAGAGTCCTGATATTCTGGGCTGGTGGTCCTGTGAAGGAGTTAAGGAAGATGCAGTTAAGTTGGGAACAGCTCTGCAAGAACGCCTGACGGGTGGGAAAGTTCAATTTGCTCAAGGCAGTAATGTTCATACGATTACAGCTGAGCAGATTGCCGAAGCCCTGGAAGTGGCAAGCAAAGCAGACCTGATTGTCCTTGCTCTTGGTGAAGACTCCGAGATGAGTGGAGAAGGTGGCTCGCGCACGGATATTCGTCTGCCAGCAGCCCAAATGGAATTGGTTAAACAGCTCAAAGCAGCGGGAAAACCGATTGCCAGCGTTATTTTCAACGGCCGTCCATTGGATCTGCATGGTGTAATCGATGAATCGGATGCTGTTCTTGAAGCCTGGTTCCCAGGTAGTGAAGGCGGAGCAGCGATCGCAGATGTTCTGACAGGTGTAGTGAATCCATCTGCACGTCTGACGATGTCTTTCCCGCAGTCCGTAGGTCAGATTCCGGTCTATTACAACCATTTCAATACAGGTCGTCCACTGAACCCGGAGAAGACGGAAGAACGTTACGTATCCAAATACATTGACAGCCCGAATGAACCTTTGCTTCCGTTCGGTTATGGTCTCTCATACACTTCGTTCTCTTATGGTGATCTTGAAGTGTCAAGTAATGAGATGACTACCGAAGAGTCCCTGAGCATTCAAGTACGTGTAACGAACACGGGTGAGCGCGCAGGTGTGGAGACCGTTCAGTTGTACGTTCGTGATGTAACGGGTGAAGTCGTTCGTCCTATGCGTGAGCTGAAAGGATATGTGAAGCTTGCACTGGCGCCAGGCGAGAGTGGTACAGCCACGTTTACGTTAAATGAAGAACAGCTTCGTTATCACCATTCTGACTTAAGCTACCGCAGTGATCGAGGCGAGTTCCATATTCTTGTGGGTGCAAACAGTCGGGATACTCAGAAGAAATCATTCAGACTTGTATAATCCGTTGAATGGAAAGAGTAATGTGTCAGGCCTTTTGTTATGGAAGGCCTGATGAACATAACAGGGGAGCGAAGAATGTGGTCAGTATCAAGGATATCGCCAAACAGGCGGGAGTTTCCATCTCTACTGTGTCATATGCGCTGAATGGCAGCAACAAAGTGACCGATGAGACGAGTTCCAAAATTTTGGCCATTGCCAAAGAACTGAACTATGTTCCAAATGCCGCAGCAAGAACACTGAAGAAGAGGGAATCCAAAATTCTAGGTGTATTCTTGACCGATTTTAGAGGAGATGTGTATGGAGACTTGCTGAGTGGCATGAAAGCCGTATGTAATGCTCAAGGCTATGACCTGATCGTGTGCAGTGGTAAACAATCCCACCGCATGCTTCCAGAGAGGATGATTGATGGTGCGATCATTCTGGATCATACGTTTGCAAGTGAGGAACTAATGCAGTATGCCGATCGTGGGCACAAAATCGTTGTACTGGACCGTGAGATGGATCATCCCAACATTAATCAGGTTCTGCTGGATAATAAGGCCGGGGCGACACTTGCGATGGAACATCTTATTGAACAGGGACATAAGAAAATCTACGTGGTGACAGGACCGGAAGGTTCGTTTGACTCTGTGCAGCGGTTAAAGGCTGTGAGACAGGTTGCGGAACGTGAAGCCGATGTGGAATGGATTGAGATCACGGGAGATTTTGAAAAGAGTGGTGGAGAACAAGCCGCAGATCAGATTGTGCAGGTGTATGATGGACCCGCAGCGGTATTCTGCCTCAATGATGAGATGGCTATTGGCTTGTGTGATCGTCTGGCAGACAGTGCACTTGGCGTTGGTCATGAGATTGATGTCATCGGATTCGACAATATTGAATTGAGCAAATACGTCCAGCCGAGATTGGCAAGCATTGATTATTCCAAGCGCAAGTGGGGATCGCTCGCTGCTGAACAATTGATCAAAATTATTGCTGGAGAACCTGTTGATCATGAACGAATTTATGTGACATTAGTTGAGGGTGGGTCGGTGAGTGGGCCTATTCCGTCTGATTCGGTTATATCTATGCGGAATGACCGGGCGGTTAGTTATTGATCCCGAATACAGCAAGAGACAAGGCTTAGAAGAATCGAATCATTCTTTTAAGCCTTGTCTCTTGCTATTTCGAGGATGAAGCAATAGAAAAAGCCTCTCCGGAGAGAGGCTTGGCCTTTACAAGCCTTTTGTTTTGTCATTGTTGTAGGATGAAGTGAGAATGCCTGTAATGAAGAGAGTCAATACGATTGCAATAATCCAGAATGTCAGTGAAAATGACATGCCCTTCGCACCTCCTGCACAAGCTCATTTTCTTCTATTATAACCATTATAACCATTATAGGTAGAAAAGAAATGCTTCACCCTATTATTTGTAAAATAAAAAGTGTGTGGGCACCGGTCTAAGGCTGCCATCTGAAGGGTTATTCACGACCCGATTATTCAGAATAAGCGAGGATGATCCACCGCCATCCAGATTATAGGCGTCAATCACCCCAAGCTTGTACAATCGCCCTTGCAACTCTTCAAGGGTAGCACCGGAACTTCCGCCCTCATTATATCCGTCAACTACTATAATCAATAACTGATCATCCTTATAATTGCCAATGACTGTACGTGGTGCTCGTTTGGGTGATACTTTCCACTTGTCGGGAATTGGGGTTTTACGCCCATTCTGTAGCAGCACCGGAACAAACGTAGCCCCGAATTGCGGTTGCAGGCGATCCAGTGAGTTTTTGTCGGAGAACTTGCCTCCAACCAGTTTGCCGGTATCGTTAAGTCCTACAAAAAACAGATCTTTGAAACTGGCCTGGAAACCGTTCACGTACTTCCCGTCCATGACGGTTGTGCTAAGTGGATAACGTTTGCCGCCACTGTCAGCAAATCCACCTGCGTTAATACCGGCAATTGCGCCGTTACGCTTCACAGCCTGCATGGTCGTCTCAGAACGCCCAGGTTCACTGTCTAGAGCCATCTGCATGGCTGTAGGGTCTTTTAGCTTGATCTTCATGGCATAGCCCTTATAGCTGCCAGGATTCACTCTGTACATTTCAATCGTTAGCCGGTCACTGTCTACCCGTTCAAATGGAACGCCAAGCTTGGATGAAATCCGTTTGTTGTAGATCGTTTCCGGACGAACCGCCTGGGTGGAAGCCTTCTGCACAAGTGTAGACATCGTACTTGTTGTTTTATTATAGAGCTGTGTCGTTCTTTTAATAGAAGAAGAAGTCTGGACAGCAGCATCTTTTGCCCCCGCAAGCTCTTGGCTAATTGCTTGGGTCCGGGGTGTAATCGTATCCTCTGACAGTTCGGTAGGCATCAAACCTCCGGGTTCAAGTGGAGGACGAAGCAGCAGCAGGCATAATATCAATCCAACAAAAGGAGCGAGTGCAAGCATAAAAAAACGATTAACCTGTTTGACGGGTGTAATCATTTGAGCAGGTCCATCTTTTTCTGGAGTGTCTCCAGTTGTTTTTTGACTTCGCTCAGCTGGGTATACAGTTTGTTGCTGTTATCCGTTTTGTCACTTGCATTATCCTTGGTGAAAGTCAGCAATTCATTGAAGGATTGAACCTGTCCCTGCAGGTCTTCTACTTCCTTTGATATCGTTGTTAGCTGATTTTCGTAGTCGGTTTTTAGCGCTGCAATCTGCTGCTGATTATGGGCTTGAAGCTGGTTAATCATCTGTTGCTGGAGACGGTTACTATAATAGTAGGTTCCAACGACTCCTAGTGCAATGAGAACAATCCACATTACCAGAAACAGCTTGATTGAAGATCCAGCCTTGCCTTTGGCGCTCCGGGTGTGATGGATGTCAGAGGACGGGGCAGATGGTTTCATATCATCACTCCTGGTCATTTATAGGTACCAAAAAAATTTCCAGTCCTCATTCTATCATGCCCCTATTGATTACGCAAAAATGAAATTCTTTACTTAATAGAGTAAAAAGAGATTGCATCGGAAGGAAGTCCTAGGATACAATTTCTTATAGATGCAATAAGTAGGAACTTTGGGCAGGTTTTTCGACTTTTTTAGATAGAAATGCAGGAAATTTATACTATATTTTGACCTTTCCGGGGATGGGAAGATGGACGTCATGGTGTTTTTATAACAAAATACAGTGAAAATAGAGCTTTTTTATCGGCTTCCTCCTGTGTTTTTCTGTTTTTCGACATAATCCGACCTATGCTTCTTCTATACTCGGATTGTCGCATAGACGATGAAATCATCATGACAGAATTTAAAAGTTATTTGTCCAATACATAACAGGGGGAACAACAATGAAAAAAGTATGGCAGGTGGTCATCATAGATATCCACCCCACCAGCATGCTCGGTACAAAATTGATTTTGGAAGAGCAGCAAGATCTGACGGTACGTGGCATGACTTCGACCGGAACAGAAGGGCTCGAGCTGGTGAATATTCACCAGCCTGATCTGATTCTGATGGATTATCGTCTTCCGGAGGGTCAGGCAGATCAATATATTGCCCAGATGAAGAATCTGTCAGCTCACAGTCACATCATTATTTTGACGGATGAAGACAATGTGAAGCTGTTTCGTCATCTGATGAGCCTTGGTGCAAGCGGCATGTTATCCAAACAGGCTTCCCCTAGCCAGCTGATTCATCTGATCTCTGGATTACGTGAGGGCCATGTGTCCATTCCATTGTCGTGGTTAAACAGTGCTGAGTGGGCGCAACCTGTGGAGTCTCCGACAGAAGCACGTGTCATTGAATTAACAGAAACCGAAACTTTTATCATGGAAAGAATTGTTCAGGGTGTAACCTATGATAAAATAGCGAATGAGATCAACGTTAGCAGACGTTCCATTGATAATTACCTGCGTAAAATATACGTGAAGCTGGAAGTGAGCAGTAGAGCACAGGCCATTGAACGTTATGCCTTGCATGCAAGACAAGTGAAGACGGGATCCTGACGAAACAGGTCTGTTCTTCCCATGATCACAACAGTTCTGTATGCATCCGGTCATATTCGATGGCGAGCAGGAATAGGTTGTAGGGCTGCGGACTGCGAGTACAGTTTCGGAATAGGGATGAAAGGGGAACGGATCGATGAAATATTTCTTTGCTTCCCGTACCAACAGGCTTTTGTCATCACCACTGAGGGATATACGTGAGATGTCTGGCAGGGATTATTTCATTTCTCTGGCAGAAGAATTGCCTGCGGAGGAGTTGTTTCCTTTCAAATTGTTGGAAGAAGCAGCGGTTTCGGTCTTTAGTTCAGGCCCCTCCGCATTGCAATATGGAGAGCCAGCAGGCTACACCCCCCTAAGAGAGTGGTTGAACAAAGACTGGAATGCACGCAAAGGCATACGAACGGTACCCGAGCAGATTCTGTTGACCACTGGTACCCAGCAGGCCATCGATCTGGTGATGCGTCTATTGCTTGAGCCAGGAGATTCTGTACTGGTTGAACATCCCACATCTCCAGGCTGTCTTGAGGTTCTGGAGATGCAAGGAGCCACAATTGTGCCCGTAATGGGTGATCGGGACGGCATACTGCCAGACCTTTTGGAGCATCACATGCAGCAGGTCAGACCGAAGCTGCTTTTTGCTGCACCCAGTTTCTCGAATCCGACCGGTGCTTTGTGGAGTATGGAGCGGCGGGAGGCAGTCCTTGAGCTGTGTTCGCGCTATGGTGTACTGCTTGTGGAAGATGATTCCTACGGAGAGCTCCATTTCGATGGCCTTGAGCCAACGGAATTCTATCGTAAATATCCTTCACTCTTTGCACTGGATACTGCCGATCAGGGTGGACATGTTCTCTACATTGGTTCATTCAGCAAAACAGTAGCGCCCGCTCTTCGAACCGGATGGGCCGCTGGACATCCTGCGCTGATTCAGGCAATGGCCTCGGTTAAACGGATTGCAGATGGTCAGTCCAGTCCGATGAATCAGCGGCTGTTATATCAATTGCTTGCTCATTCCCCATTTCGTTGGAGTGATCACCTATCGATGTTGAATCGGGAGTATAAGACAAGACTCAAACTGATGCTTGAACTGTTGAAAAGGCCGGGCTGGAAAGGGTGTCAGTACAATATCCCTGAGGGCGGAATGTATCTGTGGGTACAGTTGCCGGAAGGATTGGATAGTGGTGCTCTGCTTAAGGCGGCTTTGCCCAAAGGTGTATCCTTTCTTCCTGGATCACTATGCTCCACAGGTGTACAGGATCAACGTTACATTCGATTGAACTTTAGCCACCCGGGCCGGGATGAATTGCTACTTGGCATGAACCTGATCAGTGAAGCCATTTCCGAATTTACGGCTCGTAGCTAAGTCAAATCAAAAATAGATTTTGTAGCAAAAATTAAAATTGGTTCATGACCAAAGTGATTACGTTATTGCATCCACTAACATTTTTATATATAATATGAATTAATGAGTTGTTGGTTTCTTTATATAAGCTACAATGGTGGCCAGTTCAGGAAAAGCACTCATATATTTTATCTAACGGGGGAAAATTCAACATGTCTAATATTTTATTTGTTAAAGCAAATGACCGTCCTGCAGATCAAGCAGTCAGCGTTAAATTGTACGATGCATTCTTGAGCGCATACAAAGAGTCCCACCCAGGTGACACAGTTACTGAGTTGGATCTCTACAATACAGAATTCCCATTCTATGGTAACACTGCTATCACAGGTACTTACAAAGCAGCTAACGGTTTTGAACTGACAGCTGACGAGCAAAAAGCAGCTTCACTTGCAGCACAATTGCAAGATCAATTCCTGGCAGCTGACAAAGTTGTATTTGCATTCCCACTGTGGAACTTCACTGTTCCAGCTCCATTGGTAAACTACATTGCTTACCTGAGCCAAGCTGGTAAAACATTCAAATACACTGCTGAAGGTCCTGTAGGACTTGCTGGCGACAAAAAAGTAGCTTTGCTTAACGCACGTGGTGGCGTTTATTCCGAAGGCCCAATGGCAGCTGCTGAAATGTCCCTGAACTTCCTGAAAACAGTTCTCGGCTTGTGGGGCATTCAAAACCCTGAAGTGGTTATCGTTGAAGGACATAACGCTTCTGCAGATCGTGCTGAAGAAATCGTTACTGCAGGTCTGAAATTGGCTTCCGATGTAGCAGTGAAATTCTAATAACAATCTTCTATATAGAACACATCAAAACACCTGTAGTCTCCAGTGGAGATTACAGGTGTTTTTTTTGCATTCTCTTTTTTTTACATCCGTTACTTCAGATGATTCCGGTTCAGATCTTGCCTGTACTTTTTAAGTAAAACTCCGCTGCTTCAGCAATGTGAGCAAGGTCGTCCATATTCTCACCAGATACAGAATACGTTACATCGAGTTCATTAATGGTTCGTTCAATCATATCATTATCCTCAAGCATGTGTGCATGCTCGGTTAACGCCTGTACTCCCTTAATTGTCAAAATATACTTTCCACGGGAGAGGCGTTCAAACCAGCCATAATAATTTTTTTGCAAAATTGCTGCGGCAGAACCTACGCCTGTCTGTCTGGCAAGGTTGGCCGGAGAGGCTTCTCCGTTCGTCCGTAAAGCGGATGCGACACGTAAAGCCTTCTCACGATATGCTGTGACCAGCTGTCTTCGTGTGCTACCTCCCGTATTGTAGTCTCCGCTGCGTTCGTCGAATTCCTTGAGCAATCGTTTCCGCCGAACACCGCTTTTACGGGTAACCTGATTGTGGCCAGTGAGGGGGATCAGGGCGGAGGGCTCGCACAATACATCAATCAGGGGAGCTTTGGTTTTGTAAAATGTGACAGTCAGCAGCCCCAGACCGAGCTGTCTGCATAGTGCAGCCAGTTCGCTCCAGCGTTGGTTCACGGCTCCACGTTTGCTACGATTGCGCTCGACGGCCAAATACACGAACGGGCTAAGCTTCAAGCGCTGCATGCCCTGCAACAACAGGGAGAGGTTAAATGTTTTTTTCATCTCCACGATGAGTGGTTCGTCCTGGTCTGATCTGACTCCGACGAGGTCACAATGTCTGACTTCCGCCTTGACGTCGAAGCCACGCTGCTCGAAGAAAGCCTTCACAGGCGAATATAATTCGGTTTCGTATTTCACTGCCATCGTCCGTGCTCCTTTCCAGAAGTGGCCTGTCTCTGACCATGTGTTGTCCGGTTTCCTGAATTTAGAACCCTCATTATATCATATTCGTTCTTTTTTTTCTGAAGGCACAAGATGTCTGATAGAACAGGGAAAAGCCAAAATTCGAAGCGGTTGATTGAAAAAAAAGAGGTCAACTTATCCGAATTGCCGCATAGGTATGTAATACACTTTTCACAACAAAACAAGACGTTTGGACAGAGGGTGGCGGGACTAAACAGGACCGCAAGATTGGTATTCAAGCAGGAGCCGCAATTCTATTGATTTCTTCATACCATTCGGAATGGTTGACAATCACACTAAAGGAGCCATGGGAGGTACCAAGCATGAATATTTTTGAACGCGTTGCGGAACATCGGGCAGAGAGTGACCGTTTGACATGGAACGGAACATTTGAAGATTATATTGCACTGTTGAGAGAGGACCCGACTCCGGCAATGACGGCTCACGCCAGAGTGTATGAGATGATTGAATCGTTTGGGGTGGAAGAAGTAGGTGGGCATAAGCGGTACAAGTTTTTTGAACAGGAGATCTTTGGGCTGGACCGTTCGATTGAAAAGCTGGTTGAAGAATACTTTCACTCGGCAGCGCGCCGTCTGGATGTACGGAAGCGGATCTTGCTCCTGATGGGTCCCGTAAGTGGAGGTAAATCGACGCTGGTTACGCTGCTGAAGCGGGGGCTTGAACAGTTCTCGCGGACAGAGAAAGGTGCCATATACGCTATTGATGGATGCCCGATGCATGAGGAACCGCTGCATCTGATTCCACTGGAGCTTCGTCCTGAAGTGGAAAAGGAAATTGGAGTCCGTATTGAGGGTAACCTTTGCCCCTCCTGCCAGATGAGACTCCGTACCGAATATGGTGGTGATATCAGCAAGGTGCCGGTGGAACGGGTCATTGTTTCCGAAGATAATCGGGTGGGTATAGGAACGTTCAGTCCATCCGATCCGAAATCGCAGGATATTGCCGATCTGACGGGGAGTATCGACTTCTCCACTATTACGGAGTTTGGTTCCGAATCCGATCCACGTGCCTATCGTTTTGATGGGGAGTTGAACAAGGCGAACCGTGGGTTAATGGAGTTCCAGGAGATGTTGAAATGTGATGAGAAATTCCTCTGGAATCTCCTGTCGCTCACGCAGGAAGGGAATTTCAAAGCAGGACGCTTTGCCTTAATCAGTGCGGATGAAATGATTGTGGCGCATACGAATGAATCGGAGTATAAGTCATTTATCTCCAACAAAAAGAACGAGGCACTGCAATCCCGGATGATTGTCATGCCGATTCCGTACAATCTGAAAGTGTCCGAGGAAGAGAAAATCTATGCCAAGCTCATTCAGCAAAGTGACATGAAGCATGTTCATATTGCACCGCATGCACTGCGGACTGCAGCCATTTTTTCCATACTTACCCGCTTGAAGGAAACGAAAAAACAAGGTATGGATCTCGTTAAAAAGATGCGCATGTATGATGGTGAAGAAGTGGAAGGATACAAAGAAGCCGATCTTCGCGAGATGCAAAATGAGTATTTGGACGAAGGGATGTCCGGCATTGATCCACGGTATGTCATTAACCGGATCTCTAGTGCTTTGATCAAGCAAAATCTTCAGTGCATTAACGCGCTGGACATTCTGCGGGCGATCAAGGATGGTCTGGACCAACATGCTTCGATCACGAAGGAAGAGCGGGAGCGTTATCTGAACTTTATCGCTCTTGCACGCAAGGAGTATGATGAACTGGCCAAGAAGGAAGTACAGAAAGCATTTGTGTACTCATTCGAGGAATCCGCAAGAACGTTATTCGAGAATTACCTCGATAACATTGAAGCATTCTGCAACTGGTCCAAGATTCGTGACCCGCTCACGGATGAAGAGATGGACCCGGATGAGCGTCTGATGCGATCCATTGAGGAACAGATCGGCATCTCCGAGAATGCAAAGAAAGCGTTCAGAGAAGAGATTCTGATCCGAATCTCGGCATACTCCCGCAAGGAGCGCAAGTTCGAATACAGCAGCCATGACCGTTTGCGTGAAGCGATTGAGAAAAAGTTGTTCACCGATCTGAAAGACATCGTCAAGATCACAACCTCAACCAAAACACCGGATGCAACACAATTGAAACGTATGAATGAAGTCATTAGACGCTTAATTGAGGAACATGGATACACCGCAGCCAGCGCGAATGAACTGTTACGTTATGTGGGTAGTCTGCTTAATCGCTAATCGGCAACGAACCATTCCGAATCAGGCTCCTGATGCCTGCTGTGAGGCTCCTTCACGGCAGGGTCAGGGCCTTTTTAATTACATGAAGGTCATATTAGTCTAAAAAGCTGACAAATAAGGTTAATTTTAAAGAGAATTAGTTCTAATGGTATATGTATATTTAGGTATTTTAGTCTATAATCAATACATATATTTACAATTTAAAGTAATTTAGTGTTTATTAAGGAGCTGACTGAACCAGATATGAGCAGTATTTCCGCAACAAGACAGAAGCAACTTGATTACATGGGATTAACCGCAGGGGATCTAACATTGCTTGCCGAACATCGGCCGGTTTTTAAAAAAGTCGTTAATGAAGTGGTAGATCATTTCTACAATCATGTGGGGAATTATCCTGAATTGGTAGATCTGATCGCAAGATTCTCTACCATTGATCGTCTAAAAGAAACACAGAAGATGTACTGGTTATCGATGACAGACGGAATCGTGGATGACGCATATATTGAGCAACGGATTGCGATTGCACTTGTGCATTCACGGATTGGTCTGTCTGAAAATTATTATCTGGGTACCTATATGGTCTACCTAGATATTGCAACGAGCATATTCCAACAGGTTATCCCTGATTCCTGGCATCTTGTCATTCAGGCGCTCAGCAAAATGTTTAATCTGGATTCACAGCTTGTCCTTGAAGCCTATGAGAAGAAAGAAAAAGAAAAGTTACATCAGCTTGCCGATGACCAACAACATACATTACAGGCGATTACGCAGATTACCCAAGAGCTTACAGGCATGATTAGTGAATTAAATGAAAGTGCAATGGCTATATCAAGTGTAGCCAAAGAAACAGCGGCTTCTCAGGATCAGGCTCAGGTTATGCTTACCGAATTAACAGGAGAGATCCAGCAGATCGGAAAAATGGGTGAACTCATTCGCGAGATATCGGATCAGAGTCATCTTGTCGGCCTGAACGCAGCGATTGAAGCTGCTCATGCAGGAGAGTTTGGACGTGGCTTCGAAGTAGTTGCCAGTGAGGTGCGCAAGCTTGCAGCCAGTTCCCGGGATGCCCAGGGTAAGATTCAGTCTAATCTGGAGCAGATCATGAAGAAACTGAGCAGTGTGCAGCAGGAGTCGGATCATACGTCTCGCGGAGCACGTAGCCAAGCTTCACGCTCGGCTGAACTCGCTGTATTTGCAACAACAATGGAGAAACTGTCTCTGGATTTGAAGAATCTGGAACAGCAGGAATAGAGCTTACAAGCATTAGGAACCTTCCATACCGTTTCAGGCTGTTTTAAGCTATAATGGGTAGACAAACCTGCCGATGTTATAGAAAATGCAGCCGGAGACAGGGGATTTGAAAGAGGTTGAGGTGATCAGATGGCTTCTATCCATGATGTAGCCAAGGAAGCGGGAGTATCTGTTGCAACCGTTTCCAAAGTGATAAACGATTATCCTGATGTAAGTGAAAAAACACGCAAAAAAGTCAATATAGCCATCGAATTATTGAAATATCAACCCAATGTGGTCGCACGTGGACTTGTCAAACGCCGTTCATGGACGGTGGGAGTACTGTTAACGGTTCCGTTTACGAACCCTTTTGTGTCGGAGTTGCTGGAAGGGATCAAGACAGCGCTGGAGAACAGTGGATATGACCTGGTCCGGTTGTCTACTCGATTCGATGATCCGGCGTACTCGTTTATCAAACATTGCCGCAGTCGTAATGTGGATGGCGTTGTGGTATTCGGGGAAGGCAGAGAAAACGCGAGTATTCAGGAACTGGTGGATGCAGAGATTCCAACGATGTTTGTTGATACGGACATGTTGGGCAAACGTGCCGGTTACATTACTACGGATAACGCGAACGGAATCTCGATGGGTGTCAAACATCTGCATGAGCTTGGGCACCGCAAGATTGCCTATATCTCAGGGACACTTGGACCTGCTGTAGCCAATCTACGTTTGGAAGGATATCGGGAAGGGCTACGAGAATGCGGCATCCCGTATTCTACGGTATATCTGGAGATCTGCGATTATTCCTTCGACGGAGGAAGCAAGGCTGCCCGGCGATTGCTGGCACTTCAGGATCAACCAACGGGAATTGTCTGTGCATCAGACATGTCTGCCTTTGGTGCGATTCATGAAATTGAAAAGCACGGACTGAGTGTACCAGAAGATATCTCGGTTGTCGGGTTCGATAACACGTATTATGCTGAGGTATTCAAACCGGGATTGACCACGGTGAATCAGAATATCTATTCCATTGGTATTAAGTCCATCGAATATCTGATTGCCATGATCGAGAATCCATCTTATTCTCCTCCTGTGGTGACGGAACCTTCCAATCTGGTCATCCGTCAGACGACAGCACCTTTAAAAGCTTAAAAACGTAAATAGTAAAGATGTTTACACGAAGCACAGCTAATAAGCTGTGCTTTTTGTCGTTCTATATCTCATTTGGAAACATATGGTTTATGGAGTGGTACAAGTCCTATAGTTTAACGGGTAAACAAAGTTTACTGGCAATCGTATAATGAAAGTGCTTACAATTTTCTGTCCATTTGCATCTATCCATCCTGTATAACGATCTTGTAAAGGGCTGGCACATGGCAGAGCAAAGGTTATTCTTCACAAACAACGAACCAAGGAGGAGATCGGATGCATTTGAGAAAATGGTGGAGCTTGTGCTTGTCGGCTGTATTGATCTTCAGTTTGTTCCCAAGTGTGGGAACAGGAGGGACACGTGCTTCGGCAGCGGACGTTAAGACTGGCGATGATGAAGTACTGTTCAAGGCTGATTTTGAAGATGGTGTGTTGGGACAATGGCGTCCACGTGCAAGTGAAAAGCTTGATATCGTAACGCAAGTAGGTCATGACAGTACACGCAGCCTGAGAACCTCTTCACGTACCGAGACGTTCCATGGACCCTTAGTTGAAGTGCTGGATCATGTACAGAAGGGTAGCACAGTTCATATTTCATTTTGGGCCATGTACGATGAAGGGCCGGACAGTCAGGTCCTTAACGGTGCACTCGAGAAAGAATACAATAAGGACGCTTCGAGTCTTGAATATGCTACGTTTGCCTCCGCTACCTTGAACAAAGGACAGTGGAAAAAAGTCGAGGCCGATGTGGTGATTCCCGAAGAAAATAGTGGCATCACCGGATTCCGCATGTATGTGGAGACACCATGGAAGACGTCAGCGGAAGTGACGCCGGCAGATACGATTTCATTTTACGTGGATGATGTTCTGATTACGGCTGCTCAGAAAATTGAAATTGAGAAGGAAATTCCGAATCTGGTCGATATCGTGGGACAAAATTACGCAATGGGAGCTGCCATCAACCAGTCTGCACTAGACGCGGAAAACCAGCATTCCCAGTTGTTGACGAAACACTTTAATAGTATTACAGCGGACAATTTTATGAAAATGGATGCGATGCAGCCCAAGGAAGGAGAGTTTGTCTGGTCAGAGACAGATCGCCTGGTGAAGTTTGCCGAAGCAAATGACATGGAAATCAGAGGTCATACGCTGTTATGGCATAGTCAGGTGCCGAATTGGTTCTTTACTGATCCGAATGATGCATCGAAACCTGCCACGCGGGAACAGTTGCTTGCGCGGATGAAAACCCATATTCAAACCATCGTGACCCGGTACAAAGGAAAGGTTCATACATGGGATGTCGTCAATGAAGTCATCTCAGACGGAGGCGGCTTGCGGAATGAGGCCAGTAATTCCAAGTGGAGAGATATTATTGGGGATGTGGATGGCGACGGAGATGACAGTGATTACATTGAGCTGGCTTTCCGATATGCACGTGAGGCTGACCCCGATGCTGTACTGGTGATTAATGACTATGGAATGGAGGGCAATGGAAACAAGGTGAATGATATGGTGAAGCTTGTAGAGAAGCTGCTTGCCAAAGGAACACCGATTGATGCGGTTGGATTCCAGATGCATGTATCCATGTACGGACCGGATGTAAAGCTCATTCGTGAGGCTTTTGAGAAAGTGATCGCTCTTGGTGTAAATGTACAGGTTACAGAGCTGGACGTTTCGATCTATTCGAGTAATTCTGAACTGGAGATGCCTGTCACAGATGAATTAATGTTGCAACAAGCTTATCGTTATCGTGAACTGTTCGACCTGTTCGACGAGTTGGGAAAACGCGGCGTAATGGACAGTGTTACAGTATGGGGACTTGCGGATGATGGTACATGGCTTGACAATCATCCAGTCAAAGGACGCAAAGATGCACCATTGTTATTTGATCGTAAATTAAAAGCAAAACCGGCATTTTGGGCACTGGTGGACCCTACCACCCTTCCGATCTATCGTAATGAATGGACAGCATTGAAGGCCAGCCCTTCTTTCCCGAACCACAAAGGACAGGAAGATATTCTTTGGGGTGCTGTGAAAGGACTCGAAATTAATCATCTGGCAGATGGTACATCTGCGGTTACGGGTGAGGCTCGTATGATGTGGGATGCCAAAAAGGTGAATTTACGAGTAGAAGTGAAGGATACCACACGTCGCAAAGGGGATCAGGTGCAGGTTTTCCTCGCGGAAGAAGTCAAGGGGACAGGCGCTGTAACTTCTGAAGCTGATCTGTCTGCCAAGAAGAAAAATCCGCCGTCTGCAAATGGTCAATATACATTTAAACGGGATGGCGCTAAAGGCAAAGATAAAAATACTTACAACGTACAGGAGACAAAAACCGGGTATGTTGTATACGCATCACTGCCTATGTCAGCTGCTTTACTTACCGAAGGGCAGGTCTTGTCTCTAGATTTTCGGATTACGGATGAACATGCTGCTGGAAAGACAGCGACCATTGTTTGGAATGATATTTCCAATCAACAGCCTGACAAACCAGCCAACCGGGGCAAACTGAAGCTTGGATCTGTCTTGAAACAAACCAAGGTCACTTATGGCAAACCTGTCATTGATGCAAAAAAGGATAACGTCTGGAAAAAGGCTGCATCTGTTAAAACGGATGTCTGGGTGGTCGGAAACTCCGGTGCAACGGCGACTGCACAGCTGTTATGGGATGAGAAATACCTGTATGTATTGGCAGATGTGAAAGATCCTTTGCGAAGCAAATTAAGTTCTAATGCACATGAGCAGGATTCAATCGAGATTTTTATCGACCCGAGCAAAGATCAGACAACATTCTATCAGGAGGATGACGCCCAGTACCGGGTCAATTTTGATAATGAGGCTTCTTTTGGAGGAAATGCACGGAAAGAAAGTTTCAAATCAGCTACCCGATTAACAAGCGGAGGGTATACAGTTGAAGTGGCAATCCCACTAGACAGCGTTCGTGCTGAAGGGCAAAGATGGATTGGTTTTGATCTTCAAGTTAATGATGATGGCGCGGGAGATGGCAAGCGAAGCAGTGTGTCCATCTGGAGTGATTCATCAGGTAATTCTTATCAAGATACTTCCGGTTTTGGAAGTCTGTTATTGACTCGTAAATAGAATATTTAGTTGTGAATTAGAATATGAGAATGTTAGTTATTCAACATTGTATATCTGGAAATAAGTGTTGATTTTAAAGGCTGGGACGTTTAGACTATATACATTCATATAAACGGGTTCCAATGTATGACAACGGCTTCAACTAAGTCTGTTGTCACGAGTCAAATGATGCGGAGGGAGTGCCTGTCATCCAGACAGCGCACTCGCTTCTTTTTTACATTTTTGCATACATACAAGGCATTTCCCGGTTGAAAGGACAGAGTGAGTGGAGCACCTACATGGCACGTACAACTTAGAACTTGTTATTTTATCCTATATTATTGCATCGTTAGCTTCATACGCTGCCCTTGACCTTGCAGGCCGTGTAAGTCAGGCTAGCGGGATGGCGCGGAATGTATGGCTTACCTGCGGTGCAGTATCGATGGGGCTGGGAATCTGGTCCATGCATTTCGTAGGTATGCTGGCTTTTGTTCTGCCTACGCAAGTCTCCTATTCCACCGGTAAGGTTGTTTTATCTGTTCTACTTGCTATTGTCGCATCGGGGGTGGCCTTGAACATTGCGGGTAGACAATCGGGCAGGATAAGTAAGCTCATGATTGCTGGAGTACTGATGACAGCAGGGATCAGTTCGATGCATTATGTGGGAATGGCAGCGATGTCAATTCCGGTTACGTATGAACCAGGCAGAGTGGTGTTATCTATTCTGATTGCAGCGCTTGCTTCATTTGCGGCATTGTGGCTCATGTTTTTCTTCCGTTATCATCAATCAAGACATACCTGGGTTTACAAGATGGGCAGCGGTCTCATTATGGGTATTGGAATCTCTGGCATGCATTATACCGGGATGTCAGCCGCACATTTCCATCATTCACATGGCTCGATGGTAAGTTCAGGTATGCAGATTGAGCCAGGCATTCTCGCCTACTTGATCGCATCGGGCACATTTATTGCTTTGGGCTTGACGTTGTTTGGCATATTTATCAATCAGCGAATGTCACAGAAAGATCGACGGATTCATGAGAATGAGCAATGGTATCAGGCCCTGTATCATAACCATTCGGATGCTATTATTTCAGTGAACAAGGAAGGTATTGTCAAAGGCATTAATGCTGCTGTAACAACAATCACTGGATATCCTGAAAAAGAGGTCATGGATCGTTCCATTGATGAGATCGCTCAGCAAATCGATATAGAGTGGATAAGTGAATTTGATTCCATCGATTGGGATGATCATGGGCTGGAGCAGGCGCACTACATGGCCAAAATGAGAGATGTACAGGGTGAACTTCTGGACCTTAGTATTGTTGTAGTTCCTGTTGTCATTGATGGCAGACATGTGGGAAGTCACATTTTGATCAAAGACGTAACGGAGGAGAAACAGGCTCAGGAGAAGATTCGTCACCAAGCTTTGCATGATCCGTTGACGGGGTTGCCCAATCGGCGCAAGTTGGATGATGTGCTGGCTTGTACGATTAACGATTCAGCAGAAAAAGGGAATTCTTTTGCCGTTATGGTGATGGATATAGATCGTTTCAAGATGATTAATGACTCGCTGGGACATTCCATTGGAGATGTATTTCTAAGAGAAGTGAGCAACCGGATCATGAAAGCCATAGAAGCTTCTGATCCCTTGGCTATGGAAAATGTCATGCTGGCCCGGATGGGCGGGGACGAGTTCACACTCGTTGTGACCCAGGGTCAAGCGACAGAAGTAAGAGTGGCAGAACTTGCAAAACAGATTGTTGAAGCCATTCAGTTACCTTATCGACTGAAGGAGAATGACTTTTACGTAACCGCCAGCATTGGAATTGCGATGTATCCGGATCATGGAGTGGGCGTGGATGCTTTGCTGAAACATGCGGATTCCGCCATGTATGAAGTGAAGAAAAACGGCAAAAATGCTTTCCAATTCTACACTGCCCAACTGGATTCGGAACTATATGAACGCATTGAGCTGGAGGGTTATCTTCGTAAAGCTTTGGAACGCGATGAGATGGTCCTGTACTATCAACCACAGATTCGTACCGAGGATAGCCGCATGATTGGTGTGGAGGCTCTTATACGCTGGAACCATCCACTCAAAGGTCTGCTCGCACCCAATGTGTTTATCCCGCTTGCAGAAGAGACAGGCATGATCTATGAGATTGGCAATTGGACGCTGCGGGAAGCATGCAGGCAGATGAAACTCTGGCATGCCAGTGGCGGACCACTCATTCCGGTATCGGTTAACTTGTCCAGCCAGCAGTTCCACCAATCCAACTTGGTAGAACAGGTCAAGAATGCACTCTTGGAAACAGGGCTGGATGCTCGATATCTGGAGCTGGAAATAACAGAGAGCATGATGATGGATGCAGCCGTATCCACGGCGATTCTTAATGAACTGACAGCACTGGGTGTCAAGATCAGCCTGGATGATTTTGGGACGGGATACAGCTCACTCAGTTATCTGAAGCATTTCCCGATTCACAAGCTCAAGATTGATCGTTCGTTTGTGACGGACATTACAGAGAGTCACAGCGATCAAGCCATTGTGGCGACCATTATATCGATGGCACAGAATCTCAAGATGGAAGTCATTGCGGAAGGCATTGAGACGAAAGGCCAACTGGATATACTGATGCAGAATGATTGCCGGGAGATTCAGGGCTATTATTTCAGTCGCCCACTGCCGGCAAGTGAAGTGGAGCATGATTTTTTTGTACCGCTGCGATTGCAGGGTAATGGTACACCACCGGTACAATCCTAATTTTATAAATGCCAAGCGGCAAGTCCCCGTGTATGTCGGGAACTTGCCGCTTTTTTATATCATATCTTTTATTAATTATTAAACTCATCCATGATAAGCGCATTTATATTTTCGTTTCCTATAACGATAATCGAAAACCTTACATAAACTTGCGGTGGTGTTTCTTGCCATCATACGTAAACCAGATCGGTTTATCCTCGACACGTGTCTCCACATGGACGGTACGTCCCCAGAGGCGATACAGATAAGGCAGGGTGCGTTCCATATATTTCAGATCCAACTCGATGCCCTCATATTGATGTTTCAGCACGAGTTCTCCGGTCCGCAGATAATCAGCATCTTGCACGACCAGATAAGGGGAGCCCCCGTTGACACGTGAAAATACGAGCTGATCCCGTATGTTCTCCCAGGACTTGTCGGTAATTTTCCAGTCCGGGCCTTTTTTCTCAAATACGTAGAGGTCCAAATCCTCGGTTAATTGCTTGGTCATGTAATTGCGGATAAAGGAGGTATCGGAATCGAATTCACGCACCTCGAACATTTTGGCACGACCTTGGCCTGGTTTACGGCCCCAACGTTCCTGTTCTTCACGGGTTGGGTTATCCCAGCGCCGTTCAATATCCTCGAAAATCTTCAGTCCCAAATAATACGGATTCAGACTTTGTTTGGATGGCTGCACCACGGAGGAGTTGAGCTTTGCAAATTCGATTGTATCCTCACTGTTCAGATCGAGTTCACGGATAATGCGTTGATGCCAGTAGGATGCCCAGCCTTCGTTCATAATTTTGGTTTCCATCTGTGGCCAGAAATATAACATCTCTTCACGCATCATACTCATGATATCCCGCTGCCAGTCGGTCAACACTTCGGAGAATTCCTGAATAAACCACATGACATCCTTCTCCGGTTCAGGCGGAAAATGATGGACCTGAATACCTTCAGCGGGTGCTTCTTCCGTTTGCACGTCATCAAGTGACCATAGATCATCATAGCGACCTTCCGGCCGTGGTTTTTTCTCACCGCGCTGCTCCCGCATTTTCATCTCCATGTAGCGTTGTTTGTCCAAATGGCGGGGTTTAATCAGCTGTGGGTCCACATGTTCCTGAATTGCGATCACGGCATCGATAAATGCTTCAACCGCTTCCGTTCCGTACTCCATCTCATAATTGCTGATCCGATCCGCCGTAGCAGCCATGCTTTCGACCATATTACGGTTGGATTTGGAGAAGCGGGCATTGTTTTTGAAAAAATCGCAGTGTGCCAGGACGTGGGCTACGATCAATTTGTTCTGAATCAGGGAATTGCCATCCAGCAAGAAGGCATAACAAGGGTTGGAGTTGATGACAAGCTCATAAATTTTGCTGAGTCCAAAATCGTATTGCATTTTCATCTTATGAAATGTTTTGCCAAAGCTCCAGTGGCTGAATCTGGTCGGCATGCCGTAGGCTCCAAATGTATAAATAATATCCGAGGGGCAGATTTCGTACCGCATGGGGTAATAGTCCAGACCAAAACCATTGGCAATCTCCATAATCTCGGCAATAGCGTATTCTAGGTCGCGGATCTCATCTGTCATCTAACGCTGCCTCCTTCCCGTTTCTGGAAAAAGCTGCGCAAAGCTTTGTACACTTCGCCTTTTTCTTTGATCACATAATACATGAACTGATCCATCTTGATATGACGATAAGCTGACATCAGTGTGCTGCTGCGGTTGTACTGATTCACTTCGCCGTATCCAAACATGTTGCTACGCTTCATTAATTCACCGATCAGCTTTACACACCGTTCGTTATCCGAGGTCAGATTATCCCCGTCAGAGAAGTGAAAAGGGTAGATGTTGTAGCTTGAAGGTGGATACCGACTGTCAATAATATCCAGTGCCTTCATATATACAGAGGAGCAGATGGTGCCTCCGCTCTCGCCACGGGTAAAAAACTCTTCTTCGGTTACTTCCTTGGCTTCCGTATGATGGGCGAGGAAAACAATCTCAACTTTCTCATACTGACGGCGTAGAAAACGGGTCATCCAGAAGAAAAAGCTGCGCGCGCAGTATTTCTCAAACGAACCCATGGACCCGGATGTATCCATCATGGCAATAATAACGGCATTGGATTGTGGAATGATTTTGTCTTCCCATGTCTTGTAGCGCAGGTCATCCGGACTGATGTGATGGATGCCTGGTGTACCGGTCGTTGCATTGCGACGCAGATTCTCCAGAATGGTACGTTTCTTGTCAATATTGGACTGCATGCCTTTTTTGCGAATATCGTTGAAAACTACCGTATGTGTCTCAATCAGATCCTTGTCTTTCTGCTTCAGATCGGGTAATTCCAGCTCAGCAAAGAGCATATCTTCCAATTCCTCAATACTAACTTCGGCTTCCACAATATCATGACCAGGCTGATCGCCAGCTTTTTCACCTTTGCCGGGTTTCTGCGAAGCAGAGGGATCACGACCGATGACGTCTCCGACCTGACTGTCACCGTCTCCTTGACCGACATGTTTTTGCTTCTGGTAGTTATACACAAAACGGTACTCATCCAGACTGCGGATTGGTACCTTGATGATTTGTTTTCCATCAGACATGATGATGTTTTCTTCCGTAATCAGATCAGGCAGATTCTGCTTGATGACATCTTTCACCTTTTGCTGATGGCGCTGTTGGTCCTGGTACCCTTTGCGGTGAAGCGACCAATCTTCCTTCGACACGACGAACGAGTAAGGCTGGTGTGAATTTGACATGTAGGCACCCCCCATTGATTACGCGGCACAGTTTGGCCTGTCGGTAATTAAGTATATTCACGGGCGAGGACGATATGTGATGAGAGTGGATATAAAATGATACAATTACGCAAGTTCACCTCAGAGGTAAGGTGAGTCGTAAGAACAGAACTGCACCATTTTTTACAATAACAGTGAACAAGTGTGATATCCTTCCTATACAATAGGAGAAAGACATCAATCATTTAATAGATGCATGTAAAGGAAGGATTTATGTGAATAAAAAGGCGATCAAGGCTTGGATTATGTATGATTGGGCCAATTCGGCTTATGCAACAACAGTACTGGCGGCAGTATTGCCCGTATTCTATGCTTCGGTGGCTGCAGCGACGCTGGATACGGATACGGCTGCCTCCTACCTGGCCTATACACACTCCATTGGCATGTTGTGCGTAGCTCTGCTAACACCGCTGCTTGGCACGCTGGCTGATTTGTCAGGACGGAAGGGCGACTTCCTGCGTGTATTTGCAATTATAGGCGTCCTTGCTACATTGGGATTCAGCGCAATCGGTGAAGGGGACTGGTTCCTTGCTTCCGCGTTGCTGGTCATATCTACGATCGGTTTTGCGGGTGGTAACACCTTTTACGATGCAATGCTGCCGGATCTGGTACCTGTGGAACGAAGAGACATGATATCCTCCAAAGGTTATGCCTATGGTTATATTGGAGGAGGCTTGCTGCTTGCAGCGAACCTGCTGATGATTCAGCAACCGGGCTGGTTCGGGCTGAGCAGTACACTGGCAGGCACAAGACTTGCTTTTATCTCCGTCTCGTTGTGGTGGTTGCTGTTCTCGATACCGATCTTTCGCCATGCTCCGAGACGGCCTGCATCACCGGATCTGCCCGGAACGTGGAAAGGGTATGCTGCGGTGGGCGTACGCAGACTGCGGCAAACCTTTCGTCAGATGCGGCGTTTTCCCCAGTTAATCCGCATGTTGGTGGCTTTCTGGTTTTTTAATGACGGCATTAATACCATCATTCTGATGGCTACGATCTATGGGACAAGTATAGGCATAGGCACAGCCGACCTGATGCTCGCGCTACTGTTAACCCAGTTCATCGGATTCCCGTGTACATTGTTACTGGGAGCATGGGCACAGCGTTGGGGAGCAAAGCAGGTATTAATTGTTAGCTTATCGGTCTACATATGTATTGTGATTCTCGGTTATTTCATGACACAAGCGATTCACTTCTATGTGCTCGCCGGGTTGGTTGGTGTCGTACAGGGTGTGAGTCAATCCACAGCGCGTTCCCTGTTTAGCAATCTGATGCCAGCAGGCAGAACAGGAGAGTATTTTGGTTTTGTGAATATTACAGGCAAATTCTCTTCGATCTTTGGTCCATTTGTGTTTGGTTATGTTGGGCAGATCACGGGTTCCACACGTTGGGGTATTCTGTCGCTCATCTTCTTTTTCGTCGCGGGAATTGCTGTATTGTTAACTGTGAAGGTACAGAAGGGGATGCAGGATGCTACACGGGCAGATCAGGAAGAAGAGCGAAATGGGAGCGTTGGAGCTCCTGGGAAAAGTTCAAATGTAAGGTTTACCTGATGGTTGTTCACCCGTTTTCATATTAAGTTTCTCAACGGATTAGGTATGGCTTCAGACATTGTTCCTCACAGAACATGTCTGAAGCTTATTCGCGTTTGTGCAATCAGAACATAATTGATCATGAATAAGTGCTTAAATGACAGACAGCAGAATACAGTGAAAGAGTATGAATTTATGAAAAGGTGAAAATAAAAGATTGACATGATACATTTTGTATCATAGAGTAAAACTATAAATACATATTGTATCCGAGAGTTGTCGAATGTAACCATGTGTTTTGCTTCATTCCCGGGTGAACTTCCGACGGAATATTGCAAAATGCTGACCTATAGCGTGCATATTACTCGTTTTGCCAAACACAAAGGTAGAGTCTGGTCTATCCCAGCTACATATTTATACTAATGAACAGAGGAGAGGCTGCCATTGATCGATGCTCAAGGTAACGGACTTGTTTTCTTACTATGTGTTCCCCGCAGTGGTAGTTCCTTATCCACCGTAATGCTGCAAAATCATAGTCGTATATTTGCCACCCAGGAAATGTGGTTTCTGATGAATCTTGTCGATTTACCCAAGGCTGATTCACGTGCTTACGGTGGCAGCTCCATCATGCGCCAGTTCTACAATGCCATGGTATCTGAGGATGTCTTCGAGAAGGCGTGCAGAAGTTTTGCTCTTGAAATCTACAATGGATTCCTGGAGGGGAGCGGAGCAGACTTCATCGTTGATAAATCTCCACGGTACTATTACATGCTGGAATGGCTGGATCGTCTGTTCCCTCAGTCCAAGCGTATTCATCTCCAGCGTAATCCTCTGGCCGTAGCTGCATCATTCAAAAAGGTAAACCGCCACACAGGAGAAGGATTCGATCTGATTCATAGTCTGCAGAGCCCCAAATTAAATATGAAATCCGTAGATCTCACACTTGGGATGCTCCGCTTGAATGATTATTTTGCCAAACCCCATTCCAATGCGTATGAATTGCAATATGAACGATTGGTTTCCAATCCTCAGGAAGAACTTGAGAAACTATGCGCGTTTCTGGGAATTCGATATGAACAGGGAATGGAGCAGTATGGACAGTTTCTGGACAGTGCCAAGTCTGACATGTTCTACAGTATGGGCGTGGGTGATCCTTTCCTCTCTTCGCATCAAGAGGCACATCAGGGTTCTGTTAACAACTGGAAAAACATATTAGAACCACATGAAGTTGAACTGTATTGCCGTGTAATGGGGGCAGATCTGTTCCACCGGATGGGATACAGTGAACAGCTGGCAGAAGCCGAACAATGGACGGGTGTACATTATGATGCAAGTCCGGATCAAGAGGTCATCGACCGAATCACGCATCAGTTGACAGCAGCGACCGGTTGCCAGTGGCAACCACAATACCGAATGCAGCCAGCAGATTCTGTCGTTCATGATCCGCTTGGGAATCTTAATGACCAAGTTGTCGAAGAACCGGAAAAGACAGACCCGACGCTAGCTGCACTGGTAACGATCAGGCAGCTTCAGGCCGCACTACGGGCGGCAGATCATCGTCTGGAACGGGGTTACAGTGAGCGAGAACGCTTGAAAGTCCAGCTGGCTTCTGCTCAAAGCAAAATACAGCGTATCAAATCATGGGTACCATTTGGTCATCAGATCAGCGCCTGGGCTTCACAGCGCAAGATTCTACGGGGAGGCAAGTCATGAGCGCCATAGCAGGAATTGTTCACAACGATGGTCAGCAGGCGCTATGGGAAGACAGCTGGCGTCTGTACGCAAGCCTGGGGCATGTCCCTGCGGATACAACAGGGGTGTGGAAAGGCAATGAGGCGTTCCTCAGCTGTCATGCCCAATGGATTACACCGGAATCGGTTAGCGAGAAGTTGCCTTTATATGATGAGGAAAGTGGTCTGACCATCACGGCAGATGCGATTCTGGATAACCGCGAACAACTGGCAGATCAATTACAGATATCCAGAGCTGAACTGGCTATGTTGGCGGATAGTGAATTGATCTTGCGTGCCTATCAGCGCTGGGGAGACGATGTAGCCGTCCGATTGCTGGGGGATTTTGTATTCGCGATATGGGATGAGCGGAATCGCAAACTGTATGCAGCTAGAGATATTACAGGCATGAGAGCTTTTTATTACCGACATGATGGTTCACGTTTTGCTTTCTGCACACTCATGAATCCATTGCTCGGGCTTGAAGGGGTACATAAAGAACTTGATGAGACCTGGCTGTCCGAATTCCTCGCCATTCCTGACATGCATGATTCAGCAGATATCAATTCGACCGTATATCGGGGAATAAGCCAGCTGCCTTCTGCACATACACTTGTCTTCCGGGATGGGAGACTGGAGCTGAAGCAATATCATCGCTGGAATGAAGTCGAACCTCTAAAGCTGAAATCCGATGGTGAGTATGTAGAAGCGTTTCGAGAGGTCTTTGGGCAGGCGGTTGGATCACGACTACGAACTCACAGGCAGGTGGCTGCTGCATTAAGTGGAGGACTGGACTCGGGAGCCGTGGTTGGTTTTGCTTCCGGAACACTGAGAAGTCAGGGCAAACGGCTGCAGGCCTACAGTTATGTTCCCGTGCCGGATTTCACGGATTACACGTCGAAAACGTTGCTCGCAGACGAACGGCCCTTCATACGTTCCACGATTAATCATGTGGGCAATATCACAGAGAACTATCTGGATTTTGAAGGCAGAAGTCCACTTAGTGAAGTAGATACCTGGCTCGACATTATGGAAATGCCCTACAAATACTTTGAAAATTCATTCTGGATTCGCGGATTTTATGAAAAAGCGAGCCAGCAAGATGCAGGCATCCTGCTCACAGGCGCACGTGGTAATTTCACCATCTCCTGGGGGCCGGCTCTGGATTATTACGCCAGTCTACTGAAAAGTGGCCGCTGGTACCGCTGGTTCCGTGAGATGCAGCAGTATAGTGAACGGACCGGCATGCCCTTCTCCCGTATAGCCAAGATCACCGGGAAAAAGGCATATCCGGAATGGTTCAAGGCTCAGTCCAAAGGAGCAAGCCAGGCCGCGTCCGTGCAGTTGATCCATCCTGATTTTGCTCAAAGAACAGGTGTACTGGAAAGACTCAAATCCATTATTGTTCTGCAGGGCGGTGCCCAGGCGGATGCACTCAAAGTCCGTGCCGAGAAATTCAATAATCTGGCCATAGCGAACAAAAACGGTGCAGTAGCCACAAAATGTTCTCTCCGTTATCGGGCTTGGGAACGTGACCCGACCAGTGACGTCAGAGTCATTCGATTCTGCCTATCTGTACCGATTGAACAATATGTGAAACACGGGACGGATCGTTCATTGATTCGCCGGGCAACTTCACCGGAGTTGCCTGACAAGGTCAGACTGAATCAGCGGGTAAGGGGTGTACAGCCGGCGGATTGGCTGCATCGCATCATTCCGAATTGGGATGCCTTTACGGCCGAGTTGCGTGCCTTGTGTTCTGATAGCAAGGTCGCCGGCATATTAAACACGGAGCGCATCAGATCTGCCCTGGCGAATTTTCCAAGTCCTAGACCAGAGTTAGCTTCTCACCCGGATTTACGGTTGATGATGCATAGTCTGATTGTCTATCGGTTCATTCGGAAATTCTGAATGAGGGCACATGAAAGGAGGTGAATACGATGCAAATGGAAAAAAAGGAATGGCAAGCACCAGCTCTTGAAGTGTTGGAAGTCAATCAAACGATGGCCGGTACTGGCTACAGACAAATTGACTGGGTAACGGTTCACGATGCGGATCTGTACGATCCAACTTCCTAAGTTATTAAGTTTTATGAAGTGTCATCATACTTAAAGGGCGGAAATGCAACAAATCCAGCTTTTCGCCTCCGCCCTTATATTGAGCAACATGAATATAAGGGCTTTTTTTACATTTTATTACGAAGGAGGCGTCGTTCATTGTTGCCTGTGCATTATGTGGCGTATGGTCTGCGCTGGTCGAGCCAAATTCGAATGCCTGAACTACAGATCGCACCCAAGGATGCGGAGACTGATTTTGATGTCGTGGATGTGCACATCGAGTCTTCAGATCTGTCCCCATTGTGGGAGGATTGGGATGTAGGCAACGACAACTTTGTGGCACGAGAGGGCAGTCTTTTTTTCAAAATCGAAGATACAGGTCTGTTTCTAATGGAACAAGGAAAGCGCATTGTTGTATCTCCCATACCGGGTGCAGATGAGAAAAAGGTCAGATTATTCATCCTGGGCACCTGTATGGCGGTCATTATGATGCAGCGTGGCATTCTTCCTTTGCATGGTAGTGCAGTTGTTATTGATGGGTGGGCTTACGCATTTGTCGGACATTCGGGGGCAGGCAAATCGACACTGTCGGCCGCACTGGCATCACGCGGATATCCACTTCTCACCGATGATGTTGTTGCACTAACCTGGGATGCGGGGGGAAGAGCCATCGTATCACCTGGTTACCCGCAACAGAAGTTATGGCAGCCCAGTCTGGATGGTTTCGGCATGAAGGAACAGGATTATGCAACGGTTCACGCGGAGATTACGAAGTATGCGATTCCTGTTCAGCACTATTTTCATGAGATGGCTGTGCCACTAGGTGGTATATTCGAACTTGCTCCACAACCGGAGGCAAACCATACATCTGTTCAACTGGTTGAAGTGACGGGGCTAGAACGACTGCATCTGTTATGCTCGCATACGTTCCGTGGTGGACTCGTTGCAAGACAGGGGCTGGCACAGTGGTTGTTTGAGACGGCTTCAAGACTTTCAGCAAGTGTGGAGATTGGCAGATTGGTCAGAACGGGTGCTGAATTTACAGCATTTGGGATGGTGGATCGGATCACAGATCATATACGTAAAGGAGTGCATACAGGACAATGACAGCGACTACGCCGATGAATGTGGAAGACCGGGTAACCCGGAAGGAAGGCAATCTGGTCAGTGATATGGGCAGTGAGAAAGTCATGATGAGCATTAGCTCTGGAAAATACTATAATCTCGGGAGTACCGGTGGACGAATCTGGGACCTGATCGCAGAAGAACGCACGCTGGGTGAAGTTGTGGAGGTACTTGCTGCGGAGTATGAGATTGAGCCAGATGTATGTCGTGAGCAGGTGGTGCAATTCCTGGAACATCTGTCCCGTGAAGGTTTAATCGACGTTACTCGCGGAGTCTAGAATGATGTTGCGAAAAATAAAGGCTTATCTCTCGCTCCCGCGGTCGATGCGTCGACTGGTATGGGAGGCCTATATCCTCCTTGGCTGGGCACGCATACAGAAGGCTATGCCATTCGCCAAAATCGCGCCAGGGCTGGGTACGCCTATGGTAGAAACACCGATGACAGGACTCGAACGCAGCGAGGTCATTACTATACGTAATATTTCCAAAGCGATTTCGCTCGCCAGCAAATATACGTTATGGGAAAGCCGCTGCCTTGTAATGGCGATTGCCGGGATGAAGATGCTTGAGCGACGCAAGATAGAGAGTACGTTATACATGGGGACTGCACGGAATAAGCAAGGACATATGATGGCTCATGCCTGGCTGCGAAGTGGTAAATTGATCGTGACCGGAGCTGATACTATGGACCAATATACGGTTGTCGGTGTGTTTGGCAAACGGTGTCCGGAGAAGGGATCTGGGGAGATTGTCTATGATACATGAAAGTGAACTCTATTCATCAGGGTTTCCAAAGGAGCTTAAGCTGATTTTGAGCATGATTAGAGGTGATCTGACGGCTCTATCCCCTGAAGAACTCAAGGCGGGTTTGCAAGGAACCGATTGGCAGCTTTTTCTGCGGCTTGTCTATCATCACCGCTTATACTCTGTCCTTTATTTGAAAATGAAAGAATTAAACTCTGCAATCATTCCTGCAGATGTTATGGAGAGTCTGAGACAACAATATACGGTCAATACGTTCCGCATGTTACATCTGACAGCTGAGATGGAGCAGGTTTGTGGAGCTTTTCGTGAACGCGGTATCCGCAATATTACACTAAAGGGGCCAGCACTCGCCCATGATCTCTATGGCGATGTATCGATGCGAACCTCCAAAGACCTGGATATCCTGATTCCATTTGATGATGTGGAAGCGGCTGAAGGCATTCTGGCTACCCTCGGATACGTATCCAAGGAAGGGGAGCGGGCACCTACGGTGCGCAGCTGGAAATGGCGGGAACATCATATCTGTTACACCCATCCGGTCAAACGGACTCAAGTGGAGATCCATTGGCGTCTGAATCCGGATTCGGGCAAAGAAACCGATTTTGAATTGCTGTGGAAACGCAGCCGGTTCAGTTCATACACACAGACACCTGTCCGTATGCTTGAACAAGAAGATCTATGGGCCTATCTCGTAACCCATGGTGCACGACACGGATGGTTCAGACTGCGCTGGTTACTGGATATCGACCAGATGATCCGCAACATGCCACTTGATGTGAAGAAATTAGAGAGACGTCTGAAAGCGGAGGGACGTTTATCCATTGGTTCACAGGCTCTTTATCTGGCCTCGGAGCTGCTGAACACGCCGCTGGATGTAGAGTACAGGTCCTTGATGTCCTTAAGTGACCGTACAGGTAAGCGATTAGCCAGCGAAGGCGCAAAGTTCATGAACGACATGCTGGAAAGTCCGGCTGATATGAAGTCTTATCAATCGTATTTGTTTAAACTTCGAAGTACAAAACAGAAATGGTTTTTCTTTATTGAACGTTTATATCCAAGTACATGGGATGTGGATCAACTGCCGCTTCCGCGTTCTTTGTTTTTTCTGTACTTTCCGTTACGTCCGTTTCTCTGGTTCTGGCGGCGAATTAAAAGGTATACGGTGACGGAAAGGGGTAAAGTATGATCTCGGAATTAAGGTATTTCATGCGAAAGTTGCATCATGTCACGGGGCCCATTTTATATTGGAATCTGCTAGGGATGATCTGTATCAGTCTCATGGAAGGGATCGGCATCTACATGCTTGTTCCGATGCTGAGTCTGATTGGCATATTTGAGATGGGCTCCACAGGCTTAAACATTCCCTGGATTGGCGAAGTGTTGAATCGTTTTTCTGAAAATAGCCAATTGTTACTCGTATTGTTCACCTTTGTGTTGATTGTCTCCGGACAGGCCTGGATGCAGCGTCTCCAGACGATCCGTAATACTCGAATCCAGCAGCAATTTGTACGAACGCTGCGTATGGAAACCTATGGTGCCATCATTATGGCGCAGTGGTCATTTTTTCTCCAAAAACGAAAATCCGATTTTAACCATATATTAACGACTGAACTTGCACGTGTGAGCCAAGGAACGAGCATTATGCTGCAAATGGCAGCCTCGCTGATCTTTACGGGGATACAGATTGGTCTTGCTTTCTGGTTATCCGCCAAGTTGACGGCACTTGTGCTGGTCTGTGGATTGTTATTATTTTTTGTCTTGAGAAAATTCGTCAAGCGGGCCAAGCAGATCGGAGACCAGACCTCTGAATTCTCGCAAAGTTATTATAACGGCATTACCGAGCATTTCAACGGCATTAAGGATATTAAGAGCAACATGCTTGAGCGCTCACACATGAACTGGTTTGAGCACATGTGCAGACAGATAGAACGCAATGTCATTCAGTTTAGCCAATTGAACAGTGGAACACAGCTGATACACCGGATGTCCGCGGCAATCATTATTGCGGCATTCATCTATCTTTCTCTCCGTGTAATGACAGTGCCTCCCGCAAGTCTGCTGCTCATCATCCTAATCTTTTCCCGATTATGGCCAAGATTTACGGCAATTCAGTCCAATCTGGAGTACATTAGCTCCATGCTGCCTGCATTTCGGGTAGTCAGAGAACTGCAAGCGCAGACGGCGAAGAGTCGTGAGATTAGTGAAGAGATTGCTTCGGCAGGAGACGTTGGAACTGATGAGATTCAACCTATGGAACTGAAGGAATCTATCACCTGTGAGGATGTCTGCTATCGCTATGAGGGAAGTGATACGTACTCATTGCGAAATGTGCAAGCTTCGATTCCAGCAAGGGGCATGACCGCGATTGTGGGGAAATCCGGAGCAGGCAAGAGCACGCTGATAGATCTGATTATGGGCCTTGTGAGGCCTGAAACTGGTCGTATTTTGATTGATGGTGTGCCTCTGTCAGAAGAACGATTATTGAGCTGGCGGAGTTCCATCGGATATGTCTCCCAGGACCCATTCCTGTTTCATACGAGTATTCGTGAGAATCTGCGTCTGGTTGATCCAAATGCAAGTGAAGAACAGATGTGGCAGGCTTTGCAATTTTCCTCCTCTGCAGCATTTGTACGGAAGTTGCCTCAGGGTCTGGATACGATCATTGGTGATCGGGGTATTCGTCTATCGGGGGGCGAACGTCAGCGATTGGTGCTTGCCCGGGCTATGCTGCGTAATCCTTCGGTATTGGTACTGGATGAAGCAACAAGTGCGCTGGACAGTGAGAATGAACAGTACATTCATGAGGCGTTAGAACGATTGAAAGGACATGTGACTATTATCGTGATTGCACACCGATTGTCTACGATTCGGACGGCAGATCGTGTAATTGTGCTCGATGAAGGTCGGGTGATTCAAGAGGGAGGGTACCAGCAGTTATCTACTGATCCGGTAGGGACGTTCAGCAAACTTTTGAACATGCAAGCCGGTGTTGTGGGGCAGTAAGAGGGTAGATAGCAGAAGACGTTCAAACGCGATGATAGAGCATGTGTATCTTCTTCTCTTTATTCATTTATCGTTGCTACAACCAACAATGTTATCACATAAAGAGGCGCGCCACGATGGGCGCGCCTTTCATGTAGGTGGTTCGTATATTGAGCAAGGATTAATGAACAACAGCTGTTTTCGTAGGAAGCGGCAGTTGAAGAGCGCCGATCTGCTCCAAATGGTGTACGATCTCTTGCACGGCTTCCTCAATGGACCATTGCTCTGTATCGATGATAAATGAAGGCGATTTGGGTACATCATAGGGGGCGGAAATGCCTGTGAAATGCGGGATGTCACCGTTGCGGGCTTTTTTGTATAGACCCTTGGGATCACGCCGCTCACATTCTTGGATTGAACAGCGCACATAGATTTCAATGAAATCATCTGGTTCAAATAACTGTCTGACCATCTCCCGATCCTGTTCATGAGGAGAGATAAAAGCCGAAAGTACAAATAACCCGGCATCTACCATTAACTTCGATACTTCACCAATTCGCCGCAGATTTTCTTGACGATCCCCTGCTGTAAAACCGAGATCACGATTCAGTCCATGACGTACATTATCCCCGTCCAGAACATAACAGCGTACGCCTTGATCGTAGAGATACTGCTCCAGGGCAAATGCAAGGGATGATTTTCCTGCACCTGATAACCCAGTAAACCATATGGCACGACTACGGTGCCCATTATGCTTCTCCCGGTCTTGCCTGTTGATGCTGGATGATTGCCAGGTTATATTACGCTCTTCCTTCGACATAAGTATCCCGCCTTTTCCCTACCATGATATGTATAATATTTTAACATATTTACAAGATTATAGCACCTTACAGATTTCTTCAAAATAAGCGTGAATCGACAAAATATCGGGTATAGATGTAGTACATACATAAGCATTATGCATATATCCAAGGAGTATTTTGAATCAAATGATGCAAAATGCTCACATAGCAGGAGGAACAATGTCATGAACGAAAACATACAAAACATACAAGTTGGGTTCAAATGCCCGGATTGCCAGCAGGATATCCGAGCGGAATTTATAGATGAACAGGTCAGTACGGTTCGTTGTAAAGGTTGTGACAGAGCGTATACACTTTTGAAGCCAACCATCGGTGATGAGATTCTACTGGATTGGGAGCAGGAGGCTTTGTATCACAAGCTGAGGGCAGAGCGGTCCGAACTGGATAATCACAATATGTCTGCCTTGATTATCAAAGTTATCGAGTTGCTTACATGGCGTGATCGGGGAGATGGACAGACCCGTGCCATACAGACCGTGAGGGAATGGCTTGCTTCCAGTGGCAAACCTCAGACCTTACTTGAATTGTTCCATCAATCTCCGCCACAACCTGAAAATAAACGTTTCGATTAGGGCGTGGCTGAAAACTCCGAAGGAAGCAGATTTTGCTGAAATTTCGTTCCAAGCAAGGAAGTTTTCCGCAGGCGTGCCGGGGCACGTCGAGGGAAAGTGACGCAGCAGGGGGCGAAAAGGCTGTAAAAGATGCACTTCAGCGAGTTTACAGACACGCTCTAATAATGATTTACATACATTAGCCGTTCCTGTGGCATATTACCTGAAGGTGTTCGTGTGTGCAAACGACTAACCGAATTTTTCAGGAACAGGAGCGGATAGAATGAAGCGAATGGTTCTATATATACTGTTGGGACTGTTGTCCATCAGTATGGTACCGGCACAGACTGAAGCATCACCGGTTACCGGAGCGTATCACTTTGGCTTCAAAAAAAGTCAAAACGGTCAACTGCCCTCCATTGATCAGGAAGGCTTTAAATCAATCTTACAACATAACGATGCCATTTTCCTGGGGGATACAAAACAGAAGGAGTTGTATCTCACGTTCGATAACGGGTATGAGAATGGATTCACACCTGCCATACTGGATGTTTTGCGTACCAAGAAGGTGCCAGCGGCTTTCTTTGTGACAGGTCATTATCTGAAAGATCAGCCTGAGTTGGTCAAACGTATGGCGGCTGAAGGTCATATTGTCGGTAATCATTCATGGAGTCATCCGGATATGACCCGCATCTCCAATGAAAAGCTTAGAGAGGAACTTGAGAAGGTCAAGTCGGAGGTCAATCGGCTGACCGGTCAACAAGCGACCTTTTTACGGCCACCGCGCGGGATTTTTAACAATCGTACGCTCGCAGAGAGTCATGCCCAAGGGTATGTGAATGTGTTCTGGTCTGTTGCTTATAAAGATTGGGATACCAATGTGCAGCGTGGCGCACAATATGCTCATCAACAGGTGTTGAAACAACTCCATCCGGGCGCTGTCATTTTGCTTCATTCGGTATCCAAAGATAACACGGAAGCTCTGGGTTCCATCATTGATGAGGCCCGCAAGCAAGGATACGCATTCAAAAGTCTGGATGATCTGCGGACCAAAAGTTATTGATCCATTATCATAATGAGCAATGGACCAAGCGTAGGTCATTCAAAAGTTAGCAAAACTATTAAAGGGCATCCTGAGCGATTAAGCTCGGAATGCCCTTTTTAGTTTATAACGGTATGCCAGTCCAAGTATTGGATGTACCACATACAGATCTAGAAGAAAGGATTGGGTAATACGATACGATGTAACGTGTAATACTATAAAACAGTGTTATAGATAATTCCAATTGTTTTCGGGCCGCAGTGGCTGCATACTACACAACCAGCAGTGGTTAGTTCAACTCGGGCACCCGTCTGTTCCTGCAAAGACTTCTGCAAGTCAAGCGCATCCTCTTTAGCCATGGTGTGCACAACAATCAGCAGGTCAGGATCGATCTGATCCTTCTGGCTGAGCGTATTATTCAGCATTTGTTCCAGAGCTTTCTCCCGTTTGCCGCGCACTTTATAGGCAGGTGCCATCTTGCCATCTGTTACCCGGATGACAGGACGAATCTTCAACAGGCTTCCAATCAGGTTCTGCATGCCCGAACAGCGTCCGCCTTTATGCAGATACTCCAGTGTATCGATGACAAACTCCGTGCGTACATTTGATTTCATCGCCTCAATCAGGTGTGTAATCTGAGTCAGGTTTTGCCCTTTATCAGCAGCATGTACAGCTTTCATCACCATCAGTGCAATTCCTGATGAGAGATTCTGTGAGTCAATGACCGATATTCGACCTTCCGGGAACTCGGAACTCGCTAGTCGTGCATTTTGATAGGTAGAGGAAAGTTCAGAAGATAAGCTGATATATAAAATCTCATCCCCTTGATCTATGTAAGGTTGAAATGCCGTTATGAAATCAGCGGGGGAAGGTGCAGCTGTTTTGGGAAGACGCCCATCTTTGCTAACACGTTCATATAGCTGTTCAGGTTTAATCTCAGCACCGTCTTTCAGTGATTCTTCACCGAACACGACATATAAGGGGATGATACCGATATCGTGCTGCTGGATCCATTCTGGAGCCAGATCACTTGTGCTGTCCGCAAAAATTTTGATTCGTGACATGTCAATCTCCTTTGAAAACAATGATTTTGGCAAAAAGTATAGATTATCCTTATGTGTAAACCCATTCATTTTAATTATAAGGAAACATGACGCTGATGCAAAGCGTTACATCAGCGTCATGCCTACCAAGATAAGTCCAACGAATAACAGAATCATGATCCCATTTAATATAGTTCCGATAATGGCAAAAACTTTCTTTCGATTCTTGATGACAAGACCAATAATTCCGACGATGCCTCCGGCCAGATTGAGAATCAGGCAGACCAGAATGGCTAATGAAGCTAGAACCACTGCTGGATGCAAGGCGATCTCTTCTGTCTGCAACGGGGTGAGAACTCCGATGGACTCGTTTACAGCCATGGTGGCAATAAAGAATATCAGAATATAACCCAAGATTGCAACTAATCCAATGACAAAGCTGGCGATCCCAGGTCCGGAATGTTTCAGTGGTACCATTGGTTGCCTCTCATGATCTGGAGGGTATGGTTCATACCCATTGTTATTGTATGGATCTGCATGGCCAGGATTCTGATCCGTGTTGTTATAACCTGAATTATAGGAATCGCGATTATCCATAATGTTGACTTGCCTCCCTTAATCATCGTACTGTGTGTTATTAACCTAATCGATGAGTAATGATTAGCTTCATCCCATCTTTTCGTTACTGAAAACCAATCTTTTTGAACTTGCACTTAAAATACAACGATTACATACCTGTTTACTTTTCCATAATTATCGATAAAAATCAAGGATTTACGCTTGTTTTCTACAATTAATAGGGCAGGGATAGGACTATTAAGTATAAACAGACATATGATCTTTGGAGCTCTGTCCCGACTGGTAAAGGAGGAGTGGATTCGCTACAATAATAGGAGTGAAGTGTAGTTGAATTAAGGGAGAGAACTTATATGCAACGAAGATGGATGATGCTTGGAGCTGTAATGACCATGCTGTCGGTGGCGATAGGTGCGTTTGGTGCTCACATGCTCAAGGATACGATTGGGCCGGCGGCCATAGCAACATATGAGACGGGTGTTCAATATCACATGATTCATGCATTGGGCCTGCTCATTATTGGCTTGACGGCTGGTCAGCTTGGGGCATCGACAAAACTAAAGTGGGCAGCACGTTTGTTGTTTATCGGGATTATTGTGTTCTCGGGCAGCTTGTATGTGCTTAGTATTTCTGGCATCAAGATTCTGGGTGCCATCACACCGATTGGTGGGGTAGCCTTCATTGCCGGATGGTTGTTATTGGCATTAGATGTATGGCAGCGAGGTAAGGATCGCTCCTGATCGGTCCAAACAAATCTCGGAGGGTTCAATCCTACATGAACCATTGAACTAAAAAAGCAACTTGCGTTAGAATGTCCCGTCATTCTAACGCAAGTTGCTTTTTGTTTTAATCCGATGAAGTTAGTTACAGAAACTCATCGATTTCATTGGTTCGGAAAGTATACACCTGTTTTTCATCGACATGGTAGATGCTCACAATACTGGTATCTCGATCAAAATTTAGAATACGGCAAGGAATGCTCTGATGTTTACCGTTCTTGTTATTGACAACAATACGGGTGAGTTTATTCTCTTTAATGAGTGTGTCAATCCACGCGTCAAACGAGTTTCCATCGGAAACATTGGATGTTTGGGTGGCAGGCTTTTTCTCGCTAACCGGTTTTTCTTGTTGATTCTGTGTTTTGACTGGAGCAGGTGAGGCAGGTGTCTGAGCTGCAGTGGATGCCTTCTGTGCTGCGTTGGCTTTTTTGCGTTCGTTGTGAAGTGTGACGAAAGAGTCCTTCTTGGACTGGAGTGTCGCTTCAATAATTTTGCCTAGCTCTATGCCGGATTGAATCCGAAAGTCCGCAATTTGTTCTTCATTGTTTATGAACTCCAACAGGGACTGCAGTGCCAATGCATTTGAGCGGCTCTTAATAAGTATATCGACATTAAATAAAAAGCCGATGTCCTCTTGATTGGATAAGGTTTCTTTCATTCATCCCAGCCCCGTTAAAAAGTATGTCAGCTCAAAAAAACGCTTCAATTCACTATATCATTAAAAAGGAAATTATCATAGTGCTAGAGACGCAGAAATATGCCGAAACAATTGGGTGAATATCATAAATAAACCTTATTATTCACGTCTTTTAGAAGGTGTCCACAAGACAATCCAGAATGAGGGAAACAACATTCGTGACCTGTGGAACAGGAGGTGGATCGGAAAATTTGTTGACCGATGCAGTCCATTATTGTTGGAGAGCGCGTCTTGGCATGTGCGGAGCAACTTATCGCACATCATTTTGGAGTAGAGTCGCAAAGTGCTGTTACACGTAAATAATGAACCCGTATGAGACAACATTCATCTTATGCCCACTTTAATTGTTTGTACTCTGACGTTTAACAACCGTCTTCTCGTTATTATGTTACAATATGCTCATCACACATTAAGGAATGAAGACCATGCATCAAGAGGACAGTGTAATTGAACAGATTATGAAGCAGAAAAGATTGAAGCCTATCAAGCCTGAAACTACAACAGTTCAAGTTAAACCAATACATAAAAAGAAACTAGCTCAGGAGCCATTAAGTGAATTGGATGTCCAGTTCAAAAAGTCGGTAGCTGAATCAATAGACCGCAGTGTACTTCATAGACGAGTACTGGGGATTAGAAGAGATTTAACGGAGATAAGGCGATTAAAGAATGGTGAGCATATGTTTTAAGGTAGGCCGAATTTGATTCACCTTGGGTGACACTTTATTTCGTTCTACCTGGGTATAAACTGCATTGCAGTTGTGTATATGTACTGAACATATAAGTCAGATGTTGATTGATGGAGTTGGGTGTACTCTTCCAGCTTTGGTTAAAACGTAAAGAATAAAAAAGGGGCGTCAATCATTGACGTTCCCCCAAGTATTCGTTATTAATCTTTTTTCTGAAAGTCTTCTTGTGTTACGGTAATTTTGCTTCCATCTCCAAAAGTATAAACGTAATTTTTACCTACTTTTTCAATACTTCCTTTACGCTTCTTCTCTTCTTCTTGTTTTCTTCTTTTCTTATCTATTCTAATGAAGAATGAAGCAAATATTATATGTATTACAATAAATAATGTAGTCCATTTTAAGATGCTAAGAAGTAAGCCATCGAATAGATCGTTATTGTAGGCAACTCTGTAATAATGAACTGCCATCATAAACAACCAGCCCGTGAAATTGTAAAGAAGTGAAGCATGTACCAATACTTTTTCTTCAAGTGCGGCTAAACCTGAAAGGACACCCAATAATCCAGTTATACTAATACACAAGACCATACCAAAGTTCATTGTCTCTTTTGTATAAAACCTACCTGTACCTTCAAGTGGAATTCTAATATCTGTGAAAAGTATAAACGACAACATAATCAGTACAAGTACAGTTATAAAAAAAGATACTTTATAAATCGAGTTCATATTTCCCTCCTTCCCGATTAATATCATTATCGGTTATTCAACGTATTATATGAATATTTACCTTACATCTAATCCCATAGACCCACTTCTTTTGGCATGGTATAATCATTCCATAATTTAGGAAACGAGGTCTACGTATGAAGAAGTTGGTTTTATCGTTTTTAGCTTTATTATTGTTTGTCGTTACAACTACATATGCACCCGCACCTGCAACAGCAGCTACTAAGTACGATTTTAAAAATGTCAATTGGGGCATGACAGTCAATCAGGTTAAAAAGAAAGAAAAATCAAAGATATTGGAAACAGTAAAGAGTAAAGATTTTACCTACGTAGTTTATAAAACAAAAGGATTTAGGAAGAATGCGAATCTGTATTACTTGTTTTACAAAAACAAATTAGTCCGTGCAATGTATGTATTTGACCCAAACAATACTAATGGAACTACAATGCACTTGATAGGTGAATATTTCAGTTTAAAGCGAGATCTATTTGATACATATGACAGATCTATTAACAACAGAGACATTCTTGATCGAAGCGGCAAGCGTGTCACTATGTATGATGGCGAAGAGAAAGATCTAGCTGCTGGAAAGATAAGCTACCAATGCTATTGGATAGTAGATAAGAAAAAAACACACATTAGTCTTTCCCTCTCTATCTTTGGAAACTTTTTAATTAATCGAGTAATCTACAGCGATAACACTCTGGACTTCGACATCGATAAAGTCATGGATTCTATGTAAGTATAGGTTAAGTCAGTGGAAGAGCTGCCTCATTTCTGAGGTGGCTTTTTATATTCCAAATAAGCATATTTCTAATATCTAAGTCTGCGAAGAGAATTAGCAACAATATATTTGAACTGTAAGTACCTACATTTTCTCAAACACGGCAGGTGTCCACACGACAATACAGAATGAGGCATACAATTATCGTGACCTGTGGAAGAGGAGGTGGATCGGGAAATTATGGTGACGATGGAGCCCATTGTAGTTGGAGAGCATGTATTAGTAGGGGTAGAAGTCAAGCTGCCCAAAACAACGTTGTTGACCATTAACACATCCAAAGGATATATCATGTGCGGAGCACTCGACGTGGGATTACTTAATGAGAAGCTCGGGGATCGCAAAATTATTGCAGCTCGGGCGGTTGGTGTGCGTACACTGGAGCAATTGTTGCATGCACCTATGGAGTCGGTGACAACAGAAGCCGAGGCCATGGGCATTACGGTTGGCATGACGGGTGTAGAGGCTTTGTTGAAAATGATCTAATCGCTAACAAAAGGGCTCCCCATGTGGCCTCCCATGCGGGAAGCCCTTCTTTAGCGTCTTAGCGTTCTAATACAGAGCCGGGCACATCAGTAGCCACTAACTCTATACACGAACTTTTTTCTTAAATACTCTTCATAAATTAAGCTTCTTCCTTCGCGAACAAGGCAGCCAGATTTTCTTGGAAAGGTGCGCGAACAACGCCTTTTTCCGTGATAATAGCTGTTACATATTCGTTAGGCGTTACGTCAAATGCTGGATTGTATACTTTAACACCTTGCGGCGCTGTACGTTTACCAAATCCTTCGGTCACTTCCTCCGCAGCACGTTCCTCAATCGGAATGAGGTCCCCGGATGGAGTGGACAAGTCGATAGTCGACAATGGGCTCGCTACATAGAACGGAATATTATGAGCCTTGGCAAGCACGGCCACACTGTAGGTTCCGATTTTGTTAGCTACATCGCCATTGGCAGCAACACGATCCGTTCCGACGATAACGGCTTGAATCCAGCCTTTGGACATGACCATGCCTGCCATGTTATCACAGAGCAGCGTAACGTCAATGCCGGCTTGCTGTAACTCAAATGCAGTCAGGCGTGCACCCTGAAGTACAGGACGAGTTTCGTCTGCAAATACTTTCAGGTGAATGCCACGTTCCTGTGCGAGATACATTGGAGCAGTTGCCGTACCGTATTTCGCCGTAGCCAGTCCGCCTGCGTTACAGTGAGTGAGTACACCCATACCATCTTCGAACAAAGGCAGTGCATTCTCGCCGATCATGCGGCATACTTCTTCGTCTTCTTTCTGAATCAACAGAGCTTCTACTTCAAGAGCATCATTGCCATCATCCAGGCTCAGGCCGGATTCAACGACCTCATTTGCTTTTTGCATCATGCGATCCAGTGCCCAGAAAAGGTTCACCGCTGTTGGTCGGGAAGTAGCCAGATGAGCACATATGGACTTTACGTGATCCAACCAACCTTGAACGGTTGTTCCGTCATATGATTTGGCACCCAATACAACACCAAATGCAGCAGCAATACCAATCGCCGGAGCACCGCGTACTTTCATGGAGTGGATGGATTCCCATACTTCCTCGGGTGTATACAATTTCAACATGAGGATCGTTTCGGGCAACAGACGCTGGTCAAGCATTTCAAGCTTGTCCTTTTTCCAGATGAGAGAGGACAGAGGCTGATAATCAGGGGTTGTCATGGGTAGTTCCTCCGTTCCTTATGTTAAACCTTAGTAGTAGTAACAGCTGTGGATACAATATCCAGTATTTCGCCGATGGTATTCAAGCGACGATTGTTCTTGATCAATGCTTTACCAATGGACAACGCTTTACGCTGAGCATGTTCACGTTCAGTTGCATTTGGAATGGTATCTATATCCGCCACGTGAGCGAGTCCCACGATACGACGAACCATTTTGGCACCTGCGAAGCCAATGGAATCTCTGAACAATTGTTGCACATACAGATCCTGATAGCCTGGCGTTTTTGCCATCGGATCAACGAGGTCGTTAACCCAGAGTGCGCGGAAACGAGATTCGAATTCAGTCCATACATCACGAACCATGTTCAGCAAAAGCGTCTTACGCTCACGCAAAGCAGTCTCATCCTGAATCCATCCTGGCAGGGATGCGTAATTCAAGAGCAGGTTCGCAAGGACTGCACCAACATCGAATCCCATGGGGCCGTAATATGCAAATTCGGGATCGATGACTTTGGTCGATTCAGGTGTAACAAAAATACTGCCTGTATGCAGATCTCCATGAAGCAATGCCTGCCCATGAGTCAAGAATTTTTCCCGCAGCAAGGCCACTTCAAGGTGAAGCTCTCCATCTGTGCGAAGGGATTCAGCCTCGTCTTCAATGGAAACATCATAATTATTTTTCTCAGCGATCCGGTAGGGTTCATCAAAGATCAGATCCTCCGTTATTTTGCATTGGTCCGGATTAATGAATCTGCCCTGTTGTTCCTTCTTCAATTGCTGATCCATGCCCAAGTCGGATGTGAAGAACAGCGTTCTTGCCATGAATTCCCCGATATGCTGTGCAAAAAGAGGATAGGAAACACCTTCGATCAGGCCTTTACGCATGATCACATGATCACTTAGATCTTCCATAACCGTTAACGCGAGGTCATCATCGTAATGATACACTTCGGGTACCATCCCTGGACATAGACGATACTCTTCCTGAAGAATCTCACGTTCAATGCGGGCACGTACCAGAGAGAGTGGCCATGATTCTCCAACCACTTTCGCATAAGGAAGCGCCTGTTTGATAATGATACTTTTATCGGAGTTCTGATCCGTGATGTGGAATACCAAATTCAGATTGCCGTCGCCGATCTCGTGGCAATCCAGATTTGCATCTGCCGCAAATGGACCCGGTAATGTTTTGGCCAGTTCAATTGCATCCTGGGGGGTAAACGGGCGATATTGGGACAAAGGTGCCACCTCCATATATATGAAGAAACAGGAAAACCCACTTCTTTGCTTGGTATATGTCAGTATATCGGAAATAACGCGGTTTTTGAACTTTTTTTTGAGACAAGTCAAGTCGATCCTGATTCGAACTTCCGGTTCAAGGGTAAAAACAAATAGGCCGGACGGTTGAGAGAAACGCCGTTAACAAGCCTCTCCACTACATGTGGTGACACATTATTAACTCTCTGTTATGCATTGCGGGACAACCTGCTTATCATGGCATGACAGACTAATTTTAAATAAAGGATGGGATTAATATGGCTACAAAAAACAAAACAGATCAAGCAAAATCGGTGGAACAAGTACTTAATCGTCAGGTAGCTAACCTGAACGTATTGTATGTTAAAATCCATAACTATCACTGGTACGTTAAAGGACCTAACTTCTTCACGTTGCATGTGAAATTCGAAGAGTTCTACAACGAAGTTACAGTACAAATGGATGAAATCGCAGAGCGTATCCTTACGCTGAAAGGTAGCCCGGCGGCTACAATGAAAGAGTATTTGGAGCTTTCCTCTATCCAGGAAGCAGCAGGCGGGGAAGACGCAAAAACAATGGTGCAAAACCTGATCGAGGACTTCGCTACACTTTCGAATGAATATCAGGAAGGTATCGAAGTTGCAGATGCAGCTGAAGATCAACCAACATCCGATATGCTGACAGGCTTCAAGGCTGACTTGGAGAAACACATGTGGATGCTTCGCTCTTTCCTGGGTTAATATAGCCAAGATTTTGCTTAATACAAGTTGGTCTCTTACGTAAGCTTTCTGAGCCCGGATCATGTTGTCAGAAACGCCCTGAGCGTCTATACTGCTGACAAGAACGATAGGGGAGGGGACCGTTTATGTTAGAACCAAAGATACCGGCTTTAAAAGAATGGGCTTCTGCAATCAAAGCACTGGAAACGGGTCGCCAGATTATGGTGATGCGCAAAGGCGGGATTGTAGAGGAAACCCGACATTTTGAGCTGAAAAGTCCGGCGTTTTACCTGTATCCGACTTATGAACATCAGCGTAAAGAACTGATTAAGTCCTCGGATCAATCCTATGTTGAAGAATCACTGGCCGAATGGGTGCCCGAAGCTTCGACAATCCGTATTACTGCATATGCCGAAGTAACGCAGGATCTGGAGATACGAGATCAGGAGATGCTGGATCGACTTCTTGACTTTCATATGTGGACAGCGGATTTTGCCGAAGATCGTTTGAAATGGAAACGGAAAGATCCGCTCCATGTATTGATTTTACGTGTGTACCTTTTGAAAGAACCGATGGAAATCCCCGTACTGCCTGAATATAACGGTTGCCGTTCATGGATTTCTATTCCGAATGGTCCGGTACCGCGCGAAATGACGCCGGTGGTGGACGTTGTGGATTTTGACGAACAGGTACAGAAGATTAACGAGATGCTCAAATTGTAAATGGTAACGTTATTAACGGAGGGACTTGTCCATAATATGGATGAGTCCTTTTTTTAGATTAGTGTATAGCAGATGACATAAAAGCTTGAATTGCTGTGATTTTTCTCACTGTGCATTTGTGCTTAAGATGTTTTCTGATTTGATTCAATTTGTCTTTTACTATAGAATCAGAAAGAATAAGGTTTCATGCAAGGGACAAAGGTTCTTAGGAAATGACTTGATTATCATTGAGAATCAGTTTAGAATTATTCTAAAGTGCTCTTGCTTTGAAGATTCGAGTACAGGAGAAATTCAGGGGAAGCCCTGTTCAGATATAATAGGCGCTTTTTCGTTTTCGACAGTAAACATCAATTTAATCAATGGAGGGAAACAATACACATGGCTACGAATTTCGTCATTGAAGGTCTGAAAGCGACGATCGAAGGTAAGGAAATCCTGAAAGGCATCAACCTGGAAATGAAAGGTGGAGAAATCCACGCAATCATGGGACCAAACGGAACAGGTAAATCCACTCTGGCTTCTGCCTTGATGGGTCACCCTAAATATGAAGTAACAGACGGTACAATTACACTTGATGGTGAAGATGTATTGGATATGGCTGTAGATGAGCGCGCACGTGCAGGTCTCTTCCTGGCTATGCAATACCCAAGTGAAATTGCAGGTGTTACAAACTCCGACTTCTTGCGTAGTGCAATTAACGCACGTCGTGGCGAAGGTAACGAGATCTCCCTGATCAAGTTCATTCGTCAAATGGAAGGTAAAATGAAAGAACTCGACATGAACCCTGAGTTCGCTCACCGTTACCTGAATGAAGGTTTCTCCGGTGGTGAGAAAAAACGTAACGAGATTCTGCAAATGATGCTGCTTGATCCGAAAATCGTAGTACTTGATGAAATTGACTCCGGTCTGGACATCGATGCTTTGAAAATCGTGGCTGACGGTGTGAACGCTATGAAGAGCGAAGATCGTGGCTTCCTGATCATCACTCACTACCAACGTCTGTTGAACTACATTACGCCTGACTATGTTCACGTAATGATGCAAGGTCGTATCGTGAAATCCGGCGGACCTGAATTGGCTCACCGTCTGGAAGCGGAAGGGTATGACTGGGTAAAGGCAGAGCTGGGAATTACAGACGAAACTGTAGGCCAAGAAGCGTAAAGACAAAACGGAGGAGGATTAATTAATGACTACACAAACAATTCTTCCGGTTGAATCTGAAGCGCTTCGCGCCTTGTCGGAAAGCAACAATGAACCCGGCTGGTTGACCGAACAGCGGCTTGAAGCTTTAAAGCTTGCGAGCGGGCTTGCGCTTCCTAAACTGGAAAAACAAAAAATCGAACGCTGGAATGTCAGCGAGTACGGAACATATAAAACAAGTGAAGCTATTTCTTCTTTGACAGAAGTACCTGCTTCTATCAAAGATCTGGTTCAGGATCAAGCTGAAGGCAGTCTGGTTATCCAGCGCAATTCCGGTACGGTATACTCCAAGGTGTCTGCTGATCTGGCAGCAAAAGGAGTTATCTTCACGGATCTGGCTACAGCGGTTCGCGAACATGGCGATCTGGTAAAACAATATCTGAACACAGCAGTGAAAGCGGATGAGCATTCCCTCGCTGCATTGCATGCGGCACTTTGGAATGGCGGGGTCTTCCTGTATGTTCCGAAAAATGTCGAAATCGAAGTACCGCTGCAAGCAGTGTTGCTTACGGACGACGCATCTGCAACGTTTGCACCTCACGTGCTTGTAGTTGTAGAAGCAAACAGCTCCGTAACTTATGTTGATAACTATGTATCTGGCGAATTGTCCGCACCTGTTTTCCATAATGGTGTTGTGGAAGTATTCGCAAAATCCGGTGCTAAAGTACGTTTCGCATCGGTTCATCAACTGAGTGTGAATGTAACTGATGTTTCATTCCGTCGTGCAGTGTTGGAGAATGATGCTTCCATCGAGTGGATTGTAGGCGAAATGAACAATGGCGACACAGCGAGCAACACGATGACCGTGCTGAAAGGCAATGGATCAAGTTCTGATTCCAAAGTCATCGCTGTAGGTTCCGGTTCGCAAAAAATCAACTACACCACAGAAGCTCGTCACTTCGGCAAGAATACACCAAGCCAGATGATTACACGTGCAGTTATGCGTGAAGAAGCTTCTGCAATCATCAACGGGATCACGAAGATTGAGAAAGGCGCTACCAAAGCTGATGGACAGCAGACAGAGAAAGTATTGATGCTGAGCCCTAAAGCACGTGGAGACGCCAACCCAATCCTTCTTATTGACGAGGATGATGTAACAGCAGGTCACGCGGCTTCTGTTGGTCAAGTCAATGCCGAGCAGATTCATTACTTGATGTCGCGCGGAATTAACCGTACGGATGCCGAACGCCTGATCATCTATGGCTTCCTGGCTCCGGTGGTGGCGGATATTCCTCTGGAAGCACTGCGCACCCAATTGCAGTCCCTGATTGAGAAGAAGCTGGGACAATGAACCCGTCCATTCGCGAGCAGTTCCCGATCCTCCACCAGGAAATTAACGGACACCCGCTCGTATATTTAGATAGTGCTGCAACTTCACAGAAGCCTCATGCTGTGATTGAAGCAGTCAAACATTATTATGAGTATGAGAACTCCAACGTACACCGCGGTGTTCATACCCTTGGAAGCCGTGCAACGGACGCTTACGAAGGCGCACGTGAGAAGGTAGCCAAGTTTATCAATGCCCGCCGTACACAGGAGATTATCTTTACTCGCGGTACAACGACAGCCCTCAATCTGGTGGCTTCATCGTACGCCCGCGCCAATTGCAAAGAAGGCGATGAAATTGTTATCACGCAAATGGAGCACCATAGTAATCTGATTCCTTGGCAGCAGGTTGCCAAGGAGACAGGTGCAACATTGAAATACATTCCACTTCAGCCTGACGGTCATATTGAATTGGCAGATGTTGAGAAGACGATTACGAACAATACTAAAATTGTAGCAATCGCTTATGTATCCAATGTTATGGGTCTGATCCATCCAGTGAAACAAATTGCTGAAATTGCACACCGCAATGGTGCTGTCATCGTTGTTGATGGCGCACAAAGCACACCTCACATGAAGGTGGACGTTCAGGATCTTGACTGTGATTTCTATGCATTATCCGGTCATAAAATGTGCGGACCAACCGGAATCGGTGCACTCTACGGCAAAAAGGCGCTGCTGGAGTCCATGGAACCCATTGAGTTCGGTGGTGAAATGATTGATGATGTGGGTCTGTACGAATCCAACTGGAAAGAGCTTCCCTGGAAGTTCGAAGGCGGAACCCCGATTATCGCAGGTGCGGTAGGGTTGGGGGCTGCCATTGATTTTCTGGAGCAGATTGGTATGGACGAGATCGCACATCATGAGAGTGTGCTGGCAGCTTATGCAACAGAACGACTGGCCGAGATCGATGGGTTAACCATCTATGGCCCAGCCAAGCGGCATGTGGGTGTTGTTACCTTTAACCTGGGTGATGTTCATCCGCATGATGTGGCAACCGTGCTGGATGCGAGTGGCGTAGCCATTCGTGCCGGACACCATTGCTGTCAACCGCTAATGCGCTGGCTTGAAGTTAGCTCAACAGCTCGTGCCAGCTTCTATCTATACAATAACGAACAAGATGTAGATCGGCTTGTCAGCGCCTTAATCCAGACAAAGGAGTATTTTGGCGATGCAACTTGATGATCTGTACAGACGTGTTATAATGGACCACTACAAAAACCCGCGTAACCGCGGAACATTTGATAATGACGCTGTCACGGTGAATTTGAACAATCCAACGTGCGGCGACCGGATTTCACTGCAAATTTTGCTGAAAGACGGAATCGTCCAGGAAGCCAAATATACGGGTGAAGGCTGCTCCATCAGCATGTCCTCTGCATCGATGATGACAGAGGCCGTCAAAGGCAAAACGATGGAACAGGCACTCGATATCGCTAACCGTTTTTCCTCACTGATGAAAGGTGAAGAAGTCGATTTCGACGATTATGAAGATCTCGAAGCCCTATCCGGTGTGAACAAGTTCCCTGCACGCATCAAATGTGCCACTCTGGCCTGGAATGCATTACGTAAAGGGATTGACGAAGAGAACAAAGTACAATAACGATAGGGAGGTAGAGCAAGATGGCTAAAAAAGCACCAGAAATGGAAGAGTATAAATATGGTTTTCGCGACGAGCACAAATCCATCTTTCAAACCGGTAAAGGTCTGACTGCAGAAGTGGTTACCGAAATCTCCAAGATTAAAAACGAACCGGAATGGATGTTGGAATTCCGTTTGAAATCCCTGAAACAATTCGAAAAGATGCCAATGCCGAAATGGGGCGGAGATCTCGACGGATTGGATTTCAATGAAATTCAGTATTATGTGCGTGCTTCTGAAAAACAAGGGAAAACATGGGAAGAGGTTCCATCTGAAATCAAGGAAACCTTTGACAAATTGGGTATTCCTGAAGCAGAGCAAAAGTTCCTTGCAGGTGTATCAGCTCAGTATGAGTCCGAGGTTGTATACCACAACATGCAAAAGGAATTGGAAGACCAAGGTGTAATCTTCATGGATACGGATACGGCTCTCAGAGAGCATCCGGAAATCCTGCGTGAATATTTTGCAACGGTTATTCCGCCAGCAGATAACAAATTTGCTGCATTGAATAGTGCGGTATGGTCCGGAGGAAGCTTCATCTACGTGCCTAAGGGCGTGAAATGTGAAGTGCCTCTGCAAGCCTACTTCCGGATTAACTCCGAGAATATGGGACAATTCGAGCGTACACTTATCATTGCGGACGAAGACAGCTTCGTTCACTATGTAGAGGGCTGTACAGCTCCAATTTACAGCACGAACTCACTGCATAGTGCGGTCGTTGAGATCATCTGTAAGAAAAATGCTCGTGTTCGTTACACAACGATCCAAAACTGGGCACCAAACATCTACAACCTCGTTACGAAACGTGCGGTTGCTGAAGAAAATGCAACGATGGAATGGGTCGATGGTAACATCGGTTCCAAACTGACGATGAAATATCCAGCGGTTGTACTGAAAGGCCGTGGAGCTAAAGGTTCCGTACTCTCCATCGCTGTAGCTGGTAAAAACCAGCATCAGGATGCAGGTGCGAAAATGATCCACTTGGCTCCGGATACAACATCTACGATTGTATCCAAGTCCATCAGTAAACATGGTGGTAAAGTAACGTACCGTGGTTTGGCTTCCTTTGGACGTCAAGCTGAAGGCGCGAAATCCAACATCAAGTGTGATACACTCATTCTCGATAATGAGTCCACATCGGATACAATTCCTTACAATGAAATCATGAATGATAACATCATGCTGGAGCATGAAGCTACGGTATCCAAAGTGTCTGAGGATCAGCTCTTCTACCTGATGAGCCGTGGTCTGACTGATGCAGAAGCAACACAGATGATTATCATGGGCTTCATTGAGCCATTCACGAAGGAATTGCCAATGGAATACGCCGTTGAGATGAATAGATTGATCAAATTCGAAATGGAGGGCTCCATTGGTTAATCCAATGCAGCGCCTTTCGAAGCCGTAAAGCTGAAGCTAGTTGCTGATGTTAAGCGGTAGATATCGTTTTATGTGATCGAATACCCTCTAGAGCAGACTTTTTAAAAAGTCTCTCTAGGGGGTATTTTTATTCGAAAAATCTGGGGATAACAGCGATCATAAGGTTATTCTGTTATCGGAGTGGCAAGCAACTCTCCAATTACATAAAGGAGCACTCGGACGGGAACGCAGTTATTGTATTCGGGGATACCAATACACGGTACACCCGTGCTGCTGACAATATAGAGTTGCTCATGTCTGAGAATGGTTTAAGAGATCCGTGGATCGATTTGATTCGAGGTGGGAGTATTCCCGCTGATGGAGATGCCCTTATGGATGCAAGCAATATAAATGGACCCAACTATGAAATTGTCGACAAAATTTTGTATCGCGGAAGTAAAGCATTGTCCCTTAATGCACAGAGCTATCGGTTAGAAAATCAAACATTTGTTGATCCGAGTGGGAAGCAACTCTCCGATCATTATCCGATTACAGCGGAATTTGTGTACAGCACATCTTCTCAGTACCAACTAAGTTCAACAATCGGAGGATCTGGAGGAACTGGGTTTAATGATCTGAATCAGATTCCCGATGCCAGACCTAGCTCAGTGGTGCTTAACTCGGGCAACCGTGTAGACGGCATTTCAACGCTCTACAGGGATGGAACGAACCTGGCACATGGTGGTCAATCCAACATTGTCACACTGAACCTGGCAGACGGAGAGTACTTAACCGAGGCTACAATTGGTCAGGGGACACGTAATGGAGATAAACGGATCTTTTACGTGGAGTTGTCCACCAATCTTGGAAATAAAGTTGAAGGCGGACAAAAGACCTCGGATCAAATCAAACTTGAGGCACCAGCGGGGTGGTACATTGCCGGATTTTATGGAAGAGCAGGACAGGAATTGGATCAGCTAGGCGTCATATACAGACCTCTGAATTAGAAGTGAGCAGTAGTTAAAATGAAATAATAATATATACATCTCATAGAGTGTTCATATTAGCACAGCGCCGCTTGGAATATACGTTGGAGAGAGACCATAAGGTTTCCCTAAGATATTCTGAGCGGTATTTTTGTGGAATAAAATAAGACCAATAGCACAAGCCATTTCATAGATTTAAGCATTTAATGATAGAAAAGGATGTGAGTGTATGAGCGTAAACCCTTTCGAGGGCTATCGGATTACAAGTTCATTCGGCTATCGAATTCATCCTATTCATGGCGGACAGACATTTCATCGCGGAATTGATCTCGTGACAGAGCCCTGGAATGGCCCCGTCTATGCCTTTATGGAAGGTAGGGTACGTTTTGCTTCCGAAGGAGTTACAGGCTCCGGATTCGGCGGGTACGGGCTTACAGTTGCCCTTCAAGATCATCGTGGCTACTTGCATTGTTATGCTCACCTTTCGTGGATTGCCGTAACCGTTGGGCAGCGTGTGAAGCGAGGCCAGCTTATCGGTACTCAGGGAAGCACCGGTCAGAGTACCGGCCCACATGTACATTATGAGATTCGTAAAACAAGTGCACCATCTTACGGGTATACAGCCAGCGAAGATGGTGTGACGGAACCGGGTGCATATCTACAGGCCGAATACGGAACTGCATCTCAGGAACAGGAGGCTCCGCCGATGACCAATGAGCAGAAGAAAGTATTTGAAGCCATGCAGAAAACGCTGGAGATTCAAGGGGGATGGATTCAGCAACAGGAGCAACTTTCCAATATGGATTGTCCCGCATGGGCGCAGCAAGCATTTGATTATTATCGACCGTTTATTATGAATGACAAAGGCAGTTATGAATTTTGGAGATTACTTGTTATCATGTACCGCAAGGAAAAAGGCATCCAGGTTCATTCGGAGTCCGACATATAGATCTCTGCAAAGAACAGGGAATAGCAAAAGGCTAACCCACTCAGGTAGATGCAGACAGACAACCATTTATCGAATGTTGCCTGTTCGCCCGGTTCATTCCAACGGAAACGTCATATGTTAGGGTATACCTGATGAAGAGGAGGCAATCACATGAGCGAAGTAGGATATGGCTGTGGTGGCAACGTAGGCGGAGTAGGCGGCGTTGGTGGATACAATATGTTCACAAACACTGGTGCAATCTTGGTACTGTTCATTCTGTTGGTTATCATCACAAAAGCATTCTGTGTGTAATCCAACATGATTGAATCGGAATAGACAAAAGGGAAGCCGATTACGGCTTCCCTTTTGTCATATGCCAACCTATGAGTTGGTTATTTCAGTTACTATGGGGTTCTTCGTATACATACTGTGTACAATGAACAGTTACTGTACATAAATCTCAACGATTGCAATATCTCTTTCTTTCGCTAAATCGATAAAGGCCGTAGAGGTCTGAACGAGTGGTCGGAAATAATCCGCAGGATTATTCATGACAATGAGCCCCGTCTGACCCGTGGTGAGCAGAACCCTTTTACCGATAAAATTAGGCAGCATGTGCTTGATCAGTTCCTGCGTTGCTTCAGCATTTAACTGACCGAAGCTGAGGCTGTACAGCTCACACAGAACAGAGATCAGTTCCTGTTTGGTCTGGTACACCCGATTCGTCGTCATGGCGCTGTAAACGTCTGCTATAGCAGTTATACGGGCATATGGGTGGATCTCGTCTCCTCGCAGTCCATGAGGATAACCACTTCCATCCTCGCGCTCATGATGCTGAAGTGCAACCATTGCCAGAATTTCATCCTGCGTGGATTCTTTAATGATATCGTACCCATAAAATGTGTGTTTCTTCATTTCGTCAAATTCTTCCGTGGTCAATTTACCAGGTTTATGTAACATTTCAGAAGGAATCTTGGACTTGCCGATATCATGAAGATATCCTGCTTTGGCTACTGTTAGACATTCCTCGGGATTGTAACCCATCCAGCCGGCGATATAAAAAGCGAGCATTCCGACTTGCAATGAATGGTTGTACGTATAATCGCTATCCCCGTCCAGCATAAGCAACAAGGAGACAACATCTTTTTGTTTTTCCAACTGTTCTGTTAGGGTAAACAAAATCTCATCGACCTGTGTCTCATCAATAAAACCCTTCTCCATCGCTTGTTGAAATAGAGATTCAGTACCTTTGATCGTATCGTTAAACAAGTTAGTTAACAGACGGGTTTGATCGGAAGGTAAGGTTTGTGCATCAGAGTGTAGGTCGGATGTTGTGTGTTCTACATCTGCGTACTCGATTCCATGTTGCAACAGTTTGGATAGGTCATCTTCACTGAGGGTGGAACCTTTCATCAGCATGTGGAGACCCGAACTGTTGTATACATCATTTTTTAACAGGTCACCCGTTTTAAGATCAGTAACATGCACTCTCACGTATAAACCACCTTTTCTCGACTAATATCGACATATATGATTATAATAACAAGAAAAAAATGGGTTGACAACGACTTATTTACTATTAACCCACTCTGTCTAAAAAGGTGTAAAGGCTCATTATTTAGTTCTCCATGGGGTTCCATGGTCCTAATTGATCTCCCTTCCATTCAGATCCATCTTCCCAGATTTCCTTTTTCCAGATCGGAACGGTCTGTTTGAGTCTCTCTATGGCATAACGGCTTGCATCATAACAGTCGTTGCGATGAGGCGAGGAAACAGCAATGACTACACTAATCTCTGCCACATCCACTTTGCCAATTCGGTGACTTATTGCACATAACACACCAGGCCAGCGATCGGAGATTTCCACACCAATGGCCGCCATCTGAGAAAGAGCCATCGGCACATAGGCCTCGTATTCAAGATGAACGGTGCGCTGTTCACCGGTCATTTCACGAGTCGTACCTACAAAAGTAAGAGCTGCCCCGTGATTCGGGGTAATCACTAGCGCCGTTGTTGCTTCCACGGACAAAGTGGACTCTGTGATCAGAAATAAGCCATCTTCAGTCCGATGCTCTCGAACGGAAGAACGAAGTTTTTCATCGGATATATCCGTACCATCGCCTCCAGAGACGGGAGGGATCAACGCAAGTTCATCTTCTGAGCTAAGTATAGTATCGGCAGGAGCGTACTGCTGGTTAACTGCCAAAAAGGATGTCCTTATCTGAGAAGCTGCCTCTGGGTAGGCCAGACTCAGTTTTTCTTTTAAATCGGCAGCGGTTGGAATGTCTCCAATGTACTCAAATTCCAGAAGGGATGTATTTAAACGTTCTGCAATGCCTGCAAATAGTTGAATTGTCAATTTCATGGATATGACTCACCTCTTTTTGATCTCTAAACCCTATAAATATATCATAACGACGCGGAAAATGTTATGCTTATCCATTAGAAGAATGAACGTTTATTGAAGAGCAGGGGAGGCGGTGTGATGAGCACCAGGGAGAAGCAAACGTTAACGATTCTGCACACCAACGACATTCATAGCCACTTCGGCTCCATGAGCACCATCGCCGCTATGATCAATGAGGAACGTGACCAAGGTGGCAACTTCCTTGTATTGGATATCGGCGATCATATGGACCGGATGGCCGTTGAAACAGAGGGAACACTGGGTACGGCTAATGTTGATGTTATTAACCTGACGGGCTACGATGCCATTACAATCGGTAACAACGAAGGACTAACCTTTACGCCAGATCAGCTCTCGCAGTCCTACGCTGGACTTCTGTGTCCTGTGGTATGCAGCAATGTTGTGGAGCAAGATACTGGACTTGCGCCAGTGTGGATGAAACCTTCTCTGATTGTGGAGAAAGGTCCATTTCGCGTTGGTCTGCTGGGGGCAACGGCCCCTTTTACCACGTTTTACGAATTGCTCGGGTGGGATGTTCTGGACCCTGTGGAGTCATTAAGAGTTCAAGTGGAAGCATTACGTGATGAAGTAGATGTGGTGGTTATTCTTTCACATCTGGGGCTTTCGACAGATCGTAGACTGGCGGAGCAGATTACTGGAATCGATGTTATTCTCGGTGGACATACCCATCATGTTCTAGAAGAACCCTTAGTCATTGGTCAGACCGTGCTGGGTGCAGCTGGGAAATTTGGCCAATGGCTTGGGAAAGTGGTTCTGGAACGAACAAGTGTGGGAGAACCTCTCCAACTGGTAAGTAGCGGTTGTATGGCTGCCAAGAGTATATTACTGGATGATCAGGTCTCGCTGGCAATTGCTACGAATCGTACGGAGGCCGAAAGGACACTCAATCAGACGGCAGTGATAACGGATCGGGTGCTGCCCATCACGTATGACCGGGAATCCCCGTTTGCAACCTTGCTTGCACAAGCTGTTCGTCATTTCACGGGGGCACAGCTGTCTCTGGTGAATGCAGGTCAGCTTCTCGGAGAGCTTCCACAAGGTAATATTACAAAAGGAATGTTGCATTCCCTATGTCCATCTCCTATAAATGCTTGTACAATATGCTTGAGTGGAAGTCATATTCGTGAAGCACTTGAGCAGTCCTTGTTGGACGAGTTTTCAGGTAAGCCCATTGTGGGATTTGGTTTTCGTGGTCATATTCTAGGCACGTTATGTATGGACGGAATGGAAGTTCAATACAATCCAGATGCGCCAGCCTATCAGAAGATCCAGACCATATCCATCAATGGAGAGCCTATGGACGAACAATGTGAGTATATCGTTGGAACACTGGACATGTTTACGTTCAATGTGGGGTATCCTCCTCTTGCTCATGGAACCCGTACGCTCTATCATCTTCCGGAATTCATACGCGATTTGCTGGAAACTGAAATAAAACGACCAGGGGCTCTGGACGACAGCCTGCGAGCCCGCTGGAATCAAAGCTAAATTTAAAGTACTTGCCTTCTGCTGAAGCGGCGGCTAGTGGTAATTACATCTACGGAGCGGGAGAGGATAGGCTGTGCGTTTAGTACATATAAACTTATTGCAGCCTGGCATGAAGCTGGGGAAACGTATTTATAGTGAAGAAGGCCTTGTATTACTTAGTGAGGATGTAGAGCTAACCAGTCGATTGATTGGACGCCTTAAGGATCTCGGGGTCGGTTATGTGTATATTAAAGATGCTGCGACAGAGGACATCATCGTTCCTGAAATGTTGCAGGAAGAGACCAGGAGGAAGGCACTGGTCGAAATCAAACAGCAATTTCAGAGTATGTCAGGACTGAAAACCAAAAATCGGATTCCTCATTTCGGTAAAGCGCTTAGTGGTGTGATGAATGCGATTCTGGAAGACATCGGCAGTCAGAAGGAAGCCATGATTATGCTGATGGACATGAACTCCAGCGATTTTGACCTGTATAACCATTCTCTGAATGTATGTGTGTACACGCTGGTTCTTGGTGTCGCTTCGGGTTACACACGCCAGCAATTAATGGAGATTGGTCTGGGCGCTTTGTTGCATGATATCGGCAAAACACAGATTGCATCAGAAATTCTGCATAAGCCTTCCAGATTAAGTGACGAGGAATTTAAAATCATTCAGCAGCACACTACATATGGACACCGTATTCTCAAAGATGAACCAGGTATACCGCTTCTATCCGCGCATTGTGCATTGCAGCACCATGAACGAATTGATGGCAGTGGATATCCCTTTGGTTTGAAAGACAAGGAAATTCATGAATATGCCAAATGGATTGCGCTTGCCGATTCGTATGATGCCATGACAACGAATCGGGTGTACAAGCAAGCCTTACTGCCGCATCAGGCAGTAGAGGTGTTGTATACAGGTTCAGGAACCCTCTATGAACAACGGATGCTGGAGAAGTTCAGGGATTGTGTTGCGATATACCCAGTAGGTATTTCAGTCAAGCTCAGTACGGGAGAGGTTGGGGTAGTTGCATCAATTCATTCACGTGTTCCTCAACGTCCACTTATCCGTGTTATTAAAGATGCCGACGGCCAGACCTTATCTTCGCCCTACGAAATTAACCTGTCTACAGCACTGTCTGTGATGATCACAGGTGTAGAGGGCGTGGAGGATATACCTTCAGCGGCTCAAAGTGAACAGGTGGAAAGCTGAACTACTTGAAAGATGATTAGCGCTCATGTCGTAATATCCGGGCCGTTTCGTAATTGGCCCAGAGTTGCCTGAGCGTTTTTTTGTCATGTAATGGACAGGGTCTACGTATGCCGGAGCATTCAAAATTGTGCTATGATAAAAGATAACTCCAAAAAGAGAAACATAAGGTATGATGTAAATTAAACTTTTTAGGTTAATAAAAGGAATAAGGTGAAGAACAATGACCATGCTAAACTCAGGATCGGTACAACCGATGCCTTTATCGCCAATGAATGATCCGTGGGATCCGATCGGCTCTCTGCGTACATATGGACGCCATGTGCTGACCAGTGTAGAAATGACTGTGACACATCTGTGCAACATGCGGTGTGAGCACTGTGCCGTAGGAGATATGCTTACGATGCGTGAAGCGCCGGCTCTTCCGCTCCCTCTGATGCTGAAACGATTGGATGAAGTGGAGCATCTGCAGACGATTAGTCTGACGGGTGGCGAGCCAAGCTTTAGCCGGAAAACAGTGGATGAGATGATCATCCCGCTGCTCAAATATGCCAAGGAACGTGGGATTCGATCCCAGATCAATTCGAATTTAACGCTGGATATCAGCCGGTATGAGCAACTTTTACCTTACCTGGACGTTATGCATATCTCATTCAACTATCTGAATGCAGATGATTTCCATCAAGTTGGATTTGCAAATAGTAGCAGACCTGTGAAACGTGAAGTCGCGGTGAAGATGTATGAGAAAATGATTGAAAATTCCCGCAAATTAAGTGAAGCAGGCATGTTTATCTCTGCCGAGTCCATGATTAACTTCCGTACACACGACAAGCTGGATGGTATTCATCAATTGATTCGTGAGATGGGCTGTGTTCGTCACGAAGTGCATCCAATGTATAATTCGAACTTTGCTTCGTCGTTGCCCGTGTTATCACTGGACCATATGAGAGCAGCGATACATCGTTTGCTTGATGCACGTGACAAAGATATGTGGATGCTCTTTGGTACCCTGCCATTCTTTGCGTGCAGTGCAGCAGAGCAGGATCGGGAACTGATCAACCGTTTATACAGCGAACCAAATGTAACGGTACGTAACGATCCAGACGGACGCAACCGCGTTAACGTTAACATGTTCACGGGTAATGTGTATGTGACGGATTTTGCGGATATCCCGGCGTTTGGCAACATTCGTGATCGTAAACTGGATGATGTGTTCCATGAATGGTCAGCTGAACATCCGTTGAATCAAACGGTCAATTGCCATTGCGATATTGCATCCTGTTGTGGACCAAACCTGCTAGTGGCAGATATGTATTACAAGGGTGTGGACTTCAAATCGAGAAAGGCAATCACACGTTGATATTCCAGGTGTATTCCTGAAATAGATAGAAAAGGGGAGTTTCAACTTGGATATTCATACCGAATTTCATCTTGGACAGCTGGTATTTAATCTGGTCTGTGTCTTTTTGCTCGTATTTTTGAATGGCGTATTTGTCGCAGCGGAATTTTCCCTTGTGAAAGTAAGGCAGACACGCTTAACTCAATTGCAGAGTGAAGGAAATCGTATGGCTGGTTATGCACTGAAGGTGAATAGTAAACTGGATTCCTATCTATCGGCAACTCAGTTCGGGATTACACTGACATCGCTTGGACTCGGGTGGCTGGGAGAACCAGCCATCTCTGAATTGCTCGTTGAGCCTCTCATGTTTAAGCTCGGTGTAGGAGATACAGGGCTTATATCGACCGTGTCGGTCATTATCGGTTTTTGTATCATTACGTTTCTGCATATTGTGCTGGGTGAGCTTGCGCCTAAATCGTTGGCAATTCAAAAAACAGACGGAGTGGCATTGTTTTTATCTGCGCCCTTGCTGTTGTTCTACAAAATCTTCTTCCCGTTCATCTGGGTACTGAATGTATCGGCCAATGCATTGCTGCGTCTGGCGGGTATCGAACCTGCCAGTGAAGGCGAAGCTCACTCGGAAGATGAACTTCGTATTCTGATGAAGCAGAGTGCCAAAAGTGGTGTCATCGATAAAGATGAGATCAAACTGATGGATAACATCTTTGATTTCTCCGATATGCTGGCACGTGAAGTGATGCTGCCACGTACAGACATGGATTGTTTGTACACGCATATGTCTTTGGAAGAGAACCTGGAGATCATTAATGCAACCAAACATTCCCGGTATCCCGTAGCAGTAGAAGACAAGGATGAGATCATTGGATTTATACACATCACCGATCTGTTGCTGGCTAAACCGGAGCAACAACATGATCTGGCTTCACTCGTCCGTCCAATCTTAAACGTTCCTGAATCCATGGAAATCAGCCATGTGCTGCGTCTCATGCAGAAGAAACATTCACAGATGACGCTGGTTGTGGATGAATATGGCGGCACAGCTGGATTGCTGACTGCGGAAGAAATTCTGGAAGAGATCGTTGGAGACTTGTATGATGAGTTTGAGGATGAGCGTCCGCATATGGAACGCAGTGGAGATTCCTTTTCCATTGATGGTCGTTCGCTTATTGAAGAAGTTCATAAGTGGACCGGAGCCATCATTGAGGATGAAGAAGTGGATACCATCGGCGGATGGCTATTTAAAGAGCTTGGGGGCAATCCAACCAAGGGGAAAACGCAGGAACTGAATGGGTACGTTTTTGAAGTGGAAGAATCGACTCGCTTGCGAATTACCCGGGTTCGAGTGTACAAGCAATCTGTCCCTCAAGACATGAATTCGGAAGAAAATCCAGCAGAATAGAACTTGTTGCAGGAGTAAGATAAGACTAGCAAAAGTATGAAATGACGCAGATTACGAAGATCTGCCAGGATATAAGACCTTTGGAAGTTACCTGAAAGGGGAACGAACCGAAGGTCTTTTTTTATTTTAAATAAGAATTTGGAGAAATTCTGCACATAGTTGAAACGAATTTCGGATTAACTTCGGGGACAGCGTCATATGGATATAGAGACGGGAAGCGGGAAAGAACTCAGTGTTATTCAATATGCACCAACGATGTAATAAGGAGGCGTTGTTTTGTGAAAGATCCGCAGCTTCGTGCTTACGCCCCTTTTGTGGGGCCGTTTGATCCTTGTCCGCCGGTAGCGATTCGGACGTATCTGGTACCTCCGCAGTTATTTATTCCATTTCAGCCCATGGGCTGGCCGCAGTACAGCCCGGCGGAAGCGTTGAGATTGGGAACCTTATGGCCTGCATTATACAGCCCTTATACACCAGCCAGATCGAAGGGAAGGAAGGTGGAAGTGGATGGAACCTGAAGGAGCAAAAGCGTGCGATACCCAATACTATGAGCTGCTGGAGGAGCTTCAGGCTCTGGATTTTGTATTAGTGGAGCTGAATCTGTACCTGGACACCCATCCTGGGGATTATCAAAGCATAGAGCAATATAACAAATTCACGCAAGAACGTACGCGGGTGGCGCAGGAGTTTCAACAATTGTATGGACCACTGATGAACTTTGGTCATGCCTTCTCCAAGTATCCGTGGGAATGGTCTCAAACGCCCTGGCCATGGCAAGTGTGACATATCAGCCTCAGGCTTCCTTGCATCTTTAGGGACTGGAAGCCCGAGGGTTAGAAGCAGGGCTGTATTTTGATAACGTAGAGGGAGGCGTCTTACATGTGGGTGTATGAGAAAAAACTGCAATATCCCGTAAGGGTTAGTAAATGTGATCCTCGTATGGCGAAATTGTTGATGGAACAATATGGCGGTGCCGATGGGGAGTTGGCCGCTGCCCTTCGATATCTGAATCAGCGTTATACGATTCCAGACAAGATTATCGGTCTGCTGACGGATATTGCTACAGAGGAATTTTCCCATCTGGAGATGATTGCAACCATGATCTACAAGTTGACCAAGGACGCATCAGTGGATCAATTGGAAGAAGCGGGACTTGGGCCGAACTATGCTCAACGCGATTCTGCCTTGTTTTATACCAATTCCTCCGGTGTTCCCTTTACAGCTGCCTACATTGCTGCAAAGGGTGATCCGATTGCGGATCTGTACGAGGACATTGCAGCAGAAGAGAAAGCCCGGGCTACATATCAATGGTTGATCGACCTGACCGATGACGTGGATCTGCAGGATAGTCTGAAGTTTCTAAGGGAACGCGAGATTGTGCATTCCTTGCGTTTTCGGGAGGCTGTAGAGATCCTGAAAGACGATCGGGAGACAAAGAAGATTTTCTGAACGTTTGGTATAAAAGCAGAAGTCTGGCAGTCCGATAGGGCTGCTATTTGCTTTGAGTTAATTGCTATGAGTTAATAAAGCCCGAAGCAGTGTACGTGGTGTATTGATGGTTGCTTTCAAATAAAAAGACGATCCTTTTTGAATTTAAAATAAAAGGGATCGTCCTGGTTATTATTTTGGTGAATAAAGATAATTTTGGTGAATTATGGCCTAATATTCAACTACCATGGCAACATTTTGCCACCCGGCTCCAACGGTCCAGAACAGAACTTTGTCACCACGCTGAATCTGACCGGTTGTAACCGCTCGATGTAATGCAATGAATGGACTGCTGGTTGAGGTGTATCCGAACTCATCTCCGATATAAACGGCAATATCATCACCAATGCCGACGTTCTCGGATACAGCCCGAATGTTGCTAATGGATAGTTGGGAGAAGCAGGCGGCTTTGATCTCGTCTGGTCCAATCTCGTTACGAGTCAGCAACGTACGAATGGACTCCGAAGCGGCGTCCACACAGATCGAATCATCAAATGGGATGAATTTGACATGAAAGGCACCTGCATCCACACCCGTTTTGCCCAGTTTCGCCAGGCCTTCAGCAGGAAAGAGTGAATTACCATACACACAGGTATCCGTCTGATAGATGGAATCAATGAAACCGACAGCATGTTCATCCCGCTCTACAATAACTGCCGCTGCTGCATCACCGAAATTAGCGAAGTACACGGGATCATCGGGACTGGCGTGAGGAGCCACATAATCCGAGCCGATGATTAATGCGCGGCGAATTCGAGGATTGCCCAGCATCTGCCGGCTAACTTGTTCGAAAGCAGCAGTCATACCCGCGCAGTTGGCGTTGCTGTCAATACAGATCGTGTGAGAAGCTCCGTTAATCAGGCGATGGATCATCAGGGAATTCGTAGGAAAGATGTATTCTGGCGTTTGGCTTGCATAAGCAATCAGATCAATATCTGCACCGGTTAGTCCGGTTTTTTTCAGTAGATTACTGGCTGCCTCATAGGCCATGCTTAGTGAATTTTCGTCATCGTTGTCAATTTTATAACGTGTATCACGACCAAGTGCCTGTAACAATCCACGAATATCTACACCTCTTGCATCAAAATGTTCAATATAAAAATCATTGTGCACCTTGGTTGCTGGATGATAGATATCGATATCTACAATACGAATTCCGGCCATCTTCATTCTCCTCTTGAGCGGAAGGGTGAATTCACAGCTTGTCCGCCTGGTTTATTAAGTGGTAACGGTAGATATAATTTCGAGATTGTCCAGACCGACTGATCGGCCGAGCCGGGACAATTGCATTTTTAGAATCGCGTTGTTCTCGAGGGTCAACACGACTTTTTTATATTCATCTTTTTTGAACAGTTGAAGGCAGCCTTCCAGAAGAGGAACAATCTCCGGAGCAGTAACATTCAACTTTTTGCAATCGATGTTCAGGTCATACTCCTTGGTGTTGATAGAAGCGATCGTATCCTGATAGGCCGAGATGGAACGCAAACCGTCTTCTTGAGAGAAAGAACCCTCCAGTTCAATGTTTAACACCTTGTTTGGAACGTCAGTCTTCAGAATGAAATTTCCCATGTTTGATCTCTCTCCTTTAAATGAGTTAAGGCTATCCTGTTAGTGGATACACAGCCCATTGGGCCTCTGCCGAAAGCTTCTAAGATGCGAGCTGGTTCGAAGGATAATTTAACCATATTATAAAGGTAGGAATGTAAAAAGATCAATAAAAAAGTCGAATCATGTATAAAAATGTAGAAAAGTGAATTACTGTATTTCATCCAAGGTGGCAAGCAAAATATTAAATGCACTTATAATGCGTGGAGCACCCACACAGGGTGCCAGATGTAGCAATATTCCCTTGAGCTGATCTACAGTTACCCCGACACTCAGAGCCATCGTGTAATGCACTCCTAGTTGTTCATACTGTCCTTGGGTGATCAACGAAGAGATGATAGCAACTTCCTTCCATTGATCCGTAATCGTGGTGCGCTGAAAAATATCCCCGTATGCCGTCCCCATAATAAATTCCGACAATTCGGGAAAATGTTCTTTGATGGGTGCGAGAGCTCTTGCACCGTACTCACCAGATAGTTTCGCGAAACGGTCTAGTCCCTGAGCTACATGTTCACTCATGATATGCTCCTCCTAATTCAAATTTACGGTGCGGTGAGCTGTGGGTGGAATTTCATCTCGATCGGTCAGAAGCTCAATAACAGTTACCTGATTCAACGTCTGGGCTGTGTTCAGCGCAGATGAGAATTCAGCAAGAGTTTCTGCTCGAAACGCAACCGCACCGAGAGATTCGGCAAATTTGGCAGCATCCATAGGAACTTCATATAATGTGCCATCAATTCTGCCTGTTGTTTTTTCCATTCCTTTGAGTGCCATGTCCAGTTGTTTGTTGTTAACGACAATGAAAATGACGTTCAGATTGTTGCATACCGCGGTATTGATCTCCGTCCCCAGCATCATGAAACATCCATCCCCGGTGATACATACAACGGTCTCTTCAGGTGAAGCGGCCTTTGCACCTATCGCCATACCAATGGCGTTCCCCATGCAGGCAAAGTAAGCGTCAAACACAAAGCTGCCTGGTTTCTTGACTTTATATCGCTGAACCGCATGAAATCCATGGCTGCCATCATCAACAAACAGCTTATGATCATACGGAAGCAGATCGCTCATTCCATCTAGCACAGAAGCCAGAGACAGTTGGGAGAGATCTGGTAAAGGGACAGTGTAATCCATGGGTGCCGTGGTTCTCACAGGAGTAGGGAGGTCTTCTAATGTGCCCAGCAAATATTGCAGGTTGTCCTTCAAATCACCGGTGATATGTAAGGTTTGAGCGCTCAGAATCTTGCCTACAAATGTAGGATCAGCGTCAAATTGAATGAGGTGTGCCGGGTGATGTTCAGGCTTCAGATTGCAGAGGGTCATGTCACTTAGACGTGAACCGAGTACGATATAAAGGTCACTTTGGTTCAACATGTCGTCTGCATGCGGGAAACCTCCAACACCACAAGGTCCATGGTACAGGGGATGGTCCCACGCAATCGCTCCTTTTCCACCAGGAGTAGTAATGACGGGAATGTTGAACGATTCGGCCAATTGAAGCAATTCATCATGTGCTCTGGCGCGACTTACACCTTTACCAGCAATAATTAAAGGGCGGTTGGATTGTTGAATGAGAGGAAAAATGCGATTCAGATTAGATATGCTAAGCAGAGGTTCCGGTTCGGGAATGACAATCCGGCATTGGGATAACAATTCGGTCTGTACGTCAAAAGGAATACAGAGGTGAACAGGGCCTTTATTAGGGCCGAGTGCAATGGAAAGGGCATGATTCAGCAGTGTGCCGAAGTGATCTCCACGCTCAACCAGTTTGCTGAATAGCGTAGCAGGCCTGAACATTTCGGCCAGATCAGCCAGATAAGAAGAAGAATCCTGACACTGGGGGAGCCCCAGTTCCTGAATGGATTGATGACCCGTAATAAACAGTACAGGCAGATTGTTGGCCTTTGCATGGGCTGCTGCAGTAAGCAGATTGGTTCCGCCTGGACCGGATGTGGCAAAGGCAACGCCGAGTTTACCTGTCTGTAATGCATAACCGGATGCGGCAAAACCTGAGCTGGATTCATGACGGCCTGGAATGAACTCTAATCCGTAATCCACCATTTTCAGTACAGCAGGACAGATGGATTTACCAATAATACCAAAGACATGAGTAACGCCTAGATTACGCAGAGTTTCTGCCAAATAGTCCGCAACTGTTCTCATGCGGGACACCTCGCTTCATGAAATAGGTTATTAGAACCATACGCATATTCCATTTATTGAATGCAAGTTACAGTCTAAGGTTGTAAGAGGAAATATTCATTGTTATTAGGAAGAGTATCTTTTTTTGTGGTTTTTTGTCAACCTGTTTTTGTGAGCCTAAATTCCTGATTCTTAAGTTGGTAACGCTTTAAGTGTTGCTGGATAAAGTAAAAATAATTGGTTATATATCCCTGCAACGAATTACCCAATCGGCACTTAATTACAAATAATGTAAAATGATGACTGTAAATGATGAATTTCAGCCTCTATTAGCGACTTGAAAGCTAGAGGTTTATTTTTTTTTTCGTATCAATGCATCGCATTTGCAATTCTTTGCTTTCTGCTATACTGGAAAGGAATTGGGAGGGGATGGAATGACAGTTATCAAGATGGCTCTGATTGGGCTGGGTAAAATGGGACTACATATGGTTCATCTAATCGATAATACGAAGATGGACACGGAGATTGAGATTGTAGCGGTGTGTGATGCGAATGAGGAAGGTTTGGCGTCTTTTGCAGCTTCTCATCGGGGAGTTAGGACATATACGGATTACAAGCAATTGATGAATGAACATCAGATTGATCTGCTGTATGTTGCAGTTCCGCCGAAATTTCATTATCCGGTTGTCATGGAAGCACTGGAGCGCAAAATTCATGTATTCTGCGAGAAACCGCTTGCCAATAGTGTGGAAGAAGCGAAAAAGATGCTGGAGGCAGCAGAGCAGGCGGGCGTTGTTCATGCCATCCACTTCTCGATGCCGCATGAACCTTCCGTGCTGAAGTTGCAAGAGATGATTGAGCAGGGTACTGTGGGGGCAATTCGCAAAATAGATCTCATTTTGCAATTCCCGCAGTGGCCACGATCATGGCAACAGAATGCATGGATTACGAGCCGGGAACAGGGTGGATTTATTCTTGAAGTGGGGATTCACTGGATTCATATGATTCAAAAGGTGTTTGGTACCATCCGGGTTGTTAGCACTCAGGTTCAATATCCTGAGAATGGTGACTGTGAACTAGAAGTACAGGCTGCAATGGAACTGGAAGACGGGACTCGAATTCAGCTAAATGGCATCTCTCAATTTGCGGGGGAAGAACGTGTATCCATGGTGGTTTACGGTGCAAAAGGCACGATTGCTCTGGAAAATTGGGAAGAATTGAAGACGGGTCTGGTGGGGCAGCCACTTTCTCCAGTGGAAGTGCTTGAATCCGCCAGTGAATTGCCGGTGCTTAAACATGTCATTGCCCGTATACAGGGCAAACCAGCTAAGATATATGATTTTAACGATGGGTATCAGGCACAATTGGTACTGGAAGCGCTACGGAACACGGAACAATCGAGATAAGAAAAGGAGTACTTAGGTTTTTCATATGAGGTGTCCGGTGCACCTTTTCCTGATTCAGCTCTCCTTAACACAAAGAAGCATCGCAGAGGCTCGGGTGAGTCTGTCTGCGATGCTTCTTTCCTTTGATATATGCTCATGATACAGCTATTTAGATACTCGATCAGTAGGTTGAGTCGGATTATGCAAGTTTGAAGCGTTTAACCAGTTGATCAAGCGCGTCGGACATTTCATTCAACTGCTTGGACGTGTCAGACATTTCCTGCAGTGAAGCAAGTTGTTCCTCCGTCATCGCAGATACTTCTTCCGTGGCTGATGCCGTATCTTCCACAACAGCCGATACTTCATTGATGGACTTCATCACAGCCTCACTACCGGAAGTTAACTCCTCGACAACAGCAGATACCTCCAAAACTTCACCACTGAGGTTATGAATATGCTGAGTAATGGTTGAAAAAGCATTACCTGCATCCTCAATGGTCCGCAACCCTTCATTCACATGTAGAGTGCTCTCATCAACCACCTGCACCGTACTTTGAACACCTGTTACCACGGTTTCCAATATACTTGTAATCTCTTTGGCTGATGTTGCACTTTGGTCTGCAAGATTACGGATTTCCGCGGCAACGACAGCGAAGCCTCGTCCATTTTCCCCAGCGCGGGCAGCTTCGATTCCGGCGTTAAGTGCAAGCAGATTGGTTTGTCTCGCAATACCCGACATTGAATCTGCAATGTTGATCACTTGATCAGACATCTTCGAAATTTCATTAATGGCTTCCTGTACAGAGAGGAAGGATTGCTCAATGGAACTCATTTTACCTACAGCATTATCAATGCGCTGTTGCCCATCCACGGCAATGGATTCGGTACGAACTGCACGGCCTGCCACGTCACTTGCCGAGGAGGCGACACGATTAAGGCCGTTGAGGGATTGCTGCATCGCAGCTACCATGGTTTGCGTAAGAGCAACCTGTTCATCAGCGCCTTCAGCCACGCGTTCCATGGCAGTGGCAACTTCTTTTCCTGCAAGATGGCTATCGGCAACGCCTTTATCCAATCGATCCGAAGCTGTGCTCAGAATCATGGCATTGCTCTGAACATCCAGCATCATTTGCTGCAAACCAGTGAGCATTGTATTGGCTGCCTCCGCGAGTTCACGAGTTTCGTCTTTCATTGGCGTAGCGATTCTCAGTGTCAGGTCACCATTGGAAGAACCGATGTCATTTAATGCCTGCTTCACGGTACGGATGTTTCTAACAATGGCACGTGACAGGACCAATGCAGTGATGAATGAGATGATGGCCACAACGATAAGTGCCCCATACAGTTCCAGGTTCAGTAGTGTGTTTTTTTGCTTCAGTGCTTCTGTACGGTTATCGGTTAACGTATGCTCGTTGGTTCGAAACGTATCGAGAGCAGTGCGAATCTGGTCCATGTCTCTTTTACCTGGATCATCTGCGAAAAAATCTCGAATGGCCTGCGTATTATTTGCTTTGCGAAGGGCGACTACAGGTTCACCAGCGACCTGGACCCAGTTCTCCATATTAGTATGTATGTCTTCTAAAAGTGCAAGTTGAGCCGGATTATCTGAAATTAAAGCAGCAAGTTCATCTCTGAGTGTAATAAGTTGCTCTTTTCCTTGGGTGTAGGGATCGAGATAGTTGTCCTGACCCGTGATGATGTAACCGCGTTGACCTGTTTCCATATCTACCATGTTTCTTTCGAGTTCATAGGTGAGGGCGTGTACCCTCATATCGTGATCGACCAGAAAATCCAGTTCCCGTTGGAGCTGACTTGTGCTGTTCTGAATGAGCAGGATGCAACCAGCCAGTACAGCCAGTACGAGTAAATACCCTAATCCGATCTTATAAAAAATCTTAAAGGTCTTTCGCTTTTTCATGTTTGTTATTCCTCTCTATGGGGTATATGTAGTTGTCGAAAAAAACCGGAAATGTGATAATTGTAGGTCTTTAGATTAGGTGTCTAAAGCACTATTTTTTAGTATTATACGTAAAGAAACTTCTTTTGTATATAGTTTGTTTAACTACAATATAACGTTTGATTGATGCTGTATAAGGTTGGGGTTGATGATCTTTTACAATCGTTGGTTTACACGTTCAAACGTTATGTTTATCATGGGAAGGGAACGATTCCAATTACATATACAATATCCCAATCCGAAAGGAACATTGGACATGAATAAAGAGAAGGTATTGCTTAAACCGGAAGCGATGATTTTTGACATGGATGGTACGCTGTTCCAGACAGAGACCCTGTTATTGCCAGCTTACCAGCAACTATTTGATACATTGCGTGCCGAAGGGCATTTTGAAGGAGAAACTCCACCCGAGGAACGGATGCTGGGAAGTTTGGGCATGTTGCTCGAAGATATATGGAAAGTGGTTATGCCTGAGGCATCGGAAGCGGCACATCGCCGGGCAGACGAACTGTTGCTTCAACTGGAGATTGAGGGGCTTGATCAAGGAAGTTCTCAATTGTACCCTGGGGTGAAAGAAACGCTGCAAGCATTAAAACAACAAGGAGTGCGTCTTTTTGTCGCAAGTAATGGGCTGGAGGACTATGTGAAGGGTGTGGCGTTTGCACACGAGATTATGCCTTTCTTTGAAGGGGTATACAGTGCAGGCCAGTACAAGACTCCTTCCAAGATTAATCTGGTACAGATCCTGCTTGAGAAACATCGTATTCAGGACGCATGGATGGTAGGGGATCGCTCTTCTGATGTGGAAGCTGGTAAAATGAACGGTCAGGCGGTCATCGGCTGTGCCTATGCCGGGTTTGGTCGTGATGAGGAGCTTGCAGGCTCAGATGTACTGATCTCTGATTTCACAGAACTGCTGCGCCTGTATGATGAAGCAGAGTAGCCTCTACGCTGTATACGTATACTGAGATTTAAGATTACGAACCACATGATATGAACCTGTAGACTCAACGGAAATTCGTTGAATACAGGTTTTTTTGTTTGGTCATGCAGTCACATTCTCCCCTGTAGAAAGTTGATTTCCCTATCCCGCTTTCCTCCATATTCCCTCTATACTTCATTCAAAAGCTATAGGGGGCCCGATTCTGGTGAAACCATCCAAAATACATGCCTATATGTTCATCTTTCCAAGTCTTTTTTTAACTCTTGTATTCGGGATATATCCTCTGTTATGGGCGCTGCGTTACATGTTCTATGATTATCAAGGCATCGGGACGCCTGTCTTTATCGGGCTTGATAATTTTGGACGCATTTTGCGTGACGGGCAATTCTGGGATTCTGTAGGCAACACGGGTGTGTATGCCCTGGGTAAACTCGTCGTTACGATTCCACTGTCGTTAACTCTGGCGATTATTCTGAATCGCAAATGGAGAGGGCGATCCCTCTTTAGGGCGATCTATTATCTTCCCACTATTTTTAGCGCTTCGGTCATGGCGATTGTATTTTTTATTATTTTCAACTCCTATAACGGAATATTGAACCAATTGCTGCTTAAGTATCATTTGATCTCCGAATCCATTAGCTGGCTGGGGGCTGAACATGCCATGCTAACAACCATCATCATCGCCATCTGGGGGGCTGTGGGCAACTATATGTTGTTGTTCATTGCGGGTCTTCAGAGCATTCCTGAAGAGCTATATGAGGCGGCATCGCTGGATGGAGCGAGTGAGTTTCAGAAACTGCGGAATGTAACGATTCCGTTGCTGGGTCCTGTCTTGCAGATGATCATCATGCTGGCAATTACCACGGCGCTGAAAGGTTACGAGAGTATTATGGTGCTGACCGAAGGGGGGCCGTATGGCAAAACAGAGGTGATGTATCTGTATTTGTTCAAACTGTTGTTTCCCGTTTCGGCTGACACCCAATCACTCCAGCAGCTCGGTTATGGCAGTGCGGTCGGTTTCACAACGGCTCTCATCGTAGGGGCTGTGACGCTCATTTACTTCCGTATATCCAAAAAGCTCAATGATGTCTATTAATTCCAATCAGGAGGAAACGATGATGACTCAAAACGTGCTTGCGCCCTCAGGGTCTCCCCAACTCATTCGCTGGACCAAACGAACGGTACTTTGGTTGTTTTTGATCGCAATCGCTCTGTTGTCGCTGTTCCCCATCATACTTGTATTGCTCGGTTCCTTCAAAACAAACCAGGAATTGACCGGAGGAGCTACCATCTGGCCGAAGATTTGGCAGTTCTCCAACTATGCTCAGGCTTGGAAAACCGCCAATTTTTCGGGTTTTACGATGAACAGCTTGTTTGTTAGCATCAGTACAACAGTTGGCACGCTGCTGGTAGCTTCGATGTCAGCCTACGCTGTGGATCGAGTGAATTTCAAAGGGAAAAAGGGGTACACCCTGCTCATGGCATCTACTCTGTTTATTTCCATAGGCGCGGTTGTGCTGCGTCCGCAATTTGACCTCATGGTCAAGCTGGGGCTGAATACCACGTTGTGGGGCGTTATTATTATATTGATCAGCGCACACGCTGCCACATACTTTATTCTGATTGGTTTCTTCAAGAGCATTCCGCGCGAACTGGATGAAGCGGCGATGATTGATGGCTGTAATTTCTTCACCACCTACTGGAGAATTATTCTTCCGCTCCTGCGGCCTGGACTCGCCGTTGCAGGTCTGGGTGTATTCCAGAGTTCATGGAATGAATATATCCTTCCTTCTGTGTTCACCATGAGCAATCCGGACTTGCAGACTTTGCCGGTTGGGCTGGCTAATCTGCGATATGGCATCGGAGCTGCGGCTGAGGTCCAACTGATGATGGCCGGAGCGTGTCTATCCATTTTGCCGCTGCTCATCGTTTATATTTTTGCCAACAAATCATTCATGCAGGTGACCTTGGGAGCTGTGAAAGGATAGGCGTGAGCACAATCATGGAAACGGTTTTACGGGTAATTCCACTGTGCTATACTCATTTTAATTCACAGCGGACGGGCCAAGCCGTGTTCAAGGAGCGAGCGCCGATGATATTCAACTTTTATAAAATGTCCCTGAAAAAAAGAATACAGCTGCTGTACATTTTTCTCGTTGTCTTGTGCATCAGTGTGACCGGGATATGCTCTTATCTCTTTGCTGCACGAAGCATTGAGCAGAATGCACTTGAACTGAAACAAAGCATTCTGAACAAATCAGTGCAGGTTATGGATGAACATCTAAGGCACATTGTTGTATCCTCTTTTTCTTTTATGCTCAATGAAACGTTCACTCAGGTCATGAAGGATGTTGGAAAAAATAACACATCTCATTATTATCAGAATCTCTCGCTGCTGCAAACATCGTTTGCTCAATTGAAGCTCGTAGAGCCACTGATTGATACCGCATATCTGACAACACCCATCGGTGATTTTTTCTCGACCAAAGATTTTCCGAATCGCAATAACTCGTTCAACAGGGAATACGGACGCTACGTGAAGCTGCAAGGCTGGAATACGATGTGGTTTGGTTCACATCAGAGTCAGTTATTCCAATCCCAAGGAAATGTGTTATCTCTGTTGCTCAAACCTATTGTGATCGATAATCATACTTATTCGAATGTATATATGGTCGTCAATATGAAGGAAGAGGCGATGCGAGACATTCTGACGCAGGATCTCATGAATAACCAGATTCAGCTGTTTTTGCTGCACAAAAACGGAAATGAAGTCATTCGGCCCAGGTCCCGAAATTACGATTTCATTATGGAGCCTGACTTTACTCAACAGTTTAGCCGTGGCGATGCTGGGGATTTCACCTACAGGAACGATCAGGGGGAGGACATGCTTGTTAACTATTCGGCATTGTCGATGAACGAGGATTGGGTCATGGTAAGTGTACAGTCCAAGGCTGACTTGTTGTCCCCCCTACAAAAGATACGCTGGCTGATCATCCTGATCATGTTGTTTTGCATTTTGCTCGCACTCGGGTTGTCCAAGCTGCTGGCCTCCGCTCTGCTGAAGCCACTGAACAAACTGCGACGCTTGATGGTTGAGGTGGAGTCCAATGATCTGGATGTACGGTTTCGCAGCAAGTATGACGATGAAGTCAGCGCTGTAGGGCATCGTTTCAATCGGATGTTGGACCAGATTCAGATTTTGTTTGAAGAAGTACGGACAACGGAGCAAGACAAACGGAGGTTTGAGGTCAAGGCGCTTCAGGCGCAGGTTGATCCCCATTTCCTCTACAATACCCTTAATACAATGTTTTGGAAAAGTGAGAGCGGAGAGAAAAAGGATGTAAGTGAGATGATCGTCTCCTTATCCTTGTTATTCCGTCTGGGACTGAATGATGGGAAAGACATCACCAGTGTGGAGCAGGAGATCAAACATGTCGAACAATACATGCAGCTCCAGCAAAAATGTTACGAGGATCTGTTCGTTTATCGGATTGAGGTGGGGGACCCCTCTTGTTACGCTGTTGATATTTTGAAAATATTGCTTCAGCCCTTGGTCGAGAATTCCATCCTGCATGGATTCAATGACAAAGAAGATTTGGGCGTTATCCTGATCCGCATTGATCGTCAGGGTGACACACTACGGCTGGAGGTGGCTGACAATGGATGTGGGATGGATGTAGCCAGCATCTATGCTGAGGATGCTCCTGACGGGGGACGCAAAGGTTATGCCCTATCCAATCTCCATGGCAGACTAAGCCTGCACTACGGGGATGTGGCCTCGATTGTGTTTCATAGCAGTACAGATGTAGGGACAACAGTTGTTATCACGATTCCGATCACTGAGGAGGGGCAGTATGGGCCAATTGACGATGTGTGTTATGGATGATATCCAGGCAGTTGTAAAGGGCATATCTTCGACTATTCCGTGGGAAGATCATCAGGTTCGGATTGTAGGCACGGCGAGTAATGGAGAGAGCGGTTGGTCCTTGTTGCTAGAGCAGCAACCCGACATCGTGATTAGTGATATCAGGATGCCCAAGCTGAGCGGGCTGGACCTAATGAAGCGGGCATTGGATGCCGGACTGCGAGCCAAATTTATTTTCATCAGTGGTTATTCGGATTTTCAATATGCACAGGAGGCCATCAAGCTGGGGGCATCCGACTATTTGCTCAAACCGTTTACCCCTGAAGAAATACTCGGTGCGGTGTTGAAGGTAAGACAGGTGATTAAGGAAGAACAGGCACAGTGCAAACAGTTGGAACAGTTGGAGCAGAAGGTGGAGAGCAGCAGTCAGTACGAGCGTCATAGTTATCTCCTAGGCTTGTTGCGTCATGAAATCGGGGGATTCCTGAATGAAAGTCGCTGGAACGAGCTGCATATTGATCTCGATTCCTCCAATCTTCTCGTCATGGTCATTGAGGTGGATGGTTATACGCGATATGGATACACGATGCATCTGGATGCCGAAATCGTTCCTTTTGCGGTCCAAAATATTGTGGGAGAAACCTTGAACCGCTACACCAAGGGCGTTGTTTTACGGGAAAACCGATACCGGCTTGCCGCCATATTTAACACACCAAGTCAGATCGACGTCTCCGAGCTCCTGGAGCAATGCCGCCAAAATGTGGAGCGATTCAGCAAAAAAACAGTCTCGATTGGTGTTGGTACGATTGCCCACAGACCACAGGAAATCTGGACGTCCTACGCACATGCAGATCAGGCGATATCCTATCGTTTTTACAGTGAAGGAAATTGCATCCTCAAGTATGCTGAACTGGAGAATCAGGCCTGTGTGGCCCCGGTATATCCTTTGGAGAAGGAAAAAGAGCTTTTTTACGCACTGAAATGTGGTAATGAGAGCACCTGTCACCGCATCATTGATGAAATTCTCGAAGAATGGCAGGTTTCCGAAGGTTTCCCCGAGCCGCTCACGATGATTCGTTTGTTGTCTGGACTGGCCTTTGCCATCTACCGTGCCTTTTGTGATGAGATTACAGCAGAGGAACGCTTGCGTCTGGAGGCCGACCTGACAGTGCTTGAGGCGATGCGCTCCTTGACGTTTGAGGGCTGGAGGGGATATATCAAGCATTTTAGCAGTATGGGTTGCGAGATTATGGACAAAAAGCGACTCACCGATGTCAAACAGGCGATTAGCAAAGCACAGGAATATATCAGTCTGAATCTTGCAGAAAATCTGACGCTGCATGCCTGTGCCCAATCCGTGCATTTAAGTCCGAGTTATTTTGCCAATGCCTTCAAAAAGGAAACGGGCATAACGCCGATTCAATATATTACTAAGATGAGGATGGAAAAAGCAAAAGAGTTGCTGGTTGCAGGTGTACAGGTGCAAGAGATCTGCCAGAGGCTGGGTTATGAGGACAGGCCTTATTTCAGCGGTTTGTTCAAGAAATATTGCGGCATGACGCCAACCTGCTTCCGGCAAATGTATGAGAATTGAAACCGATACGGATCGTCATTTTTCCCACCATGCAAAGTCAGAATGTCCCTCACTTCCATGAAAGCGTAGCGATTATCATTACGTTAACGGATAACCAAACGGGTTGTCCAGACAAGCATAAGGGGGCATATCAATGGTTAAAAAGTGGATGGTGACTACGCTAAGTGCATTGCTAGCGCTAAGTTTGGCAGGTTGTTCTGCTGACAGTGGTACTTCGGCAAATAACGAATCGGGGACCAGCGGGGAGAATGCCGGAGGGAAAACCAAAATCATATATTGGACACCGGACCGCCATGATGCTGATTTTATGAAATCCAAGATCGATGAGTTCAATCAGACGAACAAGGACAACATTGAAGTGGAGATGACCGTGATGGGGGACAACTACCCACAGGCGGTCGATATTGCTTTTGCCAGCAAGCAGGCACCCGATGTGCTGCAAGTTAATGATTTTCAGACGTACTATCAGAAGGGATATCTCACCCCGATCGATGGATACATGAGTGATGAGATGAAGACCGTGTTTAAAGACAGCTTGATTGAAAATAAAAACACGATTGATGGAAAAATATATTCCCTCCCCAATACAGGGCAGGTCTGGCGGCTTGTGTATAACAAGGATATTTTCAAAAAGGCAGGGATCGAGAGTCCGCCAAAAACGTTGGCTGAGATGGTTGCGGATGCCAAAAAAATTACCGAAGTTGGTAAAAGTGAAGGCATCTATGGTTTTGCCAGCCCGTTCAAGAGCAGCAGCGGCTTCTGGAGAGCAGCCAATACGATCGCAGGTGCAAGCAGTAATGTTGGTATTGATGGTTACAACTACAAGACTGGCCAATTTGATTTTGGGATGTACAAGGATATCGCAATGGCACTCCGTCAGATGAATCAGGATGGCAGTATGCTGCCAGGGGTAGAAAGTCTGGACATCGATCCACTCAGAGCCCAGTTTGCTCAAGGAAAAATTGGAATGTACATTAACCACTCTGGCGAACCAGGGGTATATAAAGATCAGTTTCCTACCAAAGAAAATTGGGCAGCGGCTCCTGTGCCAACAAATGATGGAACGATCAAGGGCGCTTCGCAAGTCATCGGGGGCTCCTACATCGGCATCAATGCAGATTCTGCAAACAAGGAAGCGGCATGGAAGTTTATGGAGTATGTATACAGCACAGATCTTCAGAGTGAGTATTACGAAAAGGGATACGGAATCTCACTGATTCCTGCTGTACTAAGCTCTGACAAAAAACCAAGCATTCCGGGCATTGAAGGTTTCCTGCCCAAACGATATGATGCCATTTTCCCGGCAAATCCAAGTGTGGTGACCGAGAGTTCACTGGAAGGCACCAAATGGGGTGAGGCTTTTTCAATCTTTGTATTCACGGGTGGCGATCTCGATGCTGTGATCAAGGATCTGGATACAAGGTACAATGCAGCTCTGGAGAAAACCAAAGCGGCAGGGCTGACCAACATAACTGCTGATCCATCGTTCGATTCTTCCAAGCTTCAGGGTAAATTGTCCACAGAAGACTAATAAACGTTCATAGCGGCCGTGGTTTAACTACTTCGGTCGCTTATTCACAAGGAAAGGGGAAAAGCAAAATGATTATTAATCATGCGTCTACCGATGCATATATCATAAACGAAACGAGTTCCCGCAAGATCTTGGGCATGGGCGGTACATTAATGATGGTGGAGGTTACCTTTGCTAAAGGTGGTATTGGAGTTGTTCACTCCCATGATGCGCACGAGCAAGTCAGCTATATCGTCAAAGGCAGCTTTGAGGTACAGGTCGGTGAAGAAACTCGTATCTTAAAAGCAGGGGACAGCTTTTATGCCGGTTTTAACGTTCTGCATGGGGTCAAGGCCCTGGAGGACTCCGTCATTCTGGATGTGTTTACCCCATTCCGTCAGGATTTCCTCGAGGCATCCCAATGAGCGATTTTTACCTTTCGGCAACGGATCTGCAACGGGCTGCCCAATATTATGAAAAACATTTTCCGGAAGAAGCCCGAAATTCGCTCACGATTGCCAATCGTGCCATCCTGAATGAATTTATCGTTCCTTATACCAACGATCTGAATCGCTGGATTCCGATGGGGACACCTGTGGACTGGCTCCACAACCCGACCAATGATCTGGAGTTCACATGGGGCATCAATCGACACTGGCATATGCTCGATCTGGGCAAGGCGTATCTGATGAAGGGCAATCCGCTATATGTAACAGCATTTATTGACCACTACCGTAGCTGGAGACAGCAAAACCCGGTACCTGTAAATCTGGTTTATGACGAGGCTGTGTTCTTTCAAAAACCCGGCCCGTGGCGCTTGCTGGAGACGGGACTACGTGTGCAGTCCTGGATATCGGCATATAAATATATGGAAGCGAGTTCACTGATAGACGAAGGTTTTCAGGCGGAGTTCCAACAAGGTCTGGAAGAGCACGCCGAGTTTTTGACCCGTTACCTCGGCAGCACGGAAATCAATCATGCCATTATGCATATGCAAGGCTTGTTCATGATTGCTACGTTCTACCACCAGCACCCGCGAAGTCCACACTGGCGTCAAGTGGCGATGGAACGTCTTGAGCTGTGTTTGCTGCATCAGTTGGGTGAAGAGGGAATACAGGTTGAACTGACAACACATTACCACAATGCCAGCATCGAGATGTTTGGCACGCCTTATCGGTTGGGTGAGATTTCAGGACATCCTTTCTCGACATGGTATGCCAGCTGTCTACGCCAAATGGCAGCATTTACTGAGGCGCTGATTCGACCAGATCACCAGTCTACCGGTATTGGTGATTCGGATTGGGTTGGCGATGGACGACAACGACTGACCCTGCTTGGAGCGATCCTGGACGATGATGATTTGATGGCTCGCGGAACGGATAGCTCGGAGTGTCTCTGGTTGCTGGGTGTGGAGAAATATGAGCGATGCCTCCGTCTACAGGCTTCTTCTTCTCCGGCTTTGTCGAGCCGGGCTTTTCCGCAGACAGGATATTATGTTATGAGGGACAAGTATCAATATCTTTTTTTTGATGCGGCTGCCATGGGCGGAGCACACGGACATGCAGATGCGCTGAATGTGGAGTGGATGTGGAAGAACCAGCTTTTCTTCACGGACACCGGACGTTACACGTATGAAGAAGGGGAATGGCGTCGGTATTTCAAAAGTACGCGGGCGCACAATACCGTCACGGTGGATGGTCTGAATCAGACACCTTATCTCTCCACACAGCAATGGGGTGAACCGGAGGCTCAGGCCACAACGTTACGTTGGGAGAGCAATGACAGCTATCACTTCATTGATGCTTCGCAGGATGGATATACACATTTGCCAGATCCAGTTACACATCGCCGGTGGATGCTGGCAGGGGTGGAGATTCCTATACTACTAATTGTGGATTGGCTGGAGGCGGAAACAGAACATACTCTGGAGCAACGTTTTCACCTGCATCCGGAAGCGGATATTGCGCTGAGAATGAATGAAGCTGGAGAACTGACGGCGGATATGAGCTATGAGGCATCTTCCATAACACTAACGATGCAATGGGTTACGGCAGGCATCGGGAAGGGAGCCTTCGAGTTGACGGAGCAGCCCGGCTGGGTATCTGAGGTGTATGGTTCCAAGTCGGAAACATCGGTTATTCAGGGCAAGACTGATTTCTCGGGAAAAGTGGGTATTCTGACGTTGTGCCTGCCTGTGGATCATATTGACCAGGTTGTAAGTGTTACCACATGCCAACTAGAACCTGACCTGATGAGATTGGCATTATCTTATGTGCAAGGTGAGGAAAAAGGGTATATTGTGATTGACAACGATACGCTGCAATGGACGAAAGAACAGAAATAAAAAACAGTAAAGCAGGAGTCTATGCTCGCACTTGGCGAACATAGACTCCTGCTTTATCTAATCCATTCATTTGAGTTTCCTTTTTCTTTTTACTCTGGGTGATTTTTGCGTAACGGGCCTGGGAATGGCTGGCTTTCTGGCCGTTCCGGGAGGTCTGTTGCGATATACCCATAAGGCATACTCCAGCGGCTGAGTGATGGCTTTATAATAGATATCCCGCTCCCCGATGCGAGCGAATACTTCACGTGCAGGTTTGGGGTTAACTTCAAGCAGGTAGATACGCCCGCTTCTGTCAATCGCCAAATCCAGTGCCAACTCACATAGGTCCCCATACGTATCTTCCAGAAACGAAGCAACATCAATGCCGAATTTCTCTGCAGTTGTGTTAATTTTTGCCCGGAGGTCGTCATCTTCGATCCATTGCTTCATGAGTCGGTCCATCGCTATTGCCTGACCGCCGCCATGCAGATTGGAGGTTACGCTTTTTTCTGCACCCATGCGTCCGGCACATCCAGTAAGCTCCCATTGTCCTTCACCGTTCTTCTGAACCAGCATGCGATAATCATGCACACGTCCATTCGGAAGCTGAAGTTGAATACCCTTTTGTACAAGATACTTGTCTTTCATATTCCAGTGCTGGAGCAAAGCGCCAAGTCGTGATAAATGAACTTTACGTGGAGTGATGATACGACGCTTCTGATCCCGCCCCTGAACAAGCACCGTATTAGCCTCGCTACTGCTGCGTTCAATGCGCAGAATACCACGTCCGCCTGTTCCATTAATGGGTTTGAGATAGACCAGAGAAGAAGCTTTAAGCATCCGGTTTACATCGGACATATCCTGAAATAGAGCGGTTTCCGGCAGGTGTTCACGAAAGTTGGCTTTTTGCAAAAGGGTCTGGTGGATGGTCCATTTATTGCGCAGTGGCCTGTTCAGAAAGAGCAGATGCCCATATTTCTCACGAAAAGCAAGCAATTGCTGGAACCTTCGGTTACGCTGAATCCGGCAGCGATCAAAGATCAGGTCCGGGAATGATCGCCACTCCCTGGACCAGCCTTTTCCCTCATGAAAAACCATGGCTTCAATTTGTTTGCCGCCGGGGTGTACGTCGGCTGGTGTGAATACATAGATATCGAGTCCCCGCTTGCGCCCTTCAAGAATCATTCTGCGATAAACGCTTCGTTCTTCAAGAGCGCGATGTTCATTTAAGTACAACGTCATAATGCCCAGAACAGGTGAGGACACAAACAATCACCTTCTTTTTGCAGTATTCCTGTCTGTCATCGTTTGGACTGACGGGCAAGATAAGCGCTGTAGTGAAATATACGTTCCAATGACCGCCGTCTGATCTGTGGTTCATCAAACTTCATGGGCTTTGCATTGGCTTCGAAGAACCAGAGTTCCCCCAGGTCATCAATGCCCAGATCCATGGACATTTCTCCGAGCGTGTAACCTGATCCCCGTTCTACCTGTCTTGCGATCATTAATGAAGTGGATTTCACACGTTTCATCAGGTTTGTTGACATTTCTTCGCCAAAAAGCTCGGTCAGCAGCTTCTCTGGGTCTTCTACGCTCCCGCCGCGCGGCACATGAGTTGTAATACTGCGGGAGCCAGCAAGTCTCGCTCCTACACCGGTTACGCTCCATTGGCCCTTGGTGTTCTTTTGTACAAGAACACGCAAATCGAAGGGGCGTTTACGAGAGGATGCCAGTTCAATGCCTTGTTGCATGATATAGGGCGTATGTCCGGTTTCTTTGCGAATTCGTGCCCATAACTTGGCAAGTGTAGATGCTTTATAGGTCGTGCTTCTACGTGTGGTTTGTATTTTGAGTCGATAGGGAAGCCGTTCTTTTTCCTGGAATTTAAGCATCATGATTCCTTTGCCAGCTTTGCCGCTCTCGGGCTTAAGGTACAGATAGGGATACGCCCGTAGAACGGCACCCAGAGAAGAAGCACTTCGCATCCGCCGAGTATAAGGGATCAGTTGCTGAGTCGATTTGGATTTCCTGAGCCATTCGAACAGATCCCATTTGTTGAAAAAGAATGGGTTATACAGTTCGATTCCTGATTGCATGCATTCGTCAATTTTGCGCTGAACGGAAGGTTTTCCTTCGTCTTCCCGGTTGGGAATACGATTGTACAGAACATGGGGAAGGGGGAAAGGTTGTGAAACCCACTTTCCACTCCCCTTGTTGTACGTATATCCTTTCACGGTGGGACCACTCACGTTCAGATCCCGTACAGTTACAATGTACACCACGTATCCCATGCTCTCGCCTGTCTGTAAGATATCCTGAAAATTTTGATGATTTCCCCTGAACATACGCTGTTTATCATGCATGGTCAAAACAGCAATGACAGGTTTGAAATCATCATGAAGGGTCATCAAATCTCTTCCTTCTTCCGGAACTTGCTCAAATACAGGCAGTGTTCCAAGATGTGCTCCACCGACGATTTGCCCTCCACCCGGAGTGAAGGGTGACGGAAAATGGAGCGCCCGGGTTTGGCGTTCGCTTCGAACATCCATACATGTTCCTCCTGATCAATGCCCAGATCAAAGCCAATCTCACCAATCAGATGCTGGTGCTGGGTTTCAATCGCCTGGGCCAGTGTAATAGCGACGGATTTGGCATGCTGAAGAACTTCTCCCGCACGATCGCCGAAGTTGCGACTGAGCGCCTGCTCAGGAGTCATTAGGGAGCCGCCATTTTTGATGTGTGTTGTGACGCTGCCACGTCCTGCCTTTTTGGCTCCAATTCCGACAACAACCCATTGATTGTTACCATTTTTGTGCATGTGAAAACGGAAATCAATTGGACATTCATCAATCTCAATTAGACGTATTCCCTGCTGAACTACATATCCGCGTAGCTGTTTGCCATGTCTTCCCTGAAGCATGCGCATCAGACTGTTGAAGGACCCAAAACGCAGGAGTGCATTACCGCCTTTTTTGCGATAACGTGCGAAATATCCACGTTTGGGCGAATAAGTCAGGCGGTAGATCCCGTTCCCCAGACTTCCTGCAGTAGGCTTATAGTAGACGAACTGATGGCGTTCCAACATTTCCTTCATCTGTTCAACGGAAGGATTGGTAATCGATTCAGGGATATACCGTCCTGCTGCCGGCTCGTTCTCCAGCAACGTATAGATATCCGATTTGTTGAAGAAGCTCCAGTTGAAGAACGGAATTTTTCGGCGAACAAATCGTTCCCGCAGCTGGTTGATGGCTGGTGAGAAATCTGAACGTCGGCTCGGTAACCGGTTGTAGACAACATCGGGCAGAGGTACCGTTCTGCGTGTGAAGCTTCCGTTATCATTCAGGAAAAAACCGGATACAGTCTCGTTCTGCCAATTGATATCCCGAGGAGTAAATGCGTAAATGTAGGATTTACGGCTACCTTCACGGAGTAACTGTTTGATGAAACCAGTACGGGAACCGAATGGATTCGTGCTCGTCGCAGGCCCATCAGAGAGTACGCCGATCAGTGGACCTAACTGGACTTCATCATTTTGCAAGTTCCGGAGATAAATGCTGCCCCGTTTGGGAACGTTCATCATATTACGGATACCTGAAGCGAGATACAGATGTTTACCTGCTTTTTTGATTGGTTTGATCGTTGCAGGTACCCGGTCACGCCCGAAGCGAAGGTGCACCGTTTTTTTGCCGGACAGGTTGAGGCTCTTCATTAAAGCGTTGGATATATAAACCACTTTATCCGGTTGCTTGGTAAAATGCAGATTGCAAAAGGTCAAACTCATGATTTATCCTCCTATCCTGAAAAGATCCTTGGGCTCCATGGCAAGCGGGCGCTGCGAGCCTCAGCCGCCGTGAATCTGGATGGGTTTCAGGCCAGCTTTGCTGGATGTATTCGGCAATTTCATTGGACGAATGACGTCCGTGAGAACATGTTGTTGCAACAGATAACGGGCATAGGCAAGCGGCCGGGTATAAGTCAGGGTATGCATGCGTCGGTCGCCCGCTTCTGCGAATGAGGTGCGGCCTGGTTTGGAGTTGACTTCAATTAGCCAGAGTTGGCCCTCTGCATCTGCTCCGAAATCAAGCCCCAATTCGGCTAACCTGCCGAAACGGCTTTCCAGCATGGTGGGGATAAGAGTAGCAGTCTGCCGGATGCTCTTCAGCAGAGTTTCCGTGCGGATCGTTCCATATCGCTGGAGCAGATATGCGTGGGCAGGATATGCTTTACCCCCACCGTGAAGATTGGACGTGAGTGAACCTTCTGGTCCTTCCCGTACCATACATCCGGTTAGCGTCCAGCGACCTTGCCCATTCTTTTGCATTAGAGCCCGTATGTCGAATGCTCTTCCATGATGGCTAAGCTCCAGATATGGCTGCACGATCATCTTACGCTCTGCCTGATGTAATGTTAGCCAGGAAGAAACAGCCTGGGTATGGTTGAATGTAAGAAAAAAGGGTTCATTGTCTTCGTTACGCCCCTCCACGATCCATGTTGATGGAGTCGTTCCCCGAGACAGGCGAAAGGTATTTTTGCCATGAGTCCCGGATACCGGTTTGAAGAACAGTCCTCTGGGCCAACGGTCCAGCCATGTTTCCCAAGGAATATGTGATCCTATCCGGGTTGTGGGAGCAAGTTGTGACCTCAATTCAGGATTTCGGGACAACACACGATGTACCTCCCATTTTCCTGGAAGGGAAGCAGACCAATAACGGTGTTGATCTGTGCCGTTGGTTGGTATCCATTCCTTAAGCTGTTGTCTGACGTACCTGGAGATAGGGCGAAGACAACGATCCATAATGAGGTCGACTGCAGGAACAGGTACCGAATTCCACTTCCCTTTATGATAGGCATATCCCCATTGAAGAGGGAGATGGACTGCATCAGTCGATATCGGGATCACAATAATCTGAAGGGCGTATGGCATGCTCCCCAAACTGAGACGACGGCAGAAAAGTTCGTCTGTAAAGGGAGGTGAGCCTTCCGTTGCACGTACCAGAATGGCCATTGTCTTGGTCTGAGATGGTGGAAACATTACGCTGCACCTCTCCTCTATCAGATTTGTTTCCAATAGGGAATAACTTTTCAAAAACCCGCCAGGTACGTAGAGTATTCAAGCATGGCTTTGACGGAAGGGCGGATCTTGCTCTCACTCAGTGGTGTATTATCATTCTTGGATGGTTTGGAGTTGACTTCGAGCAGCCATACGCGCCCAGTGGTGTCCAGGGCCAGATCAATACCAAGTTCACCAAAATGAGCAGGGATGGCACTCTCGATCCCTTTTGCGATATCCAGTGCTGCGGTGTGCAATCCTGCATACGCGGAAGCTTTGGCTGATCCAGACAACTGTGTTTTGGCAACAGCATCCTTGACGGTGCTGAGACTTCCACCCCGTGCCAGATTGGATACGTAGTGACTCCCGCCCGCAATTCGGGCGACGATGGAGGTTACACTCCATTTACCTGTACGGTTTTTTTGCACGAGCGCACGGAAATCCACGGGTCTGCCACTGTTGTCAATGAGAGTCAGCCCTTGTTGGATCTGATAACGCGTTGTTTTCATTTTCCCAGACATACTGGCATACAGTTTATCCAGAGAAGTATACGTTTGTTTCCGGGTACCCCCGACGCCAGTCGCCAGAGTCAGGAAGCTTCCGTCAATCTGACGTGAGACCCGGATGATCCCTTTGCCCAAAGAACCACGGACGGGCTTCAGAAATACAACCGGATGTCGGTTGCACATCGTCTTGAGCATGGCGGACGTCTTGAGTAAATGAGACTCGGGAAGAACTCGTTTAAGCGTTGAAATGGACTTGAGTGCGTCAAACACTTCGTTTTTGTCCAGAAACTTTTCATTGAAGGTTTGCGTGCCGTAGAGCGATTTTACTTCTTTCATAAAATGCTGTACGCTAGGTTTGTTCTCAAGCTTGCGGGACGTTAACCGGTTATTGACGACGTCTGCTACAGGCAGAACAGTCTTTTTCCAGCCGTCATCATACACCCAGCCTTTCATATAACCCGTTACCGCTCCAATATCCTCCGGTGTGAAAAAGGATACATAGGCGCCTTGCTTACGGCAGGCGTTCACCAGTTCTTGACAGAACATCGTGATGGAGCCAAAGGGCCGATCGGGCTGATCGGGATAATCCTGGCTAACCAGTACACTGATGTAGGGTCCAAGGCGAAGCGTACGGCTGGCTGAACGATAGGATACCCTCAGAACCGAACGTGGAACGAGACCGGTCTTGCTGGCAACTGTCTGATTGATGCGCAGCCCGTCATACCTTGGTACCGGAATAACAGTGACTTCGCGGCGGAAAGAGCCAAATTGCAGCTGAAGCGGCCTTCCTGAAGGGATTTTAAGCGCCTTAAGTACCCCTTCGCCCAGCATGATGACGTCGTCCTGCAGGATGCCCGAGCCGGTAACCTGAATCGTTACTTTTTTAGTGGACATCACGGATCTCCTTCCGGGCGGCAACTTGATGTCTGATCTCGAAGTTGAACGGCATCTGAACATGGCATGTGCTTCATCATATGAGGACATATAACCCTTGGTGATTGACCCATATGGATTAAATGCATTTGATTTTGAGGCAGGTTATGGATGGCCTGTTTCAGATCGCCCTTGTTTGACAGGAGAGAAAAGCGTGTATTAACACGGATGAACAAACCAATCTGAGGAGGAATAATAGTGAACATTTATGACAAAGCCAATGATTTGGCCAAAGCACTGAGAGAAAGCAGCGAGGTGGAAGAGATTACTTCCGCGATGAAGCTGATTGAAGCTGATCCGGATGCAAAAGCAATGCTGGATAACTTCCGTGATCAACAAATGGAATTGCAACAACGTATGATGAGCGGGGATATGCCAGCTCCGGATGAGATGGAGAAAATGGAGAAACTGTTTGAAGTACTGAGCTTGAATCTGAACATCCGTCGCTTGTTTGATGCGGAGCGTCGCCTCAGTGTCATCATTGAAGACGTGAATAAAATTATTGCTGATAGCCTGGGTCATCTGTACGGTGGCGCTGAAGCGTAAAAAGGTAGTTCAAAAAGTCCACTTTTGATTACGAAGGATGCCTAGCTTCATTCCATCTTCTCGGTACTGAAAACTGATCTTTTTGAACACGTACTAAAAGGTTGTCTTGTTTTTTTACCTGAACCTTTCATATTGGCTCCTTATCGTTCATAGACTAGACATATAGAGTCGATCAAGAACGAAGGAGCTGTGAATGGTGAAGAGGTTGAAAAAAGCAAAACATGTAATCTATCTGCTTATTGCGTTGTCGATGCTGGTCATTGCACTGCCGCGGATTTCCTTTGCTGGAGGAATGGACTGGGTTAATATTTTTGGCATCGTATGGGTGCTGTTCTCCTTATTAATCGTTGGTGCACATCTGCATTTTATTCTTGGTGTAGATGAAGAGAAGAAGCGTGCGCTGGAAGCCGTTCGCCGGGCGAAGCTGCGGCAGTGGGAGATGAAACTGCTGGACAAGCAGGAGCGGAGCGAGTCTGTATAAGGTACAGTATGAGATCCAACATGGAAGACCGGAATCCCTTGATATAAAGGGGCCGGTCTTTTTTGATACATACAGAATTAGAAGTTAATCAGATCATTAAATTCAGATGGTGAACTTGCCTATGAGAATGGGGGAGGGGTGGGGTTATTTTCCTAAAGCCGTGTTATAATAGGTACAGTATAGTACAGATGCATCTTCGGGGGTGGTACAGTTGGACGGACAGGAAGAGAACGTAACGAAGCATGAACAGTTACTTCAACATATTGAACAACTGAAGGTTGGCAGCAAAATATCAGTACGTGGACTTGCGCGGGAGCTGGGTGTAAGTGAAGGAACAGCATATCGTGCGGTGAAAGAGGCGGAGAACTTCGGGCTGGTCGTGACCAAGGAACGAATTGGAACGGTGCGGATCGAGAAGAGACCTCGGGGCATGTCGGAGCAGTTGACCTTTGCTGATGTGGTAACCATTGTAGAGGGCCATGTGCTGGGTGGTAACGAAGGTCTCGCCAAACCGCTACACAAGTATGTGATTGGTGCGATGAAGGAACAGGCAATGGCCCGTTATATTGACGCTGGGAGTCTGCTGATTGTGGGTAACCGTGAAGATGCTCACTCGCTTGCCCTCGAACAGGGAGCGGGCGTGTTGATTACGGGTGGTTTTGGGACAAGTCGTGAAGTAAGAATTATGGCTGACGAGCTTGGGCTACCAATTATTTCATCCAGACATGATACATTCACGGTGGCTTCGATGATTAACCGTGCAATCTTCGACCGGCTGATTAAGAAAAAAATTATGCTTGTTGAGGATATCATTGGTCAGAAACCTCGCTTGCAGGTGTTGAAGGTGACCAGTTCAGCCGCAGATTTTCATATGTTGGTTTCAGAGACGGGTGAACATCGCTTCCCGGTGGTGGATGAATGGAACCGGGTCATCGGGATTGTGAGTCTGAAGGATGTCAGTGAGCTGAAAGAGGATCAAAGTATTGAGAAATGTGTGATACGCCGCCCGATTACGGCCTCATTGCAGACATCTCTTGCTTCTGCAGCCCAGATTATGACCTGGGAAGGCATCGATTTTCTGCCAATCGTGGATCGGAACCGCAAACTGATTGCGTCCGTCACACGCAAGGAAGTGCTTCAGGCCATGCGGGATGCACAGAAGCAGCCCCAACTGGGAGAGACGTTTGATCATCTGATCTGGAACGGGTTTGCCGAGGAGCGCGGTGAACAGAACGAATTGTTATTCCACGGATTTATCATTCCTCAGATGGCAACGGATCTGGGTACGATCTCCGAAGGTGTTCTGTTGAATGTGATGACACAGGCTGGCCGGCGGGCAGCGTGGGATGTTACAGGGAACGACCATGTGGTCGATAATGTAACGACGTATTTTGTTCGACCGGTACAGATTGAGGATCAGATCCTGGTTCGACCGTTAATTCTGGAAACCAGCCGTCGAACGTGCAAAATGGACATTGTGGTTACCCGTGAAGGCAGTGTGGTATGCAAAGCGGTAATGACATTGCAGTCGATTGACCATGCCTAGCAGGGTACGTTGCCTCGGGCATATACAAAGAGAGTACTCCCTGATCGAGAAGCTCTGCCGGATTGCGCTGTCGCGCGGTTCTGGCTTCGCTTAATGAAGGGGAAGTACTCTCTTTTTGCAGACAACGATAACACTTCAACAAATCATGCAGATTGTCCGGAGGTTTTACCTGATCCATTACTGGACCGTTGTTGAAGCCGCGCATAATAACTGCGGTTACGTATTCCGGCAAATACATTATACGAACCCATAATCAGAAATAGCGCTTCCACAATCACAGATAAAGTGGAGCCTGTGAAGACAAACATCAGAATCAGTGCAAGCACAACAAGCATGCCACCCATCCAGATATTTGTCCACGAACGGTGCAGTCCGGCGCTGGTAGCATCCGAACTTCTGTGTGAACGAATACTGTTTAACGCTGCAAAAACCATGGCAACAGCAAAGATGGCGATTAGTGCATATTTGAGTACATCAATGAACACAAAGACGCAGCTCCTTTTCTGGAAAGCATTTACTGCCCTTATTGTACCATGCAGAGATGCAGACAAGGGCAGTTTTTTGCTGTTACGCAGGAACGTGCATGCGAATCTGTACCCAAACTTGCAGTACCCCTTCCATAACCAGCATCGTTTTGACCTGAACGGTGTATTCCTTTTCCCTGACCGAGTACACTTTCTGATTCAGCATAATTCGCGTCATTTTGCTATACTCGTCGATGTTGAATACATCTCTGCCCCGAAGTACCTCGAGTTCGTCTCCGAGCTTCTGTAACATCACTTTCAGAGAAGCCTCGTCGGGCCCCTTATCCGATTCTTCTGCACGGACCTTGATTTCCTTGATAACGGTTTGACGTTTACTGTATTTTTTCAGCGTTTTGATATCCTCCTCATTCTGATGCAGCTGAAGCTGCAGCTCCTGATTATTCAGCCACAACGCATTGTAACTCAGGTGAAATACACCGTTGTAGACGACACATCCAGCGATCATTCCCAGAACAAACACAGCGGTCATTCGCATCAGCGGGCGGTAACGAGAAAATGGCGGAACTCTCATGAACGCTGTTCCTGTCTCATATTAGTTCCGGCCTCCGCCGCACACCCATTTCACGAGTTCCGTTCCCATATGTGCGCCCATAAAAGCAGAGATCAGATACAGGATTTGTTTGACCGCCGGAGACAGGTTACCATCCAGAAAATTGCTCTCGATGACACGCATGGGATCTATTGTGCCGCCAACAGCGGCTGCGAGTGCCCATATCTTTATTTTTCCAGAAATATCGAGCATCGTCTGTGTCGGAGGCTGAAGAGAGATCACTGCTCCAATACCTCCGATCATCGCGCCGCCCAGCACGATTCCAAACGCAATAAAGAAATCAAGAATGGCTTTGGACAAAAATGTGCTCACTGGCAACACCCCTTTCAGACCTAGCAGCACACCTCCTGTCTTTGGTCTGTCACAGGGGGAGCGGCTTGTACTTCTATTGTATGGGCGTGCCCCCAGACGTTATGATAGAATGTCGATAAAAATGTATCGTGCGATTACAGTTACTCACAGTATGGCAGGGGAGATAAAGATATGAACTTGGAGACAAAATACGGGTTGTTATTCAGAGACTGGACCATGGTGCTGAAAGATGCCGTGCAGGTCAGCTTGCTCGCAGGGGAAAAGTATAACTTCGGCACAGGTGTAGCTGTAAGGTCTGCTGCCGTGTCTGGCGTGGAGTTAGTCCTTGGAGTTAGCGGGGAGGGAGAGGTTGAACTGGAAGAGGGCATCCACTCCATTCGTCCCCATGACTTGCTTTTAATCGAAAAAGGGCAGTCGACCTTTCTGGTCAACCGGTGTTCAACTCCACTGGTCTGTTATATCATTCAATGTCATAGAGTTCGGCTGACGCAGGAGCTGGCGCCCACGGAAGATCCATGGGACAAGCAGAATGATGGGGACGATCACAAGCTTGAGCAGAGCAACTTCGTTGCTCTTCAACACGCTGCTGTGGAGGATGTTAAGAAGATCGTGGAAGCATTTCAACATACTGACTTGCATGATCCAATGTGGTGTCATCTTCTTTTTCAACAATGGATATGTACAGTGGTCGAGCATATAAGAAGGGAAGCTGAACCCGAAGTTCACTCGCAACAGCCCGATCAGGCTGTACAAAGAACGATTGACTACCTAGATGAACATTACGATGATCCTGTTACGGTGCAACAACTGGCGCAGATGGCCAATGTCAGCCGCAAATGGTACACCGTAAGGTTCAGGGAAATCACGAATCAAAATCCAAGTGATTATATCACCGAATTACGCATGAAACGGGCCAAGGAGTTATTGAATCTTACTGGAGACAGTGTCTATGAGATTGCCCGTAAGGTCGGTTATGAAGATGAGCATTATTTCAGCCGAAGATTCAAGCAAAAAGTAGGACGTTCACCTCGTCTGTATCTGCATAATCGTCGATATTTAGGAACCACGATGACTGCACCTGAGCTGTTATATACACTTGGGATGACTCCAATAGCTGCGCAAGCGCCGTTTTGTGAATTTCCGCATTACCTGAAAGAATCGTTCAAGCAAGTTCGCAAGTGGGAGAGAAGTCATGCACTCAACCTGGAAGAGATTCGGAGGATGAAACCCGATCTGATCATTGCGTCCGCATGGCAGGACAGCATGGATTATGAGCAACTTAACCGAATTGCAACAACGGTGCTTCTGCCTGAGCGCAGCAACTGGAGAGAGGAACTAAGAGATCTGGGAGAATTATTAGGCAAAAGCAAACAGGCGCTGCAAGTAATCAGCAATTTTGACGTAGGTTTGGACCAGGCAAGAGAACAGTTACACACGCTTATTCCTGATGAGACCATCGTATACATTCGTCTGACCCGTGAGGGAATAACGCTTTATGGGGAACAGTCTTCAAGGGGGAGTATGCTGTACCGGGAGCTGGATTTGAACATGCCCAAGGCATCTCTTTTTTCTGGAGAGGGAACGCTGGTTTCCGTTGAACATCTCGCTGAGATTCAACCTGATCATATTCTGCTTCAGATGGAGGATGGGGTAGAAGCTCGGCTTCATCTTTATGACCACCCGATGTGGAATCGGCTTCTGGCTGTGCAGAATCATCAGGTGTATGTGCTTAGCAATACGGAGTGGTATAATTTCTCGTTTTCCCCACTTGCCACTCAATATGCCATTCATGAGATGTTAGATCTTCTGAAGAGGAAGAGACTGATAAGACGTATGACCTGAACTTGCCGACTTCGCAAAAATCCAAATCGGGACGCCCAAATATCCATTCATTAATATCTGGGTGTGTATATAATGAGAATGAGAATCGTTATTATTTAAACACCGAAGGGGATAAACAGATGAAACATTCGAACAAATGGTTTGGATTAGGAATGATCCTTACCTTGCTACTAGCTACAGCTTGCGCGGGGACGAATGGAGAGAAGGCGGAACCCAATGCGGAAACCGAACCTCAGACACAAGCACAGCGCGTGGTTGCGACTTCGGTGACATATCCTGATTTTTTGTATGTTCTTGGTGTGACTCCTGTGGCTGCAGAGAACTATCATTCGGATTATCCGGATTATTTGGAAGGCAAATTCGACAGCGTGCCTAAGTTAGGCAATGGTTCCAACATGGAGGGCATTCTCGCAACCGATCCGGATATCATTATCGCGCCCAAATGGCGGGATGAGAAATTATATGACCAGTACGCCAAGATTGCCAAAACAGTTCTTCTTCCCGATAGGGACAATTGGCGGGATGAATTGAAGGATATGGGTGAGGCGCTGGGCAAGCAGAAGGAAGCGGAGCAGGCTATACAGGATTATGATAAGAAAATTGCGACTGCTCGCGATGAGCTAAAAGCTCTTGTAGGAGACGAGACGTTTATTTACTTAAGAATCATGCCCAAAGAAAGCTATGTTATGGGTGAACTGTCCAACAGAGGTATGGTGATTCATAAAGAGCTTGGGTTGAAAACGGTAGCAGCCTATCCTAAAAATGAAGGGAGTGTGCCGGTCTCGCTGGAACTGCTTACCGAATATCAGGCTGATCACATCATTCTCCAAATTGATGGTGGCGATGACAACACGAATGCCCAGAAATTATACGATGAAATGAAAGAAAGTAACATCTGGAAAGGAATGAAGGCAGTCAAGGAAGATCAGGTATATCTGGTTGGGGACAAGGAGTGGATGAACTTTGGGTACTCATCCGTCGCTACTTTGAATGCAGTCGAGGATATTGTTTCTGTAATTAGGGAGAGAAATCACTAAGATGAAGAATACACAATCTAATTCGGTGGAGCGCGTTATTCGTGAGCGAAGAACAGTACGGTCATTCAGCAACAGACCCGTATCTGAGGATAAGCTGCTTGAATTGCTTGAGGCTGCGGTGTGGGCTCCGTATCATTCCAAACAAGAACCATGGCGCTTTATCGTTTTTATGAACGAGGGTCGTAAAATGTTCAGCAATGCTGTGCTATCGACATATACACCACAAGAACTCGAACAGTTTGGGCAGAGTGCAGCGAAGGACTATTGTGAAGACACGCCAGTGCATGTGTGCGTTGTGGTTCGACAGGGTACGGATCGTTGGAAAAATGAAGAGGCTTTGCTCGCAACAGCTGGGCTGATTCAGAATTTGCAATTGCTCGCCTGGGAAGAACGCATCGGACTGGTATGGAAAACAAACGAATACAACCGGGAGGATACGTTTGCCGCGAGAATAGGTCTGAATTCCGGTGAACGGTTGGTGGGAACACTTCATCTTGGGTACCTTCGAGATGATGCTGTTTCACGACCTGTAAGCAGAAAACCGGCAGAGCAAATCATTACCTGGATTCGTCATGAAGAGGGATAAGAAGGTTACACAGACTTGTAAAAAGAGATGTACAGATATTATGATATATCTGTTACCTCTCTTTTTTTTGTTTCCAGTCACAGTTTCTGCAAAGTTTAGCATACGTCTTTTATTTATAGATTTTTAATGGAATGTCTTTAGTGGGGAAAGGAAGAAAAAAACATGAGTTCTTTTGTGCATTTGCACGTTCACAGCGAATACAGTTTGCTGGACGGCGCTGCGCGTATTCCGGATCTCGTGGACAAAGCCGCAGATCTCGGAATGACAACACTGGCGCTGACCGACCATGGCGTGATGTATGGTGCAATTCCTTTCTATAAAGCCTGCGTTGAACGAGGCATCAAGCCGATTATAGGGTGCGAGGCATACATGACAGCAGGGTCCCGCAAAGAGCGGGGGAGCCGCAAGGATCAACCGATTCATCATTTGATTTTGTTAGCCAAAAATATGACGGGTTACCGTAATCTGATGAAATTGTGCTCGATTGGACATCTCGAAGGCTTTCATTACAAACCCCGTGTAGATATGGAAAGTCTGGCTGCCCATCACGAGGGCATTATCTGTCTAAGTGCGTGTCTTGGTGGTGAAGTACCACAACATTTACTGCATGGACGAGAAGAAGAGGCGAGACGTGCGGCGTTACGCTACAAAAATATCTTTGGTGACGACTTCTATCTGGAGCTTCAGGATCACGGGCTGTCGGAGCAAAAAAGGGTAAATCCGCAGTTAATCAAACTGGCTGCCGAGCTGGAGATTCCGCTTGTAGCCACCAATGATGCACATTATCTGTCCGAAGAGGACGCGGAGCTTCAGGATGTATTGATCTGTATCGGAACAGGCAAGACCGTGGATGATGAGAATCGGCTCCGAATTGGAACCAATCAGCTCTATCTGAAAAGTGAAGAAGAGATGGCTCGTTTGTTTCCTCATGTACCGGAAGCTCTGGCAAACACCGTCCGCATTGCGGATTCCTGTGAGTTGAAGCTGGAATTCGGCAAATCGATTTTGCCGGAATACAGACCGCTTCCTGATGGACTCAGCCCTTCGGTGTATCTGCGTCAGCTATGTGAAGAAGGAATGGAGGAGCGTTATGCGCAGTCCACACGTTGGACAGATGCGGAGCTTCGATCCGAACTCGAACAACGATTGGCGTATGAGCTGGGTATAATCGACAGCATGGGATTCTCGGATTATTTCCTGATTGTTTGGGATTTTATCGCCTATGCGCATAAACAAGGCATTGTTACTGGACCGGGCCGGGGCTCCTCGGCAGGTAGTCTGGTAGCGTACACTTTGCATATTACCGATGTTGACCCGATGAAATATAATCTTCTCTTCGAACGATTCCTGAATCCCGAGCGGATCTCCATGCCGGATATAGATATTGACTTCAGCGATGAGCGGCGGGATGAGGTCATTGATTATGTCGCGCATAAATATGGCAAAGCCCATGTCGCCCAGATCATTACGTTTGGAACGATGGCTGCCCGTGCAGCTGTACGTGATGTTGGGCGGGCCCTGAATGTGCCTTATGGCGAAGTGGACAAGGCTGCAAAGCTGATTCCGGCACAACTTGGTATTAACATCGAGCGGGCCATGGAAGCTACACCTGAGCTGAAGGCGCTGTATGAAACCAAGCCTAAGACACGTGAGCTGTTGGATATGGCGATGAAGGTCGAGGGCATGCCACGTCATGCTTCGACGCATGCTGCGGGAGTGGTTATCTCCCGTGACCCGCTGACTGATGCGGTGCCACTTCAGGAGGGCAGTGAAGGGACAGCGTTAACCCAGTATTCCATGGAAAACCTGGAGTCTATTGGGCTGCTTAAGATGGACTTTCTTGGTTTGCGTACCCTCTCAATCATTGAACGGTGTGTACGCTGGATTGGGGAACATGGAGAAATTCCGGATTTCCGCCTTATCCCCGATGATGATCCGTTAACGTACGAGATGCTTGGGCGAGGGGACACGATGGGCATATTCCAACTGGAATCTGCCGGGGTACGCCGTGTGCTGAAAGAGATGAAGCCAAGTAGTTTTGAAGATGTAATCTCTGTACTTGCCTTGTACCGTCCGGGTCCGATGGAGTTCATATCCAAATACATTCAGGGCAAGCATGGACAGATTGAAGTGGATTACCCCCATGTGGATCTGGAGCCTATCCTGAAAGATACGTACGGGATCATCGTGTATCAGGAACAGATCATGCAGATAGCCTCCCGGATGGCGGGTTTCTCGCTGGGTGAGGCAGATTTGCTCCGCAGAGCGGTCTCCAAGAAGAAACGGGAAGTGCTGGATCTGGAGCGTGGACACTTTGTACAAGGCAGCCTGAAACAAGGGTATAGCGAAGAAGAGGCAGACCTGGTCTATGATATGATCGTCAAGTTTGCCAACTATGGCTTCCCGCGTGCTCATGCCGCGGCATATGGTGTGCTTGCGTTCCAGACGGCGTATCTGAAGGCGCATTATCCGGTTCATTTTATGGCATCCATGTTAACAGCTGTAATGGGCAGTCATCGGAAAGTGGCAGAGTACGTGGTGGAATGTCGGCGCATGGACATGGAGGTGCTTCCACCGGATGTGAATGAGAGCGGTATTCTGTTTACACCTGTAATTGTGCCGTCCGGCAGCGCAGGAGCCGGGGATCAGAGTAGCGCATCGCAGCAGACTGCGGGAGCAGATGCAGAGAGTGACGCCGGAAGCCCTGCCGAAGAACATGCCGCGAATGGTAACGGGAGTTCCTTCAGGGAAGATCGCGTTCATGAGCATGATGGGCATTCGGGACAAGCCGAATATGGTGAAGCACCTCTGCCGGATGATCCCGGTCCTGGACCGGAAGAGGACGGTGGTGGATATGAGTGGCAGGCAGCGACAACCATGCCTGAGGCATCCGACAACCGGAAGGAACCGGGATTGGTGTCGGCTTCTTCATTGGAAAATGGTAATGACGACGGACAAGAAGCGTCTTCCTCGCGCGAGGAGCATGGGGAACTGTCCTCTGCGGAAAAGAACGTTGCAGTGTCTAATGATAGTCCGGATGAGGAAAAATTAACGGGTGCAATACGATTTGGTCTGGCCGCTGTGAAAAATGTCGGTACCCAGGCAATGGAAAGCATTATGATCGTAAGGCAGGAGAGGCCGTTCGACAGTTTGCTCGATTTTTGTCGTCGTGTGGATCTGCGTGTATGCAACAAACGTGTGATTGAATCGCTGATCCAGGCCGGAGCTTTTGACACATTACCTGGGCACCGGGCCCAATTGCTGGCGATGCTGGATGAGACTGTTGAAGCGGCGTTGAAATGGCGCAAGGAACGCGAGGATCTGCAGATTCAATTATTCGACTTTGTTGAGACGCCAAACTGGGAGATTGAATATCCGGAAATTCCTCCTTATTCCTCAGGGCAGCAACTGGAGCTAGAGCGAGAGTTGTTAGGCTTGTATCTCTCCGGGCATCCGCTGGATGACTATGAAGATGTGCTGGAATCGAGTGGGGCTGACCGGATCATGGAGCTGACCGAAGCGGCAGACGACACGATGACCGTCGCTGCGGGTATGGTTGTGTCTGTGAAGTCGATTACGACGAAACAGGGCAAGGCTATGGCGTTCATGGAGCTGGAAGACCAGATTGAACGCTGTGAAGTGGTTCTCTTTCCCGAGGTATGGCGGCGTAGCCAGCAACATGTCGGGAAAGGTGAACTGCTCGTCGTGCGTGCCAAAGTGCAGCAGCAGGACGAAGGGTTTAAGCTGCTGGCTGAGGAAGTGGTGCCGTTGTCACCGGCGGCACTGGAGCAGCAGCTGCGCAGCCGTGACCGGCGCGTCAAGCCCGGCAGCGGCAGCTCTTCGCGCCCGGCGCAGGCGGCTTCGCCGCGGCGACCAGCGGGCGCAGGAGCCGAAGCGCAGCGCAGCAGCGCAGGCGGGGATGCTTCCGCTGTGCGTAGCAGCGATGCGGCGGGTACGGGCGCAGCCACGGCGGCGGCTTCCCGGCCTGGCGGTGCCGCTGAGGCGGCAGGCAGCCCGGAGCAGAGCCGCGAACCGCGGGCTGTGGAGCAGCGGGTGTTCGTGAAGATTGCCCCGCATGCGGAGAAGCCTGAGCTTCTGGCACGTCTGAAGCAGCTGCTTCAGGAGCATCCCGGACCTGTGGCGACAGTGCTCTTCTATGAGCAACAGCAGAAGTTGCTTGCGCTGAGTGATGCCTACCGGATTAAGCCATCGCCAACCTTGTTCTCCGAGATGGAGAAAATGCTGGGTGAAGGCACGGTCAAAATTAAATAAGAGGCTGTCCCGAAAGTGATAGCACTTATCCATAGTATGAAACCTGTTTGGCTCAATGCTGAACAGGTTTTTTTGTGAATATTTTAGCGTGGTTCCTGATTTCAACCATCCGCACATTTTATGAACATTTTAACAGGTTGCTGCATACACTTGAGAACACCGAAGGACCTCGCGGTCCTCGGGGGATTGATGCGGGAGGTCGAGATATGTCATATGAAATCGTAGAAGCCATGCTGGCCCGGCGGGGTGTACGGATTGATGCAATCGCAGCAATTGTATACCGTCTGCAAAAAGGGTACCACCCCGAACTGACCTTGGACGACTGTGTAACCAGCGTGAAATCCGTTCTGCAGAAACGAGAGGTGCAATATACGCTCTATACGGGTATTGCTCTCGACGAACTTGCGGAGAAAAAACTCTTGCCTCAACCGTTACAGGCTATTATGGAAGCGGATGAATCCCTGTATGGAGTGGACGAGACTCTGGCCCTCGGCATTACTCATGTGTATGGTATGATTGGTTTAACCAGCTTTGGTTACCTGGATAAAGAAAAAATAGGTGTAATTCATGATTTGAACGAACACACAACAGCCATTCATGTCTTTTTGGATGATCTGGTCGCAGGGGTGGCCGCTGCGGCTTCTGCCCGGATTGCACACAAAAATATTAAAGCCAAAAAATACCCCTCAGACCTTTAACCCCCTGTATTTCCATGCTTGTCTGTTATGGTCAATCTAATGGCTCATATGAAGGTCTTCAAGGGCGGCTGACGCTGCCCTGATAAGCTTGCGGCTACTTATGGAAGAGGTATGAACAAGAAGATTTCGTCAACCATATGAGTTATTCGTGGGGGACTAATGTCCCTCATGATCCCAAATTCTCCCCAAAGGTCCCGAACCCTTTCTTGCAGAAAAAAAGTGAGGTATGTTATCATTAGTCCAATATACGGGCTCTGAACATTAGCTTAGGGGGCGGACAAGGCATGTGGACGGTGATTTACATTGCACCGACAGCAAAGGTTGCGGACAAGATCAAGACCAAGCTTTCGGAAGAAGGTTTTCTGGTACAGACCCGTCCCATCAGTTTATCCAAGCAGCAATTTGAGATTCGCGTCCCTTCTGGGGAATTGGAAGAGGTCCAGGAAGTGTTGAATTCCATTCTGCATTCCTGATTTGTTCGACATCAACGTGCCTTGGCAGATGAAGAAGTACCATCGGTACATAAGGGACTAATCGCGTAAGCGGAGAGAGGAATCGACTTGCATGTATTGTATGCTGCTGTCCTTCCTTCTTTTTTTGTTAGGACAAGGACCGACCTGGTTGCTCCCGGAGACCCTACCAAGATAGATTCAAACATCGGCGCAACAATCTTTCGGTTTTTGCAGGTAACATCAATCGTGCTGACAGAAGCCGGTGATCCTTGCCCTGTACCGGCGGATTTTTTTGTTGTGAATGCTGGACAAGGCCCATGGCAGCGTGTGGGTCGTAAGCGGTTTACCGTAACACGCGGATGAAGCTGCCACAAGCAGCGCTCTGCATGTTGCGGCCATCAAATCAACGGCTGGAGAGGTGTAGTTGTGTTCAAAGATATATTCCAGAAGAAACGGAAGTACGCTACCATACCTTCCGAGCGTGCACTTCCCGGCGAAGGCCAGGAAGTCCTAGAACGCCCAAAACGTGAAATACCTGAAGGGCTTATGAACAAGTGCAGCAAATGCGGCACCATTCAATATAGCAAGGAATTGGAGAAAAATCTGAAAGTATGTCCTGCCTGCGGTTACCATATGCGTCTTAACGCTATGGAGCGCATTGCTATGGTACTTGATGATCAAGGATTTGTTGAGTTTGATGCTGATATGATATCGGTTGATCCACTTGGCTTTCCTGGATATAGCAACAAATTGGAACAACAGCGTCTGAAATCGGGCCTGAAGGAAGCGGTAATTACAGGGGAAGGAACCATTGATGGCCTGCCTGTAGTTGTTGCTGTAATGAGCTTTGATTTCTTCACAGGCAGCATGGGTTCTGTTGTAGGGGAGAAAATTACCCGTGCCATTGAGCATGCCACAGAGAAACGGTTACCATTGATTATTTTCTCAACATCAGGTGGTGCCCGGATGCAAGAGAGTATTCTTAGCCTCATGCAAATGGCTAAAACAAGCGCAGCTTTATCCCGTTTGGATGAACAGGGCGGGCTGTACATTTCGGTCATTACGGACCCAACGACAGGTGGAGTCTCGGCAAGTTTTGCGAGCTTGGGCGATATTAACATTGCCGAACCTGGCGCTGTATTTGGTTTTGCCGGCAGAATCGTTATCGAACAGACGATCCGTCAGAAGTTACCTGATGATTTCCAGACGGCTGAATTTAATATGCAACATGGTCAGTTGGACATGGTTGTGCACCGGAAAGAGCTTCGGGCCACTCTTGGCAAGCTTCTGGATATGCATAGTGAAAAAGGAGGGGTCTAAATGGCGGGTGAGTTGCCATATGAAGCGCCTCTGGTTGAGATGCGCAAAAAGATTGATGAACTCGTACAGTTTGGACAGGAAAAAGGGATCGACTTCACGGACGAGATTGCCCGCCTGGAAGAACGTTACCATAGACTTGAAGAAGAGATCTACACTGGCATAACAGCAGCTCAGAAGATGCATCTGGCCCGTCATCAGCAGCGCCCAACGGCGCTGGACCTGATCCAGCTGATATTTACGGACTTCATTGAGCTGCACGGTGATCGCATGTTCGGAGACGATCTTGCGGTTGTTGGCGGACTTGCCAAGTTGAATGGAAAGACAGTAACGGTAATCGGACAACAGCGGGGGAAAGACACGAAGGATAATATCGCCCGCTTTTTCGGCAGCGCTCATCCAGAAGGTTTCCGAAAAGGACTGCGTCTGATGAAACAAGCGAACAAATTTGGCCGTCCTATTATTACGTTTATTGATACTAAAGGGGCGTATCCGGGTAATACTGCAGAAGAGAGAGGTCAATCGGAAGCGATTGCTCGCAACCTGATGGAAATGGCGAAGCTATCGGTTCCTGTTATTGTTGTGGTCATCGGCGAAGGTGGAAGCGGCGGTGCCCTCGCTATGGCTGTGGGTAATCGTGTGTTGATGCTGGAACATGCGATCTATTCTGCAATCTCTCCGAACGGCGCTGCTTCGATTCTCTGGAAGGATGCATCCAAGGCAGATCAGGCGGCTGAAGCAATGAAAATAACAGCCAAAGACCTGTTGGAGATGGAAGTCATTGAAGAGATTGTCCCTGAGCCACGCGGCGGTGCTCATCGGGATTATGAAGCGTCTGCTGCTTTCATCAGTGAAGCTTTGGTCCGTCATCTCGACGATATGAAGGGTTGGAGCGGGGATCAGCTGAAACAGGATCGTTATGAGAAATTCCGTAAAATTGGATCGGTCACGTTTGAACCTCAAGCATCCAATGAAGCCCCTCAAGAGCTTGTAAAAGTCGATGTTGCGAGTAATTTGTCGGGAAATGCTGAATAATGTGACGAATTTCCTATACAAATGAACAAAAGTATAGTAAATTTAATAGTTGGAAAAAGAAAAATAGATAAAGAGTAATACCTTTAAAATCGGAGGAAACCCAAAATGCGTAAAACGAAAATTGTATGTACCATTGGTCCATCCAGTGAATCTCTGGAGAACACCAAAAAATTGATTATGGCCGGTATGAATGTGGCCCGTCTGAACTTCTCCCACGGTGATTTCGATGAGCACGGCGGACGGATCATTGCGATTCGCCAAGCATGCGAAGAGTTGAACAAAACAGTAGCGATCCTGCTGGACACCAAAGGACCGGAAATTCGGACAGGTAAACTCGAAGTTGAACCGATCGAATTGGTTCAAGACGAGTACATCACTTTGACAACAGAAGAAATTCTGGGAACCAAAGAACGTCTTTCCATTACGTATACAGATCTTCCGAATGATGTTGAACCGGGATCTACAATTCTGATCGACGACGGTCTGATCGGACTGACTGTGGTGGAAGTGCAAGGCACCGAGATCAAATGCCGTATCGTTAACGGCGGGTCGATCAAAAGCAAAAAAGGTGTTAACGTTCCGGGCGTTGCCATTTCTCTGCCGGGTATCACCGAAAAAGACGCTAACGATATCGTATTTGGTATCGAACAAGGTGTCGATTTCATCGCGGCTTCTTTTGTACGTAAAGCAAGTGATGTACTTGAGATTCGTGAATTGCTTGAAAAACACAATGCTGGACATATCCAAATCATCTCCAAAATCGAAAACCAACAAGGTGTCGATAACCTCGACGAAATCCTTGAAGTGTCTGACGGCCTGATGGTTGCTCGTGGAGACCTGGGTGTTGAGATTCCTGCGGAAGAAGTACCATTGGTACAAAAACGCATGATCCAAAAATGTAACGTTGCAGGTAAACCGGTTATCACAGCTACACAAATGCTGGATTCCATGCAGCGTAACCCGCGTCCAACACGTGCGGAAGCAAGTGACGTGGCGAATGCGATCTTCGACGGTACGGATGCAATCATGTTGTCCGGTGAGACAGCTGCGGGTAAATACCCAGTTGAATCTGTTCTGACCATGTCCCGTATTGCTGAAAAAGCAGAATCTGCTCTGCCTTACCAAGAGTTGTACCTGAAACAACGTGTTGCTCAACAAACAACAGTTACAGAAGCAATCAGCCAATCGGTTGCTCTTCAAGCTCAAGATTTGAACGCAAAAGCGATCATTACTTCGACTGAATCAGGACATACTGCACGCATGATTTCCAAGTATCGTCCAGAATCTCCAATCATCGCTGTGACAACGGAAGACAGAACTTCCCGTCGTTTGGCTCTGGCTTGGGGTGTAACTCCTGTCAAAGGAAGACTGGTTGATTCCACGGATGCTTTGTTCGAAAATGCAATTGAAGGGGGCGTAAAATCCGGACTTGTTAAAGAAGGAGACCTGGTTGTGATCACAGCAGGTGTACCTTTGGGTCGTTCCGGTTCTACCAACCTGATTAAAGTAAGCCAAATTCCAAACAACGCTTAATAGCGTCTTGGATGGAGAAGCAACAGGAAAGAAGCAATGGGGCTTTATTGTCCCGTTGCTTTTTTTCCATCTTATTGACACTTTACAACGAGGTAACACGTATGAATGATAGAGCGAAGGAGGCCGATAACGTGCGAGAACAGAGCAATGGTAACTGGTATGCGGCACGTCTTCGTGTACGCTATCAAGAAAGTGACCAGATGGGCGTGGTCTACCACGCGAACTATTTGAATTGGTTTGAAATCGGTCGAACTGAGATGATTCGCCAAATGGGGTATACATATCGTAAAATGGAGGAACAGGGGTTACTGCTTCCCGTAACCGGACTGGATGTGAAGTATCACAAGCCTGCCCGATATGATGATGAGATTATCATTTTCACCCGTATTGCTGCATTTAGTGGTCTGCGACTGAATTATGAGTATGACGTAAGACGCATGTCTGAAGAACCTGATGAGCATATGGCGATTGGAGAACGGGTATGGTCAACTGATGAAGCACTCCCTGGTGAACGGCTAGTTACAGGTTCTACCCAGCATGTATGGGTGAATGGGGACTGGAAGCCAGTTCGGCTGGATAAGGCAGCCTCTGAGCTATACAGCGCGCTTGAAAAGGTGTGGCTTTCGGGAAAGGGGTAATACGTCAATGCGAAAATGGATGTGGGCTTTACTCTTAATCATTCCGGTGATTGAATTATTTGGTTTTATTCTGATGAGTGACTGGATCGGAGCCGGAAAGACATTGCTTCTCATGATTCTCACGTCCTTGATTGGTATAGCAATGTTGCAGTTTGAAGGGCGAAAAGTACTTGTGGACGCCAAATCCGAGATGGAGCGTGGCAAGGTACCTGGAAGAAAAATGGTCGATGGTCTTTTTATTTTTGTCGGTGGTTTCTTGCTTTTGATTCCAGGTTTTGTGACGGATCTGATCGGGTTTACACTGGTATTTCCATTAACACGTCCGGTGTACCGTCTGTTCTTCCTGGGGTGGCTGGAGAAAAAAATGAAAAGTGGAAAAATTACGTTTTATCGTCGTCCGAAATGAAACACTAGTTGTTATGCAAAATGGAAAAGGCTCCGCTCAGCAGATGACTTCTGTTGAACGAAGCCTTTTTCTATTTTTCCTGCGTGCTCATAAGATGATGCCTCATCGGACACGTCCGTTGATGATATACGTTCTGAGGTCGCGTAATACGTTAGCCCGATTGAACGCATCGAGAATCACGAGACTGACAGGGCCAATAATCAAGCCCAGAACACCGAACAACTTCAAACCCACAAACATGCCAACCAGCGTGGCGAGTGGGTCGAGCCCTACACTGCTTGCAAGTACCTTCGGTTCAATAATCTGACGGGCGATCAGTAAGATCAGATAGATAATACTAATGCCAATACCCAGATACAGATCCCCATTCATAAAGAGGTATGCTGCCCAAGGCACCATGACCAGACCAACACCCAGATAAGGAAGCAGATCGACCAAACCAATCATCAGAGCGATGGTGAAGGCTGAATTGACTTGCAATATAAGCAGTCCAATCATGACGAATAGTGCTGTAATCGAGATCATGATCAATTGTGCTCTTGCGTATCCGAACAGTGCCTTCTTAAGGTCAGTCCAGATGTCGGATATCGGCTTGCGAATGGAAGAGGGTACCCATCCCGATACGGTGATGTTGTGCCTGGTCCAGCTTTTGCTAATGAAGAATGTAGACAACAGAACAACGATTAATACCGCGCCCATGTTAGGCAGGGAAGTCAGCAGACTCAGAATCATGTTGAAAAATCCGGTGACCAGATCTGTGACGGCTGTACCCACCGTTTCAGTTGTTTTACTAATATTGCTGTTGATGGTTTCCTGGTAGTTGGGATTTTCCTTGTAGAATTCATTGATCTGCGCAGTCAAACTCTGAATGGTGTCATTCTGGGTCCAGCGCACAAACGTGTCCTTGATCTCATCAACATGAAGATCAAAGCTTGTCGTAAGTGAAATGACTTCTTTTACCATACGGGTAATCGCCGCAGACAGCACCACCGCAATGGCTCCAAAATAAAGGATCAATGAAAGAGTCACAGCCAGCCAGCGCGGGAATCGTGCTCGATGCTGAAGCAGTTTCACTAATGGATTCATGGCATAGGCGATAATCCAGGCAATCGCAAAAGGGTACAAAAGCGGGAACAGCAAGTATATGGCAACGGCGATCAGAACGGCCGCAATGATAACCCATAAGCCACGGAACAGGCGTTTCATTATTATTCTATCCAAGCATCAACTCTCCTTAGTTCAATTAAGCCGACCTATGTATGATCCAGGAAGCAGTATTAGAAATAGATGGCTATCTTAATTAATATAGAGCATTTACAAGGTTTTGAAACGCCGGGATGTTACCAGATCTTGTTCAAAAGCGGATTTTTGAACAAGATGTATGGGGATTCTTTCTTTTGCCTAGAGTATGCCTTAGTATTACAGAATATAGCAATAGAAAGTTCTCATACGACAGGATTGGTTAAAAAACATTAAATGTCAACCTTGTTTTTGTAAAGGCTTTCAAAAATGCTTTATCGGACCGATAAAGAAGTTTGATGTGCGAATGAACTCTCATCATGTTCACATAAACGACAAAATCCAGTATGATGTTATAAGTAAATACCGATTGACAGATAGGAAAACCGTAGTTTGAAATATTTGTTAATTTTAAAATGAAAATGTTTACAAAAAGAGAATAGGTGCATTTTGGCACTTATATGACACTCTGGAATGGTTCCTGATTTCGCTTATTAAAGGAGAGATGTAATATGACAGCTACCAAAGGTCTGGAAGGCATCGTTGCGACAACCTCTTCGATCAGTTCTATTGTAGACGGTGTGCTCACATACCGTGGTTACGATATCGACGATTTGGCTGAACATGCCAGCTTTGAAGAAGTTGCCTATTTGTTGTGGTTTGGTAAATTGCCAACAACGGATGAACTGAAATCCCTTCGTAAAAGCCTGAGCGATTACGCGCCGATTCCGAGCGAGTTGATTGCACAAATCCAATTGTATCCGAAAAACGTCAGTACCATGGCAGCACTTCGTTCTGCTGTCTCTGCACTTGCACTGTACGACGAGCAAGCGGATGAGATGACAACGGAAGCAAATGAGAACAAAGCGGTTAAGTTGCAAGCACAGTTGCCAACGATTGTGGCAGCCATCGCCCGTATCCGTCAGGGCAAAGAACCTGTGGCTCCAAAAGAAGGCGCTTCCATCGCAGAGAACTTTTTATATATGATGACTGGTGAAGAACCATCCGAGACCGCAGTGAAAGCATTGGATCAAGCCCTTGTCCTGCATGCGGATCACGAGTTAAACGCTTCGACATTTGCAGCCCGTGTAACGGTTGCGACGCTGTCGGATATCTATTCCGGTGTAACTTCCGCCATTGGCGCACTGAAGGGACCACTGCATGGCGGTGCTAATGAAGCCGTTATGAAAATGTTGAATGAGATTGGTACGCCTGATCGTCTTGAAGCGGCAATTCAGGAAAAACTGAATAATCGTGAAAAGATCATGGGCTTTGGACATCGGGTGTACAAAAATGGTGATCCACGCGCCAAACATCTACAGAAGATGTCCAAGGAACTTGGCGAGATGAACAATGATACGCGCTTGTATGATATGTCTGTGAAGATCGAGGAACTGGTAACAGGACAAAAAGGACTGAAGCCTAACGTAGACTTCTATTCTGCTTCTGTATACACCCAACTGGAGATCGAACAGGAATTGTTCACTCCGATCTTTGCCATCAGCCGGGTGTCTGGATGGACTGCGCATATTTTGGAACAGCTTGCGGACAATCGCATCATTCGTCCACGTGCGGAGTACACTGGTCCTACAGAACAGAAATACGTTTCTATTGAACTTCGCTAATAGCCGCAAAAACAGTATAATAATATGGACGAGGTGAAGGGTTGGAAAGCAGAGGCGTTACTGGCTTAAGCTCTCAGGACCCTTCTCTCAACAAGACTAGTGGTATGATGAATACTGCATATACGAAACCTAGGAGGAATTTTAACTATGAAATTAGAAAAATTTGCTCACCCAACTGAAGGCGAAAAAATCCAAATTGATAACGGTACACTTCAAGTACCTAGTAATCCAATCATTCCATTTATCGAAGGTGACGGTACAGGCCGTGATATCTGGAAAGCTTCCAAACGTGTATTGGATGCAGCTGTTGAAAAAGCTTATGATGGCAACAAAAAAATCGCATGGTATGAAGTGTTTGCTGGACAAAAAGCATTCGATACATACGGTGAGTGGTTGCCGAATGATACACTGGAAGCCATTCGTGAGTATATCGTAGCGATCAAAGGACCATTGACTACACCAATCGGTGGCGGTATTCGTTCCCTGAACGTAGCCCTGCGTCAAGAGCTTGACCTGTACACATGCTTGCGTCCTGTTCGTTATTTCGACGGTGTACCTTCTCCGGTTAAACGTCCTGAGCTGGTAGACATGGTCATTTTCCGTGAGAATACGGAAGATATCTATGCAGGAATCGAGTATGCTGAAGGTTCTGAAGAAGTGAAAAAAGTGATCCAGTTCTTGCAACAAGAGATGGGTGCTAACAAAATTCGTTTCCCTGAAACTTCCGGTATTGGTATCAAACCAGTTTCTTCCGAAGGTTCGAAACGTCTGGTACGTGCAGCAGTTCAGTACGCAATTGACCATAACCGTAAGACGGTTACATTGGTACACAAAGGTAATATCATGAAATTCACAGAAGGTGCCTTCAAAAACTGGGGATATGAAGTGGCTGAAGAAGAGTTCGCTGACAAAGTATTCACATGGGCACAATACGACATCATCAAAGAAAACGAAGGTACAGATGCAGCGAATGCAGCACAAAAAGCTGCTGAAGATGCTGGTAAAATCATCGTAAAAGATGCAATTGCCGATATTGCTCTGCAACAAGTATTGACTCGTCCAGGCGAGTTTGATGTAATCGCAACCCTGAACCTGAACGGTGACTATCTGTCCGATGCACTTGCAGCGCAAGTTGGCGGAATTGGTATCGCTCCTGGAGCGAACATCAACTACGTAACAGGACATGCTATCTTCGAAGCAACTCACGGTACTGCACCTAAATACGCGGACAAAGATGTCGTGAACCCTGGTTCCGTTATTCTGTCCGGAGTAATGATGCTTGAGCACTTGGGATGGCAAGAAGCAGCTAACCTGATCTACAAAGGTATGGAAACATCCATTAACAATAAAACAGTAACGTATGACTTTGCACGTCTGATGGACGGCGCTACTGAAGTGAAATGTTCTGAATTCGCGGATCAAATCATTAAAAACCTGTAAGGGGAGATGTGAATCTTGACTATTCAGCGCAAAAAAATCACAGTAGTCGGCGCCGGTTTTACCGGTGCTACGACCGCATTAATGCTTGCCCAAAAAGAACTCGGGGATGTTGTGCTGGTTGATATTCCTCAACTGGAGAACCCGACGAAGGGGAAAGCACTCGATATGATGGAAGCAAGTCCTGTTCAAGGATTTGACAGTCATATCGTCGGTACTTCCAACTACGAAGATACTGCAGGTTCTGAGATTGTAATCATTACCGCTGGTATCGCCCGTAAACCGGGTATGAGCCGCGACGATCTGGTCAATACGAATGCGGGTATCGTGAAGTCCGTTTGTGAAAATGTGAAAAAATATTGCCCTGATTCCATCGTCATTATTCTAAGCAACCCAGTGGATGCGATGACTTATGCTGCTTATCAAACCCTTGGTTTTCCTAAAAACCGTGTTATCGGTCAGTCAGGTGTTCTGGATACAGCACGTTATTGTACTTTCATTGCGCAAGAGCTGAATGTATCTGTTGAAGATGTTCGTGGATTCGTTCTTGGCGGCCACGGAGACGACATGGTACCACTCGTTCGTTATTCGAGCGTAGGTGGTATTCCGATTGACACGCTGATTCCTGCAGACCGCATTGAGTCCATTGTTCAACGCACACGTGTTGGCGGAGGCGAGATTGTGAATTTGCTGGGTAACGGCAGTGCCTATTATGCACCAGCGGCTTCACTCGTTCAGATGACCGAAGCGATTTTGAAGGACAAGAAACGTATCATTCCAGTGATCGCTTATCTTGAAGGTGAATATGGCTATAATGATCTGTTCCTCGGTGTACCAACCATTCTAGGTGGTAACGGCATTGAGAAAATATTCGAACTTGACCTGACTGTGGAAGAAAAAGCAGGGTTGGACAAATCGGCTGATTCGGTTCGCAACGTCATTTCGGTAGTAAACCTGTAAGTTTGAAAACTTTTTGAACAGAAGCTAAAAGAAAACCTCCGGTAAATCCGGAGGTTTTCTTTTCTTTGGATAAGTTCCCCAGTATAATGGGATGTGATGTATAGCACACCGAAAATGTTGAGGAGGATGAAAATTTTGACAATGATTATGTATCTGCTCCATATTGTTGGAGCACTGGCGATGGGATTCTATTTGATTCTGCCATTTGTGGTCGGTAAAATCCGTACCTTGAATGCTGCAGCACAAGAGGGAGCCTTTGCATCGCTTCGTTCTTTGAACAAAGTCGCGCAGTATGGACTTGTAATCCAACTTCTTACTGGTGGTTACCTGATGACCAAAGGTGAGTATTCTCATGTCTGGATGGCTGTCGTAGTTGTTCTGCTCTTGGCTATTGCGGCTATTGGAGGAATTATGGGTAAACCGCTGCGACTCGCTGCAGAAGGTGTGAAAAACAAGCGTGATGTGGGTCCTGAGCAAAGCAAGATCCGTATGTTCAGTACACTTCTGGCTGTATTCTTGCTAATCATGGTGTACCTGATGGTGAATAATCAGGTGATCTAAAGTGCGTTGCGGACGGTTAATCCACCCTACGAAGATGTATTGTTAGTTGTTGGTTAAGCGTTTGCAGACGTATTTAGGACAAGCCGGATGATATATAAGATGGTGTTTCGGTGAAACAAATGAAAAATAGACAGCCTCATTGGCTGTCTATTTTTGTTATCATCAAGATGGAACCAGCAGTCCTCGGTTTATTTGAACTGAAACTAGAGGGATCACTACCATACATAACATCATGCATTACCATCAGACACGATCTACATTGGTTAGGTTGTACTCACACTATATGCACGCACTGCATTTCGACCATTACGCTTGGATTCGTACAAGGCAGTATCAGCGTCGCGTAACAAGGACTCCAGCGAATCCGACCCTCCGTTGTACTGGGCAATACCAAAGCTTGAGGTGAGCGTAATAGGCACTCCCTTAACATCCAGAGGGTCATTCAACAAGGCAACTCTCAGTTGTTCCGCAAGTTTCTCGGCTTCTTGAAGCGAGGTATTCGAAAGAGCGATGACAAACTCTTCGCCTCCATAACGGGCAAACAACATCTCAGGGCTTAAATATCGATTACAGACAGAGACCACATGAATGATGGCCTGATCGCCAACATCATGCCCGTACGTATCGTTGATGCGTTTAAAGTAATCAATATCAAATAAAATAAATGAGACAGGTTGCGGATTAAGCTGAGCTTCACTCAAAATCTCCCGTCCTCTATGCAAAAATTGAGTGCGATTATAGATTTTGGTCAGACCATCAAAATAAGCCAGTTGTTTCAGCTGTTCTTGCAAGAAGCGTTGTTCCGTTATATCGATTAACATAATTAGACTGCCCACAGTCTGTGCATCCTTGTTATACACGTAAGATGTCCTGACCTGGTAACAGACGGTCTCTCCGTTTAACTGCCAGTACAGATCGGTTTGCAATCCTTCTCTTCCGTATTCAACGGGAAACGTCTTTCCAGCAAGAGTAAGCCAGATATCATCCAAGGGTTGGCCAATCATGGTTGTATTAAGCTCTGGCAACATGTCACGCAGAGATCTGTTGTAATCGACCAGTCGATTGAAACTATCCAGTACAATAACACCTTCACGCATACTCTCGAAAATACTGTCTTTGGCGATGGGTACGATGGTCAGGAGACGTGAGGATAGAATCGCCCAGATATACATGGCAGATGTGATACACATGAGCACGGGGACAGGGTCCATCCCGCCGGGGGTCAAACCAAGCAAATACAGAAAAGCTGCGACCATAGGAATAATCTGTGAAGTAATGAGAGTAAGTAATTGACGACGATACATCTTCTTGGTATGTCTCCATTGTCCAATCAGGATGAGGCAGGCACATAACAGACAGGAGAAGGTGAATGCACCGTGTACAACATACCATTGACCCACTGCGATATCCATCAGAGGAACGGGACTATCTTCTCTCAGCCATACTTTTTTATAAAATAGATGATGAAAGTCATTGGTTGCAACCATACCTAGTGTAATGGAAGGGATTACAAACAACGAGGCAGTTACCTTTTTGGATAACGTTTTTCCTGTGTACTTTATCATCAACATGAGGCCAAGAGATGCGGAGAAGGGCATGCCTATATACTCCACGGTGGTCCAAAACTTCATCTGTCCCAGCGTGTTGCTGGCCAGCTCAATTGCATAACCAAAAGTGTATATGGAAAGTGCTGCTGTGTAGAGAATGAATATTTTGGAACTGGGGATCTCGGATCTTCTGAAATAGGTATATAAACACAAAAAGACATTCAGCACGGCTGAAGTAGCTACGAGTGTTATATATGTATTAATATGCGATTCCATTGTCAGGTCTCCATGTTAGGTTAGAATGATTAAACCAATAAAAATGAGAGTTAAAGCACATCAGTATACTGTACATTGTACATCAGCCCAAGCAGCATAGGAATACACTTTGTATCATGAAACAGTGTAATTTCGAATAAATTTCGAATTTTGGCAAAACAGGCATTAAAGCAAATCGATTGTTTGATATCCAAAGAGAGTGGTAAATAACGATTAGAGACAGCACGCTGAGGCTTAAGTTGCTGTTGATCGCAGAAGAATAATGTGGACTGTTACTGCCATCCTACAGAATGAGACTTTTTTCAGAGAACGAAAGACAAGGAAGTGTGCAGTTATGTCCATGTCTTCTGTAATCCAAATATGTTCACATTTTGAGAGGAGAATGTTAGATGTCAACTACACCACAAAATCAAAAAACAATGCCGGCACAGCACCAGGATCAACGCCCTGGAATCGAATCAGAGATGCATCCCAGACCGGAATTTGAGAAGCCTGAATACAAGGCAGCAGGTAAACTGACGGGTAAGGTGGCGCTTATTACAGGGGGTGACAGCGGAATTGGACGTGCTGTTGCTGTTACGTATGCCAAGGAAGGCGCGGATGTCGCCATTGTATACCTGAGCGAGCACGAAGATGCCAAGGAAACGAAACGTCAGGTCGAACAAGAAGGACGCAAGTGCATCTTGATTGCAGGTGACATTGGTGATGATGCCTTTGCGAAGAAGTCGGTTCAGCAGACAGTAGATGAACTGGGCAAACTGGACATTGTCGTGAATAACGCAGCAGAACAGCATCCACAGCAGAATCTGGAGGATATTACGCCAGAACAGTTGGAGCGTACATTCCGTACCAATATCTTCGGCATGTTCTATGTGACGCAAGCAGCCCTGCCACATCTGAAGAAGGGCAGTACAATTATTAATACAACCTCTATCACAGCTTATCGCGGAAGCCCAACCTTGCTTGACTATTCATCTACCAAAGGAGCAATCACTTCGTTCACTCGTTCGTTATCGATGAATGTGATTGAGAAGGGAATTCGTGTCAATGCCGTTGCACCAGGGCCGATCTGGACACCACTCATTCCATCCACATTTGATGAGAAAAAAGTAAGTGAGTTCGGCGCAACCCAGCCGATGAAACGTCCAGGGCAACCGGATGAACTGGCTCCCGCATATGTGTATCTAGCTTCGGATGATTCATCGTATGTGAGTGGACAGGTAATGCATGTAAATGGCGGTGAAGTGGTAAACGGGTAATGCTTTAACATGATTCGGAATCCGTATAGGATTGATTATTATAGAGAGACGTATCGCATTCAGCATGGCTGAGCGGTGCGTCTTTTTTATATCAGGTGAATATGTATGTCAAAGATGCGGTTAGCACCTGTTTACAAAAGTCGGCATCTCTGTTGATACAACTATGATATTTTATTATTAGCCTTGTCTCACTGCAGTTGATAGCGTATTGCAAAGTACTGACTGAAAAGATTGGGAGTCCCCTAATCTGTGATATGATAGATCGAGCAATTATACTCGGAGGGACAAGTCATATGAAAATGAGCAAACAGAATGCAACACATTATATATGGGGTGCACAGTGCGATGGTTGGCATCTCGTTCAAAATGAAACACTGAGCATTATTCATGAACGAATGCCCGCAGGAACGGCTGAAATACGACATTATCATTCGGTAAGCCGTCAGTTTTTTTTCATCCTCAGCGGTGAAGCGTGTATGGAACTTAATGGAGAGACGTTTGTGCTGGAAACCCATGAAGGAATAGAGATTGTACCCGGAATGCCGCATCAGATGATGAATCGGAGCAACGAAGAAGTGGAGTTTCTTGTGATTTCCAATCCGGGTACCCGTGGGGACCGAATTGAACTGGATTCAATGTTGAGTGAGTCATAAGATATTAATCTGATCATAAAGGAAGAGATAGATGAGACCGTTCCGAATTCGCCTTGCCATCATTATGATGGTGCTGATCGGTGTATCCGTCATTGTGGCTGGATATACGATGGGCAGAGTGTTTAAAACTACGCATATAACCGCATTGGAGCAAACGATGGTACGCGAGATTAATCTGCTCAAAGCAACTTTTCCATTCCATGATGCAAGTGATCCAACCTCGGAAGCCACACGAAAGTATTATTCAGATCGGGCGCTGGAACTGGATCGTCTGACGGATTCCCGGGTAACCTTCATCAATAAAGACGGTATGGTCATTGGAGATTCCGAGAGTGATCCGGCAACGATGGATAATCACTTGAACCGGGAAGAAATCAAGGGTGCGGTTGGGGATGGATACGGGCAGTCCATACGTTACAGTGAAACATTGGGACAGGACATGTTGTATGTAGCGCTTTCTGTTAATTCGGATCAAAGTGACATGATTGAAATGCCGAGCGGAAAATTTGACGGCTACATCCGCCTTTCCATGAGTCTTCATGCGGTTGATCAAGGGCTTCAGCGTGGTTGGATGATTATGTTTGCTGCACTTGGGCTGCTGTTTCTAATTGTCGCGTTTGTCAGTTATCGGGTTGCACGTGGATTAACTTCCCCGATTGAGCATATTACAAAAGTGGCCCATCGGATCACCAAGCTGGAATACGATGCCAGAGTTGATGTAACGCGTAGAGATGAGATCGGACAGCTGGGGCTTGCGATAAATGGAATGGCAGACAGCTTGCAGTCCCAGCTGAAGACAATCCGTGACAATGAAGCGTTGTTACAGAGTGTCCTCGCGAACATGACCGGAGGTATTGTCATGATCGACGCAGGGCAATCTATTGCACTGGTCAATCGGGAAGCGGAGCGTATGCTTGGTATTCAGGCAGGAAAGGTTACGGGTAAACCTTATACTGAATTGAAAAGACACTACGAATTAACTCGCACCATTGAAGAGAGTGTTGCACTGAAAGAACGGATGCATGAAGAAGTGAGTGTGTTCAACCCGGAGGAAAAACTGATCCGTATTGATGGAGTACCGATGTCCGAAGATGATGGTGGATATCGAGGCATGTTGTTCCTGTTGCAGGACGTGACAGCGATTCGCCGATTGGAGTCCATGCGCAGTGAGTTTGTTGCAAATGTCTCTCATGAGCTCAAGACACCAGTCGCTGCGGTCAAAGGGTTTGCCGAAACGTTGCTCAGCGGCGGGGTACAGGATAAGGAGACAGAGCGATCATTCCTGAAAATCATCTATGATGAAGGAGATCGACTTAACCGATTAATCGGGGATATTCTGGAGTTATCCAAAATTGAATCGAAACGCGCACCGTTGCAATGCTCACCTGTGCATGTACACTCTTTCTTCGAAATGGTGCTGGGCACCTTGTCCAAGGTGGCGGAGAAAAAGCAGATTCGTCTGGAAATGCATGTTCCGGAGGAACTGTACATTGAAGCGGATGAGGACAAGATGAAGCAGATTTTCATCAATCTGTTATCCAACGGAATCAATTATACCCCCGATGGTGGGCGAGTGAAGTTACAGGTGACGATGGATAATGATGATGAAGTTGTCTTTGCGGTGTCAGATACAGGAATTGGCATACCTAAAAAAGATTTGCCGCGAATCTTCGAACGATTCTATCGTGTTGATAAAGGCAGATCACGTAATTCAGGGGGCACAGGCCTTGGACTTTCCATCGTTAAACATCTGGTGGAATTGCATCATGGCAAATTGTCTGTAGAGAGTGAACTGGGCATGGGGACAACGTTCCGTGTGATCCTTCCATTCATTCAGGAAGAAGAGATGTAGGCGTCTGGCATCAAAATGTAAAAAGGTTGTATTGTTTTACACCGCGTTAACAAATTAGTGCTATGATAGAAAAAGTGTTGTGGCAACAGACAACCTATGAAGAGAGAAGGGGTATCATGGCACAGCGTTTATTAGTTATTGAAGATGAACCTACATTATCAAGATTACTCACGTATAACCTGACACAGGAAGGTTACGACGTTACAGCAGAGGATCACGGATCTGCAGGATATGATCGGGCCTTGTCCCAGGAATTTGATCTCATTTTGCTGGATTTGATGCTTCCGGGCATGAATGGTCTGGACATTCTGAGCAAGTTAAGAATACAGGGTGTTAGTACACCGGTTATCATTCTGACGGCCAAGAACGGTGAAGCCGAGGTTGTACAGGGACTGAAATCAGGTGCCGATGATTATATTACCAAACCGTTTGGTGTATCTGAGTTATTAGCCCGAGTGGATGCGGTATTAAGACGTTATTCCAATGGTGAAGATTTACCACAGCTTGAGGACAAAGATGGCTCACGAATTATTCTGGGCGAGCTGGAGATTTATCCTCTGAAATATGAAGTGACACTGGGTGGACAATCCATCAGTCTGCGTCCAAAAGAGTTCGAAGTACTTCTATATTTGGCCAAAAAGCCGGGTGTGGTACTGACAAGGGATGATCTGATGAACGCTGTGTGGGGCTTCGATTATATTGGAGGTCAACGAACGGTGGACGTACACGTCAGCTCATTACGTAAAAAGCTGGAGCTGGACCCTGAATCGGTTCATATTGATTCCATTCGTGGTGTAGGTTATAAATTGGTTGTCAAAAGAAAAACTCCCCATCATTCAAGTTAGCAATGATCGGGGAGTTTTATTTTACGTTCATTTAACATAAAGGAAGATTTTTCTTTACGTAGAGGGAGTAGCATGGACTTATCTGAGTGATACTTTGTACCTACATAACCCACCTCAAGACGGAGGTATTACGTAAAGGAGATTGCGCATTTATGCCCATGTTGCTCGAAGTGAAACCTGACCAGCCTCATGTTGTTTTACATAATGAAGAATTAACGACACCCATAATGGAGCAAACTGAAGTAGCACTAGTTGCTGAAGAATCTGTGATCCATTTGCATGACTATTATCGTCAGGTACCTGTCGCAGGGGTCCATACGACCTGTGGAGAAGCAGCGACGATGATGAATCAGGATCAGGAACACCCATGTATCGTATTGTGTGATGAGCAGATGAAACCTACTGGATTGTTAATGCGAGAGACGTTATATCGGATGTTAAATGGCCGTTTTGCCGCAGATCTATTCTACCGTAAGCCGGTCATACAAGTAGTGAATACATCTCCGGTTATTGCAGATATTCATATGGAAGCCGCAACGATTATTGATATCGCACTTGGACGGAATGAACAGCATTTCTACGATTGTCTGCTGGTTACGGATCAAGGCAGACTGCTTGGTGTGCTGACGATGCGTGACGTAATGTCGCTATCCCGCAGATTGCAACAGGCTGTTACGGAAGAGGGCATACGTACAGTAACCGAGAGCAGACAGGAGATATCCAAAATCAACAATGCGGTCACCAAGCTGGTGAATGCTGCGAATCAGACCGTTCATGAGGCCCGTGAGATCATGGCATTGTCCAAGCAGGGCGAAGAGAGTTTGAAACACGTTGATGCTTCCTATAACCGGGTACATCAGCATATGGAGAGTCAAGGTCAACATGCGGATCACATGCTGGATTCGATCAAAACAGGTTCAGGCATGGCACATTCCATTCGCTCCCTGGCAGATCAGAGTGGTCTCCTTGCCCTGAATGCTTCCATCGAAGCAGCTCATGCCGGTGAATATGGACGAGGTTTTCAGATTGTTGCAGGCGAGATTCGAGCGCTCGCAAAACAGACCCGTGAGGTTGCGGGCAACATGTCTTCATTGCTAGAGAATATTGGTGGATTGACCCTTCAGACTGTTGAACTGGTTAAGGCAAGCGGAGCGGAGATTGACGACAGTTCGGTGCATGTCACCGCAGGGGGAGCAACGTTCCGACAACTGAACAGTGCGGTGAGAGATTTGTCTCGTATAGCAGAGGAGATCGCCATGGAAGGCGGGAAAGCTGGAGAAGTCGCAGAGCACATTCGTACGAAGCTGGATGAGATGGTTACGAATAGTGAGTGAACTTTAAAGTAGTCAATAAGGCAGACATCAGGAATCAGATTGATCCATCAAGCAGATCATGAAGGTTAAGGATGTCTTTTTTACATTCCGTTAACATGAAAGTGATACTGTTTTTACAATGAAAGGGTAGGATATTAAAGATGGCCGAGCAGCGATAAAAAGATTATCAGTATCGGTCTCAACGTAAAGGGAGTTTCCGTGTCCCTGCAGCGAAGGAGAAGTGAACATCCATGAAGGACCTCATTCACATTGAAAATCTTAATTTATATTATGATACGCATCACGCGCTTAAAAATATATCGATGGATCTGCCGGAAAAAACCGTTACTGCGTTCATCGGGCCGTCAGGTTGTGGTAAATCGACATTGCTTCGCACGTTAAACCGGATGAATGACATGATTCCGGGTGTTCGTGTGGAAGGACAGGTTATGCTGAATGGCTCTGACATTTACAGTAATGAGATTGAAGTGGAGACACTGCGCAAACGAGTTGGCATGGTGTTCCAACAACCGAATCCTTTTCCAAAATCCATATACGATAACGTGGCTTATGGACCTCGCTTGCACGGGGTAACCCAAAAGGCTGAACTGGATCAGTTGGTGGAACAAAGTCTTGTCCATGCTGCATTGTGGGATGAAGTAAAGGATGTATTGAAAAAGTCGGCACTTAGTTTGTCCGGCGGACAACAACAGCGTCTCTGTATTGCACGGGCGCTGGCTGTACAGCCTGACGTTCTGCTGATGGATGAAGCAACGTCTGCACTCGACCCGATCTCCACATTGAAGATTGAGGAACTAGTGAAAGAATTGCATCACAAGTACACGATCGTTATGGTTACCCACAATATGCACCAAGCGGCACGGGTATCTGGACGCACGGTATTTTTCCTGAATGGTGAAGTGGTGGAGGCAGCTGATACGGAGACGTTATTCTCCACACCGCAAGATTCCCGAACCGAGGATTATATATCTGGAAGGTTCGGTTAAGCGAGCTGAATTGGAATGATCCCGGCATACCCGGAGATGATGGATAAGGAGGACATGAAATCTATGATTCGCAGAAAAGAATTTGATCAGGAGCTTGAAGAGCTGCGTACCTTGCTCAAACAAATGGGTGAACATGTAGGAGCAGCATTGGATGGTGCTATTGAGAGTTTACAAACGATGAACGCGGAGAAAGCTCAGGTCATCATCAAGAATGATGCGAATCTGAATGCCCTTGAAGACAAAATTATGGAACTTGGCTCCAAACTGATCATCACACAACAGCCGGTGGCGAAGGATCTCAGACGTATTATCGTGGCATTCAAAATCTCCAGTGATCTGGAACGTATGGGAGATCTTGCGCTCGACGTGGCGAAGGTGACACTCCGGATGGATGGACAGAAGCTGATTAAACCTTTGGTGGATATCCCGCAAATGGCAGAAATCGTGAAATCCATGATTGATGAATCCATCGAATCTTTCCTGAAAGAAAACACAGACCTGGCCTATAAAATGGCTCAAACGGACGATCAGGTCGATCAACTGTACAGCCACATGATCAGTGATCTCTACACGTTAATGTCAGAGCATCCGAATCAGGCTTCTCAGGCTATGCTGCTGATGATGGTTGGGCGTTACATTGAACGTATTGGTGATCATGCAACCAACATTGGTGAGAGCACGGTATACCTGGTGACAGGTAAACGTCCGGATCTGAATCAATAGAAGAGTATTGCTTTGGTATTGGGGAATCAGTACTGATTAAGTAATGCAATCATATGAATGGAAAAGGACTTTCTCTCAGGTAGGCTGTGTACAGCTGTCTGTGGAGAAGGTTCTTTTTTGCGATTAAATGTGAAGTGAAAGAGGCTATTCTTTTTGATGTGACAGGTGGGTATGGTATCATGAGAGTAGATGTAATTTGAAGAGGTTGACCATATAATACGCGAGGTGCTGGAATGGACAAGTTTATTCTCATAGATGGAAATAGCATTATTTACAGGGCGTTTTTTGCAATGCCGCCTCTGACCAACTCGAAAGGTCTGCATACCAATGCGGTATATGGCTTCACCACGATGCTGCTGAGACTGCTTGAAGAGCATAAACCTACACATGTTATGGTTGCTTTTGATGCAGGCAAAATCACGTTCCGCCACGAAGGGTATCAGGAATACAAGGGTGGACGGGAGAAGACACCACCAGAGTTGTCAGAGCAATTCCCTTTGCTCAAAGAACTGCTGAAAGGACTTGGTATTGCTCAGTTTGAGCTGGCTGGATTCGAAGCGGATGACATCATCGGAACGTTAACCAAACGCGCAGATGAAGCGGGCAGACAGGTGCTTGTTGTATCGGGTGACAAAGATATGCTGCAGCTTGCTTCCGAACATGTACATATCGGGCTGACACGTAAAGGGGTAACCGATATTGAGCTGTATGATCCTGCTCAGATTAAGGAGCGTTATGGTCTGACGCCGCTGCAAATCATTGATCTCAAGGGTCTGATGGGCGATGCGTCCGATAACATTCCAGGCATTCCCGGGGTTGGAGAGAAAACAGCGTTGAAGCTGCTGCACCAGTTCGGATCGGTAGAGGATGTGCTGAACGGCACAAGTGAACTGAAAGGCAAGATGAAAGAAAAGATCGAGGCCCATGCCGAAGATGCCCGGATGAGCAAACAACTCGCGACGATTCACCGGGAAGTTCCGCTGGAGCAGACTTGGGAGGATATGCAATTCGCGGGATTAAAAGAAGAACATGCTGGCCCTGCACTAGCTAAGCTGGAATTCAAATCTTTGCTCGAACGTCTGTCGTTCAGTGGCAGCATCGGTTCTGAACAGGAAGCGGTCCCTGCTGCCGAAGTTGAATCCTCCATTGCAACGGAGGACAACATCAGTGAGCTGTTCAGTTCACTGGATTCCATTGATGTCCTCCACGTGGAGACCCATGGGGATAACCCGCACCAAGCGAAATTGATTGGACTTGCTGTAGGTTCCGCTGGAACATATACGTTCATATCTCCCGAATTGCTTCATTCCGAAGCTGCGGCTCCAGTACGGGCGTGGCTTGGTAATTCAGACCAGCCCAAGCGCGGTTATGATCTTCATCGTGTAGACCTGGCCCTGCATGCACATGGCATTGAATTCGCTGGTGCGGCATTTGATGTACAACTGGCGGCCTATTTGCTTGATCCAACGGAATCCAACCAGACGATTAGTGGACTCACGACCAAGTATGGTCTGCCGTCACTTGTGGAGGATGACACGGTTATGGGCAAAGGGGCCAAGTACAAGGTACCGGAAATGGAGATCTTGGGTGATTTCCTGTGCCGTAAAGCTGCTGCAGTAGCAGCCATTATTCCACTTCAGGAGCAGGTATTGGAAACGGATGAGATGAATTCACTGTTCCATGAACTGGAGATGCCGTTGTCACGTATATTGGCAGACATGGAGAAACAGGGCATCAAGGCCAATACAGCCGATCTTCAGGCTCTGGGCAGTGAGTTTGAAGAACAGATCAGCAGGTTGATGGCTGAGATCTACAAGCTGTCAGGTACGGAATTTAATCTGAATTCACCGAAGCAACTGGGTGAGATTTTATTTGATAGACTGGGCCTACCAGTGGTGAAGAAAACAAAAACGGGTTATTCCACAGATGCTGAAGTATTGGAGAAATTGGCTCCTTATAATGATGTGGTCAAGCATATTCTGCAATATCGTCAGCTTGCCAAGCTGCAATCCACTTATGTGGAAGGGTTGCTCAAAGAGATATCCAATCGGGATGGCAAGGTGCATACGTATTATCGTCAGACCATTGCTGCAACGGGACGACTTAGCAGTCAATTTCCGAACTTGCAGAACATTCCGATTCGGATGGAAGAAGGTCGCAAAATCCGGAAGGTATTTGTTCCTTCCGAGCCAGGATGGTCCATTTTGGCAGCAGACTATTCCCAGATTGAACTGCGTGTATTGGCACATATTTCGGACGATGAGCGCTTGAAGGAAGCATTTGTTAATGATATGGATATTCATACAAAGACCGCTTCGGATGTATTTGGCGTGAATCCTGAGGATGTGGATGGGGATATGCGTCGTTCCGCCAAGGCAGTTAACTTTGGTATCGTGTATGGAATAAGTGATTATGGCTTATCACAGAACCTGCACATTACACGTAAAGAGGCCGCGCAGTTTATTGATCAGTATTTTGAAGTGTTCCAGGGTGTCCGCCGATACATGGATGACATTGTGAAGGAAGCTCGTCAGGATGGTTACGTCAAAACGCTGTTGGAACGTCGTCGCTACCTGCCAGAGATTAATGCCAGTAACTTCAATCTGCGTTCCTTCGCAGAGCGTACGGCGATGAATACACCGATTCAGGGAACAGCGGCAGATATCATCAAGCTGGCCATGGTACAGATGGATGAAGCGCTACGGGAACGCAAGTTGAAGAGCCGTATGTTGCTTCAGGTGCACGATGAACTTGTATTCGAAGTGCCTGCGGATGAATTGGAACTGATGAAAGAGTTAGTCCCTTCTGTTATGGAAAAAGCATTGGAACTGTCGGTTCCGCTGAAAGCCGAAGTCAGCTTTGGTGATAACTGGTACGAAGCGAAATAAATCAAGCGCTGCGCGGTTTTTCCGGTATTTTACAAAAGGCCTTTCCGTGTTTGAGATATAAGAAAAGGGTCCCGCTGAGCGCCATCTTCCGTTATAATATAGGGGAGGTGAGAACATCATGCCGGAATTACCGGAAGTCGAAACAGTCAGAAGAACATTGAATCAACTTATTGTGGGCAAAACGATTGATCATGTTACCGTTAGCTTGCCGCGGATTATTCAGCGGCCGGACGACATAGATGCATTTGCAATGGAACTCGCAGGACATACCGTCATTGGAGTGGAGCGCCGCGGCAAGTTTTTGCGTATTTTGCTGGACGGGCTGGTGCTTGTCTCCCATCTGCGGATGGAAGGAAGGTACGGTGTGTACGAGCAGCATGAAGATGTGGAGAAACATACACATGTGATCTTCCATTTTAATGATGGTACGGAATTGCGTTATAAGGATGTGCGTCAGTTCGGTACGATGCATCTGTTCAATGCAGGTGAGGAACTGGTGTCCAAACCTTTGCTGAAGCTGGGACTGGAGCCGCTTGATCCAGCCTTTACGGTAACTGCATTCCGCGAGGCGGTTGGCAAGCGTACAACCAAAATCAAAGCTGTACTTTTAAATCAGGCATATGTGGTCGGTATTGGGAATATTTATGTGGACGAGGCTCTATTTCGCGCAGGCATCCATCCTGAGACCATCGCCAAGACACTGACCGAAGCTCAGTTAACGGTGCTCCATGAAGCGATTGTGGCTACGTTGCAAGATGCAGTGAATGCAGGTGGATCTTCCATCAAGTCCTATGTGAATGGACAGGGTGAGATGGGGATGTTCCAGCATCAACTGAAAATTTATGGACGCAAATCAGAACCTTGTACAACTTGTGGTACGTTAATTGAAAAAACGGTGGTTGGTGGCCGTGGCACGCATTTTTGTCCGAACTGTCAGCTGTTGTAACATGAACTGAATGAACGAAATGATGAAATCATAGCACCCTTGGATTCCTCCCTCCATATACTGATATGGCAGAAATAAGCGGGCGTATACCCATACTGGCATCTTCAGTTGGCACGAGTACCGCACAGAGGAGGAGTCCGGGGTGCTGCATCATTTTATTTCATTGCTGGCGCTTGCTTTGGCGCTTAGTTTAGATGGTTTTGGAGTCGGGATTACATATGGGTTACGGAGGACTAAGATTCCCCTGTTATCTATCGCTGTTATTTCGATCTGTTCGGGATTGGTTATTGCCTTGTCGATGCAAGTAGGTGTGTTGTTGTCCCATGTGGTGTCACCGGATATCGCTTCGATCGTGGGAGCCGTTATATTGATAGGTATTGGTGCATGGTCACTGTTGCAACTTATTCGAAAGCAAGGCAAAGAGCAGCAGGAAACAGACACTGGAACGGGTGGGGTAACAGAAGCAACGGTAACTGGGATGGGAGAAGCACGAGAGAGACTGTCGGATTCAAAGGGCAGGAATCAGGTGCTCGCGCTGGATCTGGAGCAGTCAGCTTCAAGTGGATCACTGGAACGAATGGTATTTACACTGGAGTTGCGCAAGCTGGGCGTTGTCATTCAGATCCTTCGCAGTCCCTCCAAGGCGGATATGGATAACTCGGGGAGTATATCTGCCCAAGAAGCGATGTGGCTGGGTATTGCCCTGTCTCTGGATGCGTTTGGAGCAGGATTGGGAGCGGCACTTCTGGGATTCCCTACACTATGGACAGCACTCATTATTGCACTGTTTAGTGGGGCGTTTCTGTCACTCGGCATGAATGTTGGCCTACGATTCTCAGCTCTGCGCTGGATGCGAAGACTGTCTGTATTGCCAGCGCTATTGTTAATGATTATGGGAATAATGAAGTTGTTATGAGGTGAAACGATGAATATAGGCTTAACCGGCGGGATCGCGACAGGCAAAAGCAGTGTTTCCGCCTATCTCGCCAGTAAGGGAGCGTTGCTCATCGATGCAGACGTTATTGCCCGGGAAGTTATGATGCCCGGGCATCCCGTGTTGGCCGCCGCTGTTAAGCGGTTTGGACAAGCCATACTGAACGAAGATGGAACACTGGATCGGAAAAAGCTTGGAAGTATTGTTTTTCAACAACCCGAGGAACGAAAGGCACTGGAGGCTATCACACACCCGGCAATCCGAAGAGAGATGCGCGAACGGGCTGCTGCATACGAACTGCAACATCCGGATAAACTTGTGGTGTCTGATATTCCTTTGCTCTACGAATCAGGTCTGGAGGACGGTTTCGAGGAAGTCATGGTTGTATATGTCCCGAGATCGGTGCAACGAGATCGCTTGATGAGTCGGGATGGAATGACTGCAGCACAGGCTGAGGCACGAATGGATGTTCAGATGGATATTGAGCGCAAAAAACAGCTGGCAGACATTGTCATCGATAACAGCGGCTTATGGCCTGAGACGGAGCAGCAAATTGACACATATCTACAGCGTAAGGGTTTGTTATGAGAATATTGCGTAAGAAACGTGTACTGCTCTTGATGTTTGTGTCCTTTGTACTGGTGTTATTTCTGAATACAAACTGGATGGCATGGTTCTATCCGATTCATTATAAGGAAGAGATCCGTGCCCAATCTCAGAGTTATGAGGTTGATCCGTTTCTGATTGCTTCCATTATCAAGGTGGAGACCAATTTCAAGACAAGCAAGGAATCCAAACGAGGTGCCATTGGGCTCATGCAACTGATGCCAGATACGGCGAATTGGATACTGGAGCAAGCCAAAATTCCCGACACTTCGCTGGAGGAATTGAAGCACGAGCCTGAACGAAATATTCAATTAGGCACATGGTATCTGCGGAATCTATCCGATCAATTCGATGGCAATGAAGCAGTTATGATCGCTGCCTATAATGCGGGACCAGGCAAAGTAAACAGTTGGCTAAGAGATGGTGTATGGGATGGCTCGTTCGATACGGTGAAAGATATTCCGTTTGGTGAGACGCGTCACTATGTACAAAGAGTCATTTACTATTATAATCAGTATGTAAAGATCTATAATACGTTCTAAGTATATAAGTAGAAGCACAGAGTAGGCCGGTTATTCACCGGCCGCTCCATGCTCCACTGTGTAACGTATTACGATGCAGATATTATTGGTATTGACCTGCCAATTGCTGTTCTGCAATTGTTACCAGACGCTTCGTGATGTATCCACCGATCGAACCGTTCTCGTAAGAAGTCATGTTACCTTGGTATCCGTCTTGTGGGATGCTGATTCCGAGTTCTTGAGCAACTTCATATTTCATTTGCTCGAGTGCTGCGGAAGCTTTAGTTACCACCAAGTTGTTGGAGTTACCATTGCTTTGTGCCATTGCTGTTCACCTCCTCGCGGGTTGGTAAAAGTATTATGTGTCGGCAATGCGTTTTTCATTACAAAATCAGTACAGGGAATATGTGGTAAAAAGTAAAACGTGGGAAGTGATCTGTTTTGAAGTGTCCTTATTGCGGTTATATGGGTACCAAAGTGCTTGATTCGCGTCCGGCCAACGAAGCAAAATCCATTCGTCGTCGCCGTGAGTGTGAGCAGTGTGCCCGAAGATTTACAACGTTTGAGATGATTGAGGAGACTCCACTGATTGTCATTAAGAAAGATGGCAGCCGGGAAGAGTTCAGCCGGGACAAGATTCTCCGCGGGCTTATTCGTGCCTGTGAGAAACGTCCAGTCTCCGTAGAGACCCTGGAGATGATGGTATCTGAAGTGGAGAAATCTCTGCGTAATACAGCCGATGCTGAGGTCGAGAGTCGCCAGATTGGTGAGTTATTGATGGAACAGCTGTTTCCAGTTGATGAAGTGGCGTATGTGCGCTTCGCTTCCGTGTATCGTCAGTTCAAAGACATCAATATGTTCATGAAAGAACTAAAATCCCTGTTGTCCAAAGACAATCTGGAGGATTAGTGAAGTGGGTACGGGGAGAAGAGCAGTCTGGGGTTCCAGTCCGTGTGTGCCAGTGAAATCGGTTGTTCTTCTCCAATCACTTTGGACCTTGAAAAAGTGATTGACAGCGAAAGCTGGATTTTATATGATATAGGAGTCGCCTGTGGAACGTTGCAGTGTTGGACAAGTTATCTATTTTATATCCTGGGGCCTTAGCTCAGCTGGGAGAGCGCATCGCTGGCAGCGATGAGGTCAGGGGTTCGATCCCCCTAGGCTCCATAGTTAAGAACGCCATCACATTATTGTGATGGCGTTTTTTTTGTGGTGAAATAAATCAGAACATGCATTAATTAATTAGAATTTTTTGGACTTGGGGACGAATATTCTAGATGCAAAAATAGAGGGTTTAAAGTCCTGACGTGGAGTTGTCAAAAAATGTGCAGTTTGAAACAAGGAGCCCCTTCCGGCTGGATATTGTCCAACCGGAAGGGGCTCCTTGTTTTCTGTATACGCTTTCACTTAGCCAGATATTCGACGAACCTTACAAAGATCGTGGCTACTTCGGCGCGGGTGGCGGTGGCTTTGGGAGCAAAGGAGTTGTCCGGCTTGCCTAGTACAATGCCGATGTCCCGCAGTGCCTGAACGGCCTCCAACGCCCAGGAGCTGATCTCACTCTCGTCCGTGAAGGACTTAGAGTGGCTTTCAGGTATCTCATAGCCCTTGTACTTCATGTAGTTGTACAGGATCACCAGCATCTGCTCGCGCGTCATCGGTGAATTGGGGTCAAACAGGTCTGCGTTTGTACCGTTGACTATGCCTTTTTCGGCCGCCCACTCGGCTGCTGCGGTGTACCATTGTCCGTCCGTCACGTCGTTAAAGCGGGAGCTCGTGTAGCTGGAGAGGTTTACGTTCTCAAGATTGGCTAGTACCTGCACGAACATTGCACGCGTCATTGCGGTGCCGGGTGAGAACGTTGTGGACGTCGTGCCGTTGAAAAGATCGTATGTGTAGGCGAAATTTATATAGCTGTAGAACCAGTCGTCCATGTTGGCATCCCTGAAAGGATTGACCGATATCACGAGGAAGCCCAGTGGGGTGGCGCCATCAAATGCCAGCTCCATACCCTCACGGATGTTCAGCGACATGCCGTTATCTAAGCTAACTTTTGCACCGCTCGGTCCTACCACAACCGCTCCGCCGCTCCGTATCTTCGATCCGCCGTGAATATCCACACGGTTGCCGTTTGGCAGGCCCACATGCGCGTCTTTGCCGCCTACTGTAACCGTACCGTCGCTCGCGATCGTCGAGCCGCCCGAAATGGTTACTATGCTGTTGCCGCCGGGTAGTGTCACTTCGGCGCTCTTGTCTGCCGGAATGGTTACCTTACCGTTTGAGTCTATCGTTGTGCCTTCGGGTACCTTAATCTTGGTCCCGTCTTTGGTCGCAATCTCGCCGCCACCGGGGAGGGTGGTGTTGCCGTTTTTGTCTGTGACCGCGGGTTTATCCTTCGGTGTATTCACTGTGTAGGTCGACTTCAACGTTCCAGCGTCTGTCCCGGTGCCCGTATTGTCGGTGTTGCCCGTATTACCGATGTTGCCGGTATTTCCGGTGTTGCCCGTATTGCCGCCAGAATCAGGCACAGTGGGAGTCGTCGTCTTCATCGGCGTCGTCGTAGCACTTATCTCCGCGCCGTCGCCCTTCGCGTTCATCGCGATGATGGTGAAGTTGTAGCCTTGGCCGTTTGTCAGGTTCTTAAAGGTATATTTGGTCTCCGTCGCATCCAGTGTGACCGGCGTCACGTTGCCATACCATACCTTGTAGCCCAAGATCGCACTGCCACCGTCGTCAGCAGGGGCGGTCCAGCTCAATGTGACCTGTCCGTCACCGGCTGTCGCCTTGAAGCCGCTCGGAGCACTGGGCACGACCGGTTTTCTCTGCGCGAACATCCAATCAAAGACGTCTGTGTAGTCATTGTTCCAAGCTGGCAAGTTAGAGGACTGCGCCGTGGGAGCTATGCTCCAATTCCCCATAGTTATCTCGTTGTAAAGAACCGCCGCTTCAACTTCGTGGGCTATGTAATCAGCCAGAACAGGTGTGTTGGCCGGATTTGGCCTCAGATTCGGCTGATCAAATTGATTGTAGGGCCACGTAAGAACCTCATTGCTCTCAAAGCGCGAAGCTCTCGCGTTGATCATTTTCGGCATATTGTTATTGATGAAGTTATTGAGGTTAGTCTGGTAGCTTCCAACATTATGAGCATTTAAAAACATCCAATAGGCTAGATTGTTGTGAGCGTCGTTGTCCTTAGCATTCGGTGAACCGCTTACCGGGGCCATAGGTGCGGCGGCGGCGAAGAAACCAGGATGGCTGTTAACTAAGTTGTTTGTATACTGGCCGCCCCATGAGAAGCCCGCCGCGTAAACACGATTAGGGTCTACTTCGCCGCTGGCAATCAGGGCGTCTATGACCTTTTTAACATTCTCTGTTGAGGGAACAGATACGCCATTATAGGAAATATTCAGTACATGGCTGGCGTACTTGTCAGGATTTTTCTCCATTTTTTTCATTAGAGCGACCGAGCCGTTGGCGGATTTCATGGCGGCTTTTTGGTCTGTCGCAGCGTTTGTGCCGCCACGTGACATGCCGTGGGTATAAACATACAGCGGCAATCCTTTGATCACTTTACCGTCTTCATCCTTGTGAAGATAGAGCGAGCGATTGACCGAATTGTCCGTGAATGTTGTAAACTTGTCTAGGATCGGATTCACAACTTTTTCCTGTTCAAAAACCACGTTGCGAAGTGGACTCCCCTCTGTCAGTACGATCTCTCCATTAGGGACGATGCTGTAAACCTGTTTTGTCGAGTTACTGCTACCATCCAGCGTTGTTTTGCCGCCGCTTGCTGAATAAAACTCAGACTCAACTACGATGTAACGGCCACTTGCCAGTCCGTCCTGATAATCCGGTGAATTGCTTACCGGCCCCAGATAGCCGCGTACCTTCGGTTCGTCATTAGCGTATACCCTTGTGATCTTGCGCGTTCCTTCAAAGGTCACCGCCTCGCCGTTCAGGGTTGTGTTCCTGGCTGACAAGGTAAACAAGCCCGGATTAAGCTCGGAGCCTAACGCTGCCTTCCCCTCGCCTAAGTCGATGATGACAGCCGTTGTGTACTCGCCACTGGCGAAGTTGTCATTCCATACGATAAAGGGAAGCAGCCCCGCGTCCGGATCATTTTTGAATGTTACGTGAATTGTATGGTCAGCCTCAATATTCGAAAAGGTATAAGTGCCAGCAGATAGAGTCACGGTCTCGCCGTCTACCGTTACAGTATCCACCATTTTGCCGGAATCGGGGGTAAACGTAAATTCTTTGTTAGAGTCCCTATCTACTCTCAGAACATCGCCGGGTGGGTTCGGCGTTATTCGGCCGCCTGGTCCCGCAGTGGCGGTGATTGAGAATCTGGTGTCCACTTCATTGGCTAAAGAGAGCTGCAGGCTGTCTGTAAAAGAAGCAGCGCTGGTGTATGCCGCGTCCGGATCTCCGAAACTGGAAACGACTTCGTAGCGGTCACCGCCCTTTTCCGTCGAGTTATTAATATAAACCTCAAAGGTAAGCTTGCCCTCCTCCAAGGTCAAGGTTCTTTTGGGTATTCTCATCTCCACGATATATCCTGTTTCCGTGATCTGGGTCCATGCAGCTCTGCCCGGAGCGGCCTGCCCTGAGAACACGCCCGTCGCGCTGACGCGCCATTGGTTTGAGCCTCCGGTTCCGGTGCCGACATAAAACTCCAGGCTGTCGTACTGGTGATCTCCGCCAGCTCCCTGATATAGATTACTGTCATTCACAACTACTCGGGAATATAGGTAGTCATGGTCCCAAAGGATTTTGGCTGTGCCCGTGGCATGGGGTCTGGGATCGGCGGGCACAGTGCTTTTGTTGATGTGATGCTCCATGGTCTGGCCCCAGAGTGGGTCGTTTGACCCGAGTTCGGGAGTTCCAAAAATGGCGGTGGGTGTTTCATTCGCTACTGTGTTCTCGATGTTGTCAGTGGCGGCGGCATAGCTGGTAGGCATTAGCGACGCCACCATTACCAAGCAACAGAGGAACGCGAGCATTCTGCTAAATCGTTTTGGCATAAATGAAAATCCTCCTTATTTTCCGATCCGGTGCGCCCATGGCTTACCGCATCATATTCGGACACGTTGTCCATATGACAAGCGCCCAACTATATATATTATGTTTATCAGGCGTTCAATCCTTTAATTTAAACATAGCGTATATTTAGAATGAAAACGATTACTTCGAAGTATAGGGATAGTGTTGAAGTTTGCGTGAATTGCAATAAAAAAATCCACCTTATGAACAAGATACTACATTGAATTGGAAGTGTTGAAGACGTAATATGAGAAGAAATGTAAGCGCGTTCTTTTTTTAAAAAAACGTATCTCTATTTCCTTGAGCGAGGTGGTCTGGTTTTAAAGGTGAGAGATATGGGTTGTATGCTTCTGAAAATTAATCGAAGGGAAGAATGCTATGCGGAAGCAAATTACAATCCTAATGTTAGTTTTACTTATGACCTTCAGTAACTGGTTTAATCTTGTTCTGCCATTTAGCAATCAAGCTTCAGCGGACACAATAACACCAACGATGTTGGCGCATTATCCATTGCTTGAGGATGTACAGGATATATCAGGTAATGAACAGCATGGAACGGCCGTAGGAAACATTACGTACACGGATGGTCTCACTTTACCTGGGGGAACAGATAGTAATACAAACTACGTTCAGCTTCCTACTGGTTTGTTTGACAATCAAGAAAATACAACGATATCTGTATGGATCAAGAGCAACACTGGAAGTGGGAACTACTCAGCGTTATTCTACGGTACTCCAGCAGCTGGAAATAACTTTCCAACGAATTACTGGATGTTTAATCCATCGAATCCAAGTGGTGATTTTAAGTCAGTATTTACGAATAACAATAATGTTGACCAGCCTTGGACGACTGAGGTAGGGGTATCAGGCACTTCAACGACACCGTACGAAGGTCAATGGGTTCACTATACGACGGGGTTATTACAGAACGCTCTATTACAGGTTACATTAACGGTGTAAGTATAGGCACGACCGCCAAAGAGAAAACAACAGCAAGTTTTGGTACGGATTTGCATGCTTACATCGGTCGCTCCAATTATTTAGGGGATGCTACTTTTGCGGGCAGCTTTCAAGATTTAAGAATTTACGGAGAGGCACTAAATAATGAAGATATCGCTGTAGTATATGAACAATCGTTTAATGAAAAGCAAGTACAACAAGGCAAAGTAGAGCTAACGTTAGGTGATATATCGGCAGTTACAGAATCTCTTGAACTGCCTACTGAAGATAAGAATGGCGCAATGATCTCATGGACTTCTAGTGATGAGAGTGCGATTAGTTCAACTGGGGAAGTGTTCTTACGAGAAATGGAGCAACAAGTGACGTTAACTGCAACCATTTCTTTGGGTGGAAGCCAGGCAACGAAGGAGTTCATTGTTACCTTACTACCTAAGGATGACTCTGTTGAGCAGATTGCCGTTAAGAATGTCTTGCTTAATGAACCTACAATTATTTTATCAGTGGGGGACAGCGAGACATTAGTGGCTACTATTTCACCTTCAAATGCAACGAATAAAAGAGTTATCTGGACATCTAGTGACTCCAGTGTAGCGATTGTCAATTCAACGGGTAAAGTTACAGCTGTTAGTGAAGGTACAGCCACAATTACGGTACAGACTGAAGATGGAGAGTTTACAGCTACATCAACCGTTACCGTTAAGGGGAAATCGCTAAAAGATGATCTTATTCTTCATTACAACATGAAGACAACTGAAGAAGTAGACGGTCAACTCGTACTGAAGGATGTTGCTAATAAGGCAGTTACATTTGACGGAATATTTAGAAATCCAAACAATGGACAATTCATTTCAAACAGTGAGGTTGGCTTTGTTTCCTTCAATGGTGGAAGCTCTACATCTAATAGTGGGCATGTTGAGATTCCTAAGGGCTCAAATGGACTAGATCTACTATACGGTCTGAATGAGATTACAGTATCTTCAATCGTGAACTGGACGAATGATGGGACGAATCGCTGGATCTTCGGTTTGGGTACTGTATTAACACCAGAAACGAACAAATATTTCTTCGTAACACCACGTCACGGTAGTGGATCAGGTAATATGATTGCTACAGGTATCTCTAAAAATGGCTGGCCGAACGAAGCATTAGTTACAGGTAGCGCAAACTCAAACCTTATCGGTGGGCAGTGGAAGCATGTAACGGTGTCCTTGTCCGAAGCTAGCAATAGGATAACGTTATTCGTGGATGGAGCTAAGGTTGCTTCGGGTAATGCAAAGGGACTAAAGCTGTCAGAAATTATTAATCCGGATGCTACTTTCTCTGGCTTTATCGGTAAATCAATCTTCTCAAACGATCCATACCTTCAAGGTAACGTAGCTGATTTTCGAGTATATGATCGCGCGTTGACGGAGCAAGAAGTAGGCGAGTTATATCAACAAGAAGGAGCAACTCACATCTCAAAAATACGTCAGCTCACTGTTGATGATGCAGCGAATCAACTTAACATCAGTCGTTACTTAGGTGAAGGCGATAAGAGTACCGATAAGATAACGAGAAACGTTGCATTACCAACAAGCGGTAAAAACGGCGTGAGTATTACTTGGAGTTCTAGTCATCCTACTGTCATTTCTAACCATGGCACTGTACAACGTCCAGCTGTTCAAGCAGGTAATGTTCAGGCAGAGCTTACGGCTACTTTAACGTATCAAGGCGTATCAACTACAGCTGTATTCCCTGTTACGATCTTGAAGCAATTCGATGATCAGCAGAAGGTTGATCTGGACGCTGAACAAATAGAGATCTACAATGCTGACAACATTAAAGGTAACTTACGTCTTGTTGCTACAGGTGAACAAGGCTCCACAATTACATGGTTATCTAGCAGACCGGCAGTTGTGAAAGGAACGGCTGAAGCGGCTGGTAATGCTACACAGCTAGGCTGGGTAAGCCGTCAAGCTACGGATACACCCGTTACGCTAATAGCTACAATTACGAATGGTGCAGCTTCTAAACAGCTTACGTTTAACGTTACGATTAAACAAACAATTACGCCAGTGCAGCATGATGCTTACTTCTTTGCGTACTTTACAGGTGAATATGAGGGTGGTGAAGAGATATCCTTCGCTACAGCTGAAGATCCATTGTTCTGGAAAGGGTTGAATAACGGTAAGTCGATCCTTCAATCTGATATGGGTGAAAAAGGACTTCGAGATCCATTCGTTATTCGGTCACCAGAAGGTGATAAATTCTATATGCTGGCAACCGATTTGAAAATGGGCGAAAGTACAAATTTCGACCAAGCTCAAATTACGGGTAGTCATTACATGATGATATGGGAGTCGGAGGATCTCGTTCATTGGAGCGAGCAGCGTATGATCGAGGTTGCTCCTAAGACTGGAGGAAATACGTGGGCACCAGAAGCTATCTATGATCCAGTAACTGGAGAGTATATCGTATTTTGGGCATCATCGATGAAAAACACAGAGACATATGGTGATTATAATGGAAGACCTGCAGGTCAGTACAATGTGATGTACTACGCAACAACAAGAGACTTCTACAACTTCTCTGAGCCAAAGGTCATGATTGATGAATCACTTCCGACCATTGATACAACGTTTATTGAGCATAATGATATGTTGTACCGATTCACCAAATCAGAAGTGAATACTAAAGTGTATGTGGAGAAAGCACCAACTTTTTACTATGACAAGGACGGTATTGCAGCAAACGGCCTTCAATACGACGCTGTTCCGGGTACACGTGATAATAAACTTGGCTTGATCGGAAATAATGGCAACAACGAAGGGCAAACGATTTTTAAGGATAATAATAAAGACCAATGGTATCTGTTCCTTGATTCATGGCCATATCATGTCCGATATACAACAGATCTGGATAGTAGTATGCAATATATGAACAATGTACTAAGTAGTGATAAATATGCACTTCCGCCAGGACCACGACACGGAACCGTAATTCCAATCTCACGTGCAGAGTATGATGCTTTGCAAGAGAAGTATGCCTGGAAAGGTCCAGCACCATCAACAGACCCGGTTGTACATTACTCATTCGATGCAAATACAGTGAATGGTACAACGGTGAATGACATTTCTGGCAATGGTCATCACGCAACACTAGTAGGTGGAGCAACGATTAATGAAGAGGATCGTATCGGTAAAACGGGTGGTGCACTAGAGCTTAATGGATCAACAGGATATGTGAAGCTGCCAGATAACTTGATTCAATCCTTGAATCTTGAGAAGGCTACGTTCTCTACATGGGTTCAAATGGACAGAAATCAAGCAAATCAAAGAATATTTGATTTTGCTTCCGACACAGGCAGACAGGTTAACCGCAACACCATGTACTTGAGCACACAAGGTGATACAGGTAGTCTAGAGTTCGCTGTCGTAACCCCTTTTACAGAGAAATTTAGCAATGACAGCACGCGACTGGGATCAGAATATAAATATACGGTGAGAAATTCTGGACTATTACCAACGAAGACTTGGCAGCATGTTGCAATTACAATGGATGAATTTGATGCAGTATTGTATGTGAATGGTCAAGAGGTTAAACGTAGCTCGACATTTAACGTTGAGCCGAGAATGTTACTGGAAACAACGATGAATTATATTGGTAAATCGAGAAACAGCTCTCATAGTTTATTTGATGGTAAATTTGATGATTTCCGTATTTATAATCGTGCATTATCCGTTGAAGAGATTGCAACATTAGCTGATGAAGACGTTACTCCTCCAGTAGAGCAGCCATCTGGGGCAGAGCTCATTCTTCACTACGATATGAATGATATCGATGGTGCGACGGTTATTGACCAAACAGGAAACTTCAATGGAAAATGGATGAATCCGTCTAAAGCAGAATGGATTCGTACACAAGATGCTGGTGTACTAAGCTTTACTGGTGGCACAACTAACTCTTATGTAGAACTGCCACAAGGAGTTCTCGATGGTTTAACGGATATGACTGTTTCATCCATTGTGAACTGGAGCGGTAAAAACGCTGCGGAGTGGTTATATGCATTAGGAAGACCAAATAATAATACACACTATACGTATTTCACACCACGTTATAACGCTAACGGTCTGGCTCGCCTAGGTATCGCGACGAATGCTTGGAACAATGAGTCTTCAACTTCTACCACAGGCTTAAAGAATAATGAATGGAAAGTCGTTACGACTGTTGTTTCAGGCACGGATGGTACACTAACGCTTTATATCGATGGTGTTGCTGTTGCATCAGGCTCAACGAATGGAATGACACTAGAACAAATAAAAAATACTTCAGGCAGTAGTGGAACCATCGGTAAGTCATTCTATACAGCTGATCCATACTTCGGCGGGTTGATTGCAGACTTCCAAATCTATGATGGTGCTATGACTGCGGCAGATATTACATCACTTAAGGCTCATGCAGATCAGAAGATTGCTTTGATGGAGGGCATGCTTGTATCGGCTGCGACAGAGAAATTAACGATTCATGATCTTCTTGCTTCTAATGCATCAAAAGATGCGATTATAAGCAATGTAACATTGCCAACATCAGGTGCTTATGGCACGACAATAAGCTGGACTTCAGATAAGGGGAATGTCATCTCAACTACAGGTGCCGTAACCAGACCAGCTAACGCAACAGGTGATCAAGTTGTAACGTTAACAGCAGTATTTACAGATGGTACAGAGACAGTTAACAAAACTTTTCAGTTGACGGTTAAGGCATTGCCAAACGATGTCACTTCTGTAGATGAAGCAAAAGCAGCACTAGTCGTTCATAACATTAATGATGTAAGAGGTCATATCGCACTACCAACATCTGGTCTATATGGAACAACAATTACTTGGGCTTCTGCACAACCAAACGTCGTTTCAGTTACTGGAGAAGTAAAACGTCCGGTACACGGTAGTGGAAATGTAGATGTGAAGCTTACAGCTACGATTAAGTTGAATTCAGCATCCACTACGAAGGAATTCATTGCGAAGGTGAAGGAACTGCCTGCTGATGAAAAATATGCGGGATACTTTTTCACATACTTCACTGGAGAAGGTACTTCAACAGGGGAGCAAGTTCACTTTGCACTAAGTAACGGCAATGATCCGTTGAACTGGCGAGAATTGAATAATGGTAAACCTGTATTGACCTCTACATTAGGGGAAAAGGGTGTACGTGATCCGTTCATTATTCGTTCGCCTGAAGGTGATAAGTTCTACATGATCGCTACCGATCTGAAAATTAACGGCAATGGTAACTGGGGCAGAGCACACACATGGGGCAGTCGTTCCATTATGGTTTGGGAATCTAATGATCTAGTCAACTGGACAGATCAACGCATGGTAGAGGTTGCACCGGAAGAAGCGGGTAATACATGGGCACCAGAAATTATGTACGACAACACAACAGGTGAATATATCGTATTTTGGGCATCAAGAATGTTTGATGATGTATCCCATACAGGTGATGCTTATCAAAAAATGATGTATAGCAAGACAAGAGATTTCTATACGTTTACTGAACCGCAAGTATATCTGGATTATGGATATTCAATCATTGACACAACGATGATTGAGCATGAAGGAAAAGTGTATCGCTTTACGAAGGATGAGCAAAACAACGGAGATTCTGCTCCATTTGGCAAGATGATCTTCCAAGAGGTGGGTGACTCGATCTTAGATCCAACCTTCAAGATGATTAATCAAGGCGTTGGTAACATCAAATGGGTTGAGGGTCCAACGATCTTCAAATCGAATACCGATGAAAAATGGTATTTATTCGTAGATGAGTTTGGTGGAAGAGGTTATGTTCCATTCGAAACAACTAATCTTGCATCAGGTGCCTGGACATTATCTTCCAACTACAAGTTACCAGCTAGTCCGCGTCACGGAACAGTAATTCCAATTACACAAAGTGAGTATGATGCACTCAATGGGAAGAACGTACCCGTTAGCGGAATTAGCTTGGACAAAACAATGTTTTCAATCGTAGAAGGTCAATCAGGGCAATTGACAGCTACGGTAACACCAGCTAATGCAACGAAAAAAGCAGTAACATGGAGCTCAAGCAATACAGCTGTAGCCACTGTAAGTGCGACAGGTCAAGTAACAGCGGTGGCACCAGGAACAGCAAGGATTACAGTAACTACAGTGGATGGTGGTTTATCATCAAGCGCTACGGTAACGGTAACACCATCGGTTGATGGAACACCACAAGCACCAAGCAGTGGTAATGGAAATGGTGGCGGTGACGGTAACATTCCTGCACCTACAGTACCAACAGCTCCAGGTGGAAATGAGCCAGTGGTCATGGACAACGGCCAAATACACATTAAGCCGGTTGTAAATGAGAGCGGTGCTTCTAAAGTGAAGTTAAGTGCGGATACGGTGAAGCGTGCGCTTGATCAAACGACAGGCGGTAAGCTACACATGCAAGTTGAAGCTGATGCAAGCATGAACGGGCTAACGATTGAGCTAGCAGTAGATCCGCGCTTAACAAGTGGAGCTTCTATGGTAGATCGCATCGAGATCAACACAGGCTCTGCAGTCGTAACAGTGGCAACCGAACTGCTTGGAACAGGAACAAGTGCAGGGAAAACGTTAGGATTGTCGATTAAGAAAATCGCAGCTAATCAATTGCCAGCTGGCGCACAAGCTCAGCTGAATGGTGAGGTCGTATACGATATTGAGCTAACGATTGATGGTAAGAAACTTACAGAGTTTGATGGCAGAGATGATCTCGTGATTGAATTGCCATACACACTAAAGGCTAACGAAAATCCAAACAACGTCGTTGTATACGATGTGAAGGACAACGGAGAGCTAAGAGTGGTGACGAATGGTAAATACAATGCAGCGACAGGAAAAGTAGAGTTCAAGCCAACGTATCTAAGCAAGTATACGGTAGCGTATGTTGCAACGAGCTTTAAGGATGTGAATCAAGACTGGGCGAAGGACGCGATCTCAGCATTGGGAGCAAGAGGCATTGTGAAGGGTGTAGGCAACGGCGAGTTTAATCCGAATGGTCAAGTGACAAGAGCAGAATTCATCACCATGCTGATGAAGTTGTTTGAACTATCGGATGAGTACGCAACGACAAGTTTTAGTGATGTGAAGCAAGGAGAATGGTACCATGGAAATATCGCAACCGCGCAGAAGCTGGGGATTGTGAACGGGAAACCAAATGGACGATTCGGAGTTCATGAGAACATTACGCGAGAAGATATGGCGGTTATGGTATACAAGGCGATCCAAATTAAGCAACTAGCGTTAGCAAGTGGTGAAGCTACAGCCTTCAAGGATGAAGCAAACATCGCAAGTTATGCGAAGCAAGCGGTAGAGGCAATACAGGGAGCAGGCATAATAAATGGTGTAGGTAACGATGAGTTTGCACCGAAGAAGAATGCTAGTCGTGCAGAAGCAGCAGTGATGATCTATAATTTGTTGGGTTTGATGTAGACACGTTAAGTATAAGGCAGTTGCTATTGATTCACTCAGATAATAAGGTGGGCGGAAGAACTTTTTCCGTCCACTTTATTGTCTGTTTAATCAGTGAGTTTTATTTGAAAGCGCTTTAAAATTGTTGTGGACAACAGCTATGTCGGATGATATATTGTTTCCGTAAGAAACAATATTATTTTTAAGTGAAATAATAATAAGCGTGTCCATGGTACGGCGGAGGAAATGATCTCTCGGAGCTTAAGCTTGGACACCACAAAAAGGACGGGGAAACGATGACTAAAGTCGAGACAAGGATTCAATCCTTTGACGGTACACAGCTTTATTTCAGCAAGGATACAGTGGAAAATGCAAAAGCCGCTGTCGTTATTGTTCACGGACTAGCTGAGCATGCAGGGCGCTATGATTATTTGACAGAGAAGCTGAATCAGCGTGGGTTTAGCGTGTATCGCTTCGATCATCGGGGTCATGCCAGATCCGAGGGACAGCGTACGTTCTATAAAAAGTTTGATCATCTTATTGAAGATGTTCATGTCATTGTTGAGGCGGCATTGCAAGAGAGCGGCGATCTTCCGCTGTTTGTCATCGGGCATAGTATGGGCGGTTTTGCAACCTCGTCCTTTGGAACGAAATATCCAGGCAAGGTCAAAGGCATCGTACTATCCGGAGCGCTCACTCGTTACAATACAAAAGTTGCTGGAGAACTGCCGATGGATCTTCCTACAGGCACGTATTTCCCTAATGAGCTGGGCAGTGGCGTATGCTGTGATCCCGCAGTTGTATCCGCTTACGCGAATGACCCACTGGTTGAAAAGCAGATCTCTGTAGATTTATTTAATAGTTTGGGGAATGGTATAACATGGCTCAAGGAGAACGCCAAGCAGTTTACAGATCCCGTGCTTGTACTGCATGGAGCAAATGATGGACTGGTCAGCGAAAAGGATTCCCGAGACTTTTACGGGGATATTGCTTCAACAGATAAAACACTCAAAATTTATGCTCATCTGATGCATGAGATATTTAATGAACCGACTCGTGATGATGTTATTGAAGAAGCAATAACATGGATTGAAAAACGCATCTGATTTCAGTAGAGTAAGAGAGAGAATCTGAATGATGAAAGGGATTACTCATGAAATTAGATTGGATGGGCGACCATCGGGAACTGATTGAGAAAATTATCAAATACGGCAATGCGTACTCGAACACTTATAAGTTGCAGCGAAGTTATGGTACAGACCTGATGTTCTCGGCTTCACAGATTCAGACGCTGGAATACATTCTGGAAGCCGAGGACAAAGAAGAGAAGATGTCGGAAATGGCCGAACGCCTGGGCGTAAGCCGCAGTACATTTTCCAAGAACGTGAAGAATCTGACGGGAAAAGGTCTGCTTGAAAAATTTCATTTAAGCGGCAACCGCAAAGACATTTACGTCAAACCTTCGGAGAAAGGTCGGGAGGTATATGTGAATTATACCGAATTTGTAAGGGAGCTTTGCTTTGATGAGATTTTCAAGTATGCAGATCAGATTTCAGAAGCAGATAAGCAGAACTTTGTTCGCATCATGGATCTGTTTGCCAACGTGCTCGTCTGGTATGGTGAAAAAGAACAGGAAGCGCGCAAGTTAATCAAAATTGATTCCGATTCGAAAAGCGACTAGTTTCGAGATAAAAGGAATTTTCCTCAAGGCTGTTCTGTGGCCTGAAAGGGAAATTCCTTTTTGATTCCTCTGAAACATGAACTTTAGAATTAAGGCACCAGCCCATTCCCTCCGCGAATGTCCGTCATACAGTATAAGGTGCTTGATGCAGCAGAGGCTGTAGGACAATTATTCAGCAGGGAGTGGGATGTGTGAAATCATCAACAAAGCTTACGGGACGGGTTATTTACAAGGGTGATCCAGGATATGAAGCCGCGCGCAAGAACTGGGACCCGCATACCGACAAATATCCTAAAGTTTTTGTTTTTGCCCAAAAGACGAAAGATGTATCCAACGCTATCCGATGGGCTCGTGAAAACAATGTACCGATCAGGCCGCGGAGCGGCAGACATGCGCTTGAAGTGAATCTTTCACAGGTGAATGGCGGTATCGTGATTGATGTGAGTGATCTGAATTCCATCAAACTTGATAAAAAACATGGAACGGTTGTTGTTGGAACAGGAAATCGAGTAGGAAGAATTGCGAACACCCTTGCCAAGCAAGGATTCATGGCTCCTTTTGGTGACAGCCCTACTGTAGGGATCGGTGGAATTACGTTAGGTGGGGGAATTGGGCCTCTCCAGCGTACGATTGGTCTCATCAGTGATAACCTGCTAGAGGTAGAGATGGTGGACGCCAAAGGAAAAGTGATTCGTGCCAATAAAAATCGTAATGCAGATCTCTTTTGGGCCTCGCGGGGAGGGGGCGGTGGTAACTTCGGAGTATATACTCGTTACAAATTCAAAGTGCGCCGTGCTCCAGCGAAGGCGACTGTATTTAAAATCACCTGGCCATGGGCTCAATTCGAAAAGGTGCTCAAAGTATGGCAGAGGTGGGCTCCCTCTGTGGATACAAGACTGGGCAGCGAGTTGTCCATCGGACCGAAAAAGGGTGGCAATGTTGTCATGGAGGGGCTGTTCCTAGGATCAAAAACAGAGGCTCTCCGTCTATTACAGCCGATTACGAGTGTTGGCACACCGACAAGTTCCATTGTTCGTTTGTTACCTTATACAGAAGTTGTGAAGTTTTTATTACAACCTGATCCGACCGAGACTCAACGGTATAGTAACCAGTTCTCGTCCGGTTTTGGACAAAAACCATTCCCCGACAAAGCGATCAAATCGATGCGCGCATTTTTGGAGAACTTGGAAGAGGGACCAGGCGGGTTCTATTTCCTCAACTGGGGCGGAGCGGTAAGTCGCAAATCACCTAGATCAACCGCCTTCTTCTGGCGTAAAGAGAAGTTCTATGTGGAATGGACCAGTACGTGGCTCAAACCATCCCATGCCGCCAAAAATATCGCACTCGCTCGGAATACTCGCAAGAAATTGCAACCCTACATTGTGGGTTCCTATATCAACGTTCCAGACCAAGGAATCAAAAATTCCGGTCCAGTGTACTATGGAGCCAACTATGCCAGACTGCGGAGAGTCAAAGCCAAGTATGACCCGAAAAATGTGTTCAACAATCCACAAAGTATCACTCCTGTTCGCAGAGCGTAAGGTAGAGCCATTCATTTTTACTAGCAGCTAGTGCTAATCAGAAGTTAAATTCATCTATGTACTACTAATAATAAAGACACGTCTTTTATGGCGTGTCTTATTGATTTTTATGGTAGTATAGATGCCAAAACGATATATGAAACGATACAGTTGCTGTTCGAGACCCTTGAATGGAGGTTTGGCTCATGTATGCACCGATCTTATCTACGAAATTAACCATTCCAGTTCAGCGCTCCCATGTAGTGGATCGTCCCCGCCTGTATGTCCGTTTCGGCGAGGGGATGCACGCTAAACTCATACTGGTCTCTGCTCCTGCAGGATCAGGAAAAACACTACTAGTCAATCAATGGGTTAAGTCTTCTTCAATAGATACAGCTTGGCTTTCGCTGGAAGAAGCGGATAACGATCCTTCACGTTTTTTGACATATCTATGTGCTTCGTTACAGACGATTGTCCCCAAGCTTGCTGAAGGAATCATGGGATTTGTTCAATCTTCCGAGCCGCCACCTATCGAGACCATTATTACATACCTTCTTAATGAAGTTTCTGAAATAACAAATCATTTTGTACTTGTTCTGGATGATTATCATCTCATGACTTCAGAAGTGATCAATCAAGCGCTTGTCTACTTACTGAGGCACATGCCCCCGCATATGCATATCGTCATGACTACGCGTCAGCAACCCAAGTTACCTTTGGCTCGACTGCGGGCAAAGGGGGAATTGATTGAAATACGTGGTAGTGATCTGCGTTTTACTTCTGCCGAAAGCAGTGAGTTTTTGGATCGGGTCATGGGATTGAAACTTTCAGAGGAACATGTTGCTCTCCTTGAAAAGCGAACAGAAGGCTGGGTTGCCGGGTTGCAGTTAGCGGCCTTATCCATGCAGGGTTCTTCTGATCCGAATCACTTTATGGAAACGTTCAGTGGCAGGGACCCATTTGTACTGGACTATCTAATGGAAGAAATATTACAAGGGCTAACCGAACAGGTACAGAACTTTTTGTTGAAAACGTGCATGTTGGATCGATTATGCGGTTCATTGTGTGATGCGATCTTTGATATAGATGAACCCAAGGAACATAAATCCGTTGATTTTACCGGACAGGACATGTTGGAGTGGCTGGAGCAAGCCAATCTTTTCATCGTTCCCTTGGACAATGAGAGGCGATGGTATCGTTACCATCATCTGTTTGCAGATTTATTGCGTAAAAGAGTACATCAGAATTCAAATTACGCCGGCACAGCTGAGACCGATCTGTCTGTTACTGAGATACATAAGCGAGCGAGCATCTGGTATGAGAGGCATCAAATGGAGCTGGAGGCTTTCAATCATGCTGTAGCTGCGGCAGATACTCATCGGGCATCGGATCTGTTGGAAGGTAAAGGTATGCCACTTCTTTTTCGCGGGGGTGCTGTTCCTGCCTTGCAATGGTTGAGTTCTCTATCCACAGCAGTAATGGATTCAATACCTTCCCTATGGGTGATGCATGCGGCTGCGTTATTAGTGTCAGGACATATGATAGACGTCGAGCCCAAATTGCAGTCTGCTGAACAAGTGTTACAAAATACGGAACCTGAAAAGACCAATTCTGATCTCATCGGACATATCGCTTCCATCCGAGCCACGCTGGCTGTCAGCCGGCACGATGCGGATACGATTATTACGGAGTCACTTCGAGCACTCAAATATTTGCATCCTCATAATCTGCCCATTCGTGCAGCAACAGCTTGGACATTAGGATATGCATACCAGCTTCAGGGAAAACGTGTGGAAGCCGAATTGTCCTACGAGGAATCATTAGCGAACAGTACCAAGATCGGACATCATATTATCACGATGATGGCGACACTGGGCGTGGGGAATATGCAGGAATCTAACAATCAACTACATCTGGCAGCTGAATCCTATCAGCAGGTGGTACATATGGCAGGTAAGCCACCGCTACCCATTGCTTGTGAAGCCCATTTGGGTCTGGCGCGAGTGCATTATGAATGGAATAATCTTGATGTGACGATGTTGCACGCTCAACAGAGTGAGCAGTTGGCACAGCAATTTGTTCAAACGGATAGAGTTGTTGCAAGTGAGTTATGGCTCGCCCGAGTGACGCTTGCGAAGGCGGATCTTCATCAAGCCGCTATCATGTTAGATAGAATCAACGAAACGGCCCAACGGTTAAATTTTACAAAGGTGATCCCTGATATTACTGCTGCATACGTTCTTGTGCTCCTTCGTCAGGGCGATCTGAAAAAGGCAATACGATTATCATGGGACAGAAATCATGCGCTTAGTCAGACCAGAGTATTGCTGAAGCAGGGGAACACCTTGGGAGCACTTGGTATGATGGAATCCTGTCTTCACTTGGCCATAACCAAAGGCTTCAAGGATGAACAGCTCAAGGCAACAATCCTTCTGGCCGTTATCCATGAGGAACATGGAAATAGAACACAAGCTATCGAGCTCCTGACTGAGGCCATGATGATGGCAGAGCCGGCAGGCTTCATTCGTGTATTTGTAGACGAAGGTGTTGTCGTGCACGGCCTTTTGAAGCGGATAACAGTACGCGGTGACTCACATTTATATCTGCTTCAATTACTGGGTGCATTTGATGAAGCTGAGGACAACAGAATAGAAATGATTTCGGAAGAGACAGATGTATATCCGTACGTTTCTGAACTGCGAATTGATCCGTTAAGTGTGAGAGAGCTCGAAGTATTACATCTCATTGCGCTGGGAAGATCCAATCGGGAGATTAGTGAGATACTTCATATTGCGCTGCCTACCGTGAAAGGACATAACCGGATTATTTTTGACAAAATGCAGGTGAAGCGACGAACCGAAGCCGTGGCAAAAGCACGTGAATGGAAACTCCTGTAACGGGTGTATCCTTGAAACGATACTTAAGTATCTAGGGGCCGAACCCACTTCCCGATATACTCATGGCAAACAGGAACATATGGGGGGAAAGATATGAGAGCTATCATATGTACGAAGTATGGATCACCAGATGTGTTGCAGCTTAAAGACATAGCGAAGCCATCACCCAAAGATCATGAGATTCAGATTAAAATACACGCAACAACTGTAACATCCGGGGACTGCAGAGTTCGTGGTTCGAATGTTCCGTTTCTGTACTGGGTACCGATGCGTCTTTTTTTGGGATTCCGAAAACCTCGAAATTCGGTCCTGGGCGTAGAGTTGGCAGGAGAAGTTACGGCGATTGGCAAGGAAGTAAAGCAATTTAAGTTAGGTGATCAGGTGTATGCCATCAATGGATTGTCTTTTGGTGCCCATGCTCAGTATATATGTCTCTCCGAAGAGGATCCAGTCGCTCTGAAACCGCTCAACGCAACGTATGAGGAAGCAGCCGCAATTCCGTTTGGTGGAACTACGGCCTTATATTTTCTCCGCAAAGGAAACATTAAACGGGGAATGAAAATGCTCATCTATGGAGCTTCGGGAGCCGTAGGAACTGCTGCTGTACAGCTTGCGAAATATTTTGGAGCAGAAGTGACGGGGGTATGCAGTACAACGAATGTGGAATTCTCGAAGTCACTTGGTGCCGATCATGTTATCGATTATATGAAGAAAGACTTTACAAAAACAAGTCAGCGGTATGATCTGATATTGGATGCAGTTGGAAAAGTCTCGAAAGGTCAGTGTCGGCACCTATTGGCACCTAACGGCACATATGTCACTGTTGAGGGGCAAGGCATCGCAAGGGTCACTGCAAAGGATCTGATACTTCTTAAAGAGTTGATGGAGGCTGGTGAGATGCAAGCGGTGATTGACAGACGTTATGCCTTGGAGCAAATTCAGGAAGCTTATCGTTATGTGGAAACAGGACGAAAGAGGGGAAATGTTGTGATTACGGTCAAACATGAGAACTAATTAGCAGTGATTGACAATTAGCCAACACATTTGCACAGCAGTCATTTTAAGGTACATGAGGTCAACCGATTTGTGAAAGGAAACTAAAAAGCTGCCCTCGGTCATATGACCAAGAGCAGCTTATTCACATGCAAGATAAGCATGGCAGTTAATGAGCTATTAAGCTTTAACTTGTTCTCCAGCAAATACTTCAACGTTCATTGGAGCGGCCATGAAAGCTGCTGCTTGTTGAACAAAAGCTTGGAAATGCGCGCTTGTGTTGTGGGAAGCTGTAGCAGCTTCATCTTTCCACAGCTCGATCATCGTGTATTGTTGTTCGCGTTCTGTGCTTTTTGCCAAATCGTAGCTGATGTTACCTTCTTCTTGACGTGTTGCAGTAATCAGTTCTTTCGCAGATGCGAGGAATGCTTGCTCTTGATCCGGTTTAATTTGCAGATGAGCGTGAATGATAATCATAATGTATAACCTCCATATTGTGTTTGTTTGGAATGTGTTAAGAATATATGCTTATTGACCAATTTAATCGAGACTTACAGGGAAACCGTCCCTGATATTATGCCCAAGTTGTGATGGTTTCTACAGGCAGACGGTAGGAAGGGTGACCTTCTTTGGCCGATTTACCGATCGAGATCAACATAACGGGTTGATAACGCTCTTTGTCCATGCCAAACGCTTCTGCGATTTGATCTTTCTCATAACCACCAATTGGGTTGGTGTCATAACCATGAGCACGTGCAGCAAGCATCAATTGCATGGAAGCAAGGCCAGCATCGATCAGGTTAACGTCGCGAAGATCGGAAGCAGCCATCTTTTCGTAATAAGGCATTACGGTTTTGAGCTGCATATCCTTAATGTCTTGTGGCATGTAACCAAGTTCTACAGCTTTACCAAAAATCTCATCCATATATTCAACGTTGTTCATGTCAATGAATACGCCAATAACTGCGGAGGAAGTCAACACTTGATTTTGATTAAATCTCGCAAGTGGAGCAAGCTTTTCTTTACCTTCAGCCGTATCTACAACCAGAAAACGCCAAGGCTGCAAATTGATTGAAGATGGTGCACGGGAAGCTTCTGACAGAATTTCTGTCATTTCTTCACGGCTGATTTTTACTTCAGGATCGTAAAGCTTAACAGAACGGCGACCGTAGGTAATTTCGTTAAAATCATTGGTTTTTTGGAATTTGCTTTGAATTGTACTCATGCATGGATCTCTCCTCTATATATGGGTTTAGAAATTGTTGTGCATACGTTCCAGGAAATCGGCGAGTGACTGAACTTCGTCTTCACTGAAATCCTGTAAAATCTGGTTGATAAAATTGGTTTTCTCTGCTTTGTAGCCTTCAATCTGCTTCCGACCGTGGTCTGTCAAACGAACAAAAGTTACCCGATTATCATCGGGATTCTTACGTCTTGTAACCATCAGGTCCGCCTCAAGCTGTTTCAAGTGGCGTGTAATCGCAGCACTATCAATGTTAATGATTTTCTGCAGCATGGATTGGTTAATCTCATCTACCTGATCCAGTTCATGCAGAATTTCAAAGCGAGAGGAACTGATACCTGTACAGCGTTCGAACTTGGGACTGATTTTGTTACCCAACACGTTCAGCAGGTTGATGATTTGTTCTTCTTTGGAAACAATACGTGTCATGACTAGACCTCCCGGGTGAATCTGAATCATGAACAACGGCGTATGTTAACCAATGATTAATGTTGCAGTATACAATGCCATTGCCTAATGATTATTTGGATGCTCTCGATCATTGATGTATCAATATTTGATGCGTCAATAATTGATGGCTCAATTAATATATCATGCCTTTTATGATTTTGCAACAGGTTAGAAAATGTTGCTGATTCTAGCTTTATTATCCCGCTACGTATACATTGCAGTCCGTATATGTTGTCCAAATGGATAAGTTAATATTGATTGTGTATGTTATTGAGAATTGTTATCAATCTATCTATAATAAAGGGAATTGAGTATGGAAAAGATCCATATTAACTGGAATTGCAGCTGGTTACGATCAGCTTTAATCAGGCGATTACAGGGTTCGATCCAAAACAGGGAGGTGACGTCATCATGGAGGAAAATGATTGGATCAAACAACTGGAGCAACTACATTTCTCTGCTGTCCACGTCTGCCATTACTCTAGCAATCCGGGGGCTGTTCAGCGTCGGATCTGGAAAAGGTTCGCCATTTGCAGGGTCATCGCTGGCAAGGGATCTTTGTCTATGGATAACATTGTACATACGGTGTCTCAAGACGAGTGGTTTTTGTTGAAGCCAGGAATGCATGTGGAGTTTCAGACGGATATGGAAGCACCTGTCCGATATCAGATCATTTTATTTTCCTGTGTTACACTTACCCGGCATCGGAATGCTTGGCATACCGAGGCATTGGGTCTCCCTGTGACGGGCAAACTTAATGTTCCTTCCAATACACGTGATATTCAGGAGATGATGGATACCCTGATGAGTGGAAAACACTCGTTTACGAGTCTGGAAAAGACACGCAGGAAACATCTTTTGCATCAGTTGTTGATTCAGTTAATGATACACGTGAAAGAAGCTACTCCCCCTGTAGCGGGGATGGATTTGGCACTTGATTATATGACGCATCAATATATGGAAGACATTCGAATTGATCAGATGGCCCGCATGGCAGGGCTTAGTGTGAATCATTTTATAAGAACATTCAAACGACAATTAAATATGACCCCGATTGAATATATACTGAAACTACGTATGGCAAAGGCCAAGCAACTGTTATTTTCTTCTGATAAAATCAAGGAAATTGCGGAGCAAGTGGGTTATAAGGACGAGCACTATTTCAGCAGAGTCTTCAAGAAAAACGAAGGAATCGCCCCAACGTTGTATATGAAAAATAAAGTGAATCGCATTGCCACCTTGTATTACGGGTTGGACGATTATGTGATAACGCTCGGTTTGAGGCCAGTATCCGCTTTATCCTATGGTCAGAGGGTAGCTCGTCATGTTGCCATACCTGCGCTTCAAGCACACAGTCATCAGGGACTTATCCTGGATAGCTTCAATCAGAACTATGATGATTTGAGACGAGTCCAACCGGACCTGATCATTACAAGTGATCGTTTGGAGCCAAATGACTCCCTGCATCGTATCGCGCCTACCACCATGCTGGAGCACACCAACCATTTTGGGGAGAGGCTTCTGTATATGGCGGACATTATGGGCCGCACCGAACAGGCTGTACAGTGGATTGAACAACATGCTGAACTGAGCCGGGTTCTTCGAGGGCGCATTCAATCGAGGTGGGGGAAACAGAGTGCCATGTTCATCCGGGTGACTTCTCATTTCTACCGAATGTATGGATTGAACAACCAGACAGGGGCCCTATTGTATGATGATCTGGGATTTTATTTGCCTCGTGATTTTCCGGAACAACAGTGGGCTGTAGAGAGTAAAGTTTGCGATTTGCAGTTATACGACGCGGATCATATGTTTGTAATGGTCGATCCCACAGAAGAGGCACGTGCTCAACTGAGGCAATTACAGCAATCCAGTACATGGTTGGCATTAAAGGCTGTTCAAGAAGGCCATGTATATAATGCAGGAGATATTTTCTTCAAAGCGCTGGGTCCCACCGGACGCATGTGGGCCATGCGATATGTGGCAGAGCAACTTGGGGTTACTTTACGGTGATATTGTGCAAGAGAATAGAGTGGAATAATCCATGGTAAGCCTGTACGCTTTTCCCTACTATAGTGATAATGATTATTATTATTAAATAGTAGAGGGGATTTACTACAAATGGTAAGACAGAGAGCAGCAACGATGATACTTTTGGCCCTGCTTGTGCTCGTTCTGACGGCATGTAGCAAGGCATCAGAAGTAACAGAAGCAACGCCTCCGCAACAGGATACACCTGTGGAAGAGAGTGGTACACAAACGATTGAGCATCTTAAAGGAACAGCGGTTATACCGCAAAAAATAGAGCGTATGGTGGTATTATCTGCTGCTTACATCGATCACATGTTGACGATTGGAGAGAAACCAGCAGGCGTTAATGTAGAAGTTCGTTACGGAGGAGATTATTTGCCTTACTTTGCAGATCAGCTTGCCGGCATTCCAACGGTAGGGTCCGCAGACAGTCCTAACCTGGAGGCTATCCTTCAGATTGATCCGGATGTCATCGTTATTGAGAGTCGAACTGCGGAGAGTACGTATGATCAGTTGGAGAAAATCGCTCCGACGATTGTACTTGGTACTGAATGGCTGGATTATGTTGATGATACAACATATTGGACACAGGATCTGTTGACCATTGCCGGGATGTACAACAAAGTGGATCTGGCAAAAGAAAAGATAGCCGAGGTAGAGCAGCAGGCGAAGCAATTAAAAGCGAAGATCGAACAACTGGATCAAAAAAAGTTGGCTTATCTGCGTGTAAGAGAGAAGACCTTGCAAATATACGCGGCAAAAGGACATCCAACCAACACACTTTTGTATCATGATCTTGGATTTGTGCCAACGACTGTGACACCTGCCGAACAACGTGAGGACTTGTCCATGGAGAAAATTGCAGATGTGGATGCTGATTTTGTAGTTCTGGAGATTGACCCAAATGCCGATGAGTATTTAAACAACATCAATGCAAGCTCACTCTGGAAGGGAGTACCGGCTGTTGGTGCAGATCAGGTCTATACGACAGATTCGTTCTGGTTGTTTAAGGGCTGGGGAGCAATTGGGCGAAGCGAGATTATCAACGAAGTTGAAGACATGATTAATAGATGAGACGTTATCCAAGACATGATTATTCAGAGATGTCGGAAGCGTTACAGCAATTTTTTGTGACGACGATCCAAGCGACTTGTGATGATTCCAAGTATCCTTTCCATGTGAAAGATCTGCTGAATGAAGAGAAACGAAACTTGATATTGCGTGAACAGGCTGTGCAGCAAGGGCTTCAATTGGCCGGCAAAGGAAGTGTGGCCGTCGGTACACTTTTTGCCAAACGTTACTCCATATTTGTTATGTCCGTAATCTCAGCTTTCAGTCTATACGATACTATACTTAGCGTTGCAGACGATGATGTGCGGTTTGAATTGAATGGAGCAGGTGGCATGCAATATGAGACTCGGCTGAAGAGCTCCTTGTTGGAGGGGGGAGATCCTGTTCAGCGCAGGTCAGAGAGCCACTTGCTCAAGAACAGAATGCTGTTACATCTGGAACCTGTCCTGCGAGCAGTAGCCGTTGGTACAGGAGCGAGCGATAAGGTGATGTGGTCTTTAGTTGCGCATAATGTGCAACAACTGTATGCACGTATGATCAATGATCAGAGCATATGGAAGACAGATGAACGGCTTGCAAAGATTCAAGCAGATCAAAGCCTCTGGCTGGATCGGCAAAACGATAATGCATGTACATTTGCCAATGAGCTGCAGCGCTTCGAACATTCCGGTTGGCAGGGACCGCCGTTCCTCATACGCCGATATTGTTGTTTGGCATATCAGGTTGGGAGCGGCAGTCACGCACATGCATATTGTAACAGTTGTCCGAAGCTGGATTCGGAATCCCGATTGCGCAAACTTCTCCAGCAGTGAACTCACAGACACTCTTGTATTGCATAGTACGAATCTGTTTCAGACAATCCGTGTTCTCTTCGGTTTCCAGTGGATAGAATCTATGATCGACAAGCTACACAACCTGCAGCGGCTTGAGCCAGCGTCTGCGGGTTTGTTGGCTTTGTACACGGTCACGATACCTTTGCATTGAGGGATAGTATTCGTTATACTTCAAGCTATTGATCAATTAATTACTAACTATTGGAGGACGGATTATCATGGCTAAAGTTACAGCAGCGTCAGTTAACCGGCGAAATGATATTATCTCTGCAGCAATTGACGTCTTCGCGGAAATTGGCTATTATCGTGCGACTACAGCCCAGGTGGCTGAACGGGCACAGATCTCACAGCCGTATATATTTCGTTTTTTCAAAACAAAAGAAGCTTTATTATTAACTGCAATCGAGGTCTCATGGACACGGGTGATTGATTCGTTTCGAATTGTGGTGGAGACGGCGACACCAGATCAGTTAGAGAATGATCTAATTGAAGCCTATGATAAGATTCTGGAAGCACACAAGAGCGAGATTTTGCTTCAGATGCAGGCACAAACAATCCGTGAAGAAGTCATTCGTCAGGCCATGCAAAAAGGCATTAGTGATGTACGAAGCATGGTACTGGAAGCTTTTACCGTTGCAGGAATTGCTGAACCACTAAAAAGAACCATGATTTTTCTGGCAATCGGGATGTTGTGTAATGTATCTAATGCACTGGATATGCCGGAGCTGAAGGAACGATAGAGAGGGAGGTAAAGTCCCTTTTTATATTTTAGTTATTGATCAATCACTAATTATGGTTTATATTGTTTTTAGGTAAGTGATTGATCAATAACTAAATGGATGAAAGAGGTCGATCTACGATGAAAAGAGCTATTGTGATTGGAGCGACAGGTGGAACAGGTGCAGCAATTACGGAAGAATTGATTAAACGGGGAATTTCTACAATTGCATTTGGGCGCTCCCATCAAAAACTGGAGCAACTTGCGGTAAAGTTGGGGTCTCCAGATCACCTGCAAATCGCAGTGGGAGATGCATTTCGGCCGGACGATATTATTGCTTTTTCCCAGGAAGCGGATGTCCTGTTTCATTGTGCGAACGTCCCGTATAACGAGATGGAGAGCAAGCTGATTCCGCTAGGCGAATCCGTAATGGTAGCGGCAGAACACTTGGGTCTGAACGTGGTTGTAATGGATGGAATTTATCCCTATGGTAGAAGACAAATGAACGAGGTAACCGAAGAACATCCGAAACAGCCACATACCCGTAAAGGCAAGACACGACTTGCCTATGAACAGATGTTATTCAGCACAAGTTGGAGCAGAGCTCAGGTGATGATCGTTCGTTTGCCAGATTATTATGGCCCATCGGCTAATCAAGCTTCCTATCTGGGCTCAACGCTTGAAGCGATAGCAAGAGGTAAGATGGCTTTTTTTATCGGAAATATGAAGGTACCGAGAGAGTATATTTATTTACCGGATGCTGCGGTCATGGTGGTGGAGCTGGCAAGCAGAGAGATGACGTATGGACAGAACTGGAACATTCCTGGATCGGGGATCATCTCGGGTCATGAGATTGTGCGTATGGCACAGAAGGCTGCGGGAAGAAGCAAACCTGTGATGGCATTAGGAAAAGTGGGATTGTCGGTGATTGGACTAGGTGTACCCGTTATGAAAGAAATTGTAGAAATGTTATATCTGACCGAGGAACCCCTGATCTTGAGTAGACAGAAGTATGAGGAACGGATTGGCCCGGTTGTGGCAACATCTTTTGAGGAAGGAATTAAGTTGACGATTAAGGAGTTGGAGTTGCAGGGGGAGTAGATGGGGAATATATTTTTTGGAGAAAAGTAATTGATTGATCACTAATTTCGAAGGTTTTATAGGTATATTGAATAGGGGGCGCACAAAGCTAGTCCCGGGCATAGAGTGTACTATTGTAAAATGCGGAGAATTGACTTGGTGTACGAGGAGGGGGGATTTTCTTGTGAGCGGTATGTCCAAAAGGAAACGCAAAATTTCCTTAATCAGTACAGGTAAACGGAAAGCAAAAAAATCAAAAAAGCACTCTATCCCAAAGAAGAAGAGTAAGTCTTGTAAGAAAAGCAGACGTAAATGCAAAAAAAAGAAAAGTCACAGGATTCCTTTCCTTCGCGGCCCACGGGGTTATCAAGGAATGAGAGGATTCACTGGAGCAACAGGTGCTACTGGGTTAACCGGAGACCCTGGGTATCCCGGCATATGGGGAGCAACCATTTTAACAGGACGGACCGGAGTAACTGGAACCACGGGAAGTACCGGAATAACTGGAGTCACAGGTGCAACAGGAACTACCGGACTGATGGGCACCACAGGTTTGACTGGAACTACAGGAGTTACAGGTCCGACCGGTCCAACGGGTGAGGCGGGAGCAATTGGATCTACAGGAAGTACAGGAGCTACAGGTGCGACTGGAACTGGATCAACTGGAGTCACAGGAACAACCGGGGCAACTGGAATTACCGGATTTGGTGTTACAGGCATGACCGGTACTACAGGAAATACCGGTATAACCGGCTTTACAGGTCCAACTGGAGTTGCTGGATTAGCTGGGGCTACAGGGTTCACTGGAGCAACTGGTCCAACTGGTATTGGTGTGATGGGACTAACTGGAACTACTGGTGAAACAGGATTCACGGGAGTGACAGGTTCGACTGGCCCAACCGGAGCGACGGGTCTAATAGGTATTACGGGTGCGACTGGATTAACTGGAAGTACTGGCGAAATTGGAATCACAGGCCCGTCCGGAGCAACAGGAACAACTGGTATTACTGGAACCACAGGTATCACAGGAGTCAGTGGCGTAACTGGAACGACAGGTACTACGGGCGCGACCGGCCCAAACGGTGAGACAGGTATCACCGGAGTTACAGGTGCTACAGGATTTACTGGGGAGATAGGAGCAACGGGAACTACGGGTCCAACTGGAAATACTGGCATAACCGGCACGACAGGGATAACAGGTGCGATCGGCGCAACTGGTGCCACTGGGGAAACGGGACTTACTGGTACGACAGGCCGCACTGGGGGGATCGGGTCTACGGGAGTTACTGGTGTTACGGGTACAGCAGGTACGACTGGACTAACTGGCGCAACTGGTACTACTGGAGAAACAGGCAACACAGGAACGACAGGATTTACTGGTGCGACCGGAGCGACTGGCGTCACTGGAGAGATGGGCCTAACAGGTATTACAGGTGAGACTGGAGTTACAGGAAGCACTGGTACTTCTGGAACAACAGGCACTACGGGGGCAACTGGATTAACTGGTGTGACGGGAGCAACCGGCGCAACAGGCACGACAGGCATCACTGGCGTTACTGGAAATACTGGTGCTTTAGGGATTACTGGATTTACGGGCAGTACAGGTGCGACCGGCACGACTGGTTTGACAGGATTCACCGGAGCGACAGGAAGTACTGGTGAGGCGGGGCTAACAGGAGTTACAGGTACGACTGGTCTAACGGGGCCCACCGGGGGCACTGGCGAAACAGGAACTACAGGAAGTACTGGAATAACAGGTAATACGGGTGAAACAGGACCAACAGGTACAACCGGATTAACTGGCGTTACAGGTATAACTGGCGTTACTGGAATTGCGGGCACAACAGGAACGACTGGAATAACAGGTGCAACAGGTATTACTGGATTTACAGGCAGTACAGGTGCGTTCGGAGCAACTGGTGCCACTGGCACAACCGGAGTCACAGGTACGACTGGTGTGCCAGGACCCACCGGGGCTACTGGAGAAACGGGTACCACCGGAGTTACAGGTGCTACAGGATCTACTGGGGCGATAGGGGCAACGGGAAGTACAGGTACAACCGGCGTTACTGGCATAACAGGTACGACCGGTACTACGGGAGTTACAGGCATAACCGGCAATACTGGTGTAACAGGAGCCACAGGAATTACTGGAGCAACTGGAACTACTGGAGATACAGGTCAAACAGGGGTCACAGGAACGACAGGTGTGACGGGATCAACTGGCGCAACTGGAGAAACGGGGATTTCAGGTGCAACCGGAGTTAGTGGCACAACAGGAATTACCGGAGCTACCGGAATTACGGGTGCTACAGGAAACACCGGGACGACAGGTGTAACTGGAGAAACAGGGTTCACAGGACTAACGGGAGTTACCGGTCCAACAGGAACGACAGGGTTAACAGGGGTAACCGGAATCACCGGTGAGACCGGAGCCACAGGGATTACAGGTACAACTGGACTAACTGGCTTTACTGGAACCACGGGTATCACAGGCGTGACCGGAGCTACCGGACTGACTGGTGTCACTGGGGAAACGGGACTAACAGGATTCACAGGCACGACAGGAGCGACTGGAGCAACCGGAATTACAGGTATCTCGGGAGTGACTGGCGTAACCGGAACGACGGGAATTACGGGAGCGACCGGGGCCACTGGTGCGACTGGGATCACAGGAACCACGGGTACAGCTGGTGTAACTGGCCCAACAGGTGCGACTGGAGAAACAGGAAGTACAGGTTCCACGGGAGTAACCGGCGCAACCGGAACAACTGGTGCAACTGGAGAGACGGGGCTAACAGGAGTCACAGGTGTCACCGGGGAAACGGGTCTAACTGGGGCTACAGGTGCAACCGGAGTTAGTGGCACAACAGGAATTGCTGGTGTAACTGGCGCGACAGGACTCACGGGTTCTACTGGTTCAACTGGTATTACCGGAGCTACGGGCATAACGGGGGTCACCGGAGAAACAGGGCCAACCGGCATGACCGGCTTAACTGGCGTTACGGGTACAATTGGTGCGACAGGAGCAACAGGCGTCACTGGAGAGACGGGTCTAACTGGGAGCACAGGTACGACTGGAGTTACTGGTATAACCGGTCCGACAGGCACTACAGGACTAACAGGGAATACTGGTGAAACAGGATCAACAGGTACGATTGGGGCAACGGGTATCACGGGAGTTACTGGTGTAACAGGAGCCACAGGAATTACTGGTGCAACCGGAACTACTGGAGCTACAGGTCCAACAGGGGTGACAGGTACGACTGGTGTGACGGGATCAACTGGAGAAACGGGGATTACAGGTGCAACAGGAGTTAGTGGCATAGCAGGAATTACCGGAACGACAGGTGTAACTGGAGAAACAGGGTTCACAGGACCAACCGGTACGACTGGAGCAACGGGCACAACTGGCATCACAGGGGAAACAGGTCTAACAGGATTCAATGGTCCAACTGGTGTTACGGGATTAACTGGAGCCACGGGCATTACAGGAGAGACGGGTGTATCAGGCGTTACCGGCACGACAGGACCAACAGGACCAACCGGAGCCACTGGTGCGACTGGCATAACCGGAGTCACAGGTACGACTGGAGTTACAGGAGCAACGGGGAGTACGGGTTCCACAGGAATAACTGGCGTAACCGGGCCGACTGGTGCTACTGGAATTACTGGGGTAACTGGATTTACAGGAGTTACAGGGGCAACCGGTCTAACGGGTATTACTGGTGACACAGGAATAACCGGCACGACCGGCGTAACTGGCATTACGGGTGTGACTGGAGCTACCGGAATTACAGGTGCCACCGGCACAACTGGCCAAACTGGAGAGACGGGTCTAACAGGGGTCACAGGTACGACTGGTGTGACGGGGACCACCGGGGCTACTGGAGCAACAGGAACCACGGGCATTACAGGAGAGACGGGTGTAACAGGCGCTACCGGTACGACAGGTGTAACGGGACCAACCGGTGCGACCGGAGCTACTGGGGAAACCGGTATAACAGGGGTTGCAGGTACGACTGGGGAGACCGGATCTACGGGAGTTACTGGCGTAACCGGCTCGACTGGCATAACCGGAGTCACAGGTACGACTGGTGCTACAGGGGCAACCGGTCCAACGGGTATTACTGGTGAAACAGGTACAACCGGAGCCACTGGTGTAACCGGCGCGACTGGTGCCACTGGCATAACTGGCACAACTGGTGTTACGGGTACAACAGGTACGACTGGAGCAACAGGAACCACGGGTATTACAGGAGAGACGGGTGTAACAGGCGTTACCGGCCCGACAGGTGTAACGGGACCCACCGGGGCTACTGGAGCAACGGGAACTACGGGAGTTACTGGTGTAACCGGCGTGACTGGAGCCACTGGCACAACTGGCTTAACTGGTGTTACGGGTACAACAGGAACGACAGGGGCGACCGGATCTACGGGAGTTACTGGCGTTACTGGCGTTACCGGCACGACAGGACCCACCGGAGCCACAGGTGCGACTGGCATAACCGGAGTTACAGGTACGACTGGTGCTACAGGGGCAACCGGTCCAACGGGTATTACTGGTGAAACAGGAACAACCGGCCAGACCGGCGTAACTGGCATTACGGGTGTGACTGGAGCTACTGGAATTACAGGAGCCACCGGCATAACTGGCCAAACTGGAGAGACGGGTGTAACAGGCGTTACTGGCCCGACAGGTGTAACGGGACCCACTGGGGCTACTGGAGCAACGGGAACTACGGGAGTTACTGGCGTTACCGGCACGACAGGTACAACGGGAGCCACAGGTGCGACTGGCATAACCGGAGTCACAGGTACGACTGGTGCTACAGGGGCAACCGGTCCAACGGGGATTACTGGTGAAACAGGAACAACCGGCACGACCGGCACGACCGGCGTAACTGGCATTACGGGTGTGACTGGAGCTACTGGAATTACAGGAGCCACCGGCATAACTGGCCAAACTGGAGAGACGGGTGTAACCGGGGTCACAGGTACGACTGGTGTGACGGGACCCACCGGGGCTACTGGAGCAACGGGAACTACGGGAGTTACTGGCGTAACCGGCGCGACTGGAGCCACTGGCATAACCGGCACAACTGGCGTAACTGGTGTTACGGGTACAACAGGTACGACTGGAGCAACGGGAACCACGGGTATTACAGGAGAGACGGGTGCAACAGGCGTTACCGGCACGACAGGTACAACCGGAGCCACTGGTGCGACTGGCATAACCGGAGTCACAGGTACGACTGGTGCTACAGGGGCAACTGGTCCAACGGGTATTACTGGTGAAACAGGAACAACCGGCACGACCGGCACGACCGGCGTAACTGGCATTACGGGTGTGACTGGAGCTACTGGAATTACAGGTGCCACCGGCACAACTGGCCAAACTGGAGAGACGGGTGTAACCGGGGTCACAGGTACGACTGGTGTGACGGGACCCACCGGGGCTACTGGAGCAACGGGAACTACGGGAGTTACTGGCGTAACCGGCGCGACTGGAGCCACTGGCATAACTGGCACAACTGGCGTAACTGGTGTTACGGGTACAACAGGGCCAACCGGAGCCACTGGTGCGACTGGCATAACCGGAGTTACAGGTACGACTGGTGCTACAGGGGCAACCGGTCCAACGGGTATTACTGGTGAAACAGGAGCCACCGGCACGACCGGCGTAACTGGCATTACGGGTGTGACTGGAGCTACTGGAATTACAGGTGCCACCGGCACAACTGGCCAAACTGGAGAGACGGGTGTAACCGGGGTCACAGGTACGACTGGTGTGACGGGACCCACCGGGGCTACTGGAGCAACGGGAGCTACGGGAGTTACTGGCGTAACCGGCGCGACTGGAACTACGGGTACAACAGGTACGACTGGAGCCACTGGGATCACTGGTGTGACTGGAGCAACAGGAACCACGGGTATTACTGGCGCGACCGGAGCAACTGGGGCTACAGGGCTCACAGGTGTATCAGGAGCCACAGGCACAACAGGAGTTACGGGTATCACAGGTGTGACCGGTGCTACAGGAACTACAGGTGCAACGGGCACCACCGGAAGTACCGGCACAACAGGAGTAACTGGACTTACTGGGGTTACAGGTAATACAGGATTTACTGGAACGACGGGAGCAACTGGTGCCACAGGAGAGACGGGTCTAACAGGGGTCACAGGTACGACTGGTGTGACGGGGACCACCGGGGCTACTGGAGCAACGGGTATTACGGGTGCCACTGGCATAACCGGCACAACTGGCGTAACTGGTGTTACGGGTACAACAGGTACGACTGGAGCCACTGGAATCACAGGTACGACTGGAGCCACTGGAATCACAGGTGTGACTGGAGCAACAGGAACCACGGGTATTACTGGCGCGACCGGAGCAGCTGGGGCTACAGGGCTCACAGGTGTATCAGGAGCCACAGGCACAACAGGAGTTACAGGAATAACCGGAACAGCAGGCATTACGGGAGCTACTGGTTCTACAGGTGCAACTGGGGTTGCCGGAGTTACGGGAACTACTGGGGTTACAGGCATCACAGGTCCAACTGGCCCGACGGGCCCGACTGGACCAACTGGGGCAACCGGTGTAACGAGTGCAACCGGAGCTACTGGAGCAACAGGAATCACAGGAGCAACCGGGGCCACGGGCTTGACAGGAGCCACTGGACCAACCGGCCCCAATTTTGCAACACAAGGGTTCTCGGCCTTCCTGGCTACACTTTCGACAGCAACCAGCACTCAGTTAACCAACTGGACGACCACGGCTCCTTATTACGGTAATGCCAACTTCAATGCAACCACAGGAAACTATACCGTCCCGGTAACCGGAAGATACTCCATTGTGGCCACGATCAATTATGCAACGACTGCAGCGATTGCTCTATCTCTGGGTGCTGGCGTTAACCCAGCCTTTCTTGTACAGAGAACATCCCCTACGGTAACGACACTTGTCAGTGGTTTGTTGCCCGTCCTAAATGTCGCGATTACGCTACTCACACTTCGGGCAGTGCTGGGAAGCGGTTCCGTGACTTTGGCGGTAGAAGTGGCATTGAGTGCGGGAGATGTGATTGGACTGTTCTATGCTGCAAACGGGTTGACGATTACGTTGAACCTGGGCAGTAGTGCTACAAATGGCATTGTGTGGTCTGTGCATGAGATCACCTGAAAAAAATTCTTAACGGAATGCGCCTATGGACAAATTCGTAAAGTTGTAATAAGTTAGTTTGAAGATATTCGAAATATCTTTTGGAAAGTGGACTAACAAGTGAGGTGGATTTCATGATTCCTATTTTGGGACGCATTAACGAATTAAGTCGAAAACAACGCAGCAGCGTCGGTTTGACAAAAGCAGAAAAAAGCGAGCAGCAGGAGCTCAGAAAACAATATTTGCAGGCTATTCGAGGTCAGGTGCTGACAACCATGCTGGCAGTATCCGTTGTGGACCCACTGGGGCATGATGTGACCCCTGAGAAATTAACCAATGAAAAATTGCAGCGCCGTGAACAAGCCGGCCAATAGCATTCCTTTAAAAAGACAGACCAAGGTTACATCTTGGTCTGTCTTTTTTATTTTCTGTAAAGCATCTGTTCAGCAGGAACTGCATCAATAATCCAATTAGGGTTTCGTGCGAATTAACAAGCATGTTAGATATTTTTAGTGTTGATGACAATAAAGCTGCCGCCAACTTCAAATGATCCCCGATAACTCATATAATAACGCTAATATATTTCAGGAACACAAAGAAAAAGCACAATTATCCTCGAAATAACTAACAACAATATCACATCCAATGATCAAAGAAAGACTAGTTCATATATGTATCTCGAAAGGGTTGATGAATCATGAGCCTGGAAGCTTTGAATGAACGTGTGAAGAATGATCTAGCTTATTTGTCATTTGATGGCGCGAACTGGGTACGTCCAAGAGAACATGCGGATGGTCATGTCTATGATGTCGTCATTGTGGGTGGAGGCCAGAGTGGATTAGGGGCGGCATTTGGACTTCTTCGTGAACGGATCTCCAATATTGTCGTCATTGACGAGAATGCATCAGGGCTTGAAGGTCCTTGGGAGACTTATGCGCGTATGGTAACTTTGCGCACACCCAAGCATCTGACTTCCATCGATCTGGGTATCCCCTCGTTAACCTTTCGCTCATGGTGGGAAGCACAGGTAGGGCCCGAAGGTTGGGAAGAGGTAGATAAAATCCCGCGTGGAGACTGGATGAATTATTTACGCTGGTATCGGAAAGTGCTGAATCTGCCTGTGCTCAATGAGGTAGAATTGACGCTGGTTGAGCCAATAGAGAACGGAATACATCGACTTCATGTGAACAAGGCAGGAACTCAGATGGATGTCATACTTGCTCGCAAAGTAGTGTTTGCTACGGGAATACAAGGTGGTGGAGAGTGGCATGTGCCATCCATGATTGCGGATAGATTACCTCGGGATCGGTATGCCCATACGTCGGAAGCGATTGATTTTGATCAATTAAAAGGTAAAAGGGTAGCTGTACTTGGCGGCGGCGCTTCTGCATTCGATAATGCGAGTTATGCCCTTGCCACGGGTGTGGCGGAAGCTCATGTATTTGTACGGCGGGAACAACTGCCAAGTGTTAATCCTATTCGTCAGATGGAACAATCCGGTATGATCGAGCGATACCACGCTCTTCCGGTTGCTGATAAATATGAAGTGATCTCTCATTTCTTCAAATTCAATCAACCCCCAACCAATGATACGTTTAATCGTGCGGCAGCCTGGCCTGGATTCGAACTGCATTTGAATTCGCCTTGGCGAAGTGTAGAAGCAACAGACCAAGGCGCGATTGTGCATTCCGCACAGGGAGCATATGAGTTTGATTTTCTGATTATTAGCACAGGTCTTCTCAGTGATCCGGCACTCCGTCCTGAACTGAAGCTTGTGGAGCCGTACATCGCGCGTTGGGAGGACTGTTACCAGGCTCCGCCAGAGCATCGCAATGCGTTGCTGGACGCACATCCATACCTGAGTTCCGGGTTTGCAATGACAAGCAGGAGTGAACAAGGTGAGAAAACGTTGCACGGACTGTTTGTATTCAACTACTCTGCACTTGCCAGCTGTGGTCTGTCGGCATCGGCAATATCGGGGACCAAGAGTGCAGTGCCGAAACTGGTCTCTGCTATAGCGGATCAGTTGTTCCTCGATGATCGGGAGATTATTTTGCAGCAATTCTATGCGTATGAAGAACAGGAATTTACGGCTACGTGGGTGAAAAGTGGTGCCCTCGCTGAGTAATCGCATTCTATAATATTGTGAACGTGTGGCATCTGATGCTGCACGTTTTTTTGTTTTTCATATGATGAAGGTTACACTTGCCTTTAATTTGTTGTAAAATGTCGGTTGGAACATGTTAAAGGCAGGGATAATAGATGAATGAAATGAACTATGAGCAATTTAGAGCTCATTTGAAGAAAGCGTCGCGTAAACGAAATGTACCTTTGATTAAAATCGTTGCATTTCAAGAGAGATACATGAAGATTGAAGAAGTTCAATTTTACGATGTGGAACAAAATCATATGAGTGTCCAGGCCTGCAATACGTTGTGGATGCATCTGGAGAATAAATCTTTCCGTAATATGGTGTCCCAACATTTGCAGTTTTATAGAGACATGGAGAATCTCGGTCGGCATTCCTTTGAGAATCTGATCAAAGAACTATATGATACGTCTGTTCCAGTACTGCTTGATTACAATCCCGCTGATTATTACACCTCGGGGCAGCTTGCTGAGATTCTGGTCATGGATGAGGAGCGGTTGATAGAACAATTGGAGATGGGCCGCTTCAAGGGCGCTTTTATTAATGAAGAGGGCAAATGGCTTAAACCCAAACCGGATGAAATGGTTGTAGAGTCATAAACGCGCATGAAATTCCCGTGAAAAGCAAAATCCTGCAACGCTGCTCATCAAGCGCTGGACGCTGCAGGGTTTTTAATGGAGATTTGAAGGGCACGGAATTCCAACTTTAAGAACATGAAGTAAGTCAGGTCACCACCTTCGATACAATTGGACAAGAAAATAAGTCGAAAGATGCGGGTTTTTGAATGATTTTAAATTATTTTGAATGAAAGTGGTTGTTTTTTGAGGATATTATGATACTATAGAAGCAGTTGGAGGAATGAAGATGCTGACTGAAGAACGATATACTGCAATTATAGAGCGCTTACATTTACAGGGAATTGTGAAATTGCAAGAGCTTGTTGATGTGTTGGGTGCTTCTGAATCAACGATTAGGCGTGACTTGATCGATCTGGAGAGTCGTCAGATGCTCAAACGCATCCACGGCGGTGCCGCACTAGTGAATGAAAAAACGCTGGAACCGGGCATGGAAGAAAAAACGTTCAAAAACATTCAACAAAAAACGACGATTGCCCGTTTGGCTGCACAGGAGATCGAAAATGGCGAATGCATTTATCTGGATGCAGGAACGACAACGTTAGCCATGATTCCTTTTATTGAAGCTAAAGACGTAACGGTAGTTACCAACGGACTTTCACATGTTGAAGCTTTGGTAAGCAAGCGTATTCGCAGTTATTTGCTCGGAGGTATGATGAAAATTCATACAAAAGCAGTCATTGGCAGTATCGCATTACAGAACATGGATAATTTCCGTTTTGATAAATGTTTTCTTGGAAGCAACGGAGTTGATCCCGAAATGGGGTATACAACACCGGATCCGGAGGAAGCCTTGATTAAAAGGCGTGCACATCAATTGTCGGGAAAATCTTATGTGCTGGCTGATTCAAGCAAAATAGGGGAAATTACTTTTGCCAAATTGTTTGATTTGGAGGAGGCCGATTTGATTACCGAGCAGATGCCAGAACATTGGCGGCCTGGAATCGCCCAGAAAACTAAAATAATTGAGGGATAACGATGATATATACGATAACACTTAACCCGTCCATTGATTACATCGTGGAAGTGGATGAGCTGAAGCTTGGCGGATTGAATCGAATGAATCGGGATTTGAAGCTCCCTGGCGGCAAAGGCATTAATGTCTCTCGCATACTGAATCAACTTGGAGCAGATAACACGGCTATTGGTTTCCTTGGTGGATTCACAGGACGTTTCATTAATGACAAGTTACAAGAAGATAACATTCGGACAGACTTTGTCACGATTGCAGACGATACTCGTATTAACATCAAGCTGAAGCATGGAGAAGAGACAGAGATTAATGGTCTTGGACCTGCAATCGGTGCCGAAGAGGCGGAGCAGTTGCTTCACAAATTATCTTCGTTGGAAAAAGGAGATATTGTCATTCTCTCCGGAAGTGTACCGCCTTCACTTGGAACGGATTTTTATGATCGTCTCATTAAAGTATGCAAGCAAACGGGTGCCGAATTTGTGATTGATACAACTGGCCCTGCGTTAATGGAAGCTCTTGAACATGCACCATTGCTGGTGAAGCCAAATCATCATGAACTGGCCGAACTATTCGGTGTAACGATTGATACTCGCGAGGAACTGGTGTTATACGGGCGTAAGTTGCTGGAAGCCGGTGCTAAACATGTGTTGATCTCCATGGCAGGTGAGGGTGCACTATTCATTACCAAAGCGGAAGTTCATCATGCGAATGTGCCAAAAGGCACTGTGAAAAACTCGGTTGGTGCCGGTGACTCCATGATTGGCGGATTCGTAGGCACCTATGTACAGAGCGGAGATTTGCTTGAAGCTTTCCGCACAGGGGTTGCATCTGGAAGCGCAACTGCGTTCTCGGATGATCTGGCAACACGTGAATTGATTGATGAATTGCGTAATCAAGTAACCATTACGACGATTTAGTCTAACGGCCATATAAAAGGTTTTTACTGTAATTGTAATGTAGTGAGGCCTGCCTAGGCAGGCCGACTGAACTTAAGGGAGTGTACCAAGATGAGAATAACAGACTTGATGATCCAGGAAACGATGATCATGGACCTGCAAGCCACAACCAAAGCTGAGGCTATTGATGAACTAATTGCAAGCCTGAACCGAAGCGGGCGAATCAATGATCCGGTCCTGTTCAAGGAAATGATCTATAAAAGAGAAGCTGAATCCAGCACAGGTATCGGTGGCGGAATTGCAATGCCACATGCCAAAACAACAGCGGTGAACGAACCAACAGTTGTATTTGCCAAGAGTAGAAAAGGGCTTGATTTTGAAGCGTTGGATGATCAGCCAGCTCATGTGTTCTTCATGATTGCGGCTCCAGAAGGCGCAGGTAATACTCATCTGCGTACGCTTGCAGCTCTTTCCAGGTTGTTGATTGATAGCGATTTCATCTCACAATTGATGAGTACAGATACACCTGCTGAAGTTAGTGCATTGTTTGATGCCAAACAGGCAGAAGCAGCTGAGAAGGAAGCAGCCAAAGAAAAAGCAAAAGCTGAAAAAGAAGCAAATGCCGCATCCGCTTCTACTACTGGTCAGCAACAGAATACTTCTGGTGTGATTGTAGGTAATGCCAATTCGGAAGATTTTGTTGTTGCGGTTACAGCATGTCCAACTGGTATAGCGCATACGTTTATGGCTGAAGATGCACTTAAAAAGAAAGCTCAGGAAATGGGCATTAATATTCGCGTAGAGACAAACGGCTCTGAAGGAGCGCAGAATGTTCTCACTGCTGATGAGATCGCTCGTGCTAAAGGGGTTATCGTTGCCGCAGACAAAAATGTGGAGATGGCACGTTTCGATGGCAAACCGGTATTGCAAAGACCGGTGAGTGATGGAATCCGTAAATCCGAAGAGCTGATTCGCAAGGCCGTTAACGGTGATGCACCGATCTATCGCAGCCAAGGCGGAAATGCCAAGGAAGAGGGCGCAAGCACTGGTAAGATTAGTGTAGGTAGCAAAATCTATAAAGATCTGATGAATGGTATCTCGCATATGCTGCCATTCGTTGTAGGTGGCGGTATCCTGCTAGCAATCTCCTTCTTGTTCGAACAGCTTGCTAGCCCTGAGAATCCGATTGTGCAACTGCTTCAAACGATCGGTGGCGGAACAGGTGCGTTCCACTTCCTGATTCCGGTACTTGCCGGATTTATCGCGATGAGTATTGGTGATCGCCCGGCCCTGATGCCTGGTATGGTCGGTGGATTGATGGCAGTTAACTCAAACGCCGGTTTCCTTGGTGGTTTGGCTGCCGGTTTCCTGGCGGGTTATGTAGTTATTGGTCTCCGTAAGTTGTTCAAAGGATTGCCAAAAGCGATTGATGGCTTGAAACCAATCTTGCTGTATCCGGTATTTGGCTTGCTGATCGTAGGTGCCATCAGTTTCTATGTCTTTGATCCAATCTTTGGTTCCCTGAACACATGGCTTGTAGATGCACTGGGTAATCTGGGTACAGGTAATGCGGTATTGTTGGGCTTGCTGCTTGGCGGTATGATGTCCATCGATATGGGTGGACCGTTCAACAAAGCGGCTTACACGTTCGCCATTGGTGTATTCACATCCAGTGGTAACACAGACGGTGCATGGATGGCAGCGGTAATGGCAGGCGGTATGGTGCCTCCTCTGGCGATTGCACTTGCAACAACATTCTTCAAATCCAAATTTACAGAGCAAGAACGCAAATCAGGCTTGACTAACTATGTACTTGGATTCTCTTTCATTACAGAAGGTGCAATTCCATTTGCTGCGGCTGATCCATTGCGTGTATTGACTTCTTGTATTCTGGGTTCCGCTGTTGCTGGCGGATTGACACAACTGTGGAGCATTAATGTACCAGCTCCGCACGGCGGGATCTTTGTTGCAGCACTGGCGAACCACGCATTATTGTTCCTGCTCGCTGTTGCGATTGGTTCTGTGATCTCCGGTCTGATTCTGGGACTGTGGAAGAAGTCACCAACGCTTGTGAAGTAATAAATATAAGAAACATCTCCTGGGTGAAATTTACTCGGGGGATGTTTTTTATTTCAGCTTTTTTGTTAGGTAGTGGAAAGTTGCCTCCGGATTTGTGTAAAATGCTTATTTAGCTTTTACATTCATCTGTGGTAAAATAAATATAATTATATTTTGAAACTATGTTTCGTCTAATGAAACTTATGCAGGAGGAATTGGAATGTCTGATGTAATTAAAAGTCAGGTGCAGAAGCAGTTTGCGAAAAATGCAGGTAAATATGTGACGAGTGCGGGGCATGCCAAAGGTGAGGATCTCGCGTTGCTCGTGGCTTCATCTCAAGCCACTCCGGATATGAACGTGCTGGATATCGCCACTGGAGGAGGGCATGTCGCTAATGCATTGGCTCCACTTGTTCAGCGGGTGACAGCCCTCGATCTAACGGAAGAAATGCTTCAGGTAGCTGAAGCATTTATCCAGGGCAATGGACACCGTAATGTAGATTTTGTTGCCGGGGATGCAGAGAAGCTGCCATTCGATGATGATATCTATGACCTTGTGACCTGCCGAATCGCTGCTCACCATTTTCCGGACGTTTCTTCGTTTGTTCATGAGGCATTACGAGTTATGAAGCCCGGTGGAAGGTTGTTATTCATTGACAACGTGGCACCTGAACGTGATGAGAATGACCAGTTTTACAATGAAGTGGAGAAGTGCCGAGATGCAAGCCATGTTCGAGCATGGCGCAAGACGGAATGGATTCATATGCTGGAGTATGCCGGCTTCCGAATGGAAACGATGGTTTCCTTCCAGAAGCGTTTTAAGTTTGAAGAGTGGTGTAACCGTGCGGCACTGCCGGAACGGGAGAGAAGGGAACTTGAAGCAAGCATGTTGAGTGCACCGTCCATCATCAGAAAATTTTTCAATTTTGAAGTGACAACGAACGGGAAGCTCGACAGCTTCCAAGGAGAAAGTGTGTATATCCAAGCGATTAAACCGACTCATGTCTGATTAGGTAAAACAAACGATTTAGCTGAGCAGTTTATGAAAGAGTTAAAGGATGAATGTCGATAAAATAAAACAAGCAGAGTACCTTGAACAGGTAGTTCTGCTTGTTTTATTCTGCATATTTATAGTCAAAGCGACGGTTCAGGGTTTTAGTATAACTTTGGTACATTCGTCTTCATGATCGTTGAAAATGCGGTATGCATCGCTTGCATTCTCCAGTGAAATTCGATGGGAGATGATCTCCGTTGGATCGAATTCACCAGCAGTGATTTTGCGGAACAATTCAGGCATGTAATGTATTACAGGAGCTTGTCCCATTTTGAGGTTGATATTGCGTTCAAACAGATTGCCTAACGGAAACATGTTGTAGGAAGAGCCATATACACCCGTAAGTTGGAGTGTACCGAATTTGCGAATGGCCTTCATGCCGATTTCGATCGCACTTAGTGAACCGCCATGAAGTTTCAGCTTCTGTCCGATTTCTTCCAGCATGTTCTTTTTACCATCCATACCTACACAGTCGATAACAACGTCGGTTCCGCCTTGTGTAATCTCGCGAATGTGCTCACCCATATCATCGTAATCTTCGAAATTAAAGATCTCTGCATCATTCAAACGTTTGGCTTTCTCCAGTCGATAGGGCAGGCGATCCACAGCAATAACACGTTTGGCACCTTTCATCCAGGCGAACTTCTGCGTCATCAGCCCAATGGGTCCACTACCGAGTACAGTAACCGTATCTCCCGGTTTAACTCCGGCATTCTCCACGCTCCAATATGCGGTTGGAAGAACATCGGACAGGAATAATAAAGCTTCATCTTCAAGTTCACAGGATTCAGGAATCACAAACGGAGTGAAGTTTCCGTAGGGAACACGCAATAATTCTGCCTGACCTCCGGGGTGATTTCCGTAACGTTCGGTGAATCCAAAATATCCACCTGTATGAATATCCGGATTACCATTGGAATTATCGCACTGGCTCTCCATGTCATGATTGCAATAGAAGCATTCACCACAAGCGATGTTAAAAGGCAGGACCACGCGGTCCCCCTTCTTCACACGTGTCACTTCTGGGCCTACTTCTTCTACAATGCCCATCGGTTCATGACCGATAACGTAATCTTTGGCAGCAGGCAAGGCTCCCTGATAAATATGCAGATCCGATCCACATATAGCTGTGGAAGTAATACGAACGATAATGTCATCCTTTTGTTGCAGTTTGGGATCTTCAACCTCTTTGACTTGAATGTCCTTTATTCCCTGAAACGTAACGGCTCTCATCTTTCATATTCCTCCTTATATAGTGGGGTTCTCTGACAATTACCCCAATTCAGCTTAAATGATAGATATGCATACTAAATTAAACGACAGGCCATTTTACTTTACGCAAGGCATCGAGCAACTCAGGCGGCGCATTCAGATTGTCACGGACCAGATCCCGCGGGGTTAACGCCATCCACTGATTCAGCGATACATCCTCGAATCGATCACTTCGGAATATCTCCAAAAACCATAAAGTGTCTGTGCCGGTATTTTGTATATAGTGTCCCATTGCGACAGGAACATATCCGACATCTCCAGCCCGATAGTCAAATGTGCGAGCAATGCCATTGCCTCCAAAGACAGTCATTCTCCCTTGTCCTGTCAGATAGTATTGCCATTCATCTGCATTGGGATGCCAGTGCAGTTCACGCATGGCGCCAGGTCGGATCTCAACGAGTGCGGCTGCAACGGTAGTTGAGATGGGGAAGTTGGTGGAGTCGACAATCCGGACGCTTCCGCCGGGGGTAATGAGTGGTTCCTGGGCCAGCAATCGGTGTTTGAATGTGAGAGGAACGGTACCATATGGCGACTGAACTTCCTGGCTCTCGATGGAACCCGGGACGGTATCTTGGAAAATGTAGACCTGTTCCTTCGGCATTGACTGAAAAGCGGATTCGGGCACGCCGAAATTGACAGACAATACCTCTGGTGGGGTATGGGCAAACCAATCGGATATGGATAACGTGTTCAGATCGGAGAAGGACCCGTCATCAAACACAAGCAGAAATTCACAACCATCCTCCAGTCCCTGAATGGAATGGGGCAGACCTTTGGGGAAAAACCAGAGATCGCCAGGCCCAACATCCGCAATAAAATTACGTCCGTTCTGATCTACCGAAGTGATTCTTGCCGTTCCCCAGATCATATAGGCCCACTCGGATTGTTGATGCCAGTGCAATTCCCGTACACCTCCCGGTGTCAGGCTCATGTTCACACCAGCCAGTGTAGTGGCAATAGGGAGATCCCGTACGGTGATTTCACGTGACCAACCCCCATGGTTCAATTGCATATGGGTATCGGAAAAAGACATTCTCAGATTGGGCAATAACCCGTTATCGGTTGCCGGAGGTACCAGCATATCTGGGTTTTGTATATCTCTCATGATGTCTCTGGGTCCCAGATCAGGTCCACCAGCGCCATCACTGCGAATGGGTTGCGGGATGATAAACGGCTTTTCGTTTGGTTGCTGTCCTTTGGTCATGAAGTGATCCCTCCAGATTCAGTAACATGTCACACGCGACATTGTATCGTTATGTTTACACCTATGAATCAGGGCCTGGATAATATGAGGGACAACATCCATTATGATTAAGATCGTGTGATTATGGTCTTTCCAGACTGCGTTGTACGAAAACGCTGCTCATAAATCTCGTTTACCCGCTTTAAAACAGCAGGGCCTTGCTCTGTGAAGCGAAGCGCTGTCGCTTTATTTTTCACCAGAAATGTACCTGATTCGTGTCCGGTTGGGGATAAGGCCGCATTGTAGAGCAGCGAAGCGCCATGGCTTGGATGAGGAAAGAACCATTTCATGATAGGTTTGATATAAAAGGGCAGGCCGGATGTTTTGTTGCCCCTTAGCGTGTTATTTCCACCGGGATCTACGCTTAGTAATTGTATGACATCCGCACTGGCAGACTTGGCAACCTCGCGTGTCCATAGGGATAAGCCGAGCTTCGAGGTGGCATAAGGACCAAACAGCTTTTTGAATTCGGCTGGACGTTCCAGGATGTTCAGATCAAATTGTCTGACCATATTGAACGAGGTGGTGGAAGTATTAATAACTGTTTTCATCTGTCCTTTGAGTAATAGCTCAACTAATTCCATGTAGATGATGTAAGGGACTACCGTCTGAAGTTCAAAGTGTAGTTCATGCCCCTGATCAGAGAAACGAAGCTCCGAAGCGCTGCCCCCCGCATTGTTAAACAAAACATCAATTGAATTAGTATCGGATTTAATCTGATCAAGTGCAGTTCTCAGACTGTCGTAGTTGGTCAGATTAGCTTGAACCCAACGGAGCTGGCCTGTACGTAAGGCGTTCTGAATATCGGTATCCTCGGATCGGAAAGCAGAACGGTTGAGACCGATTACCTGCCATCCTTCAGCCAGTAACCTGCGTGTCAGTTCAAGACCAATTCCTGACGTTGACCCTGTGATGAGAGCGGTGCGAAGCTGATTTTGTATATTCATATATACCTCCAGATAGAATGGGATTACAGAACGAATCCGTATGCTGCGCTCATTCTATAACTTGGAGTCGACTCCAAGTCAAGGGGTGTTGGGATGGAATGGATCATGCTTGACTTGGAGTCAGCTCCAAGTTGTAATATGGAGAGAAATGAATGTGGAGGAGGCCCATATGATGAGTGAGAATGAAGTGTTCTCCATTAAAGAAACGTCAGAACAGGCCGGATTATCAGAAGATACAATTCGTTATTATGAGAAGATTGGGCTGCTTCCCCGAGCGGAACGCAAGGCCAATCGCCATCGGGTATATCGCTCGGAGGATATCCATACGATGAAGTTGATCACTTGCCTGAAAAAAACAGGAATGTCTCTGGAGGAAATGAAGCCTTATTTACAAATGTCCATGGATTCCGATCTCGCAGATTTCCCGGATGAACGGGAGATGCTGGTGAATCACCGGAAGAAAGTTGAAGCACAGATTGCTTCGCTACAGCAGGTGGTTGATTTTATCGACGAGAAGTTGGAGAAACGAAGTATGTATCCTGATGAATGTCCTATTACCGGGGAGAACCAGATGTCTGTTTTTGAAAAACAGAACCTATTTTCTTGATGGCACTACTGCCTATTTGAATCCGAAAACCCACGTCATGATGACGCGGGTCTTTTTGTTGTTTCTAGTTTTTAATATCGAGTGTAAGACGAAGTCGTTTGATATCGCTTTTGGGAGGGAGACCATACATGCGGGCATACTCCCGGCTAAATTGAGACGGACTTTCATAGCCAACCTGGAACGCAGCGTTGGCGGCATCGGTTGAACCTGCAAGCAGCATTCGCCGGGCTTCATGCAATCGAATCTGTTTCTGGAATTGCAAAGGACTCATGGCGGTAATCGCTTTGAAATGATGATGTAATGAGGAAGAACTCATGTTGATCATGGCAGCAAGTTGTTCAATCCGAAGTGGCTTAGCGTAATCAGATTGGATGACTTCGATCACCTCGGCGATGTGCTGTGCATGACTGTCCTGAATAGCAAACTGCTTGATGGAATGTCCGTGTTCATCCTGGATAATACGATATAGAATTTCGCGGATAAACAGAGGGGCAAGGACAGGAATGTCTTCAGGTGTATCCAGCAGCCGAACCAATCGGATCACGGCTTCAAGAAGGGAAGGTTTGGTTGAGCTAACAAACAATCCTCTTTGTGTTGAATGGTCAGGTTTGGGTTGTGCAGAAGGCGTATCCTGAATCAGATCGAAAATCTGCCCTGAATCAAAATCCAGTCGAATACATAGATAGGGATGTTCGGTTGTCGCCTTTACAACCTGCCCTGAAATAGGCAAGTTTACGGAAGCTACCAAATATTGTGACAGGTCGTAGGTGTAGCTCTCGCGGCCGAGTATAACTAATTTGGAACCTTGGGCGACAATGCAGAGGGAAGGCTGATAAACGGAATATATGGGTTGTGAGATCTCGGAGGCACGGATTAAGGCAAGGGATGGAATTGCTGTTGGATGTATCCCGTCACTTGGGGTGAAATGCTCAATAAGTTGAGCCAATTGTTGCTGCTGCTCCGTGATGCTCGTATCCGTTTCATTTGTTTTGATAAGCATGAATTGCAGTCCCCCTTGTAAACCACTATTACTATTATTTTAAAATGCTCTGGAGGAATAGGCAAGAATACTGCGGGATTTTTCTATCGTACAACGACTGATCCTCTACATAATGGAGATAAGCAACGGAATCTTTTGAAGCAGAGAGGGGTGAGAAACAATGGAGCGCAATTCAATGGGTGACCAACAAGAACCAAAACACCCGTATGTAGGGATGTGGGTCACGAAGGATGGATATATCAGACACGAACTTCTTCCTTGCGGTAGATATGATGAAGCGAGAGGAGATCGGCAAAGTGCATATCAGGGTCGCTATGTTGTTCATGGGAAACATATAGAATACGTGGATGATACGGGATTTACAGCGGATGGAAACTTCAGGGACGGCGTTTTGTACCATGCAGGCATGATTTTGTATAGAGAAAATGTACAATAACAACCAAATAAGGAGCGATTTAATATGTCCAATGTAAAAGGGAAAGTTGTTGTCATCACCGGTGCGAGTAGTGGAATTGGCGAGTCAACAGCTCGATTGCTTGCACAGCATGGAGCACATGTAGTTATTGGAGCTAGACGTATGGAACGTTTGGAGGCATTGGCCTCCTCCATTCGTTTGGAAGGCGGATCGGTGGAGTGTCATTCGCTGGATGTTACCAGATTGGAAGAGATGCAAACCATCGTTGACCTCGCTCAAACTCGCTATGGACGTGTCGATGTTATTTTAAATAACGCTGGAGTTATGCCGCTATCTCCTCTTGAATCGTTAAAGGTAGATGAGTGGAATCGCATGATAGATGTTAACATTCGTGGGGTTCTACATGGCATTGCGGCTGGACTGCCCGTCATGAAAAAGCAGGGTTTTGGCCAGTTTATTAATATCGCCTCTATTGGAGCCTATGCCGTGTCACCAACGGCAGCGGTGTATTGTGCAACCAAATACGCAGTCCGCGCCATCTCGGAGGGGTTGCGACAGGAAGTAGGTGGAGATATCCGTGTAACCCTTGTATCACCGGGCGTGACGGAATCGGAACTCGCGGATACGATTTCTGATGAAGAAGCACGTGATCTCATGAAAGAGTATCGGCGCATATCCATTCCCGCCTCGGCGATTGCGAAAAGTATATTGTTCGCCATTAGCCAGCCGGCAGAGGTGGACGTAAATGAGATTGTAGTGAGACCGACAGCAAGCATGGCTTAAGGTTGGATCCTCTTTTGGTATATAATAGGTTCAACTGATACGAAAAGAGGAATAGTGCAGTGACATTACAACAACTAAAATATGTGATCGAAGTTGCCACGCGCGGTTCCATGAATGAAGCAGCCAAAAGGTTGTTTATCTCGCAACCCAGCCTTTCGAATGCCATTCGGGATCTGGAGCAGGAGTTGCGAATTACTATTTTTGAACGTACCAATAAGGGAATATCTCTGTCTAAAGAAGGCGTTGAGTTTCTGAGTTATGCACGTCAGGTGGTAGAACAAGCCGAATTGCTGGAGAATCGTTATCTGAACGCCAAGCCATCCCCGCAGCACTTCTCTGTATCGACGCAGCATTATGCGTTTGCAGTAAATGCCTTTGTTCGCCTGGTACAGCAGTATGGTCAGGATGAATACGAGTTGGCGCTTCGGGAGACAAAGACCTACGAGATTATTCAGGACGTGAAAAGCCTGCGCAGTGAAATTGGCATTCTGTATTTGAATGAGTTCAATGCCAAGGTGATTAACAAATTGTTAAAAGATGCGGGGCTGGTTTTCACGAGTTTGTTCACAGCCAAGCCCCATATCTTTATCAGTGTGAAGAACCCGCTGGCGAAACAAGAGTCGGTTGCAATCGAGCAACTGCAGGATTATCCGTACTTGTCATTTGATCAGGGAGAGTACAATTCCTTTCATTTTTCCGAAGAGATCCTAAGTACGTTATCTCACCCCAAAAGCATACAGGTCAATGACCGCGCAACATTGTTTAACCTGTTGATTGGTCTGAATGGTTATACGATCTCTACCGGTGTACTTAGCGCTGATCTGAACGGAGACGAGATCATTCCTGTACCACTGGAATGTGAGGAATCCATTAATGTAGGGTGGATAAGCCACAAGAGCACTTCTCTCTCTAATCTGGGTGTAGCATATGTCCAAGCTCTGCATGAGGCCATAGGGTCTTAGAAGTGTTAAATGGTTCATCAAAAGGCCGTTCCCGTATGAGTCGGGTGGTATTATCCCCTTTAAGTAGACACTTAAAAAAACCTTCATGTTATCATGGGGGTTCAAGTGAAACTTGGAGGGGATATTTTTATGGCGAAAAAAGGGCAAACATTTCAGACGTATACGGAAGAATTCAAATTGAATGCAGTTAGATCCTATGTCGAAGGTTCTTCAAGTTACAAGGTGGTCGCTGAACGCGAAGGAATTCGAAACTGTTCACAACTGAAGGTGTGGGTGAAAAAGTGGAAAAAAGGGGAAGCATTCGATGAACGAAAAAACAGTGTGCCCAATCCACTGAAGGGACGTCCTCGTACAGCCTTTGGCAGCGTGGAGGAAGAACGAGACTATCTTCAAGCACAGGTGGATTATTTAAAAAAGCGGTATCCAAATCTAGTAAAGGAGAAGCGCTGAGCCAACGGGAGAACTACGATATCATCGATGAATTGCGCTGCTCGCATGGCATTACACGCCTACTATCGATTACAGGAATACCCCGATCCAGTTACTATAAATGGCGAGCAACCCAGCCGCAGCGAGACGCAAGACAAGAACGTGACCGTGAGATCAAAGAACACATGATGGCTATTCATTTTGAAAACCGAGAGTTTGGTTATCCTCGCATGACAACGGCGTTGTGGGAGGCTGGTCTGAACGTGAATCACAAGAAAGTATGGCGAATCATGCGGGAACTATCGATCCAATCGGTAATTCGTAAGAAGCGGAAGAAGTCCAGCTATACGCCATCTGTGATCTATCCGAATCGCCTGAAACGCCAATTTCACGCTACAGCACCCCAGCAAAAAATGGTGACGGATATTACCTATATTTCGGATGGGAATTCATTTGTTTACCTGTCCGTGATTCAAGACTTGTTCAACAACGAGATTGTAGCTTGGCAGTTATCTAAACGGAACGATGTTCAGCTCGTATTGGATACGGTGGAACAATGGACACAAAAAAGAGACGTTTCAGAAGCCGTGCTCCATTCGGATCAGGGCTTCCAATACACGTCTCAGGCGTACAACACACGATTAGAAGCATTCGGCGTCAAAGGCAGCCACTCTCGCAAAGCAACCTGCCTGGATAACGCATGCATCGAATCCTTCTTTTCGCATCTCAAGACAGAGAAGCTGTACCTTAACCAGTGTAATTCAGAAGCAGAGATTCGACAAGCCGTGGAAGATTACATGTACAATTACAACTACCGACGCTTTCAAGCCAAACTTAAACAGCGCGCACCGATTGAATATCGATGCGCACTGGCAGCATAGCTTTTTTCATCTGTCTACTTGACAGGGGTATGACCACGGGACGGTTTTTTTGTTGTACTACGATCTTTCAAGTATAGGGTGGTATGTTGTCATCCCGTGTAATAGAATGAAGGTATATGTCGAATAGGTGTGAAAGCACGAAGGGAGAACGGTTATTGAGAGTTCTGTATCGGAATAAAAGTGAACAGCATGAGCTGACGGTATATGATACCAAAAAGCTTTATGGAGAGAAGGGCCAGTTTCGTGTATTAGAATTCTCCAACGCAGCTGTGCAGGGCGCAATGGATCTGGATGAGCCTGCCCGGATGGTGTTGGAGTATCCAAGAGCGATGGTGCATCTTATGGAAACTAATGATCCTGAGTTTGATACCGTATTTGTGGTGGGACATGGTATTGGGACATTGCCAACCTACTTGTCTGATCGTCAGGTAAAGGTGGCTGAGCTGGACGCAGAGGTCGTGGAGTTGAGCCGAACCTTTTTTGGATATGAGGGAAGTCCTGTGCTCATTGGGGATGGTCGTGAATTATTAGGCCAGGAACCCGCTGAGACATATGATTATATTATTATTGATGCCTTTACGGCAACGGGTACACCCGAGCAGTTTATATCCAGTGATTTTTTTGCCATGGTCAAGGACAAGCTGGACTCGGACGGAGCTGTCATCCTTAATGTGTTCGGGCGTGCGGGCAATGATCGGCTTGTCAATGCGATCTATACGACACTTCAGGCACAGTTTGCCTATACACGTGCATTCGCATTACCTACAGAAACAGCGGATGAAGTTCAAAATCGCATTTTAATGGGCAGTCATCACCCGATCGAATTTCAGGTTCGTCAGATGGCAGGGTTTGTTGAACAAGAGCCAGAAGAAGGATATATCATTGTCGATTAGGGCGATCCTGAACAGTGATTCTTCCAGGGAAAGTAAAATGTCATTAAATCGTCAATCTTACGATGTAATTGTTAAGATTTCTCAGTCTCTTTATTTGATCTTAACAACTTTCGTATAAGGTAGAAGGAATATGCTTTTTCATGAAAATCCGGGGGAAGTAAACGATGATTGCACAGATCAAGAGATCTAGATTACGAAGAAAAATAAAAAACATCAAGAAAATCAGCCTCACGGCTTTACTCGGCGGGTTGGTCACTATTTCAGTTATAATGACATTGACCCTCATGGTCATCTCATCTTATACATCTCAGAAACAGTCACTCATTGATAACACCCTGTCCCTAAACTATGCAAGCGCTGTGCAAATGAGCCAAACGCTGGATTCGCTTTTTTATTCCATGCAGGAGAGCTTGAAATATGCAGCCACATATTTCCCGGACATGGATAACTCCAATACAAAAGAGTTGAATTCCACATTGGATTTGGTTCGCAATAGCAGTAATTTTTTCAATTCCGTTTCTTTGGTAAATAAAGAGGGAGTAATCAGGTCTACCTCACCGTACTCACAGGCTAGTGTAGGTCACCATGTTAGTTCCAATGCAGCAAAAGAAGCGGTTAAATTGAGGGCTTCGTATATCTCCGAAGCGTACCAGACACCCAGAACCAAACGCAGAATTGTATTTGTCAGTGAACCGATCTTTGATTCGGCAGGGGAGTACCAAGGAACAATCGGTGGAAATATCTTTTTGCAGGAGAATAATATATTGAGTCTGTCTTTTGGCAGTCAGCTTAAGACAAGTAATGGTTCCTACTTTTTTATTGTGGATAAGAAGGGTACATTGTTATTTCACCCAAACACCAATCGAATTGGTGAAAATGTCAGTAAAAATGAAGTGGTGCAAAAACTGCTAGTAAACAAGCACGGTAAAGAACAATACAAAAATCTGGCAGGTGTGGATTCGCTTGCAGGTTATTACAAAGTTCCATCAACAGATTGGGGCGTCGTAATCGTGTCTCCAACCCAAACGGTGTACGATCAGTTGAATCATCATATCCGTATGTTGTTACTGTACACCTCAGTGCCATTCCTGATCCTGACGCTTATTGTGGTTCGGGTTGCACGCAAGCTGGCCAGTCCTTTTGCTATGCTGGCTGATTTGGTGAATCAGGTTGATAAGGGACAAGTGGATCTGCCTGTGATGAAGCCTCACTGGAATAGAGAGGCAGACCTTCTAACAAGAGCAGTTGTTGGCGCATTGGCGAACTTTAGGAAACAGACAAACCAGCTTGTCTATGATGCCAGAACAGATGTTTTAACAGGCATGAACAATCGCCGAACCTTCGAAGAAGTCATTCAGGAATGGATTCAGGATGAGGTGCCGTTCTCCATTATTGTTCTGGATATCGACCGCTTCAAGTCCATTAATGATACATTCGGGCATCATGCTGGGGATGAAGTATTAAAACACATTGCCAATATCATTCAATTGTCTGTTCGACCAGAAGATGTCTGCGCCCGGTTTGGTGGAGAGGAATTTGTAGTCTTGTTAAGAAATTCCGAGTCTAACGTAGCTTATGAGATTGCTGAACGTATCCGAATAACGGTCGAAGAAAGCGTATTGCCTATAGATCGTTCCGTCACCATCTCGGCTGGAATTGCTGAATATCCGAAGCACTCCACAACATCCACAGAACTGTTTCACTTGGCGGATAATGCATTGTATCAAGCGAAGGAAGAGGGACGTAACCGTACGGTTACGATCCAATCGGTTATTAAATAAGCAAGCAAAGAAGCTGTTCCCTAAAAACCAGGGACAGCTTCTTTTGTGTTTTATACCTCTTGTGAGGATCTGGCCAGAACCTCATTTGTATACGTTTCTCCCCAATCTCGCATGCTGAAGATGATCGGCCGTAATGTTTCACCAAATGGTGTGAGGGAATACTCCACTTTAGGTGGGATCTGGGGGTATATTTCACGATGAACAATTCCGCTGCTTTCCAACTCTCGAAGTTGCAGGGTGAGCATACGCTGGGTGATGTCAGGAAACAATTTTCGGATCTCGTTAAATCTCAAAGGACCGGAGAATAAATGATACAAAATGGCACCTTTCCATTTGCCTCCGATCACACTGAGGGTAACTTCTACGGAACAGCCGTATGGCGCGGGACATAGCTTGGTTGCGTCCTTTTTCATTATAAGTACACCTCCACTTTACGGTGATTTTCTATAGTATCTATTTGGGTAGTTATATTACATAACGTACGTATAGTTCATGAATGAGCATATCACTTATGATGCAGATTATAAACCCTAATTCTAGGCGAAGGCAGATGTGCTGATGTCTATAATATAAAAAAGAGCCCCGGTTTCAGGCTCTTCTCTGGATGAATAAAATATGATGATGAGCGTATATACGCTACTTCAGTGACGATAGAATGGAGTCACATAGAGCCATCGTTGCAATATTATCCTTGGCGCTGGAATGTGGGACAGTCTGATTCTGGCAACACGCGATGAAGTGCGCCATTTCACCAACAAACCCGCGTAGATAAAGGTCACGATAAGCTCCTGACATGGGAGAGCCGGAAGGTGTATATACAGTATCTTGCTCCTCGAGAGATTTCCAGGGAAGGTTGGTCGAACTCCGGGATTGATGAACAGTAAGTGTGTTGAACTCTTCAGCTGACGCAAATCCGTTGTCAAAGGTGACGAGTACACTTTCACTTTCCCGTGACCAAGCACTCATGCCGGTAAAATAAGCGCTACCTACTACGTTATTTTCAAATATAAGGGAAATGCTTTGATTAATGTGTTCCCCATCCTTCACGGTTGTGCCTGTAACTCGTATTACTTCTCCGAATAAGTAACGCATCAGATCGACCATATGAATGGCAGCGAGCTTCATGAACTGTTCCTCATCTTTGCAAAATGGGGTACTGTCTACAGCGAATTTCATCTGGAATGAACGTACCTTACCTAGCGAACCACTATCAATTAGCTCCTTCAGCTTCATGTATATGGGGGCATAACGTTTCATAAAACCGACCATGACAACGACGCCAGCCTGCTCGGCAGCTTCTGCTACAGTGGCGGCTTCCGCTGCGTTCCATCCGAGCGGCTTATCCACGTATACATTCTTGCCAGCCCGAATGCATTCGAGAACAAGAGCGGTCTGATCTACAGGCTGGGCGACCACAACGACTCCGTCACAGATTTCCTGCTGCAACATAAGCTGAGCATTGTCATACGCTTTTCCGTTGCTGCCAAATCGCAGCAGAGCTGCTTCAGAGCGTTCCATACTGCGTGTGGCAATGGCCTGGATCTGCGCTCCGGCTTCAACAACAGAAGGGTAAATATTCGTGGATGCATGAAACCCGGCACCGATAAAGCACAGATGGGTCGTTTTCAAGGTGGATCTCTCCTTCATTTTTGCATTCTTATGGATGGTATATTTGTTGTTTAATGCTACGATAGGGTGTTTGAAGTTGAGAAAAAAGGACATATGTCCTATTCTTGAATGAATAAAAAAGAAGTTGCATTTTTATTTTGGAGCATGTATACTCTGAATTACGGTAAAACAAGGAATTGTTTCACCGGAACGCTTTTCATCGATGGATGAGGAGATACATATTATGCGGTCGTGGCGGAATTGGCAGACGCGCACGGTTCAGGTCCGTGTGGGCTAACCCCCGTGGAGGTTCGAGTCCTCTCGACCGCATCTAACAAAAAAGGTTCGTGAGTTGCTCTAGGGCAATTCACGAACCTTTTTTTATTTTGTGGATCATTCGTGTGAAGCCTACATTTTGCTACCAGCTTGCTAATGCTAATGTTGCCGCTGGCGCAGAATGACTGCCGTGATGATCCCGGCAATGGCTCCTGCAATACCAAATAGCGTTACACTGGCAACCACTTCAAACGACTGGAGACGAAACAAAAAAGCGATACCGCTGCCAAAGGTGGTTCCGGCGAGAAATCCGAGCGAAATTCCTAATTCTTTCGTTAATTTCATTGCTTCACCTACTTGGAAATGTGAGATATGGATTTGCAAATATTGGGTACAGGCAGTAAAGTGTGATCAGGAAAATCATCACATTTTATTTCCTTTTTTATCTTGTGGTTTTAACCCGTTAATTATGCATGATATCTCATATGGGAGGGTAAGAGCGAATGAATATGAACGAACGAATTGCAGCATGGAATGAGGAAGCACAGCAGTGTGCTTGCGGTCATCAACACCGAGTGGTGGATATGCTGATACATCTGGAAGCTGGTGCCATTCAGAGGTTACCGGGTTATTTGTCTGAGCAAGGATATCGTCAGGTGACGGTTGTTTATGATCAACATACGTTTCGGGCCGCCGGATCTGATGTGCTGAGTAGTATTCGCGAAGCGGGAATGCATGTGGATGAGATCGCTCTGCCGGAGAATCGTACGGGGGATATCATTGCGGATGAAGCAGCTATTGTACAGGTCATGTTGGGTGTGAGACTCGAAAGTCAGGCTGTAATTGCGGTGGGTTCAGGTACCATTCATGATCTGGTGAGATTTGTTTGTTCCAAAATGAACAAGCCTTTTCTGTCCATACCGACAGCGGCTTCAGTAGATGGCTTTACCTCTGCGGGTGCACCCTTAATTGTAAGCGGAATCAAACAGACATTTCAGGCTGTTCCGCCTGAAGCCATTTTTGCCGATATGAATATCCTGGAGCAAGCTCCCCAAGTGATGACGGCTGCCGGATTCGGAGATATGCTTGGCAAATATACTTCCCTTGCAGATTGGATTGTTTCTCGTGATCTGGGCGGGGAACCGTTCTGTCCGGTTGCTTATCGGATGACAGAAGAAGCACTGAATACCTGCATAGATCATGTACAAGCTATTGCGGAGGGGCGAGCAGAGGGAGTAGCTGTATTAATGGACGCATTAATTGTTTCCGGTATCTCCATGCTGATCATTGACCATTCTCGTCCGGCATCCGGAGGTGAGCATCATCTGTCCCACATTTTGGAGATGGATCTGATGCAAGCGGGAGAAAGACCAGTTCTGCATGGTGCCAAAGTTGGCGTAGCTTGTGCATTGCTAACGGTGAAATATAAAGAACTTGCACAGACATCCGGCGAACCGGTGTTTGGGATATATGACCAATTGCCGGAGGCTTCTCAGCTCATCGCATGGTTGGAACAAGTAGGTGGCCCTGTGACTACTGAGCAACTCGGTGTAACCCCGGAGATGGTGGAACATGCATTCAACACAGCGCATACACTTCGTCCTCGATATACCGGTTTGAGATATATCAATGAAGTATTAAACACGAGGTTAGGATGACCTTTTGGAGAGAATGGTCCTGATGAAATGCATTAACTTCGCTTTTAGCGAGCTGTGATGGCTCTCCTTGGGAGCAAAAGACGAAAAAGGGTAGGTTATCTGACATTTCTGATGGAATAGCCAGAACAGTGCTTCAAGTCCGAGAGAGAAGGCATGCATTTTATTTTAAAAAAGGCTCTGGCCTCCCTATGGGGAGATCAGAGCCTTTTGGCTGTTCGCTTATTTAGTTGTTGCGACGATCTTTCAAGATGACATCTGCGAACAAAATAGTTTTCGGGATACGGAAAAATTGCTCCGCTTGTTCCTGAAATGCAGCAGAAGGCAGTGTTCCCTGATGCAGCCATTTGCGGAAAGTGCCGGGATGAACCCCGATCCAGTGGCTGACATCTGTCACCGACAGATCATGGACCATACACAAGCCTGTCAAAATACGGTTACTAACCGGAGAACGGGTCACCGTACGCTTCATGAAGCGAGATGACTCGGGTTGACATATGACAGGGCTATTACGCACAACTTCTTCATTGAAGAGAATATGACGCGGGTAGCCGAGTAATTGGCAAGTCTTGTCCAAATTGGTACTGCCGGGTATCCGTCCTTCATATACCCACGCACTGACACTGCGTGAAGAGATGGAGAGGTCTTCAGCAAGCTGGGACAACTTGATATCATTGGCCATCAGCACGGCAAGAAGAACACGATTTCGGATTTGACAGCGTGTCGGTTTTCGGAATCGTTTAACACGGACGCCTTTTCCCAAGTATTTACGGTTGATCAGAGACCACGCCTGGATGGAATGTTGTTCTGGTTGATTAGGCATATTTCCTCCGATTTTTTTTAACCAAATACTACAATAAACAACGGGGTACTTTCAAGTGCCGGGATTACCGGTTACAAATGCCGTCAATGCGTGAATTCACGATAAAGAGGGAACTACGAACTAGACCATGCGCAATTCACATCCTAGTATATTCCTAGATTACAATGTTTCACTAAAAATGAGGGGAGAAATTGGACAGGAATAAAAATAATGTAGTTCCAATTACTTATTAATAGGTCTAAAGAACTTTTATCTGTTTTTTGTTGATATGATGCGGTTTATTTCCCTGAATTCCCCAAAAGCATGTGATTTTCGTTCCACTGTTGCGAAGGGGATGTGCACAAATCTGAAATGATAAATCCGCGTGTTCAGCATGACATGTGACCTGTCAAATCTCTTACTTTTACATATATTGTATGATACTCAAGTGTAAAGGAGAGGTGAGGAACGTGCATCTATCTGTGAATACCTTTGCTGTCATCTCGGGAGCATTTGTTACGTTTGCTTTTGGCGGATGGGATCAATTGCTGAGCCTGCTCGCGGTCGCGATGGCTGTGGATTATATAACAGGTTTGGCAGCGGCGGTAAGAACAGGTACCGGGTTGAATAGCAACATTGGGTTCTGGGGGATTGCTCGCAAAGGGCTCATGCTGACCGTTGTTTTGCTTGCTCATCGAATTGATCTGATCATGGGAACCGATTTTATCAAAGGCGGAGCTATTTATTTCTATCTGGTGAATGAACTTATTTCGATTACCGAGAATTATGCCAAAATCGGTCTTCCATTGCCTGCAAAGCTCAGACAGGCCATTGCTGTGTTGAAGAAACAGGAAGATCAGGAGGATCTGATGAATCGTGAATGGTCCAAACCGCAGCAAACCCCGGACAACATCAAACAGCAGGCTGAAACAGGACAAACTCTGCAGGATGAATCCGCGAAACAGACGGAGGATGGATCGCAAAAGAAATCCGAATCGAAAGGAAACGGTTCGAATTAGTTTTTCTTATCAAGAGAACGTTTCCAAGTATCCTTTCGTAATAGAGAACGTTATGATATATTTTGGATACATGAAAATTCATTCATTTCTACTATTATATTAAACGAGGTGCTTGCCCAGATGATAAAACATATTGTCCTGTTCAAAATGAAAGATCGCTCAGCAGAAAGTATTGAAACTGCAGCTCAGGTGCTTCGCAATCTGGAAGGTAAAATTGATGTCCTCGTTTCACTTGAAATCGGGATTGATGTGCTTCGCTCGGAGAGATCGTTCGACATTTCACTCACGGCGGAGTTTGCGTCACTGGAGGATCTCCAGGCGTATCAGGTACACCCGCTTCATCAGGAAGTTATCAAGTACATGAACGAAGTCAGAGAACAGTCAATTGCAGTGGACTACGAAATCTGATCTATCATTCAAACTACGTTGAGATAAAGGGGACTCTGCATGAGCGATTTAAGAGACGTTATGGAATTTCTATATATTTTTGTTGTGTTTCTGATCGCTTGTCCTGTGATGATATTCTGGCTTAAGCGAAGAGGGAAACGGAACCGATAACTCACTGAACGGGAAGTGAACGAATGTATTATGTGAACAGAGAACAGATTGCCCGCCGGCTTGCTGCTGTACCGGAAGTAGCTGAAGGGCTTCGCGGGGCAGCAGAAGCTTGGGATGGCAGTCTCATGCTGGGGATGGTACAGGAACGGTGTCTTCACCTGGCGATCGAAATTGTTACCGATGTGGGAAGTTATCTGATCGACGGCTTCATCATGAGAGATGCGAGCAGTTATGATGATATTATTCAGATTAATTATGAAGAAAAGGTTTTTGATAATCCGACCTATGAGATATTGCGTCAGCTTGTCACGTTACGCAAGCCACTGGTGCAGGATTATTACACTTGGGAGCGGTCTGAGCTCCATCCGCTTAGCGTAGAGTTGCCGAGTATACTTGAACATTTTACTACTCAGGTTAGCGCCTACGTGGAAAAAGAACTTGGTCCTTTCAATACGGCACAGGCCGAGGGACAGCGTAAGGAATGAGGGAAATCGCATGACAAATGAATCAAAAGAATTCAATGAAGTAAATACTGAAAGTAACGAAACAAATGAAACACCTTCCGGATTCCATCCGGTGTATATGGTTGAACTTTTGTTCCGGAAACGTCCAGAGGTGGATCGCCTGCGTTTGCAGGAAGCTATGATTCGTCATACAGGACAAGTCCGACTGGATGTGAAACAAGAGAGCGGAGGGCAAAAGCATGAGATGCTTGTCTTCTATCATCTGGACCACAAGGTATCCTTTCAGGAAGGGGATATCCCTGCTCAGACTTGTATGCTTCCTGTGAATGAAATCGCAGATCGTGCTCGCTTTGGCGGTGCTCTGCAACAAGCATGGTATTGGCCGGAAGTGGGACAAGTTGTAGAAGCTTCGCGGTACTCCATTCGGATACATGATATGTTCACGGCTGCCATGCCTCGCAAACAGCGCCTGGAGCTGTTTCAGAAGACTGTACTGGCAATCATGGAAAGCCTGACCTGTGATGCGCTGTATTGGTATGGCAGTGATAAGTTGGTTGAACCGGAAGCATATACGCAAGCTCAGGAACGTGAGGAACATCTGTATGCAGCCATGAACGTTCGAATGTATCAAGCCGGAGGTACAGAGGAACAGCGCGGGTTGGTCATGGACACCGTGGGATTATCTGCGCTGGGTGTACCTGATGTCCAGTGTCACTTCGTCGGTCTTGATCCGGATACGGTGGCTCAGACCTTACTGGGCGCAGCGTATTACATATTTGATCAGGGGGATGTTCTGCAAGATGGACAGACGCTGGGTTCTTCAGGTGGACGTCGCTGGCGTTGTGAACATCAGGCGGCATTGATTGCACCTGGACGATATGTTATTGATTTGGACCCTGGGGATGAGCATGCCGCGGCTGATCTCGAGCCGGCTCGTCAGAACTGAGTTTAAGCCAAGTAAGTTGCATCCATTCAAAAAGGGCGTTCAGATTATTTTTAACATCTGGAGTGTCAAGTCAAGCCTGTGCTGCTTATAATGCATCAACAGAGTAGGCATTCGCCCGGATGGCTGAGCGACAGACCGTTGCTTCTGATCCGGTACTTAAACAATAGTAAAGGGAGAGATGTGACGTGAAGGATTCTAACAAAAGTTTGTTGTGGGGAGCTCTTATTGGCTCCGTGGTTGGTTCAGTAACTGCATTATTGCTGGCGCCTAAATCGGGACGTGAACTTCGTCAGGATATTACAGAAGGTGCTCGTCAGGTATCGGAGAAAGGTCAGGAACTGGCTGGTATCGTGGGTGAACAAAGTTCGCAGATCGTATCCAAAGTTAAAGAGACCGCAGATGTTGTGATTCAGGATATTCAATCCTGGCGCAATTGCGCTGAAGGGAAAGAAATTCGCATATCGGCAGCCATTGTTGATAACGATATCGATAAAACAGTGGATGAACCCGGCATTGACATCGTAGCGAAGCTTCCTGCGGATGAGTCCAAGGACGACAACTAAGCAAAGCTTGATAAGCAGGCTTTCCTCTAATTAGAGGAGAGCCTGCTTTGTTGCGTGTCCACACATAGATGACGTAGCGCGTGGATTTAATTTGAACCCTGCGATGAAATCGGGTAAGATGTAGGTACCTTTTTGCCGGAATGTTCATAGGGTAGGAAGAAAGCTCTGAGAAACAATCGTTTTGAGAACCAATTCAATGAAGAAGGAAGCGGTGTGTTCGTGCAGCAAGCAATCGCTATATTAGACTCCGGTGTGGGGGGATTGACCGTCGCCAAGGAAGTGATGCGTCAGCTCCCGCGGGAAAAGATCATTTATTTTGGGGATACTGCCCGGACACCGTACGGACCCCGTTCGTCCGAACAAGTAAAACAATTTACGGAACAAATCGTTGATTTCTTGATCCAATTCGATCCGAAGGTTATCGTTATCGCCTGTAACACAGCAACAGCAGCCGCGTTGGAGTATATCCGTGGCAAGGTGAATATGCCTGTCATTGGTGTTATACATCCGGGTGCGCGAGCCGCAATCACAGCGACACGTACAGGACGTATTGGTGTGATTGGTACCACGGGTACCATAGGTAGTGGGGCTTATACAACGGCACTCAAACAGTTGTCCCCCTATATTGATGTGGTCAGTCAGGCTTGTCCGGCGCTGGTGCCGTTGGTGGAACAAGGTGAATTTCGTTCCGAGCACACGACACATACGGTGGAACAATCATTGGGCGAGATCAAACAACAGCCAATTGATTGTCTTATTCTGGGTTGTACGCATTATCCCTTTCTCATGGACACGATTCAGGAAGTTATGGGGCAGGAAGTGAAGTTAATCAGTTCAGCAGATGAAACGGCACGTGAAATCAGTACGATTTTATATGATAAACGAAAGCTGGCCAGTGGGGATGAGACTCCGGTGCATCAATTTTTCTGCACGGGTGACCCGAGAATGTTCCAGAATATCACCCGTCGATGGTTGGGGGAGCAGATCTCCAAGACCCCTGTTGTCTGGCAGGTAACGCAATTATCATAGTTATACTCAAATTATGCATGAATAAGACTTTTAATTAATGTATTTTGGTTGTGGACTATCCCGGAACTGTGAAGTTCCGGGATTTTTTGTCGTCATTATGCATTAACCGGAGATAAACATGATTCTTGTCACATGACGGACAACCTGACCTGCATACATATATTACAGACACGAAATTGGTCAGAACTGGACAGGAGACCTGTCTTTTCCTGTGGAAAGGAGAACAACATGGATCTACAGTGGATTATTGTTCAGCGGGGAGATACGTTGCTGCGAATTGCGTCAGCACACCATATGACCAAAGAGTTCCTTGCTGCACTGAACCCGGAAGTGGCTTCCCAGCCATACTTGCTGGCAGGTCAGATGCTGCGTATTGTCCCCGGGACAGGTCGCAGATACGCTGTACCGCCTGGAGAACGTGTAGGGGAGATTGCAGGGAGATTTGGTCTGGACGAAGAGGTGTTGCGCCAGGCCAATCCCGAAATTACCAATATAACCGACTGGGTTGGTCGCTGTATTCATATTCCGGCTTCGAATGGAAAAACTATTGTAAAGATTCAGGGAGAGTATGGTTATCGAGAATTAATCAGGGATATAGACAAGCTGGAGAATCAATACCCGTTTATTGAAACGGGGTCCATTGGAACAAGTGTCATGGGGAAGTCGCTGCCTTATTTGCGTATTGGGCAAGGGTCGAGACATATCCATGTTAACGCTTCCGTTCATGCGAATGAGTGGTTGACAACAGCAGTTTTGATGAAGTTTATCGAAGAGTATGCCGAGGCGTATAGTGCGCATAGGACATGGCATCAATACCAGACAGAACGCTGGATGCAAGAGACGACACTCTGGGCCGTGCCGATGGTTAATCCGGACGGGGTCGAACTGGTTCAGGAAGGTGTGGTCAATCAGCATCCACATGCACAGCAGTTGTTAGCCTGGAATGCGGACAGATCACATTTCACCCATTGGAAGGCCAACATCAGAGGGGTGGATCTGAATGATCAATTTCCAGCCCATTGGGATGAAGAAGCAGCGAGAAGAGGTGTGACCTCACCTGGCCCCAGGGATTATGCAGGGACAGCTCCATTGACAGAACCGGAGGCACAGGCCCTTGCGCAGTGGACGCAGCAACATACATTTGATGCGGTTGTATCCCTGCATAGTCAGGGCCAGGAGATCTATTGGAACTACCGTGATCTGGAACCGAGAGAGAGTGGACCGCTGTCGCGTAGACTCGCCAAAGCTTCCGGCTACAAGGCGGTGAAGCTCGGTGGCAGTGATGCCGGATACAAGGACTGGTTTATTCAAGATTTCGGTAGACCGGGCTTCACGGTAGAAGTTGGATTGGGTGTTAACCCGCTTCCCGTAGAACAGTTTGATGATATCTGTATCGAAGTGGGAATGTTGCTGGCTGAACTGTTATCCAATGGACAATGAGGCAAGACCCCGAATTATGATGTGTGAAACTTAACAGAAGATCATTCGTATAACAGGAACGGACGCTATGAGCGACGTTCCGTTTTTATTAATTTTTATAATGGCATGTCACGTCATTCGTTCTGAATGGTTTTCGAACGGGTAATGATGGATGTGCCATTTCGGCGACATATATAATTATACGGAGGGATTCAAATGAAGTGGAGAAGTCTGCTGTCGTTCAAACGATGGACACAAGTTTTCAAAAGGCTCCCCCGGCTGCTCCGGGCTCCGCAGATTCCTTTGGGAGAAAAGCTGTTGTTTATTATTCCAGCGCTGTTGTACTGGGTACTTCCTGACGTAATGCCGTTTATGCCCATTGATGATATCGGGGTCACTTTGATTCTGATGAACTGGTTTGTAAGCCGGGCAGAACGTAAATATCCTGTGCTTCAAGAGGGGGCGCCTTCTTAATTTGCGGCCCAATGGATCATTTTAACATTGAATTCGCATCAATGTTATTGCGAAGAGCGGTAACTTTCTTTACAATAGATGCTGTAGTTTAAGAATGCTGAAATTGTGAAAACCTGCAATTACAATATAGGAGATGAAGAGAATGAACTGCAAAATTACGCGTAATGCTGCTAAAGTATTGAAGCTTGAATTGGACAAGCCGGAGAACGAAGGGAAAAACCTGCGCGTTGTCATCACACATGCACATGGTGACCATGCTCACTACGGGCTTGATATCGACACACCAAAAGAAAATGATACGGTTGTATCTACCGATAAAGAGATTGATGTCATTCTTGCGAATGATCAGCCTTTGTTGAACGGTGTAAAAATTGATTACCTCTACTTCCCGGAAGAGGGATTCGTTATTACGAATCCGTCCCAAGGTAATCACGGCGACCACTAAGGGCGCGAAGAAGGGGAACTCATGGCTAACGATATCCGCGTATGCGAAAAGTGTAATCATGTCCGACTGAAATCGATTGTGCCCAAGTTGCAAAAAATGGCTCCAGACACGGAGATCAAGATTGGGTGCAAATCCTATTGCGGTCCTTGCGCGAAACGTGCGTTTGTCTTTATCAACGGTCGGTACATCAGTGCGCCGACAGAAGAAGAAGTGCTCGTCAAAGTCGCAAAGTTCGTGAAGTAACAGGATATAACAAGGTGAGTGGAGAAAACTGTCCACACATCAGAAAGGAGGGGCTACGTGCCTCTCCTTTTTTTGCGTTTGGGTAGCAGTGAAAGGATGTGTTACTCCATAGCACCTTTGACCATTTCATAAATTTCGAAGGCATCTTCTCTAATTTCAATAGCAATGACTGTAGTATCCTTTTTCAGAAAATGTACATGCCCCATTCGTTCTTCCTCCAATTCGACCCAACCTGTATCCGCTAACTTCTGAAAATAATCCAATGGCGGGTAGAGTCCTTGCTCCCCTCCAATATGTTTCAATTCATACATCACGCCTTCTTTAATGTTTCGATTGCCTGAATCAGTTATGATTTTAATGAGCTTCGCATTGCTTGGGACTGGGATGTCTGGGTTCATGGATGACGCTGTATATCCTTCTATCTCGTATGTTGCAGGAGCGCAGCCTTGTACCCAAATGAGGAAGGGCAGCATACAGAGTGTCAGTAATATTTTCTTCAAATGAATTCCTCCCGACTCACATGATTATCTAATAAACGTAGTCAAATCAACTAAAGTTACGATAAAAACACAAAAGAAGAATAAGGAAGGCTTGTGTTATCCATCCTAAAGGGGTAACAGGAACATGATAATCCCAAGGAGGAATACTCATGCCGAAGCGTTATGATTCCAGTTTGCAAGCCGATACCACCGTATCTCAGGCGCAAAATGCGGTGAACAAGCTTCATTATGCTGTATCTCAGGCCCTGTCTCATCCGACGGCACAGACCATTGTACAGGCGGAACGTCGTCTGGCACATACGGAGCAAGCGATGCGACAAGCTGAGCTTTCACTCGGAGGGCAAGGTGTTGAGTTGGCAGAGGAAATGTTCATCGAGGAGAAGAGAAGATTGAATTCAATCCAGAGTCAGCACGGCCAAGGGGATTTATAACGTTCCTGTCACACCAGAACCCGCAGGACAGTAATGCTTTGCGGGTTTTTCATATCTTTTGCAAAGGCTCTCCATCCATGGGTTTACTCCGACAGTATGTCGAATAGTCGCTTAAAATTCTGTGAGAAGGTTAATAGAACAAGAGCAGGCAAAATTCCATACGGGAGGTACAGAATGACAAAACATATTACAGATTGTACGATTCTGAACAACGGAGTAACGATGCCATGGCTAGGATTTGGAACATATAAAGCAAAAGGTAAGGAAGTACAACAGGCGGTTGAGACCGCTTTGGAGGTTGGATATCGCAGTATTGATACCGCGTCCATCTATGGCAATGAGGAAGAAGTGGGACAAGCTATTGCAAGCAGTGGTGTTGCCCGTAACGAACTGTTTGTGACGACGAAGCTCTGGAACGAAGATCAGGGATTTGACTCAACGTTGAGAGCATTTGAAGCCAGTCAGAAGGCGCTTGGACTGAATGTGATTGATCTTTACTTAATTCACTGGCCTGGCAGAGACCAGTATAAGGAGACGTGGAGAGCATTCGAACGTCTATATAGCGAAGGAAGCATCCGTGCGATTGGTGTGAGTAATTTTCAAGTACACCATTTGCAAGATATCATAGATGAGGGCGGAACGGTGCCTGCGGTAAATCAGGTAGAGCTACATCCAGGTCTGATCCAGCAGGAACTTCAGGATTTCTGTGGGGCGCAGGGAATTCAGTTGGAGGCATGGAGTCCTATTATGAAAGGCAAGCTGAACCAAGAGTCTACCCTCAAAGCGCTGGCCCAGAAATATGGGAAAACGCCAGCACAGATCATTCTGCGCTGGGACATTCAGAATCAGATTGTGACGATTCCGAAGTCGGTTACCCCGGAGCGTATTCGTGAGAATGCGGACATCTTTGACTTTGAATTGACACCGGATGAGTTGAGACAAATTGATGCACTTGATTCCGATAAGCGGACGGGGCCACATCCGGATCAACTGTTCTGGGATTAAGTGGGTAGACGCTAATTGAATTATGTGTTTGATGATAAGTTAGTGGAGGTTCCGGTCACGGATCGTTCTTTCGATCGCTGTTGTCTCCAAATTTTTTGATTCCTCGTTTCAGAGGATAAAATTCGGAGACAAAGGCGAACGCTCCGCTTCTTCAGAATCGATTCCGTCCCCTCCACAGTAACTGTTCATCAAACACAAATATATACAATGAGCTTGAGTGGTGTGTAGCATATAAAAAAAAGCAGCAGGCTCAGGGGATACTCCCTGAGCCTGCTGCTTTTTGTGTGTGAATTGGCTTAATTTTTTTTCGGGACTTCGCATCCGTCATCTGTGCAGATGCCACTGCCGTCTGTTTCTGTTGTGTTGGATTCAACCATTGTGAATGGGGAACGCTCGTCCCATGCTTTTTGAATGGCATCCAGGAACACCTCGTCAGGCTGAGCGCCCGATACGGCGAACTTGCGGTCGAATACAAAGAACGGTACACCGCGGATGCCGAGTTGCTCGCCTTCCGCTTGGTCAGCGCGGACATTGTCGGTGAATTGATCACTGGACAGCACTGCCGTAGCTGCATTTCGATCCAAGCCGATTTCTTCTGCTAACTGAGCCAACACTTCAGGGTCGCCGGAGTGTTTACCTTCAATAAATACAGCTTGGAATATCCGTTCACTCAGTTCAAGCGCTTTGCCTTGTGTATCTGCCCAGTGTGTCAAGCGGTGAGCTGAGAAGGAGTTCGTAGGGATCATGGCATCGATATTGTATTCCAGTCCTGCCGTACGAGCGTTGGCATTCATCTGGGCATTCATACCTTTGGCCTGTTCCACGCTCATATTATATTTGGCAGCCAGGTATTCCGAATTGGTTTTGCCTGGGTTCAATGCAGCGTTTGGATCAAGCTCGAAGCTTTTGAATTGCAGCTTCACTTCATCACGGTGTGGGAACTGTTCCAGTACATTCTCCAGGCGGCGTTTACCGATATAACAGAAAGGGCACAGAAAATCAGACCATATCTCAATATTCATTTTATTAAAACCTCCATCATCCATTTAGTTGAAACCAATATGGTTACAATTATAAAGCCACTTTCTATAATTCGCAAGGAGATTACTTTTTATCCCGATATGCTTTGGACCAATGGTATGGTTGGATCTCATCCAGTCTTTTGAAAACCAACTGACCAGAAGGATCGTATACTGCAGCTTTAACTTCTTCACCCCAGTAAAATAATCGTTCTTGGCACACGCCGCAAGGTGTAAGGACCTTGAATTCTGAGTGCTCATCATCACGAGCGATACAGAGGGAGTGGGTGACGCGTTCTTTCAATTTGTGGGCTTCCAGATAAGCTCCTGTTTCCATACACAGATGCGTGGCATCGTTGATGACCTCTGGAGCTACACTAATCAGCAGGGAGCCAGCTTCGGTATAGACGGCACCCGCGCCGCCCCATCCCTGAGGATAACGTTGCTTCACAAATTTTGCGGCTGCGTCGAACAATTGTTGTTCAATATTAAATGGTCCTGTGTGTGATGTCATGTAATGAGAGTTCCCCTTTTTTAAATCCAGTTCAATTCATTTCGTGTTTTTGTTTAGCTTGTCATTACGATATCGCTCATTGTGGTGTTGCTGTTGAACTATCTTCCTCTCGAAAGCGCTGAATCAAATCATAAGTAATGACCGTGTCCGAGACATGTAATCGCTTGGCTGCTTCATCATGACCGGGGCGGCAAGCATTGATGTCTGTTTTGTCACGTGTCGACAGGTCATAACAAGCGCCATTCTCATAGATATAGTCATCCGATGGAATGTAGAATACAGAACCATCCGAGAATGCACCATTACGCAGCACAACCGTACGTGAAGACCCGTCGTATACGTCGTTACCCATATGATAATAGGACTGGTCGGACACGCCGAGCAGATGCAATACGGATGGCGTGATGTCCAGTTGTCCCGAAGGTTCGTCCATGGTTCCGGCAGCTGCTCCGTCCGGTAAATGCACGAGCAGGGGAACCTCGTTCATGATCTGTGCCATATCCAGTTCGTTCAGCGAACGTCCCAGGAACTGTTCGTATTGTGACTGTTCCTTAATCGAGTTGTCGTGGTCTCCGTAGAACATAAAAATGGTATTTTCCCATAATCCCCGATTTTTCAGATCCTCGACCATCTTGCCGAGTGCCGAATCCACGTAATGAACGGATTGCAGATAATTTCCGAACATTGTTCCCTGGAACTCGCCTACATCTAGCTGCTGTTTCTCTTTAGGCAGGGCATATGGATGGTGACTGCTGAGTGTAATGAGGAAGGAATAGAACGGTTCAGTCACATCACTACTCATTTTCTCAACGGATTGGCGGAAAAAGGATTCATCAGACAGGGACCAGCCAAGTGGGTCATCCTGTGCAAAATCATTTTTACTATAAAACTTGTCGTACTTCATGTTCTGATACATCGTATACCGATTCCAGAATCCACTCTCATAAGCGTGAAATACGTTGGTGCTGTACCCGTTATCCTTCAGGATGGAAGGAAGGGAATCATACGTATGGTCTGCATAGCGTACAAACGCTGATCCAACCGGAAGTGGATGCAGGGAAATGTTTGCGCCAAAATCGGCATCTGACGTTCTGCCCTGACCGGTCTGGTGATAAAAGTGACTATAATACTGACTTTCCTTCATCAGTTCATTAAAATGCGGTGTGATCTCCTGACCACCAATGCTCTGGCCGATCATGAAGTTCATAAAAGCCTCACCTTGAACAATGATGACATTGCTGTCTTTATATTTGCCAAACAAGGCATCATTCTGCGGGGCAGCTTCTTGCCTTTCAGCAAAGAACGCTTTTGCTTGCTCAACATCAGCGGGATCAGCCTGCGGCCCGGAGCCGATGTGGTCTTTGGCATAGTTGTACAGATCATAACCGTGAAAAGCGAGCAGTCCGGTCACATTATACATGGATACATTCCACCAGTTGTTATCGAACAGGCCTTTGGCCCATGTTTTGCTGTAGAAATAAATCGGGCCAACCGCGAGGCCAAGTCCCAGCACAAGGGCGATGCTGCCAGCCGTGAGACGGCGGCGCAACCGTGCCTTGCCATCGTTATACAAATAACTCCCGTAACCAGTAACAGACGTACTGGAGTGCTTCGAACGGTAACGTCTGCTGAACAGTACGATAGCTGCGAACGGAATGACGACAAGCCAGTCGGCAAAGAACCAGAGATCACTTGTGTAGATCAGTGTAGCGATGCTGTCACCCAATGCGTCGACTTGTCTCGCCTGCAACAATACCGGGATGGTCAAGAAATCCTGGAAATAGCGATAATACACCATATCGGCGTAGATTAGTGCGGTAAGCAGCAGGTTAAGTACGGCGAGAGACAAGATCATGCCTCTACGTGGCAGCAACCAGGTCCAGAAGGACAAGAGTAGTAAAGACCCAATAGCGATGACTTTATCCAGCAGTCCCATCGTAATGTTATAAGCGTGAAGATTGTGATGGAGCCACATGAGTTTGAGCAGCATGAGCACAAGAAAAATAAGATATAACGTTAATGGATGATTTAGAAGCCCGCGTGGCATGGCGCTGCGCGTAGGCCGAGTGACAACCATATGTATGTCCCCCTTGCTTTTGTTGTTTTGTAATCGGAGTGTAAAATAGGGCTCCATCCATTATAGCGTGGCCTCATGTGTTTTCAACTATGCCTCAGGGAGAATTGAATCTTGTCCAGCCGAAGACCGAAGTCGGTGAATTCATATGACCAGAAAAGCGCACAAAAAAAGCGCCCCGGCCATAGATGGCAGGAGCACTTTAGATTCGAAATAATTATGAAGATTGTGGTGTTTTATTTCGTGGGGGCAGTGGGCCCAAATACTGATAGTACTGGGTTTCAATTCGTCCGTTGAACAACTTGCGACGTTTGTCTGCCTTATGACCGAAATACTCCTCAAAAGCTTTGGTTGACGTGATTGCAAAAAAGGACCATGTTGGCATGTCGAGGTAACTGCGCCCTAATGAGCGGAGCAACTTCTGAACTTCTTTTTCTTCACTCAAACGTTCACCATATGGGGGATTGGTAATGATGACACCATATTGACCCTGTGGTCTTGCGCGATGAGCGGGCAGGACGCTGACTTCAATATCTTTGGCAAAGCCAGCACTTTTGATCGCTGCCATAGCAACTTCAATCGCTTCAGGATCAATATCGCTACCTGAAATTTGTAACGGGACATCGTCACGTACAGCATCGAATGCTTCTTCGCGCGCCTGTTCCCACAATTCTTCAGGAATGACAGCCCAGTCCTCAGAGTTGAAGGTCCGACGAAGTCCTGGTGCAATGTTCCAGCCGATCATAGCGGCTTCGATCAGCATTGTGCCTGATCCACAGCACGGGTCATAGAATGGGCGGGATACATTCCAGCGGCTGAGCTGAATAAGAGCAGCAGCAAGTGTTTCTTTGAGTGGCGCTTCGGTGACGAGTTTACGATAACCCCGTTTATGCAGACCTGGTCCCGTTGTATCTAAAGTAAGCAGGGCGCGATCGTTCAGTAGAATAACCTCAATCACATAACGAGACCCATCCTCTGGGAACCACTCTGTGTCATAAGTCAGCTTCAGTTTCTCTACGATTGCTTTTTTCACGATCCCTTGTGATGCAGGCACGCTGCTTAACTGGGATTTTTGAGAACGACCCTCTACAGGGAATTCGCCGTCGGCAGGAATCCACTCTTCCCAAGGCAACGCTTTGGTGCCTTCAAACAATTCGTCGAAAGTCGTGGCAGGGAATTCACCCATTTTCACCAATACACGATCCGAACTTCTCAGCCACAGATTACAACGGCAAATATCAATATAATCTCCTGTGAAGAAAACCCGTCCATTGTCGATCGTAACATCTTCATACCCCAGTTGTTTCAGTTCCCGGGCAACAACAGCCTCGAGTCCCATCGCCGAGGTTGCGATCAATTGCAATTGAGCCATGTGATTCATTTCAACTCCATTTCAAGCTGGAGAAGGGAAATCCTTCTCTCTGCTGTATAGTAACGGTGCGGCCTTGCCGCTTTCCGTGAAAAAACTTACAATGAGAAATGCGGTGAACGTATGCACGCCTCTTTCGAAGTGATGCATCAGTCAACCGCCTGTGTTGATAACAAACATTTATTATAGAACATTGGCATCCATATGGAAAGCAGTCCAAGTGTCCAAGGAGGATTTTAGTGGTGAATCTGACCCCTGATGAATATGTAAATCAATTATTTCAAGAGGATGAGCTTTTGCTGAAAGTGAAAGAGGCCATCCGTTCGAACGGCATGCCGGAAGTTTCGGTTGCGGCGGCATATGGACGATTGCTCACGTTTCTAGCGAAGACATCCAAAGCAGAAGCTGCGCTCGAAATCGGCGTGCTGGGCGGTTACAGTGGGATCTGCATTGCGCGGGGCTTGCGGGAGAGTGGAACTCTCACTTCGCTGGAACTGAAAGAGGAATATGCGGCAATGGCGCGTGGTCATCTGGAGGAAGGCGGTTTTGGCGAAAAGGTGGAGTACCGCATTGGCCCGGCGGCAGACAGCCTGGAGGAATTGGAGCAGGAAGGTCGCACATTTGATTTCTTCTTTATTGACGCAGATAAGGAGAATTATCCGGTATATCTTGACTATGCCATTAAGCTGGCCCGGCCAGGTGCTGTCATCGTAGGTGATAATTGTTTCCTGCGTGGTCGTACGCTGAATCCGGACAAGCAGGGTCCGGCCGTACTGGCTGTTCGTCGCTTCAATGAACAGATGGCAAGTGACCCGCGTCTGGTGACGACGATGTTGCCGGATTACGATGGGCTGGTACTTGCCTGGGTGAAGTGAAGAACCCCTAATGATAAAACTCCGACGGAACACGATCTCACGCTTTTATGTTTGTGAGGGGGCGTGTTCCATCGGAGTTTTTTTAGTGTGAAAAATATTGATTGTTGAGAATGAGTTTTTATTGAGGTTTATCTAAAAATGAATTGATTTTTTAGTGAAGAAGAGATCATAACTAACTTTCAGTTATTTTATGGTAAGATTGTATATAAGAAGTTATAAATTTCTATATATGGAGGTGTTGAATTGAGACCTTTATTTATTTTTCTTTCTTTGCTTCTGATCTCAGGTTTCGTATTTCATTTTCTTAACGTATACACGCCCTTTTTAATACTGCCAGTTTATATTGTACTTATTGCAACCCTAGTTTTCTTTGTTGTTTATCTGTTCAGGTTTTATTTAACTAAAAAAATAATCATAAAATCTGAAAACACACAAAGAAGAGACGACACACCTTGAATCACAGGGAGTATCGTCTCTTCTTTGTCCAGATTTATAAAGGATGAGTTTGATTTATACTTCAGGTGTTCCGTACGTTTCAAACCATTTTTTGATGGTGTCAAAATCATCACTGAAGGACAGGCCCAGCATCAATAATACACGAGCTTGTTGTGGACTCAGGTTGTCGCCTGCAATGATACCTTTGCCGCCGCCATACACACTTCCTGAACCCGTCCGAGTGGTGGTCACAAAGATGACACCTTCTTCAATGGCTTTGGTACGAGCTTGTCCCATAGCTCGGGAGATGCCGCCAGCTCCGGTACCGGAAGTCACGATTCCTTTGGCACCGCTGCTCACAAATCCTTCGATGGCTCCGCCGCCAGCTTCTTGATATGAGATCGCAATTTCTACTTTTGCCAGATCTGCCTTTGTGATTTTACTTAGATCAAATACGGGCTTTGCTGTGCCTTCAGGTTTCAAGGCACGTGCAGGAGCGCGGTAGATTCGAATATTTTCTTCATCAATATATCCTACAGCGCCAAGCATCGGTGTTTCAAACGTATCTGTCCGATAATCATTTGTTTTGGTTACACCACGAGCAAGCTGGATTGTGTCATTCAACATAAGCACTGTGCCGAATGAAGTGGTACGACCACTACCTGCAAGCTTGATGGCGTTGTACAGATTGGCTTGAGCGTCAGAACCGATGACGGTCCATGGACGCATGGAGCCTGTGATCACGACAGGTTTGTCACTCTGAACAGTCATATCGAGGAAATAAGCGATTTCTTCCATTGTATCTGTACCCGTGGTAACGACAACACTGTCATACATTGCCAGAGCTTTGTCTACCGTCTGCGACAAGTCATAGAGGTCGGTCATGCTATAGGATCCTGAACCTGAGTTTCCGAATTGGAGCGTGCTAACATCAGCAATCTTCTGTTTATCCGGTAAGGCGTCTACCATCTCTCCAATGGGAAGTGTACCTGCCTTGTAATTCTGGAAGCTGGTGGCATCCTCGGATTGACCGGCAATCGTTCCGCCAGTTCCGATCACCAATACATTAGGAAGTGCAGATTGCTTGGAAGAGTCTGGTATTGCAGGGATGGAAGTATTGCGAGCGGGAGTAGTAGTTGCTGTCTGAACAGCACCTGTTGTGCCTTTCACCTCTACCGTAGCTGCGTGCGCGGCGTAGGTTCCAATGGGGGACAACGAGATGGTCAATGCTGTTAAAGCTGCGGTACTCCATACGGCCCAGGGACGAAGATTGGATGTTTTACTCATGAATAGCACTCTCCTTCAAGTAAGTGTGATGTTAAGTTTGTTAAGAAGAATATGTATACCATTTCAAATTTATTGTATTTCATGTTAAGTAATATGACAAATGCAGATAATGGTAGAGTAATCGATTACATTCGTAGATAAATAGAGTAAAATGATTGTTTATAAGGAATTATGAAAGATTATTCATTTTGATAGAGACAGAAAAGAAGCGGTTTTAGTAATTTTGAAGGAAAATAAACCCTTTTAATGTTAGTTAACATTACATAATGAGTCTTTTGTCCTGATAAAATGAAGCATTTTAATAAAAGAATGTCGAATTGGGACTCATATCAGAAGTAGGTAACAGAATGAGAGGATGATAGTAACGCATATTAGGTAATGGGGCTCAATTACGGTCTAAAGAGTGGTTTCGTTATAGAGTTATGTTTATAATAGGGGTGATCAACATATGTAAATAAATATATAATATTGATTGGAGGAGAAACGATGAAACAGGCACCGAGAAAGTATGCAAATTACATTCCGATTCGGGAACTGGAGACTTTGGAAGAGAGGTTATCTCCCTTCAAGGTGTATGCAGAACTTCGTGATAACACTCCAGTCCGCTATGATGAGCATCGAGAATGTTGGGATGTTTTTGGTTATGAAGATGTGAAGTACGTTCTGAAAAATCCGAAACTATTCTCTTCTGCACGTGATCGTGCCAATACGAGCATGTTGACGACAGACCCTCCCAAACACAAACAGCTACGTGATCTGGTGAATCAGGCGTTTACACCCAAGGCAATTGAAGCATTGGCTCCGCGTATTCAGGAAATCACAGATGAGTTAATTGCTCCACACCTGTCAGAAGGACATATGGAACTTATTGATGACCTTGCAACACCATTGCCCGTCATTGTCATTGCGGAATTGATCGGAGTCCCTGCGGCGGATCGTCAAAAGTTCAAAGACTGGTCTGATGTGTTGGTGAAAGGCGCACGCGATGATAGTGAGCAGGCCTTCCAGGAGTTATTGGAGGAGAAAAAAAGAAATATGCAGGAGCTGCATATCTATTTCACTGGCATTATGGAAGAACGTCGGTTGCAGCCAAAGGATGATCTGATCTCATTACTGCTAGCTGCGGAGATTGATGGTCAGCAATTGACTTCAGATGAAGTGGTAGGCTTCTGTATTCTCTTACTTGCTGCCGGTAATGAAACAACAACCAACCTGATTACCAATGCGGTTCGTATTCTGTCTGAACAACCCGAGCTACAACAGGAGTTGCGCGAACAGCCTGAACGGATTACTTCTGCGATTGAAGAGACGCTGAGATATTATCCGCCAATTGTCGCGATTGGGCGGGTCGCCAAGGAAACTGTAGAGTTGAATGGTCAGATGATTCAAGCTGGAGAGCAGGTGATTTCCTGGGTTGGAGCAGCTAATCGGGACAGTGCCCAATTTGAAAATCCGGAAGATTTCATCTCTGATCGCAAGCCGAACAGGCATATGGGCTTTGGTTTTGGCATTCATTTTTGTTTGGGCGCACCACTCGCTCGATTGGAGGCAAGGGTAGTTCTTCATACATTGCTTCAGCACATGGGAAACATTCAACTTGTGCCTGGAACGGCTCTGCAACCGATACAAAGTGCTTTTGTATTTGGCGTGAAACATTATCCGATACAATTCAATCTAATAAATAAATAATTAAATAAATGGCATATGAATGACAAAAGCCGCTCTCAGGCCAATTAGGCGCTGGAAGCGGCTTTTTCAAATGAAAAAGTAAGATGTACTCATTGAGAAATGGATAGGGAATCAGGATTCCCGAATAGAAGCAGGTTTGTTATACAATTTGAATCGGACCCAAACCATATTAAGCAGCAGCAGTCCGCCAGAGACGATAAACAGACCTTCGATCCCGATGAATCCTGCCATAAATCCTCCAATGATCGCTCCAAGCATGTTGCCCAGCGCCAGAGTACTCGTATTAAAACTGAATGCACGGCTGATCATGCTATCGGATGTGTAGGAACGGATCAGGGCATTAACGCTCGGAAGCAGGCCACCCATGAACACCCCCATCATGAAACGAACAAGAATGAGCTGCCACACGGTCTGAACAAATGCCTGCGGAATAAGCATGAGTCCTGTTCCTATGAGAGAGAACGTCAGCACCTTGTGAGGACCAATCCGGTCACTCAGCTTCCCGAGAATCGGAGACATGGCCATATTGGATAGTCCCGTAACTGCACCGACAAGTCCTGCCCAGAAGGCCACATTTACATCCGAAGCATGCAATTTTTGCACATACAGCGGCAAGAGTGACATGGGGCTAATCATCGCAAACTGCAACAGAAACGTCACAGCAAACAGTGCGGGCAGTTGAGGTGACTTGTTCAATTCCTTCAGACCGGATAATACGGATTGTGCCGGTAGTTTGGCTGCTTCTTGACGGTCAAACTTCTCTCTCACCAGGAACATGGCGAGCATGGAAGCAACAAAGATCAGTCCACCTGTAATGTAGAAAATGGGGCGGAAGCCTACCGCATCCGCTAACAAGCCACCAATGAGTGGACCCAGGATGGTGCCGGCAACCTGCCCGGACTGACTGATTCCCATGGCAAAACCCATGCGGTCTTTCGGAGTGGTACCCGATATCAGCGCAACAGCTGCAGGATTGAAACCGGAGATGGTACCGTTAAGCAAACGCAATAAGAGAAGCTGCCAAGGATTCTGTGCCAGACCCATAAGGGCAATTACGATGGCCATCCCGAATCCCGAACGCAGCAGCATAACTTTACGGCCATACTTGTCCGATAACTTGCCCCAGAGCGGTTGGAACAAAAATGAGGTGAGGAAATTGGCTGCAAAAATAAATCCCGCCCATATGCCAATTTCATGTTCGCCAACAACGCCCAGATCTCTTGCGAGATAAAGAGACAAAAATGGGGTAATCATGGTCATGCCCGAATTGACCAAAAATTGTCCGAACCAAAGCACAATGAGGTTTACTTTCCATGTTTTCAAAGTGCTTTCACTTCCTTTCAAAGATATTTCTGTAATTCTCAAAAAAAACACCATTCTTTCATTATAACATAATTGGCATATGAGGGATGGGTGTAAGGAATGTCATAGTATTGTCACGTAGAACGCATCTGCATGTGGTTGTTACGGCTGTTTAAAAAGGGCATAATGGTAATTATGAGTCCAAAAACTATTGGAGGCTTCTTACATGAGCTATAATGATCGACTGATTCGGGCAAGTTTCAAACAACAGGTAGACCGTGTCCCGGTATGGTACATGCGTCAAGCTGGACGTTACGATCCTGAATATCGCAAAATTAAAGAAAAGTACTCCTTGTTAGAAATCTGCAAACAACCCGAGCTGGCGGCTGAAGTTACACTCATGCCGGTACGCAAACTTGGTGTAGATGCGGCTATTTTGTATTCCGATATTATGAATCCGGTTGCCTCTCTGGGCATTGATTTTGACATTGTGAAAAATATTGGTCCAGTCATCGATAATCCTATTCGGTCCGCTGCAGATGTGGATCGGCTGCGTCCCATTGACGTAGAAGGAGATCTGTCACATATTCTGGAAACCATTCGAATTCTGGATAAGGAGCTTGATGTTCCTCTTATTACGTTTGCGGGCGCACCATTCACGATTGCGAGTTATCTGATTGAAGGACGACCTTCGAAAGGGTATATCCGCACCAAAACGATGATGTACAGCGAGCCTGAGGTGTGGCATAAGCTGATGCAGAAGCTTGGTGATATGGTTATTACATATGTCCGTGCGCATATTGCGAATGGCGGTAAGGCATTCCAGTTGTTTGACAGCTGGGTTGGAGCACTTTCTCCCAAAGACTTCAGAACATATGTGTTGCCTACGATTACCCGTATCTTTACCGAATTATCCGATTTGAATGTACCGAAGATTTATTTCCCTGGTGTTGCATCCGGTGAGTTGTTGCCAGCACTGCATAATCTGCAAGCCGATGTGATTGGACTGGACTGGAGAGTATCCATTTCGGAAGGGCGTCAACGTCTTGGCGGCAAATTTGCAGTACAGGGTAACCTGGACCCATATTTGCTGACTGCCCCGATGGAACTGATTAAAGAGCAAGCCAAAGTGATTATTGACGAAGGAATCAAGGAGCCGGGTTATATTTTCAACCTCGGACACGGATTATTTCCTGAAGCATCGCTAGAAAAGCTCAGAGAACTAACGGCGTATATTCATGAATATTCTGCCGAAGCAATGAAGAGTGGGGTGACGGTAACCAATGACTAATACTGTAGGTGTACTGGTGATGTCGTATGGCACACCGGAAAATATGGAGAGTGTTGAAGCGTATTACACACATATCCGCAGAGGACGTCCGCCTGAACCGGAGCAATTGAAAGAACTGACGGATCGTTATGAAGCCATTGTTGGCGGTGTTTTCCCACTTCGGGAGAACACAGACAATCAGGTCAAGGCCCTTCAAGAGACATTAAACCGCGATGAGCGTGGCACTGATGTGGAATTCCGTTGTTATCAAGGACTGAAGCATGCCTATCCGTTTATTGAGGATGGCGTGGAGCAGATGGCGAAGGATGGAATTCAGACAGCGATTGGTATTGTACTGGCTCCTCATTTTTCCACGATGAGTGTAGGCAGTTATATCAAACGTGCGCGTGAAAAAGCAGAAGAGCTGGGCGTTCATATGTCCTTTATTGAGAGTTATCATCTGCATCCGAAGTTAATTCAGGCGTTGTCCACACGTGTCAGTGCCAAGTTGGACGCGTTTGAGGAAGCTGGAGCAAAACGCGGAGATGTGAAGGTGTTGTTTAGTGCGCACAGTCTGCCGGCACGTATTGTGGAGATGGGTGATCCATACCCGCAACAATTGCTGGAGACTTCGGAAGTGATTGCATCACGTGTAGGCATAACCAATTGGCAATTTACGTGGCAGAGTGCCGGACGAACAGCTGAGCCTTGGCTTGGACCGGATATTCTGGATACGTTACAGGAGCTTTCTCGTGAACAGGTAGAGGATGTGCTTGTGGCACCAATCGGGTTTGTCTCGGATCATCTCGAAGTGCTCTATGATCTCGATATTGAGGCCAAATCGATTGCCAAAGAGATCGACATGCGCCTGATGCGTATTGATTCTCTAAATAGCGATCCTCTATACATGGAGACGTTAAGCGACGTTATTATAAGCCAATGGCAGCAAGGGTCGGATGAGTAATGGGTGATAAGAAACGCCGTGTTGTTGTCGTCGGCGGTGGCCTTACCGGCCTCAGCGCGGCATTTTATATCCGCAAGCATTACCGGGAAGCGGGCGTTGAACCCATGATTACTTTGGTCGAGAAAAGCTCGTCCATGGGAGGCATGATCGAGACACTGCACCGGGATGGATTTGTGATTGAAAAAGGGCCCGATTCTTTCCTGGCTCGCAAAACAGCAATGATTGACCTTGCCAAAGAATTGGAGATCGATCATGAATTGGTCAGTCAGAATCCGGAGTCAAAGAAAACGTATATCATGCAGCGTGGCAAGCTTCATCCTATGCCAGCAGGACTTGTTCTCGGTATTCCGACAGAACTAAGACCATTCTTGAGAAGTGGTCTGGTCTCTCCGGCAGGCAAACTGCGGGCGTTGATGGATTTTGTCATCCCGCCGCGTCGTACAACAGAGGATGAATCGCTCGGTTATATGATTGAACGCCGTCTTGGAGCAGAAGTGCTGGAGAACTTGACGGAACCACTGCTCGCGGGAATCTATGCAGGTGATATGCGGCGATTGAGCCTCCAGGCTACCTTCCCGCAGTTCGGAGAAGTAGAGCGCGATTACGGCAGCTTGATCCGGGGCATGATGACGGGTCGCAAACCGGCTGAGACGCATACCGGAACAAAACGGAGCGCTTTTCTGAACTTTCGTCAGGGACTTCAGAGCCTTGTTCATGCACTCGTCCATGAGTTGCAGGATGTGGATCAACGTCTGAACACTGCGGTGAAGTCGCTGCAACGCCTTGATGGAGCGCAGACCAGATACCGTGTTGAACTGGGTAATGGCGAAATGCTTGAAGCCGATGATGTAGTGGTTACTGTGCCAACATATGTTGCGTCGGAGCTGCTGAAGCCTCACGTGGACACAGCGGCACTGGATGCGATTAACTATGTGTCTGTAGCCAATGTAGTGCTCGCTTTTGAGAAAAAAGAGGTGGAGCATGTATTCGACGGATCGGGTTTCCTCGTTCCGCGGAAAGAGGGCCGTAATATTACGGCTTGCACGTGGACATCGACGAAATGGCTGCATACGAGCCCGGATGATAAGGTGCTGCTTCGCTGTTATGTTGGTCGCTCCGGTGACGAACAGAACGTAGAGCTTCCGGATGAAGCGCTGACGAATCTCGTTCTCAAGGATCTGAGAGAGACCATGGGTATCGAAGCGGTGCCGATCTTCTCCGAGATTACAAGGCTACGTAAATCCATGCCACAGTATCCGGTGGGACACCTCCAACATATTGCCGCCCTCCGTGAGGAGCTTGGCAGCAAATTACCGGGTGTGTACATTGCAGGTGCAGGTTATGAGGGCGTAGGCTTGCCTGATTGCATCAGACAAGCGAAGGAAATGTCTGTTCAGGCTACACAAGAGCTTGCAGCAGATTAAGTACAGCAAGAGAGCTGTCTCAAACGTAGAATTATCTACTGGAGAGATGGCTTTTTTTATGTGAAGATCTGGAAGCTAACTGAGTTCATACCCTTTCAATCGATACAGTTCCAAGGAATGATGGAAATCCAGAATATGCCTGATATAATGGTATGTATGGCTGTGAAGAAGAAGAGGAGTTGCTTATGTATCCCCCAAGATCAGAGCGAAGTGTAAAGAAGAAAAAAGGTAGTAAACGCACCCGCAATACAATCACAATCATCTGGACAGTTAATATTGTATTGATCATTGCAATTGGTCTGGTGGGCATTTTTTATGTCATTAATACACGTCAGCAACAGGCAGACCAGCCGGTGAAACAAGAAATCGTCGATCAGGATCAGCCTTCCATTGGAGACGATGCCAAAGGCGGGGATCAAGTAAGTTCTCCAGACTCGGAATCCGATGAGACTTCGGAAGAAGAGCCCAAAGCTACGGATGAAGAGACAACAGCGGATGCAGATAAGACATCTGGAGTAGCGACACCTGAAACTTCAAGCAATACCAATAGTGAGAAAACAGAATCCGGAACGAAAAAACCTGCGGCAGATTCGACACCGTCCGGTACCAAGGGAAATGCAGGTGTGGATCAGGAATCAGGGATGTCGAAACCTTCCAATTCAGCGAAGGATGTCACGATTAACTTTGTGGGTGATATTCAATTCTCGGGCAAAGTTGCTGAACTGCTGGATAAAAACGGTTATGATTATCCCTTTGCCAAACTCGGCAGATTATTCAAGGATGATGATCTTACCATCGGTAACCTGGAGACACCAATAACTCATGGTGGTACCAGTGCAGCTGATAAAACCTATGTGTACAAATCATCGCCCAAAGCATTGGCGGCAATGGCTTCAGCCGGTTTTGATGCTGTCAATTTGGCTAACAATCATATTCTGGATCAGGGCGTAGAGGGTTTGGTAGATACGTTAACTTATCTCAAGGAATATGGCATAGCTCACACCGGGGCAGGTATGAACAGGGATGAGGCCTATGCACCAGCATATCTGGAACGCAAAGGTATGAAGATTGCATTGCTTGGGTTCTCCCGAGTTGTACCGGAAACGAGTTGGAAGGCGGAAGGCAATCGGGCTGGCGTGGCTGAAGCTTATGATTCCACAGGAGCAGTCAAAGCGATCCAGGAGGCCCGTAAGAAGGCTGATCTGGTGATCGTGGTTGCACATTGGGGAGAGGAACGTGTAAGTACTCCGAATAGTGACCAGACCCGATTGGCTCATGAGTTTGTAGATGCTGGCGCTGATCTGGTCATAGGTGGTCATCCTCATGTGTTGCAAGGGTTGGAGTACTATAAGGGGAAGTGGATTGCATACAGTACGGGAAATTTCATTTTCTCCAGATCAACAACCGAAGAGACTTGGAAAACGGCGGTATTTCAGGCTCGCTGTAGTCAAGATGCAGCTTGCAGCATGAAAGTTATCCCTTATGAGGCCGGGCTAGGTCAGGCCATTCCAATGATTGATGAGGCGAACAAACTGCTGTTGGAACAGATGGCAAAGCTCTCCCCGGGTATTCGATATGATGGGAATGGAGTCGCTTCGCCTAATTAAAAACCTTTTTGAGGAGGGAATCGAATGAACAACCTTTGTGTAGCACACCGTGGATTTTCTTCTATTGCACCAGAGAATACGATGGCTGCATTCCTGATGGCCATGGAGCGGCCTGAAGTTCAGTGGATGGAGTTGGATGTGCAGTTGTCGCGTGATGGAGTGCCCGTGGTTATTCATGATTTTACAGTGGATCGCACGACGAATGGCAAGGGTCTGGTTCGGGAAACCGATTGGGCTGATCTGCAACGACTGGATGCCGGATCATGGAAAAATAAGTCTTACAAAGGCGAACGGATTCCGGCGCTAAGTGAATTGTTAGATCGCTCGTGCGGCAGAGTGCGTTTGAACATTGAACTGAAAACGCAGGGAGACATGTACCCGGGTCTGCCTGCGGCTGTTATACATGAAGTGAGAAAAAGACATATGCAAAATGATGTTGTGATCACCTCATTTGAACCAGCCGCTCTGATCGAAGTGAAGAAACTTGCACCGGAGATCCAGACGGGGCTAATTATCGATGCACGACCAGGTGATCTGTTAACCGCGTTGCGGCAGATGAATTGTACATTCCTCTCGATTGGATACACCAATGTAGACAAATCCTTAATGAACGAGATGCGGAGTGCAGGCATTCGGGTGATGGCTTGGACAGTGGATGACAAGACCATTATGAAGAAACTGGCGGCAGTTGATCCAGAACTCATGTTATGTACGAACCGTCCTGACGTATGGGAGCTGGCATTTCAGGAGACGAGCAGCCGATTTTTCAGACCGTAATTTACTCCATATACACTAATGAATCCAATAAAGGTGGTTATATACCCATGTTGACTAACATTCGCAATGTATACTGTGTAGGACGCAATTATAAACTTCATGCGGAAGAATTGGGTAACGCGGTTCCGGATGAGCCAATGATCTTTATGAAACCTTCCCATGCAGTCGTGCCCCTGAATGGTGAAACGCTTGAATTGCCTGCTACCAAGGGTGAAGTTCACTATGAAGCTGAATTGGTCGTGCAAATCGGGCGGAGTTATGAGCCAGGTATGGCGGTAGATGAGCTGGTGGATGCGTATGCGTTTGGTATTGATTTTACGTTACGTGACGTACAGACCGTGATTAAGAAAAAGGGCCACCCGTGGACAGCGGCCAAAGGGTTCAGAAATTCCGCTCCGGTTACTGCATTTCAGGCATTCCCGGGTGCGGCAGCATTACTGGAGAAAGATTTTACATTGACCAAAAATGGTGAGGAAGTCCAGCGTGGTAATATTCGTAACATGATCTTCAGTTTACAAGATATTGTGGATTATGTAGGTCATCATTACGGCCTGGGGCCGGGCGATGTCATTTTTACAGGGACACCAGAAGGTGTTGGACCAACACAAGCAGGAGATGTGCTCGAACTGGCATGGGACGGCGAATCCTTGGGTGCCTGCACGATTGGGGCAGCGCAATAAGGATTACACATCATACCTGCTTGAGATGAATAGGGTACAAGAAAGGGGCGTGAATACGCTCCTTTTTGCAGTGCTACCGTGGATATAGGTTTATACCTTCATCATACGGATACGCTACTAATTTACGCCAAGCTGTATGCTGTATTTGCGCTCTGTGTGACCAACTCTTCCAGTTCAGCTTGTTGTGCAGCATGTTGCTCCGAACTGATACTTCCATTTGCGAGCCGTTCATCCAACTGCTCTCTGAGCTGTCTTACTTGTATAGCAATGACCTCATCCAAATTCCCGTTGTTTTCTTCCGTAATCGTCCTCAGCGATTTGCCGTTGTACAGTTCCTGATACAGATCCACTTCTGAAGCCTGATTCAGAGCGTCGAGCAGCTCATCACTGCTTCCCTCACGAGTGTCCAAGTCAACGATGGACCATTTAGCAGTAGGTATGGGAGAGATGGCGGATTGGCCCCATGCTGTTCCAGCGAAGGACATGGTGACAATCATTGTGCCTATAATAATGACTCTTTTCATATTCATATGGATAATCCTCATTTCTGTAGTTGAGTACGAACTGAATCGTAGCTTGTCGTTGATGTAGTTGTAGATGTTTCGATCTGAGAACAGTGTAAACGGGAAACCTGAAGTGAAACTTAAAACAGGATAAGTAATTTCAAACCGGCGGGTAATGACTGTAAAAGTAGATCTATATTTTAATTCTCACTTGACAGGTTGGGTTAGTTGGTTATATGATAATCTCAATTATTTTAATACTCATTAAATGAATAGTGAACTAATTTGAACTGAAAACTGCATTGAGCTGATTGGACCACCAAAGGCTCCCGGGACTACTCCTCTAAGGAATGTCCTCGGGGGCCTTTTTTCGTATCTTTATTGAAGCTTCAAACGATCAAGGAGGTTATGAAATGAGTGATAGAGACTGGGAAGCGTTGGAGCGGACGGATTGGTTATTTCGCAAAATGGTCAGACGATTCGTCAAAGAGCGGGATCGCATCTCTGTAGAAGGTATCAGCCTGCCAGGCATGCTTATCCTGCACAAAATCATTCGTGAGGGAGAACAGCGGCTTGGAGATCTGGCAGAACAGTTGGACTTTACATCGGGTGCCATTACAGCTCTGACCGATAAGTTGGAGAAAAAGGGACTCACCATCCGCAGACGAAAGGAAGACGACCGCCGGACGGTTTTACTGGACATCACATCCAGCGGGCGGGAGATGTATGCGAGAAACAGCAACATCGGTGCCCGATGTATCACGCTTCTGTTTGAGGGTTTTACGAGTGAGGAACTGGAGCAGCAAAGTCAATTCTACGAGCGGGTAGTAGCGAATCTGGAGGGATTCTCGGACACGGTGCTGGAATTGGCGGAGAGCAACGGGATACAAGAACATGATCGGTCCTCCACAAGTGACCTTGAGCAGAAGCAGCGGGACAATACCGGGAAGAGGAACTATCTCAGTTATTGAGGTTGGGTCAATGTAACGACATTTGATATACCACAAACATTCTAGGGAGAGATGATCAATGGGACACTCAACAATATATCCAACTGGAGCGACGTTATACAATCCGGATAAGGCTTGGGGCGGTTATACCGTTTATCAGGCAGGTGAAGAAGGCGTAGTATTGATCGATATGAATGGCAAGGAGGTTCACCTGTGGAAAGGATTGTTAGGTTTTCCGGCCAAAATATTACCTGGCGGCTACGTGCTGGGCAGCACGGGTCGGAGAGATCCGAAGTTCGGTATTCAGGATAATGTCGATCTGGTCCAAGTGGATTGGGACGGCAACATTGTATGGAAATACAATAGCTACGAACACATCGAAGATCCGGGGTATGAGCCACTATGGTATGCCCGCCAGCATCATGATTATCAGCGTGAGGGAAATCCGGTAGGTTATTATGCACCTGGCCTTGCGCCAAAGACGAAGAGTGGCAAAACCCTTATTCTGGCTCACAAAAATGTGAGTAACCCGCAAATTTCAGATAAGCCATTGCTTGATGATGCCATTATCGAAGTGGATTGGGAAGGGAAGGTACTCTGGGAGTGGCTGCCTAACGAACATTTTGAAGAATTAGGTTTTGATGAAGCTGCACGAAATGTCCTGTTCCGTGATCCGAATACACGTTCTTTCGGTCATCTGGGTGGTGGTGTTGGTGACTGGTTACATATTAATTCTGCCTCTTATGTCGGACCCAACCGTTTCTATGAAGAAGGAGACGAACGGTTCCACCCCGACAATATTATCTGGGATGCCAGAGAGGCCAACATAATCGCCATTACAGACAGACAGAGTGGAAAGATCGTGTGGAGATTAGGGCCAGACTATACTTCACCTGAAGTGAAACACATCGGCACAATTATCGGACAGCATCATGCACATATCATTCCCCAAGGTCTACCAGGAGAAGGCAACTTGCTCGTATTCGACAACGGCGGCTGGGCAGGTTATGGCCTTCCCAATCCGGCTTCTCCATTTGGATTGAAACATGCGATTCGGGATCACTCCCGTGTATTGGAGATTAACCCGGTCACTCTGGAGATTGTCTGGCAGTATACATCGGCAGAAGCAGGTTTCTCGGTTCCGACTGATTCTTATAAATTTTATAGCCCATACATCAGTTCCGCCCAGCGTTTACCTAACGGCAACACCCTAATAACCGAGGGTTCCAATGGCAGATTGTTCGAAGTGACAGCGGAGCATGAGCTGGTCTGGGAGTATGTCTCCCCGTACACAGATGGGCGGAATACCAATATGGTCTATCGCTCATATCGAGTTCCTTATCAGTGGGTTCCACAGTTGGAAAAGCCGCAGGAAGTTGCCATCGAAGCCATTGATGTCTCCACCTACAGGGTCCAGGGAGCAGCACCCAAAGGTTCTGCATCCATCGTGAGCGTAGAGACAACTCTTCCATTTGTGGAGGGTGCAGCCTGTGTGGCAACGTCGGATGAAGGCAAGTCGGGCGGTTAAGCGTTAAGAATCATGACTAGATCGAATGGGGTGTATATTGTGAGAAAACCATCCATAGTAACCGGCATATTGATATTATTTCTGGCTACGGCACTCCTATTATCCGGATGCAGTTCAAACGCAGCAGGATCTGGAGCAAAAGACGCTACCGGCAAGAATACCGATAATGTAAAAATTCGAATCGCAGATACAAGTACGAACCCAACGTTCAGGGTAGCCATTGCCAAAGGTTTTTTTGAAAACCGGGGCATTGATGCAGAGAGTATTACGTTTGGCTCACCGGCTGAAGGTGTAAATGCACTATTTATCAAACAGGTTGATATTGCGTACGGTGCGGACTTCCCTGTATTAAATGCTTTGTCTAAAGGGGAATATTCAGTCATCGCTTCTGCAGGCCAGACTACGGATGAAGCGGCAGCCGCCTGGAAGCTGTATGCAAGGGAGAATATTCAGAGTGGAGCGGATTTGAAGGGCAAGAAAGTGAGTTTCATTCGAGGCACATTTATTCCATATCTATGGGATGAATATTTGAAAGATCAGGGGGTGGCGCTGAGTGATGTGACGCAAATTGGTCAGGGGGCTTTTGATGAAGCCTACATCGCACTGAAACAGGGAGACCTTGATGCCGCTTGGGTTATAGGTTCCGCGTTAACCGATAAATTCGATGCACTCGAAGGAGTACATCAGCTGACGGATATGTCTCAGACCCCTATACGCCTTGGTATGGGACTGGTATCAAGTAATGAATTCATCCAGGCAAACCCTGAAAAGATAAGTGAATTCCTTGCGGCGCTGGATGAAGCATCCACGTATGCCCAAGCGCATCCTGAAGAGGTTGCCGATCTGATGTATCAAGAGACCAAACAGCCTAAAGATGCTACGTTGAAAGACCTTCCGATCAATCCATGGGAAGTTGGATTTACGCAGGCTGCTTATGATAGTTTGGCAGGTCAGAAGCAATATATGGTGGACACCGGAATCATCGAACAGGATTTTGATCTCGACACCAAACTCGATCTGACTTCTCTCCAGCAGGCTTTGCCGGAAAAAGTGACATATAGTAAATAATTCTTATTGAAATGGGAGGTGTCCGTTATGTCCTTACCTGCAACTCAGCATACCATTCATATTGAACAGCTGCGGAAAACGTATCACGCCCCGACCAATGGGGATGTGCATTATATCATTAAGGATGTCGATCTGGTTATCAAGGGAGGAGAGTTCTTTGTCCTACTTGGTCCCAGTGGGTGCGGGAAGTCAACGTTGCTGAATATGATCGCGGGTTTTATCTCCAAGTCGGGCGGACAGCTCAAGGTAGACAACAAGGAGATCGACAGACCGGGCAGGGATCGGGCAATGGTATTCCAGCAGGCGGATTCTTCTCTCTTTCCATGGTTAACTGTGAGGGAAAATGTTGAATTCGGGCTTCGAATGTCCAAGGTGCCTAAGACACAACGACGTGAGATCTCTGATCGATACATCCAGCTTGTGGGACTGAGTGCTCATGAGGGGAAATTTCCGAAAGAACTCTCGGGTGGCATGAAGCAGCGGGTTCAATTGGCTCGGGTACTTGCGAATGACTCGGCGATCTTGCTGATGGATGAGCCATTTGGTGCGCTCGACGCCATGACGAGACGGACCATGCAGAAAGAACTGGTGAATATTTGGAAAGAAACCCATAAAACCGTTATCTTTGTCACACACGATATTCAGGAGGCGTTATTGCTTGGTGAGCGCATAGGCATTATGTCTGTAGGTCCGTCTTCAAATATAACGGATATTTACCACAACACGTTACCTTATCCGAGGAACATCGCCTCGTCTGAGTTCAACACCCTGTATGACCGAATTCAAGGCCACTTTGAAGAATAACTGAGGTGATATACAAGATGAAATGGTTGGAGAAAAAATGGGTGTCTATACCGCTTCTATGGGTAACGGTCATCTTAATCTGGCAACTTGGTGCCCTTATCTATGGGCCTGACGTAATCCCTGGTCCGTGGCACACGATCCTGGGAGCACGCGAACTGATTGCTGACGGTACGCTGATGGAGTATATCGGAATCAGCTTCACTCGTGTACTGGCGGGCTGGGTACTCGGAAGCATCATTGCTATTCCGGTAGGGCTGATTATTGGCAAAGTTCATCTCATCCGGCTGTTCGCGGAACCGTTCCTTAACTTTATACGTTTTATCCCGCCGATCGCCTTTATTACCTTATTTCTGGTGTGGTTCGGAATTGGTGAGCAATCCAAGATCGCGCTCATTATGTATGCAACCTTCTTCATTGTTGTATTGAATACACTGACAGGTGTACTCTCCGTTGAAGAAGACAAAATCCGGTCGGCCCGCAGTATGGGAGCCAATGAACGGCAGATTCTGCTGCATGTGATTGTTCCGGCGACAACCCCGTATATCTTCACAGGTGTGCGACTGGCGATGGGAACCTCGTATATGGCCATAATCGGTGCTGAGATGATTGCCTCCAATGAGGGAGTGGGTTACTTAATCTGGAACTCCAGACTCTTTTTCCGAACAGATTGGATCTTTGTCGGACTGATTTCCCTGGGTTTTATGGGATTTCTGACGGATCGTTTGTTCAACTGGTTTGGTCGCAAAGTACTCTACCGATATGGGGTCATTGGCGGAGCGAAGCGGGTCTAAATTAGGACATAGGAACATTGAATTCCAGACGTTACTTGAAGAGGGAAGGTGTCTTGTTTTAACGTTTGATCGATAACCTGTTTTGGCACTTCTACACGAGGCCAAAACAGGTTTTTTGTGTGCTGGCGTAAGGAGTTTCGGCATTGGGATCAAACCGTGGTATAATTGAATTTCAAAAATACAATAAACGTCATGCGGGCTGTACATACGCTGCATGCAGGAGACATTATGGATTGGATTATTGGCGCCGTATGCGCTTCTATGGTGGCAGGTGCTGCCTATGCGAAAAAGTCGCTAACCTTGTCTGGCTGCCTGGCAGCCATCATGATGGGAACGATATATTACGGAGCGGGTAACCTGTTCTGGTTTGGCACGTTATTGTTGTTTTTCATTACTTCAACGTTGCTCTCCAGGTTTCGTAAAGATCGGAAGCAGGAGCTGGAGAAATCCTATGCCAAGTCAGGAAATCGGGATGCCGGACAAGTGATGGCTAATGGTGGAATGGGCATGTTCCTATGTCTGGGATACTGGATATTTCCACATCCGGCGTGGGTGTATGCTTTCATTGGTGTAATGGCTACCGTTACATCGGATACATGGGCAACCGAGATTGGGAGTCTCAGTCGCAAGCCGCCGCGCTCTGTTCTCACGTGGAAGGTACTTACGCCAGGTGCTTCAGGAGGTGTCTCACTTCTTGGCACCGTGGCTGCAGCCGTAGGCGGGGCTCTGATTGGTGCGGGAGCATTCTTGTTTTCCTGGATCGCCGGGATAGAAGGGCTTGGTCTGTTTAGTTGGACTTTTGTCGGTCTTGCAGGCGGGTTGGCAGGGGCTTTTGCCGATTCCTATCTGGGCGCAACGGTGCAGATGATGTATCGTTGTACTGTGTGTGGCCGTGAAGTTGAGGTACATGAACATTGCGGGCATCCAACGGTTCCGGCTCGTGGCTGGGCATGGATGAGTAACGACCTGGTGAACGTGCTTAGCTCGGTGATCGGCGGATGTGTGGCGATTGGTTTAGGTAACATTTTGGCGTTGTAAGGGGGAGTACATTTGAGCACTGTACAGGGAGACAAATCGGAGGCTATTTTGGATGCGGCCTATGGTATTTTTGGCTCGAAAGGTTTTTATGAGACCAAAATGTCTGATATTGCAGACGAAGCCGGCATCGCAAAAGGCACCATTTATTTATATTTCAAAAGCAAGGAACAATTATTTATCGCAGTATCCAAGCGGGATTGTAACAGTTTTATCAGCCGTCTTGAATATGCTTTGAACTCGTATGAGAACACAGGTGATAAACTTGGAGCAATAGCCAAGACCCACCTTACGTATTATTATGAGCGCCGCAATCATACCAAGCTCTTTTTTATGGCACCCAATAATGATCCGGATCTGATGAAATTCATGAAGGCATTCATGAATCAATACATGAGTATGGTGTGTGAGGTATTGGAAAGTGCAAGTGTACCTGAACCTGTATTGCTCGCTGAAGCTTATATTGGAATTCTGGACCGGCTGAAGATGGATATCATGTTGAATCCGGAGTTTAATGAGGAACATCTGAACAAACGAATTGCTTTTGCAGCAGCATTGTTTCTGGATGGATGCCGTTCTTTTTTACAAGTTTAAAGTAAGTGCGCGGATGTACGTAATATTGAATTTTAATTTACAGAGAAGTGGGTACGAGCAATGAACATAATGACGGTAGAGCAAATTGCAAAAAGTTATGGCGAAAAAATATTGTTCAAGGATGCTTCATTTGGTATGGCTGATCAGGACAAGATTGGTGTCGTTGGGGTAAATGGAACCGGAAAATCCACGTTTTTGCGTGTGATATCGGGTATGGAACCTGCAGATGCGGGACAGATCTCCATCGGTAATGACGTACGTATTCAGTTCTTGGCACAAAACCCGGACTTCAATCCGGATAATACGGTACTGCAACAAGTATTCGAAGGTGACAGCATGGAAATGAAAACCGTGCGTGAATATACGGAAACGATGGAATTATTGGAACTGAATTCGTCTGATCCAGCGTTGCAAGAGCGGTTATTACGTTTGAATCAGCAAATGGAGCAGCTTCAGCTCTGGCAGATGGAGAGTGAAGCGAAGAGCATTTTGTCCAAACTGGGTATTCGTCAATTCGATGCACTGATGGGCACATTGTCTGGTGGACAACGCAAAAGGGTAGCACTCGCTGCTGCGCTGATTCACCCTTGCGAACTGCTCATTCTGGATGAGCCGACGAACCATATTGATAATGATTCGGTTGTTTGGTTGGAGCAGTACTTGCAGAAGCGCCGCGGCGCACTGCTTATGATTACGCATGATCGGTATTTCCTGGATCGTGTGGCGAATGTCATGCTCGAATTGGATCATGGACGTTTGTTCCGATACGAAGCGAACTATACACGTTTCCTGGAACTGAAGGCGGAGCGCGAAGAACGGGAAGCTTCTTCCGAACAGAAGCGTAAGAACTTGCTTCGGACAGAGCTTGCGTGGATTCGTCGCGGTGCCAAGGCACGGACAACGAAACAAAAAGCGAGAATTGATCGCTTCGAACAACTTAAAGATCAACAAGGAATCCAGCGCTCGGGTTCATTGGAAGTATCAGTTGGCTCCACTCGTCTGGGTAAAAAGATTCTGGAGATTGAGCATCTTTCCAAATCCGTCGGGGGTCGCAAACTGATCGAAGATCTGAGTTATATTGCCGTACCTGGAGATCGGGTAGGGATTGTCGGACCGAATGGTAGTGGTAAGTCCACGTTGTTACAGATGATATCTGGCAAGCTGGAACCCGATGCAGGTGTGGTTGACGTTGGTCCTACGGTCAATCTGGGCTATTTCACACAGGAACATCAGGAGATGGATGAAACTCTGCGTGTGATTGAGTACATCAAGGAAGTGGCTGAGAATGTGAAAACAGCCGATGGATCTTTGATTACAGCATCCCAGATGTTGGAGCGGTTCCTGTTTACCCCGGCATCCCAGTGGACGCCAATCTCGCGTCTGTCTGGTGGAGAGAAGCGTCGCCTGTATCTGCTGCGTGTGCTGATGGCTGCTCCGAATGTATTGCTCCTGGATGAGCCGACGAATGATCTGGACATCCAGACACTCGCTGTACTGGAAGACTACCTGGACGATTTTCCGGGTGTTGTTTTTGTCGTATCCCATGATCGCTATTTCCTTGATCGTACTGTGGATAAAGTGCTTTCTTTTGAGGGCAATGGTGCTGTACGTGTACACGTCGGCGACTACAGTGAATATGCAGAGTGGATGCTGAAAAATGCGCCTGGAGCTAATCAAGAGAGTGACACAGGAGCGGCGAAGGTGAAGCAGTCATCGGAGAAAACGACGCCTGCTGTGTCAGCGGCTAAACCGAAGTTGAAATTCAGCTTCAAGGAGCAACGTGAATACGACCAGATTGATGAAAATATTGAGAAGGCGGAAGCCAATCTTGTCCGGATAAACAAAGAGATGGAAGAGTCGTTTAGTGATTCTGCCCGTCTACAGGAGTTGATGGCTGAGCAGGTTGAGGCTGAGCGTCATCTGGATGAATTGATGGAACGCTGGACCGTTCTGAATGAACTTGCAGAGCAGATTGAACAGAGCAAGTCTTGATTTATAACTAAACATCGCCCTTTCTTCCTTAGTGACATTATGTCGCATAGGTGGAGAGGGCGATTTTTTTGTCTGTGAATTTGCGCATTAAAGTGAAACGTTCTGTATGTTCATTACGTTGTATAAGTAAAGAATTCCATAGAAGGGAGAGAACACCACACTTATGTATAAAGAAATTAATCAACAGTTGGCAGCGCTCAAGGAAAAGGGGAGAATTTACGAGAAATGGACCAAACGTCTGGAGAAGCTTCAAACGGAGGAAAGCGAATGGGAAGCAAAGGTAAAACGTCGTCTGGAGCATCTCCAGAAGGAGCAGAAGGACGTTGATCGACTGAACAGTATGACATTGTCGGCATTTTTCTATCAACTGATTGGCAAGAAGACAGAGCGTCTGGAGAAGGAAGAGCTGGAACTCATGGAGAGCAAGGCTGCATACGACACCGCTTGTCGCATGTTACAAGACGTACAGGAGCAACGAATTCATGTGGAGCAGGAGTTGGAGGGCGGGCGGCAGTATCAGTACTGGCAGAGCGACTACAACGCGCTGTGGGGGAAGAAGGAAGGTCGTCTGCTGGACCAGGATGCGGAATTGCAACACATGGCTGAGAATCGGGAACATCTGGCGAGTGAGCTTCAGGAACTGGATGAAGCTTTCCGGGAGGGGGAATACCTGCTCTATGCCCTTGAACGTGCCGAGAAGGCTTTGGCTTCGGCAGGCAATTGGGGTGTATATGACATGATGGGCGGTGGGGTCATCTCCACACATATCAAGCGAGGACGAATGGATGACGCTCAGGTCGCCATCATGGATGCAGGTAAGCGTCTACGACGTTTTCAGAAGGAACTGGAGGATGTAGAGATGGCAGTACACGCCGATCTGCATCTGGGAGGTCTGCTTTCATTCGCAGACTATTTCTTCGATAACCTCTTCGTGGACTGGATGGTTCAAGACAAAATTCGCAAAGCCGAACGTCAGGTGAAGGATGGACTGAGTGCGGTTCGGAAGACCATGCATGTGTTAAGAAATGAAATGCGTGACCATAAGGCAGAGTTAGAGATATTGGATCGTAAGTATCATGCATATGTCGAACAGGCAGATTAAAAGATATGACAACAAAGGCCCCTTCCAAGCACACCGAATTGTGTGCTTGGAAGGGGCCTTCTGCTTAGACGAACATGTGGATGTTATCCATGATAATGTAGATCAATGATTCTGTTTTACTTGGTTGTAATGTAGGCTGCGAGCAATCGTGCCGTATTCAGGACAGCATCCTTATGCGTACGCTCCATGGAATGAGATGCGTGAACTCCAGGACCGATCAGTGCTGCTCGGATATTGTTTCCTCCGCGCAATGCTGCACTGCCATCTGAGCCATAGTGGGGATAAATGTCCACGACGTAATCCATTCCATCTTGTTTGGCCAGTTCAATGAGACGACTGGTCATATCGTAGTCATACGGGCCAGAAGAATCTTTGGCACATATGGAAACGTCGGTTTCTTTACAGCTGAGGTCATCACCCATGGCTCCCATGTCTACAGCGATCATTTCACTGATTTCCGCAGGGATATACGATGCGCCATGTCCAACTTCTTCATAGTTCGAGATAAGCAGAGAGACGTTATGTAATGGTTTCCAGCCTTCACGATGTGCAGACTCAAGGATGCCAAAGAGGGCAGCCACGCTGGCTTTGTCGTCCAGATGACGTGATTTGATATAACCACTCGGCGTGATGACTGCGCGAGCATCGAAGGAGATAAAGTCGCCGACAGAGATCCCGAGTTTCAACACATCTTCCTTGGAGGAGACGACCTCATCGATTCGAACTTCCATATGGCTCTCGGACCGTTCAAAGGTACGTGCATCCGGATAGACGTGGACAGACGGATGAAGGGAGAGAATGGTGCCTGTGTATGTCTTTCCATCCCGAGTATGGATGCTGCAATATTCGTTTTCGATACTTTGCATCGAAAATCCACCGACAGAGGTAAGCTTCAATGTGCCATAGGATGTAACCGAGCGTACCATGGCCCCTAGCGTATCCACGTGAGCGCTTAAAGCAATTGTTTTGGAAGAGTCCTGTCCGGGCAATGTAAGCACCGCACCGCCCTTGTTATTCAGCTCACAGGCGATGCCCAGTGCTGCTGCTTCCTTCCGGATCATCTCGATAATATGATGTGTGTAACCACTTGGGCTTGGTGTATCCAACAATTTTTTCAGGAAAGACAGAACGTATGACTCATCAATTGTAAAACTCATTGTGTAATTTCCTCCTCGGATCGTGGGTATGTGTGAAATAAAATACAGCCTGTCTGGGGGAGAGAATGTGATACTACCATTCCTGACTCGCCAGCAGGCTGTCTCTGATTGGTTACAATGTTCCTGTAGGGTTTCCTTTGCGCTGACTCTGGATCGAATCATTCTCCAATAGGCTGTCGGATTCATTTGAGTCAAGCGAATCCATCGATTTGAAAGAATCCAACGTAGATTTGTTTGTCGTGGAACTTTCCAATTCAGATACACGCAATTTCAATTGTTTGTTCTCACGTTGCAGTCTGTATTGGCGATAGATGCCATATGACCCTACAATAATTCCACCGATCAGGGTACAGCCGAGAATGAGCAAGATCAGCGGGATTTGTACCGTGTTAAATAACAGGTTGACTTGTACGGAATCCACATTAATAACCGCAAAGATTCCCGTGAGCAGTGCAAAAACAAGACCTGCTATGAGTGCCCATTGCATTTTCATGGTGTTGCCTCCTTGTTGAACAATTGAGAACTAGATATGCATTACCCATATTCGGGTATGTTGCATCTTGCAATGATGATAAAATCCCCTGCCCAAACGGGCAAGGGATGCAGGTCACATGGAAAGACAACCTTATTTGGTTAGTTGCTCCATCTGTTCAATCAGTTCCTTGAAGACACTCATAGCTTCACGAATTGGCTGTGGTGTAGACATATCCACACCTGCTTTTTTCAGAATATTGATGGAGTAATCACTGCCACCACTTTTCAGGAAGCCAAGATAACGGTCAACAGCCGGTTGGCCTTCTTCCAGGATTTGCTTGGAAAAGCTTGTCGCTGCGGAGAAGCCTGTAGCATATTTGTAAACGTAGAAGCTGTTATAGAAGTGGGGAATACGAGCCCATTCCATTTCGATTTCTTTGTCGACAGCCATGCCTTCTCCGTGATATTTAACGTTCAGATCATAATAGATCTCGGATAACAATTGTGGTGTTAATGCGTCACCTTGTTCCGCACGTTCATGAATGATTTTCTCAAATTCAGCAAACATGGTCTGACGGAATACCGTTGTACGGAATTGGTCGGCATAATAGGTTAACAGATACAATTTTTCCTTTGGATCTGTTGATTTGTTAAGCAGATAATCCATGAGCAACGCTTCGTTGGTTGTAGATGCAACCTCTGCCAGGAAGATGGTGTACTGTGCATCACGATATGGAAGTGTTGTATCCGAGTAATGTGAATGCAGAGCGTGACCCATTTCATGTGCAAGTGTGAACATACTGTTCAGGTTATCTTTGTGATTCAACAAGACATAAGGGTGAGTGCCGTAAGCGCCCCAGGCATATGCGCCTGAACGTTTATTTTCATTCTCGTATATATCGATCCAGCGGTTATCATATCCAGTCTGCAATGCATCTGCATAATCCTTACCGAGTGGTTTCAGACCGTCTTTAACCGTTTGTTTCGCTTCCTCATAGGTAATATCCATTTTGTACTCGTCTACGAGTGGAGCGAACAGATCGTACATGTGCAATTGATCCACACCCAGCAACTTTTTGCGTAAGTCCATATAACGATGCAATAACGGAAGGCTCTCATGAATAGTGTCTACCAGATTGGTATACACATCCGTTGGGATGTTATCTCCATATAGGGACATTTCCATCACAGAAGGGTACTTCCGAACATTAGCATAGAACATATTTTTGGTTACATTTGCATTCAGGGCAGCCGCAATTGTGTTCTTCTGTTTGGCATAGGTTTCGTATACCGCTTTGAAGGCACGTTCGCGAACTTCACGATTAGGGTTCTCCAGGAACTGAATGTAGCTGCCGTGTGTCAGCTCAACTTCGTTACCATGTTCATCCTTGATTCTTGGGAACTTGAGATCGGCGTTATTCAGCATGCTGAAGATAGTCTGTGGTGCTTGTGAAAGGTTGCCTACCTGTGCAAGCAAAGCCTCTTCTGCTTGGCTAAGAACGTGGGCTTTTTCGCGTTTCATCTCTTCCAGCGTAAATGTATAAGCAGAAAGTTTTTCGTTTGCAATAAATGCGTCCAACTGATCATCCGGCAGGGAAAGAATCTCCGGTGTGACAAAAGAAAGTGCTTCACCAACCCGTACAACTAATTTCTGGGCTTTTTGGGACAGGTTTTGATATGTAGGATTCGCTGTGTCTTCATCTTGATGCATACGTGCGTACACAAAGAGGCGTTCTATTTTGAGGCTGATTTCATCTTCGAATTCGAAGCAAGATTTGAGTACATCAGGTTGATTCAGTTTGCCTTGGAATTCGGAGGCCTTCTTGGTCAAAGACGATACTTCTTCATATTCTTGATCCCAGGCTTTCTGATCGGCAAATAAATCTTCCAGTTTCCAGCTATGTTCAGCCGGTACCTCGGAACGTTTCAATAATTGACTCATGGAAATCCTCCTTTGATGATCTGATGAATGTATGGACGAAGCTGCCTTCGTCTCGCTTGCCTGTGCGGAGAGAGACGAAGGAATCAGACTAAGTACCAGGATAACAGATAGCGATTTTTGGTATTTCAACGGCCTTCCTCCTTACGATACGAATAATCTCGTATAGTATGACCTTAGGCACGTTGAAATATTTGAATATCTGGGTCCCCGTGATTAGGTTCCCATGTTATACAGAAAATAAACGATCAGGAAAAAGGCGAAACAAATGAGCAGGGTAGCAATAAGCGCCATACCCCGTCTCAATCGATCCGGGATGGAATTGCGTCCCAGAATAAGCACAATACCAAGAGAGAAGGCAAGGATAATAAAGATGACGACATTGCTTGAGTCAAGCTGCATGGGTTAGACCCCTTTGAAGGCAGCCATCAATTGACGCCATTCATCCTCACGGTTCTCAAAATCTGCTTTTGGAAAACGGCGTTCAGCCCAGTGCATTAATGCAGGACGGCTAAGGAAAGTATGGCATTCTTCGCCCCACTCTTCCGAAATTTCTCGCAGTACGAGATATTTGCCTTGAACTTCTACGGTCATCATATTCCACTTGTCTGTTTTGTATATTTCATGTTTTTTTATCATAGTAGTCTCCAAACTAACGGTTTTGGTAAAATGATACCGTACCCTACGATTCAAAGCAAATTTTTTCGACATTTATGGAAAGATAAATTGCAAAATGGAAGCCCATACAGTATAATAAGGGTATTCGCCATAGATGGCGATATTTTTAGGAGGTTTTTCATTTGAAAGGTACAGTTAAATGGTTTAACGCAGAAAAAGGCTATGGCTTTATTTCAGTTGAAGGCGGCGAGGACGTATTCGTACATTTCTCCGCAATCCAAGGAGATGGCTTCAAAACATTGGAAGAAGGTCAAGCGGTAGAATTCGAAATCACTGATGGAAACCGTGGTCCTCAAGCAGCTAACGTAAACAAACTGTAAGAATTTATCCGGCTAACGGACTTCTTATATATTATAAATTTATAGCTGAATATTAAGAACCTAAGCACAGTCCCCCATGGGAGGCTGTGCTTTTTTTGATTCTAAAATTTTCAGTGTAAATAACGGTTGAATACGATGTAAGTTTCCCTGTGTGTTCAGGAGACACGATTGGCCATGCTGGACCATAACTTCAATCCGAAACCGATTAGTGCAGCCAGGGAGAAAGCCATAGCGGTGAGATAGAAGGTTTGTCTGCCTGCATGTTCCAGCAGCAGTCCGCCCAACGTTCCACTAAGAAGTCCCGAAGCACTGGACCAGACAATGGTGAACAAAGCCATACCTGTAGCTCTGTAGCCGTCCGGAACTAGGCGAATGATGTAGCGTACCGCCGTAACGTAGAAAATACCAAAGGTAACACTGTGCATCGTCTGAATTGCAACAACGGCTGCAGGTGTATCGGAGACGGACATGAGAAGCAAACGAACCGTATACATCAGTGCAGCAAAAGCGATTAGCGGCAGTTCTTTATAACGGTTTCCATACTTGCTGAGCAGTAGAAATATGGGGATTTCACTTACGGAAGAGATCAGCAAAGACCAGCCGATCAGTCCCTCGCTGGCACCCAGATCTTTTAGCGTGATGGTAAGAAATGCTTCGTTCATGCGATGTCCCATGGCAAGCAAAAATACACAGCCAAAAAAGGTGAGCACATCTCTGCGTTTCAAAATAGCCCATAACCCCGATAGATCCATTTTGCTACTACTTCCCGAAGGTTGATCCTTCAATTGAAAACTGATCAATAGTGTAGTTGCAGCAAGACCAACGCAGACCCAAATCGTCCATACTGGACCAAAAGATCCAAGGAAATACCCGATACTTAATGCAAAGAAGGCATAACCGATCGATCCGAAGACTCGAATGGAAGTGAAATTTCGGCCGTACTTGCTGGCCGTTGTAATAGCCATCGTATCGGAGAGTGGATAGACCGGATAATAGAAAAAGTAAAACAGGGTCACGAGTACAAATACCTGACCGAAAGTTGTTGCATTGGCGAGCATGATTCCTGTGATCAATTGACCACCAAGCAGAATGATCATCACTTTGCGTACCGTTTGGTAGCGGTCGCTGGCCATGCTCCAGAACATATTGGAGAACACAGAGATGAGGGGGCCAATTCCGTATAGATATCCAATCTCAGCCCGACTGAAGCCCAGATGACTGAAGTAAAGCTGGAAGTAGGATACCACCAGAACGGTGGAACCAAAGATGGTGAACATGAGAGCCCGCAGCCAGTTTTGATCCGGGCGGGCGTTGTGACTTAATTTCATGATGAGAGACTCCAATCCTGATAACAATTCAATGATTTTATTACCCTTTCAGGGATGTTGATTTACGGGCTTTCGGTACGGACATCGTAGGTTCTTGCTTCGTGCGCCGGATGACAAGCCAGACAATGATAAGTTCGGCGAGCAGGCCAAGGGATTGAGCTACAGCGCCAATCATGCCGTTCCACGCAGGGAAGATACTAACCAGTATAAGCAGCACGATTACTGTGCAGATTGCATTCGCCGTTTGCGAACGAAACATCGTTTTTGTCTGACCGCGAAGCAGAATGAGGCCATTGCTGAAATCCAGAAAAGGGAAGATCAGCGGAAATAAGACGAACGCACGCAGTGTCCACAGACTTTGTTGCAACAGTTCGCCCTGAACGCTCATGACATTTTCGAGTACCCATGGTCCCAAGGGGGTATAGGCAATCGACACCATCATCGCAAACGGAATAAATCCGGTGACAAGCGCGAATTTTCGTACCAATTTGGCGTCCACAAGGTAGAAATTCAGCACGATTTGATGGATGTATGTAAAGAAGCTTAGCATCAACTGCATCAGACTGCTTGCTATGGCAAAGGATGAAATGGCCAGTGCTATTCCGGTCGTTTTGCCAAGTACGATGTTAATAACCGGTCCTATGAACAGCGCTACAAAGCTGGATAACAGCAGCGGCTTATAAAAGCGAAATACGTCTCCCTTGCTCTCAACGGGATGATCCTCAAGCTTGGCTGGCATCTTGCGCTTGATGCTGTTTCCCTCCAGAAAACTGACGAGCGCTTCAATCATCATGCCAGCAGCAAAAATGATAGCGCCTACACGTCCACTGTCAATGCTGTCTGTGTATATGAAGTAGAGAGAAAGGCCGTACATTCCGGCTAAACGGAATACCATCCCGATGGTTAACCACTTGGTGCGGTTATTCGTTATGATGATCCCCTGATAGATGTTGCGGATCACTGAAAAGATGCTCACATACATGAGAATTTCATATACGTCGATGACTTTGGTCAGCAGATCCGGACTTACACCAAACAAGTATTTGAACACCCCGGTACCAACGGGAGAGTATACGATGAGAAACCCAATGAGAAGCACACAGGCAAGAAATATTTTGGTCACAAACGTGAGGGCCTGAAAGGATAGGCGATCGCGAACCAGTGCGGAACAGGTTTGCCGCAGCAGGGTGGAGGGGCGTTCGGTGAGGGTTAACAAGCTACCGGCGATGGCATAGCTGGCAATAACCGTCTCGGGATGAGCTGAACGTGCTAATGTGCTGTTTATGATGACGTGAGAAATGGTGACGAGAGAGGCGGAAATGCCAAGTGGCACAAAAAAAGAAAATAACCGTCTCCACGAAAGTGATTCACTTGACGACATGTCAACGACTCCTTTGATGGATGAAATATGGATAGTATATCACAAAGCTTTGAACGCCGATGCGATTTTTTATGCGGAATATACGGCAGATCATTTGTACAATTAAGGGGATCATATTATAATAGGAATGGTTAAAAATCGCTCTAATACGTATTCAACCAAGTGGAGGCACATTTATTTTGAGCCAATCAAATCGAAAACGTCATCAATATCCGCGTGGACCGCTGGCATTGATGAGAGGGGTGTACAAATACACCATTCCGGAAACACGGAAGGCACTGAATGGATGGCGTGCTCAAGCTGAGGCGATTCCGAATGAGGAGTTGCGTACACAGGCACTTGCCAGTCTGAAGGATAAACAGTTTCACTGTGAAGGCGGAACCGTCTACGCATTAGCTGATTTGCCCAACAGACACATTCTGATTCCGCTGATCGTTTCATATCAAACTATTAGTGATTATTTGGACAATCTGTGCGACCGCAGCACGTCGATGGACCCGGATGACTTTCGTCTTCTCCATCAATCTATGCTTGATGCGGTAGATCCCGAAGCAATTCCCGTCAATTATTATGCCCTCCGTGAGGAGCAGGATGACGGTGGATATCTGCGGAATCTGGTGACCACTTGTCAGGAACTGACCCGTCAGTTACCAGGCTATGCGTCCGCCAAGCCCCAAATTCAGGATCTGGCAGGCCTATACACGGACCTGCAGGTATATAAGCATATCAAGCCGGAACTGAGAGAAACGGCACTGCTCGAATGGTGGTCGGAGCATCGTCATCGCACACCTCAGTTTCGTTGGAACGAATTTGCTGCTGCAACTGGCTCTACACTGGGCGTTTTCATGCTGTTTCTGGCTGCGAGTGACGATCAGTTGACTGAAGAGCAAGCGGCCTCGATCCACACGGCCTATTTCCCACATGTATGCGCATTGCACATTATGCTCGATTATTTAATTGATCAGGATGAGGACCGCATCGGGGGAGATCTCAACTTCTGCAACTATTATGAGAATGTGGAGACAATGCTGGACCGAATTGCTTTTATTGTGGAGATGGCACGCAGTGATGTACAGAAGATCCCGGGAAGCTCCTTTCACCGGATGATCATCGAAGGACTGATAGCCATTTACCTGTCTGATCCCAAAGTCAGCGAACAACAGGAAGTTCGCGTTGTATCCAAACGTCTGCTGAAAAATAGTCCGATCACAAGAATATTTTTCTTCATTTTCAGTCGCTGGATACGGAAAAATATGTAAGTCAGGTGTGATATTGCGGAGCCTGAAGTGAAACTAGAGGAGGAAGAAACATCATGACAGCAGTAAAGAAAATCGCAGTATTAACGAGCGGTGGTGATTCACAGGGGATGAACGCGGCTGTTCGTGCGGTTGTTCGCAGCGGACTGTTTCACGGTCTCGAAGTATTTGGAGTTCAACGTGGATACCAGGGTCTTTTGAATAATGACATTTTCCCAATGGATTTGCGGAGTGTAGGGGATATCATCCAACGTGGGGGAACGGTTCTTCAATCGGCACGTTGCAAGGAGTTCTATACCGCTGAAGGTCAGCAAAAAGGTGCGGACATTCTGCGTGCGCGTGGCATTGACGGTCTGGTTGTTATCGGTGGGGATGGTTCTTACAACGGAGCGAACAAACTGAGCAAGCTGGGCATTAACACCATGGGTCTGCCAGGAACGATTGATAACGATGTTTCATTCACCGACTATACCATCGGATTTGATACAGCTGTAAGCATAGTAGTTGATGCAGTAAACAAATTACGTGATACGATGTCTTCACACGAACGTTCTTCCATCGTGGAAGTTATGGGTCGTCACTGTGGGGATATCGCTCTGCATGCCGGACTTGCTTCGGGTGCTGAAACGATTCTTGTCCCAGAAGTTCCGTTTGACATGGACGAAGTGGCAGATCGCATGAAAGCTAACTTTGCACACGGCAAACGCCACAGTATTATCATCGTTGCAGAAGGCGTGGGCAAGGGTGAGGATGTAGCAAAAGAACTGATGGAACGTTGCCCGACATATGAGCCGCGTGTAACCGTTCTGGGTCACATTCAGCGTGGGGGGACGCCAACTCCATTCGACCGTAACCTGGCAAGCCGTCTTGGAGACTTCGCTGTTCGCAGTCTGATTGCAGGCGAGACTGACAAAGGTTGTGGCATTATCAAGGGTGAACTTACCCTGACGGATATTGATAAAGTGGTTAACACAAAAAAAGATTTCGATATGGTGACTTACGAGCTTGCACAACGTTTGTCCCAATAATTCGATTCATAAGCAAAGAGCACAATCCCGCATTGACGAGGATTGTGCTCTTTTTGTTGTTTCACGGAGTGAGTATATCAATGTTACGCCTTGCGGAGTGCGGCTTGTTTTTGTACTAGGAAGAGTCTCCAGAGAAGCGCAGTTGCTCCTACAGCAAGGCCGGCAATAAGTCCGATCCAATACCCAAAGGCGCCAAGTGAAGTATACGTAGCTGTAAGATAACCTACAGGCAGACCAATGATCCAATACGCTACAAACGTAATGATCAATGCCGGATTAACATCTTTGTAGCCACGCAATGCTCCTTGGGTCGGTGTAGCAATCGCATCCGAGATCTGAAAGAAGATGGCGTAGATGAGGAAATGCTGCGTAAGTGCAATGACCTCTCGATCGTTTGAATATACGCCTGCAATCTGTTCCCCGAACACAATCAACACGATGGCTGTCAGCAGTGAGAGCCCGATGGCTCCACCAATTCCAAGCAGACTGTATTGTCTGGCATCTCTCAGACGCCCCGCACCTGCCTCATAGCCCACAAGGATCGTAAGAGCCATACATATACTCACAGGCAGCATGTAGAGCGTAGAAGCGAAATTCAGCGCCGCCTGGTGGGCAGCAATGGTTGTGGTATCGAAACGGCTCATCATTAAAGTCACAGCAGCGAAGATGGACGTTTCGAAAAAAGTCGCGAATCCGATGGGCACTCCAATCTTGAGTAACTCTTTCCATTTGGACAATGATACACGGGTCCATTGACGGAAAATGCCATACTTGGCGAAAGGTTCGACCCGATGGACAAAAAAGAGACTAATAAGAAAGATCAGCCAGTATGTACATGCTGTAGCAACACCAGCGCCAACACCGCCCAATTGTGGAAAACCCCAGCGGCCGAATATCAGCAGATAATTTAGAAAGATGTTAACGGGCAGAGAAACCAACGTAATAAACATCGTAGTCCGTGTCTGGCCAAGTGCATCCATAAAGCTGCGCAGCACCGTATATCCGAAGAGTGGGATAATGCCAAAAGCAAGTGCGCACAAAAAATAGAAGGCAACTTGGGCAACTCGGGGTTCCAGAGGCATTCCGTTCAGTACAGGGCCAAGTAACAACGCCCCGGCTCCGATAACGACGAGACTGACTGCGATCCCGAGATACAATGCCTGGATGACGTTATACCCGATCTGATCATTACGTTTGGAACCTAACAGATGGGAAACGACAGGTGTAATACCGATCAGAATCCCGCTTAGTCCAGTTTGAACTGGCATCCACAGACTTGTACCAATCGCGACGCCTGCAAGGTCGGCCGGAGAAAACTTGCCTGACATATTCGTGTCGAAGAACGACATGGCAGAGAGGGCGATTTGAGTGGTGAAGATGGGCAAAAATATAATCAGGAATTGCTTCACTTTTTGGGAAAAACTTGTTGTGTTCATGTTCACTGGCAGTGCCTCACTATTCTAAAGAGATGTCATCCAAGTGTCATATCTGGACAGCTATTTATTGTAGTGGATTTTGTTCAATTTGAATAGGGACAGAAGCAGAGTAGGGGGGCAGAGAAAAATGAACACCAAAAAACCTCGCTCCGCTTCAAGCAGAACGAGGTTGGATGAAATGAGAAGTATGAAAGAGTGCGGATTACTTATATTGTACACCTGATGTATAACGGTTGGACGCATTCCAGAGCAGATATTCATGTACATCCATGTCCTTCATCGCTCTAATCTGGTCTTCCACTTGTTTCTTGCCGTACTTAATATAATGCCCACTGCCCAGCCAGCTTGCTGTGAAGTCCTGAATCCACGGACGAATGACAGGTTTGAGTTCTTTGGTAGGGTCTAGTTTCTTGTGTGTATCTTCCATTGAACCCTTGATGGTTGTGTAAGGATCTTTGTCAGGGTCCTTGACCCCATACCAGCCAGTAGAATAGTGACTAGGGTATACCATCGGTGAGATTACGTCCACATTTTCGGATATTTTAACAAAATCCTGTCCAATGCCCTCAGCCGCAGGTACAGAAGCGGCATAACCGAAAATATCAACCGAGACCCGAACACCTAGCGGGGCCAACTCCTTGCGTGCATATTGCACGAATTCAGCCACAACATCCACGCGTGACTTGTCGGATTTGGTATATTTCAGTATATCGGCTCGAGTTTCGAAACCTTCCGGGAAACGAACGTAGTCAAATTGAATCTCTTTGAATCCAAGCTTGGCTGCTTCCTTGGCTATCTCAATGTTATAGTCCCATACTTCCTTGCTGTACGGATTCACAAAGCTGTCGCCTTTGCCATTTGCCCATACAGATCCATCCTTGTTGCGGAAGGAGAGCTCCGGATTTTTCTTGGCAAGAATCGTATCTTTGAATACAACGACACGTGCAATCGGGTAGACCTCATGTTTTTGCAATCGTTTCATCAAGGCATCGATATCCCGAATAAAAGGTTGGGATTTACCCATTTTCTGAAGCGCTTTGTTTTCTGTGGGGTAAGTTATGTATCCGAGATCGTCTTTGATATCAATGACCATGGCATTCAGTTCTGTGCTGTCTGTCAGTTCCAGCAATTCTTTCATACGTGCACCGCCTGCGCTGTAGGCCGTTACATAAATACCTTTGACCACAGGTGCATCAGGTTGAGGATCAATTTTGGCAGGTGGGTTATCGGCATCAATAACAACCTGATCTTTTTGAGATTGGATAATTGCGGTGTTAAAGCTGTTGGTTAACGATTGGAATTGAGGATTTCCCTGGTCCGCCACTGCGGGGGCACCACCAAAGCTTCCAAAGGCCATAGCCAGTAAAGCCCAAAACATGTTCATTCATTTCCACTCCCTTATGTGTGCATTCCATGTATGAATTATACATTAAAGCCTCTGGGCTTTTAACCATATTAATCAAGTAATGAAACACATGGAAAAAATGAAAACCGCTTCCTGCTGAGGAAATCCCCTGCAAGAAGCGGCGTGATCAATCTGAAAAAAATTATTGAATGTAAATCTCATTTTGATGCTCACAAATACTGTACTGAATGATTTCCATTGCGTCTCCCTGTTCCAGGATGCCCAGCCCATCCCGGAGGACAATCAGTGAGTCGAGTTCATTCGGTTTCAAGAAAGGGAGCATTTCCGGGCACCATCTGTTGACAATCTCAAACAGTTTTACCGTTTCCATATCCACAATAATCACCCTTTCCTACTCGAATTCCAAAATGGTAAGTCATTCGGCGCGATTCGGGAAAGCATATGGCCAGTGAAATTGAAGGGTTGAACCTGCTATACAACATATTTAGGAGCCGTACACCGTTATTATACCACAATGTTGTGAATTGTTAACCGTACAGGTGTCTCAACTTCTGCGAAATGAACCCATAACACCAACCGTTTCCACAATGTTAACAAAAGCGTTTGGATCTGTATCCTTGATAATACGTTTAATTTCAACCAACTCATAGCGGGTGGTTACGGTCATGAGCATGTCCTTCTCAATATCCGTGTAGGCTCCCTGAGTCTTAATTTTGGTAACACCACGAGGCCGAACAAGTAATTTTTTTAACATGGCTTCGGTTTCGTTTGTAATAATGTACAGTGTTACTTTGACGTGACTGATATGGATCAGATCAAGCACTTTGCCTGTAATGTAGATGGATACCATCGAGGCCAAGGCTGTATTCCAATTGTCACTCAGGTATCCTGCAAGCATAATGATCGTACCGTTCATACCGGCCATCACTGTACCAATCGGAAAGTCTCGTTTACGCGTGAAAATGGACCCAACAATGTCGAGTCCTCCTGTGGAGCCGCCGACTCGGAAGGAAACCCCAGTGCCCATTCCAATAAGCACACCGCCAAATACAGAACTAAGTAAAGGGTCTGTAGCCACAGCAAAAACAGGCAGAAGCGCAATGAACCAGGAAGTGGCTGCTACCGAAAGAATACTTAATGTAATGAAGCGTCGTCCAAGAATAAACCAACCTGCAATGAGCAGGGGAATGTTAAGAACAAAATACATTATACTAAGATTCAACGTTGTAAAATAACCCAGAAGCATTGAAATACCGGACACCCCGCCGCTTAAAAGCTGATGGGGGACCAAAAACCAGTTGAAGCCGCAGGCAATAGCTGCAGCACCCAAAATGATCACTAAAGAGTGCCAAATTATTTTGGGCAATTTAATCACCTCATTTATATTTAAAACCAGATTGCTGGTAATCTTGAATTGTTTTGTGATATAATAATTTGTGGATATTCTTGAGTAGGAAACTTTTCCTAAATGGAGCAATAAAATTTTGAAATGTTTCAAACACATGTATGTAGTTTTAGTCTTATGTTGGGGACCCATTCATGGAATTATATTCGTTAGTGAAAATAATTCGTCCCGTTGGGATACCCTATAAATATTAACGCTACTTAAGAATACAGACAACAAAGTGGATTGTCCACCATGTCCACCATATAAAAGGAGCATGAATAATTTTGACAAATTTAAACTTTACAGATTTCAATCTTGAACCACTGGTGCTGCAAGCCATCACTGAGCTCGGGTTTGAAGAAGCAACACCGATCCAATCCAAAGCGATTCCTTTGGCACTCGAAGGCAGAGATTTGATTGGTCAAGCTCAAACAGGTACGGGTAAAACAGCTGCATTCGGTATTCCGTTGATCAGCAAAATCTCAAAAAGTGACGAGAAAATCCGCGCCCTTATTATGGCACCTACACGTGAACTTGCAATTCAAGTTGCTGAAGAGATCGAAAAACTCACTCGCTTCAAAGGTCTGCGCTCCCTGCCAATCTACGGCGGACAAGATATCGTGCGTCAAATCCGTGCACTGAAAAGAAAACCACAGATCATCATTGGTACACCTGGACGTCTCCTTGACCACATCAACCGCAAAACAATCAAACTAGAAGATGTACAAACTGTTGTACTGGATGAAGCAGATGAAATGCTCGACATGGGTTTCATGGAGGATATCCAATCCATCTTGAAACAAGTTCCAGACGAGCGCCAAACGATGCTGTTCTCAGCAACAATGCCTCCTAACATTCAAAAATTGGCACAACAATTCTTGAACAATCCTGAACACATTTCTGTGATTCCGAAACATGTTAGTGCACCATTGATTGACCAATCCTATATCGAAGTGCCTGAGCGTCAAAAATTCGAAGCATTGAGCCGTTTGTTGGATATGGAATCTCCTGAACTGGCGATCGTATTCGGACGTACAAAACGTCGTGTTGACGAATTGGCTGAAGCTTTGCAAAAACGTGGATATTCTGCAGACGGTCTTCATGGTGACTTGTCCCAGAATCAACGTGATGCGGTAATGCGTAAGTTCCGTGACGGCAGCATTGACGTACTCGTTGCAACAGACGTGGCTGCACGTGGTCTCGACGTATCTGGCGTAACTCACGTTGTTAACTTTGACCTTCCGCAAGATCCGGAGAGCTATGTTCACCGTATCGGTCGTACAGGTCGTGCGGGTAAAGAGGGTGCTGCTTGGTCCTTCGTTACACCGCGTGAGATTGATCACTTGCACTTCATCGAGCGTGTAACACGTCACCGTATTCCACGTAAACCACTGCCAACAATGGCAGAAGCGGTTGAAGGTAAACAACGTTTGACAGCAGAGCGCTTGCTGGAAATCGTACAATCGGGCGAATTGAACGAATACAAAGGTATTGCGATTCAAATGCTTGAGCAATATGATTCTGTTCAACTGTTGTCGGCTGCACTGAAGCTCCTGACAGGTGACAAAAAAGATGCTCAAGTTGATCTGACTCCTGAAGATCCAATCCGTGCGAAACGTCGTAAACCGGATGTTCGCTCAGGCGGACGTAAACCATCGGGTTACAGCGGCAACCGCACAAGTGGTAGCGGCGGCAGTGGTGGTGGTTACAACCGCGATCGCAACAGCAGTGGCAGCGGACGTGGTGGCTACAACCGTGATCGTAACAGCGGTAGCAGCAGCACTAGCGGTGGAAGCAGAGAAGGTGGTTACAACCGTGACCGCAAACCGCGTCCAAGCAGCAACGAAGGACGTCGTCCAGCGAAAGATTCTTCTTTCGAGTAATATAAACGTATGATCTGAAAAATGGAGCGGGCAACTGCTCCATTTTTTTCTTTTCAAAATTACTGCATCATTTATTTCACTGCCAGAAGCGGCCAGAAGCGCTAGTTAAGGACAATGACGATCTCTTTTCGGGAAGTACTGGCTTTTCCTATCTATAATAAGGTATATTAATATTAGACTTCGGGTAATTCGCAAGGCTGCAGAGGAGGAGAAATGTTTGGAATTTAAAGGAGCTATGGGTGGGATCTACCGGCTTACAGAGTGGATTACGAGACTGGCCGCAACCAATCTGTTGTGGGCTATTTGTTCGTCTCCGTTCTTGTTTTTCTTGATTATGAAACTGCTCGTGATGCAGCAGAACCTCGCAAACGAATCATTGCAAATGAACTGGGCTATAGCTATTGTGGCACCGCTTACACTGTTCCCGGCGACTTCGGCGCTGTTTACGGTTGTTCGTAAATGGAATATGGGCGATACGGATGTACCGATCTTCCGTACTTTCTTTGTAGGTTACAAGGAAAACTACAAGCAAAGTTTAATTGGGGGCATTTTTTACACACTGCTGTTCGCGATTATGTATCTGGATTATACAGTCTACATGACGCAGTTCCGCAATATGCAGCTCGTGGGAATCATTATGCTTGTGCTGCTTCTCTTGTTATTTGTATCACTCTTTAACTTTTTCTCGATGGTTGTACATTATCATATGTCCATCGGACTCATTATCAAAAACGCGGTATTGCTTACGCTGATCAGACCATTCCGTGTATTTTCCACATTGCTGGGAAGCGGATTGTTGTTTTACATCGGTTTCCGTTATCCGGTCTTGTTTGTTTTCTTCATTATCAGCATCATTGCTTGGTTCGCTTTCTTTAACTTCTACGCAACCTTCAACAAGATGCAGGAGCAGATGGAGAAGATGCAACTCAAGAAGGAAGAAGAGGAAGCTGCTGCGCTTGCTGAACAATCAGCAGAGAATGGTGAAACATCTGAGCCATCAGACGACAAAAACATTACATTGCAAAAATAAAACATGATGGATCGCCATTTACTTTTTACACAGTTAGGGATATAATAATTGTACATCCTGCGATGTACGTTTCGGTTATTCGTTGTTTTGAACCAATGATGATGTCTTCGGGAGATCAACACAGAATGTTGCTGAAAAGCCCTGTCTATACGACATGGGGACTTCAAAAAGCATTTTTGCGGTCACCCACCTGCCAAGCAGGTTCATAAGACAATGTAGCCGGACGGCATAGGCGGGTTCCTAAATCTTCATGTACAGCACCCTGACTTTTCCTCTACAAAAGGAATTTCAGGGTGTTTTTAAGTTGTGATGAATGTTTTTGATTGGTTTTATGATAAATATGATGCTTGCCCTTTTGTTACTACTTGAACAATGTTACACTAAGATACATAAATGGAACGGTTACATTCAAAGGAGGAAGGGTCTTGACCTTAAAGAGAACGCTCGTCGGTATCATCCGCAGCATGGAGGGGACCAGCGATCGAGCCAAGGATCCCAAATTAAAAACACGGTATTATAACTTATCCAAAGACAGAGCCTGGGAAGAGGTCTCTTCGACACTCAAAAAGATTCCGGGTTATAAAGTGCTGCATGAAGTGCCTTCTGTTGGAGAAGTTATTCTGGAGAAGCGGACTACCTTTGGACGGACAATGGATATTACAGTTTCCATTATCTCAGTAAGTCCTGTTCGCAGTGCGGTGGATATGTATTCAGCTTCACGTGGTTCACTTGGAGACTTGGGTTCCAATTATCGCACGATTATGAACTTATTCTCTGTACTGGATAAAAAGCTAAGCAAGTATAAAGCAAATGATTGAAATAGATGATAAATAACAAAAAGCGAGTGAAGGTTAACCTTCCTCGCTTTTGTTCTGAACGTATGATAACTTCTACAGCAGAGCTTTTACAGCAGCAATCGCTTGTTCGAAGTTAGGGGAGTCTGTCATTTCAGGCAAATACTCCACATATGTAATCCGGTCTTCGGCATCCAAAACAAAAATGGAGCGCATGTCGAGTTGGAATTCTTTGATCAGAACGCCGTAGTCTTCACCGAAAGAACGTGTTTTGTAGTCTGACAATGTAACTACGCGGTCAACACCAGCTGCTCCACACCAACGAGCCTGAGCAAACGGAAGGTCAACGCTTACTGTCAAGACAACAACATTGTCTCCGAGTTCTCCGGCTTCCACGTTGAAACGACGAGTTTGCGCATCGCATACGCCAGTATCCAGGGAAGGAACAACGCTGATTAATTTGATTTTGCCTGCGAAGTCTTTCAGGGAAGCATCCTCAACCAGGTTCTTGCTCAGTGTAAAATCAGGTGCTTGATCGCCCACTTTCAGTTCGGGTCCGATCAATGTAATAGGGTTGCCTTTAAATGTGGCTGCGCCTGTACGTTCTTGTGTCATAATAATGTTCCTCCTTATAAATTGGTGATCCGTGCCAAAATCCATTATAATCTTTTATGAAAGGCATTGTCCAATTCGGACATGTACCATTACGATGGATCAGAGATGTAAGTCCGATCTGAACAGGGTGGAGTGAAAGAAGAAATTTATGATATTTATTCGCTATGAGAACTGGAAAGGTTATTTGAAGTATTTCCCCTTGACGTCGCTTTTTTTAATTGCCAATGTAGTCATGTTTATTGTGTTAACGGTGAACGGTGGATCAACGAACAATATGGTGCTGCTGAAATTCGGGGCACTTACGAATCATGAACTGTTCGCGCATGAATGGTGGCGTTACATTACATCCATGTTCTTGCATGCGGGCTTTAGTCATTTATTGTTTAACAGCTTTGCGTTAATCGTATTTGCACCACCGATGGAGCGGTTGCTCGGGTCGGTAAGGTATGGTGTATTGTACCTGGGTGGCGGTGTATTGGGTAATATTCTTGCTGTTGCGTGGTACAACTCGGTTGGGAGTATTACCATCTCGGTAGGTGCTTCAGGAGCGATCTACGCCGTCTATGGTGCATTCCTGTATGTAGCGCTGTTCCAGCGAACGATGATGGACGAGGCTTCGCGCAAAACGATGTACACATTGCTTTTGTTCGGGATCATATTCTCCTTCGCCATGTCAGGCATCAACTGGATGGCTCACCTTGGCGGATTGTTGGGTGGATTCTTTATTTACGGACTGTTGATCAGATTGTGGAAACCCCGCAGCTTAAAGCGGTAGTCAGAACGTTCTCAAGATGGAATGCAATCAAGGATAAGTAGGGTATAACAGATTGGAGCGATCAGGCGAGTGGAATTAAGACAGTTGCATTACTTTTTGAAAGTGGCACAGAAGGAACATGTAACACAGGCTGCTGAAGAGTTGCATGTGGCACAGTCGGCGGTGAGTCGTCAGATTCATCAGCTGGAAGAAGAACTGGGCGTGGACCTTTTTATGCAAAAGGGACGAAACCTGCAGTTGACTGCAGTAGGGCAGCTTTTTTGCAAACGAATTGAAGGTATATTAAAAGATTTGGACAAGGCAGTCGGGGAAGTTCATGAGTTTCTGGACCCGGAGCATGGAGAGATTCGAATTGGGTTTCCGCATAGCCTGGGGATTCATCTCATTCCTTCCGTGGTGGCTGCATTCCGTCAGCGCTACCCCAACGTGAAATTCAGATTCAAGCAGGGGATGTTCCCTACGCTGATTCGTGATGTGTTATCCGGAGAGGTAGACTTGGCATTCATTTCTCCTTTTCCAGAGAAGCATGATCAAGTAGATGGCGATATTGTACTCACGGAAGAATTACATGCGATCCTTCCTCCTAATCACCCGTTAGCTGGTGAAGAGACAATTGCGCTTGAACAGCTCAAGGATGATAAATTTGTATTATTCAGCAAAGGTTATTCTCTTCGTCCTATTGTGTGGCATGCCTGTCTGGAAGCTGGTTTTACACCCAAGATCGCTTTTGAAGGGGAAGAGACCGACACCATCCGCGGATTGGTCGCTGCGGGCATGGGGGTCAGTCTGCTGCCTGAGATGGCGTTATTCCAGACGAATCCGTTGCAACCGGCACATGTGGCTATCTCCCATCCAAAAGTAACGCGAACTATCGGGTTAATTCATCGTGCGCATGATAAACTGCCGCTGGTTGCTCAGTCCTTTCGTTCATTCTTGCTTGATTATTTCGGTTTACAACAAAACAATACCCCATCCGATTAACGGTGGGGTATTGTTTTGTGTTTTTTGTTGTATTAAGTATCCAGTTAATCGCGGCTGTTGAAGATTCCGATGTAACGAATCAACTCAAGCAGTGAGATCAACGCTGCAGCAACGTAAGTCAAGGCTGCGGCATTCAGAACTTTTGCAACACCTTTTTCTTCTTCATTACGGATGTACCCTTCGGATACCATAATCTCTCTAGCGCGATTACTTGCATTGAACTCAACCGGTAAAGTGATGAGTTGGAATGCTACAGTTACGGAGAAGAAAATGATACCGATACCTACAAGGTTCATGGCATTGAAGATGAATCCTGCAATTAACAGGAATGGAGCTAATCCGGATGCAAAGTTCACAATTGGGAAGATCCGGTGACGCAGTGCCAGCATCGGATAACTTTCTTTATGCTGAATGGCGTGGCCAACTTCGTGACACGCTACCGAAACAGCTGAGATTGAGTTTTCATAATATACTGGTTCTGATAAACGTACAACCCGATTGATCGGATCATAGTGATCAGAGAGCGTGCCGCGTACAGGTTCAATTGGAACATCATGCAGGCCGTTAGCATCAAGCATCTGGCGAGCGGCATCGTAACCAGTCATTCCGTTCTGGTTCGGTACCTCCGACCAACGTCTAAACGTACCTTTAACGCGAAATTGCGCCCATAAAGAGAGCAAAAAGGCGATAATGATCAATACGAACATACCGTTATTAAAACTCATATTCATTCCTCCGCTTTCTAAGAATAAGCTACATCATGGTGTTCTCAAGCAAGATTTTTAGTGCCTCCATTGTACCGGCACTTTTGGTGAGGAGTCCTGCCATCATTTTACGTGCTTGTACAGGTTTCATCTCTCCAAGTAGCGGTTTGAGTTCGTTAACCTCTCGCTCAAGTTGTTGTACATGAAGTTCCAATGTTGTCAATTTGCTGGCAACTTGTTCTTCTGTACTAACCAGACGCCACTTCTCAAGAGATTGTTTAATCTCGTCGAGACTATACTTCTCTTGTTTCATCTGTACAATACGTTCAAGCCTCGTTAAAGTTTCATTACTATAGAGACGATAATTTTTTTGTGTACGTTCTTCGGGAGCGATTAGTCCAAGCTTTGTGTAATAATCAATCGTCCGTTCACTTACACCAGCGGTCTTGGCAAGTTCGCCAATCCGAAAAAGTTTCATATCCCCAATGATATTCACCTCGCTTGCAAGTTCAAATGTAGGGAATTGTAGTTTCCGCTTGTGAATTTCTAGACTACGCCCAATTTTCTTACTATTAAGTATGATACATGATCTTTAACCGTACAGTCAAACGTTATGCTTTGACAATCAGCATACTGCATTTCTATATCTATGTACTCATAGAATGTGATTATGTACTTAAGTGCAAGAAAAAGACGTATGACTTTATTCCCAGAAATAATTTTCAGTTTTGATGAAAATACTCTTGTCAACTTTCCTCTCTTCTGCTTATAATGACATTAAGAGTTTCACGTTATGTGAAGAAACTTAACATAAGAGGGAGTGGGGTATATGAGAAAGAAATGGTTGGTTTCCATGTTAGTAATGCTTACTTTGTTCGCTTTTCCGGTTAGCGCATTTGCGGCTGCGGAGGGTCCGACTAACATTGAACTTCAAAGTGGTTTGAACTCAGCCTTTACGTTTCTGGCTGTTGTACTCGTGTTCTTGATGCAAGGGGGATTTGCTTTACTTGAAGCGGGTTCAACACGGATGAAGAATGCAGGACACATTGCGGGTAAGACCATCCTGACATTGGGGATTTCAGTAATTGCCTTCTGGGCTTTGGGCTTCGGTCTAGGTTTCGGTAATGGTAACAGCTTCTTTGGAACAACAGGATTTTTCCTGAGCGGTGACAAGATGGCTGCTTCCTTCGAATCACTGGCTTTCTCCGATGTTCCACTGACTATTAAATTCGTATTCCACCTTGCCTTTGCGGCGGTATCTCTGGCCATTGCCTGCGGTGGTATGGCTGAACGTGCAAAGATGAGCGTATATATTGTTTTCGGTACACTTTATACCATTATCATGTACCCGGTTGTTGCTCACTGGGTATGGGGCGGCGGCTGGTTGGCTGAGCTGGGTATGCAAGACTTTGCAGGATCGACGGTTGTTCACTTAACTGGTGCGACTGCAGCATTGGTAGCGACCATCTTGTTGAAACCACGTATTGGTAAATATAACAAAGACGGCAAACCTAACATCATTCCAGGTCACAACCAAGTGTATTCTGTACTCGGGGTTATCATCCTCTGGATCGGTTGGTTCGGATTCAACCCAGGTAGTACATTGTCTGCCATGGGAGATGGGTTCTTCGGTTATGTTGCATTAACTACTAACGTAGCTGCTGCAGCCGGTGGTGTTGCTGCGCTGTTGATCTCATGGGCAGTACTTGGTAAGTCTGATATTCCTAGCATGTTAAACGGTGTGCTTGCGGCACTCGTTGCGATTACAGGAGCATGTGCATTCGTTGAACCTTGGGCAGCTCTGGTTATCGGTGCTCTGGCGGGTATCATCACATTCTTCACAGCACAGTACTTCGATCGTAAAGGAATTGACGATCCAATCTACGCTTTCTCCGTACATGGTATTGCTGGTATGTGGGGTGCGATCTCCACAGGTTTGTTCGCTACTCCTGAACTTGCCGAGAATGCCGGTGTAGGTCAAGCGGGTCTGTTCTATGGCGGTGGCTTCCACCAATTGGGCGTACAGCTTCTCGGTCTGGCGGGTGCTTTTGCCTTTGTACTGGTAATGTCCTTCATTATTCTGGGCGGAATGAAAGCGATCATGGGCATCCGTGTTACTGAAGAAGAAGAAACAATGGGTCTGGATATCAGTGAGCACGGTACTTACGGATACCCTGAACAAATGAAAAATGTAGATTCTAAATCCAATGGTGGTACGTTCAGCTCCTGAGGTGAATGATGCTGAATCATGCTTCAAGGAGGCTGGACATGATGGAACCTATCTCGTATACAAACTATTCCTGGTCTTATCAGGGAATCGATGGTGCGATGTCTTCTCAAGAACTGCGCCAGGCACGTGTGATATTACAAAACGAGCTCCAGGAATTGTTGTCCGCTTCCTTGTCGCCGATCGAGTGGTACCAAACGGTAAATGAACTGCATGACCGGATTGCACGGAAAGCAGTAGAGTTATGCATTCAGGGGATGGTTGAGGAAGGCTTCGGCCAACCTCCCGTCCCCTATGCCTTTATCGTATTTGGCAGTTCCGGCAGGGAAGAAGCAACGTTATGGAGTGATCAGGATAATGGCATGATCATTAGCGATACTCCGCATGAAGGTAAAGAGGAATATTTTGCTCAGCTCGGACAGCGAATGACGGATATGTTGGAAGAGCTTGGTTACGCCAAGTGTGAAGGCAAAGTCATGTGCTCTGAGCCACTCTGGAGAAAAACACAGGCGGCATGGAAACAACAATTAGCAGATTGGAGCTCGGATCTGAATTGGGAGCCCATTCGTAATCTGATTATTGCTTCAGACATGCGTTTTGTTGCAGGTGAGCAAAGTCTGGCGGAGGAATGGATCACGAGTTTTTATGAACAGTTCAGACTGATTCCTGAACTTTCGGATGCAGTTCTTCGCAATACGGTTAAACATAAAGCTACATTAAATGTACTTGGACGTGTGGTCACAGAACGATTTGGTGAACATGCAGGCGGATTTGATATCAAGTATGGTTTGTACATTCCGCTGGTGAACAGTGCCCGTTATTTAGCTTTGCAACATGGGATCAGGGAGTCATCGACGTTAAAAAGAATGGAGAGACTGACTTCGCTTGAAGCTGTTCCATTTACATTACTGGATGCATGCCAGCGGGCCTTCTTAGCCGCTTTGAGATTTCGCAGAAGTACACCGGTTGTCATCCAAGGGGATTTGCAACATAGCAGTGGGTTCCTGGATGAGAAACAGATGAAACAAAAGCAGCTTCATTATGAACTCAGGGATACGCTCGGGTTGGTACGACGAGTGCATCGTGCTTTGCAAAGACAGTTGCGTTTTGCAGAAAGGAGACGTCCATGAGAGAGCCGGCAAGGGGCAATACAGGATTCTGGAATTCGCTGCGTCAGGGAGGGGTTCCTTCCGCCATCGCTTCCATTATGGGAGCCCCTACGGCGCAACACATGGCGTTTATCCGTTCGATGATGAGAGAACAGCGCAGACCTGAGGTTCTGCATACACCTCTAAATGAGCTGGACGCAGTTGTATTTGATCTGGAAACGACGGGATTTTCACCCCAGCATGGGGATGAGATTATCTCATTTGGTGCTGTCCGTATACATGGTGGTGTAGTTCTGGAAGGAGAACAGTTCTATACGGTGGTGCAGTCCAAGACTGCGGTTCCGGAACATATAACTGAACTTACAGGTATTACACAGGAGATGACGTTGGACGCACCGACTTTGCTGGAAGGGCTGCATGATTTCATGTCTTTTGTAGGTGGAAATGTTCTGATTGCACACGCAAGTGCGCATGACCGAGCTTTTCTGAATGCAGCTCTGTGGCGGACTTCAAAGGTAAGGCTGACACATCGTTTAATCGATACGATGATGTTGGCCCGCTGGCTTGAACCAAGCAGGCCGGGGTATGGTCTGGATGAATTGCTGGAATCCAGAGGGATTCCGATCTATGGACGTCACCATGCACTGGAAGATTCAAAAATGACTGCACAGTTATGGTCCTGCTACTTGGAGGACATGACTCGTAAAAATGTGGAGACCTTGGGTGATCTGTATACCCAGCTAAGTCACGCATAACGGAACGGGAAGCAGATTGTATGAAGGCACAACGTGTTGTGCCGGATCCTGCGATTCCTTCGAGGATTCAATCAGATAACCGTTCAGATGCATATGAGATCGCAACCCACTTGTTAGGTCGGGTGAGCCGATGAGGTACATCTGAAGCAAACCGGCGAAGGCCGGAAGCGCTTGGATGTCCTCTAAGGATGGAACGGGCCTTGTATGTGGATGAGAATGGAAGATACCAATGAGCATAGGCTCGGAGAATACGCATCGAATCCATTCGGCATCGTCCAGAGTAAAATGGTGCAGCGGGTCAGGTGCTACGTTACGAATGGGCTGAAACCGACTGATTCGTATACCGCCCGCTGCGGTTTCACCCAGCATAACCCCGCAGGCTTCTTGCGGCAGCGAAAGGAACATGTGCTTTGACATCTCTTCTTCTACGGAAGAAGGGATATAGAAGGCGTTTTGCTGCCCGTGAAGTGCTGCCATTTGTATTCACCCCTCTCTCTTTGGCTCCTGCTTAGGCAGGAGTCCTTTTTCATTTTATTTTCTGTAATCCAGATTGTAAAATTTTAAAGGAAAAGGGTACAATATTAAAGAGAACATTTGGGAATCATGTTCTGGTGAACTTTCATAGAGCGTGATAAACACTTAGCATGTGCAGAAATTACGGTTTCAGTTTCAATATGCTAATTATATAAAAGGGTGGCGGGTTATGAAACGAAACATATACATACTCCTTGGTGTTGTCTTGCTGGTTGGTATTGCACTGGCCCAGAATGCGGGTGACGGCATTGCGGCCGTCTTTAAGCAGGAAGAACCGATGCCTACAGAGACGGGACCTCGTGCGGGTCTTCTGGCGCCTGCTTTTTCTCTGACAGCAATGGATGGAAAAACGTACAGTGTGGGCGGTGCCAAAGATAAGGCCACGTTTGTCAGTTTCTGGGCATCCTGGTGTGAGCCGTGTAAGCAGGAAGCTCCAGAGCTGAACAGAATGGCTGCGAAATACAAGGATAAGCTTGACATGTATGGGGTTAATGTAACGTCATACGATAAACTCAAAGATGCCAAAGCTTTTGTGGATGAGTACCAACTGACATTCCCTATTCCCTTGGATGAGAAGGGGACTGTGTATGCTCAATACAATGGGGTGGCTTTTCCAACGAATGTTCTGATTGACTCCAGAGGAGTTATACAGGAGATTGTTCTGGGCATATTACCCGAGAAAGAGTTGGAACGTAAGATTAAAAAGTTAATTGCGAATTAATTTTCATGTAAACAAAGAAGCCTTTGCATCCATGAATCATGGATGCAGAGGCTTCTTTATATTTTCCGGGAAATAAGCGTTAAGAGGTTGTTCAAAAAAACGCTTTTTTGAATATATACTTTAGTGGTTGCTTATCCCATGAGCAGGAATAGGGAGTGTGCCCGGCTCATCCTGCAATTTTTCTTGAAGCAAAGCATAGCGGAAACTGTGAACGAGCGCTTCCCAACTTGCTTCAATCACGTTCTCGGATACACCAACTGTGTTCCATGTGTTCTCCGTATTTTTGGATTCGATCAATACACGAACTTTGGCAGCTGTAGCATCCTTCTCATCCAGAACACGCACTTTGTAGTCCGACAGATGCATGTTGGCAAGTGAAGGGAAATATTGCACCAGCGCTTTCCGAAGGGCGTTATCGAGTGCGTTAACCGGCCCATTGCCCTCAGCAGCGGTATAAGCGCTTGTTCCAGCGATATTCACTTTGACAAAAGCTTCAGAAACAACGGATTTGCCCGCCGTTTTCTCCACAAGCATTTTGAATGATTCAAAAGTGAACAATTCTTTCATATCACCGTTCGCTTCACGAATTAACAATTCAAGCGAAGCGTCTGCGCCTTCGAACTGGTAACCCTGATGTTCCAGGTCTTTGATTTTCTCGATAATCTGACGTGAATTGGCACTGCTTGGATCGAACTCAAGCCCCAGTTCCTGGGCTTTGGATACAATGTTACTTTGTCCGGCAAGTTCAGAGACCAGCACACGTTGTTTGTTACCAACCAGTTCAGGCACGATGTGTTCATAGGTACGTGAATCCCGCAGGATGGCAGAGACGTGAATTCCACCTTTGTGAGCAAAAGCAGCATTGCCAACATAAGGCTGATTAATCGGCATATTCACATTAGCAATCTCGCTAACATAACGAGCCACGTTTGTAAGTTGTCTCATGGAATCTTCAGTAACACATTCATAACCAAGTTTCAGTTGCAGGTTCGGGATAATGGATGCGAGATTGGCGTTACCGCAACGCTCTCCATAACCGTTCATCGTTCCTTGCACCTGACGGGCTCCGGCTTGTACAGCGCTGAGTGTGTTGGCCACAGCCAGTTCACAATCATTATGTGTATGGATGCCGAGATGTGCATGAGGCAGGCTTCTATGCAGTGTGGATACGATCTCGTGCACCTCGTTTGGCATCGTCCCGCCATTGGTATCACACATAACGAGCCAGTCCGCTCCAGCTTCGTGGGCCTTGGTCAAGACCGCTTGAGCATACTCCGGGTTATGTTTGAATCCGTCAAAGAAGTGTTCTGCATCAAAGATCACTTCCATTCCATTCTGTTTCAGATAGGCGATGGAATCATAGATCATGGACAAGTTTTCTTCCAATGTAGTCTGCAAAGCGGTGTGTACATGGAAGTCCCATGATTTACCGACCAGGGTTGCAGCCTGAGCACCAGATTCGATCATGCGCTTCAGGTTGGCGTCTTCACTAGCAACACTGCCTTTTCGGCGGGTACTGCCAAAAGCAACAACTTTTGCGTTCAGGTTTAATTCCTTGACTCTTTTGAAAAACTCAATGTCCTTGGTATTGCTGCCGGGAATTCCGCCTTCAATATAATGGACACCCAGGTCATCGAGCTTCTTGGCAATTTTGAGTTTGTCGTCTGCCGATAAGCTGACACCCTCCCCTTGTGTGCCGTCACGTAAAGTCGTATCGAAGATGGAAATGGCCTTTGACATGAAGATCCTCCTTTGAGATAAAGCGCTCTTTTAAAAGTTTGGATTGTAAGTTGGGAAAAGCTGTTAAGTACGTTAGTGGACGAATCCTTCGATTCGGCAACGCTACACTGTGTTAAACTGGGTGCGCTGATTTGTCCTAAAGTCGTCAATTTGTATAATTAATTATTATAGCACCATTATAGCCAAATGCTACATAGAAATCGCAGTTTCATGTAACAATTAACGGATTTTAGAGAAAAAAGAAGGATGTTAATCATAATACGGATGTATGTTATAATCTATTATTGAGTTTTAATTGGAATATATGGAAGAAAAGGAGGGGTGATTTTGACTTTTTTATGGGAAAATACGATTATTGCTCTGATCACTTTGATACTTTTTGTGAGTGTAGGCTGGTTAATTATTCAGTCTCTGATCAGATCTCGCAGAAAATAAATGTTCGTGACTGAATTAACATAACGGGTTTGATATACTATAGAAGAAAGAAATTCATTTCATTAATTAGTGTGCAAGAAAGGGCGGGGGTTCATGATGTCTTCAGACGGCAATCCTCCAGCAAATGTGGATCAATATTACCCTGCAGCCGGACGGGTGATTCTGCATGTCGATATGAATGCTTTCTACTGCTCTGTACATGAAGCCGAGGAACCAGATTTATATAGAGGAAAAGCAACGGCCGTTGCGGGCAGCAGTGAACTGCGAAAGGGTGTAATTGTAACCTGCTCATATGCCGCTCGTAATCGAGGCATCTCAACAGGTATGGTTGTCCACCAAGCCATGAAAAAGTGCCCTGATCTCATTGTGATTCGTCCTGATTTTCATTTATATCGTCAATATTCAAGAGCGTTCATGCAGATTGCGTATAGTTATACGCCTCAACTTGAGGCGACATCCATTGATGAATGTTATCTTGATATTACAGGTTCAAGGCAATTCGGGAATCCAATGGAGATTGCGGAGAGCATTCAGCGTAGAATTAAGGATGAATTGGGGCTGCCATGTTCCATTGGCATTGCACCCAACAAATTATTGGCGAAAATGGCTTCGGATCTGAAAAAACCGAACGGTATCTCCATTTTACGAATGAGGGACGTACCCCGGATTCTTTGGCACAGACCATGCAACGAGATGTTTGGCATTGGCAAAAAAACGGCTGAAAAGCTGAAAAAACTGGGCATTGAAACGATTGGTCAATTGGCCAAGTCGGATGAGAACATGTTGACCGAACTATTCGGAGTTAATGGAGCGTGGCTCAAAAATTCCGCGAATGGCATTAACCATTCCGCAGTTCACGCGGAACGTGAGGCCAATAAATCCATTGGGCATACAACCACTTTACCGGCGGATGTATCGGATATGAATGAGATTCATCGGGTATTCCTCAATATAAGTGACCAGGTAGCCAGAAGATTGCGCAAGCACGAAATGTTCAGTCAGGGGATTCAGATTACGATCCGCACACCGGATATGAAGACAATCACCCGATCACGTCTAATGGAAGTACCTACGGAGGATGCAAAGGTCATATACCGTGAGGCCTGTAAACTATTTGAGAAGCATTGGGGTAGTGGCAAGCCTGTACGCATGCTGGGTGTGACACTTCAAAACCTGATTCCAAGAGAGGAATCAGCTGTACAGATGGACTTGTTCGAATATGAGCAGAAGCCCAAGAAGGACAATCTGATTCGGATTATGGATCAGTTACGTGATAAATTTGGTGAGAATGCTGTTGTGACCGCAGGCATGCTTGGAGACGATCCTTCCGTGCTGCTTCGTAATCATAAAGTGCGCGGTACTTCCCTGCAAAAAGATAACTTGCAAAGTCTGGATTAAATAAGGGATAATAGAGACTTGTGGTTGCAAAATGTTTGTAATTATCCTTACTTTGTATTAATATGTTTCTAGATAAAAACACTGTACGTTTCGAATTTTAGGAGGAGAGAATGTAAATGAGTAAATATACTTGGGTTGAAAAAGACACATGCATCGCTTGTGGCGCTTGTGGAGCAACAGCTCCAGACATCTACGATTATGATGATGAAGGTTTGGCTGAAGTTATCTTTGACGGCGATGCTAACCATGGTGTCAAAGCTATTCCAGACGACTTGTTTGACGATATGCAGGATGCATGCGATGGCTGCCCTACAGATTCAATCAAAGTAGCGGACGAGCCTTTCAATAAAGAAGGCTAAGTATTTCTCCTATGAACACAAAGCACCTTCTTTTGTCTTAACGACAAGGGAAGGTGCTTTTTTTTTGCATTCATTTAAATGTGATTATCTGACTATGGATCAAGGACGAACATTGTCGAACCCCCTTTTTTCCACCGGGTACTCAAGTCCTATGGATTCAACGCTTGGTTATGCCGATATATAATGATATACGGAAAAAGGCGAAATAGTGGAGGATCGGATGCAAAATACTCATCTAAGAACATATGTCAAGAAACATCCCGACAACAAAATGGCTTGGTACTTGCTTGGAAAGGAGTATTTGGGCGAAGGACAGGAGGCCAAAGCCAATTATTGTTTTCAGCAAGCGGGCGAGGTTTATGAGGCATTTGAACGCAGTAAAGCTCCTGCGGACATCTGGGTAGACTATCAGGATAAACTGGTGGAAATGTCTGAGCAAAAAGAGAAAAAACAACGTAGACGCAAAATGTGGCTTACGTTGCTCATGCTGCTTGTGCTGGCAGGTCTGCCACCTGCGGACGCTCCGGGTTTCAGTCGTGAAGCGGCCGACGCACTGTCAGCAGCACTGGAATCCACAGATGACATCGAAGCGCCTGTAGAAGCGGATAAACAGGTTGGAACTGCATCCATTGCGCCAAGCAATGTGTTCACTGCTGCGGCATTTGGTGGAGGTAATCATGGCGAGGCTGCGCTCGCAGCTGCCTGGTCCGGGTCTGGCCCAAAAGTAGAGACTTCTGCTGTACTGGGTATGCAAACCTCGGATGACTGGTCTTTATGGAAACGAAATATGCCTGTGAAATACATAGTACAAACCAATACAAGCGGGAAATTAACTGCACAGAGTTATGATGCCAAGCAATGTAACTGTGAACCTCCTGAAATTACACCGAAAATCAAAAAGATAGCCTTGGCGTGGACCGCCAAGCAGGAAGCAGCTGCATCATTATCAAGTGCAATCGTTGCCTATCGCAAAAAAAATGACGCTTGGCCCAAGAGTGTAACGCAAATGGCTCAGCCATTTCCGAACAATATTCTGGGAGAGACTGCGTCAGGGATGACCGAGATGTTTCCGAAGCTGCTAGCTTTGCATCAAGGAAAGGTACAGGAAGGAAAGAACGATTCGAGTGGTAAAGAGAATGGTTCAACGACTTCGAATTCGTCTCAAAGCAAAAATGCCGCTTTTGCAGATACGCTGGGAGGTCAGCCTTTTTTGCAGGAACCGCTGGAGATTGTCATTGATAAGGATAAACATAAACTTGCATTAATCAGTGGGGATACCATTGTTCGTATGTATGATGTGGGACTTGGCGGTGACCGAACACCGGAGGGTTCATTTATCATTACAGATAAAGTGGTCAATCCGAATGGACGCTCGAACGGTGAGTTTGGAAGCAGAGGTATGCAGCTCTCGAATACGAATTATGCCATCCACGGGACCAACGAGCCAGACAGTATCGGACTGGATGAGTCCCTTGGATGTGTGAGAATGCGTACGGGAGATGTAGAAGAGTTATTCGCTCTTGCTCCGCAAGGCACTCCGGTACGCATTGGAGAAGATGTACTGCCAGATCTGACGCTTGTTCCTGAAGCAAAGCAGCGTTATCAGCATACGCTTGTTCCAAAGCAAAATAATCCGAACAAAACGTATCACTGGCTGAATTGATCTGTTTGATATGTAGAATCAGATGGATTCAGCCTGAATCATCTACATGTTGGCAATAATGATAAGAGCACCAATGATGATGATCAAGCCGCCTACACTGGCTGCTGTCCATGCAATGGCTTTGCGATTCACTTCTTCTTTCTTTTGCTGTAATGCAGGTGGTTTACGTTTGGGAGCCATGAGTTATTCCTCCTTATTTGGAATAGAACTGGTGTAGAGTAACCATGCTCTCATTGTAAAGAATTCAACTCGTCATTTCCAGTGGGCGGGTGGATTTCTTGTGAGCATTTTGTATTATTCGATTTGTGCTGTCTATGCGCAAACTACTTTCCTTTTTAATAAGAAACAGATAAACTTGTGAGTAGAGTGTTTTTTTACATATGAAAAGACGGACAACGGCTTTTTGGCGTACCGGACCAGAACGGAGTGAGTGATTTGTTATACAGAAGTCTTGCTAAACCTTTGTTGTTCAAAATGGACCCTGAACAGGCCCATCATCTGATTATTGGCGGCCTTAGTGGCGTGGGTAGCATCCGTCCGGTTCCTTCCGGACTGCGTGTGATGTACGGCGTTCGTGAAACGTCTGATCTGGCTGTTGACATGTTTGGGTGTCATTTCCCTACACCTGTTGGTCTGGCTGCGGGTCTGGACAAAAACGGGCAGGCCGTAACGGGCTTTTCTTCCATCGGATTTGGATTCATGGAAGTGGGAACCGTGACACCACTTGCACAACCAGGTAACGATCAACCACGGCTGTTCCGTTTGCCTCCAGATGAGGCGTTGGTGAACCGAATGGGCTTCAACAATCTTGGTGCAGAAGCCATGGCAGGTGAATTGGCACGTCTACAGGATCGGCGGATTCCAGTGGCTGTTAACATCGGCAAGAATAAGGCAACTTCTAATGAGGAAGCTCACTTGGACTATTCGAAGTGCATTCAGGCACTATACGATTATGCTGATCTATTCGTGGTTAATATCAGTTCACCAAATACACCGGATTTGCGTAATCTGCAACATGGGAATGAATTGAAGGAACTGCTCGCTGCAGTTATGAACGAGATGAACGTGCAGCATGCACGAGCGGGCGGAGCGACCAAATCCGTTCTGGTGAAGATTGCACCGGATGTGAATGATCAGGAACTTGAATATATGGTTCGCACAATTGCAGACAGCGGTGTTGCTGGCATTATTGCAACGAACACAACCATCAGTCGTACAGGACTTTCTCACCAACATGCGAAGGAAACAGGCGGTCTGAGCGGTAAACCTCTACGTGACCGTTCAACGGAGATTATTCGCCAGATCTATCGCCAGACTGAGGGAAAACTTCCTATTATCGGTTCAGGTGGCATTTTCACAAGTGAGGATGCATACGAGAAAATTAAAGCCGGAGCAAGCTTGGTCGAAATATATACAGCATTGATCTATGAAGGGCCTGAGGTGAATCGGCGCATTCATGCCGGACTGCGTGAGTTGCTGCGCAAAGACGGTTATCGTCATATCTCCGAAGCGGTTGGTGCGGAACATCGTTAAGAAGGAATGTGAATCCCCGGAATGAAAATATAGAAGCATGGGAAGAGCGTAAAATGGTTCGGGACTCTTCCCCCCACCAAACATCATGTATAATGGAATAGAACAGGGGACGCTATAGAGACAGGAGGCATAAGCATGGACGGTAGAGACTGGGGTACATTTTTACTTCCTTATGAACAAGCGGTAGAGGAATTGAAAGTCAAGTTTAAGACAATGCGAGCGGAACTGAAGAAACGGGAAGAGTATGCCCCGATTGAATTCGTTACCGGTCGTGTCAAAAAAATATCCAGTATTCTGGAGAAATCCAGACGACTGAATGTGTCGCTTGATGACGTGGAAACAGGCATTGAGGATATTGCAGGTATCCGCATTATGTGTCAGTTCGTGGATGATATCCGCCGGGTTGCCGAGTATATTCGAGGCCGTAAGGATCTCACGGTACTCATTGAGAAAGATTACATTACGAATTTCAAAGAGAGCGGCTACCGCAGCTTCCATATGATTATTGAGTATCCCGTTCAGACGGCTCTGGGACAAAAGAAAGTTTTGGCCGAGATACAGATCCGGACGCTTGCCATGAACTTCTGGGCTACCATTGAACATTCGCTGAGTTACAAGTTTCGCGAAGGGTTACCTGATGAGATGAGAACCAGGCTGAAAAAAACGGCTGAGGCCGCGTTTATACTGGACAACGAGATGTCTGCAATTCGTCTACAGATTTTGGAGGCGCAGAAGGCATTTGAGGATGATTCCAATATCGTGTCAAGAACATTGAATATCATTCATCAATTATACTTCTACCACCTTGTCAGTGAAGCAATTGAAGCACAGAAGCGATTTAACGATTACTGGGAACGGCATGATATGGAAGGGCTCAAAGACTTGCTGGATGACGTGAAGAAACTTCTGAACAATGCCAGAAAGGGCGAAAACCCGGATGAGCATCTATGAGCCGCTGTACGTTGACTACTTAATTTACTTCAATCGGGATCAGGATTATTTCGAGTGCCATGAGGTGCTGGAAGAATTGTGGCTTGAACGGAACCGGGATTCTTTCTATAAAGGGTTGTTGCAAATTGCGGTTGGTTTATACCACTTCAGGAATGGCAATCTCCGCGGAGGAACGATGATGTTACAGAGCTCACTTGATCTTCTGGAACCTTATCCTGCTACGATTCTGGGCATTGACCTAGGGGCTTTGGTACGGAATGTACAGGAAATCGTGAAGCAACTGTCCCAATCAGATGTTCAGTCTGTGACTTACAGGGACTTGTCCATACGAATTGTTGATGAGTTCTTAGAACAAGAGATATCTAGAAGATCGCTTGAGCTAAAACCAAATATTCCGCAACGGCGGAGTCCTACCAGAGGGCGAATATACGAAGAGAAGATGAAGGCGATGGATCAGAGTAAAAGTTGAACCGTAATCACGCTAACATTCAAATGAGCATCCCATGGATATGAAGTTCCATGTACATGAAACACCCCGACGATTCCTGTAAAGGGAACGATCGGGGTGTTTTTGAATGTTGCGTCATATTCAGATGATTGCAGGTGGCATAGCCTGTCCTTCAACAGAACAGTGTCTGGTGATACAAGTACCTGATTGTAGATACTGTGGTAACAGATCCTATCATTTAGCTTGCCGAAGGAGTAGCGCTGCCTTTATATTTTTGGAAAAATTGTTTGTAATCATCCAGCGTGTAGCCCTGGTCACTACCATTCTCTTGCAGTCCGCCAACCATACGGTCTTTCTCGACACCAGCCTCATAATAGACGAGTGTAGGTGTGAACTCGATATTGTAATCGGTCCATCCTGCTTCGAATTCACGCAGATTGAACTGTGGAAGCTCAATACCTTCACTGTCAACCAGTGGCATCAACTGAGGTGTTGTGGCACGGCAGTGCGAGCAGTCGGAAGCAAAGAAATAAACAAAAAAGCTGTCTTTGTTATCAATTTTGGCTTTGAGATCAGTGGGTACAATAATTTGTTGATAGTTGGGATCACTAAGTAGCTCCCGTGTAGCTGGATTAAGCTTGGAAGCAGCGATGCCATAAGCATTTTCCACTGAATCCATCTGTTTCTTGGATTGCTGGTCTACGACAACCAGTGCTGCAATCATAATGATTAAAATACCCAGGAAAATAAGGATCGCAGCACTTTTCTTTTTCTTCTTGGATTTCATTGGACATCCCCCATCGATCATATCGAAATATAGTTTGGGCAAAAATAAAGGTTGGGATTATATGCATAAACACCCGAATTTTTGCTCAGGAATCAATCTACTTGCCATTATACTACATTACACGCTGTAGTGGAATAGATACGATATGATAGGAAAGCAAAGCTTGGATATGATAAAATAAAACGATATTGCAATCTTACCAAGACAGGATGAGTGGGAATATGGGTGTAAAGTTACCTTTGATATTTGCTGAGCGAATGAAAAGTTTGCTGGGTGATGAGTTTGAACAATTTATGAGATCTTATGAACAGTCTCCACATGCGGGGCTGAGAGTGAATACGTTAAAAATATCGATGGAACAATTCGATGAGATTGCTCCGTTTGATCTAAGACCTATTCCGTGGTGTGAGACAGGATTCTATGTACCTCATGGTGTTAAACCGGGGCTGCACCCTTATTATCATGCAGGCTTGTATTATATACAGGAACCAAGTGCAATGGCTCCAGTTGAATTATTGCAGGTGGAACCTGGAGATCGCGTGCTAGATCTATGTGCTGCTCCGGGAGGGAAAACAACACAGATTGCTGCAAAGCTGCAAGGCAAGGGTGTACTTGTCACGAACGATATCCATGCTGAACGCACCAAAGCGCTAGCCAAGAACGTGGAATTGTACGGGGTGCGTAACGCGGTTGTTTTGAATGAGTCGCCAGAGCGGATCGCAAATGCATTTCCTCACTATTTTGACAAAGTATTAATTGATGCACCTTGCTCAGGTGAAGGCATGTTCCGCAAGGATGAAGACATGGTGAAATCGTGGGAACATCATTCGGTGGAAAAATGTGTGCTCATGCAGCGGGATATCTTGGAGACTGCGGCACGATTGCTGGCACCGGGAGGAACCATCGTATATTCGACATGTACCTTTGCGCCGGAGGAAAATGAAGCGATGATTGCGGAGTTCCTGAATGTAAACCGGGATTTCGTAGTAATGGACATTCCTGAAGAGACAGGGTTCGCTCCAGGACGTCCGGAATGGGTACGTCAGATGATGCCAGAGAAGGCAGAAGAGACCGAAGCTGTACTGGATCAAACGCGTGGCACCGCAAGATTGTGGCCTCACCTTTTGGAAGGAGAGGGACATTATCTCGCTGTATTGCAGCATCGTGCAGGGCAAGAAGTAGAAACAGATCAACCTGGAGTAGTTAAAGAAGGAGCAATGGAGTATGGACAGGTCGTGGATGTGTCCAGGATTGAAGTAGAGGGGAACAAGGATCACTCTATTGCTGCTTCTTCAATTGCTATGACCAAGGCTGATCGTAAAAAGGAACGTTTATTGCGAATCGAATCCCGAGAGTCCCATGACAGACAGGCTGGTGGCGGTAAGAATTCGGGTAGACAGAGCAAAAAAGGTAAAGATCACGGTGGACGTAAATCGGAACGGGGTCAGGGACGCGGAGCTGATTCGGCAAGTATTGATCCGGTTGCGATCTACAGTCAGTTTATGAAAGAACAATTGAAGATTGAGTTAACTGGAGAGACGGTATGTTACGGAGATCGTGTGTATCAATCATCGGTTGGTGCAGCTCGGTTGGAGGGACTGAAAGTCATTCGTCCAGGCTGGTTTATGGGCACGATCAAGAATGGACGATTTGTTCCGTCCCACCCGCTTGCGTGTGCTCTGAATGCATCTGAAGCACGGCGAAGCGTAAATCTGTCATCCGCTGATGGCGAAGCCGTGAGATACCTCAAGGGTGAAACGTTAAATATTGAAGAAGAACGAGTGCTGCTCAAGGCGGATACGGTTGCCAAAGGGTACGTTCTTGTATGTGTAGATGGTTATGCCGCTGGCTGGGGGAAATGGCTGGATGGTGTACTGAAGAATGAATATCCGGCAGGCTGGAGGTGGACATCGGTATGAGTGGAAAAGGCAAACAAACGTTGCGTCTGGACAAAATATTAAGCCATATGGGTGTGGGAACACGAAGTGAACTCAAAAAGATGGTGAAACAAGGTAGAATCCATGTGGACGGCAAAGCGGTGAAAGACAGCGGGGTACAGGTGAATCCAGAGGTCAACGTCATTGAAGCCGATGGCGAGAGGATTGTGTATCGGGAGATGATCTATCTGATGTTGCATAAACCTCCGGGTGTCGTGTCTGCTACCGAGGACAACAGAGATAAGACGGTACTGGATCTGCTGCGAAAAGAGGATCGAGTTTTTAATCCGTTTCCTGTGGGACGACTGGATAAGGATACGGAGGGACTGCTCATTCTTACGAATGACGGTCCACTTGCCCATGATCTGTTATCTCCACGCAAGCATGTGCCCAAAACCTATGAAGCCCGTGTTCTGGGAAACGTGGATGAAGCGGATGTGCAACGTTTCAAGGCGGGCATTCAATTGGATGACGGGTACGAGACATTACCTGCTCAGCTGACTATACTCGGTCAGGAAGAGACGGAAGAAGGTACGATCTCGTCGATCTCGCTTATTATTCACGAAGGGAAGTTTCACCAAGTGAAACGTATGTTTCAGGCGGTAGGCAAGCGTGTGGTCTATCTGAAACGCGTAGCCATGGGTGAGCTGGAACTAGCTTCCGATCTTGCTATCGGAAGCTATCGTGAACTAACCGCAGATGAGTTGAGCCTTCTGCGGAAGTAAAAGCTCCCGACCTTCGCGAAGCGGAGCAGGGAGTTGTGAAGGGAAGCGAAGCCCCGGTACTAACGCCGCAGGCGAGAAAGCTCCCGTCCTTCGCGAAGCGGAGCAGGGAGCCGGGCAGAGAGCAAAGCCCTGCCCGTAATGGTCCCGGTTAAGCTTGGGCGGGACCGCCGCTGACCAGCGGTGTGCCCGGCAACAAGCGTTCCTACAACAACCTTGACATAGCAAGACCCGGCCTAACACCGGTGAGCAAGACGGGAGTCCAGAGGGCAGAGCCCTCTGGGGCCCTCCCTCGGAAGGGAGGGTTTGGGTGGGTGCGACTACTAACAGATGAGGATGAAGCCAGAATGACTTATAAATTAATTGCACTTGATGTAGATGGAACATTGCTGAATGATCATCATGAACTTACGGAATGGACTCAGGAGACCTTGATCCAAGCTTCCCGTCAGGGAGCAGAGATTGTCCTGTGTTCAGGTAGAGGTCCTGCCAACACGATTCCTTTTATGGAGCAGATGGGACTGGATGGATATGTGATTACGCATAATGGCGCCGTTACCGCGCAAGTCGACACCCGTGAGGTGGTTCATCATTTTGCATTAGATGGACAAGGACTGGAGCCGATCATATCCTACTGTCGAACCAATGGAGTACATTTTGACATCAATACGGCATTTGGTCTGTATGTGGATCAACCGGAAGGTTTGGGGTTGCAGGTGCGTGAGATGTATTACAACTTTATGGCCGAGCCACTGAAGTTACCCAAGTGGGTTGACATGACAGAACCGCTGGCGAAGTTCACTGCATTTGGTCCGATTGAACAGATGGATGCAGTACTTCAGGAATGGTCTACTTGGAATCTGCCTTATTATATGACACGGAGTGGTGACTTTTTTATTGATCTGATGCATCCCGAAGCGTCCAAAGGCGCTGCGCTTAAAAGGCTTGCCGAATCGAAAGGAATCATGCCTTCGGAGATTATGGCGATTGGTAACTACTTCAATGATATTACGATGCTGACTTTTGCGGGCAAAGGCATTGCCATGGATAACTCACCGGACGAGGTGAAAGTTGCTGCGGACGAGGTTACACTCTCCAATAACGAGCAGGGTGTGGCACACGCAATCCAAAAATATGTGTTATCCGTCTAACCCTACATCCTATACTTAAAATGCACGCTTTCCTCATAATCTACCGTCCTCGGGGCATCCTAAGAGAATAACGTTAGGAATGGAGGAGGACACGTGATGAAATATGATGTGGAATTGGTTGCAGACCTGCGGACATCAGGTGGAGAAGTACAGGACGTGATGGTCAATGGTCAATATGCAGGCTCACTTTTCCTTGTGTACAGAGAAGGAGATCGTTTATCAGGTAGTCTTCAGATCGAGCAGGAGTCTCTGCCAGATGATACAGAGGAATTTATTGTGGAAAAAGTACATGCCTATGTCCGATCTCTTGCAGATGCGTTGGAAGCTGCGTATTATGAAGTGCTGGTTAGTTGTGGCTCATTACATACGGTTCTGCATATGCCTGAGTCAGAGACAGTGTGGCCGTCTGAAGAGATGAATCATGACGAAGGCAGCTATGATGATATAGGTAGTAGTGGAAGTAAGGTAATCCCTGTTTCACAAGCCGAATCGTTTACATATGAAGATCGGGATCAGGTTCTGGAGATGGAAATGGTAAGCGCAGGACGCAGCATATCGACGTATATATTCAATGATGTTGAAGGGCAGGAACTTGCAGAAGCTTCCTTAAAACAATATGGCGCTGATGTACAAGGTGAAATACACTGGTATGACGAGCCGGAAGAGAATCAATTGGAAGCTGCGGCAGAGTTACTGGTCAGAGAGCTGGATGAAGATATCATCGATACAATTACGATCCGCATGTGGCATCAGGGCAACGAACTCGAGACGCTAGAGTGGGTACATCGCGATTTCTCCGAGGATTTGGAGGATACCGATGAATCGGATCTGGATGAGCTGGAAGCTGCTGAAGAAACATGTTATGTCATGCTGAAGCGTAAGGATCGGGAGTTCCGGGTATATGAGCTGTTTCTTCAGGAACGAGGTGGATTGCCTGTGGGAACAGCAACTATAGACACTTCTCATTCCGATCTGACGGGATACATTGATTACGAGGTTCCTGGTACCAGCATTCAGCGAAAGAGCCTGGTCGAAGTGTTGATGCAGGAGTTGGACAAGGAAATGGAGTTTGACACCTTGCATCTGACGATGTTGTATCGAAATCAGATTATTGATGAAGCCAGAATAGATGGGTAAAGGGCAACCGCCTTTTACCTTTTTTTTGTTCTCATTTTGACGAAAAATCCATTTCCCGGTATAGTACCATTAGTTTAAAAGAGATCAGGAAGCGGAGGAGAACAATGATGCACTCATTCAGGATCATTAGCCAATATATTAACGATGGTTTTCAAGCGGTTCAGGCGAAGCCGGAAGATACGGAGGATGTGATGTCACTGCTGGTGGAGACAGCCGAATGGTTACAGAGCCAAGGTTCTTCCCAATGGAACGCTTTGCTTAAAGGTGAAGATTCACATGATACGGCAGGGGCGATTCGGCGTGGGGATGTGTTTGTATTTAAAAAAGGGGCGGACGTAGCGGGGATGGTCATCCTTTTGGTTCAGCCAAGCCCTTGGGATATTCATCTTTGGGGTTCAAAAGCTCATGCCAAGGATGGCGCAATTTATCTGCATCGGTTAGCGATTCGAAGAAAATATGCTCAGAGCGGTCTGGGACGGTCCATTTTGCAATGGTCCAGCAGCGGCATACATTTTGAAGGCAAACATACTGTTCGGTTAGATTGCGGAGCGAGCAATGCAACGTTGAACTCCTTTTACGCGCGGAACGGGTATACTTTTTTGGGAGAGACCGATGGTTACAGTACATATGAGAAGCCCGTGGAGCTACTGAGCTGAGAATTCTGACTATCCAATGAATATGTTGACGACAACCGCAAGCGATGGACTGCTGAATTAAAGCTTTTGCTTCTGAGGGGAACGTTTCATGAATATGTTGTATATACGAGTTATCGTAATATAGATGTTCCGGCTTCCCTATGTCATAATGGATAGTAGAGCAGTACGTAAGTTAGAAAGGGGGAAACTAACGGTGAAATTGCTGCAGGCGCTTTTCTTTCCTCCGGAGCAGCCCGGAGGTGTATCCTCTATGATTCCGTATATGCAAGAGAGATTTACAACCCCGAGGTGGGAAATGGATCTGTTCTCGTTGCCAAAGCGAATTCGCAATAAGGGCAGAGAGGAAGTTCAGTTCGAAACGTTTGACTGGACGGAATATCAGGATAGTCCTGTTGTCCAAAAATATATTCAAACTTATCGTGATTATCTTTGGTGGACCAAACTGCGTATTCAGAAGCCCTATGATCTGATTCATGCCCACCACCCAATTGCAGGACTTGCGATGAGAACGGTTTTCCCGGATACACCCCTCATTCAGACGATTCACTCCAGTTATGAACGAGAATTAATCCTTAATGGACGCATTGAAACGGATGGACCGGAGCATCGATTCCTGCTTGCGATATATGGTGAGCTGGAACACCAGGCAGAGCGCCTCTTGACGGTGTCGGATTCGTTCCGTCGTTATCTAGCTCCCTACGTGAAGGAACCTGATGTCATCGGTGTGATTCCCAATGGATTTGATGAGAAGCGCTTTAAGCCGATCCCTCATGATAATGCGATACCACAACTGGTCACGGTATGTCGGCTTGTTCCGGCAAAAGGGTTGGATATTCTTTTCAAAGCTTGTGCGGAACTGAAGGGCCGAGGTCATGATTATGTGTTACATATTATTGGAGATGGACCGATTCGTCCTGATCTGGAAGAATTGGCGCAGCGATTGGGGATCTATAATGAGACCATTTTCTATGGTTACACACTGCACCCTGAGGAATTCATGCCATTCTTTGATATTTTTGTACTTCCTTCACGGGCAGAAGCATTTGGTTCCGTCTTCGCTGAAGCGGCGCTGAGTTGTCTTGCCCTTGTGGGTACGGATGTAGGTGGTATACCGGAACAGATCGAGAACGGCAGCAATGGGTTGCTTGTACCGGCAGAAGATCCTTCTGCATTGGCTGAAGCGCTTGAAAAGGTGATGCTGGACCCGGCTTATCGTTATGAACTTGCCCGTTCAGCGTGTGAAAAAGCCAAAACACATTACTCGCTCGGCAGATCGGTCAATGAGTTGAAAAAGATGTATCTACAGTTTCCTGGCAAAGCCTAAAACGTAGACCAAAAACTGCGAGCCGCTGTGATAAACAGCGGCTTTTTGTCATGTTTAAGGAAAAAGTACGCGCGATGACTTGTGGTTATGAGGCAAACGGATGCTCATATTCATGAAGTACATGGACACTGAGATTTATATATTGTTGCGTCTACGAAAGGCGCCCCAGCGGTTCAGTACCAATTTGGCAGCCCAAAACAGTGCCATACTTCCGAAGATAGGGTAAAGGATGGATAGCAGAGAACTGAATCCAAACTGACTGAGTGAGTAACACAACAGCATAATGGTTAATGTAATGAAACGGGGATGGACACGTATATGTTGTCTGAGTTGCAAGGTCATCCCATAGATATCGGCTACAAAGGTACTGAATATTTCCATAAAAATAAGGGATACATATACAGATTGCACTGCCCATCCAAGTTGAAAGGCAATGCTGCCCATCGGGATTTCGAATTGGATGATGCCGGGCATCTGAGCTGACATGGCAAAATGAGCTGCCATCAGCATGAAACCAACGCCAATTCCACCCAATACTCCACCCCACTTCAGCACATTCCGACTACGGATCTGGTTACCTACTGGCACAAGAACAGCTTGAGCCAACACCAGATTGAAAGAAGTATACAACAGAGGAGACAGCCACACTTGAATAGGGTTTGAGTCTGTCGTCAGTGTGATGAATCGGGAAGCACCTGGATGATGGATGGTACTGGTGATCATGAGCAGAGATAACAGAAGCATCATGGGCACGACGATGCTATTCATTTGTAGGATGGCTTGAATGCCCCGACCGAGAAGCAGATATGTCCCTACAAGTGTGACGATCAGACCTGTCTGATAATGCAAACCCAGATGTTCGACAAAAACGGAGCCTGCTCCGGCAAGCATGACACTGTTCACGCCAATGAGAATGAGAAGGGTCACCCAGGTGATCCATTTGCCCGCCTTATGGCCGAATAAATGTTTGTTCAGATCCTCATAAGAGCGGGACCCGGTATCGTGAGCGATCAGCATCATTTTGGTACCTAACCAGACAAAGAGCATGGTGGATAAGCCTATGGTGATGGTGGCCCATTTGCCATACTGGGTAAAAAACTGCAAAATTTCCTGCCCTGTAGCGAAGCCGGCTCCGACAACCGTTCCGATGTATGTAAATGCGATCTGCAGCACCCGAAATGCCTGTTTCATGTGTTTCCCCTCTCAGGCCCCTGTATAGTTTGGACATGCGGGTACCATGGTACAAGGTATGCTTGACCCACGAAAGTCATGACAATCGATAATGAGCTTTGGCTTGAAATGCGTCTCAAGGACAGCGCCCAGGCAATTTCGCTTGAACTTATAGATAGATATATGATACTTTTACCTCATAGGATAGGCTTGGGAGGTCAAATCATGGAATTATTGAAACAACGAATTTTACAAGAAGGTGTGGTTATCTCGGATCAAGTATTAAAGCTGGATGGTCTGTTGAACCACCAGATTGATCCTGCATTAACGATGGAGATGGGACGTGAGTTTGCTGCTCGTTTTCGTGAAAGTGGAGTAACTCGGGTAATCACGGTAGAATCCTCAGGGATTCCGGTTGCTTTTGCAGCAGCCTATGAACTGGGGGTGCCCCTTGTATTCGCCCGTCGTAAAAAAACACTTCTGGCTGATCCTGATGCTTACTGTGAACGTGTACCGTCCTTTACCAAAGGAATTGTAACTGACATTATGGTATCCCGCGAGTTCATTCATGAGAATGACCGCATTTTGTTCATTGATGATATCATTGCCAATGGAGATGCCGCTCGTGGCGTCATCAAAATTATCGAGCGTTCTGGCGCGGAACTCGTCGGATTCGGCGTTGTGGTCGAGAAAAGTTTCCAGGCAGGGGCACGCACGATTCGTGAACAGGGTATTCCGGTGGAAGCCTTGGTACGCATTCGTTCCCTGAACGATGGAACAGTACAATTTGACGATAACGAAATGTGACATTTTAAAGGAATAGGGCCTATTTTTTGAACTATGCCTTTGCATGACCGCCGATTTCATTTATAATGGGGTTATGTTAGGGAGAGGAGGCAACACCATGGGGAACCAACCGGCAACAGAACAATTTTTTAATGATAAGCTGGCGGAATCGAAAGTTCATTTTGAACGTGCCCTGGATTGTAAACATACGGAATTCGATGACCTTTATCCCTATATGATTGAACATCCTCAATTTTTCTGGTACAAACGCTATGTTGCCTGGTCAGAATTACTGACGATTGTAGGCTTGTGCGAAGAGTTGTCCTTCTCTTGGAAAGAACAATTTACACCGCATCAAGTGGAGTACCTTGAAGAACGTGTGATGTCCGCCAAAGTGCTTGATTTTTGGTTCGAGAAGAACGACAGCAAAGAGCACGCGCAGCGGTAACTTTCAGTCGGGACATAATTTCGAATGACATGACAGTCCAATACAGTCACGTGAGACCTAAATGACTTTTCATTTAGGTCTCTTTTTGTAAATAAATTTGAAATATAGGAGCCATGAAGATGATTAGTGATACAGAATTGGACGCCCTGCGTCTGTCAGGTGAGAAAGTTAGAGTAGTACGGGACGAGCTGGAATCGAACGACGTGAAGGGGATTGTGGTTGCCTGGGATGGCGAGCAGGTACTTATCCGTCGTCAGAATCGACGTGTCGTTAAGCTGGACCGAGGTTACAGCTATCAGCTGTTCAGCGAGCCGCGCCAGAGTCCACTTAGTGAGTAACAGCTTATAATTATGGAAGAGCCATGAGCGTTAAATGTTTGGAATTACCATGATTTCTTGGCATAATTGGCTCACTCGGGAGAGAAGATAGGTACAGTGAGGAAGATCTGTAACTATAGCCGAGAGGGTGTGCTACAAGCCATGACATTGATGAATGATAAAGTTCATGCCTACAAGGATCAGATTGGAGCATTAAGCGATGTGCTGCCAGGTGTGGTGAAGTCGTATCATGAGTTTACCGGAGAATGCTTCCAACCTGGCGTAATTGATGCGAAGACAAAACAGCTAATTGCGCTTGGGATTGGATTATTCGCCAACAATGAGGTATGTACCTTCTACCATGTAGAAGAAGCCCGTGCTAAGGGCGCAACAGATCAGGAGATTATGGAGACCGTAGCCGTGGCCGGAGCTGTTGGTGGAGGACATGCCCTGTCTCAGGGTGCGATGCGAGTGCAGAAGGCACTGCATTAGTAAGCAATGTAACATACATTTTTAAGTACAAAAAAGGCATCCGGTTAATAACCGATGCCTTTTTGTATGTGAATTACATTTTACCTAACATTTTATCGTACATAAACTGTCCAGTTACCCGACGTGCTGTTACGTAACGGTCATTGAAGTATGGATTCGATAACTTCGTGATGCTTACACCTTTACTGCTGGAGGCATGAGCGAATTGTCCGCCGCCGATATATACACCTGTATGTGAAATGCCTTTGCCTGTTGTATTAAAGAACACCAGATCACCTGTCCGAACATTGCTCTTGGATACGGGAGTACCTGCTTTAGCTTGCTGCTGCGAAGTACGTGGCAATTCAATGCTGTATTTGTTGAAAAGATATCTCATAAAACCAGAACAGTCGAAGCCGGCTACAGTTGTGCCACCCCATTTGTAAGGAATACCTGTCATGTTGTTCACTACGGAGTTGATACTGCTTGCCTCTGTGCTTGTTGCCCCGGATGTAAATAATACAGCTGCTCCAAAAATGGAGATAATCAGTTTTTTCAAAATCAATGTTCTCCCTTCGATGCCTACGGAGTTAGCTAAGGGTTCGGTAGAAGGTTCCCTATATTTCCTATGTATAAGAATAATTCACCCAAATTGGTTCCCCCGTTTTCAAACATGAAACTCGGCAATGAATAATTAAGTTTTTGTAACTATTTGAAACTATATTGCATAAATGCGTAATTGTCAAACCCATTTAAAACCCTTCGTAATACCTCAATGTTAGCGGAATTAAGGTTTTTATATGAAAGAAGGGATCAAGTTTGGGTATCATTCATGACAAAAACGTCATTATTGGTTCGTTTAAGACGAATTTGGATAAATAAATAGGTTTGTCATGAGTTAAAAGAACTATCCCGTTATGTAGAATTAGAGAGATTATATTCATTAAGTTGCATATATTGACAAAAATCGATTTTTTGCATATTATCTGATTATCCAATCCACATATTGGATAAAAATTGATTTTATTATGCGATAAATACAAATAAAGGAGGTCGGGGCGTATATCATAGGTAAAGTAGAAGTGGAAGATTTATAAAAACGAACATAGGAGAGTGTTACATTTGAAAGCAAAGAAAATAATTACTTTTGTCCTGGCATGTACGATGGTGTTCTCAGCAGTTGGAATGGCAGTTCTTCCTGTAGGGACGGTATCTGCTGCGGATGCATCGGGTACTACAGCGAGTATTTCTGATATTTTGAAGAACCAGCTGCCAGATGGAGGTTGGAGAAAAGATTATAAACAGACAAGTGGAGAGTGGGCAAAGTCCACGATAGACAACAAGGCTACATACTCAGAAATTAGAAGATTGGCGAAGGAATTTAAAAAGACGAATGATCCGCGTTACTCCACAGCTGCAATCAAAGGAATTAACTTTTTGATCAACATGCAGTATTCAAACGGCGGATGGCCACAAGTTTACCAAAGCTCTGGATATCACAAGCATATCACTTACAATGATGATGCCATGATTAATGTAATGATCATGCTGGATGAAGTAGCAGCACGCAAAGGTGATTTCTCATTTATCGACAGCACACTTGCTAACCGCAGTAAAAATTCAGTTGCCAAAGGTGTGGAGGCGATTCTGAATACACAAGTTGTTTCAGGTGGTAAGCTGACAGCATGGGGACAACAGCATGATTCCAGCTCCCTTAAACCAGCGAGCGCAAGAATCTATGAAGTGCCATCGCTGACAGCTGGAGAGAGTGTAACGATTGTTAAATTTCTGAAAACCAGACCTGCTAACGCTAAAATTACCGCATCCATTAAAGGAGCGGAGGCTTGGTTTAACAAAGTGAAAATTACGGGTTACAAGTATGAAAGAGCTAATGGAGATAGTAAAATTATCGCTGATTCCAAAGCTACACCAATTTGGGCACGCTTCTATGAGATCGGAACGGATAAACCAATCTTTATTGGTCGTGACGGGGTAGTAAAATACAATTTAAGTGATATTGATAAAGAAAGAAGAGGCGGTTATGCATGGTATGGTAACTGGCCTTCCAAGCTGTAATTTGAAGTATGCTTCCGTTTTAATGAACCAAACTATTAGCAGCAGTTAATGGTAAAGCCCGAATCGACATGGATCTCTGATTCGGGCTTTATTGTTATTATTTTCAGTGTTGACATGATAGATTCCGCATGATATATTATTTCTTGTCGCCGATATTGATCACGGAGATACAATATGCGGTCGTGGCGGAATTGGCAGACGCGCACGGTTCAGGTCCGTGTGGGCTAACCCCCGTGGAGGTTCGAGTCCTCTCGACCGCATCTAAAAAAAAGACTCCTTAAGCTAACGCTTAAGGAGTCTTTTTTTGCATTTTTAACACTCACTAGATTTAGTATCCAAGAGGTTAGTGCTTAGCCGCACGTACAGCAAATGTCTTCCATCAACCAAACGGAACGTTTATTGCGCTGCGGTAACATTAACGCTGTCAATATTCGGTCCTTCCGATCCAGTGGTAACCACTTTCAATGTATTGGTCCCCGTGTTCATGGGGACCTGTATTGTTTTTTCAACCCAAGTGGACCAGCTTCCCGTTGCCGGAAAGGGCTCGTTGCTAATGACTTTGGTTCCGTTCACAAAAATGTCGAGGTTCCGAGTGCCGCTTTCCAGCGCATAACGAAACTTTACGTTTTTGGTACCTGTTGTCGTGTTATTAATGCCGTTCCATTGAATGGCCGAACCAGTCATCGCATTGAAGTTAACATACCCGGAGCCAGTGTAACCGGGGTAGATTGTTTCAATGGCAGCTTCCGTAAGTGACGTTCCGGTCTCGGCTTCATACGTCGTGCCACTGCCTGTATTCCCGCCGCTATTTCCGCCAGTAACGTTGGCAACAAACGTTGTTACGCTCTGAGGCGGGAGCTGTGCCGTGAAGGCTCCATTGGATACGTTAAGCGAGGTTCCGCTTGCCAGGTTTCGACTGCTGTCCGTAATCCATGAGGACACAGTAGAGGCATTACCATTCTGCAGAACGAATTTTTGGCTTGTGGCTGAAGTTCCACGGTTAATTGCCACGACGACGACTTTGTTATCACCTTTATAGGCTGAGACAAATGTGTTTGTATCCGGATTTTTCGTTGCATCGACTCGCAGGTAGCCTGGACGCACGAATTTAGAGAAATGAGCCATATTATACCCGCGTTTGCTTATGGTACCGTCCTCTTTCATCGGACCATACTGTCTGCGGATGTACCACCACACATAGGCCTGGAAATCCCCTTCTACCATGGCATTGTGCATGTGATAGGAAACGTCTAATGCTTCAGGCCAGCGGTCTGCTGAGTTGTTGTCACTGTTTGGAACATACACTTCAGTCATCCACAGTTCTTTACCGGCTCCTTTTTGCTTAAAGAGAGGGTAGGCAAAATTCGAAATCTGGGTTCCATACGTATGTGCTCCCAGAATATCCATGTTGGCAAGTGCCTGCGGATCATTCAGGATTGGGTCGGATATGTTCTTTAAGTATTGGAAGGATTCAGGCGCCATGACTTTGGTACCTTGAATGGACCCGGCATTTTCTTTCATGAATCGAAGGATCTCTTGTGGAGTCCACCAAGTCCAGTCATGAGCATAATCCGGTTCGTTTTGTACAGAAATGGCATACAGATCTACGCCGTTATTTTTCATGTAGGTTACAAAGTCGTTCAGATGTTGCGCATATGCGGTATATTTGTCGTATTTCAGACGTTTGGCATTGGTGTCCCCATTGCGGTTGAATGTTTCAACCATGCTGCTCGGAGGATTCCATGGGGATGCGAATACGATAGCCCCCTTTTCAATAGCCCGTTTGGCTGTGGCAACTTCACGATACCAGTTATTGGAATCTGGATCAACGTAGATTCTGAGAATTGAGAAACCTAACTGATTCTGGTCATTACCAAAAGCAGTTTCACGTTGAGCGGGAGTCAGATCACCAATCCAGGCAGGAAGGTTAATGCCCCCAAAGCCCTTGATCAGCTGTTTTTCCGAGGACAAATTAATGTTGGCATCGTTGGCTGCTGACACATTTGTCGGGGTTAACATCAAAGGCAGGGCTGTTAAACAGGCCAAAAGAACATTAATCGTCTTTTTTAGTTTGAATTTCACTACTTTCATCCTCCTTGATAATGGTAAATGGTTACATAGAGAAACCGCGACCAGGGATAACAAACAAGAAGAGCGGATTGTCTGGCATTTATTTTATGTAAACCCTTTCAAAACCTCCTTCCATAAATCATAGGAAAGAATTGAAGCACATTAACTTCTTTCATTTGTTGATTCTACTAAAAAATTCCTAAACTGAAAACCTGACAAATTACAGTATTTTTTCTAATTAATCTCTATTTTCTAACTGTTCAATGACAGTTCTTGTTTGATGCTAAGGAGAAAACGGGAATGATGAAGATCTTCGCTTGAGTTAGAGGTCTCCAATTGCGGGGATGTTGTTATTAAGGAAGGCTTTGGCTTACATATTCCTCCCTTCATTATCAAACAATGAGATCACAGAAGTTACGGGGAGGGAATCATGATGAAGGTACAGAGAAAGATTTATCGATTCATTGCAGGTATCATGGCATTATTGATTGTGTTTTACGCAGGCATATCGGCAGGAGGGCCTACAGCGGCAGCTTCAGAGTCCACATCGAATCAAAAACGGTTAGCGATTATCATCGATGATGTTGGTAATGACATGAAGGGTACGGCAGAGATCCTGGCGATGCCAGTTAAACTGACGGTAGCGGTCATGCCTTTTTTGCCAACAACGAAGAAAGATGCGATAGCTGCACATGAAAAGGGGATGGATGTGATTGTACACATGCCCATGGAACCCAAGAAAGGACGACCTGAATGGCTGGGCCCGGGTGCAATCACATCCAATCTAACGGATGAAGAAGTCCGCTCACGCGTGGAGAAAGCGATTGATGATGTGCCCCACGCAATTGGCATGAACAATCATATGGGTTCCAAAATTACTTCGGACAAACGCATTATGTCCATTGTGCTCGATGTATGCAAGGAGCGGGGCCTCTTCTTTGTAGACAGCCGTACGAACTTTCGCTCTGTGGTGGGGGAACTGGCCGTATCCAAAAATATGCCACCTGTAGGTAATGACATTTTCCTGGATGATCAAAACTCCAAGCAACACATTCGCAAGCAACTGGATCTGGCTGCTCAGCGTGCGATCGATAAGGATATCTGTGTTGTCATTGGTCATGTCGGTCATTCGGGGATGAACACATCCGCAGTAATTCGTGAATCCGTCTCCCGTCTGCAAAATCAGGTTCAATTTGTAGGGATCGGTGATCTGGTTCGAGATGTGTGGCAATGGCAGTCTGCTCCTACACTACCGACAGATAATAAATAATGCCATTGGCAATGGACTGGGCGATTCGTTTTTGCTCAGCGGGGTCATTCATTCTGGCTCGATCTGCCGCATTGCTCAAAAATCCGGTTTCAACGATGACGGCAGGTTGCTTCACGTAATTCAATATATAAAAAGGCTTGCCCCATACAACCCCGTGCTCCGTTCCGTACAACTTGTTCATGGCGTCCTGAATGGATTGGGCCAGCAAATAACTCCTGCCTTCTTTCTGGTGCAGTACCACCGGGCCGTGTGCAGTCGATCGGGGACTCCAGTTCGCATGAATGCTGACCACGATATCTGTACTTACTTCTTCGCTAAGGCTTTTACGTTGGGCAAGATCTCTAGTATGACGGGAGCGGCTGTTCAGCCAGCGGTTCTCATCACTAAGTGCATAATCACCAAGTCGATTGATGATAACGGCATAACCTTTGCTGCGAAGCAGCAGATAGACCTTTTGGCTAATGGCCAGGTTGATATCTTTTTCCAGCACACCTTGGGCTGACGTACCACCGTCAATACCGCCATGGCCTACATCGAGCAGGATAACGGGTGCTGCAAAGGCATGATGACTTGAGCGATAAGCATCTCCATCGGTTACCGGAAGCATGGATGGACTGTTCTGGGACGGGGCTGCTTCTCCATGCGCGACATGGTGGGGCAGGATGGGAAGACAATGGAAGCTAATGAGCAAGGCTACCGAAGCGGTCAGCAGCTTATACATGGGAATACACACTCCTTCATGAAATAGGTATCGAATGCAGATTAATGGCTCAATGGATACCTTTGGCATTAGACTGTGCATTCTGAGGGTTTTCATACTTCTTTCAATAAAAAAATGTTTAACCATTACACATCTTGCACACAATAGAACTATCGTAAGCTCCGCGAATGTGCAGGAGCGAAGGAGGCAGCATTATGGCCAAAAGTGATGAGTTGGTAAAATACATTACGCAGCGTGTTGTTCATTATATCGATACGCCGAAGGATGAGCGGAAAGGTCGCACCAAAAGGAAAGAGCCGTGGGCGATGAAGTGGTTTGGTATGATTCCTTTCGCTGTATCCCTGTGGGTGGGGAAAAAGGAAAAAGAATTCGATACAAAGTCTCATAAACGAAGTTCTTCGGGTAAAGGTTAATGATCGCTTACCTATTTCACTCAGCGAGTTTGAAGACACGCCCTAATGTAAGACCAAAAGACGCAATCCCTTTAATCATGGGAAGGCGTCTTATTTGTTGTCGATGTTTATAGTTTTACAGGTTATCTGACTGTATCTTGAGAATCTGCTGATGATCAAGGATATACGATGTAAAAAAGGCCACCTTGCTGCAATGTGCTTAAAGGGACAAAGCGTTGAATGGATGATTTTCCACCTAGCGATACATATAGAATGGACTCTGCTACCTGATCTGTATGCCACAGCTGATAACCGCTAACAGGTAGAGGACCGCCGTATACAACGTTACGATCACCCGCTGAGAAAACAATCTCTTGATTCTCCCCGTGTTGTATCACATCTTGTGCCCGGTCGGCAGCAACAGGTTTGGAGGTAAGCCACAACAGATTGTCAGCCGGATTGAAGACGGGTCGGAGATGAAGTGGGTCGACTGATAAAGATGGCGTTGTGGATAAATCAGTTATGCTGACAGAGTTCTGTTTGGAATCAGCCTCCAGCAGGTCCAGGAACTCTGACGGTAGTACATCTCCGTTGGTAGCATCAATATAAAGTGCAGAATGGTTAGGTTGTTCCACTTTCCAATAAGCCAGCAGAGGAAGAGCATAGCCAAGATGAAGCTCTCCTCCGCCAGCAAGTAATGCTTCAAGGTTCACATGTTGTCGATCCAAGGCTTGTCCAAGAAGTTCATTGTTGTATGGTGACTGTTCTCCATGACCATATTCACTAAGCATCAACTGACCCTGCTCTGTGGCCCTAATAATCATATATCCGATAGGTTTGCCTTCAAACTCAGCTTGTACGAGCCAGCTATGTAAACCTGGCCCCAGAGGGTAGAAGTCCAGGTCGGCGTTCTTCCAATGCACTTCGCCGTTAGCTGTACCAAGTGTAACAGCTTGTTGCTCTGCAAACCGTTGCACAGCAGCGGGGGCTAGCTTTTCATTCTGAATGGCATGATGTTCGGGACCATACTCTGTTGATGATGCCGGGGATAGCGAAGACGTTTTTTGTTCCTCTGCGTTGGCTATCGACCAAAAAGAGAATAGGGCAAGACAACTGAGCAAGCCCAAGGTAATACAGGTTGTTTTCTGAGCGTTGTTCCAACATGTATGAAAGAATCGTTTCAAATTTACACCTACTTTTCATTTATCCGTTACCTGAGCCGGTCCTAGTTTCATTCTAGGGGACAGACTATGCAAAGGTTGCCGCAACCTGTCGGGCAGCTGATCATGAATAAACACTACTTTTGCCAGCATTTGCAGGAAAAGTAGTGTCTTCGTCTATCTTAAGTGAAACATGCCGCTACTAATGGCAGTTACTTTCACTTTGGGTTCATATTGCCAGATCATTTCGGTCCGGCGTGTCTCATACTGCAGTTTCATAGCTTCACGATCGATTACCGCCTGTTTTGCTTTCTCTTCTTCGGCATCTGTCTCGGAGTCGATCGGTACTGCGGCCTCTGCCGCCAGTTCTACATCTGCTCCAATGGGTTTAGCGTTAGTTATATCCACAACTTTTTTCAGTGGTGCAGGTGGCGTGCGGTCAGAATGGACATTCTCATTCTCCGTGTCTGAGGTTTTGTTACCTGGTGATTCTACTTCAGGCATATCTTCTCGGAGTACCGCCTCATAGTAGGTGTCCAACACGTCTAGCTCCAGATCAAGCCGCTCTTGGGCTTTCTCTGCCCAGCTATAATCGAGTTCCAGCAAGCGGTTCGTCAAATGAGATTCCAAAGCAGCTCCGGCATCAAATAACGAAACTTTAGCTGTCTGTACATGCATGTTCTCCGCAAGCCTCGGACTGAGATCGCGTCGGTTCAGCTTCGTGCCGAATTTTTCTATAATTTCACCCGAGCGAAGGGAGATGCCGAGAAAATGTAATTCCTCCCGTTTCAAATCACAGGCGAATTCCACCTTGAAACAGACACCAAGCCAAGGCTCATATACGGCTGGCGCTGTAGCCCGCAATTGTCGTTTGGCAGCCTGTTCGAACAGGTTCACGAAGGCACCGCCTTCACGGGCAGCACCGAAAATCTGCTGGAGTCTACGACTGCCATACACCACTTCTTCACGCAATATTCGTCCTGGCCCCAGCTGTGGCAGCGATGGCGTAATACCGAAGTAACGGCCTAGAATAGTTTCTTTTGGTGGCTCGCCTTGAGGACTGCCATTGGTTACGCCATTCGTTCCATCAGGGTTAGGAACAGCAGGAGGTGATGCTTGCGCAGCTATGGCTTCTGCTGCTTCAATGGCCTGCTGATAACTGTCAGGATCAAATATAAATGTAAAGGACATCGTCTCAGCGGGTGCTCCGGTTCGTTCCACGAACCCCCAATAATAAGGGCGATTGGTCAACGCTTTGTCCGCCTCAGGCGAGAGTTTGACTGTAACATGGGCAGGGGAACGCTCCATAATCTGACAATCCAGTGCTTCCAGATAGGTGAGAACATAAGCCTGCACTTCATGGGGAGACATGGTCATGAGTTAGCTACCTCCTTTGCGAAGATCTAACAACCCGGATACGGCAGGCCCTTCATCTGAAACCTCACGTTGAATAGAGTTCAGCGATTGTCCAAGTGAGTCCATTTTACGGCGAATATCTTCATCAGTTTGTGATTCCAATATGATTTTGTACAAACTTTTCTCAATAGACTCCTTTTTCTCCAGCCGTTCCAGAATGACATCCAGCCCGCCGATCACCATTTCAAACATATTGATCTTCTCATGCAGCAGACTCAGAATATGTTCCTCAATGGTTCCGGTCGTAGATAAATTGAAAATGTTCACGTCATTTTGCTGTCCCAGCCGGTGTACCCGACCGATCCGCTGCTCTACCCGCATAGGGTTCCAAGGCAGATCAAAGTTGATCATATGATGGCAAAATTGCAAATTGATGCCCTCACCACCCGCTTCGGTTGCAATCATGGCCTGCACACGCCCGCGGAAGAGATCCATCATCCAGTCTTTTTTGCCTCGATTCATGCCACCCCGATAGGGTACAGCCGTAAGCCCGTTGTTGCGGAAATAGTTCAGCAGATACTCCTGCGTGGCCCGGTATTCGGTGAAGATAATGACTTTTTCATTCATGTTCCGAACCAGTTCCATCGTTTTCTCCGCTTTGGTATTCTCCTTGATTGCTTTAATATGGGCAACGAGTTCCCAAATCTTGTCCCGAAGGGGAGAGTCCAGCGGAAGTTTCTTCGACAGATTAACCAGCGTCACGAATACAGCATCTCGACTGCTGCACACTTCACGCTGCAATGTAACAAGGGAGAGCATGCTACTTAGGTTGCCGCCAGCTTCCTGGTACTGGTCTTTAACAAAGGAAGTCACACCATCATAAAGCGCTTGTTCTTCAGGCGATAATTGCAGATTCACGTTGGAGACGTTCCGTTTGGTAAATTGAACGGGGCCTTCGCCGCGGCGGTTACGAATCATGACTTTGGATAACTCGTTTTTAAGCTGTTCCTGATTTTTCGGAACCCGTTTGTCTACAACAAAGTTGGCCGCAAAGTCACCCTGACGACCCAGTTGACCGGGCTTCAGCAGGTTGATCAGATTGAACAATTCACTCATATCGTTCTGCACAGGTGTAGCTGTAAGCAGCAGACAATACTTTTTGCGCAATTTCAGCATGAATTGATAGTTGGTTGTTTTCTTGTTTTTGAGCTTATGAGCCTCGTCAATAATAATCATGTCGTAATCGGTATTCAGCAGCATATCTTTATGCGGGTCACGTTTGGCTGTATCCATGGAAGCAACAACCACTTCATTCTGCCAGGAATAGGCCTTTTTCTGAGCAATAGCAGGGATGCCAAATTTTGAATTCAATTCCCGTACCCATTGCAGTACAAGAGAAGCAGGCACGAGAATGAGTACCTTGGATACGAGACCTCGAACCATATATTCTTTCAGAATGAGACCGGCTTCAATGGTTTTGCCAAGACCCACCTCATCGGCAAGAATGGCCCGGCCTGACATTTCAAATAATACTCTGCGTGCAGTGTCCATCTGGTGAGGGAGTGGAGTGAGGCCTTGTAGATGCTTGAGACATTGGATCTCGTCAAAATTGGGAATAAGGTTGGTCTCTTCGGCTTGAATGCCGAGTTGAAAGAGTCGGTAATCCCCCCAAGGACCTCCTTTATCCAGTCGTGATTCCAATTGATTAATCCAGGTCCGATCAAATTCCAACGGAACGGGCAGCTCAGCTACAGGTTGATTTGTGTGGTGCGGGTTTTTCCGGTTCATGGTGTTTCCTCCCCTGCCATACGTGATGACGTTTTATTCGTAGGTAATAGTATGGACGAATGAGAGTCAGTTCATAACTATGTGGGTTCAAATAAGGAATATTTACACTTGTCACTCCGATGACAGAATAACCTTCCGATCGCTGTTATCCCCAGATTTCTTTGATTCCCTTTTCTGGAGGGGGAAATCCGGGGATAAAGGCGAACGCTTCGCTTCTTCAGGTTATTTCTGTCCTTCCGTTCTTGTGTAAAAAGTTTAGTTGAATCAATGTGAACTACAGTTTATTTGCAAGAAGTTTGTCCGATCAGGAGAGTCTATAAAATAAGGTCTGTGATAAAAGTCGCATGGAAAATCAATATATGGTGTATTATACTGAATTAATATCACTATATGTGGTGTTTTATCATAATTTACTTTTATAGTGAAAATGGAGCTTTATACCGGGGAGGTTGAACGTAGCGATGAAATCGAACCAACGATCATACCAATTAGAAGGACTCAGCGAAAAAATATTTCTGGACCGATACGCCTGGAAGGACGCTGATTCGAATCATGCCAAGGTCGGAGATGTTGTATTGGTATTAACGAAGGATGATCCGAAGTTCCCAACCAAGGAAGTGGGCGAAATCATAGAACGTAAGGGTCAGCTTGTACAGGTAAGGACTCGAAGCGGAGAGGTGATCGAGACAAATGTGGAGAAACTGACACTCAACATAGAAAAAACACCGGAAGAGATGTGGAACCGTCTTGCCAAAGCGATGGCTTCTGTCGAATCCACAGCCGATAAGCGGGCAACGTGGGAGTCCAAGTTCCGCTCCGTGTTGGAAGATTGGAAGTTAGTACCCGGAGGCCGGATTGCTGCGGGTGCGGGGGCAAGCGATGAGTTGACACTCTTCAATTGTTATGTCATTCCATCTCCGCAAGACAGTCGGGGTGGCATCATGAGAACTTTGACCGAGATGACGGAGATTATGGCACGTGGGGGAGGTGTTGGCATTAATTTGTCCTCTTTGCGTCCTCGCCGAGCGGTGGTGAAAGGTGTCAACGGATCATCCAGCGGTTCCGTATCGTGGGGCGGATTGTTCAGTTATACGACTGGACTGATTGAACAGGGCGGAAGTCGCCGGGGAGCGCTCATGCTGATGATGAATGACTGGCATCCGGATGTGCTTGATTTTATTACCGTGAAACAAACGATGGGGCAGGTGACCAATGCCAATCTGTCTGTATGTGTGAGCAACGCATTTATGGAGGCTGTCAAGCAGGACGGAGATTGGGACTTGGTTTTCCCCGATACAAACGATCCAGACTATGATACCGAGTGGAACGGGGATATGCAGCAGTGGAAAGCAGCAGGTCATTCAGTGGTGCACTATCGTACACTGAAGGCTCGCGAAATCTGGCATACCATTATTGAATCAGCCTGGAAATCGGCAGAGCCTGGTGTGGTATTCATGGAGTACTATAACCAGATGTCCAACAGCTGGTACTTCAATCCGATCATCTGTACTAATCCGTGCGGGGAACAAGGCCTGCCTGGCTGGGGTGTATGTAATCTGTCTGCGATCAATCTGTCCAAATTCTACGATGAAACGAATCATGATGTGGCATGGGATGAGTTGGCGGAAACCACTCGTATCTCGGCTAGATTTTTGGACAATGTCATCGATGCAACACCATATCATTTTGAGGAAAATAGACTGAATCAGCAGCGTGAACGCCGAGTTGGACTTGGCACGATGGGACTGGCAGAGCTGATGATTAAGCTGCGTATTCGATACGGCAGTCCTGAATCCCTTGCATTTCTGGATAAACTGTATGGCTTCATGGCGAAGGAGGCCTACCTGGCATCGGCAGAGATTGCAGCAGAGAAGGGAGCTTTCCCAGCTTTCGAAGCTGAACCGTATTTACAGAGTGGATTCATGAAAAACATGGTTGCGACGTACCCTAAAGTGGGAGAGGCCATCCGTAAACGGGGCATTCGAAATGTCACACTGATCACACAAGCGCCAACGGGAAGTACAGGTACGATGGTGGGCACATCAACAGGTATTGAGCCGTATTTCGCCTTCAAGTATTTCCGTCAAAGCCGTCTAGGTTATGATGAACAGTTCGTACCGATTGCACAAGACTGGCTGGATGAGCATCCGGGTGAAGCTTTACCTGACTATTATGTGACAGCGATGGATCTGTCGGCTGAGAATCACATACGGGTGCAGGCTGCGATCCAGCAATGGGTGGATAGTTCGATCTCGAAGACGGCCAACTGTCCGGCTGATTTTACAGTGGAGGATACGGCTGAGCTGTACGAACTGGCCTTCGACCTTGGCTGCAAGGGAGTAACGATATACCGCGACGGCAGCAGGGATGTGCAGGTGTTGTCCACGTCGAAGAAGGAAGCGACCCAGGCTGAAGATCAGAACACGGCGGAAGCTGAAGAGAAGACAGTCGTATCTGCAATAGAAAACCCGAATAATGCTGAAGTACAGGCAAGTGATGGAACTTCCAATAGCCAGGTTGGTGTTAGAACGCATTCCTCCGATCAAACCCCTTCCTCTTCTACAGTGCTGGATAAACAATACAGAAGCCGTCCTCAAGTACTGCGCGGTGCGACATACAAAATCAATACGCCATTCGGGATGGCTTACATTACGATCAATGATCTGGAGGGAACGCCGGGTGAGATCTTCCTGAACGTGGGCAAAGCGGGATCGGATGTGTTCGCCATGGCTGAGGCACTTGGTCGAGTATGCTCTCTGTTCCTTCGATATGGAGATCATGGGCACAAGGTTGAACTGTTGATCAAACATCTCAAGGGAATCGGTGGTTCGGGAGCGATTGGCTTCGGAGCCAACAGGGTTGAATCGATTGCTGATGCAGTCGCCAAAGCATTGGAAAGTCATGTACAGAGCAATGTGCAGGAGAACGAAACTGGAGCATTACAAGAACAGAATCAAGTGGAGAGCAAGTATCCAGAAGTGGAGGATCAGAAAACCTTTACCGAATCGAGAGATTTATGTCCTTCATGCGGCTCGGCGTCCCTGATGAATGTGGAAGGATGCAAAACATGTAGCAACTGTGGGTACAGTAAGTGCAATTAAATATCTTTTGAAAAAAAGAGAAAAAGAAAGGCACTCCTGACTCCATCATGAAGTCAGGAATGCCTTTTTGTCATTTAGCTAACTAACACCAATCCTGGCATCGATCTGCAAGTGATTGCAATTCATTAAATACAACACCAGCATGGTAGCCGTCACACACGGCGTGATGTAAATGAACGGATAAGGGAAGATATACTTTATCGTTCTGTTGAACATATTTCCCCATCGTGAAAATAGGCAACAAGTAGGTTCCCTCATTGTAAATATTCAGATTAAATCCCGTAAAGTTCACCCAAGGAATACTGGAAACGGGAAATATATTTGGTGGTTCATTGGGTTTGGCAACAAATTGTTTGTGATCTTTGTAATTGTTCATATCTTCCAGATAACGAATGTGGAACGTCTCGAAATCTTCATGGAATGCTGTCCAGATCGTTGAGAAACTTTTGTCGTCCTCATGAAAAATTGTATAACTCGGAGACATTTCGTCCCAGTAGCCCAATTTCCCCTCGGCATCAAAACAGGTTCGAAATTCCCTGTGTGCATTGACGACCGTAGAGATCATATGAATAAGAGCGGGATAGAACTTCAATCCTTTAAGCTTCAGTTCGTTGATCAATAGAGTAATATCCAGATTAGCAGTTATGCTGTAGGTACATCTGACCTGATTCAAGTAGTGGTCAAAGTATGGCTTTCGATCCCACTGATCTAACACGATTGAATTAAACATAAGTTATAACCTCCTAAATTTGAATAATGTCTTTATTTAGGAGGTATATTTGACTGATTTGACCATTTCCTATCACATTCCCAGTATCGTATTTTTAGAAATTGACCATCTCAGTATAACATGATACTGAATGTGTCGCTTATAGCGAAATCGTCTTCAAAACGCTTTTTCAACCTGTTTCTTTCCTTTATAATTAAAGTTGTCTTTATAACGAAGAAGAGAGGGGATTAGATGCGTCAGCCGATAGAAGAACCCATATTTTATTCTTATCCTGGAATGGTAGCGGTGGTGACTTCACGACATGAGGGAATCCAGAATGTGATGGCGTCCGGATGGCATACATACATCGGATCATCACCAGGCGTATATGGCATCTCCCTTCGTAAGGAAACATACTCCTATGAACTCATTGAGAAGAGCGGCGTATTCGGTGTTCATTTCCTGCCAGGTCATCGATCGGAGTGGATTCAAGCTGCAGGAACGTTCAGTGGAAGAGATACGGATAAATTCACAAGATTCGGCATTCCATATGAGGAAGGAATCAAGGTAAGTGTACCCATTTTGACAGACGCTTATTTTGCTTATGAGTGCAAGGTTATGGAGATTACGACATATGGTGACCATGAATGGATTGCAGGCGAAGTGTTGCAGCGATATCAGGATCAGAAGTGTTTTCTGGAGAATGGAATGGTTGATCTGGAGAAGTTGCAAATCCCAATGTACACAGGGCGTTCAGCATACCGGATCATGGATGCGAGGACAGAAGAAAAGATTCACCCGTTCCACCTCTAGGGTCCTAGGCAAGAAGAAGCAATTATGAGCAAAACTTTCAATCCGGTCTGACATAGGTTTATAATGGATATTGGCTGCTGAGCAAGTCGGCAGCCTTTTGTTATGGATTCAATTGTTTCAATCGATGTGTGCGTGGGTATGCTGGTTTGCGCAAGCAGGACAGGTAATTTTAGCCACTCGATGAAAAGTACTATATTTAACGACAAAATTAGAGTATGATTTTACAGCTATATGAGCTGGCAGGAAAGGTTACATCGGTTTAATCGTTTGTAACTATTCCTGTAAAGTATGAGGCTTATTCCGGGCGTATAATGCTAAACGTGAGCTCACGAATCAATATAAATAATATCGAAATGATTAAAACTTAATGGACTGGCCACACGTCTTCCTTAAGACTATAGAATTCACCAAGAATGTAGCATCATCGGATCGTGCTTCGAACAGAAGCTTTTCTTATGTTGTAAATGAAAGATGGAAGGTGCAATACGTATGTTAATGACAACCAGAACGATCAGGAGTTTCTTTATGCCCCCAACACCTATGTTGTTGACTCACAGTAACAAGGAGGGGCATGCATGTCACAATCGCCTAGTAACAAGCGACATATGAACGGACTGGATGGCTTGCGAGCCATCGCTGTACTTGCGGTTATCGCGTATCATCTGAATTTGGATTTTATTCCGGGCGGACTGCTCGGTGTAGGTATATTCTTTGTTCTCTCGGGATATTTAATTACAGATATTCTCGTGTCACAGTGGCAGGAACATGGACGCATTTCACTCGGTGATTTCTGGGTAAGACGGGTAAGGCGTTTACTTCCAGGCATGCTGACCATGACAGCTGTGGTGATGATCTGGTTGGCCTGTACAGACCCATCCCGGCTTACTGCGCTTCGTGGTGATATCGTTTCGGGTGTATTATACATAAGCAATTGGTGGTATATCTTTCACAACGTTTCCTATTTCGAAAGTTTTGGCCCTCCATCACCGTTTGGACATTTCTGGTCACTGGCTGTGGAAGAGCAATTTTATCTTATATGGCCTCTTCTACTGATCGCAGCAATCGTAGTGTTCAAAAGAAAGGGATGGCTGGTCGTCTTCATTGTCGTCGCAGCTGAATTATCTGCTGGCGCAATGGCCATCATGTATAATCCGGATTTGGACCCGAGCCGTGTATATTATGGAACAGACACGCGGGCATTTGCACTGCTTGCTGGTGCTGCTCTTGCCGTGGTGTGGCCTAGTCGCAAGCTATCGAACTCTCTGTCTGGCATGAACCGGCTTGTGCTCGATGTGTCGGGACTTGCTGCGCTTGCCTTGTTAATCTACATGATGCTGAACAGCAGTGAATATGATCCGTTTCTGTATCAAGGGGGCATGGTGCTTCAGGCTATTGCAACAACGCTGCTGGTAGCGGTGTTGGCTCACCCATCGTCTTTCTTGGCAAGTATCATTGGCGCGAAGCCATTACGCTGGATCGGAGAGCGATCCTACGGATTATATCTGTGGCATTATCCTGTCATTATTTTAACCAATCCCGCGGTGGATACGGGAGGAGCACATCCTGTCCGAATCATTTTACAGGTTGCTGCAACGGTTGTACTGGCCTCATTGTCCCTTAAATATATTGAGAATCCGATTCGTTACAACGGATTCCGTGATTCTTGGTCCCGATTATGGGGAAGAGGGCGGTCATCGATCGGTATACGTAACGTATGGTGGAAGCGGGCAGGTCTGTTGATGACGATTCTGCTGTTGTCCTATACGGTATCTCAGATGATGGTCTCCCATGCAGCGAACTCCGACTCCCATTCGGTATCGATGTCCAACACATTGAATGGAGAGAATTCCGTAGCGGAGGAACAGGGACAGGATGTGTTGCCAGCTATTACAGGAACGTCAGGCTCTGGCCAAAAGAACGATGCTCATACCCATAAACCGGCAGCAGGAACGAAAGATGATCCGGGGAAAAATGAGAAGCCAACAGGAGAGCCTGCTCCAGATTCAAAACCTGACGACCAAGACAATTCAGTAAATCCTGGCAAGGACGGTCAGTCTGAAGATAAGCCGGCTGATGACTCCGTGACTAACGAGAATGATACACCGGATGACGCTGGAGCGAATCAATCCGATGATACGGATGATGCACCTGATTCATCTCAGGACAATGAAGAAACGGCTCCTCCTGCCCAGGATGGCAAGGTTCATTATACCGTCATTGGAGATTCGGTGATTTTGGATGCAAAACCGTATCTGGAGCAAAGTATATCGGGAGTGTATGTGGACGGACATGTCGGTCGTCAGATGTGGCAGGCAGGCGATGTATTGGAAGGTCTGAAGCAAAACAACCAAATGGGCAGCAAAGTGGTGCTGGAGCTCGGGACGAATGGTTCCTTTAACTCCAAAAACTTGAATGCTGTGCTTGATTATCTGAAGGATGAGGATCGGGTATATCTGGTTACTGTGCGCGTACCTCGTCCATGGGAACGAACGGTGAACAGGGCTTTGAATGAGGCTGCCTCCAAATACAGCAATGTCTCGTTGATTGACTGGAACAGTGCAAGTGAGGGACATGACGAATATTTTGAAAAAGACGGCGTACATCTCACTACGCAAGGGTCCGAAGCTTTTGCAGAACTGGTGAAGAACAGTATCCAATAATACGTAATCCATATTTAATACGATTTAGCACTTATTCATTATATATAGCCTGGGGTGAAGCTACCGACGGCTGCAACAAGAAAGAGCTCTCATTGTGAGGGCTCTTTTTATATGTTATGAACAATAAGTCAGCAAAGTAAGTTCCAAACAGGGGAACCGATATTTTTCACCCCTGCATCCGTGGATCGTCACCTTACGGTATGATAGCGTTAACATTTACAATAAGTGTATTCAAATCGCCGAGGGGGATTATAGAGATGTTGAAAAAATGGCTTTCGGGTTTCCTAGCAATAACATTGTTCTCCATTATTCTGGCTGGCTGTGCTGGCGGGGACACTTCAGAAGGAGGCAGCGGCAACGACAAAGTAACCGTCACACTCTGGCACAACTGGACTGGACAGGATGCTAAGGCGGTTGCGATGCGCAAAATAATTGAAGATTTTCGGGCGGCGCATCCAGATATTGAAGTTGTGGACGAAGGCTTGCCAACAGATGGTCTCAAAACCCGGCTTCGTACGGTGGCCGCTGCCAACGAGATGCCAGACCTGTTCGTGATGTGGCCGGATGCCATGACTAAGGAATTTGTGAAAGGTGACCTGTTACAGCCCATTAATGCAGAGCTGGACGCAAAGCCGGAGTGGAAAGATAACTTTATCCCGAATGCACTGGACGGATACACCTTAGACGGGAATATCTACTCCGTGCCGATGAATCTGGCGCCAAGTTCCTTCATTTATTACAATGAAGCTCTTTTCAAGCAGTACAACGTAAAAGTACCTGAGACGTGGGCGGAACTGGAACAAGCGATAGCTACATTTAATCAAAATAAAGTCATTCCCATGGCACTTGGCAACAAGGCCAACTGGGTAGCTCAATCAACGATATTCAGTACACTGGCTGATCGGATTACCGGCACAGACTGGTTCCTGAAAGCGGCAGCACAAGAGGGTGCAAGCTTTACCGATCCACAATTTATTGAAGCCTTGAACAAGATGCAGGAGCTAGGCAACACCAAAGCATTCCAGGATGGATTCAACAGTATCGATGAGACACAGATGATGCAGCTTTATTTCCAAGGTAAGGCAGCGATGGTCATGAACGGCGGATGGGCCTTGGCTAATCTGGTGAACAATGCACCTGAAGAGGTGTTGAACAACACACATATTACGATTCTTCCTCCAGTGGACGGAGGTCAGGGTGAACCAAGAACAACATCCGGTGTAGTAGGAACCGGGTTGGGTGTAAGTAAAAAGCTGAGCGGTGCACAAAAAGAGGCAGCGATGGAGCTGTTCTATGCGCTGGCAGGACCTGATGGTCAGAAGGCCACATTGGATAGCAGCACATTGGTGAGTTACAAGATTGATCTGGACAAAACCAAAGCACATCCATTGTTCGTAGAATTATATGATCTGATGCAGGAAGTGAAGATCACGCCAGTATACGATTCCAAGCTGGGATCGGCAACGGTTGAGGTTATTAATAATGCATTGCAAGAGTTGCTTATGGGCGGCAAGGCCGAAGACATTGCAGCCAAAATTCAGGCGGCTCAAGCCAATGCAGTTAGTCAGTAACCATTCGTTAAAACCCCTTCCCGGCAGGGGAGGGGTTTTAAGTATGAATGAGGTAGTCAGTTGCAAGTTGGTAAAGGCATTAATGGAAGGGAAGTGAACAGATGAACGCACTGCGCAGTCGGCGTTTTATTATGCTGGGGCTGGCCCCGGCAGTCATCATTTATGCATTGTTTGTATTTGTACCGGTCGTGTGGTCGGCATACTACGGTTTCTTCAACTGGTCCGGCATCGGGGCATCCAAATATATTGGTGTGGATAATTACGTGGAGATCTGGCATGATCCTGTATTTTGGCGGGCACTGAAAAATAACGTTATTTTTGTGTTGGCATCGGTATTTGGACAAATTCCGTTAGCGCTGATGTTGGCGGTCATCTTACACAAAAGCAATCCATTACAGCGCTTTCTGCGCTCAGCCGTATTTCTGCCGATGGTGTTATCCACTGTCGTTATCGGTATGATCTGGCAGTATATCTATCATCCGCAGATCGGGATATTGAACTTTCTGCTGGACGCGCTGGGGCTGGAAAGTTGGAAGCTGCAATGGCTTTCCGATGACAAGATTGCCATTTTCTCATTGGTACCGCCGCTGCTCTGGAGCTTTGTCGGGTTGTATCTGATTATCTTTATCTCGGCACTACAGAATATTCCAGGCGAGATTCATGATGCTGCCAAAATAGACGGTGCTTCAGGAATCCGGAAACTGGTATCGGTCTCTTTGCCCATAATCTGGGGTACGGTTCAGGTTGCGATCATTCTATGTATTTCGGGTAGTCTGAAATCATTCGATCTGGTCTACATCATGACCAAGGGGGGGCCGGCACATGCGACGGAACTGCTTGCAACGTATATGTACAATTCAACATTTACAACATATCGATACGGTTTTGGTAGTGCGATCTCCACAACCATCGTACTAATCTCCCTGCTGCTGATCGGAACAAGCCAGTGGCTAACCAGTCGCAAACGAAAAGAGAATTAATAGAGAGGAGGAGCTATCATGCGCGTGACACCTGTATCCATGCCATCACCACAAAGCAGCTCGGGCCATCCGATTCGTCGCTTACGTAGCGGAATTGTTTGGACGCTGCTAACGGTCTATGGTATTTTAACATTGTATCCGTTCTACTGGCTCGTGATTAGTGCATTCAAAACAAATGAAGATTTCTATAGCAGGCCCTTTGGTCTGCCGGAAAACTGGAATGTTGCCAATTTCAGCAATGCATGGGAAAGCTCCAGGCTAGGGACCGCTTTTGGAAATTCACTAATCGTATCGGTGGGTTCACTTATTCTGACGCTGTTTATTGCAGCGCTGGCTTCATTCATCCTGGCTCGTTTCCAGTTTCGCTGGAAAGGGTTGATCATGACTTTCTTTGTTATTGGCATGCTCATTCCGATCCATAGTACACTTGTCCCCTTATTTATTTTAATGAAACAGATGTCCTTGCTAAATACGTACTGGGCATTAATATTACCTTATACGGCTTTTGCATTGCCTACGGCCATTTTTGTGCTTACTGCTTATCTGACAAGTGTTCCACGTGATATTGAAGAGGCGGCTTTTATTGATGGAACAGGACTTTGGGGGCTGTTTACCCGAATCATGCTACCCATGTCTGTGCCTGCGTTGTCAACGGTTACGATCCTGAGTTTCCTGCATGCGTGGAATGACTTTTCATTTGCGCTTGTATTCATCAACAAAACCGGATTGAAAACGTTACCGCTGGCCATTGCGAACTTTGCGGATGGGTATCAAACCGATTACGGATTAACGCTTGCTGCCATGACCCTGTCGGTCATTCCAACCATTATCTTGTATCTCATATTCCAGGAACAGGTTATGAAAGGCATGACAGCTGGAGCTGTCAAAGGATAAGCGAAAGCGCATCCAGAGGAGGAGAAACGTTTGGCACGCTGGCTCACATCTTCGTTACAAAGGAAGCTATCGGTCGTCGTGACGGCTTCAATGATTGTGCCATTGCTGGCGTTGGGTCTGTTCGCCTTTCTGATCTCTTCCCGCATTACAGAGCAAAAAACAAAACTGTCTGGCATGGATACGCTGAAACAGGTGGAAGCAAATCTTCGTTATATGCTGCAAGATGCCGAGAACCTATCGATTTTTCTGATTGGAGAACGGGACATCCAGCAGTATCTTAGCCACAATGAAGATCATGAGCTGGACCGGGTGGATATCCTGGGCAGGATGACCAATCTGGCTGCTTCCAAGAAATATATCGCCAACATCGCCATATATCCGGGACGTTTTGATGCCACATTGTCAACCGCTACCTGGTATGAATCCAATGAATCCAATCTTTCGTATCCCTCTGTTCCAAGCGGTGAAGCAGTCAAACAATGGACGGGTGTATACCCGGTGCAGAATTACGCGGGTATTCAAAATGTAATCACATTGGTTCGGCCAATCCGCAGTATCCATGATTATCGACCCATCGGCTGGTTAGCCATTAGTCTGGATGAGAAGGCCATATCCAAGGGATGGGCCGCTCTGGGATTAGGCAGAGGGCAAGGCAGACTGGAGCTCATCGGCAGTTCTGGAGAGATTCTGTCTTCGATGGACAAATCCCGGCTTGGACTTAAGCTGGAAGGTGTCGAACCAGGGATTTCGACGTTAATTCAGGATGGCGGTAGTGGAACCACCACATATGGCAGTGGTGACGATAAACGGACATTGCTCTATTATCCGGAAGAACTGACCGGTTGGACGTTGGTTGGAACGGTTCCTTATGACCAGTACAAGTCGGAGAATCGGTATATCCTTATTCTAACCGGTTGCGCTGTTGCTATGTCTGCTGCGATCAGTGCTGGATTGGTCTGGTTTACGGTGCGTCGTGTGACGAGGCCGCTTCGTGTGCTTACCAGACATCTGTCCCGAATTGATCCGGAACGTCCTCTTCCGCTGTTTCGGTCTGAAAGTGATGACGAGATTGGCAGGCTTGGGGAGAGTTACAATCTGCTCGGTGCACATATTCAGTTATTGAAGGAAGAGGTTATTCGAGGTGAAGCTCGCAAAAAAGAGGCAGATCTTCGAGTGCTTCAGGCGCAGATTAACCCGCACTTTCTCTATAACACGCTCTCTTCGATTCACTGGATTGCCTTAATGTCTGAAGAGAAGCGGATTGCGGATATGGTCGAGGGCCTGAGTGATTTTCTGCGTATCAGCTTGAATAATGGTCAGGATTACTGCCCTGTGGAACAGGAGATTGCTCATATTCGCCATTATGTGCGTGTGCAATCGATTCGTTTCCCTGATCAATTTGTGTTGCATTATATCGTAGATCCAGCGCTTGAGAAGCGAATGATGCTGAAGCTATTGCTGCAACCGCTTGTTGAGAACGCCATGATTCATGGCATTCAGCCCAAAGCAGGCGTGGGTACCATCACCATAATGATCCGCAAGGACCCGGATAATGAACAGATGAATGTGCTGGTACTCGATGATGGTATCGGCATGGAGCCGGACAGGCTGGAACAATTAAGGATAAGTATTAGGGAATGGAAGGGAAAACAGCCGGAAAAACAGCTAAACCAAGGCGGTTATGGGCTCTGCAATGTGAATGAGAGACTGCTGCTCCATTATGGAGCGGATGCACAGCTTGAAGTAGACAGCAGGGTTGGGGGAGGTACCCGGATTTCGTTTTCCATTCCAATCTTGGAGGGTTCGCCATGAGACTATTAATTGTTGATGACGAAGTGATTATCCGTACAGGGCTTGCCAGCGTTATCGCTTGGCATGAACTCGGAATTGAACTTCTTCAACCTGCTGCCTCGGCAGAGGAGGCGTTAACACGCATGGCTGAGGAACGTCCGCATATCCTGATGACGGATATTCGGATGACTGGCAGATCGGGACTGGAACTGGCAGAAGAGGGTCTGCGATTGCTACCTGAGCTGGAGGTTATTATTTTGTCCGGATACGATGACTTTTCTTATGCCCAACAGGCGATTCGCCAAGGTGTTACAGATTATCTGCTCAAAACAAGCAAGCCGGAAGAGATCATCAAGACCGTATTACAGGCCAAACAGCGAATCACGGAACGTTGGGCAGAGAAGTCCAGAGAGGGACAGCTCTTGCGGGAGAATCGAGAGCGGTTGTTTGCCGGATGGATTATTGATGGTGATACCGCTTCGGGTCATTTCCCTTCATTCTTGCGATCAGATGCTGGAAAAGAGGCAGGGGTTGGTGACCTTAATGATGAACAGATTCTCAGACAAGTCATTATTCTTCGAGCAGAGGGTTGGGATCGATCCTCGGATGCGCTATTACGATTTGCGGTGCAGAATACCCTGGAGGATATGTTACCTGGTGCCATTGCTCATGTAGAGAAACAGCAAATTATCTGCGTAGTTTCATGGCCGCCTGTGGAACATGAAACTACGTTCAGGCTGGAGAGTGCATTACGTCGGGTGGAGCAATTATTGAAGTGCACCCTCCGCGCAGCGGTAGGTCTGGCTATGCGTGGATATGCAGATCTGCACGAAAGCTACAGTACTGCCTCAGCTGCATTCCGATATCGGGGTTTGATGGATTATAAAGTATGGCATTATGAGCACATTCAGGATCGTCAAGGTGGCAAAACCGTACTTACGCACGAAGAGGAGACCAGACTTGGTACAATATTGCTGGATAATGATTCAGTCACGTTAACGACATGGACGCGGGAACTTGTGGCTAATCTGATTACAGAACCGGAGGTCACACCAGATTCGTTCAGTGCTTGTTTGCACTCGGCCATCATTGCCGGTCATCGCTGGCTGACTCGCACAATGCGAGCTACAGGGCGTGAAGAACCCGCAAGGCTCGAGCCCTGGTTGCCGGAACCGGATGCTGAAGCTGGTGACCTCGGGGATATGCTGTTCCATCATCTGTATGGTCTGATGCATGTCTATCATAGCCGAATGGGTCAGGGACAGGCTGCCCATGTGCAGAAGGCTATTGGTTATATTGAATCATCATTGGCACACGATATTAATTTACAGCTGGTAGCTGGACATGTTCATTTGCATCCGGGTCACCTCAGTGAGCTGTTTAAAAAAGAAATGGGTGTGACCTTCGGAGATTTTGTCACCGATATGCGTATACGAAGAGCGATGGATATGCTCGCGGTGTCTCCAGCGAAGGTCAGTGAAGTCGCTGCCATCAGCGGCTACGAGGACGTGAAATATTTTAGCAGACTGTTCAAAAAACATACCGGCAAGACCCCGAGTGAATATCGCGAAGAGGCGTTGTCGTTCAAGCCTTCGGGAAGTTAGAAATGAGCAGATTAGGAAACATGTCTTGCCTTTCTGCAAACGTTTTCGATATGGTATTACTCAGGGTTATTGGAGAGTGAGGGCATACTGATGAAGACCTATAATTCAAGTCAGGATATATCGGGACAATGGAAGATACAGCATTTTGAAGTTGGAGAGAAGCGGGCAATGGATGTGGCAGCAGCTGCACTGGATGACCGTTTCTGGATCGGGGCTGAAGTGCCTGGCGATGTACATGCTTCATTGGTTGAGCGCAGTATCATTGACCCACCCTATTACGGACATAATGATGCCAAAAGTCGCTGGATTGAGCAAAAGGAATGGTGGTACCGCACAACCTTCAATCTGGTGAGAGATGCAGAGACGGAGGAGCACTTTGAATTGGTGTTCGAAGGATTGGATACGTTTGCAACGGTCTACGTGAACGGCCATGAAGTCGGGAAAACGGCCAATATGCTTATGTCACATACGTTTAATGTAACGTCTCTGGTACGCAACGGCTGGAATGCGATTGCTGTCAAGTTTGATCCGCTTCACCTGCATCACCGGGACAAAGAAACCTTTGACTGGTCCTCGTATACGAAGGAACGGCCATGGTTGCGCAAAGCAGCGATGAACTTTGGCTGGGACTGGGGTCCACGCATGGTTACGGTGGGGATCTGGGGTACGGTAAGGCTGGAAAAACGAACAATCGCCAAGCTGGAAAATGTGTATGCTCGTACGGAATCAGTCAGTTCAGAGTTGGCAGTCTTACATGTCACAGCGGATGTGAAGTCGGTCTTGTCTTACCGTAGCAGACAGAAACGTGAGCAGGCTGTGGTTGCGACCTGTAATGTTCGTCTGTTGGATCGCAGCGGACACGAGGTGGCAGGTGTCACTGAACTACCCGTAGAGGGTGGCAAAGCGGATACCATATTAAACGTTACGTCACCTCAGTTATGGTGGACTCATGATCTGGGTGAGCCGTATCTGTATACGCTTGAGGTTACATTACTCGCAGATGGCGTTGAGGTGGATCGTTATAGCGAGCCTTATGGGTTACGAACGATTGAGCTGGCTCTTCACAATGAACGGGGTGAAGATGCTTTTACTTTTATTCTGAACGGAGTCAAAGTATATGCCAAGGGTGCCAACTGGATCCCGGCTGATCATCTGATTGGCGCCATCCCGAACTCTCGGTATCGTGAGCTTGTCGAGCTGTTGGTGGAAGGGCATATGAACATGCTGCGTGTCTGGGCTGGTGGTATATATGAGAAGGATGTCTTCTACGATGAGTGTGATCGGCAAGGGGTGTTGGTGTGGCAGGATTTTGCATTCGCGAATGCACTGTTCCCGGATTTCAATCGTGATTTCATGAATAATGTACGGCAAGAGGTAGAAAACAATGTCTTACGTCTGCGTAACCGTGCCTCGCTGGCCCTCTGGTGTGGGAATAATGAAATAGATTGGCTCTATGATATGAAGTCTGCAAGTGGAGATATTACCAGCCCGTTCTATGGCGAACTTATCTATCATGAGCTGATCCCTGAAGTGCTGGAGCGATTGGATCTGTCTCGTCCGTACTGGCCTTCTTCGCCGTTCGGGGACAGTAACGGTCAGGATGCGAATGACCCGGATGTGGGGGATCGCCACAATTGGCAGGTATGGCATGGTTCGGTCTATCCAAGGAAGCATGGAGAGCCGCCACTGCTGGACTACAGCATTGAAGGTGTAACGTTCAAAAATTATAAAAAGGATCATGCATTGTTCAGCAGTGAATTTGGTATGCACGCCTCGGCCAATCGTTACACACTGGAGAAAAATATGCCCGCAGGTCAGTTTTACTGGGGCAGTCCGGAGATGGCCTATCGTAATAAGGATACCAATCATCAAAAAGGTATTTTGCTGATGGAGGGTTACACAGGCATTCCGCAAAATATAGAAGAGTATATGAATTATTCCATGCTTACTCAAGCAGATGGGCTGCGCTATGGAATTGAACATTTCCGGCGCATCAATCACCGTAACAGCGGAGCGCTTGTGTGGCAATTGAACGACAGTTGGCCAGGAACAAGCTGGTCCATGATTGATTATGAACTGCTGCCGAAGGCATCCTTTTATTACGGGAAAATATTCTTTCATCCTGTCCTGTTGTCACTGGAGCATGAGCCGGGGGAGCCGCTTGCGTTGTGGGTTGTGAATGATACACAGGACGTCTTGAAAGGGGAGCTTCGACTCAATGTCTATGCATTGAATGGAGAGAAGATCTACTCTAGCTCACATGTTGTTGAAGTAACATCCCAATCCTCACGGTGTATTGCTGAATTAACTGAAGTAGAGGTGTTACAGGGTAGACGCGCGGAGGAAGTAATGGTTGAGTTGGTATCCGAAGGATTTGCGGCACCGAGTAATCGATACTTCTTGCGTGATCCTAAGGATGTGACGTTGCCAGAGTCGCAATTGAGCGTACATGTGAATGAAGAGGAACAGTCTGTAACGGTTACGGCCAGTGGAGCGATTGCACGATTGGTGAAGCTGGAGCTTCCGCTTGGTCGTGTCCGGTTCAGTGACAACTATTTCGATCTGCTTCCCGGTGAGAGTCGAACAGTGAGACTACGTCATCCAGAGCAGTCTTCTCTGCCTCTGACGGAACTTCGGGTCAGTGCCATGAACGGCAGAGAAGGATAAAATAATAATAGACTTCGAATCTTATTCGAGGTTCAAGGTGGTCATCCTGATCAGGGATGCCGCCTTTTTTACTTTTGCAGCAGGGTGAGTTCCCGTCGTTGTGTCAGGTGGTTTAGTCCTTATTCCACAAGCGAAACTTCCAATCGGGTTCACATCTTGAATCATTAAGGTTAGAATGATATAGAGAAATCGTTTTCAAAAGGAGGTGGATTCATGTCATTTGTCTTTTACCCGGAGATGGTTATATTCATTCTGATGTTGATCCTGCTGATTATTGGTATTGTATATATCGTTCGTAAAAGCAAACAAGTATTGCGCCGCTTAAGCAATCTGGAGAAAGCAGTATATGAAAAAGATAACATCTCATCCTATCCGAAGGACGTTGATACTGTACAAGAAGCACTCAGAGAAGACACGTTTGCTCCACGCAAACGAAAATGAAGAAGGATACGGAATTACATAAAAAAGATAAACCAACAAGCCAAACAGCCGATTCTTCTCTATGATGAAGTGATCGGCTGTTTGGGCATATAGGCATTTTATCCGTATTAACTGGGTTTAGAGAAAGGATTCATAACGCTGTTGGAAAGAGGATTCCATCTCCACTTGTCGTGCAAGTTGCTGCTGTACCTTTGCACCGCGAATCGTCTGAAGTTCCTGAAGTTGTGCAGTGGAACTGAATTGATCTACAGCCATTTGGACTAGTAATTCGGAGAGCACATCCGCATCTTCGAGCGCGGCATTAAGTCCAAACGCACCGGTTGGTGTCATGGTATGAGCGGCATCACCGATGAGTACAACATTTTCCTGTGCCCACAACTGGCAATAGCTGCTTTCAACAGATAACAGAACAAAATCACTCCAGCTCTGAATGTTAGCAGCTACAGAATCAGACAGGCAAGGAAAAGCAGATACAAGTTTATCTACAAAAGGAGCAATCGGCTGCTCTCGCAGCTTGGAGTAAGCTCCCTCGGGAATGTTCCATCCAATCTGAACATAACCGCCGAACTGTGAGAACAGTGCGAGCTGTTGACCATCCATGCTGGCCATCCGGACAGCGGGTTCCCAACCTACGGGTGCCGGAATACGCGCCCAGAGCAGATCATACCCATGCTTGCGAACCTTCGGGGTCATACCGGAATGTTTGCGTACAGCAGAGTATCTGCCATCAGCACCAACAATAACAGATGCTTCAATGGAGGCAGGAACGCCGTTCTGCCGAATGTTAATACCCACGACCTGGCCGTTCTTGTCTCGTAACAAACCGGTCATAATCGTATTGAATAGTACTTGTTCATATGAACTGTGCTGCTGCGCATGCGACACGATGGCTTCCAGGAGATGATCTTGGGGTACATGAATACCAACATGAGATTCTCCATTGCCTGGTGATACCGTATGAATAATCTGCCCATTTTCCCAATACTGAATCTGTTCCAAGAGCAGCGCTCCGCGTTCCTGAATGAGGGAATAGAGGCCGTGTTTATTTAAAATGGCTTCGCCGTCCACATTGAGCAACTCCCCGCGAAACGACTTGTGTAGGTGGGGCTGCCGCTCAATGAGCATCGTGGAAATTCCTTTTTGATTCAGTAAATAAGAAAGCAAAGCACCGCCAGGTCCAGCGCCGACGATGCAAACATCCGTTTTGAGTTGTGATTGTGTATTCTGATTCATGTGCATAAGTCCCTTGCATTATAATGGTGACGCTTTATTTACTTTATAACAACAAATTTAATAAAATCATTAAGTAACTAAAAGTAACTTTAAAGATATAGGTTATTATAAACAATCCCGTTGCCATAATGCAATAGGTGAAACCCAAAATAAAACAAGAGTCTTGCAGTCAACGATAGGGTGTCGGATACAAGCGCATTTTTCACAAACATCATAGTGTAAATATGTTACAATATAAGGTAGGTTATGATGAAAGGCGGAGGAACGTTTATGAGCCCGGATACGGAGCGAAACTCTCAATTGGCAAATGTAGATCAATTGTTGGAGGCCTTCTTCAGATATAAAAATAAAGTATTGGATCAGCAGCAGAAGACCGAAACCAACTGTAAACTGAATCCGACAAAAAGTCATATATTGGGCATGATTTTACGTGAAAAACGCTGCATGGCGGTTGATGTGGCTAGACAACTCAGTTTGTCTTCCGGCGCAACCACCATTGTACTGAATCAACTGGAGACGGAAGGGTTGATCCAGCGGGTGCGCAGTGAAGAAGACCGGAGAATTGTGTGGCTGTCCTTAACGGATGAAGGGGCGCAGCTTGCCAAGACACTTAATGCGAATCGCGGCCGAATGACGTGGGAATTGTTGCAAGCACTTTCCGAAGAGGAGCAACAACAGATGTTTGGCATGCTGAAGAAAATTGAGCTGAAACTGCTGGAGAACATGAAATCGTTTGAACAGATTCATCGGTAGTCCATATATGACTTGATCCTTGAAGACGTCAGTCCTCATGAGTTCGTCCCTAATTGCGGAGGGGTGAGCCTTGAAGACTGGCGTTTTTGAGTTTGTTCATAAATGAAAGCGAACCACATGATCCGTCATGCCTTCTTGGATCAAAATTTCTTTTTGTTTGCTGCCCATCAGGTCAAAGTGGGGAAATGGCTGCCGCCGATGAATGTATCGCGGGTCCAGCCCATGATCGTTGCACCAACGTTCGAGACGTTCCAGATCTGCGCAGCCCACTTTGGTGACACTGGTGATACCGGGAAATCGGTTGTCAATCCAGAAATGAGTGAGGTACGCAATCTCACCCCGAGCCACTTGTTCCTTCCAAGCAGCAAGCTCATGTCGTTTAATTCCAAATGCCATAGATGCAAGTTCCTTTCCAAACGGGTATTGTCCTGAGCATATTGTAACATCTTATATACAGAATCCATCAGAAATCTGTCTGAGACCAGTTGAATGGGTATATGAGTATGACAACATTTTTATAATAAAGGTTGGATTATGTTAAAATAAACCTATACAACAAAGGTTTCACCACTTCTATAGCGGAAAGGGATTGTCATCATGGAAATATTTATTGCCGTACTTGTGTTACTGGTCCTGATCGGTTTATCCAATATTTTAAACCGGTTTGTACCCTTTATTCCCATTCCGCTCATTCAAATCGTGCTTGGTGTAGCTATAGCTTTGCTTCCCGCAGGTGTTCACCTGCCGTTGAATCCGGAATTGTTCTTTGTACTGTTCATCGCACCTTTGTTATACAACGATGGTAAGCGAACGCCAAGGAATGAATTATGGAATCTGCGTGCACCGATACTTCTGCTTGCATTAGGGCTTGTATTCGTGACAGTAGTCGTGGCGGGATATGCCATTCACTGGCTGATTCCTTCGATTCCGTTACCTGCTGCTTTTGCTCTTGCAGCCATATTGTCCCCGACAGATGCTGTGGCCGTTGGCGCCATGGCGGGCCGGGTACATCTGCCCAAAGGCATACATAGGCTTCTTGAGGGTGAAGCATTAATGAATGATGCATCTGGCCTCGTGGCCTTCAAATTCGCAATTGCAGCCACAGTTACAGGTGTATTTTCCCTGGCGAATGCAACCTTCAGTTTTATTCTGATTGCGATTGGCGGACTTCTTGCCGGGGCATTGTTATCTTTTCTGTTAATCAGGCTAGGGGTATGGATCCGTAGATTGGGCATGGAAGATGTGACCATTCACATGCTGCTGCAAATCCTGACGCCATTTATCATCTATCTGGTGAGTGAAGAAATTGGGGTATCAGGTATTCTTGCGGTAGTGGCAGGCGGTATTATCCACGCCATTGAGCGTGACCGCGCTGAATCGGTTCAGTTGAAAATGCAGGTGGTATCTGCGAGCACATGGTCAGTCATTTTATTTATACTAAATGGTCTGGTGTTTGTTATTCTGGGTGTACAGGTCCCGGATGTGTTGAGTACCATTTTTGAAAATGTTTCGTTTAATAATCTGCAGGTGTTGGGATATGTGGGCTTGATCTCGGTGCTACTGCTGATTCTACGTTTTCTCTGGATCTATCTGTTCTGGCAAGGGAATGAATTGCTGCGTACCAAATCCTCTATTGGCCGGCCCAGATTCAAGGATATTACGATCATTTCCCTCTCTGGGGTGCGGGGGGCTGTAACATTGGCGGGTGCGTTCTCCATTCCTTATGTGCTTCAGGATGGATCACCTTTCCCTGAACGGGATCTGATTATTTTCCTCGCGGCAGGGGTTATCCTCTTCTCCCTGATTGCGGCGAGCGTGTTTCTTCCAGTTCTGGCCAAGGACGATGGGAAATCCACAGAAGAAACACCGCAGAAGTCAGAACGAAAAGCACATGACATTATGCTGAATGCGGCAATACGAGCTGTCAAATCCGAAATGAACGATGAGAACAAAGCTGCGGCACTCGCGGTTGTCTCCGACTTGTCCAAGTACATCAGACAGGCCGCAGGTCAGCTTACCGCCGATAAACGCAAAGATATTCAGAAACAAGAAACGGCTATTAACCTGATTGCCACCCGGGCGGAGCGTAAAGAAGTTGAAGTAATGTTAGACGAAAATGCAATTGCTTCTGATGCGGCCTTCAAATGTGACAGCTGGCTGGATCGCAAGGAAATGATGCTGGCGAATCGCACAAACACTCAGTTCATGACCTCGATCAGCGAGATCGGGCGTGTGTTAGGACATCTGTTCACCAATCGGTCCCAGAAGCCGAATCAACCATTTATGCTTGAAAATGCAGAACTGTTTCGTCAGGTGAAGTTACGTACCTCTGAAGCGGCAATTAAGGCCATTCGTGCCCATATGAACGATGGGAATCGAGTAGTTGCACTGTCGGTCATTGCCAAGTATGAGCGTGTAATTGCGAAATTGCGCACCTGGAACCAGGGTAAAACGGAAGATCCGTTTAATCAGGAGAAATTGGAGTTGCAGATGGTAGCTATTCAGGAACAGCGCAATACGGTTCAGCAACTGTATGAAAACGGCGAAATCACCCGTGATGTGGCTGCCAAACTGCGCCGGTTTATTAACGACGTGGAAGCAACTGCGCTGAAAAACACCTAATCCGATAAATCCGATATTTTAAATATGCTAAACGGTTTGATATAATATGGGACAAGAAAGACGTTACAAGTAAATTGTACTTATTCGATCAGTGAAGGAGAGATGAGACATGGCAGAACAACAAATTCGGTTGGGCAAGACGGATCTGATCGTGAATCCCATTGGATTGGGTGCGAATGCAGTAGGCGGACATAATATCTATCCGGACATGCTGAATGATGAGACAGGTAAGGAAGTGGTTCGTACAGCTTTGAAACAAGGTATTGACTTTGTGGATACGGCATACATCTATGGACCGGAGCATTCCGAACGACTGATTGGTGAAGTACTGAAGGAAACCGGTCAGCGGCAGAATACCATCATTGCAACCAAGGCAGCTCATAAATTAGTGGATGGCAAGATTGTCATAGATAACTCACCTGCTTTTCTGAAAACAGCCGTGGATGAGGCGTTGAAACGTCTGCAAACCGATTACATTGATCTGTTCTACATCCACTTTCCGGATGAACATACACCTAAGGATGAAGCGGTAGATACGTTAAAACAATTAAAAGACGCTGGCAAAATTCGTGCTATTGGCGTATCTAATTTCTCCATTGATCAGTTGCGTGAAGCCAACAAGGACGGGTATGTGGACGTACTGCAATCTGAATATAATCTGTTCAAAAGAGATGCGGAGAAAGAGCTGTTGCCGTATACGGCTGAGCATAACATTTCTTTTGTACCCTACTTCCCACTGGCTGCGGGACTGCTGGGCGGGAAATATAATCGTGATACAACCTTTCAGGATGGACGGGCGAAGAACCCGCTGTTTACAGGTGAAGCTTTCATTGAAAATCTCGATAAAGTTGAGCAACTGCGCAGCATAGCACAATCCAAGGATGTTGAGGTCGCTCATCTGGTTCTGGCCTGGTACCTGACACAGCCTTCCATTGATGCATTGATTCCGGGTGCCAAGCGACCGGAGCAGGTCATTAACAATCTGCAAACATTAAATGTGGAATTAACTGCTGAGGAAATTGCAGTCGTGGATCAGATCTTTCGTTAATGAGTTCGGGTGAATCGGGAAATGCTAACAGGGAGTTTACGTATGAAGACAAAGTGAGGACACCACATGAACCTGAAGGCAGCCCGATTCATCGGAATGTTCACGCTAATTATTTTGCTGGGTAGCAGTTCTGCCTATGCAAAGCCTGTACAGAAGAACCGTCAGTATTATGAGGAACGAGGAGAGATTGTGTGGGAAGTTCCCACACAGGATAAACTCATCGCCCTTACCTTTGATGATGGACCAGATCCGATTCAGACTCCGCAGATCCTGGCTTTGTTACAGCAGTATCATGCTAAAGGAACTTTTTTTGTACTTGGCAAATGGGCAGATAAATTTCCTAAACTGATTAAGCAGGAACAGCTCGAAGGGCATGAAATCGCCAACCATACGTATGCGCACACGTATGCAGTTCGATCAACACGTGCGGACAAGTACATGAAGGATATGAACGAAGCAGAAAGTTCCATTATTAAAGCTGGTGCGGAGCGTCCCCTGTTGTTCAGGCCACCGGGCGGCTATTACAATGACATGGTCATCCAGGCTGCCAAACAAAAAGGGTATACCATTGTACTCTGGTCGTGGCATCAGGATACACGGGACTGGGCTTCTCCAGGTGTATCGGCTATCGTTAACAAAGTGTTGAAGAACGCACGTAATGGGGATATTGTACTATTCCACGATAAGGTGGAAGGCAAGTCGCATACGGTAGCAGCACTCAAAACGATTCTGCCGAAACTGCAGCAGCAGGGGTACCAATTCGTTACGGTGTCTGAGCTGCTTGCTGTGAAGGCACGCGAAGCTGCGAAGGATGGGACTTCACCTTCTTCTTCGTTGAAGAACGTAAAGCCCTAAAGATTGCGAATCAATTAGAAACCGCAGGCCTCGGTATGTAGAGACCAGCGGTTTCTTTATATTGATCACGATATGAAACATGAAACCACGAGTGAAGGTTATTGCCGTGTCCCTTTTGTTTTGAAACCAAAACGTCTACAATAGATGGAGCTTTGAGTTTAAGGGTTATATAGTATACATGGTATGAATTACGACATAGAGGAGAGTGAACATAATGAATGGACAACAACGTGTAAATATTAAGCCAGGCCTGGAAGTGGACATTGTGCTGAAGCAGGATCAAGCTACAGGTAAGCTGACACGTGGCATTGTGAAGGATCTGTTAACCAAGTCACCTACACATCCACACGGAATCAAAGTACGACTAACGAGTGGTCAAGTGGGACGTGTGAAACAGGTCATTACAGGAGGCTCGAACTAACTGTGGTCCAAGGCGGGGAGATGAGTACAGAAGTAATGGCACATCTGGCATCGGGTAATACACGTCAGCAGGACGCCTATCATGTGTTACAGAGCAGTGGATTACTTGATATATTAGCTGACTATCACCCATATCCAGCAGGAACGGTGCCAATTGATATTGATATTCCGGGCAGTGATCTGGATCTGCTGTGTTATGCAGAGGATCTGGATGTGTTTGAAGCCGAGATACACAATCGAATGGGAGCCGTTGCTGAGTTTCAATGTGTACGTGGTGGGGATCTTCCAGACCAACGTCCTTATGTGACTTGTAATTTGCAAGTGGGACATTGGCCTGTGGAGATTTTTGCCCAATCCGTGCCAGTCTACAGGCAAAATGCATACTTACATATGATCGTAGAGTGGAGATTGTTGCAACTGTGGGGAGACGCGGGACACCGTGAGATCCGCAGACTGAAACAGGTAGGGTGGAAGACGGAGCCTGCATTTGCTTCTGTACTTGGATTACAGGGAGATCCATATGTGGACATGCTGCATCTGGCAGAGATGAAACGTGAAGATCTCTGGAACTGGGCGCGTTCGCGCACGTCTTTTTGAACGGTTTAGAACCCTTTGGTCAGATCAGAAAGATGGCTACAATTGTTGTTACCGTGAGTCCCAGCAGTACAGGCTTCAGGTTGCGTCTTGCCAGTTCAAAAGGATTGACTCCGCAGATTGCAGCCGCAGGAATCAATGCCCATGGAATCAAGGTTCCGCCACCTACCCATATGGCTGCAACCTGACCTAATGCTGTCAGCACAGGTGCGGAATCTGCCGAACCTGCAAACATGGAAGCAATCGAGCCAACCAGGGATATCCCCGAGAACCCCGAACCATCCATTCCGGTCACTGCTCCGGTTACCGTCATTGTAATGGCGCCCACCGTATCATTTAATGGCACCAGCCCAGCAAGTGCGACTCCGAGATCATTCACAATCCCGTGTGAACCTTCAGGAAGAGGGTTGATGAACAACTCCGTAATCGCAGCATCACCCAGATAAAAAAATGCGGCTATGGGAATAACCGGTCCAAACACCTTGAAACCAAACTGAAATCCTTCTATTAAATAATTGGTCGTTTCCTCTGGTCCCGCATGTCGGTGTGCGGCAAGGGTAACGGCGATCAGTATAACCACAGCGGTTCCGCCAATCAGAGCTGTTGCATCGCCGCCTTGCAATTTCAATACAAACATCAGAATCACATCAACTGCGAATAACAGAGGGATAAGCAGAGCGAATGCTTTTTGCAAACGGAGTGACATGGCTTGACGTTCAACAGGCTGATCAGTGGGTAGGGAGGTGGACACAGCCTCTGATGAAGAAGAAGGTTCCGTGCTCACGGTACCTGATATAGCGTTTGGGGAATGAACAGGTGAACCTGATTTCATCTCTTTGCGCAGCATCCAGAAGGCTGTAAGGGTAGATACGGTGCCCATGACAATGACCAAAGGAATGCTGGCCGTCATGACGGAAGTGACTGGTAGACCCGCTGCATCGGCCGTAAGTTTGGGAGCCCCCTGAATAATGTAATCTCCCGACAGTGCAATCCCATGTCCAAACAGGTTCATGGCAATAGCAGCTCCAATCGGAGGAAGACCTACACGCACGGCTACAGGAAGCAGTACTGCACCGACCAAAGCTACTGCTGGGGATGGCCAGAAAAATAGTGATACTACCATCATGATCAATCCGATACCCCAGTACGCGACCTGAGGGGAACGGATAAACCGGGTGACGGGTGTTACCATGACCTCATTAATGCCTGTTCTGATCAGAACACGGCTCATCGCCACAATAATCGAGATGATAAAGATCGTACTCAGCAATTCTTTTGTTGCATAGATAAAACTGCTGAAGATCCCGGCAACTGACCCGCTTAAGGTTTCGGTTGCCAGAAGTCCAATGGTCATAATACCCGCAACACAGATGATGGTAGTATCCCTGCGTCGGATCATTACCGCAATAATCAAGACGATAAATGCCAGATAGACATAGTGTAACGCAGTGAGTTGAATATTCATCGAACAGGCCTCCCTACATCCTGGTGACTAACCCGAGGAGTGATATATCGTATGCATGTCAAGATCGGGCGTTCGTGGAGTCCGGGGCTTGCCGCAGCATTTATTTTTAGGGAGAAGCTTCTGAGTAATAATGAAGGATTTTTTTTACAACTGGAGAATTTATTACTACATGAAGCTTGTTACTCTTGAAATTGGAGCGGATGGAAGTCACCAGAATTGATATGTGAAGGTCACGGGACCCCATAGACAATGGCAAGCAGGGGTGATTACAATAAACATGCCATCATAAGGAAGAAAATAGAAAAAACTATGTTGAAATAAAGTGTGTGTTCATAAAGTCTGGTTTCAGTACAGCGGACTTTTTGAACTACCTCTAAAAGGGCGGGAATCCATAATCCATGAGCTTTATCCGTTCACTTCGTTTTAAATTTATAGTGGGTCTTACATTGATCATGCTGCCATTATTCATGCTGCTTTATTACAACAACGTCTACGCCATGAAAGTTGTACGTGACAAAGTATCCCTCACCAATATGAATCATCTCGCCAAGAGTGTGGAGCAGAATGAACGTGTGTTACAGGAGACGAATCGGTATTTATATAGTCTGGGCGAGCGGGACCCGGATATTATCTCTCTGTTTTTTCTGAAATACGGCAGCGGTGATTATATCATTGCAAAGCAACGGATTATGAACAAATTCATGACAGATATCGGTTTTTATAATCTAATCGATTCTTTTTTTCTATATGATGCCGTGAATGATGATCTGCTGCTCGCCACTTCAGGCAACTATGATGTCAAAAAGTCGGTTGTGCAGGAGAGTATGCCAGTCCAGATGCAGCAATTGGAAGGGGATATCCAGAAGCCGGAATGGAGCATCGTGCGTGGCGGGACGTGGAATGCGCTGGTGAAAACGGTGCGAATCAACCAGCAGTTCTATGCAGGTGCACTTGTTGATATGAATGCACTGAATCATACACAACAATTCACTGAATCCGGAGATCGGGGAGGTGCAGTCATTGTTGGAACAGACGGTGGGGCACTATCGGATTCCACATTAAATACTGCACAGATTCAGCTGGCTGCAGCGCATCTTCCCGGCCTGAAGAATCCGTATCAGGTGATCTCTGAAGTTGTGAACAAGGGAGAAGCACGTCAATATTTGATGTTGGGTACTGCCTCGGCCATGTCCCAGATGAATTATATCGTGCTGCTGCCTGAGGAAGACATGATGCGTAACCTCCCGTTTTTCCAGCAGATCATTCGTCTGCTTCCCATTGGTGCGGCAGTAATTCTGGTTACTGCACTGATCTTTTTGCGGCATCTGTTATTCCGCCCGATGAATGCGTTAATCCGAGGCATGAGAAGGGTCAGCCGTGGAGATCTCGATGTGAAGCTGGACCCGCCATCTTCGTCGGAGCTTGAATTTATGACACGAAGTTTCAATCAAATGACCAGTGAGATCAGGCATCTGAAGATTGATGTGTATGAGGAACAGTTGCGGACGCGGGAGGCAGAGTTCAAACAACTGCAGATGCAGATCAATCCTCACTTTTACCTGAATTCACTCAATATTATTCATAGTCTGGCTTCCTTGCAAAAACATGAGTTGGTGCAGCAGATGGCTGGTCATCTGGCCGATTATTTTCGATTCAGTCTGCGTGCAGGCAAACGTGTTATTCGTCTGGATGAAGAGCTCGAGCACATTCGTCATTACTTAGAAATTCAAAAGCTGAGGTTTCCAAGCAGATTCGATTTTGAACTGGATATCGAACCGAATCTGGGACATTATGTGATTCCGCCATTAACCATTCAGCCTTTTGTGGAGAATGCCATTATTCATGGATTTCAGCGCCGGACACAAGCATTTGTCATTCGGATCGTGGCGCGCCTCGGTCAGAAGTCGTCCGGTCAGGTAGATGGGACGGTGCTTCAACTGATGATTGTGGACAATGGTGTTGGATTTGAAGAGGAATTGTTGGGGCGTCTGCAACATGGACAATACGCTGAAGACCCGAGTGGACAGCATATCGGTATATGGAACGTGGCTCATCGGCTTTTAGTGAAGTATGGTGATCAAGCCAGTTTGCAGTTTGGCAATGAGGTGGATCATGGCGCCAAAGTCATCATTGATTTACCCGCTCAGACCGAAGAGGAAGAAGGGGGAGCCTATGCGGAACCTGTTGATCGTGGATGATGAAGTGTATGCATTACAAGCGATGGTGGAAGGAGTCGATTGGCAAGCAGCAGGCATTGACCAGGTATACAGTGCTGGTGATGCCGAAGAGGCAAGAAAGATTTTAAAGGCTAATGCTATTGATATCATGATCTGTGATATCGAGATGCCTGGTGAAACAGGGCTTGACCTGCAAAGTTGGGTGTTAAAACATGATCCAGGTATAATGACCATTTTCCTGACAGGGCATGCTTTATTCGATTATGCTCAGACAGCCATTAAGCTAAACAGCTTTGATTATGTGTTGAAGCCGGCTCCAGCGGATCAATTGATTAAGGTAGTAACCCAGGCGGTGGAGAAGATCAAGGATGGAGAGCAGCGTACCCGTACCAACGAAGTTTATGAGACCGTATACAAACGTTGGAAAACCCATAAACCGCTACTGACGGAACGCTTCTGGAAAGATGCCATCTCTCAGCGTATCACGTTAACCGAACAACGGTTGCAAGAGCTCGCAGAACTGTATGGTGCCGAGATTGATCCGCATGCTCGTGTGTTACCTATTGTGATCTCAGTAGAGGAATGGGTGCGTGATTTTGATTTGCGTGACGAAGAGGTATTGGAATATGCCCTTCGTAATGCAGCCAAAGAGATGCTGCTTAGCGACAAGCCCGGTGAGGTGTTTCAGGATCAAAGTGGATTAAATATTGTGCTTGCTTATGAGCAAGATGGCATCATTCCGAGTGCGAGCGAAGTGGCACAACGTTGTCAGGGATATATTCAGGAATGTGGTACGTATTTCTACTGTCGGTTGTCCTGTTATGTTGGTGCCCCGGTTGCTGTGACTGAGCTGCAAGGCATGTTAAATGAACTGATGGATATGGAGCGGCGCAATATTAAGGAGCTTGAAGAAGTTTTTGTCTATGATGAGCGGGGAAGAGATCAGGAAGATCGCTTTTTGCCTATTCCATGGTTTTCGGAATTATCTATTCTTTTTGAGACAGGTAAAGTAGGGGATTTGCGAGAACGTGTGGATGAGATTTTTGAGTTGCTTGCTGCCCAAGAGGGTTTATCTCCTGAAATGCTGCATCTCTACTATCATGCCATGCTGCATGTGGTCTATCCGCTGCTTCATCAGAAAAACGTGTCAATACGCAGTCTGTATCCGGGTGAACGGGAGCCGGAGGAGAGTATGGTGACAAGGTCGTTGCCGCAGTTGAAGCAGTGGACGGCTGATCTGATTGATCGTGTTATCCCGGTGTTGTACCCGGACGATCATAGCCCTATGACCATTGTGGATCAGTTGTGCGTTTATATTGAAACTCATATTGGTGAAGAACTTATGCGAGAGGAACTTGCAGCTTTTGCCGGATTCAATCCCGCTTATCTATCACGTCTGTTTCGGAAAGAGAAGGGGATGTCCCTATCTGAGTTTATTCTGCAGGGCAGAGTAGCCAAAGCGAAGACATTGTTGTCCCAGTCCACCGTCAAAGTGACGGATATCGCTGGCAAGGTGGGGTACTACAATTACTCGCATTTCACCAAAATGTTCAAAAAGTGCACGGGTATAACGCCACAGGAGTTTCGAAAACAGTCACGTACCGTATAGTTCAGGGCGCAGCATGCTGCGTCTTTTGTTTTTTTTGGTACTAAAGTCATAATTTGATAAGTCAACAGGTCACCACAGCAGATAGAGGTCTTACTCGCCCCGCCGTATACTTGAACCACAGGAGCCGCAACGGAGCTTCATCCTGAGGAAGAATTCAAGAGGAGTGAGGGAGAACAAGTTATGAAGACACAACCCCAGGCGGGTAAGGGAGTACGGATATCGGAAATACCGGGAGAAACAGTCCGAAAGCGCAAGTCTGTGTGGCACAATCTTGGCAAATTCAAGGTGCTGTATCTCATGTTCTTGCCAGGTGTCCTGTTTCTACTGGTGAACAACTATATGCCGATGTTCGGCGTTCTGATCGCATTCAAAAATGTAAACTATGCTGATGGTATTTGGGGTAGCCCATGGAGTGGATGGGACAATTTTAAATATTTGTTCTCAACCAGTGATGCATGGGAAATTACCCGAAATACACTCGCGTATAACACGGTGTTCATTGCACTGAATCTCTTAGTAGGTGTCGGGCTTGCTATTCTGCTCAATGAAGTGAAGAACAAGGCAATGTCCAAGTTATATCAATCACTTATGTTATTACCGTATTTCTTGTCCATGATTGTGGTCAGTTATCTGGTACTGGCTTTCCTGGGCAAGGATTCAGGCTTCATGAACTCAACGGTTCTGCAGATGTTCGGCGGTCAGCCGATCGACTGGTATTCAGAGCCGAAGTATTGGCCGTATATTTTGCCACTGGTGAACACATGGAAAAATATTGGATATTATGCCGTCATTTATCTGGCAGCTGTCGTGGGTATCGATGAAGAATATTATGAAGCAGCTGTGCTCGATGGCGCAACCAAATGGCATCAGATACGTTTCATCACCATTCCGTTTCTCGTCCCATTAATCGTCATTATGACGTTATTGCAAATTGGTCGTATTTTCTATGCAGACTTCAGTCTGTTCTATCAGGTTCCATTGGAATCGGGAGCGCTGTTCCCTGTAACGAATGTACTGGATACCTACGTATATCGTACGTTCCTTATCGGTGGAGATATAGGGATGTCATCAGCAGCCGGTCTATACCAAGCAATCGTTGGATTTGTGCTGGTTCTTGTATCCAATACCATCGTAAGGCGAATAGATAAAGATAATGCATTATTTTGAGAGGAGGCAAGTCAGCTGTGAAATCACGTGATCCACTAGCCGTATCGAAGCGTTCCGCATCCGTTATTCATGCGATGTTTCTATTCTATGCCATTGCCTGTATCGTGCCGATCCTGCTTGTCTTCGCCATCTCATTTTCGGACGAGACAACAGTAATTGCCAATGGATATAAGCTTATTCCAGAGAAATTCAGCCTGACGGCTTATGAGTTTCTGTTCAGAGATATGGATCAGATCATTCACTCGTATGGTATATCCTTTATCGTTACCGTTGTAGGTACCATTACAAGTGTTGCGCTGACCGCATTGTATGCGTATCCGCTCTCACGGAGAGATCTGCCTTACCGGGGCTGGTTCGCCTTTTTCATCTTCTTTACGATGTTGTTCAATGGGGGTCTGGTACCTTGGTACCTGGTCTATGTCAACGTATTGGATCTGAAAAACTCCCTACTGGCACTCATTATGCCGCTACTGCTATCCCCATTCTTTGTACTGGTCATGCGTACATTCTTCGCGAACTCCATTCCGGTGTCTATTCTGGAATCGGCTCGGATTGATGGTGCGGGAGAATTGAGAACGTTTGCACGTATCGTGCTTCCGCTCTCTCTTCCCGTAATGGCAACCGTTGCGTTGTTCAGTACATTGAATTACTGGAATGACTGGTACCTTAGCATGATTTTTATATCAGATAACCGGACGATCAGCCTTCAGTACCTTATGTACCGGACGCTGCTCGATATTCAATATTTAACAACCAACTCCAACGTCTCTTCACAGATTTCGTCGCAGGGTGGATTGCTGAATCTGCCTAACAAAACTCTGCAAATGGCGATGGCTGTAGTCGGTATTGGTCCAATTGTACTGGCATATCCGTTCTTCCAGCGTTATTTCATCAAAGGTCTTACGGTTGGCGCTGTGAAGGGATAACTCTGAACCGGTTAGCGGAGTGGGCAAGGTAAATGAAGATGGACTGAAAGGGCATATACAGAAGTAGTTATCGGTTTATTTGTGAATTGGGGAATTCGGTTGAATGGTTCAACACATGACAGGAGGGGTTCAATTGGTTAGATCATTAAAGGTATGGTCACGCATGATGGCAACGGTTATGGCGCTGAGCCTGGTGCTGGCAGCTTGCTCATCAGACAAGGGTGGAACAACAACACCTGGCGCAGAAGGGGGAGGAGCAAGTGAAGCTGGGGGCAAACCCTATGAAGTGACACTGTTCTACCCAGGGACACCACAGAAGGATGTCGCTCTGGTGGAAGCCGAGATTAACAAAAAGATGGAACCAAAGATCGGAGCCACGCTTAAGATCAATGCAATTGACTGGGGACAGTGGGATAACAAGCTGAATCTCATGATTTCCTCAGGTGAAAAATCAGACATTATATTCACAGCAGCTTGGCAGAACTACACGGTGAATGTAGCTAAAGGCGCATTCTTGCCCTTGAATGATCTGCTTGATGCACATGGTCAGGATATTAAGAAAAACCTGGACCCTGCCTTTCTGGAAGGTTCCCAGGTGGACGGCGTGAATTACGGCGTTCCTACGAATAAGGAACTCGCTGCCACACGTGGTGTGTTGGTACGTAAAGATCTGGCTGACAAGTATAAGCTGGACCTGACAGCTGTAAAAACTTGGGCTGATCTGGAGCCTCTGCTCAAAACAATCAAGGAAAACGAGCCAGCCATCACACCATTCTATATGTCCAATACCAACGGTAACGGGCTGTTGGAGAATCTGGATTGGGATTATCTCGGTGATGCTTCCGTACCTGGAGTCATCTCCAAAACAGCAGGCGGAACAACGGTGCTGAATGAAGTGGAGACCCCAGAATTCAAAGAAGCGGCTGAACTCGCTCGCAAGTGGTATCAAGCGGGATATATCAACAGTGATGCTGCTACGTCCAATGTGTTCCCGAAAGACCAGGCGAAGGCTGGAAAAGCGTTTCTCTGGACAGATGGCATGAAGCCAGGCAAGGATAAAGAAGAAGAAGGGTATGTGGGTTTCCCACTCACTCAGATTGAGATGACACAGCCAACAATCACGACGGGTGATGCATCTGGAGCGATGCTCGCAATCTCCCGTTCCTCCGAGCAACCGGAGAAAGCGATGCAGGTCATTAACCTGTTGCATTCCGACAAGGAAATTAACAACTTGCTGAACTTCGGAATTGAAGGTACACATTATGTGAAAAAAGACGGACAGGATAATATCATTGCTCTCCCTGATGGCGTAGATGCCAACAGTCGTACCTACAATCCAGGTGCACAATGGCAACTGGGTAACCAATTCCTGAACTTCCTCTGGGATAATGAAGATCCACAGAAATGGGAGAAGTTCAAAGAGTTTAACGCCAAAGGTGTGAAGTCGCCAGCACTGGGCTTTACGTTCAACAGCCAATCTGTCAAAAATGAAATTGCGGCGGTCAACAACGTGAACAAACAGTTCAAGCCGGGTATGACATCGGGCGCCGTTGATCCAAATGAGATGATTCCGAAATATCTGGAGAAATTGAAAGCAGCGGGAATCGATAAAATTATTGCAGCCAAACAGGAACAACTTGATGCATTCTTGTCTAAGCAATAAATGATCGTCAGCCATGACAGAGAGACCTGTGTTACTACAAGCTCTTGTCAGCGGTGAAAATGGAGGACGTTTTCGGTGAACAACCGAAGACGTTCTTTTTATTGTTGTTTTTTGATTTGGATTGTTAATCATAAATAGGAAAAATATGATATAATAAGGTGGTTGATTAGGGGGTGTTCGTGTGTCGAGAACCAGACTTGTGTTCTCAGGGGCTTTATTGCTATTTGCTATTATCTTTACATGTAACCATCATCTTGGTTTTTCTGTTGGAGATACCATGCTGTCAGCAATAGGTATATCACCGTATACTACATCTTACTTGAGTGGAGTTCATATCACACTTTTCCTCGGATTGGGGATATTCGCGTGTGGATTCTACCTTACTCGCAAAGAGATTGGAAAATCATTCCCCGGTCTTGCAAAGGGGTTATGGATCGTAGTTATCGCTATCGTTCTCAGTTACTCGTACATGACGGATAAATTCATGTATGTAGCCAAGTGGGGAGCTTCAGGCATTAATGCGGTATCCTATGTACAGAATGCAAGCTCTTGTACCTTTAACGTGCTGAAAACGGGTGAGACCCGAGCAACCTGTGACCTGACACTCAAAAATTACGGCAGAGATTCCGTATCCGCCGTGTTATTGCCTGATCTCGCACGCAGTTATAAGTTTAAGGACGATCCACTATTGGAAGCCTTGCAGTCTGTCCAATTAAGGCCCGTACATGTTGAGATTAAACGTCATGGAACGTTTACAGGCAAGTTGGAGTTTTACGGGAAAGCGGAATCCCCACTGTTCGTCAATGGGAAACTTATGGATATTGTGCTGGATGTAGGCGTGGATGGAGCGAATACGGTATTTGATTATGATATTCCATAGTTGATATTTTTATAGAAAAAAAGAATAATTACATAAACAGAAGTGGAATAAAGTTTGAGTTGAATAGAACGATTAAAGATATATACTGAAATTAGATAGAGAGCTGGCTAATCGCTGGCTCTTTTTGTGCGTGGAAGTTGCATTTAGTGCAGAAATATTGGTTTTATCTCCTTCCCCCTTGAATTGGTAACGCTTACGCTAGATAATGAATCGGTTTGTCTCAAAAAAAAGTTTGTCTTTAGCGCTTACATCATTACAATTAATGTCACGACAAATTAAGACAAGGTGAGATGAAAAGATGTCATATCGGACAAACCTGTTTTCCAAAATGGTCATTCTTATTCTGATTATGCTGATTCCTGTAGTGCTTTTGTACTGGTACTCCAATCACAAAACAACAGCTGTTCTCAGAGATGAGTTGAATCGATCGAATAGTAATCAGCTTGAATTTTTCCAAAATCAAGTGAACACACACATCGAACTGTTATCCTCATGGCCCAATCTGCTCATACATGATCCTGATATTGGCAGCTTCCGGCGAATCTATGCGGACAGTAACTACTTTGATCTGGATGCAATCAACCTGGTCAAACGTATTCAGAATAAGCTGAGTATTCAGGAAAGCTCATCCAATTGGGCCACGAAATTATATCTGTATTCTCCTTCGCTGGGCAGGGTGGTTTCCGAAAGGGACGCACGTTCTTACGATAAAGAAGCGCTAAGGGAAAATATCATTTCCGGCTGGGATGTACGCAAAATTCAGGATGGAGAAGATGATCGGTTCATGTTTAGCTGGATTACTGTATCTCCATACGGTATTAAAGATCCTGCTAATAATGCAGAAACGATTATTAAACTGGAGTTTGATAGTGACAACATTCGGGATATGCTCGACAAATTCAAAGACGATGGCAGGCATGACCCCTTCTATTTCCGTGAAGAATCGGGGGTTATCTATAACCGGACTTCAGATCGTTCATTAACGAATCAGTTGATGGAAGAACTGTCCATCCATAAACTTCAGGACGTTGATAATCGTACAGTAGTGATCGGGAACGAGCCTTACATGGTCAACACGGTGAAATCCAGTACAACAGGCTGGTATTTGGTGGACTACATGCCCCTGTCAGATATTCTGAAGCCCATTCACCAATCCAATATGCTGTTCTATTCTTCCATGATTTGTTTGTTGCTGATGAGTTTTGGTGTGGCGTACTTGTTCTATGTACAGGTGCAGGTGCCAGTGAAACAACTCATTCGTGGGTTCCAGCGATTGAAGCAGGAAGATTATTCAGTGAGGATTAAGCCAAAGGGCCGCAATGAATTCAGTTTCCTGTCTGAACGTTTCAACTTGATGGTGGAGCAGATCCAGCAGTTATTTGAACACGTTTACCTGGAACAGATTCATGTACGTGAAGCTCGCTTGAAGCAGCTGCAATCGCAGATTAACCCGCACTTTTTCTATAATTGTTTCTCCTTCATTACGAGTATGGCGAAACTCAAGCGTATGGACGCTGTTGTAGCGATGTCGCATAATCTATCGCGATATTATCGGTATACAACAAGACAGGAGCGGGACGTGGTACCGTTGACAGAAGAGATTGAATTTGTCAGCTGTTATCTGGAGATCCAACGGATGCGTATGGACCGCATTCATTACAAGATTGATCTGTCTGATGAGATGTTAAGACAGGAGGTACCGCCACTCATCGTGCAACCACTAGTGGAGAATGCGGTGATTCACGGTATCGAAGCGGACGCGGAGGCCGGAGAAATAAGAGTATCCGGGGAAAAACAGGGCGGTGTCATGGTTCTTGTGGTTGAAGATGATGGGCAAGGCATGACGCAGGAGGCACGTGAGGCGCTTCTGAATAAGCTCAGGGGAACGATGGATCAGGAGATGGGCTGTGGCCTGTGGAATGTGAATCAGAGACTCCAGCTTCGATATGGGGAGCAGGCAGGACTGGATGTAACGGAATCGGAACTTGGTGGATTACGCGTTACGCTGTCATGGCCTGCCGAGCAGGAGTTTCTTCTGGAGAATGAAGGATAAGCACTTGGAATGTGTAGCGCATAATGAACGATGGAATCCATTTGCAGAATGAACGAAATAGGGAGTGAATCACTTGATTGATATATTACTGGTAGATGATGAGACATACGTAACAGAAAGTCTGGAACTTACGATCCCCTGGGGAGAGCTTGGAGTAACGACCGTGCTGCGTGCCGCATCTGGTAAGGAAGCGTTGGAGATTATGGAGGAAAATGCAGTAGACATCGTAGTTACCGATATTCGCATGCCTGGCATGTCAGGACTGGATCTCATATCAGAGGTAAGCAAGCGCTGGTCTCATATCCGCTGTATTTTACTAACGGGTCACAGTGATTTTGATTATGCTAAAAAAGCCATTCAATTGCAGGCAGCGGATTATATCCTGAAACCCGTAAACGATGATGAGTTTATGGGATCGGTGTCGGCAGCTATCACGTCTCTTCGCGATGAGTGGGATGAATTCGATAAATATCACCGGCTTTTATACAGTCGGAAGTCTGACTATAAAATTTTGCGGGAAAATCTTATGCATGATCTGCTGCTGGGGCGTGAGATCACGGCGCGGGCACTTCGGGAACAACTGCAACAATATGAGATTCATATTGATCCGGAACAATCGGCTGTAATGATGCTGATTCGCCTTACAGGACGCTTCTCATCAATGGACCAGCAGTCTCTGGATCTGATGGATTTTGCGGTAGGTAATATTGCAGAGGAAGTACTCGGAGAGCAATTTAACGTGTGGTTTGGTCGCGGACCCCATGAGTGTCTGGTTATGTTCTTGCAGAATCAAGATCAGATCGAAGCTCCGCAGATGGACTTGGAGACGCTGAGAATCTCAGCTGAAACTTTCCGTGAGCATGTCATTCGATATTTACAGGGAGATCTGTCCATGGTAGTTACACCGTCATTTCCCTTTAACGAGTTGACAGCAGCTTATCGAAAAAGTCTGGGTTCGCTTGTCCTTTCAGGACCGGAAGAACACCAGATTATATATATGGACATGGATCAGGCACTCAGCAAAAGACCGGAGAATGATGCAACGCAGGCGCTCGAAGAGCTGTACAAACCACCTGTACTTCCGCAATTGCTTGAGACCAAGCAATGGGAAGCGGCAGCGCGTAAGCTGAACACGGTCTTTGACGCGGCAGAACAGGTACGATTGTCCAGAGAACATGTGTATGAGATGTATCTGTCGGTAACTAATGCATTTATGTATATCGCCCATAAACAGGGGCATCTGGTGCATGAGATTGATCATGCGGGATTCGATCTGCTCCTTGCTCACCAGTTGATTCAGTCCCCCGAGAAGCTGCGGCGCTGGGCAACCGAAATGCTGGCGAAGCTTCAGGAAGAGTTGTCCGATCAGGAAGGTGTGCAGAGCCGCAGACATGTGATCAAGCAGGTTCAGGAGTTGGTGACAAGAGATACAGGACAGGATCTGTCAGTGAAGTTGATTGCGGACAAGGTATATTTACACCCCGTATATCTATCGAAAATTTACAAGGCAGAGACAGGGGAAGGTCTTGGGGACTACATGATTCGTATGCGCATGGAACGTGCTCTATATCTGCTTAAGAATAGCAACAAAAAAATATACGAGATTACGAGTGAACTTGGCTATCAAAATCCGCAATATTTCAGCAAAATGTTCAAAAAACATTATGGTATGACACCAAATGAATTTCGGGATCAGGCATAATTACAACAACATTCCAGAATATAGGTTGGCAAAGGTGCAGAAATCTTGATTTCGTATCATAGGCTCAAAGGCCTGGTCAGCCTATAATGAAAGGGTAACCAAAACGATTTAAGGGGGAACAACATGAGAGCGCAATCAACGAAAAAGAGATTCTTGACGCTTCTCGCTACAACGCTGAGTCTAACTGTCGTTCTTGCAGGATGTTCAGGAGGCAGTGGGGGCGGAGATAGTGCAACACCAAGTACATCTGGAACCCAAAACGAATACAAAGAAAAGTATGATCCGGAAGTAACCATTACAACAGCATGGGGAATAGATCCAGAGCTGAAATTTAAAAATGGCGAATCCATGGAAAATAACGTGGCAACCAAGTGGGCCAAAGATCAATTCGGAATTGAAATCAAATCGTTGTGGTCAGTAACAGACACAAACGGAGCATTTGCAACCAAGCTTCGTCTTGCCATGTCATCAGGACAGGAAATGCCTGATATTGTAAACGTGGGTGATAATCTGCTTGCTCAGGATCTGATTGATTCTGGAATGTATCAAGAAGTAGGGCCACTGTTCGATAAGTATGCTTCCGATACATGGAAAAAAGCAATTGAACAAGATCCAAACGTATGGAACCAATATAGTCGTGATGGCAAAAGAATGGGTATCCCTGTTCTGGATTATGCCTACAACAATGATTATCTATTGTGGATTCGTCAGGATTGGCTGGATAAGCTGAACATGAAGGCACCAAAAACCATCGACGAACTGGAAGCAGTGATGGAAGCATTCAAAAACAATAACCCTGACGGCTTGGCTCCTGATAAAGTCACTCCGCTCAGCATTGGTTTCAAAACTTCCATGAATACATGGATGGGAGACCCATCTTGGATCTTCGGAGCATATGGAACATTGCCGTTCCAATGGAATCTGGGGGAAGACGGCAAGTTGGAGTATGGCTCCATCAATCCGGGTATGAAACAAGGTTTGACCAAATTGAGCGAATGGCTCAAAAAAGGATATATCCCGCAGGAAGCAGCTCTATGGGATGAGAACAAAACAGCAGAGCCAGCAGTTGCAGGCACTGCCGGTATTATTCCAGGACCTTACTGGATGAGTGGATGGCCACTTCTCGATACAGTGAAAAATGTACCGAGTGCGGTATGGAAACCGATTGAAATTCCTACCGGTCCTGAAGGAAAAGCGATGCGCCACGGAACACAGTTCGTTAATGGTGTTACGTTGATCAAAAAAGATATGGCGCACCCAGAAGCATTCTTTACGTATCAGAACTACCTGTTCGACAATTATGCTGACCCGGCTCCGGGTAGCCAGTATGACAACGGTCTGTTTGCAGGCTATGACTATCAATTGGATGCAGATGGAAAACAAATGCCGATTGACGAGATCGAAGGCGGATACGTGAACGTTGTACGTTATTTGCTTGTTCGTGACGGTGCTCGTATTCCAGATGCACAGATGAAAGCTCTGATGAATTTGGCCAATGGCAAAGAGCCTGAAACCAAGCTTGAAAAAGATGTTGCTGTCAACTACGGTAAAGAGACTCCAGCAGCAGCGAAAGTCTTGCTTAGCCAAGAAGAAATTTCCTTTAAAAACATGTTCACAGGTCCGACAACACAGACGATGAAATCCAAGCTTGACTATCTGAACAAAATCGAGAATCAAGCATTTAACGAAATTATCTATGGCAAAAATCCGGTTGATGCGTTTGACACCTTTGTACAAACGTGGAAATCGGGTGGCGGTGACCAAATTACGCAAGAGGTTAACGAATGGTATGACAGTGTGAAAAAATAGTTACATGCAGCGCTCAGACGACTAACGTCTGGGCGCTTTTTTTGTTTATTCAAGCTAAGGCAAAGTGGTTGAATTTGTGCCATTTATATTGCTTTTATGTGCTGTTTGGACCCCGTAAAAGGTTGATATAATCGCATTATAAGCCACTCAGGGAGTACTTGAGTAGGAAGAAATACAGGGGGAGCAATCATGAGAACTTTGAAACGCACTTGGCCATTCCACGTTATGCTGTTGCCAGCCATTATCTTTCTGATCATCTTCAGTTATGTGCCCATGGGCGGGATCGTTATGGCATTCCAGAACTACAAGCCATGGCTTGGGATTAGCGGTTCTGAATGGGTTGGACTGGACAACTTTAGATATCTGTTTGAACGTGAAGACAGCTTACAGGTCATCTGGAACACATTAATTATTGCTGTACTTAAACTGATTTTCAATTTATTTGTTCCATTTGTTTTTGCCATTCTTTTGAATGAGGTTCGCAAGATGGCTATACAGCGAACGATTCAAACACTTGTCTATTTACCTCACTTCTTGTCCTGGGTCATTCTGGGCGGGATTTTGATAGATCTGTTGTCAACAGGCGGCTTGGTTAACCGGGTGCTGGGAACCTTCGGACTCGGGCCATATTTCTTCCTGGGAGACAACAGTTGGTTCCGATCTACGGTCATTCTGACAGATGTGTGGAAAGAATTTGGCTATAACATGATTGTCTTTCTGGCTGCCCTTGCCGGAATTAATCCAGCTTTGTACGAAGCAGCGGAAATTGACGGAGCAGGACGCTGGAAACAGACACTGCACATTACAATCCCTTCGCTTGTGCCGATGCTGATGGTTGTAGGAACACTGGCGCTTGGTAACGTACTGAATGCCGGATTTGACCAGATATTCAACTTGTATAACCCGCTCGTATATCAAACGGGTGACATCATTGATACATTCGTATATCGTTCCGCAATGCAGAATGGTGAGATGGGCTTTGCAACCGCGATCGGATTATTCAAATCGGTCATTAGTATGATCTTGATTCTTGTATCGTACAGCTTAGCCAAAAAATACGCTGGATATCGCATATTCTAAACGAATGAACAGAGAAAGAAGGGACCACGATGTATCATAAATCATTGCCTTATCGCGTGTTTAATATAGTCAATACCTGCTTTCTGATTTTGATCGCCATTATGTGTATCATACCGATGGTTCATGTCCTGGCAGTATCCTTTAGTACAAAGGCTGCTGCCGACGCCAATCTGGTCAATCTCTGGCCCGTAGGTTTTTCACTTGAGGCTTACAAAAAGACGATGAACAATCCAATTTTCTTGAACTCGCTCTGGATTTCACTTCTACGTACAGTGATTGGTACAGCTATTACCTTGCTGATTACGTTCCTGGCGGCGTATCCGTTGTCCAAAGAGAATAGTGAATTCAAAGGCAGAACGATCTACTCCTGGATTTTTGTATTCAGTATGATTTTCAACGGGGGACTGGTGCCGTTCTACATGGTTATCCAGAAGATCGGGTTGATGGATTCCTTCTGGGTACTGGTACTCCCAGGAGCAGTTAACACATTCCTTGTCATTCTGATGCTGAACTTCTTCCGCGGTATTCCAAAAGAGCTGGAGGAAGCGGCGCTGATGGATGGAGCTAACCATTTCAGAACATTGTTCAGGATCTTCCTTCCCATTTCGATGCCGTCCATTGCAACAATTGCATTGTTCAGTATGGTGTTCCACTGGAATTCCTGGTTTGATGGATTGCTTTACATGAATAACGCCAAGGATTACCCACTTGCTACATTTATGCAAACGGTCATTATTGGACGTGATATGAGTAGCATGAGCATGAATCCAAAAGAAATGGAAGCTCTCTCTCAAACCACGGTAAGGGCAGCTCAAATCTTCATCGGAAGTGCACCAATCTTGATTGTGTATCCTTTCCTGCAACGTTTCTTTGTTAAAGGTATGACGTTGGGCTCAGTTAAAGGCTGAGCCTGTACCCCAAATTAATGGAGGTTGATACAGTGAGCAACTTGACGGAAAAAACATTCATTCTGGGAATGGATGTGTCCTTTATGGATGAAATCGAACAGCATGGCGGGAGTTATAGTGATGTGGATGGCAAGGAACAAAACTTGCTGTCCATCCTGAAGATTAATGACGCTAACGCAATACGACTTCGAATCTGGAATGATCCTGTTGGTGGATTCTGCAATCTGGAGCGGACGGTGGAGATAGCCAAACGGATCAAGGAACAGGGCTTGAAATTTTTGCTTGATTTCCATTATTCTGATCGCTGGGCTGATCCAGCCAATCAATGGAAGCCGAAAGCATGGGAGCATCTGTCCTATGAAGAGCTTCAACGTGCGGTATGCATGTATACGGCTGACGTTCTGAGAACGTTGAAGGAACACGATGCGCTTCCAGACATGGTGCAGGTGGGCAACGAGATTACACCAGGTATGTTATGGAATGAGGGACGTGTAGGTGGAGAAGAGCATGATACGGATGAACAGTGGGAGCGTTTTGCTGGCCTTGTGAAGTACGGAATTGCTGCGGTCAAATCCGTTGACGCGGATATTCAGATTATGATACATATTGATCGTGGTGGAGATAACGCCGAGAGCCGCAAGTTTTACGATCGCTTTGAAGCACTGGGTGTGGAGTTTGATATCATTGGTCTTTCGTATTACCCTTGGTGGCATGGCACACTTGATGCGTTACGTGACAATCTTCATGATCTGGCTGAGCGTTATGGCAAACCTATCAATGTAGTTGAAACCGCTTATCCATGGACGCTGGAGCAGCCGGAAGGCATTGAATGGATTTTGAATCAGGAAGATATGTTGTTACCAGGATACCCTGCAAGTGTAGAGGGACAGACCAAATATCTGAAGGATCTATTGCAGATTATTCGCGAAGTTCCTGGTGGTTTGGGTCACGGATTCTATTATTGGGAACCTGCCTGGATACCAAGTAAAGAAGAATGGTCCGTCGGTCATCCGAATAACTGGGGAAACCTCACCATGTTTGATTTTAAAGGTCGCAAGTTGGAATCGTTTACAGCACTTGCTACTGCAGAAGAATCAGATGTCGTGACATACGTGTAATCTAGCGTAATACGTATCGTTCTGTGAAGTCGTTGTTATCGTATATAAACTAAAAAACAGTAATTAATTAATGCAAGGGAGTTGTCCTTATGACATACAAATTTCCACCTGTAAGTTCCAAAGCCCCGCACATGTTGCATGGCGCAGACTATAACCCGGAGCAATGGCTCCGCTATCCTGAAGTTCTGGAAGAAGATATTCGCTTGATGAAGCTTGCCAAGTGTAACGTGATGTCCATTGGTATCTTCTCGTGGGTATCCCTTGAGCCGGAAGAGGGCGTATACACGTTTGAATGGCTGGATCAGGTTTTGGATCGTTTTGCAGCAAACGGCATCTATGCATTCCTCGCTACACCAAGTGGTGCTAGACCTGCTTGGATGTCCGCGAAGTACCCGGAAGTGCTCCGCGTATCCGAGAAGCGTGTCCGCAATCTGCATGGTTTCCGTCACAACCATTGTTATACTTCCCCGGTATACCGTGAGAAGGTTACTGCGATCAACACAAAACTGGCAGAACGTTATTCGGATCATCCGGCTGTAATCGGCTGGCATATCTCGAACGAGTTCGGCGGAGACTGTCATTGTGATTATTGTCAGGAAGCATTCCGTGGTTGGGTTCAGAAGAAGTATAAAACACTCGATGAACTGAATCATTCGTGGTGGACCACATTCTGGAGCCATACGGTTACAGACTGGAGTCAAGTGGAATCTCCGGCTCCACACGGTGAGACACAGGTACACGCGATGAATCTGGATTGGCGCCGTTTCGTTACGGATCAGACAGCTGATTTTATCGTGCATGAAACAAAACCATTGAAAGCTCAGAATCCTGATCTGCCAGTCACAACAAACCTGATGGAATTCTATGGTGGTCTGAACTATTGGAAGTTCGCCGATATTCTGGATTTCCTCTCTTGGGACAGTTATCCGACTTGGCATGATGCAGATGACGACGCGAAACAGGCATCCCGGATCGCAATGATGCATGATATCGTTCGTTCTATCAAAGGTGGTCAGCCGTTCTTGCTGATGGAGAGTACTCCAAGTTCAACGAATTGGCAAGATGTCAGCAAACTGAAAAAACCTGGCATGCATTTGCTCTCTTCTCTCCAGGCTGTGGCACACGGTTCCGATAGTGTTCAGTACTTCCAGTGGAGAAAAAGCCGTGGGTCCAGTGAGAAACTTCATGGTGCGGTGGTAGACCACGTAGGAACGGAACACACTCGAGTGTTCCAAGATGTCACCGACGTAGGAACGGCTCTTGAAGGCATGGAAGCTATTGTAGGAACAGCGGTTCCAGCAGAAGTTGCAATCATATTTGATTGGGAAAACCGCTGGGCCGTTAATGATTCCCAGGGTCCGCGTAATATCGGTGTGAAGTATGAGCAGACGGTGGAAGAGCATTATGAAGCGTTTTGGAAAAAGGGAGTCGCTGTAGACGTTATTGATATGGATGCAGATCTGTCCAAGTATAAGTTGCTGATTGCGCCAATGCTCTATCTGGTGCGTGAAGGTGTCGGGGAGCGCATTGAGAAGTTTGTAGAACAAGGTGGTACGTTTGTAGCAACTTACTGGTCTGGAATTGTTAACGAAAACGATCTGTGTTTCCTGGGTGGATTCCCAGGCCCGCTGCGTAAGACACTTGGCATCTGGTCCGAGGAAATTGACGGACTGCATGATCGTGATATGAACGGAATCATCCCGGAGAAGGGCAATGAGCTTCAGCTCAATACAGCGTATGATGCAATTGAACTGTGTGATCTGATTCATCTGGAAGGCGCGAAGTCCCTGGCTACGTACCGTTCTGACTTCTATGCCGGACGTCCGGCATTGACGGTTAACCAGTTGGGTTCAGGAAAAGCATATTATGTAGCGACACGTCTGAAAGCACCATTCTATGATGATTTCTATGCGAAACTAATCGCTGACCTGAACATTGAGCGTGGACTTGAAACCGAGCTGCCTGCCGGAACAACGGCACATACGCGTACAGATGGTACAGCTGATTATGTGTTTGTACAGAACTACACGCCAGATGAGAAGCTGGTTGAACTAGATGGACAGTCCTATACCGATCTGCTCAGTGGTGATGCTGTGGAAGCAAGTCTCAGCTTGAAGCCATATGACATTTGTGTTCTGCGCAGACCGGCTGCCCGGAAATAATATAGATTTTATATGCTACTAAATAAATGAAGTTAGTATTAAGAAAAGAGTGCCCTGAACGCCTGCATTGGTGTTCAGGGCATCTTTTTTAATTTATGCATTTGGCTGTTGAACTACTTTTTCTGGACAAGATAAAGGATAAACGTGTCCGCGTAGCGAAGACAAACACGTAACATGTAACTCAAGACTGTCAGTCTGGGAGGAATGGAAATGAATCAAAGAAATCTGGATGGTAACAGCATTATTATTCGACTGGAAATGACAACTAAGGATATCAAGTTTGGCGAAGTGGCTTCGGCCATCTCGGAAGCTGGGGGAGACATCATTGCCATCGACGTGATTTCCACCAATCAGGATGTAAGCGTGCGCGACTTGACGGTCGCCGTTACAGATGCACAAGATAACAGTAAAATTATAGAAGGGGTGCGCCAGCTTAAAGGTGTGTCCATTATTAATGTATCGGATCGGACGTTCCTGCTTCATCTGGGCGGTAAGATTGAAGTAACACCAAAGACCCCGATTCAAAACCGGGAAGATCTGTCACGTGTGTATACTCCGGATGTGGCTCGTGTATGTTCAGCCATTTCAGAAGAACCCGGCAAAGCCTTCTCATTGACAATTAAACGGAATACAGTGGCCGTCGTATCTGATGGCAGTGCGGTACTTGGACTGGGCAACATTGGTCCCCGTGCAGCGATGCCTGTCATGGAAGGTAAAGCGATGTTATTCAAACAGTTTGCTGGTGTGGATGCTTTCCCAATCTGCCTGGACACACAGGATACCGAGGAAATCATACGTACTGTGAAAGCGATATCACCTGGTTTTGGCGGCATTAATCTGGAGGATATCTCGTCACCGCGTTGTTTTGAAATTGAACGTCGTCTGAATGAGGAATTGGACATTCCTGTATTTCATGATGACCAGCATGGCACAGCGGTTGTGTTATATGCTGGCCTGATCAATGCGCTCAAACTGGTGGGCAAGTCCATTGAAGATGTGAAGATTGTGGTCTGTGGCATCGGTGCAGCAGGTGTAGCATGCAGCAATATATTATTGTCCGCGGGAGCCAGCCGGCTTATAGGTGTCGATCGTGAGGGTGCAATTGTACGAACACAAACCTATGAGAATGAAGTCTGGAGTGATTATGCAGCTCGTACTAATCCCGAACTGGAGACTGGTTCGCTGCGTGATGTCATTCGTGGAGCCGATGTGTTCATTGGCCTATCCCGCGGGAATCTGTTAACTCGCGAAGATGTACAGACCATGGCAGAAGATCCAATCGTGTTTGCAATGGCAAACCCGGTGCCTGAGATTATGCCTGCCTTGGTGGAAGACATTGTGGCTGTAATGGCAACAGGACGATCCGATTATCCGAATCAGATCAACAATGTGTTATGTTTCCCGGGCATCTTCAGGGCAGTACTGGATTGCCGAGCCACCGAAATTAATGAAGAAATGAAGCTGGCAGCCGCTCAAGCGATTGCTTCTGCCATTACGGACGAAGAGCGTACACGTTATTACATTATTCCGAGTGTGTTCAATGATAAAGTGGTCAAATCGATGCGCAGTCGCGTGATTGAAGCAGCTGTTAAGACGGGTGTAGCTCGACGTATTCCTCGTGAACAGGCCCGTGAAGGCGGGGAATCGTAAGATGTCAGAGAACCCTCTTCAACCTGGTGGGAATCTGCAAGAATTAGGGCACATGCATAATATAGATGGAATAACGGCAGGAGAGGCTGTTTTGCGCGCCGCCCGATCCTTTGTTCAAGGGGACTCATCCAAGCATAGTGATGGTCATGACTGGCCGCACATTGAACGGGTAACCGCACTTGCGGTTGAACTCGCTCACCGTATGGGTGCAGATCCATTTGTCTGCGAACTGGCTGCATTATTACATGATGTACCGGATGAGAAGCTGAATGAGAGCTTGGAAGCCGGGATGGCCAAACTGAATGACTGGCTGGATACCCAGCCTCTTGACCCGGATATACGTAATAAGGTTGTGGGTATTATTAGCACCATCTCATATGCGGGAGGACAGCGTCCTGCGGTCAGCTCGCTTGAAGCACAGGTTGTACAGGATGCGGATCGACTGGATGCATTGGGTGCGATTGGGATCGCGCGAACCTTTGCCTTTTCAGGCGCCAGAGGGCGCGAGATGTACGATCCGTCCCTTCCCCCACGGGAGCAGATGACCCGTGAGGAATATCGCAATGGGCGCAGCACAACGATAAATCACTTTTACGAGAAGTTGTTCAAGCTCAAGGACCTGATGAATACCTCCTATGGCAAGGAGCTGGCGGAGCAGCGTCATGATTATATGGTGCAGTTTGTGGACCAGTTCAAAAGGGAATGGGAGGGCACGGACCGTTAGGCAGGCATAATAAGCATGATTATTCCAAAGAGGTATAATTAGTTACAGAGGCGAATCTTTGAAGTGGCGAAAATCCATTTTGAAGATTTGCTTCTTTTTGGGTTAATAATGTGTATTAACATACATAAAGAAATCAATTTCATAATACCTCTGACTTATGACATGGCAACGGAAGACCTTACATGGTACAATAAATCGTTCTCCTGAATGAATTCAGGCAAAAAAAGAAATATGGGGTAATAATGAACATGATTATCAAATGTGAAATTTCAGGTTCGGTAAAGAGGAGGGGTCACCACCATGTCGTTTGGTGCACGTGTACTTAAGACGGGGATCGCGGTCACGCTTGCCTTGTACCTAAGCAGCCTGTTCTTGAACCCGCAATCTCCCGTGCCTGCCGCAATCGCGGCTATATTCGCCATGCAGCCTTCCATCTATCGTTCCTGGAAATACTTCCTGGATCAATTGCAAACGACCACACTCGGAGCTATTGTGGCCCTGGTGGGAGGCATGGTGTTGTCCAATGAGCCAATCGCCGTTGGATTAATTATTGTACTTGTCATCATGATCTGTCTTAAATTGAATATGGGTGAAACGGTTGGCCTGACACTGGTCACGGTTGTATCCATTATGGAAGCCTCGGGTGACTGGCATTTTGCACTCAATCGTTTTCTGTTGACACTGGTTGGTATTGTATCGGCGTTTCTCATCAACATTACCGTATTTCCTCCGAAACCGAAGGTACAGTTCGTGAAGCAAATCCATAGTGTATTCAGCGGTATGTCGTTGCTTCTGCGAACTTCGATCTCGGATGAGATCAAGGAAGTTGTATTCCGGGAGGAGAAAAGCAACCTGGGCGGTTCCATTAAGTCTTTGTCTGACAAGTATAACTTGTTCGAAGAGGAACAGAAAAAGATGAAACGTTCAACATTCAGCGAAACCCGGCAGATGGTGGTCTACAAACAGATGCTGCTGAGTCTGCAAAAAGGGTATGAGGTGCTGGATTCGGTGGAACGCCACTATTTCCAGGCACCGCGGACAACGGCCATGGATCAGTTTTTTGACTCCCATCTGGAACTGGTTATCAAATTCCATGAGCATGCATTGCTCAAATTCGAGGATAAGCTGAAACCGAACGGCGAAGAGGCCGCACAGTTTGTATTGGATAATGACCGTTTCATGGAGCAGGCGATCACCCAGTTTGATATCGACAAGGAAGGGATGTTACGATTGTCCATCGTGGCTGCTGCGATTTATGATTACGGATATCAGTTGGAACGTTTGAATCGACTTGCCGAACATGTGCATAGCGCCAGTGAAGACAAAGAATCACAGGACAAAATTTTGAATTGGCTTAAGTGGCCTTAGGCATGATTCGTAATCAAAAGTAGACTTTTTGAATAACCTCTCTAAGTGCGAATTGCGCACCTGCTTGGCGATCATATACAATGTAGTTACAACATAGCCCGGACAATCGTGTCCGGGTTGTTTTGTCATACATATGGCTGAAGGGCATGAATGAATATTAACGAACTGAGGGATAGGGACATGATTATAGAGGAATTGGACGCTGAACTAATGGAATGGTTGAGTGGGACAAATCTGGAGCATAAACAGCATGAAGCCATGCAACTGCTAACTGTATCTAAGGATCATTGGCCGCATCAGGCGATGATTAGTATGGGGGAAGTGATTGCGATAAATCCGCATCAGCTTAGACTGGCTCTATGGCAAGGTACACAGACCAGTATGAACATGAGCAAAACAGGCAAGGCTACCTTGATTGCGGTTCAAGGACATCGATTGCTGCATATCCGTATAGAAGTAGAACGGCTGCCTGAGATGAAGGGGGCTGTTCATCCGAGAGATCGTTTTGAAGCACAAGTGCTCCATGTACGTGTGGATCACGCGCCATATGCGGAGATCACTTCAGGAATAACCTTTCAATTAAAAGATGAACTTGGAGCAATTACACGCTGGAAAGAGACAATTGAAGAATTACGAAAGTAGGCAGGAGTAGCTAAGTCAGTTGAGGACCCGGTGATTGGGTAATAATGAAGAAGAAAACAACAAAAAAACGCCTCCGCTTGCATCGGGACGTTGTCACTGGTACAATAAAAAATGGTTTTCAGAAAATTAGAACTAATTAACATATAATTTAAATGTTTACTTTCTAATAATTATACCATTGCCTTTTCGGGCTTGTCAAATGGGATTTTGGGGACACAATCCGGGGAAAGAGGGGCTATTAACATATGAGTACAGATCAGCAATGGAATGAGGAACAACAACGGGTCAACACCGTGACCGATCAGATTGAACGCAAGATCACAACGCTGGAAGATGAAGTTGGTTCCTTCCGTGACGAAGTGGTTGGCATGAGAAAAGACTTCTGGGACGAAGTCACGATGAACTTTAGCGAAGCGGATGATGTTGGGGAGACTTCAACCAGCATGCGGCAGCAGTCACAGGTATTGTCCGATCGGGAGCGCAGTCATCTAAATACAGCAGCTGCGTTGGATAAAATGAAACGACTGCATCATTCACCGTATTTTGGGCGCATTGATTTCAAGGAAGATGGGTATCCAAATGCAGAACGCATTTATCTGGGTATTGCATCGTTGCTGGATGAGAAGGAAGAATCTTTTCTGGTCTACGACTGGCGTGCGCCAATCTCCAACCTGTATTATGACGGAGCACCGGGTCCAATCACGTATCATACACCCAGTGGGGAGATCAGCGGTGATATCGAGATGAAGCGACAGTTTGTCATTCGGGATGGTCGTATCCGGTTTATGTTTGACACAGGGGTTACGATTGGTGATGAGTTGTTGCAGGCCGTGCTCAGTCGAACTTCGGATGCACAGATGAAGAGTATTGTAGCGACCATTCAGAAGGAGCAAAACCGGATTATCCGTAATGACCGGACACGTATGCTCATTGTGCAAGGCGCAGCCGGCAGTGGCAAAACATCGGCGGCGCTCCAGCGTGTGGCATATCTTCTCTATAAATACCGCGAGCATCTGCAAGCGGATCAGATGGTTCTTTTTTCACCGAATCCAATGTTCAACAGTTATGTCTCCACGGTACTGCCTGAGCTTGGGGAGGAAAACATGTTGCAAACGACCTTCCAGGAGTATCTGGAGCGCCGTTTGGGTCGTGAATATCAACTGGAAGATCCGTTTATTCAGCTTGAATATGTACTTACGGGGACGGAAGATCCCGATTACGATGTTCGCATGTCCAGCATTCGGTTCAAGTCGTCCGAAACTTTCCTCAAGGTGATTACACGTTATAAGGAAAGTATGTTGTCAGGTGGCATGAAATTCAAGCCGGTTCGCTTCCAGGGCCGAGCGATTGTCACGTCAGAGGCTATGGCTGAGAAATTCTACAGTTTCGAGTCATCCGTCAAGCTGGTGAGTCGACTGGAGATGTTACGGGACTGGATGCTGAAAGAACTGTCTGCCTTTGGTAAAGGTGAACTGGATGCGCCTTGGGTTGATCAGCAGCTTGATCTGATGGAGCCGGAGGATCTGCAACGTGCGTATCAACGGCTGAAGCGCAAGCAAAAAGGAAAGACCCATACGTTTAATGACTTCGAGCAGGAAAGAGGGATTCTGGCACGTATGGTGGTCAGTGACCGACTCAAACCGTTGCGAAAATGGATTAAGTCCTTACGATTCGTTGATATAAGACAATTATATGCACATCTATTCAACGATCAGGCTCAGATGGAGCGATTGCTGGGTGACGAAGTGCTGCCTGCTCAATGGGATGAAATCTGTAAGATGACTTTACGCAGATTGAAGCTTCAGGAGTTGGCATATGAAGATATTACGCCATACTTGTACTTGCGTGAGCTTATGCTTGGATTCCATATTAACTCCAATATTCGCCATGTTATCATTGATGAAGCCCAGGATTATTCCGCGTTTCAGTTGGCATTTATGAAGAGATTGTTCCCACGGGCGAAAATAACAGCACTTGGTGACTTTAATCAGGCAATCTATGCCCACTCTTCAGTACTTAGCGGGACAGGACCTTTGACTAACCTGTACGGTCCAGACAACACGGAAGTCATTGAGCTGACCAGAAGTTATCGATCTACCCGGGAGATTGTAGAGTTTACCCGTGGTATGGTGCCTGGTGGGGAAGAGATTATTCCATTTAACCGCAGCGGTGAGAAACCTAAAGTGATCGTTTCTTCTGATTCAGAGCGTCATATGAATGTCATCACGACAGACCTCAAGCACTTGATTAAGGAAGGGTACGAATCGGTTGCAATTATCTGCAAAACCGCCGAAGAGAGCAGAGACGTACATGCTGCATTGAGTAAGGCGCTGCCCACAGCACCGAAGTTAATCAAGAAAACGACGCTGGCTTTTGAGCAGGGTGTTCATGTGATCCCGGCGTATCTGGCCAAAGGTGTGGAATTCGATGCTGTCCTGATCTATGACGGCTCTGCAGAGCAGTATGCTCAGGAGCATGAACGCAAGTTGTTCTATACGGCTTGCACACGAGCGATGCATCTGCTGCACGTTTACTGCGTGGGCACACCGAGTCCGTTCATTACCGCCCAGTCGGAAGAAAAGTATGATCTTGGCAAGGTGTCTGCTGCGCAAGTGGACTGACATAACACTTCATATGTATGAAGAAGGCTTCCGTTCAATGGAACGGGAGTTTTTCTGTATATGATACATATATCGGGAAGAAGCTAGCTTAGCGAGGGAATTATACGTGATGAGGTTACAGCCATATAGGTGATCGTATTGATAAAAATTCCTAACGTGAATTCGTAAGGATTGGGTCCAGTGGATAAACACGACTTCATAATTTGTATTTAAGCACAATCGATGTGATTTTTCTTTACACATGAAGTCCGGACTCATATAATCGTAACAATATATTTTTTTTGGATCGTTTATTTAAAGGAGGCAACAAAATGAACAAATCATCTTTTGAACGGCCACTTATGGCCGATTGTGTACCGGATCTGGTCGCTACAGCACGGGGAGATTTGCCAGCGACTTTGGTCATTCGGGGAGGTACGCTGGTAAACGTGATATCGGGCGAGATTTTGCCTGAGATGTCCATAGCTGTACAAGGAGCTCGAATCGCTTATGTCGGTAAAGATGTAAGCCACACCATCGGAGAACATACGCGGATTATTGAAGCGAACGGCAAGTATATCGCTCCTGGTTTGCTGGATGGACACTGCCATATCGAAAGTACACAGATGAAAGTAACCGAGTTTGCGAGAGCGGTATTGCCTTCCGGCACGACCGGAGGTTTCTTTGACCCACATGAGATCTCTAACGTGCTCGGCCTCAAAGGTCTGAGACTGATGCTGGATGAAGCGCGGACCACACCGATGGCAGCTTATATGCAGGTGGCTTCCTGTGTGCCTTCCACGCATCCAGGATTGGAGACAACAGGTGCTTATATCGGACCTGAAGAGGTAGCTGAGGCTCTTTCCTGGGGTCCGGACATGATTGGTCTTGGTGAAGTGATGAACTTCCCTGGGGTAGTCTATGGGGACGAGACGATGATTGGGGAGATACAGGCGACCCTCCGGGCAGGTAAAGTGGCAGATGGTCACTTTACCTGGGCAGCAGATGACTGGCGTCTGCCAGCGTATGCAGCGAGTGGGGTTACAGGGGATCATGAATGTGTGACCAAGGAAGATGTGGTTGAACGTCTGCGGCTCGGGATGTATGCGAAGATGCGCCAAGGTTCGGCATGGCATGATGTAGCAGAGACGATCAAAGCCTGCACTGAGCTTGGACTGGATACACGCCGGATGATGTTGGTGACCGATGATCGAAGCTCTGAATCGCTGCTCAAAGAAGGACATATGGATTTTGTTGTTCGTCTCGCAATCTCCCAAGGGGTGAAGCCGGTCACGGCTTTCCAGATGGCAACCATTAACACGGCTGAGCGCTTTGGTGTTGCGCGCGACATTGGTGCGATTATTCCGGGCAACATAGCCGATATTATTCTGCTGGACGGCCGGTTGGCGGATGTACGTGTGGGCATGACGATTGCTGCCGGGCAAGTTGTGGCCGAGAATGGGAAAATGACGGCGGTCTGGGACAGCTTCACGTACCCTGAGGAAGCGCTGAACACGGTGAAGTTAGAAGCTAATATTCAGCCGGAAGATCTGGAGTTGGCTGCACCGATTGCAGAGGGGACGATTGGTGCCAAAATCATTCATGTGACAGAGAACCATGTGGATACAAATGAGAAACATCTGCCTGTTACCGTAGAGAACGGCAAGGTTGTGGTTTCAACTTCAGGGGAAGTATGCAAAATTGCGGTATTGGAGCGTCACAAACAAACCGGGAATCGAGCGGTAGCCCTTGTTGGAGGCATCGGCTTCAAATCACCTGCAGCGATTGCGATGACAGTTGCTCATGATAGTCACAACCTGTTGATTATCGGTAATGATGATGCCCTGATGGCCGAAGCCGGTAACCGTGTCATTCGAATGCAAGGTGGGGTGGCCGTGGTAACGGCAGCAGGGGTAACCGAATTCCCGCTGCGAATTGCAGGTTTGATGTCAACTGAATCTTTTGAAGTCGTTGCAGCCCAATCGGCAGCAGTCAGCGAAGCTTTACAGTCCGCAGGATGTACGTTGAATAATGCGTTCATGACGCTTTCGTTATTGGCGCTGGTTGTGATTCCAGAATTACGTTTGTCTGACAAGGGTCTTGTGCGGATCTCGGCAGAAGGTATTGAACTGGTGTCCCTTTTCGATGAAGTGGTTGACAATACACCGGTAGCTCTATCGGGTAACGAATGAACGGAAATGTCGACCAGACATCATTAAATAGGGTTCCATGTAAAGCCGCCTTAGGGCGGTTTTTTGGTGTGTTTTGAGAGAAAACGCTTTCTAGGTCTTCTGGAGCTTGGTGTACATATGGCAATAATGACTGAAGTCATGCTGAAATAAGGATTGAATTTGAAAATAATGAATAATTGTGACTTTTGAACTATACATACAGAACTACGAATTCCCGAAATATAGTTATATGATTCTTTCGTCGTAAGTCTTAAAGATGATATTGCATATAAAAGCAATCCAAATACGTCGTACCTAATAAGTATCCATTAAATGAATATGAAACGACACAATTTCATCCAGATTTGCACGTCAGAGCTGATAACTTCAGAGGGAGTGTACAAATATGAAAAGCAAAAGGGGTTACCGTTTTATCTTATTACTGAGTTGTTTGATCCTGTGTGCGAGTACAGCCTGTTCTTCCAAAGCCATAGCGGATGGTTCGGTCGACAGTTATGCAACGATTCATGGAAAACTTGATGTGCCGGTGAGAGCGACTTGGGTGTGGGATACCACCCAGATCCGAAGTAATCCTCAAGAGGTGTTAAATTACGCTACAGCGAATAAGATCAATACGATCTATCTGCAGATGAACCGGGATATAAAAATTCCTGATTATAAAAGCTTTATCCGTCAGGCGAGAGCCAAGAACATTGCGGTTGACGTCATGGACGGAAGATCAGCGTGGGGATTGACGGAAAGCCGGGAGCAGATTGCATCTTTCTTAGACTGGATCGAGGAATATCAGGCGCAGGCGTTGCCTAATGAGAAGTTTGCTGGTATTCATCTGGATATTGAGCCACATGTGCACCCGCAGTGGAAAATCAATCAGGCTAGTGTGATTACGCAGTGGCAAGGCAATGTGGAGTACATTGTTGAGCGAGCATCGCGGATGAAGATGCCGGTAGCGGCTGATCTGCCTTTCTGGCTCGATAACTACAAAATTCCGGGTTCCACGATGGCCGTAAGCAGTTGGATGATTCGCAAGTTTGATTCCATCACCATTATGGCTTACCGCGATACAGCTGCTGCAATCTATAGTGTAGCGAAGGATGAACTTGCAGAAGCAGCTCTGCTTGGCAAGACGATCTCAATCGCCGTGGAAACAAAGCAAAGTAAGGAAGGCGACTTCATTACTTTTTATGAAGAGGGATCTGCTTATATGGAAGCACAATTAAAATTGGTCGAAAAAATGGCTTCAGTGCATGCGTCCTTTAACGGTTTCTCCGTACATGAGTACACTTCATGGAAGACAATGAAAAAGTGAGGCCAATGTTAAGCTTCAAAGCGTAAGGCTGATAGCAGCACATGAAATGAGTTCTAACCTGAGACAATGTGGCTCAGATCAGATCTTTACCTCACTCGTTCCCAGGAAAGTTGATAAAAAGATAAAGAAGGTGTTTGCAGCTGATGAGCTGTGAGCACCTTCTTCTTTTACACCTGAACCAGGGCAGATTCCATTCCTACGTTCTCATAGAACATTTTGCGATACTGTGAAGGTGTAGTGGCTTTATGCTTTTTAAATGTAGTGATGAAGTAGCTTAGATGCTCAAAACCCACATCCATGGCGATATCAACAATTTTGTGATCCGTATTCTCAAGCTGAACGCAGGCCTGTTGAACACGGTAATAGTTAATGTAATCTACAGGGGTTTTCTGCACCATCTGTTTGAAGAAACGACAGAAGTGTCCTTCGCTCATATTGGCTTCATCGGCTAGTTCTTTCAGCTTCAATGGTTCAGGATAACGTTTGTGGATATAACCGAGCACGGATTTCAGGCGCTCTACCTTGTCATGACTCCCTGTAGCTACAGTGCCTTTGAGCGGAGCAGGTCTCATATGTTCGAACATTCGGGCAAATATGAGGTACAGGTACGCTTTAGTTGACATTTCACACGTTTCGGTTCGGGTGGCATGGTCTGCAAATATGCGTTTCAGGTGATCCAGAATTTCTTGTCCCCAATCCTCATCTGCCTTGATATGGCTGGGGGGAATCACCGTTTTGCGTACTAGTGGACCGATGAATTTCTCTTGGACCGTATCGAAGGTACGGCTGCCAAGCAGCTCGGGATTAAATACAATGGAAGAGAATACGCAGGGCACATCGCCCTTCAGATACCCCGCATGAATCTCACCTCGATTGATGAAAATGGCTTCTCCAGCTTGAACTTCAACGGTGTTCATATCAATCTGAAAGACGGCGCAGCCCTGGGTCACCATGGTGAACTCCATCTCATCATGCCAGTGGCAATCCAGAATGCTATCCCCGTTCAGTTGTTGAATATCCGGGTACACACTGACGGGATACATGGCATTGCCGTGAATCCGGTCTTCCCGTAATCGTTCACGTTCCATATCAGATTCTCCTTTTGTATCATTATTAATGTAATCGTTTCCATAGATTGGTGATGATGTTCAAGAATCGGATGTTTATTATCAAAATAGTGATATATTTGGTCAAAATAAGAGAAGAAATTCGTTATTAATATCAATATTATTATAATATAACCAAAGGGGGAAAGAAAACATGAAATTTACTGATGGATTCTGGATGACTCGTGAAGGGTACCAGATTCAAAACCCGACTGACATTCGTGATATTGTGCAAAAAGATAATTCTGTGACCGTATATGCGGCAACTAAATATATTCGTTCCAAAGGCGACACGTTGAACGGTACATTGTTGAAAGCAACGTACAGCTCACCAATGCCTAACGTTATTCGTGTGACCTTGAATCATCATAAAGGCGGCGTGAAAAAAGGGCCTGTATTTGAGCTTAACACACAAGAAGCCAACGTTGAGATCTCAAAAAATGAACAAGGTGCTGTTTTGAAAAGTGGCAATCTGGAAGTTCAAATCGACAAAACAAACGGTTGGGATATTAGCTTCCTGTATGGAGGAAAACGGATTACAGGTAGCGGTCAAAGAGCTGCTGGTTATATTACAGGTCCAAGCAAGGAAGCGTACTTCCGGGAGCAACTTGATCTCGGTATTGGTGAATACGTTTACGGACTCGGTGAGCGCTTCACACCGTTTGTTAAGAATGGTCAAATCGTCGATACCTGGAATGAGGACGGTGGTACAAGCAGTGAGCAGTCCTATAAGAACATTCCGTTCTATTTGTCCAATAAAGGATATGGCGTATTTGTAAACCATCCTGAACGCGTATCGTATGAGATTGCATCCGAGAATGTATCTAAAGTGCAGTTCAGCGTAGAAGGCGAGACGTTGGAGTACTTCATTATCGGCGGTGACAATCCAAAGGATGTACTTGATAATTATACGAAATTAACAGGTAAACCAGCGCTTCCACCGGCATGGACTTTTGGTCTGTGGCTGACAACATCATTCACAACGGATTATGATGAAGCAACGGTTAACCATTTCGTAGATGGCATGGCTGAACGTGATCTTCCGCTGTCTGTATTCCATTTTGACTGCTTCTGGATGAAAGAATACCAATGGTCTGATTTTGTATGGGATGAAGCGATGTTCCCGGATCCGGAAGGCATGCTTGCACGTCTGAAAGAGAAGGGCCTTAAAATCTGTGCTTGGATTAATCCGTATATTGCAGAAAAGTCCTACTTGTTCGATGAAGGTATGGAGAACGGTTATCTGGTGAAAACAGCGGATGGCAGCGTATGGCAATGGGATATGTGGCAAGCAGGTATGGCTCTGGTTGATTTCACAAACCCGGATGCTGTGAACTGGTATAAGAGCAAGCTGGAAGTCCTGCTGGATCAAGGTGTAGATTCCTTCAAGACCGACTTCGGCGAAAGAATTCCGACAGATGTTGTGTACTTCGATGGTTCTGATCCCGTTAAAATGCACAACTATTATACACAGCTCTATAACAAAGCTGTATTTGAATTGCTTGAAGAGAAGATTGGCAAAAACGAAGCTGCCCTGTTTGCACGCTCTGCAACAGCAGGTGGTCAACAGTTCCCGGTTCACTGGGGCGGTGACTGTTCTTCCACGTATGAATCCATGGCTGAATCACTTCGTGGTGGCCTCTCACTGGGGCTTTCCGGTTTCGGATTCTGGAGCCATGATATCAGTGGTTTTGAAAGCACAGCGAGCCCTGATGTCTACAAACGTTGGGTACAATTCGGACTGTTATCTTCACACAGTCGCCTGCACGGAAGCACTTCGTATCGTGTGCCTTGGCTGTTTGACGAGGAATCCGTGGACGTTGTTCGTGACTTTACCAAACTCAAAATCAGCCTGATGCCGTACCTGTACAATTCTGCGGTGGAGTCAACGGTAAAAGGTATTCCGATGATGCGCGCTATGCTGCTGGACTTCCCAGAGGACCCAACAACATACAGCCTGGATACGCAATACATGTTTGGTGATTCAATCCTGGTGGCTCCAATCTTCAACAAGGAAGGCGATGTGCGTTATTACCTGCCTGAAGGAACTTGGACGAACTATCTGACAGGAGCGAAAGTACAAGGTGGACGCTGGATCAGTGAAAACCATGACTTCAAAACACTGCCAATGATGGTCAAACCAAACAGCTTGATCGCTGTAGGTGCGGTGGATAGCAAACCGGATTACGACTTTGCGAATGATGTGTCCCTGCACTTGTTCGAACTGGCTGATGGTCAAACGGCTCAAGCTGTTGTTGTGAACCAAGCGGCTGAACAGGAGCTTACAGTTAACGTTACACGTAATGGATCAGTGCTGGATGTTCGTGCTGAAGGTGCGGGCAAACCTTGGAACATCGTACTTCGCGGTATTGAAAGTGTATCCAGCGTTGAAGGTGGTTCCCAAGTGTCTGGTGCAAATGGTGTTGTCGTTACAGCAGCAACAGGCGCAAACGCGCTTACAATCCAACTGTAAAATGATATAGTAAAAGAAAAGGACGGTGCCGAAAGGTGCCGTCTGTTTGTCTACGATGATAGGAGATTGAATGAAATGAGTACAATGAATTCGGGTTTGCACTGCACGATATCAGCAGAGATGCTGCATCATCTGGTAGAAATTAATTTTGGAAGCGATACCAAAGTAAAGGAGTTTGGTCTCCTGCAAGGTGGACTTTTTAATACAACCTATCGGATTCAACTTGAACATACACCCTATACGGATGTGATTTTACGTTTGGCTCCAGAGCGGGGAGAGATGGCGGCTGGTTCTGCGAGTGATCCCCTATTTTCTTTTGAACGCACGATGATGGCGGCTGAACCGATTGTGTATGAATATTACCGGAAGGCAGGTATTCCTGCTCCCAACATTATCGCCTGTGATGACAGCGGATTAATCATTCCAAGAACGTACATGTTTATGGCGTTTATCCCGAGTAAGCAGCTGGATCACGCATCGATTTCAGACATAGACAAAGAGCGATTGTATCATCAGCTTGGCGTCTATACCGCCATCATGCATCAGATCGAGGGTGCATCGTTTGGCTGGCCGCAGGGGGACGGTTCAATTAAAGGCTCGGATCAATGGTCCGAGGTGCTGCACGCTTTTGCAGAAGAAACGGCACTTAAAGCGGCACAAGCCGATTATATGTCAGGTGTGGGAGAAGAGATCGCTGCTATTTTCATCAAAAATAAAGACTTATTTGATCAAGTGACTCGTCCGGTTCTCGTTCATAATGACCTGTGGGAAGCCAACGTACTTGTTCATGTGGAAAACGGTGAGCTAAACATTGCGGCCATCATCGACGGAGATCGTTCCATGTTTGCCGACAGGGAGTTTGAAGCCATATTGTCGTCAGAATCAGCGGCTTTTCATGAAGGATATGATCGTCCACTGGACTCATCCGCTGAAGGACAGGCACGCAGGCTAGCGTACCGAATACTGTCTTCGTATTTTAATGCCTACGTTCATGAACATCAGGTCAATCAACCTGAAGATGGTCAGAAGTATCGCCAGCGCACGCTGGATTTACTGGAGCAATGGAAGCAACTTGGACTTAACTAATTCGCAGGGGGAATGAAGGATGAAGGAGTATCATCAATACCCGATGTGGGATGCGTCACTTTCACTTGAGGAAAGGTTGGATGACCTGATTGCACGATTGACAACGGAGGAGAAGATCAGACTAATTCCTACACGCGAAGCAGCTGTACCAAGACTGGGCATTCCAGCCTACAACGTTGGGGGTGAAGCTGCCCACGGGGTTGCATGGAAAGGGGAGGCAACGGTATTTCCGCAACCGCTCGGTCTATCAAGTACCTGGAATACAAGGCTCATGCGGGAGATTGGTTCAGTCATTGGCGATGAAGCGAGGGCATATCATCACCGTGATCCCGAAGTTCACGGGTTAACATTGTGGGCACCAACGGTTGACCTGGAACGTGACCCACGCTGGGGCAGAACGGAAGAGGGATATGGCGAGGACCCGGTCCTCACGGGAGAAATGTCGGCAGCTCTCGTCAAAGGAATGCAGGGAAATGATCCTTTTTATCTGAAAATGGTCGCTACATTGAAACACTTTTTTGCTAATAATAATGAGAAAGATCGGCTAAACTGTTCATCCAGCATCGATCCGCGGAATCTGCGGGAATATTATTTGAAAGCATTTGAGACACCATTTGTGGAAGGTGGAGCCTTGTCCATGATGACAGCTTACAATTCCATCAATGGTACACCTGCCATTGAAAGTCCATATGTGAATGATGTGGTTAAGGGTGAGTGGGCGATGCGAGGTTTCATAGTATGTGATGGTGGAGACCTGTCACAGACGGTGAACTATCATGGTTATCATACCAGCCATGCCGAGTCAGCATCAGGTGCGTTGAAGGCAGGAGTGGATTGTCTCACGGATGAAGTTGATCTTGTTGTATCTGCTCTGGAGGAGGCTCTTGACCAGAATTTGTTGGAAATAGCTGATTTGGACAGAGCGATCCGCAACATCTTTGGTGTGCGAATGCGACTTGGACAACTCGATCAGTCCGGGCTCAATCCATATGCGTCTATTCCCGAGTCGGTATTATGTGCATCGGAACATGCCAAACTCAGTTATCGTGCCGCTGCGGAATCGATTGTTTTGCTCCAAAATGATGGATTGCTTCCGTTGCAGCCAGAAGTGTTGCAGAAAATCAGTGTGATTGGGCCACTTGCGGATGTTGTCTATACCGATTGGTACAGTGGCACACTGCCTTATCGTGTATCCGTCCTCGATGGACTGCGTAATCGGCTACCTGAAGCAGACGTGACCTATGTCGATGGGAATGATCGTATTGGTCTGAAGACAGTAGACGGAAAGGTTATTACCCTTGGTGCGGAAGGTACAATCGTGGCTGTGCAGGAGGGCAGTACACCTGCAGCCGAGTTCGTGCATCAGGATTGGGGCTGGGGAAGTCATACGCTGAGAAGTGTGAACAATAATCGATACGTTAGCTTAACCGAGCAAGGCATCTATCAGGCAAACGCACCGGAGATTGGTGGCTGGTTTGTGAAGGAAGTTGTTCGAATAGATCCTCTAACGGATGGAAGTAACACCTTGCGGACATGGAACGGTATTCCTGTTGGGCTGAGCGAATATCAGGGACAGTTTGCTGTATCACCACCACGGCCACAAGGAGAACAAACTACAGCTACAGGTACAAATCCGAATGATGTTGGTGAATCTGGACACGCAAGTCAGTCACCAGGCAATACACAGATACCTTCTGCATTCAATATTGATATTGTGACAAGCGGAAAACAACAAGCCGTAGAAGCTGCACGTAGCAGTCAGGCATCTGTCGTTGTTGTTGGCAACAGCCCATACATCAACGGCAAAGAAGAAATTGACCGCCCAAGTCTGTTGCTTCCGCCGAGTCAGGTCGAGCTTGTCAAAGCCGTGTGTGAAGCCAATCCCAATACAGTAGTTGTCATTATGGGCAGTTATCCATTTGCCTTGCAGGAGTTGAAAGGTATTGCCCGCGCAATCGTTTATATGACACATGCAGGTCAGGAATTGGGGAACGCGCTTGCAGATGTGCTGTTAGGTCATTATGCCCCGGCAGGCAGATTAAACATGACATGGTATGAAGATGAATCACAGCTTCCTGACATGATGGATTATGACATCATTCAGAATGGTATGACCTATATGTATCATGAAGGACCGGTTCAATATGCATTTGGACATGGTCTGACCTATTCGGAATTCGAATACGAAGCGATTCGTGTAAGTCGTGATACTACGGCGGAAGCCACCACCACAGATCAATTGAAGATTGAAGTGGAGGTACACAATACAGGTCAACATGACAGTGATGAAGTTGTTCAGATCTATGGATCTTCACATACCTCGCGTGTGAAACGCGCTCAGAAGCAACTGCTTGCTTTCCGTCGTGTTCATGTCAAAGCAGGGACGCGTGTTACGATAAGATTCGAAGTTCCTGTTCAGAAGCTGGCGCTATGGGATGTTACCCGAGATCGATACTGCGTGGAGACAGCGACCTGGGCCATCCTGGCAGGGCGTTCTTCCACAGATATACGTCAGTCGGCTGATATTGAAATTGAAGGTGAGACAATTCCTGATCGTCCGCTGCACTTGCTTACCTTTGCCGAGAATTACGATGCTTGTGCAGGTGTTTTACTGGATGAATGTCTGGAAGGGCGTTCGGCAGTTCGGGCAATCAATCGTGAAGAACCCTTATATCGAGAGGCGCAGTTGTCCTGGATCGCTTTCAACCATAATGCTGTTCAAGAAGTACAAGGATTTGAAGCCAGAGTGGCAGCTTTTGGGGAAGAGGGCAGACTGGAGATTCGCTCCGGAGGACTGGAGGGCGAACTGCTCGGTGTGTGTGAAGTTTCTGGACCTGGAGGCAGTGTGAATGGGAAAGATATCAAGTGGACAACGGTCCAGTGTTCGCTTGTGGCGCCACATAAGGTGAATGAGCTATATATTGTCTTCTTAGGTGGAGCAGCGTTACGGCACTTTAGATTGTTGTAGTTGTAGCATGTCCTGAATAATCAACCTCCGAAACAAGCACAATAATGCTGTTGTGTGTAGAATCTGTAAAGGTGGTTGTGGTATGAACGATAAAAAGTGGGACCTCGTCGCACTTGCTTCCATCCCTTTAATTATGACCTTGGGTAACTCCATGCTTATACCGATCCTGCCACAGATCGAACGTGAGTTGAAGGTATCTGCATTTAAGGTCAGTATGCTCATTACAGTCTACGCTGTAGTTGCCATCCTGCTTATTCCTCTTGCAGGGTACTTGTCGGATCGGTTTGGCAGAAAAGCAGTTATCATTCCCAGCCTCGTTATTGCAGCCGTCGGAGGTGCTGTCGCTGGTGTAGCAGCATGGATGCTGAACGGAAACATAGCCTACTGGACCATTCTGGGTGGCAGGTTATTGCAGGGAATAGGTGCTGCCGGCGCATTTCCTATCGTTATTCCTTTGGTTGGGGACATGTTCAATGATGAGAACGAAGTTAGCAAAAGCCTGGGTATCATTGAGACCTCGAATACGTTTGGTAAAGTCATAAGTCCGATTCTGGGTGCAGCGCTGGCGGTCTGGTTGTGGTATGCGCCATTCATGGCTATTCCTATACTTTGTGTGCTTTCGCTGGTTCTTGTTATTTTCCTGGTGAAGACTCCCCGGAAAAAAGAAAAGCCTCCCACCTTTTCTGAATTTGTGGCATCCATTCGTGACGTCTTGAAAGAAAAGGGACGCTGGTTGTATGCGTTGTTTGCAATCGGCGGTATTTGCATGTTTGTCATCTTTGGTGTGTTATATTATCTATCCGAAACGCTGGAGAGCGAATTCGCCCTGAAAGGTGTTCTTAAAGGACTTGTCCTTGCGATTCCGCTGGCAGCGCTATGTCTGTCTTCTTTCCTGGCAGGGAAGTGGATTGGCAAGAACAAAACGCGAATGAAATGGCTTGGCTTCGCAGGGCTTACGCTTCTGACGGTATCCCTTGGCGTTATAGGTTTATTTGATAATATCTATGTTGTAGTAGGTCTTTTCACATTGGGAAGTGCCGGAATAGGCGCAACGTTACCATGCCTGGATGCCTTGATTACAGAAGGCGTGGACAAAAAACAGCGGGGCACAATCACGGCTCTGTTCAGCAGCATGCGATTCATTGGGGTATCTCTCGGTCCACCTGTCGTTTCTTTGCTGATCGGTTCTCATCATTTCTTGCTTTTTGGTGTGCTCGCCGCGTCTGGCGCAGTGGGCGGATTGCTCACATTATTTGCAGTTAAGCCGGATAAGGGAGACCAACCTACTTCAGGAAGCAAGCAGAAACAGGATGAAACATCTATGGATGTGATCGAGACAAACAGAGGGTATGCTCCCATAGGTCGCAAGAAAAGTCCATTTTAGATAGACGGTACTGAATGCTACGTTCATTTCCATGCTGTCTTAAGTTTAACATTCAGATCTGTTCTAATAAAAAACGCGTTTACGCCTAAGAAAGCGGATGAATTTGCTTTCTCGGTGTAAACGCGTTTTTAGGTTCAGAATGACTTTTAACCAATCATTCGTGTTTGCTCTTATTCGACTGGCTAGTTTCGGTGTTGCCGGCTCCAGATTCTGAATTCTTGGATTGATCTTGAGGTGGTTCCGTTGCAGTAATATGAGTATGAGCGAGCAGAGCATGAGGTTCAATGGAGAAGCTGCCGCTTCGTTTTCCCTGAATCAGATATATAAGCAAGAACAGAATCATAAACATCACGGAATAGCGATACATATCGGTATAACTGGTTATGGCCGCAATGGCGCCAAGAAGAAGGGCACCGGTCGCAATACCCAGATCCAACGAGTTCAAAAACATACCGTTAGCCATGCCCCGTTGAGTAGGAGATACAACTTGAATCATCCAGGTCTGCAGAGACGACTGCATGGAACCATAACCGATTCCGTAGATAAAGGCAGCGATGAACAGGACGGACATGGAGGTTGCATACGAGAGCAGAATGAGGCCGACAGCAACGAATATTGCCCCTGGAATGAGCAGTGCTTTTGGACCTTTATTGTCATAGATCCGTCCTGCAAATGGTCTAACCAATAACACGGCAAGTGCATTGAATAAAAAGAACAGCGCAGGATTGGCCAGATTGGCTTCCTTGCCATACAACACGATGAATCCGACAAGTCCACCATAGGTGATGGATAACAGGCAGTTCAGCACACTGGGCAGAATCAGCTTGCGGTTGAAAGGTGTCTTCTGTTTTGGGTTGGACCCTGAAGCACTTGTTGTGGCTTGTGGCATGATGGTTGTACTGTTATCGGTTCTGACTTCTTTTTTGCGTGTCAGCGAATAACTCAGTGGATAGATCACAGCGAGGACACCCGCAGTACATAACATGAGGGTTACAAATCCAGCACCCTGTAGCAGAGTGACCCCAATAATTGGCCCCATAGACATAGCCAGGCTAGTCGATAGACCAAAGTAACCCATACCTTCACCCATTCGTTTGACAGGCACAATGTCCGAGGCCATCGTTGGAAAAGCGGTACTGCTCATACCAAACCCGATACCAAACAACATTCTCAGCAACAAGAGCACAGCTATACCGGCAGCAAAATAATAACCGAGCGTTGCCAGCAGGGCTACGGACAGGCCTATATAGATCATGGCGTTACGAAGGCCCTTCTCCAGTGCTTTCGCGGAATAGAGACGGGCTGCAATGGCACTTAGTGCAAACAGACAGGTGAATAAACTTACTTCAAATGCATTGGCGTGAAATCGCTCCTGTACGTAGGACGGAAGCGGAGAGACGATCATGTGCAGTTGCAAGAACAACAAGAAGTTGCACAGCATCAGCAGAATAAAATCGGTGGTCCATAGTCTAACTTGTGTAGATTGTTCTTTCATGATGGTGTATTCCCCCTGAGTTGTGATTCATTATAAGTTGCGGTTAATGAGGGAAAGAGTATGTTTAAATGCTTCCATCTGGTCTTCGGGTATACCTTCAGCAAGTTCTTTATTCATTTCTCTTTCAATCGGAACGAGGATATCAATTAACGCTTTGCCTTCTGTGGTGAGATATAACAGATAGGCTCTGCGATCCTGTTCACTGGTCCGGCGTTCTACCCAGCCTTTTTTCTCAAGCAGATCAATAATCCGCGCAGTGGTGGGTTGGTCTTTGAAGACACGTGCAGCGAGCTCCTTCTGATTCACACCTTCACCGCGGTCAACATTAAAGAGAACAGAAAATTGCTCTGTCGTAATATCATAAGGTTTGAATCGCGTTGCAAGTAAAGCTACAGCCTTACGATGTGTGAAACCCAGCATGAATCCAACAGATTGTTCCAGTGTATAGTCCATGTGATTGCTAGACCTCGCTTCCCTAATAAAATGTCCCAATCAATTAGTTGTTACAACAACTATATGTTAAACAAGTATTTTTGTCAAAATGAAATATTCTCATATTGAACGTACGGGTACGCTGTGCAATGATCTGAAAATACTGTTAGAATAGTGATGAAACCGCTTTTATGGAATCGATATCTTGAGTGCTTGAAAAATGTAGAAAACCAATTTGCTCTAACTGATGTTGGAGATGACCAAGGAGAGCTGTGTATGCTAAAGAATATACCCGCAATAATACCTCCAGAGTTACTCAAAATCATGTCCGAAATGGGTCATGGAGACGAGTTGGTTCTGGCGGATGGCAATTTCCCCGCAGCCAGTCATGCCAAGCGACTGGTACGTTGTGATGCACTGGGAGTCGTTGAACTGCTGGATGCCATCCTGCAATTATATCCACTGGATACCTATGCTGAGCGTCCCGCTGCTGTCATGCAGGTTGTGAAAGGGGATCAGGTGATCCCGATCATATGGGAAGACTACCGCCGGTTGATTGAAGAATACGAAGGCATTACGGATGCTTTTGATCATGAAGAGCGATTTAATTTTTATAAACGTGCTTCGAATGCCTATGTGATTGTTGCAACTGGTGAGCGAGCGCAATACGCCAATCTGATTTTGAAGAAAGGCGTCATTTTCCCCGATGCTGATCCTGGTCAGGAACAGCAGAATGCTGAATCGAACTGAATAATTACGGCGACGGAGCAGTGGATGCTTTGGTCGCCTTTTTATTTTTACCATTGCGGAGCCAGTATACCAGAACGTACAGAATGGGCATGGATTCAATAAGCACCGTGTACAAAGGTACAGCGTAAGAGCGGATAGCCAACTCGTAGGAGGCGGCATCTCTGGCATATTGAAGTACAATGGCGGCAGCCGTTCCCCCAATTAGATACACAACAGATTTTTGCTGTCTGATCCCGCTGAGTTTGGAGAGACAGACGGAAGCGACATACAACAGAAATGAGCTGCGAGTGAACATCGTTGTTGACCAAATTGCGATCAGAACAGGGTCCAGATTATCCAGGAAATCTCCGTATCGCGCAAAGCGTACCATTTCAAGTAAAGGATAGCGAAGGCCGGCGGCAACATAGGGACCAAAGTTCATCAGGGTGAACATCCAGAACACAACGATGAATATAACAACGGTGATGCCGGCAAATAACATGCTTTTCAGCATAGGACGCCTGAAAGCAACGACCGGTGCGAGGAAGAGGAAAAACATCCATTCGGAGAACCATGGCATGGTGGAAAAAGAACCCATCATGATCTCACCCAGATCATGATGGGTTGCCATTGCAAGCAGTATGCCGGGATTACCTCCGCCCCCAACCGCCGGAATAAGTAAGGTGGAAGTGAAAAGCTGTACCAGAAAAATACCTTCCGACATAAATACAATCGTAACCAATCCTGAACGCGCAGTCAGGCAGATGCACAGCAAAGTCAGAGTTGATGTTAACCAAATCGGAGTCTGTGGCAGATACATTGATTGCAGGAAGATAATAAAATTCTCCACATCAATGGATAACAAGTAGATACATAACATTACAATTAACCCGATATAAAAGCGATGCACAACCTTGCCCACGATATCCTCTCCATAGGAGATCCAGGGTTTGTCGGGATTAATGGAGCCTAAACGGTATGTAAAGAACAGAAAAATCAGACTGATCAGAAAGCCGCCGATGGTGGATAACCATCCCTGATAACCACTCATTTTGAACAAACGTTGCAGAAGAAAGGCAACAGGTTCGGAATACAGGTAAACAAACATGAAGCGGTAAGCCTGCCCCGCAGTCAGATGGTTCATGGTTAATCTCCTCCCTTATTGAATCAGGTGATCAGCCCAGCCAAAGACCAATTGGATTACATCATTGGGATTAGGCCATGCTGACCAGCTTACTGCAAGTGTATTCCATACGAGAAATAGGCCGAGCAGTATGAAATAGGCACGTCTGATTGCTTTTTTGCTTGATTTTACAGATGACCAATCCAGTAGATACAGTCCCGCAAATACTAAAACGGCTAACACGTATGTAACCTCCTTAAAAAAGCCATTCCCGTGCAAGTTAGAAGCTTGACTCCGAGCCGACAAATTGAATGTTGATATTTGTGTTGACAGTAAACTGAAGATCATTCTTTACATAGTTGATCCATGTAGGCCGCAGCTTCTTCCAGACCTGGGGGTATCTCCATTCGAGCCGGTATCCAAGCATGAGTATATCGGAGCCTTGGTGTTTCGCGGTTTGAATGGCCTGAGTAAGATGAGCACTCACTTTTTCGTTGGCTGCTTGTTCAATGTCCTTAATACCAACGATATCTTCAGCTTTCAGAACAGGAATGACCGAATTCAACTCAGCTCTTCCGGTCAGGTTGATAACAAAATGTGGTTCACCATTCTGGAGCTTTACATGTATATCCGAATGCATGCGGTATAACTTCATGCTTGCTTTTTGTTTTTTGGTTCTAACGGAAATGGTCATCGAATCCAGGTTTTGTCCTGCCCAGGCAACAGCGCGCGCTTCATCGGCCGAGAGAGTCCCAACCATTCGCATCTGTCTGAAGATTGTTCCACCGATTTGACTGACCCACTTTTTGGATTCTCCCTCTTCACTGACCATTTTCGTTTTTTTGCTGGCCAACATCGATGAGGCAAATCCCTGGTTCATTTTATCGGATGTAAATATGCTTAACACCTGGGTTTTTAATAGGTTTTCCTCGGTAGAGAATTCTCGCAGCACGTCACTTGGAGTTTCTTCAAATACCGGAGTTAGATCAGAAACGTCCTTGGCTTTGCCATTCGCAACCATCACGTAGCTGCTCAGGTGGAAAAGAGGTTGCCGTGCAATCCATTCCATCGTGTCTTCAATCCCCTCACGTGCGTAGGCTTGGCCAAAGACAATCACTCGCGTATGTCCCCAGGATATTTTACGTGTCAGGTCTGTCTGAATTCGCTCTATCGCATCTGCAATTGTCGGTGCCGTTGCCGAAACTGCTGCATAAGGATCTTTGCCTGTACCCCCACCTTCGGGAGAGAGACGATTGGGGAGCGGCATGCTAAGTGTAACTTCGATCTCTCCAGGGGTATCCGCTTTGTCCACGTACAAGGTTGTAATGAAGGTGCGCTCGTTAATTTCGACTTTGGACCAGCATCCGGTACATAACAGACAGCAAATAATGACGACAATAATTGGAAGGGGAGGCCGTCGAAATATCATGGTGTATCCTGCCTCCTTTCATTATCGGTCGCATAGGCTTTGGTTCGTTTTTTCATCATGAACCAAGGAACCCGAATAAACGTATCCTTGAAATCACGCAGGACGAGTGGGGCAAAAGGCTGCATGTACGGAACACCAAATGAACGCATGCTGACCATATACCAGTACAACAGGTAGATAGAAATGACGACACCGAATAGGCCCAGTGTTCCACCCATCAGCAGAACAGGAAATCGGAGCAGTCGGAAGGCCAATCCTAACTCGAAATGCGGAATAATAAAGGCTGCAATGCCTGTAATGGACACCACAATAACCAAAGGGGCAGAGACAATACCTGCCTGTACAGCGGCTTGTCCAATGACAATACCGCCAATAATAGAAACCGTCTGTCCAAGCGGCTTGGGAATACGTATTCCGGCTTCACGTAATCCTTCAAAGGTAATCTCCATGATGAAGGCTTCAATTAATGCCGGAAAAGGAATGTTCTCTCTTGCCGAGGCAATTGTAATGAGCAGATTGGTTGGGATGATCTCGGGATGAAATGTAGTGACTGCTACATATACGGAGGGCAGCAGGAAAGCAATGACGGCAAACAGCAAACGGATAATTCGGATAAATGAAGCTGAATGGAACCGTTGATAATAATCCTCGGACGACTGCATCAAAGAGAAAAATGTGACTGGAATAAGCAGTGAGAAGGGCGTTCCATCCTGCATGACCCCGATCCGTCCTTCTACGAGAGCAGCTGCAACGGTATCGGGTCTTTCGGTATATTGATACTGTGGAAAAGGAGAGAGCGGATGATCTTCCAGAAATTCTGATAGATAACTGACACCCAGACTGCTGTCCATATCAATATCACCCAGACTGGTTAATACATTTTCCAAAATCTCAGGTTTGCATAATCCTTGAATATAAATGACAAAAACTTCAGTTTTGGTATATTTGCCGATGGTGAATTTGATCATTTTAAAATCGGGATGTTTGATTTTGTGTCGCAGTAGAGACATATTTACATTAATATCTTCGATAAACGCTTCCTGGGGGCCAACAACGACGACTTCATTTGTTGATTCAGGTACGGAGCGCTTCTGATAATTTTGAATTGAAAAAATGATCATGCCGGACATGCCTTCGATATAGAGTGCTGCATTACCGGTTACAATATCATCTACCAACGTTTCCGCTGAATCCCTGTGCTGGTTTTCGAGAGAAAAAAAGGTTCCACTCACAACTTGCGTTATGAAATCTGGACCGACCTCGTTCCGTGCAGCCTCCTCAAGCAAGGGCTTAACAATAGCTTCACGCATGATCTGTGTATCAACTATGGATTGAATATAGAGCAACGTGCAATGGAGCGGCCCGATCTGAAGGGGCTGATAGATCATATCTGCCACGCCGACTAGACGTGATTGCACCTGTATCAGAATGCTTTCTTTCATAGATCCCTTCCTCCTAAATCAATGAATGGTTCGATTCCCTGCCAGCTATGAGCGATACTATAGTGTGCAACGCTTCGACTGAAATATACTCCGAACGATGAATGTTCAGTATCTTTAGGGAAAAGTTCCTGGATACTACAAATTTTGATGCAGATGATGAATGGGGAAAAGGAAAGGACTGTTTTACAATTGAAGAAATACAAAGGAGGAGACGATGCTCTCCATCCCAGAGGAGTTGAGTGAAATGCAGCACCGAATCAGACAAGCGGGTCTTCTTGATAGTAACGAAGTGGGACGTTTGTTCAATGAGTACAGGATGTTCTACAACCAAAATGCTGATATTGAGGCAGCACGTCAGTATATTAGAGAACGAATGGAAGGCCATGAATCGGTGATTTTGGTAGCAGAAACAGATGCGGAAAGTGATCATGGGACAGATGAAAGTAACGTTATGTCACTCTCGAAAGGCTTAATTTGTACTGGATTCGTTCAGCTATATCCCAGTTTTAGTTCGGTATCGATGGGGCCTGTCTGGGTGCTTAATGATCTATATGTGCATCCGGATTATCGTCAGCAAGGCATTGCTAGGAAGCTCTTGCAAGCAGCCAAGCAATTGGCATCTGAGCGAGGAGTTCTTCGTATATCACTCTCAACTGAGTTAAGTAACAAACGAGCGCAAGCTTTATATGAACCCGAAGGATATGCACAGGATACCAAATTCATGTATTATGAACTTAACGTATAAGAGGTTGCTCAAAAAGACGCACTATATGAATGAATGGCACACTTGTGTCGTCGGCAACAAGGGAGGGGAGTCGCAACATGATGCAGTGGATTGCCATGATCACGATGTTAATTGATCATATAGGGGCTGTCTTTTTTCCACATATTATAGAGTTGAGGATCATAGGTCGTATCGCTTTCCCAATCTATGCTTTTGCAGTGTATATCGGTTATAAACATACACGAGACGTACAAAAATACATATGGCGGTTGTTCTGGATTGCGATCATATCACAGGTGCCGTTCATGGCTGCTTTTAATCATTATTCTCTGAACGTGGTGTGGACATTGTGGTCAGCCCTGTTGGTATTATTCGTTATCGATAAATTGCCATCCAAACTACTAGGGATTCCGATTGTAATTGGAGCAGGATGGTTCATGGAAATTAGCCAAATGGATTACGGGATGTACGGGTTGTTATTGGTTCTGTTATTCCGTTATTTCCAGGGTCCTGTACTTGTCGTGGCACATGTCTTGTTAAATGCACTATATCTTCTGCTGCATAACAGCTCTGTGCAAATGTATAGTGTGCTGGCAACCGCCGGCATTGCTATTGCTCAGTATTACCAAGCGGGATTCCGTATGAAGGGGCCACGTTGGGTCTGGCGTTATTTCTATCCAGCTCATCTTGCCATCATTGCAATTATCCGATGGGTCTAAAAAATGATCCGAAAATGCGAAGAAAAGAAGCCATCTTATCGTCAGTGAATGACGATAGATGGCTCCTTTTCTTGTGACCTTATTTATTAATTAAATGCTAATGATAAAGTGAACTTACTCCATCGCTGTAGAAGTGCCGTTATGGCGCCGGATTGCAGACGGGAAATATCCAATCTGAACGGCGTAGTCTAACATGGCGGAGATGAAGCGATCATCTGTTTTTGCACATGAGATGCCAGCGGGTTCCACATAAGCCGTTGTGACAGGGCAAGCATAGACATATGCTGAATCCTTCGCACCGTCGCCTTCAAGCTGTGCAATAGCCAACTGAAGAGCTTCCGGCTCTTTGCTGATGCTGGCATCGAACAACCAACGTGTGTAATCGGCGAAAGGCAGCGTTTCGACTTCGTAACCAGCCCGATTCACAGAACGGATCAGCTCATCATAACGGATGGGCTCCGGATTACAGATGTGGAATACACGACCGGCGGTATCCTGACGTAAGGCAAGATGAACGATAGCTTCACTTGCATAGTTGATCGGTGTAAAATCAACCATCCAGTCAGCCGCAGGAGCCTTGCCGAGCAATAACATTGCTTTGATCATACGATAAAAGGCGTTGCTATCAATATTGGACTGGAAGCGTCCAGTTTCGGAGTGGCAAGTGAGATTACCAGCACGATAGATGCTGACAGGTACACCTTGCTCGGCGGCAATCATGAGCACTTTCTCGGCTTCAAGCTTGCTGTCCGAATACAGGTTGTCCACATGCAAGTCAGCCGGGAACCGATCATATTGCAGGGAAGATTCCCATTGTCCGCTGAGTGCCAGATCTTCCGGAATACCCATCGTGGATACATGGTGGAAGGAAGCGCCTGGTTTGCTGCGAATCAAGTCTAGCAATGCGACCGTTCCTTCCACGTTTGTTTTGGCGAACTGATCGGCATCGCCGAAATGACGTACGTCTGCAGCGCAGTGGATGACACGGTCAATTCGATCCTGAACATAAGCCCTTTGTTCAGCGGACAGGCCGAGATTAGGTTGTTCGAGATCCCCTTCAATAATCTCCACGCGAGTGGAGAGTTGGTCAGTCAGTTGTTTGCCGAAATAACCTTCCAGCACGTTAGTCAAACGTTCCATTGCAGTTATTCCATTGGATGGTCGACGAACAAGGGTGTAGATTCTTGTCCTGGAATTCAGAATTAACTGTTGCAGCACATGAGAGCCCAGATAACCTGTTGCTCCGGTCAGTAACACATGCTCAGGTTCACGAATGAGCGGATACCCCAACTGGGATGTTAGCTCCACAGGGTGTTCGGATAATTGTGTAATCATACCTTCGGTCACCACTGAATCCGTAACTTCTGCAGCACTGAGAGACAATGCTTCCACACGACGAGCGAGAGCACGGACTGTTTTCTCGGCAAAGAAGTCGGCGATTTTCAGCTGTGGATAATGTGGCTTCAGAATGACCAGTACATGAATGACCCGGAGTGAATCACCACCGATATTGAAGAAGCTGTCTTCGACACCGAAGTCATCGTGCTGAAGGATTTCTTTCCATGCGTCCAGGATAATGGATTCCGTCTCCGTCTCAGGCATGACCCGATCAGGGCGATCTTCATGTCGTTCCATATGAGGCAGGGATACCATCGCTTTGCGATTGATTTTCCCAGTTGGTGCAATCGGCATTTCATCCAGCTGACAGATCCACTTTGGTACAAAATAAGAAGGAAGTTTCTCCGTCAGTTCTGCCTTGATGTCCGAAACAGAGAGGGTACTGCCATCTTTCGATGTAAAGTAACCAACCAGCATATTTTGTCCATCGGATTCTTTCTTCGGAATGACGGCAACGTTCTGGATCTGATCAAGCCGTGCAAAGTGATCTTCGATCTCCCCGATCTCAATCCGGTGACCACGAATTTTTAGCTGTGAGTCACTGCGACCGACATATTCGAGCAACCCAGTATCCAGCAATTTGGCAATATCGCCAGACTTGTAGATTTTCTCCCCTATCGCAAACGGGTTCTCAATGAATGCTTGCTCAGTACGTTCTGGCTGATTCAGATAACCTTTGGCCAGTGCTGGGGTAGCAATATATACCTCACCAGGTACACCTGCCGGACAGAGCTGTTGTTCTTCATTCACAATATATACTTTGTAGTTATGAATCGGTTTACCGATAGGGATGTTCACCACATGTTCGGGAACCTGCTCACTGATGCGGTGAGTAGTTGTGGCTACTGTACATTCGGTAGGTCCGTATACATTAACAATATCAATCTGGTTTCCGAATTTGCGCTGGAAGGCACGAACTTGTTCACCATAGAGCGCTTCTCCGGCTACAGTAATGATTCTGACTTTGGCCAGCTTGTGGAAACCTTCATCGGATAAGTAGGAAGCAAGCTGATTGAAGAAAATCGTAGGCAGTATCGTAATGATGGTTGTTCCTGTCCGTTCAATTGCACTTGCGAATTCTTCAACGGATACACGTTCTTCCGCAGACAACAGATATAATTCTGCTCCATAGAACAAGGCGCCAATGGTATCCCACACGGATGCATCAAAGCTGTATGTAGCAAACTGGGTTAATACATCACCTGGTTGAATGTCACAATCACGCTGAACCACACTGCCAAGATTGGTTACACCCCGGTGGGCAATCAGTGCACCTTTGGGTTTACCGGTCGACCCTGACGTGTAGATGATATATGCAAGATCATCGGGCTGAATATCCAGATTGGGGTTACTTGCTGCAAATCCAGCTAGGCGACCATCCACAGCGAGAATCTGGCGGACCGTAGCTATACTGGAGAACAAGCTGGAAGCTTGGGCATAAGAAGCCTCCGTTGTCAGAACGAATGATGATGCCGTATCTTCCACGATATAACTGTTACGTTCTTGTGGATGCTCAGGATCGATCGGAACATATGCACCACCTGCCTTCAGAATACCAAGCAGGGAGATGATCGTCTCCAGACTTCGATCCATAAAGATACTGACGAATTCACCTTTCTGCAAGCCATTGGATAACAGAACACGTGCAACCTGATTAGCTCGTTCATTCAATTCCCTGTACGTATAACTTTTGGATGGCGATGTTATCGCCGGTGAATCGGGATATGCCGCTGCCGTTGCTTCGAACCAGCCATGAACCGTCTGATTCTCTGGTTCAAGAACAGAAGTATCATTCATTTCACGGTAAAGCAATCGATCTGAGGCAGACAGGATATCTACCGTACCGATTGCTTTCTCACCGTCACGTACAAGGGCGAGTAGAAGAGTCTGATAATATTCTGCATATCTCAGCACGGTAGACTCTTTTAACAGTGAACTATCATAGAACAGATCGAGGATGAGCATGTTCTGATCATCTCGAACGTTCCAGTTTAATATTTGAGGAGCTTGAGGCAACTGTACACTATTCAGCATAAAAAACGATTCAGGGTATCCACCGTTTTGCAACGTGTATTCAATCTTGAGCTGCTCTGAAACCTGATGACAAAGTTGGCTGAAGGCCAATTTCCCCTGAATCTGTAATGAAAGATAGGAAGCTGCCTGATCGGGGGAAAGTATACCTATGGCAAGTTCCTGTTCAGCTGACAATCGGAATAACAAGGCTGCATAAGCTGAGAGGAGTACCGGGTACACCATCTGTTCTCCATACTTCTGTTTAAGTTCACGGCTCAGAGAAGCATGTAATGTGATTTGAGCAGACTGATAAGAGAATGATTGTTGACGTCGCCCAAAATCCAGTGGAATCTGCAGAACTGGCAAGCTAGATTCCATGGAATGGGAAGAAGATGGTTGGTTTTCAATCACTTCAGTTATTCCTCCTTGGTTCAAACCGAATGTTTGTGGATTTGAATTATTGTTTGCTTACATTGAAATGAGAGATCAATTCTTGGAGTTCCTCAGACATGCTGTTAAGGCGTGTGGAGGAATCTACCAATGTAATCAAAGATGCTTTTTGCTCATCAACAGATGAGGAAATTTGTTCACTGCTGTTTGCTGTCTTACTTACGCTTGAAGACAAGTCGTCCGCTGTAGCGGTCATTTCCTCCGTACCCGCAGAGATTTCTTCTGTCGCGCTTGATACTTCCTGAATCTGATTAGATACTTTTTTCGCTGCTTCTAAAATATCTTCGAACAGTTGTCCTGTTTGATCGGCTACGCTGAGTCCTGTATCTACTTCTGACGTACCTTGTTCCATAGCACGTACAGCTTGTTTAATTCCAGCCTGAATCTCTTGGATTAATACGCCAACCTGGCTGGTTGCTTGTTCAGACTGCTCGGCAAGTTTGCGTACTTCACCTGCAACAACTGCAAATCCTCTTCCTTCTTCACCAACACGAGCTGCTTCAATGGAAGCATTAAGAGCAAGCAAGTTGGTCTGGCTGGAGATTCCCGAGATGATATTGAGAATATCGCCAATTTCCTGTGAACGACTCTCCAGAACCTCAATGGCAGAAGCGGTATTTTTAACCGATTCCGTAATCAGATTCATCTGTTCAGATACCTGACGGACAACGCTGTTACCTTGTTGCGAACGACGTTCCATCTCATAGGCTTCATCCGCTACACTTGCCGAGCTGCTGGCAATGGTCTGGATTACGGTAGCCATCTCGGACATGGCACGTGCACTATCCCGGGTTGCCTGTTCCTGCGAACGAATGTTGGAAGTGATTTGAGTCACATTATTATTGATAGAATCTGCATTCTCACTGTTGCGCTCGGAAACTTCATATAGCTCTTTGGCAGATTGATTTACTTCTTGTGACGTGATTTGCACTTTAACGATAGTATCGTTGATTTTGCGAACCATGGTGTTGAACTTCTCGTTAACGAGTCCCAGATCGTCTTTGCCTGTCGGAATGTTGACATTCAAATTACCCCGACTTACGTCATCAATTCCTTTGATCAAGTGACGGATAGGGGAAAGTGTGTTTTTAACTACAAGGTATTGAATAATTAGGAATAACAGCAAGAAGGCCACAAGGATAATAATTCCGTTTTTGAGCAAGGAGTTTAGTCCCGCAGGTACAGCTGATGCATCTGCATCAACGGCAAAATATGAGAAAATCTTTCCGTTGCTGTCTTTGATTGGATATGCGATGGTTGTCCATGTTCCGAAATCATCGGAATAAAATGTTGTGAATGTTGGGCGATCCGTATTAAGCATTTCTTTCAGTGCATTGGCTACAACGACCGGCTGCTCATACATGTCACCAATATTTACGTTCTCACTTTGAAAAGCCTCTCTTAAATTGGTCGGCATCGCTACAAGGGAAGTTAATCTCTTGTTATCGCCACCGAGCTCAACACCGAAGATGTAGGCTTGTGCAATGTTAGGATAATATTCTTGCATCTCATCGAAATACGCTCGTAATTTCGTTTGTGTTGCTCCATCATAGCTACCTTCCGCAATAGCAGCTTGTACCTCGGCAGGATTGATATCTTCAGCCCACTTTTTGGTGATTTGTTCCACCTGTCCATGCAGTTGATCAACAAGAACTGTTTTTTGAAAATAGTAACTGCTTGCGATAAGTGCTACCCCGATGATAACGATATTAGTAAATGAGAGTAACAAATTTTTGGAGAAAAACGACATGCTTTTCCAACTTAATGATTTCACTAAATTCCACTCCTGATCTTCTTTAAATTAAGAAACTTTAGGGTTGCATTGGTACAGTGAACTAGATCATTCCGTGATCCCCTCCAAAGGAAATTTATGCGACCATGGTCTTGGTTTATCAGTCGCTTTCGTAGAGACTTATGTACCGTATGAACCATAGGTGTCTAATTATTAAAACACATCTATAATTAATATGTCGTATAAAATGTCGTTAAATTGAATAGTATCGTTAAATTTTTTTTAATATTTTACGTATTTATGGACATATCAGATGGTTTATAGGTATTTAGAACTGTTTATTTTAAAATTTCCCATTTTTTAGCTTCATTCTGTATTCTATAACATGGTGGGTAAAAATACATCCTTCAACAAAACAAAAATATGATGGCAGAGATGCAACAGAAGGCACGGATATACATCGGAAGCGGTTTTATCTATAATAACTACATATGCATTTCTCAAATTATGAGCAGCGGGGGTTTATAGATGAATCTTAAACAGATAGCAGCAGAGCGTGCGGCAGAATATGTTGAAGATGGAATGAAGGTTGGATTGGGTACAGGTTCAACAGCTTATTATGCCATCTGCCGGATCGGTGAGCGGGTACGTGATGGATTGAACATTCAAGCGGTTGCCACTTCAGAGGCTTCGGACAAGCTTGCCCGTGAATGGGGGATTCCCATCGTCCCATTTGACCAGATTGGACGTCTGGATCTGACCATTGATGGCGCTGATGAAGTAGATCCCGAATTTAACCTGATTAAAGGGGGGGGCGGGGCTCTTTTGCGTGAGAAAATCGTGGCGGCCAATAGTGACAAATTGATTATTGTAGCGGATGGCAGCAAAGCCGTGCAAAAGTTGGGGAAATTCCCGCTTCCAGTTGAGGTGGTTCCATTTGCTTCTGAGTGGACCTTTCAGGCGCTCGAACAATTGGGGTGTCAACCACAGTGGCGGATGGATGGACAGCAACGTTATCTGACAGACAACGGAAACCTGATAGCAGATTGCCACTTGGAGGCGATTGATCATGCTGCGGACCTTAATGTTCAATTGAACATGTTACCAGGTGTTGTTGATAACGGACTATTTGTGGATATGGCTAGTACAGTCATTCTTGCCAATGCGGACGGAAGTATCGAAGAGCTTCATCGTTCTTAATAAGGAAGAGGGTGCTTTTCATCGTATGAAAGAACTGCCAATCGTTGATGGTGAACTTGTACTCAGGTGTGTGGAGAAAAAGGATCTGAAAGAACTCTATGAATTGATCTACAGTGATGACGTACCTGAATGGAAGCAATGGGATGCACCCTATTACCCACTTAAACACGAAAGTTATGAAAGTTTTGAACAAGGTATGCTCAAACGTATGGACGTAGATCCAGGCGATTCCAAACCCGTATCAATCCGTATTATTGAATCCGACAGACAAATTGTGGGTACAATCAGCTATTACATAGAAGATGAGTTATCCATGTGGCTGGAAATGGGGATTGTAATATACAGATCTGTCCAGTGGGGACGCGGGGTTGGCACACGCTCACTTGTCATGTGGTCAAGTCATTTGTTCGAACAGATGCCTTTGGTTCGGGTTGGATTGACTACTTGGTCTGGGAATGAACGTATGATGCGTGCGGCTGTGAAAGCCGGATTACAGATAGAGGGGCGAATGCGGAAGTGTCGTATCGTTCGCGGGCAGTACTATGATTCAATTCGTATGGGGATGCTCCGTGAGGAGTGGGAGCAGAAGCTTGCCCCTCATACGAGCCGAAATGTAAACAACTGATGGAGGATTATTGAAATGCTGAACACGGAGGACAACCGGGAACTGTCTTTACAATTATTCGTGGTTCTTGTTCGGGCCTATAATTCTGTGACCTCACGTTCCAATCGGGACATCCAGAGTCACGGACTGAATACGACAGAATTTGGTGTGCTTGATTTGTTATATCATAAGGGACCGCAGGCATTGCAAAAGATTGGTGAAAAGGTGTTAATGTCCAGTGGTAATATTACGTATGTTGTAGATAAGTTGCAAAATAAAAATCTGCTGTTTCGTCGACCTTCCAAGGAAGATCGGCGTGTCATTTACGCTGAGTTAACCGAAGAAGGAAGAGAATTGTTCACACAGATATTTCCTCAACACCATCAGGTCATCATTGATGCTTTGGAAGGACTTGACCCTTCCGAGAAAGTGGATGCGATTAAGATGTTGAAGAAGCTGGGACTAGCGGCAGAAGGGAAAACTGACTTGCGTTCATAACGCAGGTCAGTTTTTTTGTAGATCTCGAAAAGTACAGGTATATACTGGCTGACTGACTTGCAAGGCCCTCCATAATATAGGAAGATTGTTCTATACATTCATCGTGTGTAAAACATGATCATCGAAATTTCATGTATAATGGAACATAACGATTAAGAGCGGAATGGATGGATTGGATCAAGTAGAAGAACCTATCCCGATTGCAAGTTAACTAACATCGATCTCATTCTGGATTAGTCACGAATGAAGATTGAGTGTGATGCGGGTATGAGGAGGGTGGCATCTATGAGTCATCAAGAAGCAGGAGAACGTTTGCTCCAGGAATCTGCGAACTTAGCTGATAAAATAACGGAGAAACAGTATCTCAGACAGCCCGATTTACTTGAGCGATTTGGCGAGAATGGAAAAATGCGAACCAAACAGGATTCGGAGTATAGCTTGAACTATTTGGCAGAAAGTGCGCTCGTACAGAGTCCAGGTCTGTTTACTCATTATATTGCCTGGCTGAAAGTTTTACTTGAGGGTTATAAGGTATCACCAGAAGACCTGGTGATTAATCTCAATCTGATCAAAGAGACCTTGGAAGAAGAATTTGACCATCCGTCAAAGGCGCTTCTGCTTGAGTATCTGGAGATGGGAATATATAGAACAACACATATGGAGTCACAGGCGGGTTACATCAACGTCAACGAATCCATGCCATATGGAGATGCCGCGCAATCGTACTTACAGTGTTTGCTTGAGAATAAACGGAAAGAAGCCTTTGAGATCATTGAAGCCCAGTTAGAAGCCGGGGTGACGATTCGTGATATTTATCGATATATCTTTCAGCCTACCCAATATGAAATTGGACGATTGTGGCAATGCCATCGTATTAGTGTGGGGCAGGAACACTTTTGTACGGCAGCGACCCAGTCATTCATATCACGTCTCTATTCTCGTTGGTTGATTCATACGGGTCAGGATAAAAAACTAGTGGCTACCTGTGTAGGCAGTGAGCAACATGAGATCGGACTGCGTATGCTCACAGATGTGTTCGAGATGGAAGGTTGGGATACGCATTATCTGGGAGCCAATGTTCCCAATGGAAGTGTAATAGAGGCTATTGAGCTGCATCAGGGCGATGTTGTTGCGATTTCAGTTACGATGACGTATCACCTTCATCTGGCCAAAGAGTTGATTCATCTGATCCGTCATCATCCGGCAACGGCACATGTGAAGATTATGGTTGGGGGATATCCCTTTAATATTGATCAGGAGTTGTGGAAAACGATAGGAGCTGACGGTTATGCTCCAGGAGCCGATGAAGCGGTAGCGGTTGCAGAACAATTACTGTCTCAGCCAGCTACATGTAATTATCTTGATATGGTTAGGGATTAGGAGAGGGATGTTGTGATGTCTAATGAGAGCGGAGAGATACAGAGGCTACGCAGAACGATTGAGCAGTTATCAGATCAGATGATCCGGAGTAAAGAGCAAGAGGAACGGACACTTACGGAATTCTCGGATATGAATAATGAACTGGTGACACTCCAGCGTCTGCTTGCAAAGAACAATAACAGTCTTGAAGCTGCACGTCAGCAAGCAGTAGATGCAGGTGATTCAAAAATTGCATTTATTGCAGGCATCAGTCATGATTTTCGTACGCCATTAAATGGCATATTGGGAATGGCTGAGATGCTGAAGTTGTCTCCCTTGTCTGAAGAACAGGAGAATTCCGTTTCCGTTATACAGGATGCTGCCAAACTGCTGCTCAAGCTGATTCAGGATCTTCTGGATCTGTCCAAACTTGAGGCGGGTCAGATGCGACTTGAACTGGGAGAAGTGAATCTGCAAGAGACGATAAACTATATCGTTCGTTTGCTCGAACCCCAAGTCAGAAAGAACGGAAATCAGTTATCGATAGACTGTGACCCCAGAATCTCTACTCTTCTTGAAGGGGATTCAACGAGGATTACACAGATACTGATCAATCTAATTCAGAATGCGAACAAATTCACATCAGAAGGTACAGTGCGGATACGAGTCACCCTTATGAAAGATGATGAGATTACACAAATGATCCGATATGAAGTCGAAGACACGGGGATTGGTATCTCGGAAGAAGATCAGAAACAGTTATTTCAACCCTACGTGCAGACTGAACAAGGTCGCTCAAGTGAGTATGGAGGAACGGGCCTTGGATTATCGATCTGCAAGTCGCTCGTTACACTGATGGAAGGTCAGATTGGAGTAGACAGTCAAGAGGGTGAAGGATCAACATTCTGGTTCGAACTTACACTTGATAAGAAAGACGGTAATCAGTCCGCTAACCAGTCTGTTGCTTCCGCTCAAGAGCAACAGGGGCAGGATATGGATGATGAAGCTCCTTCTGTATCTGTATTGCTGGCCGATGATAATGTCATCAACCGACAGCTTGTTATGTTACAGCTCAAGAAACTGGGAATAACCCAAGTGGACGCTGTAGTGAATGGGGAAGAGGCAATAGCTGCTTTTCTCAGCAAAAAATACAGTTTGATTCTCATGGATTATATGATGCCAGTGATAGACGGTTTGGAGGCCACACGCAAAATCCGCTCGATAGAAATGGATGAAATGCGCCATACCACACCAATCATTGCAATGACAGGTAATGTCATGCAGGGAGAGAAAGACAAGTGTATGGAAGCCGGGATGAATGACTTTATTGGCAAACCTTTCACGCTGGAAATTCTGAGTAAGATGATCGAGAAGTGGCAGCAATCCTCCGAACCGACCGAGGTACTAAATATGAGCATCGTACATGAAATTGCGGAATTAAACACCGATGGCGATCGTACACTCCTTGGTATGTTGTTGGACATGTATCGTACCGATACACCTGGCAAAATTGAGGTGCTGCGCAGACATATTGTGTCGGGCGACCATGTGGCTGCAACCGAGGTAGCCCATGATCTGAAATCAGGGAGTTTGAGTCTGGGGATTCGTTATTTATCAACTTTGTTTGCCCGGATAGAGCAGTTCGCGAAGGAAGGTCAATCACGAAAAGCAGAACCTTTGCTGGATGCTTTGTTACCCGCCTATCAAGCAGCATGTGCATCACTGCAACAAATAAGTAAAGATTGAACATATCTTAATGAGGAAAGAGGGTAGGACTCGTTCATGTTATTCTACGTACTTGCAGCACTGGTACTGATCGTTCTTGCTCTTCTGTGGACAGGTGGGCTTTATTTTTTCAAAACGGCCATTCGCCGTACGCCAAAAACATTTTTGGTGGATAATCCGAATCTGATGCCTGAACCGGACAATGAAATCATTAGCAGTGCTTCTGACCTGAAGTGGCTGGATGCTCAGCCTACAGAAGAGATATCTCTTCAATCACATGATGGATTAAAACTGTATGGTACATGGCTCGGTTCCAATAAAGGGTCGGATCAGACGGTTATTCTGGCACATGGTTATTCGGGGAGAGGCAGAGAAATGGCTGGTTTTGCCCGGTTTTATGCGGAAAAGCACGGTTATAACGTACTCATGCCAGATGATCGGGGTCATGGCCGGAGCGAAGGTGATATCATCGGTTTTGGTTGGTTAGATCGGAAGGATTATGCCCAGTGGACCAACTGGGTGCTTGAAAAAGTGGGTACACAAGGGGAAATCCTATTGCACGGCATATCCATGGGAGGAGCAACCGTACTGATGACAGGTGGTGAAGCCCTGCCGACTCAGGTTAAAGCGATTGTCTCTGATTGTGCGTATACATCCGTGGAAGAAGAACTGACGTTCCAGTTAAAGCAATTATACAAGCTTCCTGCATTTCCGTTTATACCTGTCACAAGTCTAATCTCCCGATGGAAAGCAGGGTATTCCTTTAGAGAGGCTTCGGCTCTCAAGCAGCTTGCCAAAGTTAACGTTCCCGTGTTATTCATCCACGGTGAAGCTGATATGTTTGTACCAACGGAAATGGTGTACAGGTTGTATGAAGCTTGCCCAACCAAAAAGGAATTGCTGACCGTCCCCCGTGCGGGTCATGGCACAGCGTTTCAAGTCGATCGCACCGGATATGAGGCGGCACTGGAATCCTTTATGAAAAAAAATCTGTCGCAACCAGAATCCGTAATCAATTGATTCTCGTATTGTATTATGGGTATTCATTGATAGGACAGATGTGTAAGGAGGCGGAAGATGGCGCGCACACAAAGGAAATGTTCTTACTGCCATGAAGGAATGGCAGAAGATGAGTTTAAGTGCAAATCTTGCGGTAATCTGGTTGCCACCAAAACGGCATTGCCTGAACAACCTTATATGATCGAATATGAAGAATCGGTATTGGATCGTTATTCCATCATTTTGCTTGTACTGATTACACTTTTTCTCGCTCCGGTGGCTATTTCCATTGGTGGAGTTATGTTATTTAACGACAGTTCATACAAGAGGGATACGGGTAAATTGCTTGTAACGGCTGGATTCGTCATCATGATCATTTTTTCAATCATTCTATTCGCCGGTACTGGGACATTGACGTTTAACTTCTAAACGATGGGGGTGTTTTAATGGGAAACGAACAATTTGAGGCTGCGCGAAAAGCAGAGGCAGGTTATCATTCCAATTTCTATCAGAATAATGAATTATTCGCCTCCGGTACCTGGATGTCGAGGCCCATGCCTATGGTGATGGATATGCTGGAACGTCTACTTGCTCACAAGGAGGAGTTGCGTGTCCTCGATCTGGGATGCGGAGTGGGAAGGCATACGATACCGATTGCACAGCGCCTTGCAAAAACGAAGAGTGAAGTCATCGGTGTGGATTTACTGGATGAGGCCGTAGACGGACTTCGCAAGTATGCGAAAGAATATCAGGTTGATCATATCGTACAGGCAGTGAAAGCAGATGTTGAGCATTATGCTGTGGAGCCAAACTATTTTGATTATATCGCTGCTTGTTCTTGTCTGGAACATGTCTCAAATAAGCAAGCCTTTATGGAAGCGATAGACCGGTTACAGGCCGGAACTCGCACAGGGGGCATTCATTGTATTACGATGAGTACCAATGTGGAGGAAAAAGAAATCAATACAGGCAAGGAGATTGAACCATTAATTGAACTGAACCTGCCCACAGCCGAGGCGATTGCTATACTGGAGAAGGCTTACAAAGGCTGGAATATTCTGCTTCAGGAACATGTCACACAGACGATTGAAGAGGAAAAGTATGATGAACCGACACAATTTCGTTGTGAACTGCTTCGTTTCGCTGTGCAAAAGCAATAAATTCTCTGCCGGGACCTGACAATGGACCCGGCACTCTTAATGTGTGGTCTGAAGGGAGATCGTTAAGGATGAATACATATGTAATAGGGATGGATGGAGGAGGGAGCCACACGCGTGTGGCTGTCGCAGATCAGAACGGGAAGATTTTATCCTATGTGCAAAAGAGTGGTTGCAACCGTTATCACGATATCAATGCCGAGCAAAATGTGCTGGAAGCTATCGCCGAAGCGATAACTCAGGCTGGACTCCAATCAGATCAGATCGCCTCCATTCAGGCAGGAATGGCAGGTCTGAATCAGCCTGAAGATACGATTTGGGCGGAGGCATTACTCGCTCGTACGGGGATTACAGGCAGGATCAGTGCGGTAAACGATACGCACATCGCACATACAGCGGCCTTCGATGGTGAGCCAGGTATTGTCGCTATTGGAGGAACAGGATCTCTGATCCTTGGCAGAACCGAACAGGGAGCTTGGCTCCGCAACGATCAGTTCGGTCATTATGCGCCGACAGCAGCACGTTTTCTGGCTTACGACACCGTGCATTCCATCCTCGCGGGACGTTATGGGCCGCAGGACCAAGCTTGGATTGAGCAGGTGTTGAAATATTGGAATGTTGCCTCAATTCGAGAACTCGCTGCACTGGGGATAGCCGGTTTTGCCGAAAATAAACAGGCGACCAACCGGAAATTTGGTCAGATGGCGTCTATGGTGACTGAAGCTGCTGACCGGAATATACCCCTCGCAGTTAGGGTGTGCGGCTCGGCAGCCGATACGGCTGTTGTGGGCATCCTGATGCTGGCATCCTGTTTCGATCAGCCCACAGTGTCCATGACGCTTACCGGAAGCTGTCTGAGTTCACCATATATGGTGGAGGCTGTTCAGAAAGGACTGGATGCTGCCAATATGCGCGAAGGGAAAAGAATTCAATACATACCCAGTAACTTGCCGGGAGTTGGGGGGGCAATGCTGGATGCCTATCATTTGGCGCAGATCAACGTATCGGATAACATCTCAACTGTGCTTCAATCGGAGCTGAATCGGCACACGACTTGAACTTTTAGAGGCGAACGACTACAATACGATAACGGAAACAAGCAAGGTATAGGAGGAATCAAGGTGTTAATTAATCTGAAATCACGCATACAGGAGCCGGAAGTACAGGAGCTGTTGTCCTACTCGGTTTTTCCTGATCCGGATCACTTGAACCGTGCGTTGCAACAATATGTAGAGAAAGACGAATTGCAAATGGGCGGTTACGAAGATGAGGGACAATTGATCGGTCTGATTGGATATGAGAAGACAGGAACAAGTGAGGTTACCATTCATCATATCTCGGTTTTGCCTGAAAACCGCTTTAAAAATTATGGACGTGGTATGATCTCACAGCTGTTGGCAACATACAATCCTGATAGACTGATTGCTGAGACCGAGCTGGAAGCCGTCGAGTTTTATCGGAATACGGGGTTCGTGGTATATAGTCTGGGTGAATTATACCCAGGTGTGGAGCGATTCCGTTGCGTGCTTGAAAAAGAGGAAAATACAGACGAAGAGTAGCACAGAGGCATTTTATTACTTTAAGAAATATATGGATTATAATCATTACAGGATGTTGGATTTGGCAATGAGCTGAGTCGGACGTCCTGTTTTTTTTGTCGTTTTCATCAAAAAAGCAGGAAAAAAGTATTGCTTTGTAAGTTTGTTTCATTATAGAATAGTTTCACAGAAGAATAGTTCGTTAAGTGAACTATATAGATTTGGGAAAGGAGAATGAAGAATGAGTACACCGGATGCAAAAAGTTTGGTGAACCGCTATTTGGATGCTTCCTTTATGGTCAATAAGAGGTTTGATACGCGGATACGCGAACAAGTGGGGCTGACGATAACGACCGATCAGTTCTGCGCACTTCGTCTGATTGAAGAGAAACCTTCCTGCACGCCCTCTGATCTTGCAGAGCTTCTGTGTATAGGTAAGAGCAGCATTACCGCTTTGGTCAACAAGCTGGTGGATCGCGACCTGGTACATCGGGCCGGGGATGAACGTGACCGCCGCGTTGTATATCTGACACTGACGGATACCGGACGACAGGTATACAGGGAAACAGAACGGGAAATACAGCAGATTCTGGAGCCGTATCTGGTTCATTTTAAACCGGAAGAAGTCCGAATTTTCATTGAATCTTTTGAGAAGCTTGCAGCTTTGCTATCGCATGAAGGAGGACGGGAGAACGAATGAGAACGATACTAAAAGCAAGATGGTGGTTAATGGGGCTATGGGTTGTTTTAGCTGCCGTGTTGATGTTTACCGCCCCTAACATGAGTGAACTGATCCGGGAAAAGGGACAGTTTTCGGTTCCGGAAGGGTACTCTTCCACCCAGGCAGCAGAAATTTTGAATGAAGCTGCAGCACAAAAAGGAGAACAACAGGGGAGCCAGATCGCCCTCGTATTCTATAATCCCGATGGGCTGGGCACCACGGGGAAACAAGAGGCAGAGAAGGCCGTTAAAAACTTGGAGGCCGACAAGGAGAAGTTGGGCATTCTGTCCATTCTGGAACCTTTCTCTCAGCCTGAACTGTCCGAGAAGATGATCTCAGCTGATGGCAAAACGATTCTAACGTCGCTATCTATTGATCAGGGAGATCGTACGGTCAAGGAAATGCGGGAAGACCTGAATGAAGCATTGAAGTCCGTCAATGTGGAGCACTACATAACCGGTAAAGGTCTGATTGATGAGGACACCATTGAAAGTTCCCAAGAGGGGCTTAAGAAATCGGAATATATTACAGTTGTCTTTATTTTACTCATTCTGTTCCTGGTCTTCCGTTCGTTTGTAGCTCCGTTTGTCCCGCTGCTGACGGTGGGGATCAGTTACATTGTATCGCAACAGATTGTTGCATTCCTGGTGGATGGGCTGGACTTCCCGATATCCACATTTACACAGATCTTTATGGTCGCCGTCATGTTTGGGATTGGTACGGATTACTGCATCCTGTTGATCAGTCGGTTCAAGGAAGAACTGGCTCATCATGAGAATACGTGGGATGCCATCATTGCTACCTATCGTACTGCCGGTAAAACGGTACTCTTCTCAGCACTAGCTGTGCTGGTTGGATTCATTGCGATTGGCTTTGCCCAGTTTATGTTGTACCGTTCTGCGGTTGCCGTAGCTGTAGGTATTGCAGTGATGATGCTTGCCTTGGTGACCATCGTGCCATTCTTCATGGCGGTGTTAGGCAAGAAGTTATTCTGGCCGTCGAAGGGTTCACTTGAACATGCCGAGAGCAAGATCTATGGTGCAGCTGGTCGCTTTTCACTTAAACGTCCATGGGCTGCGCTGCTCATCGTTGCAGCTGTCTGTGTGCCTCTTCTGGCAACCTACGATGGCAAACTGTCGTTCAATAGTCTCGATGAGATTGGTGAGAAATATGATTCCGTAAAAGCATTTAACATTATCTCTGACAGCTTTGGTCCGGGTGAATCACTGCCGGGTCAGATCGTCATCCAGAATGATGAAGCGATGGATAATGCGAAGTATATGGCCGTTGCCGAGAAAATTAGCCGGGAAGTAGAGAAAGTAGCCGGAGTCTCTGGTGTCCGCAGTATGACACGACCTACGGGTGATGAGATTAAAGATTTTGAAGTTACACAGCAAGTGGGAACATTATCGGATGGACTGGGTGAAGGCAAGACGGGTCTGGACAAAATCCGTGATGGCCTGAGTGAAGCCAGTAGTCAGCTAAGTAAAAATGAACCACAGTTAAAAGAAGCTGCTGATGGAGCAGGTGAACTTACCAAAGGAACCTCCCAGTTGCAATCGGGTATTACGCAACTCAGTGAGGGACTAGGGCAGATTGAAAAAGGTATTCGAGATGGTTCGGCAGGTGCAGGGGATCTGAAAGCCGGACTTCAGCAAGCCAAAACGAGTGCAGATCAACTTGCGCAGGCAAACAATCAGTTGCTTGAAGCCTATCGTCAGGCGGGAGCAGGGGTCGCTGCACTGGGGGATGGAACCCGCGAACTGGAACAACAGCTGAACGGGGTTTCAACAGCTCTAACCAGTCTGTCCGAATCCTTCACAGCACTTGAAGAGCGGTATCCTGAATTACAGCAAGATGCTGATTACCAGCGTATCAAAGGTACGATTGGAGAAACAGGTTCTGGCACAGCGCAGCTTGCTCAAGGTTTGGGTCAGATTAAGACCAAACTTGGGGAAGCCGCTGCTGGAATTAATCAGGCCAATGAAGGGTTTGCCTCCGCAGCAGCCGGACAAAAGGCGCTTGCCGATGGCCTGGGCCAGATTGTAACGGGAATCGGTCTGTTGCAATCCGGTCTCAAACAGGCTGCGGATGGTCAAGGTAAAGTGATTAGTGAAATTCCTTCCATTCAGGATGGACTTGGCCAGCTTCAGGGCGGTCAGGAGAAAATTCAGCAAGGCTTCTCGGATCTGAGTGGTCAGCTGACACAACTGACAGATGGACTGAACCAGAGTGTCGATGGTATTAAACAGGTATCCGGGGGACTGGATTCAGCGCAGGACTACCTGACGCAATTGCAAAATTCACCAGATTCCGATCTGGCAGGCTGGTACGTTCCTGATGAAGCATTGAACAGCAAAGACTTCACACAAGTATTTGATACGTATCTGTCTGAAGATCGGAAAACGATGACGATTGATGTTATTTTCGCCGAAAATCCATACGGAACAGAAGCCATTGATCGTGTTCCTGACATTGAGGCGGCAGTACATCGCGCGGTACAAGGCAGTACGCTTGAAAAAGCAGACATCGCCATAGGTGGCGTTACGAGTACGTTTGCAGATTTGCAGGAGATCTCGAATAACGACTATACACGTACTGTAATGCTGATGCTGGCAGGCACATTTATTATTCTGGTTGTGCTGCTTCGCTCGGTCATTATGCCATTGTATCTGATCGTTTCCTTATTACTGGCTTATTTCACATCGATGGCGTTAACCGAAGTGATCTTTGTTAATATCCTCGGATTCGCAGGCATTAGCTGGGTTACTCCGTTCTTCGGATTTGTCATGCTGATTGCACTTGGTGTGGATTATAGCATCTTCCTGATGGACCGCTTCAATGAGAACAAAGGCATGAAAGTACAGGATGCGATGTTGTACGCGATGAAGAACATGGGCACCGTTATTCTATCTGCCGCGGTCATTCTGAGCGGTACATTTGCTGCCATGTATCCATCCGGTGTTCTCTCGATGATGCAGATTGCCACAGTAGTCCTTAGCGGATTGATCTTGTACTCTCTGCTGTTCCTGCCATTCTTCGTCCCAGTGATGGTGAAGATGTTTGGCCGGGCCAACTGGTGGCCGTTCCCGAACAAGGAACAATCAGATTCCGTTGATTCGGATCGGACCATAGGCATGTAATGCATTGCAATGAATCTGGCTCTGCCGCGTTATGTGGCAGGGCTTTTTTATTTTTTGCCTCTACAGGAAAGCTACAACTTGTGTAAAAGAAAGGTGCATGCCTAAGGACACCATCCCGCGCCTTGTCTTGCCACTCATCATAAGATATAGAGCAGTTCATTATTGTTCAGAGAAATTACAGCAGAGAGGGGCGACGGGATGGTATATCGATATGTGGCTGTAGGAGATTCATTAACGGTAGGTACAGGAGCGTTGCTGGGCACCGGCTTTGTTCCTTTATATCGACGAATGGCAGAAATGAATGTTCGTACGTTTGTATCCATGGAAAATATGGGCGTGAATGGACTGACGTCGGGGGAAATGTTACAGATGATCTCTTCGCATCCCCGAGTGCGGCAATCGCTCCGTGAAGCGGATATCATTACGATATCCATTGGCGGGAATGATCTGATTCGTACGTTCAAAGCAAGTAATGGCATTCCAAATGCCAGCAAAATGACACAGGTGCTCGGAGAAACCCGCAGTAATGTATCCCAGATCATGCGGCACATTCGGCAGTTAAAGGGCAACCATGAGTATATGGTCCGATCCATCGGATTGTACAACCCGTATCCACAAGCGACGGAAGCTGCGTACTGGGTGCGCCAATATAATTCGTTTTTGAATGGAGCGGGATCAGGCAACTATGCGTGTGCTCAGGTATATGACAGGTTCGAAGGTCGTGAACGTGAACTGTTGTTCTGGGATAGAGTGCATCCTAATGCAAGAGGGTATCGTGTCATTGCGGAGCAGCTTAATCGGACGGGATATTATCCGTTCTCTTGATCACTTTGGAACAGAACTAGACCAAGCGATGGACTTCCTTTAAGATAAATAGAAGACAGTTCCATTTTGTGAGATAAAGGGGTTAATTTTTGGTGCAAAACATCGATTCCGGTTCCCTCCATCCTTCAGAGCAGCAACGTATATCCGAAGTGTTGGCCTTATATGGTTTCACATCGGATTGGAAAGGCGAGCGTGGAAAGGGTGGGATGAATAATTCTACTTACATGCTCCAGGTAGACGGGACTAATTACGTCATGAGACAATATGAAACACATAATGATCCGATGAAAATTACCTTTGAACACAAGGTGCTGGCAGCCCTTCAACGTTCGAACTTTAAGCTTGATACACCTTCACCTGTAAGGCGGTTATCTGGTGAGGAAGGTACATTCCTTTCTGTAAAAGATACCCTCACTGGTCATACCAAAATCGTGACTCTGTTTCATTATAGGGAAGGCGTCAATCCCATCTGGCATACACCAGATCAATTGATAGGGCTCGGTAAAGCGGCGGGGGCCCTGTCTTCTGTTATGGCTACGCTGGATATACCACTTGAACCTGTGTATCCACCATACTATCGAATTCAGGATGCGTATCCGCTCTGTTCACCAGAACGATTATTACAGCTATGCACATCGCCGCCGGAGCAATTGGCCGCATGTGCGAATGAGTTGAAGCAACTGAGAGATGCGCTGCCAGATCTGTTTGAAGCCCTGCGGGGAATGGAACTTCTGCCGCATCAATTGGTTCATGGGGACGTGAATGCCTCGAATGTATTGGTAGATCAGCAGGATGGTGAAATCTGTGCCATTTTGGATTTTGAATTTGCGACATGGGATTTGCGGGTAATGGAGCTGGCTGTTCCGATGTCTGACCTCCTTACCATGGACAAGAGTGAAGATTGGATGTGGCAGGCACAGGAGGGACTGATCAGGGGATTTTGGGAACAGGTCAGCCTGAAACCGGAAGAGTTGCTGTCCATACCTCGATTGATTTTGCTGCGTAGTCTGGATGTGGTCATGCATTTCATCAGTCGGATGTTCGAGGGTACAGATGAGCCGGAAGTGGCTGTGGAGCAGATTGTGAAGCTCAAACAGCGGATTGACTGGATGCGTCTTCATGAAGAACGACTGCGTGAGATATTGGTGTATTAAAATCGTTGTTAAGAATAAAGTGCACTGGTTCTGCTCATACGAGGGCAGAGATCAGTGCACTTTTATTGGTTAGAAAAGTGATATATGAAGATTACGGCGTATAGCGGATGACATTACAATCCACGTTTGCGGAACCAACTGCGGACAGCCCAGCGGCGCTCCTGACGTTTTTTGTATTTGGGCAACGAACGATAAACGTTCAACGATTGCTCGTAAGCCTGCTTCGCGTCTGCATTGCGTCCGAGGGAACGGTGAACCGAGCCGAGCAGATAATAAGCTTCACTGGAAGAGGAATGAATCTCCTGAAACTGATGTACATAATCCAGCGCTTTGTCTTCATGCGTATCTTTGAAAGCTCCAGCAAGGGTTAGGTACGGGCGTCCGTACTTGACTCTGGGGTTGATCTCGAGGGCTTGCAAAATATGACGTTCGCCTTTTTCGATGTTACCCAGATGAAGCTCAGTCGTCCCTAATGCCTCCCAGTACTCAGCTGATTGCTCGTATGGGCGTTCCAGTTCAAGCAATAACGCATGTGCCTCACTGTAACGTTTGCGCTCAATCAGCAGGCGAGCCAGCTCCAGCTTGGAAGAAACTTCATTGGGGCTCATCGCAAGCTGTTGCCGAAGCCGGGAGATGTTACGCATACGCTTGAGAGGTTTCGTGAAGCTTGGAAATACGCCAACATAGCGACGATCCAGGAAGTACAGTATAACGAGTAAAATCAGAATGGCAATGAACGGATTACCTATAATCCGCCACAGAAGGCCAAAGATAAGAAATTTAATAAGCACAAGGTCAACTCCATTTATGATGTAATCGCGTTTCGTACACTTAAAATATATTTCGACTGATCCAGCGGGTTAACTCCTCTGCGTTTGCGAGTATGATTCGCATCCGCAGGACAATCTTGGTATCCGGCAAACGAAGTCGTAAGCACTCCGCGGCCGCTTGTCTCGGAACGCAGTTTCACCGGATAATCCATTGAGGTGGCAAGAGGCATAACTCCTTCAATAATACAACGTCCGCTACCAATGACGGGGGCTTCGAAGGTTGCCCGCATATGTACCAGATCGCTAAGGGCCTTACCGCCGTATTCCTCCGGGACCGTCAGCCGGAACTGAAGAAGGGGTTCCAGCAACGTGGTACCTGTTCTCGACAATCCATCCATGATTCCCATAGGCGTGGCTACAACAAAATCCAGCGGATGTGTATGCCAGACATGATGTTCCCCTTCCACCAGCGTGATGCGCAGATCGGTTACTTCCCAACCGAGCATACCTTGAGACAAGGCTTCCGGAATTCGTCGTTCAACTTCATTCTGATAACGTATCAGCAGATCTTCTGTCCTTACGTTTGAGGCATAGATCAGACCGCTTCCGCGAGGCAAAGGTTCAATCTTGAAGCGGAGGATGGCCCAGCAGGGCTTAGGCATCGTATAGGCGATATAACCTTCCCCGGCTGTACGGGGTGTTTCCTTATAGATGACGGATGGCGGATCAAACACGACATCCAATCCGAAACGACTCAGCAACAGGCTGGATAAAATCTCAAGCTGAATGGTTCCCATGACCTTGAGATGCAGTTCTCGTTCCTCCGGCAACCATTGCAGGTCGAGTAAGGGATCTTCATCCGTCAACTCTTGCAATGCTGCAACAAGATCGGGGTACTGTGCCGGGTCCTTGCCATGTACTTGTACGGTCAGCAAAGGTACAGCCATCTGTGGCAGAGGAGGTACACCCTCAGGATTGCCGATAATGTCACCTACATGTGTGTCACTCAGTCCATACAGCGCAGCAATCTGCCCCGCGTGAACGGCACCGGTATCCGCCCATTTCCGTCCATCCATGCGGCGAATCTGCGTCACTTTCTCTTCAAGCTCCCGCGTCGAATTATGGATGGTATCCCGATTGTATAAGCTGCCACCATACATACGGACGTAAGCCGTGCGTCCCATCGTACGGTCACGTTCAATCTTGAATACAACACCCGATACGGGAGAATCCACTGGTTGTGCAGGTGGGGGCAGGAATGCAAGGACTGCGTCCAGCAATGCCGTGACGCCAATTCCTTTGCCGGAAGCACCATAACACACAGGGAACATCTCACCCTTATGCACATACCGCAGGAATGATTCATTCAGATCCCTTTGCGATAACGGAGTTTCCTGGATGTAGGCTTCCATGACCTCTTCGTCCAGCTCGGCAAGTATCTCGACCAGACCTGGAATGGAAGGTGTCCCATCTGACAGAGAATCTTGATTCGGGTTCCAGAGGGAGTCGATGCCATGAAATGAATCTTCATGGAGCTGATACGCTTGGATTTCGCATGCGAAAGGGGACAGGGTGGAACGAATCTGCTCCATTACAGCTGGGGCAGATGCGCCAATCCGATCCATTTTATTAATATAAATGATGGTTGGGATGCGAAGTGAACGAAGGGCATGCCAGATGGCTTCACTCTGGGACTGAATGCCTTCTACTGCCGACAGAATGAGAATAGCGCCATCCATTACCCGGAGTGTTCGCTCTACTTCGGAGCTAAAATCAATGTGACCAGGCGTATCAATGAGGTCAATGATGGTGTTCTTCCAGATCAGAGAGGTCATGGCTGCCTGAACGGATATGCCACGTTCTTTCTCAATGTCCAGGGAGTCTGTGGCTGTTGTTCCGTCATCTACACGTCCCGGACTGCGGACGACACCACTCTCAAATAACATATGCTCGGTGGTGGTTGTTTTCCCCGCATCCACATGGGCGAAGATGCCAATATTCCTGCGATTCAATTCGTTTAACATGGAATGATAAGCTCCTCTGACAACGGAATGCAATGTTTCCGACAAGTAATAATCCAGATTATCATACCACATCTTCCATATGGAAGAATATGTGGATATATATGATTAGACCCAGGAACCTACGTCCAGTCTGGTTCTATTTTAACGAGAACTGTTCATGGTTCTGCGGTATGCTGCGGGCGTTGTACCGGTTAATTTTTTGAATTGACGGTAAAAATGGGGCAGGCTGTCGAACCCGCAAGCATCGGCAACGGCTGCCATCGTCTCATCACTTTGCACCAGATGCTCTTTCGCCATAATGACCCTCCGCGCTAATGCGTAATCCGTTAGAGTCATTCCCGTGTATCGTTTGAAGGCACGACTGAAATGTGCAGGGGATACAGAGGCGTACTGCGCCAGTTCAGGGAGGGAAAGGCCATTCCGAAGGTTATCGTCAATATGAGAGATCGTAGAAGAGAGCCATGAGGGACCCGGAGCGGATTTACCCGGATTCGCACGTCCCGCAGCTTCCAGACGTTCCAGAAAAATGAGTAACAGTTGCAGCCTTAACAGGGCCGCATGTGCGCTTAGATGATGACCGAGCTGGAATTCGGTCTGAATATCATCAATGAGGGCGGCCACCTGTGATTGCTCCTCTGTGTTCAGATGTCTCTTATACACGCGTTGTTTACGACAACGTTCAAACAGGCTTAGCAAGGAAGAAGCAGCGCCTCCGGCGGTGGATGCCAGCAATCCCGGGCTGAAGAATAATGCGGAAGATGTGACAGGATTGCCTGCATCGGGCAAGGCTCGGTGAACCGTGCTGCCCGGAATGATGAACAGATCTCCTTCTTGCATATTCTCAAGTCCCGTATCAATAAAGATGCTTCCCTGTCCCCGATATACATAGATAATTTCATGCCAGTCGTGAAGGTGATCTGGCAATTCGTTCTGAGGTGATTTGGTGTCGCTGTACACCAGGCGGAACGGAATACCGGATTCTGCCTGAATAGTCGTACGAACAGGTGAACGTTCCATAAAGACTCCTTTCCAGACGATCGTCTTCAATGAGATGTTATACCTGGTCATGAGAGAGTATATTTACCGCAATATAAGCAATTTAATTTCCTTTTATTGATGATACAATGAATTTAAAGCGTTTACAATAAAAGGGTGCAGAGCCTTCGAGCTGCATTCCGACAGTACAAATAATCGATGAGGTGAGTGTCCATGTCGGCAAGCACGAAACGGCCAAGGTTGAAGCTGAATTTACTGGGGAGCGATGGTCAGCGCAAGTGCAAGGAGATTATGGAGCGTCCCGTGAAGGTTTTGCAGATTGGAGAAGGTAATTTCTTGCGGGGATTTGCAGACTGGATGCTTCATGAGAGTGCCAGACAAGGCAAATTCCATGGAAGTGTAGCTGTTACCCAACCACGACCGGGAGGCAAAGCCAAGCTGGAGCAGATTCGTGATCAGGACGGATTATATACGATGATTACGCGAGGGCTTTCTCAAGGGAAGCCGGTTGAGCGGACAGAGTTGATCTCCATTTTCTCACAGTGCATCAATCCGTATGAGGAATGGGATGCCTTTCTGAACTTGGCGGAACTGCCTTCACTTGAGTTCGTTATTTCCAATACAACCGAATCAGGATTGAAATATACGTATGCGGACTATATCGAGGGTGAACCCGTCCAATCATTTCCGGGGAAATTAACGGTTTTCCTGCATCAGCGATATTTGAAATTTGATGGTGATCCATCCAGAGGTTTGATTCATCTGCCATGCGAGCTGCTTGAAGGCAATGGTGATGTGCTGCGCAGTTGTGTCCTCCGTCATAGTGAGGATTATGGGTATTCGGAAGGCTTCCGCTCATGGATCGAGAACCATAATCACTTCTTGAACAATCTGGTAGATCGAATCGTAACAGGTGCGCCGACCCAAGAGGAAGCCGATTCCCTGACGAATCGCTGGGGGTATGAGGACCAGTTGATTAATACGGCAGAGCCATATCATTTCTGGGCCATTCAGGGTGATGAATCATTGGACAAAAAACTTCCTCTCAAGCAGGCAGGTCTCAATGTACATTGGGTGAAAGATCTGAAGCCTTTTCAGGTACGAAAAGTTCGTATTTTGAATGGGGCGCATACCTTAATGTCATCCCTCGGCATTCTCCAAGGCAAGCAGCATGTGAGAGAAACGATGGAAGATCCACATTTTGGCTCATGGATCAGGGAAGCTGTGCATCAGGAGATCGTGCCTGCTCTGGATATGCCCGATCATCAGCTGGACCAGTATGCAGAAGAAGTGTTCGAACGGTTCCTTAACCCATATATTGATCACAAATTGCAAGATATTGCTTTGAATACGATCGGAAAATTCAAGGTGCGTGTGCTGCCTACACTTTTGTCTTACGAGCAAAATCAGGGAAGTTGGCCAGAACGTTTAATTCAAGGATTTGCTGGATTATTGTGTCTCTATCGTCCGGTAAATACGCCAGAAGGTTACAAGGCACAACGACTGAATGGGGAAGATATTCTGCTGCGGGATGACCCGGATGTCCTGGCTGCTTTGGCTACACACTGGGAAGGTTATGACACGCTTAACAGGAATCAGAACCAACTGGATGACCGGGTAGCGGCTGTGTTGTCGGATACCTTGATCTGGGGCGAAAATCTGGATGCAAGAGAAGGGCTGCGTGCAGCACTTGTTCGTGAAATCGGATTGTTGGAAGGTGAAGGGAAATGAACACAACAAGTACAATCAATGACTGGATTGCTATTCAACCACAGGATGATGTCATTATAGCGCTTCGGGATTATGCCAAAGGAGAATGCATTACCCTGCCAGACGGTGTTTCTTTTACCTTGCTGGATGACGTGCCCAAAGGGCATAAGATTGCTGTGCATACCCTGGCACCGGGTGATGATGTGATGAAGTATGGTTTCTCCATCGGCATTGCCCAAGAGCAGATCGAGCAGGGAAGCTGGATTCATAGTCACAACCTGAAGACGGGTCTGCACGGATTGCTTGAATATGAGTATCAGCCGGGAGCCCAGGTTCAGACGGACATGCCTCCGGAACATCTGCGCTCATTTGATGGATATTTGCGCCCCAATGGTGACGCAGGTATTCGTAATGAGATCTGGATTGTGAATACGGTTGGATGTATCAATAAAGTGTGTGAAGCTTTGGCACGTATGGGTCAGTCCCAGTTTGGAAGCCGAGTAGATGGTGTATTTCACTTTCCGCATCCATTCGGGTGTTCACAGCTTGGTGATGATCTGAAGTATACACAACAGTTGCTGGCCTCCTTGGTGGAGCATCCGAATGCAGGAGGTGTGCTCGTCATCGGTCTGGGTTGTGAGAACAATCAGGTCGATGAATTCCGTGAGTGTATTGCTCCGGAATACCGAGGCAAAGTACGGTTTCTCAAAGCACAGGAAACGGATGACGAGCTTGAGGAAGGGCTTCGACTGATGGAAGAACTTGTGGAGATCGTTGAACATGAACAACGGCAGCCGCTTCCGCTCAGTAAACTCAAAATTGGGTTGAAGTGTGGCGGTTCCGATGGTTTATCTGGCATTACAGCCAATCCGCTGGTCGGTGCAGTTGCTGATATGCTGGTTGCTGCGGGGGGGACGGCTATTCTGACGGAAGTTCCTGAGATGTTTGGTGCGGAGACGATCTTAATGAACCGGGCTGCCAATGAGCAGGTATTTCACGATTTGGTGGACCTTGTGAACGGGTTCAAGCAATATTTTGTGAACCATGGCCAGAACATCTATGAGAATCCTTCACCTGGTAATAAGGCTGGTGGCATCACAACGCTGGAGGAAAAGTCACTTGGATGTACGCAAAAGGGAGGACGTTCTTCCGTAGTCGACGTTCTGCGTTATGCCAAACGTGTAACTCAGACCGGTCTGAACATTGTAGAGGCACCGGGTAATGACCTGGTGTCTGTAACGGCACTGTCTGCGGCGGGGGCACATATTGTGCTCTTCACAACAGGGCGGGGGACTCCCTTCGGAGGTCCGGTACCTACCGTCAAGATTGCGACCCAATCCGATCTGGCGAATCGCAAAAAACACTGGATTGACTTCAACGCAGGCCAGCTGTTGGAGGGGCAGACGATGGATGAGGTGAAAGTGCAGCTGTTCAGCCAGCTGATTGACATTGCTTCTGGGCGGTCACATACACTCAGTGAGCAGCATGGATTCCGGGAGATTGCCATATTCAAGGATGGCGTAATTCTCTAAATCCATTGTCGATGGGGGCTTTTAATCGTCTGGGTTGCATTATATGGTGAACCAAAGCCAATTCCGGTTGAAATTTGCACTACAACCGGGATTGGCTTTATTTAGATTCCACGGATGCCAAGCGCTTTGGCGATGCTTGATAATGCGGCGGGTGAAGCATGTTGTTGCAGTTGAGTAACCAGCAGTTCACGCGCCTCTGCAACGCTACCTTCAAACGGCTTAATGCCGTGACGTTCCATCCAGTGACCAGCAGTCTCGTATGCGGAGCTGTTCCAGGCGACTTTGCCTTCTGCGAGCCCTTCTTTTTCTTTGGTGCCACTGATCACAATGGCTGCACAGCCCTGAAGGTCCAGAAGTCCACGGTCAAATGTTTTTTTGTCCTCTTTTGCCCCGAAACCGGCTTGTGATCGCAAGGCACGTCCATCTATGCCTTCTTGTTCTGCAACTAACGCATGAAGTTTGAACGCTTCACGGGAGAGCAGACCCGCTTCATACTGTTCCTTGATGGTTCTGGAGTCGGCAAGCAGTCGGTGTACCCAAGGGAAGTATTCAGATGAGACAAGAAGCGCTTTCTTTTTGACAAATTTTCCATATGCAGCAATGCCCTCTTCAGCCAGGCGTGAACGCCATAACCAGGGGTCAAGTTCATCATCCTTGTGCCAATGTTCTTTGGGGGTTAGCGATGACAGTGAAGGGTATTCGGTAAATAGGGGAGCCAGAGGCAGCAGCCCTATAGACTGGATACGCTGTACTGCTTCTTCGTACGTTGTAACGGCTTCATATGTCATGATATCAGTAGGCTCCTTTTTGTGTGTAGTCAAGCTAAGACTTGGTTGAAGCAAGGTATCTCCGGCTTACTTCCTCGGCATGCTGACGAATCTCACTGCGAAGTTGGAGAGGTTCAATCACTTCGGCTTCACGTCCTAATCGGTAAAAGAATCGTACGGCCCAGTCCCATTCCCCTGGTGGACAAAGGAATGATAATTCCCAGAGATCCGGGGCAATTTCAGTCATCTTTTCACCAATATGCTCGTCCTGTTCAGCTTCAATCATTCCCCGATAACTCAGTTGTGCCTTAACCAGGGTTGGCGGCTGTTCAGGAGGGATCGGCTTACTCTGCTGTTGCTCTGCCTGTTCATTAAGCATCTGTGCATCCTGTGGTTCGATCGCTTTGACTTCGATAATTCGGTCAACCCGGAACAGACGTTGTTCACCATGTTCGAGGGAATATGCTTCACAGTACCAGAAGCCAGAGGAAGCATATACCCGTGTGGGACAGATATGCAACCAACGCTGACGTGATGCGGAGCGATACAGCACACTAAGCCACCCGTGTTCGGGTATACATGCCAGCAGTGCGTCCAGATGAGGAAGAATGTAATTGCGGTCTGGAATATGATGATGCAGTTGTTTGAGCATGGGATCAATTCGCGACATAATATCATCCGGAATGATAGCCTTAACTTTGTTCATCAGGGTCCAGCGTTTCTCATGAAAGGGTGTGTCGGCGTAGCGACTTAGACCTTCAAGAGCGAATAAGAGCGTCGCTGCTTCTACCGGGTCCAGCTGTAATGGGGGTAATACGTAACCCTCCATAAGACTGAAACCGCCTCCCGGACCGGAAATGGCAATAATGGGCACATTCATCTCGGAGAGGGACTGAATATCCCGGAGAATGGTGCGACGGGAAACCTCAAATTTCTCGCCTAATGAGTGTGCCGTTTCGTGACCATGCTGTAATGCCATTACGATGGCAGCAAGCCGATTTGTTCTGTTCATGTCAGCCACTCCGTTTCGATCTGCGCCGCCGGAAAGTGATGTCGTAGTTATATTTCTATTGTAACAACGAATAAGTGACATCATGAGTGTCACCAATTTTTCAACTGTTCATTATTTTATAATGGATCAGCATCAGGATTCACAAGCATGTTCCGGCAGGCTTGGTTAAAATGTGTTTCTCGTCCAATTCGCTTTGCATACTGATATTTCCTTCTATCAAAAAGACCACAGATCATGCCAAAAACCCGCATCCGGTGTAGACGGATACGGGAAGTAGCAGCTTTTGGCTTACAGAAGACGATAAAGGTCTGAAATCTATACCAATATCCTCGCTGAAGACAATAACAAGTATAAAAGGGATGAATATGTGACACTTTGTATCACGGGTATTTTTATCACATTATAGTACTCCGAATGATTCCAATTAAGCGAAATCGCTTATTTCATTTCGAGCAATTGCACCCCACGGGCTTCAATCTCAACACTTCCCGAAAGCTCACGATTGGTGAGCAGATCATGTGCTTTAGCTGTTCCCAGATCATAGGATTGCGTAGTTGCGTTATGGTTCATGACAAACAGGTAGGGTTTACCGTCTTTGGTTCGTGCGCTTACTTCAACACCTTCTGGTGTCTCAAGCAAGGACTTTACGTTCTTGGCTGCTGCAAGCTGTCCCAGCAAACCATCCAGGAAGCGCTCATCCGGGTCGGATGCAACGTACCAGGCTTCACCTTGACCAAAGGTATTACGTGTCACAACAGGCATGCCTTTATAAAAGTCGTCTCCATACTCCGCGATGACTTCGGCTCCTTCACTGTGCAGCAGGTCACACAGCATGCCGCAGCCATACTCTCCTTGAAGATCACCGTAGGTTTCTTTGAGGACAATGCGGTTCTTTTGCTCAGGCAGCAGGGCATCAATCTCTTCCACCCAGATTCCGAGCAGTTTACGGAGTTCTCCCGGATATCCACCTGTAGTCACGAGGTCGTTCTCGTTGACAATGCCGCTGAAGAAGGTCGTCAGGAATGTTCCACCTGCTTCAACATACTTCTCCAGTTTGGTGGCAAACCCTGGTTTAACCATGTAAAGAACAGGGGCAAGGACAATGTCGTATTTGCTCATATCCGTATCCACACTGACGATATCTACCTGTATGTTGCGACGGAAGAAGGCTGCGTAGTATTTATGGATCTGATCCACATAGTTCAGGGCAACCGTAGGTCCGCTTGATTTTTCGATGGCCCACCAGTTATCCCAGTCGAACACAATCGCTACTTTGGATTCAACAGATGCATCCAGCGTGGTATCTCCAAGGATCTGCAATTCCTTGCCCAGCTCAGCGACTTCGCGGAATACACGTGTATTCTCGTGTCCAGCATGCTCAATAACTGCACCATGATACTTCTCACAGGCACCGATGGAGCGGCGAAGCTGGAAGAACATAATGGTATCGGCCCCGTGCGCAACAGATTGATAACTCCAAAGACGCATGACACCTGGACGTTTCAGTGAGTTATATGGCTGCCAGTTCTGCTGACTTGGTGTTTGCTCCATCAGCATGAACGGTTGACCATCCTTCAGACCGCGCATAAGGTCATGAGCCATTGCCGTGAAGCTGATAGGAGTGGCGAGACCAGGATAACTGTCCCAGGAGACGATATCCAAATATTTTGCCCATTTGAAATAGTCCAATTGCTTGAAGAATCCCATCAGATTGGTAGTCACGACGGAATCGGGAATGTGTTTTTTAATCGCATCATATTCCAACCGATAACAATCCAGCATGCTGTCGGAGTTGAATCGGGAGTAGTCCAGTGAGATTCCCTGGAACGTGGAATTGTTGTTACCCCAGTGTTCGCTCAGGTTGCTCGGTAATACAATCTCATCCCAATCGTAGAAAGTATGCCCCCAGAAATTCGTGTTCCATGCTTTGTTGACCTGTTCCAGAGTCTGATAGCGTTCTTTCAGATATACGCGGAATGCTTTCTCACAGTTGTCACAGTAACAGTCACCGCCATATTCATTGGAGATGTGCCATACGAGAACTGCGGGGTGATCCTTGTATCGTTCGGCCAGTTTATCCGCAATCTTCTCGGAGTATTTGCGATAGGTGGGGCTGTTTGGACAGGAGTTATGGCGCCCACCGAATTTGCGTTTGCGTCCATCGGCATCTACACGAAGTACGTCTGGATATTTCTTCGCCATCCAAGCCGGATGGGCAGCCGTGCTCGTTGCTAGGCATATATAGACACCCTTTTCATATAGACGATTGATCAGTTGGTCGAGTTCTGCAAATTGGTAAGTAACTTCATCAGGCTGAATAAGTGCCCATGAAAATACGTTGATTGTGGCGATATCAATGCCTGCCAATTGGAACATGCGCAAGTCTTCAAGGTGGGTTTCGTGATCCCACTGTTCCGGGTTATAATCGCCCCCGTAGAACATTTTGGGTAGTTTGCTGCTAATCAATGTGTTCACCTCTTGTATAAGAATAATCCTATACTATATGATACATATGACTTTTAAAATATAATAAAAGTAATGACTCATATAAGAATACGGAAGTGTATTTCAGCTTATACCCAAGGAGGCATCCCATGTTTATCTCCCCCCGACATCAACGATATTTCATGACATCACGTGATCACCCGCTGCCCCTTTATATTGAGAGCCTAGGTTATAACGGCAATCAGGAGAAGGTGTCCAGACCTGTCGGGTATCCCTGTTACCATTGGCTTCAGACCGTGAAGGGAGCCGGTGAATTCAAGTTTGCCGGGTCCACGGTCGTACTGGGGGAAGCATCAGGTATTTTGCTTCCGCCGAATGAACCGCATGAATATGTGCGCGCCCAAGGAGAGTGGGAGACATTTTACATTACATTTGGTGGTTCCCAGTGTCCGGCAATCTTGGAGTCACTTAGTCTGGGTGAAGCAGCGTTGCATCAGTGGGAACAGAGCAGTCCGTTCAATGATTACGGCCAGGAAGTGCTGGATTCAATCAGAAGTGATCAGGATTTGTCGGGACTCGAGGCGTCAGCGGATATATACCGATTTCTGATTTTGCTCAAAAAACATGGCATGACCGGCAATCGGTCTTCGATCTCTCATGCCGTGGAGAGACTCGCTCCGCTCATTGCATTCATGGAACAGCATTATGCGAATCCCGAGATTGGTCTCGAACATATGGCTGACGTCACGGGGATCTCATCCAGACATCTGAACACCTTGTTCAAGCAGTCCTTTGGCATGACAGCCTACAGTTATTTCATTTTGCTGCGCATTCGCAAAGCCAAGGAAATCATGACCGGGGATACCGCCCTGACGATTAGGGAGACTGCAGTTAGGGTAGGGTTTCGAGATGCAAGCCATTTTGTAGCAACTTTTCGCAGGATTGAGGGGGTGACTCCTGAACAGTTCCGTAATTTGTACTAACATGTACCCAAATGATCAAAAAGTGATGCCAGGAAGGTATTGATGCGTTAGGGTCATTACCGTTATGATTGTATCGATTCCTGAGATTCGAAAACGTTTAAACGGACCCATGTATCCGTTCTACTTGGAGAGGATGATTGAAGATGACAACAACTATACCCTTATGGGATCATGCTGCACCTTATGCAGCCCAGGGTCATGAAGACGAGATGCCACATTTGATTCCATTTATTCAGCCCGGTTCCGAGAGCGCTGTCATTGTATGTCCAGGTGGCGGCTATGGATTTTTGGCTGATCATGAAGGTGCTCCAATAGCCGAATTGTTGAACCGTGCAGGTATAAGTGCATTTGTCCTGAAATATCGGGTGGCGCCTCACCAGCATCCTGCACCGATAACAGATGGTCAGCGTGCCATACGTTATGTTCGTGCGCATGCTGAGCAGTACGGCATCAACCCTGCCAAGATTGCAGTACTTGGTTTCTCCGCAGGCGGACATCTCACAGCAACACTGGGAACGCTGTATGACGAGGGACAACCGGATCATGAGGACATCATTGAACGCCAGAGTTCACGCCCGGACCGAGTTATTCTCTGTTATCCGGTCATTACGATGGAGTCCTACGGACATGCCGGTTCCCGTGAGAATTTGCTTGGGTCTGATGCGTCTGCCGAGCAGATCAAGGCTTTCAGTGCGGAGCAGCAGGTGAGAGCGGATGCTCCTGAAGCGTTCATCTGGCACACCAGCGATGACCAGGCAGTGCCTGTAGAGAATAGCTTGCGTTACGCACTTGCATTGGGTGCGCATGGCATTCCCTATGATTTGCACGTTTTTGAAAAAGGTTCACATGGTCTTGGATTGGCTGAGGACAACCATGCGATTCGGGTATGGTCGGATCTGTGTCTCACTTGGCTCAAGAATCAAGGCTGGTAATTTTTCTGGCTGGTATCAAGTGAACGGTCCTGACTAATCGAGTGATCCGTATATTAGCACTTTGAAGCGAAGGAGAAAATAACGATGAAATTGCAAAAAAACGACAAGCTTTTGTTTATCGGGGATTCGATTACAGATTGTGGTCGGGAACATCCTGTAGGTGAAGGCAGTTCAGGTCTGGGCCATGGTTACGTAGCGCAAGTCTATGCCCTCTTGCGGTCCATCTATCCGGAATTGATGTTGCGTGTCCAGAATGTGGGTAATGGTGGAAATACGATTCGTGATCTGAAACAGCGCTGGGATCGTGATGTGCTTGACCTTAAACCGGACTGGCTGACGATCATGATCGGCATTAATGATGTATGGCGTCAGTTCGACAACCCATTGTCAACAGACTCACATGTGTTTCTTGAAGAATACGAATCCACATTGCGTGAACTGGTGGCTTCGGTTCGTCCCAACCTGAAAGGTCTGGTACTGATGACACCTTATTATCTTGAGGCTAATCCGGAAGACCCGATGCGGGCAACGATGGATATCTACGGAGAAGCGGTACGCAGGGTAGCGAATGAGTATGATGCAGTGTATGTGGATACACAGGCTACATTTGCTCCATTTTGGGATCATTTCTATACGTCTGTGCTGACTTATGACCGGGTACATCCGGATGCAACGGGCCATATGGTACTGTCCAAAGCATTCTTGGATGCCATCGGATTCGAATGGTCAGGCGGCGTCAAATCTGAATAAGGACGTGAGGGCATGAGCGACGTAACTGTAGCAGTACAAACCCCGGCATTACTGGGGGAAGGTCCAAGCTGGGATGCGGAGAACAATCGATTGTTGTGGGTAGATATTGAAAGCTTCAAGGTGCATGTGTATGATCCAGCTACAGGGCAGGATCAGGCTTATGATGTCGGTGAACATGTCGGGGCTGTTGTTCCCTATCGTGGTGACGAAGTTGTGGTTGCTTTACGCAGTGGATTCCATACGTATCACTTGCTTACGGGTGAGCTGCAAGCCATTGAGGACCCTGAACAAGATAAGGATACCAATCGTTTTAATGATGGAAAATGTGATGCGAAGGGCCGCTTCTGGGCAGGCACGATGAGCATGAATAATGAGAGCAAAGCCGGATCATTGTATTGTTTGGAGCAAGGGCAACCCGTTCGCACAATGGTACAAGGTGTGTCTACATCCAACGGTCTAGGCTGGAGTCCGGATCGGCAGACCATGTATTACATTGATACCCCGACACGTTCTATTGACCGGTTTGATTTTGATTTGACGGCAGGTACGATACAAAATCGGACAAGTGTCATTCACATACCGGAGGAATTCGGTTTTCCGGATGGGATGACGGTTGATGGTGAGGGCATGCTGTGGGTTGCGCACTGGGGCGGAGGAAGAGTCACTCGTTGGAACCCGCATACATCAGAACTGTTGCAACAGATCGAGGTGCCGGCAGATCAGGTAACATCCTGCTGTTTTGGTGGACCGGATCTCGAAGAGTTATACATTACAACAGCACGTATAGGGATTAAGGAAGAACGTCTGAAAGAGACACCGGATGCGGGCTCACTTTTTGTCATCAGACCGGGCGTTAAAGGGCAGGAGACTCACGCTTATGGTAGCCAGCAATAATCAGGTGCCAATTATGTTGTGAACCTTAGTGAACCTCCGCCTGGTTTGCCAGGAAAGAAACGATTCCATTTTTTACTCTTATATAAAATGTCGAAAGGTGCTGTTCTAACAGCATCTTTTTTGATGTATAAACGATTTTAAACACTGAAAATATTTTACAAAAATCGGAATTTCGACAGAGGGGTTTGGAGATTGCCAGCGAATGTTATTTATTGAAAGTATTATCCAGATAACCACGAATCAAGAACAATTATGTAAGCGCTTAACACTATGACTGGAAGGGGGTGAGGCTTCTTGTATCAAGAGATGCATTGATTCGTCTGGCACGCCATCATCAGCACGATGAGACAGCGGGGATAGACCGAAATGCAGTAACGAAGTAGAAGAGGAGGATAAGTTGATATGAGAACGTTTATGGGGAAATTACGAATGATGAGCCTGACGGTTGCTGTAGTAACCGCTTCGCTGGGAGGACTTGCTGGAACAACAGCGGCGGCACCAAGTGAAGCCTATGAGTGGAAAAATGTGGTGACGGGTGCAGGAGGCGGGTTTGTACCGGGTATTATTTTCAACGAGTCGGAAAAGGATCTGATCTACGCCCGTACAGATATCGGGGGAGCCTATCGCTGGAATGCGGCTGACGAGAGGTGGATACCCTTAACGGATTTTGTCGGCTGGGATGACTGGAACAAGAATGGTGTGGACGCACTGGCTACGGACCCGGTTGATCCCGATCGGGTGTATATGGCAGTTGGGACGTATACGAATTCGTGGGACCAAAATAATGGCTCCATCTTGCGCTCTACGGATCGGGGAGATACATGGCAGACCACAACACTTCCGTTCAAAGTGGGCGGCAACATGCCGGGACGTTCAATGGGAGAACGCCTGACCGTGGACCCGAATGATAACAGTATTCTGTATTTCGGTGCACGAAGTGGTCATGGGTTATGGAAAAGTACCGATTACGGTGTGACCTGGAACGAAGTCACAAGCTTCACGAATCCGGGAAATTATGTGCAAGATCCTTCGAATGAATATACCAGTGATATCGTAGGTCTGGCATGGGTTACGTTTGACAAAACAACAGGTTCGGCAGGGCAGGCAACCCAGACAATCTATGTGGGTGTTGCGGATAAAGCTCAAAGCGTGTATCGCAGCACAAATGGCGGCCTGACCTGGTCAGCTGTTGCTGGTCAACCTACAGGTTATATTCCGCATCATGGTGTGTTTGATTCAGACGGAAGCCTCTATATTACGTACAGCGATGGTGTTGGACCCTATGATGGGGAAAAAGGTGACGTTTGGAAACTGAATACATCGACAGGTGTCTGGACCAACATCAGCCCTGTTCCAAGCAGCAGCACGGATAATTATTTTGGATATGGCGGATTGGCTGTTGATGCACAGAATCCCGGTACATTGATGGTTGCGACATTAAATTCCTGGTGGCCGGATGCCACCTTGTTCCGCAGTACAGATGGCGGAGCGACGTGGACACGCATATGGGAATTTGAAGGATATCCGAACCGGAAGTTACGTTATACACAGGATATTTCGGCAGCGCCATGGCTCACATTTGGCACCAATCCTGCCCCACCTGAAACAACCCCAAAACTGGGCTGGATGATCGGTGATCTGGAGATTGATCCGTTTGATTCGGATCGCATGATGTATGGAACGGGTGCTACGATCTATGGAACGAAGAACCTGACAGACTGGGATGATGATGAAAAAATCAATATTTCAGTGATGGCGAAGGGGGTTGAGGAGATTGCCGTACTGGATCTGATCAGCCCGCCAAGTGGTGCACATTTGATAAGCGGAGTGGGGGATGTCTCCGGATTCCGTCATAACAATCTGGACCAGGCGCCAGCTACTATATTTACGAGCCCGAACTATTCTTCCACAGAAAGTCTTGATTTTGCAGAGTTAAGTCCAAATACGATGGTTCGCGTAGGTAAAGCAGATTATGCTGCTGATCCAAATGCAAAATCCATGGGTTTGTCCAGTGACGGAGGCACTACGTGGTATAAGGCCAATGCAGAACCTGCCGGCACAACTGGAGGGGGGACCGTAGCCATCTCTGCGAATGGTAACCGACTCGTATGGAGCACATCAGATAAAGGCGTACATTATTCGACTGGCGGCAATTCCTGGACGGCAAGTACGGGCATACCTGCACAGGCAAAAGTGATTTCGGATCGTGTCAATTCAAACAAATTTTATGGATTTGCAGCGGGTAAAATCTATGTGAGTGTGAACGGTGGTGCTACTTTCACGGCATCATCTACGACCGGACTTCCGATGGAAGGGAATTCTGATCTAGATGCCGTTCCAGGTGTTGAAGGCGAACTCTGGTTTGCAGGTGGTAGTGAGGAAGAAGGTCCTTATGGATTATGGCATTCCACAGATTCAGGAGCGACATTCACAAAGCTTGCCAATGTAGAGGAAGCAGACAGTATCGGATTTGGTAAAGCGGCCCCTGGGCAGAGCGTTGTTGCGTTATACACGGTTGCACAGATCGATGGAACACGTGGATTCTTCCGCTCCGATGACGGTGGTGCCAATTGGGTTCGTATCAATGATGATCAGCATCAGTATGCTCGTGTAACTACAATTACGGGTGATCCGCGTTTGTATGGAAGAGTATATCTCGGAACAAATGGCCGCGGAATTTTGTATGCTGACCGTGTTGGAGGTAACAATGGCGGAGGAGGCGGCGGGGGTACTCCAGTGACCAACTCTGCGATTACACCGGTTATAGCCGAATTTGATCGCAAAGCAGGCAATCAGGTTAATATTCCAGTCACGTTAACACTTAACGGCAATACACTTGCATCCATTCGTAACGGGAATGCAACGCTGGTTTCAGGTACAGATTACACGTTGACAGGCAATGAGGTCGTATTAAGTAAAAACTACCTGGCTTCACTGCCAAATGGCGCAGCGACGCTAACCTTTCAATTCAGCGCAGGCGCTCCTGCGACCTTGAATCTGCTCATTAAAGACACGACAGCTGCACCTGTTGGAACCATACGCATTGAGATGTTTAACAGCAACACTTCAGCGACGGGCAGCTCGATTAGTCCCAAATTCAAACTGACAAACACAGGTACTACAGCCTTGAATCTGTCTGATGTGAAAATCAGATATTATTACACGATAAACGGTGAACAGCCTCAGAACTTTTTCGCTGACTGGGCGACTGCTGGCAGTGCGAATGTAACAGGCACGTTCAGTGCACTCAATCCGGTACGGACAGGTGCTGACCACGTGCTTGAGATTGGATTCACAGCTTCCGCTGGAACTCTAAATGCAGGACAAAGCACAGAAATCCATACGCGCATCTCCAAGAACAACTGGACCAACTATACGCAAACGGATGATTATTCTTTTGCAGGTAGTCAGACTTCCTATACGGACTGGTCCAAAGTCACTGGTTATATCGCGGGAAGTCTCCAATGGGGAATTGAACCATAAGTGAGTGATTTAACGAAATAAAGGATTGAAATAGGGCTCCTGATTCGCCAGATGATCAAATGGCGAGTCGGGGCTTCTTATTTTGTCGAAATATAGTGTAAACTATAGATAGTTACCATTGCGTAAAGGATCGTTTTAGGATATAAAAAGATGTACAATTAATTTAGAATTAATGTAACCGCTAACACTGGAAAGTGTTTATAACCGATATATAATAGTTGGTATAGCCTGTACAGATATAGAGGAAAGATTAGACAAGGGGGTCGCGATCATGAACCGGTTGTGCAAGGTGCTGATTGTTGACGATGAGTTTCTGGTAAGACAGGGCATAAAGCACCATATGAACTGGGAATCGGAAGGATTTATCATTGTGGGTGAAGCTTCCAACGGTGAAGAAGGATTACAGCAGGTGAACCTGTTAAAACCGGATATTGTGATCACCGACATTGTCATGCCTGTCATGGATGGCGAAACGTTTGTCCGTACACTAAAAGCCAGTAATCCGCAGATTGAAGTTATTGTACTTAGCAGCTTCAGTGAATTCGAGTATGTACGTTCAACGCTTCAGCACGGGGCAGCCGATTATATACTGAAACCCAAGCTGGATACAAATGAATTATTGCAAGTCCTTCAACGCACAGCGGGTAAAATTCCGGAGCTACAGTTCGAGCCGTCGCACGATGGCTGGAGACTTGGACAACTGATGGAGAAGATGCTGTCCGGATTTACACTGGATGAAGATAGCGAAATGCCGATCATTCGAGATACCTTTCCGTATGAATCCTTTCGCTTGCTTGTGTATAAACCCGTGGGTGCTGGAGGGAATCCACTGAAGATGGATCAGGAACAGATTGAATCCAAGCTCCGCAGTGATCTGCCGGAAGTAGAATGTGCAATGGTTCCCGCAGAGGGTACATTACCTGTGATGCTTCTTAATGTCGATCCTGCGAGAGATGAATGGATGCTTGAACGGATCAGACAGTTGGCCAGTGAAAATGCAGCAGGAGAAGGCAGTCCTGGTTGGGTGCTTAGTGAAAGCTTTACTTCATTTGAACAGATGGGTGTTGTTTACCGGGAACGCCTGATTAAGCTGATTGAGTATCGTTTCTATTATAAGGATCGATCAATCCTGGTGTATGGTGAACTGCCTCCAATGCATCCCGCAGGTTACCAGTTTAATGTGAATATGTTTTTGCAGCATGTGAAGCGTAACCGGGTCGAAGCGGCAAGGGAGTATTTACAGGAACATGCAAAAACACTTGGGCGGGATTATATTGCCGATGTGTTTGAGATCAAATCATTTCTCGGTAACTTGATCTTCAACGTGACCATTACCCTCGCGGATATGGATGTCCAGTCTGCCGGGCTGGAAGAGAGCAAATATACGTATTTTAAAAATGTGGATGGGGCTTCGAGTCTGGACGAAGTCATGACTGTGCTTGATCAATTCATGACGGAAGTTCAGGAGTGCACCGTTGGTGCGGGTGGAAAACGAAGTGATCCCAACATGAAGATGCTGCTGGATTACATGCATGAGCACTTTGATCAGCCGCTCGGCCTTGCTGAAGTAGCCAAGCATTTTCATTTTAATCCATCGTATTTATCCAGTTATTTCTCATCTCACAAAAAAGAAGGATTTAATGAATACTTAAATAAAATTAGGATTGAAAAAGCCGAGGAACTGCTCCGATCCGATGATGTAACGATCTCTGAGATAAGCAGTATGGTAGGCTATTCCGATCATAGTTACTTTTGCAAAGTGTTCAAAAAATTCACCGGATTATCACCAAGCCGATACCGGCGCAAATTCTGGGCATAAAGTCAGAAGGATAAGATCATGAAGAAATGGATGAACCAATTATCTCGTCTCGGATTGTTTCCCAAGTTGTTTCTGGTTATGGTAGTCAGTATTGTCCTCGTTTCTGTACTCATCTTATGGACGACCATTCACATGTCAACCAATCTGTTTACTGAGACGTTCAGTATCACAAACTCCAAGGTGCTTAATCAGATCAAGACAAATTTTGAATCCTTTAATGAGGCCATTGCTGCCGTATCGAATAATGTGACGCAGAGTGGATCGATCCGAGGATTCCTGTCCGAAGGAGATGCCGATTCCCTCACGATGGCCAAATCCTTCTATAGTATGAGGGAAACGATGGATCGAATTCAATCCATCACAGAATCCTACGAAGTCGGGATAACAATTATCGGGATTAATGGACGGAGCTATTCCACGAATCGTGCTCACCTTCAGTTGTCCGTGGATGAATTGAAGCAGGAGCCAATTACGATGGAAGCCGCTGAGACGCCGAGTCGTCTTATCTTTGATGTTTACCAAAACGAGGCAACGCTCGGGAGTCAGCAGATGATCTCTGCGACGAAAGCGTTGACGGACCGAACACGCAGCCGGATATACGGTACGCTTTATGTCACGATGAGAGAAGACATATTCCGGCAATTTTATAGCAGCTTTACAAGTCGTGGCAATGATGTGGTCATTATGAATGAAAAAGGTGAGATTGTATCATCGAATCGTGAAGACTGGATCGGAACAACTCAGCTGGATTTGCTATCTTATGCCCGAGAAATGAACAACAACTCTCCGAGAAGTATTAATGCTCGTGTGATGGATCAGGATAGCGTTGTGTTATCCGAGTATTTACCGTTCTATCGGTTTTATATTGTCAATGTAGTGGATAAGGATCTGGCGATGGGTCAACTTATCGACATGAAGACGGTTGCCCTGATCTGTGCAGCTATCGTTGTGGGGGCACTCATCCTTGTGTTTCTCATCACCAGCCAGATTACCAAGTCACTGCGCAGACTTGTGAAGCAGATGTCCAACATTACAAAAAGTGATCTGGACAACTATATTCCGGTGAGCGGAAGCTACGAGAGCAGGCAGCTTGGTCATGCTTACAATTACATGCTTGATGAACTGCATGATTATGTGGATCAGTTAGTACAGACACAGCATGAACAACGGAACGCAGAGCTTGCGGCATTACAGAGTCAGATTAATCCTCACTTCTTGTATAATACACTTGCATCTGTCAAAGTTCTGGTGCAACAAGGCAACAAAGACAGGGCTGCGGAGACCATTAACGCATTAATTGGATTGTTGCAAAATACGATCAGTGATGTGAGTCAGACTGTTACCGTGGAACAAGAAGTCGAGAATTTGAAAAATTATGTCTTCATTAATCACGTCAGATATGGTGGTCGGATCAAAGCAGCTTTCTACGTTGCTCCGGATTGTACACACTATCATGTACCCAAACTGGTGATCCAGCCGTTTATCGAGAATGCATTTTTCCATGGATTCATCAAGAAAGAAACGGGTACGATTCATGTCATGGTTTCCAGAGCGGGAGAATCACTCATCTGTGAGATTATGGACAATGGGGATGGAATTGAAGGGCTTGTCATGGGAGAAACGTTGCCCAATCCAAAGAACAATCGTCAACTATTCAGCGGTATCGGGATTCGCAATGTCCATGACCGTATTGAGTTATTATATGGTTCACCTTATGGGGTCACCATTATGAGTACGGTTGGGGAAGGAACGAGAGTGACCGTTACACTGCCTTTAATCACGAGTTGAATCGAAACCCGATTCGATTGAATACACTTAAAATCGAGATCCCTCGCTTCTGTTTTATACAGAGGCGGGGGATTTTCACGTGTCAGAGGTAAATCGGGTGAAATCATTTTTGTACTATTTCAAGATCAAGAAATTACAAAATCAAAAGAAATTACAAAAAACCAAATTTAATGCAAGCGGTTTCTGTAAAGGTTTTCATTGTGGCAATAAGATGACAAATCCGTACAAAATTATTACTAACGAATGGAGATATGGGAATGATAAGATGAATATATCGAAAGCAACCGCTTTCAGAAAACGCAAACAAATTACACACAAAGAGGTTGAAGGGGAGTTGAATGTTTTGAAAAAAATGTGGGTATTGATGCTCGTTACAGTACTGCTGTTGTCCGCATGTTCATCCGGTGGCGGAGGTAATTCCGCTAGTGGTGGTGACGAAAAAACAAATGAAATTACGGTCTGGGCTTGGGACAAAGCTTTTAACGTAGCTGCAATGGAAACAGCAAAAGAAGCATATCAAAAAGCAAATCCTGATGTGAAAATTAACATCATTGAATACGCTCAAGCTGATATCATTCAGAAACTGAACACAGGTCTTAACTCCGGAACTGCCAGCGGTCTTCCAAACGTAGTTCTGATTGAAGACTATCGTTCACAAAGCTTTCTGAATGCTTATCCTGATGCGTTCAAAGATCTGTCTTCCAGTATTACGGCTTCCGATTTTGCTGATTACAAACTCGGACCAACAGCGTTTGATGGCAAACAATACGGAGTACCATTTGACTCCGGCGTTGCTGGTTTGTACTACAGAACAGACCTGCTGGAGCAAGCTGGCTACAAAGCAGCTGACCTGCAAGACATCACTTGGGATGACTACATCCAAATTGGTAAAGACGTAAAAGCTAAAACAGGTAAAGAGCTTCTTTCTCTTGACCCGAATGACCTTGGTTTGATTCGTATGATGATCCAAACTGCAGGTAAATGGTATTCCGCAGAAGATGGTAAAACACCTGACATTGCTAATAATGCTGCTCTGAAAGAAGCGTTTATTACTTACAAAGCAATGATGGATGCCAACATTGTTAAATTGCACTCTGACTGGAGTCAATTCGTTGCCAACGCCAATAACGGTAGCGTAGCAACAATTCCTACAGGTAACTGGTTCTCACCATCTGTACGTCAAGAAGCTTCCCAATCCGGTAAATGGGCTGTAGCTCCAATACCGAAAATGGCTGGTCAACCAAACTCTGTTCACGCATCGAACTTGGGTGGTAGCTCTTGGTATGTTATGAACAACGTTCCTGGTGCAGATCAAGCAGCTGATTTTGTAGCAAAAACATTTGGTTCTGACAAACAATTGTATCAAGATCTGTTGAACAACATCGGCGCAATTGGTACGTACAAACCAGCAGTTGATGGCGAAGCTTATGCAAAAGCAGACGAGTACTTCGGCGGACAAAAAATCTTCACAGACTTTGCGAATTGGACGAAAGAAATTCCAAGCGTAAACTATGGTATCAACACATATGCCATTGAAGATATTCTGGTTGTAGAAATGCAAGCATTCCTGAACGGTAAATCAATCGATGACGTTCTGGCTGATGCACAAAAACAAGCTGAAGCACAATTAAACTAAGATACCCAAGGTAACTTATAGAACCCTAGGAAACATCGGAGCCGTCTCCCATGTCCGGCGCAAGTCGAACCGGATATGGCGAGAGGCTCCGTGGGTTCTACCCATGTTCCATGGAGAGAGAGGAGCCATACTGTGAAAGCCATGAATACAGGAGACAGTCTCCAAAAGAAAAATAATTTGACTGGATGGGCTTTTGTTTTGCTGGCTGTTGTCGGGATTGTTGCATTTTACTTCTACCCGATGATTCAAGCGCTGCTCTTATCGTTCAAGTCTGGTGTAGGAGCCAATCTTGAATTTTCGGGCCTTTCTAACTACAAAAGATTGTTAGTTGATACAACATTCCGTACAGCATTATCGAATACATTTATCTACTTGATTATTCAAGTGCCTGTAATGATTATTCTTGGTTTGTTTATTTCCGTGTTGCTGAATGACAGCACACTACGTTTCCGGAGCTTCTTCCGTACAGCGATTTTCTTGCCTTGTGTAACTTCATTGGTAGCGTACTCTGTTGTATTCAAATATTTGTTCGCACCAGATGGAATGGTGAATCAATTCCTGATGGGCTTGCACATTATTGGCGATCCAATTCAATGGATCACAGACCCGTTCTGGGCTAAAATTACGATCATAATCGCCGTTACTTGGCGTTGGACCGGATATAACATGATTTTCTATCTGTCATCCCTGCAAAACATCGATCAATCGATCTATGAAGCTGCAAGAATTGACGGAGCGAATGCTTTTACACAATTCTTCAAAATCACTGTACCTTTGCTTAAACCGATTATCCTCTTCACGTCCATCACATCAACGATTGGTACATTGCAAATCTTTGATGAGATCATGAATATTACCAAAGGTGGTCCAGGTAATGCGACCATGTCGATTTCACAATACATCTACAACCTTTCGTTCAAATATTCACCGGACTTCGGTTATGCAGCAACAGTGTCATATTCCATCGTAATCTTGATTATTGTATTGTCCATCATCCAGTTTAAAGTGGCAGGTGATAATAAAAATGGCTAAAGCTAAAGCAAAACGGATTTTCACGTATGTGTTCCTATCCATCGTCGCCTTTGTATCCATTTTCCCTTTCTTCTGGATGCTGGTCAGTTCAACAAATGCATCAGTTGATGTAACCAAGGGTAGACTGCTGCCCGGGTCAGCTTTTATTGATAACTTCAACAAACTGATTGATTCGACAAATCTGGTACAGGCTCTCGGAAACTCGGCGATTATCTCTGTAATCTCCACTGTCTTGGCACTGTTTATTGGTTCCATGGCAGGTTATGGCTTCGAGGTATATCGCACGAAGTCCCGTGATATCGTGTTTAATATTCTGTTGTTATCCATGATGATCCCGTTTGCAGCGATCATGGTTCCACTGTATCGTATGTTTGCAACAATCTCGGGAGTTGCACCGGTTATCGGAATCAACACGATGGCAGCAGTTATCCTGCCAACCATCGCAACAGCGTTCCTGATCTTTTTCTTCCGTCAGAACACCAAAATGTTCCCGAAAGATTTGCTGGAAGCTGGACGTATTGATGGTTTGAGTGAACTCGGCATCTTCTTGAAGATCTATATGCCAACCATGAAAACAACATATGCAGCGGCAGCAATCATTACATTCATGAGTAGCTGGAACAACTATCTGTGGCCACTCATTGTATTGCAAACACCTGACCAACAAACGATTCCACTGTTGATCTCAAATCTGGGTGCTGGTTATTCTCCGGATTACGGAGTAATCATGACAGCAATCGTGATTGCAACACTGCCTACAGCAATCGTTTTCTTCATCATGCAGAAACATTTTGTTGCAGGTATGGTAGGTTCCGTGAAGTAATGAAAACAGCATAATCCGTGCAAATGACGGATGCAGGAAAGAAGAGAGGGCGCTGTTATGGCGTACCTCTGTCTTTTTTGTTTATGTAAAGCAAAAGGAAATCCAGCGTAAACCTTGAATAAGTCAAACTATAACGTTTTAAAGGGAGAGAGAGCCGATGAAAGCAACAAAGGCAGATATCAACTGGTTGGGGGACGTAAGTGTATTTGAGGTGAACCGTCTTCATGCCTATTCCGATCACCGTTATTACCAAACAATGGACGAGGCTGTAGGTTCAGGCGCGATGTCCATGCGTTATGATCTGAATGGTACGTGGAAATTCAACTATGCAATTCGTCCAGACAGCCGTTCTGAGTTTTTCTATACATCCGATTTTTCCAGTGAAGGCTGGGATGATATTGAAGTTCCGGGGCATATCCAACTTCAAGGATACGGACAGATTCAATATGTAAATACACAATATCCTTGGGATGGCTTGAACGAAATTCGTCCACCGGCATTACCACAGGATAAAAATCCGGTTGGCAGTTACATTCGCACATTCCACCTGCCGACAGGTTGGGAGTCGAATCCGGTATATATTTCTTTCCAAGGTGTAGAGTCTGCATTCTATGTATGGCTTAACGGACAATTTGTAGGATACGGGGAAGACAGCTTTACGCCATCTGACTTTGACCTGACGCCATTCCTTCAGGATGGAGAGAACAAACTCGCAGTTGAGGTGTATCAACGCAGCACAGGCAGCTGGCTGGAAGACCAGGATTTCTGGCGTTTCTCCGGCATTTTCAGAGATGTGTATCTGTATACGGTCCCAACTGCACACGTACGTGATGTTCATGTTCGCACAGATCTGGACAAGTCTTATACCAACGGTACATTGCAACTAGATTTGAAACTGGAAGGAAAAGAGGTTGCTGGAGCGCGAGTAGAGGCTGAACTTCGTGATCGTGAAGGTAATACCGTTAAAACGTTTGAATCCAAGGTTAACGATGGACAAGTAAGTCTTCGTGAAGATATCGGTACAGTGAACCTGTGGAGCGCAGAGATTCCATACTTGTACCGTCTCTATATTCGTGTATATGATGCTGCGGGTACACTGGTTGAGGTAGTTCCTCAAGCCGTTGGTTTCCGGACATTTGAAATGATTGATAAAGTAATGCACATCAACGGTAAACGTATCGTATTCAAAGGTGTGAATCGTCATGAGTTCAACCCGCGTCGTGGACGTGCGGTTACGAAGGAAGATATGCTGTGGGATGTTCGTACCATCAAACAGAACAACATGAATGCCGTACGTACGTCACACTATCCAAACCAAAGTCTTTGGTATGAGTTGTGTGATGAATACGGACTTTATGTTATTGACGAGATGAACCTGGAGACACACGGATCTTGGCAGAAACTTGGTGCTGTTGAGCCTTCATGGGTTATTCCAGGTGACAAACCGGAATGGCATGATATCGTTATGGACCGCGCTGTATCCATGGTGGAGCGTGACAAAAACCATCCGTCCATTCTGATCTGGTCTTGTGGTAATGAATCACATGGTGGTGAAGTCATCTACAAAGTATCCCAATACTTCAAATCGGCTGATCCAACACGTCTGGTACATTATGAAGGTGTATTCCATGATCGTCGTTTCGATGAGACAAGTGATATGGAGACCCGCATGTATGCCAAACCGGCGGATATTGAGGAATTCCTGAATGCAAACCCGACCAAGCCGTATATAAGCTGTGAGTACATGCATGCCATGGGTAACTCTATTGGTGGTATGCACAAATATACGGAGTTGGAAGACAAATATCCGATGTATCAAGGTGGATTCATCTGGGATTACATCGACCAATCCATTTATAAAAAAGATCGTTACGGCAAAGAGTTCCTCGCTTATGGTGGAGATTTTGGTGATCGTCCATCAGACTATTCGTTCTGTGGCAACGGTATCGTCCATGCTGACCGTAAAGTAACTGCGAAAATGCAGGAGGTCAAATTCCTTTACCAGAACATCAAGCTGTTCCCGGATCGTGAAGGTGTTAAAATTGTGAACGGTAATCTGTTCGCAGATACATCTGCGCTGGAACTGGTATACAGCCTGGAGCGCGAGGGACATGAAGTGTTGCGTGGAACATTGGAAGTGAACGTGGATGCCCAAAGCGAGACGGTAGTGAAACTTCCGCTGGGTGCAGAAGCTCTGGCTGGCGCCGAGTACGCTGTGAACACTGCATTTGTGTTAAAAGAAGCTACAATGTGGGCTGACAAAGGCGAAGAAGTGGCATTTGGACAGTTTATTTTCACACAGGATCAGGTGAATGATGCAGTTGAAGTCGACTTGAACCTTGTAAGTGATGTACAAGTTATCGAAGGTGACGTTAACATCGGTGTTCGTGCTGGCAAGACACATGCGCTATTCTCCAAACAGTTTGGGACACTGGTTTCCCTGAAATTGTCTGGTCGTGAGACGATTGCTGTACCACCTACACCGCTCTTCTGGCGTGCAATGACGGATAATGACAAAGGTATGGCGATGGGCTTCGAACTGGGCGCCTGGTATGCAGCGAGCCTGATGCCACGTTCTGTAGAGTGGAAAGCGGAACAGAAACCGGATCAATACCGGATCGAATTTACGTACAAGCTCAACATTTCGGAGGATGTACTAGTGAAAGTGGTATATACCGTTCATGCAGATGGAAGCGTACGTGTGCATAATACGTACAAAGGTACAGCCGGATTGCCAAACCTGCCAATTCATGCATTGTCCTTCAGAACATCACCTGACTTCGAAAACGTGGAATGGCTCGCGATGGGACCCGAAGAAAACTATGCAGATCGCGCATTTGGCGCACGTCTCGGTATCCACGGCAGCAAGGTAGCTGATACTATGGCTCCATATCTGGTACCACAGGAATCAGGTAACCGCACTGGGGTGCGTTGGGCGAAATTGACTGACAACGCTGGACGTGGCTTCAAAATTGAAGCATCCGGAACCCCGGTTGAGCTGAATGTATCACCATATACGGCATCTGAGCTAGAGAATGCACAACATGCGTACGAATTGCCTCCTGTACACTATACGGTCGTGACTGTAGCGGGTAAACAAATGGGTGTTGGCGGTGATGACAGCTGGGGTGCTCCGGTTCATCCGGAATACCTGATCCCTTCAGACGGCGAACTGACATTTGAATTTGTCATTCGTGCATTGTAAGTAAAGGATCGTACAGAATAAAGAATGTATACTATAAAGAACAGAGGTCTTCGCTCATCGGAGGCCTCTGTTTTGTTATGTCAACGAACAGCTTGAGAGGCATTGTATGAAACCGTTCTCTCTCCAACCTCGTAATGTACGAGACAGGAAACATAAGAGGGGGGTTCAAGATGAGTAAAAAAGCAAAGACAGGTATATGGGTGACGGTGTTAGTCTTCTTGGGCATCATAGTTGGATGTTTCATATGGTATTTCAATACCGCTTCAGGTGAACGTGCACTCAAAACGATGAGGTCCAATAACTCGGGTGGCCTGGAGAGGGTTGTTAAAGTGTACAGCAACAATGGTGAATTGATTCAGACCTATGATGGCAAAATTGACGTGGAAGATACGGAATACGGCAATAAAGTATTATTTGATCTCAATGGGAAACGTGTTGTGATCTATAATGCAACGATTGTTGTAGAAGAGAAGTAAAGCGTAAATCGCAGTCTTGAAGGAACGCTGGTGCGGAATTTGGAATGACACCCTATTGCTTATATGGTAAAATTAAGGAAAATATATAAGAGTCGGGTGAGATTTTTATGGTGGATATGTACCTCATAATCCTTGTTGCTATCTTGGGAATGGTCCTGTTCTATAGCTTGATCGCTTATTTCTTGATTCGTTTCATTTCGAAAAAAGCTTTCAAGCTGACGTTAACCAAATATGAAATGATGGAGATTATAACCTGGCTCGCCGTGCTGTTTATTACCTTCATGATGATTAAGACGGGTTCGATAAATCTTCTCTTGCCGGTTGTTTTACTTATCATTCCATTGATCAATTTACGACTTTCCAATCGAAAACATCGAGAGCTGAACTCGTAAGATCTTGCTATGTTGGGGTAAGGCACAAGAAGGATGAACATAGGAAAGGTTGACGGAGATTACATCACTAGTCAACCTTTTTTAGTTGCATTATGAATGGTGAAAATGAATAGGGAGGAGTTCAATTATGATTATTGGCAAATCGATAGATACTTCAGGTTTAACGCGGGTTGCCAATCTATCGGATGAGTTGCAGCCTGTTTTTGATCAAGCAGAAAGCAAATATCAAATAGTTGATATTGAACTATTCTTTGTTTTCAGGTGTCTCCCTGAGGAATACGAGAGAAGGTCCACGGTCAGGCATGTGAAGAAGGAGAATGTCATCTATTTTGATCTGGTTGTCAGCGAGGATCGGTATAAGGCATTAAGCAAAAGCAAACAACGGTATGTCTTAAGCCATGAGTTTTATGCTTTTTTGAGTGAAAAGATCCCGAAGTACAAGATTGAACATCTAAACGTGAATGAGTTTATCGCAGATATGGGCATGTGGCTGAGGGAGATTGGATGGTTGCAGACCGAAGAGCAAGCCGACATAAGTGAATTTGAAGAAAAGTATAACTAGCAAAATAAATGAAAACATAAACAACAAAAAGAAGCCCTCTTTCGAGAGCTTCTTTTTCATGGGAGAGGAGAAACCGGACGAAGAGCTTATGGGGAAACGTAAGTCTTCTCCGCGGTTGTCTACGACACTTGTGATGTCGATAATTATAGAATCGCCCGATTGTTTCCTTTTTATACATATGCGTCAACAATTCGTCAACAATTTTCCAAGGGAAATGAAGACCCCACATTTTTCAAACTGAACCCGAGTGTGGTACGATAGTCGTATCAATAAACTTACATAGAGAAAAGGTGACTCGTCAAGTGAGAGTGGTATCTGGGAGTGCAAAAGGCAGGCCGCTGAAGGCTGTTCCTGGCACGGGTACGCGGCCGACCACCGACAAGGTGAAGGAAGCGTTATTTAGCATGGTTGGTCCTTATTTTGAGGGCGGCACAGCATTGGATCTGTTTGCAGGCAGTGGAGGTCTCGGTATTGAGGCGCTGAGCCGCGGCATGGACAAGGCTGTTTTTGTTGATTTGGAATCGAAAAGTATTGAAGTTATCCGCTTGAATCTGAAGGCAACCAAGCTGGAAGACCAGGCGGCTGTATATCGTAATGATGCAGGTCGGGCATTGAAGGCACTCGCCAAACGAGGCACAACGTTTGATCTGGTGTTTCTCGACCCGCCATATCGCATGAAGAACGGGCACGAGTTGATGCTAACCATGCACGAACTGGAACTTTTGGAACCCGAAGCAACCATCGTGCTTGAATATGAATCCAAACATGATTACCCTGAGCAATTCGGCCCGTTTGAACAAACGCGCAAGGCTTTGTATGGGGAGACGGCAGTATCCATCTATTATTATGCGCCAGAAGCAGTTGAAGATGGAGAATCCATTACACCGGAAGAGGAGGCTCCTCATGACTGAAATGATACATCGACAGGAACGGATCGCCGTATATCCTGGAAGTTTTGATCCCGTAACGATGGGGCATCTGGATATTATCGCCAGAGCGTCGAAGCAATTTGATCGCGTCATTGTGGCTGTGTTGAACAATATGAGCAAAAATCCGCTGTTTACGGTGGAGGAACGCAAGGAACTGATTACGGAAGTAACCCGCCATCTACCGAATGTCGAAGTGGACAGTTTCCGCGATCTGACAGCCAATTACGTCCGGCAAAAGGAAGCTCAGGTCATCGTTCGTGGTATACGCTCGGTAACTGATTTTGAATACGAGTTGCAATTGGCGTCGACCAATAGCAAGTTGAACCCGGATGCGGAAACCATATTTATGATGACAAATCCGAAGTATTCCTATTTAAGTTCCAGCATCGTCAAAGAAATCGCTCATTATCATGGAGATGTTACAGATCTTGTCTCACCTGAAGTGGAAGCTGCGCTCCGTCAGAAAATCAGCGAGAAAACCGGCGGTTAAACCAGAAGGTAAGACCTGATAGACTAACCATGACTGCAAGAAGTAACGCAAGACCCATGCATGCAGCAGGGAAGACACTCCAAATGGTGTTGATCGTGTATGTGTTACCTGGACTATGTATGAATAGCCAACCGAATGGTGTTGAGAGGTCCTGCTCTGCATTCGTCTGTAATGTGGTCCAGACTTCTGTGCTATAACGGCTGAACGGCATCCATAGGAACAGACTGATGAAAAAGGCGATTAATCCATGAGTCAGACGAACTCCAGCAAAGTACAACATCGATTTGCTGCCCGGACCAGTTGTTTTCAAGACAGCAGAGACTTGCAGATGGGAGCATAAACCACCCCATCCCAGAACGGCTGCAAGTAGAGACATGAGCAGCATGGGTGTTAATGAAGTCTGGCTCAAATGATAGGTGCCGAGGTGAAGCTCGAAGAAGGCTGGCCACAGCGCAGCAGAGGACCCAGGAGTTAGATAAAGGGAGACCAACCGGATAAATACGGCAAAACCGATCATGTATCCCCCAGTCATCATTAAGGTCTGCACAGCTTGGGATACGGTGTCACCGAGAAGTTTGCCAAATCCTCTTCCATCACGACGATGGGCTTCCCTCGCTGCAATCATCATATCAGACCATATACTGCGTCGTTTGTTCGTTGCGTGGTGGGGTGCAGATGAGCGAGCTGTGGAACTTGTAGGACTTGCAGGCTGAGAATCAAGAGAGCTGTTATCTGCTTGTACGGCTGTCGAGCTAACTCTGTCTTTCTGGTTACCCGGTGCTGGCAGGAGACGTGTGGCAAGAATGGCAGCAATCCAGCCGCTGATCCAGTGGACCACGAGTAGAAAATATCCGGCCGCTGGCTGGTGAAGAAAAGCAGCACCAACGACCAGTATGATCATCATTGGATTGGCAAAATGAGATGCCGCCGCAAGGACAACCGCCTGCTTGGCGGTAATTTGTCTATCCTGAAATAAACGGGATACCGCATCTGCTCCTGCGGGGAATCCGCCGCACATGCCAACGGCAATTGCCAGACCTGCGTTGCCTGGAAGTCTGAACCAGCGTTGCATTAACGGTCCGAGCAAGGCGCCGATCGCGTGGGTGAAACCAGACGCAGTGAGCATTTGGGATAACATGAGGAACGGGAGCATGGCAGGGAAGATGATTTTCCACCATATATCCAGACCTTGAATAGAGGCATCAAATGCTTCTTTGGGGGAAGCAACTACCGCAATGACCAACATTAAAGCGCCGGTACTTAGCATTATCGTTCGTAACGGGCCAGAATCTCTAACCTCGCTCTGTAATGTCATCGTTTCACCTCATATCAGATAACGCCGATTTGGCATCTGAATCGTTATGGACGGCCGAATGACGCCCGAAGGGCGGTTCGGCCTTGACCGGACAGGCTATTGTATACAGCGGCCTATCCGGCCTGTACCATTGTATGCACAAGGACCAGAGTGTTAGACTTGAAAAAAATGATTAAACAAGATGGAATTACGATCGCTGATTAGTGTAGAGTTCAGCTTATATAGAGATACAAAGAACGGAGGCTCATGCGATGAATCGGATTCGGAAATCTGGCGGATTCAGAGCTTCGATCTTTGTGATCGTGGTGGCTCTGGTCGTCTATGTTGCCGTGTACATGCCAACGCCGTATATCATATATATGCCTGGCAGTGCAGATGAAGTAAAACCAATGGTAACCGTTAAGGGTGGAGACCAGGAAGAACACGGTGTGTTCATGATGACAACCGTGTCGGCAACATATGCCAATGTGTTTTTGCTAGGAACCTCTCTGTTCAATAAAAATGCTCAAGTGGATAAAAAGGAAGACCGACTGCGCGGCAAAAGCGAAGCGGAATACTCTGCCGAACAGGTGTGGTTCATGAGTGACTCACAATCCTCCGCAATGGAGGCTGCATATGAGCAGGCTGGTGTGACTTACTCTATTGTACCTGAACATATCTTTGTATTTGGACTGTCCGAAGATCCAAAACCGGAAGGAGACATTGCTCCGGGAGATATCATTCTGGGAGTGAACGGAACAGCTACGCCGGATAATACCGTGCTTTCTGCCGAGTTAAAAGATAAAAAGGTCGGAGATACGGTTGAAATGCAACTGGAACGTGGTGGAGAGACCATTAGCCGGGACGTGAAACTGATTCAGGTAAAAGACAGTAAAACGGGTGAAACCCGCCCGGGACTCGGAGTAATGATTGGTACGGTTCAGAAGGTGAAAGCTGAAGAGCCAGACAAACAGATCTCCTTTACCGACACTCAGGTTGGTGGCCCGTCTGCCGGCTTGATGTTTACGTTGGAGATCTATAACCAGTTAACACCTGGAGATCTGACCAAGGGGCATCGAATTGCGGGTACAGGCACCATTACCAAGGACGGTGTGGTGGGTGCCATTGGTGGTGTAGTACACAAGATTGTAGCCGCTGATCGGAAAGAAGCAGAGATATTCTTTGTGCCGAAGGATAACTATAAGGAAGCAGCAGCCAAGGCTGAACAGATCGGCACCAAAATGAAACTTGTGCCTGTGAGCACGGTGGATGATGCGCTGGCTTATTTGAAAACCTTGTCCGTAAAATCATAGGATTTTAAACGGGCGGGAAGAGATCGAGCCAACGTTGAACCGGATGGATAAAGAACGGATGAAATCGGAATAATTGATTACAGTGGAATGAAGTGTGATCAAGAGATTTGAGAAGATCAACAGACTCACTAGACCTAAAGGGGTAGAGATACCCAAAAGTTATAAGAGAACAAGAATTAAGAGAACAAGAGAAGAGAATAAGAGAAGTGAATAAGGAAATCCCCTTGTTGCGAGGTGCCTGAGCGGCGCGCAGCAAGGGGATATTTCAATTGTATAGTTGAGTGTGGAATAGTGGATATCAATGATCTGTTTGATGATGGAATAAAAAGCTCTATAGAGATGAAGCCTTATGGTCAAAAGCGGATTACAGTCTCACAGGCGACTCATAGTAGTCACTGAACATCTTGCGTGTGTCCTTATGCTCCCAAGCGAGCCCATACGCAACCTGAGCTTGTATATCCAGTTCAAGTTGATTGTGTGTGAACGTCGACGGTTTCAGTACAACAGGAAGCGACGCAGTCTTCTTCATTTGTTTAAGTAGGCTCTGCCCTTGAGTATTAAATCCGAGGACTCGGAGATATCCAGGTCCGGCAGCCAATTGCTCTGGTGAACACTCGGCTTTGGTGTGATTCAGGAGCAAGTGGGCGAGCATACGCTGGAGTTTGGTGCGTGTGTATCGTTTGGTCTTCATTGCATTCAGGAGTGCTTCGACTGAAGGCTCCGGGAGCTGAGCGAGTGCACGGCTCAGCCGGTGTTCCAGGCCTTCCGTGACTTCGGCGATGCGTTCCAGCTCGGAGGCGCGGCGGGTGGCCGCAAGGTGCAACAGCGGCTGCGCAAAGCGCTCCCAGTGTATGGGAGCGCGCCCTTCCTGCCATTCGCGATGCAGAATGGCAAGGGTTGCCGCCGGCACGTATGGCGCGGCGGCGTTGGGTCCGTCCGCCATCAGCAGGCGGCGGACGGCTGTGGCACTGGCGATCGCCCCCGGCCCGGGCGTCGCCTCATGATACGCGGCACCGGTACGCGCCGCCGTAAAGGGCTGGATCGCGCTGCCAAGTCGTTGCAGCGCGATCAGGTAGTGCAGCCCAAGCGAATTGTTGGGCTGCTCCAGCAGTGCAGCGGCGTCGTGAGCATCGACGCCGCCGGGCGCCAGCGCCGCCGCCGCGCCTGCGTACGCGGCGGGGTAGCTGGCGCCTTCCCGCAGGCGGCGCGCGATGTCCTCGCGCATCCCTGCGGGCTCCACAGCCAGCACGCGCGCAATGCGCTGCAGGCTGTCCAGGTCGCCGGACTCGCTGCCAAAGCAGAGCGAGTCCACAACGCCGGTGCGGTGCAGCAGCGAGACCGCACCGAAGGCAAACCACTCGGCCGGTTGGACTGCGTAAGCCACCGGCAGTTCAAGCACGAGATCCGCGCCTGCGTGCAGCGCCATCTCGGTGCGCGCCCTTTTACCCACGATGGCGGGTTCGCCACGCTGGAGAAAAGGGCCGCTCATGACCGCAACAACGGCGTCTGCGCCGCTTAGCCGCCGTGCTTCTTGCAAATGATAGACATGCCCATTGTGCAAGGGGTTATATTCAACAATGACGCCTACGGCTTTCATGATTAGACGTACTCCTTTCGATTGGATAACCGAGTATGTATAACATCCATTCCATCATAGGGGATGTCATGTATTAGATCAAATCATGCACCAATTCAGACAAGAAAAAGGCACAAATCCAACATCAACGAATGTCAGACTGTGCCTGCAAATCTATTGTATATTACACATTTTCGATAATCGGAGAACGACCTCTTCAACTTAATAAATCAGCACGCTTAGACACTTTCCGGCGTGGGAGATAGACTTGCTTTCGGCCCAAAAAATTCATAATGAATGTTGTCCGATGCAACACCAAGCGCCTGAAGTTCCGTATACACTGCCCGCATGAACGAAACCGGTCCGCACAGATAATAAGTGGAATCCAGTTCATCAATCACTTGACGAAGCCAGACCGCATCCATATAACCTTCCTTATGAAAACACTCATTTTCACGATCAGCATTCTCAGGTTGAGTATAACAATAATAAGCTTTAACGCCCTGATTGCGTTTGGCCAGACTGTTCACATGATCACGGAACGCGTGCGATTGACCATTGGGACTTGCATGCAAAAATGTAATGTTGCGATTTTCATTCAAGTTAACCAGCGTATTTAACATACTGATCATGGGCGTTAGACCGACACCACCACTCAGGAGAACAACAGGTCGTTTATCGTCTGCATTCAGCGTGAAGTCCCCAGCAGGAGCGGATAGCTCCACCAGACTGCCTTCTTCAATGTGATCGTGGAGATACGTGGATATAACTCCGTCAGGGCGCTCTAATACACCTCGCTCACGTTTAACGGAAATGCGATAGTAGGGTTTACCCGGGGTATCTGAAAGGCTATACTGACGAATCTGGGTAAATGACTGTGCCTCTGGTTTGATTTTGATACTGATGTATTGTCCTGGTTCATAACTGGCAATGGGCTGACCATCGTCTGGAACGAGGTAAAAGGAGGTGATGATTTCACTTTCCTGCACTTTCTTGGCAACTTTGAAGGTACGGAACCCTTCCCAGTCACCCGTCTGGTTTTCCGCTTCCGTATACATGTTCTGTTCGATCCCGATAAAGGCGTCTGCAATGACATTGTAGGCTTCACCCCACGCCGTGATAATTTCATCCGTTGCCGCGTCTCCAAGTACATCTTTGATGGCTTGAAGCAGATAGGTGCCAACAATCACATATTGCTCGGGAACGATACCCAGACTGCGATGTTTATGTGCAACTTGCCGGACGGCAGGCAGAATGGAGGACAGATTATCGATATGCAGGGCAGCGGTGTATACCATATTGGCGAGGGCGGCTTGCTGTCGTCCCTGTTTCTGATTTGCATGATTGAAAATATTCAGTAGTTCCGGATGAGCTACGAACATCGTTTCATAGAAATGGCGTGTGATCGCTTCGCCGTGGACTTCAAGTACGGGTACTGTAGATTTAATGACTCTAATTGTGTACTCGCTTAACATACATTTTCCCTCCCGATATGATATGAAATAGTTGGATAATAAATCGGTCATGGAGCTGATCATGCTTCGGTTTATAGCAAGTATAGATAGGGGACAAGCGGGTCTGTGTGATATAGATCACACTAAACGTTAAGGAAATGTGACCGCTATTTGCAAGGAACTACAATTAAAATGACGACTTGTAGTTTATCTTGAAGTGAGTCTATAATAGACCAGATGGAGTAAACGGTTCTGGGCCATTGGTTTTAAAATAGGGTGTAAAGTTAAAAGTGTTGACAAACGTCTTGAAAAATCGGTATAATGATTTTTGTTTGTTAAGTCAATTTCATAATACTTTTAACGAAGATTCGTCAGAATACATACAGTCAGGATTTATTGCTTTACAAAAGCAGGCTTGACCTGTATAACTGTCGTGATACGTTTGATACGAATTATGAAATTGGTTTCGTTTGGAGTGATGGAAATGTTAATGCCATTTCGTAAAGTGGCTACCAGTGATGGTCCCCTGAAGTTTAACGAACAGTGGGAAATCAAGGAACTGGTTTCTAACCGACAAGATATCACAGCCGTTACCCCGCTGACTGCGGACTTATCTGCAGAATTCAGAGAAGGTGACGTTGTGGATGTTCATGGCAAGCTGACTGTAGGAGTGGACATGTTGTGCTCCCGTTGTCTTAAGCCGATCAATGAACATTTTCATATTGATTTTCATGAGCAATTCAAGCAGGGAAAACAGCCAGAGGGATTACACGAAGACGATGATACGCTCTATGTGGATGGAGATAGCGTTGATCTGAAGGGTTATGCCGAGGAAGCTTTTCTGCTGGATCTTCCGTTTATACCGCTATGTAGCGATACATGCAAAGGGTTATGCCCCAAGTGTGGCCATGAGCTGAACGAAGGTGACTGCGGTTGTGATAACGAGGTTATTGATCCGCGGCTTGCAGGGCTCAAGGATTTTTTTAAATGAGCATGATTGAAAATCGAACATTTTAAGACTACCTGCAAAGGTTGATTTTGATAAGGAGGTGGGAATAATGGCAGTACCTCAACGGAGAACGTCCAAGACGCGTCGCGACAAACGTCGCACTCACTTTAAATTGGCTGTACCGGGCATGGTGAAATGTGAACAATGTGGCGAACTTAAACTTAGTCACCACGTGTGCAAAGTGTGCGGAACGTACAAAGCAAGAGAGATCATCTCTCAATAATAGTTGGACATTAAGTAGCACTTCATTTCGATGAGGTGCTACTTTTTTTGGATTAGAGAGTGTAGGTAGAGTGAGCTAACAAGCATGAAATCCTTGCACCAGAAGGGTGAATTGTTTTTGTTAGGCCAGTCTTTCTTTTTGACACGGGATGAGATATACTATAGTTTAGTACCAGGTTCTAAGATTTGACGTTACATATAGATGAACCATAATCCGTTTGAGAACGACCCTGGTGACCAGGGATGCAACTATAGAAGCAACACGAAAGAATGGTTGAACTGGCCGGACGGGACGGTTCCGTAAACGATACAGCGGGGGGTGTCAGGCATCGAACGTGTACCGAAGAGACAGAGGCAACAGCAGTTAACCAGAATGATAGAAGAGAACCCGTTTGTGACGGATCAGGAACTTACACGCCAATTGAAGGTGAGTATTCAGACGATTCGTCTTGACAGGCTGGAACTTGGAATACCCGAACTTCGGGAGCGGATGAAACTGATGGCAGAGCTCTCGTATGATCAGGTACGCTCGTTGCCCTTGCATGAGATTATCGGTGATATTGTGGATCTGCAACTGGATAAGAGCGGGATTTCCCTGTTTGAGATTAAGGAAGAACATGTGTTTTCCAGAACAGGGATTGCACGCGGACACTATGTCTTTGCACAGGCCAACTCCTTGGCTGTAGCGATTATTAATGACGAGATCGCGTTGACTGCATCAGCAGACATTCGCTTTGTCCGTTCGGTTCATTTGGGAGAGAAATGTATTGCAAAGGCTTATGTGAGATCGATCCCGGGTCAAAAGGGCAAAGCCAAAGTGGAAGTATTCACTTATGTAGGTGAAGAAATGGTGTTTCAAGGCAACTTTGTAATCTACCATTCAGGTGGAGAAGACAGCGGAGAAGGAGGTCATTTGGAATGAAAATCGTCATTGATGCCATGGGAGGCGACAATGCACCTGCATCAACGGTAGAAGGTGCGATTGCCGCAGCCACGGAATGGGCGGATACACAGATCGTCCTGATCGGCGATGAAGCCAAGCTGGAACCTCTTTTGAGTCAGTCAGGTGTTAGACCTGCCAATCTTACGGTCCGGCATGCTTCCGAAGTTATTGGTTCGGATGATGAACCCGTCAAAGCAGTGCGTCGCAAGAAGGATGCCTCCATGGTGGTCGCAGGCCGCATGCTGAAAGAGGGCGAAGCGGACGCGATGATCTCGGCGGGCAATACTGGAGCGCTCATGACAGCGGGGTTGCTTGTTGTAGGTCGCATGGCAGGCATTGAACGTCCTGCGCTTGCGCCTATGATTCCAACGATTGATGATGTAGGTGTGCTTGCGCTGGATCTAGGAGCGAATATGGATGCCAAACCGGAGCACCTTGCACAATATGGCCTGATGGGCAGTTTGTATCGGCAAAAAGTACAGGGCATTCAGTCCCCACGAGTGGGCTTGCTCAATGTAGGAACAGAGCCAGGCAAGGGAAATGAGTTAACCAAACATGCATACCCTTTACTGGAACAACTCCCAATTCGTTTTGTCGGTAATGTTGAGGCACGTGATGTGCTGACTGGTGCTTGTGATGTGCTTGTATGTGACGGTTTTGCAGGAAATATACTGCTGAAGTCGCTGGAAGGCACAGCAGGTGCCATTTTCGCCTTGCTTAAGGAACAATTTTCATCTTCTCTCAAAAGTAAACTGGCTGCAGCTGTACTAATGCCTGAGCTGCGTGGGTTGAAACGAAAGCTGGATTATACGGAGCATGGCGGAGCGCCACTCCTCGGTTTGAGCAGACTAGTTGTGAAAAGTCATGGATCTGCTGATGGCAATGCCATCAAAAATGCTGTGCGCCAAGCTCGGATTGCAGTGCAGAATCAGCTGGTAGAGAGCATATCTAAGGAAATTAGCGGGAAGTGAGTGACGATATGAATAATTTGCGCCCAGTAGGGATTATTGGTACAGGGAAATATGTGCCTGAGAAAATTTTGACAAATAGCGATCTGGAGAAAATGGTCGATACCAATGACGAGTGGATCGTCAGTCGTACAGGAATCAAAGAGCGTCACATCGCTGCACCGGATCAGGCAACTTCTGATCTGGCATATGAAGCGGCTATTAAAGCCCTTGAATCTGCAGGCATGACGGGCAGTGATCTTGATCTGATTATTGTTGCAACCATTACTCCGGATTCTTCGTTCCCATCGACAGCCTGCATCTTGCAGGACAAATTGGGTGCAAAAGGTGCCGCGGCATTTGATCTGTCGGCTGCTTGTTCCGGATTTGTATACGGTTTGGCTAGTGCTACGAGCTTCATCCAAAGCGGTATGTACAACAATGCACTTGTCATTGGTGCGGACTGCTTGTCTCGTATTACGGATTATACAGACCGTAACACTTGTGTCCTCTTTGGTGATGGAGCAGGGGCGGTAGTTGTTGGTGAAGTTCCGGAAGGTCGCGGATTCAAAGCATTCGATCTCGGTGCCGAAGGTGCTGGCGGTAGTCTTCTTCAGATGGAAGGCGGCGGTTCCCGACTGCCTGCTACTGCAGAGACCGTTGAAAATAAAAAACATTACATCAACATGAACGGTCGTGAAGTGTTTAAGTTTGCGGTACGTGTCATGGGGACGGCTACCATTGAGGTATTACGCAAGGCTGGTATGGAGCGTACGGATGTGGATCTGTTTGTTCCTCACCAAGCGAATATTCGGATTATCCAATCTGCGATGCAACGCCTTGAACTTCCTGAAGAAAAGGTTGTAGTCAACGTGGATAAGTATGCAAACACATCTGCTGCTTCCATCCCGCTTGCTCTGGTGGAAGCAGCGGAGGAAGGTCGCATGAAAGCCGGAGATACCGTTCTGATGGTTGGATTCGGTGGCGGTTTGACATGGGGTGCATCGGTACTCGTTTGGTAAAATAGACATCTGGGAGATGAATGAGATGGGTAAAATAGCATTTGTATTTCCCGGACAGGGATCACAGGCTGTAGGCATGGCCAAGGACGCGTATGAGTCCGTGCCTGCGGCAACCGAGATTTTTCGCACAGCAGATGAAACATTGGGTTTCTCGCTGAGCAACCTTGTATTTGAAGGACCGGAGACCGAGTTGAAACAGACATCAAATACACAACCGGCTCTTTTGACAGCAAGTATTGCCTTGCTAGAAGCTTTCAAAGAAAAAGGAATTCAGCCTGACTATACGGCTGGACACAGTCTGGGAGAATACAGTGCACTGGTGGCAGCGGGCGTTCTTTCGTTTGCTGACGCAGTGAGCACTGTGCGGGCACGTGGTCAGTATATGGAACAGGCAGTACCGGGTGGACAAGGAGCGATGGCTGCTGTGTTGGGTGCGGATCGGGAAGCGCTGGGGGTGCTTTGCCGTGACGTATCTGAAAGTGGCCATGCGGTTGAACTTGCCAACATTAATTGTCCGGGACAAATCGTCATTTCTGGTGTGAAGGAAGGCGTAGCTGCTGTCTCGGAACGAGTGAAAGAAGCAGGTGGTAAACGCGCCATTGCATTGGAAGTAAGCGGTCCGTTCCACTCTTCATTGATGAAGGGTGCAGCTGAGAAGCTGGCAGAGAAACTGAAAACCGTTACGTTCTCACCGGCAGCGGTCCCTGTAGTCGCTAATGTGACTGCAAGACCTACAGAGGATGGACAGGTTCAGGATTTGTTGACAGCTCAGGTCTATTCTCCTGTATTATGGGAAGACAGTGTGACATGGCTTATTGAGCAAGGCGTGGATACGTTCATCGAGATTGGATCTGGCAGTGTATTGACCGGTTTGATTAAAAAAACAGATAAAACCGTAAAACTGTACAATGTGAACAGTCTTGAAACGCTCGAAGCAACGGCAAGTGCGTTGAAGTGATTAGCAGGGATTAGATTTGGGGAAAGGAGGAATGATTATGTCTAAACCATTAGAAGGTAAAAATGCACTCGTTACCGGTGCATCCCGGGGCATTGGGCGGAGTATTGCACTGGCACTTGCAGAAGCTGGAGCGAACGTAGCCGTGAATTATGCGGGTAGCCAAGCGGCAGCTGAGGAAGTGGCGGAAGAGATTCGTGCCAAAGGAGTCAAGGCGATTACACTTCAAGCCAATGTTGGCGTGATGGATGAAGCTGAACAAATGGTCAAAGCTACACTCGAAGCATGGGGCAACGTTGATATTCTGGTGAACAATGCCGGTATTACCCGTGATAATCTGATCATGCGTATGAAAGAGGAAGAATTCGATCAGGTTATTGAAACCAATCTCAAAGGTGTGTTTAACTGCCTTAAGGCGGTTACACGTCCAATGATGAAACAACGGTCGGGAAGAATTATCAATATCTCCTCGGTTGTAGGTGTGCTCGGTAATGCTGGACAAGCGAACTATGTTGCTGCCAAGGCAGGAGTCATTGGCCTGACAAAGGCATCTGCTCGTGAACTGGCTTCTCGTGGAATCACAGTTAACTGTGTTGCACCAGGTTTCATTGAGACAGATATGACAAAAGAGTTGTCCCAGGAGCTGGTGGACGGTATGCTAAGTGGTATTCCGTTGTCCCGTTTGGGTCAGCCGGATGAAATCGCCGGTGTAGTCACGTTCCTGGCTTCACAGGCTTCATCTTATATGACAGGGCAGACGCTGCATGTCGATGGTGGCATGTACATGTAATTCTTCCCGGACTTGAACAATAGTCGGGGAACAGGCGCTGGACGATCCGAAATGCCGGAGAAAGGCCGGGTTCCCCGGCCGGGAGCCGCATATGTCTTCTATGGCATTTTGCCTGCGATTCTCGTATAATACCAAAGAAGGAGGTGAACCGGATGTCCGATGTATTGGAGCGTGTAAAACGCATCGTCGTCGACCGCTTGGGCGCAGACGAAGCTGAAGTTACACTTGAAGCATCTTTCAAAGAAGATTTGGGTGCTGATTCTTTGGATGTAGTGGAATTGGTCATGGAATTGGAAGATGAATTTGATTTGGAAATCTCTGATGAAGATGCAGAAAAAATCACGACCGTAGGTGAAGTTGTAAACTACATACAATCTCATACCTAAAGTCATTTTTAGTCCCGCACATGTTTTCGAACAGGCGGGACTTCTCATCATTCATTGGTTTTTCTCATTCCGCAAGCAGCTCTACTTAAGCAAGCCTATCTTGGTTGAATAGATGTCTGTTTGCGGATATTCCCACAAAATACTTGCGTAATGCAGTCGATATAGAGGTGACTCGGTTTGAAACAAAGAGTAGTAATTACCGGAATGGGCGTAATGACATCGCTCGGAAAAGATTTGGAAACGTTCTGGGGCAGTTTAATGGCAGGAAAGTCCGGAATTTCTCAGATTGAGGCGTTTGATGTTAGTGAATACACGACACAGATTGCAGCCGAGATCAAGGATTTCAACCCGGAAGAATATATGGATCGCAAGGATGCTCGCAAAATGGATCGTTTTGTACAGTTCGCTGTGGCAGCTGGCTTCAAAGCCGTTGAAGACAGTGGTCTGAAAATTAACGAGAATATTGATGCAGAGCGTTTCGGTGTATCCATCGGATCAGGTATTGGTGGATTGGGTACGTGGGAGGACCAACATAATGCATTATTGCAAAAAGGTCCAAAACGGGTAAGCCCATTCTTTATTCCCATGATGATCTCCAACATGGCTTCAGGCCAAATGTCCATTTCTCTTGGTGCTAAGGGTCCTAACATTAACGTTGTTACCGCTTGTGCAACAGGTACACACTCCATCGGAGATTCCTTCAAGCTGATTGCCAATGGTGATGCAGATGCCATGATCTGTGGTGGTGCGGAAGCAACAATCAGACCAACGGGTCTTGCAGGGTTCTGTGCGATGCGCGCAATGTCTACACGTAATGATGATCCTGCCAAGTCAAGCCGTCCTTTTGATACAGAACGTGATGGTTTTGTTATGGGCGAAGGCGCTGGTGTTATGATTCTGGAATCCCTGGAACATGCTCAAAAACGTGGTGCACGCATTTATGGTGAAGTGATCGGTTACGGTCTGACAGGTGATGCACATCACATGACAGAACCAGATCCGGATGGAGCAGCACGTTGCATGAAGATGGCACTTCGTAATGCAGGTATTGAGCCTGAAGAAGTGGACTACATTAATGCACACGGAACTTCGACGCCTGTAGGCGACAGATCCGAAACGCTTGCGATCAAAAAGGCGTTTGGTGATCATGCGTACAAGCTCGCCGTGAGTTCCACTAAATCCATGACGGGCCACATGCTTGGCGCTGCTGGTGGTGTAGAAGCGGTTATCTGCGGATTGTCACTGACACATCAGACGCTGGCTCCAACGATTAACCTGGAAAATCAGGACCCGGAATGTGATCTGGATTATGTACCAAATGTTCCACGTCAAACCAAAGTTAATATTGCCATGTCCAATTCATTTGGATTCGGCGGTCACAATGCCACCATTATTCTCAAAAAATTTGAAGCATAAGGGGCTAGTTCGTTTGAGTGAAGATCTGAAGCAGTTACAACATAAACTTCAAATCAAATTTGACAACAGGCAGCTTTTAAAACAAGCGTTTACCCATGCTTCTTATGTAAACGAACACCGGTTCAGTCAGCATCAGGACAACGAGCGCCTGGAGTTTCTGGGCGATGCCGTGCTGGAACTGACTGTATCGGAGTACTTGTATCATTTGTATCCTAACCGTCCGGAAGGTGAATTAACTAAGCTGCGGGCATCCATTGTCTGTGAGCCTTCCCTCGTCAAATTTGCTGAAGTGTTGGGTTTTGGGCAGTATGTACTTCTTGGTAAAGGTGAGGAACTAACTGGAGGACGGACACGGCCGGCTCTGCTGGCGGATGTGTTTGAATCTTTCATTGGTGCATTGTATCTGGATCAGGGGCTTGCGCCTGTTCGGACATTTCTTGATCAGCATGTCTTCCCATTAATCGTATTGGGCAGCAAGCTGCAAATGAGTGATTACAAAACGGAACTGCAGGAACTTACTCAGCATCACAATATGGGAGCTTTGGAATACCGTATCGTTGAGGAACGGGGACCTGCCCATGAACGTGAGTTTGTCTCGGAGGTCCATATGGGTCAAGAACGGCTTGGCAGAGGTACAGGACGTTCCAAAAAGGAAGCGGAACAACAGGCTGCATCTGCAGCACTTGATCGACTGAAGCTTCCGGAAGCCGGAGCTTAACCGATAGCGCATAGACAAACGAAGAGCAAAGAGCAGCCCGCGGGTCCGCCCCGGCGGAAGTAATCGGCCGGACTGCTTTTTGCTCTTTTTTTTGTAAAGAGGTTCAGGAGAAGGTTACCTGACCGTTAACTAAATAAGTGAACGTTATTTTACACAAAACGAAGAGTGCAGAACCAATTCGAAGAAGCAACGCTAAAAGCTTTCTGAAAGAAAGCTACATCGGAAGCATACGCTCCGCATTTATCAACGGATTTTTCCCTTGGATAAGGGAATCAAGAAAATCTGGGGATAAGAGCGATCGGAGGATGGTACTGCAATTGGAGTGATCATGTGTAATAGCAATGGTTCATTTTATTTAGGCGCTTGAATGCAATACTTGAAATTTGCAAGAGGAGGTGACGAGAAACCCTATGTTTTTAAAACGGATTGAATTGGGTGGATTCAAGTCATTCGCCGACAAAACGGAGATGGAGTTCGTTCGTGGCATTACGGCTGTTGTAGGTCCGAACGGAAGTGGAAAGAGTAATATATCGGACGGAATTCGCTGGGTTTTGGGGGAACAAAGTGCCAAGTCGCTGCGTGGTGGCAAGATGGAAGATATCATCTTTGCAGGCAGTGACGCACGGAAGGCCGTTAATTTCGGTGAGGTGTCGCTAACACTCGATAACGAGGATCACGCACTTGCATTGGATTTCGGTGAGGTGACGGTGACTCGTCGTGTACATCGCAGCGGAGATAGTGAATATTTTATTAACAAGCAATCTTGTCGTTTGAAGGATATCACGGAGTTGTTTATGGATACCGGCATCGGTAAGGAAGCCTACTCGATTATTGGACAGGGGCGAATCGAAGAGATTCTGAGTACCCGTTCAGAGGATCGCAGAGGTATCTTTGAAGAAGCTTCAGGTATCGTTAAATATAAATCCCGCAAGCGGGATGCGACGCGCAAACTGGATGAGACAGAGCAGAATTTGTTGCGTATTCATGATCTGGTGACTGAACTGGAAGATCAGATTGGTCCGCTGAAGGAACAATCGGAGAGAGCGATCCACTATAAAGAACTTCGTTCTCAGCTCAAATCGCAGGAAATTTCCATGTATGTGTACCAGATCGAACAGATTCATGCTTCCTGGAGTAAGGCAAATGAGCGCCTGCAATCGCTAAAACAGGAAGAGGTTGGACTGGCGGCAATTGTCTCTACGCATGATGCCAAGCTCGAAAATGATCGGAATGCGCTGCGTATCCTGGAAACAGAGACAGAGCAACTGCAAGCCGCTTTATTACAATTCAGTGAAGCGACAGAGAAAAGTGAAGGGCTTGGAGAATTGCTCAAGGAGCGCTCCCACCATCTGCAAACAAATCAGGAGCAACTCAAAGTAACACTTGCTGCCAGTGAAGAGAGACATCGCGAACGGGAAACCGAACTGCTTGCACTGCGTGAGAAGTTTGGCAAACTTGAGCATGAACTGAATGATGTGAGAAATCAGTTGTCTCAGGAAGAAGCCAAACTCATCGGTGTTACAGGTGGCATTAGTCAACAGCAAGAGGAAAGCCTCAAAGGCAACTTGCTGGAACTGATGAATCAGATGGCTCAGACACGCAATGAAATTCGTTACGTGGACCAGCAGAAAGAAACGCTGGAGCGCAGAATGAATCGCGCGGCTGAGGAATCGGGCAAATGGGAAGATCAAAAAGAGACACTGGAAAGTCGTAAAGCGGACATTGAGAAAAAAGTTGTTCGTTTGGGCAAAGAAATCAGTGATCTACGTGGTGGTTACATTACGGAAAGTGAACGACTCCAGTCGTTGCAGAAGCTGCTCGAAGAAAGTCGGGGTACGGTCCGTAAATGGGAACAGAAGCGTGAAGCTCAAGTCTCCCGCCGCGATACGATGAAAGAGATGCAGGATGATTTTGACGGATTCATGTTGGGTGTCAAGGAGGTCCTCAAAGCTTCGCGTAAAGGTACGCTGAGCGGTGTTCATGGAGCTGTGGCTGAACTCGTTAAAGTTCCCGAGAAGATCGAACTTGCGGTAGAAACAGCAATGGGAGCATCCTTGCAACATGTGGTCATGGAAAATGAATCAGTTTCCAGACAGGCAATTGCTTTTCTGAAGCAACGCCAGTTGGGGCGTGCAACGTTCCTGCCTTTGGATGTCATTCGTCCTCGTGCCATTGGAGCGGCTGAACGTTCCATGATCGAAGGTATGGAGGGTTTTGTGGGGATCGGTGCTGATCTTGTACAATTCGAATCCAAATATGCTTCAATCATTGGCAGCTTGCTCGGTAATGTTATTATTGCCGAAACGCTGGAGGTTGCGAATAAAATTGCGGCTCGCTGCCAGTATCGTTTCCGGGTTGTGACGCTTGAAGGTGACGTGGTCAATGCGGGTGGTTCCATGACAGGTGGTAGCCAGCACAAGAAAAATGTGAGTCTGCTCAGCCGGAAACGGCAGCTGGACCAGCTCGACCAGGATATTTTGGATACGGAAAATCAAATCGTGAAACTGCATCGCAGTGTGGATGATGTAAAAGTTCAACTGGAGCAGTGTCAGGACAAACTGGATGAACTTCGTCAGTCCGGTGATGATACCCGAAATGCAGAACAGCAGGCTTCGATGGAAATGAAACAGGTAGAGCATGAGCTTCGCCATGTGCTTGAACAGGTTGCCGTTGCCGGGCAGGAGAAGAGCGGCTTTACCGAAGAGATCAAAGAGCTGGATACGGCTCGCATCGTCGCTGTGAAGAAGCTGGAGCAGCTTGAAGAGGAAGAAAAAGCGACTCATCGTGCCATTCATGCAGCTGAGTTTGCTCGGAAAGCCAATGAATCCGCGAAGGAAGAATTGCAGAGCCAACTCACCGAATTGAAAGTGCGCGAAGGCAAGCTTGATCAGGAGCGATTCTCCAATGGGGAACAATTGCGACGTCTGGAGCGGGAAGTGGAGTCGCTGGTGAAAGATCTTCGTCAGAATCGTACGTTGCTGGCTTCGATGGAAGCAGATCTCAAGAAAACACAGACCGAGAGTGTTAAACAGATTGAAGATCTGAACCAGTACAAGCTGAAAAAAGCGGAAGCTTCCCAGGAGTTGGACTTCAAACGTGCTGCCCGAAGTGAGTTGTCGAAAAAGCTTGAGTTTGCCGAGAGCGAAACGAAGGAACAGCGCACGCAGTTAAAAGCTGTGGAAGAGCAGATGCGACAGACGGAAATTTCCGTGAACCGGCTGGATGTTGAGCTGGAAAATATACTGCGAAAACTGACGGATGAATACGAACTGGGCTATGAACTGGCCAAAGAGCGCTATCCCGTGCCGGAAGACGTGGAGCATACACAGGCAGAGGTACAGAAGCTGAAGCGCAGTATATCCGCCCTGGGTGATGTGAACTTGGGAGCGATTGAGGAGTTCCAGCGAGTCAATGAGCGATACGAGTTCCTGAGTGAACAGAAGAATGACCTGGTTGAAGCTAAAACAACGTTGTATCAGGTTATTCGGGAAATGGAAGACGAGATGGCGAAGCGATTCAAGATTACGTTTGATGCCATCCGCCGTGAGTTCGGTACCGTGTTTAGCAAGTTGTTTGGCGGGGGACGTGCTGACCTTGTTCTGATGGACCCGGAGCGCTTGCTTGAAACGGGAATAGATATCGTGGCTCAGCCACCAGGCAAGAAACTGCAAAACCTGCAACTGTTATCCGGTGGGGAGCGGGCTTTAACGGCGATGGCTTTATTATTTGCTATTCTGCATGTGAAACCTGTACCATTCTGCGTGTTGGATGAAGTAGAGGCAGCACTGGACGAAGCTAACGTGGTACGTTTTGCCCAGTACTTGCGTGAATTCTCCGAACAGACACAGTTTATCGTTGTTACCCATCGTAAAGGTACGATGGAAGAGGCAGATGTGCTGTACGGTGTTACAATGGAAGAGGGCGGAGTATCCAAGCTTGTTTCGGTTAAACTGGAAGATGAGGAAGCAGTAATTGCCTGATCTGATCCAAACCTGCGAGACAAACGAACTCATTGTAATCATTGAAAATCATTCAGATTGAGCATTTTTGCAAAAGCGCTTAGATTATGTACACGATGGAGGGGCTTTATGAGTTTTTTTAAAAAGCTTAGAGACAGCATTGCAAGCAAAACGGAGTCGGTCACCAAACAGTTCAAGGATGGATTGGAAAAGACACGTAAAGGGTTAGTGGAAAAAGTGTCGGATCTCGTAATCCGCCGCAAAAAAATCGATGAAGAATTCTATGAAGAACTGGAAGAGATTTTGATCGGAGCAGACGTTGGTGTGAATACAGTCATGAATCTGATCGAAGACCTGCGCGTTGAGGTGAAAAAACGCAAAATTGAGGATGCGGCTGAGCTGCAGCCTGTATTGTCCGAGAAACTGACGGGTCTTCTTCGCGGTGAACAGAATAACGAATTGAAAATGAACCCGGATGGCATTACCGTCATTTTGTTTGTTGGTGTTAACGGTGTTGGTAAAACAACAACGATTGGCAAGCTGGCACATCGATTTAAACAACAAGGTAAAAAAGTCATCATGGCAGCCGGAGATACGTTCCGTGCCGGAGCCATTGAACAGCTGGAAGTATGGGGGCAACGTGCCGGTGTCGATGTGATCAAACAGCAATCTGGTTCTGATCCAGCAGCGGTTATGTATGATGCGGTACAGGCAGCGAAACAACGGGGTGCGGATGTTCTGCTCTGTGATACAGCAGGTCGTCTGCAAAACAAATCTAACCTGATGGACGAGCTAAACAAGATCTATCGTGTCATTCAGCGTGAAATTCCGGATGCTCCGCATGAAGTACTGATGGTACTGGATGCAACAACAGGTCAAAATGCTTTGAACCAAGCCAAACTTTTCGGTGAGAAAAGCGGCGTAACTGGCCTCGTACTGACGAAACTGGATGGAACAGCCAAAGGGGGGATCGTTGTTGCGATCCGTCAGGAGCTGGACTTGCCTGTGAAGCTCGTAGGACTGGGTGAGAAAATTGATGATCTGCAGCCGTTTGACTCGGAGCAATTTGTGCATGCTTTGTTCGCCGGATTAATCCAGGAACAGCCAGCGGAAAGTGCTGAAGAAGAGGAAGCTAATTCCTAGAATCATTAACAATAGAATGAATTAATAATGTTAACCGTATTGCCAGTGATATACGTGATAAGTGTCACGTGTAATGTCACTGGCAATACGTGTATAATGGAGGAATAAAGCAGGCAATGTTAAAGGGTTAGAAAGGACGGTTGAAAATGGCCAATACGTATACCTATTCTCGCCGTGAAGAAGTCGCCAATGCGGTGACACATGGAATCGGCGCTGCACTCAGTGTAGCTGCACTGGTGATATTGATTGTATTTTCAAGTATGAAAGGCACGGCTTGGCATGTGGTCAGTTTCACGATCTATGGGATCAGCATGCTGCTGCTCTATACAAGCTCTACACTCGTGCATGCATGGAAAGATGGAAAAGTGAAAGATTTATTTGAGATTTTTGACCATTCTTCCATTTATTTGTTTATTGCGGGATCGTACACTCCGCTTTTATTTATTGCTGTTCGCGGTACACTTGGATGGACCCTGTTTGGTATAATCTGGGGTATCGCATTATTCGGTGTGATCTTTAAGGCATTTTTTACGAAAAAGTTTCTATTCATGTCCACGATTTTCTATATTGCGATGGGCTGGCTCATCGTTATTGCCTGGCAACCACTTATGGCTGCCATTCCTACAGGCGGCATTGTGCTGCTGGTTGCTGGAGGCCTGATGTATACACTGGGTACGCTCTTTTATGTATGGCGTGGATTTCCGTACCACCATGCGATTTGGCATCTCTTTGTGTTAGCAGGCAGTATTCTTCATTTCTTTATGGTACTGTTGTACCTGACGCCACTTCGTTAGAACACCATAAACGGATGCATCTCCACGGACTGAGACGCATTCGTTTTTTCTTCTACATAGAGGTGGGTCGCAGAGATACAGACAGGATTTGCTTGTAGTGAAAAAGGGCATAAACCACCCGTTAAACATCGAAATAACATATCATCAGTGCTGTTTTTATTGTGACAAGTATTTTTGCTTGACAACCTGATTTGTTTTAGGTATTATTAGGAACGTTGCAAGAGTGTAAAGTGTTTTTCCTTGACGAAGGGAGTGCCCCGATGTGAGTCAAGAAAATCGGCTTGAGAAGACAAACCGAATTAACTTGCTGTTTGCTTTTTATGAATTGTTACTTACCGAGAAACAGCAGACTTTTCTAAAGTATTACTTTCATGACGATTTTTCACTTGGTGAAATTGCAGCCGAGTTTGAGATCAGCCGCCAGGCGGTATACGAGCATATCAAGCGTGCCGAACAAGTGCTGGAAAATTACGAAAGCAAGCTGGGCTTGCTGGAAAAGCATGAACGGCGTAATCGCAATCTTGAAGATTTGAAAAATGCATTGGAACGCGCAGGCGTCTCCATTGATAACAACAAACAAATACACGATATCGTTGCTCAGCTTAGTGAATGAAAATTGGCTGAGCGGAACGTATCGGTCTTGAAAACAGTATTAAAGCTTAAGGAGGTGGGATCATGGCATTTGAAGGATTAACGACCCGATTACAGAATGTGTTCAGCAAGCTGCGCGGCAAAGGCAAGGTGTCTGATGAAGATGTAGCCGAGGCTATGCGCGAGGTACGTCTGGCATTGCTCGAAGCGGATGTAAACTTCAAAGTGGTCAAGGAATTCATCGCCAAGGTGAAAGAGAAGGCTGTTGGTAAAGAAGTGATGGAGAGCTTCACGCCAGGAATGGTCATCATCGACATCGTTAACAAGGAACTAACGGATTTGATGGGTGGAAGCCAAGCGAAACTGGCTAAAGCAAACAAACCGCCTACGGTGCTGATGATGGTTGGTTTGCAGGGTGCTGGTAAAACAACCACATCGGGTAAACTGGCTAAAATGCTGCAAAAGCAAAACAGCAGACCATTGCTTGTTGCAGGAGATATTTATCGTCCGGCAGCGATCAAACAGTTGCAAGTACTTGGCGAGCAGATCAAAGCGCCTGTATTCACACTGGGAGATCAGACAAGCCCTGTTGAGATCGCACGTCAAGGTCTTCAACATGCCAAAGATAATGGTAATGACTATGTTATTATCGATACAGCTGGACGTCTGCATGTTGATGAAGAACTGATGGAAGAACTTCGCCAGATTCACAGCGTAGTGAATCCGGATGAAGTACTGCTTGTTGTAGACAGCATGACAGGTCAGGATGCGGTTAACGTAGCAGAACACTTTAATCAGCAACTTAATCTGACCGGGGTTGTCCTGACAAAGCTGGATGGAGATACTCGTGGTGGTGCTGCGCTTTCCGTCAAAGCAGTTACGGGTTGTCCAATCAAGTTTGCTTCCCTTGGAGAGAAACTTGACGCTTTGGAGCCGTTCCACCCGGAACGTATGGCTTCACGGATCCTCGGTATGGGTGATATGTTATCTCTGATTGAGAAAGCACAATTAAACATTGATACCGATAAAGCCAAGGAAATGGAACGGAAGATGCGTAATGCAGAATTCACGTTTGAAGATTTCCTGGAGCAGATGGATCAGGTCAAAAAGCTGGGACCAATCGATCAGATCATGGATATGATCCCCGGCATGGGCAAGATGAAACAAGCCAAGGATCTGAAGGTTGATGATAAACAGATGGGCCGGATCGAAGCGATCGTTTACTCAATGACGACCGAAGAGAAACGTAACCCGGACATGATCAACCATAGCCGCCGGAAGCGTATTGCTACCGGAAGCGGAACATCTCTGGCTGAAGTAAATCGTCTGATCAAGCAATTTGATGAGATGCGCCGCATGATGAAACAGTTCTCGGATATGATGGGACCTAAAGGCGGCGGTAAAAATAAAGCGATGAAGCAGCTTAAAGGTATGGGTAAAGGAATGAAGTTTCCTTTCCGTTGATTTAAGCGAAGCTGGATCATATACAGATTTCATTGAAGGAGGTGAATTTTCAAATGGCAGTTCGTATTCGTCTGAAACGTATGGGTGCTCACAAAGCTCCTTTCTATCGCGTAGTGGTATCGGATTCCCGTTCCCCACGTGACGGTCGTTTTATCGAGGAGATCGGTTACTACAACCCGGTTGAACAACCGGCTGTTGTTAAGATCGATGAAGATAAAGCATTGGCATGGCTTCAAAACGGTGCACAAGCATCTGACACTGTCCGCAACTTGCTTAGCAAAGCGGGCGTGATGAAGAAGTTCCACGAGTCTAAATTATCTAAATAAAGTGCTGATTCGGAGGGTCATCTATGGAAGAATTAGTAAGCATAATTGCTAAGGCTTTAGTCGATCATCCGGAAGATGTGACGGTTCGGACGGTTGAGAAAGACCGGCTTGTCGTTTATGAGTTAACTGTTCATCCTGACGATGTCGGGAAGGTAATTGGTAAACAGGGACGAATCGCGAAATCACTTCGTACGGTCGTCACATCAGCAGCAGTTAAGATGGATAAACGGGTTACCGTTGATATCATATCTTAAAGATATACGAAAGGGGGTTAGGATGCATGTCCTAGCCCCTTTTCGTGCATGCTGAACTTAATATGTTGGATTAGATATTGAATTAAAATATATTTGGGTATGAGTGACTTCGGAGCAGTGCAGGGGACGGGATCGATTCTGGAGAAGCGTTAGCGTTCGCCTTTATCACCTCATTTTCACCTTTTAAAGTAAGTTCGAAAAATGAGGGGGTAACAGCGATCGAAAGAACGAACCGTCGCCGGAACGACCATACGAGAGTCGAAGTAGCTGTTTAGTTTGATTTAATTTCGTAGGAGGATTTATGGCAGACTTTATGAATGTAGGCAAAATCGTCAATACGCATGGAATTCGCGGTGAGGTGAGAATCATGCCTTTAACCGATTTCCCGGAAGTGCGTTTCGCGAAAAATGCAGAGTTGTTTTTCTTTACACCAGATAATCATCCAGTCGTGGTTAACGTGGAATCTGCACGTTTGCATAAGAATATGTATATTCTTCGTCTGAAAGAGTACGGCAATATTAATGAAGTAGAGAAGTTTAAAGGCGGCATGGCTAAAGTGTTAAAAGAGAACTTGGCTGAGCTGGAGGAAGGTGAATACTACTTCCATCAAATCGTTGGGTGTTCGGTTATCACCGAAGAGGGTGAAACGCTTGGAACCATCTCTGAAATTTTGACTCCAGGTGCCAATGATGTATGGGTTGTCAAAACGCCAGCAGGTAAAGAAGTGCTGATTCCCGTTATTGATGATGTAGTACTTGATGTGGACATCGAACAGCAGCAAGTGAAGATTCACCTGATGGAAGGGCTGCTGTAACATGAAAGTGGATGTATTAACACTATTCCCGGAGATGTTTGATGGCGTATTCGGAGCAAGCATTCTGGGTAAAGCCCAAACGAAGGGGCTGGTGTCCCTCGGTGCAACCAACTTCCGTAATTATGCGACAAATAAGCACAATACGGTCGATGATGCTCCTTACGGTGGGGGTGGAGGCATGGTGCTGAAACCAGATCCGATCTTTGCTGCTGTTGAAGATGTACTGGAGCAACGCGGAGAAGCTGCGGCATCGATGAAAGCTCCACGTATCATTTTAATGTGTCCGCAAGGTGAGACGTTTACACAGAAAAAAGCAGAAGAACTTGTACAGGAAGATCATCTGATTTTTATATGTGGACATTATGAAGGTTACGATGAGCGCATCCGCGAATTTCTCGTGACGGATGAACTATCCATTGGTGATTACGTACTCACGGGTGGGGAGTTACCTGCTATGGTTGCGATCGACAGCATCGTACGCCTTATTCCCGGTGTGCTTGGCAATGAGACAAGCGCAGTAACCGATTCATTCAGCACTGGACTACTCGAATACCCACACTACACACGTCCACCCGAGTTTAGGGGCATGAAAGTACCGGATATGCTGTTGTCAGGACATCACCTGAACATTGAGGCGTGGCGTAGAGAACAATCTTTGCTTCGTACGTTAGAGCGTAGACCGGAGATGTTGGAAACGGCTGATTTGACGGATAAAGAACGTATTTGGTTGAAAAAGATACACTCAAACCGTAAACATAGCACAGAGTAAGTATATGTATCGTATATGTTTCGTATAAACACGGAAATATTATTTTCCAAAGTTTGAAAGGGCCTACCTTGATACTAAAGGTTGGCTTTTTTTGTGTACATTGAAAAGAATACTGGATTTTCATTAGTATATTTTATAAAATACAAGTATAAATAATGAAACTAAGTTTCATTAAGTGAAACAAAAGGCGATGTGTGAATGACTTACAATATTATTGGTCTTGATCATATTCAGCTCGCAGCACCAGAATTTTGTGAAGCGGAGGCGCGTCTTTTTTTCAATAACGTGTTAGGCTGGACGGAGATTCCCAAACCTGAAATTCTGAGAAAACGGGGTGGTGTATGGTTCGAGTGTGGCAGACACCAAGTGCATATTGGGGTACAAAAAGATTTTATTCCCGCTAGAAAAGCTCATCCGGCATTTCATGTACAACATTTGGATCAGTTGCGTGATCTTCTCATTCATAACCAAATTCATATTGTCGATGACGAAGCAAGGGCAGATGAAGGTGTGAAACGTTTCTATATAAATGATCCTTTTGGCAATCGCCTTGAGTTTTTAGAGTGGGTTTAAAATCATTCATTTAAATCTTTTAATTACGTTGGCACTTTTTTGCAGCTTTGAACTTTTTTGCATGACCACATAATAGGGTTGTAAAAATAAGGGGTTTTCTTTATGGTGAACTCAGCTGGATCTGAATAACAACGATAAGCTGAGGAGGAAGGTTATGAATCATCAGCCTTATGAAATCACCAGACTAGATATTAGCGAAGCCGGAGAACGCTGCAAAATGCTTTTGGGAGATCTGAATGGAGACGGCAGACTTGAAATGTTGCTTGTACAGGCAGATGGGGGCATAGACGATCGGTATGTCCCGCATCAGGTATGTTGTTTGACTGCGTTTGATCTGGAAGGGACATTACTATGGCAAGTTGGAACTCCTGATCCCGATGCAGGGGGGCCGGGTTCAGACTATCCCGCTCAGATCGCAGATTGGGATGGAGATGGAAATAATGAAGTATTGTGTGTGATGGACAAACAATTTCTCGTGTTGGATGGCCGGACCGGAGAGATCAAAGAAACACGTGATCTGCCAGGTGATGAAGCACATGACTGCATTATTCTCGCCAACCTGACGGGTAACCAGCAGAGAATGGACATTATACTGAAAGACCGCTATAAGACTTTATGGGCACTCGACCATGATTTTAATTTGTTATGGAAGCATGAAGGGAATCCAGGACATTTTCCATGGCTATACGATATCGATGGAGATGGGAAAGATGAAGTGATGGCCGGATATGACATGCTGGATCATGATGGGACATTATTATGGTCTTGTCAGAATCTTGATGATCATGCCGATTGTATATGGTTTGGAGACGTTGACGGTAATGGGCAAGTCGAGGTTGTCATTGGTGGCAGTGTCACGGTCATGATGGACCGCTATGGTAATGAGAAGTGGCGTTATGAAGATTCAATTGAATCACAGCATATTGCGTTAGGCCATTTTTGTACTGGAATGGAAGGTTTACAGATTGCAGGTCTGGACCGGATTGTCCGGGGGGATGAGCATGGTAAGGATGGAATGTTCATGCTGGATAGCGCTGGTAAAGAAATATGGAAAGAAAACCGCACAACTCGGGGCTGGTTAACCATTATAGAGCCTGTGTGTAACTGGGATGAGGGTGGACTCGATTATATTTTGGCGTATCGCCGAGGTGGAGATGTGTTGCCTTCTTTGGTAGATGGAGATATGAAAACGGTTACTGAATTCCCGAAAGAGGGATATGCGGTGCATGCAGACCTGGTTCAGACGGGGAAAGAACAGATCATCATCTATGACGCAGAGGAAGCAGTGATTTATTCCAGCTCTCCGATGACATTATCACTTACCGATGCAAAAAGAGCCAAGCCTCAGCTCAAAAGGCTGTATAGCTCGACTCTGTATCCGGGCGGTGAAGTTAAAATCTAGATTTTACTGATCATTCTCCGATGCAGGTAATTCGTTCTGCGGACTGGATTCGGGTTGAAGCAACGTCGCCAAATCAGTACCTGTCGTGACCGTCAAGCGAGGCAGCCTCATGGGATGATCTCCTGGATGCACAAATCCAGACTTTACGGTAAAAGCCATGCGATATCCATGTTGCTGTAACTTGTAGATCATCTGTGTGCTGGTATAACCAAAAGGATAGGCCAAATAAGGTGTGTCTATTCCGGTTTCCTTCATTTGCTGGATATCATCATCCAGAAGACTGGTGTCCAGACCGACAGGTACGCTGTTCCCACAGCGCATAAATCCCTTATGATGCAGGTTATAGGTATGGCTGTTGAACTCAAATACGTCGGTTGCTGCCTGCATCTCTGGCTTGGAGATGAAACTGTTGATGGCGGGCTCAAATACCGAAGGTTGATCCTGAATTTTACTGCCTATGACAAACAGCGAGGCATGAAAATTATATTTCTGAAGCACAGGGTAAGCTAATGTATAATTGTTCTGGTATCCATCATCAAAGGTAATCACAATGGACTTCTGTGGCAGGGAAATCTTCCCGCTAACATATTGCTCAAGCTGATCCAGTGTAATCGTGTGGTAGCCTTCATCATGCAGGTATTTCATATTTTGCTCAAAATCCTCCAGATTAATGATGGATTTATTATCTGTCTCGTGATTATTCAGTTTGGGCTCTATGTAATGATACATCAGCACAGGAACTTCTGTAGCGGTACCTTGTTCAATCCTAAAGGTAGAACGATCCAGCGCAGATTGGTTAGAGAAGTCAGTGTGTGACAGCTCGAATGCTTTGCGTTTGACTATGTCCCAGGATGTGCAGGCTTTGTGTGACAGTGCATTCGTTGGGTGAGTTACGGCATATGAATATAGTGTAATGGAGCATGTGAGCATGGCGAGTAAGGCAAGTGTGATCTTTTTCCAATATTTCATAAGTCTTGGGATTCTCCTTTTAAAGTGGTCAATAAGTTATATCATAGACGATATTACTACACTGGAAGTTACAGTATTTTTTCCTGTATCAGGTTGACTTGCAGATGAGAGCGTTGATTCACTGTCCATATGTCCATGTGGGAGAATGTATTTTAGAATGAAGTTAACATGTGATGGATGAGTTTCAGAGTGGCAGATTGAACAATAGGCTCTTGTTTAATTTCTCTTGTGTTTTGATATGCTGCGTGATACAATAAGTCTGTTATGTGGAATACGGCGGTCCTCTATGGATGATGAAGGAGACAAGGTGATCTCTGGAAGAAGTATGAACGCCTGTATGGAAGGAGGGAGTCATAGATGAATATCGTTCAAGCGATTACACAAGAACAACTTCGCAAGGATCTTCCGAGTTTTCGTCCTGGTGACACTTTGAAAGTGCACGTTAAGGTAATCGAGGGAACTCGCGAGCGTATCCAATTGTTCGAAGGTGTTGTGATTAAACGCCGTGGTGGTGGAATCAGTGAGACTTTTACAGTTCGTAAAATTTCTTACGGTGTAGGTGTGGAAAGAGCTTTCCCGCTTCATTCCCCTAAAATCGATAGAATCGAAGTGGCTCGCCGTGGTAAAGTTCGTCGTGCGAAGCTTTATTATCTTCGTGAACTACGCGGTAAAGCAGCGAGAATTAAAGAAATTCGTTAATATAACGGATACCGGGAAGGGCTTGGAGACAAGCCCTTTTCGTTTTTGTCCGGGAAAAGTTGAACCGGAGGTACACTTCCGAGTAAAATGGTATGGCAACACATGCGGGGAATAGTCCGGGAGGCTTGTAAAATCAGTTATTGAAGTGCGTGTTCAAACGACCGGTTTCAGTACCGACTTTTTGAACAACCTCTTGAAGGCATTTGAATTGTGGATTAAATGTACTGTAATGCTTGGTGTAAGATTACATAACTGATGTGAATGTTTTGTATCCATCCATTGAGTTATTGGAACGATACAGAATGCTGGATGTGTGTACTGCTATAAACATGTACTGTGAAGAGAGGAAGATCTTGAATGGAACAAGAAGTTCAACAGGACCGGGGCAATCCTGCCGAAGAGAAAGACAGTCGATCCAAAAAAGCCAAAAATGAAATTGTTGAATGGCTTAAAGCCATTGTTATCGCATTAGTTCTCGTCATTCTCATTCGGTGGTTGCTCTTCAAACCGTTTGTTGTGGACGGTCCGTCCATGCAGCCGAACTTTGAAACGGGTGAACGTGTGATCGTCAACGAAATCTTATATGATATCAGAGAACCGAAGCGCGGTGAAGTTATCGTCTTCCACGTACCATCCGAAGGTCGAGATTTCATTAAACGTGTTATTGCTGTAGAAGGTGATACCGTTGAGGTTCAAGACGATACCGTGATGGTTAACGGTAAAAAGGTTGATGAAACGTATATTCAAGGAGCCATTGATGCAGCTGAAGCAAATGGTGGAACCTATAACGTGAAGGATTTCCCGAATGAACAGTTCCCTGATGGCAAAGTGCCGGCAGGTCATGTGTTTGTCATGGGAGATAACCGTCCAAATAGTACAGACAGCCGTATGATCGGTTATGTTTCGTTAAAAGATATTATTGGTCGTGCAGATGTGATTTTCTGGCCGATTGGTGAGATTAAGTGGATCAACCACTGAAATTGAAGTAAATAATGAGGTGAAGACAAGTTGACGATACAATGGTTTCCAGGTCATATGACTCGAGCCAGACGCCAGATTCAGGATAAGTTAAAGCTCATCGACGTGGTCATCGAACTATTGGATGCCCGTCTGCCTGTCTCCAGCCGTAATCCAATGATTGACGAAATATTGCTGGATAAACCCCGGATGATTTTGTTGAACAAATCGGATTTGGCAGATGCAAAAGTGACGCAAGAATGGATTGAATATTTCAAAAAAGAAGGAATTACCGCTTTTCCTGTAGATGCTTCGACGGGAACCAATGTTAAAGATATTCCCGTGCAGGCCAAGCTTCTTCTTAAAGAAAAAATTGACCGTCAAATTGCTAAAGGGATTAATCCTCGTGCGGTTCGCGGGTTGATCGTAGGGATTCCCAATGTAGGTAAATCAACACTGATTAACCGACTGGCTGGACGGAGTATTGCGTTAACAGGAGATCGTCCTGGTGTGACGAAGGGGCAACAGTGGATCAAGGTAGGCAAAGAAATGGAGTTATTGGATACTCCAGGTATTCTTTGGCCTAAGTTCGAAGATCAAAATGTAGGTTATCGTCTTGCCGTAACTGGTGCGATCAAAGAGGAAATTTTGAATGCAGAGGATATCGCCTTTTTTGGAATCAGTTACCTGATGCGTTATTACTGGGACGCCCTTGAAGAGAGATACGGACTTCAGGAGTTCTCCAAGGATGCAGATGATTCAGACAGTGTTATTGCGATTATGGAACAAGTCGGCCGTATACGTGGTTGCGTTGTAAGCGGTGGACGTATTGATCTGGAAAAGGCATCACGAGCATTTCTGCGTGAACTGCGAGCGGGTAAAATGGGACGTTTCTCTATGGAAGCTCCCTATTAAAAAAATGGACTCTACACGATGGAGATCATTATCTTTATCTGTTCATTTCATATATACAAGTGCCGAAAGAAGCGGCCGTTACCGGATTACCGGGAGCGGTCGTTTTTTGTGTATACAAACGCGGAAGTAGAGCTGGAACATACGTCGAAAACGATAAAATGGAAGAGGTTTGAAGAACAGTACGCTTTATGGAATTGGCTGACCTATATATCAGGTGCATCTAAATCGTGCTATGATAAATGGTGGTGCAATTTAAATTAGACGAGGTCTGATATATTCAATTTAAACCATCAAATACCGATAAATGAAGACATCACTATCTTTATATTGTAAATCTCAAGGAAAAGTTTTGCTGAGAGAGACAGGTTGTACAGAACAAAAGACAGAGTATCTACGTCTATATTATAAAAAAGTTGTAAGTGATACGCATGCTGAAAAAGCGTGGGTAGAGGAGATGAGTATTATGTTTGAAAATAATGAAGAGATCGGGTTGAATCTACTGGATACCCCGATTGGACCAAAGAAGAAAAAAGAAGCCAGTGAACCTCGAGATCTGTTGCTCTATGAGCGGGAGTATTGGGACAGTGGATTTGAACGTATTGCTGGCATTGATGAAGTAGGACGGGGCTGTTTGTTTGGGGATGTTGTCGCAGCGGCGGTTATTTTACCGAAGGATCTCATTCTGGAAGGCGTGAATGACTCCAAGAAATTAACGGAGAAAAAACGTGATGCATTATATGACATCATTATGGAAAAAGCGCTGGCGGTAGGTATCGGGTACGCGGATGCAGAGACAATTGATCGGCTTAACATCAAGCAGGCTGCGAGACTTGCGATGAAACGTGCGGTTGAAGCATTGGGAGAAACTCCTGATTATATGCTGGTGGATGCCGAGAAGGTGGATGTGAATGTACCTCAACTGTCCATTATTAAAGGTGATGCTAATAGTCAATCGATCGCAGCGGCATCTATTATTGCCAAGGTAACGCGAGATCGGCTGTGTAAGGAAGAATGGGATACGTTATATCCGGAATATGGTTTGTCGATACATAAAGGATATGCAACAAAAGTTCATCGGGAGCAAATTATGGCATTGGGGGCAACCCCGATGCATCGGCGCAGTTTTCTGGGCAACCTGCTTGGAGAGCAGCAATCTTTGTTTTAACACAGGTTTGAAGAAAGGAGGGGGAGAGATTTGAATATCGGTTCCATGATAAAGGGGTTAATGGGAGACAGTAAGCCCGGCAATGCCAAACCGCTTGAATTAAAGGAAGGTCAGGTGGTTCGTGGCTCCGTCGTTAGTGTATCCGATGATGGGGGAGAAGCAGTTCTGCAGATTCAAGGTGTGCAAGTGCGCGCCAAGTTGGAGACTCCACTCCGTCCGGGTGAGACCACGTTGCTTCAAGTGCAGCCTCCAGGTGAAAATGGCATAACGGTAATGAAACCTATGACGGGTACACTTGCTGAGCTGCCACAAGCTTCGCTGAACAACCTGCTTAAGGATGTAGGACTGCCGGATACAAAAGGGAACCGGGAACTGTTACTTGCCATGCAGCGTAGCGGATTGCCGCTAACGAAGGATAATGTGGCTATGGTCCAGAATATGATGACTGCTAAACCTGCACAGGTACCTGTGGAAGAATGGGTGCAGGCGACGGGAATTGCTTTTCAGCGTGGTCTCCCGGTTACAGCGGAAACAGTAAAAGGATTACACCAGACGGTCTTTGGCCCCCCTCTGCACCAGTTGTTAAGCGGGTTGGCTGACCAGTTGGAAACGATGCTGACTCAAACAACTGGTAAACCACTATTGCCTGGAGAACAATCTGCTACGTTGAAACCAGCAGTCGTGGCTGGCGCACCTGTATTACCCAATGCATCACAGACGGAAGAAGGATTGGCTGCACTAGGCAATGGTCGTCAGGTGACTGGAACCGGAACACCTGCTTTGTCAACGCAACAAGGACAAGCCGCATTGGCAGGATCTATATCCATGACGGATGGCGGGGCAGACGATGCAGGTACTGCGGTGAAAGGAAACGTGCAGACCGGCGGAGGCACAGGAAATGCTGAAGCCGGGGCCAAGGCAATTGCCAGCAACGTTGAAACGGCTGGAAAAGGGGGCGCAGGTATTCCGTCTGGAACCGGAATACCTGGCGAGAGCCCGAGCGGGGCTGACGCGGGCCAAGTCGGGAGCCGCCCTGGTACACCAGGGGCGGCAGCAGAATCTGTGGCTGGCCGTGTAATTGCGGGCCAGCCTGAAGCAGGCGCGGCCGTGCGGATTGACGGCCGCGCTGAAACGCCTGCTGCTGCGGGGACGCCGTCCGCAGCAGCTTGGGCGCCAGCAGCGCCTACGGCTGCGCAGCTGGCGCCCAAGCTGCTGGCGCTGCTGGACGCCCTGCGCAGCGCGTCCACTGCCGCACCGGCACAGCCTGGTGCGGCAGCACAGGCCGCCCCTGCATCGCAGGGCGGCCAGGCGGCTGCGGCTGCCGGAGGCGTGCCGCAGCCGTTGCCAGCCGGCGCTGATGCGCCGCCGGCTGGCGGTAATGCCGCAGCACCTGCGGGAGCTGCGGCAGTGCACGCGCCTGTCACCCACGAGGGGGACCCGTGGGTGGGGCGCGTGCTGAAGCTGCTCGGTGCGGAGCACGAGCAGCAGGCCGTTCACGGCGCGGCAGCGCAGCCGCGCGTGGGGGATGCGGCGAGTCCGGCGAATGCGGACACGCTGAAGGGCTTGCTGCTGCAGCTTGCCAGCAGCGAAGGTGCACCGGCGGCGCTTAAGGATGCCGCCGGACAGGCCGTGCAATATCTGACAGGTCAGCAGTTATTGCTGACGACAGATCGCAGTGCTACATTTGCACAGATGCACTGGTTTATACCAATCACTGGACCGGACGGGGAAGAAACGGCGTCTGTTCAGATTCAATCACGTCGTGGATCTCGTGGAGAGCTGGATGCGTCCAACTGCCGTCTATGGTTTGATCTGGACATGAAAAGTCTTGGGCCTACTCTGGTAGATGTCCATGTGGTTAATAACATTGTCAGTCTGCGTGTATTGAATGATCGCGAAGGAATGGGACCGCTTCTGGAGAGCGGACGAGAGGTAATCCATCAGGCATTGGACAAGCTGGGCTATCAACTGCTGACCTTCAAGGCGGAACCGTGGCCTGTGGGACAGGAACCGGGCGCGGAACGAAAAACGAGGGCCTCGGACTATAGTCCTGAACGATACAAAGGGGTGGACTTGAAGGTATGAAAGACGAGTCGTCACAACCGGACCTGCTCTCCAAAAAGGCGGTTGCCCTAAAATATGTCCCTGGAGAGAGCGAAGCGCCTGTTGTTGTAGCCAAGGGGCGCGGCAAAGTGGCAGAAGCCATTCTGGATAAAGCCAGAGAAAACGGCGTGGCTGTTCAGGAGGATGCAGCACTTGTGGAGGTACTCTCCAAGTTGGATCTGGATGAACAGATTCCGGCAGAACTGTATCAACTGGTCGCAGAGGTGCTAACGTACGTCTACCGTGCAGATCGCATGGCCTCAGGACGTGAGGAAAATGAGTCATGGTAGAACGTAGATTGGGTCAGGAGCCAGGATTAAAGCTCACACGACAGCAGAAAGGCCGATTAGGTGAAGAGGCTGCCTGTCAATGGTTGCGAGAGCACGATTATCGGATCATTAGACAGAACTGGCGTTGTCGTAGCGGTGAGATTGACATCATTGCTTCCTGCGAGGGCCTGATTGTCTTTGTGGAAGTAAGAAGCAGAAGTGGAGCCGCTCAGTACGGTACACCTCAGGAATCGGTTGATATGCGTAAAATGCAGCAGGTGCGTTCAACCGCATCCGTTTATTTGCAAATGACGGGAGAGACGGAACTTCAGATCCGTTTTGATGTAATTGCCGTAATGCTTGATCAAGCAGGAGAGATTGTCTCTGTGAATCATATTGTTAATGCTTTTTAAGAATTACACTAGAAGTTATTGTTGTATTATGCGATACGAAATGTATCTTTTTTAATGTGAGTCGGTTAGTGATTTCGAAGTACAAGTTTAATTATGTCTTATCTTTGCATTCGTTTTAGTTTTGGAATTAGTTAATATACTAAAGCCGTATTTCCTATTTATACAGGAGCTGCGGCTTTTTTTGATTTAACTATGAAATCACTAAACAGAGGATAGCACATTGATAATAAAATCATTGTATTTCAGAAATTTATAGATACAAAATGTATCATTTGTAATAAACTAAGAAAGTTGAAATTTAAAGAGAGGTTGGTGAGATGTATGAAAGAGCTTCAGAATACTTCGAACAACACAGTAAAACAAGTATGGGAGTGCCCTCGGATGGAAGTGCTGGATATCAGCGAGACCATGAACGGTGGACAGGGGATTTGGCAATATGTTTGGGACGGAGAATTCTGGAAGCTTGAACTTATGGTCAGTTAATTTAAGAGGTTAAAGAGGAATGTTTGACCAATAAAATAAATGGTGAGGTGTAGTGAGAAGATGCAGACGAGTATCAAATGGATAATTCGACTAAGTACACTATCTTTATGTTTCATTTTGTTTGGAATCATGTATTCCGGAGTTTCTTATGCCGATCCATCTACCCAGGCAAGTGTATCAGGTAAAGTTACTGATCTTGAAGGGTTTCCTATCCAGGATGCCACAATCAAGTATTCCCTTAGATATCAAGGGGAAGAAACTGAAAAAAGCGTAAAGACAGATGGCAATGGAAGTTATTCTATACTTGAGTCTGTCCAGGATTATACGGAAATAAGCTTTATAATTGAAGCAGAGGGCTATGTGACAGACAGGCACCGTAATACCTACTATTTGTCAGAAGGGGAACAGATTCTGGTTAATTTCGAGCTATATGAACCTTCTACGATTGTAGGGTCTGTAACTGATCAAACAGGCAAACCGATTCTAGATGCCCTGGTCAAAGTAACAGGAGCCTTGGATCGCCCGGTTAAAACAGATCAGCAAGGCCGGTATGCCGTTACTGGGCTTGATTTTGACTACAATCCAAACATTGCGATCTGGGTAGATTCTGCGGATTATATGCTTTATGAACAGGATCGTTTGAATGTTCAGGCTGGAAAAACCTTAATCGAAGATGTTGTTTTGACAGAAGCCGCACATGTGCGGGGGAAAGTAGTAGATGAGGCGGGCAATCCAGTAAGTGGAGCTAAAGTTAATGCCGGAGGCTCGGCAACAACAACAACGGATGCTCAAGGAAATTATTTCATAAAGCGCGTGCCAACAGGCACCAGAACAATAACGGGTGAAGCAGCAGGGTACTTAAAATCGACTCAGAACGTTACCCTCGTACAAGGAGATCATAATACGTTTAATATCGTACTTAAGAAAGATGCAGATATTACACCTCCAGTAACCAAGTACAGATTAGTTCCTATTACAGATACTGTGAACGGGAAGGTATACATCAAAGGATTTACATTCAGACTTCAGGCAACGGACGAAGTCAAAGGTTCGGGCGTAAAAATAACGCAATATCGAATCAATGGGGGAGCGTGGAACACGTATGAAGGACCCGTCAAGTTTTATGCTCCCGATGTCAAGGTGGTAGAGTACTACAGTACAGATGTTACAGGTAACCAGGAGAAGTACAACAAAATGGATTTTGTTAATGGCACATTTGAAGGCGCAGGTTCATATTGATTCATCATTGATATGATAATGTGCTTTGTATAAGATGCTAATCTAATTAGACGGCTCCGACATGATGATCGCCCTCGGTAGATCAGGATTCGGAGCCGTCTTTACCGTTTTTAATACCTGTAGCCCTAGTAGTCGACGCCTTCCCTTTGAATCTCGTGAACAGAAGGGTGTATAATCAAGGATGTAATCTGGAGGTTTAATCTTTTGATTTGTCATAAACGAATTGTTCCAGACCTAAACCATCGTTAGGGTTACAAATCATATAATAAACAGGAGGTACGGCCGATGAGTAAAGCTACGAAAACAATAAATGAAGTCAGAAATGCGATTCAAAACCGTCGTACGGTGAAAAAATTTAAAAAAGAAGCTGTTCCTACACAGCAGATTATAGAATTGCTGGACACCGCAGTCTGGGCTCCTAACCATAAACTGCGTGAACCTTGGAGATTTTTGTTGTTTACCGGAAATGGACGGAAGAAACTGGCGGAGGCTATTGATGCAGAAATGGGAGAAGACAACAAATTCTCACCCAATATTATGCAAGTTCCATCCGTTATGCTTGTCGTGCTGGAAGAAGATCCAAGACAGAATATCTGGGACGAAGACTTTGCTGCGGTCAGTGCATTGGTTCAGAACTTTATGCTTGCAGCCTGGAGTGAAGACATTGGAACGTTCTGGGTGACCAAGCCATTCTTGTACGCTCCCAAATTCCGCAAACCGCTTGGAATAGAGGCGGGAGAGAAAATCGTAGGTATGATTTATATGGGATATCCTGATGTTATTCCTTCTGCCAAAGAACGCACACCAGCTAAGGACAAACTCACTCTTTTTGAATAATAAATTATTGTAGACCTTAGCTATATAAGATCCCCTTACGTTTACAGGGAAATCTACGTACAAGTACCTTTCTTCACAGAAGAGAAGGGCTTGTACGTTTTTTGTCATGTTGGCGTATCCGCGTTGTAGAATCTGCATAAGGAATCCTTCTCGATCTTCCTCCATACGCTTCTCAAAATAAATTAAGATCCAATTGACGATACTGGATGGCTTCAGCCACATGAGCTGTCACAATTTCACCTTCATGGTCCAGATCGGCAATGGTCTGTGCCATCTTGATAATCCGATCATGTGCACGCATGCTCAGGTTTAACGTTTGCAGCGTTTGCTCTAACAGTTGCTCTGCCTCTTGGGGGAGATGGATCGTTCGTCGCAAAAGCGTGCCCGAAAGCTGGCTATTCCAACGAACCGAACTTTTGGCATAACGTGTAGCCTGAATTTGATGAGCATGGATCACTTTTGCCTGCATTTCTTCAGAGGAAGGGGAAGCAGCAGACTTGCGCCACTCGCCAGGTGGAGGAACCTCAACCTGAAGATCAATGCGGTCCAGCAGTGGTCCTGAAATTTTGGCTCGGTACGCGGCAACACGGGCTGGACTACATATGCAGCGTTGCTCCTCCGAATGAGCGGACAAATATCCGCAGGGACAGGGATTCATGGAACATGCAAGCATAAACTGGGCCGGAAAGGTGAAAGCAGCCCGTGCCCGACTAATTGTCACTGTGCGATCCTCTAACGGCTGCCTTAATACCTCCAGCACTTGACGCTGGAATTCAGGTAATTCATCCAGAAACAATATGCCCCGGTGGGCAAGGCTCACTTCACCCGGTTTTGGGATACCACCGCCTCCAATCAGACCAGAGGTGGATATCGTGTGGTGAGGGGAGCGAAAAGGTCTGTCTGCAATCAGGCCTTGAGGCGCTTCTTTCAATTTGCCAGCGGCACTTAATACTTTGGTGACTTCCAACGCTTCATCTTCTGACAAAGGAGGAAGGATGGAAGGCAGACGTTTGATTAACATCGTTTTGCCCGTGCCTGGCGGTCCAACGAGCAGTATATTATGCATGCCGGCTGCAGCAATCATAAGCGCGCGTTTTACATGATGCTGCCCCAGAACATCGCTATAGTCATCTGCAAATAATGGTGTTTGTCTTGGCTTCCTATCCGCCATCTTATGAGTCTTATCAGTTATAGGAGCAGCGAGGTGTGCATAATTTTTCAACACGACTGGTCCTGTATTGGCTTTATTTGGCACTCCAACCGAACTCCCAGATTGATCTAAGTTTTCTGGTGCAATATCCTGTAAATGACGAATGCCAAACACCTGGATACCTCGAATCAGTGACGCTTCCTCTACGTTATCCAAAGGCAGGAGCACGGACGTAAAGCCTTGTCGTTTGGCCAGATCCACCATGGATAAAATGCCTGGCACGGACCTGATCGAACCGTCCAACGCCAGCTCGCCAACCACTAGTGTCCGTTCCTGGGGAGGAAGTACAAGCTGACCGCTTGTCATAAGTAAACCAATAGCGATGGCTAGATCAAAGGAAGATCCTTCCTTGCGTAGATCAGCGGGGGCAAGATTGATTGTGATTCGCTGTAAAGGATACTGATATCCGCAGTTTTTAATCGCTGCACGGACACGTTCAACGGCCTCACGAATGGCTGAATCCGGTAAACCGATGATGGATGTCTGTGGCAGACCATTGGATAAATCGGTTTCCACCTCGATCAGAACACCATCGATTCCGTACAAACACGCACTGTGTAATTTTCCGTACATAACAAAGAAACACCTCACTCGATACTTGACTCCGCATAATACGGGCCAGTCTACGAATTAAGGTGCTTCCTCAGCTTCTACTAAGCATTTTATATAAAAGGAATCATGGAGTCAACCTGTCATTATCATTGCTGTAGTCATCTTTCCTGATCCCTGAATTTTAGTTCTGGAAGGAAAACATTAAATAGCTTTGGCGAAAATCGTTACGTATAAACTTTCATTATGATTATTAAATTTGACCCGAGAAAGCTTGAATCTGTTCGCTGGACTTATCTATTATTGTTGTTAAATCATGGAATGAACTGCTGATTATCTATCTATATTTATATTTTACACAATCTAATTTATCATAATTAAATTGAATAGTAAAATCATTTGTGCTCAATTATTCTGTTTTTTTTCTATTTTGTGATAGTATAGATCTATAGTTCCTGTATTATTAGGAATAGATTGCACAATAGGCAGGTGAGAAAGACATATGCAGACTGACAGTTTGAAGCTGGATAACCAATTATGCTTTGCCATATATGCTTGTTCACGTGAGATTACGAAGATGTACCAGCCTTATCTGGAGGTACTTGGCGTAACATATTCCCAGTATTTGGTGTTGATGGTTTTGTGGGAACGTGAAGAATGTACGGTTAAGGAGATCGGGGAGGCTCTCTATCTTGATTCGGGAACGTTGACACCACTTCTCAAACGTTTGCAGTCAGCAGGACTTATTAATCGCGAACGCTCGGCTCAGGATGAACGAAAAGTATTAATTACATTAACCGACTCGGGCCGTGAGTTGCGGAACAAGGCATTATCCATACCTGAATCCATTCAGGGAGATGCGTGTTTGAACAGTACAGAGTTTGAAACATTGCTGGGTCAGTTCAAAGGATTGCTGGAGAAAGTTCACGAAACCAACACTAACGCAGCCAAAAAATAAAATGCAGTTTTACATCGAGGAAACCTTGGCTTTTAGCTGGGGTTTTTCCCATATTTACCCAAACATTCACAATATGGGATCATACTCATATCAAAATACTGTCTATTAACCATTAGTTTTTTAAGGAAAGCGTTTTAAAAACGTGTTACAATGAATTGGGCTTGAGTGAAAATAGTCAACATTTGTCTTTTGTTAGTCTACCAACCCGCCTTGTTGCAGTCATGTTGATAGGAGGATTCGAGAATGAATATCCATGAATATCAAGGAAAAGAAGTACTGAAACAGTATGGAGTTACCGTTCCAAACGGAAAGGTTGCTTATACAGTCGATGAAGCGGTTGCGGCCGCAGAGGCACTGGGCAGTCCGGTGACTGTTGTTAAAGCGCAAATTCACGCAGGTGGTCGGGGTAAAGCCGGCGGCGTAAAAGTGGCAAAGAGTACGGATGAAGTTCGTGCCTATGCTTCCGAAATTCTGGGCAAAGTATTGGTAACACACCAGACTGGACCAGAAGGTAAAGAAGTGAAACGTCTTCTGATTGAAGAAGGATGCGATATCCGCAAAGAGTATTATGTGGGTGTTGTTGTGGACCGTGCCACAGGCCGTGTAGTTATGATGGCTTCCGAAGAAGGCGGTACTGAGATTGAAGAAGTAGCTGAAGCTACACCTGAGAAAATTTTCAAAGAAATCATTGACCCTGCCATTGGATTGCAAGTGTTCCAGGCCCGTAAACTGGCTTACAGCATTAAGATTCCGAATGAACTGGTGAACAAAGCTGTTAAGTTCATGCTCGCGCTGTACACTGCATTTGTCGAAAAAGATTGCTCTATTGCCGAGATCAATCCTCTCGTTGTTACCGGAGATGGAAACGTTATCGCGCTAGATGCGAAATTGAACTTTGACTCCAACGCCCTGTTCCGTCACAAAGACATTTTGGAACTGCGTGACCTGGATGAAGAGGATGAAAAAGAAATCGAAGCTTCCAAATACGACCTCAGCTACATAGCACTTGATGGCAACATCGGCTGTATGGTCAATGGTGCGGGACTTGCGATGGCAACGATGGACATTATCAAATACTACGGTGGAGACCCGGCCAACTTCCTTGACGTTGGGGGCGGTGCAACAACGGAGAAGGTGACTGAAGCATTTAAGATCATCTTGTCCGATGCCAAAGTAGCTGGGATCTTTGTTAACATTTTCGGTGGCATCATGCGCTGTGATGTTATCGCCAATGGTGTTGTTGAAGCCGCGAAGCAGCTTGGCCTGACCAAACCGCTGGTTGTTCGTCTTGAAGGAACTAACGTGGAGCTTGGCAAACGTATTCTGGGTGAATCTGGCCTGAATATCGTTCCTGCTGATTCCATGGCCGATGGTGCACAGAAAATTGTTGCCCTCGTAAAATAAGTTCATTCCTTAGTACCGGAGCTGTCCGGGAATTGAAAAATAACCGTAAGGATGTGAAGCAACGTGAGTATTTTGATCGATAAAAATACAAAAGTCATTACGCAAGGCATTACGGGTTCAACGGGAATGTTCCACACGAAGGGCGCATTGGACTACGGAACCCAGATGGTAGGCGGAGTTACACCGGGTAAAGGCGGAACTAATGTGGATATCACGTTGGAAGACGGTACAGTAGCTAGTCTGCCGGTGTTCAACACTGTGCAGGAAGCGAAGGAAGCTACAGGCGCAACAGCGAGCGTCATTTACGTTCCTCCTGCATTTGCAGCAGATTCCATTATGGAAGCTGTTGATGCTGAGCTGGACCTCGTAATCTGTATTACAGAAGGTATTCCGGTTCTTGACATGATCAAGGTTGACCGCTTCATGGAAGGTAAAAATACCGTCCTGATCGGACCAAACTGTCCAGGTGTCATTACACCAGGCGAATGTAAAATAGGTATCATGCCTGGTTATATCCATATGGCAGGGCACGTAGGCGTTGTTTCCCGTAGTGGAACACTTACCTATGAAGCCGTTCATCAACTGACGACTCGTGGCATTGGACAATCTTCTGCTGTAGGAATTGGGGGAGACCCTGTAAAAGGCTCCGAGTTCATTGATATCCTCAAACGGTTTAATGAAGATCCACAGACTCATGCGGTCATCATGATTGGTGAGATTGGTGGTACAGCTGAAGAGGATGCTGCAGATTGGGTACGTGAAAACATGACCAAACCGGTTGTTGGCTTTATCGGTGGCGTAACAGCGCCTCCAGGCAAACGGATGGGCCATGCTGGCGCTATTATCTCTGGCGGTAAAGGTACAGCTAAAGAGAAAATTGCAAAGCTGGAATCATGTGGAATCAAAGTAGCACCAACTCCTGCTGAGATGGGTTCGACTTTGGTGAGTGTACTTGAGGAACGCGGTATTTTGAATTTGTGCACGACACATTAATTCTTTTTCGTTATAATAGAAGAAACGGTTCGGAAATGATTTATTTCTGGTAGACCGACTATTATGGTTACGGAAAAGGTAAGCAACCTTTTGCCCTTGAACAGGGCGAAGGGTTGCTTTTTTGCGTTTTTTTTACGGGAAAAGGGGGAGGAATTGTCCCTCATCTGCGTAAACGCTTGCATTCCGTGGTCACTTAACACACAATATGAGGGAAGATCTCTTCCCGCTTTGGGAGGTTTATGGTATGGAAGAACGATGGATCTTGTTTGGGTTGCATGAGATGGAGGGTATTGGTAAAAAAACAATCTCGAAACTGATTTTGGGACAACATGAATTACCCGATCTATTGAATTATGGGGAAAGCGACTGGGTCGCAGCAGGCTTGCGCAAAGATCAAGCTGCACGTTTGGCTAGCCAATTTACTATCGACTGGATTGAGAGTAAAAGAGAACACGTTTACAATCAGGGGATAGAGGTTATTACTTATCTGGATCAGAATTATCCTATATTAATGAAGGAAACCGTTCAGCCTCCCTGGGTAATGTATGCTCGAGGGGATGTTAGTTTGCTACACAATTCGTCTATTGCCATGGTGGGAACTCGTATGCCAACCGTGTATGGGCGCAAAGTTGGAGAAAAGCTGGCAGAGCAATTATGCAATGCAGGACTGACGATTGTAAGCGGGCTTGCCCGCGGTATTGATAGCGTATGTCATGAGGCAGTACTACGTGCTAAAGGAAAAACGATTGCAGTATTCGGAACAGGGATTGATAATATATACCCACCCGAAAATACAAGCCTCGCTGAACGAATCACGGAGACGGGGCTGCTTTTGTCGGAATATCCACCAGGTACGAGAGCGCGCCAGGGATTATTTCCGGAACGGAATCGAATCATTGCCGGTCTGACACTGGGAACATTGGTTGTTGAGGCTGACATTCGCAGTGGTTCACTCATTACAGCAGATGCTGCGCTTGAAGCAGGCAGGGATGTATTTGCAGTCCCTGGACCTATTACATCGCCGAAAAGTCGGGGAGCACACAATCTTATCCGTCAAGGGGCCAAATTGGTCACTTGTGCAGCAGATGTATTGGAAGAGTATCGATTGGGCTTGCCAAATGCAGAACAACTTCCTTACAATAGAGGACGTTCGACCGAAACAAGCGATCCTTCCGGGCGAGGGATATTCGCTGAGGTTAAGCTCTCTCCAGATGAACAACGTGTGATTTATCTGTTGGAACAGGGAGAACAATCATTGGATCAACTGGTTGAGCTGCTTGGTTGGGATTTTGGACATTTGCATTCAGTTCTGTTATCTTTAATCATAAAAAAGCAGATTAGCCAATTACCAGGCACTAAATACGCGAGGGTATGACGAAGCTACAACCTACGTAGTGCGTGGAAATATATAATTAGCAGAAGTTATTAACTATGCATAAGCTTACAGAAACAGTTTCATGACAGTTTCATGACTGAGAGGAGGATGAACCTATGGCGGATGCACTCGTAATCGTGGAGTCGCCCTCAAAGGCGAAGACGATAGGCAAATATTTAGGCAGCAAGTTCATCGTAAAAGCTTCGATGGGGCATATTCGCGATTTGCCAAAGAGTCAGATCGGCGTTGAGGTAGAGAATGATTTTAATCCGAAATATATTACGATCCGCGGCAAAGGTTCAATTTTGAAAGAACTGAAGGATGCACGGAAGAAAGTGAAAAAAGTGTATCTCGCAGCTGACCCGGATCGCGAAGGTGAAGCTATCGCATGGCATTTGGCCCATGCCCTTGAACTGGACGATACGGCAGATTGCCGGGTAGTATTTAATGAAATTACAAAACAGGCGGTCAAAGATGCGTTCAAAACGCCGCGGAAAATCAATATGGATTTGGTTAACGCGCAGCAGGCAAGACGTATTCTGGATCGGCTCGTTGGATATAAAATTAGTCCGTTATTATGGAAGAAAGTGAAAAAAGGTTTGTCTGCAGGCCGGGTTCAGTCCGTGGCTGTTAAAATCATTTTAGATCGTGAAAATGAAATTGATGATTTTGAGCCGGAAGAATACTGGAGCATTACCGCCAAACTGACAGCAGACGGCAATCCGTTTGAAGCCAAGTTTCATAAACTGAACGGGGCCAAAACAGAGCTGGGCAGTGAAGCGGAAGTGCAAGCGATCCTGAAACAGATCGAAGGTGCAGACTTTACGATCAAGGAAGTTAAAGAGAAAGAACGGAGCCGTAACCCTTCCGCCCCGTTTACGACGAGTTCTCTGCAACAGGAAGCGGCGCGTAAATTGAATTTCAGAGCTTCCAAGACGATGTCGGTCGCCCAACAACTATATGAAGGTGTAGACCTTGGAAAAGAAGGCACAGTAGGTCTCATCACGTATATGCGTACGGACTCCACACGAATTGCGGCATCTGCACAAGAAGAAGCCAAAGAATATATCGTTGGTAAGTATGGTGAGCCATTTGCACCTGAGACTCCACGAAACTATTCTAAAAAAGCAGCTAATGCTCAGGATGCGCATGAAGCGATTCGTCCAACTTCAATTCTGCGTGACCCTGACTCAATCAAGTCATTCATGAGTCGCGATCAGTTCCGGTTGTATAAACTGGTATGGGAACGTTTTGTAGCGAGCCAAATGTCTTCGGCTATTCTGGATACACTCTCTGTAGATATTGCTGCGGGGGACACCATTTTTCGTGCAGCAGGTTCGAAGGTACGGTTCCAAGGTTTCATGAAGGTATATGTTGAAGGAAACGACGATGGTACAACCGATGAAGATCGTCTGCTGCCTCCGTTGAAAAGTGGAGATGTGCTTGAGAAGCAGGAGATTGAGCCAAAACAGCATTTTACACAACCGCCACCCCGTTATACGGAGGCAAGGTTGGTTAAGACGCTTGAGGAATTGGGTATAGGGCGTCCGAGTACATATGCGCCAACACTGGAGACCATTCAGAAGCGCGGATATGTTGCGATAGAGGAAAAGAAATTCATGCCAACGGAGCTTGGTGAACTGGTCATTGAACAGATGGAAGAGTTTTTCCCTGAAATCCTGAATGTAGAGTTCACCGCAAACATGGAAGGTGATCTTGACCATGTGGAGGAAGGTTCCGAGGATTGGGTCAAAGTGCTCGCAGAATTCTATGAATCTTTTGAGAAACGCCTTGAGTTTGCGGAAGAAGAAATGAAAGAAATCGAGATTGAAGACGAAGTATCGGATGAGATCTGTGAGAAGTGCGGCAAACCGCTGGTTTATAAACTCGGACGTTTTGGCAAGTTTCTTGCGTGCTCTGGCTTCCCTGATTGCCGGAATACCAAACCGATTATCAAGGATATCGGCGTGACTTGTCCGAAGTGTAAGGAAGGTCATGTTGTTGAGCGTCGTAGCAAAAAAGGACGTATTTTCTACGGTTGTGACAAATATCCTGAATGTGATTTTGTCTCATGGGACAGACCTTCAGCCAAACCATGTCCAAGTTGCGGATCGCTAATGATTGAAAAGCGGAACAAAAAGGGAGCACGATTGCAGTGTACTTCATGTGATCATCAGGAGCCGGTGGATGAACCGGATGACGAATCAGCAGATTAATATATATGCGAATCAAATTTAGTGAATTTTGAAATTGTTTTATGGGGGTAAATGATTTTGACGAATGAACAACAAGTAACCGTTATTGGTGCCGGGCTGGCAGGAACAGAAGCGGCCTGGCAGATTGCAAGTCGCGGCGTACGCGTGAAATTATACGAGATGAGACCTGTTGTGAAAACGCCAGCCCATCATACGGATAAATTTGCAGAACTGGTATGTAGCAACTCGCTGCGTGCGAATGGATTGACCAATGCAGTGGGTGTGTTAAAAGAAGAAATGAGAATGCTCAATTCTCTCGTATTGTCAGCAGCAGACAAACATGCAGTTCCTGCAGGTGGGGCACTTGCTGTGGACCGGGATGGATTTTCAGGTGAGATTACATCCACGTTGTACCAGCATCCGCTCATCGAAGTGGTGAATGAGGAATTAACTTCTCTGCCGGAAGATGGCATCGTTGTTGTTGCAACGGGCCCGCTGACCTCACCTGCATTGTCTGAGCAAATCAAGGCACTAATGGGGGAAGAGTATTTCTACTTCTATGATGCAGCTGCGCCGATCATCGAAAAAGATTCAATTGATATGAACAAAGTGTATCTGGCTTCCCGTTATGATAAGGGCGAAGCGGCATATCTGAACTGTCCGATGACAGAAGAAGAGTTTGATGTCTTCTATGAAGCTCTCATTACTGCTGAGGTTGCTCAATTAAAAGAGTTTGAGAAAGAAATCTACTTTGAAGGCTGTATGCCAATCGAAGTGATGATGAAACGCGGAAAACAGACGGCTCTGTTTGGTCCAATGAAACCGGTAGGTCTGGTTAACCCTCATACAGGAGAGTTGCCACATGCGGTTGTTCAGCTTAGACAGGACAATGCAGCTGGAACCCTGTATAACTTGGTGGGCTTCCAGACACATCTAAAATGGGGAGAACAGAAACGTGTCTTTTCTCTTATTCCTGGACTTGAAAATGCAGAGTTCGTTCGTTATGGCGTAATGCACCGTAATACATTTATTAACTCTCCTAAACTGCTTCTTCCGACGTATCAGTTTAAAGAGCGTCCAAACCTGTTCTTTGCAGGTCAGATGACGGGTGTAGAAGGATATGTGGAATCTGCTGCATCAGGACTTATTGCCGGCATGAACGCAGCCAAAGCAGCACTTGGGCAGGAACTGGTGGTATTGCCGGCAGAAACAACACTTGGCAGTATGGCTCAGTATATTACAACTGCTGACTTCAAACACTTCCAGCCAATGAACGCAAACTTTGGTTTGTTGCCGAAGCTTGAAACAAAGATTCGTAACAAAAAGGAAAAAAATGAAGCTCTTGCACAGCGTGCCCTGGATGGCATCACCAGTTTTGCTGCGGCAGAAGGTCTAACTGTTCCGGAACGCGTATAAATTATTCGTGGGAGGATGCTGATATCATGGATATGTCATTTCATGCTACAACGATCTGTGCTGTTCGTCATAATGGTAAGGCTGCAATCGCAGGAGATGGTCAGGTGACCATGGGCCAAAGCGTTGTGATGAAGAATACAGCCAAGAAGGTAAGACGTTTGTACCGCGGACAGGTTGTTGCTGGCTTTGCTGGTTCTGTGGCGGATGCGATCACCCTGTTTGAGAAATTCGAAGGTAAGCTGGAGGAGCACCATGGTAACTTGCAGCGTGCTGCTGTAGAACTTGCCAAGGATTGGCGTCAGGATCGGATCTTGCGTAAGCTTGAGGCGCTGTTGATTGTGATGGACAAATCAGGTATGCTGCTCATTTCAGGCGGCGGGGAGATTATTGAACCGGATGATGACGTTATTGCTATCGGATCAGGTGGAAACTTTGCCTTATCTGCTGCGCGTGCGTTGAAACGTCATGCAGTAAACCTGGAAGCGAAAGATATTGCGCGTGAATCACTTCAGATTGCCTCGGAGTTATGTGTATATACCAATAATAATATTATTGTAGAAGAGTTATAAGCCAAAGAAATCTCCCGTAGTGGAGCATGATTCTGTAATCTGCTCCAGGACGTCTAGGGGATTCTTTGTCCTTGTTAGGAAAAATAAATTCAACATACTGGTAGGAGGGAAGCAATATGAATACTCAAGCGTTAACACCGAGACAGATTGTTGCAGAGCTTGACAAGTATATTGTAGGTCAAAAGAAAGCTAAAAAATCGGTAGCCGTAGCCCTTCGTAATCGTTATCGGCGTAGCCTTTTGCCTGAGCACACTCAGGACGACATTGTGCCTAAAAATATCTTGATGATTGGACCTACCGGTGTGGGTAAAACGGAAATCGCTCGTCGCCTCGCTAAACTGGTAGGTGCGCCATTTGTGAAAGTGGAAGCTACCAAGTTCACTGAAGTAGGTTACGTTGGCCGTGACGTTGAATCGATGGTGCGTGATCTGATTGAGACATCACTGCGGATGGTGAAGTTGGAGCGGACTGAAAAAGTGAAGGACAAAGCTGAAGAAGCTGCCAATGAGCGAATTGTACATATTTTGGCTCCTTCACAGTCTAAGTCCAAGAGTCAGCGTAATCCCTTTGAGATGATCTTTGGTAATAATGGCAACAACGTTCAGGAACAGGATGAGCCAGAACCGGATACTGGGGTTGCCGAACGCCGCCGTAAGATCAAGTTTGATCTGTTGTCCGGCAAGTTGGAGGATGACATCATTGAGATTGATGTCGAAGACACTGCGCCTAACATGATGGACATGTTTGCTGGACAAGGTAATGATCAGATGGGCATGAATATGCAGGAGATGTTTGGCAGCCTCTTACCTCGTCGTACGAAAAAGCGCAAGCTCGCTATTAAAGAAGCGCGCAAAGTGTTGATCCAGGAAGAAGCAGGAAAATTGATCGATATGGATGATGTTACACAAGAATCCATTCGTCGAGCAGAGCAGACAGGTATCATTTTCATAGATGAAATTGACAAGGTCGCCAGTCAAGGGCGCGGTAGTGGTCCTGATGTATCCCGTGAGGGTGTGCAACGTGATATACTGCCTATCGTAGAGGGCTCTACAGTAATGACGAAATATGGTCCTGTCAAAACGGACTATATTCTGTTTATGGCAGCTGGCGCATTCCATGTCGCCAAACCCTCTGATTTGATTCCTGAGCTTCAGGGACGCTTCCCGATTCGTGTGGAACTAAGCAGTCTAACACTGGAGGAGTTTGTATCCATTCTGACTGAACCCCAAAATGCACTGACCAAGCAGTATGTTGATCTGTTGCGCACAGAGAATATTGAGATTGAGTTCTCGGATGAGGCCATTCGCGAGATTGCCAAATTGGCTGAATCCGTCAATCAAAATACAGAAAATATAGGTGCACGTCGATTGCATACGATTCTTGAAAAGCTTTTGGAGGATTTATCCTTTGAGGCACCTGAGCTTACACTGGAACGTATGGTGATCACTCCGGAGTATGTCCGGGAGAAATTAAATGATATTGCGCTTGATCGTGATTTGAGCCAGTATATCCTGTAACATAGGTCTAGCAATGGAATTGTTATAATGATGCTATAAATGAACGGTATGCACGAGAGTAGAGAACATTTGTGTGATCCACAAAGGGTAGCAATCCTTTAACGAATCACAAAGGCCCTCTTACTTGACGCATATCGTTTATTTTTGTTTGTATCTAAAGGATTTTGATGTTACAACCGATAAAAGATGTGGGGTTGTTATACGGATCGACAAAACCTAGGACTTGTGCCGCATGTATACGGAGTTAAAACCTATCGGAGTGGTAGTTGTTCCTTGTTTTCATTCCCAATGATTCCCATTAAAAGGATTTTCATTATTCCAAGTCTGGTCATCGGTTTAGTCAATAGATTGGTAAATGTTGCGTAAATGCGCAAAATGATGAATTGTAGAAAAGTGTGAAGCCACTAATTGTTTTCTTAAAATTAAAATATATAGACTCCACTTAATTGTTAAGAAAGTGTTGTGTAGGAAGGACAAGTTTTCTTCATTCTTGAAAGATAACTTGTCAATTGATTAATATACAGCTTTGTATGTATACCTATCATATTGTCCATAAACCCTTAGTATAACGGCAAAAAATTCTAACATTACCAACTATGAAATATTCGGAAATATACATAATTACGGGCATTATAAGCTCATGTTGAGACTTGAAAGTTTTTTTTTATTTTAAGAATGTTTAAGAACAATAAGGGAGAGTATTAACATACTTTTGTTTTGGGCCCGAACATTTACGAAAAAATTCATAATTTGCAGAAAATACACAAAAAGCCCTGTCTTTCAGAAAAGATAGGGCTTTTTTCTTATTGTAATAAATCCCAAACTCGAAGAAACTTATGTTATACGACAACATCAGAGTTAATTCTACTTAAGTCCTAGAAAACCGTGTAAAGACGAATGTTTTTGTCGAAAAAAACATAAGAATTTTCAAGGGAAAAGATACAATCTTTTTCCATAACTTCTAAAGAGAGGAGGGGGATTGTGAATCTTTTAAACGATATTAGCTTTAAAAGATTGCAAGGTGCACTCGATGCGTCCAATATCAGACAACGAACAATTGCTGACAACATCGCGAACGCCGATACCCCGTATTTCAAGCGCTCGGACGTTTCTTTTGAAGAAATGTTGCAAGGGCAAATGAATGGAGATATGCCTGTTCTTAAGGGTAAAGTAACTGATGCAAGGCATTTTGTCATAGGTCCTTCCTCTTCCGTACCCACGCCAGTAGTTAATATGGACCAGTCAACCTCCATGAATAACAACGAAAACAATGTCGATATAGACAGAGAAATGAGTCTTCTGGCGGAGAATCAGTTACGTTATAACGCTTATATTCAGCAAGTGAACGAACAAATTAAAATCATGCGTGTTGGCGTGGAAGGGAGATAACCTAAATTGAACATTAGTAATAGTTTTAGTATCAGTAGCTCAGCTCTGACAGCCCAACGGTTGCGGATGGACGTTATATCTTCCAACATTGCCAACGCAGAGACGACGCGCGCGAGCGTATCCAATGGTGAAGCGGTCCCTTACAAACGTAAAATGGTTGTGCTTGAGCCGAATAAAACGTCATTTGGTACGATGCTGCAAAATCAGATGAGAGGTAGCGGTTCAGGAGATGGCGTAAGAGTAACCGAGATTCGCGAGGATCAGTCACCTTTGAAGCCTGTGTATGACCCTTCTCATCCGGATGCCAATGCAGAAGGATATGTATTTATGCCTAATGTGGATATTGCGAAAGAAATGGTCGACATGATCTCTGCTTCCCGTTCCTATGAAGCAAACGTAACAGCACTGAATTCAACCAAAGCGATGATCTCCAAAGCTTTGGAGATTGGAAGATAATCTGCTTAGAAATGAAAATAAGAAAAATACAAACCAGGGATGAAGGGGAGGGACATTAATGATTCAGAACAACATGTTTAGCACACAGGGGATACAACCGCTACAGATGAAGAGTGCAACCGAAAGTAAGCCTTCTACACCAGCCGAAACCATTCAGAGCTTCGGTACATACTTACAGAATGCATTAGGGTCCGTTGCAGCACAGGAGGCTCAATCGCATGAAATGTCGAATCAATTTTTGGTCGGCAAAGCGAATGTGGATCAAGTGATGATTGCTTCAGAACAGGCCTTGTTAAGCCTACAACTCACAACTCAAGTCCGAAACAAAGTGGTCGAAGCATACCAAGAAGTTATGCGAACGCAGTTATAAAATAACCTACTTGCGCTTCGATAATAGCGCTGATCATTACAACAAAGCAGCTGCGATGCTGCTCCTGATCGTCAACCTATGAAACGGCTAGGGTTGAGTAAGGACAGACTAAGCAAAGTTTCGGATGGGGTGACAGAGTGAATGAGAGAATCGCCCAGTACAGGGATAAGGCATCCCTGTATTGGAATAGTTTTAGCAAAAAGCAAAAAGTATTATTTATATCCACCTTCCTGTTCCTGATTTTGGCTGCAGTTGTACTCACGATGCAATTGTCCAAGACGGAATATGAAGTTGCTTTTACAGATTTGAATGCAAGTGATTCAGCGGGCGTTATCAGTTATCTCGATTCATCTAGCATTCCATACAAATTAAGTTCAGATGGCAAGACCATATCCGTACCGAGTACAAGTGTTGCAATTGCAAAGGTGAACGTTGGATCTCAAGGGATTATTCAGAATGGTTCATTGGGGTATAAGTCATTCGAGGAGTCATCATCCCCCATCGGGATGACGGATAAAGAGTTTGATGTAAAGTACAACAACGCTATAAACGGAGAAGTTGAACAGTTACTTCAGCGGATGCAAGGGATACAGGATGCTAAAGTACTCGTGAATATGCCGAAAGATAACATTTTTGCTGGTTTAGAAGAACAAGACAAAGCATCAGCATCGGTAGCTCTCCAATTCAAACCGGGTTATCATCCAAATCAGGCAGCGGTAGACGGCTACTTTAACTTGGTTAAGACTGCAATTCCTAATCTTCCTGTTGAGAACATCACAATTACGAACACAGATGAAGCAGAATTGATTCCAACTGCCCGAGGTGGCAGTGGCGGGTTGTCTTCCGAAGTTCAAGAGAACATGGCACTACAGAAAAAGTTTGAAAACGATGTCCGTAATAACGTAAAGCAATTCCTTTCCCAGATTGTAGGCGAAGACAAAGTTAATGTTTTGGTAGCCTCCAAGCTTAATTTTGACAAAGAAACACGTAAGGAAAATCTGGTCACACCTGTTGATGTAGATAATATGAAAGGCATCGAGATCAGTGTGCAGGAGATTCAAAAGAGCTACACTGGCGCAAGCAACCCAACAGGTGGTGTTGCTGGCACAGGACAAGAGGAAGTTCCGGGTTACCCATCATCTGATGCAACCGGTAACTCTACCTCCGAAGAATCATCAAGCACTATAAACTACGATGTTAATCGAATCGCCAAGGATATCATTTCCAGTCCGTATACTGTAAAAGACTTAACCATTAACGTTGCAGTTGAACCACCGAATGGAGAAACAGAATTACAGGGACCGGTTCAGGACGCAATTGAGAACATTTTGGTTAACATTGTTCGTGCTTCACTGGCAGACTCAGGCACTGTAATAAGTGACGCCGATCTGACAAAGAAAGTTTCAGTCATGTCGCAAGGATTCCAGTCTGCCTCTGCAGACAATACAGGTTTCCAGCTCTCCTCAACGATGATGTGGGGTGGAGGCGCACTCATAGCGGCATTGATCGCAGCGGTAGTTATTTTGTTAGTACGCCGTCGCCGCAAACAAAACGAAGTCGAAGAAGAAGAGATTCCTCTTCCAATAGCAACAGAGTTCCCGTCCATTACGCTGGACAGTGTAACGAACGAAAGTCAGGTGCGCAAACAATTGGAGAGTTTGGCCAAGAAAAAGCCAGACGAATTCGTCAATCTGCTGCGTACATGGCTGGCTGACGAATAGAGGTGAGCGCATTGGCAAAGGCAAGCAGTCAAGGTTTGACTGGCAAACAAAAAGCAGCAATATTGTTGATTACATTAGGTCCGGAAGTATCGGCTCAGATCTTCAAACATCTGCGTGATGAGGAGATTGAGCAACTTACGTTGGAGATTGCCAACGTTCGCAAAGTTGATTCTTCCGAAAAGGATATGATCATGGCCGAGTTTCACCAGATCTGTCTGGCGCAGGAATATATCTCTCAGGGCGGTATCAATTACGCCAGAGAAATCCTGGAGAAAGCTCTGGGTTCATCAAAAGCACTTGAAGTCATTAATCGTTTGACAGCTACGCTGCAAGTCAGACCATTTGACTTTGCGCGCAAAGCAGATCCGAACCAAATTTTGAACTTTATTCAGAATGAAAGCCCACAAACGATTGCCCTGGTTCTGTCTTACCTGCAATTCGAACAAGCTGCAGCGATTCTGTCATCTTTGCCACAAGAGAAGCAGGCAGATGTCGCTCGCCGCGTTGCAGTTATGGATAGTACTTCGCCAGAAGTTATCTCTCAAGTGGAGCGGGTTCTGGAACAAAAGCTATCTTCTACCGTAACGCAGGATTACACGAATGCGGGTGGTATCGAATCGATCGTTCAGATTCTGAACGGAGTCGATCGGGGGACAGAGCGTACCATTTTGGACTCGCTCGAGATTCAGGATCCGGAGCTTGCAGAGGAAATCAAAAAACGCATGTTTGTATTCGAAGATATCGTCAATGTGGATGATCGTTCGATTCAGCGCATTATTCGGGATATCGACAACGCAGATCTGCAACTCGCACTCAAAGTGGCAAGCGAAGAAGTTCGGGATGCCGTGTTCCGGAATATGTCGAAACGGATGTCCGAGACATTCAAAGAAGAGATGGAATTCATGGGACCTGTGCGATTGCGTGATGTTGAAGAAGCTCAGACACGCATTGTAGGAACGATACGCAGATTGGAAGAAGCCGGTGAGATCATTATCGCACGCGGTGGAGGAGATGATATCATTGTCTAATTTGATTAAATCTTTCCAGTATGTACCGGTTGATGACCGTAAAAAACTTGAAAATCATCATCATTATGGTGATGCCGAGGAGTCTGAAACGGAATTATACGTTGATAGTGCTGAAGGTTCTGAAGCAGAAACGCTTCAAGCACGCGTGGACGAAGAAACACAACGTCTCACCGCAGAGATGCTGGAAGATGCCAAGGAGTTTGCAGAAAAGCAAGTACGTGAAGCTTCGGAAGAAGCAGAGCGCATGCTTCAAGAAGCCCGTGAACAGATTGATAGCTGGTGGCAGGAACAACGACAACAGGATGAACATCTGACCGAAGCACTTCGTTCACAAGGTTTCCAACAGGGTTTTGAAGAAGGCAAAGTACAAGCTGAACTGGATCTCCAGGTGCAGATCGAAAAGATGATGAATGAAGCCCAGGAAGTGCTCAAGGAAGCTTATGTAGCTAAAGATCAGATCATTCAGGAAGCCGAACCGTTCCTCGTGGAGCTCGCTTGCGGGATCGCTGAGAAAGTCATTGATAAGCAACTTACCATTGAACCCGATCATACATTGGAACTGATTCGTCAGAGTTTGTCACGTAAACGGGAGCAGGGTTTGATCACACTCTGTGTGGCACCTGATCAGTTTACATTTGTACAGGCAGCTCGTGAAGAATTGTCTCTGTCCATTGACTCTCAGGCAGAGTTGCAGATTTTGCCTGATTCAACGGTCAAAGATAAGGGATGTGTCATTCGTTCTTCGTTCGGAAGTGTAGATGCGAGAATTGATACACAGCTTGCTGAGATTAAAAAAGAACTGGTCCGCATAGCACTTGAGGATGAGGAGCGAAAAAATCAACATGAAGGTTCTTAGTTCACAGCGATATATGGAACATTTGCGCCAATTCGATCCTGTTCGTATTAACGGCAAGGTTACTCAGGTCATTGGTCTTATGGTGGAGTCAGAAGGGCCAGATGCAAGTATCGGTGACGTATGTTATATCTATCCTGGTAAATCGGCCAAGCCTCTTCAGGCCGAAGTTGTTGGGTTTCGAGATAACAAAGTGCTGCTTATGCCACTGGGGGAACTTCAATCCATCGGTCCTGGTTGCGATGTAGTAGGTACGGGTAAACCACTCGGCGTTCAGGTAGGCTCCGAATTGCTCGGTAAAGTGCTGGACGGACTTGGGCAGCCGCTAGACGGTTCCCTTCTCCCATCCAGAATGCCGATGTATTCTACCTCCAATACTCCTGTTAATCCAATGGATCGTCCACGTGTACTTGAAACGATGGGTGTTGGTGTAAGGGCTATCGACGGATTGTTGACCGTAGGTAAGGGACAGCGTGTAGGTATTTTTGCTGGTTCTGGTGTTGGTAAGAGTACACTGATGGGCATGATTGCTCGTAATACAGCAGCTGATGTCAATGTCATCGCGCTTGTGGGTGAGCGTGGACGTGAGGTACGTGACTTTATTGAACGGGATCTGGGTCCGGAAGGACTGGAACGCTCCGTAGTCATTGTTGCAACTTCAGATCAGCCTGCCCTGATTCGGATTAAGGGAGCAGTTATTGCGACCACTATTGCAGAGTATTTCCGAGATCGTGGAATGAACGTGATGCTCATGATGGATTCGGTAACCCGATATGCTATGGCACAAAGGGAAGTGGGTCTGGCCGTAGGTGAACCTCCGGCAATGAGAGGATATACGCCATCGGTTTTTGCAAGTTTGCCCAAACTGCTTGAACGGGCGGGTACAGGACCTACCGGTTCGATTACAGCCTTTTACACCGTTCTGGTCGATGGGGATGACATGAATGAACCAATCGCGGATGCGGTAAGGGGTATTCTGGATGGACACATTGTGTTAAATCGATCCATTGCAAATAAAGGTCATTTTCCAGCGATTGATGTGTTAGCCAGCATAAGTCGTGTTATGAAGGATATTGCTCCGGAAGAGCAGTTGGAAGCCGTTAATAATATGAAACGTTTGATGGCTGTGTACAAAGAATCGGAAGATTTGATCAATATTGGAGCTTACCAGCGGGGATCAAATGCAGCCATAGATGAATCGATAGACCAGATTGATAGTATATGGAACTTTACCAAGCAGAAAGTCGACGAGAAAGTCACTTTAAGTGAAGTACAGGAACGTTTGATTCTTGAATTTGCAAGGAGATGAATGGGTAAACGATGAAATTTCGATATCATTTCCAGAAAGTTGTTGACCTGAAGAGTAATGAAAAAACACAGGCAGAGTGGATGTTATCCACAGCGATCGGTAAACTTCAGACGGAGGAAGAACATCTGATACAACTTCTGAACGACAGAAGTAATCTGATCGGCATTATCCAATCTGCTACGGAAAATACAGCGTCTGTAAACAGTCTGCAGGAGATGCAGCGTTATGTACATCACCTTGACGAGTGCATTTCACGCAAAAACAGTGATGTTAAACATGCTCAGGTCAATGTGCAACGGAATCAGACGTTTCTGAACGGTAAGATGGTTGATGAAAAAGTATGGCTTGGAGCGAGAGACAAGGCGAAAAACAAATTTCAGCAGGAGATGCTCCTCCGGGAACAGAACGATCTGGACGAGATGGCTACTGTACGCTTCGCTGCCAAAGCCGGACGCGCGAATTGATGTGAGCCGGACGCGAAGTTGTCTCGTGAAGGAGGAATGAACGATGGCTGTTAAAGATGATAGCGACATGGAAAAAGAGTCGGGAGGCGGTTGGGAAAAGTTTCTCATGATTTCAATCCCGATTGTATTCACCGTAGTATTGCTAGGTGTACTACTTACGCTATTTAATGTAGATATTCGTAATAATTTGTTTGAATTCGCCAACAAGATACCGGTAGTCAAGGAATGGGTACCTGATCCTGTACTGGATCCTGAGAAGGAGAAGCTGGAGAAGAGTGAGCAGCAGGTTGAAAGTGCTGAAGCCACAATCGAAAAGCTGAAATCCCAAGTAACTGCCAAAGAAACAGAGCTCAAGGCAGCACAGGAAGCGACAACAACTGAAGCAAAGAAGGCCACGGACCTTCAGAAGAAGTTGGATGATGCGGAAAAAGCGGCTGAAACGGCTACAGCAGCAACGCCGGAAACGGAATCTGATTATCAGAAACAAATCAAAGATTTGGCTAAAATGTATGCTGACATGAGCCCAAGCAAAGCTGCACCGATTTTGCAAAATATGACGAATGAGGAAATGGTATTGTTGTTGAATGCCATGCAGTCATCTGCTCGGACCAAGGTGCTTGAAAAGATGGACCCGAAAACAGCAGCCGATGTCACTATGATGATGAAGGATGCTAAACCGTCCGGGGATCTGGCACTGGATGCGCTGCAATCCAGATTGCAGAAAGAAACCGCAGCAACTTCAACTGCATCCACAACCACAAGCAAAAACCTGGATAAAAACCAGCTTAGTCAAACATTTGCTTCGATGTCTGCTTCAAGTGGTGCCAAGCTATTATTGGAAACATACAAGTTAAGTCCTGACAAAACATTGACCATTCTGAATTCAGTGGATGATGCAACACGCTCTCAATTGCTTGAGAACATGTCTTCAGAGGACTCGGTTGAAACTGCAAAAATTTTGAACAGATTAATGGGTAACAAGTAGATCTGATTACACTGTATAACCGAGAGGAGGTGAAAATAAATGTCGATTGTATATCAAATGGCATCCACAGCATCTGCAAAAGCAACAGGAGCAGGTCAGACAACCGGAGCACAATCGAAAGGTTCAGCTGCAGGTGCTAGCGGTGAATTTCTCCAAACTCTTGCACAATCGTTATCTGGAGGAAACACAGAAGGTGATAGTTCAAGCGCTACTGGAAGCTTAACTGCCAATCCGTTGGTGTTTTCCTTTGCTACAAGTGAAGAAGGAGAAGCGGCATCAATCACAGATATACTGAATTCGTTGTTCACGGACTTGGATTCACTTGACGAAGCTTTGGAAAATGACCCAGCTCTACTTGCAGGTTTGCAAACTCTGATTCAACAGATGTATACACAATTAAGTAATCCTTCAGGTACTAATGAAGAAGGTTCCGACGAGTCTTCGAACGGAGCGGAAAGCGTAAAAACAGTACCCGCAATTGAACTGTCGCAGCATCCGGCAGCAGTACGTTTTGTTCTGCAAGATATGCTTACACAATTAGTAGCTGGAATGAATGATCCTGAGAGTAACGTTGCGAAGAACGCTCCTGAATTCAAACATTTGTTACAATCTCTGCAGAGTCAGCTTCAAGAGGCTGGAGTGGATACCACTAGTAACAAAGGATGGACTGAACTGAAATCCATACTGGATACATTGACTGCAGTTAAGGATCAGACTGCACAAGTCGCTCCAAGTACTTCGCTTCAAACATCCAAACAGGATTCGGTCGTACCACAAGTTCTTGTTGCGGCAGTGGCGAATTCTGGAACCCAGGTGAAAGCTGAGGCTGAGACAACATCTGCTTCAAATGCAGGTGGAGAAGTGGAACACTCAACCATCATTACTGCAGGAGAGCTGTCCTTGCGTTCATCAGGTACTACAGCAGGAAAACCGGCTGAACCTGTAATGCAAACATCACAGTTTGCCAAGGAAATGACACAGTTTGTTGTTAATAAGCTGGATATTGTCCAGCAAAAAGGATTTTCCGAGGCGACCATCTCACTTCGGCCTGAGCATCTAGGTAAATTGGATGTTCAAATTACCTTGCAGAACGGGCAGTTGGTTGCACGGTTTATGACTGAACATACGATGGCTAAAGACATGCTTGAACAACAAATGACGCAGCTACGTTCTTCACTTCAAGCCCAGGGAATTCAAGTGGAACGACTTGAGGTTACCCAGAACAGTTCAATCGGATCACAGATGTATCAGGACGGAGGCCGTCAGCCGGGAAGTAACTCTCAGCAACAACGTCGTTCGCGTGAGCGTGAGGAACAATCGGATGATGCTATAGCTACAGCAGGGATTCAAGAAGAATTGCGTAACTGGCGTAGCGAGCAAGTCGAAGGAAACGAATTACAGAGAGATACGTTTAGTGCTGAGGCTTAAACAGAAATGAGGTGAGTAAATGGCTAATGAAAATGTTTCAATGAATAATACCTGGCCGAACTATTCGGCAGCCAATAAAGCAACCACAAGTGCAGCAACAAAAGAATTGGGTAAAGATCAGTTTCTAAAAATCCTGATTACCCAGCTGCAAAATCAAGACCCGATGCAGCCAATGGAGGATAAGGAATTTATCGCTCAAATGGCACAGTTCAGCTCAGTGGAACAACTGGTCAATATTTCTACGCAGCTTAAAACATTGAACCAGTCCCTTGGTGCTGTATCCGGTATGATTGGCATGGAGGTAAGTTGGCTTTCTTCTAATAAAGATGATAACGGAACTCTTCGTCAGGGTATTGTAGATTCCATCATTGTAAGAGATAGCGTTCAATACGCAAAAGTGGGCAACGACGAGATTAAGCTGGATGAGATCATTCAGGTGAATTATCCAAAACAGGCAGAAGAGAGTCAAACTCCGGTACAGAACGTTCAGGATGAAACCCCTGAAACGAACGAGAGCCAGGAAGTTGAATCATCCGCTGAAACGGGTGATACGGAAGATAGCGGGAAAACGATATGAGTGATCGCATAACGGTTGGACAATTATACGCAGGCCCGATTACACCGAATATGCTTCAAAGACCCAAAACGGGAGAAGCTTCGGCTATACCCGAAAAACCTTTTGCAAAGGTGCTGGAAGATAACCTTCTGAAATTGAGCAATCATGCTGCCAAACGATTGGAACAGCGTGGTATTGAACTCAAGACCGAGCAAATGGAACAGATTGGTTCTGCTTTGGACAAAGCTGCTGCCAAAGGAGCCAAAGAGTCATTGATTTTAATGCAGGATATGGCTTTTATCGTCAATGTCAAAAATCGTACTGTGGTTACAGCTATGGATAGTGAGAGCATGAAGGACAATGTGTTCACTCAGATTGATAGTGCCGTAATCATTTCTTGACCGGCTGGCCCTTCTCGGGAGCCGGAATGCCGCTGACCGACTGATGCGGTAACCAAATGAAGACTGGGAGGATTTTTAAAAATGTTGAAATCAATGTACTCAGGCGTTTCCGGGATGCGGGGTTTCCAAACAAAACTCGACGTAATTGGTAACAATATTGCGAACGTAAACACGGTTGGCTTCAAAGGCAGTCGGGTTATGTTCAAAGATATTATGAGCCAAACCACTTCAGGTGTGACTGCACCTGGTGATGCAACCGGTGGTGTGAATGCAAAACAAATTGGTCTAGGTGTATCTGTAGGCTCTATTGATACATTACATTTGGCGGGAAGTCCAATGACAACAAACAACCCAACAGATATGCGGATTAATGGAGATGGATTCTTCTTGGTACGTTTGAGTGAAGATCAGGAAGTGCCTTACCTGACTCGTGCGGGGGATTTCCATGTGGATGCTGCACGTAACCTTTTGACATCGGATGGATTGTTTGTTCTGGATAACGGTGGTGGAAATATCACGATACCTGATGATGTTGTTTCCTTCACGATTGGTCAGGATGGTACGATCAATCAAACTATGGCGGATGGAACAGTTGAAGCGGGAGCACAACTTGGTATCGGAAAAGTGGTCAATCCGGAAGGTTTAGAGAAGATCGGCGGTAATCTATACCGTATGACAGCAAATGCTAATCCCGATGGTGAGCTTGAAATTTTGACAGCGAATGATGCCGAAAATGGAACTGGCTCTATTATCACAGGACAGCTCGAGATGTCTAACGTGGATCTGACAGGAGAGTTTACTGAGATGATTGTAGCTCAACGTGGATTCCAGGCAAACTCCCGGATCATTACAACGTCGGATGAAATACTTCAGGAAGTTGTTAACCTGAAACGTTAATAGCTGATTAATGAATTTTTAAAACGTGGGGGAGCTTGCTCCTCCCACTCTGATCAAGGGGGCTTAGCATGATTTCGGTTACGCGGTTAAATGGTTCTCCCATGTGGTTAAATGCGCTGATGGTTGAAATTGTGGAAGAGACGCCGGATACGTATATTACTCTGGTAACTGGAAAGAGACTGATTGTGCTTGAAAAAGCCGCTGACGTTATTTCCAAAATTAAAGATTACAACCGTGAAATCGGGGTTCAGGCAGCCACTATTAAAGTGCAGCAAACGGAGGAATCCTGATGAAAAAAATGATGCCCTGGCTTGCAACCATGTTGCTGGCGATAACACTCATTGTGGTGGTTGTGTTTGTATTTATGCAAGGACAGAACGGGAATAAGGACGACACACATACGGCGGCAGCTTCAGAAGCCAAGAAGATGACTGCGGATGAGATTGTAGAAGTTTCCTCTGAGCTTGGAGAAATTAAAACCAATTTGGCTGATACAGATCATGTTATTGTCGTTAGCTTCTCATTCAAGTTGGCTGACGTAAAAGCCAAGGAAGATTTCGAGAAAATTAAAGAAATTGTCGTAAAACCGATTATCATTCAGACGCTTGCAGATACGAAGTCTGATGAACTGGCTACAGCAAAGGGTCGGATACTATTTAATGAGAAATTAACAGGTCTTATTAATGAAGCTTTACCAGAAAGTAATTTAAGTAGTACGAGCTTTTCATCCATTGTGATAGCAACGATGTAAATGAACAGAACATGCTGTAGACCTGTAAGGGGGTGAGAACATGGTGGATGTATTATCACAGAATGAGATTGATGCCCTATTAGCAGCCCTTTCTTCTGGTGAGATGGACGCAGAAGAATTGAAGAAGGAAGATACTCAGAAGAAAATTAGATCATACGATTTTAAGCGGGCAGTGCGTTTCTCCAAAGATCATATTCGAAGTTTGACCCGTATTCACGAGAACTTTGCACGCTTTCTCACCACTTATTTTTCAGCCCAACTGCGGACGTTCGTTCAAATCAATGTCGTTCAGGTCGAACAGTTGCCTTATGATGAGTTTATCCGTTCTATTCCTAAGATGACGATATTGAACATTTTTGAAGCGGAGCCACTACAGGGACGAATGGTGATGGAAGTCCATCCAAACGTGGGATATGCGATGTTGGATCGCCTGCTTGGTGGAACCGGAACTGCTCCAACCAAGATCGCATCGATGACGGAGATTGAGACGACCATTATGGAACGAATATTCAGTCGTGCATTTGAAAGTTTGCAAGAGGCATGGAAGACCGTGTTGGATATTACCCCGAGGATGGAAGCGCTCGAGACCAATCCGCAATTTATGCAGATTGTATCTCCCAATGAGACCATTGCTCTGATCTCGCTCAGTACCAAAATTGGTGACACGACAGGCATGATCAATCTATGTATACCGCATGTCGTTCTTGAACCTATTATGTCACGGTTGTCAACTCATCAGTGGTTTGTTTCGGAGAAGAAAACGAGAGCTCCGGAGGAGTATGATGCTCTAAAAGAGCGTGTGAACAAAGCCAAGTTACCAATCGTTGCGGAATTGGGAGAATCGAGAATTTCAATTGCAGAATTTCTGGGTCTGTCCGTTGGCGATGTCATTACGTTGAACAAACCAGTTGATGAGGGACTTTCCATTAAAGTGGGTGACAAACTGAAATACATGGGCAGTCCGGGGACAATCAAAGACCGTGTGGCTGTGCAAATAGACAAGATTGTCACCGAAGGAGTTGAAGAATTTGACGAGTAAGGATTATTTATCCCAAGAAGAAATCGATGCTTTGCTCAGGCAATCGGAATCGATAAACAGCTCGGAACCCGCTGAAAAGACGGTTGATGATTTTTTGACCGAGCTGGAGCAGGATGCCTTGGGGGAGATTGGTAACATTACATTTGGTAGCGCGGCAACAGCTTTATCCACGCTATTAGGCCTCAAAGTAGATATTACAACACCTAAAGTTTCTATCATTAGTCGAACGCAGTTTGAAGAAGCTTTTCCTAAGCCGCATGTTGCCGTTCATGTGAATTACGTGGATGGATTCGAAGGCATTAACTCACTTGTTATCAAGAAGAGAGATGCTCAAGTCATCGCTGATTTGATGCTGGGTGGCGAAGGAAATCCGGTCGATGAAGAACTGAATGAAATCCATATTAGTGCGGTACAGGAAGCGATGAACCAGATGATGGGTTCCTCTGCAACCTCAATGTCCACGATTTTTAATCGTTTTGTGAATATTTCCCCTCCGGGAATCGATATTCTCAATCTGGAGAGTGGAGAGGGTGTAAGTAATCTTCCAGCAGATGAGACCCTTATCCAAGTTTCATTTCGTTTGTTAATCGGGGATCTGATCGATTCCAATCTGATGCAGTTGCTTCCAGTACATTTTGCCAAAAGCATGGTAGATATGCTGATTGGAGGCGCTCAGGAGTCAACTGCCAGCGCACCAGTGGCATCAACACCTGAACCTGCGCCAGCAGCTGTACCAGCAACGCCACCACCGGTTACGGAGCAGCCGCCCGTTCAGCACCAACAGGCTCCACAGGCTCCACAACAGCCTGCTCAGGACTATAACGGATATGGACAGGCCCCGATGGGTATGCCTCAAGGAATGCCGCCACAGCAGCCGTATGGCATGCCCCCGCAGCAACCTTATGGTGCACCTCAACATTACGGTGGAATGCCAAATAGGAATGTTAACGTACAACCAGTTCAATTCGCCAATTTGCAAAATGGCGCGTATGGTCAGGTAGACGAAAACAATTTGAATTTATTGATGGACATTCCCCTTAAAGTCACCGTAGAATTAGGAAGGACCCAGAAGCAAATTAAAGATATTTTGGAACTGTCACAGGGTTCGATTGTCGAACTGGATAAGTTAGCCGGGGAACCTGTCGATATTTTGGTGAATAACAAACTGATCGCCAAGGGAGAAGTTGTCGTTATTGACGAAAACTTTGGTGTTCGTGTTATAGATATCGTTAGCCAATGGGACCGAATTCAGAAATTACAATAAGCACAATTTAGGGAGGACTTGAATCAAGATGGCAAACCGAATTTTAGTCGTAGACGACGCTGCATTTATGAGAATGATGATCCGGGACATTTTGTCCAAAAATGGATATGAGGTTGTTGGTGAGGCACAGGATGGCTCACAAGCAATTGAGAAATTTAAAGAGCTTCGTCCGGATCTGATCACAATGGATATTACGATGCCTGAGATGGACGGCATTGCAGCTTTGAAAGAAATCAAGAAGATTGATGCTAACGCTAAAGTAATTATGTGCTCCGCGATGGGTCAACAAGCGATGGTAATCGATGCTATTCAAGCAGGTGCCAAAGACTTTATCGTTAAACCGTTCCAATCTGACCGGGTTATCGAAGCGATCAGCAAGACACTGGGCGTTTAAGAGACATGATGATGGCTCAGGGTGATATTCCAGGAGGAGCTGGCGTGGGAAGTAATTATTATTTACAGCTTGTATGGGTGATTGTTGTCCTGGCCGTCATCCTGGCCCTTATTGTTTATCTGATCCGTTTTCTAAACAAAAGGAATCAGCAAATGTTCCGGCACGGCACAATTCGTACCCTGGGCGGAGTTGGACTGGGGCAAAACAAGTCGTTGCAAATTATGGAAATTGGTGGATGTGTATATCTGCTTGGTGTAGGTGAAGACATCCAGTTGATAGATAAGGTTTCGGATCTGGAAGAGGCCCAAAGAATCATTGATTCCTTCGAACGAGATGCTGCTGCACAACAAGGAAATCTCTCACCTCTCATTGCCAAGCTCACAAAACGTTTCCGTAAAGAAGAACCGCCGCGGGAAATGGAACTAGAGGACACAACTTCTTTTCACGAAATGTTTGAATCCAAACTTCGGCAGATGCCTAACCGTAAAGAGAAGATGGAAAAGCTCCTGGATAAAGACAATACTACAGATCGGTCGAGGGATTCATGAAGAAAAAGATTTGGCTAGCGTGTTGTTTATTAGGACTTATCAGTCTGGCATCTGTAACGGTTGCCTTTTCCGAACCCATTCCGAATATTGATATTCAGATTGGAAACGGTGATGGAGGAACACCAAGCACGAGTTCACTGTCCATCATTCTGTTAATTACGGTGCTTAGTATTGCTCCAGCAATGCTTGTACTGATGACCAGTTTTACTCGGATTGTGATTGTGCTCGGTTTTATACGTACATCTTTGGGTACACAACAAATGCCACCCAATCAGGTGCTGGTTGGTTTGGCGCTATTTCTGACACTTTTCATTATGTCGCCAACGTTGTCTTCCATAAATCAGGTAGCGCTTCAGCCCTATCTCCAGGGAGAGCTTACGCAAACCGAGGCACTTGAAAAAGCAGCGGATCCCATGAAGAAATTTATGTTTAGTCACACCAGAGAAAAAGATCTTCTGCTGTTTATGAAGTACAATCAGACTGAACAACCAAAGACCTATCAGGATATCCCAATTACTGTTATGGTGCCGGCATATGTAATCAGTGAGTTGAAGACAGCATTCCAGATGGGGTTTATGATTTTTATTCCGTTTCTGGTTATAGACATTGTTGTCGCGAGTACACTCATGGCAATGGGGATGATGATGCTACCGCCGGTCATGATCTCATTACCTTTCAAAATACTGCTCTTTGTCCTTGTGGACGGGTGGTATCTGGTTGTCAAGTCACTGTTACTGAGTTTTAACACTTGATCCGGAAAGTTAAAGGAGGACGGTCATGACTTCGGAATTTATTATCGGTCTGGCCGGGAAAGCGGTATACACGTCATTGCTGGCCAGTGCACCCATGCTTATACTAGCTCTGGTTGTAGGACTTGCAATCAGTATTTTTCAAGCGACAACTCAAATTCAGGAACAAACATTAGCTTTTGTACCCAAGATTGTTGCCGTACTTCTGTCAGTACTTTTGTTTGGACCTTGGATCTTAAATATCTTGGTCGATTTTACGTTTAACATTCTCGATAATCTATACAGATACATAGGGTAGGCTTTAGCAGATGGAGACATTGTTGCAAAGTTTCCCTGTCGCTCTGCTTATGTTTTGTCGAATCACATCATTTTTTGTAACTGCGCCAGTTTTTTCGGCTCGAAATGTGCCGGCTTCAGTTAAAATAGGTATCTCTGCATTTGTCACATTATCTGTCTATCTGATTTACGGAATAGACCAGACCGTACCCACAGACCTGAGTTATGTCTTATTGATCATCAGAGAGATTCTAATTGGCCTGCTTTTAGGTTTTGTGGCTTATCTGTTGATGACGGCTGTTCAGACTGCGGGGACCTTTATCGATCTACAGATCGGTTTTGGTATGGCCAATGTATACGATCCAATGACAGGTGCTTCAGCTCCACTTACGGGTAACTTGAAGTATGCATTTGCTATGCTTCTGTTTCTGACGATGAATGGTCACCATTATTTGCTGGATGCGATAGTTTACAGTTACCGGTGGGTACCATTATCTAATGTGTTTTTCCTACGGTTGGCAGATGGAAGTATTGCTGAATTTTTGATTCAGACCTTAGGTCAATCATTTATGCTGGCTTTTCAGATGTCGGCTCCGATTGTAGTTGCGTTGTTTTTGACGGATGTTGGATTGGGTTTTTTGGCCAAAACTGCTCCTCAATTTAATGTATTTGCAGTTGGGTTGCCGCTTAAGTTACTCGTTGGTCTTGCTATTTTGCTTTTGCTGGTTCCCAGTTTCTCCTTTGTATTTAGTCAATTGTTCGAAGCGATATTCAGATCGATGGAAAAATTGCTTGGAACCATTGGACAAAGGCCCGGCTGAGTGAAACGGAGGAAAAGACACGGATGAAACTTCAACTCGACCTCCAGTTGTTTTCAGGGGAGAAGACGGAGAAAGCTACCCCGAAAAAGAGACAGGATACACGAAAAAAAGGACAGGTTGTAAAAAGCGCTGAACTATCTGGCGCATCCATTCTCCTAATCGTGTTTTTGATCATGATGGTATTCAGTAATTTTTATAAAGAACGTATAGTTCGTCTGTTTACAGATATCTTCATCAATCGATTGAGTATGGATATCACCGGAGAGAATGTGATGGCGCTTATGATGCGCTATGGCATTGAAGTTTTGTTATTGATCGCTCCCGTTTTGCTGGGTGCGTTACTGGTTGCTTTGATCGTTAACTACATGCAAGTTGGTTTTCTTCTTATAGGGGAAGGTTTGAAGCCAAAACTTGAGAAACTGGACCCGATTAAAGGTTTCAAAAATATATTCTCTCTCCGCTCATTAGTGGAATTTGCTAAATCCATTTTGAAAATGTCGATTATCGGTTATCTCGTTTACAGTACAATTAAAGGCTACCAGTCAGATATTGCTTCACTTTCTCATTTTTCATTAGATGCTATTTTACATTTCGCTGCGTCGATCACTTTAAGTCTTGGTATCAAGATTGCAGTGGCATTAATGATACTTGCGATATTTGATTACATGTATCAAAAGTATGACCATGAGAAGAAGATTCGTATGTCCAAGCAAGACATCAAAGACGAGTACAAGAAAATGGAAGGTGATCCGCTGATCAAAGGTAAAATCCGGGAACGCCAGCGTCGTATGGCTATGCAGCGTATGATGCAGGAAGTGCCAAATGCGGATGTAATCATCACGAACCCGACCCACTTTGCGGTTGCGCTAAAGTATGAAGGTTCCGAGATGGAGGCACCACAGATTATTGCCAAAGGTCAGGATTATGTCGCCTTGCGTATTAAGGAAATAGCCAAAGAAAACGGTGTTATTACGATGGAAAACAAGCCGCTGGCACGGGCATTGTTCCAGAGAGCCGAGATTGGTGACGCTATACCGGCCGATTTGTTTCAAGCGGTAGCTGAAGTGCTGGCTTATGTATATAAACTAAAGGGCAGAACGAAATAAAAGGGGATCGGAGGCCGTACATTCATTGAAGATTAAAGATATAGCTGTCCTTGCGGGTATCATTGGCATTGTGTTGATGATGATTCTTCCGATCCCAACCTGGCTGTTGGACTTGTTGCTGGTCGTCAATATTTCAATTGCACTGATGATACTCCTTGTTGCAATGAACAGCAAAGAAGCGTTGCAGTTTTCTATTTTTCCAGCTTTGTTGTTGATCACTACACTATTCCGACTGGCTCTGAACATTTCGACTACCAAGCTAATTCTTGGTGAAGGGGATGCAGGAGCTGTAGTTGCTACCTTTGGTAGCTGGATTGCTGGAGGGCAAATTGCAATTGGATTTATCGTGTTTTTGATCCTCGTTGTCGTTCAGTTTATCGTTATTACAAAGGGGTCTGAGCGCGTAGCTGAAGTTGCTGCCCGATTCACTCTCGATGCGATGCCTGGTAAACAAATGAGTATTGATGCGGATCTGAATGCGGGTCTGATCAACGAGCAACAAGCTCGTGAGCGTCGTTCCAAAATTGAACGTGAAGCCGATTTCTATGGAGCGATGGATGGAGCAAGTAAATTCGTAAAAGGTGACGCAATTGCAAGTATTATCATCCTCCTGATCAATCTCATTGGTGGATTTATTATCGGTATGACTGTGCATGGGATGGCTTTTGCAGATGCAATGTCAACGTACTCTGTACTGACTATCGGAGATGGATTGGTAAGCCAAATCCCTGCTCTGCTTATTTCCACAGCAGCAGGACTTATCGTCACCAGAGCGTCTTCAGAAGGAAACCTGGCAGATGATATTACGGGGCAACTGTTTACATATCCAATACTAATTTATATCGTAGCTTTCGTTATTGCCATGCTCGGTTTCTTCACACCAATTCATGTTATTACTACCCTTCCGTTGGCAGGTGTGTTGGCATATGCCGCGTGGCGTATGCAGAATAATCTGAATTTGAAACAAGTAGCGGAAGAACAGTTGGAAGAAGAACAGCAGATTGAAGAGGTTAGAAGTCCTGAAAGTGTAATTAACCTGCTTCAGGTGGACCCTATTGAGTTTGAATTTGGTTATGGTTTAATCCCGCTTGCTGATAATCAGCAGGGTGGGGACTTATTGGATCGGATCATTATGATTCGGAGGCAGTGTGCTCTTGAACTGGGGTTGGTCGTTCCGGTCATACGGATTCGAGATAATATCCAGCTCAGACCCAATGAGTATGTTATCAAAATCAAGGGTAATGTGGTAGGTGGCGGAGAACTGTTGTTGAATCATTACCTTGCCATGAGTCCTGGCTATGATGAGGAGTCTGTGACAGGTATTGAAACGACGGAGCCTGCTTTTGGACTTCCAGCACTATGGATAGATGAAGTGACCAAAGACAGAGCGGAACTTGCAGGATATACGGTCGTTGATCCACCTTCCGTTGTGGCTACACATCTGACGGAACTGATTAAGAAACATGCGCATGAGTTACTTGGAAGACAAGAGACAAAAGCACTTGTGGATAATCTCAGAGAGAACTATTCTGCCCTTGTGGATGAACTGATCCCTTCTCTACTTTCCATTGGTGATGTACAGAAAGTGCTTGCCAAGTTATTGCGTGAGAAAATATCTATTCGAGATATGGTTACCATCTTCGAGACACTGGCTGACTATGGTACGTATACGAAGGATCCTGATGTGCTGACTGAATACGTCAGACAATCCCTCTCACGTCAGATTACTCAGCAGTTCTCACAGAAAGGTGAGACACTTCGAGTGATCACGGTTGGACCTGGTCTTGAGAAGAAAATTGCTGAAAGTGTGCAACAATCGGATCAAGGCAGTTATCTTGCGCTAGACCCTGTATCTACACAAAGTGTATATCAGAAGCTCAGTGAACAAGTGAACCGTTTGATTCAATCAGGTCAACAACCTGTTGTATTAACTTCTCCAACCATTCGGATGTATCTGCGTCAGGTTATTGAACGTACTATGCAGGACATTCCTGTGCTTTCCTACAGCGAGTTGGAGCCGAATGTTGAAATTCAAAGTATCGGGGTGGTGAACTTATGAGAGTAAAACAATACGTTGTTGAGACCATGCCCGAAGCTATGCTTCAAATTCGCAAAGACCTGGGAAGTGATGCCGTTATTCTGTCCACCAAAGAAATTAAGGTGGGCGGTGTAATGGGAATGTTTCGCAAAAAACGGATCGAAGTTGTAGCTGCAGTGGATAAGGAAGAAAACAAGCAAACAACAAAGCCAGTACAAAATCAATTCACACCTGTACCTCGTTCATTTGTACCTGAGGCTTATCGGCAAACAGCTCGTTCGTTTGTTGCGGCTTCTGATGAGTCTGTGACAACGAATACAGCTGATCAAAGTGTACAGGACCAATCTGCGGCTGCACCGTCTGTGTTTGAATCGCGTAATATCGGTTCAAACATAGACAGCGGCTCAGGTTCTTCAAGCACGGATCATAAACCGCGACCGCAAGGGGCGGATTTTTCGGGTTCAACAACTGGTCCGAAGCCAACAGGTTCAGACCTGCAGCAGGATAAGTTGATGACTGAATTACAGGATCTTAAACAGATGGTGACCAGGCTTTCAAAGCAAGGTACTTCTGCGGACCCTGTGCCAGAGGAACTGCATACGATCCGAGAACGTTTGACAGAACAGGACGTTTGGCCTGAAGTATGGGAATCCTGGTTTGATTCAATTCAAGCAAAATGGTCTGAGGATGGATTGAAAGAACAGGATGTAGAGCAAATAGTGAAGCTTGAGGTCATGCACTTTTTGGAGCAACGTATTGAAGAAGGCATTCTTCCTACCACGCGAATCGTCTATGTAGCTGGACCAACCGGTGTAGGGAAAACTACGACAATTGCAAAATTGGCAGCTGAACAAATGTTCAAAAAACAGCGTAAAGTTGGATTCATTACATCAGATACGTATCGGATCTCGGCGGTAGAACAGCTTAGAACGTATGCATCTATACTGAATGTTCCACTTGAGGTGGTGCAATCGCCCGGTGATACACAACGTGCCATTTCTCGATTAGAGAATTGTGATTTGATCTTTATGGATACAGCGGGTAGAAACTACAGAAATGAATTACTTGTTTCAGAACTGCAAAGTTTGCTTGCTCCTGTAGAGAATAGCGAAACCTTTCTGGTCATGAGTATGACTTCCAAAAGTGCTGATATGGTGCAGATCACGGAACATTTCAGTAAATATGGACTGGATAAGGTGATTTTCACCAAAATGGATGAGACTGGGAGCTGCGGTCCGCTATTTAACTTGTTGCACCGTTTTCCACTCAAGCTCGCATATGTGGCAAATGGACAAAATGTTCCGGACGATTTGTTGAAACCAGATGCAGATTCGTTGTCCAAACAGTTGCTGGGAGAATGGTCACAATGAAGGATCAGGCAGCTGCACTTCGAAGTATGGTCTCCGCGCCATTGGAATTGGAAGGCATTGAGCGAGATATTCGATCCTCGAAAATCATTACTGTGGCCAGTGGTAAGGGAGGTGTTGGTAAATCCAATTTCACACTGAACTTTGCCTTGGCATTGCAGGCTTTGGGGCAAAAGGTACTTGTATTTGATGCTGATATTGGAATGGCTAATATTGATGTTCTTATGGGTACGTCTTCTTCCTATAATCTTTACCACCTGTTGTACCGACAAAAATCCATAAGGGAAATCATACAACTGGGTGCCAGTGGCTTGCCTTACATTGCTGGAGGATCGGGCATGAAAGAGTTGTTCTCATTGTCTGATCGTGATCTGGAGTTTTTCGCCAGTCAAGTCGAGGATATTGCCCAGGAAATGAATTATGTCATCTTTGACACTGGGGCAGGACTCTCCAGAGAGAATATGAAGTTCATCGGTGCTGCTGATGAATGCCTGATTATAACTACACCTGAACCGACTTCAATAACCGATGCTTATGCTTTAGTCAAAGTTATGCACGGCCAGGAAAATGCTACGCCCTTTCGGATGATCGTTAACCGGGTGGAAGACGAACGAGAAGCGGAACGGGTGGCAGAAAAAATAGCTGGAGTGGCGAGGCGGTTTTTGCAGACGGATATTCCGCTGCTTGGGTATATTTCAGAAGACGCCCAGGTAGTCAAGGCGGTTAAAAGGCAAATGCCCTATAGTCTGGCTTATCCCAATGCCAAAGCCTCTAAAGATATAGAGAAACTTGCTCTTCGTTATCTGGCTGTACCTGCAACTCCAGGATACGGAACCTTGACAGGAATCAGGGGATTTATGAATAAGTGGCTTAAACGGACAACATGATTTCTGAATAAAGGAAACAGGGGTGACACAACATGGCGGCGTATCAAGTATTGGTTGTCGATGATTCCGCTTTTATGCGTAAGATTGTTACGGATTTGATCCAAGCGGATCCAGAATTCAAGGTTACGGCAACGGCATCAAACGGTAGAGAAGCGATTCAAAAATCACTAGAATTGAAACCCGATATTATTACAATGGACGTTGAGATGCCCGAAATGAATGGGTTGGATGCATTAAAATCAATTATGAAGGAATCTTTCGTTCCTGTGATTATGCTCTCTGGTATCAATGAACAAGGCATGAAAGAAACCATTATGGCGCTTGAAGCTGGGGCATTTGACTTCATTCGCAAACCGTCTATTTCACATGACCAGGATATTGCTCAAGTTGGTAAAGCCTTGGTTGAGCGCATGCGAGCTGCGATGAATGAGATCAAAAGAAAAGCTGATCGTGAGTTATCCATGAAAAATAGAGACATGTTGCGAGGAGCAGTTGCTCCCCCAACTCAGCCAGTGCAGAAAGAACTGCCGGCTAGGGATCGAGCGGAGCCTGTGAAAAAAACGATCGAACCTGTCGAGACGATTCAACGCTCTCTTCGAGAGCGGACTGAAGCCTTTCAGGCCAAAGCAAAGAAACCAATTGAACCATTGTCACCTTCAAAACCAGGTCGCGTAGAGAATAAACCGGAGCCTTTGCCAAAGGCTGAGCGTAATGTGGGGACGAAGGCAGAAAAAGCAGTGAGGTCAGCTAATCCAGTACAGACTCCAAAGGAAGTTCGACTACCTAATGCAGCTAGAGTGGCAGCTGATCAAATAGCAGCAACTTCTGCCTCTGCAAAAGCCAAGGATGTAATCAAGCCTAATCCTGTTCCCAAAGGTGGAGGGGGGCTGGAAGGACCATTCAACAAACTTGTGGCAATAGGTTGTTCTACGGGTGGACCGAGGGCTCTCAAGACATTGCTCGAGCAGTTGCCTGCTGATTTGCCTGCACCGGTCATTATTGTGCAGCATATGCCGCCCAATTTCACACGTTCTCTGGCTCAACGATTAAATACATTCAGTCCACTGCATGTGGTTGAAGCTGAAGAGGGCATGGTTCTGAAAAAAGGAACCGCCTATATAGCACCCGGCGGATTCCATGTGAAAGTTAACAAAACAGCAGACGGGAAGTTTATCGTGAAGTTGACTGAAGATCAACCAGTGAATGGACATAGACCTTCAGTGGATACGATGTTTGAGTCACTTCTGCCGTTTACATCTTTACAAAGGCATCTTGTTTTGCTAACGGGAATGGGAAGTGATGGAGCACGTATGATGAAGAGATTATACGAAGCTGGAGTTACATCAACCTTTGCCGAGAATGAAGAAACATGTGTTGTATATGGTATGCCGCGTTCTGCTGTAGAGCTGCAATGCGTTCGTCATCTTCTGCCATTGCAGGAGATTGCTTCTAAACTTGTTCAAGCAGTGAAATAACGGAGTGTAACTCACGGAGGAGGTGCCTCACAATGGACATGAACCAATATTTATCCATGTTTATTGATGAGTCTAATGATCATCTGCAATCGCTTAACGAAAACATGCTTCAACTTGAAGGCAATCCGGAAGACCTGGGCATAGTTCAGGTTATATTCCGCTCTGCTCATACCTTGAAGGGTATGGCAGCAACTATGGGCTTTGAAGATTTGGCATCACTGACACATAAAATGGAAAATGTGTTGGATCTGGTTCGTAATGAGAAGTTGAAAATGCAGGATTACATTTTTGATACCATGTTCAAGAGTCTGGATGCTTTGGAAACCATGGTTCAGGATATTACCGAAGGTGGACAAGGTAAAGCAGATGTGTCGTCAATCGTAGCTTCACTTCAAGCCATTGAAAATGGTGAAATGACAAACGGAAATGGACCTGCTACAGAAACAAACAAGCCGGCTAATGCTTCAATCTCTTCGGCTGTGGAGCTGGATGAATTCCAATATTCAGTGCTGGATCAGTCGATCGCCGAAGGTCATCGTGTGTTCTACGTGGATGTGCTTGTTAGCGAACATAGCCAGTTAAAAGGTGTACGGGCTTATATGGTCTTTGATATGCTGGAACGTTCAGGTGAAGTGGTTAAGGCTTACCCATCCGTTCAGGATATTGAGCAGGAGAAGTTTGAGCGCAGTTTCTCGTTGTATTACATAACAACTAAAGAGGCGCACGAACTGGAAGAAGGCATCATGAGTATCTCTGAAATTGAAAGTGCAAAGCTCATTCAACTGGATCAGGAGACTCTTCAGCAGATGGCCAATCAGGTAGCAGCTACAGTTGAAGCGCCACCCGCACCAACAGCTGTAGCTGAGGTTGCTTCGCCGGATAAGAATTCTGTACCCAAAGAAGAAACCACAACGGCACCAGCTAAAACAGCTGCACCGAAGCAAGCTGCTGCACCTTCACGTACCATTCGTGTGGATATTGAACGTCTTGACGTATTGATGAACCTGTTCAGTGAATTGTTGATTGACCGTTCACGTCTGGAGCAACTGGCCAGTGAGACAGGCAACAATGATTTATCCGATACAGTAGCTCATTTAAGTCGAGTTAGCACAGATTTGCAAAATATTGTACTGAAATTGCGGATGGTTCCGGTAGATACCGTATTTAATCGATTCCCGCGCATGATCCGTGATCTGGCTAAGACACTTGATAAAAAAATCGATCTGGTGATTACAGGTGCTGAGACGGAACTGGATCGAACGGTAATTGATGAGATTGGTGATCCGCTTGTGCATTTACTGCGTAACGCGGTTGACCATGGTGTGGAATCTATTTCAGAGCGTGTAGCTGCAGGTAAACCAGAGATGGGTACAGTAAACCTGCGTGCCTTCCACAGTGGAAATCACGTATTTATCGAGATTGAAGATGATGGTAAAGGTATCTATCGCGACAAGCTTTTGAAAACCGCGATCAAACGTGGTGTTGTAACCGAAGAACAAGGTGCCAAGATGAGTGATGATGAAGTGAATCAACTGTTGTTCGCACCTGGTTTTAGTACTGCTGATATTATCTCGGATATCTCTGGCCGGGGCGTTGGCTTGGATGTAGTAAAATCGAAGATCACTTCGCTTGGCGGTAATGTAACGATTCATTCAACTCCAGGCAAAGGCACGAACTTCTCTGTTCAGCTTCCGTTGACACTATCCATTATTGCTGCAATGCTTGTACGACTTGGTTCAGAGAAATATGCTGTTCCGTTGTCCTCCATTGTAGAGACGGCCATTGTACAACGTGAGCAAGTTCGTAATATTCACGGCAATAAAATGATCACGTTCCGTGAGTCACTGATTCCGTACTTGTCTTTGAGCGAAGTATTCTCTGTACCGGATTTCAATGACGCTGATGAGCAAGAAACAGAAATTGTCGTGATTCGCAAAGGCGACCGTCTTGCAGCCGTAGCTGTTGAAGAATTTATTGGACAAAGTGAGATTGTTCTCAAATCAATGGGAACCTATCTTCCTGCTATTGAAGGAATCTCTGGAGCAACCATTCTCGGAGATGGACAAGTAGCCCTGATTCTTGATCCTAATGCATTTATTAAATAAGCACAGAGCTAAGTCTTACATTTAATAGGGAGGTTTTTTACATGGAAGAAGAGTTGAAAGTCATCGTCTTTAAATTGGGTTCCGAAGAGTATGGTATTGAGGTAGACAAGGTTCAGACGATTGAGCGCATGATGCCAATTACCCGTGTTCCCAAGACACTTTCCTTTGTAAAAGGAGTTATTAATCTACGCGGTGTTGTAATTCCAGTCATTGATCTACGCGGTCGTTTCTCCCTTCCGGAAACGGAATACACGGATCAGACTCGTATTGTTATCGTAGGTGTAGACGACATGCAAGTTGGCTTTATCGTAGATTCTGCTAATGATGTTATTGATATCAAGAGCAGTGCGATCGATAGCCCACCAGAAGTGGTTGGCGGTGTCAAAGCTAGATACCTGCGTGGTGTGGCCAAATTGGAGGATTCACGCTTGCTGATCATGCTCAACCTAAACGAAGTATTAAATAAAAGCGAGATTGTACAGCTGGAAAGTGTTGAGGGCTAGTACCGTGGAGATGTTCAACCGATTTGAGGTATTCCAGATGGATGTGCTCAAAGAGGTCGGTAACATTGGAGCAGGCAACGCCGCAACGGCGTTGTCTCAACTCCTCAACAGACCGATTGACATGGGTGTACCTACAGTACAAATGCTGCCTTTTGAAGAAGTTGCCGAAAAAGTGGGCGGAGATGAACGCATCGTGGTTACCGTGTTTCTTCGTGTAGAAGGCGAAGCACCGGGAAATCTTTTCTTTATGATGACACCAGAGGCTGCTAAAATGTTGTTGAATAGACTTGCCGGGTTTGATCTGAAAGAAGGACTCGCTTTTACAGATATGGAACAATCAGCGCTTTCCGAAATTGGAAATATTTTGGCTGGATCCTATCTTTCTTCTTTGGCAGATTTCACAAAGTTGTCTATGTATCCAACTGTCCCTGGACTTGCCATCGACATGGCAGGTGCCATTCTAAGTTATGGCTTGCTGCAATTTGGCGAGATGGGTGACAGTGCATTGTTGATTGACACATCTTTCTTTGAAGGTGAAGATCAAGTTGAGGGTCAGTTTTTCCTCATTCCGGATCCACCATCCTTTGCAAAGATATTTGAATCGCTAGGGGTGCCACTGAGCCATGATTGAGGACAAAAGCGTCGTTAAAGTCGGTATGGCGGATTTAAACATCGCTCATCTTCCTGGTGTAATCCGTACGACTGGCTTGGGTTCGTGTGTGGGATTAACAATGTATGACCCACATTTGAAGCTGGCTGGAATGGCGCATGTCATGCTTCCTACTTCAGAGATCGCCCGTGAAGGGAAACTGAACACTGCGAAATATGCGGATACGGCGTTGCCTGAGCTTTTGGAAAAGATGATTAAACTAGGCGCTTCTCACTCACGTATTGTGTCTAAAATGGCCGGAGGCTCTCAGATGTTTGCCTTTGCTGGCGCTGGAGATACAATGCGTATTGGACCAAGGAATGCAGATTCTTGTCGAGAGTGGCTTCAAAAACTCAATATCCCTCTTCTAGCAGAAGATACGGGTGGGAATTATGGACGAACGATTGAGATGGATTGTGAAACTGGACTTTTGACTATTCGAAGCGTACAAATGGGTGTAAAGGAACTATAAGACTATGATAGGAAACTACCGCATTAATCTTGGAGCAGGCATCGTTGGGTTTATTCTTACTTTTTTTGTAGCATACAGCAGCAATGTGCTGATGACCAGTTTAATTCGCGGATTGATCGGATTCGTAGCCTGGTTTGTCCTTGCATATGGTTTACGCTGGGGATTGGGATTGCTGCTGAACCCTCAGATCGAGGGAAATGGGTATGGTTATGATTCACCAAGTGCTCAAGATCAAAGAGGTTCACAGGTGGACATTAAAATCGAAGACGATGGACAAGAGCTGAATGATTTGCTCAAGAGTGGACAGAACGCTTCATCTGGGGACGATCTTCCGCCATCTGAGACGAAAGCTCCAACGGGATTCGCCCCTTTGGATCCGCCTAAACTTGTCCGGACCAAGGATCCGGAGGAATTGGCGCAGGCCGTTCGTCACCTGACAGACAAATAAGGAGGGTGAAAGCAATTGAACGAGCGTAAAGCTTCACATTTGAACCATTCTGATCTGTGGGAAAAGTGGAAAGAACATGGAGATCTTGAAGCCAAGAAAACTTTGATTGAAAAGTATCTTCATATTGTAAATTATGTATCCGGTCGACTGGCTGTTGGTTTGCCCAAAAATGTTCCCAAGGATGACTTGGAGAGCAATGGCGTTATGGGGTTAATTGATGCATTGGAGAAGTTCGACTATGAACGTGGTCTGCAATTTGAAACTTATGCATCATGGAGGGTCCGCGGAGCCATTCTTGACGGACTGCGTCAAGGTGATTGGGTTCCGCGTTCTGTGCGGGAGAAGGCCAAGCGAATTGAAGACGCCTACCAACAGCTGGAACAAAGTTATCTCAGGTCTGTTAGTGATGAGGAAATGAGCGAGTACTTGGACGTATCCACTAAAGATTTTCAACATATGCTTCAGGAAGTGGCAGTCATGTCACTTTGCTCGCTGGAGGACCCAATTCGTGAGGAAGAGTCTGAGACTCGTCTGTCTTTGATGGTGGATGAGAAAGCCAAAAATCCGGATTATAAAGTGAATGAGTTTTATTTGAAGGAAGCTTTGGTGCAAGGGCTTGACAAGTTGACGGTAAAAGAGAGAACGGTTGTTTCACTATTGTATTACGAAGATCTTTCTCTTAGTGAAATTGCTGAGGTTATGTCTCTTTCTCCGTCTCGTATATCCCAGTTACATTCCAAGGCAATATTACGATTACGCGGCACGTTGGACAAACAGAAAGATTTGTTGATGCGTAAAGATTAATAGAGAGAAGTAATATCATTGGAGTTTGGGGAGTGGAAAGTCTAAAAGGGGGAAGAATTGCGGTGACACAGCGGACTGCTTTGGAACAATGTTTAAACATTGTTTTATCGGACGACAAATGCACAGCCTACCTTGAATTTTCCAAAGAGGAAGAAGGCTTTGCCTGCACGATCGATGAACTTGAACAATTTGTGGCGAACAAGGGCATCAAACAAGGTGTATCGCGAGAGGCATTATTACTTTTTGTGAGCAACCCTGAAACCTATTTGAAAGATAAATACAAGATTGCAAAAGGTGTTGCTCCCATTCAAGGAACAGATGGCTTCATCAAGGTTCTGGTTGGAATGGACGATACGAATGAACGACGACCACTGGAATCGGAAGATGGAACTGTCGATTACAAAGAAGTGACACGGTTAAACAATGTTCGTAGTGGTCAGATCATTGCAGAGCGGATCGCTCCTAGCGATGGCATACCAGGCAGGGCAGTAACGGGTGAGGAAATTCCTTATCGTCCGGGAAAAGAAGCTCGGTTTAAAGTTGGGAAAAACGTTGTGATTAATCCGGATGGTTCTGCGATGTATGCTGCACTGGATGGGCTGGTTACCAAAACGGACGGTAACAAACTGAATGTGTTTCCGGTTTATGAAGTCAATGGTGACGTTGACTACAATAACGGTAATATCGATTTTGTAGGCACAGTTGTCATACGAGGCAATGTACTTACCGGATTTAAAGTAAAAGCAGCAGGTGACATTCGTGTCGTCGGAGGTGTCGAAGGAGCTGAACTGGAAGCAGGCGGCTCAATCGAAATTACCGGTGGTATTATTGGTTATAACAAAGGACTGGTACAAGCAGGCCATAATGTTAAATGTACTTTCATTCAAGAAGGCAACGTAGATGCCGGTGAAGATGTTCTGGTTTCCCAAAGTATTATGCATTCCAATATTCGTGCTGGCCACGGTGTCATCTGTGCGGGAACCAAGGGTCTTATTGTTGGTGGCTCGATCCAGGCTGGTCAGAACGTCTCAGCGCGTGTTGTGGGCAACAGCATGTCCACGGTCACTTCCATTGAAGTTGGTGTGCTACCAAAGCTGCGTAACGAACTCAATGATTTGCGCAAGGAAGTCAGAGAGCAGATGGATTCCTTGGACAAAACGAAGAAAGCTTTGACATTGCTGGATCAATTAGCTGCCGCTGGACAACTAACTCCAGATAAGATGTCGATGCGAATCAAGCTGAATGCTACGCAGAAATCTGCTCTTCGTATAAGTGAAGAAACGAAAATGCGTATCTTTGAAATTGAAAAGGCACTTGAAGATACAAGTAATGCTCGTGTTGATATTCTGAAGATGATTTATGGAGGCTCTAAAATAGTTATCGGCAGATACACGAAATTTATTAAAGATCCAGTGAGTCGAATTTCATTTTATTATCACGATGGTGATATTACGATGGTTCCATACGTTTAAGTACAGCATTCAGGCACAGGAAGAAATCCATTCGAAACCGTGAGGTGAGCGTATGAGTTTCAAAGCAGTTGAGTTGCAGATTGCGGTACCACGAACAAGTGAAGCGGGACGTTATCAAAGTGAAGCCCAGCAGCGACCGATTACGGATCAGAATCTTTTGGCAGAGCAAACGTCGAAAGAAGCAAATGAAGCAAGGCAACGAAGTGAAGCAATGGACGAAACTTCACAGACTTCGGTGCGTGATGGTCATAACCATGATGGGGATCAGCAGAGTGGTTCCGATGGACAGGAGACGGCTCAGGCTCAAGAAACTGTCAAACCTGCAGAGCACCCGTACAAGGGAAAACACATAGATCTGTCTTTATAATAAACGGTTGTTATGGACATGCAGTTTTGCGCACCGATGGTTGAATCAGAAGGAGAGAACCCAATTTGTCACCATGGATCATTATTGTCATATTAGGGGCCTGCGCCATCGCATACGCTTGTATTATGCCACGGAAAAACAAGGCGCAAGAGCCTGGGCATCAACTGGTGCAGGAGATGGAATCTACGCTTGAACACTACATGACCGAGATCGAAAATGATAATGATGCTCTTATTCAACGTGTGGCTGAAATGAAGGGAGAAGCGACAGCAGCCGATCAACGTATGCAATTGCAACTTCAGGAATTACAGCAGCGGTTGGATCAGCTGGAACAGAGCAAAAAGAATGAAGCTGTCGCATCACCTGTTCCACACTCCGGTAATGTATCCGTACAATCTTCCGAAGGTCTGCAAGCACAAGCGCTCGTGAAAAGTGTACAAGCAGAGGCGGCCCAGCAGGCGTTAGAAGCAGACCAACAGACCAGTGAAGTCGAATCTTTGCCTGGGCGTGAATCGATTAAAGATCGATATGCAGAACTCTTTAATCTACATGCTGAAGGTAAGTCGATGGATGCCATATCCAAGCAGACAGGCATTCAGCGTGGTGAGGTACAGTTAATACTGCAACTGGCAGAACGGGAGGAAAGCTAAGTCATGGACAAGCGATCCTTATGGATTGGTCTGGGGAGCGGTATGATTATTGGTGCGGTTTTGCTTCAACTGGCCACAGTTGGACAAAATGCATTGTCGGATAGTAATCTGGACCCCGAGCAGACCGCCAATATGACCAAAGAACAGCTTGAAACAGCCGCAAAAAGCCTGGATATGAAGGTGATCGGTTCTGAAGAGGAATTGTACACAGAAGCTGAGTGGGTAGAGAAAAAAAAGCAAGAAAGCAGTGAGTTGCAAGGGGAAACAGCAACACCACCTGAGACAGTAACCTCTACGGAAACACCTGCAGAGCCTGAGAAGCCACAAGAGCCTACTGCAAGTGAAGGTGAAGGGCAAAAAGAGATAACTGAGCCGAAGACAACAGAACCTGTAACGCCGAGCAATCCGAAAGGCGCAACAGTATCATTCAAAGTACGTTCAGGCAATAGCTTGGCGATCGTTGCAGCAAACCTAAAAACCGCCGGAATCGTAGATGATGCTCAAGCATTCATAAAGGCTGGCAAGGCTGAGCGAATCAATACTAAAATCCAGGTGGGTACCTATGCGCTTGAAAAAGGCGAAAGTTTCAAATCCATTATCGCAAAAATTACGAAAGAACCGTCAAACTGAGCATGCTCGGACAGGACGGTTTTTGCGTATTAAACGGTACATTTTCAAAGCTTGATAATAATTAGCGCCTGAGTTACATATCAAGTTTAAAATGATTCGATACTAGCAAAAAACGAAAAGTAGATTTTAGCTTCAAAGACTGTTGCATCGGACAGTCAGTTATGCTATATTAGATAACGGTGTTAAAACACACGCATGTGCTAATTTTGTTGAGGGTGCTTTCCTTATGGAGAGTCTTGGCGAAAAATGATGCCGGCGGAGGACACAATAAAAACCATATTAGGAGGTGTGTGAAGATGGCAGTAATCTCCATGAAGCAGCTTCTCGAAGCTGGGGTACACTTCGGTCACCAAACTCGTCGTTGGAACCCAAAAATGGATCGTTATATCTTCACTGAAAGAAACGGAATTTACATCATCGATTTGCAAAAAACGGTGAAAAAAGTCGAAGAGGCTTACAATTTCGTTAAAGGAATCGCAGGAGAGAATGGTAAAATTCTTTTCGTGGGCACTAAGAAACAAGCTCAAGATTCTGTTAAAGAAGAAGCTGAACGTGCTGGTCAATTCTACATTAACCAACGCTGGCTCGGCGGTACCCTGACTAACTTCCAAACTATTCAAAAACGTATTGATCGTTTGAAACAGTTGGAAGCTTGGGAAGAAGACGGTACATTCGCTGTATTGCCTAAAAAAGAAGTAATCTTGCTTCGCAAAGAAAAAGATCGTCTGGAGAAATTCTTGGGCGGTATTAAAAATATGAAAGGCCTGCCAAGCGCCCTGTTCATCATCGATCCACGCAAAGAGCGTATCGCTGTTGCGGAAGCTCGCAAATTGGGTATCCCAATTGTAGGTATCGTTGATACTAACTGCGATCCGGATGAGATCGATTATGTTATCCCAGGTAATGACGACGCGATCCGCGCTGTTAAATTGCTGACAGGTAAAATGGCTGATGCTGTAATCGAAGCTAACCAAGGCGAAGAAACTTCCGCTTAATAGATTCGAACATATGTTATAAACTAAATGAAAAGGGTGGTTGGCAGGTGGATAACCTCTCACTGCCCTTTTTTTAGAGTGTACGCACAATACTTAATGTTGGAGGGAATTTATAATGGCAGTTAATGCGAGTGCAGTAAAAGAACTTCGCGAAAGAACGGGCGCTGGTATGCTCGATTGCAAAAAAGCACTGGAAGAAGCAAACGGTGATGTAACAAAAGCGGCTGAATTGTTGCGTGAGAAAGGTCTTTCTGCAGCAGCAAGCAAAGCAGGCCGTGCAGCAACTGAAGGCGTTGTTGAATCTTACATCCACGCTGGTGGACGTATTGGTGTCTTGGTTGAAGTTAACTGTGAAACAGACTTCGTTGGTAAAACGGATCAATTTAAGGATTTCGTTAAAGATGTAGCTATGCAAATCGCTGCAGCTAATCCTAAATTCGTTACACGCGAAGAAGTTCCTGCAGATGAGCTGGAAAAAGAAAAAGAAATCCTGAAAGCTCAAGCTCTTAACGAAGGCAAACCAGAGAAAATCATTGAAAAAATGGTTGAAGGCCGTATCGGTAAATACTACGAAGAGTACTGCCTGTTGGAACAAACTTTCGTTAAAGATCCAGACAAAACGATCTCTCAATTGCTGAACGAAAAAATCAGCCAAATTGGTGAAAACATCTCCATCCGTCGTTTCGTTCGTTACGAACTGGGTGAAGGTCTTGAGAAAAAAGTAGACAACTTCGTAGAAGAAGTTATGTCCCAAGTAAACAAATAAGACGGTTTCTATAAACCGGCGAGCAGAATTGATTTTCGAAGATATAAGAATGATGAAACTTCGAAGCGTAAACTCCCTTATATCTCAGGAAAACAGTGCCTTACCGGTTAAACGTTTTTCCTAAAAGAGCGGAACACAACTGTGTTCCTTTCTTTTTAAGCAGGAGGCCATGCGCGAGAAGTTTTGTTGGTTGAACACTAAGCGTGTTCGATTCAAAGTGGAGGGTGAATAATTGGAACAGCCAGTATTTAAACGTGTTGTCTTAAAGGTCAGCGGAGAGTCTCTTTCCGGTCAAAACGGCTATGGTATTGATGCAGATACGATCTCGTCGATTGCCCAACAGGTAAAAGAGGTTGTTGCACTTGGTGTACAGGTTGCTATTGTATGTGGCGGCGGAAACATCTGGCGTGGAATTGCCGGTAGCGAAAACGGCATCGATCGTGCAACTGCCGATTATATGGGTATGCTGGCGACAGTAATGAACTCGCTGGCACTGCAGGATGCTTTGGAACAGATTGAAGTGCCTACGCGTGTACAGACATCTATTGCAATGCAACAGATTGCAGAGCCTTATATTCGTCGTAGAGCTATTCGCCATCTGGAGAAAGGCCGGGTCGTTATTTTTGCAGCAGGTACAGGTAACCCGTTCTTTTCCACGGATACAACAGCAGCACTGCGCGCAGCGGAGATTGAAGCAGAAGTTATCTTGATGGCCAAAAATAAAGTTGATGGTGTATACTCAGCAGATCCGTTTAAGGACAGTACAGCTGTGAAATTTGATCAGTTGACTTATATGGATATTCTTAACAAAGACCTTGGTGTAATGGATTCGACGGCATCCTCGCTTTGTAAGGACAACAACATCCCGTTGATCGTATTTGCCATTACGGAACAAGGTAACATCAAACGTGTTGTTCTGGGCGAACGTATCGGAACAATCGTTAAAGGGAGTGTAGATTAATGCCACAAGCGGTTAAACAACATGCCGAAGAGCGTATGGAAAAAGCAATTCAAGCATTGCGTCGTGACCTGGCTACTTTGCGTGCAGGCCGCGCAACTCCAGCTCTTCTGGACCGAATTCAGGTAGAGTATTATGGGGCAATGACGCCATTGAATCAACTCGCTAATATTAGTACTCCGGATTCCCGTACACTGATGATTCAGCCTTGGGACAAATCCTCCATGGGTGACATCGAGCGTGCCATCATGAAATCAGATCTGGGTCTTACTCCAGCCAATGATGGTAGCATGATCCGTTTGTCTATTCCGGCATTGACGGAAGAACGTAGAGCGGAACTTGTTAAGCTGACGAAGAAGTTCGGTGAAGAAGGTAAAGTAGCGATTCGTAACATTCGCCGTGATGCGAATGATGACATTAAGAAAATGGAAAAGTCAGATATTTCCGAGGATGAATCCCGGAGACATCAAGATGATATCCAAAAATCGACCGACAAGTTTATTGCTGAAGTCGATAAGGTACTCGCTGCCAAAGAAAAAGAAATCATGGAAGTGTAAGACAAGCGCAGCCCCTCCAATACGGTGGGGTTTTGTCTCTTTTTCCAAGCTTCAGATAAAGAAACTTCAGGGATTTTGGAGGAACAGGAATGATCAAACGGGTTCGGTCGTGGTGGAATGGGGCTGACAAGCAGGAAACGCTGACTATATCCGAGGACAATATCCCGCAGCACGTCGCCATCATCATGGACGGCAATGGACGATGGGCCAAACGTTTGGGACTCCCGCGTATAGCCGGGCACCAAAATGGCATGAAGGCGGTCAAACGTGCGACCATCGCGGCGGATGAACTGGGCATCAAATATCTGACGATGTACGCTTTTTCGACAGAAAACTGGACGCGTCCAAAAGAAGAAGTGGATTTTCTGATGCGACTTCCGCAAGAATTTCTAGCCATAGAGCTGGATGAACTTATAGAAAAAAATGTGCGCATTCGCATGATGGGTCAAGAGGAACATTTACCTTCTCATACCATTAATGCCTTGCGGGAAGCCATTCGTCTCACGGAACATAATACAGGTCTCGTTTTGAACTTTGCAATGAACTATGGAAGTCGTCGTGAAATGACGGACTGTGTTAAACAGATCGCTCTGCAGGTGAAATCGGGGGAACTATCGGCAGAGGATATAACACCTGAACTCATTGATAGACATATGCTGACGGTTGACATGCCTGATCCGGATCTACTGATCCGGACGAGCGGAGAGTTGAGATTAAGCAACTTTATGCTTTGGCAGCTTGCATATAGTGAATTATGGTTTACGGATATATACTGGCCCGAATTTGGCAAAAAGCATTTGCTTGAAGCAGTAGCCGAATATCAGCGCAGAACAAGGCGTTACGGCGGTTTGAAATAGATGGAGGATGAAGCCGTTGAAACAGCGACTAACGACAGGAATCATAGCAGGTGTGTTGTTTTTAGGTTTTTGCATGCTGGGCGGACCCTGGTACCATGGTTTGGTATTGCTTATGGCTCTCATCGGTTATTATGAATTTGTTAAAATGACCGGGGTGATGCCTTTTTCAGGTGTGGCCCTGATTGGATATGCTGGTGTTTTTGCCATTGTGTTTCCTTGGGAAATGCTTTGGGAGGCAAGACCGCTATCCTTATTTCAGGTCATCTGGATCGTAATGCTTGTACTGATGACAGCTTCGGTTGTCACCAAAAATAAGGTTCCCGTGAATACAGTGGCCATGCTTTTCCTCGGCGTGTTGTATATAGGGATCGGTTTCTATTACATTGCAGAATCCAGACATCTGCATCATGGGTTGTTCTGGACGTTCCTGTTGCTGAGCTCCATATGGGCCAGTGATGCAGGAGCTTATTTTGTAGGGAAACTCATTGGTAAAAACAAACTGTGGCCTTCCATCAGTCCAAACAAGACTATAGAGGGTGCACTGGGTGGTATCGTAATTGCAATTGTTACTTCTGTTATTTTTGCATTAGTATCAGATGGTTTGCTTTCCTGGCAGAGAGCGATTGTGATCGGAATTGCCTGTGCAGTTGTAGGTCAGATGGGTGACTTGATCCAGTCTGCATACAAACGTGTATATAATATCAAGGATTCAGGCAGTCTTCTCCCAGGGCATGGAGGCATTCTTGATCGGTGCGACAGCTGGATTGTTGTTTTTCCATTCGTACATATACTAATGCTACTGCCCTACTAAAGAAGAACATGAGTCTGAGATAACAGCATTGTTCGCCGTAGGCATTGGATAATTAAAGATGAGGTGCAGCATGAAAAAAATTGCGATTCTCGGGTCAACCGGTTCCATTGGAACCCAGACACTGGATGTAGTTGACATGCATCCAGAACTCTTTCAAGTGGAGGGACTGGCTGCCGGAGGCAATACAGACCTGCTGATCGAACAAACCAAACGTTACCGACCGAAGAAGGTATCGGTGGGGTCCAAAGAACTGGCGGAGAAGATAGCTCCACATTTGCCAGCAGGAACGCAACTATTTTATGGCAACGAAGGACTCGTAGAAGTTGCGGCAGGAACCGATGCGCATACGGTTGTTACAGCGGTGGTGGGCAGTGTTGGATTGGAGTCAACGCTTGCTGCCATAGACGCAGGCAAACAGATCGGACTGGCCAACAAGGAGACATTGGTTACAGCGGGGCATATCGTCACGACAAGAGCGGCTGCAAAAGGAGTCTCTTTATTGCCCGTTGATAGTGAACACTCTGCTATATTCCAATGCTTGAATGGTGAAAACAGAGAACGCTTGGCAGGCATTACACTCACTGCTTCAGGCGGATCATTCCGTGATCTTACCCGTGAACAGTTGAAGAACGTGACTATAGAGGATGCGCTTAAACATCCAAATTGGTCAATGGGCTCCAAAATCACGATAGACTCGGCAACGATGGTAAACAAGGGACTTGAGGTCATTGAAGCACATTGGTTATTTGGTCTTCAATATGATCAGATTAATGTATTGCTTCACCCAGAGAGTGTTATTCATTCATATGTGGAATTTGATGACACAAGCATCATCGCACAACTGGGGAATCCGGATATGCGTGTGCCAATTCAATATGCACTGACTTACCCTGACCGCTTGCCATCACCGGCACAGCGTCTGTCTCTTGCTCAAGCTGGGAAATTACATTTCCGTGATATGGATATGGAACGGTTCCCGTGTTTAAGAATGGCGTATGAGTGTGGTAAAATGGGAGGAACCGCAACAACGGCGTTTAATGCAGCCAACGAGGTTGCTGTAGCCCGTTTCTTGCGTAAAGAGATTTCATTCCTTAAAATAGAAGATATTATTGCTTCTGTGCTGGAAGCACACCACAATGTGGACGAGCCTGATCTGCAGGAGATCGCACGTTGTGATCAGGAGAGCCGTAAGCTTGCGGCCAGTCTGTAATCTCTTTTTTCATAACAAATTGGAAGAAGTGATTCTCTTGTGCGGCATCAGAGAATAATGATAATCTAGAGGGACAGACTGCGGTATGTGCCGTGAAGGAGGATGGATAGGGATTGGAAACCATACAAGTGGTATTTCTAACGGTGCTCATGTTCTTTGTCATCGTGACGGTTCATGAATGGGGGCATTATTATTTTGCCAAACGCGCCGGTATTCTTGTACGGGAGTTTGCGATCGGTTTTGGTCCCAAATTGTTCTCATATAAAAGAAACGAGACCCAGTTTACATTGCGTTTGTTGCCTTTTGGTGGATATGCACGGATGGCAGGGGAAGATCCGGAACTGGTAGAGATCCAGGAAGGACAGACCATCGCGGTAAGATCAGCGGATGACCAGGTGAAGATGATCTATCTGGATCAGTTGGATAACCGTAAAAATGTAATACGTGGTGAAGTCATCTCCATTGATATGGAGAGAGCGCTGAAGCTTCAACTTGATGTAGATGGAGAGATTCAGGAGTATCGTATTCATCCTCAAGCAATGTTGGTAAGTCGTGGTAAACAAACGCAGATTGCACCGAAAGATCGTCAATTCGGCAGCAAAACCGTTGGACAGCGTGCATTGGCTATTTTTGCGGGCCCACTCATGAACTTTATCTTGGCCTTTGTGCTGTTTGCTGTATATGCCCAGATGGCAGGAGTTCCGGTGGAAAATCCAAAAAATCTTCAAATTGGTGAAGTGCTTGAAGGTGGGGCAGCCGATCAGGCGAACCTGCAAAAGGGCGATATTATCGAAACCATCAATGGTACTGCTATTGGTACGGATTCACAAAAAATGGTGTCGATGATTGCCGATTCCAAAGATAAGCCGATGGAATGGACGCTGCGCCGGGGTTCGGATACGTTTAATATAACGATTACTCCACGTGCTGTAGAAGGACAAGAGGGCGGTAAAGTGGGAATCGTACCTACGTTACCAACCCGATCTGTTGGATTTGTAGAGACATTTAAAGTCTCAGGCGTGGCCATGGTTGATACAACCAAAATAATATTTGAAGGTTTTAAACATCTGATCAATCAATTCAACATGGATGATATTGGTGGCCCAGTTCGTACATTTGAAGTGACAGGGCAAATTGCTAAACAAGGGATTGAACAGTTAACGAGATGGGCAGCAATTTTGAGTCTGTATCTTGGGATATTTAACTTGCTACCAATACCTGCACTGGACGGCAGCCGTCTGGTATTTTTGGGAATTGAAGCGCTGCGCGGCAGACCTGTTGATCCCAATCGCGAAGGCATGGTGCATTTCATCGGATTTGCGATGTTGTTTGTGTTGATGCTGGCAGTAACTTACAATGATATATTACGTTTAATTAACGGATAATTACGGTTGGACTACGCTCTGGACATTCAGAGATAGTCGTTATGGGAGGACGCTGGAGTCTTATGTCAAAGGAAAATGATAAACAGTTCGTGACTGAAATCACACCACAGGGTGAGGATTTCTCACGCTGGTACATTGATGTTATCAAAAAAGCTGATCTCATGGACTATGCACCCGTACGCGGTTGTATTGTGTTCAAACCAGACGGCTTTGAAATCTGGGAACATATTAAGGATGAGTTGGATCGTCGTTTCCGGGAAACGGGCCATCGCAATGCGTACTTCCCGATGTTCATTCCTGAGAGCTTCTTTCAAAAGGAAAAAGAGCACGTGGAAGGTTTTAACCCTGAATTACCATGGGTTACTGAAGCTGGCGGAGAGAAGTTGGAAGAACGTCTGGCAATCCGTCCTACATCCGAAACGATTATTGGTCACATGTATTCCAAGTGGATTCAGTCTTATCGGGATCTTCCGGTACTGATCAACCAGTGGGCTAACGTAGTTCGTTGGGAAAAAAGAACGTTGCCTTTCCTTCGCACAAGTGAGTTCCTGTGGCAGGAAGGTCATACAGCGCATGAGACGGAAGAAGAAGCACGTGAAGAAACGATGAAAATGCTGGAGATTTATCGTGAAGTGGTTGAGGAATACTTGGCTATTCCTGTAATTGTGGGTCAGAAAACCAAATCCGAGAAGTTTGCGGGTGCGGTGGATACGTACTCGATTGAAGCCATGATGAAGGATGGACGTGCTGTACAAGCAGGTACATCTCACTATATGGGAACGAACTTTGCAAAAGCATTTGAAATCCAGTATCTTAGCCGGAATAATGTGCTCGAGCTGGCTTACACTACTTCATGGGGAGTAAGCACACGTTTGATCGGTGCATTAATTATGGTTCATGGAGATGACCGTGGTCTCGTACTTCCTCCTAAAGTAGCACCGACTCAAGTGGTCATGATTCCAATTGGACCTCCGAAAACGCGTGATGCTGTGGTTGGGCGTGCAGATGAATTGTTCACTGAGTTGAAAAAAGCTGGAGTCCGTGTGAAAATGGATGATCGCAGCGATGTTCGCCCGGGTTGGAAATTCAATGAATACGAGATGCGCGGTGTTCCGATTCGTCTGGAGATTGGTCCACGTGATATGGAAAATGGCGTTTGTGTACTCGTATCACGGATCACAGGTGAGAAGAAAGTTGTAGAACAAGCGAACCTGGTAGAAGAGATCCAGGCAATGCTGACACAGATCCAGGTAGATATGTTAGAGCGTGCTCGCACATTTATGTCGGATAATTTCTACTCCGTGGATACACTCGATGAGATGAAAGAACTGATGGAAAATAAACGCGGGTTTACACTGGCTGGATGGTGCGGTTCAGAAGCTTGCGAAGATAAAGTAAGAGAAGTCACAGGTGCAACAAGCCGGAACATTCCGTTCCAGCCTGCGGAAGAAAAGCATACGTGCCTGGCTTGTGGTGAACAGGCAGAACACACGGTTGTGTTTGCAAGAGCATACTAAGTCAGGATCACTTGACTATATACATTGAACTAAACATTTACATGAGAACGTAGAGAACAGAAATAACCTGAAGAAGCGAAGCGTTCGCCTTTATCCCCGGATTTTCCCCTTTGTAAAAGGGAATCAAAAAATCTGGGGGTAACAGCGATCGGAAGGTTGTTCTGTTATCGGAGTGGTAAGTGTAAATATCTTTTTGTTCAATGTATATAATGGCACGTACGGACTGTAAGAGTAATGAATGGAGAGCTTCTGTCGGATAAAATGAGTCGGTGCGAGTTCGGATCGGTGACATTTTTGAATGCAGGGGCTTTTCATGCTTTAAGGGGGTACAAGGAGGAACACGATGAGCGGATTCGAGGAGAAAAGAAAACGGTTTGAGTTGTTGATGAAACAGGCAGAGCTTCCGGCTGGTCTGTTAGAGCCCTATTTTTTGGATGGATGGATTGAGCAAGTAGAGACCAATCGAAGTAATCGGGAATGGAATATTCTGATTGCAAAGGATATGTTGGTACCCGCTCCAATCTATCGCACATTTTGCCTGCATATTCAAGAGAAAATGAATCATATCGCCAAAATTTCATTTGGCTTCAAATACACGGACCAAGTACAAAATGGTGATATCGTCAGTGAATATTGGAATCTGTTTCTCGAGTGGGTTACCCGTGAGATTCCATCTGTAAATGGTTGGATGAACCGGACAACCTTTGAATGCGAAGAGGATCTTCTACAACTGACAATGAGTGATGCAACGTCGATGGAATTGGCTCGTAAGAAACAGATTGATCAAGCTATTACAAAATTCTATGACAAATACTTTCATCTACCTCTTCGCATCAAGATGCAAGTGGGTGAAGTGGGAAGTAATAAAGAGGCCATGGAACAGTTCCAGGCCCAAAAACGTGTAGAAGAACTTGAGGTCATCGAGAAGATGATGAGTGAAGTGGACACAGAAATCCCGGTGGATGAGGAGCAGGGTGATCTGCGTTTGCAAATGGGTTATGACATCAAGGAGCCAGCAGTACCCATGCAGGAAATCCAGGATGAAGAGAAAAAGGTCACGCTTCAAGGTTCGGTGTTTGGACTGGATCGTAAAGAATTGCGAAACGGAAATACGTTGTTTACCTTCTACCTGACCGACTTCACGGACTCCATGCAAATGAAGATGTTTGCCAAAACAAAAGAGGATGTTAAAATTCTCAGTTTGTTGGCTAACGGTAAATGGGTAAAAGTGCGTGGTCGTGTAGAATATGACCGGTTTATGCAAATTCCTGAACTCGCCATGATTCCTTCGGATTTGATTGAAGTTAAAGCACCGCCGTCTCGCAAAGATAATGCACCAGAGAAACGGGTGGAGTTCCATTTGCACTCTACGATGAGTACGATGGATGCTGTAACTTCAATCGACAAATACGTGAAAATGGCAGCAGAGTGGGGACATAAAGCGATTGCTGTCAGTGATCATGGTGGGGTGCAGGTATATCCCGAGGCTTCCAAGGCTGCTAAGAAAAACGGGATTAAGATGATCTACGGCCTTGAGGCCAATGTTGTGAATGACTCTGTTGCCGTTGTAATGGCTCCTCAGCCGTTGGATCTCCAAACAGCAACATACATCGTATTTGATATCGAGACCACAGGTTTGTCGGTAACACAGAACAAAATCATTGAGATTGCAGCAGTGAAAATGCAAGATGGTAAAGAAATCGACCGATTTGCGACGTTTGTAAATCCGCATGAACGCATTCCCTACAACATTCAGCAATTGACCAATATTAATGATGACATGGTAAAAGACGCACCTGAGCTGGAGCCTGTTATTCGTGATTTTGTGCAGTTTGCTGGTGATGGTGTGCTTGTTGCGCATAATGCACGTTTTGACATGGGCTTTATCCAGGCTTCCCTAAAGCAAATTGGATTGCCAGAACTTCCTAACCCGGTTCTTGACACATTGGAACTGGCGAGATTGTTATTTCCGAAAAATAAGAACCACCGTCTGAATACGATGGCGGATAAATATAAGGTCGGACTCGAAAGTCATCACCGTGCCATTGATGATACGATTGCACTCGCGGGTATACTGATCGGATTATTAAATGATGCTGCTCAGATGAAAGGTTTAACTAGGCTTGATCGCTTGAACGATTATGTAGGTGTCGACTTGTCGAATACAAGACCTTTCCATTGTGGAATCTATGCATTGAATGATGTCGGTAAGAAAAATTTATATAAGCTGGTATCTCTCTCTCATACGGAACATTTTAAGCGGGTACCGTGCATTCCCAAATCGAAACTGATTAATTTGCGTGAAGGCCTTGTTATTATATCGGGCTGTGAAAAAGGGGAGTTTTTCGAAGCGGTGCTTAACAAATCGCTCGAAGAAGCGGAAGAGATCGCTGAGTTCTATGACATACTGGAGATTCAACCACTTACCATGTATATGCATTTGGTGGATAAAGGGTTGGTGGCTACACCCGAAGAAATCAAAACAGCGATCCGTAAAGTCATTGATATAGGCGCAAAATTTAATAAACCAGTCATAGCCACAGGTAACGTGCACTATTTGGAACCGCGTGACAAGTTATATCGAGATATCACCATTCACGGAATTACAGGTTTTAGTCCACTCAAAGATCAACGTAAACCGGATGCACATTTCAGAACGACAGAGGAAATGCTGGAAGAGTTCCAGTTCCTGGGCCAAGATAAAGCTTACGAAGTCGTTGTTACAAATACGGTAGAGTTATCTGATCGATTTGAGGAAATTAAGTTATTCCCGGACAAACTGTTTACTCCAATTCTGGAAGGTGCGGACGAAGAAATCCGTAATACCTGCTATGACACTGCCAAGTCTATCTATGGCGAGGAATTACCAGAAGTAATCGTTGCACGACTAGAGAAAGAGCTCATTCCAATTATTAAATACGGTTTTTCTGCCAACTATCTGATCTCGGAACGCTTGGTTAAAAAATCGAATCAGGATGGTTACCTCGTAGGTTCGCGGGGATCGGTTGGCTCCTCTGTTGTTGCTACATTCCTGGGTATATCCGAGGTTAATCCACTACCTGCTCATTATATTTGTGTGAATTCAGAATGCAAACACAGCGAGTGGTTCCTGGACGGCAGTGTTCGGAGTGGATTTGACCTTCCAGAGAAAGAGTGTCCGGATTGTGGTGGCACACTTAAAGGAGAAGGCCAGGATATTCCGTTTGAGACCTTCCTTGGATTTAAAGGAGATAAAGTTCCCGATATTGACTTGAACTTCTCTGGTGATTATCAGCCTCATGCTCATAACTATACGAAAGTACTATTTAGTGAGAAGAGTGTTTTCCGTGCGGGGACCATCGGTACGGTGGCTGAGAAAACAGCATTTGGTTTTGCCAAGAAGTACGAGGAACATCATCAGAAGAAATGGCGTGGAGCTGAATTGAATCGTTTGGCCTCTGGCTGTACTGGGGTGAAACGGAGTACTGGCCAGCATCCCGGTGGTATTGTCGTAGTACCTGATTATATCGAGGTCGAAGACGTTACACCTGTTCAGTTTCCGGCTGACGACGTTAATGCGGAGTGGAAAACGACACACTTTGATTATCATGCTTTTGAAGAAAACTTGCTGAAACTTGATATTCTGGGGCACGATGACCCAACTATGATGCGGATGTTGCAGGATTTGACAGGGGTCGATCCAACGACCATTCCGATGAATGATCCGAAAGTCATGAGCATGTTTAACTCAACCGAAGCTCTGGGTGTTACACCGGAACAGATTAGGTCGCCAGTCGCAACGTTTGGCGTGCCAGAGATGGGAACGAAGTTTGTACGTCAGATGCTTGTTGAATCCCAGCCGACGTCTTTTGCCGATTTGCTGCAGATTTCCGGATTGTCCCATGGTACAGGGGTATGGCTTGGAAACGCTCAGGATCTGATTAAGAACGGAACGTGTAACATTAAGACGGTAATTGGTTGTCGGGATGATATCATGTTATTCCTGATCTATAAAACGGGAATGGACGCAAGTCTGGCATTTAAGATTACCGAGAGTGTTCGTAAGGGACGGGGTCTGCCACAGGAATGGATTGACGAGATGAAGAATTGTAAAGTGCCTCAATGGTACATTGATTCGTGCCTCAAAATCCAGTACATGTTCCCGAAGGCTCACGCGGCCGCTTATGTTATTTCGGCAGTACGTACGGCGTTCTTCAAGCTGTATCATCCGATTGAATATTACGCAACTTACTTTACCGTTAGGGCGGATGAGATTGATATCGAACTGATGTGTCAGGGATATGACGCGATCTATCGCAAAATTATGGAAATTGAGCAATTAGGTTTCCAGGCACCTCCAAAAGAGAAAAACATGTTACCTGTCCTGGAAATGGGTCTGGAAATGGCAGCACGCGGATTCTCGCTGAAATCCATTGACTTATACCGTTCGGAAGCGACGAAGTTCATCGTTGACGGAAAAACACTAATCCCTCCATTTTCAGCTTTGGCAGGAATCGGGGATAATGCAGCTCGCAATATCGCTGCGGCAAGAGATCATGGTGAATTCCTGTCGGTGGAAGATTTCCAGCAGAAGTCGAAAGCAAGTAAGACCATTGTTGAACTCCTGTCGAATATGGGATGTTTCCGTGGCTTGCCAGAGAGCAATCAGCTTTCCCTTTTCTAGGATTGAATTTGGATCTAACCTTAGCGATTGTTGGGGGAACGTAATTTTTCCTTCATTAGTAAGTAAACTGCCTGAAGCATCGCTTACTTGTCACTATTACCAGACTATGTTATAATTTTTGAAGTGAACGAGATAGTACGAATTTCTAAAGAGTGGGGAAACCCACTCTTTAGTCTTTGGTATACAAGAATCTTGGGTATTGAATAATCTGCCAGTGCTTTTTTGCTGGTGTAACCTAAGTTGGAGGTTATTGGTTTTGAGCACAACGAACATTAAATCTACCGTGGAAGAAATGATCCAACCCTACTTGAACGAACAAGGCTTCGAGCTGGTTGACATCGAATACGTCAAAGAAGGCAGCAACTGGTTTTTACGGGTGTATGTCGACAAAGAGGGTGGCATCGACATCGACGATTGTGTCTTGATCAGCGAAAAGCTGAGCGCCAAGCTGGATGAGAACGATCCGATTCCAACCATCTATTTCCTTGAAGTGTCTTCTCCCGGTGCGGAGCGTCCACTGAAAAAACCTGAGGACGTTACCAAAGCTGTAGGCAAAAATGTTTTTGTTACAACCTACGAGCCGGTGAACGGATTGAAGGAATTTGAAGGCAAGCTGCTTTCCTTTGATGACGAGGAACTCGTGATCGAAGCAGGCAAAAAACAGCATGCCATTTCTTATGATAAGGTTGCCAGTGCGCGCCTAGCTATTTTGTTTTAAGTGCCTTGTTCACTTTATTAATGAAAAAGACACATCTCACGATAACGGCAAGGTGCTCATGAGTTCAGAGCCTTTCGCCGTTTTACGTATGAGATGCCATGTTTGAAAGGGGGATCAACATTCATGAGTACGGATTTTATTGAAGCAATGAATGAATTGGAACGGGAAAAAGGGATCAGCAAGGATGTGCTGTTTGAAGCGATCGAGGCTGCACTAATTTCCAGCTACAAGCGGAATTTCAACACGGCCCAGAATGTGCGTGTTGACATGAACCGTAATACGGGAGTTATTCGGGTGTATGCCCGTAAATTGATCGTGGAAGAAGTCCTGGATTCACGTACCGAAATTTCATTGCCTGCTGCACGAGAAATCAACCCACACTTCCAGCTGGAAGATATTGCGGAGATTGAAGTTACGCCGCGTGATTTCGGACGTATCGCGGCACAAACTGCCAAACAGGTAGTGACCCAGCGGATTCGTGAAGCCGAACGCGGCCTGATCTACAACGCTTTCGTAGATAAGGAAGAAGATATCGTTACGGGAGTGGTGCAGCGTCAGGATTTGCGCAATATCTACATCGATCTGGGCAAAATCGAAGCGGCTTTACCGCTGACCGAATTGATGCCGAACGAGAAGTTTGTTCATGGTGACCGTATTAAGGCGTATATCACCAAGGTCGAGAATACGACGAAAGGGCCGCAAATCATTTTGTCCCGTACCCATCCGGGCCTCTTGAAACGTCTCTTTGAACTGGAAGTGCCTGAGATCTTTGACGGTGTAGTTGAAATTCGCTCCGTCGCTCGCGAAGCAGGGTTCCGCTCCAAGATTGCCGTTCATTCCCGCAACGAGGAAGTTGATCCAGTTGGATCTTGTGTAGGTCCTAGGGGAATGCGCGTGCAGACCATTGTGGGTGAGCTGCGCGGTGAAAAAATCGACATCGTTCGTTTCTCCGATCAGGTAGACGAATATGTTGCTAATGCACTGAGTCCTTCCAAAGTATTGGAAGTTCATGTATTTGAGGAAGAAAAGATGGCTCGGGTTATCGTTCCGGACTATCAACTGTCGCTCGCAATTGGTATCAAAGGCCAAAATGCCAGATTGGCAGCCAAATTAACCGGCTGGAAAATCGACATTAAGAGCGAGAGCCAGGCGGAACAGGAATTCGGCAGAGAAAAAGATTCTTCTTCTGAAATGCATCAGGATTCCGTCTCCGTCGACTAAAGTAAAGTACGGGGGGCGCTGACGTATGAAACCAAAAAAAGTGCCGCTGCGCAAATGTGTGGCATGCCAAGAAATGATGCCCAAAAAGCAGCTGATTCGCATTGTTAAAACGCCAGAGGATGAAGTGCTGATCGATTTGACTGGCAAAAAATCCGGACGTGGTGCCTATTTATGCGGCAAAGAGTCCTGTTTTAAGCTCGCACTCAAAAACCGGGCTTTGGATCGGGCGTTAAAAGGCAAAGTCTCACCTGAAATTTACGAGCAATTAGCAGCTGACTTCATCGCGGTTGAGGATGAATTCATAGCAGCACAGGAGCGTGAACATGACTAATATTAAAACGCTGTCTTATTTGGGACTCTCTATGCGTGCAGGTAAACTTGTAACAGGTGAAGAAATTGTACTTAAAGCGATCCGTTCTTCCGAAGCTAAAATGGTTATTGTTGCGGGTGACGCCTCAGCCAATACACAAAAGAAATTTCGCGATAAATGCGGAACTTATAAGGTTCCTCTGTTGATCGGATTTGACCGGGATAGTCTGGGTTCAAGTATCGGTAAAGACACGCGTGTTGTTCTTGCAGTAACGGATCGAGGGTTTGCAAAAATGATCTCCAAGCAAGTCGGTATAATGTCGGAGGTGGAGTATATTGAGTAAACAGGAAAACAAGGATAAATTGCGGGTTTATGAATATGCGAAGTCCCTTAATATGAGTAGTAAAGAAATTATAACCATTCTTAAAAAGCTGGAAATTCCCGTAAACAATCATATGAGTGTCATGGAGAATGGTTCAGTCGGTAAGGTGGAACAATTTTTTAAAGATATAAAATCCACTGCTGCTTCGAAACAAGGCAACGATGCAAAACCAGTTGCAACTTCGGCAGTACGTAGTGACAAACCAGTGGACAGCAACAAGCCGGCCGGCGGAGTGAACACGCCGATTAGCAGCAACCCATCCGGTAGTCCCGTACAAACAAAAATACAACAGGAAAAGCAGGTAGGTATGAACAATAGACCAAATTCCAACAATAACAATGGCACTCAAAGACCCAGCGGCCAAGACAGTCGCAACAGAACGAACTCTTCCCAAGGCTCAAGCCAAGGAGGACAATCAACTAACCGTCCAAGACCAGCTCAAGGTGGACAAAGCAGTACTGCATCCCGTCCGCAAGGAACGGGTCAACGTCCGAATAACAGCGGTGGCGGTCAAGTAAGAACTTCAGGCCCTAACAGCGGTGGTAATACAGGTACTGCTGGCAACCGTAGCGGTGGCCAAGGTCAGAGCCAAGGACAAGGCCAACGTAGAAGCGGCCCAGGTGGTACTACTGGCAGCAACAACAATAGTGGTAACCGTTCGAACAGCGGTGGCGGTGGACGTCGTTATGATGACAACCGTGGCGGTAACTTCCGTGGTAACCGTGGTGGCAAGAACAACCGCAACAGAAATCAACAACAGTACCAACAACGTGAGAAAATTGATAACACACCTAAGAAAATCATCGTTCGTGGTGATATGACCGTTGGTGAAACAGCGAAGTTGCTCCATAAGGATGCTTCCGAAGTTATCAAAAAGCTCATCGCTATGGGCGTTATGGCAACAATCAACCAAGAACTTGATATCGAAACGATCCTTCTGCTTTCAGGTGAATTCGGTGTTGAGGTTGAAGTGAAGATTGTGCTTGAAGATGACCGTTTCGAAACACTGGAAGAGAATGATGATGCTGCTGACTTGCAGGCTCGTCCACCAGTAGTTACGATCATGGGTCACGTTGACCATGGTAAAACTACTTTGCTGGATGCGATTCGTTCCACGAATGTATCCGATGGCGAAGCAGGCGGAATCACGCAACATATCGGTGCTTATCAAGTTGAAATTAACAACAAAAAAATCACGTTCTTGGATACTCCGGGTCACGAAGCGTTTACAGCGATGCGTGCACGTGGCGCACAAGTTACGGATATGACGATTATTGTCGTAGCTGCGGATGACGGTGTTATGCCACAGACCATTGAGGCGATTAACCATGCCAAAGCTGCTGGGCTACCAATCATCGTGGCTGTCAACAAAATTGACAAGCCGGGCGCTGATCCAGATAAAGTGAAACAAGAATTAACCAGCTATGAACTCGTTCCGGAAGAGTGGGGCGGAGATACCATCTTTGTTAACGTGTCAGCGAAACAAAGAATGGGTCTGGAAGGTCTGCTTGAAATGATTCTGCTCGTTGCAGAAGTGAACGAATACAAAGCGAACCCGGACAAACGTGCCCGTGGTACAGTGATTGAAGCCGAGCTGGATAAAGGACGTGGCCCAGTTGCACGTATCCTCGTACAGCACGGTACATTGAAAGTCGGCGATGCTTTCGTTGCAGGTAACTGCTTCGGTCGTGTTCGTGCGATGGTCAATGACAAAGGTCGCAAATTGAAAGAAGCTGGACCTTCAACACCTGTAGAAATCACAGGTCTGACTGAAGTTCCAGGTGCGGGAGATCCATTCATGGTGTTTGAAGATGAGCGCAAAGCGCGTTCCATCGCTGACAAACGTGCGATTACGCAACGTGAATCCGATCTGGGTACACATACTCGCGTAACGTTGGATGATCTGTTCCAGCACATCAAAGATGGCGAGATCAAAGATCTGAACGTAATCATCAAAGGTGATGTACAAGGTTCGGTTGAAGCATTGAAAGGTTCCCTTGCGAAGATCGAAGTTGAAGGTGTACGCGTGAAAATCATTCATAGCGGCGCTGGTGCAATCACAGAATCCGACATCATTTTAGCTGCAGCATCCAATGCTATCGTGATCGGTTTCAACGTTCGTCCTGATAACCAGGCGAAATCAACTGCAGATCAAGAGCAAGTAGACATTCGTCTGCATCGCGTGATCTACAGTGTTATCGAAGAAATTGAACAAGCGATGAAAGGTATGCTTGATCCGATCTACAAAGAAAAAGTTATCGGTCATGCTGAAGTTCGGAGCACGTTCTCCATCAGTAAAGTGGGTACCATCGCTGGTTGTATGGTTACCTCGGGTAAAATTACGCGTTCTGCGGAAGCACGCCTGATTCGTGATGGCATTGTCCTTTACGAAGGTAAGCTGGATTCCCTGAAACGTTATAAAGATGATGCCAAAGAAGTAGCACAAGGTTACGAGTGCGGTATCACACTTGATAAATATAATGATCTCAAAGAAGGCGACGTTATCGAAGCTTTCATTATGGAGACAGTACAACGATAAGCAAGGAAGCATGAGGTGAACAACGATGGCTAAGATTCGTACAGGTAGAGTGGGCGAGCAGATTAAGAAAGAAATAAGTCTGCTCATCCAGTCTGAACTGAAAGATCCACGTATCGGCTTTATTACGGTAACGGGAGTCGAAGTGACAGGAGACTTGTCGCAAGCCAAAGTTTATCTGAGTGTCTTCGGTGAACAGGAACAAAAAGATAACACGCTGAAAGCTCTGGCAAAAGCAAATGGATTTTTGCGTTCGGAGCTGGGCAAACGTATCCGGTTCCGGCATGTTCCCGAGTTGATATTCAAGATTGACGAATCCATCGCTTATGGCAGCCGAATCGAGAAGCTGCTTGGCGATATTGGTTCCGACAAGAACGAATCCCAGTAACAGAATAGAGGAGACGGCAATGCACACTTATGAACAGGCGCTCCAGGCCGGAAAGCAATTTCTGCTGGAGCATGATGATTACCTGGTCGTGTCGCATGTACAGCCGGACGGTGACGCAGTCAGCTCGACGGTAACGGTGGGCTGGCTGCTGTCATGTCTGGGTAAGACATTCACGATGATTAATGAAGGTGAAATCCCCGGGCGCATGCAATTTTTGTGGGAAGCAGGCAACATTGTGAACATGACCGAACAACCACCGCAGCGAAAATATAAAGCTGTTATCTGTGTGGATTGTGCAGACTTTGCCAGAGTAGGTTTGACACGTCATTATTTCGAAGAAGATGCTGTTATCTTGAATATTGATCATCACCCTACAAATGACGGTTATGGTACAGTCAACATCATTAAGTCTGATGCTGCTGCAACGGCTGAAATCTTGTTCGATTTTCTTAACCTGTTCCAAGTAACATGGGATAAAGATGTTGCGACGGCAGTTTATACAGGATTGCTTACCGATACAGGTGGATTCCGCTATGCCAACACCAGCCCAAATGTAATGACAACGGCCTCGAGACTGCTTGAACATGGCGTGGATGGACCCTATCTCGCCCAGACCTTGTTGGAGCAGGTGACTCTTCCGCAAGTTCGGATTTTGAATCAGGCACTATCAAGCCTGCAGATGACAGATGATGGAAAGATAGCCTGGGTTGTTATTACACCAGATGATATGGTGGCTTGTGGAGCAGCTAATGAAGATCTTGAAGGGGTAGTGAACTATCCGCGCAACATTCAGGGCGTGGAAGTTGGTATCTTTTTCAAAGTTATCAACGAGAATGCAGTTAAGGTTTCTTTGCGTTCAGCTGGTAAGATTGATGTTGCTGCACTAGCACAGACCTTTGGCGGAGGCGGGCATGTGCTCGCAGCCGGATGTCGTCTGGAAGGCAGACTTGATGATATTATCGCAAAAGTACTGAAGCAGGTGAATTCACAATGGTAAAGCCATTTGAAGGTGTACTTCCGGTATATAAACCGGCGGGATTTACTTCTCATGATGTTGTAGCCAAAATGCGTCGCATTCTCAAAATGAAACGCATTGGGCATACGGGCACACTTGACCCACAAGTTACAGGCGTTCTGCCGCTCTGTCTTGGACGGGCGACACGTGTGGTGGAGTATATGCAGGAGCTTCCGAAGGAGTATCTGGCTACGCTCAGATTGGGACTGTCTACTGACACAGAGGATATGACAGGGGAAGTCATTGAGCGGGCTGAAACGACTGTGGAAGTAACACAGGAACAGGTTCAACAGGTACTTGAGCAGTTTCTGGGCACGATCTCACAGGTGCCACCCATGTATTCTGCGGTAAAGGTAGACGGCAAACGTCTTTATGAGCTTGCTCGTGAAGGTAAGACGGTAGAGCGTAAGAGCCGTGAGGTCACAATCTATGAGCTCGAACTTACAGGGATTGAGACTCAGGGTGAGACCACCGATATATCCTTCCGGGCCTTATGTTCAAAAGGTACTTATATTCGGACATTGTGTGTAGACATTGGCCGGCAACTTGGATATCCATCAACCATGGTTCAACTGGAGCGTACGATATCGGCAGGTATCTCTGCAGATCGTTGTCTTCGTATTGAAGAAGTGGAACAACTGATGGCTGACGGGACTTTGGCGGAGGCGCTGATTCCTGTTGACGAGGCTATTGCTTCAATTCCGGCCCACAAGGTTGGAGAAGAACAGGCCAAAGGAGCACTTCAAGGTCAGAAACTGTCTGCGCGTCTTCTGGAACCGCCTGTAGAGCAACCTGGTTTATTGCGGTTGTATGCTCAGGATGGTACGTTTCTGGGGATATTTGAACGGGATGAACTAAAACCAACGGTGAGGGCAGTTAAAGTCTTTTTGCCGGAATAAAGAGGTTTCGGGCTTGAAGTTGTGGTGATGCTCAAGCTTGGCCTATCTAGTGAAATGCAGGTGAATGATTGTGAAAACCGTAATGCTAACCTATCCGCAGACGTTACATTCGACTGAGCTGAGCACACTGCCCCAAGTGCTTGCGATTGGTCAATTCGACGGACTGCATCTCGGACATGCAAGTGTCATTTTATCAGCTGTCCGCATTGCGCGGGAAACGGGCATGCAGGCAGCGGTTATGACCTTTCATCCACATCCGAAGGAAGTTATGCGCAAAGGGGATTACGAGGGTTATTTAACTCCCTTGAGAGATAAAGAAGACATCTTGGCAGGAATGGGCGTTGATGTACTCTATGTGGTGGAGTTTAATGAAGATTTCTCACGGTTGACGCCGCAACAATTCGTACACGACTTGTTGATTCCTCTTCAGACACGAACAGCGGTGGTGGGTTTTGACTTCCGTTTTGGTCACAAGGGTGCAGGGGATGAACAACTTCTTCGTACTTTGGGAGAAGGAGAGATGATGGTAGAAACCGTTCCCCCTTTCTTGTTAAATGGTGAAAAAGTGAGCAGTTCTCTCATTCGTGGCCTATTGAAGCGTGGGGAGATGGATGAGGCCAGTCAGTGGCTTGGCCGACCTTACAGCATCAGAGGAACCGTCATTCACGGGGAGAAGCGTGGACGAACGATTGGATTCCCTACAGCGAACCTTGAACTCACGGATCATTACGTTACCCCGTCGAAGGGTGTTTACGCTGTTCGTGTGCAGTATGGCGAACAGGAACTGCATGGCGTAATGAATCTCGGTGTGAAACCTACGTTTCACGAAAGTGGGATGAAACCTACGTTTGAAGTGCACCTGCTTGATTTTGATGGACACTTGTATGACCAGGAACTAAAGGTTGAGCTCGTTCACTATATTCGTGCAGAACGAAAGTTTGACTCCATTGAGGCATTGATTAGCCAGATTCGTGAAGATGCATTAACTGCCGGCCGCCTGTTATCTTAAAGGTTCAGGATTAAATGCATGTTTACATTTACTTTAACTAGGCAATTATGATATACTGTACTACGTTGTCGATTGAGGCAACATTAACCTTGGCTTGGTTGCTTGCTCTCACCGGCGGTGACGAGGCTAATGGCGATTATATTGAAGGAGGTGAACAGGATGGCATTGACTCAAGAACGTAAACAACAACTGATCGACGAGCACAAAACTCACGAGTCCGATACAGGATCTCCAGAGGTGCAAGTTGCTATCCTTACGGAAAACATCACAAGTTTGACAGACCACTTGCGTACGCATAAGAAAGACCACCACTCACGTCGTGGACTTTTGAAAATGGTAGGTCAACGTCGTAAGCTTTTGGCTTATGTGAAAAACAAAGATGTTAAACGTTACAGCGCACTGATCGAAAAACTCGGATTGCGTCGTTAATTATCGTACATGTTTTCAAAATCAACCTGGCTGTTATCCGTCATTCTTTTGTCTAAAAGGACAAGCGGAACTTACAGCCGGGTTGTTTTGTAGATGAACATGTTGCCATATATTTGTAGATGGGGCTCCGTGAGGAGCTTTTGTTGTGCAGGTTAGCATGTTGAAAGTTCCATACATAGCTAATGAATGCAGGACAAGCAGGAAATACTGTGAATATGCAGAATCCATTGAATTAGGAACGAATAAAAGGAGGGGTTTCATGGAACAGCGTGTTGAAATGCAGCTTGGTGGAAGAAAGCTTACGCTTGAGACCGGGCGTTTGGCCAAGCAGGCTAATGCTGCCGTTAAGGTAACATACGGGGATACCGTGGTATTGTGTACCGTGACAGCATCAAGTGAGCCGAAAGATCTGGACTTTTTCCCATTAACGGTGAACTATGAAGAAAGATTGTACGCCGTAGGTAAAATCCCGGGAGGATTTATTAAACGTGAAGGCAGACCGAGTGAGAAAGCCATTCTTTCAAGCCGTCTGACAGACCGTCCAATTCGTCCTTTGTTCCCGGAAGGCTTCCGGAATGATGTACAAGTTCTGAATATCGTTATGAGTGTGGATCAGGATTGCGAACCGCAAATCGCTGCAATGATTGGTACATCAGCAGCATTGAGCATTTCGGATGTTCCATTCAGCGGACCGATTGGTGGCGTGAAAGTGGGACGTATTGATGGCGAGTTCATCATTAACCCAACGATTGCACAGCTTGAAGTCAGTGATATTGAACTGGTCGTTGCAGGAACCAAAAATGCCATCATGATGGTTGAGGCCGAAGCAAACGAAGTGCCGGAAGAAGTGATGCTCGAAGCAATCATGTTTGGACATGATGAGATCCAAAATATTATTGCTGTAATCGAACAACTTGTACAAGTTGCTGGACAAGAAAAAATGGCTGTTAAGTTGCGTACCGTTAATGCTGAAGTTAACAGCAGTGTGCGTGAATTCGCCAGCGCTCGTCTGGTCGAAGCGGTTAAAATCGCCGAGAAGCATGCTCGTCAAGATGCAATCGATGTAGTGAATGACGAAACCGTTGCTCACTTTGAAGAGAAATATATTGAAAGTCCGGAATTGTTCAAAGACGTGAAGGAAGTTCTGCACGATATCGTCAAAGAAGAAGTGCGTCGTCTGATCACGCATGATAAAGTTCGTCCGGATGGACGTGGACTTGCTGAAATTCGCCCAATTGAATGTGATACATCTCTGCTGCCACGTGCACATGGTACAGGACTGTTTACGCGCGGTCAAACGCAAGCACTTAGTGTTTGTACACTGGGTGCACTGGGTGATGTTCAGATTTTGGACGGAATCAGTCTTGAAGAAACGAAACGATTCATGCATCACTATAACTTCCCACCATTCAGCGTAGGCGAAGCGCGTCCATTGCGTGCTCCAGGTCGTCGCGAAATCGGACATGGTGCACTGGGTGAGCGCGCTCTTTCCAAAGTGATCCCTTCCGAAACGGATTTCCCGTACACGATTCGTTTGGTATCTGAAGTTCTGGAATCCAACGGCTCATCATCTCAGGCAAGTATCTGTGCCAGCACTTTAGCTATGATGGATGCAGGTGTTCCAATCAAAGCTCCGGTTGCGGGTGTGGCTATGGGTCTGATCAAAGATGGAGATCATGTATCCATTCTGAGTGATATTCAAGGTATGGAAGATCACCTCGGTGATATGGACTTCAAGGTAGCAGGAACACCAGAAGGTGTAACCGCAATTCAAATGGACATTAAAATTGCTGGTATTAATCGTCAAATTTTGTCTGATGCATTGACGCAAGCCAAAGAAGGCCGTATGCACATTTTGGGCAAAATGAACGAAATTTTGAAAACTCCACGTGAGCAGTTATCACAATATGCGCCTAAAATTACAACGATGCATATCAATCCGGACAAAATCCGTGATGTTATCGGTGCAGGTGGTAAAATTATCAATAAAATCATCGAAGAAACCGGTGTTAAAATTGATATTGAACAGGATGGACGTGTCTTTATCGCTTCTTCCAACCAGGAGATGAATGATAAAGCCAAAGCGATCATCGAAGGTATTGTGCGCGAAGTATTGGTCGGCGAGATTTATGTCGGCAAAGTAAAACGCGTAGAGAAATTCGGTGCATTTGTTGAAGTACTTCCAAACAAAGAAGGTCTGGTACACATCTCGCAACTGTCAACTGAACGTGTTGCCAAAGTGGAAGATGTTGTAGCTATCGGTGATTCCATTACGGTAAAAGTAACGGAAATTGACCCACAAGGTCGAATCAACTTGTCCCGTAAAGCAGTTTTGACTGCTGAAGCTCCGGCTCAATCCTAGGATACCGAAGCGACAGGTTATAAATGGATAGATTGAATGAAGAGACAGAATGTGAATTTCTGGCTCTTTTTTTAACGTTTAAATACGTAAAGCAAGGATGAAACCATGGCTTAGCATTCATATTTTTGCCCTTGTCCTCATATGATGGGGACAAAGACGGCGGGAGGATGGAGCTGTGGGAAACCAATCCAAAAAGCTGGCGGCTGTTCTGGCGGGTGTGACTGCGGTCATATTGATCGGACAAGTTGGCAGTGTACGTACATACATTACGGAGATCCGTGATGGGCCAGGTACGCAAAATGCTTTTGATATGTTTAAGGAGGCAACTGGAGAAGATGCGCTTTTGTCTGCGATTCGGGATAAAGCGGCTGAAACGAAAATTGCTCCGGTAAATGCCAGAGTGGATCGGGTATGGAAAGCAATTCCTGGTTATAATGGCATGGAGATTGATGTGGAAGCGACATACCGTAAGGCGCTGAGTGGAACGTTGAATACCAAAATAGCGTATGTCTACCGTCAGATTGAGCCGGAGATCCAGCTTAAGGATTTGGGTGCACATCCGATCTATCGGGGGAATGCAAACAAACCGATGGTTTCTTTTATGATTAATGTGGCTTGGGGGAACGAATACATCAAACCGATGCTGGATACGCTCGATGCCGAGAAAGTGAAGGCTACTTTTTTTCTGGATGGAAGTTGGTTAAGCAAAAATGTTGAACTGGCCAAAGAAATTCAGAAGCGTGGGCATGAGATGTCCAACCATGCATATTCTCACCCTAATATGAGTCGATTGAGCGCAGAACGGGCCAAGCTGGAAATTAGCAAAACCCAGGATCTGCTCCATAAAACACTGGGCGTAGAGAATCGTTGGTTTGCTCCGCCTTCCGGTGACTTTAATCAGAAGACCGTTGACATTGCTTCATCCATGGGACTGCAAACCGTGTTATGGACAGTAGATACTGTGGATTGGCGTAAGCCAAGTCCGGATGCCGTTGTTGCCAAAATTGCTAAAAATACCGAGGCTGGAACGTTAATTCTAATGCACCCTACAGCTGCTTCCTCGGGAGCTTTAAAGGGCATGATTCAATCCATACGGGCCAAGGGTCTGGTGCTCGGAACAGTAAGTGAAACGCTGTCTTCGGAACGTGTAAATACCTCTGCGGTTGAGTGAACGTTGTTTTTTTGTTAATATCAAACAGTTGGAACCAAATGTCGATTTCAATTTCAAGGTTGAGATCAACGCAATTATAGAGATGTAGGAGGGCCAACCATGAAAAAAATTCAGCTGGGCAATGGCCTCAGAGTTGTCATGGAACAGATACCGACCTGCCGTTCTGTGTCTTTCGGAATATGGGTCAAGACAGGTTCGCGCAATGAGCAACCTGCAAGTAACGGAGTATCACATTTTATTGAACACATGTTATTCAAGGGAACAGATCGTTATGATGCCAAGGCGATTGCGGAGCAGTTCGATGCGATTGGCGGTAACGTGAATGCATTCACTTCCAAAGAATACACGTGTTATTATGCTAAAGTATTGGATGAACATTTGCCGATTGCGGTTGATGTATTGTCTGATATGTTTTTCCGCTCCAAAATGGATGATGGTGAATTGATCAAGGAGAAAAACGTCATTCTGGAAGAAATCTCGATGTATGAAGATACGCCTGATGATATGGTTCATGATCTGATGGCCTTGGCCGCCTATGGTGAGCATCCACTCGCATACCCAATCCTGGGTACGGAAGAACGTCTCAAAGCGATGGATTCCAGCCATCTGCGTGCATATATGAAGGAGCATTACACGATTGAGAACACGGTCATTAGTATCGCGGGTAATATTGATGACAGTGTAATCGATCTGATGGAGAAGCATTTTGGTGCTTTTGATGTAAATGGAGTATCGGAAGCAGTCACGATGCCAGCATTCCAAAGCGGGCAGCTCTTTCACAAAAAGAAAACGGAACAGAATCATATCTGTATCTCGTTCCCGGGCTGTAAAATCGGAGATCCGCTGCAATTTGCTATGGTTGTTCTGAATAACGCCATTGGTGGAGGCATGAGCTCCAGACTGTTCCAGGAAATTCGTGAGAAACGGGGTCTTGCGTACTCCGTGTATTCCTATCATAGCTCTCATGCGGACAGTGGACTTTTCACGATATACGCGGGTACAGCACCGAAACAGACCAAAGAAGTGCTCGATCTGACCAAAGAGGTTCTACGCGACTTGGCTGTAAACGGCTTGTCCGAAGATGAGCTTCGTAAAGGAAAAGAACAGCTGAAAGGTAGCTTGATTCTGAGCTTGGAAAGCACAGGCAGTCGCATGAATCGTCTGGGTAAAAACGAGCTCATGCTGGGCAGACACCATACGCTGGATGAAATGATCACCAAAATTGAGCAAGTTACCATGGACGATATTAACGCGGTACTTGATCTGATGTTTGCTGAACCTTTTGCACTTGCTATGGTTGGCGCTTCAGATAAAACGATCGCTGGATTGAGAAGGGATGATTTTGTTGCATTACGTTCAAATACAGAAACTGCCGGGCAATGAAGATATTAAACTGCCTCAAAAAATGTCGGAGCTGGCATCCGGCTTTGATGTAGTAGCTGCACTTCAGGAAGATGTTGTACTGCAGCCGGGTCAGCGTACACTGATTCCGACCGGACTTGCGATGGCAATGCCAGCTGGATTGGAAGCACAGATCCGTCCTCGGAGCGGACTGGCTTTCAAACATGGTATTACTTGCCTCAACACACCGGGGACCATTGATGCGGATTATCGCGGAGAAGTTAAAGTGCTGTTGATTAATCTGGGTCAGGAACCGTTCACGATTGTACGGGGAGAGCGCATCGCACAGATCGTCTTCCAGACCGTGCCTGCGGTTGAATTGACGGAAGTGAATGAACTTTCGGAAACGGTACGTGGCGAAGGTGGATTCGGTCATACCGGGAAATAAGAACGTAAATATACTCATTCTTTAGAGTCGTCCCTGACAGGGGCGGCTCTTTTTTACATTTGAGAAACGGACAGTGGAATGCAATTATTGTTTTCACCCCCCTGTGGGCCCCTGCATACGATAAGGCATACATGTGGTGAAAGGAGTGACGTCCCGATGCTGACCGGAGTCCGGATTGTAGTCCTGGGCGGAGATGCGCGGCAGCTTGAAGTCATTCAAAAGTGCGCTGAGCTGGATGCAACGGTAAGTGTGGTGGGTTTCGATAAAATAGAGCGTTCCATTCCAGGGATCGAGCACCAGGAACTGGAGGATGAAGTGTTTGCTTCCGCAGATGTACTCGTACTGCCTGTTGTCGGTTGCGATGAGCAGGGAAAAGTAAGTACTTCATTCAGTGACACACCGATCTATTTGAAAAAGGAACATATTGCAGCATTACCAGAGCATTGTATTGTGTTCACAGGTATGGCAAAGCCGTTCTTGCGCGAACTTTGTCTTGAAAATGGGCTGCGACTTGTTGAAGTACTTGATCGTGATGATATTGCACTTTATAACTCTATTCCAACAGCTGAGGGAGCCATCGCCATAGCTATTCGGGAGACGGACTTCACAATCCATGGTTCGGAATGCATTGTGCTTGGCATTGGTCGAACAGGATTCACAATGGCCAAAACACTGCAGGGACTTGGAGCAAATGTACGGGTGGGAATCAGGCGGGAAGAGGATGCTGCCCGCGCTACAATAATGGGCTGGAGGCCTTTCATGACAACGGATTTGGCCGCTCAGACCGGGGAAGTTGACTTGCTTTTTAATACGATACCGACTATGATAATCACAGCACAAATCCTGTCCAGAATGCCGCAAAAGGCTGTCATTATCGACCTCGCATCCGCTCCTGGCGGCTGTGATTTCAGGTATGCCGACAAACGCGGTATTAAAGCGCTACTTGCGCCAGGCCTCCCCGGCATTGTTGCTCCCAAAACGGCTGGCGGCATTATTGCCGACGCGTTGATCCGTTTGCTTTTGGAAGAACAGAACGCACGGGAGGTTAAATCATGAACTGGCAGGGAAAAACGGTAGGTTATGCAATTACGGGTTCTCATTGTACGTTTGAAGAGGTTATGCCGGTAATTAGCCGCTTCGTAGCTGAAGGTGCCAACGTCATTCCGATTATTTCGAATTCGGTTCTGACGACGGATACACGCTTCGGTACGGCGCAAAATTGGCAAAAACAGTTGAAAGATATAACAGGTAATGATATCATTTCTACAATTGTTGAAGCGGAGCCATTAGGGCCTTCCAAGCTGCTTGATGTGCTGGTTATTGCTCCATGCACAGGGAATACAACAAGCAAGCTGGCTAATGCGATGACCGACAGTCCAGTGCTAATGGCAGCCAAAGCGCAGATGCGCAATCAGCGTCCACTTGTGCTCGCGATTTCCACGAATGACGGTCTGGGCTTGAATGCTGCGAATATCGCCAAATTGCTCGTGGCTAAATACTTGTATTTTGTGCCATTTGGGCAAGACGATCCAGTGAAAAAACCAAACTCGTTAGTCGCCAAAATGGAATTGATTCCAGAGGCTTGCTGGAGTGCTCTTGAGGGCAAACAGTTGCAGCCGATGATTGTGGAGCGTTCTTCACAGGCTTGATGGAACAATGATTTGGTGACAACGTTTATGCGCTTGGAGAAATGAAGAAGGGTTCGAGAGACAAAGAAAATCATGGGGGACAATATGCTGGATTGAACAGTTACTATGTCCACGTTCCTGTCTATAAGGCATTCCTGCTTGCAGGCAGTACAGGTTAAGCAAGCGGGAGAGGTCTATTGTGAATGTATGCATCATGACCTCGATAACAACCGCGACCTTTGATTTGCGATTGTCCCAGACAATTACAAAAAAATAAGGAGCGGCATGGAATGCCGTATAAAATGCTGAAATTATCGCATCAGAACGCTCCCTAGAGTGATCCATTTGTTGATTTGACCCGTGTCCAGTCTTCTTGCGTACACAAATGGAGGAATAAAGATGCGTATCATGGTACAGAAATTCGGAGGCACGTCTCTCTCCACTGTTCAGGCGAGAGAGCATGTGCTCCGTCATGTTAAACGTGAACTTGAAGCAGGATTGAGTCTGGTCATCGTTGTGTCTGCGATGGGGCGCCGCGGCGAGCCATATGCGACCGATACGTTGCTGGACTGGGCTGCACAGAACGGAAACGCACTATCCGCACGCGAAAAGGATTTACTGCTGTGCTGTGGTGAAATCATATCGGCGACAACGTTGAGCAGTTTACTCGAACATGAAGGCATTCCAACTACAGTGCTGACCGGTGCACAAGCAGGTTTTGTGACGGACGACAATTTCGGGAATGCCCGGATATTGGATGTCCGTCCTGTTCGTGTGTTGGAGCAGCTTCAGCTTGGGCGTGTCGTTGTTGTAACCGGATTCCAGGGGCAGACAGAGAACGGAGACTTCACGACACTGGGTCGTGGGGGAAGCGATACTTCTGCTACAGCTCTCGGTGCAGCATTACGTGCTGAAATGGTGGATATCTACACAGATGTGAACGGGATACTTACCGCTGATCCGCGAATTGTTGAGGATGCACGTCCACTGACTGTTGTGAGTTATGCAGAGATCTGTAACATGGCCCACCACGGTGCCAAGGTAATCCATCCACGTGCGGTTGAGATTGCGATGCAATCCCAGATTCCAGTGCGGGTAAGATCTACTTTTGCAGACACGGAAGGAACGCTGGTTACGCATCCGGAAGGATTCCAGGATGTGCAGACAGGCATTGTTGACCGTTATGTAACAGGCATCGCCTACGTAAGCAATGTAACGCAAATTACGGTGGATGTGCCTGGTGGTGGTGCAGATCGATTGCAACTAAAAGTGTTCAAAACCATGGCTGAGAATTCAATCAGCGTTGATTTTATTAATGTTACCCCCTCGGGAGTTGTCTATACGGTTTTTGACAGTGATTCCGAGAAAGCCATACAGGTATTGCAGGAGATAGGTCTCAAGCCACAAAGCCTATCCGGTTGTGCCAAAGTGTCCGTCATTGGCGGAGGCATTAATGGTGTACCTGGAATCATGGCTCGAATCGTGGAGTCCTTGACACTGGCAGACATTCAGATCCTGCAATCGGCAGATTCGAATACAACGATCTGGGTACTCGTAAAAAAAGAAGATATGGTTCAGGCCCTGAGGGCACTTCACGCCTCATTCGAACTTCATTTGTAAATAACTGAAGTTAGAGGAGCCAAACCTGTTTTGAAGGAGGAATCGAATTGGACTTTGGAAGATTGATTACAGCAATGGTCACTCCGTTCAATGAACAAGGAGAGATTCATTGGGAGGAAACGGCACGTCTAATCGACTATCTGATTGTAGATCAAAAGTCGGAGACGCTTGTGGTTTCTGGAACAACAGGGGAGTCTCCAACACTTAGTGATACTGAGAAAGTTCAATTATTCGAATTTGCAGTGAAACATGCGGCCGGTCGGTGCAAAATTATAGCCGGAACGGGAAGCAATAACACGGCACATTCCATCCATTTGACACAGGAAGCTGAACGTGCCGGAGTGGATGGCATATTGTTGGTTGTTCCGTATTACAACAAACCTAGCCAAGAAGGTTTGTTCAAACATTTTGAAGCGATTGCAGGCTCCACCAAGCTGCCAATTATGCTCTACAACGTGCCTGGGCGTACAGTAACCAGCCTGTCAGCAGAGACAACGCTTCGTCTTGCACAGATTCCTAACATCGTCGCTACGAAGGAATGTGCGTCTATGGAGCAGGTTACGCTGATTGCAGCAAGTGCTCCAGAAAATTTCAGAGTTTATTCCGGTGATGATGCTTCAGGCTTGCCAGCGATTGCGGTTGGAGCACATGGAATTGTCAGTGTGGCCAGTCATGTCGTAGGGGCAGAAATGAAGAAAATGATTGACGCCTTCTATGGCGGAGCACCTCTTCAGGCTGCTCAGATTCATCAGCAGTTGTTCCCAGTGTTCAAAGGCCTGTTTGAGTGTCCACAGCCTCTACCAAACCCCGTAGCGGTGAAATATGCGCTGACATTGCGTGGTCTAGACGTTGGTTCCGTACGGTTGCCACTTATTCCGCCAACGGAAGAGGAGCAGGTTTATATCAAAGGTTTGCTTAATTTGTAATCATTTTGGTTGTATATGGACTATTTTATTAATCATGGGAATATCCTTCAGATCAGCAAAAGAACCGCTCCTCTTCGTAGAGGCTGCGGTTCTTTTTTTTACGAGTAATGTGAGGTTTCTTTTCCACTGCTAAGGGGAAACCTACAGGTTAACGAGAGAGTGACTTGTTTTTTTTGTTTTTAATCATGTATAATGATGTCAAGTGACTGGGTGCGGTATTTTTTTGAAATTGAAAGCGACATCGCTTCGTGGTGTAGCTTTGCGGTGAAAAAGGAAGGAACGGCTAAGAGGGAATTTCAACTCCAACTTGTTGGTCAAAGGGAATAACTTCGAAGAACTTCTTCCAAATATCGTGAATAAAGGTGTTCTTTTGCATTCATCCCGATAGGTGGGTATGTGATGTATGGACTACTTTTCTTAACTTACAATAAATAATAAGGTACGACGTCCAACTACCATAGGAGGTTTAGATTCATTTGTCTAAGAAAAATAATAACGATAAACTGATGATTTTTGCTTTGGGCGGCGTAGGCGAGATTGGTAAAAACATGTACGTCATCCAATACGCCAACGACATTGTAGTCGTAGATGCTGGTCTTAAATTCCCGGAAGAAGATATGCTTGGTATTGATATTGTCATCCCTGACATTTCTTACCTGACTGAGAACCGTGACAAAGTAAGAGGAATCATCCTTACTCACGGACATGAGGATCACATTGGTGGTCTGCCATATGTTCTTAAACATCTGAATGTTCCTGTATACGGAACAAGACTTACGCTTGGACTTGTAGAAAACAAGTTGAAAGAAGCGAATTTGCTGGGTGATACAAAACGTATTCTGATTGATGCTGATTCCGAGATCCAACTTGGATCTGTTCTGAAAGCATCGTTCTTCGCTACTAACCATAGTATTCCGGATTCTGTTGGTGTATGTGTCGAAACACCGGAAGGTGCAGTTGTTCACACAGGTGACTTCAAATTCGACCATACTCCAGTCAATGGTCAATATGCAGATCTTCAGCGTATGGCACAGATCGGAACAAATGGCGTGTTAGCGCTGTTGTCCGATAGTACGAACGCTGAGAAACCTGGATTCACACCATCGGAGAAAAATGTGGGTATCGTGCTGGAAGATATCTTCCGTAAAGCAAGTCAACGTGTTGTTGTAGCGACATTTGCTTCCAACGTACACCGTATCCAACAGGTGATCAATGCAGCAGAAGTGACTGGACGTAAAGTTGCAGTTATCGGACGCAGCATGGTGAATGTGGTGGGTATTGCTTCAGAACTGGGTTATCTTGAGATTCCGGATGGCATGATCATTGAGCCTGAAGAAGTAGGCAAGATGGCAGCTGATCGTGTCGTGATTCTCTGCACAGGAAGTCAAGGAGAGCCAATGTCAGCACTGACACGTATGGCTCGTTCCACACACCGTAAAGTGGACATCCTGCCAGGTGACACCGTCATTATCGCAGCAACACCGGTTCCAGGTAATGAAAAATATGTAGGCCGTACGATTGATGAACTGTTCCGTCTGGGTGCTAACGTGCATTACAGCGGTGCTAACAGTGGCGTCCACGTATCTGGTCACGGTAGCCAGGAAGAGTTGAAACTGATGCTCAACCTGATGAAACCGAAATTCTTCTTGCCAATTCACGGTGAATTCCGTATGCAGCGTCGCCACGCGGTTCTTGCTGAATCTGTAGGGGTAGAACCTGAGAACATTTTCATCACGGATATCGGTGAAGTGATTGAAATTCAAGGTGGAGCAGCACGTAGAGCAGGTAAAGTTACTGCAGGTAATGTGTTGATCGATGGCTTGGGTGTAGGCGATGTGGGTAACATTGTACTTCGTGACCGCAAATTGTTGTCACAAGATGGTATCCTTGTTGTTGTGGTAACACTGAGCAAACAGGATGGAAAAATTGTTTCCGGTCCTGACATCATCTCTCGCGGATTTGTGTATGTACGTGAATCGGAAGGACTACTGGATGAGGCCAACCGGATCGTTAGCAGCACATTGCAGAAGTTGATGAGTGAGAACGTTAACGAGTGGGCTTCACTCAAAACAAATGTTAAAGATGCACTGGGACGCTTCCTGTATGAGCAAACTCGTCGTAGACCGATGATTTTGCCAATCATTATGGAAGTTTAAAATAAGCTAAACAAAAACATATATTCAGGCACACAGTCGCCCCTTCTCTACGAGTAATATTGGACGGTTCCTCGTAGAGAAGGGGCTTTTTTTGCGTTTTCAGGAAGATCTGCAATAGGGTGAATATGTGAAGCAATTTGATATATCGGGTATAAGGCGGTTGGAAAAATCCCCATACTAAGGAAATACATTAAATGTTTCTGGAGAAGGGGATTATTGAAATGAATGAACGTATGAATGGCAAGCAGGCATCAAGATCCAATCAACCGGAAGTTGAAGCGCCGGAAATTCCGATTCAGGAGGACAAGGCCATCTCTCCCGTGACAGAGACTATTCAGCAATTTGGGCAGACACAGTCTCCTGCAGGTGAATCGAATATTTTCTGTATGACCATTATTGGACAGGTCGAAGGGCATTTGATTTTGCCGCCACAAAATAAAACAACAAAGTATGAGCATATCATTCCACAGCTGGTGGCCGCAGAACAGAATCAGCGTATTGAAGGTATTCTGATCATTTTGAACACGGTAGGTGGAGATGTAGAGGCGGGGCTGGCTATTGCAGAGATGATTGCTTCTCTAAGCAAACCTACGGTTACTGTGGTCATTGGAGGTGGGCATAGCATTGGAGTACCGATTGCTGTAGCTTCAACATATTCCCTGATTGCCGGAAGTGCAACGATGACGATCCATCCGATTCGGATGAACGGCCTTGTCATTGGTGTACCTCAAACGTTTGAGTATATGGAGAAAATGCAGGAGAGGGTTGTTCGATTTGTGACTTCGCATTCGAATATCTCTGAAGAGATGTTCAAAGAACTGATGTTTAAGACTGGTGAGTTGAATCGGGATATTGGTACAGCTGTAGGAAGCGCAGATGCGGTGAAACATGGATTAATGGATGCAGTGGGCGGGATTGGACAGGCTATTGCTCAGTTAAATCAGCTCATAGGAGACAAGAGACAGACTCTGCAAGCGGGAGGTTATACCCAATGACGTTATATACCGTGATGCCCCCGGAACAACTCTGGTCGGGAATGTGGAAAGAGGGCGAAGATACAAAGGAGATCAAAATGAATGGTTTATTGATGCAGGTGAGACCTGTTAATGACAATGAAGCCGTTATTGTACGTTTGCTGGATTGTCCTCTTGAAGCCTATCTCAATCCTGCCAATATGCCGGGTTCGACCATTCCGATTTCAGGTAACTGGGGATCAGCATAACGCGACGAATTCAGACAAATTGAGCAGAAAAAGAACATATGTACGGAATATATTTGTATGGTATAATATTCTTCTGGGGGTGACCTGATTTTGGCCAGAAGAAAAAAGAGGAAAAAAAAGGGCGCTGGTTTTAGCGGCGTTTTAAAATATGAAATTTACGGGATTGTGCTTATTACCCTTGCTGTCATAGCATTATCGGGTGAAGCCACCGTTGGACGTTCGCTTTCCAAGATGTTCGGACTGATGCTTGGTAAGTTTTATTTTGCGATTCCACTTGTTGGTATTTATTATGGTCTCATGGTGATGATTCACCGGAAATGGCCGAGTGGCTGGACCACACGCAAAACAGGACTGGTATTGCTGGTCTTTGCCTTAACCCTGATGAGCACCGTCTCTGCAATGCACCAGAAGCTCATTCCGGTAGGTGCGCTTGAGCCTGGAGCTGTGATTACACAGGTACATAATGATATGCAAACCGAGTTGCTAACCCCTGCTACGCCAGGTGAGAGGGACTCCATGCTTAACAAGGACATCAGCGGTGGTTATCTTGGAGCTGGACAATTTGTTCTTTTCCTGTGGCTGTTTGGCAGCCTTGGAGCAAGGCTTATCATGATCGTGATGTTTGTCATCAGTTTTATGCTGATTACGAATCTCTCTTATGTGGATTTGATACGAATATTCCGAACCAAGATCTGGGATGCCGGGAGTTCGATGTACAAGAAGCTGGAGTCTAGACCCTCTGCACGTTCTGCTTCAGCTTCTGATGCCAGGAAGAGAGGTAACACTCGTAAAGTGGTACCTGTTCCTGTTGAAGATGACGAAGACGAGTATGAGGATGAATTAGAGGAACAGCATCTGCCAAAACGAAACTCGCCCATATTCTTCCAACTTTTCGAAAAATGGGGAGCTAAACGGGAACAGGCGACATCAGGACGTGAAATGGATGAGGTCGATTCGGCAGAAACAGAACAGATTGTGTACCGCGCCGAACAAGATCACAATCTAGAGGCGTGGCAGGATGCAACCGAAGACGTAACTAACAAATCAGCTTCATCACGTGTTCCTGTTCAGGCTAAACCTAACTCAGCGCCGATCATTCGAGACTTTTTCGAGCACGTCAGAGCAGAAGAGGCAAGCATTGAAGATGATCTGGATGATGCTTATCCTTTCCCGGATAATCTGGCCGATCCAAACGTAGTACAACAGGGCGAGCATACCATTAAAATAACGGATGAACTGGTAGAGACAGAGTGGTCTGCATCCGATGCGGGTACAAACGGGATGAATGCTGTGGATGAGATTCAGAGTGGAGAAGAAGTATCTAATGATGCAATGCAGGGAACAGATACTCCAACTCCTGAAGGGCAGGACACACAACCGGTGAAACCACCACCGCCACCTCCTAAGCCGTACAAGCTGCCATCATTCCGTCTACTTGCCAAGCCAAACAATGGGGGCAAGGCGGGTGACCAGAAGGATTATATGCAAACAGCACGTAAGCTGGAAGCCACACTGGAAAGCTTCGGTGTTCGTGCCAAAGTACTTGAAGTGGTTCGGGGTCCTGCCGTTACAAGATATGAAATTCAACCTGACATTGGCGTCAAGGTCAGCAGAATTGTCAGCCTAACGGATGATATCGCGTTGGCTCTGGCGGCAAAAGATATTCGGATGGAAGCACCGATTCCCGGAAAGTCTGCTATTGGTATCGAAGTACCTAATGGTGAAGTATCGGTTGTAACGATGCGTGAAGTAATGGAGACAGCAACGTTCCAGGATGCAGAATCCAAAGTGACCATTGCATTTGGCCGAGATATCTCGGGACAGACGATTATTGGTAACTTGGCTCGTATGCCCCATTTGCTGGTTGCGGGTGCTACAGGTTCCGGTAAGTCGGTGTGTATTAACGGAATTATTACCAGCATATTGTACAAAGCCAAGCCGGATGAAGTGAAGTTCCTGATGGTCGATCCCAAGATGGTTGAGTTGAACGTATATAACGGGATTCCCCATTTGCTGGCACCCGTAGTAACTGATCCTAAGAGAGCGTCACTTGCTCTCAAAAAGATTGTGGTTGAGATGGAGAAACGATATGAACTGTTCTCCAAATCAGGCACGCGTAACGTTGAAGGTTACAATAATCTGATGAAAGATAATCCTGCGGCTGTTCTGCCTTATATTGTTGTCATTGTGGATGAGCTTGCAGATCTGATGATGGTTGCAGCCGGAGATGTTGAAGATGCGATTGCGCGGCTTGCCCAGATGGCTCGTGCAGCCGGTATCCATCTGATTATTGCTACACAGCGGCCTTCTGTGGATGTTATTACTGGCGTAATCAAAGCCAACATACCTTCTCGTATCGCCTTCGGTGTATCCTCACAGGTGGATTCTCGAACCATTCTGGATATGGGTGGGGCCGAGAAACTGTTGGGTCGCGGAGACATGTTGTTCATGCCAATGGGCGCATCAAAACCGGTTCGTGTACAAGGTGCATTTATGAGCGATGAAGAAGTCGAGAATATTGTAAACTACGTACGTGGTCAAGGTGAGGCACAGTATGATGAGTCCCTTGTACCTGAGGTGGACGACTCTATTCAGGCTGAAGATGAAGTACAGGACGATTTATACGAAAAGGCAGTACAGATTATTTTGGAGGCAAAACAAGCTTCAGTCTCCCTGCTACAACGTCGTATGCGGGTTGGTTACACGCGTGCAGCACGTTTAATTGACTCTATGGAAGCCCGGGGTGTAATCGGTCCTTATGAGGGCAGCAAACCAAGGGAAGTACTGGTTTCACTTGAACAGTATCAGCAGAATAAAATAAGCTCGTAGCTTGTAATGCACATGAATATTCAGGCGATTCGAGCCCTCAACCTTAATGGTTGGGGGCTTTTTTCATACAATTTGACTGAAGTTTTACCATGATGTCCAATGATCGGATGATTTGGTGCATAGGAAGCAAGCAGGCTTGTCATAATAACCTTAGCGATTCTGTTAATCCCACAAGAGAAAGGTAGAGCACAGTCGATGCGAAAAATGAACATATGGCTTTTCACTGCTATTTTGCTGATGTCCGCATTGGGAATCCGCTATTTGCTTCCTGAGAATGCAGCAACCGAAAGTTCGAATCAAAGCACACCACAAGTTGAAGAGAAAGCCTTGCCTACTTTCAGCAGCAACGCTGTGAAATATGGAAGTTACGGTCAGGATGTGTATGAGCTTCAAGGCCGGCTCAAGTATTTGGGATTTTACAATGGTAAAATCGATAGCAATTTTGGCAACAGCACGCTGAAATCCGTCAAATGGTTTCAATCCGAATTTGGTATGAAAGCCGATGGTGTCGTTGGAGCTGAAACCAAACTGAAATTGTATAATGCTTCAACCAAATGGTCGCCAACGGAAACGCCATTGCACAAGAAAAAAACTTCAGGTGGAAGTGATAGTAGTAACAATACGGCAGATAAAGAGCAAGATAATATGGGATCTGCCAATGCACTCGGTCTCTCGGAGAATGAACTCAAAATTATGGCTAACGCAGTATATGGTGAGGCCCGAGGGGAACCGTTTGAAGGTCAAGTCGCAGTAGCGGCAGTAATTATGAATCGCGTGAAATCACCAAGCTTTCCAAATACGCCTTCTGGCGTGATCTTTCAGCCAGGTGCATTTACGGCTGTAGCAGACGGACAGATCTATCTGGAACCGAACGCACAAGCCAAAAAGGCAGTTGAGCAGGCCCTGAATGGATGGGATCCGTCCGGTGGATGTCTCTATTATTTTAACCCGAAAACAGCAACATCCAAATGGATCTGGACCCGCCCACAAGTGAAAACAATCGGACAGCATATCTTTTGTATGTGATGATGTTGGAAGCAACCAGAAGGCGTGACTTCGGTTGCTTCTTGCCTTTTGAATGGGTTAAAATGGTTGTTACGTTTAGCTTAATACGATTGCATGATAAATGACGCCGTAAAGGGGTTTTAACATTTGAATACATCAGGATTCGAACGAGGTAACAAGAGAGAGTTTCGTATACATGTGCTTCCGACTAAACGTTTCAAAACGTTTGCTATATCGCTATATGCAGGAGTTCCTTTACGGGAAGATACAGTAACCAAAGTAGCGCTGACACCTTTTGTTCTGCGACGCGGTACGGAGTCCTATCCGGAAACAACGCAATTTCGTGAGCAACTGGAGCATCTCTATGGAGCAGGTTTTGGTTTTGACGTTTATAAACGCGGGGATTACCAGATTGTACAGTTCCGAATGGATACCATTAATGATTCCTTTGTTGGAGGGGATGAGCAGCTATTGGATCGTTCATTTGCCTTCCTTGGAGAGGTTCTTACACGACCTGCACAGGAGAATGGGCATTTCAGGACGTCTTATGTACAAGCAGAGCGAGAGACCGTTCGTAAAAAGCTGGAGTCCATCGTGAACGATAAAATGCGCTATGCCGCTGAACGCAGTATCGAGGAAATGTGCAAGAACGAGCCATACCGTCTTCATCCATTGGGTGAGCGAAGGGATCTGCCTGGGATTGAGCCCGACACACTGACTGCGTCTTATCAGGAGTGGCTGCAGCAGGCGAGTATGGATCTGTACGTGGTAGGGGATACGACACTGGAGGAGGTCGAGAACCTCGTTCAGCGTCATTTCAATGTGGATCGAACGTCCTCCTCCGATTACCAGACACAGGCAGCGGTTCGAGGAGATAAGGCAGTGGAGACCGTTGTTGAGCGACTGAATGTGAGTCAGGGAAAACTCAATATGGGACTCCGTACTTCTATCACTTATGGAGATCCTCAGTATGCCGCAGCACTAATGTACAACGGAATTCTCGGTGGTTATCCTCATTCCAAACTGTTTGTCAATGTTCGTGAAAAAGAAAGCCTGGCGTATTACGCGTCTTCGCGATATGACGGACATAAGGGCATTGCAACGATTCAATCCGGGATTGAAATCCCTAATTATGAGAAGGCCGTTACTATCATCAAGCAGCAGTTGGAAGAAATGAAAAGCGGTACAATCACTGATCTGGAAATGTCCCAGACCAAAGCAATGATCCGTAACCTGCTTAAGGAAATGCAGGATTCTGCTTTTGAGATGATCGCTTATGACTTCAATCGACAGTTGTCTGGCAAAGAAAGAACGGCTGAAGAACTGTTGGCTCAGGTAGAACACATTAGCAAGGAAGATGTTCGTGAGGCGGCAGAACAATTCCGTCTGGATACGATTTATTTCTTGCGGGACGAGAAGGAGGAATAATCGGTGGAGAGCATTCGGTATGAGCATTTGCAGGAGACACTATATTACGAAGTAATGGATAACGGACTGCATGTCTATATTTTGCCTAAACCGGGATTCCAGAAAACGTATGCTACGTTTGCAACCAAGTATGGATCGGTGGATAATCATTTTCAGGTTGAAGGGCAGGAAGAAGTGAAGGTTCCGGATGGGATTGCCCATTTCTTGGAGCATAAAATGTTCGAAGAACCAACAGGCGATATTTTTGCCACGTTTGCATCTCATGGTGCTTCAGCTAACGCATTTACGAGCTTTGATCAGACGGTTTATTTGTTTTCAGCGACCGAACATGTGAATGAAAATATACAAACATTAGTCGACTTTGTGCAAAATCCTTACTTCACGGATCAAAATGTGGAAAAGGAAAAAGGCATTATCGGACAGGAAATTGACATGTATGCTGATAATCCGGATTGGCGTGTTTATTTTGGATTGATCGAAGCTATGTATCAGAAACATCCGGTGCATATCGATATTGCAGGAACGGTGGAATCCATCCGTACGATTACCAAAGAGATGTTGTATGAGTGTTATAACACCTTCTATCACCCGAGTAATATGCTCTTGTTTGTGGTGGGTGGTGTAGATCCACAAGAAGTCATTGATATGGTTCGATCGAACCAGGAGCAGAAGGATTATAAGCCACAGGGGAGTATTCAACGTTTCTTCGAGCCGGAGCCTGAGCAGGTAGGAGAAGCCAGACGGGAAGCGAAACTGGCTGTGTCACTGCCCAAATGTCTGTTTGGATTCAAGGAGACGGACGTTGGACTTACCGGGGAACAATTGTTACGGCGAGATATGACAACGCAGCTGATGATGGATCTTTTGTTTGGCTCAAGCACACGATTATTTCAGAAGCTCTACGATGAAGATCTGATCTCGGACAGCTTTGGACATGAGTATAACAGTTCGCCGCAATACGCGTTTTCAGCCATTGGTGGTGATACAAAAGACCCGGATCAACTGCTCGCGCGTATACGTGAAGAAGTGGATGCCATTGTAGAAAAAGGGTTTGATTCCACGGATTTTGAACGTGCACGCAAAAAGAAAATAGGCGGATATTTGCGTATGCTCAATTCTCCGGAGAACATTGCGCATGAATTTACACGTCAGCAATTCCGTGGCGGTGACTTTTTCAATATGCTCCCGCTCTATGAATCGATTACACTGGAAGATGTAAATCTCAGACTGAGAGAACATATTCGCTGGGATCATCTGGCTATTTCGCTAGTCGTGAGTCCTTGATATGGAGAGGGGAACGGGACAATTGAAGGCAATTGGGGAAATGACTGTACTGGTAACTGGCGCAAGCGGTGGTATCGGAGCGGCTATCGCAGAACGCTTCGCCAGAGTGGGAATGAATGTTGTTATACACTATATGAGATCGCATGAAGCAGCGAATGAAGCCGCTAGACGGTGCATGGAACAGGGCAGTGGAAAAATCATGACCGTGTCTGCGGATCTTCGCAGCCGGGAACAGATTGAGCGTATGCGTGAGAAGCTGGAGTCGCACAATCTCATGCCAGATATCCTTGTGAACAACGCAGGAATCTCGCACTATGGGATGTTGGCTGATGTTACAGAGGAGATCTGGGATGAAGTGATGGCGATTAACCTCAAAGGCACGTTTATGTGTACACAGGAAATGATGCCTCACATGATCTCCCAAAGGTATGGCCGGATCATTAATGTATCGTCGATCTGGGGACTGTCTGGTGCTTCTTGTGAGGTGCTGTATTCCACAACCAAGGGTGGGGTGAATGCATTCACCAAAGCGCTTGCGAAAGAACTCGCACCTTCCGGAGTAACCGTAAATGCCGTTGCTCCTGGTGCCGTTCAGACATCCATGCTGAACCATCTGGATCAGAGTGAACTGAAGATGCTGGAAGAGGAAATTCCGGCAGGAAGACTTGCTCAACCTGATGAAATCTCATCATTGGTTTATTTTCTGGCCCTCCCTGAATCGGGTTATATCAATGGGCAGATCATCAGTCCAAATGGCGGTTGGTTAACGTAAAAAAGCAAGAAAACTTGACTGGCTGTGAACGAAACAGGTGAAGGTTGCTGAGAAGCAGTCGTCTTCCGGATTATTTTCAAAATGCTCGTATATAAAATGCCTGGAAAGCACATATTACAACTGTTGATTTTAAATCTCATGCGTCATCTAAGGAGGATTTATCATGTCAACAGAAAAAACAGTGCTCTCCAGTTTTGACACATGGAAGAAGTTCCTGGGTGATCGCGTACTGCAAGCAGAGAAGATGGGGATGAGTGAAGAAACCATCAACAAACTTGCGTATGAAATCGGCGACTTCCTTGATGAGAAAGTCGATCCGGCGAACCATTCCAACCGGGCATTGAAAGAGTTATGGGATGTCGGCGATGCTGATGAGCGTCGTACGATTGCGTGCCTGATGGTCAAATTGGCCAAACAAAACGCATAAGATTACAGATGAAGAGCTCCCGCAAGGGGGCTTTTCTCTAATGATTACAAACGGATTACAGAGCTGTTCTTGTAATTCATTTTCATTTTATATATCATTAACGTGACCCATTTGTAGAAGATGTCTCAGATTGTTGTCCAGTGGACACGTTCTGTTGCTGTCGAATAATGTGGAATAATGCATTACGGGGTGTTGAAATGGAATCTAAACAATGGTATATGGAATATAAAATACATAAGAACAGACCCGGTTTGTTAGGCGATATTGCCTCTATGCTGGGGATGCTTGAAGTGAATATATTGACCATTAACGGTGTTGAAGGCAAAACTCGAGGCATGCTGCTTGAATCGGATGATGATGAAAAAATCCGTTTGCTTGGTGAAATGCTTGGCAAAGTAAACAGCATCACCGTATCGGCTTTGCGGCAACCTAAATTGGTGGATATTCTGGCCGTGCGTCATGGCAGATACATTGACCGTGACTCGGATGATCGCAAGACATTTCGTTTTACACGAGATGAACTTGGGTTACTTGTGGACTTTTTGGGTGAAGTATTTAAGAGGGAAGGCAATCAGGTCATCGGTTTGCGCGGAATGCCTCGTGTTGGCAAAACGGAGTCCATTATTGCGGGCAGCGTATGTGCAATGAAGCGATGGACGTTTGTTTCCTCCACACTTCTTCGTCAGACGATAAGGAGTCAAATGTCCGAAGACGAATTGAACCCGAACAATGTCTTCATCATTGACGGAATTGTAAGCACGATTCGTTCCAGTGAGCGGCATTACAATTTGTTGCAGGATATTATGTCCATGCCTAGCACCAAAGTTATTGAACATCCGGATATTTTTGTACAGGAATCCGAATATGATTTTAATGATTTTGATATTATTATTGAACTTCGCAACAATCCGAATGAAGAAATTATTTATGATACGTTTACGGCTAGCTACACCGACGAATTGTAAGGAACCGTACGGAATCATGGAATAGATTAGCAACAACTCAAGAGATAAACATAAGGAGGAGATGGCATGTCTGAACTGGGTCAGCAGTTAAGGGAGGCCCGGCTGCAAAAAGGGATGAGTCTTGACGATGTACAGGAAATGACAAAAATTCGCAAGAGGTATCTGGAGGCCATAGAAGCAGGAGACTATAAGGTGCTGCCGGGCAGCTTCTATGTGCGTGCTTTCATCAAAACCTATGCGGAGACCGTGGGACTGAACCCTGATGAGCTGCTGGAGGGACACAAAAAAGACGTACCCGAAGAAGAGACGGAAGCAACGATGGAACCGGTTATTCAGAAGCGTTCCAGCCGTCCGGTTGAGCGTAGTAATCGGTGGATGTCTGTCGCGCTGATGTGGACATTCCCTGTTTTGATCGTAGTACTGTTGTATGTATACGTGGTGTATAACAATGGTGATGAGTCAGAAAATCCGGGGCTTGATCAGGTCAAAATTACAGACAGTCAACAACAGCCTGAGGACAAACCGGATCAACCTGCCGACAACGGACAGGCATCTAATCCGCCTGCGACAGATTCAGGTACTGACAGTACTGGTGAGGGCGACGCTGGTGGTAACGGTGGCGGTACAGACACGGAAGGACAGACGGACGGTCAAACTGATGGCCAAACGGACGGACAGACGGATGAAACTGAGAAAGAACCAACTGACAATTCACCGTCTAATGTGAGTGTTGCAGAAGATGGGAAATCAGGAAATATTACGAACTTTAAAGTTAACGGTAGTGCAGGGCAACCTGTAACGGTTACAATTAAAGCAACAGGTCATAGCTGGCTGGAAGTGTACAAAGGCGAAAACTCCAGTGGAGAGAAGTTGGAGTATGGTAACACAGCCGAAGGTGACAGCTATACCTTTGAGCTTGATAGTACAGGCATGTATATTAAGTCTGGTTACGCTGCAGCGACCACGATTGAGGTTGGCGGGCAAGTTGTAACGGATGGCAAGGCGACCAATCGGATCCGTTTGAAGCTTGGTGAAGACAGTAGTGGCACTACTTCTTCCACAGGTGTTGAAAATGGATCAACGGACGGTACAGGGGGTACCACTGGTAGCGAATAACCGGGTCAACTGCAGGAGACAATAATCGTGTCTTAACTTGCAGTTAACTTTTGGTGAAGTGAGGTGGATGGCTATGACAGTCAGCTGGATCGTAACAGGTTTAGGGATCATTGTCAGCCTCCTAGGTTATTACCTGACTCCAAGTGCTTGGGGTTACGGAATATTGGGTTTTGGACTTGCACATGTACTTTTGGGTGTGCTCGATATGTTTAGACAGCCCAACCGCAGCCGCTATTAGGTTGGAAGCTGGACCAGCAAGCATTTTTGGCAACCACTTGAAGTGGAAGCCAAAAATGCTTTTTTTCTTTGTGTAAAACAGCTTGAAATTAGACTTTTGCTTAAGGTATCCTCTATAATGTTACAGAACATACGATTAACTGAAAGGGTGACTGGTTTGAGCTCAGAAAATTCATTTGATATCGTGTCCAAAATGGACTTGCAAGAACTGACAAATGCCGTTACACAAACCGAGAAAGAAATTGGCGCTCGTTATGACTTCAAGGGCAGCAAGAGCAGCCTGAAACTGGATAAGGATGCGTTAACGATCGTATCTGATGATGAGACCAAACTTAAGGCTGTCATTGACGTGCTTCAATCCAAAATGGCGAAGCGTGGTCTACCATTGAAAAACATTGATTACGCAAAGGTAGAGCCAGCGTCTTCTGGTACAGTCCGCCAGCGTTTGAATTTTAAACAGGGCATTGATCAGGACATCGCTAAGAAAATCAATATTCTTATTCGGGACTCCAAGATGAAAGTGAAGAGTCAGATTCAGGGAGATCAACTTCGGGTAACTGGTAAGAGTAAAAATGATTTGCAAGCTGTCATGCAACTGCTAAATGGTGCTAACCTACCTTTGGATTTGCAATATACAAATTTCAAGTAATATGGCCTTTTTGTAGCAAAAGTGTTTTTTGACACGGTATTGGGCGTATATTATACTAAGTGTGCATTGCTGGCAGTCAAGCATCAAGTCCAGTCCTCATCGTTTGCTGACTTTGTGAAAAGCAGTACATCTTCTGGAAGTCACCGGAACGTTTAAAGCGTTTTGCTTTTGAGCGGTTGACTTTATTTTTTGCGTTTCTACATAGTGGGATCATGTTAATATGGATTGACATTGAAACTGTACATTTCATGTTCCGGATGATGATAACGGGATTATGATGATTGTTTGGAGTAATGGAGGATATGAGGGAGGGCGTCTTGTGAATTTACCCAACCGGATTACGCTTGCACGAATTTGCTTAATCCCTTTTTTGATGGTGTTCCTGCTCGTGGATTTTCCATTTTATCCAGAGCCGTTGCAGCTTGGAAGCTTGTCGCTTCCGTATAATCAACTGATTGCTGCTGTTATTTTTATCATCGCCGCAAGCACAGATGGAATTGACGGATACCTTGCGCGGAAAAATAACATGGTTACCAATCTGGGGAAACTGCTCGATCCACTCGCAGACAAGTTGCTGGTTACTGCAGTTTTGATCTCGCTTGTGGAGATGGGCAAGCTGGATTCCTGGATTGCAGTTGTGATTATTAGTCGTGAATTCGCAGTTACCGGCTTGCGTCAAATTGCATTGCTGGATGGTTCGGTTGTTGCCGCTAGTGCTTGGGGCAAGCTGAAGACTGTAGTGCAGATTGTGGCGATTGTGCTGTTGCTGTTGAACAATTTCCCGTTTTCATACACGGGTATTCACGTCGATATTATCGCGGTATGGGCAGCAGCGCTTATTACTATCTGGTCGGGTATCGATTACTTTATCAAAAACAAAAACCTGCTTCATTTAACAAAAGCATAATGGTTTGTTCTTAAATGGGTAATCATGAAGGAAGCATTGGGTCAGGGGCAATAGGAAATTATCCTATTGCCCTTTGATCACTCACCACGTGTACAGGAGGATGCTCAATGAAGGCAGAAATCATTGCAGTTGGCACAGAGCTACTGCTTGGACAAATCGTCAATACCAATGCCAGATACCTATCCCGTGAATTGGCTGCGATGGGGATCGATGTATATTTCCAAACGGTGGTTGGGGATAACCTGAACCGACTTAGTGAAGCTATTCGCATTGCGCAGAGCCGTGCAGACGTTATTTTATTTTCCGGTGGCATCGGGCCTACCCAAGATGATCTGACCAAGGATGCGCTCGCAGCTGTTCTTAACCGGAAACTGCATACAGATCGAATGGCAATGGACAAAATTGAGAGCTTTTTCAGAGATCGTAATGTGGATATGACAGAGAATAACAGACGTCAGGCGATCGTTATTGATGGCGGAACACCTCTGGCCAATGAAACGGGCCTTGCGGCAGGAAATGCGATTTCTGACAATGACAAATATTATGTTGTGATGCCTGGACCACCTAAAGAGTTGATTCCAATGTTTGAACAGGAAGTCAAACCTTGGCTGTTCCAGCATGTACTCACAGAAGAGATGCCGATCTATTCCCGAATGCTCAAATTCGCAGGTATTGGTGAATCTGCTCTGGAAGATCGACTTATGGATCTGATTGACGCGCAGACAGACCCTACGATTGCTCCTTACGCGAGCGAAGGCGAAGTTACGGTACGTGTCTCCACAAAGGCTGCGAGTGAGGGAGAGGCGAAGCTGAAGCTGGATGCGATGGAGGTTCAGATTCGGGAACGTTTGACAGAACATCTCTACGCGAACGAGGATGTGCCTATAGAGTACACGATTGTAACCATGATGTCTGACATGGGGCTGACGCTTAGCGCTGCTGAGAGCTGTACAGGAGGGCTTGTCATGCAAAGTCTGACCTCTGTACCCGGAAGCGCATCAATGCTCAAAGGTGGAATTGTTTGTTACTCCAATGAAATTAAAGAAAAGCTGCTGAATGTGCCTCATGATTATCTGGAAGGTGAAGATGCACCTGGGGCGGTAAGTCCTGAGGTTGCAAAAGTGCTTGCTGAGCAGATCCGCATGATTGGTGATGCTGATTTTGGCTTGGCTGTTACCGGTGTAGCTGGACCGGGATATTCGGAACGCAAACCACCCGGACTTGTCTTCATCGCTCTTGCTGAACGTGGAAAAGAGACGGAAATTCATGAGCTGCGTATTAATGGTAATCGCGAGACGGTTCGCATTCGTTCAGCCAAAGCGATTCTCTATCGCTTATGGCAAAAACTTGTGGCGATGGATTGATTAGTTAATAGCTTCGATTGCATTTACAGTTCCAAGCAAGTATAATTAAGGAAGACGGAAGAACCGTAGAATTAGGCTTTACAGCCTTGTTTACGGTTCTTTTTTCTGTTTAATGGAAAGTTTCCTTGAGGAAGAGGCGCCTCGGCCTTTACAAAAAAAACGAATGTATGTTCGAAAAAAAGCTTGGCAAACGTGTTAAAACAAGGTATCATTATCTTATAAACAGTAAAGGGTGTGAGCTTATTGTCAGACCGTCGTGCCGCGCTTGATATGGCGCTCCGTCAAATAGAGAAGCAATTTGGTAAAGGATCCATCATGAAACTGGGTGAGTCCACTCATATGAATGTGGAAATTATTCCCAGTGGTTCCTTGGCTTTGGATATTGCATTAGGAACAGGCGGCTTGCCTAAAGGCCGTATTGTTGAAATATATGGACCTGAATCCTCTGGTAAAACAACCGTAGCATTGCATGCTATCGCTGAAGTACAAAGAGCGGGTGGACAAGCTGCATTTATCGATGCCGAGCATGCTCTTGACCCACAATACGCAAGCAAACTTGGTGTTAATATTGATGAATTGCTTCTGTCTCAGCCAGATACGGGTGAGCAAGGGCTGGAAATTGCAGAAGCTCTTGTACGCAGTGGTGCAGTAGATATCGTCGTTATTGACTCTGTAGCCGCATTGGTTCCAAAAGCAGAGATTGAAGGCGAAATGGGTGATTCACACGTTGGTTTGCAAGCGCGTTTGATGTCTCAGGCGCTGCGTAAACTGTCTGGTGCAATCAGCAAATCCAAAACAATCGCAATCTTCATTAACCAGCTTCGTGAGAAAGTCGGCGTTATGTTTGGTAACCCGGAAACAACACCTGGTGGTCGTGCTCTGAAGTTTTATTCTACAGTACGTTTGGATGTGCGTCGTATTGAGAGTATCAAATCAGGCAATGACATGATTGGTAACCGTACTCGTATTAAAGTTGTTAAAAATAAAGTGGCACCTCCGTTTAAACAAGCGGAAGTGGATATCATGTATGGCGAGGGTATCTCGAGAGAAGGCAGTATCATTGACATTGGTACAGAGCTGGACATCGTTAATAAAAGTGGTGCATGGTACTCCTACGAAGGCGAGCGTTTAGGACAAGGCCGTGAGAACGCAAAGCAGTTCATGAAAGAGCATAAAGATATTGCTGACATCATTGAACAAAAAATTCGTGTAGCCAGTAACTTGGTTACTGCAGTTCCTGCGCCAACTAGTGAAGAGCAACAAAAAGAAGCAGCAGAAGAACAAGAATTGTTTGAAATCAACGAGTAATCTCTCAAAACCTCCCTTGTAGGGAGGACCCTGAGGGTGTTCCCCACTGGACTCCGTAAACTTATCTGATTGAGCTTGGATCAATCTGGATAATGGATTGTAGTGGGAGTACTCGTGCTGTCTAACAGCCCCTGTCCCAATGGACAGGGGCTGTTAGCACGCTAACTGTGGAGTAAAGGCCGGGCAGAGTTCCCGGTCTTTTGTATTATTGGTGTTCTTTGTCTTATGTGAAGATGTGTTTGGCGTAGTCAGAATGAAAATGTTATGAAAGGGGAGACCAGAATGGATCAACATGACGAGGATTTATATGAAGAAGCAGAACAGGATGGCCTATCCCAATTTCCGGACAACGAAGAACTTATTATTACACGTGTAGAACGAACGAAGAGCAGGCAAGCTCGTTATCGAATCACTTTTGGCATCCACTCCATTACGGTTCTTGAAGATGTGATGATTAAATACAGGATGACTCAAGGTAATACGTTTATGAAGAAGGATCTGGAAGATATCATTCTAGCTGACGAGCGACAGCGGACGTATGCACAGTCTCTGCGCTTTTTGGAGCATAAACCGCGCACACGCCATGAATTAAGTCAGAAACTTCGTCAGAAGGAGTTTGCTGCACCTTTGATTGAAGAGGCGCTGGATCGGCTTGAGCGGGAGAACCTGGTGGATGACGATCTATTTGCGAAGGAATGGACAAGACAGCGTATGGAGGGCAAGCGGAAGGGAAAACTGTGGATAAGGCAAGAGCTGCGTCAAAAGGGCATTGCCAATGATCTCATTGTTGAGGCACTAGAAGGGATCAGTACAGATGCGGAATTTGAGACTGCTTTGAGTGCAGGACGCAAAAAATGGAATCAGGTCAAAGGGGACGTCAAAGAGAAGAAAAATAAAACGCTTCCCTTCCTAATGAGACGTGGTTTTTCAATGGATATGGTGCGCCGGGTCGTGAATTGTTTAATTGAAGAAGATGAGGCTGGGGACCCTGAAGATGACGAAGCGTTGTTATGGGATTAGCAGACTAGAGTCACTATACTGCATTCTCTTGACAATTTCTTTCGTCAAATACTAAAATGGACATGAGTCTGTAAGAAATGGACAACCCTTTTTCCTTCCAAAAAAGCGGTTTCGGTTTCTTAAGATTTATACCATTCTTAATTATGGGTTCGCTGGAAACAGTGAATAGTACGTGGAAACATGTACATGTGAAATGAAAATCGGCGGGGGATCGCCGTGAGTATTCGTTATTCCCAAACATATGTAAGGTTTGAAAACTGCAAATTGACCCAAGGAATGCCTTGGAGGAACCAACGAGGAGGTGAACAGTATGGAAATTGCAATCACGATCGCTCTCGTTGCAGCCGCGCTATTCATTGGGTTCGGAGTAGGATATTTTATTCGCAAATCTCTTGCAGAGGCTAAAATCTCTAGTGCGGAACAAGCTGCCGTACAAATCGTGGAGAACGCGAAGAAAGAGGCAGAAGCACTGAAGAAAGAAACGGTGCTGGAGGCGAAGGATGAAATCCATCGCATTCGCGCTGAAGCTGAAAAAGACACTCGTGAACGTCGGAATGAAATTCAACGACAAGAAAGACGATTGTTGCAAAAAGAAGAGTCGCTGGATAAAAAATTGGAATCACTCGAACGTAAAGAAGAGCAAGTGGCTAACAAAGAGAAACGAATTGATGAGACTCAGCAGCAGATCGAAATGATTTACAAAAACCAGGTGACAGAGTTGGAACGTATATCCAACCTCACCATGGAAGACGCACGCAGTATCATACTGTCCAACGTAGAACAGGAAGTTCGTCATGAGACGGCTCAAATGATCAAGGACATTGAACAACAAGCGAAGGAAGAAGCGGACAAAAAGTCCCGCGAGATTATTACACTCGCCATCCAACGTTGTGCGGCTGACCACGTAGCGGAAACAACGGTATCTGTTGTTACCCTGCCAAATGAAGAAATGAAAGGCCGGATTATCGGTCGTGAAGGACGTAACATCCGTGCGCTTGAAACCCTTACAGGGATTGACCTCATTATCGATGATACGCCAGAAGCTGTTATTCTGTCGGGCTTTGACCCGATTCGCCGTGAAATCGCCCGTACTGCCCTGGAGAAACTGGTGGCTGATGGACGTATTCACCCGGCACGGATTGAAGAGATGGTTGAGAAATCCCGCAAAGAAGTGGATGAGCGCATCCGTGAATACGGTGAGCAAGCTACCTTTGAAGTGGGCGTGCATGGTCTGCATCCGGATCTGATCAAAATTTTGGGCCGGTTGAAGTTCCGTACAAGTTACGGTCAGAACGTCTTGAAACATTCCATGGAAGTCGCTTATCTGGCTGGACTGATGGCTGGCGAACTGGGAGAAGACGTAACTCTGGCAAGACGTGCAGGTCTATTGCATGACATCGGTAAAGCGCTGGATCACGAAGTGGAAGGATCACACGTCGAAATTGGCGTGGAACTGGCGAAGAAATACAAAGAACATCCGGTTGTAATCAACAGTATCGCGTCCCATCACGGAGATTGCGAAGCGACTTCGGTCATTGCCATGTTGGTTGGCGCAGCAGATGCGCTCTCCGCAGCAAGACCAGGCGCACGCCGCGAAACGCTGGAAACGTATATCAAACGACTGGAGAAGCTGGAAGAAATCTCAGAATCCTTCGAAGGTGTCGAGAAATCGTACGCCATTCAGGCCGGACGTGAAGTTCGCGTTATGGTACAGCCTGAGAAGATCGATGATGCTGAAGCCTTCCGCTTAGCCCGTGACATCACGAAGATGATTGAGAATGAACTCGACTATCCGGGTCACATCAAAGTCACTGTCATCCGGGAAACCCGTGCGGTTGAATACGCAAAATAGAGCATTACGGAAAAGTGGCCGCAGTAGTGGGCCACTTTTCCTGTTGATAGCCTGTTAAAAGGCAACTACACATCATGGAGCATGAGATAGAGTCCTGCAAAGGTTCAACATTTGAAGTAAGAGGACTTTGCAGGAATTGAGGAGGCAGTAATCAATGAAAGTTTTGTTTATTGGTGACATTGTAGGTAACGTGGGACGTAAGGCATTAAAGGAAAATTTACCGTATCTGAAATCGAAGTATAAACCACATGTGGTGATTGTGAATGGTGAAAATGCGGCAGCAGGTCGTGGTATTACCGGTGCAATCGCAAATGAGTTTTTCAACTGGGGTGTACATGGTATTACACTTGGTAATCATACTTGGGACAATAAGGATATTTTTGATTTTATAGATGATGAGCCCCGCATGATTCGTCCAGCGAACTTTCCACCAGGCACACCAGGACGAGGATACACGGTTGTCAAAGGCGAAGGGAAAGAGCTAGCGATTGTCAATCTTCAAGGAAGAACGTTCCTGCCTGCTCTGGATTGTCCATTCCGTGTAGCTGATGAAATTGTAGATGAGCTGCGCCAAGACCATAAATGTATTTTAGTCGATATGCATGCTGAAGCGACGTCAGAAAAGATTGCCATGGGATGGCATCTGGATGGACGTGCGTCTCTCGTTGTAGGTACACATACGCATGTACAGAGTAATGATGATCGGATTTTGCCTGGAGGAACAGCTTACTTGACGGATGCAGGCATGGTAGGGCCTCGTGACGGCATATTGGGTATGGAACGTGAGGCCGTTCTGCGTAAGTTCTACACCCAGCTACCTGTACGTTTTGTTGTGGATGATGGCAAATGGCACTTCCATGGTGTTTTTGTTGAAATTGATGAAGCCACAGGTGCGGCAACACGCATCGAAAAAATTCGTCTGACGGAGGACGAGTGGCGCATGGAATAGGGGTATTGTCCCAATTTGCAGGGAAACCCGTCTAAAAAGAAGGAATTTTTTTGCCTCCCGCGAATAACATCTAGTAAGTGGAAACAAACTTTCAACATTCCCAGGGAGGTACTTACCATGGATGTATTAAAAGTTTCAGCAAAGTCCAATCCTAATTCTGTAGCCGGCGCTCTTGCAGGGGTTCTTCGTGAACGTGGAAATGCTGAACTGCAGGCAATTGGAGCAGGAGCACTGAACCAAGCCATTAAAGCGGTAGCGATAGCCCGGGGATTTGTAGCACCAAGCGGAGTTGACCTGATTTGTATTCCAGCTTTTACAGACATTGTGATCGACGGCGAGGACCGAACGGCCATTAAGCTGATTGTGGAGCCCAGATAATACATGCAGTATGCATTGAACCTGTTTACGATGTAGACAGGTTTTTTTGCGTTTTTTTGCAATAACATATGGAGGAGGGTTTAAGATGTCCATGTCTGATTGGCGTGTAGCTGATTTTCACTGTGATGCACTGAGCAAAATTTTGATGCAGCCTGCCCTTTCATTTGAAAATGCTCCACAACTGGATGCGAACTTGCAACGTTTGAAAGAGGGGAATGTAGGGTTGCAGGCGTTCGCCATCTATTTACCCGAAGTGCTTGGCAGAGGCAAGTTTGAACATGTGATGGGGCAGTTGGAGATTTATCGTAGACGTGTGGAGAGAAGTCAGGAGCGGCCTGGCGGCACACAGACGTTGTTATGGCGTGAACAGGTGGCTCAGGTGGGGCAAACAGAGGGTCCGTGGGGATTAATCACACTGGAGGGTGTGGATGGCCTGGAGGGCAACCTGTTCTATCTGGAGTTATGTTATCAGATGGGCGTTCGAATTATTGGACTAACCTGGAATTATGCCAATTGGGCGGCTGACGGAGTAATGGAGAAGCGTGGAGCAGGTCTGACCGAGAAGGGGAAGGAACTAGTGCGCCAGTGTAATGAAATCGGAATGCTGCTCGACGTGTCACATCTGACAGAGAAAGGTTTCTGGGAACTGGCTGACTTGAGTAAACGTCCTTTTATCGCCTCCCATTCCAATAGCTACAGCGTATGTCCCCATGTGCGTAATCTGAAAGATGATCAGATTCAGGCTATCATTGCCCGGGAAGGGCGGATCGGACTGACGTTTGTGCCCTGGTTTGTAAAGCAGGAGGGTGAGATAAAAATAGAAGATCTGTTGCCTCATATTGAGCAATTCTGTTCTCTCGGCGGGCAGCACCATCTGATGATGGGGTCTGATTTTGATGGGATTTCAACGTATATTCAGAGACTTGAACATTCAGGACATTATCCGAAACTGACGGAAATCCTGCTCAAGCATTATGATGAACATTTAGTGCGCGGCTGGTTGTGGGGGAATGCGATGAGTTATCTGGGGGAACACTTGCCAGAGAGCAATCCGAAGATGCAGATGAAGGGGAATTCCATGAAATAGTGAACTGGTGTGTGCGTTGAATGGGTTGAATTGAAACTTGTTTTCCAAATAAAGGAGGGGAATGATGGTGAAATAAGTGTATTTCATGAATTTTCACCAGTTCGTTTTCATTTCACTCCAAAAAGGGGTATAATACCATTGGGTTGTTAAGAGCCTGAGTACAGGCCATAGATAAACAAGGAGTGAATTTACAATGAGTAAAACAGTACCTGTGGGCGTATCTGCCCGTCACATTCATGTATCCCAAGAGCACGTTGAAATTTTGTTTGGCAAAGGTTATGAACTGACTGAATTTAAACCTCTGTCCCAGCCTGGCCAATACGCTGCTAACGAAACTGTAGCGGTAATTGGTTCGAAAGGACAGTTTGATAAAGTGCGTATCCTTGGACCTGTTCGCCCTGAAACGCAACTGGAGATCTCCATGACAGATTCATTTGCGATTGGTGTTAAAGCACCTGTACGTGAATCTGGAAGCATTGAAGGTACACCAGGAATCACAATTAAAGGTCCTGCTGGCGAGGTAACGATTGATAAAGGTGTTATCGTTGCTGCTCGTCACATTCACTTCCATACTTCTGATGCTGCTAAATGGGGTATCGAGGACAAACAAATGTTGAAAGTTCGTCTGGGTGGAGATCGCGGTCTGGTACTGGAAAATGTACTGGCTCGTGTATCCGATTCTTTTGCACTGGACATGCATATTGATACAGATGAAGCTAACGCTGCTGGCGCTCGTAATGGCGACACTGCTGAAATCATCGATTAATTACATGTAATAGCTTCAGCCCCCAATTATGGCGGTCTGAATAACATATAAACCTGAGCACAGCCAACAGGGGCCGGTTAATTCCAGCCCTGATGGCAAGGCTCAGGTTTTTGTGATTTCTGAGTGCTCTTCTGCGCATGGCATGTTTCGGATTAGACGAAGGGAGATGCGCTTTGGATGTGGAACTACAGCCCAATTCATGCTATAATTTGCTGTAATGCTCTTTTGATGTTCCAAGCAAGATATTCATGTGGAACACGGATGAATGAACGATTTTTTATTAATAGAGGCTGTAAGGAGTGACCGAAGGAAATGGCTAAAGACTCAAAAAAGGATTACTCCCAATATTTTGATTTTTCCGATGCCAAAGTAATTTCGCAAGATGAATTCAGCAAAAAGATAAGAATCCGGGGCCGTGAGATTAACATCAAATCGGAACCCAATCATCGTCAGGAGAAACAGCGGGGCAAGGAAGACGTCCAGGTGCTTTACGAAAATGCCGTTCCCGATGAACTGAAAAACATAGGGAAAGGCAAACACTATATTGTATATACGTATGGATGTCAGATGAACGAGCATGACTCGGAGACCATCAAAGGACTCCTTGAGTCTATGGGATATCAGGCTACAGAGAATCGCAAAGAAGCTGATATTATTCTGCTCAATACGTGTGCCATACGAGAAAATGCGGAAGATAAAGTATTTGGTGAGCTCGGTCACCTGAAAACGCTAAAACTTGAACGTCCGGGATTGTTACTTGGCGTATGCGGGTGTATGTCCCAAGAAGAAGGCGTCGTCAACCGAATCATGCAGAAGCATGGATTTGTGGATATGATCTTTGGTACACATAACGTGCATCGACTGCCACATCTAATCCAGGAAGCGTTGTTCAGCAAAGAAATGGTTGTTGAGGTGTGGTCCAAGGAAGGCGACATCATTGAGAACCTGCCGAAGAAACGTGAGGGTATGCGCGGCTGGGTGAACATTATGTATGGCTGCGACAAGTTCTGTACATATTGCATCGTTCCGTTTACGCGGGGCAAAGAACGCAGCCGTCGTCCGGAAGATGTCATTGCTGAAGTTAGGGATTTGGCACGACAAGGCTTTAAGGAGATCACGCTGCTTGGTCAAAATGTGAATGCGTACGGCAAGGACTTCACCGACCTGAACTACAGTTTTGGTGACTTGATGGATGCCATTCGCCAAATTGATATTCCGCGGGTACGTTTTACAACCAGTCACCCACGTGACTTTGATGACCACTTGATTGAAGTGCTGGCCAAGGGTGGAAATCTGGTGGAGCACATTCATCTTCCGGTGCAATCTGGCAGTTCAGAAGTACTCAAACGTATGAGCCGCAAGTATAACCGGGAACACTATCTGAAGCTGGCTGACAAAATTAAAAAGGCCATCCCGGATGTTGTGTTGACAACGGATATTATTGTTGGTTTTCCGGGGGAAACGGAAGAACAGTTTGAAGATACACTTTCCCTTGTCCGTGAAGTAGGGTATGATTTTGCCTATACCTTTATTTATTCCCCAAGGGAAGGTACACCGGCTGCGGTGATGGAAGACAACGTACCGATGGAAGTGAAAAAGGAACGTTTGAAGCGCTTGAACGAAACGATCAACGAATACAGCCACCGAAGCAATGAAAAGCAACGCGGCAAAATCGTTGAAGTGCTCGTTGAAGGTGAGAGCAAGCGGAATTCCGAAGTTCTGGCAGGACGTACGCGCAGCAACAAGCTGGTGCATTTTGAAGGACCCAAAGAATTGATCGGTACTTTCGTACAAGTGGAAATCACCGATCCGATGACTTTTTATATTCGGGGCAACCTGCTCCCTGAGCCGGTAGCTGCCAATCAGTAATACACACACCAATAAGATGAATACTTTTTGCACTTAGCGGGTTACGGCCGAGCGTAGCGAAGGTGACGGAATCGATTCTGTAGAAGCGAAGCGTTCGCCTTTGTCTCCAAATTTTAACCTTGAACAATTTCAATCGAAAAAATTCGGAGACAACAGCGATCAAAAGAACGATCCGACACCGCAGCGGTCACTGAGCAGTCAACTGAGCTTAATGCAACGTCAAGTATTCATCTTATATCATCTCATAGAATGGAGCGATTTCAGTGGCGCAGGAAGAAGTGCAGTACAACCATTATGGAATGCCAACCTACGATACGCGCAATCTGGTCATACGCGACGACATTATGGGAAAAGCCAAAGAATTGGCTGATATGCTCGGAACGAGTGAGGAAGTTAGACAGTTTCAACAGGCTGAAACCAAAATTCGGGATCATGAGCGCATCCAGCAGTTGATTGCAACGATCAAGAAAAAACAAAAAGAGATTGTTGCTTTTGAAAGCTTCAAAAATGTGGAGATGGTCAGCAAAATTGAACAGGAAATTGAAGATCTGCAAAGCGAACTGGACAGTATTCCATTGGTTACGGAATTCCAGCAGAGCCAGAGCGACATCAACTACTTGCTTCAACTAGTGATCTCTGTAATCCGGGATACGGTTTCTGAAAAAGTAAACGTGGAGGCTGGAACGGATTCACCTCCGACCAGTTGCGGTTAAATGACGGAAGGGTGCGGACGCTGTCCGCGCCCTTTTTGACATTACATAACCGTTAATGTGGAGTGGCTATCGCCAAGTACTCGGAGTATAATTCCAAGCAAAGCTCCACGCTGTGGGGTTATTTTGTGTGGCGCGGCTGATTTTTAATGATAAAGGCACATGACATCAAGAGAGCTTGATACGTACAGTGAATAAAGGAGAAATGAATAATGAGTATTTTGGACAAAATGGTGGAAGACGGAGACGGACGATTCTGGGGATTTCTCGGTTGTCGTTATATTAAAGGAGATGGCAAAGAAGTACAGATCGCGTTGACAGCAGGTGAACATCATACCAACTCCATGGGGATTATTCATGGGGGTGTATTGACTTCACTGATGGACCAGGCGATGGGTATGGTTGCAACAGCAGCAATGGAAGTAGACGGCTGTGTGACAACAAATCTGAACGTACATTTCCTTGCACCAATGAAACAAGGGGAATTAACGGTGACAGCTACGGTACTGCATCAAGCAGGACGAAGTGTTACGACTCAATCGGAGGTTCGTGATGCATCGGGCACGTTGGGATGTATGGCTACGGCGACATTCCGCATAGCACGCCCGAGAACGTAACGCATGAATCCTGCTGTTGACAAAAGATATTATTATGTCATAATGAAATTATCAAAATGAAAATAGTCGGTGGTGCCCATGAGCGAAAACTACGAACACTTCAATGCAGAGAGCGACGAACAAGCAGCACGTGCTTATAGTTCCCAAAAATATCGTACCCCCGATGGTGTTCCTGCGGATATCGTTATGTTCACCTTAACCAAGCGGGAGCGCAAGACGGTGACGAAGACACTTCCCATTCGGGAACTGAAAGTGATGCTGATCAAGCGCAAAGGCTGGCCTTTTGCAGGCAGATGGGCATTACCCGGTGGATTTTGTCAGGAGAATGAATCCATCTATGGTGCAGCTAAGCGTGAGCTGATGGAAGAGACAGGTGTAGATGGTGGACATCTGGAGTACTTGAATGTATACAGTCAGCCGGGTCGTGACCCGAGGGGCTGGATTATCTCCCACGCATTTTTCGCGCTTGTGGAAGAATGGATGCTGGATCAACGCCAAGCAGCAGATGATGCTGAGGATGTTGGATTGTTCACCATTCAGGAGGCGCTGCAAGAACTGGAACTGGCCTTTGATCACAGAACAATCATTGAAGATGCTTATCGACGTATTCAACAGCAGATGCTGGAAACGACGATTGCTCGTCAGTTCCTGCCACGTGATTTTACATTAAGTGAATTATATCAGGTTATTCAAAGTGTTGTACCGGATTTTGAAGAACCAAACTTCATTCGCAAGATTACGTCTACCCGCAGCCGTAAAGGCATTGTGGAAGAAGTAAGAGATGAAGAGGGGAACCTGGTGAGTTCCAACCAGTACTCGCAGCGTCCGGCGCAGCTATATCGTTTTACAGAACTCGTACCACGCCTTTCCATCTATACGTAATAATGTATAGGTGTGTCAATCTGATTGAATCAGGATCAACCATTTCTGGGCTAAGGGAGTGTTGACGATGAAAGCACTGATTGTCATTGATTTTACGAAGGATTTTGTGACAGGTTCTTTGCCTGTAGGTCAGCCGGCAGTAGAGATCGAAGAGACAATTGCAGCTGTAACCGAGGCCTATTGTAAGAACAAACATGAGGTAATCATGGCTGTGGATCTACACGAAGAAAATGATCCATATCACCCGGAGACTGTACTTTTCCCACCTCATAACATCAGAAATACGGAGGGAAGACAGTTATATGGTCGTCTTGCCCAAGTGATGGAAGAACGGAAAACAGATATACAGTGGATGGATAAGACGAGATATAGTGCATTCTGTGGGACCGATCTGGAACTCAGACTGCGTGCACGTGGTATTACGGATATTGCACTCATAGGGGTATGCACGGATATTTGCATATTGCATACCGCAGTGGATGCTTACAATAAAGGTTTTCATATTACGGTATATGAAGATGCCGTTGCCAGCTTCAATCCGGCAGGGCATGAGTGGGCACTTGGACATTTTCGTTCCAGCCTTGGTGCTTCGGTGGTTAAGGCGAGCGAGACAGTCTTGGCTTAATTTACTCCATAGTCATGTTTGGTTGACCTCATGTTAGGAACCGGATGAATATGGTGAATGGTGTATAGAGTTTTTTACGGGAGACTTGTTTGTTTAATACGGATGAACAGAATCATGAAGAATGAGTCTCCATATGTTAACCCGTGTTCACAGATGAAATCTGGGGGCACGAGCGGAAGTCAGAGAGGATGAGACAAATGCAGACAACTAGCCTGGCTTTACATACGGATAAATATCAGATCAATATGATGTACGCCCATTGGGTGAATGGTACTCATAAGCGGAAGGCGGTATTTGAAGCCTATTTCCGTAAGCTTCCTTTTGGCAACGGATATGCCGTATTTGCCGGATTGGAACGCATTGTGAACTATATCAGCCAGCTTCGGTTTACGATGGACGACATCAAATTTTTATCCAAACAAGAGGAAAATTACGATCCGGTCTTTCTGGAAGAGTTGCTCCAGTTTTCATTTCAGGGGACGATTCATTCCATGAAGGAGGGTGCAATTGTTTTCCCTGACGAACCGCTCATTCGGGTAGAAGGCTCCATTATGGAGACTCAATTGGTGGAGACGGCGATACTTAACTTCATGAATTATCAGACGTTGATTGCAACCAAGGCTTCGCGGATCAAACAAGTAGCGCAGCAGGATACGTTGCTCGAATTCGGCACCCGACGTGCGCAGGAAGCGGATGCTGCCATCTGGGGCGCACGTGCCTCGTATGTAGCAGGCTTCGATGCAACGTCTAATATGCTGGCCGGAGAGCGCTTCGGAATCCCAACAGCAGGTACACATGCCCATTCCTGGGTACAGAGCTTTATGAGCGAACAGGAGGCGTTTGACGTGTATGCCAAAGTGTTGCCTGATCAGGTTACGCTGCTGGTTGATACCTTTGACACATTGAACAGTGGAGTACCTCACGCCATCAAAACAGCCAAGAAGTTGGAGAGCCAAGGCAAAAAGATGAATGCCATTCGTCTCGACAGTGGTGACCTAGCGTACTTGTCGATTCAGGCACGTCAGATGTTGGATGAGGCTGGCTTGGATTATGTGAAAATTGTTGCATCTAATGATTTGGATGAAAACACGATTTTCAACCTAAAGGCTCAAGGAGCACGGATTGATACATGGGGTGTTGGTACACAGTTGATTACCGCTTCTGACCAGCCATCTTTGGGTGGAGTGTACAAATTGGTGGAGCGTGAAGTGGACGGTGCCATGCTGCCTACGATCAAAATATCTGCCAATCCTGAAAAGGTGTCCACTCCAGGTAAAAAGGAAGTGTTCCGGATCATTGATCCGAAACATGGCAAAGCGATTGCAGATTATATCTGCTATCCAGAGGAAGAGCAGCCGCTACAGGGCGGACCGCTCAAGCTGTTCAACCCGCTACACCCTTATCTGAAAAAGACCGTTACCCGCTACGAAGCGGTGAATATGCTGGAGCCAATCTTTGTGAATGGACGTAAAGTTTATGAACTGCCTAATTTGGATGAGATTCGGGCGTACCACCGGGAACAGATGAACCTCTTCTGGCCTGAATACCAACGGAAGCTCAACCCGGAGATCTACCGTGTGAACATCAGCCCTGCGGCATGGAATATGAAGCAGAAGCTCATTGCGGAACATGTGAAATCCACAGAGGAATAATTCACACATAAGAATTACAGAGAGGCATAACCAGTGAGGTATACTGGCTTATGCCTTTTTGATGCCTATAAAATGTATACGTTCTTAGCGGAGTTGAACGATTCGATGATCGCAAGCAAAATTTCCGCTATACGCGGTCTGTCTTCTGTGAAAGTACGTCGATAGTTGATAGACGTTATTCTTATATGATCCCGATGAGGTGGACCAGTGATGTAAGAAATCTCATGGACAGGCTGCCAAGGTAACAGGCTATACTGGAAATAGTCATGCACAATTCAAGAGGTTGTAGGGGAAAAACAGTAATTATTTCTCGGGAAAGCGCAGGAGCCGCCAAATTCTGCATCGCATTGTTTCAATCCCGTAGCTGTAGGGGATGAAAGTAAGAGGAGGTGCAGACATGAGATGGATATTAGGACTGGTCTGGATCGCTTTTATTGCCTATGCATTGTTGTTGGCACCGGGGCAGTCACCTGGAAGTGATCCGATATTCAAAGAACTGATTACAATGCAAAGCAAAGAACCTTGGTTACTTACGGTATTTTCGTGGTTAGGTATTTTCCCGGCAGTTTATGCCTGTATGCTGTTAAGAACATCTGCGAAAGAACGAGGCCGTGTTCCGGCTTGGCCGTTTGTCATACTTTCTTTCGGACTGGGTGCTTTTGCCCTGCTTCCCTATTATGCATGGTCATCATCCGCAAATAGAGCTTCGGGTTACGCAAGCTTGCATTTTGGTCGTCAGCGGGAGTCGGGAATTGGACGGGTAGCAGCCCACAAGCTGACGCATGTAGTCCTTCTGCTGTTGACGCTGGGGACAGCTTTCTATGCCGTGATGCAAGGTCATCCGGATGTATATATGGAAGCATTCAAGCAATCTGCCTTTGTACATATCATGACGATTGATTTTGTGCTGCTGACTTTACTTTCCATGATTGCGATATACAGGGATACTGAAGTGAGTCGACGTTCAGCAGCTTGGGCAGCGGCGGGGATCATCCCTATTGTGGGTCCACTAATCTATCTGTTGACGCTCAGGAGAGACAGAGTTTGATCATCAATATTCGAAGAATTCCATAGGTAAAAGGAGCCGTTAAGCTGAATGCGAACAATTCATGTGCTTAATGGAAAAATATATAAAATCCAAAGAAGGAGTGGCTATCGATGAAAAACCATTTTAACGCATATGTTGTCCGTAAAGAAGAACAGGGCGGAGTGAAAGCTTCTATAGAGCAACTGAAGAAGGAAGATCTGCCGAATGGAGATGTTACGGTACAGGTGCAGTATTCCAGTGTCAATTATAAAGACGGACTCGCTACCCTTGAGAAAGGCGGTGTTGTTCGTGAGTACCCGATGGTACCGGGAATTGATCTGGCTGGAACGGTAGAGGAGTCGGTCAGTGGACGTTTTGCACCAGGAGATCGGGTGATCAGTACAGGATTTGAACCTGGCGTATCCCATTACGGAGGGTACAGCGAGTATGCGCGTCTGCGCAGTGAATGGCTGGTACCTCTGCCACCAGGTCTTAGTGAGAAAGAAGCCATGGCAATTGGAACCGCAGGATTTACGGCTGCACTTTCGGTAGATGCGCTGTTACAGGCTGGAGTGACACCGGAGATGGGCAAGGTTCTGGTTACGGGTGCAACGGGTGGTGTTGGCAGTATGGCAGTAGCGATTCTGGCGAAGCTTGGCTTTGAAGTAACAGCCAGCACAGGCAAGAAGGAGCAGGAGGAGCCATTGCTTAGAAACTTGGGAGCCTCAGAGGTCATTACTCGTGAAGAAGCTGATACTCCAGCTAAAGGAGCGATGGGGAAACAGCTATGGGCGGGAGTTGTTGATCCAACAGGAGGACCGGCTCTTGCGGAGCGATTGAAACAGATTCAATACGGAGGTGCGGTAGCGGTATCCGGGTTAACTGGAGGCACAGCTTTTGAATCCACGGTACTTCCGTTTATTTTGCGTGGCATCCAGCTTATGGGTATAGACTCTGTATATTGTCCGATGGAACGTCGGGAACGATTGTGGAAACTGCTCGGCGGAGAATGGAAACCAGAGCGCGCGCTGGAACTGGGAATCCGGGAGATTTCTCTAGGTCAATTGCCTCTTACGCTGGAGACGATACTCCAAGGTGGTGCAGTGGGTCGTACGGTGGTCAATACAATATCAGATCTGCCATCCGCATAAGATTCTAAGTCCTTAGACATGCTAATTCTACCTGATTGGGTCACAGTACACGTGGCTGGAAAGGAAGGATTGGCATGTGGTTTGGTAGAAAAGGGCGAAGTCTGGCTGGAAGAACAATGAAGTCAGTACTTGTAAGTGGCGTGTTGATAACGAGTATCTGGTCCCTGGTGGCTTGTTCGGCATCATCCATTGAACAGGAGCGGAAGGTCTACACCCGTGAAGCGACAGATGAAGGAAATATGCGGGCACAGAATCAAGGACACGGATTAAACGGTGAATTGGTGAGTGAGATCAGTAAGAGTTTTGAATCAAAAGGTATTCAGCTGATGAATAATATGTCTGCCGATGACGGCCATGGTGGGATCTCTTATATGTATTTGTTGAATGGAAGTGGCAGGCACATTGTGAAAGTCCATATTTTCAGTGATAAGGCTGCACGAGCTGCCAGCATGAAACAAATGTATAGTGAGGATCGTGATGAGGCTGTCTTGGAGAATGCACTTGGCCGGACAACGATTCGCAGCAAAGGATACGTCTCACTCGTTTATACAGCTTCCGGTGGGGAAAAGGACAAGTATGAACAGGATGTTATGCAGGTGTTCCAACGTGTGCTGGGGCAACTAAGGTAAGTAGAGCGAGATACCCTTTGTACTTACTTTACCGTACAGCTGAAAATAAACCCGAAAACCCGTCTGATCTTTCAGACGGGTTTATATATTTCACGCATGACATGTCGCAGCTCGGGCAAAATGAGTTTTTCCATGGCCAATTTGACAGCTCCTTTGGAACCCGGCATGGAGAATACGGCTGTGCGTCCAATCGTTCCAGCGACGGCTCTGCTCAGGATGGCAGCGGAACCGATATCTTCGGTGTAACTGAGAAAACGGAAGATCTCACCAAAGCCCGGGAGTTCCTTGTCCAGTAGTGAGGACACCGCTTCGTAGGTTGTATCTCGGGGTGCAATCCCTGTTCCGCCGCTAAGCAGCACGGCTTCAATATCATCACGAACGGCTGCATCTTGCAGGATGCTTCGAATGTTCTCTGTTTCATCTGGTGTGATGATGTATTCAACGATCTGATAACCTGCTTCATCCAGAAGCTGGTGCATGAGCTGGCCACTGGTATCGGTGTCTTTAGTTCGCGTGTCAGACACTGTAACAATCATGCACGATACCGTGGTTGGAGCTTCCTGGCGATGTTGTTCCACTGAATTAGTCATGAAACTTCCTCCTTCAATCAACATGTCCTCATAGCATAGACCATCCGTTAGAATCAGGCAATGTACTGGGGAAGAGTTGAACGTTATTGCACAACGAATGCGGGATGGTGTACACTCGCTAGATATAGATAGACTAGGTTACAAGAAGGACAATCAGAGAGGTGTATACGCATGAATGAAACGATTTTAAAAGAACAATCCATACCTGTATATATACTGTCAGGTTTTTTGGGGAGTGGCAAAACAACACTGCTTGTTCAGTTGATCGAACATTGGCAACAGCAGGGTTTGCGTCCCGCAGTAGTGATGAATGAGTTAGGCGAAGTCAATCTGGATGGTCAGATTGTGGATTCCACCGTTCCGATGACAGAGATGTTAGGTGGATGCATCTGTTGTACCGTTCGTGGTGACTTGGGATTGCAACTTGCCGATCTCATTCAGGAGGAATCACCGGATGTGATCATCATTGAAGCAACCGGTGCGGCGAATCCAATGGAGATTCTGGATGCGGTAACGGAGACCTCACTCTACATGCGACTGGAACTGAAAAGTCTCATTACTGTTGTGGATGCAGCACATCTGTCTGGTCTGTATCAGGAGCAGAAGGGGCAGACCTTCAAACTAATGCAGGAGCAGATTCGTTGTGCGTCTGTGCTTCTCTTGAATAAAACGGATCGGGTGAGTGCACAGGAACTGAAGGATCTGGAACAGCTTTTGGCAAAATGGAATGGCTTCGCACCTGTAATCCCTACAGTGAAATGTGAGGTGGAGATGGATCTGTTGCTTCGCAGCGGTGTAGACGTGCACGTACGTGATTCAGCTTCTGAAGCAGGCAAGCCGGCTCACCAGGAGCATCATGTGCATACGGAAGCTTGTGGTACACATGGCTGCAATCATGGACATGAGCATACAGATCATACAGTCCAAGGCGATGCTACGAATACTGACGCATCTCATAGCTATAGTCATGACCACGGACACGAGCATTCTGCTCCTCATGCCTCACACGAACATGTTATGGTGTATACGCATTATTTCAGTCATCCGGTGAACAGTGAAGCATTTGAACAATTTGTATCTGCTTTGCCACGGGACGTGTATCGAGCAAAAGGCATCTTATCGTTTAGTGACACGGCGAGCCGTTTCTGGTTCCAGTATGCCTACCGTGAATCGGATTACATGAAGATCACACCTCAGGGAGATGTCCCTAATGTTGCTGTGTTTATAGGTGAACATTTTGACCAAACTGTCATTCGTGACCAATTACTGGAATTGGAAGCGATAAAGTAGGTTAGATGATTCAATATTCCTCCGAACTGGGTATTAAGATGCATAGCAAACTTTGCCTGGGGGGTAACTTTAAATGACACAACAACAATATCAACAATGTATCGATGCTTGCCTGGAGTGCATGAATGCATGCAACGTATGTTACATATCGAGTCTGAAAGAATATGATCTGGCGATGCTGCGTGATTGCATTCGTTTGAATCGGGAATGTGCGGAGATCTGCAGTTTTGCTGCACAAGCGATGACACGTGGAAGTGATTTCATTGCTGAAATATGCGAATTGTGTGTGAAAGCTTGTGAAGCTTGCGCCGCAGAGTGTGGCAAACACCACCATGATCACTGCCAAACATGTGCAGAGGCTTGCCGCAGATGTGCAGAAGCTTGCCGGTTGATGGCAGCAGTGGCGTAAATATTATTTCACTGGAATATATAATTAAAACCGATAATGACCGTTGTCCCCTAAGGGAAGGCAGTGAACACAAGCATCTGAGACGATGTGCCTATGTGTTGCCTTTCAGTAGGGGATTTTTAATGTAGGTTGCCAAGTCTGATCGTGGTATGTATAATGATGGCAATGAATTGAAACGAAGAATATCAATGATCGGGAGAGTAGCCAGATCCATACATGACAGCGAGCCGGGAGAGGTGGAAGCCGGTATGACATGACCTGAGTGAACCGCACCCGTGAGATGGTTATCCGAAAAGATGTACTTATCCCGATTGGGGATAGGCCATATCTGTCTGAGGGTAACCCGGCTTGCGACCGTTATACGCATCGAGCGGAACAGGTTATACTGGTATGCATGTTGATGCATATTAGGAGTAGCTGTTCACCTAGAGTGGTACCGCGGGAACTGTTAATTCAGCTCTCGTCTCTTATTTAGAGACGAGAGCTTTTTTGTGTTTATTTTCAGCCAATAATGAATGGATAAGGAGTGTTTGGCATGTTGATGAAGCAGGCTGCGGCCGATATTGCCCCTTTAACGGGTTTGAATGAACAAGAGGTTCTGAGATTACTGGAAGTCCCACCACAGGCGGAGATGGGGGATGCAGCGTTCCCTTGTTTTGCATTAGCGAAGTCATTAAAAAAAGCACCGGCAGTCATTGCAACTGAGTTCGCAACGGGATTACAGGCATCTGGAATTGAAGCGACACCCGCCGGGCCGTATGTAAATATCCGTTTTAACCGGGAGAAGCTCGCGCCGAATCTGCTGAAAGAACTGGGGAATGCCGGATTTGGTAAGCTCCAGCTTGGTCAAGGTTCACGTGTTGTGATTGATATGTCTTCCCCTAACATCGCAAAACCCTTCGGAATCGGGCATTTGCGTTCTACTGTGATCGGTGCAGCACTGTATCGGTTGTATAACGAAGCGGGTTATACCTCCGTAAGTGTGAATCATCTGGGAGACTGGGGAACCCAGTTTGGCAAGCAGATCGCAGCCTACAAACGGTGGGGCAATGATGAAGCGTTGCAGACAGACCCGATCCGTACGTCACTGGAACTGTATGTGCGCTTCCACGATGAGGCGGAGAACGATCCTTCTCTGGAGATTGAGGCACGGGATTGGTTCCGCAAGCTGGAGCAAGGGGATGATGAAGCACAGCGGTTATGGGCGTTCTTTGTGGAAGTGAGCATGAAGGAATTCAACCGGATGTATGAACGTCTGAATGTAAAGTTCGACCATACGCTGGGAGAAAGCTTTTACAATGACAAGATGGGCGCAGTGGTTGAAGAACTCAAGGCAAAAGGTTTACTTGAAGAGAGTGATGGAGCACTCGTGGTACGTCTGGAGGATGAGAACATGCCCCCGTGCCTGATTATCAAAAAAGATGGAACAACAATCTATCCTACTCGGGATTTGGCTACGGCAGTCTATCGTCATGAGGTGATGAAGGCAGATCGGTTGTTATACGTGGTCGGAGGCGAGCAGAAGTTACATTTCCGGCAGGTATTTGCGGTCCTATCCCGGATGGGTCATGAATGGTCTGCGAAGTGTGAACATATCCCGTTTGGATTAATGCGTTTTGAGGGACGGAAAATGTCTACCCGCCGCGGTAAAGTCATCTTTTTGCAGGAAGTGTTGGATGAGGCAGTTGCTCGTGCCTTGCAGATTATTCAGGAGAAAAACCCGAATCTGGAGAACCCTCAGAAGGTGGCTGAGGCTGTTGGTGTAGGTGCCATTGTCTTCGGTGATCTGCGGAATAGTCGGTTAAACGATGTGGACTTCTCATTGGAAGATGCGGTGAGTTTTGAAGGAGAGACCGGACCTTATGTGCAGTATACCCATGCCCGGATTCAAAGTGTGCTTGCCAAGGCAGAAGAGGCGATCCGCGTGGAAAATGAAAACCCTATGCCTAAACCCAACCTTGCGGAAGGTGAGAATAACACAGTAACCACTCCATCCCTTATCGGAGATACCTCCTGGGCATTGCTGAAACTGCTGGGTGATTATCCCGAGTATCTGGAAAAAGCAATTCATCGGAATGAGCCTTCGGTCATTGCCAAATATACAATAGATGTCGCTCAAGCGTTCAACCGCTTCTATCACGCCGAACGGATTGCGGATGCGCCATCTGATGTAAGATCTTTCCGGATCGCATTGGCCGAACGGACTGCCGAACGCCTCGCGCACACTCTATATTTGCTTGGTGTGCAGGCTCCGGAACGGATGTGATCCCACAATGACATGGAGTACACGTGGTCTTTTCAAGAAGTCCGATCAAGCTACACTAGACCCATCAGGTCGAGGTATATTGCTTCAACAAGTGAGCAAGCGATTAGGTAATGCTCAAGTACTTGATGAAATTAATCTGGAAGTGAAGCAGGGCGAATGTGCTGTACTTGTTGGCAGAAACGGCTCGGGCAAAAGCACGTTGCTACGTATGTTGGCAGGTATTTTGTTACCCGACACAGGATCGATCCAGCGCACAATGAAGGGTTCTGATGGGTATGCAGTAGATAGCCTGCCACGTTTACCCTTTACCTCTGGAGAGTATCTGTGGGACATGGGTCGGATTCGGGGCATTCGCCCCGAAATACTGCGTGAGCGGATTAGAGAACTTAGTGAACTTTTATATCTGGATACCGCGATCGATCAGAAGTTACCCTTATTATCCAAGGGCACATTGCAAAAAGTGAATTTGATTCAGGCCCTGTTACCTGGACCGGGTGGTCTTTTGTTGCTGGATGAACCGTTGTCAGGCTTGGATATTCCAGCTCAAGAGGCAGTCGTATCCTTATTGGGACAATGGAAGGATGAAGGGACATCCATCGTTACAGCTTGCCATGAACCGTTGCTTATCGAACGTTTGGCAGACCAGGTAATTGTGTTGAAGAAAGGCCGCGTGCTCCGCTACTGGAGTCGTGAAGATATACTACAAGCTGGCGAACCCGTTGTACGTATTCAAAGTCTGACGGAAGCTGAAGAGGATTTGGCTAACGATCTATCGATTGTACAACAACCGGGAGTACTGTCTTTAGTTCGTAATACAAGTTCAGGGATATCCAATGTTTGGTTGTGGGATTGGAAAGTAGTTCAACAATCAACAGATGATGTCCTCAGAATAATTCTGGCATCCGGAGGTTCGGTTGTGTCTGTACAACAGGAAGAAAGTCAATTACATATGGAAAGTCTGCTGGAAGGACAACATCCAGCTGTACATGCGAGTCTTAGAGGTGTCACAGAATCTGTGGACTTAAGCTCTTCCATGGATGATGCGGGGGGAGAAGCCAAATGATCTATCTGACCCGATATTTGTTAAGGCATCACATTCGCTCACAGAAATATTTTGCACCGGTTATCTTTTATATCATCACCATGCTGCTGATCTATTCCTACAAACCCAACCCTATTGCGGACAGTTACAGTGTCACGGCTATGCTGTTATTTCTGGCAGCTGCTTGGCTCGGAGTAATGGTGATGAATACCGAACCTGCAAAGCAGTATCAATTACTCGTCCTTCATGCAGGAAGCAGGCGTAAGGTGGTAACAAGTCAACTCATCTGTGCCTGGATAATGCAATTCATGCTCACCGCAATCACTGTGCTGTATCCCGTGTTCGCTGGAATGTTCGAGAGACAACCCACAGGTGAGGAGTGGATGATGACTTGGTTAGGACATCTGGGGTTATCACTGCTGGGATTAGGCATCAGTGTATTCTTTCAAAAATCGTACATTCCCTTGCTTAGTCGAAGTATGCCTGCCCTCATTATTGTATTATTACTATCGTTTATCCAAGGTTCCTTAAGTGAACGTTTGCCTGAATCGTTAGAATGGCTTGGCCGCATTCTTCCACCAGCCTTTTATCTGGTTGGTGAGATGATGTTATTTGATGAATCAAAGGTGGACTCTTTTGTTTCGGTTATGCTGTGGACTGTGCTCTATGCATTAGGGTTACTAATCATCCATGTGTGGCTGTCCGGAAGAAGAGATCTGCGGAGTTAGAAGACGCGCTTCCCGATAACTTGAATGTTGCTCTTGGTTTGGTTAGGATAGAGGGACATGGAATGGTTAACATTGTACGGTTGAAGGGGGCGCTCGCATATGCAAAATACAGATATCCAGAATGGTGACATGCTGGACAGCGAACACTCCAGGGAATTGTTTGCCTATTACGGATTGGCAGTGTACTACGGGCAGGCGCTTGAACAGCAGCTGGTCAATCTGATTTTATTAATGAAAATGTCTCAGGGCAAGGCTGTGTCTGAAGAAGATCTGGAAGATCTGTACGAACGAAAGATGAGCAGTTCACTGGGGCAGCTCATTCACGAAGTGCGGCATCATTTTACATTCTCTGAGGAAGAGACTCGCCAGTTGAATGAATTATGGCAGCAACGTAACCGTATCGTACATCATTATTTCAAGGAACGAATTCACGAGACATTCAGTCCGGAAGGACGATCACGCATGATTAAGGAATTGGAGGATTTCAAAGACCGTGCACAGGAGTTGGAGATCCGTCTTCAGCAGTATACGGGTGCATGGATTGCAGAGCTTGGTCTGGATGCCGAATCCGCAGCAGCTCTGCAAACGCTGGAGCGGATGCATACCGAGAGTATGCAAGCAAGGGCTTTGGAAGAGGATGGATGACAAGCAAACGGATAACGGAACGCTGGATATTAATGACGGTTCTGGCTGTAGTATTGGTTGGAATCCTGTGGACTGTAGTTACGGCTGTACGTATATCTGCATATACGGATGAGGATTCATCCAGGATATCGGATGCAGCAATAATTCTGGGCGCAGCCGTGGCGGGGGATAACCCTTCACCTGTATTTCGCGAACGTATTGAACACGGGATTGAATTATACCGTCAGGGTACCGTTCGTAATCTGCTTTTCACAGGTGGATCAAGTGGTGATGGAGAACATACGGAAGCTGTAGTGGGTCAGAAGTATGCCATCGCACATGGAGTAGATCCTGCGGACATTCGCATAGAGACCAAATCCAGAATTACCGAGGAGAATCTAGTCAATTCAATTCCGATTGGTGAACAGGCCGGTTATCAAACCTATACGATTGTGAGTGATCCATTACATATGAAACGTGCCATGAAGCTGGCTGCCGGACTGGGTATGGATGCCGTACCTTCTCCGACACGAACTACGGCGTATCGAACCTGGCGCAGCAAGTTTCCTTTTCTCGCAAGAGAGACCGTGATGTACATGGGATATACGATCAAAGGATGGATAGACAATCCGCAGCAGCCGTAAGGTTGCACGTGGATTGTTTTTTGTCTGGACGAAATAAACATTAACAGAACATGCCTCCAGATAAAAATACAAAAAACCGATCTACACCGCAAACCCTGAGGTAGCCGTGTAGATCGGTTTTTGTTTTGCCGTCGAGTACATCATTTTGATTGGTTACTTAAAGAGCTATCTGTTTTACTCTGTTATGCATTGCCTCCGGCAAAGGAGGTTGAGGTTGGAATGATCTCACCTGACGGATTCTCGCTGGTTGCACTCGCTGCTGCTTGCGCACCTTGCTGAAGCTGATACATTTTATAATAGCGGCCTTTAAGCTCCATCAGTTCATCATGTGCACCTTGCTCAACGATACGCCCACGATGCAGAACCAGAATCTGATCTGCCGAACGAATAGTGGAGAGACGGTGAGCAATGATGAAGGTGGTACGTCCTTTTTTGAGGACTTCGAGTGCATTCTGAATCAATGCTTCCGTTTCCGTATCAATATTGGCAGTCGCTTCATCCAGAATGAGGATGGCCGGATCAAACGCCAGTGCCCGAGCAAAGGAGATCAACTGACGCTGTCCAGCAGACAATGTGCTTCCTTTTTCGATGACAGGTTCGTCAAAGCCTTGAGGCAAATGAGCTAGGATACGTTCAGCGCCTACATCACGCAGCGCCTGTTCAATTCGTTCACGGGAGATCTTCTCATCGCCGAGACTGACGTTGGAAGCAATGGTGCCTGTGAACAGATACGGGTCCTGCAATACAATCCCCATATGCTCGCGAATCCACTGTTTAGGCAGATCTTTGACGTTCTGACCGTCAATCGTGATCTTGCCTTTTTGCGGATCATAGAACCGGAATAGCAGGTTGATGATTGAGCTTTTACCTGAACCGGTGTGACCGACCAGAGCGACCGTCTGACCTTGGGATGCTTTGAATGAGATATTGTTAAGCACGTAATCTTTTTTATAGGCAAAGGATACATCATCGAAGACAACATTCCCTTTGTATCTTGGCATAGAGCCATCGGTTACAGCTTCTCCCTTTTCATCCATCAGCTCAAAGACGCGACCAGCGGATACGAGGGAGGAGTCCAGGTTGGCGAGTTGATTCACCATACCGGTGATTGGCTGGAACAAGCGACCCAGAACATCAACAAAGGCATACAGAACACCTAATGAGATAATACTTGTGCCATCCAGCACACTGGAACCGAAGTACCACAGGACCACCGCAAAGGCGATATTCCGTAATACGTTAACCAGGTTGTGTGAGGTGAAGGCATTCAGGTTCAGCATTTTGTTCTGGTGTTTCATATAGTCATCATTCAGATCTTCGAATTCCTGTTTGGTTTGTTTCTGATGGCGGAATACGCGGATAATGGACATCCCCTGAATGGACTCGTTAATGATTGCATTGATTTCACTCAGTCGGGATCGAATGATCGTGTTGTAGCGAGTGGCGAATTTACGATAGAGCACAATCCATGTAATGAGCATCGGCACAACGAATAATGAGATAAGACCCAGGCGAACATCAAGCAGGAAAAGTGCGACATACACACCTGTAATCGTGATGATTCCTGAGAAAAAGTTCGAAAGAACGGCAACGAACAGATCCTTGACGGCTTCTGTATCGTTTGTGACCCGAGATACAACTTTACCTGCGGGCAGGTTATCAAAAAAGTGCACCGGCAGTCGCTGAATATGGGCATACACATCGTTACGCAGTCTTTGAATGACCTTGTTGGCCGAGGATTGCAGCCAGAATGTTTTACCAAACTCCATAATGACCGAGATCACGAGGAAGATCATGTAATACACAATTAATTGATAGATGCTGGGCATCTCCGGTTTGTAAAAAGCAAACAGTTCACCAGCGGACAGGGGTGTTGCCGCATATTGGCCTGTTACCTCACCTGCGCGTGTAACCGTGAGGGTTCCATCCGCATATGTGCGGTCCCCGTCAGGTGCGCTTACCGGTTCGTTTACAAAATAAAAACTTCTGCCGGCTTGTAATACCCGCACTTCGGAACCTTTGTTTTCATCCGGTTCGAACAAGCCTTCGCGTTTGTAATTCTTACCGTTGTAGACCGCGGCTTCATCTGAAGCTGTCGTCTCATAGAAAGGCTGCTCAATCGCGAGCAAGTGATTGTCGATCATGGATTTGGCGATGAACGGCCCGGCAAGCTCGGCCGCAACACCAATGGTAAGCATAATTAATGCAGCGATAAATGTTCCTTTGGCTTTCAAGGCGTAATCAAGCAGCCTTTTGCCTGTATTAGACTTCAATGAATTGACCTCCTACGTGGACAGATTGGACTCGACCTGTTGCCGTTCATACTGTTCACGGTACCAGCCGTTCATGGCTAACAGTTCCTGGTGAGTGCCTTCTTCCGTAATTTTCCCGTGCTCCAGTACGATGATTCGGTCAGCATGTTCAATAGCAGACAGGCGATGAGTCGAGATCAGCGTGGTTTTGCCCGAGCGTTTGTTGCGTATATTTTCAATGATCTTGGCTTCAGTACGTGCATCGACCGCAGATAAGGCATCATCGAGGATAAGAATATCAGGATTAGCAATAAAGGCACGCGCCAGCGATACCCGCTGTTTCTGTCCACCGGACAGAGAGATTCCCTTTTCACCAACGAGTGTATCCAGTCCATCGGATAAGGTTCCCAGATCCCCGTCAAAAGCGGCGGTACGAATGGCTTCCATGATGAATTCATCACTGGCCCCAGGTTTACCGAATTGAATGTTCTGACGAACTGATTTGGAGAACAGAACTTGTTCCTGTGGTACGTACCCAATCCAGCTGTGCAAGTCATCTTTGGCGATATCCTGAATCGGATGACCCGAGATGCTTAATGTACCCGAACCGGCAGGGTATTCATGAAGCAGTTGTTTGAGCAAAGTAGACTTACCGCTACCTGTACGGCCCACAACACCCAATGTTTGACCCCGTCGCAGCGAAAAGCTGATGTGACTTAGATTGTCGACAGTGGAACTTGGGTAGCGGAATGTAACATCCTGCATCGCAATTTCTTCCGGATTCGTAACGTGAGCAGGTTGCTCCACATCTTGTACGGCAGGTACTACCGATAAAGTCTCGTTGACCCGATCAAGCGAAGCGCTACCACGTTGCATCAGGTTAATTAATTCGCCGATGGCAAACATGGGCCAGATCATCATCCCCAGGTACATGTTAAACGATACGAGATCCCCCAGGGTAATTTCATTATGGAATACAAGATATATGCCGTAGGCAAGTGCAATCACATAACTGAGTCCAACGAAGAGGCGGATGGTGGGTTCGAATAGCGCATCCATTCTGGCAACAGCCAGGTTTTTGCGATACACATCTTCTGTCACGTCGGCGAACCGTTTCTCGTCCAGACGTTCCTGCACATAAGCACGCACGACACGAATCCCGGCGATGGATTCCAGCACCTGGTCATTCATATCTCCAAATGCATCCTGTGCCAGGGTGTAACGTTGATGTACAGCTTTACCATAGATCATCATGGCAATGGCGATAAAAGGTAATGGCAGGATTGCCGCCAAGGTCAGTTTCCAACTAACCAGGAAACCCATGGCGAACAATACGGTGGCCAGAAAGGCTGTAGAGTCTGTTAAGGTCAGCATGCCGAAGCCTGCTGTAGTGGCAATGGAACGAAGATCATTGGTGGCCCGAGCCATCAGATCTCCTGTTCTGTTTTTCTCAAAAAAGGGAGGAGTCATCCGTAACAAGTGGTCCATAAAGCGTGAACGAAGCAGCCGCTCCACCAGGTTGGCACCACCAAACAGTTTGTGCATCCAAACGTATGTAACCAGATAGATAATGATGACCGTTCCTAGAATTAGCAAAATATAACGCGTAAGTGAGGTGCCGGTAATGGAACCGCGCACAATCTCGTCGATGGCATTACCAAGAAGACGAGGAGGCAGCAGTTCGGCAATGCCCACCAGAATAAGCAAAATGACACCGGTTAGGTATCGTTTGCGTTCCAGCCGGAAGAACCAGGCCAGGTTTTTAAGTACAGAGAACAAGTGTTATCCCTTCCTTTCGATGTCCGAGAAATGCAAATTCCGTTCATGAATGCCGAAATGTACCCACAAAAAAAGACATACCGCACGCAGGCGGTATGTCTTCATATAATCATACGGCAGCATGGCTCAGAGAACAGAGCCGTCACCATATATAAGTTCGATTGTGAGTATACATCACAGAGGTTCTAATGAAAGATCGCCTGTCATGCCGACTTATGAACGGAATAATGATTTCGGGTGTGCTCCGGTATTTAGTTGTGTGCTGAATTGACCTATCATATGTTTGTTAAACACCGTAATCACCCTTTCTTTTTTTGGAAATAAATACAATGTAGACCTCGTATGTTTGCATCTTAACACCGGCTTTTACAATCTGTCAAACATTTTTCACAACTTATTTTGTCTTTATGTGGTCACTCGGGTTTGTATTCAAGTCCCTGTCGAGATATGATGGAACATATATATACAGAAGGAGCTGACACCAAATGAGTACCATACATGTATCCGATCAAGCTGCTCGCTGGTACAAGGAAGAGCTGAATTTGAACGAGGGAGACAGCATTCGATTTTTTGCACGTTATAGCTCTGGCGGAGGTCTTCACCCTGGATTTTCCCTAGGTATTGCTGTGGAGAAACCAAGACATCCTGCGGATCAAACCGAAGTGTCGGGGATCCAATTCTTTATGGAAGATCACGATTATTGGTATCTGAAAGGGCACCAACTGCATGTGGATATCGTTGATGAAGGTCAAGATATCGAATACCGTTATACCGAAGTCTAATCCTTGAAGTATTCTGCTAAGCAATAGATGGATTACAGGTCGCCACCGGCTTCCGAGTAGGAGGAGGGGATAAGCAGTGAATCTGCCACCACGAGATTTGGCCCAGTATATCGCAAAACGCTCTCATATTGTTGTAAAAGCGGCGGTGCGGGCTGAGAACGAACAAGGTGAATTACTGCTGATTCAGCATGCTGAACATGGTCACTGGCGGTTGCCAGCAGGTGAGATGCGCCCGGGTGAGGCTATTGAAGATGCTGCACATCGGGAGTTATGGGAAGAGACAGGTTGGACTGCTGATACCATGACACTTGAAGGTCTCTATTCGGGGCCTGACCTTCGGTATTTGCATTCAAGCGGAGATGAAGAGTATTATGTCATTGCCCTGTTCCGGACAGTGATCATTCAGGATGACCTTGTGGAGTCGCGTGTAAATAGTGATGCAGGTCTGAAGTTTTTTGCTTTGGAGTCGTTACCACCTCTGAATCAGATTAGCCGAATCCTGTTAGCGCGGGATATTGCAGAATAAAATAAGTGTTGACGCAAAAAATGACCTTGGCATGCACGATACAGTGGATGCCAAGGTCATTTTTTTAAAAAAATCCGATTCAAGTGCACAGAGCATGAATTACACCTGATCCAGTGGTTCATCATCCATTGCAAAATCAAAATCATCAATATCAAATACCTGTACAGGTGATTCAGACTCAATTATGCGTGCAATCAGTTCAACCTGATCGGTGAGAATCGGGATACTCAGGCGCTGAGATGTCAGCAGCAGTTCGGTCTCAATGGGATCGAAATACTCCCCGTACTGTGCCGTATCTATTGCATTGATAATGGCAATGGATACTTGGTCACCAAATAAAATGGAGGGGCTTTTGGCCCATGGAACAAGTAACGCACGCTCTATTTTTTTCTTATTCAGCGGTTCCTCGAAATAAGAAATCATTTCATTGATTTTGGATTTCACATGCTGATCATCTGCGGGGTTATCCATCATGGGATCAGGACTGGTCTGGAATTCATATAGCTCAAGGATGGTGGTATAAGGAACAATATATTCTACAGGCGCGGGCGGCGCTAATAATTGACCGTAAATGGCCACCATCACGGCTTCTGTAATAAACTGACGTGACATGGTTCCTGAATCCTCCTGCGCCATTAATAGTTGCAAAGTGAATCTATACGTTTATGCAACAGCATAACCATAATAGTACGTGTTCAAATAGGACGGTTTTCAGTACCGAGAAGATGGGATGAAGCTAGAAATGGAGTAGCGGAGCGTAGGGAAAACTACGTGAGCAACCAAAATGTTTCCTACGGAAACATACTTCGTAAGCCTCCCGCTTATTTCGGCTGAATTCCATATTCGATGCTGAGGATGCCTCTAGGCATCCTTCGTAATCAAAAGCGGACTTTTTGAACAACCTCTAATGTGGATTATTCTGTTGTAGACTCGTGTACATGATTTGCATGAATAGAAGTATATCACACAACGGTGGGAAATACAGCCAATCTGCATAGCATGTCAGGTCACAACCTTCACAACTTGAATCAGGATTTGCCCAGCAGCAATGATAAAATTCCCGCCGCAATCAATGGACCCACAGGTACACCCTTGAATAGGGCAACCCCAAGTACCGTTCCAATTAACAGCCCTGCAACGACAGTTGGCTGTGTACCCATCAGCGTAGCGCCACGTCCTCCGAGATATGCCACCAGTAATCCTACGCCAATGGCGAGCAGTGATTTCCAGTGCAGGAAAGACTCACCGATCGTCTGCAGACTCATCTTTCCACTGGCAAGAGGTGCCATCACGCCAATGGTCAGAATGATAATGCCCAGTGTAAGTCCGTATTTTTCAAGCCATGGAAATGCCTGATTCAGGTTCAGGACTCGTAGCAACAACAGAAATACCATCGCTACGGTCACAGGTGTGTTGCTGCTGATAATCCCGAGAGCCGCAAATACGAGCAACAGCAGGGAAGTCATATCCATTGTTTTCATTTCCCTTCAGTCTGTCCACGTTGTTTGCTAACGATATGTTCCGCAATGTAACGTCCATGCCAGCGCCCGGATTCAATAAAGACTTCATTGGCATTACGACCCGAAGCGATGACTCCGCCTACATATACACCAGGTACGCTGCTTTCCATCGTTTGTGCATCATATAGAGGTTTATCCATATCATCAGACATCTCCACACCTACCGACGTGAGTAGTTGACGATCTGGTCGGAAACCGGTCATTGCCAGTACGAAGTCATTATCCAGTTCCCGAGTGGAACCATCCGTGTGTATCAGACGAATCGAATCATCGAGTATTTCATTCACGCGTGATTCCAGGTGGAGTGTGATATGACCTTTTGTCACCATGCTCTCGAATAGCGGGCGTACCCATGGTTTAATATGCTGGGACAGACCACTGCCGCGATAAACCATATCAATATGTGCTCCGACCCGAACCAGTTCCATGGCCGCATCCACGGCTGAGTTGCTTCCGCCAATAATGGCGACACGTGTACGGGTATACGGGTGGGCTTCCCGGAAGTAGTGGGTTACCTTATCTTTATCTTCTCCAGGGATGCCCAGATAGTTAGGATGGTCAAAATAACCGGTAGCTACAACTACATTGCTTCCAACATGTACGATGGCTTCCCCGCGGCGATTGAGCGTATGTACCTCAAACGTACCATCATCCTTGCGTTTAATTTCACGGGCTTCCTCATAGTTATGAACACGCAGACCAAAATGTTCGGCTACCCTGCGATAATAGGCAAGTGCTTCATAACGAAACGGTTTATCATTAGGTGTGCTGAACGGAACGTTTCCGATCTCAAGCAGCGGGGCTGTGCTGAAAAACTGCATATGGGTTGGATACAGATAAATAGATTGAACGATATTGTATTTCTCAACAATCACAGCGGACAGTCCCAGCCGCTCACATTCAATGGCAGCAGACAGACCGCATGGGCCTCCGCCGATAATAATGACATCTTCCATGTTCTTAATCCTCCTTATTTCAAGCAATATAATCCTACCGTAAATAACGAGCCAATGCCAGTTCAAGCGTGGAGTTTAATTAGACAAGCTTACTTGAAAGCAAAGGAGTTGACGTGCAGAGAAGAAAAGACTAATATCAAATTAGATTTATATCTAATTGAAAGCGAGATGAACGATGATGCAGCTGGAGAAAATTGTGGCTTATCATAAAGCGTTGGCTGACCCGACCCGGCTTCGCATGCTGCTGTTGTTGGCACAGGGTGAACTGCACGGACAGGCACTTGCCGAGCGGCTGAATCTGTCACAGCCAACCGTGACACATCATGCATCCAAGCTGAGAGAGGCGGCGCTGATTAAGGAACGACGGGAGAAAAATACAGTGTATTTCACACTCAATCCTTCGTTTATCCGCGAGAATGCACAGGCTTCGGTTGATTTTATCTTTAATCGAGAGGAGGTTGAGGATATGAGTGATGTGAACGAAACATTGAAAGCGTCGGTCATGAGGAATTTTTTCTCCAAAGATGGACGACTGCGTCAGATTCCGGCTCAATACAAGAAAAAACTGATTGTACTTGGTCATCTGGTCGAGCAGCTTGAATTTGGTCGGAAGTATACGGAAAAAGAAATCAATACATTTATAAAGCAATACCATGAAGACTTTGCCACGATTCGGCGGGAATTTATCATGCATCAGTTCATGTATCGGGAAGAGGAGATCTACGAATTGAATCCGAAGGAAATGTGGACACGCTGGGATCAGGTTAAATAGAGTAGCTGGTGGTAAAAAAAGTTTGGGCTTGACAACTGTTAAGCTCAGTGTGTAACATAATGGATAATTCTACAAGGGAGGCGATTGTTTATGACAAATTTAAATGCAGTATACGTTAATTTGAATATGAACAGCGTCTCCGGAACGGATCAAAGCATGTAATTTTGCGTTAGCTGGATAGTAGTATCCATTGTAACGTGAAGTATGACATGCTCAGATGAAGCCACGGGTGACGCACCCGTGGCTTTTTTGTTTGCCGATAAAAGGGTATTCCTGAATTGTTTATATCGGAGGGTTAAGTATTCTATCCGGTAGATCTACAAGAAGGGATCATCTTTGATTCGGCTAACTACTTATTGCCACGGGTGTATTTCTACTCGTGGTTTTTTGTTTTGATCTGAACCGGAGATGATTGTTCACTCGGCTTGAACGAAGTAAACAACTTATTTTGGGAGGAATTTTTATTTTAGATAACCATATTGAGAAGTACGGCTGGTCAGCAAAGTGGCAGGAACTGTGGCAAGAGACAGGGATGGAAGAGCAGGAGAAAAAGCCAGCCAGAATTATCGCAGACCATGGACATCTGCAACGTTTGATTACAGAAGAGGGCGAATGCTGGGGAAGAATTTCGGGCCGAATGCGTCATGATAGTCTGGAGACCAGCTTGGTACCAGCGGTTGGAGATTGGGTGGCAATTACAGGTCAGGCAGGTGAAGAAGCAATTATTCACAATCTGGTGCCCCGTCGGAGCAGGGTATCGAGACAGGCGGCAGGTCCAGTGACCAAGGAACAATTAATCGCCGCAAACGTAGATACACTGTTGATCGTGGCAGCACTTAATCATGATTTCAACCTTAGACGACTCGAAAGGTACGTGATGATGGCTTGGAATGGTGGCGTAAGGCCAGTCATTATCTTGAGCAAAAGTGATCTGTGCAACAATGTGGAAGAACAGATCCGAAGTGTAGAGGGAATTGCTTCAGGCGTTGAAGTGCTTGCAATATCTGCAGTGGAGGGTCAAGGTAAATCCTTACTGGAACGATACTTGCAGCCAGGGCTGACTGTTGCGCTCACGGGATCTTCTGGCAGTGGCAAGTCTACGCTGGTGAACTGGATGATGGGTGAGGATGTGCAGCTTACACAATCCGTCCGCGAGGGAGACAGCCGTGGGAGACATACGACAACACACCGGGAGATGTTTGTACTTCCACAGGGAGCCGTATTGATCGATACTCCAGGAATGCGCGAGCTTAATCTCTGGGATGAGGGCAATGATGGGCTGTCGCATGCTTTTGGAGAAATTGAAGAACTTGCGGCCACGTGCAGATTTCTGGATTGCAGTCATACACGGGAAGCTGGATGTGCAGTGAAAGAGGCCATACAGAATGGTTCATTGGATGAAAAAAGACTGAATAATTATCTGAAAATGCAGAAGGAATTGCAATATCAGCAACGCAAGGAAGAAGTGGCATCCAGAAGGCGTACCGCTTCCAGCAAACCGGCCAATAGTCGCAAACCCAAGCACTCCCGTAGTGTGAAAGAGTGGGAGGAAGCCTGAAATCAGGCGGGCATCATCCGGTATCTTGCATAAGATAGGTCAGGAGGGATGTCATTATGCCAGATTACAGGATTATTGTAGATCTGTCTGATCACATGTTATATCTTCTGGACGGCAATCAGGTGATTAAGGGCTATCCTGTGGCCACCGGCAAGATGCTCACGCAGACTCCAAATGGGGAGTTCACTATTATTAACAAACAATCCAATCCAGGTGGGCCATTTGGCGTGTTGTGGATGGGGCTGTCTGCTCCCCATTATGGCATACACGGAACCAATGAGCCTTGGTCTATTGGTAAATCCGTCTCCCATGGTTGTATACGCATGTACAACTCGGATGTACTGGATCTGTCTTCCAAGGTATCTGTAGGCACTAGGGTAACGATCCGGCCGTAGCGCCGGATTTTACTTTATAAGAGGTAGTTCAAAAAGTCCACTTTTGATTACGAATCATGCCTAGCGGCATCAGGACTGAAGTGGATGAGTTTGGAATTATAGAAAGAAGAACATATAATATGGTAAATCTACGGAAGTTACGAGAGAAAGTGAGTGATAACTATGCTGATCAGGCAGGCGCGTGAAGGGGATGCGCAGGGGATAGCTCATGTACATACGGAGAGTTGGAAAACAACGTATCGGGGAATTGTGCCTGACGATTTTTTGGATCATTTGACTATAGAATCAAGATTGTCCCAGTGGGAGAAGACCATTCGTTCTGGCGAAAAGGATCAGATCCTGGTGGTAGCTGAACAGGATGATGGGAACATTGTCGGATTTGCTTGTGGGGGTAAGGAGCGTGAAGGCAAATTACCTTATGATGGAGAGTTGTATGCTATATATTTGCTGAAGGAAGTGCAACAAACGGGGATAGGTCAGCAACTCGCGACACATGTCGTTCATCATCTGCAGACCCACAATATGAAACGTTTGATCATATGGGCTTTGGAGCGTAATTCAGCTTGTCGCTTCTATGAAAAGATGGGAGGCACTCCAGTCCAGACACAGTCCCTCCGCATTGGTGGTCAAGATCTGATGGAAGTTGGCTACGGATGGGAGGACTTGAGCCTCTTTGGAGAGAAGAGCCTGCCCGACTGTTGAAAGACGTCCAGATGCTGAGAGAATAGTGGGGGTTGTATTGTTTCCCTTAAGCTTAAAGAATGGAAGAGCTAATTCAGGTCTTCACGTTTGCGTAATTCTGAACAAGGTTAATGATGTATTACACCGTTGTGCAGGTGTGACATTTAATCTTGATCAGGAGGCGTATTCACATGACTTTAATGGACACTGAACATACAACATGGACGAAACAATATATTAATGGCAGCTGGGTAAATGGCTCCGGTGAGAAAACAATGGAGAATATCAATCCTTATTCGGGAGAAGTTATTGCCACATGGCGCTCTTCCAATAAGAAAGACATAGATAAGGCTTATGAGTCAGCTCAGAAAAATTCGATTGAATGGGCGAAGTCTTTGCCCGCTGCGAAAGAAGAGGTATTGCGTAAAGTTTCATCCCTGATGGCAGAGCGGAAAGAGGAGATTATTCAGCTGCTGATCACGGAGTCCGGGAGTACCCGAATCAAATCGGAGGCGGAGTTTGCAGCGGCTAAACGGATTGTGGATGAAGCAGCATCTTTTCCTTATCGCATGAAGGGTGAGATCATCCCGTCCAACACACCTGGCAAAGAGAACCGTGTGGTTCGTGAGCCAAAGGGAGTGATTGGTGTTATCGGGCCATGGAACTTCCCTTTGCATCTATGCCTTCGATCTGTAGCTCCAGCGATTGCCCTTGGTAATGGTGTGGTGATTAAACCAGCATCAGACACTCCGATTACGGCAGGTTGGCTTATTGCCGATTTGTTCGAACAGGCTGGTCTGCCTGAGGGCGTGCTGAATGTCGTTGCCGGAAGTGGCAGCGAGATCGGGGATTACTTTGTCGCTCATCCGGTTCCCAAAGTAATTTCATTCACGGGTTCCACAGAAGTTGGACAAGGGATCGGTAAACTGGCGGGTGAACATTTAAAAGAAACGGCACTGGAATTAGGTGGCAACAACGCCATGGTTGTGCTGGAAGATGCGGACATTGAAAGTGCTGCCGAAGCGGCGGTCTTTGGCAAGTTTCTGCATCAGGGACAGATCTGCATGGCGCTGAATCGTATCATTGTGCATGCCGATATTTACGACCAATTCGTCGAATCATTTGTTGCCAAAACGAAGAATGTCCAGGCAGGTGATCCAGCGGATGCTAACACACTCGTGGGTCCTCTCATTCGGGAAAAAGAGGTAGAACGATTACAGGAGCTTGTGAACAAAACCAAGGCCGAAGGTGCACGATTATTGCTCGGGGGGACCAGTAAAGGCAGTGTGCTGTCTCCTACTGTACTTGCCGATGTTAAACCTGAACAGGATATCGTGCAGCAGGAATTGTTTGGCCCGGTGGCAGTGATCATGAAGGCTCATGATGAGCAGGAAGCTGTACGTTTGGCGAATGATACTCCTTATGGACTTAGTGGTTCCGTATTCACCAAAGATCTGAATCGAGGATATCAGGTTGCCCAGCGCATTGAATCGGGTATGGTGCATGTAAATGATCAGTCTGTGAACGATGAAGCGCATGTGATGTTTGGCGGTGAAAAAGCTTCAGGGATTGGACGTTTCGGTGGGGATTGGGCGATTGAGAAGTTTACACGTACTCGTTGGATCAGCATTCAGCACCAATATCGGGAATATCCGGGAGTGAAATAAGTCGAAAAAGGGTGAACAAGCAGGGGCATTTATGAATGATTAGAGTGGGTTATAAAAAGATCGACAAATCATGCGAAAGTCCGTCTCCAGCTTGGTGGGACGGGCTTTTTGCACAATATTACACCTCGGGAAAATACGGCTTAAGATAAGAGTGGAAAAGCTGTTTGGGGCTGACGCTATCTGGTTATTTATGGATACACGGAAGAATAGATCCGTAAATCCAATGGCAAAGGGGCTTAAATTCATGTCCATTGACCGCTTTATTCTGAGGAAACTGAATACCTGTCAGGAAGAACATACACGTGCCAATTTGGTTCGGCTGTTTGTCATTCGTATTCGTAAAGCCGAGATTGCGGAAGAACATGATGCCGTCTATGTCCTGAGCAAACTGCACTGAGCGATGGCTGATAATAATTGCTATCCGCTGTTAACGTGTATACAACTCAAAAAAGGAAGCTTGTCTATGACGACAGCTTCCTTTTTCATGTCTTGTAATGAATGTGTCTTGGTTGACTCCTTTTAATATAACGATAAAGCAAGGGAGTCGTTTTCACTTCGACTGTGGAGAATGGCTTCTCCATTAACAATCTCAATACTAATTAAAGAATGCAGACATTTTTGAATGGCGCGTTTACCGTTGCTAATTTTATGCTCAAGAGCACTGCTAAGCAATCTTAATGTCTTCTGCATAGGTTGTTTGTTTTCTTGATTAAAATATACAGGGATTGATTTGTTTTGAAAGGTTATTAGGGTTCTCACTTGAAATCACCTCACGGTTGTTATTTCATACAGCTAATATTAAATTCCAATGCTTAAAATTACCTTAAAATCAGCTTATGAAAACATAAAGGTGGGTAATGTTTGAAAAGTGTTCACAATTCAATTGTGAGCGAAGGAATAAAAGTCCTGGAAAACGTAACTTAATTACCATTTAAATGGAACAAAAAACGATAATTTTCGTATCCTCGCAATATTAAATTGCATAACTGCCACAAAAGTTCTGAGTCGAATGTACGATATTTTAATATATACGTGGGTCATATGTAACAAAATTACATGTGGTACATTGCAAACAGGGTGTTTATGTAAGAAAATAGGGTTGATTAACGATTCATTCTCTTTTTTTTGATTTAATCTGACATTAGGACAATTTACATATGAGACCATGGGAGGGATTCGGATGATTCTAACCGTGTATTCCGGCCGCGAGGAAGGAGAATGGTTCGACATCGATGTTCCGGACGAATGTACCATTGAACATTTGAAGACATTACTCGGCGTTCGCATTTTTGGACAGGCACCGGGCGACGGCATTCAGTACATCCTTGAAGCCAAGTTTCCGGAAGGTCTGTGGTTCTCTCCGCAGAACGCACAGCAGTTAATGGAAACAGGGTTGCGACAAGGCAGTTGCGTACGTGTCCAGCGGGCTTTTTCAACAACTTCGGAAGAAGCGCCTGTATATGGAAGACGTTCATTGTTTCAGCAGGACAGCAACGAATAGGGCTTTTGAACGTATACATTCATTATTGAACGAACTAAAGGAGGTCTTCTCTTCGTGAATGTGTTATATCAGCGTTCTCCAAGAATGACACCGGTTCTCAAGGAAGAGAGACTCGAAATACTCAGGCCTCCAACAGAACCGAGCAAACCCACGTTTTCCATGATATCCATTATTGTGCCGATCATGATGACCATGGTCAGTATTGGTTTCTACGTATATATCAATATGACCGGCAAAATGAATAACAGCAGTTATATGATGTTTCAGATGATGACGGTCATGATGATGCTTACTTCTTACACCATTCCATTCTTCGTGTATCTGAGCAACAAGAAATCATATCGCAAAAAATTGGAAGAACGAAAAATAATGTATCTTGCCCAACTGGACAAACACAGGGAAGAACTGAAAGAAGCTCAGGCGGAGCAAGTGAAGAGCCTGTACGAAATTCATGGTGATCCGGGTGTGTGTCTTCAAGTGGTGAAGAACCGGAACAGTTCCTTGTGGGAGCGTTCACCAGAGGATGATGATTTCCTTCAGGTGCGCATTGGTACGGGAGAGATTCCATTCCGCATCAAACTTCAGGTTCCGCGGATTGATGGTTATGAGAAGGATGAGCTGATTGAAGCGGCCCATGAACTTGCGGCTGAATTCCAGACGGTACCGGATGCTTCCATTACATTGCCTTTGTTCCAATCGAAGGTTATGGGACTTGTGGGTGATCGGGAGGAAGTGCTTACTTCCCTGCGAGTCATCATCTCACAACTGACGGTACGCCATTCCCCGGATGAACTGAAGCTTGCTGCTTTCTATGAAGAAAAGGACAGCAAGGAATGGGACTGGCTTCGCTGGATGCCCCATATCTGGGATGAAGACCAAGGACAACGCTATATGGCCGACAGGCACAGCGGTGCGCATCAATTGGCGGACAGCTTGTTTTCCGTGTTGAACCGGCGTCGTAGCAATAAGGAAGACCGCTACAAGAAAAGCGTACAAACGCCATGTTACGTTGTAATTCTCTCCGATACGCAATTAATTGAAGAAGAACCGTTGCTTCCGCTGCTGCTGGAGTCGGCTCACGAGATTGATGTATGCACCATCATACTGGCTAATCGCAAAGAGTCTCTACCGATGCATTGTCAGTTGATTATGGATGCCTCCAAAGGCAAAGGGGTGTATATCAAAAAAACGGAAGATGCAGATGTTATTCAACAAACGTACAAGCCTGATGTGATCTCGAAGGAGATGACAGAGGCGCTTTCCCGTTATATGTCACCGATCCGCTTAAAGCGGTCATCTGCTTCAGATATCCCGCAAGTGCTTCCGTTATTCGATATGCTGAGCACATCACGCGTGGAAGATCTGGATGTGGTGTCCAGGTGGGGGCAGACGAGATATCCTGATACGCTGCCCGTACCAATGGGTGTACGCGCTGGCGGCAAAAAAATTGCGATAAACCTGCATGACAAAATTGAACGTCAGGGTCATGGTCCCCATGGTCTGATTGCAGGTACAACCGGTTCAGGTAAAAGTGAAGTCATCCAGTCCATCGTAGCTTCACTCGCTGCTGAATTCCATCCACATGATCTGGCCTTCATGCTGATTGACTATAAAGGTGGCGGGATGTCCAATACATTTGTTGATCTGCCTCATGTGGTAGGGACAATCACCAATCTGGATGGGAATCTGATCGAGCGGGCGAATATTTCACTTCGTGCCGAACTGGTCAGAAGGCAAAAAATATTAAATGATGCGGGAAACCTCCAGCATATTGATGAATATTACAAGATTCTGCGTTCCAGACATGAACAGCCACTTCCACATTTGGTTATTATCATTGACGAGTTTGCGCAATTGAAGCGGGACCAGCCGGAGTTCATGGATGAATTGATCAGTATCGCGGCCATTGGCCGGACACTTGGGGTTCATCTAATTCTGGCAACCCAAAAGCCAGCCGGTGTTGTAGACGATAAAATATGGAGTAATTCGCGCTTCCGGATCTGCCTTCGCGTACAAAGTGAGGGAGACAGCAGGGACATGATCAAGATTCCAAATGCTGCCTGGATTACAAAGCCTGGTCGCGGATATTTCCAGGTTGGTAGTGATGAAGTGTTTGAAGAAATGCAATTCGCCTGGAGTGGTGCACCTTATAACCAGCAGGAGGATTCAACAACGGTATTGCCTGTTATGGAGGTGCGCCTGAACGGTAAGCGGGAGCCTCTGTTAACTGGAGAGCGCAGAGCCGTTCTCAAAGGTGAAGATGTTCCGAAACAGCTTCAGGTATTTATTGATTATGTTGCGCAGTCTGCAGCGGATGCGGGTATCCGACGTTTGCCAGGACCATGGTTGCCACCTTTACCAGAGACACTGGAATGGGAAGGTCTTCAGGAATGGCAGGAAGAAGAGAATCGGGATCTGCTGCTTGATGGCGGGGCAAGTGGTCTGAAACCACTGGTTGGTTTGCTGGATGATCTCCCTAATCAGCGCCAACAACCGCTCGCATTGCCTGTGGATCAAGGCCATTTGGTCGTGTACGGCATGCCGGGACTCGGAAAAACAACATTTGTTCAGACCTTGCTTATGTCCCTGGCCCGTTCCCACAGAACTGAACCTTGGCATGGTTACATTATCGATATGGGCCGTATGATGAAAGACTTTGCAGCATTACCTCAGATCGGTGGCGTGATGATGGCTGAAGAGGAAGACCGGATCAAGCGGTTATTCCGCTATATTCTTAAGCTGTCAGCACAACGTAAAGATATCATCTCGGAGGCGGGGGTTAAAACGATTTCGGCCTACCGCCGGACAGCTCATGCGGCTGTCCCGCAGGTTGTGGTCGTTATTGATGGTTATCTTTCATTCCGCAATGCCTATCCGGAAGAGAATGAACTACTGGAGACGATCCTGCGTGAAGGCGGAAGTCTGGGTATCACCTTTGTGCTCACCGCCAATCGGGTAACAGATGTATTTGAAAAATTCAGAAGTAATATTCCCAATGCGGTTTCATTTGAGTTATCCGATCCAAGCGATTATTATTATGCCGTGGGAAGACCTTCCAAGGCGCCAAGCCAACTTCCGCCAGGAAGAGGTCTGGTCAAAGGGCAAGTGCCTCCGTTAATGTTCCAGGCGGCATTACCTTCTTCCGGGGCAGATGAGGGCAAGCGTTCATCGGCACTGCGCCGTACGATTGCTGAGATTCGCCAAGGCTGGACAGGAGAAGAAGCTCCGCAGATTGCTCCACTTCCGGAAGAGATCCAACTCAAGGATCTGCTCATTCGGACAGGATCATATGGTCAGGCTTGGGATACATCGTCTGTAACTGTCCCTGTGGGACTGCTTACGGATGATCTGGAACCATTCGAGCTTAATCTGCGTGAAGGTCCGCATTTCATGGTAACGAGTCCGATGGAAGGCGGCAAAACGACATTTTTATTGACATGGATGTTATCACTGGCTTATCATGCTTCTCCGGAAGATGTGCAAATATACACAGTAGATATGCGTTATGGCTCAGGTGGGCTGGGGGAAATCAGCAGTTTGCCCCATGTCCGTGGACATGTATCGCGAGAAGAACAGCTTGCACCTGTCATTCAACAGTTGTACGATGAAGTTCTGAAAAGAGGCGAGATTTCCGGTGGACCGGAACTTGTGCTCGTCATCGACGATGCGGATACCTTGTCCAAGCAGTTAAACGATTTTAATGTAAAAGATCAATTGGGAGCGATTGTTCGTCAAGGAAGGGATCGCGATGTACACGTGATTCTATCCGGAGTTCCGGCAGACTTCCCAACCTTTGGTTCTGACTGGGTAACGGATGTGAAGGCTTCCCAGAGTGGAATGCTGTTCGGGACTTTAGACCCTAACGATCTCTCGTTCTTCCGTATACCTTATTCCGAATCTGGAGGTAGTTCAGGTGGGCTGAAGGTACTGCCTCCGGGTCAAGGTTATTATGTAAAACGTAAATATTCCAGGGTTAAAGGTGCAGTTCCATGTGATGACAGCTGGAAAATGACCGATTGGGTTTCTGAAATTCGTGACCGATGGCATGTTGTAGTTTGAGGGGAGGTGGCTCATAATGTTGACGGTTCATGATTCTAAGCAAAAGGTAGTCACGTTGCAAACAAAGGAACTTTTTTTCCTGGCTGGTATTCTCGGTTCAGACCGACTGCTTGGTGTGGAAGATCCGTTTCGCGGCTATATGGCTGAGGATATCGCGATGGAGTGGGAGCGTGTCAAAACCTCCCTGCTTGACAAAGGATATCTGATTCGGGATCAGGATACCGATGAGCTGATCATGACACCGACCGTTTTCTCCAGGGTAGCCATTGCCGGATTGTCCGACAGAGCTTGTTGGATTCGCTACACGATCAACGGCAAGTCGTATGAGAGTTATATACATTGCACGGATGAGCGGGTCGTTGAAGTTTCCCGTGTTGACGACGTACCGGACTCGTTCCGGCTCAGCGATCTGGGAAGTGTTCGTGAAGCCATTGATGTTCTGATAGAGCGGATGAAATGGAGCGGCCATTCTCCTGCGGAGAAACCGGCCCTAATGTGCTCCAAGAAAAAATTTTATGATGTCATGAATGAGCTCGAAAACAGCGGAGTACAGACCGTAGCAGCGGAACTCGAACAGGAGACAAGTGATCCTGAGGGCTCACTTGCACTGGCACGCTGTCTGGTGGGTAAGGAGTCAGACGGGGAGCTTAGGTTGCTTGTATGGAATGAAGACGGGTGGAAGTCGCAGTCGGCAGCATTTGCTGCAAGTGCAGTATCCAACTGGTTGTTCCGGATGAGCACTGCGGCTTCAGATGATTGGCTTGTTGCAGCACTAACGACTAGAGAACAGTTTCACGAGATGCTGCTGGACTGGCTTAAACAGCCTGCAGGGGAAGAGGAAAGGTGATGGTAAATGCGCATTCGTGTGGAACCGGATGTGCTTCGGGCACTGAGCAAGCAGATTCAGTATGCAGCGGAGCAAATACAGCAAAAGATGACAGTGTTGGATCAGGCGATTCATTCGCTGGAGTGGGAGGTTGAATCCCGCGCAGCGGTGATGAATGAATGGAATCACAGTAAACGACTGGGCGAGGATGCGCTGCGTCGATTAATGGACTTAAGCGTACAGCTGGGACGCAAAGCGTTGTTATTCCAGCAGGCAGACATGGAGTATCGTTCCGTGCTGAGTCATGTGAACACAGCCTATGGTAATGCGGTCAATATGCTGAATGTTCTTCAGAACAATCGTACAGGAGAAATCATGCCTGCACATTCTGCAACTGTAGCTGTAGTATCCGATCCCCTTTCCGCAATGGCGGCCGTATATCGTGTACAGGATGCCGCTCCGCCTGATGGCTCCCCGGCTACACTGGTGCAGGCTATGCAGCCTGAGCCTGTAGCATGGAGATTCACAGATCCTTCCTTTCGGGGAAGAAGAGGGACCGAGCCTGTTGTTTCCTGAACAGGGTGAATAAAAGTAACAGCAGAAAGTGAATCTTTTTTTGTAAATAGGCTGTTAGGAGAAGTTTCAAGTGCTAAAAATGGGGTAAATAGGATTAGGTCCTTCGGCTTTTGTCCGATCGATCCTGGTATAGTACAATTTGAACAAGTAAAAATTTAATTGCACAAACCAAGGAGGAATTTACCAATGGCAGGACGTATTTTAGTTACCCCAGAGCAGCTTGATCAGGTTTCCAACCAATTTAAACAAAGCGGTGAGCAAAGTCAGCAAATCGTATCTACATTGACTCAATCCATCACAAGCATGGAAGGACAATGGGAGGGTATGACAAAGCAACGCTTCTTCCAAGAGTTCCAAGAAGCTAGCAAACAAATGCAATCATTCGTTCAAACGCTGAACAGCATCAGCGCTGAACTTACAGCTATTGCTAACAAATTCCGTACAGCTGACCAAGCTCGTTAATCTGCTTTACATAGATCAGGCCGATGTGAAGTCTGAATTCGTCCTGAATTATAGGTGGATAGCAAGCTGAAGATGTACAACTACAGCAAAAACCGGGCGTTTTCACAACACCCGGTTTTTGTTGCAACTATGACACTAGGACAGAGAGAGGGATAAGCATGTCTTTTCAACCAAATCCCGGGGATGAAGTGGTGATTAACGACATTGCCTATACGATTGGGCAACATCCGGCAGCGCCGGGTCTGGCTTATGCCCAAGCCGGAAGGCAGGGGATTGTTTATCAGTTGTTACCCCGAAATGGTTCCATTCATGGGGCTAAAGCACTAAAAGTATTTTTTCCTAAATTCCGTATTCCGGCTATGGTATATCAGTCTGAGCATATGGAGTCTTATAGTGAACTGCCAGGTTTGCAGGTATGCAAGCGTGATGTGCTCACTCCGGAAAGAAACGGAGCGCTCATTGGAAAACATCCCGATCTGTTATATGCGGTGTTGATGCCATGGGTGCAAGGTCAGACCTGGTTCGATGTGATCAGTGATCAGAGACAGTTGACGGCTGAGGAGAGCCTGAAGCTGGCTAGAGCGCTTGCTGGAACAGGTTCGGCTATGGAACAACGTGGACTGGCTCATTGCGATATGTCCGCTCCCAATGTAATGATTCCGTTTTTTTCCGAAGTGGAGAACCTGGGGAAGATGTCTGCGGTAGAACTTGTGGATGTCGAGCAGATGTACGGTTCCAAGATGGATCGTCCGGATGCCCTGCTTGCCGGGTCACCCGGTTATGCAGCTCATCGAACAGTGCACAGCGGTTTGTGGAGTTCATATGCTGACCGATTTGCCGGAGCGGTTATCATTGCTGAAATGTTAAGCTGGTCCGACCCTGTGATTGTAGAGAAAGCGTGGGGCGAAAGTTATTTTGATCAGCATGAAATGCAAACGGTGAGTGAACGGTATTATGCGATGCGGGAGTCCCTTGAGAAGCGTTGGGGTTCCAAACTGTCCGATCTGTTTATTCGAGCTTGGGAAAGTCACGATCTGAGCAGTTGTCCGACGTTTGGTGAGTGGTATGTTGCATTGGCTGCGATAGACGTGGATCAGGCCAATGCAGCGGCTGCTGTGACAGCGGAAGAAGAAGCTGCCAATTCGTCCGAAGCTGATGTGAATCTGAAAAAGAGCTCAGAACCAGTAAGTGAACCGGTGAATACGCAAGACGGGAACCGTTCTCAAACGCCGCACTCTCCCGATCAGGAAGCGGTTGTGAACCGTCTGTTCCTGCAAGCAAGAGCCCTGGAGGATGAAGATAAACCGGCTGCAGCACTGGAAGTGTACCGCTCGCTTTATCATTTTATTCCTCATAACAGCGCGATGCAGATGGAAGTCGAGGCTGCAATTAAGGAACTGGATGCAAGGCTTAATCCAAAAGAAGACACAGACAAGCCCGTACCTGTGCCATTCTACAGATCCAAAAAGTTCATGATTTCCTCCGCTGTGCTTATTGTATTGCTGGCAGGTGGCGTGCCAACGGTCAAAATACTCGCCGATCAGGCAGAGGTGAAGCAGAAAGAACAGCAGGAAGCCACACGACTGGCAGATATCAAAGCTGCGGAAGAGGCTGAAGCAGCAAAGGCAGCTGCGCTCAAACAGCAGGAAGAGCAAGAGAAGCAAAAGGCCGCAGATGCTGCAAAACTGGACGCAGAGGAAAAGAAAAAGCTTGCTGAAGCCAAGCAGAAGGAAGCTGAAGCAAAGAAAAAAGAAGAAGAACGTAAGGCGTTACAGGCCAAGTACGACAAACAGGCAAAATATGAGGCCTTTCTGGTGAAGCAGGAACAACAGAAGAAAGAAGCTGCGAAGAAAGCGGAGCAGGAAAAATACGATAAACAGGCAAAATATGAAGCTTATCTGGTCTGGAAAAAAGAGAATGATGCCAAGCTTGCCAAACAGGAAGCGGATCGTAAAGCGGCAGCTGAAGTTAAACGTCAGCAGGAGATCGCTCAGAAAGCAGCTCTGAAGAAAAAACGTGCCCAGAATGTGGTCACGTTGATTGCTCATTACAATAAAACGTATAACGCGCAAAAAGGCAGAAAAATTGAAAACGCGGAATCGTATGCCCGTGATTTCAAAAATCTGTATAATACCGATGCTGCCTATTTCAAAGGTGTCGGCAAAGTGGCCGCTCGAATGAGTGCCATTAACAAATTCCTGAGCAACAACAGCTATACGTTGCCTAACTTATAAATTAATGTGAATGATGGAGGTGACTCACCCTAGATGAACTACACGATTCAAGCATCACAGCGTACACCTGCACTTATTATATATTTAATTGATATTAGCGCCTCCATGAACATGGTTCTGGAAAATCGTCGACGGATTGACGTCGTCTATGATGCCTTATCTCTCGCGATCCGCCAAATGGTATTTCGCTCTACCAAGGGAAATCGTCTGACACCTCGCTATCGTATAGCCATATTGGCTTACAGCGATGATGTATATGACTTGTTGAACGGAATCAAAGGGATTGACGAGATCGCTGCAGTTGGTTCTTTGCCTGACCTGACACCGAGACGGTTTTCAGATTCTGCGAAGGCTTTCCTGCAGGCGGAAAAGATTCTACAGGCCGAAATTCCGAATATGCAGGATTGTCCTGCGCCACTTGTATGCCACATGACCGATGGGGTGGCTACAGGTGAAGATCCCGAGCCGATTGCCAAAAGAATCATGGGCATGAGTGTGCCGGACGGCAATGTGTTGGTCGAGAATATTTTTATATCGGATCATCTGCTGGAAGGGCCAATTGCTGAACCTCGAAGATGGAAGGGAATCTCTTCGGAAACGAATCTACAGGATGAGCATGGAGAGAAGCTGCGGAATATGTCATCCGTTCTGCCCGAAAGTTATCGGGAAATGCTTGTTGAAGCTGATTATTTGCTTGCACCCGGTGCACTCATGATGCTGCCAGGTACATGTGCAGAATTGGTATCAATCGGGTTCCAGATGTCCGCTGCTACGCCTGTGAGATAGGAGGGGAATCATGAGAGCGATGCGTTTGGCAACATTGTCTGCTGGAGATAAGGGGGGCCATGCCGAGCAACGGCATGGCAACTTTCGCTATGTGAGTGTACAGACCGGGGAACAGCCGCTAACTCGCTATCAGGGCACATTTAAGTGCAGATATGGTTATGGCAGAGCGGCTGAGACGGTACATCAGGGAGATACCGGACAGGACTTTGCTGCGGTACGTATGAAAGGAAATGTCTGCAATTTTGTTTTGTGTGATGGCGTAGGCATGAGTTACCTGGGCGATTTTGCAGCGCGTTTTCTGGGGAACGCTTTGCTGGATTGGTTGGAAACGACGCAACACACAACGGTAGAGGGTGTTGAGCGTCTTCTCCGTGATCTAACCCTTCCCGCATCGGAGCAATTGGAGAAATTACAGCCACTGGAAAGTTCCCCTTTGTTGCTGCGTGAAGTGTTGATGGAAAAGCGAAGTCGGGGCAGTCAGGCCATGTATGTGTGTGGGCGGATCGAGCTCACGGGAGGCGGCCGCAAAAGCCGTGTATGGTTAGCATGGCAAGGAGATTCCCGTATTCGCCTGTGGCGTAATGGTCAGGAACAGTCTGAATTATTTCAGACTCACTGCAAGACAAATGAGCGTTGGTCTACACTTGAAGGACCTGTTGGTGGTAAGCCGCACATCTGCGAGATGAAAGGGTCCGCAGGAGATTCGCTACGGCTCCAGTTATATACGGATGGATTAAATGATCTGGATGCCATTCAAGCCTATGTCCCGGATGAACACATTCAGGTACTACTGGATGCTACACATACCGGCGGTCTTGAAGATGATGCCGCTTTCATTGAGCTGGAATGGTGAGTGTGGGATATCAAGTTGTGGATCGATCCTGATGAAGCTGTGACAGCGGCAAAGATCAACTGTGAAAAAACTTGTTGGTGTTGATTTAAAAGACACTCTTTTTGGGTAATCTTGTGAAGAATTGATTTTGAGCTTGAACGTACATTCTTACATAATTGCTAAAATGAAGGAGTGGGATGGATAATGACACAACATAACGGCAAGTCACGGTTCCAGGGTAAGGTTGCGATTATTACCGGAGCAGGATCCGGGATTGGGAAGGCCACTGCGGTCAAGCTGGCTAAAGAGGGTGCACATGTTGCATTGTTTGATCTGGTGAATGATCGGATCTCGGAAACGGAAGCAGAGATTAATGCGCTGCACCCCGGTGCGGCAAGAGCATTTGATGTAGACATTTCCGACCCGGCACGTGTGGAAAAGGCTGTACTGGAAACCGTTGAGTTATTCGGCGGTTTGGATATTGTTTTTGCCAATGCGGGCATTAACGGTGTATCGGCGCCCATTGAGGAGATTCAGGTTGAAGATTGGCAGCAGATTATTACAACCAACCTGAATGGTACATTTTTCACGATTAAATATGCATTGCCTCACGTGAAAAAACGGGGTGGCGGCAGTATCATCATCACGAGTTCGATTAATGGCAATCAACGCTTCTCAAGCTTTGGCATGTCGGCGTACAGCACGTCTAAGGCAGGGCAGGTTGCTTTTGCGAAGATGGCTGCGCTGGAGCTGGCGAAGTTCAAGATACGTGTGAACGTGATCTGTCCAGGAGCAATTGCGACGAATATCGATCAAAGCACGGTCAAAACGGATGATCTGCAACAGATCATTATTCCGATGGAGTTTCCGGAAGGACAGCAACCACTTGCGGACGGGCCGGGTCAGCCTGAACATGTTGCCGATCTGGTAAGCTTCCTCGCATCGTCCGAATCCAGACATATTACCGGAGCAGAGATTGTTATTGATGGTGCCGAGTCATTGCTCAGCTAAGGGAGCGTTCTGAATAATTTCCATCTTGGTTAGATAAGTGTGTCTGCGATAGTCGTTCCTCTGGAACGGCTTTTTTTGTTATAATGCTAACATTCGAATAGAGATACTGAAGAGCAGTAGGGTACATTCATTAGGAGCGATCATATGCATATAGAGTTACCGATACAAGAGGTTATTCCTGAGTTAAGACAGTTATTTCGGTATCAAGATACAGGTGTGTTAATTGCAGAACCGGGGGCGGGGAAAACAACTGTTGTACCGCTGGCTTTGCTGGAGGAGCCGTGGGTTGCGGGGCGGAAAATCATTATGCTGGAACCCCGAAGGCTGGCTGCGCGTTCGGCTGCATCGAGACTGGCGGCTACGCTAGGGGAAAAGGCGGGTCAGACTGTAGGATATCGTGTACGCATGGATACCCGGGTGAGTCAGGCGACACGCATTGAAGTTGTGACGGAAGGGGTATTGACCCGGATGTTGCAGCAGGATCAGGGGCTTGAGGACACGGCAATGATTATATTTGATGAATTCCATGAGCGTCACTTACACGGAGACTTGGGCTTGGCTCTGACATTGGAATCGCGAGCGATGTTACGTCCAGATCTGAAATTGCTGGTGATGTCGGCGACCCTTGATCCTGTTCCCGTCTGTGTATTGCTTGGCGAAGGTACAAAATCAATTCACTGTCCCGGACGCACGTTTCCGGTGGAAACTCGATATGTACCGAGACCGGCAGCTATGCCTCTGGAACAATTCACGGCTCAGACGGTGAACAGGGCATTAGCCGAACAGGAGGGGGACGTGCTTGTTTTCCTTCCAGGGGCTAGAGAGATACACCGTACAGAGCGGGAGTTATCAAATGGTTCTCTTCCTGGACATGTGAAAGTTCATTCCCTGTATGGCAGTATGCCGGTGGAACAACAGGATGAGGCTATACGCCCGGCGGCCGAGGGCTCGCGCAAAGTTGTGTTGTCCACCTCCATTGCGGAATCCAGTCTCACACTGGCTGGAGTTAAGATTGTGGTGGATGCAGGGCTAAGTCGTGCATCGGCGTTTTCGCCGCGCACAGGCATGAGCCGACTTGTCACCCTGCCGGTGTCCAAGGCGTCAGCCGATCAACGGCGGGGGCGTGCGGGGCGAATTGCCCCGGGGGTGTGTTACCGGCTATGGAGCGAAGAGGTTCACGGGGGACTGCCTGAGGCAGCTCGCCCGGAGATCACCTCCGCGGATCTTGCACCGCTGGCGCTGGAGCTTGCCGTCTGGGGTGTCCAGTCCCCAGCAGAGCTGCAATGGCTGGACACCCCGCCTGACGCCGCCTACGGCCAGGCACAGGCGCTGCTTCGCCAGCTGGGCGGCCTGGACGACGCAGGCCGCATCACGCCCTTCGGGCGGCGGATGAACACGCTTGGCGTGCATCCGCGACTGGCCAGCATGCTGCTCCGCGCAGCGGAGCTTGGGCTGGCCAGCTACGCCAGCATGCTGGCGGCACTGCTGCAGGAGCCTGCCGGCCTCCGCAGCAGTGGCAGTGCAGGCGCGGGCACGGACCTCCGCCCGCGCGTAGAGGCGCTGCTGACCGCTGACAGCAGCGGCATGCCGCAAGCGGCAGCTGCTGTCGCAGACGGCGCGGCCGTGCGGCGCATGCTCCAGGAGAGCCGCCAGCTGCGCTCGGCGCTCGGCCCGGCGGCCGATCCGGTAAGGCCGGATGAGGACAGCTGCGGATTGCTGCTGTCCTTCGCCTATCCAGACCGGATCGGGCAACGCCGGGAGGACGGCCGCTATCTGCTGAGCAGCGGCCGCGGCGTAAGGCTCGCAGCGACAGAATCGCTGAGCCGTGCAGCGTATCTGGTCGCAGCCGAGGCAGACGACCAGGGCGCAGATGCTCGCATCCTGCTGGCTGCGCCGTTGCAGGAGCAGACCTTGTTGCAGGCAGGTCAGCACTTGCTGCACGATGAAGTGCAAGTGGCTTGGGATTCCAATACCCGCAGCGTGCGGGCACATAAGAGACTTCGTATTGGAGCCCTTGTGATTAAAGAGAGCAGTATTGCACAGCCACCTGAAGATCAGGTTCTGGAAGCACTGTTAACCGGAATACGAATGGAAGGGCTGGATTGCCTGCCCTGGACCAAAACATCCAGACAACTTGCGGACAGGCTGCGGTTCCTGCATCTCCATCTACCTGAGTGGCCTGACCTGATCGAAGATGAGCTGACCGAAGAGTTGGCAGAACATCTTACCCCTTATCTGACAGGCATGCGATCAGCAGCCGACCTCAAGAGATTGTCGATGCAAGATGTATTACTGGGTGGCCTGAGCTGGACGCAACGACAACAACTGGACGATGAAGCGCCGACGCATATACAGGTGCCCAGTGGTTCACGTATTCCTGTGGACTACAGTCGTCCAGAGGACCCGGCGCTGGCGGTAAGATTACAGGAGATGTTTGGACAACAGGAGACACCGCGTATAGCTGGTGGGCGAGTCCCGTTGACAATCCACCTATTATCACCGGCTCAGCGACCTGTACAGGTCACACGAGACTTGGCGAATTTCTGGCGAGAGACGTACTTTGACGTCAAAAAAGACCTGAAAGGTCGTTATCCGAAGCATTACTGGCCGGATAATCCACTTGAAGCGGTCGCCACAAATCGGGCCAAACCACGGGGGAAATAGATGAATTATTTCGTTTTTTCAAATATCAACGATTTGGCTCCCAAAGGGCGCGTTATCAGGTTAGACTTTGCTGAACAACAGTCAGTTTTGTAGCTGATCGAATCATTCTCTGTCTTTAAGAATCACCCTTTAACCAGGACGTGTCTCAAAACTCGCTAACGTGCATCTTTACTACCTTTTCGCCCCATGTTACGTCACTTTGCCTTTTCGCTCCATGCTGCGTTACCTTCCCTTGACGTGCTCCGGCACGCCTGCTGAAAACTTCCAGCATGGAACGATAATTTGGCAAAATCTGCTTTTTTAGAGGTTGAAGGCACACCCCAGAGCGTATCTTCAAATCTGCCGAAGCCGAAGTGTAACTGCACGTGCCTGGGGAGCTGAACATGGAGCAGAACCATGGAGCGGAGCGCTAACAAACTTGTGACGTCTTATTCAGCGATTTGAAGCGCCCGCAGCAATCTAAGGAATTTGAAACACCTTATATTTGAATAACCAGCCATTTACAACGGGTTTTTCAGGTGATTTTGGTAAATAACGTGTCTCATGTTCCTTACAAAATAAAAGGAGGACCCGGAGGCTAAATAAGACGTCCTCGGTTCCTTAGAAAATCGTCTGGACAATTCGCCAGGATCAGCCAGTCTGGACTTCAAGATGTTCTGGACGCCCACGTCCTTCAACGTAGAGCATGCCTGACAAAGTATCACATGCCTGAGTTTGAAGGCACACCCTGATGAGGAATAAAAAGGAATGAACCTCAGCAATTATTTGCTATCAACACATAGTAAATTGACTTGCTAGCGTTTAAAAGAAACTTAGGCGGGTAATAACATAGCGAACCACTCAATAATATGAGGAGGGATTCACTATGCAGAAGAAAATCGTAGGTGTGTTTAATACAGAACGTGAAGCATCGCAGGCTATCGAGGGTCTGAAAGCACAAGGATTCACTTCAGACGAAATCTCCGTTGTTACACAGGATCGGGATGAACTGAAGGCAATTCGGGAAGAGACAGGTACCAAAGCCCCTGAAGGCGTGGCTGCTGGTGCAGCAACAGGTGGTGTCCTTGGTGGCGTAGCCGGTCTGCTCGCAGGTATCGGTGCACTAGCCATACCCGGCATAGGACCGATTCTGGCCGCAGGCCCTATCGCAGCAGCATTTACCGGTGCAGCTGTGGGTGCGGGAGCTGGCGGATTGGTGGGGGGGCTTGTGGGTCTTGGTATTCCGGAAGAGGACGCTAAACAGTATGAGGAGTATGTACAGAATGGTAAAATCCTGCTGCTCGTAGATTCTACGGATCGGGACTCCGATGTGTATGATGTGTTCAGTGGAAACAGCCAGCTTAATCGAGACAGAGCCGAAGCAGCTCATCGCGGAGATGTGCCAGCCGAGCGTCCGGATCTGGATATGGAAGAACGCAGATTGGAAGCCCAAACCAAGGCAACGCGATTGGGTAACAATACATTCCTGTAATTTTGCCGCGAATTCGGTTGATATGAAATAAAACCCAATGACTTAATATCTGTAAAATGGAATGACATATATGATCCACCAGATGGTCATTAGCCGGTTTCCTTAAGGGAAGCCGGCTTTTGTCCCTGTGTTGCATATGGGTGGGTGTCAATAATGACGGATGGTGTTTTTACCCAGTCAAGCAGGGAATAACAATACATATAACAGTACAGCCAAAGCGAGTCCAATCACCAGTAGCATCATGGTAAGGAACCGGATTAATCCGGTCGATGCCTGAAACGTCTGTTCATTGATTTGTGTACGCTTCCGATGATAGGCTGCTGCCGAATATACAATGATGGATATGCCGCCAATCAGAGAAGTGATACCCGTAATAATCGCCGCAATATGTGCAAGTTGATCATACGCCGACGAATTGAAGCCAAATCCGGCAGCAAGAAAGCCGATGCCCGCCATGGCAATACCGGTGCGTACCCAGGCCAGAAAAGTTCGCTCGTTAGCCAGATGTTGCTGGACATACTTGGAATCGGTAGTGGTTACGTCTTTGTCTGTGGAAGAAATGTGAATCAACTCCGTTCATTAAATATACGGATTCATTTTCATTATATCTCTTATCGTAAAACCAAGAAAGGATGGCTGAAGGTATGCCTCGCAAAGAACGAATTACAGAAATAGAGAGCTTAAGGGGAATCGCCTTTGGAGCGGTGGTTCTCCAGCATTCCATCGCACATTACTCATTAGTCCCGGAAACGAGACTGGAGGATGGCGTGTTACTGGCCATACTGCTGATGCTCTCCAAATTTGCAGTTCCTTTATTCATATTCATAACAGGGATGGTGCTGTTTTATAACACGGGAGACAAGCTGCACTATGGCCAGTTCATGAGAAAAAGAGTAAACGACGTGATCGTGCCTTATCTGATCTGGTCACTCATTTATTTTACACTTGCACCGCGTGGTTGGACCGGATTTGGATGGAATGACATCCCAGACTTAGGCCTGAAGTTGCTTACGGGCAAAACGACTTCACACTTTTGGTACATCATTATGTTGATTCAGTTTTATCTGTTATTTCCGCTCTTTTTGCATGCCATTCGTTATGTATATAACCGATATGAGGCCAAGGGGCGCTTGATCGCATTATTGATTTCTGGTGTGGTGTATCTTGTACTTGCGGATCAATTAAGAAACATCGCCAAGTTCATGGAACGGCTGAATATCCCGGTGCTGACAGATGCTTTTACAACGTATGCAGACCGCAATTTCCTCTATTTTTTTATTTATTTTGTACTTGGTGCAGTAGCGGGGTTATCCGTCCAGCACTGGAATGAATGGATTCATCGATTGCGCTGGATATACTGGACAGTGTTTATTGTTCTGGGTCTGCGGTTTACTTATTTATTAATGCTAGAGTTTCAGAAGCCGGAAGGAATCAAAATTACGTTCTACACGGTCAGCTTGATCCGCCCTGATATGGCACTCTTTCTGATCGCTTCCATTATGGTCATGTACCAGTTGGCCGGAAAACTGCATAACCTCAGGGCTACACGATTGCTGGGATGGATTGGTGGTGTATCGTATGGCGGTTATCTGATGCATATGTTGATGCTGCGGTATAGCTACATTCCGGATGAGTTGTTTTACGTTGCTATGGGTTGGAACCCTGTCGTCCGAATGATCATCACCTGGTTGTTGGCTCTTACATTATCCTGTGTAGTGACATGGCTTATCTCGCGTGTAAGCTGGGGCAAATGGATTGTGGGAGCCGTACCGAAATCTGTCCGAAATAAATGAAAACATCAACATATGAAAAATTCATAATAGATCATCACAGCTGTACAGAAGTATAAGGGAGTAGAGTATACGGACACAAGATACAGGAGCACAGGTATTACAGCTTTTACAGCTTCTGCACAGTCTTTCTTATTATTAAAATTCTTGCACACGACTCCCTGAGCCCTGAAATAAACAAACTTTCGAATCAATTTCATAACTCACTAAAAATGGATTTCTGTAACTGGATATAGACAAATTGAACCGTTTCGATCTATATCCAGCCTTGATTGAAGCAGCTAAAAGTATTATGAAATTGATTCTTTTGAATATAAATTAAAATTTCATTACATGAAAAAGTCACAAAAGCAAACCTTTTTCCGTGCTTCCCCCAGGTCAAAGCGTATTCACACGATTTCTTGCTCGCCCTCCTTGAAGATAGATAAAAGGGGGGCAAAGCGGAGAAAGATGGCAGAACCCGAACATAAGTTTTATAATACTAGATATATAAGTTCTGACAGGAGGGGAAAGAACGTGGCTTTTATGATTGCACAGCGGGCATTTATCAAGCTGTATCTGATTACGATGGTTGAACAGCACAGGGGGTATGGTTACGAGATGCTGGAGGCGATGAAGCAGGAATTCAAAGACTACGGTTATGTACCACCCCAGAGCGAGGTATATCGGGCACTGCATGAATTGGTACAGCAAGGTGTTTTTTATCGAACGAAGAAGCTGAAGGGTAACGATCCAAAGGTCGATTTTCAGGAAATCGTTTTATATCATTTTACGGATGATGGTGCGGAAAAAGCTGAGTTATACAAGAAACAGGTCAAAACGGACCTGGATCGTTGTCTCGGCATGTTACACAAGGCAGAAGAGGACAATTACGGTACGAAAGGAAGATGAGCATGAACAGACAGTTACAGTGGGGTGTACTCGGTACGTCAACCATTGCCAAAAATGCAGTCATTCCGGCGATACAGCAGTCCGAACGCGGTGAGGTGTTGGCGATTGCCAGCCGTAGTAAGGAAAAAGCGGAAACCCTTGCTGAAGAACTCGGCATTGCCAGATCGTATGGCAGTTATGAAGAGCTCATCGCTGATCCGGACATTGAAGCCGTCTATATTCCTTTGCCTAACCATATGCACAAAGAATGGACCATCAAAGCGGCACAGGCTGGCAAACACGTGTTGTGTGAGAAACCGGCTGCCCTGAATGCAGATGAATCGACAGAAATGATTGAGGTATGTCATCAGCAAGGTGTTCTTTTTGCAGAAGCAATTATGTATCGATATCATCCCAAGCACAGACGTGTGCAAGAGATTATAGCTAGTGGAGAGATTGGCATCGTTAGAGCCATCCATGGTAACTTTACCTGTAATACCGCTGATGACAAGGAAAATGTAAGGTTCAAAAGAGAGATGGGCGGCGGATCGTTATTCGATCTTGGCGTGTATCCGATCTCGGCAGCCCGGATGTATCTGGGACAGGAACCGGAAGCGGTAACAGTTCACGCTCTATTCTCGGACGAGCATGATGGCGTGGATATGATGGCGTCGGGACTGGTAGAATTTCCGAATTCGGTAGCTTTAACTTTTGACTGTGGTATGTGGGCTTCAGGTCGAGCGGAGATGGAGATTCTCGGGACGGAAGGGCGGATTGAACTGCCAAAAGTATTTGGCTGGGAGAACAGTGATATTCCACCTCAGATTATTGTACACACGGATTCGGTCAGTCGTGAGGAACGTGTATCCGTGTCGAATTCCTATGTGCTTCAGGTGGAGACGTTTGCAACGGCTGTGCTTGAAGGAGAGGCCTTACCTTTCAGTCCGGAAAATACCATTCAAAACATGCGCGTTATTGATGCATGCCTGGAATCGGCTCGAACTCGTCAACGTGTGCAATTGATCGATTAGATTAGGTCAAATCAGTTTAAACATACTAGAAAAGTAGACTCCATCTTCAGGGATGAGAGTCTTTTTTCTGTCTTAAAATGTTACAATTATAATATTTTACAATTTAAACGTCTTCATTTGATATTTCTACCAAAATGATGTGATATAAATAGTCATGAGATGACTTGTTTACTATAATCTAGCAGAACATACAACTAGACTGTTACAGCTTGCAGAACGCATATCGTGACAACGTTCATCTACTTTGAGGGATCGGGAGGCCGGATTGATGAAAAAGTTGATATCCACCGCATTACTGGCATTGTTGTTAACGTTTGTTTTCCTCACAGGTTCACAGTTCACTCCAGTCGCACAGCAGAAGGCATCTGCTGCAACATGTACCATCATCAATACGTTTACGGGTGTAGCAAATTATTTGAGTGCAAACGGAACGTTGCCATGTAACTTTATTACCAAATCACAGGCAACTGGGCTCGGCTGGGTAGCGTCAAAAGGAAACTTGGCTGTAGTAGCTCCTGGGAAAAGCATCGGTGGGGACACATTTGGCAATCGGGAAGGGCTGCTGCCTTCGGCCAGCGGACGTACATGGCGCGAAGCGGATATTAACTATACTTCCGGCTTTCGTAATTCGGATCGGATTGTGTACTCCAATGATGGACTTATCTACAAAACGACAGATCACTATGCATCCTTTACACGTTTGAAATAGAGGAAGGAGCAGCCATGAATACCGTGATTCTGGATGGAGAAGACTTTGCTAGTAGCGTTGAACTTCATCAACAATTAAAGGTTAAGCTTAAACTGCCGGATTTTTATGGCGGTAATCTCGATGCATTGTGGGATTGTCTGACGGGTACGATTGAACTTCCACTTGAGCTAAAATGGACCAACTACCAAATCAGCGAAGAACGACTGGGGAATGAAGCAGGCCGGGTACGTGATTTGATGTTGGAGGTACAGGCTGAACAGGCTGGATTTCAATTGCTTGTTGAGAAGTAGGCAGCAAATAAAGACAGTTCAAATACAATACGTCCAGCCGAGCAGACCACATGTGGTCTGTTTTTTTTGTGTTATAGAGGTTGCCCAAAAAGGTTGTTAAAAAAGTCTTTGTGTTGATTACGAATCATCTGAAAGAATAGCGAGCTATAACTTTACTTACTTGTCGTTAAAATTATTTTCACGGAGGTATTGATTTCTGCATAACTTACGTTAAAATAAAATTAACATGAAAAATATTTTAACGTTGAGGAGTGAAAAGGGATGAGCGATAACACAGCAGTTGGCAAGCAAGGTATGGGTGAGTTAATACGAATCAGACCGTACATGCAATTTATGCTTAGTAAAGTTGTATCCAGATTTGGTGATTCGATTGATTCCATTGCTTACAGTTGGATGGTGTACATTCTAACCGGTTCGAAAGTGCTGATGGGTACGTTGCTGGCGGTGAATTTTTTGCCCAATATCCTTCTGGGACTGTTCGCCGGGGCTTTGGTTGATCGCATGTCTCCCAAAAAAGTGATTGTGATTACGAATACGGGTCGCGGGTTGTTGGTGGGTATTACAGCTCTGCTGTTTGGATTGGGCCAACTTGAAGTCTGGCATCTGTTTGTCATTACAATTCTGATTTCTTTGCTGGAATGCTTCACTACTCCTGCGGAAGTGTCCAGTGTCCCCCGATTGCTTCCCCCATCAATGCTGCTTTCGGGTAATGCCATGTCCTCTTCCGCAACCAGAGTGGCCGAACTCGCAGGACTTGCAGTGGCGGGTGCCCTTATTGCTACAATAGGCATTGCCTGGACGATCCTGATTGATGCGGGGTTGTTTGCGCTAAGTGCTTTAATTATGAGCCGAGTAGGCTACCCTGAAGTCCTAACATCTGCTAACAATGAAGATAAAACATCATATGAAATGAATTCTCATCCATCCGACAAAAGTAGTATATTCTCCGAAATGGCGGAAGCTTTTCATTTTCTCCGTAAACATGCCTTATTGTTAATTGTCTCCATCCTGTTTGCCTTCGTTAATTTCTGCCTGATGCCGTTTAATGTTCTCCGTACACCCTATGTCATTGAAACGTTGCATGCTGGCGCTGGGGGATTAAGTCTGCTCAGTGGGCTGATGGTGGGGGGGATGTTGCTTAGTGGTGTATGGTTGACGCAAAGGGGAGCGAATTATCGTAAAAGTGTGCTGGTTATAAGCGGTATTGTCATGTTGGGTCTCAGTTACGCGATGACGGCACTACCCGCTTACATGACTTCCTTCCAACTACCGGTTGCAGCGGCCTTTTGTCTACTGATGGGTATGGGGATTCCGCTGGCTACAACACCGCTGGCAACCTATCTTATGGAAGTTACCCCTTCGGAGATGCTAGGCAGAGTGTACGCCCTTCAAAGTATGCTTGTCTTGAGTGTCGCACCACTTGGGAGTCTGGCTTCGGGAGCACTTGCAGATTGGATGACCATGCCTGTTCTGTTTATCGTCTTTGGTATTATGCTTGCCATGTCAGCAGGTATGCTGTTATTTAGCAAAAGTTTTCGAAGTGCTCTGTGAAGATATTCAGAAGTGATCATAAGCCGATTTTCTGTATCAAGTCATTTCTGGCTCGTTTTGACCGAAGTCCTGACGCAGCGGTATAATAGAGACATGGATGGACAACAGGTACCCCGGAAATGAGGATACAGGGATGGCGCACAAGGTTCTTTCAACAATTGAAGAAATTAAAATCTACTCCGATCCGTATCGGATACAGATTATGAATATGTTTAACAAGCAGGGTAGACCATCCACTGTCAAAGAAATCGCCGACCAGATGGGTGAGGTACCAGCCAAAGTTCACTATCATGTAAAAAAGCTGGAGAAAATTGGTCTGCTGACGATCGTTTCCACACGTGAGATTAATGGGATTATCGCAAAATACTACGAACCGTTCACCGGAGAGATCCATCTCCGTCACGAAGATGAAGATAAGGAAAACTCTCCATTGAAACAGGTATTTCGGTCCGAGACACTCAAATTATTAAATGAGATGTTCGAACAGAGTCGTCAGCGATTCATGCACCAGGCGGAAAATGAAGATCGAATGTTTCTCTCGGACATCACGCTGTATGCAACCCGTGAGGAAGTAGAGCAGTTGTATAAAAACATCATAAAACTCTGTGAACCCTATACAACAAAAGAGAATCGGCAAGGGGAACAGGAGGTTTTTCAGTTATTCTCTGCTCTCTCCAAACCTATAGTGAAAATACCTGCTTCTAAGACTAATGCAAAAGAGAAAAAGAAAGCTACGTCTGATAAGGACAAAGCAACTACGAAAAAGTCTCGATCTGTGTCTAAGCGGCAGGAATCTGCATCATCTGGTAGTGAGTCGGAAGAATAAACGGATGGAATACATGGGTTCAGCCTTATCGCTGGAAGCAAGTAACCGCAAACGTGAGAGACTGTTATGGAGAAAACTAGAAAAAGCCGCCCAATGGCGGCTTTTTAATGCGTGATAAGGAAGGCTAATGGTGGAGCAGCCTATGGAATCAATCAATTTTAACGCTTAACGTTTCAGTTCATAACAAAGTTACATGTTCTCATCGTAACCCTTCACATCACGTTTGGCTGCGGTTGCGGGGGAGTTGGATGTACCATATTCTTCGACCGCTTCCCAGGCATCTGCGTTGTCGAACTTGCCGGCCCGCTTCTGTCTTCCTTCTCCAGCACCACTCGGAGGCATGGTCATCACTTCTTCTTCAACGGGGCGATCGTTGCTGATCTCCCGATTAGGCGTGTCGTCAATACAGTAAGCCGTATAGGGGATAGCTTCAAGTCGTTCGAAGGGAATATCTTCGCCGCACGTTACACAGGTTCCATATGTACCTTGCTCCATACGTTCCAATGCGTCGTTCACTTGATTGAATTCGTCTGTTAATGTATCGTCAATCGCCAGATCACGGCTGCGTTCAAATGTTTCCGTACCAGCATCTGCCGGATGATTATCATAGGAGGACAGCTCACCGGTTGAATCTTTCAGCGACTCGACTGGAGCACCGTCTTCCATGCTGGATTCAAAATGACGCTGCAAGTTTTCACGTTGCTCCAAAAGGGCGTTTTTCAGTATTTGATGTTGATCTTTAGTTAATGTACTCATAAGGACATGCTCCTTTCCCGTTGTGGGGTGTAGTGAGTCTTTACCCGAATTGGATGAAAAGCAATCATTTTCGTGAGGAATAGGGCTGTATCGTTTTATATCTGACGGATTATGTGTTATAAAAAATAGAGAGAGAAAATGCCGTATGTTATTCACAGGAAATGAAACACGGCTTGGCTTATAATGGAGGTTGTCAATATGGATGAACATATGAAACGAAGATTGGATAAACAGAGACAATTGTTCAAACAATTGGGTGTGCAGCTAGATGCGTTATCGATACATGAAAAACAATTTAATTATAAACTTCGTGGTTATGATCCGGATGAGGTAGATGCTTATCTTGATCTGGTCATCAAAGATTACGAACGTTTCTATGCCAATATTGCAGATCTGATGGACAAATGGCAAGAACAGCAGTTAACGATCCGCGATCTCAAGTCGTCCGCGAAACCGGTGGAAGATCCGACCAAGATTGATCGCAAACAACTGGATGATATTGTGAAACAACTGGAATACAGTGTGCGACAGCTCAAGATCAGAGCACGTCCCGAAAAGGATCTGTTCTCTGAATAAGGTCGGCATGTCCTGGATTATATTAAATAAAGGTGGTTAATCATGAGTACTCATTTTTCGGTCAGTGTGCATTGTTTGTTGTTATTGTCACTCAGCGCGCCTGAACGAATCACGTCTGCACACATTGCAGGTAGCGTGAATACCAACCCTGTCGTCGTCAGACGTATTCTGGGCGGGCTGAAAAAGGCAGGATTGGTGAACTCCTCTCCTGGAACAAGAGGCTTCTACTTAGCGAAGCCATCAAGTGAAATCACATTAGCCATGATCTATCAGGCTGCCAAGGACGAAGGTCCATTGTTCCCGATTCATGGCAATTGTAACCCGGATTGTGAAGTGGGCTTGCATATAGACAGCTTGCTGACCAATCTGTATCAGGTTGCCGAGGCGAAGGTGGAGCAGTTCTTTGCATCCATTACACTCGAAGATTTGGAACGTTCCTGTACTCAGATGCAAGCTGTTCCATCACAGACAGAGTAGATTGCAGTAAGACGAAAAGTTCATGTTGGTTTTCAGTACCGAGAAGATGGGATGAAGCTAGAAATGGAGTAGCGGAGCTTAGGAAACTACGTGAGCAACTACAATGTTTCCTAAGGAAACAACCTTCGTAAGCATATGCTTAATTCGGCTGAATTCCATATTCGATGCTGCGATGCCGTTAGGCATCCTTCGTAATCAAAAGCGGACTTTTTGAACGACCTTAAAGGAAAGGTGGGTTGTTATATGAAAATTGTAGTCATATCTGACACGCATTGTTCACGTAAATCACGGAAGTTACCGACTAGGCTCCTGGATGTATTGCCGAGTGCAGATCTCATTCTTCATGCCGGTGACTGGTCGGATTGGAGTGTATACCCATTGCTTAGTGAGTATGCACCAGTTGAAGGGGTAGCGGGTAATACGGACCCGTCTGAAATCGCTGAAAAACTGGGATATTCCCGTATTGTTGAAGTGGAAGGGCTTCGTCTGGGTCTTGTGCACGGTCATCTGGGATCAAAGGGTACGGAGCAGAATGCAATTCATACCTTTGCAGGCCAGCATGTGGATGCTGTGATCTATGGACACTCACACATCCCAGTGATGCATACCGTGGACAACACGCTGGTATTTAATCCCGGGTCGCCTACAGATCGGCGTTTTCAGAAGCAATACTCATTTGGCATCATGACAATAGATCAGGGGAGAATACAGGCTGAACACGTATTCTTTGATCGGGATTAGAGAGATATGCGCTGGTTGCAAGTTGGACGAGTGCAAGAACCAGAACCAGCTACTGAAGTGGCGACTGGATAACTGACAGGGAACTTTTTTTCCTTAAATTTCATCTTATATATATGATTATTGTACAAGGCATCTTTGAGCAGAATTCAAATCTGTTCCAGGGATGTCTTTTTTGATTTGAGATCACATCATTCTCTTGGGAAGTTATCTCTGAATGGGGAATGTGCTCTGTTCGTTATCTGTCATTCATCTGTTGGCGTTTTCCCCTATGGTGACGTTCAGTGGAGTGATACAATGCCTTTACGACATAAAATGAATACGTTTACATAAGGAGATGGATCATGATGAAACTGTCTGTATTCACCGTGGCTACCCCTGATCTGAATGCAGAAGAATTGGCATCGGCTGCGGCAGCAACGGGGATTGATGGAATTGAGTGGAGATTCCGTGGAATTCCTGAAGATGCTATGTCTGAAGAGCCTTCTTACTGGAGAAATAATCGATGCTCGGTAGATCCAAGCCGCTGGGAGGAACAGGTTCCTGTTTTTCGTGAAGCAGCGTTAGGGCAAGGTAGAAAATCCATCGCACTTGTACCGTATCTGAACTGTGATGATCTGTCTGCCACCAAGCAAGCGTTTCAGGCTGCTGCTGGTTTAGGAGCATCTATGATGCGTGTGGGTGTCCCTGGATATGATCGCAAGACCAGTTATCCTGAGTTGTATCGTAAAGCCGTTGATTACCTGAGTGAAGTACAAGATCTGGCCAAACAGTACAACATAAAGGCGATTGTAGAGACGCATCATCAGACGATAGCACCGACGGCATCGCTGGCCTATCGGCTTGTGCAATCGCTCGACCCGCAGCATGTGGGTGTATTGTACGATCCAGGCAATATGGTGCATGAAGGATATGAGAATCATCGGATGGGACTTGAGTTGTTAGGCCCTTATCTGGCTCATGTACATGTGAAAAATGCCGGGTGGTTTGAAGCAGAAGGGAAAGATTCGCAAAAGGCTAATGTGACTGAGAAGAGCAGGGGAGTGGCTCTGAATACAGTCTGGAAATGTCACTGGACGCCGCTGACTGAAGGCATGGTCGATTGGGTACAGATGGTGCGGGATCTTCGTGCCGTAGGGTATGACGGATATTACGGAATAGAGGACTTTAGTGGTGCCTTGGAATCCAAGGCGATGTTACAGCATTTTGCAGACGTTTTCGCCGAAATTGAGCGTCGTGTGGACGAGGAGGAGCAGTCATGAGTATCGTACGAGTAGCGGTTATTGGTATAGGAAACATGGGAGCAGCACATGCCAGAACGTTGGTGGCTGGAGAAGTACCCGGTGCAGAGCTGGTCGCCGTATGTGATGTAAGAAGAGAGATGGAGAGCTGGGTATCCAGTCACCTTCCGGCAACGGTCACCTATTGGCAGGATGCAGAGCAGATGATGGCTTCGGGTACGATTGATGCAGTCATTATTGCAACGCCGCATTATGATCATCCGGAACAGGCCATTCAGGCTTTCCAGCATGGCTTGCATGTCATGATCGAGAAGCCGGCCGGTGTATATACGAAACAGGTACGCAAGATGAATGAAGCGGCCGCGGCCAGTGGCAAAGTCTTTTCCATGATGTACAACCAGCGAACCAATCCACTCTACATTAAGCTGAGAGACTTGATTGCTTCGGGCGAACTGGGTGAAGTACGGCGTACCAACTGGATTATTACGAACTGGTATCGATCCCAAAGTTACTATGATTCCGGCGGCTGGCGGGCAACATGGGCAGGTGAAGGGGGCGGTGTACTGATTAACCAGGACCCCCATCAACTGGATCTGTGGCAGTGGACCATCGGCATGATGCCGGTACGAATGCGTGCTTTCTGTTCGTTTGGCAAGTATCGGAACATTGAAGTGGAAGATGATGTAACAGCTTATGTGGAGTATGAAAATGGAGCAACGGGTGTCTTCGTAACGACTACTGGAGAAGCACCGGGTACCAATCGATTCGAGGTCAACGGAGACTGGGGTAAAATCGTGATCGAAGATGGAAAACTTACGTTCTGGCGACTTCGGGAATCTGAGCCTGAATTCAATCAGCGGTTTACCGGAGGTTTTGGACAGCCAGAATGCTGGAAATGCGAGATTCCGATTACAGGTGTGGAAACGGGTCACCCGGGTCTGATTCGTAACTGGGTTGATGCGATTCGTACAGGCGTACCACTTATTGCTCCCGGTGAGGATGGTATACACGGATTGACGTTATCGAACGCTATGTTGCTGTCCACCTGGACGGATAACTGGGTGGATCTGCCGATCGATGAGGATCTGTTCTATGAGCATCTGCAGGAACGCATTGCTGGATCAACGACGAAGAAAGACAAGGCATTCAGTGGCAGTCAACCTGCTGATTTGAATCAGACGTTTAAATGAAGACGATTTGTTATGTAAGACGAGTTCATTGTAATCAACATTTTATAAAAAGGATGGGATGACATGGCTAAAGACGGGATGTTTTATGCACCAAAAAGTGTTACAAAAGAGGTCGTATGTGGTCCGGGTGAGTTCACGATTGCTGCTGTTGCGCTGGATCACGGACACATCTACGGCATGGTTGGGGCATTGTTGGAGGCTGGAGCTACTCTCAAGTGGGTGTATGATCCGGACCCGGCGAAGGTAGAGGCATTTCGGAAGCAGTTCCCACAGGCTCAAGTCGCTGGATCTGAAGCAGAGGTGCTTGCAGATGATGAGGTGTTATTGGTGGCAAGTGCAGCGATCCCTTCAGATCGTGCGCCGCTTGGTATGAGAGTTCTGGCCGCAGGCAAGGATTATTTTACAGACAAAGCCCCGTTTACCACGCTGGAGCAATTAAAGTTTGCACGAGAAGAAGTGAAGCGAACGGGCAAGAAGTACATGGTGTATTACAGTGAACGACTGCATGTAGAAAGTGCGATCTATGCGGGGCAGCTCATCGAACAAGGGGCAATCGGCAAAGTAGTGCAAGTTATGGGTACAGGCCCGCATCGCCTGAATGCTGGAGGAAGACCCGACTGGTTCTTCAAGCATGAGCAGTATGGCGGTATTCTCTGTGATATCGGGAGTCACCAGATCGAACAATTCCTGACGTTTGCATCATGTACGGATGCTGAGGTAGGGTTCAGTCGTGTGCATAACTTCAATCACCCACAGTTCCCGGAACTGGAAGACTTCGGCGAAGCTTCTCTGATCGGGGACAACGGAGCGTCGGGTTACTTCCGAGTGGACTGGTTCACACCGGATGGTCTGGGAACATGGGGCGATGGGCGTACAGTTATTCTGGGAACGGACGGTTATATCGAGCTGCGGAAGTATATCGATGTAGCGAGAGAACCGGAAGGAGATCAGGTCTATCTGGTAAACCATGAAGGGGAGTACCGTTACAATGTAAAAGGCAAGGTCGGCTACCCGTTCTTCGGTCAGCTCATCCGCGATTGCCTGGACCGGACCGAGACAGCCATGACACAAGAACATGCATTCAAAGCGGCAGAACTCTGTCTGATTGCACAGCACAAAGCCATGAGCGAGCGCGTGGTGTGGAGTAGCGGAGCGAAGTAAATGTTTTAGGTGAAGGAGAGCAAAGGTTGATCACTAAAGATTGTCCGTAATTCTTCTATTGTTGAGTGAAGAAAAGAGCAGCCCAAATGTTAAACTGGATCCAAAAGGTTAGTCTTTTCTAACAAATGGAGCAGTTCGCACCGGGGCTGCTTTTTTGAGTACGTTCGTGACTTCGCAGATGGATTAATATGGGTTATATTATATGTAGTTCGGATATTCGTTAAAAAGAGAGGTGTTTACGAAGTTCGTATATATGATGTTATAGGAAATCAGCAGGAATAGAATAAATCTTAAATCACAAGATCCTACCATTGATAGGGAGTTCTGAATGACTTTAATAGCAACAGCATATGCACATGAATGTATAGTTATGGGAACTGATACCTTGCTCCAGCGGACGGAAAACTATCAGACAAATAAAATAATCGGTTATGGCTCAATACAGAAGTTGTTTTTTATTCGAAAAACCGGAACAGGGATTTCTGTGAGAGGGAGAGCTTCATGGGGAGAAAAGACAATTAAACAAATTTTACAAAATTTCACCCACACAGTGGAATCTAGCATGCGACAGTGTGATGTAGCTGACGCTCTTCAATTATATATAAAGTCAAATTTCCCACAGCTCGAAACGTCCTACCATATAGCGGGATATCAAGATACTGAGCCATTTATATATGATCTAGATTTTGATAGTGGACTCAATCTAGTAAGGGAGAACGTGGATCGTAAAGGCTTTTTAAGATATAGTGTGCTAGCTAGAATTGATGATACGGAAGTTCGTAATCAAGTGTTACCATTGCCCGATTTTAGTAAGATGCAAGAAAACCAAGTTTTTGACTTCATGGAAACACTTTTTAAGCTAAAAATTCAAGCGGAGAACTTAAAACCAACACCATCTGTTGGATATCCAATAGATTATCTATTCCTTTCCCACGATCAAAGCAAGTTTGTGTCAAACAAGATTGCCAGTGATTTCTTATTGGATTGAATGTCGTATTATTGTGTGATTCAAAGAAGTCGATGACATCCTATAACATAATATTCAAGCTGCGGCTCCTGTCGGAGCCTTGGTCTGCTGGATGCATTTCGAGGAGGGATTTCAGCAGACAACCCCGTTGGGGTTCATGAATACAGAAACATTATCAGAAAGTTATAAAATACAAAAGAAATAGGTGAAATTAATGAATGTGGGAAGAAATGTTGTCGTATTGAATGATAGATCTAGAAAAGATCCCTTTTCTAACGATGAGGAGCGAGCAATTATAACTAGTATTTATTATCCTACTGATGATAAAAATACTCAGATTAATGTTAGTAATTATATGGACTTATTTGATCCATCTAAAGACAAGGCAATTAACATACTAAAAGACTTAGGAGTAGACATTGAATATTTGAATACCATAGAAACACATATATATAACAATTATAATCCGAAATATTCCAATGCAGTATCTGATGTTATTTTATATTCTCCTGGATTTGGAGTTTCTAGGGATATGTATACCTATCATATTAAATATTTGGTGGATTGTGGATATATAGTAGTATCCATTGGTGCGACATACGAATCTGTTTTTTCAATCTTTCCTGATGGGCGTGTTGTTAATCAAACTGCTCAATTAACTAATATCAAAAGTACAGATTTTATATTGTGGAGGGAATTGTTAGATACAAGAGTAGAAGATATCTTGTATGTTATTAATCATCTTGATTTACTATTTTCTCAATCATTGCTCGAAGGATTTAGTTATAGAAGCATAGGAATAGTGGGTCATTCTTTGGGAGGCGCTGCTGCATTTGAGGTGGCTAAAAGAGACAATAGAATTCGAGCAGGAGTAATGTTTGATGCTAGTTTCCATCTTTTAGACTTAGAAAAAAACGAAAAAATAGATACTCCGTTTTTAATTATGAGACAAGAAAAGTGTACTTACGATGAATTACTTACTGAGTTATCTGAAGGGATAATCAATCCTTTTATTAGTGGATTTGAAAAGCTCTATAAACAATTAAATGGTTATAAAGCTGCTGTAAAAGTCCAAGGAGCTCACCACATGACATTTAGTGATGTTCCAATACATTTTAAAGATATTGAAGCAATAAATAAACATGAAATTATTAGTGATTATTCAACTGCTTTCTTAAGTGAATTTATTCAAGGAAAATCATATTCTTTACAGAATTCATTTAATCATAAACGATCGGCTGATATCGTTGAGATTAATATTAAGGGGCAAACAGTTAGTGTGTAGTTCAAGTAGTCGTCACCATCTGATAACACAGTATTCATGCAGCGGCTACGCCTTGGTCAATGGTGATGCTTCTGGCAGAGTAGTAGATTCATGTGACAACTTCCTGGGGAAGTTCGTGAATACCTGAACGTTATCGGAAATGACCTGAAAAGGAGAATAGAAAAAATGAAGAACCTTGATATCAATTTGTGGAGAAGTACATTGTTGAATCATTTTAAGTATAATCTTGAGAAGTTTGCAACAACAACTGAAAATAAAGATGTGTACTGCTTGATTTTGGACTGTCATGCTACATATGGGAATGTTAATTTGAAGTGGAATACCTTTGATTCGTTTAAAAAACATGTTAATAAACACTATAGTTCTTATACTTCAGACAAACTACTCGGCATTAGGGGGCTAGAATACAATGTTGGGGATTTTTCATACGAAGACACAAAACAACCAGAATTAATAAATGAATTCGAACAATTATATGAAGAAAAACTTTCGGAGTTTTTCGATGATGAAGATGAAGAATCATCGAATGAGCTGACACAAAAGTTTATTAATGCTTTAGTGGAAATAATCTTTGAACTTAGATTTACTTTTTCTAAACTAAATAAAACGGGTCACTTTATTTCATTTATTGTAGAGCATGACTCTGAATATTATGAATACATAAAAAAGACGGTAACAATAGAAGACTATTATAAAGCATTTCCTGAGGTTAAAGAGTATGAACAATATTTAAGCATAATTTATTCAACGTCTAAAGAAGAGCAAGTCACACATTGGTCTAATTTGTTATATGAATTTATTATTGGCAATGAAACAGAAGGTACAAGATCACTTAAACAAATGTACCGCCATAAGTATGATGTTGAGGAAGAAATAATTAAATTAGGTGTGATTGCATCAAGGGAAGTTGTCACACTCTTCGAGGTGTTTTCAGGTTACACTCCATCAATTGATGGCCAAATTATTCAAAGCGATAGTCACACGCGATGGATGTTTTTAAGTATTTTAATAGATATTAATAATGCTAATGAGGAGACAATTAATCGATTAAAGCAAATTTTAATAAGAAAATATGAAGTTGATAATGAAGTGCAAGAATGTATAAATATAGCAAGAACACTTCATACTCTTGATTCTGTACGATTCCCAGAAGAAATGCATGATGAAGGAAGACTTAGGTTATTAAACTACGAAGAATACAAGAACAATTAGTAGGTATATCTAAGAAGTTAGTCACTTCCGATAACATCATATCCACTCTCCTTCTGGCGGCTCCTCGGTCCGCCAGAAGGAGAGTGGCAGGGAAGTGAATTCAGGCGGACACATCCGCACCGACTAACCGCATTGCGGCCGCTCCCGTTGGTCGCTTAAGTTGGTGGCACGTCGTGGATACAGGAACGTAATCGGAAATAACATGAATATATAAAATTAGAGCGGAGAACATCAAATGAAATTTGAAATAATTCAAGCAAACAAAGAATGTAAGGAAGTTTTGGCGAATTTGATGCAGTTTTATATTTATGACTTTTCAGAATTTATAAAATGCGATGTAGAAGAAAATGGGCTATACGGAGCGTATCCATTAGAAGATTACTGGATAGAAAAGAATCATAGATTTCCGTATTTAATTAAACAAAATGATAAGCATGTGGGTTTTGTATTGGTAAGGTTAATTGAAACGGCTGAACGTGATTACTATTCAATTGCTGAGTTTTTTATATTAAAGAAATATAGACGAGAAGGGATTGGCAAAGCTGTAGCTGCTCGTATTTTTGATTTATATAAAGGACAATGGGAAGTCTATCAGATCGAAGGAAACAAATCGGCTCAGATATTTTGGAATAAAACCATTGATGAATATACAAAAGGGCAATTTAAAGAACGGATAGAGAATGGAAGAAGAATACAGGATTTTATTAGTTGATTCAAGGGGTCATGTTACATCCGATAATATTGCATTCCCACATCGGTCGCTACGCTCCCTTGGTCACCAAGAAGAGTTTTCGTAGAAGCTGAATCAGGTGACACATCCAATCGGCTAAGTGGCAGAGGCACCCGGACCTACGGTCCTAAGCCGATTGAACGTCGGTAATGCGCGAACGTTATAGGAAATCAACGCAATATGTTAAAAATCAACTAGCACACAATATTAAATGTCTCTAAAAGGGGGATCAATAGTGCAAGGGTATAATGTGCTCATGATTTACAGCAAAGATATGGATAAATTACTTATGTGCAAGCGATCAAGGAATCCATATAAGGGTTTAAGTAATCTTGTTGGCGGTAAAATTGAACACGGAGAATCCGGCATTATGGCGGCATATAGAGAATTATTTGAAGAGACTGGCATATCTAACAAAGATATTATTCTACATCATTTAATGGACTTCAAATACTATATTCAAGAATGTTACGTGGAAGTTTATTTTGGCAAGTTAAATTATCATTTAGACGTCTACGGGGATGAAAATGAATTATACTGGTCCGATTTAAATAAGGATTTTTTCGATATGTCATTGTTTGCAGGTGAGGGTAATATTGGGCATAAGATTGAACAAGTTAAGATGAGTAAGGATAAGATTCTTAAAGAAATTACTCTATAAGTTAACAAGGAATAAAAGACCTTTTGCATGTGAATCGAAGAAGGCGCTGACATCATATAACACAAGTTTCACGCAACGGACATTCGTCCTTGTTTGGAAGATGTGAATACAATAGAAGTAAACCACCAACACAGACTTCATCCTAAGATAAGAGCTATCTAAGGTTGAAGCCCGTCGTGAACCTTTGAACGTTATATGTAATCCCTGCAAGAGCATGAAGATCAAGATCAATTACCATGGGGTGAATTATATTATGGGATCAAGAATCATGCATTTGATTATCGGCCATAAAATTGCTGAGAGATTGAATATCGAAGACAGAACTTCGTTTTTGCAAGGCAGTATTGCTCCAGATGCGGTTGTTACAAAAGATGAATCTCATTTCTATAGAGGGGAACATCAGAACTTCACAAGACACATAGACTATCGAGAATTTTTAAATAAATATGAATCATATTCTAATAACCTGTATGTGCTTGGATATTTTGCACATTTAATTGCAGATGAGCAGTGGATGAAGGGATTTTATATGCCTTGGCTGAGGAATCAAATGGAAGCGGATGTTGGAGTGTATCCACTGTATCATAATGATTTTAAATTACTGAACGGAAAGCTGTTAGAGTACTACGATTTTACTGATGAAATGAGGAATGCAATCAATAATAAAGCTGGTGAAGTCATTGATCTGGATGAAGTAAAGTCTCGTGATGTAATAGAATTCGTTCCTCATGTAATAGGAGATATGGAATATGAAGAACAAGTAATAAATGAACCGCTGAATGTCTTTAGTTTTATACAGATCAAAGGATATATCGAAACATCAGTAAATGTGGGAATAATGAATTTAGAACAATTATTTAAGAAAGAAGAATAGAGTAATTAGCCGATTCAGAGAAGGCAGGGACAACATATAACATAATATTCAAGCTGTGGCTCCTTTCGGAGCCTTGGTCTGCGGACAGATTTCGAAGAGGGATTTCAGCAGACAACCCCTTTGGGGTTCATGAATACAGGAACGTTAAGCGCAACTTCTGGAAGAGCGCATTTAAGAACGGTTCAAAATCGAGGAATTACTAAGATCGACGAAGTGATTCGAACAAGAGGTGTGATTACCGAGGAGCAAGCCTATAAAGCAAACACTTTACAGGTTTTAGGCCTATTAAACGTTAAAGTGGACTCGAAGATTTATCGTGGAGGGAATATATGAAATTTGGAAATAATTCTCAAGAGAATCGTGAAATAAAGATCTCAAAAGATTCAAAGACATTTTTAGAACTAAGAGAAATCGTTAACAGATTTGATCCTGTGAATCTAGTTGAAGGTGGTGCTCCTGATGACGAACATGATCGTTTAACTACGGAAATATTAATGTTGCTTTCTCAAGAGTCGATGGATGAGATTCGGGATCTTTTAATCAATTGTGAGATATGGTATGGATATGATCCCAACGATATTAAAGAAGAGTACAAAGAACGATTTAACAGCAAGATTGATAGAACGCATAAAGAGATCTTAAATTGGCATACCAAGAATAAGAACCAAGAAAATTAGATTTATGTCAGTACAGGATCAATGAAGTCAACTCAGGAAGACAGAAGCAACGCTTAACATAATATTTAAGCATCGGCTCCATTGGAGCCTTGGTCTGTGAAAAGGATTTCAGGGGGCATTTCAGCAGACAACCCTTTGGGGTTCATGAATACAGGAACGTTATGTGACTTACCACAAATCATTTCTTTAAGAGGGTGAAACCATGCAGCAAATCGATCTAACCAAAACCCTTGAAGAGCTTGAAAACGACTATTGGGACGAACCGAATTTTGCTTCCTCATTAGTAATACAAGTACATCAATTAAGGAAAAAACCTCTTTGCGAATTGAATAATGAAGAATTAAGACTTTTGATCGGGCAACAAATGAATCTAGATTTTCTTTTGCGAATAGCCTTAGAAAAATTAATACAGAACCCATTCGGATCAGGAGATTTATATATTGGAGATTTATTTTGTTCGGTACTCAAAGTAGAGAAAGAATATTGGAACGAACATCAAGAATTAAAGAACGAATTGAATGAAGTGATTAGAATCTATGAAGAAGTGAGAAGGACATTAGACGAGCAGATAATTAAATACAGGAGCAGTTTGTAAGTCGATTCCACATAACATAATATTCACGCTTCGGGCATACGCCTTTGGTCCGGCATTCGCCAGACACCCGGCATACGCTAGGTCGTTAATACAGGAACGTTATACGACAATACTGAAGAATAGGCTTAGAGAGTTTAATCAAAGGAGACGGGATGATGATGAGTATTAAAGCAATATTTCTGGACTTTTATGGAACCTTGGTTCATGAGGATGACGATATCATCCCATTGATCTGTAAGGAAATACAAGAAAATAGTGTGGAAGAATGCGAAGTAAGTGATATAGGTAGATACTGGTGGAACATATTTTCGAGCATGTTTAAAAACAGCTATGGTGAGACATTTAAATCCCAGCGCGAACTCGGGATTTTATCATTATCTGAGACGATTTCTAAATATAGATCAAACTGTGATGTAAATGAGATCATCCAGAAGCAATTCGATCACTGGAGTGAGCCTAAAATATTTAGTGATACAATTCCATTTCTAGAAACTCTTCAAGGATATGAAGTCTACATATTATCGAATATTGACACAGCCGATGTAAAAGCCGCAATAGCTTATCATGGGATAAAGGTAAATGAAATAATTACAAGTGAAGACGTTAAATCATATAAACCAAGACCAGAATTATTTATTGAAGCCTTAGAAAGACACAATCTGTCTCCTAAAGAGGTGTTACATATCGGGGATTCTTTAATGAGCGATGTCGGTGGAGCAGGTATTTTAGGAATAGCGACAGTCTGGTTAAATCGGTTAAATAAGATTAAAACAGATATTGCAGAACCCAACTTTATATGTAGAGATCTAAAAGAAGTAAGAGATATTATTAGTGGAATCGAAGAAGGAAGTATCGTCGTATAACAACGCATTTCTACCGTGGGCATTCGTCCTTGATCGCTTAGAAGAATTTCAAAGAAGCGGTATCAGGCGATACATGCAACAGGCTAAGTCCATCGACCCGTTCCTTCGGTCATTTAAGCCGCTTGAACGTCAGGAATGCACCAACGTTTTCCGAAAGGCAAGCGAGAAGGGGAGTTCATCGGCAACGATGGCAAAACTCAATACGAATGAGTATGTGTCGTTAGACGTAATCGATAAATTATGTACGGCATTGGGATACCAGCCTGGAGATTTATTGGAGCATATAGCAGATCAATGATGGGATGAAAATATCTGCTGATTATTTGAAGATGAGATCTGTCGCTTAACATAATATTCAAGCAGCGACTCTTCATGGAGTCTTGGTCTGTTGGAGGGATTTCGTGGAAGCAGATTCAGCAGACACACCCAGCATTCACTTAGTCGTGAATACAGGAGCGTTATCTGAAAGAGCTTGAAACATAATTAATGAGGGTGAACTCGATGGAGTTGTACAACACAAAGAATGAACTAGATCGCATTGATTTTCATGATTGCATAGTTGAATCAATTTACTTAGAAGAGAATAAGATTACTTTCAATATAGAATCAGTTAATGTATTGGTTGGTCATATGTTAAATCCATATGATGTTGCTAAAAACACTGACCAATGCACTTTAGAATTTATCAATGTTGAGAGATATGAGTCAGGGTATTTTGAACGGGAGAAGGATACAAGGATAGATATTGAATTAATTCATAATAATGATTTTGAAATACTTAAATTTGATATCCTTGCAGAAGAGGGTATGAACTTATATAAGCTATTTGGAATGGCGTCAAACTTTAATAATGAATTTTCTGAAATAATTATAAGAGCTGAATATACAAACATTAAGTGGAATAAGTACGTTTCTAATGCTTGGTTTGTCAATTGGCCAAAGACTAAATAGCTTTTTATATCGCAGATTCGAACAAAAATTCCCCTTAGATAACAACGTATTCACGCGGGAAGCCCATGGCGGCCCTTAAGCCAGTAAGGGTTCGTGAATACATGGATCGGCTACACTTAGTTGGACAGAAAAAATAAGGGCTTGTAGAATAAAACTATCATGTTAAGGAGCGGATCTCTACAATGCCTAAACAACAACGACGCACATTCACAACCGAGTTCAAAAAACAAATGGTGCAACTCTTTGAAAACGGCAAATCTAGAGCTGCAATTGTGGAGGAATACGACCTCACTGCTTCGGCTTTAGATCGCTGGATCAAGCAATCGCAGGCAACGGGCTCTTTCAAAGAGAAAGACAACCGTTCACCTGAAGAAAACGAATTAATGGCTATGCGTAAAGAGCTAGAGCGTCTACGGATGGAGAACGACATTTTAAAGCAAGCCGCGCTGATCATGGGACGAAAGTAGCTATCATCCAGAATAACCGTGATAAATACTCAGTATCAGCAATGTGTAACGTCCTCGAAATCGCCAAAAGTACCTTCTATCATGAAGCAAAGGAAAAGCCAAATGAAGATGAGCTCACGGAAGCTATTGTGGAGATATTCCACAAAAATCGAAAAGTCTATGGTACACGAAAGATAAAAGCCAAGCTTCAGGAACGAGGACTCATCGTATCTAGACGTCGCATTGGTCGAATCATGCAAGAGCAGAGTCTCGTCTCCACGTACACCGTTGCGCAATTCAAGCCTCATAAAACGGCCTGTAATGAGGAGAAAACAGTGAATGAACTGGGTCGAGAGTTTGATCAGACGGAAGCAAAGCGCTTTGTGGTCAGCGATCTCACGTATGTGAAGGTCGGTCATCGGTGGCATTACATTTGTGTGCTCATGGACCTGTTCAATCGAGAAATTATTGGCCACAGTGCAGGTCCACATAAGGACGCTGCTCTGGTTTCGCGTGCCTTTTCAACGGTAGAAGGCGACTTGAGCCAAATCCAGTGGTTTCATACGGATCGTGGGAGTGAGTTTAAGAACCACGCGATGGACCAGCTTCTAGGCACGTTTGGTATTGGCCGATCACTCAGCAAGAAAGGATGTCCCTACGATAACGCCGTGGCCGAAGCCACCTACAAGGTCATGAAAACGGAGTTTATTTACCAGATGGAATTCCGAAACCTCCGTCATTTGGAATTGGAATTATACGACTACGTCAACTGGTTTAACAGGCACCGAATTCATGGATCACTGGGGTATTTAACGCCTGTTCAGTATCGCCAAGAAGCCCTTAAAAAAGTTGTCTGATTTGATGTTGACAATCCATATCCACGTTTCGGAGCCTGACAGTTCCTCTGTCCACGAGAAGCAATCGGCAGGGAAGAGAATCAGCGGACACATCCGTCCTGACTAACCGTTTCATGGCCGGACTATTGAGGGTCCTTAAGTCGGTTGGACGTCGTGGATACAGGAACTTTATACGACAAACTCTAATTATATTTATGTGGGCTAATTGCATAGAAGCAGGGAGGACATATTAATGATTAGAACAGTTTCACTTTGTGTTATCCGAAGAGGGGATGAACTACTGTTAGAAGAGTTTTTTGATGAGGCTGTAGGCATAACTTATTATCGACCTATAGGGGGAACCGTTGAATATGGAGAAAGTAGTAAAATCACCGTAATTCGTGAAGTCAAAGAAGAAATTGATGCAGATATTTCAGAACCTATCTTGATTGGTGTAATTGAGAATATATTCAACTATCGGGATCAAATTGGACACGAAAATGATTTTATTTATGAGGCTGAACTTATGAATAGATCACTTTACGATTTGGAAGAAATAGATGGAATAGAAGGAAGTAAACCCTATAAAGCAGTATGGAAACCACTTCATTATTTTAAGGGGAACTTGACAGTAAAACTGGTACCAGATGGGTTACTAGAGTTGCTTCAAGACGGAACAGATGGAAGATATATTAAACACTTAAGTAAACCATAGCTTGAGGGATTTGAAGAAGATGGGGCTTATAACAACGTATTCACTCTGCGTGCTAACACCTTAGGCCCGGCCGAAGTTATGGCAGGGAAGTGAAAACAGCCTGACAACCCTGTGAGCATAAGTCTGGCGACCCGTTCGCTTCGGTCACTTAAGACTCTCGGGTTCGTAGATACAGTAATGTTATCTGAAATATTCGTAAATACTTTATTTTTGGGGGGCATCTCAAGGATGAGTAAAAAAACAATAATTATTGAAAATTACAACAATGAATGGCCTGAAATGTTTTCTGATTTAAAATCCATCATAGAACAAAGACTCGGGGATCTAGTACTTAGAATTGAGCACGTTGGTAGTACCGCAGCACCTGGACTAGCGGCAAAACCTATTTTAGATATTGATGTAGTAATTGATTCTATGGACTTGCTTCCAGATGTAATTCAAGGATTAGAAAGTTTAGGTTACTATCATGAAGGGAATTTGGGTGTTGAGAACAGAGAAGCTTTCGCAAGAAAAGATGCAAATGTTCCTTATAGTATAGTAAAAATACAGAAACCTGAACATCATTTATATGTTTGTAATAAAGAGAGAAAAGAGTTATTAAGACATATATCGTTCAGAGATGCATTAATTAGCAATCCCGAATTTGTAGTCGAATATGCCAATCTAAAGAAAGAACTTGCTATTAAATATGGAGAAAATCGTCAGTCTTATACGGATGGGAAGACCGAATTTGTAAATAAAGTACTTAATGAATATGGAAAGAATCTGTAGGTTGCTCAATGGAACTAAGACATCCGATAGCAAATTATTCACGCTGTGGGGTTAACGCCCCTTGGTCTGCCAGAGATATTTCGAGGAAGTCGTATCAGACAGACAACTCCTATGATGCTAGATCTTCGACCCAATCGCTGGTGCTCTTTAAGCTCTCGGGTTTGTGAATAAAACAACGTTTTCGAAAATCTCACAAAGGATATGAAAACGTGAATACTAAAGATTTTATAAAGCTAATTAGGGTGTATTTTGTTCCAAAACTACATGAGGTTGGGTTTATGGGAACCGATCATCATTTTGTTAAGAAAACTGATAATCACTTTATTTACACTCTGGTGATTTAGGCATATAAATCCGGTGGATCTTGTGTTATGGAGATGGGGGTGTATCTAGATTTTCTCCCTAATTCTATTGGTGAATCTAAGTCTTCAAATGAAATCACGACCTATGATTGTGAATTCAGAAAACGTCTTAATAAAAAAGCAAATTGGCTGAAGAGATTTTTTACTATGGAGCGTGAAAGATGGTTTCAATACGGAGTTATTTTTGGATCAAGGAATGAGTTATTTTTCTCAATTTAATGATCCTAGGATGATTACATCAATTTCATTGGCCGAGATAATAGCTAGATCTAAGAAGATTGAAGATTTTGGAGCTCCACTTGATTTAAGGCTGGTTTTGTTAATTGCAAGAACACATAAATTTCAAGGTAATAATAGGAATGCGAAAGAATATGCTCAATGGGGACTAAATAATATTGGGAAAGCAACAGGACTCATTAAGGACTTTGAGGGCATAAGTTGAGGGAGTTTCTAACATTATATCCGTGCTTCGGCGCCTAAAAGCTCCTCGGTCTGCAAGAAGCAATCGGCAGGGAAGAGAATCAGCGGACACATCCGTACGACTAGCCGCATCGCGGCCGCTCCAATTGGTCGCTTAAGTTGGTGGGAGGGTCGTGGATACAGGAACGTTATGCGCCATTAAAGGAGATAATTTATGAAAGGTAAGATACTCTTATTAGTTTTTATTACAATAGTGTTTTCATCTTGCCAAAATAGTAGTCAATCGACTACCTTGAACAGCGAAACTAAATCAAAAATGAATTCTGAACTGCCTCCTGATGTTGTGAGTACAGGTGATGGAACAGAATCAAAAGAAATAACGGAAGGTCTATCAGATACTGCTAACAATAAAAAAATATTACCCATGAGCATTGGGAACCTTGATTTAAAAGGAGAATTTTATGATGAAATGCTTCGAAATCGTATAGATCATGATTATGAAGTGGAATTTAATGAATTTCAAAATTCCAAAGAGATTATTACAACATTGGAATGGGGGGCATTTGAAAGCAAATATACAGAGATTTGGGATAATGAGTTGAATCAAATATATAAAATGCTTCTTTCTAAGTTGGATAGAGAATCAAAAGAAGCACTAATTGAATCGCAGAAAGAATGGTTACAGCATCACTTAAGGGAAACAAAATTTGTAGAGAAGACATTTATTGATAATGGTTACCTTGGATCAAAAGGATCAGTAAGCCTAACAACGGTTATACGGGAGAGAATTAGGGAAAGAACAATGCAATTATTTGAATATCGATATTTGCTAGATGGTGAAGTTGAGTTTTTATACCAAAGTACAAAATAGAATTGGAATCTGGATCAAAGGTATTTAGGTACTGCTTCGAAGTCAGTAACGGCACATAACAATGTATTCAAGCTGCGGGGATACCACGCCTTGGTTGTAAGATGTATAATCATGGAAGAACATTCAGAAAACATGACTCAGCCTAAGATAAGAGCTATCTAAGGCTGGGTATTTTCGTGAACGTGCAGGACGTTATACGACAGAATCAAAAACAATAGAAAAAGAGGGTCATATAACCCTCTAAATACTAGAATTCTGCAATTCACTAAATAGTTGTAGGCATCTTTGAAACCTTGTATGTAGATAGTTCTTTCTAGGATGGATTGGAGTGAGATTTGTGCGTCTTCATAAAGAAAAACTGTATGTTGAAGTTGATCGGGCAAAGCATCACGAAGTGTTTTAGAGTATTGATCTGTCTCCGCAGAAAGCTGAGTGGGCTCCCTATGACACTCCATAAGATAGAATTACGGAGGGGAAAAGATGAACATAATCAAGTGTAATATACGAGAACTCATGGCAGAACACCGAATAGATGATATAACAGAATTGATGGCAAAATCGGGCTTAAGCCGGAATTCGATCAATAAGCTCTATAGGGAAACAAATATAGAAACAACAAAGCTGGAAACCTTATTCAAGCTATGCGATACATTTAATTGTAAATTATCTGATTTGATTAAATACGTACCAGGAGAAAAATAAATCGTGAAGGTCAATTCGAGAAGCGATTCCATCTCTATAACATAATATTCAAGCATTGCTCTTTGGGAGCCTGGGGCTGCGGATGGATTTCGAGAAGATGCTCAGCAAACATCCCCCTCGGGGTTCTTGAATATAGAAACGTTGTCCAATACCCCCAATCCAAACAACAAGCATAGGAGCAATATAATGACAATCATGTTCAAAGAAATAAAAGACATTGATACACAGGCAATTCAAGAACTGTTTCATTCGGTGGACTGGAAATCAGGAGATTTCCCAGAAGATCTTAGACAAGCAATAAACAACTCGCATACAGTTATTACTGCATGGGATGATAACAAATTAGTTGGTTTAATAAATGCATTGTCTGACGGCGTGATGACAGTATATTTTCATTACATGTTAGTACACAAAGAATATCAATCATTAGGAATTGGAAAGAGAATGATGGAACAAATGCTTAGTCGATATTCTAATATCAAAACAAAAGTGCTTATATCCTATGATAGTGCAGAAAAATTCTATGGATTATTTGGATTTAAGTCAGAAGAAGGCACAAAAGCCATGTTTATTTCAGATATGGTATAGCATGGGGAGGAATTTCAGTAGCAAGGAATCATAGTCATCGGACACATCCGCACCGCGGCCGAATCCTAGCGGGGACTTAAGTCGGTGGGCGTCGTGAATACAGGAACGTTTTCGACAGACTCAAATGAAAAGAGAGCCATTTGGCTCTCAATTAGATGATATATTTAATTCATTATGTAATTGAAGAGCATCCTTAAAACCTTGTAAGTAGATTTCACGTTCTAAGATTGCTTGAACAGAAAGGTCTGCGTCATCGTAAAGAAATAGAGTTTTATGCATATCCTGAGGTAAAAGCTCATGTAACTGTTTGAAGTAAAGATTCCGATCGGAAGAGTATTGATTATAGATGGAGTTATTTTTGAGAAGATCGATATATATAGAGCTTCAATCCGATTACGTATCAAAGAATCAAGTAGGACTTCTAAAGAATTGTGCATAAATGATCACCATCCGTTATGTTTTATTTTGCGAATAAAAGTTCAACTTATTAAATATTATTTTATCATAATGAAATTGATAGTCAAGACATGTCAAATATATTTTTGATTAAGAAAATATAATTTCATATAATTAAAGAAAAATTCAATTCGGAAATGAAGGGATACCAGATGATAAGTTATAAACCATTTCAGAAATTATTGATTGACAGGGAGATTAAGAAGCAGGATTTATTGAAAATGACGGGGATTTCATCGGCAACGATGGCAAAACTCAATACGAATGAGTACGTATCGTTAGAAGTAATTGATAAATTATGCACGGCATTGGGATGTCAGCCCGGAGATCTATTGGAGCATATAGAAGATCAATGATGGGATAAGAACATCTTCTGGTTACTCAAAGATGAGATTCTGTCGTATAACATAATATTCAAGCAGCAGCTCCTAATGGAGTCTTGGTCTGCTGGATGGATTTAGAAGATGATATTATGGTAGACACCTCCAAGTTTGTTGAACTGCATGAAAACAGGAAGGTGATTAGAAATCACTGCAATAAATTAAAGAGGAGAAGCTGATTATGTCTAGACCTTTAAGAATTCATATTATAGGTTCAACTGGTAGTGGAAAAACATATCTTGGTCAAGTTTTATCAGAGAAGTTAAATATAAAATTTTACGAACTAGATACAGTCATGTGGAGCAGTAAAGTGGAGTTTTCAGGAAAGAATTCTCCAGACGTGAGAGATAAATTACTACATAAAATAATTGATAATGATAGTTGGATTGTAGAGGGAGTATATTATAAATGGCTTTCTGATAGCTTTTCAAGAGCAGATGTAATTTATTACCTAGATACTAATGTGTTGATTCGACATTTTAGATTTATCATGAGATTTGTTAAACAAGGAATAGGCGTTGAAAGATCTATATACAAGCAAACATTAAGAGGACTAATTGAAATGCTTGTTTGGAATCATAAATTTAATAGTACAAATCGAAAAGAGATCTGTAGTTTCTTGTCCCCTTATAAAGACAAAGTGATAATCTTAAAAACCAACAGGAAAATGATTAGTTTGCTCAATGAAGGTAGTGAAATACCATAACTCAGCATTCACACATCGAGATATACGTCCCTCTGTCAGCAGAAGTTTCAACAGAGAATCAGGAGACATCTATATCAAGGATTTATTTTGTTCCTTGTTTAAAGTGAATAAAGGATATTGGGAAGATCATAAAGAATTAAAGAACGAATTAGATGAAGCGATAGAAGATCACATAAGTGAATACAGAAGTAGTGACTTGTAACAGGGTGCAAGAATCTCGACATTCATTCGCAGTACACCCAGCATACGCTGGGTCTTATATACAGAAAAGTATGTGAAATCGACGAAATTATTTAACGAGGGTGAACAATGAAGATAATAAGAAATAGTGAAGAACTTGAAGGAACTGGTTATATTGAAGTTTTACCCAGGAAGTACCTTGGGCAATGTTGGAATGAGAACTCAATTTACTTTGATGAGGAAGTATTCGGCTATATAGAGAAAACAATAGAAAATATATTTTCTGGATATGATCATTATGCATTTAACGAAATACATCGGAAAACGTGGGAGGTGATCCTTGAGGATTTGAGAACGTTTGCTAATCTCCTTGATGAAAAAGTAACAATTGAATTAATAAATGAACATGTATATTTCTTCTTCGGCAATTCTAAAGATGAGTTTCAACAAGATTTTCTCAATAGTGTTCAGAAACTTCGTGAATTAATCATAGAGTTTGTTGTATGGATTAAAGAGCAATTAACAACTCAAGATTATGTTTCAGTTCTAGGGATTTAGCTATAGCTATTCGAGGAAGAGTGGTTATTTAAACCAACATAGGAGGAATTAGAATGAAATTTATCGTTTCTGCTAGTGTAATCGTTCTCAATGAACATAATGAGATTTTACTCATGAAAGGTCGAAGAGGTTGGGAAATGCCTCAAGGTTGTGTTGAAGAAGGAGAGACGATTAGGCAGGCAGCAGTTCGAGAAGTGAAAGAGGAAACAGGGATTGACATTGAATTAATTAAATTTTGTGGTTTGTATCAGAATATAACGCGCGGCGTATGCAACAATATATTTACTGGAAAACCGATTGGTGGAGCTTTAACTACCAGTGATGAAAGTGAAGAGGTTGGCTACTTTACTTTAGAAGAAGCTCAGCAAATGATAACTTGGGGGAATTTCTATAACAGAATTCATAATGCATTAGATGAGAAAAGCCATCCTTTTCTGATTGAATTTTCAGAATAAGGTCACTCATTATGGTAGATTGTACCTTAAAGTTGCTCCTCTCTTGGTTGGCGATGTTCTAGACAAACACCATTCTACCCAAGATAGGGGCGCTTTTTATATAATGGTACCTTCGTAACTCAGGTTTAATTGTGCTAGTTTTCTAATCCAAATACAGATATGAGAGTGGTGTAATATAAGGAGCAGCCCGGGAACAAAGGTTGCTTCTTTTTTTGCTTTTACACTTCGCAAATGGAACATTGTGGGTTATATTGGATATGATTTGGTTCTATAGTAGAGAAATGGAGTAGTGATCAACCTTGGATGAAAAAATACGCTTTCCGATAGGACACTTTGAGCCAAGTCTTAAATTCTCTAATGAGGACCGAATCCACATCATAGGTCAAATTCCCGGAATTACGAAGACCTTAAGAGAGATTACACAACAACTCAATGATGATCAACTACGTACTCCTTATCGTGATGGCGGTTGGACATTCACACAGATTGTGCACCACCTTGCGGACAATGACATGAACGCTTATATCAGATTTAAGAGAGCCTTGACTGAAGATGAACCGATGGCAAGCTCATATCGAGAGGATTTATGGGCATCATTACATGATTACAGGAATACGCCCATCGAAGATTCAATTTTGCTGATGGATATACTACACAAGCGATTTCTCACGTTATTGTCTGGTTTACATCCCGATCAGTTTAGACGAAAACTCCGAACAGAAGTGTTAGGTACAATGTCATTGGATATCGCTATTCAAAGATTTGTATGGCATGGGCAACATCATATTGCTCAAATTAAATCTTGTATAACATCGCAAGGGTGGTAGGGTTTTATACATTTCAAGTGTGGAGGTAACATAATGGGGAAAGGAAGAATTCTAGGCATAGCATATAATGTAATTCCAGTGAAAGATTTGGAAGTGTCAGCTGCCTGGTTTGTAAAGCATTTTGGATTTAACATTCGCCACCAACGCGAAGGATATTTGAGTTTATTTCGGGGTGATCGCCCAATTTTGGACTTGATTCAAAGCGACAATGAAACACGAGCGACATTTGAAGTGCATCAGAAAAAGAGATGGGTCATTACATTTTTCACTGATGACATTGGTTCTTTACATGACTACTTAACATCAGAGAATGTGAAAGTAGGGGCTGTTAGTGATGAGGGACAGTATGGGAAGTTTTTTGTGTTAGAAGATCTGGACGGTAACTTGTTTGATGTGTGGGAACACCGTGATTGTGAATTGAATTTCTGAGGAGCCTTGGTTTGCTGCTATCATTTACTGAGCATTTGTATGTAAACGGATTCAGAACTAGATGAGTAACTGCGTTTTAAATATAAAGTCAAATAGAAGTAATCTTGATTAGGGGGATACAAATGTTGATTGTAGATGAAAACGTATACCCTGACTGTTCAGTTGAAATAAGAACGGTAGACATTGGCGGCTTAACAAAGCCACAGCTTATTCAGAAACTGGACCAATACTCTATTTCATTGAATAAATATGGAGAACAGTTGTTAAATGATGAAAGATTTATAGTTTCCAGTACAAAGCAAAGCTTGCAAACGGTTGAGTTAACCATCAGACAGCTTGGATTTTCGAATGGTGCTACGACTTTTGAGCTCTTTCGAAGAGCAAATGATCTTGGGCTAGAATGTTGTCCGGTCGAGTTAGGACCTTATCTAAGAATGCAACATTTGGATCAGCCCGAGATATGTTCTACCAATATTTCAGAGGGTAACAAAGCTCCGTCCGGCTCCATTACCATAGCATCTGCAGCCCTTACGGAGAATCATGAATTTCCAAAAGGTTTTTATCTCAGACGAATAAACGACAAGTTATGGTTACGAGGATATCTTGCCGACCATTTGCATGTTTGGAGTCCTAATGATCGCTTTATCTTCTGTAGGGCTCAGCTTTCTATTGTATGAAGATCAGAAAGGTATTTTTGAAAGCAAAGGAGTGAAGGACCAATGGATATCAAAAACAAAAGCGGAGATGTGCTTGGAAAAATTCAAATTGAATCCTTACGCAATGATAATGCGATTGACCGGATCGTCATTGACTTAAAGCCAGGTGACGGGAAGGCGATTTACACTGCAGATGTTATAGAGAATCAATTCACGCAACAGACCAATTATGCAGCTATTCCATGGGAAGACGGTTTGGAACAATTGCAGAAACATTATTCTCCATGGCAGCCGAAATTTCCGATTGATTCTGATATAGATGCCATTCATGTATTTTATGGATTTGATAATTTAACTCCGCAAGAAATCGATGAAATGATTGAAGAAAGTAACAGGTCAGGTAGAAATGTAGTGATACGAGACCTGAAGCCCAATAAGAAGGTTGTGGGCATCAGCATCACGTATAAAGAATACGGTGGTTATAAACTTAATATTTTCGGGACAACAAAAAGCCGAATCGCATTGCCTGATCATGATGGTACTAAGGTTAAACAAGCAGCTGTACGTGGTGTACAAGCATTTTATATTTTCAATAACGAAACTTCCCAATTGGTATGGATCGAAGAGGACGTGCATGGGAAGGCTTTGCAATACGAGATCATTGGCAGAAATATGTCCGAAGATCTTGTGATGAAGATTGCGAAGTCAATGAACGGATAAATGATGATATTAATCTGAGTGAGGTGCAGCGATGAGTTACAAAGCTATTCTCATAGACCAATTAAACGCCTGTTATCATGACAAGAGCTGGTTTATTCCGCTTCATGATATTTTGACAGACCTCAATGCGGCGGAAGCCGCTTATGTAAAGAATGAGGGGGAGCATTCCATTTGGGCGATTGTCAATCATCTTATTTTCTGGAATGAGAAGTGGCTTGAGAGATATATTGTCGAACAGGTCGACGGGCAGAATTCAGTGAATAATGAGGATACATTCGACATAGATCTGTCTAACTTGAATGATGTGGAGTGGGGCAAGACATTACATAGACTAAAAACCGTCTTTGGTGATTGGAACAGGGCACTTGAAGATAGCGAAGAACATAAATTGACCCGTGAAATCCCTTCCTATTTCAACGCGCCATGGTGGGGAGTTATATCAAATCTATGTATTCATAATGCCTATCATATTGGACAGATCATGCTGCTCAAAAAATCAATGAAACACACGTAGTACACGCTGTATTACGTTTATAAAATTATACTTAAGCAAGGAAGATGACTATCATGGAAAAAGGAAAAATTATATTTTTGAACGGTGTAACCAGCTCTGGTAAAACTTCAATTGTAGAGGCGATGCAATCATACGATGATCCGTTTTTCTATGTGGTGGCTAATGATTTATTTGAAAATACGATTGGTGATAAACATCTTCAGACGGATTACTGGAAGTATCTGAGTGAAGCGACTGTAATGATGTATCATACGGCAAAAGTATTTTCAGACCATGGAAAGCATGTTCTGATTGATGGCATTCTTGTGGAAAGACCGGAGCTCGCGCTGCATTATGAACAAGTCAAACAGATTTTTGAAGGGTTTCCACTGGATATCGTTGAGTTATATTGCCCCCTCGACATCTGCCGTCAGCGGAACATCGAACGTGGGGATCGAAGAGAAGAGCAATCGGATGAGCAGCATCAAATCATGGCTTCCGACATTCAGTATAGTTTCTCGGTGGATACGAGTGTGCATACACCTGAAGAATGTGCCGAGAAGATTATTGCAGCGCTGTTCTAAACACAACGTTATGGGAGATGGTGACCATTCGTTCCGCATACTGGAGGTATTTTCTATATGTTGTTGAGCATAAATTGAACGTGCTGATCGAATGTTGGCAAGAAGGTCTGTATGTGCAAGGTTTAATTCATGATATATCAAAGTTCTTTCCGCAAGAATTTATTCCCTATGCAATTCATTTTTATTCAAAACAGAAGGATGAAGACACCCATCTAAGATGGAAGAACGCATGGCTACATCACCAAAATCATAACAAACATCATTGGGAGTATTGCATTGTAAATAGGAATACAAAAGAAGCTCTGCCCATGCCTACGAAATATCTGATAGAAATGGTATGTGATTGGAGGTCTTTTTCAAGAAAATGGGGACGTAAAGTGAAAGATTCTAATCTGGTAGAACGAATGATAAATTCACAAGATATCATTTTACATCCAGTGACGAGAGAAGAGCTTGAACAGTTATTTATTAGAAAGGATGAGAAGTTCATATGATCATTTGAAGCAGAGCGTTATTGCAAATAAAGATACTCGATACCGTGATAATTAAGTGAAAAGCTGAATTCCGAAACTGTGGAGGTTATGATGACCATTCATACAATTGAATTAACTCAGGAAATCCCCGTAGACGGAGGTTATCCCGCGATTGGTGATGGTCATGCACGGCAGGGGGACGGTGAAGTCAGCTGTCAGGCCATTGAATGTCCAATGGAGGTTGTCGATATCACGATCAACGTGATTAATGATATGATTTTGACCAATCCTCGTGCACATACGCCGTCCGGCTGGATTACCTTCGGGTTTCATGAAGATCTGAATGAGGCTACGGTTCAAGCATTAGACGGGATGCTCAATCTGATGGGTGAGTTGTACGGACTAGATCGAGTGGAAGCGATTGCACTTGGAAGCGCGGTAATTGATCTGCGTATCACCCAAATTGTGAATGGCGTGAAGGGTGTGCATGCTGTCCTTCCGCATGACGCTTTTAAGTAACTTAAGGCCTGTTATACGTCGTATTAGATGTTTTTATTTTTCCACAGAAGAACAGGAGGGAATATATGAGTGATCCGCGTTCAACATACAGTATCCAAACGGCAGTGTTAAGTTTACAAGAGGAATTAGAGAGGTTAAAGATGCAGGCGGTCATGGGGTGGTCCAAAGAATTCCGAAATCTAGAGTGGTATGGTTTGAAAAATGGAATGCGTGTATTGGAGGTCGGAAGCGGACCAGGTTACATTACAGAGCAATTATTAAACAGTCTGCCGGACAGCGAGCTTACCTCGCTTGAGATTGATCGTTCACTGCAAGCACAAGCCAAAGAACGGCTGAAAAATATTCCTTCCAAGCGATTGCAATTTGTAGAGTCTTCCATCTACCAGATGGATCTGCCGGATGATTCTTTTGATTTTGTCGTGGCAAGACTTATCTTTCTTCATTTGAACAATCCTGACGAAGCTGCAAAAGAGATATATCGTGTGCTGAAGCCTGGTGGCCGTCTTGCTATTATTGATGTGGATGACGGCGTTTTTGGAGCAGTGAATCCTGATGTTCCTGCTTTGCATACGGTATTAATGAAAATTTCGAACTATGTAGCACAACACGGCGGTAATCGTTTAATTGGTAGAAGTCTGCCGCGTCTCCTTTCTGAGAGCGGATACATCGATGTTGACATTGATTCTGTCCTTCAACATAGTGATCTGTTAGGCATAGAAGGGTTTAAGCACCAGTTTAATCTTAATCGTTTTGTACATTTTGCTGAAAAAGGTGTGATCAGTTCGGAGGAATTTGCTCAGCTGCAACAAGCTTCTGAAGCGATAAATCATTCGCCGGAAGCCTATGCCATGATGAATTTCATTACAGCTTGCGGCACGAAGCCATTGACATAACTGGGTTGAAACTAATTAGGGACGGAGGATGGGGATGAATATCGTTCAATCTTTTCAGGAATTAGTAGTTCGAGGGGATCATCAGGGTATGATTGAGTTACTGAAAAACTTCGAACAATCCAGGAAATTGTCTGTCCATGAACGAGGCTGGGTCTACTGGAATATTTCAGATGGTTATGCCTTGTTAAGAGAGCCGGAACCGCTTTATGCCAATCACCGGGAATTCTTCGAATGGGGGAGAAAAAACCTCGCCCCGGAGCAGTTACACTGGATCGTTTCGGATTCGACACAAGCGTTGTCATTATCTCTGGGGAACTACTTTGATCATTGGATGGATTGGTACCAGTATGCTTGTGATCATGCCCCGAAGTTGGATACCAACCGAGGTGTTCGGTTCGAGAGTCATCGGGCTTTGGGTGGTTCGCTTTGGGTTTTGGAGAGATACAGTGAAATGGACAGTGTGCTTGAAAATATGAACCAGCTTATACAAGAAGATGAGACATGGTCCAATATTCTTTTTGCCCGAATTACATACAACAAACAGCGTCTGGCCTATCTGCATCATGCCGGGGAGGTTGCGGGAGTTGAAGTTCTTATAAACGAAACGATGGACTGGATTGATGAAATCAATGATGGAGCAATTCCTATTTCAAGAAAAGATGAAGTGGTCGGTAGCTGGGAGGATATTAATGTCTCTAGAAATTCGCAGAGAGATATCAACATTGCGTTGAATAATTTGGCCTGTATTTTAACGGATATTGAAAGGTATGAGGAAAGTGTGAAATTGTTTGTGCAGATACAGGAACGGGGTTACCACATGAATGCATATGGTTTTTCCAAGTGGATATATTCGATCTGGAAGACAAGAGGGACTGAGGCAGTTAAAGATGCATTAGCAACTAATGCATCTTATGAAATAGCTGACGTTGTCAAACATACTCCTGAACTATCAGAGATCAAGGGTCTAGTTTGAGGTGATTGAAGTCGCAAGAAGTTTGCACAACAACGTGAGAGGAGTGATGTCGTATGAGAAACAATACAAATCCGAGTAGAAGAAATGGAGTTGCCAGAGGTGTTTTTGTCTAGCGCAGAGGACCCCCAAGGAAGGGTTCCGAGGGATTCCTCTGTGTAATTTTCACTAGGAGGAATTTCAATTTATGATTCATTTAAAACGTGTGTCGGTGGATAATTGGTATGCTTGCACCCAACTGGATGTAACTGAAGAGCAGAGAAAAAGTTTCCCGCGCCAGTTGTATATTGGATTGCTGAGGTTATGGAAGAGAAGCGTTGAGGAAGTTGATTGATCTAATGAAAGAATCGCTGAATTGTAAACGCATCATGATTTGGACACAGGCCGGAAAATGGTATCGCCGGAAATCTGTATGAATCACTTGGTTTTCACAGCGTAAGTGAAGGGCTGATTGATGGCGAAGTCGTTCGGCTTCTAAGATGCAAGTAGTGCCAAAACACACGCGATGTGGATTGTAAAGGAGGTAGCTTGTCTTTGAAGCATGTACACATTATTTTCTCATTACTCTTTATCATGTTAGGAATTGTGATTATTACGATCTCGAAAATGATTGAAGAGGTGATTCCCAAGCTAGGCTATGCAGCATTCCAGTCAGCAGCAGCTGGCAGTTATACTCCGAGTGATTATCAAGTGAATTTTGCACTGAATTATTGGATAGCCGCGATATGTATTTTGGGTGGAGTTATCTGTTTAATTAGTACAATGAATGTTGTCAGAAACTACATTCGTGAAATGAATATAAGAAACAGAGCGTTTGATGAAACTCATAATTATGACGATACAAGAGAACTGAAATAGGTTATGATATGACATAAAAAAAGAAGGGGCGGATACACATGATTACATTCCAATACTTTGAACCGGAAGATTTTGATCAACTGATCGAATGGAGTGGGGATGAAGCATTTCTGCTCCAGTGGGCCGGCCCTCAGTTCCAATATCCACTTTCCAGAGAGCAGCTATCTGATTATTTGCATGGCGCCAATGATAAGAACACTTCAAATAAGTTCATTTATAAAGTGATGGATGAATCGACTCAGGAGATTGTGGGTCATATTGCTCTTGGCGGTATCGATCGATATAATCGTTCAGGGCGTATCGGTAAGGTACTTCTTGGTAAGCCATATCAGGGTAAAGGTTATGGAAAGCAAATGATCAATGAGGCACTTCGAATTGGATTTGAAGAGGAGAAGTTGCACCGGATCAGTCTGGGCGTATTTGATTTTAATGTCTCAGCCATCCGATGTTATGAAAAAGCGGGCTTTGTACAAGAAGGACTTATTCGTGATGCGAGAAGATATGAAGATACATTCTGGAATCTAATCGAGATGAGCATATTAGAAAATGAATGGAAAAAATGACTTCTCAAAAGGATCATCATACTTGAGAGTCATCTTTCTTGAGAAACACTTCCATGAACGGATGTAATAACTACGTGTACGAAAATTTAAAAGGGGAGGTCCTACTGTCATCAGAATGACAGTAGGACCTCCCTTAATTACTACCTTCATGGTTTATTTCGATGATTCCCGTATCAATAAATTCCTTCACAGGCACACCGTCGCTAGCGAGTAACAGGGTCTCCATCATTTTGGTACCCCAGACTCCTTCATTCTGCGAAATAACGGCAGACAATTGACCGTTGAGCAACCCGTTTTCACTGGTCGGGCTATCACCGAACGCGATTAAATGCCGGTTAAGGCCTTTTGCTTTCCAGATCAGGGTAGAGGCAGAGACAGAAACAAAATCGAGCCCGATAATTGCATTGAAGTGAGGGTGAGCCTGAATCATGTTCTCCATATCGGACATGGCTTGATCTTCATTCCCTTGATGATAACGAACTTCCAAGATTTCGATGTCTGTTTCACTGCGGATATAATCAATGAATCCATTAAGCCGCTGCTGCAAACCTTGCATCTCCTCCAAACCATTCTCGACAAGAATCATGCCTTGATTATGCAGGAGTCGTGTAGTCGTCATCGCGAACTGCTGGCCAGTGAGATAGTTATCGGCGCCCACATAAGCGATTCGATGACTGGATGGGACATCTGACTCAAATGTAATGACAGGAATACCTGCAGCTTGGGCTGCATCAATAACCGGTGTAAGTGCAGCAGCATCCACAGGAGATATAGCTATCCCGTCCACATGCTGTTTGATCATATTCTCCATGATACGGATCTGTTGTTCGGTATTGGCTTCATCAGGTGCGTTTACAATTAACGTGATATTCTGTTTCCCTGCATACTCCGTTGCATCCTTCGTGATCATCTCATAGGTTGGATACGTCATTGGATAGATAATACCGAAAGTTTTGCTCGCTGCAGATTTCTCTACAGGTGAAGTCGCAGGAAATGCTGTAGCCATCTGTTGTGGGCGAATGTGTGCCGAACCGGATGAAATGATCATCGGGAACACAAGTATTAGTGTAAGTAAAAGTGCAAATCTGGCTTTATTCATACATTTGCTCTTTTCTCATATCTGCTGGTCTGGCCTGCGATTCCTCGGTCCCTTGAGTTCGGTATTCTCTTGGTGTAAAACCTGTTGTTTTCTTGAATATATTAGAAAAATAGTGAGAATCGTTGTAACCAACTTTGTAAGCAATCTCAAAGGTTTTGTTGTTGGTTGTTTTCAGCAGCTCCTTGGCTTTGCCGATTCGAATCTGGGTTAAATACTCCGTTATCGTTTGACCAGTTTCTTGACTGAAAATCTTGCTTAAATGACTTGGACTGATTCTGACGTGTGCAGAAATCATCTTCAACGAGACCTGTTCGTTATTGTATTCACGGGATAGATAAGCTTTCACCTGATCAATGACATCACTGTATTTTCCAGAACACGCTGCTCTTCTCTGCCATAACAGGTTAAGCAGGGAACACATGTATTGGGTGCAATCCTCCCAGCTCGTAATCTTCCGAATCGTCTGTTGCAGGGAAGTAATGTTCTCATCCGAATGGTCACTCATGCGGAACAGCTGATTCGCGAGCCGAAACGACTCCAGCGTAAGATCATTCAACAGATAGAAGCCATACGAGGAGGACTTCCAGTCGAAGGACTGTAATGGAGCGGCAAACTCCTGCACAAAATGGTCAAGCTGATTGGGGCTGCCGATTTTGAGAAATTCAAGAAACGAATTCCTGCCGAGAAAAAGAGTCGTTTGCTCATCCAGGTTAATTTCACGTAGAGAAGCTCTGTTCTGAAGGGTGAGCCGGGTAATATATTTATCCTCCTCCGCTTCCAGATACGAGACATGAATTCCTTGCAGACGCTCCTGTTGACTGCCAATGCCCAGAATAATATTACATTTGAACGTATGCTCAAGTTCCATACGAACCCGCCCGCGAAGCTGCTCCAGATATATGGATATGCTGTCATCGGAGTGATACTTGAGCAGAAGCACCAACTCGGTCCGGCTTCGAATGTATGGAAGAAGTTCAACGTGGGGATCGCGAGTTTCCTCCAGTATGGGAAGCAGCTTCTTCATCAGGGATTCCGGGTCCGGTGAATCATCTGTTAATCGAACGTCGATAATGACAATTGTATAATACCTGGCCGAGAGAGGAAGTGAGAGTTGTTTGGCTGATTCAATCGCATCGGTTGTACCGATGAGTCCTCCGCACAGATCGGCCAGCAGTTTTTCTTTGGTGATCGTCCGGTTTGTCATGCGTTGATGTTCTTCATCCATTTGTTTGCTGACCTTATGAAGCATTTGGATTAGCTCTGCTGCACTAATGGGCTTTAGACAGTACTCGGTCACACCAAGTCGGATAGCCTCCTGGGCATAGCTGAATTCATCATGACCGCTCATAATAATGATTTTGATATCAGGCTGTTGAGTGCGAACGATGGAGGTCAGTTCCAATCCGTTCATAAATGGCATTTTGATATCTGTAATCAGAATATCCGGAGCCCATTCATGAATTAAAGGCAACGCAAGCTCACCGTCGGGTGCATCCCCGCAATAGTGAAAACCTTCCTTTTCCCAATCGATGCAGCTCCGTATATTCTCCCGAATTCCAATTTCGTCATCCACAATCATCACCTTTTTCAATGGTTAACCTCCTTGCTTTTGGGGATACGAATCATAAATGTGCTGCCTTCCATATACGTACTTTCCATTTCAACACCATAAGCTGGTCCAAAATAGAGTCGAATCCGGTGATGTACATTGAGCAGACCAAATCCGCCTTCCTGCTCGTCATCTTGGGGTGAACGGGAATCTGCCGGCTTCTCCAGCTCTTCACGTAATTGTGCCAATCGATCCGCAGACATGCCAATTCCGTTATCCTGTACGGTGAGAATGATGCTATTGTCCTCTACATACCCGTGTATGGATATCAGCCCTTGACCGCGTTTGTTCTTGATCCCATGGTAGAGCGCGTTTTCAATCAGGGGCTGCAGCGTCATCTTCAAAATGGGATAATCCTGAAGCTCACGATCAACGCTGATCTCGTAGGTGAGAATATCGTGGTACCTCATCTGTTGAATAACCAAGTAACTTCGCGCATGTTCAAGCTCGGTTTGAATGGATACCCAGTCGAATCCCTTGTTCAGACTCAAACGAAAGAACTTCGAGAGGGCCTGCACAAGTTTGATTACATTTTCTTTTTTCTCTGCTTCAGCCATCCATAGAATAGATTCCAACGTGTTATACAGGAAATGAGGGTTGATCTGAGCTTGCAGCGTACGTAGTTCAGCTATTTTCACCTGTTCATTCTCTCGAATGCTCTTTTCAATTAGCATTTTGAGCTTATCCAGCATCACATTGAAGCTTTTGCCCAGATCAGCAATTTCGTCCGAGCCGTGTGGTGTGACTTTGGCTTCCAAGTAACCGTTTGCAGCTTTACGCATCTTGTTCATCAGAATCCGGATGGGAAGAATCAGTCGGTTATTCAGGAAAAAATATAACGATATTGCAAAGAAAGCACTTAACAAAACCGTAATGATGATCAATTGGCGAATGCTATTGGCCTCAGCAATGATTTCCTGATAAGGAGCTACCCCGATCATTTTCCATCCGGTCTGTTTTGAGGTGCTGTATACAACAAACTGGGGCTTGGATCCTGCAGACAGGATAAAGCTGTCGTGCTGTAGATGTAAAGGGACCGATCGGATCTGATCCATCATGGTTATGGATGCCGGGGTGACATCCGGCCTAAAGAGTGTATTTCCGTATTGATCACTAATATAGAAAAAACCGGAATCCTTAATGGGGGTATTCGTCAAAAAATCATCAATGAACAAATCATTCAAATCAATCACGATGAACCCGATGACCTCATGCGTAATTCGCTCTTTGACCGTGGTTATAATTGAAAGCGCATTCTGTTTAGGGTAAGCAAACCCATCCAGCCTGTTATATTCGGCATAGGCTGCAGAATGAGGGATGCGCAGAATGGCATCCGGATACTGTATTAGATACTTGAAGTACGGGTTACGCAGCGGATTTCGTTCCAGCTTGAACACGCCTTTTCGTTCACTTATGCCTTTTCCATAAAAATTCACGAATGAGATATTAAGTACCTTGTCATACTTGTAGGTTTCCCGATAAAGATTGTATGTCTGAAGGATGGCTTTGGCTTCTGGGTAGGACTCCGATTGAGAATACAAGTATTGAAGCACTTGCGGGTTCTTGCCCAGTTCGAGCAGCCGTTCCGTATCCTCAAACAAGATGTCAATGTTCCTGGCAAGCTGGTCGGCAACCAGCTGTGTCGAGGCCTTGTTATGATTAGATACGACAGTATAGGATTTGTGGTAAGAAATCAATCCAACCACGATCAGTGGCACTGAACTGAGGATGATAAACATGCTGAGTAATTTAAGCCTGAGGCTTGAAGCAATCCATTGAATGAGTTTCAACGTATTCCACTCCATCTGAAGGGATCAAAAATGTATCATTAGTATAACATGATTTTCTAATATGTAAGAGAATCGCTAAATACTACACAATTAAACAAAGAAATTACACTTTTTAAACTCCATTTTTTGAAATTACTAAATTATTACATAAATAAAGTATGAGACTCCATATAAGCTCGGAATGAAAGCGTTCTATAATGTGGTCACACCACAAGGTGAAACGAAAAAAGGGAGGATCACAACATGCGAACCAAAAAAAAGTGGGGACTTGCCATAACATTGGCTATGGTGATGCTGGTCAGCACGGCATGTAGCAGTACCAATGGAGGAGCAGGCTCCGATAATGAAACTTCAACGAGTGGGAATGGCAGTACACCTGCCAGCGCCAAAACAATTACGCTTGGTTTTTCGCAGGTTGGTGCGGAGAGTGGCTGGCGTTCGGCGAATACCAAGTCGATTCAGGATTCAGCCAAAGAAGCGGGTTATGATTTGAAATTCTCCGATGCGCAGCAGAAGCAGGAAAATCAAATTAAAGCTTTGCGATCCTTCATACAACAGAAGGTGACGGTGATTGCTTTTTCCCCTGTTGTAGAATCCGGTTGGGATACCGTATTGAAGGAAGCGAAGGATGCAGGAATTCCCGTGATTTTGACGGACCGTGCTGTGGATTCCCCGGATAAAACCCTCTACAAAACCTTTATTGGCTCCGACTTTGTAGAAGAAGGACGCAAAGCAGGTCAGTGGCTTAGTGACCAATACAAGGACACACAAGACGAAATCAACATTGTTGAGCTGCAGGGTACAACAGGCTCCGCACCAGCGAATGACCGTCAAGAGGGCTTTATGGAATTGATTGCTTCCAATTCGAAGCTTAAAGTGATTGCTTCACAATCGGGTGACTTTACACGTGCCAAAGGCAAAGAAGTCATGCAAGCTTTCCTCAAAGCACATAAAAAAATAGATGTTCTCTATGCACATAATGACGATATGGCACTTGGGGCAATTCAGGCCATTGAAGCGGCAGGATTGAAACCAGGCGTAGATATTACCATTATCTCTGTGGATGCCGTGAAGGATGGGATGCAGGCTGCTGCTGATGGCAAAATCAACTTTATCGTTGAATGTAATCCGTTGTTAGGACCTCAATTAATGGAAGCGGTTCAATCGGTAGTGGACGGGAAAGACATCGAACCCCGAATCGTTACGGATGAGACGACCTTCACATCGGAGCAAGCCAAAGAAGCATTGCCAACACGTGAATATTAAAAGCAGATTCGTATAACACCGAAAAGTCATTTTTCGACCAGGCTGTCGCTAAATGACTTTTTTCCATAACAAAGGAGAGGGTTATATGGCCGAGCAAGCACCCATTTTGCAAATGACAGGCATCACCAAACAATTTCCCGGGGTTAAAGCGCTATCCAGCGTCAGCTTTCGCTTGTTTCCGGGCGAGATTCATGCCTTGATGGGTGAGAATGGAGCGGGGAAGTCGACGCTTATTAAAGTTCTGACTGGCGTTTATTCCATTGATGAAGGAACGGTAACCATGGATAAGCGGCATCTTTCGATCTCCGGTCCGCTTGAAGCGCAAAAGGCGGGAATCAGTACCGTTTATCAAGAGGTCAATCTTTGTCCAAACTTAACGGTCGCTGAGAATATTTTCATCGGGCGGGAGCCGATGCGATTTGGCAAAATCAATTGGAAGCAAATGAACAAAGATGCGGAGAACATTCTGCGAGACAGATTACATCTGTCCATCGACGTTAAGGCTCCTTTACAGACCTACTCGGTCGCGATGCAACAACTGATTGCAATTGCAAGAGCACTCAGCATCTCGGCAAAAGTGCTCATATTGGATGAACCCACATCCAGTCTGGACAAAAACGAGGTTCAGCAACTGTTTCGTATTATGCACAAATTAAAGAGTGAAGGTCTCGCAATTCTTTTTGTTACTCATTTTCTTGATCAGGTATACGAAATGTCGGATCGTCTAACGGTGCTCCGTAACGGGGAATTGGAAGGAGAGTACATAGCCGCAGAACTTCCACGCATGGAACTGGTGCTCAAGATGATCGGCAAGGAGCTCGAGGTGCTTGAGGAGCTTCCGAAGGAAGCGGATGCTGCCCAGGCGGAGTCGGGAGAACTGTTAATTACCGCTAAGGCACTTGGACGCAAAGGAGCAATTGAGCCATTCGATCTGGACATTCGCAAAGGAGAAGTCGTGGGCTTGGCTGGGTTATTGGGGTCTGGTCGTACCGAGATCGCTCGCCTTTTCTTTGGTGCAGATCGTTCGGATGTAGGCAAGCTGCTCGTTGTAGATACAGGAAGTACGGTCAAGTCGCCGCGTCATGCAATTGATCAGAATATTGCTTTTTGCTCCGAGAACCGTAAAACCGAAGGCATAATCGATGATTTGACCATTCGGGAGAACATTATTCTGGCTTTACAAGCGACACGAGGCTGGTCCAAACCCATCTCACGCAAGAAACAGGATGAGATCGCCGAAAAGTACATCAACCTGTTAAATATCCATCCGAAAAACCCGGAGCATTTAATTAAAAATCTGAGCGGCGGTAATCAGCAAAAGGTGTTGCTTGCACGGTGGTTGCTGATGAACCCCGATCTGTTGATTCTCGATGAACCTACGCGTGGAATTGATATCGGTGCAAAGACTGAGATACAGAAGCTGGTGCTCTCTCTGTCGAAGCAGGGCATGGCCGTGCTGTTCATTTCGTCCGAGCTGGAAGAAGTGATTCGTGTCAGCCACCGGATTGCCGTAATCCGGGACCGCAAAAAAGTGCAAGAACTTAGCGGGGATCAGATCCATCAACAGCAAATCATGAAAGCAATGGCAGGAGGTTAAAGAGATGGCGGGCAAGATGCGTAAACATCATTTGTTTTGGCCGTTATGTATGCTTGGTTTACTTTTAATCTTTAATTTGCTGTACTCTCCGGATTTCTTCTCCCTCGTCATGCGTGAAGGGAATCTGTATGGCAGCTTGATTGATATTCTCAATTTTGGAGCGCCCTTAATTCTGGTATCGATCGGCATGACACTGGTGATTGCGACCGGAGGTATCGATTTGTCCGTGGGCTCCATTGTAGCGATCTCCGGTGCCGTGGCTTGTATGAGCATCAGCAGAGGAGTCGATCAGAGTTCGTTCGGGCTTATGTTGGGTGCACTTGGATTATCTATAGGTCTCTCACTGATCTTGGGCATATGGAACGGGGCGCTGGTTTCGGTCGCCCGAATCCAACCCATTATTGCAACGCTTATTCTGATGGTAGCTGGACGTGGGATTGCGCAATTGATTACGAGTGGACAGATTATTACTGTATCCAACGCAAACTATGCCTATATCGGGGCAGGTTCGCTTGCAGCATTGCCTTTTTCCATCTTCATCGTATTAACTGTGCTGCTTGTTGCCTCATTGCTGACGAGAAAAACGGCACTTGGACTGTTTATTGAATCGGTTGGAAGTAACGCAAACGCGAGCCAACTGGCAGGTATTCGTTCAAAAACAGTTATTCTCACGGTATATGTCTTCTGTGGTCTGTGTGCCGGCATTGCCGGGCTTATTCTCAGCTCGAATGTATCCAGTGCGGATGGCAATAACGCAGGTCTGTGGTATGAACTTGATGCCATTCTTGCTGTAGTCATCGGGGGTACTTCGCTCAATGGTGGTCGTTTCTATCTAATGGGTACCGTCGTTGGAGCACTCATTATCCAAACCTTAACAACGACGATCTATATGATTGGAGTCCCGCCAGAAGTTACGCTGGTTGTCAAAGCCTTTGTTGTACTGGCCGTTTGTTTGATCCAATCCGATTCATTCCGCAATTCCATGGTGATCCGTTGGAAAAAACGGAAGTTTCCAGCCGAACAGGGGGTTAACCGCCATGTTTCTTAATCGTAAGTATCTCCCGGTCTTTGTCACCTTCGGTTTGCTGGCCGTGATGTTTGCCATAGGCTCTTTCCGGTATACGGGGTTCTTTTCCACACAGGTACTGCTTAATCTTCTCATTGATAACGCATTTCTGATTATCACGGCAATTGGCATGACTTTTGTGATTGTATCGGGAGGAATCGACCTGTCGGTAGGATCTGTCATTGCGCTGACGACCATCATTAGCGCAAGTCTGGTCGAGAAGCAAGGATGGTCGCCTGCGATCGTTATACCTATGGTGCTTGTCATGGGTGCGTTGTTTGGCACAGTCATGGGGGCTATCATCCACTATTTTAAAATTCAGCCCTTCATCGTGACACTTGCAGGCATGTTTTTGGCGCGGGGGCTGTGTTATGTCATCAGTCTCGACACCATTACCATTACGAATCCATTTTACACACAGGTTGCGCAGGCGAAAATTTCTCTGCCAGGGGGCAGCTTTGTCTCCATTAATGTGATTATTGCACTGGTTATTGTACTGCTCGCGATCTTCCTGGCACATTACACCCGGTTTGGACGCAACGTTTACGCCATCGGCGGAAGCGAGCAATCCGCGTTGCTCATGGGGCTGCCGGTTGCACGTACCAAAATCCTGGTATACACGTTCAGCGGTTTGTGCTCCGCGCTTGCCGGTGTTGTCTTTACCTTCTATATGTTATCCGGTTATGGATTACACGCCATGGGTCTTGAACTCGATACCATCGCGGCTGTTGTAATAGGAGGCACCTTGTTAACAGGTGGTGTAGGGTATGTGGCGGGAACCTTTATTGGTGTATTGATCCAGGGGGCTATCCAAACTATAATTAGCTTCGAAGGTACGCTCAGCTCATGGTGGACCAAGATTGTGATTGGCCTGATGCTGTTTGTTTTTATTTTGTTCCAGCGACTTCTTAGCGGGCGGCGAGTATCCTCGAAATCACTGCATTAAGTTGATCGAATTAAATGATATTGAATACGGATACCGACAAAATGATATAACAATATGCGCTCTGCATTGCTGAATGCTGAGCGTAACATGGAGATGGGGGATACGTGAGTGAGAAGACATGTGAACTGGTTGTGTTTGTTCATTCTACTGCTGCTTGTCGGCTGCACAACCCCTGAGTCTGAATCTGTTCCTCCTCCCATCTCGTCTAACAACTTCGAAACTCTTCCCTCCGTTGAGGAATGGATGGAATCAGCGGTAGCAAGGGATACCTCTACGAAACCGATTGTCTTGGGTTTTTCACAACTGGGCAGAGAGAGTGCCTGGCGTCTGGCAAACTCCACGTCTATCCGGAATGCTGCGGCTGAATCGGGAATCTCCCTTGTAATAAAAAATGCAGAACAGTCTCAGACGAAACAGTTCGAGGCTGTTCGGTCGTTCATCAGGCAAAAGGTGGATGTCATTGCCATTGCACCGGTCGTGGAATCGGGCTGGGATGGTATTCTTCAGGAGGCCAGGGATGCAGGCATACCCGTGATCATCGTAGACCGGTCAGTTGATGTCAAAGACACTTCACTTTTTGTGACAACGATTGGATCGGACTTTTATGAGGAAGGTGTGAAAGCCGGGAAGTACATCCAGGATCGGATGCGAAATCATCCGGGTTTGATACGGATTGCCGAACTGCAAGGCACGAGTGGTTCTACACCCTCTATCCAGCGTGGCGAGGGATTTAGAAGCATTTTCGAAACCAGAGCAGATATCATCTTCTCACAAAGTGCTCCTGCCGATTTTACGGAGGACAATGGGAAACAAGTCATGAAAGAATTCCTTCAGGTCCCGGAAGACAAACGGCCGCAGGTTCTTTTTGCCCATAATGATGAAATGGCTTTTGGCGCTATACAAGCGATAGAAGAAGTTGGGCTGAAGCCGGGAGAGGACATTATCATTGTCTCGGTGGACGGCTCCCGCAAAGCACTTGAAATTTTGGCGAGTGGGAAAATCAACGCTGTGGTGGAATGTAACCCGCTGCTTGGTCCTCAGCTTATGCAGGCTACAAAAGAAATTATTGCAGGGCGTACACTCCCGAAGCGCATGGTGCCTCCGGAGGACATTTTTACACAGGAGAGTGCTAAAAGGGAGATGTACAACAGGCGATTCTAGAATACACGAATAAATAGAACATTTTGGATAAAATTCAATTTACTTTAAATAAACGTATCGTTTATACTGAACTCACCTTGAACTAAAAGCTCTTCTCTATGAGAAAGGATGTAGCGGATTACATACTTTTGAAAGCGCTTTTTTCAAGGGCAGAAAGTCGATAAAGAGAGGGAGTGTAGAAGGTATTATGCTGTGAATATATTATGAGGAGGTAATTTTATGTTCAAAGTAAAGCTGGCAAAGGCGGTAATATCTCTCGCACTTTTCGGTACCTTGTTTTCTATTCAGGGGGTACCCGATGCTCGTGCTGCAGATGCAAGTTGTCCGAATGGTTATGTAGGTCTGACGTTTGATGATGGCCCATCTGGAAATACAACAAACATGCTTAACGCGTTGAAGCAGGCGGGTTTACGGGCAACGATGTTCAATGTTGGACAAAATGCACAAAATAATAAATCTCTGGTTTCTGCACAAGTAGCAGCTGGTATGTGGATTGGCAATCATTCCTATACACATCCAAACATGACTACATTAAACAGTTCTCAGATGTCATCAGAGATTACTCGGACACAGCAGACGATCCAGTCTATTACCGGAAGTTCACCTAAACTGTTCAGACCTCCTTATGGTGCGACAAATGCGACCTTGAAATCCGTTGTGAGCCAAAACGGTCTGAAGGAAGTACTGTGGAACGTAGATTCCCAAGACTGGAATGGTGCCAGCGCAGCCCAGATTGTGGCAGCTGTGAACACGATGAAAAGTGGTGACGTCATACTAATGCATGATCAGTACCAGACGACACTTCAGGCCATTCCGCAGATTGCACAAAATTTGAAGAATCGTGGCCTTTGCTCCGGCATGATCTCATCAACTACCGGTCGGGCAGTCGCACCCGATAATAGTACTACCAATCCCCCGAGTAACGGAACAAAAGTGGAAGCTGAGAACATGACCAAAGGTGGACAATACACCGGCAATATCAGTTCTCCTTTCAATGGTGTGGTCCTTTATGCCAACAATGATTTGGTTAAATACACTCAGAATTTTGCAACGAGCACTCATAATTTCTCGCTTCGTGGAGCTTCAAACAATGCCAACATGGCTAGAGTTGATTTGAAGATTGGCGGACAGACGAAGGGAACCTTTTACTTTGGCGGAAGCGCTCCAGCGGTTTATACCCTGAATAATATCAGCCATGGGACGGGAAATCAGGTCATTGAGTTGGTTGTAACAGCCGATGACGGGACATGGGATATATATATCGATTACTTGGAAATACATTAACAAGCTTAGGTTGATTGAAAAATAATGCACTATAATGAAATTCCGTTGGGTTGACCCAATGGGATTTCATTATGTTTTTTGCCAATTTGTAACACAAAAGTGGAAGGAAAACATTTATAATGGATGAAATTGTATATGAGAAGAATTGTTTCAATTGAAAAAATTCATTAATGGGAGTGAAAGGATCAAATGATTATTATGATTAACGGAGCGTTTGGTTCGGGAAAAACTTCTGCAGCTGAAGCACTTCAGCCCTTAATTGCAAACAGCATGATCTACGATCCTGAAGAAATAGGATATATGCTGAGAAAACTTCTTCCGGAGAATTGTAGAGAGGAAAGGGAACGTACGGATGATTTTCAAGATATCTATTTATGGAAAATTCTAACCGTAAAGACGGCAAAAGAAGTAAAGCAGAAATACAACAAACACTTAATTATCCCCATGACCATCTATAAAGAGGAAAACTTTAATTACATCTATAGCGGGTTGAAAGAGATCGATCAGGACATTCATCATTTTTGCCTTACGGTTACAGAAGAGACGATTTATCATCGTTTGGCTAAACGTGGAGATGAATATGGAGGCTGGCAGTATCAACAAGCACCAAAGTGTGTAGAAGCTTTCAAAGATGAAAAATTTCAAACTCGCATTATTACCGATCATCTGGAGACTAGTGAAATCATAGAACTCATATTGAGGAAGGTCCTATCCATAAAATAAAGTCAGAAGTTATATGGGAAGATCTGTATAATGAAGGCAGGGAATATCCTCATATTTACGGTGAGTTAAATCTAGACGCGGTATTTCATACATATGTTGAAGAAAATGAACTGAAGAGGATGGAACCTAATTGACGACTGTGACTTTTGAAGAGGTAACCGAACAGCACCTCCCTGAAATTAGAGAGATTTATAACTATTATGTAATGAATACAACGATTTCGTTTCATACGGAGGAATTAGATCTTGATCAGATTAAATCCTCTGTGATGAACAAGGATACACGGTATAAAACTTATGTAATTCTTGAAACCGATCAAATGATGGGTTATGTTTTGATAACCCAGTATAAGAGTAAACAGGCATATGACATTTGTGGTGAAGTCACCATATATTTAAAGCCCGATATTTTGGGAAAAGGCTTGGGGAAACAAGCATTACGTTTTATTGAGAAGATTGCAAAAGAACAAGGATTCCATACCTTAATTGCGACGATTTGCATGGAGAATACAAGAAGTAAATCATTATTCGAGAGAAATGGTTATGAACAATGTGCTCTGTTCAAAGAGATTGGATATAAATTTGATAGAAAACTGGATATTGGAAGTTTCCAAAAGATATTGTAAGGAGAATACGAAATGAGTAGAAACCTATATATTATATCTGGCCCCCCTGGAGTAGGGAAATCTACAACTTCCAAGCTACTGGTTCAGACTTTAGAGAGAAGTGCCTACATTTCTGGAGATGCGGTTAGTCACTTTCCGGTTAAAGGGCGAGGTAAACCCTGGCTTGATAAGGATACAAACGACTTAACTTGGAAAAATATATCTAGTCTAGTGAAAAACTTATTGGATTATAAATACGATGTAGTGCTGGACTATGTGGCCCTTCCGGAAGACATTGATGGATTAATGACAGAATTGGCAGACTATCATGTTCGCATAATCTATGTTGTACTCATGGTTGATCGTCAAACGATTATTCGTAGAGACCGTCTTAGAGCGGAAGAATATCAAATGAAAGAAAGAAGTATAATTCTGCTGGATGAGTTTGAAAATCATCCGGATCTGAGAGTAGACAACAAGCTGTATACTAATCATTTTACAGAAGAACAATTACCTGAAATAGTAAGTGGAATTATAAATAATGAGAAGTATCGATTGAAATAACTGTACTGTTATTATGCTTCGAATTGTAAAAATGCACGAACGTTGAATAACCAATAAGAGGTAGAAAAAATCATTAGATTTTATTAAGAATGGTGCAAAAGAAAAAAGATTCGCTGGGGGGATTATCGATGTCTCGTATATATGGAGAGCGAATTATGTTAAGAGAATACCAGGATTCTGATTTGGATTACATCAAACAATGGGTGAACGACCCGGAAATCACAGGGACATTATCAGATAATTTTCTGTATCCTCATTCGAGTTATGAGACAGAAGTCTTTTTTAGGACAATGGTTGAAGGCAAGTCTTCAAATAAAAGTTTCATTATCGGGTTAAAGGATTCGCTAGATTATATAGGTCAGATCGATCTGTACAAAATTGATTATAAAAACCGCTTTGCATGTTTAGCAATTGTAATAGGGAGAAAAGAATTTCTAGGTAAAGGTTATGGGAGTGAAGCAATCCGTTTACTACAGAAGTTTGTCTTCGAAGAGCTGAATTTAAACAGATTAGAACTTGAAGTGTACGAGTATAATGAGATTGCTTACAAATGTTATTTAAAATGCGGCTTTAAAGAAGAAGGAAGATACAGAAAGAAGATATATAAAAAGGGGAAATATTGGGATAGTGTTTGCATGAGTATTTTGAAAACTGAATATGAGCAGTCATAGTCTCCAGAGGCATAAAATTGGAATGTCAATCTCAATAGCTTTGTTCAGTTGTATTCTTTATTAATTTCGATTACGTTTTCCAAAAAATCAAAAGATTAATGTACTAATCTATATGCATAAAAAGGGTGAGCAGATGAACAGAGGAATACGTTTTGAAATACCAAATGCCTATGGTCGTTTTCTTGGGGAGATTTTAAAACCAATGGAAGTATCTAATTTCGATTGGTTTATTGGTGAGGAGGAGTCCTATTTCGTTGTTGATGATACGTTAGGGGATGATCTTTTTCCGGATATGATTATGGGCATGAATGGAGAAGAATTACAGAAGCTTATTGATAACAACGAGTATTATTTAATATTTGCGAATTTAAAAGCATTTCCAAAAGGCACACAAATAACAGATGTTATCACCTATGAAGATTATATGTTGAGTGACTGTCAGATGGTTCTTCTTGTAATCGATAGTACCTACGTCACGGTTTATTGTAAAGATTTAGAGAAAGTCGAGGAATTATATAATCATATAAATAGACAGGGATTTGAATCTCTCGCATATTTAACAGATGAGAATGATGCTAGGACAAAACTATCGGTCTGGTGATAAAGGAGCATGGGATTAACTACCTGACACCTCTTATTCGGGAATTTGATACGCCCTCCGAAATCTAAGGAATCTGAGACACGCTATACCAGAAAAAATAGCCTTTTGTAGCGTTTTTGTCAGATGAATTTGAGAAATAAGATGTCTCATGTTCCTTACAATTCTAAAAGAGGACCTGAAGGCCGAATAAGATGTCCTGTGTTCCTTAGAAAATTGCCTGACCATGCGCCAGCATCAGCCACCCTGAACTTTAGCAATTTTCGGACGGTAAGCTGGCACCCATCACCGTTTACTTGCCTGAGTTTGAAGACACACTCTAGTCCGTTTCCCCCATGATATTTGAATGTGTATGAATACGATTACATCTTTATGAATGAAGAAGGAGTTGAGAGAAAGATGGAGACAGAACGAATTAAATTTCGGAAATATACCAAAAATGATTTTGATTTACTTTTTGAGATGACTTGTGAGCCAAATATGATGAAATTTATAAGACATGGAGGACCCTGGACCAAGGAAGAAACCATGCAAAGCCTGGAAAAGTTCATCAACTGGAATAAAGATGATAAAGGGCTGTTCCTCGCATTTAATAAAGAGGATAACAAGTTAATTGGAACCTCTGGACTGATTCCTCAAATCATTGAAGGCAATGATGAGCTTGAAGTTGGTTACTGGGTTGTAGAGCAATACTGGGGAATGGGTTATGGTTATGAACAAGCAAAAGCGTGGAAAGAATATGGCATGGATCACTTGAAGCAGAAAAGATTAATATCGTTAATTCAACATGGCAATGTGGGTTCTATGAAAGTCGCGCAAAAGAATGGCATGAAACACGAGAAGGACGTAGATATAATTGGGAAAAATGTAGCAGTATACTCGATTGAGGTGAAGTGAATATGACTCCATTTCCTGAGCTAGAAACCAAAAGATTGCTGTTAAGAGAGATTAAACATAGTGATTCCCAAGACATATTTCATATTTTTTCTTCAGATGAAGTTACAAGATTCTACGATTTAGAAAGTTTTACGAATACCAAACAAGCGGAAGAACTCATACAAAGATGGAAAGAACGATTCGAAAATGGTCAGGTGATCCGCTGGGGAATTGCTTTGAAATCGGACAACAGAATTATTGGAACATGCGGATTTCATGGTTGGATGAAACAACATCATAAAGCTGTGTTGGGATATGAGTTAGCACCAGAGTTCTGGCGGCAGGGTTACATGACCGAGGTAACTCAGAAAATCGTTGAATATGGATTCAAGAACCTTGAATTAAACAGAATTGAAGCATTTGTCGAACCAGAGAACGTGGGATCAAGGAAGTTGCTTGAGAAAATTGGGTTCAGTGAAGAAGGCATATTGAAAGAACATTATTATTGGAAAAATCGATTCGTTGATAATGTCATCTATGCATTTTTGAAGAAAGAATATAAGTCAAAAACGGATGTAAGCTAACAGACTGATGAACAAAGACGACAGAGCGCCAGGAGAATGTATGAGAATACGAATTATTGGATCTTGCGGTAGTGGGAAATCAACATTAGCCAAAGAATTGTCGGATAAATACGGTATTCCTTCTTATGAATTAGACAATCTCATCTGGGACAGAAGTGCCGAAAATCTGAGATATCCTGAACATGTTAGGGATGAATCTGTCCAATCTATTGTCAGTTCAGAGGCTTGGATCATAGAAGGAGTACAGTGCAAAGATTGGACAATAAAGTCCATCCAGGAAGCGGATTTGATTTTTGTATTAGCTCCAAATGTTTTCATTAGAGATTATCGGATTATAAAGAGGTTTGTATTGTCCAGAATGGGCTTGCAACCGTGGAATTACAAGCAGTCATTCAAGAACTTATGCAAGATGATTGTGAAATGGAACCATCAATATAATATAGAAGAAGTTATATGTTCAATTAATGAAAACCATAAGACTGCAACAATCACGAAGAATAAAAAACAAGTGATACAGTTGATTGAACATCATTTGAAAGTGGTTGTAAGTGAGAATGAAAAGAACCTTAGAGGTAATCAAAGATTATCGAAAGAGGAGATACAGTGGTGAATATAAAAATACAACCAGTCACCCGAGAGAATTGGGAAGAGGCGCTGAAGATCTCTTTGTATGAACACCAAGTCTCATTAGTTCCATCTGTTATTGAGGGGATCGCTTACGCCTATATAAAACCGTGGGATGAAGCATTTGATCCTTACGTACTTGAGATTGATGGGAAGGTATTTGGTTTCTTTTATCTGAGTTACACTCCCGATAGTACAGATAATTACTGGATTGGTGGTTTTCAAATCGATCAATCTTACCAAGGAAAAGGAATGGGAAAGAACGCTATAAGAGCCATTCTAGATTACATTACAAAACAGCATCCGTTGTGCAAGGTTATTTCAGTAACGGTTGAACGGGATAACGAAATAGCACAGAATTTGTATAAGAGCATGTCCTTCATTAGTGAGAACAGAACCAATTCAGATGATGAAGTGATCTACAGGTTGGAAATAAAATGATAGACTCAATATTTCAGAGGGCAATATATCTTTGTTAACCAAAAGCGAGGATTGGTTGCGGTATTCACAACGATTATATCCGATGATAGCTTGTTACCACTTCAATGGTTTAACAATTATATTTTGAAAGAATAGTTGTTTATGGGAGAGATAACATGAGCCACTGGTTTGATCTAGATGAATTTGATCCAGAGTTAATCAAATTTGCAGTTATGATCGCGAAATACAATAATAAATTCATCATTATAAAAAATAGGAAAAGAGGAGGTTGGGAGATCCCAGGAGGCAACAAAGAAATAGGGGAAACAATTTTACACACGGCAAGTCGAGAACTCTATGAAGAGACAGGGGCAGTACGCTTCGAATTAACTCCTTATGGAGTATATGAATGGAATGGGAGCTTTGGTATGGTTTCTTATGCTGAGGTTAAATTGCTGGAGAACTTACCGGAGTCTGAAATCGATGAAATAAAGCTTGTGGATGTATTACCTGAAGGGATGAACTTCGGAGATATGTTTTATCATTTCTCGGATAGATGGGATGGACTTGAGAACCATAAGCTTAAGAAATACACTATCGAAATAAATCATTTGAATGAGTTACCTGAAATTAAAATAAGCTAGTTTTAGTTGGAGGAACTCTGTTTTGAAACTAAAGGAGATGAAAAGAACTAGTGAATAAGAATAAGGGACTCATCATGTCACTATTACTTTTATTGCTTTTAATTTTGTTATGGGATTCCTTTCGAACTTCAATTTTTGAAGCAGTTACTGTTCAAAAGATTAGTGAAAATGAAATGACTGTAATTAATTTTAATAATCTTGAAAGAACAATAGCCGTTCCAATGGATATGTCAAAACTAATTGAAGAGAACAAGGAATACACTATTTTGTACGATAAAAGAGTTTTTGATAAATACAGACTTCGATCTATAAAGCCATAGGATCTTAGAAATAACATGGAGAGGAGAGATGGCAACGACCATGATAACGTATAGAACGTTGACCCTTGATGATGTGAATCAGTTGCAGGAAATAGATCATTCGGAACATATTGATCTCATTTATGAAATGAGGGAGAATCGATTGGTTGAACTTGAACAAAATAATGAATGCTCAAACTGGGATGAGATGCTTTTGAAAGAGATTCAAAATCGATATGTGTACGAATTAGAACAAGGTGGCATGGCATATGGTGCGTTTGCTGACGATCAATTAATCGGATTTGGTGTGCTGGCACATCAATATAGAGGAAAAGAACGAAATCAATTACAAGTTGACTTGATGTATGTCTCACGCGGGTACAGAAGACAAGGTATTGGTAAACGTATTCTAAACGAGTTAGGTGAAGAGGCTAAGAAACGTGGTGCACAGTATCTGTATATCTCCTCCACAGAGACGAAATCAGCGGTATCCTTTTATAAAAGTCAGGGCAGTCAGATTGCAAGCGAGATTGATCAAGAACTTTATGACAAAGAGCCGAACGATATACATATGATAAAGGAGCTGGGCACATGACAACGGTTGGGATACTCGGAACCATTCATATGTATCGTTGGAGCCGATCACAATTACATCTTTCAAGAAGAGCTGATGATAGAACCCGTTGAATTGTTGTATCCGTTACGATAAAGGAACCGTTGGTAGAATTACAAATGAAACTTATATTTAAGGAGCATTACATGCGCAAAAAAATAGATAAAACACTCAAGTACAGCATATTCAGTATTATTTTAATGGTTATAGTAGCTCTGATATTTCCCACATGGACACCCAAAATTAAAGGTGAAAACAGTATCAGCATGTTAGAGCAGGTCGAAATTAACGGTACAGGGCATGAAGTCATGATCAGGGGTGTTGATCGGACTAACCCTATCCTGATTTTTGTGCATGGCGGGCCGGGATGCTCGGAGATTCCATACGTAAGGAAGTATCAGAAAGAGCTTGAGCAACACTTCACGGTGGTGCATTACGATCAACGTGGGAGTGGGAAGTCCTATCACTTTTTTGAGGATTACTCGAATCTGACAACAGATGTATTAGTAGATGATTTGTTAGCGTTAAGGGATTACGTATCTAAGGAGTTAGGTCAAGAGACGGTTATATTAATTGGTCATTCATTTGGTACATACATCGGGATGAAAGCTGCGGCTAAAGAACCCACTCAGTTTCACGCTTATATAGGCATTGGACAGATGGCTAATACACTTCAGAGCGAACTGGAAAGTTTGGAGTACACGTACGAGCAAGCGAAACAAGCCGGTAATGCAGAGGACGTTAAAAAACTGGAGCTAATTCGCAGCTCGATCGAGCAAGGGAAGGAACTTACGCCTAGAATTTTGTTGCAAAAGTACGGTGGTGCAGCCAGACTCATCAACGAGAATAGAGATTATATTTCAGGATTCCTTTTAAATCCCGAATACAATGGGCTGGATATGATTCGCTTTTATTCAGGGATGTTCAGTTCACAAGACATCTTACTGAAGGAAGCATTTGATCAAAATTTACCTGATATTGTTGATCATCTGGAGATTCCTACCTATTTTGTAACGGGGAAATATGATTATATGACCACTGCGAATGCAGCACGTGATTACTTTGACGTATTGGATGCACCGATCAAAGACTTCATTGTATTCAACGAGTCGGCGCATTACCCACAGTTTGAAGAGAAAGAAAAATTCGTAAAGTGGTTAAATGAGCTATTTTAATATGCATTGAGAGGAGTAAGATCATATTGTTAAGTGAATTCATTGAGCTTGAAGAAGAGAGTGATGAGAGTTACCGGTGTTACACTCTGCCAAATACAGTACAAATATTTAAACATTGCATACAAGATGAGGATTTAAATGACGTCCGAATATCTGTGTCCACTAATACACCGTTAGTTTCAATTGTTGATAAAATAGAAGACTACATTAAGTGGTTTTCAACGTGTGAGACTGTCTTTCGAGAATATTATGAGAATGAACTTCGGGAAAAAGTACATCAGAATTGGTTTAATGAGATTGAAGTCTATCGCGCGGATATCACATTTAACAGTATAGCCGACTACGGCGCAACAATATCTTGCGGCGATCATATTTTGCGCGATCACATCATGATTATTGATTTTGATAGAGAACAAATCCAAGCAATCCACTTAAACGGATAGATGGATTATTTTGTAGTAAATAGTCACAAAAAACAATAAAGATATCGCTTTATTTTCCATAAATGTGTTATTATGTTGGTGGTGGACGAAGAATTCATTTGTTTGATCGATAGAGAGAGGAGGCACGTATTCTCGAATCATTCAATCTGTATGGATAGATTAACTGCACTGCTTGTTAAAAATAATAGAATAAGCGGAGGTATGGTTATGTTCAAAAAATGGAAGAGATTTGGCGTCAGCAGCTTGGCGCTTGTGTTAGTGGCTGCCGTGGCCTTTACCGGATGGAGCCCTAAAGCATCAGCAGCAGACGCTTCGCAAGTGGTGGCTGAGATGGGTGCAGGATGGAATCTCGGCAATCAGCTGGAAGCAGCGGTGAACGGTACACCGAATGAGACAGCTTGGGGTAATCCTACAGTAACTCCAGAGTTAATCAAAAAGGTAAAAGCGGCAGGATTCAAATCCATTCGTATTCCCGTTTCCTATTTGAACAACATTGGAAGCGCTCCCAATTATACGATTAATGCGGCATGGCTGAATCGAATTCAGCAAGTTGTGGACTATGCGTACAATGAAGGTCTGTATGTGATCATCAATATTCATGGTGATGGGTTTAATTCCGTACAGGGTGGATGGCTACTCGTGAATGGTGGCAATCAGACTGCCATTAAGGAAAAATATAAGAAGGTGTGGCAGCAGATTGCCACCAAGTTTAGCAACTACAATGACCGTCTTATTTTCGAATCCATGAACGAAGTATTCGATGGTAACTATGGCAATCCAAACTCGGCCTATTACGCCAATCTGAACGCATACAATCAAATCTTCGTGGATACGGTTCGTCAGACTGGAGGCAACAACAATGCCAGATGGTTGCTGATTCCAGGCTGGAATACCAATATTGACTACACTGTTGGTAATTATGGCTTTGTTCTTCCGACAGATAATTACAGATCCTCGGCTATTCCTAGTTCGCAGAAGAGAATCATGATCTCGGCACACTATTACTCTCCTTGGGATTTTGCAGGTGAGGAAAACGGTAATATCACACAGTGGGGTGCAACTTCTACGAATCCTGCCAAGAAGTCTACTTGGGGACAAGAGGATTATCTTGAATCGCAGTTCAAGTCCATGTACGACAAATTTGTGACTCAGGGCTATCCTGTAGTGATTGGTGAGTTCGGTTCTATTGATAAAACGTCCTACGATTCCAGCAACAATGTATATCGTGCTGCATACGCAAAAGCAGTTACCGCAAAAGCTAAAAAATACAAAATGGTTCCTGTTTATTGGGATAACGGGCATAACGGTCAACATGGATTCGCATTGTTTAACCGTTCAAACAAAACCGTGACGCAGCAAAACATCATTAATGCCATCATGCAAGGTATGCAATAAATAACTGTCTGGCTGTATCCGTGTAAACGGCGTGTTCCTGTAAAAGGGACATGCCGTTTTTTTGTGTTACCCGAGTTGGAGTCGTACAACATTTACCAATGAGTTTTACATAAGCCACATACAGAATTCATTAAATCCCACACTAGCTTTTATATACTTAATTTGCTTGATATAGCGAACTAAAAGGACTAGGTGGTAGACAGAATGTTAAAAAAACGTGATTTGCAGGAATGCCATTCACTGTACAGCTTAATGATGGACCCCGCAGTTTTTCCCTACGTTCGTTATGCATGCCAATCGTATGAGGGATATCTATTCCTGACCAAACAATTGATGGCCGAAGAAGAGCAAAAAACGGTGATTTCCCGAACGATTTTGAATGAAACAGGGCAGCCTATTGGAACCATTGATCTATATCATATTGAGCATCAAACCGGTTTTTTAGCCACATGGATTGGTTCACCGTTTTTTGGAAATGGGTATAGCCAAAAAGCCAAATCAGCCTTTTTTGTTGAATTGTTTCTGGAACATGGGATTGAAACGGTATTTATGAAGATACGCAAGCAGAATATAAGATCCAGAAAAGCAGTACAAAAACTGCCTTATGTGAAGTTAGCCAATGATATGTATCCAGATGTATATCAACGGATTAATTTGAATGAACAGATGTATGATCTGTATTATGTTGAACGGTCAGCCTTTTTTCAAAATAGTATGGATCTGCACCAAGTGGTAGCTACGTAACTTATACCGTGAATATAACATGCAGGAATATAGACTAGAGAATCGAAAGACATTAAGTAGATAACAACATAAAAAGTGGACGGTTAATCAAGGAGGCATGAAATGAATAATATTAACAAGATTTTGGGTGTAGTCCTCATGCTTGGCAGTGTGTTTATTTCAACGATGGAGAGAATTTCAATACGAGTCTCTGACGCTATAGTAGAAGCAGGATATGCGTCAGGAGGGACGAACGTACCCCAGTTTGCTCAGATGAACGAGCATCCCACAGGTTTACTCGTATACTTCATGTTTTTTGTTGGATTCATACTATTGGTGGCGGGATTCCCCGGGAGTTATAAGAAAAATCGTAATCATGGGTATAACAAGGAAGTTTAGCTTGAGGAGGGATGAAAGTGGCCCAACAGGAGGAAGTGTTATCGGGAGGTAATGTGAATCAGGTCGTCAGAATAGGTGAGACGGTTCGCCGGCATGTGAAACCAAATTTATATGTGGTTGAACTGCTTTTACATCTCGAAAAAGTTGGTTATGATCATGCCCCTCGATTTCTGGGAATAGATGAACAGGGGAGAGAAACGCTCTCTTACCTCGAAGGCATCGTTCCAGGCAATGACTACCCTGATCTAGAAGAGTATATGTGGTCAGACGAATCTTTGATTGAAGTCGCGAAACTGTTGAGAAGTTACCATGATGCGACCGTTGGATTTACAACAACATCAGTTTCAACGAACAGATATCCAGGCATAACAGAAGATGAAGTTGTATGTCATAACGATTTTGCGCCGTATAATGTGGTGTACAAGGATGGCCGTCCTCAAGGCATTATTGATTTTGATATGGCGGGTCCAGGTCCGCGAATGTGGGATATCGCCTATGTCTTGTATACATCCGTTCCACTCGCAAATTTCTCACCAGAGATGGACGGAAAGGGTGTAATGCCATACGTCAGCCAGGCACACGGAACTGTTCGAAAAGAACGGATTGCCTTATTCATGGCAACGTACGGGCTGAGTGTTCCAGCAGATTTGAAGGATTGGGTCATATCCCGTATCCGTTTCATGTGTAAAACACTGACTGATCGTGCGGCTGATGGAGATGTCGCTTTTATGAAGATGGTCGAAGAGGGTCATCTGGCCCACTATGAGAAAGAAGTCATTTTTCTTGAAAACCATTGGGATGAATGGGTTTGAAAGGTAATGCTAATGGACCGCGTGATAGCCTACGGGCTGGACAGCGGTTTTTTTTGTTTTCATCTTTCAAATCCCTATAAATTCCTTTCTAATCATTTTCAACAATTGTGATCAATAATACAGCAATATAGTTCAGATTAGATCGAAATAACTGTGATACAATTCATTGTAAAGCGCTATCATTGTAAATTATTAAACTATATTGCTTTTTATATTCTGGGAAGGGAGATCTTACTGATGCTAACCATACACACCCCGACGAATATTGCTTTGCAGGAAAATGAAGTTTATGTGCGATCAGAAGCAGATAATTTTCAGGATGAATGGCCTGTTCATACGCATAATGGGTATGAGATACATTATTTTATTCAAGGAGATGCAACCTTTTTAATCGGTGACCGAATATATAAACCGCTGCCTGGAGATATGTTTATATTCAGAGGCGGTGTGCCCCACCGAATCAATCCTTCAAGAGAAATGGTGTACAAGCGAAGTTTTGTCAATTTCACGGAATTATTGCTTTTGGACATGCTTGCTGTCAGTCAGTTGGAGAATCTGATGTCCATATTCCGTCATCCCAATGGGTTATTGGTGCATTGGCCTCCGGAGGAGCGTAAGTATATCACAGCTATATTTAAGGGAATCAAGGAGGAGATGGGGGCAGGAAATACAGGGTACAAAACAATGGTCAAATTGAGTCTTACCCAATTGCTACTGCGGATTTACCGGAAAACAACCAGTGAGCAATCCGCCAATCCTATCTTATGTTCTTCCCAGAAGCAGACAAGCGTAAGCCGGGTTCTTCATTATTTAAACCAGAACTATACGGAGAATGTTTCATTGGATGAACTGTCCAAAACACTCCATTTGAATAAATACTACATTTGTCATTCTTTCAAAGAGACGACGGGATATACCATAAGCAACTATGTTATACGGAAAAGAGTTGCAGAGGCCAAAAAATTGTTGCTGTCTACGGATGCACCGATTTTGTCCATATCTGAGACGTTAGGTTTTAACACACCTGTATATTTTAGCAGGGCCTTTAAACAATATGTGGGTGTATCACCACAGTTATTCCGTAAAAGTGAATTGCTCAACGAAGCCAAAATTCATTAGAACCTTCCAAGGAGATGTTGATATGACAAGAAGAACAACGTTTAAGCTCATCACTAGCATGGTATTGGTCATGTTATTCATCGTATTGACTGCTTGCGGAAATTCAGGTACCAATGCTAATCCAAAACAAACAACCCTGGATTTCCTGTGGTTCTCTGACGGAAAAGAAGGAGAAGTCATCAAGGAAATCATTAAAGATTATGAGCAGACCAATACCAAGGTTAAAATCAACCTGATTGAAGTTGGCTTCAAGGATATCCAAACCAAATTAAAAACAATGTTATCCGGTGGAAAGCCACCTGCCCTGAGCCGGGTCACGGATACCGGATCATTTGCTAATCAGGCGGTTGATCTGACACCTTACGTGGACAATGCGGACCAATTCGAGGATCAATTTATTGACTCACTTAAACCTTATTATGTTATTAATGACAAGCTGGTAGCGGCGCCTATGGATGTTACAGCGAATGGGCTTATTTATAACAAAACCTTATTTGATAAAGCAGGCGTCAAAGTACCGACCTCTCCTGACCAGGTATGGACGTGGGATGAATACACAGCTGCGTTAAAAGAGGTTATGGACAAAGGCGGAGCACGTTATGGCATGGTATGGGATGTCACACCGCATAGATGGTCCACTCTTTTGTATCAGAATGGCGGAAGCATCTTAACAGAGGATGGCACTGCAGCAGCGATTAACAATGAAGCCGGAATCCGTAGCATGGAGCAGTTCAAGCAGCTTCATCAAGAAGGGATCATGCCCGAATCCGTATGGCTCGGAGGGGAAAATCCGAACAACCTGTTCCGTTCCGGGACGGTGGCTACCCACTGGGCTGGCAACTGGATGATCAGCAATTACAAGGATATCACCGATTTTGAATGGGGAGTCACCTATATGCCAAAAGGAACACAACGTTCTTCAGTACCAGGCGGGAAGTTTCTGATGGCTTTCAAAGGCAGTGGATATGAGCAGGAGGCAGCAGAATTTATTGAATACTTAACGTCCAAAGAAGTGAATTCAAAATATAACCAAGAATCATTGTTTATGAGTCCGAGGAAGGACAGCTCTGTATTGAATTATGAATTCGGCAAGGAGATGTTTGAAATTTTCGCAGATGAACTGAAGAACAGTTCGCCTCTTGCAGCTAATGACTGGTCCAGACAGACGATTATATCCAAAATTTCAACGGACCTGAAAAATAATATCGTTGAGGTTTTATCCGATAAGGCAACTCCGCAGGAGGCTTTGGATCGAACAGCCAAGCTGATTAACGAGGCTATTGGTAGTCAATAAACGTAAAGCCATTTGGTTAATTCACATAACGGAGGCTTACCGATTCCTGTAAAGCCTCCCTTTGGAATAACGCATAAGGAAGGGGCAAGCAGATGAGTGAAGGACAACGATTAAACAGGAATACGCTGGCAAAACAGAACAGGAAGCTCATTATTGCTCCTTATCTGTTTATACTACCCAACCTCCTGATCTTTGGAACTTTTATCGTATTTCCCTCTTTATTGGGCCTCTATTATTCCTTTCATGTCTATGATGGATTGAACCCAATGAAGTTCAACGGGCTGGATAATTATATCAAAATTATAGGGGATCGGGAATTTTGGTCGACCATCGGACGAACGGGGATTTATGCAGCGTTTGTTGTCCCGCTAATATATGCAGCAGCGTTAGGCATTGCTTTGCTGCTTGCGCGCGAGATTAGAATGCGCGGGTTCTTCAGGGCCGTATTTTACTGGCCGACCATGATTTCTTACATTATCGTAGGATTGACCTGGAAGTGGATTTTCGGAGATTCATTTGGCATCTTGAATCATCTGTTAACCGTGGTTGGTGTGGAACCTGTCGGCTTTTTAACCTCTTCCTTTTGGGCAAATACGGCAGTAATCATCGCGACAGTGTGGTCACGTGCAGGATTTTTTATGGTCATTTTTATCGCGGGTTTGCAGGCTATACCTACGGATTATTATGAGGCTGCCCGCTTGGACGGGGCAACGGGAATGAAGGTGTTCCGCTATATCACGCTCCCGCTTTTGAAGCCCACAAGCTTGCTTGTTGTAATGCTGACTCTGATTGACGCGTTCAAAGCATTTCCACTTATGTTTGCGCTTACAGGTGGTGGTCCGGGCAAAGATACTACCTATATTGTTCAATATATTTATGAGATTGGCTTTAACAGACAGGAGCTCGGTCTGGCCAGTGCCATGTCGGTGATACTGTTTATTCTTATTGGTGGATTCTCGGCTCTGCAATTCCGTCTATCGAAAGGAGGGGCTACGTAATGGTAATGAAGCCTATGGTCAAAATCTTCATCTACAGTCTGTTAAGTGTTGCCGCAGTGGTGTGGCTCCTGCCTGTCCTGTGGGTCGTGATTTCTGCTTTGAAAACGAATAGCGATCTGTACAGCTTCCCTCCCAAGTTATGGCCGCAGCCAATCACCTTCGAGCATTTCAAGGAGGCATTCAGTAAAGGCGATTTTGGCTTGTATTTTATGAATAGTACGATCGTGACTGTAAGCTCAACGCTGCTACTGTTATTGATTAACTCCATGGCAGGTTTTGCATTGGCGAAATATCGCTTCCGCGGAAGCGCGATCATATTAATTGCTTTTGTCTCAACACTCATGATTCCGATTGAGGTAATTATGATCCCTATATTCAAAGTGCTGAGTGCACTGGGGTTGTATAATAGCCTACTCGCGATTATTATCCCGCCAGCAGCAACCCCAACAGGTGTGTTCCTTATGCGGCAGTATTTGTTGTCCGTACCGGACGAGCTGTTGGAAGCTGCCCGGATGGATGGAGCGGGCGAATGGAAAATTTACTGGAGCATTATTCTTCCGATAGCGAAGCCGATTCTTGCGGTGCTCGCAATCTTCTCCTTCATGTGGAGATGGGATGATTTTGTATGGCCGTTAATTGCGATTAGTGATCCATCGAAATATACGATTCAGCTTGCACTCTCTAATTTTATTGGTGAATACAACGTGGATTGGGGAAGTTTGCTTGCGATGTCCGTCATCACGATGCTTCCGGTACTGATTGTTTTTATGGTTTTCCAGCGGTATTTTGTCAGCGGTATGATTACTTCAGGAATGAAAGGATGAGTTGAATGTCAGATACCACCCGGAGTGGGATGGATACCTTGAATTATAAACCTATGAAATTAGGTCACAATCAGGTCATTAATCATTGGATGATCAGCGGCATATATACAAAGCCTGTTGCCTTTGTTCCAACAACGATGGAGGGAGATATTAATGATTGGCTTATCGATGGTTTTGCCATTCATGAGAATCCATGCAGAAAGGAATTTGTAGAACATAGGAGAACGCAGCCTGTGAACCGATTTTTTGATCAATGGAGCGAGTTTCCTAGCCCGGGAGACGACTTCGTTGGAGAAGAGAACGGAATGCCTTGGGCACTGTATTCTCCTTGGAATAATCCACGGGTGGAGCAATCAGGATTTTGGTTTGTACCGACACATCTGCGCAGTTACGCGGCGACAAGACTCATTTCTCCAACTGCTCATACCGCCTCTTTGCGGATTAAGACCTATGGCAGTCTGACGTTGTGGGTGAATGGGGAAATGGTAACGGATTTTGCGCCACTCATGCGTAACAAGGAGCAGGAAATCGTTATTAAAGCTGAACTTGTAGCTGGAATCAATGAGATCTATGCCTGCTGGGAGGATCTGGCTGAGCGGGATACGATGTATGCTTTCGCGGTGGAATACCTGGGAGACGAAGAATTGGTGATTTCCCTGCCTATTGCTCCTCATTTGGCGGAGTCTGTAAAATCCGCAGAGGAAGCCCTCGAACAGGCTTATTTTCCTTCGGATCTCTTCAGAGGTGAGCAGATTAAGCTCAAGCTGCCGATTTCCTTACCGGACATCGTTAGAGAGGTTGATATTCAGTATGGCAATTTTTTTGACGGTACCGAAAATAAGACGATACACATCGCCGAAAAGGAAACGGACCTGGTCCTGGCACATACGAATCAACTCGGTCATCATTACGTATATTTCACGCTGGCCATTTCAGTTTCAAATGTTGTACTAACCAAGAAGTTTGGCTGCCAATCCTATGATACGAGCTATGATGAGGCAGCTCAGCAAGCTGCGGATATTGAAGCCCGCAAATCCTTGGCTCTGCGATGCATTGCCGAGAAGGGCAGTCCCAATATTCATAAGGCCATCGCCATGCTGAAAACAGGAGGCAATCTGCAAGAAGCGGAGAACATTTTGCTTGAGGGTGTGGAAGGGATCGAGCAACGGAAGGATTGCAGTGACTTCTATCTGGTGGGACTGTTCCGTCTTTGGAGAGATGAGCGAAATAGCGGTCTGTTTAGTGAATCGTTCTGGGATCGGGTAAAAGCAAGCATTCTGGGCTATCGGTATTGGATAGATGAACCTGGCGATGATGTGATGTGGTTCTTCAGTGAGAACCATGCCTTGTTGTTCCATACCAATGAACTGTTAGCCGGACAGCTGTTTGGGGATGAAATGTTCAGCAACAGTGGTGAATCCGGTGAAGTACACCGTCAAAAAGCAGAGCAGAGGCTTGCATTATGGTTTGAGCGCTTTTTGGATGAAGGATTGGCAGAATGGAATTCAAGTGCATACATTCCAATTGATGCGGTTGGATTGTTGCATATCTATGAATTTGCCCATAATGAACAGCTCAGACAGCAAGCCAAAAAGGCAATGGACCTGTTATTCTATTATATTACCGTTCAGATGCATCAAGGAGTCTTGTCCACAACGTTTGGGCGCAGCTATGAAAAGGAACTGCTGGGTGGTTATGCAGCGGGAACCACTTCAATGTGCTGGATCGCTTATGGCGTTGGCAATGTAAACAATTATTCAATAAGCAATGTTGCCTTGAGTTTATCCGATTACAGTCCTCCAGCAGCATATCAGGAGCATCTGTTGCTCGGGGACAATCAGCAGTTGGTGTTCGCTAATCAGCAGGGCAAGGGAGGTTACGCCAAGCTCTATCATTGTCGGACCAGGGAATACTCCTTATCCTCAATCATTCGCTTTCGTCCAGGCAAGCCAGGTTATCAGGAGCATGTCCAGCATTTATCTCTGTCACCTGAGGCGCTGATCTGGGTGAATCATCCGGCAGAAATATACAAGCATGGGGATGGTCGACCTTGCTTCTGGGCTGGGAATGGAATATTGCCCGATGTTGTTCAACATGAAGGGATCGCTTTGATGATGTTTGATATACCTGCGGATAACAACTCTGACTGGACACATGCTTATTTTCCTACTCACTTCTTCACGGAATGGGTAAGGCATGAGAATTGGCATTTTGCTCGTTTGGATAAGGGTTATGCAGCTATATATGCGGCCAACGGGACGAGTATGGAGAGTAGCGGGGTGACAAGAGAGCGTGAACTTATTTCCCCTGGCTTGCGTAACGCCTGGATTATAAGAGCAGGAAGCGAGCAGCAATTCGGGTCATTTGACGCTTTTATCAACCAAGTTTGTTCTGCAAACCCGCAATTCGATAATCAAGCTTTAACTCTCACTCTAACAGACCCGGTATATGGTCCAATTCAATGGGGAATGAACAAGCCTTTTCTTATTAAAGAAGAGGAAATTATACACGAAGGTTATGGAGTAAAGGGACAATCGAAGTTACTGGACATGGAGCGCTGAATCGTGTGCAAGAAACCAAGGGAGTGATAACCAACATGCTGAATCAAATGGTGCTGCAGGAGAGAATAAGCAAGGTATCTCAAGCGATGGAGTCTATGAAAAACACAAGCATCAATGAACAGTTTCCCATCGGACTAATCGACATACATCTATGGGAATGGCCGCAAGGTGTCGGTCTATACGGCTTGCTTCAGCTCCATGAGGCGACGAAAGATCCTAAAGTGCTGGAATTTCTGGAATCATGGTACAATGCAAGGCTGATGGAAGGATTACCAGAAAAAAATGTAAACACCTGTGCTCCGCTCCTTACTTTGATCTCATTATGCGAGCTGACCGGAAACAAAGAGTACGAACATGTTTGTGAGGAGTGGAGCAGTTGGATCATGGATGGACTGCTGCGAACCGGAGATGGTGCGTTTCAGCATATGATCACTGGAGACGCCAATGATGGACAAATTCTGATTGATACCCTGTTTATGACGGTGCTATTTTTGGCCAAGGCAGGGGTATACTTCAAGAAACCCGACATGGTGGAAGAAGCCAAACGACAGTTCCTTGTGCATATCAAATATCTATATAACAAGAAAACCGGATTGTTCTATCATGGCTGGGATTTCAATGAAAATCATAACTATGGTGCTGTTCATTGGGGAAGGGGCAATGCATGGTATACGGCGGGAGTTATGGATTTCCTGAATATCATTCCGATCGAAGACGGGCTGAAGGCCTATCTATTGGATACAGCAACCGCTCAAGTCAGAGCACTGAGCAAGCTTCAGGGTGAGGATGGCATGTGGCACACTGTGCTGGATGATCCAACCTCTTACAAAGAAACCTCGGCAACGGCAGCGATTGGATACGGCATTCTCAAGGGAATCCGGTATGGATACCTGGATGAATCCTATCACCAGAATGGCTTGAGAGCGCTTGAAGCGGTGTTGAAACAAATTGATGATCACGGAGTTGTACAACAGGTGTCTTACGGTACTCCTGTAGGGCAGGATGCTCAGTTTTATAAAGATATACCGATTAGTCCGATGGGGTATGGACAAGCACTTACGTTGTTTATTCTGATTGAGGGCTTGCGGGTTCCAACCGCCGACTAGAATAAGGTGGACTTTGTGTGGAGGATAGGGGATACAGTTTCCTGTATCCTCCTTTTTGTTTTAGTAAGCTCGAATCTCGATTAATTCGGCATAATTGCTGCCATTTGTGGCATCAATTATGATTCTCAGAGCCTGAGCTGACACAGGGACATCCAGGGAATGAACAACTTTTCTTTTGTGATTTTCTTGCACGCTTGCGACTTGTGTCCATTCGCCAGCCGGAGTCAGTACCTCCACGTGATAATCACGCACCAGCTCAGGCATCACACGGAATGTTGTGTGATGGTGATGTAAATTAACCAGATCCTCGTTCACATCATCATTAAACGTCAAGTGCAACTCAGCCAAGGTTTGTGGTTCTTCCCATGTCAGTTGTACCCATTCCGGCTTGCCAGACTGCATTGGCTGCGACATCCACTGTTGCGGCCCACCGTAAGGGCGATGATAACCGTTGATCGTGTTGTCCGATGAATAGGCTGAAGTCTCAGAGAGGGTACGACAGCAGAATGGCTGACGCGCCAACCCCTGCATAGACCATAATACGACAGGCTGATCCGTGGCATGATCCTCCAGATTTTTGGACACGTGGTTTTCTTCTGTTTTGAAGAAGATCAGCACCCCGCTGTGTGCTTCTGTCGAATGGTAGAGTGAGACGGCTTTGTTGGAGCGGATGATAATAAAAGCATTCTGCGGTTCTTCCGGTCGCCATTCGAGCGGCAGCTTCACCCACTGCGCAGTTCCTGTTGTAACGTTAACAGTCGCCGTAACTTGTAACAAATGCGGGACGTAGTTCTCCTTACGCCCCGTATCCCACAGCTCTACCGTCAGCGCGGTATCGCTGGATGCATCCAGCAGCAGCTCCAGGCCGCTGAGCACTGGATACACAGGCAGCAGCAGGGCAACATCCGTACCCAGCGGGTACGTCTCGCCAGGCTGCTCAAGGACGATGCCCGTCAGCGTGCTGGAGGCTGTAGCCTTGGCACGCCGGGCCAGATCCAGCTCATCGTGGCTGCGCACCCCGATGATGGAAGCGTCCTGCCGCAGCAACGTCTGCTGCAGGACCGCCAGATGCCTCGCGTGCAGCTCGCGCGGCGACACCCCCATGGCCGCGCAGAGCGCCGCGCCCGTACCCGCGGCTTCGCCGATGACCGCGCATGTTGCCATGACGCGCGTTGTGCCGAAGGCGACATGTGATGCACTGATGTCGCGCCCGGCCATGAGCATATTCCGCACATTTGCGGAATACAGCGAGCGGAACGGCACGTGATATACGCCATCGGCATGCATATGCTTCGAGCCACTCGCTTCGGCGTACATGCCCTGCGGGGGATGCAGGTCAATGGACCAGCCGCCAAAGGCAACGGCATCCGGGAACTCCCGCTGGCTGATAATATCGTTCTGGGTGAGCACATAGTCACCCGTGAAGCGGCGGTATTCCCTTTTGCCAGGTAGCGAACCAATCCACTCCAGCGTCATATGATCTGCATCAAACTTGCCGGAGTTCTTGATATAGTCCCAGATCCCGTAGATCACGGACCACAGTTCATCACGGATCAGCTCATTGTCATGAACGGTGTCATGTTCACCGCCCCATTCAATCCACCAGTAATGACAACCGGAATCCCCGCTGCGAATGACCCGGCGAATCGGAATGCTGGTCTGTGTAATATCCTTGGCAAAAGAAGGCGGGATATAACGGACAGGCGCACCAGCATCCTTGGTATAAAAGAGAAGTGTACTGCCCAGCGTGATCTGATCAGCCACCTCTGGTGCCCACTCTTCGCCATATTCGCTGCGGGCTTCCCGACCGAGTGCAAACTTGGCTCCAGCCAGAAAGCCAACCAATCCATCGCCCGTACAGTCCAGATAGATCTGACTTTCGAATCGGATTTTGCGCTCAGAACCCATCATCCACCCGGTAACAGAGGTGATCATGCGTTCATCTCCATCCCCAGTGGCCTCGACTTCATGTACATCCGTGTTCAGGTACAGGCTAATGTTGGATTCAGCTCGAACGGCTTCCAGAATGATCAAGTCCCAGAGATAAGGATTGCCTTCCGGATTACGATACTGATTCTCTACAAATAGTTCTCCCATGATACCCGTCTCGCGGGCATAACGGTTAATCCCGTGGGCGGTGGCACCGCACACCCAGACCCGAACCTCGCTGCTGGAATTGCCGCCAAGCACGGGGCGGTTCTGCACCAGCGCCACCTGCTGCCCCATGCGGGCAGCGGCTATCGCGGCGCATACACCAGCAAGTCCTCCGCCGATGACGGTGATGTCGTATTGTACATGCTCTTGTTTCATATCTGTGACCTCCTTAACTGAAGTTAGATCCACCTTGACTCCAACTACATATCTATAATTTCATCTTAGATTTATATATTCACTTTTTAAATGCACTATACTATCATCAAACATATACTTTATTTCACAGAAAGGGTGGTCAAGTCATGGAGCTGCTTAACCACATCTACTGGAAGCAAAAAGGGGAATTTGCTCTTACGGAAGATATCTATACGACTTGGGTGGCTTTTGCCGTCGAAGAGGGAATATTCCATTATGAGATTGGGGGTCAGATCGGAGAAGCGAGTTTTGGCGATCTGGTGCTGTGCCCCCCGGCGGTTCCTTTTCGGCGGACAGTCATTACCCCGCTGACATTTCACTATTTACAGTTTAGCAGTAGCTTGGAGGAGGAGGAGGAGTTTCTGCCACCAGCCGGAAAATCGCTGATTAATGACACGAAGCGGTTAGCCTCGACGTACGCTTATTTACGTCAGGACAGTGAGGAGAATAAGGGGGAAGTTGCCCGTTGGAAGACACATTTTATGATGGATTTGTGGCAGTTGTATCAGGTGGAACGCAGACAGAATCGCTTAAAGGAGCGGAGATTTACCGAAGACGCACGAATGGCTGAAGCGGCAGCGCTGCTGGAGGAGCGGGCGGAAGAGGAGATCAGCCTTCAGGAATTGGCACAGCGACTGGCCTTGAGTCCGGTTCAGTTGACAAGGCGTTTCCGGGAAGCTTTTCAGGAGACGCCATCAGGCTATCTCAAACGGGTCCGTCTGAAAAAAGCGCAGAACCTCTTGGCTGACAGCAGCCTGACCCTTAACCAAATTGCCGAGCGATGCGGATATGAGAACGGTTTTTATCTGAGTAGAGTGTTCTCCAAAACGTTGGGCATAAGTCCATCTGAGTATCGCAGGAGACACAGGGTGTAGGCTGAAAGAAGTAAGCAGAAAGCTTTGAAGACTACTTTAAAGACAACTTTTGAAGCCAGCGGAGCACCAGGTATACACCTTCGTTACGGGTTGTCAGATTATGGAGGAGCTGGTGTGAATGAGTGCAGAAGCAACGGATACTGCATTTCTAACCGAAATTAGAGGGGGAAGTACATTTCAGTTGTAGATCATAGACAATTTATACTATAATTTACCATATGGAGTCCTTATCCGAACGTATGCCCCCCGTATCCGTTTGAATGAGGACTCTGATTTTATAACTAAAACCAAGGAGGTGGATATGGCCTTAGCCTTTGGAATAAGGAATTCATCCTAATATTCGATAAAGGAGAATGGAAGCGATGAGAAAAATGATATTTTTGAAAGCGCTTAAATTTGTTTTGATGATAACTTTGTTAGTTCCTTTGTATTGGGCGGCTCCATCTGTCCATGCGGCAGAAGGGGAAAATACCTTGATTCTGAGTCATGATTTTGAAGATGGGACGGTCCAGAGCTGGAGCGGACGCGGTGAAGTAGAAACGCTTCATGCAAGCGCCGTTGCAGCTCGTACCGGAGATTATGGACTGGAAGTGAGCGGGCGTGCTATGACATGGCATGGGCCAGCGCTGGATGTGACAGAACTTTTGGAGGTGGGACAGACGTATGTGTTCACAGGCTGGGTGAAGCTTCCGGCGGGAGCGTCCAGCACAAACCTCAATATGTCTTTACAACGTACCCTGCCAGATACAACACATTATGAAAATTTAACATTCGGTACCGCATCCGCAGGCGGATGGACCAAGCTTACTGCACAGTTTAAAATGCTGGAACCAGCAAATCAGTTATCGGTTTATTTTGAAGTGCCAGACCGTGCCACAGCTTCTTTTTATGTGGATGATTTCCGATTGGAGAAGTTGCCGGATCTCGGACCCATTGTGATCGAAGAAGACATTCCTTCCCTACAGGATGCTTTTGCGGGCAAGTTTCGAATTGGGACGGCCTTCACGAACAATGAACTGCTGACCGAACCGGACAAGCAGCTGCTTACGAAGCATTTTGATAGTCTGACACCAGGCAATGTTCTGAAATGGGACAGTACCGAGCCGCAAGAGGGTATGTATAATTTCAGCGGGTCGGATGCCGCAGTCGCTTTTGCAGCAGCGAACGGACAAGAGATACGTGGGCATACCCTCGTTTGGCATACACAAACTCCGGATTGGGTATTCCACGATGCCAACGGCAATCTGGTGAGCAAAACGGTGCTGTATGAACGGATGCAGCAGCATATTGAGACGGTAATGGAGCGTTATCAAGGCCAGATCTACGCTTGGGACGTTGTGAATGAAGTCATTGATACCTCCGAGCCGGATGGCCTGCGGCGCAGTCTGTGGTACCAGATTGCCGGGGAAGAATATATTGAGAAAGCATTTGAATTCGCCCATGCAGCCGACCCGGATGCCAAGTTGTTTATTAATGACTACAATACCCATGAGCCGGCCAAAAGCCAGGCCCTCTACAATCTGATCACTCGCCTTCAAGCCAAGGGTGTGCCTATTGACGGAGTCGGCCATCAAACACACATCAGCCTCTTTTATCCATCCCTTTCGGAAATTGAGAGTTCCATTGTCAAATTTAAGGCGCTGGGCCTCGAAACACATATTACTGAGCTTGATGTAAGTGTATATTCCAATGATTCGCAATCTTATGATATCTTCCCAGAAGAACTGAAGACACAGCAGGCAGCGCTGTACAAGTCCCTGTTCCAGATCTTCCTGAGGCATACGGACACAGTCAAAAATGTTACCTTGTGGGGCAAGGATGATGCCAATACCTGGCTACGAACCTTCCCAGTCGCCCGCAACAACTGGCCGCTGCTTTTCGACGAGCGACTCCAGTCCAAGCCAGCCTATTGGTCCGTATTAGAGACGGTCCAGGTCGAGGCAGTACCAGCCGCTCCGCAGAATCTGACCGCCACTGCGGTTAGCGACAACAGCATCAATTTAAGCTGGAGTGCATCTGCAAGTGCGACCTCCTATACGGTAAACAGGTCGCTGACAGCAGCCGGACCGTATACATCTGTGGCCGCTGTATCGGGAACAAGCTATAAGGATATGGCGGTATCTGCTGGAACCACCTACTACTATGTGGTGAATGCGGTTAACAGCGTTGGGAAGAGTGTGAACTCCGTTCAAGCTTCCGCAAAGGCCCAGGGTGGAGGGCCGCCAGAGCCTGCTGGCCATCTGACTCTAGCCTATCGTGCAGGGGATACAAATCTGCTCGATAACCAAATGAAACCGCAGTTTGTCATTCACAACAACGGTACCTCCACAGTTAGCCTGAATGAACTGACAATTCGTTACTGGTATACAGTGGACGGGGAGAAACAACAATCCTTTTTCTGTGATTATGCACAGCTTGGAGGCAGTCAGATCAGCGGCAGCATAGTGAAACTGCCTGCACCTGTTCCTGGAGCGGACCATTATCTGGAACTGAAGTTCGGCACCGGAGCAGGCGTAATCCCGGTCGGAGGAACCTCTGGGGAGATACATACCCGGTTGCACAAAGCAGACTGGTCCAATTACAGCGAAGGGGATGATTATTCCTTTAACCCGCTGCAGACCTCTTTTGCCGATTGGACCAAGGTAACTCTTTACCGGAACAGCGAGCTTGTCTGGGGAGTGGAGCCTATATCCTAATTTGCTAAGTCGTTATATCTAGCCTAGCCGGAGATCCCAGATCTCCGGTTTTTTTAATGCAATAGAACAAATCTGTGTATCCCTATCCCGTCCCTGGCAACTGGTATCACATATCCATGCGAATGAGCCCGGCCCCGGCCGAAGCGGGGGAACTGATGGTATAATGATCTCAATAATTGCAGGGGGAGCGCTGAGGGGATGACAAAGCCCGACTGGAAGACCTTTTTGCCGCATAAGCTCAGGTATCGGCTGTTTGGTGCGTTTGTGGTGTTGATTCTGCTGCCATTCAGCGTACTTAATGTTTACAACTATGGCCAGATCGAATCTCTGGTTGAGCAAAAAATCAGTGAACAGAGCCACGAGCAACTGGTGCAGATGTATGGTTCTCTGGAGGACCAGATGAGTATTGCATTCAAAACCCTGATTTTTCTGGAACAGGATTCAGCCGTAAGAAACGTCCTGACTTCTCCAGACAATCGTTCTCCGCTTGAGAACAAGTCGTTGGTGGAAGAGAAGTTCAAGATGATCAACAACAGCTTTTTTCTATATAATCCTTCCGTGTACTTCACGCTGTTAGATTTTCATGATAACGTTTACACTTCGTATTTGCCCAAAAAAGCTCTGGCCTATGGCCCTTATCGGGAACAATTTCGCAAGCATCTTGGAGAAATGACCTTCATCAAGGGCAACACTGATTCAAACTCGTTTCCATCAGAAGAGTTGCTCTACCGCTGGGATGCCCGGGATACCAACCATGTCCTGCGGGAGCTATCCTCCAGCCCGTATCTGTTGTCCCTCTATGCGTATATGAAGGACAGTGGCGGCAAAAGGTACGGAATGGCACGGATCAGCATCGATTATTCGTACTGGTTTCAGTCTATGCTGAAGGATTCGCAGAGCAATCAGGAGTATTTCCTGATTACTGGCAATGGGGAAACGATTGCCCGCTCGTCCGAAAAAGCGGTACTTTCCCCAGACGTGACCAGGGAAATTGCACTTCATCCGGCAGAGGCCTATCTGACGGATAATGATTCAGATACGCTGATTAACTACGTATACATCGAGTCACTGGACTGGTACATGGTAAATCGTATTCCACTAGCTGTGTTGTTTACGGAGATATCGGGGCTTAAGCAGCGCTATTTTTTAACGTTTTTTGGCTTCACAGCAGCATTTGTGCTCATGGCCTTTATGATCTCGGCGACGTTCACTCGGCCTTTATCACATCTGCAGAACCAGATGAAGGAGGTTGTACGCAAAAACCTCAAGGTCCGTATCCCTGAAGGCCGCAGCCGCGGAGAAGTGCTGGAACTGACCCGTACGTTCAATACCATGCTGGATGATGCCAATCAGATGATCGCCAGACTCAAGGCGGAAGAACGCCAGAAGGAAGCGGTACATTTTCATATGCTCCTGGCCCAGATGAATCCGCACTTTCTCCTGAATACATTGAATACAATGAAATGGAGTGCGATCCGCAGCGGGAATGAAGAGATCTCCGAGATGTGTGTTTCCTTGGGCAAATTACTGGAGGTCAGCCTGAATTCACAGGTCGAATTGGTATACCTGAAGGATGAAATCGAGTTGGTTCAAGCCTACCTTCATATTCAGCGGATTCGTTACCGCGATAGCTTTGAGGTAACTTGTGAATTTGACGATAAACTGGAATATGCGCTCGTGCCCAAGCTGAGCTTGCAGCCACTGGTGGAGAATGCCATTCACCACGGTGTTGGGCCACTGGAGCAGCTTGGTCAGATCCGCATCGGAATTTACAGGCAAGACACAGGAAAGCTGATGCTGGAGGTGGCAGACAACGGAATTGGAATGGAGGAATCCCGGCGTCAGCAGATGACCCGCACACGTCCGGGAATCGGCCTGTCTAACCTTAAGGAACGATTGCGATTATTGTTCAAAGGCCAAAGTGAACTTGAAGTGATTGATACCAAGCCGGGGACATTAGTAAGGTTCAGTATTCCTTTTTTATTGTCGACGCCTTACTTACAGAAGCGGTCAGACTAGGGCGTGTCTGAAAACTCCGAAAGAAGCAGATTTTGCTGAATTTTCGTTCCAAGCAAGGAAGTTTTCCGCAGGCGTGCCGGGGCACGTCAAGGGGAAGTGACGCAGCATGGGGCGAAAAGGCGGTAAAAGATGCACTTCGCGAGTTTTGAGACACGTCCTACACGACTGGAGAGGGGAATCTGGCATGTGGAAGGTATTGCTTGTAGAAGATGAGGTATTCGTACGTGAGTCGGTACGAGAGATTATTTCCTGGGAAGAGCTGGGCTTCACGGTCATCGGGGAATCCGGTAATGGGACCGAAGCGCTGGCGATGATTATACAGGATACACCGGATCTGGTACTGACCGATATTGTCATGCCAGGTATGGATGGTCTGGAATTACTCAAACAGACCCGTCAGGCCGGGTTAAAAACCAAATTTGTCATGCTCACCTGTATGGGGGAGTTCGAATATGTACGCCGTGCAATGGAATACGGGGCTTCCAATTATATTTTGAAACTGTCCATGAGTGTGAATTCACTGCGTGATACACTCCGTAAAGTAAGTGCAGAACTGGGAGCTTCGACTGAAGCCCGGACAGAGAAAGATCATCATCAAGTGCCACCTTCCACACCGGTTCTCACATCAACGCCTGTTTCGCCTGATTCTCTTACGGTCTCTTCTGCGCCTCCGTCTGATACGGATCTTCCATTTACACCTGTTCGTGAGCCGATTGTGAAACATCCGGAGATTAGCAAAATAATTCAGTATATCGGACAGCATTACGACCAGGACATTACCGTCAAATCCATGTCACGATATGTGATGATGGGCGAGAATTATGTGAGTGCTTTGTTCAAAAAGAAAACCGGCCATACCCTGATTCATTACTTGCATGGGGTACGGATGGAGAAAGCGGCGGAATACTTGCGCGAGACAGACCTTCCCGTACAGGAGATTGGTTACCGGGTAGGGTTCGGAAGTGATAATTATTTCATTAAAATATTCAAGCGTTGGACCGGTTGCACGCCCAGCCAGTATCGCCATCGTTCGTGACTCACAGAGTAGAAGGAATATGTGTACCGAGTGCTCCGGTAAGCACAAGTAAATCCGTATTTTTGTTCAATCCGAATCATGGATATGTATCTTATGAACCCAGCAAGGTCCCTGCTACGATGTAACGGAAGGTACACTTCAATTCAGGGAGGTCATGTGACCAGATGAGAATCAAAAAAGGATTAACGGGATTAATCGTAGGTGCGCTGATGCTGGGCTTGCTTGCCGGCTGTGTAGGTAAAAATGAGACGAACGGTGGAGATAACGGAGGTGGAGCGGCAGGCGGAAAAGTGAAGCTCACCATGTGGGGCGCGGTACCGCCCGAGAATGGTCCACAGGAAGTCGTGGATACCTGGAATGCGGAACATCCTGATATTCAGGTGGAATATGTGCGGTTTGTGAATGACGATGATGGCAACCTGAAGCTGGATACGGCGCTGTCCACCGGGCAAAACGTTGACCTGTATGTCAACTATACCCTCACGAATCTGGATAAACGCATCAAGGGCGGTACAGCACTGGATCTGGGCGAGTTCACCGATTACAACATTGATGAGAAAATGGGTGAAGATGCGGCTTCCTGGAAAGTGGACGGCAAATATTACGGGATGCCAACCAAGAAAAACGCTGCCTTCTTCGCTTTAAATATGAAAGCGCTTGATCAAGCGGGACTGAGTGTACCAGCAGCCTGGACTTGGGATGAAGCCCGTGAATATGCACTCAAACTGAAGACGGCTGGCTTCAAGTACGGATTGGTGCAGCATACCGCTTCCTATGTAGACCCGCTCGATTCCGTTCTGGTGAAGAACGGTTATGTTAAGGCAGACGGCACTTCCAACCTAGATGATCCGCTCGTCACTAAATGGCTGGAGACTTTGAACGGAATGATGAAGGAGGATGCAACCACCCCTCCGCTCGGAGAGCAGCTGACTTCCAAAATGCCGGTGGAGAACATGTTCCTTGGCGGTGAGTCTGCCATGATTAATATCGGCGAATGGCTGATCCGCACATCAAACAATATGACCGAGTTCCCGCGGGATTGGAAAATTGCCTTTGCCCCTGTACCGAGACTGGCTGCACAAGAAGATATGGTGAAGAGCGGAGGACTTGGTGACTTTATTGCGATCAATTCCAAGTCGAAAAATAAAGAAGCCGCATGGGAGTTCCTGAAATGGTACGCCGATGGGGGAATGATGCCGATGGCTGCGGGTGGACGCCTGCCTTCCTCCAATGCGGTTGATCAACAGACTGCGATCGATCATCTGCTGGGCGATTATGCCGATTCTTATGATAAAGAGTCTCTGGAATTTGTGTTGTACGGTGACGAGACACCTACGTTTGTCCGCAGCATTGCGCAGGAAGTGGTCGATCTGCGTGCACAGGAGTATGAAAAGTTCTTCCTCGGTAACCAGACTGCCGAAGTAACGGTACAGAACATGGTCAAACGCCATAATGACTGGCTGAAGCAGAATCAATAGATTGCAAAAGCAATGAGTCCAAAGGCCGTCCCAATGGGGCGGTTTTTTCTATATAAGCAATAGAACAATTCCATGTTATTTCTCTCCCGAAAGGCACTGCCGAAATACATATATCTGTGATATCAGGTACAGGGTTATGTTCCTTAAATGTTAGAGGACATCTTGTTATGCTTAATTCCAGAACAGATGTTAAGGAGTGGGGGAGCATATGCATAAATCCTGGATGAAACGGCAGAGCAGGCTCGGGTATCTGTTTATTGGGCCCAATATGATTGGCGTGCTGTTGTTTTTTATTATACCGGCTGTCTATTCGTTCTATCTCATGTTCACTGATTACAAATTCATGAGCCCGGAGACGAATTTCGTCGGGCTGGACAATATCCGCCGGATGTTGAATGATGATCTGTTTGGCGTGGCGCTGCGAAATACATTTGTATTTCTGTTAGCGGTTCCGGTATCAATGGGGTTGGCTTTTATCGTGGCGGTGGCGCTGAACAAGTCGGTGTATTGGCAAAAAACGCTGCGTGCCCTCTATTTCATGCCCTATATCACCAGCGGCGTTGCCATCGCTTTTGTCTGGATGCTGCTGTTCCAGCCAACATCGGGGCCCATTAATGGCTTCTTGCGGGGGATCGGTATTACGAATCCACCCGGATGGTTATCAACAACCGAATGGTCCATGTATGCGATTGATATCATCTGGATCTGGTTCATGTTGGGTTACAACATGATTATTTATCTGGCCGCTTTGCAGGAAATTCCGGAGGAATTGGTTGAGGCTGCACGGATAGATGGAGCCCGTCCTTGGCAGACGATACGCCAAGTGATTTGGCCTCTTGTGAGTCCAACGACCTTTTTGCTGCTGATTACCGGGCTGATTATGACCATCAAAAACTTTGGTATCATTCAAGCAATTACCCAGGGTGGGCCGGGGAACAGTACAACCGTGCTGTCACTTTTTATCTACCAGAATGCCTTCCGATATTACGAGATGGGATACGCTGCCGCCATAAGCTGGGCACTCTTTGCCATCATCATGATATTCACTGTTTTGCAGTGGCTCGGTCAGAAACGTTGGGTTCACTATTAAGGAGGGGAGGGATCGTTATGGAGAAACAAATTGCCGCGAATGCGAAGCCCACAGCTCCACATTCACCTAAAGTTAAAGTCCGCATGGAGTCCTTGACGCAGATTCGAAAAATCATACTGACACTTCTGATGTCCGGGTTTGCCCTGCTGATGATTATGCCGTTCATCTGGATGATCAGCACGTCGTTCAAATCTCCTGCGGACGTATTCACCTATCCCATCCAGTGGATACCCTCCAGCCTCAACTGGGAGCATCACATTAAGGTCTGGAGCGGAGCGGATACCTTTGCCACATATTATCTGAACTCGTTGAAAATATCGCTAATTAGCACGATCGGAGCTGTATTTCTCTCGGCTTTTGCAGCCTATGGCTTCGCACGGATTCAATTCAAAGGCCGGGAGACATTGTTCCTGATCTATCTCTCGATGATGATGGTGCCGCCGCAGGTACTCTTTGTACCGAAGTTCCTGATGTTTGAATGGGTTGGCATATATAATACGCATTGGGCATTGATCCTGCCTGGAATGTTCACGATCTTTGGGGTGTTTATGCTGCGGCAATTCTTCCTGTCCGTGCCTTCAGAGATCTCGGAAGCGGCGTTCATCGACGGTGCCGGTCACCTGCGCATATTCTTCAGGTTGATTCTGCCCTTGGCGAAGCCTGCACTGGCTACCCTGGCCATTATCGATTTCTCCTGGCACTGGAATGACTATGAGAATGCGCTCGTGTTCCTGATCGACAAAGACCTGTACACTGTGCCGCTCGGACTGCAGAACTTTATTCTGGAGAACAATGTGGACTACAACGGCATGATGGCCGCTGCCACGGCAGGCATTATTCCGATGATCATCGTTTTCCTCGTGGGTCAGCATTATATTATCCAGGGCGTGGCCGGAAGTGCCGTGAAGGGCTGAAGCTGCTGTCATTGTGATCCCATATAATAACCCTTTTGCTGAACGAAGAGATTTTCGCGGCAGAAGGGTTTTCTGTTAAAAGGGAGAATTAATCTTCCCCCGATACAATAGTTCAAACTTCGTATATAATTAACAATGACATATGATGCTGTATGACTACATAACTATCGCGAGGTGCACTAGACTTATGCCAACCATCTACGACTTTACCGTAACCAGAACCAGTGGAGAGCGTTTCCCGCTCTATCAATATGAAGGAAAACCTGTGCTCATCGTAAACACGGCAAGTAAATGTAAATATACGCACCAGTTCGATGACATGCAGAAGCTGTATGACCAGTACAAGGATCAAGGACTTCAGATTATTGGTTTCCCGTGTAACCAGTTTGCAGAGCAAGAGCCTGGAAGCAGTTCGGAAGCGGAATCGTTTTGCCAGATTAACTATGGTGTTAAATTTCCGATGTTCTCCAAACTGGATGTGAATGGAGAAGCGGCGCACCCGCTCTACGACTTTTTGAAAAGATCAGGGCCTTTTGCCGGCTTTGATGAAACAGATATACAGGCCAAATTATTGAAATTAATGGTGGCTGAGAAGGCACCAGAATGGTTACACGGCGATGCAATCAAATGGAATTTCACGAAATTCCTGATTGATGCAGAGGGTCGTGTGGTCAGACGCTTCGAACCGATCGACTCCATCGACGAGATTCAAGAGAGTATTAAACAGCTTCTATAATTTCACTTTCATATATCCTACAGGGGCATGACACAAATCGTTTCCCTCTTCCGAACAGGAGGTGCATGAATGTGCCGAGCATGATGCAATTTAGTGCTTCACTGGAGTATAGTTACCGATCCACCAGCATATTTAACCCAGGCAAGTCAGATGGATTCCACTCACATCCACATTATGAGATTTATTATTTTCATGATGGAGAAAGTACCTACATCATAGGAGACCGGGTATATAACCTGGAGCCGGGTGATCTGGTGTTAATGCATGGCTTGACTCTTCATCGACCACATCCGAAGCCAGGCAGTGCTTATGAGCGAAGCACACTGCATTTTGATCCGTCTGCAATCCGCAGCAGCCTGCATCCGGACCGTATGGCTGAGGTCCTGAGACCATTTGAAGAACTCAGAAATTGCCGGGTCAATCTGAAGGGAGATAACCGCTCTGAATTCGAAGCTCTATTGCATGATCTTCATCGTCTGTCTCAAAGTCAGAGCAATTTCAGGCAAGAGCGAATGAATGTCAGACTGTGTGATCTGTTGTATTTTGTAGCAGAGATCTGCCAGGGTGATGTCCAGGAACAACTTCCCTCATCGGAGAGGGAGCGACATGTCCAACACATTATTCGTTATGTGGATACCCATTATATGAAGGACATTGGTCTGGATGATCTGGCACTGGAGTTACATCTGTCCAAGCCATATCTGGCAGGCATGTTTAAGGAAATGACAGGTTTGACGATATTCAAATACCTGTATGACCGTCGTATCAATCAGGCGAAGCTTTTGTTTCAGTTTCAGCCTGAGATCACCGTGACAGAAGCAAGTCGATTGTCCGGTTTCAAGCGCCTTTCGCATTTTAGTCGCATGTTCAAACAAAGTGTGGGATGTTCGCCTGATCTGTACCGTACCCAATTGCATCGCCAATCATAGAAGTCGTCTTTGAGCTGACCAGCTTGTATGGTTGGCTTTTTTTGTTGATTTTCGTTTGAGGAATGCATCCCACTGTGTTTAGAGGACACGCAGAACAGGTAAAGAAAGGTAATGAACCCAGAGGAGGCGAATATGAATGAAACAGCGCACACCGGATCAGAATAACAACGATACCCAACAGGAACAATCCCATGACAATCCTGAACAATATAAGACAGAGCACGAAAGTCTGCTTGACCGACATGAAGAAGAACAGACTGTAGATCCAATTCCGATGGAAGATCTGAATATGGAAGCTCAGGAAGAGAAGAATAAAGATCAGACAAAAAGTAACTCGTCTACGGAAGAGAAATACCGGGCGGATTATCGCAAAAAGACGGGCGAAGGATAATTCCAATTGCTGTGTTGGGCAAACTTGTTGAAATATTTTCAGTGAATGTATATTTAGTGAAAATAAATTAGTTTGTTGACTAATGTATGTTACTATATTATAGTTACTGTGTTGGCAATTGAAAAAAAAATTTGGGAGGCGAATAAGAATGACAACTTTTTTTGATGCGTTGAAAAACAGAAGATCTTATTATGGAATCAGCAAGGAATCTACAATTTCGGATGCTAAAATCCAGGAAATCGTAGAAGAAGCGGTGAAATATACACCAACTTCCTTTAACTCACAAACATCCCGTGCCGTTGTATTGCTCGGTGAACAACATGATAAATTGTGGAATCACACAGAAGACATTTTGCGTGAAGTCGTAGGCAATGAAGAAGCCTTCAAATCCACAGCAGAAAAAATGACTGGATTCCGCAGCGGATATGGTACGGTTCTCTTCTTCGAAGATAACAATGCGATCGCACAGCTTCAACAAAATTTTGCAGCTTATGCAGATAACTTCCCAATCTGGGCTAACCAATCCAACGGTATGTTGCAACTGGTAATCTGGACTGCTCTGGAACAAGAAGGTCTGGGTGCATCTTTGCAGCACTACAATCCGTTGATTGACGAGAAAGTGAAGCAAGAATGGAACATCCCTGAGAACTGGAGATTGATCGCTCAGATGCCATTTGGTAAACCAACGGCAGCACCGGGTGAGAAAGAATTCCAACCCATTGAAGAGCGCGTAAAAGTACACAAGTAAGCTTCGCATTTCCCAACATTTAACCACATACGGCCTCGCTTCAATTTGATACGATGATAGTTGATCGTAATCCAATGAAGCGAGGCTTTTTGATGTGAATAATAGATTAAAAGACATAACGAACCAACGGATATGGAAAATGGCTTTATGCGGTTTATTAACACTTGGATCGGTGGCTGGATACGGCTCTACCGTTCAGGCTGCAACCGTGCAGCAACAGTTTCAGGATACGCGTACCAGTTATGCCAAGGATGCCATTACACATCTGGTGGACAAAGGCATTGCTGCAGGTACGTCAGAGACTACGTTTGAACCGAAGAAAGCCGTTACTCGTGCAGAATTTGCGACGTTTGCGGTGAGATTGCTAGGTTTGAAGCCCGTTAAAAATAATATAAATCCCTATCAGGATATAAGCATGAATGCTTGGTATTACGGCAACGTTGCTGCCATGACGAATCTTTTTATTTTGGAGGGAAAGGGTCAGGGAACGTTCCAGCCTAATGCTTCCATTACGCGCGAAGAAGCGGCTGCCCTCCTTGTGCGAATGTTAAAACAACAACCCGTAGAGACCTCGCTCTTATCTTCAACGTATTTCGACGCAGCGGATATCTCGGACTGGGCACGTCCTTATGTTCAGACGGTATATCAACTTGGACTAATGCGGGGAAGCGGAGGCGTGTTCCGACCACATGACCAGGTAACGCGAGAAGAAGCAGCCGTAATGCTCGATGCCATTTTACAAAAGAAAACATGGTCTGAGCAGTTACAACGTGGGGATGAACTTGGTGTTCAGTTGGGCTGGCAATATAACTCCACTACAACTGAATTCAAGAAACAAGTGGAACAGTCTGAGGTCAATACACTTGTCCCACGCTGGTTTTTCCTGAACAGCAGTATGAAAGTAACAGATCACGCGGACCCGGCATTGATCTCCTGGGCATCCGCCACCGACAGGCAGCTATGGCCATTGCTCGGTAATCGTTCCGATTCGGCAATTACACATCAGATGTTATCCAGTTCGGCCAACCGAGCGACAGTGATTTCACAGGTAGCCGCTTATGTCAAAACCTATAAATTGGACGGCATTAATGTGGACTTCGAGAATGTTGATCCTGCGGATCGTGAAGGGCTGACGGCATTTGTGACCTCTTTGACGGCTACGTTGCACGCACTCGGTGCTGTGGTGTCCGTGGACGTTTCGCCCGACCTTGGTACTGATTGGACGGATGCATTTGATTATGCCAAACTGGGCGCTGTATCGGATTATATGGTGCTGATGGGATACGAGGAACACTGGAACGGTGATCCGAAAGCAGGATCAGTGGCGTCTCTTCCATGGGTAGAAAAGGCTTTGGATACCATGCTCTCCGAGGTGGTACGTGCCAAAACAATTTTGGCCCTTCCGTTATATACACGAGACTGGTCTTCCGTGAATCCGGCAACCAGTTCTTGGGACATTACACTGGCAGACCAGGGAATGCGTGCGCATGCTACGGGATCTGTAAGACGATGGGATGCAAGTCTGGTTCAATATATTATCGGGTACAACAGTAATGGTAAGCCAAGATATATATGGGCAGAGGACAGTCGTTCGTTATCAGCCAAAGTGTTAATGAGTGAGCAACGGCAAATTGCTGGACTGGCTTACTGGTATATGGGCGGCGAAACAGCGGATGTATGGAACGCCATCTCGAATGCATCGCGATTTGAATCTTATAACTTCTAAGTAATCATAAATCTTATAGGCCCAAACTCACCGTGATTCCTACGGATGGTTTGGGCCTGTTTATTTTGGTATAAGATAAGGAATATGAGGAATCGTTTAAGCTTGGCTGAACGGTTTAATGTATATAAGGACAAAATATATATATATTGAGCTAAACATTTACACAAAACGGAGAGGGCAGAATGAATCTGAAGAAGCGAAGTGTTCGCCTAAAAGCTTTCTGAAAGAAAGCTGCATCGAAAGCATACGCTTATCCCCGGATTTACCCTTTGTAAAAGGTATTAAAAAAATCTGGGGATAACAGCGATCGGAAGGTTGTTCTGTCATCGGAGTGATTAGTGTAAATATTCTTTAGTTCAATGTGTATAGTTCAGGAGGAGAAGGAGCATGCGAGAGGTTGATTGCATAATAGTAGGTGGAGGGCTCGCAGGGCTTCAGGCAGCCATTCAGCTTGGACGTTATTCAGCTCATCAGGTGTTGGTAATCGACGCGGGAGAAGGCAGATCGACGTTGTGCCGGACTTATCATAATATCCTCGGTTTCCCCGATGGGGTATCCGGTGAAGAGCTTAGAGAACGAGGCAGGATGCAGGCAGAGCAGACCGGTGTATCTTTTGAGAAAGACCGTATCATTAAAGCGGCACGTAAGGGAGAACATATTCAATTATTCGGTACTTCCGGATCTGAATATAGGAGCAAAACCGTGTTATTGGCAACGGGGCTCACGGATAGAGTTCCGGACATTCCGGGTCTAACCCCTACGCTGGGCCGAACAGTGTATGTCTGCCCTGATTGCGATGGTTATGAGATTCAGAATCAACGTACGGTACTATTGGGATCTGGCGAACCAGGTGCCAATATGGCGATGATTTTAATTCAGCGTACGAATGATCTGTTATATATCAATCATGAGCAGGCTCCCATATCTGCAGAGCTGCATCGGAGCATGAAAGAGGCGGGAGTTCGTTATCTGGAAGCGGCTGTTCAGGAAGTACAACAGATTGAGGATGGCCATATCACCGGTGTTCTGACCGAAGATGGACAGATTTTTGAGTCGGAGCGTGGATTTATCGCATTTGGAGGCAACCGGGTACACTATGAACTGGCGGAGCAGCTTGGAGCTGTAATCGCAGATAATAAACATGTGGAAGCCGATCCGCGCAGCTTGCAGGCAGCGACTAATGTGTGGATTGCCGGGGATCTGGGCCTGCACGCAGAACAAGCAACCGTTGCGATGGGTGAAGGTTCCATTGCCGCGATCTGGATTCATAAGGCGTTACAGCAGATGACCAAGGATTCACGATGAATTTCACCTCCAGATATGAGGTTGATTATTCAATTGTTCATTACCAAAAAGTCCTCCCAAGCCATGCATGTGGCAGGAGGACTTTTTGAGCTATCTTTTGCTAGGGAGAAAAGGATTACGCTTGTTTATCTGATGAATCCGTTGACTTGGAGGAAGACTTCTCGTCCTTCGAGTCATGGGAGAAATCTTTGCGAATGTTGTCCACGATATCACCAACCACGCCTTCGATCATATCGGTTGGTCCGGGATTATTTTTGTCTGGATGGATAACGGTATTCACTCCTGGTTCAAGTTCATCGTTTGTCTTCTCATGTTTGGTTTTATCACGCATGGGGAATCCCTCCTGGTTCGATATTGTATAAGGTGTTCATTAACATATCCAAACACCGATACGTATATGTAAACGATTAACCGCTGTAGTTCTTTTGAAACGTGTACTTGCTCATATCTAGAAGATATATACAGAATTGAACGTACTGATTAAACTTCAGCAATACGTTTATATTATAGATAACCAATGAGTATTAAGTTTAAAGCTTGAAACCAATAAACAACTATTATGCAGGAGGTTATTCAGATGAATGAAGAAAATCATGTAATCCATAAAGATGGCCAAGTTTCAACTGACAAGGTGGACAATGCAATTGAGAAGATTGCGCCGGAAGAAAGAGAACAGATCCTACAGAACTTTGATGCATTCAAAGAATACTTGGGTAAACGAATTGCGATGGGTGAGTCGATCGGATTAAGCGAAGAGCAGATGGCCAAAATTGCTGAGAAAGTAGCAGATTATCTGGCAGCTCGGGAGGAACCCCGTAATCGTGAAGAAAAACTGCTTCAGGAGCTGTGGAATGTTGGCAAGGAAGATGAACGCCATATGTTGGCTCATATGCTCGTTCGTTTGGCACAAAGCTCCACACCCAATCATTAAGATTAGCGTCTATGCCTAAGCATAAGAAATACTTTGAGCTGGTCTTCAAACCTGCCAAATACCTGCCAAAAGCTGGAGCGTAACTCTTGAACATATCTGGATCAGGGCAGATAGAGGGAGCGCTAACGAACCTGTGACGTCTTATTCAAGGGTTTGGAAGTCCCGCAGCAATCTAAGGAATCTGACACACGTTATACTAGTACAAACAGCCGTTAATAGCGTGTTTTCAGGGAATTCTGGCAAATAACGTGTCTCATGTTCCTTACAAAATAAAAGGACCGCCAGAAGACCAAATAAGACGTCCTCGATTCCTTAGTTATCTGGACCATTCGTCAGGACTAGGTAGCTTGGACTTCAAGATGTTTGGGACACAGACATCCTTCAACGTATCACTTGCCTGAGTTTAAAAGACACACCCTAGTTAATAACCTCTGAATGGCGATGCCTTCAGGGGTTATTGCCGTTTACGGAGACTACAGACAGGAGTGATGACGCACATTGTAACTATTTTTAATCTGGCTGATACTTTTATAATCCCTGTTCGAAGTATGATAGGAAAAGAAAGAACGTTGGAATCGATAGTTCACATGAGCGTTTGAGAAGCAAGACTTCCGGTTAAGGAATAGTAACGTTCATATTAAGGAGAGATGTTACCTATGAAGAACGCGACAAAACAATGGAAACTAGGAATGATCGGTGCAGTTGTTGCTTTACTTGGCATGATTGTGCTGACTACATATTTACTTACCCCTGCGAATGCTCAAGGTAGTACGGACGCTCAACAACCTTCTGCGAAAGAAGCTCAAGTTGCAAACTCCGAGATGTTTACAGCCTATGTTGAAGGTATGCATATAGAAGACGGCAAATTGTTTATGACAGTGGACAAGATTGGCTGGTATCAGGGTGAAGAGGCCGATGCGATTTTTGCACAGCGCAATCCGGAAGCAGGTATAGACGGTGCTCCAGATGGTTACTATATTGTCAACGATAGCAAAGAGCAGGAACAAGTTGAGGTTAGTGCCAATGCTGAAGTATTGATGCAGTTGTATGATCGGGATGGTACGATGCAGGGCGCAGATATTCAGTGGAATGAACCTGTGACATTATCCAAGTTCGAATCGTTGTATGAGAATACCCGTATTCTTGATCTATCCGTATTCCCGTATCATCTGACAGTGCAGGACGGAAAAGTTACTAAAATTGTGCAACAATACATTCCATAAAATAAGATGAAATTCATCATCAAGCATTCCTCCTGTTCATTGGAACGGTGAGGGATGCTTTTTGGTTATGACAAATTCATGAAAGCGATTGTAATTAATGGTAGGTACATGTATCATTATTGGAATGGCGTTTTTACATAGTTCAGGAGGAGCCTCATGCTTAAAGACATGATTGCATTAACTAAGCCCGGACTTCTAAGGTTAAATGTGTTTGCGGTGGCGGTAGGATTCTGGGTAGCTTCAAAATGGGATATCAACTGGTTATCTCTGCTCATGGTCGTGATTGGATCAACTTTGGTTATTGCTTCAGCTTGTGTTATCAACAATTATTGGGATCGTGAATTGGACCAAAAGATGGAGCGCACCAAAAAAAGGATGGATTACATTAACCATCTGAAGCCAGGGGTTGTACTTGGCTATGGCATTATTCTTGGTGTTGTGGGACTAGCAGTACTGTATCTCCTGGTGAATCCGTTATCAGGGTGGATGGCACTGCTTGGGTGGTTCGCTTACATCGTGATTTACACGATGTGGTTGAAACGAAGTTCAACGTGGAGCACGTCGCTCGGTGGAATTGCCGGAGCGATGCCGCCTGTCATCGGTTATACGTCTGTAACCAATGAGATTGATGCAGGAGCCTGGTTGCTGTTTGCACTATTATTCTTGTGGCAACCACCACACTTCTGGTCATTGGGTATTCGTCGGGTAGAGGAGTATCGTGCTGCGGGCTTCCCGTTGTTGCCAGTGGTTAAAGGGGTGAAACGCACCAAGTTTCAGATGATTCCTTATGTTTTTCTGCTGCTTCCTGCTGTATTTCTGTTGTATTATTACGACTACGTAGGTCTGGTATTTCTGATTGTATCTTTGGTCGGTGGACTGATCTGGTTTGTGCATACACTTAGCGGACTGAAGACACAGGATGATGAGAAATGGGCAAAAGTGAACTTTCTGATCTCGGTGAACTATCTCATGATTGTATTTATTGTCATGGTAGCGAATACGGTATGGTCATAATTAAACGATGAACAGATCGTTTTCAGAGAGATTTCAGCTTAAGCTATATAAATTGAACTAAACATTTACACAAAACGGAGAGGACAGAAAGAACCTGAAGAAGCGAAAGCGTTCGCCTAAAAGCTTTCTGAAAGAAAGCTGCATCGAAAGCATACGCTTATCCCCGGATTTTCACCTTTGTTAAAATGATTCGAAAAATCCGGGGATAACAGCGATCGGAAGGTGGTTCTGTCATCGAAGTGTCCAGTGGAAATATGCTTTAGTCCATTTTTTATAACAGGCTGCATCCAATGAAAAAGCACACGATGGAATAGCGTTTGGACAACCTCTGGTTGTTACAACATATTCTCTAGGGTGCTTTTTTGGTATAATAAAACAATTGAATTATATAAGTGGAAATTATAATGCAAGATGGGAAGTGACAGCATGAGTAATTTGGAACAGGCCGTGCGATGGAGACAAGAAGGTAAGGTGCAGGAAGCGATTGAACTACTGCAAGAGATTACAGTCCAGGAACCCGAGAATGCAAATGTCTGGTATCAGCTGGCTTGGGCACATGATTCGCTTGGATTGGAGCGGGAAGCTGTCCCGTATTATGAGAAGGCACTAAGTCTTGGTCTTTCTGGTGAGGACAGAGCAGGGGCGATACTCGGGTTGGGCAGCACATATCGAACGCTTGGGCAGTATGAGCAGGCGAAGGTTTGGTTTGAAAAAGGGATGAAAGAATTCCCGGCGTACCGGGAATTTGAAGTTTTTTATGCCATGGTGCTCTACAATCTGGGTGAACATGCAGAAGCGATGCAACGACTGCTCGTGCAACTTGCGGACACATCAAGTGACAAGAGAATCAATGACTATAACAGAGCCATCCGTTACTACGCAGATCAGCTCGATCGGGTGTGGGAATAGATCGAATACACAGAAAAGGGAGATGGATGAATGAACTCCAATCAAGATCTGAAACAGGTAAATGAAAGGTTGGATCAAATTGAGCAAAAATTGGATAACCTAGGAGGCAGCCATCAGAACAAACGCTCACCTGGCGTGCGCTTCCTGATTGGTTTTGGCATCACGATTGGGATTATATCTGTACTGATATTGACCCTCGGCGTTATCCAATTTGTGAGTAACGGATAGGAGAAATCGATCTTAACGACAGAGGTAGTGAGTTCTCCAAATTTACATTACCTGGCCGAGCCACTGTTGTACCTCTTCAATGAAACGCCGCGTAGCTGGCGATAGATTGCCCAAAGATGGGCAGGCCATGCCAATCGTACGATAAGGATCTCCAGAGAGTGGAACGAGCGCGAGTGCATGGGTATGATTTTGAAGAACCATTTCCGGAAGCAGGCTGATGCCGAGGCCGTTACGGACCATCGCCATGATGGCTTGATCTTCTGCGACTTCATAGACGACATTAAGCTTGGCTGCATGCTGCCGGATCAGTCGTTCAATCTCGTTATCTCCACCCCACTTGGGCAGAATAAAGGGTTGCTCCAGTAAAACATCAAACGAAACAGACTCCTCTGAGGCGAGAGGATGATCCAGAGGCAGGATGCACATCATCCTGTCTTTTTGTAATGGGATCGTCTCAAAAGGTGATGAATCGCCGAGGGATAGAAATCCGAGATCGATGGCACCTCCAGCTAGCCAGCCCTCAATCTCAGCATAATCGCCTTCCCACAGCTTAATCTCAATTCCGGGATGACGCAGGCGAAATTGTTTCAGGATGCCCGGCAACCATTGTGTGGAGACACTTGCGAAGGTACCAATACGCACCGTACCAATCTCCGCGCCGCGAATGAGGGAGATTTCCTGGTTCATCAGTTCCGTCCAGCGCAGAATCTCCCGTGTGTATCCCAGAATGCGTTCCCCTTCAGCGGTAACCCGCACACCGGAGCGGCTGCGATGGAGCAGGGAAAAACCACATTCTGTCTCCAGACTGGCGATAGCATGACTGACTGCGGATTGGGTGATATTCAATGCTTCTGCTGCTTTGGTGAGACTGCCATATTCCACAACGGTATTCAATATTTCGTATTTGACCAGTGACATGAATGGTTCCGTTCCTTTCCATTTTTGATACATGAATTTATTTCATATATATATTATAAATATTCATTTTTATAATGCAAAGAGATCGTTTATACTTGCCAAGGCGAGTTAGTTTGACGCACGATCACACAGATCAGAATACATAGAATGAAGGTTGAAGCAAGATGAATGGTGTACAGGTTAATCAAGGTCAGGCAACAAGAAGAGCGGACATACAGATGCTGCTCGCAACGGTTATATGGGGATCATCCTATCTGTTTATGAAATCGGGTCTGGAGTCCATGCAAGAATTGAATCTGGTCGCATTTCGTTTTGGAATTGCCTTTATTGCGGCAGGACTTCTTTTTCATCGGCGGTTGTTTAACATGGATCGCAGAACACTTGTGGCAGGCGCTATTATGGGGACAGCTTTATTTGCTGCATTTGTATTCATCACCTATGGTGTGCAACGAACCACGACATCCCAAGCGGGATTCCTAATAAGTTTGGCCGTTATTTTTGTACCGATCCTGACGACGATCCAGCATCGTCGTATGCCGGATAAACGATTAACGCTCAGTATCTTGGTTGCCGTTACCGGGCTTGGCTTGTTGACGCTTCAACATGAGCTTAGTCTGCACACGGGAGATATTCTGTGCATTCTAGCAGCACTTGTGTATGCCATCTATATTATGATTGCTGGCAAGTTCACACCGAAGCATGATCCACTAACATTGGGGACAGTTCAATTAGGTGTTGCAGCGATGTGGGGAATTGCAGCTACATTTATGATGGAAACGCCACGCATGCCCGATACGGCTGAATCCTGGGCAGCCATTCTTGGCTTAGGTGTTTTGTGTAGCGGCTTGGGGTATATTCTGCAGACACTCGCGCAGCGTCATGCCTCTCCTACAAGAACAAGTCTGATTTTTTCACTCGAACCACTGTTTGCAGCGGCCTTTGCATTTACCTTTCAAGGGGAATCGCTAACGTTACAAGGATATGCAGGAGCAACGCTGATGTTGGTTGGTGTTCTGATCACAGAGATCAAACTTCCACAGCCTATCTTCTGGCGCAGAAAACGCCCGGTTTTACAGTCGGAACTCGGCGATCAGGGAGCACCAGGCGTATAATTGGGGGACAAAGGGTCCTTTCGTCATCTTCTATGGAAGGTGGGGAGAGGGCCTTTTTTGGTTATGTCGTACACCTTGTGAAACAGATAAACTACTACCTAACAAAAACAAAATAACATAACCTTGTTTTGTTGATTTTTGTTTTTTATGCTACACTGAATGGAAAATTAGGAAAAACGGGTGAGTAGGATGACCAAAAGAGTAACGATGCAGCAAATTGCGGATGCTGCGGGGGTGTCCAAATTCGCAGTCTCCCGTGCGCTGACGGGCAAGCCTGGTGTGAGTGAGCATACACGCGAAATGATTGTCAGAACGGCGGGGCAGCTCGGGTATTTCAGAACTGAGCCTAAGCGTTATCCGGGGGAGACACAGATATCAGCGGAGATGAAGCCAGAAGCGGAGCGACAAGGCACCATATTGATTTTGTTTCCCAACATTCGTTCTCAGAATCGATCTTCCTTATACTGGGGGCCTGTATTTGATGGCATTTCTGAGAGGTTGAATGAGAAGGGAATGGATATTTTAACGCTGACAGAACCCTCTTCAGATCGAATGTTCTCGGTCCTTAATCCCGAAGCAATCAGCGGAGTCATAACAGTGGGCACCATCTCGACATCGGTATTGCTGGAGATTTACAGACTGCGTATTCCGCTTGTCATGGTGGATCATGAAGACCCTGCCATATACGCAGACTCGGTTTTTACGGACAATATGAAATGTATGAAAGAACTGGTTCTCATGCTTGTTGGTAAAGGGTATAGAAGGTTCCAGTTTGCCGGGCAACTGCCCGATGCAGCAAGTTTTAGAGAACGCTGGCTTGGATATCGTATGGTGCTGGAAGAGAAACAGTTGGAGGGGGAACAGCAAGACGGCTTGCTGGGACCCGAGTATGATCAGATCCGGAGATCCATTGCTGAAATGGAGCTGGAGGATATCCCTGAAGTTATCGTGTGTGCAAATGACCATACAGCTGTCATTGTCATTCAGGCACTCCAAAGTCGAGGCATTCAGGTGCCCGAACGTTGTGCCGTAACCGGATTTGACAATACGCAGACGGATGAACCCATTCTTGCTTCGGTACATATTAACAAAGAGAATCTGGGAACGAGAGCAGTAGATCAGCTATTGTGGCGGATCAAACACCTGGATGAACCATATGAACGCAAGCTGATCTATTCGGAATTAATTATTCGTGATGAATATAACGCCAGTATACAGTAATGGGATATGAACTTACGGGCTCATTCTAACAATGATCATACGGGTAAATGAAATCAGGTGAAAGACATGGGGAGGTTAGAGCTTCATGTCTTTTTGTTATGCAGAGATTGTTTAACAAATTAAATTACAAAACAGATTGACTATAAGAAGCATATCGTGTTAATTTTGTTTTGTAAGTTATTTGTTTTTATAATAACAAAACCTAACAAAATAATGTTTACCAACTCTAACAACAATGGAGGCTGTCATGAGCACAATACAATCACATGTTTTTCAGAATTGGACGTTCAAGGCTTGCGAAGATCAAGAGTGGATGTCGGCTCAGGTGCCCGGCTGTGTGCATACAGATTTGCTGAAGCTGGGCAAGATTCCAGATCCTTTTTATGGAACAAACGAGAAGGAAGTACAATGGATTGATAAGATAGATTGGGAATATCAGACGGAATTTGACGTTGCCGATGCGTTGTTCTCGCAGGAACATCTGGAACTGGTGTTTGATGGTCTGGATACATATGCTGATGTGTATGTGAATGAGGTGCATGTGTTATCAGCAGATAATATGTTCCGGGTATGGAAGGCAGATGTAAAGTCTGTATTGAAGGGAAACGGCAACATTCTCCGAATACGTTTTCGGTCACCAATTCAGGAAGATCTGCCAAAGCTGGAGAAGCTCGGATATGCATTACCTGCATCGAATGATCAGTCCGATGTTGGCGGACTTGGCGACAAGAGAGTAAGTATTTTTGCACGTAAAGCCCCGTATCACTATGGTTGGGACTGGGGGCCGCGTTTTGTAACCAGTGGGATCTGGCGTGAAGCACGTCTTGAAGGTTGGACACAGGTACGAATCAATGATGTGTATATCCAGCAAAATGAAGTAAGCGCTACCTCAGCTTCATTAACTGCTGTTGTGGAAGTCGAGACATCACAAGCGGTAGATACGATTATTCGTATCGGCGCAGATGGACAGAGATGGGAAAGATCCGTATCGCTACAACCCGGAACTCAGACTGTGGAGATTCCAATCTCTATTGATGAACCGAAACTGTGGTGGAGCCGTGGACTTGGTGATCCGCATATGTACACCTTCCTTACCGAAGTGCTTCAAGGTGAGCGAGCTGTGGCTGAATCTACAGTGAAGACTGGGCTTCGTTCCATTCGGCTGGTACGTGACAAAGATGAAGCGGGAGCATCCTTTTATTTTGAATTAAACGGGGTTGCGGTCTTTGCCAAAGGGGCCAATCACATTCCAAATGATAGCTTCATCACTGAAATTACTCATGAACGTTATCGTCATGAGATCGTATCCGCAGCCCAGTCTAATATGAATATGCTACGCGTGTGGGGTGGCGGAATCTATGAGCAGGATGTGTTCTACGAACTGTGTGATGAATACGGAATCCTGGTATGGCAAGACTTCATGTTTGCATGCAGCATGTATCCAGGAGATGAAGCGTTCCTGAACAGTGTAAGACATGAAGCCATTGATAATGTGAAACGTCTGCGCAACCATCCAAGTATTGCACTCTGGTGTGGGAACAACGAGATTGATTCGGCTTGGGCTCACTATGTTGAGAATGGTGGCTGGGGTTGGAAAAAGGAATTTACTGCCGAGCAGCGTGAAAGCATCTGGGCCGATTACGAAGCCATCTTCCATGATCTGCTGCCAGAAGTCGTTGAAGCGTATGCGCCAGGTGTGGATTACTGGCCTTCCTCACCACTGGTATCCCTAACAGGGGATGAGACGCAACATGCGCACCCATCCACAGCGGAAGGGGATATCCACTACTGGGGCGTGTGGCACAATGTAGAACCGTTCGAGAACTACAACGTGCATGTGGGTCGTTTCATGAGTGAATACGGATTCCAGTCTTTCCCGGAGTACAAGTCAGTACGCACTTACGCGGAAGAAGAAGATCTGGCTCTGGAGTCGGAAGTCATGTTGGCTCATCAAAAGAATGGGGCAGGCAATCGTCTGATCAAACAGTACATGGATATGTACATGCATGAATCGAAGGACTTCCCATCGTTCCTGTATATGAGTCAGGTGCTTCAGGCGGAAGCAATGAAGACAGCCATTGAAGCGCACCGTCGCCGCAAACCATTTTGCATGGGCACACTTTACTGGCAAATGAATGATTGCTGGCCAGTGGCTTCATGGGCAGGTATGGACTACCTTGGTCGTTGGAAAGCATTGCAATATTATGCGAAACGCAGCTTCAGCGATGTGTTGGTATCGGTAGATGGAACAAAAGAAGATACAACAGATATATATATCATCTCGGATCAATTACAACCTGTAAAAGGGCAGTTACAGATTCGTTTGCTCGGGTTCGATGGAACGGTGCATCGTGATGAAACACATGACGTGACCTTGGAACCTAATACAGGTGATCGAGTGCTGTCATTACGTAACGCGGAATGGCTTGAAGGTCATGATACAGCTAACACGCTGCTGCGTCTGGATCTGAAACAGGAAGGTGCGGCGAATGTCGTACAGGAACACTATTTTGTACCGTCCAAAGACCTTGCTCTGCAGCCTGCAAACATCAATGTAAGCGGGGGAGCGGATGAGAACGGCGTTCATCTGGTACTGGAAAGTGACGTGCTTGCTAAACAGGTATGGTTATCTTCGGATGTGGAGGGTGTCTTCTCAGATAACTTCTTCGACTTGATTCCTGGAATTCCGGTGAAGGTGCAGTTCACTTCCAGAGAGGGATTGCAGTCTAATGATGTGATATCAAATCCGGGACCGATCGAGGTTCGATCCATGATTGATTTTATTCGTTTGACCTAGAAGAAACGGTTGGAGTCTCTCTTAAGAGAGATTTCAACCGTTTTTTTATTGAAACCGGACCCCATTTATATATCGTAATGGTTTCGTAATACTTCGCTTAGAGAATCGTAAGCTGTCTTGCTTATTGTAATCCATGTAAGTAATAAACGAATGGAGAGTGATAAGAATGATGAAAACAAATAAGAGCAAAAAAGCGATGGTAGCAGCGGTATTGATGATGTCTATGGCCTTTTCTGGATTGGCAAGTGCTGCAGATATGAAAACGATTAAAAAGGATGGCATGGAGCTTGTTCAATTGAGACAGGCAGCGAAAATGTATGATTACAGCATTATGTGGGACAGCAAGGATAGATCTGTAACTTTGATGTATATGGGCAAAATGGACGACAAGATGATGAAAGACGACAACATGATGGAAGACGACATGAAGATGAAAAACGACAAAATGATGAAAGATGGCAAAATGATGGAAGAAACAATGATGCCTGCGGGGAAAACGATTAAATTGTGGATAGGATCGAAAAAAATCATGGTAGACGGTATGCAAGTTAACTTGAAATCGATGCCTGTCATCCATGAAGGGAATTCGTATGCGGCTGAGTCTGTAATTAAACAATACATGATGCCAGTCAAGGGAATGAAGTGATTTAAGGGCTAAGCATCGCCATCACCATATGATATGATTGGCTCAAATGTAATTTCTGGAATATGGGGTGGGTTCGTTTGAATGAATGTGTACTGGTTGCCGATGATGATACAAATATTACGGACGTTTGTCGCAGGTATCTGGAACGGGAAGGTTATCTTGTCGTGACGGCCAAGGACGGTTTGGAGGCTATAGAGCTGTGGCACAGCCAAACGCCAAGCTTGATTGTGCTCGACCTGATGATGCCACATAAGAATGGCTGGGAAGTTTGCAACGAGATTCGGCAAACTGAGGATGTGCCCATTGTAATGCTGACGGCCCGGGGTGAGGAACAGGACCGTCTGATGGGGCTGACGATGGGGGCGGATGATTATCTTACCAAACCATTCAGTCCGAGAGAACTCGTCTTACGTGTAAAGGCAATCCTGCGGAGAATGCGAACTGCGCAGGCATCACCTGTAACAACATCTGAATATACGATCAATTATGAAGGGCTTACGATTGATTTTACCAAGCGTGAAGTGCACATCAGTGGGCAGGCCATTGAATTGACCGTTACAGAGTTTGAGATGTTGTATTTGCTGGCAAGTCACCCGGGTCAGGTGTTCTCCCGTAATCAGATGTTAAGCAAGATTTGGGATTTTAGCTATGAGGGAGATACAACAACGGTGACTGTACATGTTCGAAGATTACGAGAGAAGATCGAACAGAATCCTTCTGATCCAAAATATATTAAAACAGTTTGGGGTATAGGCTACAAGTTTGCGGGTGGTAGTTCATGAAACTTCGCACATACTTGGTGTTGTCCAGTCTCACAGGCATTGGCGTATTATTAATTTGTTTGTTCATCAGTTATTCCAAAATGCTGCTTACGATCGAACAATTGTATTGGTTATCGGCTATAACGGCAGGGGTAGGCTTACTTTCGTTTATTCTTCAATATTTGCTGACTAAACCATTAGAGAAATCAATTGCGCGAATTACACAGCAGACAATACGAATTGCCGAAGGGGATTTCCATACGGAAGTCCCTCTCATCGGTACGCAGGAATTTAAGCTCCTGGCACAGCAATTTAATGAAATGAGTTCCAAGCTGAAGGAAAGCTTTGATCATCTGCATCACTCAGAAACCGCCAGACGAGAGTTGATCGCCAATGTTTCCCATGATTTACGGACTCCCTTGGCATCCATTCAGTCATTCGTCGAAGCGTTGGAGGATGATGTCATTAAGGATAAAGAAACCTTTCAACGTTACCTGAACACGATACGACTTGAGACGAAGCGTTTGGGAGGGCTTATTCAAGATTTGTTCGAATTATCCAGCCTGGAAGCGCAAGGGGAGGTATTTGACCCTCAGCCTTGTCACGTCGATGAGTTGCTGCTCAGTACGTTGGAGAGTTTTTCGTTTCATCTCGCCGAGAAAACGCTGGACGTTGAAATAGATTTGCCCGATAAATTACCAGCCGCGGTCATGATGCCTGCACAAATGAAGCGGGTCCTTTCCAATTTGCTGCAAAATGCCATTCAATACTCTCCTATTGAAGGAAAAATCATTCTGGCTGCCGAAGAAAAGGGGCCGTTTATACGAATTTTAGTTACGGATGAAGGGGAAGGCATTGAAGCGGAGGAAACTTCGCGTATATTTGAACGTTTTTATCGAATTGACAAATCACGTAGCAAGAGCAATGGTGGGGCCGGGCTTGGCCTTGCTATCGCTCAATCGATTGTGGAACTCCATGGTGGCGAGATCGGGGTTCAGAGTACAAAAGGAGAAGGAAGCTGCTTCTGGTTCACGCTTCCGATCTACGTCAGTCGTTAACCTTGGTTAATCAAACGCAGTATTTATTCAGGTGGTGAATGACTTGACCAGTGATTTAGTTTTCCTTTTCGGCGTTTTTGGTGCAGGATTGTTATCGTTTTTTGCGCCATGTATTCTGCCGCTGATCCCGGTATATGTGTCTTATCTATCCGGAAGCATGGTCAACGGTACGAATCAGCAGCAGCCTGACTCTAATTCGGTTCGGTTGCGGTCCACACTTGTTTTGCGGACTTTTTTATTTGTTCTTGGGCTGTCCCTGGTATTTGTTTTACTTGGTTTTGGTTCCGGCATCGTTGGTAATTTGATCTCAAGTCCTGAGTTTATTGCGATCTGCGGAGCCATCGTGGTGCTTTTTGGGATTTATCAAACCGGGTTGATCCGACTATCCTGGCTGGAACGGGAGAGAAAGCTGTCAAACGATCAAGCCAAACGAGGAGGGTATGTCGGAGCGTTCCTGTTGGGTCTGACGTTTAGTTTTGGCTGGACGCCTTGTATCGGGCCTGTGCTGGCGGCCATTCTTGGTATCGCCGCAGGAGAAGGCTCGCCACTGTATGGCGGGTTTCTCATGTTCCTGTATACCCTTGGATTAGCGATTCCTTTTCTGATTCTGTCTGTTTTTTCGGAATATGTTATGAAGCGGATACGTCGTTTATACAGGTACATGGGTGTCATCAAAATAACTTCCGGCTGTATTCTTATTGTCATGGGACTCTTGTTAATGACAGACCGGCTAAACAGCTTGGTGACCTGGTTTCAATAATCATTGGAGGAATTTGGTATGAAGATGGCACGGAAATGGATGGTATCTGTAATCGTATTTGCTGGAACCCTGTTGATCTTGAGCGCATGTGGATCACAGCAAACTGAATCAAAACAAATGGGGTCAACATCAACCCCAGCATCAACATCCGATATGAGTTCGTCAACCATGATGAACAAGGGAGAGACGGCTCCTGAATTTTCATTGCGTGATCTGAAAGGAAACACGGTTGGACTTTCTGATGTTCAAGGCAAGAAAGTGTATGTGAAATACTGGGCTTCCTGGTGTTCCATCTGTCTTGCGGGTTTGGAAGACCTAAATAATTTGGCTGGTCAAAACAATGATTTTCAAGTCATTACGATTGTGACGCCAGACTACAAAGGAGAGAAATCCTCCCAAGCGTTTACCGAATGGTTTGACCAACAGCCGTATGATAACATAACTGTTCTTTTGGATGAGAAAGGTGTATGGGCCAAGAAATTTGGCGTAAGAGCATATCCTAGTTCCTTTTATATTGGCTCTGATGGTATTTTAACGAAATCGCAGCTAGGGCATGCATCCAATGAACAGATCATGGAATCATTACAAGAGATTTTGTGAGAAGGGAGGAAGTGTCATGAAAAGGACGCTGCTGGGCCTGTGCCTCCTTGTTATAGCATTAGTTGTGTCTGCTTGTGGAAACAGGGTTGAGAGCCATTCATCTTCGATATCCACTCAACCTGTCAAGGCATCGAGTGTCTCCGAGGAAAACCTGAGTAACCTGTACTTGGCAGGAGGCTGTTTCTGGGGTGTGGAGGCATATATGGCTCGTATTCCGGGGGTTCAGGATGTGACTTCCGGTTATGCCAACGGTGAAGGAAAGAATCCAACCTATGAGGATGTTATTCGCGGGGACCAGGGGTTTGCAGAGACCGTTCATGTAAAATATGATCCGCAGCAAGTATCTTTGCAGAAACTGCTTGAATCTTATTTTCGAGTTATTGATCCTACCAGCTTGAATAAGCAGGGCAATGATCGTGGAGTTCAGTATCGGACTGGAATATATTATACGTTGCCTGAAGATGCCAAAATCATCGAGCAGGCTGTAGCGGTAGAGCAAGAAAAATATGACCAACCCATTGTAACGGAAGTGATGCCTCTGCAGAATTATTATTTGGCGGAGGAGTACCATCAGGATTATTTGGAAAAAAATCCGAATGGATATTGTCACATTGATATGACTGTCCTGGATGACCTGGAGATTGGAATTGATCCCGCTCAATATCCACGTCCAACAGATGAACAATTAAAGGAACGACTAACAAATGAACAGTATGCCGTCACGGTAAACAATGATACGGAGCATGCGTTCAGTAACGAATACTGGGATAATGAGGAGCCAGGTCTGTACGTGGATATTGCAACGGGAGAGCCGTTATTCACCAGTCGAGATAAGTATGATTCTGGTTGCGGGTGGCCGAGTTTTACAAAACCGATTGTACCTGAGGTTGTTACCTATACAACGGATACGAGCTTTGGTATGGATCGCACGGAGGTACGAAGCCGGGCAGGTGACATCCACCTCGGTCATGTGTTCGATGATGGTCCCGAAGATCGCGGGGGCAAACGTTACTGCATTAACAGTGCATCGATCCGGTTTATTCCGTTAGACAAGATGGAGGAAGAAAGATACGGGTATTTACTGTCATTTATCGAGTAGAGAAGGGCAGCTGACTTTATTAAAAGATAATAAGGCCATAATTTTAGAACGGTTGAGATCTCTCTATGAGGGATTTCGACCGTTTTTTATTTTGCGGCATCTAACAAAAACAGAGGTAGTCTTCAAAGATGGTTGCATCATTGTTATAATTGATAATCATTATCAATTATAGGTAGGTTTTTAGTCACAATGCCAAGGTATTGTGTGTGTTTGATCGCTTAGGAGAGGGAGTTTATATGGGAATTCAGAATGACATCAAGCTGTGGGATCAGGTTCAGGTTCGCGTGCTTGATGTGCGTCTTATATCACTCGCAACACACGAGTTCATACGCAATTATGTGTTACCAACCAGTGCATTTGTGTATGTTCAAGGCAGGGGTCAGGTCTGGCTCGATGAAGAGGTATGGACTACAAACCAGTTCTTGCTGCTGCATGGGGGAAAAGGAAGACGTCTGACACTTGAAACGACAGGGGTTATGGAGGTACATCTGATTTTGTACAAATCAACCTTGCCCTCTAACGTGCTTGTGGAGTACCGAATGATGCTTAACCAGCGTAATCCGTTTGAAGAGTCCTGGGCGACAGTGCCGGATCATACACTTGAGCTGCGTGAGCTTGTGCGGAATATACATGAATGCTGGTCAGGGCAAGAGCGAGTGGGCAAAATTCAGGTCAAAGTGTATTTCTTTCAACTGGTACAGCTTGTCTTGTTACAGCGGAGTCGCATGTTTAACGAAGTTCAGCAGCCTTCGCTTACCGATCAGGTTTTGCGATATATCAAAGCTCATTACCGGGAATCCATCTCACTTGATTTGCTTGCCCAGTCCTTGAGTTACAGTCCGCAATATTTATCACGCAAATTCAAGGAACAGACGGGATGTACACCGACAGAATATGTGATTCGGTTACGAATGGGTGAGGCAAGGAGTCTGCTTGCGTCCACAGAAGCTTCATTACAGGAGATTGCTGCGTATGTGGGTTATATGGACCCGTTTTATTTCAATCGTATATTCAAAAAAGAGATCGGTATAACACCGGGGCAATATCGGTTGAAGCAGCAGGAAAACTCGAAATCAGTTTCAAAAAGTACATTAAATGCAACAAATGAATCCATTGTAACAGGAGGGGATGAACGTTATCCTTTAATTGATGATGATAATCATTATCAATATAAGGGAGATGAGGAAATCAACATGTTTAACCATTTTAAATCAGCGATTATGTCGCTTGCGCTTGTACTCACATTGAGTGCTTGTGGAACAGCCCAGCAGGGGGCAGAAACATCCGAAGTTGCGGCTGAACCCGAACAACCGGCAGTCGTGGAAACCCAAATGGTAAATACGACCTTTGGTGAGGTAGAGATTCCTGCACATCCCGAGCGAGTTGCTGCCATAGATTATCTGGGAACGGTGCTTGCTCTTGGTGTCAAACCGATTGGTGGAGGCCAATTTCTGATGAACAGTCCTTATCTGGAAGGTCACATGGATGGTCTTGAAACGATAGGGGATTCCGTTGAACAATTGATGGAGCTGGAACCTGATCTCATTATTACATTGAATCCGGACAAGGCCGCTTATGAGAAATACAGCAAGATTGCTCCAACCGTTTCGATCGCATCCATCACTTTTCCGACACTGAAGGACGAAGTAAACTATTTCGGTAAAGTCCTTGGCAAAGAAGCGGAAGCAGAGAAGTGGCTGGCTGATTTTGATGAGGAGATTGCCAAAATCAAGCAGGAGGTGCAGAGTGTTGTTCCAGCTGATGTTACATTCTCCGTTATGCAGGAATATGATCGCCAAGTCTTCATTTTTGGCAATCAGTCGGGCCGGGGAGGGCGTAACATCTACGAATTGCTTGGTTTGCAAGCACCAAAGAACATTCCATCCGAGTTGATGCAGGGCGCCTATCATGAATTCTCCATAGAACTGCTCTCCAAATACGCTGGAGATTACATTGTGCTAACCAGCAAGTCTCAGTTGAAAGACCTTCAGGCAGATCCGATCTGGGGTTCATTGCCTGCTATCAAAAATGGAAAAGTGTACATATGGACGGAAGAACAATCCTGGTTCCGTGACCCTATTGCCTTGTTGAAACAGACACAGGATCTGGCTGAATGGATTATTGGACTTAATACACCGTCTAAATAAGGAACTTCAAAAACCGTGCCGCCCAGTTTGCTGAGCAGCACGGTTTTCATTTTCTTATGTAGGACTGAACAGTAGAGGGGATTAGCTGCCTGTACGGAGATGAAATAACAGTGTGATTACCGTATAAGAGTTTATTCGCTCTTTTGTTCGTTCTGAATTTCTTGCAGATCCTCCAGCTGGAGTGTGAGGTCATTCTCGGGGTTTGCGCTCACAATGACTTCTGACTCTGATTGTTGCTGACCTGGCTGATTCGACTTGGCGGCAGGTTTGATCACGTAGAGACTTTGAACGGAGTTGAGCAGGCTGGCAGGGGTGTCTTCATACGTTTCCAGGAAGAGTACATAGTCTTTGGTAGGAATCAGCTTGAGGTTGTCATCATTAATAATCTCGGTGTTGCCAAGTTGTCCGCCAAGTTGCTTCACTTCAAGTTTTTCCCCGGCAGTGTAACCGCCTTTATAGGATTCAGCGACCTGAATTGTGTGGATCGTATAGATTTTGTCAAAAGAAGCTGGCTCTCCGCCCGGATCGGACGCAGGGTTTAACTCGTTTTCATTGGCAGCATCAGTAACTTGTACAATATCGTTTAAAGCTTCCACACGAGTCTCAACAACACTACCTTTTACAATGGTATTTGCTCTCTCGGACAGGTCGCCAATGCTGCCATAACTCGGGTAATCTTCAGAAGCAATAATGGTCATGGGTGCATCGGATGGGGACGCGGTAGGTGTAACAGAAGAACATCCAACAGCAGATAAAATGAAAATGGAAGAGAGAAGCAGCGTTAATACTCGATTTTTGTTCATGGACAGGAATCCTCCTTGGATTTTGGGATAAGTTCGTAGCAGATTAGTACTTGGATCTTACGTTATTGATATCAAAAGTTTGGGGTTGGGTCATGGAATTGCGGTTGCGGGTGTAAGACATAATGGAAGGACTGCTTGTAGTCGGGTTGTCACCGAGCCATATGGAGTGTCCGAGTTCGTGGACAAATACGCTTTGAATGAAGTTGGATAAGTTGGTCGCGTCAGGGGTGATCGTGGATGCATTGAGTTCGATGCGGAAGCTTACGACTTGACTGCCGGATACGGAGGCGTAGTTGACACCATATGCTGTATTATTGAAGTTTCCTGCGGTGATGGTGTTTGGGGAGTTACTTGTTTTGGTGAATTTAACTTTGGCACCTGCATTGTTCCAGTTGGTAAGGGATGCGTCCATGGGAGTCTGCCATGCGGAGGCGTAATTATACGTACGAATGGGGATGGTGGTGCTGGGATAACCGTAGGTTAGAAAGGTTGCCGCATAGATGGTACTGCCAAACATCGCAATCGCTGAGAACAACATGATGCTCATCAAAAACTTCCTTTTCATACTTAAAACCTCCAATAAATGTATTTTATTCTCTATTATAGTAACAAGTAATATTTGAGTTGGAATGAGTCCGAGGTCGTTGTTTTTGTCGTGAAAAACCTAAAATATATCTTGATCCGACCCTAATGGTGTCAAAATAAGTAATTTTCTGTTCGATGTGCATGCATAATTTCCCTAAAGTTACAAACAATACATCCAACTTACACAGGGAAAGGTAGTGCTTGAGCATGTGCAACCGTTTTTCATTGGCAGCCGATTTAGACGAAGTCAGAGATCATTTCAAGATTCAGCGAGTGATGTATTATTACAAAAACCGATACAATATCAGTCCAACCCAGCATACGCCGATTATTTTGCATCAGGATGGTGAGCGTGTACTGGATGAGTTCCGGTGGGGGTTCATTCCATTCTGGGGGCGTGATGCCGTTAACGCAAACCTCATGACGGTGCATGAGAATCCTTCCTATTACAAACTGGTAGAGACCAAGCGCTGCGTTATTCCCTGCAATGGATTATATTACTGGCGGCAAGAGGGCAAAAAAAGTTATGCGGTTCGTGTTGTTATGCCGGATCGTGGCCTGTTTGGGATTGCTGGGTTATATGAGGTGTGGAGAGATACACGGAAAGAGCCGCTTCGTACCTGCACGATGCTTATGACAGGCGCAAATATGGTTACACGCGAGTTTGGCAGTAAAATGCCAGCGATCCTTTCCGAAGAAGAGATCAACACTTGGCTTGACCCGGCAAATACACGGGTGACTCAGTTGTTACCGCTATTGAAATCGTATAACAGTACAGAGATGAATCTGTATCCAGTAACCCCAATGGTCGCCAACGATGAACACGATTGTTACGAATGCGTAGAAGAGATGGATCAGAAGCTGGCTTACGTTCGGAGTTTCTGAGTATCTTTTGGATGATGTGAAGAAAATGAAGAGGGCTGAGAGTCTGGAGACACTCTGCTCTTTTTTTCCTTTCTGAAAATGAAAAGTTGCAATTGCAGTGAAACGTAACTATAATCATTACAGTAAGTGAACGCATATATTTATATATCTATTAAAAGAGATATTTATAATCAGGAGGGAACCACGAATGAATCCAAAGTTTAACCAGATGTTTGAACAAGTTTCACTACCGACTGGCATTACACTGAAAAACCGTATCGTGCTCGCTCCCATGACTCATATGTCCTCGAATGCTGATGGTACGATATCCGACGCTGAACTTGCTTATTATGCACGTCGCACCGGTGGTGCGGGCATGTCAATTACGGCTGTAGGGCATGTAACAGAGACAGGCATTGGTTTCCCGGCTCAATTTGGTGTTTATGACGACCGCTTCATTCCTGGTCTGAAAAAACTGGCTGATACTATTAAACAACAGGGCTCCGTAGCAGTATTGCAAATTTTCCATGCGGGCCGTCTGACTCCTGAACAAGCTGTACCTTCGGGTCAGGTGGTTGCTCCTAGTGCGGTTGCAAGTGAGCGTCCAGGATCTCCTGAACCAAGAGAGTTGACGGATGCCGAGATTACTTCGATTATCAAAGACTTTGGTGAAGCGACACGTCGTGCAATTGAAGCCGGGTTTGATGGTGTTGAGATTCACGGTGCTAATGGTTATCTGATCCAGCAATTCTTCTCCCCGCATTCCAACCGACGTGAAGACCGTTGGGGCGGAAGTGTAGAGAAACGTCTGACATTCCCACTTGCTGTAGTGGATGAGATTCAGAAAGTGGTTGCCGAACATACCAAACTGCCGTTCATCATTGGTTACCGTTTCTCTCCGGAAGAACCGGAAACACCGGGACTCACAATGGAAGATACGTACCTACTAGTGGATGCGCTGAAAGATAAAAACTTGGATTACCTTCATGTCTCTGTGAACGAGTTCTGGTCCAAGCCAAGACGTGGCGAAGCAGACACGCGTTCGAGAATGGAATTCATCCTGGATCGTGTGAATGGCAAATTGCCTGTGATCGGCGTAGGTTCGATTCATACGGCAGATCAGGCTGCTGAGGCGCTTCAAACGGGAGTACCTCTGCTTGCCATTGGACGTGAGTTGATTATTGAACCAGCTTGGGTTGAGAAAATCGAGAGTGGACGGGAAGAAGATATTGAGACGATTCTGACCAAATCGGATCAGGAACGTCTGGTTATCCCTGACGGATTGTGGAATGCAATCATCCACACGCCAGGCTGGTTCCCTATGGCAGAAGATAAATAAGATACACTTCAGAACTGGAATGGAGGGGGCGAAAGCTCCCTCTTTTTGCACATGGTCCAAATTCTCCTTGTCATCGCTCTGTGGTATGATGGATGAACAGGATCAACTGGATAATCAACGGTTTGGAGTGAAGGAATATGCTCGTAGCTGAACGGTATGAGAAAATAGTGGAATGGGTGGATACGCAAGGCAGCATGCGTGTGACCGAACTTAGTGAGCGCTGCGGGGTGACGGAAGAGACGATTCGTCGTGATCTGGACAAGCTCGAACAGGCGGGCAGGCTCAGACGGTCCCATGGCGGGGCGGTCAGCGTAAAATACAAGGATGAGTTACAGTCGGAGATTCCGTATCCGGAACGGGCTGTAGCCCATGCAGAAGAGAAGCGCAGAATTGCAAGCGAAGCGGTGAAAATGGTGGAATCCGGCGACCGGATCGCCCTGGATGCAAGTACAACGGCGTGGTATATGGCGGCAGGATTGCCCAACATTCCACTGACGGTATTAACCAACTCGATTAAGGTCGCCGCAGAGCTGAGTAACAAGGAGCAGATTCGTGTGATTGCCACAGGTGGGCAATTGGCTTCGAAGTCACTGTCTTTTGTAGGACCGCTGGCGGAACGTTCGCTTGATGCCTATCATGTGGATAAAGTATTCCTGTCTTGCAAAGGAGTGCATCTGACCAAAGGCATCAGTGAATCCAATGAATTACAGGCCTTGGTGAAGCAGAAAATGATCCATATTGCGGATGAGGTCATTCTACTTGCAGATTCCAGCAAATTTAACATACAGGCGTTTACCAGAGTTGCTGAGATGAGCAGTGTGGGCAAAGTGATTACAGATCAGGGTGTAGATGAAGAGCACGTTAGCGCATTGATTGAGCAGAATATTACGTGTATACGTGTGTAAACAAGAAAGGAATGAATGTCATGAAACATCCTTTTCATCTGAAAGCGGTATGGAATGGTGGGCGTAACAGTGAGGGAACAATCGATGCAGGTGGATTAAAAACGGTCATATCGATTCCTCAGGAGATGGGCGGACCCGGTACGGGAACTAACCCGGACGAGATGCTGCTGGGTGCAGCCTCCACCTGTTACCTGATCACGCTGGCAGCGATGCTGGAGCGTTCGGATATTACGCCGGATGAATTAACGCTTGAATCGGAAGCAACGGTAGATGTTACGAATAACGTATTTACGTACGAACGGATCGTACATAGACCTCGGATTGTGCTCAGCGCAGATGCCTCTGAGGCGGATCTGACCAAGGCTGAGCGCTTGGCGCATAAGGCTGAATCCTCCTGTATGATCTCCCGAGCGGTGGCAGGTAATGTCCAGATGGAGACACAACCGGTCATTGTTACTACAGGTGCTAACGCGGTGTGATATACTGAAGAATAGACGATTCAAATTGTCATTTGTGTAAAATAAGGAGTAATTCGGTATGAACACACAGAAGCGCAAGACTAACCGCTGGGTACGTTTGACACGTGCTATGAAGCTGAATTTTCTCAAATTGTTACGTGCTCCCGGAGGTGCCCATAAAGTATCTACCGGATTTGCCATAGGGTTCGGACTGGAACTGATCGTGATCTCGACGGCTTCCCTGATCTATCTCGTATTTTATCCGATTGTGCGACTGTCTGGGGGTTCGGTGCCAGCAGCCATTGTTGGTAATGTGATCGGGAAACTTACGTTTTTACCTATTATCCTGATGCCGCTCGCGAAACAAATTGGCTCATGGATTTTGCCTGCTCACAGCATGGGACAGGGACCGGTACATGAGAGTGCATTCATGGAGCTGTTTCGCGGTAACTGGTCGGCCGTGAGTGAATTGTTGCTTGGTGGACTGGATATTCTGGCAGGCATGTCCGTATTTGGTGTCATTCTGGGTGTGATTTCGTACTTTGTCGTGAAATTCTTCTACGTCAGAGCGCTCAACCGGCGTTATGAACGCCGGCTGGAGAAACGCCGACAAGCGGATATCGCTTCGGTATCACCTCCGGTATTAATCAGGAAGCCATCACAATCATAATGGGTAGCATCAACATGGATGCAGCGGTGGTCCACAGAATGCAGCGGGATACAAACTGCGGAGAAGCATTGAACTGTTCAGCCAAAATAACGGCGTTCACTGCGGTCGGCATCGATGCGAGGATCAGTAGCACACTGAACAACGTACCTTCGACCTGAAGAACGGTCAGTATCAGCCAGGACAGGATCGGCGCAGCTGCGAGACGTACTACAAGCCCGGTCCAGAAAGCTCGGCGTACATTGGGCAGCCAAGGCACCGTTGCACCTTTGGGTCTGAGCATCTGTGCTCCCAGAATGGCGAGAACGACAGGAGAGTAGCCCGCAGCCAGCATGGAGATCCCTCCATCCAGCGCTTCAGGCAGGCTCAGATTGGACGCACGCAGCGCAATGGCGATGCCAGCAGCATAGATGGATGGCATGCGGAAAACGGACAGAATCGCATCTTTCACCGTGAATTCGGATCGCGCGGCAAAAAAGATACCTACCGTATTAACAATGATCATCTGTCCAATGACGTAGACGGAAGCCTTGTCCAGTCCAAGCTGACCAAAGGCAAGCAGTACAAGCGGGAGCCCGTAATTCACGCAGTTTGTAAACGTGGAGACGAGGGTGAGACCCGCTTTTTCGCTTGCACCCAGACGGAACACCCGGCTTAACAGCTCGGCGAGTGCCCACAGAGCAATCAGATTAATAATAGAGAACCAGAACGTGCTGGTGACGTCGGTCCAGGTAATCTCTGCATGCAGCAATGTATTGAAGATGAGCGCAGGGCTCAAAATATAAAGGGAAAAGGTCGAGAGCGACCGGGTATCCCAATTCTTGAAGCGTTTTAACAGAATACCTCCAATCACGGGAAGTGATATCGGCAGGAATACATGGTATAACGTGAGTAAAAATGAGTGAAGCAATGCAATTCAGTCCCTTCTGGATGAAAAACCTATCTTATCATAGCAGAAGATGCATCTCATATGAATGGATTTCAGTATGATGATGTGTAGTAATCGCCTTGTTTAACTAAGGATTTCCCTGATGGGCAGCGACAGCGGATTGCTATTTTGATATGGCAGATTTATTATAGAAGAGGTGCAACAAGATTACATACACATAGAGGAGGAAACTGTAATGAGTGAATCAAAACGCTTGCTCGTACTTGCCGGCTCTTACGCCGAAGCGGAAAATGAGGGCATTTATGCATATGAATTGAATGAGGATACAGGTAGCTTGTCCAAGCTTGACGGCATCGCGGGTGTGAAAAACCCAACGTTTGTCAACGTGGATGCTGAAGGTAACAAACTGTATGCGATTGGTGAAACAGCGTCAGCTGAAGGCAACAAAATGTCTGAAGCTGTAGCCCTGAGCATTGATCCTTCTACAGGAAAATTAACGTTGCTGAACCGGAATGACTCCATTTCAGCTCCACCATGTCATATCCAGCGCGATCCTTCCGGCAAATACTTGATCCTCTCCAGCTACCACGGTGGTCTGGTAGGTCTGCAAGCCTTGACGGATAACGGTGAAGTTGGAGCGCTTCTGGACGAGAAGAAACATGAAGGACAAGGTGCGCATCCTGAGCGTCAGGACAAGCCACATGTTCACTCCGCATTCTTCAGCCCAGATGGTAAATACATGATGGTACAGGATCTGGGCGCAGATAACATCGCGATCTATTCCATTGATGCAGACAAAAATGAACTTGTGCTGCACAGTGAAACCAAAACACATCCGGGAGCAGGCCCACGTCACTTGGCATTCCACCCGAATGGTGAATTCGCTTATGTGATCAATGAAGTGGATTCTTCCATTACTTCGTTCAAATATGATGCAGCAGCGGGCACGTTGACTGAATTGTCTACTGTATCCACATTGCCTGATGGATATGATGGCAAAGAAAATACAACAGCAGAAATCACAGTTTCCAATGATGGACGTTATGTATATGGTTCTAACCGTGGACATGACAGCCTCGTTGTATTTGCAGTAGATGCAGACAAAGGTCACCTGTCACTGGTTGAACATGTATCTGCTGAAGGTGAGCACCCGCGTCATTTTGCTCTGACACCTAACGGCAAATTGCTGATCGCAGCTAACCGCGATACGAACAACCTCGTGACATTCACGGTAGATCAGGAGAGCGGACGTCTGAAATACACAGGTCACAGCACAGGTGTATCCAAACCGGTATGCGTGAAACCAGTATATCTGTAAAATGATAAATTTCTAAACCAGCTTTGGCTGGATTGAAAATGATAAAGATAAAGACTCTGCCATGTGGCGGGGTCTTTTGTCTTGAATATGTAATTGGAAGATTAGGGTTTTGTTCTGCTGTAAGCGTGTGGATTAGGGTAGAGGATTAATTCTATCTTGGATTCACCTAACAACGAAAAATTATCAATAGTATCGTGCAAGTAACTACCCCACTTCAAAGTGCGTACTTCCTGAATGGATAGTCAGGGTCTACAATGAGTGAGTAGCCAAAACAAACACTGCATGCATCTGAACAGACCAATTGGTGCAGGCTAAATATCTGATTATTATTTTTACAGGAACGACTCATACTTGAACAACAAAGGAGAAATAAATGATGAAATTGCAATTGGCGCTTGACTTGGTAAATATCCCTGAAGGTATCGCACTGGTTAAAGAGGTTGAACAATATATTGATATCGTTGAGATTGGTACACCAATCGTTATTAATGAAGGTTTGCACGCGGTTAAAGCAATGAAAGAAGCATTCCCTAATCTGCAAGTTCTTGCAGACCTTAAAATTATGGACGCTGGTGGTTATGAAATCATGAAAGCTGCTGAAGCTGGCGCAGATCTGATCACTGTGCTTGGGGCAACCAATGACAGTACGATCAAAGGTGCAGTAGCAGAAGCGAAGAAACAAAACAAACAAGTTCTTGTGGACATGATCAACGTGCCTAACCTTGAACAACGTGCTCGTGAAATTGATGCGCTTGGCGTAGATTACATCTGTGTACACACAGGTTATGACCTGCAAGCTGAAGGACAAAGCCCGTTCGAAGATCTGCAAACGATCAAAGCTGCTGTGAAAAACGCTAAAACGGCTGTCGCTGGTGGAATCAAGCTGGAAACATTGCCAGAAGTAATCAAAGCACAACCGGATCTGGTTATTGTAGGCGGAGGTATCACAGGACAAGCAGACAAAGCGGCAGTTGCAGCTGAAATGCAACGTCTCGTTAAACAAGGGTAAGCAGATGAGCAAAACACAGTACGCAGCTGACATCTTGAAGGAGCTGGAACGTACGTTAAGCCAGATCGACGATGCAGAGATGCAAGCGATGGCTGAGCACATTCTGGCTGCGGAACAGATTTTTGTAGCAGGAGCAGGCCGGTCAGGACTTATGGGAAAGGCTTTTGCCATGAGACTGATGCAGATGGGGCTTCGTGTATATGTGGTGGGTGAGACCGTAACACCTGGGATCAGCTCTAAGGATTTTCTCTTGCTGTGCTCTGGCTCAGGAGAGACAGGCAGTCTGGTAGCCATGGCTCAAAAGGCTAGTCAAGCTGGTGCACCTGTAGGTCTCATTACAATTAAGCCAGAGTCCACAATCGGGAAACTGGCAACTACGGTAGTGCGTCTCCCGGCTTCAGCCAAAGAGGACACAGCAACTTCCGGAGCGGCAGTAACCATTCAGCCGATGGGCTCGTTGTTCGAGCAAGGACTGTTAATCGGTATGGATGCTCTCATTCTTACGATGATGGAAATGAAGGGTATGACCGGAGCGGATATGTTTGGCCGCCACGCGAACCTGGAATAGTGAATAGATGAAGACTGGAATCCTTTGAATTGAAGGGTTCTGGTCTTTTCTGCGATACATAGTCATTCATCTGTATAGGTTTTATCCGTGATTTACAGTTAAACTTTGCATCCCGACCAGGCTGTAGTAGAATTAATAGATAGCTGTATCGAATGAATGTACTTATTACATCATGCATGGAGCGGAAAGCTTACCTCGTGTGAAGTGTCCCCGTGATATGTGTAATATACGCGATATAAGATTGAAGATGAGGGGGCTCGGAGCCATGGCAGCCGAAGTCAAGGAACGGATTAATCTGAAAGAAATCAACTGTGAGAAGGAATTGACCCTTGCGGTGATCGGTGGCAAATGGAAACTGATTATTTTGTGGCATTTGGGTCTGGAAGGCACCAAACGTTTCAGTGAGCTGAAACGCCTAATCCCTCATATCACCCAGAAGATGCTGACCAACCAGCTTCGTGAGCTGGAGGAAGACAAACTGATTGAGCGCAAGGTATATGCAGAGGTACCTCCTCGGGTGGAATATACGTTGACAGATCACGGTCAGAGCCTGATGCCCGTCCTGCACGCAATGTATAACTGGGGTAAAAACTATGGCGAAAATGTAATCTGGAAAGAAAGCTAAATAAGTAAGTTCTAAAATGAGCCGCCGGTAAATGGATTCTTCCATAAACCAGCGGTTTTTTAGTTGCTTTCAGACCATGGTCACATGAGCAAAAGCATATACTGGCCTTTATCCTAGATACCCCTTTTATATAGATGGAACTAAACATTCACACGAGAACGTAGAGGACAGAAAGAACCTGAAGAAGCGGAGCTAAAAGCTTTCTGAAAGAAAGCTACATCGGAAGCATACGCTTCGCATTTATCACCGGATTTTCACTTTGAAAAAGGGAATCAAAAAATCTGGGGATAACAGCGATCGGAAGGTTGTTCTGTCATCGGAGTGGTAAGTGTGAATAATATTTAGTCCAATCTGTACTCCCCTGAACCATTTTAGGTCATGTCATGTATAGATGCGCGGAATATGATACGATGAGAGATATTGGAAAATGCAAGGAGGATGACAACTAAAGATGGAAAAAATACGTACACGTGCTGAGGTAAACCCAGAAACCACTTGGGATCTGAAAGACTTGTTTGTAACCGATGTAGAGTGGGAGCAGGAGCTTCGATCACTTCCACTGGCTGCTGCCCAGATCGAAACGTTCAAAGGACGTCTGGGCAAAGGCGCTGAACAATTGCTGGCTTGTCTGGATGCTCGTGAAGCTTTGCAGGAGCGGATCGGCAAGACGGCTTCTTATGCCCGCTTGAAGCAGTCAGAGGACAGCATCAATCCGGTCAATATTGAGAATTCAGCTAAAGCAGGAGATATCCTATCAAATCTGTCGTCGTCCTTGTCTTTTGTCAATTCGGAGATCGTTGATCTGCCGGATGGAACTGTAGAGCGTTATATTCAAGAGCTTCCGGGATTGGAGCCGTATGCGCGCAGTTTGGAGCGTTTGATTCGAGAAAAAGAACATCGGCTTACGCCCGAGACTGAGAAGGTACTCGCTTCACTTGGAGAGGTACTGGATTCGCCATACCGTATCTATCTGCGCGGTAAACTAGCAGACATGACGTTTGACGATGCTCTTGATGGAGAAGACAATAATCGTCCACTGTCCTGGTCATTCTATGAAAATAATTATGAGATGTCGTCCGATACGAAGCTACGCCGTTCTGCTTATGCTGCATTCAGCTCGACATTAAATGATTACAAAAATACGTTCGCAGAAGGTTATGCAACCGAAGTGAAGAAACAGGTTGTTTTATCCAGGCTGCGTGGTTACGACGATGTTACAGATATGCTTCTCAGCCCACAGCAAGTGAGCAAAGAGATGTACAATAATATTCTGGATATTATCCAGCAGGAACTCGCACCTCATATGCGCAGACTGGCGGCTCTTAAGAAACGTGAGCTGGGTCTGGACAAACTGATGTTTTGTGATCTGAAGGCGCCGCTTGATCCTGAATTTAGCCCTGTCATTACATATGATGAGGCGTGCATACTCATTCGAGAAGCGCTTGATGTGCTTGGGCCGGAGTACGGCGAGATCGTAGAGCGCGCATTCAGTGATCGCTGGGTGGATTACGCAGATAACGCAGGCAAATCCACAGGGGCATTTTGCTCCTCTATATTTGGTTCACACTCCTATATCTTAATTTCATGGGCAAACAATATGCGTGGAGCATTTACACTTGCCCATGAAGTGGGGCATGCAGGTCACTTCATGCTTGCGGGACGTTACCAACGGCTCACGAATACACGGCCATCTCTTTATTTCATTGAGGCACCATCGACCATGAATGAAATGCTGCTGGCAGACCATCTATTGAAGCGTTCCGATAATCCGAGAATGCGTCGTTGGGTCATTTTGCAACTGTTGAACACGTATTACCATAACTTTGTTACACATCTGCTGGAAGGTGAATTGCAGCGCAGGGTGTATGCACGCGCAACCAAAGATGAGCCCATTACGGCGAAGACGTTAAGTCAGCTCAAAGGAGACATCCTTTCCGAATTCTGGGGACCTGATCTGGTAATTGATGAAGGGGCCAAACTCACATGGATGAGACAACCTCATTATTATATGGGACTATATCCATATACCTATGCGGCAGGTTTGACGGCTTCCACCGCGGCAGCACAGCAGATTCGGGAAGAAGGACAGCCTGCGGTAGAACGCTGGCTTGATGCACTGAAAGCTGGTGGAAGTCTCACCCCACAGGAGTTAATGAAGCTTGCGGGTGTGGATATGTCCGGACCTGAGCCGATTCGCTCTGCGGTTGCTTATGTCGGCAGTCTGGTCGACGAACTTGAACGTCTGTATTCCTGATCTGGTTCATATAGTATACGGACAAGGCAGAACGGGTTGTCTGCATGCACCGCCTTCCTTGCGTGGGGGGCGGTGCATCTTATTTTTGCAAGGGGAAAGGAACGATGATGAATGGCATTAACGAGCGTGTCCTCATCGATGGGCCGATTAAGCGTAGACGGCTTTGGTGTGTTTGACGACATGAATGGGGTACCAGGTTTTGAAGGTAATCAAGGTGGTTTTTTTTCGGGATTTAATGAGTTTGCTACAATGAATGCATTTGCTTCGATTTTCATTGGCGGCATATTTCTCATCATTGCGGGAGTTATTGTTTTTGTTATTATTTCAGGAGTACGCACGTGGTCATCGAATAACGCGGCAGCCTTGTTAACCCTGCACTCAACGGTGGTAGTCAAACGAACGGAAGTTTCAGGTGGCAGCGGGGATAGCCGTGCGACTACCCGGTATTATGTTACATTTGAATTCGACAATGGGGAGCGCACTGAACTGATTGTTGGGGGAAACCATTATGGCATGATGGTGGAAAATGATCGAGGGATGCTTACGTATCAGGGGACACGCTTTAAGCATTTTGAGAGAGATGTACAGCCCCAGATGGGGGTAAGCAAAGGTCAATTTTATACGTGAAAGAAGAACTGCGGCTCCTCCCAGGTGGGAGAGAGTCGTTTTTGCTATACCCAAAAGAAAGAAAAACCGAAGGGTATTCAAACGCTTACAATGGTGATATACTCGTAAAATAAAGTTAAACAGTATTAAACAAAAACAAACAAACAATAAATACAGAATAAAGTACAGGGTTACGGACTGAATCAAGGGATACCGTTTGGAAAATAGGATGGGTTCGAAAGGTTGGTGAAGCGCGGTGAGTGTGCTGGCTTATGATTTGGGCGCTGGGAGCGGGAGAGCGCTACTGGGACATCTGAATGATCGAGGGATCGAAACAAGCGAAATTCATCGGTTCAAGAATGAACCAGTGAAGGTTGGCGAGCGGATGCACTGGGATATTCTGCGATTGCATCATGAATTAATGCAGGGGCTTATCCTGGTGAAACAGCAGGGAGAAAAGCCAGAGAGCCTGGGGATCGATTCCTGGGGCGTTGATTTTGGTTTGCTTGGCAGTAATGGGGAGTTGCTCGGTAACCCGTATCATTACCGTGATACACAGTTTAACGGCATGATGGATCAGGTACGCCAAGAGCTGAGCTCTCAGAGAATCTTCGAACGTACAGGGATACAGTTTCTTGGCTTTAATACCTTGTATCAATTGGCGACGCTTCAACGTAGCGGTTCCCCGCTACTTCATGAAGCAGAGCGTTTTCTCATGATTCCGGATTTGCTACGTTATTTCCTGACAGGGGAAGCGGTGAATGAGTTCACCAATGCAACCACAACACAATTATACAATCCATCAGCGGGGCAGTGGGATAGTGAGTTGCTGACGCATATTCGTATTTCGGAGAAACTGTTTGGTGAAGCCGTGCTGCCAGGTACCCGTGTTGGACAATTGCGAAGCAGTATCTGTAACGATCTGGGATTGTCCGCGATTCCCGTGATCACTGTTGCGGAGCATGATACGGGTTCAGCCGTTGTGGCTGTTCCTGCAACGGAACGTTCATTTGCTTATCTGAGCTGTGGAACCTGGTCCCTGATGGGTACGGAGATAGATCATCCTGCGATAAGTAGCCAGAGTCTGGCCTTGAACTTCACGAATGAAGGCGGGGCGGGCGGAACATTCCGTCTGCTGAAGAACATTATGGGTTTATGGATTTTGCAGGAAAGTATGCGTGAGTGGGATCGCCAAGGGCAGGGAATTAGCTATGATGCGTTATTGGCGCAGGCGGAACAGGCACCTCCATTTGCCAGTTTGTTTGATCCGGATGATGAACTGTTCATGCCAGCAGGAGATATGACGACGCGTATACGTCAGTATTGCCGTGATACAGGGCAAGTGGTACCAGAGGATCAGGGGGCTATTGCCCGGGCAATTCTGGAGAGTCTGGCATTGAAGTATAGAAGAGTTCTGGAATGGACGGAGCAATTGTCGGTTCAGACGTTCAACGGATTGCATATGGTCGGTGGAGGCATCCAGAACCGCCTGTTATGTCAGTGGACTGCAAATTCCATTGGCAAGCCGGTATGGGCAGGTCCGGCAGAGGGAAGTGCCATCGGGAATATGGCTGTGCAATGGATGGCGAGCGGAGCTTTTAAGGATATCTGGGAAGCCCGTAAGGCCATCCGTGATTCATTTCCGGTAACTGTGTATGAGCCGCAGGACAGGTCAATCTGGGAAGATGCTTACGGCAGATTTCTGCGTGTGACGGCTTCATCTAATTCACAAGCGGGGAGTGAGGTGTAACATGCTGGCAGCCGAGCGGTATGACCGGATTGTGGAGATGGTGAATGTAAAGGGCAGTATGCGTGTATCCGAGCTTAGTGAGCGCTGCCGGGTGACGGAGGAAACGATCCGGCGGGATCTGGATCGGCTGGAACAGGCAGGTCGACTGCGCCGATCTCACGGTGGTGCAGTGAGTGTGAAGGAAGATCAACCGGAGATTCCTTACCGGATCAGGGAGACAACTCATGCGGAAGAGAAAAAACGGATTGCACAAGCGGCTCTGACGATGATTAATCCGGGTGATCGCATTCTGTTGGATGCGAGCACAACGGCAGGTTATATGGCAGCGAACATGCCGGATTTTCCGCTAACGGTCTTAACCAACTCGATCCAAATCGCCACTGAACTCAGCAGCCGTGACAAGGTTGAGGTCATCTCAACAGGGGGCCAGTTGGCATCTCGCTCGTTGTCTTTTGTTGGGCCGCTCGCGGAGCGTTCTCTGGAAACGTATCACGTGGATAAAATGTTCATGTCGTGCAAAGGTGTACATCTCGAAGGTGGCGGAATCAGTGAATCCAATGAACTCCAGGCAAAGCTGAAGCAGAAGATGGTTGGCATATCCGATCAGGTCATCTTACTTGCAGATGCCAGTAAATTTGGTGTCCGTGCTTTTGCCCGAGTATCCGGGTTAAATGCAGTCCATACGATCGTTACCAATCAGCCATTGGAGGCTGAACAGACAGACCGTTTGAGCGGATACGATATTGGTATCATCACGGTTTAATCTTTTAAATTTTATTTATATAAATTGAACTAAACATTTACACGAAACGGAGTGTTTAGTGTAAATATTCTTAGTCAATTTATCTACTAATCAGTTAATAGGAGCGTGTAATTATGAAGGTCTCCTTATTCATTACCTGCCTCAGCGATGCCATCTATCCTCGAGTGGGGGAGGCCATGGTCAGATTGCTCGCCGCTCATGGCGTTCGGCTGGATTTTCCGCCGGTGCAGACCTGCTGCGGTCAGCCTTCCTACAATAGCGGGTACTGGGATGAGACTCGGGTAGCGGCCAAAACGATTCTTGAAGCGTTTGACGACAGTGATTTTGTGGTATGTCCTTCGGGATCGTGTACGTATATGATTCATCATTATCCCGAGCTGTTCGCGGATGAACCAGTATGGTTGGAGAAGGCAAAACGATTGGAAGCCAAAGCCTATGAGTTTACTCAATTTCTCGTTCAGGTACTTGGGATAACCGATCTGGGCGCACATTTTCCGCACAAAGTAACCTATCATCCATCCTGCCACGGCAGCCGTCTGCTGGGTGTCAAGGATGAACCGATGGCGCTGCTCTCTCAAGTAAAAGGTCTGGAATTGGTTCCACTTCCATTCGCTGAGGATTGCTGCGGGTTCGGGGGGACGTTTGCCATCAAAATGTCCGATATTTCAGGAGCAATGGTGACGGAGAAGGTCGATCATATCAAAGAGACACAAGCGGAAGTACTGGTGGGGCTGGACATGGCCTGTCTGATGAATATCGCAGGTAATCTGCGTTATCGGAATGAACCGGTGCGTGTGATGCATTTGGCGGAACTACTGTATGAGGGGGTGCGAACAGGATGAGCCAACCGGGAGTTATGGATACTACGGTCAAAGAACGTGCCGGACTGGCCTTGAATGATGATTTTCTGCGTAAAGCGGTCAAATTCACGACAGAACGATTGCGTAACGGGAAGAAGTCTGCCTCAGAAGAACATGGAAACTGGGATGAATGGCGGGAACGTGGCCGTCAGATTCGTTTGCACACGATTGCGTATCTTGATTATTATTTGAATGAATTTGTGAATAACGCCCGTGCGAACGGGGTTCATATCCATTTTGCAGATACATCGGTGGAAGCAGCGGCAATTGCGCTGGATATTGCGGCGCACAAGCAGGCTTCTACGGTGGTAAAGTCCAAATCGATGGTGTCGGAGGAAGTACATCTCAATCATGTGCTGGAGTCGGCGGGCATTGAAGCTATCGAGACCGACCTGGGTGAATACATCATACAGTTGGCAGGCGAGGCCCCATCTCATATTGTCATTCCAGCCATCCATAAGAACCGCTATCAGATTGCAGAGTTGTTATCCAAGGAAGCGGGCGAAATTCTGGAGCCGGACACAACGGTACTTGCCGGATTTGTTCGCAAAAAGCTGCGCGAGAAATTCCTCGAAGCAGATATCGGCATGACTGGCTGCAATTTTGCGATTGCAGAGACAGGTTCCATGGTTTTGTTCGAAAATGAAGGCAATGCCCGTATGGTGTCCACTGTTCCGAAAACACAGATTACACTGATGGGCATGGAGCGGATCATCCCGTCGTGGACGGATCTGGAGGTTATGGCAACCTTATTGCCGCGCTCCGCAACAGGTCAGAAATTAACCATGTATATGTCAGGCATCACAGGTCCTCGCCGCACAGCGGATGGAGATGGGCCAGATGAAATGCACATTATTATCGTGGACAACGGTCGATCCCTTCAGCTCGGTGATCCCGAATTCCAGGAGTTGCTGAATTGTATTCGCTGTGGTGCTTGTCTGAATGCTTGCCCGGTATATCGTCATATTGGAGGTCATGCCTATGGTGGCACCTATAGTGGTCCAATTGGCGCAGTACTGACTCCTGCACTCAATGGCAACATTGATGAATGGAACGATATTGCGGGTGCTTCGAGTCTGTGCGGAGCCTGTTATGAAGCATGTCCAGTTAAAATTCCATTGCATGATATGCTCGTTTATTTACGTAGGCGTAAAGTGGAAGACGGTCATGGAAACAAAATGGAAAGCATGGGCATGAAGGGATTTGCCGCTGTGGTTTCCAATTCCAAACGCTTCAGTGCGGCCATACGTCTGGGACAAATCGGGCAGAAGGCAATTGTACGTAACAACGGAATTTCTCTCAAACTGGGTCCACTCAAAGGCTGGAACAATTATCGGGTTGCGCCAAGTCTCGCCAAGAAATCCTTCCGGCAGCAATGGAACAAGCTGGATCAGGAACTGGACCAGGAGCAACCGACCATGGATTCTTCCGTTCGCAGCCGTATGGAGCAGATTATTCGTGAACGAGAAGAAGGGGAGGGTGCTAAGCATGGTCACTGAACATCAGCAATGGCTTGCACAATTGGAGAAGAAGTCCATGGAGAAACAGGAGCAGTTCATGAATGACATTGCTTCGAAATTGAGAAGACCAAGGCAACGCCATGCGCCGACCCAACCCTTTCGGGGAGCACCCGACTTTTGGACTGAATTGGAATGGGATGAAGAGAAGCGTATTCAAGCATTTACGGATAACTTTGTGAGTGTAGGCGCACACATCGCCCGGGTTCAGAACATGGAAGAAGTATCTCAATTTATTGCCAACAAATCTCATGAACTGAGTGCCAGATATATCATTCGGCAGAATGAACAGGCGTTACAGGATCTCGGATTGGAAGAGCAGTTACCGGATGTACAGATCTCAGTGTGGAATAGTCAAGCGGATGAGAACTGGAGGGCTCGGGCAGCTGAGGCTGATATCGGTGTGGTCATGGCGGATTATGCGACTGCATACACAGGCTCGGTCACTGTGCTTTCTTCACCGGAAAAAGGTCGTTCAGTCAGTCTGCTGCCTACGGTACTCATCATCATTATTCCAGTGGATCGACTGTACACCAGACTGGGGGAGACGCTGGATCGATTTGACGAAGCGGGAAGAGAGAATCTTCCCGCAGGCATCCACTTTATTTCAGGGCCAAGCCGATCTTCCGATATTGAAAATGATTTAACCATTGGCGTACACGGACCAGGTATTGTATATGGTTTGATTATGGGTTAACGGTGTGTTGGGTGTGATGGCGCATCATGATTTTGATAACTGTCCGAGATGCAGTATTTCACTGCTAAGGACAGTTTTTTATTTGGTCTACTATAGTTAAAAACTATTAAAATTATACTAATTATATATTTCACCTATTAATAATAGAGGTGTATAATCCATTTCAAGAGAGAATTCATGTGAGATACAAAAGAGAAAGAGGAGGATGAATACAGATGAGTATATTTTCTTACCAAGTTCCGTTTATAGATAGACACGAGAGTGATTTTTCTGCTTTTAAAGGGAAGGTGCTGCTTATTGTGAATACAGCAAGTCGGTGTAGCTACTCCCGGCAATTCAGTGAACTTCAGCAGATGTATGAGAAATATGGTGATCAGGGGCTGGAGATTCTGGCGTTTCCATGCAACCAGTTTAACGAGAAAGAACCTGGTAGTAGCGCTGAGGTAGCCGAGTATTGCAGAAGTCAGTTTCAGATATCCTTTCCGATATTGGAGAAGGTCGAGGTCGTTGGGCAATCGATGCATCCATTGTTCCGTTATCTGATTACAGAATCGCCATTTCAAGGTTATGATCTGGACACGAAGGAAGGAGAGTGGATGGACACCTTTGTGAAAGAGAAGCATCCAGAATTGTATCAAGGTGACGGCATCAAATGGAATTTCACCAAATTCCTGATTGACCGCAGTGGGAACGTCCATGGCCGTTATGAAACGACAGTTGCTCCATTAGAGATGGAGTCAGTTATTCAGAATCTATTAAAGAATTCATAAGTATACCGTAATCCCTGTCCTGAGGTCCTATGACTTTGGGACTGTTGAAGATTAGAACTGGAAATGTTAGGGTAAAAGAAGATAACGAAGTCCTCCATTTTTTTTAATTAAAAATGACCAATATACTATTTCAGTCAGTTAGTTCTTTGATGGTTTTCTCGTTATCTGGATGAAATATGAAAATGTGCAAAAAATAACTTGAATCTGTTGATCTGAAGAGTAAGTGTAATCACGTCTGTAAATCAAGTCATTATTTTTTAGTTGTAGAACTCTTAACTTGGGAAGAAGGAGTGAGCGTCATGCCACCAATTTCAGTGCCTCAACCAAAAACATTTGGCCCACTAGGCAATTTGCCGCAATTGAACTTTGAAGAGCCGGTGCAATCCTTGGTGAAACTGGCTGAAGAATACGGACCGATCTTTCGTATGGAGTACCCCGGGCGAAGTGAATTGTATATTTCAGGTCACGAACTGGTTGCCGAGGTAACGGATGAATCCAAATTCGACAAACGTGTGTGGGCACCCCTTGCAAAGGTTCGTGCTTTTGCAGGAGATGGATTATTTACGAGTTGGACCGAGGAGCCGAATTGGAAAAAAGCCCATAACGTACTGCTGCCAAGTTTCAGTCAACGTGCCATGCAGGGATATCACAACAAAATGATTGATCTGGCTGTGCAGCTGGTTCAGAAATGGTCACGATTGAACCCGGATGAGACGGTTAACGTTCCGGATGATATGACACGTCTTACGCTCGACACGATTGGCCTGTGTGGGTTCAACTATCGGTTTAACAGCTTCTATCGGGAAGAACCACATCCATTCATTACGAGTATGGTTCGTGCGTTGGATGAATCCATGAGTTCATTGCAGCGACTGCGTCTGCAAGACAAGTTGATGATCACCAAAAAGAAACAGTTTGAACAGGATATTCGTTCCATGTTCTCTTTGGTGGATCACATTATTGCCGAACGCAAAGAGAAACCGCAGGAAGGCGCAGATGATCTGTTGTCCCACATGCTCAGCGGCAAGGACCCGGAAACAGGAGAAACGCTGGATGATGAGAACATCCGTTATCAGATTATTACATTCCTGATCGCTGGACATGAGACTACAAGTGGACTGTTATCCTTCGCCGTTTATTATCTGATGAAGAATCCGGATACGCTGGCTAAAGCCCAAGCTGAGGTGGATCAGATTCTGAAAGATCCGGTTCCCACGTACAACCAGGTTCGCAATCTGAAGTACGTTCGTATGGTTTTGAATGAAGCATTGCGGTTATGGCCAACGGCCCCGGCATTTTCTCTGTATGCAAAAGAGGACACGGTACTTGCGGGTCAATATCCTTTGCAAAAAGGAGACAGCGTCAGTGTACTTATTCCCAAGTTGCATCGCGACCGCGAAGCATGGGGAGACGACGTAGAGGAATTCCGCCCGGAACGGTTCGAAGATCCGAGCAAAGTGCCGCATGATGCCTATAAACCATTTGGTAACGGTCAACGGGCATGTATTGGTCAGCAATTTGCACTTCAGGAAGCAACGCTGGTGCTGGGCATGGTGCTCAAGCATTTTGACTTCATAGATCATTCCGATTATCAGTTAAAGGTGAAAGAAACCCTGACGCTCAAACCGGATAACTTCACAATTCGGGTACGTGCGCGTGGGGGGCAGCCAGTCATGGCCGTTCCGGGTGTAGCGGTCGAAGAACCAAAGCCGGTTGCCAAAAGAACGGAGCCGGATGCAGCAAATGCCCACCACACACCGATGCTTGTTCTGTACGGTTCCAATCTGGGTACCGCTGAAGGCATTGCACGTGAAATTGCGGATACCGCCAGATATCAGGGTTTCCGGAGTGAGGTCGCTACGCTGGATGATCGTGTTGGCAAACTGCCAAAGGAAGGTGCCGTCATTATTGTCAGTGCATCCTATAACGGTCAGCCGCCAAGTAATGCCAAGATGTTTGTCGAGTGGATCGAACATGCAGATGCGAATGAATTCAAAGGTGTGCGTTTCGCCGTTCTTGGATGCGGTGACCACAACTGGGCCAGCACCTATCAGCGTATTCCGCGTTTAATAGATGAACAGTTATCTTCCAGAGGAGCAGAGCGGTTATCACCGCTGGGTGAGTCAGATGCCAGTGGAGATTTCGAGAAACAGGTGGGGGATTGGACAGAGCAATTATGGCCAGATCTCGCACGAACGATGGGACTGAAACTGAACACAAGCTCCAATAGCGAACGCAGTTCCCTATCTGTACAGTTTGTCAGTGGGCTCGCCGTAACACCTCTTGCGGATACGTATGATGCCCATGTGGCAGAAGTACTTGAGAACAGGGAGCTTCACGACGCGGGCAGTGAACGAAGCACACGTCACCTGGAGATTAAATTGCCTGAAGGCATAACCTACAAGGAAGGGGATCATCTGGGCATTCTGCCACAGAATCCACCGGAACTTGTGGAACGTGTATTGCGTCGTTATGGATTCACAGGAACGGAGCATCTTGTTCTGGATGCATCCGGTCGGAGTGCCGCGCATCTGCCGCTGCATCAACCGGTGAACCTGTATGATCTGCTCAGTCATAGCGTTGAGCTTCAGGAAGCTGCAACGCGTGCGCAGTTGAGAGAAATGGCAGCATACACCGTATGTCCACCGCATAAGAAGGAACTTGAAGCGCTGCTTGATGAATCTGTGTATATGGATGAAGTGCGGAATAAACGGATCTCCATGCTGGATTATCTGGTGAAATATGAGGCATGTGAACTGCCGTTTGAGCGCTTCCTTGAATTATTGCCTTCACTGAAAGCCAGATATTATTCGATCTCCAGTTCACCACGTGTTCAGCCCGATCAAGCGAGTATTACGGTCAGTGTTGTGCGCGCCCCGGCATGGAGTGGACAGGGAGAATACAAAGGTATTGCGTCCAACTATCTGGCTAACCTGAAGTCGGGTGACGAGATCGTCATGTTCACGCGGACACCGGAATCCGGGTTCCAACTGCCTGAGGATGCACAGGTTCCCGTCATCATGGTAGGGCCGGGTACCGGTGTTGCTCCATTCCGAGGTTTCTTGCAAGCAAGGCATGTATTGAAGGAACAAGGTCAAGAGGTTGGCGAAGCCCACCTGTACTTTGGATGCCGGAATCCCGAGCATGATTATCTGTACAAAAATGAATTGGAAGCAGCCCAGCAAGGAGGGATTGTGAAACTTCATACGGCCTTCTCCCGTGTAGACGGGGAGGAGAAATGTTATGTACAGCATCTGATGAGAGACGATGCCCATCATCTGATTCCTTTGTTCGAAGAGGGTGCGCATCTGTATATCTGCGGTGATGGCAGCAAGATGGCACCTGATGTGGAAGCCGCACTCCAGCAGGCATACGCTGATATTCATGGCAAATCCGCGAAGGAAGCAGAAGATTGGTTTAATCAGCTTCAGCAGGAAGGTCGTTATGCCAAGGATGTATGGACAGGCATCTGATGTACACATGTGAAAGGTCAGCTTGATCCGTAACTGGCTGAGCGGTGAGATACAGAAGCAGTTCTGTTCTCACCGCTTTTTGACATAAAATGATTCTTCAGCAGATAAGTGGTTGCATGGGTTATAATTATATATTGGAAGGGAGCACCCGTATGCAGACATTTGGGAACCATTGTATGGCTTGCGAAAAGAACCAGCTTTACTTCCGCCTACAAGGCCGTTTCAGGTTTTTTCTTCCGGTGGTTGGCCGATAGATCGACTCGACGCTGGAGAGAGGAAATAAAATACGGGAAGGGACTCTGCCTTTTCCCTGGAGTTCAAGATAATCCAGTCCCACACCCACAAGTCTGATATTGTTAAATGCATTCCTGGAAGGGAAAGTCGTGCGGATTCCCACTCTCACGCCTCGCCGTGTTCGAGGAATATCGAATACCCGAATGGAATTCAGACTGAGTGGAATGAATAATTGACGGTTTACTTTGATAAACTGCCTTGGATAGACACGACGAATACGTCCCGGTTCCAACCCGGAGAGTGGAGTATTCAGTTCTGCAAGGTGCCCCTGGAGTTCTGCCAGACGCTGCTGAAGTGTTTTTCCAGTATGGAGATGCTGCCAGCTCATAAGTATTCCTCCGTTCGCCATTTGTACCTAGTATATGAAGGAACGGGGTCGGAAGGTGTACGTTTGATAGCCCATGTTCGTTAAGGCTAACGGGGTTTCTTTTATAATAGAGGAGTGATTCACATGATCGTAGAGATGTATAAAGACCTCATTAAGGATGAGCGTGGCAATTATTATCTAGCAGTGCAGATCGAGGGCAATGAGCTTACGCTCGTTAATGCTTTCGTCGAAGCGGCATTCACACCTGAACTGATCTACAATGAAGAGTTTCGTACCAAGCATAAAGAGATGGAAGGCGGGTTTGTAGGCAAAATTGCGATGGACCTGCTTCGCCATGATGTGGTCATGGGTATGAAGCAAATCGACCGCAAACTGTTGAACCTGTCGGATGTGGAACAGCAGTTCACGGTAAATTATATTGATACCATTGAATTTTATCGTCACCCGGCGTGGAACCGGAAGGTGTAAAAATAAAGAAATACAAGAGCGCAAGTGCAGGGGAAGTAAACCTCGGCAACTTGCGCTTTTTGCATACAAACAATTAACGATACGTAGGATAGATGATGCCAATATCGCGCTCGGTTCTCAAATTTCCATCAGCGTAACGCTGCATTTCATTTCCTTTGATTCGAATTGGGATGCACTCCCCTTTATAGTAAAGCTCTCCCTCAACGGTGCGAACGCTCATTCCAATAACGCCTTCCAGATGTCCACTATGATCCGTCACCAGTCGAATCCCTGACGGGCCATCCAGATGAACCTTGCCTTGCAGATATACCGTCATGCGATCTGGCGTGTTGACCAATTCATATCCTACTCCGTTGACTTTTCGGCTATAAGCCGTGTTACCAGATACGATCTCACCATGATCCATATCGATGGGGAGCAGTCCGGTAAACCAGAGCTGATTCGATCCAACAGGCATAATTCCGCATAATCGCTCCACATAATCAAGGAGACAGAGGATGGAGGGCGAGTAAGTCTCGGTAAAACCTTGTTTTCCCGTCCATGGGCTTAGTACCTGACCAAATCGCTTATCTTTGGATAGAGCGGACAAGATTGGTTGCATTACCCAGGTTAGCTCCACATATCGATGATGATACTCGAATGCGTGTGGTGCTCGAATCAGACTCAGGAAATTGGATGCCCCTCCCCAGCTGTTATAGGAGGAAAAGGGATCGAATCTGGGATCATCCATTGAAATCGATGTGAACGGGTATTTAGCGAAAAACTTGCTTGTATTCAACAGGTACCAACGTAGTAGGTTATCGAACAATTCACGGTCGCCCACCTCGCAGGCCATTACGCGGAGCAACACATCAGATTGGACTCTGACCAATTCGTCATTGCGATCCCGATCATAGAAGAACATATCCTGTTCGTCGTAACAATAACGGAAGAGACTTTCCAGGCTGGACTCGGCTTTTGCTTTCCAATCCGTTCCTGATTCCCCCAGCTCCTCAGCTATGCGGGACAGATACATGCGCTGACAATAGATATTGGCAGTCAGATCTGGTGCTAGAAAAGGCAGAATCGGAGAATCCGGGTGATAGGCAGAAGCATCATTCATATAAGGTGTATCCGGAACATGCCAGAAACGCGGGGATAAGTCATGTCCGGTGTCAAACGTACTGAAGGCCTCTACACAGCCAGTTCCTCGGGTATTACGGTTGTGGGCAATCCACTCATCATAACGAACCATAGCCTTATACATCGTATTGAGGAAAGACGAGTGCTTGCCTTGAAGCTGATAGTGGTTCCACACACTGCGTGCCAGTGGAGTGACCAACTGGATTTGCCGGAAAGAGGGTCCGTTTGCCGTGAGTTTATACGGAAGCAATCCATCATCTCTTTGCTGCTTGGCAAATGCGAGGTATGTTGTTTCGGACACGGAAGGCAACAGGCGAGACAGCAGCTCCGCATTAATGGTACCTGTGCTCTCTAACCAACATCCCAGATAGATGCCACCTTCTTGTAAAATGGGATCGTTGTCTCCCATGGGCAGGATACAAGCAAGCAATTTCTCCACTGCTGCATAATACGTAGCTTCCACTCGTCCGCCCGATGCCACAAACCGGATACCCGACGCATGCCATTCCTGTAATAACTGCTGATCTTCCGGTTTAACTGGCTGAACTTGATCCATTATCGAAATGTTACGTAGCCGATTCAATATCTCTTCTGTCATATGTTCCTCCTCACAGCGTCTGCTTATTGATTCGATTCAAAGATACGAACGGTACCGTTATAGAAGTCGGAGACAGCTTGCTCCACACTTTTTCGTCCAAATCCGATCTCCTGATTCGTTGTCTGAGCTAACTTGGAGAACTCTGCAAATCCAGGAGGGTTGTAGCTCACGTCAAAAGGTTCAGTCTTCGTTGCTTCAGAGACAAGATTTGTATAGTTATAGACAATCTCCTCCACAGGGCCTGCACCTTCCTGAAGAAGATTACGATTGGCTTCCGTAACGGGCACCCCGCGGTCATTACCGAGGATTTTGGCTGCTTCAGGATCATGAATCCAGAAATCCATTAACGTTGCCACTTCCTTCGGATGTTTGGTATTGGCATAACCCGATAATCCCTGACTCGACTCAAATACAACTCCCGTTCCCTTAGGGCCTCGTGGTACAGGGAGTAGCACCAGAGGATCTTCCGTCAAGCTCTGGAATGCAGCAAGTTGGTTAGATGGTAGTAGAGTCATGGCTGCTTTGCCTGTGATCAACAGGGATTTACTGGTGTCATCATGCGGGTTGGATACCTGCAATTCCGGTGTGACTACACCGCCAGATGCCGAAGTCTTTTCCCAATACTGGAACCATTCCAGAATGTCTTCCTTGGCGAATCCAAGTGTGCCGTTTTTCATGTCATACAGTTGTTTACCCCTTTGTTTTAGATAAATATCCATCCCGTCGACGGTAAAGTTGTACGTTCCATAGAAGCCTTCTCCGAGCTTGTCGGACAACTCTTTGCTGATGGCGGCATAGTCCGCCCAGTCCCAATCGGAAGCTGGCAAAGGCAGGCCGGCTTTCTCAAAGAGTGCCTTGTTAACAATAATTCCTCGTGCGTTTGCACCGGCAGAAATATGTTGCAACTTCCCGTCGAGACGTCCGTATTCGATCATGGTTTCATCCATACCATCCAGATTCAGTTCGTTTCCGACATACGGGTCCAGGTTAAGCAGGACATCTTTTTTGGCATAATCAACGACATTTCCACCGAGGAAAAAGATATCTGGTGCTGTACCTGATGCCAATTGGGTATTCAGCTTGTCGAAATATCCGGAGGAAGGTGCAAATTCACCTACAATTTTAATATCCGGATGCTTTGCCTGAAAGATCTTGAGGGCTTCATTCGTAATATCTGCCCGTTTCTGGTCACCCCACCACATGATGCGCAGTTCGACCTGTCCGCCCTCGGTAGTTCCATTATCATTACCATTGCTTGCATCATTAGTACCGGTATGGTCTGTTCCGGAGCAAGCTGTTACAAATAACAAAAGTGAAGTGATCATACCAATCATGAAACGTTTGAACATGATAAATCCCCCTGTCTAATGATATGAGAAACGTGTTGTTACTTCAGACCAGTTGTCGCAATGCCCTCAAGGAAATATCGCTGAAACAGTAAAAAGATGATAGTCACGGGAAGCAGTGACAGGGTGGACATGGCAAGTAATGCGCCCCAATCGGATTGTCCTGATGGATCGAAGAGAGAGCGAATGCCCAGCTGCACGGTGAACAGATCAATTTTGCTCAGATAGATCATCTGACTGAAAAAATCATCCCAGCTCCACAGGAAGGTGAAGATCGCGGTTGTAATCAGTGCTGGAACGAGCAGTGGCACTACGATTCGGAAAAAGATCTGTGATTGCCCGCAACCGTCAATGGTTGCACTCTCGTCCAGCTCTCGCGGTATACCGCGTATGAATTGAACCATAAGCAAGATGAAGAAGGAATCCTGCGCAAGCCACTTAGGCAGAATGAGCGGGAAATACGTATTAATCCATTGAAGCTCATTATAGAGAATGTACTGGGGCACCAGAGTAACATGGTAAGGCAACATAATCGTGACCAACATCATGCTGAACCACAGGCCTTTGAATCTGAACTTTAATCTGGAGAAAGCAAATGCTGCAAGGGAACAGGAGATCACATTACCCAGCACACTCATGACCGAGATCAGCACGGAGTTGCCGAAGAAACGGCCGAAAGAGATGCCCTGCAGACCTTTCCAGCCATTAATATAGTGCTCCAGCGTGAAGCTGGTTGGGAAAAGACTGCCGCTGGTGAAAATGAGATGATTCGGTTTAAACGAACTGAGAATCAACCATAGTACTGGATATAACATCAGCAGACCGAAGAGTATAATGGCGGCATGCCTCCCGGCCTGAACCAGTTGTCGTTTGATTGGCATATGCATTACCTCCCCTCCTGATTGTCCCCGTAGAACACCCAAAATCGGGATGTAACAAAGACGATTGCGGTGAATACCCCGATAATGACCAACATGATCCAAGCCAGAGCCGAAGCATAACCCATATCAAAGAATGAAAAACCTTTCAGATACAGATACAAGGTATAAAACATTGTTGCGTCGAGTGGACCCCCGCGGCCATCTCCGATCACGTAAGCTGGTGTAAACGCCTGGAATGAATTGATCATGCTCATGATCAGGTTAAAAAAGATAACGGGGGAGAGCATGGGCAGGGTGATTCCGAAAAATTGACGTATCTTTCCCGCTCCATCGACATCGGAAGCTTCATATAAGTCTGCCGGGATCTGTTTCAGGCCCGCAAGAAAGATGACCATGGCAGACCCGAATTGCCACACGGATAGTGTGATGATGGTGTAGACCACATAATCTGGATGCGCAATCCAGGATGGTCCCGAGATACCAAACCAGCTTAAAAACTGATTAACCAATCCATTCCCCTCAAAAAGTTGCCGCCAGACGATTGCAATCGCAACGCTGCCGCCCAAGAGGGAAGGGATGTAATATACGGTCCGGTAGATGCCAAGGGCTCGAATTCCCTTGTTTAGCGCCATCGCCACCAGTAGAGCAAAGGCAAGCCTTAGTGGAACGGATAGAAAGACATAATAAAACGTCAACCCAAGGGACCTGCGAAAGGTATCGTCCTCGGTAAAGATGTGAACATAGTTGCTAAGTCCAGTCCAAGTCGGTGATGACAGTAGATTGAATTTGGTCATGGATAAGTATAGGGACGCAACCATCGGTCCCAGTGTCAGACAGAAGAGTCCGATCAGCCAGGGCAGAAGAAACAAGTAGGCTGTGGTATTGTGCTGACCGTATAAGGGCTTGGTCTGTTTTTTCATCATGTGCCTCCCTTCTGAATGGGTAAGAATAATAGTCACCAATTATGAATTCGCTTACAACATACGGCGTTCTCTTGGTAACCACATCATACCGGGGAAGGGGAGAAGCTTGAATCTCATTTCTTCGGATCATGGCTATCGATTTTTTCGGAATGCAGCAAGCGATAGTCTGACGGACTCATGTTGAACATTCTTTTGAATTTCGAACTGAAATAACTTGGCGAACTGAAACCGGTCAGTTCAGTAATATCCCATACGGTTAATTGGGTTTCCTTCAGCAGTTGCAAGGCGTGTTTCATCCGAACACCCGTCACATATTGAATAAAAGAGGTACCGGCACCTTCCTTAAACAATTCGGAGAAATAGGTAGGATAATAGTTAAATCGTTCAGCGAGTAACGTCAACGTTAGCACCTGCATGTAGTTCTCCTCGATATATCGCTTGGCTAAGTCTATAACCGTCCCATCCCCATCTTCTGAAGGGAGTTGTCGACCCAGGAAGTCTTGAGCCCATTGCATTAATAAGCGTTCTGCTTGATCTGGCGTCTTGAGCCACAGTATCCATTCCGGGGCCATAGGACAATCCATCAACAGTGAAATTTGCAAAATGCTTCGCGTCATTCGGGAGGGAGAGAGCTGGAATGCCTCGTGAAGTTCCTTACGGATGATGCTGCGGAAGGAGTCCAGTTCCCCACGAATGAGACAACGATGCAGCGTTCGGGTAGTTTCCTCGGGCAGTAATGGACTATAGTCTGTTCCTGCCCGAGGATTCGGAGTGTTGCCAGCCCGTTCAGCTGAATTCCAAGCCAGAAGGGAATGGATATAACCTTCTTTCCAGTGCTCAAGTCCAGAATCAGAAAGTCCGACCCCAATCTTGAGTTCCATGGAAAAAACAGATGCCGTATGTCCCGCGAGCTGTTGGATGAATTCGTGCTGCATACCGTCTTGTACCATGAAATGCATGATACCTGCGTGTGCCGAATCATGAAAAACCTGGACGTTATCTGATTCCGACTGGGCGATTTCATAACATACCATTTCGAAAGGAAGATGCATCTGCTCGTGTAAGCGATCTTTTCGAATAGCCTGCTTGTCCGATTGACTTATACTCGCCGTGATGAAACAGACCTTCTGATCCTGCCATGATTCGAGATGGAACAATCTCAGCCGTTCTGGCATTGAGGAAGGCGGTAGGCGGTTACCTTTGACGAGATCAAGAAGGAAACGTTCCTTCATTTCCCGGTAATACTGAGAGAATCGCCATTGCATCAATTCGGAATCGCCTCGTACTTTACGTTGATCATCCAGATCCGCTTTGATTTTGCCTAATGTCGCTTTCAGTTCATCCCGGGCTACAGGCTTCAGTAAATAATCCATGACCTGGCTGCGGACACCCGCTCTGGCATATTGAAAATCTTCATAACCCGTGATTATGACAATCTGGATAGAAGGATTATAACTGCGGCAGACATCCAGTAATCGGACACCGTCCATGACAGGCATATTCATATCGGTAATCAGCAAGTCAAAATGTTCAGATTTCAAAAGTTCATCCGCTTCGATTCCGTTAGAGGCTTCTCCTGTTATGACAAAGCCCATGCCATACCAATCGACTTTCAATTTTAACCCTTCGCGAACTTCGATCTCGTCATCTGCGATTAATACGTTGTACATCATATTCCTCCTGTACGGGTAGAGTCAGTTCAATACATGCGCCTCCGCTTTCATCGTTCTCCATATGAACAGTGAACAAGGCACCATAATGCAGACGGCAACGAGCAATGACATTGCCCAGTCCAATATGCCAGCCTTCGTTATGCAATATGGATTCCAATGAGGGGGGAGCTACGGGATGTTGCAACTTGTGGATTATTTCTGCTGGAATACCTGGTCCGTTGTCTGAAACGCTAATGTGCAGACGATCATACATCCGGTTGATCCGTATCTGTACCTGAGCTGTCGTCTGATGCTGGAAGCTGTATTTCACTGCATTTTCAATAAGTGGTTGAAGAATAAACTTGATGATGACGACGGAGTTCAGTGTACCTTCCAACGTTACCGAAATGTCGAGTTTATGACCGAAACGAGTCTGCAAAATGGAGATATAACGCTGTACATAATCCAGCTCTTCGGTTAGGGGAACACGGTCGTCATTGGTGTTGATAGAAAAGCGCATCATTTTACCCAAATCCTCAATGACCTGAACCGTATCATCCGTTCTACGTTGAATGGCAAGGCTGCTCACCAGCTCCAGGGTGTTAAACATAAAATGTGGATTAATCTGTATAAGAAGTGCTTTGTACTCTGCTTGCTGGCGAAGCAGTTTCAGTTCAAATTCATTCTGGATATGCTGCCGCAGCTGACTGATCATATAACGGAAGGTGAAGATCACATAACTGATCTCACTCTTTACATTTTTATCTGGAGGCAGAAGTGAATCCGCTTGGTCAAAAGCCCCTCGTTGAACCTGTCTCATCGCCAGAACCAGTCTGGTCAAAGGTTTGGTTACGCCATGAGATAGCCATGCAGCAGCCAAGAGGGAGACCAGAATCAGGGCAATCGTCACCACCATAATTGTGCTTTGGAGTTTATGGAGAGAGAGGTACATTTCCTTTTCAGGTGCAAGACCCGCCAACATCCAGCCGGTACGTCCCAGTTTCTTGAATACAAAAATGTCTCGCTGTCCTTCCTGGTTTGTGAGGTATGCTACACCGGATTTGAGCGGGCTGTTTCGAAAACGATCGATCTCTGCGGTAGCTACAGCACCCAACGTGTCTACCTGTTGTGACAGAATAGGATTTCCTTGCTCGCCCAGTAGAAAAATAGTGCTACTCTCCGCAAGATGTATGCGCCGGAGCGGCTCCAGAAAATAGGATTCACTGACATTTACCTTCATGACACTCTGCGCTGTAGCATGATGAAAGGTGCCAATGGGCATCAGCAGACTGACCACCGGATTACCATGATCTCTGACACGTTCATGTTGATCGGTGTGTGCAGGTAACCAGCGTTCTCCCAACGTGTAGAAATTCGTATACCAGGATTCTTGTACAAAGGCACGGTCATATGTTACCTGATTCTCGCTGCCAATTCGCAGTCCATTCCGTCGATAGATGGATACATCTGAGATACTGGTGTAACTGTTGGTTGCTTGGGTGAGAAAACGGCTCATCGCGAGGTTGGCCAGCATCTTTTCTCCTTCCGAAAGGTTCGAATCTCCGATCGCATTATCCCAGTTTTTGCCCATATCACTATTGAAAACAAGAGAGGCGACATCATAGATCTGCATCTGTACCATGTCTACATATGAACCGTACTCCTCCATTTTCTCAAGAGCAGAGGATTCGATGTAAGAGCGAATGACCGTGCGTGATTCCTTAAAGAGCAGGTAGGAGAGTGTGCCAAAAGCGAGGACAAACAGGACAACGATAAAGGCAATCAGGCGGTTTTTTAAAGAGAAGAACATAGATTTCCTCCTTCTACCGAGTCGACGTGCAGATTAATTATAAAAATATAAAAAAGACTGCGTGATATGCGCAGCCTTTATAATGAAATTAATAATGTAGTGCAGACCTGGGAGACTTAGAAACGAACCAGATTATTGACATTGACAGGCAAACCCGTGGCGATGGCGCGATTGGCAGCAATACCCGTCAGAATGGATCTGGCACCGTCCACATGGTTAGCAGCACGATGGAACGGATCTTCTACAGGCTCTCCAAACAGATCATTCAGCAGAACCGGGTCACCTCCGCCATGTCCACCTGCTTTCTCTTCCACTTCAACCTCATATGGCGCATCAAACATTGGAAGAACCCGCAACGTTTTACCGATTAATGCACCTTCTTTACTTTTGTCACCCAATGAATTGACATAGGATTGCTCCACAATGTTCATTTCAATCCGGCCTTTGGTGCCATTAATGGCAATGCGGTAACCTTCCCATGGCTGGTAGGCAACGAGGGAGTAGGTCAGAATGGCTTTGTTCCGATACTTCACAAGAACACCCATTGTATCCTCAATGTTGATGCCATCCCCAAATACGCTTTGATCCCGCTGATAACCATCTTCTGATTCGGCATCCAGATACATGGACTTCATATGTGCGTCTGAATCCAAATGCAGTGCAAAAGGATCATCCTTTGCGATCGGGTTGCCGGTTGCTCGATTGTAGAACTGCGTTACACCGCGTTCTTCTGCGTTTTCTCTGCCGTAATACATCAGATCACCAAATGCAAACACGGTATCCGGTTGCGAGCCAATCCAGAAATTCACCAAATCAAAGTGATGGGTGGATTTGTGCACAAGCAGTCCGCCGCTATTACGCTTGTCCCGATGCCAACGGCGGAAATAATCTGCCCCGTGGCGGGTATTCAGCAGCCATTCAAAGTGAACGGAAGTGACTTTCCCTATGGTATCATTCAGAATAAGTTCCCGAATCTTAGTATGGTGCGGTGCATAACGGTAGTTAAAGGTGACTCTGACGTTCTGGCCAGTCCGCTTGACAGCATCCAGAATCTCCTGACATTTCTCCTCATCGATCGTCATCGGTTTTTCGGTGACAACGTCACAACCCAGTTCCATCGCACGAATGATGTACTTGTGATGGGTACGGTCAACGCTCGTTACGATGACATAGTCAGGCTTCTCGTTCTCAATCATCTGATCAAACTGATCTGCAGGATAAGTGGGTACCTCAGGATACTCGTACTTTTCCTTCAACAGTTGATTCGCGTAGTTCATACGGACTTGATTTATATCACAAAAGCCGACAAGCTCGGATGTATCCCTGTAATCCCGGGTCAAAGCACCATAAAAAAATTCGGCACGGCCGCCGGTTCCGACTAATACATAACGTTTCTTGTTACTCATGTCTATCGCCTCCTTGAATATAGCTCTAGACTATAACAAGGGAGTACTTCTTTCGCCGCATTTTATGCGTAACCGCTTTCAAATGCCGCATATTTTGCTATAATTTATGGAAAGGAGAGAGGGCGCCATGACAGAACCTTTCAGTGCAGATTTTCATGATCCCACGGATTTACTGCACATCGAATATGATCGTCGCATTGGATATTTCTCGATGACGGATGACCATCTGCATGATCATTATGAGTTATATTACCTTTTGTCTGGTGAGCGTATCTATTTCATTAAGGACCGGACCTACCGGGTAAAGGCTGGTGATCTGGTGTTTGTTGACCGTAATACGGTTCACAAGACATTGGAGAGCGGTATGCCCGACCATGAGCGGATGGTGCTATATTTGAAGCCGGAGCTTTTTGCTGCCATAGCTATTTCCCCCGAGTTAGTTGAAGCCTTGAAGGAACCCTTCTGTTGGGAGATTCCCATTGTAAGATTTCCTTCACAGGTCACGGAGGTTTTGGAGCGGATGGTTAGCGAAATGGTGGATGAAATGCTTCGTCCTCAACCTGGAAGCAACCTGCTGCTTCGTCACCGGGCTATTGAATTGTTGCTGCATGCCTATCGTAATCAACACTTGGGCAGGTTAAGCTCCGATGATCGTGAGCCGGTTCTTCATCCCAAGACACAGGCAGTAGTGCGCTATCTGAATGAGAACTATCAGAAACCACTGACATTACCGGAGGTGGCGGGCATGTTTCGCATTAGTCCGCATTATCTGAGTCGATTGTTCAAACAAACGACGGGATTTACCTTCAGTGATTATCTGAATCTGTTACGGGTGAAGGAAGCACAACGTTTACTGCGAGAAAGTGAAGAATCCATTACGGACATCGCCTGGCTTGCGGGGTTCAGTAACTTCTCTCATTTTGGCAAGATGTTCAAACGTACCGTTCAGGTATCACCAAGAGTTTATAGACAGGAATACAAGGAATCGGGTTCCGTGAGGACCATAAAAGAGGGAGAGAATATACGATGATTGAAGCGAGATTAAATGAACTGGGGATCATTTTGCCACAGGCCAGTGCCCCCGCAGCGAAATACGCCAATGCCGTTATTGTGAATGGAATTATGTATGTATCCGGGAAAGGACCGGATACCTCCGAACGCGGCAAACTGGGATCAGACTTCACAACAGAGCAGGGGTATGATTTTGCCCGGAATGCTGGACTGGAGGTGCTTGCTGTCGTTCGAGATGTGTTGGGTTCACTGGATCGGGTGAAGAGAGTGGTTAAAGTGCAGGGATTCATCAATGCGTCCGCTTCGTACCAGGAGCATCATAAAGTGCTAAATGGATTCTCGGATCTGATGATGGAGGTATTCGGGGATCAGGGGGTACACGCCCGTTCGGTATTCGGTGCCGTATCTGTGAGGGATAATTTGCCGCTGATCATTGATTCCATATTTCAGGTAGAGGAGTAGGTATAACGATGACAGAATCGTCTTCATTTAATCCGATCATGTTAACGATACCCGAGAGCTTCCATACGGAACGCCTCTCGATTCGAGCACCACAGTGGGGGGATGGCGCAGCCGTTAATGAGGCGGTCCGTGAGAGTGCGGAGCAGCTGCGGTTGTGGTTACCTTTTGCCGAGAAAATCCCTTCATTGGAAGAGTCTGAAGTGACTGTTCGCAAAGCAAGGCTGCAATATCTGGAACGTACCGACATGATGTTACATTTGCGTGATAGACATACGGATGATTTCGTAGGTAGCAGTGGGTTACATCGCATTGACTGGAATGCACGCTGTTTTGAGATCGGTTACTGGATTCGAACATCGCGAGCTGGTGAGGGTTTGATGACGGAAGCGGTGAGAGGCATTGAGCAATTTGCCATTACTCATCTGGAGGCGAACCGGCTGGAGATCCGCTGTGATGCCCGCAATGTGCGAAGTGCCAAAGTTGCCGAACGAGCGGGTTATACGCTGGAAGGTATACTGCGCAAGATGAGACGTGACAGCACAGGTACGCTGGTTGATTGTATGGTTTTCTCCAAAGTCAGAGGCAGTGAGTTCGGAGGGTAAATATGGAACGAATCGGTCAGGGAAGAACTGCGGAAATCTATGCCTATTCGAACGAGCACATTATGAAGTTATATAGAATGGATTTTCCACTCTAAGCAGTCCAGAAAGAATAAAATATTGCCTGATTAACAGCAGATCTGTCATGGCGATTTTCACCCTGATAATGTTATGCTCAGTGAGGGCGGCGATCCATATAGGGTCATCGATTGGATGACTGGTATGGCGGGAGATCCTGCGGGTGATATGGCTCAAAGCTGGGTAATATTAATGAGCGGCACATTGCCGGAAGATACAGAGCCTGCTATACGAATGGGTTTTGAAACGGTTCGTGAATCGCTGGTCGAATATTACATCCATCATTATATGCAACTTTCCGGGATTACACGTGAAGCAATAGAGTCCTGGATGCTGCCAGTTGCTGCCGCGCGTCTAGACGAGGATTTGCCCGCTCAAGAGAGAGCTGCTCAAGTTTGTTCAGGAACGAATTCGTCGGTTATAAAAGTTGAATTACATATTATTTACACTGACACTACGATGACAGAATAACCTTTCAATCGCTGTTATCCCCAGATTTTTTTGATTCCCTTTTCCGAAGGGGAAAATCCGGGGATAAAGGCGAGCGCTTCGCTTTTTAAGGTTTTTTCTGTCCTCTCCGTTATCGTGTTAATGATTAGTTCAACATCTATAGACGAATCTAATGATTTTATATATAAGGGTAGAGAAAGAGAGGGGACATATTCATGCTGCATTCATTAAAGGCCATACAATCATACAAGTCAGGTAACACGCCGGAAGCCCAGCAGCAATGGCTGCAACTGCTGGCAGCAGCAGAGAAGCCCCATATTAACCTCGAACGCATTCATTCCATCGCCGAACTTGAGGGCACAAATCCGGTGCTGGATTACACCGAGCGTACACTGCATGTGCTGGAGAAGCTTCAGGTTTCTTTTTGGGTGCGAGAAATTCTGGAGGAAGTCTTAATCTGGTCAGAGACGGCGAAGGCCGGATCATTGGAGCAGCGGCGGGTATGGCAAAAGCAGGGCGTTAACTTGTTTGTACACAATGTGGGGTCCGCTCAGCTATATGATCTATATGCAGGCGCAGAGCACCTGGATAATGACATCGATAAGACCAAGGAGACGAGTATATATCAACTTGGTTCTCCGAGTGGTGCTCTAAGTAACAATGCGGATATAAGCGAGCATGATGCGCTGAATACACACACTCCAAGGCAGGAGATTATACGTACTCTAATTGCTACACATGGACTTATTGGTCAATACATACGGGGTGAGATTCCATTTGCCGAGAATGCTTCGCTCCACGCCTTGATCGTCAAAGGATGGCTTACTACAGATGAATTGCACACCATACTGATGGCATTAAATGTGTGCATTATTGCAGGTGTTGATCCAGCGTTATGGAATCAGGTTCAGGCTGAGGTGCAGCGCATTGTAGGCTGGATTATCGTTGGACCGGATCATGAGGACTGGAGCGTGAAGGAACGGTTATCCCGCTTAAGAAGTTCATCCATTCGGCAGGGAGAAGCTATGGATACGGCTTACGCCAAGCTCCAAACGGAACTGGATGTAGAACAGGCGCTGGCTCCGCTCGCTCATCGCACATTATGGTATGTGGAATCGGCCATGCAGGATTTTTCGTTGCAGGAGATGGTGAAAGTGTTCCTGTTGACGCTTCGCAGCGAGAGCATGCATCCAACATCCATGGAGAGTCGATCTGAAATCGTTCGCCATATCAGCTTCGAACCATTGATGAATACGATGTATTACGACTACAGGGGCGTCAAGAAGCTCAATATTTACAAGAAACGAATGATTGAAAAATATTTGGAACAGTATTCGTGGGAACAGATTGTGTCAGGAGAGCAGATCGTCTATCCCCATCTAACCCATCGCATTGAGCGTCATGCGGATCTGCCGGATACATTATTCGTGACCTTTGAATTTTCTCCAGCGGCTGAGAAGCTGATTGCATTCTGTATTGAAGCGGAAAAGTCGCCGTTATACGAGAAGGCTGTACTGCTGTTATTTGACCTGTTCGGATTACGCCGGGATGCGTATGATCGTTTCCATAACGAAGAGACGTATTTGTCCGATATGAACAGCTCCGGTGATTACAAAAAAGTACTGCTCGAATATATCGTTGGTAAACGAATACTGGATATTGGTCCAGGTGGAGGAATTCTGCTGGATCTGATTGAGCAGGAAAAACCGGAAGTGGAGCCGATTGGTATCGATATCTCAGCCAATGTCATTGAAGCGCTGGAACGCAAAAAACAACGTGAGGGACATCGCTGGCAAGTGATGAAGGGCGATGCTCTGCAACTGGAGCAATATGTGCAGCCGGGCACAGTGGATACGGTTATTTTTTCATCCATTCTGCATGAATTATATTCATATATTGAACTGGACGGTCGAAGATTTAATTCCGATACGGTTGTAGCAGCGCTGAGAAGTTCATTCCGTGTGCTGTCACCTGGGGGACGAATTCTGATTCGGGATGGGATCATGAGTGAGCCGGAGGCGCAGAAGCGCCGGATTCGTTTCCTGGAAGCGGATGGGTTGCGCTGGCTGGAGCGGTATGCAGAGGATTTTCAGGGACGTGCAATTCAATATGAGCGGATCTCAGACAACGAAGTAGAGATGCCGATTAACGATGCGATGGAATTTCTCTATACCTATACGTGGGGTGAAGAGGCATACGTGCATGAAATCCAGGAACAGTTCGGTATATTCACGCCGACAGCCTATGAGAACTGTATTCGAGAAGCGCTGGGTGAACAAGCCGAGATTATCACTTTCGAACATTTCCTTCAGGAGGGGTACACGGAAGCACTTGGAGAACGAATGATCTTCATGGAGGAAAATGGTGAACCTGCGCCTTTGCCAGACAGTACCTGCCTGATTGTAATTGAGAAGAAAAAAGGGTTGGCGGATGGATGATGAGTGAAGCCAGTACGTTTTTATATTTTGTCAGACATGCGGAGTCTCGATATGTTGACGGACAGGAACGCGAGCGTGGACTGACAGAGCAAGGTCATCAAGATGCAGAAACGGTTGCCAGTCTGCTCCATGGGGAGCAGATTCAACTGTTCTATTCTAGCCCTTACAGACGAGCGGTAGATACGATTCATATTCTGGCAGATCGGTCAGGTGGAATTGTGGTGACAGAGGAAGATTTGCGTGAACGCCAGTTGTCGAGTTCAGATGTGAAGCATGCTAATTTTCGTGAAGCCAAGCAGCGGTTGTACCGTGATCCTACGTATGCGTATCCAGGTGGGGAGTCTGGTGAACAGGCTCGCTCAAGGGCAGTAGCGGTGATCGAGAAAATTCTGGATAAACATGTGGGTCACAAGGTAGTCATCGGAACCCATGGAGATGTAATGACACTTATTTTACAACACTATGATTCTTCCTACGGGTATGACTTTTGGGAGAGTACTACGATGCCGGATATTTTTAAATTGCAGTTTGATGGAACGCGCAAGTTGGTCCAGGTCACCCGATTGTGGGAGTAACAGAGTTAAAAATGAGAAATGCATTAACCGTGATGAGAGTAGAGAGGAGTGAGTTGAACGGATGAAAATTACGCTGTTGCCTGATACATACTTTATTGAAAATCTAAGCGTATCTTCATTACAGGATAGAATGTACTGCATATTTGATCTCGAAGGTACAGGCATTAATCCTGTGGTGGAGAGTGTGACTCAATTTGGTGCGATGTATTACCAAAGAGGTCAACGGTGTAATACAACATTTTCTTCACTTACACGTGCAAACAAACCTATACCAGAAGCTGTGGCGAAATTAACAGGCATTTCGAATGAGGATATGGTAGAGGCTCCGTCGTTCGTAGAAGCATTTCAGGAATTTCAGAAATTTATTGGGGATAATGTGCTTGTAACACAAGCAGGATATGAATATGATCTGCCCATCTTGAAGCGGCATTGTGATGAGTATAGTCTCCCGATGTTGACTAACCCGGTACTCGATACAAAAGCGATGTTCACCTACATTCATCCGGAAATTACCGAGGTCGTCTCAACGGATTTTTTGATTCGGTATTACGATCTGAATACAGATGGAATTCACAGGCACAATGCTTTGGCAGATTGTGGTGTGATCGCTGGTATCTTTGAAAGTATCCTTAGCGAATATGAGGAACTTCAATTGGATCATTTTACAGCCGATCCAAATCGAATGATGAAGCGTTTTGTTATACCAGAGATGTATCTGACATGATGATGAACTGGAGGAGAGATCAATGAGCAAAACGGATGTGGAGAAGCTGCTGGCGGATCTTAACGAGGGACGGATTCTGACCCAGCAGACATTCGAAGGATTGGATGTGGAAGTTTACCTGGATGAAAGGGATGCCTCTGCATTTGCTGACGAGTGGATGCAAGCTTTTGAACGATGGGCTCAAGATACCGCTGTGGCTGAAGAAGAGGTGCTGCGCGCATGCAGGGAACAGGCGTTCAAACAGACCTTGGCTCTCACCGGCGAACCTGAGTTAGCGGGGTATGTAAGTGATGATATGGGTTTAATTGGTGCTGCACTGTTACAGGGTACGGCGAACGATTCCTTTGTGGATCAGCTATTGGAGAGTTATCGTCAAGGTCGGTTGCCCCTGCGATAAGCGGGGGAGGACGAACATGGTTGTTTTCGTTTGTATAAAAAAATAGCATCAAATGTATATTGTGAGTCGGCTGAAGCATGAGGTACAATTCACCTAAGCAATTAATGAGAATGATAATCATTATATGTAAAACATTCTCACGGTTACATCAACAGATCACATAGGGGTGAAGGGTATCATGGTAGGTTTTATTAAAGGTTTCAAAGGGTGGACGATCACATTACTGCTCATGGGTCTAGTGATTTCAGGATGTAGTACAAATACCGCTACGAATGCGGAACAGACTCCTGCAACTGAAAGTGCAGCTTCTGGAGAAAATACTACTGAAACCGAGACAGCGCCTGCGACACGGGTTGTTCAGGATGAATTTGGAGATGTGACGATTCCGGTTCAGCCACAGCGGATTGCTGGAATATATGTGGAAGATTATCTGAAGGCGCTCGATATTACACCTGTAGTACAGTGGTATCATCCGTTGTGGGGTGTACAGGATTATTTAGAATTGGATGTTCCGCAATTTGATACCACAGGCAGTATTGAAGCTTTGTTGGAACATGATCCGGATCTCATCATTGTAGATGGTGGAGTGGATATGGAGAAATATGAGATGTATTCCAAGGTGGCACCAACGTATCGCTTGCCTGAGAGCGTACTGCAGGACTCCAATCTAATTTTGAAAACCATTGCCGATGTTGTAGGTAAACCGGACAAGGGTGAAGAAGTTGCTGCCGCATTTGGGGCCAAGATTGCAGATGCCAAGGCGAAGCTGCAGGAATCAGTCGGGGACGAGACAGTCGCAGTGGTCCGGCTGAATGTTAACGATGACACACTGGCGTTGTTCGGTGTTAAAAATCGATTTACCGGCTTTATTTATTCGGAGCTTGGTCTGACACCTCATCCTCTGGTTAGCAAGATGGAAGAATATCAGGAAATTCTGTCTGAAGAGGCCATTCCGCAACTTGATGCGGATCATCTTATTATTTTCCCTTCCAATGGAGAATGGTCTTCTCCCGAGAACAAGGAAGCCTTGAAGGTACTTGACAGCAAATTGTGGAAATCTCTTCCCGCCGTTAAGAACAATCAGGTGTACATCATGGAAAGATCACATTGGCAATCAGGTGCGATTACGGCAAATTCCATGAAAATTGATGATCTCTTGGAAAAAATGACTCCATAAGAATAATCTCATAAGAAAGAAAGTTCTTCAGTCAGGGTTGAAGAGCTTTCTTTTTTCGTATACACTATTTTAAATGATAATAATTCTCAGTTAAGGACGATGAACATGTGCCACACGATAATACAACTGATTCCCAAGCCCTGGCTATGCTCACTTCAGCATATGGAATACGTAGATCACCATAAGTCTCATATCGATAAACGTTTGTTATACAGAATGTCGACTTCACACTCCATATTTGTTGTAACGTCTGGGAAAGGTTCAATAGTTTGCTCAGATCGGGAATCTCATCTGGAAAAAGGAATGATTATGTTTGTTCCGGCTGGAACATCCGTTAAAATAGAAGGTTCGCCTTGGACAGAAAATGAATTGCAATACTATAAGCTTGATCTGATGGTGGCTGAGTTGAAAGAAGAGACTTCGAACGGTTTGTCTAGAAGAAACACGGAGGAGAAGCAGGAACTTTTCCAAAGTCCAGATTCTTCGACATTATTACCTCTTATGCAACTCAGCTTCAGTCCGTGGAGTTCTTGTCTGGAAGCCTTGGAACAAATACTGCGTCAACAGGTCACTGGCGATTGGCTGGAGCAATGGGAGGTACAGCTTCGTTTTCAGGAGTGGTTCCGTGCCTTAATTCGCCAGAGTGCCCCCAAAACAGAGGTACCCGATGACCGTGCTCGTCTTCAAAGTTCAATTCGTTATATTGGCGACCACTACGATCAGACGATAACCGTGGATGAGCTCGCGGCAGATATTGGTCTTACCAGAGCTAGCTACACTCGGCAATTCAAAAGGATTACGGGCAAACTCCCGCTTGAATATGTAAATGCGGTTCGGCTTGAACGCTCGAAGCAACTATTGCAGCTGACGGATGATCGCATCCATGAAATTGCACAGAATGTGGGATTTAGCAGCGAGTATTATTTTGGTCGCCGATTTAAGCAATACTCTGGTATTTCACCTGGGTTATACCGCCGTCATCACCGTCAAGAGGTTCGTGTCTTTGCTCCGTATCTGGAGGACTTTGTGTTGGCTCTTGGCGTAAAACCTGTACTTCAATGCTCCCATCATTCTTGGGGGAGACAGCATTATTTGGGATTGGATGATGTACCCGAATTCGATGTAAGCCAGCAGGATGCTCAATTTAATGTGGGCAATATACCGGACTTTATCATGTTGAACAAGGGATATGATCGATGGAATCTGAACCGCTTTGAGCAGGTAGCACCTACATTTTACGTAGATCATCTGGGAGAGGATTGGCGTTCCATTTTGAAATCGACCGCCGATGTATTGGGAAAAGTGAATCGGGTTCAAGATGTAATTGGTGAGTATGAAGATAATGCAATGGAAGCCAAAGGTCGGTTAGCACGATCTTTACGTGGTCAGACGGTGGCTTTTTTGCGTATATCTGCATTGGATATTACTCTTTATGGGGATCGGCAGGGATACGTTGGACCTGTAATTTATCAGGATCTTGGACTGACTCCGCACTCCCGTGTGCAGCAATGGACAAGACACGAGCGGAGGATTTTCATTGGATTGGACCAGTTAAGTCAGCTTAATGCGGATCACTTGTTGATTACATTTGACACTGGAAATTCTGCTAAACCTGGAGAGGAGCGCGAACTGCTCGATAGGGATGAATGGAAACGTCTGCCTGCGGTGAAGAGCGGTAATGTGTATGAAGTGGATTTTATGTCTTGGATGAACTACGGTGTGATCTCTCATGGGAAGAAGATTGAGGATATATTGCGGTTTATGGCTTGATAATGAATGGTCTGTGAGATGTTTTTCGAAAAAATCAAGAAAACCATATAACTTTCAAAACTATCAAAATTTTGTGATGTAACTCACGGGCACTCTATGAATCTACTGGTATTATCCTTTTCGTTAATCTATAATCTGCTTGTTTAATAGACTAAATAAAGGAATTTTAATTAGATTGAGGAATATATTATAACAGATAGGATATAAACTAAAGGAGCAGATCAATGATAAAGGATAAAATTCCATTATGGTTCTGGTGTACCTCGGTAGTAGTTGTCATTATGCTAGTATATAACTTGTTTCAAGTAGATTCTCGTATTAACATGCTTGCACTAGGCATTCTAAATATTGCTAATGCCATTCGGATGTGGAAGAAATATCGGAACTCAGCAATTATATTTTTGATAATAGGTGTTCTTTGTGCAGTTTTATTTTTCAAGTATCTACTTCAATAATCAGAAGGCTGATCGTCATTTATATGGCGGTCTTTAGTGAAATTTCTGTTCGCCATCTGCGAAAAAATATTGACTAGCCAGGTGCGCTGAACGAAATCGATTACTACCGGGTATTGTTCAAGGTTGTCCGAACCTTTCAAGAAATTAGGGACGCGCATATTATTCCCAAGATTGAGGATATACAGCGGTTTATTGCTTGATGGATGGGTTTTGAATAACAAACAGGCTGGATTCAACATCGGAGAAAAGGAAAATATTATAACATTCCATTTTAATGTATAATATAGGAAAATATAAATGAAGAAAGGAACTTCCTATGCGGAAAAAAATCTGGGCCTTACTTTTAGTAGTAGCTGTTATTGGGATGATTCCTGCTAAAGCAACATCGACGACCACGGTTGCCGAATCGCATGAAATTTCGGGTGAAGATCTTCCTGAAAGCTTACGATATGATTCTAACCATCCAGATATAATTTATGTAAAGGATTGTGGGGTCTTCGAGAAAGTGGATTCGAGTTTAGTAGATTACGGCGAAGAAGAAATTGTGTTCGATGATATACAAAAGGTAACAAATAAAACGAATGTAATTGTTGCTTATGATGCAACTTACATCAAAAAAGGTGAATGGGAATAGCTAATTCATTAGATTTACAATCTGGAAGCGCAAGGAGAGATTTATTCTTCTTGGGCTTTTTTATATCCAATAAAAAAATAAAAATTCAAGAATTTAGCTGAATTTTATAGATGAGCAAGTTTATGTTTAGACACATGAACCTATGTACACTAAAGTGAGTTTGTACATAAACACTTTAGGAGGATTCATGTGAAAACAACATTTTTTAAGAAAGTCGGATTATTTCTTGGAGCATTTATTTTTACAATTGGTTTTGCATCTAATTCAGGGGTACATGCTGCGGTAGATTATAGCGGGGGGCTCATGGATAAGATGGTAATGACACTTAGCGATACTGAAAGCAAGGGGAGTAAATTTACATATGCATTAACAGATAATAATGAAGCTACAAGCGCGATTATAGAAAAATGGAACACGCCATCTACAGCGGTGGATCATGCAGTTGGAATCTTTAATGGAACAGTTACAGCGAATGCTATCCGTGTAAAAGCAGATTTTGATGTTTCAATTGGATTATTCGATTCCACTGGAAAGGCGATTTTACCGACGTATTGGTACACAGTAAAAGCAAATCAGGCTGATGGAAGATTAATTTATCTTCCTACAACGTACAAAGGAATAGCAAAAGTTAACTTGTTTAATTATTCCAATACAAGGACAGTCAGTGTATCCGAGTTTCAGCTGTATAATATGACACCTCCAGCTAATCCATTAGATCTCGCAGCATCTGCAGATGAATCATCCATTGGATTGACCTGGAATGAAGTAACGACAGCAACCAGTTACACGATTAAAAGATCCACTACGGCAAATGGGCCATATACAACATTGGCAACTGGAGTAACTAAGGCCAATTATACAGATTTAGATGTAACTCCAGGTACCACCTATTATTACGTAGTGACGGGTGTTAATCCTGTTGGAGAAAGTGTTAATTCAAATGAAGCCTCGGCAATTATTGAGAGCAACGGTCAGGTTGATCCTGAAGCAGAGCAACCAACCACACCAGAACCAGAAGAACCTACAACTCCGGAACAACCAGAGGAACCTTCCACTAACCGTGCCATCTTTGTCGTTACCATGACAACGGGCTTGGAGAAAGAATTCGACCTAAGCATGAAAGAAGTAAATGATTTCATCGACTGGTATGAAGCCAAGCAAGCGGGAAGCGGAAAAGCATCGTATGCGATCAATAAACACGACAACAACAAAGGGCCATTTAAGAGTCGGAAGGATTATATCCTGTTTGATCGGGTGTTGACGTTTGAGGTAAGTGAATACTAAAAAATGTGAAGTTCCTCCAGCTTAGCTGAAGGGGCTTCTTTTTGCTTCCCAGTGATTAATGAGCCAATGCAACTGCTCGAAAGGCTTGTTTCATCTTATTTTAGTGTAGCGTTTACAAAAAAACAGGATAACGAGCACAAAATGCAAAAGCGGATGTCCTTGACTGAACGATTGTGACATACCATTAGAGTGAAGGCTGATCTGTAACGCAGGGTTTGAAGTCTTTAAGCATAGCCATGAATGGCGGATGGGAGAGCTGTAATGACAAAACGGGTAATTCTGTTGGAAGAAGGTACGGCAGAGATGAAAGGGCTAATGGTAAGTAAAGGGGCTGATCTTGCAGAGCTAATCCATGCAGGGTGGTCTGTCCCGGCCGGATTTGTGGTCACAACGGAATGCTGTCGCGAGTTCTGTACCCGTCTTGGACATCTTTCCGGTGAAGGAGAGGAAGAGATTATTAACGCGATCCGGCATCTGGAACAGCAAACCGGGAAGTTCTTCGGACATTCGGAGAATCCGCTACTACTCGCGGTACGTACGGACCAGGATCGAGCCTCAGCAACTGCGACACGATCACTGCTCAATGTTGGTCTGAATGATATTACTGTGGAAGGACTCGCACGTCAAACCGGTGATCGGTTGTATGCACTCCAATGTTATCTAGATTACTTAGAGGAATATGGACAGCTGGTATATGCAATTCCGTCTGAATTTTTCACAGAGATATCGAGTCATGTCAAGGATCAGGATGAAGTGGAACTTGAATTAACCATTACGGAATTTAAATATCTAATTGAAGCGAAGGGGCGTAACCCTTTTCCACAAGATGTTCAAATTCAATTCAAAGAAGCAGTACGTGCGGTATATCATTCACAGCGTATTAAAGCATCCAGATCTCAGGACGAGATCATGCGTAAATCATATTACATCTCTTCGGAGCAAAGCGCTCCTGTCCTTATACAGACGATGATACATGGAAAATGTGGAGAATCAAGCGGGGCCGGAACAATATATACGTGTAACCCACTTACAGGTGAAAAGGGAATTACAGGACAATACGTCCCAACCGGGAACGCGAGCCAAACAGATCACGGCCTAGAGCGTTTACGGAATGACGAACCTGAGCTGTACACAAGTTTGCTGGAGATAGGTAGCCAGCTGGAGACGCATAAAGGAGAAGTGCAGGAAATCACCTTTGTGATTAAATCCGGCGCGTTGTATGTTGTGCAGACCCAGCCCGCACGATTATCCTCCATAGCCACACTGAGGAGTACTGTGGATTTTGTCCATGAAGGACTCATCACCAAGGAGGATGCACTTCTTCGCATCCAACCTGCGCATATCACGGAAGTGCAGAAGCTTTACACCAATCCTAGTTCTATCAGCGAAGCGAGCAATGGACATCTGCCCATACAGATCCAGCCAGTAACTAATGATGAGTGTCCAGCTTATAACAACTCAGGTTCACTTTTATCAGCAGATCTGCAACTACTGCTCAATTGGGCTGATGAAGTGAAAGAGCTGAAGGTACTGGCCAATGCTGATCGACCACAGGATGCCCTGACATCACGGCTACTAGGGGCTGAGGGAATAGGTCTGTGCAGGACGGAGAACATGCTGTTATCACCTGCGCGGTTACCATTTGTACAAAAAATGATCTTGGCAGACAGTGAATCCGAACGCAGGCGTGGTTTGGAGCGTCTGTTGCCGATGCAGCAGTCTGATTTTGAACAGATATTTGAAGCGATGGATGGATACCCGGTAACGATACGTTTGCTCGATTCGCCGTTGCATGAACTGCTACCAGATCTGGGAGTGTTGGAGAAACGACGTGAGTGGTTACGAGCAGAGGAGTGGCAGGAGCAAAAAGACCATCAGATTGAACTGGAGGAACTGGAGCGTGTCATTCGCAGAGTCAGTGAATTGCATGAACATAATCCGACATTGGGGCAACAGGCTTGTCGGCTGAGTACGGTGTTCCCGGAGATCGTTGATATGCAGCTGGAAGCGATATTCCGCGCAGCGGTGAAAGGTATCCGGCAAGGCTGGTGGGTACGTCCCGAGATTATGATCCCGCAGATCGGTCATGTGCATGAACTTCAGGTGATGAGAGATCTGGTGGATCATGTGGCTGACCAAGTGCTTGGTGAGGAAAAGCGGCATTGTCACTATAGAGTGGGGGCGATGATCGAAGCTCCGAGAGCGGCGCTGACGGCGACTCACATTGCTCGCCAGGCTGACTTTTTCTCGTTTGGCACGGATGAGCTGACAGAGATGACATTTGGATATAGTCGTCATGAAGCTGAGAAGCGGCTCCTTCTCCTTCAACGTGATACGGACTCTCGTCCGGTAACGAATAATCCATTTCATGTGCTGGACATTGAGGGAGTCGGACAACTGATTGAGATGGCGGTAGTCCAAGGTCGAATTCGAAAACCTCATCTGAAGACAGGGATCTGTGGAGAAAATGTTATAGATCTGGAGTCGATTACGTTCTGCCACCGCATTGGTCTGGATTACGTAAGCTGTTTGCCTGAACAGATCCCTTATGCACGAATTGCTGCTGCACAAGCAGCCATTAAGGGACAGAGAGAGGGAGCGGACACGCAGAACACGGATATCTCTACAATTGCGTAACAATCACTCTGTCCTACACGGAACTTCCATGGAATAGCAACCAGAAAACTGTTATACTGAAATATGCGTTTTGTAAAAGGAACGTAAAATTTCAGGGTAAGGGTTGAAAGCGACCATGTATAATTCCAAAAATGAACGAACTTCATCACGGACCTTATTCGCCGTGTTATTCATTCTTATGCTGCTCAAGCTGTCACTACTGCGGTATTTCTTTTTCCAGGGTCTGTCCGGCATCGGTCTGTTAACTGACGCATTAGGTGCATTAACGTTGGTATGCCTGCTGGATCTGATCGTGCCCAAAGGCTGGAAGCGAGCTGTATACGGAGGATTCAATATTCTGTTTTCTCTGGTTCTGTTCGCGGCTACGCTGTATAACGTTCATTTCAGTTCGGTACCTACCTATACCGTGCTAAGTGAGCTGGGGCAGGTTGCCCAAGTGCGGGGAAGTATCGGACCGCTGGTGCGACCGGAACACTTTCTGTTTTTTGCAGACATCGTACTGGCATTGCCAATATGGTTGATTATGCGCAGACGTGCTGGCGGGCGTAACTACAGCAGTTACCGCGATAGCGGTTTGACGTTTGGCAGAATTCGCAGACGTTACTGGGGCAAACTCGGCGTTGCGCTTACGGCTGCATTCTGCATTGTGCTGTCTGGCAGTTTTATTGTCAAAGGTGAAACGATTGATAACGAGCTGGTGCGGGCCGAGAATCTCGGTTTCCTGAACTATCAGGTATCGTCAGCGATTCTGACGAGCAAAGAAAATGAGGCCATTGCGAATGGCAACATTAACGAAACCATTGCCAAGATTAATGAGCTGGTTAGCCAGTATCCGTATCAGGATACACCAAGTGACGGCACAGCTGTGAAAGCCAAATATTTTGGTCAGGCCAAAGGCAGCAATCTGATCGTACTGCAACTGGAGTCCTTTCAGAATTTCCCGATTAATGCTTCATTAGACGGTCAGGAATTAACACCGGTACTGAATGATCTGGCCAAAGAAAGCTATTATTTCTCTCATTTTTTCCAACAGATCGGACAGGGAAACACATCAGACGCGGAGTTCATGTCGAATACGTCTATCTATCCAACCGGAGTTGTTCCCATGTCAGCAGGGTACAGTGACCGCGAACTGCCGAGTCTTCCGAAGTTATTAGGAAAAGAGGGATATGAGTCCGAGACGTACCACGTCAATGACGTCACCTTCTGGAACCGGAACAAGATGTATCCGGCACTCGGATTCACTCGTTACTTCGACAAGCCCAGCTTCGAGAATGACAGATTCAATGACTTTGGACCATCGGATGAAGAGTTGTACCGTGTAGGTGTGGAAAAAATGACTGCGCATCAGGCTGCGAATCAGCCGTTCTATGCTCAGTTCATAACGGCATCGAGCCACTCGCCGTTTACGGTTCCCGCTGATCGTGCACGGATCACGATTCCAGCAACCATCACGAACAAATTGCTTCACGATTATCTACAAGCAATCAACTATACGGACTATGCCATTGGTCAACTTATTAATGAGTTGAAGGCGAACGGATTATGGGATAATACTACTTTAGTGCTCTACGGAGACCACTTTGGTCTGCCTGCTGACGAAGAGATTACACAGCAGATTCAGGCCAATCTGGGCGTCCCGTATGACGGTAAAGTAAGTCGATTCAACATCCCGTTCATGATCCACACGCCGAAACAGACCAAAGGACAAGTGATTGAGCAGCCAGGCGGTCAGTTGGATATGTTGCCAACGATTATGAATCTGATGGGCGTTTCGCTCCAGGATGAGAAATTCACTGCCTTCGGACATGATCTGCTCAACATGGACCACAATGCCTTCGGTATCCGGTATTATTTGCCGACGGGTTCATTTGTTAACAATGACATCATGTTTATCCCGGGTGCGGGCTTTGACGATGGAACAGCCTATTCGCTGAAAACATACGAGCCGGTAACGGATTTGGAACCGTATCGTTCCGATTATGAACATGTGCTCAGCCTGATGAAACTGTCTGACGAGTATGTGAAGTTGTTACCGAAACGTGCACCATAAATCAATATTTCTGCAATAGGTCAGATCAAAAACGTCACCAGTTCAAAAGCTGGTGGCGTTTTTTTGCATGTTTTTTGCACAAGTGTGGTAATAAAGAGAATAACTAAAGTTTGAAACTGTAATAATTAATGTTACAATGGAATGGGCAAGAATGAAGTGAGCAAAAGCGCGTAATATTCGCAGATCTCATATTCACAGTACTTATGGACCTAACAGACGAGAGGATTGAATATATATGAAACTGAGTGTACTCGAACATGGACATATCAATGAAGGACGAAGTGTACAGGATACGTTGCAGGAAACGGTGAAACTCGCGCAACATGCGGATCAATTGGGGTACTCCCGTTTCTGGATGTCGGAGCATCATGGTAGTGGTGCACTGTCTTTCTCCAGTCCAGAAGTTATGATTGCACATGTCGCAGCATTTACGGATCGAATTCGTGTAGGTTCCGGCGGTGTCATGCTGCCTCATTATAGTGCCTATAAGGTTGCGGAGAATTTCCGTTTGCTGGAAGCTCTGCATCCGGGACGCATTGACCTTGGGATTGGCAGAGCACCAGGCGGCATGCCGATTGCCAGCAGAGCGCTGAACGAAGGTAAATCATCGAATGTACAATTCTTCCCGCAGCAGATTGCGGATCTGGGCGGATACTTCCACGAGCAATTGCCTGAGGATCATCGGTTCGCATCTCTTGTAGCGGGACCATCGGTTCCAACCGTTCCGGAAGTGTGGTTGCTGGGTTCTAGCTCCGAAGGTGCGAGAATTGCTGCAGCGCAAGGGACATCGTATGCGTTTGCCCAATTCTTCGGAACACCAGGCGGCGAAGAAGCGATGAAACATTACCGAAGACATTTCAAGCCGTCCATCCTGAATGACAAACCACATTCAATGATTGCTGTCTCGGCATTCTGCGCGGAGACAGAGGAGGAAGCTGCTGAACTTGCGCGTAGCAATGAACTTTTCTTCTTACGCCTTGGACGAGGTCTTGAACAAAGTTCATTCCCATCCCTGGAGACGGTGAACAACTATCCATTCACAGCGATGGAGATGGAACAGATCCGTCAACGCCGTTCTTTTTCTATCGTGGGTACACCGGATCAGGTGAAAGATAAAATTACCGCAATGGCTGAACGACATGAAGCAGATGAAGTTATTATCGCGTCAGCAGTCCATTCGTTTGAAGCACGTCTGCGCTCATTCGGCTTGATTGCAGAAGCCTTTGGACTCAAGCAGGACTAATGGTAAGCAAGCGGGAATAACTACTCTAAACAGACTGGAATCTTGCTCATGCAAGGTTCCGGTTATACTCTTGCGTGATCAGGGAGAGGAGAGATTCACATGCGCAGATGTGTCATTAGTGATATTCATGGCTGTTACGATGAATTTAATGCATTGCTTAAGCTCGCAGATTATAATCCGCAGCAGGATGAATTGATTTTACTCGGTGATTATGTGGATCGAGGTCCAAGCAGCAAACAGGTCATCGAACAGATTATGCAGCTTCAGCAACAGCACCATATTATGGTGATTAAAGGCAATCACGATGCCATGATGGTCAAGGCGTTAACCCAGGATGTTGAGCAATATGATCAACACTGGATCCGTAATGGTGGATTACAGACGATGGCAAGTTATCTGGATCTGGAGCTTACATACGATGAGCAGCAGATAGATTGGGAAGCTTATGCTGAAGCCAAAAAGTGGATACGTACACACTATGAACACCATCTTCGTTTTCTGGAACAGCTTCCGCTGGTGTACGAAATTCCGGGTTATATTTTTGTACATGCCGGGATCAACCCGGATATCGAGGATTGGAGAAGCCAGTCCGAGCGGGACTTTATCTGGATTCGTGAATCATTCTATTCCAGACCAACGACGATTAGAGAGACGGTCGTATTTGGACACACCCCCGTGAAGCATTTGCATGATGAGACAGGCATATGGTTTGACCCGAGCGGAGACAAAATTGGCATTGACGGCGGTTGTGCCTACGGAGCGCAATTGAACCTGCTGGAGATTAGTGAAGACGGGAGTCTACAGACCTTTTTTGTACGGCAAGGGCAGAGCGCGGAAGAGCCTGAGATTTAATGTTTTCGTTGCGTATCAGAGTTTCGTATGCTAATTTATAAGGTTGTACGATGGAATAAATAGGATACATACCATATCAGCTTGAGGGGAATGAACCAAGTTTGGCTATTTTCCAAAATGACTTGCCTGAGAATGATTTGCAATTAATTCGCTGTAAAGGGATTGGAATTAAGCCTTATTAGCGCTATAATCAGTAGGGTATGATTGAAATATGACATATATTTTCTATATAAGTTCAACTAAACTTTTTACACCAGAACGGAGAGGACAGAAAAAAGCTGGAGAAGCGGAGCGTTCGCCTTTATCACCGGATTTTCCCTTTAAAAGGGAATCAAAAAATCTGGGGATAACAGCGATCGGAAGGTTATTCTGTCATCGGAGTGGCAAGTGTAAACATTCTTTGGTTGAACTTATATAAATCAGAATTGACGGAGGGCTATGAATATGGAAAAAGCGTTAATCTTCGGTCACAAAAATCCCGACACGGATACGATCTGTTCGGCAATCGCCTATGCGGATCTGAAAACAAAATTGGGTCAGGACGTTGAAGCTGTTCGTCTCGGCGAAGTCAATGGTGAAACCCAGTTTGCACTGGATCAATTCAAAATTGCAGCACCGCGCCTGATTAAAACCGCTGCAAATGAAGTAAACAAAGTTATTCTGGTTGACCACAACGAGCGTCAGCAAAGTGTAAGCGATATTGAAGAAGTGACTGTTGTTGAAGTTATCGACCATCACCGTATTGCTAACTTTGAGACAAGCGGACCTCTGTATTTCCGTGCAGAGCCTGTAGGTTGTACAGCAACCATTTTGAATAAAATGTACAAAGAAAATGGTATCGAAGTGAGTGCACCAATTGCTGGCTTGATGCTGTCTGCGATTATCTCCGATTCCCTGTTGTTCAAATCCCCGACTTGCACAGAGCAGGACGTAGCCGCTGCACGTGAATTAGCTGCCATTGCTGGTGTAGATGCAGACAGCTATGGTCTGGACATGCTGAAAGCCGGCGCGGATCTGAGCCAAAAAACAATTGCTGAACTAATTTCCCTGGATGCCAAAGAATTCGTAATGGGTCAATCCAAAGTGGAAATTGCACAGGTTAATGCCGTTGACGTGAATGACGTTCTCGTGAAACAACCTGAGCTTGAAGCAGCTATTGATGCGATTATCTCCAGTAAAGGTCTCGACCTGTTCGTATTTGTCGTAACAGACATTCTGAACAACGATTCCGTAGCTTTGGCATATGGTACATCCACTAAAGCAGTGGAGAAAGCCTACAATGTGACGTTGTCTGATAGCAGAGCTATCTTGAAAGGCGTAGTATCACGCAAATCACAAATTGTACCGGTTCTGACGGAAGCATTCAACACGCTGTAAATCAAACCGATTGGCGTATTTGTACGCTGATATGTATTACAAATAAGTAGTAACACCATCCTAGCCTGCTCTGATCCGTAAATGGTCAGGACAGGCTTTTGATGTAGAGGAGGAAGAATCATGATCAAAAATGAAAAGATCAAAGCAGCCGAAGTGCAGCTGACCGGCCTGAATGGTGAGGATCTGGGTGTGATGTCCACGCAGGAAGCACTTCTACTTGCGAAGCAGCATAAAGTAGATCTGGTGTGCTTGTCCTTGATGACGAGTCCACCACCATGCAAGCTGATTGGAGCTGGAGCAGCCAAAGCGGAAGCACAGCAGGCGAAGAAAAAAGCGAGTAAATCCCCCGATAAACGTAAAGTAAAGGAAATTCGCTTGAACCTTGCGATGGAAGATCATGACCGGGATACGAAGCAATCTCAAGCGGAGCGCATTCTGAAGAAGGGTGATTCGGTGAAACTCGTCATCCAGGTGCATGGAGCCAAAGAAGGAGTTGCAGGCAAGGAGTGGGCTGAGCAGCTGAGCAAATCGCTGGCTGAATTCGGTAGCAAAACGACAGGTGTTCAGGTAAGTGGTAAACAGGTTGTTGTGCAACTGGACCCGAATGCGTAAACCGCCAAGAGCGATCCTCGATGTAGGACAAAGGTAACGCGAATGTCGATAAAGTAATGATTTTTTGGATGTAAAAAAAGCCCAATGAGGTGGCAGGTTAACTGCTGCTGTATTGGGCTTGTTTGTCATTACTTGGATTGAGGTATTGTTCGCAATTTAATGCAAAAGCCGTTTCCGTAGTTCAGCTGCGTAAATAACGGCTGCCACCAAGTCGTACATATAACTGTCCGGGTAATACAGGCGTAGAACCAGCGGCCATATTATTCTGGCTGTTTTTGGCGAATCGGGATAAATAAAAGAAGTCCGGATAGATCACCATATCCATTAAGTAGGCGGAGACTCGACTAACTGGAACGCGGAACTGATTCAGGGTACGTATAATCTCTTCGCCACTTGCAATACCAATGCCATGACCATAATACAAGTTCTCGCGCAGCATGAACGTATTCTCTCCCTGCCACTCGGGGGTTTCCGGAGAAACATCCGGATTTTTGAAATACAGCACATCTCCTGGCAGGGCGGTTTCGCTACCGTTTTTTTCGGTTAATCGCAGGTCACTGTCATAATGCCAGTCAAAGAGTAACAGATTTCGAAACAGGGAATTAAAGGCGTCTTCGCGAATGCTTCCCAGCACGCCACCATACAGCACAATAACGGTAGCTGTTGCACATTCAAAAGCATATAAGTGACCATTCCTCCAGATATCCCGGATGCCGTCGGCGGGGGTCACGTTTGATCTTAGCTCAAACCCACCTTCCGCATTACGATTCCAGTAGGCAGGATTACATCTGGATTTTTCAAAGGATGCAAAACTCACACCGCTTCGATCCAATCCTTCCGCTGCATCCACGAGAGAGCCCCTCAAGTCCCACTCAAAACGAAGATGATCCATGGATTGGTACACATACCTTGTAGGACGATTCTGGAGTTGCTGTAACCAATACCATTCAAAATCAGACCATTCCGAGCGGTTCAGTTCTACGGGTTGATTTGCGACAATGATCATAATCTATAACCTCCGTTCCTATTCGAATACTCAACATTGTATAATCAGGAGAGCACGGGTATTGTGTAGTATATGTCGATTCATGCAGGGATTTTGCCCGATCTCGTTTATCAATCATGGCATTTGGGGTAGTACTCTATAGATGAAGTTATGTTCAGGTCGATCTAATCATACGGAATACATTCAGATTCTCATAAAGGAGGACATGTAATGTCGAAATCCATTACAGAGAGCCGATCTCTGTTCGAACAATTGTATACGCACGCACCAATCGGCATTGCTGTCGCATCGCATGTAAATGGACGATGGTTGCAGCTTAATCCTGCATTTTGCGAGATGCTTGCATACAGTGAAGATGAACTGATCGATACTTCGGTCATACATATGATCTACGAAGAAGATCTGCATATGGAGGAATTCCGCAGCAAGTTCTGGGAAATGACTCATGAAACAAGTCCGATGTACGAGACGGAGGTTCGTCTGAAACGAAAGGACGGTTCATTATTATGGGCTACCATTAGAGCTTGCATTGTTAGGGATGAAACGAATGGTGAGCCATTGTATCTGTTGGTACAGGCTGCTGACATTACGAAACAAAAAGATGCAGAGGAAATCCTCATTGTGCAACGTAAACAATTGGAAGAGAGCAGTCGCATCTCTCGCCTGCTGGCGGAGTCTTCACTAGACCTGATTGCAATACATGATGCCGATTCAAGTCGTACCTTTAAATATGTATCAAATGCATGTAAAAGCATGTTGGGCTATGAGTTAGAAGAAGTTATAGGCAAGCCGGGAACATTTGTGATCTATCCGGAGGATGTGCCTTTGGTTGAAGCGTACGTAGAAGAGCAGAGAAAGGGTCTGGCTCCCAAACGGCTCAATTATCGCCTGTTACATAAGGATGGATCTACGGTATGGGCAGATACGATTACGCACTATGTATATGACGATTCAGGTGAATTAATGGAGATGGTCGCAGTAACCCGGGATATCACAGCCAGCCAGCAACAACAGTTAAGCATGCAGGAGTACAGATCGTTATTTGACTGTAATCCCCTAGGTGTGGCTTCTCTTGATCTGGAAGGCAATCTGCTGAAAGCCAATATGGGTCAGGAACAGTTGACAGGACACACCAAGGAGGAGCTGCTGAGTCGGCCTTTTGATCACCTCATTGATCCTGTGGATCTGGAGAAGACTCGATATCATTTTGAGGAAACGGTGAAGGGCAATGCACAGAGCTACGAGATAGGTTTAATTCACAAAAATGGGCAGCGAATTGAAACAAATGTGATTAATGTTCCTATTATACTTGAGGACAAAGTTGTTGGGGTCTACGGGATTACGAGTGACATTACTGAGTCCAAACGTTACGTCGAGGAAATCGAGAATCTTAGTTATGAACGGGCATTGATTTTGAATGGCATGTCTGAAGGTGTTATTGGACTGGACCTGGAAGGGAATCTGAACTTTGCCAATCCGGCCGCTGCGGAGATCATGAACTTCTGTCCAAGTGAATTGAATGGCAAACCATTAGAGCAGATGATGATCCAAATGCAGAGCGAAGGCATCCCCTACCCATCCAAGGATACACCAATTCTACAGGCTGTTCGTGAGGGACGAGGTCTGCCGCGTACCGAATCCGTATTCTGGAGACCGGATGGATCCAGTTTCTTGGCGGAGTTCCAATTGAAGCCGATTATGGATCAGGGTAGAACCCGCGGAGCAGTGTTGGTTTTCCGTGATATGACATCTGTTAAGGACATCATACGTGCCAAGGAAGCAGCAGAGCATGCAGACCGGGCAAAGTCCGAGTTTCTCGCCATCATGAGTCATGAGCTTCGTACGCCATTAAACGGCATCATGGGCATGGCCCATCTGTTAATGGAAACCGAGCTGGATGATGAACAGAAAGGTTTTGCGGAAATCATGATTGATAGCGGCGAATCCCTTTTGTACATTTTGAACGAAATTTTGGATTTCAGCAAAATCGAAGCAGGCAAAATGGATCTTGAGCGCGCACCTGTAGATATTAAGGCGATGCTGGGTGGGGTGATCGAGCTGTTTGCACTGAAGGCATCAGAGAAAAATATTGAACTCTATTGTGAAGTGTCGGATCACATTCCTGAACGCATTCGAGGGGATGAGACACGAATCCGGCAGATTTTGATTAATCTGGTGGGTAATGCTGTTAAATTCACAGAGCAGGGCCGTATTATGGTGAGTGTAGGTGCTGATTTCTCAGATGAGCATGGTGAGGATAACCTGATGTTGACCTTTAAGGTGAGAGATACGGGGATTGGCATTCCAATAGAAAAGCAGCATCAGTTGTTCCAATCCTTCTCACAGCTTGATCCGGCCATCAATCGCAAGTTTGGCGGGACAGGTTTGGGGCTTGCGATCAGCAAAAAACTGGTGGAGTTAATGGGCGGAGCGATTGGCGTACAGAGTGAGATCGGTGAGGGGGCAGAATTCCAGTTCACCCTCGTAGTGGAGCGCTGGTTAGAGGAAAGTAATGACCCGATTGAAATCACCACGAATGATGAACTGCAATTGGATCGAGCGAGTCTTGCCCATGACATCAAAATTTTGATTGCTGAGGATCAAGCGGTCAACAGTCATCTGTTGGAGGAGATGCTGCGCAAATTTGGCGGAGTATGTGATATCGTTGAGAATGGTGCACAGGCCGTCGATTCATTGAACAAGGTTCAATATGACCTGGTGTTTATGGATATTCAAATGCCAGTTATGGATGGGATTGAAGCGACCTGCCACATCAGACAGAGCCACCCAGAAATACCGGTTATTGCAGCGATTACAGCTTTTGCAGGCGCCGGTGACCGTGAGGAGTGTCTGAAATGCGGGATGCAGGACTTTATCAGCAAACCGTTTCATTCCACGGAGATTAGCCGCGTACTGAATACATGGGTTCCATATATTCGCTCTCAAAGGGTAACGTAACGGAAAAATAACCTGTGCCTTGAAATTCAAGGTACAGGTTATTTTGTCATTTAATCAAATTAGTTGGCACCTGACAACAAAAATCAGGACCAGCCTCCGATTAAACCGGAGAGAGTCACACATTCGTCATCTTCCAAATCTGCAATCAGAGTGAGTTCTTCGTTGTCTTGTGGATCAACGGAGAATAATTCACGGCGTCCGTCCTCATGCACAATAATGACTAACTGATGGCCGCCCTTTGTATCAAACTGGTACTTAACTCCGATACCAGGTAGTGGGCATTCGCGGATATTCATGAAACCTGTCACCTCTTTAGCTTTGCTTAATAAAAAATTAACCGTTCACACAGTACGGATGTATTCTACTATCCATAACACCGTTTGGCAAGTCACAATTAAAATTGGTGTGAAGAATTAATTTTTTTCGCGATGTGATCTTGCACTATGGCGCTGTCTGGCCCGTCTGCGACGAACAAAAAACCAAATGAGCAGAGCAGCGATTAATAATAGACCAATGACTGCAATTATGATGATATTCCGGATATTTGGGACCTGTACAGTCAGATCCAGTTTATTCATCTGGAGGGGTGAAACGTGCCAAATGAGCGTTTTTCCGCCATCCTCCACTTGATCCGCATTGGAATTGGCTGCCTTGATGGGCAAAGACAACTTAAAGTCAAAGTTAACATCTTTTAACAAGAGGTTTTTAAGAAAGCTAGGCACCTTGTTCATTTGATTTTTGATCTCACCATCGGGCATGGACTCCATGAGGTCGGCTTCTGCTGTAATGTGCATCTTGGAAGTGAAGAAGCCGGGTGAAGTTGATTGTTCAACCTTGATCCCTTGTGGTAACTTGGACGTATCAAAGCTGGTTTTATTGCTTTTTTCATAATGGCTGGTCGCTGTGAGCTGCTTCTGATCTCCCTGTTCCGAAACCTCTGCCTGGAAGTTATTTCGATTCAATGCATCTGCGATCAGAGGCATGAGATTGTCTTGTCCAATTTTTCCAAGAGCGGAGTTCTTTACGTTGAGATTGAGATCCAGATCCGTTGATCCATCCATATTTACCGTTAGATGGGCTTCTCCATCAGCACAGGCGGTTAAAACCGATAACATAAGGGCTAATAAAACAGTAAGAAATAGCTGACGTAAGGGGATGCGAGTTGACATGTCTTTCAACCTTTCTGCGTAAAAATCCAAATTCCATTTCATAGAAGTATAGTATACACCGTAAGCATGGCGGATGAAACTTTGAACCGTGCAGTGAGGTACGTATGATTTAGTGTGATCGGGGAAATAATCCATTTATTAAAATTAAAGATTTCGTATTTTTGTCAATGTTCGGTCAATTCAAACGGCGCTTCACCGTGTACACTAGTAGTAGTGTGATGAATATACGGAAGCAGGGAGGTTACATTCATGACATATATCATTATTATGGCCATTATTATGGTCGTGGGCATGGTCGGAATGGGCTGGTTCTATCAGATTATGGATAAAGACCAAAGCTAGTATTTTTAAATGTGAAAAGAAGAGACAACCTATAAGCTGGCTTCGCTAACGCGAGGCGGGCTTATTTGTGTGGGGAAAATTTTTGAGACGCTGACCTTACATTAGCACGTAATATATGTAACCATTCATGTTGCGAAATTTGACCGATGGACAAATATTTTTCGTAAAGATGGGATTTTTTAGCTGCTCTTTTGTATAATAGGGGGTAGTTTAACTCGGGATACTCCCGAAATTCTGCCAAACAGGAAAGGGTGTACATAAATGAAATTTAGTGAGTATACGTATACACGTCCGAATCTGGAACACATCAAGACATCTTTCCGTGAGCTGTTGAGCGGTTTTGAAGCTGCGGCAACGGTTGAAGAACAGAGTGGGTTCATGGATCAGATTAACGCGCTGCGCAGTGATTTTGAGACGCAGGCCCAATTGGTCTACATCCGTCATTCCATTGATACCAATGATGAGTTTTACAAAGCAGAGAACGAATTTCTGGATGAGAATGCACCAATTGTGCAGGAATATATTACAGATTTTTACCGTGCATTGGTTAACTCCAAATTCCGCAATGAATTGGAACAAAAATGGGGTTCACAGCTGTTCCAGCTGGCGGATCTTTCACTGAAAACATTCAGCCCGGAAATTATTGAAGAACTCCAGAAGGAGAACAAACTTTCCACAGAATACAATCAGTTGATCGCATCGGCCAAAATTCCGTTCGAAGGTGAAGAGCGCACGTTGCCACAGCTTCATCCATTTGAACTGTCCACGGATCGCTCCATGCGGGAGCGTGCTTCGGAAGCCAGATACACTTTCATGGCTGAACATGAATCTGAATTCGATCGCATTTACGACGAACTGGTTAAAGTGCGTACACAGATCGCGAAGAAACTGGGTTATCCAAGCTATGTGGAACTCGGCTATGATCGCATGAACCGCACGGATTACAACGCCGAGATGGTTGCTAACTTCCGGGCACAAGTTCGCGATTATATCGTGCCTGTGGCGACCAAGCTCAGAGAGCGTCAGCGTAATCGGATTGATGTGGATACGCTGTATTATTACGATCAGGGCTTCAGCTTCAAGACGGGTAACCCGACACCTAAGGGTGACGCGGACTGGATTATCGATAATGGTAAAAAAATGTACGCTGAATTATCACCAGAGACAGATGCATTTTTCCAGATGATGACCGAAAACGAGCTTATGGATCTGGTAAGCAAAAAAGGTAAACAGGGCGGCGGATATTGTACGTTCCTGAACGATTACAAAGTGCCGTTTATTTTCTCCAACTTCAACGGTACATCCGGTGATATTGATGTATTGACACATGAAGCAGGTCATGCTTTCCAGGTGTATGAGAGCCGTGATTTTGCAGTGCCTGAATACAACTGGCCGACATATGAATCGGCTGAGATTCATTCCATGAGTATGGAGTTCTTCACATGGCCGTGGATGCAGTTGTTCTTCAAGGAAGATACGGACAAGTACAAGTTTGATCACCTGTCTTCCGGTCTGTTGTTCATTCCGTATGGTGTAGCTGTGGATGAATTCCAGCATTTTGTGTATGCGAACCCGGATGCAACTCCAACGGAGCGTAAGCAGGCATGGCGTAACATTGAGAAAACCTATCTGCCACACATCAATTACAAAGATAATGCGTATCTGGAGCAGGGTGGTTTCTGGCATAAGCAGGGTCACATTTTCTCATCGCCATTCTATTACATTGACTACACGTTGGCACAAATCTGTGCATTCCAGTTCTGGAAACGCAGCAATGAGGACATGAAGTCCGCATGGGCCGATTATCTGACATTGTGTAAAGCGGGAGGAAGCCTGTCCTTCACTGGATTGGTTGAACTGGCTGGATTGAACTCTCCATTCGAGGATGGCTGTGTATCGTCTGTAATTGGTGATATTGAGGCATGGCTTGACGGCGTGAACGATAAGGCGCTGTAAGCCTTCGTAAGGATGCTTTTAGTGAAAGTACCTTCGGTTAAGGTATAAGTATTGGATAAAGCTTTAAGATAGATAACTAAGACGGCTTGGAGACCTTCGGGTGTCTGGGTCGTCTTTTTCATTACGGGGAAAAATCAACCTCAAGTGTAACATTTATCGGATTCATTGTGATTTATTTCACTATATCTGAAAACGGATTCAGTTACAATGGAGATAGTAAATCAGGGGTTACAGGAGGCTGGTTCAAATGGCAACACATGCATATTATGTTCCGCCCGTGAACTTGATGGGTAGAGGCTGTTTACAGGAAGCAGGTCAGATGATTGAACAGATGGGTATCCGCAAGGCGCTGGTTGTAAGTGATCGCCAATTGATAACTTCAGGCGTTGCTGAACAGGTACTGTCTATACTAAGAAAATCAGGGTTAGACTATGTAGTATATGATGAGGTTCAGCCTAATCCAACATGTCAGAATGTACATGATGGACTACAAGTATTCCAGAATCATGGCTGTGACGCCATTATATCGATAGGCGGAGGTTCACCGCAGGATGCTGCCAAAGGCATTGGCATTGTAGCTACCAACGGTGGGCATATCCGTGAATATGAAGGATTTCATCAATCGAAACATAAGTCCGTGCCACTTGTGGCTGTTAACACAACGGCTGGCACATCGAGCGAGGTGACAATAAACTACGTGATTACAGATGAGGAACGTAAAGTGAAGATGGTGATGGTGGATCGCAATAGTCTGGTCTCCCTGTCGGTTAATGATCCGGAGCTGATGCTCAGCAAACCTGCAAGTCTCACAGCGGCCACAGGAATGGATGCGTTGACACATGCCGTAGAAGCGATGGTTACACCGGGTGGATTTACAGTGACAAGTGCGACAGCTGCAGCAGCTGTTGAACTGATCTTTGAATATTTGCCAAGAGCCGTGAGAGACGGCAGTGATCTGGAAGCGCGAGAACATATGACGTATGCGTGTTTCCTTGGCGGGATTGCTTTTAATAATGCGGGCCTGGGTTATGTCCATGCGATGGCGCATCAACTGGGTGGCGTATATGATCTGCCGCACGGTGTCTGTAACGCAATGTTACTCCCCTATGTGGAAGAGTTGAACGCCAAGCATGTACCCGGCAAATTCCGTCATATTGCTAAGGCAATTGGTATGGATGTGAAGGGTAGAAGTGATGAGGAGTGTTCGGATTACGTCATTGAGGCCATACGTCAGCTATCGAAGGAAGTCGGGATCCCAGAGAAATTGTCTGAACTGGGTGTAAAAGATCCCGATGTGGAACTGCTTGCCGATAACGCGATGAAAGATGCCAGTGCACCAGGCAATCCCTATCAACCGTCCAAGGATGAAGTGATGGAGCTGTTCCGCAAAATTATATAAGTGCGAGTGTATCGAGTCGGAGGGAATCCGGCTCTTTTTTGTTTTCAAATCTCGGATATTGTATATATGCCTTTGGGCATCTTCACAAATGGAGTTCAATGCGCAATAATGTAGGTCGGGCCATTGGCAACATATGACATCGACATCAGGAGGCATCATGAGACTTAGTACAAGTAACCTAAACACCTATATTAAGCAATATGAGACTTATTTAAGCGTAGAGCGAAATCTATCCCTTAAATCCATTAAAGCCTATCTGTCTGATCTCAACAGACTTGTAGAATGGCTTGATACTAAACATATCCATGATGTAACCAGAGAAAATTTACGCATGTATCTGGAACAATTAAACAGTGAACACACACTTAAAGACTCGACCATTAAAAGAAAGTACATATGCTTCAAAGCATTTTTTAATTATTTGGTTCAAAACGGTGATATAATCGAGTCCCCAATTATTGGTTTCGGAAAAAAATTCAAAACGGCAAGACGTATTCCAAAGACACTCTCTGTCAATGAGGTTGAAAAGTTATTAAATGCACCTCAAGAGCACATGAAACAATTACACACGAGTTTTAGAAGAAGAATCAACCTTCGCAACGATGCTATTATTGAACTGCTCTATGTTATTGGAATTCGTATTGGAGAACTAGTGAATATTGATATGGAGCACATCGATCTCGAAGAGAAAACCGTATTGATTTTTGGAAAAGGTCGTAAGGAGCGATTGCTCTACATCTCAAGTAGCGAGGTTATCCATAAAATTAAAACATGGTTGCATGCCCGCGAACATTTCGACCCCCAATCTGATGCCTTGTTCCTCAATAAATATGGTGATCGACTCTCTATTTACTCCATTGAGGATATTTATTCTAAATACAGGGACTTATCTAAGGTTAGCAAAAAATCAACACCGCACTATCTCAGGCACAGCTTTGCTACACACCTTCTGAACAATGGTGCAGATTTACGCTCAGTGCAGGAGATTCTCGGGCATACGAACGTTAGCACAACCCAAATTTATACAGAGGTGTCTGTTGAACGGAAGAAGGATGTGCTTTCACGGTTTAATCCGAGAAATAATTTTAAAGTGTAGAAAAAGACCTCCAAATAACTATAAATTATTTGGAGGTTGCGAATGACTCACTCTTTACTACATCATCAACAGGAAATTAAGCAACATATTTTAGGAGGAATAAGAGATAACAGAAAGTTATTTCTTATTGAAGGCTTATCTGGAACAGGAAAATCTTACCTCACTCATAGTATTATCAGTGAATTATCATTGATAGATGAGTTTGAAATTTTTCTTATGGAAGGAGATAGCCAGTGTATAACTAGAGATTATTATCCTTTTGAAAGATGCATATCTTCAAAAAAAAGTGGTTTGAAAAATCGGAATAACAGTAAAACACTAAAAAAAACAGTATCCAAAGCAAGTAAAGGTATTCCCTTTGTGGGAGACTTAGCTGAACATATCTCAGAAGAGTTTCTTAATCATAATGATAACAAATTCGATAAAGACAATTCTTATTTAACGGATTCTGAAAGAAGCATAATATATAGAATACGTTATCTAACAAAAAAAAGAATTGTGTTTATCATAGAGAATTTTCAATTTTGGGATGAAAAGTCAGTAAGTTTAATTTATCAAATTCTAAAAGAGAGAGAGAATAACCTATCCATTCTAGAAGAACTTGTAATTATTATTAATTGGACATCGGATCAGGCTTTAAATAACGAGAAATTCAAAAATGAAATTCTTAAAGAATTTCATTTCGACACGTACTACCTAAATGTTATCGAAAAAGTTGGATACAAATCTGCACTGGTATCAATGGGTTTACTGAAAGAAATTAACAATGATTTAATCAACGGGTTATACTCTATAACAGGTGGACATTTGCATCTTACCAAAGAAATCATCCAATTTTTTAACCATTCTTCTATAGAATCGACTGAATTGATAAGCTTAGGAAATACAGAGAAAATTATGACGTTGATTGAAGACCGACTAAAAAATCTTGGAGCAAGAGGCGAAGTTATCTCTGAAGTCTTAAAATATGCTTCTATTCTTGGTATTTCTTTTACCTTTTTTGAACTTGAAAAAATAACTAAGAAAAACCAAGCTGAGTTACAACAAATTATAACTGAAGCAAATAAACTGTATTTTGTGGAAGAAAACAATAAAAAAGTTAATTTTGTACATGAGATTATTCGTAATTTATTTGAGAGCAAATTAGAAGATAAGAAAACATATTTCCAAGCTTATGCAGAGTGTCTAAAAGTAATTAAGCCAAATGACTATATTGCGCGAGCACGTGCTCTGTTAAAGGCTAGTTATGTAGATCAAGCGGCATTGCAATACATTCTTGCTTATGTAAAAAAACTTCGTAATTCAGAAACAATTAATCATGACTTCTCTCAAGAAATATTGATGTCTGTAAGCGAGCTTCGTGCTGCTGAATATGTTGATATCATGCAACAAGCCTATTCAGACTATTTGAACAAAGATTTTGATAAAGTTATTGAAGAGTTAGGGTGGATTGAGGATTCTTATCCAATTTTGCTAAGAGCAGAAAGAGATTATCTCTTAGCCATGTGTTTGACAAAAAAAATAGACAGTGATTCGCGAAATAAATCTGTTTCTATCCTTGATAAGTATAAAGATATTAATTCACTTGATGGTGAAAGTGAATTATGGTCAAGAATTTTATCTTTGCAAATGATTAGTTATATTCACATTAATGATAAAACAAGCGCTATAAAAAATGAGAATTTACTTATGCATTACTTAGGTGATCGGGCATCATATGACATGGATGCAGAAGACAAAATCAATATCCTCCGTCGAAAATCAAGTGCTGTTCATTCTATAATTTTTGCTCAAAGAAGTACTATGAAAAGTGTAAAGTACTTTGGGCCATTAGAAAATGGTGGAGTTCCACTTAATCCAATTCAGTATTATTTTTCATTAAACAACCATATTGCTAACACACTGGTTTTGGGTAAGTTTGAGGAAAGTTTTGAAGATGCTACACAATTAAGAAAGTTTATCGCCAACCATAAAGGAATCCCATTTCCACGCCCTGAGATTCCTTTAAACAACTATATTTTGAGCGGAATAGCTTCAGAAAATATATCTTTTGAAAAAGGGCTAGAGATATATAATGAAATGTTTAATAAAATAAAATCAAGTGCAGATAGTATACTACTTAAAATTAATCAAGCTGTGTTGTATGCAGCAACTAACCAGTTAGATCATGCTCGGGATATACTGGACACTTTGAAAAAGAAATTGATTCGACAAAAAAATATCGAGTTATACTATCAATTCTATGTTGACTCTAATCTCATGGTAGTAGAATACTTACTGGGTAACCAATCAGAAGCTTTAGAATTATGGAATACTATTTCGTATATGCCTTCTATTGGAGATCAGAATTATTACGAAAAACGCCATGAACTCATAAAAGAATTGTTTGATTCTAACATACAGTTATCAGGATTAGAATGGTTTACTGTTATTGATAAGATGTATCCCGAATTTGTTGAACGTTCTAAAGAAAAATCATTTGGAAATGGATTCCTTATGTCAGATATTCAATTCTGGTCGGAATCCTAGGTCGTATTTTGCAATTGTAATTGCTACAAATGTAGCCAACATTTCATTATATGTATAACCTAATTCAATAAATGATTGATGAAAAGAACTATGTTTAACAATATGTGGGTTCGTGGCAATATCTGTTACAAAAAACTCATTTTTTTGATTTATTCGATAATCAACCCTCCCAAAACCTGTTATGCCTAATACTTCAGCAACTGCAGCTGTTGTCTCAATCAATTTAGCATTTATTACTTGGTTTTCTGTAGAATAATTATAAAAAGAATACTGATCCTTACCTCTTATTTCATAAGTCAAAATTTGATCAGAAAGATTTCTGCTGTCGTTCAGTTGAATTCCCATAGGAATTAAAGGCGTAATTTCTTTATCGACTACAAACGGATGCTCTACTTCATATCCTTCAATGAATGCTTGAACAATGATTTCCTGTCCGTACTCTATGCACAATTGTTCTATCATTAAATCATTTGATGATTCGTAATTAATGATGTTATTCTGATCAATCCCAATACTCGCTGATTCATTATTCAATTTAATAATAACTCTACAACCTTGAGGTGGCTTTTGTTCAAAAAGCCACCCTTTTTTTGTGTATAACCAGCTCTCAGGAACAAGGATACCATGCTGTTTCAGTAATATACCTGAGTGATATTTGTTTCTACACAGGCTAACGGTGTATGGATCGGAACTTGTATATTTTAAATTGTATAGATCGCAAAAGGCTGGTAACAACGATTTTCTGCCGATTTTTTTTCCTTTTTGGGCCATACTTAATACTATTCCAATATGATCTCTATTTAATATTGGATGTTTGCTCGTAGCTACCTTTTGTATAAATTCTGTCTCATCAAAATGAATGATAGTTCGGAAACCAAAATTTTCAAACCCTTGATTGAGCACTTCTAGCTCAGATTCGCTTAAGTACTCTGAAATTAATGAATTATTATGGTAATCTTCAAATTCATTTGTCTGGTTATCCACATTAGTTACTAGCACCACAGTCACTTTTTCTTTTTGTTGTGTTATTTCATCAAGATACTTATTAATTAATTCCACAATCTAGACCTCCAAATAATTTATAGTTATTAGTATGTAATTCCTCGATAGAATCATTCTTTAGCAATTTCTAATTACTATTTTTATGACCACGACTATCTATTCGACACATTTCTATATATTCCTCTAAAAATTTACAAATAAATTGCCGTTTTCTGATTCGTAAGACCTGCATTTTTGATTTTATAGGTTTATGGGTCTAGTAGTGTCACACTTTTACCATGAATTTTCCAAAAGGAGTTTGATTCCCTTTTATCGAATACAATATGAATAACAGCGGCACGAGAAAGGGGTATCTTACCCGCAACTTGATGTCGATGTTTTCCAGTAAGATTCCCCAGTCCGTTTCGTGTTTAATGTTAAATAGGAGTAGCCTATTTCATTGTTCACGAGCTACACCTTAAGTTCTGCATCTAACATTCACCTCTGTAAGACAGTCAAGCAATTCTACACCAGCATCAACTCTATTTCAGGCTTTACAATCCAAAGAAGTTCAACTGAAACAAAGATTCACCGTTTACACATCTGTACAGCAAGCTCCTAATCAAGACAACAGTGTCCACACAACAGAATATCGATTATGGGCTCTGAAATGAATCAGAACGAATGCACGTGGAGGAGGCTGTAATGATGGCGAAAAAAGAAGTTGTAGCGATGCTACTTGCCGGAGGGCAAGGTAAGAGGTTAAAAGGATTGACCAAATCACTGGCTAAGCCAGCTGTATATTTTGGGGGCACATACCGGATCATTGATTTTCCGCTGAGTAACTGCTCTAATTCTGGTATTGATACAGTGGGTGTATTGACTCAATATGAACCACTTGTCTTACATTCCTATATTGGCATTGGCAGTGACTGGGATCTGGATCGGAAAAACGGCGGGGTATATGTACTTCCTCCACATGAACGTGAAGACGGTAGCAACTGGTACCGGGGTACAGCGGATGCGATCTTCCGCAATCTGAACTTTATTGAACAATTCGATCCTGAGCATGTGCTCATTCTGTCAGGGGATCATATCTATAAGATGGACTACGAAAAAATGCTCCAGTATCACAAAGAAAAAGATGCGGATTGCACGATATCGGTCATTGATGTCTCATTGGAAGAAGCCAGCCGGTTCGGGGTGTTGAACACCAATGATGACTATAGCATCTATGAATTTGAAGAAAAACCTCCTGAGCCCAAGAGCACACTAGCTTCCATGGGTATCTATCTCTTCAAGTGGGATGTACTGAAACGTTTCCTGATCCAGGATGAACAACAGGCATCCACCTCCTATGATTTTGGTAAAGATATTATTCCTTTGTTGCTTGAAAACGAAAAATCCTTATATGCGTATCCATTTGAAGGTTATTGGAAAGACGTTGGTACCATTCGCAGTCTTTGGGAATCCAATATGGACCTGTTGGACGAAGACACACCGTTTAATCTGAATGATCCGGACTGGCGTATTTTCACACGTAATCCGAACCAACCTGCACAATACATCTCACCTTCGGGCAAGGTACGGAATTGTATTATTAGTGAAGGCACTGTAGTGCATGGTGAGGTCAATCATTCTGTTTTGTTCTACGGAATTGAAGTTGGTGAGAACAGTGCTGTCATCGATTCGGTGATCATGCCAAGAGTGAAAATCGGGCAAAATGTGCGCATTTACCGAGCTATTATCGCAGAAGGATTGGTTATTCCTGATGGAACACAGATATCGCCTGCACCGGAAGATGAGAGTGATATATTGCTCGTGGATCAGGAAGAACTGGAACGTCAGCTTCGCCAAGGAATAACCAGCAAGGCCTAATTGAAGTCAAAAGGACGGTGCATGCGATGAAACCATTGATCGGAGTTATTAACCTTGACCATGAACTTGAAGAATTGAAGGAATTGACGTATTTTCGCTGCGGAGCCGCGGTGCCTTATGCCGGGCGTTACCGTCTGATCGATTTTGTTCTATCTAATATGATGAATGCAGGAATTGAGAGTATTGGTGTATTTGTACGGCGAAAATATCGCTCGTTGATGGACCATCTCGGTGACGGCAAACCTTGGGATTTGGATCGCAAGCATGGGGGCATGTTTATTTTGCCACCAGACTGGAACGATCCAACAGATACATCACAAGGGGACTTGCAGCATTTCCATAACAATTTGGACTTTTTCCACAGAGGGGCAGGACAATATGTTGTGCATGCGGGCAGTCGCCATGTGACCAAAGCAGACCTCCAGGATGTCTACAGGTATCACATCAGTAAAGGAGCGGACGTTACACTGGTCTGCAAAAAAGTAGATCAGCTGCTGCCTGAGCATGACGCCTGTGTCAAAGTTGAACATGACGGGGACGGTAACGTGGTGGACATTCACCAAAGCGCTAATCACCCGAATATATATACAGAAATTTTCATCATGGAAAAAGAATTGTTCCTGCGCCAGGTGCAGCGCTGCATTGATCATGGCGAGAGCCATTTCTTCCGGGATGTGATCCAAAAAAATCCGGATGGATTGAATATCGCTGCGTATGCATATGATGGCTATCACGCGGTCATCAATTCCATTGACAGTTATTATCGCAACAGTATGGATCTGCTGAACACAGGGCAATATGAACAACTGTTCAAAGAAGATCCGATCCAGACCAAAATTAAATACGAAGCCCCTGCTAAATACCTGGATACCGCCGACGTTAAACATTCACTCCTTGCCAATGGCTGCATCGTAGGTGGAGAGGTGGAGGACAGCATTCTGTTCCGTGGTGTACAGGTGGCCAAGGGTGCCAAAATAAAAGGTTCCATCATCATGCAGAAATGTTACATTGGTGAGGGGACGGTCCTTGAGAATGTCATTCTCGATAAAGACGTGAAGCTGACCGGAGGACAGACGCTAATCGGCGACCCGTCGAATCCATACATTTTAGCAAAAAGTACTATTATCTAATGCCCACACGTAACCGATATCTTCTATAAATATATATAAAATAAAAATCCTGTAGGATGGATTTAAGGTTCATACACTTTCTAAGCATCGGGTACCACTGCTAGAGCTTTTCATACGTGCAAACGTAGTGAAGAGAACGAAATCGATTCTGAAGAAGCGTAGCGGTCGCCTAAAAGCTTTCTGCAAGAAAGCTGCTTCGAAAGCATATGCCGTCTTCAAATTTTACCCTTGATTATATAAATTCAACTTAAACATTTACACAAAACGGAGAGGACAGAAATGACCTAAAGAAGCGTAGCGCTCGCCTTTATCCCCGGATTTTCCCATTTTAAAAAGGAATCAAAAAAATCTGGGGATAACAGCGATCGGAAGGTTATTCTGTCATCGAAGTGTCCAGTGTAAATATTCTCTAGTTCAATTTGTATGAACCGCCACCATCCTGCAGGATTTCCCCGGGAGGAACCTACTTTTGTTTGACAACAAGGAAACGTTCAAGAGTATATTTACACGGAATCTGGTCAGCAAATTGGGCAAACCGATTGAAGAAGCAACACAGGAAGACGTGTACCATGTACTGGGAAGCATGATTCGTGAATATGCAGGCCAGGATTGGGCAGCGTCGAATCAGGGGTTCAAGCAGCGCCAGGATAAACAGGTCTATTACTTCTCGCTGGAATTCCTGATTGGACGTCTGCTCGGCAACAATCTGTTGAATGTGAATGAATTGGAATTGGTGCGTGACAGTTTAGCTGAGCTGGGCTTCTCCTTGGAAGAGATAGAAGAACAGGAGGCGGATGCAGGACTCGGTAATGGAGGTCTGGGACGACTCGCTGCTTGTTTCCTGGATTCACTCGCATCACTACGATATGCAGGACATGGTTGCGGGATTCGATATAAATACGGGTTGTTTGAGCAAAAAATCATCAATGGTAATCAGGTAGAGTTACCCGACAATTGGCTTGATAAGGGCAATGAATGGGAAGTCCGCCGTCCAGACAAAAAGGTGGAAGTACAGTTCTGGGGCCGAGTAGAAGCTCATGAGCAGGATGGAGAATATCAGTTTGTTACAAAAGATGCCGAATCGGTTGTCGCCATACCCTATGACGTGCCTGTCATCGGTTATGGTCAAACCCATGTGAATACATTGCGTCTATGGAGTGCCGAGCCAAAGCGCGAGACTTCACTCGACACCCCTTCGAACTACTACGGTTATCTGGATTATAGCCGATCGGTTGAATCAATCTCGGAATTCCTGTATCCGGATGACTCTCAGTATGAAGGAAAGCTACTGCGATTGAAGCAACAATACTTCATGTGCTCAGCAGGTGTACAGAGCGCCTTGCGTACGTTCAACAAGCTGGAACTACCGTATGATCGTTTGCCTGATAAAGTGGCCTTTCACATTAACGACACGCATCCAACCTTGGTTATACCAGAACTGATGCGCATCCTGATTGATGTGAAGGGTTACGGCTGGGATGAAGCATGGGATATCACAACCCGTACTGTATCGTATACCAATCATACAACGCTTAGTGAGGCTCTTGAGAAGTGGCCTGTATCCATGATCAGCAGGCTGCTGCCACGAATCTACATGATCATTGAAGAGATCAACAAACGCTTCTGTGGCATGCTGCTGGACCGGTATCCGGGAGATCAGGATCGCATAGGGCATTTGGCGATTGTTGCAAACGATCAGGTACGGATGGCGCATTTGGCGATTGTAGGCAGTCATAGCGTGAATGGTGTTGCTGCTCTGCACACCGAGATTTTGAAAGAGCGCGAGATGGCTCCGTTCTATGAACTGTATCCAGAGCGTTTCAATAACAAAACGAATGGTATCACCCATCGCCGCTGGTTGATGCATGCCAATCCGAAACTGTCGGATCTGATTACGGATACAATCGGTAACGAATGGATAACAGAGCCGGGCAAGCTGGACCAGTTGGCTGGTTTTGCGGATAATACATCATTCCAGGAGCAGTTCCGTTCAATTAAGCGGGATAACAAAGAGCGGCTTGCTGCGTATATTCTGGATCATACCGGGACAGCAGTGAATCCGGATTCCATCTTTGATGTACAGGTGAAGAGACTACACGGGTACAAACGTCAACTTTTGAACATTCTGCATGTTATGCATCTGTATAACCGGCTTAAGAATGATGCTTCGTTTGATATGGTACCACGTACGTTCATCTTTGGTGCCAAGGCAGCGCCGAGTTATTATTTTGCCAAGAAAATTATCAAGCTGATCAACAACGTGGCTGACACGGTGAATCGGGATGCGGCCGTGAATGACCGTTTGAAGGTATTTTTCCTCGAGAATTATTCCGTCTCTCTTGCAGAGAAGATCATTCCCGCTGCGGATGTTAGTGAACAGATTTCAACCGCAGGTAAGGAAGCTTCCGGTACGGGCAACATGAAATTTATGATGAACGGTGCTTTAACGATCGGCACGATGGATGGAGCCAACGTGGAGATGGCGGAGCAGGTTGGGGAAGAAAATATGTTCATCTATGGTCTGCGTGCAGACGAAGTACTTGAGTATTATCGTTCCGGCAGCTATCGTCCGAATGAGATTGTGCAGCACGATGAACGCATTCGCGAGGTCGTGGAGCAACTGGTGCATCCAGGTGCATTCTGTTATCGTGACGGGGAGTTCTGGGATATATATGACTCCTTGCTGGCCCATGGTGATGAATACTTTGTATTGCGTGATTTTGCTGCTTATGCAGACGCGCATGCTGCCATTGACCAGGCGTATCGGGATATTCCGGGCTGGACTCGTAAAGCGATATTGAACACGGCTCATTCCGGCATATTCTCCAGTGATCGTACCATTAGTGAGTATGCGACAGATATCTGGGGTATTCATCCGGTGTCCGGGAACTGGAAAGGTTAAGAATAGATTGTTAAACAAACAAGTCCCCTTGTTCGCAAGAGACATCTCTGCTGGTAAATCAACCAGCGTAGAGAGCATCTCCTTGTAGAACAAGGGGATTTTGGCATCAGTGTGTATCAATGAACGGAGGGAAGGGCCTGACTTTGAAGTGACGGATGTCTGGAAATCGACCCCTGAACAACTGGACATGAAGATCTATATCCCGTTAAAATAGACCTTACCGCTTCGCGGAATTCAAGGTCGGAGGACGGATGGATGAACGAAAAGTCGTGGCTCCACTCCAAGTGGATGTTGACCATTGTTGCTTGCATGGCAGCGCTCTACATACTGATTATGGCCAATTTACTGTTTGTTAGTGGCCGAACACCAGGCATGTATTATCAATATAATCTCGTACCCTTCGAGACGATTCGTCCACTTCTTATGGAGAGGGAGAGGTACAATACAGATACCTGGGTCAAAAACTTGTTTGGCAATATCGTATTGTTCATTCCGCTGGGCATCTGGATCCCATGGTTGTTTCGGAGGTGTCGTACATTCCTGACCTTTACATCTACAGTTGTTTGGCTTCTGCTGGGTGTTGAGGTCACACAATTGATTACACGTGTAGGTTCGTTTGATGTGGATGACATTATTCTGAACACGATCGGTGCCTGGATAGGTTACGCTGGATTTAAGTTAGTCTTATATTCACAAAAAAAGACTCGGAATTGAACCGCAGATCGCGGTCCATGACCGGGTCTTTTTGCATAAGATACCTTTCAAATGTTTATAAGGGAATCATTTCGGATAAAACATATTAACGGCTTATTTATATCGTGAGTAGAGATTATATAGTGAACAATGTTGAGAGCGAGGTGGGCGATATCGTTTGGTGGAAAGAGAGTGTCGTATACCAGATTTACCCGAGCAGCTTTAAGGATTCGGATGGGGATGGATATGGCGATTTGCAGGGAATCTATGAGAAGCTCGATTACTTGGAGAATTTGGGCGTGGATGTGATCTGGCTCTGTCCCATTTACGATTCACCAGGACATGATAACGGATATGATATCCGGGATTACTACGGCATTTTACGCAAGTATGGCACGATGGAGGATTTTGATCGATTATTGGCAGAGGCACACAAGCGTGGTCTCAAGATTATGATGGACCTGGTGCTGAATCATACGTCAGATGAACATGCTTGGTTTGCTGAATCGCGTTCATCAAAGATGAATCCGAAGCGGGACTATTATATTTGGCGTTCAGGCAAAAATGGGCAGGTGCCGAATAATTGGGAGTCCTATTTTGGGGGTTCGGTGTGGAAGCATGATCCCGAGACAAATGAATATTATCTGCATCTGTATTCCGAACAGCAACCGGATCTCAACTGGAACAATGCACAGATGGCAGAAGAGATGTATGAGATGGTGCATTGGTGGCTGGAAAAAGGGGTAGACGGATTTCGTTTCGATGCAGTAGCGCATATCGCCAAGGCAGAGGGTCTGCCAAGTGCCCACAATCCGGATAATCTGCCGGTGGTTCCAGCATATCAGCTCTTTTCCAACCTGGAACAGGTACACTCCATCCTGAAGAAACTGAATAACATGATCCTGAAACCCTACGGACCCATGACAGTTGGCGAGACTTCAGGACTTGGACCTGAGCAGGCGCTGGCTTATGTGGGGACGGATCGTGATGAGCTTAATATGGTATTCCAGTTTGAGCATATGTTTATCGATGCTAAATCCTCCGGAATTGGTAAATGGAACTATAAGGAATGGAAATTGACAGATCTCAAAGAAATCATGAGCCGGTGGCAAACGGTTTTACATGGTAGAGGCTGGAACGCCAATTATATGGGGAACCATGATCAGCCACGTCCGGTTTCCCGTTTTGGTGATGATGGTAAATATCGGGTGCGTTCTGCTCAGATGCTGGCGACATGGATGCTTACACTCGAAGGGACCCCCTACATCTATCAAGGAGAAGAGATCGGCATGACCAATGTCGCTTTCCCGAATATCGAACGATACCGGGACATCGAGACCAAAAATTATTTCAATCATTACATTGGTCAAGGTAAATCAAAGCATGAAGTTATGCAGGCGATCTGGCTGAAGAGTCGCGATAATGCCCGCACGCCGATGCAATGGGATGAGACGGAACATGCAGGGTTTACCCAGGGTCAGCCGTGGATTCAGGTGAATGATAATTATCCTGAGATTAATGTGGCTGATGCCGAAAGTGATCCGCAATCCATTTTGCATTATTACCGTAAGTTAATTGCCCTTCGCAAACAACATAAAGTACTTATCTATGGTGCGTATGAACTGCTGCTACCGGATGATCCGGATATCTATGCCTATACCCGAACGCTGGAAGATGAGCAGATGCTGGTCATTCTGAATTTCCGTGGGCATGAACCTGAGATGCACTGGCCGGAAGGTTGGACTTCCGAGCATGCCAAGTTGGTCATCAGCAATGTGAGCAGACGTTATTCTACCGATGAAGGTGCGATTCAGCTTCAGCCGTATGAAGCAAGAGTATATCGTAAGCAACGGTGACACGGAGGCTAGCGTGATTTTGCGTTGGTGAAGAGGTATGATTTATAATATATAGTGGTTTTCAAAATAATCAAAACATATGTCGGGAGGAATCCAAGTTGTTGAATATTACGTTCCACGGTCACTCCAGTGTACAGCTGGGCACAGAAGAAAAGTCTCTGATCATTGATCCCTTCCTGCGTGGCAACGAGCTTGCCGTCACGAAGCCTGAAGATATTAAGACAGATGTTGTGTTGCTGACACATGCACATATGGATCACATCCTCGATGCTGAACCTATAGCCAAAGCAAATAACGCCAAAGTTGTGGCTATTGTGGAATTGGCTACATATATGTCTTGGAAAGGTCTGGATACACTCGGCATGAACATGGGCGGAACGGTAGATCTTGACTTTGCTCAAGCCAAAATGATTCAGGCGTTCCATACTTCCGGGATTGTGCTCGAAGAAGAACAACGGATCATGTATGCAGGTTTGCCTGCTGGATATATCATTAATATTGGTGGTAAAACGATTTTGCATGCCGGAGACACAAGTCTCTTCGGGGATATGAAAATGATCGGTGATCGTCATGATATTGATGTAGCCTTCTTGCCGATTGGTGGACATTTCACCATGGGACCTGAGGATGCGCTGCAAGCGGCCGAATGGTTTAATGCCAAACTGACGATCCCGGTCCATTATGATACGTTCCCGGTAATTCGTCAGGATGCGGAACACTTCGTGCAACAACTTGCTGCAAAAGGGTTGGAAGGCCGTGTGCTGGCCCCGGGAGAATCGATTACCCTGTGATGCACATTTAACCCCTGTTCAATAATTAATGGATTTATGGATAAAGACGAATATCACGTCAAGATAACTGACGCGATATTCGTCTTTTTTCGGTTTCAGGTTCAATTTTCACCAATAGAGTTGGTACAAATGACAAAAACATTGAAATTCCATTGTTGAACTCCCTTTTAGAATGATATAAAAAGTTACACGGAAACCAAACGGAAATCCGAATTGACCGCAAACAGGGGGAGCGTTCATGTCATTTATGAAATCATTATTTTTTCAAATTATTGTAGCGGTAATCATCGGGATTGGCGTAGGCATTCTGTGGCCGGATCTGGGTAGCCTGCTGCAACCGCTCGGAACAGGTTTCATCAAATTGATCAAGATGATCATCGCTCCACTGATTTTCATGGTGATTGTCACAGGGATTGCCAAGATCGGTGATCTGAAGTCGGTAGGTCGCATCGGACTGAAAGCCATCGTGTGGTTCGAGATTGCAACTACAGTGGCGCTGGTACTTGGATTGGGGACAGCCAATCTGCTTCGCCCCGGTGCCGGAATGAACGTGGACCCTTCAACCATAGATGCAAGCGGCATTGAAGCAAAAACCAATGGTTCCGAGTTACCGCATACGGTAGACTTTATCATGAATATTATTCCGACAAGTGTTGTAGATGCCTTTGCACAAAATGCACTTCTGCAAGTACTGCTCGTGGCCTGCCTGTTCGGGGTTGCCCTGGCAGCAACAGAGAGTAAGGCAAAAGAGAATGTACTGACGCTGATTGAGAACTTGCTCGGCATTGTGTTCCGCATCATCGGTTATATCATGAAACTCGCGCCGATTGGTGCATTTGGAGCCATGGCCTACACGGTAGGTGCCTATGGGGCATCCACATTGTCGTCCTTTGGTCTGCTGATTCTGGCATGTTACGGCGCAGCGCTGCTGTTTCTGGTCATGTTGGCATTGGCTGCCTGGTGGATTACCGGGCTGAATTTCCTGCAATTTGTGAAGTATACCCGTTCTGAAGTGATGCTGGCGATTGGAACCGGATCATCAGAAGTGGTGATGCCACGCATGATGGACAAACTAACTAAGGCGGGTTGTGATCGTGCGGTTGTGGGGCTTGTGGTACCGACGGGGTACTCGTTTAATCTGGATGGCGCTTCAATCTATTTATCGTTGGCCACGGTTTTTGTTGCTCAGGCCGTAGGGATTGAACTGACATTGATGCAGCAGATTACGATTTTGCTGGTGTTGATGTTAAGTTCCAAAGGCATGGCAGGAGTACCTGGCTCCGCATTCTTGGCCCTGTCCGCAACGGCAGTGGCTGTCAATGCTTTTCCTGTAGCAGCGGTTGCTCTGCTGCTTGGTGCGGATCGATTCATGGATACAATGCGTGTATTCACAAACCTGATGGGCAACTGTGTCGCAGCATTTGTGGTGGCAAAATGGGAAGGTCTGCTGGATCAAAAGCGAATGCGTGCCGTACTCTCTGGTGAGATCAGTGCTGCTGAATTGGAAAGGGAAGAGCAAGCTGCACTATCTCTATTGAAGTTGAATATGCAGGAAAAACAAGGGAAAGCCGTAGTTTCACCGGAGATGTCGTAAGAGACATGTCTACGCTGTGGTGATGAAGTCAAGTGACAGCTACTTTATAATAACAATCCATTACAGTAGTAAAAAACAGTAGAATATATTTCAAAAGTCCAACCAAGTTCAACCAAATTAGACCGTCTGTTGCCCGCACCAATGGTGGGAAGAACAGACGGTTTTTTGTTGTCCCAATACAGATATCATGGAGTTTACGAACGCAGGTTCCAAAATAAATGTTACAGAGGAAAGATTTATGGGGAATATGTAGAAGAGGCGAAGAATATACATATTATAGTTTCAACTTGTATATACATGTTTACTTATGTAATATAGATATGAAGTTAACCGAGAACATCACATGAGAGCATTACAATTTATTGGAGGCGTTAACATGAGTTCTAATAACACAACTCCGTCATCTTGGTGGAAGACATCAACGGTGTATCAGGTATATCCGAAGAGTTTTAATGATACAACCGGATCGGGTACGGGAGATATTCATGGATTAACCGAGAAGCTTGATTATTTGCAGCATCTGGGTATCGATATTGTGTGGTTGCAGCCGGTATATGTATCCCCGCAGCATGATAATGGATATGACGTAGCGGACTATTACCGGATTAATCCGGATTATGGGACGATGGAGGATTTTGACGAACTGTTGAAAGGTCTGAAGGCTCGTGATATGAAATTGATGATTGATATCGTGGTGAATCACTCCTCGACCGATCATGAGTGGTTCCAGCAATCCCGTTCTTCCAAGGATAATCCGTATCGGGATTATTATATTTGGAAAGATCCTGCCCCGGATGGCGGTGTGCCAAACAACTGGCAATCCAAGTTCGGTGGGCCCGCTTGGCAGTTCGATGAACAGACGGGACAATATTTCCTGACTTTATTTGATAAAACGCAGGCTGATTTGAATTGGGAGAATGAGGAAGTACGCAAAGCTGTACGGGATATGATCAAGTTCTGGGCCGAAAAAGGTGTGGATGGTTTCCGTATGGACGTGATCAACCTGATCTCCAAAGACCAGCGGTTCCCTGATGATGACGGCAGCGTGTCACCGGGTGATGGACGCAAATATTACACGGATGGACCGCGTGTGCATGAGTACATCACCGAGATGTATGATGAAGTATTCGGGCCTCACAACATGGTGACTGTAGGGGAGATGTCCTCCACAACACTGGAACATTGTATCCAATATTCGAACCCGGCTTCCCGGGAGTTTTCGATGACGTTTAACTTCCATCACCTGAAAGTGGATTATCCGAATGGTCAGAAGTGGGAACTGATGCCGTATGATTTCGAAGCGATGAAACAGCTCTTCAGTGAGTGGCAGACAGGCATGCAAGCCGGTGGAGGTTGGAATGCGCTGTTCCTTAATAACCATGATCAGCCGCGGGCATTATCCCGATTCGCCGATGATGGTGATTATCGTGCCGAGAGTGCGAAGATGCTTGCAACAACGATACACGGAATGCAAGGTACACCTTATGTCTACCAGGGTGAAGAGATCGGAATGCCGAATCCAGTCTGGAATGACGTTAGTGAGTTCCGCGATATCGAATCAACGAACATGTACCGATTGCTTCAGGAAGAACGAGGTAAATCCGCTGAAGAAGCATTCCAAATCGTGAAGGAGCGTTCCCGGGACAACTCCCGAACACCGATGCAGTGGAATGGAAGTAAGAACGCCGGATTTACTACCGGAACACCTTGGCTGAAGGTAGATGAAAGGTATCCGTCCATTCACGTGGAACAGCAACTGGCTGATCCGGATTCAATCTACTATCATTACCGCAAATTGATTGCCCTGCGTAAACAGGTTAACGTGCTGACCGACGGTCTGTATGAACGATTGGACGATGCACACCCGGATGTATTCGCGTACGCACGAACCAATGGAAGTGAAACTCTGATTGTTGTATCCAACTTCAGTAAACGAGACGTTACGTTCTCGCTTCCAGAAGCTGTCTGGAATGATCACATTGCAAGCAAATCAGCAGAGTTACTCATAGGAAATACAGAGGCAGCCCCTGCGCTGACGCAGGAAATCTCTCTCAGCCCGTATGCATCCTATATGTGGCTTGTGCCACAACAGGACTAATCACATTTTATAAATAGGAAGTGACACTATGGCAATTGATAAAAAACAGGTTGAGGAGATCGTCCGGGCAGTCGGTGGCAAAGAGAATATTGAAGCTGCAACACACTGTGTTACACGACTCCGGTTTGCCTTGTATGATGAGAGTAAAGTGGATACCGAGAGTCTGGATCAGAATGATCTGGTTAAAGGACAGTTCTCTTCCCAAGGACAATTCCAGGTCGTTATTGGGCCTGGACTGGTGGATAAGGTCTATGATGAGATGATCCAGATTACCGGGGGAGATCGTTCTTCCAAGGATGATGTGAAGGCGGTTGCTGGTAAAAAGCAAAATCCAATTCAGCGAGCAATCAAAACACTCTCGGATATTTTCATTCCGATATTGCCTGCAATCATTACGGCAGGTCTATTGCTCGGGATTAACAATATTCTGACGGGTCCAGGCATTTTCTTTGATGGAAAATCACTGGTGGATGTTTATCCAGCCTGGAAGGATCTTGCGTCCATTATTAATACGATCGCAAGTACAGCCTTCACGTTCCTGCCGGCTCTAATTGGTTGGGCAGCTGTAAAAAGATTCGGCGGCAGTCCGCTGCTCGGGATCGTGCTGGGTCTCATTCTGGTACATCCCGATCTGCTGAGTGCATATGGTTACGCTGATGCCGTGAATAATGGCACGGTGCCAACATGGAATCTGTTCGGTTGGGAGATTGAGAAGATTGGTTATCAAGGGCAGGTTCTGCCAGTACTGGTATCGGCCTATCTGCTTGCGAAGATGGAAATTTTCCTGAACAAAAGAGTGCATGATTCAATTAAACTGCTGGTCGTTGCACCAGTTACGTTGCTGATTACCGGATTCCTGGCATTTACGATTATTGGACCGGTTACATTTGCTATTGCAAATGCAATTACATCTGGTTTGATCTATGTATACGATTCATACGCGGCGCTGGGTGGTCTGATCTACGGTGGTCTCTACGCTTTGCTCGTTATCACTGGTATGCATCACACGTTCCTTGCGGTAGATGTTCAACTCATTGGTAGTCAGGGCGGTACGTTCCTGTGGCCGATGCTGGCATTGTCCAATATCGCACAGGGTTCGGCGGCACTTGCGATGATGCTTGTCCTGCGTGAGAAGAAAATGAGAGGACTTGCGGCAACGTCCTCGGTATCGGCCTTCCTCGGGGTAACTGAGCCGGCGATCTTCGGAGTGAATATCCGTTACCGTTATCCGTTTATCTTTGGTATGATCGGTTCCGCGATTGGTGGTGTGTTGCTGACGATGAATAATGTTCAGGCAACCTCCATCGGTGTAGGTGGCGTACCGGGATTCCTGTCGATTTTCCCTAACAAATGGGGTGTCTTCTTCATCGGCATGGCGATTGTCTTGGTTGTACCGTTTGTACTGACGGTCCTTTTTGGTAGAGCCAAACTGAGAAAAGAAGATCGTAGTGCAAGCAATGAAACCATTAATGAGCCTAAAGCGGCTACATCGCAGTCTGCTTCAGTTGTTACCTCTTCAACTGCAAAAACAGATCCAAACCAGCGCACACGTAGTGCAGCTCAAGTAGGGGACGAAGCAGTGAATACACTGGAAATCATGGCGCCATTAACCGGCCAGGCCGTGTCACTGGAGCAAGTACCTGATCCGGCTTTTGCCGAGAAACAGATGGGTGAAGGTGTAGCGATTGAACCTTCTGGCAACGTTGTTGTTGCTCCGTTTGATGCTCAGGTGGCTCATGTGATCAAAAGTAAACATGCGGTGATTCTTGAACACGCGAGTGGATTACAAGTTCTGATTCATGTCGGGATTAATACAGTATCCCTCAAAGGTGAAGGCTTCAACATGCATGTGGAAGCTGGCGAGCATGTAAAGGCTGGACAAAAGCTGTTGGAGTTTGATCGTAAGGTCATTGAAGATGCGGGATACCCGCTGATTACACCGATTATCATTCCAGATGGTCAAGATATGGTTGAACGGGTGGAAGTCACGACAGGTGATGTTACATCTAATCAAAATGGTGTGTTGAAGGTTCATCTGAAAGGTTAATTGAATACAACAACAAGAAGGGGCTGCGTGATGCGCAGTTCCTTTTTTTTTAGCGTGCCCAGAGGCACGCATTATCTAGTTGGTGAAAGCCAATCAAAGGAGGGGCCAAGCTACCTTTGTAGCCAGGACGCTTGCACATGGCGAGATCTGTGTGTAAAAGCGCATGTTGGCAGTAAATAGAGCGATGGGTAAACTACGTAAAGCGAGTGATGCCTTTGGACAGTTTGTTGTCATGTACTTGCAAAGCGGAACGTTTCGGAGACTAGGAACGGAGCGCACGCGCGTACCACATATTAAGATTGTGGATGAATACTCCAGATACATTCATCCAGATGTGGAGTTGTTCTTATCCATTGCAGCAGAATATCGGACAGCCGGAATAATTGCTACAGTCCCCAGGCCAACTGGAGGTTGAAGCGGGGAAAATCAATGCTAAAGCCATGAAGCAGTCCATCTTAACAAGCTGCCGAAACAAAATTGCTTTTGGCGGCCTTGCTTATCTAGATGCGCTCGGATTTAGCAGGGAGTTTGGTGAAAAGCAGATTATCAGCAGACCAAGCACATTTAAACAGCAGATTTTATTAACAAATATCTGCTGCCTGAAAATCTAGAGATACGGAAAAAGAGGAAGATCGAATTTTTTACACACAGATGATGGATGGCTTACCCAAATTTCATTACGTAGCAAAGCTACTGGATGATGGAACACCGTTGCCGCAGAAGATTGGTAAGGGCTCATTTGTTCCCCGCGATTGGAAAGAGCGCCGAGAATGGGAGGTAAGAAAAAAGTTGTGGGCGTTTAAATTTGATTTTAAACACAAGCCTAAAATTTTAGATCAGCCGATGTTAAATCCAGAGCAGCCTGGGTCGGAAGACAAGCTTTCTTCCAAACTGAAGTTTGTTCCTACGGGCTTGGTTGACCAAACTCCCGCGTTCCCTCCTATATCCACATGTGGAAGAAACGAAGCCAGAAGGCAGTTCCTCTCAGGATGAATCAACGCATGGACATGAAGATGATGATCCGTTCGAGTAGCACCCTCACTGAATGTCAGTGAGGTTATTTATATTGCCAAAATTACACATGATTGAAGAGTTGAAAAGAGTATTGATTGAAGGTTATAACGAGGCCAAGCTGGAGCGTAACAGTTATGACGAAGGATGGGCGCAAATTTATAGCGCCAAACAAAACGATTTGATTTTGCAAGCTGACATGGTTGGAGTGGAAGTGAAATAGAACATGACTGATCAAGGATATCTGGATTTTCGTGAGTTTACTCGCTTGGATGATCTGGCAGCAGCCATTGGCACAACGAAATACAATGAAAACGTTCTTGGATGGGTGAAAGAGCAAGCTACAGAAGCTTTATCCGCAGCACTTAATCAGAACGGTTCTCAATTATCACAAATACTTGCTCAGGCTTCAGATGAAGCGATAGAGACTAAAGAAAATGTGAACTTCATGTTAGGTGGAATACAGGCTGGAAGTAGTGACAGTGAGCTGAAGAAGGTTCCTTTAAAAGAGCAATTATTTCTTGCTGAAAAATTGAGTCATAATAAGAATTTGAAGGAAATCGCAAAATGGACAGGACGAATGAAGGTCATTGCCAGTCGCAAACAGCGATATAAACACAAGGACGCGATTGATAGGAATGGAATTCGGCAAGGAAGTGACATTGAGCAACTGCTGCCGATGGAGCTAGGCAGTTACGCCAGCCCCCCATTAGCAAAATGGATTTTTTACGCCGATATGCGGAAGGACAGGCACTTCAGTATGACACCAAGGGAAAAGAACATCTCGGTAAAGGGCCCATTATCCTGTGTCTCGATCAATCTGGTAGTATGAAGGGTCAGGATACGATCTCCAAGGGATTTGCTTTGGCTCTCATGAGCATTGCCCGGAAACAGAGAAGGGATTTTGCATGGATACCGTTTTCCTCACATGCTTCTGATGCCATCATCTATGAACGAGGGAAAATTGAAGTTCCAGATATGATTCAGCTTGCAACTGTTTTTCTTGATGGAGGTACGAATTTTGTACAACCCTTAAACAAAGCAAGCGAAGTCATTAAACAAAGTCGATTTAATCAAGCGGATATTATTTTTGTCACTGATGGGGAAGCACATGTAAATAATGATTTTTTAAAAGCATGGAGTAGCTTGAAGGAACAAAAAGGATTTTCTGTCTTATCCTTATTATTGGGCAAAGAGTCCATTCATGGAGTAGGCGGATTTTCTGACCGAGTTGTTCGAGCTTCGTCATTTGAGGATCAATCTATACAGCAAGCTTTTGATATTTGACCAAATATCAGGACATGCACGCTGCGTCCTGTTATTAAGTGTTCAGAGAACAACAAAAAGCCTTTTAAATATGCGTGACCTTATTCGATTTGATTTGCCATTCCAACGGAACAGCGTATGGAAGAATGATCGACGTTCGTACCTGGTTGATTCTGTTATTAGGGATCGTTACATCCCAAATGTTCTAGTTTGGAATAACGGAGACGGGTATATCTGGGTTATTGATGGCAGACAGCGTTGGGAGTCTGTTTTCTTCGTTACCATTACAAGTTGAGCAATGGAACAGTGGATTTTAGTGGTGAGTCGATTGCCTGTAGACGACATGACACTTATGATGTGCAATTTGAATTCCTTACGTACAACTTCACGGTGACCGAGCTTAGTGAATGTACACTTGAAGAAGTGGAAGAGATGTTCTATAGTGTCAATCAGTCTGTCATTAACATCTACAGAGAAAACTAGATTGAAATTAAGTCCTGCAATAAGGGAAACCGTTTCAGGAACTTGCGCAGCATTTGTTCTTTGAGAGGATGGCTTTACTAAAGCTGATCGTAATCGGTATTTGGATGAACAATTCATCTGGCAGTTCATTGCTTCAGCCTCTAACCAGGACATGGATTTCAGTGGGTCAAGCTTAAACAAGTTTATTTAAGTTTGGAAGAAGTTCCAGCCCCGGCAACGGATTTGATATGGATGCAGCTTTTCGTAATTGGGATCCAGCCAAACGTTATGTGTTGAAAAAGGTTCATGTTGGTAGTCTATTTCAAGTAGTGGACTATGCGATTCAGCATGACGGTCTGAGGATCATTTTGGAGCATGGACTGAATCATTATTAATTGACCGTTATTCTGTAGATACGCTGTACGGACAGCTTGCCAGAAAGGTGCGACTAGTAAGGCGTTAATCGAAAAAGGCTTAGTTTAATGACGGAGGATATGAAGCAATCCCCCTTACAGATGGAATTATCTGGAACAAATTTTGGATAATATATAGGTATTTATGTATATATTTTTATCTTCAGTAAGAATTTCAGTGGTTTTAATATTGTTAGAGGTAACCTTACTGGCTTAGCTAGTAAGGTTTTTTTCGTTAAAAAAGGGGTTGAATTTTATAAAAGAAAAGGTATGTGGGTCTGCGTTATTACACAGTGTTTATTAATCTATGTTTGAGATCAAAGTGAAAATCATCAGTTCTTATATAAAATTGTATAGTTCCATTTAATATGTGTATATATATTACATCATTTACATACTACAAGAAAAGGATTATTACATAATATTTATTATTTCCTATATGTAAAATAGGTTTTTTTTCGACAATATAAGACAAAATAAAACAAAAAATGCCTATTTCTAATCTATATAAAATAATTGATAATAAGATAGCTATATATTAATCAATAAAGGCAAAGTAGAGAGGAGTAGGAAAGAGAAGGCTAAAATTAAAATATGTAAAAATATTTAATTTATCATTACAGAGGGGAAAATGTGATATGGATGAGGGAAGAGAATTATTAATTTTAAAGTCTAGCAGGAGGGTTTTCCTAACATGTATTATTTTTTTGTTTTCATTTTCTTTGCTTTTAGATGAAGTTCATTCAGCAGAATTGGCTGTTCTAAAAGGTGATGTTGATGGAAACGGAGCGGTAACTGCTAATGACGCTTTAATGGTTACTAAGTACTTAAAAGGAAAAATAACTCTTACACCGGAGCAGATTATTCTAGCTGATATGAACAACGACGGAATTATTGATAATGCTGATGTCGTAAGTATTCTGAGCATTCACGTTGGAACCCAAACTGAAAAAAAACGCCAGAAGTGCCAAAGAATTTAAAATTGGAGATACTCAGTCATACTTCGGTGATCGTATCATGGGATAATATAAAAGAAGTTAATGGAGATGTTGTTGGAGTTAATATTTATCAGGATAATGTTCTAATTGGAGCTACTAATGGAACGAATTATATAATCAATTTTCTTGATCCTCAGAAGAACTATACATTCACAGTACGTTCAAAATATAGTGAAGGGAGCGAGTCTGATCCGAGTAATCAAGTGACCAAATATAAGAGGGAATTAAAAGGTGATGTTGATGGAAACGGAGCGGTAACTGCTAATGACGCTTTAATGGTTACTAAGTACTTAAAAGGAAAAATAACTTTTACACCGGAGCAGATTATTCTAGCTGATATGAACAACGACGGAATTATTGATGAATCTGATGTCAAAAATATTTTAAGTTTTTCTGTTAGTAACTCATCTGGAAATAGTTCTCTAGAAGTACCTAAAGATTTGAAGTTAGAAATACTTAATCAAACTTCGATAAAATTATCATGGAAGGCACTAGATGAGCTGAATGGGGGAACAAAAGGTTTCAACATTTATCAGGACAACGTTTTAGTTTCAACTACAAATGAGACCAGCCAGGTGGTCAATTTTCTTGATCCACAGAAGACATACACATTCCTAGTGCGTTCAAAAAATAGTGAAGGAGACGAGTCTGAGCCAAGTAATTTGATAAAGAAAACACCATTCAAACAATACACATATAATTATGATTCCTCTGGTCGCTTGAATAGCATCCTAACGCCCTCTGGGAAAAAGATAGCATACACGTATGATGCCAACGGTAATTTGATCAAAAAAACGATTACAAATTTTTAGGAACCACAGCATATTAAAAATAGTATAGTAGCAGTTTGAAACTCACACTATCTGATCGGGGAGAACAAGTTGAAGCAATCTATTACAAAAAAATATATATCCATTCTGCTTATCGTGTCCGTATTTTCAGGACTTTTTGGAAACTGGATACCAGCGATTACATATGCTGAAAAGCAAAATGAACAAGAAGTTTCTACAGGCCAAAATCCTTCTCCACTGGAGTCCCTTTCTCTTATTGCAGAGCAGTTTGACAGGACAGAAGGTTTTATCCAGGGCTATCTGGATCAAGGTTATACGTTGAATGAAGTGATTTCAGCTCTTTATAAAGCTAGAGACGAACAGATTGGATTCGACGAAGCCTTGCAAGCCGTACGTCCACAGGAAGTTAATGAATCGGCTTCGGTCACGAGTGATGTTTATACGGATTCAGCTCTAGCTGAAGAAACGCCACTCACGGGTGTGGAAGCCGACCAATCCAGTATTATGCAGCGGTATGAAACGTTCGCGGTGGAAGAGGAACTGACTGCCCCGCCAGATACAGACCTTGAGAAAGATAACGAACCGAAAGAAGAGGAAGACAAACAAGCTGAGGGTGAGGAAAAAGAACAGGTTGATCCAGATGACCAATCGGAAGGTGAAAAAGAGTCTGAAGGAACTGAAGAAACAGCACCATCGACAGAAACTACAACTGATGATGAAAACGCACCTCAAACGAATCAGGATGTAGGTCAAGAACCGACAGCACCTTCTTCAAGCGAAAACACTTCTACCCTTGAAGGAAAGCCGGCTGCTGAATCCAAGGAAACACCATCATCACAAGAGAGTGCTGAAATTCCATCTTCTACGTCGATGGAATCGAAATCAGAACCGAAGAATATCTCGGAAAAAGTATCAAAATCTGTGCCTGAAAAGGGACAGGTTAAGGAGAACAATGATGCTTCAATTACGAATAAAAAGCAATCCGAGTCATCATCACCATCGAAGCAAAAATCAAAATCAGATGTAAAACCACTTGCAGGACAAACGAGTGTCCCAGATCCAGGGAAACATATCGCTGAAAAAGCACCAGTCTATAGTAAAAAGTCGTTTAACGAGGCTCCTTATACCGTGGGTGAAAACGGAGAAAGCATTTCGACCATGAGTGGTGGCCTTATGTTGGAGCATGTCGATGCGTCTTTGCCTGGACGTGCAGGGATGTCCTTTTCATTGGAAAGGCAATATAACTCGAATTCAGCCCAGTTTTATGATCCGGCCGTGGGAACGAATACATATGAGTATCCGGTCTACAATTATTTTCTCACTTATCAGGCAGTGAAGAAAAAAATTATTACCAAATATCACGTTAAATACAAACTCAACAAGTGGGTTCAAGAAGACTATAATGGCGATGGTCTCAAAGATAATGACACGATTGTAGTGGAAACGCCGACTATCCTGCAAGGCACATATACGACCGAAGCCGATGCTCGGAAAGCGGCGAGTACACAAATCGCATTTTGGAATCCATCGGAAAGCCGTACCGAGCAACAAACCCGTAGCGGAGGTCTGAGTAGTCTACCTTCGAGTATAAGTTACAATCAAGGTGGATTTAGCGGAACTCTAAACAGATCAGGCAGTGCTCAGGTCATTTCTGGACAATATCAGCCTGCACGTACAATTACTGCTCCAACACAGACGTGCACTAACTCCATTCCAGGAAAATATGACTCTAAAGGTGTCTGGGCTCAGACAGGTTCAGGTAGCCCATGTCCAGATACGAAAACAGCGACAGTTGAGGGCAAAACGATTACGCTTACCCGTTCCTCGGTGACGGCTACGAAAGCTTGTCCATCACCAAATAAATCGGTAGCGAACTATGTGTGTACTAAAACATGGGAAGCGCGTTATAACGGGTCCGTATCCATTCCAGAATCAGATACCCGAGTTTATTCCCAATCCTATATTGGAAGTGTCGTTAAGCCTGGACAATATTCTCAACAACGTTATGATTCTTGGATTGCAGGTAAGGCTCCATACCAGTATCGTTATGCTTATTCCGTCCGAGAGCAGCCTTGGGTAGAGCAGGAAGTAACAGAAGGTCCGGCTGAAACCATCACTTTATACACGGATGGTACACCCGATTGGTCAGCAGTTAACGATTTGAAAAACAACGTAAATAGTAATGCTGGAAAAGGGATATCTACTTCAATGGATAGTAGTTACAACTATTATCTGGCTTCTAGTCCCTCTGCTGAGATACGAGCTTATCAAGTAGGTAGTAACTTCGATGTCACATACTACAACAAAACGGTTCCTGCCACTGCAGACAAACGAGCACCACTTGGTAAGGGATGGTCTTGGAAACTGCCTTTCACGGAAACGGAGAATGGTACGTCGTATATGAACATGGCCGATGGTGGCCGCTATGAAATTGCAGGAAATACGCTTAAAGGGTATGACTGGGAAGGTATTACAGTAAATCCAGATACCTCAGTAACGGTAAATGGAGAATCCTCTACACTCGTTTTGACATCTTCAGATGGATTAACCAAGCAATATTTTTCTGTGGATGGACGTCTACTCCAGATATCCGATGGGCAGAAAAATGATGTTCAATTTTTCTATGAGAATAACTCGGTATATAACAGCAAACTGTTAACCCAAGTGAAGGATGCTATAGGTAATACGATAAGCATTAGTTATACATCTTCAGCCGTAACAATTGTGCAGGGGAATCGTACAGTCACCTATAACAAACAGACGAAAAATGGTATAGAGTTGCTTGATTCTGTCATTGATCCGCTAGGAAGAAAAACGACGTATTCTTACAAACTGGCTGATGCCAAGTTTAACCTGCCTGGATTTAGCCCTGAACGTGCGGCGCTTAATCCATATGCATTGCTGACATCTGTACAACATAACACGGGTGCCAAAACGTTCTATGAATATGAGAATGGAACAGTTAAGCGTTACATTGGTGAAGATTCGTTCAATGATGCCTATCGTGTGCTTTCTCGTAAAGATCAGATTACGTATGAAAATGGATCAACAGAGGATTTCAACCGCCAGACGTACAGCTACACTTCAGATATAGGAGCATCATTTTCACAGGACACAACTTTTGCTGTCTTGGTGAGTAATGGATTAACTAACACACAATATAACTACCGAAAAGATTTTATTAACAATGATACTCAAGCCCAGTTCTATCTGGATGGGACTATGGTTAGTGCAGAGGGTAAAACCCAAACAACAACGAATACCTATGGTAAAACCGTCAAAGGGCGTAGTTATGCTGCACCAACACCAACGGTAACCACAGTAACGGATAACCAAGCCAAGGATGTCTTAACCACCACCGTACAGTTGGATGACTACGGCAATATCACCTCGGTAACGGATGCAACGGGACGCACCACCACCAGTACGTATGATGATACAAGACACTGGGTAACGAGTGTAACAGACATGGTGGATGCGACGAACAAAAAATATACAGTTCTTACCCGAGATAACGTCGGTAATATTAAGCAAATCGTTAATCGTAAAGACAGCGCCAGTGGCGAGCTGTTGACACAGGCTGATTACACCTACGATGCTTACGGTAACCTGTTAACTCAGCATATCTCGGATGGCAAACATGAACGAAATGCGACACTCGAATATGATGGTCGTTATCAAAACGCATTTCCAACTCGTCTAAGCACTAACGTAACCGATGTGGATGGTCGAACAACACAAATAAACTCATTATCGGAATATGACTTGTCTACGGGTGCATTAATTGCATCTACGGATGAAGAGCAACGTACAACAAAATATCGCTTGGATGCCATTGGTCGAACCATTGAAGTGACACAACCGGACGGAACAATGCTCCGCGCGGATTATGATGATATCAACAATACGATCAAAGTGACGGATGAGCTGGGTCAGCAGCGATTGAACAAATGGAATTCACTCGGTCAGGCTATTGAGAAAGGTTATTTTTCAGGTAACAGTTATATCGTGTCACAGCGCAATGGGTACGATCCCTATGGTCGGGTATCCTGGACAGACGATGCGTTGGGAAACCGTACTCGTAATACGTATGATAGCTGGAGCCGTACGGTCATGACCACTGGAGCAGATGGTACTTCGACATCTATGAAATATGATGATGTAGTTCACACTGCTACTAGTACTGATGCTGAAGGCTACGTGCAAATTACAACCTACGACAAGTGGGGCAAAGGCATCAAAACAGAAGAGAAAACACAGTTGGATTAGATACTACAAATCCTGGGAAAAAATAAATATGATAACATCAGTGGCAAAGTTTTGGAGCAAACCGATGGTAATGGAAACGTTAAAACGTTTAACTATGACGTCATGGGCCAGCTTCGTCAAGTTACCAGTGCAAATGGAGAACAGACACAATACAACTACAATCTGGTTGGGAATCTGATCAAGACGATTGACCCGACAGGCAACATCAAAGAAAACACATATGATCAGCTTAATCGCCGCATTCAGACGAAGGACAAGTCAGGCAATAGTACAAAAAGCTACTATGGACCTAGCGGCAACTTGACGAAATATGTGGATCGCAATGGAAATACGTTCACATATGAGTATGACTTGCGAGGTAATCTGATCCGTAAAATTAGTTCAGATGAAACGACTTTCTTCGTTGTTGATTCCGTTGGTAAACGAATCAGCATGACGGATAGTACGGGCACTACGGGTTATCAATATGACCCAGCAACAGAGCAATTGACACGATTAACCTATCCAGACGGACTCACTGCAGAGTTCAACTTAACCGGACAGAGATGAAAGGGCCATTTGGCAACACGGTTTATTACACGAATGATGTGATGAACCGAATGACCTCGGTTGGTACAGCTAAGGATGCACCTGATGCTCAGTACAAATATTATGGGAATGGATTGTTTAAATCGTCCGAGTCTCTAAATGATGTGAGTACCCTTAGGACGTATAACGGTCTGGATCTGGTGAGTCTAGAGCAAGTACGTGGTCAGGATACACTCGCTTTGTATAACTACAGTTATGATAGCAACAAAAATATTACAAAGCGTGTTCAGCAAGGCGTGCAGGATGACTTTACGTATGACCAGCTAGACCGGATTGCAACAGCTAGTGGTAATAACGAGCAGTACACGTATGACAAACAAGGTAACCGCCTGACGATGCAGTCTGATAAGGAAGTTAATTCTGTTGAAAGTGAGTATCAGTACGATACCAGCAATCGTTTGACTCAAGTTATCACAGACGTAGCCAAAGTAAACTATCAGTACAATGGTGACAATCTGCTCGTTGAACGTACTGAAAATGGAGTAGCCACTCGTTATTATTACGATGATCGAGCTCAAATTATTGCTGAGGCGGAAGTGCTTAATGGCACACCTGAATTAAAAGCAAACTATATTCGCGGTGCTAAGCTGGAAGCTATTGTTTATGCCAATGGTAGCAAAGCATATGTCCAAAGCAACGGACACGGAGATATTACTGAATTGCGAGATGTTGATGGTGCGTTACTGAACAAGTATCAGTATGACGTTTGGGGAAATCTCGAGCTAAAAGAGGAGAAGGTTCACAATCCGTTCTTGTACTCTGGCGAGCTGTGGGATGATACGACACGTTTGCAATATTTACGGACAAGATGGTACGATCCCAATACAGGCAGATTTATTAATGAGGATACATTTGAGGGTGAATTGGATGATCCATTGAGCTTGAATTTGTATGCATATGTGCATAATAATCCCTTAAGGTATGTTGATCCAAGTGGTAGAGCGAAATTTGGATCCACTGCATATGGACAATATGCACATAAAGCATTAGGTAACATTTTTAAGTTAATTAATCTATTTACTAAAAATGATGTTGCATTTACAGAAAAAACGGTAAAGTTAGCTAATGGCAATAGTGGCAGAGTTGATTTTGCTTTGAAAGTTGGAGAAAGTCAATATGAAATATATGAACTTAAACCAATAAGTTGGAATAACAATCCTCAATTAAATAAATCAGGCAGAGATCAACTGAAATCATATATACACGGCATAATTTTAAATGGATTCAGAGGGGATAGTACAGCAACAGCCAGAGCAGGAACGACTTGGAACCCTAATAATGTAGTAATACCTAGCCCATTCAATTCGAGAAAGGAAATTGTTTTCTACACCTATTATGCAACACAACCAGGTATGATATATTAAGGTGAGAGGAATAGATCTATAGATCCTAAGAATATTATAATACCGGAATTTGAATATGCTCCAGTTGATCTATTGGAAATACTTAAACAGATTTTTTCTATAGAGCATTCTCCTAATAACTCATTGAATCCAGACGGTAGTTTGAAAAAGAAAAAACCAAATTATGGTGGTGTCCCAGGCCCTTGGAGTATTCCAATAGTGCCAATTTTGTAGGAAGGGCGGAAGAATATGAACCTTACTAAAATTATTTCTTCAGAGCTAGAGGACAAGTTAAAGGAACTTTCATTTGACTTTGAGGATTCTTCAAATCCTTGGATTTTTGTTAGAGCTAGGGAAGGCTATGTCAAAGATTATATTGAAATTGATAAAAGCAATTGGGAATCGAATGCTATTCGATGTACCTTTCAAACAGGTTCAGAATCCGTAAGTAGCCCTAAGCTTGCGGAGCGTAAAGTAGATGAATGGTACGTATATCAAAATGAAGAAGAATTAACAGAAGTTCTTCACAAACTCAGGAAAATTATAGAGCAATATGCGCTACCATGGTTTGCTGAAAATACTCAATTGATCCCATCCGCTACTCCAAATTATTTAGATGAAAGCTGGAAAGATTCTATTCAAGAATTTATGAAAAAAAACAAAATTGATATTAATAACTCTGAGTCTGTTGGAATACTAGATCAATTAGTTATAAGTAATCTTTCCCAAAAAGATATTTACTTTATTAGTTACTGTTATGGCGAGATAATTATCAGTCAATTCGGTGGCGAATGGAAGTATGATGCAAATAACGGACCGAGAGTAGATAACATTGGTGGTAATCCTGCGTTTAAACGTTTGCCTCATGATTTTGTTAATAAAGTTATTGAAAATAAAAACTTGTCATTACAAAGATATTATGAAGATATTGCATTTGTATTAGAGGATTAAAAAAGGTTCAAACTCATGTTTAACTGTGGCTGATCGGTGAGGGTAACTTTTTTACTCTTATTGAGTAGCTTTCTACAAAACGTTGAATGAAAAAACTTCTCACTGGCTAAAACTAGTGAGAAGTTTTTTGAATTGACGGATTGTCAAACCAAGTGCGACAGTTCTTCTGCGAAAGATTCGTGAGCAGTCTTCCAACCTAAGCATTTTCGTGGTCTGTGATTTATTAGATCGAGTGAATGGGCGAGATCATCATCATAAACCCTCGCGAGATCGGTACCTTTAGGGAAAAACTCTCGAAGCAATCCATTCGCATTCTCGTTGGAACCACGTTGCCAGGATGAATACGGATCAGCGAAATAAACGTGTAGGTTATGGGTGGTTTCCAGATGGGCATAGCATGCAAACTCCTTGCCTCGGTCAGCCGTGGCTGTGAGGAAGGTTCCCGTGGGATACTGTGAGATCGCTACACCGAGCGCAATCTCCATCGACAAAGCGGTGCGATCAGGCATGAGAACAGCGGTATATAAACGTGTCTTGCGTTCAATCAACGTCGCTACACAGCCTTTACTTTTCCCACGACCCGATACAACGGTATCCAGCTCCCAGTGCCCAAATGTTTCACGGGAACGGACTTCTTTTGGGCGATCCGAAATAGTCCTTCCAATAGCGAATTTACCGCGCGTTTCTGCGGGTTTCTGACGCTTCCCCTTATGCCGAAGAACCTGTAATACGCCTCGAACCAGGCGCCCTGCATAGATCCAGCGATAGATGGTTTTGAAAGAGACTGCATCCCTCCCTTCGATGCGGAAACGTTCGGTGATTTGTTCCGGAGACCACGTTGCCTCCAATTTTTCCTCCAGTGAAGCAGCCAAGGCATCGGACCAATTCCCGGTAGAGACTGAAGCCTTACGACGCTCCTCATAAGCATTCTGAGCTTGTTCTGCCTGATAAGGATGTGATGAAGTCGCCCGATCTAACTCACGACAAATCGTCGATGGATGCCTACCCAGTTCTTTCGCAATGGCTCTTGAGCTTCTACCTTGTCTGTGGAGGACTTCTAGCTTGCTACGTTCGATTATGCTAAGATGTCTGTAGCTCATGGTTGGATTCTCCTTGTGTGAATGGTGTTGTGGTGACTTCATTCTACACGAATCCGGCCATGGGCCCTTTTTATTTATTTCCAGTAGGTGTCGCACTTCATATTACAATCCGTCAATTAAAAGGATATTTTTCGGTTTTTTTGAATTTATAATAGCAATTATATAGGAGGGAGGAGACAATAGATTGCATTATTACCCTATGAATAAGGCGGCTGTGAGAGAACAAAGTAAAAATTATCGCTTCTCATACACGGTCATCGTCAATTTGTTTACTCGTAAGGTTGGTAAAGAAGAATACATAGAAATGTGAGGGTTAATTCTGACATCAAGTTGATGAAGATCATTATCACAACGGGCAGCCAATGTTGTCTACGGATTGATTGAAACACAACCTGAATTAACAGAGTATGAACAGTTTCAAATTGCTGGGATTGCTTTTGCGAGCACTTATGATTAGATTTATGTTATTTTTAGCTATATTATTAATTTGTGAATCAAGTAGTACCCATTAAATCTGATGATGTTGTGCAAGTTCGAGAAGCAGCTCGCGATCCATTCCCAGCAGGAACGCCAACATCTTATGATTACTAATTTGGATTGATAAATTAAAGAGGGTGTTTAGAATAGACAAACCCCAATCGTTATATATTAGATTGGGGTTGTTTTTTTAGGTGGATTGTTTGAAAGAGATCCCTTCAAAAGGTAATGTACTTGGATTTATTCAAAGTCCATTAATCTGCTGCCAGATCTTATGTAATCCCTCTGCAATGGGTCTTATCACTTTATTACTGTGGAGATATCCGTTGTGACAAAGGGGAGTCCATCGGTCGATTATAGTCCCCACATTCACATCACGGTCTTCCTTAACGATTTTATCGTATTCAGGATGTATGCTTTTCAATGGAAATCCAAGGACATCGTCTTTATCATAAAAGTTGATCCATTCCCCAGCTATATTCGGATGCATGGTTAAAAAATCCTTGCTTGGTACTTGGATTGGATGATCAAAGGAAGTATAACGCAGACTCCATAAAGGGAGGGTAGTTCCACAAGTATAGAAAAGCGATAAGGTTTCTCCTCGTTCTAAAGGGGAACTAGGATCAATTATTTTTGTTTTTTCCTTAGCGTTTTGCAGATCGTAAAAGTAATTACTAGCGATCACGCTACCTAAACTATGTGAAACCACACAGAGAGGAGTATCCGGCCCAACTTCGATACTTATGCGATTCAGTTGCTTGCTTATCGTATGATGCACAGCGTCGTAGTTTTGTTCTCCACCGTCCCTTAAAGGCTGGTATGCAACAGCATCTGCCAAATAATGAATCATGAATTCTCTAAGTTCTTCGTATCGGAGATTATATGGTGCTCCTACTAACTTCCTTTTTAACTCTTCCTCGCGCTCAGCAAAAACAGATGCCCACCACACCGGTCTAATTTCTATACATAACTCAGGATTTTTCATTCCACTAACTGTAGTAAAGGTCTTATGTAGATTATCACTGAATATTGTTGCGAAATCCTCATGTTGTTTACCTAAGCCGTGTATAACAATGACTGCTATCTTTTGTGACATATACATACATCTCCTTGTTTTCAGCATTTTAAACAAAAAAAGACCCAATTATGTAATGGTCAAGACCCCATTTAGTAGACATTATAAAAAAAACCCTAGGCTGCAAACTGGCGTCGGTACTCTACCGGCGTCAGTTTTTTTAGTTTCCGTTGTGGTCGTTTTCGGTTGTAAAAACGGATATACTTTTCGATTTTGCTTTGTGCTTCGGTAAGCGTTCGGATATGATAAGGATAGAGTCCTTCCGTTTTGAGATGCGAGAAGAAACTCTCCATCGAGGCATTGTCATAACAATTTCCTCGGCGAGACATGCTGATTTGGGCGCCAACCTTTGGCAGCATGTCGTGGTAAGCATGAGATGTGTACTGGAATCCCTGGTCGCTGTGAACGACTAGTCCGGTCACGTCTGTTTGCTTCGCAAACGCCTTGCTGAATGTGCGGAGCACCAGTTCATTGTCATTGCGTTCGCCTATTTCGTAGGCCACAATTTCGTTATTAAACAGATCCTTTATGGCTGAAAGATATATCCAGCGCTCTCCCACACGATACTGGGTAATGTCCGTGACCCATTTCTGATTCGGTTTTTCTGCACTGAAATCTCGCTTCAAGCGGTTCTCTGCTACACGCTGCGCAGGTGCATACGAGCTGTTGGAGCGCCGTTTACGACGGATTCGAGATTGAATACCGAGCATTTGCATCAGGCGTAGCACCTTTTTGTGGTTCATCCAAATCCCCTGATCTTGCCAAAGGAACAACTGGAGCTGCCGATAACCATATTTGCCTTCATATCGTTGATACGTTTGAAGCACCTGTTTCTTCGCCTTTGCGTCGCGATCGAATCGTTTACGTTTTACATAGGCATAAAATCCACTCCGTGACACGCCAAACACATCACAAAGTTTCTGGATATCCCCGTATGCCGCTACTTTTTCTATGATCTGAAATCTTTCTTGTTTGCTTCCTCCTTCCAGATTACCAAGCACTTTTTTAGCAACTCATTCTCCCGTTTCAGTTTTTGCACATAGCGTTCTTGATCCAAATATTCTTTCCGTCGACCTCGCTGATCCATCAGTCCAAACTCGCCTTGTTCCCGGTGTTTTCGCATCCAGCGTTTCATTCGTCCCGGGTCATGAATTCCCAAATGTTCATTGATCTTTCGGTAAGTCCAGCCCTCAACCGTATGCAGACGAATAGCCTCTTTTTTTATCTTCTCCGAATACGTTTTATACTTTTGTCCTTTAATCGCCATAAAAAAATGCACCCCCTAGAATTTCATCGGCTAAACCCAGGGGTTTTTCCAATGTCTATTCTAAGGGGTGCACTCCAGTAATTTAAATTGGCTCTCTTTATATTTACCTTTTGTGATAATTATTATGTACGTACTCAGATGCACGCATTATCTAGTTGGTGAAAGTCCAATCAAAGGAGGGGCCAAGCCACCTTTGTAGCCAGGACGCTTGCACATGGCGAGATATGTGTGTAAAAGCGCATCGACAAAAGAATCGGTCAGATCCCGGGCGAGCGACAACCAAGGCAGCAACATCAAGTGAATCCTGCCACGTCGTCAAAAGGGCCCTACGAAGGGGAAAAGAGGGAGCCGAGTCTTGTGACAATGGACGAAGGCCGTGGAAGCTGTGCAGAACTTGGGACAACAGCGAAGAACCCTCCGGCGTAAAGGGAATGGCATGGATTGAAAGATAATGCATTGAAACCGATTAACCCTGTGCTATGCGAAGAAGAGATAGCACAGGAGCTGAATTCAAGTATATTGCCAATATGTATGGACTAAAAACGTTATTGTGATCCGCATGCCGATGAATGACAAACATCGAAAAGCCGTACGAGGGAAAACCTCACGTACGGTTTGATGAGGAGGGGCTGGTTTGAATCCAACCCTTTACTCTAGTGAGATCGTTATTTTCATGACGATCATGGTAAACTGTATATAAAATGGAAGAATCACATTTTTAAAATAATGGTGGTTGGAAAGGTTCTTCTGACAAAGCAAGCTTCAGGCATGTTCGAGTCGTGGCGTTCATATGGTGGAGAAAGAGATCCTAGTCAATCGATGAGGAGGAGAGCCATGACACGTGTTGCGGTGATGGTCATTCATGGGCTGGGTATGCGAAAGGAAGGCTACGCGGACAAGCTGATTGCTTGTTTGCATAAGGAATTGGATCAGGTGATGGTCCTGCCTGGAGCCGCCAAACAGATGCTGGATATCGAACCTGTATATTGGGCCGACGTATTTGAGGAGCGGGAAGAGGCGCTGTTTCAGCAGCTCGTCAGCTCTCCGGGTTTGAACTACCAGACACTACGCCGATTTGTCATCCATTATCTCGCTGATGCGGTTGCTTATCAACCGGTGGAAAATCAAGGCCATAACTATGATGCCGTACATCGAACGTTGAACCAGGCGATGCATACCCTTGCACAGCGTAACGGACCAGAGGCTCCGCTCTGTGTGGTTGCTCATAGTTTGGGTGCAGTAATCGCAAGTAACTTCTTCTACGATCTGCAATATCCGTCCAGTCGTGTACCTGAAATTGTGGATGTGAACTCGGCTTTGGAGCGGGGGGACACGTTGACCCATTTTTACTCGTTTGGTACAACCCTGCCCTTATGGAGTTTGCGTTATCATGACTTTAGCTGCCCGATTCAGGTGCCCTCCTCCCATGTGAATCACTATTATACCGGGCTGGAAGGGGAATGGGTGAACTTCTATGATCGGGATGATATTCTGGGTTATCCGCTGCGTCCCATTGATCCGGCTTATGAGAAAGCTGTCAAAGAAGACATTGAAGTGAACTCGGGTGGCCTAGCCTTGAGCTGGAATCCACTAAGTCATGGGGGGTATTTTTCCAATCGAAGTATGAATCGGAGAATTGCTCAGGGACTGGCACGAACCTGGACCTGGGTAAATCGTTCATAATATAAGAGGTAGTTCAAAAAGTCCGCTTTTGATTACGAAGGATGCCTAATGGCATCATCAGCATCGAAGATGGAATTCATTCCATCTTCTTGGTACTGAAAACCGATCTTTTTGAACATGTATTGTAAGTGTATTGAATTTAGGAGGGAATATGTATGGAATGCAGGACAGGCTGTGCCGCATGTTGTATCGCGATTTCAATATCATCACCGATACCGGGCATGGCTCATGGCAAGCCGGCAGGTGTACGTTGTGTGCAGCTTACGGATGATAATCGCTGCGGAATTTTTGGCCAAAAAGATCGTCCTGCGGTATGCAGTGGATTGCAAGCTGAGGAAGAGATGTGTGGTAGCACCGATCAGGAAGCCTTTAATATTCTAACCTGGTTGGAGCAAGAAACTGCACCAAAGGTAATATGAGTAGGTTGTTTTAATGAATTGGGATAATTATACTTAATATGGAAGAAGGTTGATTAGAGAGAGGAGACGCGAATACAATGGGGCTTGTTAAACGTTTTGTATTGGTTGTTGTGAATATGATCGGAGAGTTATGGATGGGGTTTTACCGACGTAACTCGGATTATTATGACCATCAGACTTCGGAGTCCAAAAGTAAGATTGGCTATTATGCATTTATTATTGGGGCAACAGTGGTTACGGTGGGCATTGTAGGCTGGATGTACAACCGAATTTATTCATAAGTAGTCATTATGCTTAAAATTGAATGAGGCCAAATGTTGAAGATGAGTCTGTACAAATAAAAGAGAGTATCCGCAGGATGTGACATCAAATGGATACTCTCTTTGGCATGGGATCAGACAAAATTTGATCATTGAAGATAGGGTTTAGCTTTCTCTTCTTTCAACATATGTACAAGAATCATCTTCAGTACGGAAGAGACGATGAAGAAAATAAACAGGATGCGAAATAATTGGTACCCGGATACAACCGAAAGATCGGCATTCACTTCATGTGCCATGATACTCATCTGATCCATCCCGCCAGGGGCCATACTGAGTAGTGAGGTTGCCGCGGAGAGGGAGAACACATTCATTAACAGATAACTCAATCCAAGCGCACCAACAATGAGCAGTACACTACTAGTCACCGCTAGCGTGACAGTCTGTGTCTTGCGTTGCAACTGTTCCGGCTTGAGCATCAGTCCAACGTGGCTGCCAATCATCAATTGCGATACGTTTAAGAGGGAGGTTGGCAGACTGGGCGTGTGCATCGTTGTACTTAATTGAACGACACACATGACGATCATGGGACCCAGCATAAAGGCCGTCGGAAATCGGAGTTTGCGTGCAATCCATGCACCCGCTACACAGAGCGGAACATAGAGAAGAATCTCGGGGAAAAGGGTACCCCACGTCGCTACGTCAATGAACGGATGATCCAAACCGCCACCTGCGGTACCTCCAATCCATGGACTGAATAGCAAGAACGGAACACAGAAGACAATCATGATCAGCCGAGTCACCTGCAAAAAAGTAACCAGCGTCAAGTTGATGGATTTCATCTCTTCTGCAAGGGACACCATCTGGGACAGTCCTCCTGGAATGCTGCCAACCAGCAGGGAGGGGAAGTCAAAGTCGGTTACCTTTGAAGCGATGTAGGCCGTAATTACACACAATCCGATTAACAGCAAGGTCATCAGAAGCATCATGGGAAGTTGTTGCAAAATGCCGTGCAGTGCCTCTTTTGTTAAGGTGAGTCCAATCGAATAACCAACAATCAGAATGCCATAGTCCCGAATGGAGGCAGGCCATATGAGCGGCCATTTGGCGACTTGGGAACCAAGCAACATGAATACCATTGGCCCGAGCAACCACGGGATCGGTGTATGAATGACTGCGAACAGCAATCCGCCAAGAACAGAGACACCCAGACTAAGAAAAAACCGAAAGACAACGTGGGAACCAAGCTTGCGCATCAGTTCCATCCGTTTAGCCTACCGGTTGAATGAGGTGGTATGAGATTCAGGTATGCATTCAGGTTTAATGAAGGATTCATGTTCATGTGTGATCACTCCTGATGATGAGATACGTTGCGTTATTTGCGGAACAACCATACTGCTACTGTTCAACTCATTAAGATCCTGCCAGAGCCGTAGCGGAAGGTTTGGGTTCTCTGAACATTACATAGTACATCAGTGATGAAATAACGTATAGACAGCCTGTGATGCTGAATGTGATCGCATAACCCCAATACGTTCCGTACGTGGTGACCAGATAGGATTGAACGGGTCCCATGGTCGCCCATCCAATCATGAACGAGGTCTGCATCAGTGAATTGGCAATGCCGCGGCGTTTGTCCGAGATCCGATCCACCAGTATGGCTGAATGAATGGGATTGGCTGCGTTCATCAATGCTTGTCTGAATAAGAAACTGAGCGAAGCGATGAACAACAGATTGGTGAAGCCTGTTAATAGAAGGAAGGGCAGCGACATGACCTGGAAAATGACAACGGCTCTTACGCTTCCGACCTTTGCCGCCAAGGTAGGACCAATCAGCATGGATACAATCGTCATAATCTGACCAAGTGCAATCAGTAAGCTCATGCCGCTCAGAGAAACCGAGAACCGATTGGTGAAATACAGATTCAGATACGGTACAACCAGTCCAGAACCTAATCCAATTAACAACTGAGTCACTATAAACTGACCAATCAGTCGGGAATCTTTTTTCTTCGTGATCGAATCGTCCGTGCTTGGGGTATTCGTTGAACTTTCTTTTAGATCCGCATTGGGTTGAAGAACGGGTTGGGCCGGAATTGTTGTCTGCGGAGCAGCCTTGCCTTCGGTTACAAATAACAGTGGAATAAACGCAGCCAGTGTTGCTGCACCACCGACAAATAAAACCGTCTGCAATCCTGTCACTTTGGCGAGTCCTGCCGTATGTAACAAATCTGCGAATACACCGCCACCCAGGCTACCAAGAACCTGGGAAGCGAGCACAAGGGATGAATAATAACTGAACATCTTCAGCCGCTGGCTTTTTTTGACGTTTTCCGCCAGATAAGGAATGGCCAGTACTTGGAATACCCCAGCGAAAAGGCCAGAGAATACCGCGAACCAGATCAGCCCTGTAGCCGAATAATCGAAGGAGCGTCCGATCAGAAAGATTCCGCTGAATAACGCCCCGGTAATGAGTAATCGCTTGCGGCTGAACAGATCACCGCATAGACCGATAGGAACAAACATAATGGCTGTTGCGAGTGATTGAATGCTTACAATCTGGCCGTTCATTGTATCATTATAGCCCAGACCCTGAATGTACAGATTGTACAAGACAGAGAACATGCCATTTCCGATCTGATACAGAATGCTAGCCAGGAAAAACAGTTGAATATTGCGGGACCAGCCGCGAATTTCATCATTAATATGTTGTAAAACTCTCAAGTGGTTCCCCCCAGTCTGCCTGTGCAGTGATTCCAGTTTAACAGGAAAGGGGAATTTGCGGAAGAATTGACCACTGTTTATTTTGGTTCAGGGGCATCAATCACACGAGCAATGACGAATCCATCGTAACCTTTGCTACCAACCGTTTGCAGTGCTGTAGCTTCAAGCCGAGGGTAATCCGCGATCAACTGCAGGAATGATCGAACGCCCTGAACTCTGGGGTCTGTGCTGTTTGTGCGGATCACTTCGCCGTCCCTGACGATATTATCACCAATAATAAGACTCCCCGGCCGAGTCAGTCGCAGGGCCCATCTCAGATAATTGGGATTACTCGGTTTGTCAGCATCGATGAAGATCATATCAAACGGTTCCCTGTATTCTTCCTGAACATCGGGAAGGGTGGTTAGGGCAGGACCAACTCTCAGGTCAACCTTGTGCATCAGTCCTGCTCGTGTGAGATTGGCTCGGGCCAAGTCTGCATGGTGTGATTCCGATTCCAGTGAGACGATGCGTCCGTGTTCAGGCAGCGCTCTTGCCATCCAGATGGTACTGTATCCACCCAATGTGCCGATTTCAAGTACACGGGATGCGCCTTGGATTTGCAGCAGAAGCTGAAGTAACTTTCCTTGATTTGGTGTTACGTCATGAGCAGGGAGTCCAGCTTCGGCATTGCTTTGCAGTGTATGTTCCAGCAGGGAATCTGATGGAATCAGCAGATCATTCATGTAGTCGTCGACTTGAGTCCAGGTATGCTGTAGGTTGGTCGTATTTATATTTTTCATGTTCACATGTTCCTTTCCTTGTTCCTTGTATTGGATTTCATATTTCAACTATAAATGGAGTGTATATATAAATAAAATATATATTATGTATGTTAATATAACTTTAGATTATGTAATTGACGTGGAAGAGGTGTAAACATGAATCTGCATGGATTACGATTATTTCATGCCATCGTGAGATATGGCGGGGTCACTCGTGCCGCAGAGGAACTAAATATTAGTCAGCCAGCGGTATCTTCTCAGGTGAAGAAGTTTGAACGTGAATTGGGAATCCAGCTTTTTGTTTCGGAGGGAAGAAGACTGGTGCTTACGGATGCGGGGATACAGTTAACAGGTTATGCGGAACGTCTGTTCATGCTGAAGCAGGATGTCGAGAATTTTGTGCAGGATTTTCGGGAGGGCAAGAAAGGACTGATCCGTCTTACGGCAACCTACTTGCCTTCGAATTTTCTGTTGCCGGGCTGGATTGCGCGGTTTAAGCAAATGCACGAGGATGTGGAGATTGTTGTGAGCACAACCAACACCCGAATGGCTTTTGACCAATTACTTCGTTATGAGGCAGAGATTGCAGTGTATGGTGGAAGTGGCATTACACATGCAGGTGTCCAATGGGATGAATTGTTTGACGATGAGATGTGGTTTGTAGTCCATCCCGACCATCCGTATGCGGGAAAAGAAATCGAGCTGCATGAGATGATGGCAGAACCGTTCATCATGCGCGAAGAAGGCAGTGCTACACGTGAGCGACTCGTTTCCCTTTGCACAACAAATAACCTGGCCGCTCCCCGCATTGCGCTTCAGTTCAACGGGCTGAACGAAACGATCAGTGCGGTGAAGGCAGGTTATGGGGCCAACTTTATATCTTCTTTGGTTGTGAACGAAGATGTGCAGCAAGGCAGACTGGCACGTGTGTTTGTTCGAGGTGTACAGCTGAGAAATACGGTTGCCGTATGTACACGAGCCGGGGAGGTACTATCACCTGCTGCACAGCATCTGGTCAAGCTTATCCGCCAAGAAGTTGCTTTGATGAAATAAATAGCGTGATTGTACTAAAAATAACTTAAAATATGTGTTCAAAAAGACCAGTTTTCAGTACCTAAAGCGGATTTTTGAACAGCCTCTTGAAAATGAGTAGGTTGCTTCTTCAACTATTAACTTTTGCTTTGTTGTGAAGTTCCCCATGCATGTAATCGGGCGTATAGGGTTACGCCTCCAATGATCAGGACAGGAATCCAGACTGCAATCATGGGCACACGGTGGAATAACAATGCGGCTGCAATGACGCCGATCAAATAGATGACAACAGCACCTGCGCGAAGGTAGGCGTCTGTGGACAAGGCTTTGGCTAACGATCGGATATTGGCATGTCGCAGCTTTTTGAGAATGCTTACGGTATCCTCAACCACAGCGGCCAAATTATTGGTGAGCACGGTTGTTGAGATGCCAGCAATGCCAATGCGGCGTGCCGCCGTTGTTTGCATCCCCATTGCAACGGCTAGGATGACGATTAACAGATAAGACAGTTGTCCTGAAAATGGACTAATCATGGCGATCGCGAACAGCAGGAGCAATATGCTTTCAACAGTGAACACGGCTGTGACCCTGGAAGACCAGCCATTTTTGGTCTGCACAGGTCCAACCATATGTGCTGCAATGGCATTGCCGGCAATAAAACCGATGAGAGCAAGCAATGACCGCAGCACGACAAACTCCTGAGCACGGGCAATTGCAATACCGAGCAGTACAATATTTCCCGTCATATTGGCTGTGAGCACATGCCCCAGTCCCAGATATCCGATCAGGTCCACCATTCCGGCAGACATACAGAGAAGCAGCATGGCGTATTTTTGGAGGGTGCTCTGACTCATCCTATCCGTCCTTTCAAAAAAACGTAGCCCCTCTAGTATACAGCCATAACCCATGCTTCTTCAAAATGAAATTCATCGCGCAAGACTTAAGGTGCAGTGAGCCAATCAAACATATTGTTCACTGCTGACTGATGTATTTTCTCGTGAAAATGATGATCCTGCCCGCCATAGGCGTGAAACGTAACGTTCACACCTCCGCGCTTCAGCCAGTGATACATTCGGGTTCCATGACTATAATTCACCTGTGTATCCGATGTACCATGCATGATTAGCACGGGACAAGATAGTTTGTTCGCTTTCGACAAGGGAGAACGGGCGAGATAAGCTTCCGGAACTGCGCGTGGGGAACCACCCAGTACCCGTTTCAATGTGCGCCTCAGGTCGGTTCGCTCATGGTAAGTGCGTTCCACATCGGCGACACCGCTCCAAAGAACTAACTTATGTACTCTGTCCGGCCCCTCATTATAGGCAGTTGCGGTATGTACAGCATTAATGGCCCCACGGGAGAACCCCATTAACGATATCCGAGTCGGGTCGACAAAAGGTAAACGCTGTATCAACCGGTAAGCGGCATGCACATCTTCGGCATCTCTTCCGCCATACTCGTCACGACCCTCACCGCCTTCGTTGCCACGATAGGATGGGGCGAACACGATATAACCTTTATGTACAAATTGCTCAAGCCAAACAGTATTTACCCCGCCATAGCTGCCAAGTCCGCCGCGACAATAGATCAGTACAGGCCACTGTTCCGGTATGTTATCCGTATCATGCATTGTTGCAGCAGGGTAATGGCTGGCGAGTGGTTGCAAATGTAGAGATGTATGTATGGAAGCGAATTCCGGACAGGCAGAGGAGACAGAGCCGGGATGAGAAGTTTCATATGTGAGATCAGGTAATGAACAACCTTGTGGCAGGTATAAATAAGCTTTAACCCGAAGTGTATCGGATGAATACGTCACTTGATAGAGCAGGAAAATCCACCTCTTTTATTAATAATTGCGGGCCAAATGACAGGGATATTTCTATAGGATGCGCGTAAAATAAGTTCCCATACCTTCCAGGCTGAATTGCCAGCCCAAATGTGAGAAATTCGTTTATTGGCTCCATATGATTTATAATGGTTCAGGAGACATGTGGATTGACCGCTTGTTCTCATATTCATAAAACTAATTTTAGTGTGCAGAAAGAAAGGGAGAAAGCCATGATGAACGCTCCACATCCAATCGATCAATTCAAGAAATTCAAATATGAAATTACTAGATTTATGATGATCTATAAATTTGCTCTGGATCAAATGGAGACCAAGATTGAAGTCCTGAAGGAAGAATTCCAGTCTTTGCATGATTACAGTCCAATTGAACATACAAAGTCCAGACTGAAATCACCTGAGAGCATTATGAACAAGATGTTCCGCAAAAATCATGAGTTAACGTTTGAGAGCATCAAGCAAAATATCAAGGATATCGCCGGGGTACGGATTACATGTTCCTTTATCTCGGATATCTATCGTATTAAGGATATGCTGTGCAACCAGAGTGATCTGCGTGTACTGGAGGTCAAAGACTACATCGAGAATCCAAAGCCAAACGGCTACCAAAGCCTTCACCTTTTGGTGGAAGTGCCTGTGTACATGTCCAATGGTGAGGAACGAGCATGTGTGGAGATCCAGATCCGTACAATCGCGATGGATTTCTGGGCGAGTCTGGAACATAAGATTTTTTATAAATACAATAAGGATGTTCCCGAGCATTTGACGAGAGAGTTAAAGAGTGCGGCAGATTCGGCAAATGCGCTGGATCAACAGATGGAGCGACTTCACCGGGAAATTCAGGAGATTAAGGACGCCGATAACGAGCGGGATGAAGAAGAATTGCGCCGTATTATTATTAACAATCAACAGTTCACACTGCCGTCCAACCTGCTCAAGCTACTGGGTAGCGGGGAGTAGTATTTGATGAAAAGTACAACAGCTTCATTGAACATGAATTCCACATCCCGTGTACGGATGGCTTTAATTCTGGGGACGTTGTCGGCCTTCGGGCCGTTGTCCCTGGATATGTATTTACCCGCATTGCCCACGCTGGCTGATGAGTTTGGTTCATCTACTTCGTATGCTCAACTCAGTCTGACGGCGTGTATGATTGGACTTGCGGTTGGACAGTTGCTTGCCGGACCTTTAAGTGATGTGCGTGGTCGGCGAACACCGCTCATTGCAGGGCTTGTGCTCTATACCATCGCCTCCATACTTTGCCTGGTCAGCCCTACGATGGGCCCTTTTGTTGTGCTGCGGTTCATTCAAGGTGTAGCTGGAGCGGCAGGGATTGTCATCTCGCGCGCAATCGTCAGAGACGTATATTCGGGCCCGGAACTGACACGGTTCTTCTCTCTGTTAATGCTGATTAACGGCGTAGCCCCGATTGCTGCACCAATCATTGGTGGACAATTGTTGACGTATACATCGTGGCGCGGCGTGTTTATTTTGCTCAGCCTCATCGGTATACTGACGCTGTTGGCTGTCATTTTCGGTCTTGGAGAGACATTACCTTCCAATCGCAGATCAAGCGGGGGATTGAAGCAGACATTACTTACGTTTCGCCAAATCGCAGGGGATCGTCAGTTTATGGGTTATGCGTTAACCCAAGGGTTTGTAGCTGCTGGCATGTTTGCGTACATATCAGGTTCACCGTTTGTGCTTCAGAAAATATACGGGGTATCCCCGCAAATGTTCAGTGTCTGCTTCGCCATTAACGGGTTAGGCATTATTCTGGCCAGTCAGATTGCCGGCAGACTTGCAGGAAAGGTATCAGAGACTCGCCTGTTAATCGTGGGGCTGCTAACCGCGGCGCTCGGAGGAACTTCACTGCTCATCGCCATTCTGGCTGGAGGTAATCTAATCTCTGTACTGATTCCGCTATTTTTGGTGGTATCCAGTGTTGGGTTGGTCAATACCGCGTCCTTTGCCTTGGCGATGGCCAATCAGGAGAAATCGGCAGGCAGTGCGTCTGCGCTTATTGGTGTGATGACGTTCCTGTTCGGTGGTATTGTCGCTCCCCTCGTAGGTCTCGGGGGAGAAGGCACAGCTGTGCCAATGGGAATTGTTATTGCGTGTGCTGATCTCGGTGCCTTGGTGATTTACTTCCTAATGGTCAGTAGAGGCAGGAAGCGCCACAACGATCAAGTGTTGAGTTAAAGGTACTGATTCTGCACACCTTGCGTTTATGGAGTCTTAGTAATGTAAAGGTACATCTGGATAAAAGAACGAACAAGAGCCTCACTTGGAAGGAATTATGCTTCCAAGTGGGGCTCTTGCTGTAGGTAAGGACAGGTTTAGCAGAGCGCAAACAAAATCTGTGTATTGGACAGTATACCTGGCGTGAGGAATGGATAAAAGTACCCCACCACAAAACCAAACAGATTAATCGCAGGCCACATCAGGTAGACATCATTGTATGTGAAGACAAGGGACCACCGGTTATAGCAAAAGTTGGGCAGCGCACGTTCTTCGTTATCTCGTGGTGCCGCTGCACCAGTCTGTGCAAATTGCACAGCTTGAGTGAGGCTTTGCGGCTGTTGCTGAAGGAAGAGCGGGAGCAGACCCGGGCTGCTTTTGATCAGGTTATACAGAAAAAGCATTTCTGCCGGAGGCTGACCTACCGGACGAGGATAGGCACTAAGTAGGGTGGGCAGGTTGCCTTGAGTCAGTTGCGCAGGTACGCCCGGTGCTGTACCCGGAATTGTACCTGGAATGCCTCCAGGGATATATGGACCGGGTCCTCCGCCTGGAATGTATGGAGGATAGGTGCCTTGACCGCCAGGGATACCAGGAAACGTCGGACCACCCGGTGTGCCGCCACCGCCACCTCCTGGGAACAGTGGAGGTAATTGAAAGGAACGGTCTTCTCCATAACTTAGATAAGGGTTATATTCGTAATACATGTACAGAACATCCTTCCTGTCGTCATATTCTGCATTCAGCATATGGCGGCATCCGCCTATATGTGAGTGCCGCCAAGAAGATTTTATATGATCGCCTCGGCACATAATCGAATTGACAACTGAACTGATAACAATTATCATTGTCAATGGAATCGGACAAATGTACATATGGATATTATATGTATCAATAATAGTGTCAATATTTTTGAACGTTGATATCTGTCACAATAGCGCCGAATAAGGTTTCTATAATGAATTGAAAGGGGATATATCAAGTGTTTAAGAGAAATAAAAAGATGATCATGCTTCTAATGACGGTGATGGTTATGTCCATCTGGTTGGCCGCGTGTGGAGCGAAGCCTGCAGAGAATGGAGCAGCAGGAGAGAACGATACAACAACGGAGACTGAGACACAAACAGAAGCCGCTACAGAGCGCACATTAACAGATGCAATGGGACACGAGGTTACCATCCCGGCTAACCCTGAACGTGTCATCGCGTCTTATCTGGAAGACCATCTCGTTACACTCGGTGTTAAGCCAGCGGCACAGTGGTCCATCAACAACGGCAATGGTTTGCAGGATTATCTGCAAAATGATCTGAATGGCATACCTGGTATTGCAAGTGATCTACCTTTTGAAGCAATGGCCAGTTTCTCACCAGACCTGATTATTATGGGTTCTGAAAGTACAGTTGAAGGGGAGAAATACGAACAGTACAACAAAATTGCCCCTACTTATGTACTCGGAGATGAGGTCAACAAGGATTGGCGTCAAGCTCTGCTCAAGATCGGTGAGATTCTGAACAAATCAGATGTAGCGCAGAAGGCGCTTGACGATTATGATGCCAAAGCAAAGGAAATCAAAGAAAAAGTAATTGCTATTACTGGAGGAACAAAATCGGCCGCAGCATTGTGGTTGTTCAATAACAAGTTTTATGTTGTAAGCAACAATGTTTCCAGTGGTGAAGTGATGTACAACGAACTTGGACTTGCAGAGCCTAATGTTGTGAAGGAAGCATCCGCGAAGGCAACGGGTAACTGGTCTGAGATTTCATTGGAGAAGATCGCGGAAATGGACGCAGACTATCTATTCCTGGTGAACAGTGACAAGGGAGCAGGCTCAGAAGCGCTGCAAGATGCCGTATGGCAGAGCATCCCTGCTGTAAAGACAGGTAATGTGTTCGAATTTGAAAGCACAAGCAGCTGGTTGTACAGTGGCGTTCAAGCAAATACGCAAATTCTGCAAGATATTCAAAGCAGTATTGTGAAGTAACAACCAAACATATGCGAAACAGTCATTTGAACGCTTTGATGCCATGAGCATCAAGGCGTTTTTTGTTTTTTGAACAGATATGGATATATAATAACGAGGAAGTAACGTAAGTGAACCACGTTTAACGTAACATGAGTAGGGAAGGGGATATTTACATATGTATACATTGGATCCACGTGAAATAACGGGAAGAGACAACTATAAACTGATGAGTGGTTCGGTGGTGCCACGTCCAATTGCTTTTGTGACGACACTTTCAGATAAGAATGGTGTAATTAATGCAGCGCCTTTTAGTTTCTTTAATGTGGTTAGTTCGGACCCACCGCTGTTATCCATATCCATTGCACGTAAAGACGGTATCGTGAAAGATACTGCACGTAATGTGCTTGCTCATCAAGAACTGGTCGTGCATATATGTGATGAAGCAATCATAACAGAAGTGAATGAGACAGCAGCCATACTGGAACCCCATGAAAGTGAGCTTGAGCGGACAAAACTTACTATAGTGCCAAGTACAAAGGTTGCTGTGCCAGGAATTCAGGAAGCACTCATTCGGATGGAGTGTGAGCTGTATCAGCACATTCCCATCACGAATGATGATGGTAAACCGGTGAGTGACCTGTTGCTGGTACGCATTGTACAGTATCATTTCAGCGAACAAGTCTACAATCCGGACAAGGGCTATATCCTGATGGATCATTTGAAACCAGTCAGCCGACTGGCGGGGAATGATTATGCCAAACTTGGGGAGAGATTTACTATAATTCGGCCTGAGTAGTTCTGACAGATCGTATATGTAAAATAGGAATGGGTTTAATCCGGTAGCAAAGGCGGACAGCACGTGCGAAACTCGCATATGTTGTCCGCCTTTGCTTGTTAATATGAACATAAACAGGACAGGGAGTGAATAGACTTGTACTATATCCTGCACACATGTCATATGAACCTATTTTATATATAGGTTGTTTAAAAAGCCTACTTTTGAACACGTACGATATAGGAGGTTAAGCCGATGAACCAGCTTGAGGCAACTACTGGGGCAAGTATTATGGGAATAGGAACGGCGTGGCCTGCCCACCGTATTGAGCAAAAGGATGTATCTGCCCGTCTCGCGCAAGCGCTGGAACATGAGCCAGATGCGAGAAGATGGGCCAAACGAATTTTTAATCAGTGCGGTGTGGAGACTCGGTATACGTGTGAACCGAATCTGCTTGAGCCTGTTGATTCTTGCCGATATTTACCCTTTACCAATGCGGACGAGGTTCCGACTACATCCGAGCGTATGGGCAAATACAAAGCTGCTGCTGTTCCACTTGGTCTCGAGGCGGCCGGACAGGCCCTTAAGGATGCAGACGTAACCTCCTCGGAACTTACACATCTCATTACGGTGAGTTGCACGGGGCAATTCCTGCCCGGACTTGATATTCGGCTGATCCAACAGCTTGAACTGTCACCGCAGATCAACCGGATTCCACTGGTGTTTCAAGGATGTGCAGCCGGTCTGAAGGCGATCCAACTGGCGAATTCCATTGTAACGACAGATCAGAAGGCTACAGTTCTCATCGTGTGTGTGGAACTATGTACACTTCACTTTCAGCCATCTGCCAAACGGGACGACCTGTATGCCGCATCGTTCTTCGGAGACGGCGCCTCTGCCTGTGTTATTGGTGCGTCTGGAACAGACCGCAATGAATGTTTTCGACTGGGCCGAGGGCACTCAACGCTGCTCCCGGATTGTGCAGAAGAAATGATCTGGGAAGTCGGCAATACAGGCTTTGATCTCTACCTGTCACCACAGATTCCGAAGCTGCTTGGTTTGCATCTCGGTCCAGAGGTAGAACGATTGCTGGAGGGGAGCGGTTTCCCGGAAATATGGGCGATCCATCCGGGAGGCAGAGGCATCGTGGATGCCGTTCAGAAGCTGTATCAGTTGACAGATGAGCAGGTCTCCTACAGCCGAAACATCCTGCGGGATTATGGCAACCTGTCGTCCGTGACGATTCTTTTTGTTCTTCAAGCCATCCGTGAGGATTACAGACAGAAGGAAGAGCATTCCAGTGGGATAGCGCTGGCCTTTGGCCCGGGATTAACAGCAGAGTTACTTCCTTTTACATACATCCCTGCCCCCATAGCGAACAGAACACCTGTGAATCATGGCATCCAATAGTTCGCGAACCCGAGTGAAGGAGATATACACCGCAAGTGTATGAATGTACTTATGATCTTACCGATGAACATAATCGAATGACTAATCTGATCGCAGAGGAGCTAAGGTATGGGTTATCGCAGACTTGCTGTCCTCATCAGCCGATATCCTCGGTTCATTATTCTCTGCTGGGTATTTATTATCGGGATGTCAGCGGTCTGGGCATGGAATTTACCTGACATTGTTCAAGATCACGGATTAAAACGGGTTCACGGGGATGCACAAGCGGTTGAACTTGTTCTGGAGGATGAATTCGGATCTCCTGCTGATCCGGTTATTCTGGTTTTTGAGAAAAAGGAAAATACCTCGCCGTTACAGTTCCGGCAGTGGATCAAGGATCGTTTGACACAGGTTCAAGTGTTGCCTGCGGTAACTTCTATCACGTCCCCTCTGGATGTTAGCGAAAGGGTGACGCTACAAGACCAAAGGGCATATGCCCTTGTGAAAATGGATGTGCCCGCGCATCAGATGGGTCCCCCACTGGAGCAGTTGCGCGCCGTGCTTGCAACAGACGGTCCAGGTACGGTGCAATTGACGGGAAAGGCAGTCGTCCAGCAGGATGTCAATCATCTGAGCTTTCGTGATCTGGAACGGGCAGAGATGGTGGGCCTGCCGATTGCCCTGATCGTTTTGTGTTTTGCATTCAGGGGGCTATATTCTGCATTGATTGCTGTCATGATGGGGATCAGTGCTGTAATCACCGCGATGGGAGTCACGTCACTCCTTGGTTATCATCTGGAATTGTCCAACTTTATCATTAATGTGATTCCCATGGTGGGCATGGCACTGAGTATAGATTTTGCCCTGATCATCCTGAGCAGGTACAGGGAAGAAGTTCAGCGGGCCTATGAAGATGAAGGCGAAGCTAATGTTCTGGGCAGAAGTCTGGATATGCAGAGCGAGATTCTTCAGCGAACATTACGTACAGCAGGCAGAGCGGTGTTGTTCTCGGCAGCTTGCGTGCTCCTTGGGCTGCTGGGTTTGCTCTGGATCAGACTGCCGATGTTTCTAAGTGTATCATTGGGGGCTATTATTGTTCTGCTCCTATCGCTACTGTTAAATGTTACGCTACTGCCAGCTCTGCTATCACTGTCTGCGGATCGTGTCTTCAGGCGAAAGTTAGTCCATTCGTTACCCAGACGCTCCGTCTGGCATCGATGGTCAGCAATGGTCATGAAACGACCCGTCAGTATGGCAATTGGAGGTACGGTTGTGCTGCTCCTGTGTGTTTATCCAGTGACCCGGCTGGAACTGTCCGTCCCGGATGCCTCTTCACTGCCAGAGAAAATGGAGTCCCGCCAGGCAGCCGAGCAGTTGCAACATGATTTGGGGAAAAAGAGTACCTCCGCCATCGAGATTCTGATTGGCGGACAGCAGGAACTGTTGACTGCCTCTCACTGGCAGTTGGCCCACAACAAAGCCCGTCAACTACTGCAGGACTCAGACGTATTGAGCATTGTTTCACCATGGGGCCTATTACAGCCGAATCAAATTGACTCGCAGAGCCTTTTTCAAATTCCACCGCCGGCGCTCACTCCTTCCATAGAAGGCGAGGAGTCAACAAGGGCCTCATGGCTGCGTTCAACGGTCTCTGATCACTCGATTCGATTGATAGCCACCGTGCACGGGGAGCCTGGGTCGGAACAGGTTGCAGACTGGCTGGAACGAATAAGGAATAGGGATCATGCACCAGGTTTCAATAACGTAAAACTACGTTATGGTGGGGAAGCTGCCAAGCAGTATGAAATAATGCAGGAAGTCACAAGTCAACTGCCCAAAGTGCTGGTATTTGTAGTGGTCACCAATTATCTTGTGTTACTGGCGGCATTCCGATCGATGCTCATTCCAATCAAGGCAATTCTGATGAATCTGCTCAGCTTAGCCGCTTCATTTGGCATATTGGTGTGGGTGTTTAATGAAGGACATCTGGGGATGGAGCCGTCAGCCATTGCCATTATGATTCCTGTATTCATTGCAGGATTGGTGTTTGGCATATCCATGGATTATGGTGTGTTTATGCTTAGCCGCATTCAGGAAGTGTATAGACGAACCGGAGACAGTGATGTGGCTGTCCAACAGGGATTGGCTTCTACAGGCCGTCTGGTTACCTCCGCAGCGGCCATTCTGCTTGCGGTGACTGTGCCGTTTGCCTTTGCTGAAGTCGCAGGTGTGAGGCAGTTAGGGATCGGAATCACGGCAGCGGTGTTGATTGACGTTACATTAATCCGTCTAATACTGGTACCTGCATTGATGAAATTAATGGGCAGGTGGAACTGGTGGCTACCAGGTCAGATGAAATGAAGGGTATTTCCGTAACCTGTCTTCAGGTTGGAGATATCCTTTTTTTGGCTAGAAATCATGTGATTCCATTCAAAACAGGCAAACATGTTCAATTCATGGGAGACATAGATGTTCTATAATGGATGGGATTAATTCCATATGACAGTCTTATATCTACGTTATCCTACGAAAAACAGGAGGGACACAGGCCCATGTCTGATATTGAAGCCTATCTACAACAACAAACGAATCTACGTGGTCGTTCCGCATATCATGCTGATCAACCCCTGGAGTTATGGCGCAGTCAGTTACGTACACGTGTGAAAGAACGGCTGGGCGGTTTTCCCACGATGGCGGCCGCACTGAATCCTGTCTTACTGGAGCGCATTACATGTGACGGATATATTCGGGAGCGGATTGAAATCACGACCTATGCAGGACTGCGCATGCCTGTATATTTATTAATTCCGGGTGATGGAAGCGTTACTGATACCAAGAGACCTGCTATCGTTGCTTGTCATGGGCATGGCTACGGTAGCCGAGAGATATCGGGCATGGAATCAGATGGGTCGCCACGGACAGGAGAGCCCGGATTACACAAGGACTTTGCAGTAGCACTTGTGAAGCGTGGATATGTGGTTGCGGCTCCAGAGTTGCTCGGATTTGGTGATCGAAGATTGGAAGAGGACCGCGATGCGCCACCAGGGGTAAGTTCCTGTACGAAGATTGCTGCGCATCTGCTCATGGTGGGGAAGACCCTTGCCGGTCATAGGGTGTATGAAACAACACGTGTATTGGATTATGTATCGACTCGGCCAGAAGTGGATTCGGAGCGAATTGGAAGCATGGGTATCTCGGGCGGCGGTCTGGTGACCGCATTTACAGCTGCGTTAGATGAACGGTTCCGGGCAACTGTGGTAAGTGGTTATGCAAATACATTCCAGGGCAGCATATTGGATCGGAACCATTGTCTGGACAACTATGTGCCAGGTATCCTGCGTGAAGCGGAGTTGCCGGATCTCATCGGCCTGATTGTGCCTAGACCACTTTTTATTGAAGCCGGAAGTGATGATCAGGTGTTCCCCATCCATGCAGCGAGAGAGGCGCATGCCCGTTTGACACACATATATGAGCAGGCGGGAGCATCAGAATCACTGGATGCGGATTTCTTTACGGGTGGACATGAGATTAGCGGAGCGAAAGCCTATGATTGGCTTGACCAAGTTCTGTGAAGCTGAGGATCGTCAACTAATATAATTCTGATTCGAGAGGAGAATTCAGTGATGAAATGGTCAATATCGGTAAAGCTTCTGCTCTGTTTTGTTCTGTTTGCGAGTACAATGGGCATCGGTTTGGGAAGCAGTGGAGGGCAAGTCGCCGAAGCGGCAACGGACAATTACAGATTTGATTTTGGTTCGGGTGCTGTTGAGAGCGGTTACACAGGCGTGTCCGCAGGAGATGCTTATACGCCTACGAAAGGTTATGGCTTCAACACACCTGCACAGATGAGGAATGTGTCTGCCTCAGGAAGCGGGGTTAAGAGTGACGCTGTGCAGTTTCTGACTTACGGCACCAAGAGCACCAATACCTTCAATGTGAATCTGTCCAATGGCCTATATGAAGTTAAAGTGGTCCTGGGCAATACTGCCAGAGCCAGCGTGGCTGCAGAAGGTGTCTACCAGATCATCAATATGACGGGCAACGGGGCAACGGACCAGTTTCAAATTCCGGTGACTGACGGGCAATTAAACCTGCTGGTTACAGAAGGAAAGACAGGTACCGCCTTCACACTTAGTGCACTCGAAATCCGGAAGTTATCCAATCAGACCGTTACCAACCGCACGATCTACATTGGTGGTGACTCAACGGTATGTAATTACTATCCGCTGGGTAGCAGTGTACAAGGAGGTTGGGGACAGCTGTTTCCGTCCTATGTGAACAATTCCACCTTCCAGGTTCGAAATATGGCGTCAAGTGGTCAATTTGCGAGAGGCTTCCGCGATGATGGTCAGATGGAAGCGATTCTCAAGTATATCAAGCCGGGAGATTATTTTATTTTGCAATTCGGAATTAACGATACCAATGCCAAGAACAATACAACGGAGGCGCAGTTCAAGGAGATTATGCGGGATATGGTGCGTCTGGCGAAGAATAAAGGAGCAACGGTGATCCTCTCAACACCTCAGGGCCGGGCAACGGACTTTAATACAGCCAATGTGCATCAAGCGGAGAACCGCTGGTACAATCAATCCACACGTGCACTCGCTCAGGAAGAGGGAGTTACCCTTGTTGAACTGAATAAGTTAAGTTCTGCCTATTTCACGTCCATTGGTCCTGCGGCAACACTTGCTCTATATATGACAGGGGATAGTCTGCATCCGAATCGTCAAGGGGCTGCGGAGCTTGCGCGTATTGTGGCTGCGGATCTGAGAAGACAGGGACTGAATGGATTCTGACTATGCTATGCTACTTAATCTGTCTGTATAATCAGTGTTGATCCGTGTATGAAAAATACCCCCGGGAACATGCCGCGAAACGGGCGGCTGATCCTCGGGGGTATTTGTTATGCCTAGGCTGGGGATTACTCCATCATATCCTTGGCTTCATGGTTCACTTTTTTCCCTTTTAACAAGGGTTCCAGTTCATCTTGCACGCTCTGCTCCCACAGCGGTACATCTGTGCGATAGGCGGCCCGTCCGTTCAGATGTCCGGCAACCGGAGCCGTGATGAATACAAACAGGATACCTAACAACAAGCGGGCACTGATATAGTTATCGAAATACCAGAAGTAGAAAAATGTAGCGCTTAATACACAGAACACACCAAGCGTCATACTTTTGGTTGCGGCATGGGCACGTAGATATACATCAGGCAGACGAATAAGTCCGAATGCACTGAGTGCACTGAGTAGTGCACCGAGCAGTACGAGTAGACCTATAGCTGTTTCAGCGGCTACTTTAACGATCTCCATCATTTTTGAATACCGCCCCCCGTTCAATATAACGTGCAAATGCTACTGTACTTAGAAAGGCCAAAATACCAATCAGCAAGATAATATCCAGATAGGCTTGGGTTTGCAGCATCATCGACAGAACGGCAACGATGGCAATCACATTGATACCAATGGTATCCAGTGCCGTGATCCGGTCAGCCATGGATGGTCCCCGAAGCACCCTGTACAAGCAACCCAGAATGGCTAAGGAGAGAATGAGCAATGAGATGAACAACAGTGAGGATAACATTAACGCGTCACCTCCATTATTGCTTTTTCAAATGTATTTTGGATATCATCTCTCATTTTCTGTTCATCCTTGATATCCAGTGCGTGAATAAACAGTTTACGTTGATTACCCGAGATCTCAAGCGGCAGAGAACCTGGTGTCAATGAGATCAGTAAGCAGAGCAGAGTAACCTCCCAATCCGAGGACAATTGAGTTTTATACGTAAAAATACCGGGCCTTATATCTAACTTGGGCTTGATAATCTGGCGTATAACCTCAATGCTGGCTCGCACCAATTCCTTGAACAGCAGATTAATCAGTTTGATGATGGCCCAGACTCTCACAATATAGAAGCGCTGGGGGAAGAATCGGCGCATCCCCCCGATGAGAAGCAGCCCGAGCAGGTAACCTATGAGAAAACCAACACCATTCCAGGCGTTGTTCAGAAACATCCATACAAAAGCAATGATAAGATTCAGTACAATCTGAAAGGCCATAGACATCTACTCCTTCAATACGGCATCAATATAAATATTGGGATGCAGTAGAATATCGCCTGCGCGGGAGGTCAATTGGAACATGCCTTCAGCCCCCACACCCATTACGATGATGAATACAAACAGAATTCCGGCAGGAATCAGCAGGCCGTTCACCGCGTAAGGGCGTCTTGTAACCCCGGCAGGTGGTTCGCCCCAGAACGCTTGTATGAAGATGCGTAGTACCGAATATAACATCAACAAGCTCGAAAGCACCGCAATGCCGGTCAGACCATACAAGCCTGCCTGCAAGCCTCCTTCAAAGAGAAGCAACTTCCCTGGAAATCCACTAAATGGCGGCAAACCTGCCAAGGCAAGTGCGCTAATGAAGAACATCCAGCCGAGCAGCGGATAGCGATGGATTAGCCCACCCATGTTGTCGAGTTTGGATGTTCCGGCAACAGCGATCAAGGCACCGCCGAGCAGGAAGAGCAATGTTTTGATCAACATATCATGCAGCATATAGAAGAGCAGACCTTCCAGTGCAGGGCGACTGGCCGAGGCCATACCGAAAGCGACAAACCCTACACCTGCGACCACGTTGTAGATGAGAATCTTGTTTACATCGCGGTATGAGATCGCACCGATGACACCCAGGACCATCGTTGCTCCAGCCATCCATCCAATTAGTGCATGGAAGAAATCAGGATCATGATAGAAGATCAGTGTGAATGTTCGCACAATCGCGTACAAGCCAACCTTGGTAAGCAATCCTGCGAACAATGCAGTGACGACAGCAGGTGGTGCCGCATAAGAGCCCGACAGCCAGAAGAACAGGAACAGCCCGGCCTTGATGCTAAATACGATCAGAAAGAGAACAGCAATTAAGGTAATGACTCCGCTCTGTCCCACTTCAGCAATTTTGACGGACAAATCTGCCATGTTCAGTGTGCCAGTAATGGAGTAGAGGAAGCCGATGGAAGCGACAAAAAGAGCTGAAGAAACAATGTTAATCAAGACATATTTGATCGTTTCGCGAAGCTGTCTTTCCGTACCTCCCAATACGATCAGTGCATAGGAAGAGATGAGCATCAGTTCAAAGCTGACAAACAAATTGAACAAATCTCCGGTTAGGAATGAACCATTAACGCCCGCGATCAGAAAATGAAAGAACGGATAAAAGTGGTGCTCTTCCCGCTCCTTGTTCACACTGCGGAACGCATACAGCAGACACGCCAGTGCAATGATGGAAGCAGCAACAACAAGCAACGCAGACACCATGTCCGCAACGAGCACAATACCATAGGGAGGTGCCCAACCGCCCATATTAAGCGTTAGAACTCCAGTTTGAGTCACACGAGTAATGAGTATCGTTGAAACTGCTGCGGTAAACAAAAGTCCGATGACACTAATGATCCGCTGGATATTCGTTTTCCGGAAAAACAGCAGAGCCAGAACACCTGTAATCAAAGGCAACAGAATCGGCAGAACGACGAGATTATTCATATGGGCGCCCCCTTACTTCTTCCATATCATCTGTTTTCAACTTCAGATAAGAACGATAGGAGAGAACAAAGAAGAACGCAGTGAGTCCGAAATTAATAACAATCGAAGTCAGTATCAAAGCCTGAGGAAGAGGATCGACATAACGTTCAGCCATCTCCCCAAGCAGGGGTGGTGCCCCGGTTTTGAGACGTGACATGGTGATCAAGAGCAGATGCACGCCATGAGTTAGTATGGACATGCCAAGTACGATGCGGAGCAGGCTCCGCGACAAGATTAAAAAGACGGCAACCGCAAACAGAATGCCAACGGCTATACACATCAATATTTCCATATCAGCGATCCTCCCCGATCTGTAGAATGATGGTCATGGTGACACCCAGGACAGCGAGATACACGCCAAGATCAAACAGCATGGCCGTGGCGAGCTCTGTCTCTCCTAGCAAAGGAAGTTCGAAATAGCCGAAGGTTTGACTGAGGAACGGAACTCCGAAAATAAATGAACCTGCGCCCGTCAGTAAGGCTATACCCAATCCGATTCCTGTTAGAATACGGAAGTCAACGGGTAAGGCTTTGCGTATCGTATCAGTACTGAATGCCAGAGCGATCAATACGAGCGCTGCCGCTGTGACTAAGCCGCCGATGAAACCTCCGCCCGGATTGTGGTGACCTGCAAAGAAGAGATGCATGGCAAACGTCAGTATGATGAACACAACAACCTTGGTAGTCGTTTGCAGCAATACATCATTACTTTGCAAGGGTACAGTATCCCACGAAGATGAGCTGCGTTCCCGGTTACCGTACTTTTTCGTATTGTCCGTTTCATCATCCAGAGCAGGTTCGGACTCCTTACTTTCGTCCTTCTTACGGAACTTCAAGCGGGCTCCGAGATCTTTTGCTTCAAGGTTCAGATTAATCATGGAGTAGATGGATAATGAAGCAACGCCAAGCACCATAATCTCCAATAACGTATCGAAGCCACGGAAATCTACCAGCAACACGTTCACGACATTTTTACCACCAGCCGAGTCATACGCTTCCTGAAGGAAAAAGGTAGAAATGCTGTCCAGTGATGCTGTTCCGCTTGCGGCCAGTGCAACAAAAGTCATCACGATCCCGACTGCAATCGCTACGATCATATTTACCGTGAGATAACTGCGGCTTGATTTGCCACGTTGAAGCTCAGGCAGATGGTAGAAGCAGAGCAGGAACAGTGCCACAGATACCGTCTCAACAATCATTTGCGTCAACGCCAGATCTGGCGCCCGGAAGAGTACGAAAAGCAGAGTTACAAGGTAACCAACCGCTCCGGTCATAATGACTGCCGACAGTCTGTTCTTGGCAAAAGGAATCGAAACTGCAGCACCGATGAGTGTGACTAGCAGTACCACCTCATAGAATGAGTAAGGTGCATTGCCTTGCAGATTCCAGGTAATATTTTCTCCTGAACGGAAGAAAGCATAGACCAGCAACGCGACCGTGAATGAGAAAATGTAAACGAGATAATTACGAACCGAGCCATTCATATAGGCTTCCGTCCATTTGCGTGCATAATGCTGAAGATTATCCAGCACGACATGGTACATATTGTTAATTGTTAATCCTTGTGGATAATGCTCATAAATATTCCTCCATCGTGGCAACAGCTTGTAGAGAGTGATTCCGAGAATCACAACTCCGATCGTCATAATCAGTTCCGGAGTCCATCCATGCCACAGGGAGAAATGTACATCGAAGCGCTCATTTCCATTCAAGAGGGATGGAAGCACAGCGGCCATTGCCGGTTCAATCAGTGATCCGGCCAGCAGATTCGGGAAGAGTCCGAATACAACGACAAGAACACCTAGAACAACAGGCGGAATGAGCATGCCAGCGGGCGCTTCGTGCAGCTTCTCGGCAGGGATCTCGCTTTGGCTACGACCGAGGAATGTTTTGAACACGATAATTAGCGCATAGATCAGAGTAAACACACTTGCAAGCCAAGCGAATACCGGCAATAGAACACTCCAGGAACCAAGTCCAAAGATTCGCAGATGCGTGACTTCCACCATCGCCTGGAAGAATAACTCCTTGCTCAGGAATCCGTTGAAGGGCGGAATACCCGCCATGGCAAGTGAACCGATCAATGCCACGGTGAATGTAATTGGCATGAATGAAGCAAGTCCACCGAGCTTCCGAATGTCACGTGTACCCGTTTCATGATCAACAATCCCGACGACCATGAACAGAGCGGCCTTGAAGGTTGCATGATTAAACAGGTGAAGCAGCGCAGCAGTTATTGCCACAGTGTACATCGCAGAGGATTCGCCATATCCGAAGTAGAGAGCAGCAGATCCAACCCCTAAGAGGGACATGATCAGACCAAGTTGAGAGATGGTCGAATAGGCAAGAATCGCTTTGAGATCGTTTTTTTTCACCGCCAGGAATGATCCATAACACAAAGTCAGAAGACCAACGCCGGTAACGAGCCAGAACCAGAGTCCCTGTCCACCGAAGATTGGTGTAAACCGTGCTACAACGTACAGTCCGGCCTTGACCATGGTGGCTGAGTGAAGATAGGCACTCACAGGTGTCGGAGCTTCCATGGCATCCGGCAACCAGATATGGAACGGGAACTGAGCTGACTTGGTGAAAGCTCCAATCAGGATCAAGATAAGTGCGGGTAGAAATAGTGCGCTTTCCTGAAACTGCCCCAATCCTGTAATGGTGGCACGAATACTAAACGTTCCGGTAATGAGATACATCATCATGAATCCGGTAAGCATGGCGAAACCGCCAAATACCGTAATCAGGAATGATTTTTGTGCTCCTGAAGTCGAGGCTTTACGTTTGTAATGGAATGCAATCAACAAAAATGACGTAATACTGGTCAATTCCCAGAATCCGTAGAGCACGATCATATTATCAGACAGCACCACGCCCAACATGGCTCCCATGAACATCAACAGATACAGGTAGAAACGGTTCAGCGCTTCTTTCATATCCATGTAGAAGATGGAGTAGAGAACAACGAGGACACCGATTCCGGTGATCAGCAGTGTCAACATGAGGCTCAGACCGTCCAGATACAGGTTAAATCCAATGTCCAGTGAAGGAATCCACGGGATATTTCCGGATACGGTATTGCGCTGTGACACAGCGGGTATGAGACTCGCAAAGTATACAAATAATAGTGCCGGGACAAGGAGAACCGGCCATCCCAAATGGTTTTTACGGAAGAAACGATGCAGCATGGCAAGAAGAATGCCAGCGGCAAAAGGCAGAATAACAGCAACATGAAGCAGGCTCAACATTACACCCCCAATGTTTAGTATTTCGATTACTCTCTCTGTGACATACAGGCGCATGATCCTTTGAAGGATATGCTTGCTCTCTATATTCATAACCCAAGTATGTATATACAGAATCGTGTCTATTCTTTGAATGGAAGAAACACGGTGAAGATTTCAGTATAATATTGTATGGGCATGTATAATAAAAAAACACACAAGTTCCGATAAATATGAAAACGAATAGGTGACATTCCGTGTACTCTTTACAGCATAGTTATGTTGAGAAGCAAGATGGTTTCACCGTGTAATGGAGGAAGTAATGTCATTCAAAATTAGCACTGTGCTTACAGTCATCTTTGCTGTGTTATCCTTGCTGGTTACCCTGACGATTGGGTCTATTTTTAGCCAAAAGTCATTTGTTGCTGTAGAGACTGAGATTGGTCACTCGCTTACAGGCACGGCCTCACAGGCTTCGGACAAGCTGGATCGATTCATGTCGGCTCGCGCGGGTGAACTGGACCTGCTGGGCCAAATGGCTTCGTTGGAAGATGAATTCCAACCTGATGAGATTCAGATGCTGCTGGATCAGTTACAAGATAGCTTTCCCTCATTCTCATGGGTTGGATTCATGGACCCGAAGGGAAAAGTGTTAGCTGCTACGGATGGTATCTTGCTTGGGGAAAATTTATCAGAGCGACCTGTGTATCAGGAGGGAATCAAGGGTAAATTCATTGGAGATGTGCATAATGCAGTACTTCTTGCCAAGCTGCTTCCAAATCCAACGGGAGAGCCGTTGCAATTTGTCGATATCAGTTTTCCGCTGAAGGATAGCAAAGGAATGATTCAAGGTGTGCTCGCTGCACATTTAAGCTGGGAATGGGCGAAGGAAGTCGAGGAATCCGTACTTGCCCCATTAAAAAGGGAAGAAAAGGACATTGAGTTTTTTATCGTGAGCAAAAAGGAACATACAGTGCTGCTCGGGCCGAAGGAATGGGTCGGTAAACCGTTGGTATTGCCTGGCATCGAAGAGGCCCAGCTCAACAAAAGCAGTTGGTCCATTGAAAAGTGGCCTGATGGTAATGAATATGTGACAGGGTTTGCCTACAGCCAGGGCCATCTGGATTATCCCGGATTAGGCTGGACTGTAGTCATTCGTCAAGTCAAGTCATCTGCTTTTGCTTCTGTGTTTGACCTGATGTGGTTTAATGTGTGGTCTGGACTCGCCGTTACCGTGCTGTTTGCACTGATTGGCTGGGTTGTCTCACGTCTGATCTCTGCCCCACTTGTGCGTCTTACCAGAGTAGCCAATCGACTGCGTGCAGGGGAAGAGCTTGAGATTCCTGCGATTAAGGGGATTAAGGAGATTGAAGTGTTGTCCCGTTCACTTCGGGATATGCTGACCTCTCTTATGAATAAAAACTCAGAGCTGGTCGTGATGCAGAATCTGGCGCATTTTGATCAGTTGACTAGACTGCCGAATCGCACTGCCCTAGAAGTGTATCTGGAGGAGTCTCTGGAGACCGAAAGTGAAAATCACACGCTGACTTTTCTCTATCTGGATCTCGATGGATTCAAACGGGTCAACGATACACTTGGACATCAGACTGGAGATGTGTTGTTACAGAAAGTGGCCCAGCGACTGTCTGCTCTTGTTCAGGTGAAGGGGATAACAGTCCGATTGGGCGGAGATGAATTCCTGATTGTACTTCAGTCTGTTGGAAGTCATCCGAGGGAAGAAGCCATGGCTTATGCAGAAGCCATCATTCAAAGTCTGAACAAGCCGTTTATTATTGAATACGAGCGCATTCGAATTGGATGTAGTATCGGAGGTGCTGAATATCCAACCAACAGCGACAACCCAAGTGAGATTATTCGGATGGCGGACGAAGCTTTGTATGAGTCCAAACGTGCAGGCAAGAACAGAATGACATTTTATTCCGAGTTGAAGCAAGATCGTTAGCGTATAATAACATTAGCTGGGTTATCCCAATCACCTTTGTGCGAATGTGCGTATAAACAAGGAGGGGTGAAATGTCTGGAAAATATACATCTGTACCTTATGGTTATGAGCCACCTGCGGCCAGCCGAAAAGGCACACTGACTTTTTATGACTCGTTTGAACATGTGACTGATGAGCAACTCGAGCGCGCCGCTGCAACGGTAGATACCCGTTCATTCATACAGCTTGTGCTGTATCCTTTACACGAGAGCACGTTTAAACGAATGAGCAAGGATTCGATACAGGCATATTACAAAAGAGAAGACCGCCTGCATGATTGGCGGCGGGAACATCCAACTTCACGTATACGTGTGGAGGGGCTTGAGGGCAAGAGAAAGAAATATACACCTGTGGATAGCGCGCTGCGCCATATCACTGCGGAATATCCAGCCCCTCACTTTCTGTATTTGACGATAGAGATGGCGAATCTGTTTGCTTCATTTGATTCCTTCAAGGATTGGATCAAAGAGCTGCGTCTCATCATTGACGGATCGTCCGAATACCTGCATCCGATGCTGGAGCAAAATCGCCATCGCTGGGAATGGGCGGAATGAAAACATAGACGTATGAAGAAGATCGGCGTGCTGATCGTATTCAGACCCAAAAAAAGTTGTGTTGTACAAACCGGAATTCCGGTGTACAGCACAACTTTTTTTATTTATATTTTCTCTGCCAAGGATGAAGTCAGATCAAGTGATGTTACGGTTTTATTTTTACCTGTTCGTTTCGCGGCATACAGACAGGCATCCACTTCCTCGAACAATTTGTCTTTGGTTAGATTAGGGCTATAGCTTTTGAGACCGATACTCACGGTGATGGTAGCTCCTTCAAGTTCCAGGTGGCCCATCAGGGCAATCTTCTGACGAATCTGTTCCACCAAGGCATAGGCCTGCTTGAAAGATTGCTCAAACATCAATAAGGCGAACTCTTCGCCCCCGTACCGTGCTGCAATATCACTTGAGGTAATGGTTTCCTGAATGATCAGGGACACTTTCTCCAGAATGATGTCTCCAACCCGATGACCATACGTATCATTAATGGATTTGAAGTCATCAATATCGATCAGGGCCAGATGCAGACTCATGCCACTGTTGGCATACTCAAATGCTTTTTCATAATAATCCTTGAATGAGCTTTGATTATAAAGGTTGGTTAAACCGTCTGTTTTGGACTGTTTGGTCATAATGGCATTTCGCACAATAAGGTCCTGCTTGGCAAGCATGCTTGCCTGAAGATCATCGAGCACCTCAACGCCGCTGGTTACGATAACCTGTGCTACATATGTACCTAGGATTAGAAAAGCAGGAATGGATACCATGTCAAATGAAGACAGGTACAACCGGTAGGCCGGATCGAACAAAACCAGAAAGTAACCAGTCATCTGCATCAGAAAGACAATCCAGACTCTTTTTTTACTGAAGAACAGCACCGAAGCAAAGATGGGCAACAGACAGATTGCTAATATAATCCGAATGTCATAATTGACATGAATAATCGTCCAGGCGATAACCGTGCTGGCTATAGACATGGTGTAAAAGGAATATGAACTGAAGCGCCGATCAACCCAACTTGCAAACAAAATGCATGAACTGCTGACGGCCGTTGGCCAGAACAGGACATTCATCAAGAAATCTATAGGTGTGCGATCATACTCCAGAAACAGGAAACAGCCAATCTGAATGGCGAAATGTGCAATGATAACAACCCAGTAGGCATGGAGCATTTTTTGAATCCATTTGGAATGTTTGAACTCGTACTCTGTTGGAATGTGGCTATTGTGCGTATGGAAACCTTTCATATATCACCGCTGACTGCATCATAATGGTACGACAGAATTACTCTCGTATATGATAATTATAAATCACAATGAACAAAACGCAAATGTATTTAACTGTTATGTGAGAACAAGACTGACAGAAGTTTCGAGGTGTCACAAACTTTTTATGGAGGACAAACAAAACTCAACGATACACTCATAGACTATATACATGGCTCCGTTCCATATGTAGGAAATCATTGATGAAGGGGAGGTGATCTTCATTCCTCTTGTCGTTCGTTCAACCGTTAATGCTACGGGAGCAATTACATTTACAGGAAATACGCTTGGACTGAGTCGTTCGGAAACAGCGGGAGTACCCGGAACACAGGACAGTATTGGAGGTTTTATCACAACCAACACCAGCCTCCAGTACGGCACCTATCCACTGGGAACGACAAGCCTGTATCAGAGCAACAGTTCAGCAGCCATTCTTACACTACCTGCTGGAAGTACTGTTCTGTATGCAGAATTGATCTGGGGCGGCAGTTACATCAATGGTACAGTCAATCTGAGTGCTGCCATCAACAATCCGGTTACGTTTATTACTCCAGCAGGGACTTCCAGTGTAACCCCTGATCCACTTACCTACAATCAATTTGATCTGGGGGGCGGTGCTGCTGGCTATGTACGTTCCGCCAATGTGACCACACTTGTACAAAATGGGGGAGCAGGTACATATATCACCGGAGCAGTGGTAGGGACTATTGTTATTACAAATGATTCCACGGCCAATCATGCGGGGTGGACACTTGGAGTCATTTATCAGAATCCCAATCTGCCTTTTCGCAACATGTCTTTGCGTGCAGGGGGCGTACTCGTTCAATCCACTTCACCACCTGTCGTTACCACACTGACTGGATTTGCAACGCCCCTTTCCGGTGTGTTGGGAGGAAGAATACTGTTCAGTGCGCAGGAGGGCGACGCGAACCGGACCGGTGACCAGGCATTATTCGGGCCAACTTCAGCTACATCGGTTGCTTTGTCCGGGCCCAATAATCTAGCTGCGAATTTTTTTGCTTCTCAGATTAACGGAGATACCGGAGCGCTTAATACAACAGGAACGTTTGGGACACGAAATCAGATCAACGGAGCTCCAGGTACAAATATTATCGGTGGACGTCAAGGCTGGGATATTACCAATGTGGATGTTTCAGCAAGACTGATCAATAACCAGTCATCTGCGGTGTTGACATTAACCACCTCGGGGGATGCCTACATTGTCAACGCCAATGCAATTCAAGTTGATATTAATGCACCCAAGATCACATTGGCTAAGGCAACGGTCGCCGCCGGTGCAGTTGCCGGAGATAGTATTCTATATTCGGTTACCGTTACCAATGCAGGCACTGCGAGTGCGGCCAGTGTTGTTTTATCCGATTCACTTCCTGCAGGTCTTACTTTTATTCCAGGGAGTGTCACGGTTGCAGGTGTATCCCGTCCAACACTTGATGTGACGGCAGGCATTCCGCTGGGTTCGTTAACTTTATCCAGCAGTGTTGTTGTAACCTATCGAGCACTCATCGGTCAGGATGCAAGCATCCTGCAACTGGTGAATTCGGCCAATGCAGCCTTTACATTTCAAAGTGTAGCAGGGGGGCCGGTCATTACCGGAGTTATTCCGTCCAACAACTCCACCCTTACGGTTTATTCGCCAAACCTGTCCATTGTGAAATCGGCGAGTACCACCAATGCCACGGTGGGTGACCTGGTAACCTATACACTGCAAGTGAACAACGGAGGGAATGTTGCTGCCAACGTTACATTGAGGGATAACATTCCAAGTGGTAGCTCATATGTAGCAGGCAGCTTTCGTCTGAATGGAAATGTGATTGCTGGCGCCAATCCGGTTACCGGCGTTAATCTGGGGAGCCTCGCGGCAGGAAGTGCCAATACCGTGACTTTTCAGGTACTTGTAACAAGCTTGCCGACACCGCCGACTCTTGTGGATCAGGCGACAGCTTCTTATTCCTTCAATTCACCTGATGGTCGGACGATAACGGGAAACATCGCCTCGAATACCTTAACAATCCCGGTAACATTGCCCAATGTGACCACGGTAAAATCAGCATCAGTCACAGATGTTGCTGTCGGGGAGACCTTCACGTACACCGTAGTTACTACCAACAGCGGTATTCAGGTGATTAACAATGTGGTACTTACAGATGCGCTCCCTGCTGGAATAACTTTTGTTCCCGGCAGTGCAACCGTAAGGGGAACTGTCGTACCGTCTGCGAATCCGAGCAGTGGTATCTCTATTGGGACATTGGCGGCCGGAAGTTCTGCAACGGTGACGTTTCAGGTGAATGTGCAGTCTTTGCCTGCTTCAGGTTCGTTAGTCAATCGAGCGGTAGTGTCCTATAGTTCTGGTGCGTTCACGGGTATTTCCAACTCCAATTCCATTACAACCCCTGTATACCAAGCTGTTGTCGGTATCAACAAGTCGGCAAGCCAAACCAATGCGTCACTGGGGGATCAGATTGCATACACACTTGTGGTCACGAACAGTGGGAATATAACGACTCAAGTGAATGTGACGGATACGATTCCAGCGGGGCTGACGTTTGTCCCGAATTCGGTAACTGTGAATGGTACTGCACGTCCTGGAACCAGCCCATTAACCGGAATAACACTGGGCAGCCTCCTACCGGGAGTTACGGCTACGGTGGTGTTTCGCGCTACACTCACCACACTTCCGACTCCCCCGACACTGGAGAATCAAGGGACAGCAAGTTATACGTACCAGCTTCCAAGTGGAAGGAATCTCTCAGGCAGCAGCTCATCCAATATCGTTCGTATATCTGCATCGGCTCCCAATATTTCTCTTAGTAAAACAGTAAACACACCGGATGCGACAGTTGGAGATGTGCTTACGTATACCGTTGTTGCAACAAACGCAGGAATTAGTGCAGTACAAAATCTGGTGATTTCGGATGCACCATCCGGCGCTGAATTTGTCCCGGGTAGTGTCACGATTAATGGATCTGCTGTTCCCAGCGCAAGCCCCGTTGCGGGAATCGCAGTGGGTACATTGAATAGCTCAAGCAGTGTAACTGTGACCTATCAGACCCGAGTGAATTCCGTTCCATCTACGGGTTTGGTTAGTAACCAGGCCAATGCAGCATTTACATCAGGCAGTTTTAATGGTGTTTCTTCTTCTATAACCGTAAATACACCCGTATTCCTGCCCGTTATGCAAGTGGTGAAATCAGCAAGTACAACGAGCTTGACGGTAGGCGATTCCTTTAATTACACCATCCAGATTAACAATACAGGAAATATTGCCGCAACGGTTACTTTGACAGATCCCATCCCAGCAGGAGCAGTATTCAGTACGAATAGTGTCATTATTAATGGCGTACCTACACCTGGGGTCAGCCCGGAGACGGGAATCAGTCTAGGAGAGATTGCCGTTGCCTCCAGTGCAACGGTCACGTTTGTTGCGACAGTTACCAGTTTGCCAGATGCAAGACAGGTAATTAATCAGGCGGTTGCTTCGTTTGCCTACACGCTTCCAAGTGGGAGAACGGTTGCCGGTTTCTCGTCATCAAACACCATCACTATTCCAGTGTCTCTCCCCAATGTTACGATTGTCAACAGTGACAATGTAGAGTACGGCGTAGTCGGGGATGTCATTCGATACACATCTGTTATTCGTAATAACGGCACAGTAGCCGTTAATAATGTGGTATATGTCAATCCTCTTCCTTCGAATACCCCATTTGTACCCGGAAGTGTCATTGTGAACGGGACTTCGTTCCCGCTCTCCAATCCGACCGCCGGCATTCCAATCGGTACGTTGGCTCCAGGAGCCGAGGTTACCGTAACTTTTGAGGTGACGATTACCATGCCGATTCCTTCGCAGATTAACAATCAGTCGACGGTCAGCTTCACATCCGGTTCATTTTCAGGGTCATCATCGTCCAATACCACTCAGACTCCGGTCATACAACCGCAGATTTCACTTGTCAAAACGGCAAATACCGTAAATGCGACCGTAGGTGATACGGTTGTATACACGGTAACGGTCAGCAACACAGGCAATCTGGAGGCAAATGTTACCTTGACCGATACCATTCCTGCTGCGACTACTTTAGTAGCCAACAGTGTTGTGGTATCTGGTGTACCACAACCTGGAGCGACGCCAGCAGCAGGCATTCCGGTAGGCATTGTAGCCGCGGGGGCGACGGCTGTTGTCACGTTTGCCGTTGTTGTGGATTCACTTCCATCTCCACAGCAGCTTAGCAATTTTGCTACATCATCCTTTACATTTACACCTCCAGATGGGCGGACGTTGACTGGCTCAGCCACATCGAATACACTCACGTTCCCGGTCTCGTCACCAAACGTCGCTGTTGTCAAAAGTACAGCTTCCACTGCGGCTACGGTAGGCGATACGGTGACCTATTCCATTCTGGTGACCAACAGCGGAATTGCACCGGTGAACAATATTCAGTTTTCGGACCCGATTCCAGCTGGAGCCTCCTTCGTTACAGGGAGTGTCACAGTGAATGGGGTTGCGCAACCCGGAGCCAATCCGGCAGGTGGGGTACCCCTTGGTACATTGGGGCCCGGAACGTCCGCGACGGTCACATTCAGTATCCGTGTCGACGCGATCCCGCCAAGTGATCAGTTGAGCAATCGCTCTACGGTCAGTTTCACCTCAGGTACATTCTCAAGTACAACCTTTTCCAATACCGTGGTCACTCCGGTGTATCAGCCTATTCTTTCAGCACAAAAAACAGCCAGTACACAAAATGCTACTGTTGGGGATACGGTCAGCTACACGATAACCGTGAGCAATCAGGGAAACTATGGAGCCCAGATTAACCTGACAGATAACCTTCCAGCCGGAACCATCCTTGTTCCAAATAGCGTTATTGTGAACGGCCAACCGCTGCCAGCAGGAAATCCAGCAACGGGCATACCCGCAGGCAATGTGGCTCCCGGAGCTACGACCACCATTACCTTTTCAGTGGTTGTTGATACGCTGCCAAGTCCGCAACAACTGGTGAATCAGGCTTCGGTAGCTCTATCATATACATTGCCGGATGGGCGAAACATCACGGAGTCTGTTCTATCCAATGTGTTGACCATTACCGTATCGGCACCGGATGTCGATGTCGTCAAATCCACAACTTCAACGGCGGTATCTGTTGGTGATATCGTAACGTATAGCATCGCTGTAACCAATAACGGAATTGCAACGGTCAACAATGTGGTTTTCACGGATGCAGTGCCCACAAGTACCGTTCTTGCGCCAACCGGCGTGTTTGTAGATGGTGTTCTGCGCCCTGGTGCCAATCCTTCTACGGGAGTAACACTTGGTTCCATCGCACCTGGCGTTACGGTAACCGTTGTATTTAGTGTGCAGGTTACGGCGCTCCCGGCAAGTGCAGTGTTAAACAATCAGTCCACGGTCAGCTTTACATCAGGGGCTTTCTCAGCGACCACATTCTCCAATACAGTTACAACTCCGGTCTTTCAACCTATTCTGGCTGCAGTGAAAACGGGAGATCAGACGATAGCAACGGTAGGGGATACCGTTGTGTACAGCATCGCCATTTCCAATACTGGGAACTATGGCGCATCTGTCACGTTAACGGATACCATTCCGGCAGGAACGGAGCTTGTTCCAAATAGCGTTATTATTAACGGGGCTTCTGCACCAGGTGCAGATCCAGCTTCGGGTATTCCGCTTGGTGTCGTTTCCACAACAACTCTAGTTACCTTCTCCGTTGTGATTGTGACGTTACCTTTGAGCCAGTCCATCACCAATCAGGCTTCTGCTACATTTTCGTATACATTGCCTGATGGAAGAACACTTGGAGGCACGATTACGTCCAACGCACTCAACATTCAAGTATCTGCTCCGAATGTCAGCGTTGTGAAGACCACTCCGGTGATTGATGCTGTGGTGGGCGATACGATTGTATACGAGATGGTTGTGACCAATGAAGGAATTGACCCGGTAAACAACATTGTGATCACCGATCCGATTAACCCAGCCACCACATTTGTTACAGGCAGTGTTCTGGTGGACGGCGCCCCACGTGCCTTGGCCAACCCTGCGCTGGGCATAGCCCTTGGTAGTTTGGCGCCTGGAGCATCGATAGCGGTATCGTATGCAGTGCGGGTCAATACGCTTCCAACACCACCACAAGTGAGCAGTCAGTCTTCCGTAAGTTTCACATCGGGTGTCTTCTCGGGAGCAGCGTATTCCAATACGGTTGTAACACCAATCTATCAGCCGATTATTGCCGTAACCAAAACGGGGAGCACTTCCAATGCAACGATTGGTGACACCATCACCTATTCTTTTGCCATTAACAATAGCGGGAATCTTGATGCAATTTTGACATTAACGGACAATATACCGAATGGAGCCGTACTGCTTCCCAACAGTGTTCTGATTGATGGTGTTCCACAGCCAGGTGCCAATCCGGAGACGGGTATCGCTGTGGGTACCATACCGTCCGGAGGTACGGTTATAGTAACGGTTACCCTCGAAGTGACTGTAGATTCGTTGCCGCAGGATCAGCAACTGGTTAACCAGGCGGTCGCCAACTATACATTTAGCCCACCCGATGGCCGTCTGTTGACGGGGACCGTATCTTCGAATGTTCTGGTTATCCCGGTATCTGCACCAAATGTGACTGTTGTCAAAAGCACCAGTGCGGTTGATGCCGTTGTCGGCGATGTGATCACCTATACGATTGTTGTAACGAATAGCGGCATTGAAGTGGTGAATAATGTGGTCATGGTTGACCCGGTACCTGTCGGTACAGTATTTGTGCCAGGAAGTGTTACGGTGGAGGGTGTGCCAAGACCAACAGGGAATCCGAATACAGGCATCACGCTTGGTTCGATTGCTGCGGGTGCTTCCGTTACGGTTACATTCAGAGTAGAGGTTGTGGTGATATGAGCCAATCTTCCGGTCCGTTGTCCCATTGGCTAAAGAATCAGTCCCTGGTTCGATTCAGCTCGGGTGCGACTGAACTGGAACAGGTATCCTATTCGAATACGGTTGTAACACCGTGGATCGGCCCCAGGCTTGAAGTCAGAAAAGTCTGCAATGTCACAGAGGCTGCCTTGGGGCAGTCTCTTATCTACCGTGTTGAAATTGTTAACACCGGAAATCTTACGGCCCTAGTTTACCTATTGGATCAGCTATCTGCAGAGACGGCACTGCTTCCCAACAGTGTATTGCGTGATGGTATTCCGTTACCGGGAGCATCACCGGAGAGAGGATTGCCTCCAGCTGAAATCGCGCCCGGAGCCACGTTGCGATACCACTTCCAAGTTGTAATCTTGCGTTTACCTCAGGCACTGAAGCTGCTGAATCAGGCACAGGTTAACTATGAGTTTTTGACACCGGAAGGCAGAACGGTTACAGGTATGGAACAATCCAATATCGTGGAGGTCAATCTGGTCTCATCCCGGCTGGAGATCTCCTTTCAGGCGGATCACATCTATACCTTCTCAGGGGATATTGTCATGTACACCGTCATCGTGAGCAATCCGGGTTTTATTACAGCCACGAATGCCCAAGTAACGATTTCTTTGCCACAAGGTATTGTTTTTATACCCGCGAGTGTCATCGTAGATGAAATGTTTGCGCCACAAGTAACGCCTGATACGGGCATACAACTTGGAGAGATTTTGCCCGGAAGCTCAATTAGGATACAATATCGGGTTCAGGTTACGCGGGGAAGCGATGCAAACGGGATATCAAGTGTAGCCGTACTGGCGTATATTTCGGCAGGACAGCAGGAGACGGTTTACTCCAATCAGGTTACCCTGGAAGTGATACAGCCCCAGGTCTCTGTGGTGAAAAGTGTGCTCCCGGTAACGGCCACATTAGGTGATGTCGTCCAATATAATATTACCGTCTCGAATGCAAGCAGTTACGCGGTGGATGGAACTCTCCTGGATGTACTGCCCACAGGTATGACATTTGTCGAAGGCAGTTTGGGCTGGAATGGGGTTAAACGTCCCGGAACCAATCTGGCTAAAGGGCTTAATCTGGGGACGTTGACAGCCCGGTCGGTTCTGAATATTCAGTTCGAAGCGAAACTTCCAGATCGAGATGAATCGATGCCTGATGACTACAGGTATGTGAATCATGCTAGCCTGATGTATACATTTCGATTGCCGGATTCACGGTCAGTGCAGCGGATGATTACATCCAATGAAGCTGTGGTCGAATTGAAAGCGCCGATAATTCAGGCTTACGTTCAAGTGACACCCACATTGGTCGAGCAGGGAGGTACCGTCACATTTCAGGTACGTGTTGGGAATACGGGTAATTTGCCGGCACGAGTACAACTTGGGTGCATTTTACCTGAGGGTGCCAGATGGCTTGGGCAAGCTACGGGTGAGATCCAATTGAGCTTACCAGAGTATTCCACACCACGGGTTCTGCATGTGGGCGTGATTGAGCCTGGAACGGAAAAGAACATCTCCTATGTAGCGAAGTTAGCTTCTGAGAAGACGGGGACGCTGCAAGGAGCATTGATTGCTAGGTACACATATGACTGGAATGGACAAAAACGGGCTGGCGAAACTCGATCGAATGAGTACAGCATTATTGTGGAGTATGGAGAAGAATAGGAGGTATCACGGTTAACAGTAACTTGTCTGAGGAATTTGCTCATTCTGGATGCCATGAGATTACACGAACGTAAATGAATGGTATACTAATTGAATATGAACTCGGCAATCAACCCGTGGAATCGGGACGTCGGAGTAGAGGAGGCAGCCACATTGGCAAAAGCAAAAGTAGCAAAAAGACCTACACGGGATGAGTTTGAACTTGAAGAGTTGGGAAACCAGTTGGTTGAAGCCTTTCGGGAACGTTCGGAAGTACTGTTGACTGTATGGGGCAAAGAAGATCAGGTGCAAGGAGTCATCGTCAAAATGGACTCCCGTACACGACTCGTGCATGTAGAGTATACCGAAGAAGAGTTCACAGCGAAGGTGCCTTTTCTGGATATCATGCGTGTGCAATCTCCCCGGTACTGAACGAAAAAAACAGCAATCTGAATAATTAGGGCATCCGCCCTGTCAAAGTCGTTCTTCCTGCATAAGATATCCCATACCTGTTGCAGAGGAGGTACGGTCAATGAGCGAAGTATTAGGTGGAGAAACAAGAGGCTACGGATACGGAGGTTTCACTTCTGTAGGTGCCATTCTGGTTCTGTTCATCCTGTTGGTTATCATCTCCAAAGCGTTCTTGGTATAATTGCATATCTCTAAAGAATGAAAGAAGCTCTGCCATCGCGGCAGAGCTTTTTTGTTCGTTCAGTCATTGGCGAATTTTGTAGAAAATCGGTGTTAGTCCTGCTTACGTTATGTTAGAATATAACCATCCCTAGAGAAAGAAAGAGGTGTTTTGATTATGAGCCAAACATTAACAGAATCTTTAAATGAACAGATGAACTTTGAGTTTTATTCCGCTCATGTATATCTGGCTATGGCAGCCTATTGTTCCAGCAAAAGTCTGGATGGATTTGCGAACTTCTTCATCGTGCAAGCGGAAGAAGAGCGATTCCATGGCATGAAAATATACAAATTCCTGAATGATCGTGGACAACGTGCCACACTTGCGGCTTTGCCAGAACCGAAGAATGAATATGCTTCGATGCTGGATGTATTTGAGCATGGGTATGCTCATGAACAGCAAAACACGAAAAAATTCTACAATCTGGCTGACATCGCTCTGAATGAACGTGAACATGCAACGATGTATTTCCTGAAATGGTTCATTGATGAGCAAGTTGAAGAGGAAGCATTGTTTGACAACATTATTCAGAAGCTGCGCCGCATTGAAAAAGACAGTAATGCCTTCTACATGCTGGATGCAGAGTTTGGCAAACGTTCGTTCACTGCTCCTGCTGAATAAATGCACATAGGGAGTCGATAAGATTCCAGGGTCAAAACACCATTTACATACAGCATGAGGTAATGATCCTGAAAGCAATGGGGGCAATCCCCATGCAAAGGATGATGGTTTGATGCCATATGCTGATTGAAGACAAAGAAGCCTGCACTTGTGCAGGTTTTTTTGCATGCACAGATATTGAATGATTGTATTGATTTGCTTGAATTGGAGTAAAGGTCTATCAAAATTCTGAATGTGGGTAATAGAGGATATGTCACAATTGATCTATCCTGACGGGATCTTATTTTGCGCAAATCTATCAAATTCGTATTAAATTTTAGGTTTATCTGACAAAAGTGTAACTCTACCGTAGTTTTTGGAGCGAGAACAGGTGCCACTATCTTTGATAGTATTAGGATTAATCGCCAAGGGATGAAGGTAGAAAAACATGGACACCCGGGGAAATATAACACATAAGGGAGACTTTTAATTATGCTACATATTCGTAAATCTATCATGGTCACACTTGCAATTCTATTGATCATCCCACTATTACTGTCGCAGTCGGTATCTGCCAAATCAGCTGCATCCAAGGATGGTGCAAGCAAAGCAAATTCCAAAATCATATACCTGACGTTTGATGATGGGCCAACCGCTCATACGGGTCAGTTACTGGATATTCTGGATCAGTATCATGCGAAGGCAACGTTTTTCATGCTGGGTCCTCAGATGGAGAAATTTCAGAAGGCTACCAAACGAATCGTAGCTGACGGGCATGGATTGGGTCTGCATGGTGTGACTCACGTTCCGAGCAAATTCTATAAATCTGCATATAGCGGATTGAAAGAGATGCAACAGGCCAATGTAAGTCTGAACAAGGTTGCCGGAGTTAAAACAAGTCTCGTGCGGACGCCATATGGTAGTAAACCTTATCTCAAACCGACATTCCGTAATGTACTGCTGGGTCAGGGTGGATTCCATCTATGGGATTGGAATGTGGATTCGGAAGACTGGAAATACCAGAAAGATCATCAGAAAGTCTATAACAGTGTAATGAAGCAGATCCACAATGTGCAAAAGAGCGGAACAACGCCTGTTGTGCTTATGCACGACCAGGAAGCGACGCTGAAAGTATTACCGCAAGTGTTAAAAACATTGAAGGCAGAAGGGTATCGTTTTGAAGTATTAAGCAAAAAAGTGCAGCCGGTTAACTTCTGGAACGACAAGCGTTAATCTTTTTAATTTTTAGATTGGCTACAACGAAGGAGGTACACATCATGAAGAAACAACCATTATGGATTACGATTCCAGTAACGACAGCCGTTTTACTTGCTCTGGCAGGATGTGGCGGACCGGATTCAAATGCAGCATCATCAGAGAATAGTTCTTCACCAACGACAACAGTGGGTGAGCAGACCGAGACCGGTAGTGGTGGTGCTGATTTCTCTAATGAAAATGAAACAGGAACCAAAGAGAATACGGGCACAACAGATAATGAAGACACATCAGGATCGAAGGCAATTGACAACCAAGTTGCCACTGGTCAATCAGGTGTGAATGATGTGATCAAGCAAGTTCGCAAACAGTTGAAGATGAAGGATGCAGCGTTACCCACTTCATTCACATTGGACAAGGGTACATCTTTGGGTGCGGCAATACTGTCCAATACTGCGGATGCATTTAAGGTGAACTTCTACGCTACCACTCAGTCTGTTGCCATTAATGATCAATCTTTAACTGCATCCGACAGTAAGATACCTGTACTGGCTTCCTATGAAGTGAAGACCTATAAGGACCCGAATCAGCCAGAAATTTTCCCTGAGACGGACCTGAAAGATATTCCAGCAGATATGGCTGTGGATCTAGGACATGGCATCAAAGGTATGAGTGAAGGTGCCGCAGGCAGTCAATATCTGACTTGGCAAGAAGGCAGATGGACGCTGGAAATTCGTTCGGTATCCGAAGATGAAATGAATAATTCGGGCATAGCGAAGAAAATGGTGGAGTACCTGGAGTCACATACGTTGCCTGTACCCAAAGATAAAGGGTATATCAAGGTTGAATATCCAAGTGGTGGAAAGTCTGTTCATGTAATGATCTCATGGCAGGACGGTAACCAAATTCATCAGCTTAAGACTGATCAAGTGCCATTAGAAGCTCTTGGTATGGTTGTATCTGTGAAATAAATCTTGAGTGTTTTACGGATATTCTGTAATGTAGAAGAGATGAGTGTGGGATTGTTACGATACACCTAAAAAAAGCTTGGCCCAGGAAGAAATTGCTGGGCCAAGCTTTTTATTTTGAGCATGTTATCGCAGCTTATGCAGCCGGGGTACATGCTTATTTTTGTTTCAATGGGTTAAAGCGGTGCTTTCATTTGAACCACCCTTTTTCCTTGGAGCGAGTGATGGCCTCAATGCGGTTACTGGCATTTAACTTGTTGAGAATAATGGAGATGTAGTTACGCACCGTGCCCGTTGTGATGAACAGATGCCCGGCGATTTCCTTGGTGTTTTTCCCATCTGCCATGAGGCCTAGTACGGCATTCTCCCGTTCTGTCAGGGGGTTTTCTTCTACATAAGCTTCATCTACCAAGTCGGGAGCGAAGATGCGTCTGCCATTCATAACTTGGCGGATCGACTCGGCAAGTTCTTCAATTGGACTATCTTTGAGCAGGTAACCACGGACACCGCCCTTTAGGGCACGTTCGAAATATCCGGTCCGGGCAAAAGTGGTCAGGATAATGACCTTACAGCTCATTCCTTTGAGTTCTTCTGCAGCTTCAAGACCGCTTTTCACGGGCATTTCTATATCCATCAGACAGATGTCTGGTGCAAGCTCCTGGACAAGGGCGAGGGCTTCCTGGCCGTTGCTGGCACGTCCGACGACTTCCATATCTTCCTCCAGATTGAGGAGGGAGGACAAGGCGCCGAGCATCATGCGCTGATCTTCCGCGATTACAATTCTAATCATGATTCTGCCTCCTTTATCGGTTTGCGAACGAGTTTCGGAACATGAATAATGATCGCTGTACCCGGGAGGTCTGTCGCAGAGCGAATATCCAGACAACCGTTCACAAATTCAAGTCGTTCCTTCATGCCCAAAATTCCTGTTCCGCGCCGATCCTGTTTGCGAGTTCGTTCTATTCCAATACCGTTATCTTGAATGGTTAATACATTATCCGCTAGTGTTTCTTTAATGATGATAGTACAGGTTGTTGCCTGACTGTGTTTGACGACATTCGTGACAGCTTCTTTCAAGCACATACCGAGCACATTTTCATTCAATTGTGACGTATCCTGTAACTTCGGATTACCTTCCAGCACAAATTCAATCGAAGCGGCCTTCAGAATCTGCTCCGCCCGGAACAGTTCATCGACCAATTGTGTACCACGCATGGTGGTGACCATTTCCCGGACTTCCTTCAGAGCTGTACTTGCCGTTTGTCTGAGGTCGTTCAATTCAATCTCGGCCTGATCGGGATTATTGCGGAGCAGCCGTCTCGCCAGATCGGTTTTCAGACCGATCAGAGAGAGCTTCTGTCCAAGTGTATCGTGCAGGTCGCGAGCGATACGCTGGCGTTCTTCCATTTTTACGAGATCATCAAGTCGCTTGTTCGCATTCTCCAATTGGCCTTCCAAATGTTCAGTTTTGTTTTTGTTATACGTACTGATTGGGAGCAGGATGGAGGCCATTAAGTTGATGAATACAAACGGGAGTTGGCTCACCAACAGAGAACTCTGATTAATGAAACCGTAATTAATGGTTACGAAACTGGCTCCCAGGTTCACCGAGTAGAGGGTGAAGAAACCGGCTTTATTTTTAATATTCCCAATAAAGAAAGCAAGAAACAATGAGAAGTAGGCATAATCATAGGCGATCGTCATCGTAATGGATATGGCAATAAGCATTCCAATCCACATGTACACCTGCCAGCCCTTGGTGATGAAGGCGAGCAGGTAACAGACGAAGAAGACGAGGATAATGATGATGCCGGTTACCATCGTCCATAATTTAGAATATTGCGATATAAAATAGAATGGCAGGATGAAAAAGGCGAGCCATACATAAAGGTTCAACCCTGTTTTTTTATAAAAATTTTGCATCCACTTTTGAATGGAATTCTCCTCCTCAAACTTGTACTCAACTTTAGCATGACTGTAGCATGACTATGGCTTGAACACAAGAAAACGAATCCGACAGAGTTAAGGCTTCTCTGTCAGACCCGCTGGATTGGTTACTCGGATAGGCGGTTGAACATACGGCTTGCGGGATAGCTTTTTGAGCTGTCTGAAGCTAATAAACTGTTTAGAATCTTCATCCCACAGACGGAAGCGCAGGGCAACTAGACTGGAACGTAATGTAATAGTAGTTGCTTTTTGCAAAGGTGGTGTTGCGTTATGTGCTTCTTCCAAGAAATAGTTAGGTACACGTGGGCTCAAGTGATGCACATGGTGAAACCCGATATTACCACTGATCCATTGCAATAATTTTGGTAATTTGTAATAAGAACTGCCTTCAACAGCTGCTTTTACATAACTCCACTCATCTTCATGTTCAAAATACGTCTCTTCGAACTGATGTTGAACGTAGAACAGCCAGATACCAAAGAAACCGGAGAAGAAGAAGATAGGTGCCTGCACCATAACAAAAGCTTGCCAGCCAACTAACCAGGACATGAATGCATAGAGCACTACGATCAATACGGTAGTCAGGTGTGTATTGATACGTTCTTTACGTCTTGCACCTTTGCGGTTAAAACGGTAAGCCAACAGAAACACGTAAATGGGTCCGATACAAAACAATACAAACGGGTTACGATAAATCCGATAGAAGAGACGACCCCAAGGAGAAGCTGCTTTGTATTCGTCAACCGTCATAACCCAGATATCACCTACACCACGTTTGTCAAGATTACTGCTTGTTGCGTGATGGATAGAATGCTCGTTTTTCCACTGCTGATAGGGTGTAACTGTTAATACACCAGTAATGGTACCGAGAATATCATTGGCACGTTTGCTCTTGAAGAATGAACCATGACAGCAGTCATGGAAAATAATAAAGGTCCGAAGTACAAATCCGGATGCCACCAAGGCAATCGGAAAGGTCAGCCAGTAGGAAACCGATAAGCTAAAGTAAGCTGCAGCCCATAACAAGAAGAGCGGGAGCAATGTATTGATTAACTGACGGATACTTAATCTGAGATCATTTTTTTCGTAAGGGGTAACTTCTTTTTTTAAGGCCATTTCTTTTGATCTGTTCATAAAATTGTGTCCTCCTTCAATCGTTATAACTGTAATCAGCTACAACTTGGCGTTTCCCGCAGACTTTCCTGTAGGAAGCGTTTTTATCATTGTAAAACAATCCGAACATGACAGTAAGTCATAAACGTCAGCCTTCTGTAATGACGAATATCAATGATGGACCATGACATTTGTCATGGGTGTATGATAATCAATAGCTCTGCTGAAGACAGAAGAGCAGGTTTTAGAAATTCCTTTGCACAAATTACGCAACAATTTGTATTATGTATACAAATTTTGTTGAGAGCATGGTAAAATCTATCTTTGAGTGGTTATGACAACTTATGAGACGGGTCGATTAGGTTGATTTCTGATGGATTGGATGGAATGCATAATGAAGAAACGAATTACGGATATCCTATTTATTATGGCAGGTGCATTTCTGTTTGCACTGGCGGTGAACCTGTTTGTCATCCCGAACGATTTGGCTGAAGGCGGCGTCACGGGTATCACGATTATTTTGTATTACCTGTTTGAATGGTCCCCTGGACTGATGAACTTGATCCTGAACGGTATTTTGTTAATTGTGGGATATCGGTTTCTTGATAAAACGACTACGGTATATACGATTATTGCAGTGGTGTTCAACTCGTTGTTCCTGCATCTGACGGAGAGTTGGACGATTGCATCGGATGAACTCTGGATCAATACCATTTTTGCCGGATTATTTGCCGGTCTTGGTATTGGCTTAATTGTTAGAGTGGGAGGCACAACGGCGGGGACAGTGATCCTGGCCCGACTTGCCAACAAATATCTGGATTGGAATATCAGTTACGGACTTCTGTTCTTCGATCTGATTGTGGCTTTCTCCTCATACTTTATCATTGGACCACAAGGATTAATGTGTACAATTGTCTTGCTGTTTGTTGGAACCAAAACAATGGAGTTCATTATTGAAGGGCTCAATCCGAAAAAAGCAGTCATGATTATCTCTTCCAAACAGGATGAAATCGCGAAGCAAGTCATTGAGAAGATGGATCGCGGAGTAACCGTCCTGTCCGGTCATGGATATTACACGAAAAATAAGAAAGAAATTCTATACATTGTGATTAGCAAGCAGGAAGTTTCTATGCTGAAGAAGATTGTACGAGCAGAAGATGAGATTGCTTTTATCACCATTCATGACGTGCGTGATGTTTTCGGTGAAGGATTTATTGAACTCTCCAAAACTTGATGAATATGTATATAAGGAAGAAAGGAGTTGCGGTGAAATATCACCGCAACTTTTTTGATAGGTTAATGGTATCCGGTATTAATCTAGTTCAATAAGAAAGAACCCTTCTCCGAAGAGAAGGGCAAAAGAGTATTAGTAATGTCTTCTTTTTTTGACTCCACAATATTCAACAGTGACATGACAGTGTTTTTTACACTTTGTAGGGACATATTTCACTTTGGTAACACAAGTTTTCGTAATTTTTTTGTAAAAACACTTTGGTCTTGGATGATGACATTTATGATGTTTTCTATACATATTAAAACCTCCCTGATCGTGATAAGGTATTCTATGAGCGTGTCACTGTTTCGGAAATGTATAAACGTCTATTATTGTATAATAATTCCTTTATTAGGCTTTTGTGTTACAGGTGAAGGTCGGTTCTTTCTAGTAAAACTTTCTACTAAAAGAGTGCAATGACAAAAAGCTGTACACCTACCAAACACGATGATATATTGAATTTAATCAATTTGTTAATAAACCTAACTAACTAAGTATTTAGCATAATTTCCAAGAGCGTTTTCAATCAGCAAGATATAGATCGAAACGGTGTTGTTCGTCTATATTTTGTACCCGAGAGCGACTTTAATCGAATTATGAAAAATGCTGACTATAAAAGGAGGCGATAACATGGCTGGCACACCGCAGTATATCCGCAATCTGAACGAAAATCTCATTATGGATGCCCTCATAACTCAAGGAACCATGTCGAGAGCGGATATCAGCCGTCAGACCGGACTTAGTAAACCAACAGTGTCTTTGGCGGTCGAACATCTGATTGACCGTAATCTGGTGAGGGAAATGGGGCCAGCTGACAACGCTCAGGGTCGAAAAGCAACCCTCATTCGTTTCAATGAAACGGCTTATTATGTCTGTGGTATAGATATCGGCGCAACACGTATTCGGATTGCATTGTCCGATCTGAATGGAGAGATCATTGCCTATCGAACATATCCCATGGTTGTTCAAGGAGCTTATGAGCGAGCAGAAGCTACGATGCTTGAGCTTCTTCGAAGCCATATGAACGAACTGCTTGATGAGAATCATCTGAACTGGGATCAGATTCAGTGCATCGGGTTCGGTATACCAGGCGTAGTGCTGCCTGATTCAGGGCGTATCAATCGTATTGTGGACCCGTTAGCGGGTCTGGAAGAAGCTTTCTCTTTAGAGTCGTTGTCAGGAGCTTTTCCCTGTGAAGTAATTCTGGAAAATGATGTGAATCTTGCGGCGCTTGGGGAGTATCGGAGTGGTGCAGCAGCAGGATATCCCTTGTTTGTTTTTTTCTCCATCGGTACAGGGACTGGCGCTGGCATCATGGTACATGGCCAACTGCTTCGAGGTTTAGGTGGCTTAACTGGAGAGATCGCGGAGATGCTGGTGGACGATGGCCGACGTCTGGAGGAAGTATTGTCCGCTGATGGTCTGATGCAACTGGCGAAAGATTATCTAGATCAGCATGTAGTTGCAGATGATCTTCACAGACACCTGACTCCCGAGAAGTTATTTGAAGCTGCGCGCAGTGGAGAGGTAGAGGCGTTAGACATTCTACAACAATACAGCCAGAAGATTGCTTCAGCTCTGCGTCAGATTAGCGTTGTGCTTGCTCCAGATCTCATTGTGCTTGGCGGAGGTGTAGGAGGGAACGGTGATGTGTTATTGCCTTTACTGAGGCAGATCATATCTGAGCAATTCCCGGTGCAACCACAGTTAATCTGTTCCAAGCTTGGTGAGCAGGCTGTTGTCACTGGCGCGGTACAGGTAGCTATACAACAAACGATGCTGAACCTTCAGCAGGAAGCCATGGAATAAGACATTGGATATACAACATGTGAGGAGGAAAAAGGCATGACAGAATCCGTGAAAAACGTAAGTAATAATTATCAGTCCAATCAGGATGGTACGGTTGGCGGTGATCCATCCGGCTGGATTGCAGGTATTGACATTGGAGGCACCAAAACATTAATGCTCTTGTCATCACAACAGGCTGGAAATGAAGTTCATGAACGTATCTTGCCTACGCTTGCCAGTGATCAGCCGGATGAGTTCTTCCGATGGTTATTCGCTGAAATGGAAACATTCTGCCGCGAAGTTGGATGCAGTCTGGATCAACTTAAAGGTGCAGGCTTGGGATTCCCTGGTGTGATTCTGCAAGAGGAGGGGATACTGCGAAATGCTCCGGCTTTTCAGTGGCCTGAGCTAGATATTCGCCCTGTTATTGCGAAGTATTACAGCGGAAATATCATGTTGGATAATGATGTGAATTTGGCCGCAATGGGAGAATATGATCAAGGGGCAGCACAGGGACATCAACACTGTGTAATGGTCACGGTTGGAACAGGCATTGGATCCGCTCTTATCCTGAATGGACAGCTCTATAGCGGCCAGACTGGAGCAGCAGGTGAGATTGGGCATTTCATTGCAGGAGAAGAAGGGCTTCATACCGGTTATGTTGCGGATGCGGATTCCTTTGGCGTATTTGAGCAAGTGACTTCAGGTACGGGAATTACCGAACAGGCGAGGCGTTATTTTGCTGCTGGAAAGGGAAGTTCCTTATCCCTGATCATGAGTCTGGCAGGAGGGGAAGCGGAACAGATTGAAGCCAGGCATGTATTCAAAGCAGCGGAGTCGGGTGATCTTGCTGCCCTGGAGATTCTGGAACTACCCATGCGTTATATGGCGAGAGGTCTGGCGAATATTACAGCTTTACTCAATCCTTCCATTATAGTGATCGGTGGTGGCGTGGCTGCATCCAACCCATCCTATTATCTAAATGAAGTGCGCACACGCCTCCAACGTTACACTGTTCTGCCTACACTTTTAGCTATAGCTGAACTGGGGAACAAAGCAGGAGCAATCGGGGCATTGGCTGCAATCAAGTCGAGTCTGACACGCACATAAAAATAGAGAATAGGCGAAGCAACTACAGAAATAAAGGATGGAGATCCGGATGAGAAGTAGACATATGAAGGCTTACACAGAGAAAATAAAAGCCGATTCCAATGATGCAAAACGTGTTTTACTCCAATTGCAGGGCCTATATCTGTTTATGGGGCTTGCCGGGGGGATGTTTAACCCGTACATTAATCCCATATTGGTAGCACAAGGGTTTTCCAGTAAAGAAACCGGATTTATTATGGCGTTTGGCACACTTGTATCCATTATTCTTCAACCAATATGGGGAATTCTGGTAGATAAGTTTAAAAAGACACGGTTCGTACTGGTGATAAGCCTGCTTGTTCCTGCATCGTTAGCGTATTTCTACAATATTCAAGTGTACTTTATATTAATATTGATTTATACTTTATGCACTATATTCCAAGTGACTCAAATACCCGTTGCTGACTCCTATGCGGTTACAGCTGCGAGAACCGCGAACACCTCATATGGCATGATCCGACTCTTCGGCAGCATAGGAACGGGAGTTGGGGGATTTGCCGCAGGGATGTATCTCTCCCAGTTTTCCATTCACATGTTATGGCTACCATTTCTCCTGTTTAACATTCTGAGCGCTATACTGGCAAGCACACTTCCCCGGCAGACGAGCATATCCTCGTCCTCGGTAACCTTCTCCGTAGGTTTGGCAAGATTGCTCCGAAACCGGACATTCCTTCTATTTCTAACAGGTTGTTTCCTGGTTAACCAAACGCTCACTGCGTTTAACTCCTTTTTTGTTATTTCATTTCAGATGGCTGGCGGTTCTGTGACCATGACGGGTACAGCACTGTTGCTGGCGTCAATTACTAATGTTCCATCCATGTTGGCAGCGGCATTTATACTCCGAAAATGGGGACATGAACGGACGATGCTGCTTGCAGCGGGGGCGTATATGTTACGTTGGGGGATACAATGGCTATGGCCAACACCTGAGGTCATGATTGGCGTTCAGGTGCTGCATGGGTTATCCTTCGGATTCTTTTATATCGCAGCAGTTGAATATGTGGCTTCGGTTACGGGACGGGAAATGCAGGCCACAGGACAAAGTTTATTTAACATGGTGTTTGCTGGCCTGGGCGGAATTGTTGGTAATATGCTTAATGGATATTTACTCGATTCCGGCGGTCCATCACTGATGTATCTGGCTTGCACGATTAGTGCGGCACTAGGATCAGTGATTCTGTATATCGTCAGCAGGCAGGCCAAAGAACAGAGAAGAGCATACTCATTAGAATAGAGATGGAAGGAGTTGGAGCCTATGAAAGTAAATCTGAAGCGGAATTGGCACACCAAGTTGATGTATTCGTATTTTCCTATTTTTCTGCTTACGATTTCCATTCTGATCTTTCTCTCCTTCCTGATTGTCAACGAACTCTCACGTAACGAAACACAAAAAGCCGACATGATCTCCACCCGCTATATCGTGGATACACTGGAGCGCTCGCTAAGCGACATTGAACTTCGGTTGCTTGAAGACATTGGTGCAAACAAAACATATAGTCGCTTTCTGGAAGCTGGACAGGGACAATTATCGAGTCAATTCATCTATGATGCGGCAAGTGGGCTGGGACGTATGCTGGATCAGCAGGATATGATTCAATCCATTTATCTCTATCGCATGTCCGATTCCCAGATTCTTACGCCCAGAGGCATGATGCGTTTGGAAGATTTCGAAGATCGTGCCTATATTGAGCAAGCCTTGAAAGATCGGGAGAACCTCGGTTGGAATCTGCCACGTGATTATAAGGAACGTTCCTTCGACGTACCTTCACAGGTGATTAGCATGAATAAGTGGCTTCCGTTACCGTGGGGCGGGGAAGGACTGCTAGTCATTACCATCCGCATGTATGCAGTGGAACGGCAGATTGATAACATGACCAATGAAAAGTTATCTGTTCTTCAGGTTCGGGATAAGAGCGACAATCTGATCTATACCGCGCATCAAATGGACCCTTCAGCAGGTGAAATCCTTAATCGTGTGACTGCGGACAAACTTGGTCTGGTCTTTGAGAGTGGTATTCAATCCGGACAGCTGTATTCATGGGTATCCCTTGTTTCTTATGTGTGGATCGGTATTGGTTTATTAACGATTGTTGGTGCGGTGGCGGGACTAATCTACATTACTCGAAGAAATACACGCCCCATCCAGCTGATCATGAATCGAATTCAGGCGTTACAGCCACGTGCCGAGGAGGATGAAGTAGCTCCATCCGTCAAAGATGAACTGGCACTCATCGACCGTGCGCTGGAACATCTGATTGCTCAAACGGTTGACTATGAGAAACAACATCATGAAAACTTGCTGATTCATCGCAGACAGTTGCTTGTTGATCTGATGGAAGGAGAGCGAATGGATTCGTTCCGTCAGCGACTTCGCCATCTGCAACCGCTAGAGGAACGATTCATGGAACCGAAGAGTGTTGCAGTCCTCATTGCGGAGATGAATGGTGACGATCTCTCGACCAATCAGAATATTCTGAAGATTGCGCTTATGAACGTAGTGGAAGAACTTGTGCAGAATGAGAGCCAGTTCGGCGGTTGGGCTGAATGGTTTGGGAACCGCAGGCTTATTGTGGTGATTGCATCGGATGAGCAGGAAGGGCTGGACCGTGAATTGCTTATGGATCTGGCTAAGCAGATGCATATGTGGATTGCGGAAAACTTCCGCCTACGGTTTACGTTTGGGATTGGACGAACCGTATCGGGCTGGGAGGAGATTACTCGATCCTATGCGAGTGCAGATGCGGGTTTGCAGCATAGACTTACCCTTGGTAAAGATGCGATCGTTCTCAGTGAGCAACTGCCGGATCGTATTGAGCTGCAATCGTACAAGTATTTGCAGATGCTCGCAGACTTTGTCCGTGAATTCAGACTAACCGGTGATGGTTGGCGAACGCAGCTGGATCAGATGTTTGTTGCGTTTAACGAAGATCAGATTACAGATAACGATATTCGCATGTTGCTGCAGGCGTTAATCCAAATGTTGTCCCGTGAGTTCGGGGAACTGTCTGAGCGGTTGCAAAGCCAATTTGCCGAGGAAATTCTGACTCGTCTTCGCAGTGATATCCAGCAGGTGGAGACACTCGAGGGGATTCAAGAGATTTTGCAGGAGTGGCTTAAAGAGGTTTATCGCAATTATGTATCTGTAAATGAAACGAAAAGTCATCGCGCGATGATCAATGAGCTGCGGATCTATATTGAAGAGCATTTTGATGATCCGGATCTGTCGCTGAAACATCTGAGTGATCGGTTCCAGATTTCGGGCAAATATGCAAGTTATCTGTTTAAGGAAGAGTTTGAGATGAAGTTTGTTGATTTTCTGGTGAAACTGAGGGTCGAAAAGGCCTGTCGTCTGTTGTCTGCATCCGATATGGCTGTTCAGGATATTGCTCTGCAAGTGGGTTATGCCAATGCCATCTCCTTTGGCAGAGTATTCAAACGGATTATGGGCGTGACACCAGGGGACTACCGCAAGCAGAGTGGAAAACAAGGGGATCAATAACGGAATTGCACGTGTTAGAACATCCGAGTATCGGGTGAAATCCAATAATCTTAGAAGTATCAATGAAATCTCCTGTATGAGGCAATAAGGTTTTGTCCCTTATCGTCCTTTGCAGGAGATTTTTTACATGCGGGAAATGCGATCGATACGTTGTTTGGTCAAATGAAGTTTAATCTTCCGCCAAGGAATTAGTGCGTCGAATCGTTCTACACGTGTTGCTAAACAAGGAGATCACATAAGATGTGGTCTCTTTTTCATTTTTTGAAGAGAGATTTAATGGAAAAAAGATTATTGCAAGCTGGGTGATGCCAGATTGTGTATGAGAAATCAAAATAAATACAACATTACATGTTATTATAGTTAACATATAAGGCATGAAAATTGTATATTGTCAGGAAATATGTTTATATATCGCGGTATTTAACGTATAAAACGTGAATTTCACATTTCGAAAATAGTTTATTGTCTAAATATCAGATCGTATGTAATTATTAGTGACATTCACAGGTGCAACAAAATGGGATGAACAAAGTGGAGTGGCAATCATGTGAATCCATTCAGAGAGTGTGCGAAAGGGGAAAGGTCAAATGAGATTATTTCAAAGACGTAAGGCAGGCAAGGCAAGTTCAATCCTCGCAGTGGTAACAGCATTCACTCTATTATTATCTGCATGTTCATCAGGAAGCGAATCAACATCTTCATCTGGAGAGTCGGGTTCGGGGGAAAAAACGACTTTGAAAGTAGAAATCTTCGATCGGGGAAACACTCCGGCAGGCTACACCATTTCGGACAGTTATCTGACTCGCTTCATTCAAGAGAAGTTTGGTGACCCAAACAACATCGATGTTCAGTTTGTTCCGGTACCACGCTCGGAGGAAGTACAGAAACTTAACGTTCTGATGGCGAGTGGCTCTGAAGTACCTGATATCGTCTTTACCTACGACTCGGGAACATTCAACCGTTATGCACAACAAGGTGGTTTAACTGAACTTACGGATCTGATCAATCAAACGGGTCCTAACCTGAAAAAATTGCTGGGAGATGAAACGCTGGCCTACGGTCAATATGATGGACAACAGTTTGCGGTTCCAGGTAAACGTCTTGTACTTGGGAAGTACGCATCCTATGTTCGTCAGGACTGGCTGGACGCACTCGGATTGCCATCACCTGAGACAGCTGAGGAGCTGCATACAACACTGAAGGCCTTCAAGGAAAAAGATCCGGGTAAGGTTGGCACAGGACTTATTCCGATGGGGATGTCCATTGCCTCGGCTCAATATGAACCACTGATCTGGTCATTCATTGAACCGCTGACGGAAGAACAGAAATATACATTAACGCAGCAACTGGGTTCCAATGACTATCCAACGTTGTTGCCTGGTTTCAAGGAAGCCCTGAAATATATGAACACACTTTATAATGAAGGATTAATGAGCAAGGACTTTGGACTCGACAAAGACAAGAAAAAGCTGTGGGAAGATGTATCTAACGGCAAAGTTGGATTCTACACTGAGGATGCAGGGGAGATTTATATCTCCGGTACGTACAAAAACCTGCAAACCAATCAACCTGGTGCAGTGATGACACCGATTGATGCATTCAAAAATTCGGAAGGCAAATTTGCCAAACCGGCATATGCACCCAATGCGATGTATGTCATGATCCCGAAATCGAGCAAAAATGCGGAAGCAGCGATGAAGTATCTGGATTGGATGGCTTCAGGCAACAACCTGTTCGACCTGCAATTCGGTGTTGAAAACGAGAACTATGAACTTGTGGATGGGGTACCACTGATCAAAGATGATGCTTCTCCTGAAATTGCAGGCCGTATCTATAATTCCGGTGACATTGCCATTATCGTCAATGGTAAATACGTTGGAGATGACAAGAAAAATGAAGAGGCTTATGTCGTACAGGTAGAGTCGAAGTATCGGGATGATATGCGCAAGTCGGTAGCGATCTCTAACACGGACACCATTCAACCGGTGCGCTTCTCCAAACCGATTGATGCAGAAGCACGTTACGGTAACGGCTTGAAAGACAAATTTATGGAGTTTTTCGTGAAAACAACCATCTCCAAACCCGCTGATTTTGAAGCCACGTATGACAGCATGATGAAGGACTACATGGCGAGCGGTGGCCAAGCAATCCTGGATGAACGTACAGAAGCTTACAAAGCGATGAAATAAGTAGAGTAGAGATCACATCTAATGTGTATGACAACAAAGAACAGGGATTTCATTAGGGTGATGGCAACATCGCCTTGATGAAGAATCCTGAATGACATGGGGGGAAGGTTTATGAAAACAAGCATCTATTTCCGCAGAAACTGGCAACTATATGCGTTGCTCCTACTGCCCATGATCTACTTCATTATTTTCAAGTATGGGCCAATGTATGGCGTGCAGATTGCTTTCAAGGACTTTAACTTCTTTCAAGGGATCGCCGGTAGTGAGTGGATTGGCTTGGATGCATTCAGAGAAGTGTTTCAAAATCAGGGATTCTACACGGCATTACGCAACACGTTAGTACTTAATATGCTGGATCTACTGGTCTCCTTCCCGGCACCACTTATATTAGCCATCTTATTGTTCGAGCTGAAGAAGGCCTGGTTCAAAAAGCTGGCACAGACTTTACTGTACATTCCTCACTTTATTTCGTGGGTCATTATTGGAGGGATCGTACTTCAGGTATTCGGTACACAATCTGGTTTCATTAACAATATCTTAATGAGCATGGGATTTGATCCGTTACCTTTCCTTTCAGACAAAAACTATTGGCTCTTCACATATCTTGCGGTAGGTGTGTGGCAGAGTGCAGGCTGGGGTACGATTCTGTATCTGGCATCCCTGACAGGGATTAACCGGGAACTGTATGAAGCGGCAGAAGTAGATGGAGCAAGTCGGTTACGCAGAATCTGGCACATCTCCTTGCCAGGCATCAAAACAACGATTGTTACCTTACTGATTATCAATGTCGGCAACATGATCTCTATCGGCTTCGACCGACCATTTATTATCGGTAACGTGGCTGTACGTGAATACTCGGATGTGCTCAGCACGTTTGTCTATCGTGTCGGTTTACAATCTGGTCAGGTTACGCTCGCAACAGCTGTAGGTTTGTTCCAGGCTTTAGTTGGACTTGTCTTGATACTCGGAGCGAACTATACGTCCAAGAAATTAACCGATGAGAGCATTATGTAGTGGATCGAATCACATATGATCTGTAAGGAGTGAGTGGGATGTCTGAAAACACGGCGAATCGAATATTCAACACGGTAAACGTCATTCTTATTGTCATTACGATGGTGCTGTGTCTTGCACCATTCATTCATATTATTGCGATTTCGCTCAGTTCGAACCGGGCAATCGGTTCAGGAGAAGTTTCCTTTTTCCCCAAAGAGTTATCCTTTGAGGCGTATACCAAAGTATTTGCAGATGGATCGATGATTCGTTCCCTCATCTATACCATTTGGCTGACCGTCCTGAGTACGGTGCTAAGCATGGTGATGACCATTGCAGCAGCTTATCCACTGGCGAAGAGTAATCTGAAAGGGCGCAAGTGGTTTATGCTTGTCATTGTGGTGACGATGTTCTTCAGTGGCGGCATTATCCCCGAGTACATTCTGATCAAAAATCTACATCTACTCGATAGCATATGGGGACTTATTCTGCCTGGATTGATTAGTCCGTTCTACATGATTATCCTCATTACCTTCTTCAGAGGTATTCCTGAAAGTCTGGAAGAAGCAGCAGGCATTGATGGAAGCAGCCACTTCGGAACACTCATGCGCATTATCTTGCCACTATCCCTTCCGGTTATGGCTACACTGAGCCTATTCTACGCGGTAGGACGCTGGAATGGTTTCCAAGATGCACTCATGTATATTACGAAGCCTGAACTATATCCTTTGCAATTGAAGTTGTATCAGATGATTCAGCAAAACCAGATTACAGAACTGATGCAGAACGAAGGCATTGGCGCCGTTCAGGTCCTGCCTGAGAGTCTGAAAGCAGCCAGCGTTATATTCTCAACGTTACCGATCCTGCTTGTGTATCCGTGGTTGCAGCGGTACTTTATCAGTGGCGTAATGGTAGGTGCTGTAAAAGGTTAATAGTCTCGGGAGGTCCATGATATGACACAACGAATGGTAGAGAAGATGTCGAAAGAGCAACAGTATCTTGTAAATCAGTCCATGTTGATGATGGATAGCTTCTATGACAAGGAAATGGATCTGCTTCGTAGTTTCGAAGAAGAGGATTCATCACAGCACAGTACACGAGCCAGTGCACATTATGCGCTCGGGTTGTTAATTCGAAATGAGCCTGGTGATGTGGAACGCGCGATACGAGTGTTCCACAAGGTGCTCGATGTTCAATATGACGCTCCAAATGAGATCTATCACGGAACCTTCGCGACCCGACCAACTGATGCGCATCCACCAGCGGGTCACTATGCTTGGAAATCTTTTGCGCCAGGCACGGCCTATTTCCTGGAACGCACCTTTGATAAGGTGTCTGCGCAGTTTATCCATAAACTACAGGAAGATGGATCTCTGCTCACAGAGGCGGCAGATTCCAAACAACTGAAACGCCTTTTTCATTCGGCAGTGAATCAGATTCTGCCACCGGTCTGGATCAGCTATGATCCCAACTGGCGCGAGTTTATCGCTTGTGTCTGTGTGGTCGTAACTGCCGAATTCGGTGAACTTATACCGGAGACACTCATGAAACGGATGGACCATGCGATGGAGTTGGCTGTGCAAGGGTCAATAGAACGCAGGTTATCCGACGTAATCCCCATGAATACGAATATTGAGTTAATGCATATTTTCATGACCCACTACTACGGCCATCGCTTGAACCGAACAGAATGGATTCAGCATTCGGATGAACAGGCGGAGGGATTGATGAAGGAGTTTGAACAGTACGACGGGACATTCGCTGAATTCAATACAACAACGTATTACGGGGTGGATCTCTCCGTGCTTGGCATGTATCGAAAGTATGGACTCACGGAACGTTTGGTTGAAATTGGACACCGGATCGCACACGGGCTGTGGAATAACATTGCGCTATACTACAATGCCAATCTGGAGAATCTCTCCGGCCCGTTCTCTCGGGCGTACGACATGGAGATGCGAGAGCATAGTTCAATCGGTGTATTTATCTATCTCTTGCTTGGAGAAGGGTATGAATATCTGGCAGGAATCAACTGTGAATCTGGTCATGATCCGATGATTGCGCTCCTTGGGGTGGATGTGCCCGCAGAAGCCGTACCGTTTTTCAAGGCTCATCAAGAAGATCGGCTTGTGCAGAAACAGTTCATGGAGCTGTGTGAGCGCAATGATCCAACGTCCAATCGGAATCTGTGTACAGCCAAAGCCTGGATCGGTGAGGATCGGATGATTGGGGCCATGTCGGGAAGTGTGAATACCAACGGCCAGATGCATCCCGCCACGATTCACTGGCAGACAGAGAGGGGTGAGCGTTATTATCTCCGCTTGATTCGTCGTGAGGTAGGGGAAGGGTGGAACAGTCATCTGCGCGGAGTAACGTTTGATGCGGATCTCACACCAGATTCGTTAACCATTGATGTGGAGCTGGATACGGCTGAAGAAATCGACGTTTATTTTGAAATCAGAGGGCCATTCCTTCGTCAGCAGGATATTACACCAGTGTTATGGCAGTTCCCTGGACTTACGTGTACCGTGAAGGCTGAAGCACCTGAACCATCCGTGTTAATGTACGTGAATCATGCGGAGATCATCTATCGTTATGTGCCTGGAAAGACTGCAAACAGGATGAGATTTGAATTGACCCTCCGTGAAGACAACGGTTAGCGGGATGAATAGGTATATAAGTTGAACTGAACATTTACACGAGAACGAAGAGTGCAGAACCGATCTGAAGAAGCGGAGCGTTCGCCTGAAAGCTTTCTGCAAGAAAGCTGCATCGGAAGCATAAGCTATCACCCGATTTTTCCCTTTGGAGAAGGGGATCAAAAAAATCAGGGGATAACAGCGCTCGGAAGATGGTACTGCAATTGGAGTGATCTAGTGTAAAGTTTATTGGTTCAACTTATATAGATAGAGATAAATGGAATATGAATGGGCGATAGAATGAGAGACAGGAGGAACCAATGATGTATACGGACAAACAGGAATATTCATTCTCAACATGTTGGAATATCAAACGTCATACGAACGGACAAGGTATGATCGAGGAGATCAAGTCTCTTGGATTCAAACAGGTGGAACTGAATTACAACGTAACGGAAGAGATGCTGCAGACGATAGAACCGATGATTGAACGGGGCGAGATCGGTGTATCCAGTGTGCATAATACATTCCCGCATGTGGCTGATCCCGATTACGGGACGGATTCCGTCCTGCTTGGGTTCGATGATGAGCCGCGCCGCAGACGGGCGATAGAACTGTTACTTCGCTCAGCCGAGTACGCACATCGTTATGGGGCCAAGGCTGTTGTTGTACATCCCGGTGAGGTTCCGTTTGAATACAATATAGATGAAGCGTTGAAAAAGATATACCACGATCAAGGACCGGATTCACCGGCATATCAATCTTTATGGCAAGAGATGCTGGAGAAGCGGGAAGATGGCAGCGCACATTACCTGAGCCGGATTCAGGAGAGTCTGGAAGAGGTGTGTGACTTGTCGGAGCAGCGAGGATACGGGGTGAGTTTCGGTATTGAGACCCGTTCACGCTGTTATCAGATGCCGACTTTGCACGAAGCGGGAACGATTATTGGACAAATGAAGGGCGCGCCGCTTGGTCTCTGGTACGATATTGGTCACGGCATGATGATGGATCGAATGGGGCTGTACGATAATGTACGTGAGGCTAACGCGTTGATTGATCACGTGGTTGGCGTGCATATTCATGAAACCGTAGGGTTATCAGATCATTGGTGTCCATATATTCATAGTAAAGACATGACATATTTTGATTCGTTTTTGGATATTATCGACCGTTCTCCGGTGAAAGTATATGAATTAAAAGCCGCGTGTACACCGGAAGAAATCGATGAGAGTCATGGAATAATCACGGCTCGTATTGCTGAACGTCATGCGTCGCATCAGCGCGGGTAAGGATTGGTATATTTTAAGCTAAGCGCATAGATGGGTAAATGATAGGGCGATGGACGAATGGGAAGCATTCTTCTCAGCTGATGTCTGACGTCTAATATTGGGGTAGCGGATTTCGTCTATTCCATGTGTTATGAGGAGATATTTAGTGGAAAAAAGGATCGGTTTCATCAGCCCGAAGGTTTGGTGAGACTGATCCTTTTTTGATTTTATTTGATATATATATGAACAGTGTACAGCTTTCATCCAGATCACATTCAGAAAGCGTTTTGGAAAACACTTCGTTTCATCAAGGGGCACTCTTTGAAACGCTAACGAACCTGGCACACCCTATTTCAAGTATATGAGCCATATTTATATCGCAACGAATCTGAGACGTCTTAACTCTTCGTTTTTAGCAGGTTTTTGCCCATTTCCACTCGTCTGCTCCCGTTTAGCGTTGCTGAGATTCGTTACAATTTTCCTATTAGTCAAATCAAGGCAATAAGGTGTCTGAGATTCATTAGAGTTCAAGAAGTGAGTCACAATTTGGCGAGAGAAGCGTTGATACTATCTATCATCACAGATTAGGTGAGTGAGCACGTGATTTCTTTTTATTCGTACATCCGTCGTTCAAGTTCAGCATAGGCAATCGCAGGATCATCACTGGAATTATCAATATAAGCGACGGATGAAGCAGGGAGGGGCCAGGCTATTTCTTTACGGACAAGAGAAGCTGTGAAGGCATCCCAGTTAGCTAACTTCCATTCATCTAGTGGGGATTGTCTCGCTGTGATCCGTTTGTGATATAGCGCTTCATTCTCCAGATAAATATAGGCTACACGCACATCCGTATCATCCAGGGTATGTCCGATTCGTGCAAGTTCCTGAGCAATCCAATCCGGGGTACCGATTTCTTTGGTAAATGGCCCCACAACGATCGTATCGATACCCAACTGAACGTTATCTAGAGCGGCGTCCATCGTAATGCGGTACCCAAGATCACGGCATAACCTTTTGTATTCAGGCGAATCCCGGTCGGATGGATCAAGTCCCTGAAGGGTCATGATCGCCTCAGCCGCGGGACGAAGCAAAATATCCATATCAAAGAAAGCCGCTTTATGTTTACGTGAAAGGGCTTTGGCAAGGGTGGTCTTGCCACTTCCGGCCCCGCCGAGAAAGAAAATTAGTTTGCCCATGAATGTAATGCCTCCTTAATTAGATTCAAAAAATAGGATATGTAATTGAGAAATACACGAATGTATAGATTCATCATTAGAGTTCGTGAATGAAAGGACTTGTTTATTTTAACATAAATAAAGAAGCTTGTTGGCTAGACAGAAAAGGAAGGATAAGGTAATATCATACCTAGTTGTTCTATGCATAGATTTCCGATGTATATGAAAAGAAGAGATTTGAAAGTGTGATTTTTCGAAATCTAAAAACTCATGCTAAATGAATTGAAAAGGAAGGAGTGAGCGCGTTGCAGGTTAACAAACAAATGATTAAAGGCAGTACCGAAACATTGATTCTGAACTTGCTTCAGGAACGACCGTTGTATGGTTATGAATTAATTAAGGAACTACATCGTCAATCCGAGGGTGTGTTTAATCTGAAAGAGGGCACGTTATATCCTATTTTGCATGCCATGGAGATTGAAGGTTGGGTAGAGTCGTACTGGATGGAGGTTGAAGGCCGTAAACGGAAATATTATTCGATTCTTGACAAGGGCATGGAGGCCTTACAAAGTAAAAAAGCAGAGTGGAATTTGTTCCGTAGAGCTGTGGATCGGGTGCTTGGGGAAGGAGGCCTGACATGACGAATCGACATGAGCGAATTCAGCATTATCTTGATCACATGTGTGTTCAGGTTAAAGCTCGCGAAGTACATAACGACTTGCGTGATGAATTAGGAAACCACATGGAAGAAATCAAGTTGTATAAAAAACAAGAAGGTTATACAGAGGAAGAAGCAATTGCATATGCCATTGAACAGATGGGTGATCCCGCTGTCGTAGGCAAGAGTATGCACCGGTTGCATCGCCATCGTATGCATTGGGGCATAGTGTCTGGAATTATTGTCTTGGCTACAATCAGTCTGATACTGATGTGGATTTTTACGACTAATACGACACAAGCAAGATATCAATATTTATACAGCTATCATGTGAAAAACACCGTTGTTGGATTGATGATGATGTCTTTCTTTATTTTCTTTGATTACCGCAAATGGAAAAAAGCTGCCTGGTGGATTTATATTTTGTTCAATGCCCTGTTGTGGATCAATCCGATGCTATCTTCAGCCTACAATGGTATAGACAGGTACTTGTCATTACCATTCGGCTTTGTACTTGATGTAACCACGGTTTCAATGTGGATATTGCCTCTCGCCATAGGTGCAATTATGCTGGATAAACTTCGAACAAGTTGTAGTATACAGTCAGTACTAAGTTACATTGCAATGGTGGCATTACCGGCAGTGCTCTTGTTTCAAATATCAGATTGGGTTCGTATGTTATTGTTTGGTATTGTATCGGTCATTCTATTTGGCTGGATTACACGAAAATGGCTTTATATGATCATCGCTGCCATAACTACTGGAAGTCTGTCACTAATATTGTTGCTTTTCATGGATGAATACAGACGTTTGGATAGATTCTCTGTCGTGTTCAACCTTCAGGATGACCCCAATGGAAATGGTTTTGTGTATAATTCGATTATGGATATCGTGCGAACAGCCGGATGGTGGGGCAATGGACTAGATACACGGTTTGACCTGATCAAAAGTAATTATTTCGATTTTCCCGGTGTAATGCTTATTGATGTGTTTGGTTGGTCTGCAGGCATACTCTTGTTGATAGGTATTTTCTGGTTTGTAAGTAGTATGGTGAAAATACTCCCTCGTATTCGGGATGATTATGGTCGCATGATCATCTTGAGTGTCACTACGATATTGTCTTTGCAGATGATTTATTCTCTTGTAGTAATTACTGGTAAGGTTCCAATCATCAGCATTGCTTTTCCTTTCATTGGATATGGCACTCATCTGATCTTTGAATATGCCATGATTGGATTACTTCTTGGGGTATACCGCCGCAAGGATACTATTTCGAAGAAAAATGAAAAAATACGGCAGAAGGTGGACGCCGACCTACTGACCAATTCATAGGCATCCAAAATCATTACCGCATCTTGAAATGAAAGTATTATTATGCTCGTTTAACGAGCATTCACGGAAACCAGATATGACGCAGGTTTACCCAGCCCTGGCTGTTGAAAGATAGACCACGTACCGAAGGCAGATAAGCGGTTTCTACCGGTTTTTCGGATAAATGGAACAGTAAATTCTGACCAACCAAAAATTGCTCAATGCGGTCTAATTCACAAGTTCGATCCGCAGCGATGGGAGAGGCGACGATGGTTTGCAAGATCTCATGGATCGTTATACGAGCAGAATCTTCCAGATGCTCAGATAACGTAGAGTAGAGATCATACCTTCGCAGTTCTTCGTCCCTGTCCCGAATGAGAGAGAAGAGAATCAGATCAGATTCCAGCCGCAGGTTTCCTTTGAACTGCTCCATCGTAGCAGTACGGACGGTACAGGAGAAACCGCACTGCTCCAGTATGGACGCCAGATGTTGGGCATCCCTGCGATATTGTGGAATGGTTGCAATGTGCAAGGAGATGGGACTGGAGGATACGGAACTTATCGATATATCGCTAAATCCCTCCGAGTGGACCTGGACTTTCTTGGTATTCACCGCACTAAAATTAGTCTCCACGACTTCAGAGTCATCTGCATGTCCGTCATCTCTATACATTCCAGCAAGGCATGACTGAAGGTGTGCTCTTACTTCCGGATCGTTTAACGGTCCGTTTTTTTGTGTATTACACGTGAGTAATTTATGAACCATTACACCTGCACTAATCTGTGTCCAGTCTGCACCCGCAGACGAAGACGGATTATGAACAAGATGAAAGAACGGAGTTTCGATATCTTGGCTATCGTCCATTTTTGCCGAGGCACTCCACGGAATTTGCAGGATATCTACCCGGTCCATATGTGCTCTACCTTGAAAATATGATGAAAAGGCTTCAAGTCTGCACAAGTGATCATCCCAGGCGGTGACCTTGAAAGGTCCCGTCCCAACAGGTTTTTGCATCCCATGCACATCACTCGAATGCTTCATCTTATGTTCGTTTGTTCCTGGTGAGGGTACAATCGCCGCACGACTTGTTGTCAGGAAGGACAAAAACAATTCATGAGGATTTTTAAGCTGGAAACACACGGTTAAGGAATCGACCGCTTCAATAGATAGAATCTGTTTACTTACATCACGGTACAGTGTCCGGCGATCTGTAGATTGCAGTCGTTCAAACGTATGCACTATATCATGGGCCGTCAACAACTGACCATCGTGAAATGTAATACCTTTTCGCAAATAAAAGATCCAGGTCTTTCGGTCTGCACTGACATCCCAGGTATGAGCGAGACATGGGAGGATCTCTCCCTGTTCACCCCGCTGAACCAACCCGTCAAAGACATGGCTGGTAACAAAGGATTCAGCTAATAGATTAATGTACAACGGATCAAGCGCATGAAGCTGTTGGCGGAGGGGCAACCGAAGCGTATCAATCTGCTCATTATTGGTGCCGGCTTCTGTATGATGTCCTGAATACCCAAGCAACCACTGGTTTAGATGATCCTGCATGATTGTTGAACTAGAGAATGCGCTTACCTGCTCGGCAGCTTCCTGTAACTCTCGGCGATTCATGGCCTGCATCATATATTCTGCGGCGATTTGATCAGCCGGAACAAGCAAAGTCAGTGAAGAACGCCGACCTCGGCCACGCTGGGAAACCCAACGAATCCAATCATGGGCAACCATCTTTTTGACAATCGTTAACGTATTGCGGTGTGTACAATTTAGCAACTCAGCGAGATCGGCGAGTGTAAGTTCATGTTCTGTATGGTGGCCGTAATGACGATGCAACAGCAGATATTGCTGATGTAATTTCAAGTGTTGATTCCCTCCAGGAGGTGAACTCTGACGTATTCCTCTAAAATAAGAAGTTTTGTCGATTATAATTTCTATTTATATTCCTATTTTATCATCTAGAATATAGCATAGAAAGGTTAATGGAGGTTTTTCCCATGATTGATAAAATAATGGCTTCACCGCAACGCGCTCTAATCACGCTACTGTCCGCATGGATGCTGGCGATTATTCACCAGTATTTATTCTATGGTAATGAGATTGGCGTATCGTATCCTATCTTTGTAATTCTCTTTTATGTGTTCATGTATCTGTTTGCACGGGACCGCATGAGGTCTTTCAAGTTCATTGATGCTTTTGTAGCGGCTGTAGTGCTATTGTTGTCGCTAACGTTCCTGTTATACGACAATGAACTGCTGTATGTTCTTAATTTTCTGGTCATACCTGGTGTAGTTATCTTACATATGACGTATCTGATGGGCAGAAAACAGAAGCAGTGGTGGGAGATTGGTTTGATTGGTACGGCTATTGACCACATGCTGCCTCAAGCCATACGTCATTGGGGGACTGTTGCTGCTATTGCTGTGAGAGCAGGCGGGCGTGGCATCGGCAAATCCCAGAAAACAGTTGTTTTCAAAGTACTCATTGGTCTTGTGGCGTCCTTGCCTATCCTCATTGTAGTCGTTGCATTACTGTCCTCCGCTGACGGGGTCTTTGATCAGTATTTAGCCGGTTTTCCGGAGTGGCTGAATCAGCTGGCTTTTACTCCAGGGATACCGAGAATCATCTGGATTGTCATCGCAGGTGTATTGCTGTTCGGTTATGTATGGGGATTTGTACAGCCAATGCAATATGAGGCAGAGAAGAGAGCGAACGCACATTGGAAAAATGGAGCAGTATCCACGGTTGATAAGCGTGATAACACCTATATATTCTCTCCTGTGGACCCGGCCATTGAAGGTAAGGCTACAAATAAGATTACACCCGAGCCCGAACGCACTCCGATTCAGCGGGAACCATTCAGATTGGACCCCATCATTGTGGGGACGATGCTGATTGTCATTAACTGTGTGTACGTTTTGTTTGTACTTGTACAGTTTTCGTATCTGTTTGGTGCAGGAGAGGGGCATCTTCCGGTAGATCTGTCTTACGCAGACTATGCGAGAAGTGGATTCGCAGAGTTAATTCTCGTCACAGGTATTAACTTCTTTATTCTTATTGTTGCTTTGCAGTATACCCGTTCGAGTGGCAAAACGGGTTCCATCGTGCATCAGGTACTTCTCCTGATTCTGGTCAGTTGTTCAGCAATTATGTTGTATTCCGCGTTTATGCGCCTAAATCTTTATGAGCAGGCATATGGATATACGTACATCCGCTTTCTGGTACACGCATTCATGATCTTCCTCGCACTCCTGTTGCTGATTGCTGGCCTTCGTATACGGTACACATCAATACCGCTGATTCGCTGGTATATTGTGCTGGCGCTCACAGCTTATGTTGCAGTCAACTATGTGGGCATGGATAAACGGATTGCCGAGCTGAATATTGAACGTTATCATCAGACTGGCCATATTGATGCAACCTATCTGGCGAGTCTGTCAGCAGATGCAGTTCCGTTACTTCGTGAGTTTGCTCTGGAGGAGTATCCGGATCTCAAGAGGGAAATGCTGGAACGTCAAGCCTACCTGGACGTGGATTCATCAGATCGTTCATGGCCTTCTTATAACGTGGCAAGACACCGAGCTGAGCAAGAGTTGTCCAAATTGAGAACGGAATAGCTGAATAGTAGTTGTTTTCACGTACGGATTTATGCAAAAACAATATGTAAGTGTTATAATATAAAAACTAACCTATAAAGGGGGTGAATCCCTTGTTTGAACTGCAGGAGTTATTACCATATTTATTCTCGATTGGACTCATCTTCACCGTCAGTTATGCCTATATTGCCCATCTTCATTGTGGCATGACAGAGTACTGGATGGAAGGTGGCGCTGGTGGTGGACTTGAACCTGTACTTCCCGCCCTGTGTTTGGACAGACAGCATAGACAGGAAGACTGGAGTCGCATGATTAGACGAAGAGAAGCGCCCGATGAAGATGAACCAGATTGTCATTCCTCGTTGAACGATTGGTCAACAAATCAACGAGGAGGATATATATGGAACATAAGACCAACAAGGGATTCACTTTTACTTCGGGCAAGGGACGGATCTATGGCCTGATTGTCATTTTGTTTGCAGTCATGCTGCTTGCCGGATGCAGCAACAACGTGTCGGAGATTACTTCATCGACACCGGGATTTTTTAATCATTACATTGTATTTCCACTGTCGTACCTGATTCAGCACATTGCCACCATATTTAGTGGAAGCTACGGGGTCGCGATTATCGTGATTACGCTGGTCATTCGTTTAGCTCTGTTACCCTTGATGATGCGTCAAGCCAAGTCCCAGCAGGGAACACGAGTCATCATGAACGCCATGAAACCCGAGATGGATGCGCTCAAGAAAAAATATGAAGGCAAAAATGACCCTGCTGATAAGCAAAAGTTGTCTCAGGAAACGATGGAGCTATACAAGAAACATAAGTTCAATCCGTTGAACATTGGTTGCTTGCCGATGCTCATTCAGTTGCCTATACTTTCAGGTATTTACACAGCCATTCGACTTACACCGGAGTTGTCCTCCCACTCGTTCCTATGGTTCAAACTGGGAGCGCCGGACTATGTTCTCGCTGTGGTGGTCGCGGTCATATATCTGATTCAAGCCAAGGTATCACAAGCCAATATGGCGCCTGAGCAGCGAAAACAGTTCGCCATTATGGGTTATCTCTCCCCATTAATGATGGCATTCTTTTCTCTTACAGCTCCGGCAGCGATGCCGCTCTACTGGACCGTTGGGGGTTCGTTCCTGGTACTACAGACATTATTGTTCCGTAAAATGTACCCGGTGGAACATCCACAGGAGCCTGTGGTTGTGGAAGTAAGTAATAAAAAGAATAAAAAATCCAGCTCCGCCAAACCTTCTCGGAAACCTGCAAAGTCTTAATAAATTTGGTCACAGGTGATAAGAGAAACATGGTGACTACGTAAACTTGTTGAATACAAAAAACATAATGAAGAAGCCTGATCCATATGGATCGGGCTTCTTTTTTGTACTCTCAGGTGTTCCTTTTTAGTTTTTTACGAAAGGGGATAAGAAGCATAACGTCCACTGCCTGTTCCCCAATATCACTTAATGATATATACTTACCTGATCAAATATGATATTGATAATCAATATCAATTATTGAGTGATGTATACATTGGAAAAAGTGAAACGAGGAGTGCGGGTAGATGCAAGAGGAAGAAGCAAGACAGGGATTTACACCGGAGATGATTGATATGATGGCCAGTATCTGGACACGTTCGATCATTACATTAATAGATGTACGCTTTCAGAATATAGAGTCACAATACCCGTTGGAGCAATATAAAATGCCTAGTAGCATGTTTATCTATGCATATGGGGGAGAAGCGCAAATCCAACTGAATGAAACCACATTTGCAATGGAACGCTTCGGTTTAGTTCACGGCGGGAAGGGGAGCCTGCTCAGTATTACGCCTAAAGAGGAGACGGTGAAGACCTTTATGGTGTTTTATAGAGCAGAATCACCTCTCTTTTTCAAGAAACATCTGCAACAATTACTGGAGCAAGTAAATCCATTTGTTCAACAGTTTGGTTATACGCCAAGTAATCCCATCTTGCTACGCGATTGGTTCCAACGGATGATGAATGGCTGGAAACGTGGCAAGGAGATGGATCAGCTACAGGCCAAAAGTTTTCTATATCAATTGATTCATGAGGTGTACAGGGATTTGGAGGGTGGTGAGATTCGGTATCTCCAGCCAGATCCAGCCTGTTCTGCCAAGGTATATCTCGATAAACATTACAGGGAGCCGATCATGTTTCAGCAAATTGCCGATATGTTTGGGATCAGTGGTGGACAATTGACGCGGTTGTTCAAAAAAAGGGAAGGGATGAACTTACAGGAGTATCTCATTCAGAGAAGGATTGAAGCTGCCTGTCATGACTTGAAACATACAGAGGCGACGGTTAAAGAAATCGCAACTGGAGCTGGTTTCACAGATGAGAAAAATCTGTTCCGAATGTTTAAGAAGCATTACAAGATGACACCAAGTGATTATCGGAAAATAAACGCACTATCCATGCAGGTTGATGGTATTGATAATGATTCTCATCTCCCTTACGATGAGAGGGAACTAGTGAGCCTAGTCAAGTCTTATAGAGATGGGGAATCAATGATGTTTGGAACATTAAGAAGTAAAGAAATGATTTTGGCGGCGGCGATAAGCATGATGCTGTTATTGACGGCATGTACGTCGGGAACGCCAGCGAATAATGGGGGAACGGCAAATACAACACCTGCGCAGACACAGCAGGCGACACAACAAGAAGGGTCGGAGACAAAAGCTTCAGAAGCAGTCTCGCAGACCAGAACGATATCCACAGTTAAGGGTGATGTTGAGGTACCTAACAACCCTCAGCGAGTTGTAGTCGATTATTTGGTTGGTGATGTGGTAGCCCTAGGTGTAACTCCTTTAGGTGTGGCTAGAGCTGCACGGGGAGAGACAGAGCCTGTATATGCTAACCAGATTACAGACTCCATAAAAGTAGCCATGGAGCCGGAAGATATCATGACGCTTGAGCCGGATCTTATCATTTTGGCATGGAGTGATGAGTCGTATGATGATTTATCCAAAATTGCCCCGACCATTTATGTTCCCTATGGTGATATGACTACAGAAGAGCGGATACAATTTATTAGCGATGTTTTGAACAAACAGGAAGAGGCTAAGGATGTTTTGAATGCTTATACCGGAAAAATTGAAGAAGCAAAGCTAGCTTTTCAGAATGCGGGCCTATCCGATGTAACCATTACGGTTGGAGAATTCAGTGATAAAAGTAACTACATAGCTGGAGCCAAGCATGCCGTTGGCGAGCTTGTTTACGATGAACTTCAATTGCAGGCACCTTCAAAAGTCCAAACGGATATTATCGATGCAGATAAATATTGGGGCGATGTCTCCATGGAAGTATTACCCGCTTACTCTGGGGATTATATGATCTTCTTAGGAGATGGAAACGTTGCTTCTGATAATGCAGTGTGGAATGCCATACCTGCTGTGCAACATGATCGGATCGTAAAGGTAGATTCTTCGCTATCTTGGTCCACCGACGTAATGACTTCCAGTGCATTGATTGATTATATTGTTAGTCAATTGCTGGCATTAGCTAAATAAGAGTTAGAACGAAATTTTAATTGAGAACGCCAAATTTTCAAACATGACCAGTCGAATTTATGGATGTTAATATCCATATTCGTTTGGATTGTAAATAGGTGATGAAAGGGAAACGAGATGAAAAGCAAGCCTGAACAAAAACGCCGTGGGGCGATGAACTTCACCATGTACATGGTAATAGGGCTTGGATTAACGGTTCTCATGTCGGCGGCATCCATTATGTTTGGTGCTGCTGATATGAGGTTAGCAACGGTATGGGAGGCTATTTTCCGATTTGATCCAATGCTCACTGAACATCAAATTATTCAAACCATGCGTCTCCCGCGTACCGTAGCTGATCTGATCGTTGGGTGCAGCCTTGCGGTATGTGGCGCTATCATGCAGGGGACAACGCGTAATCCGCTGGCCGACTCCGGGCTGATGGGGATTAGCTCTGGCGCAGCATTTGCAATTGCACTATGCCTGGCCTTTCTGCCGGGTTATTCGTATTGGCAGATGATGTTGTTCGCTTGTCTGGGAGCAGCGATCGCCACCGGTATGACTTACTTTACCGCGTCACTGGGCAATTGCGGAATGACGCCTCAGCGGCTTGTACTGGCAGGTCTGTCTATTTCAATGTTGTTTGGCGCACTCAGTCAGTACTTGGCGATCAATTATAACCTGGGCCGAGCATTAACATTCTGGACAGCTGGTAGCACAGCGGGGGTCAAATGGGGAGAATTGCTGATTATCTCACCGCTCTTTGTTGCTGGTATACTGCTGGCACTGGCGCTGTCCCCTTCCGTTACATTGCTCAGTTTGGGAGATGATGTGGCAAGTGGACTCGGCATTCGTAGCGGACTGGTCAAGATTTTGTCGACAATTATTGTACTTGTGCTGACTGGATTGGCTGTTGTTGTGGTTGGCCCGGTTGGTTTTGTGGGTCTGATTACCCCGCATATTGTGCGATATATGGTAGGTGTCGACTATCGATACATTATTCCGGCAGCGGCTTTATATGGTGCGTTGCTGACCGTATCGGCCGATTTGGCTGGACGTTTGATCAATAAACCGTTCGAAACGCCGATTGCCATTATATTTTCTATCATTGGTGTGCCGTATTTTCTCTTCTTGGCTCGAAGACAAAGGAGGGAATATGAATGATCAAGCGGCGTTATACGATGAAACGAGGCATTATCATCAATGTAGTGCTTATGGTGCTCATCCTTGTGTTTGCGATCATTAGCATGAATTCTGGCAAAATGAATCTTTCACCGCTAGAAGTGCTGAACGTTCTCATAGGAAACGGTACCGATAAGCAAAATCTGATTGTGTTTGATTTTCGTTTGCCACGAATTGTACTTTCGATTTTGGTAGGTCTGGGAATGGGAGCGGCGGGGGTCGTGATGCAGAGTTTGCTGCGTAATGACATGGCTAGTCCGGGAACACTGGGAATTAGTTCGGGATCGGGTTTGTTTGTCCTGTTCTTTGTTGTATTCATTGCATCCACAGGCAAGAGTTCCTTTATTGCTCTGCCTCTGTTGGCTTTTGTAGGCGGACTATTGGCAGCGGGTTTGATCTTCTTATTATCGTATCGCCGCGGACGAGACATCTCGCCAATCGGTTTGATCTTGACCGGGGTCGCGTTAGGAAGCGGGTACGGGGCGCTGACGACCTTCTTGACACTCAAGCTGGATGATTCGCAGATGAACTTCATGCTGTATTGGCTGGCGGGGAGCCTATGGGGCGATGATTGGGGTTATATTTCCATACTGACACCATGGGTCTTGATCTTACTCGGCTATATTTTTTACAAGGCTCGCATACTGAATGCCCTCCATTTGGGCAATCAGACAGCACAGGGGCTTGGTGTTTCCGTAAATCGGCAGTTCTTAGGGTTGTCAATCGCTGCTGTTGCTTTATCCTCTGGAAGTGTAGCCGTGGGAGGTAGCTTCTTTTTCGTTGGCTTGATCGCTCCGCATATGGCCAGAAAACTGGTCGGTCCCGATCACAAATTGCTCATTCCGGCTGCCAGCTTGGCTGGGGGACTAGTCGTGGTGTTGGCTGACACGATTACGCGCACGGTTAGCCTCGTAGGAGATGTGCCGACAGGAATCGTCATTACAGTCATTAGTGTTCCATATTTTCTTTATTTACTAGCAAAAGCCAAATAACACAATCAATGATACAGTCTGAATTTTTTGTGAAAAACGGCTTGGTAGTACTGTGCGCTGCATTTTAAAGCAGAATGCACGATATCAAAAGTTCAACGATCGAAGCTAGCCTGCTACCGCTATGCTTCTTAATCAATAGCATATAGAAAAAGATGCCATTACGAGGATATCGTATTGGCATCTTTTGATTTTTTCTCATTATTGGATAGTTAAGTGGATTACTGGGGGAATTACATCAGGATTTATATGGCAGGCTCATCCGATAGCTGGAAACGGGAAACGAAATACCAGATGAGCTCGCGACGTGAGGATACCTTGGTTTTGGCGAAAATGGATTTTAAATGATCCTGAACGGTGTAGACAGAAATATGCATCGCAGCAGCAATTTCCTTGGACGAATAACTGCGGAGCACATATCCGAGCAGTTCCCGCTCACGACTGGATAATCCATGGCTCTCAGCGAGCAAGGGCAGCAAATCCTGTGGCATCGCCTGCTCCAAACGGATAGCAATCTGATCCGGTCCCGTAAGCTGTTGCATGAGACTGGCATGAAGTATGAGGTAACGCCCATCCGGAAGTTGGATGCAAACTTTGGAGGGTAAGTCGGTTGCAATCTGAGTACCCACGACCAGTTCTGCACGATTCTTGCGCTGCAAGTGGGAACTCACTGCACGTACCGGACGGGGCAGAACATCAGGCCCTACATGTTCCAGCATGCGCAATTGGGACAGCCAATATTGAGCGGAGGCGTTCAGGGATAAGAGCTGGAACGTGTCTGAGGTGATCAAAATTCCGGGTTCCTCGGGACTTTCACTCGTGATCTCATCGATCAGTGTCAAGCTGGTGGACCGCAGCATCGATGCAATAGAAGCGGTCCAGGACTGAATCATCATCCGCTCCTCTTCTGTAAAGACAGCACTTTCTGTCTTACGATATAGGGTCAGATATCCCCAGCAAGCGTCTCCACTGACCAATACAGCACGTAGTTCATCACCGAACCCCGCTGGCTGAAGAATGTTGATATATCGAGGGCTTTGTTCAAGCTGTAAGTTGGACGTATGAAGTGTAGCTGTGTGCTCACCGCTGCGAATTAATTCAGCGTATTTATGTATATCTTCTTCCATGTATTCATTGATGAATAACCGATCATGAATGGCCTCAATGCCATCTTCTGTCACGGCTCCTGTGGAGAGAAGAGTCAGAGGATCAACGGTGGTAAAACAGTATGCGTCGTAATGTACAACTGTATGGATCTGCTTGAGAACAGCTTCCCGATAGGTGCGTGAGGTCCAGGTTCCTTTTTCAAGAGAAGTGATAAGTCTGTGGTTCCGATCAATACGTGATGTCAACAAGATTACTCCTCTCTCTGTGCGCATATCCCAATGTTCTGGGATTGTAGGCTCGCCGTATCCTTCTATAATGAAATTAGACGAACAACGAGTCAAGTCTAACTTCAATTCAAGAGGAGTGCGGTGTCCATGAATCACAATCTATCACCGATGAGCTGGGAAACAGCAGAAGTTCATCGTTACGAACAATCGATAGCCCTGAAAATTCCGGGTTATTCTCATATGCATGATCTAATGGAACGGCTGCTTTCAGCATCTTTTGCGAATAACAACGATATTCATATCCTTGTTGCCGGTGCGGGAGGGGGAAAAGAGATTGCTCTGCTCGGATCACGTCATGCCGGTTGGACATTGACTGGAGTAGATCCATCACAGCCCATGTTGCAACTTGCTGAGAAACGAGTCACGGAAGCAGGCATCGGTTCCAGAGTGAAACTGCAACCTGTCACGGTTGAAGAATTGCCGGAGGATATTGTATATGATGGGGCGACAAGCATGCTCATGTTACATTTCCTTCAGGGGATGGAGGCCAAGAGAACGTTTCTGACCAGCCTCGCAGCGAGACTTAAACCGGGTGCACCACTGATCATTGCGGCTGTAAATGCCGATCTTTGTTCACCTGCACATCCAACTATGATGCAAGCTTGGAAAGATCACATGTTGAGTGTGGGCGTCCTTCCTGAAGAGTGGGAGCGTTTTGCTGCTTCCCTGGGCCGTGAATCCGATCCAATATCCTCTGAAGAGATGACTCAGCTACTGACCGAATGCGGTTTCTCACATATTACACGTTACTTCGGGGCGTTCTGGGTGGAGGGGTATTATGCAATTCGAAACTAGCGTGAAGCCTATTAAAGATCAGATCTGGGTGGTTGGCGGTTATGGTCAAGTGGGGCAGATGATATGTACTCAACTGGGGAAAATGTTCCCGGGTAAAGTATGGGCTGCGGGTACACGCATGAACCGTGCGGAGGAATTCAGCAGGTCTACAAGTGGCGCTGTACTACCGCTTCAACTGGATGTAACTCGACCTGTAGAGCCATCCATGTTAAGGCCTGTGAAACTGGTCATCATGTGTGTGGATCAGAGCGATACCCGTTTTGTTGAAGCCTGCGCACAAGCCGGCACCGACTATATTGATATTTCTGCAAAATATGATTTTCTCGCCCAGGTGGAACAACTGCACACCAAAATGCAACGTTCCAAATCGACCGCGATCCTCAGCGTTGGATTATCACCCGGAGTGACTAATTTGCTTGTGCGCGAAGCGACCATGCATATGGATCAGGTGGAGGAAGCAGACATTACCGTAATGCTGGGACTTGGAGAGAAGCACGGAAAAGCTGCCGTGGAGTGGACCGTTGATCAGATGAATGCCACCTACCAAGTGATGCAAGAGGGCAAACCTGCTGAGGTACAAAGTTTCGGAGATGGCAAAAGGATTGATTTTGGAGCAAAACTGGGGCAGCGGAAGGCGTATCGATTTAACTTTTCGGATCAGCATGTGGTTGCTCGAACGTTACGTATTCCAACCGTGTCTACCAGACTCTGTCTGGACTCCCGCTGGATCACAGGATCCATGGCAATCTCCAAACGTGCAGGGTTGTTTTCGTTGCTGCGTATCCCATCTATTCGGAGTGGAACGGTTAAGGCATTTGGCCTTATTCCTGGGGGAGAGCCGATGTATGCAGTCAAGGTCGATGCCGTAGGATGGGAAAATGGTGAGCAAATCCGCGTCGAACAACTACTGGTCGGTGCAAAGGAAGCAGATGCAACAGCAGCGGTAGCTGCAGCCGTGGCAGAACGTGTGTATAAAACAGAGTTGCCACATGGTGTGTTTCATATTGAACAGTGTCTCTCTTTGCAGGACATTCAGGATGCACTTCATACGCCACTAAAGGTGACGACCAAGATCACCAAGTCTCATGTTCTTTTGCTGTGACCCTCCGATCTGCTATGATGGAACAATAATCATGGCATGAATGGAGGGAGATCATGAACTGCGTTGCTGTATTACCTTATTACAAAGTACAGAGAGAAGTGACGGGTCTCGCCCAAGAGATTGAGATGAATGCCCGCTCCATGATTCTGTATTCAGATAAAATCGTGACCAAATACCGCGAGTTCAACATCACGGAAGTGTTTGATATGTCATTTCGCCGTATGGGTGATGAAGGTGGATTTTTCTATTTGCACACAAGCACAGGAGTATATCCATATATGGTCGAAATCGACCCCAAACCTTTTATACAAACTTTCAGAAAGATGACGATTCAAAAATTAAAATGACTTGACCTTGCCGTTACGTGAAGGCTTACCCTCGGATATGGAAAGAACCATAACCAATTCAGAGGAGCCGTGAATGTAATGAGTATACTGATTCAGCAAGCTACGATCCTAACGATGAAAGATGCCGATGCCCCCTTTATGGGGGATATTCGTGTTGAGGGAGATCGTATTAAGCAGATTGCCGATCACATTCTGCCTCAACCGCAAGATGAGATTATCGATGGTCGCAATAAGGTTGCCATGCCAGGACTGATTAATGCCCACCAACATACACCAATGAGCCTGCTCCGGGGATTCTCGGATGATCTGAAGCTGATGGACTGGCTCGAACGCAAAATGTTGCCTGCCGAAGCGCGGATGAACCCGGAAGACATCTATTGGGGTGCCAAGTTATCCATCGCCGAGATGATCCGTTCGGGTACCACTGCGTTTGCGGATATGTACATTCATATGAATGAGATTGCAGAAGCGGTTAAGCAAACGGGGATGCGGGCATCACTTACACGTGGGATGGTATTCATGGAGGAGGATGGGGGACGCAGGTTGCAGGAGGCGATCGATCTTGTGCAACGCTGGTCTGGAGCGGCCGAGGGACGGATAACAACCATGTATGGGCCCCACTCACCCTACACTTGTCCTATGGAGCCGCTTCGTGAAGTCATTGCCATGGCTGTCACAGAGGATATCCCGCTACATATTCATCTGGCTGAGACGAAGGGAGAAGTTGTGAAGATTCGTGAGCGCTATGGCATGACACCGACAGAGTATCTGGAAGAGGCGGGAATGTTCGAACAGGCACATGTGTTGCTTGCACATGGTGTGCACCTCAATCGCAGGGACATCGGCAGATTGAAGGGCATGCGCGGCGGTGTAGCACACAATCCAGTCAGCAATCTGAAGCTGGGGTGTGGAATTGCTCCAATTACCGAGATGTTGGCTCAGGGAATTAACGTGGGAATCGGAACGGATGGAGCGGGAAGTGCCACAACCGTGGATATGTTCGAGGAGATCAAAGCCGCGACCTGGCTGCAAAAGCTGGACTATGGCGATCCCACTCGCTTGCCAGCCAAGGACGTACTAAGCATGGCTACACGCGGAAGTGCTAGTCTGCTTGGTCTACAGGATGAAGTGGGTATCCTTGAGGTGGGGTACAAAGCTGATCTGATCCTGATCGATCTGGCGAAACCACATCTTCAACCGGTACATGAGGTAGAATCGTTACTGGCTTACAGCGTAAATGGGGCGGACGTGGACACCACGATTGTGAATGGTCAGATCCTCATGAGAGGCAGAAAGCTGCTCACAATCGATGAGGAAGAACTTTACCGTGAGGTGAAGGTTAGAGCCAAACGGATTGTTGAGGGAATTTAATTTTAGGTGAATTTGATCCGAACTGGAAAAAGATTTGTGTTCAAAACGCTATGGAGGTTTACTCCATAGCGTTTTTTGTCGAATTACAACTGGGAATAGTTCCATGGTCCTGTTCAGAATCGGTTCAGAATGACTCGTTATACTGAGCATGTAGTTGTTCAAATTTGAAATGTATACGAGGAGGAACATGAATTGAAGGGGAAACAAAACAAAAAACGGCTTAAGCCGATATTGAAAAAAAGCATGTTGACCGCGCTCGGGCTGGGCATTGCATTGCCTATAGGTGGAACGCTTCCTCAAGCTAATGCGGGAGAAATTGGTCCAGAGATCAAGATTTCGCGACCTGTGCTCAATGATGGCATCCATTGGTTAAATTATTCATCGGAACAAAACGATCCTTCTTTTGTGTCCGGTGTACCCATCGAGGTAACGAACAGAACAGTTACGATTGATTTAAGTACCCATTTTAATTCGAATGAGTTTAATATCATCAGCGCCACTTCAGGTGATTATAGTGTAGCAAGCGTATATATAGAAGGTGGAAATAAATTAGTTGTTGTTCCTTATAGAAGTGGCAAGATCAATATTGAATTGAAAGCTAATTATACTGTATCTGATGTACCGGAAACGGTTACGGATAACTTTGAACTTTACATTAGTAAAAAAGGGGATGTAAATGCAGACGGAAAAGTGAATTCTCTGGATGCAGCAGACCTTTTGGAATATCTTCGTAACATGGTAAGTCGCCGCGGTTTTTCTTATGTAGAGATGAACCGAATGGACGTGGATCGTAATGCGGAGCCCACTTTGGGGGATATGAATGCGTTGTTAAACGGATATGCCAACAAAACACTTGGCGCGAAAAACAATGACTATGTGTTGACCTTCCAACAAGTGGACGATGCGCCGTATGTGCTGAATGGTCAATTGAAGAATTACATGGAGAACGCAATTGCCACAGATTATTATTTAATGGATGTTGATGATGATCATGTTGATTATATCAATACTCCTTCTTATCAGTGGTACCGCGCAACAGACCCTTCAGGAGAAGATATGGTTTCAATAGAAGGGGAGACACAAGAACAGCATACCGTTACATTTGAGGACGAGGATCATTATCTTGTGCTCGAAGTGACTGCTCATTCCACTTCGGACGCGAATACGAAACCTAGACGAGTATACATTGTTGGAAAAGAAAAAATACAACGCCCTGATTAATATCTATACCAAATGATCTATCAATTGATACAGACATGGAGGCTAATACATGTTTCAACCGAAAAAGAAACGTCCTAGAATCAGAAAAACAATGTCAGGTCTGATCGCACTGACATTACTCTCTTCACTCATATTGCCAAATGTAGCTGGAGCAGAACCGGTAGAACCATCACAAGTACAATTTGCAAATGTGAGCGTACAGGCAGGGCAGACCGTTCATGTACCTGTTGCATTGAAGAAGTCCTATTTCGGGGTGAAAGCTTATAATATGCAGATTGATTATGATACGTCTGCACTGGAAATTGTTCGGATCACGCCTAAATCTGTCAACGTCATCAGCACATCCCCAAATGAAGATGGTGTAGCAGACTTCCAGTACCAAATTAATAATGCGGAAGGCTGGGTACGTATCATCTGGGTTGATTTCAATGCAGGCGAACGTCTGATTTCAGACGAACAGCAATTATTTGATATTGAGGTCAAAGCCAAAAGTAATGCGACTCCTGGAACAAAACAGCTCACAGTGGTGCAAAGCGATTCAGAACATTGGCATTTTACAAATGTAGAACACAATAGTGGTGCTCAGTTGTCTGGTGGAACAATCACAATTACAGCAGCAAACTCAGGTGGCGACAACTCTGGCTCGACACCTACACCGAATCCTGGTAACTCTTCGGGTGGAGGAGGAAGTGTATCACCAACCTCCCCTGTCGTTACCCCAGTTCCATCGACTCCGGCAGTAACCAAAGGTGTAGACATCTATGTGAACGGTCAGAAACAGGAACAATCTGCAACGGCTACTACTTCAACGGTAGGCAATCAGGTCACAACCACTGTTCACGTGGATAATAATAAAGTCATTAATCAGATTGGAAGTGGACTAAAAACGCTTCTGCTGCCTATTACAGGTACTGGTAAAGGCGCAGTAGTTGGTGAACTGAACGGCAAGCTGGTCAAAACGATGGAAGGAAGTAATGCCGAAGTTGTCATTCAGACTGACAGCGGTACGTACACACTTCCAGCTAACCAGATTCAGGTGGATCAGATTCTCAACCAATTTGGAGGAACGACTCCACTCGAAGATATCACAATTCAGATCGCCATTGCGCCTAGTACTACATCCAAACAAACAACAATTCAGGCCGCAGCGGAGAAACTGGAGAACACTACGGTGGTCGCAACTCCGGTTGATTTTGAAGTGAAAGCTATCTGGAATGGGCAGCAAGTTAATGTGGATCGTTTCAACTCTTATGTAGAGCGCTCCATTACTTTGCCAGAGGGTGTAGATGGTTCAAAGATCACGACAGGAGTTGTGCTTCAGCCAGATGGCAGCCTTCTGCATGTACCGACAAAGGTTATCAAAGGTAACGTGCAAGATTCTGCTATTATTAACAGCTTGACGAACAGCACTTACGCTCTGATCTATCATCCGGCAACATTCAGCGATGTATCAAGTCACTGGAGTCGGGATGACGTACAGGATCTGGCATCCCGTCTGATCGTACAAGGTACTGGTGAGAACGTATTTGCGCCGGACCGGAGTATTACGCGGGCAGAGTTTACGGCTGTTTTGTTAAGAGGTTTGGGTCTGCACTCCCCGAACAGCACTGAAGCGGCTTCATTCACGGATGTGAAGACAGGCAGCTGGTATGAGGATGAGGTTCAGACGGCTGTGTCCTACGGCCTGATCTCAGGTTATGCTGACGAGAGCTTCCGTCCGAACAACGAAATTTCTCGTGCAGAAGCGCTGACTATTGTGTCACGTGCGATGAAACTGGTCGGTCTGGCACAGGCTGATGCGTCAGAGACAACAAGTCTGCTGAGCACATACAGCGATAGCGCTAAAGTACAATCATGGGCAGCAGAGCCAGTTGCATCCGCGATTAAACAAGAGCTGGTACAAGGTGCTGATGGCAAGCTGATGTCCGATGCAGACATTAGTCGTGCACAGTCGGCGGCGATTGTGAAAAGGCTGCTGGCGAAAGCCGGATTAATCTAAACAAATTTCTGGACACCTACACTTACTTGGAAAGATTCATTTCAAGTAAGTGTAGGTGTTTTTTTACATATAATTTGTGTTTGAACAACCTCTTATAGGTGCAATGGTCCAGTTCATTATCAGTTCATACTGATTTGTTACGATATGAACATCAAATAGATAGATATCGTGCATGATCAGGAGAGGAAGAGATCCATATGAAAATACTAGAAGTTAAAAATGTGAAGAAATCATACACCTTATATGGAAAAGAAAGAGTTCCGGTACTCCACGGTTTGAACTTAAGTTTTGAGACAGGGGAATTTGTCTCCATCCTCGGTGAATCTGGCTGTGGTAAGTCGACACTGATGAATATCATTGGTGGCATGGACTCCGATTATGAAGGGGACGTCGTAGTTCGTGGCAAGAATTTAAGTGCTATGACAGAGAAAGAAATGGATGATTATCGGAAGAATAATATCGGCTTTGTCTTTCAAAATTTCAATCTGATCCCGCATCTGTCTGTCCTCGAAAATGTGACGATTGCGATGCAAATGACGGATACCAATGAGAAGGATCGGAACCAACGTGCCGTAGATATATTGACAGAGGTCGGACTGAAAGATCATCTGAACAAACGTCCCAACCAGTTATCTGGCGGGCAGAAGCAACGGGTTTCCATCGCACGGGCGTTATCCAACAATCCGGATATTATTCTTGCAGATGAACCGACGGGTGCTCTGGATAAGGAAAACGGCGATCAAATCCTCGCTCTGCTCGACAGTATAGCCAAAAAGGGAATGCTGGTGATTGCCGTAACTCACTCCCAAAAAGTCGCTGACTCCGGTACACGGATTGTGAAGGTTGAAGAGGGGCGCATTAGTGACGATATTCACCTGAAAGATCCTTCTACGGCTGTTTACGAGAGTGGTCAGGATTCTTCCCGGAGCCTGAGCTTGCTTGCTTCATTCAAGATGGCACTTAAAAATATGAAACTCAACGGCAAGCGTAATGTACTGGTAGCATTGGGTGGATCTATAGGTATACTAAGTGTACTCCTGATGCTCTCCTTGGGGAATGGAATAACGACGTATATGAATGACGAAATCAATTCAAGTATGGACCCTTTGCTCGTGGATATAACAAAGCCGAGTGAAGAAGCCAAGGATATGCAAGGTCCCGAGGCCTTGATGGCACCAGGTGAACCGTTCACCGAAGCTGATGTTGAGACGATTCTCAATTTTCCTAATGTGGATCATGTAGAGACAATTACGACCATTACAGGCCAATCGACTATGGTGAATGAAAAACAAAGTGTAGGACTCACACAGTTAACGACGTTAACGGATGCTTTTGATCCAGCACTGATGACAACGGGGGTTCTCCCGGCAGAAAATCAGATGTTGTTACCTCTGGATACAGCAAATAAATTAAGCGGAAATGACCAAGCTGATTCCATGATCGGCAAGTCTGTGTTTCTATATATCAACGAGATGGATAGCAATAATAAACCAGTGACTTTGGAGAAAGAAGTAACCATCTCAGGGATCTACGAAGCGGCAGATCCGCGATCTCCAATGCAACAATCCCCGGGATACATTTCATCGGAGACGCTGGGGCAAATGTATACAGACAAGGGAATATCGATCGGGCCGATTCAGGTTAACGCCTATGCAACCGATATGAAATATGTAAATGAAATCAATGAAGCTGCTGTTGACGCTGGCTTCGCAGGCTCACAGATGGCCAAGGTCATGGAGAATATCACGACATATGTAAGTATGGCTTCCATTGTACTCGCGGGTATTGCAGGTATTTCGTTGATCGTATCCGGTATTATGATACTGGTAGTACTCTACATTAGTGTCGTGGAACGGACAAAGGAGATCGGAATTCTTCGGGCGATTGGAGCAAGAAAGAAAGATATCAAGCGAATATTCTTCTCCGAATCTGCCTTATTAGGTGTATTTAGTGGTATTATTGCGGTAATCTTTGCAGTGATCATTAGTTATGTGTTAAACATTCTTTTGGACAATGCATTTGGAGCAAAACTAATTAATCTCTCGGGATATTACATCTTGTTTGGACTCGTGGTAAGTACAGCGATTAGTATTGTGGCCGGTTTGATGCCATCATCAAAAGCGGCGAAGCTGGACCCGATGGAATCCTTGCGATACGAATAAACCAATTGCGGAAAGGATAATGGCTGCATGAACACAATTCTGGTGGTGGACGATGATTCCCATATCCGCAAATTAATCCGAATCTATCTTGAAAAGAATCAATTCTCCGTGCTGGAAGCAGCAGACGGTCAAGAGGCGTTAGATATTTTATCTCATACGAAAGTTGATCTGGCGATTGTGGATGTAATGATGCCGCGAATAGACGGCATTGAACTGACGGAAGATATCCGGTCTTATCTGGATATTCCAATCCTGATGGTAACTGCTAAGGGAGAATCCAAGGACAAAGTCAGAGGATTTAATGCTGGGTCAGACGATTACCTGGTTAAACCATTTGATCCTGTGGAGTTAATCCTGCGTGTGAAATCGTTATTGAAACGATATAACAAAAGTTCATCAAACATGATCCAGGTCAGCGGTGTAACGATTGATTTGGGCAATCTGATAGTTGTTGCTGGCGGGCAAACGATCGAATTGAAAAAGAAGGAATGTGAATTGTTATTTTCTCTGGCGAGTTCGCCAGGGAAAATATTCACACGTACACAGCTTATAGATGACATATGGGGCATCGATTACGAAGGAGATGAGCGTACAGTTGACGTACATATCAAACGGTTAAGGGAACGGCTTGAACCTGTACCTGAGCTAGTGATCTCAACGATAAGAGGACTTGGATATCGTCTGGAGCGGGCATGAAAATGTTTAGGAAAAGCCTGCGACTTCGCATCGTAGCTACGTTTATCGGGATTGTTCTGGTGAGTTTAATTCTCTCCTTTATGATCAATAACGGGTCCCAGGAAAAGACACCGAATCGTTTTATGGTTACCTTTGCTCAAGATTTGGCTACACTGATTAACCTGATCGATGATCCGGAAAAAGTGAAATCAAGCTTGGAGATTTTTGCTCGCTACGGCTTAAATATCACTCCCGTGAATGAACAAAGTGAAGTGTTATTTTCCTTGCCAGAGGACAAAGTTCATTTGTTATTTGATTCGGGTACAACGGATGCCATTTTTCTGTCCAGTAAAGATGGAATCGCGACCATAGGTGTTCCCGGAACAAACGAGGGGATCGGCACATTTCTGATTCAAAGTGATTTCTCATCTCTTTTTCATACACTGCGAAACACGCTCTTAACCTCACTGTTAACGGTTCTGGTGATTGGTAGCTTATTAATCCTGTTCATGTCTGGGTACATTGTGAAACCGATTAAGAGATTAACGGTTGCAGCGAAGGAGATGTCATCAGGTGACCTGTCGGTCCGCTTGAAACATAATAATCAGGATGAGTTTGGGGAACTGATGGAGAGCTTTAATCATATGGCCAGTGAGTTGCAAAAAATCGATTCGGTTCGTGATGACTTTGTCAGCAACGTCTCTCATGAAATGCAGTCTCCGCTCACATCAATTAGAGGATTCACCAGAGCACTACAAGATGGTGTTATTCCATTAGAAGAGCAGAAAGAGCATTTGGATATTATATATGAGGAAACGCTGCGCTTATCGAGGCTCAGTGATAATCTGCTTCGGCTAGCCTCGCTGGATTCGGAGCATCATCCGGTTCATTTCACCACATTCCAGGTAGATGAACAATTAAGAAGGGCGATTTTACTGGCAGAGCCGCAGTGGGCTCATAAGGACATCCAGATCGAACTGGACTTGTTGCCCTGCGAGATCACAGTGGACAAAGATTTGTTTGATCAGGTCTGGCAAAATTTAATAAACAATGCGATCAAATACACCGGTCCTAAAGGTACCATTCATGTCGAAATTGAGACGTCATCTTCATTTGTGAAGGTATTGATTAGAGATTCTGGACAAGGAATACCCGAGGAAGCTCTCCCGTATATCTTTGATCGATTCTACATGGTGGACAAAGCGCGGAGCAGCTCGCTTCGAGGGAATGGATTGGGTTTGTCCATTGTGATTAAAATATTGAAATTGCATCAATGTACAATTGATGTAGAGAGCGAAGTAGGAAAAGGTACGCAGTTTATTGTCACGATCCCCAGATCGACCATTACACCTTCATCTTAAGGAAAGCCAGAAAATAGAGAGCAGCAATATGGTAACAATCGGTTCCTGTGCGTTCAGGATTCAGATTGCTGCCATATTGCTTTTTTAATATCTGTATTCGCGACAAAATTTCACATATAGTTTTGTTTAGCAGTGGATCATTTGATAAAATAGAAGAGACGTTATGTGAATCTATGAACTTAATTAATTTATCATACACAGAATGGAGCCATCCAATGAAATATCGCAACATGGAAGATTGTATTAACGATCTGGAGGAGCATGGTCATTTGATTCGGGTCAAAGAAGAGGTTGATCCTCATCTGGAGATGGCAGCGATCCACATGAAAGTACACGAGGCTAAAGGCCCGGCGTTGTTATTTGAAAATGTAAAAGGCTCAAAGTTCCAGGCCGTATCCAATCTGTTCGGTACGGTGGAACGAAGCAAATTCATGTTCCGCGGTACGCTGGAAGGCGTACAACGGGTCATGGCTGTTCGTGACGATCCCATGAAGGCGCTTAAGACGCCATTTCAGCATGTCCGTACAGGTCTTGCTGCGTGGCAGGCGCTGCCAAAACAGAAGTCTATTAGCCTACCGGTGTCCGCGCAAGAGATTCAAATCTCGGACTTGCCACTCATCAAACATTGGCCTATGGACGGTGGGGCATTTGTGACGTTACCACAGGTTTATTCGGAAGATCCGGACAAACCAGGAATCATGAATTCAAACTTGGGGATGTACCGGGTTCAACTGGATGGCAATGATTTTGAAATGAACAAGGAAATAGGGTTACACTATCAGATTCATCGCGGAATTGGTATACATCAAGCCAAAGCGGTCAAAAAGGGAGAACCACTGAAAGTGAGTATTTTCATTGGCGGTCCACCTGCACATACACTTTCAGCGGTTATGCCTTTGCCTGAAGGACTAAGTGAGATGACATTTGCTGGCCTGCTCGCTGGACGTCGCTTCCGGTACAGTTACAAGGACGGATATTGCATCAGTAATGATGCTGATTTTGTCATCACGGGTGATATCTATCCAGGCGAGACAAAACCCGAAGGGCCGTTCGGTGATCATCTGGGTTATTACAGTCTGACACATGAATTCCCGTTAATGCGTGTGCATAAAGTCTATGCCAAACCTAATGCCATCTGGCCGTTTACGGTTGTTGGTCGTCCACCGCAAGAGGATACGGCTTTTGGCGATTTGATTCATGAGATTACTGGAGACGCGATTAAACAGGAGATTCCAGGTGTCAAAGAAGTGCATGCGGTCGATGCGGCAGGGGTTCATCCATTGCTGTTTGCCATTGGCAGTGAACGTTACACGCCTTATCAGGCGGTGAAGCAACCCACAGAGTTGCTCACGATTGCTAATCGCATTTTGGGTACGGGTCAGCTCAGTCTGGCGAAGTACCTGTTTATTACTGCTGAGGATCAGCAAACTCTGGATACCCACAAGGAAGTTGAATTCCTGACCTATATCTTGGAGCGCATGGATATGCAGCGGGACATTCATTTTCATACCCATACAACGATTGATACACTCGATTATTCGGGTACAGGACTGAACAGCGGCAGCAAGGTCGTTTTTGCAGCGTATGGCGACAAGATTCGGGAGCTGTGTTCGGAAGTGCCAGAGTCTTTGAAAAACATTCGTGGTTATGAGAATCCACAGCTCATCATGCCGGGTATCGTTTCGATCCAGACATCGGCCTTCACGAGTTATGCGGATACAGCACAGGAGATGCAAGCATTCACGTCTCTATTGAAAGAACAGGGAGGTCTGGACTCGTGTCCGATGATCATTCTATGTGACGACAGTTCGTTCCTGAGTGCTAACCTCAGCAACTTCTTATGGGCAACCTTTACTCGCAGCAACCCTTCACATGATATGTATGGGGTTAACAGCGGATATGACCACAAGCATTGGGGCTGTGATCAGGTGATTATTGATGCACGTACCAAAGCTCACCAGGCACCGCCGCTGATTCCCGATGCTTCGGTCGAGAAGAGCATTGAACGATTTTTTGTTAAAGGGGCTAGTCTGGGTTCGATCAAAATCTAATTTGAGATGTTTTGAAGAAGTTCAAACAGAGCGTTTGAACTTCTTTGGCTTACTCTGATACGGCAATGAGGCACAAAAGTGTGTAAAAGTTTAAAACCGGGACTAATTTGGATATTGGAGTGAGGATAAAGTCTTAGTCGTTCGTATTTACCATTGTGATTAAGGTCGTTTGAACTATGTATGAAATGAAGAATTATAACGATATAAAGAAGTATAGGTATTTTTGTGGCCCCGTTCCGTTGGGTGCTGTTACTATAATGAATTGTTCAGGGGGAATACCGATTTGAGAATCCATATTATGAACCTGCAAGACGGAGACCGTCTAACTGCGGATACATTCAGCGATGCAGGATTACACGTTCTCGGGAAGGGAACTGTGATCAAAGGTGAGGATATCACCTTGCTTATGCAGCACCGTGTAGATTATGTAGATATTGAATCACGCGAAGAGGAAATCACTGAAGCCGAATTTTTTGCAGCAGCCGCAAAGCATGCTTCGGGGATAACTACGAAGGAAGAACCGCCTGAAGAAGAGCTGAAGTCCCAATTTATTCAGACTGTACATAATTATCAAAATGCTTTTCTCGAAGCTCTGACCGTTGGCAAGTTCAACGCCACCATGGTGGATGATGCACTGCAACCAATGGTTGAGGGACTGGATGAGCAGAAAGATGTCGTTCATCTCCTGATGATGCTGGAGCGGGATGACGTCAATAACTATACACATTCAATCCAGGTAGGGTTGTTGTCCTTCTACCTTGCGAACTGGCTTGGATATTCTCAGAAGGAGAGTTATCAGATTAGTCGCGGTGGTTATCTGCATGACATTGGAAAGTGCAAAGTATCTCACCGGATTCGGAACAAAACAGAACCGTTGACCGCTGATGAGCAGCTTGAAATGCAGCGTCACACCATATATGGTCATGAAATTATCAAAAATTCGATGACGGATGAAGCGACAGCACTGGTTGCTCTGCAGCATCACGAGCGGGAAGATGGGTCGGGTTATCCGATGCAACTTGAGAAAAGTGAAATTCATCCATATACACAGATTGTATCTGTAGCGGATATCTATATAGGCATGAGATCCGGGAACCACGGAGGAAGCAATCCAAACCTGATCAACAACCTTAGAGATATCTATGGAATGGGATTTGGTAAATTGAATGAAAAACCGGTTCAGGCATTGATGCAACATTTGCTTCCTAATTTCATCGGGAAACAGGTACTGCTCAGCAATGGAGAAAAAGGTGTGATTGTCATGAACAATACGTCCGATATTTTCAAACCACTCATCAAAGTGGAATCTGAAGAATATCGCGATCTCTCCAAAGAGCGTACGCTTGCCATTGATGAATTGCTTATTTAATATCGATAGTTCTCGCTTTCCATCATTGCTATATCATCATTACATGTAAGACGGGCCTCCTGTACTAAGACAGGGGACCCGTTTTTTGTTATATCATCCTAGATGTGTTGTTCGACCAAGGAAGCAAGCGTATACTTTGCAAAGACCTTATTTTTCCTGCCAAGGAGCGATCGCCATGATTGAAGTGACAACCGAGATTACGATACATGCCTCGATTGAACGATGCTTTGACTATGCCCGGGATATTGATATACATACTCAGACCGTCTGGCAACATACGCGAGAGCGAGCAGTCGCAGGAGTAACCACAGGAAGAATTGGAGCAGGGGATACCGTTACATTTCAGGCTACTCATTTTGGGGTCAGACAGAAGTTGAAGTCCCGAATTGTGCAGTTTGAACGACCTTTTCTCTTTGTGGATCAGATGGAGAAAGGGGCTTTTAAGAGCATGCGGCATGAACATCATTTCAGCGTAATTGGGGATCAGATGACTTGCATGAGAGACACACTTCGATTCGAAGCTCCACTTGGATTACTGGGATGGGCAACAGAGCGACTTGTGCTGAAGAGATACATGCAGGCATTTCTAGAGGAGCGTAATCGTAAGCTCAAAGACATGCTTGAGCAGTAGCCAGAATTGAAGGGATAGAGGAGAGAAGACATTTGATGGATAATGAATATTTTGTAGGTTGGGGCACACTTGCCTTGATTAATGCCGGACTGGCTCAGGGAAAAAACAGAAGTGGTCGGAACTGGTTTCTGATTTCCCTGTTATTTGGTCCGTTGGCAACCCTCTTTATTGTGGTGTGGAATAAACTGGACTAATTCAACGATCGAGATTCCGATGCATATAACGATCGATCATCCAGAACACAAGGGCTGCTGCACTAACGCCAGCACCTAACCAGCATACGGCTGTCCAGCCCGCCCATGCATACACTTGGGTAGAAACGATGGAGCCGGTTGCACTGCCGATGGAATAAAAGATCATATAAGCTGCCGTAAGGCGGCTTTGTGCTTCGGGGCGAACTTCGTAGATCAGGCTCTGGTTGGTAACATGTACGGCCTGCACGGCAAGATCGAGCAGGATAACACCCAGGATCAGAAACCAGAGAGAATGATGGACATAACCGATGGGTAGCCAGGACAAGAGCAGAATGACAAGGGCGACACCGGTTGTTTTCTGCCCAAGGCCCCGGTCGGCAAGTTTACCAGCACGGGCAGCAGCCAATGCTCCCGCCGCTCCTGCGAGACCGAATGCACCTATGACTGTATGAGACAGGGACAGTGGAGGGCTACTTAGTGGCAGTACCATGGAAGTCCACAAGATGCTGAAGGCTGTAAAAATCAGCATGGCCAGCACACCTCGTACTCGTAACACACGCAACTCACGGTACAGTTGCAAGACGGAACCGAGTAATTGGGTATAGTTTTGTTTTATTTGTGTTGATTGTTGCCTTGGGAGAACAAAAAATAAGGCGACAATTCCGAGTAATGTAAGGCTGGCGGAGAAGAGATACACCGATCTCCACCCGAGCGAATCGTTCAGCGTACCTGCAACCGTTCGTGCAAGCAAAATGCCAATGACGATTCCGCTGGTTACCAACCCGACAATGCGACCACGTTCGGAAGGGGCTGCCAAGTGTGCAGCAAAGGCAACGAGCGTTTGCGTAATGACGGCTAATAAACCAACGACAGCCATCCCCATGAACAACAGGGAACTAGATTGTGCGGTTCCTACGAGAACTAGTGCAAGTACGGATAAGAGCATTTGAATGATGATCAACTTGCGGCGATTTAAGAGGTCACCAAGCGGAACAAGAAGGAACAGCCCCAAGGCATAACATATTTGAGTCACTGTGATGACAATCCCTATGGATGATGGAGAGAGGCTGAATTCTTGAGCGATGGAGTCCAGCAAAGGCTGAGCATAATAGATATTGGCGACCGCAAGTCCGCTGCACACGGCAAAAAGTAGAGCAACTAACCGTGACATGGCAGGACGATCCTTATTGGATAATTGTGCATCTGGAGAAGAAGTTTGCATGAGTATTTGTCACCTTTCTATTATGTACTGATCGGTATGTTATGTTTCGGGATAACCATACTTTATTTGCGTGAATTCTGTCAACAGAGAATTGGGTGAGGGTTAAACTGAAGATTATTTACCCAGAGAATACGACGATAAAATAACCATACGATCGCTTCTGTTCCAGATTTTTCGATTCATTTATAGCTAAAAACGCCTTTCTTGTTATTAGGTTTTGACTTTGTAATAAGAGTGAGGTTAAAATATATAAACATACTGATCGATACATAAAGAGGTGAATTGTATGGTTAGACAACGGGAATTTGATACGGATAAAGCACTTGATGCAGCGATGCATACGTTTTGGGACAAAGGGTTCGAAGCGGCATCTTTAAATGACTTGACGACCGCAATGGGCATACAACGTCCCAGTCTGTACGCGGCTTTTGGCGATAAAAAGGAATTATTTGAAACAGCACTTCGCAGGTATACTACTCAGCATGCGGCCCAAGTCAGAGCCAGACTTCAACAGGGCTCCTCCGTGCGGGAAGCCTTTCGTGGATTGTTTGAACATATTGGAGCAGAGGTGAGTGTGACCGAGCCTAGTCACGGCTGTTTTTGCATTAATACGATGGTTGAGCTGGCTCCACATGATCCCAAATTCGCTGTCCTTACACGGGAGCATCAGATGTACCTGGGTGTTCTTTTCAAAGAAACGATAGAACGAGGGCAACAGAGCGGGGAGTTGTCTACTGACATGAACGCGAGTGCGGTCGCACAGTCTCTGGTTGTATCCATGATTGGACTGACCGTACTGATGAAATCAGGACCGGACCGCTTGTTTGTAGAGCAGAGCATCCAGGTTACGCTGTCTTTGTTACATTAATAGGGAATTATTCTGTTTAAAGTGATGCGGAGTTGCTACAATATGTTTAAGAATTGAGCAGGTATAGGAGGAGATCAGAAATGAATACGAAGTTGCGCTGTGCCGTTTTGGATGATTATCAGAACGTTGCGCTGACGTCGGCGGACTGGGGTCCGTTGATGGATCGGGTGGAGATTCAGACATTCAACAACTATATGGGCTCGGAAGAAAAAGTCATTCAAGAATTGCAGGATTTTGATATTGTGGTTCTGATGCGGGAACGTACACCGTTTCCAGAGAAGGTCATTTCGCAGCTCCCTAAGCTAAAACTTCTGATTACAAGTGGTATGCGCAACGCGTCGATAGATCTCAAGGCTGCAGAGAAGAACGGCATCATTGTGTGTGGAACCGAGGGAAGCTCTAATCCGCCGACGGAGCTTACATGGGCACTGATTCTAGGGCTGTCCAGACAACTGGTTACGGAAAATAATGCACTTCGCTCCAATCGAAACTGGCAGAGCACTGTAGGGTTGGATCTGCATGGGAGAACACTTGGATTGCTCGGTTTGGGCAAGATAGGAACTCGTATGGCTGAGATTGCACGAGCATTTGGCATGAATGTGATGGCCTGGAGCGAGAATCTGACACAAGAGAAAGCCGAAAAACATGGTGTGATCTGGGCCGAGACCAAGGAGCAACTGCTTGCACAGAGCGACATCGTATCCATTCATCTGGTGTTAAGTGATCGTACGCGGAATCTGATCGGACAAGCCGAATTTCAACAAATGAAATCGAGTGCGCTATTAATAAATACGTCGCGAGCGGGCATTGTCGATCAGGAAGCTATGGTAGAGGCATTGCAGAGTGGTGTGATTGCTGGTGCAGGTCTGGATGTATATGAGCAGGAACCGCTACCAGTTAACCATGTGATGCGAACATTGCCCAACGTTCTGGCCACACCGCATCTGGGTTATGTGACTCGTGGCAATTATGAAATCTATTATAATCATACCGTAGAGAATATAGTGATGTTCCTGAAGGGAACACCAATCAGGCAACTGCATTCTTAGAATGAACGTATGCGGAGTATGACTCGGCTATAATTATATAGAATCAACGACAAATAAGGTGCTGCCAGGAAAGAGTTAGTCCTGAGCAACACCTTTTTAGTATATCTGTTTAGTAGAACAAATGAAGGAATAGCTTAACTGTGTGGTCCTCGCTGGGAAGAATGAATCATGGCGACGCTTGATTCACGAACGATTAAGCGTGGTTCAAACTGGATGTGTTCGTAATCGGCCGTATTCATCTCCCGAATTCGTTTTAACAACAGCTCGGTAGCAAGTCTGGCGACTTCTTCGCCCATAATGGACACGGAACTAATCTGAGGAGACGTAACGGTTGTCCATTGATTGTTATCCACACCCACAACAGCCACATCTTCAGGTACACGAACCCCTAACTCCTTGAACCGATTAACCAATCCGATGGCAACCATATCATTAATGGCATAGACGGCATCTGGCATATGCGTAAGTCCGTAAAAATAATCTGCAGCATTGGCACCTGTATTTAATGAAAAGTCCTCACCAAAGTAGACGAGAGAAATGTCCACGTGACCTACGGCTTGCTCATACGCACGAAAGCGTTCTTCAATAATGTCCTTCGGTGCTCCCGCATAAGCGATTCGAGTCCGGCCGATTTTGAACAGATGTTCCATCACCAGTTTGCCTTCAGGTTGAGACAGAGAGACGATATCTGCCTTCATGCCCGGTTCCAGTTTTTTGCCGTAATTAATCATCGAGATAGGGAGCGGCGCCTTATCAATCAGTCCGGGTAACGTTTTGGGGTACGCCAGAGGCATGAAAATAAGTCCGTCCACATGCAATTTTTTGACATTACGAATGGTTTCAAGCTCCGTTCTGGCATTGCCTGCCGTATTGATCTGAACGACATGGTACCCATGTTGCTTCGCCGTTTGCTCTACAGACCAGGAGATTTCCGGAATGATGGCGTTTCGTATGTCGGGTACAACAAGCGCGATCTGGTGCGTTTGCCGGATTTTCAGACTCTGTGCCGAGGTGTTGGGTACAAACCCCAGTTCTTCAATGGCCTGCATCACCTTATCCCGTGTTTTACTGCTGATGCCTTCTGAATTGTTGATGGCCCGGGATACGGTAGCGATGCCCACGCCGGCACGCTCTGCAACGTCCTTGATCGTAAGTTTCTGTTCTTTCCTCAATGTACGGTTACCTCACTTTATCGGAAACGATTCCGAATTATTAGGAATATGTATGAACTTCACGATAGTTATATAACTTGATTATAACATTTGAATAATGAAGTATCCCATGAAAGGGCCAGATTTATGGCAAGGCCTGATTAAATTTCAATGGGACTACAATAATATTTGCCATAATATATGTTAATAACAAGGATTACTTCGTTTGTAATACCGCTAAGATCACTTGAATTAAAGTATAAGCATTCTGAAAGTGAACTTGAAAAGATCACGAAATAGACATATTAGTGGAGAAATATGTTTGACAGCGTATCTAAAATGTGACATATTTAATTTACGGAAACGTTTCCGATTATATCACAAATTATGATCTGGGAGATGAAATGAATGAAAGCATTACGTTGGCATGGAGTCAAAGATTTACGTCTCGAAAATATTAATGAACCTCACCCTGAAGAAGGAAAGGTCAAAATAAAAGTGGAATGGTGCGGTATCTGCGGCAGTGATTTACACGAGTACACAGCAGGTCCAATCTTCATTCCGGCTCAAGCGTCGCATCCGCTAACAGGGGAACAAGCGCCTATAGTCATGGGGCATGAATTCTCAGGACAGGTGGTTGAAGTAGGGGAAGGTGTTACACGTTTCAAGGCGGGCGATCGTGTTGTGGTAGAACCCATCTATGCATGTGGACACTGCGAAGCTTGTAAACAGGGCAGATACAATCTGTGCGATCAGATGGGTTTCCTTGGACTCGCTGGAGGCGGAGGAGGATTCTCCGAGTATGTAACTGCTGCAGAAAACATGGTACATGCCATTCCGGATTCAATCTCGTATGAGCAAGGTGCGTTGGTTGAACCTTCAGCTGTAGCACTTCACGCTGTGCGCCAAAGCAAGCTGAAAGTGGGAGATACGGCAGCCGTGTTTGGCGCAGGCCCAATCGGACTACTGGTCATTGAAGCGCTTAAAGCTTCGGGAGCGTCGGATATTTATGTGGTGGAGTTATCGGATGAACGGAAAGCAAAAGCCGAAGAGCTCGGCGCCATTGTGATTGATCCAATGCAGTTTAATGTCGTGGAAGAGATCCATCAACGTACACAAGGCGGCGTTAACGTAGCCTATGAAGTAACCGGTGTTCCACGTGTTCTGCAACAAGCCGTCGATTCGACACGTATTGGTGGAGAGTTGATGATCGTCAGTATTTTTGAACAGGAAGCGCCGATTCACCCGAACTCAATTGTCATGAAAGAGCGTACGGTCAATGGCATTATCGGTTATCGCGATGTGTTCCCGGCAGTGATCAGTCTGATGGATAAAGGTTTCTTCCCGGCTGACAAGCTGGTGACCAAACGAATTACGTTGGATGAAGTGTTAGAGCATGGATTTGAAGCACTGTTGAAAGAGAAAAATCAGGTTAAGATTTTGGTAAAAGCTGAATAGAAATCACAGACAGTAAGAAAAGTAGACAGCACATCAACAGATGTAATTGTCTACTTTTTTTGTATAAATAGGGCGGAATTTGTTGCATGTGCGGGTGGTTTTACATAGTATAAAAAGATACAAATTGTATCATCTTGGTGTGAAGGTAATGATGATGAAAAAATGAAGGAGGAAGTGGACATGCAGAGACATACAAAATGGACAGCCGTAATTTTGACCATTGTCGCAGGAATGAGCTGGATGCTTATGGGGAACTCCAAGCCGAAAAACACCACGTCAACGAGTCAACCCCCTGCGACGGAACGTGGGCTTGCCAAGGTGTCGAATGCACCAATCAGTTCAGCGGATGTAACATCGAAGATCGAACTGTTAGGCAGACCTTTTACCAAAACACCATATGCTAATAACGTCTGGGACATGCAACTGTACAACGGCAAGATATATTTGGGCCACGGGAACAGCAGCAATCTGGGCGTAGCTCCTAATTCAGGCCCTATTCCAGTCATTTATTATGATACAGCGAATGCAAAATTCAAGACCCAGTCGGTGACTAACAGCAACCCGGGCATCCTGCCATCAACGAAGATGTATGTGGATGAGGAACAGATTGATATCTACAGAGTACTAAACGACAAGTTATATATTCCTGGCAATGATTCGGACAGTGAGAAGTGGGAATTGGGCAATTTCTATCGTTTGGATGGAGAGGTGTGGACCAAATATCGTAATCTTCCACTTGGTGTACACGTATACGATTTGGCTTCTTATCAAGGCAAGATGTTTGCCGCGCTGGGTACGGAGTCCAAACCGACCATATTAATCTCTCATAATGAAGGTGAAACTTGGCAAAAATATGCGACCATTAATACGTTTGGTTTCCGGGCATATACCATGTTCCATCTTAATGGCAAGTTATATGCATCTGGCATGATGTATCCTGCCAATAAAATATGGAATGACAAAACTAATATTCTGGAGATTAATGAAAAGCTTGAGAAACGGGATGTTGTCATCTATGGTAACAAAATGCTGCCTGGACTAACCTATCAAACGGGCACGATTCCTTATAATAAAATAGGCAAAAATGTTAACTTCAATAACAAGTTGCTCTATATAGCAGGTGGTGTGTTTAATGATGGGCAGCTGCTGCCCAAATCTTTGAATGTCATGACCGACATCAATCAGGCAAGGCGAGTTAATCTCCCAGATGCCAAGGCGCTCCCAACCGATGTGCTGTTGCGTGATGGCAAGGTGTATGTGCTTACGTATACTCGCCAAAGTGCCAATCTGTATATCAATCGGGTCTACCAATCAACGGATCTGACCACATGGAATGAGATTTTACGTTTTAACCAGGACACGTATGCCAAGTCTTTCGAAGAGAACGAGGGTGACTTCTACTTTGGTCTGGGTACCGATCCGGATGTGTTATCAACTTCATCAGGGAAATTGCTTCGAGTGAACCGCAGTGATATCCCCGTGAATGCTAATTAAATTGGAAGGAAGATTATGGATTATATACTATGCTACATCCACATTATTGGTGACCGGGAAAATACTTTAAGATGTAGTAGAGTGTATATCAGACTGCTTCGGTAGTGTGATCCAACAGAGGCTGCCGTAAGGTAGCTTTCTTTTTTTTTCTATAAGAGTAGTTTGAACGCCCAACTTCGAAAATTTGAAAATAAAATTAAGAAACTATAAAATGGATAGAGAAATAATCCTAAACCAGTCAACTGGATTACACGTGTTACAATATACAAAAGCATGTCGCATTTCATGTGGATGCGGAGTTCCACACTTCCAATTGCAAAGGAGCAATGTACTATGAACGTACCTTCAGCATTATTCAAACCTTTCACCTCGGACAAGCTAACATTGTCTAATCGAATCGTTATGGCACCCATGACTCGCGGATTCTCACCAGAGGGCGTACCTGGACCAGAAGTTGCTGAATACTATCGTCGCAGAGCAGCAGGTGGAGTGGGGCTCATCATAACGGAAGGTACAGGCATTAATCATCCATCTTCGGTTAGTGGAGCGAGTATTCCATTATTCCATGGTGAAGATTCGTTGCAAGGATGGGCTAATGTAGTGAAAGCAGTACATGAAGCGGGTGGCAAAATCATGCCACAATTGTGGCATGTGGGTACAGCACGTCGTTCCGGTGACTTGCCTAACGCAGAAGCTGACCCTGTAAGTCCGTCAGGGGTAAGCATGGCAGGTGAACCATCACGTGAACCATTAACGGAAGAGGAGATTCAAGGTCTTGTACAGGCATTTGCCCAAGCGGCAGCGGATGCACAGCGAATCGGGTTTGACGGCATTGAACTGCACGGAGCCCATGGATACCTGATTGACCAATTCTTCTGGGAGCAGACGAATCGACGGACCGACAATTATGGTGGTGATTTGGTACGTCGAACCCAATTTGCGGTTGAAGTGATTAAAGCTTGTCGTGCAGTGGTTGGTCCTGATTTCCCAATTGTGCTCCGGTTCTCCCAATGGAAGATGGGGAATTATGAGGCACGTCTGGTGGAGACGCCAGAACAATTGGAGCAATTCTTGGCCCCACTTAGTGCTGCTGGCGTGGATATATTCCATTGCTCTACACGCCGGTTCTGGTTACCGGAATTCGAAGGATCTGAGCTGAATCTTGCGGGTTGGACGCAAAAAATAACGGGTAAACCAGCTATTTCCGTTGGATCGGTAGGTCTTGAAGCTGAATTCGTAGACAGAGCAACCGAGAACCAGGGAACAGGTGATGCCCATTTGGATCAATTAAATGAGAAGTTGGAGAACAATGAATTTGACTTGATCGCCTTGGGTCGTGTTCTGCTTAGTGATCCGGAATGGCCTGCCAAAGTTCGTGAAGATCGCATATCCGAAATCATTCCATTTACAACGGAAGTGTTGCAAACACTCCATTAATAGAAGCCTAATAACGTTTGGTGAAAGGTGAACTAACACTGAACGGCAACGATTTACAACGAAAAGTAAAACAAAAACGAACAAATAGGCCGCCTTTGGGCGGCTTTTCGATTTGTCTATACTAATAATTTCAACATATGAAAAATTCACAATAGAAAATCGTTTTCTGCACCGTTACTCCTTTTTATTCTCCACATACATCGCACACGCGCCTAGTCACAACACCATTAAGTTCCACATCTCAGGTTCCAGTGCAACCACTTTTTTTACCACTTAAGTGTCTGAACAACGATTCAATCTTCAGTACGACTTATTTTGAAAATCCACCACCTTATGATAAGGTTAGGCCTGAACCCAAGCGTTGCCAAGATGACATTACATAAGGAGGATGAATATCCTTGTACAACTATAGGTACACCTCGAACAATAAATGGAGAAAACCACTGCATATGATGTGTCTTCTACTGGGGATCGTTCTGCTTTTATCGGCATGTGGCCAAGCACAGAAACCTTCCTCCGCAACGGACTCGAATACCGGCTCGAACGCTGGCTCCAACTCAGGGCAATCTTCCTCATCGCCGGAGCAGAATACCGCTCCACCGCAGGAAGAAGTACCAGAGGAACCGCAAGAAGAAGTCGATCCGGTGCAGGAGCAGCTCAATTCATTAACGTTAGAAGAGAAGATTGGACAGATGATACTGGCCGGTGTTCAAGGGACAACGTTGGATGATCAAGCCAAACAGATGATTACGAATCAAAAGGTAGGGGGCATTATTTTCTATGCCAACAATGTATCAACACTCGAGGGAACAGCCAAGTTTGTGAAGTCCATCAAGGAAGCGAATCAGTCCAACCCGGTACCAATCTTCATGAGTGTGGATCAGGAGGGCGGCAAAGTCAGTCGTATGCCGGAGACGGTGGAATCCATTCCTTCCAGTAGAAAAGTAGGGGAGACGAAAGACAGCGCGCTTGCTGAAACGATGGGCGAATTGTTGGCGAGACAGGTTCAGCTTGCGGGTTTTAATGTGGACTTTGCTCCTGTGCTGGATGTGAATAGTAACCCGAGTAACCCGGTGATTGGAGATCGTTCATTCGGCAGCTCGGCAGAACTGGTGTCACGTATGGGGATTGCAGAGATGAAGGGATTACGTAGTGAAGGCATTATTCCGGTAGTGAAACATTTTCCGGGTCATGGTGATACGTCCGTAGACTCCCATCTCGATCTGCCTGTTGTGAACAAAACGGAAAAACAACTGGCCGAGCTTGAATGGATTCCGTTCCAGGCCGCAGTGAAGGAGCAGGTAGAGGCGGTCATGGTTGCACACATTTTGTTCCCGAAGCTGGACCCGGATCATCCGGCTTCCTTATCGGATGTCATTATAGGTGAACATTTGCGCGGGAAGTTCAAGTATGATGGTGTGGTCATCACAGATGACCTGAGTATGGGTGCAATCGCGAAGAACTTCAAGTTGGACCAGGCAGCCCTGGCAACGGTTAAAGCAGGAAGTGACATTCTGTTGGTAGCTCACAGTTATGAGAGTGCCAAGACGATTTTTGATACGCTAATAAGTGCAGTAAAGTCAGGCAAGATCACCGAGTCCCGAATTGATGAAAGTGTATATCGTATCCTGGCATTGAAGCAACAATACAAATTATCCGATGATCAGAAAGCTTCCGGAGACCTGAAGCAATTGAATGCAGATATTGTGGATTGGCGTAAGCAAATCGATGCTAGATAATAAATCCTGTGTTATGATTTTGCCAGAGGTGAGATCCAATAATGTATACCATTATGATAATAGAGGACGATCCCAAGATTGCGGGATTATTGAAATCACATATTGAACGCTACGGGGACCGGGCCGTTCTGGTCGAGGATTTTGAGATGATTGTACAACAGTTTGAGCAGATACAGCCACATGTGGTACTTCTGGATATCAACTTGCCCAGTTACGATGGTTTCTATTGGTGCCGCCAGATTCGTACGCTGTCCACATGCCCCATTTTGTTTATCTCCGCGCGGAGTGGGAAGATGGATCAGGTCATGGCACTGGAGAACGGGGCGGATGATTATATCACGAAGCCATTTGAGCATGAGATTGTTATAGCAAAAATTCGCAGTCAGCTGCGCCGGGTATATGGGGACTATGCTGCACGCGATGAAGAACGCAAGGTGGAACTGGACGGCTTGGTCGTGTACTTGGAAAGACTGGAAATTCAGCTTGGTGATCGCAAAGTGCAGCTGACGAAGAAGGAAACGATTCTGCTGGAAACGTTACTGCGCCGCAGTCCAAAGCTTGTGAGCAGAGAGACAATCTTGGAGAAGCTGTGGGATGACTCTTTTGTGGATGACAACACACTCAGCGTTAACGTTACTCGGGTGCGTAAACGATTAGCCGAGCTTGCTATTACGGATGCACTGGAAACGGTCAGAGGTTCGGGTTACCGATTGAACAATACCTGGAAGGCCGCTTCACCATCATGAGATTGTTTATACGAGAACATCTCGCTTTAACGTGCTGGGTTGTTGCCATCTTGTTCACCGTTGTTGCAGTGTTCTGGTATGACGGTTACAACGATTGGGTCACGGCTGCTTATGCCGTAGCGTTGGGATTATTTTTATACATCGGATATTTGGTGTATCGTTATTATTCACATCGCTCCTTTTATACCCGGATGTCACGATCGATGGATTCGCTGAAGGATTTTGTACCATTGAACGAAACAAGTCCTTTATCACTGGCGCTGGAAAAGCTGCTCGATTCACAATACGGCCAGTATCATGCTCATCTCCATCGGCTGGAACAACGGCAGCAAGAATATCTGACATTCATGAACCAGTGGGTCCATCAGATGAAGACACCGTTATCCGTCATTGAGTTGACCGTGGAAGGTCAGGAAGATGATGATCCTCGGCTTGTAAGCATTCGAGAGGAAGCGGACCAGATGAGACGGGGATTGGAGACTGTGCTGTATGTAGCGCGGTTGGATACCTTCGAACAGGATTTCAGTGTGGAACCTGTGATACTGAAGACCGCTGGGGAAGAAGCGATCCATGAGCTCAAGCGATTCTTTATTCGCAATCACGTCTATCCAGAGATGCATATAGAACCTTCGCTGGTTGTGCAATCCGATGCCAAGTGGATTCGGTTTGTCCTGGTACAGTTACTGTCGAACGCAATCAAGTACTCCGCGGGCAACGGGCAAAAGATATATGTGCGTGCGTATGAAGCGGAACGCTCCATCATACTGGAAGTACAGGATCAAGGCATCGGGATTCCGAAGTCTGATCTAAACCGGGTATTCCAACCTTTCTTCACTGGGGAGAACGGGCGGCATTTCAAAGAGTCCACTGGCATGGGGTTGTATATTGCCAAAGAAGTGTTAACACGGATGAATCATCGGATTGATCTTGAATCCGTGTACGGCGAAGGAACGACTGTCCGAATTACATTCAACTCCTGAAGTGACAGGTTGAAGATAAGATTGGAACGTGAGGTCTGTATCTTTGTTGAAGAAGTGTGAGTGGAGTATATATTACAGTGTAAATATAAGTATAGACGTCTATTGCCTGATCGGGGCGAAGGCGTCTTTTTGATTTTTATGATGCAACCTTACAACATTGTCATGTTGATGAAAGGTTAAACCATAGGAGAATGGCCGAAACTTCGATAGACTATAGTCATAAGAGTACAGGAAAGGCCACGCACAACACGCATGCACACAGCATGAAAAGTAACTTGATTTTGAATTCATATATCACTAAGGGGTTGTAACCATGGAGATTTGTTCTGTGAAACAGATCAGTAAAATCTACAAAGGCATCGTATCTTATGAAGCGTTATCAGGGATTGACCTCAGTATTCAGGAAGGTGAGTTTGTTGGCATCATGGGACCATCGGGTAGTGGCAAAACAACACTGCTGAACATGATCTCAACCATTGATCATCCAACATCAGGCGAACTGCGGATTGCAGGGAAGAATCCGTTTGAATTGAATCAGGACGAACTCGCGCTGTTCCGGCGCAAAGAGCTTGGATTCGTTTTTCAATCGTTCAATCTGTTAAATACACTGACAGTCAAGGAAAACATTGTGCTGCCACTGACTCTTGACGGTGTTTCGCTAGCAGAGATGAACACACGTGTGGAACAACTAGCAAGCAAGTTGGGGATCGAGGGTATTCTGAACAAACGGACATATGAGATATCAGGAGGACAGGCACAGCGTACGGCCATTGCCAGAGCGCTTATCCATTCCCCGAAGCTGATTCTGGCCGATGAGCCAACAGGCAACCTGGATTCGAAGGCGGCAAGAGATGTGATGGAGATTCTCGAAACGCGCAATCAGGAGGATCAGGCTACGATGTTGCTGGTCACTCATGATGCAGTAGCTGCAAGTTATTGCAGTCGGGTTGTCTTTATCAAGGATGGCAAACTGTATAATGAAATTCACTACGGCGATAATCGCGCAGCCTTTTACCAGAAGATTATTAATGTATTATCCCTAATGGGAGGTTCAGGACATGAATTTTCGCCAGTTCGCCATTAATAACGTTGTTCGCAACAAACGAATTTATCTGGCTCATTTTCTGAGCAGTACATTTTCCGTTATGATCTTTTTTACTTACGCATTGCTCCTGTTCCATCCTGATTTGAAAGCGGGGTTAAAGGGATCAAGTGGGACGGTAACGTTGCTAGCTAATCAAGGATTTATGATTGCAGAGATCATTATATTCATCTTTTCATTCCTGTTCCTGCTCTATTCCGTTGGTTCATTTCTGAAGACGCGCAAGAAGGAATTTGGTATTTTCCTGATCATTGGCATGACACGTAAACAGATGAATCGGCTCCTGTTTATGGAGAACATGTGTATCGGATTAGCTTCCATCATTACCGGGATCGGACTCGGAATTATTTTCGGCAAATTGATCCTGCTGATCTGTGGCTCCATGCTGGCTGTTGAGAACAGCCTTCGATTCTATTTTCCGCTAAAAGGCATTGCCCTGACGGCTGGTGCATTTCTGCTGCTCTTTGTTGTGATCGCGATGTCATCATCCTTGCTCATCCGCAAAGGAACACTCATTGACCTTGTGAAATCAGAGGAAAAACCGAAACCGGAACCCAAAGCCTCACGTCTGCTCGCCTTGTTATCGGTATTGTTAATTGGCGGGGGTTATGCAGGAGTATTCACTTTTGTATGGATAAGCTTCTCCTTTCCGTTATTACTCGCAAGTGTCGTGGTTGTTATTGCAGGTACGTACTTTCTGTTCACACAGCTCAGTGTATACATCATACGGGCACTGAAGAGAAATCCAAGATTGTTTTTCCGTAAAACCAATCTGCTCTTCCTATCTGAACTTACCTATCGAATGAAAGATAACGCCATCATGTTTTTCATGGTAAGTATCATTTCAGCCTCTTCATTCACGGGAATTGGTACCATGCTCGCGATTGCTGACCCGGGGTTGTCGTCCATGTCGAATCCATACGCATTCAGTTATATGAATTCATGGGATACTCCCGACTCGGATCGACATATTCGGCAGATTGAAGAAACGTTGATTGATCATCAAGTTCCCTACGTGAAGGGCAGTTATGCTCCTATAGGTGAAAATAATAATGGGAAGATTATCAAACTGAGTGATTATAACCGTCTTGCGAAGGCACTGGGGTATGAAGAACGCACGTTGAAACAGATCGATGAGTCATTTATGACACCAAGCAATTTGGCGATTCGCAAGGAGTACCGTGAACAGGTTGAACAAGGAGTCTCGGGAGGAAAGGTCAATCTGGAGGTTGATAATCAGCACGTACCTGTCCAGCTATCGACACCTGGTACCGAGATTGTGATTCCTTTTCAATATGAAATTTATCTCTACGTCGTAACCGACGAACTGTTTAATAAGATGAGACCTGCGTACAACGAGGAAGTAGGCATGCCTGAAGGTTTCTATTCGAGTCGAACGATACAATTTATCGTGAAAGATTGGATGGGTACACGCAGCTTTGCTCCGGAGTTAATCGAATCCATTCAAAATGATAGATCCGATCGAGGTTATTTCGAGACCAGCGCGCTTGTGGTGGACTGGCTTAATTCCAAACAAACAAACGGGATCATCCTAATCTTGAGCGGTCTGATTGGCATTGTTTTCTTCACCTTTGCAGCAAGTTTCACGTATTTCAGACTTTACGCAGATCTCGAACGGGATGAAGCGCAGTATCGCATGATTGGCAAAATGGGACTGAGTCGTCCCGAACTCCGTAAGATCGTAACAAGGCAGCTATTGCTTATGTTCTTCCTGCCGATTCTGGTGGCGGTCATCCACAGTTCGGTTGCCTTTGTAGCGTTACAGCAGCTGGTTGATTTCTCGGTCTTTGGATACAGCCTGCGCATCTTCTTGGTGTTTGCTTCCATGCAAATTTTGTATTTTGCACTCGTGCGCTGGCGGTATCTGCGTCACATGTATTCCAAATTAGTCTAAAATAGCATGGCCCAACAGACACCGGACTCATCGTTCGGTGTCTGTTGACTTTTTTAGCTAAGGCACAGTACTATTTCATTAGATACAGAATGTATCATTACATAGTTTCTCAAGCAGTTAGAAGGATGGAGTTAGAGAAATGTCAGGCCGGTGCCTGAGAGGGAGGACATATCATGAGTATCACGATGTCTCGTGGACAAGCTTACATTCAACGGCTGAATGATGAGCGGAATGTATGGCTGGACGGAGAGCGTATCCAGGTAACTGGGCATCAGGCCTTTCAGGGAACACTTCAAACCATAGAAGGATTGTTCAATCTGGTGGATGACCCGGAGACAAGGGAAACCGTGGCCTATTGGGACGAACAGACGGGAAGTTACGTGCATCGCTCTTTTCTTGTGCCCCGTTCACTTCCTGATGTGAAGAGCAGGGCGGATGCTTTTCGGCTGTGGGCCGATCGGACGTATGGGGTGATGAGCCGATTGTCTGATTATGCCCGATCCAGGCTGACGGGTTGGTATGCAACACGACATGAGATGACAGCGCATGACCCGGCATTTGCAGACAAAATATCGGATTATTTTGCACAAGCCAAACGAAAAGATGCATTCCTGACAATTGTCCAGCGGGACCCGCAGATTAATCGTTCCTTGCCTGTTGGAGAAGATGAGGATGCCATGCTGCGAATTGTCAAAAGGAATACGGAGGGCGTAGTGATCCGCGGGGCCAAAATGGTGGCAACAGCAGCGCCTTATGCGGATGATATCATTGCTTATCCCGTTCAACGAATTCCGGACCACCTGCCAGAGCTGGCCCATATGGTAATTGTAGCCGCGGACAGTCCGGGCTTGCATATGATGTGTCGTGAATCTTTTGCCACAAAAGATACAGATAAATCACATCCACTCAGTGCGCAGTATGATGAGATGGATGCCGTATTATTTTTTGACGATGTATTTGTGCCCTGGGAACGTGTATTACTGCACAATAACCCTGAAGCCGTATGGCAGATTCGCTGCAATACAGCTTCGGCCAGTCTGGCCTACCATCAGAGTGTGATTCGATTACACTCGAAACTGGAGTTCATTACAGCCGTGACCTCATCCATTGCCAAGGAGATCGGAGTGGACTCTTTCCTGAATGTGCAGGAACAACTTGGAGAGCTGATCAGTCAGATGCAGACCATCGAGGGACTGATTATTGCTGCTGAAGCACAGTCCAAACCAGATACATTTGGCAACTGGCTGCCGGAATTCAAATATATTGAAACCGCACGTAATCTGGGCAATCGCTATTATCCCCGCGCGGTGGAGATTTTGAAAACCATTGCTGCGGGTGGTCTGATGCAGATTCCGTCAGGTACGTTTGAGATGAATGAAATGATGAGTTCCATGATAGGCAAATATCTTGGTGGAGTAACGATGCAAGCTCCGCAGAAGATTCGACTCTTTCAACTCGCATGGGAGCTGACCGGAAGTCCACTCGGAGCAAGGCATGATCTATATGAACGTTTCTACGCAGGTGATCCCGTGCGCAATCGGGCGAACCAATATGTGCAGTATGACAAGGAACGTTTATTGGGGAAAGTTGAACCGTGGCTACGTTCGCTTAAGGACTGATCCGATGATCTAATACAAATGGTCCGAATGAAGATTGAGAAGCCTGAATGAAGAACGAAAAGCTTGAATGTAGGCTGAAAACAGCCCTATTTTAGTTAATGCCTTGGCCTGAGCCAGGGCTCTATTTCTATTTATTTAGATTATCTTTAGAAATGATTTAGGTTGAATTAAGAGACGTAGTATATAGTAATAATGTAGAGATAGGCATAGAGTATAGGAAATGAGAGGAATAACATGAGATACACCGTATTAATTGCAGATGACGAACCAGAGATTGTTGAACTGCTTCAAATATATCTGGAGAAGGACTATACCATTAAAACTGCGGTGAATGGAGCCGAGGCTTTACAATGCATACGTTCAACACAGATCGATCTGGTCATACTGGACATCATGATGCCTGTAATGGATGGATTGCAGTTGATCAAACAGATCAGAGCCACATATCACATGCCTGTACTGTTCCTATCCGCTAAAAGTCAGGATCACGATAAAATCCTTGGACTGGGACTGGGGGCAGACGATTATATTGCGAAGCCGTTCAACCCGCTTGAGATTGTTGCTAGAGTAGAGGCGTTGCTCAGAAGAGTTAATCAATTTGATGCAACGGAGATCCCTGAAGCGAAAGAACAGAATCTGGTATTAGGTGATCTGACGCTGGATCGATCCCAATGTATCCTTTTTCGTTCAGGAAATCCTGTAACATTGACCTCTACAGAGTATAAAATTATGGAATTGTTGCTCGATCAACCTGGCCGTGTGTTCACCCGTAAAAAAATATACGAAGCGGTCTGGGGCGATTATTATGCGCACGAGGACAGCACGATTATGGTACATATCAGCAACATTCGGGAGAAGATCGAGCGTGACTCCAGACAACCGGAATATCTCAAAACGATAAGGGGACTGGGATACAAAATTGAAGCGCCCATGGAAAGCTAGAGAAAAGCGACTGTTGCAGACATCACTGACACTGGACTTCTTGCTGTTCAACTTCTTTTTGCTGTTACTGGTATTGATTGTGTACCTTATGGTTTCACTGGATGTCGTGGATTTTCGCATTTCGGATCAGGTGGTTGATCCGGATCTGAATGTTGAAGCCCACGTGTATGTAGCAGAGCTGGAGAACGAATTTTACTCCGGTGGAGGTTCGGTGTCGAAAGGCAAAGACACAGAGATTCAACGTCTCAAGGATAGCGGGGGCTGGATTGAGATTCTGGATGCGAATCGCAACGTCATTCGTCATGTGGGAGACAAGCAAGATGCGTTCACCCAATACAGTGAAGCTGATCTGTATGATGGACTGGAAAATCGGAGTGACCAAGAATACTATTATTCGATCACTCCTCTCTCGACAGAAGGAGCGTCAGCGTATGTATTGCTCAAAATCCCGCGTGATCTGGTCAGCGTGCGGATTAATGATAATCAGTTGATTACCAATCTGAAACATCCATTATCCTTTTACATTATGATTGGCATCGGTTTGGTTTTATTGTTGATCTTTGTCTATAGCTATTGGGTCGCACGGAGAATCAAAAAACCACTCGGCATCCTCTCCTCGGGTCTTACGCAGATGATACAGGGGAATTATAGTACACGGATGTCGATCTCAGCCGAGAGGGAATTTGTCCAGATAGGTGAGACCTTCAACTACATGGCGGACGTCATTGAGAACACCTCTGCGGAGAAACGTTACGCCGAAGAGAGCAAACAGCGACTGATTGTAGACTTATCACATGATCTAAAGACACCGATAACATCTATACAGGGATATGCGCAGGCATTGGTGGAAGGACGTGGAGAGGACAAGGACAGACAGCAAAGATACCTGGGATACATCTATAACAAGTCCGTTCAAGTTGCACGCATGATACAGAATATGCTGGAGCTGCTCAAGGTGGATTCTCCCGATTTCCGCATGCATATTCAGAGAAGAGAGATTGGAGAATTTGTGCGTGAGATTATGGCAGATACCTATGGGGAGATTGAACAGAAACAGTTTGTCCTTCATGTACTTGTTCCTGATGAGGTGATCTATGCGAGGTATGATCCGGAGCTGTTATCCCGAGTCATCCAGAATCTGATCACCAATGCTCTGTCTTATAATCCAATCGGGACCGAACTGCGCGTAGAACTCATTCCATTGGATACCCATGTTGTGATTGAAGTGGCAGATACCGGAGTGGGCATACCACAAGAACTGTGGTCAACCATCTTTGACCCGTTTGTACGAGGGGATGAGGCGCGGACAGCGACCGGAGGCACTGGTCTGGGATTGTCCATCGCACGGCGTAATACGGAAAAAATGGGTGGACGGCTGATCCTTTCCCGGCGTGGGCGAGAGACCACCGTGTTTACCATTCAGATTCCAAACTAAATAAGAGAAGAAATGTCCATCTGGAGGGAAATATTTTGTTCAAAGTAAATACGTTTGTCCGGTTCAGTATTGCACTGGCGCTGATATTGGTTAATATCTATTTATTATCACGTGTGAGCTTCATCTTTCAGCCGCTCGTCACCATGATCACGGTCATTACCGTGCCGATGATGTTGTCGGTGTTCTTTTATTATCTGCTAAGGCCGCTTGTGAATTATATGGAGAAAAAGAAAATAAATCGCACGCTAAGTATTTTGCTAATCTATCTGGTTATTGCTATTCTGGGAGTGTTCTTCATCATTGGTTTATGGCCATCGTTACGTGAGCAACTGATCAATCTGGTCGATAACGCACCAAGTCTAATTAATTCATTAAGTGAACAGCTGAGAGAGCTGGAGCAAAATGGTGCCATTCAGGCCTTATTCCCTGAGGGGTCGACACCTTTCTCCCAGATCACGGAGTATATCAACAAAGGATTTAACTTTGTAACCAACTATGTAAGTGGATTTTTCTCACTTGTTTCCAGTTTTGCGATCATCTTGTTTACACTACCGATCCTTTTGTTCTATATGCTGTTACAAGGCGAGAAATTTGGTCGTAAACTGGCACATATCGCTCCAAAACGTTTCCAAAATGACAGCCGTGAAGTCGTAATTGAGATTGATCAGGCGCTGAGTGGTTTTATTGTGGGAAGAGTTTTGGTGAATCTGGCACTGGGTGTACTGATGTATATCGGTTTCTTGATCATTGGACTGCCGTACGCATTACTGCTCACGGTAATTGCGGTCATCATGAACTTTGTTCCGTTTATCGGAGCGATTGTGTCGTCCGTACCTATTGTGATCATGGGTCTCGTGGTATCACCATCGGTTGCCATCTGGTCCCTGATTATTATTCTTGTCGCTCAGCAGATTCAGGACAACCTGGTTGCACCGTACGTATTCGGCAAAAAGCTGGATATTCACCCGCTCACAACCATCATTCTGGTTTTGGGTGCAGGCGACCTGGGTGGAATTATTGCCATCCTGATTATTATCCCGGTTTATATGATCGTTAAAATTCTTTTGGTTCGAATCTATAATATGTTCTTCAAGGACAAATGGCAGAATGCATAGAATTTAATTATTCGAAGGAGTGGAGCACATGTCTGAAATTATCGAAAAACAATACAATGAACCTGAATATATCGCACCTCAATCTGTTCAAATGGGTACCATTCACATCTCGAACGATGTGTTGTCCAAGATCGTGGGGATGGCCGCTCTATCAACGGCTGGCGTATCCTCCATGTCCGTTGGACTGACTGAAGGCATTGCCAAGAGTATCAGCGGCAAGAGTCTGCAAAAAGGGATTGACGTACACGTCAAAGACGATCAGGCAACCATCCAACTGCGCATCAACATTCAATATGGTAACAAGATGCATGAGGTTTGCCGTGAACTTCAACATAATGTTCAACAGGCTGTAGAGCAATTAGCCGGCGTTATGGTCGATGAAATCAAAGTGCAAGTTGTTGGCATATCCATGCCGGAGACGGTATAAACAAACGTATAGAATGTAAGGAATAACATTGTAAGGATAAACGATTGGCACAAACAGCACCTTCCCAATTAACAACTTAACTGGGAGGGTGCTGTTTTATGTTTGCGATAATAGGTGGGCGCTTCGCCCATCACTTTTTTGAACATTTTGGAGAAAAGCAATTGATCCGTATAGCCCACAGAACGGGCAATATCACCAATGGTCAGACCGGGATCAAGGGTCAATTCGGCTGCCCTGCGCATCCGGTAATGAACCAAATACGACTGGATGCTGCTTCCCATCTGGTCCTTGAAGAGAGAGCAGAGATAACTGCGCTGCAAACCGATATGGGCCGCGATGGACTGAACGGTAATGGCATTGGCATAGTTCATTTCAATGAAGTCCATTACCTGCGTAACGTACGTTTCCTTCGAATAATCCGGCATGGGTTGAAGATGCTCTGAATTAGCCTGATCAATCAAAATAGAGAAAAATTGATACAGCAAACCAGTCATGCTAATCTCCCAGCCTTTATGGGTATTGCGGGAATTGATCATTCGGTGCAGGCAGGATCGCATCTCGTCATCCTCATTGCCCAGTTCAAAGATCGGGTGATGCTCGGACAGACAGGCCTGCTGTAAAAAGGAAGAACTATTGCTGCCTTGAAAAGCAACCCAGCTGTATTCCCATGGATCATCCTGATCTGCTTCGTAATGCACGACAGAATGCGGAACAATCAGAAACCCTTGTCCTTTGTGCAGGGTATACGTTTTGCCACCAACTTCGAAGGTGCCTTTGCCATTCAAAATATAATGAATTTTATAATAGTCTCGCATGGCAGGGCCAAAGTGGTGACCTGGTGTACAGGCTTCGGTTCCATAATGAAGGAGCTGAAGCTCCTGAAAATGATTGTTTTTGAACATATACGTAATCAAGGGTATTCACTCCTGTACGATTTCGTCTCATCTTGCATTTTAACATACTAAATAGCTGAAAAGATTAATTATTTAACATTAGTATATATAGATAACAATCATTATTCCATATGTTCAAAGTGAAATGCCATATCGTTTATCCAGGAAAATGTCTAAGATGAAAAGGAATTCAACAAACCTTACAGGAAAGTGAGAATAACGATGCCCTATACTGCGAGTGAACAACGATATGATGAGATGAAATATGTACGTTCCGGCAAATCCGGAATCAGACTGCCGCAAATTGCGCTGGGTTTATGGCAAAACTTTGGTGGCAACCGTACATTGGATGTTCAGGAAGAGATGATTTTGCGTGCCTTTGACCTCGGAATTAACCATTTCGATTTGGCGAATAACTATGGTCCACCTCCAGGATCAGCGGAAGAGAACTTTGGCGTGATTTACAAAAAACATCTTCGTCCTTACCGGGATGAACTGCTTATCTCATCGAAGGCAGGCTACCATATGTGGAATGGACCTTACGGCGAGTGGGGCTCCCGTAAAAACCTGATTGCCAGTCTCGATCAAAGTCTTGGTCGGATGGGACTGGATTATGTAGACATTTTCTATCATCACCGTCCAGATCCGGATACGCCATTGGAAGAAACGATGACGGCATTGGATCATATCGTGCGGCAAGGTAAAGCACTGTATGTGGGCTTGTCCAATTATAATGCAGAACAGACACAAGAAGCGGTAAGTATTCTCCGTCGTCTGGGTACACCATGTCTGGTTCATCAGCCCAACTACTCGATGCTGAATCGCTGGATTGAAGACGGTTTGCAGGATGTACTGGATGAACAAGGTGTAGGTTCAATTGCATTCTGTCCACTCGGCCGCGGTCAGCTGACGAATAAATATGTCGACAAGATCAAGGAAGAACGAGCCAATTCTACAGGCAATTTGAAAAAAGAAGCATACACGGACGAACGGATTGCCAAGTTCGATGCGCTTCAGGCGGTTGCAGAGCGAAGAGGACAGACGATCTCCCAACTCGCTCTGAACTGGATCTTGCGCGGTAACCGTGTCACCTCTGCCCTGATTGGTGCAAGCCGTGTATCCCAGATCGAAGAAAACGTGGCTGCCTTCCAGGCACCGGATCTGACAACGGAAGAGTTGAATGAGATCGAAAGCATTTTGGACGGCATGGGTAATTATCCGTGGTAACATACACAGTATAGCTGTGTGAAAATTATAGTTAGGTAAAACTAATGTAATATAAATGAAGAATGAAATGGCGCCTACCTGATCAATCAGGAAGGCGTCATTTTGTATATGTCATTTTCTTTATAGGATAAGATCTATTATAATAGTTCATTAATTGACCTATGTTTATTTTTTCAGAATGAACCTAGTTCATAGCACCTGGTCCTAGGATTTAGGGTATAATATATAGAAGCTTTACAATTGAACTACGAAGGAGAGGCTCCATTTGAACTTTGAACAGTGGATTTCGCCTGAAAGCTATAACCTGACATCCGAGATGGAGAATCATCCATCAGACCGGATTGCACTTAGATGGCTCAGCGATCAACGAGAATTGGAAGAGATTACGTATGGTGATTTGTTCAAGCAGGCGAATCGTCTTGCTGGAGGTTTGCGTGAACTTGGACTAGAGAAGGGTGATCGGGTGTTGGTCATGGTACCACGCCGTATTATTGCCTATGTCATTTATATTGCTTGTCTGAAACTGGGGATTGCCGTTATTCCTTCCTCCGAGATGTTACGGGCAAAAGATCTGGAATATCGTCTGCGTCACTCTGAGGCGCGGGCTGTTATTGTATGGTCCGAGACGACCTCAGAAGTAGAAAAGATGGACGCGGATCTGCCGTCACTGGCACATCGCATCGTGGCATCACCGAATGGAGAGGTTAGCGTACCTGCTGAAGATTGGGTGAATGTGCATCAGTTAATGCAGAATCAACCCGAAGAGATGGCTGCGGTGGAGACTCATCGTGATGATACGGCTATTCTTGCTTATACTTCGGGCACAACAGGTAATCCCAAAGGAGTTGTACATAGCCACGGTTGGGGATATGCCCACCTGCGGATCGCTTCTTCATTATGGCTGGATATTCAACCTTCAGATACCGTATGGGCAACGGCTGCACCTGGCTGGCAAAAATGGATCTGGAGCCCGTTCCTGTCGGTACTCGGCAGAGGCGCGACTGGACTGGTCTACAATGGATCATTCCAGCCCAAGCGTTATCTGGAACTGATGCAGGAACATCAAATTAATGTCCTTTGCTGTACACCAACGGAATATCGGTTGATGGCCAAAGCAGATGATCTTGGACATTATGACCTGTCTCATCTGCGCAGTGCTGTTTCAGCGGGTGAACCGCTCAATCAGGAAGTCATTGAAATCTTCCAGCGTCACTTCGACCTGACTATTCGAGACGGATATGGACAGACCGAGAGCACGTTGTTAATCGGCAGTCTCAAAGACGCTCCTGTACGTATTGGCTCCATGGGTCAGTCGATTACACCTGGATTGATTGAAATTATTGATGAAGAGGGACAACCTGTGCCTGCGGGTGAAGTTGGAGATATCGCGGTACACAAAGAGATGCCAGCTTTGTTCCGGTCCTATTATCAGGATGAGGGACGGAAGGAAGCGAGTCAGCGTGGCGATTATTTTGTAACAGGGGACCGTGCACGCAAAGACGAAGAAGGATACTTCTGGTTTGAAGGTCGCAGTGACGATATCATCATCAGTTCGGGTTACACGATTGGACCGTTCGAAGTGGAAGAAGCACTCATGAAACACGCCAGCGTGAAGGAATGTGCGGTGGTTGCAAGTCCGGATGAGATCCGCGGCAATATTGTCAAAGCTTTTGTCGTGTTGACAGACGATTCACTGGCTTCACCGGAACTGATGCGTGAACTGCAACACCACGTCAAGGAAATCACAGCACCTTATAAATATCCACGTAAGATCGAATTTGTTACGGATCTGCCAAAGACCAACTCTGGTAAAATCCGCCGGATCGAACTGCGCGAACAAGAAAAACGTAATGGTTAGATCATTTTGTATAAAAGAAATTTTAGTTATTAAGCCTGCGTAGTGAAAGAGAAGGAATCGATTCTGCAGAAGCGAAAGCGGTCGTATTTGTCTCCGAATTTTAACCTTTGAAAAATACGATGAAGAAAAATTGGAGACAACGACGATCTAAAGAACGATCCTTCGCTGTAACGGCCACTCAGCAGATTCCAAGTCACTTGCAAACCATGTCATAATATATGAAACAGGAGTGAACACAACCATGAGTCAATTTGAACAAACCTTTGAAAAGTCATTGGAACAATACGCAGAACTAGTTGTTAAAGTTGGCGTGAATATTCAAAAAGGACAGGATCTGCTCGTTACTGCTCCCATCGAAACGCTTGAATTCACACGTCTGATTGTGCAAAAAGCCTATGCGGCTGGTGCCAACTATGTACAAGTGGACTTCGATGACGACAACATTACCCGCAGTCGTTTTGAACATGGCTCCAATGACAGCTTTGACTACTATCCAGCTTGGAAAGCGGATATGATGGAAAAGTTTGCGGAAGCAGGCGGCGCTACCCTGACGATCAAAGTTCCAGATCCTGAACTGTATAACGGAATTGACTCCGACAGCGTTTCCCGTGCTACCAAGGCAGCTGCACACGCACGTCGCGGATATGCCAAATACACACGCAACCATGAAATTAGCTGGTGTCTGATCAAGGCCCCGACCAAGGCTTGGGCGAACAAAGTATTTGCCGACATCCCGGAAGAAGACCGAATCAATGTGATGTGGGAAACCATCTTCAAAATGAACCGTGTAGATGGCGGAGACGCCGTACAAAATTGGAGAGAACATCTGGATACCTTGAATGCAATGAGTGATCGACTGAATCAGAAAAACTATAAAAGCCTGCACTACCGCGCACCAGGTACCGACTTGAAAATTGAACTGGTGAACAATCACATCTGGGGCGGTGGCGGTGGTGAGAACCAACAGGGGATTTATACGGTTGCCAATATGCCGACTGAAGAAGTATTCACCATGCCTAAGCGCAGCGGAGTGAATGGGTATGTCAGCAGCACAATGCCTTTGAACCTGAACGGGCAACTGGTAGACCAGATGAGAATCACATTCAAGGATGGACAGGTTGTAGCGTTTACGGCAGCATCCGGTGAAGAGCATTTGAAGAACCTGTTTGCCACCGATGAAGGAGCACGTTATCTGGGTGAGGTCGCACTCGTACCACATGACTCTCCGATCTCCAACCTGAATCGCATTTTCTATAATACAGGTATTGATGAAAATGCATCTTGCCACTTGGCTGTGGGAAGTGCGTATCCATTCAACATGAAAGATGGCACAACGATGTCGAACGAAGAGTTGCTGAAGCATGAGTGTAATGTGAGCTTGACTCACGTTGATTTCATGATCGGTTCCGCTGAGCTGGATATCGATGGTGAGTTACAGGATGGTTCAATCGAGCCGGTATTCCGTAAAGGCAACTGGGCATTTTAATATCTAATCTAGTTATATAAGTTGAACTAAAGATTATTTACACTGACACTACGATGACAGAATAACCTTCCAATCGCTGTTATCCCCAGAATTTTTTTGATTCCTTTTCCGAAGGGGAAAATCCGGGGATAGCGTATACTTCCGATGCAGCTTTCTTTCAGAAAGCTTTTAGGCGAACGCTTCGCTTTTTCAGGTTTTTTCTGTCCTCTGCGTTATCGTGTAAATGACTAGTTCAACTTAAATAGTAGCAGTAATAGTGCTGAACGAGAAAGTGACTTCAACCTGAAGTCACTTTTTTTGTTTCTTCATAGCATGAATTACACGAGTTTTACAGGCACACATATCTCGCAATAATGCTGATTAAGCAGTTCCCAACGATATCGTCTATAACCGGCTTGTTGTCCATCTGAAAACCATTTGTTTGTAAATGAGGGATGATCACATTCCATGCCTGCTGAATAGCTTCTGCCGTATGTCTCACCTTACAGATGAGATAATCACCACCTGATAACTCGCCAATCTCAACAAACTCATCTTCCAGACGTTCAGATTCAGTGATGACAATACAGGCATCATATCTACATTTCTCGGGCGGTGTGGTAGTTAGGTCATCTTGGGGTATGCCCAGTAATGTTGCTGATTCATAAAGCAATTGCTTTTTGTCTGCCCATTGTTTCAGCGTATTCATCGCTTGAGCATTGGCTGGACCGTAAGGACCAACTTGTCGAACATAGGCGATACGATATGACGGGAGGTTTTCGATAACCATTTCCATGAAAATCTTCCTCTCTGTACGATTTCTCTTACATATTGGATGCTAACATGGTATAAAAGAATTTGCTTAGGTAATTGTTGAATCCCGGCGACGAAACTCATAGAATAGTGATAATATGTTGGAAAACTGTTCCAATAGAGAAAAACGAGAGGGGGAGGCGTTAGACATGGATATTACTTATGCCTTCACGGATGAACATTTCAGGCAAGTTGTGTTGGATCGTTTTTGTGAGCAGCGGGATTTCATTCAGGAGAGTGACGTTTGTGAGGTTGAGATATTAGAACTCTCAAATCACAATATTAGCAATCTTGATGGAATCGAGTATTTCAGGGGTCTTCAAGAGCTGGATTGTGCCTATAATCAATTGACCGGTTTGGATCTAGCTCAGAATCACAAGCTGAGGATATTACGTTGCAGAGAGAATCAGCTTCTTACACTGGACCTCCGTTCCAATTCGGAATTGCAGGTGCTGGATTGCAGCTTTAATCGACTTCGCAAATTGGATCTTTCTCATAATTCCAAACTTATAACGGTGGAGTGTCATTGGAATATGTTGTCGGAGCTGATTACGGAGCCCCTTGAGCGATTGGAGGAACTTAGTTGCAGTTATAACGCTCTTTTCTCACTTGAACTTGAACACAATAAGCAACTGCGGCGACTTGATTGCGCCAATAATTACATGTTGGAACTTGATGTAACCGGTTGTCCAAACTTGATTGAACTTCGTTGTAACCACAACCATATCAAACAATTGGATTTTCGTTCAAATATGGTTTTAGAGAGTGTCCGTTGTTTTAACAACCATATTAGCAAGCTGGATATTCGCCATAACGTACAACTAAGAGAGTTGTACTGTTCAGAGAACAAATTAACCGAGTTGGATTATAGCGCTAATCCCAAGCTGGAAAGACTGCAGTATGCAGATAATCTAATGTTTGAATCCAATCATGAAGTTCCGGGTATGGGGTTGTTTCAATATGACGTCTCGATGTCCAACTATCAGATGAGCCTACTTATTCAGGATAAAGAACTGATAGTCACTGCACAGGTTTCAACCAAGACAGAGATGGAAGCCTTATCCCCATATATGGAAGAGACGTGGAAACGGTGGGACATGCTTGGTGAGCAGGCACTTAAAACCATTGCCGTGGCTCATCCGGACGAGGATATCAATGCATTGATTTTGGCTGATGCAGAATTTCAGGGAGATCAATATTTCCGATTGGGTTATGATGCGGGGGATACACCTGCTGGTCGACTGTACATATATGCGGAGTTTGACGATGAATTTCACATGTTGGATACGTTGATCTATGAAACGTATTAAAGCCACGAGAACGTGGCTTTTTTGCTTTGTTGAACTAAAGATTATTTACACTGACACTACGATGACAGAACAACCTTCCAATCGCTGTTATCCCCAGATTTTATTTCCATTCCTTTTCTAAAGGGGAAAATCCGGGGATAAAGGCGCACGCTTCGCTTTTTCAGGTTTTTTCTGTCCTCTCCGTTATCGTGTAAATGTTAGTTCAACTTATATAATTTGTTATATTATATGTTATTCAGCGTGCATTTTGTTGAAGCTAACATATTCGTTAATTGGTTTACGGTAACCGCGTGGGCGCTGTTTGGCTTCCGACTTTTTGCCGATAGTGATCAGCATAACGGGTACGTAATGGTTAGGGATTTCAAGACTCCGTTGCAGTTCTTCCGAGTCAAAGCCAATCATTGGACAAGTGTCCCAACCGCGATCCTGAGCGATCAGCATCAATTGCATGGCAGACAGGCTGGCATTGCGAATCGCATCCTCACGTTGGAAGAATCTGCCGCGAGATTCGTAAAATTCGGTGACACTTTGGGATTCCTGCTCGTATTGGAACGGAGTAAGAGCGCCTAGGTTCAGCAGGCCTTCGTTAATAGTGCGGATATGATGATGCGCGTTGACGTCGCCCAATACCACGATGACTGCAGAAGCTGTTTTTACCTTATATTGCTGGGAAGCTTCATAGACTTTCTCTTTCTGTTCCTCGTCTTTAATCACAAGATAGTGCGTGTGTTGCAGGTTAAAGGCAGATGGTGCAAATTTGTTCAGGGCAAACATTTCTTGCAGTTCCGAATCCGAAATTTCAATTCCTTCTTCAAAAATAACGGCTGATCTACGGTTTTTGACTAGATTCTCCAACTCACTCATGGTAGTTTCCCTCGCTTATGTATGATTTATAAACTGACTATAACACACTTAGTTACTTTATGTAAGTGTTATTTTAGAATAAGACAAGGATCGTCTGCCATACGCTAAAATAAAACACTAGAGGTGATTCATGAAAGCATTGATCGCAAGGTATATGGGAGGACATGACCCTCATGAATTTCGGGTATATGTGATCCAATCTTCGACGTTAAAACGTTTTGTAGTCGTGGAGATTATTCTAGGCCCTATCGTGTACAATGTCGCACTTTATTTGTGCCATAATGCAATACTTGCTGGAGTAGGCTCTTGGGCTGGAACAGAAGGTCTGAAGAGACTGCCACTGGTCTTTAGAAAAATCGTTGGGACATGATGAAGTGTGTAAATGAAAGATTGAAGCAGAAGAGGGCCAGTTGCGGCCCCATCTTCTCCTTCAGTCATGTTATCTATAGTCACGCTTCTTTTATCTAATCACATAACTGTCTACGCTTTGGGTTCAAACTTGCCTTATTTGGCACGTTCCAAATACTGCTCCAGCGTAAGTTTCTGGTTGGTAATCTCACCAGCAATATATACCCCTACATAACGTACATGCCATGGCTCATAGGAGTAACCAGTCAATTTCTCCTGATCTTTGCCATAACGGATGATGAATCCGTACTTGTGGGCATTGGCTTTCAGCCATTTGCCTTCTTTGGTGTTGCCAAAGCTTTGCTGAAGATCGTAACCAGCCGAAGCGCTGGAGATATCCATAGCTAGACCGGTCTGATGTTCGCTTTGTCCTGGCCGAGCACTTGTTTTATTGGCAACAGCTTCACCTTTGATGCTGGCATTACGGTCAAAGATCGATTTCTGGGTCGCATACGAGCGATAGCCAGACACCGCTTTGATATCGATGCCGTCTTTTTTGGCAGCCGCAAATAATTTTTCAATCGCGGTTGCAGCCACTTTACGCATTTGTTTCTTCGGACTGGAACCTGAGAAGCTAAAAGGAATATTAGGTACAACCAAATCTTGAGGTGCATAAGTTGAAGGCAGATTTCTCTTTTTATTGACAAGCACAACTGTACTGGACACATTGGTCACAGTTGCCACATTTTTAATCGTTTTGATCGTACGACCAGGTGCATTGTCATGCAGAAATTGAGTGAAGCTAGAGCTTGCCGCAGACGCGACGGGATTCAGGCTTGAAGTGATGGGAAACGTAGTAAAAGCAGAACCTGCTACAACAGAGCCTACGAGAATTGTAGATATGATGGATTTACGAGTAAAAGATTTCATGATGTGTGTTCCTCCTCGGAATATATGAATCTATATACCGAGTATACTAGAGGATTATATCCATAGGTTCTCCAATTGTTTCCGAGTTGTAAACAAAGTTTGCTATAAAAGTTGAACCAAAGATATTTACACTGGACACTACGATAACAGAACAACCTTCCGATCGCTGTTATCCCCAGATTTTTTGAATTCTCCTTATAGGGGGAAATCCGGGGATAGCGTATGCTTCCGATGTAGCTTTCTTTCAGAAAGCTTTTAGGCGAACGCTTCGCTTCTTCCAGTTGTTTCTGTCCTCTCCGTTTCGTGTAAATGTTTAGTTCATCTTTTATAGAGTCTTTTTTGCAACTCTGATAGAGGCATATAAAGAAAAGCACGTTAAAAAAGCCGTTGCATTAGATGCAACGGCTTTTGATGTGAAGAGAGATAATGCTAGATTACTTCAAGTATGCTGGAGACTGTGTTACAGCATGCAGGCGTCGGATCCACCGGAGCTTCCCGCTGTTACTGCACGGGTGTCACGAACGCGAACGTTGGCGCTGAGCACACCAGAATCACTGCTTAATTTGAAAGAAGGATAATTCTCTTCTGTATCCAGCTTCATGTGTTGTTCTAGGTTCAGCTGCTGCTTCGGATCAACATAGAACGGAAATAGATTGGTTTCAATTTGCGCGTCGAGAGCCGCAAGTTCATCAACAATGATAATAGCGATAACTCCGTTACATCCGCAACCTTCCAAGTCATAGATCACTTTGAAATATCCAGGTTGGTCATTCAAGCTTTCCGTCAATCGTTTTACAGCCAAATCTGTAATTTGAATATACATATAGGTACACTCCTTTATATGTGGTCATGGTTGTAAGTGGTAAAAGAATTCATTCAGCTTCTATTCCCATTATACCACTTTGGCAAAAATCAAAGCATTTATTTTCTTGACTGATCAGTCTGGAAAAGGTATTCTTTAGTTAATGAATAGGGAGGTGAGGTCTGAAATTGGGAAGAGCCAAGGAGTTTGACACGGAGACTGTTCTAAGAAAAGCAACGTCTGTATTTGGAGCGTACGGTTATGAAGGTACATCTTTGAGCTTACTGCTGAGTGAACTTGGCATTGCGCGGCAAAGCCTGTATGACACCTACGGAACTAAACATGATTTATTTGTCTCTGCTCTTAAATTCTATATTCAGCAGAAGACAGAGGCGGGGATCAGACTATTAAACGAATGTACAAGTGTGAGGCAAGGCGTGACGGAGTTGTTCAACGAAGCGGTTAACGTGTTGACAGACACCGAACGTCGTAATGAATGTTTCATCATTAACAGCGCGGTTGAACAGGCACCACAAAATCACGAAATCGCCGCCTTTATTCAAACCACTAACCAACAAATGGAAGATGTTTTTCATACTGCGCTGTTACGTGGTCAGAGGAGTGGCGAACTGAGGCACGCAGAGGAAGAATTGCCCGGGCTTGCCCGTTTTCTGAATTATTCCCGACTCTCATTGACCTTTACAGCGAAGAGCGGTGCAAGCGCAGAAGCGCTACGAGATTTTGTACAGATGACCCTAAGGGCTTTGGATTAACGTTTTACATGATTTGAGTAAGAATTCTTTACGTTTTCTTGAAAATGGACGCTTAAGGCGTTTATTTTTTGACTATTATAGACCGATTGGTCTGGAAAAAGAACACCAAACAAACTGAAGGAGGAAATAAGGATGACACAATCTCAGCAGTTGGAAGAGGGCAATGGTATACCGTATCGGATCATGCATGGATTTACTCAATTGCTACTGGAGGGAAAACTAGAACAATGGTTGGAGCTATATACATCTGACGCTATTTTCGAATTCCCATATGCACCAGCAGGATATCCTCAGAAACTGGAAGGCAAAGCCGCAATTACGAATCATCTTCATAATCTACTGGGGATGATTGAAATTCAGCAGTTTTCTGAACCGGTGATCTTGGCTGATTCCACGAAACAACAGTTTGTGGCTGAATTTACTTGTAAAGGGCGTTCATTAGTTACAGGCAAGCCATACAACCAAACGTACATCTCTGTAGTGAGCCACTCTAATGGAAAAATTACACATTATAAAGACTATTGGAATCCGATGGTCGTACTCGAATCGGACTTAGGAGGAAACAAGCATGATCAATGATAAACCGTTGACACTTATTATAGGGGCTAATGGAAAAACGGGAAGCCGTGTAGCGGCCATACTTCAAAAGCATCATTATCCGGTGCGTTTGGCAGGAAGAACTAAACCATCTCATTCTGGCTCTGCCGATAATTATGTCTATTTTGATTGGTATGATTCCGAGACATATGCGCCGGCGCTGAAAAATGTGAATCAGGTGTACCTTGTCTTGCCAGTCATGGACATGACCCCAGAAGACGTCATGATTCCATTCCTCAAGGAAGCATTATGGAGCGGTATTAAGCGATTTGTCTTGCTTGGCAGTGCTTCAATTGATGAAGAGGGTCCTATTTTCGGCAAAGTACATCAGTATTTAAAAGCTCATGCTCCTGAGTGGGCTGTATTGCAGCCTTCCTATTTTATGGAGAACTTTACGGAGGGACCGCATCGGGAGACGACGAAACAACTCGGGAAAATTTACAGTGCTACGGGTGATGGGAAAATTGGATTTGTTAGTGCAGATGATATCGCGGCGGTGGCCTTCCATGCTCTGACAGATGTTGTTCCTCATAATACGGAGCATATCATTACAGGGCCGGAGACGTTGTCCTATGGACAGGTTGCAGACGTCTTGAGCCGTGTACTGGGTCAGTCCATTCAGCATGAATCTTTGTCCGATGATGAATTGAGGAACAGCATGATTCGGGCGGGAATGTCAAAAGAATACGCTACTGCCCTCGCAGGACTGGATGTGCCTATCCGGGAGGAGGGGAGAGAAGATCAAGCGACAGATACGGTGACAAAAATAACGGGGAATAACCCGATTTCATTCGAGCAATTTATTCAAAATCATATGGAAGTATGGAAATAATGGAAGGAATATTTTCATATTCAATGAGAAGACGGTGCCTAGTGCCCGTCTTTTTGCATGTCTACCAACATGTTGACATCGTTGATTCGAATATGGATCTCTCTCTAACCAGGGACACTACGGAAAGCAGTGATTATACGAACACACTTTTGGGGAAATAGATGAGGATGAATGTTAGGGCGTGCCTGAGACACGCCCTAGATAAAGGGGCGAAGAGAGCGAATGATTCAGTTCGAAAATGTATCGAAACAATATCCTGATGGAACAACGGCTTTGCGTCAGGTTAACCTCAACATTAACAAGGGAGAACTGTTTGTCATGATTGGTCCGAGTGGATGTGGCAAAACCACCATGCTCAAAATGATCAATCGCCTGATTGAACGAACAGATGGAACAGTGCGCATTAATGAACGCCCAATCGATGAATACAACATTCACGAGTTGCGCTGGAATATCGGATATGTACTGCAACAGATTGCACTATTCCCGCATATGACAATTGCCGAAAATATTGCGGTTGTTCCTGAACTGCGAAAATGGAAGGCAGATCAAATCAAGAAGCGTGTACATACGTTACTGGACATGGTGGGTTTGCACGGAGATACTTACAGTGAGCGTAAACCGTCCGAGTTATCTGGAGGACAACAGCAGAGAATTGGTGTGTTGCGTGCACTCGCTGCCGATCCTGAGATTGTTCTAATGGATGAACCGTTCAGTGCACTCGATCCAATGAGTCGGGAGAAATTACAGGACGATATTCTGGATATCCAGCGTCAGATGAAAAAAACAATTGTGTTTGTCACTCATGATATTCAGGAAGCGATGAAGCTGGGGGATCGCATTTGCATTATGAAGGATGGACAGGTTTTGCAGGTAGGTACCCCGGAAGAACTGATCCGACAGCCAGCTAATGATTTCGTACGTGAATTTGTTGGAAGTCCTAACACCGATACGAGTTCACAATCTGATTTTGATCTCGAATCCATCATGTTACCAATCTCACCTGGTCATGTGCCAAAATCGGCCAAAACCGCTGTTCCCGTATCCATTACGTTGACGGAGTTAGTTGATATCATGGCTTTCCATGGCCATCTGCTGGTTGAACGTAACCGCCAGATTATTGGCGAGATCAGTCGGGCTGATCTGATGAAATACTGGTCTGGTCAGTTACAGGAACGAGGTGAAGAACATGAGTAGATTCACGGAGGTGTTCAGTGAGCGCAAAGGTCAGTTGTTGTCTACTCTGCTGGAACATATTCAGATCTCATTTATCGCATTGTTCTTTGCTGTCCTCATCGCTATTCCGCTTGGTATTTACTTGACACGCAAGCCAAAAGTCGCTGAACCGATTATTGGGGTTACGGCTGTGTTGCAGACGATACCGTCCTTGGCGCTTCTTGGATTGCTCATCCCGTTATTCGGCATAGGCACACTTCCTGCAATTATTGCATTGGTGGTGTATGCGTTGCTTCCCGTACTTCGCAACACGTACACAGGCATATCCGAAGTTGATCCTTCCATGGTCGAAGCGGCGAATGCGATGGGCATGAATAGTTGTCAACGTCTAATCAAAGTGGAACTGCCACTGGCGATGCCTGTCATTATGGCCGGAATTCGGACCGCTATGGTCCTGATTGTAGGAACGGCGACACTTGCTGCCTTGATTGGCGCAGGGGGTTTGGGTGCATTAATTTTGCTGGGCATTGATCGGAACGATACGGCATTGATCATCCTTGGAGCCATTCCGGCCGCCTTGCTGGCTATTTTGTTTGATGTACTATTGCGTCAGTTCCAACGATTATCCTTTAAGAAAACACTGGTTACCCTTGGTTCGCTGGCAATAATCGCGATACTTGTGATTACCATTCCCTTCGTGGCACGTGGTGGACAGAAGGATCTCGTCATTTCCGGGAAATTGGGGGCGGAACCCGAAATTCTCATTAATATGTACAAATTGCTGATTGAAAAAGATACAGACCTGACCGTTGAACTAAAACCCGGATTAGGCAAAACGCCATTCCTTTTCAATGCACTCAACTCAGGTGATATTGACATCTATCCCGAATTCACCGGGACAGCGATCTCCGAATTCATGAAGGAAACAGCAGTCAGCACCGATCGGACAGAGGTGTACGAACAGGCAAGAGATGGAATGCTGAGCCAGTTCAACATGGTGCTGCTGAACCCTATGGATTACAACAATACGTATACGTTGGCCGTACCACAAAGCATTGCAGATCAGTACAATCTCAAGACCATTTCGGATCTCAAACCAGTGGAACAGCAGATGAAGGCAGGATTCACGCTGGAATTCTCGGATCGGGAAGACGGTTACCTTGGCATTCAGAAGAAGTATGGGATTGAATTCCCGAACGTTGCAACAATGGAACCCAAGCTTCGCTATGGTGCTCTTCAGCGCGGAGATATCAATCTCGTTGATGCTTACTCCACAGACAGTGAGTTGAGACAGTATGAACTCGTTGTGCTGGAGGATGATCAGGAGTTGTTCCCGCCTTATCAAGGCGCGCCGATGCTTCGTCAAGAAACGGCAGATCAATATCCACAACTGGTTGAGGTGCTGAATCAGCTTGCTGGCAAAATTACCGATGAAGAGATGCGTCAGATGAACTATGACGTGAACGTAGAGGGAGCAAATCCTGAGCAGGTGGCAAGAGAATACCTTAAACAAGCTGGATTGCTGTAACTTAAGGCATCCATAAAATAGATGTACCAAGAGGACGAGGAGGAACCATGATGACACAAGAAACCTATGACTTGATTGCGATTGGCACTGGAAGCGCAGCAAGTTCTGTAATCACCCGTTGCGCTGAAGCTGGCTGGAGAGTTGCTGTAATTGATGAACGTGAGTTCGGCGGAACCTGTGCGCTGCGCGGCTGTGACCCCAAGAAAGTGCTGGCTGGAGCGGCTGAGCTGATTGACTGGAATGAACGGATGCAAGGGAAAGGAATTCAGGGACAGGCGACCATCAACTGGTCTGAACTTATGGCCTTTAAACGCACCTTTACCGAGAGCATACCTAGAGCAAGTGAAGATCAATTCAAACAGGCCGGAATGGATACGTTCCATGGTAAAGCTTCATTTGTCGATGAAAATCATATTCAAGTTGGAGAAGAAGTGCTCCATGGCAAACACATCCTGATTGCTACTGGTGCAAGACCTGCGCCACTTGAGATTGAGGGCTCAGAGCATCTTATATATAGTGATGACTTTTTGGTTCTGGAACAGCTGCCGGATCGTTTAGTTCTGGTAGGCGGTGGATACATTGCATTTGAGTTTGCACATATTGCGGCCAGAGCCGGGACGGAAGTCCACATCCTGCATCGGAGTGAACAGCCTTTGAAATCGTTTGATGCGGAGCTGGTAGAATCTTTGTTGCAAAAATCGAAAGAGATCGGCATTCATGTTCACTTGAACGCGGAGGTGAAGTCCATACGGCAAGAGGGGAACGCCTATGTCGTTCATGGCACACGCAATGGTGCAGATCACCAGTGGCAGTGCGGAATTGTCGTTCATGGAGCTGGGCGTGTTCCTAATGTAGATGGACTGGAATTGGAGAAAGCCAACGTCAGCTACAGCAAAAAGGGGATTACGGTGAACGAGTACTTGCAAAGTGAAAGTAATCCGAGAGTGTATGCTGCTGGCGATGTAACCGATACAAAAGGGTTGCCTTTGACCCCGTTAGCAGGTCAGGAATCCCGGGCTGTATCGTTCAATTTGTTGGAGGGAAATCAACACAAACCTAATTATAAAGTGATGCCTTCCATTGTGTTTACTGTCCCTGCCCTTGGAGCTGTAGGTATGAGCACGGAACAAGCCAAGAAGGATGGCTACGAGGTGCAGGTAAATGATATGTCGAAATGGTATACTTACAAGCGAACTCATGAAAAATTTGCCATGGCCAAAGTGGTGATCGACAAATCAACCGGACGTATTCTGGGTGCACATGTGCTCGGGAGCAAAACAGAAGAATTGATCAACCTTTTTGCAATGGCGATTCAGTTCAATCTGAGTATCGATCAGTTAAACACCATGAATTTTGCATATCCTACTGCTGCATCGGACCTGGGTTCTTTAATTTAGAAGTGATGAAGTGAGGATGAACTCCCCTTTGGGACGGAAGAAAGGATGAAAACAACGATGTCATCGGATTTTATTGGGCTTCATGAAGGCAAGTGGACTAAGGAACCCGTTGCTGCACGGATGGATGGGGATCGTTTCGTTGTGGAAGCTCGGGAAGGCAGTGACTTCTGGGAGAACACATTCTACGGGTTCTGTCATCGGGATGGACATGCCATGCTTGCTCCATGGGACGGAACGGAAGCGATTGAGGTATCGTTTGATCTAAGCTCATTCACCGAATTATATGATCAAGCTGGACTAATGTTATGGTACGGAGAAGACCAATGGATCAAGGCTGGAGTTGAGGTTAATGATGGCGTGGCACATGTTGGAGCTGTCGTGACGGATACGTATTCAGATTGGTCACTCTCTCCTGTGCCAGAGTGGGGTGGACGAATCGTAACAATCAGAGCCTCCTACAGTAATGAGGCCGTTGTCATTCGTGCTCGCACAGATGAGCATCCTTGGCGTACGATTCGGGTTGCACGGTTTGCCTATCCGACGAACAAACATGCAGGTCCATTTCTGTGTTCACCGAAGCGAGCAGGTTTCGAGGTAGCCTTTACCAAGTGGAGATCCACGACACCCGATCAAGACTTGCATACAGATCCGCCGATTACGGATTAAAACAAGTTAAGATGCACGATAAACAATGAAATAGGAACAGGTGTATCTGGCTTAGAAAGCAAGACAACACAAACAAGCAAGTCATCCATTAACGGAGGACTTGCTTGTTTTTTGTGTTTAAACTTTGGACTGTGAAAAGTCTCCAGTTACTCATTTCATCATTCACCGGGGTCAGTGAGTTCTTTTCGCACATACAACAGAGTGCTTGTGAACTTCACTTGGGTTTAACGTTAATTACTCGTGTCCGTGTCCAGGGACTGGGTTTCGGTCTCTTTTTCAACCTCATCATCATTGGACTTATTGAACTCCAGCATACGCTCCTCGTAATCGTCCAGGAACCATAACGGGTCCATACTGTCTTCCTCACCGTTGTAATTGATCACGATTTCGTCGCCAGCCTTGATGTCTGTATACGCGTAGAAGTCAAAGGTATGGTTATCAAAATTGATATCGTAAGTAGCGTTAGGTTCATAAGAGTGGTTGATCAGACTGCCGTAACCGAGCAGAATTGCGGTATGATTCGCCCCGTATTCGAACACGTAATCTTCCAAAATCGTTTTTTCGACATGCTCATGATCTTCATTTGGGTAAGGCACAACGGGTGCCTGATGGATAAGCGTTCCTTTGGCAATATCAACGGTAGCAAATACCCCGCGGTTTAACTCACCACCATCACCCAACTTGGATTGTTTCACTTCAATCATAATCTTCACCTGATGCTCTTCGAAGAGCTCCGTTCTATATAGTAGTAATTCGTTAAGGCAAAATTTTAACCTATACTATCATATAAGGCAAATTTCCGCCAAAAAGGTGGAATAATTTTTAATATGGCGTTGAGTTGTGCAGGATATAACGCTTATAATATACAAAGAATTAAGTCTATATAGAAAAGGTGTCATGAATGAGCATATTAAATGTAGAAAAATTAAGTCACGGGTTTGGTGACCGTGCTATCTTTAACGACGTTTCATTCCGCCTCTTGAAGGGCGAACATATTGGTCTGATCGGGGCCAATGGTGAAGGTAAATCCACCTTCATGAACATTATTACAGGAAAACTTCAGCCGGATGAAGGCAAGGTGGAGTGGTCCAAACGGATGCGTGTTGGTTATCTGGACCAGCATGCTGTATTGAACAAAGGCCAATCGATCCGTGACGTACTTCGCGGCGCGTTCCAGTATTTGTTTGACATGGAACAGGAAATGAATGATATGTATGGCAAAATGGGCGATGTTACCCCGGAGGAGCTTGAACAACTGCTTGAAGACGTAGGTACGATTCAGGATACGCTGACAAACCAGGATTTCTACATGATCGATGCCAAAGTGGATGAAACCGCACGTGGTCTGGGTCTGACGGATATCGGTCTGGATAAAGACGTCAATGACCTGAGTGGTGGACAGCGTACCAAAGTCCTGCTTGCCAAGCTGCTGCTGGAAAAACCCGATATTTTGCTGCTGGATGAGCCTACGAACTATCTGGATGAATTGCATATCGAATGGCTGAAACGTTATTTGCAGGAATATGAGAATGCATTTATCCTCATTTCTCACGATATTCCATTCCTGAACAGTGTTATCAACTTGATCTATCACATGGAGAACCAGAATCTAACTCGTTATGTGGGCGATTATGAGCACTTCCAGGAAGTGCATGAGATGAGAAAACAGCAGCTGGAGTCGGCTTACAAACGCCAACAACAAGAGATTGCTGACCTCAAGGATTTTGTAGCGCGGAACAAAGCAAGTGTTGCTACACGCAATATGGCGATGTCCAGACAGAAGAAACTCGACAAGATGGATGTCATCGAGATCGCCAAGGAGAAACCGAAACCGCAGTTCAACTTCCGTGATGCAAGAACACCCGGCAAGCTCATTTTCGAAACCAAAGGACTTGTGATTGGTTACAACGAACCGTTGTCCAGACCACTGGATCTGCGTATGGAGCGCGGACAGAAGATTGCCCTTGTTGGTGCGAACGGAATCGGTAAAACAACCCTGATGCGCAGTATTTTGGGTGAAATTCAAGCTCTGGAAGGAACCGTTCAACGTGGTGAACATCTGGAGATTGGTTACTTCCAGCAAGAGATGAAGGATGCCAACTACAATACATGTATTGAAGAGATCTGGCAGGAGTTCCCTTCCTATACCCAATTCGAGGTGCGTGCTGCACTTGCAAAATGTGGTTTGACTACAAAACACATTGAGAGCAAGGTAGCTGTACTGAGTGGTGGCGAGAAAGCTAAAGTGCGTCTCTGTAAGCTAATCAATAATGAAACCAACCTGCTTGTGCTCGATGAGCCGACGAACCATCTGGACGTTGATGCCAAGGAAGAGTTGAAACGTGCGCTCAAGGATTACAAAGGCAGTATTCTTCTGATTTCCCACGAACCGGAATTCTACCGCGATGTCGTTACGGAGACGTGGAACTGTGAATCATGGACAACAAAAGTATTCTAAGGTAATGTAATACGTGCGAGCTTGCGAACAAGTTCGAAGCGTGAAAAAAGGCGCGAATTTTGCTTGCAAAACAAGCAGAACTCGCGCCTTTTTTGCGTGGTTTTAACGAAAAATGTTTGAGTTGAAATCATAGTTGACAGCTTGAATAAGGCAATAATATAATTCAGGAAAGCGATTACATTTATATGTTAAAAACCTGTTTCACTGCATAGGGGCAAAGAAAACACGGTATTCCGTATGGGTATCATTGCACTTAGAAGGGAAGACGGGTCTTTTTTTTGCACTCCAATGAAACCGGTTTCATTAAAATAAGGAGGTGGACAAAGCTCGTTACTGACCACTGGTTGCTGAGGATAGGCTGAACAACAACACCGCGCATACAAGAACCATGCTTTCATCTTTCACGCCAAAGGAGAGAATGAACATTGGATAAACTTAGGAAACCCATGATATTTATGTTATCTGCAACACTTGCGCTGTCTTCGGGACCGTTGATGCTGCCGAGTAAGGCGTATGCCGATCTGAACAGTATACCCGCCACGTTGTTGCAGGACGATTTTTCGGATGGGAATTACACGGAATCACCCGCGTGGAACGTAAGCTCAGGCAATTGGGAAGTACTCGCGGACCCGACAGATACGTCCAACTTTACGCTTTTCCAGAGCGATACCAATGAAGGCATCATCTCTACTGGAGGCTCCATGTCGAACATGACCGTGTCCATGCGCTTTTACACGGGAGCCGGTCAGGGGTATCCGGGAATATTGCCGCGGTTTCAGGATAAGAACAACTTTTACTATTTTCAAATGCAGGTCCCCAATAATAAACTTGTTTTCTCCAAACGGGTGAACGGAACAGATACAGCTTTGAAAACGGTGGACTATGCTTTTGCCAAAGATACATGGTACACGCTCAAAATGGTGCTATCAGGTACCACCATTCGAGGGTATATCGCGGAAAACGGCTCCGATCGGTTGGTATTTGATCTGGTCGATACTACATACGGGTCAGGTACCGTGGGCATTCGGAATAAGTGGCAGTCGGTACATGCAGATGACGTGATCATTGCCGAGCAACCGCCTGGGAACGATATTCAGCTCTCTATTGCTGAGCAGACGGCATCTTCGGTTTCACTGCAATGGTCTGAAATCATAGGTGCATCAGCCTATCGTTTGTATCGTTCCTCTACGCCTGAAGGCGGTTATTCCCTGGTAACCAATACCGGGACTTTGGGACACACGGATGAAGGATTAAGCGGGGATACGGTGTATTATTACAAGATCGCTTATGAATACGGAGGCCTAACCGAGTCACAATGGACTGCTCCGCTGGAAGTTCGGACGACTGCGGCGGCACCACAGGCTCCTGGCGAATTAAAGGCCGAGGCACTCAATGCCACAAGCGTGAAGCTATCTTGGTCCGCTGTGGACAAGTCAACTGGTTATCGCGTGGTTCGGGCCGAAGCTGGCAGTGACCAGTATGAGCAGATATATGAAGGGAAAGGGCTCACATTCACGGATAATGCACTCGAGCCTGGCAACAGCTACAGCTATCGTGTAACAGCCTATAACGCAGCTGGGGAGTCAGCATTCACTGTTGCAGAAGCCACGACATACTCCATTGACTCTCCAGCAGAGTTCGCTGCCACAGCTGTGACGGACACATCAATCTCTCTGGGGTGGAATGTCTTGCCTGGATCTGATGTATCGTATACCGTGTCCCGTGCAACCAGTGCTACGGGTACGTATCAACAGGTCTATAGTGGCAATGAAAACACGTTTAACGATAGCGGTCTGATGATGGGGACGGGATATTTTTACATCATCCAGGCAACCGTGGATGGCATCGTATCTCCTGCTTCTGCACCGTTGGGTGTTGCTGCGATTCGTACAAGCATTACACCGGGGCAACTGTGGCCGGATCTGGACGGTAAGCCGATTGATGCGCATGGGGCAGGCTTTTTCTATGATGAACAGACGGAGATGTATTACTGGTATGGTGAATACCACACGGGCGGATGGCCAGCTGTGGGTGTGCGTGTGTATTCATCCAAGGATCTGATGAATTGGACCGATGAAGGTATGGCTTTAACAACTCTTCAATCCATGGATGATTTTGACAATGACCCGTTGATTTCCGAATTGTATGCAGGACGCGAAGACAAGGTGGATATCTGGGCAGATATTCGCAGAGGACGGATCATTGAGCGGCCGAAGGTCATCTATAACGACAAAACGAAGAAATACGTGATGTGGGCCCACATGGACGGAGACAAGGACCCCTATAACGATAATGCAAATTACGGTAAGGCGAGGGCCGGTTATGCGATCAGCGACTCTCCAACAGGGCCTTTTGTGTATCAGAAGAGTTACCGGATGGACAGGGCTCCCGAAGGGGAGAAAGATTTCTTCCCAAGCGAACGGGGTATGGCACGTGACATGACGTTGTTCAAGGACGATGACGGCACTGGCTATCTGATCTACTCCAGCGAAGAAAACCTGACGCTCTATATCTCCAAACTGAATGAAGACTACAGTGACGTAACAGGGTGGCATAAGGAAGGACGAACGGATGACAAAGGCAATCCGGTACGAGATTCCACCTATCAGGCGGAATACGGCGTCGATTACGTGCGGGTGTTCCCGGGAGGGCAACGCGAAGCACCAGCGATGTTCAAGTATCAGGGGAAATATTATATTTTGACTTCCGGAGCTTCAGGCTGGGCCCCTAACGAAAACAAAGTGACGGTTGCGGACAACATCTTTGGCCCGTGGTCAACGCAGACCAATCCGTTCGTGCGTACGTTGCCGAGTGATCCCGATCCAAGCAAGGCATTTGGCACACAGACCACTTCCGTCATTCCGGTTGATCCAGAAAAAGGAAAATTCATTTACGTGGGGGATACGTGGAATGGTGGCAATTTCTCGAATGACGCTGCAAAATACGTGTTCTTGCCAATTGAGTTTGGAATAGGCTCCGATATCGCAATCAAGTGGTATAACAGCTGGACACCTGATCTACTGAATTCGATGGGCAAGGTTGATATTGCTGATCCGTTGCCAGAAGCCGTGGCATTAGGCAAAGTACCATCCCTGCCAACGACATTGAATGTACGTGACGGTGGAGCACTGGTATCAACGCCAGCAGTATGGACGATTGATAACCGGGCCATGACGGCAGAAGATTTTGCTAAGCCAGGACCGCTCACATTACAGGTAACGACACCGGAATATAACAACAAAAAGCAGGCAGTTCGCGTAAACGTCATTCCGGAGAATGCAATTTATTTCGTGAATAGCGGAGGTTACGAAACGGCTGATTACAGTCTCATGGGTGCTTATATGAAAGGAACGCTTGCGAACCCGGAAACGGCGGATCAGATGTACGCTCCTGCTGAGGGACGCAATTGGGGTTATGTCAGCGCAGATGCACTGGCATCCGGTTCGAATGGCGGGGATATATTCTCGACCGTACGTTATCTGAACGGTGGAAATGTCAGTAATTCTCCTAAAGGCACTGACCTAACCTATAGATTTGATGTGCCAAACGGGACATACGATGTGTATGCCGGATTCAACGATCCGTGGACCAATACATCGCGCAGAGCGAATTTAATCATCAATGGCACCAATACCGGTGCAGTTACTTTTACGCCTGCCAGTGTTAGAGCCCATAAAAGCATCAGCGTGTCGGACAACAAGCTGGAGTTGACCGTGCACAATACGGCATCACAGGATCCGATGATTAGCTGGATTATGATCGTTAAACCTGACGCCGCGCCACCTGCAAATGATAGTGCTGGCCTTAATGCTGATGCGTTAGATTCAACGAGCGCCACGCTTCACTGGGATGCTCATCTTGGTGCAGCAAGCTACAAGCTCTACCGCTCAGATCGTGAGCAAGGAGAGTATAAGGTGGTTTATAGCGGCAATGGACGGGAGTACATGGACAGTAAACTGAACCCCGGCACAGAATATTATTACAAAGTGGAAGCTTTGGATGCCACGGGGCAATCCTTGAGAGGTGTATCTTCCGCTTATCAGGTGCATACGGCTCAGCAGAGCGCTGCCGATGTAGCTACAAGCATTACAGCATTGGAACAACCTTCCGCAGGTGCGAAAAAACTGAAGTTACCATCCGTGCCGCAAGGTTTCACGGTGAAGATCGCTTCCAGTTCGGTACCGTCGGTCATTCAAACTGATGGAACGATTGTCCCACCATCCAAGGAAACAACAGTAACCCTGGAGTTGGAAATTACTCGAACTTCTGACGACAGTAGAGCCCTGACTATACCGTTGACAGTGAAGGTTCCAGCATCTGTTCCTTCCCCTGGAGGCACGGACCCTGGTTCGGGTGGTAATTCAGGCGGCAATTCCGGTGGAAATCCAGGAAATGGTTCTGGTTCATCCAGCAATGGTGGACAATCAGGAAATGGTAACCCAAGTGCAGAGAATGTGGTACCACAACCTAAACCGGAGAAGGACCGTTCTGTTCTGGAGTTGCAGGGACAGTCTGATCAGAAGGGTGTAGTGCAGTCCAACGTGGATGTTTCAACGATTAAAGATGCTTTTAAAGTTGCCCCCTCAACAGATGCGGGTCAGCGCTTGGTCGAACTTCGGCTGAAGCCGGTTTTGGGAGCAACGGCATATCAATTATCTCTTCCTGCCTCTGCGTTGATAGATCGGGGTGAGTCACATGTGTTCAACATTGATACAGAACTGGGAATGTTGGAGCTTCCCGCGACACTGTTAACAAAGGATATCGTTGGTGATGGGATTGCATCAATTCGATTGGTCAGAACGGAGCTGCCAAAAACAGTCGCAGATCAGCTCGGCACGAAATATGGAGTCCAGCTTGAACTTCAACTGGATGGTCAACCTTGGCCATCGGATAGCAAGTTAATACTTCGTCTGCCTTTCCAATCCTCACAAAATGCTCCGCAGGATCGGATTGTAGCATTTGCCATTGGCGCGAACGGTGTGGCAACCCCGTTGCCGCAAAGTTACTACGATCAAAACAGCGGGCAGCTTGTATTTTCCGTAACATCACTCACTGGAAATTATGCTGTTGTGCCTGTGGAGCAGATATTCACAGATCTTGCAGAAGTGCAGTGGGCCAAGAAAGCAATGGAGGCTTTGGCTGTCCGAGGTGTGATTGATGCTGAGGCAAGCGGTGATTCCACGCAGTTACATCCAAAAGAGGAGATGACCCGCGGCCAATACATGCAATGGTTGATGACTGCGCTGGGTTTGAATGCTTCTTCCGGGAATACTTTCTCTGATGTAAACGAAAATGCACCGTACTACGAAGCAGTTACAGCTGCGCGTTCGCTAGGTATCACCAGTGGTGCCGGTGACGGGAGCTTCTTGCCAGAGTCCACGATCACTCGTCAGGAGATGATGACATTAACAGTTCGCGCACTTGCAACGGCTGGACTGGTTGACTCCGAGAAGGCTGGAACAGATAACCTTACTCGTTTCCGTGACGCTTCCGAGATTCGCTCTTATGCCCGGGATAGTGTGGCATTACTTGTGGATCTGGGCATCGCCCACGGGTACAACGGTGAGGTGAAACCACTTGCCGAAGCAACCCGAGCCGAATCGGCTACGTTGTTATATGCGATGATGAGCAAACTGGTATGGAAGAAATGATGATACACCAGAATCGTAGCGCGTGAAAAAGAAGGCTTACTTTGACCTGGAGCCCAGGTTGGAGTAAGCCTTCTTAATTATAAGCCAGCCATGGGCGAAAAGTAATTTACTCAACGAACATGTAACTTCATGTCGTTTTACAGTTGTTATCTGTAATGTCTACGAATGTTATCTGTAATTTCTGCGAATTGTTAATTGTAATGTTTGCCGATTTGGTATGCTTGCTCCAGCAAGCTTTCAATATGTTCTTTGGATTCTGAAATGGTTTCATAGAGGAATTCGACTCGTGATTCCTGCATTCTTGCATAACCCGCGATCCCGTTATTCAGATAATTGGAAATCATGTTGTAATAGTCGTATTTATGGAATGAAGCCTCCGTTCCTCCAGCTAGTGCAATCCACAGTGCCTTTTTGGAGTTTGCCTTGTTCAGCAGGCCCATGTTCCATACCTTGTCCAGATAAGCTTTGAGCATGGAGGGAACGTTGTACCACCAGATCGGGAAAACAAATACAATGGCATCAGCCGCAAGCACACGATCCAGCTCTTTGCGAATCACAGGAGCATGCTGTTTGTCGGGATTTTGCCAGTCTCGCTCATCTTCAACACCATATAGTGGATCGAATCCGTCATGATATAGATCGAGGATATCGATTTCATGGGAATTCTCTTGCATACCTTCTATAAAACGATTCATTACAGCAAATGTTAGGGAATCCTGTCTTGGGTGAGTAACGACCAGTTTAACTTTCATGTAGGAGTAACCATCCTTTTTTCTTTTTATTTTGGTTAAACATTGACCAATGTTATTATAAGTTTCATGACATCTTCTTGAGAAGTACGCACCTGAGAGTGCTGTAGATACTTTAGGGTTCTTCGGTTACTTTTAATAACGGATATACATATATGTGAATTATGGGGGAGTACAAGTGGAACAAGAAATGAAAAAATATGAGAGTGGTGTGCAGGCGATGCTGGAACTGGTCGGTGGAAAATGGAGGATTCTTATTCTGCATCAGTTGATATCAGGTAAAAAACGAACAAGCGAACTTCGTAGAGCCATTCCTGGCATTACCCAGAAGGTCTTAACCCAGCAGCTGCGTGAACTGGAAAAGAATGAAATCATCCATCGGATCATTCATCCTCAGATTCCGCCCAAGGTAGAGTATGAGCTGACAGAGTACGGCTTGACACTACAGGACATCATTGACCGCATATGTCTATGGGGAGGGAATCACTTGGACAGAGTATACGGAGATAAAAGCAGAGTGCTTGGAGATCATTTTAGTGACTATATTCCACTTTCAACTTCAACTTGAGCTGGCCGCCAAATTTAAAATAAACCAAAACCGTCCTTGATTTGAAAAGGAGGGTTTTTGTTGTTTTTTGTCCTTTATCAGCGAAACTGATAAATGCTATAAAATCATTGAAATTGACCCTCAACACCCGGTGTGTTAGGTTTTAGAGAGAAGAAATTAAATTAATGTGATGATTTTAGTCGGAATTAAAATTGAAGCAATGCGCGAGGTGGCAAACAGTGGAACTTCAAGTGACAAACAGCCCTTTTAATCAAGAACAAGTTGAACTGCTTAATCGTCTTATTCCTACATTGACCGATGGACAACGTACTTGGTTGAGCGGATATATTGCAGCAATTCAGGCAAGCGCGACAATAGCGGCTCCAGCTAACCTGGTACAGGCTGCACCAACTACAGGTATTGCACCTGTCAGTGCTCCGCCAGTATCCCGGGAAGTTACCGTACTCTTCGGTTCACAAACCGGGAATTCCAGTGGCCTATCGAAAAAGCTGGCCAAGAAACTTGAAGAGCAAGGTCTTCAGGTAACGTTGTCATCGATGGGAGATTTCAAACCGAACGGACTCAAGAAAATTGAAAATCTTCTCATTATCGTCAGTACGCATGGCGAAGGCGAACCACCGGATAATGCGATTCCGCTGCATGAATTCCTGAACAGCAAACGGGCTCCGAAGCTTGAAGGACTTCGTTACTCGGTGTTGGCTCTGGGAGATACCTCCTATGAGTTCTTTTGTCAGACAGGTAAGGACTTCGATAAACGATTGCAGGAATTGGGTGGTACAGCCCTTGTACCGCGTGTGGACTGTGATGTTGATTTTGATGAAGCAGCTGCGGAGTGGATGAATGAAGTACTGGCATCCTTAAACAGTACATCTGCTGCTGCGAGTACGGTAACCACTGAGGCTGTTACAGCTGCGGTGAGCGGCGGGGAATCCGAATATGATCGCACGAATCCATTTAAGGCTGAAGTGTTGGAAAATCTCAATCTGAATGGCAGAGGATCAGATCGTGAAACACGCCACATTGAGTTGTCTTTGGAAGGCTCCAGCCTGGACTACGAGCCAGGTGACAGCCTTGGGGTATTCCCTGAGAATCATCCGCGCCTTGTGGAGGAATTGATTGCAGCCATGGGATGGAATGCCGATGAACGCGTGACCGTGAATAAAAACGGCGATCAGGCATCTGTGCATGAAGCGTTGCTGCGTTATTTTGAAATTACAGCTGTGACGAAACCGGTTGTGGAACAACTTGCGAAACTGAATCCTGGGAGTGGCCTGACAGCGTTACTCGCAGATGATTCCGAATTCCGCACGGTCATGAATAGCTGTGATCTGCTGGATCTGGTTCAGGATTATAATCTGAAAGGGATTCCTGCCGGAGAGTTCGTAGCTACTCTTCGTAAAATTCCGGCACGTCTGTACTCCATAGCGAGTAGTTCGAAGTCTTTCCCGGATGAAGTTCATCTAACCGTCCGCTCGGTACGTTATGAAGCACGTGGCAGAGAACGTTACGGTGTATGCTCGGTACATCTGGCTGAACGAATCGAAGCTGGCGACACCCTGCCTGTATATATACAGCATAACCCGAATTTCAAGCTGCCTGAGAATCCGGATACACCGATCATCATGGTTGGCCCAGGTACAGGTGTAGCGCCGTTCAGATCTTTCCTTGGTGAGCGTGAAGAAACAGGAGCAGAGGGCAAAACATGGTTGTTCTACGGGGATCAGCATTTCGCCACGGACTTCTTGTACCAGACGGAGTGGCAGCGTTGGCTCAAAGATGGTGTGCTCACTAAGATGGATGTAGCCTTCTCACGTGATACGGAACAGAAAGTATATGTACAACATCGCATGCTGGAACACAGCAAAGAACTGTACCAGTGGCTTCAGGAAGGGGCAAGCTTGTATATCTGTGGTGACGAGAAAAAAATGGCACATGATGTGCATGCTGCGCTCACCACGATTCTTGAACAAGAAGGCGGTTTATCGTCTGAGCAGGCATCGGAATATCTGACACGGTTACAGCAGGAGAAACGTTATCAGCGGGACGTCTATTAATTACCGGCCCAGCCGGACTGCACCATCCCGCAGAGACGAGAGGAGAAAGCAGCATGGTTTATAATAACTTACTTAACCCACAGCGCACGAATAGCGATGTGGAAGATATAAAGATCAAAAGTGATTACTTGCGCGGAAGTCTGACCGAAACGTTGGCCGATCGTATCACGGGGGCTATTCCAGAGGACGACAACCGTCTGATGAAACACCATGGTAGTTATATGCAGGATGACCGTGACCTGCGCAATGAGCGTCACAAATCCAAGCTGGAGCCTGCATACCAATTCATGTTGCGTGTACGTGCTTCCGGTGGGATTGTAACCCCGGAGCAGTGGTTGATGATGGACAGAGTGGCACATAAATATGCGAATGAGACGATTCGTCTGACCACACGTCAGTCTTTCCAACTGCATGGTGTACTGAAGTGGGATCTTAAGAACACCATTCGCGAAGTAAACGATTCGTTGTTAAGCACACTGGCTGCATGTGGTGACGTGAACCGTAACGTGATGTGTAACCCGAATCCGAATCAATCCGATGTGCATGCTGAAGTGTATGAGTGGGCATGTCAGGTTAGCAATCATCTGGACCCTCGCACGCGGGCTTATCATGAGTTGTGGCTGGACGGAGAGAAAGTGATTGATTCCCAGGACTCGGACGAAGAAGTTGAACCAATCTATGGCAAAGTGTATTTGCCACGGAAGTTCAAAATTGGTATTGCTGTACCACCATCCAATGATGTAGATGTCTATTCACAGGATCTTGGCTTTATTGCTATTGTGGAGAACGGCAAGCTGCAAGGCTTCAACGTTTCCGTTGGTGGCGGCATGGGGATGTCTCATGGTGACGCCAAAACCTATCCTCAGGTGTCCAAAGTCATTGGTTTCTGTACGCCGGAGCAAATGATTGATGTTGCAGAAAAAACAGTTATGATTCAGCGTGATTATGGAGATCGTGCAGTTCGTAAACATGCTCGTTTCAAATATACGCTGGATGATCGTGGTGTGGAGTGGTTTGTCGAAGAGCTGACCACCCGTCTGGGATGGAAACTGGATGCAGCACGTCCGTACCATTTTGAGACTAACGGAGATCGATACGGTTGGGTAAAAGGTAATAATGGCAGATGGCACTACACGCTGTTCATTCAGAATGGTCGTGTAAAAGATGTAGACGGTTATCCGCTCATGACGGGTTTACGTGAAATTGCCAAAGTGCATACGGGTGATTTCCGTCTGACTGCGAATCAAAATCTGATCATCGGTAATATTAGCAGCCAGAAAAAGAAAAAGATTGAAGCGCTGATTCAGCAATACAATCTGACCGATGGTGCACATTACTCTGCGCTACGCAGAAGCTCGATGGCTTGTGTTGCGTTTCCGACCTGCGGCCTTGCGATGGCTGAGTCCGAACGTTACTTGCCGTCCCTGATCGATAAACTGGAGCCTGTACTGGACGAAGCCGGGCTGAGAGACAAAGAAATTGTCATTCGCATGACGGGTTGCCCGAACGGATGCGCAAGACCGATGCTGGCAGAGATTTCATTTATCGGTAAAGCACCTGGGAAATACAATATGTATCTCGGTGGCAGCTTCACCGGACATCGCTTGAATAAGCTGTACAAAGAAAACATTGGTGAAACCGAGATTCTGGACACGTTAACTCCAATGGTGAATCAGTATGCCAAAGAGCGCAATGAAGGGGAACATTTCGGAGACTTTGTCATTCGTGCAGGTTATGTTCCTGAAGTGTTGGATGGTCGACAATTTCACGCTTAATTGACCGGGTAAGATAACTGAAATTAGGACTGAATTAGGGCGGAAGCATTCCTTTATGGGGTGCTTCTTGTCTGCTATATATGGAGATAATAGAGGTAACGTTTAGTTGCTGCTGAGAGATTTATGAGAGGATAAACTGAGACTAATCTTCAACTGGAGATGGATAATCACCGCAGTTATTCCCATTATTTCGTGTGTATTAACTTGTTGAAGTACGCTCAACAAGATATAATGGCATAGTAGAAAGCAGATTAAATGTTGAAAGTGAGCGGAAACGATATGGGTCGTAAGTGGAATAATATCAAGGAAAAGAAAGCTTCAAAAGATGCAAACACGAGCCGGGTCTACGCTAAATTCGGCGTTGAGATCTATGTAGCTGCCAAGAAGGGCGAACCGGACCCGGAAGCGAACCGTGCACTGAAAGTCGTGCTGGAACGTGCCAAAACGTATAATGTACCCAAAGCCATTATTGATCGTGCGATGGAAAAAGCAAAAGGCAGCGGGGATGAGAACTATGAAGAGCTGCGTTATGAAGGCTTCGGACCGAATGGTGCGATGGTCATCGTTGATGCACTCACTAACAATGTGAATCGTACAGCGCCGGAAGTGCGCTCTGCGTTTAACAAAAACGCGGGTAACATGGGTGTCAGCGGTTCTGTTGCTTACATGTTTGATCCAACAGCGGTTATCGGTATAGAAGGCAAAAACTCCGAGGAAGTACTGGAACTTCTGCTTGAAGCAGATGTGGATGTACGTGATATCGTGGACGAAGACGACGCTGTGATTGTATATGCAGAACCGGATCAATTCCACGCTGTACAAGAAGCATTCAAAGCTGCTGGTATTACTGAGTTCACAGTAGCCGAGCTGACCATGCTTGCGCAAAACCATATTGAACTTCCAGAGGATGCACAAGCTCAGTTCGAGAAACTGATCGATGCGCTTGAGGACCTTGAAGATGTTCAGCAGGTCTACCATAACGTAGAGTTTGTGTAAGAGAACGAGACGATACGTGGTTTAATTGCATAAAAAGAGTGTCTGACCAATCTACGCGATTGGACGGACACTCTTTTTTGTTTATTTTACGAGTCTGACTGCAACGTGCCAGGGGACTGCTCTGATTTTTCAGATTTACGCCCACCGAACTTGAACAATACAATTCCCCCAACAATGACAAGTACACCGAGCAGCTGATTCCACGAAAAAGGAATTTGCTCCAGACCTAGCCATCCCATGGAATCAAACAATAGAGCAAAGCTCAGTTGGGATGTTAGCACGATCGAGATGGCATATGTGGGACCAAGTAGCTTCATCCCTTGCACGAGACAGAAGACCACGCCAACGCCGATGGCTCCGCTGAGCCAGTACCAGGGTTGCATATGCTGAAAGCTGAATGTATTTTTACCCTCGACTAGCAGAGAGATGAGGAAAGAAGCAATGAATCCGGTGAAAAGCACCAGCGTTGTTGTGGACCATGAACCGGTGCGTTCATTGACTTTGCTATTAAAAATCGTTTGCAGACTGACAAGTGCACCTGCCAGTAGTGCAAGCGAAATACCTGTGATTAACATGGTTGTCGAACTCCTTATTCATAAATATTGTGACCTGCTATTTCACGTAGACCTGCCCGGTCCTTGATCATAATCAATCCCTGATGTCGTTCAATTAACCCGTCTGCACAGAGCTTCTGGATGACCCGGTTCAGGTGTCGGTAACTGGTGCCGATCAGATTCGCGATGTCGGTCAGATTGAACGCGTCCAGCTCTTCATGAACGACGTTGCCCGCTTCTTCTATTGAGATGGAGAGCAGGTAGCTGACTAGACGAACCTCAACGGGATACATCAGGTTGAAATTGGAAAAGTTCGAGTCAATGTAGAATTTGTGTGAGATGATTTTGAGCAAAAATTTAAGCAAAGGTGCATAATCGCTGGCAAGCTCAGCGAGCCATTGATAATGAATACGAAGCATCACCACAGGTGACACGGCCTGAACCGTATTAACAATATTGCTTTCACGAACATACTCTATGTCACCGACAACTTCAAGCGGTGTTTTGAAGCAAAGCACCAGCGTTTTATCCTGAGCAGAGGTGGTGAAAATCTTGATTTTACCTTCGACCAGTACGTACAAATATTCGGAAGTTTCCCCTTCACGACAGATCAGTTCACACTTCTCGAAATGGCATAACGTCATATGTGTACGCAGGGGCTCGTGAAATACAGTTTCGAGTTGATATTGCTTCAGATATTGTATTAATTGTTGCTCGTTATGGATCTCTTGCACGCTGTTATTCACCCCCGACGATATGTTTCAATCCTTCTCCAAAAACTATAGTTTCATAATAATGACACCAGTCACCATTAAGGCAATGCCCAGAAATTGCGGCAGTTTCATCTTTTGTTTCACCACGCCGAACCATCCGTTACTATCCACCAGAAAAGTCAGGAACAGCTGAGCAATCAACAGGGCCGAGATCGTGAATGTAACCCCAATTTGCTGAATTGCTGTCACTTCGCTGAAAATAATGACGGCGCCAAAAGCACCTCCCGCCAGGTACATAGGTTTTACTTGTTTGAGTCCTTGAAGGTTGGTGTCTCTAACAAACATTAGGATCAGCACCGCTAAGATGAATCCCGTCAGTTGTGTAATCGTAGCGGCCTGCCATGTGCCCATGTCGGTGCTAATCCGAGTATTGGCAACCCCTTGGAGCGTGATACATGCGCCGCCCAGTAATGCAAAAATAATTCCTCTCATATGTACGCTCCTTATTCAATCACTTCGACTTCTATTATTAAATGATAAATTGACTCTGAACGCCAAGGACAAATGTCCTGAGCTTTGAAGTCACAGCATCTAGAGTACTATAAAGAACTCGGTAAATCCAGATGGGGCATGAAGAGATACGCGGCATATGTGCTCAGTACTCATTTTTCATCATAATCTAACGAACCAGTGACACCTTATTGTACTGATTCGATTGAATTGAGAAATCTAACGAATCTCAGCAACGTTAAATGGGTTATGTCGGGTAGAAATGGGCGGTAAAACAGGGGGGAATGGAGGAATAGTGTGTCTACGATTCGTTACTTTTGAAAATCGGCAAATATTCGCCAAATAGAGTGTGTCAGGTTCGGTAGCTATCCAAGAAATGAAACGAGAGTCTGCCCAGCGTACCCCGGAGCATAGAAAGTATCCAAAACTCCAGGGTAGGATAGGCAATGAGATTAGAAGCAATCAGCTAGAAGCTCCTCTCCGTACAAATCCAATCATATTATCAGATCACAGTGTACACAGGCTTCTCGCCTACAAAACGAACAGACAATTCGGGAAAACGTTCTGCCAACCTGTCTGCCAAAAGCTTCATTCCCGGAGCCTCACTCTCAGCATGTCCCATCATGATTAGTGCCTTGGACTTGCCTTGTTGCATGGCATCTCGGATATATTCAGGTGTCTCCCACTCGAATCCTTCTCCAGCAATGATGAGATCCAATTGCTCGTTCTGAATCAAGGGAATCGTCACATGTCCATTACCACGAAAACCTACCAGTACCGCTGCGCGTCTACAGACTATTTCCGCATTGCCTGCAACGCGTACATAATCGATGCTTAGGGAACTTTTCACATGGTGAGCAATAGCTTCAACGGTGCTTCCTTCCGGAAAAGAAAGAATGTCTGCTTCCGCTGATCGTTGCTCCACATAAGAGGACCATCCCAAGGCCTGAATCAGTCCTTCGGTAATGCCATCCGGTTGGAAGCGGTGGATGATATCATGACATCGATAGATGGAAATGCCTGCATCGTCGATCAACTTTCTTTTGTCCACATAAACCGAATCATTAGCAAGCCAATCCGTATGACTGTGATGGTTATAAAACGGAGATTCATGCGCAATGATCAAGTTAGCGCCATGGTTTATGGCTTGTTCAATAACATAATGTGTGGGCATAAAAGCAATGATAATACCTGTGACCTTACGATCAAGTGAGCCCATAATGAGCTGATCTACCGTGTTTTCCGGCAATTCAATGTTATCTGAGAGATGAAGTACAACCTCTTGAACTGTAAGATCCATAGAATGCATTCCTCCAATGACAGGATATAAAGGTAGTGTACCATGTTGACATCTGAAATCTACTGCCTTCCAGATTATAGGGTCGTTTTTATTGTTTTCGGTTAATACTAAAACATACAGATTACAGTCAGTTAAGATAACAACGGAGGACTGTATTGGCTGTGTAAGGTTGTTGGGTTCATATAGTTTTCTCTGACAAGAATAAGTATACTTACATAGAGTCTTTGTCTGCATTAATGGAGCTGAGTGCAAGGAAAGCAGTTTCTATTTCAATATACTGAGAATCAGTTGAGGATAAGCGTTCATTTGCAACAATAAAACAAATTGTGAAAGGGGATAACTACAATGACAGCAACAACTATTATGGAACGTCTGAAGAGCGAGACAGCTCATTATCACAGACAAGTAGAACAGAACCCTTATGCAAAAGCTATTATGAATCAAACTGTGACTATAGAAGAATATAGAACGTATTTAGAAAAATTTTATGGATTCCTGAAACCGCTGGAGGATCAGGCTGTTTTGCTGCCTTTCTGGGAAAGTACGGAACTGGATATTGAGATTAGAGGCAAGGCTGGACTCTTGGAAAAAGATTTACGAAATCTGGGAGCCAGTGAAGAAGAAATCAGCCAATTTCCGCTCTGTGAAGAACTGCCGGATATTTCAACACCTGCCCGTTTGTTCGGATATTTGTATGTAATTGAGGGGTCCACGAACGGTGGACAGATTATGACCAAACGTTTGTCGCAGTTCCTGCCCATTGAAGCTGATCGTGGATTGGAATATTTCAATGCTTACGGCTCAGATACAAGAACAAGATGGAGCGAGTTTACAGGTTTGCTGCAGCAGTCCATCAGTACTCCAGAAGATCATGACAACATGGTACACAGTGCATCAGAGACATTCCGTCTATTGGATCAATGGATTAATACGTAGGGCGGACTTTTTTTCATATATTAAAAGGAACCTATAAAAGTTGAAATAATACATTTACACCTAACGGAGAGGACAGAAAAAAGCTGGAAAAGCGAAGCGTTCGCCTAAAAGCTTTCTGAAAGAAAGCTACATCGGAAGCATACGCTTATAACCGGATTTTTCCCTTTAGAAAAGGGAATCGATAAAATCTGGGGATAACAGCGATTGGAAGGTTATTCTGTCATCGTAGTGCAATGTAAATAATCATTATTTCAACTTATATAATATCATGATGAAAAGAGGGCAGAAATGTCTTCTTTTTTTGTGTCCAGGAATGTCTAAATTTCGTCACCGCAGACACAGGACAAGTGCTATAATGATCCCTATGGATACACTTGTTCGTATTCTGTCTAGGAGGAGGGTGAGATAACGTTCTATGAGAGACAACTCAAGACAATTGGAATTTATGGAGATAGATCTGAGTGAAGAACCTGAAACAGCAGCAGTGCCGGTTCCTGATCGTTCAACCATTGTGCAGTCTGCACATGATACGATGCAGCATCGTGGAGGCATATTGTCCTCAGAGAAACGTTTTGTAGAGGAAGCAAAGCAGTGGGCAGAGATGGAGGGGGATGTATCCCCGTGGGTTCCCTTTATGAGTTACTGGCCAACGTATGGCGTGATGAATGAGGCCCAGCGCAAGTGGTATTTGTTTTGGAGGAAGGAAGTACGTCAGGGGAGATACCCGGATACCGATCTGTCCTATCTATTTGTTCATATCTACGAGTTAATAAACGGCATTGGCTGGCAGAATCCTCAGGATGGTTATGATCAATTGAAGCAGCTATGGGTGAACTATCGTGAACGGCTGCCCCAATTAAATATATATATGCAAGAGTGGATGGTCGATTATGTGCTGGTCCATCAGATGGAGATGTCCTTATCCGAGGTCATGGGCCTTTCGGGCGGATACCTGCCAGCAGAGATGCTGGATAGGGAACTGCAACGTATTTTACAGGATAAGGTATCGGATATCTCGCTGAATATGCTGCAAAGATATTATGATTACGATATTACACTCAGTAAATTTTACAGAGATGGCGGCAAAGAGGTGATGGATCAGTACATCCCGCGGGTCATGGCCTTGGTTGATTCGTATCTGGAACGTACGCGACAAGTTGGACTATTGCCTGAGTGTGATCCCAACGATGAACGCACCATGGAGCGCACTCTGTTTCGCAAAGCAGTCTATGATGAATGGATCTATGGAAGATCGGTATCGTTCAGATATATGCCCATAGGTGAACATGCTGAATTTGTGCAGATGGTTACGCGGATTTATCGATGTACTGAAAATAAACTTCGTGAACTGCTCGGATTCAGAGGCAGATTGCGAGGACAGACTCTTGAACCCGAACTTGCAAATCTGATTGAACGTTACCTGGACAAAGCATATGCGATCGAGCAGGCGGAGTCTGTGGAACAACCGATGATTCGTATTGATACAGAGAAATTGGCATCTTTACAGCAGGAAAGTGAGTACGTGCGAATGGCGCTTACAATTGAGGATGATCACCCTTCTGAAGTGAAGGATGAAGAGGTTAACAACGCCAATGTTACAAGTAATCCATTCGATGTGCTGGAAGCAAGGGACGAGATCACTCCAACTGAAGGTTCCATGGAGTCGGAGCCATCCGCAGAAGAGATTGCAGCAGGAGCGCAAGTAGAATCTATTAGGTTGCAGTGGGACGAGTCTGCTGAGGCTGATCTGGAAGAGGAATGGCTGCTCTTTGCCAAGGAACTCTCCCCACAGCAGGTGCAAACGATTCATGTTCTACTTGGTGCAAGTCCAGATATGGAGCTGATGCGTCTGGCTGAGCAATATGGAACGATGCCTACGCTTCTGCTGGATGAAATTAATGATGTGGCTATGGAAACGATCGGTGATCTTCTGATTGATGGTGATCGGATTGTTCCTGATTATATAGATGTGTTCGAACATGTGAAGAGGTGATACGCAGTGACAGAACTTAAAATACCAAAGCGGCTGACCACCGCGCTTGTAAATTCATTGACAGCTGGTGTTGTCCCGCGCATAGGACTGGAGCAGATTGCTGTTGGTCGGAAACCGGAAGTGGAGGCCATTCTGCGGGATATGGACAATATCGCCGAGGGAGGCGCAGCGTTTAAACTCATTACGGGTCGTTACGGCAGCGGTAAAAGCTTTCTTTTGCAAATGATTCGTAATTATGCGATGGATCGGGATTTCGTTGTGGCAGACGCCGATCTCTCACCAGAGCGTCGATTGGTGGGAACCAAAGGGCAGGGACTTGCGACATATCGCGAACTGATGACTCGTCTGTCTACACGCACACGCCCGGATGGGGGAGCGTTGGAGCCGATTTTGCAAAAATGGATCGCAGGTTTGCAACAGTCCACGATGCAGAGTCAGAACCTGCGCCCGGATGATCCCGCTCTGCCGCTGGAAGTAGAGAAGCAGATCTATGCGGTGACGGGGGAGATGCAGAATCTGGTACACGGCTTTGATTTTGCCAAAGTACTGGCGTCATACTGGAACGGGTACAAGCTGGCTGATGATGATCGCAAACAGGCGGCCCTTCGCTGGCTTCGAGGAGAATTTGCAACCAAAACGGAAGCGAAAAAAGAACTGGCTGTTGGCGTTATCATTGACGATGACAACTGGTACGACTACTTCAAATTGTGGTCTGAATTCACAGCGCGCATTGGTTACAAAGGATTGCTGTTGTTCATTGATGAAGCGGTGAATCTGTACAAAATTACAAACAGTGTCTCCCGCCAAAGCAACTATGAAAAATTGCTGACCATGTTCAATGATACGATGCAGGGCAAGGCAGAGCACCTGGGCATATTTGTAGGCGGTACGCCGCAATTTGTGGAGGATGAACGGCGCGGATTATACAGCTATGAGGCGCTTCGCTCCAGGCTTATTGATGGTCGTTATGCAGCCAAAGCGTATGCGAATTACACAGGTCCGATCCTGAAGCTGGCTATGTTATCGCATGAAGAGATTATGATTTTACTTCAGAAGCTGCGGCAGATTCATGCCCTGCATTTTGGATACAGCGCAAGTCTGACGGATGAACAATTGGTTGATTTTATGCAAACGGCGGTGAACCGGCTGGGTGCGGATGAATTGCTGACCACGCGTGAAGTGGTACGAGACTTTATGGATGTTCTGCATACGTTACACCAGAATCCTGAAGTGACTTATACTCAATTACTTGGCGAGCGGGTTGCCAAACCTCAGGAAACGGGTAAAGGGGCAGATGCTTCCGCAAATACAGATGATCTGGACGACTTTCTGGCGGAGTTTGAATTATGAGTGATAATCCGTTCTATCGGCTGGCGCCGTTTGTTCAGGAATTTATATATAAAAAAAGATGGGAATCGCTTCGTCCTGCCCAGATTGAGGCCTGCAATATCTGTTTTCATACCCCGCATCATATGCTGATTGCGGCGGGAACAGCCTCCGGCAAGACGGAGGCGGCTTTTTTTCCTGCATTGACCGAGCTGTATGAACGGCCATCCAAATCGGTTGGCATTTTGTACATTGGACCTCTGAAAGCCCTGATTAACGATCAATTCGAACGTCTTAAGGATCTGTTATCCGAAGGAAATATTCCGGTTTGGCATTGGCACGGGGACGTACCTCAGGCGGAGAAAACAAAACTGATGAAAAATCCGTCCGGTGTGCTCCAGATAACGCCAGAATCGCTGGAAGGTCTGCTCATGAATCGACCGAATGCAATCCCGGCGCTGTTTCATGACTTGCGATATGTCATCATCGATGAGGTGCATGCTTTCATGGGAGCGGATCGGGGCATTCAAGTACTCAGCGAACTTGCCAGAATCGAGCGTATGGCTGGCTGCGCACCGCGAAGAGTGGGCTTGTCCGCTACACTTAGTGACTATGATGCGGCTACATCTTGGCTTGCTGCCGGAACGCAGCAGGGGGTGGATGTGGTCTCTTCACCGGGGGGGCGCAAGCTGCGACTGCGGGTGGAACATTTCTCTTTTCCAGATGCACAGGACGAGGAGCAGGCGGAGCAGCTTCATAACGCACGTAAAGCCTACTACGACTTCATCTATGAGAGCACACATCGTAAAAAGGCGCTGATCTTCACCAACAGCCGAACGGATGCTGAAGTCACCATTCTTGAGATGCGGCGAGTCGCGGCTCGCAGGCAAGAGCGTGATGTGTTCCATGTGCATCATGGAAGTATCTCGGCCATGCTGAGGGAAGAGACGGAAGCTGCCCTACGCACTGGGTCGGGGCCCGCAGTTGCTGCGGCAACGGTCACGCTTGAACTGGGCATCGATCTGGGCGAACTGGAACGTGTGGTTCAGCTCGGTGCACCGTATAGTGCGTCCAGCTTTGTACAGCGTCTGGGACGTTCAGGGAGACGAGAGGACATGGCTTCGGAGATGCTTTTTGTATGTCCGGAGGAAGAGGACGAGGAAGCGCAATTGCCAGCACGTATGCCGTGGACGTTGATGCGTGCGATTGCTGTCATTGAACTGTATGTAAAAACGAAGTGGGTCGAGCCGCTTGAAGCCCGCAAAATGCCCATAGGTGTGCTCTATCATCAGACGATGAGCATGTTGAAAAGTATGGGGGAGGCGGAGCCGAGAGATCTTGCTGAAGCCATCCTTTCGCTGGCTCCATTTGCGTTGATCAGACCTGATCAATATCAGGTATTCCTGAATTACCTCATTGAGACGGATCATCTGCAATGGACAGAGGATCGAACATTGATCATCGGTCTGACAGGTGAGAAAATTGTGAATAATTATCGCTTCTACGCCGTGTTTAAAGACGATGAGGAACATAAAGTACTAAACGGCTCAGAAGAGATTGGTTCGATTACAACCGTGCCCCCACCTGGCTATTGCTTCTCGCTCGCAGGCAAACTGTGGAAAGTGGAAGAGGTCGATCACAAGCACAAGGCTGTGTATGTGAAGTCTGCAAAAGGTAAGGTAGATACATTATGGCTTGGCGCGGGAGGGGATATTCATACGTCGGTGGTACAGAAAATGCGTGAAGTGTTGTCCGACTCAGTGATCTATCCCTACTTGTCACCGCAAGCCGTCAATCGACTTGAACGGGCGCGTCGCCTAGCTCGTGAAAGCGGACTGTTGAAGCAGGTCGTGATTCCGGCAGGGGGAGATTCGATGTATGTTCTTCCTTGGGTGGGAAGTAAATCATTCCGTACATTGGAGCGCCTGATGAAGCATAATCTGTCCAAGAAACTTGCCTTGCGTTCAGTTGTACCCATGGAGCCATATTATTTTGTAGTGTCGGGAAAGGTCGATGAACGAACATTGTTAGCCGAGATTATGAGTGAGTGTCGGGCGGCTGAAGACGCATCTGCGTTACTGGCTGAAGATGAAGCACCTTATCTGGGCAAGTATGATGAATTTGTCGCGCAGCCTTTGATCCGTGAGGCTTTTGCCGTAGATGGGCTGGATCTGGAAGGGTTGAAGGCAGGTTTACAGCAAACATTGGAGTGGGACTCCTCAAGCTCCAATCGAACATGACGTTTTTACGTAATCAGAGTACTCGAAGAATGGTACCGCGATCGAAGCGACTCGGTGTAATAATTTAGTTCAACTTTTTATACGAAATAGGGTTGACACCATCTCACCTCCCATGTAATATATGAAAAGTCGTCACACACGAATTACATCAAATTGCATATATCATTTCGTATAACCTCGCAGGCCGAAAGTGTACACAGGGCGAGGGTCTCTACGGGAAGCCTATACTTCCTAACTACGATGCCAAGGAATCAATGTATTCCTTGCTCGTAGTTAGGATTTTTTGCATTTAGATGGTGTCTGTGACCTTGGCATGAACCAACATGCGGGCGTATTTTTCTTATCATCAGGAGGTTTATTCACAATGAAATATTATCTGTCCGTTCTCGCGGGAGCGATGAGCTATGGCATATTATCCACGATTGTGGTTCTGGCGTACGGCGAAGGATACAAACTTGGAGAGGTTGTGGGAGCACAGCTGATCACGGGTTTTCTTCTATCCTGGATGCTGGCGCTATACACAAAATTTAGAACAAAACGTAAGTCACAGGCAAATGGCAAAGCATCAGGAGCCGTGGCACAGGTATTCAAGCGGTTGACGTGGAAACAACGTCTGATATTGATGGCTGCTGGAACACCAACGGTAATTACAGGTCTCGTGTATTATCAGTCTTTGCGTTACATTCCGGCTTCACTTGCCATTATCCTGTTGTTCCAGTTCACTTGGATTAGTGTATTGATTCAGGCGATAAGCAAACGTCAACGTCCAGACAAAGTCACATTCCTGACGTTGATCATTCTGTTTGGTGGAACCTTGCTGGCAGCCGGTTTCCTGGAACAAGGATTGGGTGAGTTCAACGGTCTGGGTATTGCTCTTGGACTAATGGCAGCCGTAAGTTATTCCCTGTTTGTCTTGTTCAGCGGCAAAGCGGTTCCTTCAGCGCATCCAGCCTTCCGCAGTGCGTGGATGGTTACAGGCGGATTGATCCTGCTGTGCATTTTGTTCCCGCCGACATTCCTCTTTAACGGATTGATCTGGAGCCAGTTGCTTGTATTTGGATTGCTGCTTGGATTCTTCGGGGCATTCATTCCACCAGTACTGTTCGCTATCGGCGTTCCGCATATTGGTGGTGACATGGCCGGAATCCTGGGTGCAGTGGAGCTTCCAATTGCAGTATTGTTATCCTCAATCGTGCTCCATGAGCATGTCAGCGGATTGCAATGGTTCGGAGTTATTATTGTGCTCATTGGTGTAGCCCTGCCAGAGTTGTATAAATTACGCATGAGACGAAGTCGGAATACACCGATCTATTCCTGAGTTATACAAAAAGGGATATTGCAAAGCATGAACGGGAATACCCGTAGATAAGCCTGAGAAATCAGGCTTTTTCTATTGAAATATTCTATATAAATTGAACTAAACATTTACACGAAATGGAGAGGACAGAAATAACCTGAAGAAGCGAAGCGTGCGCCTTTATTCCCGGATTTTACCCTTTGAAAAAGGAAATCAAAAAAATCTGGGGATAACAGCGATCGAAAGGTTGTTCTGTCATCGGAGTGTCCAGTGTAAATATTCTTTAGTTCCACTTATATAGCTCAATCGCAATAGCCCAGAGGGGTCATTTTCATTGTCATGCGAATCAGGTATGCTTAAAGAATACATCCGTCTGTTGATTGAATATTGATGGGACATCGAATGAGGAGTGTTTTGATGAAAAGCTGGTTTGGAAAAACATGGCCTTGGTTAACGCTGGGTCTGACCGTTGTTGTACTGCTTGGATCATTTTTGGTTTATTTTATGGGCAAAGACGTATCCCCGGGATCGGGAAGTGCGGTAACAGCACAAGCCGATACTCCGGAGGATTTGAAGGGATATGAAGTCATTGATGTGGACGTGAGCAACGATGGTTTTGGACCAGACGTCATCGAGGTGAAAGCTGGCGTACCGACCAAAATCAACTTTATTCTGACCCGGTCGGTGACACATGTGAAATCAGTGGGATCACAAAAGCTTGGCATGGATCTATACATGCAAAAGGGACCCAATTATTATACGGTCGACAAAGATCTGCCCAAGGGAGAATATGAGATCCATTGCGGCATGTACATGATATATGCAACGATTAAGGTCGTATAACTGAAGGAGCAAGGTTTCGGGTCGCCGAGCTTTGCTCCTTTTTTTGGTGCGTGATATCATGGAAAAGTGGGTAAAATCGATCAGGAGGTGGCGAAATGAAAGCGCTATTTATTGGAGGGACAGGCACCATCAGTACGGCCATTACGGAGATGCTTGCACAGCAAGGCTGTGAACTGTATTTAATTAATCGCGGCAATCATAACGATGACTTACCTAGTGAGGTCAACGTACTTCAAGCGGACATTAATGACGAGACACGTGTAGCGGAACTGATAGCTGATCTGGAATTTGATGTTGTGGCAGACTTTATCGCTTTTGTACCGTCTCAATTGGAGCGAGATTACCGTTTGTTCAAGGATAAAACAAAGCAGTTTATATTTATAAGTTCGGCATCTGCATATCAGACTCCTCTGGCCGATTACCGGATCACGGAAGGTACGCCCTTATCGAATCCATATTGGGAGTATTCTCGCAACAAGATTGCCTGTGAAGACTATCTGATGAAACAATACCGCGAGCATGGGTTTCCTGTGACCATCGTGCGTCCGAGCCATACGTATGGCGACAAATCGGTACCTCTCGGTGTTCATGGTGCTCAAGGCAGCTGGCAGGTTCTCAAGCGTATACGTGAAGGCAAACCCGTTATCATCCATGGAGATGGCACCTCACTGTGGACGATTACGCACAATACTGATTTTGCCAAAGGTTTTATCGGGCTTATGGGAAATATCCATGCCATTGGTGAATCGGTACATATCACCTCGGATGAATCCGTCACCTGGAATCAGATTCATGAGATTATAGCTGGCGTGTTGGGTGTTAAGCTTCATGCGGTACATGTTCCCTCTGAGTTCTTGGCCGCATGCAGTGATCAGGATCTTCGCGGCGGATTGCTGGGTGACAAAGCCAATACCGTTGTCTTTGATAACAGCAAGCTGAAGCGGCTTGTTCCGGAATTTGTAGCAACGACAAGAGCTGATCAGGGCATTCGACGTACGATTGAGCACATTCTGGCGCATCCTGAATTACAGACCGAAGATCCGGAATTTGATGTATGGTGTGACAAGGTCGTTGGCGCACTGGACGAAGCGTTATTAAAGATCAGAGATGAGAAATGAGAAGTAAGGCGTTCATGATCAAGTGTTTACATTCATGCGCTTAATCGTTATAATCAAGAAAAAATGACACTTGTTAGGGGAGGCACCCCAACTTAGGACATCGTTCCTTTGTTGGGGTGCCTCCTTTTTTTGTGTGCCAAAAAGGAGAGCAGACGTTGAAGAAATCAGGAAAACGTGTGAAGAAACAAGCGGAACAGTTAACCAAAGTGGTGCTGGCATTTGCGTTATTATCACCTCAAGCCCTGTTGCTTGAATGGGGTGCAGCCACGGTAATGGCTGAAACGGTTGAAACGATCGGGATTGTATCCGATACGTCCAGCATGAAGGCTGTACAGTCATCAAAGGTGAAAGTAGAGATGAACAGTGATGGCAAATACAGAATTGTATTACTACCAAACACAAATGTATTTTACGGTGGTGATACAGGGAATGTATCCACGATTATCGACCATAATGGATCACCCGTGAACTTCAAAACATTGCCGCTTAATTATTACCGAATTAACAATAATGTGATTGAAATGTCCCGGCAAAAGGACAATGTGGAATATATTTTGCGAGTATCTATCGTCAATGCTACCTCACAAGGTGGATACATGAAGGTTGAACTGGAAGCCATCAACCGTAGTGGATCGGCACTGAATTTAGGTGGGACATTTTATTGGGATACGATGGTGAATGGCAATGATGCATCTCCGTTTGAAGTCATAGAGAATGGATGGCGCAATTACAGCGGCGGCGTTCAGGTAACGGCTTTTTATGCCAATACGTACAATGTTGTGAATGCAGATCGCATATACATGGGACAGTACAGCGGTCCGGACAATGCGCAGCTAACAGGGGGGTCTTCACCTTCGTCATTCACTCCAGGCCAGACCGTTACGGCGAGCGATACAGCTGCGCAATTCTGGTGGAATGCCAAAGCAACAGCGAATCAGGCTTCACGCAAATTTTCAACGATCGTGGGAATCGGCCCTCAGAACGTTCCGCCTTCATTTACACTAACGGCTCCTTCTTCGGGGCAAACGTATTACAAAGGCGAGCAACTTCAGATCTCTGGTACAACACGAGATACGGATGTAGGTGACCTGTTGACCGTGAAATGGTCCATTGATGGTGGGTCTGAGAACATTCTTACCCAGATGACCGCAACGGGTTCGAATCAATCTTTCAACACCAATTACACGTTGCCTGACACCCTGCCAGATGGTACACACACATTGCAAGTATGGGTCATGGATGACAAAGGTGGGGTATCCTCAGCAGGAACCGTTAACTTCACGGTAAGAAGTTTTGTTGTGCCCGGAACGCCGACATATACATTGGTTAATTCTAATAACTTGACGGTCAACTGGGATAAGAAGGCCAATGACGCCTCTGTTACGTATGAGCTGAAGAATATGACCACGAATCAGATCGTGGATACAGGTGCGTCAAACAGTCGGCAGGTGACAGGGCTCACTCCGAATACGAGTTATTCTTTTGCTGTACGTGCCAAAAATTCAAGTAGTTCCTTCACGGGGTACTCCAGTCCATCCACCAAATATACATTGGCGAATCCACCGGCTGCTGCGGCTGTGACACAATCAGGCAACTCTGTTACAGCGAGCTGGAATAATAATGGAAATCCTGCGGGCACTCATTACAAAACGGAAATACGCAGTCCAGGTGGGCAAGTCCTCGCAACGGGAACAACAACTTCCACACGTACAGAATTCGCCCTGACCGGACTCGCGGATGGAAAATATGAAGTATTTGTGGCGGCACTGAATGGAGAAGGGATACAGACCCCATTTATATCCGCTGGAGAGATGATTAAAGATACAACGGGTCCAACTGCACCTGCTGTTACAGTGACTCCATCCTCATGGACCAAGGAAGATGTTCTCATCACGGTTGAAGAAGGAAAGGATGCTTTAAGCGGGACTCAGAAGACTGAAGTTAAAGTCGGTCCGGCAGGAGAATGGCGTGAATATAGCGCTCCGTTTGCCGTAAACAGTGAAGGCAACACAACTATTATGGCACGCAGTATTGATGCGTTTGGTAATACGGGACAGGAAACAGCTGTGACAGCCAGGGTAGATCGGACGGCACCAACGCCTCCCGTTATCTCGCTGAATCCGCCCGAATGGACAAAAGCGGCGGTAATCGTGACATTAACGGAGGGTACGGACGAAGCAAGTGGCATTAGTCTGACACAGTATAAGCTGGGAAGTGAGGGAGAATGGGTCGACTACAAGGCTCCTCTTACACTAAGTGAAGAAGGGATAACCGAGATTTACGCACGAAGTTTTGATCGGGCCGCCAATGTCAGTGCTTCCACTTCGGCAACAGCCAGAATCGACAAGACTGGGCCTGAGCAACCAACGATTACGTTAAGTGAAGAGGATTGGACGAATCAGGATGTAACTCTTGCAATAAACAGTGGTGAAGATGCGGGCAGTGGGCTTGCCAAGAGCCAATATCGACTTAACAAAGAAGGTCCCTGGATCGATTATACGGGTGAAGTGACGGTTACCGATGAGGGAGAAACGATCGTGTATGCACGCTCACTTGACCGTGTAGGCAATATAAGCACGTCCGCTCAGGCTACGGTTCGAATCGACACGACAGCTCCAACCGAGCCGGTGATTAGTATAAGTCATTCTGGATGGAGTAAAGAACATGTGCAATTCACGATCGCTGGAAGTATGGATGAACAAGCGATATCCTATGAATACAGCATGAATGATGCCCCGTATATGACAGGAAATAGCGGTACAGTAAGTACAAACGGGGCTACCACCATTCGGGCCCGAGCGAGGGATACCGTTGGCAATGTGAGCAAGGAAGTCAGTCGAATCGCCTATGTGGATCAGATGGCTCCAACGATTACATTTGCTCCGAACGGACATGGCTGGACGGACACGGACATATCCACTACCATTCAGTATGCCGACGCCCACTCAGGCGTTCAGGAACTGGAACGATTCTATCAAGTTACGAACAGTGCAGAATCACCGGATCATTGGCTTGAAGCTCGCTCTTACGAGCATAAAATATCCATCGAATCGGAAGGCATATGGTACATCCATGCCAAAACCATGGACAGAGCAGGGAATACATATGAGACAACAACATCACCTTACCATATTCAACGCAAGCCCGAGCAACCGAGTCATGTGAGAATGACACAGATCACTGAGACATCAGCTGAACTTACAGTGGATTTACCGACGGGGGAAAGGTATACCGATGGATATCAGTATGAGATATCGAATAAAACGACAGGACAGTCATGGACACTGGACTATCCTAAGCACAGTATAATCGATCACTCCCTAAGCGGTGGTCAGGTCTATGAATATGAAGTTAGAGTGAGAAACCATACCGGAGTAAGTGATGCAGTAAGCGCTCAAGTATTAACTACTCCGACAGCTCCCGGAACGTTGCACGTTCGAAAAGTAGATTCACAGCCCAATTTGGCCGAGATTCAATTTGATCCAGTACGAGGAGCAGATGCTTACCGCATTATTGCGACTACTTCAGACGGTGCCATCGTATTTGATCAGACAGTATCTGATCCTGACAGCCTTCCCTATGTCAGCAACCTCATTCCAGGAACCATTCATAACATCTCGGTAACGGCAATGAATGAAAGTGGAGCAGGTGGTAGCAGCAGAACCGGATTTCTCACACTGCCGGCAATGCCCGGTGAGTTTATGGCCGTTCAAATTCAGGAGCATGATATTTCATTAGATTGGGAGACAGTGACTTCTGCAACGTATTATGGTCTTTCACGCGATGGAACAGCCATATATGAAGGAGAGCAGACGGAGTATCTGGACTCGGGTCTGGATAGCGGAACGGAGTACAGCTATGCGTTAATTGCCGGAAATGAGACAGGACCAGGGCCGTTGGCAGGTTTACCTTTGCTCAAGACGTTACCTGGACAGGTACCCGGCTTACAGGTATCAGATGCTTCCACAGCGAGCCTTCGTCTGAATTGGGAAGCAGTACGAGGAGCCGATCGTTATGAGTTATGGTTGAATGGAGAGAAGTCGGGAACGGTTCCTGCCGGAACCCAAGAATGGGTCTTTGCGGGACTGAGTTCAGGAACATCTTATCAACTGGATGTACAAGCAGTGAATGGAAGTGGACAAGGGATGCGCAGTTCGGTATCAGGAACAACGCTACCGGAGAGCCCGTCGGGACTTCACGTTGTTCAAGTAACTGAACAGGGAGCGATCTTGAGCTGGGAGCCTGTAGCTGGGGCAACGAAATATCGGGTGGTCATCGATGGACAGAGCCATGAGATATCAGATACACAACTCGCAGTCTACCATCTGTCAAGCAGTCGTGAGTATACCTATGAAGTACAGGCGGGCAATGCTGCCGGGTACGGTGCATCCACCAGTAGTACAATTCTTACTTTACCTAGCAGGCCGGAAGGACTGAATGTCACATGGACGGGTGAAACAAGTATGGGACTTGCATGGCAAGCTGTAGATACGGCGAATCTCTATATTGTGAAAATCAATGGAACAGAAGTGGGCAGAACATCAGAACTAGCCTACACGGTTGAGGGATTGTTACCTGGTACAGAGTACGCTTTGGAAGTTCAGGCTGCGAATACTTCTGGTGCAGGTGAGGCAGCGCAGCTCATCCGATTGTCCAAACCTGTGTCGCCTGCCGAAGTACTTGTTGATCCAGGAGTACATCGGGCAAAAGTTTCCTGGTCTGTCGTGCAAGGTGCCGCTGAATACGTAATTGAGCAGAATGGCAAGGAGATCTATAGAGGAATGGAGAATGAAGCAACGATTACAGGGCTCCAGGATGGGACGTGGCATCACTATCAACTATGGGCGGTCAACAGACAGGGAACTCGTTCTGAAGCGAAGGATGTATCCCTGCTGACTTTGCCTGAGAAACCCGTTAAGGTTGGGGTATATGATGTGGCGAAAAACAGCCTTGGTCTGGATTTCAGTAACACAGGTGTCCAAGGGGCAGATCATTACGTCATTGAACGGAATGGAAGAGAGATCACTCAGATGGATTCAAGTGAAACCCAATTTGTAGACAAGGATCTGTCGCCAGGAACGAAATACACTTATGTAATTCGGGCAGTCAATGCGAGTGGAACGAGTGCGCCGCTTACTTTCAGTGTAATGACTCAAACGTTGCCATTGGTTGCAGAAAGTATAACAGTGAAAGCCGGAACACATGTGGTGGATCTGGCTTGGGATGTTGTTCAGGGAGCGGCTGCATATGAGATTCGAAATCGGGTAACGGGAGATGTACAGAGCGTGTCTGAACCGTCTGTACATCTCAATAGCATGCTGGATGGCACAGCGTATGAATTCGAACTTGTTGCGATTAATGAAGATGGTCATCGGTCAGAGTCTATTCAGATTCAGGTTTTAACGAAACCCATATCACCTCAGACGGCAGGCATAACACACATCACAGATCAGACTGCGGTACTGGACCTGACTGGAAGCTCCACACGGGGAGCAGAGCAATTCATTATTATGCGGGATGGTGTTGAAGTCGCTAAGGTTCCAGCAGATCAAGCTTCATTTGAAGATGATGGACTGACACCAGGAGAGCATTACACGTATACCATCAAAACATCCAATGCAACGGGAGAGAGTAATTCCGGTTTCGAAGTTTACTTACGAACGTTGCCTGCGACCATTCATGAACCTTTACATGCAAGCATGATTGGGGAAAAGGAGGGATGGATCACTTGGCCAAAGGTACAAGGTACGGAGGGATATACCATACGTATCGGAGATCAGATGTTCACCACGATTGAAGAACGTGATATCACAGAGGTGAGATTAACTCATCTGGAGAGTGCAACCCGATATGATCAGGTACAAATTATTCCTTATAATACGGCTGGTTCAGGAAGCCCAATGACCGTGGCTCCTTTTTACACCTTGCCTCATGTTGATTCACTGGAAATGAAGATATACCCCGAGACTGATCACGCTAATTTGGAATGGGATTTCCCTTATGTAAACGAAACATTCGTTGTATTGCTGGATGGCACGGAAGTATACCGAGGCACACAAAAAGAGTTAATTATTGATCAACTGGATGCAGGCAAGCAGTACCCGATTGAAATCCATACAGAGAATGATCAGGGAGATGCATCGGAGAAGCTGGCGTATTCTGTCCTGACCAAGCCAGCAGCTCCGGTCAAAGTGGAGTATCATTCGGCGAAGGACCACATCCGTCTTCTATTGGAACAGAGCCGGGTGGAAGGTGCCGAGCAGTTTATCATTGAGCGGGATGGTGTGGAGATTGCTCGTGTTCCTGCAGACGAACTGTTCTATGACGACAAGGAACTCGAACCGGGTGTGAACTATATCTATACAGTGAAGACCATGAATGCCTCCGGCAGTAGTGATGGTGGTTATTACCTTCATGCCATGACTTTGCCTGGTAGTGCTGCTTCATCTCCTGTAGTAGAGGGGCGTTCCATGTATGGTGCAGACATTGTATGGGAACTGATTCTTGGTGCTGGGGGTTATCGAGTTTATCGAAATGAAGAGCTTGTGGGAACAACAACGGAGACATCCATACATGTGTCTGAATTGAACAGTGCAGAGCGTTATGCTGACTTTGCAATCGTTCCATTTAACGAGGCAGGGGAGGGTGAGGCGCTTCAAGTACCGGAATTCGAGACGCTACCTTCCGAGGAACTGACAGTAGCAGCCATAGCGCAAGGTACAAACACGATTAAGCTAACTTGGGAACTGGATTCAATAAATGAGGTGATTGTGATCACCCATAAAAATCGTGAGATCTATCGTGGCACCAAGCGTAGTCATGTATGGACAGGACTGAATGCCGAGCAGCATTATGAGGTGGAAGTATGGACGGAGAATTCAGCAGGTGAAAAAAGTGAAAGAAAACGGGCAGCAGCCATGACTTTTCCGTATCCACCATCCGCCTGGAGCGGTGGCGGTGCAACCCCGAGTCCAAACGTTACATCGGAACAAGCCGATGAGGTGAGTTCACAACCAGAACTGTCTGAGCAACCTGAGGTACCTGTGAAAAAAAATATCAAATTTATTGATATCAGCCAAACATTCAATAAAGATCAGATTACCTGGCTTGCGGAACAAAATATCATTCAAGGTGTAAGTGAAACTCGCTTCGAGCCACGTCGTCCGATCACGCGTGCAGAATTTACCGCATTAATCGTGCGTCTGATGGGTGTGGACACAGCGGTTAATGAACAGCATGGATTCAAGGATGTAAACGATGAGGATTGGTTTGCTCCTGAGATTAAGGCAGCCGTTCACCATGAGATGGTTCAAGGCATGGGGAACGGCAAATTCGCTCCACATGCGCTGGTGACACGGGAACAGGCATCCAAGATTATAGCAAATGTTGTTCGTAAAATCAGACCGGAACCGCTGACTTCCCCAAGAGCGTTTACCGACCAGACTGATGTATCTAATTGGGCCAAAGAAGAAGTGCAGGAACTTGCAGGTTTGTACATGATTACCGGATATGAAGACGGCAGCTTCCGTCCCATGCAGCACTTAAGCAGATCAGAAGCTGCAGCGCTGATCTTCCGTTTAAATAAGCTGATTCAAGTTATGGATGAGAACCGTACAGATCAAGTGGAGAAAGCGTCAGCGTTTGATCGTCATATCTAGATTGAATTGATTCTTACATGTGATACTGCAATCATCGGCAGTAACGACATTACCGCTTGATTGGTTTTTAATGCTATAATGGTTGCCAATATGATAAAAAAAGGGTAATGAACAATGGTGATGAATAATGAATAATAAATTTATCCGGATATATGAAGATATTGCAGATCGTATTCGGACCGGAGAGATTGAGGCAGGGACGTTACTTCAATCGGAACTGGATCTATCGGAAAGTTATCAAACGTCTCGAGAGACTATTCGCAAAGCATTGAAAATGTTGTATGAAGAAGGTTATATTCAGAAGATTCAAGGCAAGGGCTCGATTGTACTGGATATACGCAAGATCGATTTTCCCATCTCAGGTCTGGTTAGCTTCAAGGAATTGGCCAAAAAAATGGGACATCGTGCTCAAACGTATGTGAAGGTTTTCGAGGAGCAACAGGTCGATCAGGCGTTGCACAAAAAAATTAACTTTGGCCTGAATGAACAGGTCTGGGAGATCAGACGTGTGCGTAAAGTGGATGGAGAGCATGTCATACTGGACAAAGATTACATTAGCCAGCGGCTTGTTCCTGGGCTCAGCAAAGAGATCTGTAATGATTCCATCTATGAGTACATTGAGCAAGAGCTCGGGCTTTCCATTTCGTTTGCCAAAAAAGAGATTTTGGTGGAAGAACCCACCGCTGAGGACAGGGAACTACTGGACCTTGAAGGGTTCCACAATGTGGTTGTGGTGAGGAGCCAGGTGTATCTGGAGGATGCCAGTCAATTTCAGTATACGGAGTCGAGGCATCGACCGGACAAGTTCAGATTTGTGGATTTTGCACGTCGCAGATAAGTTAATCAAGATCGATCAGAGAGTACCTTTCACTGCATTATCAGTGGATCGGTGCTCTCTTTGGTTATGGGGGAATCCGAAGATCGTCCATCAAGAACCGCTTAATGTCAATGTTCTTCCTGCATATCGGAGCGTATGATCACAATATATACGAGGCCGAGGAGTGAGGGGATTGAATCACGTGACAGCAAAATTAAATGTTCGCATATGGGAAGAAACCAGAGATATTCCAACCTATGGTACAGGTAAACCGGACAAAAATCCGATGTTTCTTGAAAAGAGAATCTACCAGGGAAGTTCGGGTAAGGTGTACCCGCATCCCGTGATCGACAGCATCGAAGATGATGCGAAAATGAAGTCGTATCGATTAATTATTCTTGAAAATGAATATGTACGTATTGAGATGATGCCCGAACTGGGTGGACGAGTCTATCGTGCGCTGGATCGGACCAACAACTACGATTTTGTATATTATAACCGGGTGATTAAACCTGCGCTTGTGGGTCTGGCAGGGCCATGGATTTCCGGAGGAATTGAATTCAACTGGCCCCAGCATCATCGGCCGAACACGTTTGGTCCAGTCGATTATACATTTGGCAGTAATGAAGATGGAAGCGCTACCGTGTGGGTGGGTGAGATTGACCGCATGTATGGTACCAAAATGACAGCTGGCTTCACATTACATCCCGGCAAAGCCTATCTTGAAATCCATGCCGAGGTATACAATCGCACTAGCGCACCTCAAACTTTTCTATGGTGGGCCAATCCGGCTGTAGCTGTCAACGATCATACGCAATCCGTGTTTCCACCTGATGTAACGGCTGTGCTGGACCATGGAAAACGGGACGTATCCCGCTTTCCCATCGCAACCGGCACCTATTACAAGATGGACTATTCCGAAGGTGTAGATATCTCCCGTTACAAAAACATACCGGTTCCAACATCCTATATGGCGTATAAGTCGGATTATAATTTTGTAGGGGGTTATGACCATGGGATTCAGGCAGGTTTGTTGCATGTAGCCAATCATCATATTTCGCCTGGCAAGAAGCAATGGACCTGGGGGAACGGGGAATTCGGGCAAGCCTGGGATCGTCAGTTAACGGACGAGGATGGACCTTATATTGAATTAATGACCGGGATCTATACCGATAATCAGCCTGATTTTACATGGTTACAGCCCTATGAAGCGAAATCATTCTCGCAGTATTTTATGCCGTATAAAGGAATTGGTATGGTCAAAAATGCAACGATTGATGCAGCGGTTAATCTGGAAATGGACGAAACGACCGGAATGGTAACCGTAATGGTATATGCGACGTCGGTTTTTGAACAAGTGACCGTTGAAGCGATAGGTCCAACCACGGTATATCTCCATGAGAGATGTAATATCTCACCTACGGAACTATATAAATCTTCATTCCCGTGGAGCGGACAAGATGAATGGCATCAGTTGAAGTTAAGTGTTCGAACTGCGGAAGGAAAAGTACTTGTAGCCTATCAACCTGAACGTTCTGAGATTCAGGAAGTTCCAGATCCGGCCACACCACTCCCGCTACCATCCGAGATTCGTACGAATGAACAACTATATCTGGCTGGTCTTCATTTGGAGCAATATCGGCATGCCACGTATGAACCGGAACCTTATTATCTGGAAGGTTTGAAGCGTGATGCAACGGATATTCGTCTAAACATTGCTTATGGCACATTGCTGCTGCGTAGAGGGCTGTTTCAAGATGCAGAGAAGCATTTCAGACAGGCCGTACAATCGCTGACGTGGAAAAATACGAATCCATATGATAGTGAAGCATTTTACCAACTCGGTCTGAGTTTGAAACTACAGGGGAAACAGGAAGAAGCCTACGCAGCACTGTATAAAGCCGTATGGTCTGCACAGTATCAGGATACAGGTTATTACATGCTTGCTCAGATCGATACGGCGTTACAACGGGACATCGAAGCGTTGGATCACATCGAACGTTCGCTGATTCGTAATACCAGAAATTATAAGGCTCGGCATCTGAAGGTGGCTCTGTTACGCAGATTGGGTCAAGATAAACAGGCGACCCAATATGCGCGTGAGACATTGGAACTGGACCCGGTTGAATTTGGAGCTGCACATGAATTAGTCCTGATCTATAGCGGAGCGACTACACCTTCAGAGAGAGAACAAGCGGGGCAAACACGTGAGCATTTCCATCGTCTGATGCGAGGAGACGTTTATAATTATCTGAATCTAGCCGCAGACTACGCGGATTGTGGATTGTGGAAAGAAGCACTGACGGTACTCTCTTATGTTGAAACCGAAAATTCACAGCCATATCCTATGGTTGGTTATGCTCAGGCTTACTTGTATCGTCAGCTGGGGGATATGGAGCAGGCTCGAGAATGTCAAAAGCAGGGGAAAGCTGCTCCGACGGATTATTGTTTTCCTAATACGTTATTTGAATTCATGGTGCTTCAGGATGCATTGGCAGTGGATTCGAATGATGCGCGTGCTCACTATTACCTGGGAAATTGGTTATATGATCATAAACGCTACGAGGAAGCAATCATCCATTGGGAAACTTCACGCGAGGTGAATGCTGCATATTCGACTGTACATCGGAATCTGGGACTGGCTTATTATAACAAGCTGAATCGCCCCGATCTTGCACTGGCAGCATTGGAGGAAGCTTTCCGATTGGATTCACAGGATGCCCGAATCTTCTACGAGTTGGATCAATTGCACAAGAAGATAGGGTATTCCTGCGAGCATCGAATCAAATTGCTGGAACAACATATGGAGTTGGTTCACCACCGTGATGATCTGTATATCGAGTGGGTGACTTTATTGAATATGCAAGGTAGTCATCAAGAAGCATGGAATGCCCTTCAGACCCGGCGGTTTCATCCATGGGAGGGTGGAGAAGGCAAGGTGACAGGACAATATGTTACGGCACTGACGGAACTGGCAAAGCAAAACCTGGAGAAACAACAACCTGAACTAGCATTGGAGCTGTTGCAGAAGGCTTTGGTTTACCCGGAGAACTTAGGTGAAGGTAAGCTGGAGGGAGCCGGAGACAATCCAGTTTACTTTTATCTTGGCTGTGCCTACCAGCAACTGAAGAAGAATCAGGCGGCAGAGGAGAATTTCCACAGAGCATCCATCGGTTTGAACGAACCGGCAAGCGCGATGTTTTATAATGATCAACCGCCGGAATCCATCTATTATCAGGGTCTGGCCTGGCAGAAACTTGGCAATGTGAAGGAAGCAAACCGACGCTTTAACAAACTCATTGACTATGCGGAAAGACATATGCATGATCACATCCGAATGGACTATTTTGCGGTATCTCTGCCCGATTTCCTAGTGTTTGACGACGATCTCAATCAGCGAAATGAAGAACATTGCAGGTATATGCGGGCATTGGGTCTTCTGGGGCTGGGGCGGACAAGTGAAGCCAAACTTGAGTTGGAGCGGATATTGGAGAAAAACCCGAATCATCAAGGGGCAATCATCCATCGATAATTGATAATCGTTTCAACACATCCCATTTATATCGAAGGAGTTATATAATCCATGAATGATACTATAGCAGGTAGCCAGATTCGTTTCATATTGGATGCGGAAGATAAAGAGATTCGTGCGGGTCGCATGACTGGCAGTGGCGGCAAAAGCCCACGAGGGGAATCGTATGATTTTACCAACTATTATATGACTCGTAATGCTAAACCCCATATTCCCGTGGTAGGTGAGTTTCATTTCTCCAGATTCGCTTACTTGCAGTGGGAAGAAGAATTACTGAAGATGAAGGCAGGTGGGGTGAACATCGTCGCTTCCTATGTTTTCTGGAATTTTCACGAGGAGCAGGAAGGCGAATATAATTGGTCAGGAAACCTGAATTTGCGGCACTTTGTGGATCTGTGTGGCAAACATGAGCTGCCTCTGATCGTGCGAATTGGTCCATTCTGTCATGGGGAAGTGCGTAATGGTGGAATGCCGGATTGGTTATTCAGTTATCCATTCGAAGTCAGGTCGAACGATGTAGGGTATCTGTATTACGCCAAGCGATTATATCGGGAGATGGCCCGTCAGCTCAACGGCTGTTTTTATCAGGAGGGTGGCCCTGTTATCGGGGTACAGTTGGAAAATGAGTATATGCACGCTGGTGCACCCATGGATGCCTGGGGGTATACCCGTGAAAAATACATTACCTCCGGCCGGGACGGGCGAGAACATCTGAAGAGGCTTCGCCATATTGCCGAAGAAGTCGGTATGAAGCCGATGTTCTATACTGCCACGGCCTGGGGCAATGCTGCGGTGCCTGAAGAAGGAACATTGCCTATGCTAGCGGGGTATGCGTACACACCATGGATTCCCAATCAGCCTCCAAGCCGGGAGTATTTGTTCCGGGATCTGCATATGAATCCTGTGGAAGATGTGGATTATGACAGTCTGGAGTACCCTGCTGCGTACTGCGAGCTTGCTGGTGGCATGCAGGTCAGTTATCACGCTCGGCCAGTTGTTGATGCGGACAGTGTCGAGGCGATGACCATTGTGAAGCTGGCGAATGGCAGTAATCTGGTCGGATATTATATGTATCACGGGGGGACCAATCCGATAGGCAAAAATTCATATATGAACGAGCAGGCATTGCCGAAAATGACGTATGATTACCAATCGCCACTCGGGGAATTTGGACGTGTTGGTGAATCGTATGACCGCATTCGAAGCTTGTCCATGTTCCTGGAAGCATACGGTGAGTTGCTTGCACCAATGGGCTGTGTTATACCGGATGGTCAACAATCTATAACCCCGGAGAACACGTTGGATCTGCGTTGGTCTGTTCGGCAACAAGATGGTTCTGGATTTCTGTTCATAAATAATTATCAGGATCATGTGGCGTTGCCTGATCGAGATATACAATTGGAACTGCATACCAGCAAAGGGACTGCTTTTTATCCAAGAGAAGGAACGATGCGGCTGAAATCCGGCATGGCGGCCATTCTGCCTTTCCATATGAATCTGAATGGAATGAAGATCATTAGTGCTACCGTTCAGCCACTGACCCGATTTATGGTAAATCAGGAGCTTACGGCTGTCTTTTATGCCCATGATGGCATGATGCCTGAGTATGTTATTGATTCATCATCTGTTACAAATGTAGATATGCCCGAAGGTACAGTATCGGAGCAGGGGAATGAAGTTGTGATTCACCCGATTGCAGGCAAGGACCATCATCTGCGAATTACAACATCGGACGGTATGGTCATACGAATCATTACATTGACCCGTGAAGAGGCATTACAAACCTACCGTTTCCGTGTGGGCGGAGAAGAAAGGCTTGTAATTAGCAGCAGTCATCTGTATGTACAGAATGAGATGCTCCTATGTACATCTGTGGAGCAACCAGAGATGGAGGTATCCTTCTATCCGGCTCCAGAGCATGTTTCAGCTTCGAAATATGCTGTGTCATCCCAGTCGAAGCAGGGAATATTCGGTACGTATACATTCCAAGTTTCGCCTTACGTGCCTGCTGTAGAGGTTGATTATCCCAAAGAGTGTGCAGCAACACTGAGATTGGACACAGCGTGGCCGGAACAAGTAGATGACGTGTGGATTGAGATTGATTATGAAGGAGACGTTGCAGCAGCACATATTCATCATCAGATGTTAACAGATCATATTCACTATGGGCACAGCTGGATGCTTGGTTTGAAGCAATCCCGTCATTTGCTGGCTGATCACGCGCTTCGTCTGTCTATAACCCCAACTCGAAAAGGGACGATTGAGAGTTATGTGAATCAGGCTTATGTGGAGCGATTTGAGGGTGTGGAGATTGGAAAGTTTAATGAAATTCGGGTGAGACCAAAGTATCGGGTTGGTTTGGTATTGGCGGTAGTTAGAGAAGACACTTAGTCTAAATCAGGAGTTAAACAACAGATAAACAAGACTTAAACCAGAGTTAACTGACGTTAATAATACAGAGGGTTCTTTCTCCGAACGATTGTGAGGGGAGAGAGCCTTTTTTGCTGTGTTATGTAAAAACAAATGATTCCCAATCATGGTAAAAAGATCTTGACTGGTAAGCGTTTTCAATTTATTATAACTTCATAACCTTAACGATAAAGTTCATTTAAACTAAATTACGTAACTTTGATAAAGTTAATTGTTATTTATTTAATAACAAAAAAACTTCTATTACCAACGATTTTAGTTAACTTCTTGCCTAGAGCAGGGTTAATTGAAATAAAAAAACAAATACAGGAGGTTCCAAACGAATGGTTAATCTGAAAAAGTGTACAATCTTCACGGTTATTGCTGCTCTCATGTTCATGGTATTAGGAAGTGCAGCCCCCAAAGCATCTGCTGCTACAGGTTTTTATGTAAGCGGTAACAAATTGTACGATTCCACAGGCAAGGCTTTTGTCATGAGAGGTGTTAATCACGGACATTCCTGGTTCAAGAATGATTTGAATACCGCTATCCCTGCAATCGCCAAAACAGGTGCCAATACGGTACGCATTGTTCTTTCGAATGGTAGCCTGTACACCAAAGATGATCTGAACGCTGTTAAAAATATTATTAATGTGGTTAACCAAAATAAAATGATAGCCGTACTCGAAGTACATGATGCCACAGGGAAAGATGATTATAATTCGTTGGATGCGGCAGTGAACTACTGGATTAGCATTAAGGAAGCTTTGATCGGCAAAGAAGATCGGGTAATCGTCAACATCGCCAATGAATGGTATGGAACGTGGAATGGAAGTGCGTGGGCTGATGGTTACAAAAAAGCCATTCCGAAACTCCGAAATGCGGGAATTAAAAATACGCTCATTGTGGATGCAGCCGGATGGGGACAGTTCCCTCAATCCATCGTGGATTATGGACAAAGTGTATTTGCAGCCGATTCTCAAAAAAATACCGTCTTCTCCATTCATATGTATGAGTATGCTGGCAAAGATGCTGCAACGGTCAAAGCCAATATGGAGAATGTGCTGAACAAAGGATTGGCTCTGATCATTGGTGAATTCGGGGGATATCACACAAACGGTGATGTGGACGAGTATGCCATCATGAGATATGGTCAGGAAAAAGGGGTAGGCTGGCTTGCCTGGTCTTGGTACGGAAACAGCTCTGGTCTGAACTATCTGGACATGGCCACAGGTCCGAACGGGAGCTTAACGAGTTTTGGCAACACCGTAGTTAATGATACCTATGGTATTAAAAACACTTCTCAAAAAGCGGGGATTTTCTAATCCGCCGATGAAACAGGAACACTCTGACGTTCACGTCAGGGTGTTTTTTTAATAAAATAGTTCAATCTATAATGACTTTTGAATATTTCCGTTTGGTTTTAAAATATTTTGTTTTCAAAATAAAACAAAGATGTTAAACTCGGATTAGGATTAAAACAAACATTATCGGAGGGAAACAAATGGTACAGAGTTTATGGAATGCATCGCAGGCATCTGAGAAAACAACAGGACTTGAGCAGTTGGTTTACCGATCCAATCTGATTGGAACTGATCGCAGTGTATGTAACATCTACGGTGGCAATACGTCTACCAAAACGACAGTGAAGGATTTTCGTGGTCGTGATGTAGAAGTAATGTATGTGAAGGGAAGCGGCTCTGATCTGGGTTCCATGGAAGCGAAACATTTTACCGGACTTGGGCTCGAAGACATTCGACCATTAATTGAGCGTGAATCCATGTCGGATGAAGAGATGGTTGAATATTTGGGTCATTGCATGATTGATGCCAAGCACCCGCGTGCCTCTATCGAAACTCTTCTGCATGCGTTTCTTCCATATAAACATGTGGATCATACGCACCCGGATGCTATTATTAGCCTGTGTTGTGCGCATAACGGCAAGGAATTGGCGAGAGAGATCTACGGTGATCGTTTTGTATGGGTGCCTTACGTACGCCCTGGGTTTACGTTATCTAAAATGATTGCTGAAAGCGTATTCTCGAACCCTAATGCCGAACTCGTACTGATGGAAAAACACGGACTTGTGACTTGGGGAGAAACATCCGAGGAATGTTACGCTCAAACGATCAAGATTATCAATGAAGCAGAAGCTTTCATCGAAGCACGAGTGAACGAAGGAAGTTTGTTTGGTGGTGTGAAACACCCGGCACTCGCCGCTGATGTTCGTCGTCAGATCGTATCACGTGTGATGCCAACAATTCGTGGAGCTGTATCGGATAGCAAAAAAATGATTTTGTCCTTTGATGATCAAGAGGACGTACTTGCTTTTGTGGGCGGAGCAGATTCCCCGGAATTGTCTCAGGTGGGTGCAGCTTGCCCGGATCATCTGGTACATACCAAAGTGGTACCTTTGTTCATCGATTGGACACCGGATGTGGAAGATATTGAAGGTTTAAAAGCCAAGTTGGTAGAAGGTGTAGCTGCCTACAAAGAGCAGTATCAACAGTATTTTGAGAGCAACAAAAACGAAGGTGATGTCATGTTCGAAGCGGCACCACGCGTTATCCTCATTCCAGGTGTGGGCATGATCAACACAGGCAAGAGCTGGGCGCTTTCCCAAGTAAGCGGAGCATTGTATCACAGAGCCATTGCCGTTATGCGTGGAGCTACTAGCCTGGGTCAATTCGTATCACTCAGTGCAAATGAATCTTACAATGTGGAGTACTGGCCGCTGGAATTGTACAAATTGTCTTTGGCTCCGGCAGAAACCGAGTTCTCCCGTAAAGTGGCGTTTATTACAGGCGGCGCAGGCGGGATCGGAAGTGAAACAGCACGCAGATTGGTATCTGAAGGCGCACATGTGGTGCTTGCTGATCTCAACCTGGAGGGCGCACAGAAAGTAGCGCAGGAAATTAATGATCAGTACGGTGCGAATCGTGCTTATGCGCTGAAAATGGACGTCACCGATGAGGAAGCCGTTCAATCTGCTTATGCTGATGTTGCGGTGCAGTATGGCGGAGTGGATATCATCGTGAACAATGCCGGATTGGCGACATCCAGCCCATTTGACGAAACATCCCTGAAAGAATGGAACCTGAATATGAATGTTCTGGGTACAGGGTATTTCCTCGTGGCTCGCGAAGCATTCAAGCTGATGAAACAGCAGGGCATTGGTGGAAGCATGGTATTTATCGGGTCCAAGAACTCGGTGTATGCAGGTAAAAGTGCCTCGGCTTACAGCTCAGCGAAAGCGCTGGAAGCACATCTGGCACGTTGTATTGCAGCAGAAGGTGGAGAGTATGGCATTCGTGTCAACACGATTCTTCCAGATGCCATTCTACAGGGTTCAGCGATCTGGAACGGTTCCTGGAGAAATGAACGAGCAGCGGCATATGGAATTGAACCGGATCAATTGGAAGAGTATTATCGCAAACGGACGACACTGCTCGTGAATATCTATCCAAGAGATATTGCGGAAGGAATTGCATTCTTTGCTTCTTCGAAATCCGAAAAAACAACCGGTTGCATGATGACCATTGATGGCGGTGTACCGGCAGCATTTACACGTTAAAATAGGAGGGTTCTTGCGGATGGATAACCAAGTCAAGCAAGCGTATGAAGCAGCCAAGGCACTGTATGCCCAGCACGGGATTGATACGGACGAGGTGCTGAACAAACTCGCGGAGATCAAAGTTTCCGTACACTGCTGGCAAGGCGACGATGTCAAAGGTTTTCTGAATAAAGATGGGGAGTTAACAGGGGGTATTTCCGTTACAGGTCAATATCCGGGGGCTGCGACGACACCAGCAGAACTTCGTAACGATCTGGAGCAAGCCTTTGCTCTGATTCCCGGCAAACATAAGGTCAATCTGCACGCGATTTACACGGATACCGACGAGCAGGTTGAACTGGATCAGATTGAGCCAAAGCATTATGAGAACTGGGTGAAATGGGCCAAAGAACAAGGACTTGGTCTGGACTTCAACCCAACATGTTTTTCCCATGAAAAATCAAGTGACGGGTTCACGCTCAGTCATCCAGATCCTGAAATTCGCAAGTTCTGGATTGATCACTGCAAGGCATCCCGCCGGATTGGTGCTTATTTCGGGGAACAGCTTGGTCAGACTTGTGTAACCAATGTATGGGTACCGGACGGATTCAAGGATAATCCGGTTGACCGGTTGACACCACGCAAACGTCTCAAAGAATCGCTGGATGAAGTATTCGGCGAACCACTTAACCCGGAGCACAACCTGGACGCGGTAGAGAGTAAGCTGTTTGGTCTGGGGTCGGAAGCATATGTGGTGGGTTCTCATGAATTCTATATGGGTTACGGTTTGCAAAATGATACGTTGATCTGTCTTGATGCGGGTCATTTCCATCCAACAGAGGTTATTTCTAATAAACTGTCGTCCTTGTCTTTGTTTACAAGTGGCATTCTGCTTCACGTAAGCCGCCCGATGCGCTGGGACAGTGACCATGTGGTAATCATGGACGATGAGCTGCTGGAAATTGCCCGTGAACTGGTTCGACATGATCTGCTTGCGACCACACATATTGGACTGGATTTCTTTGATGCAAGTATTAATCGTGTAGCTGCATGGGTTGTGGGTACTCGTAACACGATCAAAGCTCTTCTGCGTGCGATGCTCGAACCAGTGGATGCCTTGAAACAAGCCGAATTGGAAGGGGATTACACGTTGCGTCTTGCCTTAACGGAAGAGTTCAAATCCTATCCGTTTGGCGCGATCTGGGACTACTATTGTGCTCAGCAAGGCGTACCAGTCCGTGAAAAGTGGATCACCGATATCAAAACCTATGAACAAGACGTATTACTACAGCGTGATAAATCATTGGTGTAACCGCATTTATTTTTCGTATAAACCACTATGGAATGAAAATTCCATGGTGGTTTTTTTGGCATAATCACGCTGAAATGCATAACTGAGGCGATTGCTTCCATACTAGGAATATAGATCCGTATCGTATACGATTGCCACGCAGAGGAGGAATAATAGAGTTGAATCTAGCCCACAACAAACTGTATATCGCTGCACTTGGCGGCGTGAATGAAATAGGGAAGAATATGTATTTCATCCAGTACCATCAGGACATCATCGTGATTGACTGTGGTTCGAAGTTTCCTGATGAGACATTGCCTGGTATTGATCTGATCATTCCGGATGTAACGTATTTGCTGGAGAATCTGGATAAAGTAAGGGGTCTTGTGGTTACCCATGGACATGAAGATCACATTGGTGGCATTCCCTATTTGTTAAAACAAATGAACATCCCGGTGTATGCATCCAGGCTCACTCGTGGGCTGATCGAACTTAAACTGAAAGAACATGGGTTGCTGCGCAAAGCCGACTTGCATACGATCGATGCGCATTCCAGCATTACGCTGGGAGGGATCGAGGTTTCCTTTTTTGCAACCAGTCATAGTATACCGGATTGTCTTGGTATCTTTTTTCAGACCCCAGCAGGCAATGTTGTGCATACCGGAGATTTCAAATTTGATATGTCGCCTGTACATGGACCTTTCCCAGATCTGCACCGTATGGCCGAGATTGGCAAACAGGGTGTCCATATTTTGCTCTCCGAGAGTACCAATGCAGAAAGACCCGGATTTACACCTTCTGAGCGTGTTGTGGGGGATCACATTCTGGATGCCTTTATCCGTGCAAAACAAAAAGTATTCATCTCCACCTTTGCGTCGAATGTCAGCAGGGTACAACAAATTGTGAATGCAGCATTCGAGACGGGCCGCAAACTGACACTGTTGGGCAGAAGTATGGTGAATGTGGTATCGGTGGCCAGTGAATTGGGTTATTTGCAAGTTCCTGACGGATTGTTGATTGAAGCTATCGATTCGGATCAGTTTCCACCAGAACAAGTCGTTGTGTTATGTACCGGTAGCCAGGGAGAAGCGATGGCAGCATTGTCACGTTTGGCATCCGGTAAACATCCTCACGTAAGAATTAACGCCGGGGACACGGTCATTATTGCTGCCGGAGCCATTCCGGGCAATGAACGAAATCTTGCACATGTAATTGATAACCTGTATGTTCTCGGAGCACGTGTGATATATGGTTCAAGTGGTGCTGCTGGGATGCATGTATCCGGACACGGCAGTCAGGAAGAACTCAAATTGATGCTTACTCTGATGAAACCGGATTATCTGATTCCGATCCACGGTGAGTTTCGCATGTTGTATCAACACAGACTGCTTGCTGAATCCGTAGGTATAGAGCGTGATCATGTGTTTATCGTGAATAATGGGGATATGGTCCAGTACAAAGACGGCATTGCTTCGCTGGGTCCCAAAATTGCATCAGGAAATAGTCTCGTAGACGGTCTGATCATGGGTGATATCGGCAATATTGTACTGCGTGACCGCAGGCAACTGTCATCCGATGGCATGCTGGTGATTGTGACTACACTGAGCAAAACGGAAAAACAGATGGTCACGTCACCCGAAATTATCTCCAGAGGGTTTGTATTTGTTAAGGATTCGGAAGAATTCATGCATGAGATCCATGAGCTTGTTCTAAACCGGATGGATGAGTTGACCGGCGCTGGTGTGAATCAGTGGAATGTGATCAAAAGAAAGCTGAAAGATGAGATTGGTCACTATATTTACGCTCAAACAAAGAGAAGACCAATGATCTTGCCTATTATTATTGAGGTCTGAGACTGTAGGGCGAGCGTTCTTATGTTAGTGATCTGTGCAAACATGTATATGGAAGCTTAACAGCCTGATGAATGTCGGATCATACTTCTGTATGTACGTCACATTGCCATCGGGCTTTTGCTATTACATCGGGAATGTACCATAGACGTGCAATAAATGGAGTTGAATCAAATTCGCCATGGGTTTGCGATTCGAAGTATAATAAAAGGTAAACCAGCTAATAGAAATAAGAGGAGTCTTTATGAATAAAACGATTTCTGATATCGCTCAGATGGCAGGTGTGGCAAAAAGCACGGTCTCTCGCTTCCTGAATGGCGGATCGGTTAGTGAGGATACACGCCAGAAGATTGAGCGCATTATCAAAGAATACAATTATGTTCCCAATACATTTGCACAGAGTCTGAAGGCTAAGAAGACCAGTATTATAGGTACGGTTGTGCCACGTCTTGATTCTTTTGCAACATCCCAGACATTGATCGGAATTGATGAAGAACTGCGGAGTAATCAGTACCAGATGCTGATCGCAAATACGAGTCAGGACATGCAACGGGAGATTGATGCCATCTATGATTTTGCACGACAGAAGGTATCGGGTATTATTCTGCTGGCTGCTGAAGTGACTGAAGCACATCTGAAGGCCGTTGAGGATATACGGATTCCGGTGTTATTGGTGGGGCAGCAGCATGAGCAACTGCACAGTCTGGTTCACAATGATGATCAGGCAGGTTATGAGATGGGCAGATATGTCGTCGAACAGGGTCACCGCAAGATCGTGTATATGGGAGTTAGCGAGAAGGATCGGGCGGTAGGGATCTATCGTAAACAAGGGTTCCAGCGAGCAATCGCCGAGTGTGGTGGATGTGAAGTGAAGTATTATGAAACAAGCTTTAAGATGTCGGAAGCCATCGTTACCGCTGAAGCCATTCTGAAAGAAATCACACCAACGATCATTGTAGGGGCCACGGATAACATTGCACTGGGCGTGATGAAGATTGCGTTCTCCAATAAAATCCGCATACCGCAAGATTTGTCCGTTACGGGATTTGGCGGATATGATATTACGGAGATGATTCATCCCACGCTGACGACTGTGAAATATCATTATTTGCAGGCGGGCAAAGTAGCGGCTAATCACATTATTCGTCTGGTCAAAGGGGAGTCGGTGGAGGAACGAACAACACTGGACGTAGAACTAATTCCTCGAGAAAGCGTTGACAAATTATAAAAACATCCTTTATGATAATTCCATCGAACCGGTTCCACTGTGAATATCCAATACGGATATGCGAACACGGGCAGGCATTAATGCCATATGGAATTATTTTTTTGCGTTGAATGGAACCGGTTCCTATATTTTGAATGGAGAACAGCTATGAAAATGACTAGAGAGCAACGCTACAGACGAATTGAGCAAGCGGAGCCTGGAGAGATTGCGAAGCTTGAAGCACAGATATCCGTATGTCCTTGGCGACAAAGTTATCACATTCAGCCAATAACAGGTCTGCTTAATGATCCTAACGGCTTTGCATATTATCAAGGCTATTATCATCTGTTCTATCAGTGGTTTCCACTGGGGACAGAGCATGGCATGAAATACTGGTATCATACCCGCTCGAAGAATCTGGTGAACTGGGAAAATGTCGGGATTGGAATCGAGCCGGGTGGCAGGTATGACTCGCACGGAGCTTATTCCGGTAGCGCGATTGAAAAAGACGGCAAGCTGCACTTGCTGTACACGGGCAATACCAGAGATGAGGATTGGGTCAGACATCCGTATCAATGCCTGGCAGTTATGGATGAAAGCGGTTCAGTAACCAAACTGAATGATCCCGTGATCTCGTCTGTGCCAGCCGGATACACGGAACACTTCAGAGATCCAAAGGTGTGGCAACAAGGAGACACGTATTATTGTGTCATTGGTGCGCAGAGAACAGACGAGACGGGATGTACGGTGCTGTATCGCTCCATTGATCTGAACAACTGGGAGTTTCTTGGTGAAATTCGTACGCAATTAACTTCCTTTGGTTACATGTGGGAGTGCCCGGATTATATGGAGATAGACGGGAAAGGTGTACTTGTCTTTTCCCCACAAGGCTTAGATGCTGCGGGAGATCATTATCAGAATATTTTTCAATCCGGTTATCTGATCGGTGAGCCGCTCAATCTCAAGACAAGAGAGTTCAATCATGGTGAATTTCAGGAACTGGATCGTGGATTCGACTTCTATGCTCCGCAGACCATGCAGGGCCCGGACGGAAGACGTATCCTGGTTGGTTGGATGGGACTTCCCGATCTGGCGTATCCGACCGATGACGGCGGTTGGGCTCATTGCCTGACCATTCCTCGGCAATTGTCATTCCGTGACGGCAAGTTAATTCAACAACCGGTTGCAGAGATGGTCCAATTACGTCAGCAGGATAAAGGTACACATATTCGCGCAACAATTGACAATGAGAGTCGATCTTTCACTGGTTTTAATGGGATTGCCTATGAGCTGATATGTGAGATAAGCCATCTAGAAGCAGAGGTTGTAGGCATCGAATTCCGGGCAAATGGAACTGAAAAGACGGTTCTTCTGTATGATCGGATTCAGCAGAAAGTTGTCTTGGATCGGACGATGTCTGGTGCCGAGCTGGCAGAGCAGAATGGCGTTGTACGACGGTGTACACTTACTGCGGACGTGATTAAGTTCCATCTGTTCGTAGATTCGTCCTCGGTCGAGATCTTTGTGAACGATGGGGAAGAGGTCTTTACCAGCCGGATTTTCCCCAGCCGGGACAGCGTGGACATTCGTTTCTTTACACGCGGAGGCAAAGCTGATTTTGAAGCAACTCAATGGCATTATTAAGTATTACGTGAGAGGAATGAGATAACATGTCGGAGAATCAACGCATTGCCCAGGAAGTCATTCATGCTATCGGGGGCAAAGAGAATATCGCATCTTTTGCACATTGTGCAACACGTCTTCGCATCATGGTGAAAGATAAAGAAAAGATTGATCAGAAAACGGTCGAGAACATCGAGAAGGTGAAAGGCGCTTTTTTCAACTCAGGTCAATATCAGATTATCTTTGGTACGGGAACGGTGAATCGAATCTTTGAAGAGGTCGAGAAGCTGGGAATCGAAGGATCGTCCAAGGATGATGTGAAGAGTCAGGGGAAAAAGGAAGGAAACGCTTTTCAGCGGGCTATTCGCACATTTGGTGACGTATTCGTACCCATCATTCCCGTTCTGGTAGCTACAGGACTGTTCATGGGATTGCGCGGATTACTTACCCAGAATGAAATTCTGGCGTTATTCGGTGCAACACCGGATGATATCTCGGCCAATTTCCTGTTGTTCACTCAAATCCTGACGGATACGGCTTTTGCATTTCTACCTGCACTTGTAGCGTGGTCCGCATTCCGCGTATTTGGCGGAAGTCCGGTACTTGGTATCGTACTGGGGCTAATGCTGGTTAATCCCGCATTACCCAATGCTTACGCGGTGGCAGATGGATCAGCACAGCCGCTGCATATGTTCGGTTTTATACCTGTCGTGGGTTATCAAGGATCGGTTCTGCCCGCGTTCTTTGTAGGTTTGATTGGAGCCAAGTTTGAGAAGGTACTAAGAAGACGGGTGCCTGAGGCACTGGACTTAATTCTGACTCCTTTTATTACGTTGACAGTCATGATTACGCTTGGACTATTCGCGATTGGTCCCGTATTCCATTCCCTAGAAGAGTGGGTGCTGCATGGAACAACTGCCGTATTGGATCTTCCGTTTGGCATCGCAGGTATTATCATTGGATTCTTCCATCAGATTATTGTCGTTACCGGTGTACATCACATCTTTAATTTCCTGGAGATTCAGCTACTGGAGAAAACGGGATTTAATCCGTTCAACGCCATCATTACCTGTGCCATGGCAGCACAAGGAGCGGCTTGTCTCGCAGTCGGTCTGAAGACCAAAAATATGAAACTCAAAGCACTCGCATTACCTTCTTCCTTGTCCGCATTTCTGGGAATTACGGAGCCAGCGATCTTCGGAGTTAACTTGCGTTATATGAAACCATTTATTATGGGACTTGTCGGTGGTGGTGTAGGTGGTTTCATCGCTTCCTTGTTCCATCTGCAGGGTACAGGCATGGCTGTAACGGTTATTCCTGGTACACTGCTCTATCTGAACAGCCAACTGCCGTTGTATATCTTGTCCAACGTAGTTGCCATGGCGATTGCATTTGCACTTACCTGGTTCTTCGGATATAAGGACCAACCGGTTGCAGAGGAATCGGTGAGCCATGAAAACAGTGGAGTAACATTAACTGAAGTTAAAGCAGAGGACTCTAATCTGCATATTAATTCAGTTACCGATGCCGTTACAAGCAATCGTCCTAAGGTAGATTTTCTCGAAATAGCTTCGCCAATGAACGGTACCGTCGTTGCTCTGGAGCAGGTTCCTGACCCGGCGTTCTCGGAAAAACACATGGGTGAGGGCATTGCCATTGAGCCATCAGAAGGAAAAGTGTACGCACCGTTTGATGGTGTCATTGCACATGTCATGAACAAGAGTAAACATGCGGTGATTCTGGAGCATGAAACAGGTGTACAAATGCTGGTTCATATCGGAATTAATACGGTTGGACTAAAGGGAAACGGTTTTACCGCGCATGTGAATAGCGGAGATCGTGTAACTGCAGGTCAATTGTTGATTGAATTTGACATGGATGTCATTCATGCTGCGGGTCTGCCGGTGATTACACCTGTGTTGATCCCAAGTGGAAACGAAACGATAGCAACTGTTACAGCAACCTCAACAGGTCATGTTCAAGCCAATGGGGAAGCGGTGCTGGTAGTGAAATTTACTGAGCCACAATAGTGGCATGTAAAGTGGGAAGCGGGGAGAGATGTATCTCTCCCGTTTCCCTTTTTTGTGTGCGCCATAAGAAATCAAAGAAACAGATCATCAATAATCTAATTAAACAAAGAGTTCTAGCACACAAGGTAGCACCAGTTTACGGTTATCCAATCGACGCCCTATGAAAAACAAACGTTAATCGTGATCCTACAGACCAGCGTGACGTTTCAGTCGCTCTGCAATCTGCATCAGATCTTCCGCGGATATCCCTGGCGCAAATTCTTCAGGCAGATCAGGTAGCTCAGGTACTGGCCCTCCATAACCCGGCAAGCCGGCAAAAGCCTCCAGTTTACCACCATCGGTTGGGTGTGTCCCTTTCCAGATCTGGGCAATGCCCTGATAATCCTTGTCACTAAACGTGTACAGCCTGCGATGTTCTCCCTTCGCTTCCCACTTACGTGTCGTTTCAAAAGCTTTGTTATCCAGTCGTGGAATAGGAAACATCTTTGTTACATCCACACCCGTTGCAATTTCCAGTGCCTTGGCATACGCAAGAACATGCACACCGCCGCGTACAAGCAGATAACCTGTCATTTCTCGGGCTGTTTTGTTGTCGGTCATTTCGTAGACTCTCATTTTGTGAGTTCTTGCTCCGCATTCAAGAAAGAAATTATGCAACAGATCAAAGATCAGATTGCCACTGCTCACGACATATGAACCATTCCAGGGTCTTCCCATGGAGTCATAAGGGAGTGCTGTCTGAGCCGATTCGATAAAATGCGAAGTCATCCGTGCGTCTTTGCCTACACGTAGCGGGGTAGAGTCCGGGGCGCCTGGTGAAGTTGAACCTTCAAGCATGAGGTTAATCGTATTGGCGACAAGTTCGACATGGCCGAATTCTTCCGCGGTAATACTTGCAACAATGTCATAAAATGGACGCAGCTTGGATCTGCCTCTGAAATTAAATGACTGAAACATATAGTTATTTAATGTTGACATTTCCCCGAACTTTCCACCAAGCAACTCCTGAACTGCACTAGCTCCATTAGGGTCCGGATTATTGGATATGGGTAGTTCGATGGCAAGACGGTCTACACGTTTAAACATGACATTTCCCCCTCAATTCTAGTTAGTGTAAAGGTATGAAGGGGCACTTGTACGTTATTCGATCAATTGTGAAACAAAAACAAAACGTTCTGCCAGAGCTTAAAGCTCTGAACAGAACGTTAGATGAGTTCTTATTTGGAAGTTACGCCAACAACGCTGGTTCCATTTTTCGTGATTTTGTACGTCAACACATCTCCGTTCCAGAAATGGAACTTAAGTGTGACTTCGCCATCATTGGTTTCATTGAAGAAGTTAGGTTTCAGTTCAATCACATTACGTTCGTAATCTGGGCTAAATGTGTAGGAGAATTCTTTGAACGAAGTCCAGTTCTGTGGACCGGCGTTCTCTCCATTTGCATATGTTGCTTCCATCGTTGCCAGTTGGTTCCCATTAAACGTAGTCGGAATGGCAAATGCACTGGTTGTACCTGTTGCATCGTTCAACTTAGGTGTGTCATATTTAATGATATTAAAGTTCCAGTCAGCACCTTCATTGAATCCAGCCGTGAGTGTGGCATTTACGCCCAAATCACCAGAGGCTGTCAATTTGGTTAACAGATTGGATTTTAACGTAAGTACATCTTTTTTGATCGTATAGTCTTTACCTCTTACAAGAGGGGTGGTGCCATTTTTCAACGAATTGAATTTGTTCCCATTCAGATTGAGTTTTACCTTCTTATCTTGAATAGCTTCATTTTGTTTAAGATATACGAGGTCCGTTTCGGCTGTGGATGAGCGACCTGTCCAACTGGCTTTCATGGTATCAAATAATTCCTGATCAGACCAAGTAAAGCTTGTGCGTCCGAAGTGTTGACCGTTATCCCACAACATCGTTGTCATCTGTTTTTGACGCAGATATTGTCCAACAAATTCGAAGAATTTCAGTTTTTCGCCTTGCTCAATGACACCTGTGTGTTGGTCAAACCCAAGTAAGCCATACTCACCGACGATAACCGGAATGCCTTTCGCTGTGAAAGCATTGTATACTCGATCAAACGTGTCGGTAACGTCCTTCTGTACTTCCTCGTTATACTTGGTGTAACCTGCGATGTTCACACTGAATGGCCAGAACCCGTAGTAGTGGACAGTTGCAATAATATTGGTGTCATTCAATTTTTGAATGGTCTTATTCAGTTCATCCAGATCAGGCTGAGCGGAAGAGGTATGCATCGTTGGAAGCACAAGTGGACGTGTCTCGTTGTTTCCACCCGAAGTTCTTACGATCTTGTGAAAAGAAGTATTCAATTCGTCCAGCATGCGATATCCAATCGCTGCATCTGTTGTGCCGCCTTCAGAGAAACGTGGTTCGTTAACACTTTCGAACATGAGTTTATCGGATGCATCTTTGAATTTGTCCGCAATCTGAGTCCAAGCAGAGTTATAACGTGCAAGCACGTTGTCATGGCCTTTCTCCATGTAACTGATCCAGCGCCAGGAATCATGGTGAAGATTGATCATGACGTAGAGATCCGCATCGAGGGCCCAGTTTACCACTTCTTGAACCCGGTTCATGTAAGCGGAATCAATTGTGTAGTCGGGTGCGTCACCGATGTGGGCTTCCCAGGTCACAGGAATACGGATACTGTTGTAGCCCTCAGCTGCGATCGACTGAATTAGTTCCTTTGTAATGCGTGGGTTGCCCCAGGCTGTTTCATCTTCACCAACGGCGTCCAGAGAGTTACCCAGATTCCAGCCAGGCTCCATGGCGTTTACGTAGGTCTGCATTTTGCTTGGAGCGGCTGAGGTATTGGCCTGTTCGCTGTTGTCAGTCGCAGCTGAAGCCATAGCGGAGGAGAATAGAGATAGAATCATGGCAGTCACAAGCGTAAGAGAAAGGACTGATTTGCGGTTTTTTTTCATTAATATAGTCTCCTTCGAATAGAGAATGGTTGAACGTGAATAGCAGTTAAGCAGGGTGAAAATAGAGCTCAACGCAAACAAAAATCCACTTGTTTAATACTGGAATCACCACCGATTTATGTACTGAAAGCGTTTTCGTAATTTACTATATCATGATTTAATATTGGACAATACCTGCACAATTGGAATAAAAATCATGTGAAAATCAGTGATTGCTTTTTAATGATAATTAGATTTAAATACCCTGGGAGGGATCTAATATGAAGTTGGATGCACATCAACATTTCTGGGAATACAATGTCGCCGAGTACGGATGGATCGGCGAAGAGATGAAAACCATTCGTCAATCTTTTCTTCCGGAAGATCTTGAACCTTTATTGGTCCAATCAGGACTGGATGGATGTATTGCGGTACAAGCCAGACAATCACTGACAGAAACCGAGTGGCTTCTGCAGTTGGCAGATCGGCATGAATGTATCAAAGGTGTTGTCGGATGGGTGGACCTTTGTTCGGATGAAGTTCGGAATCAGCTTGAATTGTTCGCGTCCAATCCGTATCTGAAGGGCGTACGACATGTCATACAGGATGAACCTGATCTGAAGTATGTATTGAGAGAAGACTTTCAGCGCGGAATTTCATTGCTTAAGGAGTATGGTTTGGCCTATGATCTGTTGGTATCCAAGGAGCAACTGCCTTATGCCGTTGAACTGGTTAAGACGTTTCCTGAACAGCGATTTGTACTTGATCATCTAGCCAAACCCGACATAAAATCAGGTATACTCTCACCCTGGAAAGAAGCGCTTGAGTCATTGGCCGCACAACCAAATGCGTACTGTAAACTTTCAGGGATGGTGACGGAAGCAGACTGGGCAAATTGGACTCCGAGCGACTTTACAGCCTATCTGAATATCGCCATAGAAGCCTTTGGTGCGCAAAGGTTAATGTTCGGGTCCGACTGGCCCGTGAGCAACGTTTCAGCTACGTATTCTGAAGTATACGGTCTTATTAATTCTCACATTAATGCCCTACCTATACCAGAACAACAGATGATTTTTGGCGGCACATGTGCTTCGTTCTATCAAATATCGTAGTGGGCACGCCATAGCTAAACCGGTTTCAAGAAGTTGACAACTGTTCTGATTCTTGCTAAAGTTTTATCCAATCCGCATAATCATGATCTGGGAATGTTACCGATATGGGCATAACCTGAGCTGGCTTGTTTACACGTAATCGTGTACCCAGGCTGGTTCGGGTTTTTTCTATTTTGTCTTTTTAATGTTTCTTACGATTGGAGCGGGTAGCTGAATTACATATTTGGAAGGAGAATGATGATGACGAATTTTAAATTTCCTAAAGACTTTCTGTGGGGTGGAGCCATTGCTGCCAATCAGGCGGAGGGGGCGTATCTGGAAGATGGCAAAGGGCTGAGTATTGTTGACTTGCTTCCGACAGGAGAGAACCGCAGAAGTATTATGAAAGGCAATGTTCCGGCTTTTACACCGCTGGCTACCGAGTTCTATCCTTCACATGAAGCGATCGATTTTTATCACCGTTACCCCGAAGACATTGCTCTATTTGCAGAAATGGGGTTCAAAGCACTGCGCGTCTCGATTGCTTGGGCACGGATTTTCCCGACAGGAGAAGATGCACAGCCAAATGAAGCCGGATTACAATTTTACGATAACCTGTTTGATGAATTGTTGAAAAACGGCATTGAACCTGTAGTTACATTAGCTCACTTCGATGTGCCTGTGCATCTGATCGAGAAGTATGGCAGCTGGAGAAGTCGTGAACTGGTAACGCTATTCGAAACGTACGCTACAACGGTATTCACTCGCTACAAAGACAAGGTGAAATACTGGATGACATTTAATGAGATCAACATGCTGTTACATCTTCCGTTCCTTGGAGCGGGGCTGGCGTTTAATGAAGGGGATAACATCAAGGAAATTCAATATCAGGCTGCTCACCACCAACTGGTTGCAAGTGCACTGGCAGTCAAGGCATGTCATGAGATTATTCCGGGTGCCATGATTGGGTGTATGCTCGCCGCAGGAAGCTTCTATCCGTATACCTGTAATCCGGAAGATGTGTTCCAGGGCATGGAAAAAGATAGAGAGTCCTATTTCTTCATCGATGTGCAGTCACGTGGGGAATATCCGGGTTATGCCAAACGTTTCTTCAAAGATCACGAGTTGAACATTGTTATGCAGCCGGGTGATGCGGAAATCTTGAAGAATCATACCGTAGATTATATCGGGTTCAGCTATTATTCAAGTCGTACAACCAGTACCGATCCGGAAGTTATCAAAAATATGACCAGTGGTAATGTATTTGGCTCGGTAGCCAATCCATATCTGGCGAAGTCCGAGTGGGGCTGGACGATTGATCCCAAAGGATTCCGTATTACCGCCAATCAACTACATGATCGTTATCAGAAGCCGCTGTTTGTTGTTGAGAATGGATTTGGTGCCAATGACGTGGTTACACCGGAAGGTGAAGTGGATGATGCGTACCGGATTGACTACTTGAAACGACATGTAGCTGAAATGGGTGAGGCTATTCAAGATGGGGTGAACATCATCGGTTACACCAGCTGGGGACCTATTGATATTGTAAGTGCATCCTCAGGTGAGATGAGAAAACGTTATGGCTACATTTACGTGGACCGTAATAATGAAGGTCAAGGTGAACTGACACGACTGAAGAAGAAGAGTTTTGAGTGGTACAAAAATGTGATCGAATCCAACGGAACAAACCTGGGTGAGGAGTAGTTTATATTTTTCTGAATTAAAATGGTCTTGTACGGCAATAAAACATCGGAAGTTTCATCTATATTAATTGAACTAAACATTTACACAAAACGGAGAGGACAGAAAAAAGCTGGAGATAACAGCGATCGGAAGGTTGTTCTGTCACTCGGAGTAGCTAGTGTAAATATTATCTAGTTCAATTTATATAACCATGGGACTTCCGAATGTCCTCACATTGAAAGCGTTGACATATAGTCGGGTTCGCGCTATACTTGACGCAAATATATCGTTTCTGGGATTGTTACTACACGAAGTAGGCAAAACCTAAGCACCAAAAAAAGCAGACCGCCATGTCTTGTTTATTTTTTGATGCTTCAGGTTTTTTTTGTATGCCCAAAAGACGATGTATAACTGCCAAGAGAGTGGAACGTGACGGGGGGATTGAAGTGAAAATAGCAAAGGTTATCAACAATAACGTCATTAGCATCTATCAGGCGGATGGAGCAGAGCTTGTGGTGATGGGACGTGGGATTGCCTTTAAGAAAAAACCGGGGGATAAAGTAGACGAGACCCGCATCCAGAAAGTATTTGCATTGAAAAACAAACAAACATCCGATAATTTCAAAATGCTGCTGCGCGAAGTTCCGATGGAACTGATTGAAATTGTGGAAGAGATCATCACGTATGCGCGTGACCATCTGGGCCGAAAGCTGAATGAGAACATCTATGTATCCCTTACGGATCATATAAACTTCGCGATCGAACGTTATCGGGAAGGGGTGGAGATCAAGAACGCATTAATTTGGGAGATCAAACAGTTGTACAAGCCCGAATTCGGACTGGGCCTGAGGACGCTGGAACAGATCAACACTCGAATGAATATTGAGCTTCCACCCGATGAAGCCGCTTATATTGCTCTTCACATTGTCAACGCAGAGATGAATGAAGAAGTCATAACGACGATGAATATTACGAAGTTTATCCAGCAAATTATTAATATAGCGAAATATCATTTCAAAATGGAATTTGATGAGGATTCCCTCAGTTATTTTCGCTTCATCACACATCTGAAGTTTTTCTCTCAGCGTGTGCTCAGTGGAACGCATTACGACAACAACTATGATCATTTCTATGACATGATTAAAGAGAAGCATCCGGATGCCGCAGCATGTGCGGAGAAAATTGAGTTGTTTGTCAAAAAGGAATACAACCACGAGCTGACGAATGAAGAAAAATTGTATCTGACGGTTCATATCGAACGAGTGGTTAATCGATAATATTTAAATGTTGACAAAAATGGTTTAATTATAATAATATGTGATTAACAGGAATTGAATACGATTTAACTGGGATTGTTACTGGTTATGCAGGCAAAACCTAAGTCATGAGAAGGTCAGGACCTATGTGTCCCCTCACTCAAGGCTTAGGTTTTTTGCGTGCAAAAAAATCGGTAAAGAGCCTGTTTGAGAAAAAGTGGGGGTGCAGATCATGAGTCAAGAGAAACTGGCCAAAGAGATTGTAGAACTGGTTGGCGGTGAGAAAAATGTGGAATCGCTGGTTCATTGTGCAACACGGTTACGGTTTGTATTGAAGGACGATGCCAAGGCAGACAAAGCCAAACTGGAGAAAACAGAAGGCATTATCGCAGTCAAAGAAAACGGAGGACAGTTCCAGGTGGTTGTTGGTAACAAGGTGCCTGAAGTCTATAGTGCCATTGGACAGATCAGTAACATTCTGGACGATTCGTCCGATAAAGAAAAACCTCGCAAAGCAGCCAAAGGGCTCGGGGGTATTATCGATATCATATCCAGCATCTTTGCACCACTTCTGGGTGTTATGGCGGGAGCGGGTATTCTAAAAGGGTTATTGTTGATTGCAAGTAATATCGGATGGCTGGAAACGACAGAAACAACATATACAATCCTGTATGCAGCAGCAGATAGTCTCTTCTACTTCCTGCCTCTGTTGTTAGCGGTTACAACAGCACGTAAATTCCAGGGAAATATGTTTGTCGCGATGACGATTGCAGGAGCACTCATCTATCCGTCCATCGTCACGTTGAAATCAGAGGGAACACCAACGGATTTCTTCGGTATCCCTGTCATCTTGATGAACTATTCATCTACAGTTATTCCTATCATTTTAGCTGTCATTGTCATGAGCAAGTTGGAAAAGTTCTTTAATAAAACACTTCACGATAGTGTGAAAAACTTTGTTACGCCATTGTTTTTGCTAGTGATTATGGTACCTCTGACATTGCTTGTATTTGGACCATTTGGCGTATACGTTGGTAATGGAATTGCAGCTGGACTGGTTGCCGCATTTGGATTCAGTCCATTGCTCGCAGGAGCCGTTATGGGTGCAAGCTGGCAGCTGCTCGTTATCTTCGGAATACACTGGGGTCTGATTCCGGTATTTATCAACAACGTTGCAGTGTATGGACAGGATGGTGTTAAACCCGCTGCGACAGCTTCGATCTTTGCTCAAACGGGTGCTGCTTTTGGGGTTATGCTGAAAACAAAGAACAAAAAACTGAAAACGCTGGCTGGATCATCCACGTTGACCGCTCTGTTCGGTATTACGGAACCGGCCATCTATGGGGTAACATTACCACTGAAACGTCCATTCATTGCAGGAGTAATCGGTGGTGCAGTTGGTGGAGCTATCATTGGTCAAGCAGGTACATTGGCATTTGCATCTGGCGCACCGGGACTACTGACCTTGCCAATCTTCTACGGACCAGGTGGACAAGGTTTCCCAGGATTGATTCTGGGTATCGTAGTATCCTTTGTTGTTTCGGCTGTACTAACGTACATCATGGGCTTCAAAGATCCGGTTGAAGAAGAAATAAAAACCGAATCTACGACATCCGATCAGCAATCTGTTCGTGCAACGAATGCTTCGGACGAAATTGTATTTAGCCCAATGGAAGGAACGATTGTTGAATTGTCGGAAGTTCCGGATCCGGCCTTTGCATCGGGAGCAATGGGTAAAGGGATTGCGATTGAGCCAACTGTGGGCAGAGTTGTAGCGCCTTTTGACGGCACAGTTACCGTTGCATTCAAGAAAAAACATGCCTTGGCTGTAGTATCAGACACCGGTGCTGAGATATTGGTTCACGTGGGAGTTGATACCGTTAAATTGGACGGACAGCATTTTGTGTCCCATATCAAGGAAGGGGACAGGGTCCAAGCGGGAGATCTGTTGCTTGAGTTCGATATTGCACAGATTAAGGCTGCTGGTTATCACACGGTAACGCCGATTATCGTAACGAATTCCGCCAACTACGAGGAAGTAATTCCACAGGCTACAGGTCAGGTTCATAGCCAGGAACTTCTATTGAAATTAAGTAGCGGTAATGACCAGGAACAAAAGTAGTTTGATGTACTAATCTGATGGTGTAGAGTTTTCATCGTTCCGTTGACATGGTGGAATTGGAAAATTATAATTAGAATTGTACATCTATACATGATAATGAAAGGTGGATTATTGAATATGACACATGCGATGAGACTGCGTTTCCTTCCTTTGAATCGGTAATTGAATACGTTCAAAGGCTCTGACTATTGGTTCAGAGTAAACGGGATCAGTCTGTCATTTTCAATCATCCTAACCTTAAAATAAGTGTTATACTCGCTTTCCCGTTTACGTTGAATCACAGGCCGTGGCCTGTGATTCTTTGTTTTTTTTCTTCTGATTATCTTAATCAGGTAAATAATTAGGTAAAGGCGCTCAATACAGACTACTGGAGGTAACCGCTATGATGACGTTACTGTTCTATTGATACGAGCTGGCACGATCAGCTCGTATCGATAGAAGCGTGCTTCGCTATCGATACGAAATAAATCTTATTTCGGAGGTAGCGAATATGGAAAAGATATGTTTTGAATTAGAACAGGTTGAGATGACCTATATGGATAAAGTAATACTGAACATTGAGCGACTGGCTGTGCATCAACTGGATCGCATTGGTGTAGTGGGTGGTAATGGTCAGGGTAAAAGTACACTGTTGAAACTCATTGCGGGACAGATCCAGCCAATAGCCGGAAAGGTAAAACGTTTTGCAGAGTTTGGTTATTTGGAACAAGTGGAACCTCCCCTGCCTAACGAAAATCTCGAAGTTGACGGGGCTTTACTCAGTAAATTAGCCATACCTCAACACGACCAAGCATGGAGTGGCGGAGAACAAACCCGTTTGAAACTGGCTCAAATGTTCACTCATTATCATGAAGTACTGTTACTTGATGAACCAACAACACACCTGGATCAAGAGGGCATTACATTTTTGCTGGATGAATTGCGTTATTACTATGGGGCGCTTGTGCTGATCAGTCATGATCGTTCGGTTCTGGATGAACTGGTGACCACGATCTGGGAAATCCATCAAGGTGAGGTTCGCGTATATTCCGGTAACTATAGTGATTATCAGGCACAGAAGAGGCTGGAGCGTGAACAACAAAACCAGGCGCATGAGCAGTTTTCCAAAGAGAAAAGACGATTGGAGCTGGCCGCTCGGGAAAAGATGAAGAAAGCCGAGAAAATAACGCAGGCCGGAAGCATGTCCAAAAAAGAATCCAAGGCAAAAACTAACCGTATGGTTGAAACCAAATCCAAAGGCACCAGTCAAAAAGCGGTCCACCGCGCAGCCAAAGCGATTGAACAGCGGATGCAACAACTTCATGAGGTAAAAGCAGTGCAAGAGGATCGGCCTATGATCTTCCGTCAGCCAAAGACACTGGAGCTGCACAATCGATTTCCGATTATGGCGGATCGCCTTACACTTGAAGTGGAAGGTAACGTATTGCTGGAGGATGTAAGTTTTCAGGTTCCATTAAAACAAAAAATAGCGATAACCGGAGCCAATGGCAGCGGGAAAAGCACATTGCTTAACCATGTTTTCCGGGCTGGAGATCACATCACGATGTCTCCAAAAGCAAAGCTCGGTTATTTTCAACAAATGAGCTATCGTTTCACGACAAAAGAGACCGTATTACAATTCCTGAAAAATCGTTCGCAACATGAGGAATCTGAGCTGAGAAGTGCGTTGCATGCGATGCAGTTTTCAGGTAATGACTTGCTGAAGAATGTTGGGACATTAAGTGGAGGGGAAGCGATTCGTCTTCAATTATGTCACTTGTTTCTTGGACAATATAACATTCTATTGTTGGATGAGCCGACGAATTTTCTTGATATGCATGCATTGGAAGCGTTGGAGCGTTTTATCAAGGCCTATGAGGGGACGATTCTGTATGTATCTCATGATCAGAGGTTTATTGAAAATACAGCAGATCAAAAATTCCAGATTACAGAGCGTCAATTAATTCAGGTGAATATATAAGTTGAACTAAAGAAGATTTACACGGATCACTCCGATGACAGAACAATCTTAGAGGAAAAGAAGTAACAAAAACAGCCAAAGTGATTTTGGCTGTTTTTGTTTTAGAATATGGAGGCTCGTGATCTAATAAGATATGTAGCTTCTATTAAGAATCCGCTTTTATAACCGTTGAATGTATGTTACCTGTGAGGCGTTGAGGTGGGAAAACCATGCGCACTGGCGCAATGATGATGGCAGCAAATACAGCTTTGATCAGATCACCAATAATGTACGGATAAAACCCTTGAATCATGGCCTCAGGTAGGTCCATTTTGTATGCATAAGCAAGCCAAGGGACACCCGAGACATACACGAGCAGTGAGCCAAATAGTTCAAATACAACAAAAGCGAGAATGAATCCTGTTACACCTTTGATGTTGATTCGTGCAAGCAACAATCCAATCAATAATGCGGAGAACGGCCACATCATCACATATCCTCCGGTAGGTCCAAGAAGTACTGCAAGTCCTCCGGTCCCGTGTAGCAAGGGGAATCCAAGAGCGGTGAGCAGAACAACCATCGTGACACTTAGAAAACCATAGAGTGGACCAAGTAATCCTCCGGCCAGCATGACAGCCAAAGTTTGTAATGTTATCGGTACTGGGGAGAAGCCAATGGGAATACTTATGTAACCAAAAAGTACTAAAATTGCGGCCATAAGTGCGCTGAATACAATGCCTCGCAAAGATAATTTCATGTTTGAACAATCCTCTCCATTTTGGTAATATGATTGTTAACCAATTATATAAATGTGGTTAACGATTAGGATCGTACCACATAACAATAGAAAGGGAAAGGACTAATTTACGATGCAAGGCAACCTGCCTATAATTACATTAGAAGATGTTCGAGTGCATTATGCTTCCGAAGGTAGTCAGGTGAGAAAAGCACTGGATGGGGTCTCACTTACGCTGCACCAAGGAGAATGGATTAGTATTGTAGGGGCGAATGGTAGTGGAAAAAGCACACTCGCTGGAGTACTGATTGGATTCATTCCACTATCTGGAGGGGTACGGGATATCTCGGATGAACTTACCGTTCGGGGTGTATTGCAACAACCGGATGCACAGGTACTTGGTGATACGATTGAAGAGGAGTTTCATTTTGCGCTGTCACCATTGATGGATTCTGTAGAAGAGCAATTGGAGCACAGGCAGGATGCATTACATACCGTAGGACTTCAATATCCCCCGGAGAAGGCGGTCTCACAATTATCCGGTGGACAGAAACAACTGCTTAATATTGCTGTAGCGCTTGCAGCCAAACCGGATATATTGATTCTGGATGAGCCAACAGCCATGCTTGATCCGGGAGCAAGAGACCGTATCGAGGCCATCGTTCAGAAGATTACCCAGCGGGGGACAACGGTGATCTGGATTACGCACCATCTGGAGGAAGCAACCCTGTGTGATCGAATCATTGCTATGGAGAGGGGACGTTGTGTGTACAACGGGATGCCTGAGTCCTTTTTCTATGAAACAGATTTGAATGAGAAGGCTACTTGGGAAAATGTACAGCTATCTCCCTGTGAACGGTTAGGATTGGACCCTCCTTTTACTGTAAAAACTGCGTTATTGCTCAAGCAAAAAGGTATGATGCCAGAAGCCATGCCACTGCGACCTGAGCAACTGGCCAAGGAGGTCGCACGTTGGAGATCGAATTAACGAATATACGTATAGAAGCATCGGATTTGAGCAAACGTGCACTGCTTGAAGATGTGAGTGTACAGTTGAACAGTGAGGAAATCACCTTGCTGCTGGGCTGCACGGGTTCAGGAAAAACGACTTTACTACAGACGTTGGCTGGTCTGAGACCGCCCGATGCAGGAAGTATCACATTGGATGGCACAGCTTTCTGGAAAGAAGGAAAAGTGCCGCAGTCGATTTTATTGCAAATGGGACTGTTGTTTCAATTTCCGGAACAACAACTGTTTGCCCGAAGTATTCAGCGTGAATTCACATATTCTCTGCGTCCCTATCGACTTTTAGAGAAACAGCAACAAGAACAGATCACAAAAGCACTGAACCAATGGGACCCGCCAGTATCCTCGGAGTTGGACCGACGTTTTCATCTGGACAGGTCGCCATTTGCTCTAAGTGGGGGAGAGAAGCGAAGGCTAGGTCTTGCTCTCGGAAGTGTGACCAATCCACACTGGCTTCTGCTGGATGAGCCGAGCGCCGGGTTGGAAGCGCAAAGTGTCGGGCTTTTGCTGGATGTATTGGAGCAACATCGTCTGGCAGGTGGTGGGGGCGTGGTAGCAACCCATGATCTGGATACATTTTTGCCTTGTGCGGATCGAGTATTGTTGTTGCAGGAAGGCCGTCTAATCGCCGATCTTACGCCGAGAGAACTTCACAAAAGACCTGAACTGCTGGAGCAGACAGGGATTGGACTGCCACCATCGATGAGACTGGCACAGCAGCTAAGAGCAGCGGGTCTAGAGCTGCCATTGACCGCAATGACGCCAGAGGAGATGGCTGAAAGTATTGTTCAGTCCACGTCATTTGAGGTGGGGATTCAGAACGGATCGAAAGAAGCATCAGGGACGATAACGATGGAAGTCAAGAGCGATGTAATGAAGTATGAAAAAGAAGCACTGATGCGGTCGTCCTTTGAAGCGGAAGATGATCCAAAGCTTCTTCCGAACACATTGACTCATTCAGGCGGATTATATGGCGTCATGGACCCACGTCTGAAATGGATTTTGTATATTTTGTTGGTCACCGCAGCTATGCTTCAACAGCGATGGCTGGGATTGACGTTAACACTGGTACCGGTATTAGCAGCACTTGCCGTGCTCCCGCGTCAGACTTTGGCTGGATGTATGAAGTTAATGAAGCCATTATTATTCTTTTTCATCATCTCAACGGCGTTATCTGGGACAACCCTTTCAACTGAGGGAGGCGGTCTGCACTTTGGTTTTTCCCTGGGTCAGGCGGAGGGCACTTTGTTGAATGTGTATCGTTTGTTTATCGTCACATTGGCAAGCCTTTGGTTTTCGTTGACGACACCTTATGGGCGAATGGTAGAAGGGCTTAACTGGGTACTTGGTATCGGTAAAAAGATCAGGTTGCCCGTAGCTTCGTTTGCTCTTGCTGTATCATTAATCTTTCGGTTTATCCCGATGATCTGGAGTGAGTGGCAGCGATTCTCACTGATTGTACGGGCACGCGGAAAGGCAGCATTAAGACCAAATACCGTGCGAATTCGTGACCTTGGTCCGATGGTGATTCCCTTGTTGATGGCACTGTTCCAACGTGCAGAGGATATGACCATTGCGATGGAAATGCGTAAAGTTAGAGAGCACTCTATGCTCGGAGGACGTTCATCGTTATTGGTATGGTCCAAACGTGATACCTGGATTAGCATGGCTGGCCTCATTGTTTTTGTACTTTTAATATGGATTCGCTAATTGTGATGGTGATAATGATCGTGATGGATCCGGTAATGAATAAGACGATGGATTAGAACAATAAACGCAGTGTTTTCCAAAGATCATGCATAAATGCGTTTGTCCTCGCTCACAATAAGTGGACGTTGGTCATCTGAAGTGGATCAGGAGGGATAAACGATGAAAGATAAATTTTTGCGTGAAGAACGGCAAGAATATACTGATGTGTCTACGGTGGAGTCGCAGCGAAACGATATCACACTCGAAGAATTCCCGGAGGGCCCATACGGTTCATCTTTACTATCCGAGTCTCTTGGGAAAAGTTCTCCGTGGCGGGTGGACCAGCGGTCTGCACATCGTTTTGATTATGAAAATCATGAACTTCACGAGGGAGACGTACGGGATTATCCAGGTCAGGATGTTTTTGACGAAACGGTTCCGGATAACGTATCCAAGCCTCAATATACGGAAGAATCGTAAAGAGATTTTGATATAAAATAGAGCGTAGCCTCCAACAGGTTTTGTCCTGTTCGGGGGTTATTTTCGTTGTGTTTAATGAAAACAAAATCTCCTCCAATTCCACATTATGGGTTATTATATGTGTAGCTCGAAGTAAAAATTTGGTTGAATATGCGGGGGGACTTGAAATGAGAGAGATCGATTATAGTCAATATTTCTGGCAGGATGATAAGATCAGATTACGTGCTTTGCGTGAAGAAGATTGGAAGGATCATTATTATAACCGCTTTGATACACCCGCCCGTCGGTTATTGGAGTGTGCAGTAGAGTTGCCGCCAACCCATGTTGAAGCGAAGAGTTTCACGGAAAACTTCTCTGATTTTTCTTTAGCCAAAGGACGGATCATGTTTACAATTGTAAATATGGATGGTGAAAATGTCGGAGGTGTAAATCTGAACAGCATTGATGAAAGGAACGGTACCTTTAGCATTGGCATTCAAATTGACAGGGATCATCGAGGAAAAGGATACGGGACCAGAGCCGTTCGAATCTTGTTGAAGTATGCCTTCTTTGAGCGCAGGCTCAACAAATTTAATGATTCTGTACTCGAAGGAAATGAACCTTCCGCAGCGATGATGAGAAAACTTGGATGTATTCAGGAAGGTGTGCGTCGCCAGGTGATCTACACCGATGGAAAATACCAGGATATGATCCTCTTTGGATTAACCAAAGATGAGTTTATAGAAAAAGAGGGCCTTGTATGAAGTAAAGGCTAATAAGCTGAAATTAAGTGTGTAGTAGGAGGAATTATGTACCAACCCAAACAAGCTGATGAATTAATCATCGATTGCAAGGATATTTATTTGCGCGAGTATCGAATTGAAGATTTGGAGAAACTGCAAGAAATTACGTGGCAACCTGAGGTGTATGAATTCCTACCGGGATGGAACGCTACGATTGAAGAGAGGGCCCTGTGGCTCACCGAATATGAAATCCCTGAGAATCAACGGTTTAAACAAGCTGTGATGGCCGGAGGGGATATCGGAGAGTTATGTTTACGTATGGCTATCGTACTCAAAGAAAATGATGAGTTCATAGGATGGTGTTGCTCAGGGATCAAGGACGAACTTCCAGCACCCAATCGGGAGATTATGTACGGTATTTCGAAACACTTCAGGAACCGCGGCTATACAACGCAGGCAGTAAACGGAATGACGGAGTATTTGTTTGAACATACAAACGTGGAAGTGTTAAATGCCATCGCATTGACTACCAATCAAGCATCCAATAAAGTGATACAGAAATGTAATTTTGAACGTTTAAATTTAATCGAGATCGAGGATGAACCCTATAACCATTATCAACTGTGTAAGGGAGAAGATCATTTTTGATTGAACTTTTAACCTCATTGAAAATCGCTATAAGTTTCAACATTTCGGATCAGGTTGGACAGTTAGTGCTCTGGCTGCCTGATCTTTTTTGTATTTATTTTATGTAAATACTAAGGAAACATTGTTAGGAGACGTACTATAACATAAAATGCAAAAGTTTAATCTATAGCATAAGGCTTATATTAATAATTTTCTCCGCGATAATAGCGCTCCAGTTTGTTATCCAAATGAACAAGCTGCGCTTTTTTCTCCTCAATATCATTCAGCAACTTTTGCTTTTGATCCTCAATCAGCTTGCTTCTTTCCTTCAGCGTGGAGGTTCCTTCGTTGACCTGATCATAATACTTTTTGATGTCTTCCACACTCATTCCGGTTTCGCGAAGGCATTTGATAAAAACCAGCCAGTTCAGATCATCCTCCAAATAAAGACGGTTATTCTGCTCATTTCGTGCAGCAGGTTTCAGCAATCCCTTTCTTTCATAAAAGCGGATCGCTCCTATCGAGATCTCAACTTTTTTCGCTACTTCTCCAATCGTTAACATGTTAATCCCCCTTTTTATAAAAATAATTTGACCTACACTAAGTGTAGCATAGTAACTTATACATTGTTAAATATAAATCAAATTATGGAAAGAAGGATTCGCATGAAAAAGACTGTTTTTGTAACCGGAGCAAATAAAGGAATTGGATATGAAATCGTAAAGCAGTTGGGTGAAGCAGGTTGGAAAGTTATCCTTGGCGCACGTAGTGTCGAACGGGGGGAAAGAGCTGTTTCCGAGTTAACTTCCAGGGGGTTAGATGTAGAATTTGTACAAATCGACATGTGCGACTCGAAGAGCATTGAGCAGGCAGCCGATACAATTCACAAGAGTTATGCTGCAATAAACCTTCTGATCAATAACGCGGGTATGCCGGGTGCTTTCTCTCATTCCTTCACGGATACAAAAGAGGAAGATCTGCGGAACGCCTTCGAAGTGAACTTTTTCGGCACCTTCCGTTTGAATCAGCGATTGTTCCCGTTAATCAAAGATAATGAAGGCACAATCATTAATGTATCAACCGACATGGCTTCTCTGGACCATATGCAAAATGCGGAATTTACTTTAAACGCCTTCGACTATAACTCATCCAAAACGGCCAACAGTGCCATGACACTTTCGATGGCTTATGAAGTCAAAAACAGCAGGGCGCAAGTCTTTGCAGTAACGCCCGGATTTACATCAACAGATCTTAATGGCAATGCCGAAGGCGGTAAATCAAAAGAAGCCGGCGCTGCGATTATTGTGCGCTATGCGACGGATGGCAAACCCCATAATGGGGAGTTCCTTGATGAAAATGGCGTGTACCCTTGGTAATCCACTGTTGCCAAAAGCAACGATAGAACGGGATGAATTTTAGAGAATGCCTTCAAGCTCAAACTCAAATTCAAACTTAGGCAAGCTATTCGATGATTGATACCATTGTCTCAAAAGTCTTGAGGTCCAAGATAGCTGATCCTGGCTAATTTTAGTGAATGCCTAGACGATTTTCTAACGAACTCAGAACGTCTTATTCGTCCTTTAGGTACGCTTTTTAAATTGTAAGGAACATCAGACAAGCTATTTCCCGAAATCCCCTTAGAAAAACGCAGTAAACGGCTGTTTATTCTAATATAACGTGGCTCAGGTTCATTAGATCTCTGCGGACGCTCCAAATGCTTGAATAAGACGCCTCAGATTCGTTAGCCTGAAAGCCCGAAAGCCTGAACCAATTGAGCTACTACTCTACACTCTATCAATCGGATACAAAAAGAATCCCCCATTCATTCCTCAATCGAAATGAGAGGGGGATTCGTCATGCAATGAAAAGCCGGAATGAAGATGGAAGAAAAGCATCGTTTGGAGAGCTTGACTAGAGCATGCATAATGATCAAGTAGATCTTACCTAGAGCTACGTATAGCCAACTTATAGCCTACTTGCAGCCGACGCTCAGCTTAGACATCATTCTTATGCAGCGGCATCAAAATCATAAATTCAGTTCCCAAGCCTACCTGACTTTGTACGGTAATTTTCCCACCATGCGACTCCACAATCGAGCGGGTAATGGCTAGACCGAGACCTGCGCCACCTTGTTTGCGCGAACGAGAACTGCTTGTGCGGTAAAATCGCTCAAAGATATGGGGCAGATGTTCAGGTTCAATGCCTGTGCCGTTATCTTTCACTGATAATTCAGCCTTATGGTGCGTGGCATACAACGTTATGGAGATGGCTCCATGCTCTGGATCGGTGTGCTGCACCGCATTATGGAACAGATTCAGAACAACCTGCTTGAGCTTGTAAGGGTCAGCCAGTATATGCACCGCAGCCGTCAGATCGAGATGAATGGATCTTTGCTGAGCCATAATGGCAAGTTGTGGTTGCATTTCGAGCAGCAGACTATCTAGCTGAATGACCTCCCGCTCCTGCTTTGGAGCCTGATCCAGCTTGGTTAGTAACAGCAAATCTTCAACCAGCTTGTTAATTCGCACCGATTCGCCGTGCATGCTGTCCAGTGCTTTATACAATTGATCTTGATTGGTCGCTGCACCCCGTTGTAGAACTTCAATGAAACCGTGAATGGAGGTGAGCGGGGTACGAAGTTCATGGGAAGCATCGGACAAGAAACGCTGCATCTGCTCTTTCGATTCCCGCTCTGCTTCAAACGAGTTCTCCAGCCTTTCAAGCATGCCATTGAATGAAACTGCGAGCTGATCCACTTCCTCTTGTCCCTGAACGACGGGAAGGCGATCTGCGAGGCTGCCTGCATCGATCTGCTGTACTTTATTCACCATGTTGGACAGGGGAACCAGCGTCCGGCGTAATACCTTAGTGTATAGAACAAGACCGGCTACCATGGCCAACAGCGATAACATGATGAAGATCAGGAGCTGTTTAATAATCAAGTCTCTAAGTGGCTTCGTAGCCGTGCCCATCTGGACCATCGGTAAACCACGATTGCGTGGACCGGGTGAAGCAAATACAATCAATTGCTCATTCCCTTGGCTATCCGTGACGATCCGGTAGGGAATGTGTTTTTGTTCTTTCAACTCATCTGTAATGTCCTGATATTCAGCGGATGATAGTTGAGGGGCTTTCAGACCGTCTTCCCCAAAAACATCCTCGAACGTACCTTCGTTATCAAACAGGGCTAGTGAACGGTCAGGAATAAACAACACCCGATTACCAGACCCGTTTCCTACCTGTCCACCAAAAGGATTGTTGGAAGAGCCGTTACGTGACTGGATACCGAGCCAAACCGGGGGCATGGACATGAGCTGTTCTTCCATGGTTTTTGCCTGATTCCGGTAGAGAAAGCTTTCCATGATCCAGAATTGCAGAATACCGATTAACAATAACAGCCCAGCAAGTACGAACAGAGAACGTGAGAGCAATTGAGAACGTAATGAACGAGGCCATATCCAGTGGTGGAGACGTCTTATACGAAGTTTATTTTTCTTAGGTAGCGAGTTCATTAGAGATCCACCCTGTACCCGACACCCCGAAGCGTACGAATGAGTTTATGCTCTTTATCCCCGAGTTTGTCGCGCAAGGAACGAACGTAAACCTCCACAATATTTTCTTCCCCGCCAAAATCATACCCCCAAACCCGGCTCAGAATGGTCGCTTTGCTAAGTACAATTCCATGATTAAGCACAATAAATTTTAACAGTTCGTATTCGGTAGGAGATAACTCCAAGACCTGATTCTGATAGGTGATTTCTTTGCGCTGATCATCAATTCGGAAGGGACCGTGGGTGACGGCTCCTATTAATAAAGGAAATTGATTCCGCAGTCTGGCCTGAATCCGGGCGAGCAGCTCATCAAAGGCAAAGGGTTTGATCATGTAATCGTCAGCACCTAACCAAAGGCCCTTAACCCGATTCTCGACTTCATCCTTCGCTGTCAGCATAATTACGCCAACCTCGGCACCGGTCTTACGCAGACGCTCGACCACTTCGAATCCATCCATCTCTGGCATCATGACATCAAGAATAGCCATATGTGGCTTGAATTCAAGCGCCAACTCAAGCGCAGCGGCTCCATCGGGTGCGGTGCGCACATCGAAGCCCTCATTGCTTAATCCAAGCTCTAGAAATTGTAAAATATGCGGTTCATCATCAGCCAATAGTATTTTAATTCCGCTGCTAAGCTTCATAATGTGCCTTCTCTCCTTGCCCGTTTCATCTAGACTTCTCCCTCACTTCGGAGGGACTGTATGTAGTATTATCGCTTGCCAAACTGAAATTTAGCTGAAAGGATTGTGAATTATCCTCAGACAACATTCAGCGGGCACTCATCCCAGTTTTATTTTGGCATGTCACAATACTAGACATGAAGAACTTTGAAGGAGTGATTAACTTTGAATAACACCAAAAGAAGGATGGATCTTGTCCTTCTGCCGATTGTATTACTGGCGGCATTTCTGAATGGGTACGGCATCTGGAACGATCAATATGCCAATTCCTATTATACGACTGCCGTTGGGAGTATGCTCAGCAACTTCCATAACTTTTTCTATGCATCACTCGACTCGGCAGGCTCGGTAACTGTTGATAAACCACCTGTTGTCTTCTGGATCCAGACGGCCTTTGCCTATGTATTCGGATTGCACGGATGGAGCGTTATTTTGCCGCAGGTATTAGCGGGAATCGGTTCGGTGCTCCTGATCTATTTCATGGTGAAACCTACATATGGTCTTGCAGCAGCACGAATCTCGGCACTTGCGATGGCAACTGTGCCTGTCGTGGCCGCAGTCAGCCGGACCAACAATATTGATAGCATGCTGGTATTCACGCTGTTGTTAGGTTCATGGTTTTTGTTCAAAGGCAGCAAACAAGGCAGTACTTGGCGCATTCTGGTTGCCTTTGGGTTAATAGGCATAGCCTTTAATATGAAAATGCTTCAAGCCTACATGATTCTCCCGGCTTTTTACTTGTTCTATCTGCTCGCATTTCAGGCGAAATGGAGAAGGAAGATCATCCTGCTGATCGGTAGCACGGCGGTTCTGGCGGTCGTTTCCTTATCCTGGGCGGTCACTGTGGATTCTATACCCGAAGACGAGCGGCCTTATATCGGCAGCAGTGAAACAAACTCGGTCATGGAACTCGCCTTTGGATACAATGGTCTGGCTCGTCTAACGGGTCAGCAGAATACCGCAGGTAATGCAGGTATGCCAAATGGTGTGGGACAGGGAAATAATCGGGACAATCGAGGAGACTCGACTTCAGGCCCTAATCAGACAGATAGTGGTGTTCCTGGCGCTGGGCAAGATGTCAATGCACCGGATAACGATAATATGAATGGTTCGAACGGCTTGAACGCCATGGGCGGCATGAATGGGCCGAATGGCAATTTCCCGAACGGGCAGATGCCGAATGATATGGAAATGCCAAACGGAAGAAATTTCGGCGGTGGCATGGGCGGCATGTTTGGTACAGGGGAGAAAGGTCCTCTGCGTCTGTTCCAAACTGAACTGTCAGGTCAAGCTAGCTGGCTGTTGCCCGTTGTGCTACTTGGATGCATTGCCCTATTTGCAGGGTTAAGACGGAGAAATATAACCAACAAGCACAAGGAGGCCTTGTTCTGGCTGGCCTGGCTGCTTCCCGTTGCTGCCTTTTTCAGTGTGGCAGGTTTCTTCCATCAGTATTATCTGATTATGCTTGCACCTCCAATTGCGGCGCTGACTGGCGCAGGATTTGTAGCGATGTGGAAGTCATATCGTGATCGCAATGGCTGGCAGGCATGGTTGCTTCCGGTGTCCGTGCTGCTGACGACCCAGTTTGGCTGGTATATCATGCAGGCGTATAACGATACGATTGGTGCAGGCTGGTCCATTAGTGAATTGATCGTAGGCATTCTGGTCACGGTCATCCTGGTCGTTATGCTTCATCGCACACATCGATGGAAACAGGGCTTCATTATCGCGGGATTCATGGTGATGCTGATCGGTCCAATCTACTGGGCATTCACCCCAATTACTTATGGTGGCAACAGCATGATTCCGGCAGCAGGGCCTACTGGTTCCAATGGTATGTTTGGTGGAGCAGGAATGGGCATGCCGATGGGTAACGGTGCAGGAGACATAGAAATGCCTACAATGGGTGGACGTGGCGGAATGGGCAACCGTAACGAAGAAGTGGATACAGCCACACTGAATTATCTGAAAGAGCACAATACAGGCGAAACGTATCTCTTCGCTACTACGGACTATAATCAGGCAGCACCTTATATCATCGATGAAAGAGCAGCGGTCATTACACTTGGAGGTTTTTCCGGATCAGACCCGGTGTACACAACAGAGGAACTTGAGCAACTCGTCAAGAGCGGGCAAGTGAAATACTTCATGGTTGGTGGCATGGGTGGCCGAGGAGGAAACTCGGAAATTAGCGATTGGATCAAAGAGCACGGAACCGAGATACCAATGTCAGAATGGCAGACAGGCACCGACAGCGGATCTACGGATAACGGAGACACCGGAAACAGAGCTGGATTTGGTTTCGGCGGACAGACCACCTTGTACGAAGTGAAATTGTAGCTATATAAATTGAACTTATCATTTACACGATAACGGAGAGGACAGGAAAAACCTGAAAAAGCGAAGCGTTCGCCTTTATCCCCGGATTTTCCCTTTATAAAGGGAATCAAAAAAATCTGGGGATAACAGCGATTGGAAGGTTGTTCTGTCATCGAAGTGTGCAGTGTAAATTCTTTAGTTCAATTTGTATAGAATGAAAATCTCGAACGAAGTCCATTGGAAAAGGGAGGGGATAAACATGGCTCACGCGTACCGATACAGCATTATTATTCCCATGTATAACGAGGAAGCGGTGATCGAGGAGACTTATCGGCGTCTGAAGAAGGTCATGGGCAGCACAGGAGAGAGTTATGAACTGTTGTTTGTCAATGATGGCAGCGTGGATCGAAGTGCACAGATGATCCGTGATTATGCCCGTTGGGACGAGAGTGTAAAACTGATTGATTTTGCTCGTAACTTCGGTCATCAGATTGCGATAACAGCAGGTATGGATTATGCAGCGGGGGATGCGGTCGTTATTATTGATGCGGATATGCAAGACCCTCCCGAACTGATACTGGATATGATCGCCAAATGGAAAGAGGGCTATGAAGTCGTATATGCCCGTCGCACCAGACGAAGCGGGGAAACTCGCTTCAAGAAATGGTCGGCAAGTCTGTTCTACCGTGTACTGCGTGCGTCGACGGATACGGATATTCCAGTGGACACCGGAGATTTTCGCCTGATTGACCGCAAAGTATGTGATGAGATGAAACGTCTACCAGAAAAAAACCGGTTCGTGCGCGGGTTGGTCAGTTGGGTCGGATTTCGTCAGACTGCTATTGAATATGAACGCGATGAACGTCTGGCAGGCGAAACAAAATATCCGCTGAAACGCATGCTGAAACTGAGCCTGGACGGCATTACTTCATTTTCGTATAAACCGCTCAAGCTCGCAGGTTATGTAGGTGCGACCCTATCGGTTGGCGGATTCATCTATATGTTAACGGTTATTATTTCGGCCATCTTTACGGATTCAACAATTAAGGGATGGCCATCCATTGTGAGTATCATGCTGATGTTTAACGGATTCATCCTGATCATGCTGGGCATTCTGGGCGAGTACGTTGGCCGAATCTATGATGAGACTAAGGCACGTCCGCTATACATTGTGAGAGATGTGGTTCAGGCCGAGGGCCAGCAAGCGCAATCCCGATTGACATCCCGAGTTGCTCATCATGACTAAGCGTCTGGTGACACTTTTCAAGTTCGGTATTGTGGGTGTTGCAAATACGGCAGTGGATGCGGTGGTGTTTGCTTTGCTTGCGGTGGTCGGTGTACCGGTTCTGATGGCTCAAGTAATCTCGTACAGCTGCGGTGTTGCGAACAGTTATTGGCTGAACGGCAGGTGGACTTTTCGAGATGCGGCACGAGGAGGGAACGATAGAGCGAAACTTGTTCGTTTTCTAATCACCAATCTCATCGTTCTTGCTATATCCGCTCTCATTCTGATGACTTTACACGATGTGCTGGGTTGGAGTCTCGTGATGAGTAAAATCCTGGCGACCTTGATGGGGATGGTTCTGAACTATATGGCCAGCAGATATTGGGTGTTTCGTATCGCTACTTAGCTGCCCACAGCGTGCAATATTGGTTATAAGAAGCAAATGAAAGGAGTGTATGATGATATGCAAATTAAAAAAGCAGTTATTCCGGCAGCGGGTCTCGGAACCCGTTTCCTGCCAGCGACGAAAGCACAACCTAAAGAGATGTTACCGATTGTAGACAAACCGGCTATCCAATACATTGTTGAAGAAGCAGTACAATCAGGCATTGAGAATATCCTCATTGTGACCGGACGCAACAAAAAATCCATAGAGGACCATTTTGATAAATCGGTTGAACTTGAACATTCTTTATATGCCAAGGGCAAACAGTCCTTACTGGAAGAGGTGCAGGCCATCAGCGAGATGGCAAATATTCATTTTATTCGTCAAAAAGAACCGCTGGGTCTGGGGCATGCCATTGGGTGTGCACGGCAATTTGTAGGAGATGATGCCTTCGCTGTACTGCTGGGAGATGACATTATGGTGTCCGATCCGCCTGCACTTGCACAGATGGTCCATCTTTATGAAAAGACAGGCAACCAGATCATCGGTGTCCGTCAGGTAGACGCGGCAAATGTGAGCAAATATGGCATCATTGATTCGAATGGTGCAGAGGACCGGGTTCACCGGGTCACCAATCTGGTCGAAAAACCATCCCTTGCAGAAGCACCATCCCGAACAGCTGTAATGGGACGATACATTCTGAAACCTTCCATCTTTCCAATCCTGGATCAGATCGAGAGAGGGGCTGGAGGGGAATATCAGTTAACGGATGCCTTGAAAGAAGTAAGTCAGGTGGAGGAACTGTTGGCCCTTGAACTGGAGGGGCGTCGCTACGATATAGGCGATCAATTCGGATATATTCAGGCGATCTTGGAGATCGGACTGATGCGCAAGGAATTACAGCCCATGCTGACACCCTATCTTCAGAAGCTTGCAACCCAGTGGGCCTAGAGAATGATATGTAGCAGAGGTTTAGATCTACTTTAGGACGGGGTCTCCTCGTACCATGGTTCTGTCTGTCTAGACTCCAGCATTGTACATTGCTTTCTGTAACGCTACAATGAGCCAGAAGTCCAAGTTGCTCTTTGAGGGGTGAGGAATCATGAATGAATCTATCATCAGGGACCTTATTAAGTATATGGACGTGGAGGACAACGCCGCCATTCAGTACATTCAGACCGAGCATCGGATGAAACTGGGACTCTTTTGGGGGATACAGGAAGGCAGCCGGGTTCTGGAAATCGGATGTGGTCAGGGAGATACAACGGCCGTGCTTGCACATCTGGTAGGGGAGAATGGGTACGTTCATGGTGTAGATATTGCACCAGAGGATTATGGTGCACCGCTGACTGTAGGGGAAGCGGCAGCCAAGCTGCGGAGATCTCCACTGGGTGATCGAATTCGAATGGATTATGATTTTGACATTCTAAGTGATCAGGCTCAATTCGCCGAGAATGAGTTTGATGTTATCGTACTTTCCCATTGTTCTTGGTACTTGAAATCGTTTGACGAACTCGCCCAGATTCTTAGCAAGGTTAGAACGTGGGGACATCAGTTATGTTTTGCAGAATGGGATGCGCGAGTTACAGATGTGAGCCAGCTCTCACATTGGTTATCCGTTCTGATTCAGTCTCAGGTCGAATGTTACAAGGAGAACAGCTTCTCCAATGTGCGCACGCTTTTTACACCGGAGGATATCCAAGAGCTTGTCTCTGCGGCAGGCTGGACGATTAAGGAAGAGACTTCGATCCATTCTCCTGAGCTGCAGGACGGTCGCTGGGAAACCGAAATGACACTGCAAGAAGCGCCTGTGGAACTGCAAATGCTTCCAATCCCAGACAAAGTAAAGACACTTCTTCTTTCCGAACTGAAATTACTTAAGACACATCATGTCTCAGGGCCCGGGAGCCCACTGGGAACGTATGCAATGGTTGCCAAAAAACAGTAAGGAAATAACGAATAAATTCCATGATCTAAAAAAATGTGTTTACTTCATCACGGTAATTTTGATATTATAATCGCAATATCAAATGCGACGAAGAGACGAGTAGATAAAAATTCATTCTTTCAAAGAGAGCTCCGGTAGCTGAAAAGGAGTAAAGAACTTTTTATTGAATAAAGACTCAGAGCAGCACATCGGAACTTAGCATTAAGGGATGGTGTGACAGGAGCTCCTGTTACAGAGCTAGAGTATGAACGGTCTACAGCTAGCAACATGGTTGTAAACCTTTACTTGAAGAGGCGGATATGGTGACATATTGGCGAATCTGGGTGGTACCACGAGAGTTCAATCTCGTCCCTGAGACTATTGTCTTGGGGATGGGATTTTTTGGTTTTTCCGGGCTGTGACTACACGCTTTGGAATTGCCTGAATAGTGTTAATTAGGAAGTCAATTTCATAATACGTTTTTAGTGAGTTATGACATTGATTTGAAGAGAAGAATCACTTAAACCGAAAGGAAATGATGATTGAATGTCAGCAAAATTGAAAGTTGGTATTGTCGGAGGAACAGGAATGGTGGGTCAGCGTTTTGTGGACCTCCTTGATCAACATCCATGGTTTGAAGTAACAGCTATTTCTGCAAGCGCCAATTCGGCAGGTAAAACATATGAAGAATCCGTACAAGGCAGATGGAAACTCGCAGTTCCTATTCCGGAAGCTGTGAAGAAAATCGTTGTTCAGGATGCTTCCCAGGTTGAGGCTTTTGCCAGCCAGGTTGATTTTATTTTCTGTGCGGTTGATATGAAAAAGAATGAAATTCAAGCGCTCGAAGAAGCTTACGCTAGAACAGGCACACCTGTCGTGTCCAATAACTCGGCTCACCGCTGGACAGCAGATGTACCAATGGTAATCCCTGAGATTAACCCGGGACATCTGGATGTGATTGAAGCTCAACGCAAACGTCTGGGTACAAAAACCGGATTTATTGCCGTAAAACCTAACTGCTCAATTCAGAGCTATGTGCCAGCGCTGCACGCCTTGCGTGAGTTCAAACCGACTCAGGTTGTCGCTTCCACGTATCAAGCAATCTCGGGAGCAGGTAAAAACTTTACGGACTGGCCGGATATGCTCGATAATGTCATTCCATACATTGGTGGCGAGGAAGAGAAGAGTGAGCAGGAACCACTCCGGATCTGGGGCAGCATCGAAAATAATGAGATCGTCAAAGCATCGGCTCCATTAATTACAACCCAATGTATTCGTGTTCCAGTAACGGATGGACATCTGGCTACTGTGTTTGTAAACTTCGAGAAAAAACCAAGTAAAGACGAAATTCTGGAGCGTTGGTTGCAGTTCAAAGGCCGTCCGCAGGAACTGGCTCTGCCAAGTGCACCAAAACAGTTCATTACGTATTTTGAAGAAGAGAACAGACCACAGACAAAACTGGATCGTGACATCGAACGCGGAATGGGTGTCTCCACAGGCCGACTTCGCGAAGATTCACTCTATGATTACAAATTCGTTGGATTGTCCCACAACACGCTCCGCGGAGCGGCAGGTGGTGCGGTTCTAATCGCAGAACTGCTTAAAGCTGAAGGATATATTCAACCGAAATAAGTGTACGGCATCATGAGCAGCAACATACTTCTGAAAATGATTAGAGTAAAACCATCACTCGTTGATGGTTTTTTTCTATTGTGGACAATCATTAGTAAGCGAAGCAGGTTTACTCATGCTGCTATTCAATAGTTTATTATATTAATTTTTATATGGAAAATATTACATTGTAAAATCATGAGATTTCAGTTATTTTTATTAACGGCAAACTTTTCTTCTCTAATTTAGAAGGACATTGTCTTAGCAGATAGCTATTATATAGATGAAGAAAGGAGGACTTTATTATTATGCAAGCAGCTCCTAATCAAGCCGTACATAAACCAGGATCACAGCCAGTTAGTTTTGGTAGTTGGATGCTCACGTTATTGCTTTTGGCTATTCCACTTGTTAACATCATCATGTTGTTTGTTTGGGCGTTTGGTAATTCGAACCCTTCCAAAGCAAATTACGCAAAAGCATCATTGTTATGGTTAGCCATCGGAATTGTGTTTTACATTCTTATCTTAGCTTTAGGTTTAACAGCAGCATTTTCAGGAACTGATTACTAGGTTTACGAAACGTAGCATTATCGTAGCACTTGTAGTAATAAAAGCAATCCAATGCAAAACGCCGACAATTGTGTCGGCGTTTTTTTACATTCCAGTATTTTGTTAGGCCGCAGATGTCTTATCCGACTTTTGCAGAAGCTGAGAGCGACGACCGAGCAGATAACCTGTTAATGAAGCAAGCATCTGTTGGAATACCATGCCAAGCACGACTGGGACAGCAACAGGTGGCGGAAAATAAGAAACAGCGAGTACTGCACCTGCGCTAATATTACGCATACCTCCATTGAACACCAGAGCGACCTGATCAGCCTCATTCCAGCCCAACAATCGGGCGATGAAGTAACTCAGTGCATAACCGAATGACGCCAGGAAAATAATGATGACCGCAAGTCCAGCGAGCTTCCAGTTGAAATCAGCCAAGTAAGGTGCAACGACAGATCCGTTAATCGCGACGACTGATGCCATGAACAATTTGGATAATGGATTCAACCTCGGTCCCCAGACCGGGACAATGGCGCCTTTGGTCCACTCATTCAGCAGCATACCGAGAAGGGATGGTACAACAATCATCCAAAACAGACTGCTCATCATGGCTGCCGTGTCCAGTGTGACACTAGTGCCGATTAACAGGGATAACACGCCGGGTACAACAAAAGGAGCAAGCATGGTATCAATCAGGATGATGGAAAGCGTAAGTGCAATATTGCCCCGATAGATGCTGACCCAGATGAAGCTGCTGATTCCTGTCGGAATCACGGCTGCCAGAACAAGGCCCGTTATGGTGTACGCATCTGTAGGGAAAACCAGATGACCCATACCAAGAGCAATTAGAGGCATCGCCAAATGCAAAATAAACAGACATACAAACAAGGGGAACGGCTTCTTCAGCACGTTCACAAAATCCCGTATCCCCAGACTGATACTTCCAGCGAACGTCATGAACGCAAAAAGCCAAGGAGATAAAAAGGTATAAGAAGAAAGAAAACTCCCGCATAACACGCCAATAATAATACTGATTGGGGTAATCAGTGGCATGATGCGGTTCAAGCGTTGGTTCAAGGCTTGAAGCATAATCATGACATCCCTTTACCGTGTGATTTTACTATTATACATGTTAATAACGTTGGCTGCAGACTCATTTGCAATGAAGCAGTCTGAAAAGGTATCATGGACTTGGAACAAGGATTCCGATCAGGAGAAGGGGAGATGATCATGTTTATAAGAAAAAGAAAGCACACATTAATGATGACAGGCCTTATTGCATCAAGTATTCTGCTGATTTCAGCCTGTTCTGTCGTGGAACAAGCCAATCAAAGTTTAAATTATGTGAGTGGGGCTACTGATTATATAGAACAGGTATCAAACGCCGGGGCTGATCTGCAAGAGCTCGCATCGAGTGCGGCGAATAATCCGGAGATCACAACGCAGATTCAGGAGAAAATCGATCTGATCCAAGCAGAAGCAAGTGAATTTTCTCAGTTGACTGCTCCTGCAATAGGAGAGAGCATTCATGAAAATCTGGTTAGTTACAATACTCAATTAACAGAAGTTGTAGACAATTTCGAGAATACAATTGCAGAGCAAGGTTTTACGGCAGAAAATTGGGAGAAGACGGGCATTCCTGAACTAATCACCAACATTAATAATTTGAAAGATCCGCTTAGCGGGCTTGGGAACGAATAAAATTGGAATGATATCGAGTAATATGATGTAAAAAATATCTGAACAACAAAAAAAGGACGATATACCGAAGTCATGTTGACTAATCGGGAATATCGTCTTTTCTTTTTTTAATCCAACTTTAACAGTGTTCAGGAAGATGATTTGCTACGGATCTTGGAGCTTAGATCATCAATCTGTTGATCCAATACATTTCCTGCTTTACTCAGAAATCCTGTAATAAGCGCCAGTTCTTCCTCAGTATATGTGGAAGCGAGGTCAACCATAGCGGAATGAAGGGTGAGATACGTATTACTGACCTCTTCTTTGTTCTCATACAACGGAACAATAATAACTTTACGGCGGTCATTAGGGTCATTTTCACGGCGAACAAAACCATTTTTCTCTAGCCTGTCAATTAACGTTGTTACGCTTCCTGTAGCCAGACCTGTAAGTTTTGACAATTCACCTGCGGTAATTGGACCTTTTTCACGCAGGATATCGACGGATATAAAATCGTTGTTGTACAAGCCCAGAGAGGCAGCCACATGCTGCTGATATAACACGGTGCGCGTGCCCAGACTCCGCATTCTTAATGTAAAATTCTCCTGCAATGCTGTAGGTTGCTGCTGTTGATCTCTTGACAAAAGGTAGGCCTCCTCTTAAGATGACATATATCTTGATTATCGAGATATTAGATTAACAAGATAATTGATTATGGAGATACTAGATTGACGTATAATAAATTCAACTCATTTTAACGGACATTGTACTTATTTGCAAAGGGGACGATTGGTTTGAGAGACGCAATTCGGATTAAAGGGGCACGCGAGAACAACTTGAAGAATATTTCGCTTTCAATTCCGAAGTATAAGCTGGTCGTTATCACAGGTCCATCCGGTTCAGGCAAATCAACGCTGGCGATGGATACCCTTCAACGGGAATGCCAGAGACAATACATGGAATCGATGGGATTAACATCGGATTCGATCAGCAAACCGAAATTGGAATCCATTACAGGACTATCACCATCAATTAGTGTGGGACAGCACGTGACCAATCGAAATCCACGTTCTACGGTTGGCATAGTGACAGATATTTACACGTTCGTTCGCTTCATTTTTTCCAGACTTGGGGAGCGATTATGTCCCGCTTGTAATGGTATCATCTCACCAACTGTGGAACCTGCAGGTCACCTTGCTGAGGAAGATGAGTACATGGATCATGCAACGATGAATTGTCCTCATTGTAGTGCGGTGATTGAAAAATTGGGCATGTCACACTTTTCGTTCAATAAACCGGAGGGAGCCTGTAAACAATGCAGTGGACTAGGTCATGTGGCAACGATCAATGAAGAAGCTGTATTTAATCCGGAACTCAGTGTACGAGAGGGAGGGGTAGCTTCGTTGAATGGTGTACATCGTGATATCCAGATCCGCATTCTGGTTGCAGCCAGCAAACACTTCGGATTCGAATTCGACGCGGATCTTCCATTGAAAGAGTTCGGTGAAATCGAGCGTGATTTGTTGTATTACGGTGTGGATAGCGAACAATTCAAACGACATTACCCTCCGATAAAACCGATCCAGGGAACCAAGTTTGAAGGTGTGATCCCAGGACTGTGGCGTCGCTATAAGGAAAAGGAAGGCGAGGCTGGCACAACGGAAAAAGACGGAGGTTTTTTTCATCAACAACGGTGCCCCGAGTGTAAGGGAGCTCGATTAAAAAAAGAGGTGCTTTCTGTACACGTAGCTGATGTTTCCATCTCCGAAGTAACCAACTGGTCGTTCAGCAACGTATTGGAATGGACACTTGGGCTACAAGAGATAATCTCACCTGAAGCGCACCACCTCCTGAATCCAATCCTTCATGAACTGCCCAACAAGCTGCAACGCATTATGGATGTTGGACTTGGCTATCTCTCCATGGATCGTCAAACGGTAACCCTGTCTGGTGGCGAAACCCAACGATTGCGACTCGCATCACTTCTAGGCTCCGGTTTAACCGGTGTTCTGTATATCCTGGACGAACCAACGACAGGACTTCATCCACGGGACACGGTTGGCCTGATTCGTGTGCTTCAGGAGTTGCGTGATCTGGGCAATACGGTTCTTGTCATTGAACATGATATTGAGATGATGCGTGCAGCAGATCATGTGATTGACATTGGTCCAGGAGCTGGATTGAATGGAGGACTAGTGGTAGGAGAGGGGAGCCTGGAGGATTTAATGATAAGTGAACATTCGGTTACGGGAGCGTATCTGAGAAATGAATCTGTGGCTAGTCCCTCTTATAACCGAAGAACAGGTACGGGGCAGCATCTTGCTATTCGGAGAGCGCATTTGCGCAACATCGATATTCCGGTTGTATCTTTTCCATTAGGCACACTGATCTCCGTAACGGGTGTTTCGGGGTCCGGCAAATCTACGCTTGTATTTGATATCCTTGCACAGGGTATGGAGTCAGGTCAGAAACTAACAGGTTGTGAAGAGATAACAGGTTTGGAGCACGTAGGTGATATCGTTATTTTTGATCAAACGCCGATGGGCAGAATGCAACGATCTAATGTTGCCACCTACACGGACGTGTATACCCACCTGCGCCAACTGTTTGCTAGTTTGCCTGATGCCAAGGCACGGAAGCTTACGGCCAAACACTTCTCCTTCAATACACCCGGGGGCCGCTGTGAAACCTGCCAGGGTCTGGGTGTATTATCTGTAGATATGAACTTTCTTCCTGATCTGGAAGTGACCTGCCATGACTGCAGAGGCAAACGGTTTAAGGAAGAAGTATTACAGGTGCAATATGAAGGTTTCTCAATCTCTGATCTATTGAACATGTCCGTGGCGGAAAGTCTGCCGCTTCTGAAAATCCAGACCAAAATCGCTGATCTTGTCGAGATGCTGTGTGAAGTTGGACTTGGATATCTTCAGTGGGGACAATCCGTCAAAACGTTGTCAGGCGGTGAAGGGCAACGGATCAGATTGGCAAAAGAATTAAGTAAAAAGACCAACAAGCATACGCTCTATCTGTTGGATGAACCAACTACTGGCCTTCATCCATCAGACATCAAGCAGCTTCATGTCCTTCTGGATAAACTGGTGGAGTCCGGAAATACTGTTGTTGTTGTAGAGCACAGTCTGGAACTGATTCGCGAATCCGATTGGGTTATTGATATTGGTCCAGAAGGCGGAGCAGCCGGTGGTGAGCTTGTGGCCGCAGGCACACCAGAGCAGGTAGCTGAAGTTCAGGCATCCTATACGGGACAATTTTTGAAACGGATATTAGCCGAAGGCCTCTAAGTAAGGATAGTCCTGATTTTGAGAAGAGGCTTGCCGATTCCGATGAATATTTAGCCTCATACTAGCAAGACTATATAATACCTATATGTAAATGGTGTGAATTTATTTACATATAGAGGTAACTATCCTATATTGTTTGACAAGGTTGGGATAGAAGCGTATGATAAGTATATAAGTTAATAAAATATAGTTACTTACTATAAGTTTTGAACTACACTTAAATATATTTTGCCAAAGGAGAGCTGAGTCATGACTCAACACAATGGAAAAGTAATCATTATTACAGGTGGAGCCAGTGGTATTGGTAAAGAAACAGCACTTCAACTTTCGGATCAAGGTGCGACTATTGTTGTCGCTGACTATAATGAAGACGGAGCGAAGAAGCTTGCGGCAGAGATTGAGACAGCAGGCGGAACAGCGGGCGCGTACAAAGTGGATGTATCCAAAGGGGACGAGATCAAAGCCCTGATCGACTGGACCGTAGAGCAATACGGTACGTTAAGCGGTATTTTCAATAACGCAGGCATTGGACTTGTGAAGCCATTTCTGGAGATGGACCCGGAATCCTATCACAGAGTCATTGATGTAGATCAGCACAGTGTATACTACGGTATGTATTATGGCGCGAAAAAAATGGTTGAATTGAACGTACAGGGTACCATTGTAAATACAGCTTCGATCTATGGAAGTGTTGCTGCAGTAGGTAGCTTCAACTACAACGCAGCCAAGGCTGCTGTTGTTATGATGTCCAAATCCGGTGCATTGGAACTTGCTGAGCATGGAATTCGTGTAGTTGGTGTAGCACCTGGCTTTATCGAAACACCGATTCTGGGTGATGACCAAGCCATGAAGGATGCACTTGCTACTCAACATATGCGTGGAGAGCTTATTCAACCCGAGAAAGTAGCCAGTGTGGTTACATTCCTGTTCAGTGATGCAGCCAGTGCAGTTAATGGTACAACCGTAGCCGTAGATGATGGATTCCTCAGCTTCAAAACTAAATAAGTACCCTTTTATAATTAAGGCAACTCATCTCAAAAAACAGAAAAAAACGGTGCAGAACGATTTATTCGTTTTGCACCGTTTTTGTATTTTCATTATAAAGTAATCGTGGCATATGAGAGGGAAATAAGTTTGTCGAATCATCCCGAAATTTCAGAGATCGTGATACAATTAACAAGGCTATAGCTTTTTATCATTTTGTGGTGTCATATACAATTCGAACTCCGAGAGAGCCATAACTCTCTTCTTTGTAATGACATTGAGAACAAGTTTTGGTCGAGCATAACGCATCGTTATGAACTTGTAATTTTTCGTTGCACTGTGGACATTTATTTTCAAAAAGAGTCTTCAACACGTTAAACATGCTTAATCACTCATTTCAGATTAATTTACTTGGTTTTCATTATAACGGATAATATTCGCTGTGTATACCACTTTTGAGTGATATCGAAATGAGATTTATATTGCACGAAAGGAAGCGCATAACCGATGGATCTTCTGCTTTTTGTCATCATGTTTATACTGGGTCTGGTCGGTTCATTCTTCTCCGGTTTGTTGGGTATTGGTGGGGCCATTATCAATTATCCGCTGCTGTTATATGTTCCATCCTGGATGGGATTGGAGCCGTTCTCAGCACATCAGGTATCTTCGATTAGTATGTTTCAAGTATTTTTTGCTTCACTTGCCGGTGTGATTGCATTCCGCAGAAAAGTACGAACGGGTAGAAGTGGTGGGGCGATCGTTCACCGCGGATTGGTGCTGTACATGGGTTCCAGCATTCTTGCTGGCAGTCTGATTGGCGGGTTCATATCCGGTCATCTGGACGGAAGGGTTATTAATCTGATCTATGGCATTCTAGCGATCATGGCGATTGTGCTTATGCTGATTCCCGGAAAGGGAAAACTTGATACCTCAGCTCCACTGGTGTTTAACCGATGGATTGCAGCAGGCACTGCTTTTGCAGTAGGCATTGTATCAGGAATTGTTGGTGCGGGGGGTGCCTTTATCCTTATTCCCATCATGCTGACGATTCTCAACATCCCCGTACGAACGACGATTGCTTCTTCACTGGCGATTGTATTTATCTCCGCAATCGGCGGCGTTATAGGGAAAATTACGGGTGGAGACATTCCGATGGAACCCATCATCTATACGGTGATCGGCAGTCTGCTCGGGGCATCCCTTGGTTCACGGGTTAGTTCGATGATCAATGTGAGGGTACTTCGATATGCATTAATCGTACTTATCGCCATCACAGCGGTCAAAGTCTGGTCTTCCATTCTGTAAAATCACGTATATGGGAATGAACAATGACGATTTCGTAACCAAACGGTTGGATCGCCGTATAAAGGTTATGAACATGAGCTGAAGCGTTGGATACACGATCAAATGAGTTCAGTTTTCGTCCATGGAGCACCTCATCTCCTTTCATGGATACATGTTTAACATTAATAGAAGTTGAGGTATCCACCCTATGAATAACGTACTTACAGAACAGGCTGATGCAGGATATCGGCTAGCTGAGCAGAAAGCATCTCAGTATTTTACTTCTCTTATGCAGCAACTTAACGATAATACGTATACGACAGCACTTACCCAAGATATTCATGTATGGCAAAAGAAACATATTCATCGTTTTGCCTGGCTTTCTCTTTTATCACCTAGCAAAAGAAAACCGGATCCCCGGGATGTTCATAGATATATCCACTGGCTGAATACTACAGGAAAGCTGGATGATTACCTGGATCGGAGTATCTCCTATATTTATATGCGGGATCTGGGGCAAGCCCTTGATTCTCCGGGTACGCAGACCCGAATTCAGAACGTTGTCCAGAATACCAAAAAATACTTTATGGGCTCTGCCACTGGGCGCAAAGGACAGCCTGATTATATCAGTCTGGCTGCGTTGTACCGGTGGGGACAGAAGGAGCACATTGAAACGGCTGTCATCTGGGTGATGAACAAATTAAAGAATGTAGCATCCAACATCCCTAAGGAGCTGGATGCAGAGCAGGCGCAGCGGAAGCTGATCAAGATCATTCTTGGCGTGGTCCTTCATGTGGACGATGAGATGAATGAGCAGACACCACCAGAAGAACGTGCCCGGAGATTTGATGCTGCGATTCGACTTGGTTATTCGTATGGTTTGACGTATCCATTTGTGGATGATCTGCTGGATTCTCAAGCTTTGACTGTTCAGGAAAAAGAACAATATTCCATGATGATACGCGATGCACTTCTTACCGGGGTCGTACCTGATCTGGGGGAGTGGAAAGGCAGCAACCTTGAAGTGATTGAATATGTACATTCGGAGCTTCGGGAAGCATTTGAGTACATCAAGAACTACCAGCATCCAGAGAAACAGCGCACGTTCTTAGAGCAATCCTATGTGTTCTTTCAGTCTCAGGAGATCGATCGCAACAAGAAATTAGCCAATGCGAATTATAGCAATGAAGAATTGTACATTCCGATTATTATCAAATCCTCTTCTTCCCGATTAATCGTCCGGTCTGTTCTCAGTGCACCGGTGGATGAAGGATTTGATCTGCGGACGTTCTATTACGGGATATATAATCAGTTGGCTGATGATTTTGCCGATATGTTTGACGATATGGAAGAGGAGGCAGTAACTCCGTATACGTACTATTTGAAGTATCGAGATTTGCGTCCCGACTTGATTAATCCATATGAATTGTATTGGGCAGTCATCTCTCATCTAATCCATGATGTATATAACTCGGACGCCAAGACCCGCGAGGTCATACTGGATCGTGCCATTAACGGTCTGAAGCGTTGTAAAGAACGGTTGGGGCAGCAAAAATATGATGAAGTGATGACGATCTTTGCCTCTGGGCAGCCTGAATTCAATCAACTGGTTCAACAGATGGTGCGAAAAGCAGATGACGTTGATTTCCTTGATAAATTGTTACGGGATCAGGTTGTGCTTCAATTGAAAAATGACAAGCAGGAGAAAGAGGAGTTCAAACAGACCATTCGAACGGTTCGCGAACAGATTAATGTGGAGTTGCAGATTGCAAAGCCCGGTGGCCTTCATGAGATGAAAGAAACGCTGATCGATGCGGCTAATTATAGTTTGCAGGGAGACGGAAAGAGGCTACGCCCCATATTAACTTGGGTTATGGGTGTGCGCGAGTATGGTCTACCTGAATCATCCATCGTTCCGCTGCTAAGATCATTGGAGTACATGCATACCGCTTCCCTGATCTTTGATGATCTGCCTACGCAGGATAATGCTTCGACAAGGCGTGGACGTTCCACGCTGCACCATGTGCACAATAGTGCCACAGCAGAGCTTACCGGTCTATTTCTTATCCAGAAGGCGATTGGAGAGCAATCCTCATTGGATCGTTTTGATGCGGCGACCGTGCTCAAACTCATTCAGTATTCGGCTGAAAAAGCAGAGGATATGTGTATGGGGCAGGCGATGGATCTGAACTCCAAAGGCAAGGCATTGACGCTGGAGCAGTTGAACATGATCTGTTTTTACAAAACAGGCATTGCCTTCGAAGCTGCCCTGGTTATGCCAGCGATACTTGCCCAAGTGAAGGAACCGGAGATGGCTACGCTGAAAAAGTTCGCTTATCATGCGGGGATCGCCTTCCAGATCAAGGACGACTTGCTGGATTTCGAGGGAAATCACCTCATTCTTGGGAAACCTGCAGGTCAGGATGAGCGGAACAACAATTCAACCTTTGTGTCTATTCTCGGTGATGAAGGCGCGAAAAAAGAGATGTGGGAGCATTATTGTCTTGCTACAGATGCATTGAACGAGATGCCGAAACCCATTCCCTTCTTGAGACATTTATTGGATTATCTCGTAGGGCGGGAGCACTGAACCATTTTCTCGCAATTCCTTGCAACATATGACTTATAATGATATATAATGACAAAGTTCGGGATTCCATGTGGATGGATTCCGGGCCTTGTTTGGTTTTAAAGACACAAATCTCTTAAAAAGATTTGTTTCAACAGCTGAATTTCTGGGTATTAAGCAGGTATTGTGTTTTAAAACGGATTAATTGTTATGAAGTAAATTACATTAGGCCAAATTTATATTTCGACAATCTTTATCTAAAGTATATATACCAAAAGGAGAGCTTACAATGCAGGTTCAAAAGGTCGATCATCATGAATTGTTCGAGCAGATCTATAATCAAGCGCCTATTGGAATTGCACTCGTTGCTCCAACAGGACAATGGATGAAAGTGAACCCTGCTTTTTGCTGCATGCTAGGTTATACAAGTGATGAATTAATGGATCTAAGTTACCAGGATATTACGCATCCGGAGGATTCACCACAAGATGTGATCTGTAGTTACGAGCTACTTGAAGGGAACTCAAAAGAAAATCAATACGAAAAGCGTTACATCAATAAAAATGGTGACATCTTATGGACGTCATTACATGTTTCCTTGGTTCGAAGCGAAATTACGGATGAACCTCTTTACTTTATTTGCCACATTGTTGATATTACTGACCGTAAAATGTCTGAACAAAAGCTTCTGCATACTGAAGAGATGTTCAAACTTATTACGGATCATGCTCAGGAGATCATCTATATTGCCGATCAGGAGGGTGTTTGTCGATTCTGCTCACCCTCAGTTCAAGGTTTACTGGGTTATTCGCCAGAAGAAGTAATTGGTCAAAATAATAACGCATACTTCCACCCACAAGATCTGGAACGGATCTCACAGATGGACTTGACGAAAGGTAATCTGTTGAATATCAGGGTCCGCCATAAAGAGGGGGATTACCTTTGGTTTGAAACCACATACAAAGTCTTTGGTGATGCTGAGCATGGACAGCAGATACTTTCGATTGGACGAGATGTATCAGAGCGAAAAAAACAAAAGGATATCAGTGCTGAGGCTGAGCGTATTGCCTTAATTGGTAGTTGGGAATGGGATATGGTCAAAGACCACATTACATTTTCAGATCAGATCTTTGAGATTTTTGAACTCGAACGCACCTGCAAACCATATCGAGTAAGTGATGTTTTTGATGTTATGGATTCCGAAGATTTAGCCTCCTTACAAAAACATATTACAGGGGTTAAACAGGGTGAACCGCTCGATTTTGAATACAAACACATCAGCTCTGATGGAAATGAGAAGTATCTTCACTTGCGCGGATTGATTACGCTCGATGAGAATCGTCAGCCAGTCCAGCTAAACGGAACAATACAGGATATTACTGAACGCAAGCGCATCGAATTTAAATTGCAGGAATCTGTGGAGCGATACACTTCGCTTAAGAAATACAATCATGACGCCATTATCTCGTTTAACATGGATGGTAACATTATGAATGCAAATCCAGTAGCGGTGAAAATGACGGGTTGTCCCGTGGCTGAAATGATCGACACAAGCATTAGCAGATTTATCGGAGCCAGTAATCTGGGTCTGATTCTGGGCAGTAATTATGAGATGGCTGAAAAGGAGATCAACGCTGTTCGGCACACGGATGGATCTGAGACAGAAGTCTTGGCTACGCTTGCTCCAATCATTATTAATAAATCCAATGTCGGGTTTTACCTGATTGCGAAGGATATTACGGAGCAGAAAAAACTGCTTGTAGCCAAAGAGACAGCGGAGAGAATGAATAAGGCCAAAAGTGAATTTTTGGCGATGATGAGTCATGAAATCCGCACACCTATGAACGGTGTAATTGGGATGACGGATTTGCTCTTGGATACTCCTGGACTTAGCGGGGAACAAAAGGAATATATTGAAATCATCCAGAAGAGTGGAGATTCCTTGTTGGCCATCATTAATGATATTCTTGATTTTTCCAAAATCGAGTCAGGCAAAACCGATCTGGTAGAAGATCCTTTTGATCTCGTAGAAATCGTAACCGAGACGGTGCAAATCGTAAAACCACTGGCTCGTGAAAAGAAGCTGGATGTTCGTATGTGCGTAGAAGATGCTATTCCAACTCCGGTGTATGGTGATGCTTATCGTCTTAAACAGGTACTTACCAATATCATCGGTAACGCGGTCAAATTCACTTCAGAAGGCGGCGTGGAAGTTAAAGTGGGAGTTAAGGAGCAATGCGGCAATAACGTGCAGCTTTATTTTCAGGTAAAAGATTCGGGCATTGGCATTCCGGCTGAGAGGAAACAACAATTATTTGAACCTTTCTACCAACTGGAGAATTTTATGACCCGCAAACCTCAAGGTACCGGTCTCGGCCTTGCCATTAGCAAGAAACTGGTGGAGCTTATGCAGGGTGAGATCTGGATCGAGGAATCGGATGAACCGGGTACAATCTTTATATTTACCGCCCAATTTAAATTAAATAACGGTGAAGAGAGCAACAGGTTGGATCAACAGCAGAAGAAGAGCAGAACATCAGCCTTACGGATTTTAATTGCAGAAGACAATGAGGTGAATCAACTCGTCCTTAGCAGAATCGTTGAGAAAAAAGGGCACTTCGTGGATCATGTGGCCGACGGTGTTGAGGGAGTCGAGGCGGTCAAACACACTTCATATGATATTGTCTTCATGGATGTGCATATGCCAAGGCTTAATGGATTCGAAGCGACAAAAGCGATAAAAAATGCTTTGCACCCCGAGAGTTGTCCATTCATTATTGCGGTAACTGCAAATGCCGTAAGAGGAGACATGGAAAACTGCTTGAAGGCAGGCATGGATGCGTATGTCAGCAAACCGATAAAAATCGAGTCCATTATGCAAGCATTGGAGACCTATTACATCAAAAATAATCTCTGAACGCGCTACAAATGGATTCATGAGTAAAAAGCTGCTTGCTTATCATAAATAGGCTAGCAGCTTTTTTATGCACAAATCTCTAAGGATTTTTGATCCACAATTTGGAGATGTCCAGATAACCGAATTCTGCTATCTGCATGCCGAAGATGCTCTGATCCAGTTCAGCCTGCTTGTTCATGTGACAGCCATGCAAGATCCAACAATGATCACGTAGCAATGCTTCAGCTTCATCCAGGAGCGCAGTACGGTCTGCCCGATGAAGCTTTGCGAAATGATCGAGTTTGTCATCCAGTAGAGACTGGAATGCAGGAGACATACACATATGAAAATGGTTGGACAGGTTTTTGAAAAAATGAATCATGCCGTACTGCCAATCTTCCTCCAGTATCTCTTCAGCGAGGATCAATTGTGCGTTCGTGGTTTCCTCTGAGTTGAAATAATCCACAACGGCTTGCATGCTGATGTTCAGACCGATGGACGCTGCACGACATTGAAACCACTCCGCAACGTCTGCATCTTTATTATACTTATACGATAATGTTATCTTCTCACCCTGGTACCCACAATTACGCAACAATTCACGAGCATGCTCAAGAGAGGCAGCGGTCCAGTCTTGGGCTGCACTTCTCCAGGGCAGAAAGCTGCTGGCCGGTGTGATCCGATTCCCACCGAGATCTCGGACAAGCGCGACCGAATCATAGACGATACGCAGGGCTTGTCGAAATAGGGGATGATGATGGATGCCTTCCTTGTGAAAATTGAACAGCATATACTGACAACCCAGCGCCGGATAATTGATACTGTTCGTCTGATCACAGCCTGTTGCCAGACTTAATCGATCTGTACCCGGTAGCTCATAATAGCGATCATTCGGACTCAGGTCAGGCACAAACCAGAAATGGACTTGATCCAGATGTGGCCGGATGCCGTAGTACGCATCAAAAGCGGTAAGCTCCAGCACATCTTCATTCAGCTCAGAGATCTGAAAAGGACCGGTACCTACCAATGTATTGGCTACATTGTAATCGTAGGGCAGGATTGTCATCCGAATACAACTGAACAGATGCAAGAAAAACCGATTAGGACGATGTAGAACAAACTTGATGCAGTAATCACCAGCTACTTCTGCTCGTTCAATATCCCGATACAACCAGATGGACGGACTATGCATATCAATCAATCGTTGCAATGTCGCTTGCACATCCCTGGACGTCATGATACGTCCGTTGTGGAAACGTACACCTTTGCGAAGATAGAAGGTCCATAAGCGATGGTCCTCGCTACACTCCCACATGTGCGCCAATGCTGGCAGGAATGATTCCGTCTTGGCATCATAAGTGATCAATGTATTACAGACCTGGCTTAATAGGTAGGTTTCAAATGCAGTATAAACAAAGGCTGGGTCCAAACCACCTAACTGGCGTGACCTCATGATGCGCAGGATATCCTGACCAGAGGCAGTTTCATCGTGGCCGTGAAATCCCATCTGTTGATGAAGGGAGAGCATGAGCTGTTCTCGCAATGTATCATCCATCTGAACGGTTCCGATGAGTTCAATAGCATCTTTCATTTTGCCTTTAGCCAGAAGTTCGGTAAAACTCGCTTCCAACGCTTCATTCATGCTACGCAGCATCGTTAACTCCGAATGATGTCCACGACCACGCCCAGGCTGCCAATGGATAAAGCCTTGTTCCTCCAATTTTCTGAGAATGAATTTCACATTGCGAGGGGTGCAGCACAAGGCAGCGGACAGGCTATCAATCGTTACCGCTACAGGTTCATGGAGCTTGAATGAAAGTTGTTCGGCCCCGGCGAGCCTTATAAAGTGTGTATGCAGGGTATCCATGGTCATGACTCCTCTATTAAAGGTGAAAAGTGTGATCATATGTTTACACTTTTCTTTCCCCCTTTTATCCTTACAATTATACATTAGTAGAGGTAGTTCAAAAAGTCCGCTTTTGATTACGAAAGATGCCTAAAGGCATCATCAGCATCGAATATGGAATTCAGCCGAAATGTCCGTTGCTCACGTAGTTTTCCCTACGCTCCGCTACTCCATTTCTAGCTTAATCCCAACTTCTCGGTACTGAAAACCGAACTTTTTGAACACGGATTAGTAGAGGTTGTTCAAAAAGTCCGCTTTTGAAGCATCTAGAAAGAATAGGAGAAGTTCGCATGAAGCAATATTTAAGACAAATTCACCCCCTGGCATGGACGATCATTATCGGAACCATGTTTGGACGTCTTGTGACGTCAATGAGCATCCCGTTTCTATCCATCTATCTGACTCGTGTGCTAGATGCTACACCGACCCAGACCGGTATTACTGTGGCCGTTAGCTCGCTGGCAGGTGTTATGGTCAGCTTTTATGGAGGTTATATTTCGGACCGAATCGGGCGCAAAATCGTGATGTTAATCTCGGTATTTAGCTGGGCAGGTGTGTTTTTTATTTTTTCAGCAGCTGAGCATCTATGGGTGTTCTTTGTTGCCAATACGTTAAACGGATTATGCCGCGCAGTATTTGAGCCCACCTCCAGAGCGCTGTTATCGGATATTACTTCTCCGGAGAACAAATTGCTGGTGTTCAACCTCAGATATGCTGCAATTAATCTCGGTGTGGTCTTTGGGCCAATTATCGGATTTCAGCTGGGATCATCTGAATCGACGTTTCCGTTTGTGATTTCCGGCTTGGTATACATAGCCTATGGACTTGTATTATTTCTGCAATTCAAGCTACAGCATGCCAATCTGCCAGAGCGTCATCAGGCGACCGCACCACGTTTGCGTGAAGCACTTATGACCACCGGTCGCGACCGGGTATTTCTGCCGGTATTGATCGGTACCACATTTTGTGTGCTGGGTTACGGCCACTTTAGTTCTACGTTGGCACAGTACTTGGCGAGGAGCCCGATCTTTGAGAATGGAAGTCAGATGTTCACGTACATGCTGTCCCTGAATGCCGTGACGGTACTGATTATTCAGTATCCTCTTGTGAGAACCTTCCGAAACTTCCCACCGCTTGTTCCGCTGATTGCGGGTAACCTGCTGGTTGCAACCAGTCTGATGATGGTTGGAATCGCTGAAGGTGTACTCATGATGATGATGAGTGTCATACTATTTACCATTGGGGAAGTGCTGTTGTTCACGATGATGGATATGCTCATCGACCGTATTGCAAAGCCGGAATGGAAGGGAACGTATTTCGGAACCATTGGCTTCAATAATATCGGTAGTGTCATTGCTCCTGTCATGGGAGGGTTGCTGTTAAGTCAATTTGGAGCGGAGAATGGACTCGCTGTCTTTCTACCGATTGCACTGACGACTGCCCTGGGAGTACCTTTTCTTCTGATAGCACACAGACGTCTTGTTGTTAGAGAAAAGCAAACAGAGCCTACATCATTAAGTATGTAGCGAGAATTGAAAAGTTTAATGGCATGAATTAAATAACAATTCAGTTAAAATTATCTTGACGGATGTTAGTCCAGCGAATACAATAAACAACAAATATGTGAAACGGGTGGGATGATGATTATGTTTATGCCTATACAGATTTCGAATCGATAACTGAATACGCATGAGCATAGTGACATTAATCCGATTTTTTTGCAATGATCGCGTTGGGACAGTCATGTTTGTGCACCTCTGTCGTGGACGCTCATCATTATTGCGATGCAGAGGAGATAGTTGAAATGCTTTGCATTTCATTCGATCTCTTTTGGCTACAAGCTGTAGATGAACATTAGTTCATCTATGGCTTTTTTGCATGCATTCCACCCAATTTGTTCACATGGAAAGGAGCGTTTGGAGCGTTATTTTATAAAACACTAACTTGTTAAAAAGGAGAATGTACAATGGTCAACATATGTTCTACATATCAATTATGGGCGGGAAATCCCGATTTTAATGTCATTATGTATGACTCATCCTAGTGGGAGTAACAGCGATCGAAAGGTTATTCTGTCATCGTAGTTACAATGTAATGTTCTTTAGTTCATTTTAAATAAATAAACCGATAAAGAGGTGGGACCTGTGCCCAAAACAGAGAAACGCTCCATGTCATGGCTGCTGCGTTATCTGAAACCCGTTAAAGGACGGCTGGCCTTACTTTTAATCATGTTGCTCACATCAACGGGGCTTCAGCTTTTGAATCCACAGATTATTAAACGATTTATCGATACAGCAGCAAGTGGGGGAGTCCTCGCCAATCTTGTTCAGCTCGCAGGAATATTTCTGGTTGTTGCCGTGTTTAATCAACTCATCACGGTAGCGGTCAGTTATTTGGGGAACGACGTGGCCTGGCGGGCCACGAATCAACTGCGCGGAGATCTGCTGAAGCACTGCCTGCGTCTTGATATGCGTTTTCATAATGTGAAAACACCTGGAGAGATGATTGAACGTGTAGATGGTGACGTAACGAGTATCTCCAATTTTTTCGCGATGTTCATTGTGCAAGTGATCGGGAGTTTTGTACTGCTGGCCGGAATTCTCGGATTCATGTTCAGTGTTAATGTGCCCATTGCTTTGGTGATGACCGTGTTCACATTATTATCGATCCTTTTCATGGTCTTTATCCGAAATCTAGGCGTGGACTCTTCCAAAAATGAACGTGCGGCAAGTGCCTCTCTGTTCGGATTAATTGAAGAACGCATTGCCGGGATTGAAGATGTGCAAGCAAATGGTCATGTGCCTTATGTGATGAACCGCTTTTACCGCACGATGCGCACGGTATTCCGTAAGGGGAGAAAAGCCTGGCTGCTACGGGTTATTCCGTGGAATACCACAGTAGTTCTGTTCGCACTGGCGGTCACTGCGGTGCTTTTGCTGGGTGTGCATTATTATATGGAAGGTCTAATTAGTATCGGAACATTATTTCTGATCTACCAATATACGCAGATGCTGAATGATCCGATTGAGATGCTTGGAGATCAGGTGCAGGAGTTCCAAAAAGCAAAATCAGGCATGCTGCGCTCCAGAGAGCTGTTGTCCATGCATAGTGTGATTGAAGAGGGTACAGAGGAGCAATTGCCGGAAGGACCTCTTGGTCTGGAATTCAGTCAGGTGCACTTCAGTTATAACCAGGATAAACCGGTATTGCAGGACATTACTTTTGCCATTAAACCTGGAGAACGTCTGGGAATCATCGGTCGCACAGGTAGCGGTAAATCGAGTCTTAGTCGTGTTCTTCTCCGGCTGTACAATCTGGATCGGGGTACGATCCGTGTGGGTGGAACGGATATCACAAAGCTTTCATTACAAGCGCTCTATCGCAGGGTGGGAATGGTGACACAGGATGTGCAGTTGTTTGATGGCACGCTGCGTGATAACCTGACCCTGTTCAATGGAGATGTATCGGATCAGATGATCAAGGAGACGACGGATCGTCTTGGACTTAGCCAATGGATTAATTCACAACCAGAAGGACTTAATACGTATCTGGCTGCAGGTGGTGCTTCATTGTCGGCAGGGGAAGCGCAGTTATTTGCCCTAACCCGCGTATTCCTGACCGAACCGAGTCTGGTTATTCTGGATGAACCTTCGTCACGTCTGGATGCTGCGACCGAAGGTATGTTGCAATCTGCAATTGACCAGTTAATGAAACGATCCACCGGAGTCATCATTGCTCACCGACTGGCTACACTGGAGAAAGTGGACCGGATTATGGTGCTAGGTGATGGGCGGGTACTGGAATTTGGAGCGAGGGAAGAACTTGCCAGTAACCCGGCATCTCACTATGCCAGACTGCTCATTACAGGCCGAGAGGAGGAATTGGCATGACTGTAGCAGGATTTATAGGCCGTTTGTTTCGATTTAGACCTTTGTTATTTGTAATCAACGGATTGTTATGGTGTATATTTCATTCCTTGCCGTTAGCTATCGGGATCGGGATGCAGTGGTTTTTTGATCGGACGACAGCGGGTTCCAATGACTATATGTGGCTTTCTGTGCCGCTTATCTTTATTGCTTTGGTCCGAATGGCAAGAGTGGGCACATTTTTTGTAGCCTTCTATGCATGGGTTACGTATCTGTATCATGTTCAGGCGATTTTGCGAACCAACATGCTCGCAGCGATCATGCGCTGGCCGGGACGTAATCTTCCGGCTTCACCAGGGGAAGCGATGAGTCGCTTTCGGGATGATGTGGATGAAGTCGTCGAGTATGTGGAATCATGGGTAGACTTCTGGGGACGTCTTGTATTTGCTGTTGTGTCTATCGTCATTATGGCGAACATTAATTGGCAGATCACATTGGTTGCCGTGCTACCGTTGGTGGTCGTTACCTTACTTAACAACCTGTCCGGAAATCGGGCTCGGAAGTATGCACAGGTTAATCGTGAAGCGACTGGGCGAATTACCAGTTTTATTGCGGAAACGTTTGGAGCAGTGCAAGCCTTGAAACTGGGTCAGGCGGAAGAGAACGTCGCTTCACGTTTTAACCAGTTGAATGAAGATCGTCGCCAGGCTGCACTTCGAGACAATCTGTTCAAGCAGTGGATGAGATCGATGAATCAGCATGTTCTAAGTATCTGTACCGGATTGATTCTACTGATGTGTGCAGCTGAGATGAAAGCAGGGAACTTTACCGTAGGTGATTTTGCCTTATTCACCAGTTATCTGGCCAATATCGGATTTAGCATTTCACTGTTTGGTTATATGGTGTTTCAGCACAAAAGGCTCAAGGTATCCTATGATCGTATGCGTAAGCTATTTCGCCCAGGGGAAGAAGATCAGATCATGGATTCGAGGGAAATTTATCTGTATGAAGATCCGCCGGAGCTTGTAAGTGAACAGAGGGACCCTAAGGAGAAGTTGCAATCTCTTGAGGTGAATAAGCTGACTTATCAATATCCGAATTCTGAAAATGGCATAGAAGAGATCAGTTTTCGTCTGAAACGCGGACAATTTCTTGTGATTACAGGACGGATCGGATCAGGTAAATCAACGCTTGTACGAACACTTCTTGGACTGTTACCCAAACAAAAAGGGGACATTCACTGGAATGGAGCGGCTGTTGATCCAGCCACATTCCTGATGCCGCCTAGAGCCGCGTATACCCCTCAAGTGCCAAGATTGTTCAGTGATACGTTGAAAGAAAATATCGTCCAGGGCAAACAGGGTAACACCGAGCAAGCCCTTGAAAAAGCCATTCGTCTGGCTGTGATGGAGAAGGATATCAAACATTTGGATCAGGGGCTTGAGACCCCGGTTGGTCCCAGAGGGGTGATGCTGTCAGGCGGGCAGATTCAGCGCGCGGCCACAGGACGCATGTTAATGACGGAGGCGGACCTGTTTATCTTTGATGACCTGTCCAGTGCACTGGATGTGGAGACAGAACAACAAGTATGGGAAGGGCTGTTCCAAGAGCCGGATGTCACCTGCATTGCAGTTTCTCACCGCAGGGCAGCACTTTCCAAAGCAGATCACATTATCGTGATGAAAGATGGACGCATTGAAGCCGAGGGAAGTTTGGCCGAATTGCTTGCCACCAATGAAGAGATGCAGCTGCTGTGGCAAGGGGAACAAACCCCCGCCAAAGTTGGATAGCTTAAAAAATTTAGAAAAGATAATAAAAAAACAAAAAAGCCTTACAGACGACTCCTTGAAAGAGGACAGTCTGTAAGGCTTTTTATCGTTATAACGAGTGGGAAGATGGAATATTTTTATCTCATCATCTGAGCAATCAAGGAATACGCAATGATGACCAGGAAGATAATAGTGATATGGTTAATGGAGAAGATAAACATCCGTTTGGACCATTTCTCTGTTTCTTTCTTATCAAAGGTAGCCACACTAAGAATGAGCCAGGCCAAGCTAACCAGAAATGCCACAATAGCGACAAATGGACTCATCGGCCAGAATAAAAAGCTGGAGATCAGTAACAGTACCAGATACACATTTGTCTGAATGTATGTCCGTCTGATGCCTTTAACAACGGGTAGCATGGGAACGCCAGCAGCTTTGTATTCGTCAAAACGACGAATCGCAATCCCGTAGAAGTGAGGCATTTGCCATAAGAGCATCGTAACGACCAATGCCCAGATCTCGAAATGACCCAGTTCCGGTGAAATGGCTGCCCAACCGATGAGTGGAGGCACAGCACCCGAAAGACTTCCCACTTCTGTGTTGTAGATCGTTGTACGTTTGGTCCACATCGTGTAAGGGAACACGTATAGCAACAGACCCAAAATACCAAATACAGCAGCGGATGGGGAAGCGATGTACAACATAATGCCCCCGATGATGGTGATTGCAATACCGAGAATTAGACCCGACTTGGTATCTACGAGTCCCGTAACGGTAGGACGTTTCTTCGTACGTTCCATAATCGCATCAATATCACGATCATACAGATTGTTAAACACCCCTGCAGCTCCAATAATGAGAGAAGAGCCAATGAAGGAAAGGATGATTGGTACAATATTAGCTAAGATTGAAGCATCAAATACATATAAAGCCAAACTTAAACCCGCAAACATGGCGATCAGGTTGGACTTGATGATTCCGATTTTGATCGTATCGAAGAATACTTTCGGAATCGAGCTATACTCCAGGCTGATATTGGTCTGTGAACCATTATTCAATGTTTTCAAGAACTCACTTCCTATATCTATACTTATATATTATGTCGCTATTATACCATTCAATACACTATGTGATTTAATTAACGTTTTAGTATTTAAAATAATGTCATTTGATTGTGAACAATTTAAAAACAAGGTTGTTTTTAATTGTTAAATAATTATTTCTGTGTTACAGGAGAGAATCGAAAAATCCGGGTATAACAGTGATTTAAAGTTTGTTCTGTCATTGTAGTGTAAGTGTAAATAATCTTTTATTCAACTCACACAGGCTGGATTGAAGAAAGTAGTTAAAGATATATGTTGCAAAATGCTTAGGTTTTGTTTATTGTAGATATAAGATATCTTTAATAGTCTTGTTTGAATGTGTTCTTGTAAATCTCCGATATTACTTTCTTAAGAGAGAGCGGAGGTTATTTTTAAATCTTGATTAGGGATATTGAATGTCTGGAAAGGGTGTATAGTATGAGTAATATGAATCAACTCTTGGATGTACTTATTATTGGTGGAGGACCAGCGGGGCTTAATGCAGCCCTAGTACTTGGCAGGGCCCGCAAGAACGTTGTGGTCATTGATGATGAGACACCGCGTAACTGGGTTACAAGGGAGACTCATGGGTTTGTGACAAGAGATGGGGCAAGTCCACGTGAATTTCGGAAAGCTGCCAAAGAACAGATTGCAGCGTATCCCTCAGTTCAATTTGCATCCGATACGGCAACAGCGATAACAGGTAGCGATGGTGATTTTGAAGTTAAGACTACTCAGGGGGCAAGTTATCGCACGAAAAAGATTTTGTTTGCGGTAGGTAAGAAAGATCTGCCTCTAGATATTAACGGATTAACAGAGGTTTACGGTAAAAGTGCGTTTGTGTGTCCATATTGTGATGGATGGGAGTTAAGAGACCAGCCGCTGGTCATCATCGTTAGTGGAGATAAGGCATTACATATGGCAAAAGTCATATCCGGCTGGACAGAACGTTATACGATCTGTACGAATGGATCAGATTCTTTAACTGATGAGCAGCGTGAAGAGCTGAAGCGGCATAATGTTACTGTATTCGATGCACCGATTCAATCCATTAACTCTGAAGAAGGGATGGTACAGCAAGTTGTTCTAAATGACGGTACAGAGATTCCATGCACAGGAGTTTTCTTCCAACCGAAACTGTTTACCGGATCAGAACTGCCAAAGGCCATCGGTTGTGAAATTACAGAGTCGGGGACGGTTATCGTTGATGTTTCCGGCAAAACATCTGTAGCGGGTGTATACAGTGCTGGTGATGCAGCATCCGAGATGTATCAGGCAATCACGGCTGCGTCTCTGGGGGCATTGTCTGCTGTAAGCATTAATAATGAATTGAATTTCGAGAAGTGGGATGAGCCAAGTCATCGTTAGATTAAATTAATAAGCGTCATAGAATCATAGCGTCATTGGTTCATACAGTAGGGGATTGCATATGCAATCCTCTATTTGTTGTTATTCAACCTAAACGTTGAACAATTCAAATGAAAGTAATACAGCCGGAAGAAAATTTGATATTAATTTAAAATTGGTTTATTGTATTATCAAATGATACAATTATCTATCATTTATAAAATCATCAAAGGAGAGATCACTTATGAATGAAAGCAGAACAGCCATCATATGGCTAACGAATACCTTGCTCCACGGCGTACAGTTAAGAGGTGATCATCATGAGTGATGCAACTTCCATTCCACAACCCAAAATGTATGGACCACTTGGCAATCTGCCCTTAATTGATAAAGATAAACCCACGTTGTCGCTAGGCGTTCTGGCTGAACAGCATGGACCAATATATCGACTTACCGTTCCCGGTTATTCCGGTTTAATCGTATCTGGGCCAGATCTTGTCGCTGAGTTGTGCGATGTGTCCCGTTTTGACAAATATGTATACAATGAACTCGAAAATGTACGTGCCTTTGGAGGCGATGGTTTATTTACAAGCAGAACATCGGAGCCCAATTGGAAAAAGGCCCATAACATTCTGCTTCCCACCTTCAGCAAACAGGCCATGAAAGGTTATCATCCCATGATGGTTGATATTGCCGAACAGTTGATCAACAAGTGGGCACGCCTCAATTCCAACGATACAATTGATGTTGCGGATGATATGACACGCCTTACGTTGGATACCATTGGACTATGTGGATTCAATTATCGGTTTAACAGTTTTTACAGACAGGACCACAGTCCTTTTATTGAAAGCATGGTTAGGGCATTAAATGAAGCGATGCAGAAGAGTTCACGTTTGAAAATTCAGAATCTGCTTATGGTGAAAACCAAACGACAGTTCCAGGAGGATATTCAGACAATGTTCTCTCTGGTAGATCAAATTATAGAGGAACGTAAAGCGAGTTCAGCACCCGAAGAGGTCGACTTGCTCGCACGTATGCTGAATGGCAAAGATCCGGAGACTGGAGAAATGCTGGATGATGAGAACATCCGGTATCAGATTATTACGTTTCTCATTGCCGGACATGAAACCACGAGTGGTTTATTATCTTTTGCTCTTTACTTTCTACTGAAAAATCCGAATTCGCTTCAAAAGGCGTATGACGAGGTGGATCAGATATTGGTTAGTGACTCACCACAGTACGAGGAAATTCTTCAGCTTTCTTATATTCGCATGATTCTTAGTGAGTCGCTACGTCTCTGGCCAACAGCCCCGGGATTTGACGTATATGCCAAAGAAGACACCATCATAGGTGGAAAATATCCCTTAAAGAAAGGGGAAAGCTGCAGTATTCTCCTGCCTCAGCTTCACCGTGACAGAGAGGCCTGGGGAGAGGATGCGGAGCTTTTCCGTCCGGAGCGATTTGAAGATACGACTAAAGTGCCTCATCATGCGTATAAACCTTTTGGTAATGGGGAGAGAGCGTGTATAGGCATGCAGTTTGCTTTATATGAAGCAACACTTGTGCTTGGCATGGTCCTCAAACATTTTGAGCTGATCGATTATAGCAACTATGAGTTAGATGTTAAACAGACACTGACATTGAAGCTGGGAGACTTCCGGATCCAGGTGAAAGCGCGCGCGGCTTCGCAAACAAGGAATAAGTCGACCGTATCTGCGAAAGAGAAACCTGCTCCTGTTGTTCATAAAAATATAGCAAGTGACAGCCAGAGGGGAGAAATCCTGGCCGTTGAAGCAGATGCTAAGCCTTCGCTCCTAGTGTTATATGGTTCCAATCTGGGAACGGCAGAAGGCATTGCCCGAGAGCTTGCGGAGAAAGGGAGGTCGTATGGAATCCCAAGTGAAGCAGCCGCTCTCAATGAGTGGATGGGCCGCTTACCCCGTCAGGGTGTCGTTCTCATCGTCACAGCTTCGTATAACGGTAAACCTCCGCAAAATGCTACGGCATTTGTAGACTGGTTAAAGGGAACAGAGTCAGAGGAAGCACGGGATGTAAACTATGCCGTTCTGGGCTGTGGAGATCGGAGTTGGTCCGGGACGTACCAGAGCATTCCTCGATTGATAGATGAGAAGCTTGAAGAATTGGGAGGTAAAAGACTGTTATCCCGCGGTGAAGCCGATGCCGGAGGTGATATGGAGAAACAAGTCGAGGCGTGGCAGCATATGGTGTGGCCACAGGTGTTGAGTGTCTTGGGGATTAGCGAGGAAACAATCAAATCCTCCAAGCCAAGCGCCAGTAGACTTCAAATGGAGTTTGTCCGCGAGAAAACGGATATGCCTCTTGCACGAACTTATGATGCCAGCTATGCCACGGTTGTAGTTAATAAAGAGCTTCAGGCGCTGGGAAGTGGAAGAAGCACACGTCACATCGAAGTGTTACTGCCTGAAGGCATGAATTATAGAGAAGGCGACCATCTCGGCGTGTTGCCTAGCAATCAGAAGCAGAATGTGGATCGGATACTCAGTCGGTTCGGACTACGTGGGGATACTCCGATCCAATTAACTTCGGACGTCAGCCATCTTACACACCTACCACTGAACAGACCCGTCAAGATTCATGAGTTGCTCGCTTATTGTGTGGAATTGCAGACACCAGTCTCCAGAACACAGTTGCAGGAGTTAGCTAATCATACGATATGTCCACCTCATAAGCGGGAACTGGAAGGCATGTTGGATGAAAACAGCTACAGGGATTATATTCTTGCCAATCGAATCACCATGTTGGACCTGCTAGAAAGGTATGAGGCGTGTGAGTTGCCTTTCGAAAGGCTGCTTGAACTATTGCCTCCGCTTAAGCCCAGATATTATTCAATATCCAGCTCGCCAAGCCTGAATTCCGAGCAAGCGAGCATAACTGTATCGGTAGTAAGAGAGCCTGCATGGAGTGGCAAAGGGGAATACCAGGGAGTTGCTTCATCGTACCTCGCCGGTTGTCAATCCGAAGAAGATATTCTGATGTTTGTACGTACACCTGAATCCGAATTTTATTTGCCGAAAGAGGCTGACGTACCCATGATCATGGTGGGACCGGGGACGGGTGTTGCACCATTCAGAGGTTTCCTCCAGGCGAGAGCGGTCATGAAACAGAAAGGTTTGCCACTGAGTGAGGCGCATTTATTCTTTGGGTGCAGGAATGAATCAGATTTCATATATCGTCATGAGCTTGAGCAATTCGAACGGGAAAGGATCGTTAAGCTACACACTGCTTTTTCTCGTGCGGATGGCAAGCCCAAAACGTATGTACAGCATCTGATGAAGGAGAATTCCGAACAGTTAATACACATGCTGATGAACAAAGGAAAACTCTACGTATGCGGGGATGGAAGCCAGATGGCTCCTGCGGTAGAAGAGACTTTACAGCAAGCATATCAGGAGGTGCAGGGAGCAACGATGCAGCAAGCGAAGGACTGGCTCATTCAGCTTCAGGCCGAAGGACGCTACGTGCAAGACGTGTGGGCAGGTAATAACCGAACAGGTGAAACTCCTAAAGCTGTGCATGAGGAGGTACATTAAGACGGAGATGACTCCAATATCTACTAATATACAATCCTTAATATACTCAAGCTAACAAACAGCCGCTTAATCTGGAGCTTTGTCTCCAAATTAGCGGCTGTTATGATGATCTGACCATGAGCCGTCGCTCGGGTCATTTTCTCACTCCTGAACTGTTAGCGTTTACATTAAAATTTGAAATAAAATGATTGACAGTCCTTATCTGAACGAGTTTAATTATATAGACCGATTGTTATAATTATTTGAAGGAAGTGGCTTTCGTTGAGTGAAAAGTCTAATGCTAGAGAGTCTATTGTCAGCACAGCAGCGAGACTGTTTTTTTCACAAGGATATCATGCGACCGGTCTGAATCAGATCATCAAAGAGAGTAGTACGCCGAAAGGGTCGTTGTATCATTATTTCCCGCAAGGCAAGGAAGAGCTCGCGCACGAGTGTATTCAAAAAGCCAATGAACATATCTTGCAGACATTTGAGAAAACATTTGCAGCCCACGACAATACGGGGGATGCCATTCAGAGATTTATTCATGATTTGGCTCATGAAACAGAAGCAGCCGGGTTTACCGGATTTCTGCCATTCAGCTTCTGGGCAGCTGTGGAGACATCGTGTATTAGTCAGCAGTTGCGTATTGCATGTCAGGGTGTATTTGCAGATTGGCAAGATGTCATTAAGAAACATCTGATTCTGGATGGCGTTGGTGAAGAGAAGGCGCGGGAGACGGCACTTCTGATCATTTCTTTGATGGAGGGAGCACTGATTATCAGCCTGACGAATCAGGATAAACAGCCTCTGCTGACGGCTGCTGAGTATTTGTCGGTTGTGACGAAGAACGCCAAACAGATTCAATAATTTATACCAAGAGACAGAGAAAAAGAAAGTTCGATACGTTTGAGGAGGATGGGATCGTGGAGGTTTCCATGAAGGCTGATTCTGCACAGAATCAACAAGAAACAAAGCAATACAAGGTATTTCCGATTTTGTTCGCGATGCTGCTGAGCGGCTTTATAGGTCTGTTTGGAGAAACGGCATTAAACGTGGCATTGACGCCACTTATGGCTCTACTGGAAGTAGGTCCTACAACGATTCAATGGTTAACTACAGGTTACTTGCTTGTGTTGGGAATCCTGGTACCGGTATCCGGTATGCTGCTGCAGTGGTTTACCACAAGACAGCTGTTTACAACATCTTTGATTTTCTCGATTGCAGGAACATTTGTTGCTGCACTTGCACCTAGCTTCGAAATTCTGTTAGTGGCACGGGTACTGCAGGCGATAGGTACAGCGCTATTGTTGCCACTGATGTTTAACACCATATTGGTTATTTTCCCGATTGAAAAACGTGGAGCGGCCATGGGATTGATCGGTTTGGTTATCATGTTTGCACCAGCAAGCGGTCCGAGTATCTCCGGTCTGATTCTGGCTAATCTGAGCTGGCATTGGATCTTCTGGATCTCCTTACCGTTCTTCCTGATCTCACTGGTATGCGGCTTGTTGTTCTTGCCGAATATTTCGAAATTGACCAAGCCCAAAATTGACGTACTGTCCATTATCCTTTCTACCCTTGGTTTTGGTGGTATCGTATACGGCTTCAGTAGTGCAGGGGGACATGGGGAAACTGGCGGAGGCTGGACGAGTCCGGTCGTTGTTGCCACTCTCGTTATTGGTGTGTTGTCCTTGCTGTTATTCAGTATCCGTCAGTTGAGAATGAAACAGCCAATGATGGATTTGCGAGCGTTCAAATATCCGATGTTTACGATTGGCTTGATCCTGATATTCATCTGTATGATGATGATGCTGTCATCCATGCTGATCCTGCCAATGTATCTGCAACAAGGTATGGCCGTTACAGCGTTAACTGCCGGACTGGTTCTATTGCCGGGTAGTTTGCTGAATGGTTTACTGTCTCCGGTCATGGGCCGACTGTTTGACAAGTTCGGTCCGAAGTGGCTTGTGATTATTGGTCTGGCTGTCGTAACGGTTGTACTCTTCATGTACACTGGAATTACACCTACAACAACACTGGCAAAAATCATTACGCTGCATGTGTTCATGATGGTCGGAATCTCGATGATTATGATGCCTGCACAGACGAATGGTCTGAACCAATTGCCACGTGAGTATTATCCTCACGGTACTGCCATCATGAATACGTTGCAACAGGTATCCGGAGCGATCGGTACGGCTGTTGCGGTAAGTATACTGAGCGCAGGACAATCCCGCTTTTTGAGCGGAGTGGCGAATCCGGAAAGTCCAGAAAATCAACTGGCAGGTTTCACGTCAGGTGTACAGAATGCGTTTGTATTTGCATTAGTTCTGTCGATTATCGGTCTGATTGCTTCACTCTTCGTGAAACGGGTCAAAGTAGGATCAACGCCAGGACAACAAGGTCCTATGCATTAATCCATTAACTAACAATAATAATTAGATATTGTATAAGAGCGATGTGTCCCTTAACTCTAAGGACGCATCGCTTTTTTGCGTATCTATCTTTTTCGGTGTTGACGTGAAACGGGTTACAGCCATTAGAGTAAAAATGTAGCCGGAATACGGCGGTCTAAAGAATGAATTTCAGAGCAAATACTTCATGTTCCGGCAAAATTGTATATGTTCATACTAATATAAAAGGGTAATATAGAATGTATTAGTACAATTTTTAACCAATTCGAAAACGGTTTATATTTTATTTTTACTCAAGGAGACATCGTTATGATTATCATCAATCCCATTAGCAATAACATTGAAAAGATGCTGTTGCACTACGAAAAAAATGGCCATCTCACTCTACAGGCTTCGCTTATTAGTAATAGCTCGGTTGTATATAGATTGCAAAACTATTGTCTCAAGGTATACGCTTCACGTGCAAGATTGGATGGGGAGATGGAAAGTGAAGCACTTAGGGAATTGCAGAGTAATCCTTATGCACCTAAATTGTATGCGCATTCACCAGGGGAGTACACCCTGACAGAGTGGATTGAAGCATTCAAACTGAAAGAGTACCGTGTAACCTATGGACACATTCCTCCCAACTTGATATACGATATGTTTACGACGGAACTTCAGCAGATTCATGCTGGATATTGGGACTGGGATGTCATCCGATATGAGAATTTGCTCTGGACCAAGACAGGTGATGTGAAGAGAACGAACTTTTGGTTGTGTGAGCCTGTGAACTCCAGACGTGAGAACTTATATAACCAGGTCATTCGAAGAATTGATAACATCTACAATGGCGATCGAACCGAAATGGAGGCGATGAAACAGTATTTTTATCGTCACCAGTTGACTTCATTAGAGATCGAACAAGCTTTCAGCGATTTCAGGTCCCAACGGCCAAGGCTGGCGATAGCACAATAAATCACATACTTAAAACCCCAAAGATATTAGAGAATCTTTGGGGTTTCTTTTAAGATATAACATAGCCTTACTTTAGCAGGGTGTACGTTACTTCTTCACCAGGGCCAATATCTCTTCCGCAACGAGGTCAGGGCGATATTGATGGATGTAATGATCGGTATCTTTAATGGTTACCTGTTTAGAATCATCTGACCAGGATTTGAATTCTACTTGGGATTTATCCCATTCGGGTTCACTTGCCCCAAGGTAATCAGCCGTCAGTATGGTGAGTGGAAACGGTAAGGTTTGCTTGTGATCTACAACCACTTTGGCATTGGCAGCTATTTCACGTAATTCATCCAACGTGTTCACATTACCATAGTTGTGCAACAGCGCAGTTGTATCCAATTTTTTCAGATCATCGGGTACAAGTTTCAGTTCATTACGATTGGCATTAGAAGTTTCGACAACCATGTCAGATTGCATGGAGAGGCGGAATAGTCCGGTTTGGATACGGAATTTATTCGCAAAACCACCAATTGTGTCTGCCAAAGAGTCATCGTCATTCGAATAATATTCGGGGCTTCCGCCATCAATTATGACGATACCCTTGACGAGATCCGGGTATTTTTGTGCGAAACGGATGGTTTCCAGCGAGCCGAGTGAATGTCCAACTAATACATAAGGTGGCTTCTGTCCAGATACCTGCAACAACTCGTGTAATTCTTCAGCTACGGTATCTACATCACGTTTCTTATCGGTCTGATCGCTATATCCATAGCCAAATCGGTCATATACAGCGAATTTTGTGTTGGGAGCAAGCTTTTCATATAATGGATAATAATCTACATAGGGATTAGCGGTCCCCCAGCCAGAGGCGAGTACGACTGTTACATCGCCTTCTCCACCAGTGTATAGATGCATATTGTCTCCATGGACTTCGTACAGCTTACCAGGGGGGACGAGTGTTTTGGCATCCTGCCTTAAACCCACTTGTTGGTAGATCACGCCAGTACCCAGAAGCAACAGAACTATCGCCAGGTCAAATATCAAAAACTTAACTAATCTTTTGCGCCATTTCTTCATGTTCTCTCACATACTCTCCATGTATTTTCTCTATCATATATGCCCAATCTTATAGGAGAGAAAACAGAGTCTTAATTCTATCTTAATTAGCCGAAAATTGAATATCAACGGCCAATGAATTAATATATAGCTATGATATGAATAGTTCCTATCCAAATATTGAACCTAGATTGATTATATAGAACAGAAGGTATGTATAATGACAAAATACGAAAATCAGCTCCCGACATCAGCAGGCATGAACTTCAAGTCCCTGATCAGTATATTGAGAGATTCCATGCGTGGCAATGTAGAGCGGAGGCCATCTGGCATGATGCCTATGGAGATATGTGAACCTGCTGAAACCTTCAGTGCATCCGATAATCCACAGGTTACATGGTTCGGACATTCGGCTTTTTTGCTTGAAATTGAAGGGCACAGATTGCTCTTTGATCCGATGCTGGGCAATCGTCCATCCCCCGTGTCTTGGGTGGGCACCAAACGGTACAGCACCAATCTACCGATTAAACCAGAGGATTTCCCAACGCTGGATGCAATCATTATATCGCATGACCATTATGACCATTTGGACTATGACTCCATCCGCAGATTAAAGGATAAAACAAAGCGATTTATCGTACCGCTTGGGGTACGTCGTCGACTGATTCAACTGGGTGTGCCTTCGGAACAGATTACCGAGCATAACTGGTGGGATGAGTTATCGTTCAAAGGTCTAACATTCGCTTGCACGCCAGCGCGACATTTCTCAGGCAGAGGATTATTTGACCGTAATTCTACCTTGTGGTGTTCGTGGGTTATCGTTGGACAACATACAAAGGTGTTCTTTAGTGGCGATAGCGGATATGGTCCTCATTTCAAGGAAATTGGCAGTAAATACGGACCATTTGACCTCACCTTGATGGAATGTGGGCAATATGACGAGCGGTGGTCCAACATTCACATGATGCCGGAAGAAACGGTGCAAGCACACTTGGATGTAAAGGGGAAGTTGCTTATCCCGATTCATTGGGCCGCATTTACGCTGGCCTATCATGCCTGGAATGAACCAGTCGAACGGATTATGAAGGCTGCACATGCTTTGAACGTTAAGATCGCAACTCCCAAAATCGGCGAGAAGGTTGTGCTTCATACGGAGCAATATCCTACACATCCATGGTGGAGACCGGAATTAGGATAAAAAAATAAAAGCGTTCAGCTCATTGAATGAGTGGACGCTTTTTCTATTGCATTTTACATCAGGATTGATAGTGCACTGTAAATTAACAACATACCCATGACGATATTAACAGGACGCTCGTATCTTAATAAAAAGCTCTGGAATAACATGCCACCAAACGCCCAGGTCATATTGGCACTAATACCGATGAAGGTGAGCAGTAAGGAAAATACAATTAATTGTACATGGGACTGCCCAAGAGGCAGAACAAAAACGGATATGGCAGTAAGCCCATACAGAATGACTTTGGGATTGATGAATTGCAGGGTGAACCCAAATAGAAATGAATAATGATTGACCTTGTTTTCTTGTGAATCTGCAGGTTTACTTCGCATGATTTTTAGCGCCAGATAGAGCATGTACACACACCCTAACACGTTCAATACGGGTGCGATCCTGGGAATATATTGATGAAGAATAAGGTTGAAATAACTGGACAGAAACATAATTAGCAGGCAGCCGGCTGCAACTCCACTAATAAAGGGAAGGGTCTTGCGGAACCCCTGATTTCTGGCATGCGTCATGGAAATGATATTGTTGGGTCCGGGTGTAAATGAAGCGATGATTGCATAGGTCACTAAAGGTATAATGTTCATGGTTCCTCCACGTCTTCTTAGTTGTGTGATATAATGACCTGAAATGTACGTTATAGCGTACGGTCTTTATTATTGTACAATATGTGCACTATATAGCACAACAAAATTATGAAATGAGGAGGATGGATTTTTGAAAAACATTAATAGTATTCTTGCTCAGAACCTCAAACAGCTTAGGGAACAAAGAAAACTCAGTCTGGACAAGGTCGCCGAAATGTCTGGTATTAGCAAGACCATGCTTGGTCAGATTGAACGTGGTGAATCCAACCCATCCATTGCAACCGTATGGAAGATTGCTAATGGCCTGAAAACCTCCTTCACTGCTTTGATCCACGAGCCTAAGTCAGATACAACCGTTGTAACGGGGGATGATATTCAAGTATTGATGGAGGATGAGGGAAGGGTTCGGATTTATCCGCATTTTCCTTTTGAAGAAGGACGCCGCTTTGAAATATATATGATGGAGATGGATGTGGATTCTTCTTTAAGTGCTGAACCGCACATCGAAGGTACGGAAGAATTTATTACGGTCTTTGAAGGTGAAGTTACGATTCGAGTAGGGGCGGAAGAATATACAGTGAACCAAGGGGAGTCGATCCGGTTCCGAGCAGACAAGCCCCATGCCTATATTAATCCCGGTGCTAAGACGAGCAGATTAAACATGGTTATTCATTATTCGAAGTGAAGTGACAATAAAGCAGCCTGATGTAATGAACTGCAACTCCCTCGTTAGTCGTGTCTCACAAAGGGTTCAGTTCAAAACATTGGCTGCTTTATTGATGTGTGCACTATGGAGCCCCAACCTCTAGCGAAGGGGACTCTAGATTAAGGCTTTTCTTTGGCCTGACGCTGTATTTCCTTGGCTGTTAAAGCTTTATCATATACTTTTACATTATCCAAGCTGCCTTTGTAGAACGGATCAGCCGTATAACGACTCTTGCCCACATAAGCTTCCGTTACCTGCAGATCTTTCGGGTTAAAAGTAATCTCAGAGCTGCTTGCAACCGATGTACCATTCACATACAGAGTACCCACATCACCCTGAAGAGTTACAGCGACATGAACCCACTCTTTGGAAGGCAGTGGATTTGCTGCAATCAGGCTCTGATCCCGTCCCTCGTTATGAATGGTGAATTGTAATGCCCCATTATGCTGGGAGGGCGTGAGGAACATATGCCTGGTCAAGCCATTTCCAAAGTCGAAAATACGCTGCCAGGACCCGCCGCCGTCCCAATTGACCCAAGCGCTAAACGTGAAATCCGTTGTATCTGTAATGAGTCCAGGTAACTGGATGAAACTGTCTGTCCCATTGAATGTAGCAGCCTGATTTTTGCCACTAGCAGCAGAACTGACCACGTTAAAAGCTTGTCCGTGATATTCGTTTTTGCTGTAATCCTGTGCGACTTTGCCAAGTTTCTTGTGTTCAAAAGTATACTCCCCGAGCAATGGGCTTACCGCTTGCTGTGGAATGATAACGTTAAACGTTTTGGAACTTACCGCAGTTCCTTTACGAATCGTCGCGGTTAATTTCACTTTGGCATCGCCCTTACCAGCGCGCGGTCGCTGCACTACACCTGTAGTGGATAGAGCCGAAGTGTTGGAGCTTTTCCACGTAATCTCTGCATCACTTGTTCCCTTGGTAGGCAGAGTCAGATTGAAGAACACGTGATCCGTATTGCTAATACTCAGGTCCTTTTTCACCGCATCTACAATGTCTTGATCACTCCGTTCAACACCTTGACTTCCCCAGATGGAAATTCCGGAGGATGAGAGCGCGCTAAAGGTCAGAACCGTACTTTGAGATTCCGAGTTCCATTCATGTGTGAAAACGCCTTTGTACACAACGTTATTCGAAGTGATCTGAACCTTGTTGTCTGCGCCAAGACTCCATGTTCCTGTCACGGCACCATGAATCTGCCCATCTGCCGTGAACTGAACGGTCTGGGATGGCTTGATGTCCGCCGTGATGTCCTTACCATGATTCACCCAGTGGTACTGACCAGCGATCTCCTGAGTTGTCAGTTGCGTGGTATCTTCTCCCAAAGCCGCATAGCGATATGGAGAAACAACAGGCCAACCATCTGCATTCATGTGCATCTCATGTACGCGAACTTCATGTTCTTCGCCACGCCCTGGAAAGCGGGTATGGAAGATGAGAAATTGTTTGCCAGTCTCCGGATCAACATAAGCAGAGTTATGTCCTGGCGATACATAGCCGCTACCTAGGCCTGTGCCCGGATCACCGATCTGTCTCTCGAACAGGAAGTTCCCCATCAATTTGACTCCAAAAGGTTCAATAGAACGATCATCAAACAACGGTTTATCCTTGTCCGCTTTAACGTTGATCATATCGTTTCCTTCCGCATCGAGGAAAGGTCCATCCGGTGTTTGGGAGCGAGCAACACGAATGTTGTATCCTCCATCAGCACCTAGTCCACCGTAAGACAGGTACAGATAATAATAATCGGTTTCGGGACTGTAGAGCATATAAGGTGCTTCAATACGACTATGATTGCCTCCGGTCAGCTTTTTGCCATAACCTTGATTCGGCAGTGGTTTACCTGTCGTTGCATCCATCTCCAGAATGAAAATCCCTCCGGAATACGAGCCATACACCATCCATAACTTGCCGTTTTTATCATAAAAGACATCCGGATCGACCACATTGGGATGAATCGTTGCATCGTAAATGGTACCATCCTCACTGATCTGATCCCACATGCCGGATTTCAACAGAATGCCTTGATCCTTATAAGGCCCTTCGATATTGTCTGCGACAGCAATGCCGAGCGCTGATCGCGGAGAGTCCCCTTTACAAGCATTGTAGTACATATAAAATTTGCCGTCCGCCAATTGAATGACATCTGCTGCCCATAACGTATCTGTCTGCGCCCATTCCAGCGCTTCAGCGAATTCCTTGGTTACATTGGGGACAACAGGGTTGTTATCTGTAACGCCGGAGGCGACCAGATCCCAGTTCAGAAAGTCTTTGGACTTAGCTACTTGCAGGTGTGAACCAAAAATATAAAACGTATCATCCACCTTAATGACAGAAGGGTCATGAACGGAAACATTTTTGAATGATGGAGCAGAATTAGCGATAGGTGTGGTGGAACTCTGCGAGTTACCCAGGGTTGCCCCTGAACCATTTGCGAACACCGAGACCGGCGCCAAAGTTGTTGCAGTAAGTAAAGTGGTGCTTAGTACAGAAATGTTAAGTACGCGAACCCAATAACGTTTCATACGTTTCCCCTTTCCTATTCCCCGGAATGAAAAATCAACCGATACTTGGCAACACACGATAAAAGGTTCGGCAGACCTCCTTTGAGTATTTCATTATATCAAGCGCTTTCATTTGTTATATTATCAATTGATTTATATGTTTGTAAACCATAAATCTAATGTTTATAAGAGTAAAATGAAAAATAAATAAGAGACGGGAAGAGCCGATAAAGGTCATTACATTCAAATAAACCAGTTGTCTTTCTCAAATTTGGGATTGAAATGGGGATCGATGATGCGATATTATTACGTTTAAGAAATATATTTAACTATTTATCAATCATTTTATATTAATGCGAATCAAAAGCGTGAACCGACAATTCCCAACTACATAGGAGGTAAGAATATGAGCACATATCAAAATCAATTAATTGCACAATACACGTTTGAAGATACCGTTCAGATCGGGAAGGACAGCTCCGGTAAGGGACATGATGGTATAGCCAAAGGCGAGATCCCGCCTGTGATATCCGAGTTGAAAGGCAGAACGGCGGTGACTTTCAACGGGGGAGCGAATGGAACTTCTTATCTGCAATTACCCTCGAATCTGCTTGATGATGTAAGCGATAACACAGGAATTACGATTGCAACTTGGGTGTTTCTAGGCAAGGGATCTAATGTGTGGGAACGCATTTTTGATTTTGGCAAAGGGGAGAAGGGGCCGTATTTGTTTCTGACACGTCAGCTCTTGGGAACGTTATATGCCGGCGATAATCTGGTTGTCCACCCAAGTGGAGGAGTTGCAAGTGGAGAATGGCTGCATATTGCGCTCTCCGTGGCAGGTAGCCAAGGGGGAACGTTGAGCAGTGCGGGTCCAATTGTGTATGTGAACGGGGAGAAGGCCGCAGACGGTTCGATCAGTCAGACGTCGAGCGGCAATTATGCCAAATTGCGCGAATGGTTTGATTCGTTCACCGATCCTGAGAATTATAGCCAGAATTATATTGCACGTTCCCAGTATGCAGCGGATGTGGACTTTGCAGGTTCGTTATCCGACTTTCGGATCTATGGGGCAGCACTCACCATGGATGAAGTCATTGAAGTGATGTGTGAATCACTGACAGATGAAGCGATTGTGAAGCTTGCGGCGGACAAGTACTTGTCCTTCCCCAACCGAATCATCACCAAGGATGTATCATTACCAGCAGACTTGCTTGGTGGTAAAGTGTCTGTTGAATGGAGCTCCAGTGCTCCAGAAGTTCTGTCTGAGAACGGAGAGGTTCAGGTGATCACATCAGCACAAGAGGTTACGCTCCGTGCGCTTCTGAACAGAGGTGATCGTAAGCTGAGCCAAAGCTTTGACGTGTCTGTTGTGCCGGCCCATCTTCCGCCTTATACGGTCACCATCCATGGAGATCAGAAGGTGGCTGACATCAGTGAAGTCATGTATGGACTTTTCTATGAGGATATTAACAACGCGGCAGATGGCGGAATCTATGCAGAGCTTGTTCAGAATCGATCATTTGAGTCTTTTGCATTTGATACGTACTCGCATGACTCTGGAGAATGTGGTTGTTCGACAGGTCGAAATCGTGAGCCTTTGTTTGCCTGGTCAGGCGATACGGAGAAAATGCGCGTGCAGCATACGGATGGACTGAACGTTCACTTTAACGTGGAAGACCCTGAAGTAAATGCTTATTATGTAACGGTTCAGGATGGGGCAACGATTCGAAATCGTGGATTCTCAGATTCCAACCAGCATTGTGCCATGTCCATCAAGCAGGGTGAATCATATGACTTTACCGTATGGGCAAAAGCAGAATTGGCAGGAACGATCACTGTTCAATTGCAGGATGGAAGTGACACTTCCATCAGTGATTCGGTAACGCTGCATGTTGAAGGTGGGAACACATGGAAGAAATACGGTTTGTCTCTGACCGGAACGGAGACTGTACTTGGTCAACTGGCACTTATGTTTGCAGGTGACATCTCTATCGATATGGTGTCCTTAGTCCCTCAGAATGTGTGGGGAGCTGATCCGACAGATGAGGGAATATCGGCTACAGCACATGCCAACTACACAGGTAATCCGAACTATCGATTGAGAAAAGATCTAATCCAGGCACTCGCAGATCTGCATCCAAAGTTCTTGCGTTTTCCGGGAGGATGTATCTCAGAGGGATCTTTTATCTGGGATAACGTATATGACTGGAAGGATTCTGTGGGTCCGGTTGAGCTCCGCAAAGAGAATTATAATGTCTGGGGTTACATGATGACGATGGGGCTTGGTTATATGGAGTACTTCCAACTGGCGGAAGATCTGAATGCCGCTCCAGTTCCAGTCATGGCTTGCGGTGTGTTGTGTCAGGCACGCTCGGATTATGCTCACCCTGCGGGTGGCGCTTTAAGGGATTATTATATCCGCAACTTTACAGACCTGATTGACTTTGCGCTCAGTACAGACTTTGAACACAACGAATGGGCGGCGGTGCGAAGCCAGATGGGACATCCTGAACCGTTTGATCTTCGTTATCTGGGCGTAGGTAATGAGAACTGGGGCACTGAATTTTTTGCCAACTTTGAAGTATTCAAACGTTCAATAGATGACTACATGAAACAGAACTATCCTGATCATGAGCTGCACATTATCTCGACGGTTGGTGCTCAGGCGGATGATGATGCGTACCAGGAAGGATGGAAATTCCTCAGTGGGAACCTCACCGGATCAGCTCAGGTTGCTTTTGCAGATGGTGCTGAGGTGATTGAGGAGACCGTAACCTGGTATGAGAATCAGGACAATTACATGGACACCATTGCAGATGAGCACTACTACCGCTCCAATGAATATTTGCTGAACAACGTAGATCGATACAACTATTATGACCGGGCTTATCTTGAAGACGGAAGTATAGATTGGAAAGAAACATCCAAAGTATTTGTTGGAGAATATGCTTCCACGGACAAAAACACGCTGGCAGGAGCGGTCGCAGAAGCTGCGATCATGACTGGGTTTGAAAATAATGCAGACGTTGTTCGTTTGGCTGCCTATGCGCCATTGTTCAACAAAGTACTAACGGATGGCACTTACCGCTGGACGCCAGACTGCATCTGGTTTGATGATGAAACGGTATGGTATACACCGAATTATTATGTACAGCAGCTTTTTGCAAAATATGTAGGGGATCAGGTGCTTGAGACTTCATTCTCCACCTATAACAAAGGCAAACCGCTGAGTCTCATTCCGCGTGGCGGCATCGAGATTGCAACAGGTCATGCAGACATCGTGGTGAAACGAGTTACAGTGACGTCCAATGTGGATGGCAGTTTGATGTTTGATGAAGATTTCAGGGAACGTACAGAGCCTAGTGAGACATGGAACCAGATTCCCGGATCGGAAGGATACACGTTAACCGAAGGGAAAGGACTCATTTTGAAGGCACAATCAAGTGGATTGAATGGATTGTACCTGCTGAATGACGAGTGGACCAACTACAAGGTGCACGTTGAGGCTGAAAGAATTTCAGGTGAAGATGGTTTTTACATCGGCGTGGGACTGACGGATATTTCGCCCGAGAACAAGGATGTCATCGAGTACGCGATCAGTTACGGGGGAAATGCCACAGGAGTGAAGGTGTACAAACAAGGGATTGAAGGTTATACACTAGGAGACTATTCATCCAGTTCGGCAGCAGGTAACCTGAGAGCGGCCAACTATGAACCACTCGAGAATGGAACCGATTATACAATCACGGTTAACTATGGTGGGGATACAGGAAAGAATCTGGTCTGCTCCTATACAGACGGACGAAATACCAGCAAGGTTCTGGATTACAAGCTGGAAGCTTACAACCGGGAAGTATTCCACTCCGTTACGAAGGATGCACGGCATGTGTATGTGAAGCTGGTCAATGCTGATGGTGTGGATAAATCAACCCGGATTTGCCTTCAGGATCTGAAAGTTAATTCTTCAGCCAAACTGATCACACTTACTGGGGAAGATCATTTGGTGCATGTTCCGAATGTAAATCAGAAGAATGATGAGAAAGTGATTCCCCAAGAACAGGTGATAACACTGTCCGATACAGCGGTGGTCGTTAACTTAACTGCTCATTCAGTGAATGTATTAGTTATGGATATTCTGAATTAAATAAACATCGTGAACAAGAGACCGCGGATATCGCGGTTTTTTGGCGTTCCAGTGCAGAGAGTCAACAAAAGATACCCAAAGTAAATAGCCCACACTATTGCGGTGATCTGGCTGCTCCTATAATAAACGTTGAAGGAGGAGTCAGTTTATGCGTTCCAACTACAAACAATTTATCCGAAACGTTCCGCTTCATCTCATGATTCTGCCTGGACTGCTCATTATTATTGTATTCGGTTACATTCCGATGGCGGGGCTCTCTATTGCCTTTCAGAATTTCTCTCCCATTGCCGGATTCAAAAATATGAATTGGGTGGGTTTGGACAATTTCAGGTATCTGTTCGATCTACCGGGTTTCTCGCAGGTTGTATGGAATACGGTATTTATATCAACGATGAAAATTGTATCCGGCTTGGTGATTCCGGTACTTGTAGCCTTATTGCTCAATGAGGTTCGCAAGACAGGTTTTAAACGAACGATCCAGACCGTGATCTATATGCCTCATTTTTTCTCATGGGTTATTCTGGCGGGAATCATCGTGGATGTGTTATCTCCAAGCACTGGTATCGTTAATTTGTTGCTGAAAGCCGTAGGAATTGACCCAATTCAATTCCTGGCCAGTAACGAGTGGTTCCCTTACATACTTGTCATCACAGACCAATGGAAAGAATTTGGATTTGGGACCATTATCTATCTCGCTGCCCTCACGAATATTGATAAGTCTCTGTATGAGGCCTCTGTTATGGATGGTGCGGGAAGATGGAAACAGACATGGCATATTACACTGCCAGGCATTCGCCCAATCGTAATTTTGATGGTAACGCTTAGTCTGGGAAATGTACTCAACGGCGGCTTTGACCAAGTGTTCAACCTCTACAATCCATTGGTATATGAATCAGGAGATATCCTGGATACGATGATCTACCGGATCGGATTGCAGGATGCACAGTATTCCGTATCGACAGCGTTGGGTCTGATCAAATCTGTCGTGTCTTTCATTTTTATCGGACTTGGTTATTTCTTGGCCTATCGGTTCGCGAATTATCGGATATTCTAGAAAGGAGGCAGAATCATGCACCACGCATCAAAAGCCTATCGGTGGTTTCTAGGGTTTAACTACGTCATCCTGACGATTCTTGCCTTGTTATGCCTGTTCCCGATTGTGAATATATTAGCGATTTCATTTAGTTCGAGTGATGCGGTCAAAGCGGGCAGTGTCACATTCTGGCCTGTGGATTTCACATTGTCCTCCTATCAATACATTCTGGAAAATCAGCAGTTCCTGAACTCGTTCGGCACAAGCCTTCTTCGTGTAGTTCTGGGGGTTACGACCAATCTGATCTTCACCATTCTCGTAGCTTATCCGCTCTCCAAAGAGGCTGCCAAGTTCCGTTCAAGAACGTTCTATGCCTGGATCTTTGTATTCACCATGTTATTCAGTGGAGGATTAATCCCGGGTTACCTGGTGGTTAAGGAAGCGGGGCTGCTGGATTCCATCTGGGCTTTGATTTTGCCAGGCGCTGTTCCGATCTTTAATGTACTTTTAATGCTTAATTTCTTCCGGGGATTACCGAAAGAGCTTGAAGAAGCTTCCTGGATGGATGGGGCAGGACATTTTCGCACACTATGGAGCATTTATCTTCCGATCTCTCTGCCAAGTATCGCGACCATTACGCTGTTCGCTTTGGTGGGTCACTGGAATGCCTGGTTCGATGGCATGATCTATATGAAGAGTCCGGAAGGTTATCCGCTGGCTACCTATCTTCAGTCCATGTTGCAACAGGTGACGATGATTCAGAGCGAGATGATGACGCTGGAGGATGCGACGCTCTTAAGTCAGGTATCGGATAGAACCACCCAAGCTTCCCAGATCTTTTTGTCCGTTATTCCGATTCTGCTCGTGTACCCATTCTTGCAGAGGTATTTCGTTCATGGGCTTGTTGTCGGAAGTGTAAAGGGATAAGATCGATAGGAGGAAAACCGATCGATGGAAGGAGCCGATTTTTGGCTCCTTTTTTGCTATTGATGAGAGAGCGTGAGGAAAGGAGGAGGGAAATATTGCGATTCATCCGGGGGAGATGGAGAGAGTCATCCATTGTTGTCAAACTGATGATTGCTTTTGTACTGGTCATTCTACCCTTGTATGGGATAAGCATTATGATTACGCAAGTTAGCTCCAAGCAGATGCAGACTGAAGTCGAGAAGGCACATGAGTCCAAATTATACTTCTACCATAATCATCTGCAATTCGAATTGGAGCGAATGAGTGCGCTGGTTACCGAATTTTCATTTGATGAAACCATGTCCACTCTAAGTACACGAGCCGCGATTATGAGCAGGTATGAAGTCACGTCCAGTCTGAACAATATCCACAATAAGCTGGGTCAGATCATGGTGACAAGTCCCTACATTAGTGATGTGGTGTACTATGTTCCTGCTCTACATAAACGGGTCAGTGCCGCGGACGGGATTCGAGACGTAGAGGATAACGAGTGGCAGAATCTGCTCGCCACGATGGGGAATCTGAATGGCGAATTATCACATTCCAATAACGATCTCTATTTCCTGAAAAGTAATCCATATAACATGAACCATGAGGAACCACCCAATTTCATATTAGGGATACGCTTGTCTGCTGAAGAACTGAAACATCGTTTGCAGCAGCTGTCGGAAACGGGCGAAAGTGAGATTACACTGAGTTTTGGTGAACAGCAACATGTGGTGATCTCTTCTTCCGACCAGCCAGCACCTGTTAAACCGATTCGAACTGTTTCGCCTGAACCGTCCGAGTCCATGCAAGTTACGAAGTTTCAATCTGATCCATATCTCTATTATTCATTACATGATAAGGATCACTCGTTCACGCTGACAGCCACTATACCGCAAGATGTGCTGAGGGCACCGCTGGAACAATACAACGTATGGTTATGGATGGTCACCTTCATGTCGGTTGTGATCATTATTGTCTTCTCGTTTTCGATCTACAGATCGATTCACCAACCGCTAGCGGTACTCATTCGAGGATTCAGGATGGCAGAGCAGGGCCAGACAAGCGTACATATTCCTTCATCCAGAAGGGATGAATTCGGCTATTTGTACTCTCGGTTCAACCATATGATAGAGCGCTTACATATTTTGATCGATGAAAATTATGTTGCACGGATTCGAACAAGTGAAGCGGAACTCAAACATCTACAATCCCAGATTCAACCTCACTTTTTATACAACAGTCTGTTCAGCATCAAGCAGATGGCTGAGGTGGAGAATGTGGAGCTTATTCAGGAATTCACCGACTATCTGGGTCAATATTTCAGGTACATGTCTCGGGATTCTCATACGGAGGTATCGTTGGGGGCTGAGATTGACCATGCGCTGGTCTATGCATCCATTCAGAAAATCCGATTTGGTTCAAGAATTCAATTGGAATTGGAGGATCTGGATGCGAGGTACAAAATGATTTCGATTCCCAGAGTTATTATCCAGCCGATCGTGGAAAATGTGTTTGAGCATGCACTAGCCAAACGTAGCCAGGGAGGAATTCTACAACTTTCGTACCAACAGGATCAGGACAATCTGTCCATTCGCATTGAGGACGATGGGGATCAGTTATCAGACGAAACCTTGAATTACCTACAATCTGCCTTTGAGGAAATAGAGCGGAAACATGGAAACGAAGAGATAACCGGACTCATGAATGTAAATCAGCGATTAAGAATCAAATTCGGGGCCGCCTATGGTCTTACAGCGCAGCGAAGTGAGCTGGGTGGGTTGTGCATTCTAGTGAAAATTCCATGGAAAGGGGAGTAGTGTTATGCAACGGATGCTTATTGTAGATGATGAACCCGTTATTTTAGATGGACTGTATGCTTTCTTTCAAAAGGCGAACTTTCAGGATATGGAGATTATTAAAGCATACTCTGCCTTTGAAGCCATCGATTGGCTGAACTCGGTCAAGATTGATATTGTACTCAGTGACATCTGTATGCCTGGTATGGATGGCATGCAATTGATTGAGCAGATTATGGATCGGTGGCCACGATGCAAAGTTCTCTTGCTGACCGGTCATAACGAATTCGATTATGCACACCAAGCCATTCGAAATCCGTGCGTTGTTGATTACCTGTTAAAGACAGAGGGAATGAATCATATTCGGGCTGCGGTAGAACGGGCGTTAACACAGATCTCGGAAGAGAATGATTTTCGCTACCAAGCTGCCTGGTTTCGCAGTAAATTGCCACGAGCACTGCCCCAGTTACAGCGTCAATTGCTACTGGATGTGCTTAAGCGAACGGATAGACAAGATATCGTTTCACTTCAAGAAGAACTGGATGCTGTGCAGTTACCTTTCGAATCCGATCAACTCGTTATTCCTGTGATTATACGGGTAGAGGAGTGGAACAACTATCAATCTCAGGCGGATCGCAGTCTCATCCGCTATGCCGTTGCCAATGTTGCGGAGGAGCTGTTGCAAGACAAGGCTAAGGTGAAGGCGATTGATCTGGACACTCAGGTCATCGCGTGTTTTATTCAATCGCAAGAGACGTATCCGTCATACGTGTCTACTACGCAAGGGGAACGAGGGAGTCAGCTGGAGAGCTGGGTACAGACCCTTCGTTTTGTCTATGGCACATTGGAGTCTGTGCAGCAATCCTGTGCGGACTGCTTGAACCTTTCTGTATCCATTATGGTCAGCGAGCAGGCGGTTGAGTGGAGCAGGGTTAATCAGGCAATCGGGCAGTTACGCCTGTCGATTCATGAGGGTCCCGGGCTTGGGATGGAGAAGCTGCTGCGTGTAAATATCCAGGATGAATTGCCTTACACCCCTAGCATTATGAATCAACAGGGTGTTGTAACGCTGCATCTGGATCAGATCAAACAGCGAATAACCGCCGGGGATCGGGAATGGATAGACTCCTTCCATAAATGGACCGAGGCGGCGAAGGAGGGACTTCCAGATCCGTTCTTTCGCATGAAAACATATACGGGTGCAGCGAGTGTACTCATTGAAGTCCTGCATGAAATGGGATTATATGAATCGGCAATGGAAGAAATATCGCTGTCTCGAATGTTACATTTTGATATTCATACCGCATGGACCGATCTGGTCATCTTTTATCAATCGGCATACGAATGGATGATCTCCAAACGAAGCGATGCCCGCCTGAATGACCAATCACAGATTCTGATTACGATCCATCATTATATCAAACACCATCTGGAGGATGACCTCTCACTCACACGGATCGCACAGAAAGTTTCTCTTAACCCCTCTTATCTGTCGCGTTGGTACAAACGAATTACAGGCAAAGGCATATCCGACTACATCCATGACCGCAGAGTGGAGCGAAGCAAAGAGTTGCTTCTGGGTTCTTCCTGCAAAATGCATGAAATATCCGCGAAAGTTGGATTTAGCGATCAGCATTATTTTTATCGTTTCTTCAAAAAAGCGACAGGCTGCACCCCTCAAGAGTATCGGGATCAGAAAAGTTAGAGGATATCTCAAATGGTAAATCAAAGATACCAGATGTCAACGGGATACACTCGAAGTGATAACGCTTTCTTTATAAAATAAAAATATACCTCACGGGAGGAGAAAAAAGGGGGATTCACATGAATATATCATTCAAGAAGTTCTCATTGTTAACATTAACCATAGTGCTGGCCACCACGCTTGCTGCCTGTTCGTCTGGTGCGGGAAGTGCCGAGAAGGAAGCTGAGCCGAACACACAGCAGGATGCGGGAGGACCACTTACGAAATATGACCCACCCATTAAATTGACTTCCACCATGAATGAAACGGGGAAAGAATCGCTTGCCCAAGGAGATACACACGCCAATAACATCTGGACCAGAGGGTACAAGGATGAACTCGGTATTGATGTAACATACGAATGGATTGTTCCGGATGCCAATTATAACGATAAGATGAATGTCACGTTGGCGAGTGGTGATCTGCCGGATGTACTGAAAGTGAGTGCTGTTCAATTCGAACAACTACATGAAGCGGGAATGCTGGAGGATCTGACCGAAGTATATGACAAGTATGCATCCGAACTGGTGAAGGAGTTCATGTCTGCTGAAGATGGAGCGGGTCTGAAGCCGGTAACGAAGGATGGCAAAATATACGCCATGGTGAGTTTTCCAGGCTCGCTGGATTCCTCGGATATGATCTGGATTCGTAAGGATTGGCTGAAAAAGGTTGGTCTTGAAGCACCCAAATCCATGCAGGATGTTATCCAGATTGCAGAAGCCTTTACCTTCGAAGATCCAGACGGAAATGGCAAAGATGATACGTATGGTATTGCCTTGAACAAAGATTTGCCTATAAACGCGTTCTTGCTTGGTTATCATGGTTATCTCGAAACCTGGATTAAGGATGCTTCAGGTCAAGTCGTGAATGGAACGATCCAACCGGAAGTGAAAGAAGGATTGCGTGAGCTTCAGACTCTGTATCAGAAGGGTGTGCTTGATCCCGAATTTGGCGTTAAGGATTTTGCTAAAATGATGGAGGATGTGAATGCAGGCAAGTCAGGCATGTTCTTCCTGCCACAATGGGCACCTTTTCAGGTTAGTAGCATGATTAAGAAAGAAAAAAACATCGACTGGATGGCTTACCCGGTTCAATCGATTGATGATCAACCAGCAAAAACACAGAATCATCTTAGTCTGGGCGGTATATTTGCCGTTCGTAAAGGCTACGAGCATCCAGAAGCGTTGATTAAACTTCTTAATTTCCAAGCTGAAAAAATGTTCGGTGAGTCTGCCAAGGAAGAACGGGCTGCATATTTGAATGGACTGACAGGTCTGGGTTTTCATAATGCAACGGTCTCCAACCTGCCAGCCAACAAAAATGTGAAGGCACAGGATGAAGTAGAGCAGGCGCTCAAAACAGGAGATACGTCCGGATTGGAACTCGAAGCGAAGCTGTTCTATGACGATATTATGGATTATCGGAATGGGAATCTCGATAAGTGGCATATGGAGCGTATCTTTGGCCCCGAAAGTTCACAAGGTGTGATTAAATATTATCGGGATAATGACTTGATTGTCATGAATGAATTAATCTATGCACCAACGAGAACGATGAATACGAAGCAGGCAACACTCGATAAACTGAGAGCTGAGACGTTTCTGAAAATCATCTATGGCAATCTGTCGATTGACGAGTTCGATAACTTTGTAGCCAATTGGAAGAAACTTGGCGGGGATCAGATCACACAAGAAGTGAATGATACCATCGCAGCTAACCAATAGAAGGATTGATTATATAATCCAAGAATGAAAAATGAAAAAATGGTGCGCTCTCTAAAGTGAGGCACCATTTTTTTGATACTGATCATTTGCGTTTCAATAACAGAACTCCGCTGATTTCTGACGTTTTGTAGCGGTATACCACTTTGAATCCAATATCATTGTCCAGCAAGCAATTCAGTGCATTGATCAGCCGTGCACCGGGAACCAGTGTGAATGTACATGGAGACGTATTACCAATCACACGTACACTTTGGATTCTGCGCGCAGAACCGGGAATGAGCGGATTTCTAGACCAATAGATTAATACCAGATCTGGTTGTGGAACAGCATTGACACGAGCCATACTAATCATCTCTTTTCTATTAAAGGTTCTTAATAGTAGATGAAAAGTAGAGGAAAGGGTGCTAGACGGAAGACATGATGTTTAATAAATAGACTCTACTTATTCGTAGAGTGCTGTTTCGATGGCAACTTGTCCCCTGGCGTTCCCTTGCCGTTGTTTTTATTGTGACGCTCTTTTTCGGCATTTTCGTTAACTTTCTTCACAAAATCTTGAGTACTTTCCATTTTAAATTACAGCTCCTTCCACAAGCAAAATGTGTATTCCCGATTGTTAATATAACCACTGGAAAGTGATTTTATTTTGGAGGCATCGCTAAATTTAATTTTGATTCCACATTCCTAGGTCAGTTGGGACATACTGGACATGGGAAGTTCATGCGTCTAAACTAGATAGACCAGACACACTAAGAAGGGATGCGCAGATCCAAACCATGTTGCAGAAATTCGGGTTTACACAATATGAAAGTCAGGTATACGAGGCTATATTCGCGCAGGATGAACCGCTTGATGCCACATCGATTGTAAATTACTCCAACGTTCCCAAAGCCAAGATCTATGAAGTACTTAATCGCCTGATCGACAAGGGAACAGTGCTGACAACGATGGATGGGAAGAAAAAACTATATATGGCTGTGGATCTTCAGTCTATTATTCATAAGATCAAGGCTGATTTTGAGAAAGATATTGAGGAATTGAAGAGTTACAAAATCAAACGCACATTCACCGATGAACATATCTGGACGTTAAAAGATGAGTCGTCCATCGCATCGAATATCGAACAGCTTATCGAGGAAGCAGATTCATCGATTCTTTTTCTGGCCTGGAATGAGCGAATGGAGAAATATCGTGAACTGCTGGAGCAGAAGGAAAAGCAGGGCGTGTACGTTGAAGTGCTTGCCGTTGGGGGAATGGAGACATCCTTAAACCGGATATACTCGTTGATTCCATTGCTTGATGCACCGGAACCTTCACAGCTGCTTATTGTGGATCATGCATATCTGCTGTTTGCTGGTGTAGAGCACGATTCATGGCGAGCGATCAAGACGATGTCCAAACCGATTGTCAAAGCGATGACTGATTATTTCTACCATGATGTTGCCCTTACTCAAATAACCAAAAAATACGGTGACCAACTGTTACAGGATGCTGAAATCGAGAAACTGCTCACCAGATTGATCTATTAAAACTATTCTCTTGGAGGATAGTTTTTTTGTTATATCTTTGTTTGAAAACAATCATGAAAATAACTATTGAAACTTTCATTCTTATGGGTTACTATCGTAGTTGTAACTTTTGAGGAGGATTCAAAAATGAATAAGAAAGTATATGTGCTTGCTATCGCAGCATTTGTGGTCGGAACCGTTGAACTGATCTTGGGCGGGATTCTGGACCTGATTGCTACGGATCTTCATCTTTCCCTGGCGAAAGCCGGGTATTTAATCTCTATTTTCTCACTTGTCTATGCGTTGTCTGCGCCGATTTTATTAAATATGACAGCCAGATTCGAGCGTAAAAAAGTATATATGTGTACGCTGTTTGTTTTTCTGATCAGTAATCTGCTCTCTGCGTTCAGTACCAGCTTTTATATGCTTATGGCGGGCAGAGCACTCGGAGCCGCCGCGGGCTCACTTATTTTTGTGCTCTCCCTGACCCTTGCAGCGCGCATTGTGGAACCACAGTATAAAGGACGCGCCGTGGGGATCATTACCATGGGAGGTAGTGCATCACTTATCCTGGGTGTACCTCTTGGTATCTTTGTAGGCAACTTGGCAGGCTGGCGTGAGGTGTTTATGTTGATCGCTATTCTCACAGCAGTGGTCATGGTAGCCATTTGGATTGCGATGGATCGTGTGCAGCCTATTCCTGCTGTATCCCTGAAGAAACAGCTTACGGCTCTGTGGAATCCAAAAATGTTGGCAATCCATGCTACGACTTTGCTTGTTCTCGCGGGTCATTTGACTTTATATGCGTATTTCACACCGTTTTTGCAAGAAACGTTGGGTGCCAGCGCCACGATGGTTACCTTTATCTATATGATGTTTGGAATCGCCGCTGTTGCAGGTGGAGGCATCGGGGGCATGTTATCCGATCGTCTGCATCCTGCTAAAGCCATTATCATTGTGCTGATTCCCTTTATCGTGAGTATGGCTGTCATTCCGTTCAGTGTGGGATTGCCTTTGATCGCCTTCTTGCTGCTGTTAAGCATCTGGAGTGCACTGAGCTGGACCGTTACGCCTGTACAGAATAGTCTGATTATCAAAACGTCGCCGGAAACAGCCGAAACGCTAATCAGCACCAACTCAGGTATTGCCCATGCAGGTATTGCACTGGGCACCTATATCGGTGGCATGGTGATTGATCATTCATCGATTCTGAATACTGGATGGGTTGGTTCTGTTCTCATACTGCTTGGTTTGGTGTCTGCCATCTATGCCATTAGCGTTAAGGAAAAGACCGTTCAGGCAGTTGCTTAGAATAAAGAAATTAGACAAAAGCTTGAACCTCTGCATCCCCATTAGTCTAATGGGTGTAGAGGTTTTTTATTGTTGATACGCTAGAGTACGCGTTAGTAAAATAAACCATTTTTATATAGAGCAAAACTTGCTTTATTCATCGTAATCTATATAATTAAAAGAGTTTTAAAAAGTGTTTTTAGAGAGAATGAGCTTTAACTTATTTATAGATAGCAGATGGGAAGTGCTTACGAAATGATGACTGAAAAAGAAAAATCTCAATTAGGGCTCTTGTATAATGCCAATTATGATCAAGAGTTAATTGAAGAGCGTTTACATGCCAAAGGACTTTGTTACGATTATAACCAGCTCCATCCAGCCAAGATCAATGAAAGAGAAGCGTTAATCAAGAAACTGCTGGGGAAAACGACGGATCGTTTCCTGATTGAACAGCCATTTGTATGTGATTACGGCTATAATATTGAAATTGGTGAGAACTTCTATAGCAATCATAATACTGTCATGCTGGATGGAGGAAAAATCAGTTTTGGAGATAACGTTTTTGTTGCTCCCAATTGCGGATTTTATACAGCAGGCCACCCTTATGATGTTGAGCAGCGCAATGAAGGTCTGGAGATCGTTGGACCCATCACGGTGGGCAATAATGTGTGGATCGGTGGCGGTGTGACAGTTCTAGCCGGTGTGACGATTGGAGATAATACGATCATCGGCGCAGGGAGTGTAGTGACCAAGAGTATACCGTCTGGTGTGATTGCTGCGGGTAATCCTTGCAGGGTCATTCGCAAGATAACAGAAGAAGACAAAACAAAGTACAGCAGGGATGTAGTGAAGAATAAATAGTGAACAACGTGATAGTAGCTAATGAGAATGCCCGATGTGTATCATTGGGTATTTCTTTTTGAAAATAAATATAAAATCCCCCAGACAGAAAACATGCCAAGGTACCGTATAACCGACACTCTTTCATGTGATATGTCTGAGGGATAGAAGAAGGTATCTGTTACATTTGCTTAAAAAACCTTAACGCTGCAAACTTTTCCCGTTACTGCTGATCACTTCTTTGTACCAATGGAAGGATTTCTTGCGATAACGTTCGAGTGTTCCTGATCCATCGTCATGACGATCCACATAGATATAGCCATAACGTTTTTTCAACTGGGCAGAAGACGCACTGACAACATCAATGCAACCCCATGAGGTATAACCCATAATTTCAACGCCATCTTCAATGGCTTCGCCAACCTGAACCAGATGATCATTCAGATACTGGATGCGGTAGTCATCTTCAACTGTTTTCTCGCCGTCCGCACCCGTGATCAATTCATCAACAGCACCAAGACCATTTTCTACAATAAACAGTGGTTTTTGATAACGGTCATAGAACATGTTAAGCACATAACGCAATCCTTGCGGGTCAATCTGCCATCCCCATTCACTTGCTGGCAGATAAGGGTTAGGTACACCCCCAAGCAGATTACCTTCACCTGCGATTTGTTTCTCCGGGTCTGCTGTCTGACAGATACTCATGTAATAACTGAAAGAGATAAAGTCTACCGTATTCAGCAACATTTCCTCGTCGCCAGCTTCCATCTGAATCTCGATTCCATTTTCACGGAAGTAACGTTTCATATAACCAGGGTAGCGACCTCTTACATGCACATCACCGAAGAAATAGTTGCTATGTTCGAATTCCATGACTTTGATCATATCGTCTGGATTCGGTGTCAGCGGGTAGGTAGGCATACTGAGCATCATACAACCAATCTGTGCTGTAGGAATGATCTCATGACAGAGCTTCACAGCGGAAGCACTGGCTACAAACTCATGATGGATCGCTTGATACAGATCTTGCTTGCTAAGCTTTTCCTTCGGCGTATAGATGCCTCCGCTCATGAAGGGTGCTTCAAGAATCGAATTGATTTCGTTAAAAGTAAGCCAGTATTTTACTTTGTTTTTATAACGTTTAAATACGGCAGTTACATAACGTTCATAGAATCCAACCATTTTTCGGTTAACCCAGCCGTCGTATTCTTTGGACAAGTGAAGAGGTGTCTCATAGTGGGATAGCGTAACCAGTGGTTCGATCCCGTATTTGTGACACTCGTCAAACAGATCGTCGTAGAATTGCAATCCTTCTTCATTTGGTTCCAGCTCGTCCCCTTTTGGGAAAATCCGGGACCAGGCAATGGAAGTACGGAATACCTTGAAGCCCATCTCGGCAAACAGTTTCACATCTTCCTTGTAGCGATGATACAGATCGATACCGATCAGTTTCATGTTATCTTCGGTTGGCTCTTCCGTGATTGGACCCATGATACCTTTGGGAGCTACATCCTGAGTAGATAATCCTTTGCCGCCTTGATTGTATGCACCTTCAGCCTGGTTGGCTGCAATTGCGCCACCCCACAGGAAATTTTCCGGGAATTGATAAGTATGATTACTCATGTGTATCGCTCCATTCATCAAATTGATATTAAGATGATTCATGTATGACATAAAAAAAGCTTAAACGTTGTAACGGGTTACACGTCAAGTTTTACTTTTGACCCCAAATTAAGGCATACTATTATTCTAAATAAGTTCAACTAAAATTTACACGAAAACGGAGAGGACAGAAATAACCAGAAGAAGCGAAGCGGTCGCCTTTATCCCCGGATTTTCCCGTTTAGATATGGGAATCAAAAAATCTGGGGATAACAGCGATCGGAAGGTTGTTCTGTCATCGAAGTGCCAGTGTAAATAATCTTAGTTGAACTTATATAGTTCGTTAGCAAGAAGGGAGTCTCCGATGTCCAAGTTTGATGAAATTATGAAGCGGTCCGGTTACTCAAAAGCGACAGTATCACGCGTGATTAATCATTCTCCGCATGTTAGTGATGAAGCAAGACAGATCATAACGGATATTATGAAACAGTTGAATTATATTCCCAACCGGAATGCGGTATCGCTATCTACAGGGCAAACAAAGCAGATTGGAATTGTGACCTCTACCACAGGTGAAATCATTCTTACATTCATGAATCAATTCATTGATACAGCCATGGATTTTGGGTTTCAGACGATTATCTATACATCCCGTGGAGATCCGGAGATTGAATTGCAGGCATTCGAAGATCTGCGCAGTAAACGAGTCGATGGGCTAGTTATTATTGCTTGTGTCAATGACCCTAGGAAATTAAAGGCTTATATGGAGTATGGGCCCATTGTCTCCTGGCAGCGAATGGGGAATGACGAGATTCCGTCTGTTGCTATGGATCAGGCAGAGGGGTATAAGTTAGCTCTGGAGCATCTGGTAACAAGAGGATACACCCGAATTGCGAATGCATTTGGCAGGGCTGAAAGTTTGAATACCCAGAGCCGCCGTGAAGCCTATGAATCTTTCATGAAGAGCAGAGGGTTGCATGTGTGGACTGAAGCATATCAATATTCCGTATTTAGCTCATCTGATGGCGAAGAAGCTATGCGAAGAATGGCTGAGGGGCCAGAACTTCCACAGGCCGTATTATGTTCAAATGATTATGCAGCCATCGGCATTCTGAGTGAAGCACGCAGACGGAATATTCAGGTACCGGAACAACTCGCCATTGTGGGGTTTGATGATATCGAGCTTTCCCGTGTTCTTGGAATCACGACCATACACAATCCGATTGCAGAGCAAGCCACCCAGGCTTTCCATCAATTGTGGGCAGTATTGGGTAAAACGGAGTTGCAGACCGAACAGCTGACATACCAGCTGATTGAGCGTGAGACGACTTGAATCCGTAAGACCTGATGTTGGAATCTGGTTTTATGGATTCAATAATTATTCAAATTTGAAGCATCTTCGAGTCAAACTCATACGTTATACTGAAGTTGAGCTTCAGAACGACATATCTGTACAGAGATGTGGCGTGAGGTTTTTGTATCATGTTACAAGTTACATATTTCACAAACGATTAGCGGGAAAGGTGAGAATGGACTTTATGAAGACAGTGACAGGCCGATTCAGAATTGCGGGCAAATGGGAGGGTGTATCCTTACTTCTATTGATTTTTATTGCTATGCCTCTGAAATATTTTGCAGATATCTCTTCCGCTGTAGCCGTAATGGGCATGATTCATGGTATTTTATTTCCTTTGTACCTTATTGCCCTAGTGCATTTGGCTCTGGTCAAAAAGTGGAAGATAACATGCTGGTTAATGGGTGGACTCGCCGGTCTACTGCCGTTTGGTACTTTTGTATTCGAATCTTATCTTCGGAAGAGAGATTGGAAATGAAAATCAATAAGAATAAATGAAAGCAGGCGACTAATTCAGATGTTATCCGAATTGTCGCCTGTTACTTTCTGTACAAGTTCTACTTTACTGTACCTTGCTGACGATCCGACAATAAGCTGACTCCAATATCGCCAGAGGCATTCGACACAGGTGTATACGCCGAGAAGGAAGTAACAACAACCAGGGCAGTGAACAGAAATAAGAATGATTTTTTCATACCATAACCTCTTTCATATGGGGATATATTCCATTTTATTCTAACCCAAACAGGCTATGTTTGAAAAGAAAATGTTTGGGCAACAGAGTCAGGAATAGAAAGCGTGATTTTCAGCAGCTCATATGTGAGCTGCTTTTTTTTGCCTCATAAGCAGTGGCACGGGGTGAACGCTCAGACAAGTAATCCCGCTGTGGAATAAAATAAAGAATTAAATTGCATGAGGAAGAAGTGAAGAACTTGCGGATTGATTTAGGTAGCGGAAAAAATAAACATCGGAATTGTACGGGCGTTGATCGAATTGCGTATCCCAAAACGGACATTATCCATGATATCAATTCTCCTCTACCGTTCGAAGATAATTGTGCCACATTGGTGATGTGTTCTCACAGCCTGCAATATGTCGATAATCTGGAGAAGGTAATGGAAGAGATATACCGTATATGTTCTCATAAAGCGGTCGTTTGTATTGTTGCTCCATATGCTCATGTGTCGTCACATATGGTTAATCCACGGTTTAAGCAACTGTTTAATGAACACATGCCTCAATTCTGGTCTTCACAAGCCAGTGACATATCCATGGATGATAAGTCCCCTTTGTATATGTCGGAACGATTGGGGCTTCAGAAAGAGGATATGGAATCTAACATTGACTTCAGATTGCTAAACACGGAATTTTTCTACTTCCCATCTTATCACGGCCTATATAATGAAACAGAATTGGAACTGCTCCGTCAGTCTCAACTGAATGTTGCTTATCAGATTATGTATCATCTGCTTGTGGTCAAACAGCCCATCTCGGATGCTGAAGTCGATGGATATCAATCTAGTGAATTGCTGGAAGAGCCGGATTACATCAAAGAGCAGAGAATTCAATTTCAGGCGCAGGAGGGGCTAGAGCAACCTTTTTATATGGAACACCTGTCGCCCATAAGTCGGAAAGAAGAGAGCACCGTTACAGAGCAAAAACTCCTCTTACCCAAAAACAGAAAGAGGAGTGAACCTGCAACAAATAGGAGACTTAAGTCCAAACGTAAAAGCACAATTCAAAAACCAAAGAAGAAAAAGAAACGGATATAAAGCTTATTCTTCAGATTCAACGACGGTCACGGTAACCTTATTCGAAGCTAACGTAATGGGAATCGAGCTGCCGTCTGGAAGAACAAAGGAGAGGGAGACTACAGCCTGATTAATGATTTTTCCATTAGACGGCTGATGCTTGATTTTGGCTGTGTACGCAACCTCTACCGATGCTCCGGGTTGCAGATCCCCTAAGGAGATTCCTCCCCCCAAGTTACAATGCTGCTGCACGATATGCTGCACAGTAACACTGGCAGAAACGATTATAGCCCCGTACTGTAGTTGATCTGTGAGAACCAGATTGATGGCACTCAATGAACTCGTATTTTGAATCAGAACCACATAGTCAACGGTTTCTCCAACCTCTACAACACTTCTATTCGCCGTTTTCTGGACAGGAATGGAAGGTGCTGAGATGGATGTGGAAGGAACGCCCGGGGTAGATGGCTGGGAAGCAGATGAACCTGTTATTGTCGGTGTGGTCGGATTAACAGGTGGCGCTGGCGGCCCCGGTGGAACAGGAGGACCCGGTGGTACTGGAGGAACTGGAGGAACTGGGAAGATCACCTGCATGACCACGATGTTCGACGGAACATTGAATAATACTTCGCCCAATGTATAGGCCACAGTAGCCTGGTTGGTAATTTGTTCCAATGTAATCCCCTGATCTACAGTAACTTGGAAACTGATCGGAATCGTTGATCTGGCTGCAATATTATCAACCTCGAATCCATTATTCGGATTAACTCCGGGTACACTCACATCTCTAATTCGTACGCTGTCATTCACAAAAGCCATCCCAGCAGGAATTAGATCCGTAAATATAATGGCACTGAACGGTACATTGTTACCATTCGTAAGCAGGAATGAGAACGTAACCGTTTGTCCTGGCACGACTTGAGTTGCTGAAGTTGATTTTACAATCTCCAGAAGAGGGTCACTGATAAACGTGGTGACTGTGTCAGACTCAATGGAATTGGCTATGACCCTTCCGTCAGGTAGGGTGAAACTGTAATTGGCGATTGCCGTGTTAATGACTTGATTGTTTGATGGGAAAGACAGAATATTGACCTGGAAGTTAATGTTGAAGATTTCACCTGGTGCTACTAGTCCTAACGGAATTCCACTAACGGGATCATCGCTTACGTTTACTCCGTTTACAGTTAGAGACCCTGGGATAAAGAAAGATTCAGGTGGAATTGGATCAATGACGGTTACATCTGCTGCAATGTTTCCTTCATTTTGAACAACAAGTTGATAGAAAACAGTATCTCCAAGATCTACGGTGGCTGGGTCCCCCGATTTAACCAAGGTAATCACAGCATCATTAACAGGGGTATCAATAATATTGGACAAAGAACTGTCGCTCACTCCGTTTATTGTAAATGTTACAGTTGCTTGATTCGTTATGATTTCAATAATTGGTGGCGGGCTAATCGTAATCACAATGACCTGGAAAGTCACAACGGCAGAACTGTTTGCACTTATATTCCCTATGCTCAGCCCTTCAGTTGGATTAGCATCAGGTTGGGGTACGCCATTCAGAGTCAAGCTATCATTAACAAAAGTTGATCCAACGGGGATCGGATCTGTAAGAAATACATTGGATGCTTGAAGTGTAGTTGGATTCTGTACGAGCAACGTGTATGTTATCGTATCTCCTGGGGTCGCGGCGGTTCTATCTGCTGACTTGACCACCGACAGTACACCTGGCTCGGTCACAGGAATCGTTACGATATTAGACAAGGATGACCCTGGAATGACACGACCATCAGGGACGGTATAGGTGTAATCCCCTGTAGCCTGATTGACCAGCTGAGGCGGCTCGGGTAGAGATACCACTGTAGCAAGAAAAGTAACGGATACCGGGAAGGCAGGCTGTACAGTACCTAAATTAATTCCGGTTGTTGGGTCAGCACTACTCCAGCGATTTCCGTTGATCAGTACGCTGTTTGGAACGAATGTTTCCCCCGTTGGTAAAGGGTCAATCAGGATAACGTCCGCATTATAGTTGCCGTCATTAGAAACCAAAACGGTATACGTAATAATATCACCGACAACAGCGGAAGAAGGGACTGCTGATTTGATCAGTGTGATCACCGGTTCAAAAACCCTGACATTGACGATGTTGGACAAGACCGTTCCCGTGAACTCTCCGGTTGTAAAAATAACCGTGGCTTGATCCGTTAGAAATAGAGGGAATGGAACCGGGGGAGCTGTCCCCACTACAGTGACCTGGAATGTTACGGTTGCAGAACCATTTGCAGTAATCGTACCAATAGGAATCCCTGTGCTTGGATCAACTCCAGGAAGTGATACGCCATTCACCGTGACACTGTCAGGAACCAGTATAGAAGCGACCGGAATCGGATCGCTTAGGGTTACATTCGTGGCGTCAACCGGATCATTATTCTGAACTACCAACGTATACGTTACAATATCACCCACAACGGCCTGAAGCTCACTTGCTGATTTGACAACGGTTAAATCGTCAGGCGAAATCGGAATGATGACCATATTGGAGTTGCTGCTGCCTGGGATAATACGACCATCCGGGGGAGTGAACGTAAAGCTGGCAATGGCCTGGTTGACGATTTGCAGTGCCGCGGGTAATGAAGTTACAACGATCTGAAAGCTGACGAGAGCATTACTTCCTGCCGGTATGAGGCCCAGAGCAATGCCCACATTTGGATCGGCAAGAGGTACAGGGATACTGTTCACAAGCACACTGCCTGCAACAAAGGAGGCATCTGCAGAAATGATATCGGTTAATGTAGTTGTTGCTCCAATATTTCCTGTATTGGTCACCATAAATTGAAAGGTTATCACTTCACCCACAACGGCAAAAATCGGAACAGCCGACTTGTTTACTGTAATAATAGCTTGAAATACAGGGACTACGACCATGTTGGAGAACGAAATCCCGCTAAAGCTACCACTGTCAAAACTGACCTGAGCTTGATCTGTCAGCTGTGGTGGATCAGGTAGGAAAGTTACACTCACACTGAACGTTACTGTCGCTGATGCTCCAGGCAGGAGTGTTCCAACGGCAACGCCGGTAACTGGGTCTGCTGCTGGCTGTGGTACGCCATTAAGTGTGACACTCCCAGGAAGAAAAACAGAACCGTTCGGGATAGGATCGGTCAACAGTACATTCGTAACCGCAGCTGTATCCTGATTGGTTACCGTGAGCGAGTAAGTAATGGTATCGCCGACAACTGCATCTGTAGAAGGTGTGGATTTAACTATACTGACCATAGGCAGTGAGACGGGAATAATAACCGTATTCGATGTAACCGATCCGGGAATAACTCTGCCATCAGGCGGTTGAAATGTATAGGAGGCTGTTCCCTGATTGACCAGTTGCAGCCCGAGAGGTTGACTTACAACGTTTACTTGAAACGTGACTGTGAACACCGTGTTGGGAGCAACTGGACCAATAGGTATACCTGTTACAGGACTGTCAGCTGGTTGGGATACACCATTCACGGTAACGCTGCCCGCTACAAAGACAGAGCCATCTGGAATATTGTCCAGGATGGTTGTTGTGGCGTCAATATTTCCCGTATTTGTTACGACCAAGGTGTAAGTAACGGTATCTCCTACCAAAGCATTTGTTGTATCAGCGCTTTTGACAATAGCCACGTTGGGTTGAAAGATGGGAATCTCCACCGCATTAGAGGGCACAGAGGTGTTAATAATCGGGCCATCAGGGACAGTAGGGGCGGTATATCCTACTTTGGCCTGGTTAAATAAGCGTGGCGGTGTGGGCACTGACGTAACCAGAACCTGAAAAGTGACTGTAACGGATGCTCCGGAGTTAAGCGCTCCGATAGGAACACCTGTAATCGGATTAGCCCCTGGCTGGGGAACTCCGTTTATTGTGATGCTGTCAGTTACAAAGGAACTCCCTGCCGGGATATTGTCAAAGAACATGACGTTGGTGGCATCAACTAATGAAGTATTCGAAATGACAATGGAATAGGTGACAACATCTCCGACGACGGCATCAGGAACGTTAGCGCTTTTGACTGCGGTCAGAGCAGGCAGATTAATATCAATTTGCAAGCCATTGCCATCGACAAGATAACCATCTCCATTCGTTGTCAGTTGGAAAGCAGCTTGTGTCTGTGTATTAAGCAAGGTAAAGCCAATATCGACATTGGTAATATCCCAGCCTTGTCTGCCAGCAATAATGTTGGTTCCCGGGGTTCCGTTAAGTTGATTTCTTGTCCCGAAGGTTCCAAGCGTATTCAGGTTTCCGGCATCATCATTGATCTGTGAAGCAAAGAAATTGGTAGCAAAATTATTAGGACCGGACAGGTTCGTTACAGTAGCAATGGTCGGTCCAAATCGGGCCTGATCTCCCGTTTTGTTCGCATCACCTTCTTGTGCACTGAATTGGGCTCGACCCGCGAGGGGACCCATAAAAGGTGTTGCGAAACCGTCGATGATCAAGTTGACGGGGCCTGAAGTTGAGAGAATGACATCAGCGGTGACCCGGATGGACATGTTTCTCAAAGGCAGAGCTGCATTCTGGTATACAACCGCCAGTGTCCAGCCTGCATGGTTGGAGGTAGGATCGGGAATGGACAGTGTTCCAACTACACCTCCGGTGGTGTAGGTTCCTGCACCACCAGCCGATACCAGATCTGTAACATTGGCAGAACGAACATATGCGTAGGTTGTAGGAAAGCCGGCAGCGGTTGAAAGGATCACTTCAAACATGGTAGCTGGATCAGGCAGAACACTTGTCAGGCCTGATGGGGTTGTAAACTGTACAGCATTGTTGATAAATGCAGAGTTGTTCTCATTATTATCAATGTAAGTACCACCCCAGATCAGCTCAGCATACAGAATGCTGCTGCCTGCGGGAATCTGAAGAACGGCTGAAGAACTATTATTCTGGAAAACATTCGTTGTTCCTGGCGGATACGTTCCGAACTGTTGTGAGGTATCCGTTGTAATATAGGCACCTATGCTGTCTACAGTTCCTGGAACTCCAGTGGTCTCCGAGCGACTAAGCCCTAGTGTGTTTCCGGTGAAGGTAACAGCACCATTCTCATTAATGGCGTATCTTTCAATAAAAGCCATTATCATCGTCCCTTCTTTACGGAATTATTCTTTACACGTATATTTCTGTTGGAGCATGTATCATGCCAAGAATCATAAGTAATTTGGCATACAAAGTGATTAAGAGAATTAAAGTGTTGCCATGAAAACGGTTTTATGATAATTTAAACATTATAAAAACGTTTTTATAGTAAAGGAACAAAACTTATGGCTAAGATAACGATTAAAGATGTAGCAAGGGAAGCGGGCGTATCCATATCTACTGTCTCCAACGCCTTGAATGGTGTGGATGTCTTGAACCCGGAGACAAAATCACATGTTCTTAAGGTGGCAGAGCGGTTAAATTATGTGCCCAATCTGAATGGCAAGCTGTTGAAGTCCGGTCAAACCAAAATGCTTGGTTTTTTCACTACAAGTGTATCGGGTCCGTATTTCTATAAGCTGGTTGAGTCAATGTCTCGCGAATGTGATCGTCTTGGGTATGGTTTGAATGTATTTGTGACCAAGGATAAACACGTTATTATGAGTAATATTTTGGGTCGGCGGGTGGATGGTGTCATTATCTACGAAGAGCTTCGGATTGATGAGCAAGATATTATCGCCATGGAGAAAGATAAGATCAAGGCAGTTTTTCTGGATCGGGTCTATCAGAGCGATACGATGGGAAGTGTCATTTTTGACTCGTATGTGGCGGCTTATGAAGCTACCAAGTATTTAATTGGGCTGGGGCACAAGAAAATTGCTTATATTTCGGGTGTGGACACGATGTTTGACAGTGTACAGCGTATGGATGGCTATCTGGCTGCTTTGCGGGAGTACCAGCTTCCAATCGATGAAGATTACATTATACAAGGGTATTTTGAGGAGGAGAGCACGTATAGTGCGATAAAATCTTTTCTTCGTTTGTACCCCTGCAAGCGGCCTGATGCATTTCTTGCAGGGAATGACTTGAGTGCAATTGGCTGTATGCATGCGTTGAAGTCTGAGGGCTTCGAAGTGCCTCAAGATGTTAGTGTCGTGGGTTTCGATGATATTGATATCGCACAGTATTTTTCTCCACCGCTTACAACGGTAAGAAATCAAATTGCAAGACAGGGTATCCTGGCCATCAATCAACTGGTGGGTATGATCAAGGAGAAAGAACAAGGGGCTGCACAGAAATTGGCGGGTGAGCTGGTGGTTAGAGGTTCAAGCCATGTGAAGATCGACCGGAAAGACTACCGTACATAAGTTGATTCAGTGCCTTCTCCGGTCTTTTTTTACATAAATATAAACAAAGGGGATTTTTATGTCGAAAAATAAAAACGTTTTTATAAACATGCATGATGGAGGGGAGTAAAAGAACGTGGATAAATTAGCCGTAGAGACATCAACCGGTAAAAATGCGATCAGCCCCAATGGGAAGAAACCCATCGGACAACGGATTAAAGAATTCATAGTCGATTATCGGAGACAATGGGAGATTCAATCGATGATTATCCCGGGCATTATCTTTATGATTATTTTCTGTTATATTCCGATTTATGGTTTGACAATTGCTTTCAAAAATTACACGGTCATTGATACGCTGGCTACCGCTCCTTGGGTAGGGCTGGATAATTTCAGAATCATTTTATCAGACAAATACTTTTGGGATGCAGTCGTGAATACACTGGGGATCAGTTTTTTGAAACTGGGTATCGGATTTGTCATTCCGATCATTCTCGCGATCATGATCTACGAGTTAAACAGCGGACGCTTCAAGAAGTTTGTGCAAACGGTTTCATATTTACCTCACTTTTTGTCTTGGATCGTACTTGGGGGAATGCTGATCACCTGGTTTTCAACAACGGGGTTATTTAATCAGTTGTTACTTAGCCTGGGAGTGATCTCGCAACCACAGAACATCTTGCTGGATGCAGGCAAGTACTGGTGGATTGCTACGTTATCGGATATTTGGAAAGAAGCAGGTTGGGGAACGATTCTGTATCTGGCGATCATGGCAAAGATTGACCCAACGTATTATGAAGCTGCCAAAATCGATGGTGCAAGCCGTCTTAGACAAATCTGGAATATCACATTGCCCAACATGAAATCAATCATCAGCTTAAATCTGATTCTAACTGTAAGCGGTTTATTAGGGTCGAATCTGGATCAGACCCTGGTTCTCATGAACTCCCAGAACCGTGACAAAGCGGAAGTCATCAATTCGTACGTGTATCGTATGGGGATGTCTCAGGGTGACTTTTCATATGCAACGGCCGTTGGCTTGGGTGTCTCCATCATCTCTGTCATTCTGCTCGTCACGGCAAACAAAATCACAAGCAAATTAAACGATAATCAATCTGTGTTGTAGAAGGAGGCATCCCGCGTGAATGGAAAGGTGGCAAAAGAAGATCTCGATAGTCGGATCTTTGATACCTTAAACATGATTTTGCTAATCATCTGTACGGTCGTTATTCTGGTTCCGCTCTGGAATGTCATCATCTCTTCCTTTAGTTCAGGCAAAGCGCTGGCGGAAGGTGGGTTCATCTTCTGGTCACCGGAATTCTCGCTGGAGAATTACAGAGCGGTATTCAATGATCAGGGCATCTGGCAGGCATTTTTCATATCGGTGTCCAAAACAACGATCGGCGTTGTTACACATGTGTTCTTCTGTGCCATGGTTGGTTACGGTCTGAGCAAAAAGTACATAAGAGGCCGTAAATTATACGTTGCCATGGGTGTTATTACCATGTTCTTCTCGGGCGGCATGATCCCGACGTATCTGTTAATTAAATCACTTGGATTGTTAAACAGCTTCTGGGTGTACATTATTCCGGCGTTGTTCAGCTTCTATGATGTCGTGATTCTAATGAATTTCTTCCGAAATGTCCCGGATTCTCTGGAAGAATCGGCCAAGATTGACGGCGCAGGGGATTGGCATATTTTCCTGAAAATCTTCATTCCACTCTCCATGCCTGCCATGGCTACAATTGCGCTATTTAATGGGGTGGGGCAATGGAACGACTTCATGACAACCAAGTTATACATTACTGATCAGTCACTGTATCCACTTCAGATGATGTTGTATGAGATTATCGTTCAGTCCCAGACACAGTCCATGCAAAATGTCGGGGGTTCGGCTGTGATTGAAACAACGACCAAAGGCGTGCAATTGGCCACTATTGTCATTACTACGTTACCAATCGTACTGATCTATCCCATCGTTCAGAGATACTTTATCTCGGGAATGATGCTCGGAGCGGTCAAGGAATAGAGCAACCAATACCCCATTTTGAGGAGGAAAAAAAATATGTTGAAGTTGAATAAGGCATCAGGTAAAAAAGGGATTAAATTGCTCGCGACACTGCTCACAGCCGTACTTATGATTACAGGTTGCAGCGGTGGATCGGGGGGCTCCAGTGAAGGGAACTGGGTATCCATTGAAGATCGGTATACGGTTGACCCGGAAAAGCCAGCTTGGCAGTTGGATAAAAAGGAAGAGGCTACCGACCTGACATGGTACGTCAATGCTGACTGGTGGAACACTGATTTTGGCAAGGACATTGTTACCAAGAAAATCAAAGAGGATCTGAACATCAATATTAAATTCATCACGGGTGATGATACCAAGTTAAACACCTTTTTTGCCGGTGGAGATATGCCTGACTTGCTGACAGTGTTTGACTCGAATTCTCCAGTGGTACAAAAAGCTGCAACCTGGGCGATGCCGCTGAATGATCTGGCGGAGAAATATGATCCTTACTTCAATAAAGTTGCGGCTGCCGATACATTGAACTGGTTCCAATTGGCGGATGGTAAAACCTATGGTTACCCGAACTATTCCAATACGCAAGAGGATTATGATAGCGGTAACATTCCTGCCAAAACGGCATTTATCATTCGTAAAGATGTGTACGAAGCTTTGGGTAGTCCGGTCATTGGAACGCCAGAAGAATTCCAGAGTGTGATGAAACGAATTAAGCAAGAGTTCCCTGCGCTGATTCCGTTTGGATTCAACTCCATTGGTGAAGGAACAGGTTCACTAGGGGATACGTTACAAGATTTCATAGGTGTTCCGCTTGAGAACGAGAATGGAGAATTCTATGATCGTAATCTGGATGAAGATTACCTCACGTGGTTGAAAACATTGAACACCGTGTACAGAGACGGCAATATCAGTGATGACAGTTTTGCCGATGATGGAACCGCTTTTGAGGAAAAAGTGAAGTCCGGTAAATATGCGACCATGCTGCTTGACGGTACACCTCAACAAGGAGGAAATCTGCAAATTTACATGAGTGCCAATCCCGGCAAAGAATATGTTGCTATCGATGGACCGCAGAGTACCAAAGGTAATGCACCAACATTGAATCAATCCGGAATAACCGGGTGGATGATCAATTTCATTTCCAAGGATTGTAAAGATCCGGCCAAGGCCATTCAGATATTCACATACTTGCTGAGTGAAGAAGGACAGACGCTTATGAATTACGGGATCGAAGGGGAGACCTTCCAAACCAAAGCCGACGGTAGTGTAGAATTGCTTCCAGCAGTGAAAGACATGCAACTGAATAACGCAGATCAATTCAAAAAGAATTATCGGATGGGTGAGTTTATGTTCTTCGGTCATGACCGCCACAAAGCACTCAGTGCAGATGCTTTTCCGGAAGCGATTAAACAGATGCAAGAGTGGGGTAAAGGCAAGCTAAAACCACACTTCATTCTGGAGAATATTAGCCCGGATCAAGGTACACCTGAAGCTCGTGCGTTGTCAGCAATCAATACGAAGTGGAATACAACACTGGTCAGTATGGTACGTTCCAAGGATGATGCCTCGTATGACAGTGCACTGGCTTCTTACAAATCATTTTTAGGTGAAAATCGGTGGGAAGAGATTGTGAAGGTACGCAGTGAAAAGATGAAATTGAACAAAGAGAAACTAGGCATTCAATAATAGAAATACAAAGGAGAATCCTATGACTACATTCAAAATGTACAAATCCACGGGTGAAGAAGATTTATTCGTATCTCTATCCTCGGATCAATTGCAACCACTGGATGCTGATAAGGGGACAACGACGATCCATCTGGATGATCAGCTAACGTATCAGGAGATGGACGGATTTGGGGCTTCTTTTACCGATTCATCTGCCTATTTGATCAACCAAATCTTGAATGAGGAGCAACGGGATGAGGTCATGACCCGACTATTCCATCCGAAGAAAGGGATCGGGCTGTCAGTCATCCGTAATCCGATGGGGGCTTCGGACTATGCGAGAACGGTATACAGTTATAACGATATGCCAGAACAGCAGACAGACCCGGAATTAACCCAATTCAGCATTACACATGATGAAGGGGACGTTATTCCTTTAACGCAAAAGGCGTTGGCATTGAACCCTGAACTGAAGCTATTTGCTTCACCATGGAGTGCACCGGGATGGATGAAAACGAGCGGATCGATGATTACCGGACAGTTGAAGGCGGAATGGTATCCCGTTTATGCTGAATATTTCGTGAAATACATTCAAGCGTATGGCAAGCATGGATTACCGATCTATGCCATCACACCACAGAATGAGGCGCTTTATGAACCAGGGCACTATCCTGGTATGTTGATGCCAGCCGAAGCGCAAGCAGATTTTATCAAAAATCATCTCAAACCAGCCTTTGTGCAAAACGATATTCAAACCAAGATTCTCTGTTACGATCACAACTGGGATCAACCGGACTATCCTCTGACCGTACTTGAACAAGCGGGAGAGGAAGTTGATGGAGTGGCCTGGCACTGGTACGGGGGCGATGCATCTGCTCAAACGAAGGTATATGAAGCTTTTGCAGGTAAAGAAGTGCATTTCACTGAAGGTTCGGGTGGAGAGTGGATTCCGCCATTTGAGCAAGCCTTCTCAAATGTGATGCGAACGGGAATTCAGATTCTTCGCAATTACAGCAAGTCCTTTGTACTTTGGAATATGGCACTTGATGAGAACAACGGGCCAACCGTTCCTGGATTTGGCCGCAGTACGTGCCGTGGGATCATACAGGTGAATCAGCAAACAAAGGAACTTACGTATACACTTGATTATTATGCCCTGGCACATTTCAGTGCTGTGATCCGTCCGAAGGCTGTTCGGATCGAATCAACATCCAGTGATGATGGAATTTGTTCTGTGGCTTTTAAAAATTCCGATGGTTCCGTAGCTTTAGTCCTTTTCAATGATGGGGAAGAAACGGCGAATGTGCAGACCAAGCTGCGAAATGAAGAGTTGTTATGTTTTGAAATGGAAAGCAAAAGTGTTATGTCCATTTTAATTCATCCCAATAAGTAATCATACCTGAGCATCAGGGCTTACGTCTTACGTTGTCAGTACCGTTTTTTGTTTGCGGTACTCCGTGGGCGTGAGCCCTGTATGCTTTTTGAACTGTCTGGAAAAATAGTACAAATCACTGAAACCGAGATGCTCGGCGATGGCAGTTATCGTGTTCGGGGTGCAGGTCAGCAGTTCCTTGGCTTTATCGATTTTTTTGCCAGTAATATAGAGGATCGGAGGAACACCGATCTGCTGCTTGAAGAATCGAATGAAATAATTCGGATGCATGTAGGCGATCTGGGCCAGATCCTGAACCGAAATATTCTCTTCGATGTTGGAATCAATATACGCCAGAATGGTGGATAGTTTCTCCATGACAGGCACGTTAATAAAAGAGATCTGATCCAGATCCAGATTCATTATATAGTGGGACAGTAACTCGGTTAGTTTGCTCTTGGCCATCATATGGCCATAGACTTCATCGGATTTTGCATATGTAAGGATACTGCTGAAGATTCCTTGAATCAACTCAGGTTGATCAATCGTACAGATGTGTGGGAATTTCAGAATTTGGAACAAATTGATTCCCCCAACCTTCGCGCTAAAGTGACACCAATATTTGAGAAAAGGAAGGTCATTAATGGCAGAGTAGGACTGTTTGATCCCCTCTGGCATTAAAATAAGCTGATTAGGCGCAGGATAATACTCCTCATTCCCAATCTTGAGCCAACCTTCACCTTCGCATATGAAATAAAACTTGCTGTAATCGGGCGTGTAATCCAGATCCCGCCAATCCGTATCACACCGATTATAATTGACCATGAATAATTCGACTTGGAGATTAGATAGGTAGTTCGTAAGCAAAGTTTGGTGATTCATACTTTTCATCTCCATACAAGGTTATTATTGTCCATCTAAAAGTTAGTGTTCTGCATGTCTATCTTTCGGCCGTAGCACTACAATACAACTACAGACAATAACAGAAGGGATGAGAACATCTCATGGACAAAAACGAATATTTGCAACATATTGAAGCAACGATTGAGAACGGTAAATTCAAGGACAACTGGAGTTCGCTTAGCGCCTTCCAAGTACCCGAATGGTACCCAAAAGCGAAATTCGGCATATTCATTCACTGGGGGCTATATTCTGTACCGGCCTATGATAGCGAATGGTATTCGCGAAATATGTACATACAAGGCACCAAAGCTTATGAACATCACCTTGAGGTGTATGGACCTCATAAGGACTTTGGATATAAAGACTTCATTCCGATGTTTCGTGCAGAGAAGTTCGATGCAGACGAATGGGCAACGTTATTCAAACAGGCTGGAGCGAGATATGTTATGCCTGTGGCTGAGCACCATGACGGTTTTCAGATGTACAAAAGCTCTATCTCTCACTATAACACATATGAAATGGGCCCCAAACGGGATCTTCTGGGTGAGATGAAGGTTGCATACGAGAAGCAGGGGCTGACATTATGCGTGTCGTCTCACCGCGCCGAGCACTGGTTCTTCATGTCTCACGGGAAGGAATTTGATTCAGATATTAAGGAACCCCTGGAGCGTGGGGATTTCTATTGGCCTGCCATGCCTGAACCCAAGGATCACTTCGACTTGTATGACTCACCTCCAACCGAGGAGTATCTGGAGGACTGGTTGATTCGCTGCTGTGAACTGGTCGATCAATATCAGCCAAAGGTCTTTTATTTCGATTGGTGGATTCAAACGGTTGCGTTCAAACCCTATCTTAAAAAATTTGCTGCCTATTATTATAACAAAGGTGAAGAATGGGGTGTGCCTGTAGCTATCAATTATAAACATGAGGCCTATATGTTTGGTAGTGCCGTTCCGGATGTGGAGCGGGGACAGTTCTCTGAGCTCAAGCCCTATTTTTGGCAAACGGATACGGCTGTCGCTAAAAACTCATGGTGTTATACGGAAAATAATAACTATAAAACGGCTGAGGAGATCATTCGGGATCTCGTCGATATTGTAAGCAAAAACGGAAACTTACTGCTGAACATTGGGCCCAAAGCAGACGGCAGCATACCGGATGAAGATCGCGACATTTTGCTGAGTATTGGCAAGTGGCTGGAAGTGAATGGGGAAGCGATCTATGACACGTCATTCTGGCGTACCTTTGGCGAGGGTCCAACAGAGGTGAAGGAAGGGCAATTCACGGATGGGGATACGAAGATATTTACGAGTGAAGATATACGGTTTACGTTAAAAGAAAGCAGTCTGTATGCCACGGTTCTTGCCTATCCAGATAACGGGGTGGTGCAGATTAAATCCCTGAAGGAAAATTCTCATCATTTTCAAGGGGTCATTCAAGATATTCAGGTACTTGGCTATGAAGAACAGCCGCAATGGGAGAGAACAGCGGACTCACTGACGATCACAACGACAACTGTGAAAAGTAATGCGCCGATTGTTTTCAAAATTAAATTGGACTAATCAACAAAGATAAATTAAATACTGTAAATATAAAAAGGGCGCATCCAGGAGTATTGTACTCATCGGATAGCGCTCTTTTGGTTGGGCTATACATTGGGCTGAATTCCATGCAAAATCCTCTCCATGATAATGGAGGCTCCTCCAAGCTGAAAACTGTAATTCGGAAATTTACTTATATAATAATCACGAAATTCGTTGTTGCTAATATACTGATATCATCAAACCAGTGATGTTCGCCTGTAATGGAATGATTGAGACTCACTAAGGAGGATCTGCAAAAAAGATGAAACCAAAGAAACGCATCAGATATGGTTGGAGCGGATTTAAGAAAAAAAAAGCTGAGGACTGTGACCATCCCCAAGAGCAGCACAAAGAACACCATCACGAGCACCATCATAACCACCACAATCATCACCACAATAACCACCATCATAAGTGTTTTGACAAAGAAGCCGAATTCCTTCTCAAATTAATTGGTGAGTTGAAAGGAGCAATTGTACAGGTTTTTGCCAATCCCACGCCTCACAATGTTTCACTTCTGATTGAGGTACTGCGTAAATTACTGGCTCTGGTTCATCATTCGGATTTGAAAAAGGGAACCAAGGCAGATCTCGAAGCGATCTTGGAGCTTACCATTGTATCTGCAGAGGCCGTTCCATTTTCTCCGATCAGTGTGGGAACCAATTTGCAGCAATTGCTGGATGTGCTCCTCTCTGTCATTTTACAGGGGAATATCGATTCGGCTGAGAAAGATCAACTGGTCATTTTGATCCGGGCGACCGAATTGGCTATCACAACAGGGCTTAGAAACATAGGGAGTCAAGGTCCGGCAGGACCAGCGGGTCCTCAGGGCGTACCTGGTCCACAAGGCCCGGCTGGCGCTGCTGGTTCTCAGGGTGGTGTAGGTCCAGCTGGTACACCGGGAACTGCTGGTGCCCAGGGACCAGCAGGTGCGACAGGTGTTACTGGCGCAACGGGTGCGGCAGGCCCAGCAGGTGGCGCAACAGGAGCGACAGGCGTAACGGGGAGCACAGGAGCCGTTGGGGCAGCGGGCGTTACAGGAGCAACGGGCGATCCGGGTGTAACTGGAGCCACCGGAGCCGCAGGGTTGGCCGGAGCCACAGGAGTAACAGGAGTACCTGGCGTGACTGGTGGTACGGGAGCTACAGGGGCCGGAGCCACGGGTGTGACAGGGACGACAGGTCTCACAGGTGTGACAGGAACGACAGGTCTCACGGGTGTGACAGGGGCTACAGGTCTCACGGGTGTGACAGGGGCTACAGGTCTTACGGGTGTGACAGGGGCTACAGGTCTTACGGGTGTGACAGGGGCTACAGGTCTTACGGGTGTGACGGGAGCTACAGGTCTCACGGGTGTTACAGGTGTTACTGGGGCTACGGGTTCTGGAGCCATCATACCGTTTGCTTCAGGCGGACCTGCAATATTAACAACGATTCTTGGTGGACTGGTCGGAACGACAAGCCTTATCGGTTTCGGCAGCTCGGCAACAGGAGTCAGCATTCTGGGTGGCACAATTGATTTAACGGGAACGATTGTCGGACCACTTATAAACTTTGCGTTCTCCGTCCCACGTGATGGCGTTATCACTTCCATTGCTGCCTATTTCAGTACCACAGCAGCCTTGGCCTTGGTTGGTTCAACGGTGACCATCACAGCGCAATTATTTAGTTCACCTACTCCGAATAATGCATTTACTGCGGTTCCGGGGGCCGTCGTTACACTGGCTCCTCCACTCACCGGTATTATTGCATTGGGTAGTATCTCCAATGGCATAACAACCGGATTGACTATACCTGTGACTGCACAGACACGTCTGCTGCTGGTGTTCTCGGCAACGGCAACTGGACTTACTCTTGTGAATACGGTTATTGGCTATGCAAGTGGTGGCGTGAACATTACATGATGAGATATAAATTTTGATATGAACGACATGAGAGTTCTCATGTCGTTCTTTTTCTTGATTTGAAATTTTGAGTATCAGGTCTTGGTTATATAGAACTACTAAAAACTGTTATTCATCAAAAACATGCAGGAATACGCAAAATAAGCTGAAATGTGTAAGCGACATGAGACACACAAAAGCATTAAATAGACTTATTTTCTATATTTTTCAATAAAGTGCTTGTATATATCGAATAATGATTTTATACTATACCAATAAAATCCAATTAAATTCCTAATCGACTATTATATGTAATTAAAATGTTTAACTACTCACTCGAATCACGATCGAAAGTCATATCCACCACTCCTTAGCAAGCGTTCTGCTAACGCTCCAGATTACCCTTCCACATGAATGCTTATAGACATTCACTCTCATTGCATTACTCAGACACCCAAATCTCCTAAACTTCCAAGTAAAAAATCATAGACTGATCTGTTATCTCTTCTGACTCATATTGTTCCCTAACCAGACCTGTAAAGGAGGTGAGGCTTTATGTGAAATCCAGGGCATCTATTTCGTTCGCAATAAAGGTTATTTTACCGTTTTATTCTGCAGAGAAGGGCACATGTACCAGACTAAATTAAAAAACCGGGTAAAAGGAGTGGAAAAGTTTGATAAAGATTAATCGGTTACGTAAGCCCATCTCCATGGGGCTCTCGCTTCTCCTTGCATTTTCGATCATTCATCCGGTTTCAGCTGAAAACTCCACATCATCCAAATTGGATATGAAATCTGGACTTGCCAAAGTTACGGAGTCCAAAGTAAACGCCAAGTTGACCAAAGAATTTGAGGGTAGTGAATATGTTACCTATCTGGTGAAAATGAAGGAACAGGTGGATACAGCAGCAGTCTCTAAACAGGCCCTTGAAAAGGCGACCATCGCCAAACAAACGGCTTCAGCCACCAAGCTGTCCGTTCGTAATTCGGTCGTCAGCTCTCTGCGGGAAACAGCCTCACGTACACAATATCCATTGGAAACTTATCTGGAAAAGGAAGTTGACCTGGGCAAGGTCAAAGAATATAAAAGCTATTTTATTGTCAATTCACTGGCAGTGACGAGTACCAAAGAAGTCATGGAACAGATTGCGTTGCTGCCTGAGGTGGAGAAGATTCTACCGAATGAGACACGATACTTACAGAAAGCCGAAGTGAGTAAAGAACCGGCGAATGCGGCATCAGGCAAAGATGTTGTCCAAACGCCAACTAAAGACTCTTCAGTCGGAGTCAAAGACAAAGAGCCTGCTGCAAAGGACAAGCTTGCTACAGAGAACGTGGAATGGAACTTGGATTACATCAATGCGCCAGCGGTGTGGGATCGGGGCATCGATGGAACAGGGATTGTTGTTGCCAATCTGGACAGTGGTGTGGATTATACCCACCCGGCGCTTCGCAGCAAATGGCGGGGACTGGATGCTTCAGGCAATATCGTTGATCCCGAACTAAGCTGGTATGACCCGCACAGTAATGCTTCCCTCCCTGCGGACGGAGACGGGCATGGTACACACACGATGGGTACGATGGTTGGCTCGGAAGCAGATGGCACCAATCAGATCGGGGTTGCTCCCGGTGCGAAATGGATTGGTGTGCGGATATTCAATCCGGAAACAACAGATGCCATTATTCTGGATGGCGGACAATGGTTGATCGCTCCGGTCGATGCGGAAGGTAATCTGCATCCTGAACTTGCACCGGATGTCGTCAACAACTCTTGGGGCGGAGGCGCAGGATTGGATGAATGGTTCCGACCGATGGTGCAAGCTTGGCGTGATGCTCAGATTTTCCCGGAATTCTCCGCAGGAAATGTGAGACTGGGTAACCCGGGCGGACCTGGTTCTGTTGCTAACCCAGCCAACTATCCTGAAAGTTTTGCTACAGGAGCAACCGATATCAACGGAAATCTGGCTTCGTTCTCCCTGCTGGGCCCATCCCCGTATGGTGAGATCAAACCGGAAGTATCTGCACCTGGTGTGAATATCCGTTCATCAGTTCCGGGCGGAGTATATGAGGGAGGCTGGAACGGAACATCCATGGCAGGCCCGCATACAACTGCGCTTGCTGCACTCCTGCTTCAGGCCAACCATTCCCTTACGGTGGATCAGCTAGAGCAGATCATTACAGATACAGCCACGCCGAGAACAGATAGTCAGTATCCGACATCTCCTAATAACGGCTACGGTCACGGCATTATTAATGCCCTAGATGCTGTGGGTTCTGTACTCGAAGGGATCGGCACAGTATCCGGCAGAGTGGTTACGGCCGGAGATGATCTGGAAGAGCCGGTACTGGCACATACCCCTGTTAATTCAGCCTTTACAGGCATCGATATACCATTAACCGCTCATGTGACAGATAACGTCGCGGTAGTCTCTGTCGAGGCTTTTGCCAAAACGACAGGCACCAACCAGTACGTTTATCTACCGATGAACCGGATTGCTGGAGATAACAAAGATGGGACGTATACAGCGACAATCCCTGCTTTTCTTATTGAACCGCAAGGTGTAGAGTATTATATCCGTGTGAATGATTACGGCAACAACGGATTCGAAAGTCAGGTATATAAAGTGGCTGTCTCCAATGGTGTTCAGCCAGGATACCTCCAGGATTTTGAAGAAGATCAGCTGGGCTTCACGACTGGCGGAACCGGAAGTACCTGGGTATGGGGAGCACCAAGCAGTGGTCCTGGAAGTGCATACTCCGGTGACAAGGTGATTGCAACCAATCTGCAAGGAACTTATGTGGCGAATAGCAATGCATATCTGCTTGCGCCGCCTATTGATCTAACCGAGAGTCCGGAAGGGGCATTGTTATCCTTCAAGCACTGGTATGACTTGGAGAATAACATCGATTTCGGTAAGGTATACATCGCTTCCGAGGATAGCGATTATGTGTTCGAAGAACTGTTAACCTTCACGGGTACAGGTGGCAATTGGAAGACACAATATGTGGATCTTCGCGAATACGCGGGACAGCAGGTGTTCATCAAGTTCAATCTGACGAGCGATAATTCATTGCAAAAGGCTGGCTGGTACATTGATGATTTCGCTGTAGAAGAACTGGATGAGATTGCTCCGGGCGCTCCTGCCGAATTGTCTGCGACGGCCGATATTCTTGGTAATGTAGCCTTGAGCTGGACGGGTCCGAGCGATGAGGATCTCGAATCCTATATCGTATATCGCTCCACAACCGCAGGTGCAGGTTATGAATCCATTGGAACTGCAACAGGAACAACGTTTACAGATACGGCTACGGTGACAGATTCGACGTATTATTATACCGTTGCCGCACTTGATTATAGTGGCAATGAAAGCGACAAATCGAATGAGGTCTCCATTACAGTAGAGGTGCCTCAGGATATCTACATTGATCATTTCGATGGTAGTGATGATAATGGCTGGACTCATTCAGGAACCAAAGATGAGTGGGAACGCGGCATTCCGGTAACGGGACCTGCCAGCGCGGTTTCTCCACCGAATGTCTGGGCGACTGATCTCGACAATACGTACGAGAGTGGCTCCAACTATTCACTCGTATCTCCGGTCATTGATTTGACGGATGTGTCCGAAGGAACACTCACGTTTAATCATTGGTACGAGATTGAGAGCGGATATGACTACGGGTATGTGGAAGTCACTAAGGATGGTGGAACCACATGGTCAGAACTGGGCAAATTCTCACATAGTACAAACGGTAAACAATGGACACCCGTATTTTATGATCTGGATACACTTACCGGTAATGAAGTTCAATTCCGATTCCGCCTGACCTCAGATAACAGTGTTGTGAAGACAGGCTGGTTCATTGATGATTTCCGTGTACTGGGAGTTGCTGCGGAGACGGTAACGGAGGACAGTGCGGTTGTACTTAGCAATGACAAACCGAAACCGTCCTATGATAATCCATGGTACAAAATTTCGCGGACAGACAAAGCGGAATTTAACAAAACGAAACAGCAACAACCGGAAGTTGAAAAACCAGAAACAGGTTCGGTTAATCCACAAAGCCTGCCTGCAAGTGCAACGGTTACCGTACTTGAAACCGGACGTTCGGTGAAGACAGATTCAGCTACAGGCAAGTATAGCTTCACACACGTAGCAGGTGATTACACGTTAAAAGCTGAGGCGTATGGCTATTATCCTCGAACTCAGCAGGTAACGATCACCGATGGCAGTGGAGCCAAAGCCAACTTTAATCTGGAGGCAATCCCGCATGGACAGATAGAAGGTGTAGTAACGGATGAGCGGACAGGACAACCACTGGCTGATGCTTCCGTTCTCGTGGTCGAAGATGCCAATGTAGGTGAAGTTCGCACAGGTTCAGATGGCAGCTTCGTGATTCAGGTATTAGAAGGAAGCTACACTCTATCCATCCGGGCGGCTGATTATTACAGTAAAACCGTCACTGTGACTGTACCTGGTAATGGTACGGCAGAGGCGAATGTTGCCTTGAAGCCGTTCATCGGTTTCCCTGGAGAAATTGCTTATGATGATGGAACAGCAGAGAACGCACGAGCTTTTAATGCTGCGGATAACGCTTGGGCAGTTCGAATGACACCAGAGCTGGAGACCGCTCAACTGACAGGTGCATCGTTCCGATTCTGGAACACCGAATGGCCTGTACCTGGAGGCACAGCGTTCCAATATGCCGTATATGATGCATCGGGTGCGGGCGGAGCTCCGGGACGACAACTGGCTGGACCATTTGACGGTACTGCACTTCGTAACGATCAATGGACAACTGTTGAATTCCCGGAACCGGTCATTGTAACGGGTGATTTCTATATCGTGTATGTACAGAGTTTAGCTGGAACTAGCGCTCCGGGACTCGCTACCGATGAGGATGGTCCAAATGCAGGTCGAAGCTGGCAGCGAGTAGGTGGAGCGTGGAGCACTTCACCTGATGAAGAAGGTAACTACATGATTCGTGCAGTTGTGAGATATCCGGTAAATGCACCTGTGCTCACAGCACCTGCGAACACGTATACGAATCAATCGACTTTCACTGTGTCGGGAACGTCTCCAGCATCTGGAGCTCAGATCAAGATCTACAACGGCAAGGATCTAGCTGGCACCACAACGGTGGCAAATGGGAAGTTCTCATACGGTGTGAAGCTCCGTTCTGGCATTAATGCGATTACTGCTGAGGCAGTGGTAGATGGAAAAACAACGGACCGTTCACTCCCCGTTGTCATTATTCTGGATCAGACCAAACCACAATTGACGATTCTCACGCCAGCTCAAGGGGATCGCATCAATGCAGAAGTTGTTCACGTAACGGGTAATGTCGTGGAACAATTCCTCGATAAGGTAACCGTTAACGGACAAACCGTACAAGTGGGTAAAGACAGAAGCTTCAGTCACCGTGTATTGGTCAATGAAGGCGAGAACACAATTACCATCACAGCAACCGATATCGCTGGTAACAAAACGACCGTAACCCGCACCGTCTATGTGGAAACGGCGTTGCCAGAACTTACGAATATTACTCCGGCTGAGGATGTTCGAATCACATCAGGGGAGAGTGTTACCGTTTCATTTGACAGTAAACCTGGTCTGCAAGCCTCTTTCCGTATTCAATTACCTTTGAATCTGAATGCCCAAGGGGCAGGAGAGATTCCATTGGTAGAGACTGAACCTGGTCGTTACACGGGTACGTACACAACACCTTCATCCCTTGTTCTGGATGGTGGAGTCATTGTGATTCGCGCTCAGGATGCAGCAGGCAACAAAGTAGAGTCGGAAGCAGCTGGACGATTGTTCGTCAGCGCAGCACAAGAACAATCCGTTCCAGAACCAGATTCGAGCCCTGAAGAGACTGAAACAGAAGAAGCTCCACCGTCCGCTGAGAGTCTGCAACCTTAATTATGCAAAGTACGACATGGATGATAACTACGTTTTGACCATCTAAGCAAGAAGCCGATAAGCCGAGGTATTAGGGCTTGTCGGCTTTTTGTTGTCTCGATCACATCTGACGCCTAAGATTACTCGGCTATCAAACCATTTATCCCTGATACGCAGCGATTTAGCCACTCATGGGAGTAAGACAGAACCTTTGAAAATGAAGCAACCATCGGGGTGCTTTTTCTTTTGCTCTCATATGACAGCAGGTGAGTTGTCTCCTTTCTTCACATTAATGATATAACATGATATATTAGGATGTAGAACATGAGAAGTATGGGTATTTATGGAGGTGCTTGTATTGGGGAAAGACTCGGCATCCAAGCCGATGTATGAACAGATCTTTGAATCCTTGCGCGAACGGATACAGCTTCACCAATATCAAGTGGGTGAGCGTGTTCCTTCGGAGAAGGAATTATGTGATGAATTCGGAGTTAGCCGGATTACGACTAAAAAAGCGCTTGAGATGCTGGCGAGTGAACAATTAATTGTTCGTCAGCCAGGACGGGGTTCTTTTGTAGCCGACACAGCAGATGTGTTACAAGAAAGACCTAACAGACCTGCTCCGCGTGCTGCGGTTAAAGATCCAGAAAAGAAGCTGCTCATTGGTCTGGTCATTACTAACTTCAGTGATATGTATGGTACAGAACTGTTATATGGTATGGAAGAAGCTTCGCGAGAGCATGATTGTTTTCTCGTACTTAGACGCTCCTTCGGGATTCCGGAGCAGGAGGAACAGAGCATTCAGGAACTGCTGGAACTGGGTGTAGACGGATTGATTATTTTCCCGGCACAGGGTGAATATTTCAGCGACGAGATTCTTAAACTGGTCGTTAACAAATTCCCGTTTGTCCTGATTGACCGGTACTTGAAAGGCATTCCGGCTTCATCTGTCAGTACGGATAATGTAGGCGCGGCGCGAGAAGGGATGAATTATTTGTTCGATCTCGGTCACCGACATATCGCTTTTCTGACGCAGCCTCCGGCGAACACTACACCGATTGAAGAACGAATTGAAGGAATCATTGAGGCTCATCATGATCAAGGTGTGCTGGTGAACAGGGAACTGTGGTTAGAATCTTTTCTTTCGACACTGCCAAGTGTGTTCGATCCTCAAGTCGAGGTCCGTGATGTGGAGACATTGGTGGAACATTTACAGAAATACCCCCAGATTACTGCACTCTTTGCTGCGGAGTATCATATTGCTTTACTTGCAGAACAGGCAGCGGATCGGCTTGGTCTGAGGATCCCTGAAGATATGTCCATCATTTGCTTTGACAGTCCAAACGCTGCCGAAGGAAGCCGTGTAACCCATATGAGACAAAGCCAGTTTGATATGGGAAAACAGGCATTCGAGATGGTGCTTCAAAGTATGCAGAACAACGAAATGGCAGTGAACAGAGTTGTTTTGCCTGCCCGCTTGGTGAAGGGTAAATCAACGAGTATGGTGAAACAAAAGGGTTAATTTAGCAACTACTTAATATTCATTGTGTTCAATCAGGGGCTTCGTGTAAACGAGGTCTCTTTTTTGTGTGGATAAAATGGGGAGAATTGCTTCAAATGGTATATTATTTAGTGTCGTTAAATTAAAATAACATGCTAATATACAAATAAACATATTGACATAACATTATATTCGTTTTAGGATGATGAAAGCGGTTAATAAACTGGATTACATAAGGAGGACAACATGCTGACACCCAGAGATAATCAAGAAATTTCCCCCTCGATATACGACATGATTGATCAGGTTAACAAACGTATGCCGGACCATCCGGAACTTAATCAAATGTTCAAAAATTGTTTTACCAATACGATGGCGACCACAATTCAGCGCAAAGAAGATGGAACAACTTTTGTGATTACGGGAGATATCCCTGCCATGTGGTTACGTGATTCTGCTGCTCAGGTCAGACCATATTTGGTTCTCGCTTCAGAGGATGAAGATATCGCTGACATGATCGCTGGATTGGTTGAACGTCAACTGAATTATATTCTCCTGGACCCTTATGCAAACGCTTTTAATGAGACGGAGAGTGGGAAAGGACATCAGGAAGATCTGACGCTTATGAATGATTGGATCTGGGAACGGAAGTATGAGATCGACTCTCTGGCTTATCCGATTCAGCTCAGTTATCTCCTGTGGAAGAACACGGGAAGAACAACTCAATTCAATGATACGTTCCGCAAAGCAGCCCAGATTATCATGCAGTTATGGCAAGTGGAACAGCATCATGAGACGAAATCACCCTACACGTTCCAACGTCTGGATGCTCCTGAAACCGATACGCTCAGCCGAGAGGGACGAGGTACTGAAACAGCCTACACCGGCATGACTTGGTCGGGATTCCGTCCCAGCGACGATCGCTGTGAATATGGTTATCTGATTCCATCCAATATGTTCGCCGTTGTGGCGCTTCGATATCTGCAGGAAATTGCTGAAGCTGTGTTCGAGGATGAAACGCTGGCAGCGACTGCTAAGCAGTTGGAGGAACAGATCAACAAAGGTATTCAAGATTATGGCACTGTTGAACATCCGGAATATGGAACCATATATGCATACGAAACGGATGGGAAAGGCAATCACAATCTGATGGATGATGCCAATGTGCCGAGCCTGCTGTCTTTACCTTATCTCGGATATGTGGATGAGAACGACGAGGTGTATCAGAATACACGCCGTTTCATTCTATCCTCGCAAAACCCGTATTTTTATGAGGGAACAGCAGCAGCGGGAATCGGTAGTCCGCATACACCAGAAGGGTACATCTGGCATATCGCTTTATCGATGCAAGGGCTAACTACAGGGGATCGCAACGAAAAACTACGATTGCTTCAGCTTATCCATAAGACGGATGCGGATACCGGACTGACCCATGAAGGTTTTTCGGCCAACAATCCACATGAATATACACGTCCATGGTTTTCATGGTCCAACATGCTCTTTAGTGAACTGATTATGGATTATTGCGGATTCCGCGTACAGAAATAGATAGGGAAGCAAGAGATAACCTGCGAGTACATCATAACGTTCGGAGTTCGTTGAATTCCGACAAGAGGAGAGCGAATCATGAGAAAAATATCATTGAAAATGCCGGTAGCAGCAGTTATGACATCCTTGCTCATTCTTACTACAGCCTGTTCGGGCGGAAGCTCAAGCACAGGCACAACCAGTGACGGCAAGAAGGAAGTAACTGTATCGTTCCGTTCTTCTGGATCTGAAGATACGCTTACGAAGTTTTTCCAATCAGGCTTGGTGGATCAATTCGAGAAAGAAAACCCGGATATCAAAATCAACATTGCGCCTGTATTGGCTAGTGAGGGTGATTATACGTCCAAAATGGTTTTGCAAATGAAATCCCCGGATACGGCACCGGATGTCATTGCCGAAGATACATCCATCATCAAATCTGATGCTGCTGCGGGATATCTGGAGCCACTAGATACACAGGTTCAGGGATGGTCCGATTGGACAGAACACATCATCGACAACCTGAAGGCAGGGGTTACCGGTGAAGACGGCAAGGTGTATGGCGTTCCGGCTACCTCGGATACTCGCGGGATCTGGTACAACAAGGAACTGTTTGAAAAGGCAGGACTTGAAGTTCCATTCAAACCTGCTAGCTGGGCAGAAGTACTCGAAGCAGCACGTACGATCAAGCAAAAACTGCCGGGTGTGACGCCACTTAATATGATCGTGGGCAAAGCAAACGGTGAAGGTGTCACCATGCAAACACTGGAAATGCTGCTCTATGGTACGGCGGATACGTTGTATAACGAAACCAGCAAGAAATGGGTTGTGAACAGCCCGGGGCTGCTGGATTCCTTCAAATTCATAGATCAAGTGTTTAACACGGATAAAACAGGTCCAACCATGCAGGTTGCCTTGAATGGACAAGCTGGCAGTATTGCATTCCAGCAACAGTTCCCGCAAGACAAATTGGCGATGGCTGTAGATGGTAGCTGGGCAGGTTCGACATGGGCCGAGAACGGTGCTGCTCCAATCGCCAACGTTGAAGAGAAAATAGGTTTTGCACCATTCCCAACACAAAATGGGGAAGAACCTGGAGCAACTACGATGTCTGGAGGATGGGCTTGGTCTGTTCCTGCACAGGCGAAAAACAAGGAAGAGGCTTGGAAATTTATCGAGTTTCTGATGAATAAGGAAAATGCGACTGCACGCGTAGTAGCGGAAGGCAGCCTCAGCCCACGTAACGATTCCACGGAAGTTGAAGGTTATACGGATCGTCCATATACCAAAGAAGCACAGGAACTCTTGAATGTGGCCCACTTCCGTCCAGCGAACGATCAATATGCAGCGGTATCCGCACAATTGCAAAGCATTGTTGAGAGTATTGCCTCTGGCAAGCTGACGCCGGAAGAGGGAGTTACACAATTGAAGGACAACGTATCCCGTTCCCTTGGCGCGGACAGCATCGAAGAGAAATAAGGATATCGATATATTCGGAGGGGGAGGCACAATCTCCCCTTTTTCCGGTTCGAATGGAGAGTGACTTATGAAAAGGAAAGCACCAGGCTCATTTCTGTTTCTAATGCCTTCCGTACTGTTATTACTTGTGTTTTTCATTGTTCCCATCATTCTGACGATCTGTTTTGCCTTTACGAATATGGCTCTGACTGGGGCGGCAGCCAAGAGTTTGGAGTTTGTCGGATTCCAGAATTTCATTAATATGTTCCATGATCCGGACTTCCGCATTAGTGTCTGGCGTACGCTGGTCTTTCTCATCTTCTCCGCAGTGATTGGTCAGGTATTGCTTGGATTCATTCTGGCTCTTCTAATGAAGGAGAAAAATGTGACGTTCCGTCGGGTCATCGGCATCATCGTCATTGCCGGTTGGGTGACACCCGAGATTGTCGTGGCATTCTGTATGGTCGCCTTTTTCAGTGACAATGGTTCATTGAATCAGATCCTTGGCTGGTTTGGGGCGAATCCAGTCTCCTGGTTATTCAGTTTCCCTATGGTGAGTGTCATTATCGCAAATATCTGGCACGGCACAGCCTTTTCGATGATGGTCTATCAGTCGGCACTGGATGATATCCCGAAGGAAGTTGAAGAAGCGGCGATTATTGACAGCGCCACTGGGTTCCAGATTGTCAGACACATTACGATTCCAATGGTAAAAGGGTCCATCGTGACCAACATGATGTTGGTTACTCTACAGACACTGGGTGTTTTCACGCTGATCTATACGATGACCGGTGGTGGCCCGGGTACTTCAACCCAAACCTTGCCGATCTTCATGTACAACCAGGCCTTTGTGAACTATCAATTTGGATACGGCACAGCCATATCTCTGGTTCTGTTGTTCATCGGTATTATCGCCAGCCTATTCTACATGCGATCTATGAAAGTGAAAGTGTAACCATGAAGGAGGTTCGATCCCTATGGTCAAACATGGGCTTCAACGCAAAATCCAGTACGGGATTCTAGTCTTTCTAGGGCTCTGTTTTTTATTGCCGCTGCTCTGGATCATTCTGGCTTCATTTGACCCAAACGCGCAACAGGGCATCAAAATGCCCAGTACCTGGACCATTCAAAATTTCAAGGATGTACTCGGGGATTCGAGCAATCTTCGTTCATTCGGTGTGGGCCTGATTCTGTCGGGAGGGCAAGCGATATTGGTTGTTCTGGTATCGGTTCTTGCTGCTTATCCATTATCCCGTTATGAAATGAGATTCAAAAAAAGCTTCCTGTTATCGATTCTGTTCATGACAGCTCTTCCGATTACTGCCGTGATGGTTCCGGTATTTCAAATGTTTCTGTTCTTCAAAATGCAAAATAGCATCATTGCCACGATGCTGTTCCTGACCGCATCCTCACTTCCTTACGGCATCTGGATGATGAAAAACTTCATGGATTCGGTGCCAATCGATTTGGAAGAATCGGCATGGATTGACGGAGCGTCCGTGTGGAGTAGTTTGAGACGAATCGTGGCGCCATTGATGTTGCCTGGTATTGCAACGATAGCGATATTTACCTTTTCGGGAAGTTGGGGCAACTTCTTCGTGCCATACATCCTGCTCCAGACACCGGAGAAACTTCCGGCATCGGTCACGATTTATCAATTCTTCGGCAGCCACGGTATGGTTGAATACGGCAGGTTGGCTGCATTTTCACTACTTTATACAATGCCTTCGGTTGTGCTATATATCTTCTCCCAGCGTTACATGTCCAAAGGCTTCAGCATGGGTGGGGCAACTAAAGGTTAATGACAGGAGGTACGCATATGACTACCAAAAAGACGGCACATCTTATCTCGCATACCCATTGGGACCGCGAATGGTATATGCCTTATGAACACCATCATGTACTGCTCATTGAGCTGATGGATAAACTGCTGGACACGCTTGATCAGGACCCGGAATATCGCTATTTCCATCTGGATGGGCAGACGATTATTCGTGAAGATTATTTGCAGGTTCGGCCCGAACAACAGGAGAGGCTCGACCGTTATATCCGCGAAGGACGCATCCATTTTGGTCCATGGTATGTGTTACAGGATGAGTTTCTGACCAGCAGCGAGGCCAACTTGCGTAATTTGCTCATCGGTCATCGTGATGCTCGACCTTTGGGTGTGATATCCAAGACGGGATACTTCCCAGACTCGTTTGGAAATATGGGACAGGCACCGCAGATTCTGCAACAGGCGGACATTCATAACGCGATCTTTGGACGCGGGGTAAAGCCCACCGGATTCAATAATGCGGTGGTTGATGCGGATAGTTACGAATCTCCTTATTCCGAGATGATCTGGCGTTCGCCGGATGGTTCGGAAGTGCTCGGCATTTTGTTCGCGAACTGGTACTGCAATGGGATGGAAGTTCCGGTTGATCCGGAGAAAGCCCAATCATACTGGGATAAAAATCTGGAAGATGCCGAAAAGTTTGCCTCGACTCCACATCTGTTGTTCATGAATGGTTGTGATCACCAGCCGATCCAGACGGATATGCCCGAGGCTTTACGCACGGCATCTGCCTTGTACCCTGACGTGGAATTTATCCACTCCAATTTTGACGACTACATTGAGGCAGTTACGAAGGATGTCCCTGAGCATCTGGCGACCATTGAGGGCGAGCTTCGCAGTCAGCACACGGATGGTTGGGGAACACTGGTGAATACGGCATCCGCACGGGTTTATCTGAAACAGTTGAATCAGCAGGGGCAGACGTTGCTTGAAAAAGTAGCCGAACCACTCGCTGCCATGGCCCATATAGCCGGGGTAAAAGATTATCCGCACCATCTGTTGACACATGCATGGAAGATGCTGATGCAGAACCACCCGCATGATAGCATCTGTGGATGCAGTGTCGATGAGGTTCACCGTGAGATGGTGACCCGCTTCGCCAAGAGCAGACAGCTTGCAGAGAAATTGGTTTCCCAGAGCGCGCAGGCGATTGCTGAGTCTATTCATGTGCAATCTGCTGAGACTTGGGGAGAGGAAGCAGTGCTGTTCACTGTGTTTAACACGAGTGGGTGGAATCGAAATGGAATCATTGAGATGGATCTGATTGTGGATAAAGCATTTTTCCCAGAAGGTCCTAATCCTCAGGCACTTGCGCAGAAGATGGAAAAAGATGCACTGCCAGTGTATCAGCTGGTCGATTCGGGTGGACGCACGTATTCGGCAGAAATCAAGGATCTGGGTGCGCATTTCGGTTATGAACTTCCGAAGGATCGCTTCCGCCAGCCTTATATGGCTCGTAAAGTAAGAGTGACTTTCCAGGCGGTGGATGTACTTTCGCTGGGTTATAAGACATATGCTCTCATTCCAGTAGAGAAACAAGCAGAGTTTGCTGAGATTGTTGAAGTGCCAGATACGCGCGAAGTCATCCAGGTGCAGGGAATGATGATGGAGAACGGTCAACTGCGGGTGACGGTTGAAGAGAATGGTACGGCAACGATTGAAGATAAGGTCTCAGGTACTGTATACAAGGGATTAAATTCATATGAGAATACCGGTGATATCGGCAATGAATATGTCTACCGTCAACCCGAGGGAGAGACAACGCTGACCACAGAGCATCTGAAGGCGGACCTGCGGATTGTGGAGCAGTCTCCGTATCGGGCAGTTATGGAAAGTGTATTACGCTGGGATATTCCTGCTGGAGCAGACGAACTGTTCGAGCTGGAGAAGCGCCAGATGGTTCCTTTTACAGAACGGAAGGTACAGCGAGTCGAGAACACTGTTCCCTTGGTGATTACGACAACGTATACGTTGGAAGCGGGCAGTAATATGGTCAAGGTAAAATCTGACTTTAACAATCAGGCCAAGGATCATCGACTGCGTGCACTCTTTCCATCAGGACTGGTGACAGAGGATCATTACGCAGATTCCATCTTTGAAATCGCTAAACGCTCCAATACACCGGCCAAAGAATGGGTGAATCCGAGTAATGCACAGCATCAGCAAGCATTTGTACATGTGACCGATGGTGCTCATGGCTTGATGATTGCAAACAAAGGGCTGAATGAATACGAGATTTTACAGCATGAAGAGGGCAGTACGGTTGCAGTTACGCTGCTGCGTGCCTCTTCGGAACTGGGAGATTGGGGTGTGTTTGAAACACCGGAAGCCCAATGTCTGGGACCTCAGAGCGTGGAATATGCGATTATTCCATTTGCAGGTGATGCGGCACAGTCAGGTGCATGTGCAACTGCCTATACGTATCCGATTCCATGGACGACTGTGCAACTAGGAGCACTTGCGTATACATTTGAGCAAGAAGGTCATGCTGGAGCTGATGGACACAAGGTTGAACTGCCTCTGTCGAAGCAATGGCTGGCATGGAATGCACAAGGTTCGTCACTAGCCTTCTCCACATTGAAGATCGCAGAGGAAACCGGAGATTTGATTGCTCGCTGGTATAATCTGAACTCCGAACCCGTTGAGTTGAACGTACAGCCTGGATTCGAAACAGCCTCCGTTTATGAGAGCGATGTGCTGGAACGGGTTAAGGACACGTTGGAGGGGCAAAGCCAGACGGTATCCGGGTACAAGATTGTTACACAAGGGTACACATTACGTTGAGTTGATTATTGAACATCATAACTATAGAAACCTCCTGTTCACGGTAGTGTGGACAGGAGGTTTTTGGTAGTCAAAATAATCACCCACTAAAGGTCGTTAATATAGCGGCTTTTTTACTCGGTATAAGTTCTTTTTATCCAATAAAATAATTAATTTCCAATATAGAAAAATGTGGTATTATTGTGCTAGTTTGTTGTAATGGAGGTAGAGCAAATGAACTATATTTTATTTGTATTATTCGTAGTATTGATTATTGTACTTAGCCTTTGGATTCTGAGTTTGACACGTAAACACAAGAGATCAGCGGTGCTTTATGAGGAGAATTACGACTTAAAGGCTATTACTATCGCTGATATAGACAGGATGGAGGATGGCTCTGGCTTCGAGATGTACTTGTACAGATTATTAATTGAGTTGGGATATTCAGGGGTCTATAAAACTTTAGGAAGTCGCGATTTTGGTGCTGACGTAGTTTTCACTGATCGGGAAGGTGTTAGAAATGTCATCCAAGCAAAGCGATACTCAATAGAGTATCCAGTTGGCATCAGCGCTGTCCAAGAGGTGTTTTCTTGTATGAGATATTACAAGGCTAAAAAAGCAATCGTAATTACTTCATCCAATTTCACAGAGTCGTGTGAGACATTAGCTGGTATTAACTTTGTAAAGTTAATTGATCGAACTGACTTGATTCATGTGATTGAGGCTTTTAGAGACGGTGATATGATTGAGGCGCGTGATATTATTGAAGAGGAACCGAGGATGATCCTTGAATCCTGGTCGGAAGCGAATAGCAACACGTTACATGAGGTTCGAAAAGATTACAAGGCAGAAAAGTATGTAAAAAAAGTGATGAGTAAGTGAACATACATATTATTCAGTAGAAAAATGATTTATTCCGTTGACTGTTTGACTGTTCATACATAACCTAAGTGAGAAGAGGGGGTTCAATTTTAGTGAAAAAGATGAGCTGGATTGCTTTGTTTTTAGTCCTGATTTTGTACTTTGTTTCGATGTACTCACTATATTCTCATATGAATAATAAATGGCTAGTTAGTCCTCCTAACTATTTAATTCTAATTCTTTCTATTTTAGTATTAGCTATAGCTATACTTGGTTTCAAAGATAATTTGAACAAGTCTACGAAGGTAAGAAGTTGGATCTCAACGGTTCTATCCTTAGTATTGATCTTCATCCTTTTGGGTGCTTTGTCATTTACATCGATATTTTCTGGATACAAACAATTACTTACGACTACGCATTCACCAGATAAGCACTATACAATAAGTTTCTATAAAACTGACGCTGGAGCCATGGGATCGTTTGGCGTTATGGGGGAATTAAAAGGCCCACTTTGGTTTAAAAGAGTATTTTATTATGAGGGAAAAACGGATCAGGTAGACTTGGAATGGGTTGATAACCATACAATTTCAATTAATGATCAAAACGTTAATTTATTAAACAGTGAAACTGTACGCCGTAGCCCTTAATTTTATAAGATTTTTTTCTTAACTGATAACTAAAGTGAAATTCCTTTACGGAGTTTCGCTTTTTTGCGTTTCGATAAAAAGGTGAAGAGAAGTGCTCATGATCAGATGAGTATAGCTCATATAAGTCGGAAGATACGATAAGAGATTGAACTGAATGATTTTAAAAGAGGTTGAACATGTCGTGATTTTATATATTTATTGTCGTGAGTTTCTATTAAAAATAGATTAAGTATGTGATAACTTATAGATAAATGTCAGAATATTATATAGTATGGAGGTAAGACAACAGTGACCATTCGAATTGGAAAAATTAGCTTGTGGCATGTTCACGCATGGGATTACATCAAGCAAGCACAGGAACATGAGGATACAGTCATCGCCGCTGTATGGGATGAAGATGCCAAGCGTGGTCAGGAAGCGGCTGAACGTTTAAACGTACCATTCTATGCTTCACTCGAAGATATGCTGGCCAAGGATGACATCGATGCCGTTATTGTAGATGCGCCAACCCGCATTCACGAAGAAGTGATCACCGCTGCTGCAAAAGCAGGTAAACACATTTTCACAGAGAAGGTTATTGCGTCGACACAGGTGGAATCCAACAGAATCCTTAATGAGGTAAAGGCCAACAAGGTCAAAATGACGGTCTCCTTACCACGTCTGAATGCAGGATACACGCTAAAGATTCAGGATGTGCTTAACCAGGGATTACTTGGCAAAGTAACTTATGTTAGAGCGCGTTTATCGCATGATGGAGCAATTTCCAATTGGTTGCCTGAACACTTCTATGATCTGAAGGATTGTCAGGGCGGTGCGCTGATTGATCTGGGCTGTCATCCAATGTATCTCGCCAAACTGTTTCTGGGTCAGGAAGTAACAGCGGTTAATGCGAACTTTGGATATATTACAGGTAAAGAAGTGGAAGATAATGCCGTTGCAACCTTGTTTACGGATTCTGGAGCAGTCGGCGTTGTTGAAGCCGGTTTTGTGAACAGCCATTCTCCATTTACGATTGAGGTTCACGGTACGGAAAGTACAATTCTGTACGGAACACCCGAAGAAAAGCTATTGATTCGCACGAAAGCAGCACAGGGACAGTATCAAGAGTGGACTGAACTTCCTTTGGCAGACCAAAGAGAAAGCGCATTCAATCAATGGGTTGCACATATACAGAATGATACGGATGCAACTGAAAACGTGCAGATCGCTATGGAGCTGACCCGTTTGATGGAAGCAGCGAATCTCTCTGCCAAAGAAGGGCGCAGAATTACGCTGAAAGAGTTGAAGGGTTAGTTTTTATTAAGGAGGTGTGCAATCTTGAGCCTGTATCCTTATGAGAAAATGCTTGAACGGCAGGATCTCCTGGAGAGACTGGATATTCTAATGGTATGGGGACATTATGAGATTCGCGTGATGCGATTTCATCTGACTTCTTTTCCAGCGGGCCGAGTTGTGGATTTCCATAATCATGCGGAGTTTGAGTTTCATTTTATCCCGAGAGGTAAAGGTAAAGTTATTCTGGATGATCAGACACATGCACTCTCGGAAGGTATGCTGTATTTGACTGGACCGGGTGTCGTTCATTATCAGGAGGCTGATGCCAAAGAGGACATGGATGAACTATGTCTTCATGTGGATATCGTTCACAAGCCAAGAGAACATGTCGATCCCTGGGAAGCAGCAGAATCAGAGGAAACGATGGAAAAGCTGAGAACGCTTCCGCTTACTCCGGTGAATGATTATCATCGTGCAATGCATTGTTTTTTGGAAGCCTACGAGGCATGTGATCTAAAATTGTTAGGTTATTATACGTCGATCAAGCAACTGGTTATCAGCATATTACTCAAAACCGTGCGAGCATACGACACCGGGGGGAATCGACCGGAAGCCCCTGTGCGGGATATGTCGGTATATCGCTATGAGTATGCAGTGCAATATATGGAGGCGAATCACACTACAGTGGTGACGCTGGAGCATGTAGCTGAGAAACTTCATATTAGCAGCAGACAATTGCAGCGAATCTTCTACCAAGTACAGCCGGAGATGCCGTTCAGCCGCGTACTGGAGGATATTCGTCTGCGCGCCGTGTGCCGCAATCTGGAGGAAAGTAACGTATCCATTGAACAGATCGCTCTCGCTTCAGGTTTCAATAACGCCAACTATTTGCATGCTGTATTTCGCAAACGTCTGGGGATGACCCCGTCGGCTTTTCGTAAAATGAAACAACCAATACTTAAGTGAGGGTGAATATATATGAGTAAAGTATATCGTATCGGAATTATTGGCTGTGGTGGAATCGCGAATGGCAAACATCTGCCGAGTCTGAGTAAATTAGATAATGTTGAACTGGTGGCTTTCTGTGATATCGTTCAGGAACGTGCGGATGAAGCCAAGCAGAAATATGGCACTACTGAAGCCGAAGTCTACACGGATTATCAGGAATTGCTTAAGGATGAGTCTTTGGACATTGTGCATGTACTTACGCCGAATATTTCTCATGCCGAGATTTCTATTGCTGCCCTGGAAGCGGGGAAACACGTGATGTGTGAAAAGCCAATGGCGAAGACATCTGCTGAAGCACAGCTCATGCTGGAAGCGGCAGAACGTACCGGCAAGAAACTGACCATCGGATATAACAACCGTTTCAGAGAAGACAGTCAGTATTTGAAGAAGGTGTGCGAAGCTGGTGATCTGGGTAATATTTATTTTGCAAAGGCACATGCGATTAGACGTAGAGCAGTACCAACATGGGGTGTTTTCCTGGATGAAGAGAAGCAAGGTGGCGGTCCGTTGATCGACATTGGTACGCACGCACTTGATCTGACGCTCTGGATGATGGATAACTATCAACCAAAAGTTGTTCTGGGCACGACCTATCATGAGCTTTCACAACGTGAAAATGCGGCCAATGCCTGGGGTCCTTGGGACCCGAAACAATTCTCCGTAGAAGACTCGGCCTTTGGCATGATTGTGATGGAGAATGGGGCAACGATCATGCTGGAATCCAGTTGGGCACTGAACTCACTGGATGTGGATGAGGCGAAATGTAGCTTGAGCGGCAGCGAAGCGGGTGCGGACATGAAGAACGGACTGCGCATCAATGGTGAGAAATTCAGCCGTCTATACACAAATGAGATTGAACTGAGTGCAGGCGGGGTAGCTTTCTACGATGGTAAGAGCGAGAGCGCACCGGATGTTGAGATGAGAAAGTGGATTGAAGCAATCGAGAACGATCAGGAGCCAGTCGTTACACCGAAACAAGCACTCGTTGTATCTCAAATCCTGGAAGCACTCTATGAATCTGCTCGCACAGGCAAGGCTGTGTACTTGAATAACGGTAGTGAAGCATAGAACAGACATAAAAAATAGATTACAAAACCCTTTGTCCTGTTATTTGGGGACAGAGGGTTTTTGGTGTTTTGGATACTAGCTATTGGTCCATACCAGACTCTATTTCGGCACATATGATGAGAGAAAAATGAGCTGAAAAGAGGGTATGTCTTGACTAAACACAAAACGGGTCATGGTGTTTCCATTGTTGTATGTACCAATCGGCCACAATTTTTTGACAACATCCTGCAAAATTACAGTCGGCAGCGTTATAAAAGCAAAGAACTGATCATTGTCCTGAATCATGACAGTATGAATCTGGCATTATACCAAAACCGGGTTCGGAATCTTGCCAATGTTCATGTATATCAAGTTCCGGAGAGCATTTCCCTAGGACAAAGCCTGAACGCGGGCATGACAAGGGCACGCTTTTCGTTGATTGCCAAATTTGATGATGATGACTACTATTCGCCGTATTATTTAACAGAACAGGTGGGAGAACTTAGACGGACCAAAAGTGATATTGTGGGCAAACATTCTTGCCTCGTCTATTTAGGCGCATCCAAGACATTGCTGGTCAGATCTCCTGCTGAAAAAAATAAACCGGTTGAATTTGTACAAGGGGGCACTATTTTATTCAAAAGAGAGATCTTGAAAAAAGTCCGCTTCACGGACCGTTCAATAGGGGAAGATGTGACCTTCCTGAGACAATGCAGGAAAAAAGGATTCAAAGCGTACGCAACCTCTCCTTATAATTATGTCTATCACCGCAGACAGAACAAAAAGAGTCATACTTGGAGAGCGGATGACAGCTTTTACCTGGAGGGAAGCAAAAAACTTGCGGTTACAGAGGATTTCAGACCCTTTGCCAATAAGAAGTTATAGAGGAGAATAACGAAAGCGAAGATGCATCTGCTGCGTGTAGATGCGTCTTTTTTTTGCCAAAATGCTTTAATTTGGAGGTGGTAAGAAAAAAATATGAATTTACTTGAAAAAAAGTATTGCATATAAGTTTAGTCGGAATTATATTAATGGTATAAGGTCTAGACCATATACAGATCGGAGTGTTTAGATGTCCAGTACGTTTTCATTTCGTTTTGAGAAAGTATCCACCAAAAAGGTTAGTGAATTCATTAGGGAACAACTGGAAGAAGCCATTATTTTGAAAGAATTAATGAGTGAAGAACAGCTTCCAGCCGAGCGAGATCTGGCAGAGATATTTAACGTAAGCCGGATTACCGTTCGTGAGGCACTCTCTTCACTGGAAGAGAAAGGCTTGATTGAGAAAAGGGTGGGTGCCAAAGGTGGAACATTTGTACTGCCTCTGACAGCCAATTCGCATAAACGGACCAGAGAAGAAATTAAACGGGATTGGTCACAGATGCTGAAGGTGTTTGAATATCGAACCATCATCGAGCCGGAGGGAGCTTTTCTCGCTGCTGAGCGGATCACCGCAGGCGAACTGGAGTTGCTTGAGGGTTACATGGAACAAAGTATAGAGCCAGACTGCACAAGGGAATGGTTCAGGGCGCTGGATGTGAAATTTCATCTGACCATCGCCAAGGCTTCGGGGAATCCATACTGCGAGAGAGCCGTCAGACAGATCCGGACCAAAATTAATCCGGCGCTCGACCTAATGCCTTATGATGACCGGATACGTACCGTCAACCACGGTGTACATATGGAGATTCTTGAAGCATTGAAAGCCCATGATAGCACCAAGTCTAAGGAGACGATGAAAAGGCATATCGAATTCTCGGCAGATGCAATCTATGCCCGTTTGGTTTCTGAATCGGACAAAAATGAAGGGAATGACAGCGAATGAATCGTTCAGAACTAATACAGCTGGCTCAGCCACTACAAGCCCAGTTAAGTGCTTGGCGCAGAGATTTACATCAGCATCCGGAGATCGGTTATGAGGAGCATCGCACATCCGCTATCGTAGCTGAGCATCTGGAAAGCCAGGGGTTGGAAGTTACACGCAATGTCGGACAGACCGGGGTTACAGGCCTGCTTCGCGGAGAGACAGATGGACCAACCTTTGCTTTGCGCGCAGACATGGATGCCTTGCCCATCCAGGATCAAAAAGCGGTGGAATACCGCTCGCAAGTGGAAGGCAAAGCGCATCTGTGTGGACATGACGCTCACACCTCCATCCTGATGGGAGCCGCCCAACTGCTTACTGGCCTTGGAAGACCGAAATCAGGCAATATCAAATTTATTTTCCAGCCAGCAGAAGAGGGACTTGCAGGTGCAAGAGCCATGATCCAGGACGGTGTTCTGGAGAATCCAAAGGTTGATGCCATCGCAGGATTACACATGACACCTGGACAGAACACGGGAACCTTGGGTGTAAGTCAGGGAGTTGCGTTCGCGTCAGCTGATCCCTTGATTATCAAGGTGTTTGGCAAGGGAGGCCACGCAGCTCGTCCGCATGAGGGTATTGATGCAATCGCGGTATCTGCTCAGGTCATCACCGCATTGCAAAATATCGTCAGTCGCATGGTCGATCCGCTTGAACCGGCTGTGGTCACGATTGGCAAAATCACGGGAGGTTATATGGGAACAGCCATCGCCCCCGAAGTGGAGATGATCGGTACGGTTCGTACACTCTCACCTGCCATTCGCGAGCGGATGCCAGCATTGATCGAGCAGGTTGTTAAAGGGGTCTGTGATTCTTTTGGAGCTGGATGCGAAGTTGTCTACGGCGATGGATACCCTGTTGTCGTGAATGATCTCGGCATGGTTGACCTGCTAACAGAGACTTGTGATCAGGTTAATGCGGAGAAGGGATGGACTTATATCAAACCCTCCACAGGGGGCGAGGATTTCGCGTTTTATTGTGAACAGGTTCCGGGTGTGTTTTTCAGACTAGGATCTGGGAATGATGAGGAACGTACTCGCTATCCACTCCACCATCCCATGTTTGATCTTGATGAGACAGCGATGCCTTATGGTGTGGGCATGTTGTCCGCAGTAGCACTTGAATTTTTGGCACGGAATACAACTTCTGAGGGGGAGCAATCACAATGAAAAAAAGACAATGGACAGGCTTGTGGATCACGTTACTGGCAGTCGTAATGGTACTCAGCGCTTGCGGAGGAAAATCGACAAGCACAAATGATGGTTCCGCAACAGAAGGAACGGGCAGTGGAAGCGCAAGTACAACACTGACCGTTGCTGCGGCAACCGATATTGAGAGTTTCGATCCGCACAACAACAACAATACTTCCAGTGAGGCGGTTCTGGTCAACGTTTTTGATTATCTGATCAAAAATGACAGTGAACAGAAGAAAGTTGCGGGACTTGCGACATCATGGGATCAAGTCGATGATACAACGTGGAGATTTAAGCTGCGTGAAGGTGTTACCTTCCACAATGGCGATCCATTCACTTCAGCAGATGTAAAATACACGCTGGAGCGCGTAGCCAAGGACGAGACACTGAAACAAAACAGTTATTTCAAAAATATCGTAGAAGTTAAAGTGGTAGATGACTATACCGTAGACATCATCACGGATGGTCCAGATCCGTTGCTCCTGAATCGTCTGTCCAAAATGGGAGCAGGCATTCTGCCAGCAAAATATATTGCAGATAAAGGATTCGATGCTTTCCTGAAACAACCGGTAGGCACAGGCCCTTATAAGTTCAGTAAATGGACCAAAGATGATCGTGTGGAACTGGTGAAAAACGAGAACTACTTCGACGGTGAACCAAAATGGAATGAAGTGGTATTCCGCGTTATTCCTGAAGCCTCCACACGGGTATCCGAATTGCTTGCTGGTGGTGTAGATGTGGCTTCTTCCATTCCGTCCACTGACATTGCCCGGATCGAAGGCGAAGCAGATAAAAAGATTGTCAAAGCGCCAATCCAACGTGTGCTTCAGTTGATCTTCCGTCAGACAGAAGGCAGCATCACGGCTGATCCGAAAGTACGTGAAGCGATTGACCTGGCTATCGACAAACAAGGAATCGTGGACAGCATTGCTGGCGGAGCAGGTATCGTAACCCGCACATCCGTAACACCAGGCAACTTCGGTGCTGATCCTTCATTGTACAAAACGTCACTTTATGATCAAGAAAAAGCCAAGCAGTTGCTGCAAGAAGCTGGCTATGCGGAAGGTGAAGCTGAGATGACCATCTCCGTTTCCGCACAGTACAAAGAACAGGCTGAAGTTGTTGCAGCAATGCTTGAACAAGCCGGATTCAAAATCAACCTGGATGTCCTGGAAGCAAGTGCATTCAGTGAACGTTACAGCTCCAAATCATTCAAAGAAATCTTCATGATTGGTATTGGTAACTCCTTGTTCGATGCTTCGAACAACTACAATCGTTATATGTTGGAAGAAGCAAAAGGCGAGTCGGATTACAACAATCCTGAAGTAGAGAAACTGCTTCAATCGGCATTGGTGAACATGGACCCTGCGTCTCGTGAGAAAGAGTATCAGCAAGTACAACAGATCTTCTCTGAAGAACGCCCAGCCGTATATCTGTACCAAATGGAAGGTGTCTACGGAACAAATGCTAAAGTGAACTTCGCGCCACGCAGTGACGAGATGTTCTATGCTGACGAGATTACACCTGTTGCACAGTAACATCGGGTATAACACCGGTCATTGAAAAGATAGGCCGTGAACGGCAGGGACTGGATAACCATGTTCCTGCCGTTCTTTTTTAAAAGGGAGGTGAACAAGGAATGGGCAAATACGTACTTAAGTCATTACTGCAGATCATTCCGGTGCTGTTCATTGTTTCATTAATTGTGTTCATTTTGGTTCGAGTCACCGGTGATCCGGTTGCGCTAATGTTGCCTGAAACAGCTACCGCTGAAGATCGTGCTGTCTTGACGCAGGCACTTGGTTTGGACCAGCCTTTATATACGCAATATGTGAAGTTTCTGGGCAGTGCGATACAGGGAGACTTTGGTCAATCTTTTCGCTACAATCAGCCTGCGCTAGAGCTTGTGCTAGAGAGATTGCCTGCCAGCTTTGAACTGGCGGTAGCCGCCATGTTTTTTGCTGTACTTATGGCTGTGCCACTTGGAGTCATTTCAGCTGTCAAACGTAATACGTTTACTGATCTCATTATTTCAGGAATATCCGTTATTGGTAAGGCGATGCCAAACTTCTGGATGGGGATTATGCTTATCCTCTTGTTCTCCGTCATGCTGGGCGTATTGCCGGTATCCGGTCGCGGAGGATTGTCACATCTGATCTTGCCGGCATTCACACTTGGCGTTGGACTGGCTGCACAGATGACCCGACTGATTCGTTCCAGCATGCTGGAGATTCTCAACCAGGACTATATTCGAACAGCTCGCAGCAAGGGGCTTGGCCGAATGGTTGTCATTGTAAAACATGCTTTTCGGAACGGATTGATTCCGGTCGTAACAATTATGAGTTTGCAGTTTACAAGTCTGATCGGGGGCACTTTGATTACGGAAACGGTATTCTCCTGGCCTGGACTGGGTCAGTTGCTGGTCGTTGCAGTCAACACACATGATATGGCGATTGTACAGGCTGCGGTGTTTGTCATTGCCTTTATCGTTGTGGTAATCAACATCTTGACGGATGTAGCTTACAGGCTGCTCGATCCGCGCATCAAATACGACTAGAAGGAGGTGCAATCATATGACAGGCAGCAATGAAATGCCAATTCCGGGTACAGAACAGGAACAAGACAATGGGCGTGCACCAACGGGATTTCGTTATATCTGGCAACAACTGATCATCAGCAAGACCGGAATGTTTGGTGCTGTGCTTGTGTTGTTGGTTGTGTTAATTGCCATAGGTGCACCTCTATTGACGAGTCATGATCCGGCAGCGGTGAATCCGCTGGGCCGACTTAAACCACCAGCATGGCTTGAGGGCGGAACTGCCGAATACTGGCTGGGTACCGATAATCTCGGCAGAGACATGTGGAGTCGAATTGTATATGGTGCCCGAGTTTCATTGATCGTGGGGATGGGTGCCGTGATTGTGTCAGGAATCATTGGCGCGATTCTGGGGCTGGTATCCGGATTCTACGGGAAATGGCTGGATGCAGTCATCATGCGTGTAGGTGATGCATTCATGGCGATTCCGACTATTCTGTTCATGCTTGTTGTGATGGCGATTGTTGGCCCGGGTATTACAACGTTGATCTTTGTTATCGGGGTGACGAACTGGGTTCCATTCACCCGTGTGGTAAGAAGTGAGGTTCTTAGTATCAAAGAGCGTGATTTTGTTCATGCGGCCAGATCGATTGGCGCGAAGAATGGAAGATTGATTTTGAAACACATTCTACCGAATATCCTTTCATCCTTTATCGTCATCTGCGGTATGAATGTCGGCACAACGATTATTATGGAAGCTTCACTCAGCTTCCTGGGACTGGGTATCAAACCACCCGATGTATCCTGGGGAGGGATGCTCAGTGATGGCAGACAATACGTTGCAACAAGCTGGTGGGTCGCTACATTCCCGGGACTAGCCATTACATTTACCGTACTCGGTGTTATTTTCCTTGGAGATTGGCTGCGTGATGTGCTTGATCCACGTACGGAGACAACCCATAAATAAACGGAGAAGGGAGCCATCATTATGAATCAAAGACCAATTATGCCGGAGGATCTGAGTCACTATCGTTGGATTAGTCAGCCAGTAATCAGTCTGAACGGACAAGTGGCTTATGTGGAACAGACCATAGATCAGGATAAAAACGAATATAACACGCAAATTCGAGGGATTTCCCTCGATGGTGATGAAGATATTGCACTTTCGGATGGAACAAAAGATTCCTCACCTGCTTGGTCGCCGGATGGCACACAGCTCACATTCATTCGCTCAGTGGATGGTGGCAAAGGACTATGGACGCTCCATTCAGATCAAAAAGAGCCTGTCATGCTGATATCTCCCGCACGTAAAATATTGAGTTATATCTGGTCTCCGAACGGGGAGTACATTGCGTTTACCAGCAAGGTGCAACCGGAGGACCAACAGAAGAAGAAAGCAGACCTCCAACAGGAGCCAGTACCTGTGCTGCGAGGTAAAGTCTTTGAGCGTACAACGCCGAAGGCGGAAGGGTCTGGCTGGTGGGATGGTCAATACAGCCATTTGTTTGTATATGTGATCAAAAGCGGGGAAATCACGCAGGTGACTTCCGGGCTATGGAATATCAGTGCTCCGGCGTGGTCGCCAGATAGCCTGCAGCTTTCTTTCATTTCGAAGCAAGTAGAGGATGAGGAACTTGATGCGGATCTGCTGTACTTTACGGATATATACAGCGTTCGATTGGGAGAGAGTGATCTGTTCAAAGTGACGGATTCCAGTCTGGCGATAAGCCAATTCTCCTATTCGTCCGACGGGCAGCAGCTGATCCTGATCGCCAGTGATCGTGAGTATGGAAGCGGGAGCCACAACAGCTTATACGCTGTCCCCGTTCAGCGGGGTGTACCCAGGATAATTGCACCTCAATTAGATATGCAGATGGGTAACGCGGCGCTTGGAGATATGAAGTCGGCAGGTGCGTCACCTTCTCCTATCTCGGATAATAAGCATCCGGAACGTGGTGTATATGTACTTGGGACGCAGAACGGGAATGTGGATGTGTACCGTATTCAAGATAATGGGAATTGTCAATCTGTGACGGGCGCTGGTGAAAAGGATGTGTATCAGTATACCTTAGCGCCAGATGGTTCGTCGCTGGTAATCGCTGCGTTGACTGCTGAACACCCTGGAGAGTTATATCGTGTGTATATCGACAGTGGTGAAATGTTCAGACTCACCCGGCGAAATGATGAATTCATGGCTGAATTGGCTGTAAATGTGCCAGTCCGTGTAGAGTTTAAGTCTTCCGATGGATGGCCGCTTCAAGGTTGGTTAGCCACACCGGCAATACGTGACACCAATGGGAAACTGCCACTGATTTTGCAGATTCATGGTGGACCCCACGCAATGTATACGGGAACATATAGTCATGAGATGCAGACACTCGTTGCACAAGGTTATGCTGTGCTGTGGATCAATCCTCGCGGAAGTATGGGATACGGTCAGGAGTTTGCCAGAGCTTGCCGTGGTGACTTTGCCGGAGGGGATTACCGGGATCTGATGGAAGCTGTTGATTATGCCCTGGCTACATATGATTTCCTTGATGCATCACGTCTGGGTGTAGCGGGTGGCAGTTATGGCGGAGTGATGACCAACTGGATTGTAGCGCATACCCACCGTTTCAAGGCGGCTGTAACCCAGCGTTGTATCTCCAACTGGTTGTCCATGTATGGAACGAGTGATATCGGAATTTCCTATGTCGAGGGAGTCATTGGTGGTAATCCGGCGGAAAACGCTGAATTCCTGTGGTCCCGTTCACCTCTTGCCCATGCACATCACATTGAGACGCCACTTCTGATCATGCACGGAGAGCAGGACTATCGGACACCGATTGCGCAAGCGGAGGAATTATATACTACGCTGAAACGATATGGCAAAAAGACCAAACTGATTCGTTATCCAGGTTCCAACCACAGTTTGCTGAAAAGCGGTAAACCTTCACTTCGGATCGATAGCTTCGAACAGGTGAATGCCTGGTTCAATCAGTACCTCGGGAATGAGGAGGGCGAGCAATGAGTCGAACTCAGCTGTCCATTCCTGTAGGGCTTCTTGTAGAGAATGTTCTGACAAGTGGGGAATCAAAAGAAGTGATTATTGAATGTTTACAACGTCGAGACTATTCCCGTTTGTTGCCTCTGGTTAAGGAATCCGCGATGGATTTTGATGAAAGACTACAGACAGCAGATGATATCGGAGACGATTGGGAAAAGGCGATACGTCAGGGTTATGAGTTCAAGTTTTTGCATATTAACGGGTTGAAACGATTGCTCGATTTCCGGTTTGACCGTAAGGTGGATCGGGATTACGTTCAAGATGAACTGTCACTGAAGCATATTCATCTGACCTCACAAGAGATTGAACTGCTACAATCGTTAATTGGCAGGCAGTGGATCGTACAAGCAGAAGAAACAGAGCAGGCAGAAGAAGGCAGCAAGGAGAGTGGGTTATCCTCCCGCATTCCTGTCCGTATTCAATTGAAGTTCCCTTAATATGGACCAAGAAGAAACCGCGACGATCGCGGTTTTTTTGCTATGTACAGGTAGAAATGAGGATGACTGAATTCAAAAGTTGAAATCGGACTCTGTATGATTTATATTTATATTAAATGATATTATTATCTATCAAAAAATGCAGGTGTAAAAAGGAGGACATGGGATGTCCATTCAAAATGTTTTCGGAAAAATTCAAATATCGGATGATGTGATCTCCAAAATTGTCGGCAAGATCGCGAATACCACCAGTGAGATTTCCTCCATGTCGACAGGACTTATAGAAGGGGTCACCAAAAAGTGGAGCGGGAAAAGTCTGCAAAATGGCATAGATATCCGCAAGGTAGAATCAAGACTGGAGATAAACTTAAAGATTATCGTTTGTTATGGAACAAAAGTGCATGAAGTCTGCAGGGAATTGCAAAACAATGTGAGATTACATGTGGAACAGCTGACCGGATTAACCATTGATACGGTGAATGTGATCGTTGAGGGGTTATCATTTAACCAACCTGCTGCCAAGCTTTAATCCAATTTCAGCTACCTAGAGGAGTGACAGCGATGAATAAGATTTCCATAACAAAAGCCAGTCCACAATCATTAGTCGGCGGACAGCTAAATCAGATGGCACTCGAATATATGGCCTATTCGCTTGCAGGTACCAAGGATAAAGGCATTATTGAAAAAACATTTAACAAGTTATGGCGTTCGAATCAGAACCGATTCAGTCACCAATATGCTTATGAAGCTAAAATGGGTAACCAAACGCTGGGCATGATCATGTGTTATCCGACCACTATAATGAACAAACTTGCTTTACCAACGTTCTCCAAACTGTTTGAACTTCGGAAATGGAGCCTGATTAAGTATAATCTCCAACACTGGAAAGAGTTCTACTCCATGGTGACATTAAAAGAAGCGGAGAACGACGAGTACCACATCGGAACATTGGCTACGTTGCCTGAAAGCAGAGGTCTTGGTGTAGGGACACAGCTCATTCATTTTGCTGAGGAGCAAGCTATAACACAAGGTCTGTCCAAATCTTCACTTACGGTTAAAAAGGAAAATCTACTAGCTATTAAACTCTACGAGCGTTTGGGATACCAGAGAGTAGGGGAAATCAATAAACCTTCGCTATCCCTGTACAGGATGTCCAAAAAACTGGTGTAATGTTTTCTGATAGGAATAGAACAAGCAGCTAACTGGAGAGTTTCACATATATAAGCCCACATTGGAACAGTTAAAAGTGTGAGCTGGAGGGGCGCTTTATGCGTTCCTTTTTTAGTTTTCAGATTTTTCTCATAAAAAAAGTAACTTGACTTTTATGTGTGTTTAAGCAGGTACTTGACAGGGGTGTGGTATAGTATAAAAAGTTCTTTAATGAAGAAAGACGGAGAAATATACAATGTGGGGTGTAACCAGTGTATCAATATAAGGATCAGGAATATGAAGCAGTACATTTTGAGGGACGTGATCTGCGCTATGGAGAACTCATAAGTTGTGTTTTCAAGCAGTGTACATTTATGAACGCTTCTATGGAAGAAATCGAAACGAGTAACTGTCGTTTTATCGAGTGTGACTTCAAAGGGGCTTCCATGAATGGTTCGATTCATACGGAATCGGCTTTTGAAAACTGCACCTTCGGTGGTGCGAATCTCTTTGCTTCCAAATTCAGCTCCTGCAAGATGACAGGCTCAGACTTTTCAGGTGCGCAAATGGATGGCATCACACTAAGTCACGGCGATTGGTCCTATACAAATCTGAGACATACACGTTTGGGGAAACAGGATCTGCGAGGAATTCGTTTCTTTGAGGCTGACTTTACGGACACGGATTTCACCAAAGCGGATTTGAGAGACTGTGATCTTACCCGAGTTGTATTAAGTAGAGCCAAGCTTCAAGGGGCCGATCTTAGAGGGGCTAACCTGGAAGGCATCGATCTGAAATCACTGGATATCAAAGGTGTACGTTTGGATCGCGAACAAGCCGTTCTGTTTGTACGCTCGTATGGTGCGAAAGTAGACTAAGTTGAGTTGAACATACACAGCATGAAGCCGCCCTTAAGGCGGCTTTTTTGACTTTGAGGTTTTCCGATTCAGAGAGAATAGGCAGGAAAAAGAGATCTAAACCAGAAGTAGTTAACATAAGTTTCAACTAAAAGGAGGTTATCATGACAGTCACATTAATTATTATTGTTGCTATTATTGTCTTTGGGCTTATAACAGGCACGGTCATTACGATTGTTGCATTTAAACTGCTACGTAACAATAAAGAGAAACATCACCTTCGCAAGAGCATTCTGATGGACGGAATTCCAACAGAAGCAATAATTCATGATATTGTACAGACATCATCCAGTAGGGATGGAAGGCCTGGCGTGCGATTGGATCTGACTGTAACCCAAGTTGACGGCCGCACCTTCCCAACAATTGTAGAGACTTATATTCCAATCACACATATTCCCCATTTTCAGAAAGGAAATGTCATTAACGTAAGATACATTGCGATGGGGAATGAACGAAAAGTTGAGGTAGAGGATGCCTACCTTCCGTGAGTTGCCGCATGGTGGTAAGCTTCGGTTATCAGGCATATCAAAAACCATTACCTGAAACAAATCAGGTAGTGGTTTTTGATGTGAATTTAATTGAGTTAATCCTCTTCTTTTGACATATTTCTAACGATCAGAAAAATAGCAAATATACCTAATAAAATAACAATTCCATTGGTTATCGGAAACCACATGATTCTATATACCTCGCTTTGTTTCATGAAGTGAATTTCATTACGCTTTAACACTGTGCTTTTGGGCTCGTTTCAACCGCACAGCAACCCAACTCATAATCAGAGCAGCAATGAACAGAAATACGGTCACACCTGCAATGACAACAAAGAAGGATTGGTCAAATGCAGCAAAGGCGGCATTTTTGAGCGATTCAGCAGACGCAGCAGGCAAGCTTTCGGCAGCGATAAGCGCTTCATCCAGACTGTCTTTCGCATTGGCTGGCACACTAATTCCCACAGGAATCTTCATAGCGAGTGTGTAGAAAAGGGTCGACATGCTGCCGATGATCGCAATACCGGATGCTCCGCCCAGCTCATAACCTACTTCCTCAATGGAAGCGGCCATACCCGCTTTGTGTGGTGGGGCATAACTCATAATGGAATGTGATGCAGCGGTCATGCCTGATCCAAGACCTGCACCAAGCAGTGCCAAACCGATAATCTGCCCGGTGAAGCCAGCATTGAAATACATCAGATACGTCCCCATGCCAAGGGCAGCGATGAAAAGAGTGAAGCTTTTGATATATACAACATCCACACGGTGCATAATAGCCCCCGTAACAGGTCCGGCGATGAGTGCTGCAACAGGTATGGATACGGTGAATAGTCCAGCCTGAAGAGGTGACATGCCTTCCACCAGCTGAAGCCGCTGAGTGACCATATATTGCACACCCATTTGTGCAAACAAGCCAACCAGTGCGGTAATAAAGCCGGTGCTGAATCTTGGGATTTTGAATAAGGACAGATCCAGCAGCGGATTGGGACTGTTATTCTGACGGCGAATAAAGATGATCAGGGACAGAACACCGATCACAGCAGCTATGATAGCGAGTGTGAGAGATCCTTCGCGTCTTGTGAATTCCTTAATAGAATAGATAATTCCGACCATGGCAATCATGATTTGAATGGAACTGGTGAAGTCCCACTTTTTCGATGCATCCCCTTGATGTTTAGGGATCATTTTCAAGGCGAATACAAACGCGATAATGGCTATGGGCAGGTTAATTAGAAATACAGAGCCCCACCAGAAGTGTTGAAGAAGCAGTCCACCAACAATCGGTCCCAATCCAGCACCACCTGATGCAATGGAACCCCAGATGCCGATTGCCAGTGCGAGTTCTCGCTCATTCGTAAACGTAACTCTGATAATCGACAATGTTGCTGGCATCATCATAGAGGCACCTATGGCTAGAAGAATTCTGCTCATGACCAGCATAGCCGGTACTGGAGAAAAGGCAGCAGCAAGAGAAGCAGCAGAAAAGACGACCAAGCCCAAGGTAAATATTTTCTTATGACCAAGACGGTCCCCGAGTGTTCCCATTGCAGGAAGAAGACCCGCCATGACAAGGGAGTAACCATTCAGAATCCATAATTTCTCCGAAGCAGATGCACCGAGATCATGGGTCAAGCTGGGTAAAGCGGTGTACAGGATGGTCATATCCATCACAATGAGTAATAGTGCACTTGAGACAATAACAAGAATCATCCAACGTTTGAATTTTGACATGTTTCCCTCCGACGATATGAATAACTTACAATTCAAAGACTAAACTATCGGGTAACCCTATAGTCAAACTTTTCTTTACACACTATAATGCATGTATATTGATAAAACTTAGACTACATATGTACATGGAGGGCCCATAGATGACTGGACATCACGCACAACATTTTACCACCAGTGAATTTGCCAAGATCTGCGGAGTGACCAAACATACCTTGTTTCATTATGACGAGATTGGGCTGTTAAAGCCTGAATATACCAATGCCAAGGGATACCGCTATTATGGTATGCAACAAACGTATGTGCTGGATGTCATACATGTGCTGAAGAAGGCAGGAAGCTCACTCCAAGAGATTAAGTCGTTCATTCAAAATCAAAATACACCATTGTTAATTGAGCTGTTTGAACAGAAATTAAAGGCACTTGAGTTGGAACAACAACGAATCAAACGCATGCAAAAGCTGTTAAGTGGTGCAATAGAAATGACGAAACAAGCCACGGATGCTTCTCCTGAAGGGCTGCATATCGAACAATGTGAGTTGGAGTATTTTATTACTGTTCAACTGGAGCAAGGGGATGGGGATAAGGAATTCTTCCGTAAGTTCATTGAATACAGGACCCATTGTGATGAACAGATGATCGACTATGAGTTTCCGGTATGGACGATCTTAACTCAGGAGCACTATGAGGCAGGAGAATACTATCCGGATTACTTTGGCAACAAAATAAAAGCTCCCATTTCAGGGGAAACGATATGGATTAAGCCAAAAGGGATGTATGCCGTCATGAATCATCGAGGCTCATACGAAAGCATGCCGGAGACGTATTCTCTCATGAAAGAGGAGATAGAAAAAGAGGGACTGCAAGTCTGTGGACATGTGTATGCACTGGACCTGCTCACTTATTTTGCAGAAAGTAATCCCAATGAGTACATCATCAAAATTTACGTAGAGGTGTGTAAGCCAGAAAACACAAGCAAAAAACAGAATGGCTTGATTTAGGAGGATATTTTTTTGGAATTAATTAAAACATATGATGTGGATCTAAGTGAAGAATGGTCGACTCTTCTTCAAGAATTACTTGTTACCAGTTTTCCAGAGGTTTATCCAAAAGACAGATTGTTTTTTAAGCAAATACCACATGGGAGAGTATTGGCATTTACCCCTGATAACCAATTAGTTGGGCATGTAGGACTAGATTACAGGATGATGAATTTAAATGGAAAACCCATAAGAGTGTTGGGGATAATCGATTTGTGTGTTTCTCCTGCTATTCGCTCTCAAGGAATCGCTTCTTTGTTAATATCCGAAGTAGAAAGGTTGGCAACAGGGCGTGTTGATTTTGTCCTTTTATTTGCGGATCATGAGGAATTGTATAGCAAAAATGGATTCGAAACGGTAAATAACACATGTAAATGGTTAAAAATTGATCATGAAACCTTAACCACAGTTGGAGTTGGGACTCAAGCGGTAGAGGGTTTAATGATTAAAGAAGTTGGAAACATGCCATGGGGTGAAGGAGAGCTCGATTTTTTAGGATATTTATATTAATCTCTACGCGCCAAGATTGAAGAAGGGCGCCTTGACCCATGTCGTATTCCATGTTAAGTTTTCTGTAATAATTTGTGAGTTTTCAAAGGGGTGATGGAGTGATGACGGAATTAGAGGTTGTGGATGTTTATGTGGACCTGTCAACGAACATGAACAGTGGCATGGTTCACAATATGACTAATCAGAATCCGGCATTTTGTCCTCCTATGCATAGATCTACTTGGCGCTGAGTGGTTTATCGCCAGGTTTCTTTATTGTATAAGCGAATCTAAATTCTGATTGTGTTCAAATATTAAAGTGAGGGAATCCATGCCATGTTCAATGGTGAAATCCCGTCAGTTTACTTTTATATTTCACATAAAAAGGATGATCTGCATGTCTTTAATTAACGTTACCAACTTGACCTTTGCCTATGAAGGCAGTTACGATAATATATTTGAAAATGTTAGTTTTCAGTTGGACTCCGATTGGAAATTGGGTTTTACCGGAAGGAACGGCAGAGGCAAAACGACTTTCCTCAATCTGTTGCTTGGCAAATATGAATACAGCGGACATATCTCTGCGAATGTTAGCTTTGAATACTTTCCTTTCCAGGTAGAAAATAAGGGAGCCATGACCGTCGATGTCATCGGCGAGATTCACCCTGAATATCTGCACTGGCAAGTTGTGCGCGAGTTTAACCTGTTGAAGGTGTCGGAAGATGTGCTGTATCGGCCTTTTGATACGTTATCCAACGGAGAACAAACAAAGGTGATGCTGGCTGCCTTGTTCCTGAAGGATAATCGGTTTCTGCTCATTGATGAACCTACCAATCATCTTGATCTTCATGCAAGACAAATCGTAGGTGATTATCTCCGCAGCAAGAGTGGATTTATTTTGGTGTCTCATGATCGATCCTTTCTGGATCACAGCGTGGACCATATCCTTTCCATCAATAAGAGTAACATCGAGATTCAGAAAGGCAATTTCTCCGCTTGGTGGGAAAATAAAAGAAGGCAAGATCAGTTTGAACTTGCGAGTAATGAGAAATTAATAAAGGATATCAAGCGTTTATCCGATTCAGCCAAACGGACCGGTGGATGGTCGCATGAAGTTGAAAAAACCAAAAATGGTACGAGAAATTCCGGTTCCAAGGTGGATAAAGGATATATTGGGCACAAGGCTGCCAAAATGATGAAACGTTCCAAAAATATCGAACAAAGGCAGCAATCTGCGATTCAAGAGAAATCCAAACTTCTCAAAAACATCGAGAGTGCAGAGCGTTTACAGATTCATCAGCTGGATTTTCACAAGCAGGAACTTGTCGAATTGGAGCATGTGTCGATATCATACGGCTCCAATACCGTGTTTAAGGATGTCAGTATTACGATTGAAAAAGGGGATCGTATTTCCCTATACGGTAAAAATGGATCTGGCAAATCAAGCATTCTTAAACTGATCTGTGGTGAAGATATTGCTTATACAGGTCTTTTCCGTAAGGATCATCAGCTTAAAATCTCGTATGTGTCGCAGGACACGTCCGATCTCGGAGGACATTTATCTGAGTATGCGGCCACGCAGGGGATTGATGAAAGCCTGTTTAAATCGATACTTCGAAAGTTGGATTTTTCCAGACTTCAATTGGAGAAAGATATTTCAACATTTAGCGCAGGTCAAAAAAAGAAAGTGCTCATTGCCAAAAGTCTTAGTGAAAAAGCTCATCTGCATATTTGGGATGAACCACTCAACTTTGTAGATGTCATTTCACGTATGCAGATCGAAGACTTACTCTTGGAATACTCGCCAACCCTGCTTTTTGTAGAGCATGATCGTGAATTTTGTACAAATATTGCAACGAGAATCATCGAACTGTAAGTAACGGACGAGATAAAAGATAACCATGTTAAGAGCCGCCAAATGGCGGCTTTTAAGCTTTATATTTACAGTACATATATAAGAGGTGACTTGTTACGTTCAAAATGCGATATCGTGAGAATATATGCTATAATTTTATAATCTCATCCAATCATTTGATGGATGACTAGATCAATTGTAGACTAATTCGCCAAGAGGTGTAATACAATGAAAAAAGAAATGACTACAATCAAACAAACCAGGCTACATTCCATTCTGGACGAGGCCACAAAATTGCTGATTGAAAAACCGAATGCTTCTATGAATGAGATTGCAGAATCTGCAAAAATCGGGATCGCTACGTTACATCGATACGTGGAAAGCCGCGAACAGCTCATGGTTCATCTGGGATTACGCGCAATCGAGGTGGTCAGTGAGACCATGCAACAAATCCAACTGGATGAGGAGCATTGTGAAAAGTACATACCCGAACTGATTGAAGCGCTGATTCCATTAGGCGACAAAATTTATTTTTTGGCTCATGACACCACCATTAACTATAATCCCGAGATTGAGGGAGCAGATCTGAAACTGAGAGAGCCTGTACTACATGCGGTCGGTCTGTTACAACAGAAAGGTTATTTCCGCTCCGATCTCGAAAAAACCTGGATTGTCGATGTGCTGTATTCCATCATGTTCCTTACGTGGCAGCAGGTTGTAAGTGGTCACATCGCGAGAAAAGCAGCCCCTGCGCTTGTGGTGGATACGTTTTATCATGGATTTAAGCAGAGTTAGGTCAGGGCCTATCCAACGAAAAATATAGATTTTAATACGAAAGCACCTCCAAAGAATCAATCGTATCGTTAGATACGCAGACTCTTTGGGGGTGTTTTTTTTACGTTCACAACAGCGTTTCTCAGTGCGCAAGCTGCAAAGACTTGCTTTTCTCACATATTCAAATATTAACAGAGTTCAGAATTTAAGATTTTCAGTTTACAAAAAATGATATAAATTTCTAGTAGATTCAAATCATTACCAAATAAAGACAAAATATTCAAACGAGGGGGCCGGACAGAAATACCTGCAATTTTGCGGTTCAAAATCAGCTTATGTACTCATTCCATCAACCCAAATCAGGAGGGATTCTATGCTTTACACCATTATTGTGCCAGTCAACCAGGACTATAACATTTTGAACCTGTTCACAGATTCGCTACTCCGGACGGTAAGTCCATCCACTCAGATTATTTTCATCAACGATGGTTCCGGCTCAGCAGTCTTTCAACATCTGGATAAACTGAAGCAAGAAGTAAGAGAAGGCGTGACCATCGAGATTCTTCAGCATGATTTTCCACTCGGTTGCGCCGTGTCGATTAATAGCGCACTGAGTCTTGCCAAGGGAGAGTACATTTTCTTTCTGGATTCTGACACGATTCTTCAACCGAACTGGCAACCGATGATGAAAGAGACACTGGACAGCGATATTACGATCGGCATGATTGGAGGGGTTCTGTTGTATCCGCAGACAGGAGGCGTGCAGCATTGCGGCATTGCTTTTGCGGACACCATCGGCCGACACCTGTTCCTGAACGCATCTCCTGATGATATCCCGAAAGAAACCTTCTCTGTTCAACTGGTGGTGTTCGCCATGTTTGGCATGAAGCGGGAAGTCTACGAGACGATCGGTAACCTCGATGAGAAGTTCTTTAACGGATACGAGGACTTTGATTATCAGATGCGGGCACGAGCTGCCGGATACGATACAGTCATTAATCCGAATATTCAAGCGTATCACTGGGAACGCAGCAGCGGCATTCACCGCAACTTCAACCGCAAGAACAATCTGGCACGATTCTGGAAAAAGTGGGGCGGTCAAATCGAGGCTGATGTGTGGCCATTCGTTTTCAGTCATCTGAAAGCACAGCTGGAAAGCCAAGAGGAATACCAGCATCTGCCGATTGTCGGGATTGACCTTGCCGAGGTTCGAAGTGATGCCGATACATTCTGGACCAAGCTGGAGGAAGCCGAATTTGCAAATGTAGCCGAAGTACGGGACTATTCAAACCGCTTTAATTCCAACGGAGCCATCTGGCTGCCACAGGTACTGGGCAAGGAACTGATTCATAGTGAGAACCGGTTACTGTTTTTGGTGGACAATTTCGCCCGTTTGCTGGAGAACCGCTACTGGATTGAGATGAGACATGCTCATCGAGCCAAGGATCTGATCATTGATCTGTATGGCAATGTGATCACGATGGATCGCATATACGATGGATGCTGGCCTGGAACCAAAGTTCGGTAATTCACTCACAACGAAAATAAACAGGGAGGTACTTAAGGTGAAAGAAAAAGAGAGCACGCTCGATCGTGCCGTACGATTTACCCGTAATCTGGAGTGGTTGGAACAAGTCGAAAAGGTAATTCCGAGCGGATGCAGCACTTTAGCCAAAGCACCTGAACGTTTATTTCCGGGCCATACACCCGTATGTTGTGCAGAGGCTTATAATTCCAGATTTACAGATATCGACGGAAATGAATGGCTGGATTGCGAAATGGCCATGGGTACGGCGCCATGGGGCCATGCCAGACATGAAGTCCAATTAACCGTCATTCACCAGTTGAAAAAAGGGACAAGCTTTTCTTTACCTGCCGACATCGAGCTTGAATGTGCCGAGTTGATTCTGGAGCGGTTCGAGGGTCGTTATCCATCGCTGCGCTTCACCAAGAGTGGTGCCGATGCAGTGAGTGGGGCCGTGCGTCTGGCCCGTGCCGCTAGTGGCAAAAGCAAGGTTATTGCGACAGCTTATCATGGCTGGCACGATTGGTCTGCCTACGGCTATTATGGTGGCCAGACGAAAGAACGTGGCATTCCAGTGGATATCGAGCGTTCAACGATCTGGGTCAACAAACCTACTACGGAGCGAATTGAGGCTCAGATTACCGCGTCTCCCGAGGATATCGCATGTATTGTTCTATGCCCCAACGAGTGGAAAAAGGACGCGCTGGAGAAAGCCGTAAACCTATGTCGCTCTCTGGACATCATTATCATATTCGATGAGGTAACTTCCGGTATTCGGATGGGCAAGCAGGCTACAGCAGGAGAATATGACATCTGGCCTGATCTGCTCTGTATCTCTAAAGGTATGGCCAACGGTTTACCGCTCGCAGCGGTTATGGGGCCTGAGCACTTGATGTCTTTGTCAGGACAGGTCAGATTCAGTAATGCCCATTCCAGCGAAACGACAGCGCTCGCGGCAGCCATTGCCTGTGAACGATTGATGAAAAATGCGAAAGTATGGCCGACTTGGCGTGAACCGGCAACCCGGATCATGGATCGTCTGGAATCTGAACTTGTATTACTCGGATTGACGGATCAATTGGAAGTGAGAGGGACATATGCAAGCTTCTGCATTCAATCCTTGGCTGAAGATAACTTCCAAACCGACCCTTTCCGCGAGTTCATGGTGAAGAGAATGGCTCACTTCGGTATTTTCACCAAGGGTTACTTTATTTTCTCAGATGCCCATACACGGGAAGAATTGCTGTGGGTGGAGGAAGCGCTGTTACAGATCCTGTCAGACTGGAAAGAGATTCAGAAACAGGAACATCTTCATGCGATGCAACTATCGAAAACGTTTGAAGCTTAATCCATAGATCATAATCGACAATCGACTAGGAGGAATTATTCAATGAAAGCACTCGTATATCAGGATCTCAAACAGGTGACTTACCAGGAGATTGAGGAGCCAACCATCCAAAAGCCAAACCAGGTAAAAATTAAAATCTATGGTTCCGGCATCTGCGGGACAGATCTGAATATTGTCAAAGGCAAAGTGCCGGCGAATAAAGGAACGATCATTGGTCATGAAGGTGTAGGTACAGTGGTTGAGGTGGGTGACGACGTTCGTGGTTTCAAGATCGGTGATCGGGTATTGGTTGATCCCACGCAATCTTGCGGTACCTGCTCATACTGCCGTGAGGGTCTGTTCATCTACTGCGAGAATTTTGATGACTATCAAGTAGGGATGACGACACACGGAACCTTTGCTGAATATTTTGTTGGGGACGAAAAGTATATCTATGCCATCCCGGATTCCATGAGTTGGGAAACGGCCATGATGATTGAACCACTGGGATGTGTACTTCAGACGTTCATGAAAGCAGGGACTAAGCCAAGTGACTCTGTACTAGTCCTCGGTTCTGGAGCAATCGGTTCCCTGTGTCAGCTTGTTAGCAAACGATTGGCAAGGCTTACCGTAGGCACGGAAGTTGATCCATACCGCAAAGAGTTTGCTTCAGGGATCGCGGATCATGTGTTCTATCCTCAGGATCTGACACTGGATAAAGTATACGAGATCAATAATAACAAAAAGTTTGATATTATAGTGGACGCAGTTGGTAACCAACTTCATGTAGGGTTTGAGCTGATTGCCAAAGGCGGCAAAATTATTCCTATGGGATATGACGACAGCTATGAGGTGACGTTCAAATCAACAGCCGTCATTAATGATGGCATTAGTATCATTGGCGCGGTGGCTAATCACTCGATGATCAGTACGGCACTGAAATTTGCCCAAAGTATCCCGGAACTTGAACAGATGGTGACAGCCAAGGAACTGCTGAGTGATTATGAACAGGCCTTTAATGGAACGATTGGTTATGACATGCATACTGGAGAGAAGTTGCCGATGAATTCGGTCAAAACAGCTCTTATCCTATAAGAGGTACGATAAGCATGTAGACATTAGTGGGTTTGCCGCTGCGAGAAGTTGGAATTCGCAGCGGTGAAAACCGCAGAAGGAAGGGATATCGATTGAAATTGCTTCAAGATTTGCCGAAGAATCCACGCTACTCCATTTTACTCGAACCGGTATGGGCCATTCCGGGCACGATCGTTCTATTCTACGCTCCTTTATATATGAAGGAAGCCGGACTTTCGGACATAGAAATCGGTTTAATCAATTCGGTGAATCTTTATTTTGCCTTTATCTTTCAATTGTTTGCGGGTTCCATTACGAATAAGCTGGGCCGGAAACGAACAACGCTGATCTTTGATCTGCTTGCCTGGAGTGTTCCCATGTTCATCTGGGCCTTCTCCCAGAACTTCTGGCTGTTCCTGATCGCTTATTTACTGAATGCTACATCCAAGTTTGTAACGGTCGCCTTTAACTGTCTGATCATAGAGGATGTGGAGGAACACAAACGATCAAAGGTGTTTGCCATTCTCAACATGATCATTACAGGAGCCGGGGTATTAACGCCAATTGCCGGGGTGGTCATTGCTGATTATGGTATTGTGCCTACACTCGCCAGCATTTACTTTGTCGGAGGCATCCTCATGACCGCCATGTTTTTCATTCGTAACCGATACACGGATGAGACCGAGGTCGGCAAGGAACTTATGGGATTGCATAGCAAAACCCGCGTGCTTCAGAGCTTGGGTTCCAGTCTGCGCCTGTTCGGCAAATCGTTCTACAAACGGAGACTTTTTCCGATTATTCTGATCACGGTGTTGTCCAATCTGATCTTGCAGCTGAATTTCTTCCAGGTCATTTTCTTCAAAGAACAGTTGAAATTTGATGACCGTGTCATTTCGTTTATCCCAGTAGTGACTGCGGTAACCGTCATGCTGCTCTATCTGGTCATCATTCCGCGACTGAAACGGCGTTCGGAAGAAAAGTATGTTGGTTTTTCCATTGTGCTTAGCACGGCCGGAGCCATTCTGTTTCTATTGATCCCTGTGGGGAGTATAGGGATGTTGTTTCTCACGCTAATCGTGCTCGCTGCGGGGAACTTCATTTTGCAGACGTACCGGGATTCCCTGTTGATGAACCGATTGGGTACGCATGAGAAAGCCGATATGTTCTCGGCCGTGCAGACCGTCATGACGCTCACAGCCATTCCATCCGGTTACCTGACGGGCCTGCTCTACCATCACAATCCAACACTATTGTTCAGTGTCATTCTTGGTCTATATGTCGTACTCATGGTCATTATGTTCTTCCTGCCAGATCCGCAAAAGCACTCCCAAGTGCTGGAACCTTACAAAAATATGTAGAAGAAGGGGTTTTCTGTATCTGGAGCGAATATGTAGTACAGAAAAAACTAGAAAATAACTTACTTGGGAGGCTGCTAACAAATGACTAACATAATGACAACAGAAGCACGGAAGCAATGGAGTTGGATGAACGAGCCCGAAAGCTGGTCCTATACGGATCAGGGAGGTGTGCTGGTGGAAGCGAAGGCGGACACCGACTTTTTCCAAGATCCAGCGGGCAAGCACATTCGTGCAACCGCACCATTTCTGTCCATGCCTGTGCCTGGCGATTTCGAAATCACAACCCAATTAACCGTTGATATGAAAAATCAATATGATTCCGGATGCCTGATGGTGATGGCGGATGATCTTAACTGGTGCAAAATTTGTTTTGAGTATGATGGGAAAGTGCCTACCATCGTGTCGGTAGTGACACGTGATGGTTCATCCGATGATTGTAATTCGGTTGAAGTCTCCGTACCTAATCCCTATCTGCGTATACGCAAAGTAGAGGGCTGCATATCATTCTTTTATTCACCCGATAGGGATGAGTGGAAACTAATTCGTTATTTCGGCATGCCGATACAAGGGGAACTTCGAGCTGGATTAGTTGTTCAGTCGCCGACTGGAACGGGCTGTACGTGTCACTTTTTATCGGTGAACGTTACTCATCCGGACTTGACCGCACGTTTCTAATCTGCTCCCCTGGCCGATCATTGGAGGGAGAACAGGCTCATGGTAAAAGCATTTATATTTGATTTTGATGGACTCATTGTCGATACAGAGACACCTTGGTATTATGCGTTTCGCGATATTTATGAAGAGCACGGAGTGGAACTTGGTCTGGAGCTATGGTCGAAAAATGTGGGGACATCCTTTGAGGAGTTTCATCCATTTCTGTATCTGGAGCAAGCGCTCCAAAAAAAGATAGATCATGATCATATCAAATTGCTCTCTGAACAGAAATACGAAGTCTATTTGGGACAGGCTGCCATTCTTCCAGGGGTGTATGAATTGCTTCAGTCTGCGAGGGAGAAGGGGATTCAGCTTGCGGTTGCTTCCAGCTCTACACGGGACTGGGTGCATGGTTACTTGCAGAAATTAGGCATTTTTGATTATTTCACAGTCGTTCATACATCCGAGGATGTGAAGCGAGTGAAACCGGACCCTGAACTGTACCTTCTTGCTCTCCAGAGTCTTGGGATCGAGGCTTCCGAAGCGATTGTGTTCGAAGACTCACCTAATGGCTTGAAGGCAGCCAATGCAGCAGGTATTCGGTGTATCATCGTGCCTAACGAGGTAACGCGTGGTCTGGAATTCGCCATGCATGAACTGCGGTTATCCTCGCTGGCCGAGATTGATATGGAGGCGCTTTAATCCAGATACTGCTTGCGTAGCTCGATAGGGGAGATCCCTTCGTATTTTTTGAACACTGATCCAAAGTAACTGGCACTGTTGAAACCAACGGCTTTGGCTATTTCATGAGCGGTCGTAGCGTTATTTTCGATGAGCATTTCCTTGGCTTTCAACAACCGATATCGCATCAGATATTCCAATGGAGTCATTTGAAATTCTTTTTTGAATATCCGATTGAGGTGCTGCTCGGTAACGTCCATCTGCTCAGCCAACATGGGGAGAGAAATATCCTGATGATAATTTTGTTTGATAAAAGTAATGAGTTCATCCAATCTTAATCGGGCATCAGAACGTTCGTAAGCACTATAGCGTTCACCTTCAATGGTTAATCTGACCAAAAGCATGTACAGTAATGCGGATACGTGCCAGATCTGATCCTTGTGCCGGGACTGCAGCGCCAACGTAATTTCACGCAACAGGATATGAAGCATTCCATCCGGCTTGAAGGCGCGCAGCTCCCCGATCTGCAAGGTATGCAAGAACCGTGGCAACAAATAGCCATTGAAAGACAGACAATCAAATCGTAATGAATCACTCAGATTGTGGTAACGGTAGGTTACCTCCGGGAACAAAATGAGAGCGGTCCCTTTTTTGATCGAAAATTCATGATTCTTTGCTGCGATTCGCCCTGTTCCTCCGATGCACTGTACAATGCTGTAATCCCGTGAATGGTCGCTCCAATTCATCAATTCATCAACAGTCAACTGGTTTTGCCCTGTAATCATGAGCGGCATATCGGTATCCAGCGGATTCCCCATACTAGGTTTCGGCATCGTCGTGTTATTCCTCTTTTCGTTAAAGGATCATGTGCGTAAGTGGCGTGGTTACAGCGTTAAAAGAAACCTAGAAAGAATTATATTACATAAATGGAATAATTTTAATTGAATGACGGGCAATATATAAAACGTTTTCATATAAATGCTTCAACAATTATTAATTGGATAAATGAGTATGAACTTTGGTCTGATCAGCCTCTATTTATGGATATAAAAGTACGGCCTGCCTTGCCAACAGAATGCGAAACGGTATACGCTATAAGGAATGAGTGATTAAAGAAAGGGATGCAAACATGAAGAAAGTCATCGTAGTCGGATCGGGTATTCTGGGGGCATCAACAGCCTATCAATTAGCCAAGCGGGGCGCAGAGGTAATCATCGTAGATCGAAAAGATATAGGACAGGCAACGGATGCAGCTGCTGGGATCATCTGTCCATGGCTGTCACAGCGACGTAATCAGGACTGGTATCAGCTCGCCAAGGCAGGTGCGCGATTCTATCCTGGCATCATAGCGGAGCTTAAAGCCGAAGGAGAAACGGAAACTGGTTATGCTCAAGTGGGCGCGCTTAGTATTCATACGGACGAGGACAAAATCAACAAGATGGAAGAGCGGGCCCATCTTCGCAAAGAGGATGCGCCGGAGATTGGCGACATTACACCTCTTGATGCCAAAGAAACCCGTGATCGTTTTCCTCTACTGGATGAACGTTATCAATCGGTACATATCAGCGGTGCTGCACGTATAGATGGAAGAGCGCTGCGCGATGCCTTAATCCGGTCTGCACAGCGGAATGGAGCGGAAGTGATTCATGGAGACGCCACGCTTCAATTCGAAGCGGATCGGGTCATTGGTGTGAGTGTTAATGATCAGAGTATCCTGGCAGATGAAGTCGTTGTCTGTGCAGGTGCATGGGCCAACGAACTGCTGAAGCCGCTCCGCATACACTTTAAGGTGCATTATCAGAAGGCACAAATTATGCATCTACATGTCACGGATGGGGAGGATACAGGCCGCTGGCCTGTGATCATGCCACCTTCTGATCAATATCTGCTGGCCTTTGATCAACAGAAGATCGTGATTGGTGCCACTCATGAAAATGATGTGGAGGGTTATGATACAAGAGTCACTGCAGGGGGCATGCAGGAAGTTTTGAATAAAGGTCTGGAACTGGCGCCGGGGCTAGCCAATAGCACATTCCAGGAAGTAAGAGTTGGGTTCCGTCCGTTCACACCTGGCTTTCTGCCAGTAATGGGGGCTGTTCCAGGCTGGCAAGGTCTGATTACCGCGAATGGACTTGGAGCCTCTGGATTGACCATGGGTCCTTTTATCGGGAGTCAACTGGCGAAACTAGCTCTCGGCACGGAGTTGGATATCGATATTGAGCCCTACACTGTTGGCAAAGCAATGGATGAAATTGAAAGAGGTGAGTCATGACATATTCACAACGTGTATCCGATGGAGCGAACTCGTCCGACATCATATATCTGGAGCATCAGATCGGTACGACAAAAGAAAAATTGCGAATAGCTTTGGAGAAACAAGAAACATACAAAAGCGAATTGTCGGAATTGAAGTCATCACCAATCAGGAATGCATCGGAAGACAGTTCTGAAGAGCAAATCTTAATGGAGAAGGCAAGCCAAACGAAGAACTTGATTGAAACCCTGTCTGAACAACTGGAGCAACTACAGGAAACATTGGCGAAACTAGGCGATTGATCGGTTCGTATGGCTTATCCCTCTGAAACACCGACAGAAATAATATACGATACGTATAAAACGAAAACCCGTTATATTAAAGGGGTTTTTCTGATTTAGTTCAAATGGTTTATATCAATAAATGAACGAATGGTATAAAATGGAATGAGGTGCTGAACTGTCAATTCAGGTACCCATGTAACCAATCACGAAACTATGCTGAGAGGTGGATTCCAAATGTATAAAGAAGTGATACGTGTTGAGGACATTACGGGGTTTCAGTCCAGATCTGAAGAGTTTTTCCCACTTCACTGGTTTCGAAAAATGCTGTCCGAGAATCCTGTGTACTATCACGAAGATACAGACACCTGGAATGTGTTCAGATACGATGATGTGAAGCAGGTCCTTAGTAATCATGAGTATTTTTCAGCCGAAGGAACCCGGACGACCATTGCCGTTGGAGCAAAGAACAATGAAGGCACACCTCCAGACAAATTAAACATATCAAGTATCGACCCTCCCCTTCATCAAAAAAGTCGTTCGTTGTTATCGGCTGCTTTTACACCGCGTAGTCTGAAAAACTGGGAGCCACGAATTCGCAACATTGCAGAGCAACTGGTAGCCGATATTGAGCCAAATACGACCATTGATATTGTTCAAGCGTTGGCCGCTCCTCTACCTTCGATGGTTATGGCCGATCTGCTCGGCATCCCTCTTACAGACAGCCATCGCTTCAAGAACTGGGTAGATATTCTGTTTCAACCCATCAATCCAAAGACAGCTGAGGAGAGTGAACTGAAAAAGCAAACTGCCGCGCAAGAGTACTATCAATTCCTGTATCCTATTGTGATTCATAAACGGACTCATCCTGGTGAGGATATCATTACCGATCTGTTGAACGTTGATGTTGAGGGGGAGAAGTTCACGGAGGATGAGGTTGTTCGCACGACCATGCTCCTGCTTGGAGCCGGTATAGAGACAACGAGTCATATGGTTTCAAATACGTTCTATTCCTTCCTCTACGATGACCCGAGCTTGTATGACCAACTCAGGCAGAACCCCGAATGGGTTCCGCTCGCAGTGGAAGAAATGCTTCGTTATAGGTTCCACAATGCCAAGCGACATCGAACAGTGAAGCAGGATAACCAACTGCTCGGAGTGGATTTGAAAAAAGGAGATGTTGTCATCTCCTGGATGAGTGCAGCCAATATGGATGAACAGATGTTTGAAGACCCGTTTGAGCTAAACATTCATCGTCGGAATAACAAAAGACATCTTACCTTTGGCAATGGCCCACACTTTTGTCTAGGTGCCCCGCTGGCAAGAATGGAACTCAGCATTGCCTTGACTGCATTTGTGGAGAAGATTGCTCGGATTGAACCAGTGGAGTCCTTTGATCTGGAGAATAATCTGGCCACTTCAGCTCCGGGACAGTCGTTGACCCATCTGCCAGTGAAGATCGTTGCGGAGTGAGAAGGAATCATACGGGACACAACCTAAAAAGCGGCAGATCAGACGTAAACGTCTTGATCTGCCGCTTTGTTATGCAAGCAAGTATTAGGCTGGACACCTTAATTTGAATTCATGGAAACTTTTTGTCTTACCACCTGTTTGATTTCTTCCTCTTTGGCTTGTTTGGTGCGTTTGATAAAGAAGGAAAGGACCAATCCCACAACAGCGATACCGATGATAACAACATAAGCATCATTGATACCCTGGATCATGGATTCTGTAGCAAGCTGTTGTTGACTGAGACCATTGGCTGCACCAGTCGCCATCATATCCTGTACGTGTGCCGATGTACGGGAGGTCATGACACTTACGAGCAATGAAGTACCTACAGCGCCAGCCACTTGTCTGACGGTGTTGGAGATAGCTGTACCGTGTGCACCAAGTCTTGGTGGCAGTTGGTTAAGTCCCGCAGTCTGAATCGGCATCATGAGCAGAGCCATACCAATTCGGCGGCCGGTAGACATTAATACCAGGTAACCATAACTGGTTGAATCCGTTAAGTCGATGAAACCAATTGTCGTCACGATGGTGATCACCATCCCGATAACAGCGAGCCATTTCGCTCCAAATCGGTCAAACAATTTTCCGGCTACTGGCATCAGGAAGCCCATGACAAGCGCACCCGGAAGGAGTAATAATCCGGACTCCAGTGCAGTGTAACCACGTGCGTTCTGGAGATACAAGGGAAGCAACATCATGTCAGCATACATGATCATTGTAATCGCGATACTAATGACCGTGGTCAAGGAGAACATGTTGTATTTGAATGCCCGCAGATCAAGCAGCGGAGTTTCAGAAACGAGCTGTCTCCATGTAAACAGGGCAAGAGAAACAATTCCAGCCGCAATACAGATAAGAACTTCTGCACTTGACCATCCCAGACTCCCTGCTCTGCTGAAACCATAGAGCAATGCGCCAAATCCGATCGTGGACAGCACCACACTGATTGTGTCGAACTTTGTGTTGACCCGTTCGGATACATTCTTCAGGTATACAAACGCAAAAGCAATGACAATAAGAGTTAATGGAATCATGCCGTAGAACATCGTTTGCCAAGAGTAGTTCTCGAGGATATAACCGGCAAGGGTAGGCCCGATTGCAGGGGCAAAAATGATGGCAAAACCAACCATACCCATTGCAGATCCTCGTTTTTCAGGGGCAAACAAGGTCAAAATAACGTGCATTAAGAGCGGCATGATAATGCCGGCACCCGCTGCTTGAATCATGCGTCCTGTCAGCAGTGTGCCAAAGTTATCTGCAAGAGCGGATACGATGGTACCAATCAGGAAAATAAACATGGAAGCTTGGAATAATTGCTTGGTTGAAAAGCGTTGCATGAAGTAGGCCGTAATGGGGATAAGCACCCCGTTCACCAGCATGTAACCTGTCGTTAACCATTGTGCTGTTGCGGCGGAGATGTTAAAATCACCCATCAGTTCCGGTGTAGCGACACTCATGATCGTTTGATTCAATGTTGCAAGGAAGGCTCCCAAAATCATGATAAACAGGATGGGGCCTTTCTTTACGGATAATTCTTCTTGTACTCTAACCTGACTCAATCCTTTTCATCCTTTCAAACCACGCGTGACTAAATTTACAACGTGTTGTATAGTTTACATTGTATTTATTGAATTATATACATATTCGGACAGATTACAATTTACGTTATGACGTGTTTTCGTCGTTTATTTTACAAATAAAATGAATATGTTGTGTAAATCAAAAATAAACGACTGATTGTTTAAAATTGTAATGTTTAAAATTTGATAGGAGGGATACACGTGAAAGACGAGAAGAAATCAGCCGTGGACCCAAGAATAGTGCGAACGCGTCAGTTAATTCGAGGTGCATTTGTTGAGTTGCTGCAGGAAATGGATATCGAAAAGTTGTCAGTGAACAAAATTGCCGAAAGAGCGACGATCAATCGGGTAACCTTCTACCTGCACTATCGTGATATTACGGATATGATGGAGAAGATGGCCGACGAGATGATTGAGAATATTGAACGGATCGTGGATGAATATGCTCCTCATTTTGAGAAACAAAGAACGGAAGAGGCTTGGCCTGTTCTGGTCAAGTTACTGGAGCATTTTGCAGAGAACGCCTCGTTCTATCAGGTGGTACTTGCTACAAAGCGCACACCGATTTTTACTGAACGACTGCTCAAATTGTTGAGTACGCTGGTCAAAGCCAAAATTGATCGGGTAGAAATGGAAGATGAACTCGAAGAATCCGGCATTCACAAAGAAATCGCAATATGGTACGGTTCTTCCGCCCTGATTGGAACCATCGTTGCCTGGCTGCGTAATGATATGCCATATTCACCTCATTTCTTGGCGAAACAATTCTCGTTGATTCGCTCGTACTCTTATAATGACCTGATATAATCATGCTACAATTGCACCTAACGTTAATAGAGGAGGGATAATGTGATGAAATATAGTGCAGAACGCATCTATGTGAGATTTTGGAATGTGGATGATGCCTCATTGCTTCTGGGTCTACAGATTCGCAACCGTGCGGAAATCGAGAAAATCTCAGCAAGTGATCGGGAGGAGTCTTTCTACAGCTCGGAAGGGCAAAGGTCACTTATTGAGAGCTGGAACAAGAAGAGAGAAGAAGGAAATCGCTATTCTTTTGGTATTTTTCTACATACAACGGATGAACTGGTCGGTGAAATTTCTTTGTTTGAGATCATATTGGATTCTACCCCAAAATGGATCGTTGGTTATGTGACGGATACTCTGCATCAAGGAAAAGGATATATGAGCGAAGCCTTGCAATGTGTAATGGAATTTGCCAAACACGAAACTGCAATTACTCGAATCGAAGCTGGCGCTGTACCCGATAATACAGGTTCCATCCGTGTCCTTCAAAAGGCAGGATTCAAGGAGAATGGGTCACAGCTTGTCCCAATCCAGGGAACTTTGAAAGAACATACGATGTTTGCTGTGGATATACTATAAGCAAGATGTTTTACTATTTACTATACAAGTTGAACTATATATTTAAACGTAACGGAGAGGACAGAAAAAAACTATGGCTACTATACTCGTTGCAGACGACGATGCGAACATTCGTGAACTCGTCTGTCTATTTCTCAAAAACGATGGATTCACAACAGTGGAAGCTGCGGACGGTAAGGAAGCTCTCACTATATATGGCGAAACTCCAGTGGATCTGGTCGTCCTTGATATTATGATGCCTGTCATGGATGGTTGGGCACTGTGCAAAGAACTCCGAAGAGCCAATCCCGACCTCCCGTTACTCATGCTGACGGCGAGAGGAGAGACTTGGGAGAAGGTGAAAGGATTCGAACTGGGTACGGATGATTATTTGACCAAACCGTTTGATCCATTAGAGCTGACCGCTCGTGTCCGAGCATTACTGAAACGATACAAGATCGGCTCCACACACACAATCCAGATTGGAAACGTCATTCTGGACCGTCAGACGTATAAGGTGATGAGAGGCACGGAGTCGCTTACGTTACCACTTAAGGAGTTCGAATTGCTGTATAAGCTTGCTGGAACACCAGGACAAGTCTATACACGTGAGCAATTGATTGATCAGATATGGGGTATTGATTACGCTGGAGATGATCGAACAATAGACGTACATATTAAGCGCCTGCGCGAACGATTCGCGACTACACCTGATTTTCGGATTGAAACGGTGCGTGGGCTAGGGTATAGACTTGAGGTCTATGAATGATCAGATCCTTATATATTCGTGTTGTTCTGACCTTTCTGGTGTCAGTCATCACAGGCACGATTATTTCATTTTTTATGTCAACCTGGATATTCGAAGATCAATTGAATGAAAATGCTCAAATTAACATACGCAACTTTGGCCAGGACGTTGTGCAGATTTATAAGACGCTGCCTGCTGATGAAGCAGAATCATTCGTTAGTAGAATGAAACAACTTGATTCGTATCATATTCGAATTTATGATGCAACGGGCAAGTTCCAGTCTTATGGGAAGCTTAACGAACATAAATCATCCCCCGTATCAACGGATCAACTCAAGAAGGTGTTAAACGGAGGGGTTGTGCAGGACACACCTAAAGGTATCGCTACCGTTCTTTTGGGGCTACCGATCAAGACGGAAACGGGTATAAGAGCGATGTTTCTAGAAACACTCTCACCGCCTTCAGCCTCTTTTGTGGTCCAGTTTGGCTTGATTTTTGCAAGCTGTTCCTTGATTGTAGGAAGTTTGTTGATTGTGGTTGCTTCTGTATATCTGGTTAGACCGATCAAAAAATTGACCAAAGCGACCAAACGGATTGCAGCTGGAGACTTCAACGTCAAGCTGAACATTAAACAAACGACGGAGATTGGTACATTGGCCCGCAGCTTTGAAGAAATGATGCATGATCTTCAGCAGTTGGAGCAGATGCGCAGGGAATTCGTTACAAATGTTTCGCATGAGGTTCAGTCTCCGCTCACCTCGATATCCGGTTACGCTTCGGCCCTGAAGCAAGTAAACCTCTCGGAACACGAGCGAAACCGTTACCTGGATATTATCATCTCTGAAGCAAAAAGAATGTCCAAAATGAGCGATAGCCTGCTCAAATTGAGTTTACTTGAATCGCAGTCACAGCAACTACGGCTGAGCTCCTTAAGCCTTGATGAACAGATTAGGCGGGTTATTGTCGCGCTTCAACCGCAATGGTCTGAGCGCAACATTCATTTCGAACTTGAGTTAGAGAACGTTAAGGTAACGGCTGATCACGACCAGTTAAATCAGGTATGGACAAACATCATCGGAAATAGCATCAAGTTTTCCAAGGATGGCGGTATGATCAAAGTCAGTATCGAAGAGGACTTCAAAAATGTGACTGTTCGAATATCCGACACGGGCATTGGAATTCCTCTGGAAGATCAGAAGCGTATATTCGACCGTTTTTTCAAGGCAGATCGTTCCCACAGTCGCAAATATGACGGGAGTGGTATGGGACTTGCTATCGTTAAACAGATCGTGTCCCTTCATCAGGGTGACATCCGAGTGGAAAGCGAACCTGGTCAAGGCACGACCTTTATGATCACGTTGCCCATTCATCCACCAACGGATAGTTAGGCTCACAGGATAGGCCAATGAATAGAATATCCATCGGATTATCTAAACCGAATTATCATGCCATGTGTAACATGCAAGCTTTCTTGTATGTTATACGTGGCTTTTTTTTGCTTGTTCATATTCCGTTCATATTGACGTCACGGGCAGTACATTTTCATTGGATAAGATTTCATTAGCAGCAAAGAAGACAACCGAACAAACAGTTCAAGACAGGAGAAGATGAGCGTGACACAGCCAGAGGAAAAGAAAACAAAGAATAGATCTAGGGCCAAAAAAGTGAGAAACATGATACTGAAAATAGTCGGAGCCATCGTAATCGCTATTATTCTATTTCTAGGTATTGTTTATATCACCAATGTGATCAGTAGCAATTCAGAGGCGAAGAAGATAGAGTCCTATGGTCAGCACGTATCTGTAGACGGTAAAAATATGAATGTGCTCATTCAAGGCGAAGGCAAGGAAACGATCGTGCTTCTGCCTGGCTATGGAACAGCAACACCAGCTCTTGATTTTAAGCTGCTCATTGATGAGCTATCACCATATTACAAAGTAGTTGCAGTTGAGCCTTTTGGTTATGGATTAAGTGATGAAACAGAAAAAGAAAGAACCACAGAGAATATCGTAAGTGAAGTTCATGAAGCTCTGCAGCAACTTGATATTCATCAGTACATGCTCATGGGTCACTCTATTGCAGGCATTTATGGCATTGATTATGTGAACAAATATCCGGATGAAGTAACTGCTTTCGTCGGTATTGACAGTAGTGTTTCCACCCAACCAAGTATTACAGATGCGAAGTTCCCATTAAAAACGTTTGCTCTTCTCAGAAATACAGGTCTCTTAAGATTAATGATGAAAGTGAATGCAGACCCTTATGAGGGACTTGCATTTGATGATCAGACGGTTGAGCAGATGAAAATGATCTCAAATAAAAACATGTATAATCCCACGTCATTAAACGAAATGGATCATATTTATTCCAATTTTCAAGGGGCTCAGGGTTTAACTTTCCCTAAAGACCTTCCACTTCTACTCTTTGTACAAGCAAATAATGAAGGTGTTGAAGGATGGATACCGCTGCATGAAGGGCAGATCAAAGATTCGGTACATGGAAAAGTAATCACCATGGATGGCGAGCATTACTTGCACCATACGTTATTTAAAGAAATAGCTGAAGATGTAAGAGCATTCATGAACGAAGCGAAGTAAAAATTCTGTAAAAGTCCGAGATGAGAGAGAGGAATTCAATTGAGATTATTTGAGATACTGTTAGTTCTATCCTGTTTCGCGTTACTCGTAGACCTACTATTTATTACAAAAAGTGCAAAGAAAACAGGCTGGGGTTTGGGAATAGGAAGTAGCGTTATATTATTAGTTCAATTGTTTGTTGAGGGATACAGATGGCAGTTGCTTCTGGTATATATCATGACGGCTCTATTCATAATTATCGTTTTATTCAGACATTCCGAAAAGATGATGAATCTTAAAATAGGGAAGTTCTTGAAATATAGTTTATCTTCCTTAATCGTTATTCTGCTTGTTGGTTCTACCGTCTTGTCTGTATACTTACCTGTTTTTAATCTGCCGAAGCTTGATGGTCCAGAGAAGGTGGGTACTCAAACCTTTCATTTAACAGACCAGAACAGAGACGAAATCTTCACTGAAGATCAAAGCGCTAAGAGAGAACTAATGGTTCAAGTTTGGTACCCAACTGAAAACAGCAATAATAACAAGCGTGACACGCTGTTTCCAAAAGATAAAGAAATGTTCAAAAAGTATATTCAGAGCTTCTCTAATTCTTTAAAACTGCCCGAATTTTTGCTCGACTACTTGAAGTATAGTCAAACCAACTCTTATGAAAATGTTGAAATATTACCTTCTACAAGTCCTTATCCCGTGGTACTACTATCTCATGGTATGGGAACCAGTAGAGTTCTACATGTATCACAGGCCGAGAATCTGGCCAGTCATGGGTATATCGTGGTCACCATCGATCATACGTACAGCACCTTTGCTACTCTTTTTCCAGATGGCCGTGTAACGGATTATAAAAAAAGCACAACTACACTAGATGAACGTACAAAAACAGGGAGTATATGGACGAAAGATGTGGAGTTTGTAATCGATCAAATCGAAAAGCTGAATTCAGGTGCAATCGAAAGTCAGTTTAAAGGGAAAATCGATCTAGATCACATCGGCGCGATGGGGCATTCTTTTGGGGGTGCAACCGCGTTTAATGCAACGTATTTAGATCAGAGAATCAAGGCTGGGGTTAATATGGATGGGTCACTATATGAAGTGGAAAATAGAGATGATATAAACAAGCCGTTTATGTTCATCCGATCGGGAAGTTTTGAAGACTGGTTCGCCAACTTTGAAATAGATAGAAATTCGGAGGATGAAGTAACTAAATCTCTTTCAGATGAGCTGCACATTATGAAAAATGTTATGAATCATGGGGGAAAAGTGATCTATGTAGAAGGAACCCAGCACTTCAATTTCACGGACCTTCAGTTCTATTCAGAGCTGGTTAAACTGTCCGGTATCACAGGAGATATCAATGGTAAAAGAGGATCAAACATCGTAAATCAATATGTACTCGATTTCTTTAACAAGCAACTGAAAGGAACGGGTGGAGATCTGATTCAGGGACCAAATGACTTGTATCCGGAGGTGAAATTTGTAGACCCAGAAGAAATCAAATAACCAAAACACTTAAAATTCAGGAGATGATGTGAGTGGGACGACAAAAGGGAAAACGAACTTCAATCGCCGTGTTAACGCTGGCATTAACGATGTTAGCTCCAATGTCTGCAATGGCTGCGCCTCCTACAAGTAGCAGTGATTTTACGTATGAACCAACCAAGAAAACGGTGATGGAGAAAGCCAAGTTACTCACCGAGAAACATGGAATCACAAGTCTGCAATATGCCCTTGTCGATGGTGGCGAGATTGTGGTGTCCGGTCAGACGGGTAAAAACGATAAAAACAACAAGGTGCCTCTTACGCCGGATACGATCTATGGCATAGGATCAACGAGTAAAATGTTCCTCACCGCTTCTGTTATGAAGTTAGTTGACGAAGGCAAGGTGGATTTGGATTTGCCTGTTGTGAACTATATACCTGATTTTCAGATGAAAGATCATCGCTACAAACAAATCACACCACGCATGCTGTTGAATCATTCTTCCGGTCTGCTGGGCAGCACGGGCAGCAATGCCACATTGTACGGGGATAATGATACGTACTCACATGATACTTTTCTGGACCAATTGGCGAGTCAAAACCTGAAGGCAGATCCCGGCGCGTTCTCGGTGTATAGTAACGATGGGTTTACGTTATCCGAGATTATGGTTGAACGTGTTAGCGGCATGAGTTTTACAGCTTTTATACACCAATATTTTACGGAACCTTTAGACATGAAACATACCAAAACACCACAGGATGTGGTTGACACGGCAGCAATGGCGGGAATCTATTCTCCTATGTATGAGGGTCAGCTTCCACAAGAGAATTATAATGTTATCGCTACTGGAGGCATTTATTCCACCGCTGAAGATCTTGCGAAGTTTTCACAAATCTTCACGGGAGAGGTCCAAGGCATTCTTACCGATAAGTCTGTAGAAGCCATGGCACAAGAAGAGTACAAAAAAGGCATGTGGCCAGAGGGTGGCGATACGTCTATATCTTACGGTTTAGGGTGGGATAGTGTAAATCTGTACCCATTCAGTGAATACGGTATCAAGGCAGTAACAAAAGGTGGAGATACCATATCGTATCACTCATCATTAGTCGTACTGCCGGAATATAATCTGGCTGCAGCCGTTACCTCATCAGGTGGGACAAGTGCCAAAGATCAGTTCATTGCGAGTGAATTATTACTCAGCGCACTTGAGGAAAAGGGCATCATTACAGAACGGAAGCCGGAAAAATCATTTGGTGTGCCTGTGAAGGCAGATATACCTAAAGAAATAGCCACGAATGCAGGTATATATGGCGGCAATAATTCGGTTAAGAAGATCGAAATGAATACTGCTGGACAAATGACTGTATCCACACCCTCAGCTCCAAGTGATCCGGCTCAAAAATACACCTATACAGCAGATGGTACTTTTGTTAACGATGAAGGCACGGAAAAGTTGAAATTTGTTAAGGAGAAGAATGGAAGGACTTATCTGTGGTATCGATCTTATATATCCTTGCCAGGACTTGGACAATTGGCTTTCTCCGAGTATAAAATGGAGAAGCTGGAAGCTAATGAATTATCCCAGGATATAACGGCCTCATGGGAGCAGCGTGAAGGTAAAAAATATTACCTGCTGAATGAGAAATATACATCAACGGTTTATCTCAATTCGGCACCAATTCTCCCTATTCATTTGGACAAAGAGACCCCTTGGTATGTATCCAATACTAAGATTATTGGAGCAAACGAAGCAGTCACGGAGCTGCAAATCCCTGGCCTGGCTGGACGTGATACAAAGGAGATTTATTTTGCTAAAAAGAACGGAGTAGAGTACATTACAGCCGTTGGTAGCATATACGCCAGTGAGGAAATGGTACAACCACTCTATTCGGGTAAACAATCTCTAGCAACGATTCAAGCAGATGGATATGCCAGATGGTTTTCGTTACCAGCAACGGTGAAAGGAAAAGTCATGACGGTTAAAATGCCTGCAACTGGCGCCTTTGCCGTATATGATCAGAAGGGTATTTGTATTAATCACACCGTAGTCAGCGGTAAGAATGAGGTTATTTTACCAGAAAACGGCCGCATTGTATTTGCAGGTGACGTGGATTCCACATTTGAAATTTCATTGAAATAGATGAGTCTGTAACCCCTTTAAGTAGACACTTAAAGGGGTTATTTTTATGGCAAAAAAGGACCACGGATCGTGAATCATCATGTACTCAAACATTATTTTGCCTGTTCATATTCGGTTCATATAGACGTCACGAGCAGTCCATTTACATGGGTTAAGCTTATTTTAGCACCAAAGCTAGATACTCTAATAAAGAGATACTGACAGGAGAAGATGCAGATGATACAACAAGAGAAAATGGACGTGGTCAAGAGAACAGTCAAAAAACGAACTTCAATTGCAGCTTTAACTCTAGTGTTAACGATGTTAGCCCCGCTATCTGCAATGGCCGCACCGACTGCCATGAATAACAACAGTAACCTTACGTATGAGACAACAAAGAAAGTTGTGATCGAAAAAGCCAAATTACTGACTGAGACGTATGGCACGACGAGTCTGCAATATGCGCTCATCGATGGTGGAGAGATTGTGGTGTCCGGTCAGACGGGCAAGAACGATATAAACGACAAGGTGCCTCTTACTTCGAACACCGTCTATGGCATTGGTTCAACCAGTAAAATGATGCTTACAGCCGCTGTAATGAAGCTGGTTGACGAAGGCAAGATTGATTTGGATGCGCCTGTTGTGAACTATATGCCTGACTTTAAAATGAAAGATACCCGATACAAACAGATCACACCCCGTATGTTGCTGAATCATTCCTCCGGTCTTCTGGGCACCTCAACCAGCAATGCCACATTGTACGGAGATAATGACACGTATTCACATGATACGTTTCTGGAGCAATTGGCGAATCAAAACCTGAAGGCAGATCCCGGCGAATACTCAGTCTACAGCAACGATGGCTTTACGTTAGCCGAGATTCTGGTCGAAAGAGTGAGCGGCATCGGTTATACCGCATTTATACACAAGTATTTCACGGAGCCTTTGGATATGAAACACACCAAAACACCACAGGATGTGGTTAATCCGTCAGACATGGCGGCAATCTATTCCCCTTTTTATGAGGGACCACTTCCAAAAGAGAATTATAATATCATCGGTACTGGAGGTCTGTATTCCACCGCTGAAGATCTGGTCAAATTTTCAAGAATCTTCATGGGAGAAGTTGATGGTATTCTTTCCAGTAAGTCTGTAGAAGCTATGGCGCAAGAAGAGTATAAAAGAGGCATGTGGCCAGAGGATAGCGATACGCTGATGTCTTACGGGTTGGGGTGGGATAGTGTGAACTTGTTCCCATTCAACGAATACGGCATTAAGGCCGTTATGAAAGGTGGAGATACGTTATCTTATCAGTCTTCATTAGTGGTACTTCCGGAATACAATATGGCTGCAGCCGTTATCTCTTCAGGCGGGTCAAGCTTAACCAATAATTTCATTGCGAATGAATTATTACTCAGCGCACTTGAGGAAAAGGACATCATTACAGAACGGAAGCCAGAAAAATCATTTGGCGTCCCTGTGAAGGCAAATATGCCTAAAGGAATATCCAAGTATGCAGGTATATATGGCGGCAATAATTCGATCATGGAGATCAAAATAAATAAGGCTGGACAAATGACTGTATCTTCACTTACAGCTCCGAGTAATCCGGCTCAAGAATACACATATACAGCAGATGGTACTTTTGTTAATAACGAAGGTACAGACAAGTTGAAATTCGTTGTGGAGAACAATGGTAAAACCTACTTGTGGTCACGATCTTATATATCCGTTCCAGGACTCGGACAGCTGGCTTTCTCAGAATATAATGGGGAGAAGCTTGAAGCCAATAAATTATCCAAGGAGATTAATGCCGCATGGGCAAAGCGTGATGGTAAAAAATATTATCTGGTGAATGAGAAATACACATCAATGGTTTATCTCAATGCTTCATCGATCCTGCCTATTCATATGAATAAAGAGAATCCAGGGTATATGTCCAATCATAAGATTATTGGAGCAAACGAAGCAACCAATCTTTTGCAGATTCCGGGTACTGCCGGACGTGATACGATGGACATTCAATTCTCTAAAAAGAACGGTGGAGAGTATCTTACAGCCTTAGGTTATGTATACGCCAGTGAGGAACTGGTAAAACCAATCTATTCGGGTAAACAATCCGCAACAACCATTCAAGCAGATGGATATGCCAAATGGTTTTCGGTACCAGCGACTGCGAAAGGAAAAGTCATGACAGTGAAGATGCCTGCAAAGGGAGCCTTTGCTGTCTATGACCAGACCGGAATTTGTATTAATCACACCGTGGTCAGCGGTGAAAATGAAGTTGTTTTACCAGAAAACGGTCGTATTGTATTTGCAGGTGAGGCTGGTTCTCAATTTGAAATTACATTAAAAAAGTAAAATGAATAGCGTTTCAAACGGCTGTACAACAAACGAACTCAACAGGAGAACACCACCATGATGAAAAAAATATTAATCATTTTGCTCAAAATATTCGGAGCCATCGTTATCGCTTTTGCATTATTTATTGCCACTGTTTTTATTGTTAATGTATTCAGCAACAAATCAGAGGAAGGGAAAATAAAACCCTATGGTCAGACCGTAGCAGTTGACGGGAAAAACATGAACGTGTTGATTCAAGGAAAAGGCGAAGAAACGGTCGTATTACTTCCCGGATATGGAACACCAGCTCCAGCCCTTGATTTCAAACCGCTCATCAATGAGTTATCACCATTTTACAAAGTTGTTGTCATTGAGCCTTTTGGTTATGGATTAAGTGACGTAACTGAAAAAGAGCGTACCCCTGAAAATATGGTTAGTGAAATTCATGAAGCGTTACAGCAGCTTAATATTCATCGTTACACGCTCATGGGTCACTCCATTTCAGGAATTTACGGACTGGACTATGTGAACAAATATCCAAACGAAGTAACTGCCTTTGTCGGGATTGATAGCAGCGTTCCAACGCAGGGAGGTAACGATGATCCATTTCCAACCGAAACCTACAAGCTGCTTAAAAAATCAGGATTCTATCGATTGTTAATGAAACTGGCCCCTGATCAACTGATTGCACCCAATGTTGATGATGAAACCAGAGAGCAAATTAGAATACTTTCACTCAAAAATACGTTTAATCCGAACAACCTGAATGAAGGTGAAAACTTTGGTCCTAATTTCAAAGCAGTTGAGAACCTGTCCTTCCCCAAAGATCTTCCTGTGATTTTCTTCTTACAAGCGAATGATACCGAAACGGAAGGCTGGATACCCTTGCATGAAGAGCAAGTCAAAGATTCTGTGCATGGAAAAGTGATGACATTGGAGGGAGAACATTATTTGCATCACACCCGATCCAAAGAAATGGTTCAAGAATATAGAAAGTTTATGAGTGAGATAAAATAGTGTCGCCAACAAAAGAAGTCGCGAAATCGCGGCTTTTTTCTGTTAGGGAGATGGTGAATATACATACTTCGTTATCTATTGGAAAATTTAGGTTGACACTTCTTTTTGTCGCGTATACAATCGTATACATGAACACGTTGTATACATATGTATACACGTAATGGGGGTGGCACAAATGAGAGATCGTCCTATCGAAGAGATGGATGGAAGTGTACGTCAAGGTGAGCGTCCGAGACGCGATATGAGTGACAATGAGCAACGTAGTGAACGTTCCAGACGTGGAAGAGGTCATGGTGAACATGAGGGAAAACGGGGCCGTGGTGCGCAGACATTCCGTCGCGGCCGAATTCTTGTATTTCTGGAACAAATGCAGAATCGGAGAACAACGCTTGTCCGACAACTTGGACAGGAGGAGTATGAACATATTCGCCCGGTGATCAGTGGGGAGTTAAAAGCTATTGATCAGGTCATCGACGAGTATATCCATCTTTTCGAGCTGCAAAATGAAGATGTAAACCCCAATAAGGATCTGGAGAGTGAGAGTGAATAAGTATGATTCGTCGTTTTTTTTCGTATTATCGTCCCTATAAAAAACTGTTTTTGATTGATTTTGGATGCGCTGTACTCGCAGGTCTTCTGGAGTTGGCTTTCCCCCTTGCCGTCAGCAAATTCATTAATGAATTGTTGCCAGGTCAGGATTGGCCTCTCATTATGCTTGCCTGCGTCGTGCTGTTATCCATCTATGCACTTAATACCGTATTGAACTATGTAGTTACATATTGGGGACATATGCTGGGCATTAACATTGAGACCAACATGCGTGAGAAGATGTTCGCTCACTTGCAGAAGCTGTCCTTCCGGTTCTTTGATAATCGTAAAACAGGCCACTTAATTGGTCATCTTACGAATGATCTGAATGATATCGGCGAGGTTGCTCACCATGGACCTGAAGATGTGTTCATCGCAATAATGACATTAATCGGATCGTTCTGGCTGATGGCTAACATTAATCTGGAGCTTGCGCTGCTTACCTTTATCATTATCCCAATTATGGCTTGGGTCATTATCGTATTTGGTGGTCGCATGACAAAGACGTATCGGCGACTTTTCGGAGACGTCGGCAATTTCAATGCGCGTATTGAAGACAACGTCGGGGGTATGCGTGTTGTGCAATCGTTCGCCAACGAAGAACATGAGAAAGAACTTTTTGCAGTGGACAATCAGAATTTCCGTAAAACCAAACTGCTTGCCTACAAAACGATGGCGAAAAGTATCTCGGTCAGTTATATGATGATGCGACTAGTTACGGTATTTGTCATGATTAGCGGGGCATGGTTTTATATCGATGGCAGAATCAATATGGGTGAATTTATGGCCTTCCTGCTTCTGTCCAATATCTTCTTCCGTCCAATCGAGAAAATTAACGCTGTCATTGAGAGTTATCCGAAGGGCATCGCTGGTTTCAAGCGGTATCTAGAGATCATTGATACGGAACCTGAAATTGCTGATAGCAAAAACGCAGTTGAATTCGAAAGTGTGAAGGGTGATATTCGCTTCGAGAACGTCTCGTTCGGATATGAATCCAGTCGGCGTATTCTAAATGATATCAGTCTGTCCGTTCGACCAGGCGAAACGGTTGCTTTTGTTGGACCTTCGGGTGCAGGCAAGACGACCATCTGCAGCTTGCTGCCAAGATTCTATGAGGTAGAAGAGGGACGCATTACCGTAGATGGTGTGGACATTCGGGACGTTAAGCTTGAATCGTTACGCAAGCATATCGGAATTGTTCAACAGGATGTATTTTTGTTCTCGGGTACCATTAAGGAGAATATTGCCTATGGTGACCTGAGTGCAACGGATGAACAAATCTGGGATGCCGCTCGTCGTGCCTCGTTGGAGGAATTAATTCTTACGTTGCCAGACGGTATGGATACGGTCATTGGAGAGCGTGGAGTCAAGCTGTCCGGAGGACAGAAGCAGCGGCTATCCATTGCTCGTATGTTCTTGAAAAATCCACCCATTCTTATTCTGGATGAGGCAACCTCTGCTCTGGATACGGAAACGGAAGCACTGATCCAGCAATCACTCGCTGAATTGTCGGTGGGTAGAACGACACTCGTGATTGCGCACAGACTGACGACCATCAAGAATGCGGATCGAATCATTGTAGTGAACACCGATGGCATCGCTGAACAGGGTAACCATGAGGAATTGGTCGCCGCTGGAGGAATATACAGCCGTCTTCATCAGGTGCAATATAGTCACTCTTAATCCATATAAATTGAATTTACACTGGCCACTCCGATGACAGAACAACCTTCCGATCGCTGTTATCCCCAGATTTTTTTATTCCTTCTATAAAGAGGAAAATCCGAGGATAGCGTATGCTTCCGATGTAGCTTTCTTGCAGAAAGCTTTTAGGCGAACGCTTCGCTTCTTCAGGTTCTTTCTGTCCTCTCCGTTTTGTGTAAATGTTTAGTCAATTTATATAGAAACTTAAGCAGCTGACTAAGTATCTGGTCAAGTATCTAAACAAGTAAACCTTGCTGCGCATATGCGCGGCTTTTTTTATTGATAGGATATTAAAAATGAAGTTATAAAATGCTATGCAAAATATAATGTTGACAACGTCCACTAACGTGATTATTATAATGTTGACAATGTCCACTAAAAAGGAGGGTTTGACATCGACTCTCAGTACATAAATCCAGATATACTGGCTGACATGCGACGTTTTAACCGTTTTTATACCAACATACTCGGTGTACTCGACAAGCATATTCTCGGAACAGGGTATTCGTTTGCGGAAGTACGGGTCATTATTGAAATTGGAATTCGGGGAGAGAGCATTGCGAACAATTTGGTGGATACACTGACCATTGATCGCAGTTATATGAGCCGAATTGTGAACAAGCTTTCCAAGGAAGGACTGTTGGTGAAAGTGAATTCTGCTGCCGACAGCCGGGTCAGTCTGATTCGTCTTACTGTCAAGGGTGAGGAACTGTATGCCCAATTGAATGATCGATCCGATCAACAGATCCTGAAGCTGATGCAAGAATTGAATGAAGAAGAGATTCAAGAGGTATACACCTCCATGATGAACATACAAGAGAAGTTGAACAAGAAGGCAGGAGAGACAACACGATGATACGATTTGAATGTGATTATAACGAAGGTGCGCATGAACGCATTTTACAAAGACTGATGGAAACCAATATGGAACAGACGAGCGGGTATGGCACGGATGGACACTGCGAACGGGCGAGAATGCTTATTCGTCAGGCCTGTGACAATGAGCAAGCTGATGTTCATTTCTTGGTTGGTGGTACACAGACAAATACAACGGTAATTGCCTCTATTTTGCGTCCATATCAAGGTGTGATTGCTGCGACCTCGGGACACATTGCGGTTCATGAGACGGGAGCTATTGAAGCTACGGGACATAAGGTGCTCACAGTTCCAAGCGAGGACGGAAAGATCACGCCTGAGCAGGTTAGAGCCGTTTACGATGCGCACATGAATGAGTCGTCACCGGAACACTGTGTTCAACCAGGAATGGTCTACATATCCCAACCAACGGAGAATGGAACGATGTACAGCAAGGCAGAACTGCAAGCATTGCATACAGTGAGCAGAGCATGTGGTCTTCCGTTTTTCGTGGATGGAGCACGTCTTGGATATGCACTCGCTTCACGCGATTGCGATATGACACTTGCTGATCTTGCACGCTTGTGTGATGTGTTTTACATCGGGGGAACCAAGATTGGCGCATTGATGGGAGAAGCGGTTGTTATCCTGAATGATGCACTGAAACCGGATTTTCGTTATATGATCAAACAAAAAGGTGGCCTGCTTGCCAAGGGCAGATTGCTGGGTATCCAATTCGAAACGTTGTTCGAAGATGGTCTGTACCTCGATATTTCTCGCCATGCCGTAGATATGGCCTTGAGAATTCATGATTCACTCGAACAGCAGGGGGTACGCTTCCTGTACGATTCACCAACCAACCAGCAGTTTCCGATTCTGCCTGACCGTTTGCTTGAGAAATTACGCGGCGGTTATACGTTCACCTTCTGGGAAAAGGTTGACGATACACACAGTGCGGTGCGGTTCTGCACCAGCTGGGCAACTCGTCAAGAGAATGTGGATGCACTGACTCGTGATATCGCTCAATTATTGCACGGAGAGATCCACGTGCCAGAACGGGTCGAAGCATTGGTCTAATCTTGTTCATTAATTAAGGAGAACAGCTCCGATTTCCTTCTCATAAATATGAGTATTTTGAAAAATCCAAAAGCAATTACGCAGAATTCTGATACTGAAAAAAGGACAACTCATTGTGGTTGTCCTTTTTGGTTTGCCTTTTGTGTGATAGTTGTGAGATAGAGAGTACATACTCGGTTACTCACTCAAGGCCATGTCATATTTCTCTTTCAGCCGTCGGATATCGGCTCTTGGCGGCGCACCGAACATGCGTGCATATTCTCGGCTAAATTGAGAAGCACTCTCGTAACCAACCCGGAACGCTACATCTGCCGCGTCAGCAGATTCGGCCATCAGAAGTCGCCGGGCTTCCTGTAATCTTAATTGTTTTTGGAATTGTAATGGGCTCATAGCTGTGATCTCTTTGAAGTGACGATGGAATGAAGAGACGCTCATGCTGGCGGTCTCAGCCAGATCTTCAATGCGGAATGGCTGCTCCCAATGATGAACGATGTACTCAATCGCTTCTCTGATCCGATAAGTGCTGCTACCTTCAACCGCAATCTGCGCCAGTTCTCCTCCGTAAGGCCCTTGAAGGAGGCGGAACAGGATTTCTTTAACGTACAACGGAGCCAGAAACGGAATCTCTCCCGGCGTATCCAGCAATCGAACAAGTCGGAGTATAGCATCCTGAATGGACGATTCCATCTGACCTACAAACATGGCTCGTCTGGCGTTTTCGTTGAATGTTACCTTGATATTACATTCGTTAAGTACTTCGAGAATTTGGTTCGGTGTGAATTCGAGCTTGAGACTTAAGTAGGGTGCATCGGCGGATGCCTTGATAATCTGCCCGATGACCGGTAGATTCATGGAAGCAATCAGGTAATTGGAAGGTCCATATTCATAACGCTCCTGTGCGAGCAATACTTCTTTCAACCCTTGAACAATCACACAAAATGAAGGTTTATATACTCTGTATGCCGGTTCACTAATCTTGGAATGGTGATAGACAAACAGGGAAGGGATCGCCGTTTCCATTGCACCGTTATGATTGGAATGGCGTTTGATAAGGTCACTCAATTCCTGTTTTGATTGAAATAATTCTTCGGTCATACGTATCCTCCTCACGGATTTAACCTACTTACATTATAAAGCTTACCGTACAGAACCAAAAGAGGGTCTGAGAGGATCAGGCAATCAATTAAGACGATTGATATACCGCTTGCAGCCCATGACTTGGCATACTAAGAGTATGTTAACAGAGCCAAGCAATTAAAGTTTATTCGAAAAGTTGGGTGAACAAGGTGAAGTGGTTATCAAACCATGTGAGGCAAATTTTGATTGATAGGCTCGAATCACAGATCAAGTTCGAAGAAAATTCCGTACATCGAGAGATATACTTCACATGCTGGTTAGAGCTAGTTACCGAAGAGGTCGAGACAACATCCATTTACAGAACAAATTCAAGGAGAGTGTGAAATATGGAATATGTGAAATTAGGACGTACTGGTCTGGATGTCTCCAGATTATGTCTAGGTTGCATGAGTTACGGTGTACCGGAACGCGGAATGGCTCCATGGTCCCTGAATGAAGAGCAGAGTCGTCCGTTCATACAGAAAGCATTGGATGCCGGTATTAATTTCTTCGATACGGCCAATATGTATTCGGATGGAACCAGTGAGGAAATTGTTGGACGTGCATTGAAGGATTTTGCCCGTCGGGATGAGATTGTGCTGGCGACCAAATTGTTTTTCCGCATGAATGAAGGACCCAACGGGGCGGGGTTGTCCAGAAAAGCCATTATGAACGAAATCGACAACAGTCTCATGCGTTTGGGCACAGATTACGTAGACCTGTATCAGATCCATCGATGGGATAATAAAACTCCTATTGAGGAAACTATGGAAGCTCTTCATGATGTAGTTAAGGCCGGAAAGGTCAGATACATTGGAGCTTCTTCGATGTACGCCTGGCAGTTCATGAAAGCCCAATATACAGCTGAGCGTCATGGATGGACAAAATTCATCTCCATGCAGAACCATTATAACCTGTTGTATCGCGAAGAAGAGCGTGAAATGCTCCCATTATGTCAGGAAGAAGGCGTCGGCGTTATTCCGTGGAGTCCTCTTGCCAAAGGACGTCTGACAAGGGATTGGAATGAACAGACAGCGCGTTCAGGAATTGACCCTGCGGGGAAGGCATTCTATGAGAATGCAATGGTCGATGCTGATCGTCAAGTGGTGGAGCGAGTCTTGAAAGTCGCTGAGCAACGGGAGATTCCTCGTGCTCAGGTCGCTCTGGCCTGGTTGTTGCATCAAGAGGCAGTAACCGCACCAATTATCGGCGCGACCAAAATTCACCATCTGGAGGATGCAATAGCAGCCCTTACGGTGAAGCTGACCGTGGAAGAGATCGGTTTCCTAGAAGAAGCGTATGTACCGCATCCGGTAACTGGAAATCTCAGTTGATCCGAATTCTTAATGTTAAAGTCGCCATTCGGCGGCTTTTTTTTATAGTTATCTGATGAGTGAATTGACAGTTCTCTTATATTAAAGTTATTATAGATACATTAGATCCTTAATTGAGAAGGAGATTATATTTTATGAGTAACGGACATTCATCCGGTCAAACGAACGAATCGTGGAGTGGTCATTCCGCTCCTTTTGCTACGTTACAGGAAACACCTATCATATCCTTGCTCCAGCCATCCCAAGGTGAACGTATTCTTGATGTGGGTTGTGGCAATGGGGATCTGACAGCCAAAATTGCAGCCGCAGGAGCGCTGCCAACAGGTATAGATTTTTCAGAAGAGACGATTAGGCAAGCTAAACAGAAATACCCTGATATGAATATTCAAGTAGCAAATGCTTGTCATTATCGGACAGAAGAACCGTTTGATGCGGTTTTCTCTCATGCCGTTCTGCATTGGATAAAGGATGCTCCAGCTGTAGTACAATCAATACAGTTAGCGCTCAAGACGGGCGGACGATTCGTGGCTGAATTTGCTGCAAATGGCAACACGGCTATATTAATTACAGCGGTACAAGAAGAACTGGATGCCCGTGGATACAAATGGGAAGGACGGAATCCGTGGTATCACCCGACCATTGGCGAATATGCTAATCTTCTGGAGCAACACGGATTTCGAGTTAGTCTGGCCCAGCACGTTGATCAATTTACCCCGTTCAAGCCAGGTGCCAGAAAGTGGTTAACCAGCTTCGCGGAGTATTTATTCAGTGGTATCAAACCTGCGGAACAGGATGTTATTATGGAAGCTGTCGAGAAAAGAGTGCGGCCACAACTGATGCGGGATGGACAGTGGTATCTGGACAGAAGCCGACTACGAGTTGTAGCTATTAAAGAATAGGGGAATACGGGATGAAAATGGACAAACCCAAGATTCAGGAGCAGTTGCTCGAACCGGAAACGATTGCATTCCTGGAATCCAAAGTGGAGTACAAACACAAACTGATCGAGAACATTACATTGGATCAACAGGAAGCGAGTAAGGTTTCCTTTGAAAATGTTGTATTTAGACATGTGACAATCTCGGAGTCTGCCTTGGAACAATTTGAATTTACCGATGTCCGGTTCGAACACTGTGACTTCTCCAATGTCAATCTCTCTGGTGCCTTCATGCACCGGATCGAATGGCATAACTGCAAGTTTGTCGGAACTGATTTTTCCAATAGCCGATTGCAAAATGTCAGTTTCCTTCATGGTCTAGGCGACTACAGCAATTTTCGTTTTGCACATCTGAAACAGGTCTCCTTCTCGGAATGTACCTTGATTGGTGCGGACTTTGCCTATCTGGCACTGCAAAAAATGGAGTTCAGTCAATGTAACATCGACCAAGCTTCCTTAACGGGGACCAAAATGAAAGATTTGGATCTTAGCGATTGCGAATTTGACTCCTTGGTGTTGACCATGGAAGATCTCAACGGTTGTGTGATTTCACCACATCAAGCCGCCACATTTGTAGGATTAATGGGTTTGATTATCAAATAAATGGCATGATCACATTTACGGGGTTGCCAAGATAGTGGAAGTGTGTATAATTGGAGACACATTAGAATAAAAACAGGTTTTCTAGGGTTCCGCGATGTATGTGTCGGTCTGGTCCGAGAGAAAACCCGCAACCTGTTGGTTGTGCCACGGAGGGATAAAAGCCTGGGAGATGAACTGCTACATGCAGTTTGTTTCCCGGGCTTTTTTGTTTTTTCGCTAATGAACACTTACAGGTTGTACAAAAAAATGTAGTAGAGAAGGAGTGTTACCAGAATGAATAAAACGTGGATGTCGGTTGTGATTGCTGCTTTGTTTGAAGTAGGTTGGGTCATTGGATTGAAACATGCCAGTGGTCTGCTGGAATGGGGGTTTACGTTGGTTGCGATTATGATCAGTTTCAGCTTAATGATTGCAGCTTCGCGGACACTGCCTGTGGGAACCGTGTATGCAGTATTTGTTGGCCTAGGTACCGCTGGCACGGTACTTGCAGAGATTGTTCTGTTTAATGCACCTGTCCAAGCCGGAAAAATGGTACTCATTGGTGTACTTTTACTCGGCGTAATTGGTCTTAAAATGCTGAGCAAAGAGAAGAATAAGGAGGTGCAACTATAATGAACTGGGTATTTCTTATCTTGGCAGGTATATTTGAGATGATCGGAGTGCTGATGATAAACAAGTTGCACAAAGACCGTAATCTCATTTCACTGGTTCTATTGGTAGCCGGATTTGGTCTAAGCTTCCTGTTCCTGTCCATTGCAATGGAAACTCTTCCGATGGGGACAGCATATGCCGTATGGACGGGAATCGGGGCCTCCGGTGGTGCCATTCTGGGCATGGTGTTTTATGGAGAACCTCGAAATGCCCTACGAATTCTGTTTATCGCTATGGTGCTCGGATCGGCAGTTGGTCTTAAATTGGTCAGTTGAAAAAATGAAAATAAAAAGATAATTTACAGATTGCGTTTTTAATGGTATCCTTATACGTTACGTGTGAAATAAAAGATGCGTCTTATTGATAGATGTGCGTAAATGAAGGAGACAACATGACATTTAAGGACTTAAATATTATCCCCTCTATTATGGAAGGGTTAAGCAAAGCAAACTATACTAATCCTACCCCTATACAGGAACAGGCCATTCCAGCTGTATTAGCTGGCAGAGACCTGCTGGGATGTGCACAGACAGGAACAGGCAAAACGGCAGCATTTTCGGTGCCGATCATTCAATTATTAAGCGAAAGATCCAAAGGACAAGGATCGAAGTCCGCACGACATATTCGCTCATTAATTTTGACACCAACACGAGAGCTGGCTATTCAGATCGCGGATAACATCAAGGTATATAGCCGGTATACGGACATTCGTTGTACGGCAATCGTTGGCGGCGTTTCGCAAAAAGTACAAGAGCGTGCGCTGAATCAAGGTGCAGATATTATTATCGCAACGCCTGGCAGATTGAACGATCTGATTAACCAGAAACGTATTGATCTGAAGATGGTTGAGATTCTCGTTTTGGATGAAGCAGACCGGATGTTAGACATGGGCTTCATTCATGATGTGAAAAGAATCATTGCCAAAATGCCGAACAAAAAGCAGACGTTGTTCTTCTCAGCTACGATGCCTCCTGAAATCACCAAAATGGTTAAAACCCTGCTGGTTGATCCAGTTAAAGTAGAAATCACACCGGTATCTTCAACGGTAGACCGCATTGAGCAGTCTATTTATTTGCTGGAGAACGGCAAGAAACAACATATGTTGAACCAAATTTTGGAGGATAAATCCATCGTCACGGCATTGGTGTTCACACGCACGAAGCGCGGCGCTGACCGGGTTACACGTGATTTGGCCAAAGCGAATGTTACGGCACAGGCTATTCATGGCAACAAGTCTCAGAACGAGAGACAACGGGCACTGAACAACTTCAAGAGTGGTGCAACACGTGTATTAGTTGCGACGGATATCGCGGCAAGAGGAATTGACGTAGAGGAACTTTCACATGTCATTAACTTTAACCTGCCTAACATTCCGGAAACGTATGTTCACCGTATTGGACGTACAGGGCGAGCTGGCAAAAGTGGGATGGCAATTTCGTTCTGTGAGAAGGATGAACTTCCATTCCTGAAGGATATCGAGAAAGTTATCAAAAAGACGATTCCTGAAGTGAAAGGTCATCCGTATCCAATGACAGGTGTACCTGTGTTTGATAAAACCAGCAAAGCATCAGGCAGTAAACCTTCGTTCAACAAATCGGCTGCAGGCAAACCGGCGAAGTCCAAAGCTAACCCGGCACGCAAGCCCAAATCCGAATGGTTTGCCAAGAGTGGTAAATCAAACAGTAGTCGTTCAAACGACGGTAGACCCAATAGCAGTAGATCAAACAGCAGTAGCAGTAAATCAAACCATGGCTCATTCAGCCGCAGCAGCAAAACTAGGAATGATAGAGCCAATTAAGAGTTAAATAAATCCAGATAAAACCTTCTCCATTCATTTGGAGGAGGTTTTATTATGTGCTTTTATGTGCAACGAGCTTATTTACATACGAACTTACATTCGGTATCATTATATCGTCCACTGGTGAAAGGGAGGTACTGACTTGAAGGATACGATGATTGAATACAGTTTGAAGAAGAAAGGTGCGACCAAGGATTATCCATTTGGGCCTGATCCTGTAACCATTAAGGTTGGAGGGAAAATATTTGCATTACTTTTCGAAGATAAAGAAGAAAATGGTCTATTAAACTTAAAATGTGATCCCATTATTGCAGAGAACCTGAGAGAGCAGCATGAAGCGGTTCGACCGGGATATCATATGAACAAAAAACACTGGAATACCATTATGCTGGATGGTTCACTGTCCGATGAAGATGTCTACGTCATGATCGATCACTCATATGATATGGTTATCCAATCCCTTCCAAAAAGTATTCGGGAATCTTTGGCCGAATGAGGAGAACGTATACCACTTTCTCTACACCTCATTCATCATGTTATTGACATTTAAGAGGTAGGTGAAAAGGCTAATGGTCTGCTTCTCTAACAGAATGAATATCCTATGAAAATGAAGACATATTTGAAGACCATTTGGTTCCATTACCTTGGAAATAAACAAGATCGAACGGCCTTGTTTAATGTGGCTTCCCTTGTTATCAATGCTGTAACAGGGATAGGCAAGTTAATCCTGGGCATATATCTGTTTTCGGGATGGTTCATTACAAATGCTGTATATTATCTGATTCTGTGTGTGGCAAAAGGCCAAGTGCTCCATAAATATACAGTTACCAAGAGGATGGAATCTCCCTTAGAAAGATATAGATTAGAGCTTACGGTATATAAGCGCGGAGGTCTGTTCCTGTGTTTACTAGGCGCGTCCTATTCGATGGTCTGCCTGCGAATGTATTTAATCGGCGATGCCTTCATATATGAAGGTATCATCGTGTATATCGTAGCAACAGTCGCTTTTACCAAGTTGGTTTTTGCCGTGTATGGTACCTGGGCTAACCGTCATCTCCATAACCCGATCATATCTACATTAAAAATGATTAACTTCACCGATGCGATGGTATCCATCGTGGTGACCCAAGCGACATTACTTACCATGCAAGGCTCACCTCTTGCATTAAAAACCAGTAGTTTGTTTGGCATGGGGTGCAGCGTTTTATTTTGTTTGATGGGGGTCTGGATGATGTTCCACAAAAAAAAGGAAACAAGCACGGATCCAAATCGATCTCCTGGCACTGAATGTTAACATTGAAGATCAAGAGCAGGGGAAGGTGATTTTGGTCGACGTTTCAGCATGTTGATCAATACATATCGAATGAATTGCACATGACGGAATAGACGAGTGTCATCTATACTTAAGTGACAACGGAAGAAGGCGTATTGGCAATCCACAAAAGGAGTGATATCTATGGATCAACAACAACAACTGGAAATGGTACAACGTATGCGTCAAAATGTCGTCGGTACAGGTGCAGCTCTTCAACCCGGTTCCACGTATGCTGTCACAGTAAAAGAAGTCATGATTCCTACGACCAAAGGTGATACACGTGTACTTGTGTATACACCGGATAGGGACCAATCCGCGTCTATGCCGGTCTTCTTTAATATGCATGGGGGTGGTTTCATCTTGGGACAGGCAGAGATGGATGATCCATGGTGTCGCTTGATCGCTGATCGATCTGATTGTGTGGTCGTTAATATCGATTACAGTCTTGCGCCAGAGCACAAGTTCCCAACGGCGGTCCATGAATGTTACGACGTTGTACAGTGGATCCACGCCAATCCGCAATCCTTATCGGTTAACCCGTCTCTATTCGCTATTGGGGGGCATAGTGCTGGTGGTAATCTTGCTGCAGCAGTGTGTTTACTGAATCAGCAACGAGGTAGCGAGCTGCCGATTGTTCTGCAAGTTATGGATTATGCCGTGTTGGATGTGGCTACAGATACGGCCGAGAAACCGAGTTTTGCAGAAGCCATTCCAGCCGATATCGCCAGAACGTTCAATGCCATGTACCTTGATACGTCAGAAGATGCGCAAGACCCGTTGGCTTCACCTGTGCTCGCAACATCATTAGAGGGTCTTCCAGAAGCATTGATTATTACCGCGGAGAAAGATTCACTCGCCCAAGAAGCAAGAACATATGCAGCAAGCCTGAAAGCAAGCGGTGTGAAGGTGACACTTAAGGAGTACAAGGGAGCCGCTCATGGATTTACGCATTTTGGCGATCTCCAGATGGCTGAGGATGCCTGGTACCTGATGAGTGACAAGATCAGAGAAGCATTTACCAAATAACGTGTATCAGAATGACGCTTAGAAGGAATATAGTTACCTTTAAGTCGCCTAATGGCGGCTTTTTTTCGTTCATTGGTGTAATTGCTTCAATGGCATGTTGAAACCAAGCTTCTGAGCTTGCGGATGTGTTAATAAACTAGATTAGGAGCCTTATTGAGATTATAACGCTATCGTTAAGGGTAAGAGTTGTTAAATTAGAGGAAATAATGACCAATACAGGAGGTTTATTATGAACCAATATAACAGTCCATCCGATATCGCGATTCTTGGCATGGGAACGGCTCTACCTGCTCACCCTGTAGCACAGTCTGATATTGCAGAATTAATCGCTTCTTCTCTTCAGGATCGGCCAGATTTGGCCCGTTTTGCCAGACGAATATTCAAGTCCTGTGGTGTTGAAACAAGATATACCGTGGAACCGAGCTATCTGGGTTCACTGGAAGAATGCCGTTATCTGCCCTCTGGTGAGCGATCAGACATCCCGACAACCGAAGAACGAATGAGTACATACAAGCGAGAGGCGCTTCCGCTCGGGATTGATGCGGCAGAGAAAGCCCTAGAGGATTCAGGCGTATCTCCAAAGAGCATCACACATATCATCACGGTCAGCTGCACCGGTCAATATCTGCCGGGTCTTGATGTTATGCTCATCCGTCATTTGGGTTTGTCTGCCCGAGTTAATCGACTGCCGCTGATCTTTCAGGGGTGTGCTGCAGGGTTGAAAGCTATCCAGATGGCACGAGATGTCGTGCAGGGAGCTCCCGGATCACAGGTCCTTGTGGTCTGTGTAGAGTTGTGCACCATTCATTTTCAGCCCGTACAAGATCGGGAAGCGCTGTTTGCAGCTTCATTCTTCGGAGACGCTGCTTCTTCTTGTGTGGTGGGCACACCAGAACCTCAGCACAAGAATTATTTGAGTCTGGGAACGGGTTATTCTGTGCTTCTTCCGGATTCGACTGAAGATATGACCTGGGAGGTGGGAAATCTGGGGTATGACCTATATCTATCCCCACGTATTCCGAAGCTTTTAGGTGTTCATCTGGAAGAGGAACTGCGTCTCTTATTGCAAAGTGAACAGCTGCCTGAACTGTGGGCCATTCATCCGGGAGGACGTGGGATTGTGGACTCTGTGCAGAATGTAATGAAGCTGCGAGACGAGCAAACGAAGTATAGCAGGGATGTCCTCAGAACGTATGGTAACTTATCTTCCAATACCATTCTGTTTGTACTGAATGCGATGCGTGAGGATATGAAGGCACAGGTTCAATCCTCCACAGATGGTGTAGCCATGGCATTTGGACCGGGACTCACCGCAGAGTTGATGAAATTCACTTATGTACCCTCATTATCTTCAGTGATGGAGGAGCACGATCATGTCCTTTTTTAGAACATTGTCCATTCGAGCCAAGGAAGATGAACTGATGGATGACTTCTCTCTGGGAGGGGAGGAGCTGCGTGAAGCGCTTAGACATCTGAGACGTCTTAACAAAATATTTGCAGCACCTGGCCCAACTCTGGCTGGTGTAGAGAAGTTATGGAATTCAGTCGGTAAGCCGAATAAGCTGACTCTGCTGGATGTGGGCGCAGGTTCAGGGGATGTGAACCAAAAACTACTACAATGGGCGGATCGTCAGGGTGTTCAGCTGGAAATTACGCTGGTTGATCTGACGGAAGAAGCGTGTGAGGAAGCGAGACAACTATTCCGTGACGAACCCCGAGTCCGGGTACAACGTGCTGATCTTACACAACTGCCGGATGCTTCAGCAGATATTGTGACAGGTTCCCAGTTTGTACATCATTTTGACGGAGATCAGCTGGTTGATATGGTTTCTCATATGTTGCGAGCATCCAGATACGGTGTCGTCATTAATGATATTCACCGCCATCCCGTATCCTATAAGGCGGTCTGGATTACTACACGGATTATCTCGCGCAATCGGTACATTCGTCATGATGGGCCTCTTTCCGTAGCCAAAGGTTTTACAGGGAGGGATTGGAAGGAACTTAAACAACGGCTCAATCATGATACGATGACCTATGAATGGAAGCCTTTATTCCGTTACTCTGTTGTTATTCCCACGAAAGGCAGGTGATCTTACGTGTCGAAATCGATAGATGTGATTGTCATCGGAGCCGGAATTGCCGGCAGTACATGTGCAATGCAACTGGCAGGGAAAGGACATCGGACCCTTTTGCTGGATCGCCAGGAGTTCCCGCGGCACAAAACCTGCGGTGAGTTCATGTCACCCGAAACCAAGGAGATGTTAGAAGTTCTGGACATTCACCTTCTGGACCAGTCGAAGAAACCCAGCACCATGGATCATGCCAAAATCGTTATGCCACAAGGCGGAGTGATTGAAGCACCGCTGCCGGGATTCGCATATGGCATAAGTCGATATGAGCTGGACCAGATTTTGCATCAGAAGGCGCTGGAGGCCGGAGCCCAGATTGTGACCAAAGCGACCATAACGAGCATCGAGCAGCTTGAGGATGCCAGTTATGAGGTTCAGGTGAAACAGGGAGATGAGCGGATCAGCTACAGAGCCAAAGCCGTCATCGGAGCACATGGGACCAAAAAGCCGCGCGGGATGGCTTCCGCACCTGATCTGCGGGACCAAACCGTATATGTTGGTGTTAAATCCCACTTCAGCGGTATCGAGATTCCCGCACGGGTAGAGTTATATTTTTGCGAGGGTGGTTACGTGGGCATTTCCCCAATTGAGGATGGCATTGTGAATGTTGCCGCATTGTTGACACTGGATACCGTCCAGGGAAGTGGCAAGTCTGTAAACGATATTTTACAGGCGGCATCCCTGACAAATGTGAGTTTGGCGGCCCGTTTAGCCGAAGGAATGCCTGTAGATGGAACGCAAGTGTCGATTGCGCCGCTGCATCTGTCCAACGTTCCTGAGCCGTGGTCTCAATATCCGCATATTGGGGATGCCATGCTGATGATACCGCCCTTATGTGGAGACGGAATGTCCATTGCCCTTCGCTCCTCACTCCTGTGCGCAAGGTGGACTGACAAGTACCTGCAAGGCGACATTGAACATGCCGATTGGCAGAGTAATTACACGCTGGAAGCAAGCCGGGAATTCACCCAATTGCTCAGACGCGCAAGAAGAATCCAAAAGCTGGCTTTTGCCAAGACCAATAAATTCTATCCTGGTCTGGCCCGGATGATCCCCGGTTTAGCTGCTTATGTCGTGAAGGCCACACGGTTATCCGAGATGAACGCAGCGCGCTAATAGGCTGGAAGTTTGCTCAATACTGATGCGAAAGAGGTTGCTGACGGCGGCCTCTTTTTTGGTGTACAAACATTAATTTGGTGGAGACAGTTTGGAAATTCGGGAAATGCTCGTATAATAGAATCTAATGTAATGATAGAGAGTTAATTCAGATGAAATGTCGGGAGGCACTATTTAAGATGAACTATTCATTTTCCAATCGTATCGCAGCACTGCAACCATCCATTATTCGTGAGATTCTGAAGGCTTCTTCGGGGCAAAATGTGATTCCATTCTCCGCGGGAAATCCTGCGCCGGAAACCTTTCCTATCGAGGCGATTCGCACATTCACTCAATCCATTCTGGAGCATGACCCGGTCACAGCTCTGCAATATGGGATAACGGAAGGATATGTTCCCCTCAGGGAAGCATTGACTCAACATTTGAAGACAGGTTTTGATACCGGTAAACCATCCGATCAATTGTTCATTGTATCTGGAGCGCAGCAGGGGATTGAACTGGCCTGTAAAGTGTTCTGTAATGAAGGGGACACGATTATCTGTGAGAGTCCGAGCTTTATCGGTTCCCTGAACTCCTTCCGGGCATCCGGTGCGAAGCTTGCGGGTGTTCCGATGGAGATGGACGGTATGGATATCGAGAAGCTGGAACAGGCACTGCAAACAGAGCCCAATGTAAAACTGATCTACGTGATCCCAAGCTTCCAGAATCCGACCGGTGTAACGACAAGTCTTGCGAAACGTAAGGCCATATACGAGCTGGCTAAGAAGTATGGCGTTATGATTTTGGAAGATAACCCGTACGGAGAGCTTCGATTCAATGGAGACGATGTGCCAACCATCAAGTCTATGGATGATGAGGGTCTGGTCATCTATGTTGGATCATTCTCCAAAATTCTGTCGGCTGGACTGCGCGTTGGTTTTGTACAAGCGCCACATGAAGTCGTGGAGAAAATGGTTGTCGCGAAACAGGGAGAAGACGTACATACGGCCATGCTTCCACAGATCCTGGCGTACAAGTTCATGACAGAGTATGACTACGCGGGGCACATTAACAGCATTCGTGAGGTATATCGGAGAAAAGCAACATTGATGATGGACAAGCTGCAAGAACATATGGGTGAGTCCATTACCTATACCCAACCGGATGGTGGACTTTTCCTCTGGTGTGATCTGCCAGCACATGTGCCAATGCTTGATTATGCCAAGACAGCGGCAGCTCAAGGGGTTGCCGTTGTACCGGGAAATGCATTCCTGGTGAACGAGCATGACCCTTGTAATGCCATCAGACTTAATTTCTCAACCCCGTCAGACGAACAGATTGTCAAGGGTGTAGAGATTTTGGGGCAGGTATTGAAAGGTTATAACGCTTAATATTATAAAAAACGCAATATATCCATGAGAAGTCGCCCATTGGCGGCTTCTTTTTGGCCTTTCTCAGCCTTAATTATCAATTAATGCACTTAATTCTGCCTGAAAGACCTTTTGATTCTTCTGATTGAAAGTACTCAGCAGCACCGTAACAATCCCATTTCCTTTTCGTCTGGGAGTCAGTCCAATGACTTCTGCAATGACATGAAGTTCATCATCCGGAAAGACCGGTTTCAGGAATTGAATGTTATTCATTCCGGTGCCCGCCACGACATGCTCTCCATAGACCCCAACCTCAATCCATAATTTAAAGGAGATATTCATCGTTTGCATGCCAGAAGCAATTAAACTGCCGAATCGCCCTTGCTTGGCCTTTTCCTCATCCAAATGCATGTACTGTGGATCATAGATTGTGGCAAACTCAATAATATCACTCTTGGATAATGCCAAGGATTTTGTTTCGTAGCTCTGACCTATTACATATTCACTAAATCTCATGAAGGCACCTCGGTTTCTTTAATATGTTTTTTCGTAGTTGATGGTTTGCTAAGAGACATGACTGGACTGACGTGTTAAAATGCTAGTGAACTATCCCGTGTGTATTGCTGTGTTACTGCCATGATGGACTAAACAGATGAAACTGTCTTTGAGGAGTATATATGATGACAACGATTAAAGATGTAGCCAAGATGGCTGGTGTAGCCAGTTCGACCGTATCTTGCGTACTCAACGATAAAGGGAATGTAAGTGAGCCGACAAGACTTCGAGTACTTGAGGCAGCGAGTCAACTCAATTACGTTAGGCATGGTCCTGCATCGGAATTAAAACGAAATAGTACACAAACCATTGGTATTATTGTCCATGACATGTCCAGTCCGTATTTCTCGGATTTGGTGAACGGAATAGAAACCGTCGTCATGAGTCATGGATACGATATGATCGTATGTAGTTCGTTGGGTGGAGAGAAGTCGACAGCCCATCGTTACATTCGTGAAAGAAGAATTGACGGAGCTATTGTTATCGCTCAGAATATTCAAGATCAGTTGCTGATTGAAGCATCTGAAGCAGGGTTTCCAATTGTTGTCATGGATCGGGATCTGGATGCTCAACATATTGTAAAGGTTTTGATGAGTGATACGCAAGGTGGTTACTTGGCTACCCGTTATCTGATCGATAAAGGGCATCGGACAATAGCTTATATTAGTGGCCCGTCACAATCGGAATGTAATCTCCATCGTTATCAAGGTTATTTGAAAGCCTTGAAGGAGGCAGGTATCGAAGAGAACCCCGAATGGAAAATTGGCGGACAATACATGAAGCAAGATGGGTACAATGCAGCCAATAAACTGCTTGAAGGAGAGTTGCCATCCGCTGTATTTTTTGCAAATGATGAGATGGCCATCGGCGGCTTGGAAGCCTTCAGGGAGCATGATATCTCAATACCTGAGCAGTTATCCGTAATTGGCTTTGACAATATACCTGCATCTCAGTACATGAATCCACCTCTAACCACATTTCGTCAGCCGAAGAGGGATGCAGGCCAGCTTGCAGGTCATGTTCTCTTCCAACTGCTGAACGGAGAGATCGTAGAGACGTTATATACACTGGACATCCAATGCGTGGAACGTGATTCTGTTCGGCTCCTCAACCTGAGTTGAGGAGTTTTTTTGCATTCTATAGAATTTTAAATTCTTAAAAAGAAAGGAGAGTAGCCTTCTATGCATAATATAAAGACGAGGAGTAATTTCCGTTGGAAATAAATGGAGGTTGATACGATGGGCGTACCCACTTTTTTGGAGACAGGCCATATGCAAGAAGGTTTTCCCATTCGGGTAATTCATACAGGAAATCAGTTCAATTATGCTGCACACTGGCATGATGAGGTTGAACTGGTTCTCGTCAATGGAAAGAGCGCCAGAATTGGCGTGAACGACCACGTGTGTGAGTTGGAAAAAGGGGATGTACTGCTGATCAAACCAGGGGATGTGCACTGCTTTTTGCCGGGGACCGAACATTTGACCATTATCTTGTTCCGACTCGAATTGTTAACCGGTAGTTTCACGACCGAAGCCGAAATTCAGGATCTCGGACAACTTTTCAACAGAACAACAGTTATTCCCTCGAATAAGGGAAGTCAGAGCAATCTGACTCAATATATAGATGACATCATTACCGAGAAGAAAAATCAGAAGCCGGGATACCGATGGTTAATGGTATCCAGATTATATGATCTCATCATACTTTTACTACGTACAATCGTGCCTGTTACCACCGATGAATCAACATCTTCAGGATGGCCCTGTACTTCCTCCAAAAAATTTGAATTTCTTGAATCGGTCTGTGAATACCTGGAGGAGCACTATGCTGAACCGATCAAGCTGGAGCAGGTGGCGGAACATATTAAGTTCAGCAAGTTCCATGTCTGCAAGCTGTTCAAAGAGATTAAGGGCGTAACACTGATGGAATACTTGAATCACTTTCGAATTATCAAGTCCGAGTGGGCCTTATTGTTCCGTCAGGATACCATTCTGGAGATTGCGATCGGACATGGGTTCAACAATGTTAACTCCTATAATCGTCTTTTCAAAAAATATAATGACTGCACACCCTCCGAATTTCGTAAGAAACATCGTGCGAATATGACAAAATATGGAGGGTAATGCACAATATTTGTGGAGAAAGCCCTCTCCAAAATCAATATACTCTAATAAATTGTAAGCGTTTCCTTTTTGAAGGAGGGGGCCTATGAAGAAGTGGTTTAAGCCAACTATTGTATTGGTATGTGCAGCGATGTTGTTAGCTGGTTGTCAGTTCAGCCCATCGAGTCAAACCAAACAACAGGAGATTACTGTGTGGAGTTTTACGGATGAAGCAGGGTACGCCATTGAGAAATTCGAACAGAAATATCCTGACATCAAAGTGAACTTTGTCAACATCCCCGGTAATTTCTATATCACCAAGCTGAAATCTGCGCTACAGACAACCTCGAAGGCTCCAGATGTATTTATGATTGAAAATGCAAATATTCGAGAACTGATTGACGTTCCATATCTGGAGAATCTATCAGCTTCGCCGTATAACGCCAATGAACTTATCCAGGAACAATATGCTTTTGTTCAGGCCAATGAACAGGACAGTGAGGGAAATGTCAGAGCGATAGGTTATCAGGGAACACCAGGGGGCATCTATTATCGTCGGGATTTGGCGAAGAAATATCTGGGCACTGATGATCCTGAGAAGGTGGGTTCACAGATCAATACATGGGAGAAGATCTTCGAGATTGGAGAGAAGGTACAGCAACTTAGCGGGAATAAAGTACATGCATTGGCGAATTGGAATGCTATATCGAATTCATATGATGGTATACCTTGGGTGAAGGACGGCAAACTTGTCATCGATCCAACGTACTTGGAAGTGCTCGATCTTGTACGTGAAGCACGTGAGCGGAATGTACTTGCCGAGTATGAAGATGGAAGTGCCGGTTACGCTGCATCCATGCAAAAAGGAGAGGTCATGTTCTATCCCGGGGCAACCTGGGGTTTGCAATATACGTTCAAGGCAAACGCTCCGGATACCGAAGGCATGTGGGGCTTAGCCCAGGGACCGTCAGCCTTTAGTTCAGGTGGAACCTATATCGCGATGTACAGTAAAAGTGAGAAAAAGGATTTGGCCTGGAAGTTTATTGAGTTCTATAATTTTGACCACGACTTTCTGTCCGAGTTAGCGAAAGAGCAGGATTATTTCACCAGTAACATGGTTGTGAATGATAAACTTGCCCCGTCTCTCTCATCGTCCTATTTGGGAGGACAGAAGCATTTCGAGTTTTTCTCGGAGGCTGCAAAACGGGTACCTGTATACGAACGCACCAAATATGATGCCACGATTAACAATGATATCTACAAGATTGTACTCCAGTTATATCTCAATAAGGACATTCAGACCAAGGAAGAAGTCGTAAAGCGAATCAAACGTGATGTTACCTTGAGATTTCCGGAACTGGAAGTGGATTAGCTTAGAAGTAAGCAATTGAATATACACATCCGATGATAACTGGGGGGATAGAACATGTTTGCCAAAACGATTCGCAAGGACCATTACGGCTACTACTTCATTGCTCCGTTTTTTATTATTTTCACCACTTTTGGGCTGTATCCCATTTTATATTCGCTTTATATCAGTTTTACTAACTTTGATGGCATCACGACGCCTGACTTTGTAGGGATCGGTAACTACGTCGCCGTACTACAAGACCCGTTGTTCTACAAAACCTTGTTTAATACGTTATTCATCTGGGGCGTATCTGTCGTTCCGCAGCTGACGATCTCCCTGGTGTTGGCCTTTATTTTGAATGATAAGCTGCTCAAAGGACGGGACTTTTTCAGGGCCGTATACTTTTTTCCGAATATCGTAACGGCTGCATCCCTTGGGTTGCTTGTCAGCCTGATTTTTGACTGGCAGTCTGGCGGATTGAATCATTTTTTGGTGCAGACCGGAATCATACAAGATCCAATTAACTGGAAAAATGATCCGTGGTTTATGCGTCTGATTGTATCATCCATTTTGTTTTTTCAATACTTCGGCTATTCCATGGTCATCTACCTAGCTGGTCTTCAGGGGATAGACCCGTCGCTACTGGAAGCTGCCCAGATGGATGGAGCGAAAAAGAAACATATTTTCATTCATATCATCGTGCCAATGCTCCGTCCAATTATTCTGTTTCAGATGATCACATCCATAATTGGTGGCATTCAGATTTTTGATCAGCCATTTACATTAACCAATGGCAATGGTGGTCCTGACAGGGCAGCCATGACAAGCATTATGTATCTCTATAATGTCGCATTTCAGAGCACTCGTTTTGGTTACGGCGCTGCAATCGCATTTTGTCTGTTTATTATCATCATACTGTTGTCCGTTGCATCCTTCATCATGACCAAGCGGAAGAGCCGTTCATAGGGAGGGGAGTTCTCATGCAAACTGCAAAATCAGTTGAACAACCAAATGCAGCGATTCAGCAATATGCCACCACAAGGCGACTGACGGCAGGCAAGATCATCATCTATCTTTTATTGATTGGTCTTGCCGTGCTGTGCATTATTCCATTTTATCTGATGCTCATCTATTCAACACATAATAATGCAACGATTGCTTCGACCTTTACATTTCTCCCTGGATCATTCTTGGTTGATAACTATATGAACATGGTATCCAAAATCAATATATGGCGTGGGTTTGCCAACAGCATATTTATTGCCGGAACATCGACCGTATTATCTCTGTATATTGGGGCTCTAACTGCGTATGGATTTGCTAAATTTAAATTCAAAGGAAGAAACGGATTGTTCCTGTTTCTGTTAGCAACCATGATGGTACCGGGTCAACTGGCTTTAATTGGCGTATATCGACTATTCAGCATAATGGGACTTCTGGATAGTTATGCCGCAATTATTTTGCCTGCTGCGGCTAACGCGTTTAATGTATTTTTTATCAAAGAGTTCATGGAGAGCAGCATCCCGGATGAGATTATTGAATCTGCACGGGTGGACAGTGCCGGTGAGTTCCGGACGTTCAATCAGATTGTGCTGCCTATTCTGGGGCCGGCAATCGCCGCCCTTGGCATATTCACGTTTATCGGATCGTGGAATAATTTCCTAACACCGCTTGTGCTGTTTTTCTCCCTGGATAAATATCCGCTTCCGGTATTGGTTGCGCTAGTGCAGGGGTACTATGGGATGGATTATGGGCTCTTGTATTTGGGTGTAGCAATCTCTATCCTGCCTATTATTATTGTATTCTCTGTATTTTCCAAACAGATTATTGGGAGTGTTGCTTTGGGTGCTGTGAAAGGATAGGGATATATAGAAAATAGGGATTTGCAGTGAGCAAGATCAACGGATTCATAGGAATGAATAGTGTTCTATATCATCAGAGTCGCTCATGAGGGCGGCTTTTTTGGCATTCTATATTTTGCGTATATATCCCATCTGATAAGTAAAGGATACCTTTAACTGAGAATATCTGGACGGAGCGTTCACGGAAAGGGGAGGCGTCATGGACACATCAGCGATAACACAACAGGACCTGCCATTAACCGGACAACTTGTTATTGATCAAGAAATGTTACGCTCCGTTTTTGCGGGTTGCTCGGACGTTGTATTTCATACATTCCAAACCGCGTGTCTTACATCAGCGTTATGCGTATATTGTGTTGGTGTATGCGATACGGAGCGGCTGGAACGACAGGTACTAACGCCCCTTCAGGAAATGGGGATCAAAACTGCGCAAGTTCCCCTAGCTTCTGTTAAGCAAGTTGAAACGACTACTCAGGCAGTACAGGCCATATTTGAAGGGGAAGCTCTGTTACTGCTGGACGGTTCAATAGGCGGAACTACATACCCTCTATACCTAGCTGCAAATCGTTCAACGGAAGAACCGTTAGCTGAATCGACCGTGCGTGGTGCACGGGATGGGTTCACAGAGTCGTTGACCATGAATATGTCTTTACTGCGTAAACGTCTCAAGACACCTGTATTGAAGATTCATACACGTAACATGGGAGAACGTACAAACACCAGTATTTCACTTGTATACATGGAGGGTATTATTGATCCCAAACTTGTTAAGGAAGTGCAGACACGACTTGGCGATTTAAAGCTCCGAGATGTACTGGAGAGTCAGTACATTGAAGAAGGCATTGTTGACCAGCGATATTCACCATTTCCACAGATGATTGCGACGGAGCGCCCGGATGTCGTTGTTTCCAACTTGCTGGAAGGTCGGTTTGCTATTCTCGTTGACGGAACGCCGTTCACCCTTATCGCGCCAGTAACCATTTTTTCCATGTTACAATCCCCCGAAGATTATTATCAAAATGTATTCATGAGTGTTTTTGTACGCTGGCTGCGATACAGTTTTTTTGTTTTATCCATGCTGCTTCCATCGGCTTATGTAGCGATCACGACGTTTCATCAGGAGATGATTCCTACCGTATTGCTTCTCAGTATTGCTCGGGCGAGAGAAGAGATCCCTTTTCCTGCCCTGGTGGAAGCGCTCATTATGGAAATTGCCTTTGAAGCATTGCGTGAGGCTGGCGTCCGATTGCCCAAGCAGGTCGGATCAGCGGTCAGTATCGTGGGAGCCTTAATTATTGGGCAAGCGGCGACGAGTGCCGGAATTGTCTCAGCCCCCATGATTATCATTGTCGCGATTACCGGTATCGCTTCTTTCATGATCCCTCGCTATGCTGCCAGCATCGCGACCCGTCTACTACGTTTTCCCATGATGTTTCTTGCAGGAACACTGGGACTCACGGGTGTCATGCTGGGAGTCATCTTGGTTGTCATTCATCTGAGCAGTCTTCGTTCATTTGGAACACCTTATCTCTCACCGGTAGCACCTACGATGGCTAAGGAACTTAAGGATGTATGGTGGCGTCCATCCCCAAGGAACAAACCACACTAGAACAATCTACATTTCGAGCAAACAAGGGAGCGGGATTACATATGTTGACGGACAAAGGGAAAATATCGGTGACTCAATTGGCATTTATGGTCTTTCCCGCCATTCTCGCGACGGCTATCCTGTCTGTGCCTGGAATTACAATGCACTATGCAGGACATGACATGTGGATGACTCCAATTATAGGTTCAATCGTTGGATTGGCTGCCATTGGTATTTCCGTTGGACTTGATCGTCTGTACCCAGGAAAAACGCTCATTCAATCCAGTGTATTGATCATTGGTCGGATTCCGGGCAAGTTATTCGGTCTGATCTATATCGCTTTCTTGCCCCACCTGACGGGCTTGATTATTCGGGAATACGGTGAATTCATTGTCAATAATGCACTTCCGCGTACACCTTTGTTTGTTGTGATGGGTACGATGGTTGTTGTATGTGCGATTAATGTCAGACTCGGGATCGAAGTTGTCGGACGAACCGCTCAGGTGTTTGTTACCCTGCTGATCGTGCTGCTGGCTTTGATCTTTATATTATTGATTGGTGAACTGAATCCTGCCGAGCTGTTTCCTTTTATGGAGAAGGGTCCAATTCCCATTATTACGGGGGCTGCTGCACCGGCTGCATGGTTTAGTGAATATATCGTGTTGGCATTTCTGCTACCTTATGTGAATGAAAAAAAACGAATAACCCGGGTCATGCTGGGTTCCCTTGTGTTTACAACAACTGCGATGACAGTTACCAATCTGTTTTGCCTGTTTTTAATTGGTGATTTGACGGATACATTTGTATTTCCGGTCATGATCGCAGCAAGATACATAACCATTGCGGACTTTTTGCAGCATATCGAATCCCTTATTATTGCTATCTGGATTTTCGGTATTTTCGTTAAAATTTCCGTTTTTCTATATATCTTTGCTACATCAACCGCGGAATGGTTTGGTTTGCGAGACTACAAACCTGTGGTTGGTCCACTTTCGTTCCTGTGCATGGTATTTGCTTACTGGGTTGTGTCGGGTGGATCTGGTGTTTCCAGTTTGGTTAGCGCTTCAGCCAACTTGTATACAATAAGCATTTTATTAATCCTTCCGGCTATGATCTACGGTGTCGCATGGCTGAAGAAAGGGTGGGCACATTTTCGGAAGAATCGAGCGAACACCTGATTGATGGGGGAGGAGCACTTGCGAATATATAGAGTACTACTAATGCCAATATTGTGTTGTGTGCTTTTAAGTGGATGCTGGGATCGTATCGAGATTAACGATTTGGCTATCGTGCTGGCTACAGGGATAGATTATGAAGATGGTAAAGTACAATTGACTTCACAGATTTTCATTCCGCGAAAGGCGAGTGCAGGAGATAGCAGTGGGAGTGGAGGCAGTCCAAGCGGAGTAACAATGATTCGAACAGCGGAAGGACGTACAATTGCCGAGGCATTGAATCGGTTACAACGTAAAGTTCCCCGGAATATGTTCTGGGGCCACTGCGAAGTCATAATCATTAGTGAGCAAGCCGGCAAACGCGGTATCCGCGAGTATATCGATTTCTTCCTGCGTTACCCTCAGTTCAGGGAGCATGCATATGTCTTTTCCAGCGAAAAGGCTGCGAAAGATATCCTTGCGTTACTTGATCCACTGGAGCGAAGTTCTGCTGAATCGTTGCGTGAGATGGCCAATCTGAAGTTAGGTACACGTGTTACTGCCCTTGAACTGGCTAAATCTATTGAAGGTCCGAGCAGTTCTGCCATTTTATCTCGCATGTTAATCTTACCCCCGGAGCCCGATCAGGATAAACTGACGACTACGCCATATGTGAAAGGTCTGAGTATGTATAAGAAGGATCGTTATGTCAAGACGATCAAAGAACCACTAAGCGTGGGTGTATTACTACTTGCAAAAGAACTGAACAGCATTATCATGCCTGTTGAGTTTGAGCCGTTAGAGGGTTCTTTCTCGATAAGACTCATTGAAAATAAAACCTCCTTGAAGCCGCGAATTGTAAACCAACAGTGGAGTATGAAGGTCGACATCCAAACCAGGGGAGAAGTGGTGTTAAATACGACGGATGCGAATCTGACTGATCCTGCTGTATTAACTAAACTGGAAAAGGAATGGTCGGCTAAGCTCACATCTTTGGCTCATGATGCTTTAGTCATGTCCCAGAAAGAGCTGCGCTCCGATTTCTTCAAATTCGCAGTTGAATTCCGCAGATATTACCCGCATCAATGGAAGGCGCAGGAGAAGAACTGGGAAACCATCTATCCTGATATGGACGTGCAAGTCAACGTAGATGCACATGTAGTACGTACCGGAAAATCAACAGGACCACAGGGGATACCTAATGAGGACGAAAGTTGAACAGAATCGGCTACTGTACAAGCCTGAGAAGAGAGGTGATTGCATGAAACTAGGCTCAATCCTTGGTATTTTGCTGCTGGCGACTGCGATAGTGTATGGAGAGTGGAAGAGCAGCAAAGAGAAACGAGCCAGAATAGTGAGCGCGGGAATTACTGCTGTGGCAGCAGTAATTGGGATCATTCTTCTCTTTCAGCCCCGTTTGCCTGGTCCTACCCAGATTGTGAAGCTTGTATTTGGAAGTGTGGATAAATTTATGAAGTGAAATGATATGGAGAAAGAAGGACCAAGCTCTGAGTACCAGAGGCGAGGTCCTTCTTTTAGTTAAGTGAGCTGCATCCAGTCAGAAAGTTTACTCTTTGATCACAGAAACATTCACGGCATCTTCCATCTTTGTATTGTAGGAACGGAACAGACCCAGACGCCAGAACGCGGCTCCTTTGAGGTCATAACGTTTGGCGAGACCCAGCTTATCATCAACAGAGGACGGCGTTTCACTGCTTAGACTGATACCGAGCAGAAGCTTGCTCTTTGGGACACCGGCCTGTATGGCTAATTGAATTGCCTGATCCACAAGACTATTTGGCTCAGGTACTTGAGACTTGGTGCCAACCGGATTATACTGATAGGCCATAATGATAAGATCATCTGCAATAGAGGCAAGTGTTTTGTAATCATAACCTTTATAAGCACTATTTAACGGCGGTACCGCCAGAGATAAAGCTGTGTCCTGGGGCAAGGAACTCTTTAGTTGTTTCACGTAAGCATTGAGCAGCTTCTGTTGTTCTACTGCATCCAGTTTAAAGCCCAGTCCTTCAAAATCCAGAACAACTCCGCCAAAACCATGCTCTGCGACAGCAGCAGTTATGCCTTCAATCGATTTCTGCCGCAGACTGCTGTCGCTCAAAACTTTGGTCAGTTCTCCGTTTCCATCCAAGGCATACACCATAAGCTGTGGTTGGATCTGTTGATCTGCTGCGTCAGCAACGATGGACTGCGGTGTGATATCACCCGCAGCAGCAGGGAGACGGTACTCATCCCCCTGGAGCGTGAACTGACCTTCACGATCAATGCGACTCCAGCCAAAGGCTACGGAATTCATGGAAGTAATAAGGTCCTTTTCTTGAAAGGATTGCAATGCATAAAAGGCTCTCAGGTGCATCTCGCGTTGTGGGGAGACAAGGGAAACCGTCTTGGTTGCTTGATTCCAGCTTACTTGTACACCGAATTGGTTACTGAATGAACTTAATGGAATAAGTACTCGGCCCTCCCGCTGAACGGGTGCTGCTGCGAGTGTAACTTTTTTTCCATTTACGGTCGCCGTGGTGCTGCCAACTTGTAATAGTACCTCGGTAGTTTGTCCTTTCACCGTGTTCGTCGCTTTTACAGTCTGTGATTTGCTGTTCCAGGTAATATCAATACCTAGGGCTTCACCGACTGTCCGAAACGGAACGTAAGTGACACCTCTATCAATACGTGGAGCTGCATCAAACTTCAGGGGAACATCATCCAAGTGTACTGAAATGGCCGGGGCAGCATAGGCTCCACCGATATTTGGGGTGCTTCCAAGTACAGAGAGAGTAATCACTGTAACCGCAGCAATTTTTCCTACACGCTTAATGAACATCGTCTCTTTCCTCCAACTCGGTACATAATAGTAGATTCTTGCTTCAAAAATAATCTAGTAATCTAGCATATGTAGCATAACAAAATTTTCATATCGTTCCAATATAAGAGTCGAAGTTTAGTCATATTGGAAGCAAGAATCGTAATATACTTTACTATACATTGCGGAAGGAGTGTGCTTTTTGCCAAACTCTACGGGTTTTATATACAATCCGACCACGGGTGCTACTCAGTCCACGCAGCTCATCGTGACTTGCATTAACGATTCTCTTAATGCTCCCGTTAATATTGAGCTTGAGGTTTTCAGGTGGGATACTACTCAAACTGCACGTATTGCGATTGGTCATGATCTGTTTGAATTACTGCCTCAAGCGACAAGAACCTTGATCTATCCACTGATCAATGCCGCTTTTTACGAGGTGCAAAGTGATTATTTTAGTGCTACAAGCACAGTCATCCATGTATACGGTGTTAATTCTACAGGTCAGATCATCCAGCGTGTGCTTCAATCGGAGATGACATTAATTGACCGATTCACAAATATCCCGTAGAAGAATTGAGGTGAGCAGATGGTAGTTGTGAATATTACTGGGGCTTTGGCAGGCAATCAATTCGAACCTTCGATTGCGGTGAATACGCTGAACCCGAATATTATGTGCGTAGTCGCTGTGGATACCAGCACCGGACCAACATTGACCGGATTTTATCGTTCCATTGATGGAGGTAGTATCTGGTCCACAACAGTACTACCACAACCAGTAGAGTATTCAGGAGCAGAAGCACCAACAATTGACTATACGTTTCCAAGTACCTTTATCGTCACCGTTCATTTGTTTAACGGGATCAATGATGGAACGATTGCAAGTTATACTTCATTTGATGATGGAGTAACCTGGCAGCCACCGGTTATCGTACAGGCGGGTTTCGGTACCATTGTTCATAATGATGAGCCTTATATAGCTGTAGATCGTTCCCCAGGTAGCCCATATCGAGGCAATGCATATGTCGGGTATACACCACTTGCCACGACTTCTTCCGCTATATTTACACAACGGTCTGTCTCGCAGGGGCTAACCTGGGAGCCACCTGACCGACAGTCCAATCCGCGAGGAATTCATGACCGTGCAGCGCTGGCTATTGGATTCTCGGGTGAAGTCTATGCAGGGTATATCATAACGGGGCCTGCCAGTCCCTCTGCGCTTTTGCGTATTTCATACGATGGAGGAATTACTTATCAGCCCCCAATCGAGCGACAGGCAACGTTTATATCATCTGTTGTACCCGCACCTTCACCTTTACCTGTACCGAATTACGCTTTTCGGGTACAGACTAATCTAAGTCTGGGAGCAGATATTTCCGTTGGACCTAACAGTGGAACCGTATATGCCGTATGGAATGATGCACGAGCTGGCTATACCGATGTATTACTCTGCGAATCTCCGGATGGTCTCCTGTGGTCAGACCCGATCAGTATTACAGGCGCACCTCCAGGTACGCAGAACTTCTTTCCTTCAATAACCGTATCACCGTTTGCGGGGACAATCCGGGTCATTTATTACAGCAATCGAATTGACGGCTTCCTACTGGACGTTTTTGTTGCAGAATCGTTCAATGGAGGTGCAAGTTTCACCAACCGTCGGATCACAACTACATCCTTTAATCCCAATGGTAACTCCCCGATGCCTACAATTTTGATCGGAGACTACATAACGGCAGCCACAGTTAGTCCTGATAATCTGGCAGCAGTGTGGATGGCGACAACACCACCCACGGGTAAGCTGGATGTATATTTTGGAAACTAATTTAAATTAAATGAAACACCCCCATACCTTAACCCTATGTAAAAACAGGATAAAAGTACGGGGGTGGACGTATTCATTCTAATCCGAAACGATAAATCCGTCGAAACTCTCAGGGCCGACCCGCACCGTTCCGAGCAGGTTGGTACTGATAAATGCAGTGTACGTTATTTGAGCAGAGATCGGTGGATTATAGTCGTTGGCAGAGAACATGATAACTTCGGGGTTAAGGAGACCACTTAAACCATACGTGAAGTTAGCAGAGTAAACGATCGGATCAGTAGCAACGGTGCCTCTAACAATGGTAATTCTGACTTGAAAGAGTGCAAGCGGTAGTCGCACCGTAATGGTTCCTTTTAATGAAACTCGTGGATTGGCTCCAGCTCCAACCGTTTGCAGACCAATCTGTGCAAATAGTTGAGGCGTATTAATCACTGGAATCGGTATAGAAATGGAATTAAACAACGCAGCATTTTGCGAAGATCTTGCATCCAGAAATTGTGTCAACGTATATACCTCCTATCTGTTTCAGATAGAATAATATATTCCTCATTCAGAGATTTGCATGGACGTTGGTGACGCGCTGGAAATATTAAAGGCAAACCGACTGCCCAAGTGACTTGTTTCTTTAAGCCATACAATCCCACCCATCAATTCAGCGAGTTGTTTACAGATGGATAGGCCTAGCCCCGCTCCACCATACTTTCCGGAGTTGCCGTGAATTTGCGAATAGGATTTGAACAATAGATCTTGGCGATCCTGGGGGATGCCGATGCCCGTATCTATTATCTCATAAGATGCATGGAGTGTACCTTCTGGATCAGCAGATACCTGCGTAGAGATGCATACTTCACCTTGCTCCGTGAATTTCAACGCATTGCCAACAAGATTGATTAGGATCTGACGGACTTTTTGCTGATCGCCTATAAGCATCAAATGATCATTTATATCGTATTCTGCGTATAATCGGATACCTTTTTTCTGTGCTTCAGATGAGAATAACTGGAGTACATGGTCGACGGTTTTAATGACACTGTAGGGGTTAATCTCCAGAGAGATCGCACCCGCTTCTGCTTTGGAATAGTCGAGAATTTGATCCATCATGGATAGCAGACTGGTTCCACTAGACTCTATGACATTAACATATAACGATTGATCCTCATTCAGCTTGGTAGATTGCAATAGATTTGCCATTGCAAGAACACCATTCATCGGGGTACGGATTTCGTGGCTAAGGACGGCTAAGAGATTTTTCTTCTCTTCCAGCACTTTTGCAGCGGTTTCTTCCGCCTGTTTTAACTGTTGCAGAGTTGTTTCCATCTCAAGAAGACTCGTGAAAAATGAAGACAAGGAGAGAAGCAGATCCACGTCCTTTTGTTGATAGGAATAGAAATCCTGATCAAATGAGCAAAGGGAGCCGTAGATTTCTCCGTTTTCATTATGTATAGGCACACCGACAAATGAGCATCCACCTACGAATTCGGTTGCGTCCATATGTCTGGTTAATGGATGGGTTAGATTATTTTTGATTACTAACGGGCCTTGGGAATGTTCAGTCACAAGTGCACAGTATGACTCGGCGTTATCAACGACCAGCCCCTCACCCAGAATTAGTTTGTCACGATTATATACGTTCAGAACTTTGGTGGATAAGTGATCCAACTGGGCGATACAAAACGTATTTGCAGGAATTAACCTGCTTGCCGTGTCCATAACATTAGCAGCCGAATCATATAATTTATGTGAGACTATAGATAGTACATCAATGAATTCTGTTTTCAACATATTGATTTGACTCCTCCTGATTGTAGAAATTCGTTGTGCACTGTATTTAGTATATATGAATTCAAAGAATAGAGCATGTATGGTTTTGACAGTGGAAGACGGAAATGAGAAAATATAATGCTGTGGAACATGTATATATTAATAAAGTTTTGGAGGCAAATCAATGAATCAACGTTTTCGAATTACTCGATCCATGCAAGATAGTAATACCGAACAATCCATCTCGCTGGAAGAGTGCAAACTCTACTTCGAATCCCAACCCGATTTTACCTATTCACCGGTTCTTAACATTGTAGGAGCTGAGAGCACCATGACCATCGAGGGGGACTTTTTTATGTGGGACCTTGAGGGTGCACAGATTGCTTTTCGTTTGTACATGGGGGATCTGTATGTAGCTATTTCTAACGAAGCTATTGTACCCAAAATGATTGAGATTGCAACGGATCTACGTGCAGACATCGTTGAAGGATAAGAAGTAGAGAACTAGGTTTGATAAAAATGTAATCATGTTAGTTGTAGTATACTTTAGACAATCCTGTAAAAATGAGACTAAAGGTTCATTTATATTCCATATGTTAGATTGTAATATATGGAATATAAAACATTTTACAGGAGAGTGAATGAAGTGAAAAAGACCAAATTAATACTTGTTGCATTCATGAGTATGATCCTTGCCTTATCAATAACTGGAATAGGATCGAGTTCAAAGGCTTCTGCAGCTACGGCACGTACACCCATTGTATTGGTACATGGATTGACCGGTTCAGATAGCAATTTTACAGCAATTGAGAGTTATTTGCGTAGCCAAGGGTGGACAAGAGACGAATTATTCGCGATTGACCTTCCTAGCAAACAAGGAAACCAGCTGTTGAACTCCGCAGCAATTAGTCGATTCGTAGATGATGTTCTGCGCGAAACGGGTCATACAAAAGTCAATATTATAGCTCATAGCATGGGTGGAGCTAATAGTCTCTATTACATACTTAACCGTGGAGGCGCTTCCAAAGTGGATAAGTTAATTACCCTTGGCGGGGCTAATCGATTGACCACAACGACAGCTCCGAGTGGAATAAAGGTGACTTCGATCTATTCCACCAGTGACACGATTGTGTCCCCGGTACTTTCACGCTTGAACGGGGCGAACAACGTTTCGGTTTCCCTCGTATCCCATATCGGTCTACTGTTTAACTCACGGGTGAATGCCCTGATCAAAACTGCGTTGAACGAGTAGCTAACATTGTAAAAATGGCAAACAAATGTGCATTCTTTCATAATATACTGAATGATTGACTTGAACACGACTGACCCTTCATGGGTAGTCGTGTTTTCGTATTACCCGAAATGGCTCGCTGAGGTAAGATTCAAAAATAGGTGCATCCATTCTATAATTAGAAATCAGAATAATAATGGAACAAGTTAAAGGAGTCTGTATACATGCAACCTCAACCGAATGATCGAATTAAAGTTCATCCAGGCTTTTGGGCTGGATTACATCAATTAGGGATTGGTGCTGATGACATCGCTCGCGCAGCACAACTATCTCTTGAGACGATAAATCAACCTGTAGTGACCCAATCTCAATACTTCGCAATCTGGCAGGCCTACTCTGATCTCATTGGGGACACCGCCGAGGGCATCATCAAACTTGCAACCAGATATGAAATATCGAAGTATCCTCCGCCTGTACTGGCGATGTACCATGCTCGTGATTATCGTGATGCGTTGAATCGCATGGTGCGTTACAAGCAAATGTGTCCTCCCGAGAGTTTGCAGATTACCGAAGCAGGTGAGGAATGGTTCATTGAACTCGAATGGTTACATAAGGAGCAACCAGGTCCGCCATTACTGGTCGGTATTACGCTGGCATTTCTGATCGAACTTGGACGGAGGGGTACAGGACAGCCTTTGATTGCAAAACGGGTTGAGTTCTCCCAACCGATGGGTGATGTGGCCACCCTTGAGGCTTACTTCGGCTGCCGAGTCGATACGAATTCCAACTATAATCGGCTGACGCTGGAACGGAAAGATCTGAGCCTTCCATTTCTATCGTATAACGAGGAGTTACTGGAGATTCTGACCCCGGCTCTGGATCGGTCGCTGGACGAACAAGAGAGCAATCGTTCCGTTACTGAAGTGGTCAAATGGATCATGAAACGTAGCCTTATTGGAAAGCGCCCTGACATTCAGATGGTCGCCAAAGAGCTTCGCATGAGTGATCGTACTTTGCAGCGGCGACTGACGGAGGAAAACACGAACTTCAAGCAATTATTAACCGAGGCCAGACGTGAGCAGGCCCGAGAGTACCTTGCAGATCCTTCGCTCGATATCAAAGAAGTGGCATTCCTGGTTGGATATGAAGACCAAAATTCGTTCTATCGTGCGTTCCGAAATTGGGAAGGGGATACACCTTCAAATTGGCGTGTAAGGCAATAATTCTGGCGCAATGTGCTAGTTACTAGGCTCCTCATACTGCGTAATATCATACCTATCCGGTGCATGAAGCTGTTGGCAATGTTACTAGAAGCCGCTGCCGGATAGTTGTAATCAAGAAGGAGACATGCAGGATGGATATGGGACTAAAAGAGAAAACAGCCTTAGTTACAGGATCAACAAAAGGGATCGGTAAAGCGATTGCTATAGAACTCGCCCGAGAAGGTGTTCATGTTCTGATTAATGGACGTAATGATGAAGAGGTGGAACGAACCGTTCGTGAAATCAAATCCACTTTTCCGGAGACCTCTCCGCAAAAGGCTACGGCTGATCTTGTGGATCGGGAGCAAAGACAAGCTTTATTCGAGAAATTTCCTGAGGTTGATATTTTAGTGAATAGCATGGGCATATATGAGATCATGAGTTATGAAGACGTGAACGATGAAGTGTGGGAGAGGTATTTCCGTACCAATGTTCTGGCTGCCAATGGCTTGTCTCAATTTTATTTACCTAAAATGGTGAAGAACAATGACGGGCGTATTATTTTCATAGCTAGTGAAGAAGCCCTTATGCCCTCAGGCCAGATGCCGCAATATTGCATGACTAAGTCGATGTTGCTGTCATTATCCAAAAGTTTGTCCAAACTGACAGCAGGGACCGAGGTTACGATCAATACGATCCTTCCAGGGCCGACACTGTCGGAAAATGTACGTGAGATCATTGAGGGCATATACCCTGATGAGGCGCTGACTTTTGAGGAAAAAGAGAATGATTTTATGAAGAGCAATCTGCCTCAGTCCGAATTACAGCGATTCATCAAACCAAGTGAAATAGGCAGACTCGCGACTTTTGTATGCAGCCCGTATGCTCCAGCCTTTAGAGGATCTCCCATCCGGATGGACGGGGGCATGGTTCCTACCATATTTTAAAATTGCTCAGGATACAGCATATGTATCCCTAAGATGTCGCCAGTATTGGCGGCTTTTTTATTTGTAAATGATCTATGCGAGAAGGTCAATCGAGTTTATAATACAGGTATGTTTTCCGAAAACGGTTTCTGTTACTTGGAAGCGATTACTTGTATCGATTAGTTGAATATAAAAGGGGACAATACAATGATAGCTGCACTAAATCTGGAAGGTGTCTGGAAACTCCAACTCGATGAAAATAAGGTGGAAACCGGTCTGAATTTCTCAGACGTCATTACATTGCCAAATACCACATCTCATGCGGCGAAGGGCAAGAAAAACGAAAATGTGTTAATCGGTGCGCTGACGGATGAGTATTTATTTGAGGGTTATGCCTGGTTTTCACGAGAGATTGAAATTCCCGAACACTTGGCTGGCAAACGTTGCTTCTTGCATCTGGAACGAACAAGAGTTACCACGGTCTGGATCGATGGGGTGGAATGGGGAACGCAAAACAGTCTGAACACACCTCACCAATACGAGATCGAGACAGGGCTAACCGCTGGAACACATACAATTACGATTCGAGTGGACAATACCGATTATCCAACCAAAGGTGGTCACCTTACATCGGAAGACACACAGACGAATTGGAACGGCATCACCGGGAAATTGGAACTTCAATTTTTCGAGCGAGTTTTCCTGGATAATGTTCAAGTTTACCCCTTTCTGGCGACTCGATCTTTCGACATTAAGGCAGCGCTTGTCGGTGACCTACAAGGAGTGCGAATCGTGGTATCGGCTGTTGCTGTCAGTGCAGATCCGGTGTATACGACGGAGGAACAGGTTTTCACCCCGGATTCGCAGGAGATTCAGCTGACGTACAAGATCGGCGAAGATGCGATGTTGTGGAGTGATGATGAACCTAATGTGTACCAACTTCACATTCATCTGCAAGATCAGGACGGCGAAGTGCTGGACTCCACAGAAGTATGGACAGGACTACGAGAGTTCCGGGCGGATGGAGACAAATTCACCATTAATGGTCGGAAAACGTTTCTTCGAGGCAAACATGACGGGCTGATCTTTCCGCTCACGGGATACGCGCCAACAGATGTGGATGAATGGGTTCGCATTCTCGCCACCTCCAAGTCTTACGGCATCAATCACTACCGTTTCCATACCTGTTGTCCTCCGGAGGCTGCTTTTATTGCAGCGGATTTATTGGGGATATACATGGAACCTGAGCTTCCGTTCTGGGGAACCATTACGGATGAATCCTCAGATGGACACAATCAAGCAGAGCAGGATTACTTGATTAGCGAGGGATTTGCGATGCTGCGAGCTTTTGGTAATCATCCTTCGTTTGTCATGATGTCCATGGGGAATGAACTATGGGGAAGCAAGGATAGATTGAATTCGATCCTGAAGGCATACAAAGCATATGACAGCCGTCATCTATACACCGAAGGTTCCAATAACTTTCAGTTTGTGCCGGATATTCTAGAGGAAAGTGAATTCTTCTGCGGGGTTCGTTTCTCCAAAGAGCGCCTGTTCAGAGGTTCATATGCGATGTGTGATGCTCCGCTCGGTCACGTGCAGACCGACCTGCCAAATACATTGAAAGATTACGATTCAAACATTGTACCTGAGCAAGGCAGCGATGCTGACCCATCTGGTCAGACTGGGGACAAAGAGATTCAGATTCAGTATGGGACAGGTTCCAAAACAGTGCAGGCCGAAGCTGGAAGTGACCAACTTGTCTCACACTTACCAATCATCTCGCATGAAATTGGACAGTACGCCACGTTTCCTAATTTCGAGGAGATCAACAAGTATACGGGTTCTCTCAAAGCCAAGAATTTCGAAGTGTTTCGAGAGCGTCTGAATGCCAAAGGGCTGGGACATCTGGCGGAAGCATACTTCAGAGCCTCTGGTAAACTCGCGGTCGCATGTTACAAGGAAGAACTGGAAGCTGCTTTTCGTTCGCAGCAACTAGCAGGGTTCCAGCTGCTGGATCTCCAGGATTTCAGTGGTCAGGGAACAGCGCTGGTGGGTGTACTGGACGCATTCATGGATTCCAAAGGCATGATCACACCTGAGGAATGGAGAACGTTCTGTTCCGATGCTGTGCTGCTGGCGAGATTCCCCAAATATAATTATCAAGCGGGTGAATTGTTCCAAGCACGCATTGAACTGAGTTACTTCCGGAGACAAGCGTTGGATGGACTTCAACTGAAATGGGAACTCGAAAGGGAGCAGATCGAAGGAAGCGTCCTAATGGAAGGGAAAGCAGACCTGCCAGCGTTCCATGGAGAACATTATGTGAGTATCACGGATCTCAGCATTCGTATCCCGGAAGTCTCCAATATGAGCAAAGCGGAGCTGAGATTGTCTATTCCGGGCACGGATATCCGTAAGTCCTATGACCTTTGGGCCTACCCGAGCCAACTGGACGTGGAATTGACCGGATTAAATCTCTTTACCGAACTCTCCGAAGTAGCGCTGGTGTTGCTAGAGCAGGGAGAGGATATCATGCTTTTCCCAAATCCCGACCAGCTTCAACACGCGATCCAAGGTTTCTATAGCACCGATTTCTGGTCTTACCCTATGTTCCGATCCATCTCGGAGAATATGAAAAGAGAAGTTCCTGTGGGCACAATGGGCTTGTTAATTCAACAGGATCATCCGGCCTTCGAACATTTTGTCACAGAGGAGCACTCAACTTATCCGTGGTGGAGCATCGTGTCCGAGTCGTCATCAATCATCTTGGATGAGTTGGATAAAGACTTGAATCCGATCGTGCAGACCATTGACAATTTTGAGCGAAACCACAAGCTCGGCCTGTTGATGGAGTGTCGGGTCCGGAAGGGGAGAGTGCTGATGGGAGCGCTGAATCTGGAGCGTCTGATGACTACATTGGAGGGCAGACAGTTGTTATACAGCTTCCAGCGTTATGTACAAAGTTCCGCTTACCAGCCAGTTGCACGTCTGGAAGTAGAGGAACTTCGCAAGTTGTTTAACTAAGATGTAGGGAGAAGAAGTGTCAGGTTTCCCTTAAATATGCTAATGAGCCCCTTCCGCGAATGGAAGGGGCTATAAGACATGCAGATTGAATCGGTTCATTCTCCCATTAAGCGTTAGATGAACCTGCACTTTTTAGAATTACATTCCAATCTTCTTCTTCAAAAAGTATATTGTCTTTATCCTCTGTTACTCCGATCCGGACCTCAAGGATCACCATCCTGGTTTCAGCCAGAATAGAAAAGAGACTCTCCTTGGTAATCACGAACTGATTGCTCGTACTCACTTGCATGACCTTTCCGTTGACAAGCACTTGCCCACTGCCTGCAAGCACGGTCCATGCTCTACACCCAGTTCTATGCCAGTTCAACCCGATATGTTTGCCCGGTAGAACCGTTATGTTTAATGTGGTTACAGTTGTATTCTCATCGTCTAACGAACTCTCAATGACACGATAACTGCCCCAGGTTGCTTCACCATACATCGGTTTTAATGGCCAGTTACCCAATTGGGCTTTAATTTCATTTGAATTATTTTTGTTGGCAATGAGAATGCCATCCGGACTTGCGGCAGCGATAATACCTGGCACGCCAATGACTTGGATGGGGTAGGGAAGCTCGTTAATAATATAGGAATCGGAGGAAGAACCCGAGATTCCACCGTGTCCGATTACATGGGTATCTAACTGTGCGCACAGCGTATCCCAGCTTCCGATATCCTGCCATACTCCCTTATAAGGCAGGACTACGGCCCGCTGTACCTTTTCTGCAACATGCTTGTCAAAACTGCGTTCAGGTAACGCTTCATACAGGGACGACAATTGATCATAATGAACCGGAAGCCCCATTTTTTTAATATGGGATATCATAAACGCGACGGTGAATGCGTACACACCGCAGTTCCATAGTGCCCCACGTTGTAGCAGAGTTTCAGCAATGGTGGCTTCGGGTTTTTCTATAAATTGTGTTATGGGCGCATAAGCATTACGTTCTTCTCCACCCGGCAGGATGTATCCATACTGTTCTGAAGCATGTGTAGGCCTTGTCCCAATTAAAGCGATCTCGGCTTGAGAATGTTTCAATATGTCCGGCAGTAATTGGAAGTTGCTGAAAAAATCTTCACCTGCGAACACATCAGCTGGCGCGATACAGATCACATCGTCATCCTTGGCCATTCGGAAGGATTGCAGATATAACGTCGCTAAGGCCGCCGCAGTAAAAGTGCCTCGTTTATAAGGTTCCCCAATGACTGGTATTTTGCCTTGAGTATGTCGTGCCGTAATATTAGCCTGATCTTGATGTGAAATAATGAGTGTTGAATCCGTTAGGGATGAACTGTCAAGCTGGCGGCATACTCTGCTGATCATGGATTCCCTACCTCCAGCGGGTGATGGAAGTATATCTATGAACAGCTTGGAGCGAAGCTCATTGGATAACGGCCAGAGCCTTTTGCCAGAGCCGCCGCACAGCATTACGATATGCATGGGCTTCCTCCTTAAGCTCAGGGAGCTTTACTATAGATTTTCCGTTTATGAAAGGAAAGAGAACGATATTTAAGAGCCAGATTGCGGATTTGTTGCTCTTTTAACGAAGAAGCGTTCACATTCAGACTTTTATTCTTGGAACTTCTAAGGACCATGCTGCCTGGGTTTTTCGTATACATAAAATTGGCATACGTTTCATACTCGGAGAAACCAAACTGCTTTTTCTTATTGATATTGGAGATGATGGCTTTGTACCATGGCAGTTTATGAACCGCTTCAATTTTCTGTTTTAAGGCAGCGAGTTTCGATTTGTCGAACAGCATATAATGGGTGACAAAAGAGCGGGGACGCGGAGCTTTCATGCCTAACAACTTGCGGTAGGTATTGAAATATTCCGGCTGGCTCCAGTCACGGCAGTAAAAGACTGTTTTGCCTTCTACAAGAAATGAATGAGGTTTAATCAGTACGGTATCTGCATCCATGACTAGAAAGTACTTTGCCTTCACAATGGAATCTCCGTTCATTTTGAGCAGCTGCTGATATAACCAGCCTGACCGATTCCATCGGGAGGACTGGTAGTGTATGTCGTTTTTGGTTATAGGCAGGACGGATCGCTCATTAACAAAAATGCAGTTTTTAAGGGAACAGAGTTTTCTGATCTTGGTGCTGACCGGAGAAACAATATATATGCTTCCAATGGGATGTTTTACATAACGGCGAATGTTATCGATGACGAGGGGAAGGGTAGCCAGATCTTTCTCGATCGCTGGTATAAGAACATCAATCTTAGGCGCATTATTCAACCGGATTCCAGGCTGGACGGACATCTTCTCAACTCCTTGCACAAATCGTGATGACTCATTATATGGTATGTGTGCAAAAGTGTTTTGGTCAGGGCATGTGCAAATATACATTTTTACGAATAGGGGCTTTTGTTGAGGGTTCCTTTATCGGTATTACATATAATGCTTGCAGGATCTTGATCAAACAGCAGGCTTTGATGCGGTTGCTGAAGGGAGAGTTTACGACATGGGAGTTGATAAGTTGCAGCCGTTAAGAAGCAAGTGGTTAAAAACAAAATTGATCATTAATAATGAATTAATTAAACCGTTTATCCCCGACACACAGAAATATAACAAGACGAATCTGAAATCCATGATCAGCAAATATGGAATGGTCTATGTCAAACCCGAGAGAGGTACTTTCGGGATGGGTGTTATTAAGGCCGAGATGGAAAGTCAGCAACATTTTGTCTATCAGATCGAGCAAAAACGCCTGACGTTTGACAGTTTTGAATCGTTTTATAACAGTCTGACTCGTCTGGTGAATAAAAGAAGTTATCTGATTCAGAGAGGAATCCATCTTCTTAAGCACAATAACAGACGTTTTGACATCCGTGTCATGATACAGCTAAGCCCGACCAAACATTGGGAAGCTACCGGAATCATCGGTCGACTGGGTCATCCAAAGAAAATCGTAACCAATTATCATAGTGGTGGTACACCGATGGATATTCACAAGCTGCTAAAATCACATGCATCCACCAAACGCAGGAATGAACTGGTTCAAGAGATGAATGAGCTTAGCCTGCGGATAGCTCGTCATATGAAAAAGAAGTACCCGCATCTTAAGCAAATTGGTGTAGATATCGGCCTTGACCACAGTCTGAAACCCTGGATTATTGAAGTGAATGTCAAACCTGACCCATATATATTCAATCAATTAAAGGACAAGACGATGTATCGCAAGGTAATACGATATTACCGCCATGCTGTGCCCAAAAAAACAAAATAACAGACCGGACTTTTCATAGGAATGGCTGGAGAAGGTTTCAAGCTCAAGAGTCGCCAATGTGGCGACTTTTTTTGTTGATCTGCGTTTTAGGGTCGAAATAATGCATTTCATCCCCATTCGACTCCGAAACCTATGCTAAAATAGTATATTCGAGAGTGAAATTCAGAGTCGATGTCGATGAAAGGCGGATGTTCCCCCATGTTCAATATTGCAATCTGTGATGATGAGGAGCAGCAACGAGAACGTGTGAAAACGATGCTGGTCTCCTTATCTCTAAAAACCAATTTTGATTTTCAAATTAGCCTATTCACATCTGGTGAACAACTGCTCTCACACTACAGAGAGGTTGGGGACACATTCAATATTCTCATCTTGGATGTGGAGATGGGCGGAATGAACGGGATTCAGACCGCTAAAGAGATCAGGATCATGAAGTTTCTGGATGTACAGATTATGTTTCTGACCAGTTACCCGGAATATATGGTGGAGAGCTTTGATGTCATCACCTTTCAATATCTGATCAAGCCAATCCAGCCGCAAGTTTTCGAGGAAAAGATGATTAAGCTGTGTCAATATTTTCAGGCATTGGACAAAAAGTATGTACTAATCAAATCAGACTATGATGAACTGTTGCTGAAATATGATGATATTCTCTGGATTGAGGTCGTCAAAAGTTTAACAATCAAGAACAAGTTGAATTTTGTAACACAGGAAAATGTACATGAGACCAAAGGCATTCTATCTAGCTACGCATCTGGTTTGAAAGACCATGGTTTTTTGCAGATACATCGCTCGATTATCATTAACCTTATGCATGTTCAGAAGTTTTCCGGTACCCAAGTCATTATGCTGAATGGAACGGAACTGCCCATAGGTCGATCCAAGGTCAAAGAAATCAAGGATGCCTACACCAAATATATGATCATGAGGATTCAATGATATGGATACCTATATGATCTTTTCCATCATCTTTGTGACCTTACTTATGGCATTTCAGGCGAATTTTTATTTTGATTCTGTGTTGGGCAAGTCCAGACGAAAGCCGCGCAGAGCGATCTATTTCATGGTATTTGTCATGTTGGGTTATTTTTATTTGGTCTCTTCCTTCTCTGATATCGTTTCTACTGCTGTTGCTCTGCTGTTAATCTTCAGTCTGGCACAGTCCTATGAAGTGGAGTTCAAAATCAAGCTTGTTTTTACCATCCTGTATGCGGTTCTGATTACAATGGCAAATACGATAGCTGTATATATTCTCGGAGTTTTGGAATCCACAGATTTCATTTCATGGGAACAGTTCAACGGGGAAGACCACTGGATTCTCTCCAAGGTGATGCTGGTTGGTTGCAGTATTATGTTCATTGTTATTCAAATTGTACGTTTAGTGGCCAAACGCAGAAGTTTTGCCGTGCATTATCGTTATTATTTGCTGTTTCTTATCGTACCCATTATTACGATCTATCAGATCAATGTAGCCTCCATATATAGTGAAAAAAACATATTCTACGTCTTTTCTGTACTAGGCTCGCTATTTCTCAACGTGTTCATTGTATATGTATTTGATAATATGGTGGAAAAGGTACAGCTTGCGCATGAAAATACCCAGTTGCAGCGTCAGATGGACTACCAGGATGCCAACTATGAGAAGACCGTTCACAGTTTCAAAAACATTAAATCCATCATCCATGATATCAATCAGCAATTTCTGTATATTGATGAATGTATCCAACGTAACGAACTGGCAGCGGCAGGTGACCATATTAAGTCTACATTAGATACCATTGAAGGTGCGTATCAGCGGGTGAACTCTGGCAATCTGGTCATTGATGCACTCGTTACAAATACCTTGGCTATGGGGCAGGCAAACGGGATCAAAATCGACACCAAAATCCAGCTCCACTCGCAGCATATCCAGATCGATCGATATGATCTGTGTGTGGTGCTGGGTAACATGCTTGATAACGCAATTGAGGCCTCCAAGAAGGTTAGACAGGCCGAGGATCGATATATCCTCATTGCCATTCATTCCACATCATCTGCACTTGTCATCCAGATTATGAATCATGTGGAACAACCGATCGTTGACTTGAAAAGTGACAAACCCAATCCGGAGTACCATGGGATCGGTCTAACCAATATATCGCGAATGTGCGAGAAATATGGTGGACATATGAGTATTGAGCATCAGCATCGGAAATTTAACAACATGGTCGTGCTTCCGTTCCACACCGACAACCCCTGAACCTGCCGTTCAGGGGTTGTTTTTTTCCATTCAGGGTCCGTTTGCGTTTGATCAGTCTCTTCCCGGATATGATGAATTCATTCATAAGAACATTTGAGGGAGGACATGGGATGAAAAAATTAATTAGTCTTTTATGTACAGCGGTGCTTGTAATTACGCCGCTGGCAGATGTCAGCGCAGAGGCGAATAACAGCGGTACGATTGAGGCACGGGCGGAGCAGATCGCCAAGGAGATGGTGCAAAACTACGGTGTCACCAGTGTGCAATATGCGATCATGGATGAAGGGGAATATATTTTATCAGATAGTGTCGGATTGCACGATAAGGCATCACAGAAGCCAATAGACAAGGATAGCATGTATGGCATAGGCTCGGTTAGCAAAATGGTTGTTACGGCAGCCGCCATTAAGCTGGTTGATTCCGGTAAAATAGATCTGGATGAGCCGCTTACTTCGTATATCAAAGACTTTAAAATGGCAGATGCGCGCTATACTCAAATCACACCGCGCATGTTGATGAATCATTCATCCGGTCTTTACGGTACACATTATGGAAACAGCATGTTGTTTGAAGATAATGACACCCGCAATCATGATGAGTTATTGCTCAAACTTCAGTCCGAAAAACTGAAATCCAAACCTGGCGCATACTCCGTCTACGCCAATGACGGTTTTCAATTGCTTGAAATTCTGGTTGAACGGGTGAGTGGATTAAGCTACAGCGAATATATCGCCAAGTTCATCAGCGAGCCGTTGAAGTTGGAATCAACGAAGACACCACTAGATTCCTTTGACAGAGCGCAATTATCCGAAACCTATTGGCCTACACTTGAGATGAAGATGCCTACCGAAAATGCAAACATTATCGGCACAGGCGGAGTGTACTCTACCGCAGAAGAATTGAGTCAATTCGGAGAGGTTTTAATGGGGAACAGACCGGATATTCTGTCCGAATCTGCTGTGAAGGCCATGCAATCTCATGAATATCGTAAGGGCATATGGGTATCTGATGAGCAAAATACGATCAATTATGGCTTGGGATGGGATTCGGTTGACCTTGCACCTTTCAGCGATTATGGGGTTACCGCGCTTGCCAAAGGCGGGGATACCATGTTGTACCATGCCGTGTTAATCACTATACCTGAACATGATATTTCAATGGCGGTTCTATCATCTGGCGGATCTTCCATCTACAATCAGATGTTTGCCAGCAAAGTGCTGCTGGAAGTTCTGGCGGATCAAGGCATCATTGACAAGGTTAAACCCGATCAGACCTTCTCACCACCTGTCAAAGTGAAGATGCCAACAGAATTAAATTCGTACTCTGGTCTCTATGGTACGGTAGGAGAGACATTGGATATAACGATTAAGGATGGTGAGATGCAACTACCTGCTTTGCTGGGAGGAATTATTCCTGAGCAGAAATATGTGTACACAGGCGACGAACATTTTACAAGTGCGGATGGCAGTGTAAAAGCTAGTTTTGTGAAGGAACGTAATGACAAGGTGTATGTTAAAGTTCAGGGCATGATTACGTTACCCGGCATAGGCCAAACGGTGATGAACACGTATGATTATCAAAAACTGGAGCATAACGCACTGGACGCAGCAACCAAAGAGAAATGGACAGCTCGTGACGGCTCGAAATATTACGCGTTGGATGAAAAAATAACATCGATCTTTTATCTGCTTCCATCCATGCTGATCAAGAACCTGTCTGTTGATGCCAAAAATGGCTATGCTAATGGCACGCAAATTATGGATGCAAACAACGCAGAGAATATCGCCGAGATTCCTGTGATGAATGGAAGAGACGCGTTTGATCTGAAATTTTACACAAAGAATGGCGCCGAGATTCTTCTCCAGGATGGGCAGGAATACATTGCCGAGGATGCGATTACTCCAATCTTTGGTGGGAAAAAAGGAATTACGACTATTCCTGCAAACGGTCAAGCCCGGTGGTATGCGATCGACGACCGATCGGGTAACAAATCCATCACGGTGGATTCTCCGAAGACCGGAGGTTATGCAGTGTATAATGATAAAGGGGAAATGGTTGACTTCTCTGTAGCAACCAATCAGGAATCGACGAAACTCCCGAAAAGTGGTTTTATCGTTTTTGGTGGGGACTCCGGTGATGTCTTCCAGATCCAACTAAAGTAAAGCAGGGTCTGCGTTACAAAGTCACATTCGCATCTTGTCACACAAATAATGTCGTATTCAGGAAGTCGCCTTATGGCGGCTTTTTTGATTTTTTATTAGAATAATTTAACAATCCGGTAACTATGCGGACCCACCACACGTTATGTTTATAAGGCATTAAGCTGGCTAATGGTCAGGAGGTTCAGTGGCATGGTTATGCCCCGGTTTCTCAGATTGATGTTATACGGTAAAGGAATGTATCGAGCTCAACGTAACGGCACCCTGCTTGCCCTCAACAGGATGACGGGTCAGCCAGCTTTTCGAGTCGCTACCGGGGGAGATCTGCATAACACGACATTGAAGACAAACGGAATGATCATCATCCAAGCCGAAGGCAAACTTCTCGGCGTTAAGCTGCCAGCGTCGCTGAAATAAGTGATTTAGAATGAAAAATATGTGAGAAGACTGGATTACGGCATAGCTAGCTCATAATCCGGTCTTTTTTTATTTTTGCGCATAAAACACTGCAAAGTCCAAGTATTTATACATGCAATCTGCCACGCGAAACCCCGCTTCCTCCAACCACACCAATTGATCCTCCAGCGTGGCATTGATATCCACCTTGCGTCTTTCTATTGAAGCCGACATGGCTTCCTCAGAAAAACCACTTTGATGTATCGTTTCTAACCAGCACTGGCGGTAATAGATGTCCGTATCAAGGGTTCTTCCCTGACCCTAGGGAAATACTGATTATGGATAAACTCATAGGTTGGACCTATGGGTTCCGAGTCTCTGCCATGGGTAATAACATGTAAGCGCAGAATATAGACAGGGAGGAATGAACCTGATGTTTCAACCACGTTCTATTATGATGAGTATCTCGTTAGTCGTTATAGTTCTAACACTTGCAGCTTGCTCTGGTAGTAATGAACCTTTGCCTAGCCCTCAACCATCAATGCCAGTAGGTGAACCTGCTCCAGCACCTTCAACAGGAAATGAACAACCATCTGAAACAGATGGAACAGAAGAAGCAAATGAAACGGAGCGTCCACAGACCGCAAGTTTTGAAATGTTGACCGCAGATGGCAATCAATCACTAGAGGCGACCTTGCAACAAGGAGAAGGATTTTCCTTGTACGTATTCGAGAAATTCACATTTGATGCTGCTCAAGGCCGTCTGTCACTGACTAGTAACTCTGACTATTATGTGGATATTGAACCACTGCCTTCGGATTATAATCTGGCAGAACTGGAGACAGCGGGTAAAGAAGAATTAGTAAAAGCCGGTAAGGTATCAGATTATAGTGGAGAACTGGTAGAACACCCGCTTGGTTATGCCGAGCTCTATCTTCAGGCCTCTGGTGAAGAAGGCATTAGCGATTATATGGTCTGGAAATCAGAAGAAGAGGAAGCATTTCTATTCCGTCTTCATAATCCAAAAGGAGAAGAGGGCTCTGATTTCGCCAGTCCGGTCCTTGTTTCGTTATCCACCGTTCAGGGTGATTCGTAACTTGGATGACTATAATCATTTCAACGAAAGTCGCCAACTGGCGGCTTTTTTACTTTTGCAGATTGCATGGAGAAGTTGCGAGGTGATGTATTCACTTCCATTTGACTTAGAGTACGCTCTAGGGTGTAGACTTTGAAGAAGAAGAGAAATATTGCCAAGGAGATGAACAGAATGAAACAGGAAAATAATATTAGAACTTTACAACATAAAATGGGCTCTGGCTTCAATCATAACAGTACAGCGGAGGATGTATTGAGAGATCTGGACTTGTCAGGACAGCTTGCTATTGTAACGGGTGGATATTCCGGCCTCGGGTTGGAGACGACACGTGCGCTTGTTAATGCGGGGGCCCGGGTAGTGGTGACTGCACGTCGTCCTGCTGTTGCTCAGGAAGCACTCTCCGGTCTGGAAGGTGTTGAAATAGATGCACTGGACCTCGCTGATTTATCCAGCGTTCGTGCTTTTGCCGAGCGGTTTCTGGCGAGTGATCGGAACATTGACATGCTGATTCTTAATGCGGGCATCATGGCTTGTCCGGAGACAAGAGTAGGTCCGGGCTGGGAAGCTCAATTTGCAACCAATCATCTGGGCCACTTTGCCCTGACTAATCTGTTATGGCCAGCACTCACTAGTCAGGGGGGAGCACGTGTTGTTTCCTTGGCATCAGCGGGACATCATTTCTCACCGATTCGTTGGGATGACATCCAATTTGAACATGGCTATGAGAAATTCCCTGCCTATGGACAGTCCAAAACAGCAACTATTTTATTCAGCGTTGAGCTGGATCGTCGAGGTGCAGAGCACGGAGTAAGGGCTTTCTCAGTTCATCCAGGCGGAATTATGACACCACTACAGCGTCATATGCCCAAAGAGGAAATGATTGCTCTGGGCTGGATTGATGAATCTGGACAAGTAGCCAATCCTGCGTTCAAAACACCTGAGCAGGGGGCAGCGACGCAAGTCTGGGCAGCAACTTCACCTCAGCTTGAGGGAAAAGGTGGTGTCTACTGCGAGGATTGTGACATCAGTGAAATGGCTCCAGAGGATGGGGGTTTCTATGGGGTCAAGAAGTATGCTATCGACCCCGAGCAAGCTATTCGTTTATGGGAGCTATCGGCCAAGCTGACAGATACGGATATGCCAACCACGTAAATCCTTGATTTTTGACAGTAACGAAATCGGTGTACAAACCAAGCGCTATTGAAGTTGTCAGTAGCGTTTTTTTATATTTTTTCTTAGGAATTGAGAAAGTAACATCCCTCATGGTTAGATGAATATCATATATCATAATATAGGGAAGAAAGGATACATTATACGGCTAAGTGAAGTGAAATAAATGTGATGGATTGTAAAGTGAGTGCATTTCCATTTAAAATAGAAGAATCATGTTCTTTTTGAGAACGCAGGGAGAGAAAATCATGAATATTTTTGAGCATCAGATACCTTTGGAAAAAGTGAAATTCAATGAACCACTAAAAAATCACACGTTTATTAAAATAGGTGGCAACGCAGATATTCTCATCCATCCAACAACGATAGACGAAATCACTAAAATCGTGGAAATTGCCAACTTACATCAGTTACCTCTGACGGTCATTGGAAAAGGCTCAAACGTCATTATTAAAGACGGGGGCATCCGGGGAGTAACGATTTCTCTTAGCCACTTCGATCAAATTGAAGTGAATGAGGACAGCATGATTGCGCAAAGCGGCGTTGATATCATTGATGTATCCAGACTTGCTTTGGAGCATAGCTTGACCGGTTTGGAGTTTGCTTGTGGCATTCCCGGCAGCACGGGGGGCGCACTCTACATGAATGCGGGTGCTTATGGCGGTCAGATCGCCGATGTTGTTGAACGTGCAACTGTGATCACCAAAGACGGCGCAGTGTTGGAGATCCCGCGAGAAGAGATGAAGTTTGGTTATCGAAATAGTCTCTTCAAGATGGATCACTATATCATACTGGAGGCCGAATTCGGACTCAAAAAAGGAAACAAGGAAGATATTGCAAGCAAGATGAAGGAATTAACGTTCTTGAGAGAATCCAAGCAGCCGCTTGAATTCCCCTCTTGTGGAAGTGTATTTAAACGACCTGAGGGACATTTTGCCGGTAAACTGATTCAGGATTGTAACTTGCAGGGCACTCGCATCGGAGGCGCTGAAATTTCCATGAAGCATGCAGGTTTTATCGTAAATGTGGATCACGCTACAGCCCAGGATTATATGGATCTGATCCAATTTATTCAGAAGAAAGTATATGATACGTTCCAAGTTGAATTGGAAACCGAAGTAATCTTTCTGGGAGAATAGCTTTGATGAATGACTTGAAAGGTCGCCTATGGCGGCTTTTTTTGTTGCCAAAGTAGTACCAACCATTCCACCAGTGAATGAACCGATCCTGCAAACCCGCGTCACGCAAGCGATTGGCTCATGCTATGGCTGATTGAACGATTGTTGCTGACCCCGCTCTCCATTAACATGTGAACAGAGGAGCCTGCTCGTCATTCACCATCATTCTGTCAAAGGGGGCCCGCGATCGTATGGCTGAGCTGTCGGAAACATCAACGTTGCAACCCGGGGTTAAAGTCAACAAACCCGTCAAACCAAGTTATCTGCGTAACATTCGAAAACACTGGATGTTGTATGTCATGATCCTGCCCGGCATTTTGTTCTATATTATTTTCAAGTACATTCCACTTGGCGGAAGCGTGATTGCATTTCAGAACTTTCAGATTATGAAAGGCATATGGAGCAGCCCATGGGTTGGCCTGGATAACTTCAAGTTTATTTTTACGTATCAGGATTTTTATCACGTGCTTCGGAATACAGCTCTGATTGCCTTATACAAACTGGTGATCGGATTTCCTGCTCCCATCCTGCTGGCGCTCTTGTTCAACGAAGTGAGAAAAATGATTGCCAAACGCTTTTTGCAGAGTCTGTTTTATCTGCCTCATTTTCTCTCCTGGGTTGTTGTCGGGGGGATTGTGTTTGAGGTGCTAGCCTCGGGTGGTTTTGTAAACGCTGTCCGTGGATGGTTCGGGTTCGAGCCGATCCTGTATATGCAGCAGGAGCAATATTTCCGACCTATTGTTGTGCTGTCCTCCATCTGGAAAGAGGTAGGTTGGGGAACGATTATATACCTCGCTGCGGTAAGTGGCATTGATCCCACGCAATATGAAGCGGCAGTGATGGATGGAGCGAATCGTTGGAAACAGACGATCTACATTACATTACCTGCGTTGTTCCCAACGATCTTAACCCTGTTCCTGCTGAATATCGGCAATTTCCTGGAACTTGGCTTTGATCAGATCTATAACTTGCTGACACCGATGACCTACTCGGTAGGGGATATCATTGAAACGTATGTATACCGCTCTGGTGTCCTGCAAGGGCAATATAGCGTAACAACAGCGATTGGTCTATTTCAGTCGGTGATTGGCTTCATTCTACTCTGGGTCTTCAATCGGCTTGCGAGAAAATCAGGAGAGGGGTTGTGGTAATGATCAAGCAGACGATTGGAGAAAAACTGTTCCAAACCGCCAACTACATTTTCCTGACGCTTGCGGCCTTTACGATGCTCCTTCCTTTGCTACATCTGCTTGCGGTTTCCCTCAGTTCGCCGATTGCGGCAGACTCCAAAGAAGTATTTCTGTGGCCCGTCGGCTTTACTTTCGCGTCATGGAAACACATTCTACAAAGCTCGGGCTTATGGCAGTCGTTTGGTGTAACCGTATTCATTACGGTAGTGGGTACTGCGCTTAGTATGTTATTTTCAGTGCTGACCGCTTTTCCGTTATCGCGCAGAGAATTCATGATTCGGAAACAAGTCATGCTGGGCATCGTAATTACGATGATTTTCAATGCCCCGATGATTCCATTCTTTCTGACGGTGAGGGAGCTGGGCATGATGAATTCCATCTGGTCCCTGATTATTCCTGGTGTAATTGGCACATTTAATATGGTCATTCTGCGTACCTTTTTCATGAGCTTGCCCAAAGAACTTGATGACACGGCCCGAATCGACGGTTGCCATGACTTCCGAATTCTGTTTCAGATTTATTTGCCGCTATCCAAGCCGGTTCTGGCTACGGTCAGTCTGTTCTATGCGGTGGGATACTGGAACACGTTCCAGCGGGCGGTACTGTTTCTACGTGATCCAGGGCTCTGGCCTTTGCAGATGAAGCTGCGAGCGTATTTAACCAGCCCGGAGGAACTGGCCCAGGTAAATATGTTTCTTGGGGATTACAACTTCAATACAACCACGTTAAAGGCAGCGACAATACTTTTTGCAAGCGTTCCCATTATTTTGGTGTATCCTTATCTACAGAAGTATTTTGTGAAAGGTTCATTGCTCGGATCACTGAAAGAATAAATCATGTTCAGGGGGATGATTCCATGAGAAAACAACTGAGTCGCAAGATGATGCCGCTAATGCTCAGTCTAGCCATGCTGTTGGTCGCTGGTTGTGGCTCTGCTACTACAAATTCCGGAAATGACGTTGGTAACGACGAAGGCAGTGGTGGAGCTGTAAAAGTCAAAGTATTCAAAAGCCATATGGGCGTTGGCAGCTTGCCAACTGCGGATAATCCACATGTGAAATACATTGCTGAACAGACGGGGGTCCAGTATGAGCTCATTACAACGCCTCCCGGTTCGGAGCCATCCGAATACTTGAACCTGATGATTGCTTCCGATGAACTGCCAGATATCCTGCGTCCGATTGGAGGCATTGAGCAGACACTGATTCAGCAGGGAGGCGCGTTACCACTGGATGAACTGCTGCCTGAATATGCACCCCATGTGTGGGAGAGTATTCCTCAGGAAGCTTGGGATATCGTTCGCTCTGCTTCCCCTGATGGCAAAATCTATTATGTACCCAAGGTATTCCTTGTGCCTGAACGTGCACCGTTAATTCGTCAGGATTGGGTGGATAAGGTGGGCATGGAGATGCCAAAGACCACTGATGATTATGTCGAGCTACTCACAGCTTTCCGTGACAAGGACCCGAATGGCAACGGCAAAACGGATGAACTGCCAACAAGCGGCAGGGAATTCGGCAGATGGATGGACCATTTGTTTGCGATGTACGGGGTAGCGATGTGGGAAGGGTATCCCGAATGGGATGAATACGATGGAAAGATCCAGTACGCAGGAACTACCGACAATATGCGGGAAGCAATCAAGTTCATTCGCATGTTATATGTGGAAAAACTGCTGGACAATGAAACCTTCCTGAACAAAGGGGAAGTGTGGCAGGCCAAAATCAATAATAACCTCGTAGGCAGCTGGTACCATTTGCCTGCAAATGTGCGAGATAGGTACAATGCGATGCTGACCCAGGCTCCAGATGCCTACATTGCAGCAATGCCGTTGCCCAAAGCCGACGGGTTTGAAGCTTTTGTCACCCAAAAAAGCATGGGTGAACCGGAATGGATGATCCCAGCCACCAAACAGGATAATGCGCCAAATGCGCTGAAGTTACTGGACTTCTTCTATAATCCTGAAAATGATGAGTTTGGTCGCTTCGGTCTTGAAGGTGAGCAGCATGAAGTCAAGGATGGACGCAAAGTTATTCTTCCACCTGCTGACAACAAACCGCTTGCCTTGGGTATGAAGAATCTGACCACAGCAGAAGACATGAATAAACGAATTGAAGAGACATATCCGGAAGATCAGCAGCAAATGGTCAAAGACATGTTCGAAGTCAGTACTGCCGATGCACGGCAAATTGCAGGTGACGGTCTGCCAGCCTCTGTGTATGAAGGTTTTCCTGATATCCAGTCTCACAAGTTGTTTCAAGAGGTATTGACCAAGATTGTCATCGGCGAGCTGCCGATCGAGGCTTATGATGAATATGTGAAGAAATGGAATGCTTCCGGGGGCGAAGTGGTCACCCAGCGTGTACAGGAATGGTATGAGAAGGTGAGAAAATGAAAAAGAGATATGCCCTATGCGGGGTCAGCGGCAGAGCATTGGGACAATTTGCAAAACCAATTCATGAGCTGTTCTCTCATAATTCAGAGGTTGTCGCCCTGCTGGATAGCGATCCTGCACGATTTGAAGTCTATCGCGCCCGTTTTCCTGAGCACACAGAAGTAGCAGTATATGGAGCTTCGGATTTCGGGGTCATGGTTGATGAGACTCGGCCCGACTGTATCATCGTGGCTGGCAGGGACGATACTCATGCCCACTATATTGTTGCCGCGTTGGAGCGGGATCTCGATGTTATTACCGAAAAGCCGATGACGACTACAGGCGCTGATGCCAGACGCATTCTTGAAGCGGAAGCAAGGAGTAAGGGCAACGTCATCGTAACGTTCAATTATCGGTATATGCCGATCCACATGCGCATCAAGGAATTAATTCAGGAGGGGAAACTCGGTCGCGTCACTTCCATCGACCTTAACTGGTATATCGATACCCATCACGGCTCCAGTTATTTTAAACGGTGGAACCGTGAACGGGCATTCTCAGGCGGTCTGTCTGTCCATAAAAGTACTCACCACTTTGATCTGGTCCAGTGGTGGATCAATCAAAAGCCAGTTGAAGTTTTTGCCTATGGAGCACTGAACTATTACGGGGCTGAAGGTGAATGGAATCCGGCACAGGAGGACGGGAGACATTGCCGTACATGCCATGTCTCAGAAGATTGTGCCTATTATTCCCGCTGGACGTCCCGCAGTCGTCAGATCCGGGTACCGGATGACCATCTGAACCAGCTCGGTATAGCAAGCCAGCAGGAGTTTCCGTACACTTCATACCGTCCCGACCAGTGTATCTTCGATTCCACCATTGAGATTGAAGACACGTATGCCGCAACCGTGAAATATAGTGGCGGCGCGCTGATGAGTTATTCGGTCAATTTCTCACTTCCATACGAAGGGTACCGATTGGCGATAAATGGCACGAAGGGCAGGCTAGAAACATTGGAGTATCATATGCCGGACCGGACGCCTTTTCCCACACCAGTTCAGACGATCGATTACTTTCCGCTCTTTGGTTCAAAAGAGACGATCCATGTTGTCCATCGAGAAGGCGGGCATGGAGGAGGAGATCCGCTGCTGCTGGAGGATATTTTCCTCGGCGAAGATAAGAGACGCCCTTACCGAATTCTGTCGGGCGCTGAAGACGGCGCTTATTCCGTTGCCGCTGGAGAAGCAGTATGGCGATCCGTGGAAAAGCATCGGCCGATTACCGTAGACGAAGTGCTGGGTGGTTGGAACAGCAGAGTACCCACGCACAAAGGAGAAGTGACATGAGTAGCCACGTTTATTTTGAACCGGAGGAGAGTATGGCTTATCAGAGTGGTGAAGACGTTATGCACGCCCTGATGAGCATTGCTGGAAGATATATTGGAGCCAATTCTCCGCATCCCCCGGTCTACAGAGTGAGTAGGCCAGGACTTGTGCGCAAGTGCGATGATCACCGCTACGTCTTCCCGCTGGGGGATTTATTTCCCAACATGAGCAAAGGTCAACATGTCTATACTTGGGCGAAACTTTGGAGCGACAGTGATCAGGAATTTGTTTTTCATATCACCTGCTTCGGACCTGTTAGGCTATATCATAATGGCGTGCTGATCTATGGTTCTGCACCTGAAGAGGAATATCCAGCTATACCTGTTCTGAAACTAAAATGTGGGCTGGTCAGAGGCTGGAATCATTTCGTTCTTGAATTCAAATCAGGCGAAAATGGGGGAGGTGGGCAGTTTGGCACTGGCTCCCGGAAGAACAAACCACTTCACTTCATTGTGCCGTCGCTCGAACGAGATGGGGAAGAAGGCTGGCTCTACAGCGAGCCGTTGGATTTTCCGTTGTCGGAAATTCCTTCTGGCCCCATGCGAGAGAAGGCCACTGGCGTTAACTGGTTGCCTCGGGAGGAAGACCACGAGAAGGCATCGCCTTATGGACAGTTGGCACGGATGTATGGACTGACCAGTGGCATGTCTGCGTATGCATGGACGAAGATAAGTGGTACGAAATGTGGCAAGGAGGCTATGCTAATCTCTGGTGAGGCCTACAGCCCGATTGAATTCTCGGTGGAGGGAAAGGTGGTATTCCATCAAGAGCAGGCCGGACGCTTTCGCTTCGAACTGCCATTGTCTGCTGCCGTGCAAGATCTGACAGCGAACTGTGTAGGTGGAGACCGGGATTGGGGATTCCGTATGGATGCAACTACAGATAAGATGTTGACACCCGCACTGGATGTGAAAGGGCACAGAGGCAAGTGGCTGTACCTGGGTCCTTTTCAAGCGGAACAGGAGATTGATCTGGCTTCCTGCCAGAAGATGAAGCGGACTGCTCGTAGCGGAACAGGTGAAGACGTATACTGGCGAACAGAGCTGCCAGAAGGAGAGGTACGTCCATTTCTGGAAAATGAATGGTTCGGCCGATGGAACTATCCCCTGGGCGTCACGTTATACGGGTTGCTTCAGCTTGGCAAAGCGGGTCAACGATCGGATATTCGAGATTACGTGCTGAATCACATTGAATTTGCCTCTTCACGTTTCAGCTACTCCTTATGGGACAGAGAACGTTATGGTGCAGCTGGGCTGAATAATCAGCTCTCCCATATCGACAGCCTGGACGACTGTGGATCTTTCGGCGCCACCATGCTGCTTGCCGATCGGGAACGCAAGTTGGACGGCGTTTCAGAGACGGCAGCTCATATCGCTGACTATATTTTGCATCAACAGTCCCGTCTGGAAGATGGCACTTTATACCGCAAGATTGGTGTCTCCAGATCAATGGATAACACGATGTGGTGTGATGATCTGTATATGAGCATCCCGTTCCTGTGTAGATACGCCGAATGGTCGGGTGACGATAAGCTGCTGGATGAAGCGGCAAGACAGGTTCTTTTGTATAAAAAGTATCTGTATATTCCAGAGCGTCAAATCATGTCCCATGTATTCGATGTGGAGCGAGGTGAGCCAACACGGACCCCTTGGGGCCGAGGCAACGGCTGGGTACTGTTCTCCATATCGGAGCTGCTCACGGCCCTTCCTCAAGAGCATTCATCCTATACAGTTCTCATTCAGTTCTACAGGGAATTGTGTGAAGGGTACTTGGCATTGCAGGGCAGAAACGGACTGTGGCATCAGGTATTAACGGACCCGGAGTCGTATGAGGAAACATCCTGTACCTCCATGTTCATCTATGCGTATGCCCGAGGGGTGCGAATGGGCTGGCTTTTAGATCCGAAACCCTATGCACAAAGTGCGTATCAAGGGTGGAAGGGGCTTTCGGAGCGCACAATTGATAAAAGAGGCAATGTATACGGTGTATGTCGTGGCTCCAGCTACTCCTTCACGAATCACTATTACAAGCATGAACTGGGTTGGAATCTGAATGACACCCACGGGATCGGTATTGTACTTCTTGCTGGGCTTGAAACAATTTCCATGCAAGAATGGCAGACAAACACGCCGGTTTTCGCTACGGAAAGGGTCGGAACACCGGAGAAATTGGAGAAATCATCTTTTTAGAGGGAGAAAATAGGCTGTTGGACCGGGTCGTATTGGGCATATGGGAACGGTATAATATCGGTATATTGCATATGAGGTGGGATAATTGTGACCCTTTCCTTCTTAAAGTGGCTAAAATTCAATGTCACCAATACCCAGACCCGGCTGCTGCTGATTCTGACTGTTGTTGTCTTCATGATTATTATTGCGGTGGGGATGACGACGTATTATTCTTCCAAATCGGTGTTACAGCAGGAATTAAGTGAGCCGCAACACCAGATGCTGCGTATCAGCATGAATGATATTGATGAAGTGATCCGGGAAAGTGATCAGATTGCGGTGAAAATTGCACTGAACAGTAATGTATACCGATTTCTCACCAATGAAGTACAGGGATCATACCGCAATATTACGGAACTGGTACAATTTCTGGAAACCTTAATCAGTAGTACGTCCTTTATTAAGAGCGCTTACATTTTTGATATGAATCGAGAGAGCATTGTTGCCTTCCCACAAGGCTACAGCTCCAGCAAGGTTAATTTCCCGGATTCGGATTGGGTTAGCGTTGCCGATGAACTTGAAGAGCGTCCCATGCTGGTCAAGCAACGTGAGATTTCCACATCTTCTGGTGTGTCCATGCCGCAAATTACACTTTACCGAAAAATAATGATCGCTGGCGAGTTGAAAGGGATTATCGCAGTTAATTTCAAGACAGAGAAGATGTTCGAGCACATGCTACTCTCATCCGTCTCCGACCTTGACAGCCATCGGTTCATCCTCGACACGAACAACCAGCCTTTATATGATCTCGGCAATTATGCCGTCGGAGAGGAAGCGGTCAGTCATGTACTCACCCAACTGGATGGTGAAAAGCTTGGTGAGTTTAAACATGAAGGTAAGCTTTTACTGGCTTCACAGACCATTTCACCGTACACCGGATGGCGTTATCTGTCCGTGATATCACAAGACAGTCTCCTGGCTAATGCACAGAAGATCCGCAATATTGTTTTTATCGTATCTTTGTTGGCTCTTGTAGCAGGAGCGGTTACGATCACAGTTTACAATGCAGCTGCTTTTAGACCGGTAAGACGCATGAGACAACTGCTCAGCGGGTACGACCAGGAGAGAATCCATCCGGAGCAGATTGATCTGGAGAAAATAACGGGGCAACTGCTAACGGATCATGCTCAGCAGGCCATCAATCTCAGGCAGACCCTTCCGGAAGCTTCATCCAAATTTCTGACGGATATCTATAACGGACATATGACAGGAAGTCGAGAAATTAGCGAGAAATGGTGCCGTTATTTCAAGGATTGGAGCGATGAGCCACTCTCTATTGCCATGTTGTCGATTGACAACTATAAGGCCTGGTGTGAGCGCTTTACGAAGTCAGATCACTCCCTGCTGAAATTTGCCATTGGTAATATCATAGCTGAATTGTTGTCTGGACAATGGCGGGTGTTATCAGCCGATCTAGGCAGAGACCGGATGCTCGTGATGCTGCAACCGATTCATTCTGGCGGTAGCAAGAGCGTAGCCACAGCAATACGAGAGACGATTGGCATGATTCCTCGCTTGCTCAAGTTTCAGGTGTCGAGCGGCGTAAGCGGGGGGCACGACGGATTCATGCGACTTCAGCGAGCCATGCATGAGGCGGAGAGTGCGCTGGATTACAGATTCTACTGGGGGTATGAACGAGTTATTTCGTTTGAAGAGATCTCGGGTCTGCAACCGACCGAGAACACATCGGAAGAACATGAAATCATGACTCAACTGACGGAGACCGTCGAAGCAGGCAGGGGCGAAGAGGCCCTTAGGACTTTTGACAAGATAGTCGGTCGAATGACGCACGAGCAATGGCATCCTTCATCAGCGCTGGCCTTTCTTGAAGCTGTTGCAGCTACAATTGACCGAATTCGCCTGAAGCGCGAGACAGAAGGTTGCGGACTCGAAATGGTGGATATGCGGACCATGCATCTGGAGGCTGTCTGTGAAGTGCTGCGAAGCCAGATCGAAGGTTTGGCTGATTGGTTCGGTAGCCTTATGCTTAGCAAGGATTTCATACTGTGCCAACAGATGATTACGTTTATGAACAAGCACCTGGAAGACCCGGTAAGCATTCAGGAGATTGCCGAGCATGCCGGGATCGGAAGCAGTTTGGCAAGCCAGTTGTTCAAGCAGGAAATGGGTGATACCATCCACGGATATTTCACCAAGCTTCGGATGGAACGTGCCTGTGAACTATTGCTGGATACGGATTATAGAATTTCCGAGATCGCAACGATGGTGGGTTATCAGCATGAGAACAGCTTTATTCGTGTGTATCGAAAATACAAAGACATTACACCGGGCAAGTACAGGGAGATAATGCGAAGCCGCAGGGGTGTACTACGGGAATCTTGACCCATACTTGAACCCATAGAATGACAAGGAGGCAGAGCCATTGATGGATCGACAATCGGTCGTCACCAGGAATCATCCGGTATTAACGCAGCTTGAGCCCAGATCGCCTTTATCAGTAGGTAATGGAGAATTTGCATTCAGTGCTGATTTTACGGGACTTCAGACGTATCCAGATCTGTATGAAATACCTCTTGGTACACAATCCAACTGGGGTTGGCATTATACGGGCGGTCATCATGTATTCGGAGATGAGGATATTGTCTATCAGGCATTTGAGACATATGGCCGCAAAGTGGCATACCCCATGAAGCCCGAAGACAAGGAAGAAGCCTATCACTGGCTTAGGCAGAACCCGCATCGACTTCAGCTTGGACGCATTTCATTTCGTTTGCTAGGAGAAGATGGTCAGGAGACGGGCGTCACCCATGTCGTCCCGGTACGTCAGGAATTGAATCTATGGACCGGAATTCTGCACAGTGAATTTACCGTGCAGGGGGAAGAAGTGCGTGTAGAGACAGCCTGTGACCCACGGCTCGATTGTATCGCCATTCGTGTACAATCCGAATTAATCCGTAAGCAGCGTCTGCAACTGTTTGTTGTATTTCCATCGCCCGATATGACACACCGGAGCTGGTCAAAATCAGTATTCCCCGACTGGAAGCAACATGACAGACATTCTACTGTGCTGACATCGGTCACTTCGACTTCCGCATCATTGAAACGTGTGCTGGATGAAGATGAGTATACATTGGAATGGATCTGGGACGCAGGCCAACTGGAACAGACGGGAACTCATGAATTCACACTATCTCCCAAGGCCGTACCAGACTTGGACATCTGGTCGTGCAGTGTATCTTTTGCTGCACATAAGCCGGAAACCTTGCCAGCAGATACAGTGTTGCGATCAAGCTCGGTCCACTGGAATCAGTTCTGGAATGATGGCGGAGTGATTGATTTTGATGGCAGTTCGGATCCGCGTGCCGCTGAACTGGAGCGTAGAGTGGTCCTATCCCAATTCCTGAGTGCGGTGCACAGTGGTGGGTCCATGCCACCGCAAGAGACCGGATATATGTATAACAGCTGGTTCGGCAAAATGCATCTGGAGATGCATTGGTGGCATGCAGCGCATTTTCCGCTCTGGAATCGGACCACTCTGTTGTGCAAGAGTATGGACTGGTACCTGACCATGCTGCCAGAAGCACGCGAACTGGCACGCTCTCAAGGTTATGTCGGTGCGCGATGGCCCAAAATGGTGGGTTATAACGGGCATCAGACTCCGTCGCCGGTAGCTCCGGGATTGATCTGGCAGCAACCACATCCCATGGCACTAGCTGAGATGTGTTATCTGTCCCGGCTTGACCCTGCTATGTTAACGAGGTATAAGGATATCGTATTTGAAGCGGCTGACTTTATGGTGTCCTATGCCCATTGGGATGAGAAAAGGCAAGCGTATGTGTTAGGTCCGCCGCTTATCCCTGCGCAGGAGAATCACGCCATGAACGATAGTTTGAATCCGCCCTATGAACTGGAGTACTGGAAATTCGGTTTGGAGATAGCCATCCTTTGGGCAGAGCGTTTGAATCATCCAGCCAATCCAGACTGGCGAAGAGTGGCTTCACACATGGCTAAACCTCGACATGAGAACGGAGTTTATCTCGCACACGAGAATTGTCCGGACACTTACACCGTTAAAAACCATGATCATCCCTCGATGGTTGGAGCACTTGGACTATTGCCAGGTTCATTAATCGACCCGGAGATCATGAGAAATACGTTGCTCAAGGTCAAAGAATGCTGGGACTGGGAATCCGCCTGGGGTTGGGATTTTCCGATGTGCGCGATGACAGCAGCCAGATTGAATGAACCAGAGCTTGCAGTGTATTTCCTGATGATGGATGCCACGAAGAACACGTATCTGCCTAATGGACACAACTATCAGAGAGCAGGGTTGTGGGCATATCTTCCCGGGAACGGTGGTCTCCTAACCGCTGTCGCCATGATGGCCGCCGGCTGGACAGGGGCAGGAGAACAAGCGAATCCGGGATTTCCACGGGATGGTAGCTGGACTGTGAAGTGGGAAGGTCTTAATCCTTTGATGTAATCATCAGAACGTTAAACCCCGAATGAACGGTAAAGATGGCATAATCCATCAGAAGGAGGATTTCGATATGGTTGGAACTTCGACAAAGTCAGTGACACAAGAACGGAGAATGTCTGTCAAAATAGCAGATACCTTGCTTTCCGAATGCCAGAATGGCAATCATCCCAAGATTGCAGGCAAATGGGGCTATGTGGGCGGAATGACGCTGATGGCACTGGAACGCGCCGCCGAATGGAATCAAGAATCCCGCTACGCGGAACTTGTTCAGCGTCACATGGATGACCTCATCGAGAATGACGGCACCATTCGGACCTACCGGTTGAATGATTACAACCTGGATATGATCAATGAAGGCAAAAATCTGTTCAACCAGTGGAAGAATTCCGGCAATGATAAATATGCTAAAGCAATTTTGCACCTGGTTGACCAGCTTAAAGGACAGCCCCGGACAAGTGAAGGTGGATTCTGGCATAAGAAAATATATCCGTTTCAGATGTGGCTGGATGGCATTTATATGTCTTCACCCTTTTTGGCGGAATATGCGAGCACCTTCGATCATCCCGAGAGCTTCGATGAAGTGGCACGACAGATTTTGTTGATCGAGCGAATGACCCGTAATCCGAGTAATGGCCTACTCCACCATGCCTGGGATGAGAGCAGGGAACAACGCTGGTGCGCTCAAGATACTGGTCGATCCGTTCATGTTTGGGGCCGGGCCATGGGATGGTATGCAATGGCCGTTGTGGATGCACTGGAGCACTTTCCCGTGGATCACCCACAGCGAGGACAGATTATGGGCATATTTGAACGAATGGCATACGCGATTGCTCATGTTCAGGATCATGATAGTGGGCTCTGGTACCAAGTGATGGATCAGAACGGAAGAGCGGGCAATTATCTGGAAGCCTCTGCTTCCTGTATGCTAACCTATGCACTCGCGAAAGGCCTCCGGTTACATTATCTGGCTGAACTGGACCGTGAAGTCGTTGATCATGCCTATGCAGGCATATTGAAGCGGTTGGTCACTGAAGATGAAAAAGGGGTGCATCTGCACCACATCTGTCATGGTGCCGGACTCGGTGGGAAGAAGTATCGGGACGGTTCTTATGAATATTACATCAGTGAACAGGTCGTTAGCGATGTGCAGATGGGCGTAGCCCCATTCTTGCTAGCCAGTATTGAGATGGAGAGACTTGGGGCGGAAAAAGCGTGAACCAACACACTGATCACACAGACACTACAGGCATACGGCCGGACAGGAACAAGATGTTGCTGAAATATCCTTCTTCCTGGTGGCAAGGGTTGTGGCGAGAAGCGCTTCCTTCCGGAAACGGTAAGCTTGGTGCTTCAGTGCAAGGCGGAATTCAGACGGAAACTGTGCTCTTGCAGCACAGTGAATTATGGCATTGGGGGCGCAAAGATGAACTGCCCGATGTCAGTCATACCTTATCAGAAACCCGTAAGTCAATGGATGAGGAACGATATTTAGAGGCAAGCTGGCATCTGACTCGTACACTGCAAGCAGAAGGTTACGCGTCCAGGTTGTCCTCCCGATATCCACTGGCTACAATGACGGTGGAAATGAAGTGTAATAACGCTTTTCGCAAATATCGTCGGGAACTGGATATGGACACAGGGGAAGTTCAGGTGCGCTGGCAGGACGGAAGTGACAACTATACAAGAAGTCTGTTCGTCTCGCGTGCAGACGATTGTGTTGTCTATGAGATCGAGACTCATAGAGTGAAAGATGGAGCAAGTGCGCAGGGAACAGGTGCGGCTGAGCATTCATTGCTGTCGGGGACGATAGGCCTGCAATTCCCGCAGGGCGACCGGGTGAGAGAAGACGATGAGTTCAACGTACTAAAGTCGTCTATAACGATAAGAATTGATCGGGATGATGCTGGAGAATACCTGTGCTATGGCGGGCAAAATGACGATGGACAGGACTACGGAGCGGTGCTGCGACTGATCCAATTGAACGAAATACCTGGTGCGAGTCATGATCAACAAAAGGAAAGCGAAACTAACGAAGACATGCTTAGCAGGCAACTTCATTTCCATACCTCTGGAAAAGTGCTTGTGCTTGTTAAAATGTTTGCTACGGGCAGACGAGCGCAGGAATGGACACGGTTGAAGCAGGAACTCGCATCGCTTGAGAGCGAATACAATACGTTGCTGGATCGGCATATCTCACTGCATCAACCGTTGTTTAGTTCCGCTGAGCTTGATCTGGATGATAAAACAGATGACGGGCGCTGTAATGAAGACTTACTTCTGGAAGCCTATGAAGGTGAAGCACCTACAGGGTTCGTGCGCAAGATGTGGGCCTATGGTCGATATCTATTTATCAGCGGAACCTCTGAATATAGCGGATTGCCATTTGGATTATACGGCTTGTGGGGTGGTGATTATCGCTTGATCTGGGGCCACAATATGGCGAATGAGAATGTGCAAATGATGTACTGGCATACTGCGGTAGGTGGTTTATCCAAGCTGAATCGTTCGTTGTTCCGCTATTACAACGGATTAATGGATGACTTTCGGGACAATGCTCGCAAGTTATATGGCTGCCGAGGGACTTACATTCCCGCTGGAACAACACCTGGTATTGGGGTGCCTAACCAGATTGTTCCGGTAATCATAAACTGGACCGGAGCAGCAGGATGGATCGCCAGACATTATTATGCACATTATCAGTTCACTGGGGATAAGCAGTTTCTGCTGGAGGAAGCCTTGCCCTTCATGAAGGAGGCCCTTCAGTTCTATGAAGATTTTCTGGTGCTGGGTGAAGACGGAAAATACAAGATGTACCCGTCTGTTTCGCCAGAAAATACACCTGAGAATTTTATGCCTAAGCATGGACAGCCACTGGCCCACCCTATGCCTACAGCCATTAACGCCACCATAGACATTGCCATTATTAAAGAACTGCTACAGCATGTCATTGCAGCCAGTCGACTAACTGGAGTGCATACGACTAAGATTCCGTGCTGGGAAGCCATGCTGGAGCATATGCCCGATTATCTACTTGAACCGGAGGGAGCTGTAAAAGAATGGCTGCATCCTGCGTTTGAAGATCGACGTGATCATCGTCATCTTTCACACCTGTATCCTGTTTTTCCAGGACAAGAGGTCACCCGTGAAGAACAGCCAGAACTGTTCCAAGCGTTTGAGACAGCAGTTGATCAGAGAAGGCTTGGTGCTCAGAGTGGTTGGTCCCTTGCACATATGTCGTCCATATATGCTCGACTTGGCAATGGTGAGCGGGCGCTGGAAAGTCTCGATATTCTTGCGCGCTCCTGTGTTCTGAGTAATGGGTATACCTTGCATAATGACTGGCGTAATATGGGGGTATGTATGTCCATGCCCGCTGCTCCGATTCAGCTGGATGCCAATATGGGCTGGGTTAATGCAGTACAGGAAATGCTGCTCTATGTGTCAGAACAATGGATCAAGCTGCTGCCGGCTTTGCCAGAACGCTGGGTACGAGGTTCCATACACGGCTGGCGTTTTCATGGAGGTAGTCTGTCCTGTACATGGAATCGGAGCACGGGCTTCTTCCGGGCAGAACTTGTCGCGGACCGGCGGATCAATACGAAGCTTTATATTCCTGAATGGGTGAAAGGATGCGAGATGCCCAGCAGAAGAGCCTGCTTATGTGAACTTGAGGAGAATGGCATCTATGAGCTTGAAATTGAAGCTGGAGGGGAACTAGTGTTGGAGCAGACAGCAGTATTTGATGCATAAGACGTATAAAGAATCACCATTGTGATAGCCTTTTCTACGTGTAGATTGATCGCTGATTAAGATACTTTTAAGGTTCTGATCAGTTGAAGGTTGCATTAGCACAGCAAAAAAACAGCGGCATTCGAAGACTTTAGGTACGAGTCTAAGATTGCTGCTGTTTTACGGTTAGAGAATGAAATAGTTAACTGGACTTTGAATCACCTGCGGTTCGATTGGCCTTCACATATTTGAGTTGCGCAACGATGATGACACTGATGATGACCAGCAGGAACCACGAACTGATCTTACTAAAGCTAACCAGTTGCCATGCATCATGCTGATCTGGATATTTCCAGGCATTGAAGAATGTAGCGATATTCTCGGCAGCCCAGATGAAGAAACCGACAATGATAAAAGCGAGCGATAACGGCATTCGATAGGTCGTTGCTCGTACCCGGTAAATAATCCAGGTTTTCCAGAAGACAATAAATACAAGCGCCGTCAGCCACCAGCGAAAATCGGGCATAAAATGATGAGTGAAAAAGTTAATATAGATAGCTGCTCCCAGCAGCATCGAAGGTGCAAAACCAGGCCATCCGGTCATGTCCATTCGCAGTCTTCGCCACACCTGACACATAAAACTGGCTACACTTGCATACATGAATCCGCTATAAAGAGGGACACCCAGGATTTTGCTGTATGCTTGCTCAGGGTATGACCATGATCCCATCCATACTTTATAGATTTCTAGCACCAGGCCAATAATGTGAAATACACAGATGACCTTGATTTCATCCTTGGTTTCCAAGCCGCTTCGATACATCAGGTACTGCACAGCAAGCAATACGAGCAGAATGGCATCATATCGATGAAGGAAAGGAATAGGAATTACGCTGGACAGGGCCAGTGTTCCAAAGATCGCTACGGGAAATATGCAGCTCATGGCCTGATGATAGCCAAAATGAAGTAGTTGTATTAGAGATTTCAAGTCGAATTAAACTCCTTTCCAAACATGTTGGAGCAAGATTCATTTAAGATTTAAGGTGCTCATCACGGGCGTTTTTGCCTACACTTCATAATATAGATATGGTCCATGAATAAAAAGAGAAAAAAACGCGCAAATCTGTTCTTGTTTTCAAACCTGAATCATCATGAGAACGCTCTATAAGAGGCGATAGGGTCACTCCATGTATATTCTCTTCTGGTTATGTTAAAATGAAGTTCGTACAATTACATTAGACAAGGAGGCCGCTATGCAACCAATTAAACCTCAAGATATTCAGCTCCGGATCAATAATCTTGCTGATCAGGACTTATACGTACATCTAGAACTTACGTCAGGTGCTTACGCACAACACATGGACAGTACAAAACATCCAGCATCGGCATTCATTACTAATGCGGCCATACGATATACGCAGGGGTCCATTTCAGGTACAGGTCCATACCGTGTTGGTCTGAAAACAACGCAGGGATGGCTTTACGCCGAAGGACTTACACATATTGATGAGCAGGAACAAGAAAGACTGATTCTCGCCGGTCACGACAGCCAAGGTAAACTAGTTGTGGCGTTACAATTAAGCCGAGAGATGTTCTGATGAAAGCGGAGGATTGAATAACGATGAATACTACACACAACGAGCATGAGCGAATCTTGGTGGTATATCCACATCCAGATGATGAAGCTTTCTCTGTATCGGGAACGTTAGCCAAATACATAGATGGCGGTGCCCATGTAACCTATGCTTGTCTAACACTTGGCGAGATGGGGCGCAATATGGGGATTCCTCCATTTGCCAACCGAGTGACGTTGCCTGGCATCCGTAAACAGGAACTCATCGAAGCTTCTGAAGCGATTGGTATTCAGGACCTGAGAATGCTGGGTTTCCACGATAAAATGCTGGAGTTCGAAGATCCACAGTTACTGGAAGACCCCATCATGTCGCTACTTAAAGAGTTGAACCCTACGCTGGTCATAACGTTCTATCCGGGGTACAGTGTTCATCCCGATCATGATGCAACGGGAGCCGCTGTTATACGTACAATCGCTAAACTTCCTGTGGATGAACGTCCGATTGTTCATTGCGTTGCGTTCGCTAATAATCAGGAACAGTACATTGGCAAACCGGATGTATTTGTTGACGTATCCGAATTTTTGGATCGAAAAATGGCGTCCATTCGTGCCCACCGTTCACAATTCCAGGCAGCAGAGCTTGTAGGAAATCGTGAGCTGAATAATGAAGAAATCAAGAAACGTTTTGGCAGAGAAACATTTTGGACCTATCCATTTGAATAATATATTACTTAGAAGTCGCCTATATGGCGGCTTTTTTTGATTTACATCACAATATCGACACAAAAATGGAGCGTCTATAGCCTAATTGAGCTATATGGAATAAATATCATTTTAAGTACACTATGATCAGGATTGTGATAACGCTTCATTTATTACGTTGCTTCAATGGATGAGGAACATGGAGAGTTGATTTTAAGTGGAATGGAGGGATGGTGTGTACAACCAACGTATATTTTGGATTAACGTAAGACCCGTTGAATACATTGCCACAGCAATAAGCAACTGTAACAAGAAGCCGGAATTGCGCGGTTTGAATCATGAGTAATCCTCGGGCAGGATTGGGTGCATTCAACAGTTGTAAGAGGAGTCGGGTTACGGGTTTCATTTTTCTAATCGGAATGATGATGCTCCTACTATCCCTTCCGCACGGTGCAGTCATGGCCTCTTCCGGACATCGTGATCTCATTCCCCTTCAGCCTATGATTGACCGGTCTGCACCTGGAGAAGTCATTGAACTTGCATCAGGTCGTTATTCTGGACCCGTGACGATTGACAAAAACATCACCATTCAGGGTGATCCTACAGTCATAGTTGTTAATGCGGAAGCCACCTCTACGATAATGATTCGCTCGGATGGGGTGAAACTGAGCGGTTTTACAATTGAACATGATACGAATGAACAGACTGCAGCGATTCAGGTTGAAGGGAAAAACAGTGAAATCACGGATCTGCATATTCAGACCCAAGGGTATGGGATGATCATCCGGAATTCGAGTCAGGCAACGATTCAGCGGAACAACATTACGTGGGCCGGGTCTGATTCTGCTTCCAGTGGCCAGAAGGGCAATGGCATTGATCTGTACAACGCCCATGATAGCTATATTGAGGCCAATGAGATCACCGGTATGAGGGATGGAATCTATCTGGAGAACAGTCGCAAGTCTAACGTGCAAAATAACAGGCTGTTACATACAAGGTATGGCATCCACTGTATGTACATTGACGGCTCTTCTGTCATGGACAATACCGGAGAGGAGAACATGACAGGTGCCATGATTATGGGCGTCAAGAATACGGTCATTTCGGGGAATTCTTTTCGCAAACAAAGTACCAATGTTCACTCCCAAGGAATTCTGCTGTATGACGTACATCAATCCTCTGTTCATAACAATGTAGTGGAGGGTAATCGTGTTGGCATGAATATTGCAGAATCCTCAGGCAATGAGATCCATGGCAATGCGGTGCTTCGGAATTTTGTTGGTATCCAGCTTGTTCTGGCAGAAGCTAATGAGTTTACACGTAACCAATTGGTGTCAAATGTCATTGAAGCTTCGGCGCTGGATAGCCCGAATAATGTCCTGATGGAGAATTACTGGGACTCCTTTCAGGGGCTTGATCTGAATCAGGATGGAATCAGTGAAATATCCTATGCCATCAATCCTTTTTATGAGCAACTGGTCAGTCGAAATTCTGCGTATCAGCTCTTTTTCCAATCACCAGGTATGGTCTTTCTGAGTGGGTTGTTTACAGAAGGCAGAGAACAATGGACTACCGACAAATCGCCACGAATGAGCATGGATACGGAATCTGATCTGAACATGTCAGTGGAAAGGGTAGCAGGTTCCAAGATGGTGTGGATGTTCGGGTTAGTTCTGTTGGGTATGGCAACTTTTATAATCATCTATATGGGGGTATTACGAAAATGAACAGAAGTTTGAACAGAAGATGGACATTGCTCATGGTACTTATGTTTGGCATGGTGCTGTTAACCGCTTGCGGAACAAAATACGCGGCATTGCCGATCAATGAAGACGTGGATATCTGTGCGATCTGTAAAATGCAGGTGAAGGACGATGCATATGCAACACAGCTCACTACGAAAGACGGCCAAAATTACAAGTTCGATGATATCGGCTGCATGAACCAGTGGAAAACAGAAAATGGCACAGATAACATCGGCATGGACTATGTACGTGATTATAATGACAAGGAATGGATTGAATACAGCAAAGCCACGTATGTATACGACGCGTCATTGCGTACGCCTATGGCCTATGGAATTCTTAACTTTAAGGACAAGCCCTCCGCTGAAGCTTTCATCGCAGAGCAAGGTGTTGGAACCATTATGACTGCTGAGGATCTTGCCTCTCATGACTGGAAACAGAATACAGAGAATATGGACATGATGGGTGAACATGGGCATGATGAGCACGGACATGGTGAAGAAGGAGATGGTAATGAGATGCATCAGGAAGGTGAGATGAAAGAAGAGTCAGGCCACTAAGTATGACAATAGAAAATGGTGATCAATGATGTCAGATATGATACAGATTGCAAGACGAGAAGTGAAAATGGGATTTCGCAATCCTTGGGCGTATTCGTTTCTGATCCTTTTTTGTACCTTTAGCTTAAGCTTGTTACTTCTGAATTCGCAGAATCTGGTTGAAGGATATTCAGGCACCACAGGTTCCATGTTGAATCTCATTCTCTACCTTTTGCCATTAATGACGCTATTCCTCGGTTCCTTCTCATTAACATCCGAAAAAGAAGACGGTAGCTGGCAACTGCTGTCCACGTATCCCATTGGCACGATGTCCTTTATTGTTGGAAAGTATCTTGGGCTATCGATTGTTTTAATTACCATTGTTGCGTTTGGATACGGCCTGATGGGGGTCATTAGCGGAGTGATTGGGAATCCACTGGATGTCATGACATATCTTCTTTTTCTGGCATTCTCGTGTGGACTGGTGTTGTTATTCCTGACGCTGGCGCTATTTATCGGTTCGTTGTCGCGCAATCGGTGGCAGGCGTTAACCATATCCGTGACCGTATGGTTTTTCGCAGTCATTGGATGGCCGACCTTATTGCTCTCTGTGCTGGGACTGATGCCTTATCTATGGGTGAAACCGCTGCTGGTTATGCTAACACTCATCAATCCGGCCGAGCTGGTGCGATTGTTTGTAGTCATCAAATTGGGAGGCGGCTCCATTCTTGGACCAGAATATTATCGATGGGTGGAGTGGGTGCAGCAACCAAGTGGCAGTTGGATCTTCATCGGGATATGCCTATTCTGGATTGCCTTCTCTGTCCTGACGGTATACGCGATCTGGGAGAGGGGGCGTTCTCATGGATAAGATGGGACTCGAAGTGATGGGATTGTGCAAATCCATTAAAAAGCAACCAATTGTTGAGGATATCTCCTTTCGCATTACTTCAGGCCAAGTGCTTGCCCTCTGTGGAGGGAATGGTGCAGGAAAGAGCACGGTGCTGCGTATGATCGCAGGAATTCTTCGGCCTACCTCCGGTGAGGTTGCGGTGAACAATGTGCGATGGTTGAAGGAGCGCAAGCGTTATTCAGAGCAGATTGGATATATGCCGGACGATTATCAATTTAATCAAGGACTGAGTGCGGAGGAAATGCTTCTGTTCTGGGCTTCTCTGAGGAAAGTTCCCAAGGAGAGAGTACAGGAAGTACTGACTATGGTAGGTTTGCAGGATCAAAAGAAAAACCGGGTTACGACCTTCTCCAAAGGCATGCGCCAACGTGTGTTATTCGCCCAGGCTGTGCTGTCGAAACCTCCACTGCTCATCATGGATGAGCCAACGAATGGATTGGACCCATTCTGGATGCAGGAATTAACTCAGCTGCTCAAGGGCATCAAACAGGAAGGACACATGGTCGTGTTCTCGACCCATCAGCTGGAGATCGCAGACGATATTGCGGATCAGGTGATATTCATGAACCATGGACGTAATGTTGGCGAGGGCTCTACTCACGACTTTTGTGATCAATTCGGTTCGCTCCATGCAGCATTCCATCAAAGTCTTGGTTTAAAGTGAAGGTGAGTTTATTGCAGAAGAAGAGTTTTAAAAGCAGACGTACACTTACAATTTTGATTGGTGTGATCGCATTGATCACAGGTACATGGGCCATTTTCGAAAATGTATCGACACCCGAGTCCCAGCGAGGTAACGCCATTGAAGTTGGTGCCGTGGCTCCTGAGTTCACAGCGGTTAATTCAGCAGGTGAACAAGTCAAGCTGTCGGATTATCGGGGCAAAGCCGTGATGATTAACTTTTGGGCTTCATGGTGCACACCTTGTGTAAGGGAGATGCCGCTCGTTCACCAGATTGCTGAGGACTATCAGAACGACGTGGAAACCCTGTTTGTAAATGTGGGAGAATCGAAGGGCACGATTCGTGAGTTTATGGATAAGCAGGCGTTTGATTTCCCGGTGATCATTGACGTGACAGGCAACATATCAGGCATGTATCGGATTACGGGTTTGCCCGCAACAATGGTCATTGATAGGGATGGGGAGTTCCGTCACATACTGCTCGGTGAACTGACCGAAGATACACCATTGCAGCAATGGCTGAAAGATAGTATCTAGTTGTAAGCGTTGGATGGTGAGAAAAGGGGCAGGAACGCCAAAGATCGCCATGTTACAAGTGAAATGAATGTACGTTAAAAGTAACCACATAAATAACCATATAAAAAGCCGGACACCCATTTAACGAAGGGGTGTCCGGCTTTACTTTTGAAGTTATGCTGCTTCGCAGCCGATTACAATACAGCAGCTGAAGCGTGATTGTTACGAGCGATTCTGGTTGCGTCAACCATGTTACGCAGAGAAGCAACCGTTTCTTCCTGTCCACGGGTTTTTAATCCGCAGTCCGGGTTAATCCAGAACAGCTTCGGATCAAGAACACGCAGGGCACGTTCAATCATGCTGCTCATTTCATCTACACTCGGAACTCGTGGGCTATGGATGTCATATACGCCAAGACCGATACCGAGCTCATACGTATTTTCTTCAAAGCTATGAATCAGTTCACCGTGACTACGGGATGTCTCAATGGAGATAACATCTGCATCCATAGCTTCGATGGAATCAATCATGTCATGGAATTCGCAATAGCACATATGTGTATGGATTTGGGTCGTTTCGTGCACTGTGCAAGTGGAGATGCGGAACGCTTTGACTGCCCAAGCCAGGTAATCAGCTTGTTCATTTTCTTTCAACGGAAGCCCTTCACGAACAGCCGGCTCGTCAACCTGGATCATGCCAATGCCTGCCTGTTCAAGTGCCTCGACTTCCTGTCTCAACGCATACGCCAATTGATAGGCAATCTGCTCACGAGCAATGTCTTCGCGTACGAATGACCAGTTCATGATGGTAATCGGGCCAGTCAGCATGCCTTTGACAGGACGCTCTGTCTGCGATTGAGCATATTTCGTTTCTTCCACCGTCATTTCACCCGTAAACGCAACATCGCCGAAGATAATAGGTGGCTTCACGCAACGTGAACCATATGATTGTACCCAGCCAAACTGTGTAAAGGCAAAACCGGCAAGTTTCTCGCCAAAGAATTCAACCATGTCGGTACGCTCAAACTCGCCATGTACCAATACGTCAATTCCGATCTCTTCCTGAATCTTAATCCAGATATCAATCTGCTCCCGGATGAAGGCAGCATACTGTTCGTTGTTCAATTCGCCTTTACGCCACAACTGACGTGCTTTTCTGACTTCAGCAGATTGTGGGAAACTACCAATCGTTGTTGTCGGGAAGAGTGGCAATTGCCATTTGGCCTGTTGGGCTTCATGACGCTCGGCAAAAGGACGGGAGCGCTCCGGCTGTTGAACACTGATGGAAGCAACGGCTTTCTGTACAGCGGTACGGTTTCGATCTTCGGATTGCTGAAGCGCCAGAAGGGTAAGCTCTGCTTCATCTATTTTGGCGGTAATCTCTGCACTTGGTGAAGATAAGGCTGTAGTCAAAAGAACAATCTCATCCAGCTTTTCATCTGCAAATGCAAGAGCATTTTTCAGTTCAGATGTAAGTTTTGCCTCACGGTCTGTTGTTACTGGCACGTGCAGCAGGCTGCAAGATGATTGCACGATGATACGTTCAGGCGTCACGAACTCAGTCAATTCATTCAGCAAATTCAGTTTTGTTTGAAGGGAAGCTTTCCAGATCCCACGTCCATCAATAATACCTGCACCGAGCACTTTGTCTGCCGGGAAACCGGATGTCCGAATAGATTGTGTGTTACCAGAGAGTCCGTGTACAAAATCAAGTCCTACACCTTGAACTGGCAGTGCAACAATATCGCTGTAGTTTTCGACAGATTCAAAGTACGTCTGCAGCATGATATTCAGGCCTGGAACGGCTGCTGCAAATGTTTTATATATTTTATTCAGACGCTGTACGTCTTCATCGCTTAATTTGGTTACCAGAATAGGTTCGTCGATCTGCACCCACTGAACGCCTTCGCTTGCAAGTTCCTGAAGCAATTGAGTATAGAGTGGAAGCAAGCGGTCCAACCAAGCGTCTGTCTCGGATTTATCATAGCCTTTGGAGAGCTTGAGGAAGGTTAACGGTCCAACGATAACCGGTTTTCCTTCAATGCCGAGTTTTTCTTTTGCTTCACGATAAGCGAGAAGCGGTTTGTTCTCCGTCAGAGTTGGGGAAGCCCCGTCCAGTTCAGGTACAATGTAGTGATAGTTCGTGTTGAACCATTTTGTCATTTCACTTGCTGCGGCATCTTTCGTTCCCCGGGCAATGCCATAATATACGGACAACGGAACCGAGCCACCATCATAAGAAAAACGTTTAGGAATAATGCCGAACATCACAGCTGTATCCAGGATATGATCATAATAGCTAAAGTCATTCACCGGAATGATGTCGATGCCTTTCGCTTGTTGCTTGCGCAAATGATCTATGCGGATCTCCTGCAAACGTGCGTGAAATTCTGATTCCTCCAGCTTACCTGCCCAGAACGCTTCCAATGCTTTCTTCCATTCCCGATCAGCACCAATACGCGGATATCCCAATACACTACTTTTTGTCATCGTTTAAAACCCCTCTGCTTTTATGTTACACAAAATTTATCACAGATCCGGAGTTATAATGTAATTCCATTAAATTATACCTAGTTATAGCCTAGGGCTATATCAAAAGGTGCACGCTATATAAGTTGAACTAACGAGTATGTACACTTGCCACTCCGATGACAGAATAACCTTCCAACTAAGCTAAGGATAAATAATAGATCATAATCATATTTTGTATGCTTTTGTATTCACTCGGGATAATAAAAAGTAAAAAGGTGGATGAGTATGGGAATTCAGAAACGTCTTTTTCACTTTATACTTGCAGCAACATTAATGATAAATAGTGTTTCCCTATCCACAGATGTTACATATGCAGATCCTGAGAGCATACAGGAGCAGGACTATAAGGCAATAGCACTTACGATGCTCAACCCATACATTTCCCGTGAGATTACCAACTATTATCAGGCAAATCATATGCCGGTCCCTAGCTATGGGCTATATGAAATTCACGTATTGGAACTTAAAAGGCACACACAAGGTGGTTATAGCTTTCGAACCGTTCTGGAAGTCAGAACTTTCGACGGTCCACATAACCCGCCATATGGGAAAGAAGTCATTACGTTTGAAATAGACCCCGCTAATGTTACAATGGTGAACTATGTTCATACGAATGATTGAAAGGAAGGCGGTACGCATGAATCTGTATCATATCCAGTCCAACGTGCACGGAATCAACAGAGTAGCATCATTTCTGGAGGATAATTACATTGGAATCGCCTGGTCAGGTACAGGGGATCTGGAACATACCCCTCCTGAGCTATGGAAGGAACAGTTAGTTCAACACTATCCCTTGGATGAAGCAGAATTGGCGAGCACACTCGCGACATTACATATGTTTGGTAACCTCATGCAGGATGGAGATTATGTATTAATTAGCGATGATGAATGGACGTATGTTGGGGATATCGGGGATTATTATTACGACGATTCCGCTGGTTCTGAAGAGGACTTGATATGTCACCGTCGCGGAGTTACATGGTTGGGTCGTATTCCTCTCGCTGAGCTGAATGACAAAGTGCAGGCACTGCAAAATGATTCAGCCATCCTTGCGAAGTTTGAGTATCCCATATCACAAGCACAGCTGGATCGAGGTCTTGCAGTCAGTATAACAGCCGAAGCAACCAACTCTCTCTCAACAGGGGTAGATGAAGCCACGATTCAGACAGCTCTCCAGGTGCTGAGAGAAGCGTTACACAGTGAAGAAGAAGAGCTGCGAATTCGTGCGGCTACAGCCATTTTGCAGTATGCCAAACAATAAACCCTTAACTATATAAATTGAACGAAACATTTACACAAAACGGAGAGGACAGAAAGAACCTGAAGAAGCGGAAGAAGCGGAGCGTTCGCCTACAAGCTTTCTGCAAGAAAGCTACATCGGAAGCATACGTTATCCCCGGATTTATCCTTTATAAAAAGAATCAAAAAAATCTGGGGATAACAGCGATCGGAAGGTTGTTCTGTCATCGGAGTGTCCAGTGTAAATATTCGTTAGTTCATTTTATATAGCCCTGAGATCTGTTCATTTACATTCCTATGAGTTAGTCCTCCGTGATAACAAACCACAGATGAAATGTCGAGTTCGATATACTTTTTCAAAGAGATTCGAGCAATCTCTGTATCCAGCGTAGTAGGTTCATGAATGCCTCCAAGCATGCCGTCTACACTGTACATTGAATCTCCGGCGATGAGCGTCTTGCTGTCCATCAAATATAGACTGATATGACCTGGCGTATGACCAGGTGTATGAATAACGCGAATTCCACCGCAAAACGGCAGTTCCTGACCATCAGTAACCGTTTCATCTACTTTTCCCATTGGAGGATGTTCAAGGTGACCATCTTTGAGAAGAGGGAGCTGCCCCTCAATATATGGTTTATCCAGCTCATGCGCATATATCTTGACTTGTGAGCCACACTCCTGCAAAATCTCGGGAAGACACCCGATATGGTCCACATCCTGATGCGTCAAAATCACTGCTTTAAGTCGGCTGATCGGCACACCAATCTTTTCGAGTGCGATACACAAATCGTCATATTGTCCAGGGAATCCAGTATCAATTAACACAACCATTTCTTCATCCCATATCAGAACAGGGTGAATTATATTCCCCTCAAAATCAAGCTGAAGCATCTCTATTCCCTTTGAAATTTCCATAATATCACAGACCTCCGAGAGTTAAATTTTATATACATCGTTGCTCATTACATTTCTTATGTAAACGAATAAAGACTGCAAAAAGATACGTTGGGTTACTTATAGAAATATTCAATGGATAGGGGAATTGACGCTTGCTGTTGGGAATGATAATTTAGATATATCATTTAAACCAATAAGTCCAATAAGATAAAGGGGGTATTTGGTGTGACACACATCGTGCATGCAGCAGCTGAAGATATTCGGAGCGAGGATTCGCTGCTACTGATCAAGGAACTGAGTGAAGAACTCGGTTTGTTATATGGCGGTGATGGAACGGCGGGATTTCAACTGTCAGACGTTGAGGTGCCACGTGCGGCTTTTATCGTTGCCAGGATCGACGGGTATCCGGTTGGTTGCGGAGCACTTAGACCCCTTGATGAAACATCTGTAGAAGTTAAACGCATGTATACACGCAGTGGTTACCGTCGTAAGGGGATTGCCCAGGCTATATTAGCCGAGGCAGAGCGTCTTGCGAACGAACTTGGTTATACCAATCTGAAACTGCAAACAGGTCCCTTGCAACCAGAAGCTGCAGCGCTGTATGAGCGTGTAGGGTATTATCGAATTCCTGTTTTCAGTGGCAATTGGGACAGAGTGTTGGCCTACCAGAAAGATCTGGTACACGAAAAAGTATAATTATACGAATTACAGCTTTTATTTGCTGAACAGGTAGAGGAGCATAAGATACAAGAAAAAAGTCGCCGATTGGCGACTTTTTGCATTTTAACATACTCCATTTACTCCAAATATTTCATCTGAAAATATAGACAACAGCGTTCAATCCGTTGCGCTATTATTGATCGAAGGTTCTTGATGTTGGACACCCCATTCGCAAAGTCCTTCCAAAACGGGCAATAACGTTTCAGCTTTGGCTGTCAGACGGTACTCGACTTTAGGAGGGACTTGGGGATACTCTTTCCGTTCGACCATACCATCTGCTTCCAATTCTTTGAGCTGTGAACTCAGCGTTTTATACGTGATGGCGCCGATCTGTCTTTTAAGTTCATTGAAGCGGACAGGCTGGTTATCAGCCAGAAGATACATAATCACCATTTTCCATTTGCCACCAATGACAGACAACGTATATCCAAAAGGGGTATCTTGAATGTTTTTAACTTTACCGTGGTATTCAGCCATACTCATCATTTACACTATCCTTCCGGGTAGTACCTATCATAAAAGACCGTACTATTTATTTGTTTGGGCTCAGTTTATACTAACCTTACTTTGAAGTAAAGGAGATTTACGATGACTCAAAAAACAATACGTCTGCTTATGCCACAATGGCAAGGTGGAGATAATCCAAACTACTCTTTTGGAGCGGAGCTGCTTGCATGGCTTGCACCTGACAATGATCAACCTCTCATTCATGTTCCTGTTGAGGCTTATGATGGAACATCTCTGGTAAGCGAGAACGGGATAAAAGGCAGAGCACAGCTACTTCAGCAATTGCAGGCTGCCCAGCATATTATTCAAGCTCACCAGCCCGATCGCATTGTCATGTTTGGCGGTGACTGTTTGGTTGAACAAGCCCCGTTTGCTTATTTAAATGAACGATATGGCGGAGAACTTGGTTTGATATGGATTGATGCACATGGTGATCTGGTTAGGTACGAGGGCTATGATAACGGTCATACTTTACCGCTCGGGAACCTTCTTGGGGAAGGCGATCCGGAGTTTGCCAGACATGTGAGAGTCCCTTTGAAGCCTGGAAATATCTTCATGGCCGGGTTGACAACCCCCACGGAACAGGAAACCGAAGTGATTCAAAGATTAGGTATCCGAACGGCTGGAACTGAAGAATTAACCCATGGCATGGATTCGATTAAGAAGTGGATTAAAGAGACTGGTATCAAACATCTGGCAATTCATCTTGATCTGGATGTGCTTGATCCCAACATGTTCCGTTCATTGTTATTCGCCAAACCAGGGGAACCTTATGTGTTGTCACCAGCGGGAACCATGCAAATACCTCACTTGCTTCATCTGATCAAAGAACTGTCTGAAGCAACAGATGTGGTTGGATTAGGGATAACTGAGCATATGCCGTGGGATGCCATTAACTTGAAGAATTTGCTTGGAGAAATACCTATCCTGAACCAGTGATATAGGTTATAAGTCGCCAGAATATATCAGAATACTGATATAAGGAGTCAAAATATAGGAAGATTACAGATAGAAATATCAATATTATTATATGGGTGGTTCGACGAGAATCAGAAATTAAACAAACTGAGGAGAGACACCCAGATGGTCACGTTATTGTTAATCATTATTTATCTCGCATTTATAGGGCTGGGATTACCTGATGCTTTACTTGGCAGTGCCTGGTCCGTTATGAAAAACGATATACATGCGACAACAGAAATGGCTGGTTACATATCGCTAATCATTTCATTTAGTACAGTAGTGTCCAGTCTGTCCGCCAGTCGATTGTTGCACCGGTTCGGAACGGGTAAAGTTACATTGTTCAGTATCCTCTCAACAACGATCGCGCTGTTGGGATTCTCATTTTCTGAGAATTTTGTGTTTTTACTGATTCTGGCGATTCCTCTCGGCTTAGGTGCAGGTTCGGTGGATGCGGCACTAAGTAATTATGTAGCATTACATTTCAAGGCCAAGCATATGAACTGGTTGCATTGTTTCTGGGGAATTGGCGCAGTGACAGGCCCACTCGTTATGGCATATTGGCTGAATCAAGCAAACAACTGGCGTGCAGGATACGTTACTGTGGCGTTGATTTTGCTTGGGATCGTGGTGGTCTTATTATCAACTTTGTCTCTATGGAAGATTTTTGAGAAGGGAAGAGTAGAGGGTTCAGGCGATGAGAAGAAACGCGTAAGCAACCGTGAGACCATACGTATCCCCGGCGTGAAAATGTCGATGCTTGCGATGCTCTGTTACAACGGTTCCGAAACTGCAGCCGGTCTGTGGATGGCTTCTTTCTTCATTGTTAGCAAAGGAGTTTCTCCAGGCACTGCCGCAGCACTATCCTCTCTATTTTTCATTGGCATTATCTTGGGACGTGTAATCTCAGGTTTTCTTTCGACTCATGTATCCAGCAAAAATCTCATCAGATATGGTGGAATCGTCGGATGCTTCGGATTAGTTATCCTGGTTATGCCGATTCCTTACTGGATTGCCGCAGGGGCTTTATTTATCGTGGGATTGGGCGGAGCACCGATCTATCCGAGTATTGTTCATGCGACACCGGAACGCTTCGGTGAGAAGGCATCCCCAAGTGTAATTGGACTTGAAATGGCCAGTGCCTATACAGGTTCAACACTCATCCCGTTAGGTATGGGACTTATAGCCAGCCAATGGGGAATGTCAATGGTACCCCTGATCCTGCTGATTCTGTTCAGTGTTATGTTCGCGGCTACAGAGCTGGTTAACAGAAGCAACAAGGCTACGCGCCTGACCGTCTAGCTCTTGCTATAGGTCATTAAGGTTCTGCCACTATACAACAAAGGAACAACCATCGCTGGTTGTTCCTTTTGGTGTGTGGACTATTTTTTATAAGAAGATCAGTAACAATGTTCCTGCAGCAAAACAGTAATACGAAAAGTATTTCAGATTGCCTTTGGCCATAATGCCCATAAACCATCTCATGGAGAAATACGTGACAAAGAGTGTCGTGATGAATGCAATCAGATAAGGGATAGCCAGTTGTGATCGATTCGGATCATTGGCAATGTCGGATACCCCCATGATAAGTCCACCAATACTTATGGGAATGTACAGCATAAAGGAGAACTTCAAAGCTGTTTCCTGTTTCATGCCAACAGCGATGGACGCAATTACAGTTGCCCCTGAGCGGCTAATACCCGGAATAAGAGCGACCGCCTGAGCCAGACCTACCAACAGTGCATCTTTCGTAGACAGATCACCGTCTTGCTTGCGACCACGAAGATTACGAATAAGCCACAAGGCAACCCCGGTGATTAATAGCGCGATGGAAACGGTGTATACGGACGAGAATATTTCTTCAATCCGATCCTTGAACAGGACCGCAACGACTGCAGCAGGGATCGTACCAATAATTATGTATAAGCAAAACATGAAGTCTGCTCGATATTCTTCTTTACGAGTACGCAGGTAACCTAATGCACCAATAATCAACTTTTTGATATCTTCCCGGAAAATAAAAATAATAGCGATAAGTGATGCTGTGTTTGTTAAAATCTCAAATGACAATCCATTCTGCTTGATGCCCATGAGTTTCTGAGCGATGATCAGATGACCGCTTGAGGAGACGGGGATTGGCTCCGTCGCACCTTGAACAATACCTAAAAACAAATACTTTAACCACAATATAATCTCTTCCATGTTGTCCTCCTTGATTATGTTTCATTGGCTTTTCAATACTCTCTTTTTTAAAAAAAAGTGAATGGTTTACTCTATTGATGATAGCTGTTTAACTTGGTGACTTGCAAGTTAGAGTTCATAGAGGGGGTGAAATAAACATAGCTTGTCAAATCCTGCATAGCATGATATCGTTGATAACGATTATCAATATCAACGAAAAGGTGGGTTTATTTTGCGTAAACAGATAAAATCAATATGGATCATGATGGCACTTATCTTGCTGATTGTACTTAGTGCATGTGGTCAGTCTGCGACGACCAATAGTACAACCGGTGATAGCACGAATGCAGCTACGGAGACAGAAACCAAGACGAACTCGGATTCAGCTTCTTCCGCTGAATCAACTGCAACTGCCGAAGAGGAACTTGTTACATATCAATCAGATGCAGGCGAAGTACAGGTGCCCAAGAATCCTAAGCGTATTATTGATTTGACATCATTTTCGACAGGCTACTTTGTTGCCCTGGATGCACCGGTAGTCGGCGCATTATCAGGAGCGATGAACAACAAATATATCAAGGATCAACTTGCAGCAGCGGGCACCAGTGATCTGGGTCAAGAGCCTACACCAGAGAAACTAATCAGTTTAAAACCTGACTTATTTATCGTGTATACTGGCACAGAGGGCATCGATAAGCTGGAGCAGATTGCGCCTGTCGTACAGATTACATTTGGTAAGCGCGATTTCAAGGATCTCATGCTCGAGATGGGTAAGCTCACCAATAGAGAAGACGCAGCGAAAGCTTGGAATGCTAAATGGGAAGCGAAGATCAACGAACTGAAGCCCAAGGTTCAGGAAGCTGTGGGCGATCGCACCGTTTCCATATTGAATCCGTATGCCAAAGGATTATTTGTATTTGGTCATAACTATGGTAGAGGCGGTGAAATTATTTACGGGGAGTTTGATCTCAAGGCACCAGCCAAGGCCCAAGCTGAAGCGATTGACAGCGGTACTGGATGGGCTTCGATCTCCATGGAACTATTACCAGAGTATGCGGGGGATATTATCTTCACCAGCCCTTGGTCGGGAGATACAACCGATCCCAAGATCGTATATGATAATACCTTGTGGAAGAACTTGCCTGCGGTGAAGGCAAATGATGTGTTCCAGCTTGATCCGACTTCAGACTCGTACAACGATCCGTTAACGTTGGAAGGTCAGCTGCAATTTATTTCCGATAGCCTGCTTACCGCGAAGTAAGATTAGACTGCATAAATGGTAATACTGGAGCATTTCCAAACGTCGTTACAAGACGGGGAAATGCTCTTCTTATGAGCTTAGAATGTTATATACGTCGAACTTGGATGGGTTTTGACCAATGTAATTAAGCTTGATACAATAGGATAACAGCTGATGAACATTAAATATCAAGTGGGGTGATCTAGATTGCAGCAAAAGAGTGAACGTTTGAATGTTTGGTTGGCTTTCTCTAACATTCATACCCAACTGAACGAGAAGCTGGAACAAGCTCTGCTTCAACAATATGACTTATCTTTGAAGGAATTTTATGTGTTAAACTTCATATATAATGCGGAGGGTAAGGAATTACGCCTACAGCAACTTCAAGAACTAGTAGGGTTGAGCCAAAGTGCTACTTCCAGGCTCGTCGTTAGGATGGAAGCCAAAGACTGTGGGGCTCTTGAAAGACATGCATGTGAAGATGACCGGCGTGGCATTTACACTCGAATTACGGAGCTTGGAGAGAATAAATACAAGAGAGCACTTCAAACGTTTAATCAGGTCTTGCAAACTGAATTGGAACAGGATGGATTTGAGACTCGATTAGAGAACCTCACTAAAGAATTGTTCTAAGACTAGGGTGAATATAGGGTAATGTAGTCATTTACCCTATAAGAAGACTTGACACTCATTAATATATCCGTTAAATTAAATGCATGCGCATGAATTTAATAGGGATGCGGTGATTTTGTATAAAGGAGGTATTGAACATGAAGGTATTCGTCGTAGGATCGTATGGACAGATTGCTCGTGAAGATGTAGCTCATGTGATTTTGGCCAGTTTGAGTGATAAGAATACCTACAAGCGTTCATTAGATCTAATCGCTGGTGAGGATACAATATCTGAGGCATTGAGTGGGCTCTGATCCAAAACAAAATTTTCGACGATATCAGATGAGTTAAGAGAGGGCTATACAATGATTATGTTGATGCTTTTGACCTTCATATTAGGTATCTTCATCGTTGTACGTCAATTTTGGCCAGTACGCAATCTTGAATATATAGATTATCAAGTATTTCTCAGACAAGAGCGTGATTTTCGGCAGTATAAAGTGATTGATATTCGAGATGCGACGGATTATATGGCTAATCCTACTCCGGATACGATTAACATCTCATTGGGGCGTCTTGCTTTCACATGGGAAAAATACCTTCTTCGAGAAGATAATGTAATTATAATGTCACCTGGTATGCTTCAATCTAAAAAGGCTGTTCGTATTTTGCGAAAGCATGGATTTGAATGTATTTATGTAATGAAGTAAAAGATAAATGTGAGATCTAAATCATACGAGTTATTAATTGTAGGCATTGATTCGATGCTTGCGCATGCATTTTTATTATTCATGATTCATGAAAAGGGGAGTTTTATTTTGATGACAGATTTGTTTAGTCCATATTCTTTTAAAAGCCTAGAGCTTAAAAACCGTGTTGTAATGGCTCCAATGTGCCAATATTCAGTTGAGCGAAAAGATGGTATTGCAACAGATTGGCATTATATGCACTACGTTAGTCGTGCCGTGGGAGGAACAGGTCTCATTATCATTGAAATGACAGATGTGGAGCCGGATGGCCGAATCTCAGATTATGATCTTGGGTTATGGTCAGATGAACAGATCCCGGCTCTGAAGCGGATCGTCGATGCGTGTCACAGTTATGGTGCCAAGGTTGGCATTCAGATTGCTCATGCGGGCCGCAAAGCAGAAGATGCTGAGGTTCCAGTTGCTCCGTCCGCGATCGCCTTTGATGAGAATTCCAAGCAACCTCGAGCGCTTACAACGGACGAAGTAAAAGGAATGGTTGAAAAATTCCGGAGTGCTGTAGCTCGTGCTGTAAAAGCTGGTTTTGATGCGATTGAGCTTCATGGCGCACATGGATATCTGATTCATCAGTTCCATTCTCCACTAACAAACAAGCGAGAAGACGAATATGGTCAAGATTTAACGTTATTCGGCCGGGAGATCATTCAGGCTGCAAAGGCAGAGATGCCCGAAGACATGCCTTTGATGATGCGTATTTCAGCCAAAGAATATGTAGAAGGTGGTTATGGCATTAACGAAAGTTCCGAGTTTGCCAAAGCATATAAAGAGGCAGGCGTCGACGTATTTGACATCTCATCTGGTGGCGAGGGACCTATTGCTGCATGGGGCAGACCAGGAACTCACGCGGCGTATCAAGTACCTCTCGCTAAAGCAATCAAAGAGGCTCTTGATGTGCCCGTGATCGCTGTTGGAAGACTCGATGATCCTACGTTGGCGAATGCAGTCATCGGCAATGAAGAAGCTGATCTCGTTGCAGTTGGCAGAGGGCTGTTAAGAAATCCTTACTGGGCCTTGGAAGCTGCATCTGCTTTGCGCAAGACAACGGACGTTCCAAAACAATATACAACTGGTTTTTAATGTATTATTGATTTAACGATTAATGATCTTCATTAATCCTTGCATAGGGAAGGACTCCGACTGACAAAACAGAAGGAGTCCTTTTTGAGGTTAAACTATTCGAGGTAAAGGAACGATACTAGCCAGTAACCAGTCAAGAGATGGTAGTCGTTTCATCGGCTCTGCCTCTCAAGCGTTTAATATCTTCTCTGGGCGGAAATCCGAACATGCGAGAATATTCACGGCTGAATTGGGAAGGGCTCTCGTAACCTACCTGAAATGCTACATCTGCTGCATCGGTGGACTTGGATAATAACAAGCGGCGCGCTTCTTGCAGCCTAAGTTGTTTTTGAAATTGAATCGGGCTCATGGCAGTCACTTCTTTAAAGTGTCTGTGCAGCGAGGCAGTACTCATATTGGCCAAATCCGCCAATTCCTCAACCCGAAAATTTTGCTCAGAGTGATTCATAATATATTCAATAACGTCTCTGATTCGATAGGTATGGCTGCCTTCCATGGTAGCTTGTTCTAGTGCAATCCCATGTGGGCCTTTCAGAACTTTATAGAGAATTTCCTTTTTGAACAAAGGAGCGAGCAGAGGGATATCTTCCGAATGATCTTCCAACAAACGGGCTAACCTGATGACCGCATCCAGCAGAGACGGCTCAGCTTGGCTGACAAACATCGCACGTCTCGTCGTTTTCCGCGGTCTTGCTGGGAAATCGGAATGGTTCAATACCTCCAGAATCTCACTGGATGTGAATTCAAGTTTCAGGGCCAGATAGGGAGCCTCAGACGAGGCTTGAATCACTTGTCCACTAACCGGCAAGTCAACGGTTGCGACGATATAACTTCCTGGACCATACCGGAAACGATCCTGTCCCAGCAGGACCTCTTTCTCACCCTGAACGATAATGCAGAAGGACGGTTCATTCACTCTAAATATAGGTTCAGTGACAACGGATTCGCGGATTAAAAATAATGAAGGGATTGCCGTCGGATGCACCCCATCCTTGTCAGAATAACGGTCAATGAGTGTGGCTAATTCGTTTTGTTGTTCGTGTATTTGATCAGACATGCAAAGTTCTCCTTTTTCCTCACAACATAATAATCACATTCTATCGTATATTGACCGAAGGCGGTAGAAAACGGATAGGAATAGGCAAACATTTGATGTGAATGGATAAGACATTCTGATTGCTGGTTACATAATCACAAGTACACAGGTCATGATATACAACAAGTACAGAAGATATACACTTACGGTTCAGCTAATACATGATCAGATGAGAATGAAAAGAGGTATCTGCATCTTTTATTTACTGATCGTTCCCGATGTGTTAGATTGATTTTGGGAGGGAAGTCGAATGGCTAGAAGTAAAGAGTTTGAAGTGAATGAAGTATTGGATAAAGCAATGAAGATCTTCTGGGAACAAGGTTACGAGAAAACGTCGATGAGTGACCTGGTTGAGCATATGGGAATTCATCGCAGAAGTATATATGATACATTTGACGACAAACATTCGCTGTTTTTGCAGGCAATGGATCGTTACAGAGGTAAGGTCAGCACCACATTACTTGCAGAAATCAAGGCATCCAAGACGGCAGTGGAAGCACTGCATAAAATTTTCGATGTTATGATCAGTGAAGCAGAAGAGACACCATCGGGTTGTTTGATCGTGAACTCGGCTGTGGAGCTAGGCACACGTGATCAGGAAGTGGACAACCGATCTCTTGAATCGTTTAACGAAGCTGAGCGAATGTTCGAGCAGATTATTCAATGGGGGCAGCGGGAGGGAGAATTCTCTTTCGATCATGATGCGAAGGAAATGGCAGAGTACCTGCATAATATTTCTGTCGGCATCAGAGCCATGGCAAGAACCTCGATGGATAAGGGAAAATTAAACCGGATTATCCATGTAACGATGAAACTTTTGGAAAAATGATGAGTAGAGACGTACCCAAAAAAGTAGCTTGAAATCCGTTAGAGGACTTCAAGCTACTTTTTTTGTGCGCTATCTTAGAAAATGCATGAACCATCAATTGGTGATGGCATTTTCCATTGGTTTAATTTTATGAATCTCTTCGGTTCCCGCTTCCAAAGCTGTTTCGTAGTAGGAGCGTTTGTGCTCGATGACTTCCATGGTTCTTCTTAGTTCCTCCATTTGTGCTTCGACAATAGCTTTTCGCTCCGTAAACATGTCATATCTTTGCTTCAGCGAGGAGTCCCCTTCAGAGCACCATTCAATGAAGTCCTTAATGTCTTTAATAGGCATGCCGGTCAGCTTTAGACATTGGATGATCTTTAGAAAGTCAATGTCGGAGTCTTTGAACAAACGTGTTCCACTCGTGGTACGTTCAACAAAAGGCATGAGTCCTTCCTTGTCGTAGTAACGCAATGTATATACCGTAAGGTCTAATTTTTTGGCAACTTCACCGATTGAATAGGTCATTTTGAATGAATTCCTTTCTACTAGGGGTAGACTTCGAGTTAACTCTAGGATGATCCGAGTGAATTCTAACATGTTGGATTACTGGATGTCAAAGTACGTTGGAGATAAAAAAATAAGATAAACATTTGACCTAGAGTTAACTAGAGGGGGTAAGATTATTTTGAACTTTAAATTACTAGGAGGTTATACCATTGATTATAGCTAAAGCCAGAGCCGTTGACGGACCAGACCAACAATTCAAAAGTGCTGAAATTAAACGACGTGATCTGGATACCAATGATGTATTAATTGAGATTAAATATGCTGGTATCTGCCATTCTGACATCCATACTGCCCACGGTGAATGGGGCCCTGTGAATTATCCACTCGTTCCTGGACACGAGATTGCCGGGATTGTAACCGATGTAGGAACTGGAGTCTCCAAATATAAGGTCGGTGACCGAGTAGGGGTCGGATGTATGGTGGACTCTTGTGGTGAATGTGTTAACTGTCGCAAAGGTGAAGAGCAATACTGTCTCAAAGGAAATATTCAAACTTACGCTGGAGTAGACAAATACGGTGAGCCTACGCAAGGTGGATATTCAACTCATATTGTTGTCGTAGAGAATTTCGTCGTTCGCATCCCTGATAACATTGCACTTGATGCTGCTGCACCTTTGCTGTGTGCCGGTATTACGACATATTCACCACTTCATCACTGGGGAGCTGGCCCAGGTAAGAAGGTTGCCGTTGTAGGTATGGGTGGTCTAGGTCATATGGCTGTCAAAATTGCACATGCGATGGGTGCGGAAGTAACGGTTCTCTCCCAATCCTTGAGCAAAAAAGAAGATGGACTACAATTTGGTGCAGATCACTACTTTGCCACAAGCGAGCCGGAAACATTCGAGAAACTTGCAGGCACATTTGATCTGATGATCAACACAGTAAGTGCGAATATTGACATTAACGCTTATTTCTCACTGCTCACACTTGATGGCACACTCGTGAACGTGGGTGCTCCTGCTGAGCCACTAGCCGTAAACGTATTTTCTCTTATCGGCCATCGCCGTTCATTCGCAGGTTCCATGATTGGTGGCATTCGTGAGACGCAGGAAATGCTTGATTTCTGTGCAGAACATGATATTGCGCCTAACATTGAGGTCATCTCCGCTGACCAGATTGACGAAGCTTACAAACGTGTATTAGCTTCCGACGTGAAATATCGCTTTGTTATTGATATCAGCACCATGTAATTGTGAACTGTGCAATAGTGATAGTTAAAGATAGAAAAAAAGCAGCTTCCGCTAAGGTCAGCTGCTTTTTGCTTTTCAGTTTGTTAATTGCTGATCATTCTACAACCCGCGCTCTTTTCGCAACGAACAGAAGATACCTGCGTCTAATAACAAGTTGGAAAAATATGAAAGGAGTGGAATGAGAAAGATGACAGCATCATTTTCACATCAGCCGGAAGGTTACGAATGTCCATTTTGTCGTATTTGGGGTATCGAGCAACCTGATCAGGGAACAAAACAAAGGGATATCATCTATCAGAATGAAAAGGTAACGGCATTTATAGCGGGCAAATGGTGGCCAAACAATAAAGGACATGCTCTTATTGTTCCAAATCAACATTTCGAGAACATCTTTGAACTCCCTGCGGATTACGCTGTTGAAATTCACCGCGCGGCTCAGCTTACAGCATTTGCAATGAAAAGTACATATGGATGTGATGGGATTTCGACACGGCAACATAATGAACCTGCTGGCAATCAAGACGTCTGGCATTATCATCTGCATGTTTACCCTAGATACGTGAATGATCAACTGTATCTGACAAATGGTTCTCCGTCCGATCCAGATGAACGCGCTTTCTATGCTGATCAGTTGCGATCTTGGATAAAAGAAAACATTTAAAGTCTAGCAGGCTGCTCATTTTTTGTTGAGTTATCGGCAGATAAGGGTTTTTGAATTTGATATTCATGATAGAATAAGATTGAATTGGACAATATAAGTAGTAGATTTCTTGTTATAGGGGGAAACTAATGGAGACCTTTGCAGAATTTATAGCACGCATCGATAACCCGGAACACCAGGCACGAACGGAAGAAGTTTTGAACTGGATTACTGAAAAATTCCCGAATTTAAAACAAAAAATAGCCTGGAATCAACCGATGTTTACCGACCATGAGACCTTTATTATTGGCTTTAGTGTATCCAAGCAACACTTGGCTGTTGCTCCCGAGAAGGCGGGAATTAATCGTTTTTCGGAAGAGATCACGCAGGCGGGTTATGATCACACCAAAGAGTTGGTGCGGATGAAGTGGAAACAGGAGATTGATTTTTCGTTACTTGAGAGAATGATTGAGTTTAATATAGCGGATAAGGCAGAATGTTCAACATTTTGGCGCAAATAAATCGCGATATAAAAAGAAGACCCCCAACTTCCGGATGCGGAAAGAGGAGGTCTTCTGTACTTTAAGCTAAAGCGATTATTGAGCACCTACTACGGGGTGAGGTACATAAGGCTCTTCAAGGAAAGTTACGTCTTCTGAGGTCAAATTAACGGAAAGAGCACCTACCGCATCTTCCAGATGCGATATTTTGGTGGCACCGATAATTGGTGCCGCTACAGTGTCTTTTTGCAGCAACCACGCAAGTGCAATGTGTGTGCGAGGGACACCATATTTTTCAGCAATGGATGCAACTCGTTCAACAACAAGTCGATCCGCATCGCTTGTGGCATTGTACTTGGATTTCTGAATTTGGTCTGTCTCGGATCGAAGTGTTGATACGGACCAGTCACGTGTTAACCTGCCTGAAGCTAGAGGACTGTAGGGAGTTACACCAATCTTTTCTTCCTTGCATAGGGGCAACATTTCCCGTTCTTCTTCACGATAGATCAGGTTCAAGTGGTTTTGCATGGAGACAAACTTGGTCCAACCATTTTTCTCTGCTACATGTAATGCTTTTTGGAACTGCCATGCAAACATGGCTGAAGCGCCAATATATCTTACTTTACCGGACTTCACCACATCATGTAAGGCTTCCATGGTTTCTTCTATAGGCGTATTGTAGTCCCAACGATGAATGATATACAGATCTACATAATCGGTTTCCAATCGTTTCAGGCTTTTATCAATCTCACTCAGGATGGCTTTTCTGGAAAGACCAGAACCGTTGGGTCCTTGATGCATTTGTCCGTGTACTTTGGTAGCAATGACAACTTCATCCCGATTTGCGTAATCTTTCAACGCCCGACCAAGATACTCCTCGCTCGTGCCCAGAGAGTATATATTGGCTGTATCGAAGAAATTAATGCCTAGATCCAGTGCTTTTTTGATCACGGGGCGAGAATTTTCTTCATTCAGTACCCATTCATGAACCCATTTACTGGCATCCCCAAATCCCATACATCCCAGGCAAAATCGAGATACGTCCAAGCCTGTATTACCAAGTTTCGTATATTCCATGTTATGTTCAAATCCTTTCTAATGTTTATTATTGCCACCTGTAGGGTGATCTATATACACATTATTATGTCATAACGAATGGAATAACCTGTACCACATTTCTATCAAAGTTTTGCCTATTCCTATCAGAATCTCTGAATCTGAATCAGTTGAGTCCATTAAAGTTCTCATATAAAAAGAACAAGCCACTCGTTTCTCTGTTGGAGATTCAAATGGCTTGTTCATAAAATATTATTTAATCATTGTTTGATGAATCCAATCACTTATTTGGGTTAATTTAAGATTGGCTTTGATGTTATCATCCAACTCTTGATACCGTGGAAGAAGATCTGTATGCCCATCAATCCATTGGTACAATCCTTTAAGACCTGCTGCTGTCTCACTTCCCAACAAAGGCTGAATCGCTGCTTCAAAATGATCAAAAGGTAGAGACATGAAGCTGATCTTTTCACCTAATACAGCACTGAATTGTTCCGCTAATTGTGCACCTGTCAGGGCTTCTAATCCGGGTGCTGGGATAATGCTTCCTGCCAATTCCGAATGAGTCAAGGCATAATAGTGGAATTGAGCTGCATCGTTTAAGCTAATCCAGGAGATCGGCTTGTCTGCTGGTACCGGGTAGGCCAAAACGCCATTGTTCAGTATTCCGGGAATCAAGAAGTTTTCCAAGTATACAATGGGTTCCACAATGATATATGGAAGACCACTTTGCTGCAATTCATGGATAACTTCACGTTTCAATTCAATTCCTTTGGAATGGGTGATAGGGTCAGGAACATAGGTGCCCGTGTTAACTACAATCAATTTAACGTTTGCCTGTATAGCAGCATCAATTGCATTTTTGGTATATTGTCTGATCTTATCGGAATTGAACTCCACCGGCAGGTTCAGGAATACTTTACTTACACCTTCATGCGCCGTATGGAGCTGTTCCACATCTGATAGATCCCCGATGAAAGCTTCAATGGTTTGTTCCTTTAGTGTTTTGGCTGTTGCCTCATTTCGAGTAATCGTGCGAACCTCACAACCGTGTTGAACGAGTAATTGAGCGACAGCGCCGCCTTGGGAGCCCGATGCCCCATATACTAAAAATCGATCATTCTGTGTCATAGTGGTCAATAACTTCCTTTCAATATGTGATTGGAATGAATGAGTTAACACTCAGCAATGACCTCAGCATAACGGATTTAGAATAGGAGCGTAAGTACGCACATTAATGATATAGAGTATCCCTTAGGATACTATGGGAAGGCGTTTTTACATATGTTTCGATCCCCAATCACCTAGCTGAAACAAGATCGAAGTCAGGCTTTGTCCTTTTTCTGTAAGGGAATATTCGACTTTAGGCGGAACTACAGGGTGGGTAACACGGTTTATCAAACCAGCTTCTTCAAGTTCTCGTAATTGCCTGGTTAACGTGCGATGCGTGATGGGGTCCAGCATTTTCTGTAATTCATTGAATCGAATTGTTGAATGGCGGATGAGCCGATTTATAATTAATAACTTCCATTTCCCACCAATCATATTGACTGCAAACTCAACAGGACAACGGTCCTCCACAGGTTCTATATTCATATTTATGTATCCCTCCCAAAAGCATCAACTCATGTTTCATGTTTTGTTCATTTTATCGAATATATAAAGGGGTGTATAGCTTACAGCGCATTCAGGGTATGAACCATGCCCAGGACACAAAAAAAGATGCCCCCCAGTGTAGCTCGAGGGACACCTTATATAATATAAATTATTGTTCAACTCAGACAGAACGAAAAAAAGCATTGAACGTGAAAAAAAGCCATGATATAATCTATAGCGCAATTGACATTTTGATTGAATATAAAGGGTGAATCATTATTTCTCCTAATTTAATTTTACATCCGACATTCCGATTTGTCAATGCTCTTTTTTGGTCCTAATAAATGGAAAAGGGAGTGGACTTATTCATGGATAAAACAAATGAATGGAAGTTGGAAGAGGAAAGACTGGTGCAGGTGAGGAACAAACTTCAGGCACGACTTGACGAGCTGGAGCCGAAGGTTGCCGGACTGCATGAACAGGCTGCCGAAATTCGTAAACGGTTCTGGGAAGACGTGACGATCAATACGAGTTCGTACACGGATTTTGAAGATGCATTTTATACCATTAATCAGCAGTCCAGAGTGTTAGCCGAGAGGGAGCGCGGGCACAAGCTGTTAACACAACAATGGAAAAATACAAAGAGACTGCTTCCAACGCCGTATTTTGGCCGTTTCGACTATAAGGAAAAAGGCATGACATTGACTGAACAGATCTACATCGGCGTATCATCCTTCATGGATGAAGATGGATTGAACTTTCTAATCTATGACTGGCGTACGCCAATTGCGAGTCTGTACTATGATCACTCTCCCGGGCCAGCAAGTTATGACACACCTTCAGGACGAATCGAAGGAAAGATGGAGCTCAAGCGTCAATTTCAGATTCAACATGGGCAGCTTCATAGCATGTTTGATTCAACTGAGACGATTGGTGACGAATTGTTGCAGCAAGTGCTCGCCAAGGGTGCAGACTCACAAATGAAGAGTATTGTAGCAACGATCCAGAAGGAACAAAACGCCATCATCCGTGATGACCGAAGCCGAATGCTTATCGTTCAGGGGGCAGCTGGCAGTGGTAAGACGTCGGCTGCGTTACAGCGAGTCGCTTACTTACTATATAAACACCGCCAGACAGTTAAAGCAGATCAGATTGTACTTTTCTCGCCGAATCCGATGTTTACCAGTTATATCTCGACTGTGCTCCCGGAACTTGGGGAAGAGAATATGCAGCAGACGACTTTCCAGGAATATCTGAATTATTGGCTGGATTCCTCCATCCGACCAGAGGATGCCTTTGATCAGATTGAATATGTGCTGACAGCTCAGAATGATCCGGGATATGAAGCTCGTATGGAGGCGATCAAGTACAAAGCTTCCGAGACATTCCTGCAAGTGCTCCAAAACTACGGTAAGTGGTTAGGAAGAGAGGGGATGCGGTTCAACGGCATTCAATTTCGGGGACGTGAATTCATCACTTCAAATCGAATCAAGACCCAATTTTACAGTTTGGATCAAAATCTTACCTTGTCCAACCGTATACTTCTTTTGCAGGAATGGCTGCTGAGAGAACTTGTTTCGTTGGAACGTCTGGAACGGGAAGCAGACTGGGTTCTGGAGGAGTTGAATTATCTGGACACGGATGAGTACGTGGAAGCTTTCCGCATGTTGCACAAAGAAAAGCCTGTGTTTGATGTGGCGGAAAAATACGCAGCACGGGAGGACGGAAATAACAAGGTAGTGCAAGATGAGGGCGCCTTTAACTTTGCAGTGCGGGAAGAGGAGTTGCTTCGTCAGAAATTGGTGAAAGACATGTTTAAACCGTTAAGAAAGAGTGTACGGAAATTTCAGTTCGTGGATGTGAAAGGTATATATGAACAACTATTTGTAAATGAGACCGCATATCGAGAACAAACGAATGGGGCAATCCCCCCGCTGCACTGGCCTGAGATTTGTAAACAGACCAAGGCAATGATTCTCCAGAACAAGTTGTTCCATGAGGACGCTACTCCGTATTTATATGTAAAAGAGATGATCGAAGGCGTCCGGACGAACACAGAGATTCGTTATGTCTTTGTCGATGAAGGCCAGGATTATTCGGCGTTTCAATATGAATATCTTAAAAAGCTGTTTCCTCGTGCCCGCATGACGGTGCTGGGGGATTTCGGGCAAGCGATCTTTATGCAAGCTACGGATTTGGCAGCATCCAACTCGCCACTGGTTCACCTTTACGGAGAAGGCGAAACTACATTGATACGCCTTGTACGCAGTTATCGTTCAACCAAAGAGATTGTTGAATTCACGAGACAGATGTTACCAGGGGGAGAAGAGATAAGACCGTTTGAAAGGGGAGATCAGAAGCCTCTTTTAACAAGATTGAAGGACGACAAGCTGCGTGGTGCACAGATTCTCACAGACATCGCCGCGCTTAAGGCGGAGGGGTTTGATTCCATCGCTGTGATTACGAAAACCGCGGCTGAAAGCCGTGACGCCTATGAAAGGTTGCAAAGTCAAGGCGGCGAAGGGTTACAGCTCATAACAAAGGACACACAGGTTTTCGAAAAAGGAATCATGGTTATTCCTGTGTATCTCGCCAAAGGCGTTGAGTTCGATGCTGTCCTGGTCTATGATGCTTCATCCGTTGCTTACAGCCAAGAATATGATCGCAAGCTCCTCTATACGGCATGCACACGGGCCATGCACCGACTTCATCTATATACAGTGAGTGACTGGTCACCATTTGTGCAGGCGTTACCTGCGAACCTGTATGACATAAAATCATAATCCATATGTAAATCCGTTCTCAATGAAGGACCAAAGAAAGATGCTCGGAGCCTTGTTTCAAAGGTTATCGGGCATCTTCTTTTACTAAAGACATGAATCATAAAAGTTATTCTTTACTGATCGTTCCCGATGTGATAGATTGTTATTGGGAGTTATGAGAATGATCATTCCCATAACAGCTCGAAAATGAATGAATTCTCAATGAGAGGGAGTAATAATAAATGAATATTTCCAAACAAGTTGCTATTGTAAGTGGGGCTAATCGAGGGTTGGGCAAGGAACTTGCTCTTGAACTGCTGGCGAGGGGAACCAAAGTGTATGCTGGCGCACGAAACCCTGAATCCATTGATCTGCCCGGGGCTATTCCATTGCAACTCGATATTACTGATCCACAGTCTGTCATGGCTGCAGCTGAGTTAGCTAGTGATGTAACCCTTCTAATCAATAATGCTGGTTCCGCTACGGGTGCTTCTCTGCTCACGGGTGAGCTGAACGATATTCACTTGGAATTCAATACACATGTATTCGGTACGCTTTCAATGATTCGTGCGTTTGCACCGGTGATAGAGAAGAATGGGGGCGGTTCTATACTGAATATCCTGTCTGCTCTATCTTGGCTCAGCCTTGGTAACTCAGGTGCATATTCAGCTGCAAAATCCGCTCAGTGGGGAATTACGAATGCATTACGTCTCGAATTAGCCCCTAAGAACGTTAGCGTTGCCGGATTGCACGTGGCGTTCATGGATACGGATATGACGGCAGGTATCGACGCACCAAAAACGAGCCCAACGGATATTGCCAAAATTGCAATAGATTCTATCGAAGCGGATCTCTACGAGATTATTGCTGATGATACCAGTCGGAATGTACAACAGGGTCTTGCTGGAGGTGTTGCTGCCCTTTACCCGCAATTGTTTCAAAAATAAAGAGGCGTAGATGCATTTTCTCGTTATAAATAAAACAACCCCCGCCAGATCTGGTGGGGGTTAAGTCTGTCATGAATTCTCTAATTCCATTCCTTCAAGAACGGTGAGAATATGAGGTTTAACCTTTAACTGCACCGGCAGTAAGGCCGCTGACGATATATTTTTGCCCGAATAGATACAGGATGAATACAGGCAGGGAAGTAAGCACGAGATTAGCGAAGATCAGGTTCCAGTCCCGGCTATATTTGCCGTAGAAATTGTAGATCGACAGTGGCATCGTCCACGTGGAACTGTCTGTCAGGAAGTACACAGGAATCGTGATGTCATTCCAGACGGACATGAACACCATGATGGCTACCGTTGCGTTAACGGGCAGGATGAGCGGTGTGACGATGCGGAAGAACACCCCGAACACACTTGCTCCTTCCAGAAATGCCACTTCGTCCAGCGCTCGTGGAATGGTTTTGATGAATCCACTATACAAGAATACACTGAAAGCTGTATTTAACGCGGCGTAGATCAGGATAACACTTGTGATGCTACCGTAGAATCCCAATCCCTGTACAACCCGTATGGTCGTAATAATCGACATTGGAGCAATCAGTCCCATGAAGAAATACATGTAGATCGTGCCGGATAATTTGGTTTCCCGACGTGCCAGAATGAATGCCGCTGCCGAAGAAGCAACGATATTAATGATGGACGATACGCCAGTAATCAAAATGCTGTTGAAGAATGCTCGCGACAGACCGCCTTCCTGGAAGACACGAACATAGTTCGAGAACTGCCATGTTTTCGGAAAACTCAGGGAAAAGCTAAGCACTTCGGCACTGGTTTTGAATGAACCAAAGATCAGAATGACAAGCGGCAACAGAACGATAAGAGAGGCCAGAATCAGGAAACCTTCCACGATATAGTTGCGGATGGCGAGTTTGCGGGTATAGCCCATGTTATTCCGTAACCTCCTTACGCCGCATGAAGATCAATAGCGGTATAGCGATAATGGTAACGACCACGAACAGAAGGGTGTTGACCGCGGTACCAAGCCCCCAGTTGCCTTCGCCGAAAGATCGCAGAATGATCGTACCTACGACCTGGGAAGCGTTACCCGGGCCACCACCGGTCATGACATATACTTCGGAGAATACTTTGAGTCCACCGATCAATGTCAGCATCAGGTTAATGTTAATTGCGGGCAGCAAGAGTGGCAGTGTGATCTTGAAAAAACTTCTCCACGAACTTGCGCCATCAATCTTGGCTGCTTCGTAATACTCTTGAGAAATGGACTGCAGGCCCGCCAGATAGATGGCCATCTGGAACCCTGCACTCTGCCAGATCGAGACGATGGCAATCGTCCAGATCACAATGGATGGGTTGGTCAGCCAAGCTTGGCTTAACGAATGTAACCCAACAGATTCCAACAGATTGTTAATTGTACCTTCGGTACGCAACATGGGAGTGAACAAAATGCTGATCACAAGGATGCTGAGAATGGAAGGGGAGTAGAAGATCGCGCGCAGCAGGTTCTTTGTTCTTAATCGCATGTTAAGTCCTACGGCCAGCAATAGGCCGATGACATTCTTGCCAACGACGGTGACGATTGCAAATATCGCCGTGTTTTTCAGCGCCAGGATCAGCGTTTTGTCCGAGAAAATTTTCTCGAAATTATCCCACCCGATGAACTTCAGCTCCAGCCGATCCAGCCGCCAATCCGTGAATGAATAATAGAAAGCGGCGAGAGCAGGCACAACGAAAAAGATGGAGTAGATAATCAGTGCGGGAAATATCATGTAATACGAGTACAGATTTTTAGTCCTTTTCATGTCTCACACTCCGTTATAGCCAGGCAGCATAACGGTCGATCTGTTATGCTGCCTTATATTTCACTCTTTAGAAACCTTCTACCCCTTTATCCTGCATTAGCTGACTGAACTTCTCATCCCAGGATTTCAGTACTTCTTCAGGTGACAATCCGCCTGCAAATTGATCCTGCAACAATCGGTACAGTTCGCTGCGATCAACCAGCATGAAAGCATCCGTTGTCAGCACGGTTTTCTTCGGCGTAATATAGTTGTCTACAATATCCTGTTTGTAGGCTGGCAGTTCCGGTGTAGTAACGTCACTGAAATTAGATACGTATCCTTTGGAATCGACGATCTGTTGTGCGACATCCTTGGAAGCGATATAGTCCAGGAACTGTTTAGCTTCTTCCAAATGTTTGGATTTCTTCGGAATGAACAATTGTCCGCCCAGTGGACTTGCGCCCAGACTGGCATTATCCGACGATGGGATCGGGAATACGCCCAGTTCCATATTTGGATCTTGCTCGGCCACGCCTTCAATTAACCAATCGCCCATAAACATCATGGCCACTTCCTTGTTCAGGAATTTACCTACGGCCATGTCATAGCTGTCGCTAAGCACATCCGTGTTGGTGTAACCTTTGGTGTAAATTTCATATTGTTGTTCCAGGAATGTTTTGAATTCCGGGATATCAGACCATTTTTTCTTATTGCTGTTCAACTCATCAAAAAAAGTCGGTTCATTTTTGGCTACAAAATCGGCAAAAGCTGCAGCAGGCCAGATGTTGGCAGCCCAGGCATCTTTGTAAGGCATGAATACAGGTGTAATGCCACTTGCTTTGATTTTTTCACAGATCGCCAGGAATTCTTCGTAGTTGGTTGGAAGCGACAACCCGAGTTCTTCAAAGATTTGTTTGTTATAAACGACCCCTTGCATCCCCGTATCTTGGCTGACATGGAAGCTGTAGAGATGACCACCAGAAGAGAGGACGTCTTTGTTCACAATTCTGCTCGCCCAAGACTCGTTATCCAGAATCTCGAAGTTACGTTCAAGGTTCAGGTCTGTGACTGCGCTCGCCAGATTGTACTGAATAATGTCAGGCGTTTCATCTACAGCCAGTTTGGTTTGCAGTACAGTTGTCGTTTGTTCCGCTGGAATCAGCTGCAAATTGACACGAATGTTCGTTTGTTTTTCGAATGCATCGAGAATGTCCTGCTGGATGAAAGCAGAGTCCTGAGAACTTTTAGAGATCGCCAGCTCCAATGTGACTTTGCCACTCTTGCTGTCCCCACCAGCAGCTGTGCCGGAATCCGTACCTCCTGATCCACAAGCCGTTAACGAGACCGATAATAAACTGGCCAGAATAATGGAAATCGCCTTTTTTCTTTTTATTGTTTTCAATGCAAATCCCCCTCTAAAACGTGTAGTGAATCCGTTTACAAGTCCGATTATAGATTCTTTTCTCGCCCCGGTACATGTCTGTGCTTGAACGTTGATGTGTAAAATCCTGAACTTGAAATCGCTATCATTTCATGAAATACCGTGATAGAGTAGACATGAATATAAGGGATTTCACATCAAGTCAGAACAGGAGGGCATCTCTGAGAATGGCAAAGCTCATACATAAAGCAACTCAATTCAGTTTGCAGACAAAGGTGTTTTTGACATTTCTGACTCTGCTTTTGTTCGTGCTGGGCTGTTTTATCGTTTATGTGAATGTGATCGTTGTCCGCCCGCTCAAACTGAAAACAGAGCAGGATACGCTCGTTACAGCTACGAAGGTAAGAGAGCAAGTTGATCTCTACGTAGAACAACAGAACCAGATGTCGCAGCGAATATTATCCAGCAAAAATATATTTGCAGCCATGGACAAGAGCTCCTCAGCACATAGTAATTATGAAAGGCTGAAACAGATTCGGATCATCAAAGACATCATGTTTCAGGCCATCGGGCCGAGCATGAATATCAAGGACATGTCCATCTACGACAATCACGGGGTTCTCCTGACATCATATCTGGGTTCGGGCAATCCTCCCGCAATCCTGAACACCATGATGGAGAGTAGTCAGGTCGGACGAGATTGGACGGAAAGTGGTTTTGTTCTGCTGCGTCAAGACGATACGATCTCCTTTGTGCGCACGATCAATGATCAGAACGGCAAGGTGTACGGTTATCTTAGCATCCAGATGGAACAGGCCTATATACAGAACCTAACAGAGGGTATTACCGCTGGCGAGGTCTATATTCTGAATGAACAAGGGGAGCAGATGACAGGTTCGGAAGCGGGTGTGACATTTGCCAATTGGACAAAGCCTTCATCAGACGAGGGACTGGATGTGGACAAAAACGACAATTATATCACGCATTCCACTTCACCCAGTACAGGCTGGATCACGTATATCATAACGCCCAAAAAATCTGTTCTAGGCTCGATCCATTCGGTTCAGACGATGTCCATTCTGCTGATTACAGCACTGATGCTAGTTTCGTTTGTGTATATCTTCCTGTCGACACGTAACCTGCTGTTACCCATCCGCAAGCTGCGCGGTCAGATCTGGCGCATGAACTACAGCAATATGAATCTGAAAGTGGATGAAACGCCGAAGAATAACGATCTCTTATTGCTGAATGAAGCCTTTCAGGATCTGATGGAGAGGCTGCAGCAATCGATTGACCGGGAAAAGTCGGCGCTTCATGAAGAAGTAAAGGCGCGTAATTCGGCGCTGCAAGCCCAGATTGCACCTCATTTTATTCATAATGTCTTATACCTGATCAGTATTGCCGCTCAAGAGGGGAAGACCAAAGTTGTATCGGATATGTGCAAACATCTTTCGGACAGTCTGCGTTATATTGTCTCTTCACCATACGCGCATGTGACTTTGGCTGAGGAGCTTCAACATACGAGACATTATTTGTCTCTTGTACAACAAAAGTACGAAGAGGATCTGGAGTGGGACATCTGTGCTGACGAGCTGGCGAACGATATCCGGTTGCCGCGGTTGGTCATTCAGCCGTTTGTGGAAAACTGCATTGAACATGCCTTTGCCAACACCACGCCGCCTTGGCGTATCCAGATTACCGTGAAGCAATATAACGGATTATGGGCTTTGGAGATCAAAGATAACGGAGAGGGCTTTCCACCGGATAAGATCCAGGAGATTTTAGCCAATATTCAGGCATCAGGTTCCGGAATGAACCAGACCGCCGATTGTGGAACAGCCCTTGGTAACATGGGGATTATCAATAGTGTTAATCGACTCAAACTAATGTATAACAACCGGCTCTTTATTAATATATTTAACAATCATGCGGAAGAGCAACATGGAGCAACGATTCAGATCATCGGCTCACTGACGAAGGATTTTTACTAGCAAGGGGGTATAGGCGATGTATAACGTTATGATCGTTGAGGATAGCAAACCGATATTACGTAATATTAAAATGCTCTTGGAGACGCTGAGCTTCCCGATTCGTGTAGCTGCTACGGCAACGAATGGAGAAGAAGCCTTGGCAGCGATCAAGCAGTCACCGATTGATCTGCTGTTGACAGATATACGAATGCCGAAAATGGATGGGCTGTCCCTGATTGAGCAAGCCAAGCTTGCCAACCCGGATCTGAAGGTCATCTTGATTAGCGGTTACAGCGATTTTGAATACACAAGAAAAGCATTGAACCTGCAAGTGTTTGACTATTTGTTAAAACCTGTCGAGCGAGAGGCGCTTGAAGAAGTCATGGGTCGGGTAATTGACCAACTTGATCAACAGATGTCCAAGGAACTGCTGGATTTGCAGGAAATCATTCATCCCCAATGTGAAACTGCACTGAAACAAGGGGAGGCTTTTCCGCCTTTATTCAGCCAGATGATGATCATTATGAGCAAACAGCCTTTTACCGCAGGGCATGAACGATGGGTGCAGGTGGAACTTGAGGGTATAGTGCAGGATTTTTTTGCATTCCATCCTTGTCGTGTGTACACCAGTCAAACCCCATATCAATTTATTGCTTTTGTTAACAAGAGTGCACTTGAGGTGTACTCTTCCGTACATGAATGTCTTGAATCGTTGCGACGGCATTTGGTTGCGCATGACATCGATGCAATCATTGGAGGACAACTTCTATTCGCTGAGTCTGGTAATCTGCCGGAGCTCTATCACCGCATGTCGTCCATTTTGTCTGAGCAGCAACGGTTGAAACAAGGAATAGTGTTGGATACCGGGAATCCGGTGTCGATGGCCAGATCTGAGACAGGCTGTCTGGATCCCGTGCAGGAATCTGCTTTTGTACAGATGACACAGGCTCGGCAGAAAGAACGGTTTGCTCTTAAGTTATCTGAATTGCTGAATCGATGGGCAGAGAAAAATGTACATATGACCGAGGTGGAGCGGTTTATTGGATTAATTGTAGACACGTTTGCTCATCTGTACGAGGAACAGGGGGCGGGCATGAGATTGGGTCTGGAGCTTCGGTCAAGACAATTCGCCCAGGCACAGTCCTATGCCGATTTTTGCCGAGAACTGACGGAATGGACGGGACAGTGCTTCGATATGCTGCAATCCCACGTACGAAAAAGCAAGGCGATCCTCTTCGAACAGATTGACGATTACGTAAAACTAAATAAATACTCTCAATTGTCTATCAACGACATTGCCATGAAGTTTCACGTTAGCCCATCGTACGTCAGCAGAGTGATCAAAAATGCAACACAAATTACATTTGTTCAGTATTACACCCGTCTTCGCATTCAGGAGGCTTGCAGACTGATGGAAAGTCAACCCGACATGAAGTTTAAAGAAGTTTCCGATTTGCTGTCGTTTAGCGATCAGCACTATTTCTCGAAGGTGTTCAAAGAGTATACGGGGCTAAGTCCTACGGATTATAAACAACAGATGTCTGGTATAAAGACCCAATCATAGTTAACAAACCCTTTTTATTTATGTTATAATACTAAACAAATACGGCTTGTTACTGAATTCATTCAGGCAATACCTATGTATATACATGCTCAAAGTTTCTTTGGGTGTGCATATATATGGGTTTTTTTGCGTTTACTTGCCGATTGATTCTACCAAAAATAGATAAAGAGAGGAAGATTCACTTTGGAAAAGAAAAAGAAAGAAAGTTCATTTTTGAAGAAAGGAGGAACCGTTTTGCGTTTAATGAGCACCAGACTAATTGCAGCTTTCCTTGCGGTACTTATCATCCCAACTGCACTTATCGGATACTTTTCATATGATAGTGCCAAAGATCAGGTACAACAAAAAATGACGGATCCCATCAACACCATTTTAACCATGACAGGGCAGCATATTAACAATCTGGTGGGGGAAAAAGCAGCATTATTGAGTTACATAGACAGTATGTATGGCACCACCCCCAGTCAGACGAACAACGAAGCAGTACAAGTAGGAATCGACCAGTTAGCTGATACATATCCTGATATTCTTGCCATAACCGTGGGCAACGACCAAGGCGATGTTATATCATCTCCAGCAATAGAGGATGCAACATACGATCCACGCAGCACAGAATGGTATGCCAAAGGTATAAGTAACAATGGATCACTCTATTTTTCGAGTATTATGAAAGATCCGGTATCCGGGAAGATTTATGTAGAGATTTCAAAAGCTCTGTCAAATGAACAAGGTGTAGCAAGTATTAAACTTGATCTGGAGCGATTAGCAAATGAAATATCGATTGTGGATGTCGGAGGTAATGGAAGTCTGATTGTGGTTGACTCCAATCGAACCATCGTGGCTTGGTCCGGTGCCATTGTAAAAGGTGGGGGAGGAGAGCTCGGCGGAGCACTCATCGAGGGAATTCCAGTCCATCCAAATACGGCTTCAAGTTCCGATGAACCGATGGCATTTTCTCAATTTGTCAGAACGGATCTGGCGTATGATCTGGAAGTACATTCGGGTGTTAATGCTTTAACAGGCTGGAATGTCATTGCTTTGATGGGTCATGAAGACTTTATCGCCGCAGCGAAACCCATCCTGGTCACTAGCTTTACGGTAATTATTATTTCTGTATTGATTGCCGGTGTAATTATTTTCTTCATTCTGAGATCTTTTATCGTACCTATGCAAAAACTGCGAAAGGCCACCCGTAGCGTAAGCGAAGGCAATCTGTCTGAACGAGTGAATCTTAAAACCGAAAACGAATTTGGTATATTGGCAAATGATTTTGATCAAATGACCAGTTCCCTTCAATCGGTGGTTGCTGAACTTCATCAGACATCATCGTTGTTGAGCCACTCTTCACAAATGATTCAGGAGAGCACAGAACAAACGACTCAATCGGTTCAACATGTGGCTGAAACCATGCAACAGACTGCGGAATCAGCTATCGTTGGGGCGGAGAATTCGGAACAAACCGCGAATGCCGTAGAAGAGATGGCGAGAGGCATCAGTACAATTGCAGAATCTGCGAGTGCGATTGTGCATTCGGCTGAAGAGACGGAGCGCGCTGTTGCTAAAGGTGGAAAAACGATAAATCAGGTCGGAGAACAAATGGAACATATTCTCGGAGCTGTTGAAGAAACCTCGGCATTGATTAATGAGCTGTCCAGTCTATCCGCCGAAGCCAATCGAATGAATGAAGCAATTGCGGATATCTCTCGGCAAACCAATCTTCTATCACTGAATGCCTCTATTGAAGCATCAAGAGCAGGAGAACACGGTAAAGGTTTTGCTGTCGTTGCTGGAGAGGTACGAACGTTATCGATGCAATCCAAACAAAGTGCGGACGAGATTGGCGCTACCATTGGCAAAATGCTTGATCTGATTGCCAAATCGACATCTCTTATGAATGATAAAGTTCGTAATCAAGTTGGTGAAGGAATGCGGATCAGTCAAGAAGCTTCAGCAACCATATCGAACATTGAACAGTATACAACACATATCGTGGATCAAATTCAGGATATTTCTGCTGTTTCAGAACAGTTGTCAGCCAGTACGGAAGAAGTCTCGGCTACAGTTGCCGCGATGAGTCATATCTCTAAAGTGTCGGCTGACAGTGCTCAGACAACTTCAGCAGCAGCCCAAGAGCAAATGGCGGCGATGCAGGAGATATCGGCATCATCTGCACAGCTATCCAAAACAGCTGAGAACATGCAAGAATTGGTTCGCCGCTTTAAGCTTTAGAGTAGAAGTAAGTAAATGTGTAAAGAAATATGTAAGGCCTAGAGGCGCTCCCCAAATGGAGCGCCTTTCTGCGCTTAGAGAGAGTAGTGAGATTAGTAAGAATGTGACACCTTATCCCCGAACATATCCTTTTGATTCTTTTTTCGGAAACTCCGTGGAGATTCACCAACCGTTTTGGTAAATAAAATCGTAAAGTAATTGGGGTTATCGTAACCGACCAGTTTGGCAATTTCCCATACTTTTTTGTTGGTTGAAACTAATAATCGGGTGGCTTCACCCATTCTTCGTTGAATCAGGTAATGATAAGGAGAAGTGCCATAGTGATTTTTATACATATGAATTAAGTAATAGAAATCGATATGAAATTGATCTGCCAATTCCTTAAGTTTAATGTTCTGCCGATAGTTGGTATCTAAATAGTCTTTAATGCTCTCAGCAAGGGTATTGCTCCCAACGATCTCCCCACTAGGAAGCTGTTGACGGGACTGCCGATCGATGATTAGAAGTATTGCTTTTAACACATGTCCAGAGATAGACTCATAACCATGTTCCCGAATTGAAAATTCATTGAAGAGAGTCTGCATTAACGAATGGAGCTCATCGGAATATCGGTTAGCTCGAATGATTGGATTGTTAGAGGGAGGAATGACCCAATCCTCAAGGGATTGGGTGCCTTCTGCAAAACGAAAGCCACAATAAAAAGTGGATAACGGGAATTCAGCATTGGACTTCTCCTCGTGAAGAGTACCCTTGTTATAAATGAGCATGTCCCCTTTTTGAGCCCAGTGTTTGGTGCCGTCAATGGTGAACACTCCTTTGCCTTCAGTTACATAGATAATCTCATGCAGATCGTCATGTTTATGCGTCGGAAAACTCCAATGGGGATTGTCGGCCAGTTTTCCTACATAAATAATGGTGCAATTTCGATTTGGATGCAGTTGGCCGAATTCGTGGTGTGTATTCATCTATGTCTTCCCTTCAGAATCTGTAATGAAAGTCTGTGTTGAAATGACAACATATATAATGTTTTGCAATAAAACCACAACAACCTTGATTGTCGGCATAGCGTATCTGACAGTACAATTTCACTATCCAAAATGTACTATATATCGAAAGTGAAGGGATGGAAAGCAGAAAATACATGAATTAATGATCGTAGACAGAATTGAAGCGCTTGCAACAATAGAAAGGATTAGTGAGTATTGATTTATGACTAGAAATAGAGAGAACCTACTTATTTTAACGCTTACGCTAGTTAGCTTTGTACTGGGAACAACCGAGTATGTTATCGTGGGTGTGTTGAAGGAAATTGAAAGTTATATGAAAGTATCACTTGCTGCCGCGGGTATGCTTGTCTCCGGTTTTGCGATTGCATACGCAGTGGGTACACCATTTGCTGTGGCCTTCTTAGCCAAAATATCCAGAAGAAGTTCCATATTGATCGGATTTGCAATCGTGTTAGCATTAAATCTATTGACCGTGTTCTCAACAACGTTCTCTTCTCTGATGGCCATTCGCATCGTGTCGGCCGTTGCTTGTGGACTTACGATATCGCTTTCGATCTCGATCGTAAGCGACGCAGTGAACCGGGAGCGAAGAGGGGAAGCTATCGCCTGGATTCTGGGCGGATTTTCAATCGCTAATGTGCTTGGTGTTCCGCTCGGTACATTTATCGGACAACATCTGAGCTGGTCCATGACGTTTGTTGTTACGGCATGCATAGGTGTTGTGCCGCTGGTGTTCATGTTCCGTATTCTGCCACGCCAAACAACAACGATTGCAGGTTCGTTCAATGATCAGATGTCTCTCTTTGTGAAACCACGGATATTGCTGGCCTGTCTGATCCCGGTACTGGGAAACAGCTGTATTTTCGTCGTTTTTACGTACATTACGCCACTCCTGAGTGAGACGATGGGTGTGCCAGTACATTGGATTAGTGCCATACTCCTGATCTATGGTGCCTGTAGCATCCTGAGTAACTGGATTGGTGCCAAAATAGCCAAGGGTGACTTCCTGCCCAAGCTCAAGCGACTTTTCGTCATCCAAGCCATTTTGTTCCTAGGAATGAGTTTTACCGTTTCTAATGTGTGGCTCGGCTTGGCGTTTCTGTTCCTGATTGGATGTCTGTCATCCTCCATGAGCGCGGCATCCCAGTTATATTTGTTTGATGTGTCAGGATCGATCGCGCCGGGGTCCAAAGCATTTGCATCTACACTCCTGCCTGTGGCGGCCAATGTGGGTATAGCGTTAGGCTCCGGCGTCGGGGGAATTGCCGTTAATATGGGTGGTGTTCATTGGGTGCCTCCAGTGGCTGTGATGCTTGCATTGCTGGCTTTTGTCATAACCCTGATATGCCAGCGTTCTATCCAATTGAATTCAGACGAAGCAACCACTGTAAAAGCAGCTTAGATGAGATGATGTTTAAACTAAATGGATGAATCCATATCCGTGGTATTTAGACTACAAACAAAGTCGCTGTTATGCGGCTTTGTTTGTTTTTTTAGTTTTCCAGCATTCCGGATGAAACGGGTTCGCAGATGATAGAGGTAGGATAATGCAATAATTCAGTGAATTTATATATGAAGAGATCTGATAAAATGAATGAAAAGCTGGGAGGTAAAGCTATGAAAAAGCCCATGATCGGTGTACTGCCTTTATATGATACTGACAAAAAAAGTTACTGGATGCTTCCGGATTATATGAACGCCATAGAAGGAGCAGGTGGGATTCCAATCATGCTACCTCTGACAACGGATGTCGAGATCCTTGCTACGTTGGCTCATGAGTTCGATGGGTTCCTGTTCACCGGGGGACATGATCTCAATCCTGAGCTGTATCATGAGTATGCAGAGGTTACCTGTGGAGAGTTATGTATTGAACGCGATCTGATGGAGTCGATATTATTACAAAAAGTAATTGAGATTGATAAGCCTGCCTTTGGCATATGCCGTGGACTACAGCTACTTAACGTTATGTTGGGTGGAACGTTATATCAAGACATTCCAACTAGCCTTCAACTTCATGGGAACAAGATCGTTAATCATAAGCAAAGTCCGCCGTATACGAATCTCGTACATGATGTACATATTGAGGAAAAAAATATCCTATACGATATCTTGCAAACCGATACGATAAAAGTGAACAGCTACCACCATCAGGGAATCAAGATGTTATCGGATAAGTTAACTGCCGTGGCAGTCGCTGAAGATGGACTCGTTGAATCCGTGGTCATGCCAAACCGTTCATTTGTTTTGGCTGTGCAGTGGCATCCAGAGTACAGCTATAAAGTAGATGACTATAGTCAGAAGTTATTTGCGGCGTTTGTTAATGCTTCTAAATCCCCACGCTATACTATCCATATTGAAGACATCACCGCATAAAATGTGAAAAGGAAAAAAAGACCTCCTGTTTATAAAAACAGAGGAGGTCCTAGTATTGGTAAATGGAATCGTGATAGTAATCGTGGTATCACCATTCTATTGGCAGGATTATTTTAATCCAGACTTCGTGTTGGCATGCTCTTCAGCATTCAGGGAAGCAATCAGCTTCTCGCCTTCAACATCCAGGTTTGGCAGAATGCGATCCAGCCATTTTGGAAGTGCCCAAGCTTTGTCTCCAAAAATAGCCATGATGGCAGGGACCAAGCCCATACGGATGATGAAAGCATCAATCAGAATGCCTACCGCCAAAGTGAAACCAATCTGTTTGATCATGACATCGTCAGTGAATATAAATCCTGCAAATACAGAGACCATAATCACTGCTGCGGCAACAACCACGCGACTTACCTGATTGTATCCATGAACAACGGATTCGGTCCCGCGATGACCATGAACATAGGATTCCCGCATGGAGCTAACAAGGAAGACTTGATAGTCCATCGCGAGGCCATACAGGATACCTGTCACGATGATCGGCATAAAGCTCAACAGCGGGCCGCCGGTATCGAAACCAAAGAGCGAATGCAGCCAGCCCCATTGGAATACAGCAGTTGTGATCCCGAATGTAGCCAGGATACTAAGCAGGAAGCCAATTGTTGCTTTGATGGGAACGATGATCGAACGGAAAACGAGTAACAGGATGATCAGCGAGAGCAGGATTATGATGCCTACATAAATAGGGAACACCTGCGCCAGTTTGGCTGACATATCGATGTTTACAGCTGTAAGTCCAGTAACTCCAAGTTTCACATCATAGGTCTGTGCGATGCTGGAATCAGCCGCGCGTAGATCAGTGACTAGTGTTTTAGTGAGATTATCGTTAGGACCCGTTTTTGGAATGAGACTGAAAATAGCTAAATCTTCTGTCATACCAAGCGGTGTGACTTGTGCAACGTTATTCTGACCTTGAAGTTCCATCACCAGACCGCCCAAGAGTTCCGGTGTAACTTTTGTGGATGATTGATTAGGCTCTGCGACCAGAATAAGTGGCCCGTTAAACCCTTCCCCGAAGCCTTCGGAGATGGCATCATAACTTTGTCTTGCGGTTGTATCCAGATTCGCTGAGGAAGCGCCGGGGATACCCATTTCCATTTTGGTGATCGGCGTCGCGGCAAAACCAAGAATGACGATGATGGCGATAATGGTAGCCCAACGATTTTTGATAACGAATTTCACCCATCTGTCCGCGACTCCGTGGTTAGTGGCTTTAGGATGTTTCGTGCTTTTCTCACGAGCTTTGGCGGAACAGATGCGTTCTCCTACCAATCCCAGTAAAGCCGGCAACAGGGTTAAAGCAACGAATACGTTGATGAGTACGGTGGCAGCTGCGACCAAAGCCATCGTAGACAAGAATGTGAGACCGATGACAAGCATACCGCACAGTGCAATAATGACGGTTAATCCGGCAAAAAATACTGCGCTGCCCGATGTACCAATGGCTCTGGCCGTTGCTTCTTTTGCGCTCAAGCCTTGATCAATGATCATTCGACGTTGGCGATTAACAATGAAGAGAGCATAATCGATTCCAACAGCCAATCCAACCATGAGAGCCAGCACGGAAGTAACACTAGGCATTTCGATGAATTTGGAGATGGAGAACGCACCACCAACTCCAATGGCAACTCCGAGGAGTGCAGTGATCAGAGGTAGACCTGCTGCAACAACGGAGCCAAGGGTGATCAGCAATACAATGACAGCAATGACCAGTCCGACAATCTCTGCCGAGCCGACTCCAATCGATACCGTTTTGAGTGTTTCGCCCGGCAGCACCTTAATATTGGTTCCTTGCTCAACCGTCGTAACGGACTGAATAACGGAATCAAATACATCCTGTGTTATGGCAGACTGCTCAATTGTAAATTGGAACTGGAACAGTGCAATGCTGCCGTCCGAAGAGATCAGCATTCCAGGTACAGGAACACCATCCACCATCAAAGGCCCATAGGGAGGAGGCGTGGTTGCTGCGGATTGCGCCATATCAGTAGCCTGAGCATTCTGAGCCATCTCCGCCTGAGCACCCGAATTACCCGCTTCAGCTGCATAGTCCGCAGGGTTAATGACTTTGTCTAATCCGTAAACTTCATTAACACCTTTCATCATGGCCGCCAAACGTTCAGGCGTATCCAAACGCTCGTTGTCTGGAGCTTTGAAGACAACACTTCCTTGACCGCCGGAGGCGGCTGGCAGTTCTTTTGCCAATTGATCCAGAACCTTCTGTGACTCTGTGCCTTCAATCTTCATTTCGGAACTGATGTGAATACCATTGATGCTGATCATGGAGATGACAATTCCCAGAATTAAAACCCAGCCAATGATGAAATAGGCAGGTTTGCTAAAAGCGGTTTTCCCCACTCTGTATAATAACGTAGACATTTCTCTATTTTACACTCCTCTATGATGAATGTGGATGGTTGGCATGTTCAAATCCTGCCCGTAAATGATTAAACGTGGTTTCCAAAAATTGATCGAATGTTAAAACACCGGGCTTGGTATCTTCAGTAATGACTTGTCCGGGCAGCAACACATTGAGTCTTCCATCAATTAATGGCAGTATCGATCCATATAGTGCGTTAATCAGAAGATAAGTATAGATCTCATCATATTTCCCGTTAGATAAGTCTAATAAGGTATCTTGTGCCTGCGTCTGCATCCGGTGCATGGCTCCAAGGTAATGCGGTTCTAACACGGGATAGGTCTGGGATAGCGAGAGTAGTTGATGAAGTCTTCCTATAAGTTCTGTTGTAAGTTGCATCTTGATCAGGTTATACAGTACGTCAAGCAAGGAGACGTTGTCGGGCATTTCTGTAAGTAACTCTTCGAGTTCCGTTGTATTCTGAACGGATATTGCGCCTCTTGCTACGGCTTCTTCTTTACATGTGAAGTAGTTTGCAAATGTTCTACGTGAACAACCCACCTGATGCACGATATCTTCGACCGTAAAGCCATCAAGCCCATGTTCAAGGGTAAGTTCAAATGCAGCACTAGCAAGTGCTTTTTCAGTTGCTTCTTTTTTCAAATGTCGCAAGTTTCGTTTGATCATTATTCTCCGCTTATGCGTTCACCTCCAACATCAATGACTATGGTTTAATTCTTTTAAGAAGAGCAAACTTACTGAATATGCACTTTGTGAGGTTTATCATAACAAACAAGTTGCCCATTGTGCAAATTTACTCATTGTGCAATTATTTTTATATGACAGCTATCCTGCGAATCAATGCTTCAACTCCTGAGGAATGAATGTTAAAATCAATAGAAAAACTTGGGGCGATAACGAGATATGAGTAGTCGTAAACAAAGTTTATTGGAAACAGCACTTGCACTATTTTTAGAGCACAGCTATGCAAATACAACAATCCAGATGATCCTGGATCAATCAGGTGTATCCAAAGGCACATTTTACAAATTCTTCAGTTCCAAAGAAGACTGTTTATATTCTATTATTGATCAGCGTATGCAAGAGGATGTTTTCATTCGTAAAGAGCTTGAACAAAATCACTATACATCGGATTATGCCCTGCTTGTTGATCAGATTGCCATTCCCATGTCTGGACCTGACAAAGAGCGAGTGTGGGAATTGTATTGGACTGGTTTTTACGCCGGAGAGATCAACTCAGCGAAATTGGCTAAAGTACATCTAAACTGGCTGTCTACACGCTTGATTCAGGTGTTCGGAAAAGACATCAGCTTATATGCCAACGAAGGTGCAATATTGTGCTATGGCATACTGCATCAGATTGCCAACACCTCGAGAAGTCTAAATACGAAAAAACCGGTTTGGAACGAAGTTGTTCCAAAAGTATTAACCTACATCGAAGTGATATTAAGAACAATGCATCAGAGAAATGAACATATTTTCGACGTTCAGTCTCTCTATTTCCTGAATGCCGATGAGCGTAACCATGATATGGGTCTGGACATCGATAATGTATTGATCGAATTTGATGAGTTCAACAACTGTGTACAAAAATCCAAGGAATCTGCATCATTGAAGCAACTTTCGAAGGGGCTTTTAACGCTATTACAGGATCAAGAGGATTTAAATATTCCTGTAATCGAAGTGGTACTTCAAGCATTTCACAAAGAGTACAAATCCAGTGCGTTTCAATCTGAAGCCAATAGACTGACCGAAGCCTGTTGGTGGTATTTGGAACTGGTGAAGCACCGTAATTGATTTGGAGGTTGGCCAAAAGCCGACCTCTTTTTTATTTTCAAAATGACTGTTATTATACTTATCGTATATACATAAAAAGTTGTAATGATAGTGATTTTTGTCGAACTAACTCTTTGATTTGAAATTAAATATACGACTAGTATATAATGAAAATGAACATATATTTCCATAGATTTTAATAACTTCACTACGAAAGGAAGATTTCAATGAATAATAACCAAACATCGGAAAAATCAGAGTTCAATTTGTTTAGTGAAGAAAATGTTAAAGATCAATTTGCCATCTTTGAACAGATGCGAGCCAGAGGCTCCATTGTTCCTGTTCCCAATCCAATGGGTGGATCAGAGCAAACCTGGATTATAACTCGGATGGATGTAGCCATGGAAGTGTTAAAAGATCACTCCCGATTTACGGTAGATATGAACTCTATTGATAGTGACAATGATATTAGAAAGAATCTCTCAGGCGAGCTGGGTTCATCGGAACCCCAGACCTTTTTTACCGGAAAGTCGATGCTCTTTGTTGATGAACCGGATCACCGGCGACTACGTAGCCTGGTTTCCAAAGCGTTCACCCCAAGATATATGGAAAGCCTGCGTCCACGCGTCCAGGAAATCGCCGATGAATTGATTAACCAGGTTGAAGGGAAGGGAGAGATGGATCTTGTAAAAGACTATGCCTACCCTTTCCCAATTAATGTCATATCCGAAATGCTCGGTGTACCTCAGGAAGACCGACCTCAGATCCATGTATGGTCTGAAGCCATTGCCAAAGGTCTTGGTTTTGGTAAACAAGACCCTGAAGTAGAGCAGCATTTGCGATCATTCGCAGAATACACGGCTCAGCTTGTGGCGAACAAACGAGTGGAACCTTCAGATGACCTCATCAGTCAATTAATTGCGATTGAGGAGGAGGGTGATCGACTGAATGAAGATGAATTAATATCCATGATCACGTTATTAATATTTGCTGGACATGAGACAACTTCCAATCTGATTGCAACCGGCTCTTATCTTCTTCTGACACATCCCGAACAACTGGAACAACTTAAACAAAATTTAAATCTGGTTCCTTCTGCGGTTGAGGAGCTGTTACGATTCAACGGGCCCGCGACTTCTTCAGGCCCTCGTTATGCAACGCAGGACACAGAACTAGATGGTCAACCGATCCAAAAAGGAGATGTTGTGATTCCTCTTTTGAAATCAGCCAATCGGGATGAGTTACAGTTTGACCAACCTGAAGAACTGGATCTTGAACGCAAAATAAAACGGCATTTGGCCTTTGGACACGGCATTCATATGTGTCTTGGCGCTCCACTGGCCCGGGTTGAGGGAGACGTAGCATTTACTACGCTATTAAGTCGACTTCCCGGTCTTCAGCTTAGTGTTCCTCCCGAAGAAATTCATTGGCACTACTCACTATTATCTGAGGGATTGGCATCATTGCCGGTAAAATTTTAATAGATGAACATAGTATGGCTCACTGGAGTATGGCGAATTTTCGTCATACTCTTTATTTGTAATGATGATAGAATGGAATGAACAGAGGCTGGCTGTGACATTGATCAATGCTTAAAAGCAAAGTTATATTTGAGTACATAATTTTGTTGTGGAGGTAAACCTTATGAATAAAGATGAATTATTTATGCATAAAGTCATTGAGATTGCTCTGCAAGCTCGCAGTATTTGAGAAAAGTCCTCAAAAGCCTGAAGTAACTGGGGAATTACTTAATGCAGAAGGGTTAAAAGTATTCGAAGGATATCAATTTCATGCCTAGTCATCATCCGGACAAATTTTTTTTAAATAATTGCTTGATTTTTTTTTCAACGTCTGATAGTGTAAGACCTGTGATTTTGGGAAGTTTATTTATCAATATGAATTGGAGCTTTCCAGCAGATAATTTTGACCACTTCACCAGGAAGTTAAGGCCATACGGACAGCCGGGTCAAACGCCGATTGGCAACTTACGTTGCTTTATTGATTGAGTTCAAAGCTCAAATTTTATAAGTTGGTTACTTTACAACCAGTGCAATTGCACATCAACTTGTGAAACGGTCAATAAGAGTGGTAAAGGCGAATTATTTGCTATATAGACTCTGATCCAATATTGATATACATGAAGGAGCTTTCCGCCAAGGAGTTCTTGTGAACTTTTTTGGTCATGGAGACTTCACGTCTTTTTATGATGTATATCGATAAGCAAGTGTGATGATGCGCGATTGCGAGCATTTTTCACCTTGCTTTTTTTGTTGTCTTGTTGTCACCGTATTAAACCAATTAAAAAAATACATATTGGGATAGGAGAATGTAAAATGGGAAAAGCACTAATCATCGGCGCCGGCGGCGTTGCTTCCGTGGCAGTACACAAATGCGTTCAAAACAGCGAAGTTTTTGAGGAAATCTGCATCGCGAGTCGTACAAAATCCAAATGTGATGAACTCAAAGCCAAGCTGGACGGCGGAAAAACAAAAATTACAACAGCACAAGTTGATGCTGACAATGTTGACGAGCTGATCGCTTTGATCAACGAAGTTAAACCTGATATCGTTATGAACCTTGCTTTGCCGTATCAAGATCTGACAATCATGGATGCTTGCCTTGCAACTAAAACAAATTACATGGACACAGCTAACTATGAGCCACATGATACAGCGAAGTTTGAATACAGCTGGCAATGGGATTACAAAGAGCGTTTTGAACAAGCAGGCATTACTGCATTGCTCGGTAGTGGATTTGATCCAGGCGTGACTGGCGTATTCTCCGCTTATGCCCTGAAGCACTACTTCGACGAAATTGAGTACATTGATATTCTGGACTGCAATGGCGGCGACCACGGCTATCCGTTCGCAACCAACTTCAACCCTGAGATTAACATTCGCGAAGTATCTGCGAACGGAAGATACTGGGAAAATGGTGAATGGATCGAAACAAAACCAATGGAAATCAAACGTGTCTACGACTTCAAAGAAGTTGGCGAAAAAGACATGTACCTGTTGTACCATGAGGAATTGGAATCTTTGGCAAAAAATATGCCAGGTCTGAAACGTATCCGTTTCTTCATGACATTTGGTCAAAGCTACCTGACTCACTTGAAAGCTCTCGAAAATGTAGGCATGACTTCAATCGAGCCTATTGAATATGAAGGTCAACAAATTATTCCATTGCAATTCCTGAAAGCAGTACTGCCGGATCCAGCATCCCTTGGACCACGTACTGTGGGTAAAACAAACATCGGTTGTATTTTCAAAGGCAAAAAAGATGGTCAAGACAAAACATATTATGTATACAATATCTGTGATCACCAAGAGTGCTACAAAGAAGTGGGTTCCCAAGCAATCTCGTACACAACAGGCGTTCCAGCTATGATCGGTGCAGCAATGGTCATGACAGGCAAATGGAACAAACCAGGCGTATATAATGTAGAAGAGTTCAACCCGGATCCATTCATGGAAGAGTTGAACAAATGGGGCCTCCCATGGGTAGAAGACTTCAACCCGGTACTCGTTGATGAGCTGCCAGAAGAAGTTAAAGAATCGGAGCTTGTTCGCTAAAATGCGGTTCGAGCAATTACCGACACCATGTTTTGTTGTTGACGAGGCGCTTATTGAGAAAAACCTGAAAATCCTGAACGGTGTTATGCAGCGTACAGGTGCCAAAATCGTGCTCGCTCAAAAAGCATTCTCCATGACTGCGATGTATCCGCTGATTGGAGAATACCTGAGCGGTGCAACGGCGAGCGGTTTATATGAAGCGCGTTTGGGCCACGAGGAAATGGGCAAAGAGAATCATGTCTTTGCTCCAGCATACCGCGCAGAAGAGATCGACGAGATTATCTCCATCTGCGACCACATTATTTTCAATTCATTTTCGCAGCTTGCAAAATTCAAGGATAAGGCGCTTCAAGCTGGCCGTAAGGTCGGCTTGCGCGTCAATCCAGAATGCTCTACCCAAGAAGGGCACGAGATCTACGATCCGTGTTCTCCAGGTTCGCGATTTGGCGCGAAACTGGAGGATTTCGATGCAGACCTGTTGGAAGGTGTCTCCGGATTACACTTCCACACGCTGTGTCAGCAAAATTCCGATGATCTGGAGACTACGCTGAACGCAGTTGTCGAGAAGTTCGGACAATGGTTGCCGCAGATGGAATGGATCAACTTCGGTGGTGGACACCATATCACACGTGAAGATTATGATATTCCAAGACTGGAAGCATGCATCAAACGTATGCAGAACGACTATGGCCTGGAAGTATATCTGGAGCCGGGAGAAGCTGTTGCGCTGAACGCGGGTTATCTGGTGACTTCTGTGCTGGACTTCCATAAGAACGGTATGGACATTGCCATTCTGGATACTTCAGCTACATGCCATATGCCGGATGTGCTGGAAATGCCATATCGCCCGCCGCTGATCGGTTCGGGAGAAGTGGGTGAGAAGGCTCATCTGTATCGCCTAGGTGGACAAACCTGTCTGTCTGGTGACGTGATTGGGGATTATTCATTCGATCAGCCTTTGCAAGAAGGCGACCGTCTGGTATTCGAGGACATGGCGATTTACTCCATGGTGAAAACCAATACGTTCAACGGCATGCCGCTTCCAGCGATTGCAGTCAAAAGAAAAGACGGCGATTGCGAAGTTGTTCGCGAATTCGGATATCAGGATTTCAAAATGAGGCTGGCATAATTACTTCATTATATAGTAAACATTCAATATAAATACAAAGAAGGGAACCTGGAGACAGGTTCCCTTTTTAACGTTAACGGATGTTTAACGTCTTGCTGCGTATGGAAAGAGCGGTTCTCTTAGTTCAAAGTCATACGTCAACCCGTCCACAATGCCGACTACACTCTCACTGTCATACAACTCCAGCAAAAATCCAGCCATTTGCTCCGCCGTATGGAATTTGGGAACTCTGCCTTCATATTCAAACTCGTCTACATTAAAGGAATGTTTCGCAAACTCGGTCTCGGTTGCAGCCGGTGCGAGAACTTTGGCTTGCATCGCTGCGTTCTTACCTTTTAACTCTTGCGCAAGTCCTTCCGTAAAGGCACTTACATAGAACTTGGTTGCGCAATAGGTTACTGCATCGGCTACAATCGTATATCCACCACCAGAGGAGATATTAATGATCTGTGTGCCATCAACATCTGAATAATCACGTACATACAGGGAAGAAAGAATCGTAAGAGCTTCTATATTAAGATGAAGCATCTGCTCAATCTTGGGCAGATGTTGTTCGCCAACGGAAGCAAAATTTCCGAATCCTGCGTTGTTAATCCACGTCTCAATGGAGTAAGCCTGAAGACTATCATAGAATTCATGCACATTAGCGGCAATGGAAAGATCCACTGTACGAATGACAACATCCAGAGCAGGATTGATTTCAGCTACTTTTGCTTTTAACTTGTCCAATTCATCGGTTCTGCGTGCTGCCAGGATTATATTTTTGCCACGAGCTGCAAAAGCTAAAGCCGCTTCATATCCAATGCCTGAACTGGCACCGGTAATCACTGTATATTTCATGGGAATTCCTCCTAGATCTGATTTCATTTTTTATTGTGATGTGACCACGAGTTGATTATACTGATTAGAGCTTACTCTAAGTCAAGCGGGAAAATGGAGGGGAGGTTAACCATGTATACCATTGGTGAAGTGGCAGAATTACTCCATATCAGTGCACATACGTTGCGTTATTATGAGAAGGAACAGATTGTAACTCCTCTCCGAGATGCCAGTGGAGACAGGCGATATAACGAGTCACACCTGAAGTGGCTGCAATTTGTGATCAAATTAAAAGAGACTCAAATGCCCATTGCTATTATTAAGAAGTATGCGTCCTTGTTTAAGGAAGGGGAGCATACGGCGGCGGATCGTTTGAAGCTGCTGGAGGAGCATAAAGAGTCGATTCAAAAACAGATGCACATACTTCACACAGCAGATGAGATGCTTGAGCATAAAATTTCGTCGTATCGAACGCTCATCGGACAATGAACTAACACACATAAATGACGATCTATTGCCAAAACAGTGATTTTTATTATAGACTGTTTTTTATCGGTTGTTCATCAAGGGGGAAATGCAATGCATCAAAACAGAAAACAAAAGTCAAACAAGTTAAAGATTCTCTCCAAAGTATTATTGATTATCATTGGGGGATTTATAACGGCATACGGCCTCGAAGCCATATTGATCCCGAATAATGTCTCAGATGGTGGTGTCACAGGTCTGAGTATCGTAGGATCACAGCTGTTCGGATTACCACTAGGGATGCTCATCGGGATTATTAACATTCCATTTGTGTGGCTCGGGTACAAGCAAATCGGAAAAAGCTTTGCGTTATATTCGATCATCGGTATTGCTTCACTCGCAATCAGCACGAGTCTGATGCACCATGTACCAACCATCATTGAAGGTGATACCTTGCTTGTTACGGTTGTCGGCGGGATTATCATCGGTTTTGGTATGGGGCTTGCATTACGTAATGGTGGGGCATTGGATGGCATAGATATGCTGGCTGTACTCCTTTCGCGAAAAGTACCTTTTGGAACCAGTGATCTCATCCTGTTCCTCAACATGTTTGTATTTATTGTCGTTTCTACCGTGTTTGGTCTGCAAGGCGCGATCTTGTCAGGACTTGCGTATTTCATTGCTTCTAAAGTAATACATATTGTTGAAGAGGGCTTGAGCGGCTCCAAAACATTTAAAATTATTACGAATCAACCAGAAATCATGGTTGAAACCATTCGTGACCGACTAGGTCGTGGTGCAACGTACACCGAGGCGTACGGTGGCTATTCTAATGAGCAATTCAAGGAAATTACTTGTGTCATTAACCGGATGGAAGAGAGTAAAATTAAAGATATCATTCACGAAATTGACCCAACTGCTTTTGTAGTCGTATACGATGTAGCTGAAGTCAGAGGTGGTAATTTCAAAAAGAAAGATATTCACTGATTCCGAAAAACAAAATCAACTTATACGTAGTTGGTCAACCAGAACTTCTGGTTGGCTTTTTTTGTATGTTCACAGCGTAACTTGGAGTTTTAACAGGCGGATTTTCTTGTTAGTTCGATACGAATATTTAAATTTGCAAATAAAATATAGATGGTTTACTATTATATCAAATGATACAAATAACTATCATTGTTGAATGTGAATATTGATTACAAAACAACAACATGAATGCAGAAGAGGAGAATGTTTTATGGCGTGGTTATTCCTTATTCTTGGAGGGATTTTAGAGGTAGGTTGGGCATTAGGTTTGTCATTCTCCGATGGTTTTTCGAAAATCGAGATCGTAATCCCCACGGTTATTTTAATGATTGGCAGCTTCTACTTCTTTGCAAAATCCACTAAAGTACTTCCTGTATCAACGGCGTATGCGGTGTTTACCGGACTTGGTTCATTTGGAACCGCAATTGTGGGAATGATTTTTTTGGGGGACTCCGTAAGTGCAATCAAAATTGTGCTGGTCATGATATTAATCAGTTGCATCATCGGTCTGAAATTTGTATCTAATGAACCTAAACCAAAGGCGGGTGTATAGATATGAGTTGGTTTTTCTTGATCTTAGCTGGTTTATTTGAAGTTGGGGGTGTAATATTTCTGAAACTTTCAGATGGATTCACCAAATTGAAACATACATTGATGTTCGCTATGTTTCTGGCATTAAGTTTCATTTTTCTTTCTCTGTCTTTGAGAGAGATCCCAATCAGCATTGGTTATGGAATCTGGACAGGTATTGGGGCATCGGGCAGTGTATTATTAGGGATGTATGTATTCAAAGAGCCCAAAAATGCTAAGAAGTTGGCTATCGTTAGTGGGATTATCATCAGTATTGTGGGATTGAAACTAGTCTCTTAACTGTATAAATTAGCTGCACTAACAACGGAACGATATTCATCTCATCTATATTCATGCATAAGTACAGCTCTCTTATGGAAAACTTCTGTAGTGCGAATTAAATTGCATGACTTCAAGTATGTATGGGAGGTTAGCATAGTGACAAAGCAGGACCCGCAAGAGCTTTTGAAGCAAAAACATGAACTGGATGATCAAAAAAGACAGTTCACTAATTTTTCCCGAAATATTTCAGGTCATGGTGAGGTTGAAGCTGGTCAAGAGTTCAGTGTTGACCGAGTGCCAGATGACCAAAACCGTATGAAATCGGTTGAGAACAGACGCGGCGAAGTCTAAAACGTTACAACATAAGCTGATCCTTTATTGGATCGGCTTATTCGTGCGAAGCATTTTATTGAACAGGAAGATATATGTTGTAGTTGAGAATGATTATCGATAGAATGGAGAAAAGTGAAAATATCCGCTGATTTTGCTGATGTTTTGCTAACTTAATGGGTTGTGGAAGGTGAAGGAAGAGATGCACGTAGAAGAGCATGTGAAGTTATGGAATCTGGCCTCAATTAAAATATGGGATGTGCGTCACGTCGTCGTGCGCGCTGGCGAACCCATCCATGCCTATCGATTTCCAATTAGCGGTTTTATATATACAGTTCACGGCAATGCAACGATTACGCTGGATGACACGATGTACGCGATCAATCAGATGCAAGTCTTACATGGAGGCAAGGGGGTATGGATGAATATTTCCCTGAACGAGGATTCATTCGAATTTTATTTGATGTTTTATCGGGCTAATTTGTCGTTATCCAATACTCGTGAGAATCAAGCTCTGCTCAGGCAACATGTCCCGTTTCATGTGCAATATGCTTTCGCCCCAAGCTATCCCATTGAATTATATGATAAAGTCCAAAGAATAGAGCAACATTGGGAACGGACGGATGCGTTCTCGAAATTTCAGGTAAAGACGTTATTTTATCAATTTATTAATGAATTAATGAGGCAGTTAAGTGCACAAGGAATTGAGACTGCCAAGCCCGATCTGGTAGCTCAAGCCGTTCGTTATCTTCAAGAGAATTACATGTTGCCCGTTATGGTCGATCCGCTCGCAGAACTTCTGGATTGCAGTGCAGGGCATCTGTCGAGAACGTTCAAGAAAGAGACAGGCAGCAGTCTGATTACCTATTTAACTCGGATACGGATGTACAAAGCCAAGGAGCTGCTGTTGCACACAGATGCATCTCTTCAGAAGATTGCCGAGGCAATCGGCATTCCGGATGTGATCTATTTTAATCGTTTATTTAAAAAGTATGTTGGCCTTTCACCAGGTCGGTTCAAACAAAAATGTATCGCCCTGCCAACCGGTCAGAATAATGCTATCCAAGAATCAGAATTGTCCATTGTCAGTCCCATGCATCGCGGTTATGATCCTATTGATGATGATAATTATTATCAATACAACTCAAAAGGAGAATCACTTACATCTATGAGATCGAGAAAACCCGTTGCATTGCTTTTGATGCTCAGCCTTACATTATTAATATCAGCCTGTTCCCCTTCTCAGGGCAGTTCAGCAACAAGCAGTAATGGAACAAGCGGTAACAATGCTCCAACCACCGAAGTCGCGCAATCCACCGAATCAGCAGTACAGGAGCGTGTTGTTAAACATCCTTGGGGAGAAACGGTCATCAAAGGTGATCCTCAGCATATTATTTCGTTGTTCCCGGTTGCAACTGACTATTTGTTAGCACTCGGTATTGTACCCCAGGCAGCATCCAGTAATGAGGAGGGGAGTGATCAGTTTCCTACCTACCTGTCCGATCAACTACAAGGAAAAGAAAATCTGGGCTGGCAGGTTGATCCCAACTACGAAAGCATATTGGCGGCAGAGCCAGACCTGATTATCGGTCAGGATTTCATGAGTGATGCCTATGACAGCCTCAGCAAAATTGCGCCTACCTTGCTGGCAGAGAAGCTGCAGGACGAGCAAGGTATTATTCGTATGAAGACAAGCCTGTTACATATGGGAGATATGTTAGGGAAGACGGATCAGGCCAAACAGGTCATTGAAGAATACGAAAAGAAGGCTGCAGAAGCCCGTGAGAAAATCAAGCAATCCATCGGAGACGAGACCGTGATGTTCCTGCGTTTATCCGATAAAGAAGTGCGTTATTACAGTAAAAGAAACTATGAGGTTCTGTACGACGATCTAGGCCTGACACCTCCTGTATCCATACCTGACCCGACAGATTCAATGAAAGTAATCTCCATGGAGTCGTTACCATCGATTAATCCGGATCATATTTTCCTGTTGTCATCAGACGAGAATGAAACGACAGAATTGCAAAAAACAGCAGTGTGGAAGAGCCTGAATGCTGTTAAAAACAACAATGTCTACATCGTTGACTACGGCTTGTGGTTCCAAGGTCCGGGAGGACCCATTGGACAGAGCAAGATTATCGACGAAGCGGTAAATTTCCTTACCCAATAAGAAAACAAGACAGGAGGATTAATGCATATGAAAACGTCCGTCGTAGAGAAGCTTATTCGTGAACGAAGAACCATTCGTCAGTTCAATGGCAAACCGCTGGCGAAAGAAACGATCATGCACTTGCTGGAAGCGGCCGTGTGGGCACCTGTTCATTCCCGTAAAGAGCCATGGCGCTTCATATTATTTGTAGAAGAAGGTCGGAAGCAATTTGCTGATGCGGTGTTACATACGTTTTCCAAAGATGAGCGGGAGCGCTGGACAGAGAAGCTGCAAAAGGACTATTGCGAATCTATCCAAGCCCATCTGCTGGTTGTGATTGAGGCTGATCCGAGACAACGGGTATGGGAAGATGCTGTGGGCGCAAGTGCTGCGCTTATTCAGAATATACAACTTCTGGCATGGGAGCAGGATATCGGCGTTGTGTGGAAGACAAATGAATATAATTTCGATCCTGATTTCTACTCCAAGACAGGTGTAAAAGCAGGGGAGAGAATCATTGGCACACTTCATCTGGGGTATTTTGATACAAACAAGGTTCCCAAACCTCGTCCTCGCACACCTGTAGAAGAATTGATGACCTTTGTCTCCACGGCAAGAGCAGAAGTACAGTAGTAGTGATACTTCATACGGTTCCGAGCTGTGAAACGAACTCATTGTAAGCCGCGAACATAGCGGCTTTTTTGCATAATTGAATATCGATGTTGATTGGATGTCAGACATTGAGGATTTCAAACTGTTTCTGATTAACGTTATCTCACACTGCCTGCCAAATCATGAACGAAGTGAAATCCAAATTCGGCGGTCAATAAATGGATGGTTCAGCCATTTAGGTGGTGGTCAATCGTTGTAAAAGGTCGTATATTAATAATATGTCGATTGTGGGAGTGAACATGTACCACATCGCAAAATGATAAACGATTTTACATAGAAGGACGGGAAAAAATGGACTTTAAACCGCTTGCTTCATTTATCGACCGCATTACAACCTGGCGTATACCGTGGGCAGAGGTGCTGGTGATGCATCGAAATGATACCGTTTTCCATTATCGTAATGGATACGCCAATCTGGAAGAGAAAACACCTATCGGTGATGGAGCGATCTTCAATCTATACTCCATGACCAAAATTATGACTTGCGTGGCAGGGCTGCAACTGGTGGAGAAAGGGGCAATGCTGTTAAGCGATCCCTTGTCTGATTATCTGCCAGAGTATGCTGAGATGACGGTGAAAAAAACAATGGCGAACGGGGAGATCCGACTGGAAAAGGCGACAAGAGCCATTACAGTACGTGATTTGTTCACCATGACTGCCGGGTTCTCGTATGACGTTGGTTGTCCAAGCATTCAAGAAGCTGTAAAAAGCACCGACGGAACATTGCCAACACGTGATTTCGCGAGAGCGCTTGCGAAAGAACCGTTGCTGTTTGAACCAGGGACACACTGGAATTACAGCATGTGCCATGATGTGCTAGGAGCCTTGGTGGAAGTGGTAAGTGGCAAACGCTTTGGTACGTATCTGCGGGACGAAATCACCGGACCCCTTGGCATGAACGATACAGCGTTTAATCTGAACGATGAGCAGCAGACACGCCTGATTCCACAGTATGCTTACAATGATGAGCTTGAAAAGGCTGTACGTTTGGACGGCAATGGATTCCGTGTGGGTACGGAGCTGGAAAGCGGCGGTGCAGGGTTGCTATCAACCGTTAGCGATTATGCACGTTTTCTGAACGCGCTTACTGGGCATGGTACGAGTCCCGAAGGCATGCGCATTCTGTCACAAGCTTCAGTGGAACTGATGCGAACGGACCACCTGAACGAGATGACTCGCAGTGATTATTCGTGGGATCATATGTATGGATACGGCTATGGACTGGGTGTTCGCACACATATCTCCAAAGCAGGAAGCGGCTCGCTGAGTCCAATAGGCGAATTTGGATGGAGCGGCGCTGCTGGTTGTATGGCTATTATTGATCCGGATTCAGAGCTTACAGTCATGTACGCCCAGCATTTGCTTAACAGTCAGGAACCATACGTTCAACGACGCTTACGAAATGTCGTGTATTCCTGCCTGTAAATCATATCGTATTCGAAGTTACTTGAAGAGCCGCTAAATAGCGGCTTTTTTTATGTTATATGAGTCGAAATCTATTAATTAGATTGTTATTTCTTTATTAGAAAGGGTATGTTATCATTCTTAGGAAATTAGTACTAGTAGGAGGATATGCTTATTGAACATGAACCTAAATTAATTACATAGTTTGATCAAGATTACACGCTAGCAAGTACCTGTTTGAATGTTGAGATTGTGAACGATTCATAATTAGAAAAGAGTTGTTAGTTTTTTATTTTTTTACTCAAAGGAGAGTCATCAATGATACACCCTAAACACACGGCAAAATGGGCTTCTCTGGCCTTACTTACCTTAATCGCCTATGTTCTGAGCGCATTGCTTCTGCTACCACCCAATGCTGCTGCCAAAGGAGAGCAAATTTCCGCCAAACAGCTCGAAAGTATGAGCCGGCTTTCATTTACGCTTCGTGATGCCAAACAAACGGCTTACACCGTTTATATTTTCGCTTATGATGAACAGAAGAGAACGCTGACCGAAGAAAATGGTTGGACCAACAATAAAAAAGGCGACAAGAGTTATTCAGGCACGTATCGTGCAGCCTTGCTGAAAAAAGGTGCAGCATACGGAACTGTTCAGGCAGCAAAACTGGATCTGAATACGATTATTTTGCCTCAAACCTGGAACTTTGTTGTGAAAAGCAAAGAGGCTAGTACACCAGACATGCTGATGATCACCGATTGGGGAACTTCTAATTTTAATGAGGTGAAAACGTATATTGTTCGTTCCGGGGAATTGCGCCGTGTAACATATGTCGATAATAAGGGGAAAAAAATCGACGATTCCTACTCTGCAAGCAGAGATGATGGAATCCGTACTCTTTCAGGTGCCCGAGTGCAGTTCAAAAATTACAACAACCTTCAATTTGTCTATGGGGTTGATACGTTTAAGTTGAATGTGAACAAATCGGAATTGCGGTTGGAAGATACGCGCAACCTTCGTTCAGATGCTTGGCCGAACTCGGGTGTTGGCGATCGCGCTTACCTGAAAAGCCTGAAGGAAGCCGCTTTAAAGGGTGCATTACCAGGCCGGACGGACATCAAGATTGGCATGACGCTTCAAAATGCGCAAAAAAAGCTGGGGAAACCAACCTCTCGTTCAAATGAGGAATGGGGAGCGTTCTATTATTATTCTAAATTCGGCGTCGGATTTGATTCATACATGCACGAGCTTACCAACAAATCACGTATTGCCGTTTTTGATTTGTACAATGAAAAGCAGAATCTTTCACCATGGAATGTGAAAATATGGATGGGGAAACCCTCCTCAGAATACTACAATGAAGTCGTTGGTGGTTATGAGATGGTATATCAATTAGGTAATCACGCAATTGTATTCAACTATGAGGAAGAAGAGGACTTGATTGACTTTACGAGTATATATTAAGGTATAACATCGTAAAGAAATGAAAGTATATCTTAATCGTATTTACCATGAAAAGCCGCTAATTAGCGGCTTTTTTGGTTGTCCATGGAAGTGGACGGGGAGTCTATTTTATTGGAGTGTCATTAGAGCTTTGCACAGAACGTACACGATTGACTAAATAAATGCCGACTGACACGAACAGTAATGCGGCCAAATTTTTCAGTTCCAAGATCGTTTCCCCCAGGAATAACGCTGATAATAAAGCTCCAAATACAGGAATTAGGAAGTTATAGACAGACACTCTTCCGACCTTGTTGTACTTGAGAAGCATATTCCAGAGACAAAATGCGACAGATGACAGCAAAGCCAGGTAGATTAAGTTACTGGTGGATTCCAAGGTGAAATGGGTGACACGACCGCCGAGTGATAGACCTAACATTGTAAGTACCAGTCCCCCGACGAATAAGCTGACACCTGTTATGATCAGAACATCGATGGTGGCGGTGAGACGTTTTGCGTAAAGGGCTGTAACGGAAAAAACAAGTGCTGCTATAATAACGAACCCTTCGCCTGTGAATGAAAAGGAAAAAGCAAGCAGATCCGTATGGAAGTTTACGATGATTACGCCAACGAATCCAAGCAAGCAACCAACGATTTTATTTCTGCTTAACTTGTCGTTTTTATAGATGAAATGGGCCAGAACAACACTGAAAAAGGTTGTAGTAGCGTTCATTATGGAGCCTTTGACACCCGTCGTATTGGCTACGCCAACGTAGAAAAACATGTATTGTAAACCGGTTTGCAATATACCTAACATGATGAGGCCTGTCCACTGAGGCTTGGTTAATTGGAGCTTCTGTTTTCTAACGATACGAGACAGGAGCAAGAGCAGCATACCCGCCAGTGTAAACCGGTATCCGGCAAATACATACTTGGAAGCAATATCTTCCGGCAGAATGTTAAACGCGATATATCCAAGTTTGATGGATGGGTACGCGCTTCCCCATAACAAGCAACACAGGCTTGCCACGAGCATGACAAAAATGGGATCACTAAACTTACTTGGTTTCTCAAGGGTATTTCTCTCTATCACTTTCGATCTTCTCCTCACATTTCATGTACATATGTATGTATGAATCTATTAATATCCTCACTGACCATATCACATAACGCCAATGTTTGTAATGAAAATTAATGAACCGCTCTTCAATTGGTAAGATTATAAAGAAGGAACGGTTCATGAGGAGTCTATGTTATAGATTCCTTTCTAATAAAATCCCTACTTGTTCTGCGACAATGTGAGGTTGCCGGGGTAATCCATTCGTGAAATAGGATTCCACGATACCCACGATTGCTGTACCAAAGAACGTGAGAATAACTTCTTTTGTTAGTCCTTTATTTTTCCCCTCCGTTACATTCACCTCATCTTCCAGTTCTTCAATGACGAGAGCCAGGAAGCGATTGCGGAAAAAAGGGGCTCCTTTACTCAGTAACATAGCCGAGAAAAATGAATAGTGAACTTCAAAATAGTCGAACCAAAGTACATTGCTTTCTATAAAATCCAGATCGGATGCTTCCTTGCACAATCTCCTTAGTTCATCGATATGTTCTTCAATTAATTTATCCAGCAAGTCAAATTTGTCCGAATAGTGATGGTATATCGTTCTGCGGCCGACATTTGCATGATCAGAGATATCTTGCATCGTAATGGTATCAAAAGGTTTCTCGTTCATGAGTTTGATAAAAGCGGATTTGATCGCTTCCTGAGACTTAATTATTCTTCGATCTTTTCGATCTGTGATAGAAACGATAGTAATCACCATTCTTTCCAGAGAGTAATTGCACAAATGTTGTCTCCTTGCGCCATAAGGCACAGATCGAGTTCATTTGATCCTTGCAGAGTCAGTGCAATTATTTTATATTATACACGAATGTGCGATATCGCACGTATGTGTGTAATCACTTTTAGGTCAACATAGGAGAAGGACGCATTAATCAATAAGATCACATTGGAGGAAATAAGATGGCTAAACATGAAGAAGTTAAAGATGGAGTGATATTCCCGGTAGGAGAAAAAAACGAAGCATTTTCGCAATATTTCATAGGGCAAAGTTATCTCCAATCCTTGGTTGCTGATCCCAAAGTGAATGTGGGTGTTGGGAATGTAACGTTTGAACCGGGATGCAGAAATAACTGGCATATCCATCGCGGTGGATTTCAGCTGTTGTTAGTGACTGGTGGGGAAGGTTGGTATCAGGAAGAAGGAAAGGCTGCCCAATTCCTCAAAGCCGGCGATGTTATTGTGACTCACGATGGTGTAAAACACTGGCATGGGGCCGCTAAAGACAGTTGGTTTGAACACATTGCAATCACTGCGGGTACACCCGAATGGTTGGAACTAGTGACAGATGAAGTTTACGGGAAGTTGTAATATAAACGCTATGAATTGATTTATTGGAAAATGTTACTATCTAATTTGTTAAATTAAAGGCCAATTAAGTTCAGGGGCTTGCTGATTTTATGTTGATCTGGGTGCCATCACTCTGAGTTTTAATTGAGTGATGGCCTCTTTGCGCCTATGAAGTATCGATCTCCCTGACAGGAGAAAACCATGATATAGATGAATTCCAGTGCACATTTATGTATACTTGGAGAAATTTCCAGAATTAAAACGCTTGTCAAATTGAAAATAATATGATAATTTAATGTCTGTAACCGGTTACACATAGAGGAGAGCAACTTATGACAACAATTAAAGACGTAGCTCAACTGGCTGGCGTATCTGTAGCCACCGTATCCAGGGTCATTAATGATAGAGGTTATGTTCATGCGGACACACGCAAGAAAGTGGAAGATGCTGTGAAGGCGCTTAACTTTTCGCCAAATGAAGTGGCTCGCTCATTATATAAGCGTAAATCCAAACTGATTGGCCTGTTGTTGCCGGATATTACGAACCCTTACTTCCCGCAGTTGGCCCGCGGCGTAGAGGACCGGATGCAAGAGCAGGATTACAGACTGATATTTGGAAATAGTGATGAGGATGAACGGAAGGAGCAGGATTACATCCAGACGTTTATCCAGAATAACGTGGTCGGTGTAATCTCTTCAACGAATTATCCTCATTCTTCAATATATGAAAACCTGAAGATTCCCGTGGTGTTTCTGGATAGAACTTCACTGGATCGTCCATCCGTATATGCGGATGGCAGGGAAGGTGGAAGACTAGCTGCAAGGGAGATCATTAAACGCGGTAGTCGCCGGATTACGGTTATGCAAGGACCGTCACAGATCAGACCCGCTCAGGATCGCTTCGAAGGAGCGATTGAAAGTATACGAGAGGCCGGGCTAGACTACCGGGTAATCCAGACGACCTCATTTTCAATTAACGAGGCAAGTATGTGGGCTGAAGAATTATTCAGGAAGTATGCGGACACAGACGGGGTCATTGCCAGCAATGACATCGCAGCCATGGCAGTACTACACGAGGCATCACGAATCGGAAGGAAGGTTCCTGATGACGTCCAGGTGATTGGTTTCGATGATATTCCGATGAGCAGCCTGTTATCGCCGGCATTGTCCACCATCCATCAGCCAGCATACGAGATGGGAAGAGAAGCGGCGGGATTACTTATCCAGCTTGTGGAACAAGCTGCAATAGAGAACAAAAACATACAGCTGCCCGTAAGTTTCATCGAACGGGGCACTACGAGAAAGGTGAGATCAGATGGCTAAAATATGTGTAATAGGAAGCAGCTCCATGGATCTGGTTGTTACTTCGTCAAGACGGCCGGGGGCGGGTGAAACCGTTCTTGGCGACAGCTTCAAAACGGTCCCTGGCGGTAAGGGAGCCAATCAGGCTGTTGCTGCTGCACGACTGGGTGGCGAGGTTACGATGATCGGCCGGGTAGGCGACGATGCTTTTGGCAAAGATATTGTAGAGAACTTTAGAGCAAATGCTGTAAATACGCAAAATGTGAAACCGGTTACACATTTAGAAAGTGGAACGGCTCATATCATTCTGGCAGAAGGTGATAATAGTATCGTAGTGGTTGAAGCGGCGAATCGGGAAGTCACTCCTGCATATGTCGATGAAGCAGCTGAAGTGATCCGCGATGCAGATATCGTATTAATTCAGCAGGAAATTCCGGAGGAAACGGTTGTGCATGTGAGTGCATTGTGTGCAGAATTCGGAACACCGCTGCTGCTTAATCCCGCTCCGGCGAGAACATTGCCGCAAGAAGTGATCGACAATGCCGCATATATCACACCGAACGAGCATGAAGCCGAGATTTTGTTTCAGGGCATGAGTCCGGCACAGGCATTACGTCAGTATCCTAACAAGTTGTTCATCACGGAGGGCAGTAAAGGTGTACGTTACTTTGATGGCACTGACGAAATTCTAGTCCCAACTTATAAAGTTGAGGCTGTTGATACTACGGGGGCAGGGGATACGTTCAACGCCGCATTTGCAGTTGCTTTGGCTGAAGGAAAAGCGTTGCAAGAGAGTATACGCTTCGCCAATCGGGCTGCATCGTTGTCTGTCACCAAGTTCGGAGCGCAGGGCGGCATGCCGACGCGTGATGAAGTAGAGGAGAGCTTGTAATGAAAAGAAATGGCATGTTGAATAGTCACATTTCCAAGATTTTGTCTGATCTGGGCCACACGGACATGATTACGATTGCGGATGCAGGTCTGCCGGTACCGGACGGGGTACTCAAAATTGATCTGGCCCTCAAACTGGGAACACCAAGTTTTCGCGAAGTGGTGGAAGCGATCGCTGAAGATATGGTCATTGAGAAAGTCATTGTGGCTGAAGAGATTTGCGAAGGCAATCCCGTAGCCATGCAATTCATCACAGAGAAATTCGGGGTAGAAGCAATCGATGCTTCCGTCAGCCACGAACAATTCAAAGCATTAACCCGGCAGGTGAAAGCTGTTATCCGTACAGGTGAAGCCACACCTTATGCCAATTGCATTTTACAATCGGGAGTCCATTTCGGTTAAAAGGAGGTTGCGTAATGCACATTCAGATGCAAGACATTCATAAAGCGTTTGGAACGAATCAGGTGCTGAGCGGAGTGGATTTTGAACTAAAGGATGGTGAAGTTCATGCCCTGATGGGGGAGAATGGAGCCGGCAAATCCACGCTGATGAACATTCTGATCGGTCTTCATCAGCGTGATCAGGGAACCATTACCATAGACGGAGAAGAAAACTATTTTGCAAGTCCGAAGGAAGCCGAGAAACTGGGTCTCACATTCATATATCAGGAGCTGAATGTATGGCCTGAAATGACGGTGCTGGATAATCTCTTTATTGGTAAGGAACTGACATCATCGTTCGGATTGCTCAACACAAGACAAATGAAAGCGCTTGCCAAAGAACAGTTCGCCAAGCTTTCCGTAGACATACCACTGGAACGTCCTGCGGGAGAGTGCTCTGTCGGGCAGCAACAGATGATCGAGATTGCCAAAGCGCTAATGACAGATGCCAAGGTCATCATTATGGATGAGCCAACAGCAGCACTTACGGAGCGTGAGATCCAGAAGCTGTTTGGTGTAATCAGCTCGCTGAAGAAGGAAGGCGTATCCATCGTCTATATTTCTCACCGAATGGAGGAGATATTCACGATCTGTGACCGGATTACCATCATGCGTGACGGAAGAACGGTAGACACACAAGCTATTCCGCAGACAAGCTCTGATGAAGTGGTGCGGAAAATGGTAGGTCGTGAACTTACCGAGCGTTATCCTGTCCGGAATCCTTCTTATGGTGAAGTTGTCCTCGAAGTAAGGAATGCAAGCAGCAAAGGTCTATTCGAGAATATTAACTTCACCGTGAGAGCGGGGGAAATACTCGGTTTCTCTGGACTCATGGGTTCTGGACGAACAGAGATCATGAGAACCATCTTTGGTTTGGATACGTTGGATAGCGGTGAAATCTTCATCCGCGGCAAAAAAGCGAACATTCGTAAACCGGCAGATGCAGTGAAACATGGAATCGGGTTTATTACAGAAGACCGCAAGGATGAGGGGCTGGTATTAGACTTCTCTATTCGCGAGAATATGGCGTTGCCAAATCTGTTCAGTTTCTCAAGCAAAGGTTTCATCTCAACTTCAAAAGAACAAGACTTCGTAGATACACTGATCAAACGTCTACAGATCAAAACGCAATCCTCCGAGACGGCGGCAAGGAATCTATCCGGGGGTAACCAGCAGAAGGTGGTTATCGCGAAATGGGTTGGTATCGGACCAAGCGTACTTATCCTGGATGAACCTACCCGCGGAGTGGATGTCGGGGCGAAGCGCGAAATCTATGAATTGATGAATGAACTGACTGACCGCGGCGTTGCAATCATCATGGTATCGTCGGAGCTGCCTGAAGTGCTTGGCATGAGCGACCGGATCGCGGTTGTGCATGAGGGACACATCAGTGGCGAGGTTGCAAGGGAAGTAGCAACACAAGAACACATTATGACATTGGCCACAGGGGGACAGTGATATGACAACAATGCAGGAAAACAAAACGGCTAAAAGCGGATTCCGTTTCTCAAACGTGATACAAAAATTGGGACCGCTGCTTGGCTTAATCATTCTTATTCTCATCGTATCGGTGTTGAATCCAAGTTTCTTGGAACCGCTCAATATCTTGAATTTATTGCGTCAAGTCTCGATTAATGCGCTGATTGCTTTTGGTATGACGTTTGTTATCCTGACGGGTGGAATTGATCTGTCGGTCGGCTCAATCCTGGCTTTATCCAGTGCTTTTGTAGCAAATATGATGTTGTCTGGTCTCGATCCGATCTTGTCCATCATTATTGGTGTAGCACTCGGTGGTGTCATGGGTATGGTGAACGGACTAATGATTACCAAAGGTAAAATGGCTCCGTTTATCGCTACATTGGCAACCATGACGATATTCAGAGGACTGACATTGGTGTACACCAATGGTAATCCAATTACAGGGCTCGGGGATAACCTGTTGTTCCAACTGTTTGGCCGCGGTTACCTGCTGGGCATTCCGGTACCTGCAATCACGATGCTGATTACCTTCATGATTCTGTGGATTGTTTTGCATAAAACGGCTTTTGGGCGCAAAACGTACGCCATCGGCGGTAATGAGAAAGCTTCCATTATCTCGGGGATCAAAGTGAATCGCGTGAAAATTATGATCTACTCCCTGACAGGTATGCTAGCTGCTCTGGCAGGTGCAATTCTGACATCTCGTTTGAATTCAGCACAACCAACGGCAGGTACATCCTACGAGCTGGATGCGATCGCAGCAGTTGTATTGGGTGGTACAAGTCTTGCTGGAGGACGCGGACGCATCGTTGGTACACTGATCGGTGTTCTGATTATCGGAGTATTGAATAATGGATTGAACTTGCTTGAAGTAAACTCATTTTATCAAATGGTTGTAAAAGGTATCGTCATTGCCATTGCTGTCCTGCTGGACCGCAAGAAAACAGCATAAGGAGAGAAGCGAATATGAAAAAGTGGACTGTAACACTCATAAGTATGCTGATGATCATCGTTCTGGCCGGGTGCTCTCTGGAGCCACCGGAATGGGCGAAACCTAACCCAAACAAAAATAACGGACAGAAGAAAATAGGTTTGTCGATATCTACACTGAACAATCCATTCTTTGTATCACTGAAGGACGGGGTAATGGCTGAAGCCAAAAAACAGGGAATACAGGTCATCGTGGTGGATGCGCAGAACGATTCGGCCAAACAAACCAATGATGTGGATGATCTCATTCAGCAAGGCGTTAGTGCACTGCTAATTAACCCTGCGGACTCTGCAGCGATCTCCACAGCGGTTCAATCCGCTAATAGTGTGGGCATTCCTGTAATCACGCTGGATCGCTCCGCAGATAAAGGCGAAGTGGCGGCACTAGTGGCATCTGATAACGTTAAAGGTGGGCGCATGGCAGCTGAATATTTTGTGGAACAACTGGGCGAGGGAGCAAAAGTCATTGAACTTGAGGGTGTACCTGGCGCTTCCGCAACAAGAGAACGGGGTAAAGGTTTCCATGAAGTGGCTGACAAGCAACTTGATGTGGTTTCCAAACAATCTGCTGATTTCGATCGGTCCAAAGGATTAAATGTCATGGAGAATCTGCTTCAGGGTAATCCTGACGTGCAGGCAGTATTTGCCCATAATGATGAGATGGCACTTGGTGCGATTGAAGCGATTCAAAGCTCAGGTAAAGACATTCCGGTCATCGGATTTGATGGCAATGATGATGCAATCAAATCCATTCAGGATGGGAAATTGACAGCAACAGTCGCTCAGCAGCCTATACTGATTGGCCAACTGGCGCTGCAAGCAGCACTGGATGTGCTCAGTGGCAAGCAGGTGGATTCATCGATTCCCGCTGAATTGAAGCTGGTAACGAAGGAAAATGTAAATGAGTAAATCATCATAAACATGTATCTTCGTTTTGGACATGAACATAGGACTAAACCAAGCCGCTAATTTAGCGGCTTTTTTCATTTCAGAAGAAGCGTGCGGCATCACATCAATCAAATTATTGACTTTTAAAAGCATATTAAAGGAACCCCAATTGAATTAATCTCCACTTTGTAGCTTTGGACTGCTACAAAAGAGCACTTTTGGATATGTATATCCAATCCATGGGTTGCTATACTAGCATGACGTTCTACACAGTCTTCACAATACATAAGGAGGAGCTAATCTCATTGATTCATTCCTGTTTGGAATAGAAAGAAGGTGGCTGACATGAAACATCTAGTAGAAGAAAATCTTCAAGCTGTAAGACAGCAAATGGCATTGGCCTGCCAGGCTTCAGGTCGCAACATAGAGGACATCCAATTGTTGCTCGCGACCAAAACGGTACCGCTTGAGAAATTACAAATAGCTATTCAAGCAGGTGAGGTCCTGTTTGGAGAAAACAAAGCTCAAGAACTCCGAGACAAATTCCCACTCATGGAACAAAGCAAGCAGGTGGAATGGCATTTTATCGGACATCTGCAAACAAATAAAGTAAAGGACGTAGTTAAATATGTTACTCTCATCCATTCCGTAGATCGTCTGAAACTGGGTCAAGCGTTACATAACCAGCTTCTCAAAGAGAATAAGACCTTAGACATTCTTGTGCAAATTAATACGTCCTACGAAGAAAGTAAATTTGGTGCCTCTCCAGAAACAGCCGTTGAGCTTGTAGAACAGTTGGCTCAATTCGAGACATTAAACGTGAAAGGTTTAATGACCATTGGAAAACTGAATGCGACAAACGAAGAAACACGACATTGTTTTCGATTGTTAAACCAGATCCGTACACAGATTAAAGAGAAAAATATTCCACGCGTAGATATGGATATTTTATCGATGGGTATGTCGGGTGACTTCCAAGTCGCCATTGAAGAAGGAGCTACTATGATACGTGTAGGGACAAGTGTATTTGGTCAACGCTACTTACCGGACGAGTATTACTGGAATGAAAACACACGCATCGATGATTAAGTGAGAGGTAGTGTTAAATATGAAGACAGCATCCCCTTCGTTACGTGGCCGTGATTTGATATCGCCGGTGATCGCCGCTTTAATATCCGTAATTGTTAATTACGGGGGTACGTTTATCCTTGTTTTTCAAGCTGCAAAAGTGGCTGGTTTAAGCCCGGAAATGACCGCTTCCTGGATTTGGTCCATCTCGATTGGGGTAGGCGTAACGGGAATTTGGCTCAGTTATCGATATAAGGAACCGATTATTACAGCCTGGTCTACACCGGGTGTGGCGTTTCTCGTTTCAGCACTAGCGGTAACCCCTTATCCAGAAGCTATTGGCGCTTACATGATTTCAGCAGTCGGATTTATTATTTTAGGTTTGTCAGGCATGTTTGAACGTTTCGTTCGACTTATTCCCCCAGGCATCGCTTCCGGATTGTTAGCTGGTATTTTACTACAGTTTGGTATTTCGGCCTTTGGAGGGGCGAAGGTAGATCCTTTGCTTGTGATTGTACTGTTTGCAGGCTATATCGTGCTAAGAAGGTTTACTTCCCGTTACGCCATTGTTGGCATATTGGCAATTGGTTTGATTTATTTGATATGCATGGGGAAAACAGACTTCAGTACGATCCAATTGGCTGTAGCATCGCCTGTATTTGTTGTTCCAGCATTTTCGTTAAATGCTTTACTTGGCGTTGCGCTACCGCTGTTCATTATTACCTTGACAGGGCAGTATATGCCCGGAATGCTTGTTCTGCGTAATGATGGATTCAAGACAAGTGCCAATCCTATTTTAGCTGTAACAGGTTTGGGTTCGCTTCTTGCAGCCCCATTCGGATCACATGCTTTTAATGTGGCAGCTATTACAGCAGCGATTTGTACAGGAAAGGATGCACATGAGGATTCAACGAAGCGGTATATTGCAGGTATTGCTTGTGGTGTTTTTTATATTTTTGTCGGCATTTTTGGCGTAACATTGGCTGCTCTGTTTTTGATTCTTCCTGCTACCTTTATTGCAACATTAGCGGGATTGGCCTTACTTGGAACCATCGGTGGCAGTCTTGCCAATGCATTAACGGACCCTAAGGGACGTGAAACTGCATTGATTACGTTTTTGGCGACAGCAGCGAATGTGACTTTGCTTGGTGTGGGTGGTGCATTTTGGGGACTGTTTGCAGGAATGATGGCACATCTACTGATGAATAGTAAATTTCCCAAAAAACAACTTGGAACGAATAAATAACCGTAATATTGAGAGGAAGATGTTCATGAAACATTTGGAGAAGCAAGATAAAGTAATAGGAATGGCTGTCCAGCAAGAGCTTGGAAGGCAGCGGGATACGATAGAACTGATTGCATCAGAGAATTTTGTAAGTCAAGCTGTGATGGAAGCAACAGGTTCGGTATTGACCAATAAATATGCGGAGGGGTATCCGGGCAGAAGATATTATGGCGGGTGTGAGCATGTCGATACAGTCGAAGAGATAGCAAATAGCCGCTTTAAAGCACTTTTTGGAGCTGAACATGCGAATGTGCAGCCTCACTCCGGTTCTCAGGCCAACATGGCAGTATATTTTGCCTCGGTTGAGATTGGGGACACAATCCTTGGCATGAATCTATCCCAGGGTGGTCATCTAACCCACGGAAGTACTGTTAATTTTTCAGGTAGGTTTTACAATTTTGTTTCATATGGTGTCGATGCACAGACGGGCCGCATTGACTTTGACGAAGTACGTAAACTTGCTTATAAGTATCGTCCACGCATGATTGTTGCAGGTGGAAGTGCATACCCGCGGACCATTGAGTTTGAATTATTTGCCCAGATTGCCGCCGAAGTGGGAGCTCTTTTCTTTGTAGATATGGCGCATATAGCGGGAATTGTTGCGGCAGGTTTGCATCCTAACCCGGTACCACATGCCCATTTTGTTTCAACCACCACACACAAGACCTTACGAGGACCACGAGGGGGAGCCATTTTGTGCCGGGAGTCGTGGGCAAAGGCGATCGACAAAGCTGTATTCCCTGGGACTCAGGGCGGGCCATTCATGCACGTTATCGCGGGGAAAGCGGTGGCATTAGGTGAGGCATTGCAATCCGATTTCACAACATATATTGAAGGTGTTTTGAATAACGCCAACGTATTGGCAGAAACTTTGATGAATGAAGGGCTCACCCTTGTATCAGGTGGGACAGATAATCATATCGTGTTGGTTGACTTACGAACTATGGGCCTTACAGGCAAAGAAGCCGAAGCTTTACTGGATGAAGTAGGGATTACGGCGAATAAAAATGCAATTCCTCACGATACGGCAAGTCCTTTGGTTACAAGCGGTATTCGTTTTGGAACTCCGGCTATGACTTCAAGAGGGCTTGGAGCCAGGGAAATGAAAGAAATTGCTCAGCTGATAGGGCTTGCTTTTAAAAATCCAAAGAACTCGGATGTGAAAAATCAAATATTAGGTAGTGTCCGTGAAATCACTTCGCAATTTCCTCTATATGAAGGGCTTAAATAGCTCAACAGCAGACACAAATAGAGCCTGCAATTGTTCCTAATGGATAACAATTGCAGGCTCGTAATGTGCTTGTTTATATTGAACTTAAGACGGCCCTAGTAGGCTATACCTACACGAGACTGTACATACTCATCAGACATTAATTGCTGATAAGCAAACTCCGCAGTATCGATTACAGATATAGAAGTTCCACCGTCAGGCAAATAGTCGCGCTCAACCCGGTACTTACCAAGAGATTCTCCATCAAATAAGTAGGTAGGACACACGATGGTCCATTCTAACTTTGAAGCCTTGAGAATGTTGTACATCTCCAGATGCTCCTCAGCTGCTCGCGTGGACTTACGTTTGGACTCAGGGGATTGAAAACGAAGCAAGCCAGGATCCGTTCGACTTTCCAATATTCCTGCTGTACCAATGGTAATGATTCTTTTGATACGCTCCTGAGCCATAACTTCAACAATATGTCCCATGGATTGCGATAATGTAGTCGTTCCATCGGTACTTAAGGAACTAACAACGAGATCCACACCCTGTATGGCGTGATGAATATCCTCTTTGACTAAAGCGTTTCCTTGATGCAGAATGAAATTGTCATCGTTGATTTGTAACTTATCCGGGCTTCTAACCAGTGCAGTTACATGATGATTGGAACGTAGGGCATTAGAGACGAAATGACTTCCAACTCGTCCGGTGGCTCCTAACACTAAAATTTTCATTACAAAAAACATCCTTTCGAATCCGATTGCAGAGCATGTTCTCCATCATAATACAATCTTTGCAAGCCGATGTATGCCTTCCTCAATCTGCTCCTCATCCACTTTCGCAAAACCTAATATCCATCCTTTTCGATGACTCTCCAAGCAATACCTACTAAGCGGATACACGCGTACACCTTGATCAAGGGCAGCATTTGTCAGCGCTTCTTCGTCAAATGACGTTTCAGATTCTAGAAGCATATGTAATCCCGTTTCCACACCACTTAATGTAAATCGTGAGCCTAGCCCAGAAGCAACAATGGCTTTGGTCATGACTTCGTGTCTGCGTCGATATATGTTCCGAACTCTTCTCATATGGCGCATAAAATGACCACGCTCAATAAAATGAGTTAGCGTTAATTGTTCCATAATCGGCAGATGACGATAGGTTAATTCATGAACTTGGGTTAGGCGATCGATGGCTATTTTGGGGCCGATGATAGCGGATAGTCGAATGCCAGGTGCAACCATTTTGGAAAAACTCATCATATAAAGCGTATTCTGAGGTTGCTGACTAAATATAGTTGGAAGCGGATCTCCACGGTACCTAAATTCGCTATCGTAGTCATCCTCAACAATCCAATATCGATGATGAGCTGCCAAGTGCATCAATTGTTGCCTGCGTGGCTCCGACATAATAACACCAACTGCGCATTGATGAGAAGGTGTGACAAATACGAGTTTCGTCTGTGGGTGAATATGATCTACACATAATCCATACTCATCAACCGGAACGGGATCGACTTGCATCCGGCGGTATTTCATCGCCATCCAAGCAGCAGGGAAGCCGGGATCTTCTACGGAAACTGTGTCTCCCTCACTTAAAAGTGCCTGGGCAATTAAATCAATGCTATGTTGTGCACCTGAGGTTAACAAGATTTGATCAACATCGATATGAATGCCTCGTTCAAGTGACAAATAACGTTGAATCTGCTCTCTTAACGCCAATAACCCTCTGGCATCGCCATAAGCCCATATATCCAGATTAGGTTCAGTGGAAGCTTGTAAAAAAGATTGCCTCCAAGCTTTTGTGAAACTTTCATCCAGATAAGGCTCGTGGGGATTAAAATCAATTTCTATTTTGCGATTGTCTCTATTGCCAAACCAACTATGCAGATGACCAATCGATTCGTTTAGTGTAGGCAGATCGGGCGGAATAGGCCCTTGCATCGTGACGCCTTCTGATGAACGAGGTGCATATGTCCAATCACTAACTCTTGTCCCGGCTCGTCGGGAGGTTACCGTATACCCTCGGCTGAATAATTCCTCGTACACAATCTGTATGGTTGAGCGTGAAACACCAATTAATTGAGCAAGTTCACGTGAGGGGAGTAGCAATTCGCCTGGTTGCCATTTCCCGGTTGTGATATTATGAATCGCTTGATCCAAAAGTTGCTGCCAGATCGGGCGTTGGTCATTCCGATTAACTTTTAGCATTGCTTCAACTCCATTACTCATGCTGAATTATGGACTGCATTTATTTATGTACTTAGCCATGTTATTGGCACTCCATTGATTGATATACCATTATAGCAAAAGTTTAATTTGCAAACAAAATAAAGCTGGACTAAAGCGATTTTTACCGTGTGTCCAACCTATTTTGGTCGGTCCTGCTTGGTTCATACTCGATTCATATTCAAGCCACAGACAGTTCATCTTCTTCGGTTACACTACGGGAGTACTAACACAGAGATTCCTAATCCATAGACTAGACAGGAGAAGATGAGATTGACACGAAAGAAACGAACGTCTATCGCCGCCATAACCTTGGTGTTTGCAATGATGTCCCCAATGTCGGCCATGGCCACACCCGCTACCAGTAACGATAGTAGCCCTAAGTATGATCTAACTAAAAAGGCAGTAAGTGCAAAGGCCAAGGTACTCACTGAATCATACGCTACGACAAGTGTGCAGTACGCACTGATGGATGAGGGCGAGATTGTGATCTCCGGTCAGGCAGGCAAAAATGACCTGAAAAACAACATCCCGCTTTCTTCAGATACCATGTATGGCATAGGTTCAACCAGCAAAATGATGCTCACAACCACCGTAATGAAGCTAGTGGACCAGGGCAAGATCGATCTTGATGAACCTGTCGTGAAGTATATTCCGGACTTTACAATGAAAGACAAGCGTTACCAACAGATTACACCAAGCATGTTACTGAATCATTCATCCGGACTTCTCGGAACGTCAAGTAACAGCGCAATACTGTTTAGAGATAATGATACCCATGCACATGATACGTTATTGGAACAATTGGCGACGCAACATCTGAAGGCCGACCCTGGCGCATACTCGGTGTATAGTAATGACGGTTTTACATTAGCTGAAATTCTGGTTGAGCGGGTCAGCGGCATGGACTTCACAACTTTCATGCACCGGTACATAACCGAACCCCTTGGTATGGAGCATACCAAAACACCACAGGATATTGTGGACTTTAGCCAGATGGCAGCAACATATTCCCCTTCGGATGAGGAGCAACTCCCATTAGAGACTACAAATATGATTGCCTCGGGAGGCATCTATTCCACCGCTGAAGATCTGGTTCAGTTCTCGAAAATCTTTACAGGTGAAGTTGAAGGTATTCTTTCGGAGGAATCCGTAGAGGCCATGGAGCAAGAAGAATACAAGAGAGGCATGTGGCCGGAAGAAGGCGATTCTTCTATTGGTTACGGCCTGGGCTGGGACAGCGTTAACCTGTTTCCTTTTAATGATTACGGCATCCAGGCAGTAAGCAAAGGCGGCAATACAATAACCTATCATTCCTCATTGATTGTACTTCCGGAGTATAATATGGCTGCTGCCGTAACCTCTTCGGGTGGTCATAGCTCAACGGATCAATTGCTGGCAACTGAGCTGTTGCTTAGTGCGCTTGAGGAGAAGAATATCATTCCAGAGCGTAAACCGGAGAAGTCACATGATGCACCGATGAAAACAACCATGCCGAAGGAACTTACACAGCACACAGGCATGTACGCGGGTGGGGCAAACATGTTAATGAAGCTGGACGTAAAAGATGACGGGCAATTAACGCTATCTAATCTGTCGTCTCCTAACAGTTCTGATCAGACCTATACGTACACCGCTGATGGATCATTTGTTAATGATGCGGCTACGGAAAAGCTGAAGTTCGTTCAGGAAGTCAACGGGAACACATATTTGTGGTCTCGCTCGTATCAGTCTGTTCCTGGGCTTGGGCAAGTTGCTTCCTCTGAATATAAGGCAGAAAAGCTTGAAACCAATGAATTGTCGGAAGAAGTAAAGGCCGCATGGCAGAAACGGGAAGGCAAAGCCTACGTGTTGGTCAATGAAAAATACACATCAACACTGTACAACGCAGCAATGCCGATGATTCCCATTCATACTTTTAATGAGTTGCCTGGTTATGTCTACACGAATAAAATCGTTGGAGCTAACCAAGCTGTGAACCAATTGCAAATTCCTGGATTAGCGGGCCGTGACACGATGGAGTTTAATTTCTATGAGGAAAATGGCGTGGAATACGTTAAAGCTGGAGGCAACGTTTATGCTGCTCAAGACATCATCAAACCGATCTATGCGGGCAAACAATCGAAGACAACGATTCAAGCGAATGGTCATGCCACATGGTATTCGATTCCAGCATCAGCTGCAGGTAAAGAAATGACGGTCAAGATGTCTGCAAACAGCGCATTTGCTGTATATAACCAAGCAGGCGTAGGCATTAATCATACAGTGGTCAGTGGACAAAACGAAATTGTGTTGCCTGAGAACGGAACTATTGTATTCGCGGGTGAAGCTGGTTCGAAGTTCGAGATTGTATTGACAACCAGAGCAAATTAATAGATTATAAAAAACTGTACAATAAAAGTCGCGGAAATCGCGGCTTTTTTTGAGTTTTAAATTTTAAATAATACGTTTTAAAGTAAATGTACCTTTTTTCAGATTCACAATGTAATATTGGGTTTCGCGAAGCTTACCTAAAGGGTAAGTATTAAAAGGACTTTTACTGGTTGGAAAAAAATGATGGAGGAAAATGTTGCAAGTGGAAAGGCAAAGCATTGATTGTTAATATACAGTAAATAATAACAATCAAATGGGCAGAAGATCGACAAAAAGCATAACCGTAATACCGATTCCAAAGAAAATAATGATTATTCGGACAATACCGAGACGGGGAGGACACATGAAAACAACGAAGATCTCATTTTTTATACTTTCACTGATGCTGCTCCTGGTGAGCGGTCTATCAGGATGGGTAGGGAACGCTGCTGCAGCGTCCGATTCCGGTAAAACCTATGTTATCGGAACTGATGTCACATTTGCTCCATTCGAATATGAAGATGAGAATGGTGATTTTGTTGGTATCGACATGGATTTACTGGATGCCATCGCCAAAGATCAAAATTTCAAGTATCAAATCAAATCCCTGGGATTTAACGCAGCTGTACAGGCACTTGAGGCGAATCAAGTCGATGGTGTGATCGCAGGGATGAGTATTACGGATGAGCGAAAAGCGAAATTTGATTTTTCAGAGCCATATTATGATTCAGGCGTTGTTATGGGGATTAGTTCCAATAATGATACCATTAAAAGTTACGAAGATCTTCGTGGTAAAAAGGTCGCTGTAAAAACGGGAACAGAAGGGTACAGCTTTGCTGAGTCCATCGCCTCAAAATATGGCTTTACCGTTGTCCCATTCGATGAATCATATCAAATGTATGATGATGTAAAGACCGGTAATTCGGTGGCCTGTTTTGAAGATGAACCCGTTCTAAGGTATGGGGTAAAGCAGAATAATGGTTTAAAAATCGTTACCGCCAAAGAAGATGGGGCTTCCTACGGATTTGCGGTAAGTAAGGGTAAAAATCAGGAACTTCTGGAGATGTTCAATGCTGGTCTTGTGAATATCAAAGCTAACGGTGAGTACAAGCGCATTATCGAAGAATATGTTGGAGAGAATGCACAAGTCGCAAATCTGGGGCGTTGGGAGTTAATACAGAAATCTCTTCCTGCACTTTTTAAAGGTCTGGGAAAAACACTTTTATACACGATTGTGTCCCTGTTCTTCGCGTTTATCATCGGTCTGATTTTCGGATTTATGAAGGTGGGACAGAACAAATTCCTTCGTGGTGTTGCCACCGTATTTGTGGATATCTTCCGCGGTATACCGCTGATTGTCCTGGCATTCTTTATCTATTTCGGGATTCCACAGGCGATGGGCTTCACGATGCCATTGTTCTTGGCAGCCATTCTGACACTTAGTCTGAATGCAGGGGCGTACGTAACCGAGATTATCCGAGGCGGGATTCAATCCATTGATCGTGGTCAGATGGAAGCTGCCCGTTCATTGGGCATTCCTTATCGCAAAGCGATGATAAAGATCGTTATTCCGCAGGCAGTGCGGGTTATGATTCCGTCCTTCATTAACCAGATGGTTATCACGTTGAAGGATACGTCAATCTTGTCCGTTATTGGTCTCGTAGAGTTGACACAATCGGGTAAAATTGTTATTGCAAGAACGTTCTCCTCTTTTGACATTTGGTTAACGGTTGCGGTTATGTACCTGATTGTCATCATCACATTGACCAAAATTGCTGATTATCTGGAGGTGAAGGTTCGTCGTGGCTAAAATAAAAGTTGAAGGTTTGAAGAAAAGTTTCGGCTCGAATCAGGTCCTCAAGGGAATTGATGTGGCGGTCAACGAAGGAGAAGTTGTCTGTGTCATCGGGCCTTCCGGTTCAGGAAAAAGTACCTTCTTGCGCTGTATCAACCAATTAGATGATATTACGGCAGGCCGAGTTATCGTGGATGATCAGGATCTGAATGACCCTAAAACCAACCTGAACAAAGCTCGCGAAAATATTGGAATGGTATTTCAACATTTTAACTTGTTCCCTCATTTTAGTGTGCTTAAAAACATCATGTTTGCGCCCAGAGAACTCGGGATATTAAATGCACAGCAGGCTCGTGATACAGCACTCAAATTACTTGAGCGTGTGGGTCTGTCTGATAAAGCAGAGAGCTTCCCAACACAACTTTCAGGTGGACAAAAACAACGTGTAGCTATCGCTCGTGCGCTTGCTATGAATCCGGATGTGATGTTATTTGATGAACCGACGTCGGCGCTTGACCCTGAGATGGTAGGAGAAGTCCTCGGTGTTATGAAGGACCTCGCGAGCGAAGGCATGACGATGATGATCGTTACCCATGAGATGGGTTTTGCCCGTGAAGTAGCTGATCGTGTGATCTTCATGGACGGTGGTTATATTGTCGAGCAGGGCACGCCTGAAGAGATATTTGGAAATCCGAAGAATGAACGGACGATCAGCTTTTTGGAGAAGGTACTATAGCACTAAATCGAGAATGAACACAAAAAAAGTCGCTATTTAAGCGGCTTTTTTTGTTATATTTATGAGGTGATTTAATAGAAAGACCGATCAGACTAAGCCAAGAAAGAGAGGTCAGTACTCTATGGAAAACGTGTCACAAGAAGATCAACTGCAATCCATTAAAGCCTTTCAATCAACCATCCGCAAATCGGAAAATGCCTTAGTGAATATGACTCAGAAAAGGAATAACACAACATTGTTACAGAAACGTCTCCAAGCTTTATACATCGGCCTAGCACTGTTGGACAAGGTATGGAATCAGAAATCTCATCCCTACACGGAGGAAGATATCGCAGAAGCTCGTCTTGTCTTGATGGGATTGTTCCCATCTCTAGAGAGCATGTATGCCAATTCTAAAGAGGTTAGCCCACAAAAGACTCTTCTAGAAAGAAGGATTAAAGCATTTCATCTGGCCGTTCAAGCCATGGATACATACTGATGAAATGAGAGAGAGGTCTGTCTAATGAACGACAGACCTCTCTCTTTCTTTTGCAAGCTTAGGAAAACCGATAGAGACGCACACCGTGCGCAGGTACAGTCGTAACTAAGGAATTCTCCGTAAATTCAGTTGCTTCACCGCTCCACAATTCGGTACCTTTGGTAATGCTGGACAGTCCCACCTCATCAATGGACAGATCCACAGGTAGAGTATTCTCACCGATGTTGAATACAGCAACGTAAGAGGAGCCATCCGCATGCTGGGCAGTCCACACAATAAGATCTTCTTTGCGTAAAGCTTCTCTGGCTCCGTAACTCTCGCGATGCATTCGCAGAACCTCACGATTAGTTAGCAGGGACAGTGTCCAGTCATCGTTATCTCGCAGTTCACCACCAAAAATGAGCGGGGAACGGAAGATGCTCCACAGTGACATCATTGTCAATTGCTCGTCAGGCGTGAACCGAGTCCAGCGATCCGCTCCACCACCGTCTACAGAACGGATACCGATATGACCCAAAGGCAACATATCACAGTCTGGCCAGCAGCCTGCTTTGGGAACGCTCTGCCACGTCCGGCAGCGGTCGAACATATCCAATAACAGTGGCCAGAGGTCCCAGAAGTCGTCCGTGACACGCCACATGTTGGCATGATCAGCCAAGAATTCTGAGTATTCTACTGGAGCAGGGCCAGGAGAGAGACTTAGTACCATGGGCCGACCGGAGCGCTCAATCGCTTTGGATATCATCTCAATCTCAGGTTGATGGGTGTCATAGAGCCTTGAAGCAGCAATATCGTCAACCTTCACCAAGTCAACGCCCCATTGTGCATACAGTTCAAAAAGCGAATCGTAGTAGGCTTGTGCGCCTTCTTTTGAGCTATCAACACCATACATATCCGTATTCCAGGGACAGATGGAGTTCGGATGAGCAATATCGCGCGCAGTGGCGGTTGTTCCCAGGATCGGAGTCCCAGCATGTGCAGCTTGACGTGGGATACCGCGCATGATGTGAATGCCGAATTGCAGCCCCAGACTATGAACGTAGTCGGCTAATGGCTTAAATCCCTGTCCACCTGCAGCGGAGGGAAACCGATTCTCGGCAGGCATAAGCCGCGAATATTCATCCATGATGAGTGGAACGAACGGACGATATTGCGAAGAATTGGCCAAAGGCTCGTACCATTGAATGTCGACCGTAATATAGCTCCAGCCAAAGTCTTTAAGATGTTCTGCCATGTACTCGGCGTTGCCACGAATTTCGTCTTCCGTAACGGCTGCGCCGTAACAATCCCAGCTGTTCCAGCCAAGCGGTGGAGTTGATGCTGCAAGTGTATGATTCATGGGAATGCTCCTTTATGGATTAATTATTGCTCTCGCTCAATTCATCATAATAAAGGATTTTATTAATATCTACAGTAATGTTGAGTGTGGAACAGCAAAATATTGCGGTTAATCGAAGAACAATTTACGGTACACAAGGCTTTCTCCGCCACTGCGAAATTCACCTGGCGTAACGCCGGTTATGCTGCGAAAGGCTTTGATAAAATAACTTCCGCTGGAATACCCGACTTGCTCGGCGATGACTTCAATGCTAAGAGAAGTTCCGCGCAGCAGTTCCATTGCTTTCTCGGTACGTACACGGGTTAGATAAGCACCAGGCGTCAAGCCCGTACTGGAGGAAAAGCGACGTATAAAGTGATATTTGGAAAGGGAAACATGCTCCGCTAGGTGATCGATACTGATCATCTTGGAGTAGTTGTTTTCTATGTATTCAACGGCTATTTGAATGTTTTCAGACCAATTCTCCCTGTTGCGCAATGTTGTTTTCTGTAATCGCGTTAATTCTGTCATGAACTGATATACGCTGGATGATGCGATCAGAGGATCAGTGATTCTGCCTGCTGCGGCATCAGTTACGATCATCCGCAACAGACGGATGGGTGTACAATCAGCGGGAAGATAGGGAACTTCTCCCGCTTCACGAAGAAATTTTCTCCAATGGGACAGAATAAGAGTAGGCCTGAACAGCAGGAACAGAAACTCCCAAGGTTCTTTTGATGCTGAATGGTAGTAATAGCGATGTGGCCCTGGAATTTCTGCCAAAAAAGCTTGTCCTGCGGTAACATGATGAATGCGATTATTCGACTCAAATACACCTTCACCCGAGATTGTATATTGGAATAACAGGAGAGGCCCGTCCGAACGTTCGAGTCCATCCCAATGATAAGAAGGATCGGTTATTGAATCACATCCAGCCGCATACAGTACACACAGTTGGAGCTCCTTGTCTTCCGCGAATCGAAACCCATAGGTTCCTCTAGGGATATTCATGTCAGCTCTCCTTGTTGCCCTAAATTTTTACTGCGCTCCGCGAATGAAAATATCTACTAGCTTCTGGCCTAGCGAAAAGTTGGAACCATATTTATGCAGGTTATCTTCCCGATTACCCATTAACATCAATGTCGAGAAGGTCTCTGCCAGGAAAAACGGATCGTCTGTCCGCAGTCTGTTTTCATCCATTGCCCGTTGGAAATGGGAGGCTAACACTTCATGAATCTGATGCTCCGCGTTGCGTATATCCTGAATTTGAGCTGGCTCAAGAAAAGGCTCAGCTTCCCTGAGCATGGTTTCAATCTCCGCATGTGGATTTCCCAGTCTGGCCTCTGCCAGACGAACAAGCCCCGACTCCAGATTCTCGGCTTGATCAAGGATATGCGAGGTTAACCGGCTCACATTCTGTAACATCGTTGTAAAGGCAACTTTAAAAAGCTCTGGTTTGCTGGTGAAATGATAATAAATGGTTGGTTTTGACACGCTACATGTTTTGCCAATTTGCTGAAGCGTGACCGTTTCGTAGCCAAACTCCATGAATAACTGTGAAGCAGTTTGAATAATGGTTTGCTGAATTGAGATATCGTCGTTGCCATGTTTGGGTCTTCCAGGCAATCGTTTGGGTGATTTTTCTGTCATTGGACTTCCCTCCATGAATATTTTATGACAAATAACGATAGTAAGCAAAATCATCTTGTAATTATACTTACCGGTAAGTATAATTATGAAGAGTTAAAAAAGGCATATCATTATCCTCATACTAAGGTGGTTTTAAGGTTGAAAACAGCAGAACGTACTAACAAATGGAAAAAAATAATCATGTGGACCATCTTGTCCATCGTTATCATCGTGGCCGGCGTTTACGTATATCTTAATTCGGTTACGTATAGTCCTTCTGAGCGAGCTGAAACGGCGATGACAAGTGATGCTCAGGTTAATGTCGCCAAGATTAAGGACGGTTACCGATTTGAACCCGTGGGTACAGAGATAACCAAACCGAATATTATTTTTTATCCAGGTGGTCTGGTTGAACCTGAAAGTTATTCTCCACTTGCCAGAGAAATGGCAGAACAGGGTCACCGCGTATATATCGCGAACATGCCAATAAACTTGGCGATTTTCGGTCAAAACAAGGCTGAATCCTTTATCGAGGAACATCCTGACGAAGCGTTTGTTATTGGTGGCCATTCTTTGGGAGGGTCATTTGCATCACGGTATGCTGCGGAGCACAATGAGAAGTTGGAAGGCGTCTTTTTCTTGGCTTCTTATGCAGATGAAGGAGGGAGCGTAAAGAATACGGACTTGTCTATCTTACAGATTACAGGCTCGGATGACGGAGTGCTTAACTGGGAAGACTGGGAGAACTCCAAAGCAAATCTTCCGGAAGACACGACATATGTGAGTATTGAGGGTGGAAATCACGGTCAATTTGGCTCGTACGGCATGCAAAAAGGAGATAATCAACCTGTAATTACGGAAGAAAAGCAATTGGAAGAGGTAGTTATAGCCCTAGAGAACTGGATGGGCAAATTAAAATAATGTATTAAATGAATGTGTTGAATGGTAATGATCGTGGTACGATTAAAGTCGCTATTTTAGCGGCTTTTTTTGTTGTAGAATAAAAATAATGCTTCAATGGAGCAAGGCAACAACTTTAATTGATTGAATTTCAACTCCATAATAGGCTTACAGAATTGCTTTAATTACCACAAATCGTTAACATTAGAAGCATTGTCATCGAAATAGCACCAAAACGGAAGACAGCAAGAGCAAGAACATCAAAAGGAGAAAAGATTATGTTTTTCAGAAAATTTGCTTACACGTTAGTGATTATCCTCGCTGCATTATTGTTCTCAGGTTGTACGTCAGAGTCTTTGCGTGATCTCGGATCACCTCAAGTTTCGGAGGATATGGGATTTGATGAGGTTGCCGACTATATCTCGGAGCACAATGAACTCCCACCAAATTATATTACCAAGAAAGAGGCAAGAGATCTGGGATGGGAACCAAGCGAAGGTAACCTGCGAGAAGTCGCTCCAGGCAAAAGCATCGGCGGCGACGTATTCAGGAACCGGGAAGGATTACTCCCCAACAAAAAAGGCCGGATCTGGTACGAAGCCGATATAAATTACTCAGGAGGACGGCGCGGAAGCGACCGAATTCTATACTCGAATGACGGTCTAATCTACCAGACGACAGATCATTATAAGTCATTTGAACAGTTAAAATAAACGGAGGAAATGATATGAGCATCATTCAGATTAACGGAAACGACTTTCACAGCAAGGAAGAGCTTCATCAAATTTTGCAGAACCAGCTTGAGTTAGACGAGAGCTATGGAGGCAATTTGGACGCTCTATGGGATGTCTTGACTGGGGCTGTAAGCATGCCGCTTACTGTTCAATGGATTGGTTTTGAGAAAAGCAAAGAGATTCTTGGAGATTACGCTGACCAAGTCATGGAATTATTACGTGATGTGGAAGGGGAGATCCAAGGATTTACGTTGGAATTATATTATTGAAAAGCAGCTTTGGCTTTATGAGGCGATGGGCAACCATCGCTTTTTTGGTCTTCACATTTTTACTGAGACTTATGTCTAGATCATGCTATTTTCATGGCTTAATAATCAAGGTTGGGGTTAGTAGACTTCCTTATACTTTAAACATGGAATAGGGTAGGCAGGATTGTAATCGTTTACTGACGGTTGAATATGTAAGCGTATACTATTTCAAAGTGTACCATCGTAATGTCTGGATTGGTTATTACGACTAACACCATTTAGGGGGCAGAAAAATAATGAGAGTCATTTCAAAAATGCTAGGAGCATGTCTCGTAACAAGTGTTGTGTTAGTTTCCGCCGGTTGCGGAAACGCTGGAGAGAATTCCGAATCAAATACGAGTGACCCCAACAGCCCGATCACATTTACCTTCTTCGGCGCAGATGCAAGTCCCAACTGGAACAAAATGCAGGATGCGGTAGGGAAGAAAATTACGGAAGAAACCGGTGTAAGTATTGATGCAGAATTCGATATTTCGAGCGGAGGCGGAAACGACCGCATTTCCCTGATGGCTGCAAGCGGCGATTATCCGGATTTGATTTTCCCCAAAGGTAACTTGACCAGACTCGTTGATGCCGGGGCAATGATTGATCTGACGGATCTGATCGAAGAACACGCCCCCAACTTGAAAAAGATCTACGGTGAGCATTTCAATCGGTTGAAATACAGCAATGACGATCCTTCGATCTATTGGATTCCAACGAATGGTGCGATCGATCAGGTGAGCTTCGATGCCACGAATGGTACCGCCATTCAACATCGTGTAGTCAAGGAACTCGGGTATCCTGAGATCAAAACCTTAAACGATTTCGAAAATGTGCTACGTGAATATTACGAGAAACATCCGACCACAGATGATGGCCAACCCACAATTCCGCTGACGCTTAGTGCAGATGGATGGCGGCGAATGATCACTGTTACTGATCCCGCTGTCATGTCTACTGGAGGACCTGGAGATGGTGAATATTTCATCAATCCGGACACCTACGAAGCCGTTCTGCATTACAAACGTCCCGAGGAGAAGGAATATTTCCGGTGGTTGAACAAGATGTACAATGAAGGCTTGCTGGACAAGGACAGTTTTGTTCAGAAGGATGACCAGTATAAGTCCAAAATCGCCAGTGGTCGCGTGTTATCCTTGCTTGATCCAAGCTGGGGATTCAGTGATGCGGAAAATGCTTTGAAAAGCGCAGGAAAAGACGACATGACCTACGGATTCTATCCGGTCACGCTAGATGACAACTTTCAGCGTAAAGATTTCCAGAATATTGGCTTTGACGGTTATGGCATTGGCATAACAGTCGATTGTGAAGATCCTGTCCGTGCCATCAAATTTTTGGATTGGATGTCTTCTGAAGAAGGGCAAGTACTGAGAAACTGGGGCGTTGAAGGCGAGCAATATAATGTGGAAGACGGTGTTCGCACCATCCCGGCCGATGTACAGGAACGTAAAAACAAAGACAATAACACATTTACCAAAGAAACCGGAGTAGGCTTGTATTACATTTTTGGTGCTCACTACGGGGATGGCGTCAAAGATTCAACGGATAACTACTATACAACGAATTATCCTGAACAGATTCAGCAAAGTTATTCTGATGAGGAGAAAGAAGCTTTGAAAGGCTATGGCATCACCACATGGAAGGATTTGTTCCCTTCCGAAGAGAAGTTTCCCGTGAAAGAGTGGGGCGCTGCTTACAATATGCCGATTCCTTCGGATAGCGTGGATTATAACGTTGTGTACCAGAAAACGCAGGATATTATTCAGAAACGGATCGCCGAAGCGATTACATCCTCTCCGAGTGCCTTTGAAGACATATACGACAATATGATTACCGAACTTGATAATGCAGGTGCAGTAGCCATGGAACAGCAGTATACGGAGTGGATTAAAGATCGCGTTCGATTGTGGACGGGTAAAGAGATCAATTAACTGGCGTATAATCACAATAAAATTGTTTGCAGATCCGAAGTATATCAAGAACTTAAAGAACATCGAGCCATGCAGGATGGCTCGATGTTTTCAGTTTACATTGAATGAGCTCATCATTATCTTGGCAGTGCTTCAATTACATCACGTCTTTGTTTGATATATCTACCGGGGGAGATGCCGACCATTTTGGTAAAACTGCGAATGAAATTGGCATAGTCACTAAAGCCCGATTGAAAGCATGCATCCGTAATACTCATTCCTTCTGACAGGTGGAATTTGGCCCGTTCAATACGACGACCCAAAATGTAGGAACGGATGGTCAATCCAGTATGCTTTTTGAACTGGCGGCTGATATAAGTACTGTTCATGTAGAACACTTCGGCAAGTTTGCGAAGTGTAATGTCTTGATTTAGATGTGTTTCAATATAATCCATGGTTTCACGAACTAGTTCAGGCATAATGTCATTGGGAACAAAGGAATTGTTATGAAACCAGACGTTAATCATGACCAACAATTGGGCTACGGCTGCATTTATTTTGATATCGGTGCCATAAGCATCGGAAGCAAGCAATCCTTCCAGTTCTTTCGTACATTGCAGCATCTGCTTCAAGTTATAGTCGTCTAAATGTACGATGTTGCCTGTTCCTTTGGGGCGATGATCAAAACATGACGATAGATTGGTTGATGGTGTGGAAAGTTGAAAAAGATATGTTTTTTTGAGGTTGATTGTAATTCGCTCATACTCAGATTCATCCAGAATAAAGGCTCGGTGCATCTCCTCAGGTGACATCACAAGCAGATCACCAGGCTGTACCTGGTAACATCGATTTTCTACATAAAAGTGAACGTTGCCACGAAGAAACAGGTAGATCTCGTATGCATTATGGCGATGATAGATCGTTTCCAGCTTATACGTCGTTACGCTGTGTAGATATAAGAGCTCAGGCTGGATGGGATCATAAAAACACTCAGAGGATCCACTCATGAAGTACCTCCCGTCATTTCACGCAATAAATAGAGCGGTTAACGCAATGAAATTGTACTCAGCTTACCTTAAAATGTAATCATCCTATCATGATACCTTTTGTATTGCAAACGCTTTCTTGTAAAAAGAACAACTAAAAACGATTATAGGGGGATTCTTTTGATGAATCATCATTCTACACCACAAGCTGGTGAGCAAAAGCAAGATCAAGCTGCCAATCTGGAGCGTATTCCAGGGGAGATTGGAAAGCTTCGTCCCAACGGTAATCCTCTGGTGGCCCACAAATTTGGAGCCGATCCCTATGCTTTAGTATTTAACAATCGAGTCTACTTATATATGACTAGTGATAAGCTGGAATATGATAAGGACGGTCTTCCTCAGAAAAACAGCTACAGTTCAATCAACCGGATTACGGTCATTTCTTCGGATGACTTAATCAACTGGACCGATCATGGAGAGATCAGAGTTGCTGGACCTCAAGGCGCTGCAACATGGGCTTCGCAATCCTGGGCCCCGGCAGCTGCTCATCGAATCTTGGATGGAAAGGACTGTTTCTTTCTTTATTTCGCCAACAATGCCAGTGGAATAGGTGTACTGTCTGCACCCACACCTATAGGTCCATGGATAGACCCTATAGGAAAAGCACTTATTACAAGAGAGACTCCGGGAGTGGAGGAAGTAACCTGGTTATTCGATCCGGCTGTCACTGTAGATGATAATCATCAAGCCTACCTTTACTTTGGTGGTGGTATTCCACACGGAAAAGCAGAAAAACCGGATACGGCAAGAGTTATGCGATTGGGAGACGATATGATCAGCGTTGTTGGCAAAGCGAAGGTTATTCAGGCACCTTATATGTTTGAAAGTTCAGGGATACATAAATATAATAATAGTTACTACTATACGTATTGTTCCAATTTTGTTGAGGGGGATCGGCCAGAGGGCAGCCCACCACCTGGTGAAATTGCATATATGACCAGCGTTCAACCAATGGGGCCATGGACATATCAAGGCACGCTACTCCAGAATCCTGGACACTTCTTTGACATTGGCGGCAACAACCACCACGCTATATTTCAACTGGCAGATCAGTGGTACATTGCCTATCATGCCCAAACATTATGCCAAGCCATGAACATCCCCGAAGGTTACCGTTCAACGCATCTGAATCGAGTCGAACATGATGAGGCCACGGGTAAGATCAAGAAGGTACATGCAGATTATCAGGGCGTAGATCAAATCAAGTGCTTCGATCCCTATCAACATGTAAGCGGTTCGACGATTGGATGGAGTAGCGGAGTATCAACAGAGCAATATCTTGACTCTGGTGAGCTGTCTTCATCAGATTCGAATATAATTTCCGCTAAGCTGCAAAATGACAGCTGGATAGCTATATCCAAGGTCGACTTTGAAAGTGAAGGACCCACAACCTTCACAGCCACGATTGCGAATCAAGGAACCGAAGGTACGTTGGAACTTCGACTTGATCGTGCAGACGGACTGTTAATTGGAGAAATCATTGTTCCGCCTGCAACCGGATCTCTTCAATGGATGGAACTAACAACGAATGTTACGGGTGCAACAGGTGTGCAAGACTTGTATATTAAGTTTAAAAGTTCAACAGACAGCTCAACCATCCTTTTAAGAGAATGGAAGTTTAACAGAAAAAATGAGGTGTAATGAAAGCATGTATCCGAATCCGATTATTTGGGCCGATTACCCGGATCTTGACGTTATTCGTGTAGATGACACATATTATATGGTCAGTACAACCATGCATATGATGCCGGGATGTGTCATCCTGCGTTCATATGACCTGATCCATTGGGAAGTAGCCACATATGTATACGACACATTGGACGATACACCTGCACAACGTCTGGTGGATGGTCATCACGTTTATAGTAAAGGCATGTGGGCTGCATCACTCCGCTATCATCAAGGGATGTTCTATGTGATCTTTGTTGCGAATGATACCCGTAAGACATACTTGTATACGTCGACCTCCATCTCGGGAGTGTGGAAGAAGCAGATTGTGGAAGGGTTTTACCATGATTGCTCCTTATTTTTTGACGATGATGAACGAGCATATCTCGTGTACGGTAATACCGAGATATATCTGACCGAATTAAGCTCTGATCTGTCCGGGCCCAAACCTGGTGGAGTGCATCGCTTGATTGTAAAAGACAAGCAGCCTCATCACCTTGGTTATGAAGGAGCACATTTTTACAAGATCAATGGTAAATATATTGTGTTCCTGATTCATATAACAAAAGCTTCTGGACGGAGAACACAGGCGTTTTATATGGCAGACTCTCTGGAAGATGTCTTCACGGGTGGAGAAGTATTCAATGACGATATGGATTATTTCAATTCAGGTGTTGCTCAGGGCGGTATCGTGGATACGCCGGATGGAGACTGGTATGCAATGCTGTTTCAGGATCATGGGGCTGTTGGCCGGGTTCCTGTTTTGGTTCCGCTACACTTTGATCAAGGTAAACCGATCTTTGCAAGCAAAGCTCCGAAGCAGATTGATATCCCGAGCACGAGACCAGAGCACCGTTATAACCCGTTAGTGGGTAGCGACAGTTTCAATTATGAACCCGAGGAAGATGGAAGCATCCGCCTCCGTGATTTTTGGCAATGGAATCATACACCTAATCATGAACTCTGGTCTGTTACAGAGAAATCGGGGGTGTATCGTGTTCGAACGGGACAGATCAGCCCAAATCTGACGTTTGCGGTAAACACACTAACCCAGCGTTCAATGGGGCCCGCTTGCGAAGCAATAGTTACGCTTGACGGCAGTCGTCTGAATGATGGGGATTATGCCGGATTGTGCTTTCTGATCGGTTCGTACGGTATGATCGCTCTTACGAAGCAGGATAACAAGTTTTACTTGGTCATGCATGCCAGAGATAGTGAAGATTCCACCATATTTGGCAACCTGATCGACCAGAAGCCAGCCACTGAACATGAACGTATCCCGGTATCAGATCCAGTAGTTAAACTAAAGGCATTCGGGAATTTTGAGAACAATCTGGATGAGTGCTCTTTTGCCTATTTCGATGGAACTGAATGGAGAGATATAGGGATTGTCCACAAAATGATATATAAACTGGATCATTTTATGGGTTGTCGAACGGGGTTGTTTGTATATTCAACGGAAATAGCTGGAGGAACAGCTGACTTTTCGAATTTTGAATATCGCGTGATTAATCCTGTTGAGTAACAATAAAAATACGAAAAGCCGCCCAACGGCGGCTTTTCGTATTCAATGAGTACAAGTTGTTGTACAATGATATGGATTAAAGTTGACAGAGAGAAGAGAGTTGTTCAAACCGAACTGGGGGCATGTCGTCATGTATAAGAGATGTCTGGACATAACAAGATGGACCTTCATTCTGTTCCTTGCTGTATCCATACCAGCAGGTCATACCGAAGGTAATACCAAACAACATCATCCGCAGCAAGATGGGCAGCAGATTCAACTTCCCGCTACGTTTGAGAGGTATTCTCCTCCCATCGTGGTCTCTTTTGTCAGGGAAACTGGAGATGACCTTGAGCGCATGATTAGTCAGTTACCTGGTGAGACGATACTGGATAATCGCTGGACTCGTTTGTACGAGAAAGAGCTAGGTATTCAAATTCACTATGACTGGACTGCTAAGGGAGATGTATACAATCAGAAGTTGGGTGTATCCCTTGCTGCAGGACGTTTTCCAGATGTGGTGAAAGTTAATCCATATCAACTTAGACAACTGAGCAACGCTGGAATGATCGAAGATTTAACCCATGTATACCAAGAGTATGCTTCCCCACTTACAAAGAGTATATTGGAGGCGGAGGGAAGAGGCGCATTTGATGCGGCAACCATTGATGGCAAACTCATGGCTATTCCCGAATCATCTTCCTCCATTGAGACAGCGCAGTACCTGTGGATTAGAACCGATTGGTTGGAGCAACTGGGGCTACGGCCGCCTGAAACGATGGAAGAGCTTCTTCAGGTTTCGAAAGCGTTTACAGAGGAGGACCCCGACGGGAACGGAGAGCATGATACGTACGGACTTGCGCTAACGAACCATCTATGGGATCCAGTTATGGGAGCTGCAGGGTTCATGTCCGGCTACGGTGCCTACCCTAATATATGGGTTAAAGATGCAGAAGGAAACCTCACTTATGGAGGTATACAGCCTGAAGTTCGGGAGGCTCTGAAAGTACTGCAAACGTTGTATCGTGAAGGCCAACTTGATCCGGATTTTGGTTATAAAAGTGGAAACAAGGCGTTTCGTCTAGTTCAAGATGGAAAAATAGGGATGCTTTACGGCGAACAGTGGACATCCTTTATGCTTCAGAGCACCCGTGATAAAGATACAGATATAGATGTAGAATGGCAGGCATATCCCATTGTTGCCAAGTCGGACCGGAGCCTGTTCGTACCGCTACGTTCCAACACTGGGCAATACTTTGCTGTAAAAAAGGGCTTCTCTAATCCGGAAGTTGTTGTAAAGCTCATGAATCTGCATCTGGACATCAACTGGGGGGATCAGGCACAGTATGAAACATACTACAATGACGACTCCCGAGCTGTGTGGATGCTTTCACCGGTAACTCCTTTTCCCGGTAATAAAAATATAGATGCATACAAACAAATTCGTGATGCCAGAAGTACAGGAGACTTCTCGGCTCTGCAGAATGAAGCTCTCGCCATTCACAAACGCATTGTGGCCTATGAATTGGAAAATGTAGAGAGCGGCTGGGGCTGGAAACAAACCTATGGGCCGTCGGGTGCTTTTAGCATTGCAGATTCTTACGAGAAGAACGGCCAACTTCTCTATGATCAATTCACGGGCGGAATTACGGACACGATGGTTGATCGACAAATTATTCTTCGGGATCTTCAGCTTGAAGCCTATATGAACATTATTCTAGGCAGGTCGATAGATGAGTTTGATCAATTCGTTGAGAACTGGCGCAAGCTGGGGGGAGATCAGATCACATCGGAGGTTAACGCGTGGTTTCGCGCCAGCAAGCCAAAGGAGCGCTAATGTTCACTTTATTCATACAAGGAACCCACTCAGCCTTTGGCATTGGAGGTGAATGTATTGATCAAGATCCCTGCTAAATCATGGTTTAACAGTATATTTGCGCGATTAATAATCACCTATCTGGTATTTGTAATCCCCCTTATTCTTCTTGGCGTGTATCTGTATCATTGGAGTTATGACAATGCAAGCCAGGAAATATCGTTGTCAACGGAGAGACGGTTGAACCAATATGTGGTGGAATTGAATAGAGAGATAGAATGGATGGAATTACAGCAGTTTGATATCGTTGAGGATCGAAAACTCAATCGTCTGGCCATTCTCTGGGACATGATGGATCAGGTTGAGCGGCGTGATACATTAAATTACCTGACTGAACGACTCGCTTCATTCAAAAATAGCACTGCTTATATCAAAAATGTTCATGTACATATCCCTTCTGTTGGCAAGAGTATATCCGCGATCCAAGGCATCGATGATTTCGATAAAAGTTCATATCTATACTTCAGTTCAGGCATGCAAGGAAAAGGTACACGTTTCACTGTGAAAGAGGACGCCTTGAACTTAAGTGCCGTCAGGTTGACAGGCACGAGAGGAGAACCCCCGCTTTTTGTCATTCAGGTGGAGCTGGATACATACCATTTTCAGAATGAACTCACACGGCTTAATTTGTACCCGGAGAGTTCAACGTTTCTGATTGAGGACAAAACGGGGCATGCCATCACAGATAAACATCAAGCTAGTGTTATTCTCGCGAATTACCGTGAGCACAGTGTAAAGGGTACACTTGATGGCTTTCGGATGAAGGTGGGGGACACCATGTACCATGTTAGTCAGTTGCATGTGGACTCCCTAGGCTTATCCGTAGCCACATATCTACCGGAGGCAATTGTTACGAAGCCACTTAGCAAGTTCTATCATTGGGCTTGGCTGTTTGCAATTACATCATTTGTTGCCATCTCGGCGTATCTCTATTCAAGTTACAAGTTGATTCATATCCCGTTACTGTTGTTGGTGAAAAGATTCAAAAAAATGGAGGGAGGCATGCTTGATGTCCCCATTGCGCATAACCGAAAGGATGAATTTGGCTTCCTCTACACCCGTTTCAATCTAATGATTGAAAATCTTCAATCCCTTATCGACCGTGATTTCAAGAAAACACTGATGATGCAGCGGGCCGAGTTGAAACAGCTTCAATCGCAGATTAATCCTCATTTTCTGTATAATAGTTTCTTTATTCTGAATTCACTGGCAAGGACAGGAGAAACCGAACGTATTGAGCAATTCACGAACATGCTTGGAGAGTATTTCAGGTTCATTACCCGGAATGAAACAGATCATGTGAAGTTGAAAGTGGAAGTTGAGCATTCACGAATCTATACAGAGATTCAACAATTACGATTCTCCAGACGAATCAAAGTTGATTTTGGGTCATTACCTGCTGAGATGGAACATATTAAAGTTCCCAGACTCATTATTCAACCCATTATTGAGAATGCCTACGAACACAGCCTTGAAAAGAATACGGATTCCGGTCTTCTAATTATTGGGTTTAATATGGAAGGTTCATATGCCGAGATCACCGTAGAGGATAATGGAAATGAGTTGGAAGAGCAACACATTCAAACTCTTCAACAACGTTTTCATAAGGACGGAGGTACAGACGAAATGACCGCGTTAATCAATATTCATCGACGTCTGGTCCTGACGTATGGAGAAGGAAGTGGCCTTTTCCTATCCAGAAGTGAACTGCAAGGGTTAAAAGTCACAATTCGAATCCAGTGGAAAGAGGGAGAAAACGAATGTATCGACTTTTGATTGTAGATGACGAGGAGATTATTACGGATAGTCTCTATGAAACGTTCGCCAGACATATACCCGAACAGCTTGATGTATGTAAGGCCTACTCTGCAACAGAAGCATTGTCCTGGATGCAACGTTCGAGAATTGACATTGTTCTAACGGACATCCGTATGCCGGGCATGAGTGGGTTGGAACTGACAGAGCGGATTCAAGCCAGTTGGCCGAATTGTCGCGTCATTTTTCTGACAGGACATAGCGATTTTGATTATGCATATCAAGCTTTTCAGATGGCTAATGTGCGTTACTTGCTCAAAACGGAAGGTTATGACAAGGTGATGTCGGTTGTAGAAGATGTGATGGAAGAGATCCGGCGAAGTCACAGCATGGTTGAGTTGTTGGAACATTCTCATAAAGTTAATTCGCAGCTTGCACTGATTCAGCAAAAAGAGTATTTGCGGAAGTTACTTCAAGATTGTACAGCGGTTATAGATTCTACTATGGATATGCAGGACGAATTATTCAAACGAGATATAAGATTACAGATCAACTCGCCTGTTTATCTCATACTGGGTCGGTTCAATAATCCGCCAGAAAAAGGTTCGGACCTCACACAAGTTCAGGAATCTGTTCGCATTATCGGCTCCTCTCTGATGAATGAGCGTACAGTGTGCACAAGTGTAACGGACCATTATGGGGATACGATCTGGCTGCTTCAGCCGAAGCAGGAGGAAGAGATGACAAATGATAAACTTGTGCGGTTTCTAGAAGGTACACTGGAACTGGTACAGGAAGCATGCATGGTATCACTCGGCGTATCCATTGCTTTTTCATTAAGTAGTCGCAGCTGCAATTGGTCCGAGTTAACCAAACAATATGAACGTCTGAGATTACTCCAGTGGATGAAAATTGGGGATGGTGTATCCATGGTACTCACGGATCATCGCAATGAGCTCTCATCTGATGTACCCAAAGAATCCATGCGGATCTCAAACCGGATCGAGATTATGTCAGGATATTTGGAAACGGGACGAATTCAGCCATTTTACGATATATTTGAGGAGCTTGCAGGAGAACTGCTGCAACAGGATATTACGATGGAACGCGCTATGGAGACATACTACAATCTGGCCTTATTATTGCATTCAACGATCAATCGTTGGGGTCTTCAACAGAAAATCCCGGATCAACGAAGCTTGCTGCACTTAGGGGAGTATACATGCATGAAGGATGCAGTACAATTTCTATATCGTGCTGCCGATGAATTAGTACGCTACAAAAGATCAAATGAACAGGAACGCGCTAACGTTGTCATTCATTCTTTATGTAGTTACGTCAAGGAGAACCTGGAGAAAGATCTTTCTCTGGTGAGACTGGCAGAACTTCATCATTTTAATCCATCCTATCTGTCGCGATTCTTTAAGCAGGAAATGGGAATAAACGTGTCAGAGTTCATTGACGACTGCCGAATACGGAAAGCCAAAGAATTGCTTCAGAACACAAATCTTATGGTGCGTGAGGTCGCACTTCAAGTGGGGTACGAGGCTGCACATTCGTTTACCCGACTTTTTAAGAAAATAACGGGAATGACTCCCCAAGAATACCGGGAATCCCTTTTGGTACGTTAATGGTGAAACCTTTGGATGACCAAACCCAAACAACCACAAAAAAACGCAGGAAGAAGAATACATCCTGCGTTTTTTTGTGGTTAATATCTAATTGATAAACAAACCGATTCGGCAATCCACCTTTAGGCCGTGTGGATTTTTTGTCTTCTATAAGCATTGGGACTCGATCCGGCATACGCTTTGAACTTTTTATAGAACCAATCAATATCCTTATAGCCTACCTCAATAGCAATCTCATATATTCGCAAATTCGTGGAAGACAACAACTGCTGTGCCTTTTCCATACGTTGCTGGAGCATATAATCGTTGAAAGACATCTTCTCTTCCAGCTTGAACTTCTGTCCAAGGTACGCACAGTTAAAGTGAAGCATGTCAGAGATCTTCTTCAGCGTGATTTCATCACTCAGATGATCCCGTACATAGGCCTTAACGATACGAATAACATGACTGGAGTGCATGGGCTTACCATTCATTTGAACGGGTGTTTTGAAGAACGACGACGTTTTGTGTGCCGGGTCGGTTTCAAGGTGGGATCTAAGTCCATGCAGACTGTTAAGTAAAGAAGAGGGACTAACAGGATACGGGAGATAATCATTTACCTGATACGTCAGGGCTTTGCGTACGAACCTGAAGTGATCTCTTCCACCCATCAGGAGGATCGGTATCTGACTTTTTTTTCGAATGTCATTGCATAACCAGAGCCCCGCGGTATCAAACCTCTCTGTATGTACCATAACAAGGGAAAAGTCTCGTTCTGACAATGCGGTCAAAGCCTCGGCCGATGAGAACACACAATTTGCGATAGTATATTGAGCTTTGCTCCGTAGCAACATCTGTTGCAACTCTCCGCACAAACGACGGCTGAAATCCACAAGTAAAATATCATACATGAAGCAATACCTCACCTTCTGCTGAATTGTAATGCGCTAGATTAACTGAAATTTGACTTAATTTCATTATGGTAATAAAAGAAAGCGCATACAATGTGCATATTTTTGTAGACAGTGCATTTCTTTACCAATTAAAACCTATAATGCACTTTGCTCGTGCAAAATTACGAAAATCTATATTCAGCCCGGGTAAACATCTGTATTTCGGCAGGTTGTTTGCGCTTTCATTTGAACGATACACTGTGATAGCAAACGACAATCAGGGGGGAAGACGATGAGAAAAAACAAGTTCATGCTACTGAGCCTGGTATTTGCGGTCTTGTTGGTAATTGCTGCATGCAGTTCTGCACCTACCGCTCAACCCGAGCCGGAAAAGACAACACCACAGGAGGAACAAAAACCCGCGGAAACCGAGCCAAAGAATGAAAACTCCACGCCAGAAATGGACTTTGACATGGGCGGCAGAACCATCAAGGTTGTTGCTTGGTGGGACATGGAAATACAGGGGAACAACCCGGACAACATTCAACGCCTTGAGAACCTCGAAGCGCTGAAGAAAAAACACAACTTTAATATTGAATACGTTTCCATCGATTTTGGTGAATATCAGGAAAAAGTAGTTGCTTCCCTAATGGCCGGTGAACCGCTTGGCGATCTGGTGAGACTGGGCAAAAACTATGCCATTCCGGCATTGACCAAACAGGATCTGTTATGGCCGGTGGATGATTATATTAAAAACGACAAGGTATTCAACCAGAAAACAACCAAGGAATACATGCAGTATGAAGGCAAAGGTTACGGCTTTACCGAGGACCAGTCCTCGTTTATCAACGGAATTTTCTATAATCGCACACTCATGCAAGAGCTCGGCTTGAAGCCACTCCAGGAGTATGTGGATGCCGATGAATGGAACTGGGATACGTTCATCAGTGTTGCCAAGCAAGCGAACAAGGATCGAAACAATGATGGCAAGTTAGACACTTGGGGACTCGCTCAAACGGGCTTGCTGGAACCGATTCTGTATTCCAACGAGGCTTCTCTGACCAAAGAGGATAAGCAGAACCTGGAAGATCCAAAAACAAAAGAAGCGTTGAACTTCCTGTCCAAACTGGCTACCGAGAAGGTCGGCAGAGCTTCTGAGGGCGGCGATTGGACAGAGCCATCCACGTTCTTCCGTCAAGGCAACACCTTGATGTATTCAGGTGCCATGTACGAAGTCGAAGGTATTATGACGGATATGCAGGACTACGATATTGGTTTTGTACCGTTTCCAAAAGGTCCAAGTGCAACAGCATATCACTCCGGTGAGTCACGTTACCAAGCTATAACAATTCCTAAAGCGGTAGAGAATCCGGAACAACTGATGTACATCTGGGAGAAAATTAATGAGATCGAATCGATCTATGAGTATCCAGGACAATCCACATTGGAGACACATCTGACCGATGAAGCAGATATCAACAACGCCAGAGAGGTTGCGGAAGGTATGTTGGTTCTCGACCATAACACATTCCCGTCCTTGCCGTTCTGGGATTTTGATGGGGAACTCAAAGAAGGGGTATCCGTATCTACGCTGATCGAGAAATACAAGGCTCCTTTCCAGGCTGCGATTGATGAGGTTTACAAATAAGTATCACGTTACACGGGCAGAACGCACCAGTGAAGGTGCGGTCTGTCCGGGTTAGTCAATCGTTCAGTTCTCTCAACGCTTACAGGAAAGGGGATACATTCAAACATGCGGTCACGTAAGAAAAAGGGACTAATCCTGGTGCTTGTCCTGGCCTTGGTGCTCTCCATATGGACACTATATCCATCGCGGGATCGTAATCCGGGAACGGTACATGCGCTTGAGGACTTTGAGGCGGTATCGGGAACCGAGGATTCATTCAGTTATGAGCATTATCTGACTGCTCATGACAATACGGCCAAACCGGATGAAATTGTACGCATCGAAGGCGAATCTTATGTTCAGGCAGAGGATGGGGAATTTGAGGTTGTGCAAGGGTACGCCGGATTAGACGGAAATGCCGTAATTACGCCGGAAACTGGAACCATTCGCTGGGATGTTCCCGTTCAAGTGAGCGGTTTGTACAACATTCGCATTCACTATTATCCCGTAGAAGGCAAAAGCTCCGGGATCGAACGCAGGCTTGAGCTTAATGGTAAGGTCCCGTTCAGAGGGGCCGATATTCTTCTGTTTGACAGGGTATGGGGGAATCGCGAGGATAACGTCCGGCAGGACGATCGTGGCAACGAGCTCAGACCCAGACAAGTGGAGCAGCCCGAATGGCAACTGACTTCCTTCAAGGACAGCGCAGGGTACTTCGAGGAACCGTTTCAGTTTTATTTTGAAAAAGGCAGTCAGAAGTTATCGCTCACTTCATTAAGAGAAAGCATGGCGATCGATTATATCGAGCTGTATCAAGAAAGCGAAGTTCCTTCCTATGCAGAGCTTGAGCAGACCTATGCCTCACTCGGCTTGAAACAATCGGCTCCTGTCATGTTGAAAGTACAGGGGGAGGAAGCTGTCAGCAAATCATCCCCTACACTGGCACCAATCTCGGACCGATCAAGCCCTTCACTCGAGCCTTATAATGTATCGAAAATTCGGATGAACGCCATCGGGGGCATTAACTGGAAACTGCCGGGCGAATGGATTGAATGGGAAATTGACGTGCCTGAAGACGGACTGTATCAACTGGCGCTTAAGGTAAAGCAGGATCAATTGCGTGGCATCTATGCCACCCGCAGTCTGACGATTAACGGCGAAGTTCCGTTTAAGGAAATGAAACGCATTCGATTTAACTACAGCCCGGCCTGGCAAACTCAGGTGTTGGGTTCGGGAGAGGATCAGCCATATCAGTTTCATCTTGAAAAAGGGAAACACCGAATCCGAATGACGGTTACACTTGGCGACATCGCTCCGTTGCTGCGGACCGTGGAATCCAGCGTGCTGGAACTGAATGAGATGTATCGCAAAATATTAATGATTACCTCCAACAGTCCAGACCCACTGCGGGATTACCAGCTGGAACGGCGTATTCCGGAGATGACGGAGGTGTTTGAACGACAAGCTGACACCTTGCGCTCTGTTGCAGATTACCTGGAAAAGGCCACGGGTGAGCAAAGTGACAAAGTGGCCGTACTTCACGCCATGGTATTGCAGCTTGAAGATATGGCGGCCAGACCAGAGACGGTTCCCAAACGGCTGGATACGTTCAAAATTAACGTAGGTGGTCTCGGCACATGGATTCTATCGGTACGTGAACAGCCGATTACGTTGGATTACCTTGTTGTATCTCCGCCGGGTGAATCGTTGCCCAAAGCGGAAGCGAGCACCGTCCAGCAGGTGAAGCACGAACTGGGCGCATATGTTGCCTCGTATACCGAAGATTACGACAGCATTGGTAACGTGGAACAAAAGAAGGATGCCATCACCGTATGGATCACAACCGGACGAGATCAGGCCCAAGTACTGAAAGGCATGATCGACGATTCGTTTACCCCGGATACGGATGTGTCCGTGCAGTTACGTCTCGTTCCGCCGAATATTTTGCTGCCCGCAACAATCTCGGGAGAAGGACCGGATGTTGCCATGCAGATGGGCGAAGACATTCCGGTGAACTATGCGATGAGGAATGCAACAGCGGATCTGAGCCAGTTCCCCGATTTCGAGGAAATTTCGGGCAGGTTCCGTGAAAGCGGATTGACGCCTTACCGCTACAACGACGGGGTATATGCCCTTCCGGAGCAGCAGCATTTTCCAATGCTCTTTTACCGCAAAGATATTCTGAATGAACTGGGCCTCGAACCGCCGAAAACGTGGCAAGACGTATATAACGCCATCGCCGTGCTGCAGAAGCATAACATGGAGTTTTATCTGCCGATAGAGGATACGCTGAACAATGCCAACCTGGTTCCGAATTCAACCTTTGCCATGTTGTTATATCAGAATGACGGAACGTTCTACACCGAAGACCAGAAGAAAAGTGCACTGGATTCGGAGATTTCAATGGACGCGTTCAAACGCTGGACGCAATTTTATACCAATTACAAGTTTCCGCTCAAAGCCGATTTTCCGAACCGATTCCGTACCGGGGAGATGCCGATCGGAATTGCTGATTACACCACGTATAACATGCTGACAGTTATGGCTCCGGAAATCCGCAATCTCTGGGACTTTACGATTGTTCCGGGTACACAGCTTCCGGATGGATCCATACGGCATGAAGTGGCCAGCGCTACGAGTGCGGTGATGATGCTCGAAAATGCCGACAACAAGGAAGCGGCGTGGAAGTTCATGAAGTGGTGGACTGCTGAGCAGACCCAGATTGAATACGGGAGAGAAATGGAAGGTCTTATGGGAGCGGCTGCCCGTTACCCGACGGCCAATATCGAAGCCTTGAAGCAATTGCCTTGGCCTGTGAAGGATTATCAAAATCTCGAGAAACAATGGGAATGGGTACAGGGAATCCCGCAGCTTCCTGGAGGTTATTTCACGGGACGACATCTGGACAACGCCTTCCGCAAGGTGGTCAATGCTAATGAAAATCCGCGTGAAGCCTTATCGGACTATGTGTTGTACATTGATGATGAAATTGAGTTGAAACGCAAGGAATTTAATCTGAAATAGAGGAAAGGGAGGGTAACGGTTGCAAGCTAAAACTACCAAGACAGCCGCCGCTCCTGCCGTCCATACCCGCCAGGTCGGCTGGTGGTCCCTATTGAAGCGGGATCTGTATCTCAGCAGGCATTATTATGTATTGATGGCACCGTTTATGCTGATTTTTTTCATGTTTACTGTCATTCCGGTCGGCATTTCACTCGGGCTCAGCTTTTTTCACTTCAATATGCTGGAGCTGCCGCGATTTGTCGGCTGGCAGAACTATTCCCGGCTTTTCCTGAACGATGACGTATTTCTGATCGCGCTCAAAAACACGCTGCTTTTTGCCGTAATTACAGGCCCTCTCAGTTATGTAGCCTGCTTTTTGTTTGCGTGGATCATCAATGAGCTGTCTCCTAAAATTCGAGCGGTCATGACGCTGGTTTTCTATGCCCCATCCATATCGGGCAACGTCTTTTTCATCTGGCTGATCATCTTCTCGGGTGACAGCTACGGGTATATGAACGGCTTCCTGATGCGCCTTGGCGTTGTACTGGAACCGATCCAATGGCTCGCAGACGAGAAGTATGTACTGGCAATCGTCATTATTGTACAGCTGTGGCTGAGCCTGGGAACCAGCTTCCTGGCCTTTATTGCAGGACTGCAAACCATTGATCGCTCTCTGGTTGAAGCAGGAACCGTAGACGGGATCAAAAACCGCTGGCAGGAGCTCTGGTACATCACCTTGCCTTCAATGAGACCGCAGCTGATGTTTGGTGCGGTAATGCAGATTACCGCTTCCTTCGCCGTAGCTGAGATTTCCATCGCACTGGCAGGTTTCCCGAGCGTAAACTATGCGGCACACACAGTTGTCACACATCTGATGGACTTCGGAACCATTCGTTTTGAGATGGGATATGCCTCGGCCATCGCTACGGTCCTGTTTGCCCTGATGCTGGGTACAAACGTTTTCACGCAAAAAATGCTTAGAAAGATAGGTGAATGACGATGACCAGCAAAGTACGTGCCGTGTTTGGCATGCCAAAAAGGCTTAATCGGTCATTTACCGTCAGCCTGATGTTATTTGCATTGCTGGGCGTGTTCGGCTCCTTTATGGTGCTTCCGCTCATCTATGCTGTCAACAATGCATTCAAGCCGCTGGATGAGCTGTTTATTTTCCCGCCGCGCTTCTGGGTGAACAATCCGACAACGGAGAATTTTGCCGATCTGATCAATCTCATGGGCAATTCGTGGGTGCCGTTATCCCGCTATATTGCCAACACATTGCTCATTACGATACTTGGCACAGCGGGGCATATCCTGCTTGCATCTGCAGCAGCTTATCCGCTGGCGAAATATCGTTTTCCGGGTTCCAAAGTGTTGTTCACCATTGTCATTCTGTCCCTGATGTTCTCGCCGCATGTTACGGCGATTCCGAACTACATGGTCATGTCCTGGCTTGGCTGGATTAACACTCATGCGTCCATTATTGTGCCATCACTTGCGTTCTCGCTGGGACTTTTCCTGATGAAACAGTTCATGGAGCAGATTCCCGATGCTTTGCTGGAGGCAGCCAAAATCGACGGAGCCAATGAATACCGGATATTCTGGAGCATCGTGATGCCCAATGTGAAGCCGGCATGGCTTACGCTCATGATCCTGCAGTTTCCAGCGTTATGGGGAACGGATGGCGGGAGCTTCATTTACAGTGAAAATCTCAAAACGCTGCATTATGCGCTCAGTCAGATTGTGCAGGGAGGGATTGCAAGAGCCGGTGTAGGTGCGGCTGTTGCCTTGCTGCTGATGATCGTACCGATCACTCTGTTTATCATCTCTCAGAGCAGTGTTATGCAGACGATGGCCACTTCGGGCATGAAAGAGTAGAAAGGAGGCAGCGAGGTGCGGAGAAGCACATGGAAAAAACGTAAATCGATCATCATGGGCATGATCTGCCTCCTGTTGTTCGTTCAAGAGGCGCCCTACGTGAATGCAGACGGTAAAACGGATGCGTATCATTATTCCTTCTGGGGTGACGCAGTTCCTTCACCGGCGGCATATGAGGCAACAACCATTATCACCGGCAAGAAGTTGAACACAACTCCTATGAAAGAGCCAAGCGACATGCATGTTACCGCCAATCAGCACGTCTTTGTGCTCGATTCGGGCAATGGCCGCATCATTGAGATGGATCGCAACTTCAAGCTGGTACGGACGATTGATTCATTCAAGCAGGAAGGCAAGGAAGATCATTTTAAAAATCCACAGGGATTGTACGTCACGGAAAAAGGCCATCTGCTGGTCGCTGATTCGGATAATCACCGGGTGGTGCATCTGGATGAACAGGGGAAGCTGGTCAAGATCGTGTCTGAACCAAAATCGGATCTGTTAAAAGCAGACTTCCAGTTTAAACCGATGCGGATTGTTATGGACAAAGGGGAGCGTATTTACGTCATGGCCGAAGGCGTATTTGATGGATTCATGGAGTTCAGCGCCGACGGTACGTTCTCTTCCTTCATTGGAGCGAACAGAGTTCAGGTGGACCCGGTGGAATATCTTTGGAAACGGTTTGCAACACGGGAGCAGCGGAGCCAGATGGTGATGTTCACTCCAACGGAATTTACCAATCTGGATATGGATGAAGAGGGCTTCATCTACGCCACTAGCGGGGATCGCGGCAAAGATCCGGTCAAGAAGCTGAATGCCCAGGGTACAGACATTTTGCGCAGAGAAGGCTATCAGACTCCGCAGGGTGATTTGCTGTATACCCAAGAAGCAGGGCCATCCCGCCTGATTGATGTGGATGTGGGTGACAGTGACATGTATTCCGTACTGGATTCCAGCAAGGGCCGAATCTTCACCTACAATGGAGACGGATACCTGCTCCATATTTATGGTGGCATCGGGAACCGGCTGGGCCAATTTAATACACCTGTTGCCCTGGAACGTGCGGGAGACCGGATGTTAGTTCTGGATAAAGCGCTGGGTGAAATCACCGTCTTTCAAACAACTGAATACGGACGTACACTCCACGAAGCGGTGCGCAGCTACTATAACGGTGATGAAGATCAATCTTCGGTGCTGTTTGCCCAAGCTGCCGAGATGAACGCTAACTTGGAATATGCGTATGCGGGAATTGGCAAAGCATTGCTTCGTCAGAAGGAATACGCCGAGTCTGCGAAATATTTCAAGCGCAGCATGGAACCCAAAGGGTATTCCAAAGCTTTTCTTTTGTACCGCAAAGAGCTGATGCGTGAGCATTTTTCATGGATGATGTCCGGTATATTCCTGGCTGTCGCTGCGATTGTCACCGTCATCATCGTTCGCAGGCAGAAAAGGAGGACTACGAATGCAGGCATCAAGTAAGCAACTATACCAGTACCCGCTGCATCTGATTTTTCATCCGTTTGACGGATACTGGGAATTGAAATATGAACGGAACCAGAGAAACTCACTGCTGATTGCTTTCATGATCCTGGTTCTTCTGGTCATCACCAAAATTTTGCATGCCCAGTACAGCGGTTTTCTCATTAACCTCAGTAATCCAAAGTACCTGAACAGTCTGCTCGAAATGTTATATGTCATTATACCGGTACTGTTTTGGTGTGTGGCTAACTGGTCGTTAACCACATTGATGGACGGGGAAGGCAAGTTCTCCGAGATTTTCATGTCAACGTGCTTTGCACTGGTACCGTTGTTACTCATTCATTTTCCATGGATCTGGCTGAGTCTTGTGATCTCTGCGCAGGAAACTGCCTTTTATTATTTCTCCAATGCACTCGCCGTTGCATGGACGGTATATCTGTTATTTGTGGGGAATATGACGGTTCATCAGTACACATCAGCCAAAACGGTGCTCACGATGCTGCTGACACTTGTAGCGATGGCGTTTATGGCATTTCTGTGCCTGTTATTCTTCAGTCTTGTACAGCAGATTGTATCGTTTGTCGTAACCATCTATCAGGAATTAGTGCTTCGGGGCTAAGGGAGGAGGAAATTGTTATGAATTATACCGTAGCCAAAAAAATAACAGGAATGCTGCTCGCGGGCAGTCTGCTACTTGGCGGTTGTCAATTCTCGCCAACACCGCTCGCTCACGAGACAGTGACTGCCGCTGATTCGACGGACTTTCCCTCCCTGCCTCCCGGAGAGAAACTGAAATCATCGTTCAGCGATGTCCGCCTTCCCGGCATGGTAGGCATTGCGCAGAATGCTGCGCTGCAATTGTTCATTAACGAAGAGACTGCCGAGATTGCAGTGATTCACACGCAGAGCGGCCAGATCTGGCGCAGCAATCCTGCAGATCGTGAGCAGGATGGGGTTGCAGCCGGGATAAACAAAGACCTTTTGTCATCACAGACGAAGCTCAGCTTTTTCAACAGCCTCGGACAGAGCAGCACCGTGAATTCCTTCACGGATAGTGTTGCACACAAGCAGATAAGCTACGAGGTGCTACCAAGCGGCGTGCGGGTCCACTACCAGTTTGGAAGCACTGAGCGATCCATAGAAGACTTGCCGATGAAGATCAGCAAGGAGCGATTCGAACAAAGGCTGCTTGCACAGCTAGACAAGGCCGGTCAACGGGCCTTGAAGGTCGGCTATGCGGAAGACAAGGATGAAGGCGCTTACGTCCGTATTGATAAGGCGATGCAAGGATTGCAATTGTCCCGGGCCTTGAAGGCTTTTGACACAGCCGGTTACACATCGGAGGATTTGGCTCAGGATCATGCCGAGTTTGGCATTGAAGAGGAACGAAGTGGACCACGGCTGTTTATGCTTACGATGGAATATGAGCTGGATGGAGAGGATCTGCTCGTGCGTGTTCCGTCCTCAGGTATTCATTTTCCGGAGGAATATCCGATCAACAGCATATCTGTAATGGATTATTTCGGGGCCGGGGGTTCAGAAGAAGAGGGCTCCATACTGGTGCCAGACGGTTCGGGAGCACTGATCCATTTTAACAATGGCAAGCTGCAGTATCCTGCCTATCAACAAGATATATACGGACCGGATATGACCATGAAACTTCGGGAAGCAAGTTCGAATGAAGCCAGAGCCAGGTTGCCCGTATTTGGACTGATTCGGAAAGAGGGAGCTTTCCTGGGCATTATTGAAGAAGGGGATGCCGTTGCAGTTGTGAATGCCGATATCAGCGGCAAACTGAACAGTTACAACAACGTATATCCAAGCTTCTATGTAGTGAACAAGAGCGATGTGACGCTTCAGGCAAGTGATATGGTTCGTACACTTCCGAAATTCCAGAAGAACCCGACTGTGTCCGACTTCGTCGTTCGATATGCTTTTGTGGGGGCGGATAAAGCCTCGTACTCAGGGCTTGCATCTCTCTATCGGGATTATCTGATGCAAAACGGTGGACTTCCCGAGTTAAACGCCAGCAAAGAGCAGAGTAACGTTCCCTTTTATCTGCAACTGTTCGGCGGCATGACAACAAGGCAGCATATGCTGGGCATACCGTATGATTCAACGGAGGCTTTGACCACGTTTGATGAAGCCAAAAACATTCTCTCCGCCTTGACGGAGAAGAAGGTATCCAATATTCAGGTGCGCTATGCGGGATGGCTTAACGGCGGACTTCATCATCGACTGCCGGATTCCATCCAAGTAGATGGCGCGGTAGGCGGGAAAAAGGGATTGCGGGATTTCAGCACATACACACAAGAAGCGGGCATCGGCTTCTATCCCGATATCGCTCTGCTGAATGTGCAATCCAAAAAAGGGTTTAAACCGTCCAAAGAAGCTTCACGCACATTAACTCAGGAACCGGCGGTCTTGTATCCGATGAACCAGGCCATCCAGCGGCGGGACCGGGATCGTTCACCATCCTATGTGCTTTCGCCCAACATGCTGGAGGACGTGACGGCAGACATGTTAGATGAGCTGAGGTCCCTTCAAAAGGATGGACTGTCACTAAGCCTGAATGATCTGGCAGCTCAGTTAAACAGCGATATGAATCCGAAAAAGCTGGTGGACCGAACACAAGCGCTTGGCTCCGTAAAGAAGGCACTTGAACAGATCGGGCAGCAGGCTGGCTCGCTTGTTGCTGAAGGCGGGAACGCTTATGCCCTGCCGTATGTAACTGGTCTGACAGATGCGCCGATGACCAGCAGTCGTTTCAAGCTGGAGGATGAAGAGATTCCGTTCTATCAGCTCGTTGTACACGGCAGCATCGGTTATACGGGGACGCCATACAATCTCTCCACATATACCAATGCAAGGCAATATGTGCTGAAGCTGATTGAATATGGAGCCAGTCCTTACTTTGCATGGTTCAATGCGCCAAACCATGTTGTGAAAGAAACGGATTATGATGATCTCTACGCGGCGAATTATGAACAATGGATCGATCTGGCTGCCGAGATCTACAACGAGGTGAACCAGGTGAACCAACCGTTTGCCGGACGTTCCATGATGTCACATGAATCCCTGGAGGAGGGCGTCTTCCGGACAACATATGAAGGTGGCGGGTTCGTAATTGTCAATTATAACGACTTCCCTGTAGAAGTTGACAACGATACAGTGGAAGCCCAAAGCTATGTGACTGGTGGTGAGCAGCTCTGAAGACGCTCCTGAAATGGAAATGGGGAAGTCGTACGTATGCTCAGCAGAAAGCCATGTGGGGCGTAATCTACGTGCTTCCCTGGCTCATTGGTTTTGTGTTGTTTTTCTTCATTCCGCTGTTAGCCTCTCTGCGATACAGCATGAGTACAATTCAGGCTAACGCGGAAGGCATAGCAATTCAGTTCAACGGTGTTGCCAATTATATTCAGGCGCTGACCGTCAATACAAGCTTTAACCGTGCGTTAATTGAGGCGATCACAGACGTGCTCATCAACGTACCGCTTATCGTTATATTCAGTCTGTTCCTTGCCGTCATCCTGAATCAGAAGTTCAGGGGCCGGGCTGTAGCGCGGTCGATCTTTTTCCTGCCCGTTATTCTGGCATCGGGAGTGATTATGACACTGGAGAGCACCAGCCTGATTGAAGCGGTTAATCAGAGCAGCACAGGTGGAAGCTCACTCGGGACATTTGAACTCGAAAATCTGATGGTTAACGCCGGAGTGAGCGATTGGATCGTTACGTATCTGAGCAGCGCCGTAGATCGGATCTATCAGATCGTCAGTCAATCCGGTGTACAGATTTTGATCTTTTTGGCAGGGATCCAGACGATTTCCCCTCAACTGTATGAGGCTTCGAAGATGGAAGGTGCAACGGGTTATGAAGCCTTTTGGAAAATTACGTTCCCAATGGTCAGCCCGCTTATTTTTGTCAATGCGATCTATACAATCATTGATTCGTTTGCCAATAACGCCATGACGGAACTGATCCGGGATACCGGCTTCGTCAAATTTGACTTTGGATTAAGTTCTGCCATGGCATGGGTCTACTTTCTGGCCATTGCCATCATTCTGGTTATCGTAAACATCATTTTCTCGAAGCGAGTCTTCTATCAAGATTAGAAAGGAGGGTGTCCCACGTGACAACATCACGATTATTATCGCTGGAGCATTGGAAAGGCTGGCTGTGGGCCATGATCCGATTCGTTCTGATTACCGGGCTTTCCTTCGTTATCCTGTTTCCCATATTTCAGAAGGTTTCCACATCCATCAAAGCTAAAGGTGATCTGTATTCGGCAGTGGTGGTGTGGATTCCACAGAACTTCTCCATCGACAATTTCAAAGAGGCGATACGCGTAATGGATTACTGGGCAACGCTGTTTAATACGTTTGCCCTGTCTGCAACGACTACACTGCTGACTACAGCATCCTGTGCACTTGCAGGATACGGATTCGCCAGACTGAAATTCAGGGGAAGCAACTGGCTGTTTGCTGGTGTAATTCTGACGATTCTTGTACCGCCAACGACCATTCTCATTCCGGTATACCTGAATCTGAAAAGCTTTGATCTCATGGGGCTTATGACGCTTATAGTCGGCAAACCTGTTAATTTGCTTAATACCTATTGGCCGTTTATTCTGACGGCGATTACGGCCAATTCACTTAAGGCCGGTTTGTACATCTTTATCTTCCGGCAATTCTTCAGAGGTATTCCGAAGGAAGTGGAGGAGGCGGCCTATGTGGACGGCGCGGGGATCGGACGAACATTTTCAAGAATCATGCTGCCCAATGCCATTCCGTCCATGGTAACAGTCATGCTGTTTTCCTTCGTATGGCAGTGGAACGACAGCTTCTATACGACGACTTATCTGACTTCAAGTAAAGTCATGTCGACCCAGTTATCGTCCCTTCCGTATAATCTGGCCCAGCAGGTTACCGACGGTGCAGCTTCCCAGGCCGATCCGTTCTATCTGAGCATGATCCAGGATACAGGAATTCTTCTTGCCATTCTGCCTTTGATCATCATCTATTTGTTTGTGCAACGATATTTCGTAGAGAGTGTAGAGCGTACGGGAATCGTCGGTTAAGTTAAGTTCTTCTGTACGTTTGGAGTGGGATCAGACTGGAAGAGGGAGGATGAACTTCATGCAACATTCCATCTGTGAAAAGGGGGCATGTAACGATCTCATGAACGTCTGCTCACAGCAGAACCGCGATCCTTCCCTGCGCAGGATCCCCCTACTGGTGTGGAACGGGCTGCGGGAGCGGGCGCCGACCTGAGCGATCTATTTGATCAGAGATACTCTTACGGAGCTTACCTCGCATTATTGCAAGGCAATATATCAGATCAGGAGGAATTAAAGTGAAGAAGTTCATGACATCTTGTAAACTTGTACTCATTCTGGCTTTATTGATCACAATTGCTCCATGGGGAGGCAGCCGTGCCGAAGCATGGGTGGGCATGCCGATGGGCAAGCTGCACGTAAACGGCAAAAACCTGGTGAACAGCAACAACCAGCCTGTGCTACTGAACGGTTGGCATCAACCCTCAGGTGCCTACTGGACATATCAGGACAGCAATTATTATCTCAATCTGCACGGCAATAACCGTCATGCAGCTACACTGGCTTATCTGAAAGACATTACCGATACTTTTGCTGACACCAGCGCGAAGTACGGAAGCAATCATGGCTGGAATATGAATCAGGTGCGTCTGTTCATCGATCGTCAGGACATGGGAGATGTGGCTGCTGGTACATATAACTTTGCCGGTGTGCAGACCGTTACGCAAAATGTAATTATTCCGTACATTCAATATGCCAAAACAAAAGGTGTCTATGTTGTCCTGGGACTGGACTTCACACTGAAGGATGATCAGGCAACAACACCTGCCAACCTGCAAAAATTCAACGAAATCTGGGGTTATCTCGCTTCACGCCCGGAGATCAAAAGTGCAGACAACGTTCACTTTGAACTGATCAACGAACCGGTGAAATCCTATGCCAATGGACATTGGGGTGGATACAACGGGGAAAATGACTTTGTGGATCACTGGAATGACTTGCGTAATTTCCAAAATTCCATGATTTCAACAATTCGTAGCAAAGGTGCGGACAACGTCATCTGGGCGGCAGGTCTGGGATACAACCAATTTTACAGCTTGACGGCAAGCCATCCATTGACTGATCCGCTCAATAACTATGGATATGCGGTTCACTGGTACCCTGGTTATGGCGCATATGACAACTTCTCTATCCTGCAAGACCAGTGGAATACCAACGTGAAGGCAGCTGCTGACAAATATCCGATTAATATTACCGAGGTAACCTGGTTCAAAAACAAACCTGGCGATTCGGCCTATTGGAACTTGTTTAATGGTAGCAATGAAGGTTTTGGCACCAATACCAAAACGATTTTCAACGCATCAGGTAATGTCAGCATTGCAGCTCATATGAACGGATTCATTCTAAGTGAAGGACCACGAAGCTCCTTTGCCGACCCAACGGCTGGACTGAAATGGGATGGAGATGCTTCACGGAGTGCCATGGGACGATTCCTGTTCAACTGGTACCATGAACGTGCTCAGACTTACCCGGGCAGTGGACAAGGCGGCGGACCGACAACGGGTCTTGTATCCGGTGCAACTTATAAAATCGTAGCCCGGCATTCCAACAAAGTTGTTGATGTTCCTGGTGGTCAAAATGAAAATAATCTTCAGCTCCAGCAGTGGAGTGATCTGGGCGGTAACCCTCAGAAGTGGGTTCTGACTTCGATCGGTAACGGCAACTATACACTGACAAGTGTGAACTCGCCGGACAAAGTCATCGACATTCGCAACGGTACCCTCACCAATGGGGAAGCGGTTCAACTCATGAGCAATCTGAACACAACCGCTCAGCATTTTAAGGTCAACGATCTTGGTAACGGGTACTGGAGTATCGTCAACGTGAACAGCAATAAAGCGATTGAAGTGGCAAACGCTTCCACTTCGGATGGAGCCTTGCTGCAGCAGAACACCTACACAGGTGCTACAAACCAACAATGGAAATTTGTTGCCGTTAGCAATTAATAAGCACAACGTTAAACAAAAACCTTCCCAAGTCATTCCATGACTGGGGAGGTTTTTTGCGTTTATTTTTGATACTTTGGGATGGATGTCATGCGAAGGTAAAATACAACTATATTTGTGCGCTAACCCGCAGACCAACAATTATTTTCATGCAAGCATTGTACGCTACAGTATGTAAATGTACCATAAGGAAGAAGTTGTACCTTCACCAGGAAGAAATGCCCGGTGTATCATTGAACAGCTACCTTAACACAGAGAAATGTAAGCGCTCGATAAAAAAAGGGAGGGTACATATGCAGCTCCTATGGTCCAAATTTTCACCCGTGTTCCGCCGATTCCTCATTTCGTATCTTGTCATTCTGATGATTCCTCAAATTGCGGGATATGCCTCTTACCGAGCTTCCATTGAAGCGGCTCGTTCCAGCTCCATTGAGAACAGTTTGAAGTCGCTGAGTCTTGGCAAAGAGATCATTGAGCGAAATCTACTTCAAGTCGAAGCTTTTACCAGACAGCTTGCCGTCAATCCCGATTTGCAAAATTTAATTGCTGGGCCAAAGCCGCATGATCTCTACAATGTCTATGGTATGAACCGTATGCAGCGGAGCCTCTCCATGTACAGCAGTACCAATGATTACTTGTCCCATTTCTTCATTCACATTCCGAACTACAATGCCATCATCACACCAAGAACTGTGTATTATCGTCCAGAGCATTATTATGCTGCCAATCAGCTGGACGGTATGTCGTTTGAACAATGGCATGACCAAATTCTCAAACAACCACACTTTAATGAAATCATACCGCTTCGAAACTATAAACGTGAAATACTCGGCACTGTGCTAGCAGACGTTCCCGCCATTACGTTTCTGCAATCTCTGCCTTTGAACAGCTTCAACAAACCGCAAGCAACGATTGGTGTCATGATTGATCAGGATCAGATGGCCAGCCTTACTCAAAATATTGTGGATCAATATGGCGGCTGGACTCTCGTCACTGATGCGGAAGGACAGATCATTTTCTCCCATGGCATTGAACAAGCCGAAGCCGAGCAAATGGCACAGAGTCGCCAGAGAGAAGGTAATGATGCGAAAACGGAGCTGAACGTGCAGAATGTACAGCCTGGAAGTGATGGTCGGCTGCTGATATCGATGCAGTCCAGTCAAAATGGATGGAATTACATGGCAGGGATTCCGGAGAAAGCACTCATGACAAAAGCGGACCAAATCAAACAAGTCACGCTGGTCTTTACTTTGGCAACCATTGCCTTGGGACTGTTATTCGGGCTGGTTCTGGCCTATCGGAATAGTGCACCCGTATACAGATTGTTGGCCTCTTTTCGGGAACAAATCACCGATTCCCCAGGCAGACGGGGCAATGAATATGATTTTTTGGCAAGCCATATTAACAATCTCATTGCTAATAATGACTCACTTAAAAACGCCATGAATGAGCAGATTCCGTTATTGAGAGACGGTTTTATCAAACGTTTGTTAACCGGAGAAGTCTATACCTCACTTGAGTTGGAGGTTATCTCATCCCAGGCGCACATTTCTCTTCATAGCAGCAAGGGCTTGGCAGGCTTAGTGAAGGTAAACGGATATGCCAATCCGGACAGTGAAGAAACTATCCATGAACTGGGTGTTGCAAGGCTGCTCATCAAACAAGTACTTACAGAATGGAATGCGCAGCTGCTGATCACGGATTGGGGAACAGACCAGATCGCTTTTGCCTGTCCATTGGATGAGAACTCACTGAATGAAGCTATAGGGAGATGTGAAAAAGAGCTGAACACCTTGATGGAAGTGATCTACCGGGAGCATCGGATATCTACAACAATTGGCACAGGTGCAGCTTACGAGGTTTGGAATGATGCAGGACGTTCCTTTGACGAAGCCAAACAAGCTCTGGATTATGCCATTCATATGGGAACAGATCATCTGGTGAGATTTGAAGATACGATGAAGGAAAATGAAATGTTTTATTATCCGATTGAGTCTGAACAGCGCCTGCTGAACACAATCAAAGTCGGGGAGCCTGAAGAGGCGGTACGTATTCTGGAGCAATTGTTTCTTCGTAATTTAGAGGAGCGGGAACTGTCCTACGAGATGACACAGCAGTTCATCATGGAGCTGAAGGGGACTTTTCTGAAGCTGGACGAACCAAAATTCAAGTTGGATGCCTCCCTGCTGGAGGAATATAAAACTCGGGTGACATCCATTCAGATGACAGAAACGATTACTTCGCTGCGTGCAAAATTCAAACGGTTAACAGAAGACATCTGCGGTGATTTCCAGAGAAGAAGAGCAGGAGCACATGCGGATACTGTAAGCGAAATGATTTGTTTTATCCAACAACATTATGGGGATGCAAACTTGACGATCTATCGGATTGCCGAGCACATGAGCAAGTCCGAGAAGTTTATATCCCAACTGTTCAAAGAACACACGGGAGAGAATCTTTCCGATTATGTAGAACGGGTACGCATTGATGCTGCCTCGAACTTGTTGCACTCCACTGGTCAGACCATTGACGAGATAGCGGAGGCCACCGGGTATAACAGTGCACATTCATTCCGTCGAGCTTTCAAGCGGGTACGCGGCATTTCTCCGAGTGTATTTCGGAAAATGGACGTTCATAGCGGTTAATGTAGGCTGTTTCTCGGGAACTATATTCGCTTTTTGTACTTTCTCAGCGTAAGTGTACCTTTACGCATCCCCAGCGCAATCTTATGATTACTCAAAAAGTAAGCGCTACCAAGTCGAGTTGCAGTTCAGCACGATTGGGAGCCAAGAATGGGGGGATGATTCTGAGAACCACAATGACCAGTGAATCAAAGTCCGTGGAGAAACCAAGTAAAGCGTTTGCCTTGAAGCAAGCATTATCCAGAAGCTGGAGGCGACATTGGCAGCTGTATCTGCTGATCCTGCCACCGATTGCTTACTTTATTATTTTCAAGTATGTACCCATGGTGAATGCGGTCCTGGCATTTAAAGATTACAACGTCATCAAGGGGATCTGGGGCAGTCCGTGGGCCGGAACCAAGTATTTCGAATTACTTTTTAAAAATCCTGCGTTTGTTATGCTGATCAAGAACACGCTCTACATTTCGTTTTACAGCCTGATCGTTGGTTTCCCGATTCCTATATTACTGGCGCTCGCGCTGAACGAAATCAAAAACATACGATTCAAAAAAACAGTACAAATGGTGACCTATGCTCCATATTTCATCTCTACCGTTGTTATGGTCTCCATCATTATGCTCTTTCTGTCTCCTAGGCTGGGTATTGTCAACACGATTGCAGGTGCCCTTGGTTTCGAAGCGGTGAATTTTCTCGGTGAGCCTGGACTGTTTCGATCCATCTACGTATTCTCCGATGTGTGGCAGGGAATGGGGTACTCCGCTGTGATATATCTGGCTGCTCTGGCAGGTGTTGATCCATCCCTGTATGAAGCCGCCAAAGTGGACGGAGCCAACCGAATACAGAAAATCATCAATGTTGATCTGCCTGGACTACTTCCGGCAGCCGTCATCATTCTGATCCTGAGTGTAGGGAATATCATGGCTGTTGGGTTCGAAAAAATATATTTGCTGCAAAATCCGCTCAACCTGTCTGCTTCGGAGATTATCTCCACATATGTCTATAAAATAGGATTGCTGAATGCCAATTATAGCTTCGCTACTGCGGTTGGCCTGTTCAACTCGGTGATTAACCTGATTCTGCTATTAATTGTAAACGCGGTTGCCAAGCGACTGTCCAATACAAGCTTATGGTAACGGGAGCGAAAGGAGGAGAACCAACCCATGCCTAACACACAGACAAATGCAGGTCGTTCGCGGATCAAGAGCAGCAGTACGATTCGTGAATCCTGGGGAGACCGCGTATTTATAACGGTTGTTTACTTCATGTTGACAGTGGTGCTGATTGCCGTGCTGTATCCCTTGATATATATTGTGAGTTCTTCGCTCAGCAGCCCAGCTGCCGTCTCCTCGGGAAAAGTCTGGTTGTGGCCCATTGACCTGACGTTTGACGGTTACAAGTCTGTATTGCGGAATGATCAAGTCCTTACCGGTTATGCCAATTCCCTTTTCTATACAGCCTGCGGCACCTTCATCAGCGTGGCACTGACCATTATGATTGCTTATCCATTATCCAAAAAAACGTTTGTTGGTCGCAGCTCGTTAATGATGTTTATTACCTTCACCATGTTGTTCTCAGGCGGTTTGATCCCTACCTATCTGGTGGTCAAAACCATGGGACTGATTGATACGCGCTGGGCGTTGCTGATTCCCAATGCCGTCTGGGTATGGCAAGTCATCATTGCCCGCACCTTTTTTCAGAATTCGATACCGGAAGAATTGTCCGAAGCAGCAGACATCGATGGCTGCAGTGACATCCGGTTTATCTTCAGTATTATCCTGCCACTCGCCAAACCGATTATCGCCGTGTTGTCACTTATGTACGCTGTCGGTCAGTGGAATGCATACTTTGACGCCCTCATCTATCTGAAATCACAGTCGCTCTATCCGCTACAGCTGATATTACGCAGCATTCTTATTCTGAACAGCAGTACGGGGAGCATGGATGCATCGGAAATGATCAAACAGCAGCAGATGGCTGAACTCATGAAGTACTCGTTAATTGTAATGGCCAGCTTGCCGGTGCTAATCATCTATCCTTTTGTTCAACGGTATTTCGTGCAAGGTATGTTGATTGGCTCAGTCAAAGGATAAGTCATTTTTTCTATCATTCATGAAGGAGAGGATTATATTGAAAAAAGCGGGATTCATCATTCTTGCCTGTATGCTGTTTACCTCGTTGGTACTTGCCGGATGTTCAAGCTCTGATAAGGGGAAGGGGGAAGGCAGCGATCCATCAGGCAAGACGGCCATTAATGTGTTTGCTCACCAGGGTTCGGATACCAACCTGTCCACTAATAAATTCACGAAGAAAATGGAAGAGAAGTTTGATATTAAGTTCAACTGGACTACGGTTCCATTCGACGGTGCAGCGGAGAAAAGACAGATTTCACTGGCTTCCGGTGATTATCCGGACTTGTATCTGCTCATCCCTTGGGTAGATCGTTTCTCCCAGACAGACTTGTTGAAGTTTGGTCAGCAGGGGGTTATTTTGCCGCTGAATGATCTGATTGAGCAGCATGCTCCCAATATTAAAAAAGTGCTTGAAAGCAATGACTATTATCGGGCGATGAACACTGCTCCTGACGGAAATATCTACGGCCTGACGGGTCTGAATGAATGTTTTCACTGTTCCTACCCGAACAAGATGTGGGTCAACACCAAATGGATGGAACAACTAGGCCTGACCGAACCCGCGACGACAGAAGAATTTAAGGAAATGCTTCGGGCATTTAAAACGAAAGACCCGAACGGTAACGGTAAAGCCGACGAAGTACCGCTAAGCGGTTCGACTGAAAATTTCGGTGTGCACATTATTCCGTACTTGATGAACGGTTTTATCTATGACGACGATCGGAATTATCTCATTGTCAATCAGGGGAAAGTGGAGACCGTAGTGAACAAACCGGAGTGGAAAGAAGGGCTTGCCTATATTAAATCACTGTACGATGAAGGGTTGATTGATCCAGGGGCATTTACCCAAAACGTCGGGGCCTTCAAAAAAATTGGCGATAACGCTGATGCACAGCTTCTCGGTGCGGGAGCAGCGATGCATCCATCATTATTCGTAACTACTGCCGAAGGTTCTCCTTACGGGAATGATTACAATCCCATCCCTCCATTGAAGGGACCCCATGCTGCTTATGCTACGTACAACTATCCGATTGATCCCGGAGCGTCCTTTGTACTGACAAACAAAGCCAGTGAGGAAACGCAGATCGCGGCCATAAAGCTGCTGGATTATCTCTATACCCAGGAAGGAACCATGGCATCATATCTGGGAGAAGAGGGCGTAAGCTGGCGCAAACCACAAGAAGGAGAAGTGGCGCTCAATGATCAGATTGAGCCGTTATATAAAGCCATTCCGCTTCCTTCTGGAGAAGAACCTCGTAATGACAGTTGGGCTGCATTGAGTCAGTACAATCATTATCAGGCATATCGGGACTCCGAAGTACAGGGGACAGACATCTATGCCAATGATGGTGGTGAGCGACGTCTCTATGAGGCGACATTGTTAATGGAGGGCAAGGAACCGAAAGAGATTTTCCCTCATTGGGCATTGTGGGTAGATCCGTCCCAAGCTGATGAAGCCAGCATGATGCAGACCAATCTCAAGGATTACATCGATCAGAACGCCCTGCAATTTATTACTGGCGCCAAAAGTCTGGATAAGGATTGGGATGAATATGTGAAAGGCCTGGAGGGATTGAACATTAATCGATATCTGGAGATTATGCAGTCTTCCTATGATACTTCTTCTGTTTCCAAATAATTAAAGTATCTGAATCATACAGAGCGGGAAAAGTTACTGCCTGTATTTGTACAACCAAACGTTCCCGGTTCGCAGTCAACATATGCGAGCCGGGAACGTTTTTTATTGATATAGATTAAATCGTAATATCATTGCATCCTTCTTAAAGTTCTGTGATTGAACCTGTCCTGCAAGCCAAACGTTCACAGGGCAGGTTCAACGGCTCGTGCACATTCCCTTAGTTTAGTACATGCGATATCTTCCGCTTAGAGCGAGCATGCTGAAAAAATACAGGCAATTGTCGTAATAACGTCGCTCTCCCTGACGCAGAGGTGTGTTCCAGAACTTGTGAACGAATGTGTCAGCATGTGGACCGTCCGCAGCCAGTGAAGCCATGGCGTTGGTAGCCAGCAAACCTACAGGATGCAGTGAAGGTTCGTCGAAAGGTTCACCTTCTATTGTATAGCGACGATAATCGGACATTTCAATATCACTGAAGAAGGATTGAATCCGATTGGATTGTTCGATCTGCCAGTGATCCTTGCGGAACCATTCCCAGTCCAGCGCTATATTTGCAGCAACACGGTAGGCATCACTGTAAAAATGTCTGAAATCACCATGCGGCTGTATTGGAGCCGGAGAGCCGTCATAGTTCGCATATTCAGGTGATAGTCCGGTTACGGGATGGCAGGCTGTATGAAGGTAAGCCCGACTAGCGGCCGCAGCTTCTTTCCAGAAGCTCTGATCTTCTTCATCCGCATATTTCGCGAATAGTTCATAAAAATGAGGCAGATGGTAGGATGGGTCGCTAAACGGTGTTTCTGGTATGAATTTGATCAGTTTTGTTTCCGGGTCCCACATGGGATCGCCTTCGCCGTCTTCGCCTTGATGTATACATGCATGAAGGATCTTGCGGGCTTGTGCCTTATAATCATAAGGTTCAGCGCCATCGCCCCAGCGGTTAGAGGCAAAAAAAAGCGCCATGGCAAAAAACTCCTCACCATCAGGAGCAGGACCTTGCGAGAGTCGGGTTCCGTCAGGCTTGCAATGCCAGGCAAAATAATCTTTATAACGTCCCGCTTTATGTTGCATAAACGTGTGTGAGAAATTCCAGAGTCGATCAAATTCTTCCTTTTTGTCCATCTGAACAGCCATCATCATGCCATAGGACATGCCCTCGGAGCGAACATCGAGATTACCAGTGTCCAGCAAATAACCCTTGTCCTCACCCATGGGGTAATATATTCGAGTATTGTCATCGCCATAAAACAGCTCGTTCCATGTTTCTTCCAATCTGTTCGTGATCTCATTCTCATCGTAGCCTAGCTTCAAGAACAGATTTGTATATGTACCCGTATCCCACGCGCCTTGACCCGTGATATTCATGAGTATCCTCCTTCATCAATGCGGTTTTTCAAAATTATATCATGGAAATAGTATACAAATTAAAGCGTTTACATGAAAAATTATAGGTGTTCTGATCTGCATGTCATTGTACTCAAATTAAAATGATATATTGGTTAAAATCCTATACTTTGTCAGGTTGTTGTAAAATTATGTAAGGGATACACTTTGGGAGAAGGATCACATCTGATCTAATAATACAAGCTGTGATTCTTTAAAAGTTGTTTGAGGATGGTCAGAATCTAAACCGGAAGGATGTGATGATGATTTATGCTCCAGGATTCAGGAGATGCAGGTGAAAACACGGAATTCACTGCACCGCGCGATCCAGTTGGAGTGACAGCGTCGGCAGTCAAGCCCGCAATTGATTTTGAGTCACATAGATATCGCGACATGATTGGCCGATCTCTTCTGAACAAAGGAAATAATGTCAGATTAAAACGAGCCATTGAGAAGGCAAAAAACGGCGAACCTGTCGTTATCGCTTATATTGGAGGCTCCATTACCCATGGTGCTGGTGCAGTACCTATTCATCTCCAAAGTTACGCTTATCGGTCGTATGAGTCGTTCAAGTTTATGTTTGCGCTTTCAAAAGATAGTCCGATTCATCTGATTAAAGCAGGTGTGGGTGGAACTCCTTCAGAACTGGGGATTGTACGTTATGATCGTGATGTGCTGAGGGGAGGTGCCGTTCAGCCGGATATTGTCATAATTGAATTCGCAGTCAATGACGCAGATGATGAAACCCAAGGTAAATGTTACGAGAGTCTGGTACTCAAAGCACTTACTGCCGATAACAAGCCAGCGGTCATCTTGTTATTCAGTGTATTCGAAAATGACTGGAATCTACAGGATCGTCTCGCTCCGGTAGGCTGGCATTATGATCTGCCAATGGTAAGTGTGAAAGATGCTGTCGTAGATCAGTTCAGCAAGACAAGAGGTGAAGGCAACGTTATTTCCAAAAAGCATTTTTTCCATGATATATATCATCCAACTAACATAGGACATCGAATTATGGCCGATTGTTTGGAATATTTGTTCGACGTGACGAATCGTTCTGAGTGGGATGAGAAAGATCATGATATTGAAAAAGCTCCGCTAATTGGAAATGAATTTGTTAATGTGAAGCTGTTGGATCGGAAAAACGGCAATCACATTGCCCGAATCGATGCAGGCTCTTTTTGTAAAACGGATACGGATCTGCAGATGGCTGAGATGGATGCTCATGACTATGGTACACCTCAGTTCCCCAACAACTGGATGCGTACAGGAGAGGGAAAAGAGGATCAGAGCAGCTTTCGGATAAGTTTGCAGTGCAAACGCCTCATTCTGATCTTCAAGGATTCTGGTAACGACGAATTCGGAACTGCACATATCAAGGTAGATGGGGTATTCGTCCAAAAAGTCGATCCGCGTCAAGTGAATTGGACCCATTGCCATGCCATCCTTCTGCTTAACGAAGAGCATGTGGGGGAGCACTCCATCGAGATCGAAATGGCGGAAGGCCATGAACATAAATGCTTCACTATTCTGGGTTTTGGCTATGTGGATTAACTGAAGACTGATAGTCACTCATATGTTCGGAGGAAAAGAGAATGGAATTGATCTCACCAGCAGTAACGGGATATGACCAGTATCGGGAGAATATACCACGTGGAGTCATGGAGACGGTAGAGTATCCTTCCACCACGGTTGGCAATTCCCGTAAAGCGATGGTGTACACCCCACCAGAATTTTCTTCGACAACGATGTATCCTGTACTTTTTCTTTTGCATGGTATTGGTGGAGACGAAACCGAATGGCATACTCATGGTTCTCCGCAAATTATTCTCGATAATCTGTACAACGATCATTTGCTTGAGCCGATGGTTATTGTTTTCCCTAACGGTCGCGCTATGTCGAACGACCGAGCCGAAGGAGACCTGTTTGAACCTGAGAAAATCAAAGCATTTAAACGGTTTGAATCCGATCTGCTCAACGATTTGATACCTTACATGGAGTCGAACTACCCTTTGCATAAAAGCCGGGATAAAAGGGCGATTGCTGGTTTATCCATGGGTGGAGGTCAATCCTTAAATATCGGATTAAGTAATCTAGACCATTTTGCATGGATCGGTGCTTTCTCCGCAGCCCCAAATACTAGAAGTCCGGAGCTACTTGTCCCTGATCTTTCGAAAGCGCCTTCATCACTCTCGCTGCTATGGATCTCTTGCGGTGAACAGGACAATCTTATAGAGATTAGTCTTGGGGTTCATCAATATCTGGCGCATCACGGAGTACCTCACATTTGGCATGAGGAAAGTGGAGGACATGATTGGCCCGTGTGGAAAAACGATCTGTATCTGTTTTCGCAACGTCTTTTCAAGTGAATTTGCTGAAGAACATTCATATCGGATTGTAGCATCAACCAAATCTATTAAAATATCAGGAGGTATAATCTATGTTTAAATTTAGCAAAAAATTGTTAACCGTTGTTCTTGCAGCTTCCATGAGTTTTGGTGTCTTCGCAGCCACATCGAGCGCAGCAACAGATTATTGGCAAAATTGGACAGATGGTGGAGGAACGGTCAACGCCGTGAATGGATCGGGCGGGAATTACAGCGTGAATTGGCAAAATACCGGGAACTTTGTTGTCGGGAAAGGGTGGACATACGGTACGCCTAATCGAGTGGTCAATTATAATGCCGGCGTATTCTCTCCTTCAGGTAACGGCTATCTCACCTTCTATGGTTGGACTAGAAACGCTCTAATTGAATATTACGTGGTGGATAGCTGGGGAACGTATCGTCCTACCGGAACGTATAAGGGCTCGATGACTAGTGATGGCGGCACATATGACATCTATACAACGATGAGATACAATGCACCTTCCATTGATGGTACTCAGACTTTCCCTCAGTATTGGAGTGTTAGACAGACCAAGAAACCAATCGGAGTCAATTCTACCATCACGTTCAGTAATCATGTGAATGCATGGGCGAGCAAAGGGATGTACTTAGGCAACAGCTGGTCCTATCAGGTGATGGCAACGGAAGGTTATCAAAGTAGCGGAAGCGCAAACGTGACGGTTTGGTAAAAATGATGTGATGCAGTTCAACTTCTGCACCTGCATTTGAAATTCAATTTTCCGGTAGCGTTGAGTAACGTTATTCTCCAGACTAACGGACCTCGACGTTGCCGGATTTAAGCTAGTAAAGGAGAATAATTGAATGAAGAAGCTGGTATGGTTAACTTTAATCGCTATAGTTGTTAGTCTAAGTGCTTGTTCAGCAAGTAATACGAAATTAAGCGATGACTTGGTATTCGTCGAAGGAGGAGCCTTCAAGAGCAGTAAGCCGAGTCAGATCGATAGGAATGAAACGCTGGATTCCTTCTATATTGGCAAATACGAAGTAACTCAAAAAGAATGGATGGAGGTTATGGGGGAAAACCCTTCTGGCTTCAAGGGAGATGACCTGCCTGTTGAAATGGTCAGCTGGTATGACGCAGTGGAATACTGTAATCAAAAAAGTATAAAAGAAAACCTGAAACCTTATTACAATATAGATAAAGACAACCAGGACACGAATAATCACAATGAAAATGATACTATAAAATGGAATGTAACGATCAACGAGGACGCCAACGGTTACCGTTTACCCACAGAGGCAGAATGGGAATACGCTGCAAGCGGAGGTCAAAAGAGCTTAAATTACACATACAGCGGAAGTAACAATCCTGATGAAGTTGCTTGGTACTGGGTAAATGCCGGCGAGAACATTCTGACGGGTGACTGGAGCTGGACCGCTATTGAGAGCAATCGTAATCAAACCAAAAAAGTCGGAACTCAGAAGGCGAATGAGTTAGGAATCTATGATATGTCTGGGAATGTGAGAGAATGGTGCTGGGACTGGTACAGCGATTCGGAGAGTCCAAATCAAACTTGGCGAGTTGTGAAAGGCGGAGGCTGGATCGGCGGTGTCAATAACAATGAAATATCATTTCGAGGCAAATTTGATGCAAATGGTTTTGGTCCCGATCAAGGATTCCGTATTGTACGTGGAGAATGAAAAATCTTTCTACTGACAATAGATTACTTCTGAGCTAAACCTATACTTTGTCGGGTGAAAACCTATAGTTTAACAGGTTGTTGTACCAAAATGTAAGCGTTACACTTGAATTGTTATCCCGGCGCTTCGCTACAATCGGAGCGTTCTTATAGTACGGTCCGATGGAACCATGTTCTATGTTATTGATAAATGACGATGAGACTGGTAGAAATTTTGTTCTCCAAAGTTGTGCGAGCAGACAACAATCCTGCTGTTGTTCTGCTGTTTAGCGTTTTCAGAACAACTGGAATCTACCTATTGATATAGATAAAATACATGCAGCTGATCAAGGATAAAAGTGAGGTGAGCTAATGTACAAGGTCATTGTCGCGGATGATGAGCCGTTTATGCTAGAAGGATGGAGAACAATGATTGACTGGCGAGCTTGTGGATATGAACTCTGCGGAACGGCAACAGATGGGGAGGAAGCACTTGCTCTATTCAACTCGGTTGAACCGGATCTTGTCGTCACGGATATTCAAATGCCTGTTATGGATGGTCTTGGTTTGATTCACACCTTGCGAGAAGATCTCGCCTATACCTCTAAAATTGTTATCGTTACAGGATACTCCGATTTTAATTACGCGAAGCAAGCCATACGGTATCAGGTCGATCAGTACGTGCTTAAACCTCTTGTTCCCGAGGAGATTCATCAAATCCTTATGGACATGATTGAACCTCTGGACAAACGCAGAAATGAGCAAAAACAGAAAAATGGAGTCACGGTTACAGATGAAGCCTATGAGAATCATCTTAATGAATATCGAATAGGCGAAGAATATGATTTAGAGCAAATGATGAATATCTCCAAAGAGATCTTGGCGTTGATTGAAGCAGAAAACACGTATTCCATCGATATTGCAGTGAGTGCACTGTTAGAGAAAAGTGAGAAAGCAGAGGTTTCGTTGGAATGGATACATCATGTCATCCGATATATCCATGGGGAGTTGCTACGAAAATATGGAAAAAGAGAGGGTTGCAGAGAAATACTATGTGAAAAAGATTGGCATGAGGCTGCGAGTTGGTCTTCCGGAACATTGCAAGACCTGTGTGTTCGACTGTCCAAGCAACTTTTCCAGTCTGAATTGAAGCAAAAGACGGGTACGGGAGGGCTTGTTGCAGAAGCAGTGATTGAATTGAAGCAACACTATCGAAGTAAAATTAAATTACAAGATGTAGCTGATCGTATTCACGTGAATTCTGCCTACCTGGGTCAACAGTTCAAGCGGGAGATGGGGGTCAGTTTCAGTGACTATGTGCACCAGCTTCGTGTTGAGGAGGCCCGTAAACTCCTGCGACGTACCAATATGAAGATCACTGACATTGCATTCAGGCTAGGATATCATGATGCTGAATATTTCACCCAAAAGTTCAGAGCGCATACAGGGGAGCTTCCGTCAGTCTATAAAAACAAAAACCAAGGGTGATTATATGCGTCATAAATTCTGGATGTTCAGTAAGGTTAATGATATTCCTCTCCGATCCAAATTTCTGCTTATTTATGTACTTAGTATTCTCCTTCCTGTAATAACGATTAATATCTTCTTTTATGAACGAACCTCTGCGGATATCAAGATTAGAGAACAGGAAAATCTGCGTAAATCCATCGACAGGGCTGCGGGGGAACTGCTAGGCATGATTGATGAGAGCGTTGCCCTGAGCCGAATTATTGCAGCAGACGATTCGCTATATGAGGCACTGGATCGGACCTATCACTCCCCCGTGGATTATTACAACGTCTACCATGCATTCCTGCGAGATAAATTAACACGGTACATGTCAGCGAATATTCTGGAGGTGCGTATCTATACGGATAACGATACCATTCAGACGGGCAGTCATTATATCGTCATGAAAGACAAGAATGTACTCCCTGGATTGAAACAGCTGAAATCCACCAGTGGAGGCATTCTTGTCGTTGATTATATTGAGCCATCCGGATTTAACGCGGGAAGAAGAATCAGTGTGATTGGCAAAATGGATACCTATACTTCCTATGCCAATTACAACAAGTATTCCAAGATTGATCTGGAACTTAGCCGGGTGTATAGCATTTTAAATCGTGAATCAGACAGTCTTCAGCTGCGTCTGGTGGACAGCAACAATCGAACTGTCGTTTCAAGTGGGGAATTCAGCGAAACCGACTTATCCCCCCTTGATAATGAATCAATGCTCAAGGAATCTGGAGATTCTGCTTACACGCTCGAAAAATCGTTGGGGAATCTAGCCTATCTAAAGGGTTGGAAATTGATTGGAGTTGCCGATACGCGTCACCTTGACCACCTTTTGCAAGAAGCCTTTAAATCAATTCTGGGGTTGCTCGCATTAAGTATCGTGGTCCCCTCTGTATTGATCTACATTATTTTGCGTTCCTACCACTATCGGATTCGCAAGTTATCCAGACATATGGAGAAGGTTCGTAACGAACGATTCGATCTGATTGAAATTCACGAAGGCCGCGACGAAATTGGCGGGCTTATTCGTACATTTAACATCATGATTGGTAAAATTCATACGCTGATTAATGACGTATATAAACTGGAAATCCGTCAAAAAGACCTGGAGCTGGATCAAGTGAGGACTGAATTGTCTATGCTCCAGAGTCAGATGAATCCTCATTTTTTATTTAACACATTGAATGCTTTGCTGGTCGTTAGTACGAAGAATGGATATACAGAAGTAATTGAGATTATCAAAAGTCTGTCCAAACTGATGAGACAGTTGCTCAGTCATTCTGACAATCTGATTCCTTTGCAAGAAGAGCTGCAATTTACGAATCTTTATCTCCAGATTGAGAAGTTTCGCTTTGGAGAGCTGTTTGATTACACCTTCGAGGTTGATCCTGATGCAGCTTCGTTGCTCATTCCCAGAATGAGTATTCAACCGCTTGTCGAAAATGCCTGCAAACACGGCTTGCAGGCGCGAAAAAATGGAAGAGAGATCAAGATAACGGCGAGACGAAACGCAACTGAACTGGTTATTCAGGTGATCGATAATGGAATCGGTATGGATGCAGGGAGATTAACCGAGCTCCTGCGAGATATTCGTTCTGAAAGACCCAGGAACGGCGAGCATGTAGGACTCCGCAATGTCTACCGCAGGCTGGAACTCTTTTATGAAGGAAATGCGATATTTGATCTAAGCAGTGTACCTGGAAAGGAAACCATTGCAGGGTACCGTATACCGATCTCTAAGCTGGAACAGAGGAAATAGGAGGTAAACTCTCATGTATAAAGTGCTATTAGTCGATGATGAACCTTATGCCATTGAAGGGTTACAGCTTCTGATCAATTGGGAAAAGTATGGTTTCGAAATCAGAGGCGTGTGCGCCAACGGTGAGGAAGCCATTCGGATGATGGAACAAGATCGACCTGATCTCGTGGTGACAGACATTCGTATGCCTGTGATGAATGGGCTGGAACTTGTAGAAGAAGCACGACGATTGGAACATGAGTCTGTGCTGTTTGTCATCACAAGTGGATACAGTGACTTTAATTATGCCAGACAAGCTATTCGATTAGGTGTCTCTAACTATCTAACCAAACCGGTTGACACTACAGAAGCAGAGGATATGTTGGTCCGTCTCCGTATGCAATTGCAGGAGCGTGAAACCCAGGAGCGTATAAGGGAACATGCAAACGAGCAAAGGATCAAAGCGTTTTTGTCCGCACTGATTAAGGATAAGCAAAATATATCGGAGGAGGAGATGTCAGAGATACGTCCTCGTTTAAACAAGTCCCATTGGGCATACCTGCGGATAGCCTTTCAGGGAGATATTCAGGAAGTCTGTTCAGTAGTCGAACAAACGGCTGAAGAAACAACTTGCTGTTATGTGATAGACAGAACAAGAGACTCATTGGGACTTGTATGGGGGGAGGAAACGAATGATAGAAATGAGACGTTTGAAGCAATTAAAGCTTTTACCCAGCGTTTGATGAATAATATGCAACATAACGGCTGCGAAGAAATTCATATCGCGGTTGGATTAACGGTCAACAAACTGGAGCATTTATCTGAATCCTTCCGCTCCGCTCAGGAAGTTGGGCGTTATTTGTTTTTTAATCAAGAGCGTCTTTTGTTTGCCAAAGATATTCAGCTGGAGAATTGGCAGTTTGATCCGGAAACGCTGTCAGAGGTGGACCATATTTGCGATTTGCTTGAAAACGGTTCTGTGGAGGAACTCTCGTCTGCGATTCGGAGTGCTTTTGAACTGTTTGTACAGATGAAGGCTGCGCCAGAGATTGTACATATTTTCTCTACCCATATTATATTCCGCGGATTGTCCCTGTGCAGAGAATTAGGAGGAGAACCTAATGCTCTAATGAACGAATTGGCGAGCGGAATTCTGGAGAAGGGCCATCGAAATATAGAAGAGGTTGCTAACAATCTGGAACATTTCTGTTTACAATGCAAGTCAGCACTGGCGATTTTCCGGGAGAGGCAAATGGGTGGCATCCAGGCGACGGTTGCTGAATATGTGCAGATGCATTACAGGGAGACATTTACGATCCAGGAGCTCGCAGAACGATTCTACGTGAATCCTGTCCATTTAGGGCAATCCTTTTTGCGAAAGTATGGTAAGGGTGTAATCGAGGTAGTACATGATTTAAGAATGGAAGAAGCTAAGCGTCTGCTCCAGCAGACGAATCAAACATCAAGTGCGATTGCGGAGCAAGTTGGGTACCGCAGTTACCAGCATTTTCTCAGACACTTCGAAAAACGAACAGCCATGAAACCAGTAGAATACAGGCAAAAGTATGCGAATTGATCCATGAAAAAGAAGAACCCCTCCTGAATAAGACCTACAATTACAGGGGGGTAGACCTTAAATGTATATATTTTGTAACCGCATACATTTCTTCATACTAAAAACAGTAAGACATACCACTTCCAAGGAGGGCAAGTACATGGGGGGACTTAAGAAAAAGAAGCTTTGGGGTTCCGTATCACTCGTTCTGGCTTTGAGTTTGGCACTGGCAGGATGCAGCGGTGACAATGAGAAAGCGACTACAAAGGATGGGAAAGAGGTACTGAACATCACGGCCTTTATCGGAACGCCAAATCAGGCGCCAGCTAAAGATAACCGAATCTACAAGAAGATCCAGGACGAACTCGGCGTTAATCTTGAGATGGAGTTTCTAGTAGGTGATCTTCAACAGAAGTTGGGCGTTATGATTGCTGGGGGCGATTTCCCGGATCTGATCACAGCAGACACCAAGTTGGTCTCAGCGGGTGCGGTTATTCCGCTCGAAGATCTCATTGAAGAGCATGCACCTAATCTGAAGAAACATTTCGGTAAAGACTGGAACCGGATGAAAGATTCCAGTGACGGACATATTTACTGGTTGCCTAACTATGGAGTGTATACAGGAGAGTTCATTAGTAACTATTATTCTGGTCCTGCATTCTGGATCCAAAAGTCCATACTGAAGGATGCCGGGTACCCAACTCCAAAAACGTTGGATGATTTCACAAAGTTGGTCCGTGATTATGCAGCCAAGAATCCAACTATTGATGGTCAACCGACGATTGGTTTCACTACATTGGCTTCAGACTGGCGGACGTTCCCTTTGCTTAACCCACCTGAACATCTTACGGGTCACCCCAACGACGGGGGCGTAGTCGTAGATGATAGTGGAGTCGCAACCGTTTTTGCCGACAAAGATATCTCCAAACGGTATTATAAAGAACTAAACAATCTGTACAACGAGGGATTGCTGGATAAAGAAGCCTTTGTTCAGAACTACGATCAATATCTGGCCAAAATTTCTTCGGGACGTGTGCTTAGTATGTTCGACCAGCACTGGAATTTCCAAGCCGGCGAAGACCCACTCGTAGCACAGGGGAAAATTGGCCAGACATACGTAGGCTTCCCGCTTGTCTATGATACAAGTATCACAGATCATTATCTGGATCGTCCGGTCATTAACTTGAACAATGGTTTTGGTATCAGTAAAGATGCCGAAGACCCTGTCGCACTCATCAAATTCCTCGATAAGCTTATGGACGAGAAGTACCAGAAGCTCTTGTCATGGGGTGAAGAGGGTGTAGACTACCAAGTGAATGAAGAGGGAAGATTCTATCGTACACCAGAGCAACGGACAGAGCAGGATGATCCGGCATGGAGATTGGTTAACAAAGCTGAAGGTTTCTACGCTGCTGCACCGAAGCTCGAAGGAACATTTGAAGATGGGAATGCAATTGGAGCGATCAACCAACCTGAGGAATTCTATGACAACCTCAAACCGGAAGATAAAGAACTTCTGGATGCATACGGCTTCAAAACGTGGAGTGACTTCTTCTCTCCTGCACCAGAAAATCCAGTGTACTATCCAGCATGGCAGGTCGATCTGAAAGAAGGTTCTGATGCTGCTGTAGCGAACAAACAAATGACAGACACTTCATTGAAATTCTTGCCTAAAGCAATCATGTCAAAACCGAATGAGTTCGATAACATTTGGATTGAATATGTAGACGCTTACAAGAAGATCGATGTCAAATCCTATGAAGATCGGATTAATGAACAACTGAAATGGAGAATCGAGAACTGGTCTGTTAAATAAAAAAATGCGGCAATGATTCTCTCGGAAGGTATCAACCAAAGGATTACTCAGGGGAGTGCCTTCCGGGGACATCATGCTTAAAGTCGCTGCAAGCCAATAGGAGGAGTGAAAGATGGCGAACACGCCTGGAGCCATACCAGAGCAAACCACCCGTACAGTCGTTCCCAAAGCACCACTGTTAAAACGATTGCGCGGACAAAGACAACTCATGTTCATGTCATTGCCCATCGTTGCGTACATTCTCGTATTCTCGTATTATCCCATTTGGGGCTGGGTTATGGCCTTTCAGAATTACAGTCCTGCGAAGAGTTTCACGCAGCAGGAATGGGTCGGGCTCAAACACTTTAAGTTTTTGTTAACAGACGATGCATTTCTTAACGTGCTTCGTAATACCATTGCGATGAGCGTCATCAATATGGTGCTCGGATTTGCGACAGCAATTATATTTGCCATTTTACTTAATGAGATCAAACATAAGTTATATAAACGAACCATTCAAACAATATCGTATTTACCTCACTTTCTCTCATGGATTATTGTGACAGGTATCGTAGCAAGTTCACTATCTGTAGATGGTGGTATTGTGAATGTGGTACTCATGAAGCTGCATATCATTCAAGAACCTATCATGTGGCTTAGCGTTCCGGAATACTTCTGGGGCATTGTAGGCGCATCCCATGTATGGAAAGAAGTTGGCTGGAATGCCATTATTTATTTGGCGGCCATCACGTCTATCGATCCTTCCCTCTATGAAGCGGCAGAGATTGATGGTGCGAACCGATATAAGAAAATGCTGTATGTGACCTTACCCGGAATCAAATCCATTGTTATCATTTTGCTGATCATGAATATGGGCTGGATTTTGGAAGCTGGATTCGAGGTTCAGTATCTGTTAGGTAATGGTGTGGTTGTCGACTGGTCACAGACGATAGATATATTTGTCCTGAAATACGGACTACAGATCGGGAATTATTCTTTGGCTACTGCGGCAGGTATCTTCAAAACAGTAGTTAGTATCACGCTGATCTTTGCGGCGAATTCAATTTCCAAACGGCTCGGGGAAGACCGATTAATATAAGGGGGACTAGAGATGGGAATCAATAAATCTCGGCTTGAACCGATTGTCTTCCATACGTTAAATGGTATACTGATGATCGCAATCGCGATTGTTACCCTGTATCCGTTTGTGAATACACTCGCCGTATCATTCAATGCCGGTAATGACACCATCCGGGGTGGGATTTATCTGTGGCCTCGGGTATGGACAGATCAAAACTACAGAGCAGTATTTGCAGGAGGGACCATCTTCAGCGCCTTTGGTATATCAGTGGCGAGAACGGTTTTGGGGACAGTTTTAAGTCTATTCTTAACCTCCATGCTGGCTTACACACTAAGCCGAAAAGATTATATATTACGAAAGCCCATTACCATTACAGTTGTTCTTACGATGTATTTTAGTGCAGGTCTTATTCCAACTTACTTCCTAATGAAAGATTTGCATTTGTTAAACAACTTCCTGGTGTACATTATTCCTGGGCTGATCAGTGCCTTTAATATGATTGTTATTCGAACCTATATCCAGACACTACCGGAGGGATTGATCGAATCCGCCAAAATTGATGGTGCTGGAGATTTCAGAACATTCATTTCCATTATTCTACCGCTGTGCCAACCGGTTCTCGCTACTGTTGCACTGTTCATTGCAGTCGGTCAATGGAATTCTTGGTTTGATACGTTTCTGTATGCATCTTCCAAACAAAACCTAAGCACGCTGCAATATGAGTTGATGAAACTATTATCATCTTCTATGAATTCCAACAGCAGTGCAGCCGTTGCCAATGGTGCAGATCTTGGTGCTGCGCGTAACATGGTTACACCTGTATCTATTCGGGCAGCGATTACGATTGTTGCCGCATTACCCATCTTAGTCGTATATCCATTTTTGCAGAAGTATTTCGTTCATGGCTTGCAGCTTGGAGGGGTAAAAGAGTAAACTTAATGCAGTTCCAGATAACCGATCAAAAACGGTCACTATGGTGACCGTTTTTTCATGTTTTTTAAACGGCGGGCCGTAGTATGTCAATTGCACACGAATCTAACTTATTCAATAATGTTGTTGACAATTAAATTAAAGTTACTATAATTTATATTTACTTGATTCACCAGTCAGTCTCTTTTCAGGGTGCCACTGCGCGCGAAATCCCTATATCAAGAACTGTCCACAGCGCCTGACCATCCCGAGCTCTTACCATTTTATCAAGGAGACTGAAGAGAAAATGAAAGTATTAATCGTGGAAGACTCCATTTTCGTACAGAAATTGCTTACAAAGCTGATTGTTGATCATATTCCAGGATGCGAGATTCAGATTGCTAACAATGGAGAGCAAGGATACAACCTATTTAAGGAATTTCAACCTGATTTTATAACCACCGACCTGCTGATGCCTGGTTTGAACGGACAAGAAATGCTTCGTATGATTCGAGAAACGGATAGCAATGTCAAAATTATTATCTTATCCGCAGATATTCAGAAGACAACTAGGGATGAAGTTGAAATGTTAGGCATTTCTGGTTTTTTGAATAAACCGTTAACCGCAGAGAAGGCAACTACCATGATTCAACTGATTCAGGCGGCCTATCATGCTGAATGATTTACAGAAGGATTTGCTTACTGAACTAGTAAACGTTTACGTGGGACAAGCGGCTAACATGTTGTCAGAGATTGTAGACAAGCGTATCGTTTTGAATATTCCGGAAGTGGAACTAATCTCCATATCCGATGTTGATCCTGGAGATCGAAGATACAACATTTTCTTTAGTGAAGGTCACCTGTTTAGGTCATCTTTACAGTTTGGATACGAATTTCAGGGAAAAGCATTTCTGATGTTTCCTGTTGAGCAGGCTAAAGTATTGGCAAACATCTGTCTTGGAGAACTGGGTGAGAGCGTTATACCGAACGATCCGAACCTGATGGATACGGATTTGGACGTTTTGAAGGAAGTTAGCAATGTCCTGCTTAACGCCATTATTGGGGAATTAGGTAATTTCCTGGAGATCAAACTGGAATACGTCCTGCCTGATATTGAACTGATCTATGTCACCAATTCCGATCAACAAATATTGCTTCAGAATGAAGTCTATGTCCTGGTTTTACATACCTCGTTTTTACTTGCTGATACAGATGTGACAGGTATCATTGTCATAGCATTAAGTATGAACTCCATATCGAGCCTGCTGGCCAAAATGGACGCTTTGTTGGAGGCGGACAATGGATAATCTTATTTCACAAGCTTTGAACAAAGCCCATATGGGAATAATGATCGTGGACAGGCATTTGAAAGTTGTTGTGTGGAATGCCTGGTTGGAGCGTTTTACTGGCAAGAATGTAGAAGAGGTAGTGGGCTTAAATCTGCTTGAGGTCTGCCCACGGTTTAAGTCGAACATGTATTTAAATATTTTGCAAAATGCGTTGTATCATGGACAGAGCAGATTTTGCTCAAGCGCTTTACATAAGGCATTCATTCTTCCTAATGAAGGAGAGGATGAACAATTATTCAGACAAAATATGCATGTTGAACCGCTCTATCATGAAGATCGGAGTTATGCCCTTATTCAGATTACTGACATGACTAACACCAATACCAGGGTATATAAACTTAAAAATCTGATCAAAGAACTGGAGACGGAGTACGCCAAAATCAAAATCTCCGAGAAAATCAGCAAGCATTTGTCTTTGCATGATCCACTTACAGGTCTGCCTAATCGTCTTGCTTATAATGACCGTCTTGCCTGGGCCATCAGTAATGCCAAAAGAAACCATAATAAACTAGCCGTCATGTTTGTGGATGCTGATGGATTTAAACAAGTGAATGATACATATGGACACCATGTTGGCGATCAAGTGTTGCTGGAAATGGCAAAGCGATTAAGCGAAACAATTCCAAGTGCGGACACTGTAGCCCGGCTTGGCGGGGACGAATTCATCATTTTAAGCCATCTGAAAGATGATCACGATGCTGAAGTCATCGCCAAAAGATTGGAAGCTGCATTCAGTACTCATTTCAAAATTGCCGGAAACTATATCAACCTTTCGATGAGTATTGGTATCAGCCTATTTCCCAAGCATGGACAGGAGCCTTCCGAACTTCTGAGACATGCGGATGGAGCCATGTATAAGATTAAAAAGAATGGCAAGAATGGTTATGGAATCTATGAACCTGAAAATGCTGAAGAAATCTAAAAATGCCTTTTAATAAAGTTGCTACAATAGCAACTTTATTTGTCTATAAGGAGAAGTCGAACAGAGGCGATAGTCAGAACAGTACCAAAAGCAAGGAGAAAAACGCCTCTAAACTTGATGCCCATCATATCGTATTCATGAAGTTCATCCTTCGTACGATTAAAAGGCCATGAGTTGGGTCGTCTCAGTGCTCTAACCCCAAAGAATAAACCAATCATTCCAAGCAACAGAAAGAAAAAGAAGAAAAACATATTATCCCCCCTTTAACAAAGATAAGTAATATGGAGGCCTAGTTTAAGTGCTTAGCCGTATTCTTTGCCAAAGTCCTCCATCTTTTCAAGGATCGGTAGTAACTTCATTCCCTTGTCTGTTAACGAATACTCAACTCGCGGAGGAACTTCCGGATAAACTTCACGTTGAATAACACCATCATTCTCCAACTCTTTAAGCTGCTTTGTGAGGGAGCCTTGAGACAGATCGCCAAGGAATTTTTTGATATCCGTATATCGACGTGTTTCGTTTTTTAGGTACCATAAGATAAAATATTTCCAGCGCCCAGAAAGGACATTCTGAGTAAAAGCAATGGCGTACATGTCACTTTTTCCATCTATAAACTCTTGTTCAAATCCTTCGTTGCAAACTCTCATTCATATCACTCCTAGTCTATAGGTACATAAAAATGTACTATGTTCATTTAAATTGCCTTCTTTGCAAACGAGATGAATACACTTATGATTGGGTCAACAACCAAAACAAAACCATTTTAGTTTACCTAAGATGTAAAATAATAATAAATTTATTTTGGTTTTATAGTTAGCAGGCTAAGTAGTAATTATATTTTTTAATCTTATAGTTAGCAAGCTAAATAATAATTATGTCACAGAAAGGAGTATCAGATGTGAGTACAGCTAATGGAATAAAACTTTCGATTTTGGAATTTGTTCATATCTATGCAGGATATGAGGCTTCAGAAAGCCTTCAGAACGTGACAGAAATGGTCCAACTAGCAGAACAGTGGGGTTTTAATAGATATTGGTTTGCAGAACACCATAACACCAAAAACTTGATGAGTACTTCACCAGATTTACTGAGCATGCATGCGGCAGCTCACACGAAAAACATTCGGGTAGGTTCTGGTGGCATCATGTTGCCGAATCACAGTGCCTTGAAAGTGATGGAAAACTTTACGCTCCTCGAAGGATTATATCCAGGGCGGGTTGACCTCGGGATTGGACGAGCTTCAGGCACGGACGGCAGAACGATGTGGGCATTGTTGAGATCTCAAGAATTAATGGAAGTGAATGATTTTCCAGAGCAGTTAGATAATGCTTTCCTTCTTTGCCCGTGACTTTAAAGAAAACCACCCGTTTAGTTCCATCCATCCTCCGGGAGATCAGTCAATGGTTCCAGATATGTTTATGTTGGGATCTAGCGAGGGTGGATTGCATTTTGCCTTGGAAAAAGGATTAGGGTTTGTATTTGCTGCACATTTGGCACCACAACTGGCTATTCCTGTGTTGAGAGCTTATCATGCGAATTTCAAGCCTTCATCCTATTTGACTGAACCCCAAAGTATGTTAGCGACGATGGTTATTACAGCTGAGACGGAAGAAGAGGCTAAATATATTGCAGGGCCGGCGGAGTTAATGTGGGCACAGATGAGCACAGGGACGAGAAATCTTACTTTCCCTACACCAGAAGAAGCCAAAAATCACAGATACACACCACATGAAGAGCTGGCTAGGGAGCGTAATAAAGATCGCTTTGTAATTGGAAGTGTTGGACAAGTTGCGGATCAGCTTACGCAGCTTGCGAAGGCAAGTTTAGTGGATGAAATCATGATTGCGGACTTTTATCCGAATCAAGAGAGCCGCAAGAAAGGGCATGAATTATTGGCAAAAGAATTAGGTTTATCACAAGGAAATAAGTGATGAGCTCGTGAAAAGGAGATCATTCAACCATGGCAGCAAGAAAGCTTAAATTAGGAGGAATTATTGATGGCGTGGGTTGGAATCATACAGGTTGGAGACACCCCGATACTCCAGCAGATGCCAGTGAAAATATTGAGTATTACGTACAGAAAGCCATACAACTTGAACAAGGTAAGTTCGATCTCATCTTTTTAGCAGACGTAAGTCATATTGGACCTGGCATGATCCCACACTATCTAAGCATGTTTGAGGGCATATCCATTTTGTCGGCACTAAGTATGGTAACTCACTCTATTGGCTTGGCCGCTACCATAGCGACTTCTTATGCTGACCCCTTTACGGTTGCGAGACAAATCGCCTCACTCGATAAAATTAGCAAGGGTAGAGCAGGTTGGAATGCGATCACTTCGAATCCTGGCGGATTAGCCAATTACAGTCGGTCCCATTTAACGAAAGCAGATCTTTATCCTATGAAAAAAGAATTTTTGGAGATTGTTGAAGGCCTCTGGGATTCGTATGAAGATGATGCTTTTATACGTGATAAGGAACGTGGGATTTTTTATAATCCCCGAAAGATGCATCCGCTAGATTATACGGGGAATTACTTTTCCGTGGAGGGACCCCTAAATATCAGTCGGTCGAGGCAAGGCAGACCAGTAGTCTTCCAAGCTGGGACTTCCCCAGCATTCATGGATATTGCTGCAAAACATGCCGAAGTCATCATGGCACCTGGACATGATTTGGAATATCTCAAGGCATTCACTGCTGAACTGAAACGTAAAGTTCAAAATCAAGGGCGCTCACCACATGACCTGTTGATGATGCCTTCTCACAACCCGATCGTTGGTAGAACGGAAAAAGAAGCGCTGGAAAAGCTAAGGGAAATGGAATCATGGATGCCACAAGGTTATCGAATGACGAAGCCTGGGTTGATAGGGTCGGCGGAGCACGTTGCCGAACAAATCGAACATTGGTATCGAGCAGGCGTCATGGATATCTTGCTCATCAGACAAGATCATCCAGCAGGGTTTAAGGACTTCATTAAATTGGTTGTTCCCATCTTGCAAGATAAAGGCATATTCCGCAAGGAATATGAGGACGACACGCTTCGGGGGAATTTAGGTCTACCTTACCCTGAAAATCAATACACGAAGTAAACAATCAGAAATTTGTTATTTAAAATAAAGGAGATGTTATACATTGAGTAAGAAAATTCGTACAGGAATCATAGGGGCTTCCATTAATAATGGGTGGGCGAGTGGTACACACATTCCAGCTATTGAGCATTTGGATGAGTTTGAGCTTACAGCAGTGGGGACAAGCAATATGGCTAGTGCGAAGAAAAGCGCAGAAGCTTTTCACGCAGATCATGGCTTTGAAAACATAGAGGAACTGGCTCAACATCCTGATGTGGACATGGTCGTTGTCAGTATTAATGTCAAGGAACATTATAACGCCGTCAAAACCATCGCGCCTGCTGGAAAACCGATCTATTGCGAATGGCCACTTGGATCCAATACAGATGAATCAATTGAAATGCAGAAATGGGTAGCATCCGCACAACTGCCAAATGCGATTGGATTACAGGCTAGACAAGCCCCGGCCGTTCAATATGTTAAAGATTTATTGGCAGAAGGTTATGTCGGTAAAGTGTTGTCTGCCAACCTGAAGATCTCTATAGATGGCATGGGTGGCGTTGGTGACAAGTCGACTGCGTACTTGTATGACCGGAAGGTTGGAGGGAATTTGCTGACCATTGTAGGTGGACATAATCTGGATGCATTTACCTACATGCTTGGGGACTTTACGGAACTTTCTGCTCTCACAGCACAGCAGTTTCCTGAAGTCGAATTGGTGGATATTCAGAAAACCATCAAGAAGACGACAGATGATCAAATACTGATTGCTGGAAAATTAACGAGTGGTGCCGCAGCTAGTATCCATATTCAAGGTGGCGTCAAACATCAGACAGGATTAACGCTTGAAATTTTCGGAGATAAGGGGACAATCGTGTTGAGTGCGCCCGCATCCATTCAATTCGGATCACACCAATTACGCGGTGCAGGAGCTACGGACAACGAGCTTCATGAACTAACCATTCCCGATGCCTATTACTGGGCTCCACATTCTCTATATAACGATTCAGGATTTGTTCTGAACATGGCTCAGGCTTATCGTAAGTTCGCCCAAGATATTCAGGAAGGTACGACCTTAGCACCTACTTTTGCAGATGCGGTGAAACTTCATCAGTTACTGGATGCCGTCGAAAAATCAGCACAGACAGGTGAACGTCAATATTTCTAATCCTAACCAAAAAGAATTTGAAGGAAAATATTACGAGAGAATATGGAATAAATGAATAGAGGAGAGGATTTTAATGAATCATACGCTTGAATTGCTTCATAACCATACATCGTTTCGTTCTTATACATCTCAACCCCTAACTGAGGAACAAATCAATGCGATCTTTCAGGCAGCGAATCAAACTTCATCATTCAGTCTCTTACAGGCCGTTTCCATTATTCGAATCACCGATCCAGTGATTCGAAACAAAGTCAGAAAACTTTCTGTCAATCAGCCTTATATTGAAGAAGCGGCTGAGTTTTGGATTTTCTGTGCAGATTTTAACCGCAGTCATCAAATTGCCCCAGAAGTAGATATCGAATATATTGAATTTCTGTTAATCGGTTCATTCGACGCCGGACTAGTGGCACAAAATGCGTTAACAGCGGCCGAATCTATGGGACTTGGAGGTGTGTTTATTGGTGGGGTCAGAGCTAATATTAACGAACTATCTGAAGTATTAAATTTACCGAAATATGTGATTCCTTTGGTAGGATTATGCATAGGTAATCCAGCTGGAGATAAACCTGAGCTGAAACCTCGGCTACCGCAATCTATGGTGTTGCTTGAAAATCATTACCATTCTCTTGATCAAGAGAAATTAGCAACCTATGATGAAACAATGTTGAAGTATTATGAAAATCGACCGACGAGAGCCCCTTTCACTGTGAAAAAAGTAAAAGGATGGAGTGACCACATCCAGGATCATCTCCAGAGAAGTATTCAGCCTCAAATGATGGACTATTTGAACAAGCAAGGATTTGCTAAAAAATAGGTTTACGACAAAGCCAAACGTCCTGAACCTTAGAGTTTCTCCAGTAGGGGATAATTCATGACAGATGCAGTTGATTGTAATATTCGCAGCTGGTTCGTGGCTGCAATTTTATAAATTACAATGGAAAAACCGTAGCTGCTGTTACCTAACTACCGCTCGCTTTTCCGGTCAGTCCAAAATTATCATTTGAACAATATGCTCTGCTATACTTCGTTCTGTTAGTTTAGTTTGTTCCGCAGTATGCAGAGTAACGGCTTCATTAATCATGTTAGCATAGATTTGTACGTACAAAGTACGTTCATCAGAGTATATGTTCTGCATACAAAGATCCAAATAATGCTTTAGTGCAATGACTAATTTTGAAGAGAGAAGAGGAATAATTTTATTATAGTTTCTTCGACATTTCTTTTTGACTTGTTGATGGTACTCAAATGCTGCGAATACTAATTGCATCATATTGTTTTTTGTAAATGCACAAACACCATTAGTATGTTGTTGAATAAGTTCTTCCGCTGATTTTCTTATAATCTCATCCAACAATTCATATTTATCTTGGAAATGAGCATAGAAAGTAGCCCTATTGATTTGGGCCCGTTCCGTTAAATTTTGTATTGTGATTTTATCAAAATCTTTTTCTTCCATTAGTTCAAAAAGTGACTCGAAAATGGATTCTCTTGTTCGAGTTGTACGAATATTTCTAACTTTAAGTCCCATAGATCTAGCTCCTTTTTTAAACCAACAAATGGCTCGCATTGTTGGTTGTTCCTCAATGATGTTCCGGGTACAATTGAACTACTAAAGCAACTATTGTTGTAATAGTATAATACTAAGAAGGTGGTTAGTCCATTCAGAAACTTTAAAGTGCAAGGTTAATAGTAAGTGCCGATTTCATCTAACAATGTATGTAATAAAATTCAAAGTAAATAAATAACCAAATATTGGAGGAATCTTAAATGAAACTTACAGGAAACACGATCTTCATTACAGGTGGCGGCTCAGGAATTGGACGTGCATTGGCAGAAGCTTTACACAAGCTTGGAAACAAAGTAATCATCTCGGGTAGAAGAAAAGAGCGTCTGGAGGAAGTACTTAGTGCTAATCCCGGAATGTCTGCAGTTGAACTGGACATACAGGATCTTTCCAGTATTGAGGCAACCGCTAAGCAACTTATTCGGGACTTCCCTGATTTGAATGTCTTATTTAATAACGCCGGCATCATGCTTTTCGATGAGGCTGCGGGTGTGATTGACGAAGAGGTTCTGGTTTCAACGGTCTCAACAAACTTGCTTGGACCAATTCGAATGACGTCTTCATTAATTGAACATTTGAAGTCTAAAGAAGAAGCTGTGATCATTAATACGACTTCTTCAATCGGGTTTATTCCGTACGCAGCGACTGCGGTGTATTCGGCAACCAAAGCAGCGCTCCATTCTTATACCTTATCACAACGTTATTTGCTTAAAGATACAACAGTAAAAGTATTAGAAATTATACCACCTGGGGTTCAAACGGAACTCATGACAGATCTTAGTAACGATCAGCATGCGATGCCACTTGAAGCATTCATTGAAGGAACAATAAGATTACTCGGTACGGATGCTGAAGAGGTTCTAGTGGAACAAGCGAAAATGATTCGTGATAATCAAGGCCCGAATGAAGGAGCTTTTGTAACCCAACTTAACGATATGGCGAGCCAAGCTGCAAAAGGCCATTAATTTCACTTTTTCAAGACTTTAATTTCATTGTTACCAACTCTGACGCTTTATTGAAAATCTACTTTTCCGTTCAACTGAGATACGATTGACCATATTTTAGGTTTATGAAAATATTAGACGGTGACACTAAGGTGAATTGACACCTGTATATCTCCATGATACATTTAGTCTGCTAAATATAATTCGGATGTTAGGGAGGGATCGTTCATGACAAATACAGTAGATTGTGAAATTCGACAGTCTTTAGATCGAATTTCCTCCCAAATGCGTCGAAATTATAGTGAATCTCTTCGGGAACTTAATCTCTATGTAGGACAAGATAATCTGTTGTATCGGCTGTGGTTGGGTGATGGGGTAACACAGATGCAACTAAGTGAACATATGAAATGCGAACCACCAACGGTTACAAACATGGTCAAATCACTGGAGCAGAACGGATTTATATATCGCAAGCGTGATGTACAGGATGCAAGGATTATGCGTATCTTTCTAACCGATAAGGGCAAAGAATTAGAAAAACCAGTTGAGCATAAATGGAGAGAGCAGCAAGAGAAACTACTTCAATCCATTTCTTCGGAAGATCGGCTGATATTGAGGCAATTCATGCAACAAATGGAGCGAAATATCTTATAACTTATGCCAAGCTTCACGTAAGCTAAATAAATGAACGAAACCGAGCCGCTATTATAGCGGCTTTTTTTATTGCCAATAGCTATACTTCCCTATCCAGAACAAAGAATTTGTACTGTCAGTTTCGGAATTCACGATTACACCTCTAATGCTGGGATAAGATTGTGATAATTCAAGTTAATTTTGTTCATTTAGATGCTTAAGAGATTACAGTACACTGAAAGAACATACAAACAGAACACACTAAACATGAAAATGTGAGGAATTATAATTCGTTGGAGGTTTTAACGTGAAGACCAAAAATATCGGGTTTAATCAACCTGCTGGAACATGGGAAGAGGCATTGCCTATCGGAAATGGAACTCTTGGAGGCATGATTTTTGGGAAAACACAGATCGAGAGAATTCAGCTTAATGAAGATAGTCTGTGGTATGGTGGTCCGATGCAGCGGAATAATCCTCAAGCACTTGAATCTTTATCTCAGATCAGAAGCCTGATTTTTGACGGTAAGATTAGGGAAGCAGAAGAACTCGCAGCAGATACTCTGGTAGGTGTTCCTGACGGGCAAAGACATTATGAGCCATTAGGGGACTTCTATATCGCTATGGATCACAGTGAACATGAACCAAATGGATATCAAAGACATCTCGATCTGGAACAAGGCAAGGTAAACGTGAATTATACCGCAGATCAATCCATTTACAGCCGTGATTATTTTGCTAGCTACCCGGATCAAGTGCTCGTTGTTCATCTCAAATCTAGCGCACCTGGAAAGTTATCTTTCTCCACTATTTTTGGCAGGGGAACCGTTCTGGAATCAACGAAATATTCTGATATTCTTAAGCATCCTGTTGGTTTCCAATCCTATCTGGACCGGATCGAGAAGCGTGGAACGAATGACTTGATCATCCGAGGAAGAAGTGGGGGAGAGGAAGGAATTCGATTTTGTTGTGCGATTCGCCTTATATCTGAAGGGGGGCAGGTTCATTATTCAAGCGGTCAGCTTTCTTTGAAGGATGGTAATTCAGCGACTATTCTAATCACGGCTTGTACGGATTTTCGAGTACCCAAGGAACAACTCGAAGTGGAGTGCCTCCGAAGAATTGAGGCTGCTTCCGCAAAACCATATAGCGAACTGCTCGCCGATCATGTCTCGGACTATCAATCCTTATTCAAAAAGATGGATATACATCTCGAAGATGAAAATAAAGATGTGATATGCTCCGAACTTCCAATCGATCAGCGCCTTGAGCGGCTTAGAGCTGGTAAGCATGATCCGGAACTGATGAGTCTATACTTTCAATTTGGTCGTTATCTGCTTATCTCAAGCAGCCGTCCAGGTTCTTTACCGGCAAACCTTCAAGGGATATGGAATAAAGACATGCTTCCTGTATGGGATAGCAAATACACGATTAATATTAATACACAGATGAACTATTGGCCTGCAGAAAGCTGCAATCTGTCTGAATGTCACATTCCATTGTTTGATTTTATAGATCGACTGCAAGTCCGGGGAAAGGAAACCGCTGAAACCATGTATGGATGCAAGGGGTTCGTTGCTCATCACAATTCGGATATCTGGGCAGACGCTGCTCCGCAGGATGTATGCATGACATCGACGTTTTGGACTATGGGAGGAGCATGGCTTTCATTACATCTATGGGACCACTACGAATACAATAAGGATGCTCAGTTTCTCAAAAAAGTTTACTCCACGATGAAAGATGCGGCTATGTTTATTATGGATTATCTAATAGAGGATCCTTCCGGCAATTGGGTGATATGTCCTTCGTCCTCACCGGAAAATCGCTATATATTAGATGATGGAGAGTCGGGGGCTTTATGTTTTGGTGCTTCAATGGACAATCAGATTATTAGAGAACTCTTCACGCGTTGCATTGAAAGTACCCGAATATTGCAAGAAGATCAGGAATTCGGAGAAGTACTCCGTAGTGCTTTAACCAAAATACCGGAGACCTCCATTGGAAAACATGGTCAGATCCAAGAGTGGAGTAACGATTATGATGAATTGGAACCGGGCCACAGACATATTTCTCATTTATTCGCTTTGCATCCTGGAACACAAATTACATTGCAATCAACGCCTGACCTGGCCAAGGCAGCTCGTGTAACACTCGACAGAAGACTGGAACATGGTGGTGGACACACAGGATGGAGCAGGGCGTGGATTCTCAACATGTGGGCACGATTAGAGGAGTCCGAACTTGCACACGATAACATCGTGGAACTTCTACGTTCCTCCACGTTACCCAATCTGTTTTGTGACCATCCTCCATTTCAAATTGATGGGAACTTTGGAGGTACTGCAGGGATAGCAGAGATGCTTCTCCAGAGCCATAACGAAGTAATCAGATTGTTACCTGCTTTACCAGCAGCGTGGCCAAAAGGATATATTCGTGGTATTCGGGCTCGTGGCGGATTTGAAATAGATCTGGAATGGGAAAATGGTCGTCTATTAAATACCAGAATTCGCTCTATTGCAGAATCAAGAGTAACCGTATCCTATCTGGACCAAAAGATAGAATTAACCTTTCCTGGCCCCAATGCTATGATTGAATTGAAAGGGAATAAATGGAATAACAAATAAGAACTTACCGATTACCTGAGCGAATGCCGGCTGACAAAATTGCCGTGCGAATTCGCTCTTTTTATTTGCTGAGATAAGATATAGGCAAGAGTTGGCATGTTTTTGCTCAATGCAATGTTTAAAGCAGCCTTCCATATTTAACAAATTTACCAGGTGAAGTGCCGACCTGCTTGGTGAAGCTGCGAATAAAATTGGCATAATCTCCAAAACCGGATTGATAACAGGCCTCTGTAATACTCAATCCTTCCATTAAATAAGATTTCGACAGCTCTATACGGCGACTAAGAATGTATGCTCGAATCGTGAGTCCGGTATGCTTTTTGAATTGTCGACTAATATAACTGCTATTCGTGAACATAGCCTCTGACAATTGTTCGAGCGTCAGTTGCCTCGTCAGATTACATTCAATGTAATCCATCGTGTTTCGAACTAGTTCAGGCATAATGTCCGTTGCAACAAAATCCGTATTTTGAAAAGTTAGATTTGTTAGAAGGAGTAGCTGTGTAATCAAAATATTCCCCAGAATATCCGCTCCATAGTCACTTGATGAGAGACACTGTTCAAGCTCGTCAGTTAATTGCAGCACTCGTTGAAGCTCTTCCTCTTCAAGATGTACGATATTACCCTTACCCTTAGGACGGTAGTCGAAGCATGCGGATAAGTTGGTGCTTGAAGTAGACAAGCGGTTCAGATATGACTTTTTCAGATTTATGGTAATTCTCTCATATTCGTTTTTGTCCAAAGCAAAGGAACGGTGCATCTCCTCCGGGCTAAGAACGAGCAGATCGCCACGTTGCAAATGGTAACAATGGTTCTCAATATAGAAGTTTACATTGCCACGAAGAAACAAGTAGAGTTCATATGCATTATGTCGATGATAAAACGTTCCCATATTATACGTGGTGGTGCGATGAAGGTACAACAGCTCATTCTGGATTGGATCAAACAGGTATTCTGAAGTCTCATTCATATCAGATATATGACCTCCTTGTCGTTTCGCGCAATAAATATAGCCGTTTGTGCAATGAAATTGCAGACGTGAACCTATAAAATGTAACCATCCTAGCATGATGGATACATAATTGCAAGCGTTTCCACTCAGTGGTGTACAACGCGATTGGAGGAAAAGATGGATTTGATTTTCACGGCACGAAGTAGAGGGCAGGACACCGTGGAGTACACAGCATTGAATAAGCATGCTCTCAAGGCAGACGTAAAAGTAACAAGCGGGAACGGCAGTGCAGAAGACCCATGGCAAGCCGACATTCAGATTTACAACGAGGGCCAGAATGCCTGGGCAGGGGTTATTCATGTGGAAATGCCGTTGGACAAACAGAATCCGAGGTTTTTTTTGCCTGCATTTATGTATGGCCGCAACCGGGGCGAAGCACCCCAGAATGTTCCAAATGAGTTCCCCAGACTAAGGGAGGGCAGTCCTTCCCGCCCTTCATCACCCTGGTGGATGGTAAGAAGTGATCGTCTGTCTCATCCAGCTGCACTTATCTATGATGAAGGTCGGATTGTTGGTCTAAGCGCAAGTCCCTACTGGATCAATACGGGAAACCAGAAGCAGCAATGGTATCCAGGAATGGAAGGAACGTTTGTGCAATATGGGGGATTCACATGTTCTATTGAAAAGGGTACGGTCGGATATACGTTGGGATATGAGAATGCTCCGTTGTTATTTATCAAATCCAGACTTGTCCATGAGCGAGCTGCCCTTGGAGAAAACTGTTTTGAACTTGCGGCAGGTGAATCGGTTGGGCTCACACTTGAACTATATAACTACCAGTCTGAATCAGAACTGGGCATCAATCCTGCACTGGAAACAATCTATAAGAGGTATCACGAAAAACCAAGAGAAGGAAGTGACATTCAGACAACGGTAACGGATTTGTCCAATGCCATCTATGAGTATGCCTGGCTTCCGGAGGATCGTCATTATTCCACATTTGTATATGAAGATGCTGCTGAAACCGGTGGCTACCGATACAACAAAATTATCTCAATCAGTTGGACAAATGGTATGACCATAGCTGCTCCAATGCTTATGGCCGCACTGCGCTTGAATAATGAGCCTATGCGACAGCAGGCGTTATCCTGCATTAACAATATTATCGAGAATGCCATGAATCCCGAATCCGGACTTCCGTACGATGCCTATCAGGATGGGATATGGGGTGTTAAAGGCTGGTGGTTCGACGGCATGCGTACCCCAGGACATTCCTCATACCTTGTAGCTCAAGCGATGTTCTACATTCTGAAAAGCTACGATTATGAGAAGCACATTCGAAATGTGAGACACGATGATTGGCTTGCTTACGTCAAGCAAGTACTTGATCGTCTGGAGTGCACGAAAAATACGGATGGAGAATATCCCACCATTTTGTCAGAGCGGACCGGAGCAGGTCTTGAATATGATGCTTTTAGTGGAGTCTGGTGTCTTGCTGCCAAGGCATATTACTGTTGGTTAACCCATGATGAATCTTCTCTGGATGAGCTCAGACGCAGTGAAGCCCACTATTACAACACCTATGTGCAACACATGGAATGTTACGGCGCTCCACTGGATGCGGACAAGGCAGTGGATTCGGAAGGCATTCTGGCTTACATCAAAGCTGTTCGGTTTCTACACGCGTTGACCGGTGACGAGCTGTTTCTAGATCACATGAGAGATGCGATCAGTTATGAATTCAGCTTCAAATTTTGTTACAACTCTCCTATTAAGATTCCGCCTCTCAGTATATTAGGCTGGTCCAGTTCCGGGGGAAGTGTTACTTCAGTAGCTAATCCGCATATTCACCCCATGTCCAGCAATCTAGTGGATGAGCTGTTGTATTATGTTGGACAGCGGGACGAGAATTATGTTCGTCAACGCATGATGGATACCATCGGGTGGGGTTGTCAGACCTATAATCGTTATGATCAAGAATTCGGCTATGGCAAAAAAGGATGGATGTCTGAACGCTTCTGTCATTCGGAAGGACTGGTCACTGAAAAATATGCGGATGGTACACCAGCCAGCACCTGGTTTTGCCTGATGCCATGGGCCAGTGGATCGATCATCGAAGGCCTCGTTGGCGACTATTGGGATTATGCACGACATGAATGAATGTATTTTGCAATAACTACAACAGTCACCATATTAGATTCATTCCGCCGATAGGGAGAGATGCTACCGGCGGTTTATTTTCGTTGGAGGAAAGGGGACACACGAATGTTAAAAGTATTACTGGTAGATGACGAGATGTATGTACGAAAGGGGCTGTATGAACTCATAAATTGGATGGATCTTAATATGGAGATTATCGGAGAGGCAGAGAACGGTGCAGAGGCATTAAATCTGATTGAAAGCCTGCAACCAGACGTGATTATTACAGATATCCGTATGCCAATCCTCGATGGACTGGAACTTATACGTGCCGTAGAGAAAATGCCACATCTGGAACCTGTGTTCATTATCATCAGTGGTTATCATGACTTCAAATATGCACAGCAGGCAATCAGGTACGGTGTTCATGACTATATCCTGAAGCCTATTGATGATGAAGAACTGACGGCGACGTTGCAGAAGTCGGCAAAACTCATTTGCAATAAAAGAAAACATATTCTTTTGGCTGAGGGACAGGCCAGTAACATCATGCTGGAGGATGTGATCAAAGGCCATGTACAGGTGGAAGATGAACATCGATATGCCGAGATGCTTGGGATCAATCGTAACTCCAGTCTGCTCATGACTTTGATTGAACTTCAGACCGGATTAGATGCAATTAAAATTACGATCGAACAGCTACGTGAAGCAGTACATTCTCTCGAGAGTAATTTATGCAAAATGTTCATCAGTGAGCAACAACGCGGCACGTTTGCATTATTACTGTTGTGGCCTGATCATCATCAAGGGGGCTCGGCGTTACAGGATAAACTGCATAGTATTCATATAACAATGAGCAAAAGGTTCAATCTGGACATTGGCCTTTACGCTGGAACGCTCGTCAAAAAAATTGGGGATGTCCCACAATCCCTTGTGGCGGCTGAAGAAGCAGCCAAGCATAAATATGCAGAAACTAGTAGTGTCGTACGTTATACGGAGATCAAGGACAAACCGCTGTTTGTTTTCAATGTATACCAGGACGAGGTGGATCAATTAATTTTGAGCCTGGAAGAGGGGAATAGACCTGCTTACCACAAGATTGTAGAAGAGAAATTCATATTGTTTCATATGAATCGATTTTCTCCTCAGGCTGTATCGGGTTCTCTTTTGCGTTATATAACGGGTATTCTCGCTGTAGTCAACGAAATGGGTGGTAATGATGAAGGGTTACAGCAACTGAAGGAGCTTGCACAACAAAGTCATGACGGTTGGAATTTACGACTATTGAAGAATGCATTTCTCATCGCGCTGGAGGAAGCCGAGGAGTATGTCTCTCATCTGAGGATGGAGCGATCCAAAGGGGATATCAGCAAGATCAAACGATATATTGATGCAAATTATACCGAGAACATTAATCTCAAAAGCATTGCTGCGCTTTTCTATATGAATCCCGTTTATCTTGGACGGTTATTCCGCAAAAGCTACAATCAATATTTCAATGACTATCTGCTGAACCTGCGGATTCATGAGGCGAAGAAGTTATTACGCCAGACGGATCTGAGAATGTACGAGGTTGCTGCACGCGTAGGATTTCAGAATGCGGATTATTTCGTAACCCAGTTTGAGAAATTGGTTAAGTTATCGCCTACAGAGTATCGCAATCTCCTTATGGGAAATGAGCAGCGAGGTGCACAATGCCAAGATGGAACCTGAACTACATGAAGCTTCGAGATAAACTACTACTGATGTATGTCCTGTCCGTGTTTATTCCTATCGTTGTCACCAATGTGGTGTTCTACAATGTCACATCCGCCAATATTCGTAGTCAGAAAACTCGTGATGCCGGCATGGCACTGAACAATCTGAAGAACGATCTGCGGGTAACCATTGATCAGGGCGTCGGCCTCTCTTATTCGTTATATACTGACCCTGTATTCAACGACACCATTTCCCGTTCATTTCAAAGTCATTTTGAGTACATTGACGCTTATAATTCCTATCTAAAAGGGCAATTCTCCGGTCAATTGAATCAGGGGATTCGCTGGTATCAAGTGTATACCGATAATTCTACCATTTTATCTTCCGGTTATATTGATCGTTTGACTGACGTGGTCCGAAGCTCTAACTGGTACGTTCAATTTCAGGCATACTCTGCCCCTTATCCGGCACTGATCTCATCGGATCAGATGTTAAGTCTGGTTCAACGACTCGACAATCTGGACACTGGGGGGAGAGAGCAGTTACTTAAAATTGACCTGAATATGGATATGATCAAGCAGTATTTTCACAACAGCGGATTTGATGGAAAAGTGTATCTTCTTGATCCGGGGGGATACATCCAATTTTCAAATGATCCCACAGCGGAAGAAGCTCAGATAGGGAAACGTTACAGCGAGATCCAGTTCCCGAACAAAATGATTCCCTTTGAACTTACGTATACAGGTATTAATTATCTGGAAGGGTGGTCCCTGCAAGGGGTGATGGATGAAGAAATTGTGTTGAAGGAGGTGCGGAAGTCCCGTTCCTTCGTCGTATGGCTGGCTTGCATTAATTTTGTCCTGCCTTCTATTATCATCGCGGCGATGTCCAGAACTATCCATGTCAGGTTGGTGCGCATTCTAAAACATATGAAAAAAGTAAAAACACAGAATTTCCAGACGATTCCGCCTGAAGATGCAAGAGATGAAATAGGTCAACTTACGATGGAATTTAATCGAATGACCGAGACGATCCATAACCTGATTCATGAAGTATATCTCGCCGACATCCAAAAGAAAGACCTGGAGTTAAAGCAGCAGCAAGCACAGCTTCATGCGCTCCATAGTCAGATCAACCCACATTTTTTGTTTAATACGCTGGAGTCGGTACGTATGCGGAGCCTCATCAAAGGCGAGAAAGAGACTGCCAAAATCGTGCATAACATGGCCAAGATGTTCCGCAAGTCGATTAGTTGGAATCAGAATGATGTGACAGTGAAGGAAGAATTGGAACTCATCGAGAGTTTTTTGCAAATTCAAAAATACCGCTTTGGAGAAAAACTCCAATATACCATTGAGGCAGATCCTGCGGTACTGATGTACCGAATCCCCAAGATGGTTATCCTTCCCTTTGTTGAGAATGCAAGTATTCATGGAATTGAGTCATCTCCGGGTGTAGGTATCATTCAACTCTTCGTTTCGATGGAAAATGACCAGCTCCATATCAGACTAACGGATAACGGTATAGGGATGTCACACGCAAAATTGGAAGAGTTGTTAAGTTACCTGGATCAAAACACCGATATGGGAGAGCATGTTGGCATGAAAAATGCGTATAGTCGCTTAAAACTTTGTTATAAAAATCACTTTACATTCGACATCCAGACATGGGAAGGAGAAGGTACTCGTATCCAAATTAAGCTTCCACTTGATCCATCAGACATGCCAGGCGACTAAATATGAGGGATATACTTTTCAAAGTAGGAGGTACACTTTCATGGGTAACTTTGAAAGCGCTATCTTGATATATTGAGAAGGCTTAAAGACACAAACAATACGTTAAGGGGGCATTTGCTACATGTTTAGAAAAAAAAACATTATAACAGGTCTGGCCATTTTACTGGCTGTAACCCTGGCAGGTTGTAATAAAGCCAGCCCGGAAGCCTCTTATCCTGACAGTAATGACAACACCCCGGTCACCTTTAAATATTTCACGTTTGGCGGTGGCAAGAAGGACATTCTGGCAAGCAGCACGACCATTGGCAAGAAGCTACAGGAACAAACAGGCGTTGACTGGAAGATGGAATATCTGGTCGGCGACGGTGCAACCAAGGCAGGTGTAATGATTGCGAGTGGGGATTACCCTGACATCATCGACTCCAGTGGTGAAATGGCCAAATTGATGGATGCAGGATCTTTTATCCCGCTGGATGAACTGATCGATCAATACGGGCCTAACATCAAGCGGGTATACGGGTCTTATATGGACAAATTCAGACAGGAGGATGGAAAGATATACTTCTTGCCATACACTGCCAACATCGGTTATGTGTCAGAGCCTAATTTTCAGACCGGCTTTTATATTCAGCGTGCTGTGTTAAAAGAGTTTAACTACCCCAAGATCAAAACGCTGGACGAATATTTTGACTTGATTGAGCAATACAAGCAAAAGCATCCGCAGATCGATGGAAAAGAAACCATCGGCTTCGCCACACTTGCGGGTGAATCGGGCAGCTTTTTCACCCTGCTAAATCCGGCCATGCATCTAGCGGGTTATCCAAACGATGGCAGTGTGATGGTGGATATGCAGAGCCATGAAGCCAAACTGGTAGCCGGATCTGATTATCAGAAACAATGGATTCAGAAGTTGAGCGAGGTTAACACACAGGGGATGTTTGATCCCGAATCCTTCACAATGAACCAGGATCAGTATCTCGCCAAGTTGACGTCTGGTCGGGTGCTGGGATATTTCAGTTACTCCTGGCAGGTTGGAGACGCAACGAACAATCTCAAGAAGGCTGGTATTGACGATAAACGTTATGTATCTCTACCAATCGTATTTGATGACAGTGTCAAAGACCAGTATGTGGACCCGCCAGGTTTTGTGAACAACTATGGTGTCGGAATTACCGTAAATGCCAAAGATCCTGTGCGAATTATTAAATATTTTGATAATTTGCTCAAGGAAGAAAACCAGATTCTGGTTCAATGGGGTGTTGAGAACGAGACGTATAGTGTGAATGATGAGGGCCGCTTTTACTTTGAAAATGATGACCAACGCAAAGCACATGAAGATCCGGAATTAAGTCGTAAATTCGGCTTTGACTATTTTAATTACAGCTGGCCTCGTTACGGCAATAACTCCGTACTGGAGGATGGCAACGCCTATGGGCCGGGCAATCAACCAGAAGTGGCTACCTTTAGTTACACCGACGGAGATAAGCTTTTGTTAGAGAAATATGGTGTGGAGACATTCACAGAATTATTCAGCACGCCGGATGAGCGTCCTTGGTCTCCTGCTTGGTCCATTGCACTGGAGCAGGGCTCTCCTGAACAGATTTTTATCACCAAGGCAGAAGACCTCCAGAAGAAATATTTACCCAAAATGATTATGGATTCGCCTTCCACTTTCGAGAACACATGGAATGAATATATGAGTCAATTGAATCAACTCGACAAGAAAACATACGAAGCTACGATAACACAGGCCGTTAAGGATCGTGTAGCTGGCAAATGGTGAGTGTAATCCATAAGAGAAAACACGGAACGGGGGAATATTCACATGATAAAACCAAAATTTAGAACCGTGGGTTTAGCTGTATTACTAACAGCTTTGCTGGCTGGGTGCAGTCAGAACAGTTCGTCATCAGCGCCTTCAGCCACAGGTGATGATGAGAACAGTCCAGTCACGTTCTCGTATTACATGTTCTCTCCAGGCAAGAAGGATGTTCTGGCAAGCGAAACAACCATCGGTAAAGCGTTGCAAGAGCAGACGGGTGTGGACTGGAAGATGGAATATCTGGTAGGTGATAGTGCTACAAAAGCCGGTGTCATGATTGCCAGTGGAGACTATCCTGATGTCATTAGCTCCAGTGGTGAGATGTCCAAGTTACTGGATGCCGGTGCCTATATTCCGCTGGATGATCTGATTGAGGAATACGGTCCTAATATCAAAAGGGTGTATGGACCATATTTCGATAAAATGAAAAATGCCGAAGATGGAAAAATCTATGCGCTGCCTTATACGGCTAATCAGGGTGAGTATTCAGGTAGTCCAAATGTGGGCGGAGGGGCTTTCTGGATTCAACGCTCTGTGCTCAAAGAGTTTGATTATCCCAAGATCACTACACTGGATGAATATTTTGATCTAATTCAGGATTATAAGGAAAAACATCCAACTGTCGACGGTGCAGACACAATCGGATTTGTGTCACTTGCGGGTGTGGCTAATAACTTCTTCACACTGCAAAATCCAGCGATGCATCTTGCCGGTTATCCGAACGATGGCAGTGTCATGGTCGACATGACTACCCATGAAGCAAAAGTTGTCGCCGGAACAGATGCCCAGAAAAAATGGATTCAGAAGTTAAATGAGATCAATGCTCAAGGCATGCTTGATCCGGAATCCTTTACGATGAACAAAGACCAGTATTTGGCCAAGCTGACTTCGGGTCGTGTGTTAGGATACTTCAATTATGGCTGGCAGGTTGGAGACGCGTCGAAAAACCTGCTCTCGGCAGGCATTGATGAGAAACGTTATGCACCACTTCCGATTGTGTTTGATGAAGGAATTAAGGATCAGTATGTTGATCCTCCGGGCTTTGTCAACAACTATGCAACAGGCATCTCGGTGAATGCCGAAGACCCTGTTCGTATCATCAAATATTTCGATAATTTGCTGAAGGAAGAGAATCAGGTTCTAGTGCAATGGGGAATCAAGGACGAGACGTACAGTGTGGATGAAAAGGGACGATTCTATTTTGCAAATGAGGATCAACGCAAAGTCCATGATGATCTGGAGCTGAGCCGTAAATTCGGGTTCACCTACTTCGGATCAGACTGGCCGCGATATGGCGGTGAATCTACACTTACCGATGGTAATGCTTATAGCCCTGGCAACCAGCCAGAAGTAGCCGCTGCATCTTACACCGAGGGAGACAATAAGTTCCTTGAAGCCTACGGTATCCAAACCTTTAGTGAATTATTTAACAAACCGGAAGAGCGGCCATGGTTCCCCGCATGGTCCATCGCCCTTGAACAAGGATCACCTGAACAGATCTTCACTACCAAATCGGATGATCTGCAGCGTAAATATTTACCGGAAATGATATTGGGGGCACCATCGAATTTTGATAAGCTGTGGGATGCCTACATGGCTGAATTGAACAAATTGGACAAAGCTGGTTATGAAGCGACCATTACCAAAGTTGTGAAGGATCGTGTAGCAGGAAAATGGTAATACGAACACTTTAAGTGCGTGTTCAATAAGACCGGTTTTCAGTACCAAGAAGATGGGATGAAGCTAGAAATGGAGTAGCGGAGCGTAGGGAAAACTACGTGAGCAACGGACATTTCGGCTGAATTCCATATTCGATGCTGATGATGCCGCAAGGCGTCTTTCGTAATCAAAAGCGGACTTTTTGAACAACCTCTTTAAAACAAACTGTTACATGCGCAGGAGAAGACGAAAGAGCATAAACTCCGGCTTCTCCTCGCATGAATAACAGCACAGGAAAGGAGCAGGTTCACCGTGGAGAAACCTAATGTCTCCCTTAACTCGATGCCTCCAGCCTCGAGTCCGAAGGGAACCAGAGCACACTCGTTCTTTAAGCGACTTGTGCAGCAACGAACGCTTGCCTGGATGTGTATTCCTTTTGTCATCTGGGCTTTTATCTTCAAGTACCTGCCGTTATGGGGATGGACCATGGCTTTTCAGAATTTCAAACCGGCGAGGTCCTTCTCCGATCAGCAGTGGGTAGGCTGGCATCACTTTAGTATCTTGTTTGAGGACAATACCTTCTACCGGGTGTTGCGAAATACACTTGTCATGAGTTCCATTAAATTGGTGTTGGGATTTGTGACAGCAATTACACTGGCCCTTTTGTTGAATGAGTTGAAAAATGTCATATTTAAACGTTTTGTGCAAACCGTCAGTTATCTGCCTCACTTTATCTCGTGGGTTGTTGCTTCCAGCATTGTATTAACAGTCCTGTCACCAGACGGAATTATCAATCTGCTGCTGATGAAGCTTCACCTGATTGACAGTCCGGTACTATGGATGGGGAAAGGTGAATACTTCTGGGGTATTCTGGGGGCAACTGAGGTCTGGAAAGATGTCGGGTGGAACACCATTATCTATCTGGCAGCGATTACGGCAATTGACCCTGCGCAATATGAGGCTGCAGAGATTGATGGAGCCAGTCGCTTCAAACGGATGTTATATATCACCCTGCCTGGCTTGAAACCGGTTATTGTGATCTTGTTGATCATGAACATGGGAAGTATTCTTGAATCCGGATTCGAACCACAATATCTACTGGGTAACGGGATGAATATGGACTATTCGGAGAATCTGGACATCTTTGTACTGAAATATGGATTAGGGATGGGGAACTTTTCCTTAGGTACAGCAGCTGGCATATTCAAAACGGTGGTCAGCTTCATCTTCCTTTTCTCAGCGAACTATATAGCGAAAAAAATGGGAGAGAGCAGACTATTCTAAAAGGAGGCCTATGCCATGCGTAAAGGAAACACATCCCGCTTGCGGAATAGCAGCACCGGGGATCGAGCGTTTGACACCTTTAACATCATCTTCATGATATGTCTGATGATTGTGACGATTTATCCCTTTGTTAATATGATTGCCGTATCCTTCAATAATGCAAACGATGCCATTCGGGGTGGAATATATCTATGGCCTCGTGTATGGACACTGGACAACTACAAATACATTTTTGGAGAATCCGATATTTATCACGCAACTCTGATCTCGGCGCTGCGTACGGTCATTGGAACCGTGGTGTCCGTCTTCTGTACAGCCATGCTCGCGTATACGGTTAGTCGTCAGGAATTTGTGCTTCGCAAGTTTGTTACGATGTTTTTTGTATTCACCATGTATTTCAGCGGGGGGTTGATCCCCGGTTATCTTCTGATTCGAGACCTTGGATTGATCGGTTCCTTCTGGGTATATATCATTCCGGGTGTAATTGGAGTCTTCAATATGATTGTTATCCGTTCATTTATTGAAGGTCTTCCTGAAGGCATTCTGGAGTCAGCCCGTATTGACGGGGCAGGGGAGTTCACGACATTTATCCGCGTTGTCCTGCCGCTAACGATTCCCGCAATGGCAACCGTATCACTCTTTGTAGCTGTGGGACAATGGAATTCCTGGTTCGATGTATTCCTGTACAACTCTTCCAATAAAGAATTAAGCACATTGCAATATGAGTTGATGAAGATTCTGCAAACTTCAACGACCTCAGCGACTTCATCAGCAAGTGATGCTTATCAGTCTGCCGAAAGCAATGCAACGGCGGTCACACCAACCTCGATTCGAGCGACCATGACCATTATTGCAAGTGTTCCTATTCTGATGGTGTACCCGTTCTTACAGAAATACTTTGTCCAGGGTATGACGATTGGCGGTGTAAAGGGTTAGTCATGACCTGAATATAATTTCATTGAACTTATGAAAACGCAACAAACTATACCGTAGTAACGTCTATTCATCCATAGAATACAACAGGAGTGAAACAAATGCATGTAAAATGGATGACGATTATTGGTGCCGTTGTTGGCTCTATGCTTATAGGGGTGGGAACGGCAGCTGCGGAAGAAACGTTTGTTGATCTAAAGTATTCAAAGTGGGCAGAGGATGGCATCACGTATATGGCGAAACGGGGAACAGTAGCCGGATACGGCAATGGGATCTTCAAGCCAGAGGCACTTGTGACAAGGGCACAAGCTGTCACTTTTATGGTGCGCGAGCTCTATTCAGATCAGCTTCAAAGAGCAGTGGAAGGCACAACTTATTCCGATGTTCCAACTACACATCCTTTCCATCGAGAAATCATGATAGCTGCTAAAAATGGACTTGCAAGTGGTTTTCCTAACGGAACTTTCCGTCCGGACGCACCACTTAGCCGCGCAGAGACTGCGGCCTTCCTTACACGGGCATATGCACTCGTGGAAGGTAAGAACGCCGCAAAATGGACAGACACGGACAGGCATTGGGCAGCAGCACCCATTCTTATTATGAGTTCAAACGGCTTGGTCGGCGGTTATTCAGATGCCACCTTCCGTCCGAATCAAGCTGTCACGCGTGCTGAATATGCCGTATTTATGGCGAGAGTAATTCGCTTCGAACGTGAAGCGGCCATTCGGACACAAGATTGGGACAAACTGATATCCTATATGACGGTAAGTGAGCAAGTTGGTCAGATGCTTATGCCTGACATTAGGCAATGGAATGGTAAGGCGACAACGACCGTTAATGAGGGGCTGAAACGCACGATCCATGATCAGGACTTGGGCGGACTTATTCTTTTTGACAAAAATATTGTAGACGTGACGCAGCTTACAACGTTCACACATGATATACAAAGAGAAGCAGGTGACATTCCTCTATTTCTTAGCATCGACCAAGAAGGAGGCGTTATTAAGCGAATACCAGGCGGTACGAACCTGCCAGGTCAAATGGCGCTTGGCGCAACTGGAGATGCAACACTAGCCGAAGCAGCTGGTCAGCTGACAGGGGAGGAGCTGAAGGCACTGGGATTGCAGATTAATTTTGCGCCAGTGCTGGACATCAACAGCAATCCAGATAACCCCATCATTGGTATACGGTCGTTTGGCTCGGAGGCGGATTTGGTGACACGGCTTGGTCTGGCAACAATAAAAGGGCTACAGCAATCAGGGGTGATGGCGGCAGTTAAGCATTTTCCGGGACATGGAGATACAACGGTAGATTCCCATCTTGGTATGCCTGTGCTTGCCCATAACCGAGAACGGCTTGATGCGGTAGAATTAAAACCGTTTCGGGCTGCAATCAAAAATGATGTGGAGATGATTATGACCGCACATATTGCTTTCCCTGCCATAGACAACGAACATGTCACTTCGCTCAAAGACGGTGAACGTGTGCCGATTCCTGCCACCTTATCAAAAAAGGTACTGACAGGACTTCTTCGCGGAGAGCTTGGATACGAAGATCTCATTGTGTCGGATGCCTTTACCATGAATGCAATTGCGGAGCATTTTGGGGAGAATCAATCGGTAGAACGCGCCGTTTCCGCAGGGGTTGATATCATCCTTATGCCAAAAGATTCAGCAGCGGCCCATCAAACGCTGGTGAAAGCGGTGAACAATGGAACGATCAAGGATGCAACCATACATGCATCTGTGAAACGTATCTTGGAGATGAAAGCGAAATATGGTTTATTTGAACGCAGTCAAACCCTTGCGCAAAAGCTAACTCAGCTTAACGGTATCATCGGATCGAAAGCGCACCGAGCAGTGGAGCAGACAATCGCAGAGCGGGCGGTCACTGTTCTCAGCAGTCGCGAAGGTGTACTTCCTGATCCAATGAAGCAAGGTGACCGGGTTGTTATTGTCGCAGCCGAGCAGGAACAGGCAAAACAGCTTGAGAAACAACTGTTGCAAGCCGCTAATAATCTGTCGTTAAAAACTGAAATATCACTTGTTGGTCAAGGCAAAACGAATGAAACACTTCAGGCGATTGGCAAGGCCGATTACGTTATTCTTGCTTCTTACCAATTCCGCAATGTGGCCAGCCAGTTCGGTTGGAGTGAGTATCAAACCTTGATTAATGCGATGAACAAGAGTAATCAGCGATACACGCTGTTCTCACTCGGTAACCCATACGAGATGATCTATTTGCAGAACGTGCGCTCAGGGCTTGCTGTGTATGGAAAGCAGGAACCAAATACGTCTGCCGGGATCAAAGTATTGCTTGGTCAACTGAAAGCGGGAGGACAGTTGCCCGTACTAACGGATTAACGCTTAATTAATGAAAAAAAAAACGGATTCCAGCATACGGAATCCGTTTTTTATTTCAAACTTTTGTTTTATCGATCCATCCACCATGCCATCACTCGGGTATTTCTTCACTACAAACAAAATGGAGCAGCATCTTCACAAATTGCTCCGTCATCCGCATATCCAATGAATTATCATGAGCAGCACGAATAGTTACCATGCGCTGGAGCATGCCCATCATCGTTGTGAAGATAAACTGAGCCAGATCCAGCGGAGGAGATGGGTTCTTAATACTACCGTCAACAACGCCTTGGGATAAAGCGCCCATCAGGAAATGATTTTCTTTCCCGTTCTGGTTAAACTTATCATACTCTTCTCTTAATTCAGGGCTAAAATCATACATCTCATAGTTGATATCAAATAATTGAATAAACCGGATGTAATCTGGATGATTCTCGGCATAAACAACCCATGCATTCAACATGACCCTAAGTTGTTCCCGCCCGTTCAAGTCCTTCGTTGAAGCACGGCTAACCTCATCCGTTAAATGTTCGATCAGTTGCATCTGAATGGCTAGAAGAAGCTCATCCATAGACTGAAAATGTTTATAAAAGGTCACTCTACTAAGTTCAGCTTTCGTACATACATCCTTAATCTTCACCTGGAGCAATCCATATTTCAAAAAAAGCTCCTTACCTGCTGCAATCAAATCATCACGATGTTTATTTCCCAATTGTTGATGCCAGTTTTCATTCACTTGTATACAATTGTCCTTTCTTCGAACGAAATGCGTTCAAGGTCAGTCCGAGAGAAGCTAGCAGCATAATTGCACCAAAAATATACGGGAAGTTTATGTTTTTGTCAAACAATAGTCCTGCGATCAGCGGGCCAATCACCGTGCCGAGACTGGAAAATGTAGTATTCAGACCCGATGCATAACCTTGCCGATCTCCTGCATTTTTGGATATTAACGTGCTGACCGAAGGCCGCAAAAACGAATTAAAGGCAAAGAATAACGCAGAAGCGAACAACAGAAACACAAGGTTGACCTTAATTAACATTAACAATAAAGCTATGGGTGTGACTATTAAAGATAGACGGATCAACTTAACTTCACCGATTCTCTGTACGAACCAATCCAAAAGCCAGATCTGCACAACGATACCGATAATCGCGCCCAAGGTAATAATGATGGAGATTGTTGCAGCGTCGAATCCGTATTTTTGCTCTGCAAAAAGAGCGAATACCGTCTCATAACTCATGAGGCCAAAGGTCATGACAAGCAACACTATCAAGTATTTGAAATAGGGGACTTTAAAAGAACTCCAGATTTTCTTGCCCAAGTGATCTCCCTTTTGAAGACGGATGGAGACTGTTCTTTTCTCGGGGGGAAGTGTCTCAGGCAATAGCAGCGTCATTAGGGCCGCAATCAGTCCCAGACCCGCTGCGAAGAAATAGGGCATGCGAATGCCCATCTCGGCAATGAGCCCGCCCAGACCAGGTCCCAGAACCATCCCCAAGTTCATAGCTGCGCCGAAATATCCCATGCCTTTTGCACGTGTCTCTGGCGTTGTAATATCAGCGACATAGGCAAGGTTGGCAGGAACCATTAAACCAAGACTGATTCCACCGATAAACCGTCCGACATAGAGGAACGGCAATGACGACGACAGCGCAAATATGATATCTGAAATGACAGACAGAAACATACCTGCGATAATCAACTTTTTGCGTCCAAATCGATCAGACAGTTGTCCCCCGAGAGGTGAAAAGAAGAATTGAGCGGCACCGAAGGCTGCAACTAAAAATCCTGCGACAGTACCTCCCGCATGAAAAAGCTTCAAATACTCCGGCAATATGGGGATGAGCATCCCTTGCCCCAATAAAGCGATAAACAGATTTAACATCAGAATGAACAGTGGAAAGCGAACTGATTTTGGTAATGTACTCATGTACGTCATTAACCCCTTCATTTACAACTTGTTAACCTTTACATTGTGTAAACCATTTTAAATGATTTGAAGGAATTATGTAAATCTTTTTTTTAGTGAGTAGAGTTATAATTGAATTCATATGGAGGTGGGAACACGTGAAATTAGAGGAATTGTTTACGGTACGTGTGAACATCGAAGAATCATTTGATTTACAGAATAGCGAAGATGATTCGGTTGTTATGATTACTTTTACAGGCAGCGTAACCGGAAAGTACTTTGAGGGAATTGTGCTGGGTGGAGGAGTGGATACGCAGATCATCGGGAAGAATGGTGACCCGCATACGCTATCGGCAAGATACATGCTCCAAGGTACCGACAACACAGGTAATTCCTGCAAAATTTATATCGAAAATAACGGAAATATTGATAAAACGCTGAAAACTGCTTTATTTCGCACTTCTCCCAAAATGATTACAGACAGCAAAGCCTTATCCTTCTTGAACCGTGAGACACTTGTTGGAGAAGGTCATCCGACGGAGTCAGGGATAGATATAAAAATATATAGGGCGCTATGATAATGCTAGACATGTGATAACTATTTTGTTCATGTGTCTCGGAGCAAGATAGCATGTTATGCTGATTCAGAGTCGCTAAATAAGCGGCTCTTTTTGTCGTATGAGACTTTACGTCAATATTTATATGTATTCTTTTACAATTAATTAACATAGGATGGATACGGCGCAGACACTTCTCACCTATAGTATGATGAGCGAAAATAAACCAAAATCAGGCGGAATAAGGAGAAAACTAATCAATATGATGATCAAAAAAATCGGGATTTCAGTAGCATCACTCGCCATCTTAACGTCTGTAAGTGTGTTTGACGTATATGGCGCAGGCTCCAAACGCATGATCGAAGTGTCCGAACAATCGGCTAACGTGGTTGTGAACGGTCAAAGGGTGGAAGGCGAATCATTTCTCTACAATGGGGTTACTTATGTACCTGCAAGAGCGATTGGTGAAGCCTTGGGGCAAAAGGTAGACTGGGATAACAACACCCAATCAGTGTTTGTTGGACAAAAAATGAACGATCAGCAGGGGTATCGCGGTACCAAAACGCCGTATCCTTTTAAAGAAACAAGTTATACAAAAGCTCCTAGTGGATATGAACCCATATTTATTAACTACATAGGGAGACATGGTTCCAGACATCTATCCAGTTCCAAGTACGACAAGACGTTATTTGAACTGCTCGACATCGCTGAAAAGGACGGGCAGATCACTAATCTGGGCAAAGAGCTGAAGAAGGAAATTGGCAATCTGATGAAGGTTGAAAAAGATCATTATGGATTGTTATCCACTACGGGTGGAGAAGAACTGAAAGGAATAGGGGCCAGAGTTGGGCAGAATTTCAAAGAACTATTTACATCGGATAAAAAAGTGATAGCACAAGCGACTTTCAAAGATCGAACGCCGCAGAGCAGAGATCAGTTTATTGACGGGTTAAAGGAAAGCTTGGGAGATAATAAGGTAGACATTCTGGCTTCAGCCTTTGAAGAAGGGAAAGACCCCTATCTACGGCCCTACGACTTGGCTACGAAGTATAACGAGTACGTAGAAGATGGAGACTGGGTTAAGTTATACGAGGATTATGTCACACAGAGCACTGGAACGCATTATGCAAAAGAGGTCCTTTTGCAATTTTTCTCTGATGACTTCTATCAACGGCTGAACGCTGAAGAGTTTGAACTGAAGGATGAGAAGGGAAAAGTGAAGCTCAGCAACCCAACCGAGACTGCTTCTAATCTATATGAACTGTACATCATTTCTTCGAATATAAAAGGAGAAGGTGACTTCGAATTCGGGCGGTATTTCACGGCTAATCAGTTGAAATGGTACGAGAGCGTTGACAATATCAATGATTTCTATGAAAAAGGTCCATCTTTAACATCAACGGATCTGCCGCAAAATATCATTGCACCTCTGGTCAAAGAGTTAATCGTGTCTACCGACCAGTCCATTCAGCAAAAAGACACGGCTGGTATATTTCGTTTTGCTCACGCAGAAACCATCATTCCACTATCTTCATTCCTGGATATCGCAGGAGCTAATGTGAGTATCGACAAACCGCAGGACGTGACCCAAAACTGGAATGGCTCGGTTATCTCACCGATGGGAGCAAATATCCAATGGATTCTGTATTCCAATGGTAAGGATGTTCTCGTGAAAATGCTTAGAAATGAAGAAGAGATCGCGTTCCCGATTGAAACAAAGACCTATCCGTACTATAAATGGGAAGATGTAAAAGCATATTACCAAAACAAACTGCAGAAGGTAGGCGTAAGCTTGGACAGCAGTTTGGAAGACAACATTGAGCTTTTACAGAAGAAATTCTAGTTGGTTGGATGAAGAAAGCAACTCCTTTTCATGGAGCTGCTTTCTTTTTTTGCATTTTGAATGAAATGGACCAGTAAAAAAATCCTAAAACAAAATGTGACCAAATGCCGTCCGTAAGAGTGTTAGAGGTATAAAGGAGGGCATAACAACCATGCAGCGATCAGTGCCCCAGCTGGGCGATCATGTGATGAAAGTCTATGAGACATACGCGGATACGCTGTTCCGGATTGCCATGGTGCACCTCGGCAGACGAGAAGACGCGGAGGAAGCCACTCAGGATACCTTCATCAAACTAATAGAAAAAGCCCCTACGTTCAACGATGCGGAGCATCAAAAAGCATGGTTGATTCGGGTCATCACCAATCATTGCAAATCCTTATTAGGCAGAGGCTGGCGCAAACGGGAGGTCAAACTGGAGGGAGTCGATCCTCTTACAACAGACAACCCTGAAGATCACGCGCTGATCGAACTTGTGCTGTCACTGCCCGTCAAGTATAGATCGGTGGTTCATCTGTATTATTACGAAGATTATTCGATCCGAGAAATCAGCGAGATCCTGGAGATTAGCGAATCAGCAGTGAAAATGAGATTAAAACGTGGCAGACAGCTGTTAAAACTGGAGCTGGAAGGAGAGGAACTGTAATGAACGAAGAACAATTCAAACAAAACTACAAGAAAGCGGTGGATCATATGAAAACAAACGAACAAATGAAAAAACGGGTAGAGCAATCCTTAAACACGCAACATCAGGGACCAAAACGTCAACGTAAACCACTATACATTGCAGCAAGTGTTGTTATCGCTGCCAGCATTGGATTGGCTGCGCCAAGTGTATGGCAACAATTCAATGGGCCAGCCGCACCAACACCACAGGTGGCAGCGGTGACTCCAGGCGCGTCGGTTGACCCGATCGTGATTCCGAAGATGGAGTTGCCGAGTTCACAGGGCAAAGGCGCGATGGCTGATATGATGCAACTGGTTGTGTATGGAGGAAGCGTATATACGCAGTCCCCAACATTGCTTGAAGGCGCAAATGCACTCAACCTGCGGGGGGATAAACTGGGTACCACCACTGGCGGCATTGATGAGCTGAGCGGCCAGGATAAATATACGGAGCTTGCTTCCAACATTGGCGAAGCTGACATCTATGCTGTTAATGGCTACGATAAGGACTTCCGCATCATGTCCTACACCGAGATCGATGGTCAGGTGTATGCCCAGCTATTCGACAAGAACAACGGGATCACCATTGGTACTGGTGCCGACCTGATCGGCAAGCTTCATCTCGAAGGCAACATCGCCTCGGCGCAATGGGAGACGTTTAATAGCTGGAACAACGGATTGCAGCAGCTTCAACCGTTACCAGCGGATGAAGCACTGGACAACTTTATCTCATCGCTAAATGCTGCCAAACCGATCGCAACGAGCCTGGAGTTGGAAGAGAACCTCTACGGCAAGGAAGATCGCAAGATCATCTATCTCACGCTGGAAGATAAAACGCAGGTCCCACTGGTTCTGTTTGGTGATGGTCTGGTGCGTTACGGTAATGTTCCGGCATTCCTGGAAGTGGAGGAAGGCGCGTTCCAATCATTCTGGAACAGCTTGGGTGAGTAAGGCGAAGACAGAAATATGGCTGCACCAAGAAGAGCGAACAGGGCACGCAAGTGCTTTGTTCGCTTTTTTCATCAACAAACATTCATTTGATAGGATTAGGCAATAAAATGATATGAATAGGATATGGATTCTTTCCTCTTTCAATGTAAAATGGGTACACCTAGTTTTAACTAAAAAGAAACAGGAGGTTAGATGAATATGAATCGAATCGAAAAGAGCCAGGAAACATATAAAAGGCTATTCGGCGAGGGAGTTCCAGCGGCATATGCTACACATCCTGAATTTCAGGACATATTGAGTCGCTTCATATTTGGTGAAATTTTTGATCAAGGTGCCCTTGACGATAAGCAACGTGAGCTTATTACTTTGGTCGTACTGGCTACTAATCAAACGTTGCCACAGCTCAAAGCACATACTCGTGCAGCGCTAAATGTTGGGTTGACACCAACGGAGATCCAAGAAGCACTCTATCAATGCGCACCTTATTTGGGATTCCCCAAAACCTTAAATGCCATATCGGAAATGATTGAAGTGTTCAAAGAGCGAAATGTTGCACTGCCTCTCGAAAGTCAAAAACGGGTTGAAGAAGATAATCGCTTTGACAAAGGACTTGGTATTCAAAAAGAGATTTTTGGCGATATTATTGAGAAAAACCGGGAAAATGCCCCGTCAAATCAGAAGCATATACAGGACTATCTTTCAGCATTTTGCTTTGGTGACTTCTATACCCGCGGAGGTCTGGATCTGAAAACACGAGAACTTCTTACTCTTTGTATACTAAGTGCACTCGGAGGTGCGGATAGTCAAGTCAAAGCACACGTTCAGGGTAACATCAATGTTGGCAATAATAAAGAAACCATGATCACCGCTCTAACTCACTGCCTTCCCTACATGGGATTTCCTCGAACACTAAATGCTTTAGCCTGCGTTAATGAAATCATTCCAGAGAAATAATCTTCTTTATTTGAAACAACAGACAGTTGATTATCCCAATCAACTGTCTTCTTCTGGTTAACAGGAAGGTATAGTAAAGAAATGAATGATTCAGGAGACACTTAAATGAATGTAAATCAGGAGGAATTATGGAGTTAAGAGTACTTCGATATTTTTTGACAGTAGCTCGAGTAGAAAATATCACACATGCTGCAACGATCTTACATGTGACACAGCCGACGTTAAGCAGGCAGTTGGCTGATCTGGAAAAAAATTTAGAAACTCAATTGTTTATACGCGGGAAAAGTAAAATAACACTAACAGATGCAGGCATGCTTCTACGTCAAAGAGCAGAAGAAATTCTCACTCTTGCCGATAAAACGGAGAAAGAGTTTAAAGATCAGAACAACCTTGTTGGAGGAACCGTATCGATCGGGAGTGTTGAATCATTAACGTCCAATGTTATTTTACAATTATTAAAAGACTTCAATATGGAGTATCCGCAGGTTAAATATCACATCTATAGTGGAACGGGGGATGACATAAAGGAGCGAATCGATAAAGGACTGCTCGATGTGGGCATTTTGTTAGAGCCCATCCACATTGAGAAATACGATTTCATCAGACTGCCCCAGAAGGAGCGTTGGGGAGTCCTTATGAAGACCTCATCACCTCTTGCCCAGAAAGAATATGTCACTTCAACCGATTTAGCCGGAGTGCCTCTGCTCATATCCAGCCGATCTGTCGTACAGAATGAGATTGCAAGCTGGTTTGCCGATGAGTATGCACATTTAAACTTTGTTGCGACCTATAATTTAATATCTAACATACTTAACCTCGTGGAGGAGGGGTTAGGAACGGCCATCTGTATTGAGGGTGCGCTTGCAATGAAGCAGTCTGACACATTATGCTTTAGACCTTTTCAACCGGAACTTCAGTTTCCAACAGTGATTGTCTGGAAAAAACATAAGGTATTCAGTCAAACGGAGGTACGTTTTTTGGAACATATCAGGCATGCCTTTCAGGCATAATAAAGTATGAATTATAGGTATTGGCTATAGCTGTTTATCAGATGATATTTTAAAGGTGTAATGAATGCAGCCTTTATGTATTTCAGATAAATAGCTTTTTTTATTGCAAAGAGAAGTTATTTAGAGCGCTTTTGGTCTCATTCATTTAGATGGCAACAACAAGAGGGGGCATTATTGGATGAGCAAGAAATACGAGAAGTTGGCTCAAGATATTGTAGAGAAAGTGGGCGGTAGTGAGAATGTATCCACTCTGACTCACTGTATGACTAGGCTTAGATTTGCACTGAATGATACTAATAAAGCAGATCAAAAAGCGCTTAAATCGTTTGATGGTGTTATTGATGCGGTTGAGAGCGGCGGACAATTTCAAGTCGTCATCGGCACACATGTTGAAGACGTTTACAAAGAAGTGATCAAGCATCTTCAACCTAACGCGAGTTCATCGGGTGAACCAACTCAAGCTAGGAAAGTTAGTATTTTGGGGAAATTAATCGATTTCGTCTCGGGAACATTTAGTCCGATTGTTCCTGCTATAGCTGGGGCTGGTATGATCAAGGCATTACTCGCTCTACTTATTTTGTTCAACTGGATTTCAAAAGATTCCCAAACCTACTATGTCGTAAGTCTTATGTCAGATGCTATTTTCTACTTTTTACCATTCTTGTTGGCGTTTTCAGCTGCAAACAAACTAAAATGCAGTCCCGTTTTAGCACTCGTTTTAGCCGGTGTTTTACTCCATCCCAACTTGACACAATTACGTTTGGATGGGACTGACGTAAGTGTTTTTGGAATCCCGCTAACTCTTGTATCTTATAGTTCTTCTGTAGTTCCAATTCTCTTAATAGTTTGGTCACAATCATATATTGAATCGTTGTTTAAAAGGATCATTCCGAATGCAGTGAAAGTTATTTTTGTTCCCATGTGCACTATTTTAGTAACGGGAATTCTGGCTTTAACCGTATTAGGACCACTGGGGTCATTTTTCGGAACGTATTTAGCGATGGGCTTTGACTTCTTGGGCGCACATGGTAGCTGGCTGGTTATTTTCCTGGTTGCAACCTTCTGGCCAATACTGGTTATGTTTGGACTACACCATAATATTGTGCCTCTATCCATTGCTCAAATCACCACATCAGGTTATGAGAATATCCTCGGTCCTGGAGCGATGATCAATTGTATAGGTCAAGGTGTCGCGGCATTAGTTGTAGGGATGAGAACCAAGGATAAAGCATTAAAACAAATTTCTGCTTCCAGTGGGATCACAGCGTTGATGGGAATCACGGAACCAGCTCTTTACGGCGTAAATTTACCGAAGAGATACCCGCTTGTCGCGGGTATGATTGGAGCTGCCAGTGGGGGACTCTTTGCAGGGCTAATGGATGTTTCTCGTTACGCAACAGGCGCTTCAGGAATCCCGGCGATTCCTCTGTACATTGGTGAAAATATCTGGAATCTATATAACATTTTGATCGCACTTGTTATAACAACTGTCGTAACTGCTGTGCTTACCTATTTGCTCAGTTTGAAATATGAAAAAGATGCACCTTCACAGAACACTGTTTCAAATACGAACGCAGGGAGTGGGGTTGCGGATGAAGTCATTACAATTAAAGATTCTGTTATTGCAACTCCGCTTAAAGGTCAGCTTATTCAACTTCAGGATGTACAAGATGCAGCGTTTGCCTCAGAGGCAATGGGTAAAGGAATTGCTATTGAACCTAGCGAGGGGAAAGTCATTGCTCCATTTGATGGCATGATTGTGTCCCTATTTCCTAAGAAACATGCTATTGGACTATTATCCGATGAAGGAGTCGAAATTCTTATTCATGTCGGCTTGAATACGGTAAAGCTGAACGGAAAATATTTTGAAGCTTTTGTTGAAGAAGGTCAGAGAATCACAAAAGGACAGACCTTGCTGACTTTTGATCTGGACAAAATCAGACAAGAAGGATATGTCACTCAAACGCCCGTTATTGTAACCAATTCGTATAGTTACTCGGATGTGATCGCAGAGATTAGTCCCCAAAATATTGATTTTAACAATACATTATTGGTTGTCAAAGCTTAACAAAACTACAGGTTAGGAGTGTGTTTTAATGACTTTAAGAAAAGACTTTTTGTGGGGTGGGGCAGTTGCTGCTAACCAATGTGAAGGTGGATATGCAGAAGGCAACAAGGGACTATCCACAGTTGATGTAATCCCGGCAGGGAAAGATCGTGTTCCTGTCATGCGAGGGCAATTAAAAATGTTGGAGTGTGATCAAGAGCATTTTTATCCGAGTCATGAGGCTATTGATTTTTATCATCGTTATAAAGAAGACATTGCTTTATTAGCAGAGATGGGCTTTACGTGTTTCCGTTTATCTTTGGCATGGACTCGGATCTACCCTAATGGAGATGACGAGTTACCCAACGAAGAGGGCTTGAAATTCTATGAAAATGTATTTGATGAATGTTTGAAGTATGGCATTGAGCCGTTAGTCACCATTACCCATTTTGATGTCCCTATTCATTTGGTGAAAACCATTGGATCGTGGAGAAGTCGAAAAATGGTGGATTATTATGAGAGATTGTGTGAAACGATCTTCACCCGTTATAAAGATAAAGTGAAGTATTGGCTTACCTTTAATGAAATTAACATGCTCTTGCATCTACCTTTTGGCAGCTCAGGTCTAGTGTTTGAAGAAGGTGAGAATGAGGACGCTGTGAAGTATCAGGCGGCTCATCATCAATTGATCGCAAGTGCAAAAGCAACTGAAATTGCGCGTAGAATTAACCCGGCATTTCAGATTGGGTGTATGTTAGCGGGCGCCAACACTTACCCTTATACATGTGCACCAGATGATGTCTGGAAAGCCATGACAAGAGATCGCGAGCATTACTTCTTCGTCGATGTACAATCCCGGGGAGAATACCCAAACTATGCCAAGAAAATGTTAGAACGAATGAATATTCATTTAGCCATGGAAGACGGGGACGAGGAATGTTTGAAAAATAATACGGTTGATTTCGTTTCGTTCAGTTATTATGGTTCACGATTAACCAGTGCAGACCCGGAAGTAAACACACAAACGGCAGCTAACCTGTTTCCGACACTGCGCAATCCTCATTTGAAAACAAGTGAATGGGGATGGCAAATCGATCCTGAAGGTCTCAGAATTACAATGAACTCCTTGTATGACCGCTATCAAAAGCCACTATTCATCGTTGAAAATGGTTTAGGAGCGATAGATACTCCTGATGAGACGGGATATGTTGCTGATGATTATAGAATCGAGTATCTACGTCAACACATCCAAGCTTTCATAACAGCAGTGGAAGAAGATGGCGTAGAGTTGTTGGGTTACACGTCCTGGGGATGCATCGATTTAGTAAGCTCAAGTTCTGGAGAGATGAGTAAACGATACGGTTTCATACATGTCGACAAAGATGACGCTGGAAATGGTACGTTGAAACGCAACAAGAAAAAATCCTTTGAATGGTTCAAAAAAGTTGTTCAAAGTAACGGCAAAGAACTCTAATCGACTGAGCAGTAACGTATGAAGTCATCGACTTATGCGTTACTGCTTTATCCATTTATCGTAGCATCAAGGCTAACTATCGGCCATATGGAGCAAATACAAACATTAGGAGTTGGTTTTTTATAATATCCATGGAGAAGCTTAAAACATATTCGTTATTGTCCGTTGCGTTATTAAATTCTTCAGGTCCAGTGATTGCCGCTAACATTCCTGCGATAACCAATGATTTTCCAGAGATATCGGTAACACATGTAGGATTATTAACGACCATACCTTCATTATTTGTCATTCTTGGTGTGTTAATTGCTAATCGACTTGAACTTCTTATTGGGAAGAAAGCAACTATACTAACTGGATTAGGACTTGTTCTCATTGCGGGAGTATTCCCTGCATTGTATCATGACCTTTTTTCGTTGCTGTTCATTTCTCGCTGTTTGTTTGGGTTAGGTGTAGGTTTATTTAACCGGCTCATCATTCAGATGATCAGTGATATGTATCATAAAAATCCAGGTAAACAAGCAACCGTAATTGGCTTAGAAAGTGCCTTTGAGGGATTAGGAGGCATTTGTCTAACACTACTCGTTGGTCAACTATTGAAAATGGGCTGGCACACATCATTTTATGTCTACGCCCTGGCACTTCCTATTTTCATTGCATTCCTGATTTTCGTTCCTTCTGATAAAAAAGAGCTTAATAGAAGAGAAGAGGTCACCACGAATCCAAGCCACACAAATAATAAAAAAGCCCTTCAAGTCATGATTGGTCAAGACCCCATTTAGTAGACATTATAAAAAAAACCCTAGGCTGCAAACTGGCGTCGGTACTCTACCGGCGTCAGTTTTTTTAGTTTCCGTTGTGGTCGTTTTCGGTTGTAAAAACGGATATACTTTTCGATTTTGCTTTGTGCTTCGGTAAGCGTTCGGATATGATAAGGATAGAGTCCTTCCGTTTTGAGATGCGAGAAGAAACTCTCCATCGAGGCATTGTCATAACAATTTCCTCGGCGAGACATGCTGATTTGGGCGCCAACCTTTGGCAGCATGTCGTGGTAAGCATGAGATGTGTACTGGAATCCCTGGTCGCTGTGAACGACTAGTCCGGTCACGTCTGTTTGCTTCGCAAACGCCTTGCTGAATGTGCGGAGCACCAGTTCATTGTCATTGCGTTCGCCTATTTCGTAGGCCACAATTTCGTTATTAAACAGATCCTTTATGGCTGAAAGATATATCCAGCGCTCTCCCACACGATACTGGGTAATGTCCGTGACCCATTTCTGATTCGGTTTTTCTGCACTGAAATCTCGCTTCAAGCGGTTCTCTGCTACACGCTGCGCAGGTGCATACGAGCTGTTGGAGCGCCGTTTACGACGGATTCGAGATTGAATACCGAGCATTTGCATCAGGCGTAGCACCTTTTTGTGGTTCATCCAAATCCCCTGATCTTGCCAAAGGAACAACTGGAGCTGCCGATAACCATATTTGCCTTCATATCGTTGATACGTTTGAAGCACCTGTTTCTTCGCCTTTGCGTCGCGATCGAATCGTTTACGTTTTACATAGGCATAAAATCCACTCCGTGACACGCCAAACACATCACAAAGTTTCTGGATATCCCCGTATGCCGCTACTTTTTCTATGATCTGAAATCTTTCTTGTTTGCTTCCTCCTTCCAGATTACCAAGCACTTTTTTAGCAACTCATTCTCCCGTTTCAGTTTTTGCACATAGCGTTCTTGATCCAAATATTCTTTCCGTCGACCTCGCTGATCCATCAGTCCAAACTCGCCTTGTTCCCGGTGTTTTCGCATCCAGCGTTTCATTCGTCCCGGGTCATGAATTCCCAAATGTTCATTGATCTTTCGGTAAGTCCAGCCCTCAACCGTATGCAGACGAATAGCCTCTTTTTTATCTTCTCCGAATACGTTTTATACTTTTGTCCTTTAATCGCCATAAAAAAATGCACCCCCTAGAATTTCATCGGCTAAACCCAGGGGTTTTTCCAATGTCTATTCTAAGGGGTGCACTCCATGATTGGCTATGGTCTCTTATTATTTGTGATTGTAGCTATCTTCATCAATTATAATTTACAGATTACTCCTTTGATTTTGGAAAAAAATATCGGAACTGCGACAAACGGAAGCAACATAATTGCATTTATAGGTTTGGGAGCTTTTGTTGCCGGCTTTTCTTTTGGAAAAGTATACAAAACATTCGGTAACTATATCGTTCCATTATCGATTCTGTTACTTGGAAGCTCGATGTTCGTTACGACGATCTCGCAAAGTATTATTCTTACTACCGTGTGCTCAATGATCATCGGGTTTTCATTCCGCTGTATAATGCCCTATTTATTGCATACTTTTGCTCAACACATCGCCAAAGTGGCAAAGTTGGGTACCACCATTGTTCTGATCGCGTATAACTTGGGAGCCACACTTTCACCGTATGAGGGAAGGATAATTACGCAATTATTACAACTAGATACAGTGCAATCATTAATCTCCAGTAATGCAATGATCCTATTGTTGGTTTCAGTAGCTAGTTTTGGAGTGGTAACCCTTCATCGCAAAAAGAAGAATATTCAACAAACATAGAAAACAGGGAACTTCTTGATATGGAGTTCCCTTGTTTTAGAGTAAGTTGTATGAACCGTTTAATTAGAATTTTTGTAATACACCAAGTGATCGGTCCATTCATTATTTTCGTGTATAAACCCTATTTTCATAGTCGTCTTTCTGTAATGGTCGGATGACTAGCCGTTCTTCTGAAATATGATCAAATTTTTTCTGCTTTTAATATCAAAATGACATCTCCTTTGGATTGAATTTATGCTCATGGCATAGCACTGAAATAGTCCATAACCACGCTGCGAAACTCTAAAGCGGCTTTGGAAATATATCTGTTTTTGTGCGAAAGTAGAGCGATTTCCCGAACGAGCTGGTGTTCCTCTACCTGAAGATATCTAATGCGCTCATGCGGGTTTCTGGCTGTGCTAGGTATAAATGCTAGACCAATCTCCGCTTCAACAAGGGCTGTTAATCTTGCAGGCTCATCACCTTCATATACATACTTCGGTAGGAAACCAGCGGATTGACATACGGAATCTACCATATCACGAACCCCATACCCTTGCTTCACCCCAACAAACCGCTCGTCCTTAAGCTCGGTTAATTGAATGCTGCTTCGGTCTGCATATCGATGACCCATAGGAACAGCGACTACAATCGGATCGTCATATAGTATCTGACATTCGATATCGTCACCTTGAATCGGAGGGGAGGAGAGACAAAAGTCCACCTCGCCCCGATGTAGAAGTCTGGACATGTTTTCTAACGAAACCATTTGCACATGGAACTGAATATCCGGCTTGTTTTTCCGGAATTCCCGCAGTATACCTGGCAATGTGCTCGCCGTAGTCACCGCCAATTGCAGTGTACCCTGATCCGGGTTGGAGAGGTCAGCGATTTCCCGCTTTCCTTGTTCCAATTCAAATAAGGCTTTTTCAGTTCGCTGAAGAAATGTTCTTCCAAAGTCGTTTAGTCGCAGCTTTCTCCCGATTCGATCAAATAAAGGGACTCCCAAGTCGTCCTCTAATCGTTGTATCGTTTTGCTCAGGGAGGATTGCGTGACATGCAGCTTTCCCGCAGCTTCCGTAACATGTTCGCATCGGGCCACTGTCAGGAAATATTTTAGTTGAAGAAGTTCCATTTACACCATTCCTTCATTCCTTCTAGTTCATCAAATCATAACATATAATGCGTTGGAATAAATGAATAGGTTCAAGTAAGATAACAGCAGAAGAGAGAGAGGTGCACCAATGAACGTTCGAAATAAAGGATTGATGTTAGCTGTTGGATTCGGAATTATGTTGAATCCGTTGAATTCCTCCATGATTTCGGTGGCAATCTCCAGGCTACAACAAGTGTATCAACTTAATTTTACAGCCGTTTCGTGGATTATTTTATCATTTTACATTGCCAGTGCTGTCGCTCAACCCGTCATGGGCAAGTGTAGTGATTTGTTTGGCCGCAGGAAGATATTCCTCATGGGTCTTGTTATTGTTTTTGTATCGTCCATGTTAGCTCCGTGGTCTCCCAGTTTTTCGTGGCTCATCGTATTCCGGATCGTTCAATCAATTGGCACAAGCATGATGGTGGCCGTCGGAATGGCGATTGTCAGAATTAACGTGACTGAAAAACAAGCCTCCGCCTTGTCCACCTTGGCTATATTCCTTTCTGGAGCGGCTGCAATTGGACCTTTTATTGGTGGAGTATTGATTCATTGGTGGGACTGGCACAGCATATTCTTCGTTAATATTCCGTTTGTCTTGGCGAGTTTTTGGTTCGCCTGGAAAACAATTCCGAAGGACGAGCAATCTCCGTCTATCTCTGGTCACATGTCCATTCGGCAATGGCTTGCGTTAATTGACGCACCAGGTATCCTGATGTTTACGGTAGCTTTGGTGACTCTGCTCATCGGTTTACTTTCAGTAAATTCCACAGGAGATATTTCAACATGGCATCTGCTGACAGGGGGGATCGGGTTAATCGCACTCGTCATGTTCATCCGACATGAATTAAAAGCAGCCACGCCTTTTATCCCTCTGCGAACATTTTCCTCATATCCGGAGATGACTTGGGTGAATGTGCAATACATGCTGGTGAACATCCTGTTTTACGCACTTTTTTTTGGAGTTCCTACGTATTTGAAGCAGGTACGACATCTCAACGAAGTTCATACAGGAATGAGTATGCTAGCTTTGGGGTTATGTTCAGTCATTATTGCTCCGATCGCAGGGCGCTGGATTGACGGATCAGGATCACGGCCAGCTCTGATCGTATCCGCTTCTTTAATGACATTTGGCTCTATATTGATCGTTGTTATGAATGAAACTTCTCCAATCTTCATAATCATTGTTGCTTTAGCTTTATTTGGAATAAGTAATGGCCTAAACGCGGTCGGCATGCAAGCAGCACTGTTTAAAAGCACACCGAAAGAAATGATCGGAGTGGCATCGGGTATTTTTAATACATCACGCTACCTGGGGACCATTTTATCGTCGTTATTGATTGGAATTGTTATGGGGGATACATTCAATGTGACAGGATTTCAGAAGCTTGGAATCATCCTTACGGTATTAGCTGCATCACTGATCATCATGAGCGTACGTCGCGAGGCAGGTGCGGTGAGTCCGGAGAAAGTAAAATAGAGAATTTTCCGTGCAATAACACGTTTACACCCAATGAATCAATAGCTCCATTGGGTGTATTTTTTGATTTTCACCAAGTTGTCAGAAAGAGTTGATCCTTTCTTGAACGTTTAGGGTAGAAGAGGTGTCTTTGATTGAATTAGGTAAAAATAAAGATATAATAATTTTGATTAATAGGCTTGGTTAGTACTTTAAGTGCATCAAGGTGTGGCAAGATATCGTCATACCTAACTTTGTGAATTTTTTCGCAACTCTGCATTGAGCTTGGCCAAAGCTGATATTGAATGTTTCTAAATTGAACAGAGTTTGAAAGGAGGCAACACAAAGAATGGCTATTGATACGGTGTTATGGAGCAGGTTAGTGACTGGTTTGACGCTGGGATTTCACGTGATTTTTGCAACGCTTGGTGTCGGCGTACCTTTGATGATTGCTATTGCAGAGTTCATCGGCATTCGGAAGAAGGATCACCATTACATACTTATGGCAAAGAGGTGGTCACGAGGGTTCGTCATATCTGTGGCTGTTGGTGTTGTGACAGGCACAGCGATCTCACTGCAGTTGGCCTTGGTATGGCCGAATTTTATGAAGCTGGCCGGGAATGTCATTGCACTGCCACTATTTATGGAAGTATTCGCATTCTTTTTTGAAGCCATCTTCCTGGGAATTTACTTGTATACGTGGGATCGGTTCAAAAATCCGTATATCCACTGGTTGCTAACTATCCCAATTGTCGCCGGGGCAGGCATGTCTGCTGTTTTTATTACAACAGTGAACGGATTCATGAACCAGCCTGAAGGTTTTGTTATGGAAGCAGGTCAATTCATGGCAGTGAACCCCGTGCAAGCGATGCTGAATACGGCGACGTTCTCCAAAGTGTTCCATGTATTAAGCTCGGCTTATCTGACAGGAGCTGCCCTGTTAGCAGGAATAGCAGCCTTTGCGATGCTGAGAAAAGGAGTGTCAGCCTACCACAAAAAAGGCTTGAATCTCATGATGGCCGTTGTGCTGGTATTCAGTTTATTAAATTCCTTAGCTGGAGATGTGTCTGCCAAGTTTTTGGCTGAGCATCAGCCGGAGAAGCTCGCAGCTGCCGAGTGGCATTTCGAGACGGAAAGCGGCGCGGATTTGATTTTTTTGGGATGGCTGAATGCAGAACATGAAATTATAGGCGCTCTTCATTTGCCGAAACTGCTCAGTTTCCTTGCCTTTGGAGACTTTAACGCCGAGGTAACCGGGCTGAACGAATTTCCACCAGATGAACACCCGCCCTTACTTGTGCATTATTTGTTTGATCTAATGGCTGGTATTGGATTCGCTCTGCTTGCTATATCAAGTCTGTACTTCCTGTTTGTATTCTGGAAGAAACGTAATCAGTTTAACAAGTGGATGCTTCGTATGGTTGCACTGAGTGCACCGCTTGCTTTTCTAGCCGTTGAGATGGGTTGGTTCTATGCAGAGATCGGGCGGCAGCCATGGATCATCCGAGGTTATATGCGGGTAGAAGAGGCTGCTACTTCTTCACCGAGTGTGAGAATTTTATTTTTTGTCTTCTTGCTTCTCTACATCCTGCTAGGCGTTATGTGTGTCGTCGTACTGAGACGGTTGTTCAATAACAATCCTGCTGAACTCGAGATGGAGAAATGGTTGAAGGAGAAGCATGATCAATCAGCCAAGAAAGGGGATCAGGTCTGATGAGTTATGAATTAATTGGTATTTCGGTACTCTGGCTGTTCTTGTACGGCTATCTTATTGTAGCTTCCATTGATTTTGGAGCAGGTTTCTTTGCCTTTTATGCACGCCTGACAAAGCAGGATCATCTGATTAATCGTCTGATCTCCCGTTATCTATCACCTGTCTGGGAGATCACCAATGTATTTTTTGTCTTTTTCTATATTGGTATCGTCGGATTTTTCCCGGACACGGCCTATTATTATGGCTCCGCGCTGCTTGTTCCAGGAAGTATTGCCGTCATTCTACTTGCCATTCGTGGGTCGTTCTATGCTTTCGAAAATTATGGTTCCAAAAAAAGTATCGTGTATTTGTTCTTATATGGAGCTACAGGGTTGCTTATTCCAGCGTCATTATCAGTGGCACTGACCCTGTCTGAAGGTGGCTTTATTTTGAAGCAGGGAGATACCGTTTCCCTGGATTACTGGGCGCTATTTACGAATCCATTATCGTGGAGCATCGTTGGACTGGCGATCGTGTCCGTATTGTTCATTAGTGGGTCATTTCTCACATTTTACGCTTCTCGCGCAGAGGACCATTCGGCATTGAAGCTGATGCGGAACTATGCTTTGTTCTGGAGCACACCGACCATTATTCTCGCGCTGACTGCATTTATATATTTGGGTCAACACAATGAGCGTCATTTTCAAAATATGATGGATTTATGGTGGCTGCTGGCGCTTTCCGTTGCGTTTTTCATGATTGCCATGTGGCTGTTATATAACGGACGCCGTTATGGTTTAGCTTTTATATGCATCATGCTGCAATTTCTCACAGCCTTTTTCGCTTACGGGATTGGGCAATATCCTTACATTCTCGATCCATACATCACCATTCAGAGTAGCGCCACATCACCTGCAATGGGCTTTGCACTCGTCGTTGTGTTTATCGGTGGTCTGTGCCTGTTAATTCCTTCTCTTATTCTGGTCTTCAAACTGTTCCTGTTTGATGCGGATTATGTGAAAGGGAAAAAATAAAGGAGGAGCGTTCAATGAAGAGGAGAGCCAAATCCAATCTGATCTCGCAACAAATGTCTTTACAACGAAAAAACAGACTTCTCCTTGCGATCATTTCGCTGGCCCTTGGTGTAGCTATTATAAGCCAGGCCACCTTGGTGGCTGAAGCAGTCCAGCGAATCTTTGTAGAGAAAGCTTCCTTTTCATCAGTGATCCTGTTGCTTGGCCTATTACTGGTTGTTATGGCTGTACGCTCACTATTGTCGTATGGTAATGGGAAAGTGGGCTTGCATATGGCAGCCCGTGCCAAGACGAATATGCGAGCATCTGTGTTGCAAAATCTGACCCGCGCTTCCATGCCTTCAACCCTTCGTGGGCAGACGGGAGGAAAGGTCAGCGTTGCTTTGGATGCTGTGGATGAGGCTGACAGTTATTTCAGTCAATATATGCCTCGAATGATGGAAGCTGCGATGATCCCGATTCTGATTCTGGTTGTTACGTTTACGCAGCACGCCAACACAGGCTGGATTATGCTGTTTACGGCACCGTTTATCCCGCTGTTCATGATCCTGGTTGGGCTCCAGACAAAGAACAAATCAGAAGAGAAATACGCGCAACTTGCCGAGTTTTCCGGTACATTCCTGGATTCGCTTCAAGGGCTGGTTACGTTAAAAATATTCGGACGGGCTAAACGTCAGCAACAGGAAATTGAACGCAGCAGTCTGGGGTATCGTGATGCCACCATGGGCATTTTGAAGATTGCATTTACTAATACGTTTATGCTGGAATCCATTGTGATGTTAAGCATTGGTATCGTCGCGCTTGAACTGGCTATCCAGTTACTCGTGTTCAAATCGATGAGCTTCCACACAGCCTTTCTCGTGTTGTTACTCGTCCCTGAGTTTTACAGTCTGTTGAAGAATACAGGAACGGCTTTTCACAGCGGGCGAACCAGTATGGGGGCCATTCGCAAGGTGGAACAGATGCTCGCGGACACTAGTGTCAAGAGCACACAAACGAAGCCTGAAGAAGGACCGGATCAAAGCGAATTAACCGATGTCGATGCAATTGCAAAGACGGAAGAGCTTCGTACAGCTCGTGCCGAGTTGATTCCAATGCCACCAACCATTGAACTGAACGATGTCCGATTCCAGTACACACCTGATTCCTTTGGACTTGAGACAGGACAGATCTCGATTGGACCGGGAGAACAGATTGCTATTGTAGGCAAAAGCGGCTCAGGTAAAACCACGTTGCTTCATCTCATTGCCGGTTTACTGAAACCAGATTCGGGAGCGGTTCTGGTTAACGGAAGCCAGCTTTCGCAACATGATGAGGCTGCATGGTTTGAACGTGTTAGCTATATTACACAGCATCCGTATATTTTTGCAGGTACATTTGCCGAAAATATAGCGATTGGCGCGGGTCGGAACGTCTCCAGAGCTAAAATTGAGCAGGCGGCAGAGGAAGCAGGACTTGCTGGCGTTGTCGCTCAATTGGAGCAGGGACTGGACACATTTGTTGGTGAAGGTGGCCGGGGGCTGTCTGGTGGGGAAAAGCAGCGACTTGCCTTAGCACGTGCTTTTCTGAAGAGACCATCCGTCATTTTGTTCGACGAACCCACCGTAGGACTGGATCTACACACCGAGCGGGTATTGCAACAATCTATTGCGGCATTAGCCAAAACGGCAACGATGATTACGGTGGCACACCGTTTATATACAATTCAACATGCGGACAACATTTTGTTTATGGATAGTGGGGTATTAGTGGATTCAGGACATCATGAAGCGCTTCTGGCGCGCCTGCCTCAATATGCGGAGATGGTTGATGTACAACGGAAAGGAGGGTTAGCATGAATGAGCTGACGATTCTGTCAAAAGCGATGATTCAGGAGCTCAAGGATATCTTGCTTTCGATATTGGGCGGATTTATCGCCGGCATAGCAGGGGTAGCTCTCTTTTCCGCGAGTGGGTATATGATATCGCAAACGGTATTTGCGCCACCGCTGTACACCTTAATTGTACTCACCTCCATGGTCAAACTACTTGGTTTCCTTCGAGCGGCAAGTCGCTACGGGGAACGCTTGTATTCGCACAGGGCAACATTCTCCATGCTGAGCCGTTTGCGGACGTCCTTTTTTGCCAAACTGATCCCGGTAACGCCAGGTATATTGAACAAAAACCGAAGCGGGGATCTGCTTGCGCGGATCGTGGGTGATGTGGAAAGCTTGCAAAATTACTTTTTGCGGGTCGCGTATCCACCCATCATGGTCGTTATGGTGTTTTTGGCTACCATGCTGTTCACTTCGGCCTTTTCGATCTGGATTGCGTGTTTGTTAGTACTAGGTATGCTGATTACGGCATTTGTTGTACCAGGTATTGTCTTGTTAGGTCAGCGAAAAATACACGGACGTGTCCGCCAGCAACGGGCCTTGCTGTCCACGGAAGTAACCGAAGTGTTGTATGGTTTCAGGGATTTGAAAGTGTACGGCCAATTGGAACAGCGTGAGCAACAGCTTCAGCAGGCTTCCGCTGCATTGGCAACGGAACAGAAACAAGCCGCTTCGCACCTGTTGCGCGGGCAATCCATGCACGTTTTTGTGACGTATCTTGTTACATGGGGTGTGCTAGCACTGAGCGCCTTCTTAATTGTGAATGGAGCGTTTGCCGGTGTATTTCTCGCCATGTTGATCCTGGCCACGCAGACCGTGTTCGAAGAAGCTGCCGCAATGGCTATATTGCCTCTATATAAACTGGACAGTGAACACGCCGCTCAGCGACTGGCGGAAACGGTGCCAACCTCCGATGTGCAACCTGTACAGCCAAGCGGTGAAGTGTCAGCCGATCAGTCGGTTTCGATTGAACTATCCGGTGTTAACTTCCAATATGAAGGGGAATGGAGACCGGCGCTGAGGGAGCTCTCCCTGCAACTTGCAGCAGGCTCCAAAACAGCGATTGTCGGGCCGAGCGGGTCAGGTAAGTCAACGATTATCGATCTGTTACTCAAGCTACGTACACCAACGTCTGGCAATATCCGGTTAAACGATGTTCCGGTGCAGGAATTAAATGAAGAGAGCATTTGGCAAAACGCGAATGTTGTGTTGCAGCAAAGTCATTTCTTCCGGGGAACCATCCGGGACAACCTGTTGCTGAATGGAGAAGAACATTCAGATGAACAACTGTCGGCTGTGCTGGATAAAGTCCAACTGTCGAATAAGTTGTTGAGTGATTTGGTTTATGAAAAAGGGGAGAACCTGTCGGATGGTGAGAAGCAGCGGCTGGCTCTCGCACGGGCCATGCTACGCAAAGGACGGTTATGGCTTCTGGACGAGCCAACTTCTTCGCTGGATTACGTCACAGAACAACGTGTGCTCCAGCATCTTTTTGCACAAGCTGCCGAAGATACACTTCTCCTGATCTGCCATCGGCTGACGGGATTGGAAGAAATGGATCGGATTGTGGTCATGGACCAAGGCAAGATTGTGGAATCGGGTTCCTTCTCCGAGCTGATGGAGCAAAAAGGTTATTTTTATGAAATGAAACAAATTGAACGACAAATGATTGGAGACGCTGGGGCGTAAAAACGAATATCAGTCCTATTCAAGGTGTCGGTAGTATTTAATAGCAGGCTATAGAACATTACTGATGTTATCTGTTCTCATCAGTAAGTTGTTCTTTAGTCTTTTTGTTGATCCATCGAGAACATCGTAAAGTGAGCAAACATTCACTTGTATGAACTCAAATGATGTATAATGACGCAGGAACTCTATAATCAACATGAAATAAATACAAATTTAAACTAGCATGAGCTGAGGTGTACGATGAATCGCTTATTACTCGTAGAAGATGATGATAATCTGGTGTTTGGTATTCAATATACATTGTCCAATGAAGGATATGAGGTCGTTGTGGCGGGGAACTTGGAAGAAGCTAGACAGGCACTGCAGGCAAAGTCGATCGATCTGATTTTGTTGGATGTCACTTTGCCTGATGGATCGGGATATCAACTATGCAGTGAGATTCGGGTAACGTCGCAAGTGCCCATTATCTTTTTGACGGCTTTGGATGAGGAAGCAAACGTAGTCGCAGGGCTTGATCTCGGAGCAGACGACTATGTAACCAAGCCTGTTCGAACCAAAGAACTTATTTCACGAATTAAAGCCGTATTACGACGTAACAACAAGGGAAAACAAGAAGTAAGCTTATGGATATCCGATAACATCCAGGTGCGTATTTTAGAGGGAACTGTACTCAAATACAATAGTGAAGTTACACTGACGGCGCTTGAATACCGACTACTATTGATGTTGATCTCTCATCCGAAGCAGATATGCAGCAGAAGTTCAATTCTGAATCATCTCTGGGATCTCTCGGGTGACTTCATTGATGATAATACGCTCTCTGTCCATATCCGCAGATTAAGAGAGAAAGTCGAAGATATTCCTGCAGCACCACAATATATCGTAACCGTTCGGGGGATCGGATATAAATGGAACGTGGAAGTTATAGGGAGATGAACATGTTTGAAGTCATGCGAAATCCAGAGTGGAAATCCATCGCCATTAAAGTGCTTGCTCTGCAAGTTCTTTTGTCGTTAATGATGTTTTTATACATGCAGCATCAAGTTGATAGCATCAATACAACTATCGTGAATCAAAATAGCGCCCTAATCGGACATCTGTTGATGAAAAATCCCCAGTTGGAGAGTGAGGTGATTCACTTTGTTACCCAAGGAGCCCAGACCGATGAAATCGCTAAGGGGCAACGTATCCTTGCACAATACGGTTATCAGGAGGACATGCCTATAGAAGAGCAGCCGGCTCTTTCAGGACGAGCATTACCCTTAAAAACAGCGACTCAAGTATTGTTGTTCCTGATTCCACTCATGGTATTGCTTCTGTGGGAGTATCGTACATTTTTCGTAAAAATCAGAACCATTTCCCATGCGGCGGAGCAGGTTGTGGAACAGCAATTCGATAAAAAACTGCCTGAGACGGAGGATGGAGACTTCGGTGCGCTCGGCCGGAGCTTTAATGCAATGGCTGGAAGATTAACCAACAGCTTGGAGCTACTCCGGCAGGAAAAAACCTTTCTGCGCAATCTGTTATCCGACATTTCCCACCAGCTGAAAACACCCCTGGCTTCTCTGATTGTGTTCAATGAAAATCTGCTGAATGATCCCGGGATGAAAGAAGAAATGAGAATGACGTTTTTGGAACGAAGTCGGCAGCAGCTTGATCGAATGGAATGGCTCATCATCAGCCTGCTCAAGCTGGCACGAGTCGAAGCAGGCGCAATTGGATTTCGAAAAGAAAGGATCGAGCTAAGGGAGATGTTGGAGAGCGTTGTCTATTCACTCCGGACGGTAGCAGATCAGAAGCGGCCAAACATGTCCATCCTCGGAAGTGAGAATGCGTTTGTGCAGGCAGATGAAGAATGGCTTAAGGAAGCTGTCATGAATTTGATAAAAAATGCACTGGAACACACCCCACCAGAGGGGGAGGTTCGAATCCATTTGGAGGAGAACGCACTGTTTGATACAATCATTATTCAGGACAACGGCGAAGGTATTCATCCCGATGATATGCCTCACATCTTCAAGCGATTCTATAAAGGAAAGAACCATAACAAGCCCAACAGTATAGGGATTGGTCTGGCTTTGACCAAATCGATCATTGAGGAACAACAAGGGATCATTACGGTGGAGAGTGTGCTTCAAGAAGGGACAACATTCAGAATTTCATTTTTCAAAAAAGAGAGGACTTAAGAAGAAGCTTACGATAATGTAAGCTTCTTCTTCACTTCAACGTAAGCTTCCACACCTATAATAACAATCAAGCAATGTTAATCATACAACTGGAGGTACAACAAGGTGGAAATTTTGAAGACCGATCATTTATGTAAAATATACGGAAGTGCTGAGGCTAGGGTGGAAGCATTGAGAGATGTTAATCTGTCCGTCAATCAAGGAGAATTCGTTGCGATCGTGGGCGCCAGCGGATCTGGCAAAAGCTCATTGCTGCATCTGCTCGGGGGAGTGGATCAACCGACAAGTGGCCACGTCATTATTGACGGTATGGACCTGTATTCTCAAAGTGAAAATGAACTGGCTGTGTTCAGAAGACGCAAAATCGGTTTTATTTTCCAATCATACAATCTGATCCCGGTGTTAACTGCGGAAGAGAACATTAAATTGCCGATGCTGCTTGAGAATAAACATGTGGACGAGGGTTATCTTGAGGAATTATTGAGCGTGCTGGGACTCAGCGATCGAAGGCAGCACCTTCCGTCCCAATTATCAGGCGGGCAACAGCAGCGAACTGCAATTGGACGTGCATTGATCAATAAACCATCGATTATTTTGGCTGACGAACCAACGGGCAATCTGGACAGCAAGAACAGTAAAGAAATCGTAGATCTGCTTACCTACTCCGTCAGAAAGTACAATCAAACCTTGATTATGATCACACATGATTTGAATGTGGCCCAGCGAGCGGACCGTGTTGTAAATATAAAAGACGGCACACTCTTGCAGCAAACAGGGGTGAAAGAATCGTGAATAGGTATACCAGTCTTACCCAAAAATATTTGCTAGGGCAGAAAAAAAGATCAATACTCACGATTGTTGGTATTATTTTGTCCGTGACACTACTTACAGCCATCGGAACCATTGGCCTTAGCTTCAGAGACAAGGTGGTTCGACAAACCGTTCAAGAGTACGGGGATTACCATGTTTCTTTTAACGGATTACCAGGAGAAGCAGTCTCAAGAGTCGTCAATAACACATCCGTAGAGAGTGCTGGAATTATCAGCAGAGAAGGTTATTCGGTCATCAGCAAAACGAGTGAGAAAGAAAAGAAGGAAAACCCGTTTGCTGCACCTTATCGGTATTTGAATCTCAAAGGCTATGATGCCGATGCGATGAACATGCTCCAGGTTCAGCTGGATTCGGGCAGGCTGCCCAAAAATTCGCATGAGGTTCTTCTTTCGACCTGGAGCCTGGATCGTTTTGCGACCAAACCAAAGCTTGGAGATTCGATTACTCTGAGTCTGGGAGAGCGAACTGTCGCATCAACCGGGGAGATCAAACCGATCAATGGCTTGGGTGATTTTGGCTGGGATCTGGATGAAGACTTTCACCCACAAAAAGAGAGAGAATTCACCGTTGTAGGGTTTATGAAGACAGGTACTAACGCTTCGTGGTCTGCCAGCTTCATTTTACCAGCCATCACGTATGAAGATAATGAAAAAATCGATGCGGATAAAAATTATTTTATTTATGTCAAAATGAAATCGATGAATCATATTAAGGCGAAGACGGAAGCGATGATTTCTTCGTTGAAGCTAGAGCAAGTGGATCAAGGCTCTGCCATAGCGTTGGATAAGGATATTCAATATAAAAATATTCGAGTCGAATATAATAATGAACTGCTTAAGCTGTATGGCAAAAGCACCTATGAAGGTGTAAATCATAGTTTGTTATATGCATTCGCAGCAATCATCATTATTATTATGGGTTGTACGAGTGCAGTGATATATAATACGTTTCATATTTCTGTTCTGGAGCGGACCTCCCAATTCGGAATGCTGCGGTGCATTGGGGCTACCCCATCACAAATACGTAAATTAGTTCTCAAAGAGGCGACAATACTCAGTCTGATTGCCATTCCTATTGGATTATTGACAGGAACTGTTTTTATGAAACTTCTGTTTTACAACATCAGCTTTTTGGCGTTGGGATTTCTGAATGATATGCAAATGGTCATCTCCCTGCCAATTTTGATCATCGCCGGGGTACTGGGATTATTGACTGTTTATCTGTCGGCAATCGGACCAGCGAGACTGGCAGCGAAGGTATCCCCACTTGAGGCGATTCATAGCTCGGGAAGCACCAAGGTGGAGGACATCACATCTGTTCGAAAATCAAAACTGCTGGGAAAACTGTTGGGTATTGAAGGACAGTTTGCCAGTCGAAACATCAGGCGGAACAAAAAGCGTTTCCGCATCACTGCCTTTTCCATAGTGGTCAGCATGATTCTATTTATTGTTTTTAGCGGACTAGCTGGTTTGCTGGGGCAGACATCGCAATCAGGTATCGATTATTCCTACTCGGTTATCTATGAAGGACCTTCCAAACGGATCGATGATTCCGTATATTCTGACATTGTTAAGCTTGATGCAGTAGAACATGCTTATCCGTATTACATTAATCAAGTGATGGCTACCTTTCCGAAAGAAAAAGTGAATCCCAAGTACTATGAACTCCGTCCAGGAATGTATTCTGTTGAAGAAGGAGAGGGGTATCGCACAGATAACAATTACCTCGAATCTTACGGAGATAACGGACTCGATGCTCTGAAATCCAAACTAACGGCTGGTAAGATCGACAAAGAGAAGATGAACCGGGAAAATGGTGTTATCGTCAATCAGAAATTAAGAATGACAACAGAGGATGGCAGACAGATCGTTATGGATCAAACCCAATTCAAGGTTGGGGATCACATCAAAGTACGCAGCTTGGACTCGGACGAGAAGGGTCGTGGTTACACAACAATGACGGTAACTGGAATTGTTGATCAAGGCTTATTGTCGAGCAACTACAATGAGAGTGCAGTGCTTGAATTCATAACGACGCCTGAAGTCGTAGAGAAGGTTACGGGAAACGATACGTACTCCAGAATCTTTATTCTTGCCAAATCCGATATTTCCAACAAACCAATCACGGACTATCTCAAATCCTTGCCTCAAAAAGATGCAGGTTACAGCTACACAGATAAGGTGGAACAACTTGCTCAAGCTAAAAACGACGCGACAACCGCCAAGATCTTTTTATATGGATTTATTGGTGTCATTGTCCTGATTGCCTTTCTGAATATACTGAACACCGTCAGCACCAATCTCATTCTACGTTCCAAAGAATTTGCGGTACTCAAAGCGATCGGCATGGCACAGCGTAATGTTGGGAAAATGATCCTATTAGAAGGTGTTTTATACGGCCTATACGCTGCGGTATACGGTAGTATACTCGGAACAGTACTGAGCTATGGCATTCATCATCTCTTCAAAGGTGCTTTCGACGTAGGTTGGGCCATTCCATGGTCTAGTATTGTTCTTGCTTGTGCAGGTGCCATAACAACAACACTCGTTGCTACAGTTTGGCCGATGTATCGATTAAACCAAACGAGTATTGTAGAGGCACTGAGAAAGGAAACCTAGAGAAACTGGAGAACTATAAAATAGAATATCCCTTAAAAAAAGTCGCATAAATAGAGTGCGACTTTTTTTGTTTTTAAGAAGCTTGGTTCTTATGCGGTACATCAGAAGAACGTCTCATAATTATACTCAACATGAAAATCAAACAACGATTGAATGTGTTCTTTGTCTTTTCTTACGTCTTGTAAACATCTTTACATAACAGCAGATGATTCAGACACCTTATTTTTCTTCGCAAGCGGCTTTTTCCTTAGTGTCCTATCATACAAATATGGCTTTCCGTGATATTCCCGTGCATGCTTTTGTTTCTGCTTTTTATGTATATCAACCTTGATCTCCAGATTGGCAACGTTATTCTGGAATTCAGAAGCAACTCGTTTGCACCATTTCAATCCACTTTCTTCAGATGCACTGAAATGAACACGTAATAGATATCCATTCACCGTTAATTCAAACTTGTATAAATTCATGATATGTATCCTTTCCAGACGGGCATGTTATGCTACACCAAATACGATAATCATATTATAACAGGAACATACGTTCTGTAAAAGTGTTATTTATGATACCCGTAATTCAATAAGGTTCGCTAGACATCTTTGCAACAGTTCGTTTAATGGTAAAATATCTAAAAATGGTTCATGTTGGGGGATACGCATGTATAAACTGATGATCGTAGATGATGAATTGCTCATGCGAGTTGGAATTCGTTCCATGCTGAATTGGGCAGAGTATAATTTCTATGTTGTTGGTGAGGCGGCAAATGGAAAAGAGGCATTAAGCCTTGCGCTTGAAGTGATGCCTGATCTAATTATTACAGATATTAAGATGCCGATTATGGATGGGCTACAGCTTATACAAGAGGCTTCCTGCGTACTGAAAACCTGTAAGTATGTCATCCTGAGTAATTTTGACGAATTTCATTATGTGAAAGAGGCGCTAAAACTTGGCGCTTCAGATTACTTGATTAAAAGTGAGATCACCGAATCCTCCCTTATTGACCTCCTGAGCACTGTTGGACAGAAACTGCAAAGTGAACATGTTCACCCAACCAACACACCCTCTATAACACAGGACTATTCCAAGAGCCTAAGATATCTAAAGGATAGTTTCTTTCAAGATATTGTAAGCGGATTCATTAGTGAGGAAGATATCGTCACCAAAGCGGAAGAACTGCATTTTCGTATACGTTCGGACCAGTTGGTTGTCATGAAGTTCATCGTGAACTATTACGAGGATGCAAAGCGGAAATATATTGAGAAGGGGGAAAAGCTGCTCCGATTTTCGATTCTTAATATTATGGAAGAGATCATTCCATCGAAGTGGGAGAAAGAGATTTTTGTTGAAAGTTCCTCAGAATATTGGGTGATCGTCAATGTACTTCCTGAGAGCCAATCTGTACACGCCGACTTGAATAAACTATGTAATAAATTGCTATCTTCGATCAAGGATTTTATGAATCTATCGCTCACGGCTGGGGTAAGTAGAATGACTTCCGGTTTCCTTCACATCAGGAAGGCCTGCCAAGAGGCAGAAACGGCTCTACAACAGGGTTTCTTCACAGGAAGCAATCAGGTGTTGTATTACGATGATATGGTTCAATCCCCAGATCGACATGAAGTTAAGGGGGCTTTAAGCCCGCAACAAGAACGAGATTTGTTGAAGTTGTGGGTAAGCAAAGACAACCAAAAGGCGGAAGAGTTCCTTGAAGGAATCCGATCCAATCTGGAACAGCTGCGAGCAGATGAGAATAGCATTCGCAAGCAATATATCATGGTAATGGAAACGATACATTCCCATCTATCCCGAGCTACGGAAAGAGGTGCGCCTTCTTTAACAGAGAAATCACCCTATGAAATCGTTCTAAAGGGGGAGTATTGGGAGGATATCCACCAAGATATGCTTGCTCATATTGCGTATTACTTCCAAACCGATTCCCAAATCAAACAGGAAAGCACTTACACCGATCTCGCCACTGAATTGATCGACAAGTATTATGCGGAAGATATCTCACTGCAAAGTATCGCTAGCCAAATCAGTGTGAATCCGTCATATCTCAGCCGTGTGTTCAAACAGGAACGAGGAGAGAACTTTATTACGTACTTGACCCGAGTTCGAATTGAACATGCCAAGGCGTATCTATTGAGCAGAGGAATGAGAGTGTATGAAATCGCAGAAAAGGTGGGCTACCATAATTACACGTATTTCAGTAAAATTTTCAAAAAATCGGTAGGTGTCACTCCGGAGGAATATCGAGAATTACAGCAGGGATGAATGTAATCGGTGAATAGAGGTGCAGCATATGAAGCATGTTCGGCCCTTCCGAATTAAATACAAAATTATGGTGATCTGTATGACGGTCATTATCCTTCCGGTATTGGTGATGACAATCAATTCGTATTACTCCTCAGAGCGGTTGTTGGCACAGAACTATACAACGTTGCTAAACGATCTGGCCAAACAGACGAATATTCGCATTGACGAGTTCCTCAAGGAGATTGAGAAAATTTCGCTGCTCGCCAGCAATGGGCTTAGTGACAATCTGTCTGCGACTCATGAAGGGAGTTTTCCGATCCAGGATTTCCTGCGAGAGGGTGATGAACAACATGAGATTGCCGCATACAATATTCTGATGAATTATATCATGATGAAAGATCGCGTATTCTCCATCTACCTCTACAATATGAACGGGGGGCAAGACCTTTTTGTCAGTCCACATCAACCCATTGATCCAAACTTCAAAGTAGCAAACGAATTGTGGTTTAAAAAGTTCATGCATGATAAGGATCGAACCATTACCCTCACAACACGAATTGACGAGCAATTGGAGAATAAAATACTGGCAGTGTCACACGCTCGCAAAATTCATGATGTAACTAGTGGAAAACTGCTTGGCGTGATTGTTGTCAGCATTGATATCAAATTCATTGAAATCGTCAACCGCAACTTGCAGGAAGGGCTGCGCTCCAGATTCATGATCGTTGATGAGGATGACAAGATCGTATATAACGTGAACGAACGATTAATCGGGACATTGTTCCGGGACAACGTTCGTCCGCCTGAAGCACTAAATGTCGTGGTGACCAGTCCCCTTAGTCAGCAAAAATGGACAACTTACTTATATATGCCTTTGGATGAGCTCACTGCTGATGGCAAAATATTGGGCCGTAATCTGGTGACGCTTGCCATTGTCATTGTTCTTTTTGCTGCCGTCATATCCATCTTTTTATCTCACGTGATCACAACTCCCATTAAAAAACTGCTGCGGAATATTGCTCTAGTCGAGAAAGGTCAGTTTGAACAAGTTGAACCTATTGGATCAAGAGACGAGATTGGACATTTATCCATTCGATTTAACAGAATGTCGCATGAATTGAAGCGGTTGGTCGAACGGATGCAGCAGGAAGAAATAGAGAAAGCCAAGGCCGAGATGCGTGCGCTCCATGACCAGATCAAGCCACATTTTCTGTATAACACCCTTGGGTCAGTGAAATGGATTGCCTCGATGCAGCAGGCTGATAAAATTGTGGAAATGACCGATGCCTTAATCTCGATGCTCCGCTATGCAACAAAATCTGATGGAACCCTCGTAACTATTCGTGAGGAACTTGATAATATAACGAATTACGTAACGATCCAGAAAGTCAGGTACTACGATTGTATTCAGATGAGGTATGAGATTGAGGATAGAGTGTTGGATTATCACATGCCCAAAATGATCCTGCAGCCCATTGTGGAGAACGCTATTTTTCATGGTCTGGCCGAGCTTGAGGAAGACGGAATCATTACCATTCGGATTCAACTGCGGGTGGATACAGTTGTAATCGAAATCTGCGATAATGGCGTTGGTATGGATCATCATACGATGCAGAATCTATTGGAAGAAAAGTCCAGTGCAAGTACGGGAACCAATGGGATTGGATTGCATAATGTGCAGCGGCGGATTCAACTTCATTTTGGGAAACCCTATGGAATACAGGTGGAGAGTAAAATGGGTGAAGGCACCATTTTCTCCATTCTGCTGCCTGCCATCATAGAAGCCAAATAGTCATTCATACTTTCATTTAAGCATCTCATAATGCGGTACAGCGATCACAAAAATAAGTTTAGATATGAACAAAAGGGCTTACAGGTATGAACTGCAAGCCCTTTTGTTCACCCTTTGACGCTTCCTAGCACCAAACCTTTGGTAAAGTATTTCTGTAAAAACGGATACACAAGTAAAATCGGAATGGCACCCAAGAACATCTGAGCGGCGCGCCCCGTTCTGGCGTTCATCATGGACAACAGCTGCGTATAATCTGACCCAGATTTCAGCATGATTTGCTCAAAACTTTGCAGAAGGGTCTGGAGGTAACTTTGTAATGGATAATTGTCTGGATTGTTCATATAGATAATGCCATCGAACCACGAATTCCAGTGAGCAACGATACTGAACAAACCAACCGTAGCGAGAGCGGGCTTGAGAAGTGGGAGTAGAATACGAAGCAATACCTGTACAGGCCCAGCACCATCGATAATGGCTGATTCTTCAATCTCCTCGGGCAGCCCCCGAATGAAATTCATGAGGATAATCATACTGAATACGGGGAGGGCCCCAGGCAGGATCAGAGACCATATGGAATCGATCAGTCCCATTTTGACGACTACCAGATAGGTTGGAATTAGACCTCCACTGAATAACATGGTTACGATGAAAAATCCCATATAGATATTACGCCCCATCAATTTTTGTTTTGATTTGGAGAGGGGATAAGCCGTGAGTACGATCAGAACCAGATTCACCAACGTTCCGATAACGGTTCGTTGAATGGCTACCCAGAGAGAGGAGAAAAATGATCCTCCAGTTAATGCAAATTCATAGGCTTTTGTCGTAAATTCCACAGGCCAGAACGTAACACTCCCCGCAGATACAGCCGCGCTGCTGCTGAATGAAACAGCCAGCAGGTTGATAAACGGCAGAATACATAGGAGAGAGATTAGAAGCAATATGGTGTAGTTTATGATAAGAAATACACGTCTGCTCATACTTTTATCATAGATCATAATGTAAGTTCCTCCTTCTTAGAAGATACGATAGCCAGCCACTCTGTAAGCCAGGATGTACGATACAGCAACGAGAACACTGGAAATGATCGATTTGAATAACCCGACAGCGGTACCAATTGAATACTGTGCTTGTTGAATTCCTAAACGGTAGACATAGGTATCAATAATATCACCCGTCTGATAGACAACAGGGGAGTAGAGATTATAGATTTGGTCAAAGCCAGCATTGAGTACGTTCCCAAGTGAAAGTACGGTCATTAAAACAATGGTTGGCATTAGTAGAGGCAACGTAATGTAGATGGTTTGTTTCCACCGTTTCGCTCCGTCGATCACCGCGGCTTCGTAAAGTCCCGGATCAATACTGGTCAGGGCTGCCAAATAAACAACCGTGCCAAACCCGAAACCTTTCCATATGTCACTCACAATCATCGTCCAAGGAAAAATAGAGGGTGTGCCAAGAAAGGAGATCGGTGCAATACCAAATACACTTAGAAATGTATTGATAATGCCGTCGGAGCTAAGGATATCCAGCATGATGCCAGCCATAATGACCCAAGAGAGGAAGTTCGGAATGTAGACAAGTGTTTGAAATGTACGTTTAATTCCACTGTGTAGTACCTCGTTAAGCAATAATGCAAAAATTACGGGTACGATTATACCACCGATAATCTTAAAGACAGACATGTACAATGTATTCCAGATCGTTCTTACGAAGTTCGGCTGATTAAATATGTGGGTAAAATTATCCCACCCTACCCATGGCGAGTTGAAGCCGAGCCCCGGATTGTACTTCTGAAACGCAATAATAAGTCCGTAGAAAGGGATGTAACAAAAGATGAAGACCAAGACCAGGCTTGGGATCAACATGAGATGGTAAGGACTCTGCTGCTTCCATTTTCTCAACATACATATTCCTCCGTTCCTTGTACGCCAAATGTAATCGCTATCAAATAAAGGGGAGAGATGACCCTCATCCCCTCTTTGTGACAAACGAGATTATTTCTTCCCGTAGGCTTCATTAACTGCCTGAGTTGCGTCATCGCCCCCGGCTGCACGCCAATTCTGGACAATAACATCGAAATAATCGATACTTTCGCTACCCATAATGATCTTGGTGAAGCCTTCGGTCAGGATATCATCCAAGGTTGTTCCGTAGCTTGAAAGTATTTCTGGCGTAACACCCCATAAGGCCGTCTTTGTATAGTTCTCGCTGTCCAGTACTTTCTTGGCAAGACCATACGCATTCTTTGGAGCCCCTTGTTGCAAATAATCACCAACTGCTCCTGGGGTTGCATTCTCTATGAATTCCACACTGTTGTTATATTTTTGCCACATACCCGAAGTCGTGAGTCCACTGGTATCCTTGGATTGAAGGGCAGCGGAGACCGCCTCAAATTGCTCGTAATCGGAATTCGGATTAAGTACACGGAACGCTCCAACAACATGGGCAATATCGTTGTCCAGCAAGGCGGATAACGTTTCTGTGGATTCCTTGCCATTGCCTTCATCCACAATATAAGCATAGTCGTTCAAAATTTTGATCACTTCTTCAGGGCTCTTAAATCCTTTTTTCATGACGATATAATTGTTGTTGGCGAAAAAGATGGATTGTTTGGCTTCTTTCCCATCAACGGTAGGGATGATATAAGGGTAGAAGATAGCGTCCTTACCCAGATTGGATACCGTATCGACACCCGGATTATAACCCCACCACTGGTAATAAGGTTGCATGCCCACTTTGCCGGCTACAATGTCCGCGTTCATCGCATTAAAGTCTTTGATTGCAAATTCCGGATCAATGATGCCTCGCTTGTACCATTCTGACCACTCAGCCAGCGCATTCTTCATCTCAGGCTGCACGGAGCCGTACACGAGTTTTCCAGTGCTATCCTCCATCCACATATCTGGATGCGCATTCCATGCAATGGCGAGCAGGTTGAGGTAATCCAACGATTGGTCTACCGCTATACCATAACCACCGTGCTTTTCCATGAATTTTAGTGCGATATTTTTGATGTCTTCCACAGATTTTGGATCTTGGACTCCCAATTCTTCTTTCCAGTCGTTCCGGATCCAGATGAAGTCTGGTTGTTCAATTAATCCCCAGTGCATCTGTGGTATCCCGTACAGCTTACCGTCCTTCTTTCCAGACTCGTAACTGTCCGCATCTGCTTCCATATAACCTTTGAGACGATCTGAAGCGTGTTGATCAAAGACCTCGGAAAGGTCCATGACCATATCTGCTTCGACTAACTGTCTCAGTTGTGATGGATTAACTCTGAATACGTCAGGAAGATCGTTCGATGCGATAGCCAGATTGAGTTTTGTATCGTACTCATCGCTAACCCAGTCTGTTTTGACATCAATATTAAACTTCTCTTTGTATCGCTTAATCCATACATTGTTGGTGATGTCGTCGCCCTTTGGATATTTTGCAGAAGAGTATTCTGATGTTACGGTATGAATGGTTGTCGTTCCAGCCTCGTTGGAATCCGTGTCCGTCGTTGAACCTTTATCAGCACCGCTTCCATTGCTACAGGCTGCGAGTAATAAGGTTGACATGCACACAGACAAGACTAAGGCTTTTGTTTTCTTGTTCATTTCTTTTCCCCCTTATCAGTCATATTTCAATAACGCTTTCTTGAAAATATTCTAAACGAGAAAGGGGGAACGTGATATAAAGGTTATTGACGAGAACTGGTATCTTTTTTTACTTTTGAGTTGTAGCGGAGAAAAGATAAAAGAGCTTTGTGCACTTTTTTTACTTTGTACTTCTTCTTTTTTTACTCATGTCTCCAAAAATTGCTTTAGATGATGATCGATAACGAGTGAATCCTCTTCGTTTGCTCCGATTCCAAAGCAGTGTCCCCACTTGGACTCTATAGGCTGATACACCGCGTTTGGCATATGCTGAGCATCATATGAACTGTCTTCTGGCGTGAAAAACAAGTCACTTGATCCTGGCATAACGAGTGCAGGAGCAGTGATCTTGCTTAACGCCTGTTCGAAGTTGCCGTCATCTATGGGATTATCGCTAATGTCTCCATAGATTCCTGTACGCAACATGGTAATCAAGTCGTTAGCATCGAAGGGTAGAAATACTTGATCCCAGTAATCTTCTACATAAGATTTCAAGGAGTCGTAACCCTCAGATTGGTACAATTTCTCCAAATAGTACGCCTGCGAGAACCCCCATGGAGCATAAGCTCTTCCCATCGCTGCGAGACCGGCAACCGGAGGGCGTTCATATCTACCATTTTTATAATTTGAATCTGCCTGTAACGCCGCGATCATTGCTTCGAATACCAACTGTGTATGGGGGCTGCTCTTTGCCGTTCCGCCAAAGGGGGCAATACGCTCGACCATCTCAGGATAACTGGTTCCCCATTGATAAACCTGCGTGGCTCCCAGAGACCACCCCACAACAAGTTTAATTTTGGAAATACCGAATTTTTGAGTGATGAGTTGATGTTGGGCGCGCACATTGTCATACATGGAGATGAGGGGAAAGTTGTTCTTATCATATGGGGCAGGGGTATTACTTGGAGAGGAAGATAAACCGTTACCCAACATATTGGGCACAATGATAAAATAGCGACTGGGGTCCAGTGCCTTGTCTGTTCCAATTAACCATTCATTATCTGTGTGAATTCCAGCAAACCATGTTGGGACAACAATAACATTGTCCTTTGCCGCATTTAAGTTTCCATAGGTCTTGTAAGCGATAAAGGCTTGAGGGAGCTGTTGTCCCGATTGAAGTAATGTATCTCCAAGGTTATATGTTTCATAATCGTTCATAGATTGATTCTCCTTATAAAATAGTAATAACTTGATTTCACTCTACAATACGTCTATTATCAATTCAACGAAACGTTATCGAACATATCATTCATTTATTTTGAACTTAGGAGGTGCCTGACTCATGGAAATACGCCAGCTAAAAACCTTTTGGACACTTGCATCGACCTGCAGCTTTAGTCAAACTGCTGAATTATTGAGCTATGTACCATCTACCATAACCATGCAAATCAAATCGCTGGAAGAAGAGCTTGGGGTGAAATTGCTGGATCGATTAGGCAAAAAGGTCGTGTTAACAGATGCTGGCCAGCAGTTTCTGCCTTACGCCACTAAGATATTAAACGATGTAGAGGAAGCGAAGTGCATATCCAGTCAGCACGGAGAATTAGCGGGAACGGTTGTGATCGGAGCAGACGAAGTGCTGTGTGCATATCTTCTTCCAGCCTTGTTCAAACGCTTCCGAGCGGACTATCCTGGTGTGCGGTTATTGTTCCGCCCCTTGTCTGGACAAGAGCTTAAATCAAGTCTGAGAGAAGGGCATACCGATGTCGTTTTTGTATTGGATGAGCCTATTAATTCCAAAGACCTTCATTCAGAGTTTTTAAAGGATGAGACCTTTCAAATGGTGGTTTCTCCCGATCATATGTTAGCATCGCGTTCCGCGTTAGTTATCGATGACTTCCACAAACAGCATTTTTTGCTGACCGAGAAGAACTGTTCGTATCGCACTTATTTTGACCAATCCATAACGAAGAAAGGTGCGGATGCTCTGACAGAGCTGGAGTTTCACAGTGTAGAGGCTATTAAACAATGTGTTGCGGCTGGTCTAGGGATCGCTTTATTACCTGAAATGGCTTTGAAGAAAGAGTTGAGCGATGGGGAAGTGGTTGCTCTGCCGTGGGATTTATCAGATGTATCCTTTTCTGCGCAAATGCTCTGGCATCGGGAAAAATGGATCTCTCCGTCCATGGCTGCTTTCATGGAGGTCGCCAAGAGTGAGTTGATTTGATTGTTCAGAATTTGTTTAGATGTATATGTTAAAATATTTTTCATGGAGATCGTGAGGTTAAATGGAATCAACCTTCAACAACATGATACAGATATATATGGGGGATTAGCAATGGAGAGAAAGATTAGAAATTCTGCAAAAGCATTGATCATTAAAGACGGGAGAATGCTTGCAATGAAGCAGGATGATAATGATGAAGTCATCTACATCCTGCCTGGTGGGAGCCAGAATGCAGGTGAAACCCTGACGGATGCTGTGAAGCGTGAAGTTGCGGAAGAAATCGGAATAGATGTAGAACCGTTATCACTGGAATTTGTCATTGAAGGTGTATACGGTGAAGCCCTTCATCGTGTAGATTTTGTTTTTTTATGCGAGTACATAGGTTTGATGGACCAAGATAGTTCTATTCTGCCAAGTGACGAAAATCAGGTGGAATATGAATGGCTCGAAATTAAAAATATAAACGAACTACCTTTATTTCCTTCAAAATTACGAAAGCAGATCATTAGATTGGTTGAGGGAGAAAAAACGGTTATGTATTTAGGAAATGAGGAAGATGACGACCTGAATAGTTAGATGTGTACACGTCGTAAACAAGCGGCCGTCTTGTATTTATAAAGGAAAGGCTATTTCAAAGGACATGATGGTCCAGTGAAATAGCCTTTTTGTCGTTGAACAAAGTGACAAAGCGATTCAAAAATGAACGTCTATTATAAGGGGTTAAATTAGGCCAAGAGTTATATATCTTGTTGCTTCACGCCTGCTGTCATATTTTTCTGACCCCATATTACCATGGATTCAATTAAAGGAACCAATTCCTTGCCTGATTCTGTGAGCGAATACTCCACTCTCGGTGGCACCTCGTTATATTGCTCCCGATGCACGATGCCGGAATGAATCAAATCCTTCAAACAGTTCGTTAACATCGTTCCGGTAATGCCAGGCAGTCTTCTTTTTAATTCATTGTAACGTATACAGTCATTTTCACTGAGGATTGCCAGGATCGGAAGATTCCACTTGCCTCCAATGACCTGAAATGCATAAGTCGCTGGACATAACTGATCGAAATTAAACTCGTATTTCACTTGATACCCTCCAATAGTATACTTTTTGATACTAAGTCAGAAAAAGAATCGTACTTGTTCAGAAGATTGTAGACATTATAATCAAACTAACACAAGAAAATCAATTCATAAGACAAGATAAAGGCGGGATAAACGTGAGTAACGAATCAATGATGTGTGATCTGGAAACAGGCGTATGTGGTGTGAATGAGGAAGAGGCGATGCAAGAAATCAATCTGAATCATGTTGAGAAAAGGATAACTCTATATTACGCAACAGATCCGATCTGCTCTCACTGCTGGGCGCTTGAGCCTGTGCTTCATCGGTTTATTGAGGAATACGGTCATTATTTTACGCTGCAAATTAAAATGGGTGGGCTACTGGCTAACTGGAATGGTTTCTCGGATGGCGCTAACGGGATTCATAAACCTTCGGACGTTGCAGAGCATTGGAAGGAAGTGGGTGAACATTCACGCATGCCCATCGACGGTTCCTTATGGCATGATAATCCCATACTTTCTTCCTATCCGCCATCTCGCGTATTTAAGGTCATTCAGAGTACACACCCTGGTAAAGAGCAGGACTTCTTAAGACGTGCGCGTGAAGCCGTGTTTGCATTTAATCGAAATATTGGAGAAGATGATGTGCTGACGGATATCGTCAATCAACTGGGCTTGAATGGAAAAGAAGTGGTTGAGGCGGCTGCAGAGCAATCTGCACAAGAGTTATTAGAGGAAGACTTTGAGAGTGTGGCTAGTTTGGGAGTTAGAGGTTTCCCATCCATTATCATTGTGAATGAAGAGAACCAGGGTATGAAAATTGTCGGAGCGCGTTCTCTTGAAACATATGTGCAAGCACTTCAGCAGGTACTCGGTGGTGATCTGAAACCCAAACAGATAACCTCGTTGGAACAGAAAATCAATGAGGGACACCTTCTTTTCTCTAAAGAAATTGAGGGCTTGTACAGTATCGAAAAGAGTGATATTGAATCATATGTGAAATCTGAATTGGCAGAGCACACATATCGTATAGGTCATATTTTGAATGAGATGTATATTGAGCATATTTGAGACAGGAGCCATGTAAGAATCTTCCTGCTTTCGGCACACGGATGTGTTATTCGCACAGGCAAGTCGTCCACCCATTGCGTAGACTGAAGTAGATCAAGTCAAGTGAGGTGAATTCCATGGCTAAAACCAATGAAATACACGTCCGGGTGAAACGGCTCAAGGATCGCCCAGTCTGCGTGACTCTTCATAATGGCGAGACGTACGTCGGGTACATCTCTGGCGTTAACAGCGAAGGCGTAGTGCTTACCGGGGGCGGAAAGCTTACACAGACCGCAATCACAGCACCCTCATCTGAAGGCAGTGCTCGCAAAACCAAACCTAAAGCAGGGGCTACGAGAAAAACAGTATCCTCCCGAAACCGTAAACGGGTGAACAGCACTCGTAAGTCGCAGGTACGATCCCGGTCGATGTCACGTTCAAAGTCTAGGCAAGCCCAGGTATCATCTTTCATGCCTATGCTAGGCTCATTGTTAGGTGGCTTTGGCGGTGCAGGCTCGATTGGAGGTATGTTAGGCGGTGGTATGCGGTTGTTTGGCATGATCCAGCGGTTTACACCTGTGGTCAAAATGGGGTATGGCATGATTAAGCAGATTCAGCCATTTATGGGGGCAGTTCAAGGGCTGATGACTCCAGCAAGCCAAGCAGCTCAAGCTGAAACCGATGGTGAAGAGGAAGCACAACAAGGATAATACTTGAAATGAAAATCGTGAAATAGAACACAACCTTCGTTGCATTTGGGAAGGAAGGATTGCTAGTATGTTGGGTGATCTGATCTCTTTCTGATCTGTTCTGTTCCTTATCTTCTGATCTGTTCTGTTTCAGCTGCTTCGCTAGATGCTTAACTGCAAGCCGCTCTCCGGACGAAAAACGGAGGGTGGCTTATTTGCTTATGCTGTATATGAGGTTCAAACCAGCTCGATTTCGCATGCTTGCTCAGTGCTAACGAACCTCAGAAACCTTATTCGGCTCAATATTAAGTCATTAAAATTCTAACGAACATGACAAACCCTATTCTCTGCAAAATGTAGGTATAGTGTGATAAAGGGGCTGATTCTGCAGCATAACTTCTCCTGTGTTCGTTAAATTCGTTCGTTGCGAGGAATGAAAACTGAGATTTCCAATACGCACCACACGTCTAACTTTGGAACTATGTAGTTGGGCCGACTACCCTCATACAGCAAAAAGCACCGCGCGCAGGGAGCTGCACGCGGTGCGAAAAACAATGCTGTATTGCAGAGTGGAAACCGATTCTATTCCGCTGTTATTAAGCCTTTATGCCTGTTTGGTTTTGAGGCGAATCACGTTCCATGATGCTTTGTTCAAGACTGCTTGCACTTTACCCTGGTCAACCGTTGTATATCCGCCGTTGTGAGGAACAACGTTACGTGGGTTTTCTTTGGTATTGGTGGCTTTCAAGTCGTTGTTCTCCAATACGATATGCTCCACAAATGTGGTTTCTCCGAAGGAACGCAGATCCACATTCAGTTCCAACTTCTCATCCAGATGTCTGTTCACCGCAAAGATTGTGATCGTGCCGTTTTCTTCATCATGCACACTGATCGCTTCGAGATAAGGCACATCTGTAAAGTCTTTGGAATCATATTTAGGTGAAGAGGTGATGGATCGCAACACCGTACCACGACCGAAGTTGGATGCATGCATGAACGGGAAATAGGTCGTCTGGAACCAGATCGCTCCGTTATTCTCGGTCATAATTGGTGCAATGGTGTTAATCAACTGAGCAAGGCAAGCCATTTTTACACGGTCGGCGTGCTTGAGTATGGTAATCAGGTAACAGCCCACAGCCAGTGCATCTTCATGTGTATACACATCTTCAAACTCTGGAGGCGCAATCTGCCACCGTTCTTCCATACGGCTTGTGCCGATGGATTTCCAGACATTCCATTCATCCAGAGACAGCATTAATTTCTTTTTGCTGCGTTTCTTGGCTTGTACAAAATCACAGATTGAAGCCACACTATCAATAAATTGATCCAGATCCAGCGATGTCGCCAGGAAGTCATACGTGTTGTCTTTATTATTGTTGTAGTACTGATGCAGGGACAAGTAGTCCACATTTTCATAGGTGAGATCCAGCACGGTTGCTTCCCAATCTGCAAATGTATTCATGTCACGGCTGGAACTGCCGCAAGCCACAAGCTCGATATCCGGATCAACCCATTTCATCGCTTTAGCGGTCTCATTGGCAATACGGCCATATTCATATGCAGTCATTGCACCAATCTGCCAAGGGCCGTCCATTTCGTTGCCTAGACACCAGGTTTTGAATTTATGCGGGTCCTTGTAACCGTGAGAGATACGCAGATCACTCCAGTATGTGCCAGATGGGTGGTTACAGTATTCGATCAGGTTTCTGGCCGCATCAATGCCGCGAGTACCCAGATTTACAGCCATCATGACTTCGGTTCCAACCAGTTTGGCCCAATCTGCAAATTCGTTTGTTCCTACCGCATTTGTTTCAATCGTCCACCAAGCGAGTTCAAGTCTGCGCTTGCGCTCGGCTACCGGGCCCACACCGTCTTCCCAATTGTAACCGGATACGAAATTGCCGCCCGGATAACGAACAATTGGCACATTCAAAGCTTTAATCGCTTCAATGGCATCCTGACGGAAACCTTGAGCATCTGCCGTAGGATGACCTGGATCATAAATACCGCCGTATACGGCCCGTCCCAGATGTTCTATAAATGAACCATAGACACGCGGATCTACTTCAGCAATCTGAAAGTCTTTATCGATAAGCATTTTGGATGTAAGCATGGTAAGTACCTCCATTGGATGAATTCATATTCTTGAAAGAAGTAACAGCGATATTGAATTCGCTTAAAAGCAAAATCAATTCATTGATTTGTTATCTAATATGTATCATAATGCTTATATATTGAGCAAGTTCATTTTGATGAGTTCGCTAAATAACGAATCCTGAAATTGAAATAGATCGATTTTACTCAAAAAGGAAGTGGACATCATGATGCTTGGGACAGATGCAGCTTCATTACTAATTTACGAGGCACTGGCAAGTGAAGCCCGTTTAAACATTGTGCGCCTGCTGCTACAAAACAGGGAAATGCATATCAATGCGCTTGCCCAAGAGCTTTTTCTGAGCAAAGCTATTGTAAGTACACATGTAAGTAAGCTGCAAAAAGCCGGAATTGTCGGTAGCCGAATGAAACGGGAGAACGGTGGAACCTATAAATACTGTTTTATCGTACGAGAGTTCATGACTATTAACCTGTCACCAGAGCCTGTTGATGCTCCTTACCATGAAATATCCATACCGGTAGGTCAGTATACAGATTATGAAGCGTGGCCGACTTGCGGGATTGCAACAACTACGCAGATGATTGGACAGTACGACACACCGGCCTGCTTTATGGACCCGGATCGGGTGAACGCGGGAATCCTTTGGATGGCACGAGGTTTTCTTGAATATAAGATTCCCAATTATCTGTATAATGATCAGCATCTTCGAGAGATTGAAATTTCCCTTGAATTAAGCTCGGAAGCACCAAAGGTGAACGAAAACTGGCCGTCAGATATTCGCTTTACCCTTAACGGCAATGACCTCGGTACTTGGACAAGCCCTGGTGATTTCGGGGATCGGAAAGGTAAACATACGCCACTATGGTGGAAGCTGGATGTCAACCAGTATGGTGTATTGAAAATGTTGCGTATTAACGGGGAAGGCACGTTTATTGATGGTCAGCGCATCTCGGACGTGCGCGTTCAAGACCTGGAGCTGGGTGCATCCACCTATTGGACCTTTGGATTGAAGCCGGAAGAGGGAGTTGCTGGCCGAGGCGGACTCACCCTGTTTGGCAAAGGTTTTGGCAACTATGATCAGGATATTCTGATTCGATACTATTATGATGCTCAGGAAAATAAGACTCCAGACGAATAGGATTTTCGTTTTGATGTCAGTTTATAGAGGGAGTTCCACGATGAACCACCTGCAGAACAATTCCAGAGTAATGGTATTGACAACGATTACATAGCTGATATAAGATACAGCTATATAAGGAGTGTCACTGATTCGATCAGGCACCACCAAAGTCTGGATCTCACAAGTTTGTTTATTACTTGTGAATTGGACATTGGTGGTGCTTTTTGCATACTGGGGGTGATTGCATCATGAGGTTTAAAAAATCGTTAAATAACAATATCGCACTGGCGGAAGACGCCGAAGGCTGCGAAGTCATTGTCATCGGAACGGGTGTTGGCTTCAAAAAAGTAAAAGGACAGCCGATTGAGCAGAGCCAGATCCAGAAAATGTTCCGAATCGGCTCGAATGATAAATATCAGCGAGTCGAGCAATTTCTCAGTGATATCCCACTGCAAGTCATCGACATTACGGATCAGATTATTGAAGAAGGCAAGACAATGATCGGAAAAAAGCTGAATGACTCGATCCTGTTAACACTTGCGGACCATATTCATTTTGCGCTGGATCGTTTCAAAAAAGGCGTGGATGTGCAAAATCCGCTTCATTGGGACATTCGCCATCTATATCCTGCCGAATACCGTGCCGGAGAATGGGCAGTTCAAAAAATCAATGATGCTTTTCTAGTCTCATTGCCATCTGGTGAATCAAGCTCTATTGCCCTTCATTTCGTGAACTCACAATTCGACTCGGGCAGTATGAACCAAACAATTAAAATTACACAGATGATTAACGACATTTTAGGTATCATGACAGAACATTTTGGAATGGCACTGAATCAGGAATCTGCTGATTTTTCCAGGTTCATCACCCATCTGAGATACTTCATTGTTCGTCAGTTGAACCGGGAAGTGCTCTCTTTCAAAGATCAGCAATTTCTATATGATGTATTGTCGGAGCGATATCCTGTCAGTTTCCAATGCGCACTCAAAATAAAGGAGGCGATGGAGCAGCAACGCGGATTTGTGATTACTCCCGATGAGATGGTATATCTCATGATCCACATCGAGAGAGTGACATCCCGTACCGATACGGATTGATCTCCATACAACCTGTTTGAAGTTATACCATCAGCAATATGAATTGAATATGGAGTGTTACTGATTCGATCAGGCACCACCAAATGTTTCCGACTCCGCATCTGCGGCGGGCCGGTATTACATTTGGTTTTTTTTTCGCCAAAAAAGGAGGAAGCAACATGAATCATCGGGAGTTGTCCAAAGAAATTATCCAGTTAACAGGAGGGCAAGAGAATATTACCCAAGCCTGGCATTGCATCACACGGCTTCGTTTCAACGTTCGAGAGCAAAACAAAGTTCAATTGGAACAGATCAAAGCGCTTGATGGTGTGCTCGGTGCACAGTTTCAGAACGATCAGTTTCAGGTGGTCATTGGCAACCAGGTTGCAGCCGTATATGAGCAGATCGAGGATCAGATGAAGCAGAGTGGCATAGCGAAGCCCGAAACAGACGCGCCACGCTCTAAAGGGATTAATGCTGTTTTGGATACGATCTCCGGCATTTTCACTCCGATTCTGCCTGCCATCGTAGGTACCGGGATGTTAAAGGGGATTCTGGCACTGCTCGTTACACTTGGAGCGATACAGGAGAACAGCGGTGAGTATCAAGTTCTGTCTTCCATCGCAAATGCGGCCTTTTATTTCTTGCCTTTCCTTCTGGCTCTATCATCAGCCCGAAAATTCAAAGTGAATGAATATATCGCCCTGACGCTTGCAGGTACTTTATTGTATCCTACGATGCTGAACGCGTATCTGGCAAACCAGCTTGAACCGATTCGTTTTCTCTCGCTGCGCGTGTCCATTGTGAATTACACCCAGTCCGTTATTCCCATTATTCTGGGTGTGTGGCTTCTGAGTTATGTACATCGTTGGGTGGATCGTTTTATTCCCGGTCCGGTCAAAGTCATCTTTACCTCGATGATTGTGCTAGTCATCACGGTGCCGATTCTATTAATTGCGATTGGCCCCCTCGGGAATTACATGGGCATCTATCTGGAAATGGGTACTTCCTGGCTCTTTGCCCATTCGGGTCCGTTAACCGGCATAATTCTTGGCGGCTTCATGCCGCTGATTGTTATGACAGGTATGCATTATGCGTTCTTCCCAGGCACATTGCAGAATCTGAGCAAACTCGGATATGACGTGCTTTTGCTGCCGATCAACCTGATAACCAATATGAGTCAGGCTGGTGCAGTCACGGCTGTTTTCCTCAAGACCAAAGATAAAAAAATGAAATCCATTGCTTTATCCAGTGGCATATCCGCCTTGCTTGGCATTACTGAACCCGCACTGTATGGTGTCACCTTGAAGCTGAAAAAACCGTTTTACGCTTCACTCATTGGTGGGGCAGCAGGGGGTGGCTTTATTACCGCAGTGGGTCTGAAATGCTTCGGTTTTGCTGTACCAGGATTGCTGTCACTTCCGTTATACATTGGCCCGAATGGTGGCATGTCCAATTTCTGGTATGCATTAATCGGAATTGGCATCAGCTTTACTGTTTCCTTCGTGGTGACTTTGCTGCTCAAGTGGGATGAGACAAATGCACGTAATTCCGACATGTCCGACTCAGCACAAACTTTAACCGAACAGGAACAGGATACAACCACTGCCTTTTCTCAAGAAACCGTGACACCTGTCACAGTACATTCCATTGAAGAAAAGAAGGGGGAGGTGTTCAGCCCGCTCACTGGTGAATTGGTGCCGCTCGCAGAGCTTCCGGATCAAACGTTTGCTCAGGAAATGACCGGGAAAGGTATTGCCATTCGTCCGCAGGATGGACGTGTTACAGCTCCTTTTGACGGAACCGTCACGTTGGTTGCCAAGAGCAAACATGCGATTATGCTGACCTCGTCCAGTGGAATCGACATTCTCATTCATGTTGGACTAAACAGTGTGTCGCTCAAAGGGAAATATTTTGACGTGAAGGTTGTTACCGGACAAGAAGTGAAGAAGGGTGATTTGCTTCTGGAATTTGATATGGATGGCATCCAGGGTGCGGGTATTGATCTTGTGACACCAGTCATCGTAACCAATACGCCGGATTATCTCGATGTAGTACCTGTTCAGGTGAAGGGGGTGATTCCAATGAATGAATTGCTTCTCCTCACCGTTCGTTGACAGCTTCATGAAATACCACATACAAAAAAGGAGAGAAACAACATGACAAAAACAATTAAACACTCATTTCCCGAAGGATTTTTATGGGGCGGAGCTACCGCTGCCAATCAGCTCGAAGGTGCATATGACGCAGACGGCAAAGGACTATCTACCTCAGACATGGCTCCATTCGTTCCTCATGAGGAGCGCAATGGCAAGGATTTCACCTTCGACGTGGATTCTGTTCAATTGGAAGAATATCTGAGCGGTAACACCAACGTATATTTCCCTAAACGGAACGGCGTGGATTTCTATCATCGCTACAAAGAAGACATTGCCTTGTTTGCAGAGATGGGTTTCAAAGTGTTTCGTCTTTCGATCGCGTGGACACGGATCTTCCCAACAGGAGAAGAAGCAGTTCCCAATGAAGCTGGTCTTGCCTTCTATGATAACGTGCTCGATGAACTCTTGAAATATGGCATTGAGCCGCTCGTAACGATCTCTCACTACGAGATGCCCGTAGAGTTAACCCGCAAATACAACGGCTGGGAAAGCCGCGAGATGATCGATCTGTATCTGAAATTTGCCAATACGCTGTTTGACCGTTACAAAGACAAAGTGAAATACTGGATCACCTTCAATGAAATGAACATGATGCTGACAAGTCTGTATACTGGCGGCGGCATTCTGGAAGATAAAATTAAAGGTTCGCAGGAACAGGTGGCATATCAGGCGACTCACCATCAATTTGTGGCAAGCGCACTGGCTGTCAAGAGTGGTAAAGAGAAGATGCCAAATGCTCAGATTGGCTGCATGATCTGCCGTCTGGAAACGTATGCTGCTTCTAGTAAACCGGAAGATGTGCTGCAGACGATGAAGGAAGATCAGATGAACCTGTTCTACCCAGAGGTGCAGGCACGAGGAGAATATCCGTCATATATGCAAAGATATTTTGAGGAAAACGGCATCAAACTGGTTAAAGCTCCTGACGACGATGCTATTATCCGGGACAATACCGTGGACTTTATTGCTTTCAGTTATTACATGACGTATATCGGAAAATATGATCCCAATGACAACAGCAACTCTGGTATGCTGGTCAGTCAGATCAAAAACCCTCATCTGAAAGCTACTGAATGGGGATGGCCTATCGATCCGATTGGTCTTCGCGTCGCGCTGAACCGATTGTATGATCGTTACCGGATGCCGCTCTTCATTGTGGAGAACGGACTTGGCGCTAAGGATACACTGGAAGAGGATGGCAGTGTACATGACACTTACCGGATTGAGTACCTTCGCAGTCACATTGAGCAGATGAAAGAAGCGGTTGCTGATGGCGTGGAACTGATGGGTTTCACCAGTTGGGGACCGATCGATATCATTAGTTGCTCGACTTCTGAAATGGGAAAACGGTATGGATTTATTTATGTAGATCAAGACAATGCCGGCAATGGTTCGCTTGAAAGAACTCGCAAGGACTCCTTCCACTGGTACAAACAAGTTATCGAAACGAACGGAGAAATCCTGTAATTATACAAAATTCTTACACGCCGCCCGTATGGGCGGTTCTTTATTTTACACTAGTAAAATAAGAGGTAATTATGTAAAATTGTGGTATTCAAACAAGAGGAGTGAATTCAATGTCTAACAATGTGATTGTGCTTTAGGTTCACAGAAGGATATTTGCGTTACAGGGATTCCTTTTGTGGACATTGCATTGCGGGAAACCGTCCCGACAATGTTTACTGGAGGAGATTATTATTAATTTTAACGAAGCTGTTAACATCAGCAATACGCATCTACTGACGCTGGTATCCGAGCTGTTTCATTTGGAGGGTTACAACATTCAGCTTATTCCGCCTCATGAGGGTGGACGGAATGTCGTTTACATCTGCGAGCAAGAGGGGCGTGAATCGCTAATTCTACGGGTGTCTTTTTTGCCTGACAGAAAGCGGGAAGATTACATTGCCGAACTGGAGTATGTCCGGTATCTGTTTGAGCACGGTGCAAGTGTCTCGAATGTAGTCAGCTCGAAAAAGGGCCATCTTCTGGAAGAGATCACTTATGATGAGCATACGTTCTTTGTCTGCATGTTTGTGAAGGCCAAGGGGAAGTTACTGGTAGAGAACCATTATCAGTACCGTGAAGGGGTCCCACTTAGCGAATACTATTATAATAGCGGAAAAGTTCTGGGCAGAATGCATCAACTATCGAAAGGGTACACTCCCATCCATCGCCGGCATCATTTGATTGACAATTACAGCGGTGAATATATCGATAACCTGGTACCTGAATCATTTCCTCTGCTTAAGGAGAAGATGGTTGAGCTTCTGAATACCTTAGAAGGTTTGGATACAAACCAAGAGACATTCGGCATGATCCATTTTGATTATAACGATGGGAATTACTCGATTGATTTTGATACCGGTCAGATCACCGTGTATGATTTTGATAATTCATGCTTCGGTTGGTATATGTATGATCTGGCAGATCTATGGACACACGGCGTCGGCTGGATTCAATTTGAGCCGAATGCGGATAAACGCAAACAGTTCATGGATGATTATTTCCAAACCGCCCTCGCTGGATATACTTCCGAAACCAAGATCGAAGATTCGATGCTGGAGAAGCTGCCTTTATTTATTCAAGTCACTCTCTTGGAGAATATTCTAGGTCAATTTGAGGAAATGCAGCGTGCTGGCGAAGAACTGGAAGCTAACGAAGAACTGTTGTATCTCATTAAATGTCTGGAAGAGGATATACCGTATAAAGGATTTTTCCATGAGATGTATTCCACTGAAGCTCCTTTTGAGTATGAGGGACGCTGAAGAGATTTGTACGTAAACTAAACCCTGAATAACCAAGGATTCATCAAGTGGGGAGGCAGCCGGATCGATCGGTTGCCTCTTTGTTTGTCTGCGGTATGTTATTCAAATTTGGAAGGGGGCACGTTGTAGAATTTTTTGAATGCTTTGGAGAACGTAAAGGGGTCGGGATAACCCAGAAATCCGGCAATTTGCTGAATCGTATATTTTTTCTCATACAGATAGTCTCTGGCCCGGTTCATTTTGATCTGATTGATATACTGCCCCGGTGTAATACCGAGAATTTTCTTGAACAACGAAATAAAATATTTCTCAGAGACGCCGGCAATATCTGCAAGTTCGTTAACTCGGATGGCACGATGCAGATTTGCATCCACGTATGGAAAGACATTCTGCAGAACCTCCAGACTTCCTTCGATCTTCCTCGGTTTTCGGTCTTTCAGAAACTCACCGTGATATAAGCCTTGCCCGTGTAATTCCAAAATTTTGGCGATGACGAGAAGTAGAGAGGCTTTCAAATAAAGTGGACTGGCGGAAGCGCCGCTACTCTGCTTGAATCTTCGATAGGACGAGGTGAACAGCGTTGATTCCTCTTGAATCAGATTGCCAAGTACGATGCCCGGGAGCTGAAACTCGCCGAGAATTCGCTTTTGCTCAGCGATGCTGAAATCAAAGTGCATGTATACGAATCGGCACAACTCTCCGGTCGTGGAAGCGGTGTAGGGCATATCTGGATAAAAAAACACGACGTCACCCGGGTTCGCCATATGCTCGATTCCATCGATGGTAATTAGCACGGAGCCAGCTGTAATGAACCACAGATCATAATCGGAATGAGACTTGTGCTCCGTCCAATTACTGTCGTGCGTTTGTTCCAAATAAGAGCTCATGCGAAGTGTGATATACTCCGAAAGTTCGTCGATTATACTCATATTTACAGTTCCTGTGTGCATCTAATCCAACCTAATCCTCTCGACTTTATGACATCCTTTATATTTTACTATCATAACAAAGGATTTATCTCTTGTTAACTATCGTACGATATGACATGTTTTGAAAACTATCACACATTCCGATTCCAGCCCACTCACCTATAATGAACTTATATCGTTAAGAGGAGGGGTTATTGATGAATGCTAAAAGTACACAGCATCCAAAGGTAGTTGTTATTGGGGCGGGCAGCCTGTTTTTTGGTCGGCAGTCCATCTGGCAGATGGTACACTCCCCATATTTGAATCAGGGAACGCTGGCTTTGGTGGATACGGACGAGGAACGGCTTTCGAAAATGGTGAAACTAGCGGAAATGGTCGCCAAGGAGAACAACGTATCCCTAAAGATTGAGGGTTCAGTGGACCGAAGACAGGTACTAACGGGAGCCGACTTCGTTGTGCTCAGCTTTGCGGAAGAATCGGTGAAATATCGGGGCATCGACTGCCAGATTTCTCTAAAGTATGGGATTCGCATGTGTTCTGGCGATACGATTGGTCCGGGTGGGATCTTTCGTGCAATGCGTGAACTGCCGGTTATTATGGAATGCGCCAAAGACATTGAGGAGTTGTGTCCGGATGCGTGGGTGATCAATTATATTAACCCGTCTACCGTTCACGGCATCGCTTTACATCGTTATGCACCGAAGCTCAAATCATTTGCGCTGTGCGATAGTCATCATATGCCGCATAAAAAAGCCTATTACGCTGTACGAGCCGGAATCATTGGAGACAATAGCCAGTTCACTGAAGAGATCAACCAGGAATTCGATTTTCGTATCGCTGGTGTCAATCATTTCACTTGGCTGCTCAAAGCCGAGTATGAAGGAACAAATGTGATGCCCACGATCGCAGAAGCCATGCGTAAGATGGCAGGTGATGAGAATAACGGCGGTGATCGCGGCGCAAAAGCTCTGTATAACGATGCAATTACCTATGAACTGTATGATATTTTCGGAATCATTCCTACTTGTACGGCGCATACGAAGGAATACGTTCGGTATTGGCAGGGTCTTGGCAAAACTGCGGACACCATCCCGCCATTATCGATCTGGGAGACAGAGGACAGATATGAGCGTCACGACGAAATGTGGCGTCAGGTGGATGACTTTCTAGCGGGGAACATCCCAATTGCCGATTACATGAGCACCTTCGGACCAGATCATGCGACTGACATCATCGAGAATATGGTGGGTAACTTGGGCAAAAAGTTCTTCATCAATACGCTCAATCAAGGCGCGGTAACTAATATGAATGCGGATTCGTTCCTGGAACTACTATGCGATGTAGATATGGATGGAGTGAAGCCACTCCATGTAGGCGAGATGCCACGTGGGATAAGAGGGATGCAAGAACTTGTACTGGATACGCATGAGCTCACAGTTGAAGCTGTTCTGGAACAGAGCTACGAGAAGCTGAGAAGGGCGATGCTCACCGACCCGCTCGTGAGTTCCATCAGTGATGCGGACAAGATCATCCATGAATTGTTGGAACTGGAGCGTAAGATGATTCCGGACGTTTGGTACAAGGATAGACTGCAGTATAGCTAAGAATGGAGAATGATGATAGACCACGTAAGCTCGTTTAAAGGGCTAATGTGGTCTTTGCTCTTTACTATTTTCAAAAAAATCCTACTCCACTTTAAACAATCCAGCATGGTCTTCATAGTACGAAGTAATAAAATCACGAAATTCTCTTACAGCAGGAGATAACCATTTTTGTTTGACCCAGGAGAGGCTAATTGGATATATCGCTGAATCATCAGCAATTTTCGCATAACGTAACCCTAGTGTTCTACATACGGAGACAGGAAGCAACGCAACACCCTGGTTAAGTCTAATAATTTCGAGCAGGGTATGGGAATCGACCTCAAATGCATGATTGGGCAGAAAGCCTGCTTTTTCACAGAGCATGGTGGTAAACCGGCTGTACTCCTTATTATCGGCAAGGGAAATAAAGGGCTCATTTGCAACAACACTTAATGAAATGCTTGTCTCTCCGCCGTATGCATGATTCATGGGCACAACCAGAACAATATCCTCCTCAACCAGGACAACACTCTCAATCTCCTCATCCTGAATCGGATGCCCCGTAATGCCCAGATGCATGTCGCCTTTCTTCAAACCTGTAATAATTTCACTGCGGGTCCCAATACCCTGATGAAGCTTGGTTTCGGGGGAACCGTTGATATAGTCACTAATGAGACCTGTGAGGAACCGAGTATTCGTAATCGAGATCCTGATTGTATTAGATATTTGCTGTTCCTCCGCTTTAATCTCCATCTCTGCATTTTCAATTTCAATAAAAATCCTGTTCACGTGCTTCAATAAAATCTCACCTGAGGGATTCAATTGAATATTTCGTCCTCTTCTGTGGAATAAGAGGGTACCCAGTTCATCTTCAAGTCTTTTAATCGTCAAGCTTAGGGAAGGTTGAGCAATATTCAATTGCGCAGCTGCCTTGGAGATGTGTTCAGTATAGGCAACGGTCTGAAAGTATTTGAGCTGAAGCAATTCCATTCACGCGCACTCCTTATTTATTCTGATAAATATATATAGTACTTATTATGTATTATATTAAATTTAAATATTGATGTAGAATTTTTTTATGAGATACAGATCAAATTTTAAATACCAAAATTCAACTAAATTTATAAGGTTGGTGTCTTTGATGAAAATCGATGTGAATAACATAGCTAAAAATCTGAATACACCCCTAACGGCTCCGGCATACCCGATGCCACCGTACAAATTCGTAAATCGTGAATACTTGAATATTATTTATCGAACCGATGAAAAAGCGTTGCGGGCAGCTGTACCAGAGCCTCTGGAAATTACTGAACCATTGGTTAAATTCGAAGTGATGTGGATGCCGGATGTTTCTGGACTGGGTGCTTATACAGAAGCTGGACAAGTTATCCCTGTGCAATTCAATGGGGAGGAAGGCGATTATGTGCATTCGATGTACGTAGACAATTTCCCCGCGATTGCAAGTGGTCGAGAGCTCACCGCCTATCCGAAAAAGTTGGGCGCACCCAAGTTGTATACCGATTCGGATACACTTGTTGGCACACTAGATTATGGAACGCTGCGTGTAGCCACGGCAACGATGGGATATAAACATGTGGAGATGGATAAAGAGTTCGCCAAACGTGAAATATGCCGACCTAATTTTATGATTAAGATTGCTACCGACTATACCGGGAATTTAAGAATATGTGATCTGATCCGTACTCAAATTACGGACATCGAAGTGAAGGAAGCCTGGACAGGACCTGCCCGACTTCAACTGTTCGAACATGCGTTGGCACCTCTTGCAGATCTGCCTGTGTTGGAAGTGGTGTCCGCTTCTCATATCCTTACCAACCTAACCTTAAATGCTGCACAACCTGTATATAACTACCTGGAAGAGAAATAAGGAGGAAAAATAAAATGAGAATTGCAATTGTAGGAGCAGGGTCTTTGGGAACCATCGTAGGTGCATACCTTGCGGATGGTGGACTGGACGTTGAGTTAATTGATGCATATCAGGAACATGTAAATGCTTTAAATCAGACGGGTGCTAAAGTGACGGGTACCACAGAGTTTCAGGCCAAAGTAAAAGCAATTACTCCTGATCAGAAATCAGGACAATATGACCTTGTTTTACTTTTAACCAAACAACTTTATAACAATTCCATTCTTCAGGAATTACTTCCATTCTTGAAAGAAGACAGTATGGTATGTTCCTTGCAGAACGGGATTCCGGAAGAAAAAGTGGCGTCCATCGTGGGTGAAAAACGTGTCATTGCAGGCTCCGTTGAATTTGGCGCTACGTTCATTGAACCAGGTGTATCAAGTCTGACTACCGAGTACACTCAATTTAAGCAGTATGCTTTTCAGATTGGCGAATTAAATGGTGAAATCACCGAACGAATTCAACGTGTGAAGTCGGTGTTGGATCTTGTGGGGGGAACACATATTTCCGATAACCTGGTTGGAACCAAATGGTCCAAATTGCTGATCAACAATGCATTTAGTGGTTTATCGGCTGCATTGAATGGTGAATACGGGGACATTATTGATCACGAAGCCGGCATTGTAAGTGCAGCTCATATTGCGGACGAGACGATTAAAGTTGCTCGCGCCAATGGGGTCACATTGGTTAAAATGAATGGATTCGACATCGCTTCACTCGAACTGAACAGCGAAGAAGATATCCCTGAACGGGTGAAAACATTACGTTACGTGATGGAGCCCTCCAGACTGCTCAAAGCAAGCATGCTTCAAGATCTGGAGAAGAACCGCAAAACGGAAATTGATTATATTAATGGGGTTGTTTCAAGCAGGGCAGAAGGTACGGGAATTGCGACACCATATAATGATTTAGTTGTAAAACTGGTTAAATCTGCTGAAGAAACTCAAACCGTTCCTGATTTTGACACGAACATAAAAGCTTTTGAAGAAATATTAAGTGCACATAAATAAATTCATATGTTTACACTGAAAGTCGCTAGTATAGCGACTTTTTTTGTTGTATTAGTAAATCTAATCAGGCTTGATTTTGCGACAGATAGAATATTCTTCGTGATTTTCTTCCTAAGATTATACAAAAAGGGGAATTAAATTTGATATAATATAGACTTGCTGGTTATTTTTCTATTAGAAGGAGATTCATTATGAGGTACTCTTGGTGGGAATTCGGGTTTTATTTGGTTGTATTGATGTTTGTCTTGTTTATGCAAATAAACGAATATCCTCTATTTCTGATTGTGGGGGTTGTAGTCGTTACCATTCTTATCGCGTTTATTAAGCATGTTTTTTATCCTTTAGTATTCGATAAGCGTATAGATCGTTTAGAGTCCTTTTTATCCAAGCAGCAAAATACACCTGGGACATACATTATTTATGTTCTTGCGAACAGACTTGATGATGAGGTAGAACTAGTTATGGAGCAGATTATGCAGAAATATAAGCGAAAAACAACACAAGCACAGTTCAAGGCAGCTTACGGATTATATCTCAAGGATATGTTTGCCATTCGGCAAGCTGTAGCTCATATCGGCTTATCGGACTACCGTACATATTACGAAACCATTCTACTCTTGGAAGACGGGAAAAGTGAAGATGCGCGTGAAAGACTTCAATCCATTAAAAAACAGTGGATGCGATCAACATTGCTCGCGGGTCTTGAACTCAAAGCAGAAAACCGTGATACCGCCATCCAGCACGCTCATGAAGCACTTAACTCTTCCAGAGGTGTTAATCGTTATGTCTTGTATAAGGAATATGAAAGAGTATTACCAGAAGTTGTTGAACACATATCGTAAACTCGACATTATTTATTTGCTTGTTCCAGCCACTAGTTAAGGAGGAATGATCAAAAAAATAGCTTGCTGTATAAGAAATTAATAACAGTTGGATAATAATGACATTGACAACTGCAGAGTTTTCCAAAATAATAGTATGTAATTGAATACTGGTACCTTTAATTCAGTCCAGAGAGGCTGGCAAGGGCAGCGGATTTCATAATCACGCGAGAATCAAGGGCATATTCCGTCATGGGATGCTCTGTGTCTTCGCGCGGATTATGATGCAAAAAGAGGCTACTTGTCAGTGTATAACTTGACGAGTAGCCTCTTTTTTCTGCTTTTTTTGGTATCAGATACACTTTATGTTGGGGGTATTCTGATGAGCAAACAAGATCAAGAGTTTTCATGGCAAGCTGTGCCGAAATCGCAAAGAAACCACTTTTGGAAGACGTTATCCGTCATGCTCGGTTTCACATTTTTCTCAGCAAGCATGTTGGCAGGAGGCACGTTGGGCGTCAGCTTGACGTTCATGGAGTTCATTGGCATCGTACTTGCAGGCAATCTGGTGCTCGGTATCTATACAGGGGCACTGGCGCATATCGCTGCCAAAACAGGCTTGTCCACACATTTGCTCGCTAAATATGCATTCGGTGCAAAAGGGTCGTATCTGCCTTCGTTCCTGTTAGGATTCACACAAGTCGGATGGTTCGGAGTAGGCGTAGCCATGTTCGCAATCCCGGTTGCCAAAGCCATGGACTGGAACGTGTACCTGCTGATCATCGTATTTGGACTTGCCATGACGGCATCAGCCATCTTCGGTATGAAGTCACTCGTCATTCTTGGTTATATCGCAGTTCCTGCGATTGCCATTCTCGGTGGTTACTCCATGTTCGAAGGTGCAGGTTCGCTGGGAGGTCTGCAAGGGTTGCTTGATTACACACCAACACAGACACTTACGGCTGCCGCTGCATTGACGATCTGTATCGGATCATTCATAAGCGGAGGAACGCTGACACCCGATTTTGCCCGGTTCTCCCGGACATCCAAACAGGCAGTTACCGCAACCGTTATTGCTTTCTTCCTGGGTAACTCACTTATGTTTCTGTTCGGAGCAGTTGGCGCAATGGCTTATAACCTGGCTGATATCTCGGAGGTCATGTTCCTGCAAGGATTGATCATCCCGGCGATCATCGTTCTGGGCCTGAATATCTGGACGACCAACGATAATGCACTGTACGCTTCAGGTCTTGGTTTTGCCAACATCACCAAAATCTCAAAGAAATTCTTCGTCATCGTAAACGGCATCGTGGGTACCGTATTCGCCATGTGGATGTACAACAACTTCGTCAGTTTCCTGAACGTACTGGGCGCGGCGGTACCATCCATCGGGGCTATTATTATCGCAGATTACTTCATTGTGAAACGTAGAAACTATAAGCCATTTGCCGACATGTCATTCAAAAATGTAAACTGGGTAGCGATGGTGGCCTGGGCCATCGGCGTTGCATTCGCCCAACTGGCTCCTGGCGTAACACCATTGAACGCACTGCTTGGTACAGCAGTGGCCTATATCGTCTTGATGCTGATTGTTCCTGCGAAAGAATCCAAAGAAATGGGGAAAATAAATGATTATACAGAACGCAAAATTGCGGGGTAAAGAAGGACTATGGAATATCGTTGTGAAAGACGGAAAGTTCGAACGAATCACACAATCGCTGGAAACGACCGAAAATGAAGAGATCCTGGATGTCAACGGATCGCTTGTGCTGCCACCTTTCATTGAGCCGCATATTCATCTCGATACAACGCTCACAGCAGGTGAGCCGGAATGGAATCTAAGCGGAACGCTGTTCGAAGGCATCCAACGCTGGTCAGAGCGCAAGGCTTTCTTGACACATGAGGATGTCAAAACACGTTCCAAAACGGCACTGAAATGGCAATTGGCACAAGGTATCCAGCATGTACGGACCCATGTGGACGTTACCGATCCAAGCTTGATTGCTGTTAAAGCGATGCTTGAAGTAAAAGAAGAAATGGCTCCATATATGGACATTCAGCTTGTTGCTTTCCCACAGGAAGGCATTCACTCTTATCCAAACGGGGCAGAATTGCTGGAAGAGTCACTGAAAATGGGCGTTGACGTGGTCGGCGGCATTCCACACTTCGAATTCACACGCGAATACGGCGTTGATTCAATGAAAGTTGCGTTTGATCTGGCCGAAAAATACGATCGTCTCATCGATATCCATTGCGATGAAATCGATGACGAGCAATCCCGTTTTGTTGAAGTTGTTGCCAAGGAAGCTTACGAACGTGGACTGGGTTCACGAACAACGGCAAGCCACACGACAGCAATGGGGTCATACAATGACGCTTATACGTACAAATTGTTCCGTTTGCTGAAGATGGCCGATTTGAACTTTGTCTCCAATCCGCTGGTTAACATTCACCTGCAAGGACGCTTCGACACGTATCCAAAAAGAAGAGGGCTGACGCGTGTCAAAGAGTTGCAGGAAGCAGGTCTAAATGTGTGCTTTGGTCACGATGACATCTTCGATCCATGGTATCCGCTCGGTACAGGCAACATGCTGCAAGTACTGCACATGGGGATTCATGCTTCGCAGTTGCTTGGTTACGACCAGATCGTGAATTCGATCGACCTCATTACGAAAAACAGCGCAAGAACGTTACACATTGAGGATGTATACGGTATTGAAGAAGGTAAACCTGCTAACTTCATCGTACTTGAAGCAGAGAACGAATATGAGGCTGTTCGCAAACAAGCCGGCGTACTTTATTCCTACAGAGGCGGCCGTAAAATTGCGGAATCGAAGCCGCGGGACACATCTATCATTTTTGAAGGCGGTACAGAAAAGGTTACTTTTAATAAATAATGAAGAAAATCTAATCCCATTAAAAGTCGCTATTTTAGCGGCTTTTTTGCTTTTTTTTACTGTCTACATACAATAAGAACCAAACATTCAACTTGCCTTAAGCGCTTCACTAGAAGCCTGCTTCCCGCCTTTTTTACGAACAAAACTAATGATCAGCAGTAGCAGTGGTAACAAGCCAAATAAGAAAATGGACATGTTTCCGAGAAAATCACCCAAAGCTAACGTTTCATCCAGGTTTTTAGGCAAATAAGCAATTACATACAAGACTGGCAACATCGCGAATTGTATGCTCGTTATATTTTTGAGACGAAACAAATCTCGGACCCCGATTGCCGCAAAATAGTGTTTAAAAGCATAGGTTGCAAAGATCTGCATCAGCCAAAACACAATGAACAGTGATTCATAACGCTCAAAAAGAAATCCCTCAATTTCAAAACTCCGAACCATGTCGAACGTTGGCCACATTCGTGTTTGAATTCCTGGCAAAGATAAATTTCCTACAACGGTGACAATCGTGACCAAATATATGATCGTACAACTAAGTATGCTGTATATAGCAGCCTTATTGCTCGCTTTCAGGTCCACCATGTAGGCTGTGATGATGAGTAAAACTTCATATCCAGAATAGGAGAGACACGAAGGTTTAAGACCCTTCAACACAGGCATGAATCCATCGCCCAGGAGTGGTCTGAGGTTATTAAGTTCAAACAACTTGCTGCTTAAAAGGAACACCAGCGCTAGTAACGCGAGCGTAACGGGCAACACGATTGAAAAGACCCGGATGATGACCTTAAGACCACCCGTTAACATATAAATACCAATCCACAAACTGACCATAATGGTGACCCAAGTAGGCGTGCGCTCAAGGATATACATACTTGTAATTTCGGCCATCACTCTAACTTCGAATGAACAAAGAACAACAAAATACACGATAATTAAAAGTCCCAATAGATAAGAAATCCAATGACCTGTGATTTCGGGTATAAATTCGAATACCGTTTTACCGGGGAACCTACGACACAAGGTTACAAGGAGGATGCTGATTGTGGTTACAATTAATCCTGATAAAATGACAGAAATCCATACATCTGGTGTTCCTACTGCTTTACTAATGGTGCGAGGGAGTGTTAGAATTCCAGCTCCGAGTATTGAATTGATAACCACAATAATAACCTCAGAGGTATTGATCTTGGTTGTGGCTTGCTTCATTGGCTTCACTCCAAACCGGAGAATTTGTTTGTAGTATCGCCCAACGCAGTTATTTTATGTAAAAATTCAGTTGGATGAGTTAAGCTTAACCCTTTGAATATATATCCTAGTTCTGACGAGTGGATTGTTTGTGTCTCTCCGATTGTAACAGCTAGAGCTTATATGAAATTTATAAAATGTAATTCTTTACATAAGTTTTACCTCTAGGTAATGAACCTTTGATCTTCTCTTGTTATGCTAGGTCTGTTTGGAGTTACATAAGTCAATCTATTAAACAGACAAGGGAGAGAATTATGATCAGTCACCTCTACAAAAAGATGTTACCCATCCTGTTATCGCTTTCTTTAGTAATCGGATGGTTTGCGGGATTTGGGGGAGCAAATTCAGCTCAAGCCGCATCGTTATCTGAGCCTGACATTCTGTTAGAACGTAATGCCAATTGGAAATACTTCGATCAAGGACAGAATCTGGAATCGCAATGGCGTGCTTCATATGATGATTCATCATGGGAATTCGGCCTCGCACCGTTTGGCTACAAGGATAACGGCAATGGCATAAGCACTTCCTATTTTGGACCTCTCAAAACGGAAGTAAGCTATGGTGAAGACAAAAAGTTAAAATACCGCACGACCTATTTAAGAACAAGCCTAACCGTCAACAAGGATGAGATTGATGGTTATGGACAGATTCTCGGCACATTCGGTATTGATGATGGGGCAGTTATCTATGTAAATGGTGTTGAAGTACGTCGCTTTGGCATGCCTGAAGGCGAGATTCAGTACTCAACCAAAGCAACATCAAGTCAGGACTTGCCTGTAATGTATGAGGACATAGATCTGACTGAGCCGCTGAAAGCCTACCTGCACGATGGCAACAACGAAATTGCGGTCGAAGTTCATCAACAAAGCGACAGCAGCTCAGATTTGTATTTTGACATGGAGCTTAAAGCATTGGCGGAAGCACCATCGTTGGATATCAATAAAGTAACCGTTACCTTCTATGGTGATGCTACAACGAGTAAAGGCTTTACTTGGTATACACCTCTTGCATCCACACAAAGCACTGTCCAAGTGGTACCAAACCAAGGATCGGCTGCTGACTTCAGTCAGGCGCAAAGCTTCAACGGACGCTCATCCGTGGCTTCCAATTCCCCGGGAGAGATGGTGCATAAGGCCGAAGCAACAGAACTGACACCCGATACCTCCTATTATTTTCGTGTTGGCGATCAAGATCTGGGCATATGGAGTGAGGTTGGTACATTCAAAACAGCTCCCACTAACGGAGCCTTTAGGTTTATTGACCTGACGGATACCCAAGCTAAAGAAGAGGATGAGGCTATTCTATCTGGCTCTACGCTCTCCAAAGCGTTGAGCCAAGTTCCAGATGCTGCGTTTGTTGTTCATAATGGTGATGTTGTAGAAAATGGAACGTCAGAGCAGGAATGGAACTGGTTGCTTGGTCACTCCCAATCCAGTCTGATGAACACGACCATTGCTCCATCCGCGGGCAATCATGAGAACAAGAATTATGCATTCTACGAGCACTTTAACCTGAAGCAGCCAGACAATGCTGCAACAGTAACAGGTGCATATTATTCTTATGACTACAGTAAAGCTCATTTTATCGTATTGAACTCCAACGAAAATTCCTCGGAGTACGCCAACTTCTCCAACGAGCAAGTGGCATGGATGAAGCAGGATGTTGAAGAGGCAAAGGCTGCCGGAGCAGAGTGGATCATCGTCAACATCCATAAAGGGCCATATACAACATCCAATCACGCCACAGACAGCGACATTATCGGCGCGAACGGTGTACGAAATAAAATTGCTCCGTTGATGAACGAACTGGGTATCGATTTGGTTCTTCAAGGACATGACCATATCTATGCACGGACCAAGCCAATAAAAAGCGATGGCACGGCTGAAGACGTGTCCAAAATTACGGAGACTCTGAACGGACAGAGTATCGAATACGCAGTGAAGCCAGATGGAACGATCTATATGATTCCTGCTACCGCAGGGGCAAAAGTATATTTTAAGAACCAAAAGCCAGAATTAGGCGAAGCGTATTTCAGCTTGTTCGAGCGTGCTGAAGAGAACCATGCAAGGCAGTATGGTGATACTACGAGTGCAGCCAGAGGACAGGTTCAGAATTTCGTGTCATTCACAATCGATGGCAGCAAGCTTACTGCTGTAACATATGAGATTGACCAACATACCAATAACGGTGAGCCATTCATTGTAGATCAATTCGGAATTCTCAAAGAAACAGATACAGTTCCCGTTCCGGAACAGATTAGCAAGATAACGGTAACTTTCCATGGAGATCCGACCAAGAATAAAGGTTTTACATGGTACACATCGGATCAATTATTGCAAAGCGACCTTCAAGTCGTGGAGAAAACAGAAGCAACACCTGATTTCAATCAAGCCAAGCTGTTTCAAGGACGTTCTGTACAGCCTGCCAATTCTCCAACGGAGCGGATGCACAAAGCAGAAGCGACAGATCTGAAAGCAAATACGACCTATTTCTTCCGTGTAGGTGACGCTACCAAGCAAGTATGGAGTGCGACAGGTACGTTCCGTACAGCACCGGCAAAAGGCAAATTTACCTTCATTGATCTGGCGGATACACAAGCAAAAGAAGAAGATGAAGCTATTCTGTCCTCCGAGACGTTGGCCAAAGCACTGACTACTGTACCGGATGCACAGTTCGTTGTGCATAACGGTGATATTGTTGATAAAGGTGTCAAAGAAGAACAGTGGAACTGGCTGCTCGGACACTCACAGGAAAGCCTGTTGAATACAACCATTGTCCCGTCCTCAGGGAATCATGAGGACGAAAACTATGCATTCATCGATCATTTTAATGTACAGCCTCCAGCGAATTCCGCAACAGAAACAGGAGCTTATTATTCGTACGACTATAGCAATGCGCATTTTGTTGTATTGAATTCCAATGAGGATTCAACGGAGTATGACAACTTTTCTTTAGAGCAAGTCAAGTGGCTCAAGGAAGATGTTCAGGCTGCCAAGAAAAAGGGAGCAGAATGGGTCATCGTCAACATTCACAAAGGCCCATACACAACATCGAACCATGCAACAGATTCTGACATTATGGGAGTGAATGGAGTGCGCTCCAAAATTGCTCCGATCATGGCGGAACTTGACATTGATTTTGTTCTTCAGGGGCATGACCATATCTATGCCCGCACAAAACCAATTGATCAGAAGGGGAATGCACGTCAACCAGAGATGATCACGGAAATGCAAAATGGACAAAAGATGGAGTACTCTGTGAATCCTGATGGTACAATCTATCTGATTCCGGCAACAGCAGGTCCAAAAGTTTATTACAAAAATCAAAGCACAAGTCTGGGAGAGGCCTACTACAGTCTTTTTGAGCGCGCGGAAGAAAATCATGCGGCTCAATATGGACCGGACCCAAGTGACAACCGTCGTCCAAAACGTAGTCAGGTCCAGAACTTTGTGGGTATTACGATAGATGGTAGCAAACTGACGGCGATAACGTATGAAATTGATCAGAATGTGAATGGGGCAACTCCGTTCATCATTGATCAGTTTGGTATTGTGAAGAAAACAGAGACTACGATTCCGGATCCTGGTACAACCAATCCGGGAACATCAAATCCTGGCTCAGGTAACGGGTCTAGCAGCGGGAATAGCTCCTCAGGAAACGCTGGAAATACGGCAACCGATAACCGTCCAGACAACGGTACTGGTGATGGAAGTAATCCCGGGAATGAGACGGATACAGGATCAAACAACAATGGTAATAGTGAAAATACACCTCCAATGAAAGATACGGCTGGGCACTGGGCCAAGTCTGCCATTGATCGGGCGCTTGCAGCTGGATTCGTGAATGGATACGGCGACGATACATTCCGTCCGAATCAGAAGGTTACACGTGCTGAATTCATCACGATGCTGGGTCGTGCATTGAATCTAAATAACATAAGCGACAATGTTCAGTATACGGATGAAAACAAGATTCCCTCTTGGTCTAAGCCTTACATTACAGCGGCTACATCCCTAGGCATTATCAATGGTTACGCAAATGGTTCTTTCGGCCCGAGCAAAACATTAAACCGCTCCGAGATGGTCACCATGATCGTGCGTGCAGGCGGAATTCCTACGGATTCTAATACGAAACTAAACTTCAAAGATGCCAAGGATGTTCCGGCATGGGCAGTTTCGTATGTAGCTTCTGCTGTAGAATCCGGATTGGTAGGCGGTGTGGGCAGCAATCGTTTTGCACCGATGCAGACAGCTACGCGGGCGGAGGCAATCACACTTATTATCGGACTTTTGGATAAGGTAAAATGAAATGACTTAGTGAAAATAATACAAGAGAAACCAATGGGAGACTTATCTTCTCTCATTGGTTTCTTTTTGTGTGCAAATGTAACAGTAATTATTCCTTCAATAAATGGTATACTGATCCCATTGTCTTTAGTTATGCTTGTTTAAAAATGTATAGTTGATTGATGCTAGAGGACTTATTCAATTCGCAAACTAATATTTTCTTTAGATGAGGATGTAGGTTATGCCAAAGAACGATAATATGTTAGCCATTCTATGGATGCTGAATTCAGGCACCAAAGTAACTGCAAAACAAATGTCCGAAAAGTTAGAAATCAATATAAGAACCGTATATCGATATATTGATGCATTATGTGCCAGTGGAGTACCGATCATTTCCGATACAGGTCACAACGGCGGGTATAGCTTGCTGAATCAGCATATTAAAGCACCTCTGTTATTTGATATTGATGAAAAAAAGGCGCTTCTCCAAGCTGCTGTGTTTGCAAAAGAAGCTGGATACCCTTTGAGTGAGGCATTGGACAATGCCACATCAAAATTGAAAATGTATACAAATCAGGATCAGGAAAACACACTTCGCCGTCATTTAGCCGGGTTTAACGTTATCAATCGCATGGGAGATCCATCCGTTCAGCCGATCTTGGCGGAATTGGAGCAAGCCGTGGCTAATGATTGCTCTGTCGAAATTGATTATCTCAGAAGCCGTGATGAACAACCCAAGAATAGAGTAATAGACCCGTATGGAATGGTTCACTGGAATAATAAATGGTATACCATTGCGTTTTGCCACTTGAGGAATGAATTCCGCAGCTTCCGGGCAGATCGTATTCTGGGAATCAAGCTTACTCCGCTCCGCTTTAAGCGTTCGGAAGCTTTCTCTGCTCGTGAATTTTTTCTGCAAAATTTGTTACCTGATGTAGGGGGCAAAGAAGGGTTAATTTCCTTGGTTATCGAAGGCCGATCAGAGGCATTGGATGACTTGGGGCTGCATTGGTTTATGGGACATTATCTGAAAGAGCGGACTTCTAATCAAGCCATCTTTTTATTTGATGAAAAATCAATTGATACATACGTCCCCTATTTTCTCCTATCCTATGGAAAATCCATTCAAGTCATCGAACCACAGCGTTTGAAGGACAGACTTGTTGCTGTTGTATCCGAGTTAATGGAATACTATCAACTTTAACAGCTTCACTGACCGTATTTGAACCCATCGGATTTTGATCTGTGAGCTTGATAAAAAAGTTGCGAAGCTTTGCTGCTTTGGATATGATTATCTAATGTGCAATCAAAGATAACACTTATGTAATCAATGGATGATAAAAGATAGTGAGGTAGAAAAAATGATCGCAAAAACAGAAGAAGATTTTAATGGCTTGAAGGAAATTGGCAAAATTGTGGCTTCTATTCGAGATGAATTGGTTCAAAGAACCATCCCAGGCATAACGACTAAAGAACTTGATGATTTGGCAGGAGAGCTTTTTGAGAAAGCTGGCGCAGTTTCTGCTCCAAAAAGTGAATATAATTTCCCTGGATTTACTTGTATTAGTGTTAATGAAGAAGTGGCACATGGTATTCCGGGAGACCGGGTTATTCAAGAAGGGGACATCGTCAATATTGATGTGTCTGGCTCCAAGAACAGTTATTTTGCAGATACGGGACTCTCGTTTGTCGTAGGCGAAGGTGCAGAAGTGTTAACGAAAATATGCGACGTTGTTAAACTAGCATTTGAAGCAGGTCTTAAAAAAGCAAAACCGGGCTCCAAAAAAAGCGGAATCGGAAAAGCCGTATTCCAAACTGCCAGACAACATGAATTAACGGTTATTAAAAACCTTACAGGACATGGTGTTGGACGTGGAATACACGAAGCACCTGATCACATCTATAATTATAATGATCCATCGGATGATGAATTGTTAAAAGAAGGAATGGTTATCGCATTCGAGCCATTTATCTCAACTTCAGAAGAAGAAGTAGACCAAACAGGAGACGGCTGGACCTTTGTTACTAAAAACAGCTATGTAGCTCAAATAGAACATACCATTATTCTTACTAAAAATGGTCCAATTATTGTCACTCTTTAAGGTGTTCAAACTGAAAGTCGCTAAATTTAGCGACTTTTTTTGTTTTATTGGTACGTCAAAATAAATCTTAGTATCAACGTTCACTTATTAATTTATGTTGAAATTATGGAAGGATTTAACGTATATTTAGATCTGATCTTTATGTTATAGACAGAGGTGATTGATTGAGCACATCAAAAAAGCGCGTTCAATTCATTGATGGACTGCGTGGATTCAGTCTTGCCGGCATTGTGCTGGCAAATATGCTGGCTTTCCAATATGGAATGTATGGGCAGAGTAAACCCCAACTGTTCGGGATTGGCGGAGCAGATCAGGCTTTCCTCTCATTCCTGCTGATCACTGTGGTGGGCAGTTTTATGCCGATTTTTGCATTTATGTTTGGCTTTGGAATGGTTAAGCTCTCGGAAAGCCTAAAATCACGAGATTTACGACCAAAGTGTCATCTGGCACGCCGTTTTCTCCTACTATTTGGAATCGGATTACTGCACATCATCTATCTGTGGGAAGGGGATATCCTGGCTTTTTATGGCGTACTCGGTTTCTTCCTGCTCATGTTCCTTAATCGGAAACCCAAAACGCTGCTCATTTGGGCGGTACTGCTACTCATGGGAGCGGGGATACTTGGTCTCCCGGCATCTAATCCGATGAACCCGCTGGCGATTGAGTCCATTCATATGGAGAACTACATCATTCAAAGTCAGGATGTATACGGCAACGGCAGCTACGCGGAGATAAGGGATTTCAGTAATAACGGCGATCCATTCGGCGGGGATTTGGAGGTGTCATTCGCCTTATTGATCCTGCTGTTAGCTCCACTCATGACAGTACCGATGTTCCTGCTGGGCATGCACGCTGCCAGAATCGGCACGTTTAGCGATCCCCAAACGATGCGAGCTATGTATCTTCGCCGGGCATCGTTATTGATTCCAGTAGGTTTGATACTCAAAACATACGGTGTATTGGCGCCACAATTGGGTGCGGAAGGTTGGCTCGGAATCGGAATCGGGGGGACGCTTGGAGGAACGTTGCTTGCATTGGGATATATATACGCATTTGCGCTGTTGTATGCGGGAAACCGCCGTTCCAGCCTGATGGGTAGGTTCGAGGCGGTTGGCCGTCTCTCGTTGACGAATTATCTGATGCAGAGCGTAATCTGTACGACAATTTTCTATGGATACGGCCTAGGACTGTTTGGTCGTGCTGGCGTGTTTATCGGAGCAATTATTGCGCTTGCTGTCTACGGCATTCAATTGTGGCTCAGTCCGCTATATCTCAAGAAATTTAGCAATGGTCCTATCGAGTACCTGCTACGGATTTGGACATATCTGTCCTGGAAAGGGCAGCCAAGAAAGAAGAAAAGATCGAACTTAACTACGCATGAAAACGCGCCTGGTGTCCAGTAAGCATAAAGTGTTATCGTGAAACGCAAAAAGAAGCTCGTTCTACCAAAAGAAAGGGCTTCTTTATGCCGTAACGATCATCTTCCTAAAATTAAAGTAAGACACGAATTATCTACTTAACTTTAACGTTGGACTGAAGAATATGATATCCCCCTAGTGTTTCCTGTTATAATTAGTAGTTATTTATAGATTCAACATATCAACCCTAATACATAAGCTAACTATTATAGTGCGGGCAGTGGTAAGGTAATGCGAAATGAAAGATAAAGCATATACATTCAACTGTTCCACTCAAGCTTGAAAGGATCATTATTGTGCTAAAAATAATTAATTTTCTTCTTTTCTTGCTGATCATTTGGGTAGTCATCTTTTATCCTTTTCGTTTTGCTTGGTTTGAAGGTTTGAAACAAATTCCTGCAGATCTTCATGGTGTTTATTTACTTTTCTTGTTCTTTGGATATCTGATCTGTTCATCGGCTATGGGACTTATTGTTGGCAAGATGTTTTTTAAACGCAAAGAACAGTAGACCAATCGAAAAATGGTCTGCAGATGATACATATATTAAGTTCTGAGTTAAAAGTGGCCTGAAATAGTAGATAGGAGGCTGGAGCATGGATAGTGACATTTTAATCAATCAGTTCCTAAGACTTTTCCCTGAATTCTACGATTGTTACATCGAACATCTGGATTTAAATCAAGAGTTTCTGGGACATGTGTTTTTTGGTGATGAAGTGGCTACTTATGTTGAAGGATTGCTTCGTGAAAATGATGACACAGAACTAATTGAGAAGTTTTTCAATTTTTTTGAATGGATGGCAATTCAATCGGACCTTTATATTGTACAAGTGTTATCTACTACAATATTGTATGATCTAGGTGGGCAATCAGATATTTTGCAAATAGCTCAAAGTTATATGAAGCCACAGACTAAAAGACTTTCTCAAGAAATAGAAGATTTGCACTCAGGGAAATATTTTATAGATTAATGCGTGGAGATCAGGTTGTATATATGGTCCATTGTTTCAGTCGATTTCTTATGGAGAACATGTGTAACTTTTTATTAAAAGGTCTACGTATTACCTTGGATCGTAGGTGTATAATCAGCAGCCTTCACTTGACGAAATTAGTTGTCCTAGGAGTAGCACACATAGTATATTAAACATGGTGATTGTCATGAAGAACATACCATTATACAAACAAATTCAACATGCAATAAAACATCAAATTTGGCTCGGAAATCTGCGTTCAGGAGACCGAATTCCTTCGGAAAAAGAACTGGCTGAACAATTCCACGTCAGCTTAATAACGACCAAAAATGCTATGGCGGGGCTAGCAGAAGAGGGTGTGGTCGTTCGCATAAAAGGAAAAGGGACGTTCGTTGCTGGCCAAGCCTCGTTCAAACTACGCATACCCATTGAGACATACCAAAAAACAGACGAGAGCCTTGCGGCTCATCACATCCCGTTACCTCCAAAAGCAAAAGAAATGATAGGCATAATCATCCCGTCAATGCGTACCAAAGTGGAGCAGCGTCTGCTCGATGCAATTGAGAACGCTGTCAATGAAAACGGATATACGTTGGTTATTCGTGTATCGAGAGGCAGTTCAGTAAAAGAACTCCTAGCTATTGATGAGCTTTATGAATTGAAAGTTGTAGGGTTAGTGCTGTTTTCCATTGGGAGTGAACATGAACGACAAACGGTTGACAGAGCTACAGAACTAGGATTCCCTTATGTATTAATTGACCGTTATTATACGGACAAACCAAACGTAAGCGTCTGCTCGAATAATATAGAGGGGGCATACAAAGCGGTAACTAATTTGGTTAAGCAAGGGTTTCGAAAGTTTGCTTTAGTTACCCCACCCAAGGCACACAGCGTCGTTATCGAACGAATTGCAGGTTTTGAAAAAGCGGCTGCGAAAGCACATATATCACCAGAGCATATTATTCGTCTTACGTTGCCTTATGAAATTTTTATTGAATCGATTCAGCATAGAGAACAGATCTTGGACAATTGGATAAGTCAATATTATGGTCGATTTACAGCGTTGGTGGCTGTTGATGTTGAACTAGCCCGTTTAGCTCATTATTCGTTAATCCGTACTATTGGCAGGGAGAAGGCAAAACACATAGCGATCGTCACGTTCGATGATCCCGGGATCGATGGTATTGCCTATGTTCAGCAAGATGAGAAGATGATTGGTATACAGGCTGTCACCTTGCTATTGGATCAGATACATCACGGCATACGAACCCCCAAAAATCTCTTTGTGCCAATGGAATGGATTCCATCATCATAACAATAATAAAATAAAAAGAAGTGATCCAGCAGCAGTTATGCCGGATCACTTCTTTTTATTATGGTGTTATACGGAAATTGTCGAACCGCGTGTGATTGTTCATAGTTCGCAGGCCGACTTTGCCATGTGTGAACGGATTCATGCTATTGTCTTTGTACGTAATCTTTGAAGTGTTCATATCCTCTACGTACACTCTAATTGTCGTGCCGGATGTAACTACCTTCATATGCTGCCAGATACCTGAAGCAATTGAAAGGGGGACTGAAGCGAGTTGTTCGTAGCCGTAGTTCATTTTGCCCAGGTAGACACCATCTGGCTTGATGAATGCATAGTATGCTTGTACATAATCCGGATTGTTCGCAAGTACTTTACCATTCGAAGGGTTGTTGACCCGAAACAGAATGCCAGCATCCCCACTAGTATCAATAAGTTTAATGTCCGATTCAACCGTATAGTCAGCCCAAGACTCTTTGCCTATAGTTGTCTTTCCGAATACGCCGTTGCCTGCAGAATCGAGCTCACCGCCAATAACGGACCAGTTTCCCTCGAATCGAGTCCAGCCATTATCATTGCCATCATTAAAATCATCCACCATGTCTGCCACTGCCTCACCACGCGTAAAAGTCATATCGCTGAAATCAAATTCTCCTTGCACAAACTCAAACCGTAATTCATGGTTGCCAGCAGTTAAATACAATCCCTTCTTGCTGGCCGTTGTCCATTTTTCCCAATCACCTGAATTAGGTGCACTTATGATGCCTGTCAGATCGGTTGCCCCGTCCCATACGCGGAAGCTTGCATCGTTAAACGTCGTGGCTAGTCGAACATCCAAATCATAGTATCCGGTCTCAGCTACATTGACGCGGTATTTAAGCCATTCGCCAGTCTGATTCCAGCCAACAACATTTTTGCCTTCAGCCGCTGAGCTGCGAATATCAACTGCGTCCTTACGATAGGCACCTCCAATATTAGCTGGTGTAAGATCATGATAAGCAGTGCCCTCAATTCCATCCATATAATGAACGGCCTCAATCTTGCCCGGTAAAGGCTTATACATGTTCCAGGCACTGCTACCGTTCACTTTATTATTGAATGCCGTATAGCCAAAATCAGCGTGTGCATCCGTAGTCGTGTAACCGATCTTACCGCCGTTGAGTCCATGAATTGTTCGAGTCTGCTTCTTCATCCCGTCCACATAAACAGTAAAGGATGAACCAGCCTTCTCTACTCGGATCTGATGCCACTTGGAGTAGTCGTACCCTGCTGGAAGCGATGCATATTGCCAGCCCTGGCTCACGCCTTCTACAACGTAATTCGTCTCCAAACGATTTTTATTGCGATTCAGTACCGCCACGCCATACGAGTTCTCGTTGGTATAGGAGAAGACAGTACCATAGACTGGATTTTCAATGGTGCCTTGTTTTATCTGTTTTAGGTTAAACTCGGCCGTATAATCGCTGGCGCTGTTGACTGCTGTGATCTGCCGGTACGTTGATGCTGAACCTATGGTATCTTGCCACATGAGCTCTTGGTTATAAATCCCCCATGTGCCGCCACCAACATTCGTCCAATTGTTGCCGATCGATGTTCGGTTAAAGCGATCCTCAAAATCCGGCAGTTCCGGATTTGGTTGCGATGCGATTGTGGGGCCCTGAACGAGAAGCTTCTCTCCATTCCAAACGATCCGATCCATATTCATCTTGCGGCCAGGGTAGGTTATATTCCCATCAGAAGCATGACTATGATAAACGATATAATCTGAATCAAGGTCAGGCCCTTTGATGATCGAGTTGTGGCCAAGTCCGACATTGGTGCCTTCGGTATTGATAAGTACCGGATTCAGATCCGCCGTCGGCTTGAATCCAACCGTAGGACTGCTTCCCGTAGCATAATCGACACGGTATGCAGTACTCCATACGTGGTTACCGGTGTACGTCATGTAGTATTTTCCGTCTCGTTTAAAAGTGGTTGATCCTTCTGTCCATCCAGCCATGGATAATCCGGTTGTGATAGGAGCACCAAATGTGGTCGGGCTTGTCATCGGACGCGCCTCGATTGTATTTGCTCCGGTGGAGTAGAAGTACCATTTGCCGTCATCATCGATGAAGACATTACCGTCAATGCCCATACCCAAATTGCCTGTTTGAAGCGTGAATGGGCCAGTGGGGCTGGGACTGGAAAGTACATAGTGACCGCCACCTCCTGGGGAGGTATACATATAGAATTGACCGTTCCAATAAACAACCTCGGGAGCATACGCCGCCTTGGTCACCGCTTCCTTCGTACATATACCGCGATAGGTCCAGTCAACCAGATTTGTGGAAGACCACACTTTTACACCTATCGAGTCATCTACTGTGCTCACATACAGGTAGTAGGTCCCGTTGAACTTCAAGATATACGGGTCACCCTCACCATAAAAATCGCTATTCGACCAATGCCAAGAGTCTGATAAATTAAGCGGATTATTGTACGCATAAATATTGGTCGGCATCAGAAAGCATAAGGCTGCACTTAAAAACAGAATTCTCCATTTTTTCATATTGCAACTCCTTCATTATTAAATGGCTTTTTAATAAAATACATTTCAAAATAGAGAGAAACACACCTCCTGAATCCAAAATGTGAACGCTTTCTATATTGGAGTATAACAAAGGGACGCACGGATTCTTATAACCAATTAGATATAATTTAAAAATATTTATGCGTTGGGAGGGATACGGGCTGATAAAGGGTTTAATTGTGTTTGTGTCGGTTATTCAGTAAAATTGACTTTAATTTCTATTGTCCAAAGGAGAACCAAACCGTGCTCGAACTTAGCTTTAATGACCCGGAAAAACTGGTAACTGTAACCCATGCCCTGTCGACTCGTTCCCGGATTGACATTCTTCAGCTTTTACATGCCAACAAATTAAACATCATCGAAATTGCCGAATCGCTGGAGCTGCCTGTGTCAACGGTAGCCAATCATATTAGAGTGCTGGAGGCGGCCAATTTAATACATACGGAAATGCTCCCGGCTTCCCGTGGAGCAATGAAGGTTTGCAGCCGTAATTATGATGATATTCATATTGTTCTGGATCTGGTTTCCTCACTTTCCACACGCGATTCGAATATCTATGAAGTTCAGATGCCGATAGGGCATTACAGTGACTGTGAGGTTGCGCCAACATGTGGTATGGCGAGCACAGAGAACATGATTCTGAAGGAAGACGACCCGGCCAGTTTTTATCATCCCAAGCATATTGATGCTCAGATTATCTGGCTGGCAAAGGGATACCTGGAATATTTACTTCCGATGGATATTCCAACAGATGCAACGATTGAAGCTTTGGAATTGTCCATGGAAATCTGTTCTGAAGTAGCAACCTATAACAATGACTGGCCCTCGGATATTTCCATTTGGGTTAATGGCATTGAGATCGGGGCGTGGACAAGTCCCGGAGATTTGGGCGATCGCCGTGGTAAATTGAATCCGGCATGGTGGCCTGATGGTTCCACACAATACGGTCTTCTCAAAAAATGGCGTGTGGATAACAACAAGACCATGCTGGACAAGGAGAAAATTTCTGATGTGTCCCTGTCAGATCTTAACCTCGGAGATAAACCCAAGTTAAGATTACGTATTGGAATTCATCCGGATGCCAAGCATCAAGGAGGCATCAACCTGTTTGGCAATGAGTTCGGCGATCATGAACAGAACATTATAATGCAGGTAAGGTATACGATGAATGTAGGTGATAAGGATGCGAGATATGCCAAATAACGGTACATCATTTATTGTGAGTATCGAGCGTTTCAAACCGAATTGGTTTCATTTGGAGCAGGGGGAAGGTTTATTCAAATCTCATTCACATGCTTATGATGAACTGACACTTATACTGGATGGAGAAGGGTATTACAGCTCACCAGAACAGAATGTCAAAGTGGTTGCGGGTGACCTCATTATGATCCCGCCAGGGCTTTATCACGGTTTTGTGTGTACTGAGCCATGGCAGGGCATTTCTGTGCATTATTATCATGATCACCTGCCGGTGCATTGTCGATATCTCTTCAATGGGCAGGATCAACAGAGGAATCGCATTCAACTTGCCCATCTCGATAAAGACAGTTTTCGCTGGGCAGATATCAGTTTATCCGAATTGGAGAAGGAGTGGCGGTCGGGCAACAAGCAGAGCACTGACTCCGGTCATTTGATACGTCTAGCGATGGAGACTACACTTCTACTGTTCCAGCGGAATTGCTCGCTAGAAGTTCCTCATATTGTTAACGATCCAACCGGTCAAGGCATAATTCAGGAAGTGCTGAAAGAGATTCATTCAGCATATTACACTCCAATTACGGTTAGCGAGTTGGCGTCTCGATACTTTCTGTCCGCAAGCAATCTGCGAAAGAAATTTACGGAAACCGTGGGTGTCTCCCCGAAGCAGTACATCATCAATCTTCGTCTAATGGAAGCAAAGCGGCTGTTACAGCACACCAACAAGGCTGTCGAGATGATATCTTCAGAAGTGGGATTTACCTCGTCTAGCAGGTTTTATGATTTCTTTGTTAAATCCGTTGGGCTTACTCCGCTGGAGTGGCGAATCCAAAACAAACATTAGAGCCTCAACAGGCAAACCGTCTACGGACGGTTTTTTTCAACCGACGAAACCGCTTGAAGGTTGTCTTTTTTGAATATAAAATTAAAGCGTTTTCATAGTTGTTTGTAATCAAAACCTGCCAGATAATAGAAATTAGATCGATACGAAGGGAGAATGAAGAAATGACAAACAAGACCATTTTCTATAACCCGGTGGCCTTGCAATCAGCTGACCCATGGGTATATAGACACTCGGATGGCTATTATTATTTTATGCGTACACGGTCCGATAAGCTTGAACTAATTCAATCATCCCGTTTATCGAAAATTGATGCGGGAACTCGTAAAATCGTCTGGACACCGGAGCCTGGAGGGCCTTACAGTCATCATTTGTGGGCACCGGAAATTCATTTTTTGAATGAAAAATGGTACATATACTATACCGCTAATGATGGTGGAGGGGACGATTCACGGCGGATTTGCGTGCTGGAAAATGAAAGTCCAAATCCGATGGAGGGTGAATGGGTATGGAAGGGGGCTCTACATACTCCTGTTCCCGGTTTGGACGGTACTGTGCTGATGCTTGGGGGGCAACTCTATTTTTTGTATGCTGGATATGGTCATTTTCCGGACTATGGATCAGCAATTTATATTATGAGGATGTCCGACCCACATTCCCTGACAGGTGAACATGTTTTGCTCACGGCGCCGACCTTTATCTGGGAGAAGCAGGGCGGAATGGCGATTAATGAAGGACCCGTTACGCTACACCGGAATGGACGAATTTTTCTGGTATACTCGGGGAGTACAACCTGGTCGGAAGATTACGCACTTGGCATGTTGACCATGAATGAATGGGATGATCCGATGCTAGCATCTTCGTGGACCAAGTCTGCAGAACCTGTTTTTCGGAAAAGTCTGGAGAATGGCGTATATGCCACAGGACACAACAGCTTTACTACGTCATCTGATGGTGAGGAGGACTGGATTGTATACCATGCGCTCCCGAATCCTGGTGCTGACACGGTCTTAAGGGCAACGCGAGTTCAAAAATTTGGTTGGAATCCGGACGGAACCCCTGACTTTGGTGTACCTTTCAGTGATAATGAAGCGCTGCAGGTTCCATCCGGCGAGTGAAAAAGAAAACGCGGAGATGATGTACAGGTATGCCTGTAGTTACAATAAATTTGTAATTAAAAAAGTTCCAATTGCTCTTGAATAAAATAGATATTATTTAACCAGCGTAATCTGAATTATTTATTACAATAAAATAAATTGTAAGCGTTAACTTACAGTTATTATGTAATTATATTTTGATTAAAATATAGAAAATTACAAGTTAAGTAGGCGTCATTAGGTGGTGTTTTGGACTGCAGCATGCAGCAACCAAAATGAAGCCGGAGAGGCCGGAACTCAGGAAAAGAGGTTTCAAAAGAGAGAAACAAGGTCACATTCACGGATATAAGCCAGAATATCCGTGGTAACAAAACTCCTACTCAAGCGCAGGCTGATGAGGTAAACCGTACGTTAAACGACACTTATTTGGGAGATCTGTACGATGAAACCATTCCAAACGATTATTCAGCGTATCCCTAATTGGCGGACTGATGGCATCCGGTTACGAGAAAATTATCCTTCTATATAATCCTCTAACCTATGATACCGCCAATGTCATTCCATCTTATGTGTATCGAAGAGGGTTAAGAGAAGCGAGTCTGAGCTATTCCACGGCTGTCGGACTGTTGAGCGCCATCATCAATTTCGCTTTGCTATGGGCAACGAATAGAATTGCCAAGCGTAACTCTGAGGTCAGCCTGTGGTAGGAGGGAGTGAAGACATATGAAATATCGCAAAACGATGGGCAACCGAATGTTCGACATCTTCAATTATACGTTACTGACCCTGCTGACGCTGGCCTGTCTGTACCCCATTCTGCATATTGTGTTTGCTTCTTTCAGCGAACCGGCCCGACTGGTGGCTCACAAAGGGCTTCTGCTTAGACCATTGGGATTTACTTTGGATGGCTACAAGCTGATTTTTAAGGATAACAGCCTTTTGGTGGGGTATAGAAACACGTTGATTTATGTGGGACTGGGTACTTCGTTAATATGGTCATGACCATTATGGAAGCCTTTGTTCTGTCCAGACGTGATTTGTATTTTAAAAATGCGATCATGATTGTCATCACAATTACGATGTTCTTCGGAGGTGGCCTGATCCCCTGGTTCTTATTGATGAAAGATATAGGTCTTTTCAATAATCTGTGGGCCATGATTTTGTCTACGGCGCTCAGTACCTGGAATATTATCATTTTGCGAACAGGCAATCCCATTGGAATTGGAAGAGGCAGCAACGATTGATGGTGCGAGTCAGGCGAGGATATTGATGTATGTAATCTTGCCGCTATCTAAGGCCACCCTTGCTGTCATTTTCCTCTACTATCTGGTTGGTAACTGGAACTCATGGTTTAACGCCATGGTTCTGCTGCAGGACCGGGACAAATTCCCGTTGCAACTTCTGATGAAAGAGATCCTAGTCGCTAAAGACTCAAGTGCAACAATCATGGGGAGTGCAGGCGGCGTTGTGATTGACAGTGCGAGCAGTGCAACGGCTTATCGGGAACTGGTCAAATACTGCACCATAGTCGTATCCACTATTCCGATCCTGATGGTCTATCCTTTCTTGCAAAAATATTTCGTGAAAGGTGTCTTTGTTGGTTCAATAAAAGGTTAAAAGGAGCGATTTACCAATGAAAGAACAGAGTAGCAGCATGTCATCAACTCCTCGTCCGGAATATCCCCGGCCCCAGTTTGTTCGAGAGGCTTGGACCAATCTGAATGGTTCCTGGCAATTCGAAATCGATCATGGGAAAAGCGGGAAAGAGCGTGGGTATGAGCAGAGCGGACATCAGTTCTACGGAACAATCACTGTTCCGTTCTGTCCAGAGAGCAAGCTGTCTGGAGTGGAATATACCGACTTTATCGAAGCCGTATGGTATAAACGGGAATTCACCATACCGGATACTTGGATGAATGGTCGCATTTTGCTTCATTTTGGCGCGGTTGATTATGAGGCTGAGGTCTGGGTAAACGGGACATCCATTGGCAAACATCGGGGAGGATACGCACCATTCCATTTTGATATCACACCCCATGTTTCATCAGGCACCAATGTGGTCACGGTCTATGCGGAAGACGACGTTCGTTCGGGACGCCAGCCGAGAGGCAAACAGAGCGAAAGATTCCACTCGCATGGCTGTGATTACACCCGTACCACGGGCATCTGGCAAACGGTGTGGTTGGAAAGCGTGCCAGATGTATATCTTTCCGATATGAAAGTGGTGGCTGACCCGGATAATGCCTGTGCCCACCTCGAAGTGAAGATTTGTGGTAACGCTGCTGGAGCTGAACTGTCTGCATCTGCCCGCTTCGAAGGGAGGGATGTTGGATCAGAAACAGCAGTTATCCATGGGCCTTCCGTGAAGCTTACTGTCCCATTGTCAGAGATTCATTTATGGGAGCCGGGGCATGCCAAACTGTATGATCTGGAATTGAAGATCCAAGGGAAGTCACAGGCAAGCGATACGGTAACATCGTATTTTGGATTACGGTCGGTAAGACTGGATGGTATGGCGTTTCGCATCAATGAGAAGTCCGTTTTTCAGCGGCTTGTGTTGGATCAGGGCTTTTATCCGGAAGGCATCTATACGGCACCAAGTGACGAGGATCTGCGTAAGGACATCGAAATCTCAATGGAGCTTGGCTTTAATGGGGCAAGATTACATGAAAAGATGTTTGAGCCGCGTTTCCTGTACTGGGCTGACAAACTCGGTTATCTGGTATGGGGAGAACATGCTAACTGGGGACTGGATATCACAACAACAGAAAGCCTTGCGCGTTTTCTACCGGAATGGGTGGAAGGAATGGAACGTGATTTTAATCATCCCTCACTGATCGGCTGGTGTCCTTTCAATGAAACGTGGGATCGCGGTGGAACCCGCCAGGATAACGATGTGCTGCGCATTGTCTATGAGATGACCAAACGTCTTGACCCGACACGTCCTGTCATCGATACCAGCGGTAACTTTCATGTCGTGACGGATATCTTCGACTTGCATGATTATGATCAGAATCCCGAAACGTTCCAGGCCAGATATGAACCGATGAGAAATGGTGGAGAAGTGTTTAATACGTTTCCGGAGCGGCAGACGTATGGAGGGCAGCCTTATTTTATCAGTGAGTACGGTGGAATCTGGTGGAATTCGGATCAGCAGGATGAGAAGTCCTGGGGCTATGGCGACAGACCCCAATCGGAAGAGGCGTTCATTACCCGGTATGAGGGCTTAACCAACGTTCTGCTGGATCATCCCATGATGTTCGGTTTTTGTTACACCCAATTATATGATGTGGAACAGGAAGTGAATGGACTATATACCTATGACAGACGTCCAAAGTTCAATCCGGAAACGATTCGTCGAATCAATTCCCGCAAGGCTGCCATAGAAGATTGAGCAATATCGCTTCGTTACGTACATGATTCATAATCCGATAGGGAGTGTGACTGTAGATGAAAATCATGAATTACAGGAAAAAATTGCTGTTGGCCTTATGTGCATTTCTCATTTTTCCCATGGGGCAGATATCACATGCTGCAACCACGCAGAATAACTTCTATAATGTTGTCATGCAGGACGGGGCAGATCCATGGGTGTATAAGCATACAGATGGATTCTATTATTTTACGAAAACGACAGGTGGTAACGTAACGATCTGGAAGTCTGCTCAATTAACAACCATTGATGCAGCACCAACCACAGTGGTGAATACAGGCTGCTGCGGCATCTGGGCTCCTGAACTTCACTATATCAATGGCGCATGGTACATCTATTATGCCAAGGATGACGGAGACAACATCAATCATCGCATGTACGTTATGGAAAACACATCCGCTGATCCGACCCAGGGAACCTGGCAATATAAAGGTCAAATCACGGACCCGACGAACAAGTGGGCCATTGATGGTACGGTGCTGCAGTCCAACGGACAGCTTTACTTCATCTGGTCAGGATGGGAAGGCGACACGAATGTGCGGCAGAACCTGTACATCGCCCATATGAGCAATCCCTGGACCATCGATTCGAATCGTGTGGAAATTGCAAGACCAACCTACGCCTGGGAAACGAATCATTCCCCGAACGTGAACGAAGGTCCGCAAGTGATCGTTCGAAATGGGGTAATCAGCCTTGTGTACTCGGCAAGTGGCAGTTGGACCAATAACTACTGCCTTGGTCTTATTACTGCCAGCACCTCCAGCAATTTGCTGAGTCCGGCATCCTGGAGCAAGCGCAGTCAGCCCATCTTCCAATCCGGAAACGGCCTATATGGTCCGGGGCATCATTCCTTTACCAAGTCTCCTGATGGAACCGAAGACTGGATCATGTACCATACAGCGAAGTTCAACAATTCCGGTTGGAATCGGGAGATCCGGTTGCAAAAATTCACATGGAACGCTGATAATACTCCGAATTTGGGGGTACCGGTGAATCCCAATGCTCCAATTGCCTTGCCTTCGGGAGAAAAGTCAGTTGTTCGATACGAAGGTGAAGAGGGGACGTTCGGCGGGATTGCTTACGCTTCTCAAAGTCCTTCCGGTTCGGGGGGCATGAAAGCAGGACATATCGATACAGTCGACAGCTATGTAGAATTTAATGTGAATGCAGCGTCCGCTGGCCAATATATTTTGCTGGCAAGAACGGCAAATGGTACTGCTGGTGGCAACTGGTCCAATCTATTGCTGAGTGTTAATGGTGGCACAGCGAGTCCTTTTCATATCACTAACAAAGGGTGGGAGAACTGGGGAATGTCTACTGCCCGAGTACAGCTGAATGCCGGTGTGAATAAAATTCGCTTTTCCAAGGGTGTAGGTTATGGAGAACTGGACTTTTTTGATATTAAACCTGTGAACTAGATGTCAATATAATACGATCAGAACCCTGTCAGGCCCTCGCGGACCTTGGCGGGGTTTTGTCGTTATGCATCTAATGTCAAAGTTCCAGCCTGCAGAACTGGCCATCCAGGGTATACATGCAATAACTCTGTTTGATACAAAATAAATAATTTAATACAGTAATATTGACTCTTTTGGGGTATACCAGTAAAATTATTGTAATATACTCATAAAATGAGGTGGGAATTGTAATGCTTGAGCTTAGTTTTGATGATCCGGACAAGCTTGTGACAGTGACTCATGCCTTATCCACACGCTCCCGAGTTGATATTCTCCGCCTTCTGATTTTGAAGAATCTGAATATCGTAGAAATCGCTGAAGCCCTCAAACTTCCAGTGTCTACCGTAGCAAGCAACATCAAGGTACTGGAAGCAGCACGGTTAATTAATACAGAACTGCTGCCCGCTTCACGCGGAGCTATGAAGGTATGTAGCCGCAATTATGATGACATTCACATTGCGTTGAATACGGAGAAGGCCCTACCCAAAGGGGATGTACAGGTGTATGAGGTAGATATGCCTATTGGTCATTATAGTGATTGCGAAGTATCTCCTACTTGCGGCATGGCGAGTGCCGATGGGATGATTATAAGAGAAGACGAGCCTGCCAGCTTTTTTCACCCCAAACATATTGGAGCCCAAATTATGTGGTTCCGCAAGGGTTATGTAGAATATTTAATGCCACTTGAGATCCCGACTGGGGCTCGGATTGAATCGCTTGAACTGTCCATGGAAATCTGCTCCGAAGCGCCTAACTACGACCACAACTGGCCATCGGATATCTCTGTTTGGATTAATGGTGTAGATATTGGCACCTGGACGTGTCCCGGAGATTTTGGAGACAGAAGAGGCAAACTGAATCCTGCCTGGTGGTACGAGTGGTCTACTCAGTATGGATTGTTGAAGACATGGCGAGTGGACAGGGAAAAGACAACTCTGGACATGGAGAAAATTTCCACTGTGACGTTGAATCAGCTTAATCTGCAGGACACCCATAAGTTGAGAATGCGTGTAGGCATTAAACCAGATGCCGTGTATCAAGGGGGAATTAACCTCTTCGGACGGCAATTTGGAGATTATGATCAGAATATTAAAATGACATTGAATTATGCAATGGATCAGGAAATGTGGTGAAAATAAGCTTTAGTTGCGGATATACTGTAACTAAGGCTTGTTTTTTGATTAATAATTACATAAAAACCATTTGAAAGCGTTGACATTGGATGATTTCATCGATATAATCCCCGTATAGATACAATATTAGTGTAATAAACTGATTATATCGTTTGTATCTATAAAACAAGAACAAAGGGGATACTCGCATGAAAAGAAGAATGGGCTTGTTGGCACTCACAATACTTTTCTTACTATCAATGGTTCTAAGCGCATGTAATGGAAGCGATAGCGGTGCTGGAGAAGGGGATTCCGGTGATGGAAAAGTGACATTGTCTTTCTGGACGCTATTCGATGGTGGAGACGGTGCGAACATGCAGACATTGGTTGACGAATTCAATAAATCCCATCCTGACATTGTAGTGAAAAATACCAAGCTGGCATGGGGTGAGTATTACACTAAACTGATTACTGCTGTTGGTAATGGCAATGGACCTGACATCGGTATTTCCCATTCCTCCAGGCTGCCCGATCTAATCGATCAAGGCGTTGTAACTGAGCTCGACACACCCGCTACAGATGCAGATGTGGACTGGAATTCTTACAACCAGAATCTTTTGGATGCGGTTACAGTGGACGGTCAGCATTATGCAGTGCCCATTGATACACATGCTTTTATCATGTTCTACAACAAAAAGTTACTTAAAGAAGCAGGTCTGCTCGGCGAAGATGGAAAACCGGTGTTGGAGCAATCGGCTGATGGTTTTGTAAGTTTCCTTAAGACACTAAAAGAAAAGTTGCCGGCCAAGGCTACTCCGTTTGCACTGTCCAATAACAATGATGATCCTTTCCGTCTATGGTGGTCGTTGTATACGCAGTTGGGTGGCAATGATGTAGTATCGGATGATCTGAAATCCGCGGCTATTGATAAAGAAAAAGGGATCCAGGCAGCCGATTACATCCAGAAGTTATATACCGAAGGTTATATCAAGAAAAATGATCCGGATTTCTATAAAAATTTCCAAAGTGGAACTGCCGCAATTACGATGACGGGTGTCTGGACAACAGGAACCTGGGAATCCACCAAAGATTTTGAATTTGGTGCTATGCCGATTCCCAAATTTTATAATCAGGAAGCAACATGGGGAGACTCCCACACGATTGTTCTGCCTTTGACTCAGGATGAAGACGAAGCCAAACGTAAAGCGGCCATGATATTCGCCGATTGGGTTGCAGACAATGGCCAAGTATGGGCCAAAGCTGGCCATATTCCTTCCAAACCATCCGTTCTAGAAAAACAGGAATTTAAGGATATGCCTTATCGCAGCGATTACTCCGAGGTGGCAAGTGTCGTTAAGTTCAGTAAACAATCAACCAAAACTGCCCAAATCCGTGAAGAAGTCGCCTTTAAATTTTTGAATGAAGTATGGGTCAACAAAATGACACCGTCTGATGCCATGAACAACATGGAGGCAGGCATTCAGAAAATACTGAGTGAATAGAAGGAAGACGGGACACGCAAGCGTTGCGCAAGGGTAAGCATTATCGCGGGCTTGCGTGTCAATCAAAGGGGAGACGGGTATGAAGTTCAAAAAAATGAGGTTGGAGATGCAGGCACTTGTATTTCTGCTTCCATTCCTAATTGTCTATGTATTGTTTACGATCTGGCCGATGATCAAAGGCATTGAAATGACCTTTTACAAATGGACACTAATTAAAAAAATGGATTTTGTCGGCCTGGATAACTTCCGCAAGGTACTTCAGGACAGGGAAGTTTGGGAAGCGATATGGCACTCGACCTTCTTTGTTTTTCTAAGTACTCCGACCATGATTGTACTCTCCATTGTGCTGGCACTGATTGCGAATCGAAAATCGGTTTTGCAAAAGTTCTACCGGATTATCTTTTTTATCCCAAGTGTACTCTCGGTTGCTGTCGCAGCTTACCTAGGGTTGTTCGTATTCCAGCCTTATACGGGTTTCGTCAATTCCGTACTGCACCTCATTGGGCTGCTACCCCAAAACAGCGAAATTTTTTGGCTAACCGAAACGAGCCTGGCCTGGATCGTCATTACAGTCATTACCTTGTGGTGGACGGTGGGTTTTAATTTCATTTTGTATCTCTCGGCAATGCAGGAGATCCCGGATGAGATCTATGAAGCTGCACGTTTGGATGGTGCAAGTGATACTCAGATATTCTGGAGAATAACGCTTCCTTATCTAGCTCCACTGACCAAAACCATAACGATGCTGCAAATCATCGCTTCATACAAAGTATTTATGCAGATATATGTTATTACGGGCGGGGGGCCGTTGGATCAGACTCGTCCAATTATTCAGTTGATCTATCAAACCGGATTTAAGAATAATAACCTCAGTTATGCCGCGACGATGTCCTATATTTTATTCGTCATTCTACTGGTGTTATCGGTGCTGCAATACTGGATTAACAACCGGAAGGGAGCGGATAGCTGATGAAGTGGCTGTTTCGTACGGGTTCTGCATTGATGGCTGTAATGTTTGCGGCTCCGCTGGTGTGGATGCTTGTCGTCTCAATTAAGGAAGAAGGCATGAAGATCATTACAGTGCTGGACTGGTTCAAACCTCCCTATTCTTTAGCCGTTTACGAAGAGATTCTAACGACGACCAAATTGTCTCAATGGATTGCCAATAGTTTGTTCGTGGCAGTGGTTGTAACGGTGCTCACTGTCATTTTTGCAGCAATGGCGGGGTTTGCGCTGTCAAAGGTACCGTTTCGCTACCGTACCATTGTTTTCTTTTTCATCCTTGGAGGGCTGTTGATTCCAGGGGAAGCTACCATTATTCCACTCTATCAGGTGGCGAAAGATCTTCATTTGCTGAATTCATACAGCGGACTTATTATTCCGGCTCTTGCTTCGCCCGTAGCTGTCATCGTACTCAAAAGTTTTTTTGACGGTGTTCCCAATGATCTGTTGGAGAGTGTACAGATTGACGGTGGTGGCTTCTGGAGGATCTTCACCAGCATTATGTTACCGCTCACCCGTCCGGCAATGGCTTCCATGGCCATTCTGACGTTTATTGGTTCCTGGAACAATTTCCTGTGGCCGTTCTTGTCCATAACTGATGATAATTTATTTACACTACCGATGGGCATTCCTACGCTGATGGGTCAATACTCCGAGGATTATGTAAAACCCATGGTCATCAATGCAGTGGCTTCAGTTCCTATTATTATTCTGTTTATCATTTTCGAGAAGCAGATTGTCAAGGGAATCAGTATGTCCGGAATTAAGGGATAATGTGAGCAAGTACGAATTTCATAAAAACAAAGCAGCTATTTCAGGCCAGCGAGCCAATGTAGCTCAAAGAGATGGGAGAAACGATATGACGACTAAATTTTACAGTAAAGATTACCCAAGACCACAATTTGTACGTAAGGACTGGCTGGATTTGAATGGAGAATGGGACTTTAGTTTTGATGACAATCAGGTGGGCGAAAGCGAGCATTGGTATGATCAAGCTCAATTTCCGGAAGGACTCCAAATTAAAGTTCCCTTTACCTATGAAACACAGGCGAGCGGAATCGGGATTGAGACGTTTCATCCGCTAGTTTGGTACCGCAAGCAAGTCGTCATCCCTCAGGAGGTCAAAGGGAAGAGAACCATTTTGAATTTTCAGGGTGTAGATTATCGCGCCAAATGCTGGGTGAACGGAACGGTTGCGGGTGAACATGAGGGGGGATATGCGGCTTTTTCCTTCGACATTACACCTTATATCACTTACGGTTCGGAGAACAATATTGTTCTTGAAGTAGAAGACAGTCAGAGCGCGATGCAGCCACGGGGGAAACAACGCTGGGTGGATGAAAATTTTGAATGCTTTTATGTGCAAAGCACCGGCATATGGAAAAGTGTTTGGTTGGAGCATGTAAGTGAAGCGAGGGTTGAAATGGTCAAGATGACACCGGATATCGATCGTCATATGATACGTTTGGACTTTCAATTAAATGGAATAGAAGGAAAAAACAACTTGCGTTTGGAAACAAGGATTGAGCTGAAGGGTCAGCATGTGCAATCCATCAGTCTGTCTCCAGATCGACCTTGGATGACCGTTGAAGCCAGTGTCAAACATGAAGCGGGTGGGCCATGGAAACAGTCGTTGTGGTCTCCGGCTTCACCGAACCTATACGATATCGAGTTTGTGATGTACGAAGATGGGAAGGAAATCGATCGGGTTCATTCCTATTTCGGCATGCGAAAAATATCCATTGAAAATGGGCAGATTCTGCTGAATAATGCTCCATTGTACCAAAGACTGATTCTGGATCAGGGCTATTGGACGGAGAGCCATTTGACCCCGCCTTCAGTGGAAGCACTGATTGAGGATATCGATAAAATTGCCGAGATGGGATATAACGGAATCCGTAAACACATGAAATTGGAAGACCCACGCTTTTTATATTGGTGTGATGTAAAAGGCATGCTGGTCTGGTCGGAAATGGCGGCGACCTTTGAGTTCAATGATGAGGCTGTTTCCCGGTTCACCAAAGAATGGCTGGAAATTGTACCACAGCAATACAATCATCCCAGCATCATTACTTGGGTTCCGTTTAATGAATCGTGGGGAATACCTACGATAGCCCACGAGGTGAGACAGCAGCAGTTTACGCAATCCATCTATCATCTGACCAAGGCCATCGATCCCTATCGCCCGGTTATTACCAACGACGGATGGGAGCATACGGTATCGGATATTTTGACACTCCATGATTATGTGGAGTCAGGAGAAGCTTTTTCGGAACGGTATCAAGATAAGGACATGATCGTAAATAACAAAACCGCTTCCAATCGATGGAAGTTTGCTTTTGCCGAAGGTTACCACTATAAAGGACAACCCATTATCATCAGTGAATTCGGCGGGATTGCTTTCCAATCGGATAAAGGCTGGGGTTATGGCAATCAGGTGGACTCGGTTGAAGCCTTTATCGAACGGTTTCGTTCCATCACCGAAGCGATCAAAGCTGTTCCCTATATTTCGGGATATTGTTACACACAGGTCACGGACGTGCAGCAGGAGATTAATGGTCTGTTGACGGAAGATCGTCAGCCGAAAGTGCCGCTGGAAGTCATCCGCAAAATCAATCTGGCATGAAGCCTCAAGTATACATTACAGATTCATGGGGAACAGGAGTGTAAATCACAATGTTACGAGAAGATTATCCACGACCGCAATTTGTGCGACAAAACTGGATGAGTCTGAATGGGCAATGGGAATTCGAATTTGATGACGATCATCGTGGACGTTCAGAAAAATGGAGCGAAGGTACCCAATCGTTCAGTCGTCGCATTCAGGTTCCGTTTGCCTTTCAAAGTCAGCTTAGCGATATTGGAGATCCGGATTTCCACGACAACGTCTGGTATAAACGCACATTTGAAATTCCAGATGGGTTTATAGGCAACCGTCTGCTGTTGCATTTCGGAGCCGTGGACTATGAAGCTTTTGTCTGGGTCAATGGACAGCTTGTGGTTCGGCATGAAGGGGGACACACCCCTTTTCATGGCGAGATTACAGACGTTTTGCAAGAGGGAACCAATGTATTAACGGTACAGGCGCTGGATTACAGCAAGGATGTGACGTTACCCCGCGGGAAGCAATTTTGGCAGGAGCAATCCGCACAAATATTTTACACTCGTACGACTGGCATATGGCAATCGGTATGGTTGGAGGCTGTGGACCCAATCCACTTGCAGAAAGTGCGCATGACCCCGGATATTGACCGGAACCAAATAAATGTTACTTCTTATGTCCATGGGACACTGGATGCGCGGGATGTCAGACTGCGTGTACAGATTTCCTACCAGGGGGAGGAACTAACTGCGGATGAGTACCGGATCAGTGCCAAGGAAGAGAGTCGCACCATTGGACTTCATACCTTTAACGAGCACGGACTTGGAAGGCTTTGGTCACCGGAGCATCCTAATCTGTATGATATCCACTTTACTTTGCTAGTGGACGGTGTACCGAGCGATGAAGTGGATAGCTATTTCGGCATGCGGAAAATTTCGATTGAACAAGGTAGGTTGTTTCTGAACAATCGTCCTTACTTTATGAAATTGGTTCTGGATCAGGGATATTTCCCAGATGGCAACCTAACTCCGCCGAGTGACGAAGCAATCCGCCAGGATGTGGAACTGACGAAAGAACTGGGATTTAACGGTGCCAGAAAACACCAGAAGATCGAAGATCCAAGATATCTGTACTGGTGTGACAAACTGGGTCTGATGGTTTGGGGAGAAATGGCTAATGCCTATGAATTCTCACAGGAATATGTCTCCCGAATGACAAGAGAATGGCAGGAGGCAATAGATCGGGACTACAATCATCCATGTATCGTGGTCTGGGTACCTCTTAATGAAAGTTGGGGTGTACCAAACATTTTGACCAGCAAGGAACAGCAGTATCATGCCTTATCCATGTATTATTTGACCAAGTCGATTGATCCAACCCGACCGGTCATTTCCAATGATGGTTGGGAGATGGTTCAGACCGATTTGTACAATATCCATGATTACGAATGGCGAAAGGAGGTTCTCGAAGAACGGTATCGATCCAGGGAAAATGCGGTCAACGGCCTTCCGGGTAATCGTCATTTAAGCGTAGGAGGGCACCGTTATGATGGCCAACCGATATTGATTACTGAATTTGGCGGAATCGGGTACAAGAAGAGCAATTGGGAAGGCTGGGGTTATTCCGGAGCAGAGGATGATAAAGACTTTGCGGAGAGACTGCATGCCGTGATACAACCACTGCTGGATTCTCCTGTGGTGGAAGGCTTTTGTTATACACAGTTGACGGATGTGGAGCAGGAAATCAACGGGTTGCTGACATATGACAGACAGCCGAAAATGCCGATCGAACAGATTCGTGCCATTATTGATGGTCATAACCCATCATCCGTTAACGAATAAGGGGGAAACGCGACTGAACACAAATACTACCAGTGCAGCAAGTGCATCCTCAGAAGGTGATTATCAAGGGGAGAAGGCCATTTATCTGCGCTACGGTTCCTATGAAGCTGTGATGCTTCCAGAAATCGGAGGCAACCTGGTTGCTTATCGTGATCATGTACAAGATTATCAATTTTTGCATGAACCGACACCTGAAGAGATGACATCTTTCAAAGCCAGACCGATGATTCACGGAATTCCTGTATTGTTTCCACCAAACCGTTATAAAAATGGACAGTTTGCCTGGAATGGAGAGATGCTTCAACTCCCGGTCAATGAAGAAGCTACGGGCAATCACTTACACGGTTTTTTGTATAATATCCCGTGGAAAGTGGAGGAGTACGGTCATACGGGAAAGGAAAGCTATGTATCCGTCTCTATTACAATCGATGAGAACCATCCGGTGTACTCGTTCTTTCCGTTCAGCTTCAGCATTACATTACGCTACGCACTAAGCAGTGATGGACTTATGCAGCATGTGAAAATTCGCAATCATGGAGAATCAACGATGCCATGCCTGCTTGCCTTCCATACCTCCATAAATGCTCCATTTACCGCAGATGGATCGGCTCGTGATTACAAACTCAAGCTGACCGTAGGAGACCGATGGGAACTGGACGAACGCATGCTACCAACGACACATTTTCAGCCATTCGTTCCCGAAGAAGAACAGATGCGTGATTCGGGAGTGTACCCTTTTTTTGCCGAGATGGATAACCATTACACTGCAGTGCCGCAGAATGGGCGGAACCGGATGGAGCTACACGATACCAAAAGTGGCGTGTCGCTAATCTATGATGTGGGAACGTCCTATAAACAGTGGATGATCTGGAACAATGGTGCACAGGGAGGATTTTTCTGTCCGGAACCCCAGATTAACCTTGTGAATGCTCCCAATCTGGACATGAAACTGGATGAAGTTGGATTATTCAGTTTGGAAATGGGAGAAATATGGGAGGAAACTAGTAGGTTATATGTACGTCAATCGCATAAGTAAAGGCGAAATGGGGAGCAGTTTACGTAGTTATTTTAATATCGAAACCTTTACTGTCCATAAAATCTCTTGACGATGGAAGCAGGCCCAATAGTATAATAGAAAAACAATCCAGCGAACAACTTATATCTACTGAGTGTTTACTAGAAAACTAGAGACGTAGCAGTTACAACCTGCTATGTCTTTTTTTATGGGGTGAGGGCTATGAAGGATTACGGTCATGAATACGCAGACATCTATTATTACACGCCGAATGAGTTTGAGAAGCTAGGAGGGCTCTGGCCACTACGGACCGGACATAATGTGGCGAAGGCCAATTATAGCGTTGGTGCGAGAATCATCGAATGTTTTTCCTTTCATTTTGTGCTGAGCGGTGCGGTAACGTTGTCCAGCATGGGAGAAACAGTGACCCTGACGAAAGGTGGTATTTTCTGTCTATTCCCGAATGTGAAATATAGCTATTGGGTATCCCAATACGATCCCGAATCTCCATTACGCATGTGCTGGTTGGCGTTTAATGGAACACAGGCGGAATCACTAGTAAGAAGAATTGAAATTACGGAACAGAAGCCGTATTTGCGCAACAAACTCACGAGCGAGATGGAAGAGCTGTTGAAGGCATGTATGAAACAGATTGGTGGCCGTCAAAGGGATGGAGATTTACAGCTTCAGATCCTGTTTTACCGATTGTTCGAAATGCTGTCACGCCCACTTCATAATGTGATGGAAGACAAGCTTAAAGCCTGCATGCAATATATGGAGATGCATTATGCCGAAGGCATTACTGTTGCAGATATTGCCGAGTTCACCGGCATGCACCGATCGCATCTATCTACCCGATTCAAGCAATGTTTCGGCATAAGCCCACGTGATTATTTAATTAAGCTACGCATGGAACGTGCCGATGAAATGCTGCAGAACGGGGCATTATCCATTACGGAAATTGCGTTATCTCTCGGATACACGGACTTGTATACATTCTCCAGAGCCTTTGGTATCTATTACGGTATGTCACCTTCCAATTTTCGCAGCAGAATGCTGCCCCTAACAAAATGCTAAATGACTGACAACGAAATGTTATTTCTATTTGTATTAGGTTACATTATGCTATAACTCAATACCTACTATATTTCTAGTAATACTATGTTTTAGAGGAGGATGCAGTGTGTATGCGTAAACCATGGAAGCAATTAACCTTAAGAACGATGATCATGTTCAGTCTAGTGTTATCCGGATGTAATTCCGGCATCGTGGCAACGAACGAGGCTGTGCCTGGAAAGCATGCAGCTGATGTGAGTAAAGAGGGCTTTCCGATCGTAAAAGAACCGCTCAAGCTCAAGATGTTCACCCGAATTGCACCTGTGAACGGCCCATTCAAGGATATGCCGATATTCCAGGATTATTCAAAAAATAGTAACGTGCAAGTGGAATTCTCTGAAGTGCCTACTGACGGTTTCCAAGAGAAAAAGAATCTGCTCTTCGCCTCAAATGAGCTCCCCGATGCGCTATTCCGCACTGGTCTTAGTCCGCTGGAGACCATTCGTTACGGAACGTCCGGCCAATTGATTCCGCTGGAAAATCTGATCGACGAGTATGCGCCTAATTTTAAGAAACTGATGGAACAGTATCCTGAAATCCTTCCCGCGATAACGACCCCAGAAGGTCACATTTACAGTCTCCCCGCAGTGGTCACCTTAAGCTCTGCACGCATGGACAAAAAGTGGATCAATCAGAAGTGGCTGAAAAAGCTTGGCCTGAAGGAGCCTGAAACGACCGAGGACCTGTATCAGGTGCTCACCGCCTTCCGGGACAAAGACCCTAATGGCAATGGGAAACAGGATGAAATTCCGATGACGGCACGTGCAGGCGGTGGCCAGGGTCAGGGATTGCCTATTGTGGCGATGATGAGCGGATCATTCGGCTTGGATATGCAATTAGGCTATAACATTAATTTGGAAGACGACAAGGTGAACATCTGGATGGGGAGCGAGCGCAATAAGGAACTGCTCATGTATCTGAACAAGCTCTACCAGGAAAAGCTGCTAGATCCCGAGATTTTCTCGCATACAGAAGCTCAGTATCTTGCCAAACAGGCGTCGGGAAACACCGGTTTCTTCTTTGATCAAACGAATAATCCGTTTCTGAAGATTGCTGACCAATATACCGGAATAGCCCCTCTTGAGGGTCCGCACGGGGATCGTCTGCAAAGCCAGGGCGCACCGGTTCCACGAGACTTTGGAGCGTTCGCCATTACTTCAGTCAATGAGTATCCTGAAGCGACGCTGCGCTGGATTGACTATTTCTATAGTGAAGAAGGCTCAACCTTGCTCCGATTCGGAAGAGAAGGAGAGCATTACGAGCTTAAGGATGGCATCCCCTATTACAAAGAGGACTTCCTGAATTCTGGCAATCAGTCAAAAATCACCCCTTATGCTGGAGGTGGCGCACCTCATCTGATCAGTGAAGAAGTTGCTTCTTATATCAATCCTCCTCAGGTACAAGAAGCTCAGAAAAAACTAGATCCGTATTTGCCGGACATTCGCTACTCATCACCGATGTTTGACGAGGAAACCGCCCGCAAAGTCGAAATCCTTCGCAACGACATCGATAAGTATTACGAGGAACAGACTACGAAATTTATCGTCGGTTCACTGAGCTTCGATCAATGGAACGAATTCCAAGACACCTTGAAGAAGATGAAGATCGACGAATTGGAAAAGCTGTATCAGGATGCTTACGACTCGATGAAGAAATGATTATTGTTTTTGCAGAAAGAATGCTTTAAGCAACAAGGAAGGAGGAAGCTCATGAAAAAGGCTGGGGTCGTTCCCACATCTGGTTTGCCCCGAGCTCGTTCAAAACCGGGGATTGGGCTGCTAAGGCAAATGGCCAGACGTTATGATTTATACCTGATGCTTCTTCTTCCCATCATCTGGTATCTCATCTTTCATTATGCTCCGCTATACGGGCTGCAAATTGCATTCAAAAACTTCAATCCCGGCAAAGGAATTGGTGGCAGTAGCTGGGTGGGCTTGGAGCACTTCGTACGATTTTTCGATTCCTATTATTTCTGGAGGCTGCTATGGAACACGGTATCCATCAATTTGTTCTCGTTATTGATTGCTTTTCCGATCCCTATTTTTCTGGCATTAATCATAAATGAGATTCCCAATAAAGCTTTCAGTAAATGGCTGCAAAATATTACGTACATCCCACATTTCATTTCGGTTGTTGTTATCGTAGGCATGATCTCTTTATTCTTTTCTCCAACAAGTGGCCCGGTCAATCTTCTGATCCAGACATTTGGAGGTACGCCAATTCGCTTCATTGAGGAAGCCGGTTGGTTTAAGACGATATTTATCGGTTCGAATATCTGGCAGAACATGGGATGGCAGTCCATCATCTATATCGCGGCGCTTAGCGGGATTAACCCGCAGCTCTATGAAGCGGCCAAGATCGACGGTGCTTCCCGATTACGGCGTGTTTGGCATATCTCCCTGCCCGGGATTGTTCCGGCAATTGTCATTTTGCTCATCTTGGATGTCGGCCATTTCATGAATATCGGTTTTGAGAAAGTATTGCTCATGCAAAACAGCTTGAATTCCGAAGCGAGCGACGTGATCTCTACTTTTGTTTATACAACGGGTATCCTCAAGGGAGAGTATGGATATACGACCGCGATCGGGCTGTTTAACTCGGTGATTAATCTTACGTTGCTATTGCTGGTGAATCGTATTGCGCGTAAGACATCCGAAACAAGTCTATGGTAGAGGGGAGGAGGAAGCAAGTGATCAAGCGAGCTACGACAAAAGGGGTATGGGATGAAAAGGTGTTTGACGCAATTGTCTACACAATCGCAGCGGTTATCATCGTCCTCGTGCTCTATCCGCTGCTTTTTTTGGTCAGCGCTTCGTTGAGTGATCCGGCGAAAGTACTCAGCGGGGAGGTTTGGTTGCTGCCCAAGGGCTTCACCCTGGATGCCTATACCAACATTTTGCATAACGAAAAGATCTGGTTGGGATACCGTAATACGATCTTCTATACCGTGATCGGCACGGTGATCAACGTGATCATGACTATTTTGGCTGCATATCCATTGTCGAGACCTGATCTTCCCGGTCGCAAAATATTGATGTTATTTATAACACTAACCCTGTTCTTCAGTGGAGGACTGATTCCGACCTATTTACTTATCAAAAATCTGGGCATGGTCGATACGATCTGGTCGCTGATTATTCCCGGCGCGATCTCTACGTACAATCTGATCGTTATGAGAACGTATTTCCAGACCATTCCCTGGGAGCTGCAAGAAGCTGCCTCCATAGATGGTTGCTCGAACTGGAGGTTGCTGCGGAGCATTATTTTGCCGCTTTCCAAGCCGATTCTGGCAGTAATGGTTTTGTTCTATGCGGTTAGCCATTGGAATTCGTATTTTAATGCTCTGATCTATATTCGCAACGAAGCGTTATATCCGCTTCAACTGATTCTGCGTGAAATATTGATGTTCAGCCAATCCGATGCCATGGATAGCACCGTTGGTCTGGAGGATAAGATTATGCTGGCTGAAAGCATCAAATACGCGGTCATCATCGTATCAAGCTTGCCGGTATGGATCATGTATCCTTTTGTGCAACGGCATTTTGTCAAAGGTGTGATGATTGGATCAATCAAAGGTTAATTGGGATTGGAGGTTTTAGATTGACTTCGAAAGCAACGATTACAATCGACTGTAGCCAAAAAAGCGAACATGTCATCAGCCCTTATCTGTTCGGGCATTTTGTGGAAGATATTCGGGATCACATGGAAGCCATGCTGGCCTATCCCTTGAAAGACATGGATTTTGAAAGCGATGCGTTAATAGGAACAGCTGTATCTGGAAGCTGGAGGCCCTATACGAATGGGCGCAATACAAAGTATGCGCTGGAATCGCCTGCTCGGGGGCATTCGGGGCGTGCTCAACGCATTCGCATATTAAGCGATGATGAAGGGCATGCCGGTATCGCACAGAGCGCAGCATTAAAAGGACCGATGGAATATTCGCTCAAGCTGGTTGCGAGAGCGTCCATCGAGCTTCAATATGTGGTTCTTGAAGTGGTGGATCGACGTACGGAGGAGCAGCTTGGGCTGGTAACCATCCCAATCATGAATCACAACTGGGAGCACTATGATGCCAAGATGTTCGTTACCCGCGCCTGTTCCGATGCCGAAATTCGGCTGTATGTGCCATCCGAGCATCCCAGATGGCTGGATCACGTGTCGACCGGTATGCTTTGGATCGATCATGTGTCAATGCTGCCAGCTGACAGCATTGGGCAAGTGAAACCTGAGGTTGTCGAGATGACGAGAGGACTTAATGCAGGCATGATGAGGCTCGCAGGTAACTACATTAGTGCCTACCACTTTGAGGTTGCCATAGGTCCCGTACTTGAACGACCAGTCATGTATAACGAAGCATGGGGAGGGTGGACATGCAAATATTTTGGTACGGATGAATTCATCCAGTTTTGCAGGGAACTACAGGTGGAACCTCTCATCTGTATAAACGACGGGTCCGGCACCCCTGAGGAGGCTGCGAAATGGGTCGAATACTGTAATGGAAGCGTTGAAACCCCGATGGGAGCAAGGCGCGCAGCGAACGGTTTTCCCGAGCCGTACCAGGTTCGATATTGGGAAATTGGCAATGAAGTATGGGGAGACTGGCAGGTGGGTCACTGTTCCCCAGATCAGTTCGCCCACCGCAGCATTTTATTTGCCGAGGCCATGAAGAGAGCAGATCCTTCTCTCATTATTTTGGCCTGCGGTCATACCGATCAGGAATGGAACCGGACCGTGCTCGATATTGCAGGTGAACATATGGATTATTTGACGCTGCATCTGTATCACGGATATGGACGGTTCGGGATGAATCGGGACACACCAGCTGAGGAGCGATATAAAGCTATGGCGTCTTTTCCTGAATGGACTCGTGACAACATTTTGCAAACCGTGGAGCATATTCGTAAGCATGAGAAGCATCACCATGTGAAGCTGGCCATCACTGAATACAACACCATGTACTATCCGAACACAGTGAGAAAAGGAAACCCTGACGAGCATACGCTGGGGGCAGCCGTTGCCAATGCCGCAAACCTGAATGAGATGCTCCGTTGCAGTGATGTGGTGCATATCGGCAGCTTCTCCGATCTCGTGAACGGCTGGCTTGGGGGATGTATACGCGTAGGGGATAACTATGCTGATCAATACGCTGGCAAAGTACCCGGTTGGAGCGGGCATCCGCTTGTTGTATACGGAACCCCCACGTATGAAGTATTGAAGCTTTATGCGGGACGGGACATCCAGCGATTGCTCTCTGTGGATGTTGTGAGCGGGACTTTCTCGGTCGAAACCCTGAAGTCAGCTCCCGTCCTGCTTGATACACTACCGGACCTGGACGTAGTGGCTTGTACGAATGAAGACGGAAGCCTAGTCACTGTATTTATGGTGAATCGCAGTTTGCACGCTGTAAAGGCTGAACTTAGATTGTCCGCTTTCAGCACTGACGAGGAAACCCTCTTGTATGAAATCATAGGTAATTCCACAGATGACATTAATTCCGTGTTTGATCCTGAACATATCCTTTGTAGACAGAGTGTCATTCCAACAAATGCTTGGCAGCAGGGGTATCTCCTGCGTCCAGCTTCCATCTATGCACTGGAAATCCAGACCAAGCAGGCCACGGGATGAATCAGGGGGGCGCAGTATGAATAAACCGAATATTTTGTTAATTACAAGCGATCAGCAACATTGGAATACCATTGGGGCATTCAACTCCGAGATCGAGACACCTAATCTGGATCGTCTGGCTCAGGAAGGAACAAGCTTTAAGCGGGCCTACTGTCCGAGTCCAGTCTGTACGCCCAGCAGGTCATCGATCATTACCGGCATGTACCCAAGTCAGCACGGAGCTTGGACGTTGGGAACGAAGCTGCTGGAGAACCGCCATACTGTCGGCGAAGACTTTCATGAGAATGGCTACCGGACAGCGTTGGTTGGAAAGGCACATTTTCAGCCACTTCGGGGGACCGAAGAATATCCCTCCCTTGAGTCGTATCCGATCTTGCAGGATTTGGACTTCTGGGGTTCCTTTCATGGGCCATTTTATGGATTTGATCGTGTAGAGCTGGCGCGAAATCATACAAACGAAGCACATGTCGGACAGCACTACGCTAGTTGGTTGGAGGAGAGGGGATGTACCAATTGGCGAGATTACTTTCTTCCTCCGACAGGAACAATGGATCCTTCTGTAAAACACAAATGGGCGATACCTGAAGAGTACCATTATAACAACTGGATAGCCGAACGTACGAATGCACTTCTAGAGCAATATCGGGAGGAAGAGCAACCGTTTTTCCTATGGTCCAGCTTTTTCGACCCACACCCTGACTATTTGGTTCCCGAGCCTTGGGATACGCTGTATGACCCGGAGTCGTTAACGATTCCTTCTGTTGTAGAGGGAGAGCATGATCATAATCCTCCACATTTTAAGCTAACGCAGGAAGAGAATCCGGATTTTGGTTATTTACAGGAAACCAGCCACAGTATTCATGGCTACCAGTCCCATCTGACTCCAGAAAATGAGCGCAAACAACTGGTCGCCACCTATTATGGCATGATCAGTCTGATGGACAAATATATCGGCAAAATTCTTGAACATCTGGATAAGTTAGGGCTATATGATAATACAATTGTTGTGTTTACAACGGATCATGGACACTTTTTTGGGCAGCATGGGCTTCAGCATAAAGGTGGTTTTCATTATGAAGATCTGATTCGGCTGCCTTTCATCGTTCGTTATCCTGGGAAGGTGCCGGCAGATACACAAAATGATGCGATTCAATCGCTGGTCGATCTTGCACCTACCTTCTTGTCATTTTGCGGAATTCAACCTCCGAATGAAATGACGGGCCTAGATCAGAGTAAGGTTTGGATGGGGATTGATTCGATGGCTCGCGATCATGTACTATGCGAATTCCATCATGAACCTACAACGATTCATCAAAAAACCTATGTAGACGTGCGGTATAAGCTGACACTGTACTACCGCCAGACTTATGGCGAAATATTTGATTTACAGGAGGACCCTGGCGAACTTCGCAACTTGTGGGATGATCCAGATTATTCCCAGTTAAAGACGGAGCTTTTGCTCAAATACGCTTGGGCAGAGCTTGGTAAAGAGTCCATGCCGATGCCACGCATTTGGCATGCGTAAGTACGGGGCGTTATATGTTGCGCTGAGCTGAAAACTGAAATAAGAAGGCGTAAAAGTCGTCATACTGACGGCTTTTTTTGTTTTATCCGTACAAGTTCCTATCCCAGGGGTCGTGGGCAAGCGCTTGTTCCGATGAGCGATTAGATAATTATGCATATCCAATTAGTAACTTATGTATTCAAATTTCGTTGAATCCTTGCTAAACTTTATTTCTGATAATGAGAATCATTATTAATTAGATAAACCTAAAGTTGGACCGCAGGTCTTTTAGGAGCAAATCAATGAAATGAAAGGTTGGTAGAAATGACTTCAAATCAAGAATTATATATTGGATTATTCTTAAATGCAACATGGAATAAAGGTGACGGCTGGCGGCACCCGGATAGCGGAGTGGAGCAAATAGGAACCATTGACTACTATATTCATTGGGCAAAAATAGCGGAGAAATTCAAACTTGATTTTCTTTTCAGAGCGGATTATCTGTATATTAGCCCGCAAATGTTAAGCGATTCCTCCAACTTTGGTAGCCCGGATCCTACGCTGTTCTTTGCAGCAATCGCTCGTGAAACGAACCGGATCGGACTGGTTACGACGATCTCGACCACGTTCAATCCACCGTATGTTGTTGCCAGACAACTTCAGTCTTTACACTGGCTAAGCAATGGACGTGCAGGCTGGAATATTGTCACTTCTATTGAAGGGGCCGATAATTTCGGCAATTCACCTATGCCATCACCGGAAGAGAGATATGCAAAGGCAATGGAGTTAACGGATATCGTATGCAAACTTTGGGAGAGTTTCCCGAATGAAGCCATTGTCATTGACCGCAAGTCAGGCCTGTTCTCAGATAAGGATAAAGTGACTGCCATGCAGTAGAACATGGGCGTGATCCAAATGCCATCAAAGTTTTGCCGGGTCTGTATTTTTTCCTGGGCGATACGCATGAAGAAGCGCTTGAACTGCATAAGGCTGCGCACTCGCACTTAAATATTGAACGCAGACATGCCTCACTCCAATCGGTAATGGGTCTTGATCTAACAGGTTACCCTCTGGATCAACGCGTAACTGCTGAAATGCTTGCCAATCCAAGTCAGGCTGTCCGCAGCCGTACACATGCAGAGTTACTACGTAGCTTTATTACAAAATATCAGCCTACAGTGAAAGAAATCCTGGATCGACCGGAGGTTGTTGGATCAGCCCATTGGGTATCTGTGGGGACCGTCGAGACTGTATTAAATGATATTATCGAGCGGGTTGAGGCTGGCGCGATTGATGGATTCATAGCGTTGCCAGGCGGTTCAGAAAAATCGATGGAGATATTCTTTGAACAGCTGATTCCAAAGTTGGTTGAACGAGGAATGTTCCGAAGCGAATACGAGGGAGCTACTTTGCGAGATCACCTAGGGATTTAATAGATTATTAATGAAACATTGGTACACAAAATAATTGATAACTTATCGGATGGGGAGCCATATGAACAGAGAAAGAGCAGTTAAGTACGCTTGAAAATAAGACATTTGCCTTGTTGCGGGTTGACGGAAAATCCAATTTTAATGCGCAAGGATCTAAAAACACGATGTACTACAATCAAACTGCAGGTTTTGGATTATTGGCACCAGAGGGATATCCTGAGGGAGGAGAATCGCTTACGTTAGAGAGGCTTTCCAGCATGAATCCCGATTATATTATTATCCAGCATCGTATTGACGTCGCAGAGGCAGCAGTCAAGGATAAGCAATCTTCAAAGGTATGGAATTCACTGGAAGCGGTCAAAAACAACCATCTTGTTATCTTTGATAATTCCCTGAATAGCGCAAGTATCCTGGCTGGCCGTTTGGCTTCAGAATATGTTAAATTGGCTGAACAATAGATACGTACACAAAATCCAAGTACCAATCAAAGTCGCTATTATAGCGGCTTTTTGTTTTGTGTTAACATTGTATTTTCCTATGCCGAGGTAGTTAGTCCCATTAGGTTGACTTGCCATCCTTGCAAGGAACTCAGGTAACATGTTTCTTAGTTCATCAAGCCTTGAAAACGGCTATGCTATAATGAAATTCAGAAAGGGGATGCCACGTTAATGTCACCTAGAAACATAGAGAAGGACTTGCAACAACGGGAAAAAAGAATCAACCACATCCTTGATACCGCGCTTGAGATCATTGCTCTTAAAGGAATCGGTTCAGTAAGCATCAACCACATCGCAGTGGCAGCAGGCATGAGCATTGGGAACATGTATCACTACTTCAAGTCCAAAGATGAGATTATCAGCGAAATTCTGAGAAGAGGCCAGACCAGTTACGGAGAACATGTCTCCCAACTCGCTGAGCAATCAGGCGATGCTCTGAATAAGCTTTTACTCCTATCTGAGTCGTGGCTTGCGTTGGAAAACAATTGGGCTTACACGATCCTTATCCACACAGCCCGACTTTCGGAAACTTCCTCCGAAGAGATTAGGCGGGAAGTTACGGAACGTTTCACGAATAACCTTGGTCCTGTCGCGAACATAATGGAACAGGGGCAAAAGGAAGGACTCATCGTCAGTGGTGTTCCCTTGGAGCTTGCCTATTATTTTGTAAGTTTAATTCAAGGACTGACGCTACAGAAAATGCCAGGCGCTGAAGTGCCGATCCGTGCGCAGGCGCGTTCGATTGTCTCTTTATTTGCTGTGTCTCTACATAACTCCAAAAGAAATGATTGACAACAGATACAGGCCACTGCTACAATTTCCCCAACAAACCGAGTGATCGCTCGGTTTGTGAACGAGAGTTCGACTGGACAACCAGAGATCGTTCATGGAGAAAGATATACAAGCAGAAGGCTTTTTTTATAACTATAAAACCAAGTAAATAGATCCGAAAAATTAATTTTAATTGGAGGTAACACCCTATGCTGATTATTGAGCGGTTGAACAAAACGTTCGCTTCTCCTACCGGGCCGATTGTGGCGCTAAGTAATATACGGTTGCAAGTTGAGCCGGGACAATTTATTACTTTTATCGGACCAAGCGGATGCGGCAAAAGTACATTGCTCAAGATCGTGGCCGGGTTAGACACGACCTATGAAGGAACATTGGAACTGAACGGAAAGGCAATTACGGGACCGAGTGTTGATAAAGGGTTTATTTTTCAAGAGCCACGTTTGTTCCCCTGGATGACGGTCGAGAAGAATATCGCAGCCAATCTCTCGCTTGGCAATGCTCAGGTTCGCCATCAAGTCCAAGAGCTGATTGAGCTAGTTCGTCTGAAAGGATTCGAGAAAGCATATCCGAAGGAGTTATCTGGAGGAATGGCTCAACGCGTGGCCATTGCAAGAGCATTGTTGCGTAAACCGGAGATACTGCTGCTCGACGAGCCTTTTGGAGCACTCGATGCCTTCACTCGCACACACATGCAAGAGGCGCTGCTAGACATCTGGCAGAACAGCCGGACGACCATGTTGTTTGTTACGCATGACTTGGACGAAGCGGTATTTCTTGGAGAGAAAGTCGTCATTATGAACCCTCGCCCCGGTCATATTCGCAATGTAATTCCTGTAGATCTCCCCTACCCGCGTAAGCGCAGTGGAGGGTCCTTTCAGGAGCTTCGCTCCCGCGTGTTAGGCGAGTTCGAAAAAGTGGAACATTCTCCCCTAATTGATAAGGGTGCCGGCATTTAAATTATACGCATAAACGAATTTACGTTCATAAAGGGGATACGAATATATGGTTAAAAAATATAATTTGATCGCAGTCATACTTGTTTTGATACTCGTTGTAGCGGGATGCGGCAATGCAAACAACAATGCTGGCAATGGCGAGGATGCCAAGCCGGTAGAAGGTAGTTCGAATCCGAATGCATCCTATGATGATGTCACGGTGAAGATTGGTGTGCAGGGCAAAGGCGGCTTGTTCGGCAAAGCGCAAGAACAGAAGTGGTTTGAGGATGCATTCGGAGAGTTGGGGGTAAAAGTGGAGTGGTTGGAATTCCAGAGCGGTCCTCCAATGATCGAAGCGATGGCCTCTAATCATTTGGACTTTGCTGGCATGGGCAACATGCCCCCAATCTCTGCACAAGCAGCTGGCATTGACTTCAAAATTATCTCACAGCTACTTGATGGCAAGAACAATGTAGCGATCATTGTGCCGAACGACAGCCCGATCAAAAGCATCGCGGATCTCAAAGGCAAAAAGGTAGCTGTCACAAAGGGGAGCAACGCCTATAACTTCCTATATCAAGTACTCCAAAAAGATGGTCTAGATAACTCCGATATTCAAGAAATTCAATTACAACCTGATGAAACGCAGCCTTCCTTCGAAAGCGGAAAAGTGGATGCCTGGGCCGTCTGGGATCCTTACATTACCCTGAATACATTAAGTGGCAAGGGAAAAGTGCTGGCTGATGGGGAAAGTGAAGGCGTACTGTCTCCATCCTTCCAATTGGTTCGTTCGGATTTTGCGAATGATTATCCTGAGCTGGTTACGCTTTATCTAAAGACATTCGAGCAAGCACGTCAGTGGGAAGCAAATAATCAAGAGAAAGCGTTCCAGCGCTATGCCGACGAACGCAACATTCCTATTGACCTGGTGAAGGGTATTCAATCGCGGGCGGCAATGATCAATATTCCGGTGAGTGACGAAACGATTGCCAATCAGCAGAACACCGCTAACTTTCAATTTGAATTAGGTACAATTCGCAAGGAAATCAACGTGGCTGATGTGTTCGACAACCAGTACATTGAAGAAGCTCTTAAATAAAGTAGAGGTGCGGTTATGCAAATATCGGGAAACAAGCTTGTTTTTCGGACTATTCATCTCCTGATCGGGATGTCAGTACCGGCGGCGATATTAATCATTTGGCAGATTGTATCCTCGAATGGGTGGGTAAATCCGGTGTTAGTTCCTCCTCCGAAGGACATCGTGGCTGAATTTGGACGGATGATCTCTTCAGGAGAACTGCTGACGAATTTGCGCATCTCGACGGGGAGAGCAGCACTCGGGTTCTTGTTGGGCGGCGGTCTGGGATTAGCCGCAGGATTATGGGTCGGGTTTTCGTTAAAAGCGGAACGGCTGCTCGATCCGTCACTTCAGCTACTTCGGACATTGCCTCACTTGGCTGTTGCGCCATTGTTCATTCTGTGGTTTGGCTTTGGCGAAACTTCAAAGATTGTACTCATCGCTAAGGGGGCATTCTTCCCTTTATATGTAAATGCCTTTTTGGGCGTTCGTTCGGTGGATCGCCAGTTGTTCGATGTAGCAAGCGTATTGCAATTCACGAAACTTCAGACCATTACCAAACTGATTATTCCTGCCTCACTTCCTTCCCTGTTTTTAGGCGTTCGGCTCTCGATTGCGGTAAGTTGGCTTGGCCTGGTTGTCGCGGAGATGATGGGTTCAAGTTCCGGGATCGGATATATCATCAATGACGCACGATCCTTCTCACTAACGTCTGTCATCTTCGTCGGCATAATTGTCTTTGCGATTGTTGGCAAAGTGACCGATTCACTGGTTAAGCTGGCAGAGAAGAAGTTGCTGCGTTGGCAGGATTCCATAGAGGGAGATGGATAACAGATTATGAGTACGAACGATATTATATTAAACTCCAAGGCTAATGAGAAGCAGAGGGCAATAAGAAGGGGGCGCCAGCGGAGAATGCCAAATTGGCTGTATGGCTGGGTGTTGCCCGTTATTATATTAGCTTTATGGGAGGCAGGCTCTGCTCTTGGACTGTTGTCTGACTCGGCACTGCCAGCTCCATCACGCATTGCTCGAACATTCTGGCAACTGTGCGTAAACGGCGATATGACGCAGCATCTCACAGCCAGCACCATTCGGGCGATTGGTGGATTCTTACTTGGAGCCGTAACAGGATTGCTGCTCGGTGTGTTTACTGGTCTAGGCAAATGGGTCGAACAAACGCTTGATCCGACGATACAGATGCTGCGGACGGTTCCGTTGCTTGCGGTTATTCCACTGTTCATTCTTTGGTTCGGAGTAGGGGAATTATCCAAAGTGCTGCTCATTGCACTAGGGTCATTTTTCCCGCTCTATTTCCATACACATTTGGGGGTCCGGAGTGCGGACAGAAAGCTGTATGAGGTTACCCGAATCTTGCAATATTCTAAGTTCCGACTGTTAACCAGGCTAATTATTCCCTCGGCGTTGCCAAACATTCTACTTGGTATTCGGTTATCTGTGGGTGCCTCCTGGCTATTGCTTGCCGTGGCAGAGATGATGGGCGCAAGCGCAGGAGTCGGCTATATGATACAAGACGCACGTGTATATGCACAGACGGATGTCGTCTTCGTGGGCATAATTATGTTTGCTTTGGTTGGCAAACTGTCGGATTCGGCAGTCAGACTGGTGGAAAGAAGATTACTGCGATGGAATAACACATATAAAGGCTGAAGATAGATATTTAGAATGAAAGCGGAGGAACGGATATGACAAAAAAACGACAGGGCCAGCTTCATCTTGGTGCATTTATATATTTCACCGGACATCATCATGCCGGATGGCGGCATCCAGACTCAGGGGTTGAGAAGATGTTTGATATCGAATGGTATAAGCGGATTGCCCAGACAGCTGAGAAAGGTAAGTTTGATATGATTTTTTTTGCTGACTTACTGCACTTGATCTACCCAAGTCGCGCCGCAGCAGGCATGCTGGACCCGGTGTCGCTGCTCTCTGCACTATCCATGGTAACGGATAAAATTGGGTTGACAGCAACTCTCTCGACGACCTATAACGAGCCATTCAATGCCGCGCGCCGTTTAGCTACACTCGACCACATAAGCGGAGGACGGACCGGATGGAATATCGTCACGTCGCAAGTTGACACGGAAGCTCGAAACTTCGGTCGAGATAAGCATCCTGAACATGGAACACGTTACGAGATGGCGCAGGAATTCGTTGACGTCGTTGCAGCATTATGGGATAGCTGGCCACAGGATTCACTCGTCATGAATCGGGCATCAGGCACGTTCGTCGATGAATCCAAGCTGCGTGTCGCTGACTATAAAGGGAAATGGTATTCCACACAAGGGCTCTTGAACGTCCCTCGTCCACCGCAAGGTTACCCCGTCCTTATTCAGGCCGGTTCCTCAGATCCAGGTCAGGATTTCGCCGCGAAAGTCGGCGAAGTGATCTTTACAGCACAGACGTCACTCGCTGCTGCGCAAGATTTCTATCGCACGGTGAATGAGAAACTTCTGGCAATGGGACGTGAACGTGGCAGCTTGCTCATCATGCCGGGTTTGTCGCCGATCCTCGGTTCAACTGTAGAGGAGGCCCGACGCAAGGAACGGGAGCTGCTCGACCTCATCGATCCGCAGGAAGCGGTAATGATGCTGTCCGGCATGCTTCAAACAGACCTCAGCGGGTATCCTGTGGACGGTCCATTACCAGACATCTCAGATCCGGTCGAAGCAAGCAACGGAATGAAGAGTCGCGTGCAACTCATTATGGACCTTGCACGTGACGAGCAATTATCCATTGCCGAACTCGGACGGAGGCTTCTCGGTGCCCGTGGTCATATGCAATTCGTAGGAACGCCTGAGCAGCTTACCGATCTCATGGAAGAATGGTTTAATGGATACGGCTGCGATGGCTTTAACATCATGCCGCCGGTTCTGCCTGGAGATCTTGATGACTTCGTCGAGCACGTCGTTCCAGAGCTTCAGCGACGTGGGCTCTTCCGCGGGGAGTATGAGGGGACAACGCTGCGAGAGCATCTGGGACTTTCAGAACCTACTGTTGTAGTAAGCCATAAACAGCAGGTTCACGGTTAATCCGTTACGAAGAACCAATCATCGAATTCGCTCTATTAGCTAAACTGTAAAACCAATAGATTTAGGCTGAGGCCGTTTTACGGTATTCTACCGGGGAACGGTCGTTTAGTTTTACAGCACTATTGATGGATCATATTTCTCCGGTACTGGTAGGGCGTAACTCCGTATTCGACTTTGAACAACTGGATAAAATATTGATTTTTTCGGTAACCAACCATCTGCGCTATATCGGCTACACGGAGTTCCGAATCTTGAAGCAATTGAGAAGCCTTCTCCAACCTTTTCCTGGAAATGTAGTTTGACACATTTTCGCCCGTCTCCTGTTTAAATAGTTTGGAAAAGTAGACGGGATGGAGATGTGCAACTTTCCCCAGTTCATCCAGGCTAAGGCCATGTGACAGATGGTCTTCGATATACGTTTGTACTTTGTCAACGATGGTTTGAATGGACATCTGTTTGTTGTTTCTGATCCGACTGACCCGATCCATGAGAGTTGAGGATAGTTCATCAGGATACCGTAACTGGTTGAATATCCAATCTACGGTTTCAGAGGGATCGCGATCCTTATCCGTCAGATATACATATAGAATGGTCTCCATGAGAAAGATTATTTTTTGTTTATGGAGATGGATGTGTTCATATTTTTTAATGATATTTCCCGCCGACTCCCAATCACCGCATGACGGAGAATGGTTGAATATGCCATTGAAGTCTTCTGAGTGTACGTCCTCATTAAGAAAGAATCGGTAGAACATCTGTCGGGTCACATTTCGGTCGGTCAATGAAAAGGGAGGAGACGCGACCGATTGCTCCAGTTTGATGGTCAGTTCCCCAGCAGCTTCTTCCGGAACAAGACCGAACAGTCCCGTTCCCGCAGCCCACACGAGACGATCCAATTTGTCTCCGACAGCATGTTTTATAACGTCCTCATGTTCCTGTGTGAAACCGTCCAGCTTGAAGCAGCACATACGACGACGCCCTAAAAATTCAGTATAAACATCATATTGCTTCCTTAATGTCTCGTTATGACCAAGAAGTGAAAGCAGATACTCCAATCCATCGAAGTTCTCCCATGCAACAGATTGAGCGGGCCGTGTCTTTGTAATATTGTTGATGGCTTTGGACATGGCTTTCTCCACATCATCTTTGTCGACAGGTTTGAGCAAGTAGTCCAGCGCTCCTAAACGAATTCCTTGTTGCGCGTATTCGAACTCAGAGTAGCCGGAAAGGATGATCACTTTGGTTGGCAAGTTATGTTGGTGGATATGTTGAAGCAGATCAATACCAGAAACCTCAGGCATTCGGATGTCAGTAATCAGAATATCGATGTGGTTTTGAGTCAACAACTCTCGGGCTTCAATCGAATTGGTCATCGTCTCGATCTGATCAATGCCAAAGGTGTTCCAATCGAGCAAGTGCTTCATATACTCAACGACATAATGTCCGTCATCCACAATTAATAATCGCATTAGTTATCTCCTTTCACCACGGGAATGCTGATGAGCAGCAGGACGGACAAGCCGCCCCAATCATTAGTAGTAAAATGTAACCCGCTACGTTCGCCGTACGTATTTTTCAGACGTTGATTTACATTCCAGAGCCCTACGCCTTTAATTCCTTCAGGCGGGGTATCACTCTCAAGCCGAGCCTCCAGACTACGGATATCATCCAGCGAAAGACCTTTGCCGTCATCGGATACCTTGATCGTTATTGCAGCCTCCGTCTGTTTTACTTCAATCGTCACCCGATGGGCACCTTGTTGTCCTTCAATTCCATGTTGAATCGCATTTTCAACCACTGGCTGGATGATTAGCGGCATGAGGGGAAGGGAGGACAATTCCGACGGCAGATCAATGCTGTACTCCATTTTTTTGCTTAGAGCCATAATTATCAGGAAATGTTCCGCAAACTGAAGCTCACTTTCCAGCGTGACTTCATGCCGGTCCAATTTGGTTAAATAACGATAATATTCAGCTAGATGTTTGCTCATGCGCATGACAGAATCAGGTGAAAACTGAGCCACCGACATAATGAAAAATAAACTGTTGTACAAAAAATGAGGATTGATCTGAGCTTGGAGTTGTTGAAGTTCCGCACTTCGTCTTAGTTCCGTTTCAGTCTTCAAGGATACAAACAAATCCTGGATCTCAGTAACCATGTGATTAAAACTTCTGAACAGGCTGTAGAACTCTCTATCCGTATTTTCGGTAATACGTGTATTGTGATTGCCTTGTTCGACCTGTGAAAACTTCCGCTCCAACAAACGAATATTACGGTAATAGTTCCGGTAAAACGTAAAGATCACAACCAGACCAAGCGTGAAAACGGCTAAAATGCTGGCAAAAAAAACTTTGCGGTTGCGGTCAATCGGTTGCAGAAAATCATTCGTCTGTGTATATGTAATCAGGTAGGCGTCGATTGATTCAATATATCGGGAAAGAACATAATAGTCGTCCGACTTGGTGTGATAATCATATTTTAAAGTGATCTCCGGCTGTGGAGAAATCATTTCAGTAACCGCTTTCAATAGATCGTTGTCGACTTCTTTCTCACTCCATAACTGATGGGAATTAAACCAAAAAAAAGCGTTTGAGCTGTCGTTATTCACAGCCTTTTTCAGCAGATTTTTCAAATAATCGGTATTCAGCTTTACACCAACGACGTACTGAGTCGGTTCATTTTGTCCGGATTTTTGGATGTAAGGGTAGAGGGCAAAGTAATACAAGCTATTGCCGACGATTTGCCATCCCCGTTGATGAACATCCTTGAACGGAAGTCTCGCTTCCAGCGTACTGTTGGTGGACAGAAACGTTTCTTCAGACTTCCAGTAAATGCCGATCGATTCAATCGATCGACTGGAGAGGAGCGTTTGCCGCAGGCGATCAACAATATCGTTTTTCTTCATTTGGGAATCGTAATTGCTCAGCTCGATAACATGCCTCTGATAAAATCGGACATCACTGTCTGCCGCATATTGAACTCCGTACATGTTAGCCTCGTATATAATCCCGTCCAGAATGCCTTTCACATAATCAAGCTGGTTTTTGGAAGCGCCAATCAGATTTTCTTCAAGTGTCTTGGAGCTTAATCGGTTCATCACGAAAAACAAACTTAACGTCAGCAGCAGAAAAAAAACAAAGAAATAGATGAATCGCTTCATATACATTTTTCTGATCATATATGTTTCCTTTCATATCGCCAAACGCAGAAGTTTAAACTCCAGATCGGATTAACTTTAATATAAGCCAAACCTTCGAAAAGCGGAAGGGCAGCAACGGCGATAAATGAAAGCGGTTTTAAAGTGCTTCAGGGTGGGGTGATGATCTTGAAATTTTGGCATTTTGGAGTGAAAGCGCTTTTGTTAAGCTTATCTTCAAGGGTCGCTTTCGAAAAGCCATCATAGAGGAGGTATGCAACATTAACGAGATTGTGCCCGCCAGATCCGCGAAAAAAACAAAAACAAAGCTTTCCCAGCGGACTTCATTCAAAAAGGAAATTAAGAAAAGCTGGCCTTTGTACGTACTGTGTATTCCCGCATTTGTGTTTGTCTGCATCTTTTCTTATGGCCCGATGGTAGGTTTGCTCATGGCATTTCAGGACTACAAACCATGGCTGGGCATCACAGGTTCACGGTGGATCGGGTTAGATAATTTCGAACGAATTTTCCAGTACAAAGAAGCCACACAAGCGATTGTTAATACGTTAATTATCGCCGTTTCTAAAATTATCGTTGGTATTATCGTTCCAATCGTCATGGCTATTCTGCTGAGCGAGATCCGAAATATGGGCATTAAGAAAAGTGTTCAAACACTGGTGTATCTGCCACATTTCTTATCCTGGGTTACGGTCGCGGGGTTGATGATTGACATTCTCGGATTAGATGGAGGGATCAATCACATCTTGACCCAGATTTTCGGGAACGATCCCATTTACTTCTTGGGTGATCCTGATCTGTTTCGATTCACGGTTGTGATCAGCGATGTGTGGAAGAGCTTTGGCTTTGGCATGATTGTTTATCTGGCGACCATTGCGGGAATTAATCCTTCTTATTACGAAGCGGCCGAGATTGATGGTGCCACACGTCGGCAGCAAATTCGATACGTCACCTTGCCTAGCATGTTGCCTATGATTATCGTCATTTCTACGCTGAGTCTCGGCAATATTCTGGACGCGGGCTTTGATCAGGTCTTCAATCTGTACAATCCGCTTGTCTACAGTACGGGAGATATCATTGACACCTATGTCTACCGTTCATCCTTGTTAAACGGGCAATATGGCTTCGGAACCGCTGTAGGACTGTTTAAATCAGGGATCAGCCTGATCTTGATTGTCGTATCCTACAGGTTGGCCTATAAATATGCCAATTACAAAATATTCTAACAAGGAGGGAGAGGGATCATGTACCATAAGACGACAGGCTATAAAGTATTCTCCTATTTTAATTACGCATTCATGATACTGGCAGGTCTGGCGTGTTTTCTACCACTGCTTCATCTGCTCGCGCAATCGCTCAGCAGCAAAGCGGCCATTAGCGGTAACATGGTGTCATTTTGGCCGGTCGGATTCAATGTGGACGCCTATATAAAAACGTTCAACAATTCCAATTTTAACGGTGCCATGCTGACATCCATCACTCGAACCGTTTTGGGTACGACCATCAGCATGTTCATCCTTACCTGTGCAGGATATGCCCTGTCCAAAGAATTTCGGGGCCGCAACGTGCTCATGTGGTTTTTTATCTTTACCATGCTCTTCTCGGGGGGATTGATACCTTCTTACATATTGATCACAGCCCTTGGATTAAAGGATACGATCTGGGCCCTTGTGCTCCCGGGAGCATTCGGTGCTTATAATTTGATTCTTCTCGTCAATTTTTTCAAAACGATTCCCAAAGCCTTGGAAGAAGCAGCATTTATTGATGGAGCGTCCTTTTTCGTAATTCTCAGCAAAATCTATTTACCATTATCTCTGCCTGGCATCGCGACCGTATCCTTGTTCATTATGGTAGGGCACTGGAACTCCTGGTTTGACGGGATTTTGTACATGTCGGATGCGAGTAAGTATCCGCTGGCTTCTTTCTTACAGACGGTTGTCGTGCAGAGCAATATGCAAAATATGGCGATGAGCCAGTCTGAGGTGGCAGCCATGTCGGAGCAAAGCATCAAAGCAGCCCAAATTTTTGTCAGCACGCTACCAATCATTTTGGTCTATCCTTTTTTACAACGTTATTTCGTGAAGGGGATCGTACTAGGAGCTGTAAAAGAATAATTAGGATTACGAAAAATTGGATCGCTATATAAGTTCAACTAAAATTTACACGATAACAGCGATCGGAAGGTTGTTCTGTCATCGGAGTACCAGTGTAAATATGCAATTAGTTGAACTTATATAGAAAACAAATTGAGTATGAGTGAAGGGGGCATGTTTCCATGAAGAAAAGAACTGATTTATGGAAAATGGTAAGTATGGTTATGCTGTCGGCTGCTCTTGTGGCTGGCTGTAACAAAGGGGAGAGTGCTTCCGAGACCGCACCGGCATCGGTGCTTAAGGACGGAAAATATGATCCACCGTTTACGATCACCATCGCCAAACAACAAGATGAAAATGCTGGGAAGTACATCAATGGTGAGACGTTAAATGACAATGTATTGACTCGCTGGGGCGAACAAAACCTGGGTATCAAAATCCAAACCACCCTGCTGGGAGGTGATGCTTCACAATATAATACCAAGCTGCGGCTGGCGTTAACGGGTTCCGAGAAACTACCCGACGTTCTGCCCGTCTATGACACCATGCTGGTCAATGATCTGATTGAGTCGGGGCAAGTCAAGGAGATTACAGAAGACATCTCAACCTACATGCCTGACCGGATAAAAGAAATATACAAACAATACCCAACCACCTTCAATCCAGTGGTTAGGGAGGGCAAGGTCTACGGGATGGCGATTGCGCCGAATTTGACGGAAGGCGAAGTCATGTTGATCCGCCAGGACTGGTTAGACAGGTTAAAATTGAAAGCGCCAACAACGATTGATGAGTTTGAACAAGTCATCGCGGCGTTCACTAATGAGGACCCAGATGGGAACGGCAAGAAAGACACATACGGCTTTACTTTTTCAGGTAAAGATTCCTACAATACGGGCTGGGTCAGCGATCCAGTCATGATATTCAGCGCATTCACGGGCAAGCACCTTCCAAGGCAATGGCATAACGACAATGGCAAACTCACCTATGGAACTGTGGCTCCTGGCAACAAAGAGGCATTGGCCAAGTTACGCGATTGGTATGCAAAAGGGTACTTGAACAAAGAATTGGCCACCCAAGGGGCATGGGATGCATTATCCGATTTTACGGAGGGGAAAGCTGGTATCATCATTGGTCGTCCTTGGCTGTACGACAGTGTGAAAGATGTGGAGAAAAATGTGGATGGTGCGAAAATTAGTGCTTACCCGACCATTCAAGGTGTGAACGGTGATAAGACCTACCAATCCGCCCAGTTGAACGATGGTGTATTCATGTTTAACAAGGATTTTCAGAACATGGAAGCCTTCTTCCTGTACTACGATAAAATGTACGACGCAGCGTTCAGCACAGGGGAGTTCAAATACGGCTACGCTCAAGGATACGATTACGATATCGTTAACGATAAAGTCACTTTTGATCCAACGAAATTTAATACGCCATTAGAGGCCGTGCAAGGCGTTGGGAAAATGGCATTTACCAAAAATACACCGAGTGTTGATGGCCCCGGTCAATCCTACTACGATCTGGCGAATGGAGTTAAAGCCGATACGGGTGTCCTCATTCAGAGCGCCTCGAAGGATCAAACGACGCAGGACGGATACCGGATTTCGTATGAAAACAGAGATGTTTTACTGCCAAATGAGTTTAACGGTCCACCAACGCCAACGATGCAAAATGTGTGGGAACAGTTGACCACCATGGAACAAGAGACGTTCACCAAAATCATATATGGCAATGAGCCGCTTGAAGCATTTGATACCTTTGTGAAACAGTGGCATGAAAAAGGCGGAGACACCGTGATCGAAGAAGTTAACGAATGGTACAACCAAGCCAGTGAGACGGATGTAATGACACTGATGAATTTGAAATAAAGTCAAGTTTCACCTGGATCAGCCTTCCTACAACAGGAAGGTTGGTCTTCTAAAAAAGGAGATGATGAGACATGATCAAAGGTAAATCGTGGATGGCTATCGTCATTGCATTGATGTTGTTAATAGTTCATTTAACGTCCTCAGCTCAAACCGTTCACGCTGCTGGTGAAGAGACTCATATTGCTGCAACACTGTTTGTGCTGAAGAATGAATCCGAAGTATCCAATGCCAAAATCCATTGGGCACCTGTCCAGGAAGCGACTGTATACGAGTTATACAGATCAGAGAACAATGCGCCTTATACGTTATTACAGACCTTAACAGGTACAACGACGGATGATTATGAACTCAATATAGGTAACACATACAAGTATCAAGTGAAGGCATATGGCGGAACTTCCTTGTTAACCTCCGCTGTCTCGCCAGAATATACCCCTTACAGCCTTCCAGAGGACCTCACAACTTTTGATAACACAACGCAATCAACGCTTATGCTCCCGAATGAACTTAAAGTTGGAGACACCTACTACAGATTTAATTTCGTGCAAAAGTCATCAGGCGGTTTTGGCGAAATGATTCAACAGACATCAACGGATGACATCACATACGGTAACGACAAAGTGGTCCTGTCCTACACGGATCATCCCGATCTGGCGAATTCAAAATTTGAGGGGATCAATATCCTCTACCATGCACCCACGAACAAATTTGTTTTTTGGGCTCACTATGAGAACAGTACAGACTACACACTTGCGAGGGTATCGGTGGCTTCAGCCACACCTGGAGAAGACTTTACATTTCACAAAAGCTTTCGGCCGGAAGGGAACCAATCCCGGGATATCTCCATTTTCAAAGATGATGATGATTCGGCGTATCTGATCTCTACGGCCAATAATAATTCGGACACCATCTTATATAAGTTAACCTCCGATTGGTTGGATGTGGATCATCAAGTTTCTGTTATTTATCAAAGTCAACACAGGGAACTGCCCAAGATGATCAAAAAAGATGGCATTTATTATTTGTTCTCTTCCCAAGCGGCAGGTTGGTACCCGAGTATCCCCCTGTATTCATCAGCAACAAGTATAGACGGAGATTGGTCTGAATTGCGGACGATTGGCAACACGTCAACCTTCTCGGCGCAGTCGGGTTCCGTCATGCGGGTGAAGCCAGATATGGGTAACAACGTGGTTATGGTTGCGTATCGCTGGATGTTTGGCTGGGCAGGTACGCAAAATGGAACAACAGAGGAACGACTGCTTCCCGTTTGGTTCTCTGATGGTTACGCATTTTATGATTATTTTGATCAAGTCCTTTATAACACAAGCGATGATGTTGTCGTTCCCGTTCAAAATGGAAAACTGCTGTCCCAAGGTAAACCAGCAACAGCCCAAACGGCTACTGGAACAAATCCGGCAAGTTATGCTAATGATGGCAACTACCAAACCGAATGGGTCGGTACAGGCAGTTCTTGGCCACATTGGTGGAAGGTCGATCTCGGCTCTGTTCAACAGTTGAATAATGTGCAAATCTCCTGGTGGATGCAAAAAGGCTCCGAAGGTTATTACAAATACAAAATCGAGACCAGTACGGATAATGTAAACTGGACCGTGGCATTGGATCGAACCAACAACACATCTTACGGTTTCACCTCAGATACTCTATCGAGCACTGCTGCCAGGTATGTACGAATTAATATGCAAAATGCGGCACTTCATAACAATCCAAACAATTGGTACACGCCAAGACTATGGGAAGTGAAGGTATTTGGATCGGACACCAATTAACGATGTTCTTAACAGAAGAGAGGTAACGGTGTGAATAATCAATTAACCAATGGTGGCATCTGGAATGATTCAAGCGGTCAGCCGATCCATGCCCATGGTGGACATATGTTATTCCATGACGACTATTATTACTGGTATGGCGAAGATCGGAGGGACGATATATATGTTAGTTGTTACCGTTCCAAAGATCTATTCAACTGGGAGTTTCGGAACCATATCTTGACCACCTCTACGCCAGCTGCACCCATTCGAGTTCGGACAAATCTGGCATTAGTGAACGATAAAGGTGGAAAAGTAAATCTCGAACGGCCTAAAGTTCTTTTCAACACGGTGACAAAGAAGTTCGTCCTCTGGGTTCACTATGAGAATGGTAATAATTACAACGATGCCGCATGCTCCATTGCCACATCGGATTCTCCGGATAGTCATTTCGTGTATCATGGCAGCTTTAATCCGTACGGGTATATGTCGCGTGACTGTACGCTCTTTCAGGACGATGACGGGACGGCTTATTTTATTTCGGCTGCCAGAGACAATGCGGACCTGCACATCTATCGTCTGCAGAAAGATTATCTTAATGTAGAAAGTCTTGTCGGAAAGCTCTGGCAGGGCGAATATCGGGAGGCGCCAGCTGTCTTCAAACGAAAAGGGAAGTATTATATGGTGACCTCATTTTGCACGGGTTGGGCTCCCAATCAAGGGAAATACGCGATGGCTAATACGATGGATGGTCCATGGGGGATGCTAAGCGATTTTGGCGATGAAACGACGTATCAAACGCAACCAGCGTTTGTGCTGAAGCGATCAGCGGAGGAGTACTTATATTTTGCAGATCGCTGGAACGGATCGGATTACTTTCAATCCAGCTATGTGGTACTGCCGATTGAATTCAATGGGGACATTCCGATTCTAAATGATTATTCCACATTATCTTTGCGAGAGGACGCACATCTGATTCATTTTGAACGATAATTTGAATGATAAAACGACTGATGAGAAAAGACTTTGTTCCTACAGCGAATGCAGGTTCAAAGTCTTTTTGAATGAATTTTATAATTTCAAATCCAACGAATAACGATCGCGAAGTACTGAACAATGGTGGAGCTCATGTCCAGCCATAACAAATGCAATCGATCGAGCTGAAGCAGTGTTATCACTGACGATCCCTCTACAGAGCCATGCTTCCGGGGTGAGGCGACGAAGCATAAGAATGGTTGAGCGGCGTGTGACGGCATATTCTTCGCTCAAATCAGCCAGGGTATACGCATTGAAAGGGTGGGTCTGCATAAGCACGTCCTGATCGTAGCCGGGATGATTCGCTTGGTCACCTCTGGCGATGCGAAGCAATCGGCTGCTCATGATGCGTTCGTTATCCAAAAGGTGACCGATGACCTCTTTCACGCTCCATTTGCCTTCGGCGTAACGATAATTTGCTTGCTCCTCTGTCAATGAAGAGAGCAAAGTTGGTATGATGTTGGCTTGCAGCTCTAAGCGTTCGATGATGTTCCCTTCAGGAACAAGCTGGATGTACCCTTCATAATAAGCTGCATATTCCTCTGTAGTTGGTCTTTCAACCATGGTAATGCCTCCTTTGTGATCATAGATCTGGAATATATTGTAGCATAAATCTTACTTCCAGCATTGAAATGGGCCCTTCCGCTTGATAGGTGGAAGGGCTGCTTCATGTAAATGGAGCAGTCTTATAGCGTTTGGTTATACCACTTCTAATCCGTTCGTCGTATCCCCTTAGTTTGGACAAACTTCTCTAAAACCGCAAAATCCTCCGTCACTTTTTTGAACGGCAACGTGTCCAGCACCTGTCCCCGATAACTCTTTTTAGCCGCTTCGCTGAGACGGGAGTCAAGTATGCTGAGTATGCCGAGGTCCGTTTCACTACGAATCAAACGACCCGTTCCTTGCCGCAACCGAAGAAGCATGTCCGGTACAAACACCTCCATGAACGGATTCTCCGTTACAGATGACTTATATTCATAAACAGGATCCGATGGAACAGGGAAGGGCAGCCGGAAAATAATGACCTGTGACAGGTCAGACCCCTCGATATTCACACCTTCCCAGAATACACCGGTACCCAGCAGTACACCTTTGCTTTTCCTGAATTCGGCGATGACACTGTCCTGTGATGAACCCTCTTTCTGAACATGGACTGCCCATGTGTATTCATTAGCCCTTGAGATCAACTTTTTGTGAATGTACTTCATGTCCTCTTTTGCTGAAAAAAGGACGATTGTTCTTCCTTGAGTTAGATTACAGAGTTGAACCAATTCCTTATAAGCTGCTTCAAGATAGATTTCGCGCTGGTCATGTTGGTAATATGGAATTTTGTTCGAAATGTACATCGTGGCATGGTTGGTGTAGTCAAAAGGGGAGGGTTGGCGCTCTAAGAAATCTCCCTTATAACCAAGGGAGTGCGTCATATAAGAATATTGTTCCTCCAGCGTATCCCCGCCTTGGCACAGTGTTGCTGATGTTAGGATTACAGGTACCTTACCATTAAATAAAGCGTATTTCAGAAATTGGCTTATATCTTTGGGACAGATGCTGATTGTGGTTACTCTAAGGGGGCTGCTTGCCCATAAAAGATAGTTGTCCTCAATTTCAGATAAGACATTAATAAGGGTAATAAGCCCGTTGATGGCTTCAAAAGCGTCATCGATTTCCCGCTCGTGGCGTGAGGTCAAAATGGAAAGGCGCAGACTGAGATCTTTTAAATCGTTTAAGACTTGGTTTAACGGTATTCCTTTGATTTCCGACACTTTGATTCGGTCGTTATCCTGCTTGGCATGGTGGAGCAGATCCGCGTTTACCTGTTTGAAGATGCGCTCAGCGCAGTTTTTGATGAACTTGGATTGTGAGAAGAGACTTTTATCCCCGGACTGCTTCGTTAGAAGCTGCACCGCGTTATCCAGAATGCGGCAGATTCCCCGATAAGTGAACTCAAGTGTTCTGGCATCCCGAACTTTTGCTTCCAGATTATGCGCTTCATCAATGACGATCAGAGCAGGCTGTTCCGAGATGATGCTCTTGGTTCCTTCTTTTTTCTTCATCAAATCTCGTATGAGCAAGTCCTGGTTCACGATAATAAAATCAATCTCGTGAGCTTTTGCATTCAATTTCGCTCTCATATCGTAAAACAAACATGCATTTTTGTGATGACAACGTTCAAATTTGCAATCATTCACGGAAACGTGGGACCATTCGGCATCACTAACTCCAGCTTTAATATCGGCTCTTTCATCAATTTCATAATCTAATATGCGCTGTGCGAGGGTAGATACGGAGGAGTTTGCATCATCAAGATTGATCCATTCCGCTGCTCTACTTCGACAGGCGTACTGACCCATGCCTTTCCCCACCACGGAGCGAACCGTTGAGAATCCCAACCGACTACCAATGATTCTTAAATCTTTATGTATCTGTTCCGAGAGCTGAATGGAGGATGTAGCTATAATGACTGGTTTCTGGGACATTTGATTCGTGAGCAGACTTGGGATCAGGTACGCAAAAGACTTACCGATTCCGACACCAGCTTCAATCATGGCATTATGCCCATGGATATAAGCATCGGCGATATCGAGAGACATTTCTTGCTGTCCAATTCGCTCTCTAAGGCCAATTCGGGGGAACCGGTCATATATTCGGAAGATGGCGTTAACCAAAGAACGTTCGATTTCCTTGTCCGGTTCCTGTTTATTCATTTTATAAAGTTCATTTAACCAATTCATAACGATCGCCTCTCTTCCGAATGATGATCTTCTTGTACTTACTTTGGAGACGATTTATCTCACAATGCAGTTGTAACGGCATTTTTCAATCTGGATACGCCTTCCTGTAATTGTTCATCTGACAAATGTGCAAAAGACAAATAGATACCATACTTCATACCAACAGACGTTGAACTGCTGACTTCTGAGTATACCACACCTTGTGACCTAGCTGATTCCCGAAAGGCCTCATAAGTGGTCACATTACCTCGCCACCAACCAAACACGTGTAGACCCGCTTCATTCTCCACCCAATCAAACCATGTAGAGAGCTGCTTGTTCAAAAGTTTGAGTAACAGATGGAATTTGCGACTGTATAATCGATTCATTCTGCGCAGATGACGCTCATATTGACCACTTGTCATGAATGCAGCTAATGCCCGTTGTTCGATCAGGTTGACGGGTCTTGGCTCGTATAACGCCTGTGCCTTTCTAAAGGTGTCAGCCAAGGTAGGGGGAAGAACCACATAACCAAGTCGTACCTCTAAAGGCAAGGTTTTGGTAAAACTACCCAGGTAGATTACACGTCCTGCTTTATCGAGTGTTTTCAGAGGTTCAACATGCATTCCGCGATATCGGAATTCACTATCATAATCATCCTCAACAATCATGGCATCATTTCGCTGTGCCCAGTCCAGCAAGGTTTGTCTGCGTTCCAGACTGAGCATTTCACCAGTAGGAAATTGTCGTGACGGCGTGACAAACAACATACGTGCTTCCCAGTCTTGGGGCACAACGCCCTGACCATCGAGATTGGCTTCAATCAACTTTGCACCCGCAGCCAATATGGCTTTAGAAATCCCGACATAACAAGGACTCTCTGTCACTACATAATCCCCCGGATCTGCAAGTAATTGAGTGAGGAGAGCTATAGCTTGCATGGAGCCTGCAGTTACTGCAATATGATCCGGATCGACTTGAATGCCCCGCATCCTCCGAAGATAGGCAGCAATGGCTTCTCTCAATTTTGGATCCCCGGTTGAACTAACCATGGCAGAGGTTGTTTTCAGGTGATGCTCACGCTGCCTTATCTCTGCATACAATCGATTATTCCATTCATCGTAAGGAAACTTGGAGAAATCAGGTTGATATTTGCTAAAGTCGATCACTTCGTCGCTATTCATTCTGGAATCATGTGTATAAGCATTGGCTGGTGAATTTCTTTGAATCGACTGCTGTTCAAACTGCTGAATACGATTTCCCCAGGCGGATAAGTGATGCGTACAAGCTTTCTCGGTGGACGCATTATTGTTCAAATCCAACTGGTAAGCAACAAAGGTTCCTCTTCCATGCTCTGAATGAATGTAACCTTGAGCAGTCAACGTATCATAGACCTGATTCACAGTTCCTCTGGAAATGTGATACGTCGCAGCTAACTCTCTAGTAGAGGGTAACTTCTCACCATGTATAAGATTACCTTCATGAATTGCATCACGAATGGCATGATAGAGAGCCTTCATCTTTGTATATTTTCGGTTCAAATATGAACTGTAAGCTACATGAAATTGCATAGGACCTCCAGAGTTATCATTGAAGTGGTACAATAAAAACCAAAAATATTGGATCTTTTTATATGACCATTCTCATTCTATACTAAATCATAGATTAGAGCGATGCCTTTATTGAAAACCACCCAAAAGTTAATTAGGAGGACTACAATCATGCAAACAGGTACAGATCGTGTAAAAAGAGGAATGGCTGAGATGCAAAAAGGTGGCGTCATCATGGACGTTATGAATGCAGAGCAAGCTAAAATTGCTGAGGCGGCAGGGGCAACAGCTGTTATGGCTCTTGAGCGGGTACCATCTGATATTCGTGCAGCAGGCGGTGTAGCTCGCATGGCAGATCCTACCATCGTTGAAGAGGTTATGAAGGTTGTTTCTATTCCAGTTATGGCTAAAGCACGTATCGGTCATTACATAGAAGCCAAAGTGCTTGAATCCCTAGGTGTGGACTATCTCGATGAAAGTGAAGTTCTTACTCCTGCAGACGAAGTGTTCCATATCGATAAACATGAGTTCACTGTACCATTTGTATGTGGAGCCAAAGATTTGGGAGAAGCTCTTCGCCGTATTGGTGAGGGTGCATCGATGATTCGTACAAAAGGTGAGCCTGGAACGGGCAACATTGTTGAGGCAGTTCGTCATATGCGTCTAATTAACAGCCAGCTCCGCAAAGTGCAAAACATGTCCAAAGATGAGCTGTACGCTGAAGCGAAAAATCTGGGTGTAGCTTATGAGTTACTGCGCGAAGTTCATGAAAACGGCAAACTTCCTGTCGTTAACTTTGCAGCAGGCGGTGTAGCTACTCCGGCAGACGCAGCATTAATGATGCACCTGGGAGCAGACGGTGTGTTTGTAGGATCAGGTATTTTCAAATCCGATAGCCCTGAGAAATTCGCTCGTGCAATCGTTGAAGCTACAACACATTACACAGATTACAAACTGATTGCCGAAGTATCCAAAAACTTGGGCGCCCCGATGAAAGGGATCGAAATTTCTAAATTGGCTCCAGAAGAGCGCATGTCCAACCGCGGTTGGTAAGATAGCAGTGCATTTAGTTGAATAGGTAGTTTGAACATTTATATAGAAGAGCCGATCAATTGAACCTTAATTGATCGGCTTTTTTGTTCTTACTGTTTAGCTTGTTGATATCTTCAAAATGCTGTGGCTATAATAATCGGTATGAAGGAAGGTGCAGACAATTCGCTATCTATATGAGTTTATTCAACATCAGGACGATCTGCCTATGAAACTCTTCGTGAACTCGGTAAAACATATTGATTTTCATTGGCACAAGGAAGTGGAAGTTGTATATGTTCTCCACGGTTCAATCATCATGTATCTGGACCAGCAGCAATATACACTGCATGAAGATGATGTGATCGTGGTTAACAGTATGTCCGTCCACAAGATCGAACGAACCAATCAGGACAATGTGTTATTAACATTACAGTTCGGTCCCGAGTTGATGAAAAATAATGCGTTTATCTCCTGTAACTCTGCTATGAACGTGGAACAAAACGCTCCTCGCCTGCAAAGTATTAAACAATATCTTGCGCAGATGGTATGGGAGATCAACAAAAAAACGCCGGGTTATCAAAATTTCACAATGGGCAGATTACAGATGTTATGCGGATGCCTGCAGAGGTATTTTTCCAGTGGAACGAATTCCGCATTGGAAGACGGTAGCAGGGATTATGACTATAAAAGACTGAACAGGGTCCTCACATATATTGATTTACACTACAATGAGAAGATTACACTGCAGGATATGGCGCATTCCGAACATTTAAGTTTGCATTATTTCTCCCACTTCTTCACCGACAAAATCGGGATACCTTTCCAAAAGTATTTGACGCTCATTCGCTTGGAGAAGGCTCAGGCTCAGCTGGCAGCAAACGATAAAAATATTTCGGAGATCGCGCTGGATTGCGGATTTGCCAATGTGAAGCTGTTTAACAAATACTTCAAGGAAAAGTACGGCTGTACGCCCGGTTCCTATCGGGAAGATTCTCGTACACCGGAACTCCATCAGTTGAATGTAAACCGCAAACCCAAAACATATGAGGAATCTTCAAGCGGAGATTATTACGAGATGGAAACGTTGAATGCGATTGGCTTACTGTATCGATATCTGGATGTTAAGGTTGACGCCGATCAGGACACGCTTCCTGTACCGTCTGTACATCTGTCAGACCAAACTTATATTGAGATTCGTGCGGATCAGACGTCGTCTGTCTACGAAAAGCACTGGAATATGACCATGACGGCAGGGAGAGCCATTGAAGGTTTACGTGAAGATTGGCGGAAGCAGCTCTCCGCGCTGAAAGGAAAAATCCCTTTTCAATATATTCGATTTCACGGCATCTTTAATGACGAGTTGATGGTGTACAGCGAGAATGAGCAGGGCACTCCCCTCTATAATTGGTCTTATGTGGACAAATTATATGATTTCCTGCTGGATCAGGGCGTTCGGCCATTTGTGGAATTAAGTTTTATGCCGAGCCAGCTGGCGAGATCCAAAGAAACGCTGTTTTGGTGGAGGGGGAATATTAGCCCGCCATCCGACCCTGCCAAGTGGCAGGCGCTTGTTGGTGAATTTGTTCGCCATTGTTTGAATCGTTATGGTGCGGAAGAAGTGAGGCAGTGGTATTTCGAAGTATGGAACGAGCCTGACCTGGCGGGTGTTTGTTGGGCAGGAAGCAAAGAAGAATACTTTGCGTTTTACGAATCGACCGTTCATGCCATCAAATCGATTTTGCCGGAACTGACGGTGGGGGGCCCAGCTATGGGTTACGGATCTCTCTGGAATGATACCTGGGCTGAGGAATTTTTGTCCTATTGCCGCAAGCGCGAAGTGGCTCTCGACTTTTATTCGTTTCATATCTATTCGGAGTATCCCAAGCTAAAAGTTGAAGACGATCGTTTAACCCAGATCATGCCGCCAGCTTTTTATAAAGAGAGTATTGAACTTATGCGGCAAAAAATGAATGCGTCTTCGTACGGTCATGTTGAACTTCATGTCACCGAGTGGAACTTTTCGCTGTATGACCGGAACTTGCTGCACGATACCATGTTCATGGCTCCGTTTGTCATTTACCACACCATGAACACACTCGGTGACGTGAAAGCGATGGCTTTCTGGTCTTTTACCGATGTATTCGAAGAAAGTATCGTTCCCGCTTCTCCTTTCTACGGAGGTTTTGGCCTGATTAACCGCGATGGGCTGAAGAAACCCAGTTATTATGCATTTGAGCTTATGCAAAAGCTTGGTGATGAGCTGATGGTCAAGGGAGACGGTTATGTTGGAACCCGAAAAGGGGATGGAAGCATGCAATTTTTGTTCTATCATTATGTTCATGTAGATCAGCTGTTTGCAAGTGGAGATTGGTCGGAATTATCCAGCTCAACCCGCTATGACGTATTTGAGGAAAAAGGCAGCAAAGCTTATGAACTTACCCTGAGCAATCTCGAGGGACCTTATAAATGCACCAGTTATCAACTGGATCGGGAGCATGGATCGGTATTTGATGAGTGGACCCGCATGGGATCGCCCTATTCCTTGGCGGAAGAAGAAATCGCCTATCTAAACGGCAGGAGTGGACCCGTGTTGGGGACAGAGATGGTAAGAGATGAAAGTTGGCACCGAGAGATTTTGCTTCCACCGCATGGGGTAATGCTGCTCATTTTGGATAGACAATATTAAAAAAAGTGCTTATAAGACATCCTTTCAGTTTGAAGGGATGTTTTTTGTTGTTTATTTCTTGTTCAGGCTGGCAAGCTAGAACTATAGCGATGGATTGGGCAAAAAACGAACCATGATGCGGCAAGTTCCAACAAGAAAGCGTTAACACAAATCGATATACTATGGTTGTGGCAGCTTAGAGGAAGACAGGGGGAGTTTTGGATGAAGCGTTTCATGAAATGGATGACAGATTCGTTTGCGCCAAGATTGGAGGCGTTTACGAACAATATTTGGGTTTCTTCGATTCAAGAAGCCATCATGGTCGCCATTCCGATGATTTTCATCGGTTCGATTATTACATTGATTTCAATTTTGCAGGATTTCATTCCGGGAATGCCGGACCTGACACCTATCACGACATTCAGTTTTGGTTTGCTCGGGTTATTTATTGCTTTTCTGACGCCTTATGTCGTGATGGAAAAAAGAGAACGACACAAAATCAAATTGCTGGCGGGAATGACGGGGATATCTCTGTTCGTCATGCTGCTTAACCCGACGGTAAACGAAGACGGTACCATTCAGTTTATCCTTGAACGATTTGGACCCTCGGGGATGATAACAGCACTCCTAGTAGGTGTATTTGTCGCTCTTGTAATGATCATGTGTAACAAATTTTCGTTCTTCAAAAAGGGGTCTTCACTTCCCGAATTCATTATGGACTGGTTCGATTTTCTCGTCCCGATCGCCTTGGTATTAGCAACAGGATGGGTGCTTGTATATCAGCTTCATTTTGATATTTTTGGACTGATCGTAAACGTATTTGAGCCGATCAATGCCGTAGGGCAGAGTTTAACCGGATTTTTATTGTTCAATTTCATTGGCGTTGTACTGTATTCTTTCGGCGTAAGCCCGTGGGTCATGACACCGATCTGGTACGCGATCTGGATACCTGCCATCGAAGAAAATGCAGCTCTTGTGGCAGCGGGACAAGATCCCGTCAATATCAACACGTTTGAAACCTTTTTCTCCGGATGGCTGGGTATTGGAGGAATGGGAGCGACCTTGCCGTTAGTTGTTTGGTTCCTGATGGCACGTTCGAAAAAACTGAAATCTGTCGGCAAGGCAACTATTATCCCATCCTTGTTCAACATCAATGAACCCGTCGTGTACGGAGCACCGATTGCCTTTAATCCATTACTCATGGTACCGATGTGGATTAACTCACTTATCACGCCGATGATTGTGTATTTGGCTCTCGACTGGGGTTGGGTGCGGATTCCGAGCCAGATCTTCCAGTTATGGTACACACCGATCGGCCTGTCCACCTATATTATGTCCGGACTCAATGGGCTTATCTTGCTGGCAGTCGTCCTGGTGATTGTATTTATTGTCTGGTTTCCGTTTTTCAAACTGTATGATGCACAGGAACTGAAGAAAGAACAGGAACAAAATTGATATCAGAAGGGTGAGTACTATGGATAAATCAATTAATGAATTGTTGTCGGCATTAACGCTGGCCGAGAAAGCTTCACTCTGCGCAGGATTGAATATGTGGATGACAAAAGGAATCGAGCGGTTAAACATTCCGCCAGTTCATATGTACGATGGGACAAACGGCATTCGTAAAACAAACAGCGACGAAGAAATGGGGATTACAACGGAAAATGTACCCGCAACCTGTTACCCTACGGGTTCAGCCATCGGTTCTTCGTGGAATACGGAATTGTTATATGAAGTTGGTGTGGCACTGGGACGTGAATCAAAAACCATGGACGTTGAGCTGCTGCTTGGACCGGGTGTCAATATGAAAAGAACGCCGCTTGGCGGAAGAAACTTCGAATACTACTCGGAAGACCCATACTTGACGGGGGAACTTGGAGCGGCGTTTATAAACGGGATCCAAAGCGAAGGCGTGGGCGCTTCTGTCAAACACTTTGCAGGAAACAACCAGGAGTTTGAAAAGATGGTAACCAGTTCGGAAATCGACGAGCGAACGCTTCGCGAGATTTACCTGAGCGCCTTTGAACGTATTATTAAGAAATCCGACCCTTGGACGGTTATGTGTTCTTATAATTTATTGAATGGAACGTATACGAGTGAAAACGAACATTTGCTGCATGACATTTTGAGAGAAGAGTGGGGTTATGAAGGTGTTGTTCTATCCGACTGGACAGCTGTTAATGATCGCATACGCGGTCTGAAGGCTGGGCTTGATCTGGAGATGCCGGGTCCCGCCAATTACAATGCCAAAGCGATCATTGAAGCGGTTCAGAACGGAAGCCTTTCCGAAGAACAGTTGGATCGCAGCGTGGGTCGTATTTTGAAGCTGGTTGAGCGGGTAACGGGCAAGAAAGACATGGATTCTTCTCCAGATTCGGACTATCATACACTCGCACGTAAAGCGGCGGCCGAGAGTATTGTGCTTCTGAAAAATGAGAACGCGATTCTCCCGCTACGGCAGGAGTCCATTTCGTCGATTGCCGTGATCGGACGGTTTGCCAAAAAACCGAGAATTCAGGGAGCGGGCAGTGCGAAGGTAACGCCTACAAGAGTCGATATTCCATGGGATGAGATAAAAAAACTGGCTGGTGATGCCATGACCATGAATTATGCAGAAGGGTACCCGGAGGATGACTCCATCAATGATGAGCTAATCAAGGAAAGTGTGTCATTAGCCATGAATTCCGATGTTGCTGTATTGTTTGTTGGCCAACCGGAATATGCGGAATCGGAGATGCATGATTTGCAAGGCATTGATCTTCCCGAGCATCAAGTGAAATTGATTCTCGCGGTAGCCGCGGTTCAGCCCAAGTGTATTGTCGTAACGAGCAGCGGCTCCGCACTGGCGATGCGCCCATGGGTACAGCATGTACCTGGTGTGATTCATTCTTGGTTGTCTGGTCAAGGCATGGGTAAAGTGATTGCAGATGTATTATTCGGACAGACAAATCCTTCGGGCAAACTGTCTGAGACATTCCCTGTCAAACTGTCGGACAACCCTTCACATATGCGAATTCGCGGAGAGAACGGCAAGCTGTATTATCGCGAAGGCTTGTTCGTGGGTTATCGATATTATGACCGGAAAGAACTGGCACCTCAATTCCCGTTTGGACACGGATTGTCTTATACATCGTTTTCCTATACGGATCTGGAAGTGGCTCAGACCCACACCGGTGTTACAGTCTCCTTCCAATTGAAAAATACCGGGAAGCGCAAGGGGAAAGAAGTTGTTCAATTGTATGTTCACGATGAAGAGTGCACATGGACCCGTCCTGAGAAAGAATTAAAAGCTTTTGCCAAAGTTGAACTGGAGCCGGGTGAAGAACGCAAGATTACTTTTGAACTGGAAGAAAGAGATTTCTCATATTACAACACCAAGTATAACCGTTGGGTGGCAGAGACCGGGTTTTTCCAAATTTCACTTGGCAGCTCGTCCAAAGATCTCCGAATTACGGAACGTCTGCATTGTGACTTTGGTAAGGAAGAAATCACGTTCCAAAAATTCAGTCTGCTCAGTGAGTGGATGAGTGATCCTGCAGCGAAAAAGGAATTGGAGCATTGCCTGAATGAAATGAACGAGCACGTTACGGACAAGGTATACCTTAACGAGGAGTTTGTGGGATTCTGGGCAGATTTCCCAATGATCAAAGTATTCCAAATGTTCGGTCAACAATGGATGAATGAGCGGTCACCTGATGAAATTATTAATGAACTTATCGCCAAGGTTAATCAGGCACGTAATGAATAGTTAAGTAAAAGAGGAACCAAGTTCAATCCTAAACAAAGGACCTGAACTTGGTTTCTTTGTGAGCCACCAGGTTGCATGAACTAAAATTTATGGCCAAAGTAAGAGGCACCATATGGGGGTCTCTTTTTATTCATCAGACGAATGATATTGATTATTGTTCTCATTTACACGCTTCGACATTTACTGTATACTGACAATAGTTATTTTACATATTGGTATAAAAGACAAGAGAGAATTGAAAAGGGAGAGATTATTTACATGTTGGTATCCGTTAAAAAAGGGATGTTTCTTTGTTTAATTACTGCAATGATTTTGGTGCTCGCAGCGTGTTCAAGCAGCAATGGTGGCAGCAAAGATGCAAATGGCAGCTCACAGCAGGCTGCGGAGAGCAGTGCCACGAATGAAGCAACAAATGGGGAACAAACCGACGCAGACGCTTCAGCACCTTCCGAAACAACTTACCCGGTAACCGTTTCAAATTATACAACAGAGAACGGCACATGGGTGAAGAAGGATCAAACGTTTGACAAGGCACCTGAACGAGTAGTTGCCAATACCCAGGGTGCAGCCGAGCTGATGATTCGCCTTGGTTTGATAGACAAACTTGTAGGTGTAGCTGCGTTGTTTGGTAGTGTACCTGAAGATATTGCTGACGAGTTTAAACAAATTCCTGTGCTTGCTGAAGGCTATGTAGGCAAGGAAGTGACAATAGGGGCTACGCCTGACCTGGTTGTTGGTCGTGGTGGATTGTTTGAGGATGCGGACTGGGGTGTTGGTACAGTAAGCAGCTTGAATGATATGGGGATCAAAACATATGTACAAAGCACCAGTGTTCCTGATGCATCGTTAGATAGTCTGTATCAGGATATTACTGAATTAGGTGAGATATTCAACGTACAAGCCAATGCAGCGGCATATATTGAGACGCTTAAAGCACGCGAGAATGCCTTGTCGGCCCGAGCTAGCGCTGAGACGATCAATTATGCATCATTTTCGGATAATGGTGATGGAACCATTGGAATTTACAACGGAAATGGTGATACGTTTATTGAAAGTGCAATGTCATTAATCAATATGCATAATATGCTGATTAATGAAACTGGCACACTCAGTCTGGAGAAGTTAATCGAGATTAATCCGGATGCAATGATTATTTCGAGGTATGCAGGTGGTATTGATCCTGAGCAGACGATTGAAAAGCTGCTTGCCAACAAGCAGGTACAAAACATTAACGCAGTTAAAAACAAAAAAATCTACATTATTGATTTCAACAACTTCTGGGGTTACGGGGATTCCATCTTCACAGGTGTTGAAGGACTCGCTGATGATCTCGGATTGTAATGAAGCCAAGGACAAAAACATAGTACCATTAAAAGTCGCTATTTTAGCGGCTTTTTTTGTTATCAGGGACCAAATTCCTGTTTCAAGCTGTTCCCGGTCAGCCTGAATGATAGGGAGAATGGAGTGAACACTCTATTTTAATACGACTTGACTTGTGAATGTATTATCAGTATAGTGTGAATCAGTTCACACTTCAAATTAAGGAGTAATCTATGCCAAAAAATACTTTCTTTCGTTTAGACGAAGCAAGGCGCGAGGAAATATCGAATAGCGCTATGCATCTTTTTGTTGATAATCTTTACGAGGATATAACTATGAAGATGGTTTTGGATAGTTTGTCCATGCATCCCGGAACATTTTATCGGTATTTTGAAGACAAAGATGACCTTTATTGTCACTTAATACGTAATGTGACACAGAAAAGAGCTGCATACTTCAGTAACAGTAATGAAGATTCCCTTTACAGCTATTTCCTTACTGGCTTATTTGGTAACGTTAATGGCATGGTGACCGAGCCACTGAATGAGTTGGAAATCAAACTGACTAAAACATTTTCATATATTCCTGAGGACATTTTGCTGAAAGTATATGTGAATGTGTTAAAGGGCGAGTCATTCCCCATGATCAAGGACATTTTACGCCGAATGAGGGTTGATGGATATCTTCGACCGGATGTTGACGACGACCTGATTTCTTTTATGTTTGAGTCAATGCAGCTTAATTTAATCTTGTTTTTTAGGGAATTCGATATTAAGGACTCTGAGCTGCAACATAAGATCAGCAAGTACTTTGCTGAATTTATGGGTCATGGGCTGCTTGAAGATCATAAATATTCTGAAATGGTTAGCGATCTCAAGGGGGAAAGAAAATGAAAACCTATGACGTATTTCCAGAACCAATTGGCGCCTATACTGTCGGTCGAACCCAGATGGATTTTGAGTACACGGCATCAGATTACTCCAAAAGAGAACTGACCGCTTTTGTGTACTATCCGTCTGACAGTAGCGAAGGTAAGACTACATCAACGTACATGTTTCCTGAAGTCTACGAGATGTTTAATGAGCAGCCACTTGTCACCGCGTTGAAGGATGTTTTCTCTATAGATATCAAGACCCAGTGTTACGACGACCTTGCTCTTTCCGGGAAGGAAAAGCGCTATCCAGTGTTATTCTATGTTTGCGGCGGGGGCGGATCTCCAGAATGGGGGACAGTGCTCTGTACAGACTTGGCAAGCATGGGGTATGTTGTGGTAAGCATCGGCCATCAGAATAGCACGATGTATAAACGTAAAGATGGGCGCCTGTTTAATGTATCCAAGAATTTTTCGGATGTCATTACAGCGTTTGGTGAAGATTCGGAGATGCTGGCGTTGGCTGGTAAGATGGAGATGCGTCCTGACGATGAAACTGCCATTGAGATGTGCCGTAACGTGCTTGCACTACCGATACTTTCCAAGATAACAGAGTTTAGTGAATTACAGGCAGAAGATGTGAGGTATGTAGCCGATTATCTTTACAAAGTGGACTCTGGAGAGCTGAATTCCATCTTTAAGGGTAGATTACTGCTTGACATCGGCATGGGTATAATCGGACATTCTTATGGAGGGCCTACCACGGCGATGGTTTGCCGGGATGACGATCGGTTCACCTGCGGGATTGGCTTGGATAGCGGTGCGTTTGGCCTTCTTGACAGCGATCTTAAGAAACCCTTCTTGTTCCTGTTTTGTGAACCTAACTATAATATGAATGCGGTTATTGGCGCTAACAATAGCATGAAAACCTATTATTTCTCAGTCGATCGTGTTGCGCATTTGGATTACTGTGACATCGTGTTTACCAGTGTTAATGAGGAACTTAGAGGTGAACGGGATGCTATGGAGATGCGAAATATTGTTACAAACTATGCAAAGAACTTTTTTGATCATTACATACTGCAGAAGGCTGCAAGTGTGGAAAGCCTGGCATACGATGGTGTGGAATTGATCAGGAAGACCAGCAACAAGTGACATAACCGCGAGATTGCTGATTAATGCATGTCAAAGAGCTAGCCGTACAGACGCAGAGCCGATAACCCTATTACGGGGTTATCGGCTCTCTGATATTACAAATTGACATCCTGGTTCCGATAACTGACGCTTATTCCGCCTTAGTCCCGCCATTGTTTACTTCGCTTCCAGGCTCCATCAACATGATATGACATTCCTTTTCAGCGGAAGGTTTGATCTCGACTCCTTTAGGCACAATACACATCTCGCCCTTGGAAATCTTCACTTGGCCATCACGAAAATCAATTATCATTTCCCCCTCGAGCACAAAAAATAACTTGTCAGTCTCCTCATGAACATGCCACTCAAAATCTCCAGCAATCTTAACGATCTTAAATTGATAGTCATTCATTTCACCAATGAGTTTCGGAGACCAAAGATCGTTTAATTTCGAAAATTCCTCATTTAATTTAATAGCTTGATAGTGCATCGTCATTCCTCCTGTGTATTAATCCTATATGTTCAGTATACTGATCTATGCTTTTGTATAACATGGATGCCTATTGAAATCAGGATGGATTATTGATGAACTTCAGACGATACTCCGTAGGAGAAATACCACATTGTTTCTTAAACACTCTGCTAAAATAAAAGGGGTCAGCAATGCCAACGCTCTCAGCAATCTGTTGTACATACGCATCACTTGCCAATAACATTTGCTGTGCCATGTTTATACGATATTTCAATACATATTCTGCTGGACCCATACCTGCATGTCTTCTAAACACGTAGGAAAGTCGATTTCGATTAACGTTATTTTGTTCTGCAAGCGATGCGACAGTCAGACTTTGATCATAGTATTCTTGGATATAGGTAGAGACCCGTTCGAATAAAACATCTGATTCGCAACTATTTTGCCTATGATCAACACATATTAAGGTCTCATTCAGTACATCACGAAATAGCATTTCGGTCTGAAACTTTGAAATACCTCCACGCTGGTTATACACATGCCAAAGACGCGTGATTAATTCGATCAGACGTGGAGACTGACCCGTTGATAATTCAAAATGCTGATGGGAAAAGCTTGTCTCTTCGAGGTCCGAACTACATATCCGGTATAAAACGAGGATATATTCCCAGTCCGTTCTATGAAACACGGTTTGATCCAGTTTCATTTTCGCGCCCCCATGTACAACTTTTCTTGGTGAAAAAATATATGACGTACCATCAAATTCAAATTGTATTTTTCCTGTAAGAGGAAATACAAATGGGCAATAGAATCTATCTTGTGTTAACATGTGCACTAACTAATCCAATTGTTTGCTTGAGAAGGGGAACCCATGTCAATTCGAATAAAAATGCTGCTGTCCTTTACGGGCATGCTTGTTATAAGTCTACTGTTCATCCTGCTTACGGCAAGTCTGTATACGATTGCGGCTACGGGGGATCTACAGAGTTTCCGTGATATATACAAGGTACATTATCAGATCAACCCCCTGACTGAGCAGGGAGAATCGATCTTTCAAGAGATGAAGTTCCTGGCCAAAAATGACCCCGACGACCTGCAGAACAAGGTTTTGCTGCGTGAATATGACATGAAGCTTCGAGCTGAGAAGTCAGGGCTCTACATCAGACGAGAGAATAGTCAGATCTTCGAATCGCTGACCTTCAACCAGCCAGAACTGAAGCAAGCACTGCCTGCCTATGATCTTAACAATTATCAGATTCGGAGCACCTTCAATATTGGTGAGCGATTTTACGCGTATGCAAAATTTGATTTTCAATATTCAGATGGGGAACGGGGGAGTATCTTTGTCATTCGTGAGAGAAGCCCCTTTGCGGAGCTTACTCGCAAGTTGCTGCCTGTGATGTCATTCCTGCTTATTGGCGTCCTCATCATTGCAAATCTGCTCTTGTTCCGCTGGATCACGCGCAGCTTCATTAAACCCTTGAATCAACTACGAAGTTCAGCCGAACATATTAAGGATGGCAATCTATCCTTTAAACTTCAGCTAAATTCCAATGACGAGGTTGGTCAACTCAGCGAAGCGTTTGAGAGTATGCGGAATCAATTACAGCGCTCTTATGCGTTACGTCAGCAGGACGAAGTGAACCGCAAAGAGCTCATCTCCAACATTTCGCATGATCTCCGTACGCCGATTACCAATATCAAAGGGTATATTGAGGGTATTCGTGACGGAGTGGCTAATACTCCAGAGAAAATGGAGAGTTATGTTAATATCATTCACTCCAAAGCAGTTAGCATGGATAAGCTGGTGGATGAACTGTTTTTGTATTCCAAGCTCGACTTGAACCAAGAGCCTTTCCTGTTTAAAACAGTTGATCTCGCTGATTTCCTTGAAGATAGCATTGAAGAGCTGAGATATGATCTGGAGGATAAAGGTGTCGCCCTGGATTGGATTAACCAGGTGTCTGGTCCCGCTATGGCTGCTGTGGATCCGGAGAAGTTAAAACGTACCGTTGTTAATGTGGTGGATAATGCACTCAAATACATGGAGAATGAACATAAACGATTCGAGATTACACTTCAAGCTGATGAGAACTGGATTACGATGGCGTTTAAAGATAATGGCAGGGGAATACCTGAAGAGGCACTGCCTTATATATTTGAACGCTTCTATCGTGCAGAACAATCTCGGAATTCCTCAACGGGCGGAAGTGGGCTCGGGCTAGCAATTGCCCGCCAAATCATTGATGGACATGGGGGCTTCATCTGGGCAGAAAGCCAGCCCAATGATGGCACGAGCATATATATCAAGCTGAAACGGCTGAATGAAGAGAGGAACTAATGAGTAATGGCAAACATTTTGATCATTGAAGACGAAACAACGATTGCGGAACTGGAACGGGATTATTTTGAGCTCAACGGATTTTCCGTGGATCTCTGCCATACTGGAGATGAAGGTCTGAAGCAGGCACTGGAGGGGGACTATAATCTGATCATTGTTGATCTGATGCTTCCGGGACTCGACGGCTTCGAATGTTGCAGGCGCATTCGCGAGGTGAAGGAGGTGCCCATCCTTGTCGTTTCCGCGAAAAAGGAAGAAATCGATAAGATCAGGACATTTAATCTGGGAGTTGATGACTTTATTACAAAACCGTTCAGCCCAAGTGAATTGGTTGCGCGAGCAAAGGCTCATTTGACCCGATACGAGAGACTACTTGGCAAAAACAAACCAGCTGAGCAGGATGAAATCCACATTCGGGGGCTTCACATTGACAAAGGATCACGCCGCGTTTTTGTTAATGGAGAAGAGGTTGCCATTACAACGAAGGAGTTCGAGTTACTTGTATTTCTTGCGAGTCATCCCAACCGTGTATTCAGCAAATCAGATCTGTTCGAGCGGATCTGGGGCATGGATTCCACCGGAGACATTGCAACGGTTACCGTCCATATTCGCAAACTGCGCGGCAAGCTGGAGACAGACCCCAAAAATCCGGAGTATATTGAGACCGTCTGGGGTGCAGGCTACCGGTTTACTGCATAAGTTTCGTGAAAATTTAGAGCCAGTTTATATTTTGTTAATAACTTTAGCCTTGGGAGTTTCTTTTTGTCCTCTATTCTATAGATACAGGCAACTACAACCTATAGAGGAGGAATTCAACTATGAATTCTACAACCCGCAAAATCGCTACATTTCTAACCATAACTGCATTAGGTACAGCAGTGTTCCCGCTAACTGCGAATCAAGTACATGCAGCTACATACGTTACTAACATTGCGGCAACAACCACACAGCTTACCCAACAACAGATTGAAGCTGCTATCAAGGATCTGAATAGCTTGGGGATCATGAACGGGTATGCAGATCAATCTATGGGTGAACATCGAGCAATTACCCGTGCGGAGTTAGCTTCATTGGTTTACAAAACGTTTAATTTGGAGAGCAAGACGGGAGAAACCGTAGAATTGACGGATGTGAATCCGAATGCATGGTATGCGCCATATGCGTCAAAGCTTGTTGAACTTGGCATCATGCAGGCTAACGATGGACAATTCAATCCGCAAACTCAAGTGTCGGATGCTGAACTCGAACAGGTCGTATCCAAAGCGATGCAACGTGATGTAAAGTCCGTTCACCATTGGATGAGCGAGTTCTACTCCGAGAACGGTACAGCAACGCGCGGCGAAACAGCAGTGCTGTTGCAAACTGCACACCAAGCTATTCCTTCGGAGCAAGCTCAAATCAAGAGCGTTAGATCACTGAATGCCATTACGTTAATTGTAACTTTTGACAAGCCGCTGACAGCAGCGAATGAAGCTTTTGCCAAGGCACAAACGGACTTTGCGTTTAGTGGCGGGTTGACGTTAACCAATATGCCCCGTTTGAAAACAGGGTCAATCGCGACTTACATCGTTCCAACGTCCGTACAAGATGCTAGTGAAGTGTACAACCTGACTTACAAAGGCCAAGACGCTGGTTCCTTTGAAGGCAGTGGTACGAAAATAAACATGACAACGGTTAGTCAAGTAACGAATGATACATTCGAGATTGAAGCATTGCAAGTGAACAGTGTCGTGGATTATGGTTACATCATTTCGGCTTACAGTGGTGGTCGAGGAGCTAATGCATTTGTGCTGAATGATCAAGAGCAAGCAGGAGGCAAAACGTATCAGATCATCTCTTCCATGCAGGCAAGACAAGTTGTAATTACGCCAGAAGGTGACGAGCCTATCGTTGCCAGATATGTTCCGTTCACGCAATCCACAGACGGTAAACAAGAACCGAAGTTCCGTTTGCCTGAGGGACAAACGCTGAAATCAGGTGTCACATATACGGTTTCTTCGGATTGGGCCAACATCGAAAATGCTTCATTTACGGCGAAATCGTTTGATGCACTAGTGGTTGCAAGTGCTCAAGCAGTGAGCGAAACCTCCATTGAAGTTACACTTGACCAGGACCCTGGGGATGAACTGTTCTCTGGTCGAAGTGTAACGTTAACTTCACCTAGCGGGGATGTTCTGACGGCCACTTATAAATATTCAAGCCGAAAAGGTGCGACGGGTGTATTCGACCTAACAAATGATGGAAAGTTGACTCCGGGTACTACGTATACAATAAACCCAGTTGGGGATTGGAGTATCGCTTCTTCGGTCACCTTGACACTGGAGTAAAGGAGGCAGTATGAGTAAATCACTGATCATCGTTGTCCTGATAAGCAGTATGTTAATCGTCCAGGGCTGCGTGCCTGAAATGAGAAACGACTCCAACGTGGAGAAAAAGGCCATGACTTCAGCAGATGAACAGCTGTTCAAGGCAGTAGAGGACAGCGATACTGAACGCATCGAACAAATGATTCAAGCAGGTGCCAATATCAATGCTCAAGATCAGAGTGGACGAACCGCTACAATGATTGCAACCTACAATAATGATTCAACATCGGCTAAAGTGTTAATTGAAGCGGGGGCAGATGTGAATATACAGGACGATATGAAAAATACTCCGTTTCTGTATGCTGGCGCTGAAGGATACTTGGATATTTTGAAGCTGACAATCGAGGCGGGAGCGGACCCAGCGATAACGAATCGATATGGAGGGACAGCACTTATTCCAGCTTCGGAGCATGGATATGTGGATGTAGTGCAAGAACTACTGACTCAAACTTCGGTGGATGTGGACCATGTGAATCAATTGGGATGGACAGCACTACTCGAAGCGATCATTCTTAACGATGGCAATGCTCGGCAGCAGGAGACGATACAATTACTCATTGACCACGGAGCAGACGTAAACATATCGGACCGTGATGGGGTGTCACCACTCAGTCATGCGAAGAATAATGGCTTCAAAGAAATTGAAGACATTTTGGTACGAGCTGGTGCGAAATAGAACCCTTTTAGGGTGAATAAAGAAACAAATATGTTGAGATATATGTAAAAATGGTTTTCATGGAGCGCCTGATTCCTTCTATGCTGAAGGGCAGGCGCTTCATTCAATCCATCTTACGTGTATGAAACTGGCATAGTCTTAACATAACATGATTAGATACAAGAACGAAGATCTTAAAAATTGAATATCTCTGCTTTAAAGTTTGCTATAGTTTACCACCATGCTTCCGGATAAAATGGAAATACCAACCATGTAAGCGCTATCTATTATTGCGCTGATTATACATGTTGGAATCATTCATGGAGGTGTATGATGAAGAGGAAGTCTTGGTATACTTTGGCGGTAACCGGTGTCATCTCTTTGTTTTTTTCGGTAAGCGCTTTCGCGGGTTATGTGTTCTGGGAACCTCTAACCTATTTTAACGCAAGTACGTGGCAAAAAGCGGATGGGTATTCCAATGGGAACATGTTTAACTGTACGTGGAGGGCTAACAATGTTAATTTTACAAGTGACGGCAAGCTTAAGCTTGGTTTGACCAGCTCTGCACAGAACAAGTTTGATTGCGGAGAGTATCGTACCACGAATACGTATGGGTACGGCTTGTATGAAGTCAGTATGAAACCTGCCAAGAACACAGGTGTAGTTTCCTCATTTTTCACATACACAGGCCCTGCACATGGCACCCAATGGGATGAGATTGATATCGAATTTTTAGGAAAAGACACAACCAAAGTTCAGTTTAATTATTATACCAATGGGGTTGGTAATCATGAGAAGATTATCAATCTAGGGTTTGATGCATCCCAGGGCTTCCATACTTACGCATTTGACTGGCAGCCGGGACATATCAAATGGTATGTTGATGGTGTATTGAAACATACGGCAACCAGCAATATTCCTAAAACACCCGGAAAAATCATGATGAACCTGTGGAATGGAACAGGAGTAGATAGCTGGCTCGGTCCTTATAATGGGGCTAATCCGCTCTATGCAGAGTACGATTGGGTCAAATATACGAGTAATTAAGCAGACTGAAGCAGCCGTTAGCGGCTGCTTTTTTCTATATTCTGGCATTGTATTTATTCAATATATGTATTCAATATCCAATATCCTAAATTAATGCAATAAATGTTGCAATATTAGTATGGGCATAAATATCAAAAATTCATTATGATTAACCTGTAAGCAACATTACATAGACTGGGGGAACGAAGTTGGACACAAGTAAAAAGAGACGAGTAGGCAGTTTGGTCATGATCGGTGTATTGGCCCTATCTGCAGCCTTGAGTGGGTGTAGTAACGGGAGCGATAAGAAAACAGAATCGAGTACACCAGCGACAACGTTGGAGCTCAAAAATGGGAAGTATGATCCACCAGTATCCATTACGTATTTACGACCATGGGGTCCAGACGTGAAGTTTAAGTCAGGCGAGGATCAGGATAACAACGTCCATACAAAATGGGCCAAGGAGAAACTCGGAATTGAGTTGAAAAACCAGTGGATATCTCCATCCACCAATAATGCATTTGAGACAAAACTGCGTCTATCGCTTGCTTCCAATGCGGACATGCCGGACATTATTTCGTATCGCGGCGAATTCAATCTGGTGCGTGAATTGATTGAGTCCGGAAAATTTGTCGATGCGGGCGAGTTGTTTGACAAATATGCCAGCGACACATGGAAAGCAGCCGTAAACGAAGATCCTTCCGTATGGTATCCATACATGCAAGATGGCAAAAAGATCGGTATTCCGATTCTGGACTATTCCTATAATGGTGATCCTGTCATGTGGATCCGTGAAGACTGGATGAAGAAATTCAATCTGGAAGCACCTAAAACCATAGATGATCTTGAAGTCATTATGGAAACGTTTACGAATCAAGATCCGGATGGAAATGGGAAGCAGGACACTTACGGACTCACCATTGGCTTCAAGAACTGGCTGAACACATGGATGTCTGAAGCTGGGTGGGTATTTGGTGCTTATGGTACAATGCCAAACCAATGGAATCTGACGGCAGACGGAAAACTTGAATACGGTTCCGTTACACCTGGTGCAAAACAGGCTTTGGCCAAATTACAGAGCTGGATGAGCAAAGGTTATATCCCGGAAGAAGCCGGCGTGTATGATGAGACAAAAGCAGCTGAAGAATTTACTGCCGGAAAAGCAGGTATTGTGGTTGGTCCTCACTGGATGCCATCCTGGCCGCTGGAGGATGTGAAGAAAAACAATCCTGAGGCTGAATACAAGGCGTATCCAATTCCTTCTGGTCCAAACGGTCAAGCAGGCAGACATGGTACGTCGAACGGAAATGGCGTAATTCTAATTAACAAAGACATGAAAAATCCGGAAGCCTTTTTCACCTATCAGAACTATCTCTTTGATCACTATGCAAATCCTAAAGAGGGCGATGAGTTCGAGCATGGATTTGCGGAAGGATACGATTGGGTTATGGTAGATGGGAAACCATCAACCGATGCAAGTCTTACGGGTGGTTATGCTCCCGAGAAGTACACGTTGACTTTTGATGGAGCGAGAATACCAAATCTAAGCATGACAACACTTGCCAAGCTGGCAAGCGGTGAAGAAGCAACTACACCGTTTGAGAAGAAAATCAAATCAGGTGTACCAGTACCTATGCTTGATGCAGCCAAGATTGTTTTGGATCAAAAAGATATCGTGTTCAATCAAATGTTTACCGGTGCACCTTCAATGACGATGCAGATGAACAATGACATTTTGACAAAGATGGAGAAAGACACCTTCTCTCAAATTGTATATGGCAAAACCTCTGTGGACGCGTTCGACTCATTTGTTGAGAAGTGGAAGTCTTCAGGTGGAGATCAGATTACGAAAGAAGTTAACGAGTGGTATGATTCCGTGAAAAGCGGAAAATAGGATGACGCAGGGCTGGCTGAAATGATTCATCCCGGCCACATAAGCACCAAAAAGGCATTGCAGGAGAAGATCTCCGGCAATGCCTTTTTGTATTTGATATGGAGAAGGGGAAACCGGAGAGATTACCAGAACGTCAAGTCTGGTCTGTGTACTCTCTTAAACCGGCAGATTTTCCCGATATTCCTGCGGTGTAAGATCATAAAATTTCTTGAAAACTCGGATGAAATATGCGGTATTGTTGTAACCGACAAGTTCTGCAATCTCAAACACTTTGGCGGTTGATGTTCGCAAATGATAGGCTGCTTTCTCCATTCTTAACCGGTACACATAGGCAGTAAGTGCTTCACCTGTCTCCGCCTTGTATACCTTGGACAAGTAGACTGGGTGCAGATGCACATGGTCGGCAATTGCAGGCAGTGATACATCTCCAGCCAGATGAAGGTCGACAAAACTTTTGACGCTGCGCACAATGGTGCTGTGATTGTCTCTAAGCTCTTGTTCAGCATCATCTCGTATGTAATGAAGTGTACGCACGGACCAGTCCTGTAGCTGCTGCGCAGTGGAATAGCTGGGAGCTTGAAAGTAACGATAGGACTCTGCTGGAATCAAAGAAGAGATTTGTTTGCCATTTTTATGAATGATGTACGCAAACGCGCCCGCAATAGCAAAATACACCTCAAAGGTTGACTCGGCAATATCATGATGTTCATTGGAATGCAGCAGTTCCTCAAAAATGTGCTCGATTTTCTGTTCCACATCCTCAAAGCGACCAGCTTCGAGCAGGCTAATCAACGTTGGCGGCTGATACAGCGACCTAATCGTATGTAGAGGATTGGCATCCGTTTCATCGGAAGCGGTGACAAACAAACCTTGCACCTGACCCATCCGTTTACGCATGGACATAACCGTTCGCTCATAGAGTTCTCCAATTTCGTGGGGAAACTTGCCCCAACTGGAGACGGAAATGGAGATTGCACCTTTCAGGTATAACTGAACATTGGTTTGAATCTGGGCAGCATACTGCTCAAGCAATGTCTGAGGCGTCTCACTCCTGCTATAACTCATCGTTGTGGAATGTTTCATGCTTACCAGAACAACAATGTAATCATGAACGTCACGTGTATGCCAGATATGAAAATGATTATGCATCACTTCACTTATGATATTACATATCGCATATTCCATTAGGGCCAGGTCGCCGTGTGCCATATCGGATAGATGTTTCTCCATACGAATAATCAGCATGCCGAGATCTTCTCCTACGGAGTAGGGAAGCTCCAGCAGATCAAGCTTGTCTGCCAGCGTCTTCTGATCATAGACTTTTCCAGTCAGCAACTCATGCAGCATCGTGGATTGAAGCAATGGCAGATGATCCTGAAAGGCGTGTAAGGCTCTTTGATGAGATGCTGCGGTTTCCCACTTTTCTTTAATTCGATGAACAAGACGTTGCACGGATTCGATCAGATCTTCATCACTAACGGGTTTCAGTAAGTAATCAAAGCTTTCCTGCGAAATGGCCTGTTTCGCATATTCAAAGTCGGCGTGACCTGATAACAGAATCGTCTGCACATGAGGCCACTTTTCATGAATCGCTGTAATCAGTGCAATGCCTGACATTTCGGGCATACGTATATCCGTAATTACAATGTCAATGTCGTGGTTGTCCATAATTTCCAGCGCTACTGCACCGGATAATGCTTCATGAACTGTACCGATCCCGCAGCTTTCCCACGGAATGGTCTCTGCCAGCGTTTCCACGACGGAACGTTCATCGTCAACTAATAATATTTGCAGCATGGGTCGTTCACCTACTTGTCTGTATTGTCGTGCCACGTGATGTTAACTTTAATCCCACCCATTGAAGAATGATCATAAGATAGTCCAGATCCTTCACCGTACAGAAAAGATAAACGCTGATGGACATTCCATGTACCACATCCCATATTCTCATCCAGCGGTTTAAGAAGATTATCTCTCAGATGATCAAGTTGTTTCTCAGACATGCCAAGCCCGCTGTCCTCCACGATAATGGTGTACACATCATCCTCACAGTCCGCATAGATTTTAATCTCACCATCTACCGATTTGGGCTCCAGACCATGAATAATAGCGTTCTCAATAATAGGCTGGAGGGTTAGTCTGGGAACTGTTTTATCTAAAATATCATGGGGCACGTCGATTGTAAAATGCATTCGTTCCAGACGAAGTGACTGGATTTCCAAATAATTTTTGACCATCGTCAGTTCTTCACGAAGCGTGGCTTGATCCTTTTCGGACCTGGTTATGTATCGGTAATACTCCCCCAGATTCAGTGCCATGGCTACCACGGCCTTTTCATTTTTCATTCGGGCCATGTTCTTGATATAGAACAGACAGTTATATAGAAAATGCGGATTAATCTGCGATTGCAACTGTTTGAGCGTGGCTTCCCGACTTCTTAATTTCTCCTCATATACATTCTCGATTAATTCTTGAATTCGTTGAGCCATGATGTTGAAACGTGCAAATAACAGGCTGAACTCATTGCGTGCAGAATGATGAAGCCGAACGGAAAAGTCCCCGGTGGACAGGCGATTCGTCCCTTTCACCAACTGTAAAAGTGGAAGCTGCACACTTCGGTAGAGTGTATATAATACAACAACGCTCATCACGATCAGAACGGCAATTGAAGCGTAAAAAAGATTCCGGCTGCTCGTAATCGGTTTCAAAATTTGCTGCATAGGCACATAGTCAACATAATACCAGCCGAGGCTCTTGGATTGAATATAAGAGACGTAATATTCCGTTTTGTTCAACGTTGTACTGAATCCACCGCTGGCCTGCAGTTTTGCTTCTTTCAGGGAAGGCAGAATCGCGTTCAAGGTTTCCTTTCCAGAACTATTGCTGATTAATCCATAATCGGGATGGAACATGAACGGGTCGCCTTTATTATTTAACTTGTTTTGATTAAGAAGCGCAGTTAAGTGATGAACTGGAAAACTGATTTTGGTAATCAATCTGGCTTTGCCAGGTCTCGCCATCGCTGTCGTTGGATCGGTGGTGTACCAAATAAATTGATTATCGGCATAGGTCCAGGATTGCGAGAGAGGCTCCTTAAATTCATCATCCCTGTACGGAATGTAAGCATAATAATCCGTTGATATCACTTTTTGCATCCGCGGGAAGTATAGTGTGATGGTCGAATGCCATTTGCTTGCTGCATTGTACAGATTCATCTTTTCCAGAATGGCGCTTCCAACTTTGACACGTTCATAGGGAATGTCCTTGTAGTCGGGGCGTTGATATTCCTGAATACTCGAATCTTGTCCGATAGACATCCCATACAACGACAATTGGTAAATGTTGGATTCTACTGAGTCAGCAAATGTTGAGAGATGATTCATGGTATTGTTCTGAATCTCGTGTTCGATAACACGCACGCTTTCCCGGTTCGAGTATGTATAGAGAAACAGCACCAGAATAAGCAGCATCACAAACAACAGTGTAATTTTGGTAAAGACATTCAAGCGTGTGAACAAAGTCCAACCTCCTTAATCTTATTAAAATATTGATATCGTTGTTGCAATATTAGGATATAGATCACAAATTTCCATTGCTATAATTTTAATATACAAGTTCACGATGACTTGTAAAATACAAAATTTAGAACATGGGGGATGCAGGAGTGAAGGAACATACGTTAGAAACGCCGCATAAACGGCGCTCCACCAGGGTTAAACAGCGCTGGAATATGCAACGGAACTGGACCTTGCATATGATGCTCATTCCAGCTGTATTGCTGGCACTGGTGTTTCAGTACATACCGATGGGCGGCATTGTAATTGCTTTTCAGGATTTCAAACCATACTTGGGATTTTCTGAATCCAAATGGGTGGGTTGGGACAATTTCCGATATTTATTCTTATATCCGGACGTAGGTCAGGTGATCTGGAATACGCTGGTCATTGCATTTTTCAAAATCATCGCAGGACTATTCGCTCCATTCTTGTTTGCCATTTTGCTCAATGAAGTACGCTTGACGGCATTCAAGAGAGTAAGTCAAACGCTTGTGTATCTACCGCATTTCCTATCATGGGTTATTCTCGGTGGTATTCTGCTCGATATCCTGTCTCCTCAGGGCGGCATGGTCAACCAGCTTGTCGTAGCCTTTGGAGGAGAACCGATCTTCTTCCTGGGAGACGGTACATGGTTCCGAATAACGCTGATCCTCAGTGATGTGTGGAAAGAATTTGGTTTTGGTACGATCGTATTTCTGGCTTCTCTCTCAGGCATTAATCCTGCACTCTACGAGGCTGCCGAGGTGGATGGGGCCAACCGATTTAAACAGACGCTGCACATTACGATTCCGGCATTAATGCCGATTACAATCGTACTGATGACACTCTCTATCGGCAATATCCTGAACGCCGGTTTTGATCAGGTGTTCAACTTGTACAATCCGCTTGTGTATGACAAAGGCGACATCATTGACACCTTTGTATATCGACTCGGGATTCTGAACGGGAAGATGAGCTTCGCCACAGCAGTAGGGTTGTTCAAATCTGTGGTTGCTACCATTTTGATTGTTATATCTTACAGAATGGCTTACAAACTAGCTAATTATCGAGTTTTCTAGAGAGGAGAAAAGGGCTTGTATTATAAAACAAAAGGATACCGCATATTCAGCATCGCTAACTATACTTTTCTTGGGATATTATCGATACTCTGCATTTTACCAATTATTCATATATTGGCTGTTTCATTCAGCAGTATGGCGCCAGCATCATCAAACCTGGTTACCTTCTGGCCCATCGGGTTCACAACCGACGCATATGTGAAAACATTCGGGAATTCAAACTTCATCAACTCCTTGATCGTATCACTTAAACGGACTGTAATTGCGACGATCATTGGTATGGTCATCATGCTCATAACCGCATTTCCGTTGTCGAAGGAAGATATCAGTTTTAAAGGCCGCTCCTTATATACGTGGTTTTTCGTATTTACCATTTTGTTCAGCGGCGGTTTGATTCCAAGTTACATTCTGATCCAGAAGCTTGGCTTGATGAATACAATCTGGGCGCTTATTCTGCCTGGGGCACTGTCCGTGTGGAACGTTATTCTCATGATGAACTTCTTCCGCGGTCTGCCCAAAGAACTTGAGGAAGCAGCTTATTTGGATGGCGCAGGTCATATCAAAACGTTGATTCTGGTCTACGTACCACTGTCGCTTCCAGCTATCGCAACCTTGTCCTTGTTTACGATGGTGTATCAGTGGAACTCCTGGTTCGACGGCATGATCTATATGTCTGATATTAAAAATTATCCACTTGCTTCTCTATTACAGACCATTATCGTTCAGCAAGATCTCAGCAAAATCAACGTCGATCCTTCCATGTTGGAGAATATCTCGCAGCGAACCGTACGCGCAGCACAGATCTTTATCGGCGCGCTTCCGATCCTGATGGTATACCCGTTTTTACAACGTTTCTTCGTTAAGGGGATCGTTATTGGAGCAGTTAAGGAATAGGCTATGCAAATGCAAGGATAACTGAGCTGAGGGAGGAAGAAGGATGAGAAAAGGACTGGCATGTATGGTGGCATGGAGTTTAATGGCTTCTCTCGTTTATCCAGCAACTGCTGGAGCAGAAAGTGTACAGGGTCAAGCGGAGGTGGGAAATGTGCAGGCAAAAAGCCTGCACTTCTCTGTTCCCTATACAGACCTGACCGGGCATTGGTCACAATCTGCAGTTACACGTTTGCAAGACTTGAATTTATTGAAAGGTTATACGGACGGTACATTCAAGCCCAGTCAGGTCATTAGCAGAGCTGAATTCGTGATGATTCTGGATCGAGCCTTTGGTTTCACCGGTAATGCGGCGACTGGCTCATATGTGGATATGACTTCAGACGATTGGTACTATGACGTAATGGTACGAGCGAATGGTTCTGGCATCATCGAAGGAACAGACCGTGAACATCTGTCACCGCAACAACCGATTACACGCCAAGATGCAGCGGTTATGGTAGATCGAGCTTTCCAACTTTCAGCGACTTCAAATGAAGATAGTGAAGGATTGAAATTTGAGGATGCAGATGAACTTTCCAGCTATGCAAAGAAAGCGCTTACCTATCTGGTGAACGAAAATATTATAAAAGGTTTCCAAGGCAAATTAAATCCCAAAGCCCCGATTACACGAGCGGAGACGGCAGAGTTACTGTCAGCGATGATTGCAGATGTAAAAAGCACTCCTGGAACATATGAGTCCCGGGTAGATGGCAACTTGATTATTAAATCGACAGATGTCACGTTGAAAAATATGATTGTCAATGGAAATCTGCTGCTGGCAGAAGGCATTGGCGAGGGATCTGTTGTTCTTCAGGGCGTAACGGTTACAGGAAGTGTCATTATTAAAGGCGGAGGCAGTCATTCCATCAACATTAACAACTCCAAGCTGAAGCGAGTAGTCGTTGACAAACGTGGGGAACCCGTCAGAGTTGCCATTACGGAAGAAAGTAACATTCAGGAGATGCATGTAAAGCAGAAATCCATTCTGGAGATCTCTTCAAACAGCCTGATTGATTCCATGAATATTCATGCAGAAGCGAGTCAGACTCAAATGGATACCAAAGGTACAATCCAAAAATTAAGTGTAGACGCCATTGATGTTGTTATTAACGGAGAGAAAGTAATACAAGGATTGCGCACATCCATGGTGGGTGAAGCCCAACAACCTGTTTCAGCGCAGCCTGGTGGTTCAACCAATGTGACAAGCACACCTACACCATCTTCTCCAGACGGGCAATCACCGTCTACACCAAGCAATCCGGCGGGCGAAAAACCGGTTCCAGCAACAACGATTCCGCATGATCAATGGGAGCTGGTCTGGAATGATGAGTTTAACGGACCTTCGATTGATTCTTCCAAATGGACCGTGCAGGATACAGGACTCGTTTATAACAATGAAATGCAATATTACAGCCCCGATAACACTCGCATTACAAAAGATCAGAATCGAAGCGTGTTGCAGATTGAAGCAAAAAAGGGTCCGAAAAACGGTAAAGATTACAGCTCTGGCAAACTGATCTCCATGGGAAAAGGCGACTGGACCTACGGTAAAGTAGTTGTACGTGCGAAGCTTCCTATTGAAAAAGGCATGTGGCCTGCCATATGGATGATGCCAACAGATGAAGCACATTATGGTGGATGGCCTGCCTCTGGAGAAATCGATATTATGGAGCTAATTGGTGGCAAAGAGAGTAATAACAAGGTATATAGCACATTGCATTATGACAGTGTGAAGCCTGACGGCTCCCATGGACATGATCAGGGAAGCCTTACTCTTCCGAAGGGAGAAACTTTCGCTGACGATTATCATGATTTCCAGGTGGAATGGTTGCCGGGTATGATTCGTTTCTATGTGGATGGAAAGCTGCATCATGAAGTGACCAACTGGCAAACGAAGGCCGCGGGCCAACCCGAGTATTATACGTTCCCTGCACCATTTGATCGTCCATTCTATCTGATTCTGAATCTGGCAGTTGGAGGAGACTGGCCGGGGGCACCTGAAAGCAACTTCACTTCCGAAAAGATGAATGTTGACTTTGTGCGAGTATATACTTACAAAAATCTAGACATATGGCCTGATGTAACAACAAATCCCATCGAGCCTGCGCAACAGCGTGACCCACAAACCAATGGCAATCAAATCTACAATGATCGTTTTGCGGAAGGGTCTGCAGACAATGGAGTGCCTCTTCAGTGGAAATTCATCACAAATGCTGATGGAGCTGGCAGTGTCAAAGTTGTAACGGATGAGCAGAAAGGGAAAGCAGCAGAAGTTACCATTGATGCATCGGGTACTGAAAACTACTCGGTTCAACTCACTCAGATGCCGATGTACATCAAGAAAAACAAAAAGTACAAGATACAATTTGATGCGAAAGCATCTGCTAACCGTACAATCATGTCCAAACTGAACCAATTTGAAAAAAGTTGGACCAATTATTCGGGTGATAACACCTTTGCACTCACGACAGATTGGCAATCCTATGACTACACCTTCAATATGCGGGATGGCACGGATAACAATGCCAGATTCGAATTTAATCTGGGGTTGGATGATACAACCGTTTGGTTTGCCAATGCCAGACTGATTGAGGTGGGTGAAGCTGATCCGTTACCTGTCGAACGAAACGCGCTACCTGATGGCAACTTTATTTACAATGGCACATTCGATCAAGGCAAGGAGCGTCTGGGATTCTGGTCAAGCAGCATTCAGGACAGTGCGGCAGCCAATATAAGTGTAAATAACTTTTCGAAATTCCCGATTATGGAGCGTCAACTGGTTGTTGATGTAACTCAAACGAATAATGACCCACAACAAGTTTCGGTGAACCAACCGGATTTGAAGCTGGAAGCGAATACAACGTATGGTTTCTCCTTAGATGCCAAGGCAGACACACCGCGAAGCATCGACATTGATGTTGTCAGCAGTAATGGGCATACGGTACAGGTTCATCAAGGGCAAAACCTCTCCTTGAACCAAGAAATGAAAACATTCACCGGAGAAATCATCATTGGAGATGGAGCATCAATCGCACAATCCGAGCTAAGACTGTTATTTGGCAGTTCTAAAGGTAAGGTATATGTGGACAATGTTCGTCTGACGAAACGCGGCAAACCTCTGTCAGTGAATGGCTACGCACATGTTCCTGCAACCGAAGCCTGGATGATGCAAGGCTTACAACTGGAGGACTCCGTAGAAGGAGGAAAACATGTCAGTTACATGGATCAGGGAGATCTGCTGCAATATAAAATCGATGTAGCTCACGACGGAGTATATGTTCTGTCTGCCCGAATGGCCAGTGGAAAAAGTGATTCCAAGGTTCAGTTCAGCATTCAGGATGAACAAGGTACAACCGTTGCACAATCAGACCTGAGTCTCGGAGACACGGGTGGATGGCAAGCATATAAAACGGTGTATTTTCCAAGGGTCAACTTGACAGCAGGCAAACCCTATTATGTGAATTTTGAAGGAGCAGATTATAATACACGTTGGGTGGATATTTCACAAAACAAAATTCAGAACAGTGAGCTAACAGCTGATCTGAATCATTGGGAGATAATTCCTAATGATCTGACAGCCTCACATGACGAGGGCGAAGGATTAACGATTAATTTGCCTGGTACAAGTGAACAGTGGTGGGATGCTTTGTTACAACAAGATCAGATCAAACTTGATGCAAACAAAACGTACCGACTTACCTTCGAGGCATCCTCTTCAAGTCCTAAATCCATGCAAGCGGTTCTTTCTCAGAATGCAGGGGATTTTGTGAAGTATTTTGAAGAAGAAGTGGAATTAACCGCGGATCAAAAGTCGTATAGTTACACAATCACCATGGGGGATACCTCCGATTCGGCAGCTATGCTTGCATTCGGATTAGGATATCCGCTATCTACAGGTGAACACTCGATTCACATCAATAACGTCCAATTATATGAAGTGAATCCGAATGCAGATCAAGGAGGGCAGCCTGCTCATGTTAATCTTATTCCTAATGGAGACTTCTCCAAAGGTAAGGAAGGTTGGTTTACCCATGCGGACGGTAATGCAGCGGACCTTGAGATGCAAGTTAACAATCAACAGCTTCAAGCCAAGATTGGTCATGCAGGGCAGCATCCATGGGATCGTCAAGTCATCAATGAAGGATTTGGCATACAGCAAGGTTTTAAATATAAATTAACGTTTAAAGCCAAAGCGGAGAAGTCCAGGAAATTGGGTTTGGGGATTGGATGGGTCGATGCCGCTGCCAACTATGAATGGCATGGTTTCTTTGGGGCACGAGTTGATTTGACTCCAGAAGAACAGGAGTTCACGTTTACATTTGATGCAACAGAAGACAGCTATGCGAATACTCGAATTTCATTTGATCTGGGTAACATTGATGGTGAGCAAGATGGCAACACAACCGTCTCATTATCCGAGGTCAGCTTGATTAATCTGGGTCCTGCCAATTAGCTTCTGAATTCTCTATATTATTGAGGCTACAATAATAAATGAAGAATCCGATTCCGTGATGCCGGAATCGGATTTTTTGACCTCTCCGTGAAGAGAAGGAATAGATAGTTAAATTGGATAGATAGGATTAGATATCTAATTTGCGAGTACTAATCCATTTCACCATTTCAGGATCGTTATGGGAGAAGAATAGGCTCTGTTTGGTATCTAGCGCAGTAATCGACTCAATATCTGCTTGGCTTAATTCAAAATCAAAAATATTGAAATTCTCAATAATTCTTTCTTTACGAACCGATTTTGGAATAACCACGACTTCACGTTGTGTCAACCAACGCAAAACCACTTGAGCAACCGATTTGTTGTACTTTTCACCTATAGATAACAATACCTCATTCTGGAACAAGTCATTTTTTCCTTCAGCAAAAGGTGCCCAAGACTCGATCTGAACATTATTTTCTTTCATGAATTGTCCAGTTAAGATCTGCTGGTTGAAGGGATGTGTTTCGACCTGGTTTACAGCAGGAGTTACTTCGTTTTGCAGAATCAAATCGATCAGACGATCCGGCTGGAAGTTACTCACTCCGATTGCACGTACTTTTCCTTCACGATACAACTCCTCCATTGCACGCCAAGAACCATGTACATCTCCAAAAGGTTGATGAATTAAATATAAATCCAAATAGTCCAATTGCAATCGTTCCAAGGATTTTTCAAATGCTTGTTTGGTACGTTCATAACCCGTATCCTGAACCCAAAGTTTTGTCGTGACAAATAATTCGTCTCTGGCCACGCCACTACGTTTGATTGCTCTGCCCACGGCTTCCTCGTTTAGATAAGAGGCAGCAGTATCAATGAGACGATACCCAGCCGATATGGCATCCATAACACTTTGTTCACATTCGTTTGCATCTGCAATCTGAAACACACCAAAGCCGAGAATAGGCATCTCAACACCATTATTTAAAATTACTTTTTGCATATATTAACCTCCAGTTGTGGCATGTCTATATTATGGCATTCCTGCTCTAAAAACCGATATCTAATTTGTCTTATATGCTTGCCTAATTCTCTTATTACCTATGCATGCAGAATAAAGTTGTCCAGGAATGACAGCATCCCCATGGCAAAATCAAATCGCTTAAAGAATTAACCAGCGAATATGAAGAGAAACCTACTACGAATTAAGCAAGAGACTGTCAGTAAACATTGCTGGCAGTCTTTTCTTCATATATCGCAGACATTGAGCGATACGTACTTACTCTATTCTAAAAACGAATGAACACAAGAGATAATGTCTGTATAGTTCGTAAATAACTGTGAACAAATCGTTAATTCATTGACATTGCATGTAATTTTAATTAGAATACGAAATGGACTTCAGGTTGAAAACAGATATGAGTATCTTTATGTTTAGTTTAGAGCTTAGCTGTTGAATCTTTTAATCCTAACAACGAATATAGGAGCGACAATATTACAATCCTATATGAAGATTAGGATTTTTTGTTTTTAGCTTTGGAGTATAATTTGAAAGTTGGAGGCTGGCTTTACCATGGACAAATGGTTCAAACTTAAAGAACGAGGCACGACCATCCCCACAGAAATTATCGCAGGGGTTACAACATTCTTCACAATGGTATACATAGTTATCGTAAACCCAGGAATACTCAGCAGCACAGGCATGGACTTTAACGGAGTATTCATAGCAACGGTACTGGCAAGTATTGTGGGAACTCTGATTATGGGAATATGGTCCAATTATCCAATCGTCATTGCGCCGGGTATGGGCCTGAATGCATTCTTTGCCTATAGTGTAGTTGCCGGGTATGGCGTATCTTGGCAAGTTGCACTGGGAGCCGTATTTATAGCAGGGATTTTGTTTATTATTTTATCACTGACTTCATTCCGTTACATGTTGCTTGATGCAATTCCTGCTAGCTTAAAACATGCCATAACCGCAGGGATCGGATTGTTTATTACAACGGTAGGTTTGCAAAATGCCGGGATTATTGCCGATTCAGAATCGAATTTGATTACGATCGGGAACTTGGCTGAGCCGATGGCTTATCTGACCATTATCGGATTGATTATTACCGTTGTGCTGATGGCTTATAATGTGAAAGGTTACCTGTTCATTGGAATGGTGGTAACAGCGATACTTGCCTGGATCATGGGACTATTCCAAATGCCGGAATCGATTGTATCCATGCCACAAGGCCTCGCGTCAACGGCTTTGCAACTGGATCTGGCAGGGGTATTCTCGAATGGTTTATATACAATTATATTTACCTTCTTGTTGATCACACTGTTTGATACGACGGGCACGATGCTCGGCGTTGCTGAACAAGCAGGATTGCTTAAGGATGGTAAATTCCCACGCTCGCGTGGCGCATTATTGGCAGATGCCGTAGGAACAACCAGTGGCGCTTTGCTCGGAACAAGCCCAACATCAGCTTATATCGAGTCCAGCACAGGGGTTGCCGCCGGAGGAAGAACGGGACTGACCGCTGTAACGGTAAGTGTGCTGCTTGCGCTGACTTTGTTTTTCACACCAATCGTAAGTGTAATATCAAGCATTCCGGCGATCACTTCTCCGGCACTAATCATTGTTGGATACTTTATGATTAACGTTATCAGCAAAATCAAATGGGATGATCTCGAAGAAGCATTTCCTGCCTTCCTGATTATCATCCTTACTCCATTGACGCATAGTATTGCGACAGGCATCGGCGTAGGCTTTATCTTTTATCCGGTACTCAAGCTGCTTCGTGGAAAAGGTAAAGATGTTCATCCAATCTTCTACATTTTTGCGGTATTGTTCTTCATTCAACTTGTGTTCCTGGACCACTAAAACTGTCTTATCCTATGGAGAACTGCTCTCAACAAGCAGCTCTCTTTTTTTTGTAGTTCATACTCCGTTCATATTCCCGTCACGAAGGGGACATCTTCCATGGTTACACTATACCTATGTCGCAAGAGCGGCTCTACAGATATAAAGGACAGGAGAAGATGGAAATGGCAGAAGCAGTGGATGTAACAACAACGGGGACTAAGGGCCGTAAAAAACGGTACTTATGGTTGAAAATAATAGGTGGTATTGTCGGCGCGCTGGTGCTGTTCATGGGCATCACGTTTGTCGTTCATACGATAAGTAATGGGGCAGAGAAAAAGAAAATCGAATCGTACGGCCAATATGTCAATGTTGATGGGAAGAATATGAATGTATCCATTCAAGGTAGCGGCGAACAAACCATCGTGTTACTTCCCGGACAAGGAACACCGTCACCAGTACTTGATTTCAAATTGTTAATCGATGAATTAACTTCTGATTACAAAGTTGTGGCGATTGAGCCTTTCGGTTATGGGTTAAGTGACCAAACCGAAACGGAGAGAACCACCGAGAATATTGTTAGTGAGATTCATGAAGCTGTACAACAGCTCGGTATAGATCGTTATATTCTGATGGGGCATTCCATCACGGGACTGTACGCGGCGACTTATGTGAACACGTATCCGGATGAAGTCTCTGCTTTTGTCGGGATCGATAGCAGTGTTCCGAATCAACCTGGCATGGATGTTAAATTACCTTTGAACTTAATGAAATTCTTTCAAAAATCAGGCTTAATGAGAGTACTCAATAAAGTGAGTGGTGATTCATATGCATCACTTGACTATGATGAACATACCAAAGAACAGATGAAGTTGATTTCGAATCAAGTCTCGACAAATCCGACATTAGTAAATGAGCTTAAACATCTGGGTTCCAATTTCAAAAATGGAGAAAAACTCACGTATCCTAGTGATCTGCCAGTGCTTCTCTTTGTTCAATCCAATAACGAGAAAAACCCGCAGTGGATTCCGTTACATGAAGCACAAGCCAAACAATCCGCGCAGGGCAAAATGATCCCAATGGAAGGTTCACATTACCTGCATCATACGAAATACAAAGAAATTGCCGAGGAATTCAAATCTTACATGAAACAAATCCAATAGGATGATTGATTAATAAACTGCGGTACCGAATCTGGTGCCGTGGTTTTTTTGTTATCAGGAGAGGCTAAAATAAAGACTTGACCTTAGGTCAGACCTAAGGTTTATGCTTGTAATATGAAAAACAGCAAAGGTGGTGAATTGGTTGAGTGATGAAATTACGATTAGTGAGCTGGCAAAGCTGATGAAAGTCTCTGTACATCAAATTCGATACTTCGAAGAAAAAGGGGTGTTACACCCTGCTTATATAGCAGAAAACCAATACAGGATGTATGGGGTAGATGAAATTTACCGTCTATCTCATATTTTATTGCTTCGCAAAATGGGACTGTCTGTTCAAATGATCAAGGAATGTTTGAGTAACCTGACAACCGTTCAAATCACATCATTATTTCGCCAAGCGTTAGCAGACACGGAAGCAGCCATCACTCAGCTTCAGCAAACAAAGCACCTTATCAGCAAGTTGCTGCAGGAGAAAGATCATATTCCACGTGATGAGGATCAAGTGACTTATTATATTGATACTCGTGAGGAGATTCACTTATCCCTGTGGTTCCATATGGAAGCGCAAGGGTACTTGCAAGCAAGGCAACTGACCCAACATAAAGGAAACATTCCCAATTTATTTGAAGCCGACATCCATTATGCGTACGACGAGACGGACACCGTAGGAATTTATACACAAAAGGAGGGAGCAAACGATTTAGTTTTGCCTAGAGGAAAATACCTTTCTCGTCATGTATATGTACAAATTGAAGCTGAACTCAAAGAACATATCAACGAATTTTATGCTTACGCAGAAGATCAGGGCTATCCCTATCACGGTCCACTTATTATGGTAGAAAAATCTTATTTATCTTTATTCACACCAGAAAAGCTTCATTATGAGCTGTTGTTACAAATGATCGATTAGGGGAGGCACACAGTGACAACTTCCATTCAGATAGAACCCGTTTGTCCCCAGTTTCATCAAGCTGTTGCTGAACTCATGGCTTATGGTTTTGGACACAAATTTCAAAAGATCACTTCATTGTCCATAACTGATCTGGCTTACGTATTTGAACAGTTGCTCAATTATCCGCCCATGGAACAAAGTACTCTTCGTATCATTGCTCGTGAAAATGAGGAGATTGTTGGCACCATGTGCTTGAAATGGAAGGAAGCAGATAACAGAGCAGCAATAACAAGCGTTCGTGCCAATCCTCATTGGTGGAGCCACTGCAATAGAGTTGGCATGTGGAAACTGCTTCAGTTAATAACTGGTTTACATCTGCTGAAGCATACTCCTAAATTAGGCGAATGTTATGTGGAAGATCTGGTTGTACATCCACAGCACCAAGGCAAGGGAATTGGTACGCAGTTGCTTCAATGGGCACAGAAATATATGTTGCAATCGAAATCAATGTCATCTCTTAGCTTGCATGTGGCAAGTCAGAATCATCAAGCGATACAGTTATATGAACGCTATCAATTTCGCAAGCAGTATAGCACAAACAGCTTTCTGACCGGCCTGCTCTTAGGCGAAAATCAATGGCATTACATGATTTACAAAGGAGATAGTTATGTTTAATTGGAAAAAACGATACATCTCAGTTATTGTGGCAATCTTACTGATGGTTGGTGCAGGACTGTACATAGTCGATCAAAGTGATTTTGACATGGAGGAACAAACCATTGAAATTCAATCTCCACAGGGTAAGTTAACAGGTACGCTCACGTTACCCAGAAACCATTCAGGCAAGCTAGGTCTAGTACTGTTTATTCACGGTGACGGTTCGATAGACTCTACTCAGGGTGAGGGATACAAACCGTTGTGGGAGCGACTGGCATCGATCGGGTATGCATCCTTGTCGCTAGATAAACGGGGAATCGGGGGTTCAGAGGGAAACTGGCTAGATCAAAGCATGGATGATCGTGTTGTGGAGGCACAACAAGCAATTGCATGGGCGAAAGAACAATCCATCATTGATGATTCCAAAATAGGCGTATGGGGTGCCAGCCAAGCAGGTTGGGTGATTCCTAAGCTTGCTGGGAAAGAACATCTCGCCTTCAGTATCTTGGTATCACCAGCGATAAACTGGTTGGAACAGGGAGAATACAACACACGTAGCCGAATGGCGAAAGACGGTCATTCCACGGAGGAGATTCAAAATCAGGTCGATTATGAAAACCAGATTAAAGAGATTTTAAAGAAACATGGCACATATGAAGAGTACACCAAGATTGCTCGAGAGGATGATCTGATTTCCAAAGAACGTTGGAACTTCATAAAGAAAAATTTTGCTTCAGATGCCACGGCGGATTTGCATCATTTCAAAACCCCTGTACTCCTTCTGCTTGGAGAAGATGATGTGAATGTGGACATTGTTGATACAGAGCAAGCATATCGTAAAGGAATTCAGCCATCTTCCTTGCTTCATGTGAAAATCTTCTCTAATACAGAACATTCGATGTTACCAACCTCTATTGCAGGCTCGGAATGGAAACAATCACTACGATTTCTGTTTGCTCCGAGAAGCATTACAGTGGATGGGTATATGGATGAAATAGAACATATGTTGACCGCGTTTTCCTTATAACAGAGGGTTTACGATCAGATAGATAATTGTCATTTCGAAATGAAAGAGCAGGGTCAGGGAGCGCCCTTATCCTGCCTTTTTGCGTGTTATACGTTAACTACTGTGCCAAATGTTCCAGATCCGGCTGCAATTTGGTCCGCAAAACATATAACATAATGGCCCCAACTAGGAACGCCACGGCATCCGCAATAACGAGCGACCAGATCACTCCATGAAAGCCATTCATTTGATTAGCGATATACAATACAGGAATTAGTGTAATCCCTTGAATTATGGACATAACAAACGCGGCGGTTCCTTGGGCTGTTGCTTGGAAGATCCCCATAAACAAAGAAGTCATTCCTGTAATAAACAAGGATAAGAAGGTTACATGCAGAATGTAGCTACCCATTTCAATTAATTGCGGGTCAGTCGTAAATAAACCAATCAAGTGGTCAGAGATCAGATATACGATAACACCGAACAGGACGGCTAAGCCCAAAATAGCTTTGATCGTGAATCCAATCGTTTGTTTCATGCGTAATTTGTTCGCTGTGAATGAGAAGGCAATCAACGGCACAACTCCCTCGCACAAGCCCATCAGAATAAATTCAGGAAATTGCAGTAAACGTGATGAGATTCCATACCCCGCAACGGCCTGATCCCCATATTCGACAAGAAAAAGGTTAAGAATAAGCGACATTGCACCCAAAAAGACACTCATAACAAAGACGGGAACACCGATTTTGAACACATTGCTCAGGATGTCCTTTGTTACCTTGAACCATTTCAGGGAGACGGTTAAGAATTGACTCTTATAACTCATATGGTAAGCGTAAAATGCACTCGCAACCAAGTTGGAGATGACGGTAGCAGATGCAACGCCAATCACGCCCCAATGGAAGACAAAAATGAATAGTGCATCAAGGATAATATTTATAACAACACTGAGAATCATACCGGTCATAGAAGTCATTGCTGAACCTTCTGAGCGCACGATATTCTCCAGGGTAAAGAATAAGATGACGAAGGGTGAACCCATAAGCATAATCGTGACATACTCTTTCGTAAATCCGAAGGACTCTGGCGTTGCCCCCAGCCCATGAACGATTGGTTCAATCAGCGGGAGCCCAACGGCCATCACAATAATCCCGAGAACTAAACTACTGTAAAAGGCAAATGAAGATACATGCTTCAGATCATCGACTTTTTTCTCTCCCAGCAAACGAGAGATGAATGTACCGCTGCCTATACCAATTAAATTACCAAGGGCCATGATGACCGCGAATAAAGGTAAAGTTAATGCGAGTGCGGTTAACATTGCCGTATTACCCAGTGTGCCAAGGAAATAAGCATTCAAGATGGAGTAAATAACACTCATTGACGTGCCTAGCATCATCGGGACAGCAAAGTGAGCTACGGCTTTGGCGATTGGTGCTTTTTCAAAGTAATGGAGGTTTTCTGCATCCATGTGGGTCACTACTTTCTTCGTTAATATTGATCCAATCTAACACCGTTAGATTGAACCTTACAGTGTTAGATGTTATCATGAACTTATGAACCTGTAAAGCGTAAACTTAAACTGTTAGATAAAAGGGCGGATACTGATGAAAAAACAACAGCCTCAGATTTCGGAAGATAAGATTTTGGAAATTTCGTGGGAGCTTCTCGGGGAAGAGGGCATCGAGAAATTCAGCATGAGACGCTTGGCAGACAAGTTGGGGATTCAGGCTCCATCTCTATACTGGTACTTCAAGAGCAAGCAGACGCTCTACCAGCGTCTGGCCAACCAGATATCGAAAATAATTCTGGACGAGTTTCACACTGAAGGGGACTGGAAGGAGCAGATGGAGGGGCTTGCGGTGACAGTACGGAGTGTGCTCAGCAGATACCCGTGCTCCACACAGCTTATGATGATGACGCTGCCCCATGAACCGGACATGATCCGCTTCACCAACCGCATGTTGCTCTGCATGGAATCAACACCACTAGAGCAAGAGCAGAAATTACAGGCCGTTCTTACACTGGTCAACTATGTATTCTATTTTGTACTAGACGATTATCAGCATCAGCGCAATATATCTGCTGTTCTTAAGGATCAGGAATCATTTCAGGGTGAAGAGATGATCCAACTTCTGGATTCTATGAGTGAGAAGGAAGCTGGACTTTTCAGCAGGATGTACAAGAATGGTCTGTTTGAGGTGATGGGAACCGACGGAGCTTTCGAGTTCGGCTTGAAACTGATTTTGTTGGGGATCGAACAAGTAATAAAGAAACCCACCGAGAAATAAATTCCGGTGGGTTTCTGCTTAATCAGCACATTCATTTTATCCTAATTTTCTGAATCGATTAAAGCGCAGGAACTTCGAAAGTTGAACATGGTAAGATTTCAGCCCAAAGTACATCAGCATGCCTAACAATGTAATTAATCCGCCTACGAATTGAAAAGCAGAGATGGTTTCTCCCAACATTAGATACGCCAGCATAATGGCCAAAACGGGTTCACCGATAATGCCTACAGAAACCGTTGTTGCACCAATGGATTTGAGCAGCAGATTGAAAATATATTGACCAAAAATGGTAGGTATGATCGCAAGTAGCAGGAAATACATCCAATCGGATGAGTCGTAATGGGTCAACGAAAAGTTATTCAATAAACTGTAGACCAGCAGGACACTTCCGCCAATAATAAAGACAGCAACACTATATATATTCGCGTCGATTTTTCGACTGACTTTCTGTCCCACCAGCATATAAGCCGACACCAGTATGGTTCCTATTAGTGACAGACCGTCTCCGATCAGAGCCTCTCTTGAAACGCCAATATCTCCCCAGGCGATGATCACCGAACCGAACAGGGCGGTAATCAAACATAGAATGGTAGGTATACTCGCTCTTTCCTTAAACATAAAGTATGACCCGATCATCACAAACAAAGGTTGCAGCGCCAGAATCACCATGGAACTAGCGACTGAGGTATACACCAGCGATTCCATCCAAAACAAGAAATATAGACCTAGTAGGAGGCCAGCCAGAAAAACTGTGCTCCAATCCTTTGAATTCATTTTTAAGAATCGGATCGTCTTCCAAGGGATAAACGGAAGCATAATAATGGCTGATATATACAACCTGTACATACCGGCTATAGCGGTCGGAGTATCCGAAGATTTAATCATGATTGAAGAGACGGATACCGACAAAATGGCGATAAACAGCAATACATAGGGATGAAAAAGCAGCGATAATTTATTTTCTTTCACAAATAAGCCTCCAAAAGTTCTTATCCGGTCGTCTGTGCACAGGCTATTGTGATAAGCCGTAGATTTGATATAATAATATCATTATTTTTGTGGATTTCGTGCAATTAAATCACTATATAATATAGATATATCGTCAAAGAAAGGAACGTCATAACATGGTGAAGCAACTTTATGAGGATATTTTGTATTCGGACCTTTCGTTTCCCTATATCATGTACACACATACACGTCATACAAGTATCCCCCCAGGAAGAGGGTTCAACGATCTACATTGGCACGAAGATCTACAGATCACATTAGTCACAAAAGGAAAGCTTGTTATCCAAATTAACGGAATTGATTATACATTGGAAACGGGTCAGGCAATCCTGATCAACAAGAGAATTCTTCATATCACAACAGAGCTGACACATGATGGTCAATATGTTAGTTTCAATTTTCCGGAAAAGCTATTAGCCTTTCATGTAGACAGTGCAATGGAAAAAAATTATGTATTGCCGTATACAAATTCTTCCTTGGTTTCGCTTGTGATTAAAAAAGATTCGGAGTGGGAAACGCAGATATTAGACATGCTTTGGGGAATGAGGGAGACGTTTAATGCAGAGAAAAAATGGGGATGGGAATATGAAATTTCTATTAAAACGGTACAGTTATGGTTTGTATTGATATCCAACATTTCGATTCCTTCCGGAGAAACCCCAAGAAGCGAGAAGCGTCAGCAGGAGAGATTACAGTTAATGCTCAGTTTTATCCATCAAAATTACGCTCATCCGGTTACGCTTCGTGAGATTGCTGATGTCGCACATTTGAGCATTTCAGAGTGCACCAGATGTTTTAAGAAAACGGCTCATATGACGCCATACGAGTACTTGATTAATTACCGGATTAAGAAGAGCAAAGATCTCTTATTATCGACGAATGATACAATAACCGAGATCGCCGAGAAAGTAGGCTTTAATCACGTTAATCACTTTATCCAGTCTTTCAAAAAGCACGAAGAAAGAACACCGAAAGAGTTTCGGTGCTCTCCACACCCTGTATAAATGCTAAACAATTTTAGCCTGAATTTCTTTTAAAAACAAATCCGCAGCAGTCGAAAAGACCTGATGTTTTTTCCAAACGATATTTAAGCCAGATTCAAGTCTTGGCTCTAGAGGTCTGAAGCAAAGATCGCTTTCACTGGACGTATTCACTATTTTATCAAGTGTTAATGCATAACCAATGCCTTCTTCAACCATAATGGCAGCATTATATGCAAGATTGTATGTAGTAACGACATTTAATTTGTCAAAATCTTCACCAAACCAGTCCGCAAACTCATTTTTCGAAAATGTCTGCTTCATTGACTGTCTTGAACAGATCAGTGGAACATGCAATAAGTCAGTAGATCGAATCGTATGTTTGGAGGCGAGTGGACTTTCTTTTCTCATAACCACTCCCCAAACATCCTTGTCTGAGAAATTGATATAGTTATATTTGGAAACATCTGCTGGCTGGATTAGAATACCGAAGTCAAGGAGTCCCTTGTCGAGCCGCTCAGTTACATCATCTTCGTTGCCGCTGTATAGGTGATAGCGTATATTGGGATATTTATTCTGCACGTCTTTTGCCACTCTTGCAATCTGTTTCATGGCTTCCGTTTCTCCACCGCCAATATAAATATCACCACTTATGGTTTCTTCCATGGATTCAAATTCTGCCTCTAATTTATCGACCATACCCACAATTTCTTCAGCTCTATTTCTTAAAAGCATACCTTCATCTGTGAGAATAATACTGTAACTACTGCGAATAAATAATTTCTTTCCCAACTCTTGTTCAAGGTCTTTCAATTGTCTGGACAAGGTGGGCTGCGTAACATGCAAGAAGTCAGCAGCGCGTGTAATACTTCCTTCTCTGGCGACCGTAAGAAAATAACGCAATACTCTAATCTCCATTTTAACTCCTCCTTTTATCCTTCTATATTCTACAATAAACCAGAAATGCCTTTCAAGCATATCTTGTTATGAGATATGAGTATTTGCTATGCGGTGTATAAACGCTAAACTATAGAGCAAGGCAACTGGAGAAGAAATTGAAAGGAATGATTGATATGGATAAGAAAAAGGTATGGTTTATCACTGGCACTGGTCGAGGTATGGGCACTACTATTGCGAAGGCTGCTTTAACTGCTGGACACAAGGTTGTGGCTACGGGCCGGAATCCTGATGCAGTGGTTCGTGCGATCGGTGAGTCCGAGAATGTAATGGTTGTCTCATTAGATGTTTGCGAGCCTGCAGATGCACATTCCGCAGTTAAGGCGGCAATTGAACGGTTCGGGGCAATCGATGTACTCGTTAATAATGCGGCACATTTCTGTGGAGGGTATTTTGAGGAACTGACCCCGGACCAGATTGAACATCAGCTACAGGTGGCGTTGGTTGGTTCCATGCACGTTACCCGGGCCATATTACCTGTGATGCGTAACCAACGTTCAGGACATGTGATCTCGATCTCTTCTGGCGCTGGCATTTCAGGATTTGAGTTTAACTCGGCATACAGTGCTGCGAAATTTGCGCTTGAGGGATGGATGGAGGCACTGGCTCCTGAGGTAGCTCCTTTCGGTATTCATACGACTATAGTCAATCCCGGATTTTTCCGAACAGAATTTCTTACGGACGCATCCTCAACTTTTGCTAAACCCTCGATTGAAGATTATGATGACCGGAGAGCTGGACATATGGAATTTTTTAATAATCAGAACGGGCAGCAACCGGGAGATCCAAAAAAACTTGCCAAGGCCCTCCTCAAGATTGCAAACGAGGCCCAACCGCCGCAACGCTTCATTGCAGGAGCCGACGCGATAGACATTGCAGAGCAGAAAATTGCCAACCTTCAGACAGAGATCAATGCTTACCGGGATCTCTCTAAATCCATGGCATATGACAACTAAACGAAATCACCTGCTTGTATTCATTCTGACCTTTGGTGTATTCAGTATTTTAAATACGGAGATGGGCGTAATCGGAATCTTGCCTTTGATTGCAGAACATTACGAGGTCAGTATCTCAACCGCTGGTTTGATTGTGAGTCTTTTTGCGCTTGCGGTTGCTGTATCTGGCCCCATTTTACCCTTATTATTTTCGGGCATGAACCGCAAGCATGTTATGTTGTTCGTACTTGGCATTTTTATTGTGGGCAGCCTGGTCTCCGCCATCACATCGAACTTTACGGTATTGGTCATTGCACGTGTCGTTCCGGCTTTTTTCCATCCTGTCTATTGCTCATTGGCATTTACGGTCGCAGCGGCGTCAGTCCCCAAGGAAGAAGCGCCGAAGGCAGTGGCTAAAGTATTTGTAGGCGTGTCGGCAGGCATGGTACTTGGAGTACCCCTTTCGAGCTTGATTGCCACCAGCACATCGTTGTTCTATGCGATGTTGTTCTTTGCCGCCGTAACAATCGTCGCATTTGTAGCAACACTTCTTTTTGTGCCCTCCATGCCAGTTACGAAAAGAATCTCTATGGGTACTCATCTGTATGTATTGAGAAGATCCGTGATGTGGCTATCCATTGTTGGCGTGATTTTCATGAACGGAGCTGTATTTGGGGTCTATAGTTACCTTGCTGAGTTTCTGAAAACCGTGACAAGATATGACTGGAACACCGCCAGTGTGTTGTTATTTCTATATGGCTTGGCCAATATGGTTGGGAACATGATAGCAGGGAAACTGCTCGCTAATTTCCCTTTAAGAACGATCAAGATGTATCCCATTGCATTAATAACGGTATACATCTTGTTGTTCACCTTTGGACAATTCAGTGTGCCAACAGCCTTCCTTATTTTCATTTGGGGGATCTTAGGAGGCATAGGCGGCAACATCACTCAATATTGGGTGGTATCGGCAGCACCAGAGGCACCCGAATTGTCGAATGGGATCTTTCTGACCTCTTCCAACCTGGGAACAACACTTGGTGCTAGTGTATGTGGACTAATCGTAACTGGAATAAGTACACAATATATTGTAGTTGGAGGAATCGTGTTCCTTATCTTTAGTATCGTAACGAATTACTTCAGAATCTCCATGACTGGCCGATTCGAGGGCTTCAAAGTTGGAGGATAAGAGGCGGACATAGTGATAAGCGTTATACATTACCGTTTCGGCATTTTGCTCTCATCCATGTAGAGCAGGTTCCAGCGGTGACCGTCCAGGTCGGCAAATCCCGCGCCATACATCCAGCCGTCTATTTCACCCGGCTTGCCAAAGATGGTTCCTCCAGCTAACTCGACTTTTTCAATAAAAGCATCAACTTCTTCTCTGCTGTCAGCACCAATGGAAAATATCACTTCTGCGCTATGGGAAGTATCTGCGGTTTTGGCACCTGTAAATTTCTCAAACGTTGCGTCCGGAAACAGGAGAATCGTTGTTGAGCCTATGACAAGCTGGGCTCTCTCGTTACCAACATTCTCCCCATGGAATCCAATCTCATTGAAAAAGGTAGTGGATTTCACAACATCTTTCACCGGCAGGTTCATCCAAATTTTTTGTGACATGGTAGTAGCCTCCTAGAGTATATTTTCGACACTCTTACTATACTCTATCTCAATTCAAAATTACATAATCGGGTACATACGATTATGAAGGAGTTAGAAATAACGGGTATAATGAAGGATAATTTAGAGAAATCTGCATCGTTCTAATCAGTTCAAAATCCAAACCAAAAGAGCAATCTCCAATGAGGTTGCTCTTTTGGTCATGACTTATTTTGCCTAACGGTGTATACGCAGTTTCTTCCTCCGGCTAGAATGTATTCTCCCCGTTCAATATGAACATTATCGCCTAGAACTGTTTTGAATAAATGTAACTCATTCTTGCATAACCCGGTACATACCGCGGCCGCTTCACAGATGGGGCAATGCTTCTCAATGAGTAGGAGACTGCCATCATCCTGCTCCTGAACCTCGGCCATATAACCCTCATTGGTGCGAATCTCGGCCAATTTCTCCAATTTCTCTCGAACATCCGATGCATCCCCAAGATGCTGAAGATATTGTTCTTGCATATTTTTATTTCGAACATCCAGCAGCTTGTCCAGCCCTTCAGTACCAAAAGCTTCTTTCATCGAATTGATGAGGCTGACGGATAAATCGGAATATCCACTTGGGAAAAAACGATTAGCCGCGGGAGTTAATATCCATAACTTGGTGGGGCGACCCATGGGACGGGCCTCTTCCACAGTGGTAACCAATCCTTCTCCTTTTAGCGCATTCAGATGTTGACGAATAGCCATTCCAGATAACGAAAACTGAGTGGAGAGTGCCATAACATCCATTCCCCCGCGCTCTTTTAACAGATTAATAATTGCTCTCCGGGTACTGGTCGAGGCATCCTTTTTGGTTTGATTTCCGCTCATGGTGCACCTCCTTATGACGCAACTGAGTCTAATGACTAACTACATTTTAAACAAAAATGTTGACAAAGTCAAAGCCGAACTGTAGCTTAGACATTATAAACAAAAATGTTTACTAAGTATCCGGATACGATGTATACATAACAATTTTCTTGGAGGTCACATTTCATGTCTTCTAATCATCAGAGTATTTTCAGCCCGCGTTATTTTGCATTATCCATAGGAATCATTTTGTCAGTGATGGCCGTTGGATTCGAAGGTTTATCCGTCACCACCATTGCTCCTTCAATTGCTGGAGACTTGAACGGTCTTAGCCTGTTCGGGTGGATATTCAGTACATATCTGCTTGCGCAGATTATCGGGACGCTGGTCGTCGGTCGAATCATTGATAAAAGAGGACCTGCAGCACCGTTCACTTTTGCACTTCTGTTGTTTATCGTAGGGCTGATCGCTGCCGCAACCGCAGGCGACATGTATACCATGATAGGATCACGGGCTCTACAGGGTTTGGGTGCCGGAGCTATGATGACTTGTGTGTATACAGCTATATCGTTAAGTTACCCGGATGAGCTGCGTGCCAAAATTCTTGGAGCATTTGGTACTGCCTATGTTCTTCCGTCCATGCTCGGTCCCTATGTAGCAGGAGTTATCGCAGATCAGTGGTCCTGGCGCTTTGTTTTCTGGGGGATCTTACCTGTGCTGGTGGTTTCAGCATTGCTTAGTTTACCTGCCTTTAGGAAATTGAAAGTGCAGAAGACGGGAGGGGATAGCGGATCTTCATCCACTTGGATGGCGTTACTCTTAACGTTAGGTACAGGGATTTTCCTGGTTGGTCTAAGTAGGCTTCCGAGCATTATGGGATTTGTTTTAGTCATAATTGGCTTCGTATTGATGATATTTCCTCTCCGTAAATTGCTACCGAAGGGAACACTTACGTTGCGCAGAGGAATGCCAGCTATTTTGGCAACACGTGGATTGTTCTTCGCTGCCTATACTAGTACACAGAATTTCCTGGTATTGGCTCTAATCGATGTGAAAGGAATTACACCTTCTCAGGCCGGATTAATTGTGGCGAGTGCTGCATTAAGTTGGTGTATCATTGCGTATCTGCAAGGACGGTGGGATGCGGCAGATCAGGGCAGTGGACGTCATATGAGAATTATTCTTGGCGTATTGTTACTTGCCATAGGGATTGCCATCGTATTTTGGGTACCTGTTGTGACCGTTACCATTGCAGTTATTGGTCAGATCATTGCAGGAGTTGGTATTGGATTGGCGCATCCGATTAGCGGTGTTGTCGCATTTTCCCAAACGGGGGAAGAAGGCGTGGGCCAAACCTCGGCAAATCTGCAATTTGCAGATTCTTTTACACCTGGCGTAGTGATCGGCATTGGTGGTTCCATTCTTGTCGTGTGTCAGGCTGGCGGTATGTCACTTCAATCCGGCTTAATTGTAGCCATGGGTTTCCATCTCTTGTTGATCGTCACGAGTATCATTGCCAGCACTCGGATCTCACCACGCGGATGAATAAGAAAGTGGGTGTACAGACCATTGTTCACTGAAGATCCGAATAAACTATTTACAGCTTATCGCATCATCGGAACGAAATGGACGATCCATATTTTATGTGCTCTGTCTCAAGGCCCGAAGAGATTTGGTGAAATATTCGATAACATTCCTTCCATTTCCGAAATGATCCTCTCCAGACGTTTAAAGGGTCTTCAACATGATCATTTGGTCAAAAAAACAATAGTGACACGTCCTACACAAATTATTTATGAACTTACGCCAAAAGGAGCTGCTCTTGCAGCATTCATACCCTGTCTAATGGACTGGGATACCAAATTTCAAAATGATACCACCGGGAGGAATAAAGATGATTATTGAGGTCAGTGATACAGCATCGGACAAAATCGTTGAGATCTTATCAGGTGCGGATATCCAAAATGCCTTCCTTAGAGTAGGCGTTGATGAAGGGGGATGCAGTGGTTTATCTTATACCCTTATCGTGGATGAACAACAGGCAGAAGAAGACACTGTGTTAAATAAAAAGCAATTTAAAATATTGGTTCACGCAAACAGTATTCCATATATTGATGGTCTTGAGATTGACTATGAAGAGAGCGGAATGTTAGGCGGATTCACCATGAATAATCCAAATGCCAAAGTTTCGTGTGGATGCGGGGCCAGTTTCAGAATGGCCAATTATCGTGGCGAAGTGAAAAAATGTGATTAATGAAGGATGGAGTGCAGAGCAATGATCTCATTTGTAATATCTGACCAAGCAATCGATTTATTTAAGAATGAATGGGAATTGGAAGAGGACCAATATGTAAGGATTTACGCAAAATATGTCGGAGGAGGCTCCGATGCTTTTACAATTGGCATAAATGCCAGTGCTACACCGGTCGATCCCGCATTGGTTCAATCCATTGGAGGATTTCATTTCTTTGTTGAAAAAACAGATGCCTGGATTCTGGAAGATGAACTTCTCCAAATTGACTGTAATGAAAATGGCATATTTTCAAGCAAAATCTCCTATTGAACATGGGAACTCTATTCTAGACCATAATCTTACTTTTTAAACATTTAACTTTACAAAGTATAACACTTCATGTATATTCAGGAAGTTAAAAGGTTTATTTTACCATAATATCCATCAAATTATGGAGGTGTAGAAGACAAACAACAATCAGATTGGGATTTTTGATGCTCAGTATAGGGCGCCTACAATTGGTATTATGCTGGTTCTGGCAACCGTAGCTTTCGAAGGACTGGCTATCACGACGATTGCTGCGAAAATGGCACAAAGTTTAGAGGGCATTCATTTATACGGTTGGATCTTCAGCGCATTTTTGTTATCTCAGCTTATTGGAACTTTGGTTATGGGTCAGCAGGTTGACAAGCGCGGTGTTTTTACATCCATGCTGGTATCTTTTAGTGTTTTTGTGTTAGGAACTGTGGTCTCCGCTATCTCTTTCGATATGCATATGCTTATTGCCGGAAGAGCCCTTCAAGGTTTTGGAGCGGGGGCCCTGATTACATGTGTTTATACCTGTGTGACGTTGCATTATCCAGATACACTTCGTACTCAAATCCTGGCCGCATTCTCCCTGGCCTTTGTCCTGCCTACCTTAATCGGACCTTATGCAGCAGGCCTTATAGCTTCCTACATCTCGTGGCGATATGTTTTCTGGATCGTTTTACCCTTGATTGGAATAGCGTTGAGTCTCACATTCCGTTCTTTTCGTAATTTGCAGCTTCAGCAAGATCTGTCAGGTCCAGCGCGAGCAACCGACTCAAAGATTATGTATGCGATTCTGCTTGCCGTTGGAACGGGGCTGTTGCTCACAGGACTTGGTATGATAACCGATTGGAGAGGTATATTACTCACTTTGGCTGGATTAGTCATCATGATCACACCCATGCGTAAATTGCTGCCTGTGGGCACTTTTTCGGTAAAAAAAGGATTGCCTGCTACTTTGGTTTCGAGAGGGCTATATGTTGCTTGTTATTTTACAACGGAAAGTTTTGTGATCTTGGCACTAACCGAAGTGAAGGGACTATCAGCCGACCTTGCTGGCCTCATTGTAGCAGCTGGTTCCCTGAGCTGGTCCGCCGCAGCGTGGTTACAAGCCAAGCTTGATGCACGAGATCAAGGTCGTGCCCGAAAGGGTAGGGTCATGACGGGCATTGGGATTATGATCGTTGGAACTGCACTTGTGATCCTGGCTCTTATTTTGACGGACGGTGGGATTATACTCATCCTTCTCTCACAAATGATTACAGGGTTCGGTGTTGGATTGGCCAACCCTACAACGGCAGCCATTGCTTTACAACATGCCTTGCCCAGGAAAGAGGGCGAAATGTCCGCGAATCTACAATTTGTGGATTCCTTCTATATGGGGGTAAGCATTGGCGTTGGTGGCGCTCTGATTGCCTTGTCCGAAACGTTACAGTGGGGCATATCGACAGGTGTTTTGATCGTGTTAACACTGCAATTATTATGGGTCTTGTTAAGTTTCTTGGCATCACTACGAATTACCAAACTCGTTCATCAAGAACATCATCCAATCAACCAAGTGAAGGATAACATCTCCATGTAACGGATGACGACCGCGTCGTTAAATACATCATGAAGAACGGGGGGACTAATTGCATTGGGAGGTGGGTAAGATGGCACGTGTATTAGTAGTCATTACTCCAGCTGAAGGACATGTGAATCCATCGTTAGGATTAGTTACTCAGTTGATAGACAATGGTGAGGAAGTCATCTATGTGTGCACGGAGGAGTACCGTTCCCGAATTGAACAAACCGGTGCCCAGATCATTACCTATCCATTTCCACAAGATGCCTTCTCTCATGATCCGGTGTTGAAACCCCAGGAATACAAGCATTCTTATCAGTTCATTTATATGATGGTAAGCGGTATTATCCGGAGGATCATCCCCAATGTGCTACAGGTGGTCGAGGATCAAAAGTTCGATTATATGATCTTTGATTCCCTGATGGGATGGGGAGGGACTATTCTTGCAGAAAAACTGGGAATTCCTGCGGTGTGCTCGATTGCGTCCTTTGCTTTTGTGGAGCCTCTGGGGTCTAGCTCAGTTCTGAATGAGACGGAGACGAAGGAGCTATATGAGGCTACGATGAAGATCACAACGGAGTTAGCCGAAGCGTTTCAAGTGAGTATTCCAGCCATGGAAGAGATTCCGGCACATGCAGGTCAGTTAAAGCTTGTGTACACCAGCCGTTATTTTCAGCCGCAGGCAGAAAAGCTGGATGATCGTTTTATTTTCACGGGTCCTTCGATCATAACACGTCAAGATGCTCCAACCTTCTCGTTTGAGGTGCTTCGTGAACGGTACCCGCAAACCGTGTACATTGCTATGGGTACGATTTTAAATAAAAATTTGGATTTCTATCAGCTTTGCTTTGAAGCATTAGGGGATCTACCCGTGAATGTTGTTTTATCTTCAGGAAAGTACACGGACATGACGCCGCTGGCGAATCAAGTTCCTCCTAATTTTATCGTCAAGCCATACATTGCCCAGTTGGACATGCTACAGCATACCGATGTTTTTATTACACACGCTGGAATGAACAGCACAAGTGAGGCGTTATATTACAACGTTCCAATGGTGATGATTCCATTAACATCGGATCAGCCTCTTGTCGCCAATCGGGTACAGGAGTTGGGCGCGGGTATTACTTTAAATAAACATAACCTCAGTGCAACTGATTTGAGAGAGGCATTAACAGAAGTACTACACAATTCGCAATATAGACGGCAGGCTTATCTCATTGGTGAATCTTTAAGGCAGGCTGGCGGTTACAAGCGAGCTGCCGAAATGATTATGGGTCATATGGGTTCAGAAAGAGAACTTACTAAATTTTGATAAAGCAGCCAGGCTTCATTTAGGCATTGAAAATAGACGATCCTGTTAATCCAGGGTCGTCTATTTTTTAACGTTGAATGATCTTCTGTGAACTTATAACCAGGTTGTACGAAATAGATGATGTTTGTGATCCATGATCAGTGAGTCTAGTTTGACACCTCGGCCTTTTTAACTGGTAGTAAACGATTTATTACGAATACGACCATTACAACGAGAAGAGCTGTTATTCCGATTAAAAGTTGGATATTGCCTAAAGGAAACAAAAAGCTTCCAATTAGTGGAGCAGTAGCCATACCAAGATAACGAACAAAATTATAAACACCCATTGCCGTAGCACGCTCTTCAACAAACTCTGAGGACAAGAGGGTTGGCATCACAGGTGTTGCAAGTCCCATCACGAATCCAGTAAGCATCAGAGAGAGAAGCAAAACAATTAGAGAATAATCTGCAGCAAAAATAAAAATCACAAGACTCAAAATGGTCATTATACCGGCCCAGAAGAGTGTTCGAACTGACCCTATTTGGGCTTGTAAACTTCCACTCATTTTACTTCCAACAAGATTGAATATCATGAGGGCAAGGGAGAAAAAGCCAATGCTTGCAGCGCCTAAAGCATACTTAGTTTGTAATATTGTAGGTAAAAATACGATGAATGTGTAAAAGACATCATACATGATGAAACCACTCAAAAGAACTACAACGCCGGTTTTGTTTCCTAGAATTTTCCCAAATGATTTTAAACCTAGTTTTGTTCCCACTGGTTTTATGTTGACTGGTTTTGTCTCAGGTAACATAAATATGGCTGCTATCAAGATTAGAAGAGCACTGATTGCTGCAAAACCAAACGTACCCGTATAACCGAATTTACTACCGATAATGCCACCGATGAGCGGACCAATAGCTGGTGAAATCCCAAGAATCATCTGATATGTAGCCATACTTTCGCCACGTTCTTTACCCTCAAAAACATCTCCGATCATTGTAGCAGCTACTAATGGAACAGATGATGCGCCTATTCCTTGAATGACTCGAAAAATGAGTAACATTTCTATCGAACCTGAAAACATGCATCCTATAGTAGCAATTACATAAATAATTATACCCGGGACTAGAATTTTCTTACGTCCATTACGATCAACAATGGGGCCAAGTATGATTTGCATGGTTGCCATAGCCACAGTGAATAAAGTAACCGTTAGATTTACTAAATGTAATGACGTATTTAGATCTTGTTGCAGATCAGGTAGCAAAGGAATGTACAGGCTTTGAGCAAGTGATACAATAGCGGCAGAAATCCCCAAGATGAAGAGCAATCGTCGTTTGTTCATAAAACACCTCCGAATTGTATTGACTGACTGTCAGTCATATTGTATATTGAGCTTATAACATTGACTGACAGTTAGTCAAGTTGTACATTTAAACTAATATAAAGGAGTGACAAAGGAGATCTGACAATGACACGAGTAAGCAAGAATCCCCAGGAACGAAAAAATGAAATACTGACTGTGGCTATGGAATTATTCAACTCGAATGGCTACGAAAATACATCCGTCAGTGAAATCGTAAGAAAAGTTGGTGTCTCACAAGGAACTTTCTACAATTATTTTCAATCCAAAGAAGATGTACTTAATGCTGCTTGTGAACGAACATTAGCATCTCGTTTGGAAGCAATAAATCATTTAGTTGAAAATTGCGAGCTCAACGCGAGAGAAAAACTCATTCGTATTTTTATGGATGCAACCCCTGACGAACAGGATGAGGATGTATTTGAATATCTTCATAAGGAAAGTAACAGTACTTTGCATCAAAAATGGATTGTTATCGAAATTAATGCATTGATTCCCCATATCAAAAAAATCGTTCGGCAAGGGGCAGAAGAGGGAGAGTTTCTTGCTCAACAACCTGAGCTTAAAGCGGAGTTTCTTTTGGTAGGTGCTGCATTTTGGCTTGATCGCGGTGTGTTTACTTGGAATGAACAAGAATATCTGGAGAGAAAAAATGCTTTGAACGGGATCATTGATCAACTACTTGCTGTTAATAAGCAATGATTTGCATAGCTTAAACAGACTACGGGAAGAAGGAATACAAGAATGAATGCATTAACAAAAGATTTTAGTGAGGTTTTACATGGCCGACGTACGATAAAGAAGTACGATCCAAATTATAAAATTAGTCGGGAAGAAATCATTGAAATGCTCGAAGATGCTGCTTTGGCTCCGTCAGCATTCAATTTACAGCCTTGGCGTTTTGTTGTTATTGAAAGTGACCAAGGTAAGGAAGACCTGCTCGAGATTGCGCCTTTCAACTTTTCACAAATTAATACTTCGTCAGCAGTTATCGCCGTCTTTGGTGATCTGAATTTTGTTGACAGTGCAGAAGAAATTTACAAGGAAACCGCTGATCTTGGCTATATAACGCAGGAAATTAAAGATAAGATGCTTGCTATGGTTGTACCCATGTATAATCAATTTTCGATGGATAAGAAAAGAGAGTCTGTGTTGCTGGATGGCGGACTTGTCTCTATGCAGTTTATGCTTACGGCACATGCTCATGGTTATGCGACAAATCCAATGTCAGGCTTTAACAAAGAGAAGATTGCAGCAGTATTGGGATTAGATCCAGATCGATATGTTCCAATACTGCTCATTTCAATCGGCAAGGCAGCTTCAGATGCGCGCCCGCCTGTTCGTCTTCCGATCAGCCAAATTACAGAGTGGAAATAACAGAATTTCTACTACGAAAAAAATCCCTCGACTATAGTACCAATGAAAGTCGCTATTTTAGCGGCTTTTTTCGCTTTAATGTTCTCAAGACTTGACTTACAGGTAACTCTATGTCTTATACTCCGATTAGGCTTTCAAATTATATGAGGAATTGGAGATTTTATTTATTATGGCGAAGAGCACGAATTGGAATGTTTTTGGACTGGCAATACTACTAGGTTTATTTTCTACATTAGGTCCATTTACGATTGATATGTATTTACCGGCTTTTCCGGAGATTGCACAAAATATGAATACAACGGCATCACTTGTACAGTTTAGTCTTACTGCTTGTTTATTAGGACTCGGTGTAGGACAACTTGTTATGGGTCCTTTGAGTGACGCGTACGGTAGACGCAGACCATTGCTAATCTGCATGGCAGCCTACATTATTTGTTCCTTGGCATGTGCTTTTGCTCCGAATATCGGACTATTGATTTTGTTTCGTTTCACGCAAGGATTTGCGGCTTCAGCTGGAATTGTCATTTCCCGTGCGATAGCTAGAGATCTATACAGTGGACATGAACTCACTAAATTTTTCTCTTTGCTGTTGCTTGTAGGGAATTTGGGGCCTCTGGCAGCACCCATCGCGGGAAGTGGGGTTCTTTCATTCACAACATGGATTGGCGTATTTATCTGCCTTTCATTCTTGGGGATTTTCTTATTAATCATGACAAAGTGGAGCTTAAAAGAAACACACCCCGTAGAAAAACGTATGGTTCCTGACTTCAAACAGCAATTGGGTAATTACAGAATGCTTCTGCGTGACCGTAAGTTTGTAGGCTACATGCTGGCACAAGGAATTATGACAGCAGGGGTCTTTGCTTATGTAGCAGGAACACCATTTATTTACCAAAATATTTATGGGGTCACACCAACTGTATTTGCTATACTGTTTGCTTCAAACGGAATTAGCTTGATCATCGGTTCTCAAATCGTGGGTCGATTGGCCAAACGTATACCTGAGCAGACCCTTCTATTATCTGGTCTATGGCTTGCTATAATAGCAAGTGTTGCTGCTTTGGTCGTAACTCTGGTTCATGGTCCACTTTTCGCACTGGTCATTCCATTGTTCTTCTTCGTCTGCTCGATCGGCATTACGTCTACAGCAGCATTCCCGCTTGCCATGGAGAGTCAAGCTAAGATGGCCGGAAGTGCAGCAGCACTGCTCGGAGTCGTTCCTTTTCTTCTGGGTGCGCTGGTTGCTCCTCTGGTCGGTATCGCAGGTGAGGACACTGCCGTCCCGTTAGGACTCACTTTATTAATGACCAGTATCATTGCGATTGTTACTTATTTTCTATTCGTTAAAAACGTCCCGCAGCATACACCTAATCATGCCCAGTCTAATGCTGACTTTTAGTACAGAAGGAACAGCACGCCAAGCATTGGCGTGAGACATGAATGAATATGAATATGATTCCATTATAAGTCGCTAACATAGCGGCTTTTTTGGTTTTTCGTACTGAACCCTCAGCCTGAATTCAGGTAAGGCATTGTTAGATAATGGAGAGACTGGGAAGGAGGGGGCTGCTCACTGCTTCATTTGATATAAGCTTAATCTCTCTTGTACAGCATTCAGGGCTTCTTTGGGAATCTCCTTCACCTTGATATCTTCTCCTAGAAAAAGCAACCAATTGGTGATTTCGGTTAACTCTTCTGAGTTATGAACATTCATAAATGCCTTTAAGAGAGCCGTAGTCTGGTATGGATTTGTATAGGCAATTGAAAACTTTAAAGGATGGTATTTTTTGAATTGCGCAATCGCCTTTGGGCCAAGTTCCAGGACAAGGTTGATAACTTCTGCCTGCGTATTTCGTTTGAGTTGTTCTACAATCTTTTTTGTACTCAGTCTTTTTTTCGCCGGGTATGCTTCGACATGGATGAGGTTGTCAACGGATACGATTCGTCTTTTTTCTTCCTCCAAGTCAAAACCTTCAATGATCCAATGGCCTTTTTGATGATGAAGGTGCAAGAGAACAATGGGATAGGACTTTGTTTTATTCTCTTCTTGGACAGTAACTAACAAATAACGTTCTATAAGAAGAATTTGGATGAGTTTTTCCAAGGTAGGGTGAGGCAGGTCTGATAGATCAAGTAAGTCTGGATTATGGGGATTGGTCCCTTCAAAAAGCAATATTTGATTCAAATGCACAAGGTCATCTTGCTGATTTTCTGAGATAAGGCCCAATAATTTTTCAGCCAAAGATTGACGACTCTTTAGATAAGGAAGCTGTTGATTTCTTGTCGCCATAAAGGCAATGAATAACGCTTTGATTTCATTATCGGTAAACCGTACCGTGGGCAGGAGGGAGTTGTTCATTACAAAATAACCCCCGTCCCGCCCAACTTCAGCGACAAGTGGCATTCCCATGGCTTCAATTTCTCTGATATCTCGAATGGCTGTCGAACGAGAAATATTAAATTCTCGCATGATTTCAGAGATAGTAAAGTGTGCACGGTTATTGATATAACGCGTGATGATATTTATGCGTTCAACTTTTTTCATTGGGCCCCCTAAACAGTATCATATTCTGACATGATTTAAGGTTATTATAAACCTATCAAGTGAAAACACAAATCAATTGAAAATTGAAAGAGGACGGTGTAAACCATGAGTAATTATCATTTTGAAGAAAAAGAGAGCTTTATCGTGTTAGGTATTGGAACGGATCTTAAGAGCGACTATACAGACTATGTTGGCATCAGCAAGGAGAAGGCGGATTTTTGGTCCACGGTGAAAGAGGATGGAAGCCTGGATAAACTAAAGTCTCTGGCAACAAACGACTACATTTTTGCCGTAAACGAAGCAGTGAATAACCAGATGATGCATTATGCTGGTGTCATGACAGAAGAATCTCTGCCAGAAGCAACGAGAGTAATCCAATTTCCTAAGGGAGAATACCTTGTTGTGAAGGGTGAAGCAGAGACGGCTGATGCGCTCAGTAACATGCTTACTGGCATTGCCTTTGGTCAAGTCCTCCCCGTAGAAAAAGATTATGCCTATGTTGGCGGTCCAAATACAACGGTTGAAATGGGCGAGAGAAACGGCGTGGTATATGGTGAAATGTGGATTCCTGTGGTAAGGAACTAACGAGCAGGGGAGATTGGATAGTCGGTCGTATATCGTTTAAAGTAACGAATTATAGTACTATTGAAAGCCGCTAATGTTGGTATTATCCCCTTTAAGTAGACACTTAAAAAAACCTTCATGTTATCATGGGGGTTCAAGTGAAACTTGGAGGGGATATTTTTATGGCGAAAAAAGGGCAAACATTTCAGACGTATACGGAAGAATTCAAATTGAATGCAGTTAGATCCTATGTCGAAGGTTCTTCAAGTTACAAGGTGGTCGCTGAACGCGAAGGAATTCGAAACTGTTCACAACTGAAGGTGTGGGTGAAAAAGTGGAAAAAAGGGGAAGCATTCGATGAACGAAAAAACAGTGTGCCCAATCCACTGAAGGGACGTCCTCGTACAGCCTTTGGCAGCGTGGAGGAAGAACGAGACTATCTTCAAGCACAGGTGGATTATTTAAAAAAGCGGTATCCAAATCTAGTAAAGGAGAAGCGCTGAGCCAACGGGAGAACTACGATATCATCGATGAATTGCGCTGCTCGCATGGCATTACACGCCTACTATCGATTACAGGAATACCCCGATCCAGTTACTATAAATGGCGAGCAACCCAGCCGCAGCGAGACGCAAGACAAGAACGTGACCGTGAGATCAAAGAACACATGATGGCTATTCATTTTGAAAACCGAGAGTTTGGTTATCCTCGCATGACAACGGCGTTGTGGGAGGCTGGTCTGAACGTGAATCACAAGAAAGTATGGCGAATCATGCGGGAACTATCGATCCAATCGGTAATTCGTAAGAAGCGGAAGAAGTCCAGCTATACGCCATCTGTGATCTATCCGAATCGCCTGAAACGCCAATTTCACGCTACAGCACCCCAGCAAAAAATGGTGACGGATATTACCTATATTTCGGATGGGAATTCATTTGTTTACCTGTCCGTGATTCAAGACTTGTTCAACAACGAGATTGTAGCTTGGCAGTTATCTAAACGGAACGATGTTCAGCTCGTATTGGATACGGTGGAACAATGGACACAAAAAAGAGACGTTTCAGAAGCCGTGCTCCATTCGGATCAGGGCTTCCAATACACGTCTCAGGCGTACAACACACGATTAGAAGCATTCGGCGTCAAAGGCAGCCACTCTCGCAAAGCAACCTGCCTGGATAACGCATGCATCGAATCCTTCTTTTCGCATCTCAAGACAGAGAAGCTGTACCTTAACCAGTGTAATTCAGAAGCAGAGATTCGACAAGCCGTGGAAGATTACATGTACAATTACAACTACCGACGCTTTCAAGCCAAACTTAAACAGCGCGCACCGATTGAATATCGATGCGCACTGGCAGCATAGCTTTTTTCATCTGTCTACTTGACAGGGGTATGACCATGTAGCGGTTTTTTTTATTGTTCATTAGGAGCATGATCATACATGAAAACAGCAGATCACTAATAAAATAGATGAAAGGAAGAATTATGGAAGGGAGCAGTCTGAGTGAATACTCGTCTCGCTGAAACAACCATTTGTGGGGAGTTCCATATTAATTCAGCAACCATAACAGAGGTTTTAACCCTGTGGTCAGCATCTTCAACCTTAAACGTACATGGTACAGTAAGTATTTATAATCATAAACAAAGTAATTCATCTGTCTTTTTGAACATAATACATAATGAAGGAACGTGTTCGCTTCCTGTTCTACCGGGTAACACCTGTGCTTTTAGCTGTGCCGGAATGCATCATATTGAAGTGGAGATTGAAAAGAGCTTAAACAATATTGCAAGCGGCACATTTGGAATAGATATATACTATCAAGTTCTAAATGAAGAAGAGGATGAGGAATAAATGGAAACAAAGTTGGAATAGCCCGAACCACTACTATCTCCCCACATATATTTATAGAAAGAGTATTTTTAAGGAGGTTCATTAATGGCTCAAATTGGGAACTGTAATAATACCGTTTCTCCAGCGGTGGTAAACGATGCCGTATGTACTACGATAAGTTTGTCAGATACGGGTGGGACACCTACAATTATTTATGAAAATTCCTCAACGTTTCTGGTAAATGGAACTATTCTAATTGAGAATAACGGAGTGGGGGCTTCACCCACCGCTGCTTTGCTTATTGACGGTGTTCAAATTCCTGGTTTTGTCGTAGCCCCAGGTAGTAGTAGATCTTATACTGCACCAACAATTAATTCTATAAGTGTCATTGGAGCTGGTGCGGGAACAACAAGTATCAAAATTGCGTTCTCTTTGAATTACAGATTCTAAGTATAGGATATTCAATGTGAAAGAATCCCTTCTTTTATAGGAAGTGGATTCTTTTGTAGTTCGATGTCTAGTGATTATCATTTAATAGATTTAGTATTCCTCAAGTATGTTATCATATTCTTTGTGATGACGGCTTCATTCGAGAACAGCTAAGTAATAAGTATTTTTTATTATTTACATAAAGTCAATGGAAGGCAGGAGATATAGCAGTATGGTCACGCTGATACTTTCGCTCGTTATGATTATAAACATATTACTCTCAGCGGTATTTTTGTTTTTTGAAAGGAGAGACATTGGTTATACTTGGGCCTGGCTCATGATATTTTACTTCATTCCTATTTTAGGTTTTATCGTTTATCTCTTTCTGGGACGTAACCTCAAAAAGAAAAATTTCTACGGACTTTCAGCTGAAGAGAGAAACTCTCTAAAGTTAATTGTCGAGAACCAGTTAGTGACATTGAAGGAACAACGTAAGGAAAACAACCCACTGCTCATGAAATATGCTGACCTGATTCAATTGAATCTCACTTCATCCAATGCAATCCTAACCAATGACAATGAGATATTCATCTTCGATGATGGACAAGAGAAATTTGATTCTTTATTTGCTGATATCAAGGAAGCCAAGAAAGAGATTAACATTCAATATTACATTATTCAACCGGATTCCTTAGGGAAGAAATTACGAGATGAATTAACTATAAAAGCTAAAGAAGGCGTAAAAGTGCGAGTTCTCTATGACGAAATTGGTTCAAAGAAACTCTCATTGAAGTTTTTCAGAGAACTAATCTCTGCCGGTGGAGAAGTAGAGGTCTTTTTCCCGTCACTGATTAGGCCATTAAATTTCCGTATGAATAATCGAAATCATCGAAAACTTTGTATTATTGATGGGGAGATTGCTTATATTGGCGGATTTAATCTGGGGAATGAGTATCTAGGCATGGATAAAAAGTTTGGATACTGGCGTGATACACATTTTAAAATGCACGGAGATGCCGTTAATCATATTCAAGGAAGGTTTATTTTGGATTGGAAACACGCCAGCAAATCCGATCAAGTAAGTTACGAACAATTCTCCTTCAACACAGCAAGGCTTGATGGTTCAAGTCCAGTTCAGATTGTGTCTAGTGGTCCTAACTCACAGGTGGAACACCTGAAGAATATGTACATCAAGCTTATAGTAAATGCCAAAAAGAGTGTGTATATTCAAACGCCTTACTTTATTCCTGACGGCACTTTTATGGATGCATGTAAAATCGCACTGCTATCCGGGGTGGATCTGCGCATTATGATTCCCAATAAGCCCGATCACCCGTTTGTATATTGGGCGACTTGGGCGTATGCTGGTGAATTATTGGACTATGGAGCCAAGATTCTGTTGTATGATAATGGATTCTTACACGCAAAGACCATTGTAGTAGACGAAGAAGTCGCTTCAGTAGGGACGATGAATATTGATTCCCGGAGCTTTAGGTTGAATTTTGAGGTGAATGCAATTGTATATGACGAGCGAGTTGCAAAACAACTTCAAGAATTGTTTCATCAAGATAGCCAGTTAAGTACAGAACTTACTTCTGATCGTTATAGAAATAGGTCCCTTATTATCAAATTTAAAGAAGGAATATCACGTCTTCTTTCACCTATTTTATAGGTCAGCTTCACTGCCGATGTTATACTCAACCAGGCACGATAAAACTTTTCACTGAAGTGCTTCTTAACGACTAGAGGTATTAGGAAATCCTTCTTTTTAAGTCAACAGTCAAAAGCTCTCTTCCAAATGGAAGAGAGCTTTCCCAATTGCACGACAGCATGTTATTAATTTAAAACGCCGCTGCCGACTATTGTAACCTTTACTTCCGGGTGAAAACGAACTTGGGCATATTCTTTATTCCAGTTTAGGCTTTTCCATAAGTCCGGGTAATGGGCAATTAAATGTCTGCCAATACCGAAGGAATCACAACCACTTTGCTGAAGTGTCTTGATAATTTGTTCTGCGTCCTGAGTCATGTCATCGGATAACTTGCGGTTTCAGACGTTCAATTGTGTCTTTTTCCTGAAGATGATTCATTGCATACTCAACGATCGTTACTGGAAGTTCGATACGGAGGTTCACAAATCCATAATTTACAATTCAATTAGAAACTTTTTCCTAAATCTAGCGTCTAATATTATGACTTTTTGAGGGGTTATAAATTACTAGAGAGTAGAAGGAGCCAAAGACAAAACATGAATATGAAGAAGAAATTATCCATTTTTACCGCTTTAGCCGTTTTTCAAGCATTTGCAGTCGGTTCTGTGAGTGCGCAATCAGCACCGCAAGGTGACACCGCGTCAGTAAACACAGCCAATGTAGAATCAGTTGAGGTGTTAAAGCAAGAGCAACCGATTGCAGAGCGTGAAGTGAAGACGGAGAGCAATAACAAATTTATCAATACTCCGCCCACTGAAGCCAAGAATACTCAAACCTCAACCGGCACTGAGGCAACACCCAAAACAGAGAGCGAGAAAGCTGCTTTGGATGGGGGAGAGACCACTACAAACGAAACGGGTACAAAACCTGTAGTTCAAGAGGAAACCCCTGAGAAGGTTGAAACGCCAGCTACGCCTGCCCAGATAGAGCAACCATCCGTTGATGGGACGTCTCCTGCAGTAGCAGGTGGAAATCTGACGTTGTACATGAATAGCAACAAAATGGAGCAGGATGGAAAAACGTATCTTGCTGGACAGCCAATGGCTATAAAAAACGGTGTATCCTATGTTGCAATCCGTGCGCTGGTTGACCGTGTGGGATATGGCGTCAAATACGATAACAAAACCAAGGAAACCATCATTATTAGTGGTGAAGATGAACTCCGATTCAAAACTAACAGCAAGGACTATACGGTAAATGGAGAGACCAGAACGATGAAAGGCCCTGCTTATCAGCAAAAAAGTACATTCATGGTGCCGTTAACTTCCATTACTCAAGCTCTGAACATCACCTATAAAGTGAATCAGTCGGCTAAAACGGTTGTGTTGAATCTTAATACAAAACCTGTTGCAAGCTTTACCATTTCCCAAAAGGAAATCTTTGCGGGTGATCAAGTGGACTACGTGACTTCTTCCAGTTCACCTAATGGAATGGATATCGTTGACGAACGCTGGACTGGTCGCCAGGATTCATTTGATCAAGCAGGTACATATACGATTTCATATCAAGTACAGGATTCCAATGGTCAATGGAGCGATCCCTATTCAACTACGATTGAAGTTTTGGCTCCTAATCTTCCTCCTGTAGCCATGTTCGCCACGGATAAAGAACAGTACAAAATGGGCGAAAAAATAACATATACAGACCAAAGTACAGATGATGAAAATAATATTGTTAAAGCGGTGTGGGAGAACAATTCACTTGCGTTCTTTGAACCGGGTCCAAAAACGGTGACTCTTACGGTTACTGACAATCACGGTGCTACGAACACGTACTCCAAAGTCATCACCATAACGAACGAAACCTTATATTCATTTACCGATTTTAATTTACTCTTCACGCCTGTAGGACAGAAATTCACCTTTAACGGCGGCGAAGTGACTACGATGGAGAAAGTGCCGTATACGTACATGGATGAGCCAAGTTTGCTGATCCGCAGTAACAGTCCGGAAACTGTGAATACAGAAGGCATTGTATATAAAGAATCATCTTCAGGGCAGACCCGTTTCATGATTCATCACGTGAACAATACAGGCAAAAGAGTAAAAATGTATGTGATTGCAACCAATAACAATCCAAACCCAGCCGTATTTGAACAACAGAATATGGGCTTTGCCGGACCTACACCGTATGCTACCGTAGCTGGGAAATTGTCTATTGATAAATGGTTCAAGTCGATTCAGACTGGAGCGGATCAAAAGAAAGAGTACCTTCAACCTGGGGAAAGCAAACTGATTTTGACTGAACTTAATAAAACGCCGATGAAAGAAGGACAAGTCATTTCTCTCTATTCGGACGCTTATAGTGATTATTCCTTAGACTATAACGTTATCCTTGTGGAAGAAAATAAAGATCCGTTCGAGGCTTTGCCATTGCTACCTGTGCTGGATCGTGACGGAGTACACAACCGGGGTACGTACCCGAATGCGACTCGCATCATAAAGTACGATGAGCATGTGGGAACGAAACCAGCGCGTCTGCCAATTGGTGACAATTCAAGCGATCCCAATCTGGTAGGAACAGATCCTATGGCTTACACAGACGCATCCAATGCGGGCAATTTCGGCGTACTGTACAAAATCACGCTGACCAATGTCGCTCCGCGTACACTTATCTCCTTTAACCCACGTGGAGGGAAGTACTCCGGAGTAGCTCTGGTGAATAATCAGTTGGTTGCGATTGCTGAAGGTAACGTTGCGGTTAGCAATTCAAGTGAACAAAGCGTTCTTTACCGCACAGGATTAACTGGAGAGAGCGTAACGATTCTATTCTCTGCCGCGCCAGGAAGTAACCTTCCGGTCAATCTGCTCTTTACACCACTCCCATCGGAGAAGTAATGTAGTTATCTCTTATAACAAATGGTTTGAGTGGCGCGTTAATCATCCAAAGAAAAGACTCCATATGGAGTCTTTTCTTTTCACAACTTATTTCTACTAAGGAGGAATCAAATTCCGATGAATGTAGTCGTCAAGTTGATACGTGAATTTAAAGAGCGCGATACCCGGCGTTTGTTGAAAAATTATCGAGACAGAGTGGAGCTTATAAGGAAACGGAATTTGGAAACTTGGGACGATCAGCGCCTGCAAGCGGAATCGCTTCGGCTGCAAGAAGAAGCAAGATCAGGCACGCCTTTGGATGAACTGCTTGTCGATGCTTATGCTTTAGTCTGCGAGGCTGCGAAGAGGACACTCGGATTAAAGCCTTATGATGTCCAGATTATGGCTGCTATCGCTTTGCACGAAAGATTTTTGATCGAGCAGCATACCGGTGAAGGAAAAACACTCTCTGCTGTTATGCCTGTGTATCTCAACGCGTTGACAGGCAAAGGTGTTCATGTGCTTACTTTTAACGACTACTTGGCAAATCGAGATGCAGCGTGGATGGGCCCGATCTACCGTTTCCTCGGGTTAACGGTAAGCTCGGTTCAAGCGGGCATGAGCCTGTTTGAGAAACGGGAAGCTTACGCCAAGGACATAACCTATGTTACGGCTAAAGAAGCAGGGTTTGATTATTTGCGTGACACAATAGCATTCAATGAAGCTGATACCGTGCATCGTCCTTTCCATTACGTCATCGTCGACGAAGCAGATTCATTGCTTCTTGATGAAGCACGAGTGCCGTTAGTCATTAGTGGCGATTCGAGTGCTTCCAAGAGTGATGGCGTTCTTTTCGCAGAAGTGGCCCGGCAGCTGCAGCCAGGAGAGCATTACGATTTTGACGAGTTCCAGCGGAACGTTTACTTGAATGAAGCGGGTGCTGCAAAAGCAGAGTTGCTGCTGGGATGTGGCAATTTGTACGATAGCCATAACAGTCATTGGTTAACGTCATTGAATTGTGCGCTGCATGTGGAATCGTTATTAAAAAAAGACGTTGATTACATCGTCAGGGACGGTGTAATCGAGCTAATCGAAGAACACACCGGACGCGTGGCCGAGAACAGGTATTTGCCGGACGGGCTGCAAGCTGCGCTGGTTTCAAAAGAAGGGTTGCAGTGGAAGGCAGGTGGGAGAATTCTCGGCACGATCACTATTCAACATTTTATTAGCCTGTATTCGGGAATTTGCGGAATGACGGCTACGGCGCATGCTTCAGCAATGGAATTTGAGGATATCTATGCGCTGCAAGTCGTGCAAATACCGCCAAACAAGCCAAACATACGGATCGACCACAAACACCGAATTTACACCCATAAAGAAGCCAAATATAAGGCGCTTGTACAAGAAATCTCTTCCGTCCATAGGGTAGGACGCCCCATTCTTATTGGTACGTCAAGCGTCGAGGAATCTGATATGCTCGCGGAGGCGCTTGCCATTGCTGGCGTACCTTGCCAGGTTCTGAATGCAAAAAACGATGCAAAAGAAGCCGAAATCATCGCTAAAGCGGGAGAAATAGGCGCGGTAACGGTATCTACGAATATGGCAGGGCGCGGCGTCGACATTCGTCTCGGCGGCGGTAATCCCGCACAGGCAGAAGTGGTTGCCAAACTGAGCGGATTATACGTGATAGGTACATATGTGAACGAAAGCATGCGGATTGACGACCAGTTGCGCGGACGTTGCGGCCGCCAAGGTGACCCTGGGTCTTCCGTATTTTATATTAGCCTGGAGGACGAGTTGATGCTTCGCTTTGGCATTCATAAACTGTTTCGCGCCCCAAATCAGGACGAGGTTCTTGATGATCCGGCGCTTCACAGCAAAATCGAGCATATCCAGCGCGTTATTATAGGTCAAAACTTCGATATTCAGCGGGAATTGAACTGTTATTCGGATATGGTGGAGGATCAGAGGCGAATTCTATATGAAGAACGGTTCGGAATTTTGAAAGCTGAGAGACTGATGAGTCCATCGGAGCGGCGTGTACGGCTTTTTTATATCGACGAGTTCTGGGCTGACCATCTGGCATACGTTTCTTACATTCGTGAAAGCATTCATCTCGAGAGCATTACCAGTCGTAACCCAATCGACGAGTTTCATACGCAAATCACCCAATCATTCGAGAAAATTCCGGCTAAAATAGATCATGAGTCGGCGAATATGCTTAGAAAACTCGGAGGTTCGAATGATCCCGAGATATGGGAACAGTTCGGTCTGAAGAGTCCTATTTCAACTCGGACCTATATGATCAACGATCAATACAGCCAAGATAAGCGCAGTTCATGGACCGGAACGACGGTATTTGCTTTTTGGGGCAGTAAGATTTTGAAGCTGTTACTGAAGCCAGTATATAGGATGTCAAAATAGTGATGGGAGCGTGACGATCGATGAACAATAGAGAACGGTTTTCGAGCCGGGTCGATTCGTATTTGAAATACCGCCCGAGTTATCCAAAAGAGGTTATTGACTATTTGTACGACGTCGTTGGTTTACGTGTGAACAGTAATATAGCAGACATCGGTTCAGGTACTGGCATCATCTCAAAACTACTTCTGGAACGCGGAAGCTATGTAATCGCGGTGGAGCCAAATCAGGCAATGCGGGAAGCCGCCGAGCAAATGTTAGAAAGTAATCCGAAATTTCAGAGTACATCAGGTTCTGCAGAATCTACAGGATTACCTGATCAGTCGGTTGATTTTATTGTCTGTGCTCAGGCATTTCACTGGTTTGATCGCTCCGCAGCCCAAATCGAGTTTCGCAGAATTCTACAGCCGGGTGGGAAAGTAATACTCATCTGGAATTCACGTCTTACTAACGGTACTCCATTTCGTGAAGAGTACAATCAACTGCTCCATACATATGGAACCGACTACGAAAAAGTTAATCATAAAAATATTTCTCAGGCGATATTGCTCTCTTTTTTCAAGGAAGGTTCAATGCATGAAATGCGATTCAAAATGAGTCAGGAGTTCGATTTCGAGGGATTGAAGGGCCGGTTGTTATCATCTTCTTACAGCCCTGTACCCGGGCATGCAAATTACGATCCAATGATGACAGAACTACGGAATTTATTTGATAAAAATAATCAAAATGGTCTTGTTGAATTCGATTATGAAACTGAGATTTTTTGGGGAGAAGTATAAATACGGCATTTGAAAGTCGCTATTATAGCGGCTTTTTTTATTTTAGTAGAACAAGTTCTTGTCTCACTTGCCGGAATTAGCTGTTGGAACGAACCCTGGCACACTTCCTTAAAATCTTATAAGAAATTCTTGATATTTCAGAAATTTATCCGATAGGCGGGTGCTATTATACAAATACAAACAAAGACGAGGTGATGAAATGCAAGCAAAATTGGCAGCGGACGCCATTCCCATCTCCAAAAAGCGAAAGACATGGATAAGGACGATACGAAGGCACAAAGTGATGTATGCTCTCTTATTACCAGCTTTAATTTACTTTGCGGTATTCAAATACATTCCTATGGCGGGAATCATGATTGCTTTTAAAAACTACAACCTGGCTTTGGGACTATGGGATAGCCCATGGGTGGGATTCAAGAATTTTACGGATTTTATGAACGGCGTTTATTTCTGGGACATCATGAAAAATACGATCGTCATATCCCTGTATAAGCTATTGTTTGGTTTCTCCGCACCCATCGTACTTGCTTTACTCCTCAATGAAGTGTATAGCCAATGGTTTAAGAAAATCGTACAGACCATCACTTATTTGCCTCATTTTCTATCATGGGTCATTGTTTATGGAATTATGGTAGCCTTACTAGCTCCAGGGGACGGTCTCTTTAACATGATTTTAAAGGATTTTGGTGTTGAACCCATCTCGTTTCTAACGGAACCTGCCTGGGGCAGAATGCTGATCATCTTATCTGAAGTATGGAAGGATATTGGATGGGGGGCGATTTTGTACCTTGCCGCCTTAGCAGGAATCGACCCAAGCTTATATGAAGCGGCACGAATGGATGGCGCATCCAAATGGAGACAGCTCTGGCATATCACGTTACCTGGTATTCGAGGAGTCATTATTCTGATGCTGATTCTTAAATTAAGCCATATTCTGGATGCGGGTTTTGACCAAATATTCATGTTTGCCAACACCTTTAACCAGGAGAAGATCGATATTATCGACACATGGGTATACCGGGAAGGGTTGGAGCGTCTTAAGATTGGCTTGGCTACTGCTGTAGGATTGTTTAAAGCTGTCATCGGATTTGCTTTAGTATTGGCAGCAAATAAGCTCGCCAAAAAATTCGATGGGCAAATCTGGTGAGGTGGTCTTTAGAATGATCCATATGACAATCGGGGAAAAAGTCTGGCAAACCGTCGTTTATGTAATTCTTATTTTGTTATCCCTACTGTGCGTGCTGCCCTTCCTATATGTGGTTGCTGTCTCCGTAACACCAGAATCGGAAGTATTAAGAAGAGGGATTGTGATTATACCAGAATCCTTTACCTTTCTGGCCTATAAAGAAGTATTCATTTCTCATGGGATCTGGCAGGCGTATAAAATTACGTTGTTCCGAACGATTGTAGGGACTGCGTTAAATGTGTTTTTTACGGTAATCGCGGCCTACCCGCTATCCAAAAAATATTTGCCCGGAAGAAGTCCGTTTTTACTCTTCATTGTGTTTACCATGATGTTCAGTGGGGGATTAATTCCGACTTATTTACTAATCCGCTCTCTGGGATTGTTAAACAGTCCTTGGGTATTGATCATACCAAATCTCATTAGTGCATTTAATCTGGTGATCATCAAAGGCTTTTTTGAGCAATTACCTGGTGAAATCGAGGAATCAGCGAGGGTAGACGGTGCAAGTGAACTTCAGACGTTATGGCGGATCATTTTACCCTTGTCCTTACCGGTCCTGTCCACCATTTCTTTATTTTACGCAGTTGGGCATTGGAACAGTTATTTTGATGCCATTGTATATATCAATGATTCCAACTACATGCCACTTCAAGTGATTTTGCGTAACATCCTGCTTAACGTTGCAACTCAAAGCGCTGATTCGCTCGCCAATTCCGGGGCTGTCAGTACGTTCGCTGTGCAGATGGCTACAGTTGTTGTAACTACAGTCCCGATATTGATCGTTTATCCATTTTTGCAAAAGCATTTTACCAAAGGTGTACTCCTGGGATCCGTTAAAGGATAAAAGGTGTTCCAACCTAACTTATTACGGGGAAACCGTGATAATATACAAGCAAAGGAGAGGTCAATATGCAGCGTAAAAAGATTTCATTTGCTATTCTGTCGGCAATCTTAGGGCTTGGAACGCTTTTGTCAGGATGTGGGGGAAATGAAGAAGTTACATCGACAACTTCGAGTAATTCGCAAGGCCAGTCTGGCCAGTTTGCAACCAAAATGAAAATCTCAATGTTTAACCAAGGCACTTTTAATGCTGCTGCTCCGGTACCTCCACGTGATGAAGATATTCAACGCCAAATGTTGGAAGAAGAGATGAACATCGACTTGGAGATGATGATTCCTCAGGCTGGTCAAGCAACAACCAAACTGAATACACTAATTGCAGGCGGGGATATTCCAGACTTGATCTTCTTGAAGAGTCGTGCTGACCTCGCGCAATATTACGACCAAGGTGTTCTTGCGGATTTGACACCGTATATGGACCAATTCCCTGAACTACAGAAACGATTTGGCAACGACTCCTGGGAGGCGATGTCCTATCAAGGAAAAACCATTGGAGTTCCAGGCTATGATAATGTAAACGGTATCAGTCGAAGCTTCTTCATCCGTAACGATTGGTTGAAAAAGTTGAATATGGAGGTACCAACGACACCTGATGAGTTGTTCGAAGTTATGAAAGCCTTTACAGAGAAAGACCCAGACGGGAATGGTAAAAACGATACGTACGGATTCATCGGCGGTATGAATAAAGAAGGCAATCTGCAAACCTACGGCTTTGATAGCTTGATGTGGATGTTTGGCGTCAATCCTCCTTCGGCCGTTGAGATAAAAGATAATGAACCGGTATTTCTGTTTATCGATCCCAAAATGAAAGAGGCGCTTGCTTATATTAATAAGATGATGGCAGCCAAAGTGGTTGACCCGGATTGGGTGACGATGAATTCGCCTGATCTGTTGGACCAAAAGATGTTTAAGGGTAGAGTTGGCTTCATGATCAGAGATGCTCGCAGACTGGAGCCGGATTATCAGCAGAAAATGAAAGAAATTAGTGGCGAGGTGCCGGAATGGATCGTCATTCCTCCGATGAAAGGTCCTTACGGGGATCAAATTGTAGAGAGAAAATCATTCCAGGGTAATTCATGGGCCATATCCGCAAAAGTGGATGAGGACAAAATCATTCGGATCTTGTCCATGCTAAATTATCTCTTTACGGATGAAGAAGCTTATCCAAACTTTGCATACGGAATCAAAGGGATTCATTGGGATGTCGTAGACGGCAAGATCAAAAATAAAACCTCTGAGTTATCAAAAGAAATGAAAGAAAAGTACCTGTGGGTTGATCATTATAGAATGCCACGTCGTGGTGATGATGCGGAGTACTTCAGCTTCCAGAATCCGAAGACGGCGGAAGCTTTCAAGGACAATCAGCAATATGTGGGGCCAACGTTGCCCGGAAATTTATTGACCCCTGACCCCAGCGATACCTTGGATGCTGACCGCACACGTTTCATTAATGAAAGCTTGGTTAAATTTATGACGGGCAAAGAGCCACTTTCCAACTGGGACAATTTCCTCCAGACGCTGGATACCAAGTTTGACATGCAGAAATATAAGGAAACAGCAATCCAGCAATTTAAAGAAGCCGGCCTTATCAAGTAAAATAAACGAAGAGAGAGTGGCTATTCGTAGCCCCTCTCTTTATTAGCATATGCTATTCTTAGTTTAAAACCGAACTAAAAGGAAGATGATGGATGCGAAGAAGAATCAGCTTGCCTTTAAAATTATTTTTTATCGTATTTGCCTTTGTATTAGGCTGCATCATCTTGATAAGCCAATTATCTTATCGCTATGTCCAAAAGGAAATAAGAACCAATGACATTTTTTACACCAATCAAATATTAGACAAGGTTGACCAGTATTTCACCGTTAATTTTTCCTCCTTCCAGACGATTCTCTTCTCAGTCGAAACATCAGTGAAAGCCAACATTAACAATACCGAAGTGATAAAAAAGCAATTAAGAGAGCTGTATGAACTCAACAGTATTTATGTCAGTAATATATATTTGATCAAAAGCGATTTATCCATTCTGGGCGGAAGTACACCTACTCGAATATTCGATGAACCTTTATCTGAAAGAGCACCTTTATTTGATGCGGCTGACAAAAATAGAAGGACTACCTTTGTTAGTGAACCTTACAAATCGAAGTATTCCGGCTGGACCGTTACGATGGTTCGATATCTGAACGGTGCTCCGTTTCCTATGGCCATTGCGGTTGATTTGGATCTAAATGCCATTGAAGAAACCTTGTTTAAGATTAATAAACAGGAACAAATGAATCTGGCTCTGATCACTGCGTCAGGTAAGATCATTGCCGGATTTTCTGAAAATAAAGGACCCCTTAGTATTCAAGATCATACATTTTCAATCGGAGAGACGTCAGCGGAAGAAATTTTGGATACGTCAGAAACCACCCTTCAAGTGCATACGAAGGATGGCACTCCGGTCTCCCTTTTGAAAAAACCAACGGAGAAATTCAACTGGACCATTGTCTCCGTTAATGATGAATCACGCTTGAAAGCAGCTTTGTCCAGATTGGAAACCTATTATATTGAGCTTCTCGCTGCAGGTCTTCTTTTAAGTTTGTTCATTTCTTTTTTGGTTGCCAAATATATAAGAAAACCACTTTATACGCTCAAAACAAAAATGAAGCAGGTGGAACAAGGCATCCTCACAACGACAGTAACGATTAATCGAAACGATGAGTTTGGCGATCTTTCACGAGCATTCGATCGTATGCTTCAGCAGATTGTTGAACTGATTCGCCGAGCCGAGCTTCATAATGAACTTGAGCGGAAGTTGGAAATTCAGGTGTTACAGTCTCAAATTAACCCTCATTTTCTGTATAACACACTTGGTTCGATCAGCAATGTAATACGTCTCGGACAAATAGAGAAAGTAGATGTGGTGATCGGGTCACTCATTTCATTATTGGAATATGGGATAGATGATGCATCAGAGAAGGTTTCCCTACGCCAGGAATTACGCAATGTAGCAGACTATATCGAGATCCAGAACATCCGGTATAACCGAAACTTCCACTTGATTGAAGATATCGAAGCAGGGTTAATGGATTTTCCGGTTTTCCGAATGCTGCTGCAACCCCTTGTGGAGAATAGTATCTTCCATGGTTATAACGGAGGGGGAATTGAGGGGCCTATTACGATTCATGCGTACAGGGAGGACGGCATCGTCATCATTGAAGTTGTTGATCAAGGTGAGGGAATCCCAGCTGATAAAATAAAACATATTTTAATCTCAGAACCGAGTGAAGAGGAAGTGAAAAGGAAAAGAATCGGACTGAACAATATTCATGGGCGAATAAGACTCCACTACGGAGATCAATTCGGGCTGGATATCATTAGCATACCTAAGGAAATAACCCGTATACGCGCTGTATTCCCGGCAGAATTGCCAAAAGGAGATGCATAATGGGGAGAGACTATACCTGCTTCATTGTTGACGATGAAGACCTGATCATTCAACGATTGGAATTGTTTTTTAATGAACTCTCTCACAGGGATAGACGTTTTGTTCTGGTGGGCAAAGCGAATAATGGGCTGAATGGGATCGAGGAGATCATAAAACTTAAACCGGATATCGTTATATCTGATATTGTAATGCCGCGAATGGACGGAATCTCCATGATTGAGCAGCTCAAGGCGGAGCTCCCCCATACCCAATACATACTGCTGACCGCCTATTCATCCTTCGAATACGCTCAGCGAGCGATTCAAGCCAACGTATTGGAGTACATTGTAAAGGTTCCACTACGGGAAGCTGATTTGAATCGAGCGTTGGATAAGGCAGCCGGAATTTTAAATGAGTTTGAGAAAAAAGAGGCGGAATTCCACTCGTTAAACGTATCCGTGCTTGAAAATAAATACAGAGTCCGCAAGCAATTTTTTAACGAATTAATCCGAGGTGAAATTCCTTCTCATCGGGCATCGGATTTTGCCAATCGCATGCAGTTTCATTTCTTTCAAGCCAACTATTGCTGCTTCATCGTTGAGATGAATACGTATGAAAGTTTCCGAAACGAATACGCGGCCACAGATCAAAATATCTTGAAGTATGCGATAACAAATATCATCGAAGAAACGGTGATGAATGGTAGCAGTGGCGTAGCTGCGGATCTGTCCGATAATCGTTTTATTGGCTTTTTATCTTGGGAAAATAACCGCAGTGATATGGAAACGGAATATGCTTGCCTATCTTTGGGAGGGCAGATCATCTCTCATTTGCATCAATATTTGAATAAAAGGGTATCTGTCGCTTTTGGAAGTCCGCACCGAGGCTGGGAATCGATCAAACAGGCGTACACGGAAGCTAAAAATGTGAGTGAGGATTTCTATTATCATACCGAAAAAGTCGTAAAAACACCGATGCATCGGTTCCAATACCATAATGACAAAAAAGCAGACTTTCAGCAGAAGCTTGCTGATTTTCTTATACGCCTGAAGAGGAAGATTTCCAAGGAAGAGCTGGACAATGCACTTGCCGATCTGTCGCAATTTGTTACCGACCATAAAATCCACAAGTCCATCATGGTGCCAATGATTAGAGACTTGTACAGAGACATTACCTTGAAATTTAAATCGGGGAATAAAATGGCCACGGAAGTTCCAGATTTCCCCATGGAATTTATGGCTTTTCAGGAGCAGCTCGCTTATATTGGCGACTTCACATTCGAATACGTGCATGCGGGCCAACTGTTACATCGTGAAGAAATTATGAGTGCTATGCATTATATAGAGACAAACCTGAAACAACGCTTAACGCTGGAAGCAATTGCGGAGGAAGTGAATTTAGCACCATCGTATTTTAGTAGCTTATTCAAAAAAACAATGAACGAAGGTGTTATTAGCTACATTAACCGTAAAAAAATCCATCTCGCCCTCGAGTTGTTAAACGGTCGGGATTATTCTTTATTGGAATTGTGCGAGGAAGTAGGTATCGTCAATGAAGGGTACTTTTGCAAACTTTTTAAAGAATATACGGGGGATACACCTAAACAATATCGGATAAAAATGACACGGTAGAAATCCTAATAAGGATACAAAAAATGTATGATTTTTTCGCGAAATCCTGTAAAAAAAAAGGGGCCAAAACCATTACCATGATAGGAGCATCTAATCATGGAGGTTATCAAAATGGAGCTTATGAAAGCAGATGTAACCGTCATAGGTGGAGGAATTGCCGGGATATGTGCTGCCATTGCTGCCGCACGCCAAGGACTCCTGGTTTCACTTATCAATGATCGGCCAGTTCTGGGTGGAAATGCGAGCAGCGAGGTCAGAGTTCATATCAACGGGTCGGCATATCTCGGAAATAGTCCATCCTACTATGCTCGTGAGGGCGGGTTGGTAGAAGAACTCAAACTGAAAATCTTTCATTGCAATCCGTTATATAACAAAAAGCTTATGCTTTCACTTTCGGATACGGTCTTGCTCGACATGGTTTATGATGAGCCCAACATTTCTCTATTTCTCAATACATGTGTACACGAAACGGGCATGGAGAACGGCAGAATACAATGGGTGGAGGGCCTTCAATTAGCTTCCGAAAGAAAATTCCGTTTTGAAAGCCCAACCTATATCGATTGCTCGGGTGATGGAATTGTTGGATATCAAGCAGGTGCTCACTTCCGATGGGGAAGAGAGGCGAAGCATGAATACCAGGAGGAGCTCGCTCCAGAAGTGGCGGATCATTACACCATGGGTGATACGATTCTGTTTCAAGCCCGTGACGTAGACTATTCCGTTCCTTACAAAAGGCCAGGTTTTGCGTATGATATTACGAAGCTGGAGTTTTTTGATAGTATCAGAAAAGGATTAAACCATCGGTCTTTTCCAAGGAAAATCAACGGGCTTGGCGGATTGTGGTGGCTGGAATACGGCGGACATATGGACATTATCAAAAATAATGAAGACATCGCATTGGAACTGCGTAAATTGGTGTACGGGATCTGGGATTATATCAAAAATAGCGGTGAGTTTGATGATGTAGACAATCTCATCCTGGATTATGTATGCCCGATTCCGGGAAAACGGGAGTCGAGGCGGTTTATAGGGGAACACATGCTGTCTCAGAATGATCTTACAACAAAGACTCATTTCGAAGATGCGGTATCCGTCGGAGGCTGGTATATGGATCTGCATGCGAATAAAGGCATCTACGATGAGGGTCCGGCTACAGCGTGGAATTTTGTGCCGGGATTGTATAATATCCCTTTCCGCAGCTTATTTTCACGCAATATTCCTAATCTCATGTTCGCTGGCCGTAATATAAGCGCTACTCATGTGGCCTTTGGGTCTACAAGGGTCATGGCAACCTGTGGTTGTATGGGGCAGGCGGTAGGAACGGCTGCTGCATTATGCGCAAAATATGAGACAGACCCCGCGGCTATAGTCAAAGCCCATATGGGTGAGCTACAGGCGCAGCTGCTTCGAGACGGGCAAACGATTGTAGGCCTCCAAGAGCCGTTAGATCCTTATTTCGCAGACGGATTAACGATTCGTGCCTCATCTCAGCGAAGCTATGAACATCTTCGTCCAACCGAAGAGGCATCCTTGGACAAAGCGTTATGTTTGGTCTTGCCGATTCAGACATCTGTGGTTGAGAGCGTGCAGATCAAAATTAAAAATAGTTCCGAGCATTCGGAAACGCTGCAAGTGAAGCTGTATGGCGGTGATCGGAAGGAAAACTATATTCCCACCAGCGAGCTGAAGGGCTACAACTTGGTGATTTCAGCGGGTCACGATGACTGGATTACACTGGACCTCAGCTGTAAGAAGCCAGAAGACGACAAAATCTACATCGTATTGGAAGGTACGGCGGACCTCACTGTACACAGCAATGAAGAGAAAATGACTGGAGCGGTTAGCTTCCTTTATAGACCGGAAGAGCCTGCCAGGCTGAAGAAACTTAATAAGAGCATTTGCTTCAAAGACCTGATACCATTCCAGGATATGTATAATCCCGCAAATGTCGTCAACGGTTTTTCCAGACCTTATGGTTTGCCGAACAGCTGGATTTCGGAACGTACGGAAGGACAGGAATGGTTGGAATTTGGTTTTGCAAGCCCCAAGAATCTGGATGAAATCCACCTTGTTTTCAATTCGCAGCTGAATTTGGAGCATTTCGACGATCCAATCGAACCATTAATTCAAGATTATGATGTGACCTTAACTTTAGAAGACGGGACCGAGAGTGTAACTAAAGTCCGTGGGAATTATCTTTCGTTGAATAAACATCAGGTGCATGCACAAGCTGTAACCCAAATCCGGTTTGATTTCTGTGCAACGTATGGTTCGCCTTATTATGAAGTGTTTGCTGTAAAACTTTTTGCTCCTAATAACGCTAAGTGAGGGCGGTGAAGTCACAATGAAGGAATTTTTTCCTCGGAGAGGGCTGCCTAATGTCATTCAGAAGTTGGAAAATGGGGAAACCGTGACCATCGTTTATTTTGGCGGCAGTAATACACGTTCGAAAGGATACAGGGTCATGACGGCGGATTGGCTGCGGGGGCAATATCCCAATGCGGATATCCGCTCTGTGAATGCAGGCATTGATGGGACAGGATCGGACCTCGGCTGCGCCCGTTTGGAGACAGATGTACTGAGTCATCAGCCTGATCTTGTGTTTGTTGAATTTGTTGGCAACGATGGCGGAGTTCCCGAATCCAAAGCGCGGATCGAAGGCATTGTCCGACAGATTCGCAAGAGGAGCCGGTTTACCGATATCCTGTTTGTATATACGGTTAAGGAGCGGGATTTGATCTCATTTCAATCCGGCGAATACCAGAAGAGCGCTCTTATGCAAGAGGAAGTCGCCGACTATTACGGCATTCCTTCGATTCATCTGGGCGTAGCGGTCAGTCAATTGGTTTCGGATGGAAAGCTTATTTTTACTTCAAGGGCAGACGTATCCATCCCCGGAGCAGTTATTTTCACGCATGATTCGATCCATCCAACGATCCCCAAAGGACATCAGATTTACACAGATACAATCACCCGGTCGTTTGAGAAAATCAGAGAACTTCGTGATCACGTGGGAAAAGTCGAACATCACTTGCCGCAGGACCCCTTGGTCCCGTCCAATCCTTGGGAGTATGCAACCATGCTGCCACTGGATCGTCTTACTCATTTTTCCGCAGGGTGGTCTTACATGACCCCTGATGATTTTCCTTTAGTGCGTGAGTACGATTGGTTGTTCCCCGGTCTATGGCGAGCAGTTGATGCCGGAGAGACGATCACAGTGGAGTTTGAGGGAACCCACATCGGCTTATTTGATATCGGGGGGCCGGATTCTGGCCGATTGAAGGTGTCGGTGGATGGAGGGGAACCCTTCCTTGTTGATCGATTCACACCCTATAACGATCATAATCGAAATCAATATGTTTTCTTGCCGGAGCTACCAAATGGGAAACATACGGTTCGCTTCGAGATCGGTCACGAGAAGACAGACAAAGCTGTCGTGTTTGAGGCAAGTGGCAATGAACGAGGTATGGAACATGTTCGGCAGCATCCAGCTTGGTATGATCAAACCGTCATTCAGCTTGGAAAGTTGTTATTGGTGCAGCCGCCTTTATAATTGATTAGTCCTCTTGGAACACTTGGAAGACCTATATTCTATCTGACTGCAACTGAGCAATCAATTAGGATGTAGGTTTCTTTTTTTACTTAAAATCGTATAAGAAATTCTTAAAATGAAAGAAATTTCACCGTCATGTAACATGCTAAGATAAAAACGACAGAGCGGAATTAGACAGAAGGGGAAGGTTAATTGCTTTTTTACAATCATTTGAGCAAAAGGCAATGCATTTATGGAAGCGTTATCATTTTAAGGAGAGGCTGTGAATTGTATGGTCAAAAGGAAGCTGTTTTTCTTCATCGTTTTCATGTTGACGGTCGTAGTTCCTTCCAGCCTGATCGGAACAAGGACCGCTTATGCGGAGACCTTACCTTATCAGACGATTATCATCGATGACGGGAGTATCAAGATCAATGATGTTGTGACACTTGATGCGGGTAATGAGAACAATGGATATGTGGCTCCAAATTGGACTACAAGCACAGGGGTGAAGGGGTATGATCTTTCCAGCACCAAATATACGAGTACAGCAGGCAGAACGATAACATGGAATCCACGCTTGGAAGCAGGAACGGCGAAAATATCGTTCTATAAGCTGGATTGGGCGGATAAGGCTGATAGCAATGTAAAAATCGAGATTGTTCATAATGGAACAACGGATGTAGTCTATATGGATCTAAGACCCTCATCTGGTGCTCCAGCAGGGTGGGTTGATTTGGGAGAGTACTATTTTTCTGGAGTTGGTGAAGAATTTGTTCAATTGACCCGGTCTACCGGCACCACAAACACGATCCTTACGCGCGCGGATGCGGTCAAGTTCGAAGGGAATATAACGCAGAAAGAGCCACATAAGACAATCATCATTGATGATGGGAGCCTCACAATTGATCATGTCGTTACGGTTGATTCAGGCAACGTCAGTAACGGGTTCTCCGCTCCTTATTGGACGACAAGTGCAGGAGTGAAGGGATACAATAATTCCAGTTCCAAATTTACAGACGCTGTAGGTAGAAGCATCACCTGGAATCCACGCTTGGAAGCAGGGACGGCGAGAATATCGTTCTATAAGCTGGATTGGGCGGATAAAGCAGATAGTAATGTGAAAATTGAGATTGTTCATAACGGGATTACGGATGTTAAGTTTATGGATCTTAGACCTTCGTCAGGTCCATCGGTTGGATGGGTGGATCTGGGGGAGTATGAGTTTAGTGGTGATGATAGCGAATTTGTCAGGCTGACTCGAACGCAGCCTTCTACGGGTACAATTATTACGCGGGCTGATGCAGTCAAGTTCGAGGGGAATATCCGACAACAAGCACCACCGCTCTCCCCGTTAAGAAGCCGTACCTTAGCGAATCTCAGTTACACAGAGAAAGGCAGCATCGAAAATGATAACTATAAGGCGACCTTTTATGAAGCGGCATGGGATGGGGGCAAATCCATCGTTCGTGACATGTTCTACAAAAACACGGAGACAGGGAACTGGGTCCCAATCAATAATGAATCGGAAAGACTTGAGGAGCAATGGGTTTTATTGGATGGGAATGCGGGCAGCCGAACCAATTACTACGATACGATGAACAAACGCTGGATTACATTCGACGGGGTCCATTTTCCAGACAGCCAGACGGCGGTATTAACCGATTCTACGCATGGCAGTGATTACGATTTTGAAGTGAACTGGTCCATGGCAGGGGATAAACCAGATGTTTCTTTTGCCTTTACACCTCGCCGCGACGGCAATTATGTGATTGGATATCAGTCCTTCACAACAGAGGCAGTCTCAGGCATCAATGAAGTGTTAAATGGATTCAGGTCACATGCCAAAATGGTAGGTACGGTGGAATCAACAAGTTTAAGAGAGCTGAGCGCTCCGATGAGCCTGGTTGAGAAAAATGATGGTTCAGGAAATCCATTGACGTATGGCGTATTTGTACCTTCGGCAGAGCTTCCGGTTGAATTTGAACCGACGGGAGGTGTTACAAAACAACGGCTTGGCATGAGCCTGGTCAACAACGAAGGCAGCGTGCAGCCCATCCTGTATGCGCCTCAATTAGGGACTTATTCGCAAATGACCGCAGAAAGTACCTATCAATTTCATATGGGGCTAATCGCTCAAAAAAGCAATCTGTATGAGTCCTACGCGGATATTCTTCGCAATGAGTACGATTATTCAGCATACCGCGAAAATGTGTCAGAGTCGCTTACTGACGCGATGTTTAATATGATCGATTTGCTTAAGATTGAGCCGCAAGGAGACGACTCTGTTAATTATGTTCCGTCACCCAGCGGGTGGTGGAGCCGTGCCAAGGGTTTTATCGATATCGAAAACGAGGATAGCGTCCGAACAAGCTCAAATGCGGTTCTTTTGGGGGCTTACTATTTGACTGGAGATGACCAGCTATACGATACGAGAGCACTGCCGTCCGTCCAGTATGGCGTATCGCGAAACGGTATCGGTTGGTCGCCAACGCAGAAAAAAGTATACGGTGTGCCTTCGTTATGGAAAATGGCTACTCTGCCGTTTGATGTTTCAAGTGTCACCGCTGTTCACCAGATGATGGGCACTACAGCTGGTATTGGGGCGCTGGCACAGGAAGAATACCTCGTACGTGACCCGGATCAGAAAGACCGCGGGCCTGTCATTCAGCCCCTGATGATGTATCGTATGACGGGAGAGGCGCAGTATTTGCAAGCTGCGAAAGATGCAGCCGATAGTTATATCACGCAACATATCGATACGCCTGCATCCATCGATGTGAGTAAAAATGAGTTCATTTATTATTATAGCAAGCTGTGGATGGAGATCTTGGAGTTATATGAGGAAACGCAGGATCCCAAATACTTGAATGCCGCTTATAAGGAAGCCAAACGGTATGCAACCATGTTTGTTGCTCGCCCGGTTCCTGAAGGTAACGTTACGATTCCTCAGCCTGAGACGTATAATTATGCGGAGTCGTTCCATTGGCCGGAAAGTGGTAAATTTCAATATCCTAGGCTCAAGCTTCCCGAAGATATAGCCGGAGGTGTTCAAGCGGAGCGTTGGCTTGTTTCACCGAGCGGATTGACATTTGAAGCAGGAAGTACAACCGGTTATTATCGGATGAATGCTCAGGAAGCTCCATTCATGCTGAGATTGTCGCTCTATACGGGGGATGAACTGCTGCAGGATATTGCTCATAATGCGGTTATTGGACGATATTCCAGTTATCCAGGTTATTACTATAAAGGCTTCGCCGTTAGCCAACTTGAACCGGATTTTCCTCTGGAAGGCCCAAGCGGGGCTACATCCATCTATTATCACCATATCCCGGGGCAGCTCGGGCAAACGATGGATTATTTGATCAGCGAACAATCGTTGAAATCAAACGGGAGTATTACGTTTCCTTCCGTTTTTGAAACGAATTTTTTATGGTTTAAATATCATCTCTATGGGAATAAACCAGGGCAATTTTATGGTAATTCGGACGTTTGGCTCTGGATGCCCAAGGGGATTATTAAGACCAATCATCCTCAATTGAATTGGATAACGGGTGAGAGCAGGGATAAATTCTACATCGGGTTAAGCAACGCATCTTCAGAAGAAGTTCAGACTCCAATTGAATTGAATGAACATATCATTGGATTCAACCCGGCACAGGACTACACCGTAACGATCGTCCGCGACAATGGTACACCAGAGCAAGCAGTTATGAGTGGCGGAATCATTCAAGCCACGGTTTCAGGCAAGGGCATCACCGCGATCATTGTAGAAGGACTTAACATTAATGTGCCGCTGCATCAGGTCAGAACGGCTGATACATCGGATGCAAGCTATTTTTTCGACATCCACAGTCCAATCGATGCGGTCAAAGGCATGCTGATGGTTAAGCCCGACGAAACGGTCTATGATGCTTATGTGCAGGCCAAAACGACGAAACCAGCGACAATCCATTATTCCTTGGATGGCGGGGCCACGTACACGACCATCCCAGATACGATATATCCGATGGAATGGTCGATACGGGTGAATGATCTATCCCAAACCTTCACGTATTACGTGGAATCGGAGGGGAAACAGACCCGTAAACGGACACTCTATCTGCCGGATCAGGTATCGGAAACTCCACTCCAACCCGATGGGCAGGATAGTTCAACCATCATCGTGGATAATACGGAGGCGGAGACAGAAGGGGTCTGGATAAGGGATACGACAGCTAACGATTATTATTATGATAACTACGTGTATGCCAAATCTACGACCGGCACAGCGACAAGCAAAATGAGATGGCGGCCTGAGCTGCCGGAAAGTGTCACTTACAGTGTGTATTACAAGATTCCGCAAATCACCACTGCGAGTGAAAATTGGGCAACAAATGCCTCGTTTACCGTTTATTATAGCGGAGGCTCCGATACGGTTACTGTTGATGCGACAACGGCGAATGGTACTTGGGTGCACCTGGGGGATTATCCTTTTGCTGCAGGCGATAGCGGGTACGTGGAACTAACCAATAAGGCCAACAAGTCCAGAGTCGTTGCCGATGCAATCATGTGGGTGGACCCAAACAGGGTACCGCAATTGGAGTCTGCTGTGATCCTGTCCGATCGGAACGAACTGCAGATGACTCAAACCGCACAACTGACCGTAACCGGTTATTTGGATAACGGTTTGGTCGGTGATCTAACACAGGCCGATGTGCAGTATTTCGTTGATCGTACGGATCTGGCCGAAGTGAATAGCAGTGGGTTGTTGACTCTTCTTAATCTCGATGGGAACACGGATCACATTGAGGTATGGGCTACTGTTACGATTGACGGAGTGACCTTAACCACACCACCTTTGAACATCTCGATCAGGGACCTAACGGTTATCGTCGATAGTACAAATACAACGGGGTTATACACGACAGAAGGGTCGTGGAGCCAAAGCAATTTAGCCGGATACAAAATTGGGGTTAAATCCCGCTATTCAACAGTTCAAGGCTCATCAGCAACGTGGAAAGGCCAGTTCCCAGAGGGGAAATATACGGTCTCGATCTATAAACTCGTCCATACGACCGCAAACGATAACAATGTCAAAGTGGAAGTGAAACATAAAACGGGTACCGAGATCACCTATATAGATGCAACAGTCGGCTCATCGGGTTGGGTTAATCTGGGAACGTTCGACTTTACGGGTGACGGCAGCGAGTATGTCCGGTTAACCAGAGTTACACCTACAACGGTAGACCCTCCAACGCTTCCTGCGGATATGATCTATACGAGGGTTGACGCGGTTATGTTCGAACGGCATTCTGATGATTCGGAGCTGCTTGCCAATGAGGTGCAAGGTGAACCGACACTTTCTGATTGAGGGCAGTGATTTATGAATGAAAGTGGAACAACGGTAAGTGATGTTATACAAATGATTGTAAAATAATGCTAAGAGCCGAGTGGATCAAAACGATCCATTCGGCTCTTTATGTCTAAGTGCAAGAAAGTGTGGTTACAAGGGAAGGCAGTCGGCCACCTTCCTCTTACCACCCATTAATCACTTAAGTTTGCCAAATCCAACTTTTTTGGATTCTTGTAAAAAAATTGCCGCGTTCAGATTATGTTTCGTCACACTCAAAACGTTTCTCTAGACCCACACAAATCTTCAATGGTACCATCATACACGTGCTTGAATTGAAGATTGCAGGAGGATATCATGTGGATCAACTTAAATACGATAATCTAAAGCTGGGGGAGCGCGGAGCTATCATCAGCATTATCGCCTACATATGTTTGACCGTATTAAAACTGATCGTTGGCAATATGGCCGGATCAGAAGCGCTCAAGGCGGATGGATTAAACAATGCCACCGATATTGTGGCCTCAATAGCTGTACTGATCGGTTTGAAGCTTGCCCAACGCCCAGCCGACACAGATCATACATATGGTCACTGGAGAGCAGAGACCGTTGCGTCACTTGTTGCTTCTTTCATTATGATGGCAGTAGGTTTACAAGTACTGTTTCAAGCCATTGGTTCTGTGTTTCAGGGTAAACATGAATCTCCGGATATCATCGCTGGGTACACAGGCATTTTCTGCGCAGTTATCATGTATCTGGTCTATCGCTATAACAAGAGACTTGCTACTCGTATTAAAAGTCAGGCAGTCATGGCTGCAGCTCGAGATAATATCTCCGATGCCTGGGTGAGCACCGGTACGGTCATTGGGATCGCGGGTTCCCAGTTCGGCCTCCCATGGCTGGACCCTGTAACGGCTGTCATTGTAGGTTTCCTGATCTGCAAGACCGCTTGGGACATTTTCAAGGAAGCCACACATCATCTGACGGATGGTTTTGATGTTGAACTGATTCAGGAGTACAAAAAAACGATTGCCGGAATTGACAGCGTAGAGACAGTTAAAGACGTGAGAGCGCGGAACTATGGCAATAACGTTGTAGTAGACGTTGTCATAACAGTTGATGCTGAGCTGGATCTTCAACAAGCACACGATATCTGTACAGACGTGGAGAACGAGTTAATTGAGGAACATGACGTATACACCGTTCACGTTCATGTGGAACCTGATACGTTGGAAGAGTGCATTTAAACTCAGGATTATAAAAGAGCGACTCGGCAAAGCAAAAAAACCAGTGAGCTTTACTCATTCACTGGTTTTTCGTTGATTTCAATTGTTCATCATTAAAAAATACGCGTGTTATTTATCCCATACATGACTATCTCGGCAAATTGTAGGTAATCAGATTGTTATATTTATCGGCATGTTTCTGTTCGTCCAGGATGATTCCCCACACCGTGTCTTTATATATGCCATACGGGAGACCAAACCATATTTTTCTATACTTTTCCACGGCGGCCAATTCACCCTGAAACGCCTTTTGCAGTCCGCCGAGATAAGAGGTGACCGTCTCAACTGGCTCACTGTTTACGCCCGAAATCTCCTGACCTGTCAGATCCTTGTACATTTGGCGGAACATTTGATTATGTCCGCGTTCATCATTGCGGATGCTCGTGATGATGGTAGCCTGATTGGCATCGGGTGACAACTGAATCAGGGAATCATAGAACATCTCATCGTTTCGTTCTCCCTGTACAGCCGTTTTGATTAATTCAAGTGCTTCGACTGATGATGTTGCCCATACCGGAGTAAAAGTATACCTGTAACCATAAGGATATGCCACATACATTACGAATCCCTCCAAGACCAATATGAGTTAAGATATGCACGTATGCCCATCAGCGTTAACGCATATCATCTGTCCCACCTTATTAGTCGAAAGCTTCAGTGAAACTTCACTTCGTATACCTCAATAGTTTACTGTAACCATAAGCAAGAAAAAATGGCAGGAGGTATGACAAAAAGGTCCCAATAATGTTCCATCCATTAAAATAAATGACATGCCCCATCATTTTGGCAAACCATTCAATGACTGTCAGCGACAATGATGCAACTAGGATCGCCAACCATGGCCCGGCACCTTTGACTATAATGGCATACATCATCAAACAGCCGGCAATCGGATAGACCCCCAGATCCATTGGAAGAGCAGCCAAGGATTGATTATGAGTATTCGGAAGAATATTCCAGAAGTAATTAAACCCGATATTGTTGATGGATGCTGAAATAGCCACACCAAGTGGATAATATAGAATAAGGATTGTAAAGTTCCGACGCAGAATCCATACACCCAATATAATGGGAATGACCATACCCAACAGAATGTTTCCTAACATGCAATTCTCCTCCAAAGCTTGTTACTTCTATAGCTCACAATAAGCTGCATCACTCCGTTGTCTTCTCCTCCAGAAGGCGATCCACCTTATCTGTCAGTGCATCCAATTTTTTATCATAATGCTTGTACGTATAGAATCCAATGACGGCTTTAACTGCAAAAAAGAGCACTGCAGCAATGACAATGAGAATATAATTGTGGCTAATCTGCCTTAACCAATCGTTAACTGCATTTATCGGATTTCTCTCCCTTCAATGCAAGCGGTTTTGTATAAGGTAACCAAATCCATGGGATATAATGCATATCAGCAAATTCGGAACAGGCATGCTCTTGCATCCGTCTGGCATCGTACGCCTTACTCGAAGTGAATGGACACTAAATGGCATATCAATAAGGATTTTATGAAAAAAATCCCTTCTCTTCGGATGAAAGAAGAGAAGGGATGATCGTAAACTACTGAATTATTGTCGAATTACTGGTGCTTGCTGAGAATATCAAATATGATCTTGGCATTATCTGTGTTGTCGATCAAACCGGCGAAGCGATGACTTGCCGGACCGTAGGCATAGACCGGAACATCTTCACCTGTATGTCCACCTGTTGTCCAGCCGGTAAATGAACGGTTATCAATAATCGCTTCAATAGCATTATCAATCTTTGTTACATCCGCACTTTTGGCTGCTTCGTTCACCGATTGAATGTCTTCAGGTTTCAACTCCAGTTTGAGATAACTTTTCAGTGTTTCTTCAACCGAAGCACCTTTCGCAATTTTTGATGCCATGAAGTCAGGTGTGCGCAGTGCAGCTTTGATCGGGTCTACGAAGAAGTTGTACTCTCCGTCTTTTCCAAGCGTAAGTCCACCTGTGGAGTGGTCGGCAGTAGCTACGACAAGTGTTTCACCGTCTTTTTTGGCAAAATCAATAGCTGCCTGAAATGCTGCTGCGAAATCTTCCATTTCACTCATCGCACCAACGATATCATTATCATGTCCTGCCCAGTCGATCTGGCTGCCTTCGACCATTAGAAAGAATCCTTTGTCGTTCGAACTGAGGCGATCAATCGCTGTATTGGTCATCTCAGCCAATGATGGAGTTGCAGCAGTACGATCAATCAACTTGTCCAGACCTCCGTCCGCAAACAGTCCAAGCACTTGTTGATTCTTATCGGCAAGGAGAGAGGAACGATCCGTCACATAACTGAATCCGGCCTTCTGGAACTCCTTCGTCAGGTCACGACCCTCGCGTACAAAATTGGATTTCCCTCCACCCAGAAGTACATCCACCTTATGCTTGCCATTAATCAACTCATCATAATAATCGTCGGCAATTGCATCCATATTTTTTCGACTGATATCATGGGCACCAAATGCAGCTGGTGTGGCATGAGTGATCTCCGATGTAGCCACGAGTCCCGTGGACTTGCCGTTTTCTTTGGCCTGCTCAAGTACCGTTTTGACTTCCTTCTGCTCAGGGTCAACCGCAATGGCCGCATTGTATGTTTTCACGCCCGCCGACATAGCCGTTGCTGCGGAAGCGGAATCCGTTACATTTTGTTTATCATCATCCGGATAGGTCATTTGTGCCCCAACAAGATAAGGGTCGAATACGGTTTTGTCCATGCCCTTTGTCGAAGGATCATCTTTCATATAACGGTAGGCTGAAGTATAAGAGGTCCCCATGCCATCCCCAATGAGGAAGATGATATTCTTGATTTGTTTTTTCTCCACACTTACAGCTTGAACGGCACTTGCTTGTCCGGCGGACAAGAGAGTAGAAGCCGATACAGCCAGAGTCAGCGCTACCGCTGGTAATACTCTTTTGGATAATTTCACAATGATTCCTCCTCGTAATATCTCAAAAACAAAATGAATCCATGAATCTATATTCATTTGTTCATCATTAAGAAGATTAGCATTTATATGTAAATGAAAACCAAGAATTATGTATACCTGAGGTAAAATAAACAAATACGGCGATAACTTTATTTCTTTGCATGAGGAGCAAGTTAAGGTTTCCAATCAGGGCAAAATGTTTCCGGCGAAAGATTCACATGATCTGCAACATACGAGATTACAAAAATATACTCATTCTGCTATTTTTGAAGTATGATACAACATAAGTAGAACGCTTTCATTTTTATATTACTATTAGTATAACATCAATTTCATTTTCAGGAGGCTCTTTACCATTGACCAAAACAACTCCAAATTATGATGGGTATCTCTTTGTACATTTTATTGGCGAACAACCAGACGGAGAGCAGGTTTATTTCTCCTATAGCGAGGATGGTCTTCACTGGAAGGATCTTAATGGAGGCTCACCTGTGCTGTTTTCCGACCTTGGAGAAAAGGGGGTACGGGACCCGTTTCTGGTTCGTTCAGTCAAGGATAAAAATTTTTATCTGATTGCTACGGATCTCCGCATCGCAAGCGGCAAAGGATGGACTCATGCCGTTAATGCCGGGAGCCGTGACGTAATCGTATGGGAATCCAGCGATCTCTTAAACTGGTCATCCCCATGGAACGTTACACTAGGTGTTGAGGGCGCTGGATGTGTCTGGGCACCAGAAGCTGTGTATGATGAAATGGCAGATGAGTTTCTTGTATTCTGGGCTTCTGCGACGCAGGAACCTCAGGAGCAAGAACGAAAGCAAAAAATATACAGTGCTCGTACAAAAGACTTTCGTACGTTTTCTGCATCGGAAAAATACATTGAGCGGGATAATCATATTATTGATACAACGATTCTTCCTGCAGATGGCTCTTATTATCGATACTCCAAGGATGAAACAACCAAAAACATACGGGTAGAAAAAGGAGACTCTCTCGACAAAGGGGCATTTGTTACGCTTCAAGCTCCGGTACTGGAGGCTATGGCAGGTGTGGAGGGACCTCAAATCTTTAAATTCAATGACCGGGAGGAATGGTGCCTGATTGTTGATCGATTTGCTGAAGGCAAGGGTTATCTTCCTCTGCTGACTACAGATCTGGGAAGTGGAGACTTCCGAATCGTCCCTGATGGTGAATTCGATATGGGATCAACTCAAAAGCGTCATGGAAGTGTCCTGCCAATCACAGCTGAGGAGTGCAGCCTGCTTCTCGCGGCTTTTGGAGATGGTCATCAGGTGCTTCCCGGACAATATGCCGATCCTGATATCGCACAGTTTGGGGATCGTTACTATATGTATCCAACAACAGATGGCTTCGAGGGGTGGTCAGGGACACAATTCAAGGTGTTTTCTTCTTCAGACCTGAAGCATTGGCAAGATGAAGGTGTCATCCTTGATCTGGGAACAGAGGATGTCACTTGGGCAACCGGTAATGCCTGGGCACCGGCAATTGCCAGCCGAAACGGAAAGTTCTATTTTTATTTCTGTGGCAAAATGCTGAACGGCGAGAGTGCCATTGGCGTTGCTGTAGCAGATACACCGATTGGTCCATTCCTGGCCGAGTCACAGCCTTTAATCACAATGGAGCAGTTGAAACGTCTGGGCATCACCATGGGTCAGGCCATTGATCCCTCCATCTATGTCGAAGAGGATGGAAGAACGTATCTGCTATTTGGTAATGGACATGCTGCCATTGTGGAGCTTGGTGAAGACATGATAAGTGTCGTTGAGGACACAATGAGCAATCTGGCGGGCTTGCATGATTTTCGTGAGGCGGTAGCCGTGTTGAAGCAGGGTGGACTATACCACTTTACATGGTCCTGTGATGACACAGGTAGCGAAGACTATCATGTGAATTATGGTACGGCAGAGCAATTATATGGTCCAATTACCTATCGATACCCAATCCTGAGCAAAAATGTGGAGAAGGGCATGCTGGGAACAGGTCATCACTGTATCTTTAATGAAAATGAAACCGGTCAACTACGGATTGCCTATCACCGTTTTGTAACGCCACTATCCAGATTTTCATCTGGAAAGGGGTATCACCGCGAAATATGTATGGAGCCGATTCTTTTTGGTAAGGACGGACTGATTCAGCCGGTCATACTCTAACATAAGATGTTCAATTAAATCACTATTTTATGAAGAACTGATACAGCATGATTGCCTGTCAAATGTCGCTTTTAGCGGTTTTGGCAGGCATTTTTATCATCCACCTGGAACAAGTCAAAACCGTAGGGCTGAGAGGCTATGCGACTTAATGAGCGTATTCACTCCAGAATACATTTGACATGAGAATCAATAAATCGTATTATTACGATATAACGATTTAGGAGGAATACTTTTGAACACTCCCGCTTTTGACAGCAATAACATTAAACAGTTCGATGAACCAGCTAATCTGCTGAAAGCTTTGTCTCACCCCATTCGTTTATGCATTGTGCGGGGACTGATGATGAAAAAAAAATGTAATGTTTCTTATATGCAGGAATGTCTGGATCTTCCCCAATCAACAGTCTCTCAACACCTCCAGAAACTTCGTAGTGCAGGTATTGTTGCTACGGAGCGGAATGGTCTTGAAGTGAACTATGTGCTTGCCGATCAACGGGTTGAACAGATTATTAAAACTTTATTTGAAAAGGATGATTGTGAATCATGAGCAAAAAAGTACTTATTGTTGGCGGTGTAGCTGGAGGTGCTTCTGCAGCTGCACGTCTTCGCCGTCTGGATGAACATGCCGAGATTATTATCTTTGAGAAAGGACCCTATATCTCATTTGCCAATTGTGGTTTACCTTATTATATAGGTGGCTCAATCGATGATCGAGAGCGTCTGCTGGTGCAAACGCCAAAAGGGATGGCAGATCGCTTTCGTATTGATGTGCGTTTAAGAAGTGAGGTCGTAGCTATTGATTCGCAGAAGCGAGTGGTTAAGATACAGTCCCAAGAGCGCGGTGCATATGAAGAAAGCTATGATGAGTTGATATTGTCACCAGGTGCTAAACCGATCATTCCCGATCTGCCGGGCAAGGACAATCCGCTAATTTATACCGTACGAAGTATTCCAGATATTGATCGGATCAAAGACCAGATAAGTTCGTCTAACAACCAATATGCGATCGTAATAGGCGGTGGATTTATAGGTGTGGAAATGGCTGAGAATTTAAAGGAAGCTGGTCTGGATGTAACGCTGATTGAGGGGAACGCACAAGTACTCACACCCTATGATACCGAGTTAGCAGCCGCATTAGCACAGGAAATGGAGAATCATGGTGTAAACCTGCTGTTTTCCAAGCGTGTTCAGGGATTTCATTCCTTAGAGCAGGGCATAGGGGTTGAACTTGCCGATGGTCATGTGTTGACAGCTGACATGGTTATTCTTGCGATAGGCGTAACACCAGACACCTATTTTTTGAAAGATAGCGGCGTTTCGCTGGGTGCACGTGGACATATTATCGTAAATGAAGCCTTGGAAAGTAGTGTGCCACATATCTATGCTGTTGGGGATGCCATCGAAGTAACGGAAACCATTCATGGTACGAAGGCAACGATTCCACTTGCCGGACCTGCCAACAAACAAGGACGTATTGTTGCCGACCGTATCGCTGGGCTTCCTTCTACCTATAAAGGAACACAAGGTACGTCCATTATCAAAGTATTTGGAATGACCGCAGCGACGACAGGCAGTAATGAAAAAACACTGCAACGTCTGGGCGTGGACTATCAAACCGTTATCGTACACCCTGCTTCTCATGCATCGTATTATCCGGGTTCAAGCGCAATTACTCTTAAACTGCTGTTTACTCCGCAAGGTAAAATTTTAGGCGCACAAGCAGTCGGTTATGATGGAGTGGATAAACGAATTGATGATATTGCTGTAGCCATTCATTTCGGAGGACATGTCCGGGATTTAACAGAGCTTGAACTGAGTTACGCGCCACCTTATTCCTCTGCCAAAGATCCCGTGAATATGGCTGGATATGCAGCAGAGAATATGATTACCGGACGTGTTCAGACGTTCACTTATAATCAACTGGCTGATCGTCAGCCGGGGCAGTCGATACTTCTGGATGTTCGCAGTGAAATCGAGCATCAAAATGGTCATATTCCGGATTCACTCTCTATTCCAGTTGATGAGCTTCGTCAACGTTTAGATGAATTAGACCCATCCAAAGAAATCTGGCTATACTGTCAAGTCGGCTTACGTGGTTACACTGCTTCGCAAATTTTGCGTCAGCATGGTTTTAGCGTAAAAAACTTGAGTGGTGGTTATAAAACATACCGTCAAGCCCAGTTTAAGCCTGCTCCATTTACTACTGAAAAACAAGATCATCATGATCCTGCGGTGGACGTTAAGGAAAAAAAGTCTATTCCGACTGACTCAACACAGCCGCAACGTATTGATCATGAGTTGAACGTATGTGGATTAAGTTGTCCTGGTCCGCTAATTCAGGTTAAGCAGAAAATGGATCAACTCTCGAACGGAGAAACCCTTCGCGTGAAGGCTTCCGATCCAGGATTCTATGAAGATGTCAAAGCATGGGCCACGATGTCGGGTTCCACAATCTTGCAGTTGGAAAGAATGAAAGGCGGTACCATTGAGTCCGTCATTGTTAAAAATACAGCACAACCCGTATCGGATTCCCCCATCAGCGATCCTGCCAGCACGATGGTTGTCTTCAGTGGTGATCTGGATAAAGCGATCGCCTCACTCATTATTGCAAATGGGGCAGCAGCGAGTGGACGGAAAGTAACCCTGTTTTTCACATTTTGGGGATTGAGTATCATTCGTAAGCCGCAACCGCAGAAGTTATCCAAAACCATGATCGGCCGTATGTTTGATATGATGTTACCTCGCGGTAGCCAGAAGCTTGGCATGTCCAAAATGAATATGCTCGGAGCAGGCCCGAAGATGATCCGTGGTTTGATGAAAAAACATCATGTACCTTCGTTGGAAGAATTGATTGAGAGCGCAATTGCACAAGGAGTAGAGATCGTTGCCTGCCAAATGTCCATGGATTTAATGGGAATTCAGCGTGAAGAATTAATAGAGGAAGTCAAAATTGGTGGGGTCGGTTATTATCTTGGACAAGCATCACAAGCAAATCATAACCTGTTTATATAGAAAATTATCACAAACTCCAAAAAGCGTTGATTCGAATTCGAACCAATGCTTTTTGGACTTAATCATCAAATAAACATTGACTTCATTTTTTTGATATTATAATATAAGCATACACTTATATATTATTGAAGGAGGAAGTGCTATGGATTCTATGCAAGAGGCAGCGGATAAGCTTAAATTGCTGGGCGATAAAACACGCCTTACTATTCTTACTCTCCTCAAAGAACGTGAATGGTGCGTATGTGAATTTGTAGAGATTTTAGACATGTCACAACCTGGAATTAGTCAACATTTGCGCAAGCTGAAGGATCAAGGTTTGGTTAAAGAAAATAAACGTGGTCAGTGGGTATACTACTCTTTAAATGTAGAGAATACACCCTATATTACATCTGTCCTGGAATTGATGCCAGATACAGCAACTATTCTTAAATCGTTAAATAAAGAAAACTTTACTTCAGTATGTAATTAATTTTTGATCAATATATAAGCATATCATTATATGCAAATATAAATTAAGTCGAACTGGAAGGGGGTGTATGGTTTTGTTTTCTACGCTGTTAGCCTGCATCATCTTTTTGATTACACTTGTACTCGTTATTTGGCAGCCTAAAAACCTGTCAATTGGTTGGTCTGCTTGCGGCGGAGCAATCCTTGCTTTACTTGTCGGTGTGGTCAATTTTGAAGATGTATGGGATGTGACACAAATTGTATGGAACGCCACGCTTGCTTTTGTCGCAATCATTCTGATCTCATTAATTCTGGATCGTATTGGTTTTTTTGAATGGGCTGCCTTACATATGGCCAAAGCCGCTCATGGCAATGGTGTACGGATGTTTGTTTACGTCTCCATCCTGGGAGCGGTGGTTTCTGCTTTCTTTGCCAATGATGGAGGCGCACTGATTCTGACGCCCATTGTTTTAGCTATGGTACGTGCACTGAATTTTGATGAGAAAAAAGTATTTCCATTTATTATCGCCAGCGGATTTATTGCGGATACAACTTCCTTGCCGCTGGTTGTAAGTAACCTCGTCAACATTGTGTCTGCCGATTTCTTTGGTATTACGTTTATGGAGTACGCGGGAAGGATGTTTGTTCCAAATCTGTTCTCGCTGGCGGCGAGTATCGGTGTACTGTATCTCTTTTTCCGCAAGAGTATTCCCAAACGTTTTGATGCCAGTGAATTGAAGCCTCCGTTATCTGCCATTAAGGATATGAAAATGTTCCGGTTGTCGTGGGTGGTGTTAGGGGTTCTGCTTATTGGATACTTTACCAGTGAATTTATCGGCATTCCCGTATCTTTTGTGGCAGGTATTGTCGCGATATTCTTCCTGATCATGGCTTCCCGCAGTTCAGCTGTACCAACTACATTGGTTCTCAAAGAAGCGCCGTGGGCCATAGTATTTTTTTCCATCGGCATGTATGTCGTGGTTTATGGTCTACGTAACGTGGGTTTAACGGATCTTCTAGCCGTGGTCATTCAGGCTGTGGCGGATCAGAGATTGTTTGCTGCAACGATGGGTATGGGCTTTATTGCGGCAATCATTTCATCCTTGATGAACAATATGCCTACCGTGCTGCTTGATGCGCTTGCCATTGATGCAACAACGGCTACAGGAACGGTTCGGGAGGCACTCATTTACGCCAATATTATTGGATCAGACCTGGGTCCCAAGATTACCCCGATTGGTTCACTCGCGACCCTGCTTTGGCTTCATGTGCTTAGCACCAAAGGTGTCAAAATCTCATGGGGCACTTACTTCAAGACAGGTATCATGATCACCGTACCGACTCTGCTTATTACGCTAGTGGGTCTGTACCTGTGGTTAAGCATTCTATAATTCAAACAACGAGGAGACGATGGATATGAGTAAAAAAACACTGTACTTCCTGTGTACAGGCAACTCTTGCCGGAGCCAAATGGCCGAAGGCTGGGCCAAGAAATATCTAAGTGAGGACTGGAACATCTATAGTGCAGGAATCGAGGCACACGGTCTGAATCCAAAAGCAGTGGAAGCCATGAACGAAGTTGCTCTGGATATTTCTACTCAAACTTCCGATATCATTGATTCAGAGTTGTTGAACAACGCTGATTTCGTAGTCACGTTGTGTGGGGATGCCGCAGATAAATGTCCAATGACGCCTCCACATGTGAAGCGGGAACACTGGGGATTTGATGATCCTGCAAAAGCGCAAGGGTCTGATGAAGAGAAATGGGCCGTATTCCAAAGGGTTCGAGACCAGATCGGGGAGCGTATTAAAACATTTGCTGAAACCGGAAAATAATACAAACCTGCCTGAGCAGGATAATTGAATGAGTACCGAGAGGATGCCACGATGCGTGGCATTTTTTTGTTCAAAAAAAATGAACGTTTCATTCAGAAACGGTTCTTTGACTTACACATAACAGCAACATAGAGTGATGACAAGGACGGTGGTTGATTTAGCTAGGCAAATGAGAAGCATATATACCCTTGACTTTCCCCTGTACGGGAAACTATATACTCGCATTATGTTAGATTGGAGATGATATGTTGTTCAAAATCAGTGCGTTTTCCAGGCTAAGTAGGGTCTCATTAAAAACACTGCGTTATTATGACCAGATTGGCATACTTAAGCCGAGAAAGGTAGATCACGATACGGGTTACCGTTACTATTCCGCAGATCAGCTTCTCGAGCTCAACCGAATCTTCATTTATAAAGAATTGGGGTTTACGTTGCCACAAATTACACAGCTGTTACAGGAACATATTACATTGGAGAATATTCAAGGCATGTTTAAGCTAAAAAGAAGCGAAATTCAGCAGATTATAGATACGGAACAAGCCAAACTCGTCCGGATTGAGGAACGCATGCAGCTTATAGAGGAAGAGGGGCACGTCGAAACTGGGCAAGAAATTCGAATCAAAGAGGAAGGTGCTCGGCAGTTTCTTTTTCAGACAGGGTGCGGGAGGGAAGAGGAGATCCCGAGTTTATTTCGTCAGTTTGATCAGTCAGTAACAAAAGAAATGCGCCAACTGATTGACGGACCTCAGGTTGTTTTGTGGAAAGAAATCGCAGGACAAGAGGAAGAGTTCGAGTTTGAAATAGGTTACTTCTGCTGTGATCTGCGATCACCTCCCGACCCATTTCAACTGCGGACTCTTCCTGCCGAGCCCATGATGGCCACCTTTGCTTATCGTTCCAATGCCACCTTTGCCTGTAAAGCCTGTGTTCATCTAGCTACATGGATTGAGAATAATAACTATCAGATCAAGGAGAACGGAGCTGGTAGGGAATTATATTTACCCTTATCTCAAGAACAAGATGTACAGTTTATAGAAATACAAATTCCAATACTAAATAGATAACTAGAGAAGACGGAGTGGATTAAAGTGAAAAATAAATGGATTATATATATCTTGGCATTGGCTGTTTTTCTGATCGGAACCCTTGAATACATTATTACAGGAGTCATAGAAATGATCGCCTCAGACTTGAGCGTATCTACTTCCGAAGTGGGTTTACTGGTGACTGTGTTTGCTCTAGCAGCGGCCATTATCGCCCCGATTCTCATTGCATTTACAATAAATATAGATCGCAAGAAGTTACTGGTGTCCACCCTCAGTGTGTTTATAGCCAGCAACGGACTTATGCTTGTTGACCTTTCTTACGAAACTTTACTATGGGTGCGAATTATTCAAGGAGCTAGCGGAGGAGTGGCTACCGTAGTAGCGATGGCCGTATCGACACGACTGGTTGAAAAAGAAAAAAGGGGCAATGCCATCGGCATCATTTTGATGGGGCTAAGCAGTTCGCTAGTGCTTGGTGTCCCATTGGGCACATTTTTTAGTGAAATGTTTGGATGGAGAGTTCTATTTGTATTCATTGGATTGTTAAGTGTTCTTCCATTACTTATTATCTACAAAAAGGTTCCGGCAATCAAAGAGGAAGAAAAGATCACCCTCAGAATGCAGCTCTCCATTTTGAAAAATCCACTCATTCTGACTGCCTTGCTTATTACGTTATTGTATATCGGCGGTTATTCCACACTGTTCACGTATATTACGCCTTTCTTACAAGCTACGTCTTCTCTTTCCATGACCGAGATAAGCGGTGTTCTGTTTCTCGCGGGAATTTGCAGCTTTGTCGGATCAAAAGTGGGCGGACAATTGGCAGATGCAAAGGGATCAAAGTTTACAATTTGTCTAGGCCTTCTGTTACAAGGCGTAACTCTTCTTTTGTTTGCTCTAGCTGGAGTTAATCTTATCATGTTAATCTTGGTTTTAATGATTTTTATGTTAGCAACGTGGAGCATATCTCCGGCCCAGCAACTATATCTGGTTACACTGGCACCTCGTAATCCGGACATTGCCCTTAGCGTAAATACGTCGTTTATCCAATTTGGTTTTGCACTGGGATCTGGATTAGGTGGGCTTGTAATCAGTCGTACATCTGTCATGTATTTGAATTGGTTGGGTTTTGGAGCTGTAGGGATTGCTTTACTTCTTGCCATATTGCTATTTAAGAAATCGAGAAGCAGGACCGGAACGCCAGATCCAGTGTAATTTCAGAGATGGGTAATTCTTGCTTTTCAGTACTTGGCTTTTTTGAGATGTAATTGACGGTTATATGTAAAATAAAAAAGATCTCTTCAGCATTCACTGCACAAGAGATCTTTTTGGTGTATAACAAAGTTATAATGAGAATCACATTACATCATCATGGTAGAATAGAGCATGAATCCATTAACAAATTACTGTTATGTTGTTTACTGTCCACCTGTATTCGAAGCCCAGACAGGATACCAGCCCAAGGCCGGATTTTCATTGTTGTACAGCACCAGATTGCCGTCAGTTTGCATGATGAGCACATTGCCTCTAAGATTGGCTGGCACATTATCTGCTCCGTACCATGCCTTAGCCCACGCCAGGTTATCCGATGTCCAATAAGGTGTGTTTTGCGGATCTGATATGACCAACTTCCCGCTGAAATAATTAATCTGGAGTTTATGTATTCTTGTGTCTTTGGTGTTGCTGTGCCATATCATTTTACGTGACTTGACGTCCCAGATCTGCGCATCCCCATAATTATCAAATTGAAACGAGAACCTGTTATTGTTTGACACTAATCCTCCACCTGCGACATTATACATAATGTCATAAATCAGCCGATCTCCACTGGCAGCGGAAGTCGCGGGGGAAAATGGAATCAAAAATAAGAGCATGGCAATGCAAGATAAAAAGAATTTTTTCATAGAACATCCTCTTTTCCTTAATATGTTTTAAGTTACCTATCAAATATAGCATATATATTTCTTTAATGGATAAATTTTCAATAAGGATCGACAATCTGCGAAATTCTTTTCTGGACTGATCAGTTCAGATATGTTATATTTCTGAAACGGGAGGTGTTACTTATCGCCAGGACTAAAGAATTTGACAAAAATCAAGCGTTACACGAAGCAATGCTGTTGTTTTGGAAAAAAGGATACGAGGCTGCTAGCATACCGGATTTACTGGAAGTGATGGGCATTAGTCGATCCAGCCTTTATGATACGTTTTCCGACAAGCAAACCTTGTACAGAGATGCCCTGGAGCATTATAAAAAAGGGAGTTCCAATAAGCAGACTATTCTTGAACAAGCATCAAGCGTAAGAGATGGAATTCTTCAATTTTTTGAGTATCATATTGCTTCGGCATACGATACCAGCCTACCGGGCGGATGTTTTGTAACGAATACAGCTACAACATTGGAGTCACCAGATGAACAGATAAATGTCTTGATACAGACTAGTTTTTCGGATTTGGAACAAGCATTTTGTGAGCTTTTGGAGAAGGGCCAACAATCGGAAGAGATAGATAAAACAACAGATATCAAAACATTGTCTTATTTATTGCTGAATTTACATCAAAGCATAAATATTATGGCCAAAACAGGTCAAAATCCAGAACGTGCAAAAGAGATGATTAGCTTTATAATTGCAGGGATATAATTTTTTTTAGCAATATTGGAATGATTGTTCCGTTATTATATTCCTCATATTTTGAAGGTGCCATTTGAAGAGTATCTGTAAGACCATAATTTTTTTAATCATTCTGGAACATTCATTCCGTTATCGAAACATTCCATCAACAATAAGGAGATGCAACCAATGAAGGTATCGTTTATTGGACTTGGAAATATGGGGCTTCCAATGGCACAAAACCTTTTGAAAGCGGGTTATGAAGTAGTCATCTTTAATCGGACCCCTGAAAAAGCTGAACCATTAATAAAACAGGGAGCACGATATGTCCAAACACCACTAGAGGCAGCGAAAGAAAGCAATCTTGTAATTACCATGTTATCTGATGATGCTGCTTTGAGAGAGATTGTTGAGGGACCAAATGGAGTTCTGAACGGATTATCTGAAAATGGAATTCACGTATCTGCCAGTACGATCAGCGTAGATCTGGCTCGAAAATTATCCGCTTTGCATGCGGAGAGACACCAGCACTTTGTGTCTGCCACCGTAATGGGGCGCCCGGATGCCGCTAAAGCAGCTACATTGCGCATTATTTTAGCTGGTCCGGAACATGCAAGACAGCGAGTACTTCCCATGTTAACAGTACTAAGTCAAGAGATATTTGAGATTGGGGATCATGGCGAAGAAGGTAACATTGTCAAAATAGGCGTTAACTTTCTAATTGCTTCAATGCTGGAATCATTGTCGGAAGCGCAGCTCATGGTTGAAAAGCACGGCATTAAGCCGTCCCGATATATGGATGTTGTGAATGCTCTTTTTCAATCTCCAGTATATCAGAACTATGGCGCGATCATGACTGAACAGCGATTTGAACCAGCCGGTTTTAAAATGAAGCTCGGGTTAAAGGATGTTGCATTAGCTATCGAGGCAGCCAAGTCAGTTCAAGCTCCACTCCCTTTAGGTCAGCTTATTCATCAACACCTCTCTGAAGGAATTACCCATGGTTATGGTGAGTTGGATTGGGCGGCTTTAATCCGTTGTCTTGAGCATTCCTCTTAAGGAAAGAAAAATATAAGGAGAGATTAATTATGGAGATAGGTGTTACTTCATTCGTAGAAACAAAGCCTGATACTAAGACCGGAGTTGTGATGAGTCACGCACAGCGATTGCAAGAAGTCGTGGAAGAAATCGTCCTTGCAGATCAGGTAGGACTTGATGTGTTTGGCATAGGTGAGCATCATCGTGATGATTATGCAGCATCTTCACCAGCAATGGTGTTGTCCGCTGCCGCGCCCCTCACAAAACGGATTCGATTGACAAGTGCTGTGACGGTCCTATCTTCAGCAGATCCTGTCCGTGTGTTTCAGGATTTTGCTACGCTTGACGGTCTCTCCAATGGACGTGCCGAGATTATAGCGGGTCGGGGTTCCTTCATTGAGTCCTTTCCACTGTTTGGTTATAACCTGCATGACTACGAGGATTTATTTAATGAAAACATTGAACTGCTTCTTAAATTACGGGAATCCGAGAAAGTAACTTGGAGTGGAGGCCATCGACCAGCGATACATAATCTGGGGGTATACCCGCGTCCTGTTCAGAATTCTATACCTGTATGGATCGGTAGCGGAGGTACTCAGGAGTCTGCCATACGTGCTGGAATTCTAGGTCTGCCACTTGTTCTTGCAATTATCGGTGGAAATCCAACGAAATTTGCGCCACTTGTAGAACTGTATAAAAAGGCGGCAACTCATGCTGGTCATGATGTATCGCAGCTTCGGGTAGGTTCACATTCTATCGGATTTGTTGCAGAAGATACAGAAAAGGCCGCAGAACTCTTTTTCCCGTCCACTCAGTACGGCATGAATAAACTCGGCAAAGAGCGGGGGTGGGCATATTATGATCGTTCCAGCTATGATGCTGCCCGCCGCTCTGATGGTGCGTTGTATGTAGGGGATCCGGAAACAGTTGCTCAAAAAATTATTCATCTTCGCAAGCATGTAGGAATTACACGTTTCATGATGTATGTTCCCTTAAGCACGATGACGCATGAGTTGGTAATGCGGGCTATAGAATTGCTCGGTAAAGAGGTTGCACCGCGAGTACGAGAGGAAATTTCCAAGTGGGAAGCTGAAAAGAGATAAGAATTAACTAAAAAAACATAAATGAACGAATTCATTATTATATTTGGAGGAATTATCATGAGTATTGAGACACGTATATTACCAGAATTAAAAGAGGTATATTCACAATTTCCAGGGTTTGAATTGGAGAGAAATTTAGAGTGGAGCAGAAACTTAGTATCGGCTGCATCGGTGAGAAAATCAGAGCATGTAAACACAACCAGCCGGAAAATTCCGAGCGATGGAGGTGAGATGCTTGTCAAAATATATGAACCTGCCGATCGAACGAATGATTTACTGCCAGCCATGTTATGGATTCACGGGGGCGGATACGTGTTAGGACATCCAGATATGGACGACAAATTGTGCGAACGTTTTGTTCAGACAGCAGAATGTATTGTCGTATCAGTTGATTATAGGCTCGCTCCTGAGCATCCATATCCTGCGGCGATTGAAGATTGTTATGCTGGATTGGTATGGATGACGGAGGAGTCAGCAATGCTTGGCATCGATGTGAATCGGGTTGCAATTGCTGGTGCTAGCGGTGGTGGAGGGCTGACAGCAGCACTCGCGCTGATGGCACGTGATAAAGGAGGTCCGTCTATTATTTTCCAAATGCCATTGTACCCGATGTTAGATAATCGTAACATCACGCCATCTAGTCATGAGATTACAGAAGAGGGTTCAATCTGGAACCGAACGGACAACGTGGCTGCTTGGAATATGTACCTTGGTGAGGAGAACGATGTCATTGAAAGTTCTTTTTATGCAGTACCTTCTAGAGCAGAGAGCTTGGCCGGATTGCCGCCAGCCTATACTTGTGTAGGTCAGCTCGATCTATTCCGGGACGAGACGATGGAGTATGTGGCACGACTAGCACAAGCAGGTGTGGATGTTGAATTTCACCTCTATCCAGGTTGCTTCCACCTTTTCGAAATTCTTGCTCCAGAAACAGAAGTGAGTCAACGCACTGTTAAGGGTTATATGGATGCAATGGCTCGTGCACTTCATCCCAATAGAACCCTTAATTAAGGATTGATGAATCAGAACCTTTTAAGTTAAAGAAATTTATAATAGGAAACTTTATGTCCGAAGAAGTCACTAAATTAGTGACTTCTTTTGTTTGGAGATATAGGTATAGATAACTAATTCAAAAAGGTTGAAATGGGGTTAAGCTCCAGGATTCCAATCAGGTAGTCTCTTGGATTTGGTCTTTCCAATGTTATCAATCTGTTCAATCCAAAAGTGATTATTGTTGGTGGAGGAATGTCGGCAGCCGGTGATCGCTTGCTGAATACAGTGCGTGATACTGTTGAGAATCATGCGTTAAGGCTTTCTTCCGGTGCATGTAAAATAGTTCAAGCGAAATTAGGCGGGCAAGCAGGGATGATCGGTGCAGCTGCATATGCGAGGAATAAAATGCTTTTATAGATGTAAGGAGATGTAAGAGGACGGGGCTTACCGCCCCCCATGCCAGAAAAAATGATTGCGCTCTCTATTTTGGCCAACAGTGTGCGCTGTTCTTAGAAAGAGTATCCAAAGTATTCTTCAAACATCCGATTGGGCTTCTCCTGCATGCTGCGAACGGCTGCGATATTCGCTAGGCGCGATGCCTGTCCACCGCTTGAATTGGCGGCTAAAATGCGCATTGGTCTTATATCCCAGCATCATCGCAATATGGTCTATGTTCAGGTCGGTTTGCTTTAACAGCCGCTGCGCTTCGTTCAGAAGGGTTTCAGATAGAAACTTGCGCGGAGCGATGCCGTATACCTGCCGAAAAATACGATTAACCTGTGACGGGCTAATGCTTAGCGACTTGGCAATGTCCTGAATCCAGGTTCGATCGCTCTCCTGAATTTCCCCGTGAAGATGGATATATCTTACCGAATCCTCAATGTGCTCAGCAATCTGATGGGCAATGGTTTCTTTTCTCGACAACGTAACGGATGCTTGCTGAGATAACTGACCGACCAAGGAACCGAGCAGTTCAAACACGGCGGCGTGTACCTTCATTTGTTTGGAGGAAGATAGCGAGCTAGACAAATGCTCTGTGGCCAGACCATACAAGGTAGACAGGGAAGGGGAAAGCCCCAGAGCCAAATTTGAATTTGCCGGATAATAGATGTCTTTGCAACGGTTAAGTTCTCTGCAAAAGGATGTATCGTGTATGCTGAAATGCACGGAAAAATAAGTGAACCCCTCCGGTCCGGCTCCGGTGCAAGAGTGGGTCATACCAGGCCGGATGAACAGAAGGTCGCCAACCGACTGACGATAAGACTGCCCGTTGACAACCATGTTCATCTGCCCGTCCATCATCCAGTGGACTTCATACATTGAATGTTCATGAGACGGATAAGTCCAGCTGGAATCTACCTTTCTTGCATGCAGCCCCAATAATTGAAAAGACATGCGAACATCGGGCAGACGACCTAAATACACAGCATCCGAAAGCTTGGTCACAGCAAACCAACCCCCTTGTACTATTCTATATACCAACATCCTGTCATCGGAGTATCCTCGTAAACCATCTTTAGTTTAATGGATCTAACCTCATCTTAACAGAAAAAAATGCGTGAAAAGGGTAAATCTTCGGAGTGATTAGAACATCGTCATGAACCATAGCGGGTGCTATGGTAGTATTATCAACCCGATGGGGAAAAATGGAGGCAAGCTTGAATGAGAATTATTCGATTTCTGGACGGACAACAGAAGTGGCTGGCAGCCGTTACGGATGATGAACAAGCGTATCGTTTGCCACAAGCAGATTTTATGACTTTGATCCATCAAGCAAGAAAGCAGGGGATTTCTCCAGTTCAACTTGTTGAAAGCGCTTTTAAACCATTAAACAAGTTAACTGACGATTGGACTTCCTTACATCTAATTACTCCATTGGAAGCTCCGGAAGTATGGGCGGCGGGTGTGACTTATCAGCGCAGCCGCGTAGCGCGAAATTATGAAGCGACGGAAGGCAAGCTGGATGCAAAGACCTTTTACGATAAAGTTTATGATGCCGAAAGACCGGAGATCTTTTTTAAATCTACAGCAGCCCGCACCGTCGGGCCCAATGAAGCTGTCACACTTCGCAGCGATTCCAATTGGCAGATCCCGGAGCCTGAGCTGGGGTTGGTGCTTGCCGCGGATGGCAGCATTGTGGGATACATCGTTGGCAATGACATGAGCTGCCGCGATATTGAAGGGGAGAATCCGTTGTATCTACCGCAAGCAAAAATGTGGCGCAATTCCTGCTCGATAGGGCCAGCCATTCGTCTAGCGGAAACGGTGCAGAATCCATATGCGTTCAGCATCGTCTGCGAGATATATCGCGAAGGTGAAGTAGTTGTCAAAAGCGAGGCAAGCACAAGTGAGTTAAACCGAAAACTCGATGAACTGGTCTCTTTTCTGGCCAGAGATAACGATCTGTTTGACGGTACGGTGTTATTAACAGGCACAAGCATTGTGCCCCCTAATGATTTTACACTTGCACCAGGGGACCGCATTGAAATATCCATTAGCGATATCGGGACACTTATTAATCCAGTCATTTCAAACTAATGTACAAGGAGGATGAATGCAATGACCACATTTCAGGTAGAGCAGACATACAGCAATTACATTAACGGAGAATGGGTGAAGGCGACATCCGGTGAAACCGAACCGAGCATCAACCCGGCGAATCGGAAGGAGGTAGTTGGCTACGTACCCACCTCAGGCGTAGAGGATCTGAACCGGGCTGTTGCAGCCGCGAAGGAAGCAGCAAAAGATTGGCGGAGGTTATCGGGCGCGGAACGCGGAAACTATCTATTTCAGGCAGCCAATGTGCTGGAACGCCGGGCCGATGAAGTTGCAGAGGCGATGACCAGGGAAATGGGCAAAACACTCCCAGAAGCTAAAGGAGAGACACTGCGCGGTGTAGCAATCTTAAGGTATTACGCCGGAGAAGGCATGCGAAAAACTGGGGATGTCATTCCATCAACGGACAGCGAAGCACTGATGTTTACGACTCGCGTACCCCTTGGCGTTGTTGGGGTTATTGCTCCTTGGAATTTCCCGGTAGCCATTCCGATTTGGAAAACGGCTCCGGCCTTGATTTACGGCAATACGGTTGTGTTGAAGCCTGCTCAGGAAACTGCGGTCACTGCGGCTAAAGTAATGGAGTGTTTTGAAGAGGCGGGCATTCCGGCAGGCGTTCTTAATCTGGTATGCGGCAGAGGCTCAGTGATCGGATCTGCACTTGCTGAGCATCCGGATGTGGGCGGAATAACGTTCACAGGTTCCAATGAAGTGGGCAAACGGGTCGGCGGCGCAGCACTGGCACGTGGGGCCAAGTATCAACTTGAAATGGGTGGGAAAAACCCGATTATTATCGCGGCTGACGCTGACCTGGATTTGGCTGTGGAAGCCACGATCAGCGGTGGGTTGAAATCGACCGGGCAAAAATGTACGGCCACCAGCAAGGTCATTATTGAACGAAAAGTATACGATACCTTCAAAGAAAAGCTGCTCTCGCAAATCCAGGAAGTCCGGCTGGGTGACGGCATGTCTTCTGGAAGCTGGATGGGTCCATGTGCAAGCGAAGGACAGCTCAATACCGTGCTGAGTTATATTCAAAAAGGCCAAGATGAAGGTGCCGTTCTGCTCACTGGCGGAAAAAGAGGGGACGGTCCGGGACTGGAAGAGGGATTCTATGTGCAGCCGACCGTATTTGAAGGGGTCGAATCCCATATGTCCATCGCCCGGGAAGAAATCTTTGGCCCGGTTCTGGCCTTGATTGCGGTAGATTCCCTCGAGGAAGCGATCGAAGCGGCTAATGATAGCGATTACGGCTTGAGTGCTTCCATCTATACACAGAACGTCGGAGCCATGTTGTCTTTCATCCGGGACATGGATGCGGGACTGGTCAGAATTAATGCAGAAACGGCCGGCGTAGAGCTGCAGGCTCCGTTTGGCGGAATGAAGATGTCAAGTTCACATTCAAGAGAACAGGGGCAAGCGGCTATCGAGTTTTTCACGGCCATCAAAACGGTCTTTGTGAAGTCATAAACTGTGGGAGGCAACCATGTACGAACAGATTACGTCGATTATGGGAGAGACCGCGTCCAACTGCTTCGATATCATAGCACATGCTCCAGGGGCTGCCGGACGTCTGCCTTTAACGGATGATTTGCTGCGGAATTCTCCAAGCGGCGACTTGTTCGGCATGTCCCAGAATGTTGGAATGGGCTGGAAGCCCGGGGAATTGAACGGAAAACAATTTCTGATCTTGAGTACACAAGGTGGCATACGCAATGAAGACGGCAGCCCGGCAGCACTCGGTTACCATACCGGCCACTGGGAGGTCGGCCTGCTGATGAAGGCTGCCGCAGAAGAACTGTCAAGCCGGGGAGGAATCCCGTTTGCTGGATATGTCAGCGACCCGTGTGACGGCAGATCACAGGGGACAACCGGCATGTTTGACTCGCTTCCGTACCGGAACGATGCCGCTATTGTATTTCGCAGACTGATTCGCTCGCTGCCAACGCGTAAAGGCGTGCTTGGTGTCGCCACTTGTGACAAAGGTCTTCCAGCGATGATGCTCGCACTTGCCGGCATGCCGCAATTGCCTGGTGTAATCGTTCCCGGTGGCGTCACACTTCCGCCTACCAATGGAGAGGATGCCGGTAAAATTCAGACCATCGGTGCACGGTACGTCAACGGGGAACTTTCTCTGGAAATGGCGTCGGATTTAGGATGCCGGGCTTGTGCTACACCGGGAGGAGGCTGTCAGTTTCTAGGTACCGCGGCTACAGCCCAGGTTGTAGCCGAGGCAATGGGTATGACAGTGCCACATGCCGCGCTTGCACCTTCCGGACAGCCGATCTGGTTTGAAATGGCGCGCCAATCGTCACGTGCACTCATCCATATGGAGTCACAGGGGATGACGATGGCAGACATTGTCACGGATGCATCCATTCGCAATGCGATGACCGTCCATGCCGCGTTTGGCGGATCGACCAATCTGCTTCTTCACATACCGGCAATTGCCCATGCGGCTGGTTTAACCGTGCCCACGGTACAGGACTGGATACAGGTCAACAAAAATGTTCCAAGGCTGGTTAGTGCCCTGCCAAACGGACCGATCTTTTATCCGACCATACGTGTCTTTCAGGCCGGAGGTGTACCAGAGGTCATGCTCCACCTCAGACAGCTTGGTCTGTTGGATGAGTCTGTACCAACGGTTACAGGTACTTCATTGGGTCAGGTACTGGACTGGTGGGAATCGTCGGAACGCCGTCATCTCATGCGGAAGCAGTTAAAAGAGCAGGACGGCATTGATCCGGACAGTGTCATCATGAGTGTAGAACACGCTCAGCGGCTTGGAATCTCTTCGACCGTAACATTTCCAACCGGGAATATCGCTCCAGAAGGTTCTGTCATCAAATCCACCTCTATTGATCCTGCTGTGCTGGATGAGCATGGCGTATACCGTCATCGTGGCAGAGCAAAGGTGTTTACCACTGAACGTGAGGCGATCCATGCGATTAAGACCGGATGTATTCTGGCTGGCGACGTTGTTGTGCTTCTGGGGCGAGGTCCATCGGGAACCGGAATGGAGGAGACGTACCAACTTACATCTGCGCTTAAACATTTGCCTTTTGGAAAATACGTGTCACTAATTACGGATGCCCGGTTCTCCGGTGTTTCCACCGGAGCGTGTATTGGTCATGTTGGCCCCGAAGCGCTGGCAGGCGGACCGATTGGCAAGCTGCAGAACGGAGACCTGATTGACATCGCGGTTGATCGTAACACGCTGGAGGGTAGCATTAACTTTGTCGGAGAAGGCGATCTGGAGTTTTCGCCGGAAGAAGGTGCTCTCATCCTGGCACAAAGGCCCTTTCATCCAGATATGAGGCCTGATGAAGCTTTGCCGGATGATACAAAGCTCTGGGCTGCATTGCAATCGGTCAGCGGTGGGACTTGGAGAGGGAATGTATATGATGTAGAGCGGATCGTAACCGCCCTGGAAGCCGGCAAAAAAGCGCTGGGCTGGTACTGATATCCACCTTTTGTATCTGTTGTTGTACAGATCATTACTTTCATACCGGAGGTTTCTTCCATGAATAAGATCAAGAAAATGATCACCAATCCCATCCTTCCCGGTTTCCATCCCGATCCGTCCATATGCCGAGCAGGGGAGGATTATTATATCGCCACTTCCACCTTTGAATGGTTCCCTGGTGTACGGATTCACCATTCCCGGGATCTGGTTCATTGGCGGCCCATCGCTTCTCCGCTGACTCGTGTAACGCAGTTGAACATGGAGGGCAACATTAATTCCGGAGGCGTATGGGCACCCTGTCTTAGTTACGACAACGGTGTGTTTTACCTGATCTACACCGATGTCAAAAGCCGGGTAGGCGCTTTTAAAGATACCCATAATTACCTTGTGACAGCAACGGATATCGAGGGCCCTTGGTCCGATCCGGTGTATCTGAACAGCAGCGGTTTTGATCCTTCCCTGTTTCATGATGAAGACGGACGCAAATGGCTGGTCAATATGATCTGGGATCACCGTAAGGGCAAAAATCGGTTTGCAGGCATCGTTCTTCAGGAATATTCCGTCCAGGAACATAAGCTGATCGGACCGGCCATGAACATATTTAAGGGAACAGAATTAGGCCTGACCGAAGCACCCCACCTGTATAAACAGAAGGACTATTATTATCTCATTACGGCTGAAGGTGGAACCGGTTATGAGCATGCGGTTACCTCAGCACGTTCCCGTACGTTACAAGGTCCTTATGAGGTCGATCCTGCCAATCCGATCCTCACTTCATACGGCAGACCGGATTTAGCTCTGCAAAAGGCAGGCCACGGTAGTCTGGTCGAAACGCATACCGGCGAATGGTACATGGCTCATCTGGTCGGACGACCCGTTCAGCACAAATATTGCATTCTTGGACGTGAGACCGCACTTCAGCCATGTACGTGGAGTGAGGACGGCTGGCTGAGACTTGCGAGCGGTGACCGATATCCGGAGGTTCAGGTGCCTGCACCGATGATCCAGTCCCATCCGTTTGAGCCGATTGCTGAAATGGATCATTTCGATCACTTTGAGCTTCGGCATGATTGGAATACACTTCGCATTCCACCCGATTCAACTTGGCTCAGCTTGACGGAACGTCCCGGTTACTTACGATTGCACGGCATGGAGTCGATGAGTTCAACGCACAGGCAAAGCATGATCGCACGGAGACTTCAGGCCTTGGAGTGTGAAGCCGAGACGTGTCTGGAATTTGCGCCGGACCATCCACAGCAAATGGCCGGATTGATTTTGTACTACGATACCCAGGACTATCTCTACTTACGTGTAACTTATCATGAGGAGAAAGGGCTCTGCCTGGGGATCATTCAGTCCAAATACGGGGTATACGACGAACTGCTGGAGGATATTCCGCTAGAGTCGGTGAGCACGCTCCGTTTAAAGGTTGTGGTGGATCAAGATCGCGCCCGCTTTTATTATGCAATAAATAGTGATTCATCCTGGAATACAGCAGGCGGGTGGGTTGATATCACACATCTGTCCGATGAATCTCCGGAGTATATCCGGTTTACGGGAACCTATATCGGTCTTTGTGTGCAGGATCTAGGTGGAACCCGCAAACATGCCGATTTTGATTACTTTATGTATAAAGAAACAAAGCATACAGCTGGTGTATCGGAAAACATGTGACGGTCTTCTTGGAAGGAGCAGAGGACCATGAAATGAAAATGGGTAGTATAGCAGCAGAATAGAAGAATACATGCTCACAGAAGAAAATTGATCAGGGGATAGTGCGGGGCGGTAAGGCTGCGTGTGATCGTGACGATTCTGCTGGAGCTGGACTTCGAGACACTTCGTACATTAACATAGATGGAGTGAGTCAATGATCGGTACAGTAATGTACCGTTTTTTTTGTGTTTAGAGAGATTGTTTTGAGACAGTACCTGATAGAGGTGATCAAGCATGAGTGATTATTCGATAAACAAACCGTATACAAGCTCCCGATCTGATATTCAAAATGTTCTGCGTGATTCTCGTCTGCCTGCTTTGATCTGGGGCATTCTGATTTATTTTTCTGCATTGTACTCTCAGCTACCGATGTTGCCCACATGGTTTGAATTTATGATGTTTACAGCTCTCATTCTGGTTCACATTCTGCTGCATTGGTATGCCGGATACGTTGTCGATCGAAGACCCTGGATTTATTTTATGACACAAGGATGTATTGTCTGGGGGTGTGCGTTATTCATGCCTAATGCTCATTCTCTCATTTTTGTAAGTCTATTGACGGCTTTGGCCGGTCAGAGTATTGGCGTATACGCTCAACGGATGAAGGTGCTTCTGGTATGTACCTTTTACTGCACCTTGTTTTCTGTCTCCCTGGTTTGGCACGGGACTACCGAGGATTTGCCATCTACAGTACCATCGCTCTTCTTCATCATGTTTTTCGTAATCGGCTATGCTGCTTTGTTCTATAAACAAGTTCGTGCCAAATTGCGGACCCAGACGTTTTTACGTGAATTGGAACGAGCGCACAGGAAAGTGGAGGAGCTAACGATTGCCAATGAACGTCAAAGGATGGCCCGTGATTTACATGATACCCTTGCACAAGGGCTGGCAGGTCTTATCATGCAGCTTGATGCCGTGGATGCGCATTTAGAAAATGATAATAACCATCGTGCCCACGAGATTGTTCAGTTGTCAAAAGCCCAAGCAAAGCGCACGCTTTCAGAAGCGAGAAGTGCAATTGACGACTTGCGTTCGTATTCTGCAGAGGTCATAGATATTTCTAAAGAAGTGAAGGAAGAGGCTGAACATTTCTCACATATAACAGGGATTTGTGTTGTCACTCGGTTATCGATGCCCCATCTGGTGGTGCCGAAGTTGATCTTCGAACATAGCTTACATATCATCCGAGAATGCTTGGCCAATACAGCTAAATATGCTAATGCTACGAATGTAGAAGTCGTGGTTGCTGCACGGGAAAACGAAATCGAGCTAAGCATAACGGATGACGGAATAGGGTTCGATACTAACCTCATCGAGAAACAATCCGGTAGTTATGGTTTAATTGGCTTATATGAACGAACCCGAATTATGGGCGGGGAGATCGAAATTGAAAGTGGAAAAAAAGGAACCAAAGTTTCTGTTCGCATCCCATTACAACAGGAGGACACCAACGCATGACAATCAAGATTCTTATCGTGGACGACCATTTCGTCGTTCGGGAGGGACTTAAGCTGATCCTGGAAACCAATCAAAGGTACGAGGTAGTTGCAGAAGCATCTAACGGTATGGAAGCGATTCGACGGGTGGATACTTACAAGCCGGACATTATTCTATTGGATCTAAACATGCCTGAAATGGGCGGCCTTGATACCATGACAGCGCTCAGAGCTAAAGGAATGGATATACCGATCATTATTTTGACTACATATAACGAGGATGAAATGATGATCCGCGGACTGGCATTAGGTGCAAAAGGTTATTTGCTGAAGGACACGGGACGAGAGATGATATTTCGCTCGATTGATGCAGCGATGCGGGGGGAAACGTTGCTACTTCCGGAGATCAGCGAGAAAGTATTTGCTCACAAGACATCAGAAAAGGCGAAAGAGTCATCCTCCGCCAGGATATCTCTTACAGACAAAGAGCTGATCGTACTTCAAGCGATTGCCCGTGGAGCTCGAAGTAAAGAGATCGGCTTTGACATGGGGATATCCGAACGGACAGTAAAGACTCATTTAACGAGTATTTACAATAAATTGGGTGTAGATTCGAGACCGCAGGCCGTCGCCGTTGCGGTAGAACGTGGAATATTGCATTTATAATCGAACATTTCATAGATTTGCCCGATCGTACACTTGGGTCTTGCCCTTTTGTACGATTTTTTATTTTTCTCCTCCGTTTATGATAGTTGCATGAATACAAATTGGAGGAAAAATGATGAAAAAAAGACTGACAACGATTCTGGCAACTGTTCTCTCACTGACCATGCTATCCGCCTGCAGTAGCACTAGTATCGGTACTTCCAAACAGGAGGAAATTCCGAAACCTGAAAATAAAGTCGCTTCCGATCAGAATGAGTTTCCGAAACCGTTGGGAAGTTATACGGTCGGGCGTACACAGATGGACTTCAAGTACACAGCATCAGACCATTCAGAAAGAGAACTGACAGCATTATTTTTCTATCCGTCCGACAGCAATGAGGGCAAGCCGACGGCAGAGTATGCATTTCCGGAGTTTCATTCACTGAGGGATGAGCTTTTGGTTAGATTAGGGGGCACGGCGGGTGGTGAGCAGCTTTTTGATTCCAATTTCAAGACGTGGTCTTACGACGATCTGGCCTTGTCTGAAAAGGAAAAACAATATCCGGTTTTATTCTTTGTTCATGGCGCAGGCGCTTACCCACAGCAAGGCACTTTATTCGCTCAAGACCTGGCAAGCGCCGGCTATATTGTGGTATCCATCGGCCATGCCGAAAGTGGTGTGTACAAACTTAAAGATGGACGAACGGTTGGTATGTCAGAGAAATTTATGGACGAAGTAACGAAATACGGAATGGAGGCGGCCACCCTAACACCACCTGAAATTGTGACAGAGAAGCTTGAGGAAGAAGAAGCTATTGAGATTGCTCGCAAATTAACTTCCGCGCCTGAAGCAGTCAAGTTTGCTAACTATGCCGTTTTACAGAGCGAGGATATTCGATATGTTGCAGATAACTTGTACAAAATGAATACAGGTGACATGGAATCTATGTTTAAAGGCAGATTGCAGCTTGATCTCGGTATGGGTGTGTTCGGACATTCTTTTGGAGGAACGACAGCGGCAATTGTTAGCCGTGACGATGACCGATTTGTCGGCGCTGTAAACCTTGACGGTAATATGTTAGGTGCCTTGGATAGTGATTTTAAGAAACCCTTCATGCAGCTCAGCACTGTACTTGCCTATAATACGAATGCATTTCTTCTTGAATCCAACAGCAAGGACACCTACTTTGCCATTATTGATAATGTAGTCCATGGTGACTTCTCCGATTCCTTGTTTACAACTACGGATAAAGCATCCAGAGGAACCCGGGACGCGATGGAACAGCGCAACATTATCACTTCTTATACAAAGGCGTTCTTTGATGAATATATGTTGAAAAAGGATGCGGATATTGATAGCCTTACCTTTGACGGCGTAGAGATGATTAAAAAACCTCAAAAGCCTTAGTATTGATTTGCCTGAATTTCGGGAGGGTTTATCGCGTAATAAAAGGAGAGAACCGGGTGGTCGGATTTAACTGCACGTGATTCAACTCTGATCTTGAAATTAAAATGATAAAGAGACCTTACTTTTGCTTTAAAACGTTAAGGTCTTTTTATCATTTGGGGAAATATATTTCGAATGAGAGAATGATACATAACTTAAAATAGTTCATATTTAATAAGTTTTAATCATTGATTTTTTCAATACTCACAACGGTTCTAATGGGTGGCGAGGGTTCTAGTTGGTCAAAGCCAGTAGTAATTCTTACTCTTTGCCCTACCTCAATTGTTTTATATGTTTCTCTATTGACCAAATAATACGAACCATCCTGGTCTTGTGCTAATTCTATAAAATCCTCAAGATTTCCATTCTCCAGGTCTTCCTTACTTACATTTTGAAGAACAAGAAATTTGTACTTGTCATTTTCATCTGTTTTAAATACTACAGTGCCCTCGAAAACTGGATAATTCTCTTTCTCATCCTTGTTAGAACAGCCCGAAAGTATAATCATACTAATGAAGATAAACAATATTATTTTTTTCATAATGACCTCCTTGATTTGAAATAAAGTTTTCCCCTTGTTTTTAAGTATACCCTACGTAAAAAAAGCAAATTATTACTAAAAGGTAATTCATACGAAAAAAGTATGCAACATGGCATGAGAATTCCTTTAAATAATAAGTCCCTAGAGTAGAAAAAACAAAAAAAGAGGTCACGATGATGGATATCCTAAAATGGATTCAAAGCTGGTATTATGAAAACTGTGACGGTGATTGGGAGCATTTATACGGTGTGCGAATTGATACGGTGGATAATCCTGGTTGGTCTGTCGAAATCGATTTGACGGATACCTATTTAGAAGATGTGCCATTTGATTCGATTGAAGAAGAGAGAAATGAAGAAGATTGGTTCTACTGTATCGTGAGAGATGGAGTGTTTCACAGTGCAGGGGGAGCAAAAAATTTAGAAGAAATGCTTAATTGCTTTAAAAATTGGGCTTCAAGTTTGGAAAGAAGTTAATAATGCACTAACCATCGGGAGTAATCTAAGGAGAGAACCAGATGTATCTAAAAGAACTCAATTTGGATTTACCGTATATTGTAGATGATGAAAATATTGAATCTATAATGAAAAAACAAAAATGTGAGTACAACGAAGCAACAAAATTAGATTATGCGTTGAATTGGAAATGGAAAAGACGCTCTTTTAGTTTGGAAACTCGCTGTATTACAGCGATGTATGAACGTCTGTTGGGGAAATACAAAACGAAAGATTGTTGGAAAGTCCTAATAGAGTGTGTAGAAAACATTACGGATGAACGTATTGTTAACGATTCTGGTGTGTGTTCGGTACCGATCCAATTTAGTTTGAATGACTTTAGTGGAAAAAATGAGTTGGAGAAAAAAAAGGCTACGCTTCGCCTGCTAATGGAAGGCATAGAGAAACTTGCTCTACGTAATAATTGGGATATTGATCCATTTAGGGAGATAGCTTTGCAAATAGAGGAGTTAGATTATGTAAATGAATGGACTTGGAAAAAGGATGTAAAGAGCCCTAATAAGAAGTACAATGCTAGAGTCATATGTCATCATAATGTAGATAGCATGGATATATTCCTATCTATTTTACAACGTGATGGTACGCAAGTACTTGTAGAGAAGGTCATATCAGAACAACCAGATGAATTTGCCTATGCTGAACATCTAGGTGAACTTACATGGGTATCTGATTTTGAAGTTGCTTTAATTAATAAAGCAGGTACTGAAAAGTATTCTGCAACCCTGAATAATTAATACGCTGTTAAAACTTCCACTTAGAAGACTAGGTCGAATAAAAAAGAAATAGTAAAGGATAAAATAATGAAAAAAAGAGTTTCGGTGAAGATAGGAGATGTCTTCTCAATAAAACTAAATCAGGATTTGGATTGTTATGGACAAGTTGTTTCTGAAGGAAGAATATCAGATTGTATGATTGTATTTGATTTGATATCAATGGAACACCCAACAGTAAGTGAGATCACTTCCAAACCAATCATTTTCTTAATACAGACTGTAAACTCCAGGATTGAAGATGGTATCTGGAAAGTGATTGGTAATGCTCCAATACCTAGGATGACATTTCCCATGTACAAAGAGGAAACTGAAGATGGATATACATTGGTAGATCATAAGGGTGATATTGTGACTGAAACTCCCAGTGCTTCACAGATTGAAGTTGCCTCCGAACTGGAGTCTTGGTCACCTGTTAGTTTAGAAAAAGCAGTCATTGCTAGATTTGTAACTGGAGAATGGGACCCGTATTATAATGATTTAATTTATACAGAGTAGTCTATGTTCAATCGTCTAGAGAAAAGAAAATAGTCCAATTACTTACCGCTTAGGCTTGTATCTAAATTAATTTTTAATTAGGCATGCATTTATCTTGAGGATTTTATTCCTCTCGTATAAATGACATGCCCGTTTTTTTATTTATGCTGTAAATCCCTTGTGATTTTGCGTCCCGTTGGTGTCTGGGCGAGGCCGCCACCGGCTGTTTCGCGAAGAGATTCAGGCATGGCTGATCCAACCTCTAGCATGACTTGTACAACCTCATCCGAAGGGATGATGCTGCGTACTCCGGCTAGAGCCATATCGGCAGCTCCGAGAGCCGTAATTGCGCCAAAGCCATTGCGCACAATGCAAGGTATCTCGACCAAGCCAGCTACCGGATCACAGATCAGGCCCAGTGTGTTTTTCAAAGCAAGTCCAACGGCGTGGATAGACTGAGAAGGGGACCCACCCCGGATATCCACCAAAGCCCCGGCTGCCATCCCGATGGCAGAACCCACTTCCGCCTGACAGCCGCCTTCCGCGCCAGAAATGAACGAATTGTTAGCAATGACGTAACCAATGGCTCCAGAGGCAAACAGGCCGTAGACCATCTGTTCATCAGTCCATCCAAACCGCTCTTGGCTACTGATAAAAACCCCAGGAATAATGCCACAGGAACCCGCTGTCGGTGTAGCAATAATTCGGCCCATCGAGGCGTTGACCTCAGAAACTGCAAGGGCGTAACTCATCGACAGACTGGCATGATCGCCGAGTAGGGACTGTCCACCTGTACGGTAGGCCATCAGCTTACGAGCATCTCCTCCAGTCAAGCCGCTTTTGGAAGTTGTATCGGTGTGAAGACCTTGATGAACCGCACTTTTCATAATTTCATAATACTCATGCATTTGGCTGAAGACCACGTTCTTGTCTTCGCCCGACTCATGACATTGCTCTTCCAGCATGAGCTGGCCAAGGGTGAGGTTACGGGTCTCCGCCAGTTCAGCAAGTTGTTTTAACGTTCGGAAATTCATTGGTGTTAACTCCTTTTTTTGAGAGAGCTGAAGTCAGATATTTAAGCTATAGACAGAGTAGAGTGACATCATGGACTTCCGGGAGCACCTCAATCTGGCGGACCACGACAGGATCCATCTTGCCATCACACTCCAGTACCATCATGGCTTCGCCGCGTCGGTTCTTTCGATCGACGGACATGTGTCCAATATTAATATGATTATCCACGAGCAACCGAGTGACGACAGCAATGACACCCGGTTCATCGCTATGACGGATGATGAGTGTAGGGTAGAGCGCCGTCAACTTGAGGTTGTAGCCGTTGATCCGGACGATTTCGATATTCCCTCCGCCGATCGACGTGCCTACCATATTCAATATGCGATTTCCCGCAGCGTTGGTTAATACAATCTCGGCCGTGTTCGGATGAGGGTACAGACCTGTCCCTGGACGGATGATGGTTTCCATACCGGCAGTGTCTGCATGGGCAAATGCATCAGGTAGTCTCGGGTCATCCGTGTCCATGTCGAGCAGACCGCCGACAATGGCGGTGTCGGTTCCATGTCCTTTGTACGTTGCGGCAAAAGAACCAAACATGAGGATCTCCGCATGTGAAGGACATTCCCCGAACAGATGTCTAGCCGTCCGTCCAATCCGTGCTGCTCCAGCGGTATGGGAGCTTGAAGGTCCAACCATGGCTGGACCGATAATGGAAAATACGTCTTTGAACCTCACTGTCTTATTCTCCCCGTTTCGGAGGTTGCACATCTGCCGGAACGAGACAGTCGTAGGCTTCCCCACCGAGTCTGTCCAGTAATTCCTGCTGCGCTTCCTTGACGATCTCTGGATGTAAAATGGACTCAATGGCCGTAGCCGCCATCGCTTTGGCTGCAAGCAACATGCCTTTGTGAGCAAAGCTGCTCTTGCCCTGAGCAACGGTTTGCCATGCGTGAAGCGGCGTGCCAAACGCCATCGTGGTCGTGATACACTGCGCTGTCGGCACATTCCAGCTGACATCTGCTACATCGGTTGAACCACCCATGAACGTTTCCCGCTCGTCCGAATACGGAGCTATAAAGTTCGGAAGTGGTCGTTCAGCCAAAAGAGGCGCAAGTTCAGGGCCAACTAACGTACCAGCTTCCTGTTGGTTCTGCAGGGGCAACGTATCATAGATCGCTTTGGCATAATTGTATTCATCCTCTTCATACTGAGGTGCACCGAAGGCAACGAGATGTTGATGCATTATTTTTTCAAGCGTACTGTTCGGAATCAGGTTGGTGCAGGCGCCTTCATATTTGAAGTTCATCGTTGTTTCGGTCATCAGGGCGGCCCCTTCGGCCACTTTCACCAGACGTTCAAACAGACTGCGTACCTGTGCGCTCTTGGGAGCTCGAACGAGATAAGTGACCTCGGCTTCCGCTTGCACTACATTGGGAGCCAAGCCGCCTGAGTTCGTGATCGCATAATGAATTCTGGCCTGATCAATCATATGTTCACGCATATAGTTCGAACCGATATTCATCAGCTCAACTGCATCGAGAGCACTACGTCCCAGGTGAGGAGCGGCAGCAGCATGAGCACTAATGCCTTTAAAGGTAAATGTACCGTGAATGACAGCATTGGAGCTTCCATGCATAACGGCATTTAAGGAATGAGGATGCCAGGAGAGAGCAGCATCTACATCTTTAAAATAACCTTCGCGAGCCAGATACGTTTTACCATATCCACTTTCCTCTGCGGGACATCCGTAAAAGCGCACCGTCCCTGGGGTTTCCGGATGTTCCTGAAGATAGTCTTTGACCGCAACTGCGGCAGCTAATGCACCGATGCCGAGAAGATTATGCCCGCATCCATGACCGTTTCCACGCGGCTGAACAGGTTGATATGTGCTGATTCCGGCTTCCTGGCTAAGATCAGCCAGGGCATCATATTCGCCCAATAGAGCAATGACGGGCAACCCCGAACCAAAGGAAGCGATAAACCCAGTTTCCAATCCTGCCACACCTTTCTCAATCGTGAAGCCTTCGGATTCCAGCATCCCCATAAGCAGCTCTGCTGATTGGAATTCATCGAAACGGGTCTCTGCAAATCCCCAGATTTGGTCACTGGCATTGGTGAACATATCGCGTTTTCCCTCAATCGCTTCCGATATAAATTGAGTCAAATCTACAGTTGTAGTCATAATTATTTGCTCCTTTTATTCGTTAAAATGGTTGTATTTTCATATAGAACATGAACTAAATGTCGAAGTAACATGTGGCGGCAAACTCTTGTGTTTAGACCGCTTTTGCTTGCATCTCAGTTGTGTTATCCTGACCCGAATTCGAACGACGGGAGAACATCAGGGTAATGGAGCAGATCAGAGCGAAAGCGATCAGCATGATAAAGGCAGTGGCATAAGATCCTCCGGAAGCTTCAACCAGGAATCCGATCAGCATCGGAGTCAGGAAACCTGCAAGCTGAGCTCCTGTGTTAATGAATCCATTGGCTGTTGCGACGACAGATTCGGGCATCGTTTTAAGGGACTTCGAAATGATCAGTGTTGAGATAAATCCGGCCATTGCCGTAACGATTGTCATGTACGTAATGAATGTGGTGATGCTGCCCGCGGAGCCCATCAGATACAGGAACAAGGCCACAAGTACACCGAACACGGAAGCGATCATTCGATCTTTGCCTGCCGGGATGCGGTCAAGCACATATCCGCTGAGAATCATGGTGAAAATGCTAACCAAAGCCGGAATGGCAGCGAGCAGTCCCATTTGAGTCATATCCAGTCCCCGGACATTGACCATGTACGTCGGCATCCAGGATTGAAGCCCCCAGTTCACTGCATAAATGCTGAAGTAGCTGATGAACAAATTCCAGATCATAGGCGTCTTCAGGACGGTTTTCAGTGACGTTTTGGGTTGTTGGGCCGAGCCGGAGGTCGCAAGTGCAGGCTTGGCGGGTTCTTTTAATAAAAAGAACATCAAGGCTGTGATGAGGATCCCTACCGCACCAATGATATAGAACAGGTTGCGCCAGCCAATGGTTACAAGGGCATGTCCGGTTAGAATCGGAGTAATTACCCCCATAATGGCTGCGGATGACAGCATAATGGACATGGCTCCACTGCGTTGATTAATGGGAAAGTTCGTGGCAATCGCCTTGGAACCGGAAGGGAAGAAGCTGCCTTCTCCGATCCCAAACAGGAAACGAACAAAGATGAGTGAGAACAGCGACCAGGCTGAACCAGTCAGAATAGTGAACACAGACCAGGAGAATAAGGAAACGAGAATAACTTTCCGATAACCGAAACGGTCGGCGAGTGCTCCGCCTGGAATTTGCATAATGGCATATCCGAGAAAAAAGCTGCTGAGGATAATTCCTTGTGCAGAAGCACCTAGGCCCAGATCCTGAGTAATGCCTACAATGGCATAGTTGATGACGAAACGATCCAGGTTGCCAAGACACCAGCCGAGAAACAAGAGAGTGAGAACAATGTACTTGAAGTGTTTACTGTGCATGATTTTAGACATCGCGTTACCTTCTTTCTCATCAAATGTTAACTAAATTTCTGTGTTGCTTTAAAGTTACATGATGTAGGGGTTTCAAGACAATGTATATCTCTGTATAATTATCTGAATCATGATGTGAAAACCTACATTGACAGGAGGCGGCTGCATTGAATGGAATCTTACATAAAATCATGCAAGAACGCTTGGGGAACTGCGATTATGAGGTATGGATCAGCAGTAACTGGGCGGATTGGGTACTGATCGAAGCGATAGGCAGAAGAGAAAGTACACCGCCTTGTTTCGCGGAACAGCTTCCACTGCAACATCCCAAAGTAGAATGGGAATCAGAAGAAAATATGTTAGTTTTTCTTCCATACAATAACAATATATGTGTGGCTATCCGGGTATTTAAGAATTGGGAGTTTTCTGCGGAAGATTTAGTTACACTGTCGTCTTTGCTTTACCCATACTATACGGAAGCTGTGGCAAGCAAGAATGAACGAGCCTTGAATGAAATCATGAACAGTATCAGGGATGTGACTCAACTTCTGGATCTGAACGAGTTGCTTGGACGGATTTTGGTAAGTGCATTATCGGTTATCCCTTATGAGTGCATAGGTGTGTTGTGGAGATATGACCCTGCGATCGACGCGTTGACGGTCAAGGCAAGAGCAGGGGAGATGGGTGAAGGCATGCTGAGAATGAAACTGAAGCCAGGTGAAGGGATCATCGGGAACACCTTTAAGCGAGGTACACCAAAGCTCTACAACGGCTTATCTACAGTAGAAGACGACTTTGGCAATATGACATCGGAGAACAAATATCATCTGAATTCGGCGTATAATTTTCAAGATATAGGTTCAATTATTTCGGTGCCGATCAAGGTAGAAGGCCAATCGGATTGTGTGTTAATCGTTTATCAAAAAGGAAGGGTCCCGCTATTCACGGAGTCGGATGTTAGGCTACTGCAAAGCTTTGCAGATCAGGTTTCGATTGCGATCACCAATGCCAAACTGTACGAGAATCTGAGCAAACAGAACGAGACACTCATGAAACGGGATGAGATTCACTCCTCGCTTATGCGGCTTTCGCTGCAAAATAAGGGCGCGGTATCTATTGTTAACGAACTGGCACGTGTTATTGGCGTATCGATGACCTTTGTGGATTTTATCGACAACGAATGGATTCCGAAACGCAGCAAAATCATGAATGGCTGGAATGCAGAAAGTCTTCGCAGCTTGTACGAATCCTTGCATCATCCGGATTATCTGACGTGTATCGAGGGAGTAGCCGACCGATCGTATCAATATCTATATCCGATTGCTTCAGCCAATCAGTGCCTTGGTTATCTTATTATCCAGATGAACACAAAGCTTGAACCATTGCAGTTAATTGCGCTGGAGCAGGGAAGCTCCATTTTGGCCCTGGAATTAATGCGCAAACAGTCTCTGGCCGAATTTTATTTTAAAAAAACACAGCAATTTTTCAACGACTTGAGGCTCAGTCAGGATTCAGAGGATTATTGGCAGAAGTCCGGGGAGATCGGAATCGTTCCTTCAACCTCCATCGTGGTGGGACTGCTGGAGTTTGCGGAGTGGGTCAACCCTTCTACGCTTAGCGCGTTGTCTGTTCAATTGGTAGCTTATCTAAGAGAGAAAATGCCAGCAGGAGCGCTGCCCATTGCGTTTGGCAATGAAAGACGAATTACAGTACTGCTTATGCTAAACGAGTCGCACAAGCCAGGCAAACTGGAACAACAGTTCAGCGCATTACTGCCGGAGTGGGAACATCGTAATCATGTGAAATTGTTGGGGGGATTAAGTTCAGTGCGGTCTGGGGTCGATGCCATTAATACGGGATACCAGGAAGCGGACAAGGCGCTTGCATACCAGAAGACAAGAGGAGAACAGGGGACGATCCGATATACGGATATTGGTGTTAACCGGTTGTTTATCCGGCAACCGGCTGAGGATTTAAATGCATTTATGGCAGAGATATTTGAGCCGCTTCGGCCTGCCAAAGGGCAGACCGGCGGACTAGAGGAAACTCTCATGACGTATATGGCGTGCGGAAGTTCTGCGGTCCAAGCTGCGGCAGCACTTCATATTCATATCAATACTTTGTATCAGCGTATTCATAAAATCGAAGAGATTCTGGGCATGTCCCTGAGTAATCAGGAGCATCTGCTCCATCTGCAACTGGCCTGTTATCTAAGGCAGACATATCGTTCATCGTGATGTTCAAATCAACTTACTTGAGATCATGATTCAAACGTATTACCGACATAATGAAAAGAGTGAATATGCGTTTTGGTGAGTTCAATCACGTTTTTGATAAATGCCTCACGTGATTCACGATATCCGCTTAATATCCAATTGTTTAATAGTCCAAAAAAACCGTAGGCGGTATAGTACTTGAAATAATCCATATTAACTGGGGAGTTGTTGATCGTCTCAAAGACAAATTGCTCCTGATAGATTTTGAGTATGGTCTGTGGAAAGCCTGTATGTAAACCGGGTAACGTATCATCGTATTGAATCAGTTCGAAGAAGTCACGGTGCTCGTAGATATAATCCACGATTTGAAAAGATTCGGCATCCAGCTTGTTTGTTGAAACCTTTTGACCGTGCCAATAAGGTTTGCCTACTGCGCCTCTCAATCCTTCGAGTGTCAAAATCAACAACTCTTCGGCGAGAATATATTTATCCTGGTAGTGTAAATAAAACGTGCTGCGATTATAACCCGCCTGATCAACGATGTCTTTGACAGAAACACCATGGAATCCTTTTTTCTTAATGAGCTGAATCAGAGCAGTTTTTAGGTGCTCCTTGGTTCGATTACGATGTTGAGATGTCACAATAAGTTCATTATTCATTCAAAAAAACTCCTATAAATATAGACATAGTTTTATAAAGTGTCTACGAGGTAGACACTTGGTCACATCTTAATGATTGGAATGTTACAATTTTAAGCATAAAATAAGTTTTGTAAACATCATATAGCACTATTTATATAGGCGCTATTCAAAATATTATACTGGGGGATTTATTCATGGGCAAACTTCAAGATAAAGTTGCAGTCATCACAGGAGGAGCATCCGGGATTGGCGCAGCGACAGCTCGCTTATTCGTTTCCGAAGGAGCTAAAGTGGTCTTGGTGGATCTGAATGAAGAAAAAGGCAAGGCGTTTGAGCAGGAACTGAAAGCGCTTAAAGCAGAAGCTCTCTTTATTAAAGCAAACATAACAAGTGAAGAAGAGGTTTCTGAGATTTTCAAACAAACCGTAGAAGCATTTGGTCAAGTGGATATCGTATTCAACAATGCGGGAATCGGACGTGTTCATCCGACGCATGAGCTTGATTATGCCGAATGGCGCAATACAGTCAATGTTGATCTGGACGGCGTATTTTTGGTCGCTCGTGAATCGATTCGCGAAATGCTCAAAATTGGTGGAGGCACAATCGTCAACACGGCTTCCATGTACGGATGGGTTGGTTCGCCTGGTTCAGCAGCCTACAATGCAGCTAAAGGCGGCGTTGTAAACCTGACTCGTTCGCTTGCGCTGGAGTATGCTGAGCAGAATATTCGGGTGAACTCGCTTTGCCCAGGCTTTATCGATACACCGATTATCCCGGAAGAGAGCAAGCAAGCACTTTCTGCGGCAACACCAATGAAACGTCTGGGTCAAGCAGAAGAGATGGCCAAAGCCGTTCTGTTCCTAGCTAGCGACGATTCTTCATATATGACAGGAAATAGCCTGATCATAGATGGAGGATACACCGCTCAATAAGTGCAGCGATTGTCGAAGCACACAAAGAACATAGTTCCATTAAAAGTCGCTATTCTAGCGGCTTTTTTTTATTGTATTGGTATAAGAGCAAGTTCCCAATCCAAGGACAACTAGCAAACAGCGAATTTAGCTATTCATAATAGATGGCCTCATAAGGAAACTCTAACTTATTCAAGCGATATTCTTTGGGTGACATGGACATATATTGACGGAAAACTTTGCCGAAATAGCTGGGACTCTCAAAACCGCATTGTTGACCAATTTGGGAAATCGGAAGTTCCGTCGTGCGGAGTAGTCGGATTGCAACTTCAATCCGTCTGTCTTTGAGATAGGCTAGCGGTGATGTTTTCTCTGATTTCTGAAATAACCTGCACAAGTAGTGTTTATTGATATCGCAATGGCTGGCTAGAAGATCCAACGTCAATGGAGATGCATAATTCTCTCGGATGAACTTTTTACATTTCTCAATCGTTGTTATGGATAGGGCACCGATATCCTTCTCCGCATCCCGACTCGTCTGTACCAGGATCAGCAACCACCGATAGACTTGCATGGACAAGCGATACTTGTCCGTAACCTTCTCTTGATGAATCAAATGGATAATTTGCCATAACTCTTGAATCAAGGGAGAGTCTGCGTTTCGTCGAATGACATGTCCCTCATTATCATGCATCATATCCCAAATTCGATTGGCTTCATCCCCGCGAATGTTGATCCATATAAATTCCCATGGTTCGTTGTTCTCTTGTTTATAGTAATAGCAATGTTCTCCTGCAATTTTGACAAGTAGGGCATGCCCCTTCGGTAAAGGGAGCGTTTGATTGTCAATATCCAGATAACCCTGACCATTCAGTGTGTATTGAAAAACGACATGCCCCGGGTCTGGTCTATCATCACTTGGACAACGATATTCCTCGCTAGAAACGATCTGCCATCCAATAGAGTCCAGTGTCATGATTGATGTATCATCATTACGAAAAGCATAAGAAACCGTATGAACCATCGTTTCATCTCCTTCCTAAAAAAGTCAATTATCTTATATAATACGTCACATTTTTTAGATTGTCTGTCTTTTTTTAGACCTGTAAGATAAATGTAAGCGGTAACATAAAGAGGAGGTGGCTGTAAATTGTGTTCATATGACAACAAGCAGGGCAGGATCGAACTGATGATTCTAAAAATGAATTTTTAGATAAGGAGGAGTTAATCGAATGATCCGAAGAACTGTTTCCATCCAGAAATCGATGTTTGTCTCTTTTTTAGCACTCCTTATGGTTATTTCACTGGCTGTCCCTCCGGCGCCGATACGTGCAGAGTCATCAAGTAGCCAGCCGGGTCGCCAAGCTGAGTATCTTAACCGGGGTTTGGTTGCGGTTCTTGTAGACAACGGCGTTTTTTTAAGCTGGAGGTATTTAAACAACGATCCAGATGATATCGCTTTCAATATATATAAAAATGGAACCAAAGTGAACACATCACCCATAAGCGATGTGACGAACTATGTGGACACCACTGGTTTCGACAGCTCGCAATATCAGATCTCCACCGTTATTGCAGGCAAAGAGCAAATGCAACCGGAGGTTGTATCAGTCTGGCATAACGATTATCTCCCTATTCCGCTCGATAAACCAGCCGATGGCCGGACTAAGGACGGCGGAACATACTCCTATTATGCAGGAGATGCTTCCGTAGCTGACTTGGACGGGGATGGTGAATATGAAATTGTTTTCCTGTGGAGTCCGAGCAATTCAAAGGACAATTCGCAGGCAGGTTATACCGGCAATGTGTATATCGATGCTATCAAACTGGATGGCACCAAGCTGTGGAGAATTGACTTGGGAGTCAACATCCGCGCAGGAGCGCATTATACGCAGTTAATGGTGTATGACCTCGATGGCAACGGAAAGGCCGAGGTTGTTGTCAAGACGGCGGACGGCACAAAGGATGGCCAAGGCACAGTCATTGGTGATGGCACGAAGGATTATCGCAACGACGGCGGATACATACTGTCAGGTCCAGAATATCTCACGCTGTTTAACGGTGAGACTGGCGCGGCTGTATCCACCGTGAATTATGATCCGCCAAGAGGCAACGTCAACGATTGGGGTGACGGCTATGGCAACCGTGTAGATCGGTTCCTTGGCGCGATTGCTTATCTGGACGGTACGAAGCCAAGTGTCGTAATGAGCCGGGGTTATTATACCCGCACAGTGCTTGTTGCTTATGATTATGTTGGCGGGGAACTCGTCAAACGCTGGACGTTCGATACAAACCAAGCAGGATCACAATATCAATCACAGGGCAACCATAATCTAAGTGTGCTGGATGTCGACAAGGACGGCAAGGACGAAATTATGTTTGGCGCCTTGGCCATTGATGATGACGGCAGCTTGCTGTACAGCACTGGACTCGGCCACGGTGACGCCATGCACGCCGGCCAGCTCGATCCGAACCGGGAGGGCTATCAGGTCGTAAGCGTGCACGAGCATTCGGATGCAGCATACGGACTGGAGATGCGCAATGCGGCAACAGGTGAAATCCTCTGGGGTGAGAAAACAGGTTTTGACACCGGTCGCGGGATGTCGGCGGACATTGATCCGAACTATCCAGGTTACGAATCATGGGCCACGACCGTTACCAACGGGCAAAGTGTACCTGTAACCAATACCTATTCAGCAGCAGGAGAGGCTATCTATACTGTGGAGGAAGGGCCCAAAACCGCCAATTTCGCCATCTGGTGGGATGGAGATCTTCAGCGGGAGCTGTTGGACCATGAGTGGGATAATAGCACAGCCAAAGGAATTCCGCTCATCTATAAGTGGGATTACCAAAACAAAAAGCTGAATGAAATCTTCCGGGCAACCGGTACGTTAACGAACAACCATACCAAAGGCAATCCGGCACTTCAGGCGGACATTCTGGGTGACTGGCGTGAGGAGCTTCTGCTGCGGAGCGAAGATAGTTCGGAGTATCGTCTCTACACAACGACCATTCCTTCAGACTATCGCATCCCTACGCTGATGCAGGACCCTGTGTATCGACTTGGCGTAGCCTGGCAAAATGTAGCCTACAACCAGCCGCCTCATACCGGCTTTTATCTTGGAGCGGAAGCTACAGCATTCCCTAAAGCCGATCTGGCGCTGACTCGCGAAGCTGAAATGCTGGAGCCGGTCTACCGCTTTAATTTCGGTACAGAGACTGCGTCAGGAAGTACGAACATACAGGATACGCTCTACGCACAAGATCCGGGATACGGCTTCAAGGATACAAGTGGTGTTACGGTAGGGGCAAACCAGGTCTCGGTCGCTACAGGTACGACATTTGCTGTTGACCTGCCAAATGCCAACTATAAGGTGACGCTGCGATTGGGCAATGATGCAAATGACTCGAACGTTGGAGTCAAATCCGAATTCGTCCAGAAGCTCGCCTTAACCAATGTGACAGCAGGAGCACCACTGGAGTATTCCTATGATGTTGCATTGGTGGATGGACAGCTCGATCTTCTCTTCACGGGTACAGCCATAGACATCCAAGACGTCATCATCGAGAAATATCCAGAGAAAGCGGCTGGTGCGGCAACAACGATCTATATGGCTGGTGATTCAACCATGCAATCGTACAGTGAAGCGCAGGCTCCTCAAGAAGGATGGGGGCAGCAGTTCGGACGTTATTTCTCCAATGGGGCAGTGATCGTGAACGATGCGATCGGTGGCCGAAGCAGTAAATCCTTTATGGTAGACGGTCGTCTGGATACGATCCTGCAACGAATTAAGCCGGGGGACTTTTTCTTCATTTCCTTTGGTCATAACGACGCCAGTGCAGGGATACCGGACCGTTACGCATCACCAGAGGACTATAAGATTTACTTGGCTCGTTATGTAAACGGTGCCAAACAGCGCGGCGCTACACCGGTATTGCTCACTCCGGTTGGACGCAGAGATTTCAACACGGTGACTCAAGAATTCAACGTCAGCTTCCCGGCATACGTTCAGGCTGCCAAAGAAGTGGCGGAGGAGCAGGACGTGCCGCTGATTGATCTCAGCAAGTTGAGTATTGCTTACTACGACAAAATTGGAAATACAGCTACGGAAAAAGTGTTCCTATATGCTAATCCGGGTGAATATCCAAAATACCCGAATGGGATCAACGATAATACGCATTTCAGCAGCTATGGTGCACAGAAAATTGCCGGACTCGTTGCTGGTGCAGTTAAAGACATGGAGCTGAGCATTTCATCACTGGTCATCGACCCGGATATTTCCGAACCCGAGCCAGAGCCGGAAGCCCAGCTATATGAGGAGGACTTTGAAGGCGACGCTGCCAACTACCAATATGCTATGGTCAATGCCACGGGTATTGCAGGAACCATGACGGGAACCGTTGTTGAACAGTCTGGAAATAAATTACTGTCCGTCGCGGGTTCCGGATCGGGCAATCGGGCCAAGGTATTCCGTCTGTTTGATGCCGTAAACGGCGATCAGGTGAACGTGAACTTTGACTGGCAATCCGGTAATGTGAGTGCCTATCCATCAGAAGGTCATCTCACAATACAGGATTCTAACGAAAATGCCCTGTTCACGCTGTATACCAAAACCGGAAGCACCAAAATTCATTATTTTGTCGGTGCATATAACCCAGACTACGGCACAGGGGATACAGCCATACCCGAAGGGGGAACGACTACAGATATTTCGAAGAACCAGTGGGTCAATGTGGATGCAACCGTTAATTTTCCCGAGAAAACATTGGATCTGACATTAACGAACTTAGCCGATCCGACAGTTACCCAAACGATTGCAGATATCTCGCTGAGTTCCGCCGCATATGCGGACAACGTCAGATCCATGCGGTTCCTGGGAACAAGAAAAGGTGGTGGAGGCACGTTGAACTGGACTACCCAGATCGACAACGTGCGAATTGAAGGCACTCAGCTCTCTTCGGAGAGCGGCGATCAGACGGCCTTAATCGCTCTGTACGATGAGATCAAAGCACTGAATCTGTCGGATTATACAGATGCATCGAAGGCCGTGGTGAACCGGGCTTTGGCAGCTGCGGAAGCTATATTCAATACGGAAGCCACCCAGGCTAAAGTTGACCATACGTTTAACATGTTAACTGTGGCGAAGGATTCATTGACAAGTGAACCAAGCGAAGAGATAAGTGAATACAAATTTGACTTTGGTTCTGGCAATGCAGCCGACGGATACATCAAGGTAGATGCCAAAAGAGCGTACATTGAAGGCAATGGGTACGGCTTTGCTGATACTGCGCTGACCAAAGATGAGAACCGGGGAACCGGAGATTTGCTCAAGGAAGATCTCACACGAGTAAACGGTACCTCTTTCCTGACGGAAATGGAGCCGGCGAATTACCGGGTAACGATGACCATCGGGGATGCGCAGGAATCAACCAGCGCAAATGTGGTTGTAGAGCAGATGACAAAGCTGCCGCTTACAAGCATTGCCAAGGGCGAATTCAAAGAAATCACGTATGACGTTGCCCTGATTGATGGGGTATTTAACTTCAACTTTACCGGAAATGCACCGAAAATCAATGCGCTGAAGCTGGAGCGACTGCCAGATCACAGTGCAAGCGATAAACCAGTTATTTATTTGGCCAGCGATTCCACTGTAGCCAATTACGCGGAAAACTATCGTCCGCAAGCGGGCTGGGGAGAAACGTTGGGTGAATATTTTGATCCAAATGAAGTCAGTATTGATAACCGGGCAGTTGGAGGTTTGAGCAGTAAGACCTTCCTGGTCGGTGGATATCTCAACGATATTTTACTCGACATTCAAGAAGGCGATTATCTATTCATGCAGTGGTCTCATAACGATTCCACACCTTCACGTCCAGAGCGTTATCTTACACCAGAGCAATTTAAGGTATATCTGAAAGAATACATTAACGGTGCTCTGCAGAGAGGTGCGATTCCGGTTCTGGTCACACCAGTGAACCGTCGTGATTTTACCGGAGAGGTGCTGAACAAAAGCTTCCCGGAATACGTACAGGCGATGAAAGAAACGGCGCAGGAAACGGAAACGCTTATCATCGATCTGAACCAAGCCAGTTGGGAGCATTTCCAGGAGCTTGGCACAGAAGGAACCAAATCGATATTCATGTGGGTAGGCACAACGGAAGACAATACACATTTGCAAATGAACGGTGCAATCAAGGTGTCTGAACTCGTAGCACACCTTGTGAAGGAATTGAATATACCTTTATCTGATTTTGTTACGTTGGAAGGAGAATCTCCGGAGCAGAAGGCCCCGCATACTACGGCAACTGTGGAAGGAGAATTGCAAAACGGCTGGTATACTTCTCCGGCACAAGTAACCTTCACAGCAAGCGATGAAGATTCCGATATCGAAGGGACCTATTATCAAATTAATGGTGGCGAAACGGTGAGTGGCACACAGTTGACCCTAACTGAAGAAGGAACACATACCATCACCTACTGGAGCGTCGATGTTGACGGTAACAAAGAGAGCGAACAGTCTTTGTCCATATCCATTGATCTCGTACCTCCAACCATTGAAATTCATGGTCAAACCGAATACACCATTGATCAGCAGGTGGAAATTGGCTATACAGCCTCCGATTCGGTATCCGGTGTAGAAGAACCAGAGGGTGTGCTTATCGACACTCCTGCGTATACACTGGAACCCGGACTGAACCAGGTTACGGCAACCGTCTCCGATTTGGCTGGGTGGGAACAGACGGTAGAATATAGTTTTGCAGTTATTACTACATTCGACAGCCTGATTAATCTGACCAACACCTTTGCTGATGAATCGATCGATCCTAATGCCAGCATTCTTGCTGATCAGCTCACAAACACGTTACAGCAGGCCAAACAGGCAGCAAACGATCGTGAAGGAGCAAAAGCGCGTCAATTGCTTGCATCCTTCGGTAATGACGTTCAAGCAGCTAGAGGAACCGTATTTACGGATGAGCAGACAAGTGTGCTGATTAAGTGGGAGGAATGGCTCCATCAGACAACGCCACTTGCAAACGGTGCCCCAGGCACCCCGGTGTTATCTGATAATAATGGTTACGACACGGGGCTCAAAGACGGCGACTACACAATCACGATGAATCTATGGTGGGGGAATAACGGCAATCAGTTCAAACTGTATGAGAACGGTGAATTGATTAAAGAAATTTCTCTGGTCGATCAATCCCCGTCCGCCCAATCTGTTCAAGTTGATATTACTGGAAAGAAAAATGGCACCTATATCTATACTGGAGAATTGATCAATGCACTGGGTTCAACCATGAGTGTTCCACTGACAGTCATCGTCACGGATGCTTCCCCGGGGCAAGCTGTTCTGTCGAACGACAACTGGGACGGTGACGGCAACTATAATGTCACCATGAATCTGTGGTGGGGAACAAACGCAACCGAATACGAACTTTACGAAAATGGTGTATCGATTGACACACAATCGCTGCAATCACATTCGCCTGGTGCACAGTCTGCGGTTACCTCAATCTCTGGAAGGGCACCTGGAATCTACGAGTATGAAGCTGTACTTCGTAATTCTTCAGGGGAAACCAGATCACACAAATTAAATGTGACGGTACGAGAGTAGACTGAAATGTTTGAGCATTCCATTAACAAGAAGTGATTACAACTGAAGTAAGGTACGCATATAAAAGTGCTATTCCTCATTATTTTGAGGAGTAGCACTTTTTATATGCGCACAGTATGAAAGCGTTTGACTTATTTGAATATCAATCTATAATGATGAAAGGAAATTGGACTTGGACGAGGCCTATGGAGAAAACGATAACCGGCATAGCTGTATGTATATCCACAGCAAGCTTCCATACGCAGGAGGCTTGCTGTTTCATTTTCAGAAGGAGAATAGGTTCCCATGACACTTAAAAAAAGAATCTTTTTACTGTTCTTTCTCAGTGCGTTTATCCCCTTTATCAGTATATTTGCGATTTCTTATTATACGATCGACTCCATTTTCGCAAATAAGATCGATGATGGTATCCGTAGCAATTTGCAGCAGGTGACATCATCATTGGAGAATTCCATCACCAATCTGAATCATGTTACGCAACAATTATCTTACAGGGGTACTTTAGGCAAAAGATTAGATGAATTCTTGAATCCGTCCTCCGATATCTTCGAACTGATTGAGGCCAGGGACGAATTAAAAAACGAGTTAAGTGTTGTGACCTTCACCAATCCTAATATCGGATTGACCCTATATTACTTTCAAAAAGAAGGTACTACTCAGTTCGGCAACTTTCCAATCAAGGATCGTTTCTCTCCTGAGTCTCTGCCTGTGCTCTTCCAAACCTATGGCATTAAGTACTATGGCCCCCATATGAGTATGAACCGATTTGATGATCAACTCGTTCTGTCTGCTATGCGTAAAGTACAACTATCCGAGAGGAACGACGTGTTCATTTACGTAGAATCAGGCTTTCGCCTCACTCAAGATATCTTGGGCTACAATCAATACAACGGCGCATTATCTCATCTCATCCTGGATGGTGAAGGCAACATTGTGTACAGCGAAATACCGGAAGCCATGAAGGTAGGGGAGAATTTCTCCAGCTTAACAGTAGATCCTGCCAAGGACGGGATATCCCGCGGGTATCACTGGTTCAAGGAGGATGCCTCACAGAAATGGAGTGTCGTATCGGTCATTTCGCAGGCCCAATATCAACAGGAGAAAAACCAATGGTTGCTTCAAATATTGCTGGTCGCTTTATTCTTCCTTGGTTTTACTGTATTTCTTGCTTGGCTTCTGTGGAAGATGGTGTACAAACCACTCGGCCTGTTCCATTCGGAAATCAATGGGATGTCCAAAAATCCACAAACAACAGGGAGACGAGCGCGAACTCAGATTCCTGAATTTGATTTTCTGTTGGGTGAATTTTCGAATATGCAGCATCAAATCGGTGACCTCTTCAGGGAAGTGCAGCAGAAAGAGAAGATTCGTGCAGACCTGGAAGTGGAAAAACTGCTCTATCAGATCAATCCACATTTTCTGATGAATACGCTGGATACGGTGCACTGGCTAGCGGTCATGAACGGACAAGGGGAGATCGACAAGCTGGTACAGTCGTTGAACAAACTGCTCTATTACAATTTGGGCAAATTAGGGCAAGTGTCCACAATGGAAGAGGAGATTGATGCGTTAAGGCAGTATCTGATTTTGCAGCAAATTCGTTATGACTTTGAATTTGACGTTCGCATTACTGCAGATGAACAAGTGCTTCAAATTCCTGTGCCCCGCTTTATTCTGCAACCTCTGGTTGAAAATTCGTTATATCATGGATTAAGTGACGAAGGTTTTATTCAGATTGAAGTGACATGCACTTCAACGTTGAACATTATGATACAAGATAATGGCGCAGGTATGACTGAGGAAACCATTCATAATCTGCTGAACAATCGTGAAGCTGAACAACAAAAAGTAGGGATGGGCATCGGACTCAATTACGTTCACCGCATGTTGAAGGCACAGTACGGGGATCAAGCACAACTGGTGATCGAGAGTGAATTGGGAACAGGGACAAGCATACTGCTCGTATTGCCTATTAAAGGAGAAGATATCTCGGCATGATTAAGGTATTGATTGTAGATGATGATAAGTTGGTACGTAAAGGCATTAGCTCTGCGATGCCATGGAACGAGTTCGACATGGAGGTTGTAGGAGAAGCAAGCAACGGGTTGAAAGCACTGGATTTTCTGAAAACCCAACCGGTCGATCTGATGCTAACGGATCTTGCGATGCCTGTCATGTCAGGGATCGAACTGATGCGAGCTGCGAGGCAGCTCTATCCCGAACTTCATATCGTTGTGTTAACCCTGCATCAGGATTTCGATTATATACAGGAAGCGCTAAGACTCGGAGCCATCGATTATATAGCCAAAGTGCAGCTGGAGAAAGAGCAATTCGAACATGTTCTGCAACGGATTCATACCCGAATTAACGGGTTGACAAGCACGATAAGAAAGATGCCTTCACAGAATGAAATCAATTTCCATTATCGAAATGTGTATGCTCTTGTTTCACAAGATCGGAAATCAGAGCATAAGTGGCCAATGGAGCTAACTGCGCATGAAGATGAGATAAGATGGGAGGTTGAGCGAAATAGCTGGATGTGGGCAGCTCCCGCGCACGAAGAGGATCAACTTTTTCATCAATTGAAGGAATCCCTGAATCAAGTTCCCCAGTGTACGTTGTTGGTTTTGTCTGATGTACAAGAGCGAACATGGTCGCAAATCAAAAACTGGATTATGAATTATACAGAGACGTCTTTATTCTATGCATACAACCCCAATAACCAAGTCATTGCCGTTTCGATGAATGAGGAAAATACATTTTCAAAAGAACCGCAGGATGAGGACCTTAATCGGATTAAGCAAAGTTGGTTCCAAACCCCATGGACCCACCACGACAGTTACTACAATCAACTCATTGATCAGTTTATATCCTTACGATTACATAAAGGTCAGTTGATGGGATTGCTGTACTCGATCGTGATGGAATGGAACCACCTTTTTGCCCAAACTACGCTTGGAAGAATCTCGATGATCCATTCTTTCGAGTCCTGGTACGAGGTTGAAGAATGGATTAAACAGACTGCTGTAAGCATTCGAAAGTCTGATGAACAGACTTCGTATTCACAGGAAATCATCGATGCCGTGAAAAAAGCAGTGATGATCGTGCAGCATGATTTGGAGCAGGCCTATACAGCTTCAGGTCTCTCCCAACAACTCAACATCAGCCGAAGTTATTTCAGTCAATGTTTCAAAGATCTGATGGGGAAAACCTTTAATGAGTACTCCCGCTTCATCCGGGTAGAGAAGTCCAAAGAGTACTTGCTCAATACGAATAATACGATTTTCTGGATTGCGGAGCGAGTGGGTTATACGGATGAAAAATATTTCAGCCGGATTTTCCGCGAACTGACAGGTCTTCTGCCAAGCGAATATCGGCAGCTAGGTAGAGGAAATAAATAGCCGACAGCTTCCTGTTTTAGGAGCTGCCGGCTTTTGTTTTTGATTAAGAGCAGGGGTAGATAGACGAATGTCGGTCAGTAGGTAGGGTAAATGATCACAAGTTAACCATACTTCATAATACGGACTGAAAACTGTAACCATTTCTCTATCCAAACGGACGTGTAATCCCTATCTCGATGGGTCTTCACTTCATTTTATAATGAAAGCGCAAACAAATATTGAACATCAGAATAAAGGGGAATCGAACTAGATGAGAACAAAATGGTCTATGAAAAGCAACCGGTTGACGAAGCGTCTCGCCGTGCTGTCCATGTCTGCCTTGATGGTTGCAACCCTCGCGGCATGTGGAGACTCTTCCACTCCTCCTACTGCAGAGGAAGCAGGCAAATATGAGGTAACACCGGGAGATCCGTTCAGTGCCTATAAAGACGAAATTACCGTAACCATGGGACGGGTAACCACAGCCAATCCAAAACTGCCGGCTGGTGATACCTATGAGAACAACGCATATACTCGGCTGGTCAAAGACACGTTTAACGCTCAGATTACAGATCAATTTGAAGCCAATGGTGAAGATTATAGTCGTCAAGTATCGCTTGCCATCGCATCCGGGGAATTGCCTGACATGATGCGTGTTGATTCCAAAGATGAACTGAAAGAACTGGTGGATAACGATCTGATTGAGGACCTGACAGCCATTTATGATCAATATGCCACGGATAACATCAAGCAGATGTACGATTCCTATGATGGACGTGCATTAGACAATGCAACGATTGATGGACGTTTGATGGGACTTCCGGCGACTTCTCTGGATTCTGCACCTACGATGGTTTGGGTACGTCAAGATTGGCTAGACCTGTTAGGGATTCAACTGGATGCAGACGGAGATGGTGCCCTTTCACTGGAAGAAGTGGAGCAAACAGCGCTGGAATTTCTGAAAAGAGATCCTGGCCAATCCGGGAACCCGGTAGGTATTCCATTTGTGAACACGATGAACACAACAGATTATAATGGCTCTGCTTATACGATGCTGGGTGTGGCCTCAACCGAGGGAGCTTTCCCGCAATATTGGATGAATGGTGAAGACGGCAAAATCGTGTATGGTTCTACGACAGAAGAAACGAAGAAAATGCTGGGCACCATGGCGGATTGGTTCAAGAATGGCATCATTGACCCGCAATTTGGAACCCGCACCTTTGACGATATTACCGCACTCTACGCCAATGGCCAAAGCGGTATTGCCTTTGGACCGTGGCATATCCCTGACTGGGGACTGATCAGTGCAAAACAGATGGATAAAAATGCGAAATTTTCGGCTTATACGCTGGAGGATGCAAACGGCAAGGTCAACGTGGCGCATGCCAACCCATCCAATCAGTTTATCGTGGTGAGAAAGGGTTATGAACACCCTGAACTGGCCGTTAAGATTGTAAACCTGTTCTACGATAAACTGGCCAATGATAAAAATGCCGCAACAACCATGCCGGAAGCAGCCAAGTATCAGGAGACCGGGGTAGACGGATCCACGAGACCGTTTAATATCGAAGTCAATTCGGCTACATCGCTGCTGGATGATTACTCTGACGTTGTTCGCGGGATTAAAGGAGAGATCAACCTGGATGAGGTTCGCACTACAGAATCGAAGAACAACATCGGAAGCATCAAAACCTATTTGAGCGACATGGATACGGATGATGTGACTGCTTGGTCTAAATATCATTCGCGGATCAACGGAGTTGGACTGATCGACAAACTGACACAGGAAAACAAATTTGTCTGGATGACACCTGCTTTCTCTGGCACTACACCAAGCATGAAACAGACGTGGGCCAATCTGACGAAGTTGGAGCAGGAGTCGTTTATCAAAATCGTAACGGGTTCAGAATCGCTCGATTACTTCGATACATTCGTCAGCAATTGGAAGAAACAAGGTGGTGATCAAGTCATTCAGGAAATTGAAGACGAGATTGCATCGAAACAATAGACATCCATGAACAGTAGCAGGGCTGCGATACGCAGCCTTTCTTCAACGAAAGGGGTTCATCCATGAAACAGGGGAATTCGAAAATAAAGGGCCGGCTTGGCCCAGGCGCCATGTACCATATGATGATGTTGCCAGGCATTTTGTTTTTGCTTGTATTCAGCTATGTTCCAATGGTCGGCATCATTACGGCGTTTCAGGACTATATACCGGCCAAGGGCATGTTTGGCTCCGAATTTGTAGGCCTGAAGCATTTTATGTATATGTTCAAGCTGCCGGATATCGCGCAGGTCGTCAGCAATACGTTGGTGATTGCGATTGGCAAGATTCTGCTCGGAACGATGATGGCCATCATTTTTTCCGTTTTATTAAATGAAATTCGTATCAAATACGTTAAAAAATCCGTGCAGACGATTGTTTATCTGCCACACTTTCTATCCTGGGTTGTCCTGGCATCCGTTGTTGTCAACATGTTCAGTTTGGATGGCATTGTGAATCAAATGTTGGCTTTCTTTGGCCTCGAAAATATTAATTTCCTTGGCAGCAACACCTGGTTCCAGCCACTGATTATAGGAACAGACGTATGGAAAGAATTTGGTTACAGTTCTATCGTCTATCTGGCTGCCATTACGTCGATTGATCCTGGGCTATACGAAGCCGCAGGCATGGATGGAGCCAGTTGGTGGAGAAAAGTATGGCATATTACATTGCCAGGCATGTTACCTATTATTCTGCTCATGGGCGTAATGAGCTTGACCAACATTTTGAGCGCTGGTTTCGATCAAGTCTATAATCTGTATAACCCGGTTGTCTATGAGACGGGCGACATTCTGGATACCTATGTCTATCGGATCGGTCTCGTTGGACGACAGTATAGCTTCGGTACAGCTGTTGGTTTGTTCAAGTCCGTGATCGGCATTGTTTTGCTCATGTCTGCCAACCAATTGGCCAAAAAATATACGGACCGAAAAATATTCTAAGGAGGCCAAACCTGTGTCCTATTCTGCAAACTTCAAAGATCGAATTGGCCGGTTTGCCATCTATGCCATCGTTCTCATGCTGGCATTGGTCTGCCTTCTTCCGTTATGGAATATCGTTGCCATTTCATTCAGCAGCAGCGAGGCGGTATCCGCGAACGCAGTAGGTCTCGTTCCAGTTAATTTCACAACAGCAGCGTATACCAAAATTATCGAAGATGCACAGTTCTGGCGCTCCTTTGGTATATCCGTTCTACGTGTTGCGCTAGCCCTTGTGCTTAACATGATTCTGATTATTTTGATGGCTTATCCGCTATCCAAATCAAAAAGAGATTTTAAAGGCAGAAACATTTATATGAATATCATGATTTTTGCCATGTTGTTTAGTGGAGGCATGATTCCGAGTTACCTGCTGATCAAAAACCTGGACATGCTGAATACGATATGGGCACTTGTTCTGCCAGGCGCTGTCCCCATATTCAGTGTCATTCTCGTGATGAATTTCTTCTCCGCTGTACCTAAAGCGCTTGAAGAAGCAGCATTCATCGATGGGGCCAATCCGCTTCAGGTATTGTTCAAAGTGTATGTTCCCGTATCCATTCCTGCACTGGCGACAGTCGCCTTATTCAGTATCGTGGGTACGTGGAATGACTTTTTCGGCGGGTTGATCTATATGACCAAAGTGAGTAATTATCCGCTAATGACCTATATTCAGTCCCTTAACGTGAATATTGCCGATTTGCTTCAAGCCGGCACAAATTCCAGTGAACTCAGCAACCTGACTGAAATTTCGAACAAAAATCTGAACGCAGCCAAAATCGTAGTTGCTGTTATCCCGCTATTGCTGATTTATCCCTTGCTGCAAAAATACTTTGTGACTGGCATTGTTGTAGGATCGGTCAAAGAATAACATTAGAAAGGTTGGATGGAACATGGAAAATAAAAAATGGTGGAAAGAAACTGTTGTATATCAAATATATCCACGCAGCTTTCAAGATCGAAACGGTGATGGAATCGGAGACTTGGAGGGCATTGTGTCCCGATTGGATTATTTGCAGCAACTCGGCATTGGTGCGATCTGGTTATCACCCGTTTGCAAGTCTCCTCAAGATGATTACGGATATGATATTTCAGATTATCAGGACATCGATCCGATGTTTGGGTCTTTGGAAGATATGGAAACATTAATTCAGGAGGCTGGGAAACGAGACATTCGAATCATTATGGACTTGGTGTTGAACCATACATCGGATGAACACCCTTGGTTTCAAGAAGCCAAAAAAGGCAAAGACAATCCGTACCATGACTACTACGTCTGGAGAGATGGAGTGGAAGGAACACCTCCGAACGACTTGGGGTCCACCTTTGGTGGTTCAGCCTGGGAATGGGTGCCTGAGATCGGGCAATATTATTTGCATCTCTTTTCCGTAAAACAGCCCGATCTCAACTGGGAAAACCCCAAAGTCCGGCAGGAGATATACAATATGATCAATTGGTGGATCGACAAGGGTGTAGGTGGTTTTCGACTTGACGTGATCGACTTAATTGGTAAAGAACCGGATTTGAAAATTACGGGAAACGGACCTAATCTGCATCAATATATCAGGGAACTGAGCAAGGAGACGTTTCAAAAAGCGGAAGACCTGCTTACGGTTGGAGAAACATGGGGCGCCACTCCAGAAATCGCCAAACTGTACAGCAATCCGGACGGAAGTGAGTTTTCAATGGTCTTCCAATTTGAACACATCAGCTTGGATGAACAAGAAGGCAAAGGAAAGTGGGATCTTAAACCTTTGGATGTGATGGCATTAAAAAAAGTGCTGTCCAAGTGGCAAACGGAGCTCAAAGGTGATGCCTGGAACAGTCTGTTCTGGAACAACCATGACTTACCTCGAATCGTTTCACGTTGGGGAAATGATGGAGAATTCAGAGTTGAATCGGCTAAAATGTTGGCTACCCTTCTTCATGGCATGCAAGGTACGCCTTACATATATCAGGGTGAAGAATTGGGTATGACGAATGTCCAATACGCTATCGAGGATTATCGGGATATTGAATTGCTCAACTTTTATAAGGAAAGAATGGGGAAAGGTTATCCTGAACAAAGTGTGATGGAGTCGATCTACGCCAAGGGACGTGATAATGCACGCACACCTATGCAATGGGATACTTCGGATAACGCGGGTTTTACACAAGGGGAACCTTGGATTAAGGTAAATCCAAATTATAAGCATATCCATGCCGAGGAAAGTTTGAATAATCCTGAATCCATATTCCATTATTACCGGAAGTTAATTCAACTCAGAAAAGATCATGAAGTCATTGTATATGGTGATTATGAGTTGATCTTTCCAGAGAACCCAGACGTGTTTGCTTATACCCGAACGTTAAATGGTACGACAATTCTTGTCGTATGTAATTTCCAAGGATATACGACTGAACTTTCGCTTCAGGAGCAATTAACAGGGTCCTATCAGCTTTTGATAGCTAACTATGCAGGTGAACTATCGGAGAGCGAATTACGTCCATACGAAGCAAGAATGTACCTTATCCATGATTAAAGCATAATACGTTATATAATGTTCAGTTCTCAAGAAAGAAGGATTGTATTCAATGAAAAGAGTATGGTGGAAAGAAGCAGTAGCTTATCAAATCTATCCGAGAAGTTTTATGGATTCCAACGGAGATGGAGTTGGTGACATCCAGGGGATCATATCTAAACTGGATTATATTCAAGATCTCGGTATTGATCTGATATGGATCTGTCCAATGTATAAGTCACCTAACGACGATAATGGGTATGATATCAGCGATTACTGTTCCATTATGGATGAATTCGGCACGATGGCGGACTTTGATCAATTACTGAATGAAGTTCATCTTCGCGGCATGAAACTCATCATGGACTTGGTGATCAATCATACAAGTGACGAACATCCGTGGTTTATTGAATCCAGAGCTTCGCTGGATAACCCCAAACGGGATTGGTACATCTGGAGAGATGGGAAGAATGGAGACGAACCAAACAACTGGGAGAGCATCTTTGGAGGTTCAGCTTGGGAATATGATGAAGTCTCCGGGCAGTACTATCTCCATCTGTTCTCCAAGAAACAACCAGACTTGAATTGGGCAAATAAAGAAGTTCGGAAATCCATATATGAAATGATGAATTGGTGGCTGGATAAAGGGATTGATGGTTTCCGTGTGGATGCAATCAGCCATATTCACAAAGAAGAGGGTCTCTTGGACATGCCAATAATAGAAGGCGTCAAATACGTCTCTTCATTTGAAAAGCATATGAATGTCAAGGGAATCCAAAGTTATCTGCAAGAAATGAAAGAGAACACATTATCCAGATATGACGTCGTGACTGTTGGGGAAGCAAATGGAGTAAAGGTAGAGGACCAAGAAGATCTGCGGGATTGGATCTGTGAAGTCAGAGGGAAATTTAATATGGTCTTTCAATTCGAACACCTGGACCTTTGGAAAAATAGCACAGACAGGCAACTGGATGTTCCCAAATTGAAAAACGTCTTGACGAAGTGGCAAAAATCACTGGAAGGCGTCGGCTGGAATGCTTTGTTTATTGAAAATCACGATCAGCCTCGCAAAGTTTCATCTTGGGGAAATGATACGGAGTATTGGTATGAAAGTGCCACAGCACTTGGAGCCATGTACTTTTTCATGCAAGGCACACCTTTCATATATCAGGGGCAAGAGATAGGCATGACAAACGTGGCTTACCCTTCGATAGCGGATTATAACGACATAGCGGATCGGAATTTATATCAGATCAAACGTGAAGAGGGGATGTCGCATGAGGAGATCATGAACATCATCTGGGCTTCGAGTCGCGATAACTCCAGAACGCCGATGCAGTGGTCTTCGGCCAAACAGGCCGGGTTTACCACGAGTACGTCATGGTTGAAGGTGAATGACAATTACGTCAATATTAATGTAGAGAAACAACTCCAGGAACCACGTTCCATTCTTCAATTTTACAAACAAATGATTCAGCTGCGAAAAGAGCACGATACATTGACTTATGGTATCTATGAGCTTCTTTTGCCGCATCATCCGAGTGTATATGCATATACACGTACACTGGCAGACCAACAGGTGCTGGTAATAATCAATCTTTCTGAACACATGGTGGAGCTTGAGGAAGATGAGCTCGGCCTCAACTTCTCAGAGATCTGGCTTACCAACTATGAGAATGGCTTGGTGCCACTGGTGTTGCGACCGTTTGAAACCATTGTTGGATTAAGCAATAAAGTAAAGTAGGATACGTAAAAGGAAAAGGGCGCCTATATCATTCAGAAAATGATATAGACGCCTTTTATTGTTGTGTAACCACATGAAAATTAGCTGCGAATATTCGTTTTATTGATGGAGAACATCCACGTATTCGGAGATACGTTCGAAACGTCCCTTGGCAAACGGACATAAAGGTAAAATTTTAATACCGTTTTCCCGCGCGTATTCCACCATCGCTTTGATAAGTTCATCGCCAAGCCCTTGTCCTCGGTAAGCATTTTCAACCAATGTGTGATCAATTATGTATAGCTCTGGACTGGAGATTACATAGGTCATCACCGCAGCAATGTCACCGTTATCTTGAATAAGAAATCTTTTATTGGCAGGTTCATGTTCTACGTTATGCATGTTCATCCTCTTTCTTTGTTGAATATTCACCGTCCAGAAGCTTATACGTCAATGCTCCGCTTGGACATGTGTCAATATGCCGGGCAATGGCCTCCGAAGTGTCACCATCAGGATCAACCCAAGGACGCTTGCTTAAATCAAAAACAGCAGGGAGGCCCTTTACGCAAATACCGGAATGAATGCAGACATCCGAATTAAACATGACCTCGATATCTTTACCGTAATATAATTTCTCTTTACTCATAATTCCTCACATCTTTCACTGTTGAGTTTGTTACAGATTAGATCCATTCTTTGAAAGCTGTCAGAATTCTTACATAGACATATGGCAAGCAGTATCTGCTCGGCTCTCGCTGTCCGAATTATAATTGAGGAATCGTTGATAAGTCAACGTGCCGAATCTCCTAATACTTTGGCGCAAGGCCGTGGGATGTATAATCGTCACATATAGTAAGTGAAGCATAAACAGATCTTCATCTATTGTCTTTATTCATTTATTGATAGCCACTTTGATGAAGATATCGCACTACAATGTAAGGTTTCATCTGGTTTTAGGGAGTTATAAATTAAGAAACAGTAATAAAAATAGTTTTCTTGTGCATTTTTCCGAAATAACGTTATATATATTGACGTTCAATAAGACTAAAACTATCATAATACTCAATTAAGATATCATTCTTGATTAGTATGTATCCCTAGAGAGATGGAGTGATGCCGGATATGACCAAAGGGAAGGAGAGGGAAATCTACCAGGACATCAAACTAGCGATCACACAGCACAAGCTTCTGCCTAACTCACAACTGGTGGAGGATGCACTGGCGGAGGCTTTTGAGGTTAGCCGCACTCCAATAAGAAATGTGCTGAGAAGGCTTGCGATGGAGAAGCTGGTCACGGTTATTCCTTACCGGGGGGCTTTTGTCTCTTGTCCTAGTGTTGATGAAGCAAGAGAGGTCTTTGAAATGCGCAGGGTCATTGAAACTTCAATGGTCCGGAAGCTGTGCACGACCGTGAAGCCCGAGCAATTATCCCCGCTGGAGGTTCTGATCCGGGAGGAGCATCAGGCTAGCCATGATGGCGATGTCGTTGGTGCATTGGATGTCACGGTAGATATACACCTTAAGCTGGCAGAACTATCGGATAACTATTACTACTATCATTTTCTGGAGGAGTTGATCTCGCTCACCTCGGTAATCATTGCCCTGTACGGGACAAATCAGAGCTTCTGCCACGATCATGTAGACTTGCTAGCTGCTATTCTGCAGCAAGATGGGGAACTGGCGGCCCGGATTATGACAGAACACCTCTGGCAAATCGAACGTTCTCTGAATTTCACAGAAACGGCGCCCAATGTCCTAAATTTTAAAGAGATCTTTCAGAAGTGATTTTTTTTGGATAGGATTGTATCCAATTTTGGATTCTAAACAACCTGAAAATGCATCCAAAGGAGTGGAGAGATTTGAACAAACGGTCGTTCATGTTGGGACTATTGGTGGTAACATCGTCTGTGCTAAGTGCTTGCGGAAGTGGAGATAACGAGGAGGCAACGGCTGAAAGTGGCAAAAACGTTACGATATCGCTTCTGCACAGGTATCAGGAGTCCAATATCGGCAAAAGTCCAGAGGACACCGCAGTACTCGATGGATTGAAGCGGTTCATGGAAGATTATCCGAATGTCGAGATCATAGAAGAGCAGCTTCAGAACGAGGACTATTCTATCAAAGCTCAGGCACTAGCAGCAGCCGATGATATGCCTGATGTCTTTATCGTGCCTGGCTCATGGATGACCAATTTTGTGGACAACGAAATCGTACTGCCTTTGAATGAAGAATTGGACAAGCGGCCAGAGTGGCGAGACGGTTACCGTGCAGGAACACTGGATGCCGGAACCCGCGAAGGTCAAGTTTATGGGATACCCATTGCAGCAGGGCCTACGCATCTTATCTATTATAATGCCGATATGTTCGGTAGCATCGGCTACGACCAATTCCCATCGACCTGGCCGGATCTGATGGATGCCGGAGAAAAGCTGGCTGACAAAGGCATTAACCTGTTCTCATACGGAGACAAGTCCAAAGGTTATGCCATGTCCAGCTGGATCAGTGCATTGACCGATCGGATCAACGGTCCGCAATGGACGGAGTCCATTCTAAACGGTAGCGGCGCTCAATTTACCGACGACGGTTTCGTACATGGAATCAGCATGATGCGTGAGCTGGCGAAAGCCGGTTATCTAAACAAGGATCTGAATTCTGTGGATGCTGATACCATGGTTAATTATTATTTTGAAGGGCGCTCAGCGGCATTTGTCAGCGGAATCTGGTCAGCGATGAACATCGTGAACAATGCCCCGGAAGGGATTGCTGCTGGAACACGAGTCGCCGTCTTTCCGGGCGTTGAGGGCGGGCTTGGCAATCCGCTCAGTTCTTCTGGAGGCGCCGGTGTCTATTATAGCGTTAACTCTGGCGTAGAAGCTGGAGAAAAGTTAGACGCCATCATGACGATGTTAGAGTATATGACCGGTTCGGCTAGCGCCAAGCTAATGGCAGAAGTCGGAGGCTTTCCAGCCTATGATCCCGGAGATTTCGATACAGGGAAGTTACATCCGGTAGCCCTGGCTGCTTACGAGGCCAGCGCAGCGGCTGACGCGACTAAAATCTTTGACCTCTGGTTTGATGCTTCGATCGTAGAAGTGCTAAATACGGGGATTCAAGGGGTAATGGCCGGTTCCAGAACACCAGAGCAGCTGGCTGAGGAAACCCAACAAGCCTATGAGACTTTTTTGAATAATCCATAAACTATTATTAGAGGAGTGAGAACATGGGCAAGGCGCTGCGACCGAAAGGATGGGTGCTTCTGGCATATCTGCTTCCGGGTCTCATTATCTATTCATTTGTCGTGTTGGTTCCCATATTTTCCGCTTTCCGAGACAGCTTCTACTCCTGGACGGGGGGCCCAAAAAAAACGTATATCGGCATTGAAAACTACAAGGAAATTCTGCAGGACAATGTGTTCTGGCATTCATTTCTGAATAATGTGCTGATGACAGCTTATGGCTTGATTGGACAAGTAGGGTTCGGCTTTGTTTTCGCCCTGCTGCTGATGTCCAAGATGGTAAAACTCAAAGGGTTGCATCGGACGATGAGTTATTTCCCCTCCACACTTGCCCCGGTAATCATCGCATTTCTATGGATGCTGATATACAACTATAATTACGGTTTACTAAATGCAGGATTAACCAAGCTTGGTCTTGATGTATTGGTGCAATCTTGGCTGGATCTGACGGGTCCAATCGTTCTGCTGGCCTCAATACCTCTGTCCTGGCAAAATATCGGGTTCTTTACACTGCTAATGCTGGCCGGACTGTCATCCATTAACAAAGAAGTTCTGGAGGTTGCTGAGCTGGATGGGGCTACAGGCGTCCGAAAAGCCTGGTATATCATTATTCCCCTAGCCAAGCCGACTCTTGTCGTTGCCTCTTTGCTCTGTATTGCCAACAACATGCGCGGCTTCGAGCATATCTACGCATTGACCAGAGGCGGTCCGGGTAACTCATCCTCCGTGATGGCTCTGTATGCATACGAAACCTCTTTCCTTCGTTTCCGGTATGGATACGGATCTGCACTAGCCATTGCGATTATTGTGCTGACCATGCTCTTGATCCTGCTTTCCACGTTGGCACTTCAGCGCCGGAATTCCAAGGGAGGTGCATACTAATGGAGTTGCAACTGGAACTACAAAGGCAGCGGAGCACGCGTCGGTTCCTTCCCAGTCCGGCAAAGTTGGCAGTGAATGCCCTAATGCTACTTTTTACAGCCAGCTGTATATTGCCTCTGCTCTGGATCGGTTATTCATCACTAAAGACGCAAGCAGAATTCGCCAACAACATTCTTAGTCTGCCCAGCGCACCACAGTTCGGAAATTATTTGGAAGCTATCAAACTGACCAATATGCTTCAGTTGTCATGGAACAGCGCGAGGGTGACCCTCTTGTCAGTCATCGGCATTACAGCAATTTCATATGTAACAGGCTACATCACGGCCCGCATCGACTTCAAGGGAAAGAAAGTGATGATCTTTTATTACCTCTTCGGTATGCTGGTTCCAATTCATGCACTACTTGTTCCTCTTTATCTCCTGTTTAAAAATTTTGGCTTAGCAGATCAATGGTATACATTAATTATTCCTTATATTGCTTTTAACCTATCTCTACCAATCATGCTGATCAGCAGCTACGTGGCTGGCATTCCAAAAGAAATTGAAGAAGCGGCAGCGATCGACGGCCTCAGTTTCAGCGGAACGATGTACCGTATCATGCTTCCAATTGCCATACCGGTGCTGACGACGGTCGCAATCCTTCAATTTTTCTCCTGCTGGAATGAATTTTCCTTTGCACTGGTGCTGCTCAATGACGAGTCGCTGCGCACGGTTCCGCTCGGGATGTCCTATTTCAAATCACAGCACAGCACTAACTATCCGCAATTGATGGCCGGAATGATTCTGTCGATGCTGCCTGTCACGATTATCTATTTTGTGTTCAGTTCACGGATTATTGCCGGGGTCATGGCCGGAGCTGTTAAAGGATAATTATAATCTAACCAAATTCAAGCCAATGGAGGAATTACTATGCTAACTTTCGATCACAATCAAGAACAACCGCAGAAGCGGACTCCGGACCGTTCCAAATGGAATGAATCGTTTTACCGCAGATCAATGGAACTGCCAGATGAACTGTTAATTGGTGCCATTGATAGTCATGTCCATGCCGGTCCGGTATTGAACTCAAATCCGGGGCATCTGGACCCGATCCAGGTAGCACAGGAAGCTGCAGCCGCAGGCATGAAGAGCATTGTATATTATGATGTGTTTGGCTGGGCTTCAGGGATGGCTTGGGTAGTGAACCGCCATGTACCGGGCATTCACACGTATGGAGGTTATTTGATGAATTCCTGTCATGGGGGGATGAATCCTCGTTCCGTCAAAACCGCACTGCACATGGAAGAGGGTTGTCGCTTCATCAGCTTCGGATCACATTGTACACGTCATTCAGCTGAGAGGGAATCGACACTGATCGATGGCAAGTTGGTTCCGTTCAAGGATGCCTATCCACGGTTTGCCGAGAAGGAGCTGAGTGTGGCAACGTCGATCCCGCTGGAAGGCCCCGTTCCCGAAGAGCTGGATGAAATCTTAAAAATGGTAGCAGAACATCCGGAGGTATATCTGAATACCGGCCATGTATCCGTGCCCGAAGCCTTCCGTCTGCTGGACCTTGCAGAACAATACGGTATTGCCAAGGTTCTGATCGCTCATCCTGTACGCGGACAAATGACGATTGAAGAGCAGAAATCCGCTGCGTCCAGGGGTGCTTTTTTGGAGGCCTGCCTTGTCGATTGGCTGTATCCTGATGTTCCCCGAACCCATTATTATGTAGAACGGGAATATATGGACATGGGAGCTGAGCTCGGCCGGTACTCAAACGCGACGAAATGGATGAAAACCATCCGTGAAGTGGGAATTGATCAGTTCGTCCTCGGAACGGACTATGGCATCCGCGCGGCACCAACCCCTGTACAAGGCATGAGAACAATGATTGCCAGCATGCTCGATTACCAATTCTCCCCGGATGATATTTACCGGATGGTTGCGACAAACCCAGCAAGGCTGATTGGCATCCAGTCTTAGGAAGAGCTCGTGTATTGCGGTTACCTTAAGTATGAACAAGGAGGAGTGGAGCATGAAATCCGCAATACCTTATGATCTAGTCATTGCAGGCGGAATGATCGTTACTGAAGCAGCTGTAGAGCGGAAGGATATCGGAATTATCCATGGATCGATAGCTGAAATCTCAGATAATATCGATCCGATGGGGGCCTCAGTCATTAATGCGCGTGGACTGACGGTCATGCCTGGCGTAATTGACACACATGTACACTTTAATGAGCCAGGGCTGGAAGCCTGGGAAGGCTTCCAAACGGGTTCGGCTGCTCTTGCTGCCGGAGGAGGAACTTTCTTTCTGGATATGCCACTTAACGCCATTCCTCCTACGGTTACGGTTAGTGCACTTCAGCGAAAAAGAGAACGTGCGGCAGGCAGAACTTATGCTGACTACGGCTTCTGGGGCGGATTGATGCCCGGTTATGTTAAAGAGTTGCCACATCTGGCAAACGCCGGAGTGATCGGTTTCAAGGCCTTCATGTCTTCTCCGGGTGATAAAGACAAGGATGGGTTTCGCATGTCGGACGATGATACCCTCAGAGAAGGGATGCGAATTATCGCAGAGACGGGCAAGGTACTGGCACTCCATGCAGAGCATGAGCCTACCGTAACCCGGCTTACTCGTGAAGCCCGAAGCCTGGGGCAGTTCGGCCCGGAGAGCTATACAGCCTCACGTCCAATAAAGGCTGAGGTGGAAGCAGTGGAAACTGCCTTGCGGTATGCAGCTGAGAGCGGTTGTCGGTTACATTTTGTCCATATCAGCAGTGAGGCTGCTGCAGGACGAATCCGAGAAGCCCGGAAAGCTGGAGTTGATGTGACCCTTGAGACCTGTCCGCACTATCTCTGCCTGACTGACAAAGACTTTGCAGTCATAGGTGCAGTGGCGAAATGCGCGCCTCCACTACGTGATGCGGAAGAACAGGATAAGCTCTGGGTTAAGTTAAAGGAAGGCTGGTTTGATTTTCTGTCTTCGGATCATTCGCCCTGCCCAGCAAGCATGAAGACAGGGAATGACATGTTTGAATCCTGGGGAGGCATTGCTGGTGTACAAAGCACATTGGAGTTGATGTTGGACGAAGGTTACCTGAAAAGGGGGGTTCCGCTCCCGTTACTGGCTCGCCTGTTGTCAGCGGCCCCGGCTGAACGATTTGGGCTGGCTCCTGTGAAGGGACGCATTGCAGTAAACTGCGATGCCGATCTAGTTCTGGTTGACCTTAATACCTACTACACGCTTCAAGCATCAGACCTCTATCAGAAGCATCGTCATTCACCGTACATTGGTCGTAGCTTTGGCTGTAAAGTTAAGATGACACTGTTGCGAGGCAGGTTGATGTATAGTGAAGGATCGCCACTTCTTAATCAAGGTACCGGCAAGGAATTCAGGAGCGCATGTCCTGGAGCTATGAATATAAGCAGCTAGTCATGCTGTTCGAAAAGAGTACGTCCTATTTCAGGGAGGGAAAGCAATGACTGCAAAAGCTGGCAAATTGTCCGTCGTTCAAGAAGATCTCCTCAAACTCGTCCAAGGTATTCCACGAGACCAAATGCAACAATACGTCGACCGCTATCTTGGCAGTCTGCTCGCCGAAGAAGGCTATGACCCTGAGCTGCTACAGACGCTGGAAACGTATGCATCATGTAATGGCCACATCAATGAAATGTCTTCCAGGTTGTATATTCATCGTAATACAGCGGCTTACCGACTGGAGAAGCTGGAACGACTCATAGGCATTCCACTAAAAGAACCCGAAACCCTGATGCTGCTAAATCTGGTTTTCCTGTTCCGCAGATTGCTAGAGCAGAGGAGGCCAAGATGTCCGACAATTGTCTCCTAGCTCTGGACTACCGAAATCAGTATCGGACATTTTAATTCCGGAACGAACAAAAGCCTGCTCTTAGAGGCAGGCTTTCTATTTTATGACCTTTATTATTATGGACCTGATTTACGGACTTCGATCTGAAATTGATCGGAATATGATTTGAGGTTGCCTGCAAGACCGGCGAGTTCCCCGGAGATGTTCGACAGTTCGCTTGCCGACCGCTGCTGCTCCACAGCACTAGCCGTGACTTCTTCGGCCATGGCTGAAGTTTCCTCGGTTGCGGAAGCAATATAACTGAGGTTTTGTTCCAACTCCTGACGAATAGAGTGCATATCCATCGTCCGGCTGTCTAAACTCTGAGCCAACTCATGCACTTCGGTTGATAAACGGCTAACCTGTCTAAATGCCTGGAGACAATCAGCGATCTGTTTTTCCTGTTCCTCAACAGCTACCATATTTGCATCAAAATGACTGCCCATCCGATGTATCTCTTGAACAAATGAACCCAGGATCTCATCAATCTCCTGGATCGAACGTTCGGATTGTTGAGCGAGCTGTCCCATTTCACCTGCAACGACTGCAAAGCCTTTACCCGCTTCTCCAGCTCGGGCCGCTTCAATTGAAGCATTCAGGGATAGAATTTGAGTTTGTTTTAAAATGTTGTGAATTTGACCGCTAATAGAGGAAGCGAGTTCGGATTGAGTCGTCAAAGACCTGGAAATATCCTGTTGATGCTCAACACGCTTGGCATTCTCTCGGCCCTTCTCAAGCAGAACCTCATGTTCACGTGTAACTTGTACTTGAACAGAAGATAGCTGCTCTGAAGTATAAGTAAACTGTTTCACATATGAACCTACTTCATCCATTATTTTGCCCAGATTCTCTGAATGCTGGACGGAGTGTTCTGTCTCTTCAGCCTGTTTCATTGAACCTATGGCAATTTCCTCGATCGCTCTGGAAAGTTCTTCGCTCTGACGCTGGTTCGTCTGAGCGGTTTCCGAAATATCTTTTGATGACTGCTGTAATGTATTTGATCCTTGCTGTATTCCCATGAGAATGTTCGTCAATTGGGCAACCATGATGTTAATCAAATCACTGATGTCACCGAGTTGATCATTGGACATATGTGTGGATACGACTTTAAGATTCCCATCAGCAACCTGTTCGAGGCTTGACTTAATATCGCGTACTTGTCTGAGAATGCCTCTTACTACGAATAACATCATGACCAAAGAAAGAATCAGTACAACCACAAAAATCGGGATTATGGTCTGATAAGCATTATTCACGGATGTCGCGGAGACTTGATTCACTGCTCCTGCAGAAATATCAATGCCCAGATAGCCAATGACAGTACCTTGCGAATCCTTAATTGGTGTAAAGGAGGACAATAGCTGGCCCCAGGTTGGATCGTCTACAATGCCTGTTGTGACGACTTCACCGCGTAATAAACGTTCCTGAATCTGGGGATTGAATTCCATTGCAGTTCCGTAAGGGCTATATTCCGTATCGTCCCAATTTGCTCCATCTACGGTGTAGATCCACCCGTCCGAAGTTTTGTTATACATATAAACATACAAGGCTCCCGATTGAAGCCTAACTTTAACAAGTTCGTCCCTAAGACTTTTATATTCGTTGCTCTCCTCTGAAGCAGTAGAAGATAATGTCTTAATTAATTCCGATTCCTGACCTAGTTGAGAGGCGGTATTCACAGCCAGCTGCTGATTGTTATGCTGCATGGTCATTAGTGATGCATTTTCACTGGAGTCGATGGTGGCCCATATGATTAGACCGCCCATGGCCAGTAGCGGAACCAGAATAATCAAATACAGTTTGAACCTTAAATCCATCTTTTTTTTGCGAGTCTGTCTCACGTACGGTTCCCCCCTGGATGTAATAAAGTAAATATGGTTATTCGTATAACCCCATACTATTTATCGTAATATTGAAGGGGGAAATGAAGACTAACACTAAATTTGTATATACATATACGTAGGAGAATATGATCATTTGTGGTGCCAGTGCACTCAAACCAAATGTAGAAGTTACGTCTTGCATCAAGAAACGTTGTCATTAACCAAAAAAAGCTCCACCAGCTTTATGCCAGTGGAGCGCTTAATTTTTCTCTTAGACATTCTGTTCAATATACAAACATACTCACGGATGTTTATTGCAGAAACGGTCGATATAATCAGAACATTGCCCAGGTTCATCTTCCATAACGAAATGACCCGCTCTGGGAATGACATGTAGGCAGGCATGGGGAATATCCTGGACAAGCCTCTTTGCATAAGCGAGGGGCTGCCATTCATCTTCTTCCCCCCATAAAATTTGAACGGGGACTTTCAGCTTGGGTAAATCTGTTCCATAGGATTCAGTATATTTTGCATTATAGTGAGCTACCTGATGGGAGAAAAAAGAGGACTTCCCCAATGAACCTGCATGGGGTTCCAGATATGCCTCCAGTGTATCGCCAGTCATAAGCTCTTTATTATACACTGCCATGGGTAATTGTTTCTTTAGCATGGTATCAAAATCAGCACGGGGCATTTGTTCAACCTGTTCAAGCTGTTCTTCGATAATTTTCTTCCAGGTTGGTGAGGGCCACGAATCATAGCTGGGCATGTTGAGTAACGTAAGCGATTGTACACGCTCAGGTTGTTCCTGAGCCAGTTGGAGACCAACAATTCCACCTAGATCGTGGGCTGCGACATGTAAACGATCCATTCCAAGTTCGTCTAAAAGCTGACTGAACAGCGTATATTGTGCTGCTACAGAAGTATCTGCTTCGAGTGGTCTTTCCGATGCTCCATATCCAAGAAGGTCATGTACGTAGACTTTATACCCTTTTTGAACCAGAGCGGGTATTACTTTTCTCCATTCATAGCTATAAGACGGTGTTCCATGAAGGAGCCATATGGGAGAGCCCTCTCCGTATTGCTCATAAGCGATTCGATATCCATTAATCAAGATGGATGACGTTGCTGCTGTTTGCATAGTGATTACTCCCTTCCATAAACGATTGAGATTAAAAATGAAATGGGCTCTTAATGAGCTACATTGAATATAAACGATTGCTTTCCATTAGTGAAATTGATAGTTTATATGTAAACGATCAGTTTTAATGATGTTAAAAAGAAGGGAGCCAATGATGGAAATACGTCATTTGGTCACATTTATTACAATTGTGGAACATGAAGGATTTACCAAAGCTGCTGAGCATCTTGGATACGCCCAATCTACAATTACATTGCATATTAAGGCGTTAGAAGAGGAGATTAACTACCCTTTATTTGATCGAATTGGTAAGCGGGTTATTTTAACGGAGACTGGGAAAAAATTGTTGCCACATGCACAAAAAATGCTTGATCTGTATCATATGATTAAGGAAGTGACTGCTGCACAAGGTGAATTAACAGGTAATATCGTGATCAGTATTGGGGAAACGTTGTTGATCTATCGTTTTCCGCCTATTATTGAAGAGTTCAAAAAATTGCATCCTCATGTCAATATCGAGTGGCACCAATTAGATTCCGTACATTATAAAGAGAATTTGATGCAAGGTAAAAGTGATATTTCCTTCATGCTAGGGACAGAGGTACATGACCCCAATCTGTACAGTGAGAAATTGGCTGAGGAGCCCATGATGCTGCTGTACCCCAATTCATTTGAGCTACAACGGGACATTGTACGAAGCAATTTACTTTTTACCGAAAGAGGTTGCGGTTATCGCACATTGTTTGAACAATGTATTGAGGAGTATCAGATTGGGATCACTTCCAATATTGAATTCTGGAGTATTGAAGCTGTGAAACAGTCGATATTGAGCGGTATGGGCATATCCTTGTTACCTCGAATTACGGTAGAGAAGGAGCTGAAGGAAGAAAAACTTTCAGGTCAGCAGTACAAACAAAATCTAGCTACACAGTTGCTGTATCCCAAAAACAAGTGGATCTCTCCCCAAGTAGAAGCTTTTATCGAGATCGTTAGAAAACATGCCTTCCTCTGGTAAGCTCATTTCAACTTTCCTTTATAGCCTACCACTGAACCGTTGGCTTGCTTCCTCGGTCACCGGCGTGAAGAGATTAACCAGATTACCGTCAGGATCGCGAAACAGCACAGCACGATTCCCCCACGGCATTGTGGTAGGTTCCTTTACCCACTCATCAACAAACGGCTTCAACCGCTCGTATTCGGCATCAACATCGTGGACGTGGAACTCAATAATGACTGTACGATTGTTGGCCGCCACAGCGGAACCAGCGCCAAACAGTTGGACCGTCTGGGAGTGGCCAATCGCTAGAGTGCACGATGGCATAACGAGTTCGGCAAAGACAGGTGCAGGGCGTTCTGCTGAAACACCCGTAATTTTCTCATAGAATTCGACGAGACGATTCACGTCATCAGTAATGATACGCACAGAAGCAAAATTCACGAGATATCATCCTTCCTATAATAAGTAATACATTTTGGACCAAAAACACTTCGCATTTACTTCTACTCCTTTACAATTGCTTACTCCAACTATACAAAAACACTACTGACAACAGTATGTCAGTAGTGTTTTATGAAGCAACCACCGTCCACTAGCCATCATTTTATAGAAAGTATTAGAGTTTCAAAGTGAGGGTAAGTGCTAAAAATCGATTGTACTTGGTGGTAAACAGTGTTACTCTAAAAGTCTGTGTTCGACAATATATTCAATACTAGCCACCAATTTAGTTATAAAGAAAGGTAACACTATGATAAAAGTTGAAAACTTATCCTTCTCATTTCCACAAAAGGAACTATATAAAAACATTTCATTTACGTTTGAAGAGGCACAACATTGTGCTTTTATCGGAACAAGCGGAAGTGGAAAAAGTACACTGATCGATATCCTGATGGATCCGGAACGATATTTGTTCGAGGGCAAGTTAGAGATAGACCCCGATTGCAGAATCGGGTATGTGAGTCAGTTTTTGCAAGTAGACAAAACAAAAGAAATGACCGTTTTTGAATATATCGCAGAAGAATTCATCAAGATACAAGATGAAATTACAGCGATTTATGCGGAGATGGCCACCACATCGGATATGGATTCCCTGATGGAAAAGCTTCAATTGGCTTTGGATGCCTTCGAAGCGATGGATGGGGACAATTTCGAAAAAAACATCAATAAACAGTTAAACCTTGCCAACCTCATGAAGCTCAAAGATCTTAGTATATCCGCCGTAAGCGGCGGGGAATTCAAACTTATTCAAGTGATGAAGGAAATGCTGAATCGTCCAGACTTCATGATTATGGATGAACCCGATGTATTTTTAGACTTTGAAAACCTGAACGCGCTTAGAAAATTGATTAACACCCACAAGGGAATGCTGCTCGTTGTTACGCATAACCGATATCTGTTGAACCATTGTTTCAACAAGATCATACACCTAGAAAACACAGAGCTCCAAGAGTTTGACGGGCGATATATCGATTATAACTTCTCGCTGCTTCAGACGAAGATTGAACTCCAAGAAATTGCAGTTGCTGAAGCTGAGGAAATTGAGAGATATGATCACATCATCGACAATCTTAGAGAAATCGCCACGTATAATTCGGAAGCCTCCAGAGGCAGAGCGTTAAAAGCCAGAGTCAAGTTTCAAGAGAGATTGGAAGCACGTCGAATAAAAGAGCCATTTGTCGATATCAAACAGCCGAATATCCGTTTTGGAATCGATAAGGAAATGGAAGACACCGTTGTGGTTAACCTCAATAACTATAGCGTTTCCTTTGACGAGTTGCTTTTGGAAAATGTGAACTTTGAGATCAAATCGACAGATAAAGTAGCCCTGATCGGTCCTAACGGTACCGGGAAAACGACTTTACTCCGAGAAATCTTTAAAAATAATCAGGATTCCATTGAAATCAATGCTGATGTTAAGGTGGCCTATTTATCTCAGGTTCAAGGCGAAATGCTAAAAGATTCGAATACCATACTAAATGAATTCATTGATTCCGGCTTTCAAACGTATGATGAAATTAGATCGTATCTTCCAAACTATGGCTTTGAAGGAGAAATCCTTGATCAAAAGATTGAATCGTTATCTGGCGGAGAAAAAAACATGCTTCAACTGGCTAAAGTTTCTGCCAGTCAAGCCAACATATTGCTCCTAGATGAACCGACAAGCCATTTAGACATCTATACACAAATCGCATTGGAGAAAGCCATTGAGGACTACAAAGGTGCGATTATCATGATTTCTCATGATTTCTATTCTGTTGTAAATGGTATGGATTATGTTTTAATTATCGAGGACAAAACGATTAGTAAAATGAGTATAGAAGAATTTAGACAGATGATTTATGCGAGTCATTTTGATGAAAACTATCTAGAAAATGAACAAAAGAAAAAGTCTGTTGAAATGAAAATTGAATTGGCTTTAAAAGATACTAATTTTGAACTTGCAAAGAGTTTGGTTGATGAGCTAGAAGAGCTGATTAAGTTGCTTTAGACAAGGTGAATATTCCATAAATCTAAATCCCCCTGTATGTGGATTAATCCGCATACAGGGGGATTTACTTCTAGAAACAGCTAAACGAGCTGATTCGCTGCAGATCAAGGCCGGTGTATAGCCAGAAGAAGCCATTCCAACGGAAGCCAGCCACCGAATTTCTACCTACAAATACCGGGTACATCCAGAAGCCGGGACCACGATCCGGCCAAATATATGTGTAGCGAAACAGGCAGCCGGATATGGCTCTTGGATCTACCGCATATAACGAAGCGGGTTGCTGTGGAATGAATGATGGTGGCGGTCCAGTAGGTGCCTGCACGCCTTGTGGTCCGCCGCCTCCACCCCCGGGGAACGATGGCGGACCAGGAAATCCTCCTGGTCCTCCTGGTCCTCCTGGTCCTCCTGGTCCTCCTGGTCCTCCGGGACCCCCAGGTCCGCCAAATCCTCCACCAGGTCCAAAAGGAGGTAAAAAAGTCATATCACATCACTCCTGTTCATTAGTCTAATGTATTGTATGTAGGCAATTGAGAAGGGGAATGGGTGGAAGCCTATAAAAGGCCGCTAATAATCAAGTCGAATCAATCAAATTAAATTGCAGAAAAATGTCGAATAACGTGATTGCTAACTAATTTATTATAACGAATTGAATATTAGCAGTGTTTGGCTGTTACTGGTAAAGCAGGCATGACCAAAATGATTTTGCATTTTCCTTATGTGAGTAGGGGAAGGCATATCGTTTTGGTCTTTTTTATATCCAAATCGGATTCCGGCAAAAATAACGGACCAAAGCAAAAACAGAGTTGGATTTCCAGCTTCCTAAACCCACATGAGATTACCAAATGATAACTTTTTATTGTGATTATTGGGAATTTGTTATATGTAAGCGCTATCCAAAGAACTATAATCTATTTATCTGAATGTTAATCCGTTCAGAAATACTTAGACCAAATCAAGAGGAGGAATTGTATGAAACGGTTAGGTCAATGGAATATAACAGCCTTGGTTCTTGTGCTGGTACTCGCCATGCTTCCATTTTCGAATGTCTCACATGCAGCCAAGGCAGTTACGGAAGTGGAGGGAGGTCATTTGAGTACAAACTTTGAAGACGGTACACTTCAGGGATGGACTCCACGTACAGGTAACGAAAGGCTGACAGTGACACAGCAGGAGGCACACGAAGGTCAGTCCAGTATGCTGGTCGCCAACCGCGAGCGTTCCTATCATGGACCGATGTTATCCATGAAGGATATGCTTAAGCGTAACCAAGAGTACGAAATTGCGGCATATGTAAGACTTACCCAGGAGCCCACCACGGATCAAACACTACAGCTCACCACATATAAAAAAACAACTGCCGAAAGCTGGAACCCGATCGGTAGCGTGAAAATTGCCAAAGCAGAATGGAATACATGGCACAAGATCACCGGGAAATTTCAGTATAGCGATGATCCCACTGAATTGAATTTGTTCATCGAAACACCCTACATCTCTGAAGATAGCGTAGATACGTTATCGTTCTATGTGGATGATGTATCATTTACTCTGGCCGAGCAACTGGAGATTGAAGAAGGGATTCTGTCTCTGGAGGACCTGTATCAAGATGATTTCCCCATTGGTGCAGCGGTGTATCGCTGGCAGTTGGAAGGCGCATATGGACAACTGCTCACAAAGCACTTTAACAGCTTGACCGCAACCTATGAGATGAAACCGAAGTACATGTCTCCTTCCGAAGGTGTATATGAGTTCGAGGCAGCCGATCAATATGTTCAGTTCGCCGAGGAGCATGGTATGGGCGTACGCGCACATGCGTTGTTGTGGCATATTGATGCAGCAGAGTGGATGTTCAAGGATCCTCAGGGTAACCCTGCGAGTCGAGAATTACTACTTGCCCGGATTCAGGATTACGTTGAAACCGTCATGACCCGATACAAAGGTGAGATCTATGCCTGGGATGTGGTAAACGAGGTGATTGCGGATAGCAATGGTGATGCCAACGGTTTACGTAAAAGTCCCTTTTATGAACTAATTGGTCCGGATTATATTGAGAAAACCTATGAATTCGCTCGTGCAGCCGATCCGAATGCCAAATTATATTACAACGAATACTTCACGGAAATCCCTGAGAAAAGAGAGCATATGTATCAGTTGGTCAAACGACTGAAAGAGAAAGGGCTCATCGATGGTGTGGGTTTGCAATCCCACTATAACCTGGAATCCCCGCCCATCAAGGAAATTGAAAAAACAATCAACATGTTCGCCGAACTTGGATTGGATATTCAGATCACGGAACTGGATGTGGATAGCGGAATTCCATTTGGTGAAGAGATGTCCGATGAAGTTGCGGTAAAACAGGCGTATCGATATAAGGAACTGTTGGATTTGTACAAAAAACACAAAGACCACATTTCTTCAGTTACCTTATGGGGACTCCAAGATGAGAAGTCTTACAACAACCAGGCTATGCTGTTTGATTCAGCCCTGAAGGCCAAAAAAGCATACTGGGGGCTCGTGGATGAATCCAGCTTACCTGTGTTGACACAGAGAGCCGTCTCACTTTCGGGTAAACCGGATATCAAAAAACAGTCACAAGATCCGCTCTGGAACAAAGCAGTGTCTACTCCACTGAAGGGTGACTCTTCGGGATCGGCCAGTTTCCGCACCTTATGGGATCGTAGTAACCTGTATATCCTTGTGGATGTTCAGGATGCAAAGGCAGATGTGAATGACAGAGTAGATATCTTTGTTGATCTCAACAATGGCAAGACCACCTCATATGAAGCAGATGACCGACATGTAATCATTAAGCGGTCGGGCAAAGTTGAGGGCGCGGAGCAACGTTCATATCGTGTACGTGAGACCAAAGCCGGATATCAGGTTGAATTGTCCATTCCGTGGGGTGGTATCCAAGTGGTTTCAGAATATGAAACCGGCTTGGATATCCGTGTGACTGATGGCGGTGCAAGTGGGACAGAACCTCATAATCCACTGTACTGGAATGATCGAACACAATCTCAGGAACAAGATACAAGCAAATACGGCGTGATTCAACTCGCCCCTATGCCCAAATCTGCACAAGCTGTGCAAGGGATTGTTCAGATTGATGGGAAGAAAGACGCCCTATGGAATAAGGCTGTACCATTTGAAGTAAAACGGTTGAACCAGAGCGAAGGTGCAGAGGCAGTGGCTCGCGCAATGTGGTCAGGTGAGTATCTATACCTGCTGATCGACGTCACTGATCCAAACATCATCACAGATAACATCAACCCATGGGATCAGGATTCGGTTGAGATTTTCCTGGACGAGAATCACCAGCGCACACCGTATTTTCAATATGATGATGCCCAGTTCAGAATCAGTGCAGATAATGTGGGAACCTTTGCAGGGGGGGCTCACCCGGACGCCTTGTAAGTGCTGTGAAGAAAACAAATAAAGGATATCTCGTAGAAGCCAGAATTCAGTTGCATTCACTGACGCCCAAAACAGGAAATGTTCTCGGTTTCGAGCTTCAAATTAACGACAACCAGGGCGGAGGTAAACAGAACGTAGCCAAGTGGAATGATACGACCAATGAAAGCTGGAGAAACACTTCCCAGTACGGAATACTCACTTTTGTCGGAAAGAACAAACTCGGGCATTAAACCATTGGCAGTAGTTGCAAGAATAGAAACCATCATAACAGTGGCTAAAACTCAACCATTGTTGTGATGGTTTTTGTCGTTTAAATACGTCATTCAAGCTGATGAGGGCGATACAATCTGCCTTGACTATATTTAACAGCCCTTGATATACTAAATGGATGTTATTTTTTCTTTTATGCGGATAAGAAAGTAATCAACTACATACAACCGTTTGCGAGGGAGCCTTAACCGGCTGAGAGGGTGTTAAACCGACCTTACCTGATTTGGATAATGCCAACGTAGGGATGCAACGATGAAACACTGTACTTGGGTAGCTCATGCGAACCCCCTTGTTTTAGTGTATTTGTCTGCGAAACATCCTATGGATGTTTCGTTTTTTTGTTTTTTAATACGTACATTATGAATTGGAGGAACACATGTTGACTATTTCAGAGAGACTATATCAGGCAGCACAGCCCGTGTGGAAGGAATGTCTTGAGCATCCCTTTGTTAAAGGGATCGGAGATGGTTCCTTGACGGTTGAACAATTTCGTTATTATTTGCTGCAAGACTACTTGTACCTGTTCGATTATGCCCGTGTATTTGCACTAGGTATCGTCAAGTCGCACGACCCCAAATTGATGCAGTTTTTTAGTAAAAACGTAGATAACATCCTGAATGGTGAAATGAAAATTCACCGTTCTTATATGGATAGATTAGGAATTACAGAGGATCATGTTTTTCAGGTAAAACCTGCACTGAAAAATGCAGCCTATACTAACTATATGCTCTCTGTTTCCCATGCGGGTGGCATAGCAGAAGTACTTGTATCCATTCTGGCCTGCTCATGGAGCTATGCAGAGATTGGTCAAGTCCTTGCTCAAAAGCCAGATGCAGCTGATCATCCTTTTTATGGAGAGTGGATCACAGGGTATGCTTCCTCTGAATACAACAGCAACAATCAATCCCTAGTGACGTTAACGGATAAGCTATTAGAAGGCTGTAGCGAGGGAACGTACCAACGGATGGAAGATATTTTCGTGATGTGCAGTCGCTTTGAACTGGATTTTTGGGAGATGTCATGGAGGCTGGAGCCTTAAGTTCACTGGTAGTTAATTCAAGAGAGCAGCGTCCATAAACACAGTAAGAGGACATCGTCTAAACTGGGTGAAAATAATGCTCGAGGAGGCATGGGAGGTGGCGGTCGTGGAGCTGCAAAGGGTAATCAGTCTCAGGATGGAAAATAAGTAGAAAGGAAAACTTGTATAAGCGTGTTTCTTGACGATGCCAAAAAAAGGGCGGAGTGTATCCGCCTTTTTTCATTGTTGAAATTCTTGACACAGGAACATTTTGTTCTCTGAAGTCTCTGGCTAAAATCAAAAAGGGTGTCAGGACGGAATGTTCATAGCAGTCTGAATATTTTTCAGATCGAGCTGAATTTGCTCTGCAATATGGTAAGGGTGGTATAAGCCATGCTGCACCATGTAATTTGATATCTTTTCATGAGAGTCTATGGCTTCATCGAGCTGTTTCATCAAAATTTGTTTGATTTCGGGAGTGGCACATTCGGTCACAGCCATGGCGTAGTTTCTGACGCCGCTCTTGGCGTTCATCAAAAAATCCATTGCGATCACGTCATCGGTCAGCGTATTAAGACCAGTCATGTGTTCTAATATTGGGTTCATTTTTTTATCTCCTATACAGTCGCTTTAGACAGCACTCCACCGAGCTCCTGAAGCTGCTGTTGTGATAATGTTGCATCTTGTTGCAGAATTTGCTTGAGCTCTGGGTCGGTTACCAGAGCTTGCATGGTCTTGGATTTAGTCATGCAAACCGTCTTGAACGCAGCTATCTCATGCACTTCGAGCATCTCATGCAAAGCGTAAGTGGAATCCATTCAGATTGTCCTCCCATGTATCTATTCATATTTAAGGCTTTAAGATGACTTTAATGCAATCGTCCGTTTTTGTATCGAACACTTCATAGCCCCGTTTGGCCTCGCTGAGCGGAATGACGTGCGTAACAATGTCGCCAGGGTCCACTTTGCCAGACGTAACCAACTCATACATATATGGCATGTAGTGAATGACCGGAGCTTGTCCGGAACGGATATTCACGTTTCGCTGCATAATGTCACCGAGCGGGAATCCGTTATAACGTCCGCCGTATACCCCAGTGACTTGAATGGTGCCACCTTTGCGAACAGCCTGAGATGCAATGATAAATGCGCTCACGGTGCCGCCTTGCAGTTTCATACCGCTGGCTAGAAATTCAAGATCGCTCATCTTGCCGTCCATTCCTACCGCATCAATGACAACATCGGCGCCGCCTTTGGTCATTTCCTTGAGAGTGTTCCCAATATTCTTATCCTGTTCGAAGTTTACGATTTCCACATGGTTTGTTCGCTTCGCATGCTTTAAGCGGTAATCAACATAGTCGACGGCTATGACACGCTTAGCACCTTTCAGCCAGCAGAACTTCTGGGCCAGGAGTCCGACCGGACCGCAGCCGAGCACGATGACCGTATCACCATTCTTAACGCCGGCGTTATCTACGCTCCAGAATGCCGTCGTCATGGCATCGGCGATCAAGCTTAGCTTTTCGTCCGGTTGTTCGCAGTTTTCAGGGATCTTAAAGTGGGTAAAATTAGCAAATGGAACCCGTAAATACTCGGCTTGCCCGCCGGGATATCCGCCGGTCGTTCCGGAGTAGCCGAAATATGCGCCCATATCCCCGTGCTCGTTGGAATTGTCACATTGGCTTTCTAGCTGATTTTGGCAAAAAAAGCATTCTCCGCATGCGATGTTGAACGGGATGATTACACGGTCGCCTTTTTTTACCTTGGTCACGCCAGGACCTACTTCTTCTACGATCCCCATCGGCTCATGTCCGATGACATAGTTCTCCTGAAGGTTAGGGATCATCCCGTGAATAAGATGAAGGTCCGAACCGCAAATGGCGGTACTGGTGATCTTTACGATCATATCGTCCGGTTTCACAATCTTCGCATCCGGCACCTCTTTGACCACGACATTTTTAACCCCTTGATACGTTACCGCCTTCATGCTTTATGTCCTCCAATATGCTCATCTGGGGTCCGATCAAACATCCCTTTACGTGACGTATCACCCGGGAACAGATTCATCTGCCCGATCATCACCGTATTTTTCGCCGAAAGCTGATCGAGTTGGTACTGTTCGTTCAACTCATAAGGATGAAACCATTTTTTGCGAATCATGAGCTCCGAGATTTCTTGGTGCATTGCAATTCCCTGCTTAAGATGAGTATGCAGCAGGGCTCTTACATCCGGTGAAGCCGTTTCCGTCAGGGCGATGGACAAATTACGCACACCCTCCTTGGCACGAATAAGGAAGTCCATCGCAAAAGTCATGTCAGCCATTTCCGGCATGTTCAATGAATTAATCGGATCTAAATAATCGGTATTCATCTGAGTTCCCCTTAATGTGTTATAGGTGTCGGATTATTCGGAACGGGTGCTTGAAAAGGAGCTCTTGCATATATTGCTTGCAGCTCAGCGATCTGTTGTATGGATTGAATTACGTCTTTCTGCATTAAGGCTTTTAGCTCTTGGTCAAAGACCAGGCCTTGCATAAGTTTCGACTTAGCGAGGCAGAGCGTTTTGAAGTTTAACGCTTCATGCAGTTCCATCGATTCGTGCGGCGCTAGCGTTGGATTAGTCATTCAGAAATGATCACCTCCTTTTTCATCAACGTTAGATTTTCCAATGCATCGGATCTTATACTAATATGGATCAGCGGAGAGGTTAGATCCGAATATTCCCATACAGTCGCAGGGATATAAACAAAATCTCAATCCCATACTTATTCCTGTTTAAATGAATGATCTTACTCAAGGAAGGAGGAGTAACGGTGCCCAATAAAAACAAAATTGATCTAGCCACCGAAAATGCAAGAAAACCGGCAGAAGGTGCACTTAACTCGAGTGGTAGTATTACGCTGGAGCAGCATGCATCTAACGCGGTTTATGAGGTGCAGACGGCTTTAAATCAGGCAATAAGCTCGTTAAATGAATCTGATGCAACAAATTCACAAGCGTTGGAGATTGCCCGGCAGCAATTGACCCGAGCAGATGAATTCTTAGATCAAGCGCTAACTTCAGCAAACGCATTACGTCTGCCGGACCAACAATAAAACGGTTTTGATACAGATAAGCTTGGCAGAGTTTTGCGTTGACGATCGGAGGAAGCATTTTTCCTAGAACACATATAGTTACCGTCAACATGCTTCGGCTTACGCCGAAGTTTTTTGTATTTTTAGATCTATCGGACAATTTCAAAATCGAGGTTAAAAAAGAATGATAAAGGGCCAGGCATTAGAAAAAGTCTTGAACATAATTATAGGTAATATCTATTCAACTATGTTGAGGAGGACATCATACAGCCTATGTTACCTATGGAAGAATATTTTGGTAAGTTAGAACTCGTTCATTCCTTTTACGGGGCTATGCCTACAGGCGTTAGTGTATCCGAAACCGCGCGTATCTTTATTTGCTTTCCAAAATGGGGAGATGACGTTAAATTTACGGTAGCGGAAATTGTTGAGGGTCATATGCAACCTTATCCTAATGTAGAAACGAATTTGATCAACCCATTGAATATCGTTATGTCCTTCATCAGTGTCCAAAGTGTTGTTGCAGATGGAAGGGGAACCCTGTGGGTACTGGACACGGCTGCACCAAACTTTTCAGAGCCTATTAAAGGCGGCGCAAAATTAGTCGCGGTAGATTTAGAAACAGGTACAATTAGAAAAGTATATACATTTGCAGATGATGTAGTCTTGCCGACAACGTATCTAAATGATGTCCGATTTGACTTTCGTGTAGGAAAAGCAGGTTACGCATATATAACGGATTCTTCTTCCAATGGGCCAGGCGCTATTATCGTCGTAAATTTAGAAAACGGGAATGCCTATAGACGGTTGCATGGAACAAGCTCAACCTCACCCGATCCTTATTTTGTGCCCAAAGTGGAAGGTAAAATTTTGAAGAATCGAAACGCGGATGGTTCGACATCTCCGTTTCGATTGGCCTCTGATGGTATAGCCATTTCCCCTGATGGAAAAATGTTATTCTATTGTCCGTTAACCAGTCGCCAGCTATACTCGATCTCAACAGAATCGTTAAGAGACAGAACGATACCGGATTTTAAATTAAGTGATCTTGTGCAGTATTGGGGAGAGAAGGGTGCATCTGATGGGATGATCACGGACGCTAAAGGAAACGTTTATGCTGGAGATTATGAAAACGATAGTATTCGAAAGATATTGCCGAATGGAATCATGGAAACCATCGCCCATGATCCCCGAATTTTATGGCCAGATACGTTTTCTATTGGTCCGGATCAATACTTATATGTAATTGTGAACCAATTACATAGGCAGGCGAGATTTCATTATGGAAGAGACCTGCGACAAAAACCTTATAGTTTACTACGTATAAAAATTGATGAATTACCTGCTCCTACCTTTTGATATACATCCCACTTTACGCGTACAATCGTGTCAGCCCCAAAAGACATAATTAAACAATTCAACAACAAGCCCTGATATAATAAGCGAATAGCAACTATCTATTTTCTATGGAGGTGAGGCTATTGAAAACAATCGGGGTAGGATTCTTACATGCACGGCTCTATGCAAAGCCAGTGAAGAATATGGCAATGCTTTGCATAGAGCCTGGGAATAATCACATTGCCAACGACGAATCGTAATATTCTACTAACTGGCTTTGCACCTTATTGATCTATTAAATAAGGAGTGAGGCACATGAAATATTCAAAAGCCGAGTCTATTTTTCCGGAAGAATTGTTACGTATCATTCAAGAATACGTTCAAGGGGAATTGGTTTATATCCCAAAACCCAAAGAGGCGCACCTAAAATGGGGCGAGAAAACAGAGAGCAAGAGCAGGGTCTCTGCTCGAAACGCTGAGATTAAATCCTTATTCCGTAATGGAGTCAGGATAGAGGAGTTGGCGGGTCGGTATTTCTTGTCCTGCGAAAGCATAAAGAAAATAGTCTATACAAGAAACTAATGAAATCCGCTAACTCGTCGCATCGACGGTTTAGCGGATTTTGTGCAAAGATGACTTAAATCAACTTATACATAGTAACCGTACCCCTAAGTCGATAGACTTAAGTTAAGGTTGTTGTGATGAAGGACGGCCGGATCATACAAAGAGGTGTGACGAATGAACGAAATCATAAAGAAGAAGCTGCTGGACAAAAATGAACTGTCATTAACATGGTGATTGAACGCGTAAAAAGAGATTTTCTAGACGATATCGCCATTATTGGGCTTACTGGTTCATTTAGCACCGGTGACTTTCACGAGAAGAGCGATCTTGATTTAATTATCATTAATAATACAGAAAAGGGATGGAAAATATCCGATTGCTTCATCTTGGACGACGTTGGATATGATATCTATTGCACGCCATGGGATTCAAGAATACAAGAGCAATCCACCTTGGAGAGTCCCAACGTATCGAGCCTAACCGAGCTTAAAGTACTCTACTATGCTAAGCCTGAGGATTTGGAGAAATTGAAAGACTTCCAGCAAAAAGCTCTTGATGCACTTGCAAAACCGATAGGAGAAGCGTGTCTTAATCGAGCAAATAAATGGATCGACCTGGCTAAGCAAGCATACAGCGATACGATGCTTAGTGAAGATATCGGTTCAGTGCGATATGCATCTGCTGAGGTTCTGTATAATCTAGTCAATGCCTTGGTGAGTATGAATAACACGTGCATCAAACGAGGGATCAAGCGATATTTGGAAGAGATACGTTCGTTTCGCTATGTTCCGGATAATCTCGAATCCTTATACATGTCAATCATCGAAGCTCATACCATTGAAGATATTCGAATAACATCCTTTAATATGTTGAATAGTGTTACGAGGTTACATAACACAATGTGTGATAACTTCATTGTTAAACCGGCTCCGACCTTTGATAATCTGAGGGGAACATATGAAGAATTGTGGTGCAACTACCGCAATAAAATTTTGAACAGTGTTACAGCGAACGATGCTTCCTACGTCTTTCTTTCGGCCTTTGGAGCACATGAGTATCTTGATGAAATGGCCATGGAGAAAGGCACCAAGAAATATGATCTTATGCAGTACTTTGATGCAAGTAATTTACCAGTTATGAAAGAGAAGCTCCTTGAAGTGATGGATGATTATCGAGAAGAGTATAATAAGGTCGGCAGAAAAGTCGAACGTTTTACAACATTTGAGCAACTATATGCCCATTATATGAATCAATGACCTTACGTTCCAGGTAGTAATAAGTCCGGGAATCGAACACAAAGAAAAAATCCTTTTACAATGATTGGCAGTAAGTTATAATACAATCACCAGGTAGATTACCCAACAAAAAAGTAAAATTTTGTAATACCCAGTCACACTCGGCTCGTCATATTCTTGAGCCGCTTATTACAACATAATAGATATCGGAGGTATGGTTATGGTCAAGAAGAAAATTTCGACAGCCATCAGCGCAGCTTTAATCGTTTCTATGCTGGCTACTGGCGTGATCGTCGCTATTGAAGGTAAAACAACGTTAGAGGTAGCGAAGTCAGCAGGGGATAAAAAGGTTGAAGTTATTAAATGAAGGCAAGACGTTAATTAATTAACCTGCCGCGGGACACGGACATATTCCTATTAAAGTCGCTATTTTAGCGGCTTTTTTTGTTTTATCGGTAAAATTGGGTTTAATACTAACGATATTTTGTTGAACAAGTAAAGAGAAGTTTAGATGCAACCTTTTTTACATTTGTAAACTCTTAGGTTTAAAGTGATAAAAAAATGATTAGATCAACTTAAATAAAAACTGTTATTTTCTATAATCAATCATAAATTGTGCAAATGTAAACTAAAAAAGATTTATATATAAAAAATAGTGTTCATTTATCCAAAAATACTTTGACAAATGAACATGGGTGGATTATTTTGTTAATAAGGAATGCATATTACTTCTTTTAAGTTTTAAATAGCCTTAAGGGAGCGTGAATAAAATTAAAAAAATACTTCTATCAGGTGAAAATAATATCAGCAAAGGTCCAGAAAACTTTATTTATAAAAATGAATATAGACCGCAAATACATTATTCCCCTAATGGAAATTGGATTAACGATCCTAACGGAATGGTTTATTACGAAGGAGAATATCACCTTTTCTACCAGTATACTCCCCATGATACGCAGCCTGACTTCGGCAGAATGCATTGGGGACATGCAGTAAGTAATAATTTAGTACATTGGGATGAACTTCCACCAGCCATCTCGCCCGGGGAAGATGGAGCGATCTTTTCGGGAAGTGCGGTAGTCGATAAGAACAATACAAGCGGATTCTTCAACGAAGCAGGATCAGGATTGGTTGCAATTTATACTAATAATGATAACAGCGCTCAACCCGGTAAACCGCAGGTTCAAAGCATCGCTTACAGCAAGGACAAAGGTAGAACCTGGACAAAATATGAAGGTAACCCTGTTTTATTCCCCATGGAGACGCTAGACTTTCGAGACCCAAAGGTATTCTGGCATGAAGAATCTTCAAAATGGGTAATGGTTCTTGCTGTTAGCGACCGTGTAGAATTTTACACATCTTCGAATCTTAAGGATTGGTCTTTTGCAAGCGGTTTCGGTTCTGATATTCCGGGCATCCATCGTGGAATTTTTGAATGTCCTGATGTTTTTAAAATCCAAGTGGATGAGGACCCTAATACCACTAAATGGATTCTGACACTAAGTGTCGGAGATAGAAATGGCGTAAATCCAAACGATTCAGAACCACCCGCAGGCGGTTCTGGCATGATGTATTTTATAGGTCACTTTGATGGTAAGGCTTTTACACTAGATGAAACATTGGAATCATTCGATACAATCCAATGGATAGATTACGGATCTGACTTTTACGCGGCCGTGACCTGGGATGGTATACCGAATGAAGATGGGCGAAAGATTTGGGTCGGCTGGATGAATAATTGGCGTTATGCTTCCACTCTTCCTTCTAAAGAATGGCGTGGTCATATGTCCATCCCACGAGAGATTCAGCTTAGGACGTATTCGGAAGGACTTCGCTTAATTCAAGCACCCATAACTGAGTTAAATCAACTTAGAAGATCAATTCTGTCTCTACAAGACATTACGATTAAACCAGATATGAACGTTTTGTCTGCTGTTTCTGCTGCAAAGATGGAAATTATTGCGGAATTCGAAATCGGTAATGCAATAGAATTTGGGTTCAAGGTGCGAAAGTCTTCCTCTTCCAACCAGGAGACAGTCATCGGATATAATGTCTTGAATGAGGAGTTGTTTGTCGATCGGACGAAGTCGAACACTGTTGATTTCCATCCCGATTTTGCTGCAAAACACAAGGCCCCCATGAAGCCAGAGCATAAACGGATACAGTTGAGCATCTATGTTGATTGGTCAAGTGTAGAGATCTTTGGCAACAATGGGACAACTATCATTTCAGACACGATTTTCCCCGACTTGGGAAGTAGAGGACTGGAACTCTATGCCATTGGCGGAGAACTAAAGGTCATGTCGCTTCAAATCAATGATCTCGTAAGCATTTGGGAAAATCAGAGTGTTTAGAATTTAGCAATGGCTTGATTCGCCATAATGGTTACTGCGCGGTTTTGGGCAACCGAACTGAACTGGTTGTCCAAAACCAATTAAATTTGAACCGACTTTACAATCCTATTAGAAAAGAGGGTATGGAATGAAAGATAAATCTAAATTCGTAATATGTCTTCTGATGGCAACGGGATTAGCTCTGACTTCAAACGGTATTTTTACATCTAAATCAATTGCGGCTAGTGCTGTGCTCGCTGATCAGGAAACAAATAAACAGGCAAAGGAGGAGCTTGATATTTTTGAAAGCGCATCCAAATCAAACACCAATCTGATAGGCTGGCAAGTGAAAGGAAAAGGGGAATTAGAGGATACTTCAGAAGGAATCTTGTTAACTTCACAGCCTAAAGAAAATGTAATGGCCATCTCAGAGACAGTGTCCGATGATTTTATCTATGAAGCTGATGTCATGATCAGGGATACAAAGGCAGACGCCACATTGTTGTTTCGTTCTAATGAGGATGGCTTTAGCTCGTACATGCTGCAAATCGTTCCGGACGCAGGTCTGATTCGGTTAAGAGATGCAAGAAATGGAGATGGGAAATTAAAGGAGGAGCGTAAAGTTTCTGTTGAAATAGGGCAAATCTATCATCTCAAAGTGAAGGCAGTGGGTTCCTCGTTAAAAGTATATTGGGGCAATCAATATAAACCAATGATTGATGTTCAAGACATTTCGTATCAAAGCGGAAAGCTTGGACTCCATGTATGGGATGGATCCGCCTTGTTTTCGAACATCGTGGTGAGCGATCTGAAAGGTAATTTGGGTACAGTGCTTTCTAGCAAGGGAAAATGGCAGCCTGATATCAACGGCAAAAGAGGGAGGGTAGAACAGGAGAACAGAGCACAGCAAATCTATAATAAAGAGGCGGCTGATATGGTCTATGAAGGGAATATTACCCTTCGTCCTGATTCTATTTCAGCTCTCGCATTTCGATCTTCAACCGATGGAGCTGAAGGATATGAAGCTACTCTTACGAAGGAAGGAGATCAGGTCCGTGTAAGTTTGACGAATACAAAAGGAACAGTAATTGCAAGTTCGCAACGTACTTATCCGAGTCAGATGGGAGCCAAACATCATGTGGAAATCAAGGCAAAGGGCGATCGAATTCAGGTCTTCCTTGACGGATACACTACGGCCGCGATTGACGTGAAAGATTCAACCTACAGAAGTGGAAGTACTGGAATCGTCGTAAAAAAGGGGACGGCTTACTTCCAGGATACTTATGTGACGGAACTGAGCCAATATTACAATGAGATATATCGTCCGCAATATCATTACACGCCAATACGTGGTTCAGCGAGTGATCCGAATGGACTTGTCTACTTCGAAGGAGAATATCATCTCTTTCATCAGGATGGAGGAACATGGGCGCATGCGGTAAGTAAAGATATGCTGAACTGGAAACGGCTTCCGATTGCACTTCCCTGGAATGATCACGGACATGTCTGGTCTGGGTCGGCTGTTGCGGATATGACAAATGCATCTGGTTTATTCGGAGATTCAGGAGGCAAGGGCCTTATTGCATACTATACTTCCTTTAATCCGGATAGCCCGAATGGAAACCAGCGTATAGGTCTGGCTTACAGTAAAGACCAAGGTCGTACTTGGGAGTATTCGAAGGAACGCCCGATTGTGATCGAGAACCCAGGTAAGAGCGGAAATGAAGTTGGGAATTGGGATTTCCGCGATCCGAAAGTGATCCGTGATGATGAGAATAACCGATGGGTTATGGTTGTGTCCGGAGGAGATCATATTCGTTTCTATACGTCAACGAATTTACTTGACTGGACATTGACAGATAATTGGGGATATGGGGATTACGTCCGCGGTGGAGTATGGGAATGCCCTGATTTGTTCCAGCTTCCGGTAGACGGAACGTCACAGAAGAAGTGGGTTATGATGATCAGTACAGGAGCAAATCCCAAAACAGGTGGATCAGATGCCGAGTATTTTATCGGTCATTTAACAGCTGATGGTAAATTCGTGAACGATAATCCGGCGGGCAAGGTACTAAGAACAGATTTTGGTAAAGAATTTTACGCTTCGATGTCTTTCGCTAACATGCCTGATCATCGCACAGTGATGATGGCGTGGATGACGAATTGGGACTATCCGTTCGCTTTCCCAACGTCCAATTGGAAAGGTGAACTAACCATTCCGAGAGAAGTATCATTGGTAACAACCAAAGATGGAATTGGGATGACGCAAAGTCCAATCAAAGAATTGGAATCACTGCGTAAACCTTTGTACTCTGCTTCTAACAAGTCGGTGAGTCCTTCTTCCGGGAATCTGCTAAAAGGTATTATTTCAGGTGCTTACGAAATTGAAGCTGAAATTGAAATCCCTGAAGCCAGCACAGTGACCGAGTTTGGCTTTAACATTCGTGAGGGTGCAAATCAGAAGACGGTCGTGGGTTATAAGGCCAGCGATAGTCATATGTTTGTGGACCGAACTGCATCCGGTGAAACGGATTTTTCTAACCTTTTAAGTAAGAAACATGAAGCGCCTGCGCAAATGGAGAATAACCGGATCAAGATGCGTATTCTTGTGGATGAATCTTCTGTTGAAGCCTTTGGTAACAACGGCAAAGTTGTCTTTTCAGATGTTATATTTCCGGATCCTGCTAGTAGAGCGATGAGTTTTTACGTGAAAGGTGGGAATGTCAATGTTGTTTCCTTGAAAGTGCATCAACTTCAATCTGTCTGGAATGAGGACATTCCTTCAAAAGCTCAAATAAAGATGGATACGAGCGTTCGGGAACTGGGGGTAGGCGAGTCGGATACACTGCAGGCGATGGTCGAGTATGGCCCGGGTCTAGGCGTTCAACCGCTGAAGTGGAATTCCAGTAATAACGACGTAATAGCCCTAGACTTGGTAGACAATTCACACGCAGTTATTAAGGCAAAAAAAGAAGGGGAGTCCACAGTCACCGTATCTACTCCGAATGGTAAAACTTCCAGTAGTGTGCTCATTAAAGTCTCAGGTGGCGAGTTCCGGACAAACCTGAGTGGATGGACTAAAGATCTGTCTGCTGCTTCATGGTTAGTTAGTGAACATGGGATTCGTGGTAAATATTTTAGCGATGCGAATTATATTGCCAAAGAGAAGGCTGGGAATTTTACGTATGAAGCAGACATGATGCTTGGTGAAACAGGAGGGGCAGGTTCTGTTTTGTTCAGGGCTAGCGAGGATGGTCGCAGTGGTTATTATCTGAATCTAGACCCTAACATGAAAGCAATCCGTCTGTTCTACAAAATCAATGGAGCATTTGAAGAACGGCAGGTTCTTGCAAAAGTACCAACGTTCATTCGGCCAGGTCAAACGTATAAGGTGAAAATAGAAGCGAATGGTCCGCATATTGTCGTTCACGTGGACAGTCAAAAAGTGATAGATATCATGGATGGTACTTTTGCAGAAGGTCACTTTGGACTGAATGTATTTGGAGGCTCCGCATCTTATCAGAACGTCAATGTCAGCAACGGTGAACCTGCAAACCTCACCAAGTCCAGCCTTGTAAATGCCGCAACACAGAAATCCATTTATACCGTGAACCTTGTCAACGGGGAGCCGGTTACCTTGCAAGATGCAAGTGCAGCTTCCGTCCAGAAGTGGGTATTTGTTCCGACAGGTGACGAAGCAGGTTCGTATTCGATTCGTACTACGGCTGGTCAGACGCTTGATCTGGATATAGGGCAAAACAAACTTCAGCTATATCATTACTTAGGGTACAACAACCAGCGTTGGGTCCTTCACGAGAACAAAGACGGATCAGTTCATATTACTTCAGCTCATCATCAAAAAGCATTAGAAGTATCGGAAGATGGGACCGAACTCTTCCTAAGTGAACTGAATCCATCACTTGATCGACAAAAATGGATATTAACAAAATAATTAAAATTTATTCCATGATGGCGTATCTCATAGATATTCCAATAAAGAGGTGTCGCGGGACAGGAACATGTTCAATTCAAGTCGCTATTATAGCGGCTTTTTTCTTTTAATCTTGTCCTAGCAGAGGTTCGATAGCTATCGCTATGCGGATTCGTAAGCTTTCAGTTGGATCTTTGAGTTTCACACCCAAGATTTTTTCACACTTTTCCAGTCGATACACCACCGTATTTCGATGAACGAAAAGTTGCTTGGATGTTTCGACAAGCTGGCATTGTGTATCGTAAAAAGCGTTTAAGGTGCGCAGCAACTCTTTTTTTTCATGTTCGTCTGCAATCTGCAGCAATCCGTTTAAGGTCGCGTCGTAAAATTGTTTCAGTTCGTTGTGGGGAAGCATGTGGAATAAATATCCGATGTCCTTGGCTTGGTAAGATTGGACAAATTGCTTTCGTTTTAGCCAGTAGCCGAATTGCAATGCATTAACCGCTTCTGTATAAGAATGACGAACGCCGAGTACATTTGTTGCAGGTTTGCCAATGCCGATCGACAGACTCAGTCCAATCTCATGATGCAGCTCTTTAAGCATTCCTGACAGCTGCTCGGTGATTTTCGCCTCATCCCACCCCGACTCAGGGATAGATAGCAGAAGACAGTAGGTATCATGTTTGGTAAACATGACGAAGGAATGATCTAACCCACCAAAAACACGTTTGATGTGCTCGTATTGCTCCTCTTGCTCCGTGATATTATCTCTTTTCGGAGGCGCCGAACCTTCGTTTTTAGGAAATCTTTGATGCATGTGATGCACCTCGTCATTACGCATGGTCAGCACAACGCTTGCACGCCCCTTGATAAGCCCACATCTCTTGCCGCGGTTCAGCGCCTCCTGCTCAGAAGTGATATATCCCTCAATCAGATCGGAAAAGAATTCGTTTTTGTGCCTGCGGGAGCGCTCTTTGACAGCCTGTGATTTGGTCAGCTCCATTCCAATGACGTTGGAGGCCTGCTCAAGCGTCAGACCAAAAAGGCCAGTCCATTGATCCGGCGAATGAAAGGATAACAAATAGCCTTCGTGGCGGTAAGTTTTTACTGGATATACTAGCATGCAGCAACGCTCTCGGACTGATGGATTGATAAAGCACAACGAAGTGGGACTAGAAATATCGGACAAGTCTTGAAGTGTATTTACAGCGGCTGCAGTGAGTTCAGCAACACTTGTATTCTGGTCGGAAGCGGAGATGGTTTGCCATTTGTAGTTTAACAGGATGACTGGGGATGAGAACAGTTTGGACAGGGAATCGATAATGCTGGAAATTCCTTTGCCGCGCATGATCATCTCGGAGAATTTTTTGTGGATGCTGAGTGCATATTGCAGTTCGTCGCTCTTGTTGTTTAGAATCACACTGGTCGATCGCTGCAAAATTTCGCCGAGGGATAGACGGACATCCGAAATTTCGATGATGGGAAATTCGTTCTGATCCGCTTCCCAAAGTATTTCATCAGGGATCGGCAGTTCAAAGCGCTTGGTTTTGATGGCCAACCCCGAGCAATGAAGCCGCTGCATGTCCCTGATTAGATGAATAAACATCTCTGGCTGCTGCTTCATGAAAAAGCCGTTGGTCAGCAAGAGCTCGTTTGGCCTTAGAAAGCGAATGATATCCGGACAGTCCATAATGTTGACTGTTTGAACCTCACGTATTAGACCCTTATGCCCCGTAATCACTCTGGCATCATCGTAAATGCCGTTTTTCAGCAAATCTGTCAGCAGCACATCGACCCATCCCTTTCTGGAACAAGTTATTTTATTGTTAAGTAATATAACACTACGATCATGTGGAGTAAATATCTTTGGTTTGATCATCCAAGATTGCTAATTATTTTTATCTTTTTCATCCAATGATTTCTCATAAGGAGTGAATTATGCTTAAAGTGTTTCTTGTGTGTAATAAAAGCGTACATGAACGGAGGATGTAATGATTGATCTACTTATCACAGATACGGTGATTTCCGGGGATGAAAGGCGAATGGATGTCGGGATATCCTCAGGCAAGATTGCATTTTTCACGCCATGCGGGGAAAGGAAAACCGAAGCGTCTCGTGTAGTGCAGGGCAAAGGAGGCTTATTGCTGCCTGGATTGGTCGAGCCGCATATTCATTTGGAAAAAGCATATTTGCTGGATTCCATGGATCGGGAGGCGGAGTCTCTCCAGGACGCGATTCAGATAACATCCAAACTGAAAAGTTCGTTCACCAGGGAGGACATGTATCATCGCTCGCTGGTTGTCATTCGAGAAGCCGTCAGGAATGGTGTAACCCATATGCGTTGCCATGCAGAGGTTGATCCGGTTCTTGGACTCAGAGCTGTCGAATCTGCTCTTCGTCTCAAACAATCCTTAAAACATCAACTGGATTTACAGGTAGTTGCCTTTCCGCAAGAAGGGGTGTTCAAGAGTCCGGGGACTGCTGGGCTGATGGAAGAGGCCATTCGTATGGGAGCCGATGTGATTGGAGGAATCACGTATCAAGATGCAGACCTGGGGGAGCACTTGGATTTTGCATTTAGTCTGGCAGGGAAGTACGGAAAACCGCTGGATTTTCATGCGGATTTCTCGGTCGATTCCAACGACCGTGCCGTTGTGGAAATTGCAAAACGGGCCATTGCTGCAGGAATGCAGGGGCATGTAGCCGCCGGACATGTAACCTCGCTCGGCTCCCTTCCTGAACACGAAGCTTCGGCTATCGGGGAGCTTCTGTGTCTTGCCGGAATCAGCGTCATTACGCTGCCGATGACGGACCTCTTTTTGAATGGAAGGGAAGGTTCCGAAGGTTATCATAGAGGTCTGACTCCCGTGAAACTGCTGCAGGATTGCGGAGTGAATGTGGCGATTGGCGTCAATAATGTGCGCAACCCATTCACGCCGTTTGGCAAGGCAGACCCGATTGAGGCTGCCTGGCTATTGGCAATTACTTCGTACATGGGCAGCAAACGGGATGCGCTCATCTTGACCAACATGCTGACGCATAACGCAGCACAGGCGTTAGGCATTGATAATTATGGCGTTAAGGTTGGCGCTCCGGCTGATATGGTATTGTTCCGAGAGCGGTCGGAAAGGGAAGTTCTGCTTAATAAACCGGAGGCCCGCACGGTTTGGAAATCGGGATTACAAGTAGCTTGTACTGACTCAAAACTTTTGGAATTAACGTGGTTGTCGGATGGGATGGAAACAATCTAATTATGAAGTAAGGGGATGGAGTTATGGAGAAAGGCTTAACACTCGTGAAAAATGTCAAATGGTCGGAAAACCTGTTTGATCTAACGATTGATCAAGCAACTGGACTTATTGTCAGCATTGAGACTGCCGGAACGGATGCGGATCTCACATCTGTAAATATTGCCGGTAGGCCGACAACCGTCATTGACGCGGATGGGCTGCACTATGTACCGCCAATGACAGATATGCATACCCATCTGGACAAGCATTTTATTGGGGAGCCGTGGAAATCTTTGCAGCCGTTTGTCACGCTGCCCGGCCAGTTGGAATTTGAGAAAAGTATGTTGGGGGAACTACCGACCGGGGCGGGAGAACGAGCGAAACGAATGTTGGATTTAATGCTAGCCCAAGGTACAACGGCAATCCGCACACACGTTGACGTGGATCCGCAAATTGGCCTCTCTCATCTTGAGGAAGTCTTGGAAGTGCGTGAGATGTACCAGGGACGCATCGATATGGAAATTGTGGCGTTTCCCCAGCAAGGCCTGCTTCGATCCGACTCCGTTTCCGTCATGCGGGAAGCGCTTCGTGCTAGAGCCAACTATGTTGGTGGTGTGGATCCGGCCGGACTGGACCGCCGGGTGGATGCCAGTCTGGAAGCCATGTTTGAACTTGCGACAGAATTCTCTGCGGGCATCGACTTGCATCTGCATGACCCGAGTCATCTCGGAATATACACGATCAGCCGCTTCGCCGAACTGACAGAACAAGCCGGTATGTCCGGCCGTACCGCGGTAAGCCATGCCTACTGTTTGGGCCAGGTTGGGGAAACAGAGGTGCGCTCACTCGCGGAAAGGTTGTGTGCGACCGGCGTAGCCATCATGACGAGTGTGCCCATTGACAGGCCCATGCCCCCCATCAAACTGTTGATGGAAACGGGCGTGTCCGTGCATATCGGTTCCGATAACATTTTGGATTCGTGGAGCCCATTCGGAAATGGCGATATGCTCTCCCGTGGGTCACGTCTCGCTGAAGCATCCGGTTGGGTAGAAGACTTCTGGTTGCTAGAAACGTACAAACTTATATCCAATGCGCCATTAACTCCAAAAGTGGGTGAACGAGGCACTTTCTCGTTGGTAAATGCTATAAATGCGATGCATGCGTTGGCGGCAGCACCTCCACGTGAAGCTGTATTTTCGGGTGGTGTGCTTGTTGGTGGTCGAATGTTTCCGAACAGCAGACAGATGGCAGCCATCCATTCGTAACAATCTTTAATTGAAAATGAAGCAGCGCATCCTTTTGCAGATGCGTTGCTTTTTGGCATGAAAAGGCTGATCACAGGGCTTATAAAACGTTGCTTAATGCAGTAAATGTCATAATACATAACATTTGAATTTAGACAGGCTTTTCTTTTGGTGTAATAATCCAAATGAATTCATTTTTTTTAGTGAATCACACCAATGACTGAGGCTTACTTACATCGTATTATTCATATAAGAACAATTTTAAGTCACATAAACTGACATTCATAGAATAGGAGGGATGTTGGAGGAGTTACACAAACCAAACATCATTGTTACGAACAGGGGGAGAGAGACATGCGTCGAGGTTTCCATGCAAACCGCATCCAAAGCATCAGAAAACATGGGCTGTTATTGGTCATGATTTTGCCAGGCATCGTCTATCTGTTCATCAACAATTACTTGCCCATGTTCGGCATTGTGATTGCGTTCAAAGATATCAATTTTGCAAAAGGAATCTGGGGAAGTGACTGGGTAGGCTTCGATAATTTCGCCTATCTGTTCCAAACGCAGGATGCTTGGGTGATTACCCGAAACACGTTACTTTACAACGGCGCATTTATCGTGCTTGGAACAGTGCTCTCCATAGCTGTGGCCGTATTGTTGAACGAGGTAAAAAAGCGATTTGCCTCCCGACTGTATCAAAGCATCATTTTGCTGCCCTATCTGATCTCAATGGTCATTGTCGCTTACTTGGTTCTGGCATTGCTCAACGAGGAAAACGGATTCGTCAACCATTACGTGCTTCCTTTACTGGGGATAGACCCCGTGTCGTGGTATGCGGATTCCGGTAAATGGCCCTTTATATTAAGTGTCGTATATCTGTGGAAAAACGTCGGTTATACATGCATTGTTTATCTGGCCTCAATTGTAGGCATCAGCCAAGAATATTATGAATCCGCTACGCTGGACGGAGCATCCAAGTGGAGGCAAGTCTGGAGCATTACCCTTCCTCTGCTTAAACCCACGATGGTCATTATGGTGCTTCTTGCAGTGGGACGCATCTTCAATTCCGATTTCGGATTGTTCTATCAGGTTCCGCTGAATTCGGGTGCACTGCAAACGACTACCGATGTCATTGACACATACGTTTATCGTGGATTGATGACTTTCGGGGATTTCGGAATGTCATCCGCTGCCGGACTGTATCAGTCCATAGTCGGTTTTCTGTTAGTATTAACGACCAATGCGATCGTTCGTCGCAAAAATCGGGATTTGGCGCTGTTTTAGCTAAGGGGGAGGACAACATGTATTCAAATAGGATATATCAAATGGCTGTTCACCTCGTGCTCATCATGATGGGAATCGCTGCAGTGTTTCCGTTTATACTTCTGATATCTGCTTCCCTAACCGAGGAACAAGCCATTATCAGGGATGGTTATCGTTTGTTACCGGCTCAATTCAGCTTCGATGCTTATGTGTATCTGTTTAATCAGTATTCGTTGATTCTGCGGTCGTATGGAATTACGACGTTCATCACGGTCGTGGGCACGATTGTTGGATTGTTGATCACAACCCTGGTCGCTTATCCGCTATCCAGAAATGTGCTTCCATTTCGTTCGTTCCTGTCATTCTTCGTATTTTTCACCCTGCTTTTCAATGGGGGGCTGGTGCCGATGTACCTGGTTTATACGGACCTCTTCCATTTGAAAGATACCATCTGGTCGCTAATCATCCCGAATTTACTGACCAACGGGTTCTACATTTTGTTGATGCGTAGTTTCTTTTCCACATCAATTCCCGGCGAAGTCGTGGAGTCAGCCTATGTGGATGGAGCCAACGAATGGGTTATTTATTGCAAAATCGTTCTTCCGCTTGCACTCCCAAGTCTGGCAACCATTGGTCTGATGCTCATGATTTCATATTGGAACGATTGGTTTAACGGTCTGATCTTCATCAATGACGGAAGCCTCTACAGCATTCAAAACCTGCTTAATCGAATGTTGTCTGATGTCCAATACTTGCAGCAAAACAGTCTGTCTGGCCAGACGGCTGTTGTCTCATCCGTACCTCTCGGCAGTGTGAGAATGGCTATTGCCGTAATCGGCGTGTTGCCGCTGATCGCAGCTTATCCGTTTTTCCAAAAGTTTTTCGTCAAGGGATTGACCATTGGTGCCGTAAAAGGCTAGTCATGCTTCGTATTCAAGATGTCTCATCCAAAAGCAAACATGGGGAGTGAATGAAGATGTTCAAAAAAAGATTGCCTGCGGGTTTCATAAAGGTAATGTCCTTAATTTGTGCGGCCCCTCTATTGTTGACGGCATGCGGAATTCCAGACAGTAAGGAGGGAGCAGAACCTGGGAAAGCTTCAGCAACAGACATGTATGAAGTGGTCATGACGTATCCGGCTTTTGGTGATGTAACAGATGTTAAGGAAATTCAGGAAGCCATCAGTGATATTACATCAGAAAAGGTAGGCGCCACCGTGAAGCTCTTGCCTGTTAATGGATCGAACTATGCCAATCAAATGAACTTGATGCTGGCGGGCAGCGAGAAACTGGATCTGGTGTATACCAGCGTTTGGTTAGGCCTTGAATCCCAAATCGGCAGGGGACAGTTACTGCCCATGGACGAATCGCTGAATGAATTCGGTAAAGAGATACTGGAGGCTGTTCCAGAAGAAGCCGCAGAAGCCGGGAAGATGAATGGCGAAACATATGGCGTTCCCAGCATTAAAGCTTGGGCACTTTCCCCCAGTTTTGTGATGGACAAAGAGCTTGCCGATAAGCATGATATTGACCTTAGCGCCATAAAAACCTGGAATGATATCTCTGCTGTATTGCAGCTTATCAAGGAGAATGAGCCAGGTGTCACGCCGATTGTCAGCTACACCTCGCAGGAAACACCCGGACAAGCCATGCTGAATTTTGATCCATTGGGAACAGCACCTGGCGTACTGGATTTTGGCGGGGAGGACTTCACCATGCAGAATCTTTTTGCGACTTCGCGGTTCTCCACAATGGCTGACCTGATGCGTGATTGGTATCAAAAAGGTTATTTCAGCAAAGACGTCGCAACGTCACAGGAAACGGGCTCCAATCTGATCAAGGCAGGCAAAGCCTTCTCGTATATCCGGAATATCAATGAGTGTTACTCGGAATCACTTGCGGCTGGGACTGAACTTGTATGCGTACCTCTTGAGGACTCGTATATGACCCGAAATAGCGTAGCTTCCAACATGATGTCTTTGGCAAGGAACAGTGAGCAGCCGGATAAGGCGATTCAAGTATTGGAACTGTTTTACTCGGACGAAGCAGTCATTAATCTGTTTACCAATGGAATTGAGGGCAAGCATTATGTTAAGCGCGATAATGACCTGATCGGCAAGCCGGAAGGTGTCACTGCAATAGGATACGATTCGAACCAATATGCCGTGGGGAACAACTTCCTGTCCTACATATGGGAAGGGAACGATCCTGACATGTGGGAGCACTTGAGGGGCGAAAACGAGGGTGCCCTAAAATCAAGGGCGATGGGCTTCAGCTTCGACATCAATCCGGTCAAAACACAAATTACCTCGGTGGCCAACGTCCAAAACCAGTATGATGCAGGCTTTCAGACAGGAACTTTTGATCCGTCAGAACTAGGCGCTTATCTCGACAAACTAAAGAATGCAGGCGTAGAGAAAATATTGACGGAAAAGCAAAACCAGTTAAACCAATGGCTTGAAAATAAATAGAAGGAGCTGATCACGCATGTTTAATCCTGTCATTGATGTTCACCACCATATCATCTCTAAAGAAATGCAACGAAAGCAACGGGAGCTGGGAATGGAGATCCCAAGTTTTATGCCGAAGTGGACGCCCGAGATCGGGATGCAAAAAATGGATGTATGTGACATCTCGTTTTCATTCCTTTCAGCCCCGTCAGACCTGACGTTCATCGACCAATCTTCTGCCAACGCGTTGGCACGTAAAATGAATGAAGAGCTCGCATCGTATGCTCAACTTTATCCTGAGCGGTATGGGGCATTTGCAACGCTTCCACTCCCGGATCCCGCAGCAGCCATGGAAGAAACCTTGTATACACTTGATGTTCTCGGGATGGATGGTGTTGCAATGCTAACAAGTTATCAAGGGAAATATTTAAGCCATCCGGATTACACCGAATTGTTAACCGAATTGGATCGGCGCAGTGCTGTTGTGTTTCTGCATCCCATCCTTATACCACAAAAAATCGCTGGACTTAGTCCTGCATTGCTTGAGGGCACCTTCGATACGACGCGGGCTGTCACTACGATGGCTGTTCATCGCATTTTCGACCAATATCCATCTATTACGTTCATTCTTCCCCATACAGGGGGCATGGTGCCGTATATCAAATGGAGAATTGCGCTTGCCGCTATCGGGCAAGATTCGATTCAGGTTGAAACAACACCGGAACAATTTCAAGCTGAAATAGCCAAACTGGACCACCTTTATTATGATTCCACGTTAAACCTCGGCACAATCCAAAAGTTAATTGCGCCAGATCGGATTCTGTTCGGAGCGGACATACCTTGGCCAGCGGACAGCGTCCTTCGGATACAGCGGGAGTCGGTATTCCATGAAGCACAGCAGGTCAGCGAAGAAAACGCGAAAGCGATCGCTTATGGCAATGCCTTTCGTCTATTTCCCCGCATTTCTAAGCTTTTTGATATAGAGAAAAAGTTAATTTAAAGTGTTAGGAACCGATAACTCAATCATATAAAGAAAGCAGCTGATCCAAGTGATCGGCTGCTTTTATTCAGCTAACTAGAGGAATCAATCATATATTATATTTTTTCCTTCTTCACTTAGTTTTCTCAAAGATGTAATCATGTGATTAATCTCTTCTTCAGAGTGCCTTTCCCATGAAGCTAATTCAGCTACTATTTTAAGTGGCGATTTAGATCGATATGAACGTGTTGGATTTCCAGGAAATTTTTTATCAGTTACGTTGGGATCACTTTCAAAATCTCCTAATGGTTCTACAATGTAGATTCTTTCTTTTGCATTAGATCTTGCCAATTCAGCACCCCATTTGGCAGCATTTAATGTTGCAGTAAAGTATATATGGTTAGAATTTTTTTCTTGGTAATTTGATAAAAATTGCGGTTCTAATAAATCACCAATTTGCAGTTCTGCTTTTGTACCATGAAAAAAAGGACCTTGGTCTATGATTACTGTTTTGTCATCCATACTGATCCACCTCTTTTTTAGTTTTGTATTTAGCAGTATAGTGTAGGAATTTCAAAAAAAACAGTCTATAAAAGCATAAAAAATAACGGTATAATTTAAGTAGAGAGAATGATACTGAGTCCAATAACCCAAGTTTAAGAAAGCAGCCGATCAGCGTGATCGGCTGCTTTTGTTTAACTAACGAGCAGATTAAAAGATAATCCGTTCAAGGCAGGTCTCTGTCCTGGATTATAGAGTAATGTTGTAATGTCAGAGAATATAGTTGATAAGCATTATCATTCATGATATATTGTTAACCATTAAACTAAATGTAAGAATTTATTTAGAATAACTCTATTTTTAAAAGAATATTTTTGTTTACAAGTAAATAAGGAGCGATCAAAGAATGATCTCAAAAGATCGAACAAAACAGTTGCTTTATGACCAATTTATCCGTTTTTTACATGTGTATGAGAACCACAAGGATACAGAAATCGAGCATTTCCTAAGTATCGCCCAGCGTGAAAGCATCGAGAAAATCCCTCAGCATTTGACCGCGGTTCATATGATAGATTGCATAGGCAAGCATGAGCCCATTAACAACACGGGTATTGCCGAGGCAATGAATTTGTCCAAAGCAAGTATCACCAAAATTGGCAACAAACTGCTGGAGGAAGGATTCGTCAAACGTACGAAAATGAACGACAACAAAAAGGAAAGCTATTTCCGGTTGTCACCGCAAGGCAGAAAAATCTTTGAACTGCATGAACGTCTGCATATACATGAGGCTGAGCGCTTTTATCGTACTCTCGACAAATATTCGGAAACGGAGCTAAAAATAATCCATCAATTTCTTCAAGACAGCAGTATAAATATTGAATCCAGATAGAACAAAGGAGAGTGAAGTATATGAGTCTGGCGGAATTGATCAGGGAGCGCAGGAGTATTCGTAAATGCAACTCTACGCCGGTGGACCAGGAGTTGGTTGTTGAACTACTGCGTAAGGCTATGCGGCTTCAACCATCTGTTGAGTCTGGCTCATGGCGTGTAGTATATGCCGGAACTCCAGAAGCACGCAAACGGTTGGTGGACTGCATGCTGGAACAGATGTCACAAAGCAAGCTTGGCAAGCTGATTCCAGGGAAACTTCTGGATGTTTTTAAAAAGAGATTTACCGATATTCCTGCCCACGTCATTGTTATGTCGACTGTAGGACCGAATCGTCTGACCAATGACCGTAATTATGCGGCTGCCTGCGGGGTGATGCAGAGCTTCCAACTGCTGGGCTGGGAACAAGGGCTAGGAATGTTGTGGGATACAGAGTCCATGATTCAGCATGAAGGGTTCTTCAATGGAATTGGCTTACGTGAGGATGAAAGATTTGTTGGGATTCTTCATATAGGATATTACGACAAAGCGCCAAGAAGTCGGAAAAGGACACCAGCCGAGCAGAAGTGGACCGTATTGCAAGGACAGTCTACATAGAAGAGGAGGATATGAAAATGAAATTGTCAGATCTGGAAGGAGACATGGGCGGTCCGAGTGAGTTTTTGGAACAATCGGTATCGCAGGATCTAATCCTTGAGTTGCTCAATCATGCCGTATGGGCGCCAAATGATGGCCTCCGAGAGCCGTGGCGATTTATCTTTGCTGATAACCAGTATGGGGACATCATGCAGGGATTACAGGAGCCTGCCCCTGCGTATCTTTTGGTCTTGGTGAAGGAAGAGGCGGATCAATATAAGCGGGAAGAGGACTTTGCGGCTGTCTGCTGCCTAATTCAGAATTTCCGCTTGTTGGCTCATGAGCAAAGTCTGGGTGTCCGCTGTACCTTGCATGACTGGATGTACGACCCGAGCCGTACTGAAATGTTTGGTGTACTGAGTAACGAGCGCATTGCTGCGGTTCTGGAATTGGGATACGGTGCAAATCAGTGGAAAGGAAATACTGAGTTACCTGAGACTCAACTTCATTTTGAATTGCTGTAGGGTGGCGATCAATTTTTATTGCACCAAAACATTATAACTGATTGAGCTTGCTTTCAGGCTCCTCACCATTTTCTACACCTTTTATATTATTTATAAAGAAATCATATCTTGTTTTATGAAATTTCCGACCATCAGGCATTCCTGCTGTATGGGGAGTAAGGATCACATTACCCAGATTCCGGAGCTCACTGTCAATAGGAAGCGGTTCAGATTCAAACACATCCAGGCATGCGCCTGAAATATCACCGTTTTTTAATGCATCAATCAAGTCTCTTTCGTTGACAATGCCGCCGCGGGCTGTATTGATAAAAAGAGTGGTATTTTTCATTTTTTTGAATGCCGCTTTGTTGATCAGCTGTTTGGTTTGCTCATTCAAGGGTACATGTACACTGACTATGTCCGATGTGCTTACAAGAGTATCGAAATCCGTCATTTTCACCAAATCGTCCGATTGTGCAGTGGCATTTCTCGCATACGCCAGCACATTCATGTCAAAAACCCTGCAAAACGCAGCTACTTTTTTTCCAATAGCACCCAAACCGATAATCCCAATCGTTTTGCCTTTTAATTCACTCCCTGTATAGTCCAATTGATTTTCATCCATCTTGTTTTTCATGAAAGTATCAAGAAACGGTATGTTTTTATAATAAGACAGTATTAGTGCCATTACGTGCTCGGCCACGGCCTGTGCATTCACTCCTGCAGCATTGGCCACCCAAATGCCTAGCTGTGTACAGGCAGGGACATCCACGTTATCAAATCCTGCACCCGTCTGTACCAATTTTAATTTTTTTGCGTTAGAAAGCAGGCTGTGGTCCACTTTAATATGTTCAGGAATGATTACTTGGCAATCTTCAATATGATGCAACATTTCTTTTCCGGGCGGAACAATTACAACGTTCCAGTCTTGCGGAAAACTCCTTTCAATATTTGATTTTGAGGTCTCGCAAAAATAGCCAACGATGAGAATTTTCATTGCTAAACCACCTTTCATAAGTTATACCATTCTTCAAATAAAACCGTTGATGCTCGTCATTTTATCCTTTTAATACAATTTTATCAAGAAAATCTCATCACGTTCTATTGAACCGGAATGGAAAAGAATCCAGATAAACAATATACTAGCTATATAGTTTTTTTGTTGAGGTGAATATCAAATGGATGAAATCGATGAGTCAAAACAAATTGTATTACAAATCGGCGGTGCATTGAAAAAGTATAGAAAAGAAAAAAATATGACCTTAGACGACTTATCAGAATTAACGGGTGTGAGCAAACTTACTCTGGGGAATATCGAACGTGGTGAAACAAATCCAACTTTAGCAATTATATGGAAAATTTCAAAAGGAATATCTTTACCGCTATTGGCTTTGTTCACATCAGAGAAACCTGTTAGTTTGTATCGAGCAGGGGAAGGACTGCGGTTTTCTAATGATGAGAAAAATTGGATCATTGAACCCGTCTTTAAAAGCAACGATATTGAAATGTGTCGGGCATACTTACAGCCGAATAGCTCGTATTACCCTGAAGGTCATCATGTGAATACAACTGAAATTGCGACAGTAATGACGGGTTCCATTGAGTTACAAGTCAATGGAGAGAATTACACATTGAATCAATATGATACGATCAGTTTTCGTGCAGATCATCCTCACGCTTATACCAATCATACAAATAGCGAAACAGTACTCCATATATCCTTAAAATATGGTTTCTAGTCGTCGAAAATCCACTTATTAAATACAACTCCGAATTCCATGACGGGAATTCAGAGTTGTATTTTTTTAGATGATTTTAGTATACTATAAAATAATTATTGTCTAAAATAATATACTATAATATACTTTTATTATTCGCGCGGATGTTATAGCAAAGTTTTTTAACCAACAGAAAGCAAATATTATACGTAAGAATTCACGAAGGAGAACTGAAGAATGCCGAATAAACAAAATAAAAAATTCGTGCCATCCTCTGTAGCGCTGATCATTCTCGGCATTATTGTTATTGCAGCTAATTTACGTACTCCCTTAACCTCAGTTGGCCCTTTAGTGAGTTTTATAAGGGATGACGTTCATATTTCAAATACATTAGCAGGCCTGATCACAACGGTACCCTTGCTTGCCTTTGCTTTATTATCACCTCTTGTACCAAAATTAGGACGGAGGTATGGGGTTGAGCGTATCATTTTGATTGCCCTAATCTTTCTGACTGTTGGTATTGTGATACGATCTTTATCTGGCGCAGTTAATCTGTTTATTGGAACAGCAGTTCTTGGATTCGCCATTGCCATATGTAATGTATTATTGCCAAGTATAATCAAAAGGGATTTCCCAAATAAAATTGGCTCCATGACAGGAGTTTACTCCATTTCGATGAATTTATGTGGAGCAATCGCATCGGGAATCAGTGTACCGCTAGCCATGAACGCAGGGCTAAAATGGCAGGGAGCATTGGGAATATGGGGGATTCTCAGCTTTGTATCGATCCTCTGTTGGTTACCCCAATTAAGAAATCAAACAAAACAAACCGCCACGACGAGTCAACAAATGGCAAACAACGATGTGAATGTATGGCGATCCCCGCTTGCTTGGCAAGTAACCTTGTTCATGGGTATACAGTCTATGGTTTTCTATGTATTGATCGCATGGTTGCCTGAAATTCTAAAGCAGCAAGGAATTGACTCCAACCAATCTGGATGGTATCTCTCGATCATGCAGTTAGCGATGCTTCCATTTACCTTTATTGTCCCTGTTATTGCTGGGCGTATGTCTAACCAACGTTTGTTAGTGGTCATCACAACCATTTTGCTTTTGACGGGGACGCTCGGACTTCTTTACGGAAGTTCTAATGTCATTCTTTTGTGGATCGTCATACTCGGAATTGGTGGAGGTTTCGCCTTTAGTTTGGCTATGATGTTTTTCGGGTTGCGCACTGAAAATGCGCATCAAGCAGCGGAACTATCTGGCATGGCCCAATCGATCGGATATCTTCTTGCCGCAATTGGTCCAGCCCTTATAGGATATCTGCACGATGCAACAAATAGTTGGAACCTGCCACTTTTCATTCTTCTTGGGGCTTCGGTGTTACTCTTTGTAGTTGGTATCGGAGCAGCAAGTAATCATGTTGTAGGTAGTCGAGATGGTTACGAACTGCCACGGAAAGGATGATAACTATGTTTGACAAAATTATGGTGGCAAACTTCTTGATGCAACCGTTGAAATAGCCCAAAATAAACAAACTCAAGTTACCTTGGTTAATGTCAGCCAAGATTATGTGTCGATTGGCATGACATATGTACCAGAGAATTTTTTGTAAGACATACTGAACGAAATGGAAAAAGCGAGTTTGGAACTGTTGCACCAAGCCAAATCTAAATTAAAGTCTGCGGGGATTAACCCGGAAACTGTTCAGCTTAAGGGAGATCCTGGGCATGAAATATTGAATTATGCAAGGGATACCGAGCAGCAACTTATTATTATCGGAAGCCGTGGGCTAAGGGGCATAAGAGAAATGATGCTTGGAAGTGTCAGTCACAAGGTTTCACAGCTATCAAGTTGTCCGGTCCTCATTGTACATTAACTCCTCCGGGAACTGGGGAACGTTCATAGTATAAATAAGTGTTAGTAATCATTCAGCCTGGGGTTCAAGCAGAACTCATGACAGATCTCAAAAGCTCAATACCATAAAACTAACAAAAGCCCGCAAGGACGCGGGCTTTTGTTAGTTTTAACATCAAGTATACATTACCTGCCGGAAATTTCATTCAGCGAGATTTCTTGTTCCTCCAGCAGTCGTTTCAGCTTTTGGCGCTGCCGTTTTTCCTTCTGACGGCGCTCTTTATCCTCAGCCTTTAGAGCCTTGAGCAGGGAGAAACACATACCGATAAGGACAATAGCGAACGGCAATGCGGTTACTATGGATGCCGTCTGGAGGCCAGTTAACCCCCCGCTGATTAGCAGTACTACCGCGATGGCGGACTGCATGATTCCCCAGGTCAATTTCACTCTTGTACTTGGGTCCAACTTGCCATCTGAAGTGAGCATGCCCAGTACAAAGGTAGCCGAATCAGCCGACGTAATAAAGAAGATCATGATCAGGAGTGTAGCGATGGATGCTACGATCGTGCCCAAAGGCAGCTGCTCCAGCATAAGGAATAAAGCGGTTGTTGTATCTTCCTTGACGGCCTCCGCCAGATGAGCAGCATTGAACAATTCCATGTGAAGTCCTGTTCCGCCAAAGACGGAGAACCAGATAAATCCGAAAAGGCTTGGAATAACCATGACGTAAATTACAAATTCCTTTATGGTTCTTCCTCTGGATACCCTTGCGATAAAAGTGCCGACAAAAGGAGCCCACGAGATCCACCATGCCCAGTAAAATAACGTCCATGCTCCAATCCAGGTTTCTCTTGAGAACGGCGTCAGTCTCAAACTCATGTTAATAATATTCTGCATGTAACTGCCCAAGGTTGTTGTGAATGTGTCAAATATAAAAGAAGTCGGTCCAGTCACCAATACAAACAACATCAATAGCACAGCTATAACGAGGTTGACGTTGCTCAGAATTTTAATACCTTTATCCAGACCGGAGGTTGCCGAGATTAAAAACAGCACGGTTACAACTGTGATAATGACAACCTGAGTCAGAGTCGAGTTAGGAATACCGAATAAGTGATTCAGACCTCCGCCGATCTGAAGTGCACCCAATCCAAGCGAGGTCGCAACACCAAAGATGGTGGAAATGACCGCCAGAATATCAATGACCTTACCAAGCCAGCCTGCAGCAAGACGCTCACCGATCAGAGGAATAAAGGTGGAACTGATCAGCCCTTTGTATCCTTTCCGGAACTGGAAGTAAGCAAGCGCTAAGCCGATGACGGTATAGATAGCCCAAGGATGTAGCCCCCAGTGGAAAAAGGAATAACGCATTGAAAGTATGGCTGCTTGCGTTGTTTCGGGTACCGCCCCCTCAGGTGCAGATAAATAGTGGGACAGCGGTTCAGCAACTCCCCAGAAAACCAGCCCGATGCCCATACCCGCGCTAAACAGCATGGACAGCCAGGAAATCGTAGAATACTCCGGCTCATCATCGTCATCCCCAAGTCTAATACTGCCAAATCGGCTGAACGCCAGATAGAAAGCAAAGATCAGGAAGAACAGTGTCGCTAGCAAGTAAAACCAGCCAAAATTCTGAATAGAGAAGTTGTAGGCAACATTAGCCACATCCGCCAGCTGATCAGGAGCGACAGCTCCCCATATTGCAAACAGTGCAACGATGATAATTGTGATTGTAAATACCATGATGGGACCTCCATTATGTAAGCTTCAGCCAACTGTTCCTTAGTATGTGCTAGTCCAACTTGTAATATTTCGAAAAGCTAGCTGTTGATAAATTAAAACAAACCGCCATGTAATGAAACACTCAGCGGTTTATTCGTTCCCTTTTCCGTTGCCCTTATGAAGAAAATCGGATATGAGTTCAAAGGGATAAATATGATATTAGTGGGGAATTAGCGACAAAGATTCAAGATATATTAGGATATAAGGAATGCAGATTTCTCACCTGTTCCTGAAAACGTAAAGAAAGGGGGGGATAAATGGCCATTTTATCAACTGGGCCGATCGAGAATAATCCGGTCAGTGGTGTAAGACCAACACAACAGCTGACCATTAATATTGATAATAGAAATTTGGTTACGAATGCAATTGTTTTGATTCAGGGTTATTACCTAAACGGGACTAGAACGGAATATATACTCGAATTAATTAGCGTAAATCCAAATCAAGCCATAAAAAAAGATTATTTTGCTTAGTATCTTCTGAACAACTTGACGAAACATAAGAAGCAAGAACTTGATAATATTTGTATTTTTGCGAGATAAACTAAAGGAACACGGTGTAAAATCAAAGCTTGAAACTATGTCGTGGAAAATGCTCTAAACGTTTTCAATGCGCATGGGCATGAACTTAAATGGATTTGCTGTTCAGAAAGAAGCAACCAGAATGACATTGTTCCATTTAAAGTTGTCCAGGGACAAGAACATATTCCCATTGAAGTCGCTATATTTAAGCGGCTTTTTTTATTTTATCGGTACAAGTTCGTGTCCCGAGCCAAGGACAAGAACATCGTCCGATTGCCGATTAGATGTGTACTTAAGTACATAAGCCCTTATTAGTACCAAATAATTTTATATAAGAACAGAATCATATTAAAATATATTACTTATGTAACATTTCTCAAAGAAAGACTCTTCAACTATAGTCTTTCTTTTTTGTATCAAACTCTCAATAAAAACAGGTAGTTATCTGGATAAACTTATGGAGCGAGTAAAAAATGAAATAATAATTGCTTCTCGATTGTGTATGCGATATATTGCATATAAGAATAATTGTAATGAGGATGAAAACAATGCCAATTCCTAAAGATTTTTCCTTACCAGTCCGTATGTCCGCAAAAGAAAGAGCGTTTTCTCAGATTCAGCGATGGATCATTGATGGAACACTGCAACCAGGTGAAAAGCTTATTGATGCGGAAATGGCTGAATCGCTTGGAGTCAGCCGGACACCGATTCGGGAGGCATTTCAGTTACTCGAAGTTCAAGGCCTCGTGTCCATGCATCCAGGAAAAGAAACAAAAGTAACGAATATTGAGAAAAACGATATTTTTAAGATGTATTCAACGATGGCTGCTCTTCAGGCCTTAGCTGCTGAAATCACCGCCCAAACTATTGTTCCAGAACAGATCGAGAAACTACGATCCATAAATTTGGAATTCGCAAGTTCTATTAAAAATGGACAAGTTTATCAGGCTATGGAGGTGGATGAGCAATTTCATAATTATATTGTGGAGCTCTCAGATAATCCTTATGTAGCTACATTTAATACATCTCTTCAGATTCACATTAGGCGATTTAAATACGTATTTTTAAAACAACCTATTACGGCTACACTAGCTTCAGTTGAAGAACATGATCAGATTATTAAAGCTTTTGAAGGCAAAAATAGCAACGATGCCCATAATTTAATGAAACAAAATTTTATTCGACCGATGCAGGAACTGAACAAAATACTTTGAAATGAGGGAAGAAACATGGAAAATAAAAAAGATCTTCGCATTCGAAGCAAGGTAATCAGTGAAGGTGCTAACCGGGTACCGAACAGAGCGATGCTGCGTGCAGTTGGATTTCAAGATGAGGATTTTAAAAAGCCAATGATCGGAATAGCAAGTACGTGGAGTGAAGTAACACCGTGTAATATGCACATCAATGATTTAGCGGTGCAAGCTAAGCAGGGCGCACGTAATAACGGCGGTGCTCCACTAATTTTTAATACGATTACCGTTTCTGATGGGATCTCGATGGGGCATGGCGGGATGTTGTTCTCGCTACCAAGTCGGGAAGCTATAGCTGATTCGATTGAAATTGTGACCGGAGCGGAGCGTTTTGACGGCGTTGTTGCAATCGGTGGGTGTGACAAGAATACGCCTGCATGTTTGATGGCTATTGGACGGATGAACATTCCTTCCGTTTATGTATATGGAGGAACCATTCAACCTGGTAATCTCGACGGTAAAAAAGTGGATATCGTTTCAGCTTTTGAAGCCGTTGGGCAATATCAAGATGGAAAAATGACAGATGAACAATTGCATAAGGTCGAATGCAGTGTTTGTCCAGGTCCAGGGGCTTGCGGGGGGATGTATACCGCTAATACGATGGCCGCAGCTGCAGAAGCAATGGGTATGTGTTTGCCTGGTTCTTCTTCGACATCAGCTATCTCAGCGGATAAAGCATTGGAATGCGAAGCAGCCGGTAAGCAGGTCATCTCACTTCTTGAACAGGAAATCTACCCAAGAGACATTATGACGAAGAAAGCATTTGAGAATGCGATCACCGTTGTTATGGCTCTAGGGGGATCAACCAACGCATTTCTCCATCTGCTAGCTATTGCGCACTCCGTAGAAGTGGATTTAACCTTGGATGATTTTGAACGAATTCGCTTGCGTGTTCCTCATTTGGCAGATCTGAAGCCAAGTGGTCAGTATGTCATGCAGGATTTGAATGATATTGGTGGTGTTTCCGGGGTAATGAAGCTATTGCTCGCTGAGGGATTACTTCATGGGGATTGCCTCACCGTAACTGGTAAAACGTTGGCGGAGAATTTAGCGGAAGCTGCTCCACTTCAGAATGATCAAGAGATTATTCGTCCACTCAATAATCCGCTTAAACCAGATGGACCACTGGTTGTGCTTCGAGGAAACCTAGCTCCTGAAGGCGCTGTTGCCAAAATGTCAGGCATGAAGATACAACAGTTTTCCGGACCGACAAAGGTGTACGATAGCGAAGATGAAGCGACAGAAGCGATCATGAATGATGAAATTCAAGAAGGGGACGTATTGGTCATACGCTATTGCGGACCGAAGGGTGGACCAGGTATGCCTGAGATGCTTTCCGTTACAGCACTCATTGTAGGGAAAGGTCTCGGTGGGAAAGTTGCTCTCATAACAGATGGTAGGTTCTCGGGTGGCTCGCATGGATTTGTAGTCGGCCATGTATCCCCTGAGGCACAAGTAGGTGGACCGATCTCTTTGCTCCAAAATGGAGATATTATCACCATTGATAGCGACATTCAGGAAATTAAGGTTGAAGTGCCAGAAGAAGAGTTGGCCGCTCGAGCGCAAGCTTGGGTACAACCGCCACTGAAAGTGAAGTCCGGTGTACTTGCCAAATATGCTAAATTAGTTTCCTCTGCTTCAAGAGGTGCAGTAACAGATTGGATGGAATAAGACAAATAAACATTAATGCTGCATATAAAATGGGAATGGAGAAGCTGCTACAACGAATGCATGAAGCACGCGAAACAAAAAAACGCATGAAATTATTACCGAAAAATAGCCACAAAAGCAGGGTGGAGGGAACCGCCAAAGTTTTTTACTATACCCTGAGTCGTTCAACTAATTTCACTGCTATTTCTTCGCATCTCCACTAAAGGTATTTCAATTGTAGTAATATTCATAATTTTAAAAAGGACCGTAAGCTTTCATCGATGAATGCTTTCGGTCCTTTTATGTTTATCCTGTACTAATGAACGAAAAAAACGGTATCGGTTTCCGCCTCTCTTGGTTAACGTCTTCGGAAGGCTCCGCCGCGTGCCAGAGCGAAAAAGATCAGCAGGGCAATAATCGAGCCAACGATGGCGGGAATAATATGAAATCCACCAATCACCGGCCCCCTTGGTCCCAGCAATTCCGTTCCTAACCAGGAACCGATAAAACCCGCAATAATGTTCCCAAGTACACCGCCCGGTACGTCCCGCCCAATCAAGTTGCCGCTTAACCAGCCAATAAGTCCACCAACAATGAGTACCCAGAGCAGATCCATGCATTGTTCTCCTTTCTTCGAGTTTATTACAAGTTATGTTGGGCTGAGTGGAATATACCTCACCTTCCAGTTGGTGGAGGAATCTAAAGTGTCTGTGCTAAGATGAGGGTAAATGATGATTCAAGCTGGGGAACAAGGCTAGAAGGGGTGCACATTGAAGAAAATACTTGTCATTGATGATGAAATCGCAATCAGAGATTTAATTGAGCTTGTACTGAGAAGAGAAAACTACGTCGTTCAAACGGCTGAAAACGGTAAAATAGCCCTGCAGCTGCTGGATACTTTTCAACCGGATCTGGTGGTGCTTGATTTGATGCTTCCTGACTGTTCCGGATATGACCTGTGCAAGGAAATCACCGGGAAACGTGCCGTTCCTGTGATCATGCTCTCTGCTAAAAATGAGGTGATCGACAAGGTGTTGGGACTAGAGCTAGGGGCGGAAGATTACATGACCAAACCCTTTGACAATCGTGAATTGCTCGCTCGGATCAAGGTGATTCTGAGAAGAAACGAGAGCAAGGAGGAATCAAGTGAAGGAACAGAAGTGAAATCTACACGCATCATTCATGAAGAGCTGACATTTGATCTGGAAAGCCGAAGGGTGCTGAAAAACGATGTAGCCGTGTCTTTAACGGCCAAAGAGTTTAAAATTCTGGAAACGTTACTTAAAAGGCCAGACAAAATCTTTACCCGGGATGAGCTGCTGCAGATCGGATGGGGATATGACTTTATGGGAGACAGTCGCAGTGTGGATATGACCATCATGCGATTACGGAAGAAGCTGGAGGATAACGCCGACGAACCGAAATATGTCAGGACGATCTATGGATTTGGCTATCAACTTGGAGGTGGCGAGGCCTGAAGTATGCAACCCGGTTACTGCTGAATTATTTATTTTTCTCCGTGCTGTCCTTTGGCATCATCATTTTTGCGGTGAATAAAGCCATCGATTACTACAGCTTCATTACCATTGAGAAACAGATGATGGAGAAGGCGGATCTGTCTGAGTTGTCCTTCCGTGAGGTGTTATCTCAGCATAGGTCATCTTCAGGAGAGCCCCAGACCAAGGAAATTGCCAGACTTGCTCTGGAGAAGCTGAAAGCTTCAGGCAAGGAAGTACGTATCTATGACAGCTCCAAGCAGTTGCTGGGCTTGGCTGTGGATGGCATCATCATTAATGATGGCAAACCTCTTATTTTTGAAAAGAATATTGAGAAAGCCCTGAGCGGCAGTTATGCCTACACCGTAACGGAAGATCATCTGCTTTATTTTGCGACTCCCATTCAGGATCAATTCTACGAGAACGCTTATGTGTATGAGTTCGTGGAGGACATTTCCTACTTTTATGCGATTATAGATCAAATCCGTTATATCCTGTTTGCGGGTGCAGGCGGATTTATTGTGCTGATTACGTTATCCAGCCTGTGGATTGCCCGCAACACAACCAAGCCGATTAAGCAGTTGCTTGGCGCTGCGCAAAGTTTCTCCAGACAGGAGTTTCGGAGAGTTCATCTAAACCGGAAGGATGAGTTGGGCATGCTGGCAGATGGGCTGGACTCCATGGGGCGGCAGCTTCATGATTACATTCAGTACCAGAAACAATTTGTCTCCAACGTATCTCACGAGTTAAAAACACCCTTGGCAGCCATTCGTGGTTTCTCTCAATACTTGGTTGAAGGGGAGACTGAGAACAAGGAGCTGCAAAATATATATGCTCATCTGCTGCAGGAATCGGATCGGCTGACACGTTTGATTAATGAACTGTTGTTGTTATCCCGATTCGACAAGGCTGGTTCTAACGAACTGGAACTTGAGAAGACGGAAATGAACGAACTGATTCAGCAAGTCGCAATGAATATGGGAGCCAAGGCTAAGGATAAAGAGATCGAGATCAGAGTCAGTCAAGCGGAGGAAGAACCGGATGATGAGGGTAAGACAAGAGTTTACGCCAACGTAAATCCAATGCTGATGTCTCATGCGATCGCCAATCTTGTGGATAATGCCATCAAATATTCCGGCAGTCCATCGCTGATCGAATTGAATTTGGAATATACGCCAAGCGAGGTAGTTATACGGATACGTGATCAAGGTATCGGCATCTCGGGCGAGGAGCTGGAGCGAGTGCAGGAACGCTTTTATCGGGCGAAAAATGCTAGCACAGCAAACGGCTCAGGTCTTGGACTTTCCATTTGCAAAGAGATTGTAGAGCGGTTTAATGGATATATCGACATCGAAAGTCAAATCGGGGAAGGAACGACCGTTACCATTGTGTTGCCCCGTGCGGAAACACAATCGTAAATAATTAACGTTACAAGATTGGTACATTTCTGTTATGAGACTAACAAATGTTTTATTTATAATCACTTCATAAGAACAAATCACACATTTATGGAGGGATCATGATGAAATTGATAAACAAAGCAACAGGTGTTATCGTACTAGGCGCTTTACTAACGGTGGCATTAGCGGGCTGTCAGTCCAATGATGCTACGCCCCCAGCTACCGGACAGAACACAGCGAATGAACAGAGCAAAGGCGAAGGAGCAACAAATGCTAATGCGCCTGCTTCCGAAAGTTCTGAAGAAAAGGGTACTGAAGCTATTAAAGAAGGTTCGATGGAGAAGGAAGGCAATGTAGTGCTGAAGGAGCTTGCTTTTGTCTATAATGAGCACACCATTGCGATTTCGGATACAGCGAATGAAGTTCAGATGGAACAGATGCTGGGCAAACCGGATAATCTGAAATCTCATACGTACAGCGCCGACGATGGAACAAACATGGATACGTTAATCGGTTTTACAGAAAAGGTATACACGTATCCTGGTCTGGAGATTAAAACAATCAGTATACCGGAGGGAAAACAAGACTCCATCTTTCATATCGAAATCACAGATCCTAAGTACACGACAGTGCGAAACATTAAAGCAGGAGATAGCCTGGATACACTCAAAAACGCCTACCCTGAGGGGAAACTGCTTGGTGATGGAGCCCCTGATGAGGAGGATGACTTCCGTTACGAGCCATCCAATTATGTGGATGTGATGTCGTTTCATATCAAGGATGCCAAGGTGGAGAGTATTCAGATCTACAGCCTTCTGGACTGATTTTTAGTGATCGATGTTGGTAAGCCATTCATACGATTCATCATTAATACCTGCCCGAGAGAGGGGCAGGTATTTTCTAGTATTGTCTATTCTTATGAAAGGAATCGCTCCAGTTTGTCGAGTGACTGGAACATATTGCCATTGAAGTCGCTATTTTAGCAGCTCTTTTAAGCTGACGGCAGGTTAGCATGGTGATAGGGTTTTTCTGATTGTCTAGGAGGGGAATATAACTGTATTATCTGTACCCAGGCTGTTACGATCAGATATAATAGAAAATAGTTATTAGTCAGATTATATAGTATCAATATACTTAGAAAAGAAGTTGGTGAAATAATGAGAAAAAACACAAACTCAAAAAAACGAATAACCTTGAAGGATGTAGCAGAGCACGCAGGTGTTTCTACAACGACTGCTTCACTAGTGGTTAGAAATAATCCCAGAATTCCACAAGCCACTCGTGAAAGAGTTTTAAATTCAATTGAGGAATTAGGTTACATCTACGACAGGGTAGCTGCAAATATGCGCTCACAAAGTTCAAATTTGGTTGGAGTAATTGTGACCAATATTGCAAATAAATTCATTTCAGAATTTCTGATTGGAGCACAAAATAAACTTGAGGAATTCGGATACACTGTATTACTTGGTACAACTTCTGACAATGCAACAAAGCAACAAAATTTAATCTCTACTATGGTAGAACATAGAATTGACGGTCTGATTTTAAATCCTTCTTCCATTAGTTTAGAGAAGACCGTAAAACAATTAAATAATCTGAAAACCCCTCTGGTACTAGCTAATCGGGAATTGTACAGCATTAGCGCTGATTATGCAGGTATCGACTATGAAGAAGGAGCATACCTGGCTACGACGCACTTAGCAAAAAAAGGACATCAAAGAATTGCATTTCTAGGTGGTGTCAAAGAATCTTCGACATGGGTAAAAAGGATGGATGGATATCGTAAGGCCTTCAAAGACCATAATCTAGAACTCGAAGAGAGTATCATAATAGCTAGCGATCCTACAAGCGAAGGAGGAGAGGAAGCTGCGAGGTTATTATTAAAATCCCCAAATCCTCCTTCAGCCATTTTTTGCTTTAGTGATTTGATTGCTTTTGGAGTCATGAAAGTCTTAACTAAAGAGGGCATCGTTGTTGGTCGTGACGTAGATGTTGTCGGATTTGATAATATACCTGATGCAGAAAATTACCACCCGCCTCTGACAACGGTCTCATCCTTTCCTAAATTGATAGGCATTCAAGCAGCCAAGCTTCTGCATAGCAAGATTATTGGTGAGAATGAAGGAATTCAGCGTATGATTCTTAAACCAGAGCTGGTCATAAGAGATACATCTAAATAGAAAAATCCCCCAAAATAAAATGATGGATGAAACTGAAAAACACCTCCGAGTGAGAAAATGGATCGTGATCTAACGTTCCAAGTATCTCTCGAAGGTGTTTTTTTGATTTTCACATTTTAATACTTAAGATAGCCCTACTAGGACACAGAATATAATAACTAAAAAAACCCTGTGAAATTTATCACAATATTGACACATTTTTTTGTGAGGAGTATAGTAATTTTTGCGCACGAATTAGTATATCGATATACTTGATTTCATCCTTATAATTAAAAGTATAATTCATTTAAATTCATTCTATTTTGTACATCGATATACTTCGGTTTATGCATCAAGGTATATTTCCTAATATAGGAGTACAGAATTGTATCATTAGGGGGCAAAGAAATGTAATTATTATATCGAGTTGTTGAACTTGTATTTTAGCAAAGGGGACAACAAATGAAATATCCGCACCTAAAAATGGGATTAGGGATTTACCTAAGCTATTTACTATTGGGAATGGTCAGTATCATGCTCGCTTCAAATATGAATTTTTTATCCGAGCGACTACATGTTGTCCCAACAGACATCAGCTTGCTTATCTCTGTTGTTGGGATTGGCCACTTAGTAACAATAAATATTGCTGGTAAGTTATCCGATCGTTTTGGCAGAAAACCTTTGATCATTGCAGCTGCGTTGCTATACGCTGTTTTTCTTGTTGGAATACCATTAACAACTCACTTTCAGATTGCGCTCTTATTCGCTTTTTTAGCCGGAATAAGTAATTCGCTTCTGGATTCCGGTTCTTACCCAGCCTTGAATGAAAGCTATCAAGAAGCAGCAGGCACTGCAATTGTGTTAATAAAAGCATTTATGTCAGTAGGAGCCATCATTCTACCGGCTTTAGTAACATTTTTAATGTCTAAAGAACTATTTTTTGGTTATGCATTTTTCATTCCTGCCATTCTGTTTGTTTTTTTAGGTATGTATTTTGTGACCATTCGCTTTCCTGGAATGACTGCCCAAAACTCCGACAAGGAGAAAAACGAGAAGCTTTCCAGTGATCAGAAGACTGACTTGTATAGTTGGAAAGAAGGTTCTGCCCTGGTCATCATCGGTTTTTTTTCTGTATCGTTGTCAACAGTCATTCAGACATGGCTGCCTACTTATGGTAACCAAGTCTTACAGCTAAATGAGAAAAAGGCAGTGGAGTTACTTAGTTTTTACAGCATGGGTGGATTAATCTGTATCTTGGTGCTTGCTTTCTTATTGAAAAAGTTCATTAAACCTATTACGGCAATGGTCGTTACACCTGCAATAGCAACCGTCGTTTTAATTGTACTGCTGGCGTTCCGTAATCCAGTCATTGCTCCGTTTATTGCATTTTTTCTTGGGTTGTTCACCTCAGGAATGTATCAATTAGCTATGACAGTCATGATTGATTTATTTCCAGCTAGAAAAGGGGTAAGCGTATCTTATGTAAGTGCTTCTGCTAGCGTAGCTTTTATGGTTATTCCTTTTATCACAAGTTTACTCGTTAAACATATAGGAATATCTGCTGTGTTTTATTTTGACTTATGTATTGCTGTGATGAGTACATGTCTGGCGCTTTATTTATCAAAGCAAATAAGATCATTTTCAAAATAATGTTTCACTAAAAATTTGCTTGTAATATACACGGAGGGGAAGCAAATGAAGAATCCATATATTAAAACGTCTCTTGGCATGTACTTGAATTACTTTATGCTTGGGATGATCAATATCATTATAGCTTCAAATATGAGTTCCCTATCAGATAACTACAATCAACCTGTTGAAAAGATTAGTTTGCTTGTTTCTGCAATTGGTATCGGTAAGCTGATAGCTCTATTCTTTGCCGGCCGGTTGTCCGATAAAATCGGTCGTAAACCAATCATCATTACAGGAAGTTTTCTGTATTTACTTTTCCTTGTTGGTATTCCTTTAGTGTCAAGCTATCCTGTGGCCTTTGTATTGGCCATCACTGCCGGAATAGCAAATTCATTACTGGATTCAGGAACATACCCAGCATTGATTGAGTCATTTCCTAAGAAATCTAGTTCGGCTACGGTTTTGGTCAAAGCGATCATGTCCATCGGAGCCACGTTACTGCCATTCATTCTCGCGTATCTAGTTGCCAACGATATCTCTTGGGGCTGGTCATTTTATGCTTTGGGAATCTTATTCCTGATCAGTGGAATTTACTTGATCTTTATGCCGTTCCCATCGTTTAAGTCCCACTCAAAAGATGAAGCAGACAGTGAAACCTACAAAAATCGTTTCAAGGAAGAACCGAAGTTTTGGGGAGAAGGATTGGCAATCATCCTTATCGGTTTTACTTCCACAGCATTGTTTGTGGTTTGGCAAACATGGCTTCCAGAGCTTGGGTCTAAATATATTGGACTAAGTGAGAATGTCTCGATAAAACTTTTAAGTTACTTTAGCATTGGGGCATTGGTTTCGGTACTTTTGCTTGCAGCTGTATTAGACAAGTTTATAAAACCAATTACTGTGATGATCTTATATCCAACGATAGCCTTCCTATCCATGCTGAGCTTGTTCTTTATTCAATCATATACAATTGTTATCATTATGACGTTTATCTTGGGATTGTCCACTTCAGGTACCTTCCAATTGGCTATCACTATAATGACAAGATTCTTCGTCAAAAACAAAGGAACGACAACATCTTATGTGAATATAGCAGGAAGTGCTGCTTTTATATTAGTTCCCTTTATATCGAGCTTCTTGGTGGGACAGATCGGTATTTCCATGACACTTGTTTTTGATATGGTCATTGCATGTTTGAGTGTATTGCTTGCAGTTTTTGTACTTATCCGAGGAAAAAAAGTGTTTCAATAAAAATTCAACTCATAAGGAGTCTTTCAAATGAATAACGATAAAAATCTTGCCAAAATTGACGCAAAAACAACTTTAGTTGGATTACTTGCAACACCAATCGGACATAGCGTTTCCCCACAAATGCATAATGTGGGTTATACGATCAGTGGGTTGAACTATGCATATTTGGCTTTTGAGGTTGGGCCAGAGAAATTGAAAGAAACAGTTGAAGGTATGAAAGCAATGGGCGTTGCAGGATTCAATGTATCCATGCCAAACAAAATTGATGTTATTCAGTATTTGGACGAGCTGGATGATACCGCTAAATTCTCAAGAGCCAGTAATACCGTCGTAAATAAAAATGGCAAGTTGGTCGGATTTAATACGGACGGATTAGGTTACGTAAAAAATCTTGAAGAACATGCAGTCGAGCTAAACGGGAAAAAAGTAACTTTAGTCGGTTCTGGAGGTGCTGCAACACCGATCGCTATTCAGTTGGTTCAATCAGGCATTAAAGAGATTAGTATCTTCGCCAGAAATGACAAATTCTTCTCCAAGGCAGAAGAAAATGCAGCATATATTAACAATGAGATGAAACACTTCGGCGTGAAGGCTAACGTTTTCCCTTTGGAAGATAAAGAAGCATTTCGTAAAGAAATCGCAGAAAGTGCTATCTTAGCGAACGCTACAAGCTTGGGCATGAAACCTTTAGACGAATTGAGTATTGTTGACGATGTAGAAGATGTGTTACGCAAAGATTTGGTAGTAACCGATGTTGTATACAATCCTCGCAAAACAAAACTGTTAAAACAGGCCGAAGCTGCTGGTGCCAAAGCGATTAACGGTCTCGGTATGGTGTTATGGCAAGGCGCACTTGCTTACAAACTATTTACAGGAGAAGATATGCCAATTGCAGAGGTGAAAGAGAGCGTATTTGGTACAGAAATATGAATGGATAATAGGGTAAGTTAATATTAGAGTTATTACAGTTAAATACCAAAAACTGCTCTTATTAAAGTCGCTATGTTTAGCGGCTTTTTTCTTTTTCCGGTATAAGTTCGTTTTCTGAGCCAACGACACGAACTTATACCGATTGCCGAAATGGGCAAAATATAGTCCGACTAATATAAATATTTACCTCTTGCATAAAGAACGTGTGTTCGGTTTATAATATATACAAACATACGTTCTTAAAAGTACAGGGGTGATTTCAGTGTTGACTAAGCAGCGAACCATTATGCTCATTGATATGCAGAGCTTTTATGCTTCAGTCGAAAAGGCGAAAATGCCTCAATACAAAAATAGTCCACTCGCCGTCGCAGGCGATCCAGCAAGACGTTCTGGAATTATTCTTGCCGCATGTCCATTAGCCAAAGCTAAGGGGGTGTCTACCGCGGAACCACTCTGGCAGTCCCTTCAGAAGTGCCCTGAACTGATCATTGTGAAACCCCACATGCAAGAATACATCGAAGTATCCACTCAAATCATGTCCATTATTGAGGAGTTCACCGACCTAGTCGAACCGTACAGTATAGACGAATTATTCGCTGATTTTACAGGGTCTATGCATCTATTTGGTAACGATCCAATCGATCTGGCCAAGCAAATTCAAGACAAAATCTATAATGAAACAGGCGTTTACGCAAGAGCTGGCATTGGTGAAAACAAAATCATCAGTAAATTGTGCTGCGATATGATTGCTAAAAAAGCAGAGGGTGGCATTTTCCACTTAAAGAAAGAGGAATTACACCTCCACATTGGAGATAAGCCCATCCGCGATATGTGGGGGATTGGCTCAAGAATGGAAAAACATCTGTGGAAGATGGGCATCCGAACCATTAGAGACCTGGCGAATACGCCTCTTTCTAAATTAAGAAGTAAGTGGGGTGTTAATGGAGAAGTCATCTGGCGAGTGGCAAATGGACTCGACAATTCACCGGTAACCGTCAACACACACAGTACACAAAAGGATATCGGAAACGGAATGACCCTGCCAAGAGATTTCATAGAGGCTTGGGAGATCGAAGTAGTTATCCTAGATATCTGTACAGAAGTGTGCAGAAGAGCCCGTAAAAAGGGACTGATGGGTAGTGTCGTTTCCGTGAGTGTATCTGGAGCCGACTTCGACCAACCAACGGGTTTTCACAGGCAAGTTAAACTGTCTGATCCAACAAACATAACCGTTGATGTGTGCAAACTAGCCAAACGCATATTTCATCAACATTGGGATGGGCAACCTGTGCGCCGTGTTGGCGTATCCCTGTCTCAATTATCCAACGCGGATACATATCAACTATCTTTCTTTGATGATCAGGAGCAGAAACGAGCCATTGATCAGGTGATGGACGACATTAAGGATCGATTTGGCGACATTGCCATTCTACGAGCGAGCTCCATTACGGCTGCTGGCCAAGCGATCGATAGAGCATCTAAAATTGGGGGGCATTACAAATGAGCAAAAAACTGGAGGCCAATGGATTATGGGAATCGAGCCGCATGATGCTTCCACAACATAAAGAACGAATTATACAGCATCGTACTCAAATTCATTATCAAACAAAACCATTGATTCATCAAGATGAGTGGGAGATTATTACTCAGAATATAGATATGTCTTTCAAATATACATTGCAAGCCGCCTTTGAAGTATTTAATGAGTCAGGCAATCGGTATATACACGGAATCGTCACTTCAGTCAGTTCCTTTGGAAACAAAATAAAAATTGAAATGAATAATGGATTTGAATGGGTCGATTTTGATCAATTGGTCACTGTAAAACTTGAAGAAGGAGGCGTGTACAGTGAGACAGACTTCTGAGGAACTTTCACTCGTAAAGAGGGTGGTAGAGCTCCCTTATCTTTTAGGTGCTCTTGAGGTAGATAAGCACAAAATATACGCTTCAAACTTTAAGATGAAATCTGTGTATGCTGACTACCTGGACGGTACCCAAAAGAAAATTGCTTTAGAGATGTACAAATCAAAACAAAGTTTAAAACAACATCATATTAAAATAATAGATGAAAAGAGATCCGAGCTGAGTTTAACGGTAGACTATTCGGTAAGAGGTTACCTTCATAAAATGACACTATTGTGGAGCAAAGTGAAAGTGGATGTAACCTTAATGCTTACTGAACATATGAGTGTTGATATTACTGATATGACAAGATAAACATAGAGTTAGAGCAGAATACGGTTTATAACGGTATAGGGTGGATATAATGCAGTTATAACCATTGTTTTCTTCTCCCTATTGGGTAAACCGACCTTTGAAGTTGAAAGGTCGGTATTTTTTGCCTCAAATTTTTAGATTGTGGTTCCACTATCTTAATAGCTAGGAGTATTAGAATACAACGTCGAATAAGAATACTAAGTTAGTGTCCTTTTGACCGTTTTCTGTGAAGATATGAACGCCACACTTTATGACTTACAGTTGAGCTAACGGAGGATTTTAAGCATGACCAATGCAATGTATGCGAATGGTGCGATATAGTAACCGTTTCGGCAGGTTGGTGCCGTACTGTTGGGGTTAAATCTGATGGCACTGTGGTTGCGGTGGGGCGAAATAATGAAGGCGAATGCAACGTGAGCAGCTGGCATGATATTGTATCGGTCACGACGGGTGACTGGCATACAGTCGGTCTAAAAATAGACGGAACGGTAACAGCAGTTGGTAACAATAAATATAACCAATGTAGCGTAAACAACTGGAGCGACATATTGGCTGTTTCGGCGGGGTATCTTCATACGGTTGGGCTTAGATCGGATGGTACGGTAGTGGCTGTGGGTAGAAATAATGAAGGTGAATGCGACGTAAGCGGTTGGCGTGATATTGTAGCAGTTGCAGCGGGGAGTTACCATACCATTGGTCTTAAGTCTGACGGTACGACGGTTGCTGTGGGTTCAAATAAACATCACCAATGCGATGTAAGTGTCTGGCATGACATTAGAGCTGTTTCGGCGGGATGTGCCCACACGATTGGACTAAAAACTGATGTTACGTTAGTTACTGTGGGTGATAATGATTATGGACAATGTGATGTAAGCGGATGGAGTAACATCCACTAGCAGCCCGGTCCTCAGGTACGCCGATCCAATTTCAGCTTATAAGTCTCGCTCCCGCTGCTTCAGGCATTGTACTTAGTTTGCATAGCGCGATTGGACAAGTTGGAATGGCTGCCGGAGCTGGTATCGGGGGTATTGCTGTCAACCACAACTTGTTGAACTATATTCCATGGATCGGTGCCTTGCCCTTGTGATTGGCATCGTAACAACATTGCTTGATAATTCCCTATCTAAAAGAAAACAATCGAAACAATTTTTGCAATAAATAAACACTTGTATCATCTTCGTTTGATATATGCCCGTTAACGATGTACAAAACCTCTATAACAATAAGAAAGCAGCTGACCCAAGTGATCAGTTGCTTTCTTATTGTTATAATTCAGAACTCATTAACCCAATGATAGTAGGTCCAACTGCACCAAAGTCTGATGTGATGGGACTAAGTTCGCAGCGAATGAAGCCGTAGACACGATCTCGTCAAGCTTATCGACGGTTTCCGCATACATTTATGTACCGATTGAGGCGAGTACTAACCTCCAAGCCTTGTTACACCACAACTAACAGTACGATAATTCCGAGAAAAATCAGCCAGCATACTGGGTGACCGAAATTTAATCCCCAGCCGACTCCAAACCTTTTCTCGACGATTAGGTTTGGATCCTTGAGATTGAAATAAATCATACCTAATAGCCATTTATCATCATCATGGACAGGTCTGTAATTGGAGCGATCTGCCGATTGCTCCAAGCGGCTTCCACCCTGACCAGCCCAAAACGATAATGCTAAGGCGTATAGGATGATAAAGGCTATTATGATTAGGACAATGGGAATAGCGAAATTGATGTTAAGCAGAGATATCATATTTAGTTGCACGACGGACAACAGGATAACTATTAAGAAGCTTGCTATAATCATAAAACATGACCAAGTACGGCGGAAAGTTACGTCTTGTCTGATGGAACGGTTCGGATCAGTGGGTTGAACCTGCTGCTTCACTCTGCGAATACTCCAATTCTCAAATATGAACACAAGTATTATGAACACTTGCATTATCGTAGGCATAAACACAGAACTATAAGATTTAGCTGCATAGCCGTCTACGTTCCAACTGCTGTTGTAATGGATCGGAATCTGATCAGGAATTAGTTCATAGTTGAGTAGCACAGTTACAATACCAACAACAATAATGAAAACATGGATGAGGAACCAATTACTAGACAAGCTAATGTTTCTTTTCCGAAAACCAGTGTCCACTGCTATGATGGATGGTTCCAGAGCAATAGGCAGCATAGGTAGTAAACTTTTCATTTTGAAATGATAGCTAATGTTTATGACTAGGGAGATTACGACCATGGCGAGTGAATAAGTGACAATGATCCAACTTTGTTGCTTGGAATATTCATCACCGTATATTAGGCAGATGATACAAACAATGAATAGGATGGTATGAAAGGTAGCACTAATCCTAACATATAACTTCCGCATCTGGCGTAGAGGTTCGCTATGAAATTGTACAGCGCTGACGGTGACCCCAAAACTAATCGTCTCTCTTGTTAAATAAGGCATGCTTACCATGAGTATAACGGTAGGTACAAATACAAAGATCATTACTATAACAGGTATTATCGTCATATCATTCGCCTCCTCTTATACATAAGTGTGTATTCGAAAACTCTATAACCTTTAGAGCATATGCGATATGTCCTTTTAACTTAAGGTAGGTAATCGACTTGAATATAAGTTAATTATAAGCGATTTTAGTGGATATATGGGTGAAATTAACATTTGACCAGACCTTTTTGCTACGCAGCGAACTCATCTGATTCTATGTAGGTAAAGGGCAGTAGAGTTTAGTTATAATCAACTTTTATCACCATAAAATAAAGTTCACTTGGTAAAATTGTGAAGTAAAAATCACATTAACTGGAGTGGATACTATGCTTTCTGAAGAAGATTATGCGAAGGTGGCGAAAGAAGCTTTACAGCAATACCCAATCTATTGGGAAAAACTTGTGTATCTCGGAAAGAGTGATAATGTTACATTTCAAGTTCAGACCAACGATGATAATCAAAAGTTTCTTATCAAAATCCATATCTCAACGATTTCCATTCAATCAAAAGGGAATATCGCATCAGAGCTTATTTGGCTTGAAGCCTTGGTTAAAGATACAAATCTCGTCGTACCTGCACCTGTCAGAAATTTTCAAGGTGATCTCGTAACGGAAATATCAACTGATCATAGCGAAAATACAATCATGGTGACTATTCATCATTGGATTCATGGAAGCGTACTTCAAAGAGAGCCAACAAGTAATGAAACTGAAAGTTTGGCGCTCTTAATGGCGGCTCTACATAAACATTCTATGCAGTGGAATGCACCTGAAAGCTTTAACAGACCGATATACAATTCTGGTCATTTATACTCATCACTTAATCAATTAAAACAGTTAGTAAATTTAGAGCTTATCTCAAGGGAATTGTTTGTTCATGTGGAAGAGTCAGCACATAAAATAGCTAATGTGATACAAAACCATAAACGTTTGCCGAGTAACTGGGGAATTATTCATTCTGACCTTCATGAGAGTAACTATGTTTTTTATAAGGATACTCCTCGACCTATAGATTTTTCGAATTGTGGCTATGGCTTTTATTTATTTGATATGGCTGAAACATTTTTGCATCTTTCATCTGATAATAGGAAAGTATTTATTTCATCGTATAGCAAAGTAAATCAACTGGAAGAGAATTATGTCGAGTTATTAGAAGCATTTTTTATTTGGACAATCATTAGGACTTTCGCATTCCATTCTCTAAATCCAAATGAACAACAATCCTTAGCGGCAAATTTTCCATCAGTTATTGAAAACTATTTTAGGAAATATCTTAAAGGAGAAATTTTTTTGTTAAACTAAGGAGTAGCTTAGTGTAATTTCCCGTTTTAGATAACGTTATAATATAAACAGAGTTCAAGACATGAATACAATAAATGGAGGGGTAGGATTGAACAAGTATGTGTTACATATAGTTGCAAGTGTAATTTGCATATTGTTACCTGCTGTTGGTCTCTTATATGTTTTGTGGGATAGCCACCAACCCAAAATAGGACCTGTAGGAGACGGAAAACCGAATTATCCTTCAATATCTCAATGGATATCTATTGGCTCTTCTTTTATTCTTGGAGTAGTTAATTTACCTCTTTCCATAATTCGATATAGACAAAAGGCTAAAGAAGATATTAAAAGTTAATGCTTTATTGCGCTAACGTAGAAATTATAATTGAATAAACGACGAGAATGAAGCTGCCTGTGTTAGACCAGCAGCTTCATTACGTTAACGGGCAGGATAGATGAATTTTGTGAATATACGCCAGGTATGCGAACGATAAAAACATAAACTTTTAAGATTAAAGACATGCTACAGTCTTCAGAATCGCAGAATTCGTCAAAGGAAGTACGATCGAAGAATAAAGAGGTCGAACCCGTCCGAATTTTATGGCTATCAGCCCTTCGATGGTGAAGTGCCTTCATGTACAAGATACGATCATTATCCATTAAACCGGAAGGAATATCTCTTACATGTCTTGAATTCGGTGTAAGCTGATAAAGCGAGTAAAAAAGCAGCGTACAGAAGGGCGATCACGATAAATCTGAATTAAAGCTGGAGGCTAATGAGATGCTGGAATTAGAGTTTACGACTATAGAGGAGTGGGATGAAGCATTGTGGGCGCGGATGGAGCGAATCTATCATGAGGCTTTTCAAAGCGGCGCTAAGACAAAAGCGATTCTGCGCAGTATGCTGGACCGGAAGATTGGTTATTTACACACGGGCGTGCATCATGGAGAAGTGGTTGCGATGGCTGTTACTGGACTGGAGGGGAAGGTTGCGGACCGCATCCTGATCATCGATTACCTCGCGGTTAAACAGAAGTTGCGTGGGTGGGGCATAGGGACCTGGATGCTAGAACAGCTCAGAGCCTGGGCGTTAAGGGAACACCGGATCAAAGGTATGATTATCGAAGCGGAGTTCGGGACAACGGAGGCTCATCAGGAACGCATTCAGTTCTGGCAACGCAACGGGTTCATCCTAACCTCCTATGTCCATCAATATAGAATGGTGCCAGAGCCGTATCAGGCAATGATGCTGCCACTGGATACAAATATGCATGTGCCTGATGATGGTGAAGCACTGTTTCGTTATATCAATGCTTTTCACAAGGTTGCTTACCGGAAGAGTTAGACCGCATTCAATGGAGTTGTGGAAATGAATGAGGATAAACATTCTCTTTTGTGTTTAGTTTAATGTAAGGACCATTAAAAACGGACATATGAAGAACCAGTCTTCACACTTTTGGGAGGATCGGTGCTTTTGTTCATTTATATAAAAATTTATGTTTATCCATTGTGACTATCCTCTTTCAAATAGGATATAAAATGATCACTTCTTGACTGTATGGTCAATAACTGATACATTAATCCCATGAGCAGACCAAGAGAATTTGATGTCGATCGTGTATTACACCAGTCTATGGAAGTGTTCTGGAATCAAGGCTTCAAAGCAACTTCTTATGAGGACCTTACGCGTACTACAGGAGTCAAAAAGCAAAGTTTGTACTGTATTTTTAAAGACAAGCGATCGTTGTTCCTGAAGGCGCTGGCACTTTACCGTGAACAGGTTATAGCGAAATTGAAAGAGATTGAAGCCCTGGATTCGTCTCCCGGTGATAAACTGGATGCCTTACGATATTCCCTTTTAGACGATGAAACTGGCTGCCAAGGGTGTCTAATTGTGAATGCATCACTCGAATTCGGAACAGATGACGAGCAGGTCACACGCGAAGCTGAGCTCATGGTAGAAGAGGTTCAACTGGTATTAGAGAAAATCATAAGTAGTGGCCAGAAACAACAGTTAATTTCCAACCGGTATACGAGTATAGAGCTTGCATCTTACCTAAATAACACCATTCTTGGTGTGAGAGTTATGGAGAAATCAGGTTCATCCCGTGAACAGATCGAGACGGTTCTGCGTACTTCATTTGGCATGATCATGTCTTGATCTTTTTTTTGTGAAATTCTTGACTACCAAGTCAAAAATAATTGAAGGCGGATTAATGCACCACGAAACCTTGAAGGAGCTGGGGCTTTTCGATGAAAATCGTGTATTGATTCATTTGGAAGTAACGTCTAGCTGTTAACCAGGCTGGTTGCTGTTTAACATCTCCTAGGCAATTTATATAAAACGAAATATGTGGAGGTTATTATGAATTATTCTCAATCCGTAGAAGCATTGTTCCAACCTATAGAGTTAGGTCACTTGAAGTTATCCAATCGGATCGTGATGGCGCCGATGACGCGTCAATTTTCTCCGGACGGTATCCCGGGTTCGAATGTTGCGGACTATTACCGCCGTAGAGCAGAGAACGCAGTGGGACTTATTGTGACAGAAGGGACAATAATTAATCATCCGGATGCATCCAATCAAGCCAATGTGCCGCACTTTTATGGCGAAGCTGCAATGGATGGTTGGGCACATGTTGTATCTGAAGTACATGAAGCTGGCGGTCGAATTATTCCACAGATCTGGCATATGGGAGCCAAAGGTCATGTTAATGATTATTCGGAAGCTGAGATTGCTACAATCGTTCAGGAATTCGCACAAGCAGCCTCAGAAGCGAAACGCGTTGGGTTCGATGGTGTTGAAATCCATGGAGCACACGGCTATCTGATCGACCAATTCCTGTATGAGAAAACCAACTCTCGTACGGATCGTTACGGTGGAGATATGATGGCTCGCACACGTTTTGCAGTTGAAGTGATTGAGGCTTGCCGTAAAGTAGTGGGATCGGAATTCCCTATTGTACTGCGTTTATCTCAGTGGAAGACAGATGATTATCAGGCTAAATTGGCTGAAACACCGGAATTACTGGAGCAGCTTCTCGCACCGTTGGTTCAAGCTGGAGTTGATATCTTCCACTGTTCCACACGCCGTTTCTGGGAGCCGGAATTCGAAGGGTCTGATCTGAATTTTGCTGGATGGACCAAAAAACTGACTGGTAAACCGACAATCACTGTTGGATCGATTGGTCTTGATGGTGACTTTACAAGTCTGTTCACAGAAGGTAAAGGCGCAAGTAACGTCGGTATCGAGGGATTGGTACAACGACTTCAGAATGATGAGTTTGATCTGGTTGCTGTAGGCCGTGCTCTTCTAGTCGACCCTGAATGGGTTAAGAAAATTCAAGAAGGACGTACTGATGATCTGGTTCCATTCACAAGAGAGGCGATGACTGTACTTACTTAATTGTAGTTATAATCATTAGGAATATGTATTAATCAAACACACCTTCAAGAGAATGAAACCTTGTCGTAAGATAGGGATATCATCTTGGAGGTGTGTTTGTAATGGCAACCAGAGTGAGTTATCTGGTGGAACTAAAGATGAAAGCCATAGAAATGAGACTGGCATTAGAGCAGAACAGGGACTTGCTAGGCCTGACAGACATCCAATGCAATTGACGATCTATTCATTAGTGCTAAGTGACAACAAGTGTTTTAGATTGTCATCAATCAATTGATTATCGGCACTGTTGATTCCACGACCGGCAAAATGGCCCCAGATCGATTGGATTGGTTTCAAGACAGCATTAGGTATACGCTTAGCTTCGTATTCATTATCGTCTGCTGTGCAGAAGAGATCCGTGCTTCCCGGCATGATACATGCATATGCTTTTATGCTCTGAAGTGCTTTATCAAAGTCTCCGTTATAGGAGGGATTTGCACTGATATCTGCATGTTGGCCTGTCCATAACATGGCCAGAACATTATGCGGATCCATATTCATAAAGCTATCTTCCCAGACACCAGCTACAAAATCCTCCAATGTGTCAAATCCCATATCACGGTAAAGCTCTTCTCTATAAAATGCATGTGATAGTCCCCATCCTGCATAGACCCGACCAACGGCACGCATGTCTGTAGAACTTAGTTGGTTTAATTTACTTGAGTCGAAGCCGACTGCAGATAGCAGTGAAGCTTTCACGCCTTCCAGGACCACAAATGTGTGTGGCCAAGGTTTGGCGATGCCTCCGAAAGGTGCGATTCGTTCAACCATCTCCGGGTAACTTGCCCCCCATTGAAATGCCTGAATACCGCCCATCGACCACCCGACGACGAGAGCAATCTTTTGAATACCGAATTTTTCGGTCAGCAGTTGGTGCTGGAATCGAACGTTGTCATAGATGGTTACCTGTGGAAAGTTGGCCCGATCAAATGGAGGAGGCGTGTTACTGGGAGAAGAGGAGAGTCCATTGCCCAGCAAATTGGGAACGATAATAAAATATTTCTCTGGATCCAGTGCCATCCCGCTGCCAATGAGCCACTCATTCTGAACATGCTGATCCCCAAAAGCCGTTGGATAGACAATAACATTATCCTTCTGTTCATTTAATTTTCCGTAAGTTTTGTAAGCAAGAAAAGCGTTTGGTAACGTCACTCCTGATTGTAAGAGTACATCACCCAAATTAAAAATTTCATAATCCATCGTATAATTGCTCCCTTCAAAATGAGAACCACATGTTCCCTGTGATCTCTTGTACTCAGTATAGAGCTGTGATACTCTCAATAAAAGTGAATAGAATTCATAATAGTATTCAATAAAATTGAAAGACGAAGGGGGATTATCGGATGGAATTGCGTCAACTGAATACGTTTTGTACGGTTGTAACAACATTGAATTTCACGCGGGCAGCAGAAGCGCTGAGCTACGTTCCTTCCAACGTCACGATGCAAATTAAAGCATTGGAAGATGAGCTAGGTGTTCGCCTCTTTGATCGGTTGGGCAAGCAACTCGCGCTCACAACTGCGGGTAAACGCTTTTTAACACACGCCCAAGGCGTTCTTGAAAAAATGGAAGAAGCTCGTAGTGCTGTCCATGATAATGAAAAATTAAGTGGTACCTTAACGATAAGTGCGAATGAGGTTATTTGCTCCTATCGGCTTCCACCTGTCTTCCAACGGTTTCGTTCGCAGCATCCGGGAGTTCGTCTAATCTTCCGCTCAGTTCCGAATCAAGAGCTCAAGCAAACGCTCTTTGAGGGAACCACGGATATTGTTTATATGTTGGATGAACCCATTCGCTCGAGTGGACTTTCCGTGGAATCTTTACTGGAAGAACATTTCCGATTGTTAGCTGCTCCAGATCACCCACTCGCCAAACGAACTGTGCTGCAATTGGAAGATTTTCATGATGAAGTGTTCCTGACAAATGAGAAGGGTTGTCCCTATCGAACGATGTTTGATCGGTCATTTGAGAAAGAGGGCATTGATAGCATTACATATTTAGAGTTCCAAAGTGCTGAAGCCATTAAACAATGTGCAATTTCAGGAATCGGTATTGCCTTTCTTCCTGAGATCGTCGCAGAATCTGAAGTTGAACGCGGAGAACTTGTTGTCCTCCCATGGCAAATTCCGGACTTGCAGGTATATACACAGATGTTGTGGCATAAAGACAAGTGGCTTTCACCAATCATGTTATCTTTTATGGAAGCAACCAGGGAAGTTTTTGGTTCACAGAGTGAGAATAAAACCGTATAGCTTATGTACGAGACATCAAACTGTTGAGCACAGTAAAACGCTGTTGAAAGTGGGGAGACATTATTTATGATTCCATTAGTATATGACCAGATTAACCATTGGGGAAAAGACGATGAATTTTTCCTTGCATTGTTAAAGAGATTACAAGTAGAATCTATAGCTGACCTGGGCTGTGGAACAGGAAGATGGACTACTCATCTTGTTCAGTACGGTTATAAAATTACCGCTATAGATCCCAATGAAGAAGCGATTGAAATGGCGAGAAGTAAAGATACTTCTGGAAATGTGGATTGGATTATAGGTGATAGTGCGGATTTACAAACCAATACCTATGATGCGGTAATTATGACGGCGAATGTTGCACAGGTATTTCTTACAGATGATAGTTGGAAGCGAGTGATCTCAGACGTATTCCGATCCCTAAAAACCGGGGGTCACTTTATTTTTGATACAAGAAACCCTTTGGTAAAAGTATGGGAAGAATGGGAGAAGGACAAAGCTCCTGACTTAGCTAAAGATAGGCTGAGTGGAGAACCTTTAGAAATCTATACAGAATATGAAGGGTTTGAGGGAGATATTTACACTTTCTATGAAATTGTAAAAAATACTAAAACAGACAAAGTGCTAGTTCATGAAAAAATGCAGCTGAGGTTTCAAAATCAAGAAGAATTGGATGAGTCGCTGAAACAAATCGGTTTTTCAAAAATTAAAACATATGGTGATTGGGAATTCAAACAAGCCAATTCTGAGAATAGATCGTTTATTTTTCATTGTGTAAAATAGCAGTTAGTAAAAATGTTGAGAAACAAAAACATGGTCCCATTGAAAGTCGCTATTTTAGCGGCTTTTTTTATATTATCAGTACAAGTTCATGTATTTGAACAGATTGAACACAATTCTTATTTCTAAAATAACTACAGAACATTGTTCATTCAAATCCATTCAATGAAATTTGTTCATATATGATGAACTGGAGTATGATGGGGGAAGGCGATGCTGATAATTATCATATAATCAATACCAAGTATAGAGTGTAAATTTATATAGGTCTAAAGCTTTTGGACCCGGCTATACAACACCATACTTCCTTGAAGGGGGACATCTGTTTTGGATGAGCAATTTCTAGATTTATTGGCCGAGAAATATGATACGGAAGAAAAAATCATAACAGAGATCATCAACCTTGAAGCGATCTCCAATCTCCCGAAGGGAACCGAACATTTTGTCAGTGATTTACATGGGGAGTTTCAGGCTTTTCAGCATGTACTACGAAACGGTTCGGGTACCGTCAAAGAGAAAATCAAAGAATTATTCCGGGAGGTTTGGACGGATCAAGAAATCAATGATTTTGCGGCGTTGGTTTATTACCCGGAAGAAAAAATACAGCTGGTTATAGGGGAACTGAGCAATAAACAGGCTTTGAACCAGTGGTATAGACTAACAATTGAACACATGCTTAAGCTTATTTCTTATGCCTCTTCCAAGTATACACGCTCAAAATTGCGTAAAGCGCTGCCGGAGCAATATGTATATATTGTAGAAGAGCTTCTATACAAGACGGATTCGACCAACAATAAGGATCCTTATTACGAGGAAATATATCGGCAAATTATATCCTTGGGCCAGGCGGACAATCTCATTATCGGCCTTGCTTATACGACACAGCGCCTGGTGGTTGACCATCTTCATGTGGTTGGAGATATCTATGACCGGGGGCCGTACCCCGATAAAATTATGGATACACTAATCAACTACCATTCTGTAGACATTCAGTGGGGTAACCATGATGTCCTCTGGATCGGAGCCTACGCGGGTTCTCTGGCCTGCCTTGCGAATATTATTCGGATCTGCGCCAGATACGACAATCTGGACATCATTGAAGATGTATACGGAATCAATCTGCGCCCACTGCTAAACCTGGCGGAGAAATATTATGAAGACAATCCGCCCTTCAGACCTAAGCTACAGGCTGGCCATAATGTATCAGAGCAGGAAATTCTGCAGATCACCAAAATTCACCAAGCCATTGCCATGATTCAGTTTAAACTTGAAATCCCGATTATCAAGAGACGCCCATACTTTAATATGTCTGAAAGACTTTTGCTGGAGCAGATTGATTACGACAACAATGAAATTAACATCTGCGGGAAAACGTACCTGTTGGAAAACACCTGTTTCGCAACCGTAAATCCGCAGAAGCCTGAACAATTGCTGGAGGAAGAACGCCAGGTGATGGAAAAGCTGTTGTTCTCCGTTCAGCATTCCGAAAAGATGGCCAGACATATGAATTTTCTCATGAAAAAGGGTAGTCTTTATTTAAAATACAACGGGAATTTGTTAATCCACGGCTGTATTCCTTTGGATGAAGAAGGAAATATGGAAGAAATGCAGATTGAAGACAAGACATATGCGGGCCGTCAATTGCTCGATGTTTTTGAAGATAACTTACGTTACGCCTTTGCGCATCCGGAAGAGACAGAAGATCTGGCGACGGATATGGTATGGTACATCTGGACAGGGGAATGCTCCTCGCTCTTTGGAAAGAGAGAAATGACCACTTTTGAACGGTATTTTATCCAAGATAAAGAAGCACATAAAGAGAGAAAGAATCCGTACTACCATTTACGTGAAAATGAAGAGATCTGTCGAAAAATCTTGCAGGAGTTTGATTTGAATCCCGATCATGGACATGTCATTAACGGCCACACGCCAGTCAAAGAAATTAGTGGAGAGAGCCCTGTTAAAGCAAACGGAAAAATGATCGTGATTGACGGCGGTTTTTCCAAAGCCTATCAATCCACAACGGGCATTGCCGGATATACCTTGTTGTACAATTCCTTTGGCATGCAGCTCGTCGCCCATAAGAAATTTAACTCAAAAGAAGATGTCTTATGTAACGGAACGGACGTGTTATCTCTAAAAAGATTGGTGGACAAAGAACTGGAACGGAAACTGGTGAGGGAAACCAATGTCGGGGAGAAACTGCTGCAAAAAATCTCAAATTTGAAGGATCTACTAGAATATCACTACATGAAATGAAACGATTGCTAAAAGTACACATCCGGATCAACCGTTTGAGTGCAATATGACGTAGACGCTCGTATTGGGAAGGGAAGTAATAATACCCTGCCTGTACGAGCCTTTCTTTTGTAACAGTGCGATTTAACAACAAACTTTATGACTTACAGTTGAACTAACGGCGGATTTTCAATTTGTGGAGAGGAGTAAGATATGGACTACAATTCACGGAATGAAGCGGTTTTTGAGACGAAACGGTTCCGTAACTGCACCATAGCGGCGGGTCGTCGTCATACCGTTGCTCTTATATCTGACGGAACAGTAACAGCTGTGGGTGATAATAAATATGGTCAATGTAAGGTAAGCGATTGGTGCCATATCGTCGCAGTTACAGCTGGTAATGTTCATATGGCTACGAACACGGGTAATGCACATACCGTTGGTCTTAAATCTGATGGTACGGTAACAGCTATAGGTTGGAATAAGCATGACCAATGCAATGTAAGCGAATGGCGCGATATAGTAACAGTTTCGGCAGGTTGGTGCCGTACGGTTGGGGTTAAATCAGATGGCACCGTGGTGGCGGTGGGGCGAAATAATGAAGGGGAATGCAACGTGAGCAGCTGGCGCGATATTGTATCGGTCACGACGGGTGACTGGCATACAGTCGGCCTAAAAATAGACGGAACGGTAACAGCAGTTGGTAACAATAAATATAACCAATGTAGCGTAAACAACTGGAGCGACATATTAGCTGTTTCGGCGGGGTATCTTCATACGGTTGGGCTTAGATCGGATGGTACGGTAGTGGCTGTGGGTAGAAATAATGAAGGCGAATGCGACGTAAGCGGTTGGCGCGATATTGTAGCAGTTGCAGCGGGGAGTTATCATACCGTTGGTCTTAAGTCCGACGGAACGATGGTTGCTGTGGGTTCGAATAAATATCACCAATGCGATGTAAGTAGCTGGCACGAAATTCGAGCTATTTCGGCGGGGTGTGCCCATACGATTGGACTGAAATCGGATGGTACGATGGTTACTGTGGGTGATAATGATTATGGACAATGTGATGTAAGCGGATGGAGTAACATTCAACAATAAATAAGGGAATTTTATATCGAGGAACAAGAACATGTTCCCGTTGAAGTCGCTATTAAAGCGGCTTTTTTTGTTTTACTAAATAAAATGCGATGTGGCGAGATAAAAGCAGCTGTTAAGCTGACAATTATATATTCGATGAATAAATTTATAAGTTCGTTAACATATGCGAAAACGGCGGAAGCTTTAATATAACTTCTCTTCAGTTAGACAAAGCATAAAAGTAACATCAATTGTTATTTATTTGGTCGTTATCTATTTATTAAATCATTCCGAGAATCTGATTTATGGTAAAAAATAATACAAAACTACACCGTTTTTCTATTTTTATATTTAAAATACGATGTTATTCATCATTTTACGATATGCAATGACTACATTTACAAAATCCATCATTTACAAAAATTACAAAATTGATTATAGTATATTCAACAAGCTTTTCAACTAATTCAATCGTTGTTTCGGCACGTTGAAGATAGGAAAATGCACATATAATGATAGTTATGCGTTAAATTACAACCTTCTGTCCCTGATCAACGGGGATAGCGGAGTTTATTTGATATCTATTGATGTGCTTGTAAGGAGGTGCTCAGACTGAGCGATTCCGTTGTTTTTATGTTTTCTGGACAAGGATCGCAATATCCGCAGATGGGGAAGGATCTGTTTGAGCAGGATGCATTGTTCAGGGAAACAATGCTTGCTCTGGATCAAACGGTGTTGGAATGCGGGGGCGAGTCAATCGTCCAGTATATGTACGGCGAATCGTCAACCGATGAGGACCGCTTCGAACGTACCATTCTGTCGCATCCCGCCATCTATATGGTGGAATATGCACTTGCCCAATCGTTATTGACTCGTGGCGTGATCCCTGATTACGTCCTTGGCAGCAGTCTCGGGGAATTTGCCGCCGCTGCCATTGCGGGCGTATTCAGTGCAAAAGTTGGCTTGCGCTGTGTTATGAAGCAGGCAATACGATTCGAGCAACATTGCCCTTCTGGCGCGATGTTAGCGATATTGGGAGATGCATCTCTATATCCGGAACTTCCGGAATTTGAATATTGTACCTTGGTGTCCGTCAATTATGACGGGCATTTTGTTATTTCCGGACCGGTGCATGCACTGACAAAAGCACAGGAGTGGCTCACATCGCATGCTGTGCTAAGTCAGATGCTCCCGGTTTCATTTGCCTATCATTCTCAATGGATTGATAGTGCAGAGGCAGCATACACGGAGGATTTGCAGGCATTTACATTTGCCGCCCCTCACATACCGTTAATCTCCTGTATGACTGGAGGGCAACCTGCCCGAATTGCACAAAATCACTTCTGGCAGGTTGCCCGAAAACCAATTCTCTTTCGCGAAGCAATACAAAAGCTTGAATCTGCCGAACCGCATCACTATATCGATATCAGTCCAGGCGGTACGCTTGCAGGTTTTGTGAAGCGGCTTGCAGACAAACAAGCTTCATCAGCGGCAGTCGTTTTGTTATCTCCCTTTTACAGGGATAAGGAACAATTGGAGAGCGTGGCCAGGCAATATCAACTGCCGTCCATGAACATTCAGAGGGGAGAGCAGACCATGAGGGCTTATGTATTTCCAGGACAAGGCTCGCAGTTCAAGGGCATGGGGCACGACGTTTGGAATCTTTATCCGGACCTGGTTCGCACCGCAGATGAAATATTGGGATATTCCATACGCGAGTTGTGTCTCGAAGACCCCGGAGACCGACTCAAACGTACGGAATACACCCAGCCGGCCCTGTACACCGTGAATGCCCTGATGTACTACAGGGAACTTGAGCAACAGGGGAAGCCGGACTATGCTGCGGGACACAGTTTGGGTGAATTTAATGCGTTGCTGGCTGCAGGCGTGTTTGATTTTGCAACCGGACTACGTATCGTACAGTTCCGCGGTGAATTAATGGGAAGGGTAGAGGGCGGTGGGATGGCAGCTGTGATCGGGCTTCATGCGGATGTTGTGGGTAAGATTCTTGCGCAGCATGGCCTTGACCACTTGGATATCGCTAATATGAACAGTCCCAGTCAGATCGTTATTTCGGGTCCGCAGGACTTGCTAGTCCAGGCCAAGTCTGTGTTTGAGCAGGAAGGTGCATCCAATTACGTCATCTTAAATGTGAGCGGCGCATTTCACTCCAGATATATGGAAGCCGCCAAGCAGCAATTTGCTGCATATCTCAAGCAATTTCAGTTTGCTGCCCCGACGCTATCCGTTATTTCCAATGTTGGGGCAAGACCCTATACAATCGATCATCTGCAACATAACATGGTGGAGCAGTTGACGTCCTCTGTGCAATGGACCGATACCATTCGATATCTGATGGGAAAAGGGGTTAACGACATTGTACAGATTGGACCCGGGACGGCTCTAAGCAAACTCGTAAAGGCTATCCAAGCTCAGGCTCAGCCACTTTTTGTGGAGAAATTATCTGTGGAATCGCCTCCGGCTTCACCCGCAGTGATAAAGGACGTACCTAAAGATGAATCATTGGGAGTATCTGAGACCGCTGCCCATCCGTTCAGCAGTTCGCGGCGTTTCCAATCTGAACGGATGGGCAGCGCTGAATTCAGGCAGGATTACGGTTCCAGGCTGGCGTACGTTGCGGGAGGTATGTTCGGCGGCATTTCATCTGTAGAGATGATCACAACACTTGCGAAAGCTGGCATGGTCGGCTTTCTTGGAACAGGTGGACTGCGCGGTGAAGAGGTGGAAGAAGCGGTGATGTCCATCCGCCAAGAATTGCCTGTCCAACATTGCTGGGGATTAAATGTGCTTCATGATCCTCTCCACCCTCAGCGCGAGGAAGAGATGATCAAGTTAATGCTTAGATTGGGCCTGAACAAGATGGAAGCAAAAGGATTTCTGGGCATGACTCCGGCAGTTGTCTACTATCGGGTCAAAGGAATCTATCGCAGATCCGATGGTACTGTGGCTTCATCTCATCTTCTTCTCGCCAAATGCTCTCGTCCAGAGGTAGCAGAGCTGTTTATGAGTCCAGCTCCGCAACATATGCTGGACCAATTGCTGGTTGAAGGACGTATTTCCGCTGAACAGGCCCAATGGGCGCGGCAATTGCCGATGGCGGATGACATTTGTGCAGAAGCCGACTGTGCCGGATATACCGATGGTGCAGTATCTATGACCCTGCTGCCTGCCATGCTGTCCCTGCGCAATCAGATGATGAAAAAACATGGTTACGCCAAAGCAATCCGGGTCGGTGCAGCTGGAGGTATTGGTACTCCCCAGGCGGCCGCGGCAGTATTTGTCATGGGGGCGGACTTTATTCTGACCGGCTCAATTAATCAATGTACGGTCGAAGCCAATACTAGCCAACTCGTAAAGGAACTGCTTCAGCAAATCAACGTCCAGGATACCGGATATGCGCCCGCAGCAGGCATGTTTGAACTGGGAGGCAAAGTACAGGTGCTGAAGAAAGGCGTTTATTTTCCTGCGCGTGCTAACAAACTGCATGAGCTGTATCGCCAGTACGACAGCATTGACGAGATCGATGAGAAAACAAAAACAAGGCTTCAGGAGCAGTATTTCAAAAGGAGCTTTGACAGCATTTACGCGGAGATGGAATCTGCTCTTACGACCCAGGAGAGAGCACTTGCCGAACGTAGTCCCAAGGCCAGAATGGCCGTTATTTTCAAATGGTATCTGGAGCACTCCGCCAAACTGGCGCTTCAGGGGGATGAGAATCATCAGCACAGGGTGGACTTTCAGGTATATTGCGGTCCGGCACTCGGTGCTTTTAATCAGTGGGTACAAGGAACAACGCTCGAATCCTGGACACAGCGCCATGTGCATCTGATCGGAGAGAAGTTAATGGAAGAGACAGCCCAGCTGCTTAACGAAAGCCTGCTTCAACAGGTATAAACCGGTCCAGCACAATTAGATGCGCAGTGAAACAAGCCAATAAGGAGGAATCGAATGGATATTGAAAGTGAAGTACTCATTGTGGGGGCGGGCATTGCAGGCGTGGCGCTGGCACTGGCCATGGGCAGAAAAGGTCGACAGGTGGTGTTGATTGAACGCTCAAAACAATTTCCCAACATTCCCAAAGGTGATTTTCTTCAGCCGGTAACGATCGATCTGCTGGACAAGCTTGGCGTTCTTCCTGAAGTAACCAAACACTGCGCTCATATAGCACGGGTAAACTACGGCACGCTTGGGGGTGTCAACTGTTTTACGGGTAGCTATGAAAAAATGGACATACCTGTGCGTTATGCATTGAACGGGGACCATCACCACATTCATCAAAGCCTGTTTAATGCCATTGAGGAAATGCCCAACGTACGCTTCTACCCAGGCATGAACGCAGGAAAACTGTTGTTCACCGATCACTATGTGAGCGGAATCGAAGCAGATTCGGCGGGCAAAACGGTACGCATCGGCAGCAAAATCCTTGTCGGGTCAGACGGCATCAAGTCCAAAATTCGTGATCAACTGGGGCTTAAATATCACCTTTATCCTTATGAGGAAAAGATGGCAAAAATGTTCGCTTTTACTTTTCACGATGTCACACATACCAGGGAAGAGGCCAGCTTTTTCTTTGGCGAAGGTGTAAGCTGCGGAGTCTTTCCTTTGCCCGGTCAAAGGCTGAGGAGCTACCTAGCTTTGCGAAAGGATATATGGCAGCGCATCCGGGAGGACGGTATCGAATCGTTGCGCGGCATGCTGCTATCTCTCTGTCCGCACTTGCAGCAAGAAATAACGCAGATCGTGGATTTCAAACAGGTTCAATCCATTCCGGCCTATTATCTGCATACCGAAAAATGGGCGATTAACGGCGCCGTTCTGCTAGGAGATGCATGTCATGCTCTAAGTCCGGCACTGGGACAGGGTATGAATCTGGCGATTCAGGGTGCTGTCGAACTGTCGAATACGTTGGAAGAAGCGCTCATTACGAATGACTGCTCGGAACGTCAGCTTCGCCTGTATGAGAAAAAAAGAAGGAAATATGTGCGTCTCATCCAGCGTAACAGCACAGCTCATACCTATTGCTGGTTTGTGAAGAACCGCACCTTTGTGACACTTCGCAATGCTGCTTTTCGTCGAATTGGCAAGTGTCCCAATCTGCTGAAGGAACAAATGCTGACTACCTCGGGATACAGTGACAAACCGCCGTCATTCTCACACATGCTGCGCTTTGCGGGAATTATGAAGCCTTGATGAGATGAAAGGTCAGTATGCCGATACCAAAGGAGAGGAGACATTCAGATGGGAAGCAAAAGGACGGAAATTGCCGTTGTGGGTATGGCCTGCCGTTTCCCGGGAGCCGTCGGATATGATTCATTTTGGGAAAACCTGATTCAAGGCCGCAATTCCATCTCCGAGATTCCCCCGGAACGCTGGGACTTGGAGAAGTTTTATTCATCAAACTCGAATGACACGGGCAAAACCTCAAGCAAATGGTGCGGGTTGGTCGAAGGAGCATATGATTTTGACCACAGCTTTTTTAACATTTCCCCGCGCGAGGCTGCGAGCATGGATCCACAGCAGCGTTTGCTTCTCGAAGATACATGGCATTGCATCGAGGATTCGGGCGTTTCTCTGTCGGAGCTTCAGCAGAAGGTGACAGCTGTTTATACCGGCGTGATGACAGCGAGTTATTTGCAGCAAATGGAAGCCTCACAGGCGGACAGTTATGCCTGTCTTGGCAATTATGAGAGCTTGCTTGCGAACCGGATATCCTACGCGTTTAATTTAAGTGGCATGAGCCTGCCGATTAATGCGGCCTGCGCTTCCTCACTCGTGGCTATTCATGAGGCGAGACGGGCCCTGATTCTGGGAGAATGTGATTATGCCTTGGCTTCTGCCGTGAATTTGAATCTCGATCCGCTCAAATATGTTTCCTTTTCCAAATCGAGAATGTTAAGCCCGACAGGGCAGTGCAAAACATTTGACCAGAGTGCGGACGGATATGTCCCGGGAGACGGGGTTGCTGTATTACTTCTACAACGATTGGGGGAAGCCGTTGAGCAAGGAAATACGGTTTATGGCATCATTAAAGGCTCTGCTGTCAACCACACGGGGAAAAGTTTGTCCATTACGGCACCTCGCATGGAGGCGCAGCGTGATGTCATTTTGGCTGCGTGGAAGGCTGCAGATATCGATCCTCGCACCATTACCTATATTGAAGCACATGGGACTGGCACCTCGCTGGGGGACCCGATTGAGGTCGAGGCGTTAACTCAGGCATTTCGGCACTATACCCCGGATCGGTCATTCTGTAAGATTGGATCGGTTAAAACAAATATCGGTCATCTGGAGAGTGCAGCGGGCATAGCTGGTCTTATTAAAGTGATGATGATGATGAAACATCGGAAAATTCCGGCCTCTCTTCATGTGAAGGAGCTGAATCCGATGATTCCTTTTTCGCGTACCCCGCTGGAGGTTGCACGGAAACAAGAGACTTGGCACAGTCGGGAGCAGGGGCAGACTTTACGCGCAGGGATAAGTTCATTCGGTTTCGGAGGTGTAAACGCCCATGTTGTGGTCGAACACTACGAACCTGCTGCTAAACCCTCTGTTCCCTCCAAGCTATCTGTTCAGCAGGATTCCAGAGAGCCCTCCCGATTATTTCTGCTGTCTGCCAAGTCGGAAGCGAGCTTGCAGGAGCATGTCGCAGATTGGCAGCAGTGGTTCGACAGGCATTCTAATGCGGAAGATACACTACGGGCCATCAGCCTGTCGCTGCTTAAAGGCAGAGAGCATTTCAAATATCGGTTTGGCGGATGGGCTCATACCCGAGAAGAGCTCAGGACATTGCTGAATTCCGACTGTTACGGCAACACGCCAATTGGAGTATCCGCAAGGTATCTGAACATTCAGAGTCCCAAATGGGAGGGATACGCCCAATTGAAATGCTCTGGACATACGTCTCAGTTATTACTGCGTAAGGCAGAAAGGCAAATCGAGGCAGCATTAAAAGCAAACGGCATGAGGGAAGAATGGGAAGACTTGATGACAGGGTACTATCAGGATACGTGGCATGAAGATTGGCGAGAATTGTATTGTTTTATAGCCGGATATGTTCATGCTGCTTCCTTGATTCAACTGGGTTTTGCCCCTCGGTGGATTCAGGGAACAGGAATTGGCATGCTGATTGCATGGGTCATTGGAGGTCACATTTCTGTTGAAGATATGATCTCCGTGCTACTCAAGCAGAAGGGTGCCGAAGACGTGAGACTGTGCAGCCCCATATGGCCTGTCATGCAAGAGGGAAGCTCATCCCTAATCATGCCCTTTGCTTTTGATGATTCCTATGTACATGATTTGATTCAATCTGTAAGGATGGTGGAGGAACAGGCTTACGACGGGTTCCGAGACGAATTGATGGATCGTGCGCATCGTTTATACACCCATCAGTATACGTTCAGGAACTACATAAATGAATGGAATGACGAATGGCAGGAGAGCACGGGAACAACCATCCCATGGCCGTTGCAACCAACGTCTGACAGCAGTAGTTCAAGCGAATCTTTCCGTTCCATGTCGGCTGTGCTATGCATTGCAGTCATGGATGCACTGCGCAGGGTGAAACGAAAGTGGCAGCTTCAGGTATCGGAAGAGTCAGACATTCCGGCTGTACAGGAACTGCTTGATCTTCTGGCCGATAAGGTCATTACTCGGAGAGACATTATCGAGATGTTGTTGAACGAGACAGGGGAACATCATGAACTTTCACGGATCACAGCGCAGTTAAACCAGAATTCCGGACTCATGCTGCCAGAACGCGCGTACACACTCATTCGTCAGCATCAACAGCGGACAGGTGGAATGCACAACGCACTCCAAATTCTACATGACTTCCTGCAACCCGGTAGTGAAAATGAAAAGGATCGCAAGATACCTCTACCTCATTCAGAAAAAGCCACTGACTGGATGAAGCAGACCGGACAAGAAGCAGAGGAAGCGACCTTGGAATTACCATTTCACGAAAATGTACTGCGATTATGGCTGTCCGGCATGGAGCTCGATATGCGTCAACTTGCGGAAGAGGGGCCTTATCAGAAAGTACGGTTGCCACGTTATGCATTTCAAAGAAAAACATTCCGTTGGTCTGCCAACTTGGGTAGAAAAGCGAAGGATTCCTTCCAAGAAACGAAAAGCAAAAAAGAATATGATCGGCTTCATCCAATGCTTCACCGCAATCTTTCGGCTAATCAGAACACAAGATTCTGTTCGGACTTTACAGGGCATGAATTTTTTCTCAACGATCATCGGGTTCGAGGGCAACGGGTACTTCCAGGTGTGGCTTATCTGGAGATGGCCCGCATGGCTTTGCACAGTGTAAACCAAGCGCCCTCTTCCTCCTTTGCGGCGTTCCAGATTAAGAATGCAGCCTGGACAAGTCCGATTTTCGTGGATGAACGTCCGGTTGAGGTATCCGTTCGATTACATTACGAAGACACGGAACGGGGAATTCTGCGATATGAAGTCAGTGAAGATGGCAGCGAAGCCCCAGATCGTCTGAGTTGCGGCACAGGCCGCGTCTCCTTGAAATCGTTGGCCCCTGTTGATCGTCTTGATATTTCATCTCTGATTGCAGCCATGCGAGAGGAGAGTTTGTTGGATCATGAGACCATCTATGGCCGCTTGCGAGAACAAGGGCTGGAGTATGGACCAGGTCATCAGGCGATTGAACGAATGTACATCGGCTCGGGTCAGGCTCTTGCACACCTGAACATCCCTTCCCATATAGAGCATACATTGGGCGATTATGCATTGCATCCTAGCATAATGGATGGGGCCTTGCAGACAGCGATGTTATTGCTTGACGATAACGCCACCCTTCAGAATCAAGAGGAGGGAACGAAACTCCCTTTTTATATGGAAGAAATGGATTGTTTGTTGCCGTGTACAGCAGAGATGTGGGTGCATGTGCATTTCAGTGATGGTTGTCCAATCGGAGGGAACGTGGCGAAGCTGGACATGGATCTAATGGATGCTGATGGAACCGTCTCTGTCCGGATTCGGAATTACATGTGCCGCAGCATGCCGGGGGAGACGAGGCAGCAGTGCGTGATGCAGGATGCGGAGCGGGCAACGATCACCAGGGATTTGCACGAAGATTTTCCACCTGGTACAGAGTTGCTGGCTCCTGTGTGGAGTGTGCTTCCATCGGAGAAAGACAGCAGGATTTCTTTGGAGAGTCTCAGAACGGCCATCATTGTTGCAGAGACAGTAGAGATGAGCGGATACCTTGATGAGGTCACACATCAATATCCGGGAGCTGCGCTGATATTGATGAAACCTGGCGAAACTGTGGAGCAAACGGCCCAAAGACTGGAAAACTGCGGACAGTTTGACCATCTGGTATGGGTCTCGGGGTTGGGCAACGCAGAAGGGAAGGATGGCAGCGCGATCACTCAGAGCCAGGAGGAAGGCGTGATTATTGTATTCAGTTTGGTCAAAAGTCTATTGCAGCTAGGGTATGACAGAATCCCTCTCCAATGGACCGTAGTTACTTTTAGTGCCATAGCCATTCATGCCCAGGATGTAGTTCATCCGCTCCATGCAAGCATACATGGCTTCCTCGGTTCTTTGGCCAAAGAATACAAAAACTGGACGTTCCGGGTAGTTGATCTTGATTTAGCAGATCGAAGTCTGCCAGCGCTGAGCGACATGCCCATTGTGCCTGAGAACTCTTGGAGCAATCTGACTGTCTATCGGGCCAAACAGTGGCATCGCTGCGAATTACTGCCTGTTAAACTGCCTTCCATTCAGCAATCGGCTTATCGACGCGGCGGCGTATATGTCGTTATAGGCGGTGCTGGCGGATTGGGTAAAGTTTGGAGCGAGTATATGATTAGTCACTACAACGCTCAGATCATTTGGATCGGACGAACACCGCTCAACCCCGATATTGCAAAAGAGCAGGAAAGGCTTGCTCTGACAGGCCCGGCTCCAGAATATATATCAGCAGATGCAGGCAGTCCCGATTCCTTGCATGAGGCTTACAGGTTAATCAAACAACGCCATGGAACCATTCATGGTGTAATTCATGCTGCCATTGCACTCAGAGACAGCAGTGTAATGAAAATGGACTTGCCACAATTCAATGAAGGATTATATGCAAAAGTCAACGTATGCGCGGGAATGCTCGAGGTCTTTGAGAAGGAGTCGCTTGATTTTATGCTGTTTTTCTCCTCCATCAATGCGTTTGCCACACCTGCCGGGCAAAGCAATTATACAGCCGGGTGTACATTCAAGGACTCATTCGCCCAGTGGCTTCATCGTTGTCTTCATTACCCTGTTAAAACCATTAATTGGGGGTATTGGGGGAGCACCGGAACGGTGGCTTCTCCAGCTTATCGTGAGCGGATGACCAAACAGGGCATTGGCTCGATAGAGCCTCGCGAAGCGATGGCTGCGCTTGAACTGCTTCTGGCCAGTTCGCTTCCTCAACTGGGACTCGTCAAAATCATTGGTGAGGCAAAGCCATACGCGATAAGCGAGAAAGAATTCATGACAGTATATTAGGCATGAAGCGTGTAATCCAACAGGAGGGCGAAATCATGCAAGATAACGAGCGGTTATCCTTACAGCACAAGCTGTGCAATTCATTGAACCAGAAGCTGATGCATGTGTTGATTGTTCAGATGGAACAGCTTGGAGATGTTAGAACGATGGCAGGAGCTTCGTACTGCACTTCTTATCCTGGTGTGCTTCCTGCATACCAACGATGGATGGACCACACACTTCGCATTCTTCAGCGTAACCCGGAACTCGGTGAATTTGAACGAAGTAACATTTGGTCTGATTGGGAAGAGCACAAGAAGCGCTGTATTACGCAGCCGGAAATGAGAGCAAGGGTAGAACTCGCTGACGTGATGATCCGGGCGCTGCCCGACATTGTTACAGGCAAACAGTCTGCAACAGAGATCATGTTTCCGGGGGGCTCCATGTCAAGAGTGGAGGGAATATACAAGCAAAATTCAATTGCAGATTATTTCAATTCACTGCTTGCAGATGAGGCCGTCCAGCTGATCAGGGATTTCTCCGGGCATGGCAATCGCAAGATCCGCATTCTTGAAATCGGCGCCGGAACTGGAGGCACTAGCTCCATGCTGTTTCAAAAGTTCGAGCCCTACCGTGAACTTATTCAGGAATACTGTTACACGGACGTCTCCAAATCTTTTCTACAGCATGCAAGGAAACAATATGGGCCGTATTATCCCTACCTGACGTACAGCCTGCTCAATATTGAAGAGCCGTTGCATTCTCAGGGAATTGAAGCGGGACGATATGACCTGGTCGTGGCTACCAATGTGCTGCACGCCACGCGTCAGATCCGTCATACTCTTCGCAATGCCAAAGCGTTGTTGACCTTGAAAGGTAAACTGTTAATCAACGAGATTATTGAGGATTCCCTGTTTAACCATGTCACGTTTGGCTTGCTGACCGGATGGTGGCTGTTCGAAGACGAACAGGTGCGTATTCCCGGCACTCCGCTGCTGCATCCGGATCAGTGGAAAGCGGCACTCGAACTGGAGGGTTACTTTGACATAGAATTTCCCGCATCCACCGCCGAAGGACTGGGCCAGCAAATCATAAGAGCAGCGAGTGACGGAATAGTCCGGCAGAAACACACCTTTTCATCAGCGACTCAGATGCTGCCCGCGGCTGGAAAGGAAGAGCCTCTAAAGCCACAAGAGACTATTACAGTTCAAGAACTAGAACCAGCCTTAAACGCGTTAAGCCCGAAAGCCCCTGCTGTAGATGACAGGGAATTAAAACAAGCATGCATGATGTATTTACAAAAGATGATCGGTGCCATTCTGGATGTGGAGCCGGAGCAGATCGACCCCGCGGAAGCTCTAGAAATGTATGGGCTGGATTCCATTCTCATCATTCAGTTAACCGAACAGCTAAATAAGGAAATGGGGGAGCATGTGAGCAGCGTGCTCTTTTTTGAATATACGACCCTTGACGCACTGGTCAATCATTTTGTGGAAAAGCGCAAGTTTGAGCTGATCTCGATGCTTGGGTTAACGGAAATGCAAGAGGAATCGATAACAGAGCCTGAACTGAATATGGGTGAATTTTCGACAGAAGCTACCACTCACCTAACTGAAAGTTACAAGCAGCAACGACCATCTGAGGCAACAGATGAAGTAGCCATCATCGGGTTTGCCGGGCGTTACGCTCAGGCTGATGATATGGCAGAATTTTGGAAAAATTTGATGCAGGGCAAAAATTGTATTACTGAAATACCTTCACAACGTTGGGATTGGAGAACCCACTATCATTCGGGGAAAGGACAAAAAGGAACGTCTTACAGCAGGTGGGGAGGATTTATTCGTGGTATCTATCACTTTGACCCGTTGTTCTTCCATATTTCTCCTAAAGAGGCCGAACAAATGGACCCGCAGGAGCGGCAGTTTCTGCAAACGGTCTATGTTGCCATCGAAGATGCGGGTTATACGCCTCAGGCTCTTGCCGATGCGGGTACAGTTGGTGTGTACGCAGGTGTAATGAATGGCAACTATCCTACGGGAGCTTCCTTTTGGTCCATAGCCAATCGGGTATCCTACACGTTTAATTTCACGGGGCCAAGCCTGGCCGTGGATACGGCATGTTCTTCCTCCTTGACGGCCATTCACCTGGCAATGGAAAGTCTGCGCAATGGCACCTGTGACCTAGCCATCGCAGGCGGTGTGAATCTAATCGTTGACCCGGTTCATTATGTCAGGTTATCCGAAAAAACTATGCTGACTCCAGACAACGAGTGCAGTCCGTTTGGAGAGGGAGCCAACGGTTTTGTGGACGGAGAAGGTGTTGGTGCATTACTCCTCAAGCCGCTTCATATGGCGGAGGCCGACGGGGATTTTATTTACGGCATCGTTAAAGGAAGCATGATTAATGCAGCGGGTAGAACAAAAGGGTACACCGTGCCCAATCCCGGCCAGCAGGCAAAGGTGATCAGCGAAGCCATCTCACGATCTGGCGTAGATGCCCGGACCATCAGTTATATTGAGGCACATGGCACCGGTACGGCACTGGGTGACCCGATTGAAATCGAAGGCTTGCGCAGGGCATTTGAAAAACATACAGCGGATAGACAATTTTGTGCAATCGGCTCGGTGAAGTCGAACATCGGCCATGCCGAGAGTGCGGCTGGCATCGCCGGGGTCAGCAAAATATTACTGCAAATGCGTCACGGCTGCCTGGTGCCTTCACTGCATGCAGAGAGCAGCAACCCGAATATTCGGTTCAGTCAAACCCCATTTCACGTTCAGCAGCACATGACTCCATGGATTCGTCCCGTACTGGATACACCTGAAGGCATGCGCGAATATCCACGGATTGCGGGTATCTCCTCATTCGGAGCAGGCGGTGCCAATGCCCATGTCATCCTTGAGGAATACAGGACGGATTACAAGGTGGACCAGAAATCGGTGATGGCAGGGGATTCCAATGCACCGGTAATGATCGTTCTATCGGCAAAAACCGAAGATCGCCTCAGGATAAAGGTGAGACAGCTTGCAAAAGCCGTTCAGGACAACGCTTATACAGACTTACATCTCGCTAGGATCGCCTACACGCTGCAAACCGGAAGAGAAGAGATGGAATGCAGATGTGCTTTCACGGCGTATACCATCAAGGAGATGCTAGGCAAATTGCAGGCGTATCTCACCGGGGAAACGGCACATGAACAGATATTCACCGGAGAGATCGATATTGAACGGAATGAAAATCGACTTGTAGACGATGACGATATGCAGGAACTGGCAGCCAGCTGGATGCGCAAACGAAAAACGGTTCGGCTTCTGGAGCAATGGGTTCGGGGAATGAAGCTGGATTGGCAGCAGTGGTATGGAAAGGTTAAACCACAGCGAATTAGCCTGCCGGGATATCCTTTTGCGGAAGAACATTACATGATACCTTCTTTATCCTCCTTATCTGGGAATGAAGGTTTTGAAATCACAAACGTCGTAGCGCCAAGCCAGACAGAATGGCTGCATCCGCTGCTGCATAAAAATACCAGTTATTTGGGCAGCCAGCGGTTTAGCTCACGTTTTACCGGAAACGAATCATTTCTGCGTGATCATCAAGTAAGAGGGGTGAGCATATTACCCGGAGCGGCTCATCTGGAGATGGCTGCAGCAGCTCTACGGCATTCCCTGCCGCCGGAAGAACATAACAGACAGCAAAACGGAAACGATCATATTCGTCTGCATGATCTGGTATGGTTGCATCCCGCATCTGTAGAGGATCAGCCGTTGTCTGTACATCTTGAATTGCAGGCCGAGCGACACCAACAGGGGTACCGGTTTGAAATTACAAGCACTACGAAGGCCGAGGCTCCATCCGTATTATGCAGTCAAGGATTCGTTTCCTTGATTCGCTCCACAGGGGACACACCTGTATTCCAACCTGCTAATTGGCATAAGCGTCATGGCAACAAGGTCGTTCCACCTGAGAGAGGTTATCAAATTTTTTCTCGAATAGGTCTGGTTTATGGAAACACTCACCGCTGCATCTCACATTTGTATACGGGTCAGCACAGCGTTATGGCACGACTAGCCATGCCATTGTCGGGTACAAAAAGTCTGGAGGAATACGGACTCCACCCATCCATGCTAGATTCGGCTTTTCAGGCCTGTCTGGCACTTGCTATGGATTTGAGCCAGTTGAGCCAGGAAGAAGGTCTTTCGCCTGAGCCCTGGCTGCCATATGCACTGCAACAAGCGGAGATTTACAGACCATGTTCTTCTGTGATGTGGGTAGAAGTCCGTTATACCGCGAGCAGTGGTCCTGGGAATTCCATGCCTCGTTATGACCTCACGCTCTATAGTGAGGATGGATTGCTTTGCGCAAAGTTTGAAGGTTTGGCGTTACGGAAGTGGGCTGCCACGCCCCAATCCCAGCAGGATTGGACTGGAGAGGAAGCTGGCTTAACTAATCAGTTCGGGCATCATTTAAATAATCTAAATGCACTGGAGCCATTGACAAAAGATCTGACCATGTCGGCGGCAGCGGCAACAGCGGAAAAAGATGATGCTAAACTGGCTGTTCTTACAACGGTGTGGGCACCATTAGAGCAACAATCATCAAGTGAAGGCGTTTCCGGCACTGAGGTGTATTCGGCGGAAAAACTTCTGATTCTCTGCGAAAATGCCGACATGAACATTCGATTCCCGAGAGGGGATGATTTTCGCCAGATTGTCTTTCCGAGACAGGCATCTGCGGCACAGATGGTGGATATGCTTGCGGCCGAGGGAGATTGCGATCATATGATCTGGCATTGTCGCCACGTTATGTCCGAGAATCGCAAGACAGAAACAAACAGGGAAGAGCAAGAAAGCTTCGTACCCGAACTTACTCGTTTTTTCAGGTTTGTCAAAAGCATTCTGCACCTGGGATACGGCTCCAGAAGTCTTCACCTCACGGTCGTTACAACGAATGCGCAAGCGCTTGCCTTCGACGATACCATCGATCCGGACCAGGCTGCTATTCATGGGTTGACGGGTTCACTTGCTAAGGAATATGCCCATTGGGCCATTCGCGTCATTGATCTGAATGGCGGAGAAATTCTCCCAATGGATGCTATTGCAGATATGACCCCGGACCCCCACGGAAATGCATATGTGTGGAGGGATCAGGAATGGTATCGCCAGGAATTAGTGCCTGTAGAATACGATTCCGTTCCATTAACCGCTTATCGGCAGGGAGGGGTCTATTTGGTTATTGGAGGAGCCGGAGGAATTGGCGAAGTCTGGACACGTTATATGATTGCGACTTACAACGCCCAAGTGATCTGGCTAGGAAGAAGTCCCCTGAGTCCCGAGATTCGCCGTAAAATCGAACATTTGGGCCTATTGGGGCCGGAGCCTCTTTATATCCAGGCAGACGCTTCGCTCCCCGGTCGTCTGGAACAGGCTTATGAGTCTGTCATAAAGCGGTTTGGACAGGTGAATGGAATAATCCATTCTGCACTAGTGTTGTCAGACAGAAGTTTGGCTCGTATGGATGAAGAGATTTTCAACAACGTGCTGTCTGCCAAAGTTCAAATTAGCGAACAAGTGAATGCATTAATGAGTCGGCTTCGGAAGCAACCCGATTTTGTCTTGTTTTTCTCTTCGCTGAACTCCTTTATGAAACTGCCAGGTCAGGGCAACTATGTAGCTGCCTGCTGTTATGCCGATGCCCTGGCCACACAGATGAACAGGAAATGGCCTGGACGGATCAAAGTGGTCAACTGGGGATATTGGGGCAGCGTTGGTTCGGTCGTATCTGAGCAGGTAAGGCAAAGCATGCATCAGAAAGGCATTGGTTCTATCGAAGCTGAGGAAGCCCATCCTATTCTGGAATGGCTGATGTCAGGTTCCCTGCAACAGGCCGTCATACTCAAGATGACCCGTAAACCCGAAATGCTTGTACTAAATGAAAATCAAATGTTAACGGTATATCGTTAGACCAAGTGCACAATGACCGATATGCAAAGGGAGTGTAGTAGATGATCATTACAGAACATATGGATTCGGTTCAGGAGCAGATGAGCAGCATCGAACGGCTACTTATTCGGTTATTATGGGGGCAACTGCACCATGCGGGATGTATGGATGAACATTTTGTGTTTGAAAAAACGGTCCGCCCATTCTATCAGAAATGGCTGATCGAAAGTCGCCTGATGATTGCAGAATATGCCCAGGAGTTGCCTGGTCCGGTTGAAAGCCTCCAATCAGAAGAGATTGCGGCCTGGACCCGGTTATCCTGGGAGGCATGGGAGAGCAGACTTCCGGGCTGGCTCTCGCATCCCGATGTGCGCGCTTATGCGAGATTGGCCGATTCGACGATTCGTGCTCTTCCGGACATTCTCAAAGGACATAGGGCCGCTACCGAAGTGATGTTTCCCGACTCGTCGATGCATATGGTTGAAGGTATTTATAAACATCATGCCATTGCCGATTATTTCAACGGAACTCTTGCGGAACAGGCGCTGAGCGTAATCAATGAATTGACGTCCGAGATCACAGGACACAGGAAAGTAAACATTCTGGAAATCGGCGCCGGTACGGGAGGCACAAGCGAAGTTGTTTTTGAAAAGTTAAAACCCATCGCACACAAGATACAGGAATACTGTTATTCCGATATTTCCCGTGCCTTTCTCATGCATGCTGAGCAGCAGTATGGCCCCTCGGTACCCTATTTGACATATAAAATTGCCGATTTGAAAATTCCTTTTGCCGAGCAAGGCATTGAACCGGGTAGGTATGATCTCATTATTGCGAGCAATGTACTACATACCACCCCGGATATCCGAGACACACTTCGCATGATCAAGGCATCACTCAAAAAGGATGGACAATTGCTGTTAAACGAGATTACGCGCAAAACCGTAATAAATCACCTGACCTTTGGACTGCTGGAGGGTTGGTGGCAGTACACGGATGAGAATGTCCGCATCCCGGGGTGTCCGGCCTTGTCGGCCGCAAACTGGAAAAAGATGCTTCAGCGGGAAGGCTATCATTCCGTTCATTACCCGTCAGCACAGGCAGACCGCTATGGACAGCACATCATTGCCGCCAAAAGTGACGGTATCGTCATTCGGGCTAATGGTTCTGCACCTGTTGTTAAAAGCGTTTTTCAACCCAGTCGTCCTGCCGATATCGTACACCAGAACGAATCGTTCTATGAACAGGAGCAGCCCGCTGCGGATCATGGGATCATCACCGCGGAGATGACTGAACAGTTTGTAAAAAAGGCGATTCGTGAAAGCATCGCGGAGGACCTGAAGATGGAGCAGTCCAGAATCCAGAACAATCGCAGCTTCTCGGACTATGGCGTCGATTCCATTATTGCCGTCCATCTGGTCAACGTGCTTAATCAAAAGTGCAAACTGACCTTGCAAACGACTGTGCTGTTCGACTATAACAATGTGGATCGTCTGACAGAACACATTTTGCAGGAATACGGAAAAACGATCGAATCGCTGCTCTTGCAGAGTCAGTCTGGGGAGCCAGAACCGGCAGCTGCAATGGCATCAGATAAAGAGACAACACGTTTTTCGGGCACATCGCTGCCTTCCGAATCTGTCAATTATGCATCGAACCCCTTTGTGGACAGTAGCAAAGCGAAAGCACCTAATACCCGAATCAATGACAAGACCTCGGGTTCTTATTTTTATCACACACATATTTGCAGTCCCTCGGAGATCAGTGATCTTCAGCTTCATCAGACCCTTGTGCAGGAATTGCGGCCTGACGAAGTGCGCATTTCGGTCAGAGCGTTTTCCCTGAATTTCGGGGATTTGCTCTGTATTCGGGGCCTGTATCCGACCATGCCGCCGTATCCTTTTACACCAGGTTTTGAGGCAGCCGGTATTGTAGTTGAAACAGGTTCCTCCGTTACAACGGTAAAAACCGGCGATGAGGTAGTGTTCTATGCAGATGCCTCACTCGGAGCGCATGCCACCGCCATTACGTGTAAAGCAGAGCAAGTATTTGCCAAACCTGATCTGCTTACTCATGAGGAAGCTTGTTCGCTACCCGTCGTAGCCATGACTGTCATTGCCGCCTTCCGCAAAGCCAATATTCAACCCGGCGAACGAGTACTGATCCAAACGGCAACCGGAGGTGTCGGACTTGTAGCCATTCAGCTCGCCCGCCATTTTGGTGCAGAAATTTTCGCCACGGCCAGCATGCAGCACAAGCTTGATTATTTGCAGGAGATGGGCGCCAGCTATGTAATCAACTATGCCACTACGGACTTTGAACAGGAAGTACAACGGCTCACGAACGGAGAAGGGGTACACGTCATTCTAAATACCCTCCCAGGCGAGGCGCTGCAAAAAGGATTAAATTGTCTTGCGCGGAACGGAAGATACATCGAGATCGCGATGACAGCTCTCAAAAGCGCCCATTCAGTCAACCTGTCGGGACTCAATCACAACCAGAGCTTCTACAGTCTGGATCTGCGCAAGCTGGGCATGGAACAGCCTGAAATGCTCGCTGAATACAGGCAAGAGATGATGCATTGGGTAGAAGAAGGGGTCATCCGTCCCCTGATCGGTCAAACATTCCCGATGGACAGATTGCAGGAAGCCTACCGCTGCATGGATCAACGAAAAAATATCGGCAAAATTGTCATTAACGTGCCGGAATATATGCACTATCAGCCCGCCGCTACTGCTCTTCCAGCTGATTCTGCCGGTGTCACCACTCGAGCCCGGATTGAAGATGACGGATTGAGAAACAAAAGCGAAGAGCTGACAACGTATGAGCCGGTGGCGATCATTGGCATGAGCGGCCGATTTGCGGGTTCGCGCGACGTAGCGGAATTGTGGTCGCATCTCGAAAAGGGAGATGACCTGATCCAACGTGAGCAGCGCTGGAATCTTGCCAAGCATTATGGAGCGGATGTTTCCTTTTGCGACCAGGGCAGCTTTTTGGATAACATTCATGCGTTTGATCCACTCTTTTTTAACATTTCCGGGCAAGAAGCCGCCTACATGGACCCTCAGCAGCGGATTTTTCTGGAGGAAGCCTGGAGAACGTTCGAGGATGCCGGTTATGCCGGCGACTCGATGCAGGGCCGTAAATGCGGCGTATACGTTGGCTGTACGGAAATGGATTATGGACAGCTGATGGGTGAACAGCCTCCAGCTCAGTCGTTCTGGGGGAAAGCTGGGTCCATCATTCCGGCCAGGATCGCCTATTATCTCGATTTGAAAGGTCCTGCCATTGCGGTAGATACCGCCTGCTCCAGCTCGTTGGTGGCAATTCATCTGGCGTGTCAGTCGCTGTGGGCGAGGGAAACGGAAATGGCGCTTGCGGGCGGAGTGTTTATTCAATCGACTCCCCAGTTCTATATGGATGCCAACCGTGCCGGCATGCTTTCAACCACCGGGCGATGTCATACGTTTGATGAACGGGCAGACGGTTTTGTGCCAGGAGAAGGAGCTGGAGCGGTTCTGCTGAAACGGCTCAGTGATGCCGTACGTGATGGAGATCACATACATGGCGTAATTCGCGGAACAGGTATCAATCAGGATGGTACGACCAACGGAATTACCGCACCAAGTGCCAAATCACAGACCGCTTTGGAGAAACAGGTCTATGATCGCTTCGGTATCGATCCGGCCAGCATTCAGCTGGTAGAGGCGCATGGAACCGGAACCCGGCTTGGAGACCCGATTGAGTTCCAGGCGCTTACTAACGCATTTTCGTCATATACGGATCAGAAGCAATACTGTGCGCTGGGCTCCATCAAAACCAATATCGGGCATCTAGCGACCGCTGCGGGCATTGCCGGATTGATCAAGGTTTTGCTTTCCTTACGTCACAAGCGCATTCCAGCTTCGCTGCATATGGAAAAGGCCAATCCCAACATTACGTTCGGCAACAGCCCTTTTTATGTCAATACGGAGACCAAGCCATGGCACACCGAAAAAGGCCAGCGGAGAATTGCCGCGATCAGTTCATTTGGATTCAGCGGAACCAATGCCCATATGGTCATTGAGGAGCCACCCCCGCGTCCGGCTGCCAACTCCGACCTGCGGCCCGGATATCTGATTGCACTGTCAGCGCGTACTGCGGACCAACTACGTCAGCAAGCTGAGCAGCTTGTGTCCTATGCAAAAGAAAACTCCGCGGTGGAAAGTCTGCACATGAGTTATACCTTACTTACAGGCAGACCTCATTTGGCCCATCGGATGATCTGCATTGCCCGAAACGGGGAGCAGCTCGCTGATCAGTTGAGTGAGTGGCTTGCAAAAGGGGAGAGCAATTCAGTAACCAGCGGGTTCGTTAATCGAAACGAACAACGAGGCAACGCCTCGTTGAAACGATACGCCGCCGAATGTATAAGGCAATGCCGGGAAACGGAGGATTCCTCTGTTTATCTGGAGCATTTGTCAGCCCTCTGCGAAATGTATGTACAGGGTTACGATCTTTCATTTGACAAGCTGTTCCCAATCTCTACACAGCGTATCCCGCTTCCGACTTACCCCTTTGCAGGGGACGACTACTGGGTGCCGGCACGTGAAGATACTCAGCAGGTTAAACAGCCGTCGAGTGCCAAACATGCTTTTGGAACAGTGCTACATCCACTGGTTCATAGAAACACATCCAGCGTAAAGCAATTGCAATATTCGTCCACTTTCAGCGGTCAGGAATTCTTTTTCAAAGATCATTTGGTGAAGGGGATGAAAGTGCTTCCGGGTGTAGCTCATTTGGAATGGGTATGCTTTGCAGCAGATACGGCATGGGGTGATTTCTCGGATTCGAGGATGATTCGCTTGAGAAACGTGATCTGGTCTGCCCCGTTAATTCTGAATGAAACATCAGCGTCCTTTGCTATCCGTTTTCGTCCTGTCGAGCAGACAGAGGCAGACGAAACGATGCACTTTGAAATTGGTCAAGAGCAGGGAAAGGAAAGCGATCAACATAAACAGGTATACAGTCAAGGCCAAGTCATGCTCGCCAAACTTCCTGTCCAAATGGAGCGGGATATTCAAACCGAACTTGCGGCTTGCACACCCAGCCCGTTTCATGCCGAAGCATTCTACGCTTCCTCCGCTCAAACGGGGATTGTCCTTGGGCCGGGCTTACGCGGGATACAGTCCGTATATGTTGGGCAGGATCGTGTCATAGCACACTTGTCACTCCCGCAATCCCTGACCGCTTCGGGTGAAGAATATATTCTTCATCCCAGCTTGATGGACTCGGCACTTCAGGTCACCATCGGATATCTGCTCGGCATTGTGACGGACCAAGCTGCCTCCGGCAGACCTGCGCTACCGTTTGCGCTGGAGCAGTTGGATATTCTGGGCCCCTGCACAGCGGAGATGTGGGCGGTTGCCACGTACAGTTCAGGAAACAGCCGGAACAGCAAAATTCACAAGCTGGATGTAGATCTGTGCGACATGGACGGAGTGGTACGTATTCGCATGACCGGATTCACGCCGCGTGTTCTGGAGAAGGATTTCGATACACAGAAGGAAGAAAACGTGAGGCCGATTCTATTGGCGCCGGAATGGAAGCCGCTTGAGATTTCTTCCCACCAATCAGCCGCTAAGTACAACAATCATCTGATTTTGATTTCGGATCATTTTACAGGGCAGCTATCTTCATTGCGTGATTCGTTTTCTCATGCTCGCTGCGAACGATTGGCAACGGATACCTTTGCATCCGCAGAGCGATTTGAGCAAGACAATGCATTGCTGCACCCGCTTGCAAGCTTTTTTACTGAATCAGCTGCACACCTGCTCGAAGAAATTAAGCAAATGGTGAACACCGAAACCGGAAGTACACTTATTCAGCTCGTTATTCCTTTTGAGGAAGAGGGGCAGGGCGGTCTGCTCAACGGTCTTGCCGGGATGTTATTGACGGCTTCAAGAGAGCATCGACAGTTAACATGCCAGCTCATTCAGCTGCACTCCTCCATACAAACAGGTGAACTGATTGATAAAGTGGCTTCAGAGAGCCGTCATTCAGAAAACGTAATTGCCTGCTATCCGGCTTCCGGTATCAGGCAGACAAGAGTCTGGCATGAGCTGTCTGCTTACTCAGCTGGCAATTCATTGTTCTGGAAAGACGGTGGGGTATATCTGATAACCGGAGGCATCGGCGGACTCGGTTTAGCCTTGACACGGACACTTGTCAGTCAGATCAGGAACGCCACGATTCTGTTAAACGGCCGCTCGACTCCAAACGCCGAGCAGCAGGCCCAGCTTCAACAGCTTCAATTGAACGGAAATCACGTGCTATACAGGAAAGCGGACATCACTTCCCGTGAAGCAGTTCAGAGACTGGTACAGGAAATTCAGTCTGATTACGGTGAGCTGAACGGCATTATTCATGCGGCAGGTGTCGTGAAAGATCGTGGCTTACGGCACAAAGATCCAGAAGAACTGCGATCCGTCTTGGCTCCCAAAGTGGACGGCACGATATGGATCGATGAATCGACCGCCCACATGGCGCTCGATTTTTTTGTCCTGTTCTCTTCAATGGCTGCTGTGACAGGCAATCCAGGTCAAGCGGATTACGCCTGTGCGAATGCTTTTATGGATGCCTACGCCACATACCGAGATGGGCTCGTTCGGAACGGACAGCGTAACGGCACAACGCTCGCAATCAACTGGCCGCTCTGGAGGGAAGGACGCATGCAACCAGGAGCAGCAGCGGAGCAGAAAATCCGCCGCCAATGGGGAATGCACCCGATGGACACCTCTATCGGAATCAAACTGCTGCATATGGCCATGAACAGCGGTTCATCCCAAGTGCTGGCTTTTTACGGTGAACCGGAGTTATTTCTGTCAGGTGTGATGTCAGATTCCGCAGGTTCGGTGGATCTGCCGTCAATATGGAACGTGTCAACAGCTCCTTCACAATCCATGACGTCTGTTGCCGTCTCAAGCGACATCCCTGAGTCGCAAAAACGAACATGGCCGACAGGGGATGAGCGAAAACGGCTGCTCGTTTCCAAAGTCCAAGACGTTTTAACGGATCATATGTCTGAGTTGTTGCAGGTAAACCGAACCGACATCTTTCCAGATGTGGAATTTGGCGAATATGGATTCGATTCCATTTCGTTTACCGATTTCGCCGGTATTCTTAATGAGCACTATGCGCTTAAACTTACACCTACTGTTTTCTTTGAGCATTCCACCTTAAGATCTTTAACAGGACATCTTGTTGGAGCCTATCCGAAACAGTGGGATACACTTTTGCTTGAGAAGCACATGGACACCGAGGGACCGCATGCTGATGACTCATCACAGGAGAAGGAAACAGAAGGTGTCTCCTCTAATCTGCTCAGACAGGTGGAACAGGCTGGTTCGTTTTCGATCCGTAACCCATATACATTTCCGAAGGAAACGAAAGATTCGCCTGAGCAGAAAGAACAAATGGGAGGTTCAATATCATCCTCCGAACGCCATAGAGAATCCAGCATGCCTGAATCCGATCATCAAAATCATAAGGCTCCGGAGCCCATCGCCATTATTGGCATGAGCGGCCGATTTCCGATGGCGAAGGACATTGATGCCTTATGGAATAATCTGCTTCAGGGACGGGATTGCATCTCGGAAATTCCACTGGATCGGTGGGACTGGAGAGCCTATTACGGAGACCCCGATCAGGCTCACAACAAAACCAATATCAAATGGGGCGGATTTATGGAGGGTGTCGCCGAATTTGATCCTGGTTTCTTTGGCATTTCCCCACGTGAAGCGGAATTGATGGACCCGCAGCAGCGCCTTTTGATGATGTATGCCTGGAAAGCAATTGAAGATGCGGGCTATGCACCGCCGAGCTTGTCCGGTTCAAAAATGGGTATCTTTGTTGGCACTGCGAGCAGCGGGTATCATCGTCTGTTAACACAGGCGGATACCGTAATCGAAGGATATACTTCAACAGGCCATGTGGCTTCCGTAGGTCCTAACCGAATGAGCTTTTTCCTGAATGTACACGGTCCAAGTGAACCTGTGGAAACGGCATGCTCCAGTTCGCTGGTGGCACTTCACAGGGCTGTTCAGGCGATACGAAATGGAGACTGTGATACTGCTATAGTGGGTGGAGTTAATACCATTTTGGACCCGGACTATCATATCAGTTTCAATAAAGCGGGTATGCTGAGTCCAGATGGACGTTGTAAAACGTTCTCCGATGAGGTTAACGGATATGTACGCGGAGAAGGCGTTGGCATGATTTTTTTGAAAGGGTTACGGGCCGCTGAGCAAGCAGGTGATCACATATATGGCCTGATTCGTGCTACGGATGAAAATCACGGTGGACGGGCCGCATCACTCACCGCACCGAATCCGCGAGCACAAGCCGACTTGATTAAATCCGTATATTCAAAGGCTGGTGTGCACCCATCTACCATAGGATACATTGAGGCTCACGGAACAGGTACGCCACTTGGTGATCCCATTGAAATTAACGGCTTGAAGATCGCGTTTCAGGAGACTCTTGCAACTGCGGAACCCAATCTGACAACCTCAGCATCTTGCGGACTGGGCTCTATCAAAACCAACATTGGGCATCTGGAGCTTGCCGCGGGCATTGCCGGGGTCATTAAGGTACTGCTGCAAATGAAATACAAAACGCTTGTGAAGACAGTTCATTATGAAAGATCTAACCCTTACATTCAATTGGAAGGGAGTCCTTTTTACATCGTCGATGAAAATAAAGCATGGGAAGCGCTCCATGACTCTGCCGGAAGAACGATGCCAAGACGTGCAGGAGTGAGTTCCTTCGGATTCGGAGGCGTAAACGCACATGTGCTGCTTGAAGAATATATTCCGGATGAATCGGTAGCCAATTCTGATCGGACCCATCATCCAGCTCACGGGGACTCAATGAACAAAGCTACTTCAGTATGTATCGTACTGTCAGCCAAAACCGAAAAAAGACTTCAGGAACAGGCTCGGCAATTGCTGGCGGCGTTGCAATCGGGACGATATGAGGATTGTCATCTGCCTCAGCTCGCGTACACACTTCAGACAGGGCGTGCGTCGATGGAAGAGCGACTGGCTTTGGTGGCAACTTCCATTGCTGAAATAGAAGACCGGCTGGACGCTTATATTCATGATCCGGAGAAAACCGAAAACATGTATCGAGGCAAAATAAAGTCCCACAGAGTCTCGATCGCTGCACTGGCAGAGGATGCAGATATGCAGGAAACGGTAAAAAGCTGGGTCCGCAAAGGCAAGTATGGACAGCTGCTGGATCTTTGGGTGAAGGGTCTTGAGGTTCCGTGGTCTGAAGGTTACACGGGAAGGACGCCCCAGCGAATCAGCCTGCCCACTTATCCGTTTGCCACAGAACGTTATTGGGTGCCTGAACAGAAGGAGCGTAAATCGGGACAGCCTGTACCGACATCTTATCTTCACCCGCTTCTCCAGCGAAATATATCGGATCTGCAAGGGATTTGTTTCAGTTCAGAGTGGAGCGGACAGGAATTTTTTCTGAACGATCATGTCATTCACAATCGTAAAATCATGCCAGGGGCCGCCTACCTCGAAATGGCCAGGGCAGCGGTGGAGCAGGTTATTCCGACAGATACATCCCGGCAGGACAGGGTAATAGTTTTTCGCGATATCTACTGGACTGTGCCGCTGGGAATGGAACAGCATTCAGTCACACCGGGCAGGCTCCAGGCGGAATTGAGATTAACTCCGCTGGATACGGGGGAGATCCGTTATGAAATAACCAGCGGGGAAAACAATTCGAGATCCGTGAGATCAGAACCATCCAAACGAAATGTACATCATATAGGAACGATTTCGACGTCCACTCATCAAGCAGCTTCCTATCCAACGATCGATCTGGAATCCTTGCTGTTGCAATGCGAAAAACAAACGATGACGGCTGCTGAATGTTACCGTTTCTTTGAGCAGTCCGGCCTGTATTATGGACCGGGTCATCAGGGGATTCAGCGTCTTCATATCGGAGAGGGGCAAGTCATCGCACAATTGAAACTGCCGCCATCTCTTGCATCCACGGCTGAGGAGTATGGTCTTCATCCAGCTCTGGTGGATTCAGCTATACAGGCATGCATCGGATTGCCGCAATTCAAGGAAGGCGGAGTTACCCCTTTTTCCTTGGATCAGGCTGTAATCTATCGAGACTGCCCGGATTCCGTCTGGGCATGGGTGCGTCTTTTGCCGGAACAGGATTCTTCCGGAAAGGCTAGCAAAGTGCAGATCGATCTATGTGACGACCAGGGAAAAATAGTCCTGCAATTCATAGGGCTGACGATTTTGCACAGACCGTATCCTGGGGAACCATCCGGCATTATTCAGGAAAAGTCCAATACATTTGCGAAGCCACTACAGTCTAAAACAATAGCTTACGCCACTCTGGAGAAGCAGAAACTGACACAGATTCCGCTCTCGGGAGCGATGACTTATGCGCCAAGTTGGAGAGAAGTATCGACCAGTCCCGATGTAACCCAACCTAGGTCCATATCTTTCGGCGGTTCGGGGATTATCGTAGGCGGGACGTCGAGGCAGCAGAACGTTATTCAGCAATGGCATCCCGACCTGCAACCTGTTGCGGTTGAAGGGGATACACCAGAAACAAAACTAGAAATCGAGTTAAAGCGCCATGGCGTAATCAGCCGTCTAGTCTGGATTGTGCCGCCCTCAAGCATCGTTCACGGACCGGAGCATGCTGTGGAAGTGATAAATGAGCAGAACCAGGGATTGTTTCAGACATTTCTCCTCATTAAAGTCTTGATAAATCTGGGCTACGACGCACGCAGACTCGATCTGACCATCATAACGGAGAAGGCCTGCAACGTATCGGCTGGAGAAACGATCTATCCTGCGCACGCCGGAATTAGCGGACTGGCAGGTTCCCTCGCCAAAGAAATGCCAGATTGGAGGGTCTGCCATCTGGATGTGGATGATGTCCATGACATCGGAGAGCATCCCGAACGCCATTTTCCAGGGATATGGGATGGGAATACGCGCGCCTGGCGGAATGGAAAAGGGTATGAAAGTGTACTGGTGAACGTCTGCTCTACAGGTGACACGCATGAAGCATTCAGAAAAAACGGCGTCTACGTCGTTATTGGCGGTGCGGGCGGCATTGGGGAAGCATGGAGTGAATATATGATTCGGCGCTATCAGGCGCGGCTTATCTGGATTGGCCGAAGAGCGGTCGATGCACGGATCGGAGAGCTATGCAGACGCCTTGGCGAATTGGGAACCGAACCGCTGTATATTTCTGCGGATGCATCCGACAAACACAGCTTGCAGGAGGCATACCGCCAGATCAGATCATTGGCGCCAGCCATTCACGGGGTTGTCCATGCTGCAGTAGGCCTGATGGATCAAAGTCTGACTCAGATGACTCCAGATTATTTCCGCAATGTATTGTCATCCAAGCTGGATGCCAGTGTGAACATGATGAACATTTTTGGACAGGAGCCTCTGGATTTCATGCTGTTTTTCTCCTCCATGAGCTCGTTCACCACACCAGCTGGACAAGCCGGATATGCCGCCGGATGTGCCTTTATCGATGGCATGAGCGCTGCAGCACAATCCTGGAAATTCCCTGTAAAAGTAATGAATTGGGGTTACTGGGCTGAGACCGGCATCGCCAGTCAGGTGCCTGCCACTTTCAAGCAAAGACTGAATCAGTCGGGAATTGGCTCCATACATCCTGAGGATGCCATGCGGGCGCTGGAACTGCTGATGGCAGGAGGCAAGCATCAACTGGCGTTCATTCAGACGGACAAACTAGGGGCAGTGGAAGGCACAGCGTCTGATCGTATGTTTATGGTTGCGCCTGAAGCGAAGCAAGTAGGACGCCATCAGCTCATGAATCGAATTTCTGGGCAACAACTCAACGTGAAGCCGCTTCAACAAAAGTGGGCCGCCTTTAACGATGAATTCGAGTCGATGCTGGCCGGACTGCTGTCGATTCAGTTGCAGCAGATAATCTCAGCTGATTCGGCAAACCGTCCTGTTGCCATCTATGATCGCTGGATGAAGGAAAGCAGAAAGCGTATAGAGCAGTATACCTTGTCGGAACAGTCTCTTGCTTCTGACTCGATGTGGTCGGCATGGGAGCAGCGTATGAAGCACTGGCTGCTGGACCCGGATTTTTCGCCACAGGTTAAGTTAGTCGACCAGATGATACGCAGCCTGCCGGAGATTGTCAGAGGAGAGCTGGGTGCCACCAATATCATGTTCCCCGACGGAGCGATGGATATGGTGCAGAACATTTACAAGCATAATTCAGCAGCAGACTATTTCAACGAAATACTGGCCGATACCGTCGCAGCGTACCTCGCCGAGCGACTTGAATCCAATCCACAGGCCAGCTTGCGTATTCTTGAAATCGGTGCCGGGACAGGAGGAACGACCGAAAAGGTTCTTGAGCGGATAAAACCCTTTGCCGCCTCTATTGCGGAGTATGCATATACGGACATCTCGAGAGCATTCCTGCTGCATGGAGAGAAGACTTATGGGGAGAATCACCCTTATCTGAACTGCACCATGCTGGATATCGAAAAACCTCCTGCCGAACAATCCTATGATCTGGGCAGTTATGATCTGGTCATCGCAGCCAACGTTCTTCATGCTACCCGGAACATCAGACGCACCCTGGGTCACGTACACGATCTGTTAAAACAAAACGGCCTGCTTCTGCTGAACGAATTGACTCACAGCTCACTGTTTAGCCACCTGACATTTGGTTTGCTGGAAGGCTGGTGGCTGTATGAAGATGATGATATCCGTATCGGGGGCTCCCCTGTTCTTGGCAAGCAGCAGTGGCAGAAGACGCTACAAGAGACTGGGTTTGGACAGGCAATGCTGCCAGCCGAACCAGGTGAGAGTCTTGGGCAGCAGATCATCACCGCCTTCAGCGACGGATATATATCCATGGCCATACCTTCGCCGGAGGCCAGGTCCAATCATGAGCCTATTTCTTCTGAAAACTCATCGGTCATGAACATGGACAAAATGCAGACAGAACACCAGTCACAGTCAGAGGCAGAACTGGATTCCGATCAGATGTGGCAGGCCAGCCTGACATTTTTCAAACGTCTGGTCGGAGAGGTTATTCGGATGTCACCTGAACATATCGATGAGTCCGAACTGATGGAGGCTTACGGCATCGATTCCATCCTGATTGTTCAACTGACGAATCAGTTGCGCAAGCATTTTGATGGCGTGAACACCACGCTGTTTTTTGAGCACAAAACACTTGCATCATTAATTCATTATTTTATGAAACAGCACAGACAGGAGCTGTTGGAGGCGGCTCTACCGAATCTGCCCGAAAAAGAGCGGGAACAAACGCATGAATCCCTTATTCAGCCAACCGTATCGGCAGTGGAAAGGACGATGGAGGAGCCTGTTTTCGATCCGGTAAAGCCTGTACCCATCACGGTATCTCTCAACTTGGCTGCCAATGAACCGATTGCCATTATTGGCATCAGCGGCAAATATCCGCAGGCAGATAATCTGGAACAATTCTGGGACAACCTGATTGCAGGCAAGGACTGCATCACGGAAATTCCAGAAGAACGTTGGTCACTTGAAGGATTCTATGAACCGGATCGCAAGGAAGCCGCGCGCAAAGGCAAGAGCTACAGCAAATGGGGTGGCTTCATTGAAGGATACGCCGATTTTGATCCGCTGTTCTTCCAGCTCTCTCCCCGAGAGGTCATGAACATGGACCCGCAGGAAAGGCTCTTTTTGCAAACCGTATGGGAAGCGCTTGAAGACTCGGGCTATACAAGGGAACAGATGGATCGAAAGTACAATGGCAGAGTGGGGGTATTTGCGGGCATTACCAAAAGTGGCTTCAACCTTTACGGCCCGCCACTATGGAATGAAGGCAGTGAATGGTTCCCGCAGACCTCGTTCAGTTCGGTCGCAAACCGGGTTTCCTATTTGCTGAACCTCCATGGTCCCAGCATGCCGGTGGATACGATGTGCTCCTCTTCACTCACGGCTATCCATGAAGCATGTGAAAGCATTCGCCGCGGCGAATGTGAGGCAGCGATTGCAGGCGGGGTGAACCTGTATCTGCATCCTTCAAGCTATGTTGCCTTGTGTGCCCAGCAGATGCTTGCATCTGACGGTAAATGCAAAAGCTTCGCTCAAGAGGCAGACGGTTTTGTACCTGGGGAAGGCGTCGGGGTGGTTATCCTGAAACAATTGTCCAAAGCGGTTGAAGATGGAGATCAGATCCATGCCGTCATCCGTGGAACCCACATCAACCATGGCGGCAAGACGAATGGGTATATGGTTCCCAATCCTGCAGCCCAAGGAGACCTGATTCGGGAGACGATCAACAAGGCAGGCATTGACGCCCGCTGGATCAGCTATATCGAGGCTCATGGAACCGGGACAAGCCTGGGGGATCCGATTGAAATGGCCGGACTTGCACGAGCGTTCCGCCAGGATACACAGGATAAAGAATACTGTTCCATTGGTTCACTGAAAAGCAACGTTGGACATATGGAATCGGCTGCCGGAATTGGCGGACTGACCAAGATTATTCTTCAGTTGAAACATGGTCAGATTGCACCCAGCCTGCATGCCGAAGAGTTGAACAGGGAAATTGACTTCAAAAACACGCCGTTTATCGTACAGCAGAAGGCGAGTGATTGGTCAAGACCGATGGTTGAGGTGGACGGACAGATGCGGGAAATACCACGCATTGCTGGTGTATCCTCATTTGGCGCTGGTGGTGCAAATGCTCATGTTATCGTTGAAGAATACATTCCTGCTCCTGCTCAACCTTCTTTTCCGGTGATAGAAAGCTCTTCTAACAGGGTAGAACGTAAGTCGGAGCAACCGGTAATGATCGTTTTGTCTGCCCGAAATGAAGAAAGGCTGGTTGCTGTGGCGGAGAAACTTCTACTATATATTAGCCGCCGAACATTGGATGATCAGGTGTTAGACAAGCTGGCCTATACACTTCAAACCGGTAGAGAGGCAATGGAAGAACGTTTGGCTTTTACAGCAAGCACGATACATGAACTGATCGCTAGACTGGTTACCATTCAAACCGGAAAGTTAAAACAAGCCATTCCCGGGATATACAGAGGACGGGTTAATCGAACCTCGTATACTCCGTTAGACACCGAGCAAGAAGCGAACAAACCTGCTTCTGAGGATGTCAGACAGGCCATGATGCAAGATAACGTGGATCGATTGCTGGAATTATGGGTGAATGGCGCGAAGCTGGACTGGAAGCAAATATATGGTGTAATAACACCAAGCAAAATGAGTCTGCCCACCTATCCGTTTGAGCGGGAAAAATATTGGCTTCCTGACGCCAAAGGAATGCCGATGTCTGTTGCTAATACCACCGAAGCAGATTCCCGAAATAACATTGTGCTTCATCCAATGCTTCACCATAATACGTCCCTGTTATCGGAGCAGCGCTTCACCTCACGGTTCAGTGGTGATGAATTTTTCCTGTCAGATCATCAGGTCGGAACCTACCGGGTACTTCCGGGAGTGGCCTATTTGGAAATGGCTCGCGAGGCTGTGAAACGCTCTATAGAACAGGCTGATTCCGTGCCTGAAGTGATTGTGCTGGAAAATATCATCTGGAGCAGACCCGTGGTAATTGCCGCTCAGGCCACCGACGTTCATGTGCGCTTGTATACGGAAGAGCAGGGAGACATTCACTATGAAGTATACACCCAAGATGCGTCAGCAGAGTTGCTGCACAGTCAGGGTTTGGCTTTGCTGAAAACCGAATCTCAAGAATTAAGGCTGAATCTGGAAGAAATACGAAATAGATGCATCAAACCGTGGACAGTGGATGAATGCTATCAGGCATTTGAACAGATGGGACTGCACTATGGCACAGCCATGCGAGGGATCGAAACGGTCTACACGGGAGAAAACGTGGTGCTGGCTAAGCTTGCTCTGCCTGCCCGGGTGAAGGACTCCGTTCGTGACTTTGTCCTGCATCCGTCCATGGCAGATGCGGCTTTGCAGTCTGCCATTGGATTGCTGCTTGCAAGTTCGATGCCTGATGATCACAGACTGCAAACAAGTCCAAGTCCGCTGCTTCCTTTTGCACTGGAACGGGTCGTTTTCCATCGTCCTTGTACAGCCCACATGTGGGCCTATATTCGTTACAGTAAGGGGCATAAACCATCTTATTCACTGCAAAAGCTGGACATCGACTTGTGTGATGAAGATGGAAATGTATGTGTGCAATTCGAGGGCTTCACCAGCAAACCATTGAAGGGAGAGATTCACATGGGGAAAACATTATCTCCAACCGAATCACAAACACTGATGTTTGCAAAAGAGTGGAAGGAGCAGGAAGCTGTAGTTGTGCCTGAGGTGGTATACAGTCGTCATATCGTCATGTTATCCGGCCCTTGGACAGAGCAGGAACACGTCATGGCTGCCAAACTTCCGAATGTACATTATGTATCCCTTGGTCCAGACCCAGCGGATCGGGTTGGTCAATCCGACTTGATGGATGAGCAATACTTGTTTGCTGTTAAGAAGGCCTATCGTTATGTGCAACAGTTGCTCAAAGCTAGACCGGAAGGTGCTGTACTCATTCAACTGCTGGTTGCCAAGCGGGCACAGTACAAATTATTCGGAGGATTATCTGCCTTGCTGAAAACGGCTGAATTGGAAAATCCGAAAATCATCATTCAAATCATTGAAGCTGATGATCTTCAGAGTACCGAACGAGTGGTGCAGATCCTAACGGAAAGCAGTCAAAGCGCTGGCGACACACATATCCGCTATCAGAACGATAAAAGATATACATCATTGTGGAAAGAGGTCGGTACTTCACATTCATCCTTGGTCGAACTGCCTTGGAAAGATCGAGGCGTGTATCTGATTACAGGTGGTCTGGGAGCAATTGGATCTATCATAGCAGAGCATATCGCCGAGAAGGCGGAACATCCCGTGCTCATCCTTGCGGGGCGTTCAGAACCGGATGAATCAGATCACCAGCGAATGGCGTTGCTGGAACAGATGGGGGCAGAGGTCATCTATCGGCGTTCGGATGTCTCGAAGAGGGAAGCTGTAGATGAACTGATGCTGGAAATCAGCCGAAATTACGGCGAATTGCATGGAATTATTCATAATGCAGGCTTAATTCGCGACAGCTATATGATCCGAAAGGAGCTTGATGACATCGAGGAGGTGCTGGCTCCAAAAGTGGCTGGAACGGTTCATTTGGATGAAGCAAGCCAGTATTTCAAGCTGGACTTTTTTGTATTGTTTTCCTCGCTTGCCGGGGTACATGGCAATGTGGGTCAGGCCGATTATGCGGCAGCAAATGCATTTATGGACGAATATTCCGAATACCGCAATGAACGTGTTCAGCAGGGAGAACGTCACGGGTTTACACTCGCCATTAATTGGCCCTTGTGGGAAGAGGGCGGTATGCATATGAATGATCATGCGAGACAGAACATGGAGCGAATATCAGGAACGGTTCCACTGGAGCGTGCAAATGCGATGCGATCTCTCCAGCAGACACTGCAAGAGAGAAGGTCACCTGTAGTCGTCATTCAAGGGGAGGCTGATCAAATGCGAAGCTTCATGGGTATTTCCGGGACAGCACCGATTATGAATACGGATGAAGCATACAACCGTTCCGATGACGAGAATTACCTCCACCTTGTAGAGAAAATTCGCAGCGGCGAATGTACCCTTGATCAATTAATGCATCTCAAGTAGTTGTACTTGCTTTGCTTGCTTCTAAGCCGGTTTTTAAGACTTACGCGAAATGCGCTTGATTTTTTCAAAAATTCTATCGATTGACGTTTTTCTTTTAAGGAGGTGATCGCTTTGGAAGACCAACTGTCCACATTGTATCGAAAGATTCAGCAAGGAAAGCTCAGCGATCAGCAGTCAGCGGAGCAGCTGCAAAGGCTGTTGTCCGAATCTGGAGAACAGGAGTCGAGCTTGAGAGAGACGCTCCATGAAGAGAGAGAGGACGATATCAACGAAAAAGCCATTCGTTATGTCAAAAAAATATTGTCCTCTAGCCTTATGCTGCCGGAACGGCAGATCGACCCACATGCGCCTCTGGAGAACTATGGCATTGATTCCGTGATGGTGATGAAATTGACGGATCAATTGGAACAGCAATTTGGTCCGCTGTCCAAGACATTGTTCTATGAATACCAAAATATAGCGGAGCTTGCCGGGTATTTCATGAGCCATCACCGGGAACGACTGGCGCAGCTCACAGGGGTGCAGGCGAAAAGCAATTCAGACGTACAACTCCGTACTTCAGAGCTGGAGTCCAGCACAATTCGGAAGTCTGAAATCCCGAATTCGTTCAATAAGCGGCAGCCATCTGCTGGCTCGCGGAGAAGAATTCCAGCAGCGACCAGCGCAGGCGGAGAATCGTTCAGCAAAGAGCATGACCATAGCAAATCTCTGGACATCGCCATCATTGGCATGTCTGGACGATATCCGAAGTCTGGTAATCTGGAGCAGTTCTGGGAGAACCTGAAACTTGGGAAGGACTGCATCACCGAAATACCGGAAGCTCGATGGGATTACCGGATTCATACCGAGATGAATGCGAGCAAAGGAAAACATTCTGGAAAATGGGGCGGATTTTTGGATGGAGTGGATCGTTTTGATCCACTCTTTTTTCAGATTTCTCCGAAGGAAGCTGAACGAATTGATCCGCAGGAGCGACTGTTTCTGGAATGTGTTTACGAGACACTTCAGGATGCGGGATATACCCGCGAACAGGCCGCAGGTCCAGATGCACCCCCGGATCAGATCGGGAATGTCGGTGTATTCGCAGGAGTCATGTATCAGGAGTATCAGCTGTATGGCGCTGAAGCCAGGATTGCGGGTAAAGAGCCCTTTGCATTAAACGGTAATCCGGCTTCCATTGCCAATCGTGTCTCGTACTTTTGTAATTTTCATGGGCCCAGCATGGTAGTAGATACCATGTGCTCTTCGTCTCTCACGGCCATTCATCTGGCCTGTCAGAGTCTGAGTAAAAAAGAATGCCGAACCGCAATCGCCGGAGGCGTCAATGTATCTGTTCACCCCAATAAATATGTGATGTTAACACAGGGGCAATTCCTCTCTTCGAAAGGTCGCTGCGAAAGCTTCGGTGAAGGCGGTGATGGTTATGTCCCCGGAGAAGGTGTAGGGGCAGTGATGCTCAAACCTTTAAGCCGTGCCATAACCGATGGTGATCATATCTATGGCGTCATTAAAGGAACTGCTGTTAACCACGGCGGCAAAACGAACGGTTATACGGTTCCCAATCCCGTCAGACAGGCAGAGGTTATTGAAACAGCTGTTGCGGAGGCAGGAATCGACATTGCGGACATCAGCTATATCGAAGCTCATGGGACAGGCACCTCGCTGGGAGATCCCATCGAAATTACAGGGTTAACCCAGGCATTTAGGAAAGGGAAAGCAGCGGACAGCAAATGTGCCATTGGCTCAGCCAAATCGAATATTGGTCATTGCGAAAGTGCAGCAGGCATTGCAGGCTTGACCAAAGTCCTTTTGCAGATGCAGCATCGGCAGCTGGTTCCTTCCATTCATGCGGACCCGCCTAATCCACACATTCAGTTCGACAAGACGCCTTTTGCAGTGCAGAAGCAATTAAGTGACTGGGATAGAAAAACGATTGATTCAGGAGACTCTACACGGGAAGTCCCGCGGATTGCGGGAATTTCCTCATTTGGTGCCGGGGGTTCCAATGCCCATATCATTGTGCAGGAGTATTGTCCCGAGCAGTCGGATATGTTGCTGGCTGAGCAGGATAAACCAGCTAAACAGCAGGCGCTTATCGTTTTGTCGGCCCGGAATGAAGAGCAGCTTCGTGAATTGTGTGAACGCATGTTAACGGCTCTGCGATCCAATCGATATCAAGAGGAACAATTGGCGAACATCGCTTATACGCTGCAAACCGGACGTGAGATGATGAACATGCGCCTTGGCATCGTGACAGGTTCGCTACAGGAACTGAGCTCGAAACTGGAAAGCTACTGTTCGGGAGATCAGGATATGGACGATATGTATGTGGGATATGCAGGTGATGCACAACAGCCGCTATCCATACTGTCAAACGATGCAGACATAACCCATACCCTAGTGAACTGGATTACCAAACGCAAGTTCGGAAAATTGCTGGAGTTTTGGGTGAAAGGCCTGAATGTGGACTGGAACTTGCTCCATGACGGTTTCACACACCACAAGATCAGCCTGCCTACGTATCCATTTGCCAAAGAACGGTATTGGATACCTAGTGAACCTTCTGTGGAGTTCCAGATGAAGGGGGATTCTTCCCGTAAGGGAAACTCCGGTCATATTCCTCTTATTCATCCACTGCTTCATGAGAATAAGTCCAACTTGTCAGAGCAAAAATACGTGACGGTTCTGACCGGCCAGGAATTTTACCTGAATGATCATCGGATCGGACAAGAGCGGATTCTACCCGGTGCGGCCTACCTTGAAATGGCGCATGCTGCAGTTAGCGATGCTCTAGGCGAGCAGCAAGGAGAGAATGTTGCAGTTATCTTGAAAAACCATGTGTGGATGCGTCCTCTTGTTGTCAGGGAAACTCCGGTGTCTCTGCATATTCGATTACATGCTTCATTAGAGGAGCAGCCTATTCAATATGAAATGTACAGCGGGATGTCTGCGGATGGATCGAACGAAAATAGGGTGCACAGCAGCGGTTATGCCAGCATCGTTTCACTGGAACCCAAGCTTGTAGCAGCAATGGCGATTAATCCGGGCGAGATAAAGGCACGCTGCAACACCAAACGATTAACTGCGGATCAATGCTACAAAATTTACGAACAAGGTGGTCTCAACTATGGAATCGCCCATCGGTTGTTGGTTGAGTTAAACGTGGGAGAAGACGAGGTGTTAGGACAGCTTCGCCTGCCTTCTATACTAAAACATGAAATGCAATCCTATGTACTGCATCCGGCCATCCTGGACGGCGCATTGCAATCCGCGATTGGGCTGTCGATGGAGGACAAGGAGGGAAAAGAAGGAAAAGAGCTGGAAAACGCAAATTCTATGCTGCCCATTCCCTACGCCATGGATGAAATTCAGGTTCTGGGCCCCTGCACTGAAGAAATGTGGGCTCATGTGCGTTACAGTTCTGATTCCGTTTCATCCGCCTCGGATGCCATGCCTAAGCTGGATATTGATTTGTTCTCCAGTACAGGGGTTCCATGTGTTCTTATTCAGGGACTTAGTTGCAGAGCCTTGAACAACGGTATAGTCCCGGGGGATGAGTCGCATGCGCGGGCAACGGCCATGTTGGTACCTCGTTGGGAAGAAACTGCCGCTGTCCGGAATGAGTGGAACCACCCTTATGACAGGCATATCGTAATGCTGGCTGAACCTTGGGCCGAACTGGCTGAGGAAATAAAGGAAAGACTGAAGCGAGAGCAAATACCAACCGAGATCGTAGCGCTTGGATCTGAAAAGGTTGCTGACATTAACAATGTTGGTGCAAGCCCCAAACGTTTTTCGTCTGCTTCTACCCAAGTACTCCACGTACTTCAACAACTGGTGAGCAGTTCATCCACTGCTGAGAATGTGCTTATTCAGCTGTTATACAGTCGTGAAGATCATTTTCAGCTGTATAGTGGATTAACAGGATTGCTGCGAACCGCGGCACTGGAAAATCCCCGAATTCATGTTCAGTTGATTGAAGATATGGAAGAGGGATATTCAGAATCAAAGAGCTGGCCTCGAGAACCGCGTAACGCCAAGCGTGCTGCCGAACTAATAAAGGCCAACCGGGAGTCTGAGGATGTATGTATCGGCTACCAAGGCCCACAACGACAAGTGCTTCACTGGAAAGCCCTCCATCTGCCTGCTGAGACGGATGCCATGCCTTGGAAGAATGGCGGGGTGTACCTTATTACAGGAGGGGCAGGTGGCCTGGGCCATATTTTTGCCTGTGAGATTGCCTCTAAGGTTGTCAACGCAACGCTGATTTTGACAGGCAGATCGGACATATCAGCGAGTCAAGAGCAAGCGTGGGAAGCCTTGAAAACAAATGGTACCACGATTATCTATCGCCGAGGGGATATATCCCGGGAAAAAGATACATCGGAGCTTGTTGCTTATATTCAGCATAGCTTCGACCGTCTGGATGGAATCATCCATAGCGCAGGTTTAACGGGGGATCAGTATATCTTGAACAAAACGAAAGCCGAAATGGAGAAGGTACTGGCTCCGAAAGTTGCTGGCACCTTTCATCTGGATGAAGCAACCCGGGCCATGAAGCTGGACTTTTTTATCCTGTTCTCCTCCATGTCGGGAGTATATGGAAATCCAGGCCAATGCGATTACGCTGCGGCCAACGGATATATGGGCAGCTATGCACAGTATCGTCATCAGTTAATGCTTGCCGGAAAAAGGCAAGGAAGGACCCTGGCCATCCACTGGCCGTTATGGAAAGATGGCGGCATGCATTTGAGCCCTGCTGAAGAGAAGGGATTATGGGAAAGTACGGGAATGCGTCCACTAGCTCTTGAAGCAGGTATTACGCTACTGTACAGAGCTTTTCAGTCCACAGAATGTGAAATCGTTGGAGTACAAGGGGACATTCCGAAGCTGATTTCTAGCCTGGAGGCACGTTGGAATATGAACCGTGCAACGCGGGATACCCCATTCGTTTCAGGAGCAGATGCCATGTCTGTGTTGCAAAAATTGGCTGCGGAAATGCTTGGTGTGGGACCAGATGAGATTAGCCGCGAAGCGGATTGGCTTGAATGCGGGCTGGACCAGCCTCAATTAACGCTCTTGGCCCAAAGGTTGAACGAGCAATGCGGGCTGGATCTGAGTCATATTCTATTTGTGGAATATCCAACGCTGCAATCTGCTTCCGAATTTTTGAGCCAGCGATACCCGATCGCTTTCCCGGCAGCACCGTTAGTTCCTGAGAGCGAACTATTACCGGGTACAAGTCTAACCAGCCTGCCAATGGATCGTTTGACGAAGCACGCGCAGACCACAGCAGCAGATAATATACTGGCGGAAGCATTGGATACTTTTCTGAAAAAGGCCTTGTCATCGGTACTCAAAGTGCCCGCAGATCAAATTGTGAGCCACGCCCGACTGGAAGAGTATGGTATAGACTCGATTAGTATTACTCAATTGACGGATCAGCTCGAGGGTACTTTTGGGCCATTGTCCAAAACACTGCTTTTTGAATATCAGACCCTCAAAGAGTTGAGAGAATATCTGATCAAGACCCACCGCGATACCGTCAATCGCCTGATTTCGATTCCTGCGCTGCCATATGAAGAACGTGAGGAACGTTCGGAGAAGACTAAGACTGCCCGATCCGGCCTGCAACATCCTCCATTTCGTGCATTTCAGCGTCCAGCTCAGCGCCCCTCGGTGGCAGCAGATGCTCAAGTGGGTTCACTTGCCAAGGATATCGCCATTATTGGCCTGTCCGGACGTTATCCCGAGGCGGACGATCTGGAACAATTTTGGGAAAACTTGATGCAAGGCAGGGACAGTGTCACTGAAATTCCGTTGGATCGCTGGGATTACAGGCTACATATGCACCATGCGGACCCTAATTCACCGAAGCCTGGCAGCAAGTGGGGTAGCTTTCTCCAGGGCGTGGATCGTTTTGATCCCTTGTTTTTCCATATCTCGCCCAGAGAAGCACAGATGATGGATCCGCAGGAGCGGCTGTTCCTGGAAACGGCGTATGAAGCGATTGAGGATGCAGGGTATACACCGGAGGGGCTCGCTTCTTCAACCGGAGATACTTGGGGAAACAGGGTTGGCGTGTACGTTGGAGTCATGTACGAGGAATACCAGCTGTACGCCGCCCAGGCTCAGGCCAAGGGAGATTCCTCCATCGCTTTAAGTGGCAATCCGGCATCCATCGCCAACCGAATATCGTATTATTGCAATTTCAATGGGCCAAGCATGGCTGTTGATACGATGTGTTCCTCTTCCTTGACTGCGATTCATCTGGCCTGCCAGAGTCTTGTATTGAAGGAATGCGAAGTGGCGGTGGCGGGCGGTGTCAACGTATCGATTCATCCAAACAAGTATATTTTACTGAACCAAGGAGGCTTCCTTTCAAGTGAAGGCCGATGCAAAAGCTTTGGGGCACAAGGGGACGGCTATGTTCCTGGCGAGGGTGTCGGAGCAGTCATTCTCAAGCCGCTCAACAAGGCAATCGAAGACGGAGATCATATCTACGGGGTTATTAAAGGCAGTGCACTGAATCACGGTGGAAAAACGAATGGCTATACCGTGCCCAATCCGGCAGCACAGTCATGTGTCATAGGGAGAGCCATTGCTGAGGCGGACATCTCCGCCGATACCATTACCTATGTGGAGGCTCACGGGACAGGCACATCGCTTGGTGATCCGATTGAGGTTGCCGGTCTGAGCAAAGCGTTTGCAGAGTCCACGGACCAGCAGCAGTTTTGCGCTCTCGGGTCGGTAAAATCCAATATCGGCCACGCCGAAAGTGCGGCGGGTATTGCCGGACTGACCAAAATTTTGCTTCAGCTGAAACATGGGCAACTGGTGCCCTCTCTGCATTCAGACCCGGCCAATCCGCATATCAACTTTGCGCAGACCCCGTTTCGTGTACAGCGGGACGCTGAAGCGTGGAAGCCGCTGCAGCGGATGGAAAACGGCAAGCGGGTCCAGATACCGCGCAGGGCGGGCTTGTCTTCATTTGGTGCGGGTGGTTCCAATGCCCACCTGATCATTGAAGAGGCAGATTACCATCCACATGAGGGGGTAACGTTCAACGAAGCAATAAGAGGAGGAGCTGTCATCATTGTGCTCTCGGCGCGAACCCGATCCGCTCTCAGGGAACGAGCCAGACGTTTGCTCACTGCTGTGGATGAGAAGCATCTCACCGGAGGAGCAGAGGAAGAACCGGAACGTTTGCTGGAGCGCTTGGCATTTACGCTTCAGACCGGAAAACAGGAGATGGAAGAGCGCCTCGGATTCGTAGTGCGATCCGTTCAGGAGTTGAAGGAACATCTTCAACTTTTCCTGGGAAATGAGAACACGAACGAGCCGGTAGACGGAATAGATGGAATGTACCTCGGAAATGTCAAATCCTATCAGGCTGTGCAAGCAGCAATTGCCATGGATGAGCATTTTGGCGAAGTGGTGAGCCGTTGGTTAAATGAAGGCCTTTACGGAAAAGTGCTGGATTTGTGGGTGAAAGGCATCAAAGCGGATTGGAGTGTTCTATACTCCACAGGACAGCCTCGTCGAATTAGTCTGCCTGGCTATCCGTTTGAGCGCGAGCGCTGCTGGTTTGAATTGCCTGAGGAAGCGGTTATCCGTGAACATGTGGATGGTCTCAACTCTCCTGTATCTGGAATTCAGAAAGCAGCACCTGAGCGCCAAATGACTGCTTATCACAAAGACTGGCAGCTTGCGGACATTGAATCCATCTCTGATGAAAGCAATTCTGTTGGAAAGATTCTGATCCTTGCCAATCGGGATTCAGCGGCCCTCGCTGCGAGATTGACAGAACATTTTAAACATACGGTGGTTTTGAATGAAGAACAGTTGGATGATCCGGGAAGCCATTGGCTCGAAGATGAGGAACGTTTGAAGCATGGACTGACAGGTTTGATTGATCTGACAGCATGCATGAGGCAGACCACTGTTGATGATGCCTGCGAAGAACAGATCCGGCCGGGATGGTTGCAGCTTGTGCAAGACGTCATTGAAATCCATGGTCATGAGGGGATGTTGCTGCTATTGGTGACCAATGGCCTGGAGTCGTTCCGCAATTCGAAAGTGAATCTGGCCCACGCCTCTCGTGCGGGTCTGTTCCGCATGCTGCAAGCCGAATACCGAAGCATACAATCCAGACATCTGGATGTCGATCCGTCGGCATCGGAAGAGGCAAAGATTGAATGCATTACAACAGAGTTCCGGCAAACAGATCGGGAACCGGAGATATGCTACCGTGATGGCAAACGCTGGCGTTCCTATATGCGTGAGTTGCCTTATGGGACGGGTATGAACAAAGATGTTACGGAATCTTCAATCGATCCGGAACGACCTTTCCTGGAAGCAAATCAGGTGTTGTGGATTACCGGAGGTACCCGCGGACTTGGGATGGCATGTGCCCGCCATTTCGTGAAGCATCACAACGTGAAGCGGCTGTTATTGACTGGACGGGAAGCCATTCCACAGCGGAAGGAATGGGACGCATATGCGAGCCATGACACTGCGACGGGCGCCAAAATCAGATCCCTGTTGGAACTCGAACAACTGGGGGCCGAGGTGCTTGTTACAGATATCCCTCTTACGAACGAGAACGCCATTCAGGCAGAACTGGCCAGAGTTAAGCGCTCAATGGGTCCTATTGGAGGGGTTATTCATTGTGCTGGCAACGTGGATACTGCCAATCCGGCTTTTATTCGCAAGCAGGCGGATGCCATGCAGCGGGTGCTTGATCCAAAAACAAGCGGGGTGCATACGTTGTTTCATGTGTTCAGGCATGAGCCACTGCGCTTCTTTGTGCTGTTTTCCTCTGTGTCCTCAGCGATGCCTTCACTGGGTGCAGGGCAGAGCGATTATGTGATGGCTAACGCGTATATGGACTATTTTGCCGAAGCCGCATCCAAGGAAAGTGCCAGCTCTCCTTTCCCCGTCATCAGCATCCAGTGGCCAAGCTGGCAGGAATCCGGTTTTGGTGCGGTCACTAGCGAAGCATATCGCCAGAGCGGTCTTCTCAGCATCACCGATGCGGAAGGAATGTTATGGCTGGATCGGATTATTCGGGAAAACAGGGGACCAGTAATTCTGCCGGCTGTAGTTGCATCGCAGACTGTACACAAGGGAGAGCAACAAGCGGAGCATCAGGCAGAGGCATCGTTAAGTGAATCACAGCAGGTAACCATTCCGTTAATTCCACGCCCGGTGGAACGGATGACCGCAAGCCTCACGGAGGAGCTGGAGAACAGGACACTGGCGTGGCTTAAGGCTTTGATGGCAAAAGAACTGAGATTGGATGAATCCCGGCTGGATGAAGATACCCCTTTTCAGCATTACGGAATGGATTCGATCCTGCTTGTCCAGGTTCTGACGGTCATGGATCGAGAGCTGCAGCATGTTGCAACAGACCCTTCGTTGCTGCTTGAATACCCAACACTGCGCCAATTAGCAAAACATCTGGTTCGGATTTATCCCGAATCTTTGACTGACCTGTTGATGGAACCCAACTCTAAGTTGGCGGAAAATTCGACTGGAAAAACTTCCGATGTTCGTTCAATGACTTCCACTCCTCCTGTGCAACATGCTGAACCAGGTATGGATGGTCACACCGGACTGATCGAATCGAATGATGTTGTGGATGAAGCACAAGAAAAACCAGCGGAGCTGGAACAAACCAAGAAGCGGGATAAAATCGCAATTGTTGGCGTCGCCTGTCATTTTCCTGATGCCGAGAATCCCGCGCAATTCTGGTCCAATCTGCAAAAAGGCAAAGATAGTATGACTGAGATCCCAGCGGAACGCTTGAGGTTGACAGGCAGTAGCACGAGTAGGACTTCCGCTTCTAGCAAGCGCATTGGGGCATTCATTCGAGACATTGAGCAGTTTGATCCTGCATTTTTCCGAATTACAGATACGCTGGCAGAACAGCTCGATCCGCTCCAGCGCCAACTGCTGGAAGTGAGCGTGGAGGCCGCCGCAGACGCAGGATACAGCCGGGAACGTTTATGGAATTCGCAGACCGGCGTATTTGTTGGCTCCAGAGCGAGCAACTTTTCGTCCAAGCTGGGCGGTAGCACCAAAGATACAATCGTTGGCATCGGCCAAAACTTTATCGCTGCACATCTGTCCCATTTTTATAATCTGAAAGGCCCAAACATGGTGGTGGATACCGCTTGTTCCAGTTCACTTACCGCAGTTCATCTTGCTGTACGAAGTCTGCTGGATGGGGAATGCGATCTCGCTTTTGCAGGCGGTGTGGACATTCTGCTTGATGATGCACCCTACGAGATGCTTGGAGCTGCCAGCGTATTATCCCCGGATTCTCGCTGCAAAACGTTCAGTGCAGACGCAAACGGCATCGGGCTGGGTGAAGGCTGCGGCGTTGTATTACTTAAACCGTTGTCAACAGCCATCGCCGATCAGGACACGATCTATGGGGTCATCGATGGCACCTCCATCAACAATGACGGTCAAACGATGGGCATTACCACACCTAACCCGGAAGCCCAGCAGGAATTGCTGGAAAAAGCGATTTTAAATGCAGGCATTCATCCTTCCACCATCAGCTATATCGAGACACATGGAACAGGGACACTAATCGGTGATCCCATTGAACTTAAGGCTTTGACAGGTGTTTTTGCAAAATATACAAATCAACGCCAGTTTTGCGGCGTAGGCAGTGTCAAAAGCAATATTGGGCATCTGTTGAGCGCATCGGGCATTGCCAGCCTGATCAAGGTGTTGCTCTCGCTTGCTCACCGCGAGCTTCCGCCGACGATTCACTGCGACCAGCCCAATCCGCGGTTCCAGTTCAGGGAATCTCCTTTTTATATTGTACAGCAGCACCAGCCGTGGGGAAGTGGTCCAAACGACATACTGCGGGCAGGCATTAGTGCATTCGGACTTGGAGGCAATAACGCACACGTTATTGTCAGTAATGAAGGTATTCCTGCCGAACGCATGGTGAGCCTGCCGCTTCGTTTCCCTGCTTCACCTTTTCAACGCAAGTATTGCTGGCCACCCGTCAAAACAACGGAATCGGTGGAGGCATCGTCCAATGTTTCAGCTGGATCGTCGATGCAACAACTACCGGAACATTCGGAGCAATCAAGCTTTTTTGATTTCATCAAGCTATGAGAAGGGAGTGACGCGGATCGTGACATTACCTGCAACCGAATCATTTTTACAGCGATTGCGCCACAGTGACTATTTCGTGAGAGATCATCGTGTTCACGGCGTCTGCACCCTTCCGGGTGTGGTGCTGCTGGATATGGTGTACCGACTGAGCGGCAGCCATCTGCGTACAACCTCCATTGAACTTCGGGATATCGTGTTTACACAGCCGATTGTCACTTCGACCGATTTTGATGTGGATATTAGGCTAACATTGTCCATGAAGTTGGATGAGGGTCAAGTCACCATCCATAGCCGCAAAGTACCAAAAAACGGTGAGCAGCCTTCATCGGATGTGCTAAATATGGAATGCAAGTTGTATCTGCTCGGCGGGAAGGGAGATGTACAACCTGTACAAGCTTTAAAGCATGTACACCTGCTACCTTCCAAAGACACAGACGGGCTTCAGACGTGGGATATGGATCAGATCTATCAGCTCGCCCGACAGGCGGATATACAGCATTTTTCTTTTATGAAAAACAACGGAGATGTCTACAGACAAGACCAAATGGAGTGGATGGATATCCGGCTGAGCAGCCTGGCCGAGCAGTATCTGGACAAGTTCCACGCTCATGTGGCCCTGTTGGATGGGGCGACCTTTGCCGGGTCGTCCTTCCGCCTGGGGATTGTCGATGGTCTGGATGCAGAAGTTCCCCCATACATTCCGTTCATGATTGAACGATTTGTTATTTACGACCGTTTTCCAGCTGAGATTCGTACGTTTACCGAACAAACACCAAGTGATCTTTCCGGTGGGGATATCATCTCTCGCAGCATTGCTGTTACGGACACGGAGGGCAGATTGCTTGCGGAGTTTGTACATTTGAAGGCAAAAAGAGTTCGCCATGCCGCATCCATTACCGGGCTGACAAACCCGATGACAACTGGACGCAACAACAAACCAACTTCTGAAACGACAACAACTGAAAGTTCCGAATGGGCAAAGACAACTGTAATGTCTGCGGGCTCCCAAGACCAGATCCGAACCACGATATCGAGTTATGTGAAAGCTGAAATCGCACGCATGCTGCATATTTTACCTGAAGCAGTGGATGAGCGGACAGGCTTCTATGAGCAGGGACTAGATTCCATGCATCTGCTTGAGCTGGTGAAACGGCTGGAAAACCGGGTGAACATGGAACTTTATCCAACGTTGCTGTTTGAGCACTCTTCCGTGCAGGCATTGACCGACTACTTGCACACCCATTGTTCCGACGCCTGGAATGAGGCAGCAGTGGTGTCGGAACGTGTGAACTTGAATACGCTCCCGTCCCAAAGCAGTCATTCGACTGATGAACAACCTGCAACGCATTCGGAAATACCAGCAACAGCCAGAGAAATCGAGGGAAATGGAGAACCTGTGTGTTATGAGCCTAAATGGATTGAAACCCGGGATATCCATGAGGCTGAATCTGCCCGACACACAATAGCGGATGGAAAAGAGCTTCAGTCCGATCACACCTCGTACCGGATAGTTGTTCTCTATGGCAATTATCCGGATCTTGCCGCCAAGCTGGAGCTTCAATCTGACATATACGAGGTTCATCAATTGCCTGATCATTCGTCCATGGACGCTGATCTGTACCGCCAGAAGGTAACCGCGTTATACGGAATGATCCAGGCAAAAGCAATTCACCCGAATGCGGGCAGACGAATCGTTCTTCAAGTACTGTCGGATTCCCGTGACACAGGTGGATACATTCACGGATTTGAAGGGCTGGTAAAGACGGTTGCGATGGAGCTTCCAGCCTTTGGGGCTCAATTAATCAGAATGGATCTGCATGAAAGCTCCATGGACGAAACGTTGATTCGTCAACTTCGACTCGAAGCCGAAAACATCTCATCAGGGTCCGCTGTCTGCATATGGTACAAAGGAGACTCCCTTCAGCGGCATGTTCGCAAGCTGGTGGAGATACCTGTTCCGGGGGCCGCATTGGAAAAAACTTATAAGACTGACGGAGTCTATCTTATTACCGGCGGCATGGGCGGTCTGGGGTATGCGCTGGCCGTGCATCTTTCCCGTCAATGCAGATGCAAGCTGGTTCTTATCGGACGTTCTCTGCTGAGTGAGAACATTCAGCGCAAATTGAATTCGCTGCACATCAACGGTGCAGAAGCCATGTATATTCAGGCCGATACAACCGTTCTAGCCGAGATGAAGCAGGCTGTCCTGCAGATTCGGGATCAGTATGGCGAAATCACGGGGGTATTTCACTGTGCAGGAACTGCTAAAGACCAGTTGATGCTGCAAAAGCCTTTGTCCGACCTGGAGCAGGTGTTGAAGCCCAAAATGGATGGACTCTGGAATCTGGAGCAGGCCTTAAATGATCTTAGGCCAGAGTTCACCGTTGCGTTTTCTTCCCTGTCAGCCATTGTAGGCAACAAAGGGCAGGCTGATTATGCAGTGGCCAACAGCTGCATGGACAGACTTTTGTTGAATCATCAGGAGAACAGTGGAACAGAAGGAGCAATTCCACGCCAGGTTACGGTTAACTGGCCGCTATGGGCAGATGGCGGCATGCAAGTGAATGATCATATTCGCAGCAGCATGTATACGTCCTCAGGTTCAATGCCGCTGCCATTGGCTGAGGGGATGGCACTTATTGACCGGATTATTGCACAGGATGTTTCGCAAGTTGTACTTGTATACGGGAATAAATCCCGGATTCAGTCCGCTATGGGAGACGACATGGCCATTCATTTGCCGCCGCCATCTGATCCGGAAGATATTGCTGTCATTGGCATGGCGGGAAGGTATCCCTCGGCAAACAACATGGACGAATTGGCCCAGATTTTGAAGGAGGGACGAGATTGTATCACGCCCATGCCGGATGAACGCTGGCTGGGGCTACATCTTCCGTATTTTGCTTCTGAATATTACCCGGCTGGCGGATTTCTGGACATGATCGATGACTTCGACCCGGCCTTCTTTCAAATTTCGCCTCTTCAGGCCGAGAGGATGGACCCACAGGCACGTTTGTTTTTGCAAGCGGCCTGGACAGCCTGTGAGGATGCCGGCTTTGCTATTGAACGTGACAAGCATCATGATGCATCAGCAGCCAAGCGGAATGTCGGTGTATTTGCTGGCGTGTTCTGGAACCATTATGAACTGCTTGGCGCAGCCATGACGCAGCAGGGCACTCCTACGGCCATGGGCAGCAACGCTTCAGCCATCGCCAATCTGGTTTCTTACCACCTGAATTTCCATGGTCCATCCATCGCTGTAGACAGCATGTGTTCATCCTCCCTGACAGCGATACATTTGGCCTGCGAGAGCATTCGGCATGGACAGAGCCAATATGCCATAGCAGGGGGTGTGAATCTGGTCACCCACCCCCATAAGTATGTATTTCTGAAACAGGCCAAGTTTCTGTCATCGGAAGGAAAATGTCGCAGCTTTGGCAAGGACGGGGACGGCTATGTGCCAAGTGAAGGGGTAGGCGCTGTCCTGCTCACAACGGTGGCTGAAGCCCGCAAGCAAGGTTATCCGGTCTATGGCGTCATTAAGGGCTCGGCTCTGAATCATGCTGGCAAAACATCCGGAACGACGGTGCCAGACCCAGTGGCCCAATCGGAAGTCATTGCAGATGCACTCGCGGCAGCAGACGTTGAGCCAGGAACCATCGGATATATCGAAGCCCACGGAACCGGAACGTCACTGGGTGACCCCATTGAAATTCAGGGGCTGGAGCGAGCCTTTCGAAACAGCCGCAATCCGGGCCAAAACTGTGCTGTCGGTTCCCTGAAGTCCAACATTGGACATCTGGAGGCAGCGGCAGGTGTTGCCGGGTTAACCAAGCTTATCCTGCAAATCAAGCACAAGGAGTTGTTTCCTTCGCTGCATGCTGAGGAGCTGAACCCGCTGATTCCGTTTGAGAACACCTGCTTCCACGTGCAGCGGACACCCGAGCGCTGGGAGCGCCGTCATGGACAACAGAATGGGCGCTATGCGGAGTGGCCTGTTCGTGCCGGGTTGAGTTCTTTTGGCGCAAGCGGAAGCAATGCACATCTGATCGTAGAGGAATATATTCCAACTGCCGTCTCATGGACAGATCGTTCTGCACTAGATGCGTATTCCGGTGAAGCGGAAGCTTCAGGGAATGGTGAAGTTGTTCTTCCGATCTCGGCCAGAACACAGGAAAGATTGATCGAATACGCTCGCCAGGTTCGTCTTTATTTGGAGAACGGTGGTCTGTCTGAGCGCCTAATAGACATTGCCTACACGTTTCAGCTTGGAAGAACGGACATGAAATACAGGGTTGCTTGGACGGGCAGCAGCCACAGTGAACTGGTGGAACAGATCGAACAGTTCCTGAAAAGCCAGTCATCATTACAACAACATTCTAGTGAAACACCTTATGAAATGCCTTCGGTGAAAAAAAGTCCTTCGCCAGAGAGGCTTCATCAATGGGCTGCCTTGTGGGAGCAGGGACAGGGGATAGACTGGACAGCCTTGTATAATGATCTTCAGAAGAAGCCAACTATTGTTCGTGTACCCACGTATCCTTTTGCCAAAAATCGTTACTGGATTCAGGCTGAAGATCAATCACTTGGAGAGACAACGAGGGAAAAGGGATCGCAATTGAACCGTGCGGAAACATCCTCTTCCGAAGTTGAAGGCGCGGGCATCGTTCAGCATATAAATGAAGCATCCAACCCTGTTACGGGATCTGCAATGACGCCTTCGTTTCAGGAAAAGCAGGGGGAAGAACAGGTTCTAGCTTTTTTATCCCAAACGGTGTCTTCCCTGTTAAAAGTCAGTATCTACGATTTGGACAGTGATACGGAATGGGCAGAATACGGTTTTGATTCCATTCTGTTCACAGAGCTCGCGGATCTTTTGAATCGCGACCATGGATTGGGTTTGACACCCGCCATCTTTTTTGAGCATGGCACTATTCGCGAGTTGGCGGTTCATCTGCTGCAAAATCATCCCGCTAAGTGGACACAGCCTTCTGCCGTCAGGACGGCCCCTCAACTCGAATCGCCGAATGCTATGTCACATTCTGTGCCAAGAGCATCCGAAAGGGAAGAACCGCTACAAACTTCATTGCGGTCAACGGCTTCAGAAGAGGAGAAACACACATCTGCCCGTTCCCACGCAGGTACAGACAGCAAGCTTGATTCGGGTTCAGACCAGCTGTCTTCCCCCGAGCCCATAGCCATTGTGGGTATTAGCGCCAAGTTTCCGATGGCCGATAACGCGGAGCAATTTTGGCATAATCTGCTTGATGGCAAAGACTGCATTTCGGAGATTCCAGAGGAACGTTGGCGCTGGCAGGATTATTTGGGTGATCCGCTTAGAGAGAACGGCAAAACCAACGTAAAACATGCGGGATTTATAAGCGGAATCAGTGAGTTCGATCCATTGTTTTTCGGCATTTCTCCCAAGGAAGCCCTGCACATGGACCCGCAACAGCGCTTGCTGATGATGCATGTGTGGAAAGTGATTGAAGATGCAGGTTATGCACCGTCAGACCTGTCAGGATCGGCCATGGGACTATTCATTGGCACAGGCAGCAGCGGATATAATGTCATGCTGGCCCAGTCGAATGAAGCGGTCGAGGCATACTCCGTCACAGCCACCGTTCCTTCGGTCGGCCCTAATCGGATGAGCTACACATTGAACATACACGGTCCTAGCCACCCTGTCGAAACGTCATGCTCCAGCTCCCTGGTCGCCATTCATCGGGCGGTTCAAGCTATTCGAAATGGGGATTGCGAGACGGCTGTAGCCGGGGGAGTAAATACGATCTTGTCCGTGGATGCTCATATCAGTCTGACCAAAGCGGGCATGCTTAGCACGGACGGGCGTTGCAAAACCTTTTCAAGCGAGGCAAACGGTTACGGCCGTGGCGAAGGGGTTGGAATGATTTTTCTGAAGAAATTGAGTGATGCTCAGCGCGACCATGACCACATTTACGGCTTGATCCGCGGTAGCGGGGAAAATCACGGCGGAAAGGCAGGCTCACTTACTGCTCCCAACCCTAAGGCACAAACAGCGCTGCTGAAATCCGTGTATGCCCGGGCGGGAATTGATCCTTCCACTATAAATTATATTGAAGCACATGGCACAGGCACACCACTTGGTGATCCAATTGAGATCAATGCACTCAAGACAGTATTTCAGGAGACGAGGGCAGGCTTATCACCCACAGGGCAGACTTCCACTCCAAGACAATCAATCGAATACTGTGGCGTCGGCTCTGTCAAAACAAATATCGGTCATCTGGAGCTTGCTTCTGGCATAGCCGGAGTAATTAAGGTGTTATTGCAGATGAAGCACCGCAAGCTTGTTCCCAGCCTGCATGCGGAGCAGCTCAGTCCGTATGTCCAGCTTGAGAACAGCCCGTTCTATGTTGTCAGACAGAAGCAGGAATGGGAGAGACTCAAAGACAGCAATGGCAACGAAATGCCCCGTAGGGCAGGAGTGAGCTCTTTTGGTTTTGGAGGTTCCAATGCCCACGTTATTCTGGAGGAATATAAACCACCACGACAGCATGATGAGGTGACCGGTTCTGAATCCGAGTTGGCTCCTGTTGCAATCGTGCTATCGGCCAAAAGCAAGGAGCGGCTCAGGGAACAAATGATCCAGTTGTCGGCCGCCCTGCTTCGCAATGAGGAGGAAGAGGATACTTCTCAACAGCTTCGCCGCATTGCCTGTACACTTCAGACAGGAAGACAAGCGATGGAATACCGTGCAGGCTTCATAGCCGCATCAATTACAGAGTTAAAATCCTTGCTGGACGGTTATGTTCAGGAAGCGCACCTGTGGACCGATTCGGATGAATCCGTACATGCGCAGCTTTCATCGGAATCTGCGAAAGGTCACAAGCTTCATCTTGGCTCCATTGCTGCACACAAACGGACGGCAGCACTGTTCAGAGAGGATGAAGAACTCGGCGAAGCGCTGCAAAAATGGATTATACGTCGCAAATACAATAAATTGCTTGAACTGTGGGTGCAGGGTGTAGAGATCCAGTGGGAGTTGTTATATACAGAGGATCGTCCAGAGCGGATATCCCTTCCAACCTATCCGTTCACACCCGAGAAATACTGGGTTGGAATGAAGAAAACTGGGACGGAAGATTCATTCGAAGCAAGTAACGAAGAGATTGAAACCGTACCCGTTGCCAAAGGTGAAGTTATCGGATCATCAGCTCCGAATCCTTCGGTTGAAAGTGATGTCAGAAGCATTATTGCAGCTCTGCTGGGGATCCCACCAGACGACATGGACGAGCATCGTTTGCTGGAAGATTACGGAATGGACTCTGTGCTGGCGCTTCAGCTTCTTCATCATCTCCAAGCCCGGATTTCCTCTGAAATTGGTATGGATGATCTGAATAAATGCCATACCTTGCAAGACGTCATCAGCCTTTCCCTGAACCCAACGCATCCAGAACACGAGAGGAAACTGGTACCGGATACTCCCTGATGAGTACCAAGTTTGATAAAGTTCCAGCGATAAAGTCTGGGCGAGGAAATGCATGTAATCGATATTTGCCAATATAAAATGCGAGAAGAAGGAGCGGATCACCATGTGGATTGGATTTTTGTTAATTGTAATCTCACTCATTCGTATACCATCGGTTGTTATTGCCATGCGTAACGAGAAAAAGATCGTTGCAGGAGGCGGCACCGAGTACGGTAACCTGAACAGTAAAGTGTTATTTGTGCTGCAAAATCTGATTTATCTGAGCTGCATTGTGTACGCCTTTATTTACGATGTGCAGTTTAATGTGTTGACCGTAATTGGTCTTGTCGTGTATGTGTTTGCCCTTTGCTGTCTTATCTATGTTATTCGCAAACTCAGCCCTTTTTGGACATACAAGCTATACATTGCCAGAGACCACAAACTGGTGCAAAGCTCGCTGTTTCGGCTGGTGCGCCATCCCAATTATTACCTGAACATCATTCCCGAACTTATCGGTTTTGCGCTGATTTCTCAAGCTTGGCCTGTATTTGTGCCTTTGTTCATCCTTCATCTCATTACACTGTTCAACCGGATTAATCTGGAGGAAAAAGTGATGAAACAAACGTTCACTCAGTACTAGGCAAACGGGCTGCATCCCCTCTGCACATATAGATATAAAGGAGAGCGATTGGCATGAATATCAAGGAAAGAAGCAGTTTTCCCGATTTGAATTTGGTTACAGGTTTTAAGACCAACGCGGAGAAATATGAGCCATTTGCATGGTACAAAAAAATGCGTCAGGAAGATCCGGTTCATTATAACGAAGCCGAGGATGTCTGGAGTGTATTCAAATACGAGGATGTCAAACGGGTTGCTGAGGATAAGGAATACTTCTCCAACAAGGTCCTCGCTCCACCGATTATTCAGGATACGATCATTTTTCAGGATCAACCCAAGCACACCATCGGCCGCGCGCTGTTAGCCAAAGCATTCACACCAAAAGCGATGTCCTCCTGGGCGTCCAGAGTTGATATGATTGTCCAGGAGCTGATGGAATCGATCGAAGGACGCATCGAAATAGATATGGTGCAGGATTTTGCCTCCCCGCTGCCGATGATTGTTATTTCCGAGTTGCTCGGCGTTCCTACAAGCGACCGCGAGCAATTCCGGGACTGGGCAAACACACTGACGCTGGCTCCCCAGGAGAATACGCCCGAAGAATATATGCGCATTTATCAGCTCCAGGCACAGGCGAGTACACAGCTTGTGGCCTATTTTCAAGACATCATTGAACTGAAACGCCGTAATCCAGCAGATGATATCATATCTGACCTGACACAGGCGGAGGAAGATGGGGAAAAGCTGTCTCCCGACTCGCTGATTGCAAGCTGTGTCATGCTGCTTATCGCAGGAAATGAAACCACCACCAGTCTCATCACCAACTCCATCTATACATTCAATGATTATAAGCTGATTAAGGAGCTGGCGCAGCATCCGCAAATGATCCCATCGGCTGTCGAGGAGATGTTGCGTTACCGTTCTCCGTTGCAGCGCGCGATTCGCAAAGTGCTCAAACGCACAGAGATTGGCGGTAAAGTACTGGAGCCCGGCGACTATGTTGTTAATTGGATCGGTTCGGCGAACCGGGATGAGAACATATTTGAAGAGGGCGATAAGTTCATTCTTGGCAGAAAGAATAACCCTCATTTGGCTCTGGGTAAAGGCATACATTTTTGCATGGGCTCCCATCTGGCCAGAATGGAAGCCAAAGCGGCACTGACAGCGATGTTGACTACCTATCCCGGGCTTCAAGTGCATCCCGAATATGAAGTCGACGTCAACCCCAGCAATGTATACGGGCTGAAAAATTTATCCATTCAGCTTCAAGACTGATCAATCTGTTAGGTGATAAGACGTAAAAAGTGCCTGGGGTGAACCGTGACCCTAGGCACTTTTTATTTACTTAAATGTAATTTATTATAATAGTACATAATGAATGGGTTTAAAATTGTCCATAAAAAAGATCATGGGAGGATCTATGAACTGGTACAGCTTTTTTGTACAGAGTGGGAAAGAAGAAGAAATCAAACTTTTTATGGATCGATTTTATGCGCTACAGCACTTGAGTTGTCTAGTACCCAAACGAATGATTCCGGAACGAAAGCAGGGAAAGACCCGTCATTGCACCAAAGTATTGTTTCCAGGTTATATTTTTATCCAAACCGGACAGATTCACGATTTATATTACAACATCAAAAAAACGCCATATATTTTGTATATGGTCAATGGCGGCATTCACAAGCATGATCAGGCTGCCAATTTTTTCACTCCGATTCCCAAAGAACAGATGGACTGGCTCATCCAGCTATGCGGTGACAACGGAACAATGGGATACTCAGATATCATTCTCGGCGGGAACCAAATCAAAGTAACGTCCGGACCCCTCCTCGGCAAAGAAGCGATGATACGGAAAATTGATAAACGCAAGTCAAGAGCCAAAATTGAGGTGCAGTTGCTGAACGAGGTCAAATTGATCGATGTTGGCATCAATGTCTTACTTGCTTGAGTTAACTGGATGAACATTAGTAGGAGATTGCAGGGAAGAGGAGTAAGGAAATCGGTGTCCTTCAGTGGAATGCTGAACAGTTGAGGCATATGTATAACAATCCGCAAAGGTAGCATATTCGAGAAGAAATAGCTTCATTGCATATATTTATTTACTCCGAGATGTAATAGTCGTCATTTAACGTTATTCATACGGCAAGGAGCAGTTCGCCTGTGCGCAGCTGCTCCATTTTTATTGTGGAATTAACCAAGTCCCGCTAAAACTTCAACGACGTTTTTTAAGCTCACTGATATAGAACCACCGAAAGGTAACTTAATTTATTCGGGTCGGGATTTAAGACGTCAACGTCGGTTGTTACGCTGTAAATTGTTATTCTTCCATTCCCTTGAGCCGTTGATTCAAAAAACCTATCCAATGCTTCGCTAACAAGTTGTTCTTAGAGGTGTGAAGTGGTTGGATAATTTTAGTAATATTAAATGAAAACAAAATTTGTTAAAATATTGTATAGTTATTCTACAAATTTAGCCATTCTAGCGGAGGATTGATCGGAAAGTATGAAAGAGTTTTTGAGCGAGCAGTCCATTGAAGCATTTAGATCAATCATAAATTACAATCCAGATGCCACTTTTATCGTTTCGAACGAAGGAACGATCGTAGAAGTAAATGAAGGGGTTACAGAGTGTTTAGGACTTCAAAAGAGTGAAATCATGGGTTCATCCTACAAAGATCTCTTTTGTCAACATCAGCTTGATTTGATCATCCAATATTTTTCGGAGGTCTTAAAGGGTGCATCATGTCAATATGTTGCCGAAGCCCATCATAAAAATGGAGAGATTGTTTATTTGCAAATTAAGCAAGTTCCTTTGTTTTTTGAAGGTAAGGTAAATGGGATCTTTGGAGTAGCTAAAAACATTACTGAGTACAGGCATCTGCTTAAGGCTTTGAAAGAAAGCGAAGAGCGCTATCGCCTCTTAGCCGATAACTCCCTCGATCTGATCCAGTTGATCAACCTGGACGGCATTGTAGAGTATGCCTCTCCTTCTCATAAAATGGTGCTTGGCTTCGATCCAAAAGAATACATAGGTAAATGGGTATTCTACCAACCAAATGGAGATGTGGACGATAAGTTTCGTACAGTATTTATGAGTATGTTGCTTTTGAGAAAGCCCTTTACCTGTGAAATAGAGCGTCAGCATGAACAGGGCTATCCTGTATGGCTGGAGATGAAAGGAACACCCATGTTCGACGAGGACGGTGACTTTAAAAACATGATGCTCGTGGGAAGAGAAATTACAGAGCGGAAAAAGTACCAAGTTCAACTGGAACAATTAAGTTATCATGATGCACTTACCGGTGCCCCTAACCGGAGATATCTCAATAAAATGCTCAGCGATGCTTTAAGTGCAGCAACGACAAGCGTTGGCCAGCTAGCCGTCATGTTTGCAGATCTAGACAATTTTAAACAGATCAATGATACATTAGGTCATGATGCGGGGGATGAATTGCTACGGCAATTTGTAAAGCGAGCAGGAGCTTGTCTTCAAGAACACGATGTCCTGGCCAGAATGGGTGGTGACGAATTCGTCTTTGTACTTCCTCATGTCAAATCCTCCTCAGAACTCAGCCTTTTGGCGGAAAACATCTTAGAAACATTGCAACTCCCTTGGATACTCGATGGGAAGGAGCTCTATACAACTTCAAGCATCGGCATTGCCTTTTATGAAGAAGACGATTCAGTAAAAGAACTGCTTCAGAAAGCAGATGCAGCACTTTATCTTGCCAAAGCGGAAGGCAAAAATACATATCGCATCTACTCATTCCGAGACTTGTCAATGCGCTGAATGTGTACTGACAATGAGTTCTTCACGAAATAATTAGAACTGAAACTGAAAAAATTGATATACAAAGGAGCAGCCCGCGCGGGCTGCTTTCTTGTATGTGTACTTATGATGAATGCAGAAGTGCAGGATAGAAGGGAGTACGACGGTACGACGGTATCTTTACTCCTATGATGATGTAACTGTTTTTCGGAAACGGAATGATTGCACGTAAATACCTTTCGAATGAACAACCCGCGATGTATATCAAGGAGAATAATCGTCATAATAAGGAAATGTTGCTGGAACAAGGGAGGTAAATGTTGTGGATGAACAATCTGCCACGAATACGAATGAGGAGAATATCACCAAAAGTTTGAACGAATCCTTGGGTAGAATTGAAGAAATCTTTACGAATACTCCCGACTTAATCATCCGAAAGTTAAGCATAAAACAGACCGGAGAACTAGCCGCTATAATCTATATGGAAGAATTGACAGATAAAGCGTCACTTAATCAAAATGTTCTTGCTCCGCTTCAACTAGAAACCGGAAATCCTTCCGGAGATTTCATTACAACAGTGGGTTATGTAAAACCTCACTCCAAGTGGGAAGAGCTCAGACTTTCCATTATACTCGGCTACAGCGTGTTATTTATTGAAGGAAGAAGTACTGCATACGCATTAGATACAAAAGGATTCCCGCAACGCGCTATTGAGGATCCTCAGCAGGAGCCCTCACTGAAAGGGGCACATCAAGGATTTATAGAGACAGGTTCTCAAAATATAGCCATGATCCGTCGTTATATTGCGGACAAAGAGTTAAAGGTGAAGCGGTATATTGTTGGGCAGCGGGGACAAACGCCAGTATCTTTGCTTTATTTGGAAGATGTGACTCAGCCGGATATCATTAAAGCGCTGGAAGAACGGATTCAATCCATTGATGTGGATGCCATCATAAACACTGGAGAATTGGCTGAATTTATTGAGGACCAACCACTTGCGTTGCTTCCCCAAATGATTACGACAGAGAGACCGGATACAGCTGCTTCTCAAATACTGCAGGGCCGTTGTGTGGTTGTAGTCGATGGTTCGCCAAGTGTTCTGGTTGCACCGGCTACATTCATGTCTTTTTTTCAGACGGTTGATGATTACAGTTCCCGATGGTCCATTTCGTCATTCCTCAGAATATTGCGCATTTTTGCCTTTTTCATCGCTATTTTTTTGCCTGGAATTTTTATAGCCGTCATTTCGTTTCATTTTGAGATTATACCAATGAAGCTCCTATTAACGCTTGGTGAGTCACGAGGGCAAGTTCCTTTCCCGCCATTTGTAGAGGCGATTATTATGGAAATAACACTTGAGATGCTAAGGGAAGCGGGAGTTCGCCTTCCAGCTCCAGTAGGACAAACGGTAGGAATCGTCGGCGGTATTGTCATTGGACAGGCAGTTGTTGAGGCAGGGTTGATCAGCAATGTAATGGTTATTGTGGTGGCTTTTACAGCTATTTCATCTTTTATTATTCCCAATCAAGACATGATGGCAGCTGTACGCATCATGCGGTTCATGATGATGATACTAGCTACCTGGTTCGGGTTTGTCGGACTGGTCGTGGGCATGATGAGCTTCATCGGCCGGCTAATAACATTAAACTCGCTCGGTATCTCCTATAGCACGCCTATAGCCCCATTTAGGGCCATGGATTGGAAGGATACCATACTGCGGGTACCGTTGTGGATGATGAACAACCGCCCAGTAAGCACGAATTCACGCCAGTCAAAAAGACAGGGGAAAAGCAGAGGATGGAAGGAGAATAAATAGAACATGAAGTCATTACGCCCGGTAACGATGCTTCAATTCATTCTTATGATTTCTTCTTTCCAAATCAGTGTTGCTTTTTTGTCTATTCCAAGAGAACTTGCAAGGCATGCGGGGACAGATGGCTGGATGGTGATTTTTTTGGGCTGGGGGCTGGCAACATTAGCCTCCATAGTGATCGTCAAGCTGATGAAATATAATCCAGACAGCACAATACTCGAATTGATTCAGCGTTATGTCGGCGTGTGGGCAGCAAAAGCAGCTTCTTTTATATTTATGGCCTATTATTTACTTCTGGCATATGACGGTTATATGATTGCTTCACTTGTCATTAAATTATGGTTATTGCCGAGTACGTATATCTATGTTCTAGTCCTGCTGCTGCTCATCCCCACATTTCAGATTGCTCAGCATGGCTTTCAGGCGATCGGGCGGTACAGCGAAATTGTCACGATGCTTTCCTTATGGATTCCGTTCATTTATGTGTCTACGCTGAGTCGTGCACATTGGCTCTATTTATTGCCCATCTTTAAAGAGGGATGGTTTCCTGTTCTTTCATCCGTCACATATATGATCTATCCGCTGCTCGGCATCGGTCTGGTTTTGTTTCTCTATCCCCATCTAGTTAACAAAGAAAAAGCATTGCCTGCCATGATCATCTCCAACACGCTCACTTGCATCGTTTACTTGGGAATCACCTTAATTTGTTACGTGTACTTTAGTCCTGATGAGATCGGGGAGTATAACGACCCAGTAATTAGCATTATGAAGTCCATTGAATTTCAGTTTATTGAGCGGGTAGAAGTGGTATTTATCGCATTTTATCTGTTCGTTTTCTCTTGCATATGGATTCCCTCCATGTATCTTGTCTCGAGGTGCTCCGCGTCGCTGGTAGGAAAAGGTCAGGAAAGATACCATCTTGCAGTGTGGTGTATTGTCATTGAGATTAGCTTTTTCCTCTATCGGCCCAGCTTTATCGAATCTGCCCAAGTAAACTACGCACTCAATTACATTGGATTTATGATGGAGTTTGTTCTGCCTGCAGGCGTTTTTCTGTATGTAGCAATCCGTAAAAGGATGGGAGGGGGGCAACGCACATGAGATGGGTCGAGAAATTCATTATCTCGGGTGTGTCCTGTATTTTATTGGCTGCGCTCGCAGGTTGCGCCAGTGACAAAACCAATTTGGAAGATGCAACGGTTCCTTTGGCTCTTGGTTTGGATGTCAAAGATAAAAAGCTCCATTATTACATTTCAGCACCTGTATTCAGTAAAGATATTCAGAAGAAAACCCGTGAAGGGGGAGGAATAGCAGAAGGTTTACGACAGTCGAGGAATCAGCAGGATGCCCAATTTCCGGGTTCGCTTGCGGGACGTAATTTTCAAGTCGTGATTGTAGGGAAACAATTGCTTCAATATAAGGATTGGTTTAATATACTTGATGTCACGTTCCGCGATCCTCGCAATACGATTACCGACCGCATCGTTGCTTTTGACGGCCCCATTGCGGATATTTTCAATTTTCAAGCAAAAGATCAACCTCCGTTACCTTTATTTATAAAAGCGCTTGTCGATTCAGGAAGCAGAAGTTCAGCTACGGTAAAAACAACTGCGCAGGAGCTACATAGACAATTGTATGATCGAGCGATGACGCCTTCCATCTCGGAAATCAAGATCGAAAATAACAAAATCATGCTAAAAGGAACGACTCTTTTATCCCAAAAAGGACAGTACAGAACTTCCCTAACCTATCAGGAGACGTCACTTCTTCACATTTTGAAAAATGAAGCTAAACCAGGGGTCAGTCTCACTTTTCCTGTTGATGATTTGCAACAAACCATGCCATTTAACATCGACAAAGTGAGTTTTTCTTTAGGGGACATATCGGTAAAAACGAAATCCACTCATGAAAATGGCAGATTTCAATTCAACATTAAAGTGAAGTCGATCGTCAGCATAACTGAAAAGTTTCTTGAATTTGAGCTTTTGGGAAATTCCGAGGAAATGGCAAATAAATTAAGTAAGGAAATGAAAAAAAGCATGGAGGCGCTTATTAAAAAGTGCCAAAACTATAATATCGATCCTTTCGGGTATGGTTTTTATGCCAGGGCATATCAGTATCCCTTATACAAGGAAGCACAGGCCGACTGGGGGAAAGAACTATCTCGAGCACATTTTGATGTGGAAGTTGATCTTCGAATCGGCTCCACTGGAGCAGTAGAGTAATCGAGTAACCGGCCATTAAAATTTGGGACTAGAACACTAGTTTAATCTTTTATAACAACAAAACAACCGTTCTTGGAACGGTTGTTTTGTTGTTAACACCCAATAGTTACATTCTGGTTCCTATCTAATAAAAAGGTGCCTACTTTTCAAGTAGCATGAGAAATTTTAAGATAAAACGCAACGAAGAAATGATTGCCAAGATGATAGATTGAAAAGTAATTGAGGGGATGGTAGCGTCATGCCAATTGAAATCAAAGACATTGTGTCTAAGAAAATATTAAGTGAAGTAAAAGGTTATCTAGATATTGGTTTTACTCATTCACTAAATCCCTATACGGGTTGTGCATTTGCTTGCGAATACTGTTACGTCAGAGAAATGCCTATTCAAAAGTTTAAGGATATTCCTTGGGGATCGTGGGTGGATGTCAAGAAAAATGCAGCAGAAAATTATCTAAGGGAAGTCTCTCTTCTAAGACGTAAAAATAAACCCATAAGTATATTCATGTCATCAGCCACAGATCCTTATCAACCTGTAGAGCAGAAGGCAAACATTACAAGAAGCCTATTGGAAGAAATGGATAAAAACCCACCAGATTCACTTCAAATTCAAACTAGAAGCCCTCTGGTTGCCAGAGACCTTGATATACTGCTGAAATTAAAGGAAAAATGTCGAATTTTGGTTTCAATGACAATCGAGACAGATCGCGAAGATGTAAAACGAATTTTTTCACCCTATGCTCCTGGAATAGATTTAAGAGTTAAAGCCTTGAAAAAGATAAATGATGCAGGGATACATACACAAGTATCTATCTCCCCTGTGCTACCTTTTTCACCTAATTTCGCTAACATGTTACAAGGCATAACTGATCGAATTTGGATTGATACGCTATTGATTGGTGATGGTCAAATGGGGATGAGATCTGAGCGGTTAGGGATGCCACAATTATTTGATGCATCGTTTCACGAACTTCATTAATACGGCAAGCAAGGAACTTGCTGAAGAATTGATTGCTCCAGATGCTGTTTTTTATGTACCTATGCAAAAAGAACCAATGAATGGTCCAAGTGGTTATCTCTCCATAATTCATATGATGAGATCTGGTTTTTCCGATATACAATGGACTGTTAAGGAGCTGGTAGCAGAAAAGGATCTAATAGCAGCTCATTTTGTCATGAAGGGCACACAAGACGGAGAGTTTCTCGGGTTACCACCAACGAGCAAAAAAATCGAAGTAAATGCAATGAATTTTTATCGGATCTCCAATGGCCAAATTATTGAAGAGTATGGTCAACCCGATATGCTTGGCTTGCTTCAACAAATAGGGGCAATTCCAAAAGCATAATTACATCTCATTGATCTGGGCATCGTTCCAAAAAATTAAGAGTTGGATAAATAGATTAAAGTCGAAGAGGGACTGCATTTTGCAATCCCTCTTCTTAGCGATTTTACAATTAGGAAGATATAATCTACTAGTTTTAGCCTAGTTTTCGCGAACCATTGAACCATACGGATTTGATTGACAAGGTATCTGAAATATTAGTGATCGGATCACCGTTTATGAGAATAAGATCAGCACGTGCACCTTCGGTAATCCGGCCACGATCATGTAGACCAAAGCAACGGGCCGGTTTGGAAGTAGCCGACTGAAGAGCTTCGATCGGAGTGAACCCAGCCTTCACCAACAGCTGCATTTCGTGGTGAACACTGGCCCCATGAGCAAGGCCACCAAGGTTCGGAACGGGAACCGGTGCGACATCCGTCCCTACAAGAATATCAACTCCGGCACGGTGAAGATCCATCACATTCTTAAAGCTGTTCTCCATATTGCCTTGCGGGAATGTATTGAAGCTTGAGTTCAAAATATCGATCCAATCCGGACTTAATTTGGAATGAACTCGTGGATCATTAGCCAATTCTGATGCCGGATTACCTATAATCGATGAATTTAACACCAAGCACGGTGTAACAAAAGCTCCAGAATTAGCTATGGATTTGACCAATTCGGACGTGCACTCGGGTCTGTCGATAAACAAGTGGCCCAAACCGTCAACTCCAAAATCGATGGCTGCCTTCGATGAAAGAGCCGTCAAAACGTGAGCAATGACCAACTTATCGAACTTGTGGGCTTCAGTAACGGCTGTTTTTAGAATCTCGTCACTTAAAACAGGCAGGCCAGGTGCACCCATAACCGTTCCCTCTTCAATCATGATCTTAATATAGTCGGATCCATTCTCCACTTGGGTATGCACATGTTTGATCGCTTCTTCAACCGTTGTCACTTGAGGTATTTCGTCGTGATCGTGAGCGTAGGCGGCCAACATTGCTTCCCGGTCTTCCTCCGATAACTTCTCTAGTTCCTTTAATACGAATTCAGGTATTTCATCTCCATCAGGCAGTAATTCATCTGGGTGCCCACCAGGAGCGGTAATCGCTGTACCAGCAGATCGGACGTCTGCGATGTCATCCACATTTTTTAGCTGAATTTCGCGCCCTCTTTTCGTAAAATCGCCGTTCATTTCGAGTTCTGTTGTAACACCGAATCTCAAGGCATCTCGTAAGCCTCCAATTGAGGTATGGACATGTGAATCAATCAGGCCGGGTATTAATGTCGAATTTTCTCCATCGATAATTGTTGCATCGCTTGGGATGTCTCCGCCTACTGAAATAATGGACACCCCTTTAATGACAATATGTCTGGGAGCAATAATTTGATATCCATCAAAGATTCGTACATTTGTAATCGCCGTAATTTCTTCTAACCCAGCATTTTGATTTAATTTCTCCATCATAAAAAATCCTCCTAATGTGTTTGTGATCCAACACTTCGCAGTATAACTGTTAGATATCTAACAGTCAATAGTCTAACATTAATTTGACAAGCCTACTGGGATCACTGTATATTTTAGCTACTTACAATTAGATTCCTAACAATTACAGAGGGGACGATGGACGGTCATGCATTCCCGAGAAGATACGCCTTATATGGATTTGTTTCAAATTATCGGTCTTAAGTTAAAGAAAAGAGCGGATGAGAGTATAAAAGAGCTAGGATTAAGTTCTCAACAAGGAAAAGTAATCGCTTATATTTATGAGAATCAAGATAATCATATTATTCAAAAGGATCTTGCAGATCGGTTTCATCTGCGTGGGGCAAGCGTTACAAGCATGCTTCAAGGGCTAGAGCAAAAAGGTTTCATCGAACGTAAAATCCCGGCCAATAATGAACGACAAAAAAATATTTATGTATTACCAAAAGCGGTTGATTTGATTGAAGACTTTAATAACTCATTTCAAAAAGTGGAAGATGAAATCGTTCAAGCCCTAAATGACGAGGAGAAGCAAATCTTAAAGAAATTACTGATCAGAATTAATGAACGCATATAACAGAAGCGCAGGCAAGGTAACTGGTGGCGTGTGACAAGATCATGTTCCTATTGCATCCCATTGAAGACGCTATTTTAGCAGCTTTTCGTATTATCAGGTTAGCCAGTAATTACTGGTTGGCCTTTTTTTGTGGTCGTTTTACGATGGGGGAGCCGGGAGAACGTGGCGGCTTTAGAGGCTAAGACCTCGTAACAATACAGTTCTACCACGACTTCCAAAAAGACCATGTTTATGCTGGTAGAGGCAGTTGACCCCATATAACAAGCGAAGCTATGGGTTTGGAAACATCGTGGAAAGGACTGTCGAAACGAAAGATAAGGACTGAGAACATGGAACCTGTTGTTGGCGTAGATATCGCTAAAGGTTCAAGTGTAGTTCAGGTTTTTTGAAAACGAAATGAGCCCGTTGGCAAAGCTACAGTCATTGCGCATGTTGCGAGAAAGTAAATAAGTACAGAAATCCTTTAAATAACGAAATGTCTTCAAGGACAAAATTACAGGTTAGATTTTTCGTTAATTTCACCTCCTTTTAAATATAATGATATTTTATTTATTGTTGAATTTACGTCCAAACTGATAATAATAAAGAACTGTCATTACGACGACTACCACGGCTAGAGCCAGCAAAATGTTACTGTACACAAAAGCAACCTTATCATGTACAAACGGATTTAATTGAACAGTACTTGTTCCACCGTCAAGTACCTTGCCAATGACAGCTGTAGATCCTGCTGCTGCAATAAAGTTAAACATCGATAACAACCCCATACCGATCCCAATTCCACGTGCACTCAAATACCCCATGTTTTCGATTGGAACACTCATGTTGTTTGTTTGCATGCTTCTCATATTAACTGCATGGTGGTGCTCCCCATGTACTTGATCAGAGGATTGGGACTAGATGCCTTAACAGCGGGTTTGGTCCTATTACCTGGAGGCATTCTGCAAGCCATTATGTCCCCGGTAATGGGGAAATTGTTTGATAGATTTGGCCCACGCTGGATTGTTCCTTTGGGCTTGATCGTAATTTCTACGGCTTTGTTTTTTCTTAAGGGAATTTCGGAAAGTACCTCGTTAATACTCATTATGATCATGCACACCGGATTGATGGTCGGTATCTGTGCGGTATGGATGCCATCGCAGACCAATGGTCTTAATCAACTGCCTCCGGAACTATGCCCGCATGGAAAGCGCGATTATGAATACGATTCAGCAGATTGCCGGAGCAATCGGTACGGCAGTCGCCATCAGCCTGATATCAGTCGGCAATCATGCTTTTATGGAAACGGCAATTGACCCGACAAACCCTGTAAATGATTCGTTAGCTCTAATAGCAGGTGTTCAGACTAGCTTTGTTTTTGCGTTTGTGGTTGCTCTTGTCGGCTTGCCTCTTGCTTTCTTCATAAAACGAGTACAAGTAGGTAACCATCATCCTAATAGATGGAGAGGGAATGGTTGTTATTGTTTAATGCGGACATTTGGGAGAATGCCTGCCAAAATGGATTTCATCGATTTTATTGATATGGAATCAATATAGTTTTTATGGGAGGCTTTAAAGGATGAATGATTCAAGGAAACAAAGAACGGAAGTTGCAGATCCAACTTTGGAACAAATTCAATCTTTTCGCGTTTCTGTGCCTCAAGCTGATCTTGATGACCTGAAAAATCGTTTAGAACGCACTCGATGGCCAGATGAATTACCTGGAGTGGGATGGGATTACGGTGTACCGCTTAATTATGTTAAGGAATTGGTAAACTACTGGAGTAAGAATTACGATTGGCGAAAACATGAAGCTAGATTTAATGAGTTTCCTCAGTTCATCACAACGATAGTCGGTGAAAACATACATTTTCTCCACGTTCGTTCTCCTGAGCCCAATGCGTTACCGTTGTTAATGATCCACGGCTGGCCGGTCCGTTAACTAACCCTCGGTTCTATGGAGGGAATCCAGAGGATGCTTTTCATCTGGTTGTGCCGTCCATTCCAGGATACGGATTTTCAGGACCGACCCGGCAACCTGGAATGAATATCCAACGTATCGCTCAGATGTTTATAGTGCTTATGGAACGATTAGGATATCAACGTTACGGCGTACAAGGTGGAGATTGGGGTTCATTTATTTCTCAACAAATAGGATTGCTAAACCCTGATCATATTATTGGAAATGCACCTTAATATGTTGACGACATTTCCTCCTGAAGATTTTAAAGAGGTAGAGAGTCTGACAAAAGAAGAAAAAGAGCGTTTAGAAAAATTGAAGCATTATGATCTTGAACTATCTGGGTACATGAAAATCCAAGCCACACGTCCACAGACTTTAGCCTATGCTTTAACCGACTCGTCAACTAGCATGGATTGTTGAAAAATTTAAAGAGTGGACGGACTCTACAAACTTCCTGAAGATGCTATCGATCGTGATGATATTCTTACAAATGTCATGCATTATTGGCTAACTGGAACAGCTGGATCTTCAGCACGTCTATATTATGAGACATTATTTAAGTATGATCCTTCAGTGGAAAACAAGGAAATTTCTACAGTACCCACTGGTGTAGCAGTTTTTCAGAAGGATACTATGCTACCCATTCGTCGATTTGCCGAGCGCGATCATAAGATCATTCACTGGTCGGAGTTTAAACGTGGCGGTCACTTTGCAGCCTTAGAACAGCCTGTACTCCTCATGAATGACATAAAAAAGTTTTTTGGCAGTTTTAAATAAACGAAGGTTCTGGTACTAAAAAGTTAAAGCATTGGTTTGGACAACGGAATTTGTACCGCTGTCCAAACACTATGCTCGAAGTGAACAAAATTAGTTAACATACTTGCCGTAATCCGGTACGGCAATTTGGTCAAACTCATTAACCAGTTTTTTCAGGCTTGTTGTCAGCAGTTCACCGGACATCGGTAATCCATGGCCAGTTACAGCAACCGAGGGCTTTAAATTCTCAAGGTGAACAACAGATTTTCTTTGCAGCAACCCAATCTGTTGTTAAATAGCGAGGGGGTCCACTTATCTCCAATTCCTGATTAAATACTTTATACATATACTCTTGTTTTACAGTAGTGAAAGCATCACCTGCGATTAAAGCTCCGTCATTTTCCCGAAACAACGAAATATGACCCGGCGAATGTCCTGGCGTATGAATCCATCTAAATCCTGGCATATGGGGTACAGTTCCGTCAGGAGGTAACGTTTGCACATGGCTTCCAAGATTTATTGATTCATTCGGAAAAGATGGGGACATCTTCGCTACCAAACCACCTTCAACTGTAGGGTCTGGTTCCGGGTAGTTCTTTACCCCTGTGAGGAAGGGGAGCTCCAACGGATGTGCATAAACCGGAACTTCCCAGTGTTTTACAAGTTCGATCACCCCTCCGACATGATCAAAATGTCCATGAGTCAAGATTACCGCTTTGGGGCGGCTGTTTGCACCGAAACGCTCCTCAATGACAGAGATTATTTCATTTGCTGACTTTGGCATTCCCGCATCTACTAAAACGAACTCGTCAGATTCCGGGTTACCCACTAGACAGATATTGACGATTTGGATAGTGTAGCAAAATAAATCAGGTAATATTTCAATCCCCACACCACTTCCTACTGAAGTTACGGGGACGAACTTATAATCTGTACCGTAATCCAATTGTTCTTGATTCATTACTCATCCTCCTTGAAGTTGTTCAATCGACATGCTGTAGTATACCCAGAAGCAAAAAAATATCCGGCTTACATAGCCTCCACAGATCGATTTTAAAAAACTGTCGATTGACAAGAATAGAGGCGATTTTGCATTCATGTCGCTATAGAAGTGGATTATTGGGAGAAAATCAAGGAATTTTGCAATTGAAGCCCGATCCGGCTGCTGCAAAAGTGGTTACAGGAAACTCTTGGCGGACAATTTGGCGAAATGCGGACCATGATGCATTATTTTTTTCAGAGCAGTAATTTCCGTGGAAAAGGGAAGCAGTATAGAGACTTAATTCGTGGTGTATTTATGGAGGAATTAAGCCATGTTGAATTGGTGCAGCAAACAATAAATCAATTGCTGACCGGAGCTGGAGCCGAAGGAGTAGGAAATGCAGGCATTGATGGGGCGCCGCTGGACGAAGCTATTAAACATGCCAATCCACATCATTATATTATGGGCGCTCAAAGTTCGCTGCCTGTAGATGTTGCCGGTAATCCATGGCTCGGGAACTATGTGTATGATCATGGCAACTTGGTAAGTAATCTGCTCGATAACGTTGTTCTAGAATCAACCGGGGTATTACAAAAAAACACGGATCTATGAAATGAGCAACAACAAAGCGTTCCGCGAAACTTTGGCATTTCTAATCGTTCGTGACAATGCTCACCAAAATGCATTCGCGATGGCACTGGAGACATTAGGCGTAAATTGGGGCAAAGTATTTCCTGTTCCGAATTACGATATCAACAAATATCCAGAGTGTCAGAAATATGTTGACCTCAGCTTCCACAATGCTCAATTTAACTTCCGTTTGGACAACACACGAATCGCTGAAGTATTCAGCGGTCAAACACCTAGTCGTAATGGCGGCGAGCTTCAAGTCACGGAACCTCCTCAGGGATTCCCACTCCCTTATATGCCTGATCTTCCAAATGAGCATAGTCCAGGTTTGCATGATTTAAATACTTAAAGAAAACGTAATCAATGAAAGAAAGATACAAAAAAGGAACCCTAAAATCTGCTGATAGTAAAAGCAAAATAGAGGGAGATCAAATTCTCCCTCTAAGGATACATGGGCTGTCTAGCGACAATAACCTAACCTGTTATCGATTGGAATGATCGGATACTCTTTTGCGCATTCCCGCTAAACCTAGTAATCCAAGTAGTCCTAGCCATCCCCAGTCCATACCATTATCGTTATCCGTTGCATTTGCTCTAACACTGTTTGATTGATAAACAAATGGATACAACAACAGTTGTTATTTGTTTTTTCATAAAAGTTTACTCCTGTATGTGTGATGACTTTAATTTCTCCATAAATCAGCTTATTATTCCATAGGAATTTTATTGTTTTTGAATATGTTGTTCATGAACATGGAACTATACTTTTGGCGAGAAATAAAATATGAAGGAGCTGTTATGATGGGAATATTAAGTGGTAATCCAAAAAATGAACCTATGCATTATGGTGAAATCTTCAGCGTATGGCAATGTTCAACGGTTGCAAAGGGAGCTCTTTCCTTCTACCAAGCCTTTTTGAATCACGCAGGAGATAAGGATCTGAAAAAAATACTCGATGCACTAATTGATCAAGCTAAATTAGAAATTAAAGAGTGCGATACCCTGCTGACGGATAACGGAATTGCACCAACACCAGCATTACCAGAAAGACCTCCAGTAAAACTGGAAGACATTCCTGTTGGTGCAAGATTTACGGATCCAGAAATAGCAGCAAGTATTGCATCTGATACTTCAATGGGATTAGTGGCGTGTAGTCAAGTTATGGGTCAATCCATAAGAGAAGATATTGGAGCCTTATTTGCGAAATATCACGTTACTAAAACGGCATTAGGCGTTCGCATTCTTCAAATGAGTAAAGAAAAAGGGTGGCTTATTCCTCCGCCTCTTCAAGTGAAGAGACCAGAAGCAGTTGAGGCTTAAATCTCTACTGACTCTGACGTTTAATGGGACAAGTTGTTAGATTATTTGTAGTGCCGAAGTATGCCTTTGCATTTGTATAAAGGAACCCCTTCTGTACAGTTTGTGTTGTGCCCCCCGTTGTATGCAAGCGGGGGACAGTATAATGTTCGGGTAATATATAATGAAGATTAAAATACTATCTTGGGGCTAATTCATGGCTGGCCACGATGTTGTTTTGCACTAGAAAAGTTATCGTCGGTCCAAGATTCTAACCACATCGGGTGGATATAATGCATTTAAAACCATTGTTTTCTTCTCCCAAATGGGTAAACCGACCTTTGAAGTTGAAGGGTCGGTATTTTTGTTCAATTTGATATTCAGATATTATGGCAGAGTGTCATTTGCACGCATATGAATTGTGTTATCCTTTGGGTAAATTATCACTCTTCAATCCGAGGTCAGAAAGAAGTTTCGATTGAAGAGTTTGCTACTTTAGATGAAGAAAATTAAGAACTGACTCATGGCTCCTTCGTCAGATGGTGGTGCTGATCGCGAAGTGACCGTTGTTTACCAGCGAAAGGCAACTATGGTACGCCGTCATTCCTCAAAGATAAATAAACGATTTCTAATAAAAGCCAGCGCTTAAATGCTGGCTTTATTTTTATATGTGATAAAAGAATGTATCACGTCATGTTGATGTTTGCCTTAACCAATCCCATTTCTCTTGGAAAGAGGCAATTACCGTATCCCCCGATTGCAAAGGGTAGAATGGATACCGATTGGTGTTGTCGGTAAATTGCTTGTTCGTGATGACGGTACTAATCAGGTAGGGGGATTTTGCCGGCCGAATAACGAGGGAATTGCAACATCATCTACAACAGGCTACCGGGTTATGAAAAGGACTGGACCTAATCAAATTTTGATATTTGTGAAATGAGAATTATCTCTTCCATCAAGATTAAATTATAGTGTCAAAGAGAATTCTAAAATGTTGCTTTCAACAAATGTCTAGGGAAAAGAACTTGTTCCTATTGCAGAATAGGCGTGATCGTTATTTTGCCCTTTAATTCATTAAGCTAACAGGCAGGTTAGTTTAATAAGAATTGCTATATTTGTCACTACCATGTATTTATCTTGACATTAATTGAGTCTAACTCGTAATATTTAAAAAGGAGATGTAGGAAAGGGGACTCGCCGGACAATGTGGACTTCCTTGTAATGATTATCTAAACTGGATCGCTCGACTTGGTGTTTTGGTTATAACCACACGCCTCGTTTGTTATGCCGATCCGCAATCATTCAAGGGACGCGAGGAACCGTTTGAATCAAACCCGGGCGCGGATACTTGATGTATCCGCTTTTTGTTATACCTAGGATAATTCCATCTCCAATGAAAAATGGTTTTCTCCCTCCCTTATTAAACGGAGGTAATAAAATGACCAAACTATACGGAAAAACCGCTATTGTGACAGGCACAAGCCGCCCCGGAGGTATTGGAACCGCTGTCTGCCGCACGTTGGCACAAGAAGGCGCTAATGTGTTCTATACCCATCTGTACGATTACGATAAAACAGAGAATCCGGGGGATGCCGACAAAAACTGGCCGGATCTCTTTGCCGAAGAACTTCGCTCCTATGGCGTTAAGGCAGCGCATATGGAGGTCGATCTTACCGATCCCAATTCTCCAGCGCAACTGCTTGATGCATGCCGATCGGCTCTCGGGCTGCCGACCATTCTCGTCAACAACGCTACCTACAGTGTAGCAGCTGATTTCCGTCAATTAAATGCATCATTGATCGATGCGCACTGTGCCATGAACATTCGAGGTACATTCATGCTATCGGCCGAATTTGCGCGTATGCTGGAGGTTGAACTGGCCGTCCATCAGGACCTTTGCGGCGGCCGGATCATCAACCTCACGTCCGGTCAAGGTAAGGGGCCGATGCCTGGCAATCTCGCTTATGCCGCAACAAAAGGCGCTGTCTCCACCTTTACCGAATGTCTATCTGCTGAACTGGCTCCGTTTCACATTACTGTGAATGCGGTTGATCCCGGTCCTACCGATACGGGTTGGATGTCGGAGGAAGTGAAAAAAGCATTGCTACCGGGATTTCCGATGGGCAGGATCGGTCTTCCTGAAGATGTATCCCGTCTGATTGCTTTTCTGGCAAGTGACGATTCCCAATGGATCACCGGACAAATCATTCATTCTAGAGGTGGTTTCTAATTTCCATAAAACCAAAGGAGGCCGCCGATCAACAGGATCGGCGGCTTTGTTCGACTCCCGTAACTGGAGTGGATTATACTTTGTGAAGAAGATTATGCAACGGTTGCGAAAGAAGCTTTACGTCACTACCCAATCAATTGGGAAAAACTTGTCGTCTTCGCCTGTTAACGTCTTCGGAACGCTCCAGCGCGCGCCAGTGCATAGAAAATCAAGAGAGCAATGATCGACCCGACGATCGCGGGTATGATATGAAATCCACCCACCACCGGCCCCCTCGGTCCCAACAGTTCATACCCTAACCATGATCCAACAAAGCCAGCAATGATATTTCCAAGTACGCCTCCCGGCACGTCCCGTCCGATCAGATTTCCACTTAACCAGCCAATTAGCCCACCGACAATAAGTATCCAGATTAAATACACGAATTGGTCTCCCTTCCATTGATTTATTACAAGTTATGTTTCGTTAGGGGGAATGTTGCGGATCATCTGAGAATTGACCACTGAGAATCGATTACTAAACCATTTCCATTTTAATCCAAGGGTAGTAAAATCGGTTGTACCACCACTAGTCTGAATGCTGGTGCAGATGGGGAGGGAAATGGACAGTATAGAAAGGAGGCGCTCAGGTGTTCATGTTACGAAGTCCTTTTATTATAGCCTTGTTGATGATGTGTCTGATTTCAGGCTTGACTGCTTGTTCTGAGTCAGAGCAATGGGAAGATAAGGGTGCTTCGACAAAGGCTGACTTCACGGAGCAGATACAGAGCCTTAATCTGAATCTGGAAGAACCGTCATGGAAGCTGGATACCACCCCCATGAATCTAACGTGGTTCGTTGGAGCCGAATGGTACGGGCACACTTGGGGTGAGAGCCTGACTTCCAAATATGTCACCCAAAAAACAGGGGTTAATATCGAATTTGAAGTATCAACTGGTGAACCAAGCGAGATGTTATCACGGATGTTGACGACCGGTAGTCTGCCGGATTTGATAACCATCGGCTCCTGGGAGAGTGCGGTTAACAAACTTCGGGAGAGTAATCTCATCTATGCCCTGGATGAGCTAGCCAACAAGTATGATCCATATTTTTACAAGGTAGCAGGTGATGGTGCTCTACAATGGTATCGTCAGGAAGACGGCCATACCTATGTCATTCCCAATGATGCGTACAGTCCCGAACAGATGCGTTCAACCGGCTTGACGGGAGCGAACCAAACCTTTCTCGTACGTAAAGATCTGTATGAGTCGATGGGCAAACCGGACCTTACCACACCGAAAGGTTTTCTAAATGCATTGCAATTGCTGAAAAATCAATATTCTGTTTATAAAGGCAAGCTGATCAGCCCATTTTGGGCACAGGGGAATGCATCCTATGGGATGACCGAATATTTGCAAAATCTGCTTGCGATCCCCCATGAACAGAACGGTAAAGTATACGACCGAATGACAGATCCGGATTATATTGAGTGGCTGAAAACATTTCGTATCGCTTACGAGCAGGGCCTGATTAATGTTGATTTTATGGTCGACTCCAGTGCACAAGTGCAGGAAAAAACCAACCATGCCCAATATTTTATGATGATTCGGGAATGGACAGACATATCGGACCTCAATTCAAAATTGGAAGTTCTTACGAATCAGAGTTCATACTATATAGCTGTAGATGGACCCCGGAGCAGCAGGGGGGAATCCGCCAAACTGTTTCCCGGCAGCATGGATGGCTGGATGGTTACGATGATTAGCAAATCCACGGAAAACCCTGAACGGGCCATCCGATTTTTGACCTATCTGGCCAGCGAAGAAGGCCAAAGGGATTTATTTTTGGGCAAAGAAGGTGAAACCTGGGCGATGAAGAACGGCAAACCACAGTTGACGGCGGCAATGGTTCAGTTGCATGACACGGATAGGGAGCGGCTGGAAAAGGAATATGGCATTATGGATACCTACTGGATGCTGCGAAACCCTGCTTTTGTTAACAAGTGGAGACCAGAGAATGCCCCATCCATTAAACAAATGGAGGAGTTCGCCAACCAACAGGCCGACCTGGACAGCGGCATCTATAAGGGACTATATCCTATAGGGGATTCCGATATCGCGTTAGCCTGGTCACGTATTTCTCAGAATTGGGAAGAAGTGCTGCCAGAACTGCTTACAGCGAAGGATGAAGCTGCCTTTAACAAAATTTTTGAGAATTTTCTGATACGTCGTGTGAACTACGGCTTTAACCAGGTGATGGAATATCGCCAGGCTGAACTGGAACTGCGGAAAGCCAAGATAGCCAGATAACCATTCCTACTACATTGTTAATTATCAGCTAACTAGTAATATATGGTATAACAAAGGTGGTGAATACATCAGAATGAAATACCTACTAACGAGATTGAGGAAGCTTTATCGCAATGCCCGTATATCCCAAAAGCTGTTTCTGGCATTTAGCCTGATGATTGCCATACCTGTTATTTTGATATCCTTTGTGTATATCCGCATGCAAGAAACCCAGCTATATAAGGATGCTATGGCAACGGGCAACAGCCACGTTTCATGGCTGAATGAACAATTGCGCAGACGAATGGACATGATTGAGAACGCTTCCAATACGGCCCTTACTCAAAAGTCATTTGTGGATTTTATTCATTCCAATATGCTTGTGGATGGACTGCGTCTGGTGAAGTTTAAGCAAAACCAGTTTGAGCAAATGCTTAATATCATTCAAAGCAATGCGATGATCAGTGAGCTTAGCTTTTACGTCGATAACCCAAACTTGTACGAAATCTGGCCGGAAATCTATCATTATAAGAAATTTTGGCCTCAGGATTATTGGGTAAAGCTTCGGGACGAAGGTGGTGCGGCTTACCGTTTATTTTCTTTTAGGGATGGTGAACACACTTTATCCTACTATCGTCTGGTTCGCCTTCAAGGGCAGGAACAAAAGCGCCCTAGTATTATGGAAGTGCGAGTCCCGCACAGCATGTTTTTCAGCGACCTGCTCCAGGAGAGCAAGGGGGACTTCTTTTCGGTGTTGATGAACGCAAGCGATCCTCCCCAGTATGTTTACAATCCCCAGCATGAGTTTTCTGAGAAGTACGGGCAGGGGATGGAGGAGATCCTTGGCAGTATTCATCGCCATCTGGATATATTGCCGCAGGAACGCGCGCTTCAGGTTAAGGTGGGAGATCAGAGCTTCTATGCATTGTATCGATACATCGCTCCGTTGAACACTTATGTGGTCGAGATTGCTTCCCATCAGGCATTGATGAAGGGGCCGCGCAGTTGGTATGCATTTGTGGTAACGATTACATTATGTGTATTGCTGCTGATTATGCTACTCGTATCCCAAACGACGCGGCGTATTTTCCGGCGGTTGGACAGCGTACTGGTATCCATGCGTCAGGTACGGAAAGGCGAGCTGGATGCAATGATTGATACAGGCCTTGATGAGAACGAAAGAGGAGATGAAATCGATGAGGTGGCGGTGAATTACAATAAAATGTTACATGAGGTCAAACGTCTAATGACACAGGTCGTGGATAAGCAGTTAATTGCCAAAAATGCACAGTTGCACTCCCTGCATTCGCAGATTAATTCTCATTTTTTATATAACGCCCTGGAATCGATCCGTATGGTGGCAGAAGTACAGAGGCAGCCTGCTATAGCCAATTCATTGGTGTCGTTGGGCTCCCAGCTACGTTACAGCATGCAGTGGCGTAGCGATACCGTTGCTTTTCGTGAAGAGCTTGCCAATATCCAAAGTTATATTGAATTTATCAACTTTATGGAAGGCAGCAGTATCGTTATGACGGCCGATCTTCCTCAGGAGATACTTCACTACGCCATTCCCAAGATGTGTATGCAGCCCATCGTTGAAAATGCAGTTCATCACGGGGCACCTTCAGGTGGCAGGGTAACTATAGAGATTACCTTTTCTGTGGAGAATGACAGTCTGCTTTTCATTAACATAAGAGATGACGGAAAGGGGTTAGAGCCTGAGATGTTACACCGTCTTCAGGCAGTACTGCGGAGCGAATCGGATACACCGATGGTTACTAGCAGGAGCGGACTTGGTTTGGAAAACGTGAATAAGCGATTGCAGCTTCATTATGGCAAGAATTGCGGTCTTTGGATTGATAGTGTGCAAGGTGCATATACCTGCGTAACGATACGCTTGCCTTGGGAAAATGTAAATCTTGGAGGGTGGTAGAGCATGATTAATATCCTGATTGTGGACGATCAAAAACACATTCGTGACGGCCTGCAGGCCATGCTGCATCAATTTCCTCTGGAGCTGAACAACATATACTGTGCCGCGAGCGGGATTGAGGCGCTGTGCCTATTGCGGCAGCATTGCATTCACATCGTTATTACCGATATTATGATGCCGGATATGGATGGGTTGGCACTCATGGCTCAAACCAAAGAGGAATACATGGATGTGGAATACCTCATTATCAGCGGTTATAGTGATTTTACATATGCCCAAAAAGCTATCGGGCTTGGGGCAAAGGGCTACTTGCTCAAACCTTTGAAGCGAGAGGATCTGCAACATTCCCTGGAGCATGTATGGCAAGAGATCCAGACACGGCAGGCACTTACGCATAATATGCAGCGTGTATCCCGTCTCTCCCAAGAGACCGATCGTAAAGAATTAAGAATGTTTATGCAAGGTGCGTTAAGTGATGACACATGGATTCTTCAGATTGAGGAACAAAATGATGCCTTATGGCGTAATTATCGCTTAGCCCTGCTGCGGGAAGAAGTTTGCATGAACCAGCCCGGAGCCAGCAGCGCCCATAGCATGGAAGCCATTGCTTATCGTGTGTTTGGGAGACAAGGTTGTATTTGCCTGCAACATCGCCCATACCTGATCCTTGCGGTGGATGCGTCCATAGATCCAAGCGTTTTGCCTGCAGCGCTCAAGGAAGGAAAGATCAATGTCATAACGGCCATGACTAACCCGATTCAGGGGTTAAAAGAACTACCAGACAGCTATACCCAAGTGCTTGAGCTCTATCGCCACAGTTACTTGTTTCCTGATCAGTATAGTATCTTCCCAGCACATATTGAGCATATGGAGCAGCAATGGCAACTTCCCTATGAAGACTTATATGAACTGTTCCAGTCGGTTGGAACAGATAACAGCGGAACAATCACTCAGGGTATTTCTGCAATATTTCACAAAAAGGTGCTGCAACGCTATCCTATTCGCTATACTCAACAGCTCTGCGCCGCCACCGTTCAGATGATGGAGGAATACCAACGAGTTATCCACCCTTATATGGGGGAAGAAATGCTGGACCTTGAATCCTTGCGTAATCTCTTTAATTATCAAGGGATGCGTGAGTATATACAAGCACTGCAACAGCAGCTGCTTCGGCTGAATCAGTTATATTATGACTATAAGTGCAGCTATCGCCATTCGCAGGATCTTAATGAAGCCATTCGTTTTATACACGAGAGTTACCACAAACCGCTGGACCTCGCGATGGTATCCAATCATGTATCGCTTAATTATGCTTATTTTTCAAATCTGTTTAAGAAGAATATTGGTAAAGGTTTTGCTGAATACCTACGAGATGTGCGTCTGGATAAAGCGCGGCGGCTTCTCGCCGAAACCGATCATAAAATTGTGGAGGTGGCTGCTATGGTTGGATATGAAAGCTACAAAAGCTTTACACGCGCGTTCCGACTTGTGATGCAGATCCAACCCACAGAGTACCGACAGATGATGCGGCAGAAGGCCAATTGAATCAAAAGCTAAAAAAATGGGATACCACAAAAACAATTGTACCTTTTCAGCAAATGAACCTATTCGATAGAATAAAGATATCCCTTCATGTAAGCGATTTCCTTTATGCACATGGATTGGGAAAATCTATTATTCTATTAAAGGAGGACAATTATGAAACCATCTCACTTTACGGCGAAACGGTTTATGAAAAAGGTACTCGGTATGTTCCTTGTGGTTGTGATGCTGGCTAGTATTGGCATACTGCCAGCTTCAAAGGTTCAGGCAGCGGGAACTACCGTAACCTTAATGGAGTACTTCTCACCAGCAGACGGGCCTGTTATTTCTAAATCTGGGGTCGGCAAAGCCAGCTACGGATTTGTTATGCCTAAGTTCAATGGAGGCTCCGCGACATGGAATGATGTTCACAGTGATGTGGGCGTTAATGTAAAAGTGGGCAACAACTGGGTTGATATCGACCAGGCAGGCGGTTATATCTATAACCAAAACTGGGGGCACTGGAGCGATGGCGGCTTCAATGGCTATTGGTTCACCCTCTCCGCAACAACCGAGATTCAACTGTACTCCAAAGCGAATGGTGTTAAGCTGGAGTATCAACTTGTGTTCCAAAACATCAACAAAACAACCATTACAGCGATGAATGCAACACAAGGTCCACAGATCACAGCAAGTTTCACAGGCGGTGCAGGCTTTACATATCCAACGTTCAACAATAATCCTGCGGTCACTTATGAAGCTGTTGCGGATGATTTGAAGGTGTATGTCAAACCTGTAAACAGCAGCACCTGGATTGATATTGACAATAACGCAGCCAGCGGCTGGATCTACGATCAAAATTTTGGCCAATTCACTGATGGCGGCGGTGGGTACTGGTTTAACGTAACGGAGTCGATCAATGTCAAATTAGAATCAAAGACTTCATCGGCTAATCTTGTTTATACCATCACGTTTAATGAACCTACAAGAAATTCATATGTCATTACGCCATACGAAGGAACAACCTTCACAGCAGATGCGAATGGTTCCATAGGGGTTCCGCTTCCCAAAATTGATGGGGGTGCGCCAATCGCCAAGGAACTGGGCAATTTTGTATACCAAATTAACATGAATGGGCAATGGGTGGATTTGAGTAACTCCAGCCAGAGCAAATTTGCATACTCCGCTAATGGGTATAACAATATGTCCGATGCCAACCAGTGGGGTTACTGGGCCGATTATATCTATGGTCTTTGGTTCCAGCCAATCCAAGAAAATATGCAGATCCGTATCGGATATCCGTTGAACGGACAGGCGGGTGGAAATATTGGCAACAACTTCGTAAACTATACTTTCATCGGCAATCCAAATGCTCCGCGTCCGGATGTATCTGATCAAGAGGATATCTCAATCGGAACGCCAACCGACCCGGCAATCGCGGGCATGAACCTCATCTGGCAGGATGAGTTTAACGGAACTACGCTGGATACAAGCAAATGGAACTATGAAACAGGATATTATCTCAATAACGATCCCGGTACTTGGGGATGGGGAAATGCAGAACTGCAGCACTACACGAACAGCACTCAAAATGTTTATGTACAAGACGGGAAGCTGAATATCAAAGCCATGAACGATAGTAAATCTTTCCCACAAGACCCAAATCGGTATGCACAGTATTCTTCAGGAAAGATTAACACCAAGGATAAACTGTCCTTGAAGTACGGCAGAGTCGATTTTCGTGCCAAGCTTCCTACAGGTGATGGCGTATGGCCAGCACTGTGGATGCTTCCAAAAGATTCGGTATATGGCACTTGGGCTACATCAGGTGAGATTGATGTTATGGAAGCGAGAGGTCGTCTGCCTGGTTCGGTAAGCGGTACCATACACTTTGGTGGACAATGGCCCGGGAACCAGTATTCAGGCGGCGATTATCACTTCCCGGAGGGGCAAACTTTTGCCAATGATTATCATGTATACTCGGTAGTCTGGGAAGAGGACAACATTAAATGGTATGTAGACGGCAAGTTTTACTATAAAGTCACTAACGAGCAGTGGTATTCCGCAGCTGCACCGAATAATCCGAACGCACCTTTTGATGAGCCATTCTACCTCATTATGAATCTGGCAGTCGGCGGAAACTTTGATGGCGGCCGTACCCCGAACACCTCCGATATCCCGGCGACGATGCAAGTGGATTATGTACGCGTGTATAAAGAACAGTAATTTGCGATTTGGGATAGAGCGAATGAAGATCAGATGGAACAGATCCTGGGCAAACCGAAGAACCTGAAATCTCATACTCTAAAATTGGCTTACGGCCGATTCCCAATATTTCTACCTGGGAATCGGTCGTTTAATTTTAGACTTGATAATTTAGTTCATCGGCTGCAACTCTTGTCGAAGGACAACATCATTAGGAGGAAATATGGATCAGAAAGAATTTGACTCAGTCATCAATCTCCCTGCAAATATTCGTTATGAATACTGCATCAAAAAAGTAGTAGATTCAGAAGAAGTGTGGGGGCTTTATGAGAATGGTTGGTCAGTTACTGAAGATGATAAAGGTAATAAATTACTTCCATTTTGGCCTAAGAAAGAATTCGCGGAATACTGTGCAACTGAAGGTTGGGAAATTTACTCAAGTAAAAGTATGGATTTGTACGAGTTCATAGACGATTTTCTACCCAATTTGAAAAAAGAGGGTTTTAAACCTTCAATATTCTTAAATAATGCTGATTCTGCTGTATTAGAAGTCGATATAATAATTGAGGATTTAAAGACAGAACTTGAAAAATACTAACTTAAAGCCGCAACGAAGGAGTTTGGAAAACCGTGAAAAATACGAGACGTAAACGAATAAAATTGGGTGATATCTACGCTATACCTCTGCCTAACGGTAAGTTTGCCTTTGGGAGAAGGCTTAAAGATGCCAGCATTGCAATCTATAATGTGATAAGTGACACGATAGAAGAGTTACCTCAAGAAGAGGAATACCAATTTATCGTGGGTGTATATGATGATGTACTGAAATCAGGTGATTGGCCGGTCGTTGAGAATCGTCCGTTCCCGGATGAAGAAGAGGCGTGGCCCCCACCTGCCTGTATCATTGATAGGATATCAGGAGGGTATGAAATATATCATTTGGGAGAGATTAAACCTTCTACTCGCGAAGAATGTGAAGGGTTAGAGATGGCGGCTGCTTGGGAAGCTCATCATATTGTTGATAGAATAATGGGAGATGATAAGTGGCACCGAGACCCGAATAAATAGTGTACGAGTATACCATCTATGGTTCCAGAGATCAGGTGTAGCGGTTTGAACCGCTTTTTCACTTTCCAATACAAACATTAAGTCACGGCCTACATACGTTTCTATAGGGGTAACACCAAGCGCTTCAACCATTTGCTCTGTTAAAGTACACTCTTCTGGCATCTTATATAAACAAAATCAACCGAGCCAAGCCTCTTTTACAAAGAGAGCCTTGGCTTGTTTTGCATTCAGATGTAAGTAAAAATGCAAAGTGAACTTGACACATAATGCAAAGTGAACTATGCTAAAATTGCAAAGCAAACATTGCAAGGACGTGATCACTTGAAGACAAAAATTGCAGAACTGCGTAAGCAGCATAAACTGTCACAGGAAGAGCTGGGACGAATTGTTGGTGTTACCCGGCAGACCATTACCTCTCTTGAAAGGGGAAAATATACGGCTTCCCTTATTCTTGCTTACAAAATTGCCAATTTTTTTGGACTCGCCATTGAAGATGTTTTTGATTTCAGCGAAGTGGAGGAAATGTAAATGGACAAGTACAAGATTAAAGTAAAAACTCGCAAAAACGTACTGTCACTGGTAGCCGCTGCTACCCTATTGATCTATGTAGGACTTATATTTTACCGAGGTGGACTACCCGATTTACCTAGTTTTATAAAGGGATTTCACACAGGCGCTTTTATCGGGGTTGAAGTGGCCGTCGCTTTCTTCCTCGTCAGGTATATAAAAGCCAGTAATAATGAAGCCGAGCTGAAGAAGCAGTATATTGAGGAGAATGACGAGCGGAGTGTAATGATACTCCAGAGAGCCGGCACACTCAGCACAGCAATCATTCTCATTGGTCTGGGCGTTGCCTCCGTGATCGCCGGTTTCTTTAATCCCTTGATATTCTACACCTTACTAACTTGCTTATTATTTGTTTTAATCGTATTTTTTGCACTGTGGATGTATTATGCGAGAGAACTTTAAGGTTTAGATCAATGATGCTCATACAACCAAAACGAATATACTTAATAACAAAGTTGTCGAGGGACAAAAACATGATCCCATTAAAGTCGCTATTTAGCGGCTTTTTTGTTTTATCGGTACAAGCTCTTGTCCTAGGCTAGGGACAAGGACATCTTCCGTTTACCGATTAGATGAAAATCTATAGGCTGGTGAGACTTTCTCAACAGCTTGGAAGCAAGCAGGAATTTCCCCGCTTTTTTAATAATATAGGGCCTTGACCTTCACATGGGCTACCCAGGAATATTCGTAATGGCTAATTTTGCATTATGCATAAAGCAAGACATAAATAGTTTTGATCTTTTATGATCAAGTTATCGTTAATTAGTTTGAGGGGGTGAGGGAGCGTTGGATGATGAAGAGTTAATTCATGAGATTCGTGAAGGAAGTCGGGCTGCAATGGAAGTTTTGGTGAAGCGGCATTACAAGTCGATATTTTCATATGTGTACCGAAAAACGGGAGATTATCATATCTCTTTTGATCTAACTCAAGAGGTATTTGTAAAAATGATGAATTCATTGGAGAATTATCGAGATAACGGAAAATTCAGTCACTGGTTATTGAAAATAGCAGTGAATCATTGTATGGATTACTTTCGTGGGCGCGAGTTCAAGCAACAACTCAGAGAGAGTGAGTTAACAGAAGAGGCGCTCCCACCAAGTGAGCACCAGAATGTGTGGAACATATTCTATAAACGGTTTCAGAATGATAAGGTCAGGCTGGCGGTACAAAGTTTGCCTGAGCATCAGCGGGACGCGGTCATTCTGAACTATTACAACGGACTAAAGATCAAAGAGGTTGCCGAGCTGACGGGATCGAATGAGTCGACAGTGAAATCACGTATACGCTTGGGCATAACAAAGTTAAAAGAGATCATTGTGGGAGGTGAGCGGGATGAAACGTACAGAAAACGAAGATAGAAGGAAGCGTCGAGCTGAATTGGAGATGGAGGAGTACGCCGAAATTGCTCCTTTTTTGGATGACTATGTGGTTGAATATCCATCCGAGATGGAGATCGATAGGACGATAAGGGCCTTGGTTGCACATATGCCGGGACAGATGAATGTTCATCTGGAGCAATCACCGGGGAAATCATTTACAGAACTGTTCCAACTCGTTCGGGGTGAGGTTATGATTTTCCACAAATCGTACTGGCTAGTTTGCGCATTGCTTCTGTTGTGCGGATTCTGGTTGGGAACCCGCAGCACAATATCCCCATATATGAGTGGACTTATTCTGGTACCTGTACCTTTTATTCTCGGATTACTGGAAGTATTCAAAGGTCGGGATCAGGGGCTGATGGAGATCGAAATGACCTGTAAAATTACGGCACAACAGCTAATGCTGACTCGTCTGATCGTCGTGCTTGCAGGAAATATGGTATTTGTTCTGCTTCTTATGCTATTGGTATCTGGCGGAAGAGGAAGTTTCATCTCATGGAGTGGCGTCGCTCTGTGGTATACCCAACTGCTGATTGCGGCAGGGGCTAGTTTGTGGCTGGCTATGCGTGTTCGGGGTGGAACAGCTGTTAGTATTTTCTTGGTCGCATGGTTTGGGCTTTTCTGGCTTATGTTAAGCAATCCCCGATTTGTTACTTTAGTACAATCGATTCAGACCCCAGTACTTATTGCAATCGCATTATGTGGAGTGGTTCTGTTGATCAGTCAGATCCGGCAGATGACGCGAAAATATACATCACAAACGGAAAGAGGTTATTCCTTTGAAATTGACCATGGATAACGTATCCAAGAAGTATAGAAACAAGTGGGCCGTGAAATCGTTCACGTTAGGGCTGTCCAGCGGTGGCGTCTACGGCCTGCTTGGACCAAATGGAGCAGGCAAAACAACGCTTCTTCGCATGCTTGTAGACATCGCCAAGCCAACGTCCGGACAAATTATGCTGGATGGGCAATCCATTGAACAGATGGGGGATCGTTATCGCGATATATTGGGCTATATGCCGCAGCGCTTTGGATTTTATAATCGTTTCAGTGCTCATAAATTTCTCATGTACATGTGTTCGTTGAAAGGACTGAGTACGAATCAAGCCGCTATTCGAGTGCAGGAGACATTACGTATGGTTGATCTGGAAAAGCAGGCACAACATAAAATTCGTACGTTCTCTGGCGGTATGAAGCAGAGGCTCGGAATTGCACAAGCCTTGCTAAATGATCCACAAATTCTAGTTCTCGACGAACCTACGGCTGGCCTTGACCCGAAGGAGCGTATTCGATTTCGTAACATTATCGGTGAGTTGGGAAGAGACCGGATTGTACTGTTATCGACGCATATTATCTCTGATCTAGAGTTCTCCTGTAAGGAAATGATCCTGATGAATGAAGGTCAACTGATCACTCAGAACACACCGGAAGCGATCATGAACAGTATGCAAGGCAGCGTTTGGACTGCAACGTTAACTGAACAGCAGCTTGTCGAACTCACCTCTCATTTCAAGGTAAGCGGATTGTCCTATCAGTCCGATGGTATTGTGGCGAGAATCTTGGCAAAAGAACGGCCTGTCCCACAAGCTATGCCAGAGGCCCCTCGGCTTGAAGATGTATATATGCACTATTTTGATGAGGAGGCGACATCGTGATTCGTTTGACCCGATATGAATTTGTTAAAATAATGACGCGTAAAAGTATCTATCTTGCACTCACCGGGCTACTAATGCTTCTTGTTCTGTATGCCTATCTCGGACATCCGGGGCCGATGAACGGTACGTCGTTCTACAAACCCTATGAAGGAGCCATTACGGCTGAGAAGGTTCAGGCTGCACAGGAACAGTTACAAAACAAGGGTTACAGTGATGAAGCGAATCAGAATCGATATGGCGTATTTTATGAGATTTCCATATTTTCGCCGGAATCCATAAAAAACTACACCAAAACTGATGATAGCGGGAATGTCATGGAACGGACCGTAAACGTCACTGAAATTCACTACAATAAACCTTGGGGCTATCTGTTGGAATACATTGATCAATTTGGCGTGCTTTTTATGATGATCATGATTTTGCTGGGACTGGCTCCCGTATTCGCAGAGGAATATGCATTGGGAACGGCAGCGTTGGTACGCAGCAGCAAGCGAGGGAAGAGCCAAATCGTATCGGCTAAATTGATGGCTTCAATAGTATATATTATCCTATGCGTCATCTTGTTTACAAGTATCAACTTGCTAATCTACTGGTTGAGGTTTGGGAATTTGGCTGGAGCAGATACCCCAATACAGAGTGTAGGCATGTACTTTCAAAGCTTCGATTATGAATTCTCGCCTTATAGGTTGTCTGCGCTTCAGTATTATGTAGTTCAGTTGGTCACACACTTGGTAGGCAGCCTGGTTTTTGGATGCGTTGTGCTATGGGTCTCTTCGCTCAGTTCAACGGCGTTTGTTGCCATAATCATTAATGTGGCTATTGTAGGCGTGCCCTATCTGGCATTTGATGTGATGAACTTTAACCCAGGATGGGCGAAGTGGATTGAGGAATTTTCCTTCAGTACAATGATGCGGGTAACGAGACTGTTCCAAACTCCAGTAAACTACTCCATATTCAGGGTAGAGGTGTCATATCTACAGTTGTATTTGCTTATTATGACTGTAGTTACTGCTGTAGTTGTAATTGGTACATATCGAGCGTTCCGTAATCGTGAGGTATTTTCTTGATTTGAAGCACTATGAGGAACATGATGTATTACACAATTAGGTCCGCAGATTCTGCGGACTTCTTTTCATATGAATAAGCATGGCAGTGTCCCCAGCTGAGGACAAGAACTTGGTTCCATTGCCAAAAGGACAAGAACATTGTGTCATATCAGATTAGATAGTTATCTGAATAGCAGCATGATGGAACTCCTATGGCGAGATAAAACCCACATTAATATAAGACTTCGTTTGAATAACGATTTTAAGAACATGGTACCGATGTCGATTAGAACATTTATCTGTTTCATTAAACTAACGGGCAGGTTAGTTTCGGTATGTGGTATTATTTGTTTGATGGAGTAAACTAAAGCTTGAGACAAACATGAGTCAGTGTTTTCCAAAAAAAAGGTAAGCATAACGATCAAAGTTTTAAAAGGGAGTGAACTATATTAATATACAGCATCCCTATTTACGACAAATTCAGCTTAAGCGGCAACAAGTACCCACCTATAATCGTTACCCCTTTGATTTGGCGGTCATTCGAAACCTAAATACTCTTGATTTCCACCCCAAGGTAACCTATATCGTAGGTGAAAATGGAATGGGCAAATCAACACTGATGGAGTCCATTGCTGTCGCATGGGGATTTAACCCGGAGGGTGGGACGATCAACTTTTCCTTCTCAACCCAGGCTACTCACTCGAGTTTATATGAATATATACAATTGATCAGAGGTCCGCGACGCCCGAGGGATGGCTTCTTCTTCCGGGCAGAGAGTTATTATAATTTAGCCACAACGATCGATGAGTTGGACAGTCAACCTTCATTCGGTCGCCCTATTCGCCCTATTAAAGATTCGTACGGTGGCAAGTCCTTGCATGAGCAATCGCACGGAGAGTCGTTCTTTTCTACTTTCATTCATCGGTTCGGAGAGAATGGATTATATATACTGGATGAGCCTGAGGCTGCACTGTCTCCCCTTCGCCAAATGGCGATGCTGACACGAATCCATGAACTTGTTTTGCAAAACTCTCAATTTATAATTGCGACCCATTCCCCAATCCTTATGGCATACCCAGATTCGATTATTTACAATTTAAAGCCGGATGGTATCGAAGTCCAAGTATTGGAAGAAACCGACCATTTTATGATGATGAAAGAGTTTGTGAATAACAAGGATAGGATGCTCAGAGAGTTATTCGAGTAAGCTAAAGATTAAGAAGGCATCAAATTGATCAGCTACTGATTTCAACTAGTGGACTGACAACAGGGATCGTTGCAGAAATGCTGACGATCCTTTTTTGATATGTTTACGCATGAGTATATAAATCACGAAAAAGGTCTCCTCCGTTAACTAGGACGACCCAAGTGCGGGTCATCACTATTGGCAAGAGGATGGGGGGATGTATAACTATATTGGACTGTTATGGAAAAACAAGGTATAGAAAGACCACTGCCTCTATATATTTTAAAACAGAAGATTCTATTTTCTGGCATGGGTGCTTGTAGGGGAGAATGCATGTTGGAGGAGATATATTTCATTATTTTCTGAAGATAAGCAGAAACATTGTTAGGATTGCTACTGGGAATCATTCGTCCTAAATCGAGGAAGTATAAATATATTACTCTCTATTTTCATCATCTAATCGCCGACGAAATATCAAAGCCGAAACAGCAAATATAATAAAAGATAATGTTGAAGCAGCAGTAACCATCTTCAACACACTTCCTATTGGGGGGTTAAACAACAGAGCAATTGAGATGATTAAAACAGCACCTGTTAAACCCATTCCCAAAATCGAGATCGCTAAAATCTTGTTCATCAAATCACCTCACAGGTTGAAATAGAGTTTCTCATTGCATAATAATAGTTTAATACATGATGAATTAGTATAGAATGTAACAAAATCAGAAGTTTTAAATAAACTTTAACTTTCAAGCAAGTGTGTCCGCTAAATAAATGGGGGGCGATTATCAGCCAGTACTACATAGCGGAAATATCTTCATACCGTTGGCACATTAAACCATATGAGATGAGAGAAATTACGAGGAACATAGATGCAGATAGACACATTTATCCATATATCGAGACTGACTAGAAATTTAGCAGGTAGTGGAGATAAAAGAAATATATCCACGGTAACATGGTTTACGTCCCAACACCTGAAGGGCAACGGAAGAAGTGGGGCGAAAATTCGGGAAGTCGAAAATACTTAAGACACTGAAACGAGGCAATACGTCAACAATATATCAATGGTTTAACGATAGATGAACTCTCTGATCAATACTGTCTTTCCAACGATAGTATTGATCAGACCATTTATTCAGGAAAAAGAGGGCAATGGAACAATGTTCTTGTCCTTTAAGGAACAATGTTTTTGTCCTGTCGAGGGACACAAGAACATAGTCCGATTGAAGTCGCTATTTTAGCGGCTTTTTTATTTTATCGGTACAAGTTCTTGTCCCGAGCAAAAGACAAGAACTTGTACCGATTACCGAAATGGACAAGAACATAGTCCGATTGCCGATTAGGTGTATATCTAAACATTAAGTACACACATTTACAACTTCATTAAATACCATAATACATAACAATGTTCATATTGTTAAAGGAAAACTGACACGATGAGAGGTTAAACACTGTCGGCTAGGCATTAAAAAAGCGAAATATCAGACTAAAACTGGCAGTTGAGGACAAGAACTTGTACCGATTGCCGAGAGGGACAAGAACATGTTCCTATTTCCGATTAGATATATTCCTAAACAATGACCATATGTATTCAAAACCTCATTAAGCACCTTAATACATGGAAATATTCAAATTTTTATGGACAACTGAGACGCTGAAAAGGTAAATCACAAGTGTTTAGGTATTAAAAGTACGAAATTTTGGTAATGGAACTAGTGGTTGAGGACAAGAACTTGTACCGATTACCGGAATGGACAAGAATGTAGCCCGATTGCGGAAATGGACAAGAACATGTTCCCATTTCCGATTAGAAAACATCTTAGTGGAAGTGGTGGTCTCTATTGAGTAATTAACGGCACTAATGGCTGGATAATGATCAAGAGACCAGCTTCAATGCTCAAAAGTATTTCAACCGGAACTATAGCCTTAAATGGAAAGGGGGAATATACTTTTGTAACAAGGGACGAACACATTGCCTAGATCTTAGTCATTGTAAAAAGACAAGAACTTGAACCGTTTATCGTATGGACAAGAAGATGCTCTTATGCCGATTAGGTGTTTTCCTAATCGATTTTTTCCTTGTTAATTCATTAAGCTATACCAGCTAATAGCTTGTCAACATTTCCAGCAAAACAACTCGAGAGCCTGTGTTATATTTATTAATAAGCATACCAAATAACCTTCCAATCCGAGCTTAATTGGAAGGTTACACCATTATTTTGTAATACCGAACGGAACGATTTCTTACTTTTCAAAATGGCATACAACCAATGAACTAGCTTGTTCGCACATGCTACCAATGCCACTTTGTGAGGTTTGCCTTCAGCTCTCTTGCGTTCGTAAAACTCTTTAATTCGAGTGTCGCGAGATCGGATTAGGCCACACTGTACCGCCATAACTAGTACGTACCTAAGCTGCCTGGAACCACGTTTGGTAATTCGATTCCGGGTTGCTGTAAATTTACCTGAAGCAAAAATACTGGGATCTATGCCTGCAAAGGCAACTAGTTTCTTAGGATGATCAAATCTATCGACTTCACCAATTCCCGATAAAATTGTTGCAGCAATTTTAGGGCCAATACCGGGAATCGACTGGATTAAATCATACTCTTCAATCTCAGTAGCTAGGGCATCGATGGTTTTCTCCAACATAGCAAGATGCTCCTGGTACTGAAGAATAAGGCTAATTAAGATCTTAAGATTGATGAGGTGGCTCTCATACATAGTTTGCTGAAATGGGTTTTGTTTTGCAGCCACCATCAACCGTTGAACCCGTTCATTAATCCACCTCTCTGATCGCCCACGTTTTGAAGATAGCAGTGCGTTAATTGTCGTTTTAAGTGTCTCTTCACTGACTTTTAAAACGTAGGATGAGGTCGGAAACTCATGCAAGAAGCGAAGAGATACGTTAGAATACATAGCCCCAAAAACACCTTTATACGCTGGGAAGACCTGATCCAGAACAGCTTGGAATTGCAACTTCGTCTGCACACACATCTTAGAGAAGGACTCGTGTTGTCGCGTCAGGTAACGTATATTAAGAAGTTGCACACCTCTTTTTTTGAATGGTTCGAATTCCTCTCTATAGTACAGCTCGCCCAGAAGATATGCGTCAGCAGCATCCGTTTTCACTTTACGGAGATTCGTTTTTCGAAACCGATTGGAAATGAGCGGATTGATTACGATAAATACATAGTGATGTTCCTCTAGAAATTGAACGACAGGGCTTTGATAGTGCCCGGTTGCTTCCAGAATGATTGTAGGCCGATGACCTGATTCACGTTCGATGTCCTGAATAACTTGAAGCAATATCTCAAGCCCATCCCGTGTGTGTTGGAAATAGAAAATCCCTCGGTATGGTTTTCCTCGATCTAAGAAAGCTTGTCCGTGGCTTTCTTCTTTAGATATGTCTAGCCCGATAACAGGGTTCATTTTATCTCTCCTCGAAATCAATTAACCGGTAGCCCCAACGAACTCCTTGTCGCTCCACAGCATCGCATGTGATACGGGATCGATGTCCCAACCAGCCTCAATCATGGTCATGACAAGTAGGGGTGAACATTATAACGCTCGGGATCTGGTCCCACGGGCAGGTACGTTCGACCCGGCTACCCTAATCCTCGAAGTTAATACAAAAAGGATCAACCAGAAAGAATTGGTTGATCTCATAATACGAACGGGCAGGATAGCGTAGCTTAAATGACTTGAAGAGTGTTTCCTGGAATGGATGCTTATATATGGAACTGTATGAAGGGACATTTTTTATTGGTAACTCTGTGTTGACTAGTTCCGCTTATACATTGAGTTGAATTCTCATAAACAAATAGAGAAAGAAAATTTTAGAGCAAGAGTTATCCCTTTAAATATAATATTTTCTTTTCCATTTTGATAAACCATTTTGATTTAGATAGGGTATATAGAATTAGTGAAATCCATATAAAGATAAATGATGAAATTTGTTCGTAATTAAATGGTTCATGATAGAGTAAGATTCCTAGAATAAGCATAATAGTTGGTGCAATATATTGAAGAAAACCTATCATAGCTAATGAAACACGTTTTGCGGTAATCGCAAATAAGAGCAAAGGTACGGCAGTGATGACTCCAGCCCCCATTAATAACCAAATTGTTTGAGGTGAACCTTGAGTAAATACACTCTCATTCTTCATCTGAAGATTTCCTAAGAATAGTAAGGAAAAAGGGGCCATAATAAGTGTTTCTATAGTAAGACCTGTCATAGGTTCTAATTGAGTAATCTTTTTCAATAACCCATACATACCGAAAGTAATAGCTAGAGATAAAGCCACCCAAGGAAAAGTACCAATATTTAAAGTCATATTAAGTACGCCAATAGAAGCTAGAATAAAGGCAACAGTTGACCAAAACGATAGCTTTTCTTTGAGAAAAATAAGGCCAAGCAAAATACTTACCAAAGGAGTAATGTAATAGCCCAAGCTTGCCTCAACGAGATGGTTATTACTTACAGCCCAAATATAAGTGTACCAATTCATACTTATTACAATGGAAGCAGCGAAAATAACAAACAATTTCTTTGGTTCTTTAAACAGTGTGCACAGTTCAATAAAAAATTGTTTTAACTTCCCCATAAAAACTAAGACAAGAATCATAAAGACAAAAGACCAAACAATTCGATGAGCAAGAATTTCCTTAGCAGAAAGTGAACCAATAAGATTCCAATATACAGGCAATATTCCCCATATAATGTAAGCGCTTGCTCCTGATATAACCCCAACTGATTGTTCATTAGATTGTTTAAATTTCATGAATATACAAACCACCTTCTCCAATACTTTTCCTTATATATCTAAAGTCCAGCTAGGCTTAAAATAATGCACCTTAATTGCCTCTTGAACTTCATCATGTTTTTTTTCTTTTATTGCTAACAAAATTTTCTCGTGCTCTTGAATGCTAAGATGCCATTCTTTTTCACTTCCTTGAAGATATGACCCTGAAGCTAGAAAGAACAAGGGGAAAATAGCATCGAATTGTTTTAGCAATCGGCTATTTTCTGTCGCAGCTAAAATGCATCGGTCAAAGTAGTTGGAATAATAGATAAATTTATAATGATTTTTCTCTTCATAATATTTTTTCTGTTTTTTTAGACATTCTTCAAGGCCTCTAACTAACTGTTCTGTCTTATCATTTTCAGCACAATATCTATAGGAGCCAGTCATCCAAAAATAAACCATTTGTGCCTGTTCAAATAAATCTCTTTTTGACATATTTACTACACGTAAGCCACTGTTAGGTGTAGATACAACAAGGCCTTCCTGTCCTAACTGGCTCAATGCCTCGCGTATTGGAGAATTACTGATACCAAGTTCTTTACTTAATGAACCAATATTGATTTTTTCGCCAAATTGATATTCCTGAGTCAAAATCCTATTTTTAATTATTTCGTACACTTGCTCTTTAATTGTTACAATTTTTGGAGTTTTCATATCATGCTACCTCACTGTCTTTTTGACTTATACTATTTGAAAAATTTCAAACAAAAGGATCTTTTTGTGAACCTGTATATTTTCTTAAACTCTTATACTTGGTGCATCGTGCACGATTTATATTTTGGTGCATCGTGCACGATTTGTCAAGACTCTAGATGATTGCTGGTTTACATGACTTCACATGTTGATGCCAACCACTTAGTTATTGCTCTTATCTTTATGGGGTACCGCAACCTACCTATCAAGCTAAATCAAAATGATGGTCCTAAAACGCCAAAAGCGCTATTCTTTCAGTAGATGAAAAGGCAGAAGTGTGGCTAACTGGCGAGCATGTAGGAGTTCGTATCTGTCCACCTTACCGGTCTGAGATTACGGGTCTGATTAAGAAGGGGATAAACGATAAGACCATCGAAGTTACAAATACTTTGGTAAGAGATCAGCGAGATTTTCTTTCATCGTTTGCCGGGCAGGAACCAAGTTACCTACGGAGGTAATACGAATAACTGATATAAGTCAGTTGAAGGACGGTAAAATTGTATATCATGTAAAAATGACGGACGGGTTCAATGTAAACCAGATCAATTATAAGGTAAATGATGGGGATGTATATATGGTACCGGTTCGTCCTCTTATTAAATCCAATCAAGGTGTGGGAATACGAGCCGTATATTATGGGTCACCGAAAAAACCTATCCTCATTTGGAAAAAGGGTGACGAGTTACCCATCGCAAGTGATATGGTAGAAGCCAAGTTTCAATTTAAATAAAAAACGTTAGATCAAAAAAATAAAAGAAGGTAGCCGATCAATGTAATTGGCTACCTTTGTTCAACTAACAGGGAGGTTAGTTTAATCACATTAGAGCCCCGGTGATCAGCTGTATTTTATTATGCTAAATGGGCCTTTATGTTCAATAGAATATGGAAGTTTTAACTTAATTTAACGTCTAATAAAAGAGATCTGCTCTTAGTCATGATAAAGTCAAGGCTAGTGTCTCAGCTCAAAATATTGTGAAAATAAAATCCCAAATAACGATTGCTAAATCAGTGATTGTAAGGTAATATTCAATCATCAAAGTAAAATCTAAACGTTTAAACAGCTAATGAACGATGGTTCGTATGCTTAGACAGGAGAGACCTATGAGAAAAACTAGCATAAAGGACATCGCACTTAGGGCTAATGTTTCTATTGCTACAGTCTCCTATGTACTCAACGGCACTCGCAATGTGCGTCCCGAAACGCGCAGAAGGGTCCAGGAGGCCATCGAAGCATTGAATTACAAACCGAACGAGATTGCTAAAAGCCTCCAACGTAACCGTACCAACACAATTGGTGTTATTACGGAGGATGTGACTGTTTTTAACGCTCCGGATATTATCGATGGTATTAACGACTTTGGAGACCGTCACGACCTTCATATCCTGCTGGTTAACCTTAGGCTCGACAAACGAATTGGCCGTAATTTTCAAGACGTCGAAGCTTACCGTAAGTATGCAGGCAGTGCTGTATCTGAACTGCTTGGTAAACAGGTGGATGGTATCATTTACATCGGAGTTCACACTCGCGACTTGACAGGTCTAATCAATGTTGAAGGTAAACCGATTATATACACCTACGGTTACACACAAGACGATATTTCAATTCAGTATAATGATGAACAGGCATCTTATGAAGCGATGTCCTACTTGGTACAAATGGGACACAGTCGCATCGCAATTATTAGTGGCTTAATGGATTCAATCCCTTCAAGACGCCGATTAAACGGTTATTACAAAGCAGTCACCGATTTTGAATTGCCGTTTGATCCTTCCTTAATAAAGATGGGGGATTGGGAAAGAGATTCGGGCTATAGGTACGCTAACGAGCTACTCGACATGGACAATCCGCCGACTGCGATCCTGTCAATGAACGATGTTATGGGCGTCGGGGTTCTTCAGGCCGCGAAGGAAAAGGGGCTAAGCGTTCCTGAAGATATTTCTGTAGTTGGTTTTGATGATCGGGAATTCAGCGATTACCTGAGCCCACGTCTGACAACAATGGGATTACCGCTTCATGAGATGGGAGATTTAGCGATAGAAACCCTTTACCGCCTAATCAATGGAGAAGATATTCAAAACCTAACCATGCCGGAATGTCGCTTGATCGAACGCGATTCCGTTCGGAAGCTTAAAAGCTAAAAAGGCGCATGCCAGTTTCCATATATAGAACCAACGCAGGTAGGCTTTGCAATACCAAAGAGGAATTTAAGTTTCTCTTTTCAAAGTAATTTAAACGTTTAACTTAATTCTGATCAATGAAAGGGAGATCTGAGTGACCATTCTTAGTAATGAAAAATTCAGGATCGAATTTGGTGAACGTGGTACCGTTCAGTCCTTGGTGATGAAAGATGATCCGCATGAGATGAATTGGGTAGTAGATCCTCATTATTTGCAAGAGGTTGGATTCCAAGAGGATGAGGATAAGCTCTTTGGCGAATGGAGTATGCAGTTGAATGATAGGTTTGTTCAAAGCTCGATGTTTGAGCCAAATATTACGAAACATAGCACGAACCATGTTACTGTTGAGTTCAAAGATGTACAGGTCAAGATCTTGTTTTCATATTTGCTGGAAGGCGATCAATTCCGCTGGGGTATCAAACTGACCAATAAATCGGATACGAACATTAAAATTCAAGGGTTGCATGTGTGGTTTTCTCTCGCCTACATTATGTTTCGGACGCATGATGTTTACCGTAACATGCATGAATCCTGCGCCGTATTTACGCACATCGGTGGGAACTTTGCCAAGTTTGCTGCTGTACGACGAAGTAACGACGGACCTCATCTGGGAATCTACACGCTCAGAGGGAATACATCCACCATGGGTTCTCATTGTCGTTATTGTAACCGCTTTCTAGAGCAAGTTTCTCCATCTTTGGACGGCTTGTTATTCCACAGACTTTCTTTAGTGGAGGATGGGACCTCATTGAAAGATTTGGTACTTACCGATTGGATCTATGATGGCGCTTACAACTCTTTAACGTTAACGCCCGGGCAAGCGGAAAATTGGGAGTACGGATTTGTGTCATTCCAGAATCTGACGGATTTCTACCACCAAGGCAAGGTCCTCGGACATCCTCACTGGAGCTTTACACCCGTTGTGCCTGAAGGAGGACAATTCACAGCCTCAGTCCGTTTGCCTAGGGATCTTGAAATAAGGTCGTTAAAGCTATACAGTGCGCCTGGACACCAGAATGGCATTGAAGAGCAGGATATCTCCGCACTACTGGTTCCTTCAGAAAAGTCTATGTCACTAGACGTAGGCTCTAATCAAATTAGCAACCCTGTTGTTGAACAGGAGTTCATAGTAACCCTACCCGCTGACGTACCGGGAGAACGTAAACTGGAGTTGATACTCAAGGACGGACGTCGTGACATGCTGGTTTGGAATGTCCTTGAACCCGTTCACACCTTACTTGAAAAGCGAGCTGAATGGCTGGCATTAAATAGCTATGAAGGCGGGGAGACAGCGGATCGGCCCCATGCATTCCGTCCGTTATCTAACCAAGGTGAGTCACTGGGAAAATTGGCATTCTTATTGATGAAAAATGGGATGTCTTCGCCTGTTGCCGAGCAGGTTAAAAAGACGGAAGCAGCTGCGGTGCTAGATATGAAGGTGCACTGGTTCATTGAAGGTGATTTGTCCCGGCCGAAACCTTTGTACGGTAACTTTTATCGTATCTACGATTTCGATTATATCGCGCACGTTTTTTATCTATTATCACAAATGGATGAAGAGCTGCTTCATTTGCATTCTCCTTCCGAGTATTTGAAATGGGCCGCCGAAGTTATGTGTTTGCGACTTGATCCAGATTGCCATTCAGGTCAGCGAGAAAAGGACGAATCGCGTCTAAATGGTGTGTTTATCCTTTACATACGTGAACTGCTACAAGCGTTGAAAGACAAGGAATATGCTGAATTACATAACCAACTACGACAGCTATGGGATCGCTTTGGACAGGAAATGGAAATTGGTGTTCGGCACTATGGCGGGGCCGTTACTGAGCACTTCTATGATAATGCGGGATTTGGTCCAACGTGCAACGCATTATGTTTCCTTGGGCATACCGACGAGGCTTCACAATATGGTCAGCTTATTTTGGCGAATATCGGGTTCAGCAACGACTATAGGCTGCAGAATCCGGATCGATGGTGGGAAGCACTGTCCCCAATGATTCATTCCTTGTGGGGAGGACTAGTGGCATCGTCGGCATTGGTTGCTTATGAACATCTCGGTAATACAGAATATCTGGAAGCAGCCTATCGCTCTACGATGGCAATCTTTCATTGCTATGACTGGAATGTAAGATCCACCCCGCGAAAGATGGAGCCAGGTGAAGCCGCTTCGACGTATAGTGTATCTGCACCCAACTTGAACATGCCGTCATTGTCGCGTAATCGTTTCGGACAATCGGTGTTCGTGGAAGCAGATGATCCGCTGTTTGCCGCTTTGTTCTCCGATGTATCGGGGGATGACTGGGATATGGGTGAAGAATTAGTGGCGTATTTGCTGGGGTTTGGAACTACGACGTACCTCTATCGAGATGAAGAAGGCAGATTAAGTTGTGTCAACGGATTCGTGACAGAAGAGCATGACGGTTGGACCGTGAAAAGTTATGCGGCGTATCCGTCCAGGTACGTATTCCGTGAAGAACACTTAGAATTCCGAGCTCCTCTAGGAACATTGCAAAAGAGCATTCGCCTGGAAAATGGAAAGTTCAGAGTTTGCCTATGACGAGTCTTCTAACTTGGCAGTTTCCACTTGTTCTATAAAGGGAAGTACAGGCTTGGTCACAATCAGCACCATATAATCATCCGGATATGAAACAAGACCATGTTTTTAAGTTAAACGATTAAATTCGTTGACTTGAAATAAATAGCATTGAAAAAGGGAGGAAACAAACATGAGGTTTGGTAAGCGCAAGTTGGTTCTGTCTCTCGCATTAACCTTGGCTTTCTCCACGTTAGCAGGTTGTTCCGGCAATGCCAAAAATGCAGCAGCAGGCAACGGGGATCCGTCCGCTGGGGGCATCACCCTTGAGTTGTTGTATTGGGGGGATGATGTACAGAAGCAACTGGTGGAATCCGCTGCAGAAAAATATACGGCGGACACCGGGGTGAAAATTAATGCGCAGGTGTTGCCGGCAGACGGCACATTCGACACCTTCATCCAGACGAGGCTTCAGTCCGGAGAATTGCCGGACATCAGTTACATGGGGGAAGCTGACATTCAAAAGTATAATGAGATGGGCATTTTAGAGGACATTTCCGACCTGCTTGCGGATGGAAGCATTCCGGAGAAACTTCCTGCAATCACCATCCATACTCCAGAACAGAAAGTTATCGGTGTAGGCTTGTCCAACCAAATGGAACTGTTGTTCTATAGCAAATCGAAATTTGATGAGGCTGGGGTTCCATATCCACCTACTAAGGTTGAAGAAGCCTGGGATTGGGATACCTTTGTTGCCAATGCTAAGAAGCTAACCAAGGATTCGAGTGGTAAGACAGCCGCCGATGCTGGATTCGATGCTGCATTGACTGAAAACTATGGTCTTGGTTTTACGGCAGGGCGTGAATTTCATCATTTCTGGGCAGCGAACGCCAATGGAGGAGGCATTGTATCCCCAGATGGAAAAGAGTTCCAATGGGATTCCCCCCAAACGACAGAAGGTATTCAGAAACTAGCTGATCTTGTGAACAAAGACAAAGTTTCTTCTGCCTTTAGCTATACTTGGAGTTCAGGAATTGGCTCCGCTGTGGATGCGTTAAGCGGGGGTTATGCTATGACTGTGAGCGGATCCTGGGATTTAGCGAATATCAAAGGCAATGAGGATATTGGTGTAGGTGTGCTCCCGAAAATGGAGAAAGCAGTAACCATGAATGCTGGAGCTCCACTCGTTGTGTACAATACTTCCAAACATATCGAAGAGGCCAAAAAATTCTATGCCTATATGGTTAACCCAGAAAACAGCCTGGACTTGCTGAAAAGCGGAGCATGGTTGCCCAATCAGGCGGACTGGTATACAGACCAAGCTTTAATTGATAAATGGACCGCTGAACTACCAGCAAGTGCAAAGGAAACCATTCTTAGCTATGCCACGACGAAGGATGCCATCGTCCAATGGCCTGCGTATTATGTTCCGGCTTATTTAAAAATGAACACGGAATATGAAAAGTCGATTGATCAGGCATTATCTGGCCAAAAAAGCGTCAAAGAAATTTATGATGCGATTATGCCGGCAATCAAGTCGCTGTGGGAAAGCGGGAAGGTTTCCTAACCATAGGAAGAAAGTTTGAATTCAAAAAGAGAGGCTATGCTTATGAATCCAGAACGCAAAATCAGTTCGGAAACCGTTCCTGCCAGAAGATTTGCAAAAGGTGCCACCAAAGAGGCCATTGCCGGATATCTATTCGCTGCCCCCGCCATTATCGGATTTTTGGTGCTGACGATGTATCCTATGCTCGCCAGTTTATACTACAGTTTTCATAAAATTACGATTATGAGCGGTAGTCAGGTCATGGAATGGATCGGATTGGATAACTTTAGGTATATTTTCAGCAATCCGAGCTCTGAATTCAAAAAGTCGATTACGGTTACGCTGGTTTACGCCTTTGTAAACGTTGCGCTTGTTATCGTGTTTTGCCTGATCGTTGCCTTGCTACTGAACCGCAAGTTTCTTGGGAGAAATTTGCTAAGAGCTATCTTTTTTCTGCCATCTGTCATACCGATGCTAGCGACAACGATCGTTTGGCAGATGCTATTGCAAAATCAGGCCAAAGGTGGGCTCGTCAATTGGGTTCTACTTCAAATGGGCATTCCGCCTTGGGATTTTCTCAACGATCCACTTCAGATTTTCTACACCTTGTTTATTATGAGTCTGTGGACATGCGGCGGGACAATCGTTGTATTTATCGCCACGTTGCAGGACGTCCCTGGAGAACTGCTGGAGGCCGTTGAGATGGACGGAGGCAACGCCTGGCACAAGTTTTTAAAGGTGACTTATCCTACGATTAAACCCGTACTCTTTTTTCAGCTCATCATGTGTATGATGACGTCAATCCAGATTTACACCCAAAGTGTGGTGTTATCGAGAAATGGCGCGCCTGACCGAATGACATACTTTATTAACGTCATGATCTACGACCATTCCTTTGTACAAGTGGGTATGCGAGGTTTGGCATCGGCGGAAGCTTGGATCGTATTTCTGATTACTTTGGTGATTACGGGCGTGTTGTTTTACTTCCAAGGTGCGCTGAAACGTGATGATGCTATGGGCAAACGAAAGTGGGTGAGATAATGGAGACGGCACCTGCACCGGTGAAATATACAAGCATCAAGCAGGCAAAAAACCGACGAAAAGCGATTCATTTCGGTTTGATTTTGTTATCTCTCCTGCTTGCATTAATTTTTGCTTTTCCATTGTACTGGCTGTTACGCGGCGCAATGGTGAGTCATTCGGAAATATTGGCCAGGCCGCCTGTATTTTTTCCAAAGGAGCTTGGGTTCGAGAATTTCAGGCTAGGGTTGGAACGGATTCAGTTCTGGCGGCAGCTATGGAATTCGGTGTCCATCGTCGTTCCGTATGTCATTGGCACCGTCATCACGACCAGCTTTGCTGCATACGCGTTTGCCAAATTACGGTTCCCCATGCGCGGCGCCTGGTTTGTGCTCGTTATCAGCAGTATGATGCTGCCTAGTGCAGTTACACTGCTGCCACAATTTTCGTTATATACATCGCTTGGACTTGCAGGCAAACCTGCACTAATTATTCCAGCCTTTTTTTGCGCAGGCGGCAATGCATACTTCGTTTTTCTGCTAAGACAATTTTTTATGACAATCCCTGCTGAACTAAGCGAGGCGGCCAAAATCGATGGCGCGGGTTATTTCCGCATCTATTACCGGATCATGCTGCCTCTGATTCGACCTGCCATGATCGTTGTTGCACTGTTCAGTTTCATCAACTGTTGGAATGAATTTTTCTACACCATGATTTATCTGAAAACAGAGGCCGATTATACCTTGCCTATGGGCTTGTACATGGTGAACGGAATGCGTATTCCAAACTATGAGCAAGTCATGGCGCTTGCACTGATCGTAACACTTCCCTGCCTGGTGTTTTTCCTGATCGGCAACAAATATTTCGTAGAAGGCATTACGTTGACGGGAATTAAAGGTTAATAAGGAGGAGACGAAACAATGGCGAAAAAAAAGAGGAAATGGGCAACAAAAATGTGGGTGGCCGCTTTGGCCACCGTCGTAACTTTGAATACAGGCATCATACCTGCATCGGCGAACTATACGACAGACTTTGTTCATGAAGGCGTAGGTACCGATTATGGTGATGCAACGTGGAAGAACAATCAGATCGTAAGCGAGCCCGTGGATTTCAGTCAGGAAACTGTCGGTCAAATGATGAAAGCGATCGAAGATTTTGATTTTGACCAATTCGCTGCAGATCATGCCGACTTGCCATGGCTCGATAAGTTGCTGGTTAACGAAGGTGTCATTCCAGACGACAACAACGATGATGGCAGTGCCAATACGCTGTTCAGCCGAGGGAGCGCGCTGTACATGAAAACGCAGGATAACCGGCAGCTCGGTTTTGTCGGGACGGTACATTATGCGGATACTCTCAACAAGGATACGATGTACAACATTACTCTTTCTACGGGAGCCGTTGTGGAAGACAAGGGTGCTCGTAAAAACTACCCTAGCCATGCTGACCAAACCTACAACAGTGGCGGTTTGGACATCAGCCAGCGTAAATTTATTACCTCCTCTAACAGTGCTGTTACTCTATTAAAGTTAACCAATAACGGTAATGCCCCAATTACGTTAACGATGACGGTCAAATCTCCATTTGTGACCGAAACCGAGGGAGATGAATTGATCGGCAAACGGGTGGCTGCTCCAATCATGGTTGGACGCGCCGGAGAAAAGTATGTGGAAGCGATGTCCCATGTTGACGTTCATCTCAGCGGGGACGGCATGATGCCTGTTGGCAATGACTTGGTTAAAGAGATTACGGTTCCTGCAGGCACATCGGTGGATGAAAAAGTGGTCATGGGGTGGTTGGCCGAAGGGATCCCTGCTTCGAAAACGCAGTACGCTGAGTTTAAAACGAGCACTAATGAAAAGGCTTTCAGTGAACAGGTGAAGGAATACAACGAATGGTGGGCACAAAATATCCCCTACATCGATATTCCAGACGAAAACGTGAAGAAGGTTCTGTATTACCGTTGGTGGTCCAATCGCTTCAACTTGCTGGAAGCCAACATACCCGGAAACGACTGGCAATTCCCGATGAACATGGAAGGGGTACTGGGTTATAACAACGGCATCACAGTTAGTGTTCCATGGGTGTTGCAAGATTTGAAGTGGCTGCGAGATCCATCTTATGCATATGGGACTTGGTTATCCCAAGGCGAGTATTCTGAAAACGCCAACTACAAAAACAATCCGGGACGGCCAAATATCTGGACGTGGGATATGATGCAAAATACCTCGCAAGTCGGTTGGGAAGCTTACAAGATTTATGGTGGCGGAGAAAAGGTGTTGAAAAAATTCGCTGATTTCTCTGCAAGCGATGTGACGGGCACTCTGAATCATTTCCGGGGAACCAATCCTGATTTAGTCTATTACAATCACGGGCCTATTACCGGCAATGATGGGGACACGGTTTCCATGCACTGGAAAGGAAACGGAAACTATGCACGTTTGGACGGTTCTTCTACAGCGTATGCAAACGCAGTAGCCACCCAACAAATGTATGAACAACTCGGCGATAACACAAACGCAAAGCGTATGGAAGAGGTTGCTCAGCGAATTCGGAACGCAATTCTGAACAACATGTGGTACGACGAAACAGATTTTGACGGTGACGGCGAAGCCGATACCAACGGAGAAGGTAGCTTTTTGCACAAAAAAGTCATCAATCAACAAGACGTATTCAATCCGTGGCGTGACAACAATATGTTTGTTTTTAACTTCGGTGTGGTGCCGAAAGAAGGGGAAGCAGGATACGAATCCAAGTACTTGACTCAGTTGGCCGATTACGGAGATCCGAACTATTACCCAATTTTCCCATTCTTCACGGCAGATCAGCACAGTATCATGAAACGTGTGGAAGCATTCCAGAATGGAGAGACCAGCGCATTCGGAACCGACCAGTTCGCTTGGTGCAACTTTGGCAATTATATCAATACGATCCGTGCTTCTTTGCGTCATTACCCGATGGAGAATATCAACAGCGACACCTACAAAACGTTGTTTGACTGGGGTGCTTGGCTACACACGGTTGAACCAGGCAATACCGATCACCTGGATTCCAATGAATTTTTCTGGCTGGAGGATTATTTCTTTGGTACGCCTTGGACGCCGCAAAACCCACCGAATCCAAGTGGCAAGATGGTGCGTGCTTGGATTCACCATGATACGCTGGGCATGATGAATTATTCCGTCATGGAGGATATGGCAGGTCTTCAGCCAAGAGCAGACGATAAAATCGAGCTTTGGCCACTTGATATCAAATATGACCATTTTGCCGTGGACAATGTGCGTTATCATGATGCCAATCTGTCCATTGTGTGGCAGGACCCGGCCAAATATAGCGATAGCGATCCATATTACAAGGATATCCCCGTAGGATACTCGTTGTTCATCAATGGCGAACGTGTTATGACTACGGATGAAATGTCGCATATCATTTTTGATACAGCCACCGGCAAGGTAGAAAAACCGGACGGGGATGTGCCAGGGGCGGTTGGAGACAACACAAACACCAACGTTATTTATGAAATTGGTAGCGCTGTTAATCTGGCTTCGGCAGATGATACTTCACTCGAAAGTGATAAAAAAGCAGTTGACATGTTCAATAAAGCTGGAGTTGATGTGGAGCATAAAGGCGTAAACCTGGCAACGGCATCTGGTACTACGGTTGAATCCAGCTATATCCATAGCAATTCCAATGTAAACAGACTGGCAGACGGGTCCACGATTGCATCGATTAACCATACGTCGAATACTGCGTTGTTCGGCGGCTCGCCGAACCCATCCGAATCGGTTACGTTTCACTTTGACGGATTCCAATCAGTCGATAACGTGAAAGTGTACTTCTATAATGACCGGCGGCCAAGCGGTTATGCAGCCCCGCAAACGTTTGGTGTGGAATACTTGGATGCGGACGGCACCACATGGAAGCCTGTAGAAGGGCAATTCCGTTATCCGAATTATGTGGCCGCAAATTACAATAATGTTGAATTTAATGCGGTGAACACTGCGGCTATCCGAGTCCATTTTACGCATGCATCGGGCTATTCAACAGGAATTAAGGAAATTCAAATCTACAATAACGACCTGAACGTTACGCCTTCGGAGAACCTTGCACCAAAAGTGCTACTAGACTTGCCGGTGAACGTGGAGCAAGGAACCCCATTGAAGTTGGCACCAGTAATTACAGATGACGGTCTGCCAAGCGGGCGTTTGACGTATGCATGGAATCTAGTGTCGGGCGATGCTGGTGCAGTGCAGGCAGAGACACTGGATCAGTCGACATTAAATGTGACATTCGGTGGGGTTGGCGAATACGTCTACGAGTTAAGCGTCAGTGACGGGATCGCAATCACGAAGGTAGAAGTGCCCATCACAGTATACGTAGCGACGGCCGAATTATCTAATGTCATTGCCAAGTTTGCAGACCGGATATCGCCGCAAGGCAAGCTTGTTCGCAATGCCGATGACTTCACGTCGGAGTCGTGGCAGGCGTTGCAGGCAGCGTTGACTGAAGCCAAAGAACTGCTTGCGCAAGATGATTATTCGCTCGATGAAGTGCAGTCCATGACGAATCGAGTGCGCCTTGCTGAAGAGAGTCTTCGTTATCGCAATGCTGCCCTGTTGGCTACGACAAGTGCTTCTTATACATCGGCATGGGAATCTTTGAACTCGGTGAATGACGGGTATATTCCTTTAGTCTCTGGGAGCATCGGTAACCCAGAGATCGAAACGCAATATGGAAACTGGGGATCGCCCAACCAGAATCATTGGGTGGAATATACATGGAAAAACCCTGTGACTCTGTCTGGCAGTTCGATGTACTTTTATGATGATGGAGGCGGCGTTCAGGTTCCAGTTGATTACGACTTTGAGTACTTCGATCAGGAGACGGGCGAGTATGTGGCGGTTAGCGGACTTAGTGAGAAGAAAATGGAAAAGGGTAAATTCAACCAAGTCACCTTTAATGAAGTCACGACCGACAAATTACGTTTAACGATGAAAAACCAAAGCAGTTCGGTGTACACCGGTTTAAAAGAATGGCGGGCTATATCGGCCAAACCTGAAGGGGAAGAACCACCTCAAACAGAGCATGGTGCGATAACAGCCATTGAGCCAGCATCAGTTAATACGACCATCAACGTCATGCCTGAGCTGCCTTCCCAAGTCACTGTGACTTATGCAGACAATACGAAAGGGCTGGCCAATGTAGTGTGGGATGAGATTCCCGAAAATAAGCTATCCATCGCAACCGATTTTGTTGTACTTGGTAGTGTGGAAGGGACCGACCTGAGAGCAAGCCTGCGTGTTTATGTCAAATACGATAAATCCCGTTTGAAAGCGGCAATTGATGCCGCATCAGATCCTTCCGTGAACGAAGAGAACTATATCGGCACACCGGAACAATGGCAAACATTGCAAACAGTTTTGCAGTTAGCTAGTGACATGTATGATAATGACGCTTCGACCGAAGGAGATATCGATTCAGCGTACAAAGCGTTGCTTGAAGCTTTTGAAGCTCTAGAGCCCGTAGAGGAACACAATGTAACTATTATCGGTATCAACATTCCCGGCGGTTCTGTGGATCAGTTGGCCAAGGAAATTGTTATTCCTGAATCGACAACGTTGGAGGAACTTAAAACTGGTTTAAACGTTCCCGCAAGTGTGACATTCGCGGTGTACGAATCCGATGGGTTCACGTCGGCAATTGATTTGAAGACGGGATACAAAGTGATGGTAACAGGTGCTGATCAAATCACAACGAAGACGTACACTGTCCTGATGGTTACAAAAAATCCGCCAGTGAATACAGCGGCGCTCGAAGCAAAGTTGAATGAATCAAAGGCGTTGAAGCAAGAACGCTACACGGCGGCAAGCTGGCAGAACCTAGCGGAAAAGATGGCCTCTGCTGAGCAATTGTTGACGAGCGGATCGGCTTCTCAGGCTGACATTGATGCTGCGGTTCTCGCGCTGGATTCTGCCATTGCGGGATTAAAGCTGTTGTCTACACCTACACCTACACCGACTCCAAGCCCATCGCCATCGGCTCCAACACCAGTTCCAGTTCCAGAACCAGCACCAGCTCCTACGCCTTCGGACTCGAAAGAGCTTACGCCAGTTACCGTGAACCAAGGCAGAATCGAAGTAAAAGCAGTTGCTAGCGGAAAAGATGGTAAGGCCAAGGCTCAGCTTACAGACAGCGATATTAATGCAGCGCTGGAAGATATGAAGGATGGGAAGTTAACTATTGTCATCAAAAAGGACTTGGAAACACAACAAGTCGAAGCCGTGCTTCCGTGGAAAACGCTTAATACTACGAAGTCTTTGACCAGTATAAAAATTGAAATGGGATCAGCCGGGTTGACGATACCTCATCAATTCCTGACTACGTTTAAGGACATCAATACTCTTGGAGTGGTTTTTGAAGCCGTGGAACCAAGCCAGTTGCCAAAACAAGCTGGAAAACTTCGTGAAGCTGGCGCAGTCAGCAACTTTACGGTGAATGCGGATGGGAAAAATATTTCTTCTAAAGAACTGCATGGAAAAGGACTTAGACTAGGCATGCCCTATCAGTTGAAGGCCGGGTTGAAAGGGCATCAGGTGGTTGCATTTACGCTGAACGATGCCGGAGTTGCCCAAGCTGTAGTCGGTGGTAAATATAATGAATCCACAAAAATGTTTGAGTTTAACATGGAGCAGAACGGCATGTTCGGAGTACTTGGCGTAAACGCAGCCTTTAAGGACTTGGTCAATGTGAACTGGGCTGTGGAAGGCATTCAAGCACTTGCAGCAAGAGGAGCTATTGAGGGAACGGGAGCGGGAGAATTTAATCCAACATCTCAAGTAACCCGTGCAGAATTCCTCAAAATGTTGATGAACACATTCGATCTGTTGGATGAGACAGCAACACCCGCATTTAGCGATATCAAAGAAGGCACATGGTACAGCACTCCAATCGCAAGTGCGTATACACTGGGCATTGTCAAAGGCAAAGCAGATGGCTCTTTTGGTCCCAATGAACCAATTACCCGCGAGGAAATGGCCGTGATGGTTTATCGTCTAGCAGGTAATTTAAATGTTACATTATCAACTGAAGGGGAAGATGATTCTGCGAAGTTTGTTGATTTGGAGAATCTTTCTTCGGAATCCACAGCAGCAGTAGAGGCTGTTCGCATGGGTGGTTTAATTACAGGCATGCCGGATGGCCGCTTTAACCCTAATGGCCAGACCACACGTGCGCAAGTGGTGACGGTAATTTACCGATTGCTGACAAACCTAGAAAAGTAGAATCTGGACAACTCTAGAATCTGCTTGTTACAAAAATAATGGTTGCCCAACATATTTGTTGAGGGGCAACCATTATTTATATTATACTGACCAGTTTACATCCGAATTGCCGATTCCAATCATGGTTATAAGCTGCCAGCCGTGTATCTTGTTGAGGAGAAAAGCCTGAAGAAGAACAATTGTAGCAAGGAAGGCACTCGTGCAAGGTTGTAATCATATAAATTTCAGTTGGAAATGATGATTCCACCCTGATGTAATGATTTGTAAAATAAGGATATTGAATAGAAACAAGGAGAGGTTCCCATGACAAAACCAGTTGTACCGCACCATCCACAGACACCAGGATATAGCCATAAAATCAATGATCCATTCTGGTCACATTATATTGAACTGGTCCGCAACGTGGTTGTTCCCTACCAATGGGAAGCGCTCAATGACCGTATCGAAGGAGCTGAACCAAGCCGGGCCATTCGGAATTTTCGCATCGCTGCAGGGGAGGAAGAGGGTGTTCATTATGGGATGGTATTTCAGGACAGCGATGTTGCAAAATGGATTGAAGCAGCTGCGTACCTGCTCTCTGCGAAGCCCGATCCGGAACTGGAAGTCCTCGTGGATTCCGTTGTTGACACCATAGCACAGGCGCAGCAAGCTGATGGTTACTTGAACACCTACTTTACCTTGCGTGAACCTGGGGCGCGATGGACAAACCTCGCCGAATGTCATGAACTCTACTGTGCAGGACATATGATTGAGGCTGGTGTGGCGTACTATCATGCCACTGGCAAGCGCATGCTGCTGGATGTGGTTATTCGTCTGGCAGATCATATAGGCACCGTGTTTGGTACAGAGCCGGGACAATTGCCTGGTTATGATGGGCATCAGGAGATTGAACTTGCACTCTTCAAGCTGTATGAGACGACAAAAGTAGAGAAATATCTCGAACTAAGCCGTTATTTTCTGGATCAGCGGGGAGCGAGTCCGCATTTTTTTGTAGAGGAATGGGAACAAAGGGGACGTACCGTACATTTTGGCGAGTTGGAAATGGTGCATCGGCACACCTACTCCCAGTCTCATCTCCCCATTAGGGAGCAGACGACAGCTGAAGGCCATGCGGTTCGACTGGTGTACATGTGTGCGGCTATGGCAGATGTAGCTGCAAAGACGGGGGAAACATCACTGAAAGAAGCCTGTGAACGATTGTGGTGCAACACCGTAAGCAAGCGAATGTACATTACGGGAAGCATTGGCTCATCAGCAAAAGAAGAAGCATTTACAGGTGATTATGACCTGCCGGGAGATACTGCCTACGCAGAGACTTGTGCCTCGATTGGCCTGATCTTTTGGGCGAAGCGTATGCTTCAGATGAAGCCGGATAGCAAGTATGCGGACGTTATGGAACGGGCTCTGTACAATACGGTAATTAGTGGAATGTCCTTGGATGGTCAACGCTTCTTCTATGTGAATCCGCTTGAAGTCGATCCGGAGATTCAACGTGTGAATCCTAATTATGCCCACGTGCGAACACGCCGGCAAGGATGGTTTGGTTGTGCCTGCTGTCCGCCGAACATTGCACGATTACTGGCCTCATTGGATCAATATGTGTATACCCCAGTTGTGGAACAGGCTACGTTGTATGTGCAATTGTACATCGGCGGGGAAGGGGAATTCACACTAAAGGATAGAAAAGTAGCTCTAACTATGGCGTCTGACTACACCTCTACCGGAGAAGTGAAGCTGATCGTTCGGCCCGATTCCTCGGAAGGTATGGAGTTTACGATAGCTCTGAGAAAGCCGGACTGGTGCGAAATTCCCGAGTTATGGATTAATGGGCAAAAGACAGAACAGAGTGGATTTATTTCCGAATGCGGTTACATGAAAGTGACCCGTACATGGAGAGCTGGTGATGAGATCAGGCTTCACTTCCCTATGGAGTTGCTGCGGATGAAAGGGCATGATCACATCAGAGCCACCTTCGGAAAAGTAGCCATACAGCGGGGACCGTTTATGTACTGTCTGGAAGAAGTCGACAATGGCCGCGGATTGCATCGCATTCAGCTGCCCCGGGACGCCCAGTTTCATATCGGTAGCGGGGATCGGATGCCTCTGGGGGTTCCGGCATTTACAACCATTGGGCAGCGAATAGTATCCCATGAAGATTGGGGAACACATCTGTATCGCAGTGATGTCCACTGGGATGCCCAGCCTGCCGATCTTCGCTTCATTCCCTACTTCACTTGGGCCAATCGGGATGAAGGGGAAATGAGTGTTTGGATTCGGGAGTGCGAATAAGGGGATGTCTACCAGGAATTTACCGTTTGAGGAACAGTAGAAGGGACCGAGTTAAAAGCTGTTGACACAGTGACGATTATCAGTCCTGCGGAACCAGAAGCAGGTCAAGGTGAAGTTTAGGTTTAAAGGTGTCTAGTGCTTCTTCAAAAGGGGTAGGCAAAAAGAGAAAGCGTCCGACAGGACCGGGATGCGCGTTGTAGGATAACGTGATCTCTGGTGAGCGGACGCTTTTTATTTTTTAGGTCATCGGTTCTGAATGAGTCAGTTTATTTTCTGTATTGGTGAACTTGCTGCGGAAGTTGGAAGGTGAGATGCCCTCTTTTTTGGAGAAACAGGAAGAGAAGTAGGACACATGATTGAAGCCGATCTCTTCGGCGATACGAGCAACGGACCAGGCGGTTTGCAGCAGCAGCTTTTTGGCCTGTTCGATTCTGTAATGCAGCAGATATTCCATGGGTGTCATGCCATACACTTTCAGCATGCTGCGTGCGAGATAGTTTGGATGGTAGTTGAGTTCCTTTTGCAGCATTGGATTGGAGATCGGTTGAGGGTAATTGTGTCGGATGTAGAGTTCAATTTTCTCGGCAATCCGAATGGCGGCAACGTCGGACAGTGAGGACAGACCAAGGTCCAGATGCTGCATAAATTGCTGGAAGGTCGCCTGTCGTTTCCAATTGCGCATGGACTGAGGCTCTTGATCAAGTTGAGAGAAATGCTCCAGCAGTTCCATGTCTTTGGTTGCAATGTGCATATGTTTGGGGATGAAGATGGAACAGACATCACAGTGGTTAAGATACGCGCTTACCTTATGTGTCTCGATTAGTTCGGCCTGATTGGCGAGGCATTCGTCCATGTTGGCAGACTCTCTCCAGCTGCCATAGGTTTGAAAATGAATCCAGATCATTTCTGTTTCCGCCTTACAGGCAGCGCTGCCGTAATGGTGTCCATCCGGCTTAAGGATCAGTGCTTCTCCTTGTTTCAGAAACCATTCTGTCCCGTTCTCGCTAATAGCGAGTGAGCCACGTGTAACGACAATCAGGTCAAAGACACCGATCTCACTGCGGCTGATGTGATATTCACCGGCTTCGTAATAAGCACGTCCGCAATCAATAAAATAGGGAATGGGCGGGGTGATGAAATGAAGGATGGGCGAGTCCAATCAGGCACCTCCGAACAGGTTGAAATATTTAAAATTCATGTTGGCATCGAGCATTTATTTTTTATGATACAACAAGTAACATATAAAATAAAGCGCTTACGAAATTCGGTTTTCTATCCTTAAAAGGATTCAGATTACAACCTTAGGAGGGGAATTTACATGAAGAAAATGCAGGTATGGTTAGGGGTATGCCTTCTTGTGGTGGTGATGGCTCTGAGTGGTTGCAGTACTACGAAGGAAGCTTCAGGAGGGACATCTGGAGAGGCAGGAAACGGAGGAGTGACCAAACTGGTCTTCTGGACTTTTGTGGATGCCCATCAAAAATTTTATGAGAGCATGGCAGAGCAGTGGAATCAGAACCATCCTGATCAACAGATTGAACTGGAAGCAACCACGATTCCATATGACGATATGCATACCAAGCTATTGCTTGCTTTGCAATCCGGTGTGGGCGCACCTGATCTGGTTGATATCGAGCAGAGCAAGTTCCCCAATTTTATGAAAGGTGTACCACAGCTGGTCGATCTGACGGACATGATTCAGCCCGAACTGAATAACATTGTGCAATCCCGGGTGGAGATCTACAGCAAGGAAGGTAAATATTACGGTATCGATTACCATGTGGGGGCAACCGTCATGTATTACAACCGGGACAGTCTGAATCAAGCGGGCGTTAACGCAGATGATATCAAAACATGGAGCGATTTCGAGCAGGCAGGGAAGCAGGTGCTCGAGAAGACAGGCAAACCGATGATCACGTTTGAAGGTAACGGGAACTGGTCCTGGTGGCCGGCCATTAGCCAGCAGAAGTCGGATCAGGTGGATGCCGATGGCAATGTAACGGTGAACGCCCCCATCAATATTGAAACGATGAAGTTCTTTCAGAAAATGGTCCAAGAAGGTGTTGCTGCTGTCGCACCCGGTGCAGGGCATGACACGGAAGAATACTTCGGATATATGGATAAGGGGAGTGCAGCAGCGGTATTTATGCCGTTCTGGTTCATGAACCGGTTCACCGATCATATCCCGGATCTCAAGGGCAAGATGATCATTCGCCCAATGCCGGCCTGGGAAGAGGGCGGTAATCGTTCCGCAGGCATGGGAGGTACAGCAACGTCCATCACCAACCAGTCCGCTTCGATTGAACTCGCAGAGCAATTTCTCGCTTATGCCAAATTGTCCAAAGAGGGTAACATTCAGATCTGGAAGCAGCTTGGATTTGACCCGATTCGCACAGATGTATGGACAGATGCAGCCATGAAGGAGTCGAACAAATACACGGATTATTTCGGTGATGATATTTTCGACACCCTGCTCGAAGTGAAGGATGAGATTGCTCCAGTCCACATTCGGGAGAAGTCGCCTGAAGTATTCGATGCGGTGCGTAATAAAGCGATGCCAGAAATCTTCATTAATATGAAGGATCCTGAACAAGTTTTGAATGACGTGCAGGCTGAATTGACTCGGTAAACGGTGTTGTTGGATCGTTTTTGATATAGAGGATATGGCTTATTCCAGGTGGGGGGTTGGTCCACAGTGCAGCTTCATAAGGAAACAACAGCTTCAGTACACGCCAACAGGCGCCGGAGCATCAGATTGAATTCCAGAACATGGGCTCCGTATTGGTTTGTGTTGCCATTTATCTTGTCATTTCTCATTTTTTTCGCTTATCCGTTGTTCCGGGCTGGCATGATGAGCTTTCAGCAGGTTCTCCCTGGAGATGTTCAGTTTGTGGGGCTGGAGCATTACAGCAAACTCTGGAACGCCGACTTTCGGGATGCAATGTGGAATAGCACGCGTTATACCTTATGGACGCTGCTGCTGTTGGTTCCGGTTCCCATGGTGCTTGCCGTATTGCTCAATTCCAGTCGCATGATGGCGCGGAACCTGCTTCGCTCAGCCCTTTTTATTCCTGCACTGACTTCGGTTGTTGTAGCTGGGGTTGTATTCCGGCTCATCTTCGGAGAACTTGACGGAGCGCTGATGAACTCCATCTTGAGCGTCTTTGGTATTCCAAGCCAGCAGTGGTTATACAGTTCGTCACTAGCCATGGTTGCACTGGTCGTGCTTGCAGGCTGGCGCTGGATGGGCATTAACATGCTGTACTTTCTCTCCGCGCTGCAGAGCATTCCCAAGGATCTGTATGAGGCCGCAGATATCGATGGTGCTGGAGTGATGAGGAAATTCACGAATATTACGGTGCCTATGCTTAAGCCAATTACTATCTATGTGATTACGATTACGCTGTATGGTGGGTATGCGATGTTCACGGAGAGCTACATGCTCTGGGCAGGCAAACCCTCTCCGCAAAATATCGGACTGACAATGGTGGGTTATATCTATCAGCAGGGATTCCAATATTTTAATCTCGGATTCGGTGCAGCCATCGGCATCACATTGCTGGTGATCACGCTCCTGATCAGCATGCTTCAGCTGACCGTGCTGGGCATGTTCAGGAAGGAGGATTAGTACCTTGGGGACACGGAAAAATAAAATAAATGCTGCTTCTGTGCTGTTACTGGTGTTGTTTGTGGTTTTGGCTGTCTTGATGCTGTTTCCGCTGTATGCACTAATACTTGCCTCACTGAAGCCAGCTGCCGAATTGTTCCGGTACGGCCTCAACGTTCGTTGGGATTGGGCATTAATGAGCCTGGACAATTATAAGACGATTTTTGCCGGATCAGGAGCGGCAAGCCACTACTTCACGTGGTACAAAAACAGTCTGGTCATCACCGCGTTGTTCACAGTACTGAGCCTCTTATTTTCCTCCATGGTCGGTTACGGACTGGGCGTGTACCGGTTCAGAGGACAGAACCTAATCTTCACTCTTGTGCTGGTTGTGATGATGATTCCAATGGAAATTATTATCCTGCCCCTGTATGAATTGACAATTAAACTGAAGCTGATAAATACAGTATGGGGCGTTATTCTGCCTTTTGTGGTGGCGCCTTTGCCGATCTTCTTCTTCAGACAATTCGCTCAGGGTTTGCCCAAGGATTTTATGCATGCAGGCAGAATTGACGGCTGTACCGAGTTTGGCATCTTCTTCCGCATCATGGTGCCGCTGATGGCCCCGGCATTTGGGGCAATTGCCATCTTGCAGGCCATGAACAGCTGGAATAACTTTCTTTGGCCACTCATTGTGCTGCGGACAACGGAACAGTTTACCCTACCGATTGGGCTGGCTTCCTTCGTATCCCCATTGGGCAATCATTATGAGGAACTGATCTCAGGAGCCGTGCTTGCCATTGTACCCATCTTGATTCTGTTTCTTTTCTTTCAGCGCTACTTTATCTCAGGTCTCACAGTTGGCGGGGTGAAAGGTTAAATCAAACTCCCTCCATTTGACGATATGGATGTCCCAAGCTTCATTCAAGTTTTTATTGCCTCTGCTTCGAACTAGGAGATGGGATGGGGCATTCAATCATCATCTGAAGAGATGTAATCGATGTAAGCTCCACGTATGTGGAGTAACGGTTATAGGATTCGATTATCTTAACAAAAAACTTAGAGATTCTACTTTAGACGAAAGCATAAACGTCATTTTCGATGGATCGGTCAAAGGTATTTCGTAGAAGAGCTATACTCACCGGTTTAAGAGAATTAAACCCCTAATGGATATGATCACATATATACAGGAGGTTATAATGACAATGATTTCGAAGAAGTGGAAGCCGCTTATGATCGCGCTGCTTCTGGCTATTCCAAGTCTGCCGATACAGGTTAGCGCTTTGCCTGCGGCCGCGACGGATGCAGTAAAGACCGGTATCTCCAATGCCAGCCTGTCGGCCAAAGTTGGCGACTTAGGTCAGATTGAGGAGCTTTATATCAACAACAATCCTACCAATAAACAGGGGAAGCCAATCAATTTCGTCCTGCCTAACACTACATCGCCGCAGAATGGTACTCAGCACCAATGGATGGGGGAAATGATCTTCTCATACCGTACGGGTACCAATGGACAATTCCCTGATAACAGGGACGGCTTTGTAGAAGTTGATACCAATAAAACATTGGCTGCCGGGGGATCTACACAATATTCGACCATTAATCCGGATAACCCCTATATGAACAAGACCGCATCAGCAGACGGCAAGAAGGTAGAAGTCAACTATATTGGACAGAACCTGAATTCTACAGACCAGCGGGTAATGAAGGGCTTCGATGTGAAATCCGTTTTTAATATGGAGACCGATGACGGTTCAATGCTTTGGGAAATTACGGTGAAGAACAAGAGCAATCAGTATATCGAATTCGGGGATATTGGCTTACCGATGCCTTGGAACAACAAATACCAGACCTTATCCGATACCTATGATGACCGTGTGACGGTGCATAATTTCGCAGGTGCTGACAGTGGGTATTCTTATGCCATCCGCACCAGTGGTGAGGGGAACTTCATGCTCTTCACTCCGGTGCCGGAGAGCGGCGCTCGAATCGAGTATGTAGATTATTGGATGCATGAAGCAGGAGAGCGGCGTGCTGCAGACACCTTTAAGAACTGGACAGGAGATAGTGGCGGCTGGTATCCGGGGCTGAACGTGCTCTATATTCACTCCAAAGAAATCCAAAAAACGGGACGCGGATACTTTACTGATGCTTCCAGCCTCGTCCTAGGACCGGATGAGTCCAAGACATATAAGTTCAAATTCTCAGCAGTCCGTGGAGGAGACAACACGCCGCAGGAAAGTGCCCAAAGCCCAAATAACAGTTCGACCTCGATGGAAGACCGTGAAGCCAATCTGCGGTCCATCCTATATAAATCAGGCATGATTGATGCCGTAGCGGTGCCGGGCTTCCAGACAGCGATCAATATGCCTGTCAAGCTAGACCTGCACTATGACGACAATATCGTTGATGTACAATCCATCGATATTCAAAATGTGGCAGAGAATGATCCGTTTGACGAAGCGCATATTCCGGATATCAAGCCTGGGAAGAGCAGAAAAGAAATGGTTGACAACTCGCGGGCTGGACGTGGACTGCCTGAAGGAAACCCCGGCTACAACGAGTCGGTTGAGTTTGTGGAGACCAAGATCGTAAATGGGGAACAGCATCATATCTATTCACTTCAGTTTGATTCGATCGGCAACAACAGCGTGCGTATCGATTATAAACTGAAGGATGGAAACGAATGGGTGGATAAATTCACTCAATTTGAATTCAATGTTCTAGCCGAGCTGGATGCAATCTCGGATGCCCATTCCGAATTCATGGTTCAGCAAACACAGGATAAGAACCCGGAAAGTCCGACTTACGGTAACTATTTCGACTGGTACCTTTCAAGCGGAATGGATCTCAACACAAACCATTGGGGAGATGACTGGAGCCATGACAACATCAACTTCATGACGATGAAGAACTATCTGGCCCCCAACCCCGATGAAATTCGCTCTATCGAAACATACCTAATCGACTTCATGTGGGAACGATACATGAAGAATACGCAGGATAGCTACATCGTTGCGAACTGGCTGAAAGATTCTGGAGCGTACACTGACAAAGATAAACCTTATACACGTACGTTCTCCGAAATCATGGAAGCTACCGGATTTTTCAACATGTACCGGATTCAGAAGGCTTATCCTAATCTGATCGAGTACCGGGAATCGCCTCAGTTTTATCTGGAGAAAGCTTATAACATCTACTATAAGCGTGTTTCCACCGGGGCCATCGGATTCTATGGCGAGCAGCAAATCCCGGATATGATTGAAGCACTGAAGGAAGAGGGGATGCAGACCGAGTCAGCCAATCTGCAGAAGAAGTTCGCCCTCGACAAGGGACGGAATATGACGAGAGCCACTTATCCTTACGGCTCGGAATTTGAATATGATAATACTGGCGAAGAAGGGGCTTATGCAGCAGCGAAGGCGCTGCGCACATACTATCCTGCAGACGCGCTTACAGGTGCAGCTGAGAAAAGTATGGAAATGGCTGACTGGAAAACACGTGCCATGCGCGGGATTCAACCTACTTGGTTCCATTATTCCGTGCCCGTTTTCCGCGGCGGTGAAGGCTGGTGGAATTTCCAATATACTGCGTCTTTAGCAGGTTACATTATGGATGACTGGCTAAGGTATGAGAATGATGGCAGATCGGTGGAGCAGAAGGCAATTGCACAGCAGCGCAATTATGCCGCTAAGATTTCGAATTTCAATGCCGTCAATATGGGACAGATTTCGGCTAATTCAGTTGGCAGTACCTCTTGGAGATATTCGATGTATAAAGGAGGCACAGGTACGAAGGACGTATACGATGGCGGCTCACGCGTCATGAGTAACGGCTGGAATGATTTTTCGGGCGAATCAGAAGAAGGCCTCTATGGTTCCCTTCTCAGCATCAGCTCCGATATTGTTACAGATCCGATATTCGGGCTGTTCGGTTATGGAGCGCTGGTAACTGACGAAGGAGATAGCTACAATATTACGCCGAAAGACGGTTTCGGCAAACGGATCAATCTGATCGATGAGAAAATCTATTTGGAGCTGGAAAGCGATAAAGTAGAAAGCGCGCAAATTCAAAAAGATGGTAAGGGTTTTACTCTCCAGCTCCTGAATCCATCAGGGAAAGGGCATACTTCACGGATTTTGTTCGATGGAGTGGGGATCGAGAATGGCTACTATTCCATGAAGCTGAATGGTGCAGCTGCCGGACAGTTCTATGTTCAGAACAATGAAGGCGTTGCCATGTTTCAGATGGGTAGCGTGCAGCGTGCTGAATTGATTATTGAAAAGTCAGCCGGCGGTGAAAATGAAGCTCCGCAAATTACTGTAGAGCTGGCGACACAACATCCACAGGCGTTGATTCCATTTATGCTGAATGGGATTGTAACCGATGATGGCGCGCCGGAAGGGACTCTGTCTTATCAATGGGAAGTGGTCAGCGCCCCGGAAGGCGGCAAGCTAACCTTTACTCATCCGAAAGCAAGCATTACACTGGCTACGGGTACCAAAGCAGGCTCTTATACGGTTAAGCTTAGCGCAAGTGATGGACAACTGACTGGCTCCAGCCAGGTAATCTTCGAACTGGCTTCTCCGCCGGATAAACAGCCTCCATCAATTGGCCAAGTGACCGCGGTTCAGGATGTTGCAAATAACAGTATCGTAGTATTGTCCGGGGAGGCCATTCCTGACCCTGTGCATAGCGAGGCAGAAGAACCCCAGTTGAAGTACACTTGGGCCGTCAAGCAAAAGCCTCAAGGTTCAGCGGACATTTCATTTGTGGATGGTGACAAAACAGCAGCCTATGCGCGTGTAAGCATGGCAGGCACCTACGTGTTTACCTTCAGTGCGGCAGACGGAGACAAGAAGGCCAGCAAGGATATAACGATAGAGATTAAGGAAGATACAGTTGACGTTTACCGGGCACTCAGCGTTGTCACCAAGAAGGATATTGAACCAGAACTTCCTAGACAAATCTATATTCTGTCAGAGGAAGGGTATCTAGAGCAGGAAATCACTTGGGATGCTATTGATCCAAGCGGCTATGCTAGTGTAGGCCAATTTGAAGCCAGAGGAACGGTCAATGGCAGTGCCTTGGAGGTTTGGGCTACCGTACATGTCGTGAATACTGAGCTACAAAATGCGGCGCTGACAGCCAAGGCTTCCGCTAGCTTCTCTGGTGGCGACGGATATCCGGAAGCGATGAATAACGGCATTGAACCTAAAAGCTCGACAGATTTCTCGCCGAACCGCGGTGCCCCCAACAGTGCATGGCATAACTGGGGTAGAGAAGGAGATCCAGCATGGGTGATGTATGAATGGGATCAGCCATTCCTGGCCTCTTCTATGGATGTATATGTCTTCCAGGACGGCGGCGGGAACTTCCGTCCGAAGGATATGCAGCTAATGCTTCGCGACGAAGATGGGAAATGGTACACCCCTCGGGCCATAAAAGGACTTGGCAATGAGCTTAATCAGTACAATACAACGACCTTTGAGCCCGCATATATTACAGGTGTTCGTATGGATATGAAGCCTTTGGTTAATGGTTCAGGGATTCTGGAATGGAAAGTAAACGGCTATACGGGAGCGGTAGATAAGTCAGAACTGATCAAGGTCTATAACTATGTAAATACATTAAATGTTACGAACCTTGCAGAGCCTGGTCTTGCGCCAATTGAAGCAGCGAAGGCCGAAGCTTCTGCTGTAATCAAGAATATGAATGCCACAGACGAGGAAATTGCCCTGACGCTTGAGAAGTTGCTGACGGAGTTGCGTCTGCTCAGTCCGAGAGACGGCAATATGGCCTTCCTCGCAAATGCTTCTTCCAGCTATACCTCTCCTTGGGAGAGTCTGGCTGCAGTAAACGACGGAAATAAAAATGGCAACAACATTTCGCATTGGGGAACCTGGGGTCATGAAGGCGCAGAGGAGTGGGTGGAATATGAATGGCCGCAGGGTGCATCTATCCGGAGTTCGAATCTGTTGCTGTGGTCAGATGGCGGCGGAATCAAGCCCCCTACCCAAATTGTATATTCCTACATCCCTGCGGATAGCGCAACTGATGAATGGGTAACAGCGGGAACGGTTACGGAGGGAATCAAAGTAGTTGAACATACTCCAGCGGAATCCTCCAATCCGTACACGTTTGACTCGGTGCTGAATGTAAAGGCAGTGCGAGTAACCCTGACCAAGCAATCACAGGCAGGCGATAACGGTGTTGGCCTTTGGGAATGGGAAGTTCCCCAGGCCGGATCCACTCAAGATCGCGAGGCTCCAGTGACACCAGCCGGGGTGGCACCGTCCGTTCTCCATGGAGATGACGGCAAACTGATTGGTGTGACAACAGAAATGGAGTATAAGAAGGAAGGTGAAGAAGAATATACAGCAATTGCAGGAATTGAGGTCACAGGTCTCACCGCCGGTAAATATTATGTCCGGTATATGAAGACCGGTTCGCTGAGCGCCAGCCTGGATAAGGAAGTCGTTATTCCGCAAGGGCAGACACAGGAGCAGGCTGCACCAGATGCAAGTGGGTGGGGGATCTCACACGCCAATTCGAACACCAACATAAAAGGCATAATTGAGGGTTTGAATGATACGATGGAATACCGGAAGCTTGGCGAAGAGGACTACACGCCTGTTACAGATTCAAGTATCAACGATCTGGAGCCTGGCAGCTATCAGATCCGGTATGCAGCCACAGACATCCTAAAGGCAAGTCCGCCGGTAACCGTGGACATTCGCAATGAAGCCAGGGCAGACAGAGAGGCACCAACAGCGGAAGGACTCGTCATTACACCGCCTACAGCAGCAGGCGGAAATGACGGCAGAATTGAAAATGTGACAGCCGATATGGAGTACCGGAAGGTGGATCAAGGTGGTTACATGCCGGTGAGTGGAACCAGCATTGAAGGCCTCGAAGCCGGCAGCTACGAGCTCCGGTACGCCGGGACGGATATGAGCAATCCAAGTCCTGCTATCTTGATCGTTGTGCCTGACGGAACCAAGCAGGAGCAAAGTCCGCCGTCCAGTGCAGAGGTCAAGGCTGTAAATGTCAGTGCAGCTGGGGCCAAGGATGGTAAGATCACTGGTGTAAGTCCTGTAATGGAATATCGGCTAGTAGGAGTGGACGCTAGCAGCTGGAATGCGATCACAGGCACAGAGGTTACAGGTCTTGGCAACGGAATTTACGAGGTAAGATATAAAGAGACGGCAACTCATTATGCGAGCCAATCCCTTACTGTCGTTATCAGCAATCCAGTCATCAATCCGAAGCCTATGGAAACACCGCCGTCAACGGATGCACCTGTGTCAGTGACCACACCTTCACCGGTTCCTGAAAACATCAAAGTCGAAGGGAATTGGATTAAGATTGTGGCACCAAAGACGGATACCAAAACCGGTAAAGCTAAAGGAGCACCCATCCGGCAGGAAGACCTTAATGAGGCTCTGGAGCATGTAAAGGCGAATAGCAATAATATTAAAACAATTATGGTGGATATTCCGAAAGCAGAGGGAGCCCATTCCTATGCGGTTGAGCTTCCTGCAGCTGCACTAACCGCAGCGCATGCCAACATCAAGATCGAGATTAACACGGAATTTGGAACCATTGCAGTACCTTCTAATTTGCTAAAGTATGTATCAGATGCCAAAAATGTGGAACTGTCACTGAGCCGGCTAGATACTGTAAAGCTTCATTCAGATGTAAAATCAGTGATAGCCAGCAGACCTGTTATTGCATTCGCTGTCCAATTAGATGGAGAAGAAATGGCAACCTTGAATGCACCGGTTGAAATCAGACTGCCTTATACTCCTGATGTTGAAGAATTGGCCAATTCCAAATACCTTACAGTTTCGTACATGGCTGCAAATAGTACATTTGTTCAGCTACTGAATGGTAAATACGACAGTGCTCTACAAGCCATGGTTTTTCCAGCGGCAAATACAGGTCAATATGCAGTTGTTTATACGAAGAAGTTCTTCAATGATGTCATCAAGGATTCGTGGTACGCACCAGCAGTTGAAACAATGGCGTCCAAAGGATTCATCGACGGGACATCAGCAACAAGCTTTAGTCCTGAGCAAAAGGTCACAAGAGGTGAGTATCTAGCTTGGTTGGTAAGGACACTGGATCTCAAAGCAGAGTTCAACACCACCTTCAGTGATATGAAGCGAACAGACCTTTATTATGAGGAAATCGGAATCGCCAAAGCACTCGGGATCGCCCTGGGCACGAACGGCAGCTTCTATCCGGAAACGGAAATTGCTAGACAAGATTTGGCTGTGCTGACCATGCGGGCTTTACGAGCAGTGGGCAAAACCGAGCAGACCCATACAGCTGAGGATCTCAAGAGATTTACAGATGCAGCAAACGTAGCAAAGTACGCAGTTGATGACATGGCTGCAATGGTTAAAATGGGTTTCATAAACGGGCGAAGCAATGTCACCTTGAGCCCTGCTGGAACGACAACCAGAGCAGAAGCTGCTCAGGTTCTGTGTAAGATTTTCTTGCAGCTATAATTAAAGAAACCGACCTTGATCCTGTTTTATGCAGGAACAAGGTCGGTTTCTTTTTCAGGGAATGCTTCGAGCATGATGCCTTGCCAATGTTTAAAAAAACGTTATTAACTATGAGGGCATTAAGAACCAGGAGATGTTCTCTACTGTCCAGACAATAGAGCGTATCTTGAACCGTATGCATCGATAGCTCTTTATTCGCCAATTCTTTTTTTATGTCATTTAACAACTCATTTTCAACAGAGTCTAGCAATTCATAAATGTCAGGGAAGTATTGATAAAAGGTGCTACGGTTAAATCCTGAATTATTCGCAATTTCCTGAACTGAAATTTTCTCAAAGAATATCATCCGACAAATCATAAAAAACTGATGGTTGATCAATGAATAATGAAAATTTATAATCACATCATACAACATGTTGTCCGATAATCAAAAGAAATTTTAATAATAGGAGTGTTTTTAATGTCAACAAAACAAGATCGAATTCTAATTTTTGGTGCAGGTGTCATCGGGAGCATGTACGCAATTAAGCTTATTGAAGCAGGTTTTGACGTTACCCTGTTTGCACGTTCTAATAAATATAAATCATTAAGAGAAAATGGCCTGCGATATGAGGGAAAAGGTACAGTTAGATCGATACAAGTGAATGTCATCGATACGCTCGAAAATGATGATATATACGATTTCATTTTCGTTACCGTTCGTTATGATCGGTCCGAATCAGCATTGTTAGCGCTAAAAGATAATCAAAGCAAAAATGTAGTTACGATGACTAGTAATTCAATGGGATTTTCTTCGTGGCTGGATATCGTGGGGGATAGACTTTTACCAGCTTTTCCTGGCTTCGGCGGACAGATTAAAGATGGAGTATTGCATGCTCGATTTCTACCAAAGATTATAGCGGCAACAGCATTTGGAGAAATTAATGGTGTAGTGACAGAACGCATAGAAAACCTCGCAAAAATATTTAAAACAGCAAAGCTTCCTTACGTTATTAAAAAGGATATGCAGTCGTATCTAATCACACATTCCGTATCAGACATTGCCATGCTGAGCGTTTTACAATCCGAGAATAAGATAATTGACAAAAAAACAGCCAGAACCAGAAGGACGGCACGCAAAATAACAGTCACTTTAAAAGCGTATCTGAGGGCAATACAAAAAGCTGGCGTTTTAATTGATCCACCAATGCTTAAAATGGTGCTTAATATTCCAAACTTAATTTTGGATCTTTTCTTTATGACATGGCTACGAACGAATATGGTTAGGGATATGATGTTGCCGGATTATGCGAATAATGCTAACAATGAGATTGTTCTGCTGAGTAACGATTTAATGAAATTTTTAAATCAAAATGATATCAAATCGGAAATCATTTACTAAAATTACAGTAAATGATAATTCAAAAGTCGAACAAGAGCAGCTAATCAATGATCGGCTGCTTTTGTTCAACTATTGTGCAGGTTAGTTTAGTGATAAGATGACATACCCCATACGTAGAAAAGCTCAAAATCTAAATTATCCCGTTGAATCGGCTTAGTTAAGTTGAAATTTGCGGTTCATCTACAGGCTGTCGTCCACTTACCACAAGCATAATTACAGCAACAATGATAAGTATAAAGCAGAAGATAAATGAGTATCGGTAACCCACAATGCTGGCTACTCCACCACCAACAAGACTACCAATCAGCCTGCCGATTGTGGATGAATTCGAATAGAGTGTGGAAGCATATCCCGGCATACTAGGCAGCAGGTCCTGAATGTAGCTAATTCCAATCGCAGAAATGACGGCGACAAAAACAGCTAGCAAAATTTGTGCTGCAAGCATTTGCCACATCGCGTTCGAAATAAGGATAACGAAATAATAAGCTCCTCCGAAAATAGCCCCGCAAAACACCAAGATTCGGTTACTATACTTTGCACTAAGTAGACCGAGTACAATCATAAAAGGAATTTCCAGCGCAGCACATATACTGCTGACTAAACCGACATGATTTGTCGTTCCCCCAAGATTGTTTGTAATAAAGAGAGCCGTGTTTATACTGCTCATCCAATGAGCTGTATACATGAGTATCATAATGAGAAAAGGAATTAGAATATCCCGGTTTTGAGCCAGTCGGAAACTTTTTATATTCGCTTCAGCATTACTGCTCTTCATTTCTGTGTTTGATTTGAGAAACAGGAAAACAAGTAGAGTAACGAGTAGGAAAGCTCCGATCGTACCCAAAAAAATCCCCTTAAATCCAATAGCAGCGAGTAATAAAGTGCCGATTAAAGGACCTGTAATAAAGCCGAGAGAGAAAGCAGAACGCAAGGTAGAATTAGCAAACGCACGCTCAGTAAAATTACTCTTTATCACTGCTTCTCTAGAAATAGCGAACAACTGGGGCATCCCTGTTGCACCAAGGGCAGTAAACACAGTCATGTAAATGAACAAAATCGGAAAATCTTGAATAAACAAGTATCCACTAAAGGCCAGGACATTAGAGAGAGTAGAGAAAAGATATACGCTCTTCCGATTCAAGCCGAGGTCAGAACGTCTTCCGATTAGTGTACTGATCCATATTCCTGCAATTAGTGTAACAGCTAGATAAAGACCAAACATTCCAATAGATACGCCAAGCTGTTCCGTGAAATAAATAGATAAAAAGGGGGTACTGAGTGAAATGCCCATTCCCTGTAATGCCATACACATAAAGAGTAAAGCATACGAAGGAATGGAAAATAAGCTGATGAATCGATTGATCATAGTGTAAAATTACTCCTCAGAATTTGTTGTTGTGTAATCACCTTACATGACCTTGCTTAAACTCGTCTAATTGTATTTTACTGGTAAATTATTTACATTCACTTTGGGAAGCTTAAACGCTCATATTCATGGCTGGATAGAATCAATCGTACATCTTTATTATGTACTAAATGACAACACAAACAATATAACATTCGTGCCAAATGCTTGCCTAAACCTACTATAGACTCGTGTGAGTGTACAGTAAAGTAAAGACAGTTTCCCGGAAAAATGAGGTTCCCTTTTCACTATCAACAGGTTGTTTTTAAGGAAATACATAGTCATTTTTAGGACAGTACATGTGGAGCATGATCCAAGGCCTCATTCTGCTGTAAACTATGCTTGAAGCCACCAAAAATCCTTTTTACAAGATAGGGGGATGAGCGTTAAGTTTACCGCAATTAAAGACAGGCGATAGATTTAAAAAGATGAGGTTTCAAAACAAATCAGGTGTACGTCGCGCAGCAATCCAATCCAGACTTCCAGCGGGAGTCACCGCACAGCTACGAACGGATAGAGACAGCGACTATGTGTTCTTGCTTAACTTTTCAGGTGCTGTAGCAAGGGTTGAGCTTGACCAAAACGGATACGTGGATGTTGAATCAGGCGAAGTCGTAACAGGACAGGTTGAACTACCTGTGAACGGTGCTTATATCTTGCGACGGAACGCTAACACAGTGCAGAAGGACCTCTCTTTAGCACGTTATGTCAAAGGGAAGAACGTGGTACCTGTATCGGCAACAAGAATATTTCCCGACTCCAGAGTGACCATATTCCAAAACGATCAGGCTAAATCCGAGAAACTCAACATTCAAGGTAATGAGGTTTATTTTATTCAATCCGATACCAGGGATAAGGAAACTAATTACGTTACTTACCATCGGATTGGATGGAGGGACGATCACAATCATTTGTTGTACGAAATATCGAATAATACTGACAGCGATCTAGGTAAAGAGGATCTGGTCAAATTAGCTGAAGAGATGATTACATCTCGTTAGTGTTCTAAATAACAAACTCAAATACAAAGTAAAAGTGAGTATAGATTATCTAAGCAAAATGCGCCGATCTCAGTCGGAGAGCACTTTTGTTCAACATAAATAATCTTTCTTACCCTTGAATCCAATCCATAGTAAAGATAGAAGATTTGCTTGGCTACAACATGGATGCTCCACCTAAATAGGTATCCCCGAAGATTCCTTTTTGATAAACCTGGCAAAAAGTTGACTTATAGACGGGATATCTAACTACAATTCCAGTTTTTTGCCCTTTACTATATTAATGGTTATTATGTCGTGCTCCTTTTTTTATCTGTAAAACTGAAGGATAATATTGAACAAGAAATCTTCCACCCGGGAAGCAAAACGCGAGCAATAGGTGTATATTTCCAATATAATCGGATAGGCGGGAATTGTACATTTTTTCGGGGAAAGATCTTTATTATGTGTATAGGAAAGAATAAGCGGGGCTTATACAATAACATTAGAGATTGTAAACGCTTGCTTTGAATTCTGAGGATGCAATCAATGAATTACCGTAATCGCTGGATACTTGAGCGCTATTCTGAACCGAGCACGGGAATGCCTACATGCTGGACGATGAAGCGCCTCCCTTGTTCGCGTGCCTCAGCCAGCTGCTTCACCGGCGTCTACCTGGGGCTGCGCGCCTTGGGCAACGGTACGGAGAACACCAGCCCTAATTATGAAGGATTCGATTATTCCAATACCAAAGGAGATGCCTTATGAATCAACAACAACTACCTAAGCCCCACCAGCCGCTCGTAACCCACATCTTCACTGCGGACCCGTCCGCCCATGTCTACGAGGGCAAAATCTACATCTATCCTTCCCATGACCTCGATCATGACGAGCCGAGCAACGATAACGGCGACCAGTATAAAATGGAAGACTATCATGTCCTCTCGATGAACAACTTCGATTCCCCGGTGGTCGATCACGGCGAAGCGTTGCATCTGAGAGATATTCCGTGGGCCTCGAAGCAGCTCTGGGCACCGGATGCCGCTTATAAGGACAATACCTATTACCTGTTCTTCCCGGCACGGGATCATGACAGCATCTTCCGTCTAGGTGTGGCAACATCAGAGTCTCCGGCAGGCCCGTTCAGGCCGCAACCAAATTATATGGAAGGCAGCTTCAGTATCGATCCGGCCGTACTGGTGGATGACGACAATCAGTCATACATCTATTTCGGCGGACTCTGGGGCGGACAGCTGGAGAAATGGCAGACCGGCAGCTTCGTGCCAGATGCAGAAGGACCTGCTCCTGACCAGCCGGCGCTTGGACCGCAAGTTGCACTGCTTAGCGACGACATGCTGTCCTTCCAGAGCAAGCCTGCCGAGATATCGATTGTCGATGAAGACGGGAATCCGATTCTGGCCGGGGATGAGGACCGGAGATATTTTGAAGGCCCATGGATGCATAAATATAACGGCTATTACTACCTGTCCTACTCTACAGGAACCACGCATAAGCTCGTATATGCGATCGGCAAGAACCCGATAGGACCATTCACGTTCAAGGGCGAGATCCTCTCTCCGGTTATCGGCTGGACAACCCACCACTCCATTGTGCAAGTTGAAGACAAGTGGTATCTGTTCTATCACGACAGCTCCCTGTCGGAAGGCGTCAACCACAAGCGCTGCGTTAAATATTCTGAGCTGAAATACAACGAAGACGGAACGATCCAGAAGATCAATCCTTATCCGGGTGCTGAGTAAGCTGGCAGGTTAGCGGAAACAGATAAGATTACAAGATAAGGCATAACATGAGGCAGCTCCTGACGGGGCTGCTTTTTTGATAGGAGGATTAGCTGTGTCACTCAAACTTGGAGAAAATCTCTGCTGAACAAAAAATATTTTCACTGTGACACTATGTGTAGAACAGTAGAAAATGATTCTTTCTATAGAGGACCAGTATCATTAATCATAAGAGATCACTTAGAATATTTTGCAGACCCAATCGTTAGTCATCAAATGAGAAGTGAAGGGGATTAATAAGGACGCATTATTCTGGATATTAAAAGATAATAGCTCAATTTTGTGTAACCTTTTTTATTGATTGGTTTAGAGTTGCAGGAGAAAGGAGTGTAGAAGTTTCCAATTTACAATGAACGATTCTATTTAATTCTTGGGTACGATTGACAATAGTAGATTGCATATGTAGCATTTGAATAGTAACAATTAAACGATCATAACTAAACGGAGGGATTTTCCATGGCTAAAGTAAACGTAGGCGAAGAGAATGCACAACCAATTGAACTGTATTACGAAGATCATGGCGAGGGGAAACCCATCATCCTTATTCATGGCTGGCCTTTGAGTGGAAGATCCTGGGAGAAACAAGTACCTATCCTGATTGAAGCGGGCTACCGTGTTATCACGTATGATCGTCGTGGTTTTGGTCAGTCTTCCCAACCTTGGGATGGTTATGACTACGATACTTTTGCATCTGATTTACATAAATTGATTTTGCACCTCGATCTGCGCGATGCTACACTGGTTGGGTTCTCCATGGGAGGCGGCGAAGTAGCTCGCTATATCGGAACATATGGAACGGAACGGGTTTCCAAAGCTGTATTTGCAGGCGCTGTTCCTCCTTACCTGTATAAGTCCGAGGACAATCCACAGGGAGGATTGGACGATGCAACGATTGCTGAATTCCAAAATGGGGTTAAGGGTGATCGTCTAGCCTTCTTGGATGGATTTACAAATAACTTTTTCGCTGCAGGAGATCGTACAGACCTTGTGAGCGAACCGTTCCGTCTATATAACCGGGATATTGCTGCTCTGGCATCCCCTAAGGGTACCCTGGATTGCATTGCTGCCTTTGCTCTTACCGATTTCCGTCAGGACTTGGAGAAATTCAATATTCCGACCCTGGTTATTCATGGCGATTCCGATGCCATTGTGCCGCTTGAAGTCAGTGGACAACGTACACATGAATCTATCCTTGGCAGCCGGCTTGTTGTTGTAGAAGGTGGACCACATGGCTTTAATGCGACACATCCTGAAGCATTTAATGCAGCGTTGATCGAATTTCTGAAGAGCTAAGCTTGGATTAAAACTGGTTAGAAAAACATACGAAATAAAAAAAGAGCAGGACACCCTTTTGGAGTAGGGGGGTCCTGCTCTTTCAACGATTACAGAAATTCGACTGTATCATGTTGTTCCCGGACAATCCTGGTTGTATCAACCTTGTTGCGCAAGGAAGCGACCGCTTCTTCACTCCATGACGCAAGGACTGCCGACCAAGCCAGCTTGGATCCGCCGAAAAATAGTCCTGCGGAGATAATGGAACGCCAGCTGTTTAGCCAACCACTGAGTCGGGTGCTCGGAAAGCTGAATGCAGTAGAAGGGAACTTGCTGGTTCTGCGCATTTTTGAAGAAAAATCAAATGCAGAAATAGGTGAAATCCTGATCAAAAGCCTGGAAGCCGTCATGAAAAAAGTACACCCGAACCAAAAACCAAACTCAATGAGTTATTATCAACGACTTTCCTTACTGAAACACTGTCTGAAATTAATAGTACTTTGTATACGCCAACTAACCTGTATATTCTAATGAAGAGGGCTTCGTTCGAAGATAGAAGAAGACCACCTTAACCCTAAGTTTGATAATTAATCTAAGGCCAGGACATATGCATATATAAAAATCGAAAAGGTGAACAAATTGAAATATTTCTTACCATGCATAATCTTTTTGCTGTTATATACTGCATGTACTTCAACAGCTGAGCCTAACACCGTTACTGAGTATGTAAATACTAATGGTAAAGTAATGTCGAGGGTCAAGAACATATTCCCATTGAAGTCGCTATCTTAGCGGCTTTTTTATTTTATCGGTACAAGTTCGTGTCCCGAGCCAAGGACAAGAACTTGTACCGATTGCCGGAATGGACAAGAACATAGTCCGATTTCCGATTAGTGGGTATCTAAACAAAAAGCGATGTATTTAAAACATCAATAAGCACCATAGCAGGACAGTTTTCATATTTCTTTTGGTTCAAACGACTCGATAAGAGATAAACACGGACGGATAGGTATTAAAAAAGCGAGTATGTGTACTGGAACTAGCTGTCGATGACAAGAACATGCTCCCATTGCCGATTTGATGAATATCTAAGTGGAAGTGGTGGGTCTCTTTTGAATGACTAAACTCTAGAGACTGGATTATGATCAAAAAACGACAGGGGCAGATGCACTCGTCATCTCTGGAGATATATCAGTAGAAGGAGAGGCACGAGGTGTGGTGGAACAGACTGCACAGCATTTCGGTGGACTGGTTATTTTGATCAACAATGCTGGAACGGCTGCGACTAATCCGTTTGAAGAGGTCAGTACCGAAAGTTGGCCTTCGACCTGGATTTGAAATTGTTAGGAGCAGTTCACAGTTCTAAGGCAGCGGTTTCTCATATGCGTCAAAGAGGTGGGGTTCCATCCTTAATGTAACGGCGACGGTAGGAAAGAAACCATCTGCGTCGTCCTTGCCAACATCAGTCAGCCGGGCGGCAGGACTTGCACTAACGAAGGCCATGAGCAATGACCTCGCCAAGGACAATATTCGTGTTAACGCCGTGTGCATTGGTTTAATTCGTAGCGATCAGATTGAGCGGAAGTGGCGGGCTTCAGCACCAGAGCAAAGTTGGGAGGAGTTCGCTTCCGACCCGTTTCATGGCATCCCACTTAAGAGAATAGGTCAGACAGAAGAGGCGGCGAAAGTGATTACTTTTCTTGTATCAGGAGCAGCCTCCTATGTAACAGGAACTGCCGTGAACATAGACGGGGGTAAATCCCCTGTATTATAAAAAAAGATAGGTAGGTGTATATATTAAAAAGTATGAAGCATTAAAAAAGGCCCATAATAGGGCTTTTTTGTGTCTGAAGTTGAGATTTGCCGCGGGACAAGAACATTGTGTCATTCCCGATTAGGGTAGATCATAAGCCCATTTAAACTAGCGGGAAACGAAAGTTTAATAGAACCCAAGTAAGCAGCTTACAGATTCTAAGTGAATACGCAAACGGGACGAAGCAACTTAGACCTCTCCTTCATCCTGGCAGAAGGAATAAATGGTCCAAATAGCCACCAAGGACAGGTTGCTGATTGGTTCATTTGGTTAGAGTGATGAGATACCTTCCTACCTGGATTACTCTGTTTACGACGATGCTCTTGATTATAGGAATCGTCGCTCCCTGCCACCGGAGTATGCATAATGACTACTAGTCGCACGAAGGGTAGGACGGATCAATCGCTAATTCAAATGATTGGCTATTGCTTCAAAACCATGAGAAAACAATCTTGCCGTCTCATCACTGTGGCCTGGATAAGATGAAAATTGAACGATGACCATCTCTGCTAGTGGAGCAATATGAATGCGTTGCCCATAAAGTCCGTTTGCTTCGTATGCTTTGAAGCGGTTATGCGTGATCCACCACTGATTACGGTACGAATACCCTGGTCTTGCTTTGGCTCGATTGCTGGCGGCCAATAAGTCGCGTCGTCCTCCTTGCTGAATATCTCCAATTACTGCCTTAGGAACGATTCGATAGCCGTTGAAAAGGCCGTCATTACGCATCATCTCCGCAAATCGAGCTACATCTCTAAGCGTGGCATGAAGCCCTCCGCAAGCCTGTTCGGTACCTACCGAATCCACTACGAAATATGCATCCTCCTCGGTACCCAGCTTGGACCAGATTCGTTGGCTCAGAAGCTCGGCAAGTGAGGTGTCGTTTACCCGACCTAAAATCCAGCCCAATACTTCTGTAGGACCGTTACTGTATAAGAATGCCGATCCGTGTTCTTGAGACTTCGTAATTGAAGCAAGATATTCATGAATTGTTTTGGGCCCCGTGTATCCTTCTTTGGCAGGAATCGTGCCAATTGCAGTGAGGAGCAGATTACGTTGGTTATCGATATAATTTGCTTCCGGAAAAAAAATAGGATACTTACAGGATATCTGCATATCCAAAAGCTGCTGGATGGTTGCATCGCCGAATGCGCTGTCGGCCAGTTCCGGAATGTACCGATCGACACGATCATTTGCACCCAAGTTCCCTACGAACAACTCGATCGAGATTAGCGTTCCAATAAACGATTTGGTGACGGATGCCAGTCCATGCCGAAGTGTGGGCTCCATGCCCGAATAATACTTCTCATAGACAATCTTGCCACGATGCATGACTAGAAAAGCGTCCGTGTGAGTCCGTTCCAAGGCTTGTGAAAGCGTTGTGGCTCTTCCCGTGGCGTCCACAAAAGCGAGTTCATCCAAATGCAGTGGCTCGCTGGCGATAGGGGAGACATCGCCACCACTGCGATGCACGGTTGCTGTTGGTAGAAACCTGTGCGCGAAGTGCATATTCTGACGTATAATGTCTATTTGCTGCAGATCCATTCGCTCTCATCTCCTCCTTATGTTTTTCTATTCAACCTTGGGGGCTGGCGTGTACGGTACTTTGAAGCCTTTGGCCACAATCTGTTCCCGGCCACCGTGAAGATCGAGCCGCCGCTGTTGATCCTGTCTTGCTTCCGCGTCGGTCTTTTCCGGATCAACAATCTCACGCAGCTTCTGATTCATCCGGCTAACCACGTCTGCATACCGTGGGTCGCTAGCCAAGTCGTTTGATTCCCCGGGATCTTTAGCCAGATTGAACAGTTGCGGTGGATAATTGACGTAATAGATAAATTTATACTGCTCTTCCCGTACCATGAAAAAACCTGTAATACTGCCGGCGGCATGGTACTCGCTAAATACAACACGATTGGGCTCGATTTCCCCTTTGGCAAGTGGAAGCAATGATTTTCCCGGAAGATCGTGATCTTCAGGTTCCGGATGTGCTCCGACCATTTCGAGTATCGTTGGGAAACAGTCAACGAGAGAAATGTTATTTTGGATTTGTTCTCCCTTGGGCAGATCTGGTCCGGACATGATGAAAGGAACGGCCACAGATCCTTCATACATGGTTGATTTAAACCAAAGGCCATGTTCTCCCATGGAATCGCCATGATCGGATGTATAGATAATGCGTGTCGAACGGTCCAGGCCAGTTTCCCGCAGTGCCGATAATACCTCACCAACCTGGGCATCCATGAAACTGCAAAGGCCGTAATAAGCCGCAAGCGCATTGCGAACATCCCCTTCTTCCAGTTCATCGACAATACCGAGTAAGCGCCGGTACTCATCAATGACCGGATGGGAGCCGCGCTGATCTAATCCGTAATTTTTCGGAAGCGCGATACTCTCCAATGGATATAAGTCAAAGTATTCCTGTGGAGCAGTCAACGGATAATGAGGCGTGACAAACGAGACGAAGAGCACCCACGGTCTATCAATGCCTGCTGCCTCATCCCGGAGGAAATTCACCGCTTCTTTTGCAATGGCGCGATCATATTGCGTGTAGGAGGATTCGCCCGGGCCAGCCGCAAGAACCTGCTTGCGGCCCAGGTTCCCAGAAGGCAAGCCCGTCTCTCTGATCAGGGTGAACAGGTCTCCAACACCATTCAGCACATGGAGAGGGAGACGCTGATCGGGAAAGCCCGTGTCATCGGCAGCATCCCGGTAATGGAGCTTGCCTATGGTAGTGACGTGAATTCCTTGATTTCCAAGCCTGTGACCCCAACTTGGTTTGTTACCTGAATAGGGCGCAGCATTATCCCAGGAGCCGTTATCATGAGGATAACGACCGGTGGCAATGCTGGCACGAGAAGGAACACAAATAGGGCAATTACTATAAGCATTGGTGAAATTCACGCCATCCCGCGCGAGCTGGTCCAAATGGGGAGTCTGAATAAGGGGATGACCGTTGTGCCCCAGTATGTCCCGGTTATGCTGATCCGACATTATAAATAGTACATTTTGCGGTTTCGATGTCATAATCGAACGTCCTCTCCTACATAAACTTTATTTCTGTTCACAAATAATGCGATTTTGATGCGCACTTTATCCCTTATAACTATCCTGCCAACGAAGCAACTTGATTTCAAAGAACCGGACGATGGAATCGGACAATTTACCAACAATAGCAAAGATCGTGATGCCAACGAATACAATATCCGTCTGCATGAATGCGCGAGCGTCCTGAATCATGAACCCTACGCCGGTGTCAGCGCCCAAAAGTTCGGCCGTAACCAGGCATAACCATGCAATGGTTAGCGATAGGCGAATACCGAGTAAGATATTTGGCAGCGCAGCCGGAAGGACCAAACGCATCATCTGGCTGAATCGGCTGAATTCCAATACCCGGGCCACATCGAATAGCTTGGCATCCACGTTACGCACACCGAGAAACGTATTTACGTACAAAGGAAAGAAGGCACCCAGGGAGATCAGGAGCACTTTGGACAGTTCGCCAAATCCGAACCACAGGATGAATAGGGGGGTAATAGCCAATAGAGGTACCGTTCTTAGCATTTGTACAGTTGGGTTCACGGTTTCTTCAATCTTACGGAACATGCCGACGAATAAACCAAGAAGCAGTCCGCAACTTCCTCCAAGCAAGAAACCGAGCAAAGCCCGAACGAGGCTGATACGCAAATGATGCATCAACTCACCAGAGAGGGTCAGTTCCCAGTACTGTCGAAGAATGAGTGCCGGAGACGAGAAAAGTTGCGTAGAAATCGTTCCGGTCGAGCTTAAAATTTGCCATATGGAAAGGATCAAAACCGGGAGGATGGCTCCCCGGACGAATAGGTGCCATGAGCCGCCGGATGAACGAGGCATTGTCTTATGTTTCTTTTCACTATGTGCATTAGACCTAATAGGTACCTCCATGAATGTCCATTCCTTTCTATGCGGTTGTTAAATGTGATAGCCTTCCAATTCTTCCTTATGGCCAAGCTCGTTAAGAATAAGCGTACGAAGTTCTGTAAAGGAACGAGTGGTTCTGCTGCGGGGATAAGGCAGGTCGATCGGTACGATCGCTTTGATTCGGCCAGGCCTTGCATCCATGACGATGACTCGGGTGGACAAGAAGATAGCTTCATCAATATCGTGGGTAACCAATACCATTGCAGTGCGATTCGATCGCCATATGTCGAGCAGCGCTTCCTGCATATGGCTCCTTGTAAATGCATCTAACGCGCCAAAAGGCTCATCCAGCAAGAGAACAGCCGGCTTGCGCAGCAATGCACGGGCAATGGCTACGCGCTGGGACATCCCGCCGGATAACTGACGCGGATAAGCCTTCTCAAATCCATTGAGCTTGACCAGTTTAATCAGATCATCCACGGCTCTACGGACCGACGCTTCTCGCAAGGATAAATCCGCAGCAATATTTTTCTCTACAGTGAGCCATGGAAAAAGGCGATGCTCCTGAAAAATGAACCCTTTTTCCTGCGAGGGACTAAGTATTGGTTCACCCTTCAGTAGGACGTTGCCATCGTATTCGCCGTCAAGACCGGCGACGATTTTAAGTAGTGTACTTTTTCCACAGCCGCTTGGTCCGATGACCGCCGTGAAATCCCCTTCGTGAACGTCAAAACTTATTCCGTCTAGAACGGGAGTGATTTGTTGGTCCGTGTGAAATGTCTTGCTCACTTCATGAATGTGTAACAACGGCTGCATGGCATTCGCTCCTATCCAGTTAACATATTGACTTTGAAGTCATGTTGTTGGTGATCTTAGCACCTAAATCTTCCCAGTGTCAATACCCAAGTAAAATAAGTGGAATAATGAGATCAGGTGATCTATAAGAACGATTAAGGGGTCGAAATGTTATTGTGGTTTAAGGGGGTCTGGCTCTGTTACACTAACTTAGGAAGGTAATAAATACCCGTTGGAACAACCCAGGAGGTTTAATACAATGCCACGAAATGTGTTACGTGACACACAAATGCGCGAGCAACGCCGGAAGGAAATCCTCGATGCAGCAGCTAGCGTCTTTGCACGTCGCGGTTTACTGACTAAGATTGACGATATCGCGTCCGAGGCAGGACGCAGCCACGGATATGTATACAGCTACTTCAAATCGAAAGAAGAATTATTGCTTGCCGTCATTAAAAGGGGACAAGATCTGTACGGAGAACAGTTGAACAAAGCGATTGAACTTGAAGGGAAAGCTTCGGACAAATTCATGTATATTGCCACCAAGGTGTTGTCCCAAGAGTCGAACGCAGACAGTTATATGGTGCTGCTGCAGGCCATATTCACCGATTTGTTGGACGATCAAGAAAAGAAGAAAATTCGTGAACGTGGCAAGAAGAACCGACAACTTCTTGTTCAGCTAATTCACGAAGGTCAGGCAGACGGATCCGTGCGTCAAGGAGATCAGATTCATTTGGCGACTTTGTTTGCGACTCTAATACAGAACCTCATGCTGCTGAAGGCTCGCGAATACGAACCGGCGAACGAAACGACGATCCAATTACTTATGCAGATGATTGGTCCATAAGTAGGCATAATTTTTTTTTGAAAAAAGGGGTTGACATTCTGATTTTCCTGCTGATATGATTTACCCACAAAACAATTTGACTTGAAAGTCATGTTGTGAATTTGAATAGTCACCATGAAAAGAATCGACTGGACGACCAGAGATTCAGGCTTTAGCAGCTTGACGACTGTGTTGGAAAGTCTTTTTTTAATTCACAAAACCTATTATTTAGATCTGAATTGGGGGCATAAAGAAATGATGAGGATTACAACAAATAGAGGACGATTACTCTTTGTCTTCATGGTGATGGCTATTGTAATAGCAGGATGTTCAAACGCAGGGAATTCCACTTCGGAAAGAACACCTTCAAACGCCTCGGAAGGGAAAACAGACTCAAACGCGCAACCAGCTGGTGGAGAGGAGACAGTCAAAGTGAGAATTGCTGTTAATGGAAATTTGAATCCGCTTATCATAGCCCAGGAGAAGGGATGGTTGAAAGAAGGGTTCGAAAAACTTCATGCTGAAGTCGAATGGAGCAAATTCGCCAGCGGTCCACCCATTCTTGAGGCATTGGTATCCGGAAGGGTAGATCTTACTTTCCTTGGGGATGGTGCAACCATTACAGGATTATCGAACAACTTGCCCCTTCAGGTTGTCGGTCTGATCGGCGAAGGGAAAAACCTGAATTCCATACTTGTTCCGGTCGATAGCAGTATAGCGAAAGTTCAAGATTTAAAGGGTAAAAAAGTTGGATTAGGGAGGGGATCATCCTCCCATGTATATTTGATCAAAGTGTTGGAAGCAAACGGATTGAAGCAAGAAGATCTTACCATCATTAATTTGACGCCTGAGGATGCGCAAGCAGCCTTCGAATCCGGTCAATTGGATGCTTGGGTTACCGTCGATCCGAATGTGACACTGAACGTTGCCAATCATAAAGCGAAAGCACTTGATGCAAATATCGAGTTATTTGCGCCACTATCCATGGTCGCGCATTCTGAATTTACTAAGACTCATCCGGAACTGGTCGTCGAATATTTAAAGCAATTTAAACGTTCGCTCGAATGGCAATCGGAAAATTTGGATGAAGCGGCTCAGATCTATTCGGAGCAAACCAAATTGCCTCCCGAAATCATCAAGGTCGTCCTGGAACGTAGTTCCAACCTGCTAACTGCTTATTCAGAAGAAGCATTGGCAGCTCAAGAAGCAACGACCGCCATTCTCCTTCAGAACGACTTTCTCAAGAGAGAGATTGATTTTACGCAAGGCGTTAACGATAGCTTTGTTTTACAGGCCTTGGAATAACCTGGCTATTGTAATCGAAGTATGCTAGGAAAAATAACGCAGTTAAAAATGATTTTTAGAGACCGTTGATCAATGATTGACGGTTTTATGATGTTTGAAAAGTTGAAGGAAGACTGCCAAAAAGAGAGCCTTTTACAACAGTTTTAACAATCTCATAAGGTAAGTGCGAACCCCGCTAAATAAAATTAAAATAAAACTATAACAAGTTCGGAGGGAGAAGTTTTTATGGAAGACATTGAGCAGGACAAGAAGTCTTCTTGCTGCACACCTGGGCACGAGAGAGCATCCATTGATATCAAAATGAGTACGCGATTCAATACAAAACCGGTAATCTATCAAGATCATGGTAAGGAGCACACTAAATCTGAACCAACAGCTTCGAGCATGATCCGATTAGAGGGAGGTGACTTCTGTATGGGAACCGACGGTAATGAAGGTTTTGCAGAGGATGGAGAAGGGCCAGCTCGAAAGGTTTGGATCAGTCCCTTTTACTTAGATAGATATGCTGTGACTAATGCACAGTTTCAAGATTTTATCAGAGATACCCGTTACAAAACAGAAGCTGAGAAATTCGGCAATTCTTTTGTATTTTATCTGTTACTTGCGTCTGACCAACGTCGTAACCGAGCTACAATGGTCGCGCAGACCCCTTGGTGGCATGTGATTGAGGGGGCAAACTGGATGCATCCAGAAGGAAAAGGTTCTGATCTGGAAGAACGGATGAATCATCCTGTTGTACATGTATCCTGGAATGATGCACTAGCTTATTGTGAATGGGCAGGCAAAAGATTGCCTACGGAAGCGGAGTGGGAGTACGCTGCACGAGGAGGTTTGTTTCAAGCAAGGTACCCATGGGGAGACGAACTAACTCCTGATGGCAAACATATGTGCAACATTTGGCAAGGAGAGTTTCCGACCAACAATGATGCATTGGATGGTTACGTAGGAACAGCTCCAGTTGATGAATATGAGCCGAACGGATACGGGATTTATAATATGGCGGGCAATGTATGGGAATGGTGTGTGGATGTGTTTAATCCTTATTATCATCAGCAAACGCCTAATATCAACCCTCTAGAAAATGGAAGAGGTCATGTGCATTCCATGAGAGGTGGTTCCTATTTGTGCCATGATTCTTATTGTAACCGATACCGAGTAGCCGCCCGCAATAAGAATACACCAGACAGTTCCTCTGGTAATGTTGGTTTTCGCTGCGCAGCAAATCTAATTTAATGGAATGATAAGCAGCATTATAAAGTGTTTTGATTTTCAGAGGAGATATGAACAATGTTGTCGAGGGACAAGAATATATTCCCATTGAAGTCGCTAATTTAGCGGCTTTTTTATTTTATCGGTACAAGTTCTTGTCCCAAGCTAAGGACAAGAACTTGTACCGATTACCGAAATGGACAAGAACATGTTACTATCTCCGATTAGGTGAATATCTAAGTGGAAGTCGTGGTCTCTGTTGAGTAATTAACGCACTATTGGCTGGTCCCTCGCTGTACATTATCCTTTATGTTATATACGTAGAGTTGGTACGCTCCTTTACCAGTGAGGGGTGGGTAAAGGGGCGTACCTAGCTCTTGTTAAAGTTTACTTGGATTTTTGTATCTTCTGACAAAGACTTTTGAACTGCCGCCCAGGTGTCATGTTCAATATCGAGGGCATGAACAAAGATAAGCCCATGAGACCAGCTGAATTCAGGCGACATGTTCTGGTTTTTCATCTGTTGTTTCCTTAACCTCAAGAGGGTGAGCAGGCTCATGTAGGGGGCGGACATCCATTTCGGGCCACGGATGGTCAACTGATACTTTTTGCGGGGTGTAGTTCTGGTCCCCGACGATCATAAGCGTGGGCGTGGTTATGTGCGTGAAGCTCACGTTCAAGTGCGGTATATTCTCGGTCGCGAACGGGAATCTGTTTGCTAAATAACAACACATCAATAAAAAGGAAAGCTAATGTGTTCCAGCTCTCCTTTTTACGTTTAATGAATGCAAAGATAGAAATTGATCCCGAAATAAACTCATAACTATTTTCAGAAAATTATATTAATCATTGGAATATACTGTAGCATTGAAACTTTCGGGTCCCAGGCGCAGGTTGTTAATACTGAAACTTGGATCATAGGTGAAAATGGCGTACACAGAATAGACAAGCTGACCACTTCCTGGCGGTGGTACATTATACTCCGAGCCGGTAAAGCTGAGAACGCACGGACTGAAAAATGCGTTGGCCTGAACGATTGTACCCGCACGATAAACAAGCTGCTGTGAACTGCTCAATCCTCGGTACACTTCTATGACAAAATTCCCGTTAACAGGCAGCTGATTGGCAGTAACTTCGATAATACCCGAAAAAAACGTTCGGATAAACATCCCTGGATTGCTTACCTGTAGTCCAACCTGAGCAAATAATTGTGGGACTCCATTCGTGAAGCTGGGGGTTAAAATGTTATGCCCGTTGGAGCCTTGGGAAGTCCGTGCATCTAAAGTTTTGACCATGTGATTTCCTCCTTCCGTTAAGGAGTCATATAGAATTGAAGTTAATCGTCGCTGTAAGTGACAGCATTGAAGCATTCCGGTCCAATGCGGGTGGCTTGTTCCATTCCGGATGCTGGCACAAATGTTGCATAGCAAGAATAGATTAGTTGTCCATTTACAGGGGGAGGCACATTGTAATCCGAACCTTCGAAACTTGCGAGTATGGTGTTGGTGGAAGAGAATATAGGCTGGGAAACGACATAAATAGGTTGGCCCGTATTGGTGGCCCCCCTGAAGATTTCCAAGCGAATAGTCGAGGGCAGTGAAGATAAACTGGCCACTGAGAATCGATATGTCCCATTAAACTGAGTACGGATGAGCGGTCCTGGATTAAAAATGTTGAGTCCCACGATCCCAAGCAGAGTAGGTGTGTTAGATGGAAGTAGTATGTTGAGCGGACTAATGCCCGTAGACGCGAGAGAAGTACGAGCGTCAAGTGTTCGAACCATTTTCATTCCTCCAATCTATTATATTGAAATATCGTATGTTGCTGCTTTGAAAGAGTTGTCCGCTTAGTGGCAAGAAGTTACAGCGATCTATAAAACGAGATATTATGCTTTAGTAGATAAGATTGAATCTATCTATATAGAACGGTATTTAGAAACTAACAAACCCTCTAGAGTCGCCAAATTGGGTAATACATGATGACGATACAAATATCTCCATTAACACAACAGTCATTTCATAACAAAAAAAAGCCCCTGCCGGATTAACCGACAAGGCCATCATGAAGTGAATTAGGAGTGGGAAGTCCTCTAAAGAATATCCAACTTTATCCTCTATTATTCATGAATATAATAAGAGACGACGAGGCGGAACGACCACATCTACTAAAGGTTGATTCGGAATTTGAAAGCATCACTGGAATAGAATGAGAAATTTAACGGTACATAATTCTCCATCAACCCAACAATCTCATATGGAATCACTTAAACTCTGCATGCTAAGGTTAGGATGGAGGTTTTTGCTTATGCTAAATCAACCATTAAAACTAATGTTATTAAAGCCAGCCACGATCAAAGCCAATATGGAAAATAGTGCTGAACAAAGGTTTGGCACTGATCATTGGTGAGTTTAGGGAACTTTGTGTCAATGTACTGCTGGGAAGAGCTTAGGGAGCATTTCGTCATTTTGAGGATTTGTATAACTTATATTCTTCATATTGTATTCCTGTCTTATCTAGTAGAGAAACTGAGCAAATGGTTTTGCTCAGTTCAGAAAATGCCACTTGAACTTCAAAAAAATTGATTTTTTTAAAAGTATAGTTGAATTCTTTACAACACATTGGATCTAAAATAAAATATCTTTGGAAAATAGGAATCGAATTTGTTTGACCAAAACTCTTTTCTGTAAGCTTAAGAAAAATTGTTATTTCCTTATTAGAAATGTTTTTGCAGTAAATAATTAATTTACCTTCACTCTCAAGATAATTATACTGTAGTCCAGTCGTAAGGGACATAAGTTCTTCTCCTTTGATCTAAATAAGCTGGGATTTGCACATTCTACATCAGAAACGATTAATTTATCTTATGCTCCATTTATAATTTCACGACATTAATATTTAAGGAAATTATTCTATGAATACTTGCGATCTTTTCAATACTTCGTTCTAAGTTCTGAGTATATGCCGGCCGACATAATATGCAGAATTTGATTCAATGGTGGCTAATTCTGGATTTGTTAGGTGGGCGTGCCCTTATTATTTCTGTCCAACTTAGTGTAGACGATTCACAATCCACAGTCTCGTCGATGAACAAAAGAAGACTAAGGGCAGAGTCGGACATTCGTTCCGTTACGCCTGGTTAGTGGGGTTTGGGGAAGAGGTAGAATGGGACAAGATCGGTCGCTGGTTTGGATTAGAAACAAAGAATTCCAGAGTACAGATGATAGAGTTCTATGGAGTCTAATACAATGAATTTATTGCAACGATAATTAAAGAAACAAGGGAGAGCTGGTATTATCCCCTCAAGGTAGACAGTGAAAAAAGAGTTCATGTTAGAATGATCTCAATACTGAAAACGGAGGGATTAAAGAACGATGTGGTACAGGAAATTAATAAGATACGCGTTGCGGTCGATCCTGAGATTGTGACTACCGTAGAATCGATTACCTTGGATGTGGAACGATATGATGATGGACTTGGACTCGTCGTTAGTGGAGGCTCAAGCTGCTTTTAAGAACAACTAGAGAAGGGGAGAATAACGATGTCTAACTATCATGAACTCGTTAAAGGCAAAGTATATATCGGAGGAGCAGATGCTGCTCTAAGTGCAATCAAGGAGCAAGGTGTAACGGATGTATTTGATCTCCGAGATGATGGCAAACCACAAGAAGGATTTCCTGATTCGACAAACCGACATCATTATCCAATTGTTGAAAATAGGAATGATCAAGAAGAATCCATCAAGTTCGCCATTCAAGCCGTGACGGAGGCTGTTCAAGCGGGGAAGAATATTCTTTCACTGTGCTGGTGGCCGGAACAGTAGCCACAGCGCTGTTGATGAATTTGGGTGAAGCTACTACGGTTGAAGAAGCTGAAAAACTAGCAATGGAGAGACGTCCGGACATTTCAATTAAGCCTGAAATACGTAATGTGCTAAAGAATATGTTTGAAGCAAAGAACAGTTAATATCGTTTCTTTATGAGAGGACGTTGACGTCCTTTTAGCATTTTCTCAAGTCATTGAAGATAGGAACAATGTTCTTGTTTGTCCTCATGATGGGTGTCACGGGACAAGAACTTGGTTCCTTTGCCGAAAAGGACAAGAACATTGTGTCATTTCGGATTAGATTGTTATCTAAATAATATCATGACAGAAATTATGTGGCGAGATAAAAGCACAATTCGCTTTCTGAAGGCAAGAACTCAGTTCCATTGCTAAAATATTGGGAACATGGTATCAATGTCGATTAGAGTATTTTATCTGTTTCATTAAGCTAACGGGCAGTATAGTTTAATAATGTCAATCTAATTTTCATTACAACAACTTATAATAAATGGTGGAATTTGATGTGCGTGTAAGGCTCCTTTCCTTCATATACATAAACATGGAGAGGAGAGGATGAGTGGTACAACTTTTAGATCCTAAAAGGATTCCTAAATACATGAATCAAATCGGAAATACACCGGTATATATGCCTACTGTTCTTAGACAGCCTATGACTGGTAAATTGATCGGACATGCATATAAAATTTATGCGAGTGAGTTCCAGCAGCAAATCTTACCATCTGGATTGGGTACAACGAAAGTGTTTGGTTACGGGGGTATGATACAGGACCTCCACACAGGAAGATCCGTTTACTATAGAAGTGCTCCAGGCCCCACCTTTGAAGCCATTCGAGGAATTCCTGTACATGTTCAATGGATAAATAACATTGCTGGTCCTCATTTTCTCCCAGTTGATCCGACACTCGATTGGGCAAATCCAAATGCAGTGTCAGTTCCTCTACCACCATTTCCATCATTTCCACCAGGATATCCCCTAGCACAGAAATCTGTACCGATTGTCCCTCATTTGCACGGAGGAGAGAATCCTTCTTATTATGACGGCTATCCTGATGCATGGTGGACTGCAGATGGAAAGACAGGTATGGCTTTCACAACGAATAACTACATCTTCCCCAATGTACAACAGTCTACAACCCTTTGGTATCATGATCATACAATGGGAATCACTCGTTTAAACAATTATGCTGGACTTACAGGGATATATGTGATCCGTGAGATGAATGACCCCATTGCCTCATTTCTTCCCAGCGGAGAAAATGAGATTTCTCTCATCATTCAGGACCGATCTTTTCATGCAGATGGTTCTCTTTACTATGATCCTGTGGGGGCTAACCCAAGTATTCATCCTTATGTGCCACCAGAGTTTTTTGGAAACACGATTATGGTAAATGGAAAGGTGTGGCCGAACCTTAATGTCAAGCCTCAACAATACCGCTTTCGTGTTCTGAATGGTTCAAACGCACGTTTTTATCATTTACATCTCTCCAATCAACATAAATTTATTCAGATTGGTAGCGACGGAGGTTATTTGCCTCAACCGGCAGAACTTTCCTCATTAATGATTGCACCGGCAGAACGAGCAGATATCCTTATTGATTTTTCATCTTTAGCTCCTGGTACGACCGTTATTTTAATGAATACTGCTAACGCCCCGTTTCCCAATGGAGCAACGGCAGACCCGGAGACCGTTGGTCAAATTATGCAATTTACAGTCATAAATGGTAGCGTCATACCGTCAAAAATAATGCCCACAGTTCTGAACAACATTCCGAAATTAAAGCCTACAAAAACGAGAACGTTGACTTTATTCGAACAGGAGGGACCTAATGGTCCCCTGAAAGTTACGTTAGATGGTCAACTGTGGGGGAATCCTGTTTCTGAACTGCCTCAGGCAGGAACCACAGAAGATTGGCAAGTTGTAAACCTAACCACAGACACTCATCCCATCCATCTTCATCTCATTCAGTTCCTGCTCGTTAGCCGTCAGAAATTCCGATCTGACGATTATGTAAGAGACTGGCTGAAAATAAATCAAACGACAACTCCGGGAACCCCACCTTATTTTGTTAAGCCAACGGCACCACCGATAGACCCATATTTGCTAGGTCAACCTATTTCCCCTCCACCCAATGAGAAAGGATGGAAGGATACTATACAAATGAATCCTGGAGAAGTAACGACGATAAGAGTTCGGTTTACTTCTCAGGATGGCAGTCCCTTTCCATTCGACCCTAGTCTTGGGCCTGGATATGTATGGCATTGTCATATGCTTGAACATGAGGATAATGAAATGATGAGACCGTTAAAGATATTGCCTTAAAGATCCTCAAAGTCAATTTAATTCTTTGGCTAAGTTAGATGAGCTCGTAACATAAGTTATTCAACTAACGGGAAACGATAGCTCAATAAATCATGGAGGCAGCCCATCACATATTGGCTGCCTTTGTTCAACTAATAGGCAGGTTCCGTTATTGTAAATGAGCAAAATTATATACTTGACTCTAACTACTATACTGGATATCATTCCCACATAGTGATGATTAGTAGAATGGTCGATGTTCATTTTAGAAATGAAAACGTCTCACCATCATGAAATGTATTAATCCATTTCTTAGAGAATTGGGATGGGTTAACACTATACGCGCTTTCCATCCTGTAATATGACGCACAGGGCTAAGGTCTAGCGCGTTTTTTTTATTTTTTTCAAAAAGAAATAGAGGAGTAAAATGGCAATCATTACAGATTCAAGAGGTAACATTTTTTTGGATATATTAATATTGAGTATGATAAGGTCATTACAAGCACACTGGATGCTCTACTAACACATGCTCTAATTGTGGTGAAGTGCCAAGGAAAGTACCTATTCATGCATAATAAGTGGAGGAACTAATGGGAACTTCCAGGAGGTATCATTGAAGCTGGAGAGAATGCTCAACAATGTGTAATTAGAGAATTGTTTGAGGAACCAATCAAAATATTGACACGGCTGAATTCAAAGGCTAATGAAGTTTAGACTTCAGTCAAGTTTTCATGGACCTGAAAGGACAGAGTATGGAGCTCTGTTTATGGGTAAACTGAACCAACTTGATGATTTTGTTGAAAACGATGAAACTTCTTCAATTATCCTTTGGGATGGTAACGGAGATTTTGGATATCGCAGAAATCGACAGGATAGAAGCGAATCATGGATTCATATACAAAGAGTAGATCATCGATTTTTTCGGTCTCAACCTGTTTCTTGAGCGTTGTAAAGGTTGCTTATTAAAATAGGCTTGAGCTCCCTCATCCGCATTCATATTGATATCATTGAATAGAGCGGCGGAAGCTGTTTTTACAATTTCCGAGCCGTCTCCGCCACATGATTAGAATAAGAATGATGTAGAATGACATAAAGATACCAACCATGAAATCCTTTATAGAATAAGGTTTTTTTATTTTTTGGTAGGGAACTTTGTGTCAATGTTTAGTGACATAAAGTTCCCTACTACCCTGGAGTGAAAGGATTTATAAGGTTAAATCATTTTTTTACTTTGTGTCATTTTGGTAGAGAACTTTGTGTCAGCCTTTGGAAATCTTATTAACTAAGAGCATATGAATTCATTACATTAATAGATATCAATTACGCTAACGGGAAACGATAGCTCAATAGTACCAAAGGAGGCAGCGGATCAACATTATCGGCTGCCTTTATTGAACTAACGGACAGGATAGCTGAGGATTAATTAGGAAATGACAAAAGATAGGAATATAACCATTCATCCAATTCCAACTCGGCTGTTACCTTGTGAAGATTTATAATCCGTCGTAAGTAAATACCCGCTTGTCCTATAGATAGGGACAGGCGGGTATTTATATTTGGTGAATAAAAACTTTGACTTACTACGATTCGATGGTTTGAATCAGGATCTGATTCTTCAATAATTATTTCTTTATCCGTTACTACTGCTTAAATTTCTCGTCCATATGCCTCGAACTGTGTAAGTGCTGGGAATAGTGCAGGATCATTAGATTGAATTAATTCGCTAAGTTTCACCGATTCCACTTGTCTTGGTTCCAAGAGAATAGTCTGTGCTTTTCCGGATTTCTCAAGAGATGAAGTTATAGAACTGCCATCAGAAAAAGACAAGGTAACCTGCTTCCAGTAATTATCATGGGGGAAGTCAGCTCTCAGGTACAATACGATCTTATCAATTTCAACAAGCCGTCCAAAATGAAGTGTGAATTCTGCATCTAGTCGTTGATTAATTCCCCATGATTCAAATGGCCACTCTCCATGTGAATAGGTTACCGTATTGCCATTGATTGCATTTCTGGCAGCAAACACGGCCTCACCACGCGTCTCAACATTAGCCGAAGCATGGGGGTACAACGTTGAGTTGGTATGATGATCATGTGAATTTGCGGCAAGGTTTTTGTAGGAACTAATCTCCTCATTGGATGCAACCCGTACAGTCAGCAAATGTAGTTGACCCGTAAATGACTTGGGAGAATATGAGGTCTTCTTTTCATTAAAAGGGATGCTTAAACGGTACTCTTGCCCAGACAGATATACAAAATCCGGGTTCAAAGCATCATCCAGCTGTATATACAAATAGACGCCGTCCCTGGAGCTTCTGAGCACAATAGAATCTCCTAGTTGATATGGTTGATCATATACCAGATGAGTATGGTTCGTATCGGTATGTTCGGCAAGGATAGTTCCATCTTCACGCTGTACTTCAATCGTTAAATGAATCATAAATACACCTCGGTTTGTAAGATTAGGAATGACATTAACTTTAAGGATGTAAACCGCTTTCATGACACTATGGGACGGGTCCCAAATATCAGGCTGCGTCTAACAAAAACAACGTTCTATTACGCGAATTAAGATGAGCAACCTCTATGGATTAACGAGCCGCCGAAGCATAAATACGGTGATTTCCTCCCGCGAAGATCCGCGATTCGTATGTACGATCCACTCACAATCCATATTTTTTTCAAAATTGTAGCACTCGTCTCATGAACTCACAAGAGAAATTTCCCAATTTAACGGAGAATGTGAAAAAAATAGTATTTGCCCACTTTTATCATCGGATTTTGGGTACACTTCTAACCAATTTATCTATATCTTCATGAAGAAAACATTCTAAGGGAAGGAGATATCGTTTTTATTTATGGAAGCGTTTACTTTTAATTCGACATTTTATTGAATCAGGAGGCTGTGAAATGAAGCAGTGCTGCAAAATTATAAAATGGATGGTTATTCGTGTGTTAGTAGTAAGTCTCTGTTTAGTTATAACTACCGTTCCAAGCAGGGTATCCGCTGATGATTCGGTTATCCATACCCAGCCTGCAATCTTGGAGACGGTAAGCCAAGAGGGATTCGTTCATCCTTCTGTAGGTTTCACTGGTGATGCACTGAAGCTGATGCAGGAGAAGGTTGCCATTGGCGCAGAGCCGTGGGCGAGTGCATTCGAGGACTTCAGGAACAGTCGCAGTGGATCACTGGATTATGATATTCGGAATCAAAGTAAGCTGGATAAAACGAAACCCGCATACACCAAGATCGACAATGATGCAAAAGCCAAGGAAGCCAAGGTGGATGCAGAAGCGGCATTTACCCACGCAGTCATATGGGCTGCTACAGGTGATGTTCGTTACCGTGAGAAAGCAATGACCATTGTTCGTCTTTGGTCCCAAATTGATCCGGGCAATCCAAAAGGGTTTACAGATTCGCACATTAGTATCGGTGATGCCATGGTTAACATGGTTAGAGCTGCCGAATTGTTGCGGTATACGGAGGGCAGCGGGGAATGGGCGTGGACGGAAACGGATACGACGTATTTTACGCAGAACTATCTGATGGCCTTCTACGATGGCAACTTCTATCATAACAATGGTCGCTGGATGAACCAGCATGGTATTATCACTCAGGCCTATATGATGGCTGCTATTTTCTCGGATAATCAGCAATGGTACCAAGAGGCAGTGGAGTGGGCAACAGCCAACAAAACCGCAACGTTCAAGGGGCAATCCGGTGATATTTTTCATCAGATTCGCTATGTCACACAAAATGAAAGAACGGGTGCACCTGTCGAGCCCCATGTACAACTTGTGGAAATGTTCCGCGACATGGGCCACGCTTCAGGAAATACGTCCACATTATCCATGATTGCCTACATGACTGAAATCCAGGGTACTAAGGTCAACCCGGACCCGGCTTCACCAACATTCGGAGAAGTGACGGATGCTTCAGATGGTGTAGGAATTTTCGAATTCCTCGATAATCGGATATTGGCTGGAGCGAATGAACTTGCCAAATATAATCTGGGTTACGATATCTTGTATACACCAGTTAACATTAGCAATGCTGTGGTTGGCGATCCAACAGGCAATTACGCTGATACCGTCAGTGATAACGGCAGAGGATTGGGGTACGCGTCCGAGGTCACATACGGATACTACATGCATCATTTGACTCAGCCACTGGATCCTGGCGATGAACGGATTAAATATCTGGCACAAGCTATTGAAAAGCAAGGTGGATTAAAAGCGATTCCATCTTATGTTCTGTTACAGGGGACCAGTGACTTGGCGACAGGTGAGGTGGTTGGTCCACCAAAGCCACTAAGCAATCCCCCGTATATAGAAGTGACAGCAGCATATGACCGCTTGCAGGCGTTCGATTATATGGGTAGGAGCGAAACCACCAGCACGAGTACGTTTCAGGATATGGACGGTATGCGTTCCGTACTGTATGACGTTCGCTATGAGAATCAGTACACATGGTATGACCTTGATGTAGAAGACAGTTACAACGAAATTACGATTCGGGCTGCAAGCAATTCGAGTGTGGGCACCAAGGTGGACGTAATCTTGTTGGATGGTGTAGACGGACTTGACCGCACTAATGTTACGACAGCTGATCTTGCCAAAGGTGAAGTACTAACTACCCTGCAGGTACCGAATACCGGATGGTGGACCAATTATGCGACAGTCTCAAGCAAGCTGAGTAAGCCTTTGTCAGGTAAGCATCTGATCGCATTCAAGTATTATGGCAGCGCAAACGCACTGTCATATCAGATTGCGTTTGACTGGTTCGCATTCTCGGATGGCTATGCAGGCGATGAACATCCAGCTCTGTCAGGTGTCCTCTCCGGAGAAGCTACTAAAGCTTCAGACGGTGTGAATCTGAGTGAAGGAGGGGCAATCACATTCGGCAAAATGAATTTTGATAGTGGTAACAATAGTATTGAATTACAGGCCAAAACAACAGATGCGACTGGCAAACTGCTGTTATACAGCGGGGAAACGCTGGTAGCATCTTACAAACTGCCAAATACGAGCAATGCCATGGTCAAATTCACTTCTGAAGTTGCATCAGCAGACTTGGCCAAGATCAAGGGCATTCATGACATCACTCTAAGGTATAAAGGCAACTCGCCAATTACACTTAAGACATACCGGAATATTGAACGGAATCGATTGGCGAACGTAGAGACAACTGGCAGTCAAGCCAACTTCATTGCCGATCAGGCTATTCCGATTTCCGGTACATTTGAGATAGGTAGCGAAGGCACCCGCTCTTATATTCTGACAAAGAACGAAAGCATTGTTTATTTGAGCAAGGCCGCGCTTCAAGTGGATCGTACCAAAGACAGCATTGTTTCCTTTACGGTCAGAACTAATGGAGTGGCCAAATTGCAGCTGCAAAGAGATTCATCCACTCCCCCTTTTGCTACGATCCGAGTACCGGATACTAAGGGCGATTGGCTTCGGGTAAGCACTAACATATCAAATAAATATGTGAAGTCGGATGACTACCCAACCTATTTGAAAAGTCTTTTTGTTTCCATCGAGACGGACAAGGAAGACACGGAAGTCAAGCTGGGCAGCTACACGCTTGATCCTGCCGATACCTCGCCAGTACTCAAGTTGACAAGTGAACAAGGGTTTGAACTTACAAGCGTAGCGGCCTACGAGAATGGCGCAGATATGAATTTGAAGGTATCCGTTGAAGATCTAGACTCTGTGAATGTATCTTTATCGACGGATAATCAGGATTATATTGACAGTAGTGGACTGAATGGCAAGGCAGGCGGGACGTTAATTGTTAAACCAGCCGGACTTGCGCCAGGTGAATATGTCTTCCATATCTATGCGGAGGATGATACATCCAATTACGTCGATAAGGAAGTGAAGCTGTCCATATACCCTGAAGAGGAGAATAAGGCCCCTGAAGGATTGACTGCAGCTTTAACGGGGCCGACTTCCGTACTTTTGAACTGGCAGGAAGTCAACGGAGCAACTTACTACACCATCTATCGCAAGCAAGGAGCTGGGGGCACCTATACCAAGTGGAAAGAAACCACTTCGACTGAATTGAGCGATGCTGATCTGAAATCCGGTACGTTGTATGCTTACCAGGTAGCAGCTGGAGGCAATGCCGGAGAAACGGAAAAAAGCAGTCCTATAGATATAACAACCCTTTCTACGATTCAGGTTACGCAATCGATGGTCAAGGCTTCATCCAAACAGTGGGATGCAAGTGACTCAACAGGAATTGGAACTCCCGAGAGTAATGGATGGCGGGCATTTGATGGCAATATAGAAACGGCACCTGATGCGTTGACCAACCCAAGCTGGATTCTGATTGATTTAGGTCAAAACAATGCACCGATCTTGGGCGGTGTGAAATTTTATCCGCGCAGTACACATCTTAATCGGATGAAGGATGCAGTGATTCAAGGCTCAAATGATGGTACAACATTTGAGAATCTGTACACTATTGGGACCATCTCTACTGCCAAGTGGTATTTTGTAGGAATGACGAACGATAAGGGATATCGATACCTTCGGTATTACACACCTAAGGGCAATGCCAATGTGGCAGAGCTTGAATTCTACCAAAAAGCAGTAGACGTACCCGCGCCTAACCAAGCCCCCGTTTTTGCCGATTTGGCTCCAGTGACAGTGACGGCAGGTCAAGAGGTGAAGCAGACGCTTGTCGCTACGGACCCGGAAGGGGATTCCATCACGTATGCGGGTATAGATCTGCCAGAAAGAGCGCAGCTGGATGCAGCTACAGGTGAATTCAACTGGACACCAGAAACAGCAGGGAGCTATGTGCTCCAATTCAAAGCGACTGATGCTAAAGGAGCAGCAACCGTTGCTACATGGACCATCACGGTAAAAGAAATAGCAGAACCACAGCCAGGAACGGAAAATTCGGCTACGCTACGCGGACCATTAACAGCTGCACCGGGACAACCGGTGGACTTGAACATTGGTGTACAAGGCGTCACGGATGGTTTCACAACGGCACAATTGACCGTAACTTACGATACGTACAGGTTGCAATTTCCAACAACCGAGGACGAACAAGGACTTACTGTTCTGGCTGATGGAGCTGTGTCTTCTTCAGAAGAAGGCTTGCAAATCATCGGGACAGGGGTGAAACCGGAATCTGGTGAAATTCTCCTTATTGTGGCTAACACGAACCAGAATCAGATTACCGATTCGAGCAATCTTATCGCCCTACATGGGCAAGTGAAGGTAGACGCTACCACTGGGAAAGCACAAGTCAGCTTAAGTGATTTCGAAGTTTCCGCAGACGGGAATTCTAACATGTTGGATACCTCGACAGCATCAATCGCTATTCAGATTCAAGTCGATAAGACACAGCTAACAGCTGCAATCCAGTCCGCACAATCCCTGCATGACATGGCAGTGGAAGGAAGCGATACAGGACAGTATCCGGTTGGTTCCAAAGCAGTGCTCCTCACAGCGATAGAACATGCAAGGGCGGTAGCGGCGAATGAGACGCCAACCCAAGCTGAAGTAGATGCAAAAGTTGTAGAACTGAATCAGGCAGTAGAATCTTTCACAGAACTTGTCATTGGTGTTAGCAAAGCTGAACTGCAACAGACGATCCTGCAAGCACAGTGGTTGTCAGCAGCAGCTGTTGTAGGATCTTCACAGGGGCAGTACCCGTTTGATGCGAAAAATGCATTTGATGCCGCAATTCAAAATGCGGTGACCGTTCGCGACAATAGTGGAACCACTCAGGCGGAAGTCGACAAAGCCGTCATTGCGTTACAACCGGCCATCACCACATTCAGGAACAGCATTTATACTGCAACCCCTCAGCCGACAGACCATACTGGGTTGGCAGTTCAGATCCAATCCGTTCAAAAACAACTGGACAAAGCTGTTGCTGGAACAAAAATTGGTCAGTACCCTCAACAAGCCATTTCGATCCTGAAAGCTGCTTTGAATACGGCAAATGAGGTGAAAAACAATACGGCAGCAACACAATCAAGTGTTGATGAAGCATTAGCAAATTTACAATCTGCTGCAAGTACATTTGCTGCTCAGATGATTACTCTTGTACCAGGCCAGACTCAAGTCAGTATCAAAGATCTCTCTATCATTGCGAAGTATTATGGAACAAAATCAACAGATGCAAGCTGGACCGATATTGAGAAAGCAGATCTGTTCGAGGGGGGTGAGATCACCATTCGTGAGTTGGCTGCTGTTGCTCAGATGATTGTTGGTGACTGGCTGCAAAATAAATAGTTATGAGCAAGGGAGGGCGCACCTTGTCGCCTTCCTTCTGATCATTCATGTGACAGGGAGGGTCTCTATTGAGATCGAAGACAAACGTGAAGAAAATGGAAATGAGGAAGGTATGGACAAGTTTCTTGGTGTTACTGATGATCTGTACAACGAGTGTGAATGCAGCCACAATAGAGCAGTTAGCGCGTCCAAGCTTTGAGTTAAAGCTGAAGTCTGTTAACAACAAACTCGTTGAAGTATCGGTCATCGGGCATGACCTTGAGGATCTGTACGCATATGAAATGAATCTGGAGTTTGATGCAGATCGACTTATTTTTTCGAAAGCAAGCGCAGGAAGTGTTGGTTATACGGTCGTGCCGAAAGCGGAGGGGAATTATCTCAAGATTGCCCATACCAAAGTGGGCAGCGTAAAAGGTGATAGTGGGGATCAACTATTGACGACCCTGCAGTTTAATGTGCAGCGTGCCGGTAACAGCAAGATTACACTTCAGACTATCAAGCTGGTGGACTCAAAGCTAAATATGTCTAACATGACACCTGCACTGCAGGAGACCATACAGGCGGAATCAGCGACCAGCTTTAGTGACATAACGGGGCATTGGGCAGAGGCGTCCATTCTAAAGGCGGTAGAGGCCGGATTTATCGACGGGTATACGGACGGCACGTTCCGTCCCAACCATGAGGTCACTCGCGCCGAATTTGCTGTTATGTTTAGCAGAGCACTTAAACTTGATGTGAATGAATCAGATGCAACTTTTGCCGATGCGAACCAGATCCCGGCTTGGGCTTCCTCTCATGTGCAAGCAGCAGTGAAGAAGCAACTTATTACCGGTTATGTCGACCACACCTTCCGACCAAACGCGAAGATGAGTCGTGCCGAGATGGCATCGGTTGCTGTTCGCGCACTTGGTAAGACACAACATGATGTGACTTACGTGAATGAATTTACTGATGCGGGCGATTTTTCTTCTTGGGCGAAACCTTTCATTCATGAGGCTGTAGAATCAAGCATTATGCAGGGGATAGGGAACAATCGTTTCTCGTCAAACACGAATGTGACCCGCGCAGAGGCAGTTACCGTGATCTTAAATGTGTTAAGGAATTGAATTGGTCACAGGATAAAGGAAGAATGTGAAGAAAGTTGGATTTACCCTCTTATTTCATCGGATTTTGCCTGTTTTTATCTGGAAATTAACAAGTAGAATACATTTGTAAGCGATTACAATTTTATTTTTTCCTCATCCATATTAAAGGAGTGATTTTATGCCACAACAGTCTACAAAAGCAAAGCTCATGAGTATTATGCTAGTCATCATCATGCTTCTGATCCCTGCGTATAGTGTACTTTCATCGGAAACGGCAGAAGCAGCAACATTTACTCATCCTGGAATTATGCATAATGCTACGGATCTCACTAGAATGTCTGCCAATCAGAACACCGAACCTTGGAAGTCAGCATTAGCAAATTTCAAAACAGATAGCAAAGCATCCTCATCTTATGCAAAACAAGGACCTTATAGTACGGTTTGCAGGAACGATTCTACTTCAACATGTACGAGTACAAATTATGGAAATAGTGCCTTAGAGAACGATGCGAGAGCAGCTTATTATAACGCTCTCCTATGGAATGTGACGGGAACACAGGCGTATGCTAATAAAGCCATTGAGATTCTGAATGCTTGGTCGAGCACATTAACTAGCATTGCTGGAACAGATGCACAGCTTGCTGCAGGTGATAATGGCATTTTTCTTGCCAATGCAGGCGAATTGTTACGATATAGCAACTCAGGCTGGGCTGCAGCAAATATCACACAACTGGAAAATATGTTGACCAACGTTTTTTATCCTCATATTCAATCCCCCGGGGATGCAAACTGGGGTGGATCCGCAATGAAATCCATGATTTCAATCGCGATATTTACGAACAATCAGACGATGTTTGATTCTGCAATATCTAATTTCAGAACGAATGCTTGTGCTTCTGTGACGAGAAATGTTATGTCTACAGGGCAGATCTCCGAATCGGGCCGAGATCAGGTTCACGCTCTTGGTGGACTTGGCAACTTAACGGTTGTGGCAGAAATCGCCTGGAAGCAGGGTGTTGATTTGTTTGGAGATGGAGATAATCGACTCTTAGCTGGCTCGGAATATTGGTCCAATTATAATCTGGGCAATGAACCAACTTCATGGGATTCAACATACGGACGTTGTACCATGGGGCCTTGGAGTGGCATTAATGGAACGGGAAGAAGTGATACCATCGGATGGGCTCAAAATGAAATAATATATGCTCATTATGTAACACGCAAAGGATTGACTGCTCCGTTCACAACCAGTTACATGAATGGAATGCCTGCTACAAATACGGATGCAGCTCTGCTCACATTTGCGTACAGACTGGGTACCACTACCGATTCAACAAAGCCATCCGCACCGACGGGTTTAACTGTTAAACCGTTGTCTGACAAAGTCATTAATTTGAGCTGGACACCTTCAACAGATAATGTTGCTGTGAGTGGTTACAAAATTTACAGGAATGGGACCATTGTGGGATATTCACCAACTTCGGACTATACCGACGCTGGACTGACTGCTTCTACAGCTTACAACTATCAAGTAAGTGCTTATGATGCGAAGTCAAACACATCTACAACAAGCAGCACGGTAAGTGCTACAACACTGTCATCTGCGAATGCACAGATCCCATTTTCTTCTCAGGATATTGGTAGTGTAGGTGTCGCTGGAAGTTACAGTTATAGTGCCGGGACCTACACAATTAAAGGGGCCGGAAGTGATATCTGGGATAAATCAGATCAGTTTAGATTTGCTTATGTGCCGTTAAAGGGAGACCGGACGATTACAGCTCGCGTTGCCAGTTTGACGAATACCCATTCATCTGCAAAGGCAGGAGTCATGATTCGGGAATCTCTGTTTGAGGATGCCAGCAATGTGTATGCTGCTATGAAACCAGGACTCGCCGTATTCCAAAATCGGACGGCACCTGGCGCAATCACGAATTCTACGACGTCCGCAACCGTGAGTGCACCGTATTGGGCCAGAGCGACCAGATCGGGGAACACCGTAACGACCTACATTTCTGCGAATGGTGTGACATGGACTCAGACAGGTACGTCATCCATTTCTGCTGCAAGTACAGCCTATGTAGGACTTGCGGTGACGTCTCATGCAAACACGACGCTTACAACTGCTACATTTGACAATGTAAGTGTTCAGTAGGAACAGTTGATCTAAAGCTAGCCAAATTCATTTCTCTAAATCTTATTTCAAATGAGAAACCTCCAAATTTCCGCTTTCGCTGCGGGTCTGGAGGTTTCTTCGTTGAGCAGGTTTTGAATGCTATACTTCATGGCTCTCCAACCCGCTCTTTTTTTGATTTAACTTATACTTCAAAGGTGTGACCTGGTACGTTTTTTTGAAACACGAGATAAAATGTGAAACATTCTGGAAGCCTACGTGATGACTTATGTATTCAACCGACATAGTTGTCGTTTCCAGCATATGAGCTGCTACTTTAATTCGTTTGGCAGTAAGATACTCGCTCAAATTGCTTCCAGTTTCATTCTTGAAAAGCCGGGACACATAGGATCTTGTGAAATGCAGTTGGTCTGCCAGCTTGTTGAGAATGTTAGATTCCATATAATGTTCATCCAACCACTGCATAATAAGCTCAGAATGTTCTTTCTTGCGCCGAGTAAGACTGGGTTCCGATTGATCTTTAGGGAAGATCCTTGCCATAGCACTAAGAAACTGAAGAACGAATACGGTAATTTCCTCCCGGGATTCACCTTGTTCCATGTGAGCAATTTGTCCGTAATCTTCCATACAGTAGCTAAAGAGATCCATATCTCTGCTTAAGTCAAATGCGCGCTCAATCTCACTGGAATAGCACAAACGATCAAACCATTCTCTGCGACGTGGATAGTCTTTTAAATACTGATCTATAACCACATGATCTAAATGGATCACTGCTCTTTCGTAATGACTTTCATGAGTTACTTTAGCAAAGACTTTGTGTATTTCGAATGGCTGGAATACATAGAGCATCCCCGGCTTAATTGGATAGGTCTTGTTATTCATGACCACTGTGCCCTTACCTTCAAATACGATCAAAAACTCGCAGCACTGGTGCCAATGATAAAAACTGCTATTTGTTTTACTTGTTCGATGACGGTCTGTCCAGATCAAAGGTTGTCCATGAAATGGAACGGATTCAAAACCAACTTCCATGACAATCACTCCACACCATTTTTACTAAATTGTAGCATTGCTTTCTCGTTTGTCAAAAGTACAACAGAACGTTATTTTCTTTAAACATAGCATAACTTTCACGGGTTTTAGCATGTTAGACTGATGTTGTTCTCATTAGAAAATGAATGTGAATCTAAAACAGGAAAGCGGGAATTGGGATGTTAAACATAGAAAAACAGAGTATCTGGTTGCAAGATATTGAGCAACGGATCATTCAAAAATTAGACTGGGTGAGTGACAAATCCAAAAATAAAATTCCATACACAACCGTTAATGGTGTACATGATGACCGATCTGTTGAAAATCCTAGTAGTACACATGCAGACGGCATTAACTGGTGGACAAATGGTTTCTGGGGCGGAATGATGTGGCAGATGTATCACAACACGGGTCAGGAGAAGTACAAAGCTATTGCAAATATCTCAGAAGACAAGCTCGATGCGGGCTTGCAGCAGTATTACGGTTTGCATCATGATGTGGGATTTATGTGGCTGCCAACCAGTGTCGCAAACTATAAACTGACCAAGAATCCTGAATCTCGCAAACGGGCGCTTCACGCTGCCAACTTGTTGGCAGGACGTTACAACCCGATGGGAGAGTTTATTCGCGCATGGAACGACATCAGTGGAGAAGACACTCGAGGATGGGCCATTATTGACTGTATGTTTAACATTCCCTTACTCTATTGGGCAACGGAAGAAACCGGAGATCCACGATTCATGCAGATTGCCCTCAAGCATGCGGATACGGTCATGGACACATTTGTACGTCCTGATGGTTCCGTCAATCATATTGTTGAATTCGACCCGTTTACAGGGGATGTTATAAAATCATATGGTGGGCAAGGGTATGCTGAAGGCTCATCTTGGACGAGAGGTCAGACGTGGGGATTGTACGGTTTTATGATGAGCTACATTCATACAGGCAAAAAGGAATATCTTGATACGGCGAAGCGCATTGCTCACTACTTTATCGCCAACATTCCGGATAATGGAATTATTCCTATTGACTTTAGACAACCGAAGGAGCCAGCATATGAAGATTCAACGGCTGCAGCAATTGCAGCTTGCGGACTTATTGAGATTTCCAAGGCAGTCGAACTTCATGAGAAGGATCTATATCTTAAACCTGCACTTAAATTACTGAAAACATTGGATGAAGACAGAGCAGACTGGACCACAGAATGCGATTGTATCCTCAAAAATGGATCAGCTGCGTATCATGCCAAAGAGCATCATCAATCTATTATTTATGGAGATTATTACTTTATCGAAGCCATTTATAAGTTAAAAGGAACTGACTTGTATTTCTGGTGAACTGTTTGAGTTATGCATTTAATTATATTCCGCTGAGAATGAAAACGAGGGCTTGCTTACATAGCGAGTCCTCGTTTTTGGTTAACATTTTCATTACGAAACATAGTTGTTTTTCCGTACTAACGGCGTTGGATTTTACCTCATGGGTCATTTGTATTCCATGTTAAGATGATTTCACAACAAACAAACACATAGACGAGGATATGGAGGAGGCCTTAGACAAGGTGACGACAAACACGAAAATTCAAACGTACAATGCCAAGATCGTAAAGAGGACATCTACATTATGGGCTTTGATTAAACGAGACTGGTTCCTTTATCTGCTACTAGTTCCCTTTTTATTATGGTATGTCATGTTTGCATTCAAGCCGATGTACGGCATACAGATTGCATTCAAGGACTATAGCATATTCAGAGGAATTCAGGGTAGCGAATGGGTAGGTCTTCAACACTTTCAAGAATTTTTAAAAAGTGAATATTTCTACAGGGTGTTAAAGAATACACTGATTATCAGCTTGTACGCATTGCTATTTGTATTTCCAGCACCAATTATTTTTGCTCTACTTCTCAATGAGGTCAAGAGTTCCAAATTCAAAAAAGTTGTGCAAACGTTTACTTATATGCCCCACTTTATATCGGTTGTTATCGTAGCGGGAATTGTTACTAATTTCCTGGCTCCCGGAAACGGTATAGTCAACCTGATTATTGAGAAGTTTGGTGGAGATAAAATTTACTTCCTGGCTGATGCGAGTTTCTTCCGAACCATACTGAACTCCATGAACATTTGGCAGGGTACCGGGTTTGCGGCCATCATTTATATTGCTGCGTTATCTGGTGTTAATTCGGAACTGTATGAAGCTGCTGTTATTGATGGAGCAAGCAAATGGAAACGTACACTTCACGTTACGATCCCAGGAATCCTTCCAACGATCATGATCATGCTCATACTGCAGATCGGTAGCTTGCTCGAAGTAGGGTATGAAGCCATAATTCTTCTCTACCAACCGGTAACTTACGCAACTGCGGATGTTATTAGTACCTATGTCTATCGTGAAGGTATCGTAAACGGAAGGTATGATATGGCGGCAGCTGTCGGACTGTTTAACTCGGTTGTTGGATTTATTCTGATCATTGCAGCAAATAAACTAAGCAAGAAATATACAGAATCTGGACTATGGTAGGTGATAGCTTATGATGGAGAGTCGTGGAGAAAAAGTATTCTATGTATTCAACTATATTATTCTGGGTTTGTTCGCCTGTCTGACCCTGTATCCGTTCTTGTATGTCCTGTCTGCGTCTATAAGTTCCCCACAGGCAGTAGTGTCAGGAGAGGTTCTTCTGTTTCCAAAAGGAATTACGTGGGAAGCTTATACTTCAGTGCTGGGTGAGAAAGGGATTTGGACCGGTTACGGCAATACGATTTTTTACACGGTTGTCGGCACATTAACAAGTATGATTTTAACGATCTGTGGTGCATATCCACTGGCGAAGAAAAGGTTGAAAGGCCGGACAACGATTAATTTGATCATTTCTTTCACACTGATTTTCAATGCTGGTATGATTCCGATGTACCTGAACTTCCAGAGTCTTGGTTTGCTAGATAATCGATTTGGCATAATTATCGGGTTTGCGATAAGTACATTTAACTTTGTTATTCTGCGTACATTCTTTCAATCTCTTCCTGAAGAGATCGAAGAGGCGGCACGCATTGATGGTGCGGGAGATATAGGTGTGATGATGCGTATTGTCATTCCACTTTCGAAAGCTCCGCTGGCTACAATTGGTTTGTTTTACGCCGTAAGTAGATGGAACGGTTACTTCTGGTCAATGATCATGCTGCGCGATGAAAGCAAGTTTCCGTTACAGGTTTTGCTGAACAGACTTGTTGTACAGATGAAACCATCGGAGAACATGATGAACGATGTATCCTTTACAACTGGAGAAACTGTCATATATGCTACTATCGTGGTTGCCATTATTCCGATTATTGCGGTGTATCCATTTATTCAGAAATATTTTGTTAAGGGTGTCATGATTGGCTCGTTAAAGGGATAAGGAATATCCGAATGTTGTCCCATCCGACTGCATTTTGATATAGAAGTTTGACTATCACAGAGGGGGCATTTGTGTGAAAAAGAAAGCAGCATTATTAATGGCATCTCTATTGTTGAGTGCATCCGTACTCGGAGCGTGTAGCTCAGACAAAACCGGGAGCAATACTCAAACTCCATCCCAAAGTTCATCAAGCCAAGAATCGGCAAATCTGAGCATCTTCTATTTTGATGATGCGGGTGTAGTCAAGATGGACTCACCTGTTCTGAAAAAAGCTGCTGAGCTCACCGGGGTAACCTTGAACAACGTGGCTTCTGCTGGCGGAGAAGAGAAGCAGGCCTATAACCTGATGCTAGCTTCTGGAACACTGCCGGATATCGTTAGTTATTACACGGCGGACCTGAACTCTATAGGAGCCGAGGGTGCATTGGAACCACTGAATGACTATATCGATAAACTGGCGCCCAACTTCAAAAAGTTCCTTGATGAACATGAAGAAGTGAGAAAAACAATTACCGCTGCTGACGGAAATATATATGCTATTCCTTTTGTTGCTGATGGTAGCGCTTCCACCGGTTGGTTTATCCGTCAGGATTGGCTGGACAAATTAAAGCTGGAAACACCGAAAACAGTGGACGAATATTACGAGGTATTGAAAGCCTTCCGTGATCAGGACCCGAACGGAAACGGGAAGAAGGATGAAGTACCTTTCATGCAGCGGGACAATGTAGTCGGAGCGTATAGCTTGTTACCTCTATGGGATGCCTATCATTCTTTCTACATTAAAGATGGAAAAATCGTATATGGCCCTTATGAGGATCAATTCAAAACAGGGATCGAGAACATTGCCAAGTGGTATAAAGAGGGCTTGATCGATAAGGAGATCTATACTCGCTCCAAAGCACGGGAGGTTTTGCTGGGCAACAATACCGCAGGTTCCACACATGACTGGTTTGCGAGTACAGCCAACTTTAATCAATCTCTGAGCAAAGATGTTCCAAATCTCGACTTTATCCCGTTTGCTCCGCCTGCAAGTATTTCTGGAAATGTGTATGAAGTAGGCAAGCGTGCTCAGCTTAGCGGATTCGGTTGGGGCGTTACGGCACAAAGCAAGCATATCGAAGATGCAGTAAAATATTTTGACTTTTGGTGGAGTGAAGAAGGACGTCGATTGTTCAACTTTGGGATTGAAGGCAAGTCCTACACCATGGTTGATGGCAAGCCGAAATTCACAGAGGAAGTCTTAAGCCAACCGGCGGTTAATGGCTATTTGGTAGAAGCCTTTGGCGCACAATTGCCGAAAATGGGGGCATGGCAGGACTTCTCTTATGAAGAACAATGGACGAATGAAATTGCTTTGAAAGGCATTAAGGAATACCAGGATAAAAACATCATCTCTGATAACTATGTACTGCCAACGTTGAACTTCACAAAAGAGGAGCAAAAACGTCTAGATGCGTTGAAAGGCCAGATTGATACGTATTTTGCAGAGAAAGCGCAGACCTGGGTCATGGGTGGTGAAAATGTGGAGGCCGGATTTGAGGCGTACAAAACTCAACTGAAAAATCTCGGTGTAGAAGAATATATCCAAATCTACAACGATGCTTACGCTCGTTACCTAAGTATCCAATAGTGACATAACAGTGTAGCAGCAATGGAGAAGCCAACAGGCTTCTCTATTGCTATATATTCTTATGCGGTTAGTACGGTATACTATGAATTATTGATTATCGGGAGAATGAATATGAAAAAATGGCTATATTCAACTACATTCCGAGAGCGCATACAATTATCACTAATTTTGTTTACGATGATTGCTGTAGTTGTCTGCGGAGGAACATCTTATCTTATTGCCTCCCGGGTACTGGAGAACAAATCGTATTCCCTTAATCAGGGGATTATCGATAAATCAGCGCAATCTTTGGAGGAAAAACTGCGCAAAATTCGGCTTGCCGTGCTGACTTTTATGTCCAGCGATCAGTTTAATCAGTTGCTTAAGGAGACGGCAAAGGGCGGTGAACTCAGCTATTATGATCATTTCAAGTTGAATCAGTCTCTACAAACGCCTATTTTTCAAATGAAGCTCATTGAGCCGGGTATCACGTCCATCTTGGTTAACACTCCTGTTGGCGAGTACTTTTCTAACCCAGATAATCGCACTGGGGGAATTCCATTCTCAGAGAGCAACGTATATCCTTTTTTAGAAAAGGGACATCTTCCAGGATGGGTGGAATCACATCCAGATGATCTGTTTAGAACTGGTCAGAACGTACTCAGTTTGATGTTTGTGCCTATCGTACAGAATGCACCGGCAGATACACATATAGTCGTTGATGTGAGTGAGAGTGCCTTGAAGGAGTACTTGCTCAAAAACAGTGGAGATGCCATTCCTGTTGTATTTACCGAGAACGGAAAACTAGCATTTGAAGCCGATTCCCTCTCCAGTCAACTGGCATCCGACTCTGATTTCAGAAGCCGATTGAAGGATAATAAGGGACATTTTGAATATACAGTCAACCATATTCGTTATCTGGTGAATTATTCCACAGTGGCTTTTCCGGATAACTGGTTAATTGTGCATCTTACTGAACGAAATGTGCTTTTAAAAGATGTACGTTTGATTCAACTCGTCACGATCAGTGTCATCGTTATATTCGGTCTATTGGCATTGCTGGTATCACGAAAATTAACAAGTTTACTACTGCGTCCATTAAATCAGTTACAATCCGTCATGAAGAAAGTCGAGCATAACGATTGGTCTGTTCGATTTCAAGGCGAATACAAAGATGAGTTCACTCATGTCGGCTTCAGGTTTAACAGCATGCTGGATCAGATTGAACTTCTTACCAGGGAGCGAATGGATGCACAACATGCCGAACGAATCGCCGAGATGAAGGCGTTGCAGGCTCAGATGAATCCGCATTTTTTGTATAATACGTTAAATACCATTCTGTGGAAATCTCACTCCAACAAACAAGAAGAAGTCCGAGAAATGATTATGTCCTTATCGGCTCTGTTCCGTGTGGGATTAAACAACGGTGAAGAGCTCACAACGGTGGGGAAGGAGCTGGAGCACGTAACCCAGTATTTGAAGATTCAAAAGCTATGTTATGCGAGCCTGTTTGAATACACGATTGAATGTGATGAGGAGATTAAGCAGCTTTCCACGCTAAAATTGTTGTTGCAACCGTTGGTAGAAAACAGCATCCTGCATGGTTTCAAAGACTATCGAAATGAGGGACAGATTCATATTAGGGTTAAGGTAGTCAATAAGTTCCTGCAGATGAAAGTGATTGATAATGGTCAAGGCTTCGACGTTCAGGAGCATGAGGCAGATAATCCGCATTTGGTTGTGTCGGATTGTGAAGGGTTCGCGCTCAGAAATATTGGTAAACGGCTTTCCTTGTACTATGGAAGCAGAGCAGAATTCAATGTAACCAGTACACCATATATACAAACTAGCATCGAAATTCTCATTCCGCTTGAAATCGAGGGGGCATCTTAAGATGAAGCACACATTTTCATTGGTCATTGTCGATGATATTCCTGCTGTCGTTGATGGTATTGCACATGACTTGCCTTGGGACGATTATGCCATAGAAGTAGTGGGTACCGCGTATGATGGTCTGGATGGATTAAAGCTCATTCAAGAGAAACAACCCGATATTATCGTTACAGATATCCGGATGCCGAAACTGAGCGGCATTGAAATGATTGAGCAGGCGAAACAATCCGGTGCGAAGCTTATTTTTATTAGTGGATATTCGGACTTTAGCTACGCACAGCAAGTACTCAATCTTGGCGGGTTTGATTATATTTTGAAACCTTTTACACCGAATGAATTGTTGGAGACCATATGCAGAGCCAAGGTGCAGCTGGAAAAAGAAAAAGAAAGTCGTCATCATCTCATGGATGTGGAACGGAAATTGCGCGAGAGTATGCCCTTGTTGAGGCAGGAGTACCTGAATCTACTGGTGCGTTATTCTTCCCATCCGGAAACGGTGAAGGAGAAGTGGGATTTTCTGAACGTCAACATGAATGACCATTATTTCACGGTATTTACCGTGGAGATGGATAATTATTACACGAATAAGGCCGGTGTAAGTGATGTTGAATTACAGCGATTCTCATTACAGAATATTTTGGAGGAGACGATTCGTACATTTACCGGGGCCGTTGTGTTCAGGGACGATATTAACCGTTTCGTATGTATTGTGAACGATCGTGCGGATGCAGACAATGAGGAAATGCTGAAAATCGCTGAAGCCTGCCGAGAGAATGTGGAGAGATACACGCGTTACTCTATATCCATTGGCGTCGGCACCAAGGTCGAGCATATTCACGAATTACCCATCACGTATCAGCAGGCCATGTATGCCTTGTCCTATAACTTCTACACTGGAGGTAACAGTGTATTCGCTTATCCAATCTATGCTGAGAATCACGCGACTTATGTGAAATTTTCGTCGGAAAAAGAGCGTGAGTTGGTATACTTGCTTCGTTCCGGGGCCACGAGCAAAATTAATGAGGTACTGGATGGCATTTTTAGTGAATGGAAAGACAGTCAGGCCATGCCTACACCCGATAAAGTCAAAATGTTCTGGATTGAGTTAATGGTCAACGTTCGTAATGCCATCAACGAAGATCTGGAGTTTGTAGAACCACATTTCTTCGATCGCAAGATTCATAAGCTGACATATGATACAGATTCACTGACCGAGTTACAGTCCATCGTGGCCGAAATTTGTCATATGTATTGTGAGAACATAGGCAAGAAGCAGAAAGAGACTGCACATGTGGTCATTAATGAATCTATCGCCTATATTCGAGAACATCTGCACCTGAATGCATCCGTAGCGGATTATGCCAAACAGGTACACCTAAGTACCAGCTATTACTCCAACCTGTTCAAAAAAGTAACCAACCAATCGGTATTGCAATTTGTGGTGCAAGAACGAATTGAGAAGGCAAAAATTTTGATTTTACAGGGAATAACGCTTCAAGAAGTCGCCATGGAAGTTGGATACGAAGAACGATCGTATTTCAGCGACGTCTTTAAGAAAAAAGTAGGCATGACACCTTCCGAGTTTAAGAAGCAATATCAAAATTAACCATTGGAATCATACAATATCATAAAAAGGCAGAACACTAGGGAGAAATTCCAACTCCTGGCGTTCTGCCTTTTTTGGAATTCAGTTGTTTTTGGGTACCATTGCAAGTGGATTTTGGCTTCTCATGCCACTGGAAAATATATAGGATACACATAGATAAGGTTTTTGCGAGGAAGTGAAAGATGCAAAATGCTGAGATACCCTAGTTTAGCTCAAGCATTTATAAAATTTTGTTGAAAACGCTTTACTTTTTAACTGAAATGTGAAATCGCTAGTTGATCTCATAGAACATATAGAGAGGAATGTTGATATGCTGGACATTACAAAACATTGGGAAGATCCAACCACTCTACACGTAAATCGGGAGACAGCAAGAGCCTACTACATCCCGTATCATGATGCTGTGAGTGCCAAGACACGAAAGAGGGGCAAGTCACCCTATTTCCAGACGTTGAACGGCCAATGGAAATTTCAGTTTCATGCCAGTGTCGCTCAGGTCCATGAAGCTTTTTATCAAAAGAAGTTTGATGTTAAAGAGTGGGACAATCTAACAGTCCCTTCCTGTTGGCAAGTAAACGGATACGATCAGCTTCAGTATATTAATTATAACTATCCGATTTCGTGTGATCCGCCATTCGTACCCAATGATAATCCGGCAGGTCTGTATGTTCGGGATTTTGAAATATCTTCAGAATGGGATACAAAAGAAAGGTTCGTTGTTTTTGAAGGTGTGAATTCCTGTTTCTATCTTTGGGTCAATGGTCAATACGTAGGTTATAGTCAGGGCAGTCGGATACCGGCAGAATTTAATCTAACCGAATATCTTCAGCCTGGATTAAACCGTATGGCCTTGATGGTACTCAAATGGTGTGATGGAACCTATATTGAAGATCAGGATATGTGGCGTTATTCAGGGATATATCGGGATGTATACCTATTGGCACGGGACAAAGCACATATTCGTGATGTTTTTCATAAACAGCAATTTGCAGCAGCGGGTAATCAAGTCACGCTGGTGTCCGAGATTGAAACCACAGGCCGCTTGTACGTGAAGGCTGAACTTAAAGATGCCTCAGGCAGGCTGGTTGCAGCAGCCGATGGTGTAATTGAAGACAAAGGTGCGTTAAAACTGGAAGTGGAGAAACCTGGGATGTGGAGTGCAGAGAATCCGGTCCTGTACGATTTATATTTGACAGCAGGGGATGAAGTGATTCTCTCTTCTGTAGGTTTTCGAACGGTAGATGTGCATGAAGGCGTATTCCGGATCAATGGCAAAGCAGTCAAGCTCAAGGGAGTCAATCGGCATGATTCCCACCCGGAGCTGGGGCAGACCATTCCGATGGAAGCGATGATCGAGGATATCAAATTAATGAAGCAATACAATATCAACACGATTCGGACGGCTCACTATCCCAATGACCCACGTTTCCTGGAATTGTGCAATGAGTTCGGTATGTATGTCATTGATGAAGCGGATCTGGAATGCCATGGCATTGGCCAAGCAGGTAATTTCAAAGATGGCTGTTACCAACAATTCTCAGCTGATCCAACATGGAAAGAAGCATTCATAGAACGGGCGGTTCGCATGGTAGAGCGTGACAAGAATCAGGCCTCAGTCATCATGTGGTCACTGGGTAATGAATCAGGCTATCACGACAATCATATCGCTATGGCCGAATGGATTCGAAGCCGCGATGAGTCCAGACTGGTGCATTACGAAGGAACCGCTGCGCAATTTGGAGGACATCCCAATACCCAATCACTGGATGTAGAAAGCAAGATGTACTTTACCTACGATGAAGTACGTAAATATATCGAAGATGAGACCAACCACAAGCCGTTGTTCCTATGCGAATACAGCCATGCCATGGGTAACAGTTGTGGGGATCTTGGGGATTATTGGGATCTCATCTATGCATACCCGCAGCTCATGGGCGGATGTATATGGGAATGGACGGATCATGGAATCGCGTCCAAGACGGCAGAGGGTCAATCTTACTATGCTTATGGCGGAGACTTCGGAGATTCTCCCCATGATAGCAACTTCTGTATCGACGGGCTGGTCTCACCAGACCGGAAGCCGCACTCGGGTTTGATTGAGCTGAAGCAAATCCATGCCCCGATTCATGTAGAAGCTATAGATCTGTCGCAGGGATCTTTCAGCGTGATCAATCGTCACGACTTTGTAGACCTGTCTCATATTGGACTACACTGGAAAATCACATCGGATGGCGTTACTGTACAGCAGGGACAGATTTGGCAGCTTGAAGCACAAGCCGGAAGTGAGCAGCGTATTTCGCTTCCGTATGACTTTACCGCATTGAACGGTCAGGCGGCGGAGCTGACCCTGTCCTTCTGGAACAATAAGGAGACCACTTGGGCGAGTATGGGGTATGAGGTCGCTTTTGCCCAGTTCATCATCCATGAAACTCAATCCCTTGCCCGAATGCAGGATGAGATTACGACCAAACCCATAGCTTATCGCCATGTTCATGCGGATGAGCATCAAGGAACATTAGTGATGACAGGTCACGGATATCGATATGAATTTAATTTGGATCAAGGGGCATTTGCAAGTATTACACGGGAAGGGCTGGAGATGCTTGCGAAACCGCTTCGTTTCCACATTTGGCGTGCACCGATTGATAACGATACCTATATTCTGGGCAAATGGCGTGAAGAAGGGTATGACCGTGCCAAAACGAAAATATATGGAACGACTTGGGAGCAAACGGAAAACGGTGTGTCCCTAAGCGTAAAATACTCTATAGGCGCTTCAGATCGGTATCCCATTCTGCATGGTGAGGCGATCTGGAATGTGCAACACAACGGTGTAATCCAATTGCAAACCCGTGTGAATGTACGTGAGAATTTCCCTTATCTGCCGAGGTTCGGACTGGAATGGATCATGCCTTCCGGGAATGAGGAAGTTGAATATTACGGGTATGGACCACATGAAAGCTATCTGGATAAACATCGGAGCGCACGCAGAGGCAGGTATCTTACACGCGTACATGATCTCTTCGAGGATGATTATGTAATGCCACAGGAGAATGGGTCTCGCTTTGGAACGGAATGGGCGATGGTTACAAATTTGCTCGGTATGGGTATGAAATTTGCTTCTTCCCAGCCCTTCTCTTTCAATGCATCACACTATACGCCCGAAGATCTGGCTGCTGCTTCACATACGTATGATCTTAAACCGAGACAGGAAACGGTCGTTCAGCTGGATTATAAAATGAGTGGCGTGGGTTCATCGTCCGTTGGTCCGCAATTGCTGGATGCTTATCAACTGGTTGACAAAGCATTTACTTTTGAGCTATGGCTGAAGCCGATCTTCAAAGAGGATGAATAGAAATAATGGATACAGAATTTGGAGAGGAGCTTGAATATGATGGTCAGAGGCAACGCCAAGAGTAATCACTCCGCGATATGGTTCGACGAGCCAGCGAAAGAATGGAACGAGTGTTTGCCCATTGGTAACGGTACGTTGGGGGGAATGGTCTATGGCGGTATAACTAAGGAAGTTATTCAATTGAATGAGGATAGCTTATGGTATGGCGGGCCTACGGATCGGAACAATCCGGATGCTGCTGCACATCTGGGAAATATTCGGGACTTACTTATGGAGGGGCATCTTCAGGAAGCTGAACGTCTTGCATTGCTTGCCCTTTCGGGAGTTCCTGAATCCCAGCGTCACTATCTGCCTTTGGGTGACCTGACGTTAACCTTTCGAAATGCATTGCCAGGGAAGATTAATGCACCTCAGTCTTACCGCCGTGAGTTGAATCTGGAGGAAGGACATGTTGCGGTAACTTATATTCAGAACGGAATATCACATCGGCGGGAAATATTCACTAGTTATCCTGACAATGCAATGATGATTCATCTGACAGCTGAACAGCCAGGAAGCATCCATGTGGATGTGCAGCTGTCCGGAGGTGTACGCAAACGTCATATGGATGGAATGATTCGCCTAAGAGACAACTCTATGGCGATGCATGGAAGTACAGGCGGGGGCGGAGTCAACTACGCGGCAGCCATACAGGTACAGACGGTTGGAGGTTCGGTACAGATCCTGGGGGAAACCTTGCTGGTGAAAGACGCGGATGAAGTCTTCATATCACTTACCGCGGCAACATCATTTCGCTACGATCAACCGCTAGAGGAATGTGATACGCGTCTGCTACAGCTTACTAAGTATTCCATAGATACGTTAAAAGAACGGCATCGGAAGGATTATCAGGCATTATACCATCGGATGTCACTCCAGTTAGGTCCAGTAGATAAGGAATTGGAGCATCTGCCTGCCAACGCACGACTGGAACGTGTACAGGCGGGAGAATCGGATCATGGGTTGGTGGGTCTGTATTTTCAATTCGGTCGCTATCTTCTCGTAGCGAGCAGTCGGCCCGGATCATTGCCCGCCAACTTGCAGGGTATATGGAATGAACATCTTACGCCGCCATGGGACAGTAAGTATACGATAAATATCAATACCCAGATGAACTATTGGCCAGCCGAATTATGCAACCTGTCTGAATGCCATGAACCTCTGTTCGATCTGATTGAACGGATGCGAGAGCCAGGGCGACACACGGCCAAAGTCATGTATGGATGTGAAGGGTTTGTCGCCCATCATAATACGGATATCTGGGCAGACACCGCTCCACAGGATACGTACATGCCAGCTACACATTGGCCGATGGGAGCGGCCTGGCTATGTCTTCATATGTGGGAGCATTATCTGTACAGTGGCGATTTGCCATTTCTGGGACGGGCTTATGAAACGATGAAGGAGTCTGCTGTCTTTTTCCTCGACTATCTGAGTGAACTTCCGGATGGGAGACTGGTGACGAGTCCGTCTGTTTCTCCGGAAAATACCTACATGCTCCCGAGTGGGGAAAAGGGGACGTTATGTTACGGTCCGGCCATGGACAACCAGATTCTACACGAGTTATTTACAGGTTGTATCGAGGCATCGATTCAATTGAACAAGGATCAGGAGTTCCGAAATCAGCTGGTTTCGGTACGAGATCGCCTTCCCGGGATCGAGATCGGGAAGCATGGACAGATCATGGAATGGCTGGAGGATCACGAGGAAGCAGAACCGGGACACCGCCATATGTCTCATCTGTTTGCCCTGTATCCTGGTAATCGTATTACACCTACGAATACGCCGGAGCTAAGTCGTGCTGCACGTGTAACACTCGAACGTCGTCTGGAGAACGGAGGAGGTCACACCGGGTGGAGCCGGGCATGGTTGATTAATTTCTGGGCCCGGTTGCTTGATGGAGAACAAGTCTATCAAAACCTGATATCTCTGTTAAAACACTCTACGTTACCGAATCTGCTGGATAATCATCCGCCATTCCAGATTGATGGCAATTTTGGTGCGACAGCAGGTATTGCTGAAGCGTTATTGCAAAGTCACACCGGAACGTTGTCGATTCTCCCGGCTCTGCCTCCGGCGTGGTCTGAGGGGAAAGTAAAGGGGATGAAAGCGCGTGGTGGCTATATCGTGGATATCGAATGGTTTGCAGACGGACGACTGGTTGCCTGCATTACCGCTACACAGACCGGGATGGGCAGTATTCTGGCACAGCAGATCAACGAGATCCGACAGCAGGGAGCTGGTACTAACCTGTCCGACGATATAAACACAAACGGCGAGCCGATAACGTTGGAACTGGAAGCAGGATACACTTATGAGCTGTTCGGTAGATATCGTATCTGATTACATTGGCCAATACGCATGGTTACAATACGAAAACGAATAGATAACGGAGGGATAAGAATGAATATTAATTTTCAGGGAAAATCAAAACCATTGAATCATATATGGTCTGCGTGTGTTGGGGCAGGCAGAGCCAATGAAGGGCTTCGTGCAGACTGGCAGAGCCACTTGTCCAAGGCAGTGAAGCATGGGGGATTCCGATACTTACGATTCCATGGTTTGCTTCACGATGATATGCATGTATACAAAATCGTTGATGGACAGGAAGTTTTCAATTTCCAGTATGTTGACGCACTTTTTGATGCGATGCTGGATCAGGGGATTCGTCCTTTTGTTGAATTTGGCTTTATGCCAAACGATCTAGCGTCCACGGAACGAACTCAATTTTGGTGGAAGGGTAATATTTCACCTCCGAATGATTATGCCAAATGGGCAAACTTAATCTCAAAACTGGTTGAACACTGGATCCAGCGATATGGTCTGGAGGAAGTTAAGAACTGGTACTTCGAGGTCTGGAACGAGCCGAACCTGAGTGCATTCTGGGATGGAACGAAGGAGCAATATTTCAAGTTGTATCAAGTGTCTGTGGCTGCAATCAAGGCTATCGATGACCGTCTTCGCGTCGGTGGACCGGCTACGAGCAATTTTGTTCCGGATGCAAGGTTTGATGGTGAGTTAGAAGACATCTCCACCCATTTAACACTGGTAACGGAAGAATTAGACTCGCTGGAATGGAAAGGGGTATGGATTGAGGAATTCCTCGCTTTTTGTGAGCGAAAGAAACTGCCCATTGATTTTATATCAACTCATCCATACCCGACAGACTTTGCCCTGGATGGGCACGGTGAGTTTCAAGGAAGATCCAGACATGCCAGTTCTACTAAAGACGATATTGAATGGCTGAAACGTGTGATCGCAAGCAGCGCTTATCCAGATATCGAAATCCATCTCACCGAATGGAGCAGCAGTCCTTCTTCGCGAGATTATAGTCATGACTATTTGCCCGCAGCCGCGTATGTGGTCAAGACGAATCTTGAAGTGTCTGACCTGATCGACTCCTTGTCTTACTGGGTATTCACAGATGTCTTTGAAGAAGTTGGCGCAGGGCCGGCGGCTTTTCATGGCGGATTCGGAATGCTGAACCTGCAAGGTATACCGAAACCAACCTTCCATGCTTATTCCTTTCTGAATCAACTTGGAGAGCATGAACTTGCACGAAGTGAAGGTACGGTGATTACTCGCACAGATAACGGAGAACTTCGCGGGTTGTTTTACAACTATCCCGAAGACTATAAAGGGACGGTACCCATGTCCGTATATCCTGATCAGACCGTAGCGCAAACAGCACAGTCCTTCGGCATCAGCAGAACGTTCAATCTGGTCGTGGAGCAAGTTACTCCGGGGGGGCAATATGTATTGAGAACCGTCGATCGCGACCATGGCGTTGCGGTGCAGTTGTGGAATGAGATGGGTAGTCCAAACTCCCCGAGCAGAGAGCAGACCGAACAGCTGATTGCCTATGCGGATCAATTGAACGAAAGGAAATTTACGGCTGACAGCAACGGTAGACTAACACTCGATTTTAACATCGGACCTTGGGCTATTGCCTTATTGTCCGAAGAGGTGTAACGGCAAATATGTTTAAGGGAAGGAATTAGTAATCATGGTGAAAACGCAGGAAACCGGCTCTGTGCTGACATTGGCCAAAGATTGGGTAGAACGCGCGGTGGTGGGAACTGAACCGGGACAATATGCTGAAAGCGATTGGAAAACCATTGTCACACTGGTGGAGGCAGAAGAACAAACACAGCGAGACAAATCAACGATCCGGCATCTACTCGATGGAATGGACCAATTCCTGAGCAGGGTACATTGTTCGAACCGAGTCATCAATAAAGAGAATAACCTGCTTGAATATTCAACGTATCGACGAGAGCTTACCCGTCTTGTATTCAAAGCCCGGGCGATACTTTTTATAGACGCAGAGCAATACACAGAAGGGGCAAAGGTAGCCCTGACGGATCAGATTACGCGAGCAGAGGCGGCATTGAATGGGACGTATACGGCACCATTTGTCCGTAATCGCGCTTTTATTGAGCCACGACCGGATGAGGATATACAGGCCGTGACCGAACATTGCACCATGGCACCCAGCTACAACATGGGCACGTATGGGCTCAGACCTGCTATAGAATGGTACACATATCAGCATATTATGGCAGACTGTTATGAGACGGAGAAGGTATATGCTTCTTCCATTGGATGTGTAAACGAGAGTACAGCAGATCTGTCACAGGGTGACCTCCCAGCTGTAGAATTGGAGTCATGCAGCATAGCCTATTTGACATTCGATTTGCCTTCTCTAGGTCAACGTAGGCTTCGTCATGCCCGTCTGCGACTTGTTAATCATCATACCGATGGGAAAAGCGTAGATCTTTATGCCTTAGAACATTCAAATCATCACTTCCAGACACTGGAGCAGTTGACTTACCGCCAAATTGAACGACATCCGAAGATGCAGCCCTCTGCGGATCAGTATCTACGTTCGTTCCAACTAGGCTTCGCTGAAGGTTTCAGTTATGCCGATCTATCCGAGTATGTCATTCGTTCCATGGAGAAGGGAGGAAAGCTGAAGCTGGCACTGACCCTGGGAGAGGGAGAGCTACCTTGCGGATTCTACACCTGTAACCACCCGGAACAACAGAAAAGACCTCTGATTGAACTGTTCTGGGATGAGGTGCAGGAGGATGTTTGGCAGCAAAAAGTAAGAGAAATATGCCAGCGAGCTAAGCAAATCCTGGCGAATGAAAAGCCCGGTAGCGAACTGGGACAGGTTGACCCCGAAGCTTATCAGCAAGTACAGCAGGAATTGTCCAATGCGGAATGCTTAGCCCTCTCACAGCTAAAGACAGAAAAGGTGTCTGAGTCTGGCAGTGCACTGGTTCGTCTTCTCAACGCTATGCGTCATCTTAGGCACAGCCGGGTATTACGAAGCGATTTGCTCGGAAAGTGGAATTTATTTTTTACCACTCAGGGATTGACCAAACTTCGCGAAAAAACGGTACGCAATGACGAACTCGAACGTGAATTTCAGAAGGTCAGAGAATGGTCTGAACGGAGAAGTCTGGCTGATCTGCAATCGTACGCTTCCGTGATGCAGGACGAACCGGACTGGACTTTGCTGAATAAACAATTCGGCTTGTGGACTCGCTCGCGACTGCTTACCTTCACCCCGCCAGAAAATACAGCATCGGCATCTCTTGCCTTCGTTCTTCCTTCAGAAGACAACGAGGAGCATGACAAACTGGGTCATGTCTGGATTGATCGTGTAAGCATTCTGCCTGCACATGATGCCAATTTGGAAATTGAAAATAGTGGATTCAATGAAGGAAACCAGCTTCCGAACCACTGGACGCCCGTGGCAATCAAGGGAAAACCAGTATTGCACTGGGAAGACCGCGGGGAATATGTGCAGGATGGCAGTCATTCCATTTATCTGGAGAACCCGACGTCAGGAGACGAGGGGGCCTGGATTTATGATAAGGATATCCCGCTGCAAGGGGGAGTGAACCATACGCTCACGTATTTTGCAAAGGTCGAAGGAAAGTTCAAAGAGGGTGTTCAGGCTGTGCTCACATTCAAGGATGCTGTCGGCAGAGAAGTGGGTTCTTTCCACGGCATTCATAACAAGAAATCACTACCGGGCAATCCAGAGCTTAGGCTTACGGTATCTTTTCAGGCGGATGCGCTGATATATGCCATGACTGGTGAGCGGAGTTATGCTGAGAAGGTGAAACTCCAGATGTTATGGTTGCTTAATGATTACTGTCAGGGAGTGGAGTCCTGGCTTGTTCACAATGTACGTCCTGACGGGCTGGATGCATACGGTGCAGTACAGATCGGACGTGTCACTACGCTTATTGCCACCTCGTATTCACTGATCCGGGATGCGAATGTATTCTCACAGGAGGAATACGACCGGATGATGGCTCAACTGGATTATCTGATCCGTGATCTGATGGATCTGCGTGATCGAACAGAACTTGGAGCTTATCGCGCCCAGCAGGGAACCAGTAACTGGCATACAGACATGGCGGCAGGAGCGGCGATGCTCGCACTGGCATTTCCGGAGATGCCACATGCAAGACAATGGCTGGATAATGCCAGGTTAATCCTGAAGGGCCAGCTGGACTATCACATTAACGAGGATGGCTCCTGGCCGGAGTCAATCCGTTATCTGTTCGCTGTCATCCAGCGTTATGGTACATTCGCCAAGACACTTCGCCATATGACCGGAGAGAACTGGTTTCAAGGTACTCGATTCAGCAGTACCTTCAAATATGCGTTGTCGGTACAAACGCCGCCCTATGTGTTTTTTGACAACAAAATCAGCACACCTAACTTCGGAGATCACACGCTCGACAACGGAGGCGGCTTCGCCGTTCTTGGTCTGTATGTGGATGAGATCATCTCATCTGATCCAGAACTTGGTGCACAGGTATATGAGACCTGGATAAGAGCTGGAAAGCCGTTATGCGGATTCGGCGTGGAATCGAATATGCTGGAAAACTTCTTCATGCCATCTAGCATCGATACTTTGGCCTCAGATTCAAAAACACTAAATTTGATATCGCAAAGTTTCGAAAATATTGGCTTATATCTTTTCCGCCAGAACTTTAATTGTCCGGATGAAGGGTATCTGTCGGTGATCTCAAGCCGGACACCTGTAGGGCATGGACACCATGACCAAGCTTCCTTTATCTGGTATGTAAATGGGATTCCACTGGTGGTCGATCCGGGGGTAGAAAGTTATTTTGACAGTACATTCGCCTGGTATAAAGGCTCTTCATCCCATAGCGTAGTACAGTTCCGCCACAATGGATACTACGTGGATATGCCTCGGGTGAGCGAAGTCCAGCATCTACTCACATCAGATCTGCTGGATGAAATAACGATACGTATTCAGAGTCCAACAGGAGCAGGCAACCATACTCGTCATATTACATATATGAAAAATGGACTGGATGCTTTGATTTTATGGGATGTGATCCGGAATGCGGAAGAAGGGACGAGAATGAATCTGCCTTTAGCGGCTAAATCAACGTCCATTGAAGGTCAGCGTGCCTTATCCATCGGGCATTATGGTATGGATTTAGAAACAATCAGTCTGCTTCCTCAGTGTGCTGATATCATCCAAGAGTGGGGAAGAAGTTATCCCATTGCACCATTGGTGGAAGGAAAGTCACAGCTGAACTATCTGAGAATAAAAGCTGGACGCAATGAACCACTACTGACTGTTTTATTTGCTCATCCAACAGGTGGCGAAGGCCTGCAAATTAAACCGATTCGGTGCTCGGAAAAGCATGCGTTAGCTTACCAGATCAGGAAATTGGATCGTGTAGAGGCCATATTAGTTGTCAACACGAGTGACGAATGTGTAACAACTGAGCTGAGGTATAAACACACGTTGATGGATACAAGAAATAAGGAGATCATTCCGGATATAAAGGGCCAGATTAGGTTATCGCTCGATGGCGGACAACTGCGCGTATTGATTCCAAATTCTAACACGTAAATTACAATCGCTTAAAACTGAAGTCATGTTAGGCGTAATAAAGCAATCATACAAGAAAGCTATTTTGCAGGACGGAATGTGTCAATTCTGCAAAATAGCCTATGTTATATATTTAAGGTGCATGATGGAAGGATGGATCACGCATGCGCTACAAATATCATATTGGGGTTATTTTCTCCTGTTGATCCAGAGCACCTGTCTATTCCAGCAAAGTTTATTGCATTGTAAACATAATGGTTATCTTACTTTTTGTCTTCGCTTTTATAAATAAAGCTCACAACGTCATACGCAAGCTTGGGCCTGCGATATTCATCCACAAGTCCTTTACTATTCCGTGTGCAGGAGCGAGTCAGCAACCACCCTTCGCCTTCAGTCACTCTGCAATCACTAAATTGCCATATAAACATGCCACAAATATCTGTTGATGCTTGATATGCATTTAAGCAATTGCGCAGGATGTCAGCTTGCCGTTCTTCTGAGCCTTTTTCCCGGTTATTACTTCGAAAGCCATAAAATCCATCTGCACCAAATTCACTCATGATAATGGGTTTGTCTGCGCCACCCAGTTTATTGGCCCACTGAATGGCTTCCAAAGCTAATTCCTCAGGCTTTTCGTCCGTATACCAACCGGGATAAAGATTAAATGATACGATTTCTGCAAGGTCAAAGCACAGTTCCTGATCTCTGTGATGAGATGCAAAAGAACGCGGGCGACTAGGATCTAATTCGCGAATGATGGTCAGTTGTTTGGCATAATGGACTTTGCCTTCCTCCGTATTGCTGGCACATTCATTTAATATAGCCCAAATGATGATGGAGGGATGATTAAAGTGTTGTTCGACCATTTCCCGAGTTACTTGCTCACTCTGCCACGCGAAATTGGGATTACGCATTTGTTCCAGACTCAATCCTCTAGCGTGGTTCTCTTCCCAAATCACAATCCCTCGCTCGTCACATAAATCAAGGAACCTTTCGTCATACGGATAATGACTCGTCCGGACTGCATTGCATCCCATTTCTTCAATTAGATCCAAATCTCTTACCATGAGCGATAAAGGAAATGAGCATCCCACCATGGGATGATCTTCGTGTCGATTAACACCTTTTAGCTTGAGTTTATGCCCATTTAAAAGTAACTGTCCGTTTGAGATAGTAATTTCTCTAAATCCAATCCTGTCCACCAAGTCATCTACTAGTCGTCCATTTGTTATGAGTTTGGTTTGCAACTGGTAGAGACTTGGATGGTCAAGAGACCACTCCAACACATTCGGATACGATACCGTTTGGATAAGTTCTGCTTGTCCCCCAGGCCCTACCTCACAGCTTCCTAGAATAGATTTTATTCCCGCAAGTTCTCCAATAACCTGAACTTGTTGGGGAAATTGGCTGATATTGCGAATCATCACTTTCCATCGTCCATTCCACTGATTTGCTTGCCGTAGGGGAGTAAACATTATATTCTCAATGTACAAATCGCTTATTTCTTCCAAAACAACAGGGCGAATAAGTCCACCATAAGTGTAATAGTCATTAGGGAAATGTAGCGCAGATGCCTCACTAAAGGAGTTGTCAACATACACTAAAATTTCATGTTCTCCAGAAATAGCATTGGGGATTATAACTTCGAATGATGTATAAGCGTTGTAGTGGGTTTTAACAAACTCCCCATTAAAATAGACATGCGCCGTATGACTCACCCCTTTGAATTCCAACCGGATATGGGTCTGACTGGATACCGAAATTACTCTTCGATATACAGCTTTCCCTCTGTAGGTGCCAAAATGAGGGTGACTCTCCCAGCATCCTGGAACAGGTAGCTTAAAAGGAAATTCTTTAGGTCGTTCGCCTATGTTATCTACGGGAGAAAACTCCCACATACCTTCAAGTTCAGTGCTGATCCGAGTATGATGCGTATCAAAAAGTCTAATCATTTTTTAAAATCCTCCCATGTCCAATACAATGTGCGGTAATACATTTAAGTTAACGAATTGGGAAGAGGTTATCCATGGTCAATTCGATCTTAAGCATGTATAAATCGCTCCAAATTTGAGTTTATTTACATCGACAAACAATGTAGGATAGTCTGGGTAGGAGGTTGAACGAAATGTATAATCCCTTAGATTTGGTAGTTCGAATCGTATGGAGCTCACGGAAGCAGACACCGATGGATTGGTCGGATATTCGCAACAATACGTCTGTACACACCTTTTATTGGATTCATGAAGGTAAGGGAATGTTCCAAACTGAAGATCAAACTTACGAGGTACTTCAGGGAATGTTATTTTATATGGAACCTGGCGCACAGATGAAGATGGAAAGTTCTAAGGAGTCGCCTTTGACCATTAGTATGATTTTGTTTGACTGTTGTGCAGTTTCATATCAAACGCCCGAGTGGCAGTTACCTCAACCTATTCATCGGATGGACATTCCATTTTTCAGCAGATATCATTCAGAGCGAGCCTTACGACTAGATCATGCTTTTAATGAAATCACGGAATCCTGGTTATTGGGAAATCACTATCGCGAGATGGAAAGTTGTGCTTTGCTTTTGAAACTACTTGCTATATTGCATCGCCCGGATCATTTTTCTGAACCGGGAAACACAACTTCCATTATTTTTAAGATAAAAGAAGAACTAGAGACACGGTTTGAGGAACAATTATACATCCGAGAAATAGCAAGCAAATATGCCATATCCGAATCTCATCTTCGTAAAATGTTTATGAGTCATATTGGACAATCTCCCAAGGAATACTTAACTGAGGTGAGACTACGTCAGTCTGAACGTTATCTGACTTATACGAACTACACGTTTAAAAGAATCGCAAGACAGTGCGGGTATCATGATGAATATCATTTCAGCAAGGCCTTTCGCAATTGGAAAGGTGTTTCACCATCCACGTTCCGAAAGAATGAGAAAAGTTAGAAACGCAAAATTTTATAGAAGTGAAAAACTTATTTACAGGCGGAATCTCCAGTATCTATATCGCCATGGATACAAAAAGACGTGCATCGGATAACCTTTCCCAATGGGATCAGGGCAACCAATGCACATCTCAGGCGCAAAATACACATATAGAGGAGGCCTACATTTGTGGTGCTTATCTACCAGCCGTGTAACCGCCATCAACAGGCAAGGTAACGCCTGTAATCTGACCTGCAAGATTTGAACACAAAAAAACAGCTGCATTGGCTTGATCCTCGGCAGTTTGCAACTTACCGGATGGAATTGTTGATCTAAACGCTGCGGCTTGTTCTGGTGCATTGTCTAACCAGCTAAGAATTGGAGTCGCCGTCATTCCCGGACAAATAGCGTTGACACGAATACCTTTTTCAGCATATTCCATAGCTACACTTTTTGTAATTCCGTTTATTGCAAATTTTAGTAGCAGAATAGATTGCCTGATTCTGACCGCCGATTAGACCAAAACCAGAAGAGGTGTTAACAATTGCTCCTCCGCCCGTTTTCAACATAGCTTGAATTTCATGTTTGATGGCATAATAAGTTCCATACAAATTTATTTTGACCACACGGTCAAAGGCTTCCGAAGAAGAATCAGCCATGGGGGCCGGGGGCAGTGTGATTCCAGCATTATTGTGTGCAAAATCCAGTTGCCCTAATTCCGATACCGTTGCTTGTACAAGTCTAATAATATCTTCTTCAACAGCTACATTCGTTCTAACAAAGCTTGCAACGCCTCCAAAGCCCTTAATTAGTTGTACAGTTTCAAGACCTGCCTCTTCGTTGATATCAGCTACCATTACCTTTGCACCTGCTTGAGCAAATGCAATTGCACTAGCTCGGCCAATACCTGAGCCTGCTCCCGTTACGAACCCTGCCTTTTTTTCCATTAAGTTATACATTGTTATCCTCCTGCAACATGTTAATTTTTGTGTTGAATTCTTTATGTCTGGGAAAATCCTTTTCTTAGGTTGAATAACGCTGTGTTGTGTGCTTATAATTTTTAAGCGAATGGATTTCTTTATTGTACACAGATTAATCTTTGTCCATAATTAACTTGATTTTCCCAACAAATAAATTCATAATTCTGTCACATGTCAATTATAAAAGTTTAAAAATTAAATTAATATAAGCAGAGTTTGTCCAATTTGTAGGATAACCTACAGATGGCCCTTCATTTGTTGGATTAGAGAAAGGTGTTACGAAATGAACACGGAACAAGACCTAAGAGTACTTAAAACACTCGAACACATAAAAAGTGGATTTTCGTTATGTGTCAGTCAAAAAACATTTAAATCAATCACAATTAAAGACATTTCAACTGCTGCGAAAGTCAATCGCTCGACATTTTATACATACTACACCGACAAATACCATCTTCGTGATGAACTGGTTAAAGCGACTCTTCAAGACCTTGATCATGCTATTGACCTGACGTTTATTACGTTTGACGATCAAAGTCCCTGGCAGACTCGTAGTGTTATTGTCCAGCATCTTGAGCATTTATGGAGTCAGAAAGAATGGTATCTTCATTTGTGGAATAAAAATCTGGAACTTTATGTTTTTGAGGATATGTAGTCCTTACTGGAGAATAAAATTAGGAACATTTTCACCAAAGAAGATGAGGAAAAATTCTCAGAAAGAAAGGAACTTTTTGAGCGTTTGTACGCCTCCACAACGATGAGCATTTTGAAATGGTGGTATGAAGTAGCGCCGACCATTTCTGCAGCCAAAGTTGCTGACATTATTTATAATCATTGGGAATTAGGAATGCATCGGACATTTTTCTAAAGGGATGAAGACTGATAGCTTTTAATGAATTCGGAATAAGAGCGATGGGAAGGGGGGGGGGCTATAATTTGAATGGCACCTGTGCAATTCAAACTAACTGAAGGAACACAGCAGCGAAAAGCTAAAACGATGTAAATAAGTAAACCTAATGATCACAATTGTAACCGTTATCAACTGAGGAGAGGTGAGAAGAATGAACCTTGCCGTGGTAAGAAAATGGATTAATAATAGACCGCTATTCTTTCGTTTAGTGATTCCCTATATTGCTGTTGTAATCTTACTGGCTTCCTGCCTCGGTTTTACCTATAGTAAATCGTTAAAGATCGTTAAAAAAGATATTTTGTATGCCAACGATATGGCTCTTGAACAAACTAGGCGAACGCTAGAGATTCGTATTTCCGAGATGGAGCAGACAATGTGGGATATCGTTTCGCTTCCCTCCGTTCGTCGAGCATTGATTATTCGCGAACCTTTCGAGCAGGCGAACCCATACCGTTTTAAAAGTGTAAGCAGTTCGCTGAAGCAATTATCTTTGAGTAATGACTTCATTCTGGATTATTTTGTGCTTTTCAAGCGCAGTAGTATGGCTGTGAACGGTGATAAAATATATACCTTTCCACAATTGTACGAATTATACTTCCAATACGATGAGGGTTCGCGGGATCATTGGCAGGACCGATTCTTTCAACTGAACGGAAACTTCCAGCCTGCTATGCAATTGACCTTGGCTGGGAAAACTGTCTCTGGCATACCCTTCATTCGCCCAATGGGCAACGGGAGGGAAGTCCATGGGGCTCTGCTAGTTCTTATGGATAATCGGAAAATTCATGAGCTGCTGGGCAGCATGCAGTTATCGGAAGGCAGCCTGTCTTATATTGCAGATCAGAAGGGGCAGATCATTAGTTACGTGTCCGGTACCGGTGTGGAAGGCCTTGTTCCGTCCGTGGTCAAAGATGTAAATCTTAAGGATATGATAACAGCATCCACCACGTCTCATCAACTCGGCTGGACCTTTGTAACTGCTCATCCCCAAGCGATTGTCGCCGAGCGTTCTCTTGAAATTACACAGTCCATTCTCAACTTGTTACTGATCTTTGTATTCCTAGGACTTGTTATCTCCATCGGACTGGCACATCGCCACAGCCTTTCCCTACACAGGCTGACCCGCCACTTTACCGAACAGAGCGAACCCAAACTGTTTTTCGGGAATGCATATAGTTGGATTGAGCAAAAGGTAGGCGGCTTGTCAGAACGTCAGCATATTATGGAGAAGTTGCACAAGGAGCAGCTTCCTATCCTTCAAACCACTTTTTATGAACAGCTGCTTAAAGGGTACTTCAGTTCTGAGGACCATCTTCAATCACTTATGAAACATGCGGGGCTCGAATTCGACAGTACCGGTTATCTTGTACTCACCATTCATTTCACAGGATATGGAGATGGCGTAGATGCGGATATATTGAGGGAAGTCGAGGGCAAAAAAATAACTGTCAAAGAGGCGCTACGCTTCAGCGATGCCGCAAAGAGCATCCACGTGCACGATTGGGATACATATCATCTGTCCATCATTTACTGTTGTGGCGACAAAGAAATTCAAGATCTTCATTTAGTAGAACAAATTCTACTTCATATTTTGGGAAATCATTCTCTCTACCTGGAAGAAGAGCTAGATGTGGTTGTCACCGCGAGCAGTATGGTAACAAATCTATGGGAGCTTCCACATGCGTATCAGGAGGCTATGACAGCATTTCGCCAGTATGTTTGGGACCCACGCCATCGTTTTGTTTGGTACGACGGCCAGCCTGAAAACCAGTCATTTGCATACTATCCTCCTGAACTCGAAGCGATGCTTGTCCAATGCACGTTGACGGGGGATATAGAACGAATGCAGGACGTGCTGCACGGTCTGTATCAGGCAAATATGGTAAACCGCAGACTGAGCTTGTCCATGATGCAATTGTTCCTCAATGAACTTCTTGGCACGTTGGCTAAAGTGTTGATCGAATTGAAAAATCTGCAGACCAGTCCGGAAGAATATGTTCAGATTCGTTGTGTCAAAGATGCTGTTGACTATTATGGACAAATTCATGACCGTTTCCTGTCGATCGGTTCGCTCATTCACCTAAATAAACGGAGCCATAACATAGAATTGCGCGACCGATTGACTGCCTTTATTCAGAAGAACGCCTACGATTCCGATCTGAGTGCCTCCAAGGTGGCCAGGGAATTCAACATATCATCGGCATATTTTTCGCAATTTTTCAAGGAACAAGTAGGAAGCAATTTTTCCTCATATCTGGAGCAACTGCGCATAGCCCGCGCCAAGGAGCTTTTGAATGGAACGGATAGCAACGTCCAAGAAATAGCCGTTTCCATCGGTTATAATTCTTCGAATTCTTTCATTCGAGCCTTTAAGCGGAGTGAAGGAAGAACACCTTCAGAGTACCGACAAGCGTAATGGAGGCAAATCTACAGCACAGATAGAGTGCAAATATAGACTAGCAACGAAGCTGCGGAAGATTTCACATTATGATTCAAAAACTTGGCGCACATGCAGAGTGCCAAGTTTTTTATATATAATTCGTTGTTAGAAGAACTAAATTATGTAAATCTTAAAGATTGCACATGAATCTGAAAAATGAAACTTTACGAAATTAAGCGTTTTCATTATGTTTGTTGTGTATTCGCTGCATAACCAAATATGGCATAAGGGGGGAGAAAATGAATGCAGAAGCCGCAAGTACAGGTTACAACCAGACCACCAAAAGAGATGACTGAATCCGGGCATCGTGGGAGACCCTGGATCAAAAGTTGGCAATTGTACAGCTTATTGATTCTTCCTTTGGCGTACCTGATTATTTTCAAGTATGTCCCTATGTATGGAACGCTAATTGCATTCAAAAATTATGTTCCAACCAAAGGAATATGGGGAAGTGATTGGGTTGGCCTACTGCATTTCGAACGTTTTTTGAACTCGTATCAATTTGTAAGAATACTGAAAAATACGCTCTCCTTGGCGCTTTATGAATTGGCGGTGGGATTCCCGTTGCCGATTCTGCTGGCGCTGGGACTTAACTATGTCCGAAACACGTTTTTCAAAAAGAGTGTACAGATGATAACCTATGCTCCGCACTTTATATCAGTTGTGGTACTCGTCGGAATTACAATGCAATTTTTGCAGCCTGGAACCGGAGCGTTAAACGTTATTTTAGGTTTTTTTGGGGTTGATTCTGTTCACTTTATGGCCAAACCAGAATATTTCAAAACGATCTACGTATTGTCCGGCTTATGGCAAAATATTGGTTTTTCCTGCATTATTTATCTGGCTGCCTTGTCAGCCATCGATCCCACGCTTCATGAGGCCGCATTGATGGACGGAGCCTCAAAAGTAAGACGAATGTGGCATGTGGATCTGCCAGGCATCATCCCAGTCATTACCGTGCTCTTTATTTTGCAAATGGGTAATTTCATGGATTTGGGATTTGAGAAGGTGCTTTTGATGCAAAATCCACTAAATATGCGTACATCCGAAATTATTGATACGTACGTGTACAATATCGGTCTTAAAGGAGCTGTTCCGCAGTACTCGGCAGCGGCGGCCATCGGTCTATTTAAAAATGTGATTGCGCTTATTCTGCTGGTCATTGCGAATAGGATGGCACGACGTACAGGCAACAGTCTGTGGTAAGCGGAGGGGAGGGAGAACGATGTCAAACATATCCATTCGCAAAAGTAAAGGAGATCTCATATTTGACATAATCAATCACAGTGTGTTGATCATCCTGCTTCTGGCTGTGCTCTATCCTCTGGTGTATATCGTCAGCGCATCATTTAGTGCGAGCGAATCGGTTGTATCCGGAAAGGTCTGGCTATGGCCTGTCAAACCAACATTGGACGGATACAAGGCTGTTTTTGCCAACGGTATGATCTGGACAGGATTTATGAATTCATGGGTTTATGCGGTTGCAGGTACTTTTATCAATGTGATGTTTACGATATTGGCGGCGTATCCGTTATCCCGTCATGACTTAAAAGGCAGAGGCATATTTACCTTTCTGTTTGTGTTCACAATGATGTTTTCCGGGGGACTGATCCCCACGTATCTCGTTGTCCGGGACTTGGGGTTGCTTGATACCCGGTTGGCGCTGATTTTCCCTGCGGCCCTGTCAGTCTGGAACATGCTCATTACAAGAACGTATTTTCAGACAACCATATCCAGAGAACTTCTGGAAGCAGGACAGATGGACGGATGCAATGACTACAAGTTTTTATGGAAAATTGTTCTGCCCTTATCCGGTCCGATTGTAGCGGTCATCTCGTTGTTTTATGCAGTCGGCCACTGGAATCAATATTTCAGTGCGATGATCTATTTGCGCGATCCACAACTGTTTCCGTTGCAATTAGTGCTGCGAGACATCCTGATCCAGAATCAGATTGATTTTTCCACCATGAGTAGCACAGAGGAGCTCGTCAAGCGAGAAGGGATTCGAGAATTGCTGAAATATTCGCTTATCGTGGTATCTACGTTGCCACTTATGGTTGTGTATCCTTTTGTGCAGAGGTATTTTGTCAAAGGTATGATGATCGGTTCATTAAAAGGCTGAAGCATAACGTTTTGCGCTTTTGCCCTGATATACATTTCATCAGTAATCGGAAGAGAGGGGTCAGAGGATGAAAAGAAATGTACGGTTGCTCTGGATGTTGATGTTGGTTTTCGTCTTCCTTACAAGCGCTTGCTCACCTGCCGGGAACAATAGTGATTCCCCGCAGAACGAGGGAAATATAACGGTTGAGGACAATATGACCGAACCAGGAAGTTTTCCTATAGTCAAAGAAAAAGTGACGCTCAAGGTTCTTATCCGCGGAGCATCGGGGGTTGATTTCGATACAAATACATTCACGAAATGGTACGAAGAAAAAACCAATGTACACATTCAATTTGAGGTTGCTCCCGAGAATGGCTTCGAAGAGACCCTCAATCTGGCCCTTGCCAGCGGCAACTATCCGGATATGATTATCGGCATGGAGATCAAGCCAGCTACCGAGATGTTATATGGCAAATCCGGTACATTTTTGCCTCTAAACGATATGATTGAAAAATATGGCGTCAACATGAAGAAGATTTTTGATAAAAAACCGTTAGTGCAGCAAGTCATCACCGCTCCTGACGGGAATATATACAGTGTTCCAGACATCGGAGAATGTTTTCATTGTGATTATGCCAAACGGATGTGGATCAACAAAACCTGGCTGGATAATCTGGGCCTTAAAATGCCAACGACAACTGAAGAATATTATAACGTGTTGAAAGCATTTAAGACACTAGACCCCAATGGAAATGGGAAAGCCGATGAAATTCCACTTGCGGGCGCTGTTGGAGGATGGAATACTGAAATTGAAGGATTCCTGATGAACTCTTTTATTTATAACCCGATGGGAAGTACCCAGACAGGTATGATGCTGGATCAAGGCAAGGTTGTCGCTGCTTTCACACAAGACCCATGGAAAGAAGGATTGGCTTACATGAAGCGCCTATATTCGGAGGGATTGATTGCTCCAGAAACGTTTACGCAGGATAATGCGCAATACAGACAGATGGGTGAGGGAGGAGATGCTCCTAGAGTCGGAAGCTGTCCTGGCGGTTTGTATGGTTGCACAGCATACGGGCAGGAGCGATATAAAGAGTACGTTGCTCTTCCACCCCTAGCTGGCCCTGACGGGACGCGCATCGCATGGACGAATCCGTATGAAGGAATCACTTCGGGACGCATCGTGATTACAAACAACTCCAAATATCCTGAAGTTGCGTTTCGCTGGGCAGATGGCCTTTTAGATGGAGGTGAGGTCAGTCTTCGCTCAGACACAGGAACAATGGGCGAGTATTGGGACTGGGCTGAAGAGGGAACGGGAATCAATGGAAAGCCAGCAGTCTGGGAGAAATTAAAGGAAAAAACGGCAGACAGCAATGTTGGCTGGCAGACCCGTGCACCTCGGTACTATCCAGCAGATCTTCGACTCGGAGAAAAACGAAACGACGAATTTCCGCTGGAGGTTATCCTCTTTGAGGCTGCTAAGCAATACGAACCTTACAAAGTTGACAGCAGTCTAGTCATTCCTCCACTGTTCTATGACGAAGAGCAGGCTGCTGAACTGGTGAATCTGGAGAAAACAATTATTGATTATAAAAAAGAAATGCTAGCCAGATTCATCACTGGGGATGCTGACCTGGAAAGCGAATGGGGCACTTATCTAGATACAATGAACCAAATGGGGTTGGAACGTTACGCACAAATTATTCAGGAAGCATATGATGCAAGTCAGAAATAAGATCAAGATAATATTGCCTTAGATGTGTTAATAGAACGAGCTATGGATATATACAACTCCATAGCTCGCTCTATTATTATGTAGCTTTTTTCCACATATAGAAAACTTCACATAACTAAAGTTACTGAAGAACATATTTTAACTAACAATAATTTATAGTTTATTGTAATTATTTTTAATTAATAGTCTGATTTGAAGACTATTAAAATGGTGAGTACCATCCCGAGGTACGCATTGAATTTCATTATGGAAGTGGGGTATTTTAGAATGACTCCAATACATCGCTATATGGATGCTATTCGCGGCAGTCTACAACAATATATTATACGAATAAAGATTTGTATCCTATAGCAATGGATCTAGGCAAGATGGAACATTGTGTAAAGTCGTAATGATGTAGGATGATGGTTCCTGGTATATTAGCCACATACAGGGGGTTACAGACCAATAAAGATGGTTTCCCAACTATTTAAACTAACAATCCCTTTGATTTATCAACTGCAAGATAGGAGACAGGAAACAATCGTGGGAATATACAAAATTTCATTTTATATCCACCATTCAATACATTGGAGTACGTGAAAGTTGGATAAATAGTGTTTGTTAAAAGATGGAACAGATTGTAATACGCCATACCACATCGGCAACGGCTCAAATGCAAATGGCAGTGATGGAATAGATATCTTCATCCTCTGTGCATCTCGTCATTATGGCTGAAAATATGCAAGAGTTGGTTCAAAGTTTTACTAATAGAAATATCATCTTACTATGCCAAAAAATAAAGCAATGACGTCATATACACGTCATTGCTTTATTAGTAACTTGCAGTAAATTAGGAAAGCAAAGCGTCTATGGAGTAGGCTCCTGCGCCGGCCAAAACGACAACAATAAGAGATGCTAACATGACCAGATTGTATTCAAAACCCCCATTGAGATTCCACAGTCCCTTACCCACATGGACTTTGACAATAGCAACAAACATGGTAAGCATCAGCAAAATTGCTCCCACCACAGTCCATAGGCCAAGGGTAAACAGGAGCCCCCCGACCAGTTCAATTATACCTGCACATAAGGCCATGAACCACGCAGGTCTAATACCTACCGCATTAAAAAAGGCGGCTGTGCCTGATATTCCTTCACCTCCAAATATCCCGAATAACTTTTTACATGCATGTCCTATCATAATAAATCCAATCACGATTCGAATAATAAGCAATCCGGTATCCAGAAGTCATCCTCCTCTATAGGTTTGAGTTAATGTGCCATCGCACAGGTGCGTTATATCAGGGAAGACAGGATGGTCTCGCACAGTGCCATTGTACGATGTTGTCCTTGCCACGACAGCATGCCATGAAATAAGCCATTTCTTCTACAGATCCACGAAGGTAAAAACACGGTACGCCCCTGACATAGGCGAACTGGAAGGTGTGTACACGATGCACGGGAGTGATGAATGACCAGGGATTTATTTCCTATGCCGAAGCAAATCCATGATCGAACATTACGGTAACGCGTTCGCTTTCTCTGGACCAGGCGCTCATGCCTGTAAAATACGCGTTGCATATTAAACCATGGCAAATTTGAGAGAAATGCTCGGATGGATGTGCTCTCCATCCGGGGCTGCCGTTCCGACAACTTCAACCGCTTCGCCAAACAGGTATCGCATGAGATCGACCATATGGATTGCGGCTAACTTCATATACTGCTCCATATTTTTGCAGAAGGGGGTACTATCTACAGCAAATTGCATGTTAAAGGAACGTACTTTGCCTAAATCTCCTTTCCTGTTTATTCAGTTCCATATATATCGGTGCATAACGCTTCATAAATCCTACCATTAACACAACGCCAGTCTGCTAAGATGTCGATACAAAATCATTAAGAAACCTAAAGATATGCGAAAGCTCTTAGATAAAAAAGGACATATGTCCTTTTCTTTCGAGGGACAAGAACATGTTCCGATTGAAGTTACTATTTTAACGGCTTTTTTATATTATAGGTACAAGTTCTTGTCCCAATTGCTTGGAATGGACAAGAACATAGTCTGAATACCGATTAGATGTAAATCTAAACGATTGTGGAGCAACACCGTAAGCAAGCGAATGTACATTACGGGAAGCATTCGTTCATCCCAAAGAAGAAGCATTTACAGGCGATTATGATCTGCTGGGAGATACCGTCTATGAAGAGACCTGTGTCTCAATTGGCCTGATTTTTTGGGCAAATCGCATGCTGCAGATGGATCAGAATAGCTGGTACGCAGAGGTTATGGAGCGCGTCCTATGAAATACGGTGATTAGTGGAATGTCCCTGAGCGCTACTCGAAAGTAAACAGGAATACATATAACTCAAGTTCTGTGTAATTTCACTGATGAAGCAACAATAGGGAGATTTGTAAGTATTGATGAAAGAAGTTGAGAAATCAAATCATTATCTCATTATTTTTTTATGCGAAAACAATTCTGAACTCATTTTTAGTTCGACAAAACAAGTGTTTTCTAGACAAAGGATTACAGTATATGAGGTTGAATATAAAATATTGCGGTTAAAATACAAATTTCGGAGGATTAAGCACTTGTATTCACCAATCAATAAGATAAAAAACGAAATGGGCAGGAATAGATTTTTTGTATTTAGTAGGAGGTACACCTTATGGGTCGAATTGACGATAAGTTAAGTGAATTACCTTGGTATGTTACTGAATTTATTGACAGTAAGAAGCGTAAGCTTTCTGCCTCAACACTTCTTAATTACTGCCACGATTATATTATCTTTTTTGATTGGCTGATTACAGAGAACTTTACCACAGTTCAAAAAAGAACAGAAATTGAATTATCCACGCTAGAAACATTAACGATACGTGAAACAGAAAGCTTTTTGTCTTTTTTGGAGTATCAACTTGGGAATAATAAGCTAACAATAAACCGTAAGCTTTCTTCTCTTAAGTCCTTATTTGATTACTTACAGAATAAAGCCGAAACAATTGATTTAAAGCCTTATATACAACGAAATGTTATGGCTAAAATGGACTTGAATGCAGTAAAAGAAAGTCAGGAAACGATCGCGAATCGTATGGAAGGGAAAATACTGAGAGAAAATGATTTTGAAGCTTTTAGAGTGTTTGTAGCATACGATTATGGCGAATTAAACAAAACAAATAAACGTATCATGAATTTCCATCAGTTTAATCGTGAACGAGATACGGCAATAATTTCATTAATCTTAGGATCAGGACTTAGATTATCGGAAGTTTCCGGAATCTTGAGGATTTAGACCTGACGAAATCATCTGTAAGAGTAACTCGAAAAGGGGGAAAAGAGCAATATGTTTACTTTAGCAGCCAAGCATTTAACGGATTTTTTATTTTATCGGTACAAGTTCTTGGCCCAAGCCAAGGACAAGAACTTGTACCGATTGCCGGAATTGACAAGAAATTAGTCCGATTTCCGATTAGATATATATCTAAACATTGATCACATGCACTTAAAACCTCATTATGTACCATAACACATAACAATGTTCACATTGTTATGGACAACTGAATCAAAGAGAGGTTAAACATGGTTGAATGGGTATTAAAAAGCGAAATATCAGACTGAAACTAGCTGTTGAGGACAAGAACATGTTCCTATTTCCGATTAGACGCATAACTAATCATCATCTTGCCATTCAATTCATTAAACTAACGGGCAGTATAGTTCCAATATGTGGTACTATTTGTTTGGGCAATGATGGGGAAATTGTAGTCATTAAGGGGGCAGGTATGGCGACCACAATAGGTCTTATTAGACATGGGGTTACTGAATGGAATAATCTTAGCAAGGCTCAAGGAATATCTGATATACCGCTAAACGAAGAAGGAATAGAGCAAGCAACTGCACTGACAAAAAGACTTTCAAGCGAAGAATGGGATGTCATATTCTCCAGTAATCTAACGAGAGCTAGGCAAACTGCCGAAATCATTCAGCAATGTTTAGGAGTACCCGTATTCAATGATGAACGTATTAGAGAGATTAATTGCGGCCTAATTGAGGGCACCACCGAGGAAGAGCGTATCACTCGTTGGGGAGCAAATTGGCGTGAGCAAAATCTTGGTATGGAAGATTTCAAAATGGTCGCAAAGCGAGGTCTAACTTTTCTCGAAAAACTGATTAATGAATATGTTGATAAAAGAATATTAGTTATAAGTCATGGAGCATTGATTGGGCTGTCATTACAACATCTTTTGCCGCAACATTTCCAAAAAACGTATATAGATAATACTTCTATAACCATTCTTACACACACTAACAACAAATGGGCATGCCAATTATATAACTGTACCAAACACCTTTAGCTATTGTGGAATAAGCTAACGGGAAACGTTAGCTCAATAAAACAAAAAAAAGCAGGCGAACGATTGTGATTGGTTGCTTTATTCAACTAACGGATAGGATACTTTCAAGATTAGACGCGGTGAACCACACTAAAAGTATCGACGAGTTTATCGTGTTAGCAACTATTAAGCAGGATAATACAGTTTCTGGGTCGAATTTGGTTGGCGGTAAGTTAGAATGGGGGGGATGGATTTGATGGTACCCATAGAAGGCGGATCAATTGAACTTTACGCGATTTTCTTAATACAGAATATATAACAAACAAAATAGCGAATGGATTTATCTTTTTTCGATCTATATACATATGTACAAAATACGAGTTTTGTGAAACAGTACTAATGATTTAAAAGCTGCACAGTGATTTTCACCCCTGTACAGCCAATTGTTTATTAATCTTCGAGTTAATCCCAAACTACTTCTGTTCCTGCTACAAAGTCATGAATCGCACGTCGATCCTCACGCATACCGACCATACAAGCACTCACTATAACTCCGATACCCAAAGTTAATACGTACACAAGTCCGGCTACAACAACTCGCATCAGCATCGTACCAATTTTTGGAGGTTCGTGTGTATCGTATTTACGGATTCGAATTCCACATATACGTTTTCCTATGGTTCGACCATACCAGTAAACTGGCAATAAAATTGAGTATAACGCACTAAGTAGCTTGGCAATCGGCTCATCCGTATCAAAGTTACCCGTAAGAATACCTGCAATAATCACTAACGGAATTGAAATAATAAGACTATCCAACACATTTGCTCCTAATCTAATCCAAAAACCTGCTTTATACAAAATGCTTTCCTCCAAACTACAATTTTAAACCAAACGACTAAATTACTTCATAAGCTCCCTTCATAAAGTATCTAACTTTATGTATACAACTCAAATAGTATAACAGAAAATTTTACCTTTTTACGATAAAACTCCTAGTTCTTCTCACTGGCACTCTTTGTGAATTTTATAACAAACTATCGAATTAACTTAACCGCTGTTCATGTTCACTACTTACTCTTACATAATCCTTTCTAACTGAGCCCCCAATGAAAACACCATAATAATTATGTAAACTGTAAACCAAGAAAGCTACTCAACATTTGTTAAGTAGCCTTCTGTTCATTCTGCATCTGCCCTCTTCGCCAAATCTTATTCTCCACAATGGCATAGACTAAACCGGCGATGGCAAATATCCATATCGATGTCATTCGGTTCAGATGGTATCCATTCACGAAATATGGATTGTACATGAGATCAAAAACCCACAGCCCGCCCCATCCAAACCCAATCATATAGATGAAAGTTCCCACCATAGGAAAGCGTACATATTTCCGCAGCAGCCATGAGATCGGGCTAAGAATAACAACATAAAAAGCGACTAAATATTGACCGAATCCCAGGATGAGCGACAAAATATATATCAAGCCCCCTAGGTTACATGATTTCGAACAAACTACTTAATTATACATAAGCCGCCATTAGATTCTGTAAAAGTTAAAGTTAATCCATCATGAATTGCTCTAATCCAACGACTACTTCTGACCTCCCAGAATCATCGTACCGAGGCGGTCCATAAGCTCCATTCTCCCCATCGCTGTGTACGAATAATTGTAATTATCGACATTAGAGATTTTATAGATCTTGTCATTCTTCACTGCGTTCATGTTATTCCACACCTTACTATCGACCATCTTGTTCTCACTATTCTCCATCAGCAGCAGCCGATCCGGATTAACGGTAACTAGAGCCTCTAGAGCGATCTCTTTGCCTCCCCAGCCCTCTGGATCAGGGATACCGTCTGTGCGCTTCAGGCCCCATTCACCGTATAACATCTCAGCTGCCCCTTTATTGGAATAGATGACCAGGTTGTTTGGATATGTCTCAATTACGGCAAAGGATTCACCTTTTACAGCCGCCTCCAGCTTTTGTTTCCACTCTGCAGATTTCGCATCATACTTGGCCAGATATTCATTTTTCTTGCTTTCTTCTCCAAACGTATCTGCCAAGAATGTCAGGCGTTCTCTCCAATCATAGTAGGAATATGGCAATGCAATCGTAGGTGCAATTTTGGATAAGGTTTCATACTGATCCGTGTTAAAATCCTTTCCCAGAATAATCAGGTCCGGATTGGCTCCTGCTATTGCTTCACTGCTAAACGGTGAACCATACCAGCCCAGATTAACGGTATCTGCATTCAGCTGATCCTTAATGGTTGGTGTGATTTCCTCCGGGTTACCGTAATCCGCGCTCATCGTGGCCACAGGTGTTTTCCCAATGATCAACAGTTCTTCTGTAGAGCCGGAGAGATCAACAATGCGCTTTGGATTCAAAGGGATCGTAATCTCTTCTCCATTTGGGTTGGTAATCAATTTGGTCGTTGCTTGTGCAGTTCCCTCTGAGGAGCTGGCCACTTCACTGGTGGTCTGGGTCGTTCCACAGGCCGCCAAGGTGAGCATACAGCATAGTGCAATCCATACAGGAATTCGTTTAAACATCGTTGTCATTCTCCTTTTATGTCAGTTCAATAGCCACATTAGGCTTACTCGCTTCAGTTACGTTATCTATCTCATCGAACACTCATGATCCGTTTACTTTTACCTGCCAGCCTTCTGCATCCTGTTGTAATTGCCACAACCGAGCGTAGATGCCTGAGTGATCTAACAAATGCGCATGAGTTCCTTGCTCTACGAGCTGACCTTGGTCCAATACAAGGATCTGATCGGCATTTTGAATGGTCTTTAATCGGTGTGCAATCAAAATAACCGTCTTGTCCGCCACGAGCTCATTAATCGCTTGCTGCACCGCGGCTTCGTTCTCCGGATCAAGTGAAGCGGTGGCTTCGTCGAGCAAGACGATTGATGCATTTTTTAACGACAACTCACCGCCTGCAAGCAAATAACTACCCACCAGAATCATCCATGTCATCCCTGATCGTGCAAGCAACATCGCGCCCATGATCATCGGTCCCATAATACCTTCTAACCGAATGGAAGCTGATCTCAATTCGTCAAAAGAACGACGCAGCCGTTCAAAACGTTTGCCCCCCATATTGTGGGCCTTAATCTCACGAATGCCGCTCAGATACTCCTGCAGCCGACTGGCGGCTTCGTTTTTGGCTCGAACATGGTTCTCACTCATTCGTGCCTGAATGGAATCCGTTAGCCATAACAGCGCCACACCTAAGGGAACCGCAACAAACATGGCTACGGCCATTCTCCAATCCACCAACAGAAGTCCGCCAAAAGCGAGTACCGGAAGCACAATCGCGCTGATCAACTGTGACAGATTGTGAGAGATCGTGTGCTCGACCTGACCATAATCACTCAGGATCAGATTCGTCAGATCTCCAGGATCACGTTTTCCGAAAAATCCTAACGACAGATGGCGAATATGTTCTGCCAGTTTCAACCTTCCTGAGGCCGCGAGGCTGTATGCTGCCCGATAGGTCTTATCATAGAGCGAAGCATAAGCCGCATACTCCACCAGAAGCCAGGCAAACAGGATGCAGCATACAATCCACATTCGGTTGATATCCAGTCCTTTGCCCGGATCAGCGAAAGACTTATAGATCGTATTGAATATATCCACAAGCAGCGCCGCAGGAACAATCTTTGCAATCCCGTCCAGAATCGCTGCAATTACCGAAGGAAGCAGACTACGCGGGTTACCGCCAGATATATTGTATAAATAATTCTTCATCGTCCTGTACCTCCAAGCTTCCAGGAAGCTGCACTGATATGGGCCTGCCACATGTGCTCATATACTCCGCCTAATGCACGCAATTGATCATGTGTCCCACGCTCGGCAATCGTTCCCTTTCGGATCACGAGTATTTGCTCAGCTGCACGAATCGTTGTTAGACGATGAGCAATAATCAGTACCGTTTTGCCTTGAACCAATTGGGCTAGACCTTGCTGGATCTTGTGCTCATCCTCTGCATCTGCGTAGATCGTCGCTTCATCCAGGACCAGAATGGGAGCGTGTTTAAGCAATGCCCGTGCAATAGCAATTCGCTGTGCTTCGCCGCCGGACAGGTACGTGCCGCCTTCTCCGATTTTGGTGTCATATCCGGCATCCAGTTTCTTGATACACTCATGACAGCAAGCAGTTTGAGCCGCAGCTATAACGTCCTGTCGTGAAGCTGATGTATTGCCCATCCGAATATTCTCTTCAATCGTATCGTAGAACAGATGTACATCCTGAAATACAAAGGACACGGTATCCATCAGTTTCTCCGTCCCCATCTCCTGAATCGGAATTCCACCAATCGTAATCTCACCTTCCTGCACATCCCAGAAACGAAGTAATAGATTAGCAATGGTCGACTTTCCTCCACCCGAAGGTCCGACAAGTGCGGTCATCTCTCCTGCGTTGGCTACAAAATCAACCTGATCAAGTACAGGTTTATATGCTTCGCTCTCCTTACGTTCATAAGCAAACGATACCTGTCGAAAGGCAACCTCATATGTATCCGGAACTTTGGGCAACTCAGGTTCTTGTACAACCGGCTCGGCAAATACCGATTCAATCCGTTTCTGTCCTTACACAATCTCTCGTATCCCACTACCCAGATACATTAACTTCAATAACGGTGCAGATAGACTCGGGGTAATGATCAGAAACAGAATAAACGTGATCGCAAACGACTGATTGCCCGCATTTCCACTCGACAGCAGAATACCCACCGGAACGATGAAGGTAAATAACGAGATCATGATTACAAAAAACAGCCCGTAGGATGTTTTACACAAATCTGTTATTTTCAACGAAATATCCCGATAACGCGTCACCGCCTGTTTAAACGTCAGAAACGAATCGGCTGTAATCCCAAATACTTTCACTGCCGGCATACCTCTCACGTATTCGACACCCGTCGCATTCATCTCTTCGATGGCAAGTTGAAAATCACGATAAGCCTGACGGCCTTTTTCGCTGCGGAAGAGGCGACTTTGGAGCCAGAACCCGATTCCAATCGGAATCAAAAGCGTCAGTGCCATGCGATAATCGAGCCAGAACAGATATCCTAAGAGCATCAGTGGAATAACGATCGCACTTACCAGATCCGGCAACTGATGGGCGATAAATTTCTCGATTTTCTCCACACTGACTTCGATGATCTTCTTGAGCTCACCGGTTGCCGTCCGAGTGTGATACCCCATGGGTACTTTGGCAACATGTTCCGCAAGCCTTACTCTGAGCTGGTACAAAATGTTGAACGCAGCAATGTGTGAGCACATCCCCCCGATATAGAGCGCAATAAGCCCAGCAATCAGGGCTACGAATGCGACGATCCCCCAATAGATCAACAGATCTTTGTCCATAGCAGAGGGTTGCCCCGCATGCGTTAGCAGTTCCTCGACGATCTTATACACTCCGACATAAGGAACAATCTGCAACAGACTCGATAGGGTTGAGAAGATACTTGCTATAATCAGCAGACCTTTGCGCTCCTTCGTTACTTGCATTAGTCCGGACACTTCAGATGTGTTGTTCATCTCACTCCTCCTGATATTAATAATCATTCTCAATATAGCACAGTGCTATATACGCACATTAATATCTAACAGAGCCCTGAATGATCACTACCTCTTCACGGAGCAATAATACCTCTTCACGGATTATTGTTGTCTCACAGCTTCTTATAAGCCCTATTGTACATATGACCTCGTCGCTTAACTTGAGAATGAATGGTGAAGTATTTACATTCTCGCCAAGCAAAAGAAGTGTTGTTGAAAAATGTTTTCGTTTTTTACTTGTATAGATAAATGTGACTTCTTTGATCTGTAACTCACGTAATATTTTCCATTTAGTATGGATAAATATGTGAAGGAGTTACTTACATCATTAAACTGCCGCCTATCGAATCCAAAAGGAAGCCATATTGGATATATGGCTTCATCGCTTAACCTGTGAATGGACACTCAACTATGGAAAGCTTCCCAGAACGAACCTTCTGTATTAATGATATCCTTGATCTGGACAAAAGGAATCGTAAACGTTGGAAACCCTGCCGCATAGGGTGCGATATCATATGGGTTGAAGTAGAGATGCAGAGCATCCGCTGTGACAAAAAACGGCTGATCCGCACTAATCCCCGTATAGGTGTCGGGAAACACATACGAGTATTGAGGATCATTTTTGATCTGATCCCCCACAATCTGGCTCAACACTTTTACATAGTCACTATTCGGCTTAAATAAATCCTTCAGCTCATACAACAGGCCATTCGTCAGATTAATGATCGCATAGATCATCGTAGGCATGCCATGCGCTGCACCCGCCGGGTAGTTATAACCTGTGAGTTGCAGTTGCAGCAATTGCTGCTGATAGAACGTAATATCAAAATCCCCTGTATACGTGTAATCCAGCTGCTGATCAGCAGGAATCGGTTTAACCTGAGAGAGCTGCTTCAACTTGGCATTCAGCGCAAGCTGCTCCGCTTGATTCGTTAATCCCTCCACCTGCGGATAATATACGAGGTAATCCCTATTCGGTTTGTACTTCTCTTCGCGAACACGGTACGGCGGATGTAGCGGAACGATCGTATTTTGACGCCAGATGATCTGTCCGGCCCGATTCACATACGATAAACGCTGGTCTACATAGGCCTTAATCAGATCTGGTGCCACGACCTCCAGCGTACCCGAACCTTCTACATGCGGATACCCAGCGGCAGGTCTTCCACTCAGATCCAGCAGATAGGTTTGTCTGCCATTCGATGCAGAAGCAAGGCCGTTTTTGTAATTACCCACTTCGCGATATAGGAACTCCGTAAGTCTTCTGCCATTGGTATCTGCAATCGCGTATACAGAGCCAATATACGGCTGCTCCGGATGAATTGCTTGCCCCAGCGCATAACGATGCTCGCCTAGTTCGCGGATGTCATTATAGGCAGGTTGAATGATAAATGATCCTTGCGTATTAATGACACCATAGATGGACTTGTAATCCTCCGCTGTATTAACAATCGCTTGCCCGCCGCTAAAAGGAAATGCCGATGAAAATTTGGGCTGAATGCGAATATTACCCCGTTCGTCGATGTAGCCATATTTGCCCGAGGTTTCTTTTTGAAAAGCCAGCAGTCCATCCCCTAGTGGTCCCACATAGGCATATGGATACGTTGCGAGCCGATGTCCATTGCGATTAATGAGTGCATATTCATTGTCCTTAATCTGCACAACTGCTTTGCCATCTTGAAAATCATTCGCAGATGCGAACTGCGCAGGTATCACCTCATTGCCCGACGCATCCAAATAACCATACCGACTCACCGTTCCATCTGCCTGACCAGGATTAGAATCGTAAAATAACGCTCGACCGTCGTTCATATTCGAGATATACGGGTACGCCCGTTTGGTCAGGACTGTACCTTGTTCATTAATCATCTTAAATCCTTGAGAATCAATTGTTATCGCCCGTTCTTCGGAAAAGGAATTGATGGAATCGTATACAGGTTGAACGACATACTGCCCCTGAAGGTTAATCACACCAGCTCGACCATCCTTCACAACCACAGCCAACCCATTGGGCTGAAACTCTTGCGCGTCACCCAGTACCGGCTCAAGCCGAATGTGGCCTTGTGCATCCATATACCCCCAACGCGTCCCACTCGTGGTTCGAACGGATATTGGATATAACCACGTCGCTACCCGGGCATGGCTTACAGGGACCATCGCCTGCTTAATTTTCTTTTCCAGCTCTTGTAGTACCTCTCTGGAAGGATAAGCTTCCGGGAAACTGAGTGCCTTCTGAACGGAAGCAAGTGCTGCCGGATACTGGCCGGCATGGTACTGAGCATCCGCAAGGTAATACCAGTAAAAGATATAATCAGGATATTGCTGGGTTAGTTGCTCGTAATATTGCACCACTTTGGGATAATAGGTTGCATATACGTCCGGTGCAGGGACCCATTTCCCATTCTGCCATCGGATAATCTCCACACGATAGGCTTCACCTGTGTCATGTATCCAGAGTGCAATCTCCACCTTGCCATCTCGACCATGTGGACCAGGCATATCTATAATCTCTGCATAGCTATAATATAGATCGTCAGGCGCCAGATCTTTGAGCCCTGATTCCGTCCACTCATATACGGCAAGCTTAGACCAAATAGAACCAATCCGCCAACCGATAATGAGATTGTTCCTTGCCGTTGATGTTACAGGGGCTGCAGTCATTAAAGTCACCCCATACCCCAATCCCTTAATTAGTGCCATCTTGATCCAGTGTCCTTGAACAAATTTCAGAATGAGCAAATACAGCTCACCATTCATCTGATAGACTGCAGCAATCTCCGGCATACCGTCACCGGTAAGATCTGCCGCATAGATCGCTGGATGTTGAACAGGTTTATCAATAGTGACGACCGTTGCACCAGCCGGAATATGTTGTTTCACAATTTGCGTTAACAGCGGTTCGCTCATGGACATCTCAGTTTCCTCCCTTATGACCGCATTCGCCTAATGGTATGCGTCATAAATCGGGATATGACATGTAATTCATTTTATATAAGTTGAACTAAAGAATACTCACACTTACCACTCTGATGACAGAACAAACTTCTGATTGCTGTTATCCCCAGATTTTTAATTCAATTTTCATATTAGCTATCTTTCAAAATTTACTTTCTCTCCATTGAGTAGCAGATAGCTCACATCATTCACCGGAATGGTCTTAGGGGATATCCACTTAATGAGATCCTGATCCAGCTGGAGGAAACCGGATGCGCCAGACAACTTTGTACCATCCTTCAGGTGAACTTCAATACTCAAGTCCTCCACCCGAATCTTGCTCAGTGCCTCACCTGTAAGCGTGACGCCAACTGCGGAAAGGGCTACATTTGCCTGTAAGACTCCATTTGCATCAAACTGAATGTTCCCTTCTTTACTCAAACCATTTTGACTCAAGTTAAAGGTCGTTTTCCAATTTCCCTGCATAACTTCACTAATACTCGTAAAGCTGCCTTGAAGTCTAAGCTTATCTAAATCGTCAACAGCAGACAGATCATATACAAACTCCTCATAATCTCCTCCATACCTGACCCGACCTTTCAAATAGTGTCCATAGCTAATGGAATATTCAGGTATATCGAGTTTTTGACCTTGCTCATCCGTGAAGTAGAAATATCCATGATTATACTCGCCTATCTCATTATCCGGATTGATCTGAATGTGTAACTTTCCCTCCACAAAACCTATATTGGAAATATGCACCCAATCAATACCCTCAACAGGGATATTCGTTACATCTTGATGCAGTACCGGAATTGGATCGGTTTTACCTCCCAAGCCACTTATACGATCTCGCTCCAGGATTTCATAACTATTGTTTTGCTTTTCTTGTAACAACTGCTTCCAGTCCACTTGTACGTTGTAACCATCTTGTTGAGATGCACCTGACATCAGCGTATTGATCTGAACGGTAATCCGATTTTTGCTGACTTTTCCTTGAATGAGGAATCGGACAATAGCCGTTTGATTCGCATCATCATAATGAATAATCTGAGCGTTGTTTGCATTACCTCCGGTTACTCTGTAATCATATACATCCAGTGTATCGTCAATGCGATGACCCGTCAGATCCGATAATGAAACATAGATTTCCGTTGTATCTCCGTCCCTAACAGCACCTATAACCTCCATTCGAATCCCTTGATCTTCACTCACCTGATGAACAGGCTGAAGAATGCCAATCCGATCTGCACCTAGAAAATGAAGAACAGTAGACAGATCAATGATGCCCACCGATGCAGCTGCCCCTGTAACAAGACATAACGATAACGCAACGGTTACAGGAATATAGATGGCTTTGCGATACCTTTTTCTTTTATTCATGGACTTCTTTGTCTGTGCGGATGGAGCGGATGGATATAATATAGGTGGATAAAATGATGAATCTGATCTCGTAACGGTTGGTGGTTCATTCATCGCCAATTTATCATAGAACAACTTTTTAATATTAAAGAGGTTCTGCTCAGTGAATTCTTTTTCGGATTTTCGCATTTGATCGCCTCCTTTATTTCCTGTTCATCCACCATGTCCTCAATCGTTGCCTGGAGCGATAAAGCTTGTTATGGACTTGCCTAACGTGTAGGGACAGTGCTTCCGATATCTCATGGGGTCTCTGTCCTTCGTAAAACCGACGTTTCATAATCTCCCGTTCCGGTTCTGGAAAAGATTCAATCATTTGATTAAGTTCCGTATATGTCTCTTTACTGATCATCTGAACCAACAAATCATCCGTTTGCACCGAATGAATCTCCTCTTCATATGTAAGCTCAGTTCTTCGATTAAGTTTCCGGTAGCGATCAATCGCTTTATGTTTTGTGATTGTTGCAAGGTAATTTTTCAGGCTACTTCGCCCAGACTGGAATGCATCCGGATTCTGCCAAAAAGCAAAAAATGTATCTGCTACGCATTCTTCAATCTCTTCTACCGATGCATGATGTAGGATGGAATGAGCAATCTTCCATAACAAACCTGCGTAGTGGTTCATCACCCATTCCATGGCTTCAGGATCACGATTCGCTACTGCCTTCCGTATCTGTTCTTCTTCCACGATTAGATGTCCCCTCCCTTCCATGCTAATATGATCACGAATACTCGTGTTGATCTGTGCTTCCTACCTATATTCGTTTGGCAAATGACTTTTACTTACTCCACGATAAAAAAAGATTTGCAGTGGCCTTGTAGCCTTCTGCAAATCTTCTCATCTTCTATAATACATCTTATTTACTACATCATATCGCTTCATTTGCCTTCGCTTGGAATACTAACCAATATTACGCCTCTTCTTGCACACTCAATTGCACATATTGGGTGAGACGACAATACTGAAATAACAGCAACTCTTCATTACCTTGTCCAAGAGCCACGCTACGCCCTTCCTTGATGAGGTGATTCAACAACTCATGCAGGAAACTCATCTGCAACCGCAAGGATTCCGCTGTTAGCTGCTCAAGTACCTCAATATCTCGGATCGTAAACTGAGATAACCCGCGCAGCAGCAACTCTTCTGACCAGCCGTTAATTTTCTGCATGAACTGATTATATTCTTCCAAGTCTGCCCATCCTCCCATTACCGATATCCAGTTTCAGACTGAGCACCGTTTTGCCCTTCAGGAAACTGATTGGGCTAATCCGTTTTGGTTCCACACGCACAAAGGCATAGAAGTGTTCAAGCGATTGGGAACCATATCCTGACTCCAGTCTTTGGATCATCGCCTGCCAGTCAGATGAATACGGGAGAGTGAGTGCCAGTCTTTCCCCTTCGGTATTCTCAACCGTCAGGACAAGCTCCTGCGTTTGTTTGACAAAGTTATGGTCCACGATTCGAGCAACTTTGATTACAGCCAATCGTTCTTTGGGAGCAGCAAACAAGTCGAACGACCGCGATTCCTCTTGAAGTACAGTCGTTACATCTTGCATGGTTTTGCCCAGATTCAACGTTTCCACACCCGTTCGTGGCAAAATCGCAAGCTTGGCACCTTCCCCGGAAGAGATCCGGCGTTCTTCATTCACTTTAACTGAATGGAATTGAACTTCTTCACCCACGAACTGGCGAAAGGTCAGATTAGGCAACCATGGTGTGAATGCACCATAATGCTCTGTATACGAGAACTGCTGATCATCATAATATACAGCACGTACATCGCTATAAGTGTAGATTTCCTCATCATCGAAACAATAGAAATAATAGGTGATTCCACGGAAACCGGATCGTGTCTCCCACGCATCAGCTCCCAGTCCATACAGGTGAAGTGAAGGAACCGTAAAGTATTTACTTCGAAAACTGCCAATGAGCTGACTCTGCTGAATGACAGATACCTTTTCTTCTTCAAGAACCTGGAGTGCAAGATACAGCTTGCTTACCCGATCCAACATGGATTGCATGGAGAAACGTATATGTCTGTTGAAAAACAACTGTAGTTCCCCTTGAATCCCTCGTAAACTGCGTTCTATGTCAGGTAGGTTGCCACTATGAGCTGCAATTGCCAAAGTCTCCAGTTGTGCCATATAGGACTGAGGAAGGCGGGCCAGTCCCGTCTTCAACAATCCTGCCAGCATAACCCGACATTCCTGTACTGTCTGAAGAGAGAACTTGGCTTCGTACACCCGTCCACTTAATGCATCCGTGTCATCCAGGCCTTTTAGGTTCCGGTAACGTAACAAAGCTTCAAGCTTGGCCATTTTCCCAGCTGTCTGCTGCACCTTACATAGTGCTTTTGCAAGATTCGGTTCTTCAGTAAAAGACACCTCGATATTCTGGGTGGTCAGATGAACCGTAAGAAGTGAATCTTCAAAGATCTTAATTTCCTCTGGGTATCTCAGTCGGAAAACAACTTCCTCAATCATGGAAGAACTATACGATTTAATTAACATGGTAAGGTCAGACTCCGTCATCCAGCGGAAGCGAGACTCGATCTCACGTGATACTGTATGCGGAATTTCGCTTGGATCGTCCACGTTTGATACTAAGTTTGATGCTGATTCTGTTACTGATACGTTTTTTGGTACGTCCAACGGATCATTATCCGATATCCCTGAGTCCTTATCCAGCGCATGCTTCTCGTCTGCATTCATTGAATCCTCTGCCGTATATTCCCGTTGATCATACAGAATTGCAATAAGCACATGCTTGCAGATATGATCGGCCGGGCAGGAGCATTCCCAATGATCCAGCGTATTCTCAAGCGTACAGTGTGTCCCGTCACTGAGCTGACAACTCACAGATGATGCATTCCATGTGTACGTTACACTTACACCATTGTCCAACTCTTTCAAAGACCTTTTGTACAACCCTTTGTTGGCATACCGAATCAAATAATCCTCCGTACACAGCTTCGAAAAAATCAGGAATTTTTCCTTGAATCCACTCACGTCATCAACGCCCCGTTGCTCTCAGAATGTCGTAGATCGTTTCACTGAACACCCGACCTGGAACGTTGCCTAGAGCAATGGGTTTGTTGTCACCATAGTAATAATATTGCTTGTTATGCGGTTTGAAGAAATGAAGGGATTCCAGGGTAATGTCATCCAATCCCTCGTAATACGTGATGCTCGTACCACTGAATTGCAATTCCGCAACAAGATCTCCGTACTCTTTATAAAATTCATGATACCAACCGCCGTCCTGAGCCGGTCCTTTGATCCAACCGTATTTCTCCAGTGCTTTGGGGAAAGCCGTTGGTGAAAAATCAGACTCGGGCAGATGATCATATTCATTCTTCGTTTTATCCTCATCTTCTGGCTGGTGAATCTCACGATTCAATTGCTCGAATGGCTGCTTGATCTCGTAATCCTCCAACTGCGTTGTCCAACCTTCAAGCGTTGCCTGATCCAGTTCCAGCGGGTGTATAAGTCCCACCTGCGCACCTGAAGGCAGATCAACCTCATCTTCATCCACAGAATTGAAGGTGCCGTCCTCCATATAACGGAAGGTGCTGATCAGAGCGCCATCCTCATATGTTCCCCAGATCAGACCAACAGCAAATTTTTGCATGATTACATTTTGTACAAACAATGCTTTCCACTCATCGGCAGACCACAGACGTTGCTTGGACAATGACTCTTCCAGACGCTGCGCCTGAATGTTAACCATGGATTTGAGATCTTTTTTCAGCTGTGTGAAACGTGCCTTGGACTGCGCTGCCAATTCAGGATCATCTTTCTGTGCAGGAGCAGGCAGACTCTTCACGGATTTGCCCGTTTCTTCATTTAAGACAACGACTTGTAAGTCTCCATTGACCTTAACCAGGAAGGAACGCTCTCCGTAACTCAGCTGCATGGTTCCTTTTTCATCAAAACCAAGTGTGGTGACCAGCCGATCCTCCAGTTGTTCCGAGGTAAGTCCCATATTATCGGCTGCAAGTTGCAATGCTTCTTCTGCTGCACCTTTCACCTGACGGTTCTTCACGCCACGTTTGATCTTGTCAATCGCCATAAGAGCGGATGGATCTTTCAGATAAGCGAGCACTTTTACAGCATCTGCTGCAATCGCGCCACGACTGTTTTCTGTCCATTCCTTAATTTGCGGAGCCAGAATATTCACAATCTGAATATCGCCAAAGAGTGCTGATACATACATCACCCATTTCTCTTTTGCAGGAGCACCTTCCTGAATCCAGACCTGAAGCAGTTCACTTGCAAAACGAGCGAGCGATGCCTCACTTACGTAATCTCGTAATTCATTCAACCGTTCATTAGGACCGGATGTATGATCCAACGATTGGACCAAAGCATACTGTTTAATCCGGTCATCTAAAGGCTGATTGTCTTCAATACGTATCAGTGAAGGGAGATCTTTCAAGGACAACCAGCTCAGTCTCGACAACTTTTTGGCATCCGCCTGATCAGCGAGTGCAGCATGGGCATACTCTGGACTTAGATCTGCGGTATCCAGCAGAATTTGGATCAAGCTCTTCCACTCATCGGACTTCTCTTTCTTCAAAAGCTCACCATACAGCTCCTTGCTGTTTTCCAAACTGCGGATCGCGGTTAAAGCCATCTCTTTGATTCCCACTTTTTTCTCCGAGAGGTAGATGAGCGTATACAAGTCCTGATCAGGAATTCGGTTGAATTCCGCTAACGCCACGCCGTTGGCCTTTTTGGAAGAATCCTGCAGTCCGGCACGAATCGCTTCAGCCAATATTTTCTTGGATAACTCATCACGCTGTTCAAAGGTAATCTCCAGAATTAAAATGCGTGTATCTGTTGGCAGTTTCTTGTACTGTGTCAGTGCATAGTCCAGATTCTGCTGAATGATTCGGCGGTATTCGTCATGCGGCATGGATTTGTATCTGTAGTCGGTCATGCCATTAAGTGAGATCAGGCTGGTTAGCAATTTCTCACGTTGCACCTCAGGGTCTTGCCCGTAACGTTGAAGCAGCTGCTCTCCACTAAAAGCGTATGAATTGTACATGTCCGAGATAATATCCAGTGTCCAATCGGGATGAGTGGTCAGGATTGCGAACCTGCGCATCGCCTCCGAATCCAAGGGCAGAAAACTAATACTAATGAGGTTGTGAACACGCTTCTTATCCCGATTCAGTTGATTAAACAACCCGCGACTATTTGGGTCCTCCCAATATTCCTCCAGGGTGTTTTCCCCACTTAAGTATCTTGCAATCGCAAGTCCTTGACGTCCCCCGTCCAAAGGATGCCGAAGAGCGTGAAATACCGTTTGCTCCAGTGACCCCTCCGCATTAGGCAATGTCAATCCTTGATCCTCCATGAATTTCTGAATGCAGAGTTTGAGGAATGGCGGTTTGATAATCTCGTATGCTCGAATCGCTTGTTCAGGACGATTCGCGATCGCGGATTGTAACATGTTCCAGGATACCGTGTACGAATTAAGCTCGTCCCGCAAAATTTCAACCAACTGATAAGGCTCATCCAGAGGCACAAGTCCAGCAAGCAGATCATTTGGACTCTTGGCTCTAGGGTCCATACTCAGCAAGTAACGGCGAACTTCAAGTGGATAAATCTCATGTAATTGATGTATTGTGTGAAGCAAAACATGCCCAATCTCACTATTTGTATCAAGGAACCGTTGTTTACCTCCACTAATGTTAATCAGGTACAACAAGGCACCACTCACAAGTACCATAGTTTGATGGAATACTGTGTTTGAACATTGCTCTTTTGAAGAGAAAGACGTATTGGGATACAGTTCAGCTATGAGCTGACTACGCTTCTCCTTGAGGAATTCATCCTTCAATTCTTGGGAAGATCCGTTATGTTTTCCTTGAATATTACTGACCACTACAGGTTCAATCAACGTATGTAGCTCGTCCCGCAACTTATCTGCATCATTAGCCATTACATGTTGAAACAACACTGGTAACGATTGAACAGAAGATTGAACCTCTGCAAGATGAGAAGCCGTGTCACTTAGTCTTGAATATAGTTGCAGCAGCATTAATGCATTAATTACATCCCGGTAATCCCCTTGACTGTCCGCTTTTTTGGAATCAAAAAGCCACTGGGCACGCTTTAATTTACTCTTTAATTCAGTCAAAATTTCGTTCTCGCCTGCAAATTGTTTGATCTTCTCCAACCGAGACAACAATCCATCCATGCGATCAGCGCTTTTGCTCTTCCCGCTTAATCCGTAAGCTTCGGAGTCATTTCCCATACAGACAGTAAAGGCATCCGTTCTCCATGAATTTCTTTTGGAATAATTGGATTCCAGATATATCACAATAGCCCCGGCACGGTAAAAGATATCTCCATCGTCTTTTTTGGCAAGCTTCATGAGCAGATCAATCGTTTGATACACATAATGACTCGAATTTCCAATCATATCCGGAAACTTGTCTGTCGTTCCCAAGACGTAATCGATAATTTCGGAGCTACGATCTGTTTTCAATGAATACTCGTTTGAACAGGTTACTGCGAATTTCTCCACCAAAGTTTCAACTGCGCGGTCTGCGGTAAGCATTACACATTCCTCCTTGAATTTAAGTGATGATCTCGCCAATCCAATCCGCGAGTTCGTTAGGCGTAATTGCTGCTACATGTGCCCCCATATTGGTTAATGTCTGTGCTGCATGTTTGTTATAGACTGAATCCCCGTTAAAATCGAGCGCGGTGAGAACCAGTAGCTTGCATCCTGCATCGATAATATCTTTACAGGCTTTATACATTTGCGCGATCGGGTACCCTTCCTCCAGATCACTGACCAGAATAAAGATGGTTTTGCCCGGATTATCGATTAACGTCTCGCCATAACGCAACGCTTTCGTAATATGTGTTCCCCCGCCGAGCTGTACATTCATGAGCACGTCTACGGGGTCTTCCAGCCTGTCGCTAAGATCAACAACCTGCGTATCAAATATGAATAATTTCGTACGCAACGCATTCAACCGGTAGAAGATACTGGCCATCACCGAACTGTAGATGACTGAATCCAGCATACTGCCACTCTCGTCTACACCAATGATGATGTTCCACTTGTTATGGGGCTGGATATTCCCGTCGAAATACAGACGATCAATTACAAACCTGCGCTTGTTTTTATCGTAATTCTTCAAATTCTTGGTGATAGTTCGCTTGAAATTCAGATTTCGCAAGGATCGTACTGAACTGGAGGTATAGCGACTGCGCTTGCCCATGATACTCGCTCGGGTCTGTGATTCCAGCTTGCTGCGTAGCTCTTCAACCACGGTTCGAACGATATCCTTGGCGCTCTTTAACACCTCACCTTTCATCCGTCCTTTGAACTGCATAATGTTCTTGAGCAGATTCATGTTTGGTTCAAGGGATTCAAGCAGCTTTTTGTCCGTTAACAATTCTGTCAGCCCATAACGATCAAGCGCCTGTTTCTCCAATATTTCTACCGTTGGTTTGGGGAATAGATCCCTGACTTTGTGCAGCCATTTTGGTACAGTCAGGTTAGACGCACCGCGTCCTCCCTCTTTTCGGTAACCTTGTTCTTCACCGTATTCACGGTTATACAGATACCCCAGAATCTCATCGATTTCCGTATATTGAAATTCAGCCGAAGTGTATTGGTCTGTATTACACAACCCTTCTTCAGCGGATTCACCTAGAATCAGACGCCATCGATTTAAGGTTTCAGCAGAATGTTGATCACCTCGGTTGCTTCCATCCGGATTGGAACTTTCATTGATTTCTCCGGTTTCGTCCGTTGTCCGATTCGCTTCATTCATATTAGCTTCCATGCGCCAAACTCCTTTCGAAGCGCTTCGTCCCATGCTTTGGACTGAATCAGCATCTGCTCATCCACCGCAGGCCTCAACATCTCCTCTGGTTCAACCTGATGCAGACTCGCCACCCGCTCCGCAATCAAGCCCGTCTCCATTGGTGTAAAGTAGGTGAATGCCAGCCTTAATTCCGGTACCATACTGATGAAGTCGTCGTAGGATAACTGTTCAATCAAATAATTCAACTCGGACAAGAGCTGATCTTCATATAAAAAAGCGTCACGTGCTACAGTGAATACTCCCTGTAAAAAAAGTGCCGTTTGACGGGTCTGATCCGGTGTACCATGGATATACCCGCGAGCACGATCAACAATCTCATCCCTGGGCCTGTCACCGAGCCCTGAGGAAATAGCGACACACACACCCTCCAGCTGAGCCGGAAGCTGGTGATCCGACAGAAGCTCATTCAGATGTATTCGGAATGTCTCATCCTGAAAATACCCCTCTGATGACTCCGCGAGCATAGCTAACAGCTTCAATCCCTGAATAATGGCTTCATGTTCATCCGGATTGGCTCTGGAGAGCTGTAACAACTTGTCTACGGCATTCCTGTAAGCCTCGGATACCAGCTCAGGGAGTTGTTGCTCGTCAGATAGTCCCAGTAGCCTTCGGTGCTGATGAATTCGGTTCAAGACATGCAGACTGTTACATAAGGAAAGGAAATTCCCGTCGGTTCTCAGCGCTGAGCGCACCTGTTCATAAAGTTTCATCGCTGTGTCCTGAATTCCCATGAGCAGCGCTTGAAGCATGAGTCGGGCAAGTTCACCGCTATGATGATCCGGTACTTCCTGCATCTGTTCTTCCATTTTGCGTGTAGCCGCCCCGGCAAGTGTTCCACCATAGAGAGAGTTCTCTATCAATCTGGCTTCAATGCGGGATGAGTACATATAAACCCAGGTTTCGCGAACAAGATTCATATCACGCTCTGCGATCCAGTCCGGCCCCGATTGCCGTTTCGCGAATTCCGGAACCAGATAGGTGATGCATTGAATCAATTGGCTTATCTGACGATGCTCCGGTTTCGCATACAGATCCAGCACTTTCTTGTGTTGACCTGTTGTACGAATCTGCAGTTTGTACTCTGTACAACGCGCTTTGAAGTCCTCCACGATGGGAATACTGAATGAATTGGGAGCCACGCTTCCAATGACGTCTCCTGTCAATAACCGCTGCAGCTCTTGCAGCGGTTTATCGGTCGCCAAGGTAAGCTCCCCCTTCACAAAGGAAGAGAGTGCTGCATCCATCAACTCATAGACGCCGCCTTCCCTTTTACCCCGAAGCCCGGCAAGACCTTGAATCATGCTGTACGCCTCAATCGCATCACTGGTTGATACATGCTCGTGTCCGTCCCGTAATTGGCGCATCAGCCGGGATAACAAGTCCAGAGCCGTTAGATTATACGGTGTACTCTTTTTGCGAAGCAGCTGGTTCCAGATCTGATCGTAATAATTTACATAAGGCATGCCGCTCGCGTATCCATTGAGCCGATCCGCTTCAGCAAAGGTATAGACCATCGGGTACATTTGTTGGTGAACCGTATCTGGATTAACCGCACTTTGTTGAGACGTTCCTGGTTTACCTTGTCCATCCAAACGTTGGTCTATATGCCGTTTATCCATTTCTGGCTGTTCCAATTCGGATTCATGTTTCTCTGACATCAACAGTCCATACGTATGAAATCCACCGGTAATGACAAGCACACGGTCATGCTCCTGCACCGCTTGATTAATACGTTGTCTCATATGTGCTTCTCTTGCCAGATCACCTGAAGACTGTAATCGTTCCGTGGAATAACACATTCGGGATAAGGTACAATATGTGAATACATCCTGCACGAATGCCCGAGTGGATTTCTCCAGACCGCCAATCTCAAACACCTTTTCCCACAATTCATCAAAACTGCGGCAGTTTGTTTTTTGGCATAATCGGTTAATGAAATCAGACCCCGCAAGCAAGGTTTCGTCCTGGATGGAGATCTCCTTTTGTTCTGTCTGGCCGGATTTGGATGCACGAGTGGAGAAGTGTTGATAGTCCAGGTCAATAAACTTCGCCGGAATATCCAGCCGTTTTGCTTCTTTCAAAGCTACATATTCAGGCGAATAACGAAGCATCGGATAATAGCAGGCTTCTCTCTCTAGTTCACTCTCATAGGTATAGTACAGACTGACAGGAGGTATTGTTGCCTCATCACTCAGCACCGAAATTAATGGATTACCGCTCTCCGGTCCTTCGATCAAAATGATATCCGGCTTGTACTCCCCGATTAATCGTAACAAGTGATATGAACATGCAGGGCTATGGTGTCGTATTGGATAATAGACCGTATGATTACTCAGGTTATATACTTGGGACTCGAACAAGGATTGTAACTGATCAACATCAGGGTCCAGTACTGCTGTTAACCGATCCATTTTCTCTCCTCATAATAGTCCTTCCACATTCCCTCTTCTCTGGAACGCTCTTTTACGACCTTGGAGAAGTAGGTTTTGAGAATGGACAGATCCTTGTCGTTTTCCTTTGCAATGGTCCCCAGCATGTTCTGCACTAACCGATCCAGTGCAATAGCTTTATCTTCGTAATAATAGGAAGTCATCGCACTCTGAACATAGACAGACACCGCTTCGGCCGTACTCATGGATGCTTGGGGGGTGTCAAGCTTGTAGCCTTCCCGTGTCATGCCGGTGCGCAATTCCATGAATGTTGTAGCCAGCAATTCAACCACATCCGGGTTAATTTCAATATCAATTCCACTATGTAATAACAGGCTTCGTGCCTGGGATTCAATGATTTTGGCTTCCATCTTTACGTTATGAATGGGCTTGATTGTTTCAAAATTGAACCGACGTTTCAATGCACCACTCATTTCGTTTACACCTTTATCCCGAATATTGGCTGTAGCAATGACGTTAAATCCAGGTTGGGCAAACAGTACACCACCATCCAGTTCAGGAATGCTCATGACCTTGTCACTGAGAATACTGATCAGACTATCCTGCGCTTCGGCGGGACAACGTGTAATCTCTTCAAAACGGGTTAGAATGCCTTTCTTCATGCCGTTATATAACGGTGATGGTACAAGTGCAGCTTCCGAAGGGCCTTTATCGAGCAGCATGGCGTAATTCCAGGAATACTTAATCATATCTTCCGTCGTGCCTGCCGTACCCTGAATCGTATTCAGACTGGTCCCGGAGATTGCTGCGGTTAGCAGTTCGCTAAGCATAGTTTTGGCTGTCCCGGGTTCTCCCACGAGCATTAATCCTCGATTGCCTGCCAGAGTAACCACTGCACGTTCAATTAACACGTCATTGCCATAGAATTTGCGGGTAATCAGGATCTCTTCTCCATTCAATAATGCAGGCTTATCCCTGCCAATAATAAAATCGCGCACATAGGCGGGAGATAACAGCCAGTTCGGGGGACGTTTCCCCTGATCTTCCTCTCGCAGCGCGCGTAATTCAACCTCGTATAATGTCTCGGCGGGTGGTTTGAGCATCTCCATCGTCAAGGTGTCTCCTCTCACATAAACAGATCGTATGTTCTTATTCCTATCATTTTATCACAGCACTCCAGCAACTACCCCGTAAAACGATAAAAATGGTTGAAACGTCCTTCTTATCAGCACTCTCCCTAAGTCCATGGACATAGCCTCTAGCGCAAATATGAAGGTGAACCATCCTTACAACCGTGCCAACACACTGGTTTCGGATCCGAATCAGCATGCTTATTACCCATGTAAACGCATTGTAGGCCATATGACCTCAGGATTCATTACACTTTCGATAAAGTGTTTCAACCAAATGAAGCCGATTATCACAAAGAAAACACAGGCCATTAGCAGCCTGTATCTTCTATATGTTCAAATTTCACCCAACATCTATGAATTTTAATCGGAACTAACCAATCTCTCAGAAGTCTCTACTTACAATCTACGTCCGCATGACGCGGAATACAGCTCGTACCACTCACAACGGGTAAGCTCAATATTCGTTGCATCACGACAGGCCAGAATCCGTTCTGGTCGAATCGAACCAATGACAGGTTGTATCCCTGCTGGATGCTTCATTAACCAAGCCAGTACAATAGACTCCGGTGTCACCCCACGCTCCTTGGCCATTCGATCAACCAGTTGAGCCGTATGCTCAATCTCCGCGCGCTGTCCATCAACTACCCTACCAGTAAATCGCCCCTGAGCAAGGGGACCCCAAGCTTGCAGTTGAATATGCTCTGCCTGACAATATTCCATCGTGCCATAGGGAAACACGTTGTCTCTCGCTTGGGGCCGATTAACTGTCACACCGGCTTCTACGAATCCGATTTTATCCAGACTCATCTCCAGCTGGTTCACAATCAGGGGTACTTTACTATGAAGCTGAAGAAGGCGAATCTGTTCAGAACCCATATTGGACACACCAAAATGGCGCACTTTACCGGAATGATGCAGCTCAGCCAGTGCGTCTCCAATTTCTTGCGGATGGGCGAGCGGATCAGGACGGTGTAACAGCAAAATATCCAGATAATCGATCCCGAGCCGTTCCAGGATACCGTCCACACTCGCCAGAATATGTGCACCTGAGGTGTCATAACGCTGCGGTCCTTCATCATCACCTATAAGACGTATACCACACTTCGACTGTATAATGATCTGCTCACGCAAGCCGGGAGTTTCGGATAAAACTCGCCCCAAGACATGCTCTGCCTTACCACGTGTGTAAATATCCGCCAGATCAAAGTGATTAATGCCGATTTCGATAGCTGCTTCTACCGCTCGATGACCTTCTACGACAAGATCTGAAGTAATGGGGAGCCCATCCCATTCACCTCCAAACCGCATACAGCCAAGAACCATTCGACTTGCCGGAATCTGGTGGTGATGCAAAGGAAGTTGTGCGTAAGACATGTCAGCGTTCACCTCATTTTCATTTTTACCAAGCATAATAAACGATTCTCTCTACTCATGTCTTCTTCCATCTTCCTCTATTTTCCTGCTCTATCATCCATATGAAGAAAAAACAAGGTTTCAAAAGCTTGTGTATTGAATATATAGAAGGTGCAGGTATTATGCAGGAATATGAGAGGAGATTTTGCATTTGAACCCGAATGAACCCAACGAGTCCTCAAAGCCAGCGTTTTTCACGAAAGAATTCACGCATAACCCTTACCCGGTATATGAAAAGTTAAGAAAAGAAGAGCCCGTTTTCCGAGTCATGTTTCCTCAAGGAGAATTCGGCTGGATGATTACTCGATACGAGGATGCAGTACAGATTCTGAAAGATCCTCGCTTCAGCAAAGACATGGTCCGACGTTACGGTGCTGACAATCAAAGCATTTTCTCGAATAATATGTTGTTCTCCGATCCGCCAGATCATAAACGTCTTCGCGGACTGGTGCAGAAAGCGTTCACGCCCAAACTGGTCGCAAACATGCGAAGCCATATTCAGGACATTGCTGATGATCTGCTGGACAACCTCCCGTCACAGGAAAAAATGAATCTGATCGATGACTTTGCCTTCCCGCTGCCCATCATTGTCATCAGTGAGATTCTGGGGGTCCCTGCCCAGGATCGTGACCAATTCCGCATATGGTCCAATACAGTAATTGATGCTTCCACAGCCGAGAGCGCTGAGCTGTTTGAGCAGCATTCCAAGGAGTTTACGGATTACCTTACGGCCTGGTTCGCAAAAGTACGTCAAGACCCGGGCACAGATCTGATCAGCCAGCTCGTCATTGCAGAAGAATCCGGGCAGCAGTTAACTGAACAAGAACTGCTTGGCGTGGTCTCTTTATTAATCATTGCCGGTCATGAAACAACCGTTAATCTCATCGGCAACGGCATTCTCGCCCTGCTGGAGCATCCGGAGCAACGCGAACTTCTTATCAAGCAACCCGAGCTTATTCACAATGCCATTGAAGAGATGCTGCGTTATAACGGACCGGTGGAGTTCAGCACATCCCGGTGGGCTCTGGAAGATATTGAATTCCGTGGACAGCATATTGCTCAAGGTGAACTTGTCATCGTTGCGCTTGATTCCGCCAACCGGGACGAACAGCAGTTTAAGGATGCTGATATCTTCGACATTACCCGCGAGAAAAGTTCACACCTGGCTTTTGGCAAAGGCATTCATCTTTGCCTCGGAGCCCCGCTTGCTCGTCTGGAAGGTGAGATTGCAGTCAGCACACTTCTGAATCGTTTTCCAAATATACAGCTTCAGGCAGATGTGAATGAACTGGAATGGAGACCTGGCATGATTGTTCGTGGTGTCAAGGAAATCCCGGTTCAACTTAAATAATGGCCAAATATGACCAAATGAGAGCGAGGCACATGACATCATGGAAATGAACACCTTGGTATGGATCGTTCTGTCGCTTCTGATCCTTGTATTGTTGGTCCGAGTCACCAGCCTGCAACATCAATTGAATGAATTGAAAAGAGATATCGAGCGTCTGGAGAACGGTTCAACCGGCAGCGTCCGATCCGACTTCAATTACACCTTGTCGCCGAAGGAAGCACCTCCTTCCCACACAAGCCAACCAGCCCAAACGGATTTGGATCAGGAACTGCTTACACTGATACAACAAGGGAAAAAAATTATGGCGATCAAACGACTGCGTGAAGCCAGAGGTCTTTCGTTGAAGGAAGCCAAAGACTATGTTGATTCCCTAGATCGGTAATATACAACTCACATAACTCTCGGGAGAAGTTACTCCAGACTTTCGGCTGTTAACACAGACGCAGTAGAAAGTATAGAATCTTCGTCCGAGAGTTTACTTTTCAAACGACATATGCTACTGTTATTTCTATATTACTAGAAATAAGAAATAAAGACGAAAGGACAGATCATTATGCAATCAAACTCAAATGAGATTGAACAAGTTGTCAAAATCCATAAAGCGCTGGGCGAACAAACACGGTACAAAATCATTCAGATTTTATCGGGCGAAAGCAACCTGTGTCCTGCCGATCTGGAGAGCCGCCTTGTTACGGTTGCCCTATCGACTCTGTCTCATCACCTGAAACAGCTGTCCGATTGTGGTCTGCTTACATCGCAAAAGAAAGGTACGTATATCTACTACAGCCTAAACACGGAGACCGCACAAAAGTTTGTTCCCTATCTGCTAAATAAATAAAAAATTTGAGTTTTATTTCTATATAATTAGAAATATTGAAACAGGGTTCAACATATATTAGCAGAACTAGGTCACCTAAATTTACGTTTATACCAATATTCATTATCTAGGTTGTAACATTACCATTCGTGCAGATGGGCTGCATTCAGAGCATTCATATCTTGTTCTATCGTCTTTATTTCTATATTTCTAAAAATATAATAATAATCAGAAAGAGGTTATGTTTCCATGTCTTCCACGCTCAAAATCTATGTTCTTGCCTTGGTCAGTTTCCTTGTAGGAACCTCCGAATATGTCATTGCCGGCATTTTGGATCGTATTGCAGATACGATGAATATCTCTTTAATCGCCGCCGGACAGCTCATTACGATTTTTTCACTCGTATATGCGCTAGGTACACCTGTCATTATTGCACTGACTTCGCGCTGGGACCGTCGCAAGCTGTTGTTATACTTCCTCGGTCTATTCGTTGTGGCTAATGTTCTTGCCTACCTGTTGCCGGGTTATGGACTGTTCGTCGCAGCACGCGTGTTGATGGCTTTGGGCGCGGGCGTTGTTGTTGTCACGGCATTAACGGTTGCTTCCCAAATAGCAGCAGAGGGCAAACAAGCTAGTGCAATCGCCACAGTAATCACGGGATTTACGGCTTCTTTGATCGTTGGCGTTCCGATCGGAAGGCTTGTGGCTGCATCTTGGGATTGGAAGCTTGTTTTCGCCGGCATTGCCGTTCTTGGCATTCTCGCCATGCTGGTGATCGCGGCCGCCATTCCGCCTTCCAAAGCAGAAGCGCCTGTTCCGCTGAAGAAACAACTGTCTTTGCTCAAACAGCCACGAATTGTACTGGCACTGCTGGTGACATTTTTCTGGTTAGGTGGTTATTCCATTGCCTACACGTACATTTCACCTTACCTTGTATCCGTTTCAGGAATGAGCGAAGCACTACTCAGTTCAGCTTTACTCGCATTTGGCATAGCAAGTCTGATCGGTTCAAAAGTTGGAGGATTCAGTGCTGACCGATGGGGTGTCAAACGAACGCTGATCACAGGCATGACATTGCATATCGTAAGTCTGGTCCTGTTGAATATAACGGCAAGCTCTCATCTCGCTGTCTTCCTTGTTCTGATTTTGTGGTCTTTTGCCGCGTGGTCCTCAGGTCCAACTCAGCAATATAACCTGGTCACCATGGCTCCGGAATCCTCTGGCATTATGCTAAGTCTGAATAGTTCGGTCATGCAATTAGCCATGGCTGCTGGCGCAGGTATTGGCGGAATCGCGGTCAGCAGCGTTTCATTATCATCCATTACCTGGATTGGCGCTGTCGGGGTTGCTGTTGCCGTCATCATCGTTATAGGCTCGTATCGTTCAGCACCTCTCAAAAGTACACAAACCAATACATCGCACAACGTTGCCTGATATGAATTTGTAGTACAAAAAACAAATTAAAAAGAGAGGCACTGTATGCATACAGTGGCCTCTCTTTAACCATTTTAACGGCTATTCTATTACCGATAAGCAGAACTCTTATTGGGCCGTAACTGCACCATCGATCGGATATACTGCACCATTGATATATGGTGCTTCATCTCCAAGCAGGAAGGAAACCAAATTCGCGATCTCTTCCGGTCTGCCCAGACGTCCGGATGGAATGCTGTCAACGGTTGCCTTGAACACTTCAGGGTTGTCTTTACCGAACTGAACAACCATCGGCGTCTCAATTGTACCTGGGGCAATCGCATTTACACGAATGTTGTCCTTGCCATATTCAATTGCAGCTGTACGCGTCAAGCCCACCACGCCATGTTTGGTTGCTGCGTAAGGTGCAACTGCAGGTACACCAACAATACCGGCTGTGGAGGCCGTGTTAAGAATGGAACCACCACCTGTTTTGAGCATTTCCGTAATCACATACTTCAACCCGTAGAATACACTTCTCAGGTTAATATCAATAATCTGGTCAAACTGCTCGATCGTATGTTCGATCAACTTGATACCAGGACCTGCAATACCTGCATTATTAAAGAACATGTCGATTCGTCCGAACTCTTCGACTGTTTTTTTCACATAATTCTCAACTTCAGGTGCTTTACTTACATCTGCTTGTACAAAAATAGCTTTACTTCCCAGCTTCTCAATCTGCTTAACCGTTTCAAGACCTGTCTCTTCGACAAGATCCACAACGACAATGGATGCACCCTTTTCAGCCAGCTTCAATGCTGCTGCTTGGCCCAATCCACTTCCTGCTCCAGTAATAATGGCTACTTTTCCTGCGTGACTCATGTTGATCTCCTCCATGTGTGTGTGTCATCTTGTGATTGGATCGATGAATACGATATGAAACGTACTTACATGCAATGATGCAATATGTAGGTCAAAAATGGCATAAAACCTTCCTGACTTTACCTATTCTAATAGACTTTCGACATAAAAACAAATCATATAATATGTATTCATACTATATCACCTGTCACATTTTCAGCATTTCAATTGAAGGAGCACACAACTATTACGTATTGTTGCATGCTCCTCTTTTACAAATACAATACTTTTTAAGTCGGTATCTTTACAACTTCAAACGGTGCATATCCGCTTTTTGAAACACTTTAACGCAGCAAATTCGTTTTTGCCAATTCAATAATTTCGTCCCCTCGTCCGTTGAGCACGGCTTTCATCATCCATAAGGTGAATCCTTCCGCCTGTTTGATATCAATCTTCGGAGGTAAGGACAATTCCTGACGATTCACCACCACGTCAATCAACACAGGACCATCATGCTGAAGCGCACGCTGTACAGCTCCTTCCAGTTCATCCGGATCCTCAACCCGAATACCTTCCATGCCCATGGCTTGAGCAACCATCGCAAAGTTGGGATTGACAAGCTCTGTTCCCGATTCCAGGAATCCGGCAGCTTTCATCTCCAGCTCAACAAAACCGAGTGCTCCATTATTAAACACCACAACTTTAATCGGCAGATTATGCTGTTTCAATGTCAATAGATCACCCATCAGCATCGTAATACCACCATCACCCGACAAAGAGATGACTTGTCTGCCCGGATCAGCGACCTGAGCGCCAATTGCCTGTGGCAAAGCGTTTGCCATCGTACCATGACTGAATGAACCGAGCAGTCTGCGATTACGAGACATCTCGATATAACGGGCCGCCCATACTGTCGGAGTACCGACATCACAGGTGAAGATGGCATTTTCAGCTGCGGCATCACTAATGACCTTGGTCAGGTACTGCGGATGAATGGGCTTTTTACCCGGTTTTCCAACGGCCAGCTCGTCCAGATCTTTGCGTACTTTCACATAACGATCCACACTTTTACGCAGATGTTTGTCACTGTGTTCCTCTGTCAGATAAGGAAGCAAAGTTTCAATGGTCGCTTTCACATCCCCACATACGCCGTAATCCAGCTTCGTGCGCCGACCCAGATGGGAAGATTGAATGTCGACCTGAAGGACTTTCGCATCTTCGGGATAGAATTGACGATATGGAAAATCCGTTCCCAGCATTAATAATACATCACAGTCCATCATGGCATGATAACCGGATGAATACCCGATTAGACCCGTAAGGCCAACGGAATAGGGATTGTCATACTCCAAATATTCCTTGCCTCGTAGCGCAATAACCATCGGGGATTTCAAGCGATCACAGAGCTGCATAAGGGGTTCCCGAGCGCCCGCGCAGCCTGCACCGCACAATAACGTAATTTTTTTGCCTTGATTCAGATACTCCGCCAGTTTCACGAGTTCAGGCTCAGAGGGATGTACCACGGGGTTGGTTACGTGATACACATGCTCAGGCACAGGAATATCCGCTGCTTCAAGTCCTGCTACATCCCCCGGTAATACAACGACGGACACACCTGAACGTGCAACTGCTGTCTGAATGGCCATCGTCAGAGAACGCGGCATCTGTTTGGCTGTTGTAATGACTTCACAATAATGACTACATTCCTGAAACAGATACTCCGGATGGGTCGCCTGAAAATATTCACTGCCAATCTCGTCACTTGGGATATGTGCGGCAATGGCGAGTACAGGAACACGATTACGATGACAGTCGTACAGACCGTTAATCAGATGCATATTACCAGGACCACTACTCCCTGCGCAGACAGCGATACTTCCACTGACCTGAGCGTCCGCCCCAGCAGCAAATGCAGCTACTTCTTCATGTCGTACATGAATCCACTCGATCTTCCCAGAACGACGAATGGAGTCGAGTACCGCATTCAAGGAGTCTCCAACAATGCCATATATGCGTTTGATGCCGGCGTTCAATAAGGATTCAACCAGAACGTCCGCGACTGTTTTTTTCATAAGTGATGGGTCTCCTTTAATTGCTCATTTTGATTATGTTTCCACTCGGTTAATATACCTATTCTTATACCCCAATCTTTCGAAAACCGAACCAACTCAATATGTATGTCTGGATATATGAAACAAAACCAGCCCCTTAAACCTTTATTCCAGCTATAGCAAAATGCCAAAAAATCCGCTTGTCGAATGACAAACGGATTACGGTTAAACTAGGTTTATTGTTATCCCGAATCCAAATCAGACATTAGATAGCAGGCATCACATTGCCACCACTAACCGGGATATAGGCACCCGTGATAAATGAGGACAGGTCCGACGCAAGAAAAGCTACCACATTGGCGATTTCCTGATCTTCACCCCTGCGCTTCAGCGGCACGGTACGCGTATATGCCTCATCATGTCCAGGCTCACTGGACCGATCACGTTCACTAATTGTCCATCCAGGTGCAACCTGGTTTACGGTAATCTGATACTCGCCAACCTCCTTGGCCAGCACGCGATATACGCCATCCATTCCACGCTTACCAGCGGTGTAGGCCGATTGGTGAGCGAAGTTTTGCATCGCACATTCGGTATTAATGCCAATAAAGCGACCTGCTTTGACGTTTTGCATATGTGGAATGAAAGCTTTGGCAAGATACACACTCTGCATAACACAGGACTCGAACTGACTCAAATAATCTTCAGGAGACTGTTCCAACACCGTTGTCCATTCATATTGAATGACCGCATTGGCAACGACGATATCCACTCCGCCGAGGACAGGCTGAATTTCATCACGAATCCGGAATGCCGTATCCTGCTTTGTAATATCTCCCTGTACAATAACAGCCTGACGACCGAGTGCTTCAATCTCACCCTGAAGCTCCCGAGCCTTGGTATCATTATTTATGTAATGTAGAGCCAGATTGGCGCCACAGGCTGCCAACGTGCGGGCGATGACTCTCCCCAGCTGTCCGGTTGCTCCTGTAACCAGAGCCGTTTTTCCTGAGAGATCCAATTGCATAACAGCGAAAACCTCCTTGAATTCATTTGATCGAAAACGATTTCGGAAAAATGTTACTTTTATTCATTAATTACGCGTTATTCAGAGAGATATACAGCATTGTTCAATGCTGTATATGGTAGTTCAACTTTTTTCCTATATGTGGAGACTATTAATTATGATTTTGAATGAGATCAATTTCCTGGAAGCGACTGACTTCCTTTTCCCAACGCTCTTCTACATATTGACGGTGAACCGGGTGATTGTTGTATGCATCATACGCAACCTGATCCGCAAAGACCATCGAGAAACTGTAGTCAAACTCATTCTTCTCACTTACCTGTTTCAGAACCTGAAATTGCTCTACGCCAGGAATGACAGCCAGTGCATCTGAACTTTCCTTCAAAAAGGCTTCGGCCTCCGGTGTATCTTTACCCGCGTAAAGTGTAAACGTTACCATATGTGTGATGCTACTCATCTCTATTTCCTCCTCCAATATGTTCGTACTCGTTTCCTAGTGTACATCCGAATGTGTTGTAAGCGCAATAATTGGTTTAATTAATTTTTAATGTACACAAAAAAACCTCAGGATAAATCCCGAGGTTTTCTTGTAATGTATGGACAAACTTATTTGTTGATGTTGTATTTACGGTTAAATTTATCAACACGGCCACCGATATCCACGTTTCTTTGTTTACCAGTGAAGAACGGGTGGGATGCGGAACTAGTGTCCACACGGATTACTGGGTAAGAGTTACCGTCTTCCCATTCCATAGTTTCGTTAGAGAACTTCGTGGAAGAACTCAGGAATTTGAAATCAGCACTTGCATCGTAAAAAATTACGAGTTGTGTCTTTGGATGGATGTCAACTTTTGGCATAATCTATTTACACTCCTTTAATATGGGTACTTCTTTAGAATCAAACTACATTTTATTATACTCTTTTTTTGGACAAAGTACCAGCAGGTTTTGAGGAATAGCTAAAAAAAATATGATATCTGTGATTTTGCACCTAATCAGGTGTCACGCCGTCCCTTTCTCCAGTACATTCAACATGTACTCCAAAGCCTCCAGTTCATCCCTGCCTCTTGTCTGTAATCTGACAACACTACCATATCGAATGGGTAGTAACGCCATTCCAAGCAGGCTTTTGACATCTACACGATGCTCATGCTCAGACTCCATATACGACAAAATAATATCCGAGGAAAAACGCGACGCTTGAGAAGATACCGACATCAGATCATCCCGATGAAAATCAGCGTGTATCATAAATTCATGTACTCTCACAACCTTCAGTTCCTTTCGCTAAGTACTTATTCACCAATATGGTGTGTATCCATTTATATATTAAAATCTTCATGAATTATACCATGTTATGGGAGCTTGACCCATACTTTTTTGCAAAAAAACAAAAAAAAGAGTCCTATACCGCAGGACTCTTTCCAGGCTGTTCTTACATACCATTCGGATATACCATGACCTTCAGACTGCCGCTTTTATTGTGTAATGCGCGCTCCATCGCTTGCTGTGTCTCTTCGAGTGAATAACGATCTGTAATCAGGGACATCACGTCATGCTGGCCGGAGCTCAGAAATTCAATTCCTGCCGGATACGTATTGGCATAACGGAATATGCCATAGATATCAACTTCATTGTCTGCAATAAATGGAACATTGAGTGCGATCTCATCCTGAGCAGGCAGGCCTACAATCGCAAGTTTGCCTCCACGTCGAAGTGAATACAGAGCAGATTGTAGTGCCTTCGGATTCCCTGCTGTTTCCCATGCGGTATCGACACCCACACCACCTGTTAACTCGCGAATCACAGCCAGCGCATCTTCATTCCGCACATTAATGGTATGCGTGGCACCCATGCGGCGAGCTGCTTCCAACCTAACTTCCTCCAGATCCGTTACAATGATCTTCTCTACACCGAAAGATTTGGCAGCAGCCACGGCCATGAGTCCAACGGGACCCATGCCCATAATCGCCAGGGTTGTACCCGGAGCCAACTTGCTGCGGCGTGCAGCGTGAATACCAACAGAGAATGGCTCGTTCATAGCTGCTTCCTCATAAGACAGATGATCCGGTATCGGGAATACCATATCTTCACGTATCACCATGTACTGTACAAATGCCCCATCCACCGGAGGGGTCGCTAGAAATTGTACATCCGGACACAGGTTATAACGACCTTCCTTGCATGCCGAGCAACGTCCGCAAGTCACCCCAGGCTCAATAGCAACCCGATCCCCTGTTTTGAGACGTGATACGTTCGAGCCAACAGCAGCAATGATCCCCGCACACTCATGACCCAGAATGATCGGTTTCTCCACCACAAATCTGCCAATGCGTCCATGTTCAAAATAATGCACATCCGAGCCACACACCCCGACAGCCATTACCTGAATTAACACCTCATCCGCTGCCGGTTGCGGGACGGGTTGTTCCTCAATAATAATGTGTCCTGGCTCTGTCATGATAGCAGCTTTCATGGTCTCGGGCAGTTCATGTTGTCCCATACGGTTCTCCTCCTCATGTATGTCCATGCTGTCTATTGTACATCAAAGAAAACAAGGTATCTTCTTACTTCCTTCCTAATTACCAAGTTCATCTGCATCCGCAATTCCACTCAATAGATTGTTCGACCTTGTTCATCCGCTATGCCGCTCTTGCGATAGAAGTACGTATTGATCATGTCCCGCCATTCCTTGGCGTGTTCGGCCTGGTTGTCCTGTAATGAAGCAACTTTACTGAAAATAACCGGGTCGATTTTTCCCTCCAGCCATCTCCATGTCTCGGCTAACGCCTCTGCCTGCACAACACCTTCAAAGTGTGTATCATAAATATGCTGAATGACCGTTTTACCCGAATGCAGAACATGGGTGTACGGCACGTGATGGAAAAATAAGATCAGCTCATCCGGACAGGTGTCTACGGACTCATAACGATCAGCATTCTCAGGGTGATACTGTGAAGTGTATCCTGTACCGCTGTTCACGGTTCGATCTACACCAATGCCATGACAATCGGCAAAGTGATACGTTCCCCATTTGGAATACTCGTATCCATCTACATTCGGCCCGTAATGATGTTCCGGATTAACCATCCAACCCACACCGAGAGGCGCCGTATAATTCTCATAGATATCTAGTGAAGTCAAAAGCATGCCCATAACCTGCCGCACAACTTCGTCTTCATGTCCAAATGTGAGTCTCACCCACTCATCAGCAATCTCTTCGGCGGACAGCTCCGGATTCCACGCAAGTCTTCCGTATCCATATAGATTCGCCTGCGCGAGTGGATGTCCTGTCCAACAGGCATCTGCACCAATATTGGATACTGCGGCGAAGCCACTGTATGGCCGTTTATACAGAGAACCGTCCGCGATTCGCTTGATCTCTGTACCTTCGCCTTTGGCGTATGTGTCAAAGTCCAATACTTCTTTCCACTGGGGAACCAGATAACAGAGATGACGTTGTTGCCCGGTATACTCCTGTGTAATCTGAAATTCAATCACCTGATTTGTATTTTCCATGGCGCCGAACAGCGGGGATACCGCCTCTCTCACCTGAAAGTCCATCGGCCCGTTTTTGATCTGCAAAATGACATTTTCGGCAAAACGCCCGTCCAGCGGCGTAAAGTGGTCATAGGCTGCACGTGCACGGTCTGTGGAACGATCCCGCCAGTCCTGCTTGCAGTTATAGACAAAGCAACGCCAGATGACCAATCCACCGAATGGCCGAAGGGCTTCAGCCAGCATGTTCGCACCATCGGCATGATCACGGTTATACGTGAATGGTCCCGGACGATTCTCGGAGTCTGCCTTGATCAGGTAACCGCCAAAATCCGGAATCGCTGCGTACACCTTGGCCGTTTGAATGTTCCACCATTCCCGAACCTGCGCATCCAGCGGATCAGCCGTACGCAAACCACCAATCTCAATTGGACTTGCGTAGTTGGCGCTCAGGAACAATCGAACACCATACGCTCTGAATTCAGCGGCAACCTTCGCCACATCACTAAGATAACGTTCCGTCAGAAACAGGCTCTCACGGCGGTGTACATTGACGTTGTTGATCGATATGGCATTGATGCCCGTGGAAGCGAGTAAACGTGCGTAATCCCGGATGCGTCCCAAGTCCAGCGTGAATTCCCCGTTATCATAGAAAATCGAGTCTCCTGCGTAACCACGCTCAATGCTGCCGTCCACGTTATCCCACTGATTAATCATCCGTAGCGCATTGGTTGGCTGCTCTGTAATGAAGCTCCACTTATTCACAGCATCATCCGCCTCATGTGCAATTCCTTGATCCATTGTCAGCTCTCGAAGCAGATGGAATGCACCATAGAGCACACCTTGGGGGGTCTCTGATCCAATGACCAGTACACCTTCGGTCTCGTTCTCACGAATGATGTACCCTTCCCCTTGAACAGTTGAACGCTCTGTCTCGCTGAACGACCCAGCCACCGAATCGCTCCCTGTCCAAGTACCGATTCGTATTGCGGGTGTGGAAGCGTGATTGTCCCGTTCACTTTCCTGAGTATCAGACAGATGACTGACCGACGGTTTCACGCCATATAACCTCTCCAGTCCCCGTGAAAGTTCGATCAGAGCTGTTGTGATCACTCCATGGTTCTCTTCCACCAATATCAGCTTGCTCCACGCAGGAGCCGTCTTTTGGGCAAGTCCATTCGCTCCTGGCAATTCAGAGTGATACCCCAGCCACGCATCATACTGTGGACCTGACAAGGCAGCTTGAACGACGGATTGGCTCATTGTACCGCCTCCTTGCTGGCATAGATCTGCCCAAGGTGATTCCCTTTTCCTTCGAGTAGCCATAGGATCGACGTTACACCACGCGGATAGTACTTGCTGCCTACCGCCACACCAGACAGGATCTGGTCACTCCAGCACCAGTAGGATTCCTCCGGATGCAGCAGCCAGTTGACATGAGCCGCGTCTGCTGCCTTGCCTGTCTCATTCCATTCCACATCCAGCAGCTCTCTAGCGATAAACTGGGACAAATAGATTTTGCTCAGCCACGAGTTATTGCTTGTTGAGGACAGTTTCCAGCCTCCATCTTCGAACAGACATGTTCCCGGTACAAGAACCGTTTTCAGATGAGTTTGGAGTGCTTTCAGATAAGGTCCAAAACGACCATTGACATCCAGTGCTGCTTCACAGCCTGTAAAGTACGGGAACACCAAACCTTCAATCGCCGGAATGATTCGAGAATCATTATTTTCTGCAATAACAGCTGGAATGTAGCCGCCATCAGTCAACTGTGCAGCAATACTGGCAGCGCAGCGATCCGCTTGAAGCCCTGCTTGATGGGACAGATCGGCCAACTTCTCAGTTGCGAACAGCTTCTCCAATGCAACATAGACCGCCCAACATTTACCCGCCAGATAGATATTATTGCGAGACTGTCCAAGTGACACATCCAGGCTGTCGTAGGTTGTAATCTCCGCTCCACCTTGGGTACGGCTGCTATCCAGACCCATCAGACCGTTACGCTGCTCTGCGTCGGGATGGTCACGATTAAGCATGCTTTCGAAGCAATCCTGGATAACAGGCAACGTGTTTTTCACAAAAGCCTGATCCTGTGTCTGTTCAATGTATACTGTCGCGCAGCAGAGCCAGTTCACCAGCTCCTCGTGGCTCATCTGTGAGAAACAGTCGTCAATGCCAACCAGCTCATATGCCGAGTGTCCAGGGCGTGAGAACACATTGGCAACACCAATATCATGGGTAAAGGTAATTCCGCCCGGATATAACTTCTCTTCCCCCGGGAAACGAACCTGATCCGTATAACTGTATCGTTTCACAAACCACTCCAGCTCATTACGCACCGTCCATGGATTCAAGGCAAGCTCGAAGTACAACTGGTCAGCCGTCAGATCAAGTGTGTTCATCATCCGATACTCCCCTTCGTTCACCACCCAGAGTGGCTCACCATCGGCATCCAGCAGTTGAGTACTGGCATAATAGCTGTGAATGGAATGAGCAAGCATGAATGATTGATCTTCGGTCAAAGCAGCCGATCCAAGGCGCTGTTCAACCTCTCCACAGGATGCAGTCAACTCACTAAAGCGTTGTAGTGCATACTCTCCTGCTGCCTGAATATCGGAAAAGTACCGCGTATACCAATACGTTGTGTCCATTCCGGTCGTCACAATGCCCCCGCGATAGAAACATACTGCAAATTGATACGTACGTTTCTCTCCAGCCGGAACCTCCATCAATAGTGCAGCGGTTGAGCCAAGTCCAAATGCCAGATTCTCCCGATGTTTCTCCTGCAACAGTTTCTCCAGCGTAAATCCGCGTGCGGGCCACAGTCCGTCATCTGCTGACATAATTGCTGTAAGTCGACCTTGTCCCACACCTGTGATGGAGCCACCTTCCGGTCCCCCAATCAGACGCATCGCAGAGTACGGATCATTGCCCTGATAGCCAAAGTAGGCTTTGCGGGATTGTTGACCTTCCGTATTGTCAATCGTCATCTCAACCAATACGGCAGGTACGAGTGCATCCATTAATTCTTCACGATCCCCATTCGTCGGATCAGGTACTGGACGTACAGGAGAGTAGATACGGAACGTCAGATCTCCAGCAGTCCACGTATCCGTACCTGAGGTAAATTCACGTGTAATATCTTCATCGCGAAAAGCCGTAATTAGAGGTTGTGGAACTTTGGTCGCTGTTGTCGACGCAGTGTCCCCATTCTCCAACTTCTCTACATCATAGCGGCTGCTCTCATCCTCGGAAGCTTCATAAAAAGGAAGCGCCTGATAATTGTCGCCATCGTGAGATTGTAATCCAATATATACATTCTGGTCAGCCGGCTTGCCGAGTTCAAGACCCAGCCCGCCTTTGGCTCCTTTGTAACCCAGTGTAAAACTCGCAAAAGCACCAATCGGTGCGTGATGTGCATTATAAAAGATGGATTTGGATGTATTCATGAATCATAACCCCTCTCAGAATGGTTTGCATACGTTTTCATTAGCACCATCCTAACACGTGGTTCCACCTCAGACCATGATCAAATCAATCGGATATTTACCCAAATCAAGCTGATAGACTATAATGGATTAAAGCGGTTACACAAAACCATTCCATTTGATATAAGTGCGTAATCAAAATCACATTTTTTGAACAACCTCTATGAAGGGGGATCTTCCATGTCTTCAACGTATTTGCCTCCTACTTTGGGAGAAAGTGTCCATGAAGTTTTTTATCCAGATGTGCAAACAACGGTCAATCTGTTCGCCATTCATTTACGAAGTGTGGGTATGGACTGGGATTATCCGGCGCATGAGCACCCTCAATATGAATTGAATTATGTCACGGAAGGCGAGCAACGCATGATGGTGAACGGTACCTTATATATTCAAAAAGCTGGCGAACTGCTCCTGATTCCTCCAGGAAGCATTCATTCAAGTCAGAGCCATAACGGTAAGGGATTCACTTATTTTTGCATGCATTTTGACATTGATGATCAGTTGTTCCTATCGTTGCTGGCGCGCATCAAACAAGTGCGATTCAGTGCGGATAGTCCGGTTACACAGCAGATTGAGCCGGTTTTACGCAAATTAATGTCATCTGCGGATGATGAAACAGTAAATACGATGGTACAGCGTATGCAGCTTCAATCTGCGGTATTTGAACTATTTGGCCATCTGTGGGAGGCGGTCTCGAAAGAGGCAGCGCACTGGTTTACCGATGGACACGAGAAGATCGAACTCGCCCACCAGATTCGTAATCGGTTGCAAGGCCTGATGAGTCAGCAATTCAAACAGGGACACGAGTCCAACGGTCACTATGGCATTGATGATATTGCAGCAGAGCTGGGCATCAGTTCTTCTCACTGTAATCGCGTGTTCAAGGAGGTGTTCGGTCAGTCTCCTCGTGCTGTATTATCCCAGTTGGTTTTGCATGAAGCGAAGCTTCTTCTGGGCAATCCGAAGCTGTCCGTTCAAAATATTGCCGTCATGCTTGGTTATAAGGATATCGCCCATTTCAGTCGTCAATTCAAGCGCTGGTCCGGCATGTCACCCTCCCGTTACCGACAGGAACAGCCTGCTCTGGAATAGGTCCAGTAGCAGGCTGTCGGGCTTGATTCAACTTTTTCATAATTCGATTCAAGATGTTCTCTGTATTTAATATGAAGTGTTATTTCAACAAACGCTTAATCAACTTCAGTTTGTTATCATAAGGTGGATACAGAATCGGCAGATTCAATTTGGTTTTTTTTTTCAGTACACTTTTGAGATGAGAGAAGGTTTCGAAGCTGTACTGCCCATGATACGAGCCAACGCCAGAATGACCAACACCGCCAAACGGCAGACGTGGATTCGCTACATGCGTGATGGTATCGTTAATGCAGCCGCCTCCAAAAGAAACTTCGCGCAGCACTTTGTCTTGAACCCGGGTGTCGGAAGTAAACAGATATAAGGCGAGCGGTTTCGGCCGCTTTACGATTTCTACAATGGCTTCATCCAGGTTACGATAACTAATGATCGGCAGAATCGGTCCAAAAATCTCATCTTCCATCGTCGCTGCATCCCAGGACTCCGCATCAATCAGCGTAGGTTCAATGAAGCGATCTTCCTCATCCGAAGCTCCCCCATATATTACTTTGGCCTGATCCCGCTCAATCAAAGTCGTCAGACGTTTAAAATGTCCCTTGTTCACGATTCGCCCATAGTCCTTGTTGTGCTGAATATCCGAACCAAAGAAGGATACGATCGCTGCTTTCATCTCCGTAATTAACGGTTCCTTCACGTGCTCATGCACAAGTAAATAATCGGGTGCGATACAGGTCTGTCCAGTATTAAGCAGTTTGCCCCATATAATGCGCTCAGCTGCTACTTTGATATCTGCCTGTTCATCAACGATGACCGGACTTTTGCCTCCCAGTTCTAACGTAACGGGAACGAGATTTTTGGCAGCTGCCTCCATCACAATCTTGCCTACCGGTACACTGCCTGTAAAAAAGATATAGTCGAATGGCGCGTTAATCAGCGCTGTCGTTGTGTCTTTAGCACCGTCAAGTACCTGTACGTATGCCGGTTCGAACACGCTCGCAATCATCTCACGTACAACAGCCGACACCGCAGGTGTATTCTCTGACGCTTTGAGCACGGCTGTGTTACCTGCTGCAATAGCACCTACCAATGGTTCGATTAAGAGTTGAAAAGGATAATTAAACGGTCCGATAATCAGAACCGCCCCGTAGGGTTCGGGTATGATATAACTTTTCGAACCAAGGAGTGCCATTTGCGTTTTCACTTTAACGGGTTTCACCCATTTATTCACTTTACGAATGGTGTGTGTGATGCTGTCCATCATAAATCCGATCTCGGTTGTGTAGGATTCGAACTCACTTTTGCCCAAATCCTGATAGAGAGCTACTGTCAGTCTGGATTCGTACTTTTGGATGGCCTGCTTCAGTTGGGTCAGACGGGCAATTCGAGCTTCTGCCGATCTTGTAGCCCCGGAACGAAAGAACTGTCGTTGCTGCTCCAAAATCTGTTCAACTTCCTGACTGGTTACTTCCTGTATAGTCATTGTCATATATACATACTCCTCTATTCATTATTGATCAAGCGTTTAAACTTACGAACCTATAAGACACATGCAAAAGCATGTTTTATCACTATTAATCTACAGACACTCTTCTTCCAGAGCAGCTACCAGTTCCTTCAACAGTTCCACCGATGCATTCAATGAAGCCGAATAATAACGCTGTGTGCCCTTCTGTTCCACAGATATAAGTCCCTTCTCTAACAACAGCTTGAGATGATGAGATATGGCTGGCCGGGATAGGCTGGATTGTTCGGTAATTTCATTCACCGTCATTCTGCCCTTCTCGGTAAGTGTCAGCAAAATGGATTGACGATGGTTGTCACTTAACACCTGAAATAACGGAATACAGGTTTGAAAAACGCTAATTGCTTTTTGTCCCATGGTTTCACCTCTATGCTATTTCTTCTTCATTATTTCTACGTATATTTCTCAGTTTGATGTCTGTTGGTTTAAACATTCGAACCTAATGACTGAATTGTACTCTTTATTCACTTGAACTGCAAGTGGACCATCAACTAAATTTAATATAATGCTGATAAAGCGCTTCCATACTACCATACAAGTATGGTAGTATGGCATTGAAGGAGTTGAAGTTGTGGAATATACCCTAAAGTTATCATCCAAAGCCGGTTTGTTGCCTGTTGCGAGCAATATGTCTTCCATGAATAATAAGCAATCTTACTCAACGCGAGATGTCGTTTACTTCACGCTGAAACAACTCATTTTGAGTTTGAAAATGCCTCCGGGAACAGCTATTTCTGAGAAGGAAATTTCGCTGGAGTTCCAGGTAAGCCGGACACCTGTTCGAGAAAGTTTTGTAAGGCTTGCTCAGGAAGGTCTGCTGGAAGTGTACCCACAGCGTGGCACATACGTCTCTCTGATTCAGGTCGACCTCGTTGAGGAAGCTCGGTTCATGCGTGAACAGCTCGAACGAGCCGTAATCAGGCTCGCCTGCGAGAACTTTCCGAACGAACAGATGGTAACTCTTGAACAGAACCTTGCGTGGCAACAGGAATGCAGGGTCAAACCGGATGATGAACGAATGTTTCAATTGGATGAGGAATTCCATAGCACTCTTTTTGCAGGCTGCAACAAAAGCAACACCTGGACTGTTATCCAGCAGATGAATGTACATTTGAATCGAAGTCGCATGTTACGCCTGTCCTCGGACCACCAGTGGGATCACCTGATTGAACAGCACCGGTCTATGGTCAAGGCCATTCAGCAGCATGATGCCGACACAGCAGAGCGACTGATGCAGGAACACTTGCATTTAACTGTCACCGATTTGGCTGTCCTGCAGGATACATATCCGTCCTATTTTCAATGACTGAATTTTTCTTCCTACTATTCATGATGAGGTGAACGTGATGAGAATGGTTTTTCGCTGGTTCGGCGAAGGCAATGATACGGTAACGCTGGATCATATCCGGCAGATTCCGGGTGTTGAAGGTATTGTGTGGGCACTGCACGATGTTCCTGCTGGCGAGGAATGGCCGATGGACAAAATACTCGCTGTCAAAACAGCAGCTGACAAGGCCGGGTTACATCTGGATGTCGTTGAGAGTGTGAACATCCATGAGGATATCAAGTTGGGCCTGCCATCAAGGGATAAATACATTGCGAACTATATTAAAACAATGGAGAAACTGGCTCAGGTGGGTGTGAAGGTCATCTGTTACAACTTTATGCCAATCTTCGACTGGCTTCGCACGGATATGCACAAGGAAATGGAGGATGGCTCAACTGCCCTCTTCTACGAGCACAGTAAACTCGCAGATATAGAACCTCTAGAACTTGTTCGACGCATTACGGAAAACTCCGCACTCACCATGCCAGGTTGGGAACCGGAGCGATTGCAATATTTAACAGGTCTGTTCGAAGCCTACAAGGATGTAACCGAGGATCATATGTGGGAGCACGCACGTTATTTCCTACAAGAGATTATGCCTACAGCCGAACGGCTGGGGATTCGAATGGCTATCCATCCGGATGACCCGCCATGGCCAATCTTTGGATTACCAAAGATTATTACAAGTCAGGAGAATGTCCGGAAATATCTGAACCTTTATGATAGCCCTTACAATAGCGTGACACTATGCAGTGGCTCTTTGGGAGCGAATGCTGATAATGACATCATCGGGATGATACACGAGTTCAAGGATCGGATTCCATTTGCCCACATTCGTAATGTCAAAATCTACGAAAACGGCGACTTTATCGAAACCTCACATCGCAGTCAGGATGGCAGTGTTGATATTGCAGGGGTTGTTGAGGCTTATCACGATATCGGTTATGAAGGTTATGCAAGACCCGACCACGGTCGTCATCTCTGGGGAGAACAGTGCCGACCTGGGTATGGACTCTATGACCGGGCTTTGGGCATCATGTATCTCTGGGGCGTCTGGGATTCCCTGCAAAGGAGGGCAAAAGCATGAGTGAACGTCAATATGAACGCTCATCTCGTCTCGAAGGCAGAACGGCTGTAATCACCGGAGGTGCTGGAGTATTATGCCGCTCCATGGCGGAAGAACTGGCTCGGCACGGTGCAAGTGTAGCCATCCTGAACCGCACCGTGTCCAAGGGGCAGGAAGTTGTATCTGCGATAGAAGCTGCCGGTGGCAAAGCGATTGCTATTGCCTGTGACGTAACCCAGGCCGATAGTGTGCAAGCAGCGGCAGATGCGGTGCTGGAACAGCTCGGACCATGTGATATTCTGATCAATGGCGCCGGTGGCAATAACGCTAGTGCCAACACCACAAATGAAATTTTCAGATTGGAAGATCTGGAAAAGAGCGATGTCACTACATTTTTCGATGTGAGTGTAGAAGGATTTCGTCAGGTGATGGATTTGAATTTTGTCGGTTCTCTCATCCCTACTCAAATCTTTGCAAAACATATGATAGAGCGCGATGTTCCCGCTACTGTCATAAACATTTCTTCCATGAGCGCCCCATCGCCCATGACGAAAGTTCCTGCGTACAGCGCTGCGAAGGCAGCCATTAACAACTTCACGCAGTGGCTCGCCGTTCATCTGGCCGAATCAGGAATTCGTGTCAATGCTATTGCACCCGGGTTCTTCCTGACTGAGCAAAACCGTAATCTATTACTGCAACCAGACGGCTCACCAACGGAACGTTCCAGTAAAATTATTGCTCATACACCCATGCGCCGCTTTGGCAAACCGGAAGACCTGCTTGGCACATTGATGTGGCTTGCGGATGAAAGACAGTCCGGCTTTGTCACTGGCACAGTCATTCCGGTAGATGGCGGATTTATGGCGTACTCTGGAGTTTAACGATTAACGTGTAAATGAATCAGTTCAACTAATATAGGTATTTATTGAAACCGAAGCCTGGGATACTTACCCAGGTTTCGGTTTTTTGCGTTCAAGCATAAGATCCTCCAGCATAGGAAAAGCTTGTTATAATACGTGTTCAAAAGCAAACTTTTTAAACAACCTCTTAATACAGCTACGGTGAAATAAAGGAAGGTGATACATACATGATGGAAGAAACATGGGTTGTTGCTGTACGGTCTATTATTGCCTTTCTGACCCTGATCATCTATACAAGGGTACTAGGAAAGCAGCAGATGGGTAACTTGACGTATTTTGATTACATTAACGGTATCACAATCGGTTCCATTGCGGGTACGTTTGCAACCGATCTCTCGTCCAAGGCGTGGATTCATTTTGTGGCCTTGACCATTTTCACAATCATTACGATCATCTTTCAGTATATTACGCTGAAAAATCGCACCATCTCCAAACTGATGGACTCTGATCCCACATTGATCATCCAGAACGGTAAGATTCTTGAACAGAACTTGAGTAAAATGCGAGTCAAATTTGATGAATTGACCATGATGCTGCGGCAAAAGGATGTATTTGATATTACGACGCTGGATTATGCGATTCTGGAGCCGGATGGCAGCCTCTCGGTTGTGTTGAAACCTGAGAATCAGCCTGTAACTGCGAAAGACATGCATATGCACCCGCCCAAGAGCAAGCTGATGACCGAGATTATCATTGATGGCCTGCTGATTAAGCAAAATTTGGAGGAAAGAAATAAAGATATCAACTGGCTCAGCGAGCAGCTAAAAAAACAAAAGATTACGATACAGGATATTGCTTTTGCCGCCATATTGCCCAATGACAAATTGTATGTTGATCTGTTCGAAGATAAAATCACCGAAAAAATCGATATGGGCGATTATGAGGGGCCTTTCTAAACTCTTCACATCAAGGAGGCGGTTGAATGAAAACGCGTTTCTGGCTGCTATATGTACTTCCGATCTTCCTCATTCTTGTGTTCGTTGCAATTATGGCTAGCGGATCCTTTCTCAAAAAGCCCTTTGGCACCGATGATCGCTTGCTTGAATCTATACAAACGTTAGAGAAACAGGTTGAGAGCAAAAAATGGACTGAAGCCAAGTCTCAAGTTGATTACGCAATGAAGGCCTGGGATAAAGTCGTTAACCGCATTCAGTTCAGTGTGGAACGTGAAACGATATATGATATTCTGGGCACGCTTGCTCGGATCAAGGGCGGCGTTGCAGCACAGGATGATAAGGCGATTATGGAAGAGATTTATTACTTTTATGTGTTATGGGATAATCTTGGAGATTAGGTTCAATTTCTTTAATATCAGACTTTAATATCAGATGTAAGTCCAAAAACAAAAGGCACTATCCTTTTATGAAGAAAGGAAGTGCCTTCTTTGCTTTTATATAACTTTATATCCGTTACGCTCTTCGTAATCCCCGAGACCGTGACGATCGCGAAGTACCTTCTTTGCGGAAAAAGAGACTGAGTGCTCCCTTGGCACACCATAGTGCAAACAAAGCAAACAGTGTTCCCCAGAATAGCGCCGGAAGGAATGTCTGCTGAGCGAGATTCGCCGCATCCCCTGCCCGTGAAGGTTGAGTCCAGGACATCAGTCCAACGTATACGGCACTAACGACCGACTCTTCCAGCGTAAGAAACGCCAGTAACAGATAATAGAACTTCACGATCTTGGCACCAAAAATCATAATGACAACGTTCAGTACGATGAACCCGGTCAGCCATAACATGCCGAACTCCCCTCTTACATATAACAGGAGCGACACCAGAGCGACAGCCGTCATAATACCAAGTCCCCACATGTGCAAGCCTTTGCGGTATAAGTAAAACAACAGTAAGGCGAACAGAGATGCACTGATATATCCCGCCAGAGAAACCAGGATCGATCTGCCTGGCGTCAGCATGGAAGAGTAAGTTACACCACTATGATCTGCGTATAATTCAATGCGCAGCACTTTACCGGACAATACCAGTGTCATTAGTGCATGACCGAATTCGTGAATCATCGTATCCAGGTTACGAAACAAGGACGAAAATGGGATGAATCGTGTAAGAAAGACGGAGCCTAGTAGAAAAAGTATCGTTTTGACCCACTTATTCAATCGTGTATACCTCCTTTACCTTCAAATAAACAAGCCTATCCTTTATACTACGCTTTTTTCACTCGATTCGTTTCGACTTCCGAACTGTAAGGCACAGTGCTCCATCCACCAGCAGAAGCTTCGATTGTGTCCAATGAAAAAAGAAGATAGATCATAGCGGCCCTTTTCGGCCTCTAGCGTAACGAGCAGTCGATTCCGCATCCGACGGAGCGCGTAGTTCACGAATTGATCCGCAACTTCACTTTGCACAAGGGTAACATACGCATAGAGGGAATGATCGACAGGTTCATCAAGCGGACTTACCCCTGCACATGAAAATTCAGTCTTCACGCCCGCATTCTGAAGTATGGACAATGCGTTCACAAGCTCGGCATCAACTTCAACACCGTTCCAAATCTCCGTTTTCTTCGCGGATACTGTATGTTTGTCACGTTCCGTCCAGTGCATCAGCTCCAGCTTCCGCCGTCTCCACAGATGGGCAGGCTGTTCACTTAACAGCAATTCATGTTCCTCATTTAAATTCATGCAATGCGTCCTCCTGTTCTCCTTGATCCGGTCACCTTATTAAACAAAGAGAGAGCACATCACTGTGCTCTCTGCTTCGCAAAAAGGCAAAGGAATGGCAATCCATTCCTCAGCATGTTGTATTATTGTACCTTTTTAGGTTAAAGGCATCAAACTGATCTTTTATTATTCGTTCAGCGCCAGTTTCAGTGCCTCCAGATTCTGTCTCATCACGCTAATGTAGTCCATTCCCGCAGCAATCTCTTCCTCGGTGAGTCCCTCAATCGGATTCAATACAGCCGTTTTGGCTCCCACTTCACTTGCAATCGTCTCAGACACTTTGGATGAAACCAGTGTTTCGAAGAAAATCGTCTTCACCTGATGCTCTTTCGCAAAATCAATAACGGATGCCATCTGCGCTGCTGAAGGTTCTTGATCAGGAGACAATCCTGCGATAGGCACCTGTTGCAATCCATATTCCTTGGCAAGGTAGCCAAATGCAGCGTGTTGTGTGATGAAATCCTTGCGTTTGCTATCTGTCACAGCCGCCTTGAAGTCCTGATCCAGTGACTCCAGTTGAGCAATGTAAGCATCTGCATTTTGCTTGAACTGTGCAGCGTGTTCTGGAGCAGCCTGTGCCAATCCCGCTTCAATATTGCGCACTTCCGTTACAGCCAGTGCAGGCGATAGCCATACGTGGGGATCGAGTCCACCGTGATCGTGATCATGTCCTGCTTCTGCCTCGGCGTCATGATCATGGTCGTGTTCTTCAGCAGTCCCTTCATCCGCATGATCGTGATCATGTGCTTCCCCAGCGGATTCATCGGCATGGTCATGCGTATCCGTTCCATCGGAATCTTCATGTCCATGATCATGCTCTCCACCTTCAAGCAGGTTGATGCCCTTGCTTGCTTCCACCTGAATGAGCGAAGCGTTGCTTAGACTTCCGGTGACCTGATCAATCCATGATTCCATACCCGCACCGTTGTATACAAGCACATCCGCTTTCTCAATGCTGGCAATGTCCTGTGGTGTTGGCTCCCAATCATGAGGCTCCATACCCGCTGGAACGAGCGTATGTACATCCGCTAGGTCGCCTGCTACATTTTTAGTGAATTCGTACATGGGATAGAAACTAACCTGCACGTTTAATTTTGCGGTTTCCGTCTCGGCTGGAACGGGAGCTCCCGTCGGAGCTGCGCTGGTATCGGAAGCGGATTTCTGTCCGCAACCTGCGACGATAAGGGTCAGACTGAATAACAGTCCCAGCGCTGTTTTTTTACTGAATTTCATGTGATGTATTCCTCCTGGAATGAATAACTAACGTTTCTCGTTGTTCTTGTTGATTTCTCTCTTTACGGTGACGCTTGCGGTTGTATCGTGCAATCAGCTTTTGCGCTGATATTCCAGTCAATAGGATGACCAACAGGATGAGAGCAATTGTTCCTCCCGGTGGTGTATTTAGATGGTAAGATGTTGTGAGCCCGCTAAAAATACCGATTAACCCCGTGATTACCGCGACAATAATCGCTGCTGTAAAACTGCGAGACACTCTCAGTGCCAAGGCAGCAGGTAATACAATTAGAGCAGACACCAGCAACACACCGACGATCGGCATGGCTGAAGCTACAGTCATTCCTGTCAGAATGGCAAATGCAAACGATAACCCTCTTACCTGAACGCCTCCAATGGAAGCAGTCTCTTCATCAAACGTAAAGCTATAGAGCGCTCTTCGGAGTAAGATGAAAAAAAGTAAACCAATGACACATACTCCCGCCATCATCCACAACTGCATATCGCTAACCGCGACAATAGATCCAAATAAGTATGAGCTGAAGGTCTTGGACAGATTGGTTTTGAGACTCATCAATACCACAGCAAGAGCCAGCCCCGAAGTCATGATGATCGCCACAGGTACCTCGCTGTAGGTTCGGTAACTTCGCCGCAGTTGTTCAACCAGTAAGGCACCGATAATTGCAACGGCGAATCCGCAGATCACCGGGTTAAGATTCATGACTGAACCGAGCGCAACCCCTGCGAGTGAGACATGGGATAACGTGTCTGCCATTAGTACCTGCCGCCTGAGCATCAGATAGACCCCGAGAATTGGAGCTATGACTCCAATCAGTCCACCTGCCCAGAAGGCACGTTGCATGAATTCGTACTCAAACACTGCCATTCCTCACTTTCTTGCCGCTCCAGAGTAATCGTTCGATCCAATCGATCTCCCATCTCTTCCAGTCCATGAGTAACCATAATAATCGTTAACCCATGAACATCAGCATAGTGGCGCATCAGATTGTAAAATCCTTCACGGCTGTGGCGGTCCATTCCCGTGGTTGGCTCATCCAGTACCAGAACCTGCGGTTGCCCGGCCATAGCTCTTGCAATACAGATCCGTTGCTTCTGTCCACCGGACAGCTCACCGACTCGTGTATTCCGATAATCCCACATACCAACTTCCCGCAGACTGCGTTCAACGATGGCATCCTGCGTTGCTGTGATTCTGCGGAATAATCCCAGCCTGGTGTAACACCCGGACCGGACCAGTTCGTTCACCGTACTGGGAAATCCACTATTAAACGATGCCACCTGCTGGGGCACATAACCGATATTGGACTTGTTCCCACGTTTCAACTGCGGACTCATATGTATCGTGCCGCTCCAGGGCTTCAATAGCCCCAGCAGCAGCTTTAACAGGGTTGTTTTGGCAGAACCATTGGGACCTGTGATGCCTATGAACTCTCCCACATGGATATCCAGCGACAGTTGATCAATGACCGGCTCTTTGCCATATCCAAATACAACATCATGCATGGAGGATAGTATCATGCCTTTCCCTCTTTTCGTAAATATTACGATTTAAAAATAACAAAAAATTTTATCGTGTTTCCCGGTGGATCGTCATTTTCTTCAATCGTGGGGAGTACTTCTTCATCTCCAGACGCTCTGGATGGTTACGTTTGTTCTTGGTTGTTGTATAGTTGCGGTCCCCGCACTCCGTGCAGGCTAAGGTTACAATGACTCTCATAGTTGTTGCCTCCTCTTATTTAATCGTAATTATTACTATTTAATGATATTAGCTGATGCTCTTTCTTTTGTCAACTCCATGCAGGAAAAGGATCTTCAGTTCACGCCAGTTTTACATATCGATGAAAAATCTTGATTAATCGTAAAAATGTTGATTAGAACATAGGAATGATGTATGTTGCCGCACGTACAAGCATATATTTTAGCAAAGTCCTAGTTGTGGAGGTCTGTTTCATGAAAATGGCAGCCAATCTGAAGCTCCTGTCCTTCCTGATCCCTTGTGCATTTCTTGTTCCCGTGTTGATCACAATGGCTCCAGACTTGAAGGAAGCATGGAAAAGTGAAGCTTTGCAAAATATGAAAACCGTATTCATAGGTATTTTCCTTGAAGCCGCACCTTTTCTGCTCATGGGTGTACTATTATCCTCGCTCATGCAGTGGTTCGTATCCGAAGAAATGGTCCGCAGGCTAACGCCCAAGAATCCGATCGGCGGTGTGCTGGTCGCAGGACTGCTCGGTATTATTTTTCCCATCTGTGAATGTGGCATGATCCCGGTCGTGAGAAGGTTGATGCACAAAGGCATGCCAGCCTATATTGCAGTGACATTCATCCTGAGTGGTCCCGTAGTGAATCCCATCGTATTTACCGCAACCTTGCTCGCTTTTCCCTCCCATCCTGAGATTACCATTGCCCGTATGGGACTAGCCTTTGCTGTAGCAGCTTCCATAGGCATGCTTGTGTATGTGTTTGTTCGTCGAAATCCTCTTCGGATGCCAAAAGTTGCAGCGACAGAGGTCAAGACACATCCTGGTTTTAAAATGGCGCAACCTCACTCGCACGCAAATGCACATGATCATAACCATGTAAAAAACTGGCGCAGCTTCTTCATTCATGCCGGAGATGAATTTGTCGATATGAGCAAATATCTGGTGATCGGTGCCTTGATTACAGCCTGCATCCAAACATTCATTAGTCGCAGCGATCTGATCTCACTTGGTAATGGTCCTGTTGCCTCTTACGTGTTCATGATGGGCTTTGCTTATGTACTGTCTCTCTGCTCCACTTCTGATGCTTTTGTGGCTTCTGCGTTCTCACATACGTTTGCACTGGGGCCGCTGGTATCCTTCCTTGTGCTTGGTCCAATGCTGGATTTCAAAAGCACCCTGATGCTGCTCTCGACCTTCCGTACCCGATTTGTTATTGGTCTAAGTCTAGCGATTATTACGCTCGTTTTTGCCGGCTCGTGGTTGATTAACCTACTGGTATAAAGGTTGAGCAACATACTTCATGGCCTAAATGGTTAATCCCATGAACTTTCATCCTGACGATTAATAGAAATGAGGTGATGTTATGAACCACACTATCTATACAATGACCAAACCTCCTGTTTCAAGGTCACACCTCATCCAATGGCATAACTTGATTCGTGCGGCCTGGATAGGAGGTCTTGCGGTATACATTATTCACTTGAATTCAAGTGACTCGCTTCATTATTATTTGGCTCCTACCATGCAAAAACTGCTATTATGCTGTCCTGTTCCCTTATTGTTTATTGCCGTTATCATGGCATGGCATGGATTGTTAGGTAGAAACGAGGTTCATTGCGACTGTGAGCATCCACCACCTTCCGGATTCCTACGCAGCTCAATGGTATATGGTCTGATTGCCATACCCTTGTTGCTGGGGTTTCTGTTACCTGATCGGACTCTCGGCAGCTCTATGGCCAGTCAGAAAGGGATGTCTCTCACCTATGCCCCTCCCGAGATTCGTCGGAAAGAGCCTTTGCCTGATCCGGCAACGCAATTGAATGTACAAGATCTTACACAACAACCAACGGCTGTTCAGTCTGTATCGGCCACCAAAGTACAATTCATTCCCCCAGACGAGTATAGCCGTGAATTCGCTGAACTGGCGGAGAAGTTGTATGCAGAACAGATTATCCGAGTCTATCCCGAGATCTTCTCTGAAACTCTCGGCACGATTGATATGTTCCAGCGACAATTTGCAGGCAAAGATATCTCCTTAACCGGATTCGTTTATCGGGACAAAAGCATGGATCAGGAATCACATTTTGCGCTGGGACGATTTCTCGTCATGTGTTGCCCCGCGGATGCAGCTCCCTTTGGCGTGATGATTCACATCCCAGAAGCGGATAGCTTCCCTACAGACAGCTGGGTGCAAATCGATGGCAGCATCGGGTCTGCACAGGTGAACGGTAAGGATACGATTGAGATTCGCGCCACAAAGGTGACACCTGTATCCGAGCCAACCACGCCTTATATTTATACCAACGCAGATTCGGTGATGGCGTATGAGAAAATAAAGAGCCAGTAGTTGGTAGTAGTAGACAAAAAGCCCCAAAGCGATGGATTACATAGCTTCGGGGCTTTCATGTTCAGTCAGACATGAGATTACATCTCGTCTGCTCTGATTGTATTATTCCGTTACGATATCATGAACCAATACAGGCGCATCGGCATGATCCGCAATTGTAATGTTTTCTTTGATCTTCGCGATGACGTCTGTTACGTCTTCACGATTGGCATGGATCGTTACGAGGGACTCACCCGCTTTGACTGGGTCACCCACTTTTTTGTTCAGCATCAGACCAACAGCGAGATCGATCTCGGACTCTTTTGTTGCACGGCCTGCGCCGAGCAGCATTGCTGCAGTTCCGATTTCGTCAGCGACGATTCCGGCAACATAGCCGTCTTTGTCTGCTGGGACTTCAACCAGATATTGGGCTTGTGGCAAACGATCTGGATGATCCACAACCGAAGCGTCTCCGCCTTGGTTTGCCAAGAAATCTTTGAATTTCTCCAGTGCTTTACCGTTCTGGATCACTTCTTTCAATTTCTCCTCAGCGTGCTCCAAGGAATCTGCTTTGCCAGCAAGGAATACCATCTGACGTCCAAGCGCCAGACACAGTTCTTCCAGATCTTTTGGACCTTTACCTTGCAGGGTAAGGATGGCTTCTTTTACTTCAAGCGCGTTACCAATCGCCAGGCCCAGTGGTTGGGACATATCGGAGATAACAGCCATCGTTTTACGGCCAACATTGTTACCGATGCTTACCATGGCATGTGCCAATTCTTTAGCATCTTCCGTTGTTTTCATAAATGCACCAGCACCCGTTTTAACATCCAACACGATTGCATCTGCACCTGCTGCAATTTTCTTACTCATGATGGAGCTGGCGATCAGTGGAATGGAGTTAACGGTAGCTGTTACGTCACGCAGTGCATAGAGCTTTTTGTCTGCAGGCGTTAGGTTACCACTTTGTCCGATAACTGCAACCTTATGTTCGTTTACGAGACGAATGAACTCTTCTTTTTCAAGCTCTACGTGGAAACCAGCAACGGATTCCAGCTTGTCTGTTGTACCACCCGTGTGACCAAGTCCACGTCCGGACATTTTGGCAACAGGAACATCCAGCGCAGCAACGAGCGGAGCGAGTACCAGTGTCGTTGTATCGCCCACTCCTCCTGTGGAGTGCTTGTCTACTTTGATGCCTTCGATAGCGGACAGGTCGATCGTTTCACCCGAATTCACCATCGACATTGTCAGATCGGCGCGCTCCTTGTCTGTCATATCTTTGAAGAATACCGCCATCGCCCAAGCGCTGACTTGATAATCCGGGATTTCTCCTTGTGTGTATCCTTGAACAACAAAATCAATCTCAGCTGTTGTCAGTTCTTTTCCGTCGCGTTTCTTAGCAATAATGTCTACCATTCTCATGATGATCTCTCCTTGTGTGTGTTGATTGTATTGAACACTTTGTTGTTAAACCGTTACGGCTCCGGATCGTTCCTTTGATCGCTGTTGTCTCCAAGTTTTCTTGATCCATTTTGCAATGGGGAAAACTCGGAGACAAAGGCGAACGCTAACGCTTCTTCAGAATCGATTCCGGGTCCTTCACTCCGTGCTTAAAACAAAAGTTTCGATTAAAATCAAATGATTATTTAATAACAATTACAGTGTGATTGCTGTGTCTAGGGCAACTACCATCATGTCATTGAACGTTTTTTGACGCTCTTCGGCAGATGTTTCTTCGCCTGTGAGCAAGTGGTCACTTACCGTCAGGATGGTCAGTGCGTTAACACCAAACTTGGCAGCGATGGTGTACAATGCTGTTGTTTCCATCTCTACGCCGAGTACGCCGTGTTTCATCAACTTCTCGGTTACGGAACGGTCATCACGATAGAAAGAATCGGAGCTGAATACGTTACCGACGTGAATCTTCATACCTTTAGCTGTTGCACGGTCATATGCTTCTTTCAGCAGGGAGAAGGTAGCGATTGGTGAGAAGTCATATCCACCAAATACGTGTTTGTTCATGCTGGAATCTGTACATGCTGCTTGTGCAAGGATGACGTCACGTACACGTACATGCTCCTGCATACCGCCACAAGTACCCACACGAATCAGGTTTTTCACGCCATATTCGCTGATCAATTCGTTAGCATAGATTGCAAAGGACGGAATACCCATCCCTGAACCTTGCACCGAAATCCGGTGTCCTTGATATGTACCTGTGTAACCGAGCATTCCACGAACTTCGTTGTAACATACAACATCTTCGAGGTACGTATCTGCAATATATTTCGCGCGCAAAGGGTCTCCTGGCAAAAGGATCGTTTCTGCGATATCCCCGGGTTTTGCTCCAATATGTGTACTCATGAATGAATCTCCTCCAGTTATACAAATTAGTCTATTATGATGGCAGGACCGGAGCAGCCAAGCTACTCCGACCTCCCCTATCCAGTTTTGAAAAACTTATTTCAAATCCTTCAGGAAGCTGGTGCCGTATTCCGGCATTTTCACTCCAAAGTTCTCGGCTACGGTTGCGCCAAGGTCAGCAAATGTGCTGCGCAGATCAAGCTTTTTGCCCTCGCTGAAGCGCGGAGAGTAAGCAAGGAGTGGTACATATTCACGTGTATGGTCTGTACCACGGTATGTTGGATCGTTACCATGGTCAGCTGTGATCAGCAGCAGATCATCATTGGTCATTTTGGCAAAAATCTCTGGCAGCCGTGCATCATAGTCTTCAAGTGCCTGAGCATAACCTTGCGGATCACGACGGTGACCGTACAGAGCATCAAAATCAACCAGGTTCAGGAAGCTGAGTCCCGTGAACTCTTCATCCATCGTTTCAGACAACTTGTCCATGCCATCCATGTTAGAGACGGTACGAACAGCCTTGGTTACACCTTCGCCATCATAGATATCTGCGATTTTACCCAAAGCAATCACATCAAATCCGCCATCTTGCAGTTCATTCATAACAGTACGACCAAAAGGTTTGAGCGCATAATCATGACGATTCGCAGTACGTTTCCAGTTACCCGCTTCACCTACAAATGGACGTGCAATAATACGGCCGAGCATGTACGGATCTTCAAGTGTAATTTCACGGCAGAACTCACAGATCTCATACAGTTCTTTCAGTGGAACAACGTCCTCATGTGCTGCAATTTGCAGAACCGAATCGGCGGATGTATAAACGATGAGCGCGCCAGTTTCAACATGCTCTGCACCCAGCTCATCCAGAATTTCCGTGCCGCTGGCCGGTTTGTTACCAATCACCTTGCGGCCCGTTTTCTCTTCAATGCGCTGAATCAACTCATCGGGAAAACCATTCTCGAACACACGGAAAGGTGTATCAATGTAAAGCCCCATCAGCTCCCAGTGACCTGTCATTGTGTCTTTGCCTCTGGATGCTTCCTGCATCTTGGTGTAATACGCTTTAGGTGCATCCGCTACAGGGACACCCTCGATTTCTTTGATGTTGGACAGTCCGAGACTGGCCATGTGAGGCATTTTCAGACCTCCGCGTTCACGTGCAATGTGACCAAAGGTATCTACATCAAAATCATCAAATTCTGCTGCATCCGGCGCTTCGCCGATCCCTACAGAATCCATAACGATCAGATGTACTCTTTTGAATGTTGACATAACCTAAGCACTCCTTCCAATAATCCGGTTTACAAGAACAGTCCAGTAATGATCGCTGACAGCACGCTGACAAGCGAAGCACCGTAAAGCAGTTTCAGACCGAAGCGGGCGACCACATTACCTTGCTTCTCATGGAGTCCCTTCACCGCACCAGCAATGATACCGATGGAGGAGAAGTTGGCGAACGACACGAGGAAGACGGATACGATCCCCGTTGTTCTGGCAGACATTGCAGTCTCCTTCAAATTAAGCATAGCTACGAATTCGTTGGATACCATTTTGGTTGCCATAATACTTCCTGCCTGAATCGCTTCTTTCCATGGAACACCCATGATGAAGGCAAATGGTGCAAACACATAACCAAGTAGCTCCTGGAACGAAATGCCAAGCACCGCGCTGAAAATTCCGTTAACAAGTGCGATCAAGGCAACAAAACCGATTAACATCGCAGCTACGATGATAGCAACTTTGAATCCATCCAGGATGTATTCGCCGAGCATTTCGAAGAAGGACTGTTTCTCCTCTTCCTGTACTTCCAATATATCTTCTTCCTCTGTAACCTCATAAGGATTCACAATCGAAGCAATGATAAAACCGCCAAACAGGTTCAGTACAAGAGCTGTAACCACATATTTCGGCTCGATCATGGTCATATAAGCACCAACAATCGACATCGATACCGTGGACATCGCCGAAGCACACAAGGTGTATAGCCGATGTTTTGGCAACAACCCAATTTGTTTTTTCACAGAAATGAACACTTCAGATTGCCCCAATACAGCCGAAGCAACCGCGTTATATGATTCCAGTCTGCCCATTCCGTTGATTTTGCTTAATACCAGACCAATATATTTTATAACAAAAGGCAAGATTCGGATATACTGCAATATACCGATAAGGGCGGAGATGACAACAATCGGCATCAATACGCTGAGGAAGAACGGTGCCCCTCCGCTTTCGGCACCTACAGTAGTCAAACCCCCAAATACAAATGCGATACCTTCATTCGCATAGTCGAGTAAACTTTTAAATACGGTCGCGAAACCGCCAATTAAAAAAGTACCCACTCCTGTATTCAACAGAGCATAAGCTAATATAACTTGCAAAAGAATCATGATAGCCAGCGGCCGGTAACGAATCTGCTTTTTGCCGTTGCTTGCGATATAAGCCAGTCCAAAAACAACGAGTAAGCCGATAATGGCAATTAGAAATTTCATTTGATTTCTCCTTTGAAGGTAGTTAAGCCGGATGTGAAAATTCAGCTCAAAGGGCTCTTAAGCATTCTTATCAGTAATCTTTCAGAAAACTTATGAAGCGCTTACAATTAGTTCCGTTATTTAAAATACAAGTGTAAGTTGTATTCCCTGTACCTGAGTCGAATGCTCAAGTACAGAGAATATAACATTACTTTTATTTATTAAGCTTTTTCTTGATAAGATGCTTTTGCTTAGTAAGACGATGAAGACTGTTCGCCCTGCATAATCTTCACGCCAGAACTAGCACCGATACGAGTTGCACCCGCTTCGATCATTTTTTGCATATCTTCCAGGCTACGTACGCCACCGGAAGCTTTAACGCCAACATCAGGACCTACAGTACGACGCATCAAAGCGATATCTTCTGGCGTTGCTCCACCTGTGGAGAAACCTGTAGAAGTTTTAACAAAATCAGCTCCAGCTCGCACAGCTGCCTGACAAGCACGTACTTTCTCTTCATCCGTCAACAGACAAGTTTCAATAATAACTTTCACCAAAGCTTTACCCGCAGCCGCTTCAACAACAGCACGAATATCTTGTTCAACGAAATCATCTTTGCCATCTTTCAAAGCACTGATGTTGATGACCATATCGACTTCAGTTGCACCTTTAGCAATCGCATCTTTCGTTTCGAAAGCTTTTGTCTCCGATGTAGATGCTCCCAGAGGGAAACCAATAACGGTGCAGATATCTACGCCAGAACCCTGCAACTGCTCAGCAGCATAAGCAACCCAGCCTGGGTTAACACATACGGAAGCAAACTGATATTGCTTTGCTTCTTCGGTTAACTTGGCCATTTCACTTTGCGTTGCGTCCGCACGAAGCAACGTATGGTCGATCATTTTAGCTAATTGTGGTGTAGTCAATTGAATCTCTCCCTTATCTGAACTAGTTATTTTCTATACCCCTACACTAACATGAACATATGTAAAAATCAACTTGAACTTTTGTTCACAGTTACACTTACATTTCTTCTTCGTTATATTTTCTTCCTAAAAAAGCAAAACATCCGCCCTTTTTGCGTGGCAGATGTTGTCATCCATATCCATTTGAAATTAAAATCGAAGTAATGCCTGCGCTGTGTACTGATCCGTGACCAGAATATTTGCGTAATGACCTTTGAGCGCGGCGTGAATGGCTTCAATTTTGCGTTGTCCCCCGGCAACAAGAATTGATTTTTCCTTATTTCTCAACTCGGCTAAATCAATTCCAACGGTCCTGCTGTTAATCTCTTCACTGATCAACTGACCTTCCGCGTCGAAAAAGCGTGAACAAATGTCACCTGCACCGGAGTTCATCAACAATTGTTGCTCTTCTTCATTGAAGTAACCGAGCCTGAACAATAATGCATCTTCTTTCACAGTACCCACGGTAAACAAAGCAATGTTGGCCTGTCTGCCAAGTTCCACGATTCTGCCGATATGTCGATCCGCTTCCACCATGTTTTTTACTTCAATGTTGTCGAAAATCACAGGCAGCGGCAGATACCTTGGTACCGTATGGAATGCCTCAGCGAACAAATGAACAATCTCAGCGGCATACGTATTGACATGGGAGTGGCTTACGCCCCCCTTCAATTGCACGACTTCGACACCTTTGACCTGCTTGGGACGAAGTTGGCGTGCTACAGCATGCATGGTTGTTCCCCAAGTCACCCCGATAATATCTGCATCCTGAACCGTCTCTTGAAGGTAGTCTGCTGCTCGTTTGCTAATATGCTTCTGTATTTCCTCATCACTCTTCAAAGGGGCAAAACACACAAGTGCCGTATCCAGATCATATTTCGACTTGAGTTCTCCGGCAATGATGTCGATATCCTCCAGCGGGTCCATAATTTCAATCCGGACATATCCACGATCTTTGGCGTACTGAAGTAACCTTGATACGGTTGGACGCGACACGCCCAACCTTGCGGCAATATCCTGCTGGCTATAATCGGACTGATAATACAATTTCGCTGCTTCAATGCTTAATCGTTGCTTCTCCAGGTCCATTCCCATGTGCGCTCATCTCACTCATCCTATTGTCTTTGGAAAATAAATACTCGTCCTGTATATTATACATGGATTGAGTATCCGGTCACCATATAACATCCAATTCAGTATCATGATCGATCCATTCATATCCCTTTCTGACGTATAAAACGGGGGAAACGATGCATACTACTGCGGTCGCTTCATCATTGCCAAGATCGCTTCACCCCATTAATCGCACAGAGAGGAAGAACTACATGTCTACCTTATTGTATATTACTGCCCATCCTCATGATCATGAAACCTCCTTCAGCATGGCAACAGGCAAAGCGTTTATTGATGCTTATCGTGAAAGTCACCCTTCTGATGAGGTTGTTCACCTCGATCTGTATCGCTCGGATATTCCGCATATCGATGCGGATGTCTTCAGTGGTTGGGGCAAACTGCAATCGGGTAGTGATCTGACTTCCGAAGAGCAGACCAAAGTAAGCCGTTTGAATGAACTGTCGGATCAATTTGCCTCAGCAGATAAATATGTTTTTGTAACCCCAATGTGGAACTTCTCGTTCCCTCCTATTCTGAAGGCTTATGCGGACTCGATCTGCGTAGCTGGCAAAACTTTTCGTTATACCGAACAAGGTCCTGTTGGACTGCTGACTGACAAAAAAGCGCTGCATATTCAGGCTCGCGGTGGCATTTATTCCGAAGGTCCCGCGGCTCAGATGGAATCCGGTCATCGTTACTTAAGCATTATCATGTCATTCCTCGGTGTGCCGAAGCTTGATGGCATTTTTGTTGAGGGGCATAATCAATATAAAGATCGTGCGGATGAGATTAAGCAACAAGCTATCGAGCAGGCAACTACTTTGGCAAAACAGTTCTAAGAGAGGTAGTTCAAAAAGTTGAATAACACTCAAAACATAAACAAAACCCGCGTGCGACCTAGGGGATAATCCCAGGAAACACGCGGGTTTTCAATGTATAATCAACTTAGAGCTTATTGATGTCCAGCGCTGGCACGGCTCATGGTTTCAAGTTTACGTGTGATCGCATGACGGTCTACTTTCAATCCCCAGATCATTTCAATAATCTGCTCTTTCTCCTCAGGACTGTCGGCATGCTTCAATTGCATTAACAGATCATGCATTTGTTCATTAATGCCTTCAAATTGAATCCATAAATCCTGTCTTACCTCTTTGGAATCCAGATGATGATTCGCATAGACTTCTTCCTTCAATGCTTGCAGAATAGCATCTTTCCATTCGTCATCACCTAGCTGTTTCGCAATGTTCAGGAGATCCAGATAATCGTCAACAAGAAGTGAGTTCAATTCAGCATGTGTTTTCATCGTTTATTGCATCCCCTTTTCGTCTATTTACCAAGTATTATACTCGGTATTTCAGGATATGCAATAGCTGTCGGAAAAAGTTGATTTATGTAGCCTGTCCCTTCAACCTGTGAACAAGCAAATTACACAAGACAAAACCGATCAAAACATACACACCGATCATCCCCACAATGCCCGTCCATCCAAGATGACTGTAAAGCAGTCCACCTCCTGTTCCACTTACGCTTGAACCAAGATAGTAGAAAAATAAATACAAAGCATTGGCCTGGGATTTGTGCTGATTAGCCACGAGTCCAACCCAGCTGCTTGCGATGGAATGACCGCCAAAGAAACCAAAGGCAAACAGGGCTAGTCCGATAATTTTAACCCAAAGCGCTGGATGAACGGTACAGACTGCACCAGCCAGAATAATTCCCAGCGCGATTCCAAGCACATGTGACCTGCCATACCGATCTGCCAGTCTGCCCATCCAGGTACTGCTGACTGTGCCCATCAGATATACCACAAAAAGACTTCCAACGATAGACTGGCTAAGATGATAGGGTTCACCCGTTAATTCAAAACCGATATAGTTGAACAGGGTCACGAATCCCCCCATCAGGAGAAAACCGAGTCCATACAGGCATAACAGCCTTGGATTGCGACATTGTGACCACAAAAGAGGTATTGGATTTTTGAATCCAGGTGCAGCTTTGACAAAATGACGGGATGGCGGGATGACAAACCAAAAAATAACGGCTGCACACAGTCCAAGAATACCAATGAAACCCACAGCAGCGCGCCAACTGAACCAATCTGTTACCACACCGCTGATGAAACGGCCGGCCATGCCTCCTATCGAATTGCCGCTGATATATAGGCCCATGGCATAACCAAGACTTCTAGGTTCAATTTCTTCTGACAGATATGTCATGGCTATCGCTGGCAACCCCGCGAGTGCCACACCCTGGGATATACGAAGCAGAAGAAGCTCCGTATATCCCGGGCTGAATACGCTCAGCAAAGCAATAACAGAAGATATCACCAGTGCTGCTGTCATAATAAAGCGTCGGCCTACAGAATCAGATAAGGACCCGATAAACAGCATCGTCAGTGCCATGGCGATCGTTGTAACCGATAACGCAAGACTGGCGTGTGCTGGCGTAATGGAGAATGCGTCGCTAATCTCAGGCATCAGGGGCTGGAGGCTGTAGAGCAAAGCAAAAGTGACAAAACCTCCGGCGAACAGTGCAAGGCTAATGTTACGAAACGTCTTAGTTCCCTGCTGAATCATGGATGTTCCAACTTTCTCAGTAAGAAAGCTTCTTGGATCGACTGTGGTCTGATCGCCGGTCAGTGAAGCCTTCCATCTATCGTTATTTAGTGAACAATTTCCGCTCCATATGGGTTAGAAACTCATAACCATCTGGCGTTACAACAATTGTATCCTCGATTTGGAACCCACCAGCACCTAGCTCGTAATATGGTACCTCAACACATAACACCATACCGGGCTCCAGTACGCGATGGTCACCAGGAGAGAGGGTCATATCATCGTACAGTTCCAAACCAATGGCATGTCCGACGTGCTGACGTCGATAATGCGGGATTCCCTCACGCTGTACACGAGACACTGCCGCATGGAATACTTCCGACGCCTTGACGCCAGGGCGCACGGTTTCAAGTGCCGTCTCCCATCCACTTTTGACCGCATCAAAATGTTTTATCATCCAAGCGGTAGGCTCCCCTGCAACAACCGTGCGGCCCGTATCTCCCCAGTATCCTTCCAGCTGTAGGCAAAGATCGAAACGGATCTGATCTCCGGTCTCAATCGTATGAAAATAATTCTCAATGAGTGGTAACGCACTGCGTGGGCCTGCCCCTACCGCTGTCATTGCCGGAGTTCCACCTGCTCGCATCACAGCCAAACGATAATGATCGGCAAGTTGCTTCTCATGAACGCCTGCTGCAATCAGGTCAATTAGTTCCTGTTCAATCCGTTCATTTAATTGGGCAGCCTGACGCAGTTGCTCGATTTCGAAAGGTGTCTTGACCAGACGGATTTTTCGGAACAGCTTATATGCAGGAATTACCGGTCTGTCAGGAGCCTCCTCCCTGATTCTAGCCAGAATATCGGGAGCGATCCGCATCTCATCGATTCCAATCGGCTGATCTTCGATCTCAAGCTGTTTTAATGCGGCCTTGAGTGCTTCAACAGGACCTGGATGAATAACCGTCGTTTGCAGAAGAAAATAAAAGAGATCAATGTCGTCAGTGGAAGGTTTGCCTGCAATTGAACCTTCCACGAAGAAATCACTGTAAGCAAATATATCTACCCCTGTAATACCGAACTGAGCTACAACGCCCAACCGATTCGTCGGAATGACGATACAAGGCTTTGCAGATCTGTCGGCAGGTAAAACCGCATAAATCTGCATGGTCCAGTTGCTTGCACGCAGCTGGGACCCGATGACATAGTGAATGTTCTCTGGAGTTGTTGCGATCAGGGCGCTTAGCCCCTGCGCTTTCATCACTTCTTCCGCTCGATCCCGATTCAGACCTGAGCTATGGGATAGATGCTGTGAATTATTCATTTTGATCCAGACCTCCTTTTGTTTTCCTGCGACCAAATAAACTCTCAAGTCCTGGTACAGAGCGCAAAACTAGTTTTATCGTCATAAACAGAGCCAGCGCAAACGCGATCAGAACTACAGACACAACAGCAATTGTTGGGTCCTGCCATTTCTCCATATACAGGAATAGCTGTATTGGCAACGTGTAGCTGTCCTGACGGAGCAGCAACAGTGCAGCCTCGACCTGATCGAAAGTGAAGACAAAAGCGATTGACCCTGACAGAAGCAGGGATAGTCGGAGCTGTGGCAGCGTAATTGTGAAAAAGATACGCAGCGGCCCTGCACCAAGGTCCGCGGCAGCTTCCCGATGAGCCGGGTGCAGATTAGCTAACGCACTGCCCACAATAGTGAGCACAAATGGCAGCACAATGACCGCTTCACCCAAAATAAGTGCAAACAATCCGCCTGCAATGTGCATTTTTGAGAATAAAATCAGGTATGCGATACCCAGCGTAATTTTCGGCATAACCATCGGAGATACAAAAAATGCCCTTAAGATACCCGAGCCCGGGAAAGGGTATTGCACGATCGCTAGCGCAGCAAGCGTACCTGCAATCAAAGCCAGCAGAACCGCCCCTGTAGAAGCAATAAGGCTGTTCTTGAATGCATCGAGAAACTGGGTCTGCTCACTCAGATTGGCATACCACTTCAAGGTGAGACCTTCCGGGGGGAATTTGCTGGCTGAACCTGAGCCTACAGATGTCAACATAATCATCAGCAGTGGCAGCAGCAAATAAATCGCTACAGCACCCACAAAGATGTAGAGTAACAGCTTGGTGCCACTGTTCGACTTAACCATATGCCTGACCTCCCTTACGGGAACGACGGAACATCAACGTTTCTGCTCCTTTATTCACAAGCAATGAGACGACGATGGAAGACACAAGCAGAAACAGACTGGCAACCGCAGCCATCGGCCAGTTGGTGTCCAAGGTTCGCTGATATATAAACACCGGAAGTGTCATGACTCTTCCCCCACCGATCAGTTGAGGTGTGGTGAATGCGGTGAGGCATAACGTGAACACAATCTGTACCCCGCTTGCGATACCTCTTGCCGATAAAGGCAGGGTAATGGTCAGGAACGTTCGCAAGCTGCCCGCCCCCAAATCTTGAGCAGCTGCCTTTAAGGAAGCATCACTTTGGGACAGCACATTCAGGATCGGAAAGACCATAAATGGCAGGAAAATATGGACAAGCGCGATAACAACACCTGTCTCGTTGTAGATCATGCTGAATCCTTCCTCTGTAAGTCCCAGCCGGATAAACAGCCAGTTCATGAAGCCCTGTTTGGACAGCAACAGCTGCCATCCGTAAGAACGCACAACCGCGCTGACCAGTAGCGGAAGAAACGTGAGCAGTAGCAACAATTGCTTCATCCCAGGCTTCTTTAGACCCGCTATGCAATACGCCAGTGGATAGGCAAGCAGAAGACTCCATAGCGTAACCTTGAAGGCAATGCGAAACGTTGTACCAATCAGCTTCCAATAATAAGGGTCGGACAGAAACGCACGATAAGCTCCTAAATCCCAGCCCCGAATAAGCTTTCCATTCTCATACATATCAAAGCTATATCTGCCAAAGATCAGCAACCCACCTAGATAAACAATGCCCATCAGAGCAAGCGCAGGCAACAGAAGCAGCAACCGGGTTACCCATGTGCGGTTTCCAAAGGAATACAGATTCACGATCCGTTCCGCGATCCGGTTCATATTCTTGCCCCCTGTACACGGTCATCAATGGGTTCGGATAACAAGAGCGCGTCCTCTGGATCAAAGCCAATCTGTATTGGCTCACCTGGACTATAACGTGAGGCTCCCCGCTGATGCAGCACACTGGCCTGAACCAGAAAACCTTCAGCAATCTGCACACTGTATCGAATATTTGCTCCGCCATACACCGCTTCAATCACGTGTCCATCCAGCTTGTTCAGGCAATGAGATGCATCTTCTCCAAGTCGAATATACTCATTGCGGATCGATAAGGAATGTCGTGCTCCTGCTTTCGGTACGGCATTGCCATCACTGACCTTCACCCATAATGGCTTGCCAAAGCATTCTACCCGAATTCCACTCACATCATGTCCTAACACTTCCGTCTCAAAGAGATTGGTATCTCCAATAAACTTGGCTACGAAGCTATCGGCCGGTCTTTCATAGATTTCATCAGGGGTTGCGTATTGCAACAGCTTTCCGGCGCGCATGACGCCAATTCGGTCAGACATGTTCATGGCTTCGCTCTGGTCATGCGTAACAAAGATAAACGTTCCGCCGAACTCACGCTGGATGCGTTTCAATTCACGCTGCATATCAAGACGCAGCTGCATGTCCAATGCAGAGAGAGGTTCGTCAAGCAGCAGCACTTCGGGTCTGTTGATCAGTGCGCGAGCAATGGCGACTCGTTGGGCCTGCCCCCCGGACAGCTCGGATACAGCACGCCTTCCATAGTCTCCGAGTTGGACCAGATCAAGCATTTCACCCACCTGCCGTTGGATATCGGCTTTTGGTAACTTCTTCACCTTTAGTCCATAGGCAATGTTGTTGAATACATCCATATGAGGGAACAGCGCAAGCTGCTGAAAAATCATATTGCTATTGCGTCCGTAAGCCGGGATGCCGGTAACATCCCGGTCTCCCAGCATAATGGTGCCCTGATCCGGCTGCTCAAGTCCGCCAAGCATGCGCAGCAGTGTTGTTTTGCCACAGCCACTCGGACCAAGCAAGGAAACGAATTCTCCCTTTTTCACTTGGAGTGTTACTTGATTAACGGCGGCTCGCTTACCATAAGTCTTCGTGACTTCCCTTGTTTCAATGGATATGGTCTCTTGTCCGCTGCTCATCTCTGATTCCCTCCCATCCATTCCAGGTTCATAACAGAACCCGGAATCGTTGTGTACCTGGCAACAATCCTTTTATTGAAGCTTTGTTTTCACGAGTCGATCCCATAGTTCTTTCCAGGAAGAACTGTTCTGTGCAAGCACATCCCAGTCTGGATTAATGCCGTTACTTTGCGTTTCGACGGAGAAGGAAGGATCATCCTTATACTTGTCCGGAACTGCAGCTGTCGTACTGGTTACTGGCGTACCTGTTGCTTCTGCGTATTGTGACAGCGCCTCTGCGCTCAACAATTCGTTAATAATTTCGTTTGCAACACGTGTCTGCTCTGGTGTTGAGCCTTTCACTACCTGAAGTGTGTAGGGGAAGGAGATGGCACCTTCGCTCGGATATGCTACGGCCAGTGGAGAGCCGCCATCAATCCATGTCTGTGCAACCTGTGCACTGAATGGGGCAATGAGAGCATCACCTGACTCCAGCAGTGCCTTCAGCTGATCATTGGATGAAACCAATGTGCCAATCTGGTCACTGCGATCTGCCCAGAACTGGAAGGCTGGCTCGGGATTTTCATAGGTTGCGCCAATCTCTTGACCTTTTGCAGCAATAAGTGGGGAGATATAGGAATAGAACATGTAGTCCCAGAGCGCAGTTTTTCCTTTGAACTCCTCGTTGTCCCACAGATCGTTCCAGCTGGTAGGCGGCGTTTTCACCAAGTCTTTGTTATACACCAAGGCGAAGCTTGAAACGCCCCAGACCACACCTTTATTGTCTGGCTTGTGGAAGGACTCCGGAATATCCTTGATATTGGTCACGATGCTGGTATCCAGTGGCTCCCACATGTCATCATTCAAGCCTTTTGCCGTCGCATCTGCATTGAAGTAACCGAAGTTAACCACCGGATTGTTGGCATCAGCCTGCTTGCTAGCGACCATCTTCGGGTACATTACCGAATTGGAGGATTCTTCAAAGGTGACTTCAACGTTGGGATGTTCTTTCACATACTCGGCAACCACTTCTTTGGGAACGACATCCTGATTGGAGCCAGCCCAGATAAACATCGTCAGCTTAACTTTGTCTCCGCTTGCTCCTGAAGAGTCGCTCTCTCCGGCAGTATTACTTGAGTTGCCTGCTCCACCGCAGGCGGAAAGCACCAATGTACCGGCCAGTGTCAGAGAGGCGAGGCTGAGAAAGCGTTTTTTGTTGAATTTGAACATGCAAATTCCCCCATCCATGTAGTTGTTTTTTCCGATATGACAGAACTAGATAGTCTCCATACACTTGATCAATGCAACCCTATTTGCTGGCGTAAACCTTCCATAATGTCGGATATCTCCCGCGGATCTACAGATAGGGAATCCTTATACTTCTCCTCTACAACGCCCATGGTCTGACGCTTCAGGTAGTCTCTTAGTGCAAGCGGAGCATTCAGCAAGGCCTGATTCAGCGTTACCTGCATCTCATCGCTCCATATGTCTTCAAATTGCTCCCGCGCCTTGCCATAGGCGAATTCCTCCTGCTGCCGTGGTCGCTTGGCTCGCATTTGTTCAGTATCGCTCTCGTTCAGCTTCAGGTCGTCAATCACAACACCGTATAACTCAAGGGCTTTCTCCGGGGATACAAGCCCACTTCTTACATCTTCCAGAACCAGACGAGAATCACGCTCATACGGATCTCCATATCCGCCTCCGCCTTGTGAAAGAAACGTAACTGTTTCTCCAGGTTGAAGTAGCAACTCATCAATTCTTCCCAGATGATCCTCACTTGCACGTCCAGCATTAAGAATCGCTTCTCCATGTGAACCTACGCCGCCACCGAGTCTGCCCCAAGGCTGGAACTCCATACGCTCCATATTTCTGGCCGTCATCACGGTATCGGGTGTTAGAATTCTGACGCACAGGTCAATTCCGCTTCCGCCGCGGAAGGTACCTGCACCTGCCGAGTCAGCACGAAGACCATAATGCTCGATCAACACAGGCATCTCGGATTCCACCGTTTCCGCAGGAATATTCCGAAGATGACCGACCGCAAAATCCATGCCATCAATCCCGTCTTTCATCGGCCTAGCTCCCGAACCTCCACAGATCGGCTGTATTACGCCCACCTTTTTCTTGCCATCGGATGCATCTGTCATCGCCATCATGACGATGCAGGCTTGTCCTGCCCCTGCCGCGGGAACCATACTGCCCTGAGCTTTCCCCAGTGCTCCCGTGATAACGTCCATCAGCCGAATAAAGGTCGCGGCGCGTGCCCCAACAGCTGCCATCGGCTCCGGATTAAGTACGGAAGCAGGCGGCGCGTAATTTCGCACCATACGAATCATGCCCGAATTCCAAGGAATCGTCGGATCGAGCGTACGGAAATAACGAATGAGTGCGGGCACCAGCATGTAATGGCCCTGTTGGTTGTGGGTAGGAATGTTGAATGAAGCTCTGACCTGAGGATCGGTGCCGCTAAAGTCCAGATGAATGTCACTGCCTGCAATCGTCATTTTGCAGCGCAAGCGGATGGGGTACCCTCCTGGGCCTTTCTCCAGATAGTCCCAGAAGTCATAGGAACCGTCCGGGATATCCTGCACGATAACACGTGCCTTCAGCTCGGCATATTCCAGCAATTGTTCGATGCCCTGCTGAATTTTTTCCACACCATAACGTGCAATGAGTTCCTCAAGCCGCTGCTCTCCCCGATTCAATGCAGCCATAAGCGCTTTGAGATCACCGAGATTTTGCTCCGGAATTCGGCTGTTGTCCAGAAACATGCGCAGGATCTGCTCGTTCAGAACACCAGCTTCATACAGTTTGACTGGTGCGATTCGAATGCCTTCCATATGAATATCGTAGGCGCTGGGAGATACGCTCCCTGGTACCTTGCCGCCCACATCGGATGAATGAACAAAGCACATGCCGTAAGCGATGATTCGCCCTTCGTGAAAATAAGGCTTGATGAGATGAATGTCTGGAAGGTGTGTGACCATGCCTTTAGTGGAATAAGGATCATTACATATGACGAGATCCCCTTCTTTCCAGTCTTCTATGCTGTTAATGGTCGCGGCAGCAGGGATGCCCAGAGAAAGATTGTAACCCGTCTCCAACGGAGATCCGAAAGTTTCACCAGACGGTGATAAGAGGTATGTTCCAAAATCGCCTGTTTCTTTGACAAAAGCGGTGAATCCTGTGCGCAGAACAACATTCGCCATTTCTTCTACGGCAGCTTGAATTCGGTTGTTAAAAATCTCAAGAAAGACCTTGTCGCCGATCATGCTTCCACCTCCCCAATCACGTTCCCGTGGCCATCCCGGTATACCTTATATCCAGGCGGGATAAAGATCGTTGTATCATATTCCTCCACAATAATGGGCCCGGGGATGGGAGCATCCACCGATGGAATCTGTCCTCTTTTCAGTACCTTGGCTGTCTGCTGTACATGGTCAAAGGTGATGAGCCTTTCTTCCGCTGCACTCTCATCAAATGGCAAATCTGCCGGATCTACGGTGTTATGGGTAGGTAGCACACCAACAATGGTTGCTCTGAGACTTACAAACATAACCTCTGCCTCTGGCTGACTGATGCCAAACACGTTTTGGTAAGATTCATGGAATTTAATCCCTGCCTTCTTGGGATCTTCAATTTCTTCCAATGTCAGCGTAACCTCTATATCAAAGGCCTGTCCCTCATATCGCATATCTGCACTGTATAGGCAATAAATATTGTCCAGCTTGACACCACCACGGGCTTCCTCATCGACCCAGCTACGTCCCTGGTTTTCCAATTCAGCAAAAAGAGAGCTTAATTCACCAGGCTCCAGAGTCTGGGTACTTTTGTGTAATGTATGAACGAAATCATTGCGGAGATTGGCGACTGTGCAGCCCATGGCACACAGTGTTCCCGGAGATGGCGGGATCAGCACTCTGCCGATACCTACCTCGCGTGCCATCAGAAAAGCATGCATCGGGCCTGCTCCACCATATGCGAGCAACGTAAAATCGCTGGGATCAACGCCCTTGCGAGCCATGAGGGGAGAAAACTGAGCATACATATTGGCAGTTGCCACATCAAGAATGGCTTGCGCAGTCTGTTCGGCATTCAGTTCAAGCTTCTGTCCCAGATTGCCCAGAGCACGCTCTGCAAGTTCGGGATACAGACGCATTTGTCCGCCAAGGAAACGGTCAGCGTGCAAGATACCGAGCTGTAGATAGGCATCGGTGGTTGTCGGCTCTTCTCCCCCGCGCTGATAACATGCCGGACCGGGGTTGGCTCCCGCGCTGCGTGGCCCCACCTTGAGTACGCCTACGGAATCAAGCCAGGCAATTGAACCACCACCAGCTCCTATAGCCGTTACATCAACAGCAGGAATGATGACAGGAAAATCTCCAACCTTGTTCTCAGAAGAATAACTCGGTTCTTTGTCAATGAGGGCAACGTCAACACTTGTCCCACCCATGTCAAATGTGATGACCTGATGAATGCCCGCTCGTTCAGCAATATGGGTCGCGGCGATTACACCGGAAGCAGGCCCGGACAGCAGCGTACGTACCGGCTCATTAGCCGCTCTGGCAGCCGTCATAATTCCACCGTTGGACATGGTCGACAGCAAGTTGGCTTTGAGGCCGTATGCCTGAATCCCTTCTTGCAGACGCAGGAAGTAAGACCCCATCCGTTCACCTACATAAGCGTTCATGGCCGTTGCGAGTGTTCGTTCGAACTCACGCTGTTGTGGCCAGATGGCGCTGCTTCGGCAGATGAACAGTTGCGGATAACGTTCCCTGATCAGATCTTCTGCAAGCTGCTCATGAGCAGGATTCACATAAGCATGTAAAAAACTGATCGCCAAAGCGGTAACGCCATCCTCCACCAGCTCATCCACCGCTTGCAACAGTTGTTCCTCATTCAGTGGCTGGAGTATGCCCCCACTCGCAATGACCCGTTCATCGATTTCCTTAACGCGATGTCTCGGTACTAGTGCATCGGTCTTGTCACCATACAGATTGGTTGTATCCTCAAGTCGCAACCGGCGGATTTCAAGAATGTCACGGAATCCTTTAGTGACCAGCAGACCTGTAACTGCGCCATTTCGCTCAATCAACGTGTTAACGCCAAGCGTTGTTCCATGCACAAACAGATCAATCTCATGAATATTCACGCCAGTCTCCTTCAACTGATCAAGTGCGTTAAAAATCGCCTGTTCCGGAGCTACTGCAATCGATGGCGTCTTCAGCGCCGCAATCACCCTGCCCTGATGGTCCATCACCAGCGCATCCGTGAAAGTACCTCCGATATCTATGCCTAAACGGTAGATTGTGTCCACAAGCTCAACTCCTTTATCACCGGGTCTGTTTCTAAGGAATGTTATTGGTTTTGCATGGCGAAATAACGTTTGACATCATCGATCATTTGGTTGATATGATTCACCATTGCCGCTTCAGCCTGCTCCGGAGAGCCCGCTACAATAGCATCCAGAATCTGCTGATGATCTACAACTAATTCACTTCCTACTCTCCGGCGAATATATGCTGTTTCCAGAAAATCGCGGCTTGTCTCCCACACCAGTTCAACCGCATGCAGAAGAATTTGGTTTTGCGCAGCATAAGCCAGCAATCTGTGAAACTCCCGGTCCTCCTCGTATGGTATAATATTCTTGGAAAGCAATTCATGTTGGTTGGCAATAGATGCTTGCAACAGTACTATGTATTCTTTCGAGGCACGTTGTGCTGCCAGGGAAGCGATCTCCCGTTCAAGAGCCCTTCTGGCAACGAGAACATCTAGCAGAGCCTTTTCACCGGAATGGTTCAGCATCTGAATTAACTGTGAGTTCACGCTTTGTTGCTGCAAATCTCTTTCCAACGTCTTCATTCGATCCAGACCCTGTTCGGTCAAAGTTCTTCCCTTGCGACCTTTCAGAACCGTAAAACCTTCAACATCCATCTCCATAAGTCTTCTTCCGATGGTTGCCTGACTCAGACCATACGTTTTGCCCAAAGTATGAACCAACGTACTGGCCCCGATGGGAGCGTTAGCGTCTCGAAGCTGCTTTAGCAGTTCGTATTCCAACTCCATTTCGTTTAGCTCAGGACCCACTGTTTTCACCCCTCTTAGATACTTAATTGTTTTTTAATCTTCTTCGTAGTTGTTACTCACTGATGATTAACGTTAGTATACCTTGCAGACATCACAATTTCAACAATTCTCATCAAAATAGTGTGAATTATTCCCTCAGCTATACTGTTCGCCTTTTCAATTCAAAATTAAAATTAAAAAAGAGCATTTCACATCCTTTATTCCAGCGTTTATCTGGAGGATGCAATCTGCCCTTAAGGTATCAGGACTTGAGTTGTTGCAATAACTGCACACGGTAGGCTTCACTTTCAAGGGATTGAATTTCCTTATATTCTTCAGCAGTTAACACTTTGGGTTCCCCCGCTGCCTTGGCGATCATATATACTTTCGCACTTTCTTCCACCACTTGGGTGCGGTAATAGGCTTCGCGGAGGTTTTTACCCGTTGTGACCAATCCGTGATTGACGAGAATGAGTGCCGTATGTTCTTCTACCTTTGCTGAGACTGCATCGGCAAGTTGTTTCGTCGTTGGTAGAACATATGGAACGAATCCGATATCGCCCACCAATGCCGACTGATCAGGAAACAAGTGTGGCAATTCATCGAAAACGAGACTGAGTGCGATTGTATATGCCGGATGCGTATGCACAATGGCTTGGATATTAGGGTTCACACGATAACTGTACAGATGCATCAATACTTCGGAAGAAGGGCGTGTTGCTCCCGCGCTAGTCGCCCCTGTCTCGATATCAATAGCGATCCATTCGTCAGGCTCCAGATCCTCAAGTGCATAACCACTCGGAGACAACAACATCGTTCCCCCAGAGCGAGCGCTCAGATTCCCACCGGGTCCTACCACCAACCCTTGGGCAACTGCTCTGCGAGCATATTTCGTCAACTCTTCCCTTACTTGCTGTTCAGACATGTTGCTCACCACTCCTCATACTTTTCTTTTTAGCATTTTGCGTCAATGCTCATTGCATTGAATCTGTTCATTACCTTTTGATTTGATTCAGACTTTGGTAGTTTTCATAAGCTTCCTGCCACAGCTCTGTATCCTCAGGCTCATAGGTCTCGGGGGAAAAGGAAGCAGCCATGACCTCCCGTACCTCGGCCAAGCTACTCACTTCTCCATGCGCAAGGAATTGCAGCATGCAATTACCGGCTGAAGTCGCCTCAGCCGGGCCTGCCACCACCGGGACACCGGCTGCATTGGCTGTAAACTGGCATAATAGTCGATTGTGTACACCACCACCAACCATATGAATGACACGAGGTCTTATACCTGTAATCAACTGCAATTCATCCAGCGTCTGTCTGAATTCCAGTGCAAGACTTTCCAGAATGCAGCGTACAATCGCTCCAGTCGTTTCGGGCACTGTCTGTCCGCTGGCACTGCATTGTTGCCGTATTCGTTCAGCCATATTCCCTGGAGCCAAATACACGCCATCTCCCGGCGATACATAACTTTGATGCGGCGCTGCCAAGCTAGCCAGTTGAATCAGTTCTTCATGTGTAAAAGGTTGATTCTCCCGCTCCCATTGCCGTTTGCTTTCCTGTAGCAGCCACAAGCCTGAACGATTTTTCAGGGTGCGTACTTTTCCACTTACCGCCCCTTCATTGGTGAATCCTAATGCACGACTTCGGTCATCCAATACAGGTGTATCACGCTCCACCCCCATAAGAGACCAGGTGCCACAGCTGATAAAAGCAAAATCCGAATCCATCGCAGGGATTACTGCCAAGGCAGATGCCGTATCATGTGAGCCCACAGAGACTACCTGCATCGGTCCAGTCCGTAACTCGGCGAACAACTCATTTGTTAAATCGCCCAGCACGGTACCCGGTTGAACGAGTTTTGGAAATAATGATTCCGGTATACCGAGACGCCCGATCAGATGTTCATTCCAACGCGCCTCGCCTGCATGCAACAGCCCACTGGTACTTGCAATCGTATACTCACAAGCCTGCTGACCAGATAGATAATAGTGAAATAAATCCGGCATAAATAACATGCGCACATCCGGACGCAAAACTTCGGCCTGCTCTCGTACACTGCCTAGCAGTTGAAATACTGTATTGATCTGCTGCGGCAAAACGCCGGACATGGCATACAGTTCTTCTTCTTTCACCATGTGCAGAACTTCTTCCATCCACTGTGCATTGCGTGCTTCCCGATAGTGACGTGGGTTCGAGCACAACCTTCCCGCACCATCCACCAGTCCATAGTCCACTCCCCACGTATCCACAGCTATAGAACGGACCGATGGAGAGACGCCTTGCGTCCCTTTCACAATGCCTTGTTTTAATTCATGAAAAAGTCGCAAGAAATCCCAATACAATCCGTCCCCCAGCTGCACGGGTTCGTTGTTGAATCGATGCACTTCTTGTAATGAGAGTCTGCTTCCATCAAAAGAACCCCGGACTACGCGTCCACTACCGGCACCGTAATCGGCAGCAAGCACATGTGTTGCTTGATTGCCCATTCTTTCAAGCCTCCTTAACTCTACGCGATAAGCCATATTCGAGTTCTGAACACAGCTTTCAAGAGAACGCCATGTTACCTTCATTTCATAAGGAACATGGCGTTTGACAGGAATGGAACTTTATTTTAACGATATAACGGGCCAAATACACTGCAAGCACGGTAGTCTGCACTCTCCGGCTCACTTGTGCCGAACAATCCCCATGCACGCGGACGGAAAATTTCCGTTTCAGGTACATTATGCATATTTACCGGAATGCGAAGCATGGAAGCGAGCGTAATCAGATCTGCACCGATGTGTCCATACGAGATGGAGCCATGGTTAGCGCCCCATTGATTCATGACCTCGTATACGGAAGTAAACGCTCCCAATCCGGTTAGAACAGGTGCAAACCAGGTGGATGGCCAGGTTGGGTCTGTCCGCTGATCCAGCGTATCATGCACATCTTCAGGCAAATCGACTGTGTAACCCTGAGCGATTTGCAACACTGGTCCCAGTCCTTTGACCAGATTCAGACGTGTCATCGTTACAGGCATGCCACCTTTGGTCAGGAAATCCGCTGAATAGCCGCCCCCGCGGAAATACTCTACGGATGCCGGTCTCCACGATGTTGCTTTTAGGCAGTCCTGAACTTCCTCATCTGTAATTTCCCAGAATGGCTTGAGTACAGGCTTACCCTCTCTGGACTGTTGCCCAGTGCCATCCAAGGCTGCGGAACCGGAGTTAATCAGATGCAGGATGCCATCCTTCGCGTTTCCTTCCAACTGGTGCCCCGTCACACGCTGTACTGAATCCGGACTCCAATACGTACGCACATCAGCGAAGATCTGAGCCGTATGTGTGAGCAGCGAACCGAATAACATCGATACCCCGTTCAGGCTGTCATTCTCCGTTGCAACCAGATAAGGCGCACGTTTGCCGTTCCAGTCAAAGGAAGAGTTTAATATCGACTCCAGAAAATCTCCGTTCGGAGAATGATCCGTCCACTGCCGTTGTCCCTGAAAGCCGGATACAATCGCATGGTGACCCATCGATTCCTCTGTAAAACCAAGCTCTGCCAATCTTGGGTTGCCAGCCATCAAGTCACGCACGATTTGGGTCATTTTCACAACGGTTTCCCATTCGTACTCTTTGCGTTTGCGATCTGTTTGCAGATGGGCAGCGTTGTTGTCTGGACCTTCGCTACAGTTCTCCTTCACCCAGGCCAGTGCGAGTTTATACTCCTCGGGGTCATAGATCTCTTCTTCAATACGACGAGTGAGTTCACTCATATCCACATATTCGTTTCGCATGCCCAGATACTCCTGGAAAAATGAATCGTTCACAATCGAACCTGCAATCCCCATGGATACCGATCCAATGGACAGATACGCTTGCCCTTTCAAGGTTGCGGCTGCAAGACCCGCACGGCTGAACCGGAGCAATTTCTCACGCACGTCATCGGGAATTGTTATATCCCCGCCGTCCTGTACATCCTCTCCATAGATCCCAAAGGCCGGAATCCCCTTCTGTGCATGGGCAGATAGAACTGCCGCCAGATATACAGCACCCGGACGTTCAGTCCCGTTAAAACCCCAAATAGCTGTAGGAATGGATGGTGACATATCCATCGTTTCCGTACCATAACACCAGCATGGTGTCACGGTGATCGTTACGCCCACGTTGGAACGGCTGAATAGTTCTGATGCTGCGGCCGCTTCGGCCACTCCGCCGATACAGGTCTCGGCCACAACACATTCCACCGCGGACCCGTCAGGATAACGCAGTTCGGCTGCAAGCAGTTCCGCCACAGATGTCGCCATCCGCATCGTTTGCTCTTCCAGTGACTCCCGAACACCTTTGCGTCTTCCATCAATCGTGGGACGAATACCAATCTTGGGAAAAGCCTGCTTATAACGATAATCCTGATGTGTCATACTGGAATGTCCTCCTTCAATTCGTTTCATAGAATTTGGGTTGAATTGAGAAACCTTCTGTCTGATCCATATGCATTGATTGGAATAAGATAATGACGGAGATATAACCGATACCCGAGTTGCACGCAAGAACTACATACACAGATTACCAAGAGCCTTGCTTGAGATTGAATGCGTTTACATGTTTTAAAAAATAACAATAAACCACTTCATTAATTAGCTATGTATGTAGTTCCTCTATTCAAGAAAATGGAACGTGCATGAGCGAATTCAACAAAATGGTTTATGTAGTAAAGACGTTCAGAACCCTTTAGGGTTATCGGTAACCCTAACATAGCATGAGCCTATCTTGCTGTCAATTGGCATTATCCTATAGAATGGTAAGACTATGTTGCGGAAAGGTTAGATTCTAATGATTACCATTTACGATATTGCCAAAAAAGCCAACGTCTCCGCCATGACGGTCTCCAAGGTCATTAATCATACAGGCCGCATAAGTTCCGCGACACGTGAACGTGTGCAACAGGTGATCGACGAACTGGGTTACATCCCGAACTCCAATGCACGCAGCCTTGTGCTTCAACGAACCCAGATGCTCTCCCTGCTTATTACGGATATTACCAACCCTTTTTATACAACACTGGCCCGTGGTGCTGAAGATGCAGCCCATCTTCGTGGGTACCGTCTTTTATTCGGCAATAGTGACGAGGATTACAATAAGGAAAAGGATTACGTGGATGCGATTCTGTCTACTCGTGTGGATGGTGTCCTCTATGCTCCGGCGGGAGATCGTTCTCTTCCTCATCTAAAACAACTGCAGGAACGTCACATTCCGTTTGTTTTTCTGGACCGCACCGTACCTGGCATTACGTCAGATATCATTGCTGGAGATAGCCTGGAAGGCGCGATTGAGCTGATTCGATACCTGGTGCAATTGGGGCACCGGCGCATTGCACTGGTCAATGGTTCGTCGGAGGTTTCTACCGCCAGACTGCGGGAGGAAGGTTATGTAGCGGGTTTACGTGAGGCCGGAGCTGATATCGATCCCGAGCTTGTGCTTCGAACCGGGTACCGGGATTTCAGCGATGAAGAGGGACTGGATCGCCTACTCTCTCAACCGGATCAACCAACAGCCATTTTTGCCGCCAACAACATGCTGGCAATTGGGGTCATTCGGCTTTTGCGCAAACGAGGACTGCGTGTACCAGAAGACATTTCTGTTGTGTGCTTTGACGATCTGGATCTGGCTTCTGCTTTTGATCCTTTCCTAACTGTAGCTGTACAACCAGCATATGACTTTGGGTTTCAGGGCGTACAGATGCTGATTGACCGAATTGAGGGTAAGTCCCCTTCCGAAGCCCAAACCGTCATTCTACCATCAGAACTGCGCATACGGGCTTCAGCCACTACTCCACGTGAGCAAAAATAGAGTTAAGCGCAAGAATTGACTAAATAATATCGTGTAAATGATTAGTCCCACTTATCTGGATTAGGTCCCGTTCAAATTCCAAAAATGTACAACATAAACAGGGTGCACCGGAGATTCGCTCTCGTTGCACCCTGTTTGAAGTTCATTCGCTGAAATAATCCGTCGTTCGAGCCGTTTGGTGCGTCTGTTTCATTCAGGCTCGTCGTTTCCTTCAGTTCCATCCATGCCGATATTCTACCGCTCCGACTGTAATGCAAGAGCGACCTCACGAACGAGTCCCGGGAACCAGTCCATCAGAGGTTCGAACGTATATCCCGCTTGTTCAGCTTTGGTCGTCTCCATCGTCCATGATTGCTCAATTCCGAAGGGTGACATGTCCTCTTTCACCGTTTCCGTGAGGATCTGTGACTGCATGCCTGTGACCGTCTCGATCAGATGTATCATGGCTGACAGCGTAATCGCACCCTTGGAAGCTGCATTCACCGGACCGGTATTGGACGAATGTCCAAGCCAAGCGAGAAATCTTGCCGCTTCGGTGGAATTGATAAATCCAATCTCCGCATTCGGATTTGGCATGCCGATCGGTTTTCCTTTTTGCACATGTTCAATATGAAAATGAAGTCTTCTCGTATAATCATCAATCCCGAGTACAATGGGAATGCGCATCGCCACAACCGGGAAATCCGCTTCCTGGAAAAATACAGCCTCCGCAAGCCGTTTGCCTTCTCCATACGAAAAATCCTCTGCACTTCCATACTGTAATGGATATGTATACGGGTCAAAATCCGTTTCCTTAAATCCAGGTCTGGGATCACCGTACACCGAAAGTGTGGATGTCAGAACGTATCTTTTGGTGCGTCCTGCAAAAGCGTCACATGCCGCTTTCGCCGCATCTGGGGAATAACAGATATTGTCGTACACAACATCCCACATGTCTGTCTGCGCAACCTGTGCCAGAGATTCCGGGTCTTCACGATCCATCTTGATTCGGTTTACTTCGGGTCCGAAGTCAACATCCGTTTTACCACGAGTTGCGACTGTGATCTGAGACTTCCCTTCCCACAGCAAGTGATCCACAAGACGTTTACCGAAAAAACGTGTACCCCCAAGTATAAGTACTTTATTCATCCAAAAAACCTCCTATCTCGTTCGATTATGTTTAACAATTTGAAGCATGGTGTGAGCATTCCGTTGAAACTCATATGAAGTTGGTTCTTCGGATACCGTGTACCCAAGCTCTTCGAGTATTAATTTTAATTCATCCATGTGCTTGTAACGTTCACCAGACAGATCCACAGTTGGAAAAATACGAACCTCTCGTTTGCTCACACGCAACAGTTCCATTACGGTTACAACATGAAAATCAACATCCAATCGATCCGCATACGTAAACAGGAAATGGGCGGATAACGTCAGATCGAATTGTTCATCGGCAAAGGGTAGATCCGGGAGCACAGACGTCACATAACGGTCAGGAAACATTCTCATATCTGCGACGCAATCTGTGATGGCACGAGTTCGCTCTTCCTTTAACCCCTGGATTGATCCAAATTGATCCCACACATATATGCTTTGCACCGGTTCCATCTGTTTCATCGTATGCTCAATATCCTGGAATCCCTTTACTTCAAGTTCGTCGATCTCATATTTGTAGGCCATATCCACGGCCATGGGGTTGGCACCTAATTTGCGCGCTTGGCTACTAAACGAACAGGCACCGCCTGGACAATCCAGAATGGACTTGCCTGTAAGATCCTCCACCGTCAGGTTGAACATTTTCATATACTCCTCGAAGGTTCTTCCTATGAAAACGATCTGTGTCAGTTCCAAACCTCCAGATTCATTGGACTGCTGATCTTCTCGGCTGTTCTTCTGACGCTCTCCATTGTTGCTCATCTCATCTCGTCTCGTCTCGTCTCAGCTTCCTTTCCTGCGCTTGAATCAATCGTTAGGGAACACAAGCCCAATCTGCTTCCGAATCTGATCCATGACCTGCATCGTCACATAGGAACGTTCATACGTGTTCATGTCGGACTCCTTTTGTCCTTGCTGAACCAGATTCACGAACTCCTCCACTTCATAATACATCGCCGGATGGTTTTGTTCGACTGTGAGCTGCTCCACCGTACCGTCATTGTAACGTATCTCTGCATGTTCCGGTGAGCCAATCTTGTCAATGATGATGCTGCCCAGCTCACCCATGATTTCGCTTGGTAGATGAGAGTTGGAGATTTTGGAGTATGTAACGACCGCATCCATCCCATCATAGTCCAGCAGCACACTACCTTGTCCATCCACGCCAGATTCCAGCATCATCGCTTGGGATTGAACCCGGTTAGGTTCACCGAACAACGTAATCAATGGATAGAGACAATACACACCGAGATCCATTAATGCCCCATTAGCGAGTTCAGGCTTGAACGCGTTCAGGACAATCCCCTCTTTGTACTTGTCGTAACGCGAAGAATATTGAGAGTATCCTGCTACGTATTTGCGGACAGGACCGATTTTATGCAGGCTCTTCTGCACCATTTTGAACTGGGGAACAAGAGTCGATTTCATCGCTTCCATGAGCAGAACCTGATGTTTTCGTGCTGTATCGATCATACTCCGAACTTCCGCGCTATTCGCAGCCAGAGGTTTCTCGCACAATACATGTTTACCGTTTCTCAGAAAAAGCTCAGCCTGCTCCGCATGAACCGTATTCGGTGTTGCGATGTAGACTGCATCAATCACATCACTTGCCGCCAACTTTTCCAGATCGGTGAATCGGTGTTCCACATCATATTTATCTGCAAATGCATTAGCCTTATCTTCAGTTCTTGAATACACGGCGGTTAATTTGAACCCTTCAACCTGTGCTGCGGCTTCAAGAAGCCTTTCTGTAATCCAGTTGGTACCCACTACGCCAAAACGAACCATGCTTACCTACCTCTTTCATCTATAAATTTCATTTGAGTTCTAAACCTGTATACCATCTTGTATATTGTAGCTCATATTTCGTTCAGATTGAAGGAAGGAGCCATATCCCCAAATATTGATATCTTGCTTTTTAAGTTGAAACTTCGTCAATCCCTTGGAATCAGGGGTATAATTAGAGATGAGGTGATCACCGTGGAAAGTCCAGATCAAGATCGCATACTGCCCAAATCTATAGATGAAAAATACTGGCATGCCATCATCAACAACGATAATTCTTATGATGGAACGTTCTTTTATGGTGTGCAGACAACGGGTATCTTTTGCCGACCTTCCTGTAAGTCCAGAGCACCCAAAGCTGAAAACGTGCTGATATTCCAACATGTTGAAGAAGCATTGGCACGAAAGTTCAGACCCTGCAAACGTTGTAAACCTACAGGCGAGCGGGTACCTGATCAGGAGTGGATATACGGGATCACGGATTACATCGAACATCATTACGCCGAACCTCTATCGTTAGAGGTCCTTGCCACTGTAAGTCATGGCAGTCCTTATCATCTACATCGTGTGTTCAAGCGGATTACAGGCCGCACACCGGTTCAATATATTCAGGATAAACGAATTACCGAAGCCCGGAAGTTGCTTGAGCATACCGGACTTACCGTCACCGATATTGGCCGCCATGTCGGTATACCTAACTCAGCTTATTTCATTACTGTATTTCGCAAACACACAGGTCTCACACCTGCACACTACCGCGAAAGGCATGAGAACTTATGAAGACAAATCTTACTTACAAAGTACCCAAAACGTTACTCAACAAGGGGACAGGGTTTCTTAATGGATATACACATACACTGAATCCTTACACAGGCTGCGCCTTCGGTTGTTCTTATTGTTATGTCAGACAGATGCCTGTCTCCCTATTTCGTAAAGAGGATTGGGGGAGCTGGGTGGATGTAAAACAAGAGGCCTCCCGGGTGTTCGCCAAAGAGTTGCAGCGTGCCCTGACCAAAGGGAAAGTTACTCTGTTCATGTCATCCAGTACCGACCCGTATCAACCCGCCGAATACAAGGAGTGTATCACGCGTTCATTACTTGAAACGATGGTACAGCATCCGCCCGATTTTGTATTAGTCCAAACCCGCAGTCCACTCGTTACCCGGGATATAGATCTGCTACAGCAGTTAGGTGACCGGGTTCGGGTCAGCATGACGGTGGAGACGGATCTGGACGATATGCGCAAGCATTTCAGTCCTTCCGCTCCCCCAATTGCGGGCCGATTACGTGCATTGGAACAGTTGCGGGATGCCGGAATACCCACGCAGGTTGCGATTGCTCCCGTATTACCCAGCAGTGAACAGTTTGCAGCCATATTGAGACCTCTGGTTCAACGTGTATGCATTGACGATTACTTCATGGGCGACGGCAGTGAGGGCAAGCGCACCCGTCGACTCGGCATGGAGTCGCTCTATCAGCAAGTGGGGATGGAGCATTGGTATCATCCAGATGCGTATCAGACTGTAGTTCAGCGGATGAAAGACTGTTTTGCCGAGGATGAGATCTGGATCAGTCAGGCGGGATTTGAGCCATAAATGGCTATATAAGTTGAACTAAAGAATATTTACACTGGACACTCCAATGACAGAACAACCTTCCGATCGCTGTTATTCCCAGATTTTTTTGATTTAATAAAAAACAGCCCCTTTCCTTGTTCGAAGGAAAAGGGGCTGTTTATCATGATATAAGTCATAATGGCTATCTTATTTATCCAATGTATACAATGGCAGATCCACCGGCAATGCAGCCGGGCGCTGACACGAGCTTTTCATCTGGTAGAACGTCTGTTCATCTGATGAATCGTGGAATGCCCACATGGCCTCAAGTACGTGGTATGCCAGCTCCCCACTCGCACGGTGTGCACGTCCACTATGTGCTGCATAGGCCATATCTGCCACACCGATGCCGCGTGTATTTTCCTGATATCCTGGGAGAAGCGGAACTTCCGTCCATTCATGTTCACCCAGCAAGCGATAACGAACCGGACCACCAAAGGTGTTAGGGTCAGGTACTTGCAATGTACCATGCGTGCCATATATCTCAATCGGTGGCAGTGCACTTCCGCCAAATACGTCAAAACTTGTAATCAGTGTGCCAATGGCCCCCTGTTCAAACTGTAACAGACCGGTAACGTGAGTTGGAATTTCGACGGGAACCGTCTGACCTCTCTTTTTCTCACTCGTAATCGTGCGCTCTTCCATGGCTTTACCTGTCATGCCTGCGATCGACTTGATCGGGCCCATTAGTTGGACCAATGCCGTGAGGTAGTACGGACCCATGTCAAACATTGGCCCACCGCCTGACGCGTAATAAAACTCCGGATCTGGGTGCCAGTGCTCATGACCACGACTCATCATAAATGCGGTCGCCGCCACCGGCTTGCCGATTACCCCTTCTTCCACCAATTGAAGTGAAGTCTGGATACCTGAACCAAAGAACGTTTCTGGTGCACAGCCCACAAGCAATCCTTTACGCTTCGCTGTTTCGAGCACGGCCTGCCCTTCTTCACGGGTAACCGCGAGCGGTTTTTCTACATACACATGTTTGCCAGATTCAAGTGCCCGCAAGCATACATCCGCATGAACGGAAGGAATCGTCAGGTTGATAATAAGCTCAATCTCGGGATCAGCCAAGATTTCGTCGACGCTGTATACGTTAGGCACGTTATAGGCTGCTGCCTGCTCCTCGGCACGTTTCCGGTCGAGATCCGCAACAGCAACAAGTTCCAGCACCTCGAACCGGTGACAGTTTTCCATATAAATACCGCTGATTTTACCGCAGCCAATAATGCCTACTTTCATTGTTTTCATACCTGGGGCTCCCTTCGCCGTGGATCAGAAATGGTTTATCCATTGAGGATGAATGGTTAACACTGAAGTTACGTTTGCAATCCAACTACAATCTCATTAGTTCTGGTTGTCCGCCATACCTGTGTACACTTCGGTTGCTGAACTTACTCGACTCTTGGCAAGTTCTTTGCCTGCTGCTGTCCATTTGAATCCACTGCGCATCATTTCAGTCACGGGTTTCATGTCTACAATGTCTGCATGATGTCCCAGGGAGTTATAGAATACCCGTCCTGCGCCCCAGCGTTTCGTCCAGACAACAGGCATATCTACAGGACCATTCGCCGCATGCGGACCAGCCACCACTGGAAAACGAGTTGTTGCCAGCACTTCCACTGCCGGGTCTACGTGCAGGTAGTACTGTTCACTTTTCACCTGAAAATCTTCAATATGATCCAATAACGGGCTAGAGCCACGCTTCATGTTTACCATATACTCCACACCATCATTGCCTGGATGAGCAACCCATTGTCCACCCGTCATAAACTGCCAGTCTACGTTATTTCGGAAGGCATCACACATCCCCCCATGAAGACCAGCCAAGCCAACACCGCTCTGAACAGCCGCTGATACGTTATTGACGAGTTCTTGCTCAATCTGTCCCATTGTCCACAACGGCACGATCAGATCCAGACCTAGCAGCTTCTCGGCATCCGCATAAGACTCCAACGTATTTGAGACTTCAACCTCAAACTGTTCTTCCTTCAAAATACGCTCAAAAATCGCTGCTACCTGCTCCGGTTCATGTCCATCCCAGCCGCCCCATACAATCAGTGCTTTACTCATCGTTTATTCACTCGCTTTCGCCTAGTTTAGTTGTGTTCAACCTTATTTCTGACGTCACTGTTTTGCTTGCTCACATCTCTTCAAGCGTCACCCAGCGCCGTTCTGTTACCGAACGTTCTACCGCTTCCAGTACAGCCTGACAAGCGACCCCATCGTGGAAACTCGGTGATGGTTGGCGTCCTTCAGAGATCGCTGTCACCAGCTCCAGCATTTCATGCGTGAACGTGTGCTCGAATCCAATCGTATGTCCGGCAGGCCACCAGGCTTCGGCATATTTGTGTGCAGGATCGGTTGCCAGTACTCGGCGGAATCCTTGTACGTCCTCTTCATCCTTTGTAAAATACACTTCCAGTTCGTTCATCCGTTCAAAATCAAATCGTACGCTACCGAGACTGCCGTTAATCTCAAACGAGTTCGTACTACGATGCCCCGCTGCAAAGCGTGTAGCCTCGAAGCTACCCAGTGCACCTCCTGCGAATCGTGCCAGGAATAGTGTGGCATCATCAACAGTTACTTCTCCCATCGGTGCATCTGCATTGGAACTGCCCTTGGCACTTAGTCCGGTCATCTCGGCTGCAAGTGGTCGTTCTTTGATGAATGTTTCGCTCATGCCGATGACTTCCTGGAATTCACCAACAAGGAAACGAGCCAGATCGATTAAATGCGCGCCCAGATCCCCATGGGAACCGGAGCCAGCCACTTCTTTTTGCAAACGCCATACCAGCGGGAACGAAGGGTCCATGATCCAGTCCTGCAAGAAAAAAGCACGGAAATGATAGATTTTACCTAATCGTCCGCTCTCCACCAGATCCTTCGCTAATTGCACCGCAGGTGAGAAACGGTAGTTGAACCCCACCATATGTGCGACTCCAGCATCCTCTGCTGCCTGAAGCATCTCACGCGAATCCGCAAGTGACAAGGCCAGTGGTTTCTCACAAAACAGATGTTTGCCCTGACGAGCTGCTTCCAACGCAATTTCCTTATGGGCATCACTTGGCGCATTAATATCAATCAGATCGATATCATCCCGCTTCACCAGTTCACGCCAATCAGTTACACTTTCGGACCAACCGAACTGATTCGCTGCCTCCTGCACTCCCTGCTCGTTACGTCCACAGATCACAGACATCTCAGGCTGCAACGGAGCAGACGGGAAAAACATCGGCAGACTGCGATAGGCATTACTGTGGGCCTTCCCCATAAACTTGTATCCAACCATTCCGACACGAAGACGATTTGACATGGTCATTTCCTCCTTTGGAATAATAAAAAGTCTTTCAATATGTGTACCAATTAACTATTGACGGATAGAAGAAGCACGGATGATCAGTTCGGTAGGCAACAACGCTCTCGCTGATTCGGTTACCGCTACAACAGAGTTATTCGCTTTATGTGTATCACCCACAGACCCATGCATAAGCTTCGATACTGCAAGTTCACCCATCGCAAAAAATGGAACCCTGACGCTGCTCAGCGGCGGAACCGCCATCTCGGCGGCATCGGAGTCGTCATAACCCACAAATGCCGGAAAATCCGCAGGCCTTATTCCCCGCTCACGCAAACCATGCATGACACCAATGGCCATCCGGTCATTGGCCGCAAATACAGCATCAATCTCATGTAGGCGATCTGCTACAATCGCTGCCGCCTCAATGCCACTTCGTCTACTATAATTCCCTTTAAGCAATAGACTCGGGTCCAGCTCCATACCTGCTTCTTGCAGGCCAAGACGAACGCCTTCCATTCGCTCCTGGCTGTTAGAATAGCTGTCCGGACCATTGAGAAAAGCGATTTTGCGATACCCCTGATCCGTAAGATGACGTATGGCAAGTCTGCTTCCTTCCACATGATCCGCATCCACTTCCGTGAACGATTGGCCCTCAAAATGCTGATTCATGACACAGAATGGGTGTCCTTCCTGATGAAGTTGCTGCATGGCCGCCAGTTCTTCATGATCATCTCTGGCACCAAGGATAATGCAGGCGTCCACTTTCTGACGCCGGAACAGATCCGTATAATTCATCACTTCACCGGGTGTTCGGAACATAACCAACAGGTCCATGCTATTGTCTCTGGCTTTGCTTCCAATCCCACTCAGCATTTCCGAGAAAAAATACGCCGAGAACAGATGCGCCTTCGGAACATAAGGTAATACCACGCCAAGGTTCCCGCTTTTACTTCTGGCAAAACTGCGAGCAAGAGCGCTGGGCACATAGCCTAACTGTTCGGAAGCTTCAAGAACCTTGCGGCGTGTCTCTTCTTTAATTGGACCTACCCCATTAAGCACCCGGGAGACCGTCGCCTCGGAAACACCCGCAAGATCAGCCACTTCTTTACGAGATGCCATGAATTTCACCCCCTTCTAGCTCACCTATTAATGATGTAGTAATTAAAAATCGATATTTATGTACGCGCGTACATTTTCTCATGCCATGTAACCGTTGTCAATGCTTTTAACACAAAAAAATAATGAGGGTTTGGATTAATCCAAGCCCTCATTATTATCTTGCCAGAGATGGTATTTTCATTAACTTCATGTTCTGTAATCTTAGGGGTCCAAGTTACTTATCAAACTCACTACAAGGATTTCAGTTGATCCTGTTTGTTCAATTATGGGGAGTGCAGCTCACAACGTCGTTGTAACGCCAAGATCAACGGAGGATTGACTAAACTCAGCCTGTTCCATTGTTTTCGCATGAATGCGATCCGAGGGTTCTGGCGTGGATTGGAGCTGTCTTACTTTGTGCAGCACTTCTTTGTTAGGCAGGAAGTGTTGGGAACGAATGAATCGAATTGTTTTGGTTTTGGCACGCATAACAATCGAATCCGTCTCGGCACGATCATCCGCAAGATATCGTACCCCTCCCAAGATCTCACCTGGCGTCACACCTGTTGCAGCAAAAATGACATCCTCTGTGCCGATCATATCCTGCATCGTTAACACTTTGTAAGGATTATCAATCCCCATCTGCAAGCAGCGCTGAAATTCGTCCGCGTTGGCAGGCATCAGGCGACCTTGAATCTCGCCCCCAAGGCAAGACAGCGCTGCGGCAGCCAGCACACCTTCTGGCGCTCCTCCAGATCCGACATAGAGATCAATGCCTGCCTCCGGGAAGGCAGGTGCCATTGCACCTGCAACATCACCGTCACTGAGGAACTTGATCCGCACGCCAACCTTGCGTAGCGTCTTGATTGTGCTCTCATGTCGTACACGATCCAGAATCATCACAGTGAGGTCCGAGATGTTTTTGTTCAATGCGGCAGCGGCTTTCTCCAGTGTGACTTCAACTGGGTCTTCAATGCTGACCTTGCCTACAAGCGCAGGACCTACCGCCAGTTTCTCCATGTACATGTCCGGTGCGTGGAGCAGGTTACCTTTTCCCGCCACTGCAATAACCGATAGAGCGTTGTTTAGTCCTTTGGCCACGATTTCTGTACCTTCGAGCGGGTCTACAGCCACGTCAACCTCAGGCCCCTCAGCGTTGCCCACTTCCTCGCCGATGTACAACATGGGTGCTTCATCCATTTCTCCTTCACCGATTACCACCGTGCCGCGAATGGACACGGAATCGAACATGGCGCGCATGGCCAAAGTAGCCGCTTCATCTGCACTGTTCTTGTCGCCTCGTCCCATCCAGGGTGCTGAAGCTAACGCAGCCAATTCTGTTACTCTGACAATTTCCAACGCCAGTTCGCGTTCCATTTTTCCCACTTCCTTTCCAATTTCCAAAAGCATAACGTGAAAGCGGTACTAAATCCATCGCAAATCCATATGAAATTGATCTATAATCGGCGTAGTAGCGCCTTTTTAACGATGTATTCCTTATTTATCCAATTAATATATTGATCGATTTCGCTCCTTTTTTCGGCTGGTTTTAAGAGTCCAATCCTCCTGATTTCTCACTTGAAATATTAATTTTAGTTTCCATTTTCCGCTCTAAAACTAAATAATTCAACATGGTGGATTATCACGTCCGTTTCCTGCGTAAAAAGTTCTTTTAACATGAGGTATATACAACTTATATACTGATTATTAAGAACGTAACTCTATCTAACATAATACGAACGAAAACGATTTTCGGCTGACTGTCCAAACGTAGAAATAAACTAATAAATTGTATTGATGATCCTTAGATCAGCCTATTACCTTCACGATTATTGAGCAAAATATTCCTGTTAATTATGTATTAATCAGGCCTTTAACTTTTGCTAAAGCCATAGATGCAGCTTATGAAGGTCATCGAAAATAATAAGTTTACATAATATTTATTATGTTTTAAACTTCGTCAATTTCTTCATTTTATTATTCAACGGTTCTGGTAAAACATAAAAAAGCCCGAAAGAATTCTGCTCAATAGCATTTTTCTCCCAAGCTTTTCCCTCGATGATCCAGTTACAGTATCGTTTTTTTCATTATAAAATCAATCTGTTCCTCATCTCCCATGTAAAACGCATGGGCTCCTGTCTGTACAAACCCCATCTTTTCATAAAATGCGATGGCATTTTCATTTTTCTCCCACACCCCTAACCAAATATTCGTTTTGTGATGTTCTTTTGCCATCTCTATGGCTTTATAGAGCAGCACTTTACCAAGGCCATGTTTTTGGAACTCTTTTTTGATGTACACACGCTCGATCTCGAGAGATTCCAAGCCCATATTCTCCGTCTGAGTATCATTGATATTCACCTTCATGTACCCAGCAACTTGATTGTTGACATAAATAAAAAGAAATTGCGAATCCGCCATGGACAGTTCCGTTTCTAATTGCTCCCGATTAAACGCCTTTTCCAGATAAGCTTTCATATTTTCGGGTGAATTTTGCGCTTTAAACGTTTCATTAAACGTCTCATAACTAATCTCCTGCAGTTCACATACATGTTCAATGGTACATATCTCTATACGAATCGTCATCTATATTCACATTCCTTTAACAAGTTAATCGTTTGTTGCAAATGCAATAAAAAAGGGTTACATTGAATTTAACTCAATTTTGTTGTATTTGCAACATAATATCAAAAAAAGAGGGTGAATGAATTTGAAATATGTACTTTTTGTCGCAGGTATTCTAATCTTAACACTTGGCATTTCCCTTACCATCCAATCTGAACTGGGCACCTCACCGTTTGATGCACTTCTGGTAGGGCTGTCACATCATGTAGGGCTAAGTGTAGGAAGCTGGGAGGTCATCATTGCTTTCCTATTAATTGGATGTAATTCGCTTTTGAAGCAGCAAAAACCCGAGTTCCTGGGTCTCGTCACTGCATTCATTACTGGTGTGGGGATTGATATCTGGCTTTATGTATCTGATTCCTTGATCACACCCGAAGTTTGGTACAGCAAATTAATGACTTTTGTCATTGGTTTAATGATCATCAGTATCGGCACGGCAATTTATTTACAGACCAATTTTGCACCCATTCCGATTGACCGCTTAACATTAATCTTGCATGAAATCACTCGAACTCCCTTATTTGTATCGAGAACATTGATTTACTTTGTATTTCTAATTCTGGCATTCCTGCTCAGTGGGCCGATCGGGCTTGGAACGTTGATAACCGTATGTTGTGCAGGTGTACTTCTTCAGTTCATCATGGGCCATACGAAAAAGATAATAGATCGCATATTAACAGACATGGATATATCGTCACATACTAAAAGTGAAAAAGAACATTCCGTCTAATCGGTGTACACCTTCTACACCATAAAAAGGCTGGATCAGAGGTTCAACCCCTGATCCAGCCCATTAAACGTGCTACCTACCTTTACGGCTCAATTCCCCATACCAGCTGACCATTCACATACCCGGTAACCTTATCATGGTCTGCGAACTGACTACCGGATGCCTTGAACGAGTAATCATTAGTCTGTGTGTAATTTGTCCAATTGTTTTTGGAAAAGCGTGTTTGAACCTCTGCGCTCTGGCCCGCATTCAGTGATCCCGCCGCACTTGTAAAGCCCACTTCAAGATAATGATCCGCTCCGGCAACTGGAGTCGCCAGTTTAACGAAATTGCTCGTTACATTCGCACTGCCCATACTGGCCCAGTCGGACCAGAAACTCTGAGCATCCTCCCCGTCAATTGTATAGTAATACCGGAGTTTTACATCACTCAACGGAATAGCCGAATTGCCTGAGTTGATCAATTTGAACTTGGGTGAGACGCCGTTAGTGGATGCACTTGTATTGCCGTTAAAAGATTGAATCGTCAAATCCCCCGCTGGCACAGTAACCGTGCTATCTACGACGTTCACCGTTAGCACAGCGTCATTTCCTCCATTGAAGTGAAAGGTCAATACGTTCTGGCCCAGGGGAAGCGTCGCAAGATAGGATTTGTTCAGAACAACAGCAGAGCTGGATGCTGTATAATTCTGACCTGATACAAGCGTAACATCCCCCTTTGTGATGCTTGTGAGCTGACGGCCGTTTAAGGTGAGAGATACGGTAATATCCTGCGCGGGATTCGTCGCTTTATCAAATGTTGCATGCACAGGAGAAATCACAGCATTTGTACCCGGTGTTGAATCCACAATTTTGACTTTTAACACAGGGTCCTGGCCTTGATTAAAATCCAGAACAATCGAATGCTCACCAACTGGCAGGGTTGCCAGATAAGCTTTTTTCAACAGCAATGTGCTTCCGTTCAAGGTATAGTCTGTCGTTGTGGTCAACGCATTGTTGCCTGCCCGGAGAGCAGTTAGCGTATTGCCGTTTGCATTCACGGTTACGGTTTTATCGCTTTGATTGGGCGTGTATTTGTCAAATTCGACGTTTCCGGGTGTGATGGATGCACTGGGGTTGGGATTGTTAACCTTTAGATTTGGCAGCTCATCCAACGTAATGACATAATCACTTTGATAGAGCGTTTTCAATGTTGCCGGATAATTAAAAGCAGAACTCATCAGATGCTCACCATACCAAGGACAGAAGTACAGCCATCCTGATTTCTCCTCTGTCAGATTTTTCACACTTGGGATCGTATCGTTCTCCGTCATGGCTACCATTTTCGTACCATTCGTCAACTCAACAAGCTTATAGAAAATCGAGGTAATTGCATCTTCATTCGGTACGCCGGACAAACCGTCATAACGGTTGTAGATCGTATTGTATTTATCATATCCAACAAGATCTACCTGATCATCGCCCGGATACCAAGCAGGAGAAGTGCTGTATACGTAGCTGTTGTAGGTCCAGATCAGATTGTGCAAGCCATACGTCTCGGTCAGTTCGGTATATAGCAGATCCCATAGCTCTTTGTACACTTCTGCACCTGCCGAAGCCCACCAGAACCATGCACCTTCCCCGTTCAGCCCGCCGTTGCCTTCTGCTTCATGATACGGACGGAAAAGCACTGGCACATCGTTATCTTGCAAAATCAGCAATTGTTCTGCCAGATCCTCGATGGTCATCATCACGTATTGATACTCTTTGGTACCGGGAATTACCGCATTTGCTGTATTAAAATTCGTTTCTGTTGGCTTGTAGGTCGCCTCTTTCCAATCCACAAAGTCCCCAAGCTCATACGTATTGAAATTACGAGGCACATTAATATGCCAGGAAGCTGTTGCAATACCTTCACGGTTATTCACCCAATCAATCATACGATCGGTTGTACCGTCCTCCCAGCCATACAACGGATTATAATTCATCAGATCAAAGCCACGGATAGCCGGATACTTTCCGGTCAGCTCATGAATCCATTCGAATTCAAGCTCCGAGTCTCCGTCATTCCCTCCTCCGTAGATCTCTTGCTGACCAGAAATAATGTTGTTTCCGTATACCTCCGTTAAATAATTCATCAAAATTTGAGTTTCCGGTGTAGCTTCAGGATCAGTGAGAACTGGTTGTACATTCAAAGGGTCCAAATCCGCATGATCCACTGTAAAAGTATCAAAATACGCGAAGCCCCAGCCAGCCTTCAGCTCAATCGTGTTGGCACCCTGATTCAACTTGTGAAAGCCAAAATCGAAGTCTGACCATGCTGTCGTGTAAGGCAGCATATACGCCCCTTTCGTAACACCATTCACGATTAAATTTTGTGACCTACCATCTGCACTAAGCTCCTGCATATATCGTGTGGAGATTGCGTACATGCCGGTTTCCGGGACAGTAACTGTGAAGGTTAATGTGCCAGAGTTCTGCATCCAGACAAATCCGGCCCCTGAGAATCCGGGCTTGGGTTGTCCATAGATTGAAGTAACCACTTGAAGATCCGGGGTGAGCTGCGCATCTTCGCTTTCGATGGTGAACAATGGTGTGTCTGCATGAACGGGCGCTGTCATTAATCCAAGCAGTAGGGCCAATGCCAGCATCATTGCGGTTGCCTTTTTGAGCAAATTTTTCATCAATTCCATCTTCCTTCCCAAGTGAAATATGATAATGAAATGTCAATGAACCCATTCATGATGGCGCTTTCATTTTAAACATAGCATGTGCATCAATTTTTGTAAATATATGGTGAATGAGAATGTTTTAAATTCTTTTGTACCAGTACTTTGAACATTATATCTCCTTTCTCTCTTCCGACTTGATAATTGACGAAAACGGTTCATAATCTAATCAATTTAGCGTATGAAACTTCATCTCACATTAGATGTGTACTTGAAAGAAAACCTGATAAACAACAAAAAAAAAGCATTCCTATTCGGATGCTTTTTTTCACGTATGTTTCTTCAATTGCCCTTGCTTATATCTTCGGCCTAGGTCCCGGCTCAACTTACGGTTTCCTCGGCAGACGTTTCTTTTACCACACAGCGTTCCCCTGCCTTGCGTACCGCCCGAATAATGCCACCGTAGCCGGTACAACGACACAGATTCCCGCATAATCCCGTTTCAATCTGTTCTTGAGAAGGCTCAGGATGTGCATCCAGTAATGCCTTGGTTGAGATCACCATGCCCGGAGTACAGTAGCCGCACTGAAAGCCACCTTCCTCCACAAAAGCCTGTTGAATCGGATGTAGAGTGCCTTTCTCCTCGCCGTGCAGACCTTCAATCGTCATAATGTCACTGCCTTCACATTGATAAGCCATGATAAGACAGGAATTCACAGGCTCTCCATCCATCAGAACCATACATGCGCCGCAGCGACCAACTTCGCAAGATACTTTGGTACCCGTCAGTTGCAAATGAGTCCGAAGCACATCGACAAGTCGAGTCGTTTGCGCGATCTCCAGATATTTCTGTTCGCCATTCACAACAGCTGTCCAGTGATTCTCAAGTGGTTTACTCATGATGGACTCACCCCTTCCTGCAAAGGTACATTTAAAGGTCTGACCAGTTGTTCCCTCGGTACAGGAAGACGGTTAACCCATACGCCTGTCGCCTGGTGAATTGCGGCTGTGATGGCCGGCGCAAGCGCAACGGAGCCTATCTCACCGATCCCCCTAGGGCCAAACGCATCACCTTCTGGTAAGTCTTCAATAGCCTCAACCTCCAGATTGGTATGAATATCCTGAATGGTTGGGATCAGATACGTGTCGAGGTTGGTGGTTACATAACGGCTGTCCTGCATGACCGCATCCTCGGTTAACGTGAATCCAAGCGCCATGACACTACCGCCTTCAATCTGTCCGATATAACCCATAGGGTTGATAACTGGGCCTGCCGCAACAACATGGCGTGTATCAAGAAGCTTGGTTTCTCCGGTCAAAGTATTCACTTCCACCTCTGCCGCAACCGCCGCATACGTATACAAATAATGCCCGCCTACCACATTATCTGGCGTAGTTGGGTAATCAAACTTTGTATCGAAAATCCATTCATCGGCTTCGCCCTGCGTTGCGAGTTCAGCATACGAGATCAATAAGCCTGATGAAACTCCCTCTTTCGCCAGGTATGGAGATGCACCTAAATGAATTTCAACAGTTTGATCACTTTCAGTCCCTCCAGCAACGTTCTCAGCCAGTTCATATTTTTCAGCCTTCTCTAGTTTTCCTGCTTCTTCAGACGTTTGATTTACGTCTTCCAGAGCCAATACTATTTCCTTCTCGCTCTTTCCTGTTCTTTGCAAATCTGTTTCCGCTTCTGAACTTCCGGCAGGAAGCTGGTCTTTGCGCCATACACCACCAGGTCCTGTTACCAGTTCATCTGCCGGAACGCCTGACAAGGCAGAGGCAACAGTGAGAACATGGGAACGAAATGGAGTCTGCAAGCGTTGAAGAGCCATCCAAGCCATCGTTGTTGAACGTGAAGCTGTGCTTGATCCGCTGTGTGGCACACGATCCGTATCTCCAATGATGATACTGAGATCCGACGTACTGCATTGGAACAGATCACCCAACATAATTTCCAGCGTTGCAATGAGCCCCTGACCAAATTCCTCGTAGCTGAACGCCACCTCAATCTTGCCTTCGTTGTTCAGGGACAGGCGGCCTCCCGCAGGATCTGGAATGCCATAACCCAGCCCTGCACCGTGCATGGCGATGGCTGCTCCGACTCCGCGCTTGATCCACGGCGGCAGAGCAGGATCTGCCGGGGGACTCTGATGTCTTTGCCAAAGTTCGGAGCGATCCACTGCCTCCCATACTTGGGACAGTCCATCCGTAACCAGAATCCGTTGATTCAGCGGTCCAGGATCATTCTTTTCCCGCATATTACGTCTGCGGAACTCCCAAGGGTCCATGTTCATGATTGCTGCAAGCCGATCCATCTGGCCTTCCATGGCAAAAATCGCCTGATTCCCGCCAAATCCGCGAAACTCACCTGACAGCCCGTTATTCGTATAGACAGATACACCTTCCACATCCACATTTGGAATGGCGTAGGGTCCAAGGCAATGCTCGGTACAGAAGTTCAGCACCGGTGCGCCAAGTGTGGCATACGCTCCCGTATCTGCTGTAATGCGGACACGGTGCGCCTGTATGATGCCTTCTCGACTCATGCCAGTCTGCATTTCAATCTTCATTGGGTGCCGTTTCAGCCCTGCACGCACGGATTCTTTACGAGAATTATGCATTTTCACAGGACGTCCGCATCTCAAGGCCAGTAGTGCACCATAGGGCTGTACGTTTAGTTCATCTTTTCCGCCAAACGAACCACCAATCGGTGAAGACACCACCCGGATATCTTCTTCAGGACAGCCAATAATGCGTGCAAGCTGCATCCGGTCTTTATATCCATGTTGCGTTGCCGCGTATACATTCAGCCGCCCCTCTTCATCCGGGACAAACAAGCCACCTTCTGTCTCCATGTACGCATGCATCTGGCGTGGCGTATAATACGTCTCTGTCACGATATGATCACACGTGGCAAAGGCTTGCTTGGCGTCTCCACGTTTGATCTCCGTGCGATGCAGCACATTACCTGGACCATGCTCATGCAGCTCTGGTGCGCCGGGAGCCAGAGCTGCGTCTGTACTATTCAAAGGTGTGAGTTCCTCATACACTACACGGATCGCATCCAGTGCAAGCGCCGCACGTTCCGGGGAGTCCGCAGCAACCGCTGCAATGGCGTCACCGACATAACGTACAATATCCTCGCAGAACACAGGCTGATCCGGGGTCGCTATGCCAAAACGATTCAGACCAGGCACATCTTTGGAGGTCAAAACCGCATAGACACCTTCCAACGCCTCAGCTTCCGAAGTATCTATAGACAGTATACGAGCATGAGGATATTCGCTTCGCAATACTCTGCCATGAATCATGTCAGGTAGCGTCATATCCGTCAGATATTGAAGCTGACCTGTTACTTTGGGTGTCCCATCTGGCCGCAGGTGCCAGCGTTTCCCGCTCTGTTTCCGATTCAGTAGCATGATGCCTCTCCCCCTTTGTGTGATCGAATTCTTCTATTCGTGAAGTGCCTCCCATAACCCGGCACCAAGCATGTTGCCTGCGGTCTGTTTGCGATATTGTTCTGTTGCAAATGCATCGCCATACGTCGTAAACTCGTCAACCACAGTAGCTGCGAGATTGGCCGCTTGCATGACAGTAGCTTCGCTACCAAGAAGCTGTCGTTCCGACTCCAGAAGTCGTATCGCCATGCCTGAGCCTCCACCAGCCGCAATCGCAATCTTGGTCCAGCGGTTATCCAAATCAATCTCACCGTATAACGCAACCGTCACCAGCGATGCGCTGAACGTCTCCCGTCGACCCAACTTGCGGTAAAAGGAAACTTCTCGTGCTGCATGTCTCTGCTCATCGTCTACATCAACCAGAGAGGACGGTCTTATCGGAATATGAATCGAGATTAATACATCCCCTGGATTACGGCTACCATCCCGTCCACCCTGAAGCCAGGAAGACGCACTGCGGATCTCGATTCCGCTATCCGTCAACCAGTGCAGCTTCGCATCATATACAAGCAAAGCAGGCAGCGTATCCCCTACTCCGGATACAATGTTCCCGCCAATGGTTGCCACATTACGAATGGAAGGAGCCGCAATTGCATTCACCGCTTCTTGCAGAATCGGCAGTTGTTGCAGCAACACGTCGTCTGATGCACATTCCTTTAATCGGTTCATTGCTCCAATGACTATCTCATCTCCACGAATAGATATACCGCTCATTTCAGGAATACGAACCAGACTAATCATGTGTTCAGGCGCAGGAATCAAGCCGCCCTCCCACTGGGTTCGTAGCAATGTTCCACCTGCCGTGAAACAACATATCCCTTTCAGTCTACTTCTCAACGTTTGCAGTTCTTGCAGGTTCTCAGGTTGCCATACCGATGGCAATGCTCCAGAACCGTATGCCGGTGTTACCATCGCTGCATCCCCTTTCTCTCTCTTCCTTGGGCAGGAAATTCAACCGTCTGATCCAGATAATTCTTCAAATCATATGAGAGTTCAGCAGCAACGTCAATTACCTTTACATCGTTTTGGATAAATGTATAAAACCTGTGTTTTATTTGTGCTTGATGCATCACGATCTATCGAAAGCTAACATTGGCTCTCTTTCACCATACGTGAAAAGAAGACAAACAGGCCAACCAGACTGCCTGGCTGACCTGATCATGTAATTAAATTATACATAGTCATTAATCTTCTCCTGTTATTTAGTCTGTCTGCTGCGATTCATATACATGACTCAGAATGCGTTCCAATTCCGGTTCTGTATCCGCATCCCAGAAGCTAGTCTCAGACAGTGGTACATGTACACCTGAATAGTTAGCGCTGCGCATAATCTTGCGTGCCCCCTCATCTCCATGCAAAGACAACAGAGGTCCGAACATATGGGAGCGAAAAGCAACGGGCGGCTTGCCTCCCTCACCGTCGGTAGCTGCGACATAGTCACTCAGCTTGTGGGTAGCCAGTGCTGTGGTCACCCGATTGATATCCTGTGCTTGTAATAAAGGCTGATCGCCCAGCAACATGAGAATGCCCTCCGGTTTGTACTCCATTGCCGACAATACGCCAGAATGAAGAGAATTGGCCATACCGCAGGCATAGTCAGCACAGACCACAATTCGAAGTCTTGCTGTGGGATGGTAGGCATACGCGGCAGAATCAAACCATTTTACAGGCAGCCATGTCAGCGAATCTTCCGGTTTGACCACACAGACCACTTGATCCAACTCCGAATTCAGCGCAGCTTCCAGTGACCATGCAGCCAGGGACCTCCCGTCAGGCATGACAACCGAGAGTTTATCCCGACCAAGCCGACGACTCTTACCTGCTGCCAGAACTATGCCCGTCATTCGCATGTGCAACGCTTCCCTTCTGCAACTCAGAACTCAAGGAAGAAACCTTATGTTTACATGCGATCAATTCCGCTGCAATGCTGATGGCGATCTGTTCGGGACCGTCTGCTCCGATGCTCAAACCAACGGGAGAATGCACATATTTCAACGGTGGTAAGCCATCCAGCAGACGGGCTGTTCGTGTTTTGGAACCCATGATGCCAAGATACGCGTACTCACAGTCCACTACCATCTCTAACAGTTCACGTTCGCGGGGAAAATTGTGACTCATTAAAATCAAATAATCTCCGTTGTTTACGTTTAACTGAGGCATGATCTCACATGGGAAACCAAGTACAAGTTCAGTTTCTGGGAACCTTTCCGAGGTGCACAAGGACTCTCGCCAATCGGCTACCACAACACGGAATCCTGCGGATTGGGCGAGTCTTGCAACAGGAATAACATCATTCCCGGCTCCGATGATAATCAGGCGAGGTTTAGGCGTATACAGCGAAGTAAGTTGCTGCGGAAGATCCCAGGGATTCGTTGAAATCCCGTCATTTGTCGGTATTTCAGCATCAGTATCAGAGATATGTTGTGAATCACCGGATAGATGGGAAGAGTGAGATTCGTTTGACGTAGCAATTACCATTTCAGGCACAAGCGTAAGGCGAGGTATATCGGGAGAATGTTGTTTTGATGCCGAATATTCATGCTTGATATTACCACTGCTGTGTTGTACATCAACCTGCAATGAAGATGGATTATAATTCGCCACGCGATCATGAGGAGGGACGAGCGAAGGACGTAAGATTGGCTGGCGCCGAGTACCCTTTGGTTCAATCCGTTTACATCCATATTGAACCCTTGTGTAATCATCTTGGAACGTTCGGGTTAACGCTGTTGTAACGCCGGATTGAAAACACTCATGCATCTTCTGTAACGTATATCGGAGTTCACCACACACAGGTTCAAGCAACACAACAACGAGTCCGCCGCAGCCAATCGTCTCACCCCAGGACAGATCATCCTCGGGACGCATGTCGTATTCCGCGAATTCCATCTGCTTCGTATCCAGCACATGGCTCACCCGGGCCTGAAGATCACTCTCCAGACATCCCGGACTGATACTACCATACATTTTGCCATCCTCGGTCAACAGCATAGAGACTCCCTGCTTACGGTAAGCATGACCCTCTACCTTAATCGCTGTTGCGAGCACACAGCGCGTTTCACGGGCTGCAATTGCACACAGATCATGCATTTCCATAGCGGTCTCCATCCTTTCTGGAATTGCATAAACTTCCTTCGATCAGATACGTTTCATCAATCTCGCAATACTTTTATCCGACTCACGCAGCACAATGCCACGATCAATCGTCTGAATCTTACGATTCTTGAGTACAATGCTACCATCGATAATTACGGTGTCCACACAACTACGTGTTGCAGAATAGACCACACGGGAATAGACATCCGTCTCATAGGAAGGGTACGTGTGGAAATCATCCAGATCCAGCAGCAGCATATCTGCCTTTTTGCCCACTTCGAGACTGCCAATTTCCTTCGACATGCCAAGCACCTCTGCACCACCCATGGTAGCCATACGTAATACAGTCCGGGCATCCATCACTGTTGGGCCATGAGGAATCTTCTGCATCAGGGCCGTGAGGCGCATCTCCTGAAACATATCCAGATTGTTGTTGCATGCGGCACCATCTGCCCCAATCCCAACCGCGATCTGACGATTAAGCAGATCTGGAATATCCGCTACCCCGGAGGATAGTTTCATATTTGATCCAGGACAGTGAGTGACTTTGACACCGCGCTTGCGGATGATCTCTTTCTCTTCCTCACTTAGCCATACACAATGAGCAAGCACCAATCTCGGGGTAGCCAGACCGATATGATCAAGGTATACGATGTTGCGCATTCCGCGTTCGTGTTCTACCAGTTCGATCTCTCCACGATTCTCAGAGGCATGGGTGTGAACTTTGACATGATATTTATTGGACAAGTCGCGCACCTCTACCAGCAATTCTTCGGTACACGATACAACGAAGCGTGGACAGAAAGCATATTGAATGCGACCTCCGCCAAACCCGTTCCATTTCTCCAGCAGATCCACACTTTGTTGCAGCGAAGTTGCTGTATCCTCACGCAGGGGTTCCGGAACCTCGTCTCCATGATCCATCATCACCTTGCCAGAAATGACCCGGATGCCGCTCTGTGCCATCGCCTGAAACGCCGAGTCTGTGTGATGTACCGTCTCCATATCCAGAATGGTTGTGGTTCCGCTGGAGATCAATTCGCCCAATCCGAGCATTGCCGAATAATACACGGACTCCTCATCATGCGCTGCTTCCAGCGGCCAGATACGTTGACGGAGCCAATCCATCAGTTCCAGATCATCCGCACGTCCACGGAACAAGGTCTGACACAGATGAATATGCGTCTGGATGAAACCTGGCAACAGCACTTTACCGCGAGCATCAATGACTTGGTCAGCCTGAACGTCGATGTGCGCTGCAATCTCCTTGATTTTGTTATCCTCGATCAACAGATCTCCGATGAACACCTCCTCTTCTGCATTCATCGTCACAAGCTGTGCGCCTTTCAGCAGGATCGTTCCCATGCCAATCTCCCCTATCTGTGTCTGTCTATATAGTACAACTCATACATATTTACACTTTCACTCTAATGACAGACCAACCTTCTGATCGCTGTCTATTACCATCCAATAGCCATCCCATCGCCCCTAGGGTCTGCTGCTCCGCTAATCATGCCGTCCTCACGAATGACAATGCCTTGCGACTGTCCCATAATACCGTCCCATGGCGCTCTGGCTTCAACGTTATGTCCCCACTGGGCAAGGGTTGCACATACGTCATCATGATATCGGTTCTCCACACGCATCGTATCGCCTTCTTCGCCCCAGGTACGTCCGTACACCCAACGTGGCAGGCTAATTGCTTCCTGAATGTTCAGCCCGTAATCAAGCACTCCGGTAAGCACCGATAATTGTGTCTGCGGCTGCCCTTCTCCCCCCTGTGTACCCACGAGCATATAAGGTTTGCCATCTCGTGTAACGAGGCCCGGCATGAGGGTATGGAATGAGCGTTTGTTCGGTTCCAGTACGTTGGCATCTCTCGGATCTAAGGAGAAAAAAGCCCCCCGGTTCTGCATGATAACTCCCGTATCCCCCGGTACATACGCTGCACCGAAGTCAAAATACAGGCTTTGAATGAATGAAACGGCATTGCCTTCGCTATCCACAACCGCTGCATACGCCGTGTCCTGACCTATCGTTTTAGACAAAAACGGCTGTGCCACAGGTGGAGCAGACTGAATCTCATTCCACAATTGGTCTCCGTAACTTTTGGACAACAGAAGATCCAGCGGAATATCCCTGAAATCCGGGTCAGTCAGATAACGGTCACGATCTCGAAACGCCTTTTTCACCACTTCCGCCATAAGATGATAGAATTCCGGTGAGGTACGTGCTACAGAGGACAGATCCGTATGCTCCAGCATATTTAACATCATCAGCATCGAGAATCCCTGCGAGTTGGGCGGCATCTGATGAACTTCATAGCCACGATACCCCGTACTGACCGGATTCACCCACTCGCCCCGATGGCCTGCAAAGTCTGCTGGGGCAAGCATGCCCCCATCCTCACGAATAGCTGAAGTCAGACGATCCGCGAGTTCTCCTGTATAAAAAGTATCTCGACCTTCCGTCTGAATCAGACGAATGGAGGCAGCAAGATCAGGCTGGATCAGCAGCTCACCTTCCTGCAAAAGTGTACCCAAAGGCGCAAATACCGCTCGCAGCGGTGTATGGCCCATAATGAAATCTTCATCCCTTTCCATCCACAGGCGGAGATTCCGGGATAAAGGGCATCCTTTTTCCGCATACTGTGCGGCAGGTTCAAGCAACTGCTCCCACGGTAACTTACCGTACCGAGACCAGACTTCCCACCAGGCATCCACCATTCCCGGAACCGTGATGGCACTAAGCACACCACGTTGAGGGATGGCATTCATGCCCATCGCTTTGAACGTATCCGCATGAATGCCTGCGGCTGAGCGGCCACTTCCGTTATAGGCGGTAATCTCACCGCTGGCTCCGTCATGAATCAGGAAGAAGGCATCCCCGCCAAGTCCGGTCATATGCGGATATACCACACCCAGAGCTGCACTGACCGCAACAGCGGCATCATAAGCATTCCCGCCCTGCTGGAGGATAGAACTTCCAACTGCACTCGCTAGATAATGAGGAGAGGTGACCATAACCTCTCTGGAGATTGGCATCTGGTTTAACATAAGGCACCCTCCTTCCCTGCATACACATCCAATGCGGCCTGCACTGCTTCACCGGCAGGTAGTACGTGACGATGACGTAATAGAACAGCTTCCAGCGCTCCAAGCACATGAAGTACGTTCTTGCGCTGGCAGCTGAATCCCATTGTACCGATCCGCCAGATCTGCCCTTTCAACGGTCCAAATGAACTCGCAATCTCAATGCTGAAATCGTTCAGTAACATGCTGCGCACCGACTCACCATCGATCCCCTCCGGAATCGTGATACAAGTGACCACCGGAAGTTTACTGGACATATCCCCATACAACTGTAGTCCCATTCCCTGAATTCCAGCAACCAACGCACGTTCATTTACCAGATGTCTCTGGAACCTGGCCTCCAATCCTTCTTGCAGCAGAATGCGTAAACCTTCGTGAAGACCGTAGAGCATGGAGGTGGCCTCCGTATGGTGGTTCAACCGTGCTGAACTCCAGTAATCCTGCAATTGGCTCAGGTCAAAATAATTACTGGCAATGGTGCGGCCTTCTGCCCGCGCACTGGTTGCATCTCGCAATCCGCGTTCAACTGTTTTGCGGCTCATCAGTTTCTGTTCCACACGACTGTTGTACGTGAGAGGTGCCATCCCTGAAGGAACGGACAGGCATTTCTGCGTTCCGCCCATCACCGCATCCAGATGCCAAGCATCCGTCTCTACCGGAGTTCCACCAATGGTAGCCACAGCATCCACAACGAGTAAAATATCAAGGTCGCGACAGGCTTTGCCAATCTCGGCAAGAGGCTGCATCTGCCCGGTGGAAGTCTCACCGTGAACCATCGCAACCAGACTCGGTTTATGGGTATGAATCGCCTTGATGACCTCTTCCGGATCAAATACCGTTCCCCATTCCGTTTCAAAAAAGACAACCTCGGCACCACAGCGTTCCGAGATTTCAACCAGCAGATGTCCGAATCGTCCGTAGATCGGGACGAGAACTTTGTCACCGGGCTGGATCAGACTGACCAACACAGCTTCAATCCCTGAACGGGATGTACCATCGACTGGATAACACCACTCGTTATCTGTCATATATAACTCTCGCAGCATTGCCATCGTCTCGTTCATTAAGGATGTGAACTCCGGGTCAAACTGACCCAGGATCGGAAAGGATAATGCTCTGAGTACGCGTGGATCAACTTCAACCGGTCCCGGGGTCATAATGGTCCGCAAGGACGGAGATAATTCTTTATAGTTGGACATCTTCATTCAACTCCCGTAACCGTATTTATAGAGTAGCCGGACCAGAACCCGAAAACCGTGCATCAGGTCTGCCTCAGCTGTATATTCAAGTGGATTATGACTGATACCGTCCTGACTCGGCACAAAAATCATGGCTGTTGGACAAGCCGGCTGAAAAATCTGCGAATCATGTCCCGCGCCGCTTGGCATTAGCCAATAGGACAACAGCTCCTGCTCACAGGTATCCTGAATGTCTGAGATCATCTCTGCATTCATAGGAATGGGTGTCACTGACAGATGTTCTTCCCAGTCCAGTCCAAGCTGCTGCTCGGCTGCAATCCGACTAAAAGCCTGAAGCATATCCTGCCAGCAGCGATCAATACTTTCCTGCCGAATATGGCGGATATCCAGTGAAAATACCGCCCGTGCTGCAACCACATTTCCAACACCCGGATCAGCTGTGATTCGCCCAACTGTGGCTACCAACGGTTCTCCTGCTTCCAATGCGATATTCCTTACTGCAGCAATCATCTCGGCTGCTCCGGCAAGTGCATCCTTGCGCCAGGACATCGGCGTCGTCCCCGCGTGATTCGCTTCTCCGCTTACGGTAATACTGAACCGCTTCTGACCTACAATGTCGGATACGACTCCAATCGAATGTCCAAGACGTTCCAGAACCTGACCTTGCTCAATGTGAAGCTCAATAAAGGCACCGTAATTTTTCGCGGCAGGTCTATATGCACTATCAGGTCCAAAACCCGCATCCCGGATCGCTTGTGCAAATGTAACGCCGTCTTGATCCTTCAAATGCTCTACATCTTCCAGAGACGTTATTCCAGTTATACTGCGTGAACCCCAATACGCAAAAGGAAAGCGACTTCCCTCTTCTTCGCATAACGATACCACTTGAAGTGTGCGCTTCGGTGCTCCGAAATGCTTCTGCAAATACTCCAAAGCAAGGACACCCGCCACCACACCGTAAGCACCATCATATTTGCCGCCATACACCACCGTATCAATATGTGATCCGGTAACAATCGGTAATTCTTCAGCACCAGTCGCTGATTCCTTACCCTCGCCCTGGAGTGTGCCATACAGATTACCGGACTGGTCAAATTCGGGAGACAGCCCTTTCTCCTGCATTTTGGCTGCAAGGACACCTTGTGCTTCACACCAAGCCGAGTCATACAACAGTCTTGTAACGCCACCTTGTGTATCCGCACCATATGTCGACAGCCAGTCAAGCATGGCTTGCAGCTCCACCTGTTCCACATCCGGCAAAGGAAGTGGTGCATTATTGGTACCGGATGACCGGTATACTCCAGACTCCGTCATGGCGTCTCCTCCGTTCCCGCTTCGATGGGACTAGAAGAGTAAGCCGTAATGTGTTGCCCGAGAGGCACAGGAGATAATCCGGATTCCGAGTTGTAAACACGCTGCCCACGGCAAAATACGTCTGCAATCTGACAGTTAAATGTACGTCCCACATAAGGGCTCTGTTTATGCGTATAGAGCAGATCCTCTGTGTTCAGGCTTGTGCTTTTCTCCCAGTCAATCAGGACCAGATCTGCATCCTTGCCAATCGCAATCTCTCCTTTGTTCTCCAGACCAAGCCTTCTGGCAGGCTGAAGGGAGAGCACTCTTCCGAGCAACGGGAGGTCGATATTACGCTGAAGATGTCCATCCTCCAGCATGATTAGCAGTGTGCTTTGTGCACCGGATATACCGCCCCAGATTTCAAAAAAGTTATCGGATTGTTTCATGGATGGCGGACATGGAGAGTGGTCTGAGGCAATAACATCAATTAATCCTGAGGTCAGTGCATCCCATAACTGCTCCTGCTCGGAAGAGCTGCGAAGCGGTGGAGCACATTTCGCCACTGCACCCAATCGGACCACATCCTGATCAATCAGCGTCAGATAATGAGGGCATGTCTCCGAAGTGACATCCTGCCCACGCCGCTTGGCTTCTGCAATCATATCCAGTGCTTCCCGGGTGCTAATATGCACAAAATGCAGCGCACAACCGGTCTGTTTGCCATATTGCAACGCCCGGGCAACCGCAACGACTTCGGCTTCAACAGGACGGGACCGGATATAATCCATCGGTTCATTCTTTCCCGCTGCAATGCTTTTTGCACCGAGTTCGGCAACTATGCCCTCGTCCTCTGCATGAAGTGCCAGCACACGGTTTAATGTTGCAATTTCATTCATCCCGTCCAATAGCGTGTGGTCATCGGCCCTGGCAAAGATATCTTCCCCATCTCCACCCGGCTCAGACATAAATGCCTTGAATCCGGCAGCACCCAACCCTGCCAGTGGAGCAAGTTCCTCACGATTGCCGGGAACCAAACCTCCCCAGAAGGCATAATCAACATAGGATTGGTCTGCGGCTGCTTTCATTTTCATTTTCCATGCTTCTGGTCTCGTTGTTGGTGGAACGCCGTTGAGTGGCATATCGACATAGGTTGTGATTCCCCCTGCGGCAAGAGCTGCCGAACCCGATCGAAATCCCTCCCAACTGGCGAGTCCGGGTTCATTGAAGTGTACATGAATGTCCACCACTCCCGGCATCACTGTAAGGCCTTCAGCTTCTATAATTCTAGTCGCTTCGCCAGCGGCCAGCCGTGTGGATATGTCTGTTATTTTTTCACCAGTAATGCCAATATCCAGTTGCTCTACCCGATCTCTCAGCACCACCCGGGCCCCCCGGATGATGGTATCAAATGTTGTCATGTGGATGACCCTCCCCCTGAATCAGAACCGGATATGTGCATGTTCAACTTCCCCGGTATGTACTGTAACCTCCTGGAGCAATCAATAACGGAATATGATAATGTCTTGATGCATCTGATACGGCAAAACGAATCGGAACAATCGTCCATAATGCCTGGCCTAGCTCCTCCAACGAACGCTGTGCGTAATAACTCTCGACATGGAATTGAAGCTCATATATGGCTGGCTCCAACTTGCCTCCATCCAACAGCGGTGCATCCAAACGTCCATCCGCATTGGTAACCGATTCAGCCACTTTTGTCTTGCTTTCCTGCTCCCCATCCCTCTTCAGGGTATACAGCTCGATCTGAACACCCGCAGCAGGCACGCCTTTGGATGTATCCAGCACATGAGTTGTAATTTGTCCATCAGACAGCGCCATTAGACGTCACCTGCTTTCCCGGAGTCACGGCCGTCTGTTCCCAGATCATCCCTTGTCATCGAGAAACCCTGGAATCCATATGGCGGTCTCGGCTCGGTAAACACTTTGCCTTCCCCCTCTTTCACTTCCTCCAGCACTGTCTCCCATGTCCGATTGTTGGACTCAAATGAAACCTCACTCAGTTGCTCAAATCGACTTAACAACCTTCGTCCAATCTGGTAGATCAGATGTTGAATGGAAGCGGATCGACACTCATGAAATACCGCAGCAGCCAAATCTCTGACCTGTTCCGCCGCTACATACCGTCCACGCTGATCGTCCATGCCATCTCTCGGATCTTCATAACGCCAATTGATGTTCAGAAAAATAAATAACGGTCGATCCCATGTCTCTGGAAGAGTGGTATATTCATCCTGCATGAATCCGGCAAATTCACTGCCTTTGACCTTGATCAGTCTCAGATCGGCTACACCACTGAAATGGTTGCTGAGTTCAATCGAGTCTCCTGATCGTTCTGCTTCCACGGCAGCTGTCGCCCGATCATTCTGCGAATAGCGAAATACGAGCGCACTCGGTCGATAACTTCCTTCTAATCCAATGGGTATATCTTCAAACGGAATCTGGTCCGCTGTCATCTGAACCTTGCTCATCTGCGGATACGTCTCCAGAAAACGCCGACTTACCAGCGCAAGAAATCCTTCCACCGTCGCTCCTGTGTAATCCGCTGCATGTTTGAGAATGAAATTTTTCATCGAATCGGTTGCGACCACCAGCGAATTATCCCCTTCTGCAAAAGAAGGCAAGAATTCATCTCCCTGCACAGCCACCTTGATGTTCAATCCAAACAGAATATTGCTGCGTCCGATAAAAGGAGATTCCGGAATGGACTGTATACCCGTCAACGGTTTGGCGTAGGAACGGTACATCCACACATCCCCTTTGCCGTAATACATGGTCCGCTGCTGCACTGCGGCTGGCTTGCTCACAAACTCATGTTCATGACCGATCTGTGCAAGCCACTGCTCCAAACGAATGCCCGCTATCTTGAATACTTCCTTCAATGCAGTCTCGAATTCTTCTTCCCTGCCTCGGCGATGACGTTGCCTCATGGATTCGAGGATGGAGCTTGCGGTATGGCCTTTAACGGCCAATATGAAAGGAAAGCCAAATTGGCTTGTATATACTTTGTTTAATTGTTGAAGTTCGTTGTATTGCTCCTGTGAGAGTGAATCCAGCCCTGCACCAGCCTGCTCCTGAACGGAGTTGCTGCTCATGCTGATTCGTGCTCCAAGATCCGGGTGATTTCGAAGCAACTGCAACTTCACCTGGTCATCCGATGCCTGAACCTCGTTTTTCATCACTTTCATCATCTGTTCAAATGAATCAAAAGGTCGTGAAAGCCCGGCACGCTCAGCCACCCATGGTGATTCCTCAAATAAGCCGCCAAACGTATGCACAAACTGTGTGATAGACCAGTTGTTAACAAGTTTAATTAAGTCGCTCATGTTAGAACCTCCGGTCTGTTATGGATTATTGTTCTTCATTCTAAGTGCCGTTCAATGTCGCGACAACAATATTTACGCAATTTTGTAATATAACATAACATCAGAGTTGTGATTTGTTTGCTGTGCACGGGAAGATCAGCTTTTGTGGTCCTCAAACATGAAAAAACCGCACTCCATCAACGGAATGCGGTTCTTGGGGTCTAACCCGGTAGCATTGTCATGTTGCACAATGTGTGGTCTAAAGTTGAACATTGTGTGGTCTAGTAGCTGCTTTGTCCCGCACAAACTTGCGGAAGGTGAATACCAGCTTTAATTTAAGCAGATCATTCGTTTTCTTAAAGTCCATTTGCAGCAAGCTGCCAACTTTCTCCATCCGATAAGTGACCGTGTTGCGATGCACAAACAGCTGTTTGGCAGCTTCATTGATCAGTCCATCATTTTCGATAAAAGACTCCAATGTATTCATCAGCACCTGATTGGGGTCACCGTCCCTGGCAAGTAACGGTTCAAGTACTTTATTACAGTAGTTCTCCATGATGTTATCCGGTACGTGTTGAAACACATAGGCAAATTCGAGCATTTCAAATTGCAACGCACGGTCTTTCATGCCGAATCGACGAGCCAGTTGTCGAGTATCCAGACACTCCTGGTATGCTTCACGGAGCGATTTGGGCTCATGTTTCATTTTGCTGATCCAGAAACGCGGAGCCGGTGCTCCTTTTGCTTCTTGCGCTGCCAGAACATCACCGAAACGGCTCAAGAGAAAACTTGACAGCTCCTCTCCATAATCTCGCCCTGTTGGACAGGTGTAGATGGACAGAATGCCATCCTCAATCTGAAAATGCTGTGAGGCCGTGAATTGCATCAGCGGATTGTATTGCAACTCGCGATGAATCTGTTTAAGCAACTTTCCCTCGGCAAACAGAGTCGGCTCAAGTGTAATCAATACGCACTGATAAGTTCCCTGGAATAGATGTACACCTTTGTTCTCACTCAAGGTGGTCAATTCCTGAACAGTCATTTTGTTATCCAGATACTGTGAAAGCAGTGTACGCATCTCATCTTGCACGGTCGGATTAATATGCTCGCGATAAGTCATATCCATATAAAATGCCAGTACATCGGCAGCCTGCTGGAACAGTTCTTCCTCCGCTCGAAGGGATAAGGCTGAATCGGTAAACACAAGCAACGATCCGTATTCTTCATCATTTTGCTTGATGGGTACGCGATGACAACTTCCCTGATTCCATTTCACTCGGTGCATGACGGATTTCCAAGGCCAGCCTTGGGTTACCGCATCCCCTGCAATGCCTTCACTACCATACAGCACATGCCCACGTGAACCAATGACAGCAAGCGGATAGTTCAGCACCGTGGCAAGTTCGGCAAACACATTCCGATGTGGCTGCTGTTGCAGTGCAAACTGCATTAATTTTTTCTGCTTTTGCACAACCTCATGCAGCAATCGGTTGCTACGTTCATGTTCAGCCTTGAACAAGGCATTCATCTGGTCGGAGAAGGTGAATTGAAAGGGGAGCTCAAGCAGCGGCAAACGAAGCCGATCGGCTTCCTCGACAATGCCTTGGGGAATGGACTGCCAGAAACGTCCCAGCTTGATGCCGAGTCCTGCACAGCCGCGTTCATTCAAACGTCGCATCAAACGTAGCGCATCCGTCTCACTGTCTTTCATAATAAAAGCGGTGGTGAACAACATTTCTCCGGATTTGATCCAATCCGCGATATCAGGAGCGTCCATGACATTAACGGATTTCATCATCCGTGAAGTCCCTTCTCCACCCGCAACCAGTTTGGCCTCGGACAACGGGTATACCTGTAAAGCCTCTTTAACCGTAAGTTGCATGGACACTACCTCCCATATATCTAACACATAATCGTGTTATTTTCGTTTCCACAGAATTTATTCTGGATTACATTCCTAATTAAATCTATATTCATCCATTTAATTTTGTTTGTTGTTAAGTATTATAACATCATTCTTTCCGATAAAGCTTACACGACAAAAAAATAAAACCTATGACCTAATTACAGCGCACTTCCCTGTAATGGGCATAGGTTTTATTAAAATTATTATGATCCACATAAGTTGAAGTAATCCATTTACACGATAACGGAGAGGGCAGAAAAAACCTGAAAAAGCGAAGCGTTCGCCTTTATCCCCGGATTTTCCCCTTTAAAAAAGGGAATCGAAAAAATCTGGGGATAACAGCGATTGGAGGGTTGTTCTGTCATCGTAGTGTTAGTGTAAATAACTTTTAGTTCAACTACGATCAGATTTCCATGGTTTCGTGATTCATCCATAATTTCATACGGGATAATACGTCTTTGATATTCAGCGGTTTGCTGAGATAGTCCGAAGCACCTGCTGCAATACATTTCTCCCGATCCTCTTTCATGGCCTTGGCTGTCAGTGCAATAATCGGAAGCTGGGTCATGCCAAGCCGTTCACGGATCTGGCGAGTCGTCTCATATCCATCCAGTTCCGGCATCATAATATCCATCATGATGATATCAGGCTTGACTCCTCCACGCTCCAACAATTCCAGACACTCGTACCCGTTCTGCGCTGAAATGACATTCATACCGTATTGCTCAAGGGCGTTAGCCAGGGCATATACATTACGTATATCATCATCAACGACAAGTACTTGGCGTCCGCTGAGCAACGCTTCTTCCAAAGGTGTCAATAAAACATCCGATTGTCCGGAAGTCATTGAAGGAAGCTTATTGATCTCAGGTGTAGTGGTAGCCACCTCATTCAGGAACAACCGCGATGCATTCATAGTCTCAGGTTCATCTCTTCGCAGTGGCAGGAATAGCGTGAACACGCTGCCCTGCCCCTCACGACTTGTTGCCGAGATTGAACCACCCAGCAAATTCGCAAGCGATTGAGAGATAGACAGGCCAAGTCCGGTTCCCCCGTATTTACGTGCTGTAGCTCCATCCGCCTGTTTGAAAGCATCGAAGATCTGCACGAGTTTGTTATCCGCAATTCCGATCCCTGTATCACTGACGGAGAAAGCAATCACGTCGGTCTCTTGGTCTTTCAATTCAGGATGAGCCAGACTCATTTTGGAGATGGTTAAGGCAACTTCACCCTCACTGGTGAACTTGAATGCGTTCGAGAGCAGGTTTCGGAGAATCTGATGCAATCTCATCTCATCCGTCACGATCGTTTCCGGTAAAGGACTTTGGAGTTGAATCCGAAAATCTATTTTTTTCTGTTCCGCTGTTTTCAGGAAATACTGGTTCATAACTTCAGGAACACTGCCCAGATAGACATCATCGAAATCCACTTCCATCTGTCCGGCTTCCACCTTGGATAGATCCAGAATATCATTGATCAGATTCAGCAGGTCTTTTCCTGATTTGTGAATGACTGAAGCATAGTTCTGCTCTTCACTATTCAAGTGTTGATTTTTATTTTCAGACAATATCTCAGATAAAATCAACATGCTGTTGAGCGGTGTCCGCAGTTCATGGGACATGTTCGCCAAGAATTCGGATTTGTACCCCGAGCTCGTTCGTAACTGATCCGCCACAACCGAAAGTTCATTGGCTGATGTCTCTGCAGCACTCTTCTGTACTTCCAGACGATCGTTCAGCATATGAAGCTCTTCGGTCTGCATCTGCAGTTCCTCCGTCTGAGACAGCATCTCTTCGGTCTGAGCCTGAAGTTTCTCCGATTGTGCCTGTAATTCTTCATTCAGAACTTGTGACTCATCATATAATTGCTGTAATTCCATGCGAGTGACGGTCGAGTGTAGTGAAACACCAAAAATATCCGTCAGTTCTTGCATCAGCTTCATATCATTCTCTTGCAACGGCTTCATTGAAGCAAGCTCGATTACCGCAATCGTTCTGCCTTCGAAGAGGACCGGGACTACAGTAAGTGATGTGGCAGATGTATACCCGAGACCCGAAGAGATTCGGATATAGTTCTGGGGCAGATCATTCATGCGTAGAACTCGCTTCTCGACAGCACTTTGACCTACAAGCCCCTCACCCGGGGCAAGCGACACTTTACCGAGCGAACGTTCTTTCTCTCCATCCCCAGCATATGCAGCCACGCGCAGCAGTCGATTGTCTTTCCAGTAATATAAGACGCTATAGGGAACTTCAAACAACATGGCAAGCTCGTTCAGGAACAAGCGGGACAATCCTTCCAGATTGGTCGGGTTCTGTAAGAGTGTGGCAATGCCTGTGATCTGGTCCTTGACCCGATTCTGTTCCTGTACTTCATCCAGTAATTTGTTGGTTTCGTGGCCCAGGTCTCCCACTTCATCATGTGTGCGCACCTGAATTCGCTGCTTCAGGTTTCCACCTTTGGAGATATCACTAATGGTTTGCATAACATCTCGCAACGTTTTGACGATATTTCCTGATATCACAATCGCGGCTGCAATGGATAATGCTGCAATAATACCCCACAGCGTGTACATAATCGTCAGGAGTGTGGAGCTGCGTCTGGCAAGTTCAGTAACCCTCGCCTCGGTCAGAGCAATCTCTGTGTTACGGAAGGTTGTAAGTTGAGAGCGCAGTAGATCAATTTCGGTTTTACCCGGATCAGATTGAAAGAATGCAACTACTTTCGCTTGATCCCCTTGCTTTTTCAAGTCTACCGACGGCTCCCCAGCTATCTCAATCCAGCGTGTAATATGAGCTTTGATACTTTGCAAACTCTGCTGCTGGGAAGGATTGTCGCTAATAAGAGCATTCAACTGATCATAGTTGGAACTCCACTGGGATAGACCTTGGGAATAAGGCTCCAAGTAACTTTCATTGCCTGTAATCATGAATCCACGCTGTCCTGTCTCCATGTTCAAGACATTTTTTTCAATCGCGTTGGTCAGATTATGCACTTCCAGATCATGATGGGAGATAAAATCATTTTCCTTCTGTAACACATTAATTTGGGCCGTAAGCACTAACAGAACAGCTCCAAACAAAAGCACAACCACAAGATAGCCCAATAAAATTTTGGAGCGTATCGTAAATCTTCTCGTTTTTGACAACGCGGAAACCTCCAAATATATACGAATCCCATAATTAAATTAAAACTGGTGCATATGTAGTTTATATGTATACGTATAGTCTGACAAGCTTTAAGTTCATCGATAATCATAAGAAAAACGACCTGCTTGTGCAGGTCGTCCTCTTCATTGATCTATATTGCTCATTTTGGCTGATTTTAGGCCTTTGGAGCGATCATTTTGGCCGGATCGACATATTGATCAAATTGCTCTTCGGTAAGCAGGCCTGTTTGTAACGTCGCCTGTTTCAAGGACAAACCTTCTTTATGAGCGAGCTTCGCGATTTTGGCTGCATTCTCATAACCAATATGCGGATTGAGCGCTGTAACCAGCATAAGCGAGTTGTTCAGATTATGTTCAATCTGATCCAGGTTAGGCTCGATGCCTACGGCACACTTGTCATTAAACGCAATAATGGAGTCCGCCAGGAGTTGCACGGATTGCAGGAAGTTATAGATGATAACCGGTTTGAATACATTCAGTTCAAAATTACCCTGACTTGCCGCGAAACCAATCGCTGCATCATTACCCATGACCTGCGTAACCACCATAGTAATGGCCTCGCTCTGAGTTGGGTTGACTTTACCCGGCATAATGGAGCTGCCTGGCTCATTCTCAGGAATACGGATCTCGCCCAATCCACTACGAGGGCCACTGGCCAACCAGCGGACATCATTGGCAATTTTCATCAAATCAGCTGCAAGCGCTTTAACGGCACCGTGCGCATATACAACTTCATCATGACTTGTAAGTGCGTGGAATTTGTTTGGTGCAGATACAAAATCTTTCCCCGTATGTTTGCCAATCTCCTTGGCAGTGAAGTCCCCAAAGTCCGGATGTGCATTAATGCCCGTTCCGACAGCTGTACCGCCGATCGCAAGCTCCTTCAGATACTGTACACTTTCACGGATCATACGCTCACTCTTGCCCAGCATGGCTTCCCAACCACTGATCTCCTGACCAAGCGTAATTGGTGTTGCATCCTGGAGGTGGGTACGTCCAATCTTGATAATATCCTTGAATGCCTCCGACTTGTCTGCAAAAGTGGCTTTCAATACCGCGATTGCTGGCAAAAGCTGATCCTCAACAGCCAGAACACCTGCGACATGCAGAGCCGTTGGGAATGTATCGTTGGAGCTCTGGGACATGTTCACGTCATCATTTGGATGCAGACGCTCTTCCTTGCCCTTTTGCTCCAGCAGTTGGTTCCCCAGATTGGCAATCACTTCGTTCACGTTCATATTAGATTGTGTTCCGCTTCCCGTCTGCCATACTACCAATGGGAAATGGTCATCAATTCGGCCTGCAATAATCTCGTCTGCTGCATAAGCAATAGCATCGGACTTAGCCGCAGATAATTTACCTAATTTATGGTTACTGGCCGCAGCACTTTTTTTCAAAATGGCAAGGGCACGGATAACTTCCATCGGCATATGTTCATTGCCAATCGGGAAGTTCTCCTTGCTGCGCTGCGTCTGAGCTCCCCACAGCCTGTCGGCTGGTACTTTCATTTCGCCTAACGTATCTCTCTCAATGCGGTATTCCACTTGCTTGTCCTCCTCCAAAAAGATGGTTTGGGTCTCTACAAAGCTTGTGTATCTCGTCATATTATACATGATTTACGAGCAGGTTTTCACCTTTTCGACAAAATTGTAAGCGTAGCGCAAAATGAACGTGAATTATTTTTGTGACGCAATTGGATACAATCGGCTGCTCTGTTCGAATAGTTCACCTGGTTCCAAACCGATCAATCCGATTTCTTCTGCAGGTATGCCTTCAACATTAGGAGCGTTAACCAGGTTCATCTGTGGTTCAGGACAGAAGAATTCGCCACCCATGTTATTATTCCAGATCATCCAGTGCTTGTAGGATGTACCCACATCATATACCAGTTTGTCTCCAGTACGGTTGTCCGTAAGTTCCATATAGTTACGTCCATTCTGCGGTTCCGCAGTGTAATGATTATCCATGGCAGCAAAGAACGGACTAACCCCGTCTTTCTTCAATTGTTCTTCCTCAGGTGTAAGCGGTTGAAATTGTCCTGTTGGCAGGGAACGCTCATTCAATTCACGACGTTGTCCAATCGTAACTTTGGCCGTGTAATCCGAGGCCTGACTGTCCGGTGCAAAAGGTACAGCAATCGCCGTGTGGAATGCAAACAAATTCGGCATGTATTCAGTCCCGTTGTTGCGAACGATCAATTGTTGCTGAAGTCCTTGGCTGCTCAAAGAGTAACGAAGCGTCACCGTAAACGTAAACGGCAGGTACTGATGGAATGTATGCCCTTCTTTCACGTCTTGGCTAAGCAACACATAGCTCTCCAGCTGATCAGAACCGTATCCCTCGACCTTCCACTCGGCATCATGCAAAAATCCATGCAAATGGTTACCCGTAGCCGGTTCGTTCACAGGCAACTGATAGACTTTACCATTCCAGGGGAAACGTCCATCCTCATAACGGTTCGGTGGAGAAAGAATCGGAATTCCATAGACCGCAGGTGCAGCCATAAACTCATCCATTTGATCCTGATTCGGCTCTCTCAAGTAACGGAAACCCTTTTCTGTATCACGGAAAGCAACGAGGTTGGCACCCACGCTTGGAATAACTGCCGCTTCAAACTGATTAAAACGAAGCCAAACGGCCGGAATCCCTCCAAATTGTTCTTCAAATGCTGCATTTTGCTGTGTCATCGTTATATGTACCTCCTGCATACCTAGGTTATATTATACGGCTCGACTATATCATGCCCGAGCGCAAAATACCAATCTATGATAGAGAACAAATTCATAATAGAAAGACAAAAAAGACAGGAAAAAGACAGCTGTAATACGTTACGGCTGTCTCTACTGTCTTTCATAGGGCTGTCTTTCATATGATGGTTCAATTAATCCACATATTTGCCGTGATCCGGCACAGTGCTCTCTTCAAAGTCCAAATCAAGCCGCTTCAAGGATTCACTCAGCATATCTCCGCTCAAGGCATGCCCATGCCCGGTAATCGCAAGTTTCGGCTCCAGATGCCTTATATGCTGTACAGATTGATGAGCGGCCTGCCAATCGGTTGTAAAATAGGAAGGTGGGCCATGCAACTGTTTGTCCTGAAGCAACACACTCCACAGCGACTCCTGCTTCACTGTGATGATCGCGTCTCCCGCAATTAACAAACGGTCTGCTTCTCGAAACAGCGACACATGTCCAGGCGTATGACCTGGCGTGTGCACCCACTCCCATCCTGATAGACCTGGAACGGAATGATCTTTGGGTAAACTGAATATCCGATCATCCAGATTGATTGCCTCATTGGGATAAGCGAATGACAACCTGGACATTAAACCCCCACCTACAGAAGGGTCCGCTGGCGGGTAATCTTTTAATCCCGTTAAATACGGAATTTCAAGTGGATGAGCATACACTGGCACACCCCAGAATTGTTCCAGCTCAATAACGGTTCCTACATGGTCGAAGTGACCATGCGTCAAAATGATCGCAGACGGCGGACCTTGAAATCGTTCTGTTGCAAGCTGAACAATATGATCTGTGAACCTCGCCATTCCGGTGTCCACGAGGACCCAGTTCCTGCTTCCTGGCACTCCGATGAACACGACATTAACGAATAGTGTACGTAGACTGAGAATATCGGGCGCGACTTCTTCAAGTCCCGTCAACCCTTCTGTAATCAGATTGTCAGATGCCATTCACGGTTACCTCCCATTAGGCGGATTGTCTCTCTGGTTCCATTCATCTCGTAGACTTCCCTTTTCTGGATCATCTATTCAACATTTCCAATAAAATAGACGGTATACACCCTGTTTCGGGCATACACCGTCTAGTATAGTCATCGACACAACACAATAGAACAAGAACATCTCGGCCAGTTAAGCCGGAAATGCCTCCAAAGCAGCATCGAGCAATTGATTGTAGAGATCGTCATCATTTTCAAGCAACTCGTCCATACGCAGTAACTCTTCTTCATCACCGGATTGCTCCGTGAAATGCAAGCTATAGTCCCAATCTTTTCCGTTCTTGCTCATGAAGGTAATCTCATATACTGACTTTTCGCCTTCTGTGCGGTAAACGGTATTTCCCACGTATCCTTTTTCACCTTCACGGCGCATTTCAGCACTTATAATTTCAATATTCACAATCATTCTCTCCTTTAATCTTTCATCTACAGTCGGTCTCCAACATTTCTGGTAAACCTAGTTTGGTAATTATTATTGGTTAATTGTACAATATATAACGTAGCAACGTATACCTTATTCAATGAAGGAACCATTCTGAGTCCTTACATAGTTGTAATGAGGATTATAATACGTGTTCAAAAGGTCCGTTTTCAGTACCATAATAGCCAACAAGCTACGATATTATTATCACATTGGAGGAAAAAATAGCATGAATAATTTTGAAACGAATCTGCAGCAATATGCTGAACTGGCTGTACAAGTCGGTGTCAATGTCCATCCTGGACAGACACTCGTGGTTAATGCTCCAATCTCGGCAGCACATTTTGTACGACTGATTGTCAAAGCAGCTTACGGTAAAGGTGCGAAATTGGTCAAAGTAAACTGGAGTGATGAAACTGTTACACGTCTTCATTACGATCTTGCACCTGATGAAGCCTTCTCCATTGAACCGAAATGGTTTGCAGCTGAAATGACTGAACTCGTTGAAGAAGGTGCCGCTATTCTGCACGTCATCGCTGAAAATCCGGATCTGCTGAACGGTGTAGCGCAGGAACGCATTATTACCAGCCAAAAAGTGCGCGGCAAAGCGCTCGAAAAATATCGTTCTTATCAGATGGCTGACAAATTCAGCTGGTCTATCGTGGCCGTTCCTTCTCCGGAATGGGCAGCTAAAGTGTTTCCGGATCTGCCGGAAGCACAACAAGTGGACCGCCTGTGGGATGTCATTTTCAAAACAGTACGGATCGGTGAGCAGGATGCTGTTGCCGAATGGAAAACCCATTTGCAAAACCTGGATTCCCGCGCTGATCTGTTGAACAACAAAAAATACAAGAAGCTTCACTATACAGCTCCAGGCACAGACTTGACCATTGAACTTCCAGAAGGCCACATCTGGGTATCCGGTGGAAGTGTGAATGAGCAAGGACATGTCTTTATTGCCAATATGCCTACGGAAGAAGTATTCACGGCTCCGCTGAAAACGGGTGTTAACGGTACAGTGCGAAGCACGAAACCACTGAGCTACGGCGGCAACCTGATTGACGGTTTCTCACTAACATTCGAGAACGGCCGAATTGTTGACTATACCGCCGATCAAGGTCTCGATGCACTCAAAAACCTGATCGAGATGGATGAAGGCGCACACTATCTGGGTGAAGTAGCCCTCGTTCCACATCAGTCCCCAATTTCGGATACGAATATTTTGTTCTACAATACTCTATTTGATGAAAATGCCTCCAACCATTTGGCGATTGGTAATGCCTATGCCTTCTGTCTGGAAGGTGGTAAAACGATGTCCAAAGAAGAGCTGATTGAACGTGGCATGAATTCCAGTCTCACTCATGTAGACTTCATGATTGGATCCGGAGAAATGAACATCCACGGTGTGACCTCCGAAGGTGCGGAAGAGCCAATCTTCCTGCAAGGAAACTGGGCATATTAATCCCGTTTGATGTGATTTAGGAGAGAGGAGATTACTCCTCTCTTTTCCTGCGTCAACAGGTCAAAAATTCAACAATTGGAGGGAACTCATATGTTAAGTTTTGAACAAAAACTGGATCGTTACGCAGAACTCGCTGTAAAAGTAGGTGCTAACGTGCAGCCAGGGCAAGTATTTGTCATCTCTGCGATGATTGATACCGCTGAATTTGTACGTTTGCTGGTACGTAAGGGATATGAAGCTGGAGCCAAGCAGGTGATTGTAAAATACGGAGATGAAACTGTCAATCGATTGCGGTTTGAGATGGCCCCTGAGGAATCCTTCCAAGAGCCGCCGAAATGGCATGCAGCGGAGCTTGAAGAACTTGCGGCCAATAATGCAGCCTTTCTGACCGTATTGTCATCCAGCCCAGACCTGATGAAAGGTATTGACCCGGAGCGGATTTCCACCCATCAGCGTACAAATGGTCAGGCGATGGCCAAGTACCGTCAGTATCAACAGGCGGATAAAATGAGCTGGACTGGTGTGGCTTGTCCTTCCCCCGATTGGGCAGCCAAAGTATTCCCGGATCTCCCGGCAGCCGAGCAGGTTAGCCAGCTGTGGGAAGCCATTTTTGCTGCAGTGAGAGCCGATCTGGAGGACCCTGTAGCGGCTTGGGAACAGCATATTGAACGACTGGAGACCAAAGCCGTTGCCCTGAACAACAAGAAGTATCAAGCATTGCACTTCCTCTCCCTAGGGACGGATCTTACTGTCGAGCTTCCAGAAGGTCATATCTGGGCGCAGGCAGGTAGCGTGAATGAGCAAGGTACCCCTTTTGTCGCGAATATCCCGACAGAGGAAGTATTCACCGCTCCAGCCAAACATGGCGTTAATGGCAAGGTGTCCAGCACCAAACCACTCAGCTATGGCGGCAGTATCATTGATCGTTTTTCACTCACATTTGAGAACGGACGTATCATTGATTTTCATGCTGAAGAAGGTCAAGATACGCTGGAAAGACTCATTTCCATGGATGAAGGATCTCATTACCTCGGCGAAGTCGCTTTGGTTCCCTTCCATTCACCGATCTCTGAGAGTGGTATCCTGTATTACACTACACTGTATGATGAGAATGCGTCGTGCCATCTTGCGATTGGCAGTTCCTATGCATTTAATATCGAAGGTGGCAAAACGATGTCTCCTGAAGAGCTTGCAGCCCGTGGCATGAACACCAGCATCACCCATGTGGACTTCATGATGGGCTCTCCCGAGACGGACATCTACGGTATCACGGCAAACGGCGAACGTGAAGCCATCTTCCTTAAGGGAGACTGGGCGTTTTAGCTGATCACGGAGAGTTATCTCCCGTAATGTATGTTCTCTGAACAGTCGAAAAGGCTGTCTTGCAACCATGTATCATGGTTGGCGAGACGGCCTTTTATTAATTTTCAGCCAACTTTCCCGCATGTTATACATACTTCCCTCATCTGGTTTTTCCCGGACCAACCTCCCATTGTATCGTTTCCATATTATGTTGTAAAATGTAATGATACCAATGTTTGTGGATTGTTCACCAGAAAGGAGAACATCATGGCCAATCGGCTCCAGTTATTACTAGCCTCAGATTTCCATAATTTAGGCTCTGCACTTCAAGAAGAAGTGTATTATGAATATTATAATATGGTACATGGTCTTATCGTTTATATCATCAAGGAGCGTGCTGCAGCAGAAGATATTATTCAGGAAGCTTTTATCAAAATCATTAAAAACAAACCCATCTTTGAAGACGAGGTCAAACTGAAAGCCTGGCTCAAGGTCGTCACACGGAACACAGCTATTAATTATCTGAGAAAAAATAAAAATAACCGTAACCAATTGGATACGGATAGTGTTTTTATAGATATGGAGACGATGAATCAGACCGCGGCTTCCGTGGAAAGCATGGTAGAAACGCAGATGATGGAAGAGTCCATTGAATATTATCTCAGACAGCTCAAACCGGAATATCGTGTATTGGTCGAGTTACGGTGGAAAAAAGGTCTCTCCTACCGAGAGATGGCCGAACTGCTGGATACCTCGGAAGACATTGTGAAGCAACGTTTGTTCAGAGCCCGTGGCAGTATCAAGAAGAAATTACATAAGGAATGGGGTGGAAGCATTGAGCAAAGGCAAGTCCGATAAAAACGTGGAGCGATTCGATTCAGAGCTGGAAGACGAATATTTCGACGCTGCGTTTGACCTGGCTTTTGATGAAGCTTTCCATCAGGCCGTCTCTGCCCCTTCCGCCTCCCATACCGAATCCATGCAGCAATCCTGGCAGAAGGTAAACAGGGAAATTAACAGAATCGGTTTACGTAAAAAAAGAATACGTACCTTGCGACTTTCAGTCGTCGTAGCTGCGTCCGTGACCATCGGAGCCGTTATTTTCAGCCTGCCGTCCGGTACGCAAGCGGTATCCCCTTTTGTGCAATCCATCAAGGATTGGGGTAATGGCATGAAATCCATTGTCATCGAGGATCGCACGACCCATCTGGGGGCTGATCCGTCAACAGCCAAAACGCCTCCACCACCGGAAACCAGCTTAGACGACATTCTTAAAGTACAGGAAGAAGAGGCTCTTAATACACCTTCGTATGAGTTATCGAGCCATCTGTTTCGTCCAGTACTTGTTACGGAAGAGATTGCACGCGATGGGTTCATGGGTGACTTTCTGTTATCCAAGGCCATTCCCGAGCGATTCAACAAGGTCAAATTCGAACTCGTGATCGATACTGAAAACCCTGTGAATCCAGACGATTATTATGAGTCCACACAAATGAGAGTTCAATATACCAGTGAAGGCAAGAGCATAGAGGATGAGATTATCCAGTTTGATTATGTCCATGTCATGCCTGGTGAGAAAATCGAAGGGGCCATGCTTCGTGATATGAGCACCGTAAAGCTGGCGGATGGCTCGGAAGCACTGATGTATATCGGCCCACCCTATAACTCCTTTCAGTGGATGATGGGTTCCAACAATATGAGTCTGTTTGGCACCCTTTCGGAAGAAGAAATGACTGCTATTGCCAACGATTTTCAAGAGCAGAAGTTCCCCGGCAGCACCCGCCGATAAGATCAGAATAACACGGTGCCAGAGACATGTTTGCTTGTATCCGTGGTGCTTCCATCATACGCTGTATGAATACTGGTAACGCGATAATAATATCCTGGCATAACGGTCCAATCCGATGTGGCATTCAGTAAGTTTGTATTCGTTGCATTGTTGGAATTCGTTTTAAAAGTTACCCATGCTGTTCCTGTCCAGCGCTCAAGTCGATAATCTACGGAAAGTGTCTTCATTGCTGTATATGTCATGGTCTTGGTATTGACGATAGCTGATAGTCCACCCCCAGGAATAACTGCACCGACCGCTTGATAGATATGTCCAAGTTCTCGAGTGGTAGCAAGCGAATGGATGGATGGTTCTGGCGGTGGCGGAGCTGTAAGGGCACCAGAGGACACGTTGATCATCGGGCTTGCAACGGCTGGTTCGGACGTAGGTATAGCCAGGATTGTTGGCACCATTAACAAGGCAACAAGGGTTATTTTTAGCATAGATGCTGCACTCTTCGTTTTCATTTTCCGCATATTGATCCATCCTCCGCTTCCATATTTGATTTTGTGTAAGGGTATAAACGGACGGATCGGGTGACAGGTTTCAAAAAGAAATTAGACGCTCCGATGTTTCTGTCGGCAGCGTCTTTTGTCTTTGTATGCATCTCCAGCATGGTTGAAACCTAAATTATTCCAGCCCGTATGGATTGGGTAATGGATACACGAAACCATATTAACCAACAGATTTGCAAATGAGGTGTATAACTTGAGTAAATTTCAATTTAAATCCAGGAGGCATCGTCACAGCTCCAATCCGAATGAACTACATATCGAAGTTTCCGGCTCGTTCAAACGTTGGCTTGTTATCTTGGTGAGTGCACTTACCGCAGGGACCTTAATATATTTCTTGGCTACAGCTCGGGAAAGCTGGATAAGCATGGGGATTGACCGCTATGTATTGCCCTTTATGATCTGGGGACTTGTACTGTCCCCCATCCTTGCTTTTCTTTTCCTCAAGCAGAGCGGACGAACCCTTTCCCATGTCAAATTTTTACGTGTTTTCGGGATTGCTTTCTGCCTTCTGCCTCTGGTACTTCTGTTTTATGTGTTACCCGTAACACTTGGCATGGTGAATGATCACCTGACCCAGTTTAAGAAAAATCCCGTGTTATCTACCACTAAGGTGGGGGACTACAATTCTTACGAGGTTACTTTTGTCGATACGCCTATGTACGCCATCATCACCATTAAGACACCGACAACAACCCAATCCACTCGAAAAAAGCTGAATATCCAGTATGATCTCGCTCCGGGAGAGAATGCTTACGTCACTTATAAGCGAATTTCTATCGAGAATTGCTTGGTCACGGAGAATCGTTACGCCGATATTGTCATTCATGCACCCAAAGAATCATGAGCATGCAAAAAAGCTGTACGATGACCATTACGTCACCATACAGCTTCATTTGTTACAATTTCGATCCGGCTACGCGCCTTCTTCTTCAACCAACAGTTCCAGCTTAATCACATTTACTCGGGAAATCCGCTTATGCTCTGTCTCTTGAATGACAAATACATAACCCCCATACTCAACCGATTGACCAACCTCAGGTGGAATGGCATCTACTCTGGAGTACAGCCAGCCCCCGATGGTATCGTAATCGGCTCGATCCATCTCCAGTCCGAATCGTTCGCTGACTTCTTCAATCAGCATCAATCCATCAATAGAGTATTCCATCTCATCCACTTGTTCAATGACAGGACGCTCATGGTCGAATTCATCCTGAATCTCGCCTACGATCTCTTCCATGATATCTTCAAGTGTGACAAGCCCGGAGGTTCCCCCGTATTCATCAATCAGAATCGCAATCTGTGTCTTGCTACGCTGCATACGCTTGAGCAGATCACTGATCAGCGTGGTATCTGGCACAGCCAGGATGGGCCGGATCACGGAGATGGTATCCGTGAGTTGGGATCGCATTAGATCCTTAATGTGAATAAAGCCGATAATATGATCCTTGTCTCCGTTATATACCGGATACCTTGTTCGCATACTCTCGCTGGCAATCTCCAGATTCTCCAGCATGGACTCATTGGCATTCAGACAGATCATCTCCGTCCGTGGAATCATAATTTCACGGGCGGTTGTATCCGTAAAATCAAATATATTATCAACAAGTGCTAATTCAGTGTTATCAATTAAACCGCTCTTATTGCTTTCTTTCATCAGAATGCGTATTTCATCTTCGCTATGTGCGGAGTCCATCTCCGAAGCTGGTGCCATTCGGAACAGTCTCAACAAGCCGTTAGCCATACCGTTCAGTGCCCATATGAATGGATACATTAACTTGTAGAAGAACGTTAGCAAAGCCGCAGACCACAACGTGATCGTCTCAGACTTTCGAATTGCCATCGTTTTGGGAGCAAGTTCTCCCAGTACAATGTGCAAGATCGTAATAATCACAAATGCAATGGCAATAGAGATTCCATGAACGTAGACTGGTCCCAGTCCAAATGCGGTAAACATGGGCTCTAACAGATGTGCAATTGCCGGTTCTCCCAGCCACCCGAGTCCCAGTGAAGCCAAAGTTATACCTAGTTGGCAAGCTGATAGATATGCATCCAGATTACGTACGATATTGGAAGCATAGATGGCATTTTTGTTGCCTGTTTCCACCAAAGCCTCAATCCGGCTTCCACGAACTTTCACCATCGCAAATTCCGCCGACACAAAGAAACCATTCATCAATACAAGTAAACCAATGATTACTAAATTTAAAATACTCGGTAAGGGGTCACTCAAATTTTCATCCTATTCGCCGTCATTCTTCGGCAAATAGGTCCACCTCCTTCGAAAATGTAGGATATTTGCCATTCTGCCGTTCATATGCAATTTCAACTTCCCAATGCTTCCACCTCCACCTTGTTCTGTCGAATAAAAAAGATATGCTTCTTTTATTATATAATTCTAAACTACACAGTCAATCCGTGTCCTATGACAACGAAATGGCACAAACGCCTTTTTTCTTTAACAAAAGTCTCGATTACGCTGTTTTTTTAACATTTCACAAACAATGATCTACCAGAACCAAACCAAAGAGAGTATCCTCGCTCATGCTTCCGCATGGCTGGATACTCTTTTTGCAATACTGTTACTTTCTTAAATTCTATCCGCCGATTACGATGTGGACTCAATCTCCACTAAGGTTTCCGAAGCGGGATTCCAGCGCCACTTCGCTCGTTCCCCGCTTTCGTTATGCAATCCACCGATCCAGAATTCATCCTGCTTCAGCAGTGCCCAATCGACTTCACCATTCAACACCTGAATTCCGAGTGCCGTTAGCGACAGGACTCCGTCACGGAATTTTTCATCATGCTGCTTGAAATTAGGGAAAGTGGTTGCACCGCTCATCTGAAGAAGAGCATGAGGTCCTTCTGTCATCCGCTTCAGATGTGCCCAGTATTCAAGATCACCCATCCCCAGAATATGCAGCTTGTCTCCTACCTCACGAAATAATGGATACGGATGCTCCACACCTGCTCTAATAGTCTCCAGTGTTGCCTGCTCAATGAGTCCCAGACCGTTCGATACAGATGGCAGACGGGACAAATGTGCCTTAAAGGCAGCTTTCGCAAAGGGTAGCGCAGAAGTGTCTGCCTGCAAGTAATCCAGATGATGCCGGAAATCAGTCGACGTATAGGCTTCCCAGAACTGTGCACCAGCTTGTAACTCGTTTTTCTCAATCACATGCCAACTACCGGACAGACGTTCAATCTGTGTGGAGGTAAGCTGTCCCAGTCCTCTAAAATGCTCAATCTCTGGATACGAGTCAATACAGAGCAGATTCAGTTTTGTATTCTGGAGTGCTTGTCCTTTGAAATAATGTAACAGATACGATAACATCGTCTGATCATAGAGATCGTATTCGAACCATAAGACAATTTCCTTGTATTGTTGAAACGAATGCAACTTGCGTTCAAGTTCCTTAATCTTCAAGTATTCCGCCTGTGGAATGCCCAACTGCTGCTCTAACACAGATGCCCGATTCTGCCGCTCCTTTGTATCTCCCATCTCTTTGGCTACCGGGCCGAACGTGTACAACTCTCTCCATACCAGGATGTCTCCTTGAATTCCACTCTCTCTTAAACGATTGGCAGCGTGATCCCCATTCATAATGTGTAACAATCCTTTTCCCCCTTCATACAAGTCACTGAATACAGAGACCAGATCCCTCACTGGCATAGAGCGCTTGAGTTTGGATCGGGCATCGAACAATCTTTTCTTTAATGCAGGTACTTTGACCCCGAGGAAATCCGATATTTCCTTGAGCGAGTATCCTTCCAAATAAAACAGTTCAACAGCAATCCGCATCGATGATGGCAGTATTGCAATAGAATCACGAAGCGTACGATGCATTTCATTTTGCACCGCTTGTTTTTCCGGATTATGCGCCTGATCCTCTTCATGGAATACATGATCCAGCTCCTGAACTGGGATCATGGTATGTTGCTTGCGTCTTAGCCAGCGATAACACTGCCTCTCCACGATTACCTTGAACCACCCGGGAAAAGCCTCAGGAGCTTCCAGCTTGGACAGATTGCCAAAGGCTTCAGTAAATGCCTCCTGTACGACATCTTCAGCCCAAAATGTATCTCCTAAACGATTGTAGGCAACAGCAAGAGCCATCCCGCGATATTGAGACATCAGTTGTGCGTAAGCTTCGGTTTCGCCCTTCATCGCTCCTTCAATCCATGAATTCAATGCTATGGACTCCCTTCATATAAGCATGCTGCTTGTTCTGTTCATGTATAAGTGCCATGTTATCCCCAAAAGGTTACGTATGACTCTAAATCTATAGTAACCTTCGTATATATGTTTATGTAAAAAGCTGTCCTGTCTGCGGATTACCTCCACATTCAGGACAGCGAAGTAAATCAGTATGTGTTAGACATGTCAGTTATCAATCAAAATCATGAGGTGCCAATGATTATCTGCTTGGAGCTTGCGGGTAATTGCCTACTACGCCCGGATATTGATACAACAACGGCTCATCAAATGTAGCATAGTCGAAGTTGACCATCAACAGCATGATTCGTCTACCTGTCTTCGGATCACTGATGATAATATGGTCACGGCCCGCTGCTTCAATAATACCTTGAAATATGCGAGCGTTCCATTCTTTGTTGCCTTCATATGTCATATAGAACGTACCGAATTTACCAAGGTTCAGACGTAAAATATTCTCAATGTATGACTGCTCAAACTGTGGAGCTGTTGTTGTAATCACTGCACCCGTTGGTGTCATTGGGCTTCCACTGGATACGAGTGGGGGTACACTTGTGGAGCTTGGTGATACCATCCCTGGCGTTGGTGACATGGCAGGCATTCCGTTACCGATTTTGTAAGACGTACCTTGAACCTGAGAATTGGCTTGTTGACCCATCACAGAATTTGCTTGCTGACCCAGTGTTTGAGTTGTTGGTTGATAAGGCTGATTAATCATGATGATTCCTCCCAAAATTTAATATACTTCCGGACAGTCTTCGCCTGAAGGACTGAAGAAACAATGCGCTTTGAAACGTCCTGTATTTTGCTGGTCATACCACGTTGCCGGACACTCGGCCACAGGTCGGAAGAACCACAATGAATTGCTGGCAGGCCAGAAGCGCTCTCCATTGATCACCCGTTGTGCGAGACGAATCTCGGACTGTCTTGCCCGTTGGTAAAAGTACCCCTTCTGTGTTGACTCGTAGCCTCCTGGATTCTGGAATACCATACGATTGATATCGCGAATATCCTTAAAATCCAGACAATCCACCAGCACCCGGTTCACACTTACATTGCCCACAAGCAACATACCCTGTTCGCCGTCACCTTCAGCCTCTGCCCTCATGAGCCTAGCCAGCAGCTTGACGTCCTCTGAGTTGGCTTTAATAACAGCCATAGTCTGTTTCCTCCCTTGTTTCAGCTGTTCATCACCGTACATCGTATTGTGCAGGAGCCCATTCGGTGACACGATTCCATCTTTTTTCCATAAAAAAAAGCCCGGAACCTCACCCAAGGTGAAGTCCCGAAGCAACTCATTTCTTATAATACTCGCCTGTTTAAGGCTTGGCTTCAATCCAATAATCATAGGCATGAACAATGTTGCCTTGATAAGCCTGATATTCGGCCAGCAGATCCGGAAGCTTGGCAAGCTGAAGTTCCATCTCCGCTGCCCCTTTTTCATAAAAAGAAATATGAGGACCTTCGTGGTTCTGCTTCATTTCAACCGAAATCATCAACCTTTTACCGAAACGATCCGCGATCTCCATCTCCTGACTCACAATAGCAGCAATCCCATTGGAACCTTCGGCGTTGTTACGGAAAGCCATCAGCGACACATGATCGAGTGTACGGATCATAAATTCAGCCACAGATGTATCCTTTCCTGGCAACGCGAAGCTATCCAGCCATACAGCAAGGTCTGCGCTTGTTTCGAGATCACTGTCCTTCTTTGTTTCTTCCTGGAAAAATGTAATGTTGGCAGCCCATTCGGTTAATAAGGTGTCCCGACTATTCTCCCACTCTGGCAATGTGTAAGGCTCAATATCCAGATGGATGCCTTCAAATCGTTCATCCGGCTCGGATTCAGCATTATAGTTTTTCACATAATCAATCAAGCGCTTAATACGTGGACGATTCTCCTTCTTGCCCCAGATCGGATGTCCACCCATCGCATGGATCTCAATGCCCTGCGCTTTTGCCCGTTTCACAAAACTGCGATAACTGGAATAGGGTTGATCCAGATCTAACCGCACATACAACCAGTTAATATTCTGCTCTCTAGCAAACGCTAGTATGTGCTCTCCGCCGTCATTCGTCACCTGAGTGGCCTCCCAGATATACGTTCCCCGAATCTCTGGCTGATTGGATGGATTCTCCGGTGATGGCAGTTCTGACGGCTCCAGTTGTCCCCAGTATACGATGTCATGTACAGCAGAACCGGCGTAGGAATTATGCTCGCTGAATGCGGAGGCAACTTCTTCAATAACACTTTCCAGTTGTGCTGCACCTTTACCGGCAAATGACGTGAACTCCTCACCAGGCATTGGCTTGGTGTTCAACCCAACCGTGACGCTCACATTGCTAGCATCTGCCCAGTTCATTTCCTGTTCAATCAAACGTATGATACCATTGTTCCCTTGCGCGTTATCACGGTAAGCGAGTAAAGTGACATGCTCCACTTGTTCAATGAACCAACGTGACAATGGTTCGTTATCTGCATCCTCAGAAACTCTATTTCCTGTGACGGTATAGGAATCCAGCCAAAATGGCAGGTCAATATTCACTGTAACTGCGCCATCCTGTCTCACTTGCTCAAATAACAGATTCATATTGGCGACCCAGGATTGTACCAGTGGCTTAGCATCTTCTTTCCAGGCTGGTAACACATAGGGCTTGATATCCAGATGTATGGCATCAAATTGCTCGTTGGGCTCAGCAGCTTGATTGTAATCACTTACCCACGACGCTAATCTGAGCATGGGGCCTTCACGACCACTGAGTGCCCAGGATGGATCGCCTCCCAGCGCTTCAACCGCAATACCTGCACGGCTTGCTTTGGCTATAAACGTCTGGTATACCTCCTTGGACAGCGTCAGGTCTACATTCACGTACAGCCTGTTTATCTTATGTTTAGCTGCATTGGCCAACAGCTCATCTCCGTTGCTAACAGACTGTGCCTGCCATACCCAGGCCGCCCGTATATCTGCGCCGTCAGCTTCAGCAGGTGACTCATTCCCTATCATTATCATCCCTCCGATCAGCAGTAACAGCCAAAATACCTTCCGGGATTGTTTCCCGAACATATACTCCCTCCATTCCTCTACTGTTGTAAAATCACATTTATTATAGCAACCGAGTTATTAAAAACAAATAAGCCCAAGTGCTTAACTTGGGCTTATCACTCTGAAGTTGGGACAGCTTAGGGCTCGCCCGGTTAAATCCCGGTTCTAGTCCTCATATATCATTTTTCGGGTCATGCCTCCATCAATAACGAGGTTGGTCCCTGTGACAAAGGTATTGCTTGGATCAGACAAATATAAACAAGCACGGGAGATATCCGAAGGAACACCCACACGACCGGAGGGATGCTGTTCATGATCCTCCTTTTTCAATTTCTCCACGTCACCTGTCTCAATCCATCCCGGACTGATACAATTGACCCGAATTTGGTCTTTGCCCAATGAGACCGCCAGCGCATGCGTCAGAGCTACAATCGCTCCTTTGGATGCGGCATAAGCTTCGGTATCCGGCTCAGACATCAGCGCACGAGTTGAAGCCATGTTGATAATGGCACCCCCGTGTTCATTGCTTTTCATATGTTTGGCTGCTTCCCGACTCGCCAAAAAGCAACTTCTCACATTGGTATTGAGTACATCGTCCCATTCTTCCAGCGTCAGCTCATAGGGTGACTTCCACTTGGCGAGTCCTGCATTATTCACCAAAACATCAATTTGTTTGAATTCTTCCACGGTTGTCCGAAAAAGATTCGTAATATCCTGCTCGCTCCGAACATCACATTGCACAAAGATGGCTTCTCCGCCTTCATTACGAATGGAAGCTGCAGCTGCCGCTCCTTCTGCTTCCTTGTAGTCGGCAAGTACAACTTTGGCTCCAGCGACTGCATAAGCCTCAGCCACACTTCGTCCTATTCCCTGAGCGGCCCCGGTTACAACAACGACCTGATCTGTAAATGACATATTGATTGCCTCCTCTATGGTAATGATCCTTTGATCATAATCTCATTAAGCCTCTTCTTATATAAAAACACGTTAGGCCCATTAAGAAACGCTTGTCCAGTAAATAATCAAAAAAAGCTCACGCCATTCTGGCGCAAGCTGCTCAGTTTAACCCCGTAGGCGTTCAGAATATACGCGATTATATCGCTCGAAGCCTACATAACGCGTTCCTTTGAACGAGAGCCGTCCTTCATCCCCCTCAGCACACAGGCCATACTCTTCGCCATTGACTTTGAATTCGAGCCGATCTCCACTTTCTACTTCAAAGGTGACGTAGTATAACGTTCGTGCTGTACTGCCCGGTTCAGATTGCGACTGACTCATCTTCATCCGTCTGCTGGTGATTCGTGAAGGCACGGTCAATAGGGGCTCCGAGTTGTTGCGTCCCCACCTCCATACCTCCTTTCCCATCGACAGAAGAACTATACCTATAATCAGAACAAATACAACCGGAAAGACGGTTCCAAACAAATCAAACATCCAGGATGATTCAATGCCCATGTCTCTCCCTCCGTTCATACAACTTAGGACAGCCGGAGTCTTGACCCGTCTCCAGTAATGTATATGCTCGTAAACAAGGAACTTGTTATCCGGATTGAAATCCAACGATGTGAAGGGAAAAACCCTCCGGCAGAATACCGAAGGGTTGCTTTATACGAAAATAAGTACTATTTCATTATCTAATACCCTGCTGCCTGGCAGCCATGTTTTACTTAAAGGTTGTTGCAAATCGTTGATCCGACAATATAACCTGATTAACCTGTCCCTCTTTTGTCAGCATAAACGATGCACGATAGATAGCCAGATCATCTTTTTCCGCTTGCAGCGACTTCTCATCCAGGAATGTTTCCTTCTGAATATGATAGGCATAATCGATATTACGTTCAGATTCGACCAAAACATGTTCCTTGCCATACAGATCAAGAATCTCTTGATGTGTCATCCCCGCCTCTGCCTCGCGAGCCGTCTTAAAGTACCCTTTCGAGTCCTTGTTCAAGATGATACTAACGACTTTGGCATCCCTATAACCAATCGTGATCCCGTTATTGTATTGATAGGATTGACCCACACCGGTTGATGTTCCCTCACCGAGAATTTTCTCCGCCTCTTCCTGACTCATTCCATACGTAATCTTATCCTCACTGTCGGTCTTCGTCACAGCCAGATCCTGTTCTGAAAATTCGTTTGGATTGAATTTGCTATTGCCGCAAGCCGTGATCATGATTAATAATAATGCCGCAACAACCCATGTTATTTTTCTCCAGTGTCCGTTCTTCATGTACTCACCTCTGATGTTTTTCCAATATTTTATCATATTAACTACTGAAAAAATAATTAGTGGTGAAGTTTTTGCCATTCCTCACAAAATAAAAAGGGTATCCGATATGTAGTTACTCCTGTACCATTATCCGCTCCAACTGAGATAACAGCCTCAGGTAAAGCACTGCTATCTCAGTTCAAGCAAACCCATGTTACCGTTGTGGACGCATATTTAATAAAGTTGAGGAGAGTTTGCTAGCCTCTTAACGGATTCACGCTATTTGTGTGATCACAAGATGTGCCGATACAGGTCTTGTTCCGCCTGCAAGAGGCGTCATGGTTAATGCAGTGGAATTACCGGCTGGATTTCGTATGGTTAGAATTGAATTTATTACTGTTGTTTGCACGAGAGCCATTCCTGGCATCTGACTTGTACCTGTTGCCCGTCCCACTACTGAAGTGGAAAGATCAGCACCATTGAGTGTTAACATAAGTTGCCCAGCTTCATTCATACTCCCCTGGAACATAACTAAATACGTACCAATGGCTGCCAGATTGAATGAACTAGGGCCCGTGCGAGAGATCGTCGTTCCACTTGTTGGACCATCTTGAGGGAAGTTAACATCTGCACCTGGAGCAACCGTTGCAGCATTATCAGGTGGCATCAGCGCGAAAAAGTCAGCAAACCCCAGTACGCCTCCAGCTGCTCCTGTCGCACCTGTAACTCCTGTGGCACCAGCGGGACCAGTTACTCCTGTTGTACCCGTAACTCCTGTGGCTCCAGCAGGACCAGCTACTCCTGTTGTACCTGTAACTCCTGTGGTTCCAGCAGGACCAGCTACTCCTGTTGTGCCTATTACTCCTGTCGCACCTGCTGGGCCAGTGGCTCCAGTGGGACCCGGGAAACCTTGTGGTCCAATGGCACCTGCAGGACCTGGATTACCTTGCGGACCTTGCGGCCCTACGGCTCCTGCTTCTCCTGGAATCCCCTGAGCTCCCATGGGTCCAGCGGGTCCGACCGGACCTTGAGAGCCTATCGCTCCAGCAGGACCTGGCTGTCCCTGAGGCCCTTGTGGTCCAGGTGGCCCCCCCGCTGGTCCTTGAGCTCCAGGTGGCCCTTCAACCCCTTGTTTACCTGGAATACCTTGGATGCCCTGTACGCCTTGTATACCCTGTGGTCCTGTTGGGCCAACAACAGTAGGGGTAGATATATTCACTTCTGGAGGCGGGCATTTTACTTGAACGAATTTTTTGACCACTTTCAATCGGCGTTCTTTTCTTTTAACTTTACACGGATGGAATGTTGCCTTTTTTCTCTTCATACGTTTCTTCACTTCTGAATAACTCACAGTGCGGACACCTCCCTACAGACATAGTTTAATGTACGTATGTAAATGAAAAGGTGCGTGGACGAACAACCATTTTAGTAAAAAACTCAGCTAATTCCCAGGAAAAACAATAAAATTTATATCACACCGCCCATACGGTTGATCTAAATTGTTCATAACCATTAATTGAGTCGAGCTGGTTTACGTAACGATATTTGTTCAAAAAAACTCATGCCATTTGGGCATGAGTTGCTTGGTTTAACCACGCAGACGTTCCGAATAAAGCAGATTAGTTCGTTTAAAGCTAATATATCATGCCCTTTGAAAGAGAGCCGTCTTAAATCTGCATCGGGTGTATGACGATATAGGAGTTTTGAGAAAAAGGTAACCACGACCTCCATAACATGTTGAGTTCATTTATGCTGGTTTTTCGATTGTAATATTCTTCATCACAATTAATCTTGTGGTCTAACGATTCTGCCAAGTAAAAATGCGTTTCATCATAACCAACGACGGGAACAAAATGCAAATAACGTTGTTTGGGATGTACTCTAATAAATAAAATAACAGGCACCCCTTGGCTGATCTGCTTCTTCAACGTGTTCACATTTCCACGTAAGTACATTGCCTGATATCCTAGCTTCCTGAAAAAAACAACGACCGCTTTGGGATATACCGTCCCATCCAATAATTTGCGAGGATAGGTTTCATAAAGCTTTGTTCCCTTGGACTCCAAACCGAAATGTCTCAAGACAAACGCACTGGAAAATGCAGCGCATTCGTAGTTTTTCTGAATATCCAACCGATTTGAAGATTGAATGTAATATGTGCTTGGCACATTGACTGTGTACATGCGATCTTTCTTAGGAAAACTGAAATAAAGGGAGATCACCCAGAGAATAATCAACCAAAGTAATACATTGAGAAACAATTCGTGACCTCCTTCGTCTCATCAGACGATGTACTCTACCGTTTAAGTATGCCATTCACTAGACAGCAGACTATACGTCACAATATTCTCATAATGATCGTAGACCCATTGAGCTTCTCTGGATGTACCTTCATTTGAAAATCCGATTTTCTCAGGTATAACCCTGCTTTTAAAATTGTTTTCTGCACATTGAATAATGACACGATTTAACTTCAACTCGTTAAAGAGGTATTTAAGCAATTGCTCTATTGATTTGGTAATGATTCCTTTGCCCTGTGCTGACTCAGCTAAAAAATATCCAATGCTCGTTGCTCGATTATTCCAATCAATATAATGCAACCCTAACATCCCGACCAATTGTTCATTGAACCATATCCCGGAATCAAAACCGTTTTTCTCTTCATAATTATGTGTCCATACTTCTATTACAGAATCTAAATCGCTGGGCGATTGTCTTTTATCAACCCAGAGTAACCACGCTCTCAAGTACTTTCTGTTCTCATCAATTAACGCATACAACTCATCTCTATCTCGAGATTGGATCAGCTTTAATACAATAGATTCATTCACTTGAAAAGGCAGCATCCTGTTCCTCCACTCAATCTAACTATGAGGTTATTTTAGGTGTTCATTCCTCGCACCAGTTCTTTAAAACCCATTCTTTAATTTGTTCAGCTACTCCCGCTGCTGTAAGTTCTGTCGTATCAATTGTTTGCATTGGCGGGTCAAACGCAGTTATCGAATTCTGGAGTAACCAGTTGGCAAAACTTTTGTGATCTTCAATCAAGTTCACGTCCCACCCACGGGCTCTTAAACGCGTCTCGCGAGTAACATCGTCACAATGCAAGTTCATATATAGAATCCGATCAAATCGATCTATGTAATCGGACGATGCAATGTTTTCCGGCACCATCGTTCCGCATAAAACAGTCCCTCGTCCACTTAGCGATATGTTATACGCAATCCTCAACCAATTCTCTTTGGCAACCTGCCAATCCACATTATCGATGATATCCATATCAAAGACGTCAAATTCGGGAAGTTGCTTCCGAACAAGCGAAGAGATCGTTGTTTTTCCTGTTCCGCTCGCGCCTGTCACTACAAAAAGCGGTAATCTTCTCATAACTAGCTCCTTTAATTAAAATTTATTACGTTCTCCATTGATCTGCTTTCAACCCATAAATAATAGCGATATATAGGTAGCAGTATCCATTTGATATTTAAACATAGTCCACTCTCCGATTCATTTCATTTAATCACCGTTTTCTTGCTTTAATCACAAAGGATACAGGTAACATCTTTGCTCTTTTAAGGAGACTATCGCTATTATTATGTAATTGCATGATATCCTCATCGGATTCTTCTATCATTTGTTCAATGACAAATCCCGCTTTCGCTAACGCATTGATATAGGTTGATAGTTGACGATCAGCCAAGGTTAATTCACCATGACAAAAGTCAGGAGATACCGCATAGCACGATTCATCAGAATATGGCTTATTGAAGACAAATCTATCATTTTCTTCAACGACACATCTATGAATTGGATGAGACCAGCTGAAAATAAAAATGCCATCTTTCTCTAAATAAGAAGCGATTCGGCTGAAAGTACCTTCAAGATCAGTTGTCCAACCTATGGCATAAATCGAATACACAGCGTCAAAATAATTAGTAGGAATCCCACATTCCTCTTCCATGGGTGAACATATCAATGTTGCAGAAATACCGTATGTCCTCAAGTGTTGTTGTGTCTTTTCTATCTGTTTCTGAGATATATCCATACCCCATAGCTCACCTGCTTTGCGATCCCCATGATACTGCAAGGATTGACCATTTCCACAGCCCACCTCTAACATCTTTAATCCTGAGACATCACCAAAAAGTTGGTGTTTTTCTTCTGAGATAAATGCTCCATAATTTGGAAGCACGATTGCACTCAAAAAGTCATTCCCTTTTGTATCCCAATAGAAGCTGTTTGTTTCATAAACACTGTGCTTGTTCATCTGATAGCCTCCTTTATACACTACATTCAGAACATTACTTGTTACCTTCGTTGAAATATGTAATCTCATTGCCATTAAGTAAGCTTTTAAAGCCGTTCTTGTAATAAGGCATAAGCTCATCTGCCTGTGTTATATCCAACCATGCAATCTCAAAGATTTCATCTGGTCTTGATATCTCTTCTCTCCCTCCGACGATTTCCGCTCTGAATGTGATGAAAATGGCATGTTCTTTAATTTCTTCAAATTTACACTCGTTTATTGCTACAATGCCGTGGACGCCAACATCAAGTCCTGTTTCTTCTTTGGCTTCCCTGATTGCTGCTTGTTCCCATGATTCATCGGCTTCAACAGCTCCGCCAGGCAGCGACCAGCTTGAACGCCCTACATTTCTTACTGCAAGCACTTTAGATTTGGATGGATTGGTTAGTAGTGAGTATACTACATCGACTCGTTTCATTGATTGAACTTCCTTTCTGATATTGATCTTCCTATGTTTTTGATATAAAATTCATAACCTCAAGATACATAAACTAGCACACCCATGTATATCAACTAAGTTGGTCTATACTCTCCTTGAAAATTAAATTGATAGCTTTCATCTACACGGATATATCCGAGAATACAATGTCCTCTTTCTCTGTATAAAACGCTAGAGTAGTTTTTATTGTCTGTGTTCCCCTCTGCAACCAATAATTGATCACCGTCACAGGCCAAAACAATTCCAATGTGATCGTGAGAATTATCCGTTAAGAGCTTCTCATAAATGACTATATCACCACGCTCTGGTTCAAATCCTTCTTGCATATCCTGATAAAAGAATTCTGTTTCAGCTAGCTGAGCCCAGTCCAACCAAGCACCCACCCCAGCTAATCGATACATTCGATTAGGATATCTAATAGGGAGTTTTATTCCAACTTTCATACAACAATGATATACGAATGCGGCACACCAATTGGCTTCAAGTACTTTACAGATATCAGAATCCGGCCAATACCTGCAAATTTCCTGATATCGTTGATCCCCTGAAGTACCAATAATATTTTGCCTTGCAAGCGTTTCTGCTAAATCAGCTAACTTAGAACGCCGCTCTTCAGTATTTATGTGAACTGTTTGCACATTAACATTAACGTCTGCTTTTATATTCTCCTTCGAAATCCCCAATTCAGTAAATACATTCTGTATTCTACTTATCTCTGCCTTTGATAAGTTTCTATTTGGATTCTGGAAGTATATCTGAAACAGTATGGCATCTTTAATAACTTCTTCATATGGGCCATGAACTAGATGTGTATCTTCCTGATAAAAGATTGATTTAAGAATGATAGACAATTCATCTGTCGTAAAAATTTCAGCACTGCGTAATATCGGTCTAACAGCATCCGCACTATTAGGACCAGGAAAGTCTTCGATTCCTGTTTTGTAGAAATAAAAACCGTGGAGTAACCCTGCAATCGCAGTAATTTCCGAATCCTGTACTCTTTTCATAGCAAGCATGGAAGCAAAATTAGAAACCCCATAAAGATGAACCAACATACCTTCCTTGTTATTACTTTCCTCAAGAAGCATTTCATGAACGAGACTACGAACAGTGTCCAGCCGTTTAGATTTCTTTCCTGAACTCAAACTTTGGCCTCCCTACCTTTCTTGACTGGGTCATATTCGGCTTTATTCCTAGACCCATATCTATGATGAATCTGCAATTAAAAGTAATATTAGAGAATACACTGTAATATGTAACACGCTTAAATATTATTCTTATCACTGAACTCAATGCAAAAAGGTTGCATCTCAGGTTTTAAACAATACTCTATTCTTTCTCTGAAGTTTTTCCATTCGACTTTTAAAATGGCTTCTTCAATTGGAAAGAAACCAGACTCTAAACTTTCCAATGATGTCGTTAATTCTCCTCCTATTGGTTTGGCTAGAAATAATGTGTTACATATTGAATTTTCGATATTTTGAAATATTCCACAGAATTTGATGATTTCAATGTCGATTCCGGACTCCTCTTTCGTCTCTCTGATCGCAGCTTGACTTAGGGATTCTCCTTCTTCTACTTGACCACCTGGCATTTCCCATCCTCTTCGTGGTCCTCTAATAAGTAATAATTCATTTTGTTCGTTGATTACGATTGCAGCGGCAGATAAGATATGTTTTGGAGGGCTCATTTATTCGACTCCTTCTAGATAGATTAATATACGTTGGAAGAACAATTTATAGCCAGACTAAAAGAAGTTATATATCCCATCTTCGTAATAATTATATTCTTCATCCGTTATTTTTAACTTTCCATATCCGTTATAAAATATTTCTCTATCTCTTTCATTATCAAACGCATTATGTTTCGGTCTAATGGCTAATGCTACATCATATCTTGGGTCGCCATAAGTTGCTCCTGCCCAGTCAATAACTCCAACAATATTGCAATCATTAACTAGCACATTATCAATAGTAAAATCTCCATGGATGAAAGTGTTCTCTATTGGTTTTGGTCTTCCTTCTTTCAACTGTTGAAGTAGTTCTTCTGATCCGTCTACAGCAAAGTGAGTTAGATTATATTCTGCTTTGTTAAGCATTGTATCTAACCAAGGAGTGTTATTGTTCAATAATTCAACAGGACAAGAGCATTCATGTATTTTCTTTAAACAAAGCCCAAAGTTAAAAATCGCTTTTTCTTTACTTTGGAGGTCCGGCATCTTAGAGAGAAATTCTCTTAAACTTATTCCATCAATGTAATCCATCAGAAGCCATCTCGATGTGTCCTCAATATGAAATGAATATGCCTTTGGAACAGGGAGTCCCGTATGGTAAAGGTATTGGAGCACCTTATATTCATCGGATAACCATTCATTATAAAGATCGTTTTCTGTCTTCTTGATGATGTACTTTTGATCAAACGTATCCAGTATAGCCACAGTAGAAGTATGACCTTGCTTAGGAAAAGTGATTTTCTGGACTTCCCCTATATGTTCTTTTATTTCAATTGGGAGATCTTGAATATTCATGGTTTCATCCTTTCTACTATCTCATGCTCTTTCTGATCATGTTCTCGTCATTCCGCTCTAAAAGTACAAATCCCATCCCATAATAAAAGCAGCAAATAGGAAAGCAGACATGCCAGACATGATGTATACCGCCTTTTGCTTTTTACTATAGCTTCTTTTCAGCAGTTTGTAGAACAACAAGACAAGATACGCCACAGCTAGAATCACATAAACCAGGTTCAAAATGAGATGTATGCGCAATGAAGAGTAGGGGGAGAAGCCTAAGGCGCGCATGAACAATAGGATCGTATTCAAAATTAATACCATACTGGCAATATTAATAACTATATGATATTTATCAAATCCCGTACCGGGCCTTTCCCAGTTTTTTAATTTGTATTTGGATAACCGAATAAAATAGCCAATTATCGCTCTCAAACTGAGCAGGATGGCTACTGCAAGAGCAATAAAAGATGCTTTGATCAAGTTTATCGTTAAATTGGATACGGGCAAAAAGTCATTATAAGAAATGGAGACCTTCTCAACAGTGCCGTTACGCTCAACAACACTTGCAAAGTTACTAAGGTCAAATGTTGTATACTTCTGCAGACTTAACATTGAATATGCCTTCGTAAAACCGGAAACAACCCGTCGCGCAGGCAGATAATATCCTCCACTCTCAGATTCAACTGAATTCGTGCTGAAACTACTTCCAAACACCTTCTGGACAAGACCAACGTTATAAGCCATTTCATTTGACTGGTTTGTCATGACCACGAACCCAAAATTAGACTCCGGATCAAAAACAAATTTACTTGTAAATCCAGCCGTACTTCCAGCGTGTTCCAGTGCAGGCACCCAGTACTCTACTTCAAAGAAACCATGTGCAATACGAGGAGTTGAAGTCCCATCGTAATATAGACTTGTTGACAGCATCTCGTCTAAGGTGTCATTGTTCTCGAATAATAAATTACTACGATCCACCGGCATTAAGGCTGCAAGAAATCTAGCTGCATCCTCTGCTGTGCCCATGGCGCCCCCCGCAGGGAACAAGCTTATGTATGCTCTATTCTTAGGGATGAGTTTCAGTCTCGTAGTGTACCCCTGAATCTCGTTTCTTCGTTTCAAGACGTTTAGATTATCATACTGTGACGGGTGAATCGATGTGTCTTTCATATTCAGCGGTTTAAATATATGTTCGTTGACATATTTGTAAAAGGGTTGTCCGCTTTGTAATTCAACGATGTAAGCAGCCATAGCCGTACCATAGTTTGAATAAGCAACAACACTCCCAGGTTTATCGATCTGCCTTGGTTCAAATTTTTGTAAAGCTTCACCTAATTCCACAATATCACTCTCGGATGAATACCATAAATCGATCAATCTATCCTCCCATCCTGCGTTATGATGCATAAGGTTCAATAGGGTAATGGGAGCATCGTATTCAAGCTTCTTTAGAAATCCTTCCGGCAAATAGTTCTGAATATCGGTATCCAAATCAAGCTTTCCCTGTTCTACAAGCTGCATAACACTCGTCCAGACCAATAGTTTAGAAGTTGAACCCCATTCAAATACAGTAGAGGTGTCTGCCTTTCTCTGTAGCTCAAAATCTGCATATCCATAGGCCTTATTCACAATGGTCTCACCGTTCTTGATAGCTACAACCGAAACAGCAGCGGTATTCTTCTGATTCGTGGCCACATATGAATCAATCGTTTCCTCTAGCGAAGACAACGCAATCCTGGAGGGCGTAGTCTCCACATTCCCTACCTCAGCGTTTACAGGTACCGCACATGTCATAATGATTAAAGCGAGTGAGAGAAAACAAGTAATTGCTTTATAAACATAGTAATATCTTTGATTAATCTTCATTGGCTACTCTCCTTTAATATTGAAAATAATAACGATCTGACTCAGCTATGTACTTCAAATGCAATTTAGGACTTTTCTGACATGGGAACATTTCATCTAAAATCTTAAAACTCTCTAAAATTCCACATTTTGATTGAAATACCTGAATTATTTATATCATACTCCATTCTGCTATATTATCGAAGTAATAATAGAAGCGCATACATACAGGGGCGCGGTACCTGAGGAAGCTTAGGCTTATCGATTCTCGTTTCAAACCTCCAGGATGCTGATTTTGGATGTGTGGACCTGTTTTCCCTGATTACAGCTGATGAAGCTCAATTTTCCTGCATCACCTTGTTAATAATGTCTTATATTCGTCGTACTTCATCAAAAGGTTAGAATAACAATTATCATATATTTCACACAAGCATCGCCCGCCGTATGACTCACGGCGGGCTAAGTTCTCCCATAGAGGTAGACTCATGGTCTACATTAATATGTTATGCAGAAAAGCAAGGATGTGTGCAAACATCCTTAAATATTCAAAAGATAAAAAAATCCCTACCAGTATCAAACTGATAGGGTAAACAGGTCATTACTTTTAATAAGGAGAAACATCATTTATAGCTACGAATTTAATCAGAAACAACAAGTCCATCAAAGTTCTCAGGACCTACACGAACTGTGCCCAACAAATTAGAGCTAACAAATGCAGTGTACGTCAATTGAGGTGTAATTGGTGGATTGAAGTCATCTGCTGAGAATGTGATAATTTGAGGTGCAAGCACGCTCAAGCCAAATGTGGATGTTGCTGAGTATATAACCGGATCAGTAGACAAAGTACCTCTTACTATGGTAATTGTAATACCCACTAGGGCTAACGGTAATTGTACAGATACCGTTCCTTTAAACTGGACCCGTGGATTTGCTCCAGCTCCTGCAGTTTGTAGACCGATTTGGCCAAACAGTTGAGGAGTATTGAGGACGGTGATCGGAATAGCGATGGAGTTGGCCAAACTTGCATTTTGCGATGTTCTTGCATCAAGAAATGTTGTCATTGAATCTACCTCCTAATGGTTGAGATAAGATAGTATATTCGCTAGTTACTCGTGTGCATGGACACCTTGCCATAAAACAAAAAAAAGGCACTGCCAGCGGTATAGCGATTGCTTAATTTTGAGGGACGTCCTAATCAGGACCACCCGTCCAACGGGTGGTTTGCTCTTGGGGTATAACCCCCTGTTGCCAAACTGCGCCTAAAGACGCTAGCCTGACAGCAGGGCTGTTCAGGCTCAGTGTTATTTGTCACTTTCACTCACCAGTTAAACTGGTTTTACTTCTTTTTGCTCCGATTACTGCTGAATGGATCTTCGTATTCTTTTACACTCAGCTTATCTAACGCTTGATCATGTGCTTCTTGTTCACGAATATATTTTCTTACCGTTGCTTCATTTAGACCCACTGTGCTCACATAGTACCCTTCTGCCCAAAACTTTCGATTGCCGTATTTATACTTGAGCTGGGCATGCTTCTCGAAGATCATGAGCGAACTTTTCCCCTTTAGATAGCCCATAAATGTTGAGACTGCAATCTTCGGTGGAATCGCTACCAGCATGTGGACATGATCGGGCATCATATGACCTTCTATAATTTCTACTCCCTTGTACTTACATAGACGTTTGAAAATTTCGATTAAATCTTTTCTCACTTGATTATAGATTTCTTTCCGTCTATACTTCGGGGTGAATACAATGTGGTATTTGCACATCCACTTTGTGTGAGCTAGGCTATAGCTCTTGTTTGCCACCCTAGACCATTCCTTTCTTTTGAGCCTGAACATCTCAATTTTATCGGAATGGTCTTGTTGGTCAAACCCTCGATTCCTCCACCCGCATAGCGGGTGGTTTTTTGTTTCGCGCGTTTCACGCACTCAACTGGCTAAAGCCATAATAAAAAAGAACACTCCAACCGGAGCGTTCTTCGTAATTGATTAGTTTCTAACAGCTGAGTCGATATGACTTACGTGTTGTCCAAAGCCTAAGCGTACATCAGATCCATAAACCCGCGAGTTACCTCTCCACCTTCGGCTGGTTCGGGCTGGTCTGCCTGTGCGTGTTCTGCCATGCAAGCCTTCACTGCCTCCTCTGTCGTACAACGATTGGCATCGTCACATGTATAGCATAATTGAAGCATATATCTGGTTAATTCATCCGCCTGCGTGAATTGAGTTTGACCGTTGGTTCTCATCTTCATCACTCCTTCTCTTGTTGAGTTAAATATATCACCTTCAAGTGGATTTATTTGTGATTTATTTCACAAACTAAGCAAAAAAGAAAAGGAACCCTTAGGCTCCTCTCCCTTCTCCTATCTATTCACATCGATAACACTCTACTTTAGAGTACTTTCCAATGTACACCGCCATCTACCGTTTGCAATAACAACGATCTTTTGGCATCTGTATTTTCAACCAATATCCAGCCAAGATTGGGGGTAACCATCTGCATCTTCACAATCTCCGGATAGTCTTCGAGAATTTTCTCCAGTACACTGCTTGCAGGAAGAGCACTCCATGTTTTGCCCGCATCCTTGGTGTGGTAGGTTATGCCCTTTTGCATCGCCCAACCTTCTGACGCGTTCAGAAATACCGGTGAAAGGTTACGATTCGCACCCGTTTGTTTATTCAAAGTGAAATTGGACAGCTTCCAGCTCTTTCCGCCATCGGTGGTAAAGAATCCATTGAATGTCGTGCTCTCCCCTTTAGAACAGGACATTGACATCCAGGCTGACTGCGCTTCACGTCCAAAAAATTGTGGTGAACTGACACTGAAATTACCACACCCGTTGAATTTGTTTCGATCAAAGAAGGATGGTCCAGTATCCCAGTTCTCTCCACCGTCTGATGTTACATACAACTTCGGTGTACCGAACTCAAGCGCTGTTAAGAAACCATGCTTTGGATCCGAGAAAGTCATCCCCGTGGTGTACCCACGTTTGGAAATCTCTTCTGCTTCCTGTTTGCCGTCTTCATTACTCGATGACATGCGGTTCCAGGTGATTCCACCGTCCTCGGTAAAGTAGAGTTTTTTCTCCTGTTTACCAATAGCGGTATCGACCGTAGTGAGAATCCAGCCTTTTTCAGGAGATACAAATGAGATCGCAGTCACTTTATCCGTCTTGGACAGAGAAGACAGACTCCATGTTACGCCCCCATTGTTGGTGCGAAGCACCATGGTATCTGTTCCACCCATGCCTTCACGAACAATCCAACCATGTGCACGATCTACAAAATAAATGCTTTGTCCATATTTAGGGTTAGCCGGAAACTGTACATTTTCCGAAGGTGAAATATTGGTCCAGGTCTTTCCCTGATCCTGAGTGTAGTACAGGCGCAGGGCATTCCGCGTCACACCCCACGCCAATCCTCCGTTGTCATTGAGCAACTGAAAATCGGTCAAACGGGTCTGTATTTGGTACTTGGCCATATCTGCAGATTCTGTACTGTTCACAGGGGGAACGACAGTTAACGTCTGCCCTGTATTCCCGGCGTCCTCCTGCTGCTGCGGAGGTTCTGCTACCGGAGGTTGATCTGAGTCGGTGCATGCAGCCAATACAGCTGCTATACCAATAGACAGCAATGCTGTCTGCGCGATTTTAATCCATTGCAAACGCAAGTGGGTTCCACCTCTCTCATCCAATATACAGGCGCGCATGCCTGTCCTATGGCGTTTTATTTACGATTCATCAGAATCCACTGCTCCTATTCTACCACAAACCTTATGTAAAAGGCTCATTGCCCACTCATGGTTGGCCCGCTCCCTTTTTCCAGTTCATACTTTGGGCTATAGGTCGCACATTTATTACCATTAATTTCATCCTAAACTGTTTTTCGACGGAATACTTGGTAAAAAGACATGAAATGTGAACTATTTTATAGACAACACTCGCTTTATATTCTCTAATCCCTTAATATGGATGGGAGTATAACCCAAAAAGGAGAGGATATTGAACATGACAAATAGTGCAGCTCTGAAACCAAGTCGTGTCGTAATTGTAGGCATGGGTGCGGTGGGAACAACAACGGGATACACGCTAATGTTGAGACAGCGTTCGTCCGAGTTGGTATTTGTGGATGTGAATCATGATAAAGCAACCGGCGAAATGCTGGATATGAACCACGGTCTTCCATTTACGGGAGGCGTGAAAGTATGGGCTGGCGATTATTCCGACTGCAAAGATGCAGATATCATTATTATTACAGCCGGTGCTTCCCAGAAACCGGGCGAAACCCGGATTGATCTGCTCAAGAAAAATGCAAGCATTTTCAAAGATATTATCGAGCGTATTACTGAAGTGAATTCTCATGGTATTTTGCTGATTGCAACCAATCCTGTAGATATTTTGTCCTATACTTCATGGAAACAAAGCGGATGGCCTGCCTCCCGTGTCATCGGTTCAGGTACATTGCTCGATAGCGCACGTTTCCGTTACTTGATTGGTAAGAATAAAGGGATCGACCCGCGTAGTATTCACGCACACATTATTGGTGAGCATGGAGATTCCGAAGTACCGGTATGGAGCCTGGCTAACGTTGCAGGAACAGATCTGGAATTGGATGAAGAAACACAACAGGATATCTTCGACCGCACCAAAAATGCAGCGTATGAGATTATTAATGCCAAAGGAGCGACTTCCTATGCAATCGCCCTTGCTCTGGACCGCATTGTAGCTGCAATTCTCGGCAACGAAGGCTCCGTTCTGAACGTATCCACGTACCTTGAAGACTACAATGGTGTATCGGATGTTTATCTGGGTGTTCCCTGTGTTGTCGATCGCAACGGTGTGCGCGAAATTCTGCCTCTTCCGTTGAATGAAACCGAAAAAGTGGCTTTCCAGGCTTCTGCTAACAAATTAAAAGAACAGATCGCTGGACTCGAGTAATTCAATCGCGCAATCATTTAATATCGTGAACGATTCAGCACGTTAAAAGTTGTAAATTAAGATATCTGTACTAGCTAAAAGGACCATTTGTTTCTTCCAGAGAGAAGAAGCGAATGGTTCTTTGGTTTGACTTCTATTATAGGCCTATTTAGATTTCAGATATTAGTTTACATAATATTAATTATGTTTAAATCTCCACCATTCAAATCAATAACAAAAAAAGCCTGTCACTTGGACAGACTACTTTTCGGATTAAATATTGGCTTTTTTCTTCTAATATGTCGGAAGTTTAACGTCCAGCAGAGCCATAGCCTCTTCTTTCTCCCTACTGGTGACATGTGTATACACGGTTGTTGTTTGAATCGACGCGTGACCAAGCAGCTCCTGCACGGTACGCAAATCGGCTCCACGCCGTAACATCATGGTCGCAAACGAGTGACGCAGCTTATGACTGGAGTAGTTTTGACGTTGATTGACTGGTGATTCCTGCTGGAAACGTTCAAAGGTTTCTGTAGATATGAGCTGGATGCTGCGAATCGACAGTCTCTTCCCTTTCTGCGAGACAAATAACGCTTCCTCTTTTGGCCGCCAAGGATCGAGACGCTCAGCCATCGCTTGAGATAACACGTTTGCCACAGTCTCCGGTACAGGAAGCGAGCGCCATTTCCGACCTTTACCGAATACATCCAATGTACGTCGCTCCGCATTATAGTCTTTGCAATCCAACGCATGTACTTCTCCAACCCGTAATCCCATATATCCCATCAGTAGAAAAACAGCCAGATTACGTGTGCGATACTTGCCTTCTACCGACTCCAGGAAACGTGTCAGCCCACTTTCATCAAGGAAAACGGGTGCACGGTTTTTCTCGGTTTTGGATTTTTTGATCCCAAACGCCGGATTATTGGTTAACAATTCAAGTTCAATGAGGGACTTGTAAAAACAGTTCACCGCCGCATGTTTGCGATTTCTCGTAGCATCACTAACCCCACGCTCCCGCGCACGGGACAGAAAAGACAACACATGCAGCTTTTTGACCTGCTCCAGTGACTTTCCTTGAATGGAGATCAGGAATTCCACCACGTCACGCGTGTATGATTTTACTGTATGGCCTGTATATCCGGCGTCCTTCATCCATATGTGAAAAGCTTCAAGCTCGTCCGCATATTGCTCCTGAATCTCCTCGGTCATCATCTGTCTACGTCACCTCAATTCGGTTCTTTATAAATTGACTAAGATTATTTACACGGGCACTGCGATGACAGAACAACCTTCCAATCGCTGTTATTCCCAGATTTTTCTGATTCCCTTTTCTAAAGGGGAAAATCCGGGGATAAAGGCGAAGCGTATGCTTCCGAAGTAGCTTTCTTGCAGAAAACTTTTAGCTTCACTTTTTCAGGTTCTTTCTGTCCTCTCCGTTTTCGTGTAAATGATTAGTTCAATTTATATATTTATTATAAAGCAGTGCTCTACGCTTCATGCACAATGACAACGTTAATCAACGGAAGGATCGCTTCGGGTTTGCCTTGACTACGGGTAAGTACAAACGATGGCAATGGATTCTCGTGCAGGCCATTCACGGATTCACAGATCTGAGTATATAAATCCATGTGCAACGTCTCGCCTTCACCCGCCACATCAATGACAGGCCAATCGTTCTGAACGCAGGCAGGCCAGTAAGCCAGCTCATTCGCAGGTACGATACTTAATTGCTGAATGGACGGATCAAGACGGTAAATCCCTTTCCGTTCAGGTTCATCGCCCAGCTTGTCCACGGCAAGTATTCGAGCAGACTGCTCATCTGGTGCAGAATAGAGTGAATAACACCACGGAGTCACGCCCCAAGCAATCGCCATCATCCCCTCTTCCAGCAAGGTATTCGACAGATCCCCTTCAGCAAATTGTTCAATTAGATTATGGTTACCTAGTCCCATCAGTTCCTCTACACGTTCAGCGAGTCGAGGCAGATCAGCGAGAATGAATCCCCCTCTGCCGTAGGAGTCAAACACATGATGGTTTCTGCTCCACACAGCTTGAGACGGTGAACTCAACGACGCTGCTTCTGCCGGGAAAAGCGATATATATACGGTGATAACTTGCGCATACTTAACCATTGCAAGTTGTTCAGGTTCGAGTGTACCTTCAGCAATACGAGGTGTTTTCATATGCATGGAGATTCGAAGTTCGTATTCCCCTTCTTGAAATGCTGCCCAACCAAGATTAACAGACTGTTCAACGCCTTCAATAGATGCAATGGAGATTGTGCTATCTGGTTTCAGGTTAACAGCATACTGCACGTATGCTAGCTCCTGACCATAGATGATATTGGCATCCTGACGATTGACGGGTGAATCCAACTGTTGTGCAATGACAGATACTTTACGTCCATCCTTCAGAAAGCGCTGCGGATCAATATCTAACTGTAGGTCACCTGCACCTCCTGATTGTGAAACAATTAATTGCGCCTCTGCAAGTACGGATGAGTCAGCTAATGCAAATCCAAAAGCTGCATTTTGATGATCTGAATTCGTATGTAATGGTGTGTTCATGATACATCCCCTCTCTTATGTCTGATGGCATGTCACATCCCCAAATATATTTCATATTTGGCTTAGCCGCAACCCCGGCCCCTTGATTAAGTTCGTCACGCCCCTTATTACTTACCCATATATGAAGAAAATTCCAACCTTCCCCTGCTTTTATCTCCTTTATCTTGCTATATAAAAAAATCCCCATCCCGCTTCGCCTAAGCGATACGAAATGAGGAAAAATAAAGATGTTCTCGGTTAAAGATGTTCTCGACTAATCTATTTATCCTTTGCTCTGAAAGCACTCGAGATCCGGCGCGCCGGATTCAGATGACTGTAATGCCGTCCATACGCAAAGTAGATGATCAATCCGATGATCAACCAAGCAAAAAACGTAATCCATGTCAGCGCTGCAAGGCGTGTCATCAAGTATACACAACCCAAGGCACTCAGAATCGGAATCAGTGGCACAAGTGGAACGCGAAATCCGCGTTTGAGATCCGGGTTATTTTTACGCAATACAATAATGCCCAGACTTACGACTGCAAAAGCAAATAACGTTCCGATGTTCGTAAGCTCCGCCAAATGTCCCAGCGAGATGAACCCGGAGAACAAAGCGACGATAATGCCCGCAACCCATGTCCCTACCGCTGGTGTCTGACTCTTGCCACTAACCTTGGAAAAGACCGGAGACAGCAGTCCGTCACGAGACATGGAATAGAGCAAACGTGTCTGACCATACATCATGACCAGCAGTACGGTCGTAATACCAGCAATCGCTCCAAGAGATACAATCCAGGACAATCCCTTCAATTGAACAAATTCAAATGCAAACGCAACTGGATCACTTACATTCAACATGTTATAAGGCACAATCCCTGTGAGGATCAATGATACAACAATGTAGAGAACCGTACAGATTGCCAGTGACGCAATAATTCCAATCGGCAAATCCCGTTGTGGCTGCTTAACTTCTTCTGCCGCTGTGGAGACCGCATCAAATCCGATGTAGGCAAAAAATACCGTAGCTGCTCCAGCTGTTACACCCGAGATACCAAAAGGCAAAAATGGCTGCCAGTTGGTTGGCTCTACATAGAAAACACCTACACCAATGAAGATCAGCACCACGATAATTTTAATCGCTACCATGATGCCGTTCGCACGGGCTGCTTCCTTCACTCCTCGGGTGAGCAGGAATGTGATAATTAACGTAATGACCGCAGCTGTGATGTCAAAATAGGTTCCCTTTTCCAGGCTGAACGCACTCGTAAGAGCATGTGGTAACTCCAGCCCAAATCCGGACAACAACGTTTGAAAGTATCCAGACCATCCACTGGCTACCGCCGCACTTGCGAATCCATACTCCAATATCAGATCCCATCCCAGAACCCAGGCAATCACTTCTCCAAAAGCCGTATAGCTATACGTGTACGCGCTACCCGAGGCCGGTATGCTTGATGCAAATTCCGAGTAACATAATGCAGCGAATGCACATATGATACCTGCCAGCAAAAATGACAGTACAAGTCCAGGGCCGGCATACGTTGCGGCAGCTACACCAGTCAGCACAAAAATCCCGGTACCAATAATTGCTCCTACGCCAAGTGTGGTTAAGTCCAACGGACCGAGCGCCCGTTTCAATGCACTGCTGTTATTGCCCTCTGAGGCAATTGGTTTTTTGCGAAATAATGAAGATCGTTGTTTGTTCTCACGCATAGTCATGTTCCTCTCGTCATGAATCTTGAATGTGCTATGGATGTAGCAGCTATTGGATGGCTTCCCATCTGTTCTATGAAAAAGTCGTTTGTTCTATCTTATCGATCACCTATAAAAACCTATCGAATTCTACACGTTATCGCGTTGCTTGGTTAAATTTATTTTTGAAGATCACTTATTTTGTTCTTTTTCCGCGAAATTTATCATGATCTGTTGCACGTGGATGAATATGAAAATGGATTTAAAACAAAACTGCGTATAATTTATATTATGCGCAGTTTTTATGAGCCTAATTTTCCACGAAAAGCATCTTTAGTTCCTTGTTATCTGAAGTTAAGAAAAAGAGAGCTCTTTTCGTCTTTTTCCGCTGTATCTTCCTACCTTATCCTGTCTAATTCGACGATATGCAGACATGTCAAAGAGCCACATAGCATTATGCGGCCCTTCATTTCTTACTATAGTAGAGGTGTATATAAAAATACGAACTGACTTCATTTCAGGTTTTTATGAAAAAGTAAATTATGAGAACGTAATTCTCTCCGCGTCCGACATCCGGTATTGGGTTAACAAATAATCTTTGCTCTGCATCGCCGTATGACGAATCGCATCCAGATCAACATTCAAAAGCTTGCCCTCTCGCTTCACAAGTCTACCTGCTACAAAGACCGTATCCACATTGGATGGATTGGCAAATTGCACGACAGCGCCGATTGGATCATGAACGGGGAACATATTCAGATCGGTGGTACGAATCATGATCAGATCCGCTTCTTTCCCTGGGGTCAACGTACCCACCTTCTGCTCCAATCCCAATGCTTGGGCACCAGCTGAAGTTGCAAATCTCAGCACTTGGCTGGACTGCAAGTTCAACTCACCAGGCATCTCACCCTGCTGCAAAAGTTGTTCATTGGCTCTGGATCGTTCAGCCTGAAGTGCAAACTTCATCTGCGAGAACATATCTCCGCCTGTAGACGTCACTACATCTACACCAAGTGTAGGTGTCCCCCCATGTTCAAGAAAATATCCGGTGGCCGGATATCCATGACCCATCATCATTTCAACCTCAGGTGTGACCGACAAGGAAGCGCCGCTATCTGCCAGCATTTTGTATTCATCCATGCCCATGGTGTTACCATGAACGATATTCACCCGTGGACTTAACAGTCCCGCTTCGTACAAGTGACTAATCGAGCGATCCACAGATCCCCAACTGCCAAATCCGGCATGCATGGAACAGATCGCATCCAGTTCTTGTGCTAGTTCGATCTCTTTCACGGTTGTATCCCAATGACTGAACTCCGGACCACGAATGGCAAGCCCATAAGTAAGTAATTGATCCCGTGATGAAAAATAACGTTCTTTAACTCTTCTCACATCATTATTCGAATACGTGAGTTGACTATCCCGATTCCAGTAGTCCGTCTCACCAGGGACTCCGTGAGCAAATACCGCCCGAATGCCAGCATCCTGAAGTCCACGAATCAGTTCATCCGTATGGTCAGGGGAATACGGCATGCTCCAATCCAACACCGTTGTCACTCCTGCATTAAGCGCTTCCAAGGAACCGAGCAGGTTGGCAATATAACTATCTTGTGGGCGGAGCTTGCTTCCCATCGCACCATAATAGAGATTTTGCAAATAAACTGGTAACGACCAATTGGTTCCCGCTGTTTTGACCAGTGATTCCCACATATGCCGATGTGTGTCCACCAGCCCAGGCATAATAATCATCGATGAAGCATCAATGACCTCCGCATCCGGAATATCCAGGTCGGGCTGGATCGCCATGATCAGTGAATCCTGAATCAGAACGTCCGCCCTCTTATACTGTCCAATTTTAGCATCCATCGACAACACACAGCCATTTTTCAACAGATAACTTGTCCGCACAAGACACATCTCCCATCTATTTTGGTTTGAAAGACGATCACATCCTGCTTACGAATCCGTACTGCTTCTGACTATTTTTTCGCTAGTATATATACATTATATAGTTATTGTTAGTATTTATCAATTTTGGGATTTTCGTTTCGCCCGAAATCTTCTGACCTTCATCAGATTTCCACACATCTTATCATCACAGTACTTCTGTGTTCTGCTTCGGGTATCATCATAGAACATCCAGCGACAATCCGAATTATCACAGATCCGAATCCTACGCCCTTCTCCCTCGACCAAAGTCGTAGCAAAGTCAGCAGCTACCTCAGCCATAACCTGATGCCAATGTGCTTCTACAGCTACCAGTTGGAGTTTCAGTTCCTGATCAATTGTAGTCAATATTCTTCTCACGTGCCCTGCTTCCATAACGCCATTCAACCACTGTTTTTCTATATCCGTTAATGATGCTCCTGATGACACGCGGACTCCAAGAGCCAACAATTCATTCCTGAAGTTTGTCATCGACAACTCATCTTCTGGAGATGCAGGAACAGAAGCGTTAAGTTGCCATCGTTCCAGAAAGTCTTGCTGCCAGCTCGCCTTCCCCAGTCTGTCCTCCGATCGATCTCCCCCACGCCAGTCATGATAATCGCTGTTTACAAAATCGGTCCATAACCTGTCCATATATACCTCCGTTCAGTGTAACCACCTAATTAAATAAAGAGGGTTACAACTCATCTTTGATGTGTTATATTAAGTGTAACCTTACTAATCAGTTTTAGCTAGTTACATCACAAATCACAATTATACGCAAGGAGGAAAAGGCAATGACAAAAACAACAGCACTAGATGTGTTACTTATTCAAAAGGATGATACTTGGGATCAATGTAATTGGATTGTACCTTTGTCGAAATCCTTGGAGGGTCTTACAGCAGAACAAGCAGCCTGGATTCCACCCTCAGGGGGATTAAGCATCTGGCAGTTGGTTAACCATATGTATTATTACAACCATCGCTTATTATGTCGCATGCAAGGTAAGGAGCCTACTCTTCCTGCTGTAGACTCCAATGAATACACATTTGGGAATCCTGGAGATGCAACGGACGCAGCCGGATGGAATACACTGCTACAGGGTACAACTCGATTAGCCCAACAGTTGCGAGATCAATTAGCTGCATTACAAGAGTCAGATCTTGAAGCCGCTTATATGGACTCCGAAGAGAAATGGGCACACGAACTAGCTCGCTGGGTACTCCATGATGCCTATCACGCAGGTCAGATCGTGCTCCTTCGCAGACAGCAAGGAAGCTGGAAAATCGTATTCTAAAAAAAATGCTTGAACTGCTAGCGCTTACAGGAATAAGATGAACTTATTAATGTTACAGCTTGTTCAACACACTATATAATTGAATAGGATCTTCGGGGTAGGGTGCAATTCCCAACCGGCGGTGATGTTCTTCGGAACCAGCCCGCGACTCGCTATATGTTCTTAACGAAGGACATTCAGCGACTGACTTGGTGTGAATCCAAGGCCGACGGTACAGTCCGGATGAGAGAAGATCAACACATTGACATGCCGTTCACGGGAAGGCCTATTTCCTGACGCATGTCCTTGGATGAGCCCCCGTTTATTTGGTTTATACCAAAACGGGGGCTTTTGTCGATTTTGCCAACTGAAGATTCCGTGTTCTGACGAAGGAGTCCTGAATATGGAAAAGACATCAGCAACATCAACGGTTTACCGCAAGGAACGAAGTAATACCGGATTCTGGCTTGTAGTTCTCGGCGCCGCCTTATGGGGTGTCGACCCACTCTTCCGCATTATTTTGCTAAATACGATGACATCTACGCAGATTGTACTTGTGGAACACATCATCGTCAGTCTTATTGCCATTCCCGTGCTGTGGAAATTTCGGGCTGATCTGAAAAACCTGCGCGCTCGCCACTGGATTGCCGTGATTTTTATCTCATGGGGAGGATCAGCACTTGCAACGGTATTGTTCACCATGGCACTAACACATAACGATCCGAATACGGTGCTTTTATTGCAAAAAATGCAACCACTCTTTGCTATCGTACTGGCTAAACTGTTATTAAAAGAAACGTTACCACGTCGCTTCGGTGGATTGTTCTTCATAGCATTAGCAGGAACATACCTGCTTACATTTGGCTTCACGTTGCCATTAGGCAACTGGGACAACTGGATTCATGCCGGAAGCTTGTTATCCCTTGGGGCTGCTGCCTTATGGGGAGGTTCAACCGTTATGGGCCGATTAATGCTGGGGCAGGCGCGTTATGAAACGGTCACCTCCCTGCGCTTTGTCGTTGCTCTCCCGCTCCTGATCTTTATGACGTGGAACGAAGGTGCGGCATGGACGTTTCCGTCCGGAACGGGTGAACAGACTGCTGTCATCCTCAACATTCTCGGTCAGGCATTGTTACCAGGTTTGCTCAGTCTTCTGTTGTATTACAAAGGTCTGTCGTCAACCAAAGCATCTGTTGCAACTCTCGCAGAACTTAGCTTCCCGATGGCGGGTGTGTTGGTGAACTGGATTGCTTTCCGTACACTGATTACATGGGAGCAATTGCTTGGTTTTATTCTGATCTGGGTGGCCCTCTTTGCCATTTCCAGACAGCAGGAAAGATCATCAACTGTGGCCGATGCGGCACCTAAGCTTCGTACAGAGTAAGTGGTTATATCCGAGGTTCACATATAAACAAATAGTGAAATACAAAATAAAACCATTGCACATCAAATTAGATGAGCAGTGGTTTTTTATTTCCATTTCTCGATAATACTCGATCATTTTCTCAATTAGCAATATGAGCTATTAACCCTGTGCTTTATTTCTATGTGGCAAACCCTCCCCTCTTTTCCCTCCAACCTCATAACGAATATGCATATCATCGCACTACGTCTCTTCTATGTTTTGTCTTTTGTCCATTCCGGTGGTACGATGACATATGGAATAAACAGATGAATTATATTCAGAGAGGAACGATCATAATGTCTTCATTCTCATATACCTCCTACGACGCCGTAGGTTTGGCTGAACTGATCCGATCCCGGGAAGTATCCCCGGTCGAAATGGTGGAAGCGGCGTTTGCACGCCTTGAAGAAGTGAATCCGCAACTTAATGCGGTTATTCGTACATATGAAAATCGCGCACGTGTGGAAGCCGGTTTGGTTCGCCCTGGAGAACAACCTTTTGCCGGTGTGCCCCTGCTCTTGAAAGATATTTCGCAATCCTTGGAAGGTGAATTTCTGACTTCAGGCTCCCGTTTGTTCAGCGAGCATCGTGCATTACGCAATTCCAATTTTGTCACTCGACTGCGTGATGCAGGCTTTATCTTCATAGGACATACCAATACGCCTGAATTTGGTTTGAAAAATATTACCGAGCCCCGTCTTCATGGTCCAACTCGTAATCCATGGAATATCAATCACTCCCCAGGTGGTTCAAGTGGCGGTGCCGCTGCTGCTGTAGCTTCGGGTATCGTTCCTCTTGCCGGAGCCAGTGACGGCGGAGGTTCGATTCGTATCCCGGCTTCCTTTAGCGGATTGTTTGGATTAAAGCCAACCCGCGGGCGCACACCTGTAGGACCGGGAGTTGGTCGTCAATGGCAAGGCGCATCGATTGATTTTGCACTCTCTCGCTCGGTTCGGGACAGTGCTGCATTGCTTGATACGTTACAAGTCATTCAGCCCGAAGCTGCGTTCCATGCTCCACTCTTTCCAGGCAGTTACTTGGCAGATATGAGCTATCCACATCAACGCAAACTGAAAATTGCATACACAACGGATTCGCCCGTGGGAACACCTGTCAGCGCAGAAGCCAAAGAGTCTGTTTACAAACTCGTTCGCTGGTTGGAAGATCAAGGTCATCATGTTGAAGAAAAGCTGAGTCCCGTCAACGGAGTTCGGTTGATGGAGAATTATTACATGATGAACAGTGGTGAGATGGCCGCGATGATCTCTTCCATGGAACGATCCATGGGCCGGGCTCTGACCTCCGATGATATGGAGATCGAATCTTGGGTTCTGGCTGAAGCAGGCAAAAAGGTGTCCGCTGCGGAATTTGTACATAGCTTAGCTGAATGGGATGTAGCTGCAGCTCAGATGTCCACCTTGTTTGAGCGTTATGATTTCTACGTCACACCTGTTAATGCTTTTCCAGCGCCTAAGATTGGTGAATTAACACCTCATGACGAACAGATCCGTAATCTGATGCGAATTAGTGAATTGGACAAGACCCAGCAGCAACTCATTTATGAAATGTTTGAGCCAAGTCTTACGTATACACCGTTCACCCAGCTTGCAAATCTGACAGGCCAGCCTGCGATAAGTGTACCTCTGCATATGACACCTGAAGGTTTGCCAATGGGCGTTCAAGTGATGGCAACCAAGGGACGTGAAGATTGGTTATTACATCTGGCTGGACAACTTGAACAATCAGACCTCTGGATCGGAATGAGAGGTAATCCACTGTTCCCAGCATAAACGCAATATTTCACACGTCTCTGATGAGTAATCTTTCATCCACCCTATTCTTATTCTTCATATTCGCATGCCTACATTACTTGCTATAGTGCATGAAAGCAATGTCATCTCCGCATACTGAAGTAAAAAGCCCTCGGAGGAGACAGTGATGAATTCAACGGAATCTCATAAGCAATCTATTCACATTCCTGCCAAGACAGGCTACGCTCTTAAAGTGAAAAAAGGCTCACTGATTCGTATAACTGATCTGGAGGGGCAGCAAGTGGTTGACTTTGTCGCTTATGATGCACAGAATATTAATAATCGCCTTGATCCCGGGGTAACCCTCGATGTCCTGCGCAATTACAGAATTAAACCGGGGCAATGCCTGTATTCCAACCGTTATAAACCTCTCATTTCCATTATCAGTGAAACTGTAGGCATTCATGATTTTTTCAATTCGGCCTGTCGTCCGGAAATGTATGAGGTCTTGTATGATAAGAAGGACCACCCCAGTTGTTATGATAATCTGAACACGGCCCTTGAACCTTTCGGTATCTCTCCCCCGGATCAGCATTATCCTTTCAATCTGTTTATGAATTCCGTAGTAGATGGTGAAGGCAAAATTGATGTTATCGCTCCCGAATCATGTGCAGGTGATTATGTTGAAATGGAAGCTTTGATGGATCTGATCATCGGTTTATCGGCTTGTCCGTGCGAGGAAAGTTCTTGCAATGGCTATCATTGTACACCTATTCAACTCGATGTGGAATCGCCTGCCGTTTAAAGTGCTATATCCTCACAGTTTGTTCTAATTCGCTCCTTGCGGGAATACGATGACTTGTACCCATTTTCTGTGACACTGGTACAATTCATCGAACCCGTTAAGGAGTGGACGTGTTTATGTCTGTACTGTTCAGTTATATTATTCTGGGAATATCATTGTCCGCTCCAATCGGTCCGATTAATGCTGCTCAACTGGACCGTGGAGCTCGACATGGATTCATGCATGCCTGGATTCTAGGACTCGGAGCTATGTTTGCAGACTTGGTGTATATGCTGCTGATTTATTTTGGAGTTGCCCATTTTCTGGACACGCCGTTTATGCGCTCTTTTCTCTGGTCATTTGGCAGTTTTATTCTGATTTACACGGGAGTGGAAACGCTCTCGAAGCTAAAGCAAGGCATTCAAGGTACATCAACTGCGGAAGCAACTGTTCGGAAATCGTTTATATCCGGATTTTTGATGGCCCTGTCCAATCCACTGAATATTTTATTTTGGCTGGGGATCTATGGCTCTATTCTCGCGACAACTGTGAAACATACGGACATGGCTCATTTGCTGCTCTACAGTTCAGGCATATTCATTGGTATCCTGGTGTGGGATGTCATTATGGCTGGAATGGCCAGTCGATTCCACAAACATAGCAGTGAAAATGTATTACGCTGGATCTCCATCATATCGGGAATCTGCCTGATCGGATTTGGTTTGTATTTTGGGTACGAAGCTGTACGTTCCATTTTTTTCTGACAACAAAATCAGGCTGGACAGTCACCCAACTTCCCCCACATTAATACTGTAACGGTATCATGTGGAATGGAGTTGGGAATCAATGGCGGAGCTGTATAGTGCCGACGAAATAAATACCTTGTTTGAGCGTCTTCCATCTTGGCAGCAGGACGCTTATTCGCAATTTGCAGATATGATCGCCGATGAAAATAATACGTATCCATGTGTACCTGGACGAATGGGATTTCTGTCCGGACATTTGAGGTACGGCTTTACGTGTGACCCCCGATCTGAACACGCTGCTGAAGATATGGCTGATCTGCTCAGACAGTATGGTCCTGTCTCCAGAGACACAGGTCACTACGCTTCCATGGTGGTAATCTGTGAGACACCAAGCGATCTGAAAGATCATACAACGGTGGAGCAATATCAGACGTTATTCTGGCAAATGCTTAATCGGGTAAGTTCACACGATACCGAGCCGTGGCCGGAACATATTTCAACCGATCCTCATGATTCATCATGGGAGTTTTGCTTTGGCGGAGAGCCTTACTTTTGTTTCTGTGCAACTCCTGCACATGAACTCCGAGCCAGCCGGCATTTTCCTTATCTCATGTTTGCTTTTCAACCACGGTGGGTATTCGAATCCATTAATGACAACACCCCTCTTGGCCGTAAAATGAAAACCTTAATTCGCAAACGTCTCGCTGCGTATGATGCTGTACCTGCTCACCCTTCGCTGATGTGGTATGGTCAGCAAGATAATCTGGAATGGAAACAGTATTTCCTTCCTGATGATGAGCAGACACCTTCCAAATGTCCATTCATGCGGATGAAGCAAGCCATAGGCAAGTTGACGAAATAATCTTAAAGCACTCATTAATCCGTTCTACGACCTCCACGAAAGTTGCTGAGAGTTGCTTATGGTTTGGATGGTGCTGACTGCGGTGTTTTCGAGCCACGTACCTTATGAACAACATACGTGATGATCCCAAGGAACACCAAAAGTCCCACACTTGCCAGCAGACCCGTTCTGCTGGCTTTTTCCATCGCTGTCCCAGCCACAGCAGCCACAATTAATACTATGGCAATCCACACTTTGATGCGATTCCACTTCACGGGTTTCATTTTTTTAATGTACGTGATGCAGATGAGCAGCCATGTATACATTAATACCAGACTACCTGCTGTCGTCACATATTCAAACAAACTCTTGGGCATCCATAATGCCATCAACGTAGACAGGACTAATCCGGCCGCTGTGCAACACAACGCCTGAAGTGGCATGTCCTTTTTTCCCCAGGTCTTTGTGAACAGCTTTGGTGCATCTCCATCTTCCGCGAGTTTCACCAACATGGACGTAATGGCATATAACGAAGCCACCATCGTCGAGAATCCGGCTATAATCAGAATTCCGTTGAGAATGTGGACCACAACAGTGAATCCAATGGTTGACATGGCTTTGACAAGCGGACTTTCATCTGGAGTTAACTGAGCTGAAGGCACAAGCAACAGGATCAACGCAATTGAAATCACATAGAGTGTACTCACCGATAATAACATTACTCGACCAGATTTCACTGCATCTTTTGGTTCTTTCAGGTTAGCTGCCATCAGGCCCATAACCTCGATCCCGGCAAAAGCAAAGAATGCATAGATGAAACCGGTCCATACCCCTTTACCCCCATGCGGGAACCATTCATTCTTCAATTGCTCTGGTGTTACTTTTACAGGTAACCAACCCAGACAAGCCGCTCCTGCTATAGCTATAAATGCAACCGTTGCAGCAAGTTTGATTACAGCAAGAATATTCTCCGTTTTGGTTAATCCCTTCGCTCCCAGTGCAGCAATGAACAGACCTATAGCGGCATAGATCGCAACAAATGCCCACAGCGGAAACTTCGGAAACCAGAATTGAGAGAACAGCCCAAGTGCCGTTAATGAGCTGCCCATGATGAGCATTTCAGAGAACCAGTACATCCATCCACTACCAAAACCAGCCCAAGGTCCGTATGCTTCGCCCGCATACGTTCGAAAAGCGCCTTCCTTTGGATCATCTGCCGTCATCTGTGCTAGCGCACCAAATACAAAGTAAGTACCTGCTGCCGCCAGCACCAACAATATAAGTACGGATATGCCAGCCCAATGAATCGCCAGACTCGTTCCTAGAAAAAATCCCGTTCCCAGTGTGCAACCCGCGCCAAACAAGGATAGGCTGACCCAACTTAGTTTTTCGTCGTCGTTTTTACGGTGTTGCTGACTTTTCATGAAGCTCCTCCTTCTACCTTATCCCCTTACGATTTACAGGTCATGGAGGTTTTATGTCTGTATTGCCAAAAGAAATATTATTAGTTTACATAATATTGAATATGTTAAAATCATTCTAAGGATAAATTTAAGCTGTATGCTTTCTAAGCATCAGAATAAAGATATATTTTCAATTCTATTTAAATCCGCAAAAAAGCGGTTGACTTCAATCGCTTAGAATGGTTTTCCTTTTAAACTGGTGGTGCGTCAATGTAGCTATATGAGAAATGGTAACTAAGATGAGAAAATGATCTTTCTATTGTGAATTTTTCATATGTTGAAATATTATAACTTGGTCATTATTTCTTTTAAATTGAACGTAGATTACCTATTTTTCGTATTTTCTCAATATCTTCGTCGTTTTTTATAAATTTAGTCGTTTATAAGAAGGGCCATTTCCTGGGATTTTTCCTCTTTCATCCTTTTTCACCCGTTTCGGACTAAGCTGACGTATAGGTATTGTTCTCTAGTATTTTTACAGCCTCTTTTCCAGTCATTGTTGTGAATTTTTCATATGATGAAAATATTTTATGTTGGTCATAAAAAAAGCCGCCATAATGGCGACTTCGCTAATACCCCAAATTAAGTCCGGCCAGTCCAATCTGCTCCGGCGATTTCTTTCCATCGTGCTCTAATCTCATCATATAATTCCTGTGGAAGTGCGCCTTTAGCCACAAGGTCGGCATTTTGCTGCCAGCGATTGGGCTTGGCTGTTCCTACAATAGCCGTATCTACACCTTCGGTACTCAGCGTAAAACGCAGTGCTGTCTCCACCGCTGCCTGGGCATCTTCACCCAGAAAACCATAGTTAAGTTCGCTTAAGCGCTTCCAGTATATAAATGGATAAGCCTCTTCCGAAAGTGTATCATACGTCCAGGCCGCATTGGCAATTGGTCTTTTCGCGATGACACCCATGTTTCTCTTCCTTGCCTCAGGCAACGTAAGATCGATTGCTTCCTGATCTGCGATATTTAATGAAGTCTCCAGGCTGTCAAATACTCCGGTCTGAATCGCATATAGCGCATCTGTTGTATCCCCACTATATCCAATAAATCTGGTTTTTCCTGCTTCCTTGGCACGCTGTAGTACTTCGATTACTGCTCCTTGTCGGAGTATTTCTTCGGAGCAGCTATGCAAATGGATAACATCCACATAGTCCGTTTTCAGCCGTTTCAGACTACGGTCAATCGTTTGCTCCAGTACTTTGGCATCCCAATCCGGACCTTCGATCCCGGCAGCATGTCCACATTTGGTGAACAAATAGTAGTCATCACGCCGATGTGACAGCACCTCACCGATTAATTCCTCGCTGTCACCGTAACATTCAGCCGTGTCTATCACGTTTAATCCAGCATCCAGGGCACTATTCAGCAATGTCGCTACATCCGTTTTGGATACATTTTTGCCTATTTCCGCTCCGCCAAATCCAAGTGTACTTACGTTCATGCCAGTATTACCGTACTTGCGCGTTTCCATGGTTATCTTCCTCCAAGTTCAGTGAATTGGGTACAGATAAATAGAAATACAGATTAACTTTCCCTATGTTATTACCCATGAGTTGGTTATGTCACCCACTTTTCCAAACTGCAACCAACTTCATTTATTTAAAAGCCATAAATGGACATTCCACCGTCAACCAATAACGTCTGACCCGTTATGTATCCCGCTGCATCTGATGCCAGGAATACAACCGGCCCTACCACTTCTTCCAGTTCTCCCACTCGCTGTAGCGGTGTGCGGCTTACAATTTCCTGCAAATACTGGGGATCATCCAGCAGTTTTTCAGTCAGAGGTGTTCGGAAATACCATGGCCCTACTGAATTGACACGGATTCCATACTTGCCCCATTCCAGTGCGAGCACTTTGGTCATATGAATTAACGCAGCTTTGGTCGCGCCATATACAACCCCTGTCCGCAAAGCCGTGTGACCGCCTACCGAAGAGATGTTAATGATCTTCCCAGTCCCACGTTCTTTCATATGCTGACCCGCCAATTGCGAAGCGAAGAAAGCCGATTTTAAGTTTGTCTGCATGATGGTCTCCCACTGCTCGTCTGTTACTTCAAGTGCTGGTGTCCGTATGTTCATACCTGCGTTATTCACCAGAATGTCCAGACTACCCATCTCCGAGATCGCCTCTTGAAACGTCTCTTCCATTTGTTCTTTTGATGTCACATCCGCAGTCAGAGCGAGCGCTTTACGCCCTGTCTGTTCATAGATGTAGGCGGCTGTCTCCTCAATTTCTTTCATCGTTCGGGATACAAGTACAACGTCACTACCTGACTGGGCAAGTCCAATCGCAATTGCTTTTCCGATTCCTCTCCCCGCACCTGTCACCAGTGCTGTCTGTCCATCGAGATGGAATGTGGGTACGTTCATGTTACTCACTCCTTCATCAGATTTAGAAGTTGAACTAAAGATTATTTACACTGACACTACGATGAAAGAATAACCTTCCAATCGCTGTTATCGTGTAAATGATTAGTTCAACTTATATCGCAATCATGCAAATGCTTTATATGTAGGTGAACCCTGATGGGAATCAGGTTACAAAATACTGGCTTGGATTGCCTAGCTCCGGATGGAACTTCTCTCGAAAACGGCCTCCGGTATAATCCCCTATAATTTTTCGCCAGAACGCCTGCGCAATAACATTGTTACGAACCTGGGTCACTTTCCATCTTCCTGGAAAACGTTTGAACAGCTCATAGGCTGCCCGAGTACCCACCCCACTGCGTCGATATTTTTGCATCACAAAAAACTCAGTCAAATAGTAGTCATTATCCTTACTACCAGGCTCCAATTTCTCCACCAGAGCAAACCCTGCAGGTGCCCCATCACTTGTTATCAAAAAAGGAAACTTACGGTCCTTTTCTGCCCAGAATGCCTCCAGACCGGGATATTCCGGAAAAATACCGTTACTATCCACATCAATATTCAGATATTTGGTAAAATCATATAGATAAAATTGCATTAAATGCCGAATCACCTGACTGCGTTCCTGGGGAACCAGTTCTATTTTCATATTCATCCGGTTCACCTCCTCTGCTTTACGTATACTAATTACTTTAAAGGTTTACGCGCCGAAGGGCAAGGAAGCATACCCTACTTACTGCCTGCTTTGGTGAACAAGCTGTGAGCATGTAAATTATGGTACACTAGAGCATAGAATACTATTAAATTGAATATTTATTTTATATGTTTTTCACATGGAGGTGTCGAACTTGACCAACGTGCAAAAAGAGATTGATCGACGCAAGCTGGATGATAAACTACCTTCCATGCCTTGGTTCGTTCAGCAATTCATGGACTACAAGCTGCCTGACCTGTCCCCCTCTACCCTGCTCGAATATCTGAGAGATTACGAAGCTTTCTTCGGATGGTTGCGAGCAGAAGGGCTGTCCGAGGCAAGCTCTAATAAAGAAGTTACCTTGACTGAACTGGAAGTCCTCCGCATGGATTCGGTTACCGCCTATCGGTTATTTCTCACAACCAAACGGGAAGGAACCAATTCCAGAATTACCGTATCTCGCAAACTCTCTTCCCTTCGCTCCCTTTTTCATTACCTGAGCCAGATTGCGGAAGATGAAGACTTTTATCCTTTGCTGAAGCGAAACATTATGGCCAAAATTGAGATCAAGCGTACCCATAAACCCAAGGACACCGCTGCCAAACTCAAAGGTAAAATCCTGGAGGAAGAGGAACTGCTGGAATTTATCGGCTATATCCTTGAAGGTTACGCTGTCGATATGGAAAAGAACAAACAGGCACTGTATTCCCATGAGCTCAACAAAGAGCGGGACGCCTGCATTGCCAGCCTGATTCTCAATTCAGGTTTACGGGTGTCGGAAGTTGTGAACCTGAACGTTGATGACCTCGATCTGAACAACAAACTCCTGTATGTCTATCGCAAAGGTAACAATGATGAGACGTACAAAACTCCCGTTTATTTCAGGGAACAGGCCAAGGACGAACTCGCAACTTATATGAACCTGCGGCAATCACGTTACCGTACGCCCAAGCGGGAGAAAGGTCTGTTCATTGCTTTGCGTAACGGAGATTCAGAAGGCAGTCGAATGACCAAAAGAGCGATCCAGGCCATGATTATGAAATACGCCAAGCGCTTTGGAAAACCATTCTTGACCGTGCACAAATTACGCCATTCATTCGCAACTGACTATTATCTGCAAAATGATATTTACAAAACAAAGGAGCAGCTTGGACACGCTTCTACGGAAACGACCGAGATCTATGCCCACCTTACCGACAAAACGATGTCAGAAGCCATCGAACGTCGTACCGAAGACGGGATGTAACATCCCGAACATAATAAAAGCAGCAAACCACATCAAGGATTTCGATCCGAGTAAGGTCTGCTGCTTTTTTGTTTTTTTGCATTATTCAAGGAGAAAAGCATAAGCAGAAATAATTAGGTTTACATAATAATAATTACGTTATATCCGTAAGCAATCAATCACGCTCTCTGTAAATTCAATCATGTCTAGCCACCATAATATCCCACTTCTTGACGTTTCTACGATTCGACTTCACCATTCTGCCTACACTCGCTCTCAACCATCGCTAACAATGCTTTGGCTATATCCTCCGTGACATGAACTGAGTACCATGTTATATCTCTGCTTACGGTGCTCCGCTCTATAAACTGCTCTGAAGGTAACCATGAGATCATACCCACTACCCCTTTAAGCTGATCAATCAAGGTCAGATCCTTCTCTTCTCGAACCATCACGAATTTAGGATAAGAAGCATCCTTGAATCCTTCAACAACAATCCAATCATAACCCGACAGATAGCTCAGCATATCCTCCAGCTTGGTTGCCTGTCGCTCCATAATTGCAGTACGTTTCTCCGACATAACAACCACCGCCGAGGCCCCTGCCTCCCCAAATTGATACGAATCCGTTCCTTCTTGATCCATCTCAAAGTGGTCGTGTCCATCATGCTTAATTGCTGCTACTTTAAGTCCCATAGAAGAAAAGTGCCCGATCAGCGCGGCTGTCAGGGTTGTCTTGCCCGTGTTTTTGTATCCAACAATCTGTATAATATGTGGCTTTGTATCACTCATTGTAGTCATCTACCACTACCTCACATGACCTGAGGGCAGTTTGAGAATGCGTACCTGCTCACCCGCAGGAATGCCTTTTTTCTCAGGTGGAACAACAATCAGGCAATCACTGTCCTTAATGGTGATCATCACGCTGGATTCATCTACACGGGCAGCAGCCGGTATCGCGTACACCATGCCGTTGCGGATCTCTGTGGTTCCACGTACGAACCGTGTAAAATTATTAACTTTGGTGTACTCTTCTTCCAATATCGCAGTCCATTCTTCCATATAAGGATGAGCATCCGCCTGCATGGAACGAATGGTTGGACGAACAAACAGACCAAAACCTACAAAACAAGCCCCCGGGTTACCCGAAAGTGCAAAAAGCAATTTATCTTTATATATAGCAGCTGTGGTCACACTGCCTGGTCGCATCGTCACTTTGTTAAACAACATCTCCACATGTTCTTCCAGCACAAGTTCACCCATAATATCATAATCCCCGACGGATACACCGCCTGTGGTCACCACGATATCATTATCTTGAATGGCTTCTTCCAGTTTGGCCCTTGCCGTATTCACATCGTCTGCAATAGAACCGTACATCACAGGCTCTCCACCTGCTTCAACAACCAGAGAGCGCAGCATGTAACTGTTGCTGTTCCGAATTCGACCTGGTTGTAATGGCTCATCTACATCAAGCAATTCCGTGCCGGTTGCGAATATCGCCACCTTTGGACGTTGAAATACAGGAACTTCTGCTATGCCAAAAGTAGCTAACACGGACTGCTCTCCTGCCCTGATGATCGTTCCTGCTTCGAGCAGTTGCTGTCCCTCTTGGACTTCCAGTCCGATTGGGGTGATGTTAGCACCCGACAATATGTGCCGTTTCAATGCAATCCATTGTTCTCCATTCTCTACCTTGCTCTCGGTCATCTCCATCATAACTACCGCATCCGCACCTTCCGGAACCTGTGCACCGGTCATGATGCGAGCCGTCGTACCTGAAACAATGGTGTGATCCGAGGTGTAGCCGCAAGGAATTTCATCAATTACTCGAAACCAAACTTGATGATCACTCGATGCATCTATGGTGTCTGTACTTATAATCGCGAATCCATCCATACCCGATCTCCGGAAGAATGGATACGGATGGGGTGCCTGAATCGTCTCTGCAAGTGTGCGGCCATGAGCAGATTCAAGGTGAACTTTCTCTATGGAGCCTACAGTAACTCTTGCAGCTATTTGGGCCTGGGCATCCGGTACCTGTACAGCTGTACGATTGAATTTGGCAGTTGTCATATCATGTGAATGTGAGTTCATTTTCAAAAGTATTCTTACCTCCTAAAGACTATCATCCTTTAAGAAAGTGTAGCCCGAATACTGTAAGATAACAAGTACATCACTTATTGAATCCTGTGACAAAATCTTATTTCTTACAGGTGTAACATCCCTTGATCTATATTCAACATGAAAGGCATCTTGTCTGCCCATAATATAATTGACAAAGGGAGGCGATGATCATGAGTAAACGATGTGAATTATGCGGAAGAGAACCTGTGAATACGACCGTTCATCATTTGACACCCAAAGAAATGGGCGGAACATTTCTGCCAACGGCCAACCTGTGTATCCCCTGTCACAAACAGATTCATTCGCTATACACCAATTGCGACATTGTAACCCTTGGTCTCACGGACCTTCAATCCCTGAGACAGGATGAACGAATGATTCCATTTATCCGCTGGATTCGCAAACAGCCTGCTACAACGATTCCACGTGTACGCAAATCCAATCATGTTCGCAAATCGTAAACCAAAAAGAACAGCTCCAAGGTCATGTGCCGGCGAGGTGAATCCGCCTTCCCTTGTCACTGTTCTTAAATGAACTTTGCGTTTAACAACGATGCTTATGATTAGATGTTTATTATCTTCGCCTCTTGATTCGGCCGCCGCCCACTCTGGTTTTTGGTTTTTTGTAGGATTTCTTAGGTGAATCAAACAACCCACCACTGCTCTTGTTGCGATCAATGGTTCCCTTGCTCTGATCCTTGTTGCGGTTGAATAATCCTCCGCCAGATCCCACGCTTGAATCTTTATCGCTTCCGCGCCTTGTAATCGTACCTTTCCGATCAACAGTAATAGGTGGAGCAAGCTTCTTGTCATTACTTGTTGGTGCACGATAAGATCCTGCACTCGGTTTATACGTATCTTTATTGGTGTATCCCCGATAGTTGCCATAACCTCGCCCGCCAAAAGAATCGAACAGATTACCAATTAATGTAGCGGTGAGGTAACCTTGTAAAAAAGATGAATCGTAGTTCTGCCGAACATATTCCTTGGAGTCCACCTCAACCAAGGTATCCTCCGGCTTGTTCGGGTCTTGTTGCAGGTGATAATACTCGTCCTGATAGACGAGGAACATACGCTCTGTGTTCTCTGCCGAGATCTGATCCGGTTGCCGCTGGTCAGACAATTCCTGAGCCACTTCCGGAACGGTGCGGTCCGAAGCCCGGTACACATAGGACGTTGAGTTACCACTGCCGTTAACCGATTCAAGCGGATATGTGTCCTGAACAGAAGGTGCTGCTCCGCACGCGGACAACAGAGACATGACAAGGCTGAGGACCAGCATTAATTTTAATCCATGTGCCAAGCGTTTTTTCATTGGAACCTCTCCTAGCTCGAACGAATCACTTTGATATCCGCAGGAAGAATGGACTCACCCTCATACAGTGTAAATCTTCTGTCTTGCCACTCCACGCGAAGAAGCATATTATCATCCGACTGATACTGCCATACCAATTGTTCTCCAGCCTGGCCATATGGAGTTCTACCTGCCGTTGATACCATGCCTCCATACTCTTCCTCCAGATGATATGCGCGTCCATCCAGGTCCAGCAATGTAGGCACCTCATCAGGCGCATCAAGCCTGCCATCAATTGGTGTATATAGGGCGTAACGTGTGAGTTCCCGTTCTTCGATATGCAAATATCGAAATGCGGTACCATCCTGCAGTGTGAGCACAACTGCATTTCGAGCACGATTTTGCACCCGACCAACGACTTCATAAGTGACCAGAGAAACCTCACAGATATCACCAGGTGCAAGCTGAAGCATCGTTTTCTCTGCCTGCGGTGGTTCAGGTTTCGTTAGTATTCCTTTAATTCGTTTCCATACACTCATGAGAATTACTCCTGTTCCTTATCTTATAAACAAGCTGCAATAATCAGTGCGCCCACGATATGTAAAGCGCCAGAGAACAACCCGTACCCTGTCTTCCCTTGCTGAATTCCCGTATCCAGATCCAGATTGGCCCATTTGCGAATCATAAAGTGTACAACACTCTCCAGAATCAACAAAATGATAAAGGATACAACGGAGACCAGCAGTGCTTCTCCCAGGTGACCGGCCGTAGAAATGGACGTAGCGAGTACATATCCTTGTGCAAATAATTTCATAACCATACGTGTAGTAACGGCCATATTGCCGGCTTTAACTTCAGCAAAATCCTTATATTTAGTGAACAGTGAATCAACATACATCAGGACAAACAGCAAAACCGAACCAGATCCGGTCCAGACCAGCATCGCCAAAATGTTCAAATCCATTTACACAGCCCCCACATATCAACATGAACCGCATTTAAAAGCGAAGGAGAAATACTCTTCTCCTCCGCTGGTTAACCTTGTTGACAACCAAGATATTAGTTCTTATTATCGTACTGTTTCATCAATGCTGCGAGTTCGTCTTCAACAGCCTGATCTTTACCCAACTTCTCGAACTCATCATCCAAAGACTTTCCTTTGGAAGACATTTCGTTGCTTGCTTCTGCCTGTGCTTCCATCTGCATCATTTTCTCTTCCATACGCTTCATACCAGCACTTGCGGTATCAGAGCCAAACCCATTCAACGCTTTGTTGATTTCCGTTTGGGCTTTTGCTGCATTGTAACGGGCTACCAGTGTTTCGCGTTTGTTCTTCATTTGAGTCAGTTGCTTACGCATCTCGTCGAGCTTGCCACGCAGGTTATCTGCAGAAGCCTTGTTTTGGTCATAGCTGGTTTTGTACTCAGCCATCTTCTCTTCAGCAGCCTTTTTCTCTTCCAGAGCACGTCGAGCCAAATCCAGATTCTGAGCACGTGCCGCCGTATGCGCCTGCTCTTCACGTTTCTTCACAAGAGCTTCCTGCTCTTCGAACAACTGCTTGAATTTCTTCTCAATGGCGATCTGTTGAGCTACTGCTTTCTCCGCATCTTCCAGATCCTCTTGCATGTCACGGATATATTGGTCCGTCATCTTGATTGGATCTTCCGCCTTGTCAATAATGGCGTTGACGTTAGACATAGTTAGATCACGCAAACGTTTGAAAATGGACATTATGTTATTCCTCCTAGTCGATATTACATCGTATATAAACATACATACGTAACAATCTACAACTCGTTTCAATTTTAGCAAATAAAATCAAAACATTCGATGGCTCTTATGTCAGGAAGATCGTTTATCTTTGTTCAGATGATCCTCCATCAACCTCTCTGCAGTCTGCACGATTTCGTCGATCTGCATCCGCGTGATGGAATCAAAATGAATACCCATGATCACCGTAACGGTTACTTTCAGCTGCAAGGCAGCCTTTCGGGCAAGCCGCTCACACAGCTCTTGTTCTTTATGCCCAGGAATATGTACCGTCGTCCCGCTTACGCGCTCATGATCCACGTAGAACGTGGCTACGGCGCCAATATGCGCCTTTCCTCCGGTAACGAGAAAAACCTTATCTTTTCCTGCTTCAATCACCTGTAAACGTATGGATTTTAAATCATATGTACTCATACCCATCCACCTATCCTTTTCTATATGTTATATATGGAGGAATTATGGCTGTCATGAGCTAAATCGGCAATGAAACTTCTCACACTGCGCATATTTTATGGAACCCCCGGGCATACCAAGGAGAACGTCATTTTGGAAAAGGAGGCCGTTATTATGCGCGTACGCCTCATTATGCTGATGGTTATCGTTATTTTTCTCGGAGGATATCATGCTCCAGTTTCATCGCGGGATGTTTCAAGCCCGCCAAGTGAATCAGTATCAGGTTCGGATTCTACGGAAGAAGAACAACTGACATTGGGACAGTTACGTCAAAAATATGCCGATACGTTCAAAACCAATGGTCCTTCAACAAAGAAGGTTGCACTGACTTTTGATGATGTACCTGATCCACGGTTTACTCCACAAGTGCTGGATGTATTGAAGAAATACAATGTCAGAGCTACATTCTTCATCGTGGGTAGTCGTGCTGAGAAACATCCGGATCTGGTGAAACGCATTGTTAAGGAAGGGCATATGGTTGGTAATCACAGCTACAATCATCCTGAATTCAGTAAGCTGTCGATGAATGCCTTTCGCAAACAAATTTTACATACCGGGGATATTATTCGACGTTTGGCGGGATATACGCCCAAGATGATTCGGCCGCCTTATGGAGATATTAATGAAGAACAGCTGAGATGGGCTGCCAAACAACACTATAGCATTGTGAACTGGAATGTAGACTCCCTGGACTGGAAAGGCCTTTCAAAGGAACAGGTGAAAGATAACATCCTGTCCGCCGTGAAACCTGGCTCCATCGTTCTGCAACATGCTGGAGGCGGTGTAGGATCAAACCTGAACGGCACGATTGAGGCTTTGCCTGAAATTATTGAGGAACTACGTAAACGGGGATATGAACTGGTCACCTTGGACGAAATGTTGGGATTGCCAAAGGCCAAAGATTAGGATGACCGTGATAACAAATAATGAGAATATTAAAAGGGTGCTGTTCAATCGCAAATTAGCGACTGGCAGACACCCTGTTTGAATTCATTTTAAATGTTATTTTCTCTCTACTTCAGAATGTACAGCTCGATATCCTGAAAACCAAATGAACTTACAGACTGTTTGCTACCCGGGATAAAGATATCAATCCGGTGACCTTTGATTGCACCGCCCACATCTCGCGCTGTGGCTACAAAAGCCTGTTTTGGCAATCCTGGATGGCTGTGACCAGTTACCAGTACTTTGGTTCCAAGTGGGATTACACTTGGATCAACTGCAATCGTACCCAGTTCAAGGTCATTTCCGAAATAATCGACTGCACCCCAGCCTCCATTTTCAGACGGATCTGCAGAGTATGCCGTTGCTTTTACGTTCACAGCTTTGCTGTAATCGAATGTTTTACCCCAGGCTTGAACAACTTTGTTATCAGCGTTAACGTCCAAGCTTGCTGTAGTAACAGTCTTCGCTTGGGACTTGCTCTCCGTAGCCGCAGCGGCTGCTACATTGTTTGCCTTACCGGGAATTTTAATTTTCAAACCACCATAAATGTTGTAAGCCGAAATGTCGTTGTTTGCTTTAACCATCGTGTTTAGTGCTACTCCATATTGTTTTGATAAGGTGTAGAAGGTATCCCCTTCTTTGGCCACATGAACTGAATCGGCGTGAGCCGGAACGGCTTGAATGAGCATTGCTGTTGTCATTAATGCTACTGCTGTTTTGGCTATACGTTTCTTGTTAATCATGGTCTTCCTCCCTCATTGTGCCTGCGAAGTTAGTTGTCGGATTCGGATGAGGAGCCACCCTATAGGTTCTTCATTACATTTGAAACGTTATGTACCCCTAATTCACCCCAAGCAGTGTGCCGTAGATCTTCCCCCTGCACAATCTGCATCGTTACATCCCCCGCACTTCCTGTCCGGAAGTTTCGGCAGAGTTCAATATATCACAATTTTGTAACCTGAACTTGTAGTAATTCTTACCAAATGGTTTTTAGCATGTCAGCAACTATAAGAATACTGGATAATTCAGAAAAGTTGGACGACCCGATTCCTTTACATCTGGTAACAGAATAGTTACTTTTCCGAATGCATACGTCATTATTATCCATAAAAAAATAGCGTTACCGACTCGAAGTCAGTAACGCTATTTGATCACATCGTTTAGAGTACTTTGGCAAGAAAATCACGTGTACGTGAATTTTTGGGTGCTCCAAACACCTCATCAGGTGTTCCTTCTTCCACAATAACCCCGCCATCCATGAACAGGATTCTGTCTCCCACTTCACGTGCAAAACCCATCTCATGTGTCACGATGACCATGGTCATCCCGCCTTCTGCAAGACGTTTCATGACATCCAACACTTCACCGACCATCTCGGGGTCCAGTGCCGAAGTAGGCTCGTCAAACAGCATCACATGCGGTTGCATGGCCAATGCTCTAGCAATGGCGATCCGCTGCTTCTGTCCACCTGACAGCTGATTCGGGAATGTATCTTTTTTATCGTACAAGCCCACGGTGTTAAGCAGATCAGCAGCAATTTTCTCCGCTTCCTGATTGGATTGTTTCTTCACTTTAATCGGAGCAATCGTGATGTTCTGCTCTACCGTTTTGTGTGGGAACAGGTTGAAGTGCTGGAACACCATGCCCATTTTCTCACGAGTTGCATTAATGTTGTGCTTTGGATCGGTGATTGACACGCCTTCAAAATCAATCTCACCCGAGGTAGGCTGTTCCAACAGGTTCAGACAACGTAAGAATGTACTTTTACCTGAACCGGAAGGACCGATGACCACGACAACCTCACCTTTGCCAATTGTCACGTTTATGCCCTTAAGCACATCGTTATTTCCATAAGATTTGTGTAATTGTCTAACGTCTATCACTTGCACTCAACTTCCTTTCCAGTCGTCCCAGCAGCTTGGACAAAATGAACGTCATTACAAAGTAGATGGCTGCTGCAATCAAAAATGGACTCAAGCCTTGATACGTAATGTTTTTGACTACACTTGCCTGATACATAATATCCACCATACCGATAACTGAGATAATGGAGGATTCTTTAATGATAGTTATGAATTCATTACCGATCGCTGGTAATACAGCTTTGAAGGCTTGTGGCAATATGATATAACGCATCGCGGCGCCTCTTCCCATACCTAATGAACGCGCTGCCTCCAGCTGACCACGATCCACACCTTGGATACCTGCACGGAAAATCTCTGCCAGATAGGCACCACTATTGATTGAAAGTGTAATGATACCTGCCTGAAGTGCAGTGAAGTTAATGCCAAAGCTCAGGGAAAAACCATAGTAAATAATCATCAATTGTACCAGCATCGGTGTGCCACGGATCACTTCAACGTAAGCCGTACCGATCCAGCGCAAGATTGCAGCGTCATGCAAACGGAACAAACAGATGATCAATCCAATAATTACCCCGAAGATAACCCCAAGTGCAGACAACAGAAGTGTGTATCCTACACCTGTAGCATAGAAACTTTTGTACTCCCAGAATACTTGGAAAATATTTTGTGATTTGTTCGCTTTATCCGCCATCAAGAGGCTTGCGTCCGTCACCATCTGATTGATTTTATCTTCGCTTTTCAGTCGCTCCAGTGTTCCATTTACTGTAGCTAGCAGCTCGGTATTACCTTTACGAATCCCGATTGCCGCTTCTGCTTGCTCTTCGTCCGGAACAGCAGCAGCAAGTCCAATGATATCGTCCAGATAACCTGCAGCAACGGTATCTTCAACGATTGCCGCGTCAATGCGTTTTGTTTGCAGTTGAAGCACGATATCCGAGATTTTATCCAGCGCAGTAAGCTTCGCTCCTGGAATACTCTGTCCGATCGTTTCCTGAATGGAGCCTTTCTGAACGCCAATCTTCGCATTTTCAAGTTCTGCCATGGTTGGATATTTGTCTTTATCCACATTGCGAACCATAATCACTTGTTTTGATTTATAATAGGTGTCGGAAAAATCAATACTTTTCTTCCGCTCATCCGTCGGTGTCATACCTGAAATCACCAGATCAACACGCCCGCTCTGCAATGAAGGCAGAAGACCGTCGAAGCCCATATCCTCAATCACAAGCTCAGCGCCAAGATCTTTGGCAATCTCTTTGGCGATCTCAATATCGAAGCCGACGATTTCATCTTTGCCATTAATCACTTTATGGAATTCGTATGGTGCAAAATCGGCACTTGTACCGAGCACCAGCTTTTTACTGCTTGAATTATCTGTAGTTCCACTTGCAAGTGCCACAGGAACGGCAGTCGTCAGCAGAATAACAAAGGTCAACAGCATCATGGTGTAACGACTTATTAATTTCAACCTTTTTCTCTCCCCTTACAATACTTTGTATGCTTCTCATGTTGATGACTGAGTCATTATAAAGTACAATGCATGATTATGCAATGCATTTTGACATTACAAATCTTGACTTGTTTCTGAAAAAATAAAGCAAACATGATATAATCAATAAATTATTTTCATTTTTGCATAAGGAGTTTACTAATGACAGCTAACAAATCACAAATTCTGACGGTTATTGATCAATATGCTTCCCGTTTTAAAGCCATTTCATCATATATCGGTGCCAACCCCGAACTGGGAAATGAAGAGTATCTCGCTTCTGCCCGTTTGAAAGAAGAACTGCTCTTCCACGGTTTCACTGTAGAGGCTCCAATCCTCGGTCTGGAGACAGCCTTTATCGGAACCTATTCAGCCGCCAAACCCGGCCCTACCATTGCTTTATTGTGCGAATATGACGCCTTGCCGGAGATCGGTCACGCTTGTGGTCACCATCTGATCTGTATGATGAGTCTTGGGGCCGCTGTTGGGCTAAAATCTATTCTGGATGAAGTAGGTGGAACCATTAAAGTGTTTGGTACCCCCGCTGAAGAGACACGTGGTGCCAAAGTTCCGATGGCTGAAGCAGGTTTGTTCGATGACTGTGACGTCGCTCTCATGGCGCATCCATATTATGCCTACGAAAAGTCAGGCAGCTCGCTGGCTATTGATGCTGTGCAATTTGAATTCCATGGCCGATCTTCACATGCTGCTGCAAGTCCGCACGAAGGTATTAATGCACTTGATGCTGTCATTCAAACGTTCAACGGGATTAATGCATTCCGTCAACAAGTGAAAAGCACCGTTCGGATTCATGGTGTGATCAACAACGGAGGTCAGGCAGCAAATATCATTCCTGACTATGCTTCTGCGCAATTTTATGTACGGGCAGCAACTCGTAAAGAACTGAATATCCTCACAGAACGTGTGATTCAGATCGCTGAAGGCTCTGCTTTGCAGACAGGTTGTAAGCTCGTGACATCCAACTATGAAACATCCTATGACGAGATGGTTACCAATGAAGCATTCTCAGCTGCGTTTAGTCAAAATCTGATGGAACTCGGTATCCCGCAAGAAGAGATTGTGAGTGGTAATGATCACGGCTCTATGGACATCGGTAATGTTTCCCTGAAATGTCCTGCAATCCATCCCTACATTCGTGTTGTAGACGAGGTGCATACACTGCACTCCATAGCCTTCCGTGACCTTGCACTACAGGAGCGTGCGCTGGATGGCATGATTCTGGGAGCCAAGGCACTTGCTACAACAGCCTATGACGTACTGAGCCAGCCAGAGCTGCTTCAAACCATCCGCACGGAGTTTGAGCAAGCTATTCGCTAAAATTCACTTTCAACATGTTATATAGGGGTGCCCTGAACAATCTTGAATTCCAAGCTGTTCAGGGCACCCTTTTTCTAAATTAGCTGTAAGTATATTCAACACAAAGCTGGAAATGCTGTGAAAGAAACCTTTGAAAACGATGAAAATAATACATTTTATTACAGTAAATGTGATTCGTTTGCTGTCTAACTTGGTTAATTATAACTATAAGTGCGTGTTCAAAAAGACTGGTTTTCATAACTTATCCTATATTCAGGAGGTGCTGTCATGCTGCTCGAAGCCATGTATCATGTTCCTCGTGACAAATGGGCTTATGCTTATAATTCGTCTACCATACATCTGCGCGTACGAACCAAACGTAATGATGTGCAATACGTGACTGCACTGACCGGAGATAAGTACGATTGGAATGGAACGTACAAGGAAATTCAATTGGAGAAGGCTGCTTCAGACAACATGTTTGATTATTGGGAGGCTGCCGTCAAGCCACAATTCAAACGTCTCACCTATATATTTCGGATAACTGCCGGTTCAGAAGATGTGTTTCTAGCGGATAATGGAATTCATTATGAGACCCCCTATCCAACTGGAGGATATTATGAGTTCTCGTATATACATGAAATTGATGTGTTTAAGGTGCCCGAGTGGGCCAAAGAAGCCGTCTTTTATCAGATCATGACGGAACGGTTTGCTAATGGAGATCCTAAGCTGAATCCAAAAGAAACCCATGACTGGGGTGGCAAACCTGAGTTGGACAATTATTTTGGTGGAGATCTGCAAGGTGTGCTGGATCATCTGTATGACCTAACTGAACTTGGCGTGAACGCCATTTACTTTACCCCGTTATTCCAGGCCAATTCCTACCACAAATACGACACGATTGATTATAAAAAAGTCGACCCCCATTTCGGTGATAATGCCCTGCTCAAACAATTGACAGAAGAATGTCATCGCTTGGGTATACGTGTCATGCTTGACGCGGTGTTTAACCATTGCAGCGAAGACTTCCCTCCTTTTCAAGACGTTCTCCAGAATGGAAAAAACTCTAAGTATGCCGATTGGTTCCACATCAATGAATATCCGGTTCAGATCAAGGATGGTATACCAACCTACGATACATTTGGGTTCTATGGCAACATGCCCAAGTTCAATACAGCCAACCCTGAGGTTAAGGCATATCTACTCGATGTAGCTGAGTACTGGATCAAGGAAATTAAGCTGGATGGGTGGCGTCTGGATGTAGCAAATGAGGTGGACAACCATTTCTGGCGTGATTTTCGCAAGGTTGTTAAGGCAGCGAATCCTGAAGCCTATATTGTTGGTGAAGTATGGAGCGACTCCCTGACATGGCTCATGGGGGATCAATTCGATTCCGTCATGAATTATCCATTTGCCGACAAAGTACTTCAGTTCTTCTGCGGTTCAATGGATGGGTATAACTTTGCCAACGAGATGGGTTCACTGATTATGCGCTATCCGCAACAAACCAACGAAGTGATCTTTAATATGCTGTGCAGCCATGATACCCCACGACTACTCACCCGGTTAGGAGAAGACAAACGCCGTTTAAAATTGTCGGTTGTATTTCTTTTCACCTATATCGGTACACCTTGTATCTTCTACGGCGATGAGGTGGGAATTAGTGGTGATGCTGACCCGGATTGTCGAAAATGTATGGAGTGGGATCCGGCCAAGCAAGACAGAGAATTGTATGATTTCTATCGTCTGATGATCGATTTACGCAAAAGCAATGAAGCCCTGCGCAAAGGACGCTTCCGATTCCTCAAGGCTGATCACAATGATCCCTGTATCGTGTACGAGCGTGTGGATGACAACCTTCACTTTACTGTATGGATGAACAATACACCTCAAGATCGAACGCTTTCTCATCCTATGGAAACAAAAGACTGGAAAGATGCATTAACTGAAGAGCCTGTGTTTCCAACCGAAGGGATGATGAATATTAAGCTTGACCCCTATGGGTACCGCATTTTGTACAGACAGCTTGATCCGGCAACTATCCTACACAACTGAGGTTTAAATTCAGACAGTCATATAAAAGAAAAACACTTCCAAAAGTTCAGAATGAAAGTCATCATCTGAGACGGAAGTGTTTTTCTTTATTTGATTAAAAAAAGCCACAGCATAATATGCTGTGGCTTTTTCAGGATTGCATCAGTTTACAGGGTCAAGTGTGATCCGACGATAAATGTCCATATATTCTTCAGCTGAGACATTCCAGCTGTATTCTCCGCCCATTGCATTTTTCACAATTTTCTTCCAGTGTTCTGGCTGTTTGTAGATCTCTTCAGCACGCCGAATGGTATTCATCATGTCATGTGCGTTAAAGCTTGTGAATGAGAAACCATTCCCTTCTCCAGTAAACTCGTTGTATGCCTGCACAGTATCATTCAGACCGCCTGTTTCCCTTACGAGAGGCACACTACCGTACCGCAGGGCCAGTAGCTGACTAATACCACATGGCTCGAACCTCGATGGCATCAGGAAGATATCACTGCCTGCATAGAAACGGCGGGATAACCCATCATTAAACGTGATCTGAGCAGACATTTTGAGCGGATAACGATTCGCAGCTTCACGGAACCAGTGTTCATAGGACTGCTCCCCTGTTCCAAGTACCGCGAATTGAATGTCATCATAATACAGCAATTCATCCAGGATACGGCAGACCAGATCAAGCCCCTTAGAGTCCACGAGCCTTGTCACCATCACCATGAGTGGTACATCAGGACGAACAGGAAGTCCAAGTTCCTTTTGCAGCTCAATTTTGTTCTCCGTTTTCTTGGACAGACTTGTTCTGTATTTCACCGGGATCTTGGTGTCTGTAGCCGGGTTGTAGCTCTTGGTATCAATACCATTTACAATCCCGCTGAATCGATCTCCAAGTGAACTGAGCAGTCCGTCCAGACCATATCCATAATAAGACGTTTGCACTTCCTGTGCGTATGTTGGGCTTACGGTTGTCACATGGTCAGCATACACAATTCCTGCTTTCAAAAAATTGACGTTACCGTAATATTCGGCTCCATCCACGGTGAAATATCGATCGTCCAGCTCAAGGATTTCACTGAATAACTCATGCGGGAATACCCCTTGGTACAACAAGTTATGTATGGTGAATACCGTACGAATATCACTGTAGAATGGATCGTGTCTGTAGTGCGCTTCAAGCACCAAAGGAATCATTCCTGCATGCCAGTCATGACTGTGCAGCACGTCAGGCTTGAACTCAATCTGTGGCAACACTTCGAGAACTGCACGGTTGAAGAAGGCGAAACGCTCGCCATCATCCATATAACCGTACACTCCATCACGCCCAAAATAATACTCATTATCTACAAAATATACTGGAATCCCATCATGAACCAGCATTTCTATTCCACAATAGGGTCTGCGCCAGCCAAGAGGCACATCCGTTGTAATTACGGGCTGTAACGCGTCTTTATACTCAGCGGGAATCCCCTTGTACTTAGGCATAATCACCCGCACATCTGCCCCGCTCTTCTTCAATGCAAACGGGAGAGCACCGATTACGTCAGCAAGGCCTCCTGTTTTGATAAATGGATGTACTTCAGCAGCAGCAAATAGAATATTCATGCCTTTGTCCTCCTCTTCGGTTTGAGCGTGTTGCTTTCATTTTTATTCTTCGTTTTTGAACTGACGGAAGTTATACTCGCAGGTGATTCATCCGTTTTCCGACGTGTGTTCTTTTTTAGAATCACGATGCTCAGCGGAGGTAATACCAATTCGAGACTATGCGGATGCCCATGAAAAGGAATCTTTTCGGTAGGCAGTTGCATATCATTAGTAATGCCTGAACCGCCGTAAACGGAATGGTCACTGTTCAGTACTTCGGTATACATACCGGGACGCATGACACCAATCCGGTAACGCTCCCGCTTGACCGGCTGAAAGTTAATGAGCACAAGGAGTGTATCCGCAGGTTTTTTTCCTTTGCGTACGTATGAAATGACACTCTGGTCCTGATCATCCGGAGTGATCCATTCATAACCGTCCAAGGAATGATCAAGCTCCCACAAAGCTTTTTCACTCAAGTACAGGTTAGACAGCTCACGCTCAAACTTATGCAAATTGCGGTGACTGTCATAATCCAGCAAGAACCAATCCAGTTGATCCTCATCTTTCCATTCGATGAACTGGCCAAAGTCTCCACCCATAAACAACAGCTTTTTCCCTGGGAAAGTCATAAAATAACCCAGAAAAGCACGCATGCCGGCAAATTTCTGCTCATAGGTTCCTGGCATCTTGTCGAGGAGCGACTTTTTGCCATGAACAACCTCGTCATGTGACAGAGGTAGCACATAATTTTCAGCAAAGGAGTATACGACCGGGAAAGTCAGCAAATGATGTTTGGAAGGACGCTCATGAAAATCAGATTCCATGTAATCAAGCGTATCGTTCATCCAGCCCATGTTCCATTTGTAGTTAAAACCCAGACCACCTTCATCTACAGGTAAAGTCACCATTGGCCATGCACTAGATTCTTCAGCCATCATCAACGCATAAGGGAAATACTTGAACACCGTCTCATTCAGCTGCTGCAAAAAGGCTACAGCTTCCTTGTTCTCAAGACCACCTTCATCATTGGTACGATATTGTCCTGGCTGTTTCTCAAAATCAAGCCGAATCATACTCGTAACCGCATCAACACGGAGTCCGTCAAAATGATACATCTCCATCCAATATAATGCATTGGAGATCAGAAATGAACGAATCTCAGGTTTAGAGTAGTCAAAGCTAAGTGTACCCCAGCCTGGCTTCTCTGCTAACATCGGATCTGCATACTCATACAAAGGCGTACCATCAAACATACGCAACCCATGAGCGTCTTTGGCAAAATGTGCAGGTACCCAATCCAGCAATACGCCAATCCCGGCCTGATGTAGTGTATCCACTAGATACATCAGATCTTTTGGATGCCCATAACGACTGGTTGGCGCATAAAAACCTGTGTTTTGGTAGCCCCACGAAAGGTCATATGGATGCTCACTAAGGGGCATCATTTCAACATGTGTATATTTCATTTCTAATAAATAAGGAACAAGCAAATCAGCCATCTCGCGATAACTATAGAGGCTTCCATCTTCTTTGCGCTTCCAGGTTCCCATGTGCATTTCGTAAATATGTAGAGGTTTGTTATACATGGCACGTTGTTTGCGTCTCCAGGCTCCATCATTCCATTTGTACCCTTCGATTGAACTGGTGACAGAGGCTGTCTGAGGTCGAACCTCTGCTTGAAACGCATATGGGTCCGCTTTGAGCAATTCTGTTCCATCTTCCGTTAATATACGGAACTTGTATAAAGTTCCTTCGCTAATTTCCGGGAAAAAACGACTCCAAAATCCTGATTCGGGTATCTTATATAAAGGTTCCTTTTCGCCTTTCCATTCATTGCGGTCCATAGCCAGTCCTACTTCTACGGCGTTTGGTGCCCACACGGTAAAGCGATACCCCTGAAGGCCATCGCAAGTCTCAGGCTGCGCGCCCAACATTCGATAACTGTGATGAAGGTTACCTTCATGAAATAAATAAATATGCTCCGGCAATATGTCCGGGTGTGCTAACGGTTGAATGGCCAAGAGATCACCTTCTTCTCAAGAAAATAGATATAACAGTAACCATTACCCCATTCTAGCCAAGTTGAAAAGAAAAATGCGGTGAATTAGAAAATGTTGTACATTTTCAGAATTTTTACAGTAACAATCGTTTCATCTGCTCTACTTTGCGTTAATGATGTACTACAATGCACAATATTTTGGGAGGGAAACGATTATGTTTAATAAAGATTGCATCGCTATGCTGTTGGCGGGAGGAGAAGGGAAACGATTAGCCCCTTTAACCTCAAGTCTCGCAAAACCCGCTGTACCGTTTGGCGGGCACTACCGGATCATCGATTTTCCTCTCAGTAACTGCGTTAATTCAGGAATTGACACTGTAGGTGTACTGACGCAGTACCAGGCGGAATCTTTACACGATCACATCGGTGGAGGAGAACCATGGGGACATGGCAACTCAAGTGAGGCAGGAATATCCTTGCTTCCATCTTATCATACAGGAAATGACGAATACTTGGGAACGGCGGATGCTATTTATAAAAATATCGACTATATTGATCAACAAAACCCCGAAAATGTTCTAATTTTGTCGGGTGACCATATTTATCATATGAATTATCGTGATATGTTGGAGGCTCATCAAGCCAATAATGCCGCAGCAACCATTTCAGTTATGGAAGTTCCATGGGATGAAGCACATCGCTTTGGGATTATGGCTGCCGATGCTGATTTGCGTGTAACCGAGTTTGCCGAGAAACCGGCTGAACCAAAAAGTAATCTGGCTTCAATGGGCATTTACATGTTCAAATGGGATTATCTGAAACGCCATCTCTTGCAAGATGCCGCTAATCCTGAATCCAGCCATGACTTCGGTAAAGATGTTATTCCTCAAATGTTGAACGAAAATAATCCCCTCTTTGTCTATAACTTTAATGGTTATTGGAAAGACGTAGGTACGGTTAAGAGCCTTTGGGATGCACATATGGATCTGTTACACAACGAGGAAGACTGGAGTCTGCAAAAAGAAAACTGGCCGATGTTTACTCGCGACTGGCGCTCCAAACCAAGTGCTTACAAAGCAAGACATACAAAGATAGAACATGTTACTTCCATGATTCACGACTCTTGTGCAATTGAAGGTCGTTCAGAACGTTCCGTTATCTTCTGCGGTGCTGAAGTGGGTAAAGGCTCTGAGGTTAAAGACAGTGTCGTTATGCCTAACGCACGCATAGGCCGTGGGGTTCACATCGAACGCGCCATCATCGGTGAAGGTGCAATAATCAAGGATGGTGCAATCGTTAAAGGTACGGCGGATGAAATTGTGGTCGTTGGACCAAACGAGATCGTCTCTGCCAAACCAGCAGTCCGTACGCAACCTGTTCGTATGTTGAAAGAAGTATATGAGAAAAGTGGGCGCCTGCGCGCTGGTGAACTTTCTTCATAATGAAGTAAACATAGGATGTAAAAGGCGAGCCTCAGATGGCTCGCCTTTTTTTGTGTTGATATGGATGTTATAAAGCGTACATGCTCGATCATCAGGTAGAAAAATCTCTTATCTTTTAAAACCTTAAGACTTTTCTAGATCCGATTTAGCATCGCTTGCTGTTCGCTCATCTGTGACTTCAGCATCACCAGACGCGGTTACAGATTCTTCTGGACCCATCTCCTCAGCCACAGCCGGTAACGTAACCGTAACGGTTGTCCCCGATCCGAGTTCACTTTGCATCGTGATGGTTCCCTCATGCAGTTCTACCAGTTCCTGCGTAATCGCAAGACCCAGTCCCGTTCCCCCATTTTGATGATTTACCTGGAAGAAACGGTCCCGTACTTTGATTAGGTGTTCTTCACTAATTCCGATACCGGTGTCCTGAACAGCTGCAATAATCTGACCATTCTCCTCTTTGACGGACAAGAAGATCCAGGAATTCTCATGTGAAAATTTGATCGCATTATCCACAACGTTTAAGAAGACTTGTTTCAGTCTGTTGCCGTCTCCATGGACATTATAAGCACGAGTCTCGTCCGTTTCCAACTTGAGATGGACCTGTTTTTGTTCCGCTTTGGCCCAGACATTCAACATCGTTTCCTGTACAATTTCACGAATGTTGACGGTTCCTTTGACCAGCTTCATCTGATTCTGCTGCAATTTGGAGAAATCCAGCATCTCTTCAACAAGTCCAATCAGTCGTTCGGTTTCCTTGGAGATAATACCCATACCGATACGGGTTTCTTCCGGATCATAACCGCCTGAATCCAGTGTCTCGCTCCAGCCTTTGATACTGGTCAGAGGTGTTCTTAATTCATGTGATATCGAAGAGATAAAATCATCTTTGATCTGATTACTCCGCACAATCTCATGTGCCATGAAGTTAAGTGTTGATGCCAATTCGCCCAGTTCGTGCTTATAATTCCCTTTAACCCTGACATCCAGCCGTCCTCTAGCCATTTGGGCAGATACTGCGGTGATGTTGTTAATTGGACGTACAATGGAATTTGCCATACCAATACTGATGATCAACACTATAGCAAGCACTCCAACACCGACGGCAGCGGCGAGTAGTCCCATATTCAACAGCTTTGAATTCACATCTTCAAGTGATGTCAAATATCGAATAACATAAGTATTTTCGCCGCCCAGATCAAACTTGTGTGAAACGGCCATGACGGATTCTCCAGTACCTGGTTGTCTTCCAATCCAGCGTCCCATATCCCCATTCAGAGCCTGCATAATATCACTGGTTTGCAGCACAGCACGGTCAGATTCAAAAGCAGTCGAACTCGCCAATACGCGCCCGTTCAGATCCAAAATTTCCAATTCAGTATTGGACAATGCCAAGTTCACAAGGAGTCTAGACAGATTATTGCCATCCTCCGTAGTATTCTCACGAGCGATCGGCTCGAAAAAGTCCTTTGAATTAGAAATGTGGGTACTAATCGTATTGTAGATACTCTCATAATAATACCTTTGAACTGCCAACATAAATACGAATTCGACCAACAGCAGAGCGAGAAAAACTACAAAGAAATAATGTAGTACGATCTGCCGTGTAATGCCTTTTTTAATCATTGCTCCCGGCCCTTCCATTTGTACCCGTGACCCCATACTGTCTGCAGGTATTCGGGCTCGGAAGGATTGTTCTCAATTTTCTGACGCAAACGACGAATGTTGACATCCACAATTTTCGGATCACCCATGTACTCTTTTCCCCATACGTGATCTAACAATACATCACGGCTGAGCGGTGTGTTTTCTTTTTCCAGGAAAAACTGAATCAAGGAAAACTCCGTTGGAGTCAACTCAATAGCTTCATTCTGTTTTTTGAATTGCTTCGAGATCAGATCCAGGGAAAATGGCCCGGACTGGAACGTAACCTTTGCCGCAGTTTCCCGATGCACGTTCACGCGGCGTAACAATGACTGAATACGTGCAATCAACTCTGTTGGGCTGAAAGGCTTGCTGACGTGATCATCTGCACCAACGGAAAGTGCATACACTTTGTCCTGTTCCTGCACTTTCGCGGTCAAAAAGATGATGCCCAGACGTTCATTGGTTTCACGGATCCGTCGACACACCTCGAATCCATCAATACCTGGTACCATGACATCCAGCAGAGCCAGATCAATATCCGGTACTGTCTGCAGTATGCGAAGCGCTTCATGACCGTCACCCGCTTCAAGCACTTCGAATCCGTTTCTCTTTAAATTAATCACTATAAAACTGCGGATGGATTCTTCATCCTCAAGAATAAGTACTTTACTCATTAAGTTCTCCCTTTCTATTCAGCTGAGAAGTATTGCTCAGTGCATCTTTACCCGCCTCTGATTGTGCTACTCGTGAAGCAATAACCCGATCTTTGGTACGCGTAATTTCCTTCCAGCTTTTACCCTTCTCCTGTTCCCACTTGGAAAGGGTGAAATATTTGATCTCTGCTACGGTTTCGTCCGTATCAATCATTTTAAATCGAATATATTTTTCCTTTTCCGATTTGGTGTCAATAGTGATCTTACCGTACCACTCTGGCTTAAGGTTTAGATGAAATAAATCAGCATCATCCCGGAATTGGAATGAGACAAATTTCTTGCTGTCTTTGCCATCCCACTGATAATAGGTGTAAAACCACAACCGAGAGTCAAATACGTAATGCTCCCAGCCTTTTGGAGTCTCTTTAAGTCCAAACTCAATAATACCATCATTATCGACATCACCGCTTAAAATTTTGTCATCTCTATACGTTTGATCCGGTGATTTGAAAGCATTGACTAACTTGTTATCTTTAACATACATAATTTGCGAGAAGGAACTCCGATCATCCAGCTCGGCATCCAGTACAATGCCCATCTGTCCTTTGGCGATCTCTCCGCCCAGAGCATTATAAACTTCTTTAACGGTATAATCGGTCTGCACCCGATCAACTTCCTTGAAGCTGCCATCTTCGTACTGGTATAACGCAATCGTTGCAAAACCGCTGTTGTTCAGCGAAATGATAACAAAATCACTCTTACCATCTCCGCTCAAATCCAGTGTGTTTCCCTGCGCATCATCAATGATATATTGATTATACGGAACTCCACCCAAGACCTGCTCCAGTGCCCCGCCCTTGTAGGAATATGCAGTCAGGGCCTTCTGTTCCTGCAGACTTACACCAAGAATAATATCCGGATTTCCGTCATTCGTAATATCCAATACTTTAAAGGATTGCAACTCATTTCCCGGCACATCAAATGTAAGTTTTTTAACCCATGTGCCTCCCTGCTCTTCCAAAATCATGCCATGGATTCGCACATTCTCATTTGGTGTCTCATAAAAAACAATCGCTTCCCGAGTTCCATCCCCGTTCAGGTCTTCCACCCGAATCATGCTGGTATTATTCATATCCTTGGGACGAATCAATGTACTCTCTGGCGGCAGTTTAACCTGAACCACGTTGTACAATTTCTCCTTATCGGTGGACATCATTGGTTTTCTCATCAAACCCTTGGGGTCACTTATGACTGTGCATCCGCTTAGAACAGAACCAAGCATAATCGCCATAGTTCCTGCTGCTACAAAGCGTCCCCACCGTGAATTAAACAATCTCATCACTCTTTTCAATAGTTTAAATCTGGTTTTTTTCTTGCTGTGTCAGTCTTCGTCCACGAATATCAAAAGCAATCTTGCCTTCTGCCAATCCCCAGATCCGTGTGGCATGTTTCTCAGCAAGCTCAATAGGCAGCACTGCAATGACTGTTGCACGTTCTTCTTCACATAATTTGCGCAGCGTTTCCAGCACCGAATCTGCTGTGTGAGGGTCAAGACCAATCACTGGTTCATCGGCCAAAACGACTTTGGCACCATGAGCAAGTGCTCTTGCAATAGCAACACGCTGCTTCTCGCCACCACTGAGCTTCTCTGCTATTTGATGTGCTTTATCAAGTAATCCCAATCCTTCGAGATAATCCATAGCACCCATATAATCATCGGAACGCACCATACCGGTTACCATTCTCCATACAGGTGTCTGACCCGATCGTCCGATTAATACATTTTTAAGAGCCGTACGTCTGGGAAATAGTTCTGGATTTTGTTCCAAGTAAGCCCATTCCCGTTTGATTTTCCGTTTTCCGGACCAGCCTTCTTTCAAAATCTCGGCGCCATCCACCGTAAATCGGCCTGAATCCCATTTCTCCATCATAGCCAGACATTTGAGCAGCATGCTTTTTCCGCTACCGCTTGAACCAACTACAGCTATCATCTCACCTTGTTGCATATCAAATCGAATATCCCGTAGTACGGGAACGCGGTCCACGCCAACGGATTTACTCAAGTTCTCTACTCTGATCATCGCGATGTCTCCTCTTGTCCATGTTTTTCCCTACCACTAGTGTACTCGGAAATGGACATCAATTTCCATGCGAACACCAGCTTCTATTTTAACACAGATTCGAACTCAGGTTTACGACGAAATAATATACCTGCCACGCCGAAAAGAAGGTACAGGATTCCGAGCAAGGTGAACATGCTTCCGGGTGTAATCCAGTTGATCATCTGACCACCCAGATTCGGCCCAATAATACTTCCAATTGTGAAATGAAAGGAAGCTACAACGTTGGCTGCAGGCAGCAATACTTTAGGTAAAATATCTGCGGCATAGGCCAGGCCCAGTGAGAAAAAGGAGCCGACCAGGCCACCTGCGATTGTTAACAATACAAGCGTCCACCAGAAATGCGTACCTACGACTGGAACCAGCATGAAGATGATTCCCCCGCTGATACCCGCAAACATCAATATCTTCTTCCGCCCATATCGGTCACTCAACATTCCGAGAGGCAATTGAAGGAACAAACCTCCAATCCCGATAAAAGGAAGCAACGACGAAATCTGACTGGTATCGAATCCAATACGCAGCCCATACACGGGGAAGTTACTATTCATACCCGCCTCCATATAGCCGTATAAGAGTGCTGGTAACAGTGCATACCAAGCCCATGCCAGACTACGACGGAAGCGACGTTCCGGCAGTTGTCCATGCTCTGCTTTTTCCGGTTTTGTATCCGGAAGCTTCATTAATACCAGTATAAGCACTGCGGCAATACATACGAACAACACCCAGAATGGGACAGCATCACCGAATCCAAGCAACTTGATGCCCAGTGGACCAATGCTAAATCCCAGCCCGTAGGACATGCCATATAGTGATATGTAGCGTCCACGCTTTTCAGGAGCAGTAACAAGCAGTACCCATAGTTGAGCCGCATAATGAAGTGCGCTGTCTCCTATTCCAACGATCAGACGCAATATGAACCATATTTTAATATCTGGTAAATACGGAAATAGTATTAAAGGGGCCATGACTAATATCAGGCCACCTACAATCAGCTTCTTGAACCCTAATGCTCCCAATAACCGTTCCGCAACGAGAGTCATGGCAAAAGAGCCAATGTACAACGCGGCGGCGTTTAATCCGTTTAAACCTGGTGAAACCCCTTTTTGCTCCAAAAAAATCGAAAGCACAGGCAGCAAAAGCCCCTGACTTATTCCAGCTACCACAATAACCGTAATCAAAATGAGATAGTTGGCTGTCGAGTGTGATAGTTTGGGGCGAGTAATCGATGACACGAATTCATTCCTCCTGCGAGCACACAAAGAAAAATCGCCATCGCTGACGACTTTTGTATGGTATACATATGGTTTTAAACTGCTGTTCATGGATCGGGGCTTTGCCCCGGACTTGAACATTATAGTGGACAACGCCCTGCAAAACAAGCCATAATAGAGGTTGTTCAAAAAGTTCACTTTTGATTACGAATCATGCCTAGTGGCATCATCAGCTTCGAAGATGAAACCAGACTTTTTGAACACGCACTAATCGTACTTAAGTCGCTGCGTACATTTAGATGTGACGGGAGGATTCTGCAACAATATGGCTTATCATGTGAAAATTGATGTTTCACCGATATATGAAATGCTCAACAGCTTTCTGGTTTATGTCACGAAAAAATGGATTCAGCATCTGGATATTGGTCCTGAATGGATTCTGGAAGTGGAAGGCAAACTAAGTTCCAATGTACGAGCTGCGCTCGCACCTGCTGCCACTTGGCCTTTTGATGATTTTGATGTTTTGTTTGCATGGGCAGCCTATCAAAATGATACATCGGAGAATCGTGATTTCCTGGACATGCTTGCCGGAATGACAGCGGAAGACCTGTTTGCACGTGTGTCTCCTCTTCTGCCGGCTCTTACAATAGAAGAATCTACGCGCATTCGGAACAGTTATGTCCCATTATTGCGACTATGGGATGAACACTACTGTCAGAATATGAGCGAAGATCAGCGTGTGTGGCTGGAAGAAGATGCCGAAGAAAAACGCATTTTGCTTGATAAAATGGGCTCTGAACTGCTTATTGAATATGCTACAGCGGGCGTTCTTGTTGAACCGATGCCGGGACTGAACGAAGTCATCCTCTTCCCAACGGTGCACAATCGTCCTATTAATATGTACTGCTTCTATGAGGGTATGATGATCATGCAGTATCCCGTAGATGCACCAGAAGAGAACGAAGACCAGCCGCCAACATGCCTTTTACGTTTCACCCATGCGCTAGCTGATCCCGAAAGACTTCGCCTGCTTCGTTACGTATCGGATGAACCCAAGTCCCTCGCTGAGATGTGTGAAGAACTGGGTAAAGACGAAGACACGGTCAAAGACCAGGTGATGGCGCTACGCATCGCAGGTCTGCTACGGACCCATCTGCTCGGAAGTAACCGTAAAGAGAAATACAGTATTCGGCCGGATGGCGTATCTGAATTGAATATGTTCCTGGAATCCTATATTCGCATTTAATTTAGTTGAACCATTGTGGATTTACTGGCTACAAGGAGTGAGTTAGATCATGAAAATAATGAAACAACATATTTTGTTTGACCTTGATGATACACTCGTATATTGCAACAAATACTTCAACCTGATTTTGGGAGAATTCTTTGAGAATATGCAAGAGTGGTTTGATGGACATTCTCTGACAACACAAGAGATTCGGGAAAAACAGCTGGAGATCGATGTAACCGGAGTGAACAAGCTTGGTTTTGCGAGTCATCATTTCCCGCAATCCTTGATTGATACCTATCGTTATTTCTCCGGCAAGTTCGCCAGATTAACCTCTCCCAGAGAAGAGTCTTATCTGAGCAAGTTGGGTATGAGTGTGTACGATCAGGAGGTTGAACCTTACCCTCATATGGTTGAAACGCTTGAGAACCTCAAAAGTGCTGGACATTCCCTCTACTTATATACCGGCGGCGAAACCGTGATTCAGCAGCGCAAGATTGATCAGATGAAACTCTCGGCTTATTTTGATGATCGGATCTATATCCGACAACACAAAAACGTCGAGGCACTGGAAGGCATTCTGTCTAATGGTCCGTTTGATCGTCGTGCAACTTGGATGATTGGCAACTCACTACGCACAGATATTATGCCTGCGGTAAAAGCCGGAATTCACAGCATTTATATCAAGCAACCGAATGAATGGCAATACAACATCGTAGAACTTCAGCCCAATCCGGAAACGTCGATGTATACCATCACTGCACTGGAAGAGGTCCCTAAAGTCATACACGAAAATATACAACAGCAGCAACAGAAAAGGACCCTTGGATAAGGGTCCTTTTGCTGTATGTTAACTGTTAACTAAGATCAAGCATCCTGCTTCTCGCCAGATAATTTGCCTGTTACCACATCTTGCAAAATAATACGTGCTTTCACCGTACTCCCGTCTTTTCGTTTGAACGACAATACTTGTGTACTGCCCTTCTCAATCAGCGATTTTAACATCGTACTGGTGATTTTTTTGCCCGCATACTCTTTCCAGACCACAAATGAACAGCCTTCCTTGAAACGTGAGCATCCATAACCCTTCTTGCCCTCTATAATCTGACCCGTGCAACCGGGAGAAGGGCAAGGTGCTAGTAACTCTCTCACTCCGGTTGGGCTCGCAGTTGAAGATGGTGCCTTGGTGGCCGTGCTTTTCCCACTGCCAACTCTCGATGAAGATGCCGTAGCCTGACGGGACGTTTTTACAGTTGAACCGCCACTAGCCGTCTTGGCAGATGTCCTTGTATTGCCTGCCTGGGTTCTGGCTCCTTTACCTTTCCCCCTGCCTGCCCTTGAATCTTCCCCAAATGCATCTGCTGGTGCTGGGGCTTGTACACGCACTTTCTCAATGATGGACAAGGTGAATTTCTTGACGTTCTCCATGAACTTGTCCTGACCCGCCTCACCTTTGGAAATCTGATATAACCTTCTTTCCCATTGCCCGGTCATCTCAGGTGAAGTTAACAGATCTACACCCGCGCGACGAATCAACTCAATAGCCGTTCTGCCTTTGAGCGTTAACTGCATTTTCTTCCCTTGCAGCGTAATGTAACCTACGTTTTTGAGACGCTCAATTGTAGCCGCACGTGTAGCCGGGGTACCCAGGCCACTATCTTTCATCGCGTCTCGCAGCTCTTCATTCTCGATCTGCTTGCCTGCACTCTCCATCGCTTTCAGCAATGTTCCCTCGGTATAACTTTTGGGAGGTTGAGTCGCCTTCTCCTTGAACTCACTCTTCGTGCATTGAACAGGCAATTCAGGTTGCACACTAAAAGCCTTGTCCGTCCACTCTTCAGCTTCCTCTTCCTCATTGCCGTTTTTCTTGGTCTTCTTCTTGCCTGCACCGCCCTGTTCCTGATCTCCAGAACCGAGAACCACTTTCCATCCGAGGGACAACAGCTCTTTGACAGATGTCTTAAACTGATGTTTCTCCACTTCGGTGAGCACGGTATGTTGCTTATACTCCGCCGGAGGATAAAAGTGAGACAAGAAACGTCTGACAATCAAATCATAGATGTTCTGCTCATCTTTGGATAAGGTACCTGGTCGTTTCAAAGTAGGTAGGATCGCATGGTGATCCTCAACCCTGCTCGGATTACATACCCCTTTATTATTCTTATGAACAAGCTCTGGCTTGGCCCCTTGCGCAAGCTCACTATAGGTACCATTTTTAAGCAGGTTTAGTGTTTTGTGCATACCTTCAATATTCTGTTCTGTAACATAGTTGGAGTTTGTCCGCGGATACGAAATTACCTTGTGTTTTTCATACAAGGCCTGTGCAATATCCAGTGTTTTTTTGGCTCCATATCCAAACTTGGCATTGGCTTCACGCTGTAAAAGGGTCAGGTCATACAAACGATACGGATACTCCTTCGTCTGCTTTGCTTCGTATTTGGTAATCTGCCCTGTCTTGCCCTTCACACTGGCTGCAATGGCCTCTGCTGCCTCCGCATCGGTCAACTTATCTCCCTGACGCAGCCCCCGGTACTCGACACCTTCCTGCCGAAACCAGGCGGCTACTTCATAAAAGGTCTGTGACTGGAACGCTTCAATCTCTATTTCACGATCGTAGATTAGCGCGAGTACCGGCGTCTGCACACGGCCTACAGACAACAATGCATTATGGCGGGTTGTAAACGCCCGTGAGGCATTCATGCCTATCAGCCAATCGGCTTCACTTCTGGCACGAGCAGCATGGGTCAAATTTTCAAATTCAGAGGCATCCTTCAGACCATCAAAACCACGTCTAATGCTCTCTGCCGTCAAATCCGATATCCATAAACGCTTTACAGGCTGACGCAGCTTCAATTGCTGTTGTATGAGGGCGAAGATGTACTGACCTTCTCTCCCTGCATCGCAAGCATTAACGATCGCTGAAGCCCGTTTTGCCAGTTCTCCAATCATTTTAAGCTGATCTTTAGTCCTCGGATTGGGTACAATCTTGAACTGATCGGGTATGATCGGCAGGTCCGCTATATTCCAACGTTTGTACTTTGTATCATAGGCATCCGGTTCAGCCAGTCCAAGCAAATGCCCTATCGCCCAAGTGATGATGTAATGTTCACCCTCCAGGTACGTGCGATTGTTCTTGGCCTTTGGTTCTATGACGGCGGCAATGGTTCGACCCATATCGGGTTTTTCCGCTATAACCAGTGTCTTCATCCGTCCATCTCTCCTCCTTCACCGTCCGCATGACGGCAAAAAGGGGCATTCCGCCGACGGAAGCCCCTTGCTTCTGAAACTCATTATATCAGATTTTGGATTCGGGAGCACCTTCCCGAAATGAATTATCCTGCTGCTTGTTCCTTTAATACATGCTTTTGTCTGCACTCTTTGCATACACCTTGGAAATCCAGACGATGATCCGTAACAGCAAAGCCATACTGACGCTCGATTTGTTGTTCCAAACGAAGCAGACCATCTTCCATAATCTCTTCTACTTTACCACATTCTGTACAGATCAAATGATGGTGGTGATGGGAACCGTCTGTACTTCGCAGATCAAAGCGCGCAGCGCCGTCACCAAAGTTAATCTTTTCAACGACCTGAAGGTCACTCAGCAGTTCGAGAGTGCGGTATACGGTAGCTAATCCAATCTCAGGGAACTGCTCCTTAACCAGGAGAAATACTTCCTCTGCGCTAAAATGGTCCTTTTCATGTTCAAGCAATACACGTACAGTAACTTCCCGTTGTTGTGTTAACTTATATCCTTTTTCAACCAATTGATTTTTAATGTGAAAGATCTGTTCTGAAATGGACTTGTCCCGGTTACTTGCCATAGCAGGTCGCACCTCCGATTTATATTCATTGAAATTTACTTTTATCGTACGGATTCATGGTTTCAGTTAATCCTTATTTATAATCATTATAATATAATAATAAATCTTTATCACTTAAAAAGCAATGATATTGCTCACACTTACATGAAATATGTAGTCAAATTGGTTAAAATAACAGCAAACAACCCTCGCTGATCGCGAAGGTTGTCATTGATAACTTGTTCTATACTTTTACACCAGAACCGAAGCACCCATCAAGTATTTGTCCACTTCACGTGCAGCCTCACGGCCTTCATTAATTGCCCATACAACCAAACTTTGACCACGACGCATGTCACCTGCTGCAAATACTTTATCCACATTGGTGTTGTATTTGCCGTAACGTGCCTTAACGTTTGTGCGACGATCTGTTGCAAGTCCCAGTTGCTCTACCAACGTTTGTTCCGGTCCATCAAAACCAATGGCAATCATGGCCATCTGAGCCGGGAATACACGCTCTGTACCTGGAATCGGCTGATAAATCTTGCGACCAGTCTCATCCACAATACGCTCGATCTGTACTGTATGCAATTCTTTGAGGTTCCCCTCATCGTCTCCGACAAATTTCGTTGTCATGATGGAGAACTCACGCGGATCTTGACCAAACAACGCTTTGGCTTCCTCTTGTGCATAATCAAGTGTGTATACGTTCGGGAATTGCGGCCAAGGATTGTTAATGCGATCACGTTCCATAGGCGCTTGTGTATGCGTACCGAATTGAGTGATCGTACGACAACCATGGCGCAGCGATGTAGCCACACAGTCAGATCCTGTATCACCGCCACCAATGACGATAATATCTTTATCTTTAGCGGACAGATATTGACCATCTTCCAAGTTGGAGTCCAGATAACTCTTAATACTGCCATTCAGGAAATCCATTGCGTAATGAACGCCTTTCAAGTCGCTGCCTTCAATATTGAATTCACGCGGCTTCGTTGCACCACCGCACAATACAACAGCGTCATATTCATCCACCAGTTGTTGTGCTGCAATATCTTTACCAATCTCGGTGTTCGTAATGAATTGAATGCCTTCTGCTTCGAGCAGATCAACACGACGTTGAACTACGTTTTTATCCAATTTCATCGTTGGGATACCGTACATCAGCAATCCGCCGACACGGTCCGAACGCTCATATACGGTTACCGAGTGTCCTGCTTTATTCAACTGAGCCGCAGTAGCTAATCCCGCTGGACCTGAGCCTACCACAGCTACACGTTTACCCGTACGTTTTTCAGGAGGTTGGGGAACCACCCATCCTTCTTCGAAACCTTTTTCAATAATTGCTTCTTCAATCGTTTTGATGGTTACAGGCTGACCAATTAAGCCAACTGTACATGATCCTTCGCAAGGAGCTGGACAGACGCGACCTGTAAACTCTGGGAAATTATTCGTTTTGTGAAGGCGCTCAAGTGCTTCTCTCCACAGTCCGCGATATACAAGATTATTCCATTCTGGAATCAGGTTATGCACGGGGCAACCTGACGTGCCGCCAATCATATCTATACCTGTATGGCAATACGGGGTACCACAATCCATGCATCGTGCACCTTGTGTTCTGAGCTCTTCTTCAGCCATGTGTTTATGAAACTCTTCCCAATCCTTAATCCGCTCCGCTGGCTCACGATCTGTTGGCAGTTGACGTTTGTATTCCATAAATCCAGTAGGTGTAGACATCTTACGTTTTCCCCCATCCGTTCTTGTCTTAATCCCTTCATGTGCATGGTTCTATATGAAATGGATTACTCATTACTTGAGTTTTTGTATATTGTATCACAAAATCTTCTCGAAGATATTTCAATTATAGTAGCATTTACTGTGCTGAATATTAAATGGATTATCCGCATAATTATTTGTATTTTATACATCATATCTTTCAAGTCTACCCATGGTCAATACCCTTATTTTGGTGTTAAATGTGGTTTTGAACTGCGAAATCTGGTGTGTGTTAAAGAAACAAAAGGTCGAAACGTTAAGTAAATGTCAGATAATTTGTCATCAAATTCAACATATTTTGCTATAAATCGTTCTCAATTCCGAATATCAGACCTGTTTTAGGGCTTCACAACGTTAAAACCCCAAAACTTTTACACTTTTTTACTGTTTGCTGCTTGGCCGTATGTATAATATACATAAATACCAATTACTCATGTTATATTAATGTTATATGTATTCCAATTTAAACAAGTGACTCATTTTTTTATAAAGAAAAGACGCTGTTCACGAATATTTCGTAATCAGCGCCCTCTAATCATACAAATACGACCGAAGTCAGGAATTTCTTATGCCACATTTACCGTTTACGTTCGTAAAATTCGAATGTATACGCATAAACATTTTTTTCATCCTGTTCGCCTTCAATCTGTTCAATCAGTTCCCATTCGGACCAATCCACTTCAGGGAAAAATGTATCTCCCTCAAAATTCTTATGAATTTTGGTCACTACAAGACGATCTGCAAGTGGCAGGAACTCACGATACACTTGGGAACCCCCAATTACGCACAGTTCCTCACCTTTGGTTACACTCAGACCCTCTTCAATCGTATGTACGATTTCAGCCTGTTCCACCTTGTAGTTCAGATCTCTTGTCACTACGATATTACGACGCTGAGGAAGCGGACTACCGCCAAAAGATTCCCACGTATTACGTCCCATGATAATTGTTTTGTTCAGCGTACGTTGTTTGAAAAAGGCCATATCCTTGGGTAAACGCCATGGAATCGAATTATTTAATCCGATCACACCGTTCTCCCCCATTGCCCATACCAATTCAATACTCAAGGGTAATACACTCCTTCAATCCAAGTCTCTTATCGAGATTGAACACGTAATTAAACTGCAATTGGAGCTTTAATGCCCGGATGATGCTGATAGTTCTCAAACTCAAAATCTTCAAACTTATAATCAAAAATAGAATCCGGCTTACGTTTGATTACCAGCTTAGGTAAAGCATAAGGTTCACGCTCCAGCTGAGTTTTAACCTGATCAACATGGTTAGAGTAGATGTGAACATCCCCTCCAGACCAGATGAAATCACCTACCTCAAGATCACATTGCTGGGCGATCATATGAGTCAAGAGCGCATAACTCGCGATGTTAAACGGCAATCCGAGGAACGTATCCACGGAACGCATCGTAAGCATACATGATAATTTACCCTCTGCAACGTAAAACTGAAACGCAAAATGACAAGGTGGAAGCTTCATATTATTGATCTCAGCCACATTCCATGCGCTGACAAGGTGACGACGTGAATCCGGATTATTTTTGATCGAATCAATGACTGCGGCGATCTGATCAATTTTGTCTCCGTTTGGTGCTTCCCATGTGCGCCACTGCGAGCCGTATACCGGACCGAGATCCCCATTTTCGTCCGCCCAATCGTCCCAGATCTTCACACCGTTTTCTTTCAAATAAGATATATTGGTATCGCCACTCAAAAACCACAACAGTTCATGAATAACCGATTTGAGATGAATTCGCTTGGTTGTTACCAGCGGAAATCCTTCGGAGAGATCATAACGGAGTTGTCTGCCAAATACAGATTGTGTTCCTGTTCCTGTACGGTCTCCTTTATGCACGCCGTTGTTCAGAATATCCTGCAATAAATCGAGATAGTTTTTCATGTTGATATCCCCTCACTAAAGAATATTTACACTTACCACTCCGATGACAGAACAACCTTCCGATCGCTGTTATCCCCAGATTTTTTTGATTTCCTTTTCCAAAGGTAAAATCCGGGGATAAAGGCGAAGCGTATGCTTCCGATGCAGCTTTCCTTCAGAAAGCTTTTAGCTCCGCTTCTTCAGGTTTTTTCTGTCCTCTACGTTCTCGTGTAAAAGGTTAGTTTAACTAAATATATAGACCGTGATTGGCTAGGAGCCACATCATAACTGATCATTACTACAGTGTACCACAATTGAGTTGTTGGATAAAATCAATTCACTGAAACTTATGAGCATGTAAATTTTCATCATATCACATACACGAGTATCTTAAATTTCTCGGCTCTTGCTCAGAAAAAAGAGACGAATAACGCGTTAGCGTCATTCGTCTCTTCCGATATACGTATAATGCCGGACGGATCCGAAGCTTAGATGATCTTAACGGGAGATGATGTGGATCGGGTGACCCATAACCAATTCCGCAGCTTCCATCACGATTTCGCCCAAAGTTGGGTGAGCGTGAATAGTGAGAGCCAGATCTTCCAAAGTAGCGCCCATTTCAATTGCCAAACCAAGCTCAGCAATCAAGTTGGAAGCTTCAAGACCTACGATTTGGCAACCCAATACAAGGCCGCTTTCTTCGTCAGCTACGATTTTCACGAAGCCTTCAGCGTGGTTCAAAGATACAGCACGGCCATTACCCGCATAAGGGAATTTACCAGCTTTTACTTTGTAACCTTTTTCTTTAGCTTCTTTTTCAGTGTAACCTACGCTGGAACATTCTGGATCTGTGAACACAACAGCTGGCATACATTTGTAGTCAACTACAGATGGTTGTCCTGCGATTGCTTCAGCAGCCACTTTACCTTCATAAGAAGCTTTGTGTGCCAGAGCCAAGCCAGATACGATGTCACCGATAGCAAAGATGTGAGGAATGCTGGTACGACCTTGGTGGTCAACTTTGACAAATCCACGCTCGTCAACGTCAACACCAATCATATCGAGACCCAGTTCTCCATCTGTGTTTGGACGACGTCCAACAGTTACCAGCAGGTAATCTGCAGTTACTTCTTTGGACTCACCATTTACAGAGTACTTAACAGTTACATCTTTATCCGTTTGCTCAGCACTTTCAGCTTTTGCACCCGTTACGATTTCGATGCCTGTTTTCTTCATGTTTTTAGCCACGAGGCTAGTCATGTCTTTATCGAAACCTGGCAGTACTGTATCCAAACCTTCGATGATTGTTACTTTCGCACCGAATTTGGAGTACATTTGACCAAGCTCAGCACCGATATATCCGCCACCGATAACGATCATGCTTTTTGGTACTTCAGGCAAGTTCAGAGCTTCTGTCGAAGACAGAATGCGTCCGCCAAACGGGAAAGGTTTCAGTTCGATTGGACGGGAACCTGTTGCAATAATTGCATTTTTAAATTTATAACGTGGAGACTCGTGGTCATTGAATACACGAGCTTCGTTTTCGTTGATGAACATGCACTCACCGTTGAAAACTTCAACTTTGTTGCCTTTGAGCAAACCAGCTACGCCGCCAGTCATTTTCTTAACAACGCCGTTTTTGAACTCTTGAGTTTTGCTGAAGTCCACTTTTACGTTCTCAGCAGAGATACCAAAAGCTTCACCGTGAAGTGCAGACTCATATTGATGCGCAGCAGAAATCAGGGCTTTGGATGGAATACATCCACGGTTCAAACAAACACCGCCCAGTTCGGATTTGTCTACGATCAATACGCTTTGGCCCAGTTGAGCAGCGCGGATGGCAGCTACATAGCCGCCAGGACCCGCACCAATTACTAATGTGTCGATATTGAGAGAAGCATCGCCTACTACCATATCTTACACCTCCATAACAAGCAGCTCAGGGTTAGCGAGCAGCTGTTTAATGTAATTCATAAAGTTTTGTGCTGTTGCGCCATCGATGATACGGTGGTCAAAGCTCAGGGAAAGAGCCATTACAGGTGCTGCAACTACTTCGCCATTTTTAATCACTGCTTTTTCGCTGATGCGTCCTGTTCCAAGAATAGCAACTTCAGGGAAGTTGATGATTGGAGTGAAGAACATACCGCCAGCAGACCCGATGTTACTGATGGAGATTGTGCTTCCTCTCATTTCATTCGCGCTCAATTTGCCCTCACGACCACGAGCAGCCAGATCACGGATAGAATCAGCAATCATCCAGATGGATTTACGATCAGCATCTTTGATAACAGGAACGATCAAGCCGTTGTCTGTATCTGTAGCGATACCGATGTTGTAGTATTTTTTGTAAACAATTTCGTTAGCTTCTTCATCAATCATAGCGTTCAGAGCCGGGAATTGGCGGGAAGCCGCAACCAGTGCTTTAACGATGAATGGCAGATAAGTAACTTTTGTTCCTTTTTTCTCTGCAATTGGTTTCATGCGAGTACGGAAAGCAACCAATTCAGTTACGTCCACTTCGTCCATGATTGTAACGTGAGGTGCTGTGTAAGCCGATTTAACCATTGCATTAGAGATCGCTTTACGGATACCTTTGAATGGTACGCGCTCTTCTTCAAGGTATTGATCAGCTGCTGCTGGTGCTGCAGATTTTTTCTCTTCTTGAGCCGGAGCTTCGGAAGATGCCGCTGCGGAAGAACCGCCACCGTTTTTGAAGGATTCTACGTCTTCTTTGGTTACTTTACCGTTGTTGCCAGTGCCGTTAACTTGAGCGATGTCTACACCTTGTTCGCGAGCAAATTTGCGCACGCTTGGTGTTGCCAGAACGTCTTTGGCAGGTACTGCCGGAACGCTGTTATTGCCGCCTTCTTTAGCTGCATCCGTGCTGGAAGCTGCTGCAGAAGAACCGCTTGTGTCAGCTCCGCCTTGAGCTGCATCTTTCTCTTGCTCGCCTTGATCGCCAGCAGGAGCGTCGTCTTGCTCAGGAAGTTCGCCTTCTGCATCGATGATCGCTACAACTTCACCAACGTGGCAGACTTGACCGTCTTTAGCGAATACTTCTGTAACTGTTCCGTTAACCGGACAAGGTACTTCTACAACCGCTTTGTCATTCTGTACTTCCATGATGATGTCATCGTCAGTTACTTTGTCACCGACTTTGATGTGCATCTTGATGATTTCGCCTTCGTGTAGGCCTTCGCCCAATTCAGGGAATTTATATTCAAATTTAGCCAACTGAAAAACCTCCTTGATTATGTGCTCAATCCTGAAAACAACCCTTAACTCCAAGAAACAACTGTTACTGCTAATGCAAATAACTGTTACTCAAGGGGCTAATGGCTGTTTACAGTGCAGCTTGCGCTGCGGTGTGAATCACCATACTGCGCCTTGCGGCATGTCAGATGATTAAATTAGAAATTTACGACTTTATTAACCGCAGCAACGATACGTGCTGGGTTAGGCAGCCAAGAATCTTCGATTTGTGCAAAAGGATATACAGTATCCGGACCAGCTACACGCAGAACCGGTGCTTCCAAGTGCAGGATTGCTTTTTCATTGATTTGGGCAATGACTTCAGCTGCAACACCTGCGCTCTTTTGAGCTTCCTGTACAACAATTGCACGGTTTGTTTTCTTAATGGAAGCAACGATGGTATCGATGTCGATCGGGCTAACCGTACGAAGGTCGATAACTTCAACTTTGATTCCTTGTTTTTCGAGTTCTTCTGCTGCTTTCACAGAAGTGTGAACCATCATACCGTAAGTAATGATCGTTACATCGGAACCTTCACGAACAACGTTCGCTTTGCCCAACTCAACAACGTAATCTTCTTCAGGCACTTCTGCACGGAAAGCATGGTACAAGTTCAAGTGCTCCATGAAGAATACAGGGTCGTTATCGCGAATAGAAGCGATCATCAGACCTTTTGCATCGTAAGGGTTAGAAGGAACAACGACTTTGATACCTGGTGTTTGCGTGAGCAGACCTTCCAGGGAATCTGTATGCAATTCTGCCGCTTTTACGCCGCCACCGAATGGTGTACGGAATACGATTGGAGAATTGTATTTTCCACCGGAGCGGAAACGCATACGAGCAGCTTGCACTACCATTTGGTCAAGGGCTTCGAAGATAAAACCAACGAATTGGATCTCAGCAACCGGACGGAAGCCTTGTACACCCAGACCTACAGCTAGACCACCAATAGCGGACTCAGCCAATGGTGTATCAAATACACGCTCTTCGCCAAACTCTTTTTGCAGACCTTCCGTTACACGGAAAACGCCGCCTACATTACCTACGTCTTCACCGAAAAGCAGAACGTTAGGATCACGTTTCAACTCCACGCGAAGCGCATCACGGATTGCTTCTTTCATGTTCATTTGTGCCATTTGCTTCATTTCCTCCTTAAACATTGACAGTTCACATTTGAATTCGTACATGTATACCGGGACATTAAAGTCGCGGATGTTTATGCTTTATCGGAAAAAACTTATTGGAAATCAGCTTTTTGCTCTTCCAAGTGCTTAGGCGTTTGTTCGAACATGCTGTCGATCAAGCCTGAAATCGTCATTTTCTCGGTTTTTTCCGCTTTTTTGATCTCTTCATTTACTTTAGCTTTTGCTTCTTCTTTCACACGTGCTGTATCTTCTTCAGTCCAAAGACCTTTTTTCTCCAGATATTTAGCGAAACGTGCGATAGGATCTTTAGCAGACCATTCTGCCTCTTCTTCTTTTGTACGATACTTGGAAGCATCATCCGAAAGGGAGTGAGGACGGAAACGGTATGTTACTGCTTCGATCAATGTTGCGCCTTCTCCATTACGTCCGCGCTCAGCAGCTTCCTGAACAGCTTTGATAACAGCGAAGATGTCCATACCGTCAACTTTAACACCTTTGATACCTGCTGCTACCGCTTTGTGAGCGATGGACAGAGCTGCTGTTTGCTTAGCAAAAGGAGTAGTGATGGCATAACCATTGTTTTGTACAAAGAAGATAACAGGCAGTTTGTATACACCAGCGTAGTTCAGACCTTCATAGAAGTCACCTTCAGAAGAACCGCCATCACCTGTGTACGTGATAACAACTTGTTTTTGTTTCTTCAATTTGTAACCCATAGCGATACCCATTGCATGCAGAATTTGTGCACCAATGATGATTTGTGGCATCAAGACATTAACGCCATCTGGAATTTGTCCACCATGTTGGTGTCCACGGGAGTACAAGAATGCTTGATAAAGAGGAAGTCCATGCCATACGAGTTGCGGAATGTCACGATAGCCAGGACATACAAAGTCTTCTTTTTCAATTGCAAATTCACTACCAACCATTGTCGCTTCTTGACCAGATACTGGAGCATAGAAACCAAGACGACCTTGACGGCCCAGGTTTACTGCACGGTCATCCCAAGTACGAGTAAATACCATGCGGTACATAATTTCTTTTAATTGATCATCGGAAAGTGTAGGCATCATGTCTTTGTTAACAATTTCGCCGTCAGGAGACAGCACGGACAGAGCTTCTACATCCTCTGTATACACTTCATAAGGAACCTTGCTCATTTTTTTCTTCACCTCAACAAAAAATTTGAATATCAAGTTCCGCTGTTATAATATTATTATACACCTGTTTCACTCCATACGTCAAAGAAATCCGTAATTTTTTTATGTTTCCTGCCGGATTGTATGTATAACAGGGGCTTAATATTGGTATAACAGCATAATACATGATTGCGTGTTTGACCTAACCCCGCACAAGGGTAATCTTACCGTATTGCGCGGTCGAATGCAAAAAATTAACCGAGAAAGGTGACGTTTTATGACGGATTCCCGCTATTTGAAACGCACGATTGTGAAGGAAGAGATTGAAAGTCGCTATCTCGGAGAGAAGCGAACGCTCCGTATTTACCTTCCTCCGGGCTATAACGAATTGCTTAGCTACCCTGTCGTTTATTGTCAGGATGGCGAAGAATTTTTTAATTTCGGACGAATTGCTACAACAGCTAACCAAATTATTCTGGACGAAGGAGCCGAACCTTTCATTATTGTAGGGGTTCAGGTCGATGTGTCTGTGAGAACGAAGGAATATGCTCCATTTGGAGATCGGTTCAAGACATATACCGCTTGCTTCGCTGAAGAGATTATTCCCTATATAGAAGAGAAATATCCTGTGCGTCCATCTCCGCAGGAACGCATTCTTGCCGGAGACTCGCTCGGTGGCAGTGTTTCGCTTCATCTCGCTCTGTTATATCCGGATCTGTTCACACGTGTGATCAGCATGTCTGGCGCCTTCTACTCTGCTTCACAGGAAATCTATGCCGCAGCTGAAGATCTGTCTTGGCTCTCGATCTGGATGATCGTTGGTTTGCAGGAGACTGATTTTGAGGCAGACACGGGTACGTATGATTTTGTTCAATTAAACCGGGATACTCGAGAATTGCTGGAAAAACGTGGTGCCCTCGTCTCCTACCAGGAGAAAGACGGAAAACACCAATGGGGTTTTTGGCAGAAGGAGTTGCCCGAAGCATTACTTTATTTTCTCCAGGAAAGATAAAAGGACCACTTTAACAGGCGGCTGAAATGCCGCTGTTGTTTTTCATTTTAATGACACCGCTTACAATTGTAACCTGAAAAAGAAGCAGGATATCCTGCTTGCTTTATGTGCTCTGATCCTGCTTCTTTGTCGAATTACAAATTAAGCATGAATTTCGTTTACTTTTTAGGCAAGGAATGTTCCGCTTCAATCTTACTCAACAGAACATCGCAGCCTACGTTAACCAGCTCGTACACCTCTTCAAAATTGCCTGTGTAATATGGGTCAGGTACTTCTCTGAGTTTTTCCTCGGGAAGCATGTCCATGAACTTGATGATGTCCGCCTCAGCTCCGCCTGGAACGTTGCGCACATTATCTGCATTGGAATTATCCATACACACAATGTAATCAAATTGAGTAAAGTCTTCGCTGGCGAACTGTCTTGCTGCCATGTTGGCATAAGAAATCTGGTACGAATCAAGCAATTTTCGCGTCCCTTCATGCGGAGGTTTACCAACATGCCAGTCCCCTGTACCTGCTGAGTCCACACGAATCTGATGTTCAAGCCCCTTCTCCAGGACTTTGTGACGCAAAACAGCTTCAGCCATTGGTGATCTACATATATTACCCAGACATACAAACAACACATTAATCATATTAATCCCCCTTGCTTAACGTACCTTGAAGTACCGACGATGTTGGCTGTGGCACAATACTCTCCGGCTGAGGACTGACGTTTCCGGTCTCAGATGGCACCAACGAACGACGTGGCAGTTTCCATTTATAATGTACAGAACACATCCGGAAGAACACAACCGCCGCGAAACAAAATAATAATCCAGCATTCGTTGTTAACCAACCCATACCTATAACAAAACCGGCTGTCATTGCCCATACAGCATAGATTTCGTCACGTAATACAAGCGGTTTACGTCCAGCAAGCACATCACGAATAACGCCTCCACCAATACCGGTCATTACTGCTGCAACGATAACTGCGCTAATGGGATGTCCCATGTTCGCCGCGTATAGCGCCCCTTGAATTGCAAATGCTGCGAGTCCGATTGCATCAAACAACGCCTCTGTTCGCTTCCAGTGACTAATCCACTTGAGAGGTAATATAAACGCAATCGCTACAGATACTAAGGCTAACATAATAAGTGATCCCTGACTCCACAGTGTCGTTACAGGTATACCTATAAGTACATTCCGGATAATCCCGCCTCCGAATGCCGTGACAAGTCCAAGCACTAGTACACCCAGAATGTCATACTCCTCTTCCATTGCCACGAAGGCACCGGACATTGCAAATGCGATAGTGCCTATAATGCTGAATACTTCAAAAATGTGTAAGTCCAACCTGTTCAAACCTCACTTTTCAAGTCATCTCCATGTCGCTCTACCCATTGTATCCGCGAGCACTTAAATTGTGCAACCACATTTTGTGGATTATACTGGTTTGGTGAATATATTTGTACAGGTTCCAACATTAGATTTGAACCATGAACTATTTTTCTCTGAATTAGGAAGGATGAAATAAAATGACGGTGAAACGGATTGTTATTTTTACAGGCGGAAACCTATCTGTAGAATTACTTCAGGAAATACGAGAAGATGATATGATCATCGCGGCCGATCGCGGTGCATTATTTTTAATTGAACACGGCATTCAGCCACACATTGCAGTAGGAGACTTCGACTCCATTAATGAAGAGGAACGTATCATTGTAAGCAACAATAGCATTCGTTTCATTACATGTGACCCTGTTCATAAGGATCTTACTGATACAGAAATGGCTTTTGAGACAGCGCTAGATTACGAACCTTCTCACATCTTAATGTTAGGTGCTACAGGTACACGTATGGATCACACACTCGCCAATGTACATATCATGGTTCGCGCGATGCAGCATCATATCTCCTGTGCCATTCAGGACAAGCACAACTACATGACACTGACCACATCTAAAGCTGTGGTTGAGCACCGTGACTATAAATATGTTTCTCTGCTCCCCTTGACTCATGAAGTTACAGGAATAACTCTAGATGGTTTTATGTATCCGCTAGATCAAGCCACCATACGCATGGGACAATCCTTGGGTGTAAGCAACCAGCTCTTAGGCTCCTCCGGTACAGTCACTATCGATAGCGGCTTATTACTGATTATTCAGAGCAAAGATTGAATCTACTCGTATGCTTTGTAGTTATTTATTACGTTTTTGTAACCAGTGATTCAATGAAGAAAATAGGTTCACACATAACAAAGACCCTTGATATTCAAGGGTCTTTGTTGTTTCATCATTATTCTTCATCCGTCAACGATTAATTTTTTGACATTTTTAATCATATTTTAATAAACATACCCAAACCATTGCGGCGCAAGAGATTACACTTCCCTATCCAATTTCTAGGCTGTTACAAAGCTGTTATACTCGCTCTAGCAACTTAACGAAAACGAATTTTGGAGGTACTAACTAATATGAAAACAAACATCTTTGTCCAAAAGGCCGTAACCGTCGGGTTGTGCGCTACACTAGGTTTTGGAGCTGTATTAATGACTAACGCACCTGTTGCACAGGCAGCAACTGCTTCTGTATCCACAGGTCAACAGATTGTTAACTATGGTAAACAATTTACTGGAACTCCATATAAATTTGGTGCTTCAACCTCAACAACCAAAGTTTTTGACTGCTCTTCTTTTATGAAATATATTTTCAAAAAGTATGGTGTAGACTTGCCGCGCACTTCCGTGAAACAATCCAAAGAAGGCACAGCTGTGTCCAAAGCTAATCTGCGTGTCGGCGACCTGGTATTCTTCTCCAGCGGTAGCCGTTCTACCGGTTCCAATGTCACTCACGTAGGCGTTTATGCGGGAAATGGTAAGATTCTGCATACGTACGGATCTCCAGGCGTAACCCTCTCTGATCTGGACTCTGGTACTTGGAAGAGAACGTATGTTAAAGCTCGTCGTGTACTCTAGAATCACATCATAGCTAATCAGTAAGGACCGGAGGTTACTATCCGGTCTTTTTTTTACCCTCTTTTTGCCACACTTTAAACTGGTGATTCATGGAACTAACTTCATAATCTAATTTCTATCATGCAACATATAACCGATCCCACGCACAGTATGAATCAGTTTCACACTTCTTCCCTTATCCACCTTAACCCTCAGATGTTTGATATACACATCCACAACGTTGGTATCCATCGCATATTCATATCCCCATACTTCCCGTAAAATATCACTCCGGGTACATGCTTCATTCACATGCAGGGCCAGGAATTCCAGCAATTCGTACTCTTTTGGCGTTAATGTCAGGTATTCACCCGCACGATTTACCCGTCTTGAACGCAAATTCACTTTAAGATCATGAACTACAATTACTTCTTCGCCCTCTGGTGTTGCATTCGCAAAAACACGCAACAAGTTTCGTATTCTGGCAAGCATCACGGTCATGTGGATCGGTTCCTCCATCACGTCATTAGCTCCGTAATCCAGCCATTCCACGATGAACTGAGGAGATGCATTTGAAGTAATAACCAGTAGAGGTATAACCTGACCTTTATCTAACCATCGTTTTAATTCTAATTTCTGATCCTGGCCACAATGTTTCGTCCCCTCTTCCCGGTCTACCAGGATGATCAGGTTAATATGCAACAACGAAGGCTCGACGGATTGGTTTAGTTCGGACCACTCCATTCGGTGCACCTCATACCCTTCGCTACATAAAACATCCTGAATAAGGCTGACCTGCTCTCTTGCTCCAATCAGCAAAATGGCTGTTTTCACTCTTTTTCACCCGGCCTGTCTCTATCCCCACTGCTCGCAGCAATGGTTGGTACAGATAGCATGCCGTAAAATGAAAAAGTCCATTCCCTCAAGGGAACAGACTTTGCTTCTTTCTTGCTTTAACCAAAGTAGCGATGGACGAGCGTACGTGCTTCAGCTGTGTCTTTTGTTCCGTGTACGAGGACACGTCCATCTTGGAAAATGACCATTCTATAGACTCCTGTTGTAAAAGAAACCAGAAACGGATTGGATTCCACTTTTCCTTCTTGAAGTCTATCCAGACGATCCGCCGTATGTTGAAGATCCAGATTCATACGCCGTGCAGGCCGGATCTGAACGGTATCCCTGCCACATAACACATCGGTTTTTTCCAGATTGGACGCAGAAAGATATGGATACGTTGCCGTATCGCTGCAGGAAGGGCAGTCTTGCTTTTTCGCACCATCCACATTGATGGATATGTATTCGTTCCTCCACACGTCAAATGACAATAACTTACGTCTCAATGCATTTGCATTGCCGCTAAGCAACTTCATCGCTTCTGCGGTCTGATTCGCCGTTACCATCTGTACGGCTTGAGGTATGATGCCAGACGTATCACAAGTATCTCCACCCAGAGGGACTTCACCCAGCAAACAATTTAAACATGGCGTATCTCCAGGCATAAATGTATAGGTAATACCGTAACTACCTACGCATCCACCATAAATCCAGGGAATACGGTGTTTCTGTGCCATATCATTAATAAGTAGTCGGGTATCAAAGTTATCCGTTGCATCCATGATCAAGTCTGTATGCTGAACGAGTTCTTCCAACTCATCTACTCTGACGTCCAACACTTTCCCTTCCACATGAACCGTGGAATTAATGGCAGATAAACGTTTTTCCGCCGCCATTGCCTTCGGTATCCGCTCAAGCGCGTCCTGTTCTACATATAATTGCTGCCGCTGCAGGTTACTCCACTCCACATAATCACGATCTACAATCGTTAAGTGTCCGACTCCTGAACGAACTAACGTTTCTGCAATTCCTGTTCCGAGTGCGCCAGCGCCTACAATTAAAACTCTGCTGCCCTTTAATCTGGCCTGGCCTTCCTTGCCAAGTGGCGCGTACCGTTCCTGTCTGGAATAACGATCGGCCTGTTCTGAGGATGTTAATTGATCTGTCATGTATGAACCATTCCTTCCACCGGACTACTGGCTGCTGCATAACGCTTTACGGGAATCATGCCTGCCTCATATGCCAATCTACCTGCTTCTACCCCCAATCGCATCGCTTTAGCCATGCTCACTGGATCCCCTGATCCCGATACGGCTGTATTTAACAATACGCCATCTGCACCAAGTTCCATCGCATAAGCAGCATCTTTTGGGGAGCGCAACCCTGCATCCACAATCACAGGTACAACGGCCTGCTCAATGATGATCTCAAGGTTGTAGGGATTGATGATGCCTCTGCCAGCTCCGATGGGAGAAGCGCCAGGCATTACAGCATGTACGCCAAGCAATTGTAGCCTTTTGGCCAGAATGACATCATCCGAAATATAAGGCAATACCGTGAAGCCCTTTTCAAGCAAAATTTCGCAAGCCTTGTACGTTTCAATCGGATCTGGGAGTAACGTCATTCCATCTCCGATGACTTCGACTTTTATCATATCACAAAGTCCTGAAGCCCGCGCAAGCTCGGCAATTCGCACCGCCTCTTCCGCATTGGAAGCTCCAGCCGTATTCGGAAGAAGAGTGTATTTGTCCAGATCCAACGTATCCAGGAAATGCTTCTGATTACGCTCCTCCAGATTCAGACGACGAACAGCAAAGGTCAAAACTTCCGTTTCAGATGCTTCCACAGCCTGACTTTGCACTTCCAGATCCGAAAACTTGCCTGTTCCGAGCAACAATCTGGACTCAAACGTATATTTACCAATGTTCAACATCATCAACCGCCTCCTACAAAATGTACAATCTCGATTCGATCGCCTTCTCTTAATGCCGTCGTTTCATGATACTCACGGGTTAAAATATGCTTGTTCAGCTCTACAACTACAGTCTTGACTTGCAAATCAAAAGATTGGAGTAATTTATCCACACGATTCAATCTGTCTTCAATCTCCATCCGTTGACCATTAACGATGATATTCACTGCACCACTCCCTTTCTGTTCAATCGCTCAGGGCTCAGCGCCTCAATTCCGAGTTCTTCTGAGCTTTTGCCAGCGAGCAACTCAGCGATAAGCCTGCCTGTTATCGCACTAAGCAAGATACCGTTGCGGTAATGTCCAAAGGCGGCGAACAACCCGGGTATACTCTTGCAAGCACCTATATAAGGCAGTCCATCGGGAGTTGCCGGTCTTACGCCTGCCCACGCTCGTATAAATTGTGCTTCCTTCATCCCAGGCACCCAGTGGGTAGCCGCTGTTAGCAGCTTCTGAACACCCTGTACAGAAACGGTCAAATCCGTTCTGCCTGGCAGACTGGTTGCCCCAAGCCAAACCTCTCCATTGGCTTTGGGAACAATATAGATATCCTCTGCATACACCGTTCTGTCAGGTCTGTACCCTGCATGTTCATCCGAGAACTGAACAGCGGCTATTTCACCTTTTACCGACCACACAGGCAAGCTCAGATTCACATGTCTCATCAACTCTTCACTCTGTAATCCAGCCGCTATAATGACATGTTTGCATCTCATCTCACCGATCGATGTGGTGATCCCCTGCACGCCGTGTTCGTTTGCTTGCACACGTATATTCTGTATGTCCTCCATAACCCGTGCTCCCAATGCTTGAGCGGATTCAGCATATGCCTTCGTTAGATGGACTGGAAGAATCTCACTCTCGTAAGGTCTGTAGTAGGCTCCGTACGTATCTCTGTTAAGCCATGATGCCTCCTGTTGCACAACGGAACGGTCCCACCACACCTCATCAGCAGAAGCAGACAACGCAGACTTCCGATTGTCCTTATAACTACTTAATTCACTGTATGAACAAAAAGGAGTTAGGAATCCCTGGCGTTGCAGACCAGTCTCTACCTCACTGAGTGTAGCCATTAGCACCTGTTGCTCGATAAGTAACTGTCTACTCTGCCTGGCGAGCTTAGCCATCAAAGGATGAGCAAAATCCTCACTGTCTGCTGCCAGCATCCCAGCCGCTGCGCAAGAAGTCCCTCCTGCAATCGCCGAACGCTCCAGTAACAGCACATCCTGTCCACGGGAAGCAAGCTCATACGCAATGGCACATCCAACAACGCCTCCGCCTACAATAATCGTTTCTGCATAAATCTTATCCGGTCTATCAGTAATGATCTTTTTCATCCTCTCATCTCCTTGATTCAGCGGCTCAAACTTTCTGTAGCAACGATAGCCTGCCTTAATGATTCAGCGGCCCGATCCGGGGAATCGCTCGCCCATACATTCGAAATCACAGCGACTCCCTGTGAGCCTGCAGAGCGAATAGCGTGAATGTTTCCCGGTTCGATGCCCCCAATCGCCATGACAGGAATGGAGACACCAGAGCACACTTCAGCCAGAGCATATAATCCTCTTGGTTCAAGATCAGGCTTACTGTTGGTTGAGTAGACATGCCCGAAGAAAAGGTAATCGGCTCCCCGTTCTTCAGCGATTTTTGCCTCATCGATTGAATGAACAGATACACCCAGACGAAGTCGCTGGACATTGCTTATAACAGCAGGGTTGTAGTTACGTATAGCCTCTTGCCCCCAATGTACACCGCCATAGATGTCATTCTGTGGTGGCAGTTCTGAACCATTGATAACGATGCGACAAGACGGAACGCCAACACCACGCAGACTTTCAGCCCAACCGATCTTTTGTTGCCACGAGAGTTGTTTCTCTCGTATATGGATGTAGTCCACCCATGGCCAAACGTCCTTTGCAGCTTTTACAAAAGATGCTTGATTCCCGACACCCGTAGATACAACATGCAGTTCAAATGATCCGTGTACACGTTCATGAGAAATTACCGTACTTTTCATCTCCTTCCATGCGTGAATGCTATGAAAACACAAAAAAGCCACTCCCGTAGGGGAGTGGCTGCGTATTAATTATAGGACCAGATGACTGACTGATACATACAGTTCATTTCGTGCAATAAAGCTATAGACCTTATAGCCATAACGTTATACACGCAACTGCATGTTTCAATTTACTAAGCAAGACGGTTGAATTCTTTCGAATTGCCGTTTGCTCACGTCATTCACTGAAACGCGCTCGCCACTTCCCTACGCTGGTATGATCCAGATCAGGTGCAAAGGGTCCGGAATCGCATTCTTCCATCTCAGCCGCATCGTGCGGCCCCCCTAGTGTTCATATGAAGTTGTAGCCTATGTTACCATAGACGGATTTTTTTGTCACCGTCATTTCTGTTAAACGTTGCTTGAATTGTCTAGTTTTTCTCAGACCATTCTTCAACATTCCATGTTTTCGTAACCCAACCCTCGTAGAAATCAGGTTCATGAGATACCAGCAACACCGTTCCCTTGAATTCTTGCAAAGCACGCTGCAACTCCGCTTTCGCTGTGACATCCAGATGGTTTGTCGGCTCATCGAATAAAATCCAGTTGCTTTCACGCATCAAGAGTTTGCATAAACGAACCTTGGCTTGCTCTCCACCACTCAGCATGTTAAGCGGACGGGTAATATGCTCATTTTTCAAACCGCAGCGAGCGAGATGACCCCGGACTTCATTTTGGGTCAAATGTGAAAACTCATTCCAGACATCCTCAATCGGCGTGATATTCCCAGCACGAACTTCCTGCTCAAAATATGCCGTTTCGAGATAATCTCCCAAAAAGGTTTTTCCACTGAGTGGAGATATTCTTCCCAAGATCGTCTTCAGCAGTGTTGATTTACCCACACCATTACAACCTACGATGGCAATTTTTTCACCACGTTCAATTGTCATTGTCATTTTAGGCAGCAAAGGATACGTATATCCAATTTCAAAATCAATGCCCTCAAAGACCGTTTTGCTGCTCGCGCGGGCATCCTTGAATTTGAACGTTGGTTTGGCCGCTTCATCTGGACGATCAATTCGTTCAATTCTGTCCAGTTGCTTCTCCCGGCTCTTCGCTCGACCAGAAGTTGAAGCACGTGCCTTGTTACGCTGAATGAAATCTTCCTGTTTCTTGATGTACTCTTGCTGTTTCTCGTATGCATCAATATGCTGGGCTTTATTCATATCAGCCATCTCGAGGAACTTGTTATAGTTCGCTGCATATCGCGTTAATTTGGCAAATTCCAAATGATAAATGACATTTACGACTTCATTCATGAATTCCGTGTCATGGGAGATTAAAAGAAACGCATGAGGGTAGTCCTTCAGGTAACGTGACAACCATTCAATGTGTTCTACATCCAGATAGTTGGTCGGCTCATCCAGCAAAAGGGCTGTAGGTTTCTCAAGCAGAAGCTTGGCCAGAAGCACCTTGGTACGTTGTCCACCACTTAGAGCTGCGACATCCCGATCCAGACCAATTGCGGACAAACCAAGTCCATTGGCCATCTCTTCCACTTTTACGTCAATCAGATAAAAGTCGCCCTGTTCCAGTTGTTCCTGAATATCGCCCATCTCTTCCAGCAACTGCTCCAGCTTATCTGGATCTGCATCTGCCATCTGGTCCGTTATATTCATCATTTCTTTTTCTAATTCAAGCAACGGAAGGAATGCATCTTTAAGAACGTCACGAATGGTTTTGCCTGGGGTAAGCTTTGTGTGCTGATCCAGATATCCATAACGGACCTTAGGTGTCCATTCCACTTTTCCACTATCTTTAAGCAATTTACCGGTAAGGATGTTCATTAATGTGGATTTACCCACACCATTGGCACCAACAAGTCCTACGCGCTCTCCGGCAAGTAAACGAAACGATACATTTTTAAATAACGTGCGATCTCCAAAATTGTGACTTACGTTCTCTACTGACAATAAACTCATAAGATGAGGTTGCTCCTATCTATTAGACATTACTTTTGTTATTGTTCCGAAACCCTATTCTAGCACAGGTCCCGTCTTTTCTGAAAGTAATGTAAACAGTTCAGGAACCTCTTACATGATTTTATCATACAGGCTACCCTAACGATTAGAGCATTTATATTCAAAATAGCCTTGTGCAGCTGCTTGTCTTGCGTCTGTAAACACCTCTTCAGCACGGTAACCATTACCACATGTGGAGGGGTAATAGTACTTGATACCCGTTAAAGGATCTACCCCACCTACGATGGCCGTTTTCTTCACAAGTCTGCCTCCACCGATCGCATAATTGTTGATCTTTTGGTCACCCACACCTATACCTTGGATAAAGGCCATAATCCCTGTATCGTTAATGGAGTTGTACCAATCTTCCTGCGCAATCAGGGGCATCGTAAACGTATAGGAAATACCGTTCTTTCTGGCAAACTCATTATGGCGGTTAATCACATCAGCCAGATCATCCTGTACAGCAGTCACAATCCGGCTTTGTCTAACTTGCTCAAATACGCTGGTATTCTGAAGTAAAGGAATCTGTGTGCTTGAGGCCAGTTCTTTTTGGAATCCCTCAATCCATTTCCCTGCGCTTGCGTCAAAGGCATATACGTAGTCGTCCAGTGTAAAGTTAATACTGTTACCATTAGAATCTGAATATGTATAAGGTTTCTTGGGACCCCACACTTGCCTTAAAGAATCTTCACGGTTACCTGTCAACTCTGTTTCTGTGGACAACATATAATAGCCATCATAATCCAGAATAACCACGGCAGGAATGTAATTAAACATGTTTCGAATAGCTGCAGGATCATTCTGAATCCCCATATTCAAAGCCATCGTCTGCGTAAATGTCAACAAGGCAAGCTCTTTGTCCGCTTTAACAAACTTGGTTGAATCATAACCTGCTTCATCATTTTGCTTCTCATTTTGATGCATCACTGCACCTGCATCCATGACTGCAGTTTGAAGTGCAGATCTGTATCGTTGGCCAAGATATTGAGCCTCCTCGGCATCTTGCGTATGGAGTGAGATGATCCAGAAGAGCGGGAAAAAGATCAGCACGAATACAATGGAAAGCTCAGTAATCTTCATTGAGGACCATACCTCCGTATGTTACAAATACTGCTGAAGCCTGAACCGTGCCACTCAACCATTCACGAATGAGCATGGAAGGTGTACGATTTGTATTTTGGAGCGTCACGGTGAAAAAATCCCCTGTCGTCAACGTATATCTTCGGCCAGGATCATCAACCGGTATCACACCTGAGGATGGGAATAGTCTTTCTCGAATCTGAGCTGCATAATATCCATCCTGCACCACTTCATAGGTCCCATTAAAACTGTTATTGTCCATCGGGTCTATATAGTGAGGTACATATTTCTTATGTAAATGTTCCATCGACACATCATACACATTGCCCGTCTGGGCCAGTTGCTCCTCAAAATCAGCCAACATTCGAGGTGAAATATACCCTTTCGTTCGGACAGCATCAACAAAACGTGTTACATTCTGAACAGCCGTCATACGTGCTATATCATCCTGCCGATCGGCTGTTTCAGCAGCTGGGTACACATAGAGCAGAAGGACTGCGAGCAATACGGCAAGCAGCTTGGATGCGGCATTAATCAATTCACACTCGCCTCCTTCCAAAAAACAATCTTGAGCAGTTCTCCAGTTTCATTTCGTATAAACTCTGGTCTGTAGGTGGCATCGAGCTGGACAGGAATCGTCGCTGTTTTGCTGACAAGTGGATCGATCACATACGAAGTTCCATCTACCTCCACAGGAATGCCTGTGCCTGTCATCTGTCTAACGGTATGCAACACTCCCGCTCCACTATACTGATACAGATTGGTGGTATGCAGTGTTGTTGTCAGCCGACCTTCCATGCCTGCTGTTGTCTGTACTCTGTCGTTCAAGGCCGCTGATAAAATCTTAACATTCTGTTGCCCGTACAGGCAGGCTGTCACAAACAGGACAACCGCCGTACAAAACAACATGAGATGCTGTGTATTCCTTGACATGTTAAACCAACTCCTGTCAGGATTGCTGGAAGATCAGCCCTCTTACCACGTTCGAACGGTCTTTTACGATAATGGCTTTGAATTTACCACTTGGATTGACATATTGATTTTCTTTTTCACTCATGGTCTGGTTAATAATCCCCACTTTATCGTCGGGTGCAATAACCGAGCCGTAGTCCGCATTATTGAGATCCTGTGAAATGTTTAATTGATTGCCGTACCATTGACCCGCTTTATTTTTACCTGTAATAACTTGAATACCGAACTGGTCCTTGTCCGCATATTTACGTAGTGCGTTGGTTACCTGAGATCCACTGATGGTTGTTCCGTCATACACCGTAAATGCGGCCTGAGACAACTCGGTTTGGATATCAGCAAAATTGTTCTGGGCCGTCTTGGTTGCCTCCTGAGCCGAAATAAACAACAGAACTACAATTGTGATCAAAGCGATTGTTAAGAATATCCCTGCTGCCACCTTTAAAGCACTTGATGCATTGTTCATGATAAATCCTCCCAAGTTATAAGTTATTAAACTATTTCAGACTGTCACACAGATGAATTGTGCTACAGTTTCTGAATTTGCTCATAATAAATGTTCATCTGTAAGAAGCTCATACCGACCAATGGAATAACCAGATACAAAAAGATAAGGGCGTACATAGGTGTAAATCCGATGGTTCTCCCCCATGATGCTTTGACATCAATCATTTTGCTGTACTCCTGCTTGCGTTGTTCAAAATAAAATGCCATCATGCTCTCGAGATCATCGAAGGCTTCACGTATTGAGATTTTGCCAAGGGCAAGCTGTAATTTATCAACCAGTCGCTGGAACTCGGGCAAGCCCGCCTCTTCCTTTAATTGTTCAAGTGCAAGCTCTGGTCCATGTTCAAAATGCAACAAACATTTTTGCAGCGGGCGCTTGAAAATGACGGCAAATCGATTAAGCCACTCCAATATCTCCTCGACTGACATCCGGTCCATCTCACGTAAAATGGAAATCACTGTCTGGAATTGATAGATTTCATGTCGCATATCCAACCTTCGCATTTTCCGCTGAAATAACATGAGCCATACGGGCATGTAGTACCCCGCTGCACCCATGAGAATGGCTATAATCATTTCCCACCAGCGTACATATTGTTTGTTATATACCTCAAGTTTCTGCATAATGCGCGTGATGGTCTCATTCTGGGTATCATGGTCTAACTGAACTGGAGATAACTGCTGTAACGCTTTGGAGACTTCTTCGTATGTAGCTCCTCGGTTCATTTCTACACTTTCCAGCACGGATTGATCCAACGCTGTTTTTTCCTCAGCTTTCCTGAGATCCGCTTCAGCCATTGCACCAAACATTCGATCATCGCGGATTGGATCATACAAGATGTGGCTACGTTCAACCTGGTGCAACAGCAAGATGCACACCATTGTAAGGACCAAACAACCTGCGAATAACATCACTCGACGAATGGCAAGCCATTCGTATTTCAACTCTGAGCTGCTCTCCCTCATGAGCCGTATCGTTTGACTGTACTGTGCACTGCCAGGTTTCGACGCAAACAACATCGCCAATTTCCGTATGAAGGTCTGCCTGTACAGAAACTGATCCAACCATGAATGTTTATGCCCTGATCGGTAACGGGTCTCATCGTATTGCTGGAGCCTTTGCAGAAGCAAATAAGCAAGGATAATGATGACATAGATTGATATTTTGGTAACAAAACCAATTTTGCTGCGATAAAATTCATCCATCGTTGGGAAACTGACTCTGGCCCAGCGTTCGATCGGAGCGGTGAACAATACCGGAGCGAGCGCGATGATATTAAGTCCCTTGAGCAGGTAATCCAATTTATCACGCCGCAAAATCTCCAGATGAATCTCCTGAGTTAGGTTACCCAGTCCTTTAAGATAAATAGAGCCTTGTGCTCTGTCCTTATCCCCAAACTCCATAACCATGTAGGAAACGCCGGCGAATCCTTTGAGAAAACGGTTGGGAGCCACTTCATAATAACGCTCAAGTGCTTCATTCGGATCTGGAGAAGTTAGAGCTTCGTAGATCAGTCTTACCTGTTCTGCTGCTTCTCCTGTACCTGCTTCAGCGGCTTCATAGAGCGCTTCCTCAACCATGCCATGCTGATGATACCGATGCCTTACATCTGCAAAGAGATCCAACATCTGCACCAGCAACCTTTTTTCCATACGACTGAGGCACATATCCAATACCAAGCTATTTAGCACCACAGCACAGAGTACGGAAAGTATTACAAAAGCGATACCCGGCTGCAGAAGAAACAGAATGACACTTATGCCTCCATAGCCTCCCAGGATAATGAGAACTACTGTCATCGTCAGCCTGCGAAGTGAAGGCTCATCCCCAACATGGCGGAATGAAATACGTTTCTGCACCTGCAGAATATAAGCTGATAGCAGTGGTACTTTCATTCCAAGGCGGTAAGACTGCAACAAGATTGATCCCAGTCCTTTGAATCCCTTCCCGCCAGGAGCAAAAATTACGCCGGATTGACTTGTTGAACCACCTCCTCTGTGACGTAACATACTTAAAACCAGAAGTGTAATCAGCAAACCCCCTGCACAAATACTTAATACGAGGAGCAGAATCCATTTAATTGTCATGCTGATCACCCCAGTGTTGCTTCATAAACTGTTCAAATTTCTCGGCATCCTGTAATGTCATCTGGTCTCGCATATCCACCATGCTTCCAGAGGAGATTGGAGCTGTAGCAACATACGCTCCATCTCTGTACTCCACAACATTATGAAATGTAAACCCTGCCCTCTCTTCCACGCTATCACCTTGATTCGCACGAGGAAGACACTCCGTAATTCGTTCGATATATCTTCGTCCCTCAGCATCTTTCTTCATATGAACATCGAAGTTGATTACACTCACAACCTGCTCCTCAGCAATATGCTCATGCTGGAACATACCTGTCTTGAGCAAGGAATTTCGGAGGGAGAAGACCAGATCACGAAACGTTTTGGCATGGTGGGTAAACAGGGTGAACAGACTGGCAACCTGAGACATTTGAATCATCCATGCGGCCACCTCATCACTCGCAACCTCACCGAGTATATTGACGGTACCATCCGTTTTTTTCTGCAAATCAAGCCCTTGTTGACCTGAAATGTGTTCAGTCTCTCGGAAACTCAAAATATTACGTCGGCTATAGATCCGTCTTAATTGAAGTTCAAACGCCATCTCCTGCACCCGAAGGGTGTACGATGCATAGATGTGTTTGACCATAGCCATAAGCAACGTTGTTTTACCAGAACCTTGGGCCCCGGTTACAGCTGTGATCCGGCTTCCTTTCATCAGGTATTGAAGCAATATAATTGGCAGATCTGCGTTGTTACCCGTAATCAACTGTTCAAGTGAAGCATTCGGAATATCGAACTTCCGGACGAAGAACGCCCACGATTCTGCAAAAGGAGGTCTAACAACAACGACACGGGAGCCGTCTTTCATCTCGTTCACCTTGTATCCACTTGCTTCCGACAACTGTCCGGGATAATTGTATTTGTATATATTCTGGCATACCCTTTTCAGTTCACGAATACTGCCGAATGACAGAAAGGATAGATGAATGGACTTACCTTTATAGAAAATCCAGACACTTTCCATGCCGCTAAGCGGTTCTACGTGTGTATCATCCTCCAGTCCCTGATCCAGCAAATCATTCCATGATGTCGGTTTTCGAAGTCCCATATTATGAACAGCATCAAGCATACCGCTAACACCACCACTAACGCCGTCAATACGTTGGTCCCTTATCTCATCAACAACCGAGAATCCTTTATAATGCTGGTAGATACGTTGCACGATGATATCCGTCTTTTCTCTGAATCCAAGCTCTCGATATTCGCACTCGAAAACATACTGAATATCCTCCTCAGAGATATAATAACTCCCTCCGTCCTCCGTACCTTCCTCCATTCTCAGTCTGCCAAGATCGTAGGTATCAATCATTCGGGAGAGTGCATCCACACCGAATTGTTGTCGGTACAGATAAAAGACAATTTCGAATCGGTCCTGGATCGTCAACAAATCTTGTTCTGCAAACAAAATAACTTCATCTACATTTGATTTGTTCAGTCCTATGCTTCGGGTCAGCAGATCCCCTATCAGATTTTTGACATACGTTTTGTCGCTGATACTGCCTGAGACACAGCCCTTTAGTGCTTTTCTCATTTCGGCACGCTGATTGATTCTTCGACGATATTCTTCTTCATGCAGACCTGCATCCGCGAGCTGACTATGACTAAGCTCATGAAGTGAGTTCTTCACCTTCTCAATCAACATGTCAATCGTGAATGATTCCTGTTCAGGAACACGAGCATTCTTTTCACGAAGAAACGTTCTATACTTGAACCAGATATAAGTCATGCACAGAATCAAAATCAAACTTATCCATATGGTATTCCAGAGCATTGGAGGTTCAGGCTCCCCTTTCCAGCCTCTTCAGAACTGTGCGCATACCTGCACCGTCCATAATCAGGCGAGCGAGTTCGCTCATGCTTGCAGCAAAACTCCCTTTACGAATATCCTTATCCTCAGTCAAACTTTCCAACTGCAAGTATCTAGCGACATCTCGCCGATTCATTGCATCCAGGTATCCGGTTGTGTACGGTATCGCAGATATCGTGCCTTTATATCTGAACTGGCGCCGAATATTGGAAAGCGTTGCACGGGAATGCAAATCGTATTTGTTAATGACAACATGTATATTCTTATTGTTCATTCGTTCTGGCAGGATCTCTTCAAAGAACAACTCCAGATTTCGCATATTTTGATCGAGATTAATTACAACATAGTCCGCCTGTTGCAGCTTGAGCTGTGAATCAACACCAGCATGATCCGCATCCAGAAGAACCAGATCATAATACTCGTTAGCTACATTTAGCAGCCTTTTCACTGTCTCACCATGTTCCTGCGGGGAACGTTCCATCTCATCAATTCTTCCGGTTAGGAAATCAAGTCTTTCCTTCAGAAGTGGCTTGGTATAATCCCTGAGATTGTGCTTATTCAGACTGCCACTCGAATGCAGCCGTTCAATCGCATCCCAGCCACCCTCTTCGAAGGAGAACATAAAATCCGCTGAATCCGTATCTTTGGATGGTAGAGCAGCTTCTGTGCCAGTTCCGGCAAGGCCTGCATTAACAAGTAACACTCTTGTCCTATAGTGAAGTGCCATCGCATAAGCACTAATTAATGTGCTCGAAGTGCAACCTGTTCCTGCAAAAGGGCTCCAAAAGGTAATGGTGCTCATGCTCTCATCCTCTCTGCTTCTTTCATCGCACGGCGACTGCGAACACTTTCCCAACCTGTTAACTGCTCGACCACGCGACACAATGATTTTTTGTAATTTCGTGACAAAGGTCCAAGATGAACTCGGCGATGATGCTCATTCTCAAGCTTAACCGCAGCTGTTAACTCATCCCAAGGAAGCACTAAGGATTCTCCTGTCCACACAAACGGACTGCCCTCCAGGTACGCCCATAGATAACGAGCTTCAAGCTTGCAGTCAACCCCGTTAATTAAGAGCCGCTGAAATGACAGCTCACCAGGCAATGACTGTTCTTCAAGCAACCGCTTCAACCAGCCCTTGCCACGTTCCAGATTGTAACGCTCATAATCACTCACCCAGACTCTTACATCAGCGGTTAGCCAGAGATTACGTGAAGCAAAATGTGAGGTCTCCATGTCATATAACACATAGTCATAACTATCCAATCGCTCGCCATTTACTTCAAGATGATTCTCTACTGCTGCTGAAGTAACAAAATGACAAGCGATATCAAATCCTTCAAATTCCGTAATTCGCAAAGACTGCTGACTGTCACCTACACCGTACCCATACTTCTGTTGTAAGGTTCCATCTACGAGTAGGACCTTGTTGCCTGTCGAAGCCAATATCTTGCAAAGATATAACATCAGATCATTCTTCTCACACAAACCCGCAAAGATCCATGTATGCATAGATGTTACAACTCCTTTCTTTTTCTTAAACTCCCTGTTATCTGAATTATTCTAAAGTAAACCTCGGATTTCGCTCTATTCTCCACCCGTTAGCAAGCTCTGTTGTTCTGTTTGTGAGGCATCAGCAGGATCATTTACGCTTCCAGAATTAGCTCCTGCTCCGTTTCCTGAACCATCATTCCACATCACTCCATCCGACGTTGCCGGATTATTTGATGATGGACGACTGTTATAGGTAACTGAGGATTGTGCCACATCCTGTTCAACCCCTTTTGACGGTGCTGTCATGGAGGCGGCCAGTGAACTTTCAAGCGAACTTCGCACCTGTCTGGATAGTTCCTGTTCGGCTCGTCGAACAATATTCGGATCACTCTCCAGCAGTTTTAACACTTCTGAATTGGCAGGATACGTCGCGATTGCAGGTGTCTGAAACTGTGGTTCTACATAGGTTAAGGCATAGATTGAAGCTTTATGTAAATAGGCATCTACAATTGCACTTGAGAGTGACAGAATCTCTTCCTCCGTCATCGTAATCCATAAGGTAGCTGCATTGAGTCGTTCCACTTTTTTCTTCGATAAGAGGACATAGTCTTGTCCGGTAGGGAATTGGATACGAACATCAATAATATCTCCCTTAACAAGTGACGACGGCAGTAATACAACTTGCAGCTCACGATTTCTTAAATCGGGCGGTGCCGGTGTATCCTCATAGACCATCTCGGTGGTAATGGCTGTTCCTTTTTTCAACTCTATTTTGGCCACTTGGCCTTCCATCTGCTTGGTACTGGACCAGAGATTTCGCGGTGCTTGTGCATCCGGAACAGCAATGAGCTTCAGATCCTCCGGTAATATCGGTTCACCTGCTTCAATATCCCGAATCGTAACCCACCCTTGTGCTCCCGAATCCCATTGTTGCTTTAATTCAGCTTCCTTTTCCTCATATGCCGATAAATAACGGGCTTCTACAGCTGACCTGACATCCCCCATCGTTTTGACATTGTAAATAACATATCCTCCGAACACCAACCCTACAGCTCCTGCTCCGATAAGTCCCGCATAGATCAGTTGACGGCTTTGTTTCCTTAATTTAGACAAAAGAGGCTCTCCTTTCGTAATCTTCTAATCATGTACTTTCCTTCTTGAAAAGAATGAACGTTTCTTGGGCTGCTGTGCCATCATATGCGTTAAAATATGAGAAAACACTTTATCCATCTGTGCGTCCTTGTCAAAAGGATCAATATGTAACGGTAGCCCATATACACTCGATGTATCCAGAGCTTTACGAATGCGCTGAACTGCTTCACTTGCTGCAAGGGGCAAACAATATATCCATTTCTCTCGTGGATACCGATGATGTGATCGAACAAAAGCACCAATCTCCGCCTGTCTCCATTCGGCACCGGAGCCTATAACAATAGGCAGATCTGCACGCAGGAATTCTTCCAGCCGGTTCTGGTCCTGGCCACTACCGAGATCCATCACGATGAACTGATAACTCCCCCCAAGCAAAGACAAAATATCCGCTCGCCCGGATTGTTTCCAATAATGCACACCATCCACTGCAAACTGTCTGCCTGCTGGCACCGGTTTACCCGCATGAGCGATTTGTTGGATTCTTGCAAAGGATTGAGAGCGAGGTGACATTTCAATCACAGCTACTTTGAAGTTTTGCCTTTCGAGATAATGACTGATAGCTATAGCCGTGTGGGTAACCCCTACACCAGATGAAGCACCAGTCAGGGCAATAACTCTTGTTCCCCCATTCAAGGTCATCGTTGTATCTCCACCAGGCGTTGTTCCGCCGGGTATTCGGAGCAGTTCCTTCCGCACCTCATCGGCAGATTGGAATCGCTCTTCGGCATTATATCTTAACAGTCTTCTCGCCACAGGGATGTATGTCCGCGGAACATCACTCCGGATAGAGCTTTCCACACCCTGAATCCATTCCGTATACGCACCACTTGTCATAAGATACAGTAGCAATGCTCCGAGTCCATATAGATCTGAACGCGCATCGGTCTGACCCGAGCCATATTGTTCTGGAGCGGCAAAACCAGCGGTTCCCAACTTAACGGTATCTTCAGCACTTTGCCGTTTGTAACTTCTGGCGATGCCAAAATCAATTAATCTTACTTCATGTTCCGGCGTGATCATGATGTTTGATGGTTTCAGATCCCTATAGATGACAGGTGGATTCAGATTATGCAGATAACTCAACACATCGAGCAATTGAAGCATCAGCTCCGTTAACTGCTCCATCGGGATCTTCCCGCGGCACTGCTTGAAATACTCACTGAGCGTTAACCCTTCGATGTATTCCATCACCAAGTATGTGTACCCATCTTCATCTGGGACAAAAAAATCAACAATTTGCGGTAATCTTGGATGGCGAAGTGATGTCAGGAGAGCGGCCTCCGTCTCCATACTGCCTTCATATGGCATAATCGTTACGCTTTCTTTAATTGCCCATATCTTGCCCGGCAACTTCAGATCCTCCGCCTCGTATACATGGCTCATTCCGCCTGTTCCCAGAATGGATACGATACGATATCTACCTCCCAGCAGGCTTCCGCGTTCCAGCCTGGCCGGATGTCTCATATCAATTCCTCCTTCAATACACAACAAAAAAGGGAAAGCTTCACCGAAGAAGAACAGACCGGATATCCGGTTTCGTTCACTTCGGGATGCTTTCCCTCAGGTTTGTTATGGTTAATATTGGTATCATTATAGTACAGGCAGGAATAGATTGTAAAGCACAAAATTTAATGAGCTTAATCGAATCAATTCCATAATACCTTCAGCTGCTTTAATCAAGGCTAGATCTCTTAATATTTGACCATATAAAGTGTAATCTCTTCCCGGTTGTGAAACAGCTGCTTGGAACGTTGAATTTGCATACGCGAACGCTCAAACGTATCGATGACATCTTTAATCATTGCCAACGGTTTTTTATGCAATAACTTCACGGTAACAATCGCTGTTCCTCCGGGTTGCAGGCTATATAGAAGATCCGATACAAGTCGGCTCATCAGCTTCGGACTCCAACTCATATCACATACGAGCAGGTCGAATTCTCCTTCACGGAAGCGCACATCCCCTGCATTCTTTTTCAAGAAAGTCAGTTTGGGTGATGCCAGCAGCGTTGCATCCATCTTCGCCGGATCTACCGCCGTTACTTCAAGCCCGCGTTCAAGCAGGAACGAGGTCCATCCACCTGGTGCAGCCCCGATATCAAGTGCTTTATGAAATGAAGTAAAGTCAATGCCAAACGTTTGCTCGGCTTCAAGCAATTTGAACTTAGCACGCGAGATCTGCCCATCTTCTTTTTGAAAACGTACGGCCCCCCCGCTCCAGTCTGACAGGTTCTGTTCAGGTCTGGATATGCCAGCATACAACATATCATTCGTTGCAAATACAGAAATGACATATTCAGCATCACGTACAACCCATTCACAGCCTAGCTCATCCAGCTTTTCAGTCAGCAGTTGCTTCAATGAGGCTGCATTTTCTTGCCAAAAGGCCCCTTCTGTCTTCCGTACCTGTAGCACGACAGAGGCACCGTTCAATTCCTTATGATTCAACACAAATGCAACCAATTTCTCAATAGACTGCTCCGAATCTTCTGTATTCTCCTGAAACTGAACAGGTTGAATATGACGTAAAAACGTTGGATACTCTGCCCACAGCTTATCTGCAACTTCTTCCTCCGCTACAGGCAGACCCGCAAGCAGTATTTCTCCTGGTACGAGTACCGTGCTCTTCACCGCACCAAACGTACGGCGCAACTCTTCCTGAGCATAAGGGGCAAAGCCATGATTGGCTGTGCAGATAAAACGGGAGAAGTTGCCTTCTTCCCAAGACGATTGTGTACTCAAATTGTGTTACCCTCCAGAACGTACGCGTATCCACGGACGACCATTATCCCACTGGATATCGACCGGAACATCGTACGTATGCTTAATTGTATCTTGTGTCAAAACTTCATGTTTGGGGCCAGCCGCCGCAATACGTCCATCGCGGATCAAAGCCACATGTGTAAATAAAGGTACGATCTCTTCAACATGATGTGTTACATATACAACTGTAATGTTACGCTGGCGCAGACGATCAATCTCAGCCAGCATTTTCTCACGTTCATATAAGTCTAGCCCGGCACAAGGCTCGTCCATAATCAGCAATTTAGGCTCAGCCATTAATGAACGAGCAAGCATGACTTTTTTGCGCTCCCCTTGGGATAATGTTCCAAGCGGGTTGTTAGCCAGATTGGCAAAACCCATGTCATCCAGCAAACTCATTGCCTTTGCTTTTACTTCATCAGGAATTGTCTGATAAAAACGCAAAAAAGCATAAGCTCCTGTAGCGACGACCTCCCATACCGGATCTCTGGGTGTGAGTTTCTCAATCAACGTTTGGCTGATATAACCGATTTCCTTACGAACTTCCCTGACGTCACATTGTCCATACAGATTACCGAGTACTTCAATGCGTCCCTGGCTTGGAAACATATATCCATTCATCATTTCCAGTAACGTTGTTTTGCCAGAACCATTCCGGCCCAGAATAACCCAATGTTCGCCTTGTTCAATGCGCAAATGCACGTTATCCAAGATTTGATTCTCTTCTCGTCTAAGTGAGACATGTTCCATCGAGATTATACTCATTTCAGCACCGCCTTCCGGATCTCCGAGAGCAAATGCTCCACAGAGCTCATCCGATAAACCATTTTTGGAACATCTAACTGGCCATCAAAAAGCATCACTGCTGGAACGCTTGAAATTTTAAATTGTTGTACAAGTTCAGGAATGTCATGAATGTTCATTTCGGATAAAATACCTTCTGGCAGCATGTGCTCAACAACCTCTAACATACGCCGTGCTGCCGTACATGTCCCACATAAAGGGGTATATATAAATACAGCCTGTGGCATGCCCTCCCATACACTGCGCATTAACATTTTGGATGTAATTGGCTTCATTAACTTTCTTCTCCCGCGGCAACACGCAGCATGACCTCACCCGTCATTGGTCCATTATGAATGGTTACCGAATCCGGTTTATTGCTATATAACATCTCGTACATCTGGCGTTTCCCAAACATACTGGACGTATGCAAATAGATCTCGCGCGGAAATAAACCTTCTCGTACAATAGATGCCGCGACCTCACCGCCATTGGGCGAATCTGGACCAAGCTCATAATCCAGAGACAAAATGTCCACGTCACCTTCTCTTAGCAGCATCAGGCACTCTTCTGCATTCGTTGCCAGAACAAATCCTTTCGGACATGCCCGATAGTCATCCAAAAAAACATGCATACAATCGCTCCTCTCCCCATTATAACCAGGAACGCATGAGCGCTATATCTTCACGGTGCGTTCCATCTTCGCCCGTTTCTGTCTCGAGCACAACAACCGCTTTTCGGAACTCAGGCGCCTTTAACAAGGCTTTCATTGATTCATTTCCGATATATCCCTGTCCGATCCTCGCATGTCTATCCTTACACAAACCAGACGCATATTTGGAATCATTAAAATGGACAGCAGCAACATTATCCCAATACCCGAGCATCCTGCCCTTATCAAGCATCGCCGCTTCGTTGCCTGACGACCACAAACCTGAAGCAAAAGCATGGCATGTGTCAAAACAAAAAGCAATATGCTCCGGATATCGACTCAATTTGCGAATCTGTATCATTTCTTCCATTGTCGTGCCCATCGGGCCATGATCACCTGCCTGATTTTCAATCAGCACCTTCGAATGTCCATTCCAATTCTCCAAGGCGGTATCCAGACAATGAATGAGGTTCTGATAACCCTCCAGCGGATCGTTTGTTTTGATATGTCCAAAATGGACCACCGTCCCAACAGAACCGCAAGCATTCGAAATTTCAAGATCATTGCGAATAGAAGCTATTGTAGCATGAAACCCCGCCTCTCCACGGGTCATGCCCAACGCCGGATTCGTGGGATAGGGTGAATGTGCAATCGAAGCCAGTCCCTGCTGTTCACACCAATCCCTGCACTGCTCAGTATCCTTGAGATCCAGACTTTTCAGACCAAGACTACGCGGGTTCTTCGGAAAATACTGAAACGCCGTTGCCCCCATCGCATGTGCTCTCTTGGCTGCCTGAAGAAATCCACCTCTAGTGCTGACATGTGCCCCGATACCGGTGTTAGGCCTCATGCTGGCATTTCGGACAGAAGAACGCCTTCTTGCCCGTAATTTCCACTCGTTCAATCGTTCCCCCGCAGCGCGGACAAGTCTCGCCTTCCCGATCGTATACGCGACATTGCTCGTCAAAGCTTCCTGTCTTCGTATCCCCTTGCATCAGCGGCATTTCCATATAACCGCCCTCAGAAGCTGCTTCGCGCAACACGGACTGCATCGAATGGAACAAGCGCTCCGTCAGCTCAGGTGAGGTCGCGATGTTCTGCGTTTTGGAGCTTGGTCTCAGACCAGCAGCAAAAGCAATCTCATCCGAATAACAATTGCCGATCCCCGCAATAATATGCTGGTTTACCAATGTTGTCTTGAGCGTACCCCGGCGACCTTTCAACAAGGAAGCAAAACGTTCCACATTCATCCGTCGATCCAAAGGTTCAGGTCCAAGATCAGACATCGCCTCTTCGGTTTCTTTCGAAGTAAGCAGATGTATATAACCCAAGCGCAGTCCAATGAAGAACAAAATGTGATCGCCAAACTGGATTTCCACTTGTGTGGAACGATCAGGGCGTTCCTCTTCCGTGCCCCAGAAAATCATACCGCCCAACATGAGGTGCAGCACCAGACGTTTGCCATTAGCCAAGTGGAAAATCAGATGCTTCGCTCGGCGCTCAACAAATATGATGCGATTACCTGTAAGTTCATTGATAAACAGATCAGGCTCCGTATTTATCGTTTTATCGCGGTTAATTACAACACCTGTAATCGGTAGATCAAGTATTTTCTCGGACAGCAAGGTCCGGTAATTTTCCATTTCCGGTAGTTCCGGCATCGTACATTACCCCTTTTTGGAAGCTTGGTCTGCCTCTTGCGACAGCCACTCCATCAATTTATGCAAATCTTCAAACACATGATCAGGTCGAGCCTTCGCTGCTTGAATGTGTCCATCCATATTATCCCGTGTTGTCACACCGGTAAGTACCAACAGCGTCTCACACCCTGCTGCCACTCCAGCTGCAATATCGGTTCGCATATTATCTCCGATCACTGCCACTTCATGAGACGCCAGGTTTAGCCGGCTAATGGCTGACTTCATTATAACACTCGATGGTTTGCCTATAACGGTAGGATGAACTCCGGTCGCGGCTTCAATTGCTGCTCCAATAGTCCCCGCCCCAGGTGTCAGTCCATCATCGGAAGGAAGCTGCAGATCCGGGTTGGTCATGATGAATTTTGATCCCGCATTAATCCACCTTAGCGCCTTGGTCAGTTTATGATAGGAAAATTCACGATCAATCCCCTGTATCACGTAATCTGGTGCATCTTCCGTCAGCTGTAGTCCTGCTTTTTCTATGGCTTCCTGCAGTCCTGCTTCTCCAATACATGCCACTTTTGCACCCGGGGACTCTTCAGCAACATATTCAGCAGCCGCCACAGCAGAAGTACATACTTGAGACGCGTCGGCAGGTATGCCCATCCCGTTCAGATGATCTGCCACATCTTGTGGTGTACGGGAAGAATTATTTGTTACGAATAAATACGGCTTTCCTAGCTCTTGCAGTGTTCGAATAAGCTGATCTGCTCCTTCGATACGATGTCTGCCATGATAGAGCGTACCATCCAAGTCAATCAGATAGGCCTTAATCACACATAGCACTTCCTTTCTTCATTCCATTAACGTTTCATGTCCTTAATCATTTACCTCGAACTTGACCGCGAACCTATGTATTCAGGCAAAAAATAATGGCTTGCTAACATATGCACGCAACAAGTCGAACCGAATCGAACATCGACGGTTTAACTCGCGCGTCTTCTGTACAAGCTTGTCATTTCCTGCGCTTTCCCGGAAAATAATTTGAATCATTTCCCTCTTCATATTGCCCATCCTACACGCTTTCTGACCAGATTGCAAAAGGGACCGCGGGAGTTCCTCTCCCTCAGTCCCGTGCAATTACCCGGATCTTTATATGACGTGTTTAGCCGTGCACTGGTTCGGAATCAAGGTTAAGATTCTTGCTTGCGATGCACGACAGGAATGAGCTGGTGTTCGTTTGCAAGTCTGGTATTCGGGAATACGGACTGCGCCTCTTCCAAAAGTGGCTGAAGTTGATCCTCATCCTTATAGCGTGAACTGAAGTGAGTCATGATTAGTTGCCCTACATTGGCTGCTCTAGCCGCTTCTGCCGCTTGTTTAGAAGTACTATGATAGTACTCATGCGCTGTATCGGCCAAATCATGCATGAATGTAGCTTCATGCACAAGTACATCTGCATTGACGGAAAGTGGCTGTACGTTGTCACATGGACGTGTATCACCCAATATGGTGATTACCATACCACGTTTTGGCGCTCCTAATACATCTTCTGGACGAAGCGAATCACCGTTATCCAGTGTAATGGTTTCTCCACGTTTCAGCCGGCCGAACAATGGGCCTGGTTTCAGACCATATTCCGCCAGTTTGGCTGGGTCCAGGCTTCCTGGACGATCTTTTTCCGTGATCCGGTATCCATAACTGTCAATCCGATGCTCAAGCAAAGCAGCTTCCACAATAAAACTGTCATCCTCGAACAGGACGCCGCCCGTATGTTCCACGATATTCAGATCATAGTTAACCCGGGATTGGCTCAGCTCCATTGTTGTACTGATCATTCGTTCCGTACCTGGCGGACCATATACGGTTAATGGTGTGGTGCCACCTTGATAGGCTCTGCTCGAAAGCAGTCCTGGAAGTCCAAATACATGATCACCATGCAGGTGAGTAATGAATATTTTCTCCAATTTGCTTAGTTTAAGCGGAGAACTTAAAATCTGGTGCTGCGTTCCTTCCCCGCAGTCAAACAACCACAAAGCTCTGCGCTCATCCAACATGCGTAGCCCAATGGAAGTTACATTCCGTTGAAGCGTAGGTACACCAGCATTAGTTCCCAGGAAATATAGTTCCATTCTGGATCGCACCTCTTTCTGTTGCCAGCAAAAAACCTCCGACAATGCGGAGGGCTTTGCCTGACACTCTACTGAATTTATGCCTTCTCTACATTAAAATACTTAGCTTGCGGATGGCTGAATACCATCGCTGATACGGAAGCTTCAGGTTCCATCATGAAACCTTCCGTCAATTCCACACCGATATCCTCAGGCTGCAGCAACTTGAACAACGGCCCTTGGTCTTCCAGATCCGGACAAGCCGGATATCCAAAGGATACCCTGATCCCCTGATAGCGTGCACCGTGACGTTGTTTCATGGTCATCTGGGCAGAATCAGGGAATCCCCAGATATCTCTCATCATATGATGCACACGCTCCGCTAATCCCTCTGCTACTTCGAGCGCTACGGATTGCAAAGCATGCGAGCGAAGATAATCCCCTTGATCTTTCCACGCAGTGGATAGTTCACGCACGCCGTGTCCCGCAGTAACAACCATGAAACCAACGTAATCCATTTGACCGGAATCAACAGGCTTCAGGAAGTCGGACAGGCATAGGAACGGCTCGACTTTTTGACGTGGGAACGTAAATGTATGCAAAATATTACTGGTGTCCTTTGGATCATAGATAATGACGCTGTTACCACTGGACTGAGCCGGGAAGAAACGATACATGGCATGCGCCTGAATAATCCCGTCACGAACAGCCTCTTGCATGATATCATCCACGACTGCTTTCAGGTCGGTAGCCTTCTTATCACCTGAAGCAAGCAGTTGTTCTACTGAACCGCGCAACCCCAGATGATGTCCAAGCAACATCTGCATGTTCACGTAGGGCAGGATATGTGACAAAGGATAGTTACGCATCGTATGCCGCTCCAGATCAGGCGGGACAAGAACCGGATTATCTACAGCAATATCCGAACGTTCTACCCGAGTAAGCTCTGGAAGCGCCTGAACAGCTACATCACCTGAAGCATCAGCTTCTTTCTCAGCTTCCATCTCCAGTTGCATCGCTTCACGTGAAACGGGATTCATCAATTTGTTCGCCAAATCCAGACCGTTCATCGCATCTTTAGCATATACAACCATTCCGTTATATTCAGGACGGATACGATTTTTGGTGAATTTACGTGTTAGCGCCGCTCCGCCAACCATAATAGGCACATCAATACCTGCTGTTCGCAAATCCTGAGCGGTAAGAATCATCTGTTGCGCTGATTTTACCAATAGACCCGAGAGGCCGATTGCATCGACTTTTTCTTCTCGGTATGCCTCAATGATACGTTCTGGTGGTACTTTTATACCCAAATTAATGATCCGGTAACCGTTATTGGACAGGATGATTTCAACCAGGTTCTTCCCGATGTCATGCACATCGCCCTTAACCGTGGCCAGAATAATCTTGCCTTTAACCGAAGTTTCGTTCTTCTCCATGAATTGCTCCAGATATGCTACAGAAGCCTTCATAACCTCCGCACTCTGCAACACCTCAGCTACAATCAACTCATTGTTGTTAAAGAGACGACCTACTTCCTCCATCCCCCGCATCAGTGGACCATTAATCACTTGAAGTGCTGTATATTTGGCAAGTGACTGTTCGAGATCTGGCAGCAATCCTTCTTTGCTTCCTTCCACAACATATGAAGCGAGACGCTCTTCTAATGAGAGGTTCGAGATTTTTTCCTTCTTCTCAACCTTTTTGTTACGGAACGCCGCTACAAACGCCGCCAATGTGTCATCATTCGTGTTATATAAAAGCTCTTCCGAGAGTCTGCGTTCTTCTTCCGGAATGGACGCATAACGCTCCAGTTTCTCTGTATTCACGATCGCATAGTCGAGACCTGCTTTGGTACATTCATACAAAAATACAGAGTTAAGCACTTCACGACCTGCTTCAGGCAGCCCAAATGAAATGTTACTGATCCCGAGGATCGTATGACATTCTGGCATCGCTTCCTTAATCACTCTTATACCTTCAATAGTTTCTTTGGCTGAACCGATGTACTGTTCATCTCCCGTACCTACCGGGAACACCAACGTATCAAAAATCAGGTCTTCTGGTTTGAGTCCATATTTGTTCACTAGCAAATCGTAAGAGCGCTTGGCTACGTCAAGCTTGTCTTCCCGACTAATCGCCTGACCCCGTTCGTCAATCGTTCCGACAACAACCGCACCACCATATTTATGAAGTAACGGCGTAATCAGCTCAAATTTCTCTTCGCCATCCTCAAGGTTAATGGAGTTAATTATCGCTTTACCTTGCGAGTACTGGAGAGCCAGGTCAATTACTGAAGCATCTGTCGTATCAATCATGAGAGGAACCTTAACTTTTTTCACAACCAGTTCAAGGAACTTCACCATGTCTTCAGACTCTTCACGGTCCGGATCTTGTACACACACGTCAACAATGTGCGCTCCATTTTTCACTTGAGCACGTGCAATTTCCGAAGCTTCTTCATATTTGCCTTCTACAATGAGTCGTTTGAATCTCCGTGATCCCAGCACATTCGTACGCTCACCAACCATGTATGGACGATTGTCCTGTTCAATATAGATTGGTTCTATACCAGACAATGCCGGTGGATGTGTTCCGTTCATTTCTCTTGGGGGGTACTGGGCAAGTGTATCGCGCATCGCCCGAATATGTGCAGGGGTTGTCCCACAACATCCACCAGCAATATTCAACCAGCCCTGTTCGGCAAAAGCACCAATCTTCTGAGCAAGCGAGTCTGGTGACTCATGGTAATTACCATTCTCATCTGGAAGACCCGCGTTCGGGTAACAACTAACGGCAACCGATGCCATAGCGGAAAGTGAGCGAATGTGATCACGCATGAACTCCGGACCCGTAGCACAGTTTAGTCCTACCGAAATTGGGTTAAGGTGTTCTAAGGATATATAAAAGGATTCGATGTTCTGACCTGCAAGGGTCGTTCCCATCGGTTCTATCGTTCCTGATATCATCAGGGGCAGTGTAACGCCACTCTGTTCGAAGGCCTGTTGAATTCCAATGCTGCCTGCTTTTACATTGAGGGTATCCTGTGAGGTTTCGAGTAGTAGCGCATCAACGCCTCCCTCTATTAAAGCAAGCGCTTGCTCCAAATAACTGTCGATAAGTTCCTGGAACGTTACTCCCCCAGTTACAGACAGTGTTTTGGTTGTTGGTCCCATCGCTCCTACCACATAACGTGGAGATTCAGGTGTAGAGAAACGATCAACCGCAGCTTTCGCAATTCTGGCTGCTTCCAGATTGATCTCGCGTGCCCGATCCTGAATATCGTACTCAGCAAGCACAACGGATGTCGCACCAAATGTATTGGTTTCAATTAAATCGGCGCCCGCCTCCAGATATTCTTCATGAATGCGCTGGATCAGCTCTGGACGAGTGAGCACTAACATTTCATTACATCCATCCAAATCTTCGCCGCCAAAATCTTCGCCAGTCAGATCAACTTGTTGAATCATGGTCCCCATTGCTCCGTCGAGGATTAATATTCGTTGTTTTAATGCATCGTGTAGACTAATCTTATCCAATATCTTCACCCCCGCAAAACGTTAAATCTTAGTTTAACAGAAACTAACTTAATGTGAAAGATCGGGTTTGGTCCCGAAAGATGGCGGGTTTGCACGAATATGAACGGAATTTGAGAATCGACAAAAACAGAGCAATCCGATATAATTCAATTAAACCAAGTGGAAAAGAGGGAAAGAACATGGCTGAAATTGTTATCCGAAATACGAACGAACGCATCACTGGTGACGAAAATGTTCGAAATTTCTTGAACAAATACGAAGTATTATATGAGAAGTGGGACGCATCCAAACTGAACACTGATCTGCAAAATAACTTTGGATTAACTGATGAACAGAAAACCGAGGTTTTGGAAACTTACGATTATGAAATCAGAGATTTGGCTGCACGTCGCGGGTACCAGATCTGGGATGTCATCACGCTGTCCGAACAAACACCAGATATCGAAGAAAAGCTGGCCAAGTTCGAAGAGATCCACACCCACGCTGAAGATGAGATTCGTGCAATTGTCGCTGGTAAAGGAATTTTTGTTATCAAAGCTACAGATGATGTGGGCTACTTTAATGTAGAACTGTCTCCTGGAGACGTTATCTCTGTACCTGAGAATACACCGCACTTCTTCACTTTAATGGAGAACAAACAAATTATTGCTGTACGTCTGTTCATCGAAAAAGATGGCTGGATTGCAGATCCATACCCTGATCCTACTTTTATCAAACAAGCCTAACACTCTCGTGTTACAACTTGCTTAACCAAAACCCCTGTTCAATTGAACAGGGGTTTAAGCATATGCATATGGAGAGTAGTATACAACATCGGTGCATTATATAAAATAATGCGGGTATTTCGCCTTTATTGATTCCTGTTCAATAACAACTAGTCTAAGATGAGCTTCCATCACCTGAACAGCTTGCTCGGTCTGACGCTCTGTGATAAGACGATAAATCTCTTTGTGCTGGGAAATAATGACCTCCAGGTTGGAGTCCTCCGCTAGACGTAATAAACGCAACCGATTAAACGGAATATTCAGTTGTTGCAACATTTTCCATGTTCTCAGCTTACCCGTGCCCTGGAACAAAATCTGATGAAACTCTTCATCCAGTTCAAAAAGTCGATAGAAATTGTTTTTTCCTATACATACTTCCTGCATTGCAATGTTGGTTTCCAGTCGAAATCTGTACTCTTCAGGAAAAGAAACACAAGCCAAAGTCACAATTTCCTTCTCCATCTTCTCCCGCATAAACCTGCCTTCTTCCACATGCTCCAGATTAATATGAGAGACGATCGTCCCACTCTGGGGAATAATGTCCAGCAGTTCTTCTTCAGCAAGCTTCATGAATGCTTCTCTCACGGGTGTTCTGCTCACCTGCAGTTCATCTGCAATCTCTTTCTCTGAAATCTTGGTACCCGGCTTAAGTTCCAGATGAAGAATTCGTTCTTTTAACAGGTTATATGAATATGCCCGGGTCGAGCCTCTAATTTTTTGATTAAGTGACATGTGCCTAGACCTCTTTCTATCAGCCGTATTCATTCATCTTAGCACAAATTACCGTTCCACTTATATATCGGTGTGAAACGGTAATCTGGCCAACATCAACTATATTATTGCTTGTTTTCTTTGTAGGCTTTGTACGTATCATTTGCCAGCTTCAGATAATTAGATAATCCTTGACTCTCCAGCTCTTTGGCAAATGTATCGAATTCAGACAAGTCCCGCTCACCCAAGATAAATTTAAGTGTATTTTGATCCGAATAGTCTTTCAGTGGTGTACTCAGAAGTGTCACCCGTTCACGGTCCTCTGAAGAGTAAGGAATTGGTGGTTCTGCCGGGATCACTTCCTTGGTATCCTTCATGTCTTGTTGGAATTTCAACTCTTCTTCACTAAACATCGATTGCAGCAGATCTGTGGTACCCCCGTAGGCAAATACTCCACCAGAGAAACCAAAATCAATACGCAGATCCTTCGTGCCTTTAGGATTCAAGCCATTGTAGTTCACATCTTCTACCAATTTACGTTTTCCGCCCTCTTTGGTAAATGTTTCGCCTTCAACGCCCCATTTGGCAAACTCTTGACCCTCATCACTGTAGTATAACCAATCCACAAATTGCATAATGGCTTTGAAGTTTTCGCTTTTTTGAATTTTTCCGGATATCATGACACCGTTTTCAAGTCTGGAGCCAGACATTAATTGCCCTTTTGGCCCACCAGGAACTGTAATCTTCGCAACAGAGTATTTACCTTCTCCCAGCGTTTTGTTCATATCATTTCGGTGCAGCACCACCGTTTGGGAATTACCATTAATCATGAATGATTTGCCGGATACAAATTTCTGTACAGCCTGATCATCATCCTGTGTGAAACTTTCTTTGTCCAGCAATCCTTCGGATACCAACTTGTTAAAGTACGTTAGCATTTCCTTATACTCCGGCGTAGTAGCCGTGTACACAAATTCATCCTGATCTTCCTTATACGTCAAACCGTTACCAAAACCCCATCCAGCCTTGGTACCAAAGCCAGTAGCAGCGATGTTCAACGTACTATTGAATTGGAATCGGTCCGAAAACGGAATGGAATCCGGGTAAATCTCTTTCAGTTTCTTCGCTGCATCATACAATTCGTCCCATGTGGTCGGAATCGCGATGTTATTTTCTTCAAAAACATCCGTTCTTACGAGTAGTGTGTAATCTGGCCATACTTCTTCATGCAGACCCGGGAGTACATAGTACTTCCCATCTTCCTGTCGAAGTCCTTCAAGTTCATCTTCCAATCCCCATTTTTCCACTTTATCCTTGAAGTTTGGCATCAAATCAATATAATCGCTAATCGGTAAGATCGCACCGGAGGAGACAAATGCAGACTCTTCACCAGGGTATGTTTTCGGAATAACCAGTGGTGCATCACCCGAGCTAATCAACAGTGATCTCTTCTGAGGGTAATCACTCATGGGTACAATCGTTGGCTCAAGCGTAACACCCGTCAGTTCGGTAATTTTATCAAAAAGTAACCAGTCTTTTTTATATGGATAACTAGGTTGATCACTATATAGTATGGAGAGATTAAATGGCTCGGTTGCCTTGAATGTATCCCCTACATTGTACGTCTCCATCGCTGCCTTGGTTTGAACTTCTGTGACGTCACCTCCAGCTCCGGTACCGCTACTACATGCTGCCAGAACAACGGTCATCATTGATGCCAACAACATTTTACCAACAAACTTACGTGGCTTTTGATTCATTTAGGTTATCCCCCTGAATTTGGTTTAGGTTGACCTTGCCTTAAAACTTTTTAATCAATAAAAAGCGAAGCGCTCGCCTTTATCACCGGAGTGTTCCGTGTAAATCATCTTAAGTTCAATTTATATAGCTGCTGCGCATTACTGTTTAACAGACCCTAACATGATACCGGTTACAAAGTATCTTTGGACAAATGGATAGATGGTGAGTATCGGCAAGATGGTTAATACCATCGTTACTGACTTAATATTGGCAGCAATCTGTGTCAGGTTATCAGCTGAGGTTGCACCGGCAGACGCCCCGCTTGTCGCTCCTGCAATCATATTGCGCAAATAAATGGTGACCGGGAACAGTTCTTTTTTGTCCAAATACAGAAATGCTGGGAACCACGAATTCCAATGACCTACTGCGTAGAACAGCACCATGGTTGCCATAACGGCTTTACTAAGCGGTAATATAATGCGTAACAAGATCCCGTAGGTGTTCAAACCGTCAATGGAGGCAGCTTCCTCCAGTTCTTCAGGCATATTTTCAAAAAATGACTTCATGATCAGCATGTTGTATATGCTAATTGCGCCAGGAACAACAAGTGCCCACATGGTGTTGTTGAACCCAAGGGAATTAATCAAGACATAGTTTGGAATCAATCCACCACTGAAGAACATGGTGAATACGGCGAACATCGTCAGAAACTTGCGACCCATCAACCTCTTTTTGGACAGGGCATATGCGAAAATAGTCGTCATAAACATGGAGATTAACGTGCCTACTACAGTGTAGATAATCGTATTTTTATAATTGGTCCAGAACATGCTGTCACGTGAGATGGTCTTGTATGTCTCCACATTGAATCCTCTTGGGAACAAACTAACCTTACCCGAATTAATATAGGACTCACTACTGAAGGATTGAGCCACGACATTTAAGAATGGATAGAGCGTTATAAATACCACGAACAGCAGAAAGATGACATTGAATACTTTAAATACCTTGTAAGATCTGGATTCCTGCATGGTGCTCCTCCTTTACCATAAGCTTCTTTGTGTCAGTCTGCGTGAAATGGCATTTACGGAGAACACCAGAATCAGACCGATCAGCGATTCGAACAAGCCAATTGCGGTAGCATAACTGAAGTTACTGGATTCCAGTCCAACCCGATACAGGTAAGTGGAGATCACATCAGATGTCTCGTAGATAAGCGGATTGTACAAGAGTAAGATTTTTTCAAATCCAACAGCCAGGAAATTACCCATGTTCAAAATCAATAACGTCACAATCGTTGGCAAGATCCCTGGTAACGTTACATGAATCGTTTGCTTCCACCGATTGGCACCATCGATACGCGCAGCTTCATACAAAGAATCATCAATGGTTGTCAGTGCAGCCAGATACAGAATCGCTCCCCAACCCATACCCTGCCATACCTCAGAAGTGATATAGATTGTTCTGAACCACTCAGCCCGCTGCATAAAAGGAATATTGTCTCCGGTGAAGAAAGCCACCAGTCCATTAATGGAACCATTCACTGCTGTCAGCTGCAGGATCATACCCGCAACGATAACGATGGACAGAAAATGAGGCAGATAAGACGCGGTCTGTACAAACTTTTTGAATCGTTTACTCTTCACTTCGTTAAGCATCAAGGCAAAAATGATTGGAACCGGGAATGTAAAGAGCAATGCAAGTCCGCCCAACATCAGCGTATTACCGAATACTCTCCAGAAGGTAGGGTCCTCAATGAACATTTTGAAGTACCTTAATCCAACCCACGTTTCTCCAAATATACTTCCCCCGGGAACAAAACGTCTGAACGCAATCACATTACCAATCATCGGCCCATATTTAAAAATAAGGAGATAGATGATGGGAAGGATTAATAGTGAATACAGCTGCCAGTCTTTGCGGAACAAAGTTGCTGCCGTTCGTAATCTGCTCTCTTTACGTAAAGATGTCATGGTTAACGTTGTTTTAGCGGTTTCCGACTCCATGTGTTTTCACTCCGATCCAGGACTTGATAAGTAAGAGTAATTCATGTACAATTCCCATCGTTTCTCCTCTGGTAAAAGACAACAACTCCTTTAACTTCACCCCCACTACCAAATAGATAATTGCTAAATGTAAGCGATATCAATTTGGTGTATTATGTAGGATCACACAATCCAAGGTGCTTCACATCATTAATTAGCACTTACTAAGTGGTGTGATTTCCAAATCGGAAGAAGATACTCTAAAATATTAAGCGCTTACAATCAATCGAAAATAATAAGCAATAACTCCCTGCTTCCATTTAATGAAGTAAGTCAAAAAGAAATTGCTTTAGGACAATCTAAATACTAGTCATACTAGTATGTTAGTTATATTCTAATCCAGCTTCCCCCTAATTTCAATAACTTTTAGCAAAAAAAATGGAGATCTCATTTAACAAGGTAATTTAGTCAAACAAGCTCAAATAAAAAAACATTGGTAACTTCAAGAACGACATCATCGTTCATTGAAGATTCCAATGTTTCAGGGTGCTGAGGAAAGATGTTATAGCTGATCTGCTTAGAAATTAGCAATAAGCTGATTTAATTCCGATAAATGTGTTATTTCATGGTCTGGCGCATACGTTTCATTGTTGGTCTTATGCTCACGGTTAATCCATACGGATTGGATGCCAGATGATAAAGCACCACGAATATCAGTCGTTAACTTGTCTCCAACCATCATGCTCTCTTCGGGTTTAACACCCAGTTTGCTCAAAGCATGTTCAAATATCGACGGATCTGGTTTTCCTTTTCCGAAGTTACCCGAGATAATAATCTCATCAAAGAAAGGAGTCAATTCAGGTACACCATCCAACTTCTCTTGTTGCAAAGCAGGACAACCGTTGGTTAACAACAACAGTTTGTACTTGCCTTGTAACTGACGCAAGGTATCCATCGTTTCTTCGTATACATGAGGTCTGGATCTCCGTTCTACTCCAAACTGTGCGGCCAGTTGTTCAGCAAGATCTTCCCGATCTATACCCAACTTCAACAAGCCACGACGCCAGGATTCTTTACGGTAAACTGGAGCAAGCTGTTCCAACTGACGGAACTCAGGTTGATCCCCACCAGTAAAGTTAGCCCAAAGGCCTTCAAACGGATTGATTCCAATCATTCTGGTAAAAGGAAAGGTCTCATATGATTCATACAGTCCACGTGCCTCATTACGAACAGCTTCTTCAAGTTCTTCTGGTTTGACCCCAGTCTCTTGCGCTGCGATTAGACAAGTCTCATGAAAAGCTTCTCGAACACTACGCTCATCCCATAATAAAGTATCATCTAGGTCGAACAAAATCGCTTTTAACGCCATTCCGATCATCTACCCCTTTATGCAATAATTACTTTTCGACGGTTTCCACGGTGATCTGGTGTGCTTTTGCAAATTTCAGCAAACGTTCTGCAATCGCATCTGTATCGTAACGGTTCAATAACTTGGTAAACACCCATCTTTTCCCGCGACTGTTATGTTCGATAACAACTGTACCTGGTTCAATTCTGAATTTGACGATATCGTCAACCCCGATTGAACGTTCACGATTACCCTTCGTCGTTATAATCCGATTACTGCTAATCTTGATGTATGGACGGCGAAGCATGAAGATGACTGCCAAAAATACGTAAAGCAGCATGGTCACCCAGTCCCAAGTTGTCATTGGAGCTTGCACAAGGAATGTGCTCATAAACAGATACAAAAAGGCGAGACCGATCAAAAATATTGGAAACAACAAGCTGCGTCCCTTAAAGACTTCTTCACCTGGTGTACCTGTGATTGGTTGACCACTTTTTTTGCGTTGCTGATTTAACTGCTTGGAATTTTTCTTAACCGTTCTCTCGAACGAACGCGACATGAGAATCCCCCTTATGTGTCTTTGTATCGGCTTACATAACTGTAAACCAACATTTCCCCCTATAAATTGCACACTCAAAATAACAGGAAGAAACCTAAATATCATAATGATATCATTAGGTTTCGTTAGTGTTTGAGTTTGCCTTGGTGGCCTTTGTCATTCTCATCATCAACAATCTCAATGGTATCCAGTTGTTGTCTGAAATTACTGCGGATATTGCTCAAATAAATCTCTCTTAGCTCGGCACGTTCAGCAAGTTCTTCCTCCGACAATCCAGTGGACTTTTGCTTACGAGCCAATTCGTTAATGCGTGCTACCAGACTATCTATATCCAAGCTTGTCCCCTCCAAAAATACAAAGTCATATTAACTTTGCCATTATAAAGGCTGCTTGTCAAGCTGACACGCGCTAACACTCATTGATGTGCATTTTATTCTGCAAATTGCGGTAGAGCTAGTACTTGTCCCACTTGGATGGAAGTTGTATGAAGTTGATTCACTTTCTTAATTGCTTCTATATAAATACGTGTATCCATATTCGTAGGTTTATGTTCCAAAGAAATACTCCATAATGTTTCCCCTTGTGAAACAGCTATCTTTCCTCCAGGCAGAACATCATTCTCATTGCCGGCAAATACAGTTAAAACGGTGCTGCATCCAATAAATATAATCATAGAGGTAATGGCTACCTTTAACATCCATGAAGAAATCTTGAAACGCGCTAAAACCTTCTTGTAGTTCCCTATGTTAGACTTCACCAGTTCCGAATTCATTGGTTCATAAATGCTTTGATAAGTAGAATATCTCATTAAATACCCGCCTCCAAACGTTTGTTCCTATCTGTTGAAATCAATATAACACGAACACTTGTTTTGTTCAATAGATTTTTAGAACAATTGTTCGCTTCTTTTTTAGAAGGAGCAATATCTTATTTCAAGTACTTTTGCAAAACATTTGCAGTATTATGCTCTGACTTTTGGACAATTTCTGTTCTATAAGTTAAAAAACACTGATTTAATGCTATTTTATTTAGAACTTATGTTTGTACGAACGGAGGTTCTATGTTATAATTTTCCCAAACGTTACTAAAATGGGGTTGATACGGTATGTCGAAGATATCCAGCAGGCAACAGGCTATTCTGGAGTTTATACGAAATGAAGTCCGGTTGAAGGGGTATCCTCCTTCCGTACGGGAAATTGGTGAAGCGGTTGGACTGGCTTCCAGCTCAACAGTACATGGACATTTGGATCGTTTGGAGAAAAAAGGTTTGATCCGACGCGACCCTACCAAGCCAAGAGCCATTGAGCTTTTGAGCCAGGAAGAATCTGAGCATTCTCATCAATTTGCTCATAGCGTTGCACGTATTCCTGTCGTTGGTAAGGTTACAGCCGGGGTTCCAATCACTGCAACCGAGAATATTGAAGACTACTTCCCTCTTCCTACACATTATGTAGGCGAACAGAAAGTGTTTATGCTTTCAGTAGTGGGAGATAGTATGGTGGAAGCTGGAATCGTTAATGGAGATTATGTTATTGTCCGTCAACAGCAAACTGCTGATAACGGTGATATCGTCGTTGCAATGACTGAAGACGATGAAGCTACAGTGAAAACGTTCTATAAAGAGAAAGATCATATTCGCCTTCAACCGGAGAATGCGACCTTCGAACCTTTACGTTTGAAACATGTTAGTATTCTGGGTAAAGTCATTGGCCTTTTCCGAGATATTCATTAATATTTAACTTGAGTAACAAAACTAGATGTAATGAAATACGAAAGAGGTTGTCCTGATGAACAGGACAACCTCTTTTTTCATGTTTATGTTATTTTAGGGGCTAATTATTTACTGCGTTTCAGAACACTCTTGTGATGCGAGAACACATCAAAGCTCTGTTGTCCGTGATATGAGCCCATGCCGCTCTCTCCTACACCACCAAACGGAAGATAGTGTGAAGTCATATGAGAAAGTGTGTCATTAATACATCCCCCACCGAAAGATACTTGATTCAGAACCTGATTCTGCAGTTGCTCATCCTGTGTGAAGAGATATAGCGCCAATGGTTTTGGCCGGCGAACAATCTCATCCAGCATAGGATTCAGGTCACTGTACGTAAATACAGGAAGAATCGGACCGAAGATCTCTTCTTGCATGACAGCTGATTCCCAGTTCACATCTCCAAGTACAGTCGGCTCAATGAGCAACTGCTCACGTACAGAACGTCCACCAATCAGCGTTTTGCCATCTGTGAGGAATTTCGACAACCGATCAAAGTTACGCGCGTTAACAATATGCGGGAAATCAGCGTTCTTTAACACATCATCCCCAAATTTATCTTTGATCTCTGCGCCAATCATATCGATCAGTTCATCATGAACTTGTTCATGCACAAGCAAATAATCCGGAGCAACGCATGTTTGCCCTGCATTCAGGAATTTACCGCGAACAATACGTTGGGCCACCAGCTTCAGATCTGCATCACTATGTACAATAGCAGGGCTCTTACCACCCAACTCAAGAGTTACAGGAGTCAAGTGCTCCGCAGCTGCCTTCATAACAATGCGACCAACACCCGTGCTACCTGTGAAGAAAATATAATCAAACTTCTCTTTCAACAATGCTGTGCTAGCTTCGACTTCTCCTTCCATAACGACGATATACTCTTGAGGGAAGATCTCCTGAATCAGATCATATGTCAGACGAGATACCGCTGGTGTTAATTCAGAAGGCTTGATAACTGCACAGTTACCGGCTGCAATTGCTCCAATCAGTGGACCAAAGGCCAGTTGGAAAGGATAGTTCCAAGGTGCAATAATAAGAGCCACTCCGTATGGTTCAGGGTAAATGGTACTCACCCCATCCGGCATAGCCGAATTGGTTGGGACTTGTTTTGGCGCAGCCCATTCCTGCAGGTGTTCTAATGCAAAATCCAGTTCACCCAAAACAATGCGAATCTCGGAACCGTAAGCTTCCGCCTCAGATTTGTTCAGATCCGCCCGAAGTGCGTCTTGAATCCGTTGCTGATACTTTTCAATTCCTTTTCTAAGCTGTTGAAGCGCATTAATCCGATAATCAATATTTTTAGTTTGACCTGTATAAAAAAATGTACGTTGTTCTGTCACCAGTTGTTTTGCCTGATCCATATTAACATCTCCAATTAATTATTTAAAATTAAATTGTTCAAAATTTAATTAAAGTGTACCTCTTATATATGAAACTTTCAACATACATATGAAACATCCATTTGTATGTATTGGACGATGGTTGGAATTTTGAAAGAATGAATGATAGTACTTGCTACTATGTTGTAGCTGTTAGAATTTCTAAGGAAGCTTGATTTAGATCTTTTGCTTCCGACAGCTTGATGCACTGTAGAAAAAATTCTAATTTCAGTTTCTTTTTCATAGGTTACTAGACAAATGATGAAAATGATTTTGCGTTATTACTAACATGAAGTGTTAAAGTTGATAGAGAGTTTAGTTACCATACAAAAAATTCCTCTTTCAATGATGAGAAGAGAGTTTTACGATTATCTATCGGTAAACAAATGTATTTTGTTAGTAATATTTAGCTTGGTTACAGACAAACACAGAATTTTTATGTGGGATGATGAAGAATAATTCAGGGGACATTTGGGGGATTCTGTGGGCACTTTGGTTTTTCTTTGAATATATAGAAACTTGCCCACAAAAAGAAAAACCCCTCAGCGCTAGAGCGCCAAGGGATTGAGCTATTAGTACAACGTGATATATTGATCGCGTTCCCATTGGTGGACTTGTGTACGGTACATATCCCACTCAATTTCTTTCAGCTCATAGAAGTGAGCCAAGGCGTGGTCGCCAAGAGCGTCACAGATGACTTCGCTGCGGATCAATTCATTCAATGCTTCTTTCAGGTCAGCTGGCAAGCTTGGAATGCCTTCTTCCACACGCTCTTCTTCTGACATGATGTAGATGTTACGGTCAATTGGAGCTGGTAAGGAAAGCTCACGTTTGATTCCGTCCAGACCTGCTTTCAACAGAACAGACAAAGCCAGGTAAGGGTTAGCAGCCGGATCCGGGTTACGAACCTCAACACGTGTACTCAGACCACGGGAAGCTGGAATACGAATCATTGGGCTACGGTTACTAGCAGACCATGCTACGTAACAAGGCGCTTCATAACCTGGGACAAGACGTTTGTATGAGTTCACAGTTGGGTTAGTAATTGCTGCAAACGCACGTGCGTGCTTCAGAGTTCCAGCCATGAAGTGACGAGCAGTTTTGCTCAGACCCAACTCGTCCGACTCATCAACAAATGCGTTCTCATTGCCTTTGAACAAGGATTGGTTACAGTGCATACCGGATCCGTTCATACCAAACAGCGGTTTCGGCATGAATGTAGCATGTAAACCATGCTGACGTGCAATCGTTTTAACAACGAGTTTGAACGTTTGGATCTGGTCAGCAGCTTTCAGAGCATCAGCATATTTAAAGTCGATCTCATGCTGACCTGGAGCTACCTCATGGTGGGAAGCTTCGATCTCAAAGCCCATTTCTTCAAGTGTGATAACGATGTCACGACGACAGTTTTCACCAAGATCCGTAGGCGCAAGGTCGAAATAACCACCTTGGTCATTCAGTTCGTTAGTCGGGTTTCCTTTTTCGTCTGTTTTGAACAAGAAGAACTCGGGTTCAGGGCCAACGTTAAAGGAAGTGAATCCCATATCTTGGGCTTCCTTCAGGTTACGTTTCAAGATACCACGTGGATCTCCTGGGAACGGATTACCATCCGGAAGATATACGTCGCAAATCAGGCGTGCAACACGGTTCTCTGCAACCCATGGGAAAATAAGCCAAGAATCTAGATCTGGATAGAGGTACATGTCGGACTCTTCAATACGTACATAACCTTCAATGGAAGATCCATCGAACATCATTTTGTTATCCAGAGCCTTAGTCAACTGACTCACAGGAATCTCAACGTTTTTAATAGCTCCAAGCAAATCAGTAAATTGCAATCGAATGAATCGTACGTTTTCTTCTTTCGAAATGCGGAGAATGTCTTCTTTTGTATAACTCACTATAACCTCTCCCTTTCTTATCTGCGTATTTGGCTTGCCTGTTATATTTGTACATTAGAAAGTTCCACGGGTCAAGGAGTCTCACACCAAAAGTGCATGTTTTCCCCTCACTCGCCAAGTTATGCGAATTTAGTTTTTATTAAAGAATCGGGAAAGCTCTCCCTGAATGAGAGATACTTGTCCTGGTCTCTTACCTGATACAAGCTGCTGCTTCAGCAAGCGGTGCAACTGCGTATCGGACAGCTCTCTGCGTTTAACTTCAGTATCTGGCGTGATAACTGTAGCTTCTTCGGATTCTTTCGAAACAGGATTCATCACTTGTTTGATCCCCGCGATGTTAACTCCTTTTTCAATCAAAGCCTTGATCTCTAGCAATCTCTCTACGTCATTAAAAGAGAATAACCGTTGATTACCTGACGTTCTCGCGGGAACGATCAAGCTGTGCTGCTCATAGTAACGAATCTGACGTGCAGACAGATCCGTAAGTTTCATTACAATACCAATTGGGAATAAGGCCATATTTCTGCGGATTTCATCACCCATGTTCATCAACCTTCCAGTCATCTATTCTTCACCCTATTGTACATTTAGTTATTACCAAGTGTCAATGACGTGTTAGATAAACTCACAATAATTTACGATCTTTCATAGTCTGTAACGCCATCAAAACGCCATATTTGACATGAGAGTACGTTAATCCGCCTTGCATATACCCGATATACGGCTCCCGAATAGGCGCGTCGGCTGATAATTCCAGACTTCCACCCTGAATGAACGTACCTGCCGCCATAATGACAGGGTGCTCATAACCAGGCATATCCCACGGTTCAGGAACCACATGGCTATCCACAGCTGCTGCACGCTGAATCCCCTGCACGAAGGCGATCAGATGCTCGGCAGAGCTAAACTTAACAGCCTGGATTAGATCTGTGCGAGCTTCATTCCAGGCGGGTTTGGTTACAAATCCGGATTCAGCAAACATCGCAGCAGCAAACGTACTTCCTTTGATAGCTTGTCCTACAATTGTCGGTGCCATGTAAAGTCCTTGGTAGATGCTACGTGTTGTCCCCAGCATTGCTCCAACCTCTCCCCCAATTCCAGGGGCTGTTAGACGATAAGCTGCCAGCTGTACGTATTGTTCCTTCCCACATATGTACCCACCGGTTTCCGCAATGCCTCCACCAGGATTCTTGATCAGTGATCCGGCCATCAGATCAACACCGACTTCTGTCGGTTCACGTTCCTCCGTGAATTCACCGTAACAATTATCTACAAATACGATGACATCTTCCTTAAGCGCTTTAACACGCGTAACCATGTCAGCAATCTCAGCAACACAGAAGGAGGAGCGCCAGTCATAACCACGTGAACGTTGAATCCCAATGACTTTTGTAGCCGGTGTAATGCTTTTTTCAACTGCCGCCCAGTCCACTCCACCTTCATCAGTTAAGGCCGTCTCACGGTAACCGATGCCAAAATCGCGTAATGAACCTGTACCATCACCGGGTTTGCCAATAACTTTATGCAATGTGTCGTAAGGCTTACCCGTGATGTACAATAATTCGTCACCTGGACGCAAAACTCCAAATAGAGCTGTACTAATCGTATGAGTACCTGAAGCAAAATGAGGACGCACCAACGCGGCTTCCGCGCCGAAAACATCAGCATATACTTCATCAAGCACTTCACGGCCACGATCGTTATAGGCATAACCTGTTGAACCTGCAAAGTGAAAATCACTTACTTTTCGCTGTTGGAAAGCATTAATCACCTTCCATTGATTGTGATCTGTGATCCGATCAATCTGTTGCAGTTGTCCTTCAATCTGACGATCCACTTGACGTTGAAGTTCAGATATTTCTGAATCAAAGCTTACCATCTTACTTCATTCCCCTTCATAGCACGAATCTGACGTCGAATATCCATTATCGTGTAACTTATCACATCAATATGTCATGAATATTACAATTCAATGAATTCTTCAAGCATATAACCAAATTTCTCATATTCACCTTTTTGCAATTCAACTTCATAAATTACATCATTCTCTTCAAAGCTGGTCTCCACTACATCACCAATTTTATAGAGTACCGATGTAAGATCACCACGTTCTGCCGGAATACGGAAGCGCTTCGTATCACCTGTCAGCTCTGTCTGAATGAATTCACGGATTTTAAGCAGATCCTCCGAGTCTAATGCGCTTACTTTAATATGGTCTTTATCCAATGGAAGCATCTCAAGCTGCTCTGGTGTGCACGCATCTTTTTTGTTATACAGGACTAACTGCGGCTTGTCCCCTGAACCAAGTTCTTGCAGAATCGTATTAACCGTCCGCATCTGATCTTCACGCATAGCTGATGAGGCGTCCACAACATGCAGGATCAGGTCTGCTTCATTCACTTCCTCCAGCGTTGCCCGGAATGCTGCAATCAGATCATGCGGTAGATTTTGAATAAATCCAACTGTGTCGGTAAGTACGATTTCTTTTCCACTTGGAAGTTCCATCGTACGTGATGTAGGATCCAATGTAGCGAATAGCTGATCTTGAATATACACATCTGCAGCCGTCAACTGCTTGAGCAAGGTTGATTTGCCAGCATTGGTATAACCAACAAGGGCCACCTGAACAATACCTGTTTTTTTACGGCGTTCACGATGCAATTTACGATGACGTGTCAGTTCTTCCAGATGACGTTTCAGATCATCGATGCGACCACGAATGTGACGGCGGTCTGTCTCCAACTTGCTTTCACCCGGGCCTCTTGTTCCGATTCCGCCCCCGAGTCTGGACAGGTTCTTGCCATGACCCGACAAACGTGGCAGCAAGTAGCTATGTTGAGCCAATTCCACTTGAATGATACCTTCTCTAGTGTTGGCACGTTGTGCAAAGATGTCCAAAATCAGTTGGGTACGGTCAATAATTTTGAGATCGAGAGTTTCTTCCAGATTACGAACCTGTGCACCTGACAATTCCTGATCAAAAATAGCCGTAGTTGCTCCGAGCTCCTCCGCGATTGCACGGAGTTCTTCCACCTTACCTTTACCAATGAACCATTTGGTATCACGTTTTTCCCTGTTCTGAGAAAGTACACTTAGCACTTCCACTCCAGCTGTCTCGGCAAGTTTCACCAGTTCCTCTAAAGAGTACTCAGGGTTGATACCTGTACGTTTTACATCATCCGTAACAAGACTCACCAAGACGGCGCGATCTTTTTTGACCATATCTGTATCATGTGTGCCATTTGTCATGTATATGTTCACTCCCTCTAATTACTAAATTAATCCATTGATATACATTGCCACGAATATGCCATGGCATGCCTTAAGCCGAACCGGTTGGCCCGGCCGGCTGGTGTAAAAACTATATTATCGCTTACTTTCGCTCAAAGTTCAAATCCTCTGTACGGATTGTCATCAGCTCCAGTTTTCCTGGACTGCCTTCCGAGTATTGTTCCAACAAACGAACCGCCTGATGCCTGATCGAACGCTCGATGGCATTACGAACGTATCTGGCGTTACTGAACGCATGCAGCGAATCATTTTTTTCCTGAAGCAAATGCTGCTTTAGCTTGAGTATTGTCTGAGGCATTAGAATATAATCACGCTCTTTGGCCATAATCTCAGAGATTTGAATCAACTGATCAATGCTATAGTCTGGAAACTCCACTTGAATGGGAAAGCGGGAAGGTAATCCAGGATTCGTCTGAAGAAAAAAATCAATCTCATCTGAATAACCAGCTAATATAAGGATAAATTGGTTTTTATTGTCTTCCATTGATTTTACAAGCGTATCAATAGCTTCCTTTCCAAAATCTTTCTCTCCACCGCGGGCCAAACTGTAAGCTTCGTCAATGAACAATATCCCACCGAGTGCCTTCTTGACTAGATCTCTTGTTTTCTGCGCCGTGTGACCGATATATTCTCCAACCAGATCCGCACGCTCTACTTCAATAAGATGCCCTTTACTTAACACACCCATCTTCTGAAAGAGTTTGGCAACGATCCTCGCCACGGTGGTCTTACCGGTCCCCGGATTGCCTTTGAAGATCATATGATACACGTGCGCACCACTAAGTAAGCCTGCTTCGGTACGCATCTGAGCAATCTGTAAGAAAGCATAAATCTCAAATACCAAGTCTTTGATATTTTCAAGTCCAACCAGTTGCTCCAATTCACCCTGTATCTCCTGGAAGTGTGCATGTTTGGTTATACTCTTGGCTGCCTGTACTGCCGCTGCTTCATCTTTGACCAACATCTGGGGTTCCTGGTTACGCAACACAATATTAATTTGTCTGGATGGTCTGCCTCCTGGTTGCTCTCCTGCAGCCATGACCCGTCCGTTCATTCGCCATCACCTCTATTTTATCGGGCTGAACTCTCCTGATTATTAATGTATTCTATCAGGTGCTCCAATATTAGAAGGATCATGAAGAATTCTACGGATAAGTAGATGTCTCAAATCTGAATGTTTTTTCGAAACTCTCCGTTCTCAAACAAACTCGGCCTATGCTTCAGTGATAACTGAAAGTATGGGAATACATGTGCATCAATGGCATGCAGCAGTTCCTTTGCCGTCTTGTTAGCCAAGTCATAATCACCCGTTGTAATATGTTTTCGTGACAGTGCATCTTCAAGCTCATCTTCATCCAGCAAAAATACTTCTCCATCTTTCAGTACAACGACATCCAGATACAGGTCATCAAACCAAGGAACACCCTGATCGGTTATCCCCTGACTACGACAGGTATCAATGTACCACTCTACAATCCGTTCCTGATCGTCAAACATCGCTGTAACTACAAAGTGCTCTCCCTTCGGATAGTATTGCAGCCAGGAATAACCTTTATCTGCGATACAGAAGGTACTTCCTCCATAAGTTTTCCACAGAGGTTCTTTCAAATCCTGTATAGTGTACAACGTAATATAACCTGTGAAAATTTTGGATTGAACGAACCGGCATGTGAATTGTCGGTTCGTAATCCGGCGCCAGTTCGCGCGATCCCCGAATTTCCGTTTCATACGAACCCCTCTTTGCCGACTACAGGTCCGTGACCTGCTCTGATGTTATTGGTGAACAATGTAATAACGTCCGCCTGATGGATTCCAGCGCTCTGGGCCCGCCCTTGCACAACGTATTACGAATAGTTACAGCTTACCATATTTAAGGTTTACACTCAAAATCAAGCTTTGTCCCACCTATTCATCAAATCAGCTTCCATTACAGTTGGTTATGTATAACACAAAAAACTGCTTCACCGGTTTCCGGGAAGCAGTTTTTTCAATATAGCTATTTAGTGATTCATTGGCTTAGCCGCCGGTGCCAGCTTGAGAATCTGCAGGTGCATCTGTCCCTCCAGTATCCCCACTTGTTCCGCTGTCCGGAGTTACAACCTCGCCTGGCGTTGTTACAGCCCCATCATCGGGACCTTCACCATTTCCGCCAGGATCTGTTGTGCCCTGACCAGGTGGGGTCGTATTGCCTTCCCCAGGTTGACCGTTTCCGCCGTTATTACCACCGTTGCCATTGTTTCCGTTATTACCATTACCATTTCCGTTATTACCATTACCATTACCGTTATTACCGTTCGAGTTGCCATTATCCGGTGTACCATTGTCCGGATTCTCCGTACCTGGCTGCTCAGGATCTATCTCTGTTCCAGGATCTATACCAGGATCAGGTTCCTCCGGCGGCACTTCCTGCGCTTCAATCATCAAGGAGATGGTGTTGGAAGGATCCGTCTCAAGTCCTGATGCCAAGTCGTAAGCTGTCACATAGTACTCATAGGTTAGACCAGGCAACGCACTTAAATCTTGTGCATTGGTCGCTCCTATCGCATCAATGAGATGAGTGAACTGGGCTTCAGATGTTTCTTTCCGATAAATCCGATATTGCGTACTCGCGTCACCCGTTCCAGTCCAACTCAGTGAGACGGTTTGTGCATTTGGATCGTATGATCCACTCAGCCCACTAACGGACAGAACCGGCTTTTCTGGTTCTTCTACTGGCGGAGGTGCCTGCCCTCCAGCTGGTGCTTTGAATTGCTTCACTGGAACGCCTTTTAAAGCATCTCCCATGACTTTGGCAAAGAAAGCTGCTGACAGCTTACTGCTGTTCTTAAGCATATGATTGGCATCTGGATTGTCATAGCCCATCCAGACTGCGGCAGTCCATTCCGGTGTGTATCCAACAAACCATACATCACGGTTGGCACTGTTGCCAGAGATACCACTTTGAACAGTTCCTGTTTTACCCGCTACCGGACGATCCAGACGTGCTGAACGTCCCGTACCGTCATTAACAACGTTCTGCAGCATCTGTGTAAGCTGATATGCATTTTGCTCGCTCATGACACGCGTTGTGTCCGAGTTATCGTGTTTGTACGTGGTTTTGCCTGCGCTATCCTTAATTTCCTTAATCGAATAGGCTTGTCGGTATTCTCCGAGGTTGGCAAATGCACTATAGGCTTGCGCCATTTCCAGTGTATTTGTACCTTTGCTTAGACCACCGAGGGCAATCGCCAGGTTTTTGTCTTCATCTGTCAACTGTATACCTACACTCTTGGCAAAATTAATGCCTGTGTTAACGCCTATTTTATCAAGCAGCCAAACCGCAGGAATATTTTCCGACTTCGTAATGGCTTCCGTCATACTAATCGTTGAAGAATATCCATGCAAGTTACCAGGACAGTAGTTACCAAAACATTGCTTCGCATTACTCAGCGACGAGTTGGCACTGTAATTTCCTGATTCAAGCGCAGGTGCATAAGACACAATCGGTTTAAAAGCTGAACCTGGTTGTCTTCGACTCTGCGTTACACGGCTATAACCTTTAGTCTGATAATCCCGTCCACCTAGGAGGGCAACGAGACTGCCATTCTCGTGGTTCATGATAACCATGGAGCCTTGGACCTGTTGATCGTCTTTACTTGCCTCGAACAGACTATCATCTGTGAAGGCAGTTTCCATGGCTGTTTGAGCCTGAGCATCCATAGTTGTATAGATTTTGTATCCGCCGATATTCAGATCATCTTCCGTTTTACCTGTTACTCGTTCAGCTTCACGGAGCACATAATCGATAAAACCTTGATACTTCCTGTCTTTCTCTGGTCGCTTGTAGTTATAGTTAATCTCTTTTGCTTCGTCCATCTCCGCCTTGGTAATGTAGCCTTGTTCATACATCAGCTGCAATACCACACCTCGGCGTGCTTTTGAGTCGTTTGGATTGCTCACCGGATTATAGGCAGAAGGCCCTTTCGGCATAGCTGCTAATGTAGCAATTTGCCACAACTTCAACCTCTTGAGATCAGTAACTCCAAAGTAAAATTCAGATGCCGCTTTAATCCCGTAACGCTGATGACCGAAGAAAATCCGGTTCAGATACATCGTCAGGATTTCGTCTTTTGTGTACTTGCGCTCTAATGCCATGGCAATCGATACTTCCGTTGCTTTACGGAAGAACGTCTTGTCACGGGACAAGAACATGTTCTTGGCAAGCTGTTGGGTTAGTGTACTACCACCTTCCACCATGGAACGAGCCATGACATCCTTAACCGCTGCACGCCCAATGGACCAAATATCCACGCCTTGGTGATCATAGAAGCGTTTATCCTCCGTTGCAACAAAGGCTTGCTTCACAAGCTCAGGAATATCGTCTTCTTTGACGGGGTCCAGCTTCTGAATGGATAGCTCCCCCATTAATTGGCCATTGCGATCATATACTTTTGAAGTTTCATTAATTGTGGTTTTGTCCTTATTGGCTTTGAGCAGATTTTCACCACTCACCATAATAAATAAATATCCGCCAAGTGCACAGAATATGGCGATTGCCATTGTGAAAAACAGTGTCCATCCAACGCGTTTACCCGTAATTTTTTTCTTTTTAGAGGTCTTTGGCTTCGCTTTTTTGGGTGACTTGTTATTGTTGTTGCGATTGTTAGACCTCGACAACGGATCGTTTGGCATGTTACCTCCTGACTCCCTTTCGGTTGCATAATTTCTAATCGTCTGTAGGCTCAGGCATATATTAAACATATTTTGCCCGGAATGAAAAGAACAACCCTTTATTCAGGTTGCTCTGTTTCAATACCTATACTTGTAGACGAAATGGTTGGTGAAAAGGTTTCGTAATTTTTTTAAGCTTCGCCGCTGTTATCTTGCTGCATCAGCGATACGCTGCGTTGCGGCGTGAACGTGGAGATGGCATGCTTGTAGACCATTTGCTGGCGTCCGTCGCTGTCAATGACGATCGTAAAATTGTCAAATGCCTTGATCGTCCCGCGGATTTGGAAGCCGTTGGTCAGATAGACCGTAGCAGGAATATTTTCTTTCCGCAGTTGGTTCAAGAACGTATCTTGGATGTTGATGGACTTGTTCATTAGCCGTACCCCCATTGGTTCATTTGAATTCGTGTTCAAGTAATATTCAATATCGCTGAGTAGCTTTCGTGCTATTATATCATGAACAGTTTCATATAATCCACAAAAACCCCTTGTCTGCTATTTTACCCCCATTCTTAGCGAGGTGAACAAATAGAAGACTTATCCATTATACACCGCTTGTCTGTTTTGCAAAAGAGGGACAAATTCTTCATTTTAAAGCACATTTATTCGTTGTTTGCCGAATACTTAATCTCTACCATCTGTTCTAGTGATAAATAAAAACCTCTATCCTTTTGATGACTAAAAGGTAGAGGTTTACATATCTTGATCTAATCGATGCCTGTCAGAAGAATACTAATCATCGCTCAAATCAATCAAATTTCCGTGTAATCAATTCACTTATCTGCTTGTATTTCCCTTCAAAATCCTGGGTATCGGTCATGTCCACCCATTCAATATCCTTCATATGGCGGAACCAGGAAAGCTGCCGTTTGGCAAACCGACGCGTATCCCTCTTCAACCACTCAACCGCAGCTTCCCAACTCACTTCCCCTTGCAGGAACGCTGCAATCTCCTTATACCCCAGCCCTTGCATGGAAATATGACCTCTGGCCACTCCACGTTCCAACAGGAACTTCACTTCATCCACCAGACCTTGTTCGATCATCAGATCAATCCGCTCTTCTACCCGGGCGTACAACTTCTGCCGATCCATTCTCAAACCAACAATAAGAAGGTCATAAGGCGACTCTTTCTTCTGTACTGCCAGCTGATCAGACCACTTCTCTCCTGTGAGATGATGGATCTCAAGCGCACGTACAATTCGCCGCTGGTCATTGGGATGCAGACGATCCGCACTAACGGGATCAACTTCCCTCAATCGATCATGAAGGGCCTGAGCTCCATTTAGCTCAGCATAGCTGAATTGTTCCTCTCTGAACGCTTCATCTGAACCGCTATCCGAGAATTGGAAGCCGTAACATACTGATTCCACATATAGACCGGTGCCACCTACAATAAAAGGCATTTTACCGCGTTCATGGATTTCACTAATCAATCGTGTGCAACTCTCCTGAAACTCGGCCACAGAATACGGATACTCCGGTTCATGGATATCAATGAGATGATGGGGTACACCCTTCATTTCTTCAGAGGTAATCTTGGCAGTTCCGATATCCATTTCACGATATACCTGCATCGAATCTCCTGAGATAATCTCACAATTGAAAGCTTGGGCAAGCTCGATGCTCATTCTTGTTTTGCCTACTGCTGTTGGTCCAACCAACACAAGCAGTTTAGGTTTTGGTTTAACTTCCACTTTCAACATTAATCACTCCGTACAGGGTTTTTGCATTCGCCCGATCAAGTATTTCAAATCCGAGCCTGTCAAACTCCGCGCTGCCGCGCTTTTCTTTCATAACGACACGTTTACGGGCAACCCGTCTTGCTTCCATAATGCTCTGTTCGTCCAACGCGTGAGCATTTGCATAATCTCGCAAGGGCTGAATAGCACTTGAATCCATCATCGGTTCACGGAACATGGGGTCAAAATATACGGTATCACAGCTTCGATCCGGCATGGAACGCAGCAACTCAAGATGATTCGCATGATGCAGCTCAATACGCCGGAAAGCTTCATTTACCGCTGGCTTGATCGTCTCATATTGAGACATCCCCTCCACTAATAGTGTATATAGCGGAAGAGAGCTCTCACATGCAATCACCCGTCCACTTTTGCCCACTGCAACCGAGAACACCAGTGCATCCGTGCCCAGTCCGGCTGTACAATCGATGATGGTATCCCCTTCATTCACCGCCCCCGCCTCCAGCAGTGGATCAGGTTCTCCTCGCAATATACGTTTGGCACGAACAAATCCCATGCTGGGGTGGAACTCCAGCAACGGTGAATCCTTCCGAAATAGACGCACTTTACCCTGGAGTACAACCAGAACCTCCTCCGCCTCATAGTGTTCAATCATCATGGGCAGAGACATTTTATTACGGCGCACGTAAGTACCCCCTGTTGTTTCAGCAAGGTTTCGGGCCCGCTCCACAAGTAAAGCCGCTTCCTTTTCACCGGTTGTAATATACATAGATTCCTCCTAAATAGCTACATAACACGTTTGAACAATTTTTCCAGATCATATGTTGAAAATGAAATCACAATCGGCCGCCCATGTGGACAAGTGTAGGGCTGACGACATGAACCCAGACGCTGAATTAGCACTTCTGCTTCCTGATCCGTCAGCTTTTGGTTCGCTTTGATGGACGCCTTGCAGGAGCACATGATTGATGCAGCTTCCCGCATCTTGGCCACATCTATGCTGCGTTCGCTAAGAACCCATTCGGACATTTCTTCGATAATGTCTTTCTCGTCCCCTTTGGGGAACCAGAACGGGTGGGAGCGCACACGGAACGTCTGTCCACCGAAATGCTCCAAATATACCCCCGACTGTTCGAACCAGGCCAGCCTTGTTTTCAGCTTTTCCGTCTCCGAAGGTGTAAATTCCAGCGTAATCGGCAGCAGTAACTCTTGTGAGGCCTGGGCAGGGTTACCAAATTTCTCGTAATAGTACTCATAATTCACGCGTTCATGAGCGGCATGCTGATCAATCAAATATAAACCTTGGTCATTTTGCGCGATCAAATACGTACCATGATGCTGTCCGATCAGACTCAGCTCCGGAAATGCGGGCATGGATGCATCCGATTTAATGGCAGCAGCAAGTTTAGTGGCATCAGGTAGACCTGAGGTTTTCCACGTCCGTTCACCTCTTGCAATCGAAGACGGGTTGTAGGTTGACCGAGCTTCCCTAACCGGTGAATTTACGGATTCGGAGCGATACGTAGCTGGTTTACCTTCAGCCAACGGTTTTTCTGTTGCTCCACGACCTCCACCATCTTGAGAAGACAGGTCAGTTTTGGGAAAAGCTTCGGAAGAACTTGTACTTACATCCTTAGTACCTTCCTGCACGTTAGCGGATGTCTGCCCCTCGCCATGACTAGCAATCTTCTGCAAAATATCCCCGTTCCAACTTTCTAACTGCTCCGGGGGCTGTGTAACCTCAGGTGGAGCTTCGGGCAACGGCACTGAGTGACCCTGTTCAGATACCAACTGTGCTGTAGACAAATCCGCCGGAGCATCCAAATCCAGATCATCATCTTCTGCAGTTAACTTCAGAGGTGCAGCAGTAGGTTTCCCAAGTGGCCCTTGTTGCCCATATCCTTCTGCATCAGATGCATCTTTCAGCGGACCACGTGGAAAGAGGAATTGTTCCTGGATAAAGGAACTATCGTCCCCACGTCGAATCTGCTGTTTTTTGACCTGTGGAATCAGTACCTCCTGCCGGAGTATACCCCGCAACGTCGTCTCTATGAATTCATACAGTTCTGGTTCCTTGCTAAAGCGAACCTCCAACTTGGCCGGATGCACATTCACATCCACAAGAGAGGGGTGCATCTCCAACTGCACCACGACAAGTGGGAAGCGATTGATGGGCAGCAAGGTATGGTAGGCTTTGAGAATCGCCTGATTGAGACCGTAATTGCGAACAAATCTCCCATTAACAATCGTTGACATACCATTACGATTCGCTCGTGTCCATTCTGGCAGGCTGATCAGCCCACTCACCCGGTAATCCAGACTTTCTCCCTGGATGGGAAGCATCGCTTTGGCAGCACTTGTACCATAGATCGCTGCAACCACTTGCAGCAGATCGCCGTTGCCCAACGTCTGAAGCAACACATTCTCATTATGGCGCAGTCGGAACGAAATGTTTGGATGAGACATCGCCATCCGGTAAAGGACATCTGATATATGTCCCAGTTCCGTCTGGATCGTTTTCATATATTTGAGTCTGGCAGGTGTATTGTAAAATAGTTCTCTCACTGCAAAATCTGTACCTTGGGGTGAGGTTGCATCTTCATGAGAGACAAGGTTCCCGCCTTCAATCACGATGCGGCGTCCTCGCCCGTCATTGTCACTTGCCGATAATACCTCTACCTTGGACACGGCGGCAATACTCGCCAAGGCTTCGCCACGAAATCCAAGACTTGTGATCTGGAACAGATCTCGACCATGGGCTATTTTGCTGGTCGCATGACGATAAAAGGCTGTTTCCATGTCCTCTGGCTCAATACCTGTACCATTGTCTTTGACACGAATACTGAGGAGTCCGCCCTCTTCAACCGTCACTTCAATCTTGGTGGCGCCTGCGTCCACCGAGTTTTCGAGCAACTCCTTGACAACTGAAGCAGGCCGTTCGACCACTTCACCCGCCGCGATCTGGTTGGCAATATGTTCATCAAGCACATGTATTTTCGCCACAGGTTTTCCCCTCCCTTATACTCAGGATAATTGCTGTGCCTTCAATTTGAGATCATTCAATATCTGCATCGCCTGAAGAGGCGTCATATTCATGACATCGATATCTTTCATCGTACGGATGAATTCTCGCGCTGGTTTATCCACCGCAACTACATCCGGTTTCGTTGCCACATTCGGCTCATCATCTCCAAAGATGGACAGTTGAACCACATCCGAATGGTTTGCGCTGGACTGTCCTTTGCTGTTTGATTTCTTGGCATGTTGCTTCCCAACCGAATCTTCAATAGAAGGTGTGTACTCTGCACTCTCCTCAATCTCGTGTTCCCGGATCAATGGTGCTGAATCCGTGTGCCGGAATTCTCCACCTTTTAATTTCAAGCCTTCTTCCTGCTTCTCGTTTCCGATATATTCACTGCCCACAGCTACTTGCGCGGCCGCATGTTCGAACCCATGCAATAGTCCATTCGCCCGCTCAATAATGCTATCAGGCAGACCTGCAAGGCGTGCACAATAGATACCATAACTGCTGCTGGCTGCTCCGGCAATCAATTTGCGCAGGAAATTAACTTTGTCACCACTCTCTTGTACCGCCATCGAGTAGTTGGCCAGCTTATCCAGACTCTCCTCCAGATGAGCAAGTTCATGGAAATGAGTTGATACAAGAGCTTTACAGCCAATAATATCATGTACATATTCAATAACAGACTGAGCAATCGCCATACCTTCACTGGTCGACGTTCCCCGTCCCAATTCATCTATAATAATCAGACTACGTGGTGTGGCTTTGTCCGTCATGACCTGAATGTCGGCCATCTCCACCATGAATGTGCTTTGTCCGCCAATGAGATCATCCGCGGCACCGATCCGTGTGAAAATGCGATCCATGATCGGCACTTCGGCCTGACCCGCAGGTACAAAACAACCCACTTGCGCCAAAATGGAGATTAAAGCGACCTGTCGCATATACGTACTCTTACCAGCCATATTTGGACCGGTAATCAGCAGAATACGTGCCTCTTCCTTGGTCATTGCCGTGTGATTGGCAATAAATGCGCCGTCTCGCATGACCGCCTCAACGACCGGATGGCGTCCTTCTTCCACAACCAGATCATAACCGTCGGTCAGCGTAGGCCGTACAAAGTTACGCTCAGCGCTAATCACCGCAAAAGATTGATATACATCAATTTCCGCTACCTGTTCAGCCAGCTTCTGCAATCTTGCAATCTCTTTGTTCAGCCGCTCGCGCAGCTCTGCGAACAATCCATACTCAATATCAACCATTTTGTCCTGCGCTTCGAGAATCAGCGTCTCTTTTTCCTTCAACTCCGGCGTAATGTAACGTTCTGCATTGGCAAGTGTCTGTTTACGTTCATAACGTCCCTCCGGCAGTGCGGACAGATTGGACTTGGTGATCTCGATATAATAACCAAACACTTTGTTATATCCAATCTTCAGCGATCGAATGCCTGTCGCCTCACGCTCTCGCGCTTCAAGCTCCGCAATCCACTGTTTCCCGTTAACCGAAGCCTCACGCAATTCATCCAGACGTTCATGGTACCCTTCACGAATCAGACCTCCATCCCTTACCGATACCGGCGGCTCGTCCACAATGGCTTGCCCGATGGCTTCACGCAGATCATTGCAATCATCCATCGTTTCGGCAATATGCTGCAATGTTGCGGAAGATGATCCTGTGCAATGTTGACGAAGTCCTGGAATTTTCTCCAGCGATGACTTGAGCGCATTCAGGTCACGACCATTGGCATTACCAAACGCAATCCGGCCTACCAAACGCTCCAGATCATAGATGTCTTTGAGTTCTGCCCGCAGGTCCTCACGCAATATAAACTGGTTGTACAACGTATCCACTGCTTCAAGACGCTCATTAATCTTTCCTTTTTGCAATAATGGCTTATCGACCCAGCGACGCAGCATTCTTGCACCCATGGACGTCTCGGTCCGATCAAGCAACCAGAGTAATGAACCTTTTTTGGAGCGTTCACGCACAGTTTCCACCAATTCCAGGTTCCGGCGGGTAAACGGGTCCAAGATCATATAATGATCGGGCTCATACGTTGAGATTTGTGTTAATTGTCCCAGAGAACGTTTCTGTGTCTCACTCAGATAGGAGAAAAGACGTGCAATGCATGCTTGACGTTCAGGCTCTAATCTTGCCCACACAGCCTCCCCAAACTGCTGACGAACCAGATCTTCCTTATTCTTCGTCCAAGTTGTGTAGACCACAGGTCGACCGATTGGAGATGCCTCGGCTTCTACCATTTCAAGCAGTGCTGCATCCCCCAGCAGTTCCGATGGTTCATAGATACCAATCTCATCCTTAAGCCATTCCTTGGAAAAGGGCACCGATGTCACATACAACTCACCCGTTGACAGATCACAGGCCGCGAGCGCCAGTGTATTCTGATTACCGGTCAGGCACACCATGTAGTTATTGGACTTGTCCCCCAGGGTCTTGCCTTCCATCACCGTTCCGGGTGTCACCACACGTACAATTTCACGTCGTACCATGCCTTTGGTTACACTTGCATCTTCCATCTGTTCGCAGATGGCCACTTTATATCCTTTTTCAATCAGACGCTGTATGTAATTGTCAGCCGAATGATAAGGTACACCGCACATCGGAATTTTGTCATCCGTGCCCCCATTGCGTGCGGTCAGCGTGATCTCAAGTTCACGGGAAGCATTAATCGCATCCTCGAAGAACAGTTCATAGAAGTCACCCAATCTAAAAAATAGAAAAGCATCCTGTGCCTCGGCCTTCACTTGCAAATATTGTTGAATCATTGGCGTATACTGAGCCATGATGAATATCCTCCATCCCGTTCCTATAATGTCAGGAAGAAACGCGTCCTGGAAGGACAATAAGACGGTCAGGCACTGTGTTTGCGCCTCCGCCTTATGTGTTGGCTAATCGCCACTTCCTTCAAGGGTTGCTGCTCCATATCTTCCGTAGCTCTCACTTATAAAAGACTTGTTTCTTATTATATCAAAAAAACGTCCGTACTTCATGAACCTGCCCGAATATTCCAGAGTTTGCGAATATCGCGGCTCTCATCCCAAGTTCTTCCCAGTTTTAATTGAAGGATTAACGGAGACGCATACCGTTCATAACGTGCATATCCATCCAACCTCTTCAGATCATCTACCAGAGTTGGAATGTGTTCCTTAATCACTTCGCGCTTTCCCTCATAAAAAGCGGCATGAACCTCAGCTTTTGCCAACGGACGCTGCCGTAATTGAGTATACCCGCTCGCGATCAGACCTGCCAAGGCCACAACACCTTTTGCAACAAGGGGTGACACAAGAAAGCTGGGTAACGTACGATACTCAAACCCACCATAGGATTTCAGGCGAAAATCACCAAGTGCTCCATAACGGGGTCGTCTTCCCGAGCCACGGGGGTCTTGCAGAAATGCCAGTGGCAATGCCAGATAATTGTCCAGTGCACGGAGCAGTTCCCCGGTAAGATTCACGCCGCTAAAATGAATATGACCGCCCAGAGGTAACCCCCGCTGTGGCATCCCTCCTGCCTGCCAGATGAGCGAGTGATCACTGATGCTGCGGGAAGCAGCTGCGAATGCCCTCATCAGATGGGCCAGCAGTTCTCGTGGTTCGGAGCTGGGAGCCGGTCTCAGTTCGGCAACCGGATATATGCGCCGTCCACCAATCGTCACGGAATCACAGCCTGCCATTCCTGTACGTTCAAGAAATTTGGAGGCGGGTACGATTTTGGATTCCGGCATCTGCACCAGAAGAAACTCCGGGTCCATGCCGAGTATCGGAATGGGTCTGTGACTCTGCTCCTCATTCAGCAGTTCCTGCTGCTGCTTCCAGTTTTCCCTGTAAGTAGCAGCAAGGTTAGTCACCCCTTTCCAGGGGCCCGGATCGATCGATATCACCGCACAGCCGCCGTTCCCGGAGGATTCCATTCGAACAGCTCCATGATCCAGTCCTAGCGTATACAGTGTTTTGATTGCAAGGCGTTCAACACGCTTGAACAAGGTTGAACTCGCTTCACGCTCCAACAGACTTTCCTGTGTCCCCCCTCCCATGCCGCTAGTATCCTTGCGTTTGATCCGGATCGCCTGCAGACAGCTTATCTCTACATCGTAGCGTACACGCAAACCTGGTTCACGCTTGCGCCGATCCCGCAGTGACAACACTTCAATACCGGCCTGTTTTAACCGTTCTGTACGTTCAGCAGAGGTCATACTTTCATATCGGCGTAGCGCTTCCTCCGCTTGTTCCATCACATTCATTACGTCCCCCCTCCCAGATCATTCAACTAAAATAAAAATAACCCCGCAATGCGGAGCCTTCCCGTGAAAGGTATTCCAGGCACATTGCGAGGCTCGTTACCACCCATTTTTCAATATTTAAGAAGAAAGAGGGCTTACGCCCTCTTCACCGCGCCTTCTGGCGCATATGATACCTTAGGTTATCAAATACAGGCGTCAAACTCACAGCTCATCGTCGAGCAGATCGGGATCGAGATCGTCATAATCTCCATCGCCACTGCCAAAGTCATAGTCCTTGTCTTCGTAATCACCGCAACCATCTGTGCAAACCTTCACACAAACTTTAGTCTCGGCAACGAGTTCTACAGCGAATTCCCGTTCTACTCGGATAATTACACTGCTTCCACCTGCTGATACTGTGGCTTCCACACAGCTAGGTTCCTGCGTTGCATCCGCAGATACCTCCACTGTGGAAGTCCGGTGTTTCGGGTCCAGATAGGACAAAGGCACATGTTCTACATACGAGACCGTTTCTTTGGCTACATCCGTCTGCGAATTCTTGTCATAGGAATACCAAATGTTGATATCGTAAGTACCAATAACTTCAATTCCGTCACCCGCTGATACGGCTTCATATTGGTGGTTGATAATCCAAGCCCCCAAAATACTTGTCGGACCATTTGGCGGAGTCACGGTATGTGTTACGGTAGAGAACTTACGACCTTTGCCGCAGATCGCCTTCGTGATAATCTCTCTACATTGATGTTTATGACTCAATGACATCTTTAAACCTCCTCCATACAATCATTCACTACAAGTGTATGCAGGGCATTCGTCTAGGGTGACAACTATTTTCTATTATTCGTTTGTAGATTGGGACCGGTCCGAGATTGGGGACGGCGCTTTGTCCTTCTTCGCGACTTTCAGATACAGCGCGAGTTCACGGCACAGCTGGAGAATTGCGGAACGAATCTCGAATTCTTCCCTTGTATCCGGGAGCTCCATACGTTTGAATTCTTCTTGCACATCTGCAAGAAGTTTTTCAGTTCGTCCGGTGTAGGATTCAGTAAGTACATCCTGACTAAGCTGATCGAACAGCTCCGAGACCATTTCCGCATGTGGCATCTTCTGATAGATCTGGGACACGAGATGCATCATGTGCTGGATGGAGTCCAACTGCGTTTTGCGCATATAGAAGTAGACACTCCATTCCTCATTCGGATGAATCACCTGATTCTCCAGAGACCGCTTGGCAGCATCAATACCGCCAAGGATCGCTTTATCTGCTTCAATCAGCTCTCTCCCCGCCCATGCTTCATTGGGATTACGCAGCGTGGCCGCAAATTCCTTGAAAATCTTCGAGAAGAGTTCATCGATTCGTTTGCGAATGCGTAGCATTTGTGGATCTGCTGCCGGCATATAGGCCAGGTTAACCGCCATTGCGGAACCAAGACCAATTAACAACAAAGCAATTTGTACGAGGACGACATGCACGTCCATCTCCCCGCCGCCGAACACCCGAAACACCACAACAGAACCTGTAACAATACCTTCTTTGAAGCCTACCCGGACAATAGCCGGGAATGCGATCAATATGTATACCGCCAGCACCCAATAATGGAAGCCTAGAAAGTGAAAAAGTACACTTGCAAATAAAAGTCCAACTACGGAAGCAAAGAACCGCGCCGATATGGTGCGAATACTTCGTTTTCTCGTTACATCCACGCCAAGAATGGCAAGCAATCCCGCTGATGTTGGTCCCGGCAAGCGACACCAGTCTGCAATCAATACAGCCATTAATGCGGCGATTGCAGTTTTAATTACCCTAAAACCCATTTAACATTCCATCTCCTCTAAGCTGCAAAAAAATTCTTAGCCAGCTCGTCGCCTCATTCATTTATCATGACTAGTATGTCTCATCCAAATGTAAACTAGACGACATCAACCGACATGCGCATGCATGCCGGTCACAGCAACACGCCCCGAATGAGGGACGCTGGCAAGTTAGATCGTTGCGACAGAACCTCAAGGCCCTCTTCTCCAATCATCGCATTCATTCCGGATCTGCGCGGAATAATCATACTAAATATGGTACTTGATTTTACGGTATCGGGCAACGTGACACCCCTTGTGAAATTGTATACATATCATACCCGGTCACATTACGAGTAAAACACTTCCGAATCACCTGCGGCCAGCCAGCATTTTGCGTTCTGCATAGACAACAAGTTGGTACATGGCTGTTGCAACGGCAGCAATAATTAACAGACTTGATAATACAAGTGTGAAGTTGAATACTTGGAATCCGTAGATAATCAGATAACCGAGCCCTTGTTTGGCGACCAGAAACTCACCCACAATTACACCCACCCAAGCCATGCCAACGTTCACTTTCAAGGTGGATACAATCGCCGGAAAAGAAGCAGGTAATACAACTTTTGTAAAAATCTCGGAACGGTCTCCACCAAACGTACGAATGACTTTAATATAATTGGGATCGACTTCATTGAAGCTGTTATACACGACCAGTGTCGTGATAATGACCGTGATGGACAATGTGGTCATAACAATCGCTGTAAAACCCGCGCCGAACATCACAATAAAGATCGGGCCAAGTGCTACCTTTGGCATACTGTTGAATACAACCATATAGGGGTCCAACACTTTGGACAAAAAAGGAGACCACCAAATTAAAACCGCAAGCAAGGTTCCCACCAGTGTTCCCAGTAAAAAACCAACTGCCGTTTCCCCTACGGTTACCCCAACATGTGCCCACAACTCGCCACTAGCGATGTCCTTGCCAATCTGGGCAAAAACCTTACTCGGATAACTGAATAACAGTACATCAATCCAACGGAGTCTGCCTGCCACTTCCCATAGCAAAAACATACATACTAGCATAGATAACTGTACGGCAAGCACTTGGTGTCGCCATCTGGCCACCTGCTGAATATGATTCCGATGCAGCTGCCCCATCCATTCGTCACGCTTTTCCTGCTTCGGATTCATTGGATTCACGCGTCTTCCTCACCTCCCCCGGACTGATCCAGTTCACTCCACAACGCCTGAAACAACGCATTAAATCCTTCTTGCTCCCTGGCATGAAACGGCTGAGATTTACGAATTCCATCGGGAATGATAAATTCACGACGGATGCGGCCCGGATTGCGATCCAGTACAATGACGCGGTCACTAACCGCAATGGCTTCAGACAAATCATGGGTGACGAGAACGGATGTTTTGCCAAACTGTTTTAACGTGTCCGAGACCAGATCCTCCAATTGCAGCTTGGTTTGATAATCAAGTGCTGAGAATGGTTCATCCAACAATAAAATTCCCGGATCGGTTGCCAACGTGCGCACCAGAGCCACTCGCTGTCTCATACCCCCTGAAAGTTCTGACGGGTACTGATTCTCCGTTCCGGCCAACCCCATACTTACCAGCAGTTCTCGTACACGCTCACGGCTCCGTTCATCCAGTCTGCCTGTCAGTTCAAGACCGATTAATGCATTATCCAGAATGGTCCGCCACGGAAACAGATAGTCCTGTTGAAGCATATAACCAATCTGTGCTGAGGGGCCGCCAACGAGTTTGCCTTTAACCTTAACCTCTCCTCGGGTGGGTGTGAGCAGCCCGGCGATGATCGACAACAATGTCGTTTTACCGCATCCACTCGGTCCAACCAGACTGACGAACTCTCCTTTTTGGATCTCCAGACTCAAGTCCTCAAGCACCAAGGAAGCTTCCCGCTCGCTGACGTATACTTGAGAGATCCCCTCCAGTCGGATCACACTTTCGGATTCAGGCATTCTGCTCACTTCCTTTCCTGAATACCCCATTACTTTGATTTCGTAGCTTCTTCCGCATGGGCATTATCCACAATGGCATTCAAATCCACACGTTCTTTCAACTCTCCGGCGGCACTCATGACATCAAGCAGATTGTTCCACTCTTCCTCATCAATGATCGGATCCGTTGCATAGCTGCCCTGTTCCTTATAACGGTTCACACTACTTACCAAAATGGCTGGATCGATGTCTTTGAAAAAAGGAGAAATGACTTCAGCAATCTCTTCAGCCGTATGGGAATCCACCCATGCCTGCGCTTTGTGTAGACCATTCGTAAACTTCTGTACGATATCCTTATTGTCGTTAAGATAACTCTGTTTCGTCATGAAGACGGTGTAAGGCAGAAGACCACCTTCTGTGCCAAACGATGCAACAACCTTACCCCGACCTTCTTGTTCAAAGATGGATGCCTGGGGTTCAAACAGTTGAACATAATCTCCCGTGCCTGAGGCGAAAGCAGACGCAATGTTGGCAAAGTCCACATTTTGAATCAGCTCCAGATCACTTTGAGGATCAATGCCATGTTTGTTCAGTGCGAACTCCCCTGCCATTTGCGGCATGCCGCCTTTGCGTTGACCGAGAAATGTGGAATCCCTCAGTTGCTCCCAATCGAAGCTACCTTCTGTGTTACGAGCGAACAGAAATGTACCATCCGTCTGGGTGAGCTGGGCAAAGTTAATGACCGGATCTTCCGCTCCTTGCTGATAGACATATATGGACGTCTCCGCCCCTACCAGTGCGATATCCACCGAACCTGCGAGTAATGCCGCCATCGTTTTGTCACCACCAGCAGTCGTTTGAATATCCACCTCAAGTCCCTGCTCTTCAAAAAAACCTTGAGCCACAGCCACATACTCCGGTGCGTAAAATACCGAACGAGTCACTTCGCCAATCGTAATCTTGGCTTCATTCTCTTCCTTATTACAGCTGGTGAGCGCCACAATGATAATCAGCAGAATAACGATGCCCCGGACGAACCATGGCGTGTATTTCATGTTGTTTCCCTCCTTCACTGGTTTCAGCAGTTTCTCTCTATTATGGATATGCCGATGCCCAACAAAAGGTTAAGAACTTAAATGCAAAAAAGAGCCGGGCAATGTTGCCCGACTCTTCAGCTCTTCGAAATGTTATTCAGTATGTTATTTACGGGGATACCTACAGCTTGTAAATCTCGGCATATTTGGCTTCCAGATAATCAGCCAGATAATCCGGGTTCAATTCTTCACCCGTTATGGCAACAATTAATTCGGAAGGTGTGCGACTTCTACCATACCGGTAGATCTTGTCTGTAAGCCATTCCTTAATTGGAATCAGATTACCTTCGGCAATGAGGGTATCAAACTCCGGCATTTCCTTGCGCAATGTATGTAGAATTTGAGCTGCATACATATTACCCAGAGAATACGAAGCAAAGTAACCAAAGTCACCACCAGACCAGTGAACATCCTGAAGAACACCGTCTCCATCATTCGTTGGCATAATACCTAGGTATTCCTTGTATTTTGCATTCCATGTCTCTGGCAGGTCTTTCACTTCCAAACCATCGTTGAATAACATTTTCTCGATCTCATATCGGATAATAATATGCAGGTTATAGGTCAGTTCATCCGCTTCAATCCGAATGAGTGAACTCTCCACCCGGTTGATTGCACGATAGAAATCTTCCAGTTCAACCTCGCTCAGTTGCGGGAAATGCTGCTGCAAATCTTTGTAATAACGTGTCCAGAATGGCAGGCTGCGCCCAATCATGTTTTCCCAAAGACGGGACTGGGACTCATGAATCCCCATGGACGTTCCTTCGGCAAGAAGAGTACCCGCCAGACTGTCATCAATATTCTGCTCGTACAGGGCATGTCCGCCCTCATGCAGTGAACTGAAGACTGCGCTTGCTACATCATCTTGCAGATAATGTGTTGTGATTCGCACATCACCCGGGTTAAGACCCGTTGCAAAAGGATGAACACTCTCGTCCAATCGTCCAGCTTCAAAGTCATAGCCCATTTGTTCCAGGATGAACAGACTGAATTTTTCCTGCTGTTTGGTGTCAAACAACTGATTCAGGAACTCTGTATTTGGCTTGTTTTCTGAAGCATTAATCTTCTCTTGCAAAGGCACCAAACGTGCTTTGAGGCGGGCGAACACAGCGTCCACTTTCTCAACCGTCAGATCTGGTTCATACATATCAAGCAGCGTATCATAACGTGTATCCTTCACACCCCAATAATCAATAAACTCCTGTTTGAGCTTAACGATATCTGTCAGATAAGGTGAGAACCCTGCAAAATCACTGTTATGCTTGGCATCTTCCCATGCGGTTTCAGACTTGGCTGTTAGCACGGTATAAGCTTGTACTTTCTCAGGTGGTACAGACTGACTGCGATCATATTCTTTCTTGCAATCTTCAACCAGACGACGATCTATATCTTCGAGCTGTTCCAATACTACTGGAGTCGTTAATGCATCCAGGTAAGTCTTCATGTCAGCCGAGGTTTGCAGCTTGAATGCTTCGGTGGACAACATACCTAGCGTCTCCGAACGAGTCGGAACGCCTTTTTTCGGCGCACCTGTGCGCAGATCCCAGTGAAGCAAACCAATGGCTTCATGATAGCTCTTAATTTTACGAGCCAGATTACGGAAGGATTCCAAATGTTCCTGTGTTTGTTTATCCATTGTTATCGTTCACCTCTTCAAAAAAAATGTTATACCCTATTGATGATACTTTTTGCATTGCGTATAATCAACTTTTAACAGATGAAAATTGCATTGTTCTCCTAAAGATACGTGTTCAAAAAGTCTGGTTTTCATTACCGAGAAGATAGAAATGGCGTTCAACTTCGATGCTGATGATGCCCTCAGGCATGATTTGTAATCAAAAGTGGACTTTTTGAACAACCTCTAAAGGGTTGGAGTAATGCCATCTGCTGACCGCGAAATACTATTAAAGCAAAGGCGTGTAGGACAAGCTGCATCATATGCAAGTGGCCGTGCTCGTCGTATTGGATAACAGGAGGCAATGGACATGAACAACATTCAAGAGATTTTGACTTACAACAAATCATTTGTCGAGACTAAAGAATACGAAAAGTATACGGCTGGCAAGTTTCCAACCAAAAAGATGGTTATCATCACTTGTATGGATACACGTCTGGTGGAATTGCTGCCCAAGGCTATGAACTTGAAAAACGGCGATGTGAAAATCATCAAAAATGCAGGCGCAATTATCTCTCAGCCTTTCGGAAGCGTAATGCGTAGTGTACTTGTCGCCATCTATGAACTGGGTGCAGATGAAGTCCTAGTAGTGGGGCATACGGAATGTGGTATGGCTTCCCTTCACGCTGAGACCATGATTGGACATATGGTTGAGCGTGGTGTATCGGAAGAAGTCATGACAACCCTGGAGAACTCTGGCATCCGTTTGCAAAAATGGTTGCGCGGGTTTGACAGCGTCGAAGAAGGGGTAAAACATACTGTGGAAGTGATCAAGAAGCATCCTTTACTTCCTCCCAATGTACCCGTCCACGGCATGGTTATCGATTCTGCTACAGGTGAACTTGATCTTGTCGCTGAGGGGTATGGACAACAGGCATCTCTCTAAATGGTTTGGAGTGCGGACCTTATGGTTCGCACTTTTTTTGTCTAAATTAAGGCAGTTGTTCTGTCAGGTTGTCAAACCATACAGTTTCAGTGTACACTTTTTATGAAAGCGGTCAAAGAAAGTAAAAACGATTGTTCTCTCTGACCTAGCCCTAATATTAAGGAGACATGTGCATGAACATACTTTCCTACGGATTACTCGGGCTGCTTACCCGCGAGGAGTCATCGGGCTATGATCTGATGCTGAAAATCCAGCCACATTGGCAGGCGAAACACAGCCAGATCTATCCACTCCTGTCCAAGATGGAAAACGATGAGTTATTGGCCTCCCGCTGGGTACAACAGTCTGACAAACCGGACAAGAAAATGTACGCAGTTACGGAAAAAGGCATTGAAAAGCTCTTGGAATGGATGATTACTCCTGTTACCGCACCGGTTACACGCGATGAATTTAATTTGCGTATTTTGTGTGTTGGCATAGCGGAAGACGGAAGCATGAGACGCATTCTTAACGAGCGTAAAAGCTGGTTTATGGAACGCATACGTTATTTCGAGGATCTGAAGTCACGTATACCTCAGGATAATCTTCGTGTAGGCAACCGAGATTTTGGAAGCTACATCCTGGTACAAAAAGGGTTAATGCACGCACAAACTGGCCTGGAGTGGTGTCATTGGGTTACCCAATTGCTTGATGGCCAAGCTGCAATTCAAGACCCAAGTCCAAGCGTTTCAGAAATTTAATAAAATTTGAAACGTTCCTGCAAGTTGACCGTATTACATGAGTAAGGCCCATTTTTGGGCGATTCAAACAAATTAATCGGGGGGTTACGATCTTTACAATGAAGAAAAAATTCGGAGTTAAACATCTAATGATGGTATTTATGGCCTTTACATTATTGTTCGCAACAGTGGGAGTAACGAATCCGGATTCTGCAGATGCAAGACGTGGTGGCGGATTCAAATCCGGTACGAAAAGTTATAGCAATACACCTAAGAAATCCGACAGCAATGTAAGCAAATCGAATACGAATAACAACTCCAGCAATGGAGCAGCTACAACGAACCGTGGCGGATTCTTCGGCGGTGGCGGCGGATTCATGAAAGGCATGATGCTTGGTGGTCTTGCTGGTATGATGTTTGGCGGATTGTTCGGTGGCATGGGCGCTCTGGGTAACATCCTTGGATTGCTCGTGAACGTTGCAGCAATTATGTTGATTGTTATGCTGGCTATGGCACTCTTCAGAGCCATCTCCAATCGTCGCAAACCTGCAGCGGATGGTCGTTATGACCGTCGCAATGATCGTGATGATGACCGTAACAGAAACGGACGGTACTAATCTCTATGGTTCTGAGCATGGATGAAATTGTGAATGCAATCTGTATTCATATGGCAGAACGTAAGGGTGTACGTCCAACCGATGTGAACGTAGAACTGAGCTGGGAAGAAGATACAGGTTATTCCGCTGAAGTTTGGATTCAAGGCCGTAGTCAATATCTGGTGGAGTCCAATATGATTGAAGCGATTCTTCGTTACCTGCACAGTGAATACAACATCCGGGCGTACCGTGAAAATGTGCGACTTGATCTGGATGAAGAAATCACAGCGATCGTTAATCAATAAGATAGGTCACTCACTGGCCTGATATACGAAAGACCGCCTTCCATCTCTGTCGCCTGACAGAGATGGAAGGCGGTCTTTTTGTTTCTGTATTTGTAGCTCTATTTGTGCGTCTATTGTAGTCTCTATACGTCTCTGTGTTACGTTCTAATTCTTGGAAACTACGATTGAAGTTTAACCAGGCTGTAGTTCTTCTTACCTTTACGGATAATAATGAATTTACCGCCAATGGCATGCTCTGCCGACACTGTGAATTCAAGCTCCGTGATTTTCTCACCGTTCATGGAGATAGCGCCTTTAGTGACATCCTCACGCGCCTGGCGTTTGGATGGCTCCAACCCCAGATCTACGAGCCAGTCGACGATATTTTTCGCTTCCCCGTCCGTTTCGAATGTTGGCATTTCCTTGAAACCCTGCTCGATTTCATCTGCTGTCAGGGAACGGATATCACCACTGAACAGCGCCGCTGTAATACGCTTAGCCTGTTCGAGCATTTCTTCGCCGTGAACGAATTTTGTCATTTCTTCCGCGAGTGCTTTCTGTGCTTCACGTCTGTGCGGCTCTGTCTCTACCTTTTCAGCCAAAGCTTCGATTTGTTCTTTGCCGAGGAAAGTAAAGTATTTCAAGTATTTAATGACATCACGGTCATCTGTATTCGCCCAGAACTGGTAGAACTCAAATGGTGTTGTTTTGTTCGGGTCAAGCCAGATTGCGCCGCCAGCTGTTTTACCGAATTTCGTACCGTCTGATTTGAGCATGAGTGGAATGGTCAGACCGTACGCCTTCGCTTCAGATCCTTCTTTTTTACGAATCAGATCGAGACCACTTGTGATGTTACCCCATTGATCCGAACCACCGATTTGAAGCTGTACATCTTCGTTCTGGAACAGGTGCAGGTAGTCGAGTGATTGAAGGATCTGGTAGGAAAACTCGGTGAACGAGATTCCGCCTTCCAGTCTGCTCGCAACCACATCCTTAGCCAACATTGTGTTAAGGTTAAAGTTTTTGCCGTAGTCACGCAAGAATTCAATCACATTGATTTTGTGTGTCCAATCGTAGTTGTTCACCATGCGAACCTGATTATCACCGTCTGTTACAAACAACTTTTTCATCTGCGTTGTCAGTGCATCCACATTCTCCTGCACTTGCTCCATCGTTTGCAAAGAACGCTCTGCCTGCCGACCACTTGGATCACCAATCGTTCCTGTAGCTCCACCTATCAAAATAACCGGACGGTGTCCTGCCAGTTGAAAACGTTTCAGCATCATGAATGGAATGAGATGTCCGATATGCATGCTGTCCCCCGTAGGGTCAACGCCGCAGTACAATGAGATTGATTTGGTTTCAGTCAACTCACGCAGTCCCTCTGTATCTGTCTGCTGGTTAATGGCGTCACGCCACTGTAGTTCATCAATAATATTCATCATGTGTATAACCCCTTTTCTATCCTCAAGATTCAGTCATGATCAACGTTAAATTACAAAATTACACGCTGGAACGGCTTTTTTGGACACAAAAAAATCGCCTCCTTGTCTTCATTAGACACAGGGACGATTATCATAACCGTGGTACCACCCAAATTGCATGGACAACACGTGACCTTAACACGTTATCCATACCACTTTTGGCAATATATCGTTTGCCCATCCGCTTGGCATTACCCAAGTACTCCAGAGTGTAATTCGCAGCCCTTGTATGTATCAGGTTCCATCAACCCCTGACTTTCTGTAACAGGGACAAAGCCGCTACTGCGCTCTATCAACGTGATTCATGTATTCAATTTATAGCAAGTATAGCCGAACGTTTCAGTCATTGCAAGACCAAGTATTAATCTTCGAACAGAACAACGGATGCATAGTTGAAACCAGATTATATGATCATCATGTTCAATTTTCCGTGATAATAACCATAGGCTTTCTCCGCGATCTGATCCTCATTGTTCCAAAACTGCTGATCCAGCGCATCTAACTGCTGCTCTTGTTCCTTTGTCAGGAATTTAGGAATATCCCACAGTTCGGTAAGCCTTTCATCCTCTTTCAAGTGCTCAATGCAGCCGTATGCTGACGTTATAATCTCCACGACTTGAGTCGCATCAATGATATGTAATGCCCGCAACGCGTAACGGTATACCTCTTCCCCCCAGTTACAGAAAAACTGTATAAAACCGCCATTAAAGACATCCGCCTCTAACAGCCATAAAGCAGCAATGTCCTGCTCGTTCGAAGTCAACGATGCCCAGCCCTGTTCAGATTCATTCTTTTTTTCGACAAATAACACAGCATAGTCATACCATACGTCATTAATATCTTGCTCGCTCACGTAGCACACCTCACTTTTCTTTATGCCATGCCCTCTAACTCCTGACGTTTACCCGTCTGATGCCAATGTAAATACGGATTACCGATCTGTTGGAAGGCTTCCAGGACACCCCTGTTCAGATCCTTCATCACTTCATTTGTATAGTTCAAATGCATCTCTTTATTATCCACGCCATGTCGTTCCAACAACCCTACATGCGTCGCGGTGAAAATAATATCCTCCAGCAACCAATAGATGACTTCATCCGGTTGTTTCACCCGTTTCTCCAATGAGACGAGACCACGTTCGTATATTCGAACGATATACGCATCTTTTCTACTCTCTACATAGGGCACCCCATCCCATTTAAAGGTATCAAACAAGCGGTTAACATAGTTCTGCATCTGTTCCCTAGGAGAAGATGTATGCTCTAAAAGCTGTAAAAGGATGTCTGCCAATTGTTGTTTGCTTAACATGTTGGACATGAATGCACCTGCCTCTATAAAGTAACGTCGATGACAGAATGAAAAAATGAAAAAGCTGCCCAAGGCAGCCTCTTCATTCCATACTGTTCAATCAGGTTCCACAAAAAGTCTGATACGAAGTATTGCACTGTGCTGGCAGTTCGGCATATTCAGCCTGCTCAGGTGAGTGCGCGAACGGGTCTGAAAGAACTGCCAAAAGCTTCTGCATCACGCTAAGATCTCCGTGGTTCTCAGCTTGCTCAAGGGCTTCCTCGACCCGATGATTTCGGGGAATGACCGCTGGATTGTTCGTTCTCATCAACTCCTGAGAGACTTTTTTCGCCCCTTGCTGTCTGTCCAATCTTGCTTGCCACCGCTCATTCCATTCAGCAAATTCCGGCGTTCCAAACAAAGCTGTCCCTTCCAATGTATCAAAGGTCAATGCCAGGAACGTATTCGTGTAATCTGCACTATGCTTCTCCATGAGTTCAAGAAGATCCTTAATCAGCGCTTCATCTTCGGCCTCTTCATCCAACAAACCCAGTTTGGCACGCATTCCCTGGAGCCAATGATGATGGTACAATTCAGAAAATTGTGCGATGGCATCTTGAGCGAGCTGCACGGCCTGTTCTTCATCTTCATGCAACAACGGCAGAAGCGTCTCGGCAAAACGAGCCAAATTCCACCCGGCAATATACGGTTGATTGCCATAAGCATAGCGACCTTGCCTGTCAATGGAGCTGAATACGGTTGAAGGATTGTAAGCATCCATAAAGGCACACGGACCATAATCGATGGTCTCACCACTGATTGCCATGTTATCCGTGTTCATCACGCCATGAATGAAACCAACACGCTGCCATTGGGCAATGAGTGCCGCCTGCCGTTTAATTACTTCCTGAAGGAGCAAAAGATAACGATTCTCAGCTTGAGCAACATCAGGAAAATGTCTATGCAACGTATAATCAGCCAATGCCCGAAGATCGTCGATAGACCCCCATCTGGCTGCATACTGGAAGGTTGCTACCCGGATATGACTGGAAGCCACCCGGGTTAAAATGGCACCCGGCCGCTCTGTTTCGCGGATAATGTTTTCTCCTGTAGACACCACAGCCAGACTGCGTGTCGTTGGAATCCCCAGTGCATACATCGCTTCACTAATAATATACTCTCGCAACATGGGCCCTACAGCAGCACGTCCATCTCCTCCACGAGAGTAAGGTGTTCTTCCTGATCCTTTCAGCTGGATATCCACTCGCTCGCCCTGTGGCGTAATCTGTTCACCCAGCAGCAAAGCTCGTCCATCTCCAAGCATGTTAAAATTGCCGAATTGATGTCCTGCGTAGGCTTGAGCTAAAGGCTCGGCCCCTTCCGGAATCAGGTTTCCTGCAAAAATTTCCGCGCCTTCATCACTGTCAAGAGACTCCACATCCAGACCCAAGCTGGATGCAAGCAATCTATTGAAAATGATCAGCTTTGGTGATTCAACAGGCACCGCGCCCTGACTTGTAAAAAAGGGTTGCGGTAACCGCGCATAACTATTCTTCAAGTTCCACCCTTTGTTCAACGTTTCTTGTTGCATGGTGATCACAACTCCTTTTCTGTACCCAGGGGATATCCCTTGGTTATATTGTAGCCTTGTGAACCAATGCTCATTTATGTAGTCGCATGGAAATTCAATTCAAGAGGTTGTTGACTTAAACGAACATCTAAAATGTTCTTGATGAAACTTTAGCATATTTGCATGCCTTTTGCATTCCTCATGAATCGTAAGCACAAAAAAATCCAAGAGGTTTCTTTGCCAAGTGGAATCATTGTCTTGCATTCCACTTCCCAGAAAACCATCTTGGATCCATTCCACTTACTACCAGATGACACGTCTGTTATTACAAGGATTACGTGTGTGCTTCTTGAGCCTGTACAGGCTGTATTGGCAAGCTCTCTTTTTTCAAAGCAAGATTAAAGAAGACATTAAGCAGGATGGCTGACAGGCTTCCCGTAATAATACCATCGCTAACAATAATCCGAATACTTTGAGGAAGCTGGGCAAACAGATCCGGTACAGCAGTAACACCGAGCCCAAGTGAAACGGAGCAAGCCACGATCAATAGATTGGATTGTTTGCCAAAGTCGACGTTTTGCAGCATTTTGATCCCGGATGAGACGACCATTCCAAACAGGACAACAGTCGCTCCTCCGAGGACAGCACTTGGAATAATGGTTGCAAAAGCAGCTACCTTCGGAATGAGTCCCAGAAAGACCAGAATACCTCCAGCTGCAACAACAACATTGGTCGTTTTTACTTTGGAGAGCTGAACCAAACCAACATTCTGTGCAAATGTATTGTATGGAAAAGCATTAAAGATACCGCCAAGGACAAACGCAAGACCTTCTGCGCGATATCCCCGTGCCAGATCTTTTTCGTTGATCGGTTGATCACAGATTTTGCTCAAAGCCATAAATACACCTGTTGATTCGATGATAACCACCGTACCTACAATAATCATTGTAATAATGGGGCCGATTTCGAAGGTTGGCCATCCAAAGTAGAAGGGTTGGGGCAAATGGAACCAGGAGGCTTCCTGTACAGAGGCAAAATTCACTTTTCCCATAATGGCTGCGATGAGGGTCCCCACGATAATACCAAGGAGAACAGCCAGGGATTTAACAAACCCGCGAGCATATCGATTCAGGATCAGAATGAACAGTAATACACCAAATGAAAGCGCCAAATTATCCAAACTTCCGAAATTCTCGCTGTTTGCTCCACCCGCCATGTTTTTAATGCCGGTTGGGATCAGTGCAAGACCGATGATGGTTACCACTGTACCGATCACGACTGGCGGAAACAATTTGACGATTTTGCTGAAAAATACGGCAAAGATGACGATAAATAACCCCGCTGCGATGATCGACCCATATATGGCAGGAATTCCGTATTGCGATCCAATCGCAATCATGGGTGTCACCGCTACAAAAGAACTTCCGAGCACCGCTGGCAAACCAATACCCAAGTACTTCCCTTTCCGAGCCTGAAGCCATGTTGCAATCCCACACGTTAACAGATCAATGGATACCAGATACGCCAACTGCTCTGCAGTCAGATTTAGTGCTCTGCCCACAAGCAAAGGCACCAGAATTGCTCCCGCATACATCGCGAGTACGTGCTGAATCCCCAGTGAAAAAACTCTCATCTTTTTGGCTTCTTTCATCCCACGTTGCCCCCCTGAAATTAGAATCAACCGAACCGCTGCAAAATCATGTTATGTTGATTCACATTATATAAACTATTCAGGGAAGTTCCATGATTCATAACATAGAATTGTGATAAGAGATAAAGAGCCCAACTAAAATTGGGCGTGTTATACAAAAGGTACTCTCAAATCGTTTATTTTGTGTTATATTAGTTGACGCGAGAAATTTAAATAATTCTTTACACTCAGAAGCAATGAAACATGAACGTGGGGTGTAACTTCATTGATTCATGTTAATGCATAATGTCAGAACATCATTTCTTTCATATTCTCAGCTTGTCGAGTTAAGAGGCTTGATGTTAAAACGTTGCTCCATTACCTCTCCGTTCTGGTGAACCCTCTCCGTAAAAAACACTTCTTCTCTGTTCATCAGAACAACAGATGAAGCTCTGGTTCCATAGTCGAATTTCTCACTTTTAACGAAGATGGGAGAAAGAAAACGTTCCCATTCCAATGGAACACCTGTATGAGGCAAAAGTTCATCCACTGAAGGATCTGCCATTTGCAGCAAACCTAATATTTGTTCTGTCAGGGTAGATTCGTCCTCCCCATGGATGATTTTCTCCAGCCCTTCTTTTCCACGTTTCACCTTGGGCCAATCCGTATTAATCAAGTGATTACTAATCCCGTATATTCCCGGTTTTAACTTCATCACAACATTACCCACATTAGAATAATAATAGAGGTCGTCAGGATCACCCACTAACAAATTGTAGCCAGGATAATCATTGCGGCTTTGCTCCGCATGTTGCATATATTGCTCAGGTGTGGACGTCCCCTTTAAAAAATCAGCAACCAGATCTCCTCTTGAGCCCTTGGCATGTATCTCTTCATTTGGATCCCGATAATTCGTAACAGCAGCCAGACGCCCACCTTTGGTTACGCCCATCCAGGTTCCCATTTTCGACAAATCCCGGCCAGCCAATATATGAGGATGATCTTCCCAATAGTGTGCTTGAGCCGTAGGTCTATGATAGAATTCATCCCTATTTGATCCCAATATAAGCGGATACTTTGGATGCATGTTGTAAGCAAATAAAATTAAACACATGGGAATCTTCAACTCCTATATTCGTTAACCCTCTGATTCGCGCCTTTAAATAGCATAATCAGCTACAATTACATCTTCCACCCAACCATCGAGGGAAGCTACAAATGCCTGATGAGCAGAATGTGGACCATAGGCGCGTAATGCCTCCTGATCTTCAAACGTCACTCTCAATCCAATCGTATAACCTTGAATACGGTCCGTTTCTTCCGTTGCATTGATCCCTGCAGTCAGCGCGACAATCCCCGGGATTTGTTCCTGTAACGCAAGTAATTGATCCACCCATTCCTTCTGTTTGGCTAGTGTGGTTTTATCGTTAAATTTAAAAACAACCAAATGTTCAAACATCTTTTTATTCCTCCTATGTCCATTCGAATAGTAAGGCAATTTCGTTAAATGAAGTCAATTCAACAATTCCAATCCGCCCATCATATAGGGGACCACTCTGTTGGCTAATTCAGCCGGGGATTCCTGCCCACCTTCAATATTCCATCGATACGTCATTCCATAGATCGACCAGCTTAGCATGGTTGCAGTAATTTTCAGCGTTGTGGGATCTACATCCCCCGCTACTTTACTCATTAATTCAAGAAGGAATTGCTCCAGCTGTGTCTTGATATTTTCTTCAATAATTGGTGCAACTGTCTCATATTTTTTGATGCATCCATTACTTGAGACGTGATAATCACATAATGAAAATATAAGCTGCTGTATGGTTTCGGCTGATAACCGGGCATCTGGGTCCACCCTTTTCGTTACATATTCCATAAATGCATCCGATAACAAGGCTTCAAGCAGTGCATATTTATCCTGAAAATGGGCGTAAAATGTAGCCCTGTTAATTGTGGCTTGTTCCGTAATATTTTGAATTGTAATGCTGTTGAAATTTTTAAGATTCAATTGGTTTAAAAACGCATCAAGAATTAATTGACGCGTGCGGATTACACGCGGATCATTCGAGTTTGGAGACAATACACCAGACATGTCCCAATCCTCCTTTGTAAACAAAATATTTGGTTAGACTCCTTCATTATAGATAAGTGTTATTTGTTCAACAAGTGAAAGTAAGTGCAAAGACACCATACAATAATCAGTGTCTTTCGCTTAAGCAACAAAATGCTCCGATTGTTGGTTGAGCATGCCTATAGACCTTGTTAAGATTGCACTCGTACCCGCTTGAAGGTGCATAATAATGGAGGTGCTTAGTTTGAGTAATCAACAACATAACGTTATTTCTACAGAGCTTCTGTTTCAACCATACACTGTTAAAAAATTAACCCTGTCCTCACGCATCGTCATGTCCCCCATGGCTCGTGCCTTCTCCCCGGATGGTGTCCCGGGCCCCGATGTAGCCGCATATTATCGTCGGCGTGCCGAGCATGGTGTTGGACTCATTATTACCGAAGGTGCGACCATTGAGCATCCATCTGCATCAAGTGAGCCTAGAATTCCTCATATGTATGGAGAAGCAGCTCTTCAAGGCTGGGCTGAAGTGGTCGAACAAGTCCATGAAGTCGGCGGCAAAATCTTCCCTCAGATTTTACATATGGGAATCGTTCGCCCTTCCGGATCTCAGCCTCACCCCGAGGCTGAATCTCTTAGTCCATCAGGAGTTGATATGGAAGGTACTCAAGTAGGTGCGCCTATGACGGAGGCAGAGATCGCAACTGTGATTCAAGCTTATGCAGATGCAGCAGCCAATGCGCAAAGCATCGGTTTTGACGGAATCGAGCTTCACGGTGCACACGGTTTTCTGATCGATCAGTTTTTCTGGAAAACGACGAATAGGAGAACGGACCGCTATGGCGGTGACCTTCAAAAACGAACTCAATTCGCGGTTGAACTTGTAATGGCAGTTCGTGCTGCGGTAGGTCCTGATTTTCCTATTGCGATGCGGATTTCCCAATGGAAGATGAATGATTATCAAGCCAGACTGTTCGACACCCCCGAACAACTGGAACAATTCCTTCGTTTGTTAGTTGACGCAGGTGTAGATATCTTCCACTGCTCGACACGACGCTTCTGGGAGCCAGAGTTCGAAGGATCTGAGCTTGGATTTGCAGGTTGGGTAAGAAAACTGAGTCGTCAAACCACAATCACAGTCGGTTCTGTGGGTATGCCAGATGAGCCTGAAGCAGCAGCAGATAAAACAACACATCCAGGTATGGGCGAACTCATGAAGCGATACGAGCAACAGGAATTTGATCTGGTAGCTGTCGGACGTGCTCTCCTTGGCGATCCGGCATGGGCTGCCAAAATACGTGATGGCCGCATATCTGAGATACAGGCTTTTACACCTGAAGCACTCGCTACGTTACACTAAGAACAATTACTTATTGTTCCAGAGATTATCTCTCCCATATATATAGGCTTGAACTCATGAATCAATTATACTAAGCAAAGGGCTCGCTTTCCCTCCGGGATTGCGGGTATTTTGTTTTTAGAGATATCTGTCCGTTCAAACACTTCGAGCAATAGCAATATCATTCAAGAAAATTCCTTCTTTGCAACCTATAATGACCTTAACATACCAGAAAGAAGGTGCATCATGACACGAGAAGTCCGGACTGTCGTTTTTGATACCGATCTACAGCTAGAAGCTTATCAATTTGAAGGCATTATGCAGAAGTTTCCCAATCATTTTCATGACTATTACGTCATTGGATTCATTGAGCAAGGCAAGCGTCACCTCCTCTGTAACAACGAAGAATACATTCTGAATAGCGGAGATATGATTGTCTTTAATCCACATGATCCTCATGCCTGCGAACAGGTCGATGGCAGAACCCTCGATTATCGCTGTATCAACGTTCAGCCTGAGGTTATGCGAGAGTATGCGAGAGAGATTACTGGACAAGCTTACTTGCCACGGTTTACATCCCCCGTTCTCTACCAAAGTGAACTTGTGGGTTCCCTGTACGAGCTGCATCAGATGATTCTGGAGGAGCAATCGGATTTCTGCAAAGAAGAATTGTTACTCTTACTACTGGATCAATTGCTGCGAGATTATTCGGATGCTGAACCACCTGTTTCCACACAGGATGTTACCTTGGAGATCAGACGCATATGTGATTACATAGAAGCTCATTACATGGAAAGCATCTCGCTGAACGAGTTAACCGATTTGACGGAGATGAGTAAGTACCACCTGCTGCGTTTATTCACGCGCCAGAAAGGGATATCACCTTACCGCTACCTGGAAACGATTCGCATTAATCAAGCCAAACGTCTGCTGGAACAAGGTCTGCTTCCGATTGAAGTAGCTGCACAGACGGGATTCAGTGACCAGAGCCATTTCACGAATTTTTTTAAAAAACTGATTGGCCTGACACCCAAGCAATATAGACGTATCTTCAATCATGATTCGGAGTTGAAACGAACCACCACTAACATTGTATGACAAGTCATCTTGGTCATCAAAACTCTAAAGCCTCTACCGGACATCTACTCGCTTTGTTTACTATACTGATCTGGGGAACTACGTTTGTCTCGACGAAGGTTCTGTTGATTGACTTTACTCCAGTGGAAATTCTATTTTTCCGTTTCCTGATCGGGTATTTGGTACTGTTATTGATCTATCCACGTTCACTGCGGATCGCCTCATTCAGAGAAGAATGGTTATTTATTGGAGCAGGACTATGTGGGGTGACGTTATATTTTCTTATTGAAAATATTGCTCTGGTGTACACAACAGCTTCCAACGTGGGTGTTATTGTCTCCATTGCCCCGTTCTTCACTGCCGTGCTCGCACATTTCTTCTTAGATGGCGAGAAGTTAACTCGCCGCTTCATTATCGGATTCGGGATTGCCTTGAGCGGCATCCTACTTATCGCACTAAATGGCAGTTTCATTCTGCAACTGAATCCGATTGGTGATCTGCTTGCTTTCATAGCACCTGCGGTATGGGCGATCTACTCTGTGTTAATGCGGAAAATTGGCCAGCTTCGTTATCACACCATTAGCGCGACTCGCAAAGTATTCTTCTATGGCCTGATCTTTATGCTACCAGCTCTATTCCTGTTTGAATTCCATTGGAATCTCGGGCGCTTCACGAACATGACCAATCTCTCCAATTTCCTCTACCTCGGTCTGGGTGCCTCTGCGTTGTGTTTCGTGACCTGGAACCGGGCCGTAAATCTTCTCGGAGCTATCAAAACGAGCGTATATATCTATCTCGTGCCTGTCATTACTGTTGTGTCATCTGTACTGATTCTTCAAGAGCAGATAACCTGGGTGATTGTACTAGGTGCGTTCTTAACCCTATTTGGCTCTTACATTTCAGAACAAAAAGGACACAAGCATAACAACAAAAACACTAATCCGCATAGCGGTTAGTGTTTGCTTCATTTTTCACTGATATAACTGGACATTGTGGTTGACCACCGTTGACATGCGCAGAAATCATTCATTTTATCTCATTTAATTGAGACAGCAGAATCTCCAGTTCCTCTTGTTCCAGATGACGCCATTGCCCCCGCTCGAGTTGATCCAGCGTAATATTCATAATTCGTACACGCTCTAGCTTGAGGACTCGGTACCCCAAGGCTTTGCACATTCTGCGGATCTGCAGGTTGAGACCTTGTGTCAGAATAATACGAAATACTTTGTCACTTTGCCTATACACTTCGCATGGCTTGGTCACCACGTCCAGAATTTCAACACCTTCAGACATGGACTTTACAAATTCGTCGGTTATGGGTTTGTCTACAGTCACTACATATTCTTTATCATGATTATGCTCCGAACGCATCATCTTGTTCACAATGCCTCCGTCATTCGTAAGCAAAATCAACCCCTCAGATGCCTTATCCAGCCTGCCTATCGCAAATATGCGAGAAGGATAATTCATATATTGAATGATGTTCCCCTTCACATGTTCTGCTGCTGTGCAGACAATACCGATGGGTTTGTTCAAAGCAATGTAGACAGGTTCGCTGTCATTACGAGGAATCTGATTGCCATCAATGAGTACCACATCGTGAGGTTCAACTTCCGCCCCTTTTTCACATACCCTGCCATTGATCGTTATGCGTCCAGCTGCAATTAAACGGTTCGTTTCCCTGCGGGAGCAGAATCCCGTTTCACTTATGTATTTGTTAATTAACATGTGTCACCACTTCTCATCTATAGTATTGCCACTGGTTCTTAGAGTGCTGATACGTTCATTCGCTTCATGCAATGAGTTAGTACCTTGTACTGATTTTCATTCCACATCATCTCATTTATACTGAAACGAAGCAATGAATGGTTATATAAAAACACATACAACGTTACATAGGAAAGCCATAATACACTCTGGAAGGAGTTTCTCATGTACAAAGTTACTCGATTTACAGTTGACCCCGATAATCCATACCAACACTCTGGCATGTGGATTGGTGGAGAAACTGCATACGTTTCCGACTGGCCACTCAACCCTGAGGGTCAGCCTTTATTGCATCTGTTCTCCATCAATTGCAATTCTCTTTCACAGCAGGTCCATATCCCATCTTTACCACAAGATAAATATATCTCGGTCTTCTCGACCTACTCCGCCTCCGAATACTTTCTAGATCAGGTAACCTATACGGGAGATGAACTGGAATGGAACGAGAATATTCTCGCCGGATGCACTTATGTGTCGGTATCTTCACATCCACTCACTTCTGTGTGTCCCGTTCCACCCATTCCATTAAGCGGCGTACGTTTGATTGAAATGGAGTTGGACGATCAAGAGTTTCCTGCATTTTCATTTTTCTCTCCCACTTTACCAAACGGTGTGAAAGGAATTGACCATTTGCTAGAGGAACATCAACTGGTGTGTCAAATATATTCCGGAGATTTTCCTGATCCTTATCGGGATATATTGGGTCTTCCCGATGCAAACGGTTATTTATTTTTGCGAAGGGGTCCCGCGTCTGCTCACGCACCATTCGATGGAATTTTCTTTGTACAGACTGCTTAATGCTGATACGTTGAGGTCAGGTATAATTATATAAAACGGCTAATCAGAACGTTTCCCGTCTACTCAGACAGGGAACGTTTTTTTATATATGCACGTGTTACTATCCTCGATCAATACAGATGCCAAACACTGTTAAAAGGTCATATGGATTGAATCATATCTATCCTTTCGACACGAAATCGTTTTAGAAAAAAATATAACACAATAAATATTTCCAACATTCAAAACTTAACATTATTTTACAATAAAAAGCATGTACATTTGTGCATTTATGGTATAAGTTATATATGAAATAAACATTAATTACATAATATAAAATTTTTATCCAACTAGGAGGCGGGCTTTTGAAAAGAATATTCGCTCTAAGCTGCGGTTTTTATCTGTTAATCGGCATAAGCAGCGTTGTGCTCGGTGCACTTCTCCCTGTTTTATTGTCACATTATGAGCGCGGTTACAGTGATGGCGGATTTTTGTTATTTCTGCAGTTTCTTGGATTTCTTGTCGGTGTAATCGTAGCTCCTGCCCTGACAGCCCGTATCGGAAGAAAAGCGATGCTGACCCTTGCCCTGATCTGTATTGTAGCCGCCTATATAGTACTCGGTTTTCTGCCATCCTGGTCTGTAGTTCTTCTTCTCACAATTATCGTAGGTTTCGGTTCAGGTATCATCGAACCCTCTGTAGGTGCATTCACGATCGAATTCACTGAGAATCAAAAGGCGGTCGCCATGTCCAAGCTGGATGTCTTCTTTGCTCTTGGAGCACTTCTCATTCCGGCTGTTGCTGCTTTATTCATCTGGATGGATCTGTGGCATCTTACTTTTTATACGGTGGCCGTGTTGTCAATGGTTCTCATGCTGCTGTGGATCACTATGCCCCGGCCAGCCGCACTGTATCTGGAACAGGCTGGCGAGAATACAGTGGCACATGCAGCAGGTAAAGCCCAATATTCGAGAAAACATCTGGGTCTTCTGACAATATTCGTCATCTTCTTTTTCATATACATGGGATTGGAACTGGGATTGATGAACTTCCTGCCCTCCATTCTCGTAGAACGATTGCACCTTCAGGAATCTGTCGCATCGCTGAGTGTCTCCATCCTGTGGATTGCGATGATCATCGGTCGTCTTTTCTCCGGGAAAATAGCGGAAGCCGTCAACTATATGCCATTCCTGATCTGGAGCACGGTTGGCACGCTTTTGTTTACGGTCGCTATGGTATTTGTAACTGGACAGTGGGCAACGTATGTGCTCATCTTCGGAACCGGTCTGTTCATGTCGGGGCTGTTCTGTATCGCACTGGTCTACGCAAATGTTCTGATTCCCGGTATGACAGAGCGGACAACCAGTATCCTGATCGCATCGGGTGGTATTGGAGGTGCCATCTTGCAGTATGTGACTGGATGGAGTATGAGTACAGGGCCTGTCGTGAATACGATCTGGATTTTGGCCGGATTCTGTCTGATCCTGCTGCTCACATTGATGGTCTCTCATCTATGGACTGTAAAAAATAATGCAGTACGTACTGCTCTCGCACAACATAGCAAGGAAATGTAAACACCGTTTCTTAAGGGAGGTGATGCCCGCATCATCCGGATTGTTGAGCTTCGTTCGAGCTAGTACACCATTATATTGGAGGAAATCGTATGCAAACTTTAACCAACAACCGCTTCATAGCCGGAAAAGGGATTAAGTTGATTGACGATTCAGGTGTTGAATACCTGGATGGCGTGTCGGGCACGTTCAATCTGTCACTGGGCTATAATCACCCACATGTTGTCAGCAAAATTCAGGAACAAGTCGGCAATCTGACGCATATGTCTTCCTCCTTCACCGAACCGTACGTAAATGAAGTACTTGATCACTTAATCGAATATGCTCCAAACGACATTAATGCCGGATGGATGCGGGATATCACTGGTTCAACTGCCAACGAATGTGCAACCAAAATTGCACAGAAGTATACTGAATCAACAGACATCATCAGCCTGTATCTGTCCCATCATGGGCAGACCCAATTTGCCACCGGGATTTCGGGGAATGCCTTCCGGCGGAAACGCTTCCCCAATTCGGCTGTGGCTAACGCTGTCCATGTACCTGCCCCATACTGTTATCGCTGCCCATTCAAATCCTCAAATGGAGACTGCGACTATCAATGCGTTGAAGCTATATCTGATGCAATAGAATATGCAAGTTCCGGCTCAGTCGCCTGCATGATTATCGAACCCATTCTCGGAAATGGCGGCAATATCATCCCTCCTGCCGGATATTTCAAACGACTGCGTAAACTGTGTGATGAGTACAATATTATTCTTATTGCTGACGAAGTGCAGACAGGCATCGGTCGTACCGGAACCATGTTCGCCAGCGAACTGTTTGATATCCAGCCTGATATGATTACCCTTGCAAAAGGTCTTGGCGGGATCGGCGTACCTGTTGCAGCGGTATTAATGCAATCCCGGCTGAATGTGCTCGAAAAGCACGAACACTCCTTCACCTCAGGAAGTAATCTGATCTCCGTAACCGCTGCCAAATCTACCTTGGAAGTGGTATCCGAACCCGGATTCCTGGATGCGGTGAAACGCAAAGGTGAAATTTTGGGTGAATTGCTGCAAGAATTGGCAATGAAGTACCCAAGTATCGGTGAATCTCGTGGTGTCGGGTTAATGTGGGGGTTGGAGATTGTAGGTGACGGTAATGAACCGGATACGCTCAAAACCAATGCCATTGTTGACCGTGCTTTTACAGATGAGCATCTAATCTTGAGAAGTTCAAGATATGGCTTCGGCAACGTTGTTAAGGTCCGGCCTTCCCTTACCACAACCGAAGACGAACTGGTTGAGATTGTGGAGCGGCTGGATTCAGTGCTCGCCAGCGTTCATTAGTGAGTAATTCATTTACACTCGAACACTGAGCAAACAGAACAACCTTTCGATCGCTGTTATCCACGGATTTTCTTGAATTCCCTTTCACGAGGGAAAAATCCGTGATTAGCGTATACTTTCGAAGCAGCTTTCTTTCAGAAAACTTTGAGGCGAACGCTTCGCTTCTCCAGAATCGATTTCGTCCCTTCAATAACTTCTTATCTTGTCTGAAACTATTTTAAGATGAATCGCTATTTTTATATTTTATATAATTACAAGGAGGTTATATCATGCTTGCATTGGTATACAAATCGGCTTGGGATGTGGCACTTGAGGACCGGCCTGTTCCGGAAATCACGAGAGATAATCAGGTGTTGGTTCGTATTCGAGCAACCGGAGTATGTGGTACCGATCTCGGTATTGTCAGCGGCAAATATCATGCGGTTCCTTCTGTCATTCTCGGTCATGAGTCTGCCGGGGAAGTCATGGATGTCGGCTCTGCGGTAACGACATTACAACCGGGCGACCGTGTTGTGATTGACCCTACCTACTATTGCGGACAATGTGACATGTGCAGAACAGGCAGACAAAATCATTGCACACATAAGTCTGTTACCGAGACAGGTGTGAGTGCTGACGGAACATTTACAGATTATTATGTGACCGAGGATCGTTTTTTGTACAAATTGAAGGAGCATGTGAGCTATGAAGAAGCAACTTTGACGGAACCGCTCAGCTGTATGCTGACCGGGATTAATCAGATTCATCTACTGCCGAATTTCAGAACAATCATCCTCGGCGCAGGCCCGATTGGTATTTTGTACAGCTACGCGCTCGCTTCCAAAGGGGTTACCGGCTGTCTGGTCGACATCTCCGAAGAACGCTTAGCCATTGCTGGTTCCATTGCACCTGATCGTTGGGAAGTTCATTCATCCTTCGAAAATGCAATAGAATCACTGTCACCCGCAACCCAGCAGGTCGATATGATTGTGGACACAACTGGTGTTGTGGGCACACAAGTACTTTCCCAGCTCGCCAGCGGCGGTTACCTGATGCTGGTTGGTCTGAGAGATGGAAACACATCCTTCAATCCCAAGGAAGTTGTGGACCGTAGTCTGAAAATTATTGGTTCCATCGATTCTCTGGGAACATTTGCAACCGCACATTATATGATTGAACAAGGGATTATTCCGGCAAAAAAAATCATTACCCACTCCTTCCCATTGGAGGATTACGAAGAGGCATTCCGCACACTTGGCTGCGATATTCAGGGACGCACACTTCAAGCCTCTTCACATGCCATTAAAGTTGTGCTGCAATCCAGCGGTTCCAGTTTCTAAAGTGGAAGGTTAACCATGAATGGATTACATTAGAGATATATGTTTACACAATCCTGGAGGAGGAATACAACATGGCAGCAAACAAAGAATCTAACGGACTGGGAGCGCCCAATGATGACATCATTCAAGCGGTCATTTTTGACATGGATGGTGTACTAATTGACAGTGAACCGATTTATTTCGAGATTGAGCGCAGCTCTTTTACCCATTTTGGAGCAAGGGTGACTGATGAAGAACATCATACCTATGTTGGAGTTACGCTGGAATCCATGTGGCAGCAAGTATTGGACAAACATCAGCTGACAGCTACGCTGGAAGAAATATATGCTTATCATCAGCATAATGTGATGCAAACCATGCTTGCCCATTCGAATCTGACGGCAATGCCTTCCGTGGAACGCTGGTTAAGCTGGCTGCATGAGCAACAAGTACCCATAGCCGTTGCTTCTTCCTCTCCACGTGCACTGATTGATTTGATCATGGACAAGACCGGTCTTGGACAATACTTTGAGGTGCGAATGACAGGTGAGGAAGTTACAAACGGCAAGCCGGCACCAGATATTTTTCTGACCACAGCTGAGATGATTGGTGCATCTCCTTCGAATTGTCTGGTGATCGAGGACTCGCGCAATGGTGTTCAGGCCGCCAAAAGTGCAGGCATGCGCTGCATCGGATATCGCAATCCGGGATCAGGCAATCAGGACTTGTCCAAAGCCGATCTTCAGATTTCCAGTTACGATGAGTTATGGACATTGAAGGATACACTGCCCTTTGAAGGCAGATTGCCAAGTTTGTCAAAGTTTCGCTGAGAAGATTGTAATAAAAAGATCGTAATTTCGGAATGAGTATTTAGAAAAAAACAACCCAAACGGCTTCAATTCATTCGAATTGAGCTGTTTGGGCTTTGCTTGCTGCAATGGGTGTTACATGAGGACACATGCTGTAATTTCAACTAAACCGAAAGATCGAGACTTCCACCCAGATTGGGATGAGGAGCAGGCATTGACTTCAACATTTCCGCCATCTGCTGGCCTTGCTGCTGTGCCATGTCTTTCGTAATCGACATCACTTGCAAGCTTGCCGACTGCACTACTGAAGCTTGGCTCATCGCCATTGATAATGCTGCAATATCCATGTTCTGCACTCCTTTCACTTTCTGATTACATAGATGTACTTATTATATATCGGTCAGAAGGGAGGAATTGTTAAAAGGTCGATCAAAATGTATACGGAGGATTCTTTCGTTCCCACGATTTGTTGAATGAACTTCCGCAATTTCAATAGCTGATCTGCCTCGTTGGTGACATCACAATGTTGATCCGACCACGTAAGAAGCTTATTTCCCCATCTGCAATAATTTTCCAGATATTATCATTAACGGAGCATAAAAAGGGGATGCCATAAGTCATGAGAGCATGACTGAGGACATCCCTTATTAAGGTTATTTTATTCTAATGAACCTGGCACACGCTATTCGCTCTGATTTGCACAAGTCTGTGGTGTAACGAATCACAGAGACGTTATTTCGTCGATTGGGTCGTTTTTTAGGTTCTGACACCCTGATATGATGAAATAACGTTACTGAGGTTCGTTAAAGTTTGCCGTTCACATCGAATCTACCTCTTAAGACGCGTCAGATTCATTAGCGCTTTGAGTGAGGAGGAAACTCACTTTTGGAGCGGCCCATTACTTGTGCATTAATAACTGTTCGACGTACTCAACGCAAGTTCGTTTATTTTAACTTCCGGGTTACTTACCACCTGTTGAATCATGGAGATAAAGTGTTTTTGAATCTGTTCAACGGTAGATGGGTCATACACATTGGCATTATACATCAATATGATCTTCATATTTTCATGGGGTTTGACAATCAAGGTAAAATCAAAACTATTATGTTCTGTACCCCCAACATTCATAATCTCAAGCGGTGTTTCACCTTTCTGACCCAGACTCTCCATTCGGTTCTCTACCGGGAAGTTCTGATATACAACAACATGATTAATCAGAGATTGTTTTTGCTTGGTCTGATTTTGAATATCATATAACGAATACGTATCATATGCATGTGACTCCACAGCTTTTGCCTGATTCCTTTTCATTAGAGATATAAATGACTCATCGGCCTGAGTCTGGATCCGAACAGGAATTGCATTAATGAATAATCCAATCATGCTTTCGATCCCAGGAATGACAGGCGGTCTGCCCGATACAACACTTCCGAATACAACATCGTTGCTTTCATTGTATTGCTGCAACAATACACCCCAGACCGTCTGCACTACCGTATGGAGAGTTACATGCTGCTGTTCTGCAATCTGTTTCATTTGCTCGATTAGTACATCATCCAAATAACAGTTTAGTGTTCTGGAATCCTGTCTTTCATGTTTCGGTTTGATTTTTTCTCCAGGCAGCTTCGTTTGCCCCTCATAACCATCCAAGTAATGACTCCAATAGGTTATTGCACCTTGATGATCTTGCTGTTCCAGCCATTCAATGAATTGACTATAAGGTGTTAATAGAGTCACTTGAGGCTTTCTATTCTCCCGAATCGCAAAGTAATTCTCGAATATTTCCTTGCTTACCAGAGACATACACCAGCCGTCCATCAAAATATGGTGAAAACTCCATATGACGCGGTATTCCTCATGCTTTGTTCGTAAAACAGACATACGTATTAGCGAATCTCGTTGTAAGTCAAATCCTCTTGCCTTGTCTTGCTCGATATACTCGTCAACATACGTTTTACGTTGCAGCTCACTTGTGCCAGCTACAACTTCATAGTTAAATTCAAATTTCTTCTCTTGATACACGATTTGAAGAGGGATATCCACGAAATCACTGTAAAAATTAGTTCTTAATATCGCATGCCTTTGCATTAATTGATCCAAACTTTGCGCAAAAGAGGTAACATCCAAATCTCCACGCATATCAAACATGATTTGTACAAAGTAAGCGCCCGAAATTGGATTCCGTTCACTTTCGTACAACATTTCCTTCTGTAGTGGTGTAAGTGGGTACACATTTTCGATTCGACCGATGTGCCCAGTTTGTTCCACGATTTGATCCAATTGATCAATGGTTAATGACTTGCATGAAATATCACTTGGCGTAAGCTCGGTTTGTTCCTTCGTTACACAATGTTCAACGACTCTATTAAGACCTTCTTTATAGAGACAAGCCAATTGCTCCATCGTTTCCCGGCGATATTGTTTTGAACTATAGTTAATGGACAGCGACAACCGACCCTCTGTAACAATGCCATTGATATTAAGCACAAATGGTCTCTTGTTGTTTTCACTTACGGATGGCCCGCTGGAATAATGCGAGAATTTAATGCCATCTTGGCCCGAATCCTGATTCACCTGTCCCATATAGTTGAAACTAATTTCGGCATTTTTCTCTAACTTGAATCCTTCATTTCCATGTGACAAATACCTCGAAATCCCGTAACCAATGCCTTTGGTTGGGATCTGGCGCAGTCCTTCCTTGACGTTCTTAATCTTCCTTGATAAGTCAGCCTCGGACTCCATCGTAATCATAACGGGGTACATGCTCGTAAACCATCCCACTGTACGCGTAATGTCCAGCTCTGGCAGGATGTCTTCTCTACCATGCCCTTCCAGATTTACGAGGATTTCTCCCATGCCTGTCCAATCATGAACAGCCATTCCTAATGCCGTTAGCAATATATCATTAATTTCCGTATGGTACGCATGATGTGTTTGCTTTAATAATTGCTCGGTTTCCACTGCTGTCCAATGAATAGTGATCGTTTCACTATCTTTGCCAATCGTCTCATCACAATCCATATCTTTTGGCAGCGGGCTTAGCTGGGCCTGCTCCACACGACTCCAGTATGGATTCTCTTGCTTCATCGCCGGGCTGTCTGCAAACGTCGACAATTGTTCTGCCCATTGTTTAAACGAGGTCGTCTTTTGAGGAAGCCGGATTTCTTCACCTCTTAAGAACTGGTCTTGCCCTGTCTGAATATCTTCATATAAAATACGCCATGAAACCCCGTCTACCAACAAATGATGAATGGCAATAAGCAGGTGATCCCCTTCAGCACATTGGAACAACCCAAGTTTAATCAAAGGTCCGTGAGACAGATCCATACCACTCTGAATTTCTTTTGCTTTATTTTCAATGAACGATGCAGGATCTGCTTCAGTTTTGAGGTCAACGATTTCAAGGCTGTATAATCCTTCTTCGTCTGCCCCTCGATTCCACGCTTCATATCCGCCCTCAGGCGCTTGTCGATAAAGGATGCGGAGAGCATCATGCTGTTTCACGATCTTATCCATGATGCTGTGAATGAAGCGGACATCAAATCCTTTTTCACGAAAGAACATCATTTCCTGATTGTAATGATGTGTATCCACCATATTTTGATCAAAGAACCAGCGCTGAACAGGTGTCAGCATCACTTGTCCCGTAGCTTCCCCTTGGTCAGAAATAGTGCTCACGGAAGTAACGTGTTCACTCAACTCTGCTACTGTCGGATAGGTGAAGAAATGCTTCATTTCCACTTTATACCCTGCTTGAAGCAGTCGTGAGGAAACTTGAATACATTTAATCGAATCGCCCCCGAGTTCAAAGAAATGATCTGATGTGCTAACCTTTTGAACACCAAGCACAGCTTCCCAGGCAGCGACGATCGCTTGTTCTACAGCGTTCTGCGGCGCCATATATTCGGTCCCTTTTTGCATATGTTCTTGTGGAGATGGCAATGCCTTACGGTCAACCTTCCCATTGGAAGTTAACGGTATATGCTCTAATTGAACAAAATAAGACGGGATCATATAATCCGGAATTTCATGAGATAATGCCATTCTGATTTTCTTCGCTGTCAGTGAGCTGTCGCCTTTCCAATACGCACACAACTGCTTCGAACCATCCTTATGCTCACGGGCAATAACGACCGCTTCCTGAATGGATTCTATTTGCAAAAGCGCAGTTTCCAATTCGCCAAGCTCAATTCGGTAACCGCGAATTTTCACTTGATGATCGATTCGTCCCAGATATTCAATATTTCCATCCGGCAGCCATCTTGCGGCATCTCCTGTGCGATACATTTTCCCTTCTGTAATCCAGGGATGATCAACAAATTTCTCTGCGGTTAAATCAGGCCGGTTCAGATAACCTCTGGCAAGGCCCTCACCTGCTACAACTAATTCTCCCTGAACACCGATCGGTTGAATGCGTTGATGTTTATCCAAAATATAGGTCTGCAACGTTGGGATTGGTTTTCCAATATTGCTCTTTCCAGCATGTATTTCAATGTCGGTTATTTCCTTATACGTTACATGAACCGTTGTTTCGGTTATCCCATACATATTAATTAACTGGATAAATGGATATTTCAGCTTCCATTCCTTCAATAACACGGGATTGAGGGCTTCTCCTCCAAAAATTACTTTTCTTAATTTCAGATCTGCTGCATGACCTGCCAGTTCTTCCTGAAGAAGATGATAGAAATACGTTGGCGTTTGATTTAATATCGTCACTTGCTCGTTTTTTAACAATTGTAGAAATTGTTCCGGACTTTTTGCCGTCATTTGAGGTACGATAACCAGTTTTCCGCCATAGAGCAATGCTCCGTACATTTCCCATACCGAAAAATCAAAACAAAAGGAATGGAATAATGTCCATGTATCTGATGCATTAAAATCAAACAAATTTTTACTGTTGAACAACAATCGCACCACATTTTTATGTTCAATACATGTCCCTTTTGGTTTACCTGTCGTTCCTGAGGTATAAATTACATATGCCAGGCCTGTTGGTGCAGCAGTAATTCCCAAATTGGAATGATCTTCATGATAGGACTCAGATAGATCCAGGCAAACGACCTCTCCTGCAAAAGAGATGCGTTCTTGCAAATGACTTTGCAGCAATAATACATGTACGCCCGAATCCTCAAGCATGTAGTTTATACGATCCTCCGGATATTCAGGATCAATCGGCACGTATGCGCCACCCGCTTTCAAAATCGCTAGGATTCCTACAACCATGTCTAGCGAACGATCAGCGATGATCCCGATTAACTGATCATTTTGAATGCCTTTAGCCTTCAACGTTCTTGCCAATTGGTTGGCTTTCTCGTTCAGCTCTTGATAGGTCACATGTTGATCCTCGAATACAACCGCAACGTGTTCAGGAGTTCTTGCCACTTGTTCCTCAAACAGTCCATGAATCGTTTTGTCCATTGGGTATTCAGCCATAGAATCATTAAAATGTTCCAAAATTTGTGTTTTCTCCTGTGTTGTGGTCAAGTCAATGTCATGGATCGGAATATTCGGATTGTTGACCACTTGCTCCAACACCTGAATCAAGTGACCTTGAATGCGTTCTACGCTTGCACGGTCATAGACATTAGCATTGTAATAGAACATACATTTCATGGATTGGCCTGGTTTGATAATCAGGTTAAAGTCATAATTTGTTTGTTCATCTGCTTCTACATTCGTAATCCGAAGAGCTGTCTCTTCCTGATCCCCAAACTGTTCCATAATGCCCTGTACAGGATAATTCTCGAATATCAGGATATGATCAATCAAATTTTGCTTTTGCGATGTTTCCGCCTGAATCTCGTATAACGGATACGTGTCATGTGGATGGGAAGCCACAGCTTGTTCCTGATTCCGCTTCATAACCGCTGCAAATGTCTCGTTACCTTGAGTCTGAATGCGTACAGGAATGGTATTGATAAATAAACCAATGATTCGCTCAACTCCAACAATCGCCGCAGGTCTGCCCGACACCACGCTTCCGAATACAACATCCTCACTGCCGTTATATATCTGTAGCAACATTCCCCAGGCTGTCTGCATGAACGTGTTCAGCGTCACCTGATTCTGACTGGCCACTTGTGCGAGCTGTCCGGTTAATTCCTGACTAAGTGTACAAATCATATGCTCTGAATGATATTCATCACTCTTCGTAATTGAATGTTCTTTTGGCAAAGTGGTCTGCTCATCGTAACCTTGCAAATAGTCACGCCAGTATTTCAGGGACTCTTCATGATCTTGGTTGTCCAGCCATTCAATATAGTGTTTGTATGGAATCGTACTCTTTGCCTCCAGTTTTCGTTGTTCCTGAATAGCAAAGTATCCATTAAACAACTCCTGGATTACAAGAGACAGGCACCAGCCATCCATCAAAATATGATGATAATTCCAAATGAAACGATAGGTTTGGTCATGCGTTTGCAAGATCGAAATACGCATTAACACATCCTGAGACAGGTCGAAACCTTTTATTTTATCTGCTCTTGTATATTCTGCCACGTATGCTTCACGATCTTTTTCATTCATCTCACGCAAATCTTCGTATATTAGCCCATTCCGTTTATAACGGTATACCACTTGCAGGGGTCTATTCTTCCATTTGCTATGAAAATTTGTTCTGAGAATCGAATTACGCTGCATCAACTGATCCAGACTCTTCGTAAAAGCTTCCACGTCTAACGGACCATGAAGATCGAGTGTCGTTTGAAGGAAATACGCTTCCGATTTTGAATGAAGCAAATGATGAAAGAACATTCCGTTTTGCATCGGTGACAAAGCATATATATCTTCGATTTCACCAATGTGTTCCGATTCTTGAACAAATCCTTCTAATTCTTCAATCGTAATTCCTTTTAACGTTAGATCACTTGGTGTACATTCCAGCTTCTCTTTTGTCACACAGTGCATCACGATTTCTTGCAGATGATCTCTAAAATATGTTACCACTCGCTCCATCGTTTCTTTTTGATATTGGGTGCGACTATAACGAAGTGACAACGTCAATTTGCCTTCCACAATTAAGGCATTCATATCGATAAGAACATTTCTTCTGTGATTGTCGCTTGCTGTTGCTCCGCCTGAATAGGGAGAGATCTGCATCCCGCTATTCTGAAGATCCTGATCAAATTGACCCAAATAGTTAAAGCTAATTTCAGGATTCAAGGTAAAGGGCGCTTCTTGCTGATGTGCACTTAAATATCGTAAAATACCATAACCAATCCCTTTTTTAGGGATTTGACGTATCATTTCTTTGTTTGTTTTGATGAAAAGAGACATATTAGAACTTGCTTCCATATCAAGTACAACCGGATACTGGCTCGTAAACCATCCGATCGTTCGTGTAATATCGAGATCCGGTAAAATTTGTTCTCTTCCATGTCCCTCCAGATTGACCAGCACTTTATCCATGCCCGTCCATTGGTGAATAGACATGCCTAATGCATGGAGCAGCAAATCGCTAATCTCCGTTTTATAAGCACGATTCGCTTGTTTTAATAATTGCTCCGTTTCTGCCGCTGACCATTCCATGGTGATCTCATCACTGTCTTTTTCCAGTGCATGATCCGCTTCGAAATCTGTAGGTAACGGCTTATAGGTTGCTTTTTCAATTTCATTCCAATATGCAATTTCTTTCGTTATCGCATCACCGTTCGCATACAACTGGAGCTGTTCTGCCCATAATTGGAATGAAGCCGTTTTTTGCGGTAGTTGAATCGATTCTCCATCACTTAATTGTTCATAGCCCCTCGATAGGTCTTCGATCAAAATTCGCCATGAAACCCCGTCGATGACGAGGTGATGAATAACGATGAGTAAATGATCTCCGTCTGCACATTGAAATACGCCCAGCTTCATCAAGGGTCCACGTTCCAACGTAAACGTGCTTTGCATTTCATTTGCCTTCTTCTCGATTTCTTGAGACGGATCTGCTAATGACTTGAAGTTCATCACTTCAAGCGTATATAAGGATTCCCTTGCCAACCCTTCATTCCACGCTTCATAACCCTGTTCTGTAAGGCGATATACTGTACGAAGTGCATCATGATGCTCACTCAATTTATCGAATACACGGCGAAGTGTGCCTTCATGAAAACCTTCTTTCCGATACAGCATCACGGACTGATTATAATGATGGGCGTCCACCTTGTATTGCTCAAAAAACCAATGCTGGATTGGAGTCAGCATTACTTTTCCAGTGATGATTCCCTGTTCTGACAGGGTACTTATGGGTTGAACATAGGGAATCAAGCTTGCTATGGTTGGATTTTTAAACAAATGATCCATCTGCACCTGGTAACCTGCTTGATATAATCTTGAAGAGACTTGAATGGATTTAATCGAATCTCCTCCAAGCTCGAAGAAATTATCCAAAACCCCAATGTTCTCTACCCCAAGTACCTCTTCCCAGATCGATACAAGTTGTTGTTCCACCATCGTTCGGGGTGCTTCGTACTCCATGCCCTTCAACATATGTTCTTTGGGAGCAGGCAAAGCTTTGCGATCGATTTTCCCGTTAGACGTGAGCGGCATCTGATCCAGCTGTACAAAATAGGACGGAATCATGTAGTTTGGCAGCTGCTGGGACAGCGCCTCCCGCAGTTCCCCGATCGTGATTGCATCCTCTCCTACCAGGTACGCACATAATTGTTTGGTTCCCGTTTCATCTTCTCTGGCTATGACGATGGCCTCTTTTATCTGGGTACTATTTAGAAGAGCCGTCTCCACTTCACCAAGTTCAATCCGGTGTCCACGAATTTTCTCTTGATGATCTACCCTTCCTATATACTCTATGTTCCCATCGGGCAGCCATCTTGCAAAGTCACCTGTCTTGTACATTTTTGCTCCCGAAACAAATGGATCATCCACGAATTTCTCCGCAGTCAGATCTGGACGGTTCAAGTAACCTCTGGATAACCCTGCTCCGGCTACACATAATTCTCCCTGAACTCCAATAGGCTGCAATTCATTCCGTTCTCCTAAAATGTAGACTCTATTGTTCGCAATAGGCTTCCCGATTGAGATATTTTGATCTGCCGACTTGATCGACAGAACTGTGGATACAACACTATTTTCGGTTGGACCGTATTCATTACACACTTCGATGCGTGGATTGATGCGCTGCAATTTGTGTATTAAGGCAGGAACAATCTTCTCTCCCGCAGCCACCACATTTTTCATGGATGTCCAATCTTCCGCGCTTACTTGTTCCAACAGTGTCATCAAGAAACTAGGTGGACTTTGGATATGCGTGATTTGCTGTTTTTTGACCATCGTATTGATGGCTATAGCATCTTTACACTGTTGCTGGTTTAACAAATACACTGTCGAGCCAGATATCATCGGACCAAAGAAATGAGTAATAAATGAATCAAAAACGAAAGGATTCAGCATTAATACCCGATCATCTCCGGTAAAATGATAAAAATCCGATTTCCATTGCAGGGAATTCACAATGCTGGCATGTTCAATCATTACGCCTTTGGGATGACCTGTTGTTCCAGACGTGTAGATCATGTATGCCAAATCACTGGAGATCGCTCCATCTACCAAATTCAAATGATCATCATAGTGATTTATTTCAGAATCCAGAATGACACATGTCCCTGCAAAATGTTCAGGTTCCTGTATATGACCTTGATGCAGCAACCAAGCCACTTTTGAATCCTCAAGGATATAGTGAATACGATCTGCCGGATATTCCGGATCGATTGGGACATATGCCCCGCCAGCTTTTAGAATACCGAATAAACCTATGATCATCTCAAGTGAGCGCTCTGCCATAATGCCAACGAACTGACCCGCATGCACCCCCTTAGCTTGAAGTAATCGGGCCAATTGGTTGGATTTTTGATTTAACTCTCTGTACGTTAACTGTCTATTCTCAAATACGACTGCCGGATGGTCCGGTGTTCGTTCCACCTGTTCTTCAAATAATTGATGCATCGTTTTGTTCTGTGGATACTCAACCCTTGTATCGTTAAAGTCATATAACAGCTTGTTTCGATAAAACTCTGATAACATATCAACTTGACTTAACTCCAGATCAGGTTGGTTTAGAACTACGGAAAACAATTGGTCAAGATGCTCTACAATTTGTACCATATAATCGCGATCATAACGATCATCATCATAAACTAATCTTAACTGAATAGAGTCGTTCTCCAGATCAAAGTGGAACATCGTCGCCGCTTTTACGTTATTTTCATCAAGGGCAGGATGAATTTCATTCAACGAAACCAAGGTATGAATCAGAGGTACATGGTTCGAATCATACTGAACATTTAAACGTTCAACCATTTTTCTGAAAGGGATTCGTTGATGCTGAATGGCTTCGGTTAAACTGGTCTTCACTTGATTAAATAAGGACTTGAATGACATCACATGATTGATATTATTTTTCAAGACAAGAACCTTATTCGAGAGCGATAGATCATTGTTCTTTTCTTCCATCGTTGGTATGCCAATAATCATCTTGGTTTCATTCGTGTATTTATATAACAGACACTGAACTCCCGTTAATAAGATCGTATAGATCGCCATAGGAGCATTTCGCGACATGGACTTGATTTTATGTGAAACATCGGCTGACAAAGACTTATATATATCATTTTGGTGCTGCGTATCGTCTGGGTGTTTGGAGGTTGTCTTGCAATAAGGCAAATGAACAAGATGATCATCATCTTCAAATCGGCTTGCCCAATACGATTCCTGTTTCTTAAAAATAGACATACGGCACCCCGATCACTTTATATTTAGGTTATTTTAGAAATCTACTTCAATTAGATCAGCCAGCGTATCCCCATCTATTAATTCTTCAACCAATTGAATCTTGTTGATTTCAATATGAGGGTCGTTGGCAATAGTTGTTAATATGACCAACAGATTTTGTGACATCGCTTCAATCGTTGTTTTCTCAAATAAAACCGTACTGTATTCAAAGGCCACTTCTAACTTGTGTTGCAATTCGGTAACATACAGCGTTAAATCGAATTTGGATACTCTCGTATTTGGAGCATAAGGCTTACAGGTTACTCCATCCATCTGAATCTCTGAAGCATCTGTATTCTGCAATACAAACATGGTGTCAAACAACGGATTCCTCCGAGCATCTTTGGTTACATTTACTTTCTCAATCAATTCTTCAAACGGATAATCCTGATTCTCATAAGCGTTCAACATATTTTCTTTCACTTCCAGCAGATACTCCGTGAATGTTTTATCCCCCGCAGGATAATTTCGAATAGCCAGTGTATTCACGAACATCCCCATAACCGGCTCCAGCTCGGCATGTGTCCTTCCTGCAATCGGCGAGCCCACGATGATATCTTCTTGTCCGCTGTATTTGGACAACAGAATAGTATAGGCGGCTAATAGAATCATGTATAGCGTTGTTCCTGTCCCTGCTTCCATGTTTCTCAAGCCTGGAAGGATGTCTTCCTGCAAAACAATGTCCAATACATCTCCCGCATAGCTTAGGGTTTCAGGTCTTTCATAGTCTGTTGGCAGATCCAATAGCGGGATACTCTCACCAAACACAGTAAGCCAATACTTCTCCTGCTTTTTCATCCACTCACTATGAAGTTGCGTTTGCTGCCATTCAGCATAGTCCTTATACTGAATTCGAAGAGGAGATAACTCCTCTCCCTTATAGAACTGGCTAAGTTCGGTCATCAGAAGATGCACAGATAGTCCGTCTGCAATGATATGGTGGAGATCTACCAGCAATACATGACGCTCCTGCTGAAGTTCAATAAGTCCCACCCTCATAAGAGGTGCTTGTCCGAGATCAAATGTGCGAACAAACTGTTCAATCCGATCTTCGATCTCTTCTTCCATTGACTCGATCAATTCAATTCCAAAGTTAACTTTAGGGTATACGATCTGTTTCGGTTCCCCGTGTATGACTTTGAATCCAGTCCGAAGCGATTCATGACGATGAATCAATTGTTGGAATGCTTCTTCCAATCTGATCCAATCGAGCGATCCTTCCAACATAAACATACCTGACATGTTGTACATGAGTTCCTTGCCAGCTTTGATGCTCATAATGTACATTCTCATTTGAGCCGAGGAAATAGGATAATATTCTTTTTCCCCCACTTGAGGAATGGACACTAATACTTCCTGTTCCATTTGTTCAATAGACTGAGCCATCTGTTCAATGGTCTGCCATTCAAAGACGTTTCTTACCGATATGCGGATATTCAGCTTTTGATTGATTGTGGCGGCCAGCTTGGTCGCACGTAAAGAGTTGCCTCCTACATCAAAAAAACTGTCTTTTACACTGATTTTTTTCACGGCAAGCACATCCTGCCAAATAGGCAGCAACTGTTTTTCCACCCCAGTTTGGGGTTCTATATATTCACTTCCCGTTTGTATGTTTTCTTCTGGACTCGGAAGCGATTTGCGATCGATTTTCCCGTTCGATGTCAGAGGCATGTGATCCAATTGTATAAAGTAGGCTGGAACCATGTAATTCGGCAACACCTTAGAGAGGCTTTGTTTTAACTCTCCCACCGTCAGCGTGGAATCCGCTGTAAAGTATGCACATAACGATTTGTCCCCGTGATCATCCTCATGTGCAATGACGATAACTTCTTTCACACACTCTAGATCTAACAGCGCCGCTTCGACTTCTCCTACTTCGATCCGATATCCGCGAATCTTAATTTGGTGATCCATTCTTCCCAAATACTCGATATGGCCATCGGGAAGCCATTTCACCAAATCTCCCGTTTTGTACATTGTCGCTCCCTGTACATACGGATCACTCACAAATTTCTTTGCTGTCAGCTCAGGTAAATTCAAGTATCCTCTACCAACCCCATCGCCAGAGATACATAATTCCCCTACGACGCCTACAGGCTGAACTTTGCCATGTTTGTTCAATACATACAGGCGATTATTTCCTAATGTTCGACCAATCGGTAGGTGAGCTCGTTGATTCGCTGTATCCAGGTGTTCTGGAAGTACACGGTATGTCGCAACATCCACACAACATTCTGTTGGACCGTACACATTAACTATGGTTGGAGGCGTGATATGATTGAGAGCAAATAATGATGTGATTTCATTTACACTTTGCTGAGAAAGAGCTTCACCGCCAATGAGCATATATTTTAGCGATATGCCTTGAACGTTTTTTGCCTTCGAAAGCAATTTCAGGTGCGCAGGTGTTCCGTCTGTCAAATCAATTTGGTGGTGCTGATAATAATTCATTAAATCTTGTCCATCCAGTACCGTGTCCTTATCTACAATAAACAAAGCATGTCCTGACAGCAGTGCGCCAAAAATCTGCTTCACAGATGCGTCGAAATAGTAAGGCGCAAGTAAAGCGACATGCAAACCGCTAAGCTGATCATCTATAACTTGACTGTACAACGCTTGAACCAAGTGATGAACCTGACGATGTTCGATCATTACACCTTTTGGCATGCCTGTTGTGCCTGAAGTATAGATCATATAAGCCAACTGTTCGGAATTCCCCGCTGGTTCCAGATTCGACAGATTAGCTACATAGGTTTCTTCATCGTCCAAATCAATCATTTTTCCATTAAACGATACCAACTGCTTCAAATGCTTTTGCGTGACTAACAACGTTGCCCCCGAATCATGCAGGATGTACCGGATACGCTCTTCAGGAGAATCCGGATCAATCGGTACATACGCCCCACCTGCTTTTAGAATGCCAAAGATGCCAACGATCATCTCAATCGAACGATCTGTCAGAATACCTACAAATTGATCCTGCTGCACTCCCTCAGCTCTAAGCGTATATGCCAACTGATTCGCCCGTTCATTCAATTGACGATACGTCCATCGCTCATTTCCAAAACTAACAGCCAATTGATCAGGTGTCCGTTCCACCTGTGCTTCGAATAACTCCTGAATGGTCTGATCCCGGGAATATTCTATGTTGGTATCATTAAAGTCATATAAAAGAACGTGCTGCTCATGTTCAGACAGCATTTGAATATCGGACAAGGCAATATCAGGTTCGATCACAATGTCTCTGAGGATGGTGAACAGATGTGTTTTCATTCTGTCGATGGTATCCCGTTCAAACAGCTCCGTCTTGTAATTAAAGTGCATTTCCAGACACTCGTTATCATCCTCAACGATGAACATCAGATCATACAACGATACACCGACATTTAATTCTCTAACTTTAAAGCTGCAATCCTGTTCTTGCCGTTGATTCAACGCGGTATTTAAGAAGATATACATCGTATTAAAAAGTGCTGTCCCGGTTGTATCCCGATGCGTGTTTAAATTCTCTACAAGGTTGTCAAAAAGATAGTCCTGGTTATCCAATGCATCCAGGGATTGTTTTTTTATTTCCTCGAGATAGGATCGAAACGACTTATTCCCCACCGGCTGTGATCGAATTGCTACCGTCTGGATAAAGACACCTATCATATTCTCGACATCCGGATGGTTTCTTCCTGATGTTGGTGTACCTACAATCATGTCTTCTTGATCCGTATATTGATGAAGCAGCACATTATACGCTGCCAATAACACCATAAACATCGTAGTTTCCGTTTGTTTCGCAAGCTTCTCCAGCGACTGCTTCAAGTGTGCGTCCAACACAAATGACAATCTAGAACCTGCCGAAGTCAAATGAGGTGTCCGAACAAAATCAGTGGGCAGATTAAGGTTTGGGAGTTCTCCTTTGAATTGATCCAGCCAATATTTTTCTTGCTGCTTATAAGACTCCCCCGCCAGAAATTCTTTCTGCCAAGCTGTAAAGTCTTTGTATTCAACCTCAATGTCCGACATGCTTCTTCCGTCATACACATCGATCAGTTCATTCGCAAGAATGCCAACGGAATATCCGTCCGATATAATATGATGCATCTCGATGAGAATCTCTGCATGATCATCGTTTAAACGAATGAATTCGGCACGTATTAATGGCGCTTTGGAGCAATCAAATGGTTTGGCAAACGTCTTAACATGTTGTTCGAATGAAGCAGAGCTTCCCTGAGATCGTTTCACTTCAAAATCAATCGTTGGAGCAATACGCTGGTAAAGCTCTCCATCCAGCAGATGGAAACTGGTGCGAAAAGCTTCGTGACGTTGCACGATTTGTTCCAATGACGAAATTAGTTTAGCTTCATCGATTTTTCCTGTGACCGTGATATGGCCGCACATGTTTTGAAACACACTATTCGGCTCAAATTGATCCAAAAAGTAGATCCGTTGTTGTGCAGATGACGTCTCATAGAATTCCTTGACGTCCAATGCCTTAATCGGAATGAATGTTTCCTCATTCTCGCCTGTAATCAGACTGGCGAGCTGCTTCAGACGTTGGTTTTGGAAGAATTGAACGATTGAAATTTTATGTTGAAACTGCTCATGTACCTTGGATAGCATTACTGTCGCCTTGAGCGAGTTTCCTCCGAGATCAAAAAAGTGATCATGTCTCCCCACTTGATCGAGGGATAATACGTCCTCCCAGATCAAAGCCAGCTTTTTCTCCACGTCATTGACTGGAAGCTCGAATATGGCTGCATGATTAACGTGAGGAAGACGCTCCGTAACAAACCGATTGTACATTCCCTGTAATTGGTCCTGTTGCTCGGATGAGAACAACGTCAAAGACGAGATTTCAGCCTCTGGATGACTCACCATTTTTTGCAGCAAAACCTTAAATCCTTCGGACCACAATTTCATCATCTCAGGTCCAATGAGATCGGTATTGTAATCAAAATCCAGGTACAATTCATGGCTAACATCCGTAATATTAAGAAATAAATCGTAAGAAATATGTTTGATCGGATACGACATGAATTCAGTCTTGATATTTTCAAATTGGAGATGATGAATCGTTCTGTCCATATTGAATAAAATCCGTGTATCCGGTGCAGTCATATGAGCAAGCTGTTCGGATACGAGGGTCAATGGAACATGCTGATGTTTCATGATAAGAGCCAGCGTTTCCTTGAGCTGAAGAACATGGTCTACAACGGATTGCTTCGTTAATAAGGCATGATGAACAGGTACAATGTTGACACAGTTGCCAATCAGCGCATTTTTTCGCATATGAGACTGACCCGCTGTAGGCACGCTGATGACAAGGTGAGACTGCCCTGTTAGTTGATGCAAATATAAATGAAACGCTGCAAACATCGTTACAAACAAACTGCTCTTATTATTGATGCTTAACGTTCGCAATGACTCTGTTAATTGATGATCCAGCTTGATGGAATATCTTTCACCGTCATATCCCTTGGGCACATCATCGGACGGTGCCGTTGGAAGTGTAATATTGGGATAGGATAAGGAAAATTGCTCTTTCCAGAACTGGATCCCTTCGGTAAATGACCCTTTTTCATGTTCAAGTCGTTGCCAGCTTAAATACTCACGAAATGGAGTGGCTTCAGGTAATTGAACCGGAACTCCTCGGACCAGAGCAGAATAGGTATGTTCCAACTCTTGAATGAATACAGCAATCGACCAGCCATCTACAACAATATGATGAAATGTCAGCACCATAAGGTATTGATCAGTTGCCTTTTTAAGCAAGGTGATTCTAAATAGAGGTTCCCCAGACTGTAAATCGAAGGCTTCATTTGCATCGGCAGATAACCAATTGGAAATTTCTCGTTCTTGATCCTCACCCGCATATGTCGAGAAATCTAACCATGTACATTGAAATCCCATTACGGATCTGATTTGTTGTGTTTCACGATCGGCATGAATGACTGTTTTCAGGGCTTCATGACGCTGTGCGATCTGATTCACGGCCTGATCCAGTGTGGAAGGCTTTATTCCACCTGTCATTTTTAAAATAACACTCTGATTTAATGCAGCATTCGCATCTTCCCCATGTAATGAAGTTAACAATAATTGTTTTTGCTCTAAAGAGAGCGGATATTCCGAGACAGGCGATTCACCAGGGATAAACCCCCACTCGCGTAGTTCATGGATCGTCTCTTTCACAATTCTGATTATCGTATCCATGTCACCCATGGAATGCACAGTCGATATAAAACAGTTACGACCTTCCCAAATATATAAACCTTTATAAATTAAATGGTAGAAGAATAATTCCATATCTCCAAATGATATAAATCGAAATAAAGATCCATAGTTCACCATTTGCATCGGTACATTCGCTGTTTTGAAAAACGTATTTAATTCTTTTACAAGATAATCTGTTTTTTCATTTAATTCCTTATATAAAGTTTCTGCTTCAGATTGAAGATACTGTAATACCGTTAACATCACTCTCATCGTAAGAGGGTGTGTACAGAAGGTTCCACCGACAAACGTTTTCTTATCTGCATCTGAAGGGTAAGAATCATCACCAAAGTTCCAGTTTCCACCATCTACCGGATTCATAAATTCAGCTTTACCCGCGACTATGCCAATAGGCAGTCCGCCACCGACCACTTTCCCATACGTAACCAAATCTGCTTGAACCCCAAACCAATCCTGTGCCCCACCCAGACCAATTCTGAATCCAGTGATGACTTCATCGAGAATAAGTGCAATGCCAAACTGTTTCGTGATCTCTCTAAGTTCCCGTAAGAATTGTGTTGGCTGCATATCAGGTCTTCGACTTTGCACCGGCTCTACAAGCACAGCGGCCAATTCATCACCCAGGTTCTGAATCATATCCAGTGATTGCGGATGGTTATAATTAAGAATAATCAAATCATCTATAGAGCTATTTACAATACCAGGAGCCATAGGTAGCGCAGACGATAAAACATCCCCAGGATTCGCTACACCCAACACGCCGTCATGTGTACCGTGGTAAGATCCTGAAAATAATACAACTTTGGAACGCCCTGTTGCTGCCCTCGCTAAACGAAGTGCAACCATGACAGCTTCTGTTCCTGAATTATAAAATGCGACACGCTCTACACCTGTCAGCTCGGAAATTTTAGCTGCGACATCACCTGCCAAGACTGACATAGGGCCCAATGGAGGCAATTGTTCCTGGAGGCTGTCTGCTATTACATTTTGAATAAACGCTGGATTATGGCCAAATAGATTTACTCCAAATCCCATCGTCAGATCCAAATACTCGTTCCCATCCATATCCCATAGCTTAGCTCCCTCTGCACGCGTTGAAATGATGGGATACACCATTTCCTTCCAATACGAGCGAAACCCGGACACATTGCGATTATTCGCATGAACCAAACGTGTTTGGCCTGTTTTTAATTTGGAGCCTTTGGTTCTTGCGGTATACTTTGTTACAAATTGTTCAATATACTGGTTCTGTAGCGGTGATAATCCACTCTCTTCATGAATTTTCAACGATTGATACGGTATAAAAGGTTTTTTTTCTTCCTTCGATTCCGAATCCGGTTGGATCTTTTTGGATTCATTGGTTTTATTGATTTCATTCATTACCGGTGAAGCTTGAACTTTTGGGGTTTCATTATGTTTCATCTCCAAAAGAGGCGATTGAACAGCATTCATTTGCTCGCCTAACAGCACATTCAAACTTTTTAATTGGGACTCCATGAGCTGAATGGCAGACATCACAATTTGTTCCGACACATTCCCTGATGTTTTTGCCGTGTTTATATTGTTCACAGATGCCAGATTTCGTTGTTCAGTATGCTCCTGAACTGTTTGATTTTTTATATTTTCAGATACATCATGATGCTTTATATTCTCTGACACATATTTAACTAAGGAATTAATATTTGTAAGGGTTTCAAAAAACATTTCCATCGGGATATTCAAACGGAACAGCTCTGAGATTTCCTTCTGAATTTGCACAAGAATAATGGAATCCAGTCCCATTTGGAGAAAATGAGCTTGATGATCCAGCTCTTCCAACTTCAAACCAGATGCACGACTGATGCTTGTTTTAATCTTTAATTCAATATCGTTTGTATTCATCTCCATTTGAACCTCATTCCTCTCTGACCTATGTCCCGCTGGTATCGTATGTTTGACTTCAATCCAACACCGCTTCTGCTCAAATGGATATAGAGGCAATGGAATTTTCCGAATGACTTCATGATTATAAAACCTTTCCCAATCGATCACTGCCCCCAGTGTATATAACTGACCGAGTTCATTTAAAGATTCTGCTTTTCCCCGAGCATAGAGATGATCGCTAACAAGCGTTTTGTCTTTTTTGGCATAACCAAAATAAACATTTGGCAGTTTACCCTCTCCGCTTGCAATTCGTTTCAATTTTTCATGTAATTCTTGTGTACTCATCACTACGATGGCAAGCCGATAATCCAGATTAGCCCTTCCCGTACTGGTTGTATAACAGATTTGTTGAATGGAAACATCCGTGTGATCGGTTAGATATTCATAATACGTTCTGACCAATTCAGCCAGCGCCCGTTCCGTGGCAGCAGACAGAACAAATAGATTAGGCTCTTGGGGCATTCTTTTATCTACGGTTGGGGAAGGAACATATTCTTCGAGAACCACATGCGCATTGGTACCACTGAAACCAAAAGAACTAACCCCGCATCGTAATGGACCCTCTTTTTCACCAAAAGCCATTAATTCCTGATTCACATAAAAAGGTGAAGCTTCAAACTTAAGCAGGGGATTAGGCTTGTCAAAGTGAACCAATGGTGGAATCTTTCTATGTTGAAACATAAGAATAGATTTAATTAATCCAGCGATTCCCGCCGCTTCAAAACCATGTCCAATGTTAGCTTTGGCAGATCCGATTGCACAAAATTGTTTCCGATCCGTATATTTCTCAAAAGCTTTACGCAAAGCATTGAACTCAACCGGATCACCTAATTTTGTCCCTGTTCCATGTGCTTCAATAAAGTTAAGCGTATCAGGAGAAATGCCGGCTTCTTTCCATGCCTGTTCGATCACATTGGTCTGTGACTCCGGGTTAGGTGCTGTGATTCCTACCGTCTTGCCATCCTGATTAATCGCACTTCCCTTAATCACACCATAGATATGATCCCCGTCCTTAATCGCTTGCTGCATTGGCTTCAACATGACCGACCCAACACCTTCGCCAAATCCCGTGCCGTTGGCATCTTCGCTAAACGTTCTCGTCAATGCATCTGGAGATTCCATATCCAGTCCGATACTTATCGGTAATAATGCCGTTCGAATGCCTCCTGCGATTGCCATTTCACAGTCTCCAGCGAGCAATCCTTTACATGCCATGTGAACAGCAACAAGTGAGGAGGAACAAGCGGTATCAATCGTTAAGGCCGGGCCTTTTAAATTCAAGAAATATGCAATTCTGCTCGCCAGTACAGATGGTAAATTTCCAATGATATAATTTTTGAGTTCTGCGGGGTAACTCGCCGTCACGAGCCGTTCGTAATCATACCCAACTTTGGAATACCCCACGTACACGCCCACATTTCTTCCATTGATTCCTTCCCCTGCATACCCAGCATCTTCAATCGTATGCCATGCCGTTTGCAAGAACATCCTTTGATTCGGGTCCATAAATTGTGCAGTTTTAGGGGTTATGCCAAAGAAAGAATGGTCGAATTGATCAATCTGATCCAAGTAACCACCCTTGATCCATTGAACTTCGCTCATTGCACTTCGCATGGATTGTATATAATCAGCTGCGTCTTTTATCCGACTTTTCGGGTAGTCCCGAATGTTATGCATTCCATTTTCCAAAACACGCCAAAAATCGCTTGCATTTGATGCACCAGGGAGATTCAAAGACATACCGATAATAGCAATATCTTTGGATGGCGTATGATCCTCTTGAGTTTTGTTGACTTGCATGGTCTCGCTGTAGCCTCTAGCCAGATATGCTGCCAATTCAGTTATCGAGGGATAGGTAAAGAGGTCCGTAACAGCAAGCTCTTCTCCGTATTTTTGTTCTATACGTTCAGCAATTTGGGCCAGCTGTAATGAAGTTGCACCCATGTCAAAATAGCTATCCTCAAGTTCAACCTTTTTCCCAACCAGCACTTCAGAAAATAGTGAAGTTAATTCACGTTCTATGACTCGAACCGAAACAGCAGCCTTTTCTTTTGCCTTGTCATTGTCATTCTTGATCCAGTCATGGATGAATGCAGATTCTGTTGAGAATTTGCCTGCTTCATACTGCTTGGCTAACTGATACCGCTGGATTTTCCCACTTGTTGTTTTGGGTAATTTTTTGATGGGCAGTACCTCTTTGACACTCCATCCCCCATGTTTATATAGATGTCTTTTGATTTCTTTAACATGCGGCAAGAAGTGTTCGATCTTTTTTTTGTACACGACAAACACAATAATTTCTTCACTTTGACTATTCGAATCATACACACCACAAGCAGCAACTCTTCCGAGTTCAATATCATCTAATTGTATGGCGACACGTTCAATGTCATGGGGATATACATTTTTACCATTAATAAAGATAATGTCTTTTTCCCGCCCTGTTACAACCAGTTTTCCGTTCATGATGAAACCCAGATCTCCTGTATTCACCCATCCGTCGTGCGTTAATAACTTCTCCGTTGCTAGTGAATTGTTATAATAACCTTGGGTGACGTTATCCCCCTTGATTTGAATTTTTCCAATAACCAAATCGGGAACACTGTTCATTTCCTCATCGCAAATTCTAACATGGCAATAATCAATTGCTTCGCCAACGGCAACAAATGATGCCACATGTTCAGCATGTTTCTCGACTTCGATGACACGCTCCCCTAAGTTCAGATGATCCCGGTGAACGTACACCGCAGTAAATTCTTCTTCTACCTTGGGAAAGGAGACGGCAACAGAGGCCTCTGCTAATCCATATACGGTAAACATGGCTGTTTTCTTTAAGTGATATGCTGACAATACATTTAGGAATTCATCACACACTTCGGGTAATATAGGTTCCGCCCCATTATAAATGACTCGGACAGATGACAGATCCCATCCCTCCGCTTTGTCTTCGCGAAAGAAATTCAGGAAGTATTTATAACCAAAGTTAGGAGAAGACAGTATGGTTGCTTTGTGTTCATTTACTTTTTTCATCCATAGAATCGGTTTGCGAATAAATAATTCCGTTGGGAGCAAGTACTGATGAATTCCTGCCACGAGGGGTACGAGATGAAATCCAATCAAACCCATATCATGGGTAAGGGGCATCCAGGAGAGAAAACTATCGTTTGAACTAATTTGTGTGCCATTAATAGCAGCACAAGTATTATAAATCAGGTTTCGATGGGTGAGCATAACGCCTTTGGGATCACCGGTTGATCCAGAAGAGAATTGAATAAATACCAAGTCATCAGACTGAGGTTCAACTATATTATTAATAGATTCATAATGATATATGGTGTCTTGGATCAGATCCGTTCTGACTTCTAATTGATGATGGAAATCAAGCATGTCATGTTCCAAAACAAATCTCTTCATCTTATCCAGCACCTTCTCAGATGCAATCATGAAAGGGTTATTTAGCAAATTCCAAATACGGCACACTTTCAAGTTTTGTTCTTCATCTTCACCAATACTTACAGGGATAGGGATCATTCCACCGAGTATACAAGCCCAGAATGCGACTAAAAACCGTTTGTTTTCTTGAATCTGAAAAATAATCTCTTGTTTAGGTTTAATTCCGATGGCTTGTAGATAACCTAAATACCCTTGTGCCTCAGTAAATAATTGATGATAAGATATAAAAGTTTCTCGTTTGTCCGCATCGATAAAACGAATACCGCGATCCGTTATTTTACCTCTGTCGCGGATAACATCCACTAGTGTTTGAAACTGATTAGTATACATATCTCTCCTCCAAATGAATCATCTCTAACAAGCTTATCTAATTATTTACACATATTTTCAAGCAAAATTTTACCATAGAAATATATGTAAAATCAATCAGTTTATTGTTACTATATGGTAAAAAATAGAGATTGATTTGTGAGTTATTGACATATTTATTACCAAATATCTGAAACTTCAACAAGTTCAGATGCATTAAAGGACAAAAAGACTACCTTATAAAAAGGCAGTCTGTTGCTGTAATATAGATCTTGCAAAAGCACAGATCGAGTACTAGATTGCATCAATCAACGCGGTTCCATCCAATGGAATATTTTTTGCTATAATAATGGAATGACATACCTGTAGAGCATCATTTATCTCTTCTTCACTAAGTTCATATTCATTGTTGTTTACTTTTTCCTTTGCCCGTTGTAATTGGTGAAATAATGGCTCAACCGTTTTGGCATATGATATCGAATCTGGGTTATAATTCCGTGAAATGAGTGCCGTTACTATTAGTTCTGATAACAACTTTTTACGAATCGTTAACCGTTTATTTTTCCTTTCTTGTGTATTTGTAAGCATTAGTAAATCGGAAGACTGACTTAGCGAGTAAGGTACAATACGCTTCGTTATTTTACTCATAAGACTAACTAACACATGTTTAGAGCCCAACTCTATAACTTCAGTAACCCCATTTGCAACCAGATAGAGCATAGACTCTAACCATCTTACAGGCATCGTCATCTGCATGGTTAAATAATCCACGACAGATCGATCAGACTCATAGGGTGCTGCTGTAACGTTGGAAATAACCGGGTATTTTGCATGGGCATATTGATATTGATCCAATTCAACTTTGAATTGTTCTGCTGCGGTTTGCATCATGGGAGAATGATAGGGACCACTTACATTGATATACGAATGTTTCGTTCTCAGGGCTTCTGTCCTTTTAATAATTTCTTGTATAGAGTGCCGATGTCCCGAAATGACAAACTGCTGGTCAGCGTTCACACAAGCCACACAAGCAGGGCGCTCGATCGTGGAAACTTGTTCGCATATGTTTTGAAGTGTGTCTAAATGAATACCTGAAATGGCGGCCATGGTACCTTTCTGATCCGGGTCTGCATTGTGCATAATGATACCTCGTTGTCTTACCAGTTTAATGGCATCATGAAATGATAGAACACCTGCGCATACCAGAGCCGAATATTCTCCCAAACTATGCCCAGCCAAATAAGCGGGTTCCATCCCTATTTCTTGCATATACACCTGATACGCTATGACACTAACAGTCAAAAGTGCAGGCTGAGCATTCATCGTCATTGTCAAATCAGCCATGCTACCTTCAAAACATAACTTTCTCAAATCGAAAGAAATGGCATCACTGGCTTCTTCAAATAACTTCTTAGCCACATCGAAGTTATTCCAAAAGTCTCTACCCATCCCAACCATCTGAGAACCTTGTCCAGGAAACAACAGAGCTACATTACTCATCCAGCATCCTCCATGTATCAACTTTATATTTCATGCACTTTGACAAACAAAAAAACCAATAAATTCCTTGTTTGCAAAATTTATAATAAACTTTCATTAGGAGTTATGCAATAATAAAGTCAAAAGGAGGGTCATCTATTTCTATGAATGGGAAGAAATTCGTGATCATTTTTGGACTCCTTTTTGGACTCTGTGTCGGGGCATTTAGTGTAGTTCTATACTGGATATTAACTGAAGCCTGAACATGAAAAATAGACATCTCCAATACGGAGATGCCTGTTTTGTTCTGATCTGATCATTCGATGCTTATTATCTTAAATATCTGAATGCGCTTATTTCAAGTTCAACGTCAATTCCTTCAGACATTTGTGTTACCATCTTTTTCGTGTGAATCGGATTACCTCATCCTTCAATCAATCCATACTTCACAAAACTATGATACAATCCATCTTCCTCTACTGTTCCAGTAATATCATCTGCAATGGCTTTCAGACCTGGCTTTGCATTACCCATGGCAATTCCGGTGTTACAAAATTCCAACATCTCGGCATCATTCATGCCATCACCGATGGCAAATGTATCTTCTTGGGACATGCCCAGATGATTCAGCAGATCGGCGATTGCAATGGCTTTGTGAATGCCAGGGATCATCAGTTCACCACTTCCTTCACCAAAGATCGGCACAGTGCACTGAATGACCTCGAATTTCCCTTCAAACTCTTCCTTGATTCGCTCAAACGGGATGGCTGAGCTCTCCAAGAAACATACTTTGTTCACGTCATCCTTGTACAGGTCGGCCTCTCCATACGTCAATCCGGCAATAAACGGGTGCGGTTTCAGTTCCTTCTTCTCTCTGGCTACAGGGTCATTCTCCACATCACCATAGATACGGCGTTCCAGGTGAGGTTGAAGATTGTTACTCGCATACAATGCCGAATTGGATTCAAGGTAGAAGTCAATGCCATTTTCATTGAAAAAATCGACCATATGTCGAACATCTTCCGCTGTTACCCTTTTGTGATATAACACGTCCTTGCCAAACTCCACATAACCCCCACCTGCACCAATCAGACCATCGAATCCTACATCCCAGATGGAATCATAGATTTCCGCCTTGGATCGGCCTGTACATAAATAGAGCAGATGTCCGTTCTCTCTGGCCTGTTTACAAGCCTTCTGTGCTGACAACGGAATGTTTCCATCATCGTCGACCAATGTGCCATCAATATCAATAAAAACAAGTTTTCGCTTCGTTTCGTTCATCTGCCTAGCCCCCATCATGTATGTTGTCTATGTCTAACCGAGCGAGTGCCGACAGGCATTTTCCTTATACAAAATTACCTATTCCGTGGTGTTCGCTGATCGATCAACTTCTCCAAAAATCCGGCAAAAGAATCCGCGTATACTTCAGGTTCCCCATTAAAGTAATCCAAACGCATCACTTTGTACTCCACAAGGTGATCAGCCGTCCACGTATCAAAATAGTAATATTCACCCTCGTCCGGTACAAACAGTTCCAGCTTCCCTTCCTTCTTCGTGTCTTCATCAGTAAGTCGGTATCTATACAAAATGTCAGCGTCCGTATACTCTCGGTGTTCTGGAGATGTAATGGTCAGAATTTCTGTCCCGCTTAACAGCGCTTCACCATAATTCAGAAGCCACCAGCGATAGGACGAAGGCAACGGAAAGGCCAACTCCTGTTCCACTTCTACAATCCAGCTCTCTTGAACTTGATGATTCGGGAACCAGCGTATAACCTCGGTATGCTCCAGTTTCTCAATCAGACTTGAATACATGGATAGATCTCCCTCATTACCATCACAATGTCATTTTCTTTCAATAAATTCCAATGGTCACTTACATGCCAACTTGTCCATATGTACGGTTTGCCAGTCATCATCCTGCTCAGCAATAACCGTAAACCCTTGGCGTTTCCAGAAATCTACTGCTCCTGGCAAGAAGCGATGTGTATGCAGATACAGCGTTGTATAGTGCATATCCTTTACCACGTTCTCCAGTTCGTTCATCAACATCGAACCAATACCGAACCTACGATACGCGGGATCTACATAACATTTTACTATTTCGGCAGCCGATTGAGCTGCATATCGACCTTCCACAGCTTCAATACGTCCATCATATGGTAATATCCCAATAGAACCGACGATGCCCGCATCCCCCACCATTGCAATAAGAAAGATTGAACCATCGGATTCCAGATAATGTTCTCTGAACTGCTCGAAGTCCACAGGCAATTTTGTATGATCCATCATGGGAAACACTTCTCTACGTACACGCATGGCAAAATCAGTGGCATCATGAATCTGGTGTGGCTGAACTGGTGTTACTGTCGGTATACTCTGAAGTTGTGTCATTAAATCCACATTCCTTACCCTCTGTATTAGGAGCTACTTCTTGGCCCGTCCTTAAATCTTGTTCATGCCAGATCGGCTCTCTTCATCTCATCTTACCGAATTTATCCCTTCCTATCAATCTATCTACACTACTAACCAAATTGAAAGAGTGTCCACGCAGTCTGATAGAGTTCGCATACGATAAGGCGTGTCTTAATCTCTATTGGAGGGGGAAACGCTCATGTGGTTATGGTTAGGGATTTTTGCTACCATTTTGCTAGCAATCGGGTACGTGCATCATTATCTGGACCATCAGGCAGAGAGTCAGTTTCATCCTCACGCGCCAAACCAGCTCCTAATCAAATTCAAGGAAGATAAAACCGAGGATGAAATGCACTCTTTGCACAAAAAAGGGAGATGTAGGGTCGCTGAGACCTATGAAGATTTAGGCTGGTACCGCATGGAATCCCGTAAAAAAATGCACAGAATGCTGAAACATTACAAAGATCATGAGCTAATTGAACATGCAGAGCCCAATTACCTCGTTGAGGCTTCTTTCACTCCCAATGACCCTTTCTTTCCTTATCAGTATAACCTGTCCAAAATCAATGCACCCGCTGCATGGAATATTACTCAGAGTAACAGCTCTGTCAAAATCGCCATTATCGATACCGGTGTACAGCTGAATCATCCAGAATTGGCCTCCAAGCTCCTCCCCGGTTATGATTATGTTGATTATGATAACATCCCTGAGGACGGGAACGGCCACGGCACCCATGTAGCCGGGATCGCTGCCTCCGTAACCAACAATGGTGTGGGCATCGCAGGCGCTGCACCACTCGCATCCATCGTTCCGCTCCGGGTACTGGATAACAACGGGCAAGGAACGATAGGTAATGTCGGTAACGGGCTTGTCTTTGCTGCCAATAACGGTGTACAGGTTGTTAACCTGAGCCTTGGTGGGCCGATGGGAAATGCTTTCCTTCAAGCTGCCGTACAGTATGCTTGGGATCGAGGAGCTGTGATTATTGCCGCAGCCGGTAACGATAACACTTCATTCCCAATCGTACCCGCATCGTATCCCAATGTGATTGCTGTCGCTTCAACCAACCCTTCCGATCTCAAATCCAATTTCTCCAACTATGGTTCCTGGGTGGATATGGCTGCACCGGGTGATACCATTCTATCCACATACCTGGGAGGTTCCTATGCCTACCTTAGCGGTACGTCCATGGCTACCCCTCATGTGGCTGGAGCCGCTGCACTTCTCGCTGCACAAGGGAAAACAAATGCTCAAATTCGGGATGCGCTGTGTTTCGCTTCTGATCCGGTATCAGGCTCCGGGATCTACTGGACATATGGTCGACTGAATGCTTATCAGAGCTTGCAGGTGCCATAATACACCTACTATCGCTCATGATTGCACACAGGCATATCCTTTCCATTTTGACACAAATAAAAAAACGAAGGGGCATCTGTAAGTGAGATGCTCCTTCGTTTGGTTAAAAAGTATTCGATGTTACACTTTTGCTGCCCAAAGCTCTATTTCAATTTTAATCTCTGGTAGACCTAGCGCCGTAATATATCCAATCGTCATTGCAGGATAATCCGTACTAAATAATTGTCCCCACTCGGCATATAAGAAATCCCAATCGATTTCCTCGGTTGCCCATACGTTCACTTTGATAATATGTTCAGCATCTAAGCGCTCAGATTCGAGCACTGTTTTAATATTATTAAATGTATTAGTGACTTGCTCATTCAGACTCTCTGGAAAGAGTCCATTATGATCTGCTCCAATTTGACCCGAAGTCACAAATAACTCTGCATTCCTCGGGATTCTTGTAATATGCGTGTACTGACCCACAGGAGCTGGCATATTTTCTGGATTTGTTCTAGTTATTTTGTCCATATTCATTTGGATTACCTCATCATTCTTAAGATTTTTCTGCGTTATTTCCTAGTTTTCTTCCGATTTTGGGCAGACTTCACCCTTGGAACAGATTCTAGAAAAAGACAGCAGTGGAGTATCCATATCCCGAAGATATAAACGCAAGTGATTTTTTCTTCATGAGTGGATGCTCCTCCCTTCTTAAGTGACAAGATTCTCTTAATTTTTCTATTATATCTGAAAGCCACATCATGGGTCAAATTCATCCCCTCATAAACAAAGAGCAATCCCGTGATAACGAGACTGCTCTTTGTTTATTTTATAGCGTTCAGCACCTTGTATCAGAAATATTGTGCGCCATTACTCGCAATGACATCTTTGTACCAGTGAAAACTCTTCTTTTTCACTCTGCGAAGTGTACCCGTGCCATCATTATTTCTGTCTACATAGATATAGCCATACCGTTTCTTCATCTCTCCAGTACCCGCACTGACCAGGTCAATCGGTCCCCAGCTTGTGTAACCTATGAGTTCTACACCATCTTGAATCGCTTCAGCCATCTCGGCAAAATGACTATTCAAATATTCGATGCGATAGTCATCTTCAACGGAGTCATTGTCTAACAACACATCGGTTGCGCCAAGTCCATTTTCTACGATAAACAAAGGTTTGCCATAGCGGTCATGCAGTTGATTAAGCGTAATTCGAAGTCCCTTAGGATCAATGGTCCATCCCCACTCGGATGCTTGCAGATACGGGTTCTTCACCGAACCAAATACATTGCCTTCTGTCGAATCTTTCAAAATTTCAGGGTCTGTACTTGTACAGCGGCTTGCATAGTAGCTAAAACCGATATAATCGACCGTGTTCATCATCAAAATCTCTGCATCTTCCGGTTGCATGTCAATCCAAATGTCATTTTCTCTGAAAAATCTTTTTGTATAACCCGGATATACTCCCTTCGACTGCACGTCGATGAAGAAGAATGATTCACGATCTTTCTCCATAGCCTTCCACACGTCATCCGGGTTAGAACTGTATGGATACACCATTCCAGCGGCTAACATACACCCGATCTGTGCATCCGGAATGATCTCATGACAAGCCTTAACAGCAAGTGCACTCGCTACCAATTCATGATGTGCTGCCTGATACAGAACCTGATCTTTGTTTTCACCATCCTGCAGAACAATACCCGCTCCAATGTACGGGAGATGCAGCAACATGTTGATCTCATTAAACGTCATCCAGTATTTCACTTTATTCTTGTATCGATTGAATAGCGTCGTCGCATATTTCTCAAAGAAACCGATCATCTTACGATTCTTCCAACCGCCGTAAGTTTCGACCAGATGTACAGGTACATCGAAATGGCAGATCGTCACGACAGGTTCAATGTTGTATTTTAATAACTCATCAAAGACATCATCATAAAATTGCAAGCCTGCTTCGTTTGGCTCCGCTTCATCACCTTTAGGGAAAATCCGTGCCCAGGCTATAGAAAGCCTGAGGCACTTAAATCCCATTTCTGCAAATAACGCAATATCTTCCTTATATCGATGATAGAAGTCAATGGCTTCATGTGAAGGATAGAATTCCCCTGTTTTTGGTTCATACGAATCCAGGTTACCCAGAGCAATATTCCATCGATTGGCACCAATCGGAATCAGATCTACGGTTGTTAAACCTTTTCCACCTTCCAGATAAGCACCTTCCAATTGATTCGCTGCGGTTGCTCCTCCCCAGAGAAAATTCTCCGGGAAAGCTGTAAACTTTTCATTCATTGAGGAGTTCCTCCTTAACCATCCTTAGTTTGAATTAGCTTAATACCGTGATCAATTTATCTTTCTCATGAACGGTTGCATCTTTTGTTCCTACAACGTCCAGATAATTTGAAGTATTAGTAACAATGATCGGTGTAACCGTCTCATACCCTGCATCCTTAATGGCTTGCAGATCAAACTCAACAATCAGGTCACCTGCGTTAACACGGTCTCCATCTTTCACATGGGTTGTAAAATGTTCACCTTTCAGTTTGACCGTATCCTGTCCAATATGGATCAGCATCTCTACACCATCATCGCTTACAAGACCAATGGCGTGTTTGGTACGATATACGGTTTGAACGACACCTGTGATTGGAGATACCACTCTACCACTGGTTGGACGAATTGCAATCCCTTTACCCATGTGCTCACCTGCAAACGTTACGTCATTAATTTCGTTCAGTGCAACAACTTCACCAGCCATTGGGCTGACGATTTCGTATCTGCTGTTCGGATTTGGATCAAGTACTGGTGCTGGAGCTGGTGTAGCTTCCACTTTGTCTTTGAATCCAACCACGTATGTCAGAATAAAACCAAGGATGAACGCGATACCACATGCAACCAGAGCCATATAGAATCCGGAATCAACGCCTGTTGCCTTATTAATGAAGCTTGGGAAACCGAACACACCCAGTCCACCAAAGATGTATAATTTTGAACCGGCCAATCCCAAGATACCGCCACCGATACCACCTGCAATACAGCTCATGATAAACGGTTTTTTCAGCGGAAGTGTCAGACCGTAAATTGCTGGCTCGGTTACACCGAAGATCCCAGAGATGAAGGCCGGAATACCTAAAGATTTCAATTTCGTATTTTTGGTTTTCAGTATAACCGCAAGTACAGCACCGATTTGGGCAAAGGAGGCAGCGAAAGACATGGCAATTACCGGATCAGCTCCAGAAGTACTCAAGTTAAGAAGCATGACTGGCACGAGTCCCCAGTGGAGCCCAAACAGTACAAACACTTGCCACAAACCACCGATAATCAAACCTGTAACAACTGGACTTAAATCGTAGATGCCAGTTGCTCCTGCACCAATCAACTGTCCTGCCCAAGTGGATACTGGACCAATCAGAATGAATGTTGCCGGAACGATAACGAGCAATGTAAAGAATGGAACAAGGAACGTGCTAACGACTTTAGGAATAATATTTTTAAAGAATCTTTCAATTTTAACAGCGAAGAATGTAGCAATAATGATTGGAATAACCGATGTTGAATAACTCATCAGAATAACTGGAATACCCAGGAACGTAATGTGAATCGGTGATTCAATTAACGTACCTGCAAACAGGGTGTACAATGGATCTCCAGCAGTCAGGCCGGACAGCGTAGGATAAACTAATGAAGCACCTATCGCCATACCCAGGAACGGTGAACCGCCAAATTTCTTGATTGCCGTGTAACCAAGAAAGATCGGGAAGAAGTAGAACAGACAGTCACCCGTTGCATTCAACAGTTGGTACGTTCCAGAAGTGTCTGTAATCCATCCAAAGGATAAAAACATGGCTGTGAAACCTTTGATCATACCTGTGGCAGCCAGCAAACCGAGTAGTGGTGTGAACACACCGGAGATCATGTCAATAAATCGGCTGAACAACCCTACTTTTTTGCCTGAGTTGTCCGTTTCCTCTTCAACTTGTCCTTCACTTGGGAAATTTCCTACTTTAACGACTGCTTTATATACATCCGGCACTTCGTTGCCGATAACAACTTGATATTGTCCACCACTTTGCATGACGGTAATAACACCTGGCAGATTTTTAAGTTCTTCCGTTTTGGCTACGCTTTCATTTTTCAGTTTAAACCGCAGTCTTGTTACGCAATGGAATACACTATTTACGTTCTCGCGACCACCTACACGTGACAGAATGTCCCTAGCTAATTGATCGTAGTTGCTCATTGTAATTCTCCCTCTCTAAGTAGACTCCCCATGACTTTTGAAACAAATAAAACCTGAACCACTGAACATACACAACATACCGGATTGTCCGGAAATCAGTCGTGTTATTCAGCAATTCAGGTTTTGCCCTTAACGGTTGCAACCCTGTAAGGCTGTACACATTGGTATTTAATTATTTGGATAACGAAAGTAAGTTACATTCCATATCCTCTGATCTGAGGATGGTCGGCATTGCCTGATTGAACAGTTACAATCCGATTAATGTATGCGCTTACTTCTTGAACTCATCATAGTACATCTGAACTACGTTTGCAACACTTATTTTTATTAATTTCACAAATACATTTGAGTGACCGAAAATGAAAAAAAGAGACCACTTCGAAAACATCAAAGTGGTCTCTATAAAGTTAATGTTCAGATTAATAAAATTCGCACTAAAGCAGAATTAACCTATAACCGTAACCAATTTATCCTTTTCTTGCACTTCACGACTTGTTGTAGCAACCACGTCCAAATAATCAGCCGTATTAGTTACAATAATCGGTGTTACGGTCTCATATCCCGCCTCAATAATGGCCTGCAGATCGAATTCAACGATCAGATCGCCAACACTCACACGATCTCCATCTTTCACATGTGCAGTGAAATGTTGACCTTTGAGCTGTACCGTATCCTGACCGATATGGATCAGAATCTCTACACCTTGATCATCTACAAGTCCAATTGCATGTTTGGTACGATAAATCGTCTGTACCACACCATTAATCGGGGATACAACTCTCCCACTGGTTGGGCGAATAGCAATCCCTTTACCCATATGTTCACCAGCAAATGTAGCATCATTAATTTCTTGCAAAGGAACTACCTCACCCGTCATCGGGCTGGCAATTTCGTAGCGATTGTTTGGATTAGGCTCAAGTGCAGCCTTCTCTTCTTTTACTGGCTCTGGAGCCTGTTTGGCAGCCTCCGGATTAGCAGGATCTTTGAATCCTACAAAATAAACGAGAACAAAACCTAGTACAAAAGCAATGATAGTGGCAATCATGGCCATCCAGAATTCATAGTTGATCCCCTCTGTGGGACTAATCAGCGCTGGAACACCAAAGATGCCTGAAGCAAATACAAACATTTTGGAACCTGCAAATCCAATAATACCCCCAGCGGTTGCAGAAGCAATACAACTCATAATAAATGGTTTTTTCAATGGCAAAGTAAGACCATAAATAGCAGGCTCAGTTACACCAAAAATCCCGGACACAAAGGCAGGAACACCCAGTGATTTGAGTTTGGTATTTTTCGTTTTAAGCATAACGCCAAGAACAGCACCAATCTGAGCAAAGGAAGCAGCAAACATCATCGCCAGAATCGGATCTGCTTTCAGTGTAGACAGATTGAGCAACATGATTGGTACGATACCCCAGTGTAACCCGAAGATCACCAATACTTGCCACAATCCACCAACAACAATACCGGTTACCAACGGACTCAAGTCATAGATGCCCGATACCCCGGCACCAATCAGCTGACTTGCCCATGTCGCGATTGGACCAATCAAGAGGAATGTTATAGGGACAACAATGAGAATTGTAAAGAATGGCGTGAGGAACGTTCTCACAACAGAAGGAATGATCTTTTTGAAGAACGCTTCTACCTTTGCTCCAAAATAAGCAGCAATAATAATCGGAATGACGGATGAGGAATAACTCATCAAGATAACGGGAATACCCAGGAACGTGATATGAATCGGTGATTCAAACAATGTGCCTGCAAACAGCGTATAGAGCGGTTCCCCACCACTAAGACCGGATAAGGTCGGATATACAAGTGAGGCTCCGATGGCCATCCCGAGGAATGGAGATCCACCGAATTTTTTCATAGCTGTGTAACCAAGGAAGATTGGGAAGAAGTAGAACAGACAGTCACCTGCAGCATTCAACAATTGATATGTTCCTGAAGCCGGGTCCAACCATTCAAGAGAAGTAAACATGGACAGGAAACCTTTGATCATCCCTGTTGCAGCTAGCAATCCGAGAATGGGTGTAAATACACCTGAGATCAAGTCGATAAACTGACCCAAGAGGCTCTCTTTTTTACCGGAAGATTCTGAATCATCACTTGAGACCGGTTCATCCGCATTCATATTACCCACCTGTAACAAGGCTTTATAGACATCAGACACTTCGTTACCCACAACGACCTGGTATTGCCCCCCGCTTTGCATTACCGTTATAACTCCAGGCAGATTTTTGAGTTCGTCTGTTTTGGCATTATTGTCATTTTTTAATTTGAAACGAAGTCTGGTCGCGCAGTGCACCACGCTGTTAATGTTCTGTTTTCCACCAACGCCAGACAGAATGTCTTTGGCTAATTGCTCGTGTTTCATGAAGTCTTTTCTTCCTTTCTGGCTAGACACGGATTCGAAGCATATTGGAGAGAATAAAAAAACCTGAACATCTGAATGTTTGGAACATCCGGTTAACGGTATGTTCAGTCATTCAAGCGTTCAGGTTTTGCCCTAGTGGTTGCAACCCTGCAAGCTGATCTATGGGATTATTCAGAAGTTGCATTCACAACTCTCTCAATATGAATCGTTAAGTACATCAATTCTTCGTCAGTTAGTTGATACGTGTAGTTGCTTTCAATGAATTTCTTGATTTTCTCCGAGCACTTGTGCGCTGCTGGATACTTTTTCTGAATCATCAGGAACAGTTCATCATCGTTGTTGCTCTTGTAATGTTTTCCCTTCACCAAACGTTGGGCGAAAAACTTCAAATGCGTCACAAAGCGATAAAATGTCAGTGAGTTCTCATCAAAATCAATCTTGAAATGATACTTGATAATTGTCAAGATTTCCTGCATGACCTGCGTCATACTCTTGATGTTGGGCATTTCCTCGTTCAAAGCTGCATTGACAAAGTGAAGTGCCATAAAACCGGCTTCGTCCTCGGGCAAGATCACACCAAATTGATCACAGATCATATTGAGCGCTTCCATTCCGACTTCATATTCCTCTTTGTATAACTGTTTTGTCTCCCAGATTAAACCGTTGCGTATGGGCAGATTCTTGCGATACCGCTCAATGGCAAAGTGAATATGGTCTGTGAGATGTAAGTAAATGCTCTCATTTAATTTCTTGCCAAGTTTTAATTTGGCGTAAGCGATGATTTCCTCGGATACTTTCATGTATTCCAGAGGAATGCTTGAGATTAATGCCTTGAAGTTTTCCTGAATATCTTCATTCTGTAAAGTAAATATCTTGTCGATATGCTGCTCGGAAACCATATCACCCGCCCGCTTCTGATAAGCAATCCCCCGGCCAATGATAATAACTTCCTGTTCGTCATTCATTGCAACTACAGCATTATTGTTCAGCACCTTCTCGATTTTCACTTTATCACTCCAATATACAGAAAAAGACAAACCAATCCCTTTTCTCAAGGTATACGGCTTTGCCTGATTCAACAGTTACAACCCGATATGTTGTACGCGCTTCCCTCATAATATTACATATTTCTACACAGTGCAACAAAAAGTTAATATCGAATTAGCATGACTCCTGATCTAGGTAAATATACTCACAGGAGTGAGCAAATCAAGAATTATTTTACAGGGATTCACGGTTTATTGTTTTTGCTTTCTTTCTCCAGTTCCGCTTCGATTCTACGATTAATCATGTTCATTTCTTCTGAACTCAAACGATCGACATCTTTAAATTGCTTATCCATCTCGTACTCTTTCGCCTCACCTTTGTTCATTAACCCTAGATAATTTTTGATATCCCGGATATCTTCACGCATATGCATCGTCTGACGGTAATGATCTATCACAAGTGCAAAAACAATGCCCCCAGCCAAAATAGGACCGAATGGGATCAGATAACATAAAACAAGTCCTATGAGCAAAAATATAACAAAGTACATGATGTAGCGCCCCTCTCATATAAAGTATCTACTTTGCTAAGATAAACGTTTCATAGATTACAAATTAAATCGTTCCTGAATTAACTTTGCCACCTCATCCGGGCTCTTGTGTGTGTTATCAATCCGTATGTAGTGTTCATGTGTGATTTCCCCCGGTTCCGAATTCAATCGATAAAGCTTCATCGTATCAAGCAAATCTCGCTCAGACCACGCGATGTCACGCTTGGTTGGCTTATGCAGCAAGCGATGCGGACTTTTATTGCGCTCCAATCTTTCCGATGGATCAGCCTCCAGTTCCACATAACAGACCTGTCCTCCATTAGATTCGAATAACTCGCTGATTTGACGAATGTACTCTCCGTCTTTCGCCAAATCAAACGCCCATACAAAAGTAAAAATCAGACCCGGCAAATCACTCTTCGCCACTTCTTCAAAAATCTCTTGACGGAACAGATTAACCAGTCGTTTGCCTTGTGGTGTTCCATAGCTGAAATAAGGAGACACCAATTCAATGGTCATATGGTTATGAAACAATTTAAGCTTTGTTATCTTCTCCAGTTCTTGCCCAACCGTCATTTTGCCCACAGCCTGCGGACCAAAAATAATCACCAATTTCATTTGATCACTCCTGACAAGGTAGTGTTCATTCTATTAATTCAATTTTATGGACATTAAACTCTATAATACCTTCTTTAGGGCAAATAAAAAAGAGGTTTCAAGTGATTCCCTCAAGGCGTGAGGGCTTGAAATCTCTTATCTTAAATTACATATGTTTATTTATACTTACCGTCCGATCAGTACCCATCCCCACTTCATCCGGCGCAAACCCATTGCGCAGATCCATGAGATCAGGAGCGCCACAATATAAGATAGTATAATGCCTACGCTGAAGTGCCGAGCCAGTTCATCTGTGAATTCACGCCTCCAGAAGAGCAGTACGAGTGGGTGCATTAAAAATACACCGAACGCAACTGTACCCAAGGAGTCCAGAATACGCGTAGCTTTACGAACCTCGGTATGTTTTCCTGTGCCGATTCGTTCACTAAAGATCAGTAGGAGCAGGCAGGCTGACAAGGTAAACAGATTACGGAACAGGAACAGCACAGTATAGGTTACCACCGGGTATGCAGCAAAAGCGGTTTTGATATAAGCATTACCATATATAAAAATGGCACCTCCACCTATCAACGCAGCTATGAGCACATAACGGTGAGTATACAGTTTGTTCAATGCCCACTCAAAGTTCAACCCAACCCATGCGCCAAATCCAATCACGATCAGATAACTGGGTAACAAACTTCCTGTCCGTTCAAAGTGAAACTGCAAATGTAGTGCATAGAAGATCGCTTGGCCAGCAATAAAGAATAATGGCAAATAACGATTAAACAAACGGTGGCGTGTAAGGGACAGAAGCCATGGAAAAACGATATAGAATTGAAGAATAATCAGAAAAAAGTACAAGTGCGTATGAGCGGTTCCCATCACTAATTGTTTGGCAAATTGAACACCATGGGTCAAAGGTTCTTTGCCCGCAAGCAACTGTTTAATGGCAAAGTAGATAAGGGACCACACCAAATAAGGTACAAACACATTAAATAAACGCTTCTTATAAAAAGCGAGCATCCAACCCTTCTCATTCACCTTGGAGCTGTAGTTGTAGAACAAGACCAGGGAGGACAGGAACAGAAACGCTGGAACGGCAAATTGCAAAAACGTGTTCCAGAAATAATACACATCATGATCTAATGTATGCTTGGGGTAATGCGCAACTGCTGTTGAAGTTGCATGAATAGCTACCACTGCCATGATGGCAAAAGCACGATAGAGATCCAGATACTCAATTCGCCGGGGCCGATTAACCGGTTGATTCATAAAGATAACCTCACTTGTGCCTGATATGGGATGATAGTTTCCGGCCGCAATCCAGATTCTATGCTTCATTTTAATCAGCACACGAGGGTAATACAATCATAATCCATATTATTTTCGTTATATTACATCATTATTCTGCATTATTCGACATTTTCTATCCAGAATCGTTCAACAACGTTGCCATTGGACTCCACATAGTCTTCATCCCGAATGCCACCATTTCGAAGGATAACCCTTCTGGAAGGCTCATTAACCGCATCACATACGACCAATACTATGGAAATTCCAAGCTCTCTCGTTTTCTCCAAAGAAAGCCTGAGAATTTCGGAACCATAGCCATTGTGCCGCTCTCCTGGACGAATACCATATCCAATATGTCCTCCACTGTTGAACAATTTATCGTTAAGCTCATGCCTTATATTCACGGCACCCACGATTTGTTGACTCTCCGTGACCAGCCAATATGTACTGTCTTTGACCCAGCCCTCCGGGATGTCGATCCCTTGTTCATTGCGCTGCAAAAACGCCAACATCTCATCGAACGCATAAGGCTCTTTGGAAATGACCCAAGGTACCATCAATTCTCCACTTCTGACCCAGTCTTCATAAAATGCCAAATACGCATCCTTATAGGCTCGTGATGGTTTAATTAATCTAACTTGTTCTTTCCCCATGATCATTACAACCTCCCAACAGATATTGATATTGCCACGTTCTCTCTTCCAGGACACGACGTTCTTGCTCTTCCATCAAAGAGTCATAAAAGACAGCTTTCACTGCATACGTTGCGGCATGTACCGCATGGCCTTTCACATGGGCAGTTGCAGCTGCGTGTCCCGCCGCACGAGATGCAGCAGAGGCAGCGACATGATCGGCTTCCCTTGCAGCAGCATGAGCTGCAAAAGCCGCCTTTCGAGCATCAACCATGGTAATCTCTCCACGGATCCAACCTCTTCCTGCATCAATGGCATCACGGGCGCGGAGATCATCCGTCTTCTCCTTCTTAAATATATACAAGACACGTGCCGCACACTCCGCAGCCCAACAGGCCAATGTATGGTGATCCTGTTGCTTAGCCAAATCCTCTATTTCGCGGCGCAAAGGTGCATCTTTGAATGCAGGTTTTGCCATGATCATGCTCCTTTCATTGTTCAAATACTACAAATTCACTCTCAGACAAGTTCGAAAAAGGACCTGCGTGTGTGCAGATCCTCTTCAAGTGTACCTCTTACCGCTTATTCTATCATTATACGGACTCTGTCAATGTAGCCTCCTGAACATCCCGATCCTTTTTCGCATCCGTGTCTTTGTACGTAAATTGGTAACTCCCAGATCCCAGTAAGACTTCAACATCGTCTCCAATGTTTTGAATATCCTGAACTCCACTCATCTGGTCCAACTGATTCAACGGTTTCCCTTGCTCCAAAACGATCTGTGCACCTGCTCCAGGAAGACGTACCGTACCTCTCGTATTGACAGGAATATGCACCCGAATCTCCATTTCACCCTCCGCCAGCCGGTGCCAGCTTGAAGAAACTTGACCATACATCGTCTCCAGACTCGCTTCCACCCAATCCAGTCCAGGTCCGGGTTGCGGCTCGATATGTACCATTCGGAATCCTGGCTGATGTTCATCGGACCGAATGCCAGCAACATAACGATACAACCATTCTCCAATCGCTCCGTACGCATAGTGGTTAAATGAGTTCATATCAGCACTCCAGAGACTACCATCCTCTTTGATCCCATCCCAATGTTCCCAGACGGTCGTTGCGCCTTGAGTCACCTGATATAGCCAGGACGGATAATCCTCTTGAAAAAGTAATGTATAAGCCAATTCGTGAAGACCTGCATCACTCAATACCGGATTCAGATAAGGTGTGCCCACGAAACCTGTAGTAAGATGATTGCCCGCCTCTTTCACGAGTTTTGCCAATTGATCAACAGCACGAGTTCGGGCAGTCGCGTCCAGCAGGTCAAATTGAAGCGCAAGAACATGCGCTGTTTGCGTAGGAACAGCAATTTTGCCGGCTGGAGTCACGAATTCATTTCGAAACGCATGAACAATGTTTGTATGCAATTGCTTGTAATATTCAGCATCGTCTTTCTTTCCAAGTGCCTCAGCCGCTTTTTGAGTTAACGACACCGAATAGGCATAGAATGCTGTTGCCACATAATCCGTGTCCGTTGCGCCAACATAACTATCGGGCTTGGAGTCCAGTCCCAGCCAATCGCCGAAGTGGAATCCCGTGTTCCACAGGTACGGATTGTCACCCTGCACGTGAATGTATTCAACCCACCGCTTCATACTCTCATATTGTTCGGCCAGTAATCTGGCATCTCCATACATCTCATAGATGGTCCAAGGACAGATAACTGCTGCATCCCCCCAAGCGGCGGAAGAATGACTGGTGTCTCCCCACCCTTCTGAGGTGGAACCTCTCAGATCTGGAACGAAGAATGGAATACCTCCATCTTCTCCCTGATCCGCTTCCAGATCCCGCAGCCATTTGGTGAAGAAGGGAGCCGTATTCATCAGGTAGGAGGACGTGCGGACAAACATCTGTGCATCCCCGGTCCATCCGAGCCGTTCATCCCTCTGTGGACAGTCTGTCGGCACATCCAGGAAATTCCCCTTTTGCCCCCACAATATATTGTGATGCAGTTGGTTTACCAGCGGACTGGAGCATGAGAACTGACCTGTTTGCTCCATATTCGAGTGCAGTACTATTCCGGTGAATTCATCCAGACGAACGTGTTCCGGAAAGCCAACCAGCTTCACATAACGGAACCCTTGGAACGTAAAATGTGGTTCAAATGATTCCGCGCCATCCCCCTTGCACGTGTAGCGAATACACTGCTTGGCGGCGCGAAGATTATCGGTGTAAAAGTTGCCTTCATGATCCAATATCTCAGCATGGTGCAGCTCAACCGTCTGACCCGCCTCACCTTGAATGCTGAATCTCACCCATCCCACCATATTCTGCCCCATGTCTACTACACGATCTCCCTGTGGGGTTGTTAACAAAGCGATTGGCTGTAGCTGTTCTACTTGGGTAACGGGTACGTTCTCCTGAGCAACGATGATATCTTTGGGATGATCCAGTACGTTCACGGGTGACCAATTCGTCTGAGATGAATCCGACCAGTCGGACTCCATTTGTGCATCATACGTCTCCCCCATATAGATGTCCGACATACGAATGGCACTAGGAGCAGCGGTCCAATCCCCATTGGATATAATACATTCCTCTGATCCATCTGCGTATTTCATATGCAGTTCCAGCAGCAATGCGGACGTTGAACCAAATATCTCCCGTTCTTTGTTCCAGCCAAGATATCCTCGGTACCAGCCATCTCCCAGATTAGCACCTAAAGTATTCTGTCCATCCTGAAGCAGGTGGGTAACATCATAAGTTTGATATTGTAATCGCTTACGATAAGAAGTCCAGCCTGGTGTAAAATAATCTTCTCCTACTCTTGTGTTGTTCATATGCAACTCGTATAATCCAAGTGCTGTCACATATATTCTCGCAGACGTAACCGGTTGTTTCACATTAAACTGCTTTCGCATTCGCGGGCATGACCGTTCCGCATCGTCCGCTGGTTGAGCTGTAATCCATTCCGCTTTCCATCGGTTGTTGCTATTCATCAGTCCCATCTCGAAATAAGCCGTTTCGGACCAGCCCGAATCACTTCCTGCATCATCCCAGGCCAGAATTCGGTAGTAGTATCGCTTTCGCGGAGAAGGCTGAAAATGGTTTAATTCCACATGTATGGATTGATCCGTGTTTATCTTGCCAGAATCCCATGCAATCTCATCAAAATCTTCTGAAATGGACAGCTGGATCTGGTATGCGGATTGCATGCAGTTTCGACGATCAGACTGTAACTGCCAGCTTAATCTCGGTGATTTGACATCAAGGCCTATCGGATTGAATCTATATTCACAGCGAAGGTGACTAACGTTGAACATTAGCAGATCGTCCTTTCCATCTTGGCTTCCCATTCGGGGTTACGATATAATTATATCGATCCTGTTGCTCTAAATACCCGGTAATCAGGACTATTTCATCCGGTGATTCAGCCATCTGTGAGAGGAGGTTGCTTGTGAATTCATCTGTACAACTCATGAAAAGCGAATACTTTCTGCATAATCATCTGCAACTTTTTGTCAATCGTTGCTCTGAAGATTTTGTACTCCCTTTTCACGCACATGATTTTATTGAATATAGCTACGTTGCCGAAGGAAAGGGCTTTCATCATATCGGTGAAGATGTCATTCCGGTGACAAAGGGGATGCTGTTTGTCATTCCTGTCGGCGTTCCTCATGTCTTTCGTCCTGTCAGCACCAACGTAACCGAGCATCCGTTAATTATATATAATTGCTTATTTAATGCTGAATTGATCCACACGCTGACAGCAATCATTCAGGAAAAAGAAATCATTCAACATCTGATGGATCTGGCACTAAATCAGGTTCCTTATATATCCGTTGTGGATCACAACGACCGGATTGAAGAACTAATGGTGAAGCTGTATCGGGAATCCTCCGTTCCGGGAATCGGTTCGTCTACCATGTTATACACCCTGGTAAGCCAGCTGGTATTGATGACCTACAGACAACTCAATCAAGAGGTTCATGATGAAGAAATCCATTCCACTGATTTTGAGTACATTCTTCATTATCTCAAGCAACACGTAAGCAATCGTATTCGGATGTCTGATCTGGTACGTGTATCCGGCTGGAGCGAAAAGCAGATCGGACGAATGTTTCTACGGCATACCGGACAGACCTTTAGCAGCCACCTGCAACATCTTCGTATACAAAAAAGCTGCGAACTTCTCAAGAGTTCAGGGCACAAAGTCAGCCTGATTGCGGAGCTCGTCGGTTATCGGGATATGGATTCATTCTATGCTGCATTCAGAAAAATAACAGGCGAAACACCTCTCGCCTATCGCAAAAAATCCAGAGCACAGCACTCTGGACAATAAGATTTACTTTCAGACACCAACAACTTGTAACACTTCATCTATGTATGTCTTGGCCTCTTTCCATGAAGACATCAACGGAAAGTTGTATCGCTCACGCTCCTGTATATTCCACGGATGTGGGATACATATGACCTTTTTGCCATCCTCATGCGCGGGGATCAGGTTATGTGCTCCATCATCAATGAGCAGATCGAAGCTGAGCAGGTTTTTTCTTTTGCATGTAATAAACTGTTCTGCGGTTATAAAAGGCATATGCTGCTGAAGCCAGTTCCACTTCTCAACGACTGTTCTTGGTTCTGCTGCCGTCACAACAATAACATCATAAGCATCGTTCAGCTTTCGCATCTCATCTACAACATATTCGTCGTATAACTCCAATTCCTCGAACAGACCCGGCCGGCCATAAAATACATCATGCGTGCTCTCTGGATGACGCAAATGGGATGTATCCCAATGAATCATATCCTCGTAGCGCAACGGATGGGTCGGGAAGTTGAGGTTGTTGTGATATATAGCCCGCTTGACCAAATGACATATCGTGTCATCCATATCTACAGCAATAATAGGCTTCTTCATGGTTATCCCTCCCCCAATACGATCACAGTATACCATCCAGAATGTTATGTAGTCATCTTTTTTACCTTGAAATGCCAATAGCGTTGATGAGAATACCACCTGATCATATAAAAAAGGCGCCCCGGCGCCGCAATACATGCTACGCCCGGGGTGCCTATATAGTTGATCTATTCCAAATTCTCGCCATTCGAGGCAATGACTTTTTGGTACCAGCCAAAGCTCTTTTTCTTATAACGATTCAATGTGCCTTGTCCGTTGTCATCCTGATCCACGTAGATCACGCCATAACGTTTGGACATTTCCGAAGTGGATGCACTGATGATATCAATCGCTCCCCAGTTGGTATATCCCATCAGGTCCACACCATCCATAACGGCTTCTTTCATTTGTGTGATATGTTTTCTCAGATAATCAATACGATAATCATCGTTGATGGAACCGTCTGCTTCAACGGTATCTTTGGCGCCAAGGCCGTTCTCTACCACAAACAATGGCAGTTGATAACGGTCATACAGCTCTTTCAGTGCAACGCGCAGACCGATCGGATCAAGCTGCCAGCCCCACTCTGTACGCTCCAGATTCGGGTTCTTAATTGTACTGTACAGGTTGCCTCCAGTTACTCCATATTCCTCTGGGTTCACTGCGGACACCAAGGATGTGTAATAACTGAACGAGATGAAATCAACCGTGTGCTCACGCAGGATCTGCTCGTCCCCAGGTTCCATGGCAATGGTAATCCCGTTCTCTGCCCAATACCGAGCCATAAACGTTGGATAACTACCACGAACTTGTACATCCGTATGCAGCAGGTTCAGCTGATTATCGATCTGTGCTTGCAGCACATCCTCTGGCTTCGACGTCGCCGGGTAATGAATCATACGTGCAAGCATACATCCGATCTGGAAATTCGGGTTAATCTGACGTGCTTGCTCTGTCACCAGGCTGCTGGCTACAAATTGATGATGAAGTGCCTGATAAGAAGCCTGCATCGTGTTCTCAACTCGGTCTTCAATAATACCGCCGCCTGTGAACGGTTCAATAATGGTCGTATTAATCTCATTAAACGTCAACCAGTATTTTACTTTGTCCTTGTATCGGTTCATCACGGTTTCCGCATATCTTACAAAATGTCCAATCACTTCGCGACCAGCCCAGCCGTTATATTTCAGAACAAGTGCCATAGGCATCTCATAATGCGAGAGGGTTACAAGTGGTTCGATATCGTATTTCCGGAGTTCATCGAACACTTCGTCATAGAAGCGCAGTCCCTCTTCATTTGGCTCGGCATCATAACCATTCGGGAAAATACGCGGCCAGTTGATGGACAGTCGGAAGGTCTTGAAGCCCAGCTCGGCGAACAATGCAATATCCTCTTTGAAACGGTGATAAAAATCAATCCCGTAACGTTTCGGATAACCTTCCGCACTATGATGTGCCATTGCTTTCTCAACCGTTGCACTGGTGACATGCATCAGTTCTCTAAGATTGGTATAATCCTTTTTCTCAAAATAAGGAACCATGTCCGCTGTGGACCATCCTTTGCCGCCAGCGTCGAATCCACCTTCAGCCTGATTGGCGGCAATAGCGCCGCCCCATAGAAAACCTTCCGGAAACCCTTGTCGATTAATCATTCGTATCTCTCCTTCTTCTGTTGATATTGTTAGTCCTGAGACAGAGCGTTTAGATTTCAGCTTTCAATACGTCTTCACCCATCGTAATTTCGCCCAATTTCACAGGTAAAACCTGCTTGTAATCAGCCGTATTGGTAACGACCATAGCGGTTGTGATGTCGTATTCTTTTGCAATCTCGGCCAGTTCAAACGTGAGTAGCTTGTCTCCAGCCTGTACACGTGCTCCTGTAGCAACATGTGCATCAAAATACTGTCCACGCAGCTTCACCGTGTTAATTCCAACATGAATCAACAATTCCATTCCGTTATCACTGCGGACAACGATCGCATGTTTTGTTTTGAACACATTCATGATGGTACCTGTCACTGGAGAAACCAATTCGCCCACCGTTGGAACAAATGCCACACCTTTACCCATCAATTCATCACCAAATGTTGGATCGTTGACTTCTTTGAGCGGGATGGATTTACCTGTCATCGGTGCAACAGCTACTGCATCACTCGTTGGTGTTGGATCGCCCATGTCGTCCACATTTACGGTTGCAGCTTCGTTGGAAACAACTTTCGCTGGTGCTGTAGAAGCACCCGGTGAGAATTGAGCTAACGCCTCAGCGTCTCCTTCTTCTTCTTTGATACCAAATATCGTAGACATGATTGCACCCACGATAAAGGCCAAAATCATGCCGCCAAAGGAATACCAGAAGGTCTGTCCGATCAGGGAGGGAAGTCCTGGGAGACCACCATTACCCGCAAGTACATACGCTTTCGCGCCAAAAGCAAGTGCGAATCCGCCACCCACTGCACTACCAATCATCGCTGCGGCAAATGGTTTTTTATACTTCATGTTAACCCCGTACATAGCCGGCTCCGTTACACCCATGAGTGCGGTGAAGCTCGTAGACAGTGCCACGGTTTTAAGTTTTTTATCTTTTGCCCGGAAGAATACGCCGAGTGTTGCACCAGCCTGACCCATATTGGAGATAAAGGTCAATGGCAAGAATTTATCAAAGCCCAGTGTAGCGATATTACTCAGGATGATCGGCACAAGTGCATAGTGCATTCCTGTCATAATAATGAGCGCCATCGCGCCGCCAAGAACAATACCTGCAATCAATCCGCCTTCATTCAGCAGCCAGTTGATGCCGCCAGACAGTCCGCTACCTACAAATGTACCCAATGGACCGATCGCAATCAGCGTTACCGGAACCATTACAAGCAAGGTAATCAGTGGCACAAGCAGCAGCTTGAGTGCAGCAGGGATAACGCGGTCAACCCATTTCTCAACATAGGACATCAACCAAACAGCGAGTAAAATCGGAATAACCGATGAAGCATAACTTACTGCTGTAACTGGGATTCCCAAAAATCCAACCGATTCACCGCTAGATAACAATGCTGTCATATCTGGGTACATCAGTGCTGTACCTAGTGCAATCGCAACAAACGGGTTACTGCCGAATTTACGAGCAGCGCTGACTGCAATCAGTAAAGGCAGGTAGTGGAATACGCCGTCACCGATGGCTGAAAGAATACGATACGTATCCGTTCCGGCAGACATCCAACCTACGGACACAAATAGTGCAAGTAATCCCTTGAGCATACCTGCCGCAGTAATCGCTGGAAGCATCGGGGCAAAGACACCTGCGATTGTTTCAAAAATTTTCAGCACGACATTTTGTTTTTTATCCGACTTTGGCTCTTTGTTTTCTGTACTTTGTTGGATTGCCGGATTTTCCTTCACCATGGCATCGAATACTTTTGCCACATCATTACCAATAATGACCTGGAATTGATCTCCGGAAATATTTGTTCCCATGACCTTATCCAGTTTCTTGAGTGAGCCGTTGTCGACTTTCTCGTTATCTTTCAGATCAAAGCGCAAACGTGTGACGCAGTGATAAACTGAGTTAATATTGTTTGTTCCCCCAACGGCTTTAATGATTTCCTGCGCCGTTTCCTGATGTTTCATGATGTTTTCCTCCTCATTTTTCCAATAAAAAATACCCGAACGAATCTAGCGCATATTGATGGCGCCATCTCATTCGGGTATTGCCTGATTGAACAGTAACAAGCCCATAGTATATCCAGTTGTGATTTGATTCTATTGCGTGGACTTTTCGTCCCGCTTGGTTTTCATCAAACGTTCCAGATGGAGCGTTAGATATAACTGCTCAGAGTGAGTCATGTCATACTGATAGTTCTTATGGATAAAAGTCTCGATCTTGCCAATACATTTGAATGTCTCCGGATAGTTTTTCCGAACCACTTCATATAAATACTCCTCAGCATCATCATGTGAAGAATGTGTAATGACACGCTGACAGAAATATTTCAAATGGGTGATGAAGCGGAAATAATTGACGCTATCTTCATCCAATTCGACGTTGAAGTGATATTTGATGATATTCATGATCTCCTGCAACAGCTGCATCAGATGGGTGACATCGTTCATGGAATCATTGACTTCCGCATTGATGAAATGTAAGGCAATATTACAGATTTCATCTTTGGGAAACTCAATATCCAGTCTTTCCTTCAGCAAGGTCAGTGCTTCTCTGGCCACATCATACTCCGCCTTATAGAAGTGCTGAACTTCCCAAGAAAGTGGATTACGAGTAATCATTCCTTTTTCCAAGCGTTGAACAGCAAAGTGTATGTGATCAGACAGCGAGACATAGATTCCGTCACTGATGGTTTTGTTCAATTGCGTTCGTGCCAGTGTCACAATATCATCGGTTGCCTGCAGAATCTCAATCGGCACTTCAGCTACGATGGATTTGAATTTCTCATAAATCGATGCATCCTGAAGACGAAATACCTTCTCAATCCGCTCTTCATCAATCTCATCGCCTGCTTTGAACTTAAATCCGATACCCCGGCCGAGGATCAGTAGTTCCTGATTTTTGTCATCCACGGTACTGACAATATTGTTATTAAATATCTGTTTAATAATCATTATGGACCCACCTGGTTTTTTTTGAGGAATAAAAAAGGGCAAAACCAAAACAGAAATAATAAAATCATTTCCATAGTGGTTTTGCCCGCATTACCGGTAACAAGCCTCGGATATAATTTATCATAACCTGAAAACGGTGTCAACCCAAAAATACTACTATTGCTATTCCACTTCATTCCCTCACATGAGTCTTTTCCCTAAGCTTCCACGTTTAAGGGTGCATATGCTTTAGTATTCACATTTTGGAGCAGATTCAAACGAAATCAACCAATAAGCATCACTTGATCACTTGCTTCGAACAAAAAAGACCCTTCTCTCGAAGGGCCCACCGTATTATTGCTGGAACGTCACATTAATCTTTACAATCTCCGAACGACTACTTGTGCGAATTGGAGGTCCCCAGAAGCCAAATCCTGAGGTTACGATGGAGTGCATAGAGCCCTTTTGCAGATAACCCCAATCATTCTCGTAGATCGCTTGTGTAATGAACTGAGCCGGGGCAATCTGACCACGGTGGGTGTGACCGGATACGACCAGATCTACATTATTCTGCTCCGCAATATCCAGATCATACGGCTGATGATCCATCATAAGTACCGGTTGGGTCAAATCAGTGCCTTGCATTAAAGTAGCTACTTCTGCCCGATCCTTCTCTGTTCGGTCTTTCCGACCAATGAGGGTGATCTTGTCATTCAGCACGATCTTGTCATCGTACAAAACTTGCATGTTGCTCTTCTCCAGCGCAGCAATCAGATCTTCAATCGGACCATCAAACTTATCGTGATTCCCGAGTGAAGCATAGACACCGTATGGGGCCTGAATTTCACTGATAATATCGGCAATTCCGCTATTGAGGTACATATCCAGATTGTCATCAATAATATCTCCAGGATACAGCACTAGATCCGGCTTCAGTGCATTAATTTCCTTCACCATGCGTTTGGCATGTGCAGGGCCAGACAGAAGTCCAAAGTGCATATCGGCAGCCATGACAATGTTGAGCTTGTCTACACCTTCTACTTTTTTATCAATCTGAATGTTATACATTCTCACTACCGGGCTGTAAGCGTTAAAAATTCCATAACCTAATGTGGACACTAATAACACCAGCGTAACGACACCTGCCCACTTCTGTGTGTGATGTCTTGGAATACGGGTTAATCTCAGCAACCACATCGTCAGGTGAACGACGGGCAGGATCAGCAATAACAACGAAAAGATTGCCAGCCAGTAAGAACCGATGATACCGAGGAACGAGATGCTTCCAAATACCCGTGCAAGAATGAAGGAAACAGCAAGGAATACAAGCGCAATAATATAAAACCATCGAAATCTGGCGGACACAACTGGTTTCATCCAACTCCAACCGCTCCAGCCTATGTAGAACACTAATAAACCGTATACGACCAAAAACAATATACCCGCTAATACAAACATGCCCGGTCTAACCTCCACGTCAATAAGTTGTATTCTGAATTTTCATCACGGATGTAGTTCCGTCTGAACAAGTATAACGCAGTTGAAGGGTCAGATCATCTGTTTGCCAAACCCAGATTCGTACATTTTATTACAATTTAATGATATTCAAATTCGAACCATTAACCAGAAAAAGCATTCCCGCAGCCGCCCTGAATAGTTAAATTCAAGGATAACTGCAGGAATGCTATATTTTCGGAATTAAAATTACTCGTTAGTGTCCATCCACTGGAAGTGGAATGAACCTTCTTTGTCCACACGTTTGAATGTGTGAGCACCGAAATAGTCACGTTGTGCTTGCAGCAAGTTTGCTGGTAAACGCTCTGTACGGTAGCTGTCGTAGTAAGAAAGAGCGCTGGAGAAGCCAGGTACCGGAATACCTTGTTTTACAGCAGCCGCTATAACTTCACGCCATGCACCTTGATAAGATTCAACGATGTTTTGGAAGTAAGGATCAAGCAGCAAGTTTTTGAGTTCTGCATCTTTGTCATATGCTTCTTTAATGTTTTGCAAGAACTGCGAACGGATGATGCAACCACCACGGAATATCATGGCAATGTTACCGTACTTCAGATCCCAGCCGTATTCATCGGAAGCTGCACGCATTTGTGCAAATCCTTGTGCATAGGATACGATTTTACTTGCAAACAATGCTTTACGCACGTTCTCGATGAACGCTTTTTTGTCGCCGGAGAACGCTTCAGTTGCTGGTCCATTCAGGATTTTGCTAGCTGCTACACGCTCGTCCTTCATCGCAGAGAGGAAACGGGAGAATACGGATTCCGTAATCATGGACAATGGTACGCCGAGATCCAGCGCACTTTGGCTTGTCCATTTACCTGTTCCTTTTTGTCCAGCCGCGTCCAGAATGACGTCAACCATTGGTTTACCTGTTTCTGAATCGTATTTGGAGAAGATATCTGCCGTGATTTCGATCAGGTAGCTGTCCAGCTCCCCTTGATTCCACTCGGTGAAGATCTCATGCAACTCTTCAACGGAAACGTTCAATACGGATTTGAGCAAGTGATAAGCTTCACCAATCAACTGCATATCTCCGTATTCAATACCGTTATGCACCATTTTCACATAGTGTCCGGCACCGTCTGGTCCGATATATGTGCTACAAGCGTCATCGCCAACTTTAGCGGAGATCGCTGTAAGGATCGGTTCTACCAACTGATAAGCACTTTCCTGGCCGCCTGGCATGATTGCCGGGCCTTTCAGTGCGCCTTCTTCACCACCGGATACACCTGCTCCGATGAAGCGGAAACCTTTTTCTTCCAGTTCTTTACTGCGACGTTGTGTATCAGGGAAGTAAGCATTACCTCCATCGATAATAATGTCGCCTTGATCCAGATGAGGAAGCAGTTGCTCGATCGTTGCATCTGTTGCTTTTCCTGCTTGCACCATGATCAGAATTTTACGCGGAGACTCCAGGGATTCCACGAATTCTTCAATCGTGAACGCACCTGTCAGGTTTTTACCTTCTGCTTCTTTCAGAAGATCGTTCGTTTTCTCCGGGGAACGGTTAAATACCGCTACCGAGAAACCTTTGCTTTCAATATTCAAAGCCAGGTTTTTACCCATTACTGCCAATCCAATAACACCAATCTGTTGTTTACTCATTATGTCCTCCCAATACTCCATTATTTATATAGTAAGTTGAAACGAATGAATGGTTATAGATTATTGTACTGTTTTTTTCCAGTCAGCTGCAAATTTGTCCATACCTTGATCTGTCAGTGGGTGTTTGGAGATTTGTTCAATGACGGAGAATGGAACAGTAGCAATATGTGCTCCAGCCATCGCTACACGTGTAACGTGATCCGGATGTCTTACAGAAGCCGCAATAATCTGTGCATCCAAGTTATGTGTACGGAACAATTCAGCAATTTTGGTAACCAATTGTACGCCATCCTCGGAGATATCATCAAGACGTCCCAGGAATGGGGATACATATGTCGCACCAGCACGAGCAGCCAGGAGAGCCTGGTTCACAGTGAAGATCAACGTTACGTTGGTTTTCACACCTTTTTTAGTCAAGTAACGGCAAGCTTCAAGTCCTGCAAGTGTCATTGGCAATTTAATCGTGATGTTTTTGTCGCTGTTGTTAATTTTGATCAATTCGTCTGCTTGCGCGATCATTTCTTCAGCAGTAAGGGCATCTGGTGTCACTTCCGCAGAAACGGACTCCACTTCAGGTACCAAACGCAAGATTTCTTCAATACGATCTTCGAATTTCACGCCTTCTTTGGCTACCAAAGATGGGTTTGTTGTTACGCCAGACAATACGCCGATTTTGTATGCTTTTTGGATATCTTCCACGTTAGCTGTATCGATAAAAAATTTCATGATTAAATTACCTCCGGATATATTATTTATTTTGGTTTAGAGATTCGCATTAACCGCCAAGGGTATGCTATTTGTAACTACAGACTCCTGATCCGCCGGCTCATCAAACCACCAGTGGTGACCTTCTTCTTCAAGCATAACATCTGATTCAACCGGTCCATAGCTACCCGCAGGATACAGGTGAAGTGGCAACAGATTTTCCTGGAATGCATCCAGAATTGGCTGCACCCATGCCCATGACAATTCTACTTCATCCCAGTGGGCAAAGAAGGTTGGATCACCCAGCAAAGCATCACGAATCAGATTCTCGTAAGCCTCCGCGAGGTCACCTTTGTCTGGAGAAAGATCAATATGAACCGGTTTGAATTCACCTTTATTCTCAGGATCACTTGCATTCAGTTGCAATGTCATGCTCTGATCCGGACTCATCTCAATGACGAGCAGGTTTGGTTTGGAACCTTTGTTTTTCAGCACATTTGTCTGTCCTGAAGGTTCTTTGAATTCAATCACGATACGTGTTGATTTCTCCTTCATTCTTTTACCCGTGCGAATGTAAAACGGAACACCACGCCAGAAGAAATCATCAATTTGCAATTTGGCAGCAATGAATGTGTCATTCATCGTATTCTCGGCTACACCCGGTTCAGCAGTATACGCATTTACCGGTTTACCTTGAATGTTGCCTGCTGCATACTGTCCACGGATGATGTTTGCGCCCACAGTTTGTTTTTGTAACGGCTGGATCGATTCCATAATGTGTTTTTTCTTCAATCCAACTTTTTCGGAAGTACTGTTGTATGGAAGCTGGATCGCCATCATCATGAGCAATTGCAACATATGATTCTGGAACATGTCTCGCACTGCACCAACATGATCATAATAGGATGCACGTTCTTCGACACCTACAGTCTCATTCGCCGTAATTTGTACATTGGAGATGTAACGGTTGTTCCATAACGCCTTCATGATTGGGTTACTCTGATGCAACGTCTCCAGACGCTGTACCATCGGTTTGCCCAAATAGTGGTCAATCCGATAAATCTCTTCCTCCGTGAACGATTCGCTTAATTTGCGATTAAGGTCTCTCGCAGACTGTAGATCGTGACCAAATGGCTTCTCGATAACGAGGCGTTTCCATCCCTCTGTGGAACCCAGTCCACTTTCTTGAATGTTCTCGGCAATCGGTTCGAAAAATTCCGGACCAACCGAGAGATAAAACAAGCGATTGGACGGAATGCCAAGCTCAGCTTCTCTTTGTTCAACTAATCCCAACAGCTTTATATAATCTTCCTTATGGCTTATATTCAATACACTGTAGCGGAAAGCTTTCACAAATGACTTCACAACTTCAGGATCAGCTTGGCGTCTGGAAAATTCATTTAATGATTTTTCCACTTGTGCCTGAAAGAATTCATCAGACCAATCTCTACGCCCCAGACCAATCAATGAGAAGGTTTCAGGAAGCTTCTGCTCAAGATATAAGTTATATAAGGCAGGATATATTTTTCTTTTGGCTAAATCGCCAGTTGCACCAAATAAAACAATGGTAGTTGGTTCCATCTTACCGTTCTCCTTCCAAGTAACTCTGGTTTCTTTGTTGTAGTTACACTATAATACGTTTTATAGCTATACAAGTAATTAATATATTTCACAGGAGCTATAGACCACATCTATGACTACAAATTACGAACTATATAAAGTCTTTTATTGGGCCGCCAAAACGGGAAGTTTGACACAGGCTGCGAAAGCACTGTATATCACTCAACCCAGCGTCAGTCATGCCATTAAACAATTGGAAGAGAGCTTTGGTCTTACCTTGTTTTATCGAAATTCCAAGGGTGTAGCGTTGACACAGGAAGGTGCCAGTCTATACTCCTATATTGAACAATCCCAGATTCTGATCTCACTTGCGGAAGAAAAAATGGCCGCACTGAAGAATCTCGACAATGGTGAACTCCGGATTGGTGGCAGTGACTCCCTGTTCAAGCATTACATGCTGGCGTATCTAGAGGAATTCCACACCTTGTACCCTAACATCAAGCTACATCTGAGTCATGGAACCACGCCGGAAGTGATTACCTTTTTGAAAGAAGGCAAGATTGATCTTGGTGTTGTTCGGATGCCCATTGTTGATCCACAGCTAGAAGTCAGGGAAAGTATTCAGTTGAAGGACTGTTTTGTAGCCGGGGAACGTTATGCTCAGTTGAAGGGGAAAGTCATGACACTTGAGATGCTTCTGGAGCATCAACTGATTCTCTTCTCCCGAAACAGCCGGGTTCGGATGGCTATAACCGAGTTGTTTAACAGCTATAATTACACGTTGAAACCTGAGATTGAGGTCGGTAGTGTTGATCTGTTGATTGAGTTTGCGCGTCGAGGACTGGGGATTTCCTATGTTACACGTGAATTTATATCCAAAGAGCTGGAGGAAGGTTCTCTCTTCGAAATTCAGCTTGATGTCCCGCTCCCCCCTTCCCATGTGGGGATTATGACCAAACGCAATATGCCGATTTCTCTGGCTGCCAACCGGTTTATGGATCTCATTTTCAAATCCTGAGTTGGTCACAATGTCAAAAGGTACAACAAAGAGCCCCACCGTCCAGTTATGGAGGATGAGGCTCTTTGGCCTGCATAATGTATGTGTTTATCTAACGATTAAAGACTCACCAGATAGGACGCGTCCAATATAAGGGCAACCTTACCATTACCAAGGATCGTTGCTCCAGACAGATGGTTCATCGCTCCCAGATACGTACCTAGCGTCTTAATAACGACTTCCTGATTTCCTATAATCTCATCTACTGCGTAAGCTGCAATTTTATCAACGGAACGCACGATCACCAAAGGAATGGTTTTGGATTTACGGTCCGTTCGTGGATAGTTGAGCCTGTCGCACAGTCGGTGAAAAGGTACAATTCGTCCATGATTCAGGATCGCTTGTTGCCCCTGGATCATCTGAATATCTTCAGGTGAAATTCGAACAATCTCAGCAACATTATACATCGGCAAGATCAGCACACGGCCCGACACTTTGACTAACAGACCTTTAATAATCGCCAGTGTGAGTGGTAGACGAATCGTAAACGTGGTACCCACACCAACCTCCGTATCAATATCAATGATACCGTTGAGTCGCCCGATCTGACTACGCACGATGTCCATTCCAACGCCGCGTCCTGATACTTCACTGACAGAAGAAGCCGTGGAGAAACCAGGCTCAAATATGAGATGGACAGCTTCCTGTGTTGTTAGGCGTGCAGCCTGTTCCTTACTAATGATACCTTTGCCCAAGGCGGAAGCTTTGATCTTCTCACCATCGATACCTTTGCCATCATCCGAATAACGAATGACAACATGATTTTCTTCATGAAACGAAGTTAATGTAATACGTCCTTTGGACGGCTTACCGTTCTCCGCCCGAACCTCTGCACTTTCAATGCCGTGATCTGCACTGTTGCGGATGAGATGGATCAGCGGGTCACTCAATTCTTCAATAATCATCCGGTCAAGCTCAGTCTCTCCACCTTGAATAACCAGTTCCAGATCCTTACCCAGCTTCTGTGATAGGTCACGAACCAATCTCGGGAAGCGACTGAATAGTTGATCAATGGGTAACATCCGTGTCTTCATCACACCTTCTTGGAGTTCCTTGATTACCCTGTTCATATGATCGGATACACCACTAATACTCCGGATGAGTGTTGAAGACTCCTTACGCGCACCCGATCCACTCAGATCTGCAAGGGATGTTTGATCAATTAACAGTTCACCGACCAAATTCATCAAATGGTCCAGACGCTCAACACTCACACGAACTGTAGGTTGCGCAGCTTTCACTTTCTCATCCGGCCCAGTTGTATTCACGGTAGGCAAGCTTTGTTTCGATTGCACTGTTTCAGAGATTAATTCAAGTGGTGCAGAAGTCGCTGCAACCTCATTGGATTCCAGCAGATATGGATCTATCTCCAGCATATGAATATCCGAGTCTGAAGACAGCTCTGCCTTAAGCTGCTGGGGATCCTTCGACGTTGCTACGATGATGATGAACTGACCATAATGATCATCTTCATTCTGCGCGCCCGGTTGGCTCTCCATGAGCGAAGTAGCGACAACCGTACCACAGATGTCCTCAATGCGTTGTCGTAAAATATGATATCTGGCCGCTTTCATCATGCACTTCTGCTCCAGCACGATATGAATGGACAATAACTGCTTGCCTGACACTATAGCCACCTGTGCCACAATCGATTCTGCTGGTTGCAATTGAGGTACTTTAAGTTGCCCGACTACTGCCGCGGTCTGAATTAAATCCTTTATTTCTCGTACTACCGCTCGAAAATCTGCATAGGCTTCCCCACGGATGTACTGATCACGAAGCACCTTCATGGCGTCCAAAGAGCGGAACAACGTATCAATTAGCTCCGAAGTCATCTCCGGTTTTTTCTCCCGGACCCATTCAAGGGCATACTCCACTTCATGCGTGAGATCGCTTAATTCACGAAAATCCATTGTGGATGCCGATCCCTTGATGGTATGGGCTGCCCGAAACAGCGTCTGAACCAGTTCAACAGAAGGTGAAAGCTCCAATGCCAGTAAAGACTGATCCATACGTTCCAGTTGATCATTCAGTTCTTCGATAAAGATGTCACGGTAGGCAGACAAATCCATCATTCGTATATACCTCCCTAACCGCCCAATATTTCGTCCAGTTTCAAAATGCCCACAAGCTTGTCTTTCTGTTGACCCACACCATGGAATAAACCTTCACGGTTACGACCATATCCGCCGGTTGGCGGATGTATTTCGGAATATGTGGTTACCTTGTTCACGCGGTCCACGATCAAGCCAATATATTCTTCCTGATGTCGAACTACGATAATACGAGTCGCTCTGTTGTCCGGTTCATCTGGCATACCCAGCAGATTCCGCAAGCTCATCACACATACAACCTTGCCACGCAGATTGACTACCCCTTTGATCTCAGGACGGCTAAATGGGATATCTGTAATGCTGAGCATTTTAATAATTTCGTGAATTTCTTCGATTCGAATGGCGCAGGTCTCTGCACCTACAGACAGTTCAATATATTGTTCCTTCTGAAGTGAAGACATCGATTCACCCTCAATTCAATTTAATTAATTTGTTTTGAAGGCCGCTGCCGAATTCGCCAGTTCTTCCGCCAGATGTGCCAAAGACTGGCATGTTGCCGCTGTCTCTTCAGACGCTGCAGCGGATTCCTCACTGGAAGCCGAGATGGATTCAACAGAGCTCATCACCTCTGCGGCTTGGGCTGCTTCTTCTTCACATGCAGCAGCAATTTCGTTTACTTTCTGTGAAGAGTTATTGACCATATCAATGATCTGATCAAACGCCTGTCCCGTCATGGAAGACTGCTCAACACTGGCTGCTACGGCTTGCACACTTTGTCTCGTGTTTTCCTGCATTGCTTTGATGATGGCTGTAATTTCTTTGGTCGCCTAGCCACTTCGTTCGGCAAGCTTCCGGACTTCATCTGCAACTACAGCGAATCCTCGTCCTTGTTCTCCGGCACGTGCCGCTTCAATTGCAGCATTCAGCGCGAGCAGATTGGTCTGCTCAGCGATATCGTCAATCACTTCAATGATGTCACCGATTTTACGAGAATCATCTTCAAGCTTGGTCATTTTTGTATTAACAGCTTGCATACCTTCCAACGAAGTCTGTACAACAAGTCCACCTTCACGGGCAGTCTTCACCGTATCGTTGGACAGTTCAGCCGCTTCTTCCGCACTTGCAGCGACGGAGTTAATGGCAAGTGAAAGCTCCTTGAACAACTCGGAGATATTTCCTGCCTCACTGGATTGGCTCGTGCTGGTACTCGCAATTTCCTGTGTGCTGGCTGAGATCTGTTCCGAAGAAGCAGCAACACTTTGGGAGTTCATCACGATATTGTTAATTAACTCTTTCAAATTATCAACCATCCGATTCAGTGCCGCGGCTAGTTGACCCACTTCATCTTTGCTGGAGATGTCTGACTTAAGGGTCAGATTTCCGTTGGCAACTTCCGTAGCTAGACCCAGCATGGCCATGAGTGGTTTCGAAATGGAGCGAGAGATGATATATCCAATGAGGATACTGAAGAGTACGGACAGAACCACAAGAATTATCGTTACTTTAAATGCTTGTGAATAGGCAACCTGAGATTGTATATTCGCCTGTTCAGCCAAACTTTCGTTAAGGTCGATCAAATTGGTAAGGAGCACAACAATCTTGTCGCCTTGTGGTTTAAGCTCAGATTTAAGATAGGTATTAAAGGCACTTTGATCATCTGCGACAGCCAGATTAGTTGCTCGTTCAAACATTGTTAAATATCCAGGATATTCTGCAGCAAAATTACGGAGTAATTCTATTTCTTCAGGGGTTGTTGCAAGAGGACGATAGATGGTCAGGCGATCATTCACACTCTGACGGATCGAAGCGATGTTCTCCGTGATCCGAGTTTTTTCGGTTTCGACGGTTTCGAAGCTTAAATCACGCACGTTCACACGCATTCTTTGATAATCAATCTGAGCAGAGGATAATTCTTTGACAGAGATTAGATTGTTGTTATACATCTCTTGCATTCGTTCATTCGTACTTCTCAATGTTACTACAGAGTAGACGCCAAGCGCCGCAAGGATTATCGACACAATTAAAAACGCTGAGATAATCTTTGTTGCTGTTTTCAAATTTCCAAACCACTTCATGTAATCTCCTCCTAGTCATCGTAGTGTCCAGTTATGTATATAACGCTTAGTAAACCCTTCTCAAGGTCGCGCTCCAGACAACTTACGATCTATTTCGACATAAATATATTAAAACTGAATAGGAGATTTTTATTTCTATAAATATGCACTATTATGAATTTTTATTTCAGATATAAAGAATCTTCTTTTTAATATAATTTATACTTTTTACCTATTAAATTGATTTTTCCATTTACATATATACGTATAATCAACATTCTGCATTGACTTACACATACATCTCCATACAAAATTTCATGTGACATGATCTTCTTTTATTTATACAAGAAGTTATATAGTTCTTACGTCTAACAAATATCATTTTCCACACAAAAAATTATGTATTTTTTCTGTACACACTCAACATTTCAAGACCTTAGTCTAATAAATGATTACTTATACTGAGTCCATTTTCCCATAAAAAAAACCAAACCCGAATCAACAAAGTTTGGTTCTGAAGCGAAAAAATACACTTTAAATTAACATAAAACCCGTTTAAAACTAATTATTTATGTGTTATATAGTTGCTCCAGTTCCATTAGGCGGTCCTTAATCCTGTGCGGAATAATTCCAAACAGATTATCCCACGTCATGAACATCTCCGGTTTTAGTATATATTCTTCGAACTCCATGGTAGGTACAAACGCTTTGGTCTGCAGATAACGCTCTACCTGATCATCGATCTGTTCATTTGTTTCAAAATAATCTTGAAATAACTCATTCACAAGTAGCCCATCACATCCAGCTTCGGCACCTGCTGCACTATACAGGTTTGGCAATAACTCAAATACAACCGGAAGTGGTGAGAAAGCATGTTTGCCAGGCTGTGAGTACAGACATACATGATGTCCAACCACATTGACCCGTTCCTTCAATAATCCGCGCAGCACCTTCCCATGAAAGCTGGCTTCACAGTCTACTACCTCTCCGTCATGACCCACATAAACCCATACATGCTCCATTTCATACAGATGTCCAATCTCATAATCCCACCAGATTGCATATTCAATTACATATTGTACTACCTCGGTCGGAAACTTAATGTCCCTTCTGAACGATGGTGAAGGCCCAGATTGATGCAACACAGAAATGCCAACAAAATCAGGATAAAAGGGTTCGGCTCTGTCAAACATCAAAATAGGTGCATAACTCATTGCAGTTTCAAGCGTTTTCATTTCTGACATGTTCATTCATGAGTCCTCCGTTTTTGTTGGATGTTCATACTATACTAACAGAGAACGTAACCCACTGACTCAGGCATTTTGAATTTTTTTCTAATATAATACCAACCCCTCCATGGACTTCATACGATTATTACATCGACACATCAAAAAGCCTGCAACTGATATACTCCAGTTACAGGCTGTGTACTTTGATAATGAATAAGGAATCTTGACTTAAGATTTCAGCTTATTGGATGGTGATACGGACGTCTTGGAAGGTGAGGTCGATTGATCAGAAACCTGCGTATCACACCCTATTGGAGGGCCCAGAATCGCATCATTTTTAATGGAAGCAACAGCTCTCGCATATGCCTCTTCATCCAAACAGTACGCGCGGTGAGCCACCTCCGGCGGTGTAGCTGCCAAGAAATCCGCTCCAAATACAATATCAGGCGTTGGTTGATCAAAGATTGTTAATACATATACATCATCTGTCTCAGCGACAAACCAGTGAAACCAGCCTTTCGGAAATACCACAACCTGGCCTGGTTTCAGACGATATGTCAATCGTTCACGCGTAAACGGATTGAAGACTGATGCTGTAATTTCACCGGTGATGACCACAACCATCTCCGTGACATTGGTGTGCCAGTGCGGCTGTACAATGATTCCTTTGCTTAAGTATACGTTGAAGAACCCATTCGCAATGGTCGGCAGCTGTTCTCCAAACAACTGGGTTACATAGTTGCGTGAATCCCTCTGATAATTGACAACCGCATTAGAATCGGCAGCTAACGGAACATTCGGAGCTTGCAAAATCGGATCAATCATACGGTTATTTCTCCTCCTTGGGCATACATCTCATTATTGTACTGTATGCAGGAGAATTGAAATAATACCGTTGACACATGTTATATATTGTTTTTAATCCTGAACTTTAGGTTTCTTAGAATCATGTATAAACAAACTAGACTTGACCAGGGAATCTGCCTCCGGCTGCAATGCCTTGGGGTGATATGTGATCAATCTGGTTCATCTCATCATCCGTAAGCGACACCTGTAGCGCTCCCAAGTTCTCGTGAACTCTTTCCAGATTGCGAGTCCCCGGGATCGGAACGATATGTTCTCCTTTTCCAAGCAACCAAGCCAGAGCAAGTTGAGAGACCGTACATCCTTTTTGCTTAGCCATCTCTTGGATCAATCCAACAACCTCCAGATTTTTCTGAAAGTTCTCACCTTGGAAACGCGGATAGTGACGACGATAATCATCTTCCGGCAGATCGTCTATAGATTGGATCTGACCTGTCAGGAAACCACGCCCCAATGGACTGTATGGAACCAAGCCAATGTTCAATTCATGCAGGACAGGCATAATCTCATCCTCAAGCTCTCGGCTCCATAAAGAATATTCGGTCTGCAACGCTGTAATCGGATGAACAGCATGTGCACGCCGAATGATCTCTACTGGTGCTTCTGACAAACCAATATATCGAATCTTCCCCTGTTGAACCAGATCGGCAAGTGTGCCTACCGTCTCTTCAATGGGTGTATTCGGATCAGGACGATGTTGATAATACAGATCGATATAATCCATTCCCAGGTTGAATAGACTCGCATCTACTGATTTTTTGATGTAGGCCGGATCTCCCTTGGGGCCCTGCGTGTGTGTTATACCAAATTTGGTGGCAACGATTGCTTTGGATCTTCGACCTTGAAGCGCGCGTCCAAGCAGTTTTTCATTCCCACCAAATCGCTGTTTTTCATACTCTCCGTACAGATCCGCCGTATCAAACATGGTAACTCCTGCATCCAGCGCACCCTGAATGGTATGTACCGATTCGTCGTTATCCGGCATCATCATCACACCCAGGCCGAGCGCAGATATTCGTAATTTATCATTTCCCAGTGTTCTTGTTTTGAGCATGAGGCTCCCTCTTTTCATCTTGAAATAGCAACGTTAACTAGATACGTATGAACTTGAGTTCATTCTATTTCACTTCCGAGACCCCAACCACACTCTGTTTATGCTAGTAAAGAAATTACCAGTTTGATTAACTTTCTATATGGCAACAGGAACGTAAATACAACAATGAATGCCTGATTGGCTGTTCAGATTATTCATGGAAAAGATATCGTACGCGTACACAACGCCATCTGCCCGATCCGTCGGTTCAAGCAGGACACGATTGACTTGTTTGAATTCAACTTGGTGCAGGTTCCAGATCGTTCGGAAGTCCACACTTTCTTCACTTAATTGTTTCACGATTCTGCTAAATTCGGGGTCACTCGTATACTTGTCATAATAAGTACGGAATACCGCTACCGAGTGCCTCGCGAATTCCTCCCAGTTGTGCATACGCTCCCTGAGCGCTGTATCCAGAAATAAAATCCGCATCATTAAACGCTCGTTCACAGTCATCGACGAGAAGTTGAAGAGGTTCGTATCTGCAGCTTCATTCCAGGCAAGTACCTCAGAACGTTCATTGGTAATAAAGGAAGGATGAGTCAGCTGGCCAATAATACTCTGCCACCCTTGCTCCAGTTGTGAATACGAAGCAAGGAATTCATGTTCCGTATTAGGGTCCCATAAGTCAAACAGATGACTCTTCTCTTCCAGTGTTAAACGGAGCGCATTCGCTATACTCTGCATCACTTCTCGTGAAGCCGCCAACTCCCTCCCCTGTTCGAGCCACGTGTAATACGTTGCACTGACACCAGCCAATACCGCTACTTCTTCCCGCCGTAGACCGGGTGTTCTTCGCTGTCCATAAGATCCTGACAATCCAACTTGTTCCGGTTGAATGCGGCTTCTCCGTGATTTCAAAAACTCACCCAGTTTTTTGTTACGGCTCATACTTGTATCCATAGACATCGTTCCTTTTTATAAAAGTATTCAACCCTATTCGACTCTATCCAAAATGGTAGTCTCTGAATGACTTTGATATAGTTCATCTATTATTAGTTCTACAGAATACTTGGTTTACAAGTAGCTTAGCATCGATTGGTGCAGAACGAAAGGAGCATAACATGATCCCCAATGTTGGAGATGTGTACTGCGTGTACGTCGAAAAATTACAACAATATACAGCCTGCCAGGTAACTGGACTGAAAGAAACGGAGGGTAAAACTTCTGATACGCTTGCCTCAGTTCTTCAATTGGATTGGACTGGTGATCAACTGCCTAATGAAATGCAGCTTCATCAAATGAAACCGCTGATCTGTAATTTCTATTTCTGGCATGATCGACTTGCACATAGTTTTGTGAGTGCTAATGTTCCTTCACAGTATGTGCTTGCAGGCAATATCCCCCCTCTCTACACCGAGGAAACAAATACGTATGGCGGAGGCTGGCCGATCGGAGAAAGTCTCTATCTCCAGCGTGAATGGGAAGGTATCGATGCGATCCGAAGAGCGCAGTTCAAACAAGCTGCGGATGATGACGAAGATGTGATGATTGGCGATCGTGTAATGCGGCGCAGTACGAGTACACTCCGCGATTTCAGCCCTACATCTGCGGAAGATGTAGCCGAACTCGCAAAGCTACCTTGCCTGACACATATTGAAATGGATGGATATACGGAATCGATCTTTTCATTTATAGAAGACAATCCATTCATTAATGAACTTCATATCATACATCATGGTCAAACGATGCTCGATATCAGCAACAGTCACCTGACCAAACTTATTGTGGATGTCAGCGGGTTGAAGGAGTTAATCTTGAACACAAAGATGAAAAGTCTGAATTTCACAGGTGAGTTGTCTCCTGATCTGCGTATTGCGGCTTATGAAGACGGTAAATGCATCACTCTCAATGTTCCATCGGGCCTGCCACAGGTTACTGGGATCTCACGACTTGAAGGTCTGTATATCAGAGATATCACGGAACTCAATCTGGAGCCACTTGTGCAGTATTATCCTGAGCTTTCAGAGTTGCGATTGTGGGGTAAACCCGGCAATGTATCCCATATAGAGTCGATTCAGCATTTGGCAAATTTGCAAACCTTCACTACATATGACCTGTTCGGTTTTAATGGGGAACAATTCCCTGATCCAGATCAACTTCCGAAATTGGCTACGCTGTGGCTAACCAGCCTGCCTGCCGATGCAGCCAAATCGATCAAAACAAGATATAAAAAATCCGCTGCTTCCGGACTTGATATGGAAATCACCAAAGCACGCAAACCGGAATGGCTTGCGGAGAACCTGAACAATCCGTTTCGGGATTGGGATGGGCGGGACCACATCAAGGCAGCTCACGCCAAAAAAGCAACTCAATTGTACAAGCAGTGCTCGAAGGAAATCCGTCACTTAAGTCAAGATTTTAACAATCAGGAGGCTTTGCACAAACAGCTCGTCTCCATAGTTGAGAACTACACACAGACCTTCAACAAGATGGATGCCAAGACCGGCTTTATCGAAACTGTTGAGCGGGAAGAGATTTATGTTGTTCTGACGGCGTTGCTGGATCAGCTACAACAGAATTTGGAACTGCGTCAAGATGATTTGGTTAAGGTTAATCACGAGGAATTATATGAGGTATTTGATCGTTTGAGGGATTTCTAGTTCACCAATAAACCGTTGTTTACACAAAAAGGGGCCTGTTATGAAAATGGCAGGACCCTCTTTTTGCACCGCCGACCTCAAGTGTCGTAACTAACCAGATAATGATGAAGTTCAGTGTTATAACAGCCGATGCTGTGCTCAATTAATCTGCCTTCTCCGTCGAAGGAGTTACGGAGGCGCTTAAGCACATGCGTCCCCGGGTGGATCTTCAGTAGTTGGCATAACTCAGGAGCTGCCGGCTCTACAAAGAAACGGTCTTTGAAGTTCTCCAGCAAAATGTCGTTCTCCTCCAGTGAGTCATACAGTGATTGGATGTCTCCATTCATTTCTTCCTTGCCTCCGCCAGGCAATGCAGCTGCTGCCAAGAAGTGTATCAGATGAATATAAGGTTGTCCGTTAAGAATGTAGAGCCTTTCAATCCGCTGGCAATACGGCCCGTAGCGACCATATTCCTCCGTTCCGGTATCATTGGTGAGTAAACAGGAATTCAGAACTTTCTTTTCCAGCTTATGGCCCTCTTCTACGAGCAGCTCCGTAAACCGTTTGCCCTTTGAGAGCTTCTGATGAGAGGTATTGCGCAACACAATCGTTCCAACACCGCTTTTTTTCTGCACGTAACCTTCCTGGGACAGCTCTTGGACCGCACCGCGGACTGTCATTTTGCTGACGCCAAATTCTTTCTCTAGCTGTGGTTCGGAGGGGATGATGCTTCCGAGAGGATATACTCCATGTAGAATCCGATCTTTGAGAATTTTTTGGATTTGCTGATATAAAGGACCTTGCTTGCGCTTCAGAGACACTCACTGTTCACTACCTTTCAACATCTGAGGTATGGTCCGACAGCGCCCGGAGCACCTCATTCTCGGTAAAAAGCGCTGTATCACCATGAGTGGTATGGGCCAGCATCGCTGCCGCCACTGCCATATTAACCGTATGTTCCTGTGGATATTGCTGCAATTCCCCATGGATGATGGCACTAGCAAACACATCGCCAGCACCAATCCGGTCGTACACCGGGAACGTCAGCTTGCGTGAAAATACAAACGTACCTTGATAATAGATATATCCTGTCAAGGAATGCGTATGGTCAGCGTTAATCTCACGATGAGTTCCTGCTACCGTTCCGATTCCGAATCGCTGTGCAACTTCAGGAATCGCTTGTTTCATCTGTGTTATTCTATCATATTCTCCGGTTCCGATGCCAAGAATACACTTCGCATCCTTCTCATTCATTAACACCAGATCTGCCAGCCTCAGCAGTTCCTCATAATGCGGGCGGGCCTTGACATAACCATCTGTCCCCCATAACGCAGGACGGTAATTACAATCAAACACAACCTTGCCACCAGCACTCTTCACTTCCTCAGCAAGCCGTTTCATCTGCTTGCGCACGCTATCATTCATAGCCAGCGTAATGCCACATAAATGAAGAACGTCGACTCGGGAGGCAAGATCTTTCATATCATAATTATCTGCGTCCGCGGTATTGAAACTGCTGCCCAGCCGGTCTGTGTAAGTAACTCTGCCAGGGCGGGCTCCAAAGCCATTCTCCAGAAAGTACATCCCAAGGTGTTTACCGCCCTGGCTAATAAGAGAGGTATCCACCCCCAGCTTGCGCAGATAAGCGATAGCCGCTTCGCCCACCGGAGTTTCCGGCAAAGTTGTAATAAGAGCACCGTTATGGCCGTATCTTGCTAGTGCTGCCGTTACATTCACTCCGCTACCGGAAAAAGAATACTCTAGCCTACTGCTCTGGACCAGCGTTTCGTATCCCGGAACCTGCAGCCGCATCATCACTTCACCAAATGCAGCAACCCTAGGCATATCGGTCCACCAGCGATTTCATTGTTTCGAGCAGTCTGCGGACATCCTGTACGTTCGTGTTCCCGGTCTGCGACTCAATAATTGAAGAATAGACATGTGGTATAACCTGAGGTACGCCTGCCTCTAGTGCAATCTCTAGAATGGGTCCAAAGTTGTCCAGATCGATTCCACCTGTAGGCTCCAGGGCAAAACCCGATTCCCCACAAGCCTGGGCAACCGCACGGTACTCCTCTTCCAGCTTCAACCCCTGCATCGGATAATATTTGAGCGCGTTCCCTCCCATGTCACGAACCAGTGCAATGGCGGCATGAACCGGAACAATGGCCTGCGGAGTGTTTACTGAACTGATGGGGCCAGTCGATATATTTACATAACCTGGCTGACCGCACGGAGATACCAGGCAGTTAATCCAACTATCTTTAGGTCCCAGATTGGCACGGGTTGCCCCGACTGCCGGGAATACCTGATTGATATGGCTTCCCGGATAACTCGCTGCAATCTCCGCCACAACTGTAGCCTGACGGCTGTCTCCGGCCCCGAGTCCGATAGATACGGCATCTTGAATAGCCTGACCATATTCAGTCATGGCGACTACAGCTTCTTCCGATGTAGCATAATTTTTGGAGAGCACACCAACAAGTACATATCCTTCCGCAGCCTCGTACACATCCTTGGCGTTCCCGATACTGCCGGCCAGTACATTAATTGCGGCCCTGTTCTTATACAGACACTGCTGAATATGACTCATTCTGGTTTGCCTCCCACGATTTCATGTATTCTGCTGACGATGACCTGCATATCATCCCCTTGCAGCGACCTTGGATCAATATCGAAATAACCCTGCTTGACGCCATAGTCTCGGGTATATACCGCAATTGCGCCTTCACGTAGCTGGTCATTCACTTTCTTCGCATCCACCCCAACAAGAGAGGAATCAATCTGGACACGTCCCCGGAAAATCGATCTACCGGCTTCATCCTGCACGATGCGGACCGAAACACCAGGAAGTCTATCCAGTGGCTGAAGAGCCTCCAGCGTCTGCTTCTCTCGTTCACTATTATCCGCTTTGTCCTGGTATTCATCTAGCGCTTGAAGTAACCCAAAAACGGTCTCTTTGCCAACCTTCATGCTGCGGCCAATCCCGTGTAGCTGTACCTTAAGCCACTCCACGTATTTCTTTTTGCCGGCGACAATGCCGGAAGTAGGCCCTTCAATAGCTTTCGACCCGCTGTAAATGGCCAGATCCGAAAGTTGGATATATTTGTGCAGATTCTCTTCCGCTGCCGCATCAACAATCAGCGGTACCCCTCTACGCTGTGCAACCTCCCAGGCCTCTTCCACAGAAATCATGTTCTTCTGGACAGCGTGATGGGATTTAACATAAAAAATGGCTGCAGTGTGTTCACCGATCGCCTGATCGATATGTTCCTTGCGGCCTTCATTGGCATACCCGACTTCCACTACCCGGCCGCCGCCAAGGAATATCATGGTTTCGACCGGCGCTCCATATTGCACATTATGGCCCTTTAGCATAATAATTTCATTTTTCAATATCGGCTCCTGGTGCAGACGAAGGCTAAGACGCGGATCTCCGGCAGTCACAATGGCTGCCACTGACAGCGCTATACCACTGGATGCGGAGTTCACCACAGCCGCGCTTTCCGAACCAAGTAACTGTGCAATATATTCTCCGGATTTGTCCACAAGATCCGCAATTTCCACGTAACGCTGTCCGCCCTGTTTCATCGCATCCATGACTGAATCCGTTGGTGCGGAAACGCCAAGAATGCTCATTCTTCCACTGGCATTAATAACACGCTTCAATCCATATTTAGCCTGTAATGAGTGACCCATTAGCAAAGACTCCTTTAGCCTCAATATAGTGTTGCGTGACCCGGACATCACCTTCCGAGTCCTCAAGTTGCTTTTCGCCTGCTTCCAGGGAAAACAAAGTCAGGTTCGCCTGTTGTCCCACCCTAATCTGCCCAAGCTCCGGCTTACCGAGCCACTCCGCTGGACTTCTTGTAACCGCACGGATGACCTCTTCCAGACTGTAACCGAGGTACAGAAATTTCGTCAGCACATTCGACATACTGTATACCGGACCATTCATACGGTTGCCTCGATAAATGTCCGTACTGATCGTATTCAGCGCAATGCCTGCAACCTTGGCCTGTTCTGCAATCCGGAAGGAGAAGCTCGCTGTGCCATGCCCCACATCCAGATGAACTCCCCGAGCAGCTGCATCCAGTAGTTCTTGCAGCGGTGTGCCGTCCGCATGAAACAGATTGTTGGACTTGCCGTTAAGGTAATGGGTGATTACATCGCCCGACTGTAGTAGCTCCAGCACATCAGAGATCGCGGGCGGAGCAGAACCGATGTGAACCATGAGCGGAAGCTTCGTTTCTTCCGAGAGTGTGCGTGCCAACTTGAGCGGCTGTATGCCGCTGTCTTTGACGACACTTTGGCTGATGCGGGCCTTCAGACCAACAATGAAATCAGGATAAGCCGCTGCTGCCTCCATTACCTTGGCCCGGTCAATCCATTCCAGCTGCGACAGTTCATCCGTCCGTTCGAGACCGATGCTTGAAATGTTCAACAGAGCAAATACTTGTGTAGCAGCCTGTAGTCTTGCGGTATAGAAAGCTCCAATTCGATCTGCACCGCAGCTTCCGGCATCTACAAGCGTTGTCACCCCCTGCTTAACACCAATTTCGTCGATATCATCGCCATAGGGATCAAGCTCCTGGACGGCATGCACATGCAGATCAATCCACCCACTAGACACATATAACCCTGAACAATCCAGCTCATTTTCTCCTTCAGCCTGGCCTGGCGGTGTAATGGCAGTGATGATCCCGTCCTGAATGGCGATATCCATAATTCGCCCGTCAACAAGCTGCAGATTGCGCAGCACATTCTCTGTGCCCACTCATCCCATCTCCTTTTTCAACCCCGGTATACAGGCAAAATCCAAAAAATGATTCATGAAATCCGTACTTCCAAATAGGCAAAAATAAGCCTGATGAGCTACTTTATTCTAAAGATTATAATGTTATAATGTTTATGTTAGCACAAGAGTAATCCAGAAGAGAACACTGATTTTTAATTCAAAATTTTTAATTCGAATATCTAACAATGGAGGGACTGCTTCATGGCAAATTCGGCACTCAAGCCATCCTTGCGCAACAGATTCAGGTTCAGCTGGAATCATTTCAAATCAAGGCTTCTGCTGAAATATGCCTTTTCTTACATTCTCATATTTCTTATCCCTCTGACAGGTGTAACTATTTTTGTATATGAAAACGCTGTCAAAGGATTGCGTGTAGAGATTGAACAATCAAATGTCAATCAACTTAACCAGGTGAAGAGCACTATAGATAACCGTATGAATGAACTTCAGGAAATAGCGGGGAGAATCGCCTATGACAAACACCTGACCCCTTATATGGTACAACATCAACATCCCTATTACAGCTTGGAGGCGATTCAGGCGCTGGCCAATTACAAAGCTAGCAGCAGCATTGCAGAGGATCTTCTTCTCTATTTCCATAACGATTCCAACATCTATTCGTACCGCGGTCTGGCTAATCTTGACGTCACGTTTGATAGCCTCTATCAGTTCGAGCATTGGAATCCGGAAGAGTTGCGGCGGGACTTGAATGAAACTAGGCAGCCTCTGGTCCGTCCCGCTGAGAACGTGAAGGTTAATTCCCGAATGGAGTCGATGCTTGTCATGCTTGTACCCGTTAAACCGAATGACCCGTTTCCATATGGGACCGTTGTTTATTTAATGAAAGAATCTAACCTTACCGGGGTCATGGATTCGATTTTGAGTGATTTCTCAGGAAGCAGTTATATTTTCAGTCCTTCCGGAGAGGTGTTGACCGCGAACAGCCATGGCATCAGCCTTCCCCAGGACGAAATTGAGAATTTAGCTACACTTGGGCCCGGTATTCACAATTTGAAGATGGACGGAGAACAATACTCCGTTGTTTCAGTCCAATCTGAAGAAAATGGCTGGACCTATGTGACCACGATGCCAAGCTTCCAGTTCTTCAGCCGTGTCGCCCATGTCCAGACCCTGATCCTGATCGTCTTCTGTATTACAGTCATTACTGGGATAGCTGCTGCTCTGCTGTTAGCCAAACGCCAGTACCATCCGATCAGGGATTTGATGGACAGAATGAAAGGTAGCGGCGATAATGCTCCCAAGCTCCGCAATGAATGGGAATGGATACGCCAGACCCTTCACAATTACAGTGTAAAGATTGATTTTCAGGAGCCCTTTGTCCGCAATCAGTGCATGCTGCTGTTACTCAAGCACGGCAAGCCGGATGATCCGGAGATCGAGCAAATGATTCTTAGCGCAGGATTCAGGCATCCTCAAGGACAAGGGCTCTATTTCTCGGCTATTTTGTCCTGGGATGATACTGTGCCCGATGGAAATTCCTGTCAGGAACGCCATCTGTTGCAGGATATACTCAGCAATGTATGTCTTCCAGGTACCGGTGCTCAGATCTTTGGTGTAGAATTCTCGGTCAAGGACCAGTTTGCCCTGATTGTTTCACTCCCCGGTGATGCGGACAAGCCGATTCAAAGCCAATTGGAACAGGTCATTGAAGCCATTCAAACGGTGATCCGCGAGCACTCGCACCTATCTCTGAGTATAGGTGTCGGCATGGCCTACAGGGACTTGACCCGGCTTAACCAATCCTTTATTGAAGCCGCTGCAGCTCTGGAGCACCGGATCATCCGGCGCAGCGGTCAGGTGACTTATTTCGAGCAGCTTGCAGAGCTGAGTCCTTCTGCTTCCGAGAGCTTCTGGATTCCGCGCAAATCCATGCTGAAACTGGAGCAGAGTCTAAAGCAGGGCAACGAATCAGTAGCTGTCCAAATGATTGCCGATACCATTCATACGATCAAAGACGAGCCGTTACAGGTTCATCTACTGCGCTGCATCTGTTTCGATCTGCTGAACGCTTTTCTACGTACCGCCTCCGAGCTTGGTATGAACGAAGTGTTCGCTAATATGCCGGAATTGACTTCCTTCGAAACACTTGAAGAGCTGGAGAGTCGTTTGCTCAGTCTGGCCGCTGACATTTGCACGCAGGTGGAACTGAATACAAAGACAAGCGAGTCAACATTAATGGATGACGTTCTGGCTTACGTGGATCAACAGTTTGCAGACTACACACTCAGTCTGGAGCATGTGGCTCTTAAGTTTGCCATTTCAACTTCATATTTAAGCCGGAGCTTCAAAGAGAAGACCGGCTGCAATTTCTCACAATATATCTGGCAGCGGCGTGCGGATGAAGTCATGCGGCTGCTGGAGAATACTAGCGCACCGCTCAAAGAAATTATCGAGCAGGTCGGTTATATGGATGCGCCAAATTTCATCCGCAAGTTTAAAAAAGAAATCGGTCTGACGCCAGGACAGTATCGCAAGGAACATGCCTTGAGAGGGGCTACTACGAAAAGACCTGTTTAAGTTGGCAAGCTTCCACCCTTTCTGTATAGCATTCTTATAATTAAAGATTCAACTTCATTTCATGGTTTATTTTGCTGCTGTCCTTCCTGGAGGATGTGCTCTACCAGCTCATCCAGCGGAACAGTTGCGAGCGCAATCGCCGTATCTGTTACCCCGTAATAGATATAGAGCAGTCCATCTTTGACCACATTTCCGGTCGGGAAGATGACATTGGGGATCTGGAACCCAAATTTCTCATAATACGTCTCTGGCTCCATAATAAAATGATGCGTCCGGGCAATGATTTTCTCCGGATGCTCCAAATCCAGCAGCATGGCCCCCACACGGTAGACAATGTCCTCATCGACGCCATGATAGAGCACCAGCCAGCCCTTGTCCGTACGTATCGGTGGCGTAGAGCCCCCAATCTTCCGCGATTCCCAAGAGAGGTTCTGGGCGGTAGCTAGCAGCTTGGGCTCTTCCCAGTTCACGAGATCCTCGGAGTAGGTAATCCACATGGCCGCCTTATCTGTTCCGTAGGCTTCTCCCACATATTCCTCGGGGCGGCGCAGCAGTACGTATTTACCGCCTATTTTCTCGGGGAACAGAATGTTGTCCCGGTCATTAATATCAAGAGGTGTCGTGTCCGCCACATACTCCCAATCCAGCAGATTATCTGATTTCAAGATGGAGGACCGGGTTAACCAATGTCCCTCCTCGTCCCCCCACCCGTCCGGATATTTCGGAATAGAGCGAAGGGGGACACCTGCCCCGGTAGGATAATAACTCATGGCACAGGGGCGAAGGGCGTAGTTCAGATAAAAGGTCCCGTCAATTTTGACAATCCGCGGGTCCTGTACACTACCATAAGGGAATCCCAGCATGTCTGGCGTCACAATTGGTTCATCCTTCACGTGGATAAAGTTCACCCCGTCTTCACTCTCTAGCAGGCCCAAGTAATTTTTGCATGGAGTTAGGGAACCAGCGGTGCGCTCAATCATATAAAATTTGCCGTTATCGATAATAACCGCAGGGTTGAAAACCGTAACCTTGCGCCATTCATAACCGCCCGGGACAACAATGGGATTATTCGGATGTCTCGTGATTTGCATGTCTATTCCTCCTGCATTTAATGTTCAGGGACGGATTTCCAGCGATCATATGCAGCCTGGTTGATTTCAACCATACGCTCTCCGCCCATTTTTTTGACAGTCGCCACATAATTGTCCCAGCCCGTAAGCGGCTCGGCTCCGGTGATGAATTTCGCCTCCATCTGATTCACATATGTCTTCAAATCAGAATTCAGACTACTGATTTCAGTCTGCTCTTCCACGGTAAGGAACAGCGTTGGGAACGGAATTCGTGCGCCTTTATCGAGAAGCTTCTGCTTGGTCTCCTGCTCTACCCACAGGTCAAAGTCTGTCTTTAGCCCTTTATTAATATCATCCATGGACAGGGTTGGAGCGGGAATGCCGTAGTTAGGTGTAAGCGTTGCCCGATAATCTTCCATTTCCTTGCCGTCTGGTACCGGCAAGTACTGTTTGACACGGTTCTCTTTATCGGTGTACTCCCAGAGAATGCCCTCTGGACCTTTATTAAAGAACATGGCACCCTCATAGGAATAGAGATAATCCACCCAGCGTATAGAGGCTTCCGGCGCAGGATTACTCTGCGTGATAGCAAAAGCGCCGCTTGTAATCCCCCTGTTCTTTGCAATCGCTGGAGCAGCAACTGATTCACTGTGGACAGGTGCAAACATCGGATCTGCCGTCGAAGGTTCTCCACCTTTGCTCATGTAAGCATGCCAGTCCGAAAAGAGGGCGATTTGATTGTTCTGTGCTTTGGCCTTCTTTTGCTCCGCTGTTTGTGAGAAGCTCTCATGATCCAGCAGATCTTCAGACCACAAGCGGTTCATATAGGTCAAATATTCCTTGTAGCCTTCTTCAAGCGGTGTATAATGCACCTTGTCCGCATCGTCCACATAAATTTCTTCTTCATAGATGCCGAAAGCACCAAGCAGCCATGTACGGATATCACGGAGGTTCGCAGCGGGTGTTGTCACCGAAGAAATAGGAATTTCATCTGCTATGCCATTGCCATTGGGATCTTCCTCTTTCACACGTTTCAGATAGGTATACAACTCCTCTGTCGTTTCGGGAAGTTTATCGATATTGAGCGCCTTCAGGAAGTCCCCGTTATACCACATCGGATTGCGGTACCAGTGCTGGCTAAGTTCTACTACTGGCAAGGAATAGATATGCCCATCCGGTGCAGTAATCGATTTGCGGACATCCGGATTCTCTTCCAGCAGCGCCTTGAAATTCGGAGCATACTCTTCAATCAGATCCTCCAGTGGAATGAGGATATCCTGCTCTCCATAATTCATCTGCTCTGCAGTTGTCAAACCGGCGGCATAGAGGATATCCGGGTAATCCCCACTGGCGAGCACCAGATTTTTCTTGGTTTCGAAACTATCCTTCGGTGCGTTCTTGTATTCCAGCGTAATACCGGTCTTCTCCTGCATCTGCTGAAGCACCGCCATGTTCTCCCAGTTCTGAATCCCTACATCAGGCGCCATAAGCGACAGAGTGACGGGTTCATTAACAATCGGGAAACCTTCATTGTTTACAGCGACTTTTCCGAGATTGTTGTTCGCTTCACCTTCGTTTGAATTACTGCAGCCTGCCAGTAATGTAAGAACTAAAGCCGAAGATAACAGAAGCTTCCATGGTTTGCTTGTGGTCGGCATTCATAATTCCTCCCTTATTATCATCACATTTTAACTGTTTAGCCTTTAACAGAGCCTAACATGACTCCTTGGACAAAGTAACGCTGCAGGAACGGATATATTGCCACGATGGGCAGTGTGGAGACCACAATGACTCCATATTTAATCAGCGATGCCGTCTCTGCCTTATTATTCATGGCGGTCGCCACCTCACCGTTGATTGATGAGCCCGTAGTTTCGGCCGTCATTTCCTGAAGGACAAGGATCTGACGCAGAACCATCTGCAGCGGATACTTCGCTTCATCATTTAAATAGATCAAGGACGGGAAGTAGCTGTTCCAATGACTCACCCCATAGAACAGGGCCATAACGGCTACAATCGGTGCCGACAGCGGTAGAACAATGCGAATGAACAGCTTTAGATTCGTACAGCCGTCAATGTGCGCTGCTTCCTGAAGTTCTTTTGGAATGGTCGTCTGAAAAAAGGTGCGGGCCACCACGATATTCCAGACTGAAGCGGCCACCGGCAGAATCAATGCCCACATGCTGTTCATGAGTCCAAGGTTCTTGACCAGCAGGTACGTCGGCACTATTCCGCCGCTGAAAAACATCGTGAAAAGAATGAGGCCCATGAACAACTGGCGCCCGACAAAATCAGATCTGCTGAGCGCATACGAGGCCGGCAGAGTGACGGCGAGATTAAGCAGAGTCCCCACCACCGTGTAAATAATTGTGTTCCAGTAACCACTCCATATCTTCGGGTTCTCAAATACAAGCTTGTAGCCGTCCAGTGTTACATTCTTCGGAAACAACCACATTGCTCCCGAATTGACGTCCTGCGGTGAACTGATTGAAGCGCTGAGAATATAGATGAGCGGATAGAGAACAACCAGCAGTGAAAGACCTAAATAAATATAAGTGCTGATCAGAAAAAGCTTGTCCCCCCTGGATTCTTTCATCGCAGTAACCATAGACTTCAACTCCTTTCTACCAGAGGCTGTTCTCACTGGTGCGTTTGGCGATCTGGTTGACCGTAACAAGCAAAATAACGTTGACTACCGAGTTGAATAATCCAACAGCCGTTGAGAAGCTATACTGGGCGTTTACCAGACCGGCGCGGTATACATAGGTCGATATTACATCGGAAGCTTCCATATTGAGTGAATTCTGCAACAGCAGAATCTTCTCGAAGCCAAGGCCCAGTATGTTACCCATATTTAAGATCAGCATGATCGTAATTGTGGGTAATATCGTCGGCAGATTGATATGCAGCACCCGTTTAATTCGGCTTGCTCCATCCATAATGGCCGCTTCATGGAGCTGGGGATCTACCCCTGACAGAGCCGCGAGATAAATAATGGTTCCCCACCCTGTACTCTGCCAGACGCCAGAGAATACATACACTGTCTTGAACCATGCGGGATCAGTCAGAAATTGTGCTGGTTCAAGACCAATGAACTCGATGAACCGGACAATCATTCCGCTGGAAGGTGATAAAAAGGTAATGATCATACCTGCCATGACAACTACAGAAATGAAATGAGGTGCATAGGTTACCGTCTGGACCGATTTCTTGAACGGGCCGTTGCGGACTTCATTGAAGGCCAGCGCCAGAATAATAGGCAGGGGAAATCCGATGGCAAGTTCATAGAAGCTGATACTGAATGTGTTCCAGAGCAGATCCCAGAAAAAATAAGAATTAAAGAACCGTTCAAAATGGTCAAAACCAACCCATTCGCTGCCTGTAATTCCTTTCGAAGGTACGAAATTCTTAAAAGCAATCTGAATGCCGTACATCGGACCATAATGAAAAACAAGGAAATACAACAACGCGGGAAGCATGAACAGGTAAAGCTCCCAGTTTTTCCAAATTCTTTTGCCAAGACTGTTCTTCTTCAATGAAGGACTTACGGATATTACAGTGTGACTCTCCTTCACTCTCCCACTCCTTTCTATGTCTTTTTCATTAGATACCTTTATGTTGCTGCTTTGCGTTCTTGCTGACTATCTTTTATGGTAACGCTTACAATACGAAGTATAGTGAAACTAAGATGTCACAGTAAATATGTAGCTTCTGCATTGTCATGTTTAGGATGTGTAAAACCGCGCTACTGCGGTACTTTCTGTTCAGCCCTGATGAAGATGGTTGCAGAAAGAGCAAGGCTGTAAATATGTGAATTACGAACCTCTCTTCACGCTGCAAAAGATACATATTGTGATCACGGAGCACGAATGCAAACATTTGCTGTTATTTACCTCTCCAATCCGCATTGTCTTCAAGTTTTGATGACTATTTCATCAAGTGAACGGTAAGCCATGGCGCTAGTGATTGACCAATTAACTATAAAAAGGCCAGATGGTCGACAAATGCAAATGGAACGAAGCAGAAAACACTCTGTTTCGTTCCATTTGCACAATTCGGTATGGCAAATTTTCCTCTCCTTTATTGAATGGAAAACACTTCTTTTTTCAATAACTCTTCTGGCATCTGCCCTATCACATCACTGTGAAAATAATCGCGTATAACTCCATCTTGAAGATAGTTGGCGATCGACACCATAATCATCCCTTGATCCAGTGCCAGATAAGCTTTTGCAAGTTCTCCCGTTTCAACATTGACTGAGTCATAGAACCCATATTTGCCAACCATTTTGAAGTTCTTTAAAGCTTTAATATTCTTTCGAACTGCTTCAGGGGCATAATCCAGAGCAAGGAACGTTGCGTGTGCTGTTACCGTTGCTCCGTCTTTATAACCTGAGGTACCCAACGGCGTTGCTGCAAACTCACTGTATCCTGTCGGAGTTGCAGAAGGTGAAAAGCCCCATGCGGCATACCCTTTTTCTTTGGCATATTCGATCTGCAATTCGACATGACGCTGATTGTTCAATCCCAAAGCTTGAGTACCCAGGTCTTTTTCCTTTATGACCATACCGGGCATAAGAGCTTCAAACATACTACCTCCCCAGCTTGGTACGAACTTTTTATCCTTGTATACATAACTTCCTTCAAACACATCCACTCCATCGTACTTAACGGATTTGCCTTGAGGAATCTGAGCTTGCCAATCCCATTCTTGAGGTAATGTGCGATACATCTTCCACCAATGATCTTGGGGAACGTCACCTTTCCCAATAGCAATATAGCTGCCTACACGTGGTTCCGTATAAAACATCCCATAATGGTGGTCCGTCAGCGCGCCTTTAGCCACATCATAACCTCCGCGGAATTGGCCGACTTCAGGATCATATAGCGGAGTATAATTCATATTTTTAACCAACTTGCTTGTTTCCCCATGAAGTTCTTCATAGGCTTGCCCAACAACAATTAAACCAGCGGATAACCAGCCATTATCGACTTGGGAAATAAATTGGCCCCAATCTTTCTTCACCGAACCGTCATCCTTGTTATACCAGTTATAAAATAGGCCGTTCCACTTTTCTAACTTCTCGAGGGAATTTATAGTCGTTTGCAGGCGATGTACAGCTTCTTTCTTCGAAATAATGCCCAATTGTTGCGCTGAAACGGTACTCATCATATACATTGCGATGTTTGTCGGCGAGGTACGTTTAGCTTCTTCTATCCCGTTTTCAGTGTGCCGTACTTCATCGTAAGTCAAACCGGTGTTCTGATCCGTATATTCCTCAAAAAACGTATAGGTCTTATATGCAATCGCTTTCAATTCTGCTCGAAATCCAATCAAATTGCTTGAGTCACCTGCTGAAGCCATAGGAGTTAAAGCTAGATTAGCTAACAGACAAAAAGTTAAAATGAAGCTGATTTGTTTTACTTTTTTCATGATTTTCTCCCTTCAAATGGATTCGAAACGTTTCGTGTATATGTTATCATAAATTTCCCATTTCCGTAAACCAATAAAATAAAACGCTTACAGATACTGATTAAAATATGGATTATTAATAAATGTAAATTCGAAACGTTTCATTATGTATGCAGAGCACCCATCTGTTAGCTAAGCAAGCCATTCTCATTTTCATTGGAACTGCGCTGTAAAATCGAATATGAATCAGCTAAATAAACGTGCAGATCATGGCTTGTTTCCAGATTTGCATAACATGCCTGTAGAATACTGTGAGATGGCTACACCAAGCGCAATATCCATGGACAAAGCAGTGCGATCAGGCATGAGAATAGCTGTTCCGGCCATGAGTCCTTTTTACTTATTTCCATTTGGTGTCACACGTCATATTACAATCCTCATTTAACTCGGCACCTTGCTGGTAAAAGTATCGCACCATTTCTTCTCCACAATATCTAACTGCCTACAGGATCACCGTATTATTTTTGACATTCAGATTAACTCCACGCTCTACCAACAACTTAACCACTTCCGGTTGATTGCAGATTAAGGCAAGGTCGAGTGACGTTAATGCTATGTATTTACTGAGCGGAATCTCTTCTTCGAGATCCATGCCCTGCTTAATGAATTGTTCTACAGCACCAGTATCTCCCTCATATATTGCCCTGGCATGATCAGGAAGCGTTTCAAACAATCCTTGATTGCCAATTTTGAACAAGAAAGATCCCCTACCCCTTTTTCTAAACCTCTTCTATATAACTACAAGTTGTGAAAACCAAAATATTAGCTTGAGTATCCACTCTCGATCATAATCAGCGTCCCAATTTTGAAACCACTCGCAAAAGCCTCTTTGGAATGTATAGAGTGAACTTGATCCATCATATCAAACAATACCTCGAGTTGTTTAAAGTCATCCTCCGAAAGCTTGCTCTGAAATTTTTCGATAGAAGCTGTAATCTCCTTATTAATAGATCGATACTCCGAATCTTTAGGAACAATATTCTCCTCTGGTCTCAGGTTACCGTAATATAATTCTTCTATTATATTTCCCACACTACATCCCCCTTTCTCTAATAAATGTCTTGTGCTCTTCTCATGAATTATATAAGTTTGACAGACAATGCTGGGGAATTATGCGATATTCGCATATGATTCTTATCGCTTTCATAGGATATCGCATTTTACAAGCTTGCTGTAACATAATAATGTAGCGCTTGTTGAGCCCTACCTCGGGAGTATGCTAAGATAATGGACACCTATTTCTACAAAATCCTATAACAAATCAACCGCACAGAAAGGACACTATGAATCCTTCAGCACTGTCATCGAAATTGCAACAGATCGTTCCGCAGCTGGATCTGCGAAGCTGCCTTGTCAGCGTACGCGGTGAGATCATGTTCGAACACTACCGCAACCAAGAGGCTGCGACTGATATTGCAAAAATCAATTCATGTACCAAGAGTGTGCTGTCCGCGCTCATCTGTATAGCGATGGATAAAGGCTTGTTGCCAGAGGCATCAGCACCAATCTCCACTTTTTTTCCACAGTTGACATCCGATCCTGATCCGCGCAAACCAGCGATCACGCTGGAACAACTGCTTACCATGACAGCCGGATTCAACTGGGACGAGTTCGGCGGGCAGAATTCATTCCCTCGCATGACCCGCACCAATCATTGGGTGGATTTTGCATTGGAGCAACGCTTAAGTCATGAACCGGGTACATACATGGAATACAATTCAGGAGTATCACAGATCCTATCCGCCATCCTGATGCAAAATGCAGGTATGAACGTAGCCGAGTTCGCAGAGCGTTATCTTTTTGACCCGCTCGGAATTAAGCATTACGAATGGGAAAGCGACCCTCAAGGTGTACATACTGGCGGATTCGGTCTCAAGATGTTACCCGTAGATCTGCTCAAATTCGGTCAGCTGTTTCTACAGCAAGGTATGTGGGAGGGTAAGTCTCTCATTTCAAGTGATCTCGTATCCCGTTCGACGCAGCCTTTCATTACAGTCACTCCACCAAATCACGGCAGTTATGCTTGGCATTGGTGGGTGGATGTCTATCCGAACGAAAGGTCTGACTCCGAAAATATTGCTGCTGAAGACGACAAACCCAATCTCCATTATTATTACGCGCGAGGATTTGGTGGTCAGTATGTATATATTGTCCCAGAGTTCGAACTTGTTACGGTGTTAACCAATGACAAACGAAAGAAAGAGAAACCTCCGCTGGATGTTTTCCCTCGATTAATCGCCCCTGAGCTGTGGAAAATGTTATAAACGCAGGCAGTCCTTCTATCCTGTTCGACCAATGAACCCTCAACCTTATGTAGGCATAACTAGCCCATAGGCTGAGGGTTTATTTGTCATGCCAAAGCTTCTTCTACGGCAATTGTTATTGGATACGGACCAGACTCTTGATTAGAGACCACAACCAGTTTTAGATCATAGTCCGGATACACGGAAGACATGAACGAAACCCCTGGATCGAACCCCATGACATGAAATTTGAAAATGTCTTCCTCCTTGCGGTCAATCCAGATACCCTGCCCATAATACTCTTCATCCTCTTGATGAGCATGTGGAGTTAATAACTGCCGTGTCGTCTCTTCATTCAACAATTGGTGACCCAGCAAAGCACCCCAAAATCGAATCATATCCGGTGCCGTAACATAGGCTCCACCGTCCGATCCACCTTTGACAGGAATGGAGAACATATTAGTATTCCAAGAGCCATCTTCATGATCGATATACCCTAAAGCTGTGTTACGCGGGAGCTGATCTGTTAAAAATAACCGGAGTTCTTCATGCCACATGGTTTGAAAATGAACTCTTCCACATAATCTGTAAACGACAATCCTGAATGTTGTTCCACGATAAGCCCCAGCACAATGAAACCCGCATTGTTGTAATGAAAACGTTCACCCGGAGCAAACTTCATTGGCAGATGCTGAAACATGGGCAGAAAGTCACTTAATCGCCGCATCGCGTAGACGGGTCTGTCTTTCCATAATTCTGAAAAGTCATCCATCACTTCTTCATCGAAATAATCCGGAATGCCTGACGTGTGTGTTAACAACTGCTGGATGGTGATCCCTTTGTCCCACAGTGGAAACTCCACATCCAACACATCCGTAAGCTTGGAGTCCGCAGACAACTTGCCTGCTTCAATTAGTTGGCATACACTCACTGCAGTGAAGATCTTACACCCTGATGCAATTCCAAAGCGTGTGTCCACCTGATTGGCAAGTTCTTCGCTGCGATTAGCATAACCACGTTTCATATTCAAAAGGGTTTTCCCGGCTTGTTGGAGTAATACAACACCCGAAAAATTCACGCGTTCCATGACTTCTTCTACTTTTGTTGTCAGCTCTACTGCATTCAACATTTTGTTGTTCACCTCTTGTCTATGTGTTCATTACATTCTCATTCTTAATTCTTCGTCATATCCTGCATACCTTTCAAATTTTCATAAAAAGAAGGATTACTCCCTTATAAAAGGAAATAACCCTTCTTCATACAACGTATGATTAAGTTTGACAAAGCATGCTCAAATGCTGTTCAATCACTCATGAATTAGCGCAACGCTTGCAGGTCCGTCTCGGGACTTCCTGCACTCTTCTTCGTTTCGCGGGGAGACCTCGTATTGATCAGATAATACAATGTGGCATAGATTGTAGTGATAAACGTGCCAAAAAACAGGCAAAACGCCAGAGACGGACGGCTTACACTCTCGTGCATCAGTTCAATCAGCGTCTCGCGATTTGTCAGTGCATCCCAGCTATTCAGTCGATATACACGTCCAAGCAATACTCCGTAACTTCCCAAAGCACAACCTACCAGTACAAAGATCCAGGATGCCCAGCGTCCAATTCGGTGATAGATCACTTCCTGAAGCTGATACATCGACAGGAATCCAAGCAGAAGTCCAGTCCAGACAAACATTAATAGAACACTTAAGTCGTACCAATACGTGTAGTCGACCCCGTTCCCACCATAATACCGGGAACTTCTCGCTGTCAGATGAACCAGATCCGTAACAATGTAAGAAGAGTTCGGGAAAAATAACAACCACAGCAGACCACTTGCGACTGCAAGCCATGCAGCACCTTTCCATTTCACATCACTTAGAACATAGGCTGCATAAGAGAACACAAAAGGAATCCAGCCCAAGAACAGATTCCAGATCAGGAAGCGGAAATAACGCTGATCCAGCCAATCTGCGGCTACATAGTACAACCCAAGTGTTACTATTGTGACCACACTAAGGAAAATAAATATGTGAATATAATTCAGTTTTCTCAATGATTCTGACCTCACTTGGTAAAATTCAATTAGTTTCGAAAATAGCGGATGATTTCTTCCTTATTCTTTTCAACACGCAAATTCAATCCACGTTTATCCTTTAATCCATACTGCTGCAATTCATGGCCTGGATCAAGCACCAACGGTTTAGTCGCCACATCAACCAGCAAGTCCATCGTCAGTTGATAGGTTTCCCGTAACTTGTCCATCGGCAGAGAAGATTCATACCGTTTGATCAGCTCAATCAGACGTTCAGCATACACGAGACGAACCATACTGTCCGCACTTTTCAATTGTCTCGAAGCAAATGCTGTAATTTCCTTAATTATACTTGGTTCTGTCCGATGTTTGGCAATCAACGCAAGTTCATCCACCGCATCCCAATTCATGATAGACAGCTCGGAACTTAATTGTTGAATTCGCTCTCCTATCCATTGTTCCTCTAACTCTTCGGGTACGTCCCATCGCTTATAGTCGGCATACACGCCTTCTCGATGTATCTGTATAGCGCTCCCGTAATGTTTGACGAACAACTCCTTTGCTACACCCCAATCGGTCTCTTCCATCTTTAACCACCACCATGCCTATTCCTATTTGTGCTTACGCTTTTATCCATACACATTACATAAAATTACTACTTTCCAAGCATACTAGAATCATACCATTTACCAAAGGAGAATCAAATTTACAATGAATCCAAATTCCATGAACCCTCAGAATGCAGTACAACCCACATTGAACACCAATCCAAATGTCACCCCTAACATGAATCATGGCGGCCATGAGATGTTCGACGTGCATGAGATTCTGTCCTCCACCATTAACGTGCTGGATCAATACATGATCTTTCGTACATTTGTGCAGAGCCAGGAACTGATTGGCATTCTGGACCGGCAGTACAACTTCATATTATCCCAGTACAATCTGACAGCAGAGTGTTTTGCATCCGGACAGAAGCCTCATCAAGAGACAGCTACCTATATGATCCCCAACATGGTACCACCGGTATATGGCCTTAAGCCATCAGCACCGAAAAAACCAAACCAGAGCTTGGCCGATGTAAAGGATGCCGGGATTAGCGGTCATATGCTGGGACTGATCAAGTCACATGCGAGTCTGCTCGGCATGTCCTGTAGCGAGATCACAAATGGAACGGTTCGCCGAGTCATCGCTTCTCAGATCCAGCATTTTATCGAGATGGCCTATGAAATTTTCATGTTCCAGAATAAAAACGCCTATTACCAAGTACCTCAACTCACCCCAAGTGATACACAACAGATGCTTCAGGCATACATTCCAGCAACCGGAGCACCTCAGATGCCTAATAGTAATAAACCACTTCATTAATTAGAAAATAAAGTCCGCTTCCCCCAGAACAGTCTCTTTAACCCTTTCGGGTTTTAGGGGCTGTTCTTTCATTATTTGTAATCATTTTCCTACTGAAGACACTTGATTCGCTTACCAGAAACTGGTTTAATCAAAGACAGAACTTACATATTCAACATACAGATCATACATATAAAATACGGTAAAATGCGGTTATAAGATAATTCACACGGCTTTTCTTCATTATGAGGAGGTATACAAATGAGATGGAAGCAACCTGCTAAACTTGGTTTACTGGCTATGGCTCTCGGCTGTACTGCCATTGGCGCAATAATCACACCTTCAACAACACTGGCTGCACCTGTCCCCGCTTCCAAAGCGGTGTATCATCAATTCCAAACCTATCGAACAGAAGCAGTGAAGTCCACAGAAAGTCTGGTTAAAGCGCGTAAATACCTGATGAATCATATCAATAAAGTCGGCCCTTGGCAGGCAACACTAATGACGCTGCAATTGGAGAACATGCAGAACGTGAAGCTGGCTGATGTGGATTACCAAATGTATACGGAACATTTTCAACAGGCCATATCTCAAGCCCATGAACAACTTGGTTACGAACAGAAGCTTACATATGGTCGTCTGCTCAAAGAAATTAAAGATCCGACAGTGAAGAAGCTTCTGCAGGAAGCATCAGATCTCGGGTTCAAACTGGAAACCAGTGAAGGCTTGTATTACCCCATCATCAATTATGAGATATATCAAAAGTTCAAACCTTTTGTTAAGGCTGATATTGCTGCGTACATTGATATTATGGCTACCGAGTCCAACCAAATGACAACTTCAGATGGGGGCATTATCATCTCTTGGAACGAATTAATTCAGCGTGCATTGGAGAAAGAAGCCTTTTTGAACAACTTCCCGAATTCCAATCGCACATCAGCAGTGAAGCAAGGGTTATTTGTGGATTATCTGTTTTACGGAAGTGACAACACACCTGCTTATGATTGGTACACGGACGAAGAAATCCGCACCATGGACCCTGTGGTGAAACAGGCTTACGAGAAAGCTTTGGCTTACCGGGAGCCCGATACGCAGAGTGTTCTTCTGGACACTATGGAAAAGATTTTACTGGTTCTCAATCAGAACAATGATGAGCTTACACCTGAAGTCAGAGCAATCATTGAACCTGTTCAACAACAATTTGCCCGTGAATAATCGGATGCTGAATCGCAAAATGTGAATGCCAAAAAAGCGGCAATCCTCGTGACAGAGGTTGCCGCTTTTAAATTTACATATCAAGTCCTTACGTTTGGATCAAAGAGTTGAAGTGTCTATTGATGTAAGTTTGTTCGGATTTACAACGAGATACACGCCCTCAATCCGCTCTCCGGAAGTGTCCAACTCCAAACAGAGTACCTCGGACAACTGCCCTTCTTTCATCAACGCGAGTTGAAGTTCGCCATTGATGCACATCGGTACCCATTCTCTTTCACGCAATCGCGTAAGGACTCGCCGTGAGGTCAAGAGTGCAAGCACACCCTTGTGAACGTTCATTGTTCTCATAACCGTATGCACAACGCCACCGCCATCTGATGTAAATACAGGCTGATCTGCCAGTAACTCGAGCATGGCAGAGACGTCATAACGAAGGAAAGCCGTTGTAAAACGGCTCAGCAATTCACCTTTGGCTATCATATCCGCATCACTCTGCTCGATCGGTGGAAGTCTTTCCGGCAGATTTCGTCTGGCGCGGCTAAAGATTTGACGGCAGTTACTCTCCGTTTTGCCCAGCCAATCCGCTATTTCGGAATAATCATATCGGAACGCTTCACGAAGGACAAAAACAGCCCGTTCCATGGGCGATAGACGCTCCAACATGACCAGATAGGCGTAGGAGATCAGCTCTTTTTTCTCCATCGTTTCCTCTGGCATGTTCGCCTCTTCACTGTCACCCATCGGCTCTGGCAGCCACTCACCAACATAACTTTCCCGCTGATTACGGGCGGAATTTAGCAGATTCAAACTTCGGTTCACAATTAATCTGGCGATGTAGGACTTGGGATTACGAATATCCTGAGCAGACGTGCTCTGAATCCCCGCAAAGCAATCCTGCACAATATCTTCAGCTTCTACCACACTGCCCAACATGCGGTAAGCTATTGAAAATGCATATTTTTTATAACGAATATACAACTCACCAACATCCAGAGAAGACACATCTGGCTCATTGGCGTGGAGATTGGAATTCATAAGAATGGCCCCCTCTGGCATGGTGCGTGTATTTTAGTTAAAGCAACCCGGATACATCCCAGTTGTGATCGCAATCCGGTTCCAGTTATTAATCGTGTTAATGGCCAGGATCAGATCCACCAGTTCGGATTCACTGAAATGTTCACGAACCTTATCGTACAACGCAAGTGGTACACCGTGTTCCGAGATTCGGGTCACCGCTTCAGCCAGCTCCAGCATAACACGTTCTTGATCCGTGAAGAAAGCCACTTCACGCCACACACTCAGCAATAAAATATGATCCGCATAATCTCCCAGTTTCATCAGATCTTTGGCATGCATATCGAGACAAAAGGCGCAGCCATTAATCTGGGACACGCGGATTTTCAACAACTCGTATAACACTTTATTCTCAAATTGCCCGGATATATATTGCTCCATCGCCATCATCGCTTTAAATGCGCCTGGACTCGCTACTCTGTAGTTCGTTCTTAAATTCATTTCTCATTCGCCTCCGTCATTTGGTTTACATACTGTAGACAAATGACCGCCGGGATCTGTGACATTCTTTGCGAAAATCTTTTTATGCCCACAAGAATGATTGCTCAACTAACGGATATTCACACTGCAAATTCTAAACAGTAAACCTCCATAAAGCCATCAATCAGTAAAAGAAATAACATACTGAATGTCTGTCCTCATTCTATAAAATTAACATCTAACGTAAGAAAAATCCGCGTTTTCCCGTATTCATGTACGGTTTTTGCTGTACCGTTTGTGATTTCAACCAAAAGTAGGTTGGATATATTGATACTTTGACCAAAAGAGTAGTAACATACGGCTAATCAAGTTAACTTTTCTGACATTAAAAAGAGAATCGTTTATCCATATCAGCAAGGAGTGTTTCCTATGATAACTTCCAATGCAAACCGTAATGTGACGTCCGAATTACCTAGAGGGTGTACGTTCACCGCTGAAGACTGGCATGTATTATCCCAATATTGGTACCCGGTAGCCCAAGCAACCGAAGTAACAGACAAACCCCTGGCTGCTCAATTACTCGATGTGAAGCTGGTTCTCTACCGCAGTAATGATCAGGTTGTGGTAGCCAAGGATCTTTGTTTTCACCGCGGGGCTCCACTTAGTAAAGGCTGGGTAGAAAATGGCGAGATTGTCTGCCCTTATCATGGTTTCCGTTATAATTGTGAAGGAAAATGTACCGTAGTTCCTGCGCACCCAAGCTCCAAGATCTCGCCTAAGCTCAAACTCATTGTGTACCCGGCAGTCGAACGTTATGGCTTAATATGGACCACTTTGGCAGGAACAGAAGAACAAATCCCCTCCTTCCCTGGATGGGATGATCCCGATTATATCAATATTTTGCCACCCAACTTTGACATTGCTGGTTCCTCTGGACGACAAATGGAGGGATTCCTGGATGTATCCCATTTTGCCTATGTGCATACGGAAACGTTTGGTGACCGAAACAACACAGAAGTCCCCCAATACAAAGTGAAACGCGAAGGTAATGAGTTACTGGCCGAGTATTGGAGTACGGTGAGTAACTATGGAAAAGGGCAAGATCTTGTTGCACCTGAAGGTTTCCAATGGTTGCGCGAGTTTCGGGTGTTCCCACCTTTTGCGGCTTCTCTGACGGTACATTTCCCAGGAGACGACAAGCTGAACATTCTGAATTGTGCTTCCCCGATCTCTGCCCGTTATACACGTTTATTCTGTCCAATCACACGCAACTTTGACAAAGACGCTCCGATTGAAGACACAATCAAGTTCAACTTACAGGTATTTGAAGAAGACCGCGAGATGGTCGAGTCACAGAAGCCGGAGGATCTGCCCCTTGATCTGCATGCCGAAGCCCATATTCCCGCAGACCGTACTTCGATTGCTTATCGTCAATTGTTAACGGAGCTTGGCTTGGGACGAAATTACACATCGTAAATTAAATCATATATAAGTTCAACTAATGAATATATTTACACTGGCACTCCGATGGCAGAATAACTTTACGATCGCTGTTATCCCCAGATTTTTTTATTCCATTTTTCATAGGAAAATCCGGTGATAGCGTATGCTTCCGATGTAGCTTTCTTTTAGAAAGCTTTTAGGCGAACGCTCCGCTTCTTCAAGTTATTTCTGCCCTCTCCGTTATCGTGTAAATGTTTAGTTGAACATATATAGGTGTTCTTCAACCTCAGGCAAGCTATCGATGATGGATGTCAGCGCCTATAAAGTCTTGAAGTACCATCCTGCGGTCTCTGGGGAATGGGTAGAAAAATTTCTTATGAACTCAGGACATCTTATTTGTCCTCTAGGTCCTCATTTAAAATTGTAAGGAACTCCAGACATGTTATTTCCCAAAATCCCCCGATAAAAACATGTCAAACGGCTGTTTCTTCTGATATAACGTGTCTCAGATTCTTTAGATTTCTGAGCACGCCTCAAATCCTTGATTAAGACGCTTACGATTCGTTACCATGCTCCGGACACGTTCAGGTATGCATCAGCTTTCAGCAGGTTTGAAGACACCTTTAATCAACAAAAGAAGCGTTCCTTTGCGGACGCTTCTTTTGTTATACCTAATTTAACTGAAATACTTATGTGTATTAGATAAACCTCGCCTCAGGAACGTCATCTTTCCTCTTGATTATTCGTATTCACAGGAAGCTCTCTATAATACGGACAGCCCGGCTCATGAATAATACGTGGATCAACCCAAGTGCCCCAATACGGAAGACGGTTCACGTAAGGTTGCATGTTTGGTTGGTTGTTTGGCTGTGTGTTGGGCTGCATGTTTGGTTGCATGTTTGGCTGTACATTGGGTTGTACATTAGGCATTACGTAAGGCTGATGATTCTCATTTGGAACACTGTTAGAGGCAGGAGCAGTTGAAGGCTGGCAATCTGCCGGCGGGCCAATAATCACTGTTTTTTGAATGGGAGCCAGCGCTTCTTGAACTTTTTTCTCATCCAGACAGTACGTATAAGCCAAAAGTTTTGCAGGTGTAAGACGTAAGGTGTCTGAGCCAAATATCGCCTCAGGAACAGGAGCATCAAAAACTGCCAGTAAGTGTGTATGATCTGCAGTAGCCACTTCATAGTGCCACCAGCCTTGAGGAACGTTAGCCACCTGCCCCGGAGTAATCGGGAAATGAAGAAGCTCGTTGGTAAACGGATTGATGAGGGAAACAACTGCCGCACCGTTGATGCAGTATACCAACTCCGTTGCATTCTGATGCGTATGTGGTTCAACCACATTGCCCGTGTTGAGGAAAATATCCAGTAAAGAAACATTGCCCAGTGTGTTTAACTGCTTGATGGAAAGAGCGTTAATATAGTTGTTCTCATCCTTCTTGAATAACGGGTTATTGCTCAAATCGTAAGTAAATTCGGTGGTTGGTAAAGTGTAATCCATGTATGAGGTTGCCAAAATAAAACGCCTGCCCTTCGCTCTCGGTTTAGGTCATAACCTATATGCCAGCTTATGCCCAGCGCCCAGATACGTGAGCCCATTTCCGCCAAGTTATTAACGAGTAGACAATGAGCCCTGACTCGGACATCCCGAGCAGGGCCCTATTTATTACATGTTCTTTTTCATTTCCCAGACTTCTTCCCAATGGGTACCAAATGGAATATTCATTAAGTCTACATACTCCAGCCAGTGCATTCTTGTGACAACATCCGGAGTTCCCTCAATCAGTGCATTTGTCACCAGTAAAGCACGCAGATTCTTAAGTTTTTCCAACTCTGGAGGGAGTTCACGTATACCAGAATATACTATCTCCAGATACTTCAGCTCACTTAATTCACCAATCTCAGGCGGGATACAATTTAATCCCAACTCAGTTTGTGGTTTGGGCCTCCAACCAGGTGCAGATTCAAAAGGGCTGCCACAATAAATTCTTAACTCTTGAAGTTGCTTCAGTTTCCCGATCTCTGCCGGAATACGTTCCAGATCCAGCGTTGTAATGACCAATCTTTCCAATGAAGTAAGTTCAAACAGACCTGCAGGGAGTGAGTATAGATTCTGCTCAAAAATCGTCAACTCCTTCAAGTGTTTCAACTCCCGAATTCGTTCGGGAAGCTCACTTAAACCATGTAAGCTGATATCCAGCTTATCGGTCTGATGCCTGATCGCATCGTCCAGAAGATGATCAATTTCCTTATGACGGTCCAATTCAAAGAACAACCCTGGAATCCGCTCCATAAGTTCACTCGCTTCTTTGTATGTAATCCTCATGCCGTACATATGCTCATGGGCCACAGAGAAAAAATAATCATTTCCGTCTTCTGTCATAAAGCAAAGATCGTCCGGCAATGACGGATAACACCAATCATGAAAACGATTGGCTTCTTCTTTGAGCACTTGACCCGATTCCGGCGTACAGCGATATGTATAATAGGTGCCTTCGGAATAATAGGCTCCGCTTTTCAGCATCATCTCTTCCATCGTAGCACGTTCCACAAGATAGGGCTTCAATCTCTCTAACACACGAGCTACTTCCGGTATCTCATTCTCTTCGTACCTTTGTCTGTCAACCAGCATAAAACGATCTGCCTTCTCGATCAATTCGTCAATCAACAGTTCATAGGCAGTTCCTCTTGGATCAGTGTGAAAAGCTACGGCTACCATATGTTCCCCCTCATTACTCATTATTCATTATTCATTAATCTTCAATCTGCTGTATCATCTGAAACCACTGTGGCATAGGCTGATATCATCAATCCAGTCATTGGAGGCTTATTACATGGCATACGGCCCTGGTTCAGTTTCATCCCCGCAATCTGCGGGTTATCCTTACCCTTATTATCCGCCACCCCCACCGTATCCTTACCCTTATCCCTATCCATACCCGCCCATCGTTCCTGTTCCACTACCATATCCGATCGGTGGTCCTTGGTGGCATGGTGGCTATCCCGGCGGTGGTCACCCCGGTGGACACCCTGGTCATTTCCCAGGAGGTGGCTATCCCGGTGGACCTCACGGAGGTGGCTATCCAGGCGGACCTCATGGAGGCGGTCCGGGTGGTCCCGGTGGACACGGAGGACCTCCAGGCGGAGGATTTCACGGACATCGTTTCTTCCAGTGGTAATCATTAGACTCATTCAAAATACTTGTTCAGATAAAGGAGCTGCTTCGGCAGCTTCTTTATTATTGAAGGAATTGTCTAATCGTGTAGGATTTTAATAGGTGATCTCATCCATCATCTTCAGATTACGGTTCGACATGCTGAGGAGATCCGTGAAGGTAGGTGTAAGGTAATAAACAAAGTCCGGATCGTGCACGTACATAATAACCTGCCCATACGTGCCTTCCGCCGTTGGATCAAAATCGAGCATCAGATACAGTGAACCTCCCGCGATTGTTGCAAAAGGAATCCATGGTTTATGGAAAAGGTATGGTTTGATCTCCGGGTCCAGCTGGCTGATCTCTTCGGCAGAATAATACTCTTCAAGCTTCTCATCCACTTCACAGAAGTATTGTTTGGTCTCTCGAATCTCTTCCAATGACATCAGATAAAAGGGTGTACATCTGCCCGTCTCGGCATCACCCGAGTACAGCACATGCAACCCGTAGCCACTGCCGTCTTTCCTTTGGTAAAAGGCACGAAAATCGCCAGGCAGCCGGACGCCATACTCCTTTTCGAATAGATCCAGACTTTCCTCGGATGCACCTTCCCGCTGTTGATATTCTTCAAACAATTGTCGAATCTCTTGATCCTGTATTTTCTCATCTAACAAGCGATTTAGCTCGTCCATTAGCACGTATAATGTTACATTCGGCTCCAATCTCACCACACCTCCCCTATCTCAGTTCTTCTCTTCTTGTAGATATTGATGATATTCCCAAAACGCCTCTTCCTCTCCGCCACCTTCAATCAGAATCATGACTGCGTAAGATAACAAATTAAGCCATTGTTCCATCAACGCCACCTGTTCGTCCGAAATGAGATTGTTGCTGCGAAGCATACCATCAGTTTCAACGGCCCAGGCGCGTGCCATATGAGTAATTCCCCATAGACATGCCATGACTTCCCGATCCAGTGAAGGCCGTGCAAGTTCTGGTGCCAGAACTTGCAATATCTCCATCAACTCATGAAAATTCTCCTCAATCAAATGTCCACGAAAAGGCCGCAGACTGCGAAGAAAACCGTTCTCCATCTTGGGATGACTCAGATCCTCATAGGAAAAAGCATGACATTTTAATAACATTACTGCCTCTTCACGTTCCATTCCTTCACCCCTATACAGGTTGTCATGCTGCCTCACCAGCGCAGAGGTTCTTCTCCACGCCACAACACATACCGCTCCAGCTCACGAAGGGTACCCGTGCCGATCCCGTACTCGTCCATCTTTTTCGAACGGAGATCGAGCACATGCAGCATGCCACCATATGTGCCAACTGCAAGTTTGGATCGCTCTGGTGATACGGCGAGAGAATAAATCGTACTACCCACAAAATGGCGCCATACTTCCTCACCCTTGTCATTCACACAATACAGATAACCGTATGCATCTCCAAGCACCATGCCCGCCTCTATTTCCACTGCTGCATACACACGTGCATTCTCATCCATCACTGGCCAATCTTCCTTCGTTTCGTTGCCTGCAATTGATTTCAGCTGGACCTGTATCGTGACCCCGTTATAGAAATGACATGCGTTAAACCAGACGGTCTGGTTATCACTGGTGAATGCTGCATAATGAGGGTAGCTCGATTCTGGATAGAGAGAGTATGTCTTGCTCAGCCGACGGTCCATCACCATATGATTGCTTCCTTGGCTGCCATAGGCAATCCATCTACCATCCCGAGATACCGCTGCATGCCCCATATCTATCTGTGTATCCTCTAGCTCATATTCTTCGATCTCTGCCAGATCCGGATGAAGTAAGGTCAATTGATCTTGCGTTACAAGATATATCCCGTATCGTGAATGTATGAGTAGTGCTCTGCCTTCATCCATAGGTATTATTCCTTCAAGTGTCCGTTCGGGATGCTCACAGTCCGCAAGTGATTCAATCCGAGGTAATGCCGACTGTATCCGGGCTTGAATATCTTCCCATCGAAATGTCGCTATCTCCTGTCCTTCCAACTTGCGATCTGGCTGACGAATGACACGAATCCCTTCCGGTCCTGCAAGCGTATAGTCCAATCCGTCTGATGAGCAACCTGCAAAAGTATATGGCGAGATCAACTGCCATCCGTGCTGATCCATCGTATATATCTGACTATTCTCCGTGAAAATCCCCGTATTACATACAATCGTTTCCTCGTTCAGATAACCTACAACTTTGACCGCTTGCATGGAAGCCTGAAACGCCTCGTTCAATGGCCACGTCGCTGCGGGCAGCTCACGTCGGAGCATCTCCAAGTCACCGTGGAGATTGGCCTGTCTCACCATCTGGAATACTTCAGTACTCATTCCGCTTCTGGAGTCTCCCTCCAGCTCGGATTCATCCGGTTGCTCTCCCTGCATACTTCTCCGGACAAATGCATTGACATCCCTTGCATAACGCTTGCCTTCATTGCGCCATTGTTCCGCAATGTCTTCCTTTAACCAACTCATTGGTATCCCTCCACTCTGCCCCTATTCATATGCAGTACAATGATGTGCCTGCAAGAACAAACTGATTTCGTTATCCGTCGCCTCCTCCGCACCATTCTTTTCTTCATAGAACAGGGCAACTTCTCTCCCAGTTGCATAGTTAAATCGTAAATATCCTCCCATCGACACCATGAACATCTTGCACATGTACTCATTCTCCAACACAGCATCCCACTTAAATTCTGTTTTGCATGTATCGGCGAGTTCCTTCATGGAGCTTCCCTGTTCCGTCCCTGAAAAATGGTAAAACGTATGTTTCCGCAGCTCATTCCACGGCTCAAAGTAAAGTGGCGTTATTGGTTTATCCTGATGGTAATACCCACAATAGATCCGGTCCAGCGTTTCGCCAAATTCAGTCTCCGAGCATGTCCATAAGGTGATATTTTCATCATGACGCGGTAGCCACAACAGCCCCTCAACTTCCGGATGAACAGCAAGGAAATCTCCATCTACAGAACTGCCGATGGAGATGCACTGTTCAAGTTGATGCTGACTTATAGGCGAATCATCCGTATGTATCCAAAAATCATATTCAACAAAAGGCTTCAACACTTCTGGGTCCGGTCTCTGCACATTCATCCACCCCGTATATGTACCTTCCCCGTAGTGCTCAATCCAGGTGCGGTATGATAAAGGTAGCGAGATGCCGTGCTGTTGTTCAAAGTGATCCAGTTCCTCTGTTGGAACCGGCTTAAGTACACGGGATACAATATACATTAGTCGACATCTCCCATCTCAGTTTGGTTCAATCGTTTTCAGAATCTAAGCCAGTTCTTCCTGTACAATTTCAGTCCATACCCCTTTACGATTCAGAATGCGAATGGCAAAAGCATCATATCCATCACGCTTGACCTGATCAAAATGCATGCGCTCTCCCGTGATCAGTTCATATGCACCATTTTTATCTACATCTTCGGCAAACTCTTCATCCCAAGGCACATTGTAGTAGGCCGTCAACTCTACTTCAAAAATGTCCTCTCCTTCAACATCCAGATAAGGACGAAGGGGTCTGTCATGTAGTGCTTTTTCCGAATAGGTCTCACATAACATGGCATCATATCCATGCTTGGCGGTATCAATGAGCAGATAGCGCTCACCCGTGACCGTATGCTCCGCATATACAAGGAGCGGTGTCGAATCATGCCAGGTAATCAGATCATCTTCCGTTAAGTCACCATAATAAAAAATATGGAATTTATCATGACCATCACTCGTTTGAAGTTTGCCTTTCCACTCCACTTCATCGGATTTAATGTCCGCTTCCTTCCTAATTAATCCTTCCAGATAAGCAGGTCCGTGTTGGACACCATACTCATTCATCATCTCGCCTCCGATTTGTTCATTCGAATGGTCACCACTTTGTGTTCCTCATCTACCGTCAGTTTCACATCGATATTCAGCTTGTCACGGAATAGCGCCGTAATATTGATATACGGATCGCGGGCAGCTTCGCTACTACCACCACTGTTACGACTCATTCCCTGATGAATAATGGATTGTACGAGCTGTTTATCTCCCTTGCCAGTGTTATCGTAGGAGTAGATCACCTGCCCATCCTGATCATACAGATTCAAAACGGTTCTAAAATCATTGGCGTTCTCGTACTTTTTCTCGGTGTGCACATAGGCGTGGTCCGTGTGTTCATAGTTTACAGTACCAGCCAGATACGGATTGTCCCCACCGGGCTTCACTTCATACTCCTGATATGCCAGATTAAAAAGGTATTGGATATGACTCACATCGATCCGGTAATAAAACTGACGGTTATCCTCTTCTTTATCCATCGCTGCATAACTGTTAATAAGCGGCCAGGCTCCGTAGGACTTGCCATTAACATCAACGGCGAGAGCATAGTCAGATAAGACTGTCTCTTTTTGAAATACACCAAATGTCTGTAAAATAAAATAAGCCGGAATCATCAACATTCCCAGAATGATTGCAAAAATAGTCAATTTCACGCGTAGTTTCATATCTTCTCTCCTTGCAGCTTTAACGTTTTATCTTCCCTTTCAGTCTTATCCAGTCTTGTGCTGAAGCTTCGACAGTGTACGAACAACCACATCCCTGTTCTTCGCATCCTTGATATAAGCCGGAATACTATGTGAAGCCGTTCGTATAGGCATATTTCCGTATTTTACACGCAGATCTGCGGAGACATAAGCGATGAGATAATTCAGATGCTCCCGATTCATAGAACCACAATGCGGACATTCCACATGCGTCGATCGGTGAGACGTCTTCTTCTCGTCTGTGACTTCCACGTTAAACCAACGTTCACATACAGCGCAATTCCCCTTGGCTTTATATTGATATACTGGTTCTTCAAAAGCTTGAGCGTAACATTCGTAACACTTCCATCCCAGTTGACCATTCCGTTGATCAATAGATGCGTGTCCACCGCAATTTGGACATTTCACATCAATCCGCTCTCCCCGTCGAAGAACCGAATAGAAACTATACTTATACGCACCTTCATCTTCGAAACGTTTCATCCTGTATCCACCTTTCTTCTGAAACTATGACACACACCGCGTCAAAATACTCAACATTTACCAATCCATCTCTCTAAAATTATATGAAACTCCGTTCCTCAGCACAAGAATTGAAGACAGATTGTTGGAAATGCCTCTAATACGACATACCCAAGTGTGTGCCTCATCACACCCGTCCCCACCTCAATAACGTAATCTATAACTAAATAACTACTGAAATGAAAGAAAACCTGCTTTTTAGATTGTGAAAAACATCACTTGAGTAAAGGTTGTGCAACTATGTTCTCCTTACTGAATGTATATAAATGGTCACTCGTATTCGCTATATTCACAGCAACTCTCTCTCACTGTAGTTCAACCGATACAGTTAAACCTGTTCACCACGATGAAGTCTCCTCCTCCTCCTCCTCTGCGATCAGTCAACCCCCGGTGGACCCGATCATTCGCAGAGAAGGTACTACGGTATATATTGAAATGACGGCCCAGGTTACAGATGTCGAAATCTCCGAAGGAGTGATATACAACGCTTGGACATTTAATGGTACCGTTCCCGGACCCGTCCTACGAGTGACCGAGGGAGATACCTTGGTGTTCACGTTAAAAAATAAAGATTCCAGCCTGCCTCACTCCATGGATTTTCACGCTGTACATGCTGCTCCCAGCAGCAAGTTTATTGATGTTATGCCAGGCGAGGAAGGCACGTTCACCTATCCAACCTCCTCACCCGGTGTATTCATGTATCACTGTGGAACCAAACCGGTCCTTGCCCATATCGCAAACGGGATGTACGGCATGATTATTGTGGAACCCAAAGCAGGATACCCTTCCGCTCACTTGATTGATCGTGAGTATACCCTTGTTCAGAGTGAATGGTATAAAGAGCATGATTATGAAGCTTTTTTGAACGGGGAACCGGATTATGTCGTATTTAACGGCAATGACTATGGATTAGTAAAACATCCTCTGTTAGCCAAAGTAGGAGATACGGTGCGAATCTATGTCAGTAATGCCGGACCCAATGAAGTCTCATCCTTCCACGTTGTGGGTACCATTATGGACCGTGTGTATACCGATGGGAATCCACGCAACATCCAGTATGGAATACAGACGGTTATGCTTCCCGCAAGTGGTGGAGCTGTCGTAGAGTTCACCGTGACCGAAGAAGGTGATTATGCGATTGTAACCCATCAGTTCAACCATGTAGCCAAAGGCGCTGCCGCTGTTCTGCGTGTGACCAAGGATGGTACGGATCATGGTGGACCCGCGATGTCTCACTGAGACATGACAATAGATAATGGCTATACCTATCCTGAACAATTCGAGGTGATTAAACGATGATCTGTACACACGAAGCGAAGGATGCCTGTTTCTCCAAAGTATCTCTGTTCCAGCATCTTGATCCATCCGAAGCTGCCTTGTTGATCTCCCTTCTGCATACCCGCAAATATAACAGAGGCGAAGTTGTTGTCCAGGAGGGCGAACGCTCCGATACGCTTTATGTGGTTCATCAGGGATGTGTGAAGTTATCCAAATACAATGAAAATGGCAAGGAACATATTATCCGGTTTCTGTTTCCCGGAGATTTCTTCGGACAAGATTCCCTGTTACACCAAAAACCACATGCCGCGAACGCCGAAGTTCTGGAGCCTTCAGCCATCTGCTCTATCAGCAAGCATGACTTTGACCAATTACTTGAACATGATCCGAAGCTTGCTTATCATTTCCTGCTTGCCATTTCCAAGCTGCTCCGTGAAACCGATGAATGGAACAGCTCGCTCAGTGCGATGACAACCGAACAGAAGATTGCCAAGTTGCTTTTGTATTTTCATACCCGAAATCATGCAAAACATGAGATCCGCTTGCCTGTTTTCAAAAAAGATATGGCTCTGCTGCTCGGGATTACACCCGAAACACTAAGTCGCAAACTTACTATGATGCAAACTCAGGGACTGCTTCAGGTTACAGGGAACTGTATCCTTATTCTGCAATTGGAGCAGCTTAGGGAAAAAATTGAACCGCCTGCCCGAATTCAATAAATTAGGTAAGGAAAATTGCGAATGCGGAAGAAGCTGTTTTGGCAAAAAAAGAGTATCCAATCAGAAAACACTCTGTTTGGATACTCTTTTTATATAAATTCAACTCATAGATCGGAAGCTTATTCCGGCATCTACAGATCCAACAACAGCGACACAAGCAATCCCATGGATGCAATCAAACCTACAACAGGCCCACCTTCTTCAAAGGCTTCCGGCATCATCGTCGAGCAGATCATAGCAATGATTCCGCCACCTGCAAATGCACCAATCGCTGCACCCATCTCCTCTGGAAGCTGCTCCAGAAACAGATATCCACCCAGTGCTGCAATCGCGGAGATCAACAGTACACTCAGCCACATTAATATGATTTTGCCACGACTGTACTTGCCCTGTAGTCCAACCGTACTGGACAGACCTTCAGGAATGTTGCTGACAAAGATGGATACTACTAGGACCACACTGACACCGTTACCGGCCAGTAAGCTGGCACCAAGCATGATGGATTCCGGGATAGCATCCATTACTGTTCCTGCAAAGATCCCGAGCCCGCTTTGGTTCGATTCTCCGGACTTTGCCGAACGTTTACGCCCTGCGCCTCCCTTTGCAGAAACGAGCAGGTCAAACAGGGTATACACGACGGCACCCGCCGTAAATCCAATGGCGGTAGGTATAATTCCTCCATCATTCAGCGCATCTCCGAGAAGTTCAAAGGTCGCTGCACCAATTAATGTTCCTGTCCCAAAAGCCATGATCCAGCCAATAACTCGTTTGGGTATCTTCAGAAACAATGCTGCGAGTGCGCCAATGACAACCGCTGAGGCAGAGATGCCGCCCCACATGAATGCAGTCCACATCCGGGCCGACCCCTCTCTTGTTTAATCATATTCTATCATTCCATTAACCCAGGTTGAGCAATCAAAAACAGTGATGTGGCTTTACGGTGATCTATATCACCTGATGTGTTTAAAAATCACGTTATGATGAAATGATGTCGTCGTTCAGAACTATGAACATAGAGAGGAGAGATTCTCATGAGTAGGGTAAACAAAGATACAACAGCGGAGTTTCTACAACAGTTCCCCATCTTCCAGGACCTTAGCCCCGATGAATTAAAACAGGTCGAAGATATCGCCATTTCCAGAAGTATTCAGAAGAAATCGGTTATTTTCAGCGAAGGAAGCGAAAAAGAAGCTGTCTTTTTCATCCGTACCGGCATTGTAAAGGCTTATAAAACCGATGAGAACGGGCATGAACAGATTGTCTCTTTCCTCAAAACAGGAGATATGTTCCCACACACCGGCTTCTTTAATGCGCATCCTTACCCGGCTACCGCAGAAGCCATTACCCCTACCGAACTACTAGCCATACCTGTCCGACTTTTCGAACGATTAATGCTGAATACACCTTCAATTGCGATCAAAATTATGCGTGTACTCGGTGATAAAATAAGAGAATTACAGGATAAATTGCAGGTACTATCTGGTCAGGATGTACGCAATCGTGTGCTTTCCTTCCTTCTTATGCTCGCAGAGCAGCACGGACATATGCATGGAGACCAAGTTATCATCAACCTGCCCATGACACATCAGGAGTTTGCCAATTCCATTGGTACAACAAGGGAAACAGCGAATCGGCTTTTAAACCAGCTTACAAAAGAGAATTTGCTCGAAGTGGATCGCAACCAGATCATCATTCATGATTTGCAAGCTTTGAAGCAACAAAGGGATACGTGACCACCCTGCACTCAGGTATGCTTTTTGTTTTGTTTGGAGAAGAGTATTCTTAAAAAAATAAATAAGGAAACTCCAGAATAGAGTTTCCCTTATATTAAGTGCCGATCAGTGAATCATTCTATCGATTCCTTGATATTAGATGTTAGATGTCCTTTGCATAGGATGCTGCTGGCACTTTGTTTAACACCACGAACAAACGAACTTCCTGATCTCCTGTATTATGGAATGCGAACTCGACTTCACCGCCGCAATGGATCACATCCTCTTGTTTCACCGCTTGTTCTTTTCCATCCAGAATAAGTGTGCCTGTGCCTTCAACCACAAGCAAAATAACATCTGTTCCCGGATGTTTATGAACGGGAAGCTGTTGTCCTGGCAGAAAATGAAGTACAAAGGTCACTCCACCACCCTGTTGGAATAAAACACGTTTCGTAAACCGGTCCTCACTAAATGTTTTAACTTCTTGCAATGACGTGATACTCATCATAATCGTCCTCCTCGATAATATAATCTGTGAATGCATTCATCTTATCGCAAAAAAGCCCGCGTTTCCTTGATCTGAATCAAGAAATGCGGGCAATGAACAACTCATGGGTCGGTCCTCATGACCGTTTGTTTCTAAGATGGTTACACCATCATTTTGCGCAGAGAAGCGATATATCTCGAACGTATAATGATGAAATAAAACGTCTGTGCAAGTACAAAGGCACCAAATACAGTCAATACCGGCATCGTATAATTGGTAATACCGAATTCAGTCAGGAATGGCTTAACTACAACCAAAGTTTCAATGATAGCTACCCCGATCGGTAAAAAGAACAGAATAGCAATCTGAACGGTGGATGATCGTTTCATTTCCTGGAAACTGAGACCCATTTTCGAAAGAGAATGCACCATCCTTCCATCCGCTTCAAGATCGGTATGCAGTCTGAAATACAGAAAGCTTGCAGAAGAGATGGAGAAGATTAATCCGATAAATATGCCCAGAAAGGTAAAGAGTGCTGTACCCTGTCTGTATCTCTCAAAATCTCCATATCGAGTGGTCAGAAACCCGGAGTAATTCTCATCCGAAGAAGCATTATCGCTTCTAATGGTATCTGCGGACGACAGGAGCTGATCGCTAACCATGGCTTCCGAGGAGTGCCTGTCAGGTACAGCATGACCCCATGCAGGAATCTGATACAGAACTTTGCCAGATAACCTGTTTCCTATGATCTGTTGTGTGATCTCTTCATACTTCTCATCTGGGAGGACAACTACACCTGTTGAATAGATCAGGGTTGCAAACCGTGGCTCAACATCCGTAGCTTTAACTATTGCTTGCATTGAGCCAGCTTCCAGATTCAAGGTCAAGGTGTCTCCTTCCATATAATTGCGAAACCTGTTGCGATCAATCTGAGCCTGATCCTTCTCACTACGTGAATCTACGAACAATGCTGAGTCTGAATCCAATTGGAATGTCTTTTTTCCTAGGATTGTATTGAATCGGTTGTAATGACTGAGCGACATGACCGAGACAGCACTCTGATCCGCATCAGACCAGAAGTACTCCAGATACATTTGCTGATAATCCAAGCCCGCGGCTTCGAGTCTCGAATCAATAGTGCTCATATCCATTTGATCCGAAGGTGTGTACACATTGTATTGAATTGCAAAATCGTTGTTTGTAAACTGCTCCCGGTTCTCCTGATCCAGTGACAAAATTACAACTGCACTCATTGAAGCAATCGCAATCACCACGGTCACCATAAAGAGCATGCGGGCATTATCCTTCATTTTATAACTCATCTCTGAGATCCATAACAGACGTGTACCCTGCCATACGGTTTTACGATTACGTTTCAATAAGCGAATGATCAGGACAGACAGTTGAGAGTAGAAAAAATACGTTCCCGCTATCCCTGTTACAGCTGCAGTCATGATGGTTCCGCCATTTAACCCGCTGCGGAGTACCACAAAACCTACTGTAAGTAATGCAAAACCCAAAAGTGAGAAGAACCATGAAGCTTTGGGCTCTTTTTTAGGTTTATTGGTTCCCGTCAAAAGTTCTAACGTCCGTTTGTTTCCGATAAAAACCAATGTGAAGAGTGAAATGCAGAAAAATAATAACAGAAAGGCCCCGATCGTAATCAGAATCGCTTTCACCGGAAAATAAAAGGGCAGATCATCCATCCCGATAAAACGAGTGGTTAACATCAGGAACAGCTTAGACAACAACATACCTCCGCCGATACCGGCAATAATAGACAGGCAACCGATCAACATGTTCTCCAAAATGACCAATCTCCGAATCTGCCTGGGCTCGGCACCAAGTATGGTCAGGATGCCAAACTCTTTGTTCCGTGATTTGAGAAATGCACTGATGGAATACATAACAAAGAAAAATGCAAACACATACACAATAACCGAAGCGATCTGCATCCCCGTAGCGGTTGTGTCACCCATTGGCAACTCTGCCACATATGGATGATAGATAAATACCGCATACGCGAAGAAAATCATGACCATAAACACACTACTTAGAAAAAAAGCAATATACGCTCGCCCATTACGGCGAATGTTATTAAACGCGAACTGAGGAAAGCTCATGTGAATTCCCTCCCCAGAAGGATAAAGTATCAATGATACGCTGGAAGAACGTCTGTCGATTATCTCCGCGGTGTACCTCGGCTGCCAGTTTTCCGTCCTTGATGAACACGATGCGGTTGCAATAACTTGCCGCAAGCGGGTCATGTGTGACCAACATAATGGTCGTTTTCTCCTGCTGGTTCATCTGTTCAAGCGACTCCATGACCGCTTGGGATGACGTAGAATCCAGGGCACCGGTTGGTTCATCCGCCAAAACAATCGAAGGCATATTGATCATGGATCTCGCAATGGCTGTTCGTTGTCGCTGTCCGCCCGAAATTTCGTAGACTCGTTTATCCAGAATGTGATCAATCCCGAGCTTGGCTGTAATGCGATGTAGTCTGCTCTCCATCTCCATCAGTTTGACCTTGTCCAGTGTCAATGGAAGTACAATATTCTCAGCAACCGTCAGCGTGTCCAACAGATTGAAATCCTGAAAGACAAATCCGAGTTCCCGACGTCGGAACATGGCAAGTTCTTTCTTTTTCATATCAAACGGGTTCATACCATTAATCAGCACCTTGCCTGAGCTGGGTTCATCAATGGTGGAGACCATGTTTAACAATGTGGTTTTGCCACTGCCCGACGGGCCCATAATACCCACAAACTCACCTTGCTTGATTGTCAGATGAATATCACTAAGGGCTTGAGTCTGCACTTTGCCCTGATATACTTTGTTCAGTCCTGATACCTGTAACATTTCCATGCGTAATTCCCTCCTAATCATTCTTTATACCTTAATTCTATTCTTATCCTAACCGACCTCCCCTAACGGTGCTATCGAATTACCTTAAACTTCCCTTACAGCCCGTTTAAGGTTCTGTTCCCCTGCCTCCTCTAATCACAATACTGTGCATTAAAAAAGCACCTCGCCCATGGGCAAAGCGCTCTTCACTTCGGATATTTCGAATGAATCCAGCTGAATCTGACCAACGTTCCCTCATTCGGCTCCGAAAACAACTCCACACGGTTATCCAGGCGGGCACTGATCTCACGGACCAGATATAATCCCATTCCCGTAGATTCGTGGTATTGTCTGCCCCGTTCGCCTGTAAAATAGGGATTAAACACGCGATGAATATCTTCGGACGAGATGCCGATCCCCTCATCCTGAATGTCCAGGATGGTACGCTCTTCCTGCTTATAGCCTGTAATGATCACTTTTTTGCCTGATTTGCTATCGGAATAGTTCACGGCATTGGTCAAAATCTGGGTGAACATGAACCGCAGCCACTTGGAGTCACTGTAGATCTGAAGTTCACCCTCCATACGGATATCCGGCGTAATGCCTCTGCGAATAAACAAACGTCGGTTCTCTGCAATGCTACTCCGAAGCACCTCATGCAGAGACAACAGCTCCACACGAAAATCCCCTTCGAACTGTTCAAGCCTTGATGAATGCAAGACCATTTCAAGTCCTTTGCGCATTTTATCCAGCTCATCCTGAATACTGCCAGCCGTCTCATCGTCCACATCTTCCAAGGTCAGTTGGATAATGGACAACGGGGTCTTCATCTGATGAACCCAGCGATTCATGAATACCACCTGCTGTTCCTTGCTAGTACGTAACTGCCCCATCTCGTTCTGCCGATTACGCTCCAGTTCATGTAACAATTCCTGGATGGCTTCCGCCACGACCGAATTTCCAAGCGTTTGGAAAGGCTCGTTTACCAGATTACGTGGTTGTTGAAGCAGACGGTAATATGCTCGCAGCTGGAAGTAACGAGTGACCAGATAAACCATCAATACCACGGTACTGATCAGCATGCCATAAAGGACAATCTTCATCGGACGGCCCTCACCAGAGAGCCAGTAGACACAAGGAACCAGCAGCATCTGTAACACATAAAATCCGACTAACATCTGGTGGTCTTTCAGGAAAAGTCTCATTTCCCTTCTCCCTGTGCGGATGAACCCAGATCCAACACACGATATCCCGCTCCGCGAACCGTCTCCAAAATCTCTTCTGCACCCAGCTCCTTCAACTTCCGGCGAACACGTGTAATATAGACATTCAACGTATTATCATCGATAAAATACTGATCTTCCCACATCTGTTCTAACAATTTTTCTCGGCTGACAACTCGCCCTGCCTTCGCCATCAGCGCTTCCACCAGTATCGCTTCCTTCTGTGTTAGCTCGGTAGAACGCTCATCATATTCCAATACAAATCGCTCAGGATAAAGGATCATGGGACCGTTCTTCACCTTCACTTCCTGTTGAACAGCAGCGTAAGAACCATAGGCTCTGCGCAGCTGACTACGGACTTTGGCAAGAACGACTTCATATTGAAAAGGTTTTGTAATATAATCATCCGCCCCATGTTCCAATGCCATAATCTGATCCATACCACTATCACGAGCCGATATGAATAAAATGGGACATATGGAATGTGTGCGTATCTGCCTACACCAGTAGTATCCATCATATTGAGGCAAATTCACATCCATCAGCACAAGGTCCGGCTTCACTTCCACAAATTCATCCAATACATGACGAAAATCATCTGTGACCTGTACCTGGAATCCATTTCGGGTCAGATAAGCCGCCAGCAATCCTGCAAGCTTGGCATCATCTTCAACCAACAAAATCGACTGCATCGTTAACCCTCTTTCCGTTTCCTGACGTCAGTGTATCACATCTAGTTACCCATTCTAGTCGGAAACGGCTTGAAAATAAAGGTTTAGACCACGAGACGTCCCCTCTTCTCTGCCAACCCAATGATAGCTTCCACCCCTGAATTAAACTCAAGAAAGTCCTGCTCGACCCCATCGCTGAAAATAACACCATCCTCTGGCATCTGGGATACAATGTGCAGTGGTTGTTTTGAATGGATCTGTCCAAACACGAGATTGGCCGCTGTCGTCCGGCTCGGGAACGGTTCACGTACTGAAAAATATAAGTAAGGCGCATCCCAGTTAAAATGATTCAGCTCTTGCTTGCTTCCATGAATGGATGCGGATGCTGTAGCGACCTCCGCTTCTGAATTCATGTTCTGCCAAGCCGCCGATCCTACAATTCCGGTGGCTCCGGCCAGCACACTTTTGAACCAGCCTGTCGATCCCATGCCTGTAGATACAATGATACCACTGGAAGATTGTTGTTCTGCGGATGTACCCAAACGCACTTCATAACGAGCCGATACATGTGTCTTTCGACCAATGAACAGATCGTTCACACCATATAGATACTGCCCATCATTTAGTTCTACTTTGGCGAGAGTGACTTCTTTCAATGTTCGTTGCTTTCGAATGACATCAGGAACAATGAAGCTTAGATCCTCCACGGTGAAAGGTAATAACACGCCATCCCAACGCATCGGGTCCGGATTCACACCGATGAGCGGCTGCTCGGTTACGTATTTGAGGGTGTTGGCTACAAGCCCATCCTGTCCAACCACGACCACGATATCCTGCTCTCCAAAGATAAAATTGGGTACATGTTCGCGATCAATCGTCTGAACCCGTCCCAATTGACCCAATTGCTGCTGTGCCTGCTGCACAGATTGCCGATAACGACGGTCTTCCTCCAAATAATCACTGAAGTCTGCGCCCAGACGTTCAATATAGAACTGAGCTTGCTGCACCGTGTTATATCGAACCACCAGTTCCTCCAGTCGGGTCCGGCGCTTCACCAAAATCAGCTTGTGTTCGCTCATTCGATCATCTGCCGTGGCCTGCTGACGTACTGATTTCCCTCCCTGCTCTGCTTGCTCTCTTCTTCCTAGCCTCATCTCGCTCTGCCTCCTTGATCTCTGCCCGACGTGGGAGACATTAATCCCTGCAACAGATCTGGCGAGATATTAAGCTGCCCAATCTTGCCCGCATTTTCAGCCAGTTCCTGGAACGCGAGTGCGATCAGCTTATCAGAATTCATGCCCATATTTGCCATTGCTTGCAGTACATTTGGCTGTACATTTTGCAATGAGTTCATCACGGCAGCAATCTCATACGCTTTGGCATCTGCCTCGGCATTGTGATTGGCAATGGTTAACTCAATCAGCTGCTGCTTACGTTCCTCCATCGCTGTATTAAACTGAAGCTGCTCCTGCTCCATCTCATTTTGTTTTTGTTTCACCGAGCGTTCTGCCTGCAATTGGGTCTCACGAATTTGCTGTTTCTTTGTCTCCACGGCGATTTCGGTGTTCAGTTCGTTCTCTTTCACTCGTCTTTCCTGTTCAATCGAGGCATTGCGACGTACATAGAGCGCTTCATCTGCCTGACGCAAAATCTCTTCCCGCGCTTGTGCTTCCAATGCACGCATCGTCTCTTTATTAGGCAGAATGGCCAGAATCGATAGACTCATCAACTCAACGCCCAGTTTCTCCAACTCTTCACTTTGCACAACTTCGCGTTTCATGCTGCTCGCCAGCCGTTCACTGGATTGAATAGCTTCTTTCAGCGGCATTTGTTCCAGATGTTTCTTGGTCAGTACTTTGGCAATGGTGATTACCCGTTGGTCCAGCTTACCGGGGTCGTCGGAGATATACCGATTCTTGCGCAAATTGTACGTGTAATTCAGGCTCTGGGTTATTTTCAGGTAATCCACAATGCGATAGCTTAATTGCCCTTGCACAGTAACCGTCTGATAGTCCGCTGTAATCTCTTCGAACATGAATGGTACATCCACCGAGGACACGGGTAGAACCACTACCGATGTGGTCGGCTCATAATAATAGAAGGACAATCCGACACCTTGACGTTGTACCTCACCATTTTTCACTTTCATGACATACTCACTGGGTTGAAATTTCGCGAATCGGAATCCAAACATGGCTCATTCCCCATTTCTTAATATTGTCGTTTTGATATTATCGAAATGATAACAAATGAATTAGATATTGTCAATACGACATTAACAAAATGTTCATATGCCTATTTAGAGAGGGGGATGAAGTCTTACCTCATTTTTTCCGCAAAAAATAAAGAGACCGAATCAAATGATCCGATCTCTTTACCTGCTTCGTTATTTTCTATTCATGCATGCTGATGATGCACCAGGCATCCTTCATAATCAAAAACGGACTTTTCGAACTATCTCTAATACAGTTGTTCCATCAGTCTCGCGACTGCAACAGCCCCTTGTGCACGGTTCGCTGTTTCTTTCGGAGCAAACGTGCCATCAGGCATGCCATTTAGCAGTCCAAGTTGTTGCATCGAGGCTACAGCTTCTTTGGCGTATGCCGCGATCTCGGCATTGTCTACAAACACCATATTTCCTTGTACAGCATTGGTCGCATCCTGATCATGTTGCACAACCTTCAGTGCTCTGTTCAGCATAACGGCCATATCTTCTCGTGAAATACGTTCATTCGCTCCAAAGCTTCCATCTGCTCGGCCTTGAATTATTTCCATTTCCATTCCAAGTCGTACTGAATCGGCATACCACTGCCCTTCCTTCACATCCGTTGGGACTGAAATAGATGGATCCGGCTGGCGTGTATCACCAATACCTTTAATAATCATTTGCAAAAATTGTGCTCTGGTCAGTTCACCTTGCGGGGCAAAACGAGTTTCGCTCATCCCCGTAATAATTCCCTTACCGTATAGGTTCTGCACTTCTTGGAGAGCCCAATTGTAATTTTGCAGATCATTTAATGGCACTTCAACTTCTGCAATGACATAACTGCCGGATCCCAGCGGTTTAAACGTCATCGTTTTGGTCTTGTCATCGTACTTGGAATACGTAACAGGTTTCATTTCTCCACTTGTGGATATGGAATGCATAACCATAGCTACATCATTTTTCTTAGGTTGCTCCACATTGGATAGGGCAACTTCTACCGCTCTGTTTGTCCATTGCAATGGCTTATTGTTCATTAACAAATTCACATCAACAATCGTATGATTTCCGATCACTGCTTTTTGAGATGTGGACAGTGTATCTGTCGATCCTTTTGCAACTACGATGTCGAACGTTCCCGCAGTCTCCGCAATGATTAGCGGGAGTGATCTTAGAGGAACACGAACGGTAGTCTGTCCTACGACTACATCCAGAGATTTTACTTCCTCGGAACGAATCCATGCCGCAAGTTGACTTGCACCCAATTGGAATGTGACTGTCTTGGCTGTGTCAGGCACATCTGCAATCAGTTCCAACGTACGATTTCCTGCATCCATGGATTGCAGTGCCTGAGTTAATAGGGATACATCTGGACGAATCGAATACTTGTCATCCCCGGTTGCTGTTCCTTTTACTGTTATTAGACCCTTCGCTGGCGGATTACCAGGTTCAGTCGGTGTTGTTACAGCCGGATTCCCCGTTGAAGGGGCTGTTCCCGGGTTGGACGGTTGTGATGGTTCACTTGGTTGGGATGGCTGGCCAGGGCCAGGTGTTACATCTTGACGTACAAGTTTACTCACAGCATCTTGTAACGCACGATCCGCATTGCTCACATCTTGCGTTGAAGTTTCAACATCCAGAATGAATGCCTTCGCTTTAGAAAGCGCCTTACTGAACACATTCCAGCTTGATGTCGTGTATTCGGTTTGTTTTAATTTCTCAGAGGCATCTACAGTAGCTTGCAGTGCAGTTTTGTCTGCCGGGAACGTACCGTATGCTTCAAATTCCATGAATCCTACCCATGTGGGACCTGTTTTAATCGTTACCCGAATATAACGTCCCTCCGTGCCTTCTGGAAGTACATGGCTAGGTGCGGTCGATACAACAACATCACTTGTGGTGTCCACTACTTTCACAAAATTTTTGTTATCATTGGACACTTCAATCGTATATTTGATACCACCACTCCACATCGACATTTCGATTTTGCGGAGGTTAGCAACCTGACCCAAATCCACTTGCCACCAGTTATCCTTACTCTGGTCTGTTCCCCATGAAGTGTTCGGATTGTTGTCAATTGCACCTTCAGGAGAGTTGGCTTGATTGCCTCCTGTCCCTGCACTACTTGAAGCCGTTGCCGTTTTTCCCGTTGTTAAAGCCTCCAGAGAGACCAGATTAGTAAAGGCTTGTTTCAACGTACTCAGTGCTGAATTCACCTCAGACTGGACAACAGCATTGTTATCTCGGACCTGGATCGCTGCCTGCAAAGACTCTTCCAATACAGACCAGCTCCGGCGTGTATAGGAAGATTTAGTCTGCTGCTGCATTTGTTGAATGTACTGGTGCAGTTGTGTTTTGTCCACATTGGATAGACCTTGAATGGCATCATGCAAACGTTTAACCGCTGTATTCGCATCCGTCTGTGTTGCTCTTGGATCATTCAAGACCTGCTCAGCGCCTTCCAGCGCTTTGGTCAATACCGCCCAAGTGGCCGCAGACCAGTCAGTCTGCTGATACGTACGCGCTTCCGCTATTTTGGCTCTGAGCTCGTCAAGCTGCGGGGTGATAACCTGCATTTGCTGCATCACACGTTCCAATGCTGCTGTCGCTGCATCTGTATCTGCTTGAGTCACCCCGCCCGGCGTGTATGCCTGTTCGTATATATCATTCGCTGTCGAGATTGCCGGAGCCAGAGTCACCCAGCTATCCAGAGTAAAATCAGTCTGTACCAATGATTCGGCTCGTGTAAGTGCCGCATCAAGTTGCTGGCGGTCTGCGGGCAGAAGACTCAATCCACGTTTGTACACATCAAGGGACCATAACGCTCTGCCTTCATACGAATGCCCGCCGTTGGCTGGAAATTCATCGTAGTCAAACATCGCTTGGTTCTCCCATGCATTACCTTCGGATGCAATCCAGCCTACTCCCGCCGGAATCCACGCTGGCTCCCAGTAGAAAAAACCTGCGCCATGATTTCCTGGCACGTTCGCAATCATGTCCATAATGCCAGCGATGGCATCATATTGACCTTGAACGGTTGCGGGGAAGTCTGCTCCCCCTACATGAAGCGCTTCATCCGATCCAATGATATTGCCGTGTGCATCCCCGTTTTTATATGAAAATGGATACGAAGTCTCGGCAATAATCACGTCTTTTTTGAACTTGTCAGATACTTTATTCATGGTCTTCTGCACATCGGCAAATGTCCCATGCCAGAACGGATAATAGGAAAGTCCGATGATATCGTACTTCAGTTCGCGTTTCTCCAGCTCACTGAAATACCAGTCGAACGTATCCACCTTGCCACCTTCAGCCAGATGGATCATAATCTTCACCTTATCCGCGTTATTGGTGATCTCTCCTTCTACTGCACGTACAGCATCAATTCCGCTTTTTAGCAGTGCAACATTTTGCTTAAAATCCACGTCACTGCTCAAGCCGTTCAGAACACCACTGTTGATCTCATTACCGATCTGCACCATATCAGGCATGGCGCCCTCTGCTTTCATTTCTCCCACAACTTCATACGTATAGTTGTATACAGCCTGCTTCAGCTCTTCGGGGGAAAGACCTTCCCAAGCTTTGGGACGAAGCTGCTGGCCCGGGTGCGCCCACTCATCCGAGTAGTGGAAATCCAGCAGGATCTTCATACCTTTTTTCTTCACCCGCTCGGCCAAACGAATGACATCGTCCTTGTCGTTGTATCCCCCTGATTTCTGTGGATCATTCCACAGACGAAGACGCACATAATTGACACCGCGATCCTTGAGAATATCGAGCAAATCACGCTCTGTACCGTTGCTGTCCACGTATTTTCCGCCTTTGTCCTCAATCGCAGTCAACGTGGAAATATCAACACCTCTAACATAGTCTGCACGATATCCCTCAACGATCACCTTAGCTTTAAGCTGAGGTTCTGGAGGTGCACCATATACAACTCCTGTTACCGTAAATTCGCCTGCAGAGGCGTATTGCATAGGGTCGATATGATCCCAAGTCACAGGTACCATTCCCGATTTTTCATTCTGAAACTGTGCCTTTACCTCGTTGGGCAGAATTGGCGCACTTCTGGTCACCGTTCTCACTTCGATCTCATCATATCCTTTAATATTGGCTGGTTCAGTTCCTTCTGCTTCTCCCCACACTTTGAACTCCAATATTTCCGGCCAAACTCCCTCACCCTTGTAAAAGGAGATGTTCAGTCTGATGTACCGTACATCATTCTGCTGAAACGTCAGATCAGCGATCTGTTTGGGATCGGCATTTTCACTTTGATCAACAACTTTGGTCCATGCCTGCTGGTCAGCAGACGTTTCTACCATATATTTCACAACCGTGTTTTCTCTCCACGTTATTTCCGCTCCGGACAGATTGTAGTCTTCACCCAGATCAATCATTGCCCACTGTGGTTGTTCGGAGGTAACTCCCGCCGTAGCAGTCCAATGCGTGTCACTTTTACCATCAACCAAGTGCTCCTTTTTACTCTCCCACTCCAAATATTCTGTGCTTACCGAAACCGCCTTGTTAAGTGCCACGTTCACTTTTGCATCTTCTGCAGCCGCTGGACGAACCATCAACCCCAGATCACAGAACAGCATTAGTAATACCAGACACCCGCTTATGTACCTCTTGTTCACTCTTGATCTCCCCCTTTTTGTGTTTGATTGTTCATGGATCAATGAATGTTATGATTCCTCCTCATTGTAAGCGCTTAATAGTGATGGGTAACACGGCATTTTCCAAAGGAAACAGCAGTTATTTTAACAATATGATCCTGTGACAGTTACATTTTAGCTATATTAATCACACTATTTTGCAAGAGAAACAAAAAAATCTGTCCGTCTACCGTAAGGCAGAACAGAACAGATTTTCAGGTATATGATCATTGTTACACTTATTTAGAAAGTTTCAATTCAAGCTGCACCTGGATATCATTTTCAGTCGAGAGCACAACGGAGTGTGGATTTTCCATTCCGAAATCTTCGAACGTTACCATGGATGTTGCCGACAACAATACTGCATTATTCTCATAAGCAGCTTTTGCATCAAAAGTTACTTCTTTTTCAATACCTTTAACCGTAATGGTACCATTCATTTTGATATCAACCGTTTGACCGACAGGCCATTCCGCAGGTACCCCTTCAAATGAAGTCGCTGTAAATGTAGCTTGTGGATATGTAGCGACGTCGAAGAAATCGGCTTGCTTCACGTGACCATCACGTTGTCCATTCCCGGAATCAATTCCGTCCATCTCGATCTGTCCTTCTGCCTTCATCTGAGCAGCATCGTCAACATTAATGGTCCAATTGCCTGTTACCATATCTTCCACAAAGTTAACTGTCTCCTGTGATGTGGTTACGGAGAAGTATACTTTGGAACCTTCGCTGATGCTCCAGTCTCCGTTCAGTTGCTCTGCTCCAGCAGTTTCATTGGCTACAACCGTTCCTGTGCTATCTACAGCTGTGGTGGAAGTCGCTGTGCTCGCAGGAAGCACCTGCTCAATCTCCACGTTGTTCCCCAAGTAACTGTTTGTGATATAGTAACCACCACCACCGATTACGGCAACCGCCGCTACACCTGTAATAAGCCATGCTTTTGCTTTCTTGTTCATCTCTATGTTTCCTCCAGTACATGATTGTTTAGGTTGCTTCTTGGAGTGAATCATATCAATTGAATGTGTCAGGAAGAAGTCAAGATAAGACAAGTCACATATTTTTTTCAAATCCGTAATACAGGATTGGCTTTACGCTCTGGCTCATGTAAAATCAGTACAAGTTTACAAAGCGAAAGGAGAACGCTTTTTTTGAAATCCATACTTATCGTCGAGGATGAGCAAGCTATTGCACGAGTATTGGCTGCTTATCTGAGAAAAGCAGAATTTGAAGTTCATCATGCAGCAGATGGACCGACTGCACTTACCCTTTTTGATACCGTAACGCCTTCCCTTGTATTACTTGATGTGATGCTACCAGGAATGGACGGATGGGATCTGCTGCGGATTATTCGTGAAAAAAGTGCTTGTCCCGTGATCATGCTAACTGCACTGGATGACATTTCAGACCGTCTCAACGGACTAAATGCCGGTGCTGACGATTATATGAGCAAACCTTTTGTACCGGAAGAAGTGGTCGCCAGAGTTAATGCGGTGTTGCGCCGTAATCCACATTGGACCTCAGGTGGCAAAGAGAAGCGTTCCTTTGGAAATCTCGTCATTGATCTTGCTGCCAAGCAGGTGCTGCTGAACGGTGCAGAGGTTGCACTCACACCTCGTGACCTGTCGTTACTGTTCTTCCTGTCCGATTATCCGAATCGGACATTTACCAGAGATCATCTTATTGAACAGGTATGGGGGATGGACTATGATGGCAGTGACCGTGCTGTGGATCTCTCAATTAAACGACTACGTCAAGCCCTCTCCCACTGGTCGCCAGAGACGGGAGAAATTCGGACGTTGCGAGGAATGGGGTATCAATTTTGGATCGCCAACTGAAACAGAAGAAACCCAAACGAACGATATCCATTCTGTCACACTGGACACTGCGATATTTTCTCATTTTGTGCATTGGCTTCACGATTATTGCGGCAGGGGCACTCTACTGGATTCGAACAACTTCCATTGAGAAAAGCCTCAAAACCGCAGAACTGCTTGGGCTGGAGATTGCCGATCGAGTGACCCGTGAAAATAATATGCTTCGGGTTCCACCCGATCTGGACAGACTGGTAACCAAGCGAGAGAAACTATTCAACACAGATCATTATTTTTGTGTCATGATCTTGGACAACAACAATCAATTGATCTTTTCCCAGCCTAAAATGGAGCAAAAAGATGTGCATTATCGACTGTCAGACGATTATCTTGAACCTCGAAACAACAAATATGCAGGTGTAACGGTCAACATATCCGAGGGCGATCAAACCTTGGGCAAAGTGTGGGTCATGCAGTCCAAACAATCCATTACATTTGGTCCAGAGACGATATGGCTCGTGGCTCTAATCCTCGGAGGACTAATCCTCTGTGGATGGTTTACAATCTATCTCCTGTCCAAAAAGTTATCCAGACCGATTCGTCAGGTCGCCTATGCCGCTGAACAGATTCGAGGTGGCAATTATGATGTGAGTCTTGACTTGAATACACGAGAACGTGAGATCAATGAACTTGTAAATTCATTTCGCGATATGGCCACTCGTCTCCAACAACTTGAAGAATGGCGTACACTTTCGCTGGCAGGGGTAAGTCATGAACTCAAGACACCGGTAACTTCCATCAAGGGGCTCGTTATGGCAGTACGTGACGATGTCGTGAGTCCACAGGAAGGTAAAGAATTTTTGGATATCGCTTTGAAGGAATCTGAACGCATGGAGCGAATGGTCGCAGATTTGCTTGACTATAACGCCATGGCTGCAGGAAGTGTTGCCGTTCGAAAGGAACGGACGGATCTGAAACTGTTGGTCGGTGAGATCATCTATCAGTGGAAGATTGCGTACGAGGACAAAATGCCAGAGGTTCAGCTGCACGCCCCTCCAATTAACTTCTTTACCATGGGGGATGCTCTTCGCATTCAGCAGATCATTGTCAATTTGCTCAATAACGCACTTCATGCCACAGCTCCTGAACAGAAGGCTGTCTTCGACATTTATCTAAGTACAGAAGAACAGATGCTGTACGTTGATGTTAAAGACCACGGCACAGGCATCGCAGCCGAAGAACAACCCAAAATCTTCGAACGGTTCTATCGTGGAGAACTCAAAAAACGTCGTAACCGTGGTCTGGGTCTAGGATTAACATATAGCCGCCTACTCGCTCAGGAACAGGGCGGTGAACTGATACTTGTCTCCAGCAGCCCGGAAGGCAGCATGTTCAGATTAAGCCTGCCACGCTGGACTGCAACACAAGAAGCCATGAATACAGAAAAAGCATACGGAGCAGCCGTTAAAGTATAATGCACCTCGCTAACATGACAATTAGCCCAGAACTCCATTCAGGAGACTGGGCTAGTTCAACGTTGTTCTTTGTTGCTTTATCCAGAACGGAAGCAATCAACACTCTAATACACGTGGTCTGTATTCATCGTAAGCATCCGAGATCAGTTGCTTATGAAGTGCACTACTGGCAATGATTGCTTTCCGCTTTGCTTTCAGAACGATCTGCTCTATATCCGCATAACTGCACCCAGTCAAGCGTTCACATATGTAATCTTCCAACCGAGTCTCCTGTTCAAATGCCCCTACCAATTTGCTGATATACAATTTGCGACTCGAATCATCAGGCATACCGTAGGTCATCTTCGTATCAAACCGCCGCCAGATGGCGTGATCCAGCTGGGTTTCCAGATTCGTCGCAGCCACCAGAATACTGTCCCCATCGAATTCGTCCAGACATTGCAACAACGTATTGACGACACGAGCCATCTCTTTCACTTCATCATTGCTCTCACGTGTCCGGCATATGGCATCAAATTCATCCAGAAATAACACACAGGGATTCATTCGTGCATATTCGAATAACTTACGTACGTTACTCCCCGTCTCCCCAAGATGGCTATGAATGATCGCATCTAATCTCACAAGAACCAATGGCAGATCAAGGCGCTCCGCCAGATGTGATGCCGTTAATGTTTTTCCCGTACCGGGTGGCCCGAACATGACCATTTTGTTGGGGATTGATACATCATGCTCTCTGAACTTCTCTTTCATGCCCAGAATGGTGATAAATTCATTAATGATGCGTTCATTTTCAGCGGAAAATACAATATGCTGGGCTTTGCGTCTACACTCTTTCGGCGTGTAAAAAGCAGCCATATCGATCCCTTTCGCGCGGGGAATCCGGTTCATATGGTTTATTTTGCTCATGTATACACATGCTCCTTCATTTATAGTTTCGTGTAAATGCTTAGTTCAATTTATATAGAATCAATTAGACTTTTAATCGTAATTATTACTATTAAATAATAACATACTACTGCCTTTTTGCAAATATAACCACAGCACGTCCACTATTTTGCCACAGATGGGGGCATTTGGTTGCAAGCTTCAATAAAATTTGCTATTCTAAGTGTGCATCGTTGTGTATAACGCAAAAAAACCCTCCGAATTTCGTGAGAGCAACAAAATTTTCCAGATTGACAAGCGGCAACTTGTTATATCCGGATTCTTTATACCAACGACTGTAATCCAATTAAAGTGAGGTTAACAATCATGGCAAAAGACGTATTGTGTGAAGTTAATTCCTGTCGTCACTGGGCTCAAGAGAACAAATGTAACGCTTCTTCGATCTACATTGTGAGTCACAGTAACAAAGAAGCAAGTCAGTCTGCTGAAACAGACTGTAAGACTTTTGAAGTAAAATAAGTAATTTCATGTGATTCACTTAAAGGAGCCCTTACCGGTTCCTTTTTTCTTTGTCTATTGTAACAAGAATGATAATTATTATCAAGCCTATTCTGTAAAAATCCTTCTAACCTCTTAAATGCACATTGGACAGATGACCTACGTACACTACGTAAGAAGTCAGTATGCCCATGAACGATTAGAACCAAGAGGTGAATAACAATGCCTGTTAAAAGTGGCACACAGTATCGCGAACGAATTGATGCACAGTCCGTCCCTTGCTGGTACAAAGGTAACCTTATTACTGGAAAACGCTCTGAACATGTAGCATTTGCTGGTTTGATGGAGACTCAGATGTACATGTATGATCTGCAATCTGATCCTAAATTTGCAGAAACGATGACGTATGCCTCCCCGGCAGACGGCAAACCTGTGGGCATATCCTTCCTGCCTCCAACCAGTGCCGACGACCTCCGTAAACGACGGGAAGGGATGAATATCTGGGCAAATGTGCATCACGGCTTTCTTGGTCGCTCACCCGATTACATGAATACAGCCATAATGTCCTTTTACACAGGTGCCGATCTCCTGAAAGAACTATCTCCCCAATATGCAGAAAATCTCAAAAATTATTATGCGTACTGCCGTGATCATGATATCACACTATCCCATGCCTTCATTCAGCCATATGCCAGCAAAATCTCAGGGCAATTGGATGCTACTGAAGATGCTATTGCCGCAAAGGTCGTGGATCGCACCGAGGAAGGTCTCATTATTAGCGGAGCATTCATGATGGCTACACAAGCTGCCACTTCGGATGAGATTTTTGTCTATCCGTCACCTTCTCCCGCCCCATTTGATGACGAAAATCCATTTGCATTCTCTTTTGCTGTCCCCAATGATCTTCCGGGTATCAGTCTGGTATGCAGGGATACCTACGCGGCCGAATCCCACACTAATTATCCCCTGAGTTCCAGATATGAAGAAATGGACAATATCGTCATCTTTGACCGGGTGCTCGTTCCGCATGAACGAATATTTTTTGCAGGAAGTGAGGAAATCTCCTCGCGTCTCTTCAGTGGTAGTAACTTTCATATTCACGCAGGTCATCAGGTATTGTGTCGTTATATTGCCAAGACGGAATTTGTTCTCGGTACAATCCAGCTTCTCACGGATACGCTGGATCTGAATACGGAAGCACATGTTATAGAGAAAACTGCACGTGTGTTCGCAGGTCTTGAATCGTTAAAAGCCTTGGCTTTGGCCGCAGAGGCAGGTGCAATTCCAGACGGAAGAGGATTTGTATTACCTGCACCCAAACCATTGATGGCAGCCAATCTCCTCTTTCCGAAACTTTATCCTGAGATGATTGAAATTCTGCAACTCTTGGGTTCGAGCGGGGTGATTATGATCCCTCAGGAAGAAGAGTTTCAATCCGATATCGCTCCTTCACTGAATATATATCTGAAAGGGAACGATATGACTTCTCACGAACGCAACGCTCTGTTCCGCCTGATCTGGGAGCTTGGGGCTGGATCATTCGGGGGCAGACAGACCCAATTCGAACGATTCTTTTTTGGCAATGTCCTTACCGTATCCAATCGGTTGTTCTCCGTCTACAACAAAGATCAGACGAATCGTCAGCTCGTTCGTGATTTTCTATCCAACAACAGCAAATAAGAGAACCAATAAATTATTTTTTTAAACCAGATGGTCATATACCGTCATCAGTTCAGAGGCTGGTCTGCTTGCATCCATATCCCGCAATGCAGGCTGGTCTCCGTAACCGATATGAAAGACCCCCAGCACCTTCTCTTCACTTGTCAGACCCATCAAATTCATAAACACAGGATGTTGTTGATAATCATTGATCTTCCAGACCGCATTCAACCCCTGTTCCGCAGCCAGAATACTAAAGCGTTTGCTCCAGGCTTTGGCCGGCAGAAGATCATCCTCACGGGCATTTCTAGGCGCCACGACAACCAGATGGGTTGGAATTGCTTCCGTGTATTGATATGTAGCCCAATCGCCGTAGCGATCAGCCAGATGGGGTGGATAGCTCTGTCTGACCGCTTCCAGATAAAGCTGTCGTCCTTCGCCTGCAAACAACATAAACCTCCAAGGTTCTGAACTCATTACATATAATGAAGGATCTGCTTCATCAAGCAACTTTCGTATAACCGACTGGGGTACTGGCAACGGACTGAATTCGCAAGTTCCTGCACGTCTCTTGCTGCTGCTTATATCTTGACTTAGACCGGTAGACATGGCAACTTCCCCTCCTCTATCTGCATGATATATCGTTATCCTTCAACTGTCTTCACATCAACCATGTTTTCTTCGGTTCAATGGCTTCCGTTCTCCAGCGATCTACCTCTTCGTGTATGCGCGCTTTATCACGCGTCGTGAACTGTTCTGACTCCACCACTTCTGCTTGCGGCATGCTGTCACGTATCAAGCGAATGTAGTCCATGGAACGTATCAGAGACTGCCGTCCAGGGATGTACCTGATTTTGCGTCCTTCCAACAAGCAGTATATCTCGATCATACCCGGTAATTTTCCGAAGGCTTCCCACCAGAATGCACTGACCATGTGCTGAAACGCCTCAACTACGTTTGGATCATGGACAACCATATATTTCTGAATAAGCAGCGAATCCCAGCCTTCTGGTTGCCAGGCCGCCTGAAATATCATCGATAAATGCATGGATAATGAAGGTAACTCCGTTCTCCACTGTTCAAAAAGTATGGCTGGATGCTTCAGATCATCGTTCATTGCAATGGCGAGTGACAATTCATCCGTAATCTTGTTCTTCACATCCCAGTAATGAAGAACAGATTCGAAACCATCCGTCTTTCTGGGCCACCACTTCTCAAGTAAATACTGTACGGGTACCTCTTTGCGAACATCGGGGTCGAGACTGTAAAAGGCATTGACCGCATGGCTCACCGCATATTGTACACGGTGCCTCCATTGCAGTGGAAGACGCTGCTCAGACACTGGTTCAGGGCGGATGAATCGGTGTGGGCTGCGCAGCATTTCTTCCAATCTGTAATCTTCAAGCAGACGTTCAGGAAGATCATTCCTTCCGACTGGCATCGCTGCCTGAACATTATGTCTTAACATGATCTTTAGGAAACCTGTAATCCGGCAGCAGCGAAGCGTTTGCCAAAATCACGGCATGTTTCTTTCTCCTGCTCAAGCGGACTGTATTCAATTTTCAACATCTCTGGAGATACCTCCGCCCCACGCTCTTGCAGCTTGGCAGCCGCAAGATCAACTGCACCGCAGAACTGCTCATACGAGGTGTCACCACTACCAAACACCGCAGCCCTCTTACCACTCAGGTCAAGCTCATCCAGCTCCTCATAGAAATCAAGGAATTCATCCGGCAACTCCCCGTCTCCCCAGGTGTACACACCGATCATGAATCCGTCATAGTCCAATACATCAGATGCATTACAATCCGTTACGGATTTCAGGTCTGCCTCGTGGCCTCCCTGTGTAATTCCTTCCACAATCAGTTCTGCAATTTCTTCTGTATTTCCTGTCATGCTCGCATAAGCCACTAACAATTTAGCCATCTATTTTTCCCTCACTTTAATTTGATCATGTTATATTCTCTCTATGAAGAAAGAATGAATTTTGGATTAACAAAATCATATGTGATAATGATTATCATTGTCAAATTAAATTTTTGGTTATCTTTGTTTTCAGTATATGGTGCACATTGAATTTCAACACAGTTAAACATACTTCACCCTTTTAAGGTCAGATGTAATACCATCCTCCAATGATCCCGTCCCCCAACTGGCGTCCAAGCCCTTTTTTGTTGTACAATAGTATCCAAATGACTTTTGAAGGATGGATAAATCATTATGTACGTAGCTAAGAATTGGAAGGACTATGAAGTAATCGATACAGGAGGCGGCGAGAAACTGGAGCGTTGGGGAGATGTGATTTTACGCAGACCCGATCCACAGATTATCTGGCCGCTTGAGCAAGAAACCAATGAATGGCGTCAGGTGCATGGTCACTATCATCGCAGCTCTTCCGGTGGCGGTAACTGGGATATGAAAAAGCCCATTCCCGAGCGCTGGACGATCGGATACGAAAACCTGAAATTCCACATTAAACCTACCAGCTTTAAGCACACTGGCCTGTTCCCTGAACAAGCCGCCAACTGGAGCTGGATGATGGATAAAATCTCTAATGCAGGACGCCCTATTTCTGTCTTGAACCTGTTTGCCTATACAGGCGGAGCAACGGTAGCCGCAGCTTACGCAGGCGCTTCTGTTGTGCATGTGGATGCAGCTAAAGGCATGGTTCAATGGGCCAAGGAAAATGTTCAATTATCCGGACTGGCTGATCGCCCTGTTCGTTTTATTACAGATGATGTATTCAAATTCGTACAACGGGAACAACGTCGCGGAAATCGTTACGACGCTATTATTATGGACCCTCCTTCATATGGCCGTGGCCCTAATGGAGAGACATGGAAACTGGAAGAGAACCTATATCCTTTCCTGAAGTCATGTATGACGATCTTGTCGGATAATCCATTATTCATGCTGGTTAACTCCTACACTACGGGCATTTCCTCTACGGTTCTGCGCAACATGTTGACCATGACGATGTCTGCTCAGTACGGTGGTGACATTACTGCAGGTGAAATTGGTCTGCCGATCACACGCAGTGGTCTGGATCTGCCTTGTGGTATTCTGGGCCGTTGGGAGTCTTAATCATGTCAGAACATCGGCACGACCACGATGCGATTCCGATTCTGTTCGAAGACAACCATCTGTTAGGTATTACGAAGCCGGTCAATGTACCTACCCAGGAAGATGCATCAGGTGATCCGGATTTGCTTACATTGCTGAAGCAGGATCTGAAAGAACGATACAACAAACCTGGCAATGTTTATCTCGGGTTAGTACACCGACTTGATCGTCCTGTTGGAGGGGCAATGATTTTTGCCAAGACTTCTAAAGCAGCTTCGAGATTGTCCGAGACTGTGCGGGGACGTCATTTCCGTAAAATATATGCGGCTGTTGTACACGGCAAGTTGCCTGTACAGCAGGGAACGTTAAAACACACGCTCCTGAAAGATGCACGTACAAATACCGTTACTGTTGTACCTAAAGGTACGGCTGGCGGTAAGGATGCCGTTCTGGATTACCGTGTTATCGGCGAGTCAGACCGTTACAGCCTCGTCCATATCGAACTGCACACCGGCAGATCTCATCAAATTCGGGTGCAATTGAAAGAAATCGGCTGCCCTCTGTACGGGGATCAGAAATACGGCGCAAGCGTGAATAAACCCGGCCAGCAGATTGCTCTATGGTCTGCGATTGCTGCTTTCCCTCATCCAGTTACTAAGGAAGAAGTTATTCTGCAATCTTTACCTGCAAGAGAATTCCCTTGGGCAGAATGGCCCGCTGCCGTGTACCAAAAAGCTTTTGGACAACCTCAATAAGTACGTGTTCAAAAAGACTGGTTTTCAGTACCGATACGATGGGATCAAAAGCGGTTTTTTTGAACAACCTCTATAAGTGCACAGGATCAGGTTACATCTGTCCATACAACGTGTCGTTCAGATTCTGTATCTGAACGACACGTTTTCTTATATTTTCAGCTATATACCTAAGATACAGAGAGGAGACATCATGATGACCCCGTTTACCAAACAAGTCGTTGCGATCATCGCGGCGATTCCCGAAGGTAAAGTGATGACTTACGGTCAGATTGCAGCCCATGCCGGAAGTCCAAGAGCCGCGAGACAAGTCGTACGTATTCTGCACTCGATGAGCCGCAAGGAACGTCTTCCCTGGCACCGTGTCGTCAACGCAAAAGGCGAAATCTCCATACCGGACGAACACTCGCGCATGATGCAGGAAACAGAACTGATTAGCGAAGGTGTGGAGTTTCAACTAAACGGAACCATTAATCTCAAACAGTTCGGACATGAGCCCGATCCTGTATTTCTTATCGATCCAACGATCCAGCCCGAATAATAAAAGTACTCTCCTCCTATCGCGCACACCAAAAAAAAGAGAACTCAAGCAGTCAGGGTTACCCCTTTTCAACTGCTAGAGTTCTCTTTTTTGGTTTTTTATCTGATGTTCGTTACGCTGTAGCCGTCGCTTTTTCCTGTTCTACAGTAACAGGCTCAACAGCTGGTTTTGTTTTCCGAATAAAGAACGCCATGATCAAAGCAACCACGGTCATTCCAGTAGCCACGATGAATGCATAGTTAACACCGTAAATCGTTGCATCTGCTGTAGCAGCTATCATTGCGGTCTTATCATTTGGATTAACCTGACCCGCAGCCACGGCATCCGCCAGATGAGTTTTGAGCTTACTACTCATAATGGTAACCAGAATGGCTGTACCGATCGCCCCGGCAACTGTACGCAATGTATTGGACATCGCAGTACCATGCGCGTTCAGACGTTGAGGCAGTTGATTCAGACCTGCTGTCTGGATTGGCATCATCAGCATCGACATACCGAACATACGAGCCGTGTAGATAAACATCATGTAGCCGTAGGTAGTATCGATTGCCAGACGACTCAGTCCAAAAGTTGTAATCGCCGTAATGGCAAGACCTGCAACCGAAAGCCAGCGTGCGCCCACTTTATCAAATATGCGACCTGTAATTGGAGACATAATCCCCATCAATATCGCACCGGGCATCATCAGAAGTCCCGATTCAATCGGTGAGAATCCACGAATGTTTTGCAGGAAAATAGGGAGCAGGATCATACCTGCAAACATCGCCATTGTCACGAGCATATTGATAATCGTTGTTAATGTATACATGTTGTACTTGAAAATACGGAACTCAAGGAGCGGATGATCTGTTGTCAGTTGACGAATAACGAACAGAATCAGGGATATCGCACCTACAACGAGGCATCCAATGACAATTGCACTGCCCCATCCATCGGTACCCGCATCACTAAATCCGTAGAGCAAACTACCAAAACCAAGTGTAGATAAAATAACGCCTGGATAATCCAGTTTAGGTCTGGACTGACGTGTTACGTTTTTAACAAAAGCAATACCAATTGCCGTTGCAATAATAGAGAATGGCAAGATGATGTAGAACAACAATCTCCAGGAATAATGCTCAACCACATAACCTGAAAGTGTAGGCCCAATCGCAGGAGCCAGAATCATCGCGATCCCCATGGTTCCCATGGCCTGACCGCGTTTCTCAATCGGGAAAATGGTCAGGAATACAACGGTCATCAGAGGCATCAGGATACCTGCACCTGCTGCTTGAATAACACGACCTACCATCAGAATGGTGAAGGTTGGACTAAGACCACAGACTAATGTACCTATGGTAAATAGAGTCATGGCTGTAATGAAAATTTGACGCGTTGAAAATTTGGCAATCAGATATGCCGTAATCGGAATCAGTACACCGTTGACAAGCATGTAACCCGTGGTTAACCATTGGGCTTTGTTTGCATTGATCGCGAGGTCTTCCATAATTTTAGGAAGCGCTACGTTCATCAGGGTTTGGTTCAGGAATGCCACAAAGGCACCAATTAACAATGCCGCTACAATCGGGCCTTTCTTGATGTTGTCCATCGCGGAGGATGGAGCTGCAGCAGTAGTCGTACTCATATGTTGTTCATCTCTCTTCCTTCTAACTTTTCAATCATTTGACTATGAATTCTAAGTAGGTGCTCAAGGTCTTCCTTCGATATATCCAGAATAGGTGACACTCTTTCCATCCACAAATGGTGCGTTTCCTGTTGGGCCTGTTCCCCTTTATCCGTGATCTGAAGCTTAACGGATCGGCGGTCAGCATCCGAACGAGTCCGAACGATATACTCGCCTTTGACCAGTCGCTCCACAACAGCACTCATGGAACTGCTGCCCATATGGCATAGCTCAGCCACTTCATTGATGCCAATGGAAGGACGCTCCCTCAGGATGGATAACACCATAAACTGGATCGAAGTCAGCTCGATCTCCTTGTTTTCATTCCAAAATGCTCGAAAAAGCATTTGATTCACTTGGCGGAACGAATTAATAATATAGAATACTTCATACGTATCAGTCATTGATTCACCCTTTTACTTTTGGAATATAATATTTCGTACACGAAATATCAGGGGAACAATTATTTATTATAACAAAAATATTTACATAGTCAACTCTTTACATATGAATTCACAAAAATAATATTAGGACATACTAACTGTGTTACATCCATGCCTTTACTCAACTAACCTGGACACAGTGTGTAGCATATGTAATTTGTAAATAAAATAACCATAGGGCTCCTGCGTGAAACGAGCAGGTACTCCTATGGTTATTCAGAAGAATCAGCATGGGATCATACCGAAGTAGACAAGGCAGGCTCTTTGGGCTTGGGTGTTGTCATTTTACCTAACAGATATACCAGCAATTGTTGATTGTGCATCGAAATGTTACTGAGAACAGAGTTCATGAATTCATTACGGATGGTAATTCCCCGTTCTGTCTCCATTCTTCCTTTCTCTGACAGAGATACCCACACAATGCGTCGATCCTGATTATCCCGATTCCTGCGAATCAGATCATTCTTCTCCATTCGATCGAGCAGCATGGTTACAGCAGCTGGCGTAGTTGACAGATAAGGAATCAGATCCGAAGGTTTCATCTTCTGATGGTCTTCAAGTACCTCCAGAACAGCCAGCTGAGCCTCCGTTAATGAGGGTGCCAGCTCTTGATCCATATGCAATTTATAATCTTTGGTCAACCTGGACCAGCACTTGGCAAAATCGGAATTATACATCTTCCATCGCTCCTCTCTGCAACCGGTTATCACTTCACCTGCTTAAGTTTTCGCGCTCCAAAGCCGCATTCCTGCTGCCTTTTTTCAATTTCCTAGCGATCGACCGTAATCGACGAAGGTTGTTAAACTTCGCATGAATGCCCTCTTCTAATCCGCCTTCGAACAACAAAAAAAGACTCCTCGCATGACAGGATTAGCTGTTCTGCGAAAAGTCTCGTTTGTTTGTTTTTATGAAGATGCAGCTGGTTGATTCTCATTGAAGTCCCTTAGAAGTTCAACGATCTCGTCCTGTTTGTCCACATGAACGATCAGCTTGCCAATATGTTTGCGCTCTGTAATCGGAACACCTTCCGAAGAGATCGGGAACACTTGGCCTTCTTTGGTCATTACAGTGATCTTACGTTGCTCTTTGCAATAAAACGCTCCAACAATACGGCTACCATTCGGTTTCACACGTTTGCCTTCTTTGAACTCGAATGTGGCAAGCCCCTTGCCTCCACGGCTCTGTATAGCGTAATCCAGAAGTAATGATCGTTTACCATATCCCAGATCGGACAACACGGCAACTTCACCTTCATCTCCTTCTACCCATAGAGCGGATACAACTTCATCTGTATCTCTTAACTGAATACCACGAACACCACCGGATACACGTCCCATTGGATTAACCTCATCCTCTCGGAAACGAATCGCCATGGCTTCTTTTGTAATCAGCATAATATCTTGACCACCTGTACTTAAATGTACAGATAACACTTCATCGTCCTTGCCCACTTTACAAGCCGCAACTGCACCGGACCGCTTGGTAACGTAATCCTTCAGTTCCGTTCGTTTCACCTGTCCTCTTCGTGTGACAAAGACGAGACTGTGATTTGGCTCTTCGAAGGATTTCACAGCAAGCACACTTGCAATACGGTCATCTTTCGCAAGTGGAATCACGTTCACAATGGCTGTGCCCGGGTCTTTCCACTTGAATTCAGGTACTTGGTGAACAGGTAACAGGAAATACTGACCTTTCCTCGTAAAGACAAGCAGATTCTCAAGCGTATTTACTTCCAGAACCTGAGCGATATAATCGCCGTCTTTCACACCACTTCCGCTCCGTTCACCACCAGAACGTGTAAAGGACTGCATGCCTGTACGTTTCACGTATCCCTCTTTGGATAACGTAACAAATACATCTTCCGCATTCACAAGTACTTCGAGATTAACCTTAAGTTCTTCCACTTCACCCTGGATCGCAGAACGACGGTCTATGCCGTATTTCTCACGAATCTCCATCAATTCCTTGCGGATGACTCCGATGAGCTTGCGGTCACTATCCAGAATGGATTGTAATTGTGCAATCTTTTTCATCAGTTCACCGAGTTCCTTCTCCAGAGAATTGATCTCCAGATTCGTCAAACGGTACAATTGCAAAGTAAGGATGGAATCTGCTTGGCGTTCCGTGAATCCAAACATCCACATCAGGTTATTTTGAGCATCCTGACGGTTCTTCGACGCTTTGATGGCCGCAATGACCTCATCAAGGATGTTAAGTGCCTTTACCAAGCCCTCGAGCACATGCGCACGGTCTTGCGCCTTCTCCAGCTCAAACCGGGTACGGAAGGTTACAACCTCCCGCTGATGGGCAATGTAAGCCTCGAGAATCGATTTCAATCCTAATTGATGAGGTGCTTTATTCACAATCGCAACCATATTGAAATTATAGGTGACCTGCAGGTCGGTTTTCTTCAGCAAATAAGCCAAAATACCTTGTGCGTCCGCTTCTTTTTTCAACTCAACCACGATTCGCAGACCTTCACGTCCGCTCTCATCACGCACTTCGGCAATACCTTCAACCTTCTTCTCAAGTCGGATGTTCTCCATCGCTGTAACCAGACGAGATTTCACGACCTGATAAGGAATTTCGGTAATGACGATCTGCTGTTTGCCACCGCGCATGTTTTCAATCTCGGTTTTGGACCGGATATAGATCCGTCCCTTACCTGTGCGATAGGCATCCAGAATGCCGTCACCGCCCATAATCAATCCGCCTGTTGGAAAGTCAGGACCCTTCATAAACATCATGATTTCGTCCAGCTCAATCGACGGTTTCTCCATCACAGCGATCGAAGCATCAATGACTTCACGTAAATTGTGTGGAGGAATCTCCGTTGCAAATCCGGAGGAAATACCGCTGACACCATTAACCAGCAAGTTCGGATAACGGGATGGCAATACAACCGGTTCTTTGGCCGTATTATCAAAATTATCCTTAAACAGAACCGTCCGTTTCTCGATATCGCGAAGCATCTCCATCGCGATGGGCGACAAACGGGCCTCCGTATACCGCATCGCCGCTGCCGGGTCATCATCCTGTGATCCCCAGTTACCATGACCGTCCACGAGCATATGGCCCATTTTCCATGGCTGAGCCATCCGCACCATGCCCTCATAGATGGATGAGTCACCATGTGGATGATAATTACCCATTACGTCCCCAACGGTTTTGGCAGACTTGCGGTAAGTCTTGTCAGGCGTATTACCTGAATCGTACATGGCGTATAGAATACGCCGTTGTACTGGCTTCAACCCATCCCGGACATCCGGAATGGCTCGATCCTGAATAATATATTTGGAGTAGCGACCGAAACGGTCTCCAACGACCTCTTCGAGAAAGGCCGGCATAAATTGTTCTGATGGACTCATTCCAAGCACCTTCTATTCTTCGTACTCTGTAAAGTCGACGTTCTCTACAATCCAGCGTTTCCGCGGATCAACCTTATCACCCATGAGCGTAGATACACGACGTTCTGCTTTTGCTGCATCAACAATCTGTACCTTCAGCATCGCACGAGTTTCCGGATTCATTGTTGTCTCCCACAGTTGATCCGGATTCATCTCACCAAGACCTTTATAACGTTGAAGCTCAACATTATTACCGAATTCCTTCATATAATTCGCCAGTTCTTCATCCGTCCATGCATATCGAACACTCGCAAGCTTACCAGACTTACGAGTAAGTTTGTACAATGGCGGCTGAGCAATATATACTTTGCCTGCATCAATTAAAGGCTTCATATAACGATAAAAGAAGGTCAACAGCAGCACCTGAATATGTGCGCCGTCCGTATCCGCATCGGTCATAATGATAATTTTGGAATAATTGCTGTCTTCAACTGCAAATTCGGTTCCTATGCCCGCCCCGATCGCCGCTGTAATGGCGCGGTATTCTTCATTTTTGAGAATGTCGGCCAGCTTTGATTTTTCCGGATTGAGCGGTTTTCCCTTGAGCGGCAGAATAGCCTGAATCTTCGAGTCACGTCCCTGTTTGGCAGAACCACCTGCGGAATCCCCTTCGACAATAAATAACTCATTTCGGGTAAAATCCTTTGATTGCGCCGGCGTTAGTTTGCCGTTCAGGTTGGAACTTTCGCTACGTTTCTTGCCTGTGCGCATATCATCACGTGCTTTGCGGGCTGCTTCTCTGGCTCTGGAGGCTTGAACCGCTTTGCGAATTAACGTTTGCGCTACCTGCGGGTTTTCTTCCAGGAACCGCTGAATATTCTCGGACACGACCGAATCCACTGCACTTCGAGCGGAAGCGCTGCCGAGCTGATCCTTGGTCTGACCTACGAACTCAACCTCTGACATCTTGACACTGATGACGGCCATCATACCTTCACGCAAATCATTGCCTTCGAGGTTTTTATCTTTTTCCTTAATCATGCTGGTACGCCGCGCGTAGTCATTCATTACACGAGTATACGCAGCCCTGAATCCGGTCTCATGTGTACCGCCCCCCCGAGTAGAGATCGAGTTCACGAACGAAGCCAGCGTTTCGGTATAACCTGCGTTATACTGGATTGCCACTTCGACTTCAATGTCATCCTTCTCCGCATAGAAGTGAATAACATCATGCAGCACATCTTTATTTTCGTTAAGAAAAGCAACAAACTGGCTTGCTCCGCCTTCATACATGTATTCATCCTGATTGCCCGAACGTTCGTCCTTGAGCACAATTCTCAGACCCGAATTCAGAAAAGCAATCTCCTGAAGACGTTCTGCCAATGTATCATAATTAAATTGAATACCGCTCTGGAACACCCGAATATCCGGTTTAAATGTAACTTTTGTACCTGTCCGATTGGTATTGCCCAACACTTCGAGACCGGAGACCGGTTCACCTACATGTTCAATCCCTTTTTTGTCCTTCCAATACTCGAATCGCTGACGATGAATCTTGCCATCACGGAAAATCTCGACTTCAAGCCACTCGGACAATGCGTTAGTAACTGACGCACCTACACCGTGCAAACCGCCTGATTTTTTGTATCCTGATCCACCGAACTTTCCGCCTGCGTGCAAAATCGTAAACACGACCTGGGGAGTAGGAATCCCTGTTTTATGTATACCTGTCGGAATTCCCCTTCCGTTATCCTGAACCGTAATAGAACCGTCCTTATGCAGCGTGATATCGATTTTGGAGCAGAATTTGGCGAGATGTTCGTCGACAGCGTTGTCGACAATTTCCCATACCAAATGATGTAAACCCGAAGTGCTGGTGCTGCCGATGTACATCCCCGGCCGTTTCCGTACCGCTACCAACCCTTCAAGTACTTGAATGTCGTCCGCGTCGTAGCCTGAAGACCCCTGTCCTCCGCCTGTCGAACCTGCCGACATATCGATTTGCTCGACCATTCATGCTCCCCCTTCTTAACTTGCAACTAAAAAAATGCCTAAAATGCAAACAGATGTTTTCTTATCCTTGTCCATTTTAATTCAAGATATCCCGTTTCGTAAAGACAAGGAATGACACAATGAGTGAAGCAATGCCCCAAACACTAAGCACAATAAGGGAAAAACCTAAATTCATACCCTCGATTGGAGGTAATCCGCCAGACAAATAATTCGGAAGTTCGAGGTTAACCATGAACAGATACTTCGCTGTCTGCCAAGATGCTGCCATACTGGTCAAGATTGTTCCTGCAATCAGCGCGGCCATCATGATAACGATACTTGCAGCAGTACTGCGCACAAGCACGGATACCATAAATGCAAGCATAGCCACAATTACACTCACAAACCAGATCAGTCCTGCCTGCATAAGCATATACAGCCACTGGTCTACAGCATGCACTGCCGACATATCGACATCTGTTCCCACAACTTTAAATCCTGTGAAGATTGGCATGTTGAAGCCTTTATAACCAAAGACCGCACCCGATATGACATAACATATAATATAGGCTGATACCACTATGATCGAAACAAACATAATCAGCGTAATTAATTTACTCAGAAGCACTTTCCAGCGTCTAACAGGACGCGTTAAAAGCATTTTAATCGTACCTGTCGTACGTTCACCAGAAACAAGATCTGAAGCTATAGCCATGATTAACAGTGGAATAAACAATCCAACCGCGTTGTTCATGAACTCCCGCGTAAAGGTAACACCACCCGGTTCTTTGGGATTGATGTCATTTTCAAGATAATACTGCATCTGTTGGATATAGACTGTTCTATATTTTTTGTACTCTTCAGGTACCCGATCGCTACCGAGCGAATTTTGATTGTCTGTGATGGCCTGTTGCAGTTCAAGACGCCAATCGCCGCCAAACTTGTCGCGATTATTCTCCGCAGATTTCATCTGGGCATACGTAAACATCGGTACGAGGACCGCAAGTACAATAAATATAATATAAAGCCGTTTTTTCTTCACCATCTTAATCGTTTCATTGCGGATCAGCGGCATGATATTACTCAATGGATTCACCTTCTGTCATTTTTAAGAATAGTTGTTCAAGCGTAGGCTGAATCCGCTGTACCCCTTCAACCTGAATACCAGCTTGAACCATCTGCTGCACCAGATCAGGGATTCGATCTTCATGCATCTCGGCAACCACAGCGTTGGGACCAAGTCCCGCAACAATGGTATCATCCATCACATCCGCAGGTCGACCTACCAGAGCAATGCCTGCATCCTGTAACATCTTTTTGCCTTGCTCCAGTGGTGAAACATGCCATATAGCCAACTTCGAATGATCTTCAATCAGTTCGCTTACACCTCCAACAGCAAGCACACGCCCAGCACTGATAATGGCTACTCTGTCACAGAGAAGCTGGATCTCACTTAACAAGTGACTGCTGACAAATACAGCCATACCTTCGCTGGCAAGTTGCTTAATAAAGACACGAAGTTCCTTAATCCCTTTTGGATCAAGACCATTTGTCGGTTCATCCAGAATGAGCAGACGCGGTCGCCCAAGCAGCGCTTGTGCAATACCGAGCCGTTGACGCATACCCAATGAGTACGTTCTGACTTTATCGTGAATCCGCTGATCCAGACGCACAATATCTACAACTTCCTGAATTCGTTCATTGTCCACACCTGGTTGCATGCGAGCGAAATGCTCCAGGTTCTCCCACCCTGTCAGATATGTATATACCTCCGGATTTTCAACAATGGAGCCTACATACTTCAAAGCACGCTCAGGGTCCCGATTCACATCATAACCACAGACTTTAATTTTTCCTTCTGTTGGTTTGATCAGATCGACCAGCATCCGTATCGTAGTTGTTTTGCCAGCACCGTTGGGACCGAGAAATCCGAAGATTTCACCAGGTTTTACGTCAAATGTAACGTCCTTAATGATCCATTTGCGTCCGATCCGCTTTTTCAGATTCTGTACGGATAGGACGGAATCATACTGCTGCTCTGTCATTTAATTTCCACTCCCTTCTGCCGGTGCATCTGCCTGGAATTCCTGTGCAATCCGAACTGCAATTTGCTCATAACCTTGTCCGTTGGGATGGAAATGATCTGACGAGAGATACTCCCCCAGATGATTTTCAAACAAATCGAATGTAGGGACCAGTGTCATCTTGTCCTCATTGTTCAAAATAGCCAGTGCAGCATCGTTCCATGCAGCCACCACTGCATTACCTGGCTTCTCCAGTTCCTTCACATCGCCAAATGGATTGTACAACCCTATGTACGCAATCTGTGCATCGGGATTAATTTCTTTGACTTTCTTCAATATCTCTTGAAGGCGCTTCGACGTTTCCGGTAAAGCCGCTGCCAGCTGCTCTGCTGTTGGCGGATCTTCCCCCTGGAGAACTTGTCCTCCCTGGAACAAATCATTTGCGCCGATCGAGAGCAAAATAAAATTGGATTGTTGCAGGACATAACGCACGCCTTGCTCATCGAGTTTTTCCAATAAAGCATCTGTTCTCAAACCGTTTACACCCAGATTATTAAGAACCTGAACGTCATATCCTTTATCTTTAAGCAGGTTCCCTGCACGTCTCACAAAACCGAGTCCTTCATCATCCCCCGTGCCTCTTGCCAGGGAATCGCCGATGACGGCCATCCGAATCTTGCCATCTTCCACGACAGCCGGTTCCCCTTCGATATCCTTAGATGGAGCAGTTGCCTCCTGGCCTGTAGTTAATGCGGAATCTCCCTCGGGGAAAATCACGTCTTTTATGGCGTATCCAAATCCAAATAACAACAGCAAAGTTGCCAAGATGGATACTGTACTGACAGTTCTCCAGATCCAGGGTGCTGAATCAAGGCTTTTTTTCTTTTTCATCATCACATCTCCGCTCATGTACACCAGTCCGGGTGCTTTATAATTTATAATGACTTTACATTAAGGCGTGTCTGAAAACCCGCTTCCTTCGGAGTTTTCAGACACGCCTTAATGATGCTATTCCTAAATAACATAAATGTTCTGTCGTTAATTTGCAAATTTTGGCGCTATATTCGCAGAATTCATTTTTCTTATGTCATTTTACGGCAAAAAGGTTATACCATACACAGATTTGAACTGTGCTGGCATAACCTTATGGAAAAGAAAATCATACTTTCTTCATTATAATCGATTACTTACCGATAAACTCTTGTGCCCAGTATCCGTTGTAGAAACCTACACCGATATGCGTAAAGTTTTTGCTCAGAATATTGGCACGGTGACCTTCACTATTCATCCAAGCTGTAACCACTTCCTGTGGTGTTTTTTGTCCTTGGGCAATGTTCTCACCTGCATAGCTGTAAGTTACTCCGAATTGTTTCATCATATCAAACGGAGAACCATACGTAGGTGACTGGTGATCAAAATAGTTATTGTTACTCATATCTTTTACTTTAGCAACAGCTACTTTGTCCAGAAGTGCATCTGAAGCCAGAGCGTTCAGACCTGCTTTAGCACGCTCAGCGTTCACAAGTTTTACAACTTGAGTAGCAAAGTCGGATTGTGTGCTTTCGCTACCATTATTACTTGTATTGTTACCTGTATTACCTGTGTTACCATTGTTTGAAGGATCTTTAGCCGGTGTAGTTTCCGGCTTTTCTTGAGCTGGTTGTGTTGGTTTAGCCGGTTGCTCAGGCTTAGTTGTAGGCTCAGCAGGTTTTGTTGTTGGTTGAGTTGGTTTTGTTGTCGGCTCAGCAGGTTTCGTCGTTTGATCAGGCTGCGTAGCAGGTTTCTCTACAATTTGCCCCTCGGATACGGTGTATCCATTTTGTTTGAGCCATTTCTCAATATAAGCTTTCAAGCTGTCTGTACTTGTAATTTTGTACGTTGTGATAGTCTTATATGTTGAATCTGCAGCAGACGCGGAAGCAGGAAGCATTACCCCTACGGCCAGTACGGCTGTCAGACTACTCGTTACGACAGTTTTCATCCATTTCTTTTTCAAATTCATTCATCTCCTTAAGATTAGTTATTACAACTTTGTAATTAATACTCTAGCAGTATATCAATTCAACAGGAGATTGTGAACCTATAAAATATGGAAAAGTAACTTTTTTGTCATTTTTTAGCCATAAAAAAAAGACATTCGAACTAAAAATGCTAGTCGAATGTCGCTTCACCATCTATTTATCATTCACCACACCAGAATGTGCAGATCAGGATATCATGAGAATTTCCATGCAATAGAAGAAACTTTATTTATACTATAGAAGAACTTTACTGAACCGATAACCTCTCTTCTGAAAACCAATGTGCTCATAAAAAGAGTACGTTGTTGAAGTCACTTCACGGTTTGCACCTGTGACAAACAGTTGTTTACCACCTTGCTGTCTGCCCCAATCTTCGGCACGAGCCATCAGACGACGGCCAATCCCACCACCACGATGTTCTTGACCTACAATCAGGGAAGTAATTTGTGCGGCAGGTTCTGGATAGGCATGACTTTGCACACATTGCAAGCCAATCACACCAATAATTTGTTCATCCACTTCGGCAACAAGCATGCATGCGTTTGGATTGGTTTCCAAACATTCAATACGTTCTTTCATGACATTGGTTGTTGTCGGATAGCTGACCTCTCGCATCAGTCCCGTTACCGCTTCAGCATCTCGTAGTTCACACTCTCGGATCATCAGTACAGGGGCCTCAACATTATTGGACATGATTTACCTCCACTTTCAGCATATTAGCGGCTTGCACCGCTGTTTTACGAGCTTCTTCCACATCTTGACCAGCACTTAAAGCTACAGCCATTCGGCGTCCTACTTTGGTCTCAGGTTTGCCAAATACACGAATCTGAGTACGAGGAAGAGCCAGTGCTTCTTCAATCCCGCCTACAGTAAAGTCAGATGTTTCATCATTAGCCTTCAGCGTTGCTGAAGCTCCCGGTGTCAACAGATGTACACCTGTGACCGGAAAACCAAGAATTGCACGTACATGCAGCGCAAACTCGGAACTGTCTTGCGTCACCATTGTAACCATACCTGTGTCATGTGGACGAGGAGATACCTCGCTGAACACAACACCATCCGATGTGAGGAACAATTCCACTCCAAACAGTCCATACCCGCCAAGTTCATCCGTGACGGATTTGGCAATATGACAAGCTTGCTGCCATTGCTCAGGAGTCATTGCATGAGGCTGCCAGGATTCGACATAATCCCCATCCTTCTGAATATGACCAATCGGAGGACAAAATACGGTGCCTGATACAGACCTAACGGTAAGTAATGTAATCTCACTGTCAAATTGCACAAAGCTCTCCACAATAACACGAACGGATTTGCCACGAGCCCCCGAAAGAGCAATGTTCCAGCAATCCTCTACGTCGCCCGGTGTTCGGCATACACTCTGCCCTTTGCCGGAAGAACTCATTAATGGTTTAATGACACAAGGTGTGCCAAGCTCACGTACGGCTTCCTGAAGTTGTTCCAGGTTGTCCGCAAAAAGGTAATCAGCTGTCGGAAGTTTCAATTGTTCGGCTGCAAGCCGACGGATGCCTTCGCGATCCATCGTTAGACGTGCAGCTCGGGCAGTAGGTACTACACAAAATCCCTCTTCCTCAAGCTCCAGTAAAGCTTCTGTTGCAATAGCTTCAATCTCAGGTACGATGTAATGAGGTTTTTCTTTACGGATCAATTGTTTCAAAACTTCGGCATCCAGCATGTCGATGCAGTAAGACCGGTGCGCGACCTGCATTGCAGGTGCGTTCTCATAACGATCAACAGCGATCGTCTCTACTCCCAGTCGTTGGGCCTCAATAACGACCTCTTTTCCCAATTCTCCACTGCCTAGTAGCAGCATTTTTTTGGCTTGAGCCGTAAAAGGAGCACCCCACATGTTCTTTCCAATCCTCCCAAAGAGAAATCTTCTATATCTGTCTCTCTATTTTCGGGGTTTTGGTTAAAGATTGCAAGAGTGCTCCCTATTTTTCTTGTGAATTTTACAAGATTTTTTGTGTTTTTTCGATCAAATTTTACAATTATCGCTTACAGATTCGTCAACCTTTCCATTCTTCCCAGAAATAAGGATATGTTGAAACAGCAGATTTTAATATTCCAGTGAACATGAATAAGCAAACAAACCCCAAGTTTAGAACCTTGGGATTTGTTTGTTTTTTTCTCTGAAAATTTCATTATGGGAGGAGACGTACGCCATCATGGGAGCATCTGGAGTCAAGTATTTTTTCGCACTATTTACAGCTAAAATCGCATCGTTGAAGGCTCCGGCAATAAGTCTGACTTTGCTATCGTGAGTTGCACAATCCCCTGCAGCAAAAATACCCGGGAGGTTCGTATGCGCATGTTGGCTCATTAGAACCATTCCATCGTCCATTTCTAAGCCACAACTGGCAAGATCACTTAAATTGCTTTTATATCCATGACTAACTACGACTTCATCCACATCTAACAATACATTTTCCTGACTCTCCATATGCGTAATTACAACCTGATGGATACGTTCACCATGATTATGAAGCCGTGTGATGCTATATGGCGTTCTGACATCCGTTACATTGTTCATCTCGCTAACATTGCGTTCCATTGCACGAAACTCATTTTTTCGGTGGACGACCACTACGCTCCGTGCAAGTTGAGCAAGTTCAATTGCCCAATCTACTGCACTGTTGCCTCCTCCTGAAATGAGCACACGCTTCTCGGAAAAATGTTCTGGATTTTGCACGGTGTAATGAAGATTCTCATGCTCATATTGAATCGGCTCCTGAAGCTCCAATTTCTGAACTTCTGCGATACCGCGGCCTACTGCGACAATAATTGTACGCGTATAGTGTATGTCGCCTTCAGCAGTATACAGAGCCAAAATCTCGTTGTCCAGTCGAGCGAACCGATCTACTATGCAATTCAATTCAACCGTTGGATTAAAGGTATTCGCCTGCTGAACCAGATACTCAATCAACTTTGAACACTTCATTGGTGGCAGGCCACCCACATCCCAAATAGTTTTTTCGGAATAGGTATGCAGAAAACCACCAAGTTGGTCTTTGCCGTCAATGATCTTAACTCTCATATCACGCATCCCGGCATAAAAGGCCGCATATAATCCTGCCGGTCCGCCTCCGACGATGGTCAAGTCATAGATATCTTCCTTATTCATTTTGGACACATCCTGTTATTTAGTAGTGAATTTAGAGATATGTGTAACATGAACCGTTTGCCTTATTTATTTTTCTCTTCAAAAACAGCTACAATGTCATCAATAACATACTGATCAGCCAGTGGAGACATCCCCAGATTGAGCCATTCTTTACCACCAACCATGTACACATGATCATTTTTGACTGCTTTCAGATTTTTCCATAGTGAAGTTGCCAACATCTCTTCAAATTTCTTCTTAATTTCAGGATTCTTATCGTCATCCAGTTGAACGATCAAGTGATCTGCATCGTATTCAGGCAACACTTCCATGGATACGGACATGGCAACTTGGTCTTTCGGGAAATTCGGGAGCGGATTCATACCCAGACGCTTGTGCACGAAGTTTCCACGGTCAAGGTTCTCCCCGTGAAGGACGATTTCTTTTTCCATGACTCGAATATAGAGAACTGTTTCTTCTCCGATCATCTCGTTTAATTTGTCGGCTGCAACTTTTTCCTTCGCTACCAAATCTTCAATAACCTTTTCTGCCTGTTCTTCTTTGTCCAGAATTTTGGCAATATCACGCAATTCGTCCCGCCAATCATCACGTTGTGGAAGAAGTACAGTCGGTGCAATCAGAGAAAGCTGATCATAATCCTTTTCGGACCACCAGTCAGGAGCTATAATCAAATCAGGCATTGTCTCCATAACCGCTTCAAAATTCGGCGTTCGTGCGATGCCCATTTTCATGGTATTCGCGAATGGCTCTTCCAAATAAGAAGGATGATCCTCGTGATAGTTCTGCACAGCAACAGGTACGATGCCAAGTGCATACAAAAACTCAGGATATACAAGGGACAGACCCACTACTCTTTGTGGTTCAACCGGAATTTCAATTTCTCCCATCTTTGTAGTCACTTTTTTTACCTGACTTGTTTCTGTTGTGGATGTATTGTCAGAACCAGTCTTCTGACCTTCGCTCGTGGCCTCATCTTGCCCCGCTGTACCACAAGCCGAAATAATGAGCACCAACATCATGGTGCATAGTACCGTTAACCATCTGAATCTCATTCTTTATGTACCCCCTATATGGCATTTAGTTATGACAATGTCTAATTAATAATAATTATCATTATCATTTGATATAGGAGTAAGTATATTAAAATATGTTCAGGTATGATATTGACTATTCAGACTTTTTGCTATGGACGATCTTGCCATAACTTTAATATTTCATCCAACATAAGCTCATGGGTAAACGCAGTGTAGTCCAGCAGGACGCTCGACAACAGGATATCCATTCTGCCATTCTCTACCGCTAACAATGCAAGCCATTCTTCAGACTTACGCACAGCAGACCATGTCTGCCTGGATATCTCATCTTCACCCACAATCAATAATATTCTTTCCACGTTGAGAACAGATAACTCCTTAATGGTCACTGTGCCCCGTTCCCAATAAGTCTCAACTCCTTCGGGACCCTCCATTTGCATATCAACGTAAAAAACGGAAGCAATGCTCCTTGGGCCTAACATCTGCAACGCTTCACCATGAACTTTGAGTACAACCAGCCTGTCATTTCGTATGAAATCTGTAAGCTGATTCTTAATGATCTTTGCCTTCTCTTCATATCTTTGAAGCCACACCTCTGCGATATCCGACCTATCCAAAAAGCTTGCAACATATCTCAAATGTTCTCTCCAATCGCCTTTTCCCCACGGGAGGTCACACACAGGAGCAATGGATTGAAGCTGACTTTGCAGAGACTCAGACTCTGTCCCAATCGTAATAATATAATCAGGTTTAACTAATCGAAGCTGTTCCAGCCAGGTGGTCTCACTCTCTGCGAGTGGCATAACTTTGTCCGTTTCATATTTACGTCGGTAATAGTATGTCCATGGATGACTTGCTGGCGCTGCACAGGGAATGATCTGCAATGCAAGCAGTATACCAATGCTCACAGAATGAATTGCAGCAATTTTTTGTTTGCTATTACGTATAAACGCTGCTGGTGGAATGCCAGAGATTTGCTTGAATTTACGCCGGAAATACGTCTCATCCTGATAACCCACGTACGATGCCACATCCTTGAGTTGATAACTGTGATCATTTCTCATTAAGATCTGGGCTTGTTTAATTCGGTATAGAGTCAGATAGTCCACTGGACTGTAACCATACCTTTTCTTGAATAAACGCATGAAGTGTCGAGGGCTCATTCGTGCCACATTTGCTAATTCCTCAATGGTTAATCTCTTCGAATAATTCTGCTCCATATAACCTTTAACATGTTCAATTGGTGAAGCCAGATCCGTCTTTTCGGCACAGGCCACGTCGTAAAACATGGTATACAATAGTTCCTGAAAACGAATCTGACCATAGTACCTTTGCAAACCATCCTTCTTCAACGTGTGGTGGTAAATCATCTGACAGATCACGCCAACAGCAACGGGTGAAGATGAGCTGACCTCGCCATTCACTTCATTACGTAAAAGTTGCTTCATCATTTCAAGGGCTGTTCCACCCTCCTGCTCCAGTGCGTACATGACATCAAAGCTCATGTGATACACACCTCGTTCATCCAACGAATGCACATTTGCCTCAACCAGTTGCCCCGGGAAGCCTACATACAGTCCGCCCGCCTTTAATTCAATGAAACTGCCATCTATCTTTAACCACCCTTGCCCACTGGCTACAAATAATAACATGTATGTTTCAATGAAGTGTTTCCTCAGAAGCCACTCCGTCGCAGGATCACTCGTATAATTCACGTGAAGGAGCCTAAAATTCATATGATCCAGGTGATCCAAATGCTTTGAATTTATTTCGTTGTTGTCCATCTGCATTGATCTCCCTCCAGCCATGAACGATTGTATTAATTTCATTCTTCAAAAATATAACATACCACACTAAAGAATAAAAAAAACACTCCGGCTATCTTCTAACCTGTCTTCAATGAATAAGAAGCACTTATTATTGAAGGATCAGGCTAAAAAACACCAGAGTGTTATAGGTTCATATGTGTTCAGACGCTTCACAGGCGTCCGAAGGTTTCATCACAAAAATCTGTATTGAGCTTCTATTAATCCATTATAGACGCCTTGTTTTTGGATCAGCTGCTCATGGTTACCCTCTTCTTTAATTTCACCATGATCCAGGACGATAATGTTATCTGCATTCCGGATGGTTGAGAGACGGTGAGCGACCATAAAGGACGTTCTTCCCTGCAACAGCACCTTCAATGCTTCCTGGATTTTAAGCTCTGTCTCCGTATCGATACTGGCTGTAGCTTCATCCAAAATCAGTATGCGTGGATCAGCAAGCAGCGCACGGGCAAAGGATAACAGTTGTCGCTGTCCCATGGATAATACGTTCCCGCGTTCCTCTACTTCAGTATCATATCCGCCAGGCAGCTTCATGATGAACTCATGTGCATTGACTGCTTTGGCTGCGTCCTCCACCTCTTCATTCGTTGCATCCAGTCGTCCAAATCGAATATTGTCACGAATCGTACCCGAGAAGATGAAGGTATCCTGTAATACAATGCTGATCTGGCTGCGTAAACTCTCTACCGTTACATCCCGCACATCCTGTCCGTCAATGGTGAGACGTCCGCCGGATATATCATAGAAACGACTGATCAGATTGATGATCGTACTTTTACCTGAGCCCGTATGACCAACAAGTGCAATCGATTGGCCCGCAGCCGCCGAGAAGCTGATTCCTTTCAGCGCCTGTCTGCCCTTCTCGTATTCGAACACCACATTTTCGAATGCGATATCTCCTTTAATAGAAGGAAGTGGCTTGGCACCTGGTTTATCCGCAATACTTGGTTTTTCATCCATGAATTCGAAGATACGCTCCGATGATGCCATTGCAACCAGCAACTGATTGTACATCTGTCCCAGACGGTTGATTGGGTCCCAGAAGTTGCCGACATAGTTGGCAAAAGCAACAAGTAATCCCACGGTTAACTGGTCATGTTGAATCAGGTAAGCACCAAACCAGAAAAGAATTAATGTACCGAATCCACCGGTAATCTCAATCAGCGGTCCAAAGCCCTGGTTCATCGCTGATGCTCTATCCCATGACTTTTTGCTGGACAGATTCATGTTGTCAAAATACTTCATGTTCTCTTTTTCCTGTGTGTAAGCCTGAGTCACTCGAATCCCTTGAATGGATTCATTCAAGTGGGAGTTAATACGAGAGTTCTTCATGCGCACATCCTGCCAAGCCCGACGAATCAGCACCCGCAGTTTGGTCGAGATGATAAACATGATTGGCACCGTAATGATCACGGCAAGACCCAGTTTCCAGTTAATCAACAGCAAGATCACAATGATCCCGAGCAACTGTACGCAGTCGATCATGACGTTAACTGCACCGTTCGTGAATAGATCCTGAAGGGAGTTAATATCATTCGTAACACGTACCAGTACGGAACCTGCCGGTCTTTTGTCAAAAAAGTTAAAGGACAGCTTCTGGATATGCTTGAACAGATCCGAGCGAAGGTCATAAATAACACGCTGTCCGATAATGTTTGTCAATTTGATCCGGTACGTATTGGCAGCCCACTGGATGAGATACAACACAAATATGGAGCCTGCGATAAGATATAGCATAGTCATACTTGGCAACCCCGTTGCCGGTGCGATGGCACGGTCAATCGCCAGACTGATCAGAAAAGGTACGGACAATTTTGTAATGGTACCCAAGATCATCATTAGAATAACGAGTGGTAACAGTTGTTTTGCATAAGGTTTCATGTATGCAAATAAACGTCCAAATTCTTTCCAGTTAAACGGTTTTTCAATAATTTCATCATCCTGATACACAAATCGTTCATTCAGTTTCTTCTCAGAGGCCACTTTTGCCTCGCGCCTGTCTGCTATCGTTTCGGCACTCATGAATTCACCTGCTCCCCAGCCTCCCGCTTACCGCGGGCAATATAATCTGCATATTGAATTTTATAAACATCCTGATATGGTCCAGGCACTTCAATGAGTTCGGTATGTTTGCCACGTTGTACCACGCGGCCTTCATCGAGCACCAGAATCTCATCTGCATGTCGTAGTGAAGATATCCGGTGTGCAATAATAAATGTCGTTCTGCCGCGCATAACTTCCTGGAAACCGGACTGAATCTCGTGTTCTGTCTCCATGTCCACGGCGCTGGTTGCATCATCAAGTACCAGAATTTTCGGATTTTTCAGCAAAGCCCTTGCAATCGCAATCCGCTGTTTCTGTCCACCCGATAATCCCATGCCGCGCTCACCAACCACCGTGTCATATCCGTCCGGGAACTCCATAATGAAGTCATGAGCCTTGGCCAGCTTCGCTGCACGGATGATCTCATCCATGGTGACGTTCTTAAGCCCGTAGGAAATATTATTGCGAATGCTGGATGAGAACAGGAATGTTTCCTGGAAAACAGAAGCGATCTGACTCCGCAAACTGCGAATACCTATGTCTTTGATGTTTTTGCCATCCAGCTTGATCGTTCCCGAGTTGACGTTATATGCACGCATCAGAAGCTGAATGATGGTCGATTTACCTGACCCTGTTCCCCCGAGGAAACCGATTACAGAACCGGGTGCAGCGTCAAAATTAATATCGGTTACCGCTGGCATTTTGTTGCCGTAGGCAAAGGTAACGGATTCAAATGTCACATGGCCGTTCACTTGGTCTGCCTCAACAATGACTGGATCTTGCGTTTCTTCCACATCCACTGGCGTATTCAGCAGCTCGAGCACCCGTTCACCTGAAGCTTTGGATTGCGTATAGTTGTTGATATGGAACCCAAGGTTCCACATTGGACCGATTATGTACCAGATCAAACTGAAAAAGGCAACGAGTTCACCGAGTGTCAGCGTCTTCTGTATAACCATTCTTCCACCGATCACCAGCAACAGCACGATACTCACCGAAGCAAGAATCTCCATGATCGGAAAATAGCGACTCCACAATGTTGCGGCATGAATCTGATTTGTTTTGTAACGCTCATTACGTATGGAGAATTTCTCCACTTCATATGGCTCACGTGCAAAGGATTTTACCGTACGTACGCCAGTGATATTCTCCTGTACCGCTGTTGTCAGTGAACTGAGCGCCAGCCGCATCTCCTGAAACGCAGGGTGAATTTTGGATTCGAATCTCAGCGCAACGAAGGCGAGTAATGGGATGCATATGAGCGTGAACAGCGTAAGCTGCCAACTCATGGTCATCATCATGATTGCGCCGAATACGACCATGAAAACCATGTTAAGAATCTGGGCGAAACCAAATCCGATAAAGTTACGGATGGCTTCCAAATCTCCCGTGAGGCGGGACATCAGATCACCTGTCTTGGCCGTATCATAATAACGGAAGGATAAAAATTGAAGCTTTTCATAACATGCATTACGAAGTCTGTACGCCAGGAAGTTACCCAAGCGTCCTCCATAAAAGCCGTGTAAAAACTGCATTCCCGCTTTCAAAATAACTACACCTAACACAGTCAAGGCAATTATGGGAACGTCTTCAAAAGTTCGCGGAACAATGATGTCATCAATCAGTATCCTCAGCATGTACGGATACACTAACCCAAGTGCGGTCGCTAAGGCGAGGAACAAGATTGATACAAATAAATACGTTCGCTTTTCCCAAAAAAAGATTTGCAGTTGCCTAAGAACATCCATGTTTCTCCTCCTCTTATGTCGTTCAAAAATACTATGAACATTTATGAAGTTTATCACCGTACCCCATTCGCGGCAAAGCGAATAACAGACCATATTCTGCCTGCTTTCAGCTTATTGACGCATTAACGAAGGTAAATACCCACCTTTCAATCAAATGTTTGAATATTCTCTTTATTTCAGGTTGTTCGTACCAAAAAAAGGCTCCCCATATGCCTTTTCGGCAGGGGCCTTTTTGGGTTGATTTTCGCAACATTTTCAATGTGTTGCTGTATCATTCATTTTGTTTTACAAAGACTTCCAGAGAATACGCGTTATGCCGTGATTTTAACTGCGTTCAATCTGTTCCAGTTGGTTAGACAAGCTGGTCCATTGCTCCGCCGGAATTCCGCTCTCCAGTGTATCTTGAATTCCACTCACCGCCTCGTCCAGACGTTCTTCCAACTGACGGGATTGGTGTTGCAATGATTGACAAATCTGGTTGTCATAAAACTGAATCAGTTTGTCTTGCGCAGCGGGAAGAACTTCAATGATCATCTGTTTGAGGACAGGATCAAGTGCCTCTTGTAATCGCTGACGTCCATCTCCTTCGAAGAACTGTTTCGGATTGCGGAAATAATTCAAATAGCTTTTCCATCCAGACGGTTCTTCCAGACGAACTTCTTCGAGCACAGGTGTACTCCAGCGTTCGTTCAGTGGCAGTGACACATCCACGCCCCCTGATAACTGTCTCACCTCATCTATACAATCCGTAACTTGCTTCATCAGCCAGGTCTGACCTGCCTGTTCAAGTCTAAGGGTGGTAGCAAGTAGTTCCTGCTCCAGTTCAATGGCAATCATGCGTAACAGTTCTCGTCCACAGGCTGCAAAAGCCATCTTCAGATTGCCCCGATCCTCCCGAAGTACGGAAGGATGGAATGCTTCTGCCATGAATAGACCAAGGCGATAGGCAAGTCGCTGCCGCACATGGAAGAGCAATTCTGCTGTTTCCTGTGACAATTCTTCCTTCATGGATCTTGCTGCAAGTTGCTGTATGCGCTGGCGTGACTGTCCCTGGATCGTCTCCAGTTCATCCCGCCGTTGCTGCAATACTTCCTCCCCCTGAGCCGCATCTTCCGCACGCTTCTTCAGCCGCTGAATGACACGTGCCATCTCTTCGGAAGCTCCACCTACAGCAAGATCGGCTAATTCTCTGCCTGCAAATTGGTTGAACTCTTCCTCAAAACGGATAAAACCGGATTGCTCAAGCAACTTCGAATCACCTGCCATCTTGCCTTCCATCGCCAGTATGCTGGATACCGGGAAGAGTCGTGGTGCCCGAATTCCATTACTGCGCAGTTGGGTGCTCACATGATCGAGAACCTGCTCCAGTTCTTCCTCAGAGGAAGACAAGTCACTGGCATTCACAACAAAGAACATCTGATCCATGGCAGAACTATCCTTAACACGCCCCAACTGATTCAGGAACTGGCGATCTCCTTGTGAGAACGCATGGTTGTAATACGTTACAAAAATGAGTGCATCCGCATTCTTCATATAATTGAAGGTTACACCCGTATGACGAGCATTCACGGAGTCCGCTCCTGGTGTGTCAACCAATACAATGCCTTGTTCAGTCACATCGCAACTGTAATAGAGATCGATACTGTCTACAAAACAGGACTTTTTCTCGTTTGCGACAAAGTTACGATAACCGTCCAGATCCACCAGCACATCCTGACCTAACTGACCCGCTGTTTCTTCCCAGCCGGATGCTGCCGCCTGTAAAAAGCTATAGTGCGGGCGCCCAGCGGGGTGTACATCCTGTGGTGAGAGGGAACGTACTCGCTTCTGCCACTCCGCTCCAGGCTCACCCAGTCCGAGCAATCGGAAGGAATAGCCGAGGTCTTCCTGGAAGGCGTCCCGGGTTTTCATCCGGACCCGGGCTGTTCCATGCTCCGCGCCCCCGGCAGGAGCCATGATTCGGTTAATCGCCGCTGTTGTTGGATGCGGCGAGACGGGTAGTACAGCTTCGCCCAGCAACGCGTTGGCGAAGGAGGATTTGCCGGCGCTGAATGCTCCGAACAGCGCCAAAGTGAACGTGCCGCCCGCAAGCGAAGCCGCGCGTGCACGCAGATCCCGTACCGCCGACCCCATGGCGGGGTACGGCTCCACCAGCGCAGCAGCGGCTTCAAGCCGTGCCGCTGCTGCGTCCAGGCGTCGGCGGCGTTCAGCGCCAGCCGCCGCCGATGGCCCAGGCACCGCCGCTGCGACTGCGCGTTGCTGCGGCGGTGCCTCTGGCGTCTGTGGCTGCGCAGCCACAGACGTTGACGTGCCCGCATGCGAACCGGGAACTTCGCCCGGTTCTGGCACCGCGGGCACGTGCGGGCCCTTCACCTCCGGCAATAGCCCGGAGGGGAGAGGGCCCGCATGGGGCAGCAGGCTACGCAGCCCTGCTGCCTCTGCGGCGGCGCTGCGCTGGAGCGCCGTGTAGCGCGCCGCCGCCGCGGATTGCGCCAGCAGCGCTGCGCGGCTGGCGTCCAGCGCCTGAAGCGCGGCTTCTCCTCGCGCTGCCAGCGCCTCCAGCATGCGGTCGGCCAGCATCATGGCCGACCTGCGATAGCGGGCCTCAATCTCGCCCCGCACATCTTTACTGAACTGAATCACATATTCTGGAGATACCTCTGCACTGGCACTGCGTTTCATCTCCAATAGTGCTTCATCTACAGCAGGCAGCTCCGTATTAAGCGCCTGCTCCCACTCCGCTCCCCATAGCTGATGGGATTCACCCAGCTGTCTAAGCATCGTACGAATATGTACCTCAACTTGTCCGGAAGCCTGATCCTGTAACAGTCTGACCAGCTCAGAAGCACGACGTTGTTTCTCCTGCTCGGTTTTTCCACCTGAGAACAATAAACCTACCCTGAAACCTGGTTTGCGGCTCTCCAAATAGGCGGCAGCAGACGCACGAATATCCGCAGGAGTAAGATTTGCATTCGCCAGAAGAGGTTCAAGCTCCGCCCGGAATTTCTCACGCACTCGCGAAGGCCCGGTACGAATGTCTGTTGCTTGTTGATCAAGAAGCTCCAACTCTCGTTCCAAGCGTTCAATTCCTTCCTTGCCACCAATCTCACCCAGCAGGGAATTCTCTTCGTCTTCACGTTTCTCCGCTTCTCTCGTCAGGTGTTGCTCCGTTACATGACTGGCCGAACTTGCCAAACTGTGCGTAATTAACGCTTCCTTCTCTTGCATCATGTGTCCAATGAGTTCCGGAAGCACATCCCACTGGTTGTAGCGATGCTGCTTGTCGCGGAGGGAAGTAAACAGCAGTCCGTCATATCTGACTTCCCAGGCCGCAAATATAGCTTCGACACCTTCGGTATATTGGTCAAAAGAGAGCTCACGCTCCCGATGCTTGTCGATCTGGTTCACGATCAAAAACAACGGTTTGCCCCAATCCGACAGACTCTTGGCAAATGAAAGGTTTGTCTCGGACTGAACATGATTATAGTCCATGACATAGAACACCACATCCGCCAGATGGAGCGCTGAATGGGTTGCGAGACTATGTCCGCGATCTGTTGAATCCACACCTGGTGTATCCAGCAGGACAGCATCATCTTTCAGCAGAGGAATATCATCCCATACCTCAATTGAGCTATAAGCTCCACCATTTTTGCAATACGCCTCCAATTCCTCTGGAGAAACTTCAAGTGTTCCTGCTCCATTGTCAGCGCTTACGTTTGGAGTAGTATAAATAAGCGCTCTTGGCTTACCATTACGTATGGATACCACATTTGCACTAGTTGGCACGGGACTTGAAGGCAGCACCCGCTTACCGCATAAACTGTTGATGAGACTCGATTTGCCTGCAGAGAAATGACCACAGAACGCAATCGTCAGATGTTTCATTTCCGCCTTGCTGATTAAATCCGTTATAGCCTGTACAGCCGTATGGTCCCCTGTCTGCTCCATCGCTTCACGCAGCGGAAGCAGAGGTTTGGCCATTTCTTTTGGGTAATCTGTTCTGGACATGACTGGCCTTCCCCCTGGCTCCTCTAATTTGACATCCGTTTCGACGTCTATCTCTTTTACAACATTTATTTTAACATTATCAAGTTTGAATTTGAACGGTTGGAATTGAATATACATAAATGATCGTATAAATCTTTAATCTAAAAAAAATAAAACCGAACAAGTGGTCATACCCCTGTCAAGTAGACAGATGAAAAAAGCTATGCTGCCAGTGCGCATCGATATTCAATCGGTGCGCGCTGTTTGAGTTTGGCTTGAAAGCGTCGGTAGTTGTAATTGTACATGTAATCTTCCACGGCTTGTCGAATCTCTGCTTCTGAATTACACTGGTTAAGGTACAGCTTCTCTGTCTTGAGATGCGAAAAGAAAGATTCGATGCATGCGTTATCCAGGCAGGTTGCTTTGCGAGAGTGGCTGCCTTTGACGCCAAATGCTTCTAATCGTGAGTTGTACGCCTGAGACGTGTACTGGAAGCCCTGATCCGAATGGAGCACGGCTTCCGAAACGTCTCTTTTTTGTGTCCATTGTTCCACCGTATCCAATACGAGCTGAACATCGTTCCGTTTAGATAACTGCCAAGCTACAATCTCGTTGTTGAACAAGTCTTGAATGACAGACAGGTAAACGAATGCGCTCCCATCCGAAATATAGGTAATATCCGTTACCATTTTTTGCTGGGGTGCTGTAGCGTGAAATTGGCGCTTCAGGCGATTCGGATAGATCACAGATGGCGTATAGCTGGACTTCTTCCGCTTCTTACGAATTACCGATTGGATCGATAGTTCCCGCATGATTCGCCATACTTTCTTGTGATTAACGTTCAGACCAGCCTCCCACAACGCCGTTGTCATGCGAGGATAACCAAACTCTCGGTTTGCAAAATGAATAGCCATCATGTGTTCTTTGATCTCACGGTCACGTTCTTGTCTTGCGTCTCGCTGCGGCTGGGTTGCTCGCCATTTATAGTAACTGGATCGGGGTATTCCTGTAATCGATAGTAGGCGTGTAATGCCATGCGAGCAGCGCAATTCATCGATGATATCGTAGTTCTCCCGTTGGCTCAGCGCTTCTCCTTTACTAGATTTGGATACCGCTTTTTTAAATAATCCACCTGTGCTTGAAGATAGTCTCGTTCTTCCTCCACGCTACCAAAGGCTGTACGGGGACGTCCCTTCAATGGATTGGGCACACTGTTTTTTCGTTCATCGAACGCTTCCCCGTTTTTCCACTTTTTCACCCACACCTTCAGTTGTGAACAGTTGCGAATTCCTTCGCGTTCAGCGACTACTTTGTAACTTGAAGAACCTTCGACATAGGATCTAACTGCATTCAATTTGAATTCTTCCGTATACGTCTGAAATGTTTGCCCTTTTTTCGCCATAAAAATATCCCCTCCAAGTATCACTTGAACCTCCATGATAACATGAAGGTTTTTTTAAGTGTCTACTTAAAGGGGATAATACCAACAAGTCGGTTTTATCTGTAATACGTTTTATACTCGGTATTTAGCAAATGCTTACGCCAAGTGTCTGTTGCATGAATGCGATGCGATCACCGTAACCACAACGATCCTCATGACATTAATACAACAGAAACAATAGTGTAATCACTTCTTATGAAACTGCGTTCTCCATGGAAGGCAGCAAGATTTCAAATACTTGTCCATGTTGCAGAATTGTAATGTCTCTGCCTTTGTCTCTCATAACAACAACTTCGGGTTTAACGGACATACGCTCCAGATAATGTTCAGGCACGTCGCCCGAGTGGCTTACTGTGATGCCTTCTACTTCTTTTTCTTCATTTTCAGCCATTTCCTGTTCAACGATTTGTTCAAAGATATCGGAGAAGGCCTCAAAATTGTCAGTGTACACGGAAATGCATTTCATGATTATTCATCCTTTTCTGCTCATTAATTTATTTTTCGTTTTCGGGTGGTGACACGTTCCTTATCTTTCCTGATTTGGGACGTTTTCATACGTTTTTTCCCTTCCCTGCATATGTCCAGCAATGGACAGATATGACAAGCCGGGTTCTGTGCCTTGCAATGGTAGCGTCCAAAAAATATAAACCGGTGGTGAGTTAAAGTCCACTCGTCCCGGGGTACGCGCTTCATTAGTTTCTTTTCGACTTCAAGTACGGAGTCATCCCAACCCGCAAGCGCCAGCCGCTTGGATACACGTTCAACATGAGTATCTACCGCAATTGCCGGTACTCCAAACGCATTGGAAACAACTACATTCGCGGTTTTCCGCCCGACACCTGGTAGCGTCACAAGCTGATCATGTTCCTGCGGTACATCACCGCCATACTGCTCTATTAAGATTCGGCACATGTTCTGAATATGCTTGGCCTTGTTCCGGTACAAACCGATTCGCCGAATATCCTGTTCCAACTCTTCGAGAGGAACCGCCAGATAATCTGCTGGGCTTCTGTATTTCTGGAACAAATCTGCGGTTACCTTGTTCACCGTTTCATCGGTGCACTGGGCAGACAAAAGGACAGCTACCGTCAATTCAAATGCATTGCTGTGATTTAATTCGCAATGTGCATCAGGAAACATTGCTTCCATAGTTTCGAGTATATGTCTAACCGTCGCTGCATTCATGAAGAGCTACCTCCCACAAAATGACTCCACGCTGCGGAGCCTAACTTCGAAGCTTCATCCGAGTACTTTGCGGGGACCTCAAAAAGCTTGCAAAAAAAACGTCTTGATGCGGGAAAGATCCCGTATCAAGACGGTCATTCTTTTGATCCTCGAAAAGAAACGATTACTGTTTTTGAATCTCCAGAATAACATTGTTCAGGAGATACAATACAATATTATCATTATCTCTGAGAGATTGCACGCTTAAAGTATTGTCACCGTGGTGAACAAATACACTTGATCCGAGTGCAAAACGATAGTTTGTGTCTGCTGTCGTTTCCCGTTTAACCAAAATCTGGTTACCAACGCCATCATAAGACCAGAATTGTTTGCTCATGACAGTTAGTACTCTGAAGCGTGTGGAATTATCCGTATCTTTTGTCATTTCCACACGATCTCCGACCGTAAGACTAGACAATGAAGTTAATGTGGAGCCAGATTTTACGACTTTAACAGAACCGCTAACAGGCACGGTTTCAGTCTGGCCGTTAAACTGTTTGAGCGTTACAGATGAAGCATCCACCGCTGTAACTTCAGCCAGCGTTCGCTTCACAACTTGAACCGCTTTTGGCGTAGCACCTTCAAACGTTACATTAATCAGGTTGCCTGCTGTCAGTTGTGAAGGCGTGATCGTCTGACCACTCTCTCCTGTCAGTGTCGCTTGATCCACGTAGAACTGACTTGTCAACAGATCGGATTTTACTCGAATACGACTATTTGCTTCCAAGGCAACCACTTCGAATTGAGCCACAGTGTTCAGTGCAACCTTCTGCACAACATCCTGATTTGCTCCAAGCGTTACGGTCACTTTGTCACCAATCTTCAAATCTCCCAGACTTGCGCCCGATTTGTTATAGATCTCAACCGTAGGTGCTGTAGTATAAGGCACTGTAATCGTCTGATTACCAGACAACACACTGATTTTTCTGCCCGTTGTGTCAATGTTGCTGATCGTACCTTCATACTTGTAAATCACTTTAACGGACAACGCACGTGTTCCCACATAGGTCAGATCCAATTTGCGGCCATCATTTAAGAATGACTCCAGACCAGCCAGTGTAGGTTTGGTCGTATTGTAATCCAGTTTGGTTTTCTCATCCAATGTAAATACAAACGGTTTTTTGTTGTTGTCCAACACGGTAAGTACCTTTGTTTTGCTGTTGTAAGATACAACCGTTACTCCGTTCATAGGTTCCATTTGACGTCCAATCACCTGAATACGTGTTACCTGATCGTCAGAGTTCAATGACAACTCCACCTGATCCCCGTTCGTTGCATCCGTGATGAGATCATTTAGCGTCGCATCCTGAATACCATTAATAATAACTTCCGGCTTTTCAGTCAGCAGTTTCGCCTCAAGGGAACCCCCTTCACGTTTGAACGTTAACGTGGACTGGTTGCCACCGATCTCAACCAATGTTCCGCGCACAGATTGCTCCACACCTTGAGACAATGTGATAGTTTGCAGAACACTGTCCTTTACAGTGTATTTTACGGCACTGCCGGCTTTGAGATCAGCCACTGACATGATACGGTTTTGATATGTGATAAGCAGATTGTCATTGTATGCAAACTGCTCTGTAGCACCCGCTGCATTGACAAGTTTGATCGTTTTTCCAGAAGTGGATACTTCAGCAATTACACCATTGTCACTCTTGTTAACAATGCCCGATTTCACACGAATAGCGACTGTTTTTTTGTCAGCCGTGAACGTCTCACGCTGTACTTCAATGATGCTATCTGCCGTAATATCGGACAGTTTGATTGCATTACCATTCTGATCGATGAATGCAGTTGCCTCATCATAACTGTACGTTTCGTAATTCTCGCCCACAAAGATACCAATTTTATTACCAGACAATGAACGTGCAAATGTACCTTCAACACTTTCCACCTGCGGTGTAGCATCAACAACTTCCACATAGGAAGCCCCACCTGCCGAACCTACAACCATAACTTTCGTATACAACTTCACATCTGTGGCGGAAGCACGAGTCTCACTGTCTTTCGTAAAGTAAGGCGTACTGCTGTTCACTGCGAAGTTAACGGCTTTGCCGTCCACAACCAGCGTGATCTGCCCATCTTTCAATCCTGTCACATAACCCGTGGATGTGTTCGGGTACGTTGTATCCGTTAACGATTCACCACGACTGAAGAAGGTAGCCAGTTGAGCACGGGTTACGGAACCAGTTGGATTGAATTTGTTGCCTTCCACACCTTTGGCCAGATCCAGGCTAACAGCCAGATTGACATAACCTTTACCACTTTCGGAAATACTTGCATTATCAGCAAATCCGGTAGATTGATTGTTTTGTGCCTTCGCTTCAGCATCCTTGTCCAATGAACGGATTAACAATTTCGTAATCCATTCCCGTGAAGCCGGTTTTTGACCCCAAGAGGTCTTGGATACATCCACCGTTGATTCTTCCGTTTTGTCAATCAGTCCCAGTTGAAGTGCCAGCGCGACATATGGCTTGAAATAATTTCCCACTTCCATGTTTGTCGGTAATGCCGCAGCCGTGTCGGTATTCAACTGGCCCTCTTGATTCATAAAACGGATTGCCATCGTTACAGCTTCTTGCTGTGTTACCGCGTCTCCTGGACGGAACAGGCCGTTGTTACCGAGAAGAATACCTTGATATGCCAGTTTGTACACATGTTTTTCAGCCCAGTATCCGACCTTGATGTCACTGAACAAACCAGTTGGTGCAGCCGTATTTGTTATTGCAGCAGTCTGACCCTGCCCCGTTTCTGTTGATTCTGCTGCCATGGCAGCTCCGCCGGCGCTAAGGGCCATCATGCCTGCAAGCACGGCTGATACTACTTTTTTAGAGTGTGATGTATGGTTATATTTAAAAGTCACCTATGATTCCCCTCTCTCATGTAAAACGACCCATATTCCGTGGATTCACGGTACAACAGTATGCTGAACCGCCTATTCGGATCTTGTCATTGGATGTTCAAGATCCACATGGCCCATCAGACTCTCCGTCTGCTGACCATCCACCAGTAAATCAAGTGATTTTACTTCATCAAACTGGAAGAACGTTTGTTTTAGAGCATCCAGCGCATAAGATTCTCCACCTGCTCCAAGACGTGCCGTATCTGGCATATGAATATCCAGCGTAAGAGCTCCATCCTTGAACTGAACAGACTTCAATTCAATTTCTTTAGACCACAGCGGAACAAGTTTAGCGTCTTTGCTCTGTTGCAGTGATTCAAAGGCAGCTTTATATTTTGCATCATCCGATGCGTATGAAATCTCTGCCGAAGCTTTGTGCAACTCCAGTTCTTCTTCATCCGTATAGAAAACAGTGATCGTTTTCTTTTCATTACTTTCGGAGGTTGCCGGCTTCTCCGTAGACGTATCGCTTGGCGGAGTAGTTGTAGTCGCTTCCTCCGAACTGCCTTCCGTCGATTCTGTAGGCGTTGTATTCTCTTCAGGCTCAGCAGTCACCGGTTCGGTAATTGTTTCGCCCTCAACCTCGGTCACATTGTTTTCAGTTCCTGCGCCTTGCGTCTGATTCGGAGCAGCTGTTGGCTTGCTTCCGCATCCAGCAGCAACTGCCATAACCGTTACCAGCAAGGCTGCAATCCATATTTTCTTGTTCATTCTAACTCCGCCTCCTCAACATAAGGGCTTGTCCCTTATTTAATTCCCAGATACTCCTTGATTCCTGCAACAATCCCTTTGGCAACACTGCTCTGGAAACTCTCAGTGAACAGGGCTGCTTCGTCGCTCTTATTGCTAAGGAATCCACCTTCCAGCAGAACTGCTGGCATTGTCGTTTCACGGGTCACATGGAGACTTGCCGTTTTCACTCCACGATCTTTCAGTCCGGAAGACTGTAAAAGATACTTGTGCATCACTGTAGCAAGTGCTTTGCTGTTGGAGCGTGTATAGAATGTCTCTACACCGTTCGCAGCAGCAGGGCCACTGTTAGCATGAATGGAGATGAAAATATCCGCTTTTATGTCTTGTGCAATCTTCACACGTTCTTTCAATGCCAAAAATGTATCATCGCTGCGCGTTAACACAACGTCAATTTTGGATTCTTTTTTCAACAATGCTTCCACTTTCAGAGCCATTGCCAGATTGAAGTCTTTTTCACGTTTACCAGTTACACCGATTGCCCCAGGATCCTGATCTCCGTGACCTGCATCAATAACGACAACTTTTTTGCCATTATTACCAACCGGAGGAGCAGGTGTACCACTTTGATTGTCGAGGTTAATCATAACCAGTCCGGAATCATTTTGCACACTGTACCCTTTTGAACTGGACAGATCGATTACAAAACGAATTGTAGATGGACTGTTGCTGTATAACGAGTAACGAATCTTCGACACATCCGGATAGCCGCTAACGACGAGTTGTCCATTCTGGTTGCTGTCTAAAGCCTGTCCTTCACTGAACGAATCAGCAAATGCGGTATTCGGCAAGTCTATAACGATTCGATCTGGTCCTGTCATCGTGAAGACATTCGGCTTCGTACTTCCGCTTGTTGCAATCATGAAGCGGTTGTCGCTGAAGCTGATGCCGTTCACCAGTACAAGACCTTCTTGATCCGATCCTCCGCCTTCATTGCCAGAGTTCGGAGGTGTGGTTGTCCCGTTTCCGGAACCTGAATTCTGGGTAACTAATGTTACCGTCTTCGTGGTGTTGTTCCAACCCACCTTAAGACCCATTTCCTCACCAATAAATCGGAGAGGCACAAGTGTAGTACCGTTTTTAACGAGTGGCGGGGCATCTAGGTTTACGTTACTGCCGTTCACCGTTGCCGTCTTCTGTCCAACAATCATCTGCATGGCAGTGTTGTCTTTGCTAATAGTCACCGTTTGCGTTTGCTGCTTCCACTCCACGCTATATCCAAGATTTTCGGACACAACCCGGATCGGAACCATCACCTTGCTGTTGATAATTTCCGCTTTTGTATCCGATGGCTGTACGATTTCTTTTCCGTCTAGGATAATTTTCGTGTCTGTTGCTGCGTGACTATAGCCCGGGAATACGAGCCCAAAGACAAATAACAGTACCAAAAAACCGAACTTCTTCATCCTTCACCCCTACCATTCTCATATTTTTTTGCCGCATGTTGTCATTTTCCAACTCCGACTGACCGTTTGGGCATTACCAGACACCTATTAGACGCCCCTCGCTCTCAAAAGTTGCGAATATATTCCAACATAACAGAAAAAAAACGTTGTCAGATCAAGCTTTTTTTACATTTTAATGTCTTCTTTTTTCCTTATTTATCAAATATACATCTCCAAACAACGTACTACCCTAACCTTCATATTTGCGCACAATTCAATTTACAGTCCCAAAAATTCAACAATTCCGTCCACAATCGCCTGTGCACATTTGTCCTGGTATTCTTCCGTGAGCATGACTGCTTCATCTGTAAGGTTACTTAGAAAACCAAGTTCAAGTAACACAGCAGGCATGGTTGTTTCACGCGTCACATGCAGACTAGCCGTTTTAACCCCACGATCCTTGAGTCCTGTTACCGGCAACACATATTTGTGAAGAGTGTCAGCCAATGTTTTGCTTTCTTTACGACTGTAGAGCGTTTCAATGCCGTTTGGTACCGGTGTAGTGAATTTGTTTCCATGAATGGACACAAAAACATCTGCCTGATTCAATTCAGCAATATCCACACGCTGTTTGAGCGAAAGTTCTGTATCATCCTGGCGTGTAATGACCGTTTGAATATTTGGGTATTGTTGAAGGATTGCCTGTACCTTAAGCCCTACAGCCAGATTGAAATCCTTCTCATAAGCTCCTGACAAACTCACTGCACCCGATTGACGACCACCATGTCCCGGATCAATGACCACAATCGTTTTACCGTCATTGGTAGGTACTGCCGGTTGGCTTGTCGGTTCTCCACTCGTGGCTGTCAGGTCAACGAGCAAGACATTGTTATCTCCAACAGACCATTTGGCTGTAGCCGTCTGATTCAGATCCAGAACGACACGCACGGTAGAAGGCGATTTACTGAACATGGCATACCGGACTTTGGAAACTATTGATGAACCCGTAACGAGAATCTGTCCACTGCCATCCGGGTTAGAGGCTTGTCCCTGAATGAATTCCTGAGAGAATTTCGCTGAAGGCAGATCAACAATAATTCGGTCTGGCCCACCAATACTGGATACTTTGGGGCTAATATTACCGTTTGTTGCTACAATCAAGCGATCTCCGCTGAAGCTGATGCCTTGAAGTTCTGTCAAACCATCCGGGACAGGTGCCTCGACGGGGTCACTGTCACCTTCCGTTTCAACTACGGGAGGAATACTAAATAGGCTTACTGTCTTGGTTCCATTGTCCCAGCCAACACGCAGACCCATGCCTTCCCCAACAAAGCGTAACGGAACAAGCGTAGTTCCCTGTTTGATCAGTGGGGGCGAATCCAAGTTCACCACGTTTCCATTCACCGTAGCTGCATCTTTGCCAGCTGTCATTTGAATCATGCTGTTTCCTTTTTGAACCTGGACTGACTGAGTTTCCTTTTCCCACTTCACCTTATAACCCAGGTTCTCGGATACAATTCGAATTGGAACCATGACCGTTTTCCCGATATTCTCTGCAGGTGCACCCGTCTGCTGGTTAATGGTTACACCGTCGAGTACAATCGAGGGAGTGGTGTCTGCATGGGCCATGACTGGGAATAAACATAGGAACAGAAGAAAAACGACTGCTGCCGACCATTTTTTCATACCTCATCCACCATTCTTTTGTCTTTTGAACGTCCGACCTGATTCTCTGCAGCGTAACATCAATGACAATATTTAACCTTCCATAATCTACTAATCAGTTTATCAGATATTGTCTGATCATCCGGTTACAACGTTGTCATATTTAGTCGGAAACTGAGTGGCAAAAAGGTGACTTTCTCCATTCGTCCAGTACCCGAAATCATATGGAAATTACATTTCTCATCCATTTTTGCTATGCTGAGTTCAAATACTTGAATACAGGAGACTAAGCCTTGATGCCTAAAATACTGATCGTGGACGATGAAGCAGATCTTCGAAAGCTACTGACTGATTATTTTGAAATTAACGGTTATTCCGTCATGACGGCCAAGGACAGCCGGGAAGCGCTGCGGAAAGTGGAAAAACAACCCGATCTCGTTTTGTTAGATATCAACATGCCTGAACAGAACGGCCTTCAATTATGTGAAAAAATTCGCGACTTCGTCTCTTGCCCCATCTTATTCTTAACGGCCCGAATCGAAGATGCTGATAAAATAGCGGGATTTCGTGCCGGAGGCGATGACTATATCCTGAAACCTTTCAGCATTCGCGAGTTGGGCGCCAGGGTCGAAGCACATATACGCAGGGAACAACGAATCCAAACTAAATCTTCGGTAAGGTTTAACAATGAATTGGTCATTGATTATACGGCCAGGGAGCTCTACTACCTGGATAAGCGAATTTCACTGCCCAAAAAAGAGTTTGATATTGTCGAATTGCTGTCCACGCATCCTGATATGGTGTTTGGAAAGGAACGCATATACGAAAAGATTTGGGGCATGGACGAGCAAGGTGACAGTAACGTGATCGCAGAGCATATCCGGCGAATTCGCTACAAATTAAAGGAATACGGCTGTGATAATCAAATCGAGACCGTTTGGGGAGTAGGGTACAAATGGCCAAGTTCATGACTAGGCTCCTGTTTTTAAAGCGATTGTCCTTACTGCACTCTTTTATGCTGTTGTGTGTGGTCACACTCATTGCTGTGCTGGGCATTATAACCATTGAGTTTGCTTGGGCGGAGAACCTGCGGCTGCGTTTCGGAGATACGAATTGGGTGATGCCCTCCCTCGTCACGGCGGTTCTGCTCACCGTAGCGACTGGTATTGTCACCATGGCCGTTCTATTTTACAGATGGAAGCTAAAACGTCCGCTGGAGCTATTAAAACGAGCATCCGAGAACATTTCGGCCAACGATCTAGACTTCCGCATTTCCTATGACAGCCAGGATGAGATGGGCGAGCTGATCACGCTATTTGAAAACATGCGCTCACAATTGGAAAAAAACCTTAAGACACTTTGGCGTTCGGTTGAAGAGCGCAAGCAGATCAATGCTATTTTTGCCCATGATCTGAGAACACCCCTGTCCGTGTTAAAAGGAAACGCCGAGCTTCTTGCCACCTATCTTCCTGAGAAGAAGTTGTCGGAAGAAAAGGTGCTGGACCTGATCCATACTATGAACCTTCACATCTTGCGTCTGGAGAGTTATGCAGAGGCCATGAACTCCATTCAGAGGCTGGAGGATTTGCCGTTGAACATCCAATCGATGGATACGATCTCATTGACGGCTTTGCTGGATAGCAGCGCTGAACAAATCGCGAAACAGTTCGGTATTCGTTTCATCTCATCCGTGGAATATGATAATGCCTCAGTACATGTAGATCCCTATCTCGTCATGCAGATTTTCGAGAATCTAGTGGCTAATGGGGCGAGATACGCAGCCAGTCAAGTGAACGTCCATTATGACGTTCAGGGAGGCATTATGAAGATTACCGTCTCAGAGGACGGTCCTGGTTTCTCTGAGGAAGCCCTGAGCAAGGCCATACTCCCTTTTTACCGAGGCGAAGTTTGGGATGCAAGCGAACATCGCGGACTGGGCCTTTACGTTTGCAAGGTGTTTTGCGAAAAACATGAAGGTAGTCTTCGGATTGCAAACGGTCCTAACGGAGGTGGAAGCGTCACGGCAAGTATTGGGACCCAAGTTGATAAATAGTTGAAAATGATCTGATAACATCTCCTTATCTTAAATTCAAGGAGTGTTATCATGCTAAAACTGAAAAAAAGAATGTATATCACAACAATTAGCTGCTTGTTGTTATGTATCGCGTGGGCGCCCCCCTTATCCGCCACTGAAGCCAGAGACAGGACAGAAGTTCTGCAGGAGATCGATGAATATATGAATCGGAGCATGAAGGCCAATCACATTAAGGCTGCTTCACTGGCGATTGCCAATAACGATGAGGTCTTTTACGCAAAAGGCTACGGGACATTTGCGGATGGCCAGAAGGTTACGGGCAACACCCCTTTTCCCATTGCTTCACTTAGCAAGTCCTTTACTGCATTGGCTGTTCTGCAGCTAGTGGACAAGAGTCGGATCGACTTGGATGCTACTTACGCTTCCTATTTTCCAGAGCTTTCTCCACAGGACCCCCACGTTCTTGATATCACGGTCCGTCATTTACTGAATCAGACAAGTGGTCTCAATGACAAGATTAATCCCGATATGACAAAGACTCCGCAATTCCAATCACTGGCTGAAGCGAACCAATTATTAAACACGGTTCAACTTGCCCATATCCCCGGAACAGCCTACAGCTATCATAATCCCAATTACGTGCTGCTGGCGAACCTCGTGGAAAGTGTTAGCGGAGAGCGCTTTTCGGATTATCTGAAAGAACATATTTTTGAACCGCTAGGAATGAATCATACCTTCAGTGTCAGCACGACGCAGCAATTCTATAAGAATAATACTATCCCGCTAGGACATTACCTGAGTTTGGGACGCGCTATAAGTCAATCCGAACCGCTTTGGTTCATTGAGGGCCCCGCCAGCATCGTTTCAACCGCAGAGGACATGTCCCTATGGATGCTTTCCCAATATCACGGCCGCCTCGTTTCCCCTGTGCTGATGAAACAATATCATGCCTCAGGAGATATCAGTCCGTACGGCATGGGCTGGCTTGCAGACCAAGATGCATCTAACGGTCAAACGATCTCCCACAGCGGCATTTTCTGGACTTACAAGTCCGAAGAACGGGTTTATTTGAACGAGCAAATGGGCATTGCCGTAATGTTTAATTCTGGTATAAACGCTTATGTGAATTACTCGGCATTTCTTGATGGGATAGCGGATATTATGAGGGGGCAGAAACCCCAAACCTCTTTTGTAAACGGTCGGAATATGGAAATGATCATGATTGCGCTGATCGTCGCTACGCTTTCATGGGGCATCTACGGCTATTCTCGCATACTTCGGAACTACCACCGCCTAACGATCAGCAAATTGATTCTGATCACGGTCGGAAGACTGATCCCAGTTCTAATTCTCTTATCTCTGTCCCACCTGGTTACGTTTATCGGCGGAGGACGTGTGCTACCTTGGTTTGGCATCTGGACTACCCTATCAACTCCAATCCTATGGCTTATGGTATGGTCACTTGTGAATTTCGTGCATTTGGCTTGTTATATCTACGTCTATTTTCAGAATACAAAAAACGACCCATTGGAGCTACCACAGTAATCGATTTTTAGGTTCCTCTATTTAGTCGGCTGTTATAGTATCTGTTGAAGTATTCGGTCAAGAAAAATCAGGAGTTCTATGTATAGCTGACTTATTAAGCTAATTTAGCTTCTGAAATTACAAAAAGCTTCTGTCTCACCGATGGGAACAAGGTCCCTTTGGCGTGGCAGAAGCTTTCTGTTATGCAATACTTTAACGATTAACCGAACAGTTTTGCCGCGTGGCGTTGTTCGTAAGCAGCGATCTCATCATCATGTTGAAGAGTCAGACCGATATCATCCAATCCTTGCAACAGGAATTGACGACGGTGCTCATCCAGATCAAAATCGATATGCAGTCCGTATGCATCAGTAATCGTTTTGTTTTCCAGATTTACATTCATCTCATAGCCTTCATGTGTCGCTGTACGTTGGAACAAGTCTTCAACTTGCTCTTCTGACAGCTTGATTGGCAAAATTCCGTTCTTAAAGCAGTTATTATAGAAGATGTCTGCATAAGATGGAGCGATGACACAACGGAATCCATAGTCCAAAATCGCCCATGGCGCATGCTCACGGGAAGATCCACAGCCAAAGTTGGCACGTGAGATCAGGATGGATGCCCCTTCATAACGAGGTTTGTTCATTTCGAAGGAAGCATTATTGTTGCCCTCTTCATCAAAACGCCATTCATAGAACAAAAATTGTCCAAATCCGGTACGTTCAATCCGTTTCAGGAACTGTTTTGGAATGATTGCGTCTGTATCTACATTGACCCGGTCTACCGGTGCAACGATGCCTTGTAATGTTTTGAATTCTTCCATATTAAACGTTCTCCCTTCTGTCTGTTATAGATTAGATCGCTGCTTCTGTTTTGAAATTCCAGTCCCGTACGTCCACAAAGTGACCCTTAACCGCTGCTGCTGCTGCCATTGCCGGAGATACCAGATGCGTACGTCCTCCGCGTCCTTGGCGTCCTTCAAAGTTACGGTTGGACGTCGAAGCACAACGTTGACCTGGCTTCAATACATCCGGGTTCATCGCCAGACACATACTGCATCCCGCATCACGCCATTCAAATCCGGCTTCCGTAAAGATTTTATCCAAACCTTCTTGTTCAGCCTGAATTTTAACACGTCCTGAGCCTGGTACAACAATTGCTGTAACCTGACTGGATACCGTGTGACCTTTAGCCACTTGTGCTGCTGCACGCAGATCTTCGATCCGACCATTGGTGCAAGAACCGATAAATACATAATCAATTGGAATCTCGGCGATTGGTGTTCCCGGTTCAAGTCCCATATATTCAAGCGCTTTTTCAGCCGCTTTGCGTTCGTTTTCTGTAGGCAATTCAGCCGGAACAGGAACTTTCGAAGAAATGTCGGTTCCCATGCCAGGGCTTGTTCCCCAAGTTACTTGCGGAATCAATGTCTCTACATCGATTTCAACCACATGGTCGAATTCGGCACCTTCATCGGTTACAAGTTGTTTCCAACCCTCTACAGCTTCATCAAACTTCGCATCGGCTGGTACGTATTCACGTCCACGCAGATATTCAAATGTTGTTTCATCCGGCGCGATCAATCCTGCTCTTGCTCCACCTTCGATGGACATGTTGCAGACCGTCATACGCTCTTCCATGCTCAACTCACGGATGGATTCGCCTGTGTACTCAATAACATAACCTGTTGCAAAGTCTGTACCGTATTTGGCGATAACTGCGAGGATCATGTCTTTTGCGGTTACACCCGGGTTACGTTTGCCGACAAAACGAACTTCCATCGTTTTGGCTTTTGCTTGTTGCAAACATTGAGTTGCCATAACGTGCTCAACTTCACTTGTTCCGATTCCGAATGCCAGTGCGCCAAACGCACCATGTGTGGACGTATGACTGTCACCACATACAATCGTTTTACCCGGGTGAGTCAGACCCAGTTCAGGTCCCATAACGTGTACAACGCCTTGATCAATCGTGTCCAGATCATACAATTTCACGCCGAAATCACGGCAGTTTTGCGAAAGTGTATCAATTTGTTGTTTGGAGATAGGATCTGTAATGTTGAAACGGTCTTTCGTTGGAACGTTGTGGTCCATTGTTGCAAATGTCAGTTCAGGGCGACGAACTTTACGTCCGCTGAGACGAAGACCTTCAAATGCCTGTGGAGAAGTTACTTCGTGCACCAGATGCAGATCGATATACAGAATGCTTGGTTTGCCTTCTTCTTGATGAATTACGTGATTTTCCCAAATTTTCTCAAACATCGTTTTTTTACTCATCATTTTCACCTCATTATAAGTTCGGTCCTTGGAAGAGCCTCTGTTTTCTTTAAAAAGTGAAGCTCTTGAATGACATAAATATATCACCCTGTCCTTCATTGTTCCAAGATATAATATCTATAGATGTAATAGGTTTAACCTATAATGAGAGAAAGACAAATAAACCACTGCTCATCGCAGAGGTTTCAATTGATAACAATTATCATTATCAGATATGTCTTATACTACGTTTCCGTTGCTTCGCTGTCAATGCTTTTATCTAGAACATCAAAAAACAGCCCTGAACCCAGAGCTGCTTTCCTAGTTTCTGTTATGAAATGAAAATTATCATATCAACGCCTTCTATGAGAGTGCATGTCCGACTACTGTATTACAAACCGTTATTCGCGATCACATCTTTGTACCAATAGAAACTCTTCTTGCGTTTTCTCTCCAGTGTTCCATTGCCGTCATTATCCTGATCTACATAAATAAAGCCATATCGTTTCTCCATCTCTGAAGAAGAATAACTAATCAGATCAATTACTCCCCAACTGGTATAGCCGAGCAGTTCAACACCGTCCAGAATCGCCTCATGCATCTGTTCAATGTGAGAGCGGAAATAATCAATACGATAATCATCCTGAATGCTACCATCCGCTTCAATCGTGTCTACCGCTCCAATTCCATTTTCAACGATAAACAAAGGCACCTCGTAACGACTATACAGTTCATTCAGTGAGATACGCAGACCTACCGGGTCAATCTGCCAGCCCCAATCATTCGTTTGCAGATACGGGTTCTTCACCCCTCCAGTTGTATTGCCACTCACCTGCTCCAATCGGTCGCCATCCACACTTGATACGAGGGACATATAATAACTGAATGAGATAAAGTCCACAGTGTGTACTTTCAGGATCTCTTCATCCCCCTCAAGCATATCCAGGTTAATCCCTTTTTCGGCAAAAAATCTCTTCGTAAAGTACGGATACGCTCCACGCACCTGTACGTCCGTAAACATAAGATTGAATTGATTATCCCGGGAAGCAACGAGTACGTCTTCGGGATTACATGTATGAGCGTACGTTGTCAGTTTGGTAAGCATACATCCGATCTGGGAACCGGGAATGATCTCATGACAGTACTTCACTGCGAGCGCACTCGCTACGAATTGATGGTGTAACCCCTGATATACGGCCTGCTCCACATTTTCGAAACGTTCCGGAACAATACCACCACTAGTAAACGGATGACGAACAATGCTGTCAATTTCATTAAATGTAATCCAATACTTCACTTTATCCTTATAGAGGGTGAACACGGTTTTGCAAAAGTGAACAAAATAATCGACGACTTTTCGATCCGTCCATCCACCGTGGTGATTCACCAGATACATCGGCATCTCATAATGCGACAACGTAATCAAAGGTTCAATTCCTTGTTTCAGCATGCCATCAATAACGCGGTCATAGAACTGCAAACCGGCTTCATTCGGCTCTGTTTCGTTGCCATTCGGGAAAATTCGGGTCCAAGCAATAGATAGACGCAACGTTTTGAGACCCATCTCCCCAAACAAGGCCAGGTCCTCCTCATAACGGTGGTAGAAATCAATGCCTCTGCGTTTCGGATATTCTCTATCCGAGGTAGACTCCATCGCAGTCTTGATCTGTTCTTCATTAATGGCATTATGCTTCTTATACTCACTCTTGGCTACACCTTTTCGATAGATAGCAATGTCGGCTGTAGACAGACCTTTGCCGTCCACATTCCAGGCTCCTTCCGCTTGATTGGCAGCTATTGCCCCTCCCCATAGAAAATCTTCTGGAAACGTTCTTGTTGTATTTTTCATTGTGTATTCCTCCCTGGGTTTACTCTTTGACTCTTGAATTCTTGCTTAATTGCGACTCATGACCCGATTGATATGAATAATCAAATACATCATCTCTTCATTGGAGATCGTATGTTCAAACCGAGCTTCAATATAATCCTTGATTAGCAGTACGCAGGCTTCTTCCTGCGGATATTTATTCGCGATCTGCTCAAAGAGCTCATGATCCTGCGTATTTAACGTTTTATGCTCAAAAAGCCGTTGAATGAAAAACTGCAAATGGGTCAAAAAGCGTGAATAGTTGATGCTGTGTGTATCCAGCTCCACTTGATAGTGAATTTTGATAATATTGAGTACATCCTTGACGGTATTGGTCATCATCATGACCTGATTCATATTGTCATCATTCTGCTGCGCATTAACGAGATGAAAGGCAATATTCGCCGCTTCCTCTTCAGGCAGGGAGAGTCCAAGCTGTTTTTGAATGAGAGACAGACCATGCAACCCGATGCTGAACTCCTGCGGATAGAACTTTTTCACTTCCCACAACATTCGGTTCTGGATCGTCATATTGTCCTTGAATCGCTTCATGGCCATATACAGGTGATCTGTTAATGCGACATAGAGATGATCACTCAGATGGCGGGACAATGTATGTTTCGCGTGAGAGATGATTTCATCAGCCAGAATCAGATATTCTTTTGGTGTTTCCTTCATCAGGGCGGTGAGATCTGAAGAAATCGTTTCATTTTCAAGGACATAGATCTTCTCGATCTCATCCTCCCCCACGACATCTCCCGGTTTGCTCCTGTAGCCGATGCCCTTTCCCATCACAATAATTTCCTTGTCATCCTCACCACGTCTGGCAAGAACAATGCTCGAATTCAGTATTTTTATGACTTCCATATCAGGCTGCCTGCCTTTCATTCATATTTCAGCGAGTTATAACACCGTAATTAATGGTTTCCCCGGTCCTGTTGTCGCCGCAGTTTCATTGCCCAGTATCTCCAGATAATCCGATGAATTGGTCACAATTACAGGGGTCGTAGTGTCATAACCTGCAGCTTGTATAGCTTCAAGATCAAATTCGATCAGGAGCTGACCATGAGAGATCTGTTCTCCTTCATTCACTTTTACATCAAAATGCTGGCCTTTCAGTTTCACCGTATCCAATCCGACATGAATCAGAAGTTCTACCCCCTCTACCGATCTCAAACCGATGGAATGTTTGGTGCGGAACACCGTCTCAACGGTACCATCAAACGGGGCAAACACCTTGCCAACACTTGGCTGAATGGCCATACCTTGTCCCATGGCTTCTTGCGAGAAGGCCTCGTCCTTCACCTCTCTTAATGGCAGAACTTTACCTTCCAATGGAGCAAACACCACTTTTTTGGACTTCATGCCGGAAGCCGAAGTTTGCGGCTGAGAATCCATACGGACTGGAGAAACGGGCTCAGCAGATGGCTTGCCCGCTTTACCAGACTCCGCACTTGCTACTGTATCTTGAAACCCGATAAGGAACACGCCTACAAAGGCAATAACGGAAGAAATCGCAACGGTAATCAGGGCATATAAAATATTGTTGGGATCATCACTGACAAAGATCGGCAATGTGGCAAGACCAGGGCCAACTGCTGTATACGCCTTCAGATTGACGATTCCCGCGAACATGCCCGCCGCTCCTGCGCCAATGAGGCATGCCAAAAATGTCTTTTTCAAACGGAGATGCACCCCGTAGATTGCTGGTTCAGTAATCCCGAACATACCGGAAATTCCGGCAGAAAGAGCGATCTGTTTCATTTTTGGGTCTTTCGATTTGAAAGCTACGGCGAGTGCCCCTCCTCCTTGTGCCATATTGGCAGCAAGCATGGAAACGAGGAACAGCGTCTCGTAACCTGGTGAAGCAATTGCTCCAAAGATCACAGGATAAAACACTTTGTGCATCCCAAACATCACGATAAATGGCATCAACATCGACATAATAACGACGGTTACCCAGCCCACTTTATCCTGTATCCAGAAGACAGCCTCCGACATTCCTGTTCCGATATATGTGCCTAATGGACCAAGTGCAATCAATGAAATGGGGGCAACTATCAAGATCACGATGAGCGGCTTCAAAAATATTTTCACAGGACCGGGTGATACTTTATCAGCGAAGCGTTCAATATAAGACATGAACCAAACGGTCAAAATAATCGGGATAACGGAAGTGGCATAAGCGACATTTGGTACGTTCATGCCAAGGAAATATACCGGTTCCTCTCCACCCAGAAGACCAATCATGTTTGGATGAAGCAAAACGCCTCCCAGTAATACGGCTATATATGGATTGGCCTTGAACTTGTTTGCACTGGAGAAGGCAAGTAGCATGGGCAGGAAATAAAAGCCTGCATCCGCGATTGCGTTCAAAAATACGTAGGCCTGATCTTCTTTTGCCATAATGCCAAAAACGGTAGCCAGCAACAACAGAGCTTTGAGCATTCCAGAGGCTGCAATGGCCGGAATAATCGGTTGGAAGATGCCTGCGACGATATTGGCAAAGGCATTAAACAGACCCTTGGGACTGTAATCCCGTGGGGACTTAACCTCATCACTGGCCGTTTCCATGTTTATTAATGGAGCCAGTTCGTTATATACATAACTTACATCATTACCAATGATGACCTGATATTGCCCGCCACTATCTACGGCTCCTATAACTCCATCCAACCGTTTGATCTCTTCTGTATTGGCAAGCTTTGAATTTTTAAGTGTAAAACGTAACCTTGTTGAACAATGAATTACTTGATTGATGTTATTATTTCCACCTACATGCTCCAAAATTTCCTGAGCCAGCTTTTTGGAATTCATAACGACACCTCCGCCATTTCTTCTTGATGGGAACAAAAAAAGACCTAAAAAGGGTAGGAAAAGAGAAACTCTTCCCACCCAATCTAGGTCTTGCCTGCCGAACAGTAACACGCCATCGTTGGATGAATGTTATTCAATTATATAAACGAAAAAGAATATGAACAATTGAAATGGTACTGTTAACACTTGAAACTGCTACACATGAAAACGTTGATTTTGTTTTACCCGGGTAAGTGGTTCTTATTAAGCGTTTTCAAAATCAGTATATCAACTCTTCTGATGGAGTGCAAGCGGTTAAGCGAAATTAATGATTTCTTCATCTGTAATGATATAATGGTGGCATAACGAAAGGAATGACCGATGACGATGGAATTCAGACAACTTCAATATACGCTGCAAATTGCGGCCGAACGCAATTTCTCCCGGGCAGCAGAGAAGCTGCATATTGCCCAACCTTCACTAAGCCAGCAATTATCCAAATTGGAAAAAGAATTGGGAGTCCTGCTATTTCAGCGTAATACTAGTACCGTGGAGTTAACCCATGCGGGTGTTACGTTTGTCGAGCAAGCCCAAAAGATCGTAGATGCCGTGGAGCTATTGCGTCAGGAAATGTCCGACATTTCCCAACTTCGCAAAGGTAAAGTCGTTGTAGGCAGCATGCCGATCACGGGATCACACCTGCTCCCACATGTGCTTCCTGCGTTTCAACAAGCTTATCCCGAGATTGAGGTTACCTTATTGGAAGACTCCGGGCTTACGCTTGAGAAATTGACAGCAAGCGGCAAAGCAGATCTCAGTCTGTTATCTCTTCCTTTACAAGAGCCAAGTCTCGCCTACGTTGCCATTGGAGAGGAAAAGATTGATCTGGCAGTTCCCCCGAATCACCCTTTGGCACGCAGGGCAGATCCGGAACATCCGCTTCCTGTGCGAATTGAAGAACTTCGGGATGAACCCTTTGTTGTATTGAAAAAAGGACAGGGCTTCCGCAAACTTACATTTGATCTCTGTGAGCAGGCTGGTTTTGATCCCCAAGTTGTGTTTGAGAGCACCAATATTGAAACCGTTCAGTCGCTGGTCGCCACAGGTATGGGTATTACCCTGGTTCCACGCTTTATCGCCCGTGCTCCGCGCAGTGAGTTCGTGCCTGTGTATGTGCCACTTGCTGAGCCTACTCCCAGCAGAACACTTGTTGTGGCTTATCGTCAAGGCAGAGTGCTGTCGAAGGCAGCCGAAGCATTCATCCATACGTTTCAACAAACCGTGGCCGAACTGTCAAAGGGAGACTAAAAAATTTCTCCTGTGGGTATGGAGACATTACATTAGATACATTTCATACTGAAACAAAACAAAGGCTTGACCCTTATGGGCCAAGCCTTTGTCATATACTCGTTTCCCGCATCCGCAGAATAGAGTTCTTACATTGCAATCACAGTAACTGGTTACAGTACAATGTTGCTTGTTAAGTTGTTTAGCTACAATGCTAATTTATAATGTTAACGTAGAAACGTACATAAGAAAACTTCATGTCTGGCGGTTTTATTTACGCAAATTACGATCGCTTGTCAGCCTGTTTTGCTGATTCATTACACGGCCTTCGTCCTGAACAGTTGAATCAGGGGGTGATAGCCCTCCTGCTCCATTCTCTAAGAATGCCCTTAAGTGATCTTCCCTTGTGTTATCCTGTTCCAGTCTCCTGAGCGTATCTTTCACATGGTTGTCCATTGATTGATCATCCTCCTTGGTGACGGGATAGTTATCATTACCCGTATCCTGGAAGAATAAACACGTTTTCTGAAGAATTTCATTTCAGTTTTTATTTTCCGCCAAAATAAACGCCAGGTCGACGGTCTTCAAACACGGGAATCCGTCCGCGAACCTCATCTACCAGAGATGGACGAATAATTCCGGTCACGATCTCTTCCCCTTCGCCACCTTCAGCCACAATCTCACCCCAAGGATCAATGATGAGGGAATGTCCGAAAAATTCGGTCTCTCCCCCTTTACCTACACGGTTACATGCGATCACATACATCTGATTCTCAATCGCTCGTGCTGTAAGCAACGTACGCCAGTGGTGCAGACGAGGTTTCGGCCATTCGGCGGGTACAATCAATGCTTTGGCCCCGTTGAGAGCAAGGGTGCGAGCAAGTTCCGGAAACCGGATGTCATAACAGATCGAAGCACCCGCTGTAAGACCGTTCTGCAATTCAAAAATTTCAGGTTCCGCACCTGGCTGTAAATATTTCTCCTCGTCCATTAGACGGAACAAATGTAATTTATCGTATCGTGTTACCTGTTTTCCTTCACGATCATAAGCGTACATTGTATTGTATATTTGACCATCCCGTTTCTCAGCAATTGAACCGCCAACGATGGAAATTTGATGTTTTTGAGCAAAAGCAGACAGCCATTCCCGAGATTTCTGGCCTTCCGGGTCAGCGAGTTCATGAATTTGCGTCAAAGCGTATCCGGTATTCCACATCTCAGGTAACACAGCCAGCCCCAGATCCGGATATTGTTCTACCGCACGCTCAAGCAACGTCTGCATATGTTTATGATTGGCCTCAGGGTCTCCGAGTTGAATATCGCCCTGAATCAGGGCTACACGCATTTCTCCCTGTTGTTTTTCTGTCATGACAAGCACTCCTCTGAACCGTAATACCTGCTATCATAGCTTGATCCTCTTGAGGACTGCAAGCCTGTTTTTATTATGAACTTGCACACAACAACTCAGGGAGCAAGGCCAACAATCGATCACTCGTGAGTGCATCACCCACATTCCAAGTTGACTCCTCCACAGGGTATACCCGTCCATTCTGCACAGCCGGAAGGGCCTGCCAACTGGGACTTTTCATCAGCATTTCTGTAGCCTGTCTTGCCACAACTTCCTCAGGCAGCATAACAAACACATGATCTCCCGCGTACTGACGTACCGCTTCAGCCGAAATTTCCTTATAGGCTCTGCCTGATGCAAGTGCTTCCTTCACTTTGATAACTGGCCTGAATCCCATTGGATGATATAACATAGGCGCCAGACCGATATTGCCCATAACAAATAATCGTGCACCCCGATGGTATGTAAATACGGATGCCGTTTCCCCCTCTTCAATTACAGTATGGATCTTCGCCCACATCTGCTCAGTACGCTCCGCATAGGAGGTTAGCCATTGTTCAGCCTGCGGTTGTCTGCCAAACCAGCTGCCCAATCTGTGCATTCGTTCTTCCAACGTGGCATGTGAATTGTAAGCAAGCGTCGGTGCAATCCGGTAAAGTTGTTCATACTGTTGTTTATTGCTGCTATCAAAAATAATCAAATCCGGCTTCATGATAACAGCGGCTTCCACATTAACCGGAGCGACCGCGTCATATGTCTGATCTCCCAACAACTGAATGCCCAGCACCAGCAGATCCCCAGCAGAATCTCCGTAATACATAATTCGCTCCGGATTTACTGGAATATTCACATCATGACCCAACCAATCTTGTACTAACGTCTGCTGCTGAATCGATCTGTCATATTGACGAGGAGATAATCCGGTCATTTGGCGAAAACGCCTGCTGAAATAATACTCATCTTTAAACCCAACGCGGCTCGCTATATCCCGAAGTGGTTCATCTGATTTGCGAAGCCAGTCCTTGGCATGTTTGATGCGAACATGATTCACATAATCGAGCGGCTTGTGACCCGTGAGTTGTCTGAAAAGGGTCGTATATTGTACAGGTCTGATCTCCGCAAGACGTGCCAGTTTCTGTACAGTGATTTCTTCAGCATAATGGTCGTCCACATACTGAATCGTACTGTGTAGTCTTGCTTCCATACTCTGTTCCGTCTTTGGAGAAGTGTACCGGGTAATGATCAACTCCATCCATTTTTGGAACTGTGCATTCAAATGACTGTATTCGGCATCTGTTTTATAATTCCGAATGACATACATTTGCTCCAGCAGCCCACTTAACGGAGCATAGGGATAACCATTTAATTGGTTTCTGTGCTCAAATACAGCGCGGGTAAAGAGTTCGGGATCACCCGTCAACACATGAATAACATCAAAAGCCATTACGATATATTTCAATTCCGAGTTATTACGATGTTCAATCTGGTACCCCTCTCCCGGAGAAAGCGGATAAACACATCCCGTAGTAAACGGAAACTGTTCATGTCCAATATATAAACGCCCATCCCCTTCTTCACAGATCAGGAAGGTATGTTTCTCGCAAGCAACTTCCAGCATCACCTGTTCAGGTGGTTCAATTCGACGTACCAGATGATCCAGCCGAAACATGAATGCTGAAAAGAACAACGCTCCCCCATCGGCATCCAAAGCCTGCATGTCGGTTCACCTCGTTTTTCTAAAATGAGAATAATTATCAATCATTCTGTATGGTCTGATTATAAGCGAGCGATAGTCAATAATCCAGATATGAGTTTAATCAGCAAAAAAGAGCGTTCAACGAAATGTTGAAGGCCCCTTTTACTTTTTTTATAACTGCATTACTCAAAGGTGTTACTGCCGCCTCACTAGCTCGTCACCATTATTGAATCATCTGTTTTGGCAGCTCCTGTAACAGCCACTCCCTGGAAAGGGCATCACTAGAAGCTTTTACGATATTAAAACGATATACTTTTCCTTCTTTCACCGCAGGCAGGTTCTTCCAGATTGTACTATCCAGCAATTCCTTGGTGGATTGCTTCGCATCGTCGGTCACAGGATCCAGAATAAATATCCGATCACCGGCAAATTCAGATAATTTTTCAGTCGAAATCTCTACAAATCCCATGTCTTCATCCAATACTTTCTGGATTTCCGCGGTTGGCTTCAGCCCGTCTTCTCCGTATAACAACTGTGGCAATCCTGCACCCGCCATGACAAACAGACGATTCCCGGGATACATGGTGAATACCGAAGCGGTCTCCCCTTCTTTCAATCCGTTCTCATGAAGTTGCGTCCACATCTCTTCCGTCGCTTTTTGATGAGCCGTAATCCAATCCTCCGCTTCTTGCTTTTTATTCAACAAATCGCCAAGGATACGCATGCGATCTTCTATTAAACCAAACGAATCAAATGTAACTGTGGGTGCAACCTTCGCGATCTGATCATATTGAGCTTCATCACTGTTAGAGAAAATGATCAGATCGGGATTCAAGTCTAACGCCTTTTCCACACTGATCGGAAATCCTACATCTTCTGACTGAGCAACCTGATCATCAAATACGGTTCCCTCTTGACGAAGTATGCCGACAGGAACAACACCAAGCGCGAGCAGATCCCCTGTAACTTCTCCATGATAGATCACTCGCTTCGGATTTACAGGAATCTCAACTTCATGGCCAGTCCAGTCTTTGAATATCCGTGTCTCGCCCTCATTCGTCTCTTCCGTTGCAGTTTGGGTCTCTGTGGTTTCTGTGGCTGCTTTGGAATCATCTGCGCCAGCAGCAGGTGTTGCAGCCTGATTTCCACAAGCCAATAGCAGGATGGATAACCATGTGATCGTTAATAATACTCCCGTATTTCGTATGCCCTTTTTCATTTCTATTTCTCCCCCTATATCATGTGCGTTGTGCTAGAAATTAATGATATTGATTATCATTATCGGATATTATCATAAAACATGGCTTCTCTCAGCTCAATGGACAAAACTAAATGAGTACTTTCAATTTTGTACAATACTCCGCTCTTTGCTCCTATGTACTGTATATTCAAGTGCATTTCCCTCTATACAGCTCGGGATTGACGTGATAAATTAATGAGAACTATTTGCCATTATTGATACCGGAGTGATGAATATAATGACCCAATCAGACCATACATCTGCTCGTTCAGCTTTTAAGATACCGACTTCTGATGTGATGACACAGCTGCCAACGCAATTTTTTGCTACCCTTGTTCAAAATGTAAATCGTGAAATCGCAAGTGGACATGACGTGATCAATCTGGGTCAGGGGAACCCGGATACACCTACACCACCTCATATTGTGAAAACACTGCAAGAGTCGGCTGAGAATCCCCTTTACCACAAATACTCCCCTTTTAGAGGGCACTCTTTCCTGAAGGAAGCTGTCGCCAAACGATATAAGGAAGATTACAATGTTGATCTGGACCCCGAGACTGAAGTAGCCATTCTGTTCGGAGGCAAAACCGGATTGGTTCAGTTACCTCAGATCCTGCTTAACCCCGGCGACACCGTTCTCGTTCCAGATCCTGGCTACCCGGATTACTGGTCTGGTGTTGCACTCGCCAAAGCAAACATGTCATTTATGCCTTTGCTCGAGTCCAATGCATTCCTGCCGGATTACGAAGCTGTTACAGCCGAAGATCGGGAGAAGGCCAAGCTGATGTTCCTGAACTATCCCAACAACCCAACGTCAGCAACGGCACCCCTTTCGTTCTACGAAGATACGGTTGAATTTGCCATTCAAAATCAAATCGTCATTGCCAGCGACTTTGCTTACGGTGCAATTGGATTTGACGGACATCGTCCCGTAAGTTTCCTGCAAGCCCCTGGTGCCAAAGAAGTGGGCATTGAGTTCTATACGTTATCCAAAACGTACAATATGGCTGGATGGCGTGTTGGATTCGCACTTGGTAATGCAGAGATTGTCTCTAAAATCAATCTGCTTCAAGATCATATCTATGTCAGTCTCTTCGGTGGAATTCAGGCTGCGGCAACGGAAGCACTTACTGCCTCTCAGGAATGTGTTACTTCGCTCGTTTCACGTTACGAATCCCGTCGCAATACGTTTTATGACGCTCTTTCCTCGATTGGCTGGCAAGCTTCGAAACCAGCGGGTTCATTCTTCAGCTGGTTACCTGTACCTGCCGGTTATACCTCCGCTTCATTTGCAGACTTGTTACTGCGAGAAGCCAAGGTGGCCGTAGCCCCAGGTATTGGTTTTGGTTCGCATGGCGAAGGCTATGTGCGCGCGGGACTGTTAAGTGATGAAAACCGATTACGCGAAGCTGTCGAGCGGATTGGCAAGCTGAATTTATTCAAGTAATTTACAGGACCATAACACCTTTGCATATGCCAAGTTTCCATGGTATGTTATAAGAAATATTGAACGAAACGTGATGACGGGACCAGTAAGAGAATATCAGTCGCGCCCAGAGAGTAAATTCCACCCTGCTGAAAGAATTTACCGCGGCTCTTCTCTGAAACCTACCCCTGAGCGGCCTGTTACGTGCAGGACAGTGCCTTCTGTTACAGGGCATGAAGCCGGATGATCTAATCATCAATAAAGGTGGTACCGCGGAAGTAACGAACTTTCGTCCTTTTTAACTAAAGGGCGGAAGTTTTTTTTGTACCCGCTAAAGCCTGCTCCAGAAGCACTTATTAATCATGTTTAAGGAAGTGAAACCATGACTTCACGTATTGTAGTTAAGATTGGAAGCAGCTCGCTTACAACGGAAGAAGGCGGTCTGGATCGCAGTTCGATCACTTTTTTTGCCGGAGAAATTGCAGCATTGGCTGATCAGGGTCATGAAGTACTTCTGGTCACCTCAGGAGCGGTAGCGGCCGGATTCCGGGAGATCGGTTACCCTCAGCGCCCCAAACTGCTACATGAGAAACAAGCCGCAGCGGCCGTTGGGCAGGCATTACTGATGCAGGCATATCAACAGGCTTTTGCAGCGCACCGCGTTACTACAGCGCAAATTTTGTTAACTCGTACAGACTTTCACAGTCGTAAACGCATGGGTAACGCAGGTATGACCGTAGAAGAGCTGCTTAAACAGCGAGTGATTCCGATTTTTAATGAGAATGATACGGTATCGGTGGACGAATTGAAGTTTGGTGATAACGATCTGTTGTCCGCATTGGTTGCAAACCTGGTGAAGGCACAGCATCTGATCATTCTTACCGATACCAACGGCCTGTACACCGCAGATCCGCGTAAAGATCCTTCTGCCATGCGTTACGACCGTATCCCCGAAATCACGGCGGAGATCTATGCTTTTGCCGGTGGTTCAGGATCAACGGTTGGTACAGGCGGAATGCGATCCAAAGTTGATGCAGCCAAGGTTGCTACACGTGGAGGCGTACCTGTATTCGTGGGAAGTGTGAAAGAACCCGGAGATATGCAGAAGGCGGTTGAGGGCACGGGCAAAGGAACTTACTTTGAGACACGACTTGCTTCGCTATCCCGTAAAAAGCAGTGGCTGGGCTTCATGTCTACTCCGCTGGGTACCGTCGTTGTGGATGATGGTGCTGAAGAAGCCCTTGTCCATGGGGGCCATAGTCTTCTACCTGTAGGGGTCAAGCGGGTACTGGGAACGTTTCATGCAGGAGACGTTGTAGAGGTCATTGGCATGGACGAAACCTTGCTCGGTCGCGGTATTGTCAATTATGATGATGACCAGCTTCGACTCATTGCCGGACTTCCCAGTGGCGAAGTGATGAAACAACTCGCTAGCATCCACAGACTTGAAGTTATTCATAGAGACGAATGGATTACGTTAAAATAAACATGAAGCAATATAGTGGTTGGAATACTCAACTTTATATATATGAGGAGGAATTAAGATGAGTGAGGTCAGAGAAAAAGCCATCAAAGCTCAAGCCACGGTTCCACAGCTGAACCGATTGAATACAGAACAGAAAAATACGGCCCTGCGTGTTATGGCAGATGCTTTGATTAAGGAGACGGATTCCATCATTACGGCAAACGCCGAAGATCTGGCACGAGGCAGAGAACAAGGTACGCCGGATTCCATGCTGGATCGACTCGCCCTTAATAAGGAGCGGATCGCAGGCATTGCTGAGGGGTTACGTCAGATTGCAGATCTGCCTGATCCAGTCGGTGAAGTGTTAGAGACATTCACCCGTCCAAACGGATTGCATGTTGAAAAATTAAGAGTGCCGATTGGCCTGATTGGCATCATCTACGAAGCTCGTCCTAATGTAACTGTAGACGCAGCCGGATTATGTCTCAAAACAGGTAATGCAGTGCTTCTGCGCGGCGGCTCCTCTGCCCTGTCCTCCAATCGAAAAATTGTGGAGGTGCTGCATCAGGCACTCACAACGACAGACATGCCTGCTGATGCTTTGCAACTGGTTGAAGATGCAGATCGTGCTTCCGTAGATGAGATGCTCAAGTTGAACGGACTGCTGGACGTCATCATTCCACGCGGAGGAGCTTCCCTCATTCGTAATGTAGTTGCCAACGCAACGGTACCTGTCATCGAAACTGGGGCGGGCATCTGCCATACCTATGTGGATGAATCAGCCGATCCAGTTATGGCAGCCGAAATTGCCATCAATGCCAAGGCACAACGTCCATCCGTATGTAACTCCATGGAAACGTTGCTGCTGCATGCCGCATACGCGGAAGAGCATCTGCCTGCTCTTGCCGAGCAATTCCGTGAGGCCAATGTGGTCTTGAAAGGTTGCGACACGGTGCGCCGTCTTGTTCCTTCTGCCCTTGAGGCAACCGAGGAAGACTATGCGACCGAGTACAACGACTATATTTTAAATATCCGGGTGGTCGAGAACCTGGAAGAAGCGATGCAGCACATCGCACATTACGGAACCAAACATTCCGAGTGTATCGTAACCCGGGATACAGCCCATGCAGAGCGCTTCATGCATGATGTGGATGCAGCAGCCGTCTATCACAATGCGTCCACACGTTTCACCGACGGGTTTGAATTTGGCTATGGAGCCGAAATCGGAATCAGTACTCAGAAACTGCATGCACGTGGACCGATGGGACTACCAGCACTGACATCAACCAAATATCGGATTACAGGCAATGGACAGATTCGTCAATAATATCCCAGCACCAGTTATATAGGAGGAACGATAAATATGAGTCAAGAGCAACAGACGTTACTACAACAGAAGATTACTTTCCACGGAGCAGGCGCGATGGCTGAAGCCATCGTGCGCGGACTGATCTCCCGCCTAGTCGTTCGTCCTCAGGATATTACGATGCTGAACCGCAGCAACCAGAAACGTCAGGAGGAGCTCAGCACCCGTTATGCTGTACATACCGGAACTGCCTCGCATTCCTTGGATCATCTTGCCTCCACTCCGGTCATTGTACTCTGTATGAAACCCAAAGATGCTGCCGCAGCGCTGCGCGAACTGGGTCCGCTGTTATCACCGGATCAACTGATCGTGTCTGTCATTGCTGGTTTATCGATCCGTACAATGCAGTCCTTGCTCGGTCGTAAACAGCCCATCGCAAGAACCATGCCGAATACATCCAGTACCATTGGACTCGGTGCAACCGGGCTTGCCTTCTCTGCGGAAATTACGGATGAACAGCGTAGTACGGTGATGACCATGTTTGAAGCGGTTGGTATCGTGACCATCGTGCCTGAAGATAAACTCGAAGTACTCACAGGGATTTCCGGAAGCGGCCCTGCTTATGTATACTATTTAATGGAGGCCATGATTGCCGCAGGTATTCGTGGTGGTTTATCCAGCCAGCAATCTCGTGATCTCACTGTTCAGACGGTGCTGGGCGCGTCACGTATGGTACAACAAACCGGTTTGGAACCGATGAAGCTTCGTAGTGATGTGACATCCCCAGGAGGGGCAACGCAAGCAGCACTGAAGACGCTGGACGAAGGAGATTTCTTTGAAAATGTAATCGCAGCCGTCAACCGCTGTGCAGAGCGCTCACGGGAGATGGGAGCTGCTTTGGAAGGGGATTTAAAATGAATAACATGTGCACAGCCACATATCGTCTGCATGATGACCATGCAGACTTTCGCAAGAAGGCTCAGTCCATCGCGATTGGCATGACCGTGGGTAGCTGGACTGAGTTGCCGCAAGCCCAGCGTGAAGCGATGCAGAAACATCTGGGTGAAGTAATCAGCATAGAAGTAAATGAAGCGGAAGGAATAGCTGCGGGTGAGCGTTACGCCGATATTACCATCGGATATCCTGATGTTAACTTCAGCCGTGATATCCCTGCCCTGCTCGTGACGGTCTTTGGCAAAATCTCAATGGATGGCCGGATCAAATTAACAAAGCTTGGTTTCTCGGATGGCTTCCTCAGTGCATTCCCGGGTCCAAAGTTTGGACTGAATGGTGTTCGTGATCTGCTTGGTGTGCATGATCGTCCACTGTTAATGAGTATCTTTAAGTCAGTTATCGGACTGGATGCAGATGAACTGCGTGAACAATTTATTCGTCAGGCTCTTGGTGGCGTTGATCTGATCAAGGACGATGAGATTCTGTTTGAGAATAAATTGACACCTATCGAAAAAAGAGTCGAGGTCTGCATGAAAGCTGCCGAACAGGCACGTCAGGAGACCGGCAAGAAACTTCTGTATGCAACCAATCTTACAGGACCTACATCTCGTCTGAAAGAGCAAGCTGAACGCGCTATTGGTGCAGGAGCCAACGCCCTGCTATTCAACGTATTGTCTTACGGATATGATGTGCTGCATGAACTCAGCAGTAATCCTGACATCAATGTGCCAATTATGGCTCACCCTGCTCTTGCAGGTGCACTGTATCCTTCACCACATTACGGCATGTCCGCTTCGGTTGTACTAGGCCAGTTGATGCGTCTTGCGGGTGCCGATCTGGTGCTCTTCCCTTCTCCTTATGGTTCGGTTACGATGCCGAAGGAAGAAAATATGGCGATCACGGAGCAATTACTGACAGCTGATCTGCCAGTACGAACCAGTATGCCAGTGCCTTCAGCCGGTATCCATCCAGGCCTTGTACCGCTCATTTTGCGCGACTTTGGTACAGATGTTATCGTTAATGCTGGTGGCGGTATTCATGGACATCCTATGGGCACTGAGGCAGGCGGACGTGCATTCCTGCAAGCCATTGAGGCAGCTCAGCGTTCCATTCCACTCGCGCAATATGCAACCGAGCATCCGGAGCTGAAAAGTGCATTGGACCTGTGGGGTGGCGAACGATGAGAAGTGATAAAAAAACAGTCATTTTCTGTGACTTTGACGGTACGATTACTCTCTCGGACAATATTGTCGCAATCATGAAACATTTCAAGCCTGAGGGCATTGAAGCGATTATGAAAGATACGATTGAGCAAAAAATCTCGCTGCGTGAAGGAGTTGGAGCCATGTTTGCTCTGTTGCCTGCATCACGGAAAGATGAAATTGTGGAATTTGTGCTTGGACAAGCGGGGATCCGTGAAGGATTCAGCGAGTTCCTTGACTACGTTCGCAGCGAAGGGATCGAATTCAATGTGACCAGCGGTGGTATGGACTTCTTTATCGAACCGTTACTCGCACCATTTCATATCCCGCAGGATCATGTCTATTGCAACGGAGCTGACTTCTCGGGTGAAACCATTCAGATTGAATGGCCGAATCCCTGCCAGCCTCCTTGTGAGAACGGCTGCGGCATGTGTAAAACAACCGTGATTCGTACCTTCCCGGAAGATCAATATAATCGAATTCTTATTGGAGACAGTCTGACAGATTTTGAGGGTGCAAAGATCGCTGATCTCGTCTACTCCCGCTCCATTTTGACGGATAAGTGTATTGAACTTGGTGTGGACCATGTGCCATTCGCTACCTTTTACGATATCATCGAAGATATGAAACAGAAGCAAACACAAGGAGTGCTGTAAACGATGGGCTTTGAAAAGATTACATTGGAACACAAACGTCAGGTCCTTGAAGAACTGGCTGATATTAAAGCGTTGTTCGCCAGTCGTAACTGGTTCCCTGGAACAAGCGGCAATCTGTCGATGCGTGTAGGAGACTTTGACCCGGAGCAATTTTATTTTGCGGTTACCGCCTCAGGCAAAGACAAATCTCTTCGCACACCGGAAGACTTCCTTTTTGTAGACAAGCATGGCAAAGCAATTGAAACAACAACGTTGAAACCAAGTGCTGAAACGTTGATTCACTGCGAAATCTATCGCTTGACGGGTTGTGGTGCTGTATTCCACGTGCATACCGTGTTTAACAACCTAATCAGTGAATTCTTTGGAGCAGATGGACACGTACCGATTCAAGGAATCGAATTGATCAAAGCTTTCAACATTTGGGAAGAAAATGCGGAGATTCGTGTACCCGTCCTGCCTAACTTTGCAGATATTCCATCTATCGCTGAATTGGTGCCAGGTGTACTTGATGCCAACGTACCAGGGATCTTGCTACGTAACCACGGTATATATGCGTGGGGCAAGGATGCTTTTGAAGCGAAACGTCATCTGGAAGCGTTCGAGTTCCTGTTCGAAGTGATGTACCGTCAACTTCTGCTGAAGGGTGCCACGAAATAGCAATCATTTATTCGAAATCAAAGCTGCACAACCAAAAACACGCCAGAGGCTGATATACATAGTCCTTGGCGTGTTTTTATGTTGTAGGATAACAGCGATTAGAAGGTTGCTCTGTCATCGTAGTGTCAGTGTAAATAATCTTTAATTCAACTTGGATCGTAAATTACAGTCGATCATCCCGATCCTTGAATAAAAAGAGACTGTCTGCTCCCTCATCATTTTGATGAGCAGCACTTTGGATACCCGTCCCCCGTTGCTTGCCAAACAGCAGTTTCAAACCGCCAAAAATGAGCAGCAAGGATACGATGACGGTGTTTAAATAGGAACGTATCTCATACGTCATAAATGCATTAGGGAAGAGCTCATTCAGCTGTGGAATGACAAGACGGATCGTCAGGTAATATAGACCCAGCGCGGCAATCCCGAATCCAATCAGACGCTGATGGCGGGCCCAGTCCTTGAAGATTGGTTGATCAACCAATGGTTCGCGTCCATAACGACTGGAGCACTGGAGCCCGTCAAAGAAGCTGTAGAACCAGATCAACGGAATCATGAACAGAAACACCGATAAGTGAAGCAGGTCCAGAACATAGATGCTGCCCAGGAACAGGAACATCAATTGCATGCCTCTTTTCTGCAATCCCAGATAGAGATGACCTGCACCTGGAAAAGCGGATAGCAGCGTTGCAAGCACTTTGCTACGTCGTCCGGCTACTCTGCCCATCTCCAATTCTTCGAATAATGTCCGATCCTGCAATATCTCACCAGCCTGCTTACGGTGGACATGCTGCACCGCATCAAACATGCAGTATACCCATATTACAGGCAGTATGAGTAGGAACATCAAAAATACCGATTCATTGGTGATCGAAGCTACAAAAACCATCATGGCAAATGAACCAAAGAACGCCATCAAGAACGACAAACCGCGATGCAACAATCCCAGATGAAGGTGGCCCAATCCCGGAACAAATGAGAGCAAAATGGTGAAGAACCGTTCACCCTCACTGCCTTTTCGGTACATGGGTTGACCATAGGGCCCCTCGGGCACACCATACACTCCACCATGATCCTGATGTGGCTCCTCCTGATCCATCTGTCCGAGAGGCTCTTCCTGGCCAGCATATGCTTTCTGGTAAGCGGCGCCTTGATGGAGACCACCGTAATGTGTCCCATAACCTTGGTACTGAACTTCGTGCAATGAAGGGGCACGGAGTAGAACGATAATCATATCCAGCATGCTGATACACCAGAAGAATATGGCTCCCAGGAACCCGACAATCATCAATTCCTTTTGATCAGTCAACAACGCCAACATGATGAAGCCAATGCCTGTTCCAAAAAAGAGTAATGGATAGACCACAGCTCTGGTAGGCCGTCCCCAATACATAAAACCAAGACCGGGTATCAAGTTTAATAGAAATGCGAGTAATTTGTTACGATCTGAGTGCACAGTCGTCATCCTTTCTTTTCAGGCAATGCGAAACTATTTATGGTTTAGGCTTGAGGTTATCCAGCCATGAAGTGGCTGCCTCCGTCCATTTCTCGGTAAAAGACCCTCTGTGGTCGCCATCCTGGAACTTGTGATATGGTGCTACCTTGTCAAAAAGTCCAGACGAGAGGAAGATCAATGTCAAACAGGCTGCTACCGCATAATGAAACACTTTATGTTCAAGCCAGCGTCGGTTTCGTCCAGCGCGGGGTTTTCGTTGTGATTTGGTTGGTTGAATACCCTCAATCCGATGCATGACTGAATCCGCAAACCCTGTCGGGTCAGGCAACGGAGGCAGTTCTCCATGGATACCAAGCGCTTCCAGATAGATGTCCATCGCATCCGGGTCTTCCAGCAGAAGCTGTTCCATTTGGTTCGCTTGAGTTTCACTCATATGGCCTTCAATATAATCAGTCCATTGGCCAGCGGTATACTTCTCCTGTTTACTCACGCCATTCATCCTCCTTCCAATGTTTTCGAATCCACTGCCGGGCACGATACAAGCGGGATTCCACAGTCTTCACAGCCACCTGTGCATCACTGGCAATCTGCTCATAATTTTTTTCGCTTAGATAATACGCAGTGATAATGTCACGATGCTGAGCAGGCAACTGATTAATTCGTTCGCGAAGTTTATCCTGACGTTCTTCACGAACGAGACGGGTAAGAACGTCTTCATCCCGTCCGGGCATATTGATTATTTTTTCTTCTCCACCCAGATCCTCAGCAGTTCGTCTGCCCAGCTTGCGTTTGGCATCAATCGCTTTGTGAAAGGCAATTCGGGTTAACCACGTTTTGAAACCTTCAGAACGGTAGTCGGGGAGAGACTTATACATCTGTATGAACGCCTCCTGAGCTGCATCCTGTGCTTCCTGATCGTTCCTGAGTACGGAATAGGCCACATGGTATACATGCTGGCTATACTTATCAATCAGAGTACGCATCTGGGATGTATCTCCTTGACGGATTTGTTCGATTACGCGCGCTTCATCAATAACTCTCCCCTCCTCTCCAATACAATAGACGACAGCTTGTGCGTTAACCCCTGCGTGATCTATCAAATTTTTGTAAAACAAAATGAATTCATTGCCTGAAAGGTTGATGTTGCTGATCACTCATCCAATCTTTAATCCAAAAAAAACAGGCACAGAATGACTTCTGGCCTGTTTCTTGTCCCTGCCTACACTTGAATTAACGTCCACCATTACGAAACCGCTGCGTGTACGCCTTCGCGTCTTGAACGGTCTTGACACGATTGCGACTCCACTCAAGCAGAATTCGATCGATATACCTGAAATGTACTTTGCCTGCAAAAACCGCTTCCTTCAGAGCCATTAGAATCAATTCCTCTTGATAACGGTCCTGATCCAACCAGCCGGATATCGTCTCGCACTCCATTGGAGAGAGCGGACGTCCAAATTCTTTTTCAAAGATGGAGAACATGTTCCGTTCTTCCTCTTCTTTTTGAACACTGTTCGAATCTTGACGTGCTGTATTGATACTCTGCTGCTCCGCACGGAATGCGGCTACTTCTTCAGCAGTGCACGCTGCAAGCTTGGCATATAATCCATGTAAGTCATATCGCTCGTACTGGATGTCCCGTTCTTCGTCACGGTGCTCGTCAATTGCAATATACCCATCCCTCATCAGACGTTGCAACATTCTGGCAATGCCTTCAGGTGCAAGTCCCATGCGCGTCGCAAGCTCTTCAAGCGTGGGAAACTCATTGAACTCTGCCTGACGGAACCCTAGCAGTTGAATCAGAAGAAGCACTTCTGCATCTGATAGACCAAGCTGGTGATAAAAACGTAACAAGGCATACGGCAGATGAGCTGTACCCGATGTCATGCCATAAGCTGCTCCATCCAACCAAGCTTTGGATGTGGTGTCTTCCATAGACGCTCCTCGGTTAAGCATTAAGGGTACAGACGATAGAGCATACGTGGGAATGCGATTGTTTCACGTACATGATCCAATCCACAGATCCATGCTACCGTCCGCTCCAATCCCAGACCGAAACCGGAGTGAGGAACCGATCCGTATTTACGCAAATCCAGATACCATTGGTAAGCTTCATCCGAGAGATTGTGCTCCTCAAAACGCTGTTGCATCAATTCCGGATCATCGATACGCTGCGAACCGCCAATAATCTCTCCGTAGCCTTCTGGTGCAATCATATCAGCACAGAGAACAACTTCAGGACGATTCGGATCTGGTTTCATATAGAATGCCTTGATTCCAGCAGGGTAATGCGTGATAAAGACAGGTGTATTGTACTTCTCAGCAATTGCTGTTTCGTGCGGTGCACCAAAGTCTTCTCCCCAAGGAATATCAAAGCCTTGTCCATGCAGGAATTCAATCGCTTCATCATACGTAATACGCGGGAATGGAGCTACGATGCCTTCGAGTTTGGATACATCACGACCGATAGATTCCAGTTCTGCACGGCAGTTTTTAACCACGGATTGAACGACATGAGCGATAAATTTCTCTTGTACGCGCAGACTTTCCTCGTGATCTACAAATGCCATTTCCGGCTCAATCATCCAGAACTCAATCAAGTGACGACGTGTTTTGGACTTCTCTGCGCGGAATGTTGGACCAAATGAATATACTTTGCCTAGCGCCATAGCTGCGGCTTCCATATACAATTGACCACTTTGTGTCAGATAAGCATCTTCATCAAAGTATTTGATGTGGAACAGGTTCGTTGTTCCTTCCGCAGACGATGGTGTCAAAATCGGAGGATCAACTTGTGTGAATCCGTTACCATCAAAGAACTGCTGAACAGCGCGAATAATCTCTGCCCGAATCACCATAACAGCACGTTGCTTCGTAGAACGAAGCCACAGATGACGATGGTCCATCAAGAAATCAACACCATGCTCTTTAGGCGTAATTGGATAGTTTTCAGTCAGGTGAATGATCTCAACCCCTGTAACCGTCATCTCGTAACCGGACGCACTGCGAGGTTCTTCACGAATAATACCTGTAACATACAAAGAGCTTTCTTGAGTCAGGCTCTTGGCATTGTTCCAGATCTCTTCACTAACTTCACTTTTCACAACAACCCCTTGGATATATCCGGTTCCATCACGCAGCTGCAAAAACTGAATTTTACCGCTGGAACGTTTGTTGTTAATCCAGGCACCGATTGTTACGGTTTCGCCCACATGCTCGTTCACATTACGAATTACACAATTCGTATTCATGCCCATATCTCCCCTTGGTTCCTGAATTTGAAAATGCAGCGGGCAGGCTTATGCCTGTCCCCTGCACTTCCTTGTCATTCTATATTTACTTTACAGTTAGATTACTGAGAATTCAATACGATTCGGTGTGTATCACGTGCAATTACCAATTCTTCGTTAGTTGGCACAACGAGAACTTCCACTTTGGAATTCGCTGTTGTGATCCGGCGTGGTTCGCCAGAACGAATGGCATTCAGCGCTTCATCCAGTTCAACACCCAGATAAGTGAGCTGCTCACATACTTTTTGGCGAAGTACAACAGAGTTCTCACCTACACCAGCCGTAAAGACAATCACGTCTACACCGTTCATTGCAGCTGCATATGAGCCGATGTATTTACGCAGACGGTATTCGTACATTTCAAAAGCAAGCGTGGAGTTGGCATCGCCATTCTCCATACCTTCCGTAATCTCACGCATGTCACTGCTGATTCCGGAGATCGCAAGCAATCCACTGTGTTTGTTCAACATGGAGTTCACTTCGCTTACGCTCAGTTCTTCCTTGTTCATCACATAAGGTACGATGGCTGGGTCAAGGTCACCAGAACGCGTTCCCATCATCAGTCCTTCAAGCGGTGTCATACCCATCGAAGTATCCACGGATACGCCACCTTTAACTGCTGTTACACTACCACCGTTACCGACGTGACAAGTGATAATTTTCAGATCTTCCACTGGACGATCCAGATATTCAGCAGCTGCCTTGCTTACGAAATCATGGGAAGTACCATGTGCGCCGTAGCGACGTACTTTATATTTTTTGTAAAGTACACGCGGAATGGCATACAGGTAAGCTTTTTCAGGCATTGTCTGATGGAACGCTGTATCAAAGACCATAACCTGTGGCACACCAGGCATATTTAATTCAGCCGCACGAATACCCATCATTGCTGCAGGGTTATGAAGTGGAGCCAAGTCGAACAAACGACGAATTTCAGCTTTGGCAGCATCATCTACCAATGCAGATTCTTTAAATGCTTCACCACCGTGAACAACACGGTGTCCAACAGCTTGAATTTCACTTACAGAATCCAGTACACCATTTTCTTTGTGAGTCAAAATATCAATGACTTTACGGATCGCTGTTGTATGCTCCAGAATCTCACTAACTTCTGTAACATCCTCACGGCCTGTCGGTTTGTGTGTCAGGATGGAGGAATCCATTCCGATCCGTTCTACCAAACCTTTAGCCAGTACAGATTCGTCAGTCATATTATACAGTTGATATTTGAGCGAGGAACTCCCCGCATTAATTACGAGTACTTTCACAGTCGGTCACCATCCTTGTCGTACTTGAAGAATCCTTCGCCTGTTTTGGCACCTAAGTGTCCTGCACGCACCATTTTCTTCAGGACTGTAGAAGGACGATATTTCAATTCTCCGAATTCACGGAACATTCTTTCGAGTGCAGCTTCAACAGAATCCAATCCGAAACGGTCAGCCATTTCGAGTGGTCCATGTTGGAAGTTGTATCCGATACGCATTGCATCATCGATATCTTCAGCAGATGCAACACCTTCTTGCAATACATGCAACGCTTCGTTAATTAGCAGGCAGATCAAGCGGGAGGTTACGAATCCAGGTGATTCATAGATCATGACTCCTTTTTTGTCCGCTACTTCTTCAACAAAACGTCTGGTCTCTTCGAATGTTGTATCCGAAGTTTTCAGTCCACGAATAATCTCTACAAGATCAACCCGGGATACCGGGTGAATAAAGTGCATACCAATAACACGCTCTGGGTATTTGGTCGAGCTTGCAAGCTCGGTCAAACTCAGCGTGGATGTATTACTTGCAAGAATGACATTGCTTGGACAAACTTGGTCCAGTTGGCTGAATACTGCTTTTTTCGCATCCAGATCCTCTGAAATTGTCTCAATGACCATGTCGCAAGTTCCAAGTTCAGCTAAATGAGCTACCTTGGTAATACGGGAAAGAATCAATTTCTTCTCCGCTTTTGTAATCGCCCATTTCTCAAGTTGTTTATCCAGATTGGTTTCGATCATGTCATATGCATGATCCAGCTTTTGTGTTGTATGCTCCACGAGAAGCACATCAAGTCCTTTGGCTGCGAGCATCTGGGAAATACCTTGTCCCATCGTACCGCCGCCGACAACTCCTATTTTTTTGAAAAACATGGTTCTGCTCCATCCTTTCGGTTCTCTATTTCTCTATTGTACCCTGTTCGCCGAAAATTACAAATTTCGACCCAACATATAATAATATCTTAGCACGAGTGAAATGTAAAAAAAAATAACCAGCATAAATAAATTATGCTGGTAGAAGGGCACTGTCACGAAATTGACAACGAAATTGCTCGCCAGACAAAACTTCCTCACGAATCAAGATGTCGAGTGAATTGTCGAAAATTGTCCGTTGTTCTTCAAGCAACTGCTTTGTCTGTTCCATCAGTTCTTGCAGAATTAATTTATTCTCTCGCATCAGTTCCTCGGTTGTGACCATATCCATGTTCACAATCCCAAGTGAAGTCAATCCCGAAGCCATCATCGTCTGTACAACATTGGTTGCCTGATCAAAGTCATTGCGTGAACCTGTGGAACGACCACCGTAGTACATTTCCTCCGCAGCTGCTCCTCCGAGTGCAATCATAATCTGCTCTTCCAGGAAGCGCTTCGTATAGAGGAACTGTTCCTGTTGCGGGTTATGACGTACATATCCCAGCGCCTGTCCACGGGGACTGAGTGCTACCTGACTTACACTGCCTGGACGAACGAGTTCAGCCATAATGGCATGTCCCAATTCATGAATGGCGACCCTTTTCTTCTCTTCCACACTGGACTCACGGTCTGTCTTCTCACCCATCATGACTTTATCAATAGCCAGGGACAGATGCCGCTGCTCGATGTTTAACAGCCCGTCTCTCATGGCGTATATTGCTGCTTCGTTCATCACACTTTCGAGCTGTGCACCGGAGAAACCATATGATTCTTCCGCTGTCTTCTCCAGATTAACTTCCTTCATCAGAGGTTTGTTCACCGCATGCAGTTCCAGAATATGCTTTCTGCCCTTTTTGTCAGGCAAGTCCACTTGAATGTGGCGGTCAAAACGTCCCGGGCGCGTCAGGGCGCTATCCAGCATCTCTTTGCGGTTTGTTGCAGCGATAACCAGAATTCTTGGCGTATCAGAAGTATAGATTCCATCCATTTCCGTCAGGAGCTGATTCAGGGTCTGATCATATTCACGCTGTTGACCACCTTCACGTTTACCACCGATGACATCAATTTCATCGATAAAGATAATTGCGTTTTCCTTATTTTCCTTGGTGGCACGGGTTCTCGCGTCCTTGAACAAATCCCGAATTCTGCTGGCACCTACACCAACATACATTTCCACAAATTCACTACCGGATGCTGCTACGAAAACAGAATCGGTGTAATGGGCAGCAGCCTTGGCCATCAACGTTTTCCCTGTCCCTGGAGGGCCCGTCAGCAAGATCCCTTTTAACGGACGAATCCCGAACTTCCGGATTTCTTCATGTTTGATGAGAAAGTCAAGCGCTTCACGCAATTCCTGCTTGGCACTGTCCTGACCTCCAATTTCTTCAAAAGTAAGCTTGGAAGGTCCTTTTTTCTTCCGTTTACGTTCCTGTGCAGCGCCTACTGTAATCCCGCCACGCATTTGCATCATGAACAATAAAGCTCCGACAAGCACCCCTGCAATCAGAATCGGAACAATATTAACACCAGTAAAAGCAAGGAAAATAATCAATACGGGAAAAAATCCGATGGCAACTTCTTTTGTCCACTTAGGCATTAGGCCACACTCCTATCTGACCGGGCACACGCGGCAGAATAATAAACTTGCTGGCATCTCCGTCTCTGAGACTGACATATACATTGTTGTCATCCATCGCTGTATTTACCTTAATTCCATTCGTCGCCATCTTTGACAACGTTGGTGTAATCTCGGTGTATTGCTTGTTCTCCATCGCTTGAGCTACGGTGAACATCGCATCACCCCACCAACTTTCCAGTGCTTCACTTGAATGATCCACAACATCCAACTTTAGTGAACGTGTTCCAATCAGGGTCTGTCCTTCTTTGTGAATATATTGTACCAGTCTGCCCAAATCAACATCAGGTTGCAGATCCAGTTTCAATTGTACCTCATTGCGGTTAATAGTTAATTGAACGTCATTGACTCCATCATACTGGGTAACCATCTTTTCAATCGGATTCTGCACGGCCACCTGACGATATACAAACCAACCTCCAAACAACACAACGGCTGAAATGACGGCAGTTAAAGCAATAGGCAATACTTTTAGCTTCAAGTGAATTACCCCTCCCAGATTTCGGCCTAACCTACTGGCTTATTGGTATATACGAATATGTGCATATTGACTCCTGCGAGAATTTCGACAGGATTATTTGTTTTGAATGTAACTTTGAGTACATATCTGAGTATATCACATCGTATATACAATTTCGAAGGCGAAAATATGAATAAATTATTAATTTTAACTATTTAAATCAAAAATGTTTACAGACAACACAAAGAACCGGTTCAGTCGGATATCCGTCTGCCGGTTCTTTTATTTCTTTAATTCTCTAGCTATGTCACTCTATCTTGTTCTAGCTGTTCGGGAGTGTGTAGACAAGGTCCACCTGTTCTCCATTGCTAAAACGATAAAAGCGATAGTGGTTATGCGTACCGTCTTTATAGTACACTTGCCACACATATATTCCATTCACAACTCCGGGCATGATTCGTTTAATCTCACCGGCAGGAACTTCAGAACTGAAGCGATTGCGTATCTGCGCTTCGGACATGCCATTTTGCAGTAGCTCACTGTGTACAGCGTTTGCACCCTTAGCCGGTTGATTGTTTGCATCGAATTTAACCCAGACCATAACATCCTGGGTATCCTTATTTTTGCCGATCAGGGTCCAGTAGATGTTGTCAGAGCCTTCTTTGTCTCCCCAGATGTACTTACGCAATTCATCATAGGATGTAATGCCCAGTTGCTCCTGTGCTGCTTGTATGGCGAGCGCTTCTTCCTTGCGTTGGTCCTGCGTGACATGGACGTAATAACGCTGAAGTCCAAACAGAATCAGAACCAGTGCAAGCAGCGAAATCCATATCCACTTCTTTTTTTTCTTCAAAAGCCGAACTTCCTTTCCCTATGATGCTGTCCTGCAATTAACGAGCAAGCAGACCATCAAATGCCAATTGAGACTCACGCAAAATGCGTTCTTCATCCAGCGTCAGACATTCGCCATGTTTCACCACTTGTTTTCCATCCACCCATACGTGCTCAACATCTTTGGCAGAAGCCGAGTAGATCGTATGTGAGATCAGGTCTGTATGTGGATAGAAATGTGCCTGTTCAATGTCCAAGGCAATAAAGTCAGCCTTCATGCCGACCTGGAGTGCTCCGGTATTGTTCAAGAAGATAGATTTGGCACCGTATGACGTTCCGAGTAATAACGCTTCGCCTGCTGGCACTGCCGTCGGGTCACCGGATACACCTTTGTGGATCAATGCAGCCAGTCTCATTTCCTCGAACATATCCAAGTTGTTGTTGCTTGCCGGTCCGTCTGTTCCGAGTGACACGGTAACTCCTGCTTTCAGCAACGCAGGTACCCGCGCAACACCGGAAGCGAGTTTCAGGTTACTTCCCGGGTTATGGGATACAGCCACATCATGACGGGCCAGAATATCAATCTCTTCGTCATTCAGATGCACCGCATGTGCAACCAGGGATGGACGAGAGAAAAAGCCCAGTTTCTCCAGATGTGCCACAGGACGCAGTCCATAATCAGCCACGTTCTGCTCGACTTCACGAAGCGTTTCCGACATATGTGTATGAAGGGGAAGGTTTAGGTCGTTCGCGACCTGCACAAGCTTCTCTATGTAGTCAGGAGGGCATGTATATGGTGCATGTGGCGAGATTACGGTTGTAATGCGACCATCTGCCTGTCCATTCCACTCACGCGCAAACGCAGCCGACTCCTCCAGCTTCCGCAATTGTTCTTCCTCCGAGCACAACCCGATTACACCACGTGCCAGTGCTGCTCTAACGCCGGATTGCTCCACAACTTTGGCAACTTGATCCATGTGATCGTACATGTCCAGGAATGCTGTAGTTCCGCCTTTCAACATTTCAAGCACCGATAGCGAAGTTCCCCAATATACGTCTTCTGAAGTCATTTTCGCTTCCATCGGCCACATTTTTTCCTGCAACCATACTTGCAATGCAAGATCGTCTCCGTGCCCTCTGAGCAACGACATCGCTGCATGACCATGCGTATTGATCAGACCCGGCAGGAAGAACAGTCCTTTTCCATCCACTTTGGTACAATTTTTGTCTTCATCCGGCAATGTCTCACCAATATGCACAATCTTATCATTCTCAACAACCATGTATCCTTGGACCACGTTCCATGTTGTGCCGCCTTCATTAACGGCAAATTTGCCGTTGTGAATTACCCATCTATTTGTTGTCATCTTCCTCGTCGTCCTTTCCAGTCTCCAAGTAATAGGCCAAACTAAGCAGATCTGTTGTAAAGTCAGCATGGTGAATGCGGATATGCGGCGGTGTTTTTAGAATGGTTGGTGCAAAATTAAGGATCGCTTCAATTCCTGATTCAATAAGCTGATCGGCTACATTTTGGGCTTCCGTATCCGGAACCGTGATAATTCCGATGCGAATGTTTTCCATTTTAACCGCTTCCGTCAATTCATCCATTGGTTTTACCGTCAAACTGTTGATTTGACTACCAATCTTTGGTCCATATGCATCAAATACAGCAACAATCTTCATGTTGTCTTTCAGATATGCGTTGTAGTTGGACAAGGCCTGTCCGAGATTACCCGCGCCTACCAGAGCTACATTAATTTGCTGATCGATTTTGAGAATGTGACGAATTTTCTCGATCAAATAGGATACATCATACCCGATCCCTTTACGACCAAAATCACCGAAGTAAGCCAGGTCTTTACGAATTTGGGCCGGATTCAGATCCAGCCTCTGTCCAAGCTCTTGAGAAGAAACAGTAGCCACCTCACGCTGATGCAACTCGTTCAAATAACGCAAGTATACAGGCAGACGTCGTACCACCGCTTCCGAAATTTTATCCGATTTCATTCTTGCTCCCCCTTACCAAGGCCACGATAAAATAATAGATGAAAAGATGAGCATTCTGTATAAAACTCAAAGATAAACGTGACATTTTATACAGAATGCTCCTTGTAATTTAGGTTATAAGTTCTTACGTCCAACTGCTTTAATCGGATACGGAAATATCTAATAAAGTTTAACGCCAAACGATAGTGTCATGCAATGATATAACGAACAAAACAACCATTATTTTTGTTCATTAGCAGGTTTTTCCAACCACTCGGTAATTCGTGGAACCATCTGCTCCGTGAGCATATGTTCCATTTTGGGACCAGGTAATGAATATAAAAAGAATTTACCATAATACGCTTCAATCACCCGTGTATCATAAACAATGACAATTCCTCTGTCCTTTGCTGTACGCACCAATCGGCCAAATCCCTGTTTGAAACGAATGACCGCTTGTGGCACGGACAGTTTCATGAACGGATTTTTCTTCTGTTCCTGAAGCAACTCACTCTTGGCTTCCACCAACGGATGATTCGGTGGCTGGAAAGGCAGTCGCACAATAGCGAGACAGGTTAGCGCCTCTCCCGGGATATCTACACCCTCCCAGAAGCTGCTTGTGCCCAGAAGTACCGTTGCTTTGGCATCTTGAAACCTGCGAGTCAATTTGGAACGACTTCCACTATCAACGCCTTGACCAAGCAACGAGATGTCGTTGCCAGACAGCGCCTCCTTCAGCGGATCATAGACCTGTCGCAACATCTTGTATGAAGTAAACAGAACCATCATGCGTCCACGCGTAGCAATTGCCGTCTCTGCGAGTGATTGCACCAGCATATTAACAAAGTGCGCATCTCCCACACTTCCCTTCACACTTGGGAAATCACGCGGAATCACCAGAAGTGCCTGATCGCGATAATTGAAAGGTGATGGCAACATCGACGTTAACAGCCGATTATTCTCAGAGGCTTCCTGTAAGCCAAGCTGCTCAATCATGAACTGGAATGACTTATCTACAGAGAGCGTAGCCGAAGTAAGCACAACACTTTTCTTTTTGTCAAAAAATAAATCCTTAAGTTGTGCACTGACATCTACAGGTACGGCATACAGCTGGAGAGATTTACTGCGGAACTGACCGCTTGCTTCCATCCAGTACACCGTTTTGGCGTCATCCATACGCATGAAGAAACGTAGATTTTCCTTCAATGTGGTCAGATCTTTCAGTAATCCTGTAATGTCCGTGATCAGACTGTCCGATTGATAATCATCCTGATCCTCTTTCACCTCAAGCAGCAATTTGTCCCCTTTGCGAACCAAATCACCCAGAGTCACATAGATCTGGTTCTCCAGATCCTGCAACTCCTGCCATTTTGCAGGTTTCTGAGATGCTTTCAGACGCAGTGAAAATTGCCCCGTCTCTCCCGGTGAAGCATCACTTCGTTCAGGCAACAGACCAAACAAGGCATCGCTCATACGATCCCACAGCTCCTTAACTTCAAGAGCGAGCGGGAACATCTGATCCACCATGGAGCCCCATTGCACCGAATTTTCATGCCCGGATAACTGCGAACGAAGCATAGGCAGCTGACCATTACGACTGTCTTTAAACAGGCGGGTCAGTGTATGAACCAAGGTGAAATATTTCATATGCATTCCAAGATGTTTACCAGCGACATCCTCCAGATGATGTGCCTCATCGATCACAAGACTCTCATAAGCTGGCAGCAGCTGATGCGCGGCTTTCACATCCGTAAATAATTTGGAGTGATTGGTGATTACGATATCAGACAACCCGGCCTCATGTTTGGCACGATGGTAGAAACATTTGCGGAACCATGGACATGATCTTCCCAGACAAGACTCAGATTCGCTCTGTACCGTCTCCCAGAAGTCCCCTCCGCGTCCGCTAAGGTTGAGTTCCTCATCATCTCCGGTTTCGGTCTGCGTAAGCCAGACAATCATCTGAGCGGCTGTGAAATAATCCTCTTTAGGTGTGGCGAATTCACGTTTATTGATTTTGTGTTCAAATTTGCGCAGGCACAGGTAATGTCCACGTCCTTTGAATACAGCAGCCTTAAACGGGAATGGAACCACTTGGGTCAGCATCGGAATGTCTCGCTCTCTCAATTGCTCCTGCAGATTGATCGTATGCGTGCTGACCATAACTTTCTGTTCTTGCTTCACACTTTCGTAAATAGCAGGCAACAGATACCCTAGAGATTTACCGGTACCCGTTCCAGCTTCGATCAAGAGATGTTTCTCTTCATCCAGGGCTTGCCTTACACTGCTGAACATCTGAGTCTGCGCTTCACGCTCTTCGTAATGATCCAGCGTATCCTTCAGGTTCTCCCGAACCTGGTCCATGAACTGTTCGAAGCTTACACCATCGAGAGGGTTAGCCTCCCGCTCATCGCGTGGTGCACCAATATCGGTCCAATCACTTACATTAAGAGCAAGCTGACGATAATAGGTATGTCCGTCCAGATCCTGAATCGGCTCTGCTTCCTTCTCACTGCGCATCCCGTCCAAGAACCAGCCCAAGTCACTGTCTTCTGGTGCAAACAGGTCACTGAGGCGCTGAATCGTTATGAGCGGTAATTCCTTTAACTCATCCAGACACTTGAGCAGCACATAGGCTGTCGCAAGTGCATCACTGTCTGCCTGGTGAGGGCGATCATGTTGAAATCCAAATTCGGAAGACACATAACCGAGTTGATAAGAACCCAGTGATGGGAATGTGATCTTCAGAAAATCAATCGTGTCCAGAATGCGGCCAGTGAACGGCAAATAACCGCAACGGTCAAGAGCATTCTGCAAAAAGTGAAAATCAAAAGCGACGTTGTGTCCAACAAGCACCACATCATTAAGCAGCGGAACCATCTCCATCATCATCTCTTCGAGTGAAGGAGCGTCCGCCACATCTTCATCGGTAATACCCGTCAACCCCGAAATAAACGGGGGAATCGGTACACCAGGGTTCACATAAGAACTATATATTTGAGTTATGCTGTAGTCATGATCTATGATGGCAAGTCCGGCCTGTATAATCTCACCGTCGGACTGCGTGCCGGTTGTTTCGAAATCCAATACGGCAAATTTCATTGCAATGTACGGTCCCTTCCATTCCAGTCTATGTTACAGCATAGCAAAAAAAAAAGGATTTGAAAATTAACTGACAAAAAAGCGGTGTCCCCGCCGCTATGCCAAAGGAGGGAACACCGTTTTTTTGTCGCCGAATTCCCGCTTAATGAAGGGTCGTCAGCTGATTAGCATATTGCAATTTTCCCCTGTTCAACCTGCAAGCTTCCATGTTGTACAGTGGCTCGGTCAATGTCGGGTCATACTGAAGGGCCTGTGCAAAGAGTGAACATGCAGCTTCGGGATTCGCAAGCTTGGCTTGAATACAGCCCAGGGCGTTACATACAAGCCCTTTCAAGCGAGGTGAACCCTTAAGGTACATGATCTGCTGCAAATGTGTCCCGGCTTCCGCCATTTGTTCCAGATTCAGATACGCGAGTGCCAGGTAAAAACGAGTCAATGCACTCTCCGGATGGTCGGTCACAACCCGGGAGAACTGCATGATCGCCTGCGGATACATCTGTAATTTGAAATACCCCTGACCTCGACTGAAACATTCCAGATGGAGTTCAGGCAGAGCGGTAACAGCTTCCTGTTCCGGTTCAAGGGAAGCAGGCTTATCCATCTCCCGCTCCCTCACCTGGCTCATCTTTTCTTCAAACATCAGCCATTCATCCAGCATTCCGTCACTCATCCGCTTAAGCAAATTCCACTTTTGCAGTAATTCCTGTTTGTTCAGGCCTTCAGCGGAAGGATAGCTCTTGATAATTTCATCTAACATGTCGTTCATTTCTGCGAAAACATGCTGGAACATCGATGCATCCCCACCCTTGAAAAAATGGATTAGTGCAGTGACCTGTACTCATTTTTTGCTTCAAGGGCCGATTTCATTCTCCTTACCAGTCGATTACATAATTGTTGCGTGGACTTCCTGCTTCATCGTTTGTACAGGTTTATTCTGTCCATCTACAAATACAACGGTTGGTTTGTGAGTATTTGCCTCTTCTTGCGACATCATGGCGTAAGAAATGATAATGACGTTATCTCCAGGCTGTACCAGCCGTGCAGCTGCGCCGTTAAGACATATGACCCCGCTTCCGCGTGGTCCTGGAATCACATAAGTTTCCAGACGTGCACCATTGTTGTTGTTCACAATTTGCACTTTCTCGTTTTCCATCAAGTCGGATGTTTCCATCAAATCTTCATCTATGGTAATGCTACCCACATAGTTCAAATTGGCTTCCGTTACCGTAGCCCGGTGAATTTTGGATTTCATCAGTGTTCTAAACATGGGACAGTACCTCCGATTTTTGCAACCTTATATTGTCAATCAATCTTGTTTTTCCGAATTTCACCGCAAGTGCAATGAGCAGATCGTCACGGCCTTGAACTTCTTCCTGATCTGTGAGCGGCTCCAGACTTGGAAAAGCCTGAATCTCGGCGTAGTCGATAACGGCAAGCGGTGAGGTTGCAATGTGCTCGCGCAGAATACGACGGATATCTGCGGCTGTAGTAGCTACACCTGTATCTGCGGCTTCCTGAGCTGCACGCAGTGCCTTCGACAGAACCAAGGCCTGTGTACGCTGTTCTGCGCTAAGATAGACATTACGTGAACTGAGAGCAAGACCATCCTCTTCGCGAACAATCGGACAGGGTACAATTTCTACAGGCATATTCAAATCATTCACCATCTGTTGAATGACCGCAACCTGCTGAGCGTCTTTCATACCAAAAAATGCACGCTGTGGCTGTACGATGTTGAAGAGCTTGGAGACTACAGTTGTTACCCCGTCAAAATGCCCCGGACGGGAAGCGCCACATAAGCGCTCCGTCAGTTTTGAGACAGATACCGTCGTTTGTGTTGCCTGTGGATACATCTCTTCAACAGAGGGAATAAATACGATATCCACTCCTTGTGAGCGTGCTGTTTCCACATCTCTGGCTTCATCCCGCGGATAGCTGTCAAAATCTTCATTAGGGCCAAATTGAATCGGATTAACAAATATGCTTAATACCACGATATCGCTCTGTTGTCTGGCTGCCTGCATCAAACTTGCATGACCTTGATGAAGAAAACCCATTGTTGGTACCAGACCTACAACGGACGCACTGGACCGAATCGCTTGACGCTTCAAGCTTAATTCCTGTCTTAACTCTGCGATTGTCCGTAATACTTTCATGAGTTACTCCCCACCTTTTCCTTGCGTTGTCCGCCATACAGTTGATCCAGAACACCATCCGCAGCATTGAATACATGCTCTTCGGCCGGGAACGAACGATCTTTCACATCTTTCACGTAAGCTTCGATGCTCGTTCTGATTAATGTACCCACATCTCCATAGGTTTTGACAAATCGTTTGGGCGTATACGGAGAGGCGTATTGAACCACATCGTGGAATACCAGTACCTGACCATCACAGCCTCGTCCTGCTCCAATTCCGATGGTAGGGATGGACAGTTCCTCCGAGATCGCCCGTGCAACTTCTTCCGTAACCAGTTCAAGCACAATGCCAAACGCACCTGCAGCTTCCAGGGCTTTGGCTTCGTCCATCAGACGTTTCGCATCTGCTGCATCCTTGCCCTGAATGCGGTAACCACCAATCTGATTAACCGATTGAGGTGTCAGTCCGATATGTCCAAGAACAGGCACGCCTGCTTGCACAACTGCTCTGACGGTGTCCGCTATCTCGACTCCGCCTTCCATTTTAACCGCATGGGCATGCCCCTCTTGCATCAGTCGACGGACACCCTTAAGCGTCTCATCCACGCTGCCATGATACGTCATAAAAGGCATATCAGCCACAATAAATGTCTTCTCAGCACCGCGCACTACGGAACGTGTGTGGTATACCATGTCATCGATGGTCACCGGAAGCGTCGAATTATAACCCAGTACTACATTGCCGAGTGAATCACCCACCAGGATCAGATCGATACCTGCTTCCTCTGCTAGGAGCGCTGTTGGATAATCGTAAGCCGTGATCATGGTAAGCGGCACGCCATCCTGCTTATATTTTTTCATTTTCACAATATTCAACGCTTGTTTGTTCGCCATTTTCTCTCATGGCTCCTTTCTTCTTTTCAAATAAACGCAACAAAAAAACCTTTTAGTTTTCCACTAAAAAGTCCCGAAAAGTCAAAAAAGAGTCACTTGCGATCGTCCCTTCTGTCTCGGTCCTCTTCGGCTCAGAGCAGAATCCAACAACTCACTTAAACGTACTTCATTCTTACACTGCGGTCTGCTTGTATAAAACACATCAAAGCAGAACAAAGGTTACTGTTACGGGAGTGCAATTCGGTCTGCATTAGCCGATATCGCCTCACGAACACAGTATACCAAAGTTCTGCTCAAACTTCACGTCTTATGTTCATTTTACCAGTGAAAATTCGACAAATTGTTTATGATTTCCAGGAAATCTCACCAGAGATGATTAGTGTATGTTCTCCATCGTGCTTCTCCACGATAAGTGCTCCAGAAGGGTCAAGACCGATTGCCTTCCCTTCAATGACACCATGAGGATTCGTCACTGTAATCTCTCGATTCATCGATACGGACAGGGCCTCCCATAGAGCTGAGATCACGCCAAATCCTTCTTTTTGATACAAAAAATACAACTGTTCAAGCTCCGTCAAAATGGCAGCCGTTAGTTTGGTGCGATCAACGGATTGCCCCGTCTCCATCTTGAGCGAAGTAGCTATAGTTGTAAGATCTTCCGGATAATCCTCGGGATCAAAGTTCACGTCAACGCCTATACCAGCAATACAGTATCTGACTTCATGATCTTCCACTGTAGATTCAAGCAATATGCCACATACCTTGCGTCCGTCAATCAACACATCATTTGGCCATTTGATGCCCGCATCAGCTCCTGAACAAGCTCGAACGGCACGACATACAGCCACTCCTGTTAATAAAGTTAGCTGCGGCGTATGCTGAAGTGGTAGATCAGGGCGTAACAGGACACTCATCCAGATTCCTTTACCCGGAGGAGAGAACCACTGTCGACCGAAACGTCCTCTTCCTCCTGTTTGTTCTTCCGCAATGACCACAGCGCCTTCTGCCTGCCCTTGCTCAGCTAGCTTGAGAACATCCCCTTGCGTAGACAGGGTCGAGGTCAACAAAACAGCCTTACGGCCAAATACGGTTGTATCCAGGGCCAATTGGAGCCCAGTAGCGTCAATGCTATCCGGCTTCGTTAACAGACGGTATCCTTTGCGGGATACCGCTTCAAACTCATAACCCATGTCTCGCAACTTGTTCACATGTTTCCACACAGCGGTCCGACTGATGGACAGATTACGGCTGATCTCTTCACCCGATACGAATCGTCCTTCTGCATTTAATAACATATGTAACAGATCTTCATGTTTGGTCATCTTGAACCACCCGCTTCACTTCTGCACTTAGTGCTTCATGCTGATTCGCTATCGTTCCAATCGCCGTTTCTCGTAACAAATGTTTCATTAGTTGCCCCAGCCAAGGCCCGCCTTTGCGCTGCACCATTTGTAACACTTGTTCCCCTGTAATATCCAACTCTTTCAAGTCATGCACAGGGATCGATTGACTCCATTCGCCTGCAAGCTCTTGAACCAAAACAACCTGTATTTCTGCCTGTTCGGACTGATTCCGCCATCCTGCTGGCAGTGTAGACTGTATTCGAAGCCAATCATCCGCCGCCTGAACGCCACAAGCCAGAACCGTAACGATCCAATCGGAACGGAGACTGACCGTATCCTTCGGCTCCTGAACGAAAGTATGAATCAACTGTTCCACCTGGAGGACCCCTGTTATACGAGAACGATGTTCATTGGAAAATGTCCACTGACGTAATAATACATCTGCTTCATCCTTGCTATAACCGCCAGCAATCAGGATGAGTGACCAACGAAGCAACACATGCTGACCTGACAATTGTTCCAGATTGGATAACAACATCTTGTTAAATCGGGTCGAGCTTACCGGCGCTTTGATATGCGCAAGGGAATCACTTCTGTATAACAGCTCCAACCCTCTTAAAGGATGCGGTCCCGACATCATTTTTACCATCTCGGTGCGTACCCGTTCCATCGCTATATGTTGAAGCAGGTCTTTCTGCCTTACAAGACCTTTCCACGTGTTATGGGCAATTTTGAAATCAAATACGGAAGCAAACCGGACACAGCGGAGCATCCGCAGTGCATCTTCACCAAATCGTTCCATCGCAGAACCCACACATCTGACTCGCTCTTCCTTGATATCTGCCTGTCCACCGAACGGGTCAACGATTGTCCCAGTGACGTCCATAGCAAGAGCGTTCATCGTGAAGTCACGCCGCTGTAGATCTTTCTTGATATCCTGAACAAATTGAACCGCAGCAGGTCTGCGGTTATCCTGATATTCGGATTCTGTTCGAAACGTGGTCACTTCAAAGTAATAACCGCCTGAACGCACGGTAACCGTACCGTGTTGCAAACCTGTAGGAATGCAGTCATCGAACAGTTCCATGACTTGCTGAGGAGAAGCAGAAGTAGTGATATCCATATCATCTACAACTCGTTCCAGCAATTCGTCACGTACACAACCACCTACCCAATATGCCTTGTAGCCATGTTTGTTTAATGTTGTGAGTACATTCTCACTTTGCATTGCCATTTCACGATCTACCTGTGTCCATTGAACCACCACATATCACCTCTTCTCTTGCCTGTTGTGGTATGCACAGTATGATTTCGTCAAAGAAATGATTAACCGCAAACCGGCTTCAGATTCGGAACTTCCCTTCCCAACACCCGGTAGTAAATCTGTTCGTATTCAAGCCGAATTTTATCATTGCAAAAATCATGATGAGCGCGTTGAAGACACGCTTCCCTGAACTCCGCAGCCAAACGATCGTCTGTCAACAAACGGATGGTGTTCTCAGCCATGGATTGTGTATCCCCGATCGCGGATAAAAACCCTGTCTTACCATGTAAGACCAGTTCCGGAATTCCTCCGGCCTGTGAACCGATCGTGGGTACACCACAAGCCATTGCTTCGAGCGCCACAAGTCCGAAACTTTCCTTCTCCGATGGAAGCATCAACACGTCAGCCATGGAAATGACCTGAGCAATGTCATCCTGTTTGCCAAGGAAATGAACTTTATCATTCAACCCGAGATCATTAATTTTCCATTGCATCTTCGGCAAATCAGGTCCTTCACCAACAAATAACAGTTTGGCAGGAACCTGCTCCTGTACCTGACGGAAGACCTCTACCACATCCTGAGTTCTCTTCACCGGTCGGAAATTGGAGATGTGCATTAATATTTTTTCGTCGGGCGCAGCAAAGTCTCTTCGCAGACTGGCAGCATCCCGCGGATAATATATTCGTTTGTCAATAAAATTATAGGTTAGATCGATTGGACGCTGAATATCCAGCAATTCGACCGTTTCTCGAATCAAATCTTGTGATACGGCAGTAACCGCGTCACTTTCATTAATGGCTAGACGTATCAGATCCTTCAGAGATTCATCCTGAGCCAGAACCGTAATATCCGTTCCGTGTAACGTGGTAACCACTTTAAGGCCGTCCCCTACCATTTGTTTCGCAAGAAAGGCACATACTGCGTGTGGAACGGCGTAATGAACATGCAGCAGATCCAGCTGCTGTGACTTAGCCACTTGAGCCATCTTTGTTGCCAGTGACAGGTCATACGGAGGGTAACGGAAAACATAATAATCATTTACTTCAACTTCGTGATAAAAAATATTTTTCTGGAACGTACCCAGTCTGAACGGGATACTGTTGGCAATAAAATGAACCTGATGCCCCTGTTCGGCAAGTAATTTGCCCAGCTCCGTTGCGACAACGCCAGACCCGCCGAGGGACGGATAACAGGTGATGCCGATTTTTAGCTTTTTATCCATCCTGTGGACGCTCCTTTGATCTCCCGCTTCATGCAGGTTGATATAATGCAATGGAATAATGAAACCCTTCGTTTCATTAAACGTAAAATGTGAAATCGTTTATTGGGCACCCGAGCCAAATTGATGAACCACGTAAGGTGTAATTGTAGCAAAACCTTCTGCAAACGGGATGAGACTGCGTTGTCCGAGCAAGGAATCACGGGCTCTTACACGTTCAATATACCCTTGATTCAATGGCGTCGAGACCGCTCCGTCTCCCAGTTCGAATTGGGAACGATAAGAGAGCAATGATGTTTCTTTTTGCTCATAGTGTTCCGTAATATCAACAATCAAATCCGTAGGCCCGATGTCATTAATAAAGTAAAAATAAAGTTCCTTCACCTGCACGGCAGGCATGTCCGGCATGTAGTTGCGAAGCTTGGCGTTAAATACAGCCTCCTGCACAAGCTTACTGCAATTGACATGATCCGGATGACGATCTTCCCAGTACGGAGCAAATACCATCCGAGGGGCATGACGTCGTATCTCAGCCGTCACCGCCTGTACATGTTCAGGCGTAAGATATAAACCACGATCAGGAAGCCCCAGATTCGTTCGACACGAAAGACCGAGGACGCGGGAGGCTTGCTCCGCTTCCTCGGTTCTGCGCTCTACTGTTCCGTTGGAAGACATCTCAGCACGAGTCAGATCACACACGCCTACTTTCAAGCCAGCAGCGGTATGTTTGGCAATCGTTCCACCCATACCAATCTCCGCATCGTCTGCATGTGCTCCAAAGATGAGAATATCCAGACTCATTCGGAATCACCCGAATTCAATCCAGCCTCCGGCTTGTACTTATGTACCAGCTCTCTCCAGGCAAAATCGCCACGATCCAGAGCTTTAACCAGAATCTCAGCAGTTGCAATATTTGTGGCAAGTGGAATACCCTGCACATCACAAAGACGCAGCAACGCATTAATATCCGGCTCGTGAGGTTGTGCCATCAATGGATCGCGCAAGAAAATAATCAGATCCATCTCATTTTGCGCAACCAAAGCTCCAATCTGCTGATCTCCGCCCAATGGGCCTGATTCGAATCGGTGAATCTTCAGAGACGTTCCTTCCATAATACGAAGGCCTGTTGTTCCTGTAGAATATAATTGATGGTCCGTAAAAACAGGCTCATATGCCGTCACGAAGTTAACCATCTCTTCTTTTTTACGATCATGGGCGATAAATGCTATTTTCAACATGACAATCTCCTTTAGTCGATAAAGTGGTCAAATCCGTAGATCATTCCTGTATACTCCATAACCTTTTGCACACCAATCTTAACACCAGGCATATAACCTGCGCGCTCGTAGGAGTCATGCCGAATTTTGAGTGACTGTCCATAGTCTCCGAAAACAACTTCCTGCTGCGCGAATACACCAGGCAATCGTACACTGTGAATTCGGAAGCCATTGTAATACCCGCCTCGTGATCCTTCAATCGTTTCTTCCTCATTTGGATTACCTTGACGAAGTTCTTCCCGATTGGCAGCAATCAGTTCCGCTGTTTTGATCGCAGTTCCTGAAGGAGCATCCAGCTTCTGATCTCCGTGATATTCGATGATCTCCACATTTGGCATATGTTTGGCAGCTTGTGCTGCGAATCGCATCATCAAAATGGCACCAATCGAGAAGTTAGGGGCAATAAGCCCTCCAATTCCTTTATCCTGGCACTGCTTGTCCAACTGTTCAATCTGCTCCGGCGTGAAGCCGGTAACACCCATGACAGGTCTGACTCCATGACGGATCGCGATCTCAGTATGTGCAAACGCAAATTGTGGTACTGTAAAATCAACCATAACTTGAGGTTTTGTTTCGGCAAAAGCCATTTCGATATCATCAGTCACCAGCACCCCACACTCTGGCAAACCAACAAGGGTTCCTGCATCCGTGCCTGCTCCGGAGCGGTTGACAGCCGCTGCAAGCTCCAATTCCGGGTCCTGAAGTACCAATTTCACAACTTCACGGCCCATACGGCCAGCCGCTCCGATCACGGCAACTCTGATTACTTCACTCATATTGACTGCATCTCCTCGCTATGTTGGATCATATCGTTGAATCCATTTCTAATCAAAAAAAATCTTTGCAAAATGAATTCTTATTGAATGGATTTCATACGTTGCTTGATTTCCTGTAACATCTGATGCAGTTGCCCATTCTGCGGGTCCAGCAAAATTGCCTCACGCAGCGCCTGAATTGCATAGTCAAATTCATTCAAATCACTGTAAGCCAGCGCAAGCATAACATGAGCTTCCACTGAGAGCGGATCAAGTTTGACCGCTTCTTGCAGAAGCGTAGATGCTTCCACATAGCGCTCCTGTGTTGCAATACCCGCCTGCTCCAACAGCAACTTCGCTCTGGAGGTCAATTGTTTTGATTCCAACGTCTGCAGATGCAAAATATACTCTTCTGTTCCTGGCGACAATTCAACCGACTTGCGTGCATATTCAAGCGCTGGAACCAGATGTTTGCTGCGGGCGTGTGTAATGGAACAGCGATAATATAACTCCGCATGTTTTGGATGAGCGTGAATGGCTGACTCGAACCAACGAATCGCCTGCTCAAAATCATTTTGCAATATACAGCGGTAAGCCTGCTGCATATATTCTTCCGGTTTCATCATTAAGCTGACCCTCCCCGATCGGGTGATGGTACAGCATATGTAATCTACGCCTAATCGGTGTTTTTGGGAGTCCACCGATTGGCATCGCGGGTGTTAAATTTATGCATGACTTTATCGTGCGCCTCAGCCAGATCAATTCCCAGTGAGTTCGCAAAACAAATCGTGATAAATAAAATATCTCCAAGCTCAAGTTCAATGGAATTGGCTGCTTCGGAAGATTTCTTCGGCTTCTCGCCGAATTCATGATTCACTTCCCTGGCGAGCTCCCCAACCTCTTCAGACATCCGGGCCAACATGGCCAGAGGACTGAAATATCCCTCCTTGAACTGGGAGATATACTGATCAACCTCACGCTGCATTTCTGCGATGCTTTTCTCCATGAGAACGGATTCTCCTTTGAAATGATGTCGTATTTGTTCCTAATAATATCAGTTATTTAGATTCACTTCCACCATCATCAGCGACAAATCATTTTTAAAGAATCAATAAACAGGTATACTAGATGGGAATGATTGCTTCTTCATTCTAATTTATCTACAGCGAGGGATCTTATGAGCACTGCCAAAACCTGGATACAAGTTAAACTGGTTCTTCCCATCGTGCTGGGTACAGCCTTATATGCCTTTGGGCTCCTCTATTTCATTATCCCCAACCAGCTTATGGAAGGTGGCCTCACCGGGGTTACGGTGCTGATCAATTACGCTTTTGGCATCTCACCTTCACTTACAACCTTGATTCTGAATGTTCCCCTCTTTCTGATTGGGCTCAAAATTTTGGGCGGCAGACAGATGATCTATACGGGTATCGGCATTGGGGCATTGACCGTTTTTCTATGGTTGTTTGAGAAGTTGATTCATCTGGGCTGGATTGAACCATTACATACCGAGAATGACCTCCTGCTCGCAGCCCTATATGCAGGTGTCACTCTTGGAGCCGGTCTTGGCATTGTATTCCGTTGGGGTGGAACGACAGGCGGTTCAGACATCATTGCCCGTATTCTCAACCGCAAGTATGGATGGAGTATGGGCCGAGTATTACTGGGCATCGACTTCATCATTATCGGGCTCTCTCTTATCTACATCCCCAAAGAAAAAATTCTGTATACGCTTGTAGCTGTATTCATCGCCTCTAAAGTCATCGACTTTATTCAGGAAGGTGCATATTCTGCCCGGGCATTTATGATCATTAGTGACCATGCACCCGAGATTGCGGACCAGATCACACGGGATATGGATCGTGGCGTCACCCTCATTCCAGCCATTGGTGCATACTCTAAACAGGCCAAACACATGGCCTACTGCGTGATCTCCAGGCAAGAGTTCAGGCGATTGCAGACCATTGTACGTTCCATTGACCCGAGAGCTTTTGTCATCATCAGCGATGTTCACGATGTACATGGCGAAGGTTTCAAAGAAAGCTGATATAACACAGAAACTACAAGAAAACCTCTTTTTACATGAAGAGCCGTTAGCGTGGCTATTCATGCGGAAAGAGGTCTTTTTTATATAATACTTATAGACCAGGATCAAGTTCATGTTCTATTAACGCCGAAAAGGAAAAATCCCCTGCTGCTGCGCACGATATTTACGATATCCGGCGTAACTTAACGTCGCCACAATGACCGAACTGATGAGCAACCCGGCCGCCCTGCGATCAGGGCCCTGTACAAATGGTACGAACGCACTCTCATCCTTCTCCCGACCAAATAACTGGTTCACCAGTTCCTCACCATGGCCCACCATGCTCTTTAACTGAGCCAGATCTGGCTGCTTTGCATTGGTAAGCCCTTTGGTATGAGATAACCATGCGTCCATCTGAGCAATTTCATACGGTTCACGGCGAATCAGTGCGGCAGGACGAATCGTCTCATAATGCTCCTCCAGAACGGTGTAGCGGTTTGCCAGTACGGCCGCAGTTTGCCCTTGATTTGTAGCAGCGGATAAAGCGTCCAGATCGTTTTTCACGATTTTATAATACTGAAGCCATAAAGGCTTGGTTGGATTCGCGAGACTATCTGCTGCAAGTCTGAGCTTGGCTGAGGACTGCTGAAGAGAAGCATCGTCATTTTTCACCTTCACAACGGCTTGTTTCACTTCAACTATGGTTTCGGACAAGGCGTGAATGCCCTCAACTGTTGTTTGTCCCTCAAAGGAGATATGCTCCAGACTTTTACTGATACGCAGAATGCTTCCGCGCACTTCTTCAATATTATTCTCGAGCGCCTGACGATACAATATGGCTGCTTCCTCATTCAGTTTTGCAATTGAATTGCTTGTGGACACTTGCTGATCTGAATTCGAATTTAATGCTTCACTTTGCGCGGATACACGATATGCTAAGTTCGTCCAAAGCAGCAGAGCTATGAACGATACAACCAATAAGCCAGTTTTGATCCCAAACGTTCTCTTCATGGACATCCCTCCCACCACCAATGTATGGCGGGGGACAGTTCATTAGAACAAGCTCGAGATCGGATATCAGGTTCGTTTCGCCTGTCTTAAGGCCAGCCACGCGCACAGAATGCTCACCAGTGTCAGTCCGAATGTGAAATTACGCACACCATCTACATGATCATAGAGGGAAGCGGGTAACCAAGGGTAAATATCATATGTATAATCCATCGTATCGTTCAACAGCGTCCAGAGACCTGCAACGACAAGGGAAGTCCAGCGGAAGCCGAAAAAGCGCACAAAAATTAGAGCTTCTATGGCCATCGCACTATGCGAAGCAATCAACATCCAGTCTTGCCAGTGCTGTGTACCACCTTGCATCCAGCCAGCGAAAATAATGGATACGGCCCACACGCCATATTTCACAGATGTGACCACGGCAAGCGCCTGAATCACATGTCCGAACCGTTTGATAATGATGGACCGTGGTGGGTACAAGACCCATAACAACGCTAAAGTAAAAAACAAACTCGCTGTTGGACTATCTGGCACAAATACGATCTGCCACACCGGCTGCTCAGCCAGCGTCAATTTCATTTGCTCTCCGTACCAGATGTATCCGTATACCGTTCCTACCGCATTACACCAAAATAATAGCCACAGGAAATAACGATTGGTTAGAAATTCCCTACTCCAGAAATACGATAAAGCCACATTCCCTGCCCCTTCCTTCATCATATATTGTGCACGATACAGTGCTGTCCAAAAAAACACTTCAAAAAACCTGACCGCATAAACGATCAGGTTTCATTGGTTATTTTGATTTTACTGTTCTGCTTTCTGTTTCGCAAGCCATTCGGTCAGATGAGTGATCTCTTCATCCGTGACACCTTGAGCGATGGCGTTATTGTACTGAGGAGGCATCTGGTTATAACCATCCTTAATGATGGTCAGAATCTCTTCCTGGCTGTGCTTGTCACCCACACCCCGAAGTGAAGGTCCACTTGCGCCCTTCATATCAGCCGCATGGCAGCCAATACAACCGGCCTTCTTGTACGTTTCCATTGCAGGATCATCCTGTTCCACGATTGCAACTTCTTCTTGCTGTCCAGGTGCATTGGAAACGGGTGGGAGTCCCTGTTCACGCCTCTCCAGCGCTTCTTCTTCACGTTGAATATGTTCAGGTTTCTGTCCACTTGCTTCCAACTCATGCTCGTAGTGCGTCCACGCTACATTCGTCAGGTAGAATACAGAAATGACCGACAAAATCATCAGTGATGAAGCAATTGGGCGTTTATAGAAACGCCGCTCCTTGCCTGTATCCAGGAATGGTGCCAGCAGCAAAGCTCCAAAAGCGACTCCGCTGACCCCCAGTACGCCGAGCAGAACGTAATCGCCCGATGCATATGGATACTTCAAGTACTGATACAGAAAAAGGAAGTACCAGTCCGGCATAGGAATTACGGATGCGCTCGGATTGGCCGGATAGCCCAAAGGTGCAGGTTCTGAGATCGTGAGAACCAGAATCCCCACCAATACAACGACACCAACCATCCATTCTTTCAGCAGGAAGTTGGGGATAAAGGCTTCTGATTTGCCGGGATACGCCGTGTAATCAGGCGGGGTAATGAAACCCGCCCCTTTACGGACCCGTGAATCACCGACAAAGATAACCTTTTCCTCATCATCTTTCTTATGTCCGTGAGCCATTGCGATTCCTCCCTTCTCAGTTTATAGTGGTCCCGAAATGCCCTGTCTACGGATCATGATAAAGTGTCCGACCAGAAGCACCAGAAGCACAGCGGGGAGGAAGAATACGTGCAGGGCAAAGAATCGGGTTAATGTTTGTGCACCGACAATCGTACCGCCTTGCAGGAATTCTTTAATAATCGGTCCCAGCCAAGGAACCGTATTGGCAATCTCCAGTGTTACTTTTGTTGCAAAATAGGCTTTGTTATCCCATGGCAACAAGTATCCTGTCAGCCCCAGGCCCAACATGACGAAAAAGATCAGCATGCCGACAACCCAGTTCATTTCACGCGGTGCCTTGTAAGAGCCTGTAAAGAACACACGCATCGTATGTAAGAACATCATTACGATAACCAGACTGGCTCCCCAGTGGTGCATGCCGCGAACAATTTGGCCGAAGGCTACTTTGGTCTGCAGGTACTCCACACTTGCGTAGGCATTGATAATATCAGGTACATAATACATGGTCAGGAACATGCCTGACAGAATTTGAATAACAGTAATAAAGAACGTCAATCCACCAAAGCAGTACACGAATGCGGAAAAGTGATGAGCCGGATTTACATGCTCTGGAACTTCATGATCCGCAACGTCCCGCCAGATTGGCGTGATGTCAAGACGCTCGTCAATCCAGTCATAGACATTTTTAAACATCTGCGTTCACGCCTCCTAATTCACTCGGGTGTTCGGAACAATGTCGCCCAGATATACCCAACCCTGCTCTTCCTTGACTACGTACTCATCCAGCGGTTTGGGGGCTACGGCAAGATTCTTCCCTTCCTTGTCATAGTGCGCGCCATGGCAGGGGCAATGATACTCGTCAGGGTATTGCTTGTCACTATTCCAGCCTACTGTACATCCCAGATGTTTACAGATAGGTGAGAGTGCATAAATTTTACCCTGCTCGTCTTTGCGAATCCACGCCACTAACGATGCATTACTCAGATACCAACCATCCTGCTGTTTAAGTTCAAAGGTGAATTCTTGAGGCTCATTCGTAATTTTGCTGATTTCAGCTACTTTGACAGAGGTGCCTTCTCCCTTATGTTGCAAAATCGGGTCCACCGCAAAACGGACCATAGGAAGGATTGCACCGGCGGCCATGTAGGCTGTAGCTCCACCAAGCGTGTACGTCAAAAACTGCCTGCGTGACATCTCCATGCGGCTTGGCAATTTCAATGAAGCTTCGTGGTGGTCATGCTCACTGCTCATACTGTCTCCAACCCCCTTTTTCAGCCAACTCTCTCAAACGTTTTCATTTTCATAAATTCCACGACTTACTAGAACATACATAATCATATAGTAGCCCTAGAACACCGTCAAGAATTTGTCACACATTTTTAAGGTTCAATTGTAAGCGTTATTAAAAAATTGTTGTAAAATTGTCACATTTGTTGCTAAAAACTATTTTTTCCACAACTCTCGTATCTTTTCCCCTATAAATCTCGCAATCCCTTCTTCTCCGACCTCATGAGTTAAGACGGACCGACTCAAAACCAGATCAGCAGCTGGAATTTCCACGCCGTCCAAATGACCATCTGATGACATAATAACCACATATTTGAATCCTGAGGATTTAAGCTGTGCGGACAAGGAATTTAATGTCATTGACAATTCCGAATTAACATAATGAAAGGCTGGATAAGTCATGATTCTCCCTTTGAAAGGAATTTCGACCAGATCCAGAAAATCTCTCAGCCGCTCCAACGCCTCGGTAGCTTCAACTGGCGACTGCTCACCGCTAAGAGCTGTGTATGGAATAAGGCATGTATCCAGATAGAGTTGCAGTTCAGCCCAGCTGTCTTGAGTCATCTCACTGAATTTCAATTCCCTATATCCCCTCTCTATCCATTTTATTCCCATATTATATATGACTATATCTTATAAATCCAGACATTCATTTCGGAATTAAACATATTAAAAAAAGGAAACACGCATCTGCGCATTCCCTTTTATCTCAGAAAGGAACTATTTTGCTAATCAGTTTATGGTCCTCAGTTCATCCGTCAGACTCCGGAAAGCTACTTCGTCTCCGGTAGCTAACGCTTTATCGATTTCCAAATAGAGCTTCTCGCTGCGCTGTTTGCGAAGCGCTTCGTCCCAAACCATCTCAGCTGCCAGCCCCAACATGACTTCATACGTAACTTTCATTTTATCCAATAGGATGCACCTCCAAAACGGATTTAAGAGCTCCTATATTCTTTTCCTTTGGTAACATAACCCAGTGAAGTTCTGGACATCCGCTCCAGATCGGCATCAGTCAGCTCACGTATCACTTTGGCAGGTGTCCCCAAAGCAAGAGTATAGGGCGGAATTTTACTATTCTCAGTAACAACAGAACCGGCTCCAATCAGCGTATATTCGCCAATATCGACTCCATTCAGCAGAATGGCTCCCATGCCGATTAATGATCCTGTTCCAATACAACAACCATGAATGATCGCTGTATGTCCTACTGAGACATCATCTCCTACAATCAAAGGTTGATCAGTATTGACATGCCCGACAACGTTATCTTGAATATTACAGCGCTTTCCAATGATAATAGGAGCCAAATCAGCCCGAAGGACTGCATTGAACCAGACGGAAGATTCTTCTCCCATTCTCAAATCACCGATCAGTTTTGCACCTTCAGCCATATATACCGAAGGGTGTAACTGAGGTTGTAGACCTTTGTATGGAATTATCATTATTATCACTCCTTAATTTGGGAGTGATTTTAGCAACTTGTCCTTCACTTGTCAAACATAATAGGCGTAATGTCTCCTGAGATGGAGCGACAGGATGCAGCAAGACGTGTGCCCCAGGCTGTCATTTGTATAGTCCTGCCTTCCTCATGTTCCCCAATACGGACCATGCCAAGATGCAACATCATTTTAACAATTCTGTTATCATAGATGGCCTCGGCCGTATCATAGTAAAACGGCTGAATGAACGGACCGATCTGACGAAACAGCGACTCGGCGGTTGACCATTCTTGGGCACATTCGCCTGTCCAATACACAATAGAGGACAGATTGGGAATAGCACCTTTATACAATCTTAACCAAAACCTAAATAGCTGTATCATTTCGGCTGTTTTCTCAGCTCCCAGCTTGTCTTCTCCAGCTGGTGATAACTTCAGCGTGCCTTGCTCCTCACGAACCAGCCGATGGTGAAATGCATAGTCGTAGAGAAGTGCGAAACGATCCGGGTAATCCTTGAAGGAACGGCCATATCCGAATCTCCATCCACCTTTGCCCACCAATTCCTCACTAATGTGCAGATGCTCCATAATTTGCTGTTGAGAGCGACGGTACATCATACCTTCAGCGTTAAGGGCAATTTCGTGCTGCTGGACAAACTGCAGGAACAACTTGAGATCATCCGCTAAGAGATGATACTCATCCCGATACATGGGTGGTTCCGTTGTTTTGGTAATCCCTGCTCGCAGATGTGTGGATAACACATCCCTGAATCTTAATTTCAGATCCTGGGGTACCTGATACAAATACCTGGTCTGCTGCGTTGTCCCATTGAACAACCATCCACTCTTATTGAAGCGAACGATGAGATCACGTGGACTCGCGCCAGCCTCACTCTCCTTTTTGTCCATCGATTGACGGGCTATGGCAATGAGTTCTTCCATACCATAATACTGGCGAGGATCAAACAACAAGTTGTTCAAAAAGCGCTGATCTGCTTGATTCAGTTGACGTACCTGCTGCTCAAAAAAGGGTCTGCTGCCCAATGTAGTGAGAATACTCTGGATGAGTTCATGTTTGGAATTGGGCTTGCATTCACATTGGTAATAGTCTGCTATTCGATTAAGCTGGCCAATATCGGCAAAAGTAAGCATATCCGCTAGATTCATGGGTCCATCGCCTCGCCCGTTAACTACTTCGACTGCTGATTCGGAGCCTGAAATAGTTTGGTTTTGTAAACATCGTTGACGGAATTCCCATAATCTAAACCTCTTTTTGGAAATCTTTTATGTTTTAAACCATACTATGCCCCGAGTTGGTCAATCAGAAGAAAAATGAGAGGTTTGAAATCATATAAAGTCTTTATTTCCCCATAAAACGCAAAAAAAACAACCCAAGTTGGATTACTCAGGTTGTTTCGCTGTGTCCAAAGACAGATGTCGTGTGCAATTATACAACAGCGGACTCCAGTCATCACGTTCCTTTTCCAGGATCGTCAGTGACAGGTTTCCAATCCGTTCTGTATACCGATCTTTAAACAAAGCTGTTAACAGGTTGGCTAAGAAAGCTCCGTGAGTGACAATGAGTACGTTTTGGTCCGGATAGGCAGACCATAGATCTTCCAGAAACGCCAGTGCACGAATCTGGATATCCGCTATCTGCTCCTGTCCCAAGTCCAATGTCTCCCAGGCTTGGCCCCAACGGGCAACCCGTTCTTCTGAAGTCAGACCTTCAATCTGACCAAAAGCCCTTTCTTTCAACCGTGCGTCCGGCTCAAGCAAAGGTACATTCAACAGTTTAGAGATAATCTCCCCTGTTTCCTGTGCCCGCGATAATCCACTTGTGATGATATAGTCCCATTGGTATTCTTCCGTCAGCAGACGTCTTCCCAGGCGCTCTGCCTGTTCACGACCTTCTCCATTCAGAGGAATATCCGTCTGACCCTGTATACGGCCCGCCGCATTCCAGTCTGTAAGACCGTGACGAATAAGCCCGATTCGCACTTACATCCCTCATTTCTCCACACGGCGAACGAAAGGTTATTACCTATGCACTCGCACCTTGTTTGCGTTTATTCGTTGTTCGATGCATACGTCCAAGAGAAAATAACGCCATTCCTATTGCAAGTAAAGAGAGGGCCATCCAATACTGCGGATAAGCAGGTCCCATGCTCACAACAAAAGGTTCTATGATACTTCCTCTGTCCGCTCCAGTCATGTTGTACTGATACATTCCAGAGGACGATGGTCCGCTTCCGGCGATCCCTGTCTCCAGGATACCCGTAGTAACAACTTTGGTTTGCTCAGCTTCTGATACGTCTGGCTTAAACATTGCCATATACAGAAAGCTGCATAAAAAAATAGCCAGGAACGCGGCAATCCACAAAGACATATGCTTGCGGATCACAGCAGAGAAACGATTAACCTTTACCTCTTCCGGCAGTAACCATGGAGACTCCGCGTAGATCCGGTCCATAACGTTACGGTTCACTCTCTCTGCTTGTTGTTCTGTCACTGGAACCGGAATGCTGTGCAGCAAGATCTGAGCTTCTTCCCAGACCTCAAACTGCTCGGAGCACTCTTCACAACCAGCGAGATGAGCATGAAATGCAATCCGCTGAGGATGAGTTTCCGGCAAGTCCCAGACCAGTGCAAACAGTTCCTGGGCTTCATTGCAATTCATCGGTTCTTCATCCCTTCATATGGCTCGTACACCGGTTCGAAGAAATAAGGTTCCAATTGAGTTTTTACGCTTGATCTTGCTCTGAATAATAGCGATTTCACAGAACTGACGCTCTGCCCAAGAATATTCGCAATCTCTTGGTAGTCTAGTTGATCATACTCGCGGAGTATAATCGCAGAACGCTGCTTCTCCGGCAAATTGTTAATCGCATCCCTAACCAGCATCACCCGCTCGCTGCGCAATACAGCATACTCTGGCGCATTCTCGGACGGAGCAACAGGTACAAAACCGCTCTCTTCGAGTGGAATATTCCCGCTGCGCTGTTTGCGAAGCTCACTCAATACCGTATTTCTCGCAATGGTATACAACCAGGTTGAGAATGAGGCATCCACCTCGCGGAATGAGTGCAGACTGCGGTACGCTTTATAGAAAGTCTCAGAACAGAGATCTTCCGCAAGCAGCTCCATATTGGAACTTTTCAACATATGATATACGAAAGCCAGTATTTTACGCTGATAACGACTCATCAGCTCGGAATATAACTCCAGGTTACCTTCCTTGATCTCTCGAATCAACTGGGAATCCGTCATTTGAGTGCGACCCCTCCTCGCCCATCCATGTGCTTCTCCCCGTTCGACTCTATCCATGTATTACCGAACAGGCACAAAAAAGTTGCGGTTCTCACCGCATATAAAAAGCGTTCAGCGCCATAACTGGCCTTCCCGCCAAATTCCCCTATGTAATGGCAATTTCCCCAACGTTTCTACATTAACAGTATTTATTGTACAACGGTCTGCATCATCCTGGCAAATCCATCGGTATCCACAAAACCCGACCTGTCATTCATATGCGGTCATTTTCACGTTCATGACTTCATTTTGAGCCTTTTTGGTAACCCTTGCTTATATAGACGGACGATATACCGAAAAGGTTACAAAAATGTGATATTTATTGGATCTAAGGTATCCTAACAGATTAAGGAGGGAGATGTAAATAGAGGATGTAAGTTCAAATGTAACTATTAACATACCAATGCCTTTCCCATAACTTTTTAAGACAAAAAAAAGACCGCTTACATAAGCGGCCATTGCTCACGTGGAGCAATACAGTTATTGGATAGGAGTGGAGAGAAACCATACTGTACCCTTATTATATGTATACGTTTTCATTTTGTCAACACTTTCAGTAAAATTGTTCGAATTAATTATATCTTTCGGTAAATCAGGATAATACATCCTTTTTTTCTGTGACTGAAAATCAAATAACAACTCCAATATAACCTCACAATAAAGAGGGCTTTCGCCCTCTTTCTCGTCTTATATCCACACTTGATAGCCTAAGGAATCCAATAACGTCTTGGCTCGTTCCATATCTTCTTCCTGACGGAAAGACAGACGCATAATGCCCGGCACATCCACCCGGTTTTCGATAATCTCCAAGTTGCTCAAGTTGATGTCATTCGCCCCAAGCTCAGTTGCAATCTTACCGATCATACCCGGTGCATCCTGGACATCAGTATACAGATCAAATAACGGCGAAATCATGCCTTTGCGTCGTTCTGGTAATATACTGCGGAACTCGCGGGCCTGACGGAATGCCTCCTCTATGCCTTCACCGTTCTTATGCTCCAACATATCCGTAAAGGCCGTCATCTGGCTATTCCAGTCCTTAAGCAAGCCCAGCAGTACATCACGGTTGCTAAGCAAGATATCTCTCCACACAATCGCGTCACTGGACGCAATCCGGGTAATATCCCGGAAACCACCTGCAGCCAGCATTTTATACAGTGGATTCGACTCATTATATTCACGCACCTGATTCACCAGCGCAACAGCAATAACATGTGGCAGATGACTAATCGCCCCCACGATGTCATCGTGCAACAGAGGCTCCACACGCACGATCTGTGCCCGCGTATACGCAAGCAGCTCAGACAACCTGCTGTAGGCTTCCTCAGGTACATGTTCTGAAGGGGTTAAGACATAGTATGCATTCTCAAACAACACGGCTGAGGCCGCATCTACGCCTGCACGCTCCGACCCCGCCATAGGGTGACCACCAATGAAGTAAGCGTCAGTCAACCGCACATGCTCGGCACAAGCGGCAATGGAAGCTTTAGTGCTGCCTACGTCCGTGATGATACATCCTTTTTTCAAGGGCAGCTTGGAGAGCTTTTCGAAATAGGATTCTAGCAAACCTACGGGAACGCACAAAAAAATAAAGTCGGCATCCTCTACCGCTTCTTCCAGAGAGAGCGTAGCATCATCCACTACACCGCTCGCTATGTACTTGTCCTTCAGTTCATCCAAGTGGGCGTAGCCCATCACGGTTACATCTGGCTTGCCTTTGAAGCAGAGCGCCAGTGAACCGCCGATGAGTCCTACACCAATCATTGCAATTTTTAGTTTCATGGGTCCTCACTCTTTCATCGCCAGTATTAAGAGCGTGCTACCGCCTTCTCAGCCAGCGTGTTCTCCAGTGCCGTGACAAATGCACGGTTCTGTTCTGATGTTCCGACGGACACACGAATGTAAGTTGGGTATACGTGGAATCCTGAGCGAACGATAATGCCTTGTTTGAGCAAGGATTGGAACGCAATTGCCGAAGGCATATTCAGGTCAACCATAATGAAATTACCCTGTGAAGGGAAATACGACAATCCGAGCCTTGTAAATTCATTTTGCAGGTAATCCCGATCCGTTGCATTCCGCTTCGAGCACTCTTGAACAAAATCCTGATCCAGTAGTGCAGCTTTTGCCGCAACCTGTCCAAAACGGGAGGTGTTAAACGGTTCACGTACACGGTTAATCAAATCAATAATTTCGGGACGTGCAATACCATATCCGATCCGAAGCGAAGCCAAACCGTAAATTTTGGAGAATGTCCGCAGGATGACCAAGTTCGGATACCGTTCGATCAATGGTATACTTTGCGGGTATGCTTCATCGGTTACGAATTCATAATAAGCTTCGTCCAGTATGACCATCACATGAGCAGGCACACAGTCCATAAAGGCTGTAAGTTCCTGCTCGGAGATAATCGTACCTGTCGGATTATTTGGATTACACACCCATACTGCTTTGGTTTTGTCGTTAATTTGCGCGAGCATCGCGCTCAGATCATGCGTGCCATCTTTCAGAGGCACTTCGATGGACACGGCACCCTCAATATCTGCATTGCTTTTATATACAGAAAATGTCTGATCTGCCATGATGGTCTCATCACCCGGCAAGAAGAAAGCTCTCGTGATCAAAGCAATAATCTCATCGGAACCACAACCAAATATTAAGTTGTTCCGTTCAACGCCAAGATGCTTGGCAAGAACTCCCGTCAGCTCAACCGAGCTACCGTCTGGGTATATGCTTATATTAGTCATTTCTTTCGTAATGGCTTCCAGAGCGGCAGGAGAACTGCCGTACGGGTTTTCGTTGGAGGCCAACTTGATGACTTGTTCAAGCCCCAGTTCACGTTTCACTTCTTCAATCGGTTTGCCCGGCTGGTACACAGGCAGATTGACAATCTGGGATTTCGGTTTCAACCCGACCGCCTCCTGTTATTGAAATAATGTTAGACACGAATCAGCGTGCACCTCATGTGTCCAAAAGATGTCCTTTCAGGACATCTCTATCCCTTTAATTGTGCCACAAAGTTGCGAATTTGCAACAGTCCCGCTGCACGCGTATCCGGATTTTCAAGCAGAGGAATCGCATCTTCCACCTGACGAACAATGGCACTACCTACAACAACGCCATCGCAGATGCGGGAGAAATGTGCCACCTGCTCATGACTGGAGATACCAAAACCTACCGCTACAGGGAGGTCTGTCAGACTTTTCACCGTCTCAATAAAGCTCTCTACGCCATCAAAGAAAGAAGCTCTCTCTCCGGTTACCCCAAGGGATGATACACAATAGATAAAGCCCCTCGCGCCCGTTACAATCCGCTCAATCCGGGCATTAGATGTAGGTGCAACAAGCGGCACCAGATGCACACCAGCACGATTTGCGCGTTCTCGCATCTCTTCCGCTTCCTCAATTGGCAGGTCCGGAATGATCATGCCACTAATATCGTGTTTGACCAATTCATCAAAGAATACATCCAGACCTGTCTGCAATACCGGATTATAATAGGTGAACAGTACAAACGGCAGTTTCACACCTGCCTTACGAGCTTTTGCAGCGGTTTCCATAACAGTACGAATGGTAATCTGGCTTTTCAGCGCACGTTCGGAAGCGCGCTGAATGACTGGGCCATCTGCAAGCGGATCGGAATAGGGAACACCCAGTTCCAAAATATCCGCTCCAGCCTGTTCAAGCTCCTTGATGATATCAATCGTTGTGTCCACATCCGGGTCTCCCACGGTTAAAAATGGAATAAGTGCCGTACGATTCTGTTCCTTCAATTGCTGGAAGGTCTGGTCCATCAGATTCATCCCAAGTCACCTCCCGTGTATTTCATGATGGATTCAACATCCTTGTCTCCACGTCCCGACAGACAAATGACTACAATATCATCTGCTGTAAGTTCAGGCGCCAGTTTGACAACTTGAGCTACCGCATGTGCAGACTCCAGAGCAGGAATGATTCCTTCCGTCCGACATAGGAGTTGCAGGGCATCCAGTGCTTCCTGATCCGTGATCGGTACATATTTTGCCCGTTCAATATCCTTGAGATAGGAATGCTCTGGACCAACACCCGGATAATCAAGTCCGGCCGAGATGGAATGCGCTGGCTGAACCTGTCCATACTCATCCTGCAACAGGTAACTCATAGATCCCTGGAATACACCATGCGTACCTTTGGTCATCGTCGCCGCATGATACTCGGTTTCGACCCCTTTGCCTGCGGCTTCAACACCAACAAGCTTCACATCCTGATCACCGATAAATGGATAGAACATACCGATCGCATTACTTCCTCCACCAACAGCGGCTACAATCACATCCGGCAAACGTCCTTCGATCTCCTGAATCTGACGACGGGTCTCATCACCGATCACACGTTGGAAATTCCGCACCATCATCGGATATGGATGAGGACCAACGACTGATCCGAGCACATAGAACGTGTCCTCCACATTGCTGACCCAGTAGCGAAGTGCTTCATTACCAGCATCCTTCAGTGTCCGTGTTCCGGACGTCACCGGAATCACTTCTGCTCCGAGCAGCTTCATCCGAAATACGTTTAACTGCTGACGCTCTGTATCTTCTTCGCCCATAAATACTTTGCATTCCAGTCCAAGCAATGCGGCTACGGTTGCGGTCGCAACGCCATGTTGACCTGCACCCGTTTCGGCAATAACTTTCTTTTTGCCCATCCGTTTGGCAAGCAAACCTTGTCCAATGGCGTTATTAATTTTGTGCGCGCCTGTATGATTGAGATCTTCACGTTTCAGATAAATTTTCGGTCCGCCCAATCGGCGTGACAATTGCTCTGCATGATACAATGGCGTTTCACGTCCAGAATACTCGCTTAGCAGATAGTTCAGTTCTTTGTTAAATTCCTCATCTTCAGAGAAGTGGCTGTATGCCTCCTCCAACTCTATGAGTGCGTTCATTAGTGTCTCAGGTACAAAGCGGCCTCCGAAGTGACCGAAACGCCCATGTTGATCCGGCAATTGATGTGTCATGCCTGCTTCACCCTTTCTACGAATGCTGTAATTTTGGCAATATCCTTCACACCTTCAGTCTCCACGCCGCTGGATACATCGACGCCGAAAGGTGCATATGTCTGTATTAGTTGTTGTACATTGTCCGGCTGCAAACCTCCTGCAACGAACAGAGCAATTTCGCGACTTTTTGCCCATTCAGCATAGGCAGGGATTCGCTCCCAGGCAAATGTTTTCCCGGAGCCCCCTCCATATAGAGGATCATGGGTATCAAGCAATATCGCATCCACGAATTTATCATAAGTATCAAGAGCCCTTATGGCTGCATCATCAGCTTCCGGTCCCGTTTCATCTTTGGGAAAAGAAAAAACTTTGAACACTTTGGCATTCCACCGCTGCTTCACTTGCTGGCAAAATTCCGCAGTCTCCTGTCCATGCAGTTGAATAACATCCAGCTGAGCAATGTCCATAATGTGTTCCAGTTCTTCGAGCGTAGGATTCACAAATACACCCGCAAGCTTCGGCCGATCATAGGTTGACCATTCGAACAACACCGTTCTTAATGCAGCAGCCTGCTCGGGTTCGATTCGGCGGCGTGATTTGGCAAAAACAACACCAATGTAATCCACAGGCAAGTTTATCATCGATTTTAGCACTTCAACGTCCTGAAGTCCACATATTTTTACGGCCGCTGGCAGCGGGTTTCTCAGTTCTGACATACTGTCGCCTGTGCCATCGTGTATGGAAGTATTCATCATTTGGGTCCCATCAGATCATATACAGCCGCCTCGACATCATCCTTGCGCATGAGATGCTCACCTACGAGAATACCATGAACACCGGCCTGGATCAGAGGAACTGTTGATTCTGGTCCGTCAATACCACTTTCGCTAATCAAGGTAACGCCACTTGGAATCAATTCCATCAAATCCAGTGTCGTGTTCAGACTAGTTTCGAATGTTTTCAAATTACGATTATTGATGCCCACAAGTGTTGCCTGCGGAATCTCCAATACCTGCTCCAGTTCTGTTCGATCGTGGACTTCAATCAAGGCATCCAGCCCCAAACTTTTGGCGAATTCCAGATATTGACGAATCTGTTCAGGTGTCAGAATGCTGGCAATCAGCAATACCGCGTCCGCACCCAGTAATCTTGCCTCGGCAATCTGTCGTTCATCTATAATAAAATCCTTGCGCAATAGCGGAATGTTCACTGCTTGATGGATAGCCTGCAAGTACTCGTTGCTCCCTTGAAAATACGATACATCCGTTAATACGGAGATGCAGTCTGCACCCGCTCGTTCATAAGCCTCAGCAATCTCTACCGGATGAAAATCCGGACGAATTAACCCTTTGGACGGCGAAGCCTTCTTCACTTCAGCAATAAGGCCGAGTTTGCGATTGCGTCCGCTCGATAGTGCTTGTTCAAACCCCCGGGTTGCGGGTAGTTGTTCAATTTTTTGGATAGCTTCATCCATGCGAAATGTCTGTGCCAGAACTTCAACTTCTTTATGTTTGGTTGCAACGATTCGATCAAGATACATGACTGTACGCCTCCGTTGTATGAATTAACTGTTCAAGCTTCCCGGCAGCTTTGCCCGAATCTACCGCTTCTGCGGCAAGTGTCACCCCTTCAGCAATGCTATCTGCAAGACCGGATACATAGATGCACGCTCCGGCGTTCAACAGAACGACATCTCGGTAGGCACTCTGCTCACCCTGGAAGATCCTCTTAATAATTTCGGCATTCTGTGCCGCATCTCCTCCAAGTACCGCTTCAAGCGGATGCAGAGACAAGCCCATATCACGTGGATCAATATCATAGGTGTGTACTTCACCATTGCGAAGTTCAGATACCTGAGTTGGTGCCGAGATACTGACTTCATCCAGACCATCATGGCTGGCCACAACCAACGCTCTTTTGAGACCAAGACGATTCAGTACTTCAGCAATCATCGGCGTCCGAGAACGATCATACAGGCCAAGCAATTGGCGATCTGCTCCCGCAGGATTAGTTAATGGTCCGAGCATATTGAAAATGGTACGAACACCCAGCTCTTTTCTTGGTCCTGCCGCATGTCGCATGGAAGGGTGATATACCTGGGCAAAACAGAAGCAGATTCCGATATCATCCAGACATTGTCTGGCCTGCTCGCCGTTCAGATGGATATTTACACCGAGTGCCTCTAATACATCTGCACTACCCGCTTTGCCTGAAGCTGAACGGTTGCCATGTTTGGCGACCCGAACCGAGACGGCCGAAGCAATGATCGCGGATGCTGTGGAAATGTTGAATTTGTGAATACCCGATCCACCTGTTCCACAAGTGTCCAGCAAGCCGCTGCCATCCGTTAGAATTCGTCCGCCCTGACCACGCATGGCTTCAGCAAAACCGGTGATCTCATCTACCGTTTCACCCTTCATCCGTAGCGCCATCAGCAAACCTCCGATTTGAGCCGGCGTTGCCTCACCTCTCATGATCGAGTACATCAAATCTCTTGCTTCGGCTTGCTCCAGATGGCTGCCCTCTAGAATCTTCGCCAGGCCATTTTTCATGCCTTCCTCACGAGTAATCTCAGCAATAGGGGTTACAGGGTTCTCATTCATTATTGGGTTTATGTTCATCTCCGGTCTCTCCTCTCTCAGTTTTTAGCGGCCGCTGGTGTGACAAAGTAGTCTGCATTCGCCAGTCTCAACGTGCTGTCCTTTTCTTTGGCAGGAAACATTGCTTCTGCTGTTCGAATCGCCTTGAGCAATGCTTTAGCTTTGTTAACCGTTTCCTCATATTCATTCTCAGGCACAGAATCCCATACGATTCCCGCTCCGGCCTGTACATATGCTTTTCCTTTTTTAAAAATAATCGTACGAATCGTAATACAGGAGTCCATGTTACCCGAGAAACCAAGGTATCCGATGGCTCCTGCATAAGCACCCCGTGCCTCTTTCTCCAGTTCCGCGATAATCTCCATTGCACGCAGTTTCGGTGCTCCGGATACAGTACCCGCTGGCAAGCATGAGAGAAACGCATCGAAGAAATCCTTGTCTTCTCTAAGCTCGCCCGTAACGTTGGATACCATGTGCATGACGTGAGAATACCGTTCAATCTCCATGAACATGTCACACTTCACACTGCCGAAGCTGGATACCCGGCCCAGATCGTTACGACCCAGATCAACCAGCATCAGATGCTCCGCGCGTTCCTTCTCATCCTGGAGCAGATCAGCAGCGAGTGCACGATCTTCCGCTTCTGTTGCCCCCCTTGGACGTGTACCTGCAATCGGTCGTGTCTCCACACGATTCCCGTCCACCTTAACCAGCGCTTCAGGCGAAGTACCCACGATAATCTCATCATCCATTTTGAGGTAGTACATATAAGGTGATGGATTCAGGGTCCGAAGCACACGATACACGTGAAGCGGAGAAACTTCCGTATCAATGTGGAAACGCTGGGATAATACCACTTGAAAAATATCACCTGCGCGAATGTAATCTTTGGCTTGCTCTACATTACCGATAAATTGCTCCTTCGTGAGGTTGGAGCGAATATCCCCCAGTTCCACGTCTCCCGGAATGGAACGCGGATTCAGGTTCTCTCCTGGTCCTTGCTGCTGCAAACGTTCTGCGGCCTGCTCCAGCTTCTCCGAAGTCACTGCATACGCTTGGCGTATCTCATCATCCGTTGCACCGTCCTTGACGTGTACATTACCAACGAGCAGCATCTGCTGCTTCACATGGTCAAACACGATAATCTGGTCACAGAACATAAAGCGAATGTCATCCATATTCAGGTCATCCAGCGCGTGAGCTGGAAGCTTCTCATAATAGGAGAGCAGATCATATCCAAAGAATCCAATTGCCCCACCTGTGAATGGTGGCAGTTCATCATCTTTTGGGCTGCGATACTTACGCAGCAGTGCTTTCAGTTCTTCAATCGGTTTGCCTGGCAATTCACGGGTCTTCCCTGCTTCTTCTACAACAATCCGGCCCTTCTTGGCCGAAATCATCAGGAACGGATCTGTACCGATGAACGAGTATCTCGCCCATTGGATACCCCCCTCTACACTTTCCAACAGGAATGCCCGGTCGTTGTCAGCATAACGGCGGAATATTCGAATCGGAGTCTCCATATCTGCCAGAATCCGTTTGACTACCGGAATCAGATTATAATCATTCGACATTTTCAGTACTTGATTAACGTTTGGCGTTATCATCAGATCACGTCCTTTCAGATTTAGGTAGAAGAAAAGGGTATATGTACAAAAAAACCTCTACCATCAGGTAGAGGTTTGGTTATAAGCTGTATTTAACAGGGTGATGCTTCATAAATAACAAGTCCCTATACTTCGCTGTCGGATTATTCACAGGTCGCTGAATTGATGCATCTCACATCATCCAAATCGGGAAAATAAATTAGTTATAACACTTCAACTACTCATTCCAATATTACGTAAAATATAGGAGAGTGCATTGATTGTGTTTGTACCAAAATATATCAAAACAAAAGATGTCCTATGACACGTTTGTTTTCCCTGTTCCTGTTACCTATTCCGTAGCACGACGTACCGTGAATCAGTTGACCGGTTTCTGTTGCCCCGGTTACCACCCACTGGACTCTGCTATATACTCCACTAGCTCAGCTGCTCTCAGCTCAATCTCTACTCTACTCAACTGGTTCTCACTATACATCATTATGATCGGTTTGACAACCCACTACTTAAGAACCAGAAGGTGTTGCCAAATCCGGACGTAATGCCTGTGCACCGTTCAGATATACATGGTTGATTTCATTCTGAGCTTTGTTTGTATTGACATGCACCATGAAACGAATGCACTGCGCCAAGGCACCTTTAACAGGAACCTCCAGTGCACACATTAGTGGTACGAGTTCCCAGCCATCCAGTTGGCGAATAGCTTTTGCCGGGAAAGCAGCATCCAGATCCCCAGTTAACGTAATCCACACACTACAGATATCTTCCGGTTGGATCTCATTGCGATCCACGATCTCCTGCAACAATACTGCCGTTTCCTTCAAAATCTGTTCTTCGTTGTTCTGCGTGACTGTTGTAGCCCCGCGAATTCCCCGTGTGACCATCGCTGTTATTCTCCCTTCCTGAGCATTTCAATGACGTCCCGAACTGCCGACACAGGTACGTCCTTCACAATTCTTGCAGCCCCAATCCGATCAGGAATGATAAACACCATATGACCTTCACGGAACTTTTTGTCATGCATCATCGCTTCCATTAATGCATCCGTGTCGAGATGCGCAGGCATCGTTGTTGGAAGGCGAAGTGAACGCAACATGCGGACCGTATCTTCATAGAGCCCTGCTGGCGCACCAAGCTTCTCACCAAGCAATGCTGATCCAGCCATACCGATCGAGATCGCTTCTCCGTGCAGAAATTCTCCATAACCGGCGATCGCTTCAATGGCATGACCAATCGTATGTCCCAGGTTCAACAACGCACGTTCTCCATTTTCACGTTCGTCTCTGGATACAATCTCCGCCTTAATGCCACATCCACGTTCCAAGCCGTATCCAAGTGCTTCCGGATTAAGCGCAAGCAGTTCTTCCGCATGTTCCTCACACCAATGTGCAAAAGCCTCATCACGGATCAGCCCGTGCTTCAGCATCTCTGACAACCCTGCCGATACATCTCGTGGCGGCAAGGATTGAAGTGTGTCCACATCATAGAGCACTAGCTCGGGCTGGTGGAATGCACCAATCATATTTTTGGCCAGCGGATGATTGACAGCCACCTTGCCGCCTACACTGCTGTCATGCGCCAAAATCGTTGTAGGTACTTGAACAAACTTGATTCCACGCATATATGTAGCGGCAACAAAACCAGCCAGATCACCTACGACACCACCACCTAAGGCCAGAATCGCAGAACTCCGATCCAGTTTGCCTTCGATCGCAACGGTCATCATATCCTGGTACACCGAAAGGGATTTCGATGTTTCACCAGAGGGTACAACCGCCGATACGACTGTATAACCAGCCGTACGCAGCGTTTGCTCCAAACCTGACAAGTATTTGGGAGCCACATTTTCATCTGTAATGATGAGTAACGGACTTTTTTTGGTCAACCCATATTGCTCAAAATATTGAGGGGCTTGTGCCAATAGACCGCTGCCAATCAGAATCGGATATGAGCGTTCCTCCAACTGTACCGTCAGCTGACGCATATTAGTAATTCTCCAGTTGAGCGTTATAACTAGCAACATTAGCACGGATCTCTTCCATGGAATCCCCGCCGAATTTCTCCAGGAATGCTTTGGCAATTTCCCACGCTACAACATGCTCCATAACCACACTCGCTGCTGGTACAGCACAAGCGTCCGAGCGCTCAACCTGAGCCGTAAATGCTTCTTTTGTATCAATATCGACACTTTGCAGTGGCTTATACAACGTTGGGATCGGCTTCATCACACCACGTACAACGACTGGCATACCGTTTGTCATACCACCTTCGAATCCACCCAGACGGTTGGTTGCCCGGTGGTAGCCACGTTCATCCGTATGCATGATTTCATCATGCACCTGTGATCCCCGAATGACTCCGGCTTCGAATCCGATACCAATCTCTACACCTTTGAATGCATTAATGGACATTACGCCTTGAGCGATTCGTGCATCCAGTTTGCGATCGTATTGAACATAACTACCAAGACCAATAGGTACACCTTCAACGATACATTCCACTATTCCTCCGATGGAATCGCCTTCTTGTTTAATCTGGTCAATGTAGGCTTCCATCTTCTTCTCTGTCTCAGCATCCGTAACACGTACAGAGGAAGCTTCTGTCACTGCGATCAGTTCATCAATCGGAAGGTCCTGATATGGAGCTTCGATCTCTCCAATACGAAGTACACGTCCAGCTACCTTGATTCCGAATTCAGCCAGGAATTGACGTGCAATGGCACCACATGCCACACGTACCGTTGTCTCACGTGCACTGGAGCGCTCCAGTACGTTACGCAAGTCTTTAAGATTATACTTGAGTCCACCGTTCAGATCAGCGTGTCCAGGACGTGGACGATGAACGCGACGTTTCTCTTCGTCACTGCCTTCAATCGGCTCAATATTCATAATATTCTGCCAATGTTTCCAGTCGTTATTTTGAACAACCAGCGCTACCGGAGCACCTGTTGTATATCCGTGACGGATACCACCAACAAAATTCGCCTGATCCTTCTCAATCTGCATCCGGCGTCCACGGCCATATCCCTTTTGGCGGCGGTGAAGCTGGAAATTCAGTTCTTCAAAATCAATCGTCAAATTACTTGGCAATCCTTCAATAATAGCGGTCAATTGGGGTCCGTGCGTCTCCCCTGCGGTTAAATAGCGTAAACTCATAATACGTTCCCCCTTTAAACTGTTAAACTTCACATTGCTAAAATCCCATAATTTCTTTGCTTATTATAGTATAGCTGACCGGCTTTGACAAGAAAGTCGGCTCTTTCTTGTACTTGGTATACAAATAACCGCCTGAACACATGTACATGTGCTTCAGACGGCTGAACAACCATTATCATTATTTTTTCCGATAGAAAAATGTCTCTGCTGTCTCCAGACCATATTGTCCCGGGGAGAAGATCTGCTCCGTACTGCCCACAAACAAAATACCGCCTGGACGCAAACTTGCTGCAAATTTGTGATACAACAGGTTTTTGGCTTCCTCGGTAAAGTAGATCATGACATTCCGGCACACAATCAGATCGTACCCATCGTCAAAACGGTCCACCAGCAAATTTTGTTTCATGAACTTGATCGAATTTTTGAGTTGCTCATCAATACGGTATACCAAGCCATCCTGCTTGAAGTAACGGTTCGCCGTTTCCTTTGGCACATCCTTAAGTGAGCGTTCCATATAACGCCCTTCCTTGGCTTTGGCCAAAGCACCTTCATCCAGATCACTTGCCGTAATGGAGCTGTCCTTCAAAATGCCCATCGTGTCCAGAATCATGGCAAGTGTATAAGGTTCTTCACCTGTTGAACAGGCCGCACTCCAAACTTTAGCACGACGCTTGGACCCCAGCAGCTCAGGCAGGATCTCGTCCCGCAGCACTTCCCAACGATTGGGATTACGCCAGAATTCCGACACGTTAATCGTCATACGATCAAGGAATTCGTAAAACAATGATTTATCTTTCTGCATAGCTTCAAAAAAGTTAGAAAATGTATGAAACCCGTTTTTGTTGCGAAGTGTGGTCAGCCTTCTTTTCATCTGGCCTTCCTTGTATTGAGCAAGATCAATGCCTGTGCTCTCTTTGATTTTACGAATGAATCCGGTGTAATCCGGGTCTAGTAGTTGTTCTTGCTCCAGCATCGTGTATCACCCTTTTGGCTAATAATTACAACCAGGCTGCGATGCTCTTGTCGTATACCACCAGTTCATCTGAAGCAAAGAAATTTGCTGCTTCACGGGAAGCACTTTCCGGTGAATCTGCCCCATGAATCAGATTATGTGGTGTGTGGCTGGCGAAGTCTCCGCGAATGGTACCCGGAGCTGCTTCCTTCACATTGGTTTTTCCGATGACGATGCGCGCAAGCGCCACAATATCGTCGCCTTCCCACACCATGGCAAATACAGGCCCAGATGTGATAAAACGAACCAGATCATCGAAAAATGGTTTGCCCTCATGTTCAGCATAATGGCGTTTTGCCTGATCCTCAGACATCTGCACCAATTTGCCTGCCACCAACTTAAATCCTTTGTCTTCCAGACGGCTAATAATTCGACCGATCAATCCACGCTGCACACCATCCGGCTTCACCATCAAAAATGTACGATCCATCAGCTCACTCCTCACTCACGGTTCAAAGTTAATCACTATGTAAACGCAATCCCTCTGATTGTAACATACATGTCCAAATCCTCCCAATGAGGAATCTCACAGTTCTGTTCATCTTTGGGTATGAGTAATCTGAGAGTCGAAGGTCATACATTGTTTAATGCGTACGTTTAACCACAAAATGAGCGATATCACGCAGGTTTTTGGTCGTCTTGATGTTAGGTAGCTGATCGAGAGCATCGAGCGCTTTCTTCATATATCGGTCAGCAAGGGCTTCAGCTTTAGCAATTCCTTGACTTTGGCGAATCATTCCAATTGCATCCGATGCACTTGCCCGTCCTTCTTCATGCTGGACACGGGAAATCTCCTTAAGCAAAGGTTCCCGCAGATCGGATTCTTCCAAGGCATAAAGTACAGGAAGAGTGATATTTCCTTGCTTCATGTCACTGCCAGGTGGCTTGCCAAGTTGTTTCTCAGTACCCACCAGATCAAGTACATCATCTTGAATCTGGAAAGCCATCCCCACATTGTATCCGTACGTATACAGCAGGGAAGATACATGCTCAGGCGCACGTGTAGCCAATGCCCCTAACTGACAACTAACTGCAATCAGAAGTGCTGTTTTGCGGCGAATCCGCAGCAGATAGTTACGAACACTTTGTCCCGTATTGAAAAAGTCGCGAATTTGCTCCATCTCACCGATGGACATCTGTACCATAGCTTTGGCAAGAATACGATGAATCGCTGGATCGGATAATCCGGCAGTCATTTCAAGTGCCTTACCGTAGATATAGTCTCCAGTGTACATGGCAATCCGGTTATCCCATTTTGATTTCACCGTGGGTTTGCCTCGGCGTGTCTCCGCATTATCAATGACATCATCGTGAACGAGGGATGCCGAATGAATGAGTTCCAGCGGAACCGCAACCAATTTCAGACGTTCAATGTCATATGTACCAAATTTCCCACCAAGTAACACAAAAACGGGCCGCAACCGTTTTCCTCCTGCTTTGAGCAAATGAAGTGACGTTTCACTCAGCAGCTTCTGTTCTCCTCGAACACTGCGATACAACTCTTTTTCAATGTAATCCATGTCCTTTTTTAACAACCCGAAAATATCCAATAGTTTCATTCGTTCACCCGTATCAGCGTATTGTCAGTCCATAAATTCATGCTTACCTTCCCCTCCAGCAAGTCGGGCCTGCAGGCGTTACGAAAAACCCGGCTTACCGTTCTTGCTTGTGTTGTTCTATAAGGTAATCTAACGTATTTTTCTTCTCCGAATGTCATAGCCGACACCCGAAAATTAAACTCTGCGACTTATTCTGAAACAAAATACAGAAGTTGCCGGAGCATGGGTCAAGACTGTGGTTCATGAAGACTCACCATCAGTGCTCACCAATACCCCGGGATTCGGGGGACAAATAAACCGAGCAACACTTTGGCAAAAAACAGCCTTGTATCGAACTCAGTCGTTATCCCCGTTCATCCGGTTCTCCCCATCTTGTAAACAGTTGATGTGGGATGCGCAAGCTATCCAGCACTTTCCCCACCAAAAACAGAATCAACTCATCCATAGTCTGAGGTTTGTAATAAAAAGCAGGCATAGCCGGTATCATTCGTACACCAAGACGAGAAAGCTTCAGCATGTTCTCCAGATGGATTGCATGAAGAGGCGTCTCACGTGGTACGAGGATCAATGTTCTTCCCTCTTTCATCATAACATCGGCTGCGCGAGACATCAGATTATCCGACGATCCCTGCGCGATGGACGAAAGAGTTCCCATCGAACATGGCATGATAATCATGCCGTCGGCCAGATAAGAACCACTGGCAATGGAGGCCCCTATATCACTCACAGGATGATAGATCAGAGAACCGGCACGGTTGCCGAATTTTTCTTCCAGCACCGCGTCCCGATTCGTCACATCCCAGTCCAATTCTTCTTTCAGTACACGCCACCCTGCATTGGATATGACCAGATGAACGTTATATTCCAAATCAAGCAGCGTTTCAATTAATCGAATGCCATATATGCTGCCACTCGCTCCGGTAATTCCGACAACCAGTCGTTTATTGTCCGGCTGCTGCACCATTTATTTCACCGCCAGATCAATCAGAGTGAACGTAAATACAATTAAACTAAGCAAACTGTTCATGGTAAAAAACGCCGTTTGAACACGGCTCATATCATTAGGCGATACAATATAGTGTTGATAGAACAGAATTCCATACGTCACCAACATGCCTGCGCCATACCACCAGCTCAGATCTGTCATCAACAATAACGCAAGAAAACCAATTGCAGTAATCACATGGAAGAACTTAGCGATCTGCAAGGATTTAACCAGGCCAAAACGGGAAGGTATGGAGTGAAGACCCTCTCCCTGATCGAATTCCAGATCCTGACATGCATAGATAATATCAAAGCCCGCTGTCCAGAACACAATCGTAACGTACAGCACAATCGCTGTCCAATCCATCGTTCCTGTTACAGCTACCCAGCCACCAAGTGGTGCCAAACCAATCGTCATTCCGAGAACAATGTGGCATAACCATGTGAATCGTTTGGTGTACGAATACAGTACCAACATAAACACAGCAATAGGTAACAGCTGCATCGATAATACATTAAGATTGGATGAGGCCCAGAATAACAATATAAATGAGATAATGACAAATATAACAACTTCCCCATTTTTCAACAGTCCTGCCGGGATGGCTCTCATCGCGGTACGCGGGTTTTTGCCATCAATTGCTTGGTCAATAATTCGGTTCAAACCAAAAGCCGCACTACGTGCACCGACCATCGCAAGCAATACCCACATGATCTGCATCCAGCTTGGGAAGGTATCATTCACTACCATGGAGCCCAGGATGGCCCCCATAAATGCAAAAGGTAAAGCAAAAAGCGTGTGTTCAATCTTGATCATTTCTAAAAAGATGCGAATTTTCCTAAACATGCTGATTCTCCTTGGTTCCAATATGCAGTGCCGCGATACCTCCGGTCAGAGGGTAGGCCTGCACTTGTTGTAATCCAGTTTCTGCAAAAATGTCTGCCAGTTCCTGCCTTCCCGGGAAAATGGCCAGTGAGTCCGGCAGCCATTTGTACTGCTCAAAACTTTTAGCAAACACTTTGGCAAGATTCGGTAAAACCTTCTCAAAATAAAAATAATAAATGCCTTTGAACGGCTGCCATGTTGGCTTGGACAATTCCAGGCACACAACCATACCACCAGGTTTGACCACACGTTTCATTTCAGACAACACTTGTCTGAGATCAGGTACATTACGCAGCCCAAACCCGATCGTCACATAATCAAATGAATTGTCTTCAAAAGGAAGTGACATGGCATTTCCCTGTGTCAGGGTAATCTGCTTTTGACGTTGCACCGCATTGATCTTTGTCTGGCCTACCTCCAGCATGTTGCTACTGAAATCAAGTCCGTGCATGTGCCCCGTTTCACTTGCCTCTGCCATAGCAAGCGTCCAGTCACATGTGCCGCAGCACAAATCAAGACCGGTATCGCCTTTGGACATATTCATCTTTTTCATGGTGAATTTACGCCAAGCCTTATGCCTGCGGAAACTTAGGATATCATTCATGACATCATATTTTCCGGCTATACTCTGAAAAACCGAATGGACATATTCTTCTTTCGGTTTGGTCTCTCCACTCCCCATTCGTCTGTCTCCCCCTCAATCTTCCCTTACTGCCGCATGTGAAGGCTGCAAATATGCCAAGTAAGGCTCTAGAATTGCATGTATCTCATGCAAGCCCATCCGCCCTTCCTCGTCTTGCAACAACAGTTGAATGCGGTGTGTACACTCGCGAAGCTTGTCCAGCAAAACCTCGCCAACCCTATGCTTCAGCACCATAGCGTTCCATGCACGTGCATCCGGTTCAGACTGACGCAACACATTGCGCTCATCGTCATTACCATGCTCGTATATGTGCCAATATGCATAGCTGTGAAGATATTGTTTTGCGTCATTCATCCGCTTCAGTTCTTCCACGATCGTTTCGCAGGAGCTGAATTCGGTCAACAGGCTGTTCCATAATGACTCTTCGTTATGTTGAATCATGCCTGTAAATGAAAGAAACAGCTGCATCCTCAGCTGTACCGTTTCACGCAAGTATTCGTCAGCCGAAACGAGAAGCTTCTTCATCCGTTCATACAGCGTCATCTTGCGTGCGTTCACTCCGGATACAGCACCACTGAGTTTGCCAATCATTTCAATTCTGCCCGCTTGGGCAAGCAATTGATAAAAACGGCTACTTAAATAATCCCCGGCGAGTACATTCAACTGGCGTGAACGCATCTCCTGCTCTCTCCGCTCACCGGAAATGGTATCGATTCGATCATGCGTATCCATGGCCAACTGAACGAGCGAAGTTGCAAGAGCATATAACTCTTGATGCACCTTTTCGTCTGTGCGGCCCACAAATATCTGCAACAGACGTGCCCGGCTATCCGGAAATGATGGGATTTCCGTATGTTGTCGAATCATGTCGTAATCCGTATATTTCTTTGCTAGTTGGGGTACGCGATATGAATTCATTCTCAGCCTCCGAGCCTTAACATTGTTAAACCATTTCTGCACTACAATCTTATATATTATAGCATATGTTGAACGGGCACGCACTGAATCCTGCTATTCTATTACCCCTGACTTGTCATTTCGAATTGCTTCTTCCAGAGTTCGGTCTCCATCAAATGAAACCAGTCCTTCAATTCATCTGAAAAGGCCGCACTTTTCCAGTTCCGTAATGTTTCAATCGCATACAGAGGCCATTCTCCACGCCGAATATCAGCAGCAAGTAACAGATGTCGTTTATGCATCCATTCATCTTCTGCCATCACACGTAGCAGCACCTGATCCACGTTATCCAGGCTCCGAAAGCCCAGATCCGCCACAGCTGCCATGTTCTCATAGATTTCAGTGTAACTTGTACCCGTTCCTTTAACTTTGAGGTCCAGTGTCAAAATGGACTGTTTCCATTCCACTCTTGCAATGGGCGTTGATAGTTGCATGGAGCTTAGCACATCAACCAGATTGTCATTTGTTAGCTGAACTGGATGATGTGATGCAGAGGCAGGCTGTACGTTGTCCCCGCCCCATGTACGCATATGTAAGGTTTGTATCGCAACAAGCAGAAAGACCGCCGCAACCGTTGCCAGCATTGAAGCAGTAACAATCATCCGCGGTTTCATATACGCCTCCCTGCCTTTACCTGTTAGTGTAGTCTGTCCGGTAAAGGCTCATACCTCATTGTACAATGAAAAAAAGCAGGCTATGCCTGCAATCTTCATTTGAATGTATTCAATCTGTCCATTACTCCGATTCAATCTGTCCATGCTTGGTAATTAGCGTGGCTTTGCCCCGGATTTTAATAGCTGAAGTATGGGTGGTAAATTGGGCAAACATCACTTCACCCTTGTCCAATTTCTCGGTGTGGTGAAAACGTGTATCCTGACCTCGGGTTAATCCGATCACCTGGACACCATTTTCCTCTGCCTTAATTACAATATAATCATTGCCGGTTGGATGATCCATCACGCATGTCCCCTTCTTTAGTTCGATAGCGTTAATGATGATTAAGATTGTTTCATTTGTCAACCTGCGCCTTATACGAATGAACCGCAAGAATCATCGTTAAAGGGCAAAAGAAAAGGCCGTGAACAAGTCACGGTCTTTTTGTCGACATATGGAATATGTAGAAATCTTATTTAATTCCGTCTTTGAGCGCTTTACCTGGTTTGAATGCAGGAATTTTGCTCGCAGGAATTTCGATTTCTTCACCTGTTTGCGGGTTGCGTCCTTTACGTGCAGAGCGCTCGCGAACTTCGAAGTTCCCAAAACCAACCAATTGTACTTTATCTCCGCTTTGAAGAGCCTCAGAGATTGCTTCGAATACGGCATCAACCGCTTTCGTTACATCTTTCTTGGACAATTCAGTCGCTTCAGATACGTGTGTAATCAAGTCTGATTTGTTCATTTGTTTTTCACCTCCTGTATCAATGTCCTGAATGTTATACTGTGTTTCCGTTTTATAGCGAAATATACGTTCATACGCAAAAAATCTACGTACATCTTGAGCGCTGAACACAAATCTCCGCCTGCGGTCAACAGTCATTTTCGGCAGAATGTCGTCTGAAACCACTGGCATTTCAGACGCCGAACAAATTTCATACTAATACAGACAGCCCACAATTTCAAGTCCGGTTGCGGTTTAAGACGTAAAATGTAACCGCCAGGGCAAGCACGAGAACCCCACCTTTTACAATATCATGTGTGAAATACTGTACGTTCATCATCGTTAAACCGTTAACAAGTACACCAATCAGAACCGAACCGATGAAGGTTCCGATGACATTTGGTTTACCCGCGCCAAACACAGAGAAACCGACAAATACTGCAGCTACGGATTCCATTAACAACGGTGATCCCGCATCAATTTGCCCAGATCCTACTTTGGAAGCATAGATGATACCCCCGATTGCTGCAAACACTCCAGCGGCTACATAGGCGAGTGTACGCACCTTTTTCACCTTGATTCCAGACAACCGTGCAGCTTCCTCATTACCACCTGTAATGTACATCTGGCGCCCATATTTCGTATACGTCAAAAAGATATGCACACCTATTACCGCAATAAGTAACATGATAACCGATATCGGCATACCAAGCCATTTACCCTGCCCTATAAGCAGAAATGTCGGGTCCATCTCTCCCGCAGCTTTGCTCCCGTCAGGGAACTGCATGTGATTGTAAATGGTATATCCCTGTGCATACGTTTTGTGAATACCTCCGATGATGTACATCGTGGCAAGGGTTGCAAGCAGATCCGGAATACGCAATTTTACAATGAGCAAAGCGTTCAGTAAACCAATAACAGCGCCAATGATTAGTGGCACAATAATTACAATTGCCAGTGGTTGTTGATACCAAATCATTAACGAAGCAGTAACAACGGTAGTTAATGAGACAGTCGCCCCAACCGAGAGATCAAATCCATCAACAATGAGAGATAACGTAACACCGATCGCTACAAACGTAACGATAGAGATCGAGCCCAAAATATCGGTCAAGTTACTGTACGTAAAGAAATAAGGCAATTTAATTCCGAAAAATGCGATAACACCTATGATGACTATAATCGCCCCGTAACGGAACGCAAAATCCAGTGATTTATCCTTCATGATTGCACCTCTTGTCCACCGCTTGCATAGTATAGCAGCTGTTCTTGGTTAGTCTCGCCTCGTTTGAACTCTTTTACGATAACACCTTCGCACATGACAGCGATTCGGTCACCAATTCCCATGCCTTCATCCAGTTCACAGGTGAAATAGATTACACCCTTGCCCGCCAAAGCCAGTTCATTAATGATGCGGAAAATGTCACTTTTTGCCCCAATATCTACGCCTTTAGTTGGCTCATCAAATATAAATACATCCGCATCCGCATTAAGCCATTTACCAATGGCTACCTTTTGCTGATTACCACCGCTTAGATATTTCACTTCCTGTTTCACGGACGATGTTTTAATTCCGAGCTGTTTCACTAATGACTCTGCATTCAGACGTTCCCGCTTGCGGCTTACGAAACCTAATGTACTAAGACGGCTTAGCAAAGGTAGACTTAAATTCCGTTCCACGTTCTCCTGAATCAGGATTCCTTGTTTACGTCGCTCCTCCGGTACAGAAACAATCCCCAGAGCCGCCGCATCCGCAGGCTGAGACAGGCGGAGATTACGGTTGTTAAGCCGGATCTCGCCTCCCTCCAGCCGATCTGCACCAATCAGCAAACGAGAGCTTTCCGTTTTACCCGCGCCTACCAGACCCACCACAGCGAGTACTTCACCTCGGCTTACAGAGAGGTTAACACCTTTAACCTTCACTCCACGACGAAGCCCACGCGCCTCCAACAGCAGTTCCCCCAAGGGCGCTTCTGTCTTCGGAAACTCTTCTTCGAATGGTTTGCCCAGCATCTGTGTAACCAAATCGTTGATCGTCAGTCCCTTTGCTTCACCGGTAAATACGTGTTGCCCATCTCTCATAACCGTAACGCGATCACAGTGAACCGTCACTTCAGCAAGACGATGGGTAATGAAAATACAGGCAACGCCCCGATCCTTCAGGAGATGAACAATCCGGAAAAATGCATCCGTTTCTTCCTGGCTCAGCGGTGCAGTCGGTTCATCAAAAATGATGACCTTGGCATCCTGAATCAAAATCCGTGCCAGCAAAATCATCTGTTTTTCTGCAAGTGTCAGATCGGCCACTTTTTGGTGAACGGATATGTCCGCCCCTAATTGCTTCAATGCCTCAACCGCGCGCTGTTGCAGCTTCCGTGGACTTTTCCACCAACCTCCAGCAGATGAAGCCAACTGATCCAACATAATGTTCTCCGCAGCCGTCAGCTGTGGCACCAGTGCCGCGTCCACTTCCTGATAGACACAGTGAATCCCACTTGCCTTTGCGTCTCCCGGAGAATTCAAATGAAGCGCTTGTCCACTTAACTGAATCGTTCCCTGATCCAATGGATAGGCACCGGACAGAATTTTCATTAACGTGCTTTTACCGGCACCATTGGCACCCAGCAGCGCATGAATCTCCCCACCTTTTACAGAGAAATCCACATCCTTCAGTGCAGGAATACCTGAAAACTGCTTGTGGATATGTTCCATTTGAAGCAGAGTTGGTGCAGTGCTCATGATGTTAACCTCCAATCGTTCCCTTCCGGGAGTATCCCTTTTCTCATCCATATCTCACGTGTCTTTATTATGGTTGGAAAAAGCGCGCCTTGCGGCGCGCTTCCCATACGCTGCTTATTTAGCAGTAATTCCGTATTCGCTCATCCAGTCCTTGATTCCTTGTGTGCTACCACCCCAACCTTCAACGAACTCAGACAGCTCCGAAGTGGAGATTTGTTTATCTGGCAGAGCTTCACGTTGAACATAGACCGGGTTAAGAACAACTGCATCTTCCGTCTCATCCCCGTTCAGTTTCTGATAAGCATAACGTACTTGGACGCGACCAATATCCGTTGGATCAACAGCCGCAGAAGCAACCCAAGGATTTTTCGGGTCCTGAATCATTTGCAGGTCCTCGTCACTCATATCAATACCATATACTTTGATCTCATCACGTCCTGCTTGTTGAATCGCACGTGCTGCACCTTTGGCGAACTCATCCCATGCAGTCCATACAGCTGTAATCTCACCTTTTGGATATTGCTTGAGAATAGCTTCCATTTTGGCTTGAGTATCCAGCGCAGGGTTCTGTGCAGAACCGAATGTTGCTATTTCCTTGATGTCCGGATTTGCTTTCATGAATTCACCGTATGCAATCTGACGGCGTTCCATCGGTGCGAAACCAGCTACCCATACTTTTACAATATTGCCTTGTCCATTGATATCTTTTTTCATTTGCTCCAGCGTCAGTTCAGCCATCTTCTGGTCATCCTGCGACAGGACTGTGGCTCCCGGAACACTGATAGCTGCGTCAAACACGACCACTGGAATATTCTGTTCTACTGCCTTCTTCACGCCTGGCTCTAATAGGGAATCCCCGTGATCCGTGAGAATGGCATCGAACTTCTGGTTAATAGCGCTATCAAGCAAGGATACCATCTTTGCTTTGTCATTATCGGCAACAAACGTTGTCAGTTCTCCACCGAATTTTTCGATTTCTTCTTTTACACCTTGTACATATTGCTGCGAGAAAGTACCTGTATTAAATTCCATAATAAGTGCGATCCGCTTGCCGCTCAGAGGGCCTGTAACTGCTTCCGTTTTTGGTGTATCATCTGATGCACCCGAAGCCGGAGTGGCTACCGGTTCTTTTTTGATTCCGCAAGCGGACAGCGCCAATGTAAATACTAATAACACACTCAACCATACCCATTTAGTCTCTTTTCTTTTCATCTCTGTATCCCCCTGTCCACTCTCTGTGATCTCGATCACAATAGTTGAATATTAATATAACGGCTAATCCCTAGTATGTAAATGGGTTTTAGCAATTTAAAGCTAAAACTCGCTAAGTTTTTTCGAAAGTACTAATCTTCCTATCCATTTCATCCAAAATAAAGAAATCACGTAAAAAAGACCGCGAGGGGATGCCCCCTTACGGTCTTTTGATGTTTTACAGAATGATGGCGATCAAGCCGCCCGAACCTTCGTTAATGATTCTTCCCAGCGTCTCTTGCAGTTTGTATCTTGCATTATCCGGCATCATGGCAATCTTGCCCTGAATACCTTCTCGCACAATGGAGTGCAGCGAACGACCAAACATGTCTGAATCCCATACCTTGATCGGGTCGTTCTCGAAGTCCTGCATCAGGTATCTCACCAGTTCCTCACTTTGTTTCTCCGTACCGATGATTGGAGCGAACTCCGATTCCACATCAACCCGGATCATGTGAATGGACGGTGCCGTTGCTTTCAGACGTACGCCAAATTTGGTGCCCTGACGAATGAGCTCAGGTTCATCCAGAGCCATCTCGGCAAGAGATGGAGCAGCAATGCCGTATCCGGTCGTTTTGACCATCTCTAGCGCTTCTGCGAAGCGGTCATATTCTCTCTTCGCATGCGAGAATTCCTGCATCAATTGCAGCAGATGATCCTTACCGCGAATCTCGATGCCAACCACTTCCACGAGAATCTGATCATACAGTTCATCCGGCGCGTACAGGTCAATTTCGGCTACACCCTGCCCCATATTCATGCCACTCAGGCCTGCGCGATCAATGAATTCATATTCCATGAACTGTGCGACAACCCGATCCACGTCACGAAGTCTGCGAATATCCTTGACGGTATCCCGTACGGAATTTTCGTAGTTGCTACGCAGCCAGTGAGTCTCGTTGAGCACCATAACCCAGCTCGGCAAGTTTACATTCACTTCATGCACAGGGAACTCATAGAGCACTTCACGAAGTACACCCGTCACATCATCTTCCGTCATGGTCGCTGCACTGAGTGTCATCACCGGAATATCGTATTTGGCAGCAAGCTCACTACGCAATTGCAGGGCTTCTTCACTGCGAGGACGTGTGGAGTTGATGACCAGGACAAACGGTTTACCCACTTCTTTCAATTCCGCTATGACCCGTTCTTCGGATTCCACATAGGAACTGCGAGCAATTTCGGCAATTGTGCCATCTGTTGTGACCACGACACCCAGTGTGGAATGCTCCTGAATAACTTTGCGAGTACCAATCTCAGCGGCTTCCTGGAATGGAATTGGTTCCTCAAACCAAGGCGTGGAGATCATGCGTGGACCATTCTCATCCTCGTATCCCTTGGCTCCTTCCACCGCGTAACCTACACAATCCACAAGACGCACATTGACATCGAGTCCTTCTGCCACCTTGATCTGGACTGCGTTATTTGGTACGAATTTCGGTTCGGTAGTCATGATGGTTTTACCCGCTGCACTCTGTGGAAGTTCATCCACCGCTCGAGCACGGTCAGCCTCGTTAGTGATGTTTGGCAACACAATGGTTTCCATGAATCGTTTAATAAATGTTGATTTTCCCGTCCGGACTGCGCCGACAACCCCGAGATAAATATCCCCTCCGGTCCGCTCAGCTATGTCCTTAAAAATGTCCACTTTCTCCAATGAAATCCCCTCCCTAAATTACTCCGAAGGAAAAATGCTAAAGAGCATCCGCTTCGTTTTTTCAATCAGAAGACTGAAATCCCTGCAACGGTAGAGCCGCCTTTGTGAGTGCCCGGAAGTCGTCCGCCGCCGAACGTTGCATTCTGATGAAACCGGCGAGAGCGGCGTTAACTCGTACATGCAATTGGACTAGTATCATCTTATGTATCCGTATGCGGCAATATGACGCGTATTTTTGTTTTTTTATCTTAAGGTGATGACATTAGGAGAATCCCCCGATCTCGGACTGCGCGTCTTTATTTCAATCTACTTTATGTGATCCCTGAAGCTTTTATGACGGTTATTGCTCATACTGACAAAAGAAAAAGAGATATCCCTTATTTGGAATATCTCTTTTTGAACCATTAGAGCCATGGTGGTTATACAGCTTAATCATTTGAATTGCAACCATACTTATTTTATCGGCTGGGCAACTGGCGCATTATTTTGCCAAGCGTAGAAAACCGATTTTACAGGTACGAAGTAGGAGTGTTCCACCAGCAAATCCCGAACATCTTCAGTCTCTGCTGGAGATACGTCAGACTTTTCGACTGCCTGCATAATGTCAAAAGCATAATCTACATAGACCTTGCCTTCGTCATCCATCATAAAAGGTAACGCCTGACCTGAATATACACTATTCAACGTTATGGAAGGAGTACCTGCCTGAGCAGCCTGCTCCATATCCACAGCATATAACCCCGGATACAGTTCTTCCCCGCGTGGCAGCTTATTATTATGTACGGACTTATATTGATTAACCATTCGTTGCACATCGTTTACTTTCTGTACGGTCAGAAGATCCATCACTTTAACGGTCGGATTCACTTCTTCGTCCTGAATAAGGAAGTAAGCGCTCCCACCGCTTTCAAAAGCAGTCCCTGGTATTTCATCCAGATACCCCAGTTGCTTCAACTTGGGCAGATCCACTCTGAACTTTTCATATTTTGGCGTTTCCATATCTGCATTGATGATTGGCAAAATTCCCTCATCTTGCTGAAATGCCTCGACCGCACTCTGGATACGGCTCACGCTTTCCCGATAGGCTATCTTAGGGTCCGAATTACTCTGGGATGGATACATACAACCACTTGCTGTAAAAGCAAACAACAGGAATAACAGCAGACCGCCCGTCTGATGTTTCAGACGCTGCCGTCTGCTTCCTTCCACACATTTTGGCTTGTTCCTAATCATTCGTGTCCTCCTTGAATAACTCATTAGAGAATCAATGTTATAACGCTCAGAACCAGTCGTCTTCCTGTTGTTGACGTTCCAGTTGTTTCCGAATGGCTGCCTTCAGCGGGTCCTCTGGAACATGAACCGATAGAGATCCACACACCTTGGCCTGACAGGACAGTCGTGTACCTGCTTCCAACAGTGAACCCAGCTTGTGCTTTTCTGCATCTGTTGGTGGATACAGTTCCGCCCGATGTTCTTCATCCACATTCACTTTGCACATCAGGCAAGCCGCTTTACCATCACATCGGGTCGTAATCTTGACTCCAGCACGTCGTGCTGCATGCAGAAGTGTTGCCCCTGGTTTGAGCGCTATCGATTTGTTCATAGGTAAAAAAGTAACTTTATAGTCCATCATTTTCCTCCCTAACCTACTGGGGCCATGTAAAGCCAACAAGCTCTTCCACCTCGGCTCTGAAGCGGCTTGTCCATACATTCTGTTGACTTAAAAGCATCATTATAGGTTGATGTGCATCTGGCTGCTCGCGCATCTGTGACGCAATGGGGACATAACGATCTTCACGACCTCGCAACAGATTAAACAACAGCTCATGCGCAAGCGGCATCAGTCGCAGGCTATATGAACCCACTTGTGCTACTGGTGCATGCGGAGCAAGTACATATTCAATCTCAATACGGTACCAACTTTTGCGAGCCCATATTTCGAAACCACCAACCAGTTCCAGCGCACATTCACCCACCTGATAGTGGCTCAGCAGAGAAGCATACGGTCCTGTCTTGTCCACTGTAGGCTCGTCAAGCATTTTCCCCGGGGCGCTACGGTGAAGTTCCTTAGCAGCAGCAACATCCGCATAGATATCAATATCTCTCGGAGCCTGTTGCAACTCCACCCCTTGAAGCAGCAACCCACAACTTCCTCCAAGTAACCATGTCTGTGGCTGTGTGTTCCAGGCTTTGGCCGTTTCCAGCAAAGCCGCGTGTAATTCCGGATAACGCTCTGTCCGACCCTCCGTATCATGCGGCCTCATAGGCTCACACTCCCCTCATCCGTGTTCATTGTGTCAGTTCTTATGATGTGCTTATGCGGATGTTATCTTTCAGGCATGGGAAATCAGGTCAGAGAAGCGATTCCACCGAAAAAGCCAATCAGCATAATCAAAAATGCAATCAGAGAAAGAATCCCCCGTACAATACCTTTTGTTTTGGCACGAGCAAACGTAATCAGGAATACAGATAGTCCCATAATGAGGATGGCCACCAATGACAGCCACATCTTGTCCATTGCGCTCATAATCCAGCAGTCTCCCCTTCAGTCCGATATTCATCACTGACACTGTGACAATTGCAACCATTATAACACGAAATTCAGCTCAACTTTCCAAAAAAAAGACAAAAAAGCAAGCCGGCAGAAGCCGACTCGTCTTTTTGTCTTACTGGTCACCTGTACATGCAGGTGTGATCTATTATTTTTTCATCATCATTTTCATTAACGATTCCATACTGCTCGGATTCAATCCGCTTTTCTTGACCGCACTCACAATATCCTTAACCGTATCCTCAGATACCGGAACTTTCGCCATGGCGGATACTTGTTTGATCAATTGGCGCAACTGAGCTTCATTCTGAATCGTCGTTGGTTTCACCGTGCTTGCCAATTTCTTAACGGCACCTTCCGTTATCGTTTTACCCGTTTTCTTGTTGATTGCATTCAGTGCATCTTTGGAAATGTTGTTACCCATTCGTCTCCCCTCCTCCGGCAATACTCATGTGTATAGTATGAGTCTGCTACAGAAAAGGTGAATAAGCTTCTTATTTCACAAGGTACGTTTAGGCTGATTACAATCAGGAATGCCACTGCTCCCAGGTTTCAAGTTTCATGACTTCCATTTCAGTCTTCGGGTCACGTCCCATCAAGGCTTCAACCGCATCACGGGGCTGTCTCTCCTGGAATAATACGTGATATAACTGATCCGCAATTGGCATTTGTACACCGTATTTTTGTGAGATGAAATAGGCAGCTTGCGTAGTTCGAATGCCTTCTACCACCATGCCCATGGACTTCAGAACATCATCCAGCTTCTGTCCCTGGCCCAACATGGAACCTGCTCTCCAGTTCCGACTGTGCTGACTTGTAGCCGTTACAACCAGATCCCCGATTCCAGCAAGTCCCGAAAACGTTAGCGGATTTGCTCCCATCTCAACACCAATACGTGTGATCTCTGCCAAACCGCGTGTTAGCAAAGCGGCTTTGGCATTATCACCAAATTGAAGACCATCGGACATGCCTGCACCAAGAGCAATGATATTTTTGAATGCGCCCGCCAGCTCAACACCGATCATATCCCGATTCGTGTAAACCCGGAAATAAGCATTCATAAACAAAGCTTGGGCAGACTCGGCAGATGCCTTATCCAGTGAAGCTACAACCACCGTCGTTGGACAACGCTTCACCACTTCTTCCGCATGGCTTGGACCAGAAAGAACAACCACACGTCCTTCTTCACATTCAAGCTCTTCTGAAATGACTGTGGACATCCGTTTCAGGCTTTCTGTCTCAAAACCTTTGGTTGCATGAATGACTAACATCTCAGGCTTGTAATAAGCCTTAAGCTGATTCGTAACTGCACGCATGGCTGATGAAGGCGCAACAATTAACACAGCTATAGCGCCTTCCACCGCAGCTTCCATATCAGTTGTTGCTTGAATCCGTGATGAAAGCTCCGCATCCGGAAGATAGCGAGTATTGGTGTGCTTGTTATTGATTTCGTTAGCTTGGTCTTCACCACGTGTCCACATCATCACATCCAACTGATTGGCGGCGAGTACACTGGCGAGAGCTGTTCCCCAGCTCCCAGCGACCAGAACAGCAACTTTTTTAGACAACTCGTTTACCCCCTCCAGGGTTTTTCGATCCCAATTTATTTTCCTGTCCTTTGGCGAGCTTCGCAATATTGGTACGATGTCTCCAGAACGCAAACAGACAAATAATCAGACTCCCCCAGAAGATATTCATTGAATATCCGGGTAATACCAGGATAAAGATGGGTGTAAATGCTACAAAAATCAGAGACCCCAATGAAACATAGCGTGTCAATACAATAGACAGAATGGCGATCACCCCAGCACATAACGCAGGCAGGAAAGCAAGACTCACCAGAACACCAATGGCTGTGGCAACGCCTTTTCCTCCACGAAAATGGAAGTAAAGCGGCCAGTTATGTCCTGCAATGGCTGCTATACCACTGAGTGCAGGAATCCAGGCAGAACCGTCGTTCAGCCAGATTCCAATCCATACAGCTGCAACACCCTTAAGTACATCAAGTAACAGAACAGCAATTGCCGGTCCTTTACCCAAAATACGCAATGTATTGGTAGCTCCCGCGTTTCCGCTTCCGTGCTGACGAATATCGATCCCCCGTATCGCTTTGGCAAGGAGGACACTAAAGCTGATCGAACCGAGCAGATAACTCAGTACAATCGCTGCGATTTGTAAAATCACACACTTCTCCCCTAACTTTCGTCGGACTTCTTCCGAGTAAATATACGAATTGGTGTTCCTTCGAAATCAAACGCTGCACGGATTTTATTCTCCAGGTAGCGCTCATATGAGAAGTGCATCAATTCCGGATCGTTCACAAAAACAACCATGGTCGGTGGCTTAACGGCAACCTGAGTCACATAGTTAATTCTCATTCTCCGTCCTTTATCCGTTGGCGGAGGGTTAATAGCTACTGCATCCGATACCACATCGTTAAGTAGATGTGTTTGTACACGTAACGAGTGTTGATCGGCTACCCTTTTCACAACCGGCAACAATTTTTGTAAGCGTTGTTTTGTGAGGGCTGACAAGAATACGACTGGAGCATAAGTCATAAACAGGAAGTGATCCCGAATTTTTCTCTCAAACTCTTTCATCGTTTTGTCATGCTTCTCTACCACGTCCCATTTGTTCACAACAAACAATGACGCTTTACCAGCTTCGAATGCATATCCTGCAATATGCTTGTCCTGTTCAATAATGCCTTCTTCACCATTAATGACAATCAGAACAACATCTGCACGCTCAATCGCACGCATCGCACGCATTACACTGTATTTCTCAGTTGTTTCATATACTTTACCACGCTTACGCATACCTGCTGTATCAATCAGCACGTAACGTTGGCCGTCTTTTTCAAAAGGTGTATCAATCGCATCCCGGGTCGTTCCAGCCACGTCACTTACAATGACACGCTCTTCACCCAGAATAGCGTTCACCAGTGAAGATTTACCTACATTAGGACGTCCGATCAGAGCTACACGAATGACATCTTCATCGTAAGTCTCTTCCTCAAGTTCTGGCAACTTCTCCACAATTGCATCAAGCAAATCACCTACACCTGTACCGTGACTTCCTGATACGCCAATGGGATCACCGAAACCAAATCCATAAAACTCATAAATGAGCTCACTTCGTCCGATATTATCCACTTTGTTAACGGCTACAACAATAGGCTTGCCTGAGCGGTAGAGCATCTCTGCTACCTCTTCATCCGATTGCGTAATACCTGCTTTTGCATCACACATGAATACAATAACATCCGCTTCTTCAATAGCGAGCTCTGCTTGCATCCGAATCGATTTTAAAATTACATCTTCACCATCAATTTCGATACCACCCGTATCAATGATACTAAATGGTTTACCGTTCCATTCACCGATTCCATATATACGGTCACGGGTAATGCCCGGCTTGTCTTCCACAATGGCCAGTCTGTCGCCGATGATCCGATTGAAAATGGTGGATTTACCCACGTTCGGTCGTCCGACAATTGCCACAACGGGTCTTGCCATACATTCCACTCCTCCTGTCCATACTTACGATACTCATCATAGCAAAAAAGATATGTCTTGGCTAACGTTTCATGCCAAATTACTCGCAATAAAAACAATCGGCGAACCCGCCTGGGGCTCGCCGATCTTGCTTTTGTTATTCAGCAAAATATGCAGTATATAACTTAGAACCATGCATTGTTAACTTATTTGAATTTGCTGAGTTTGTCTCCAAACAGTTCGCCAAGCGTAGTGCTCATACCTTGATTGTTCAAGGAAACGTTTGGATTGTTGATTTCTTCACGCGGAGCGTTGTTTCTTGAAGGTCTTTCTGATTTTTGTGGTTGAGCTGGAGCTTCTTCTGTTTCTTTGATGCTCAAGCTTACACGTTGCTCAGAAGGGTTCATGTCCAAGATTTTAACTTGAACTTCTTGTCCTTCTTTCAGCACTTCATGAGGAGTGCCGATGTGTTTGTGGGAGATTTGCGAGATATGCACAAGTCCCTCAACACCAGGAGCGATTTCAACAAATGCACCGAAGTCTACCAGACGTTTTACAACACCTGTTACGATATCGCTGGAATTGAATTTTTCGCTTGCTGTTTCCCAAGGACCTGGTTGAACAGCTTTCATGCTCAAGCTGATTTTGCCTTTTTCAGGGTCAACTTTCAGCACTTTCACACTAACTTTATCACCTTCAGACAGTACGTCGGATGGTTTTTCAACGTGTGTCCAAGCCAGCTCGGAAACGTGAACCAAACCGTCAACTCCGCCCACATCAACGAATGCACCGAATTGAGTCAAACGTTGTACTGTACCTTCGATCACTTGACCTTCTTGCAAACCAGCCATTACTGTAGCTTTGTTTGCTTCGAATTCTTGCTCCAGTACGTCTTTTTGGGAAAGGATCACTTTGTTGTTCTCACGGTCGATCTCTTTCACTTTAACACGCAGTGTGCGTCCTTTGTAGTCGCTGAAGTCTTCAACGAAATGGCGTTCAACCATGGAAGCCGGGATAAATCCACGTACGCCCACGTCTGCTACCAGACCGCCTTTAACAACATCACCTACAACAACTTCGAATACGTCTTGGTCTTCAAAATGCTTTTGCAATTGATCCCATGCGTTTTCGCTGTCGATTGCACGTTTGGACAGAACGAGTTTTTCTTTCTCGTCGTCGATGCTAAGAACTTTAGCTTCAACTTCTTGTCCAACTTCTACTGCGTCAGACGCGCTGTCAACATGTAATGAAGACAGTTCACGAATTGGAATGACACCGTCATATTTATATCCAATGCTCACATAGGCTTGGTTATCTTCCAATTTGACGATGGTTCCTTTTACGGTATCTCCTTTTTTCAAGGAAACGAATTGATCCAACTCATCTTGGGTTGCTTCTTGATTTTTCATTTCTTCCGACATGTCAAATACCCTCCTCAATTCAAAAACCCCATTATATTCAAACCTGCCTGTAGCAGAGTTCAAAACACTTTCATCACTGAGTGCTCAAACTTTAGTCTCCCTCAAAAATATGGAAACATGCACTCAGCTACTGACGAAGCCATTACTTGCTTGGCACGCCCGTTTGCACCATTTCGTTAATCTTGGACATAATCTTTTCAGTCGCCTTCTCCAGAGCTTCTCCAGATGGGTCTTCCTTGAACTCGTCCAAACTTACTGGTGCTCCATATACAACTTTCATCTTACGAAAAACTTTGTAGTTACCGATAATAGCAGTAGGAATAACTGTAGCGCCACTGCGGAGAGCAAAACTCGCTGCCCCTTTTTTGCCGATACCTCCATCATTGTGACGGCTTCCCGAGGGGAAGATTCCAAGCACTTGACCATCACGCAAAATATTGAGTGAGGTTTTGATGGATTCCTTGCTGACACCTCCACGTTTAACGGGGAAAGCGCCCACGGCTTTAATAATTCGGCCGAGTACCGGAATTTCAAACAACTCGCTTTTGGCCATGAAACGCACCTGACGGCGAAGTTTGATACCAACGGTTGGAGGATCGAAGTTACTAATATGATTGGAACATAAAAGTACGCCGCCTTCTTTCGGAATATTCTCCCGTCCAACGGCCTCCAAGCGGAAAAGAATGGTATAAATGATCCGCAGTAATGTGCTGCAAAATGTGTAAATCATAGACCGATCTCTCCTCTGACCATTGTGCAATAAGATACGATTTTGTCAACCACTTCATGGATGTTCATCTCTGTTGTATCAAGAACGATAGCATCCTCAGCACAACGAAGCGGGGAAATTTCCCGACTCTCATCCAATCTGTCACGGGTGGCAATGTCTCGCTCCAGTTGTTGCAGCGTTAGTCCTTCAGAGGGGTCCAGTTCTTTGAAGCGGCGAAGCGCACGCTCTTCGACACTGGCAGTCATGAAGATTTTCACTTCCGCATCGGGCAGTACTGTCGTTCCGATATCGCGTCCATCCATGACGACGCCCTTGCGCAAAGCCATTTGCCGCTGAGTATCCACTAATTGCGTACGCAGCCCCTCGATTTGCGCATATCGGGACACGATTCCCGTCACTTCACGGGAGCGGATTTCCGAGGTTACTTCTTCCCCATTACAGAACACTTTCTGTCCGTCGGGATCCGGTTGTAAATCAATGACCAGCTTTTGGGCTTCCTGAAGTACCTGTGTCACTTCTTCCGGTGAAATATCTTTCCGAAGCATGTGCAAGGTTACCGCACGGTACATTGCGCCTGTATCGACGTATACATACGCGAGCGCCTCTGCAACCAATCGGGCCACCGTGCTTTTCCCGGCACCGGCAGGTCCGTCAATTGCAACGTTCATTTTCCCGTTCTCTGATGTGTTCTGGCTTGCCAACGGGGCATTCCTCCTCAAACGATAAACCTCAATAAAAAAACAGGCATTGCCTGCATCGTGAAAATTATACCACACTCTACACATGGATGCAAAAACAGACAAATCAACGACGTTTGTAATCATTCACCGTTTGCACATGAATTGGCGTTCCTTCCAGCCGATCAATGGTGGTCATATACTTTTTGAAGCCCGGAACCAACAGCAGCAATTGATACACCACAAGCAGGATTATAAGGGCTGTAATCAGAATCGTAACCTTTCGTTCCATTCGCCTGGAGAAAACATAATAAAGCCGATCATATCTGCGGGTTGCATGACGATGATTCATGGCAATGCCTCCGTTTTTTTCATTACGGTACCCGCAGTTCCTTCTTTTTATGCCACAACATTCCTATTTCGTACGATAGTCCAATTGCCGTTCAAAACAAAACTTGATAATTTTCTGGCGTTCCGAATCTGATATCTGCACAAATTTCAACATGCATAGCTGTCTGCCGGTTTCCAGGGTTTTGATCCGCACAACTTCAGCTTCAAAATTCACATGCTCAATGGTTGAATTCCGGTAGGGAACCAGCAACCAGCATTTCAGTTTTTGACCTTCAGCTATTGAGAAACCTGTTTCGCCGTAGATGGACAATCCACCGCCACCAATATCTTCAGTCAATCCGACGGCACGGGTCAGATCTTCACTCTGGATGGCCAATTCGAGGTTGGCATGAACACGAAGAAAGCTGCGACGTTGTATTTTGGATATATCGCTCGGTAACGGTTTGCGGATACGAACAAGACGGACTACATCTTCTTCAAATCCCGTGACATAGGTATTAAAATAATGCCGGACCCCATCCTCCGTAATATATGAAATGGACAATTCATCTCCGAAAAAGAGCCTTTTCAGACGGCTGCTTCCTTGTTGCATCGGGACCTCAATCAGAAAACTGCTGTCATCCATATCTGCAATGCGTGATTTGTATTCTTTGTATTCCTCTTTTTCATCTGCAGAAGCAATCTGGATGTATAAAATTTCATTTATTTTAGGAAACAAGCTTTTCACCGCCACTTTATGTATTTATCTTCGTATGTACAAGGACTATTATACCATGACCTTTCTCACATTGAACAAGAAAAAAACAGACCACATCGTGGTCTGCCGCAGTTATTCGCTCAACTTAAAATTGAGATTATCCATCTTTTTATGAGGTTGCATTGACCGGTTTGATCTCTTCAACCGCTTCTTCTAATCCTGTATTCGCATTAATGTATATCCGGTAACGGGAACCGTTAATTTTTCCTCCGAATTCATAACACAATACTTCTTTGCTGTAATCATTCTCAATCAGAGATTTGCGAACATAATTTTCTTCGAACTCCGAATTAAGCTTTTTCCGCGCCTGTTGCTCCGTAAGAGTTGCTTTCGGAATTTTGCGCATGTCATTATGTTCGTAGACAAAGTCACTCGCCTGGAAGCCGGTTACTTCGCCTGTATCCAAACCTACACGAACTGACATTTTCTCGGGATAGATCAAGGTGTCCCCTTGCTTACGCACATAAGTAAGGTTACCCAGATTACCATATTCATCATAGTTTACAGCCTTCATATCCTTATAGCCTTTGTTCATTAGAAATTGATCTGCTTTAGCCATGGCATTCTGACGAGACACTTTTTTGGTTCCGATTGGACGCGTATCACTGTAAGAGATCAGCATTCCACCATTACGGGTGAAATCCATCATCAGTTTGCCATTGTTGGCATGATCAATCGTGGCAGTGTAAGACTCCCAGTCTGTTCCTTTGCCGTTCTCCTGCACTTGGATTTTGCTACGATCCGCATCAGAGAATTTTGCAGCCTTGCTCTGAATCTGTTCTTTGGTCACCGGCAAGCCGTCCAGTTTCTTGACTGATCGTTTTGCATAGATATTGGATACGGAAGGACCCCAATCAAGCTCCGGGTATTCCTGTACCTTTTTGTTTACAGTACGAAAACCATCAACGATCGTGTTGTCCATGGTTTGCTCTTGCGTTGCCATGGCAGTCTCTGCATCCATCCAGCGCAATCGGTCCGTCAGGACTTTCTGCTGCACATCCTGCAGATTCTTGGTAATCTCGGATGAATTCTGATACAACTTTTTCAGGTTGCCCATTTCCTTCTCACTTAGCGGTTCGTTCGTCAAGTCACGCATCGACGCCCGATAGGCAAAGTTGGAAATACGCGAGAGAAACTCCTCTGTCTCGTTAAATGGCAGCATGGTGAGTGGCAGTTGGTTGATCTCATTCTGCGCTTCACTGGTGAGTCGCCATACATTCATCAAACCTTTGCGATGCATCCCCTGTGATGTAGAGTGAACCGCCAAGGTGTTACCAATCTCCGAATGCAATTTGTCCATATGAAAAGATAAATCGTGAAAGGCACGCTGATATTGATTCTCTGCCTTGATCAGAATTGCATTCTTCTCCTGATTCTCCTGATAGCCCCACACGAGCGCACCGACCAGCAGAACCGCAAATATCGGAAACATAACTGAACTTAATCGTTTATACATCGGTAGAGTCTCCTTTCTTCTAAACCACTACCTCTATTGTGGATCGAAGAAAGATCTCTTATGCATGCGATTTCCAGTCCTTACACAAGCAGGCTGCTAAAGTACCGTTTGGGTCCTCCTTTTAATTCAGCTGAATCCCAGTTGCCATGCCCTCTTCTTCAATTTCGAACTGGTCTCTGTTATCACAGAGGCACTGCTTGAATCCCGTCTCAATCCGGCCCCGTTCTTTCTTGCCTCGTAATGTAAATCGTTCACCGCATTGTTTGCATCTGATTTTAATTTTAATTCTCATCACAACGATCTCCGTTTCTGTTGGTCATTCCCCGGGAGTTTATCTGTAAAAATAAAAACACACCGGAGCCATAGGCGCAATATGCGCTTTATGTCCACCAGTGTGTCCGTATTTTTATAATTTAACCTCTTCCTCCCGCTTCACAAAACGAAAAGGAGAACGGTTATTAGCTCGTGTGATTTTACCCATTGCCCCATACCACAGGCCCGCCATTAGCGGCGCTATAAACCACAACCAATGATTCACCATGGTGTTCATGATGACATCGTACAATGCATGCCAGAAAAAAGGTAACACCAGAGAAAGAACCAGGTACCACCGCTTTTTCTTACCACCGATAAACTTGGCTTTCCCCATGTAATAACCCATGATTACCGCAAACATAGCGTGCCCTGAAACAGGGAGCAGTGCCCGAAGGAACATGGCTGAGACGGATGCATTCCCCGCAAAGGCATACAACACATTCTCAACAGTGGCAAATCCAAGTGAAACAGCGACTGCATATAATATCCCGTCATACGGCTCATCAAATTCGGTGTGATTATAGATGATATGATAAAGTACGAACCATTTAACAAATTCCTCCACACCACCTGAGATCATAATGGCCTCAAGATAAGGATTATCCCCGAGCCACATCATCATACCACGCTGAATAATCATCACAGGCAGTACCATCAGAATCCCCATGAGGAAAACCCGCAATACCATATGAAGTGGCTCATAATCATAACGGTCTTTCAGGTAAAAGTATGTTAACAAGGCGAGACCCGGAGCAACTGCTGCCGCTAAGACCGAAAACAAAAGCACCGAAATTCCCTCCTCTGACTAAAGACGCGATTACAACTAGAGATTAATCCTGGCGTTTGAAGTGGGTGCAGATAACATCAATCGCTTGTGCAGGAATAACAACCTTACCATACTCTTCCATAACTGCCGGAGTAACTGAGGATCCTTCGCCAAATTCAGCAAGCAAGGCAATCAATGCCGCATGTTTGGTGGAATCTACCTCATCTGGCTCCAAATGCAAGAACCACTTGTCTTTATAAGAATAAAGTCTCCCAGCGTCCGTAACATGCTGACGCAACATATGTGCAGCTTCAATGAGAACTTCAAAGTCCTTGAATGCATAAACAATGGAATCGCTTTGCTCGAGTGTAACTTCCATTTCATATACTTCTTCAGGAAGATCATCTTCATGACCTAAACCATATTGTTGCGGATCATATTTTCCACGTGTGACAATGACAACCATCCCTTGAGCGGGAAGTGCGAATACTTCGACAGCGAGTGGACCTGTGGCATCAAATCCAAGTTCGGAATAGGCCTGATCCATCATTTCAGTGAACAGTTCATGAACCTTAGGTATTTCCTGCCACATATCTTCTTTTTGTATTCCGCGCTCGCTCAGATCGTCAAAGGTCAGGAAAATCCGTATCTTATCGTGACTTAGTCGTTCTATTTTCATACAGGATCTCCCCTTTATAAGCAAGTCTTATAACAGATTATGAAGCACAAAACAATATGTGCTGAAAATAAATCTATGTAGTTATGTTATCATTTTATACCTCTAAATGCACGAAGTAAAATCGACAAAAAAAGAATCATTCCACAGCCAATCTAGACTGTGGATGATTCTAATTGGAGGTTTTGGTTTATAAACCCGGTACTGTTGTGTTTGTTTGGCTTAAAATTTGCTCAACTTCATGCTTCACATCCGGATTGGTGCGAATAAAATCTTTGAGCATGCTCATATTCGCTTCTTTTTCCTGCGGTGTGATTGCTCTTGCGGTCTTTGCTGCCGGATTTTTGTGGGATTCACCATGTTGATTTTGCTTGCTTGTGAACCCGTCCATACCCGGGAAAGTCATTTCCATCATCTTATGTTTTGCCTGATCCATCATATTTCTTGATGAACCCGATGACATCATGGGCAATTTGCCTTTGGACAGCCATGAACTGGCTGCAACACCAATGACAATACCCCAAAAAAAGGATGACGTCTTCATTACACCAACCTCCTTCAAGTGTTAAAATCATATTTAGTGTTTGCGGTAGTGAGCGATCTCATTCCGTATAAATACAGGAAAGCGAGTTGAAATCATGTTTAGACATACCGCCGCATTGATCATTGCTGCAAGTTTGCTGTTGTCAGCTTGTGGGACAGCGGAAGAAAAAACATCTGATAATTCCACACCAGCGGGCGAATCAACTACCACGGTTCAAAAAGAGCAAGGTAACTCTAACCCAACTGAAACAGGAGAACCCGGATCTGGTGTGCCCGAGCCTTCAACGGAAGATTCAACTGCGACAGAAGAAGAACTTGAATCTTCGGAGAAGGTTTCTACAGAAGAGAAAGTGGAAAAGACGTATCATATGAATGAAAATTATTATATTAAACCAAACGATGAAGCGAGCCCAAACAAAGTGGTCTTGTTAACTTTTGATGATGGACCCAAAGAAGAAAAAATGATTACTTCACTGATCGACACTTTAGATAAACATAACGCTAAAGCGATATTTTTCGTCAATGGATATCGGGTGAAAAGCCATCCGGAATTGCTCAAACTCATACATGAACGGGGTCAGATTGTAGGCAATCATGCCTGGGATCATGAGGATCTCAAAAAAATGTCCAACGCTGAGGCGGCAAAACAGGTTACAGATGTCCAAAAAATAGTGAAGGAAACCATTGGTGAGGAACCGCAATTCTTCCGTCCACCTTTTGGGTCGGGAAATGATGCACTGAAGGCTGTTGTTAAGAAAAATGGCATGTTATATATGACTTGGTCTAATGGTTCGCTCGATTGGGATAAAAGCACCAAAGACAAACCGGAAAAAGTCATTCAAAATGTACTGGACCAGTTAAATCCCGGAAGCAATATTTTGATGCATGAGTTGCCATGGACGGTTGAAGCATTGGATGAGTTGCTGACCAAGCTCGAAAAGAAAGGTTATTCCTTTGTTGATCCGCGTGCAATTGAATTGGAAGCTCGTTAATTGTAATTTTGCGCATTAAAATAAAACAGCCTTGATCCAATGGATCAAGGCTGTTTCTCTGTGAGTGCTTTTTCCGCGGGCACTCTTAACGTGATGATATGCATCTCCGCAGGACAACCTAGTCGGAGAGGAAGATGGTTTGTACCGTATCCTCTGCTAACAAGCATTTTGCCTTCTTGGTGAACGTCCTCCGGACTTCGCTTCAGGGAGTACCACCCGTTCGATACGGGACGATACGCTTTGCTCAGGAACACAGGTCCGAAAAATGGTAAAACCAATTGTCCGCCATGTGTATGACCGCTTAAAATAAGATCTGCATTTTCTTCCAAGCGAAGGGCCTGCAAAGGATCATGAACGATAGCAATTTTGCAAAAACGGTTACCGATCTGTTGTAGTAATACATCGCCCTGTTTGGAACGATAGTCTATGCCAATCAGGCTCAATCTGTCGTTGCCCCTTTGCAAATATTCCACATTATCCTGCAGGAGCTTAACGTCCGATTCCCGAAGGATTCGCGCAAGTTGAGCGGTACCAGCCCTCTTGTCATGGTTGCCATACACCGTAAATGAAGGAGCAATGTTCGATAAAATTTTCATGTTATGTCTAACTAGAGACCATGAGATTCCTTTTTCCGCAACATCCCCGCCAATGAGAACCCAGTCCACCTTGTTTTTAACATTTTCCAGATCCTTCTGCTTCAGCTTGCGCTTGTGCGTGTCGGATACATACAAAATCTTAGCCCCGTCAAAGGATGTTGGCAGATGAGGCACTTCAACCTCTTCTTCAATCATTTGATGAATATGGGCTTCACGCCACATATGAAAAACTAGTAATACTCCCATCAAAATGATTAAACCTGCGAGTAAAAGCATTACCACGGCAAGGGAAGGAACGTATTCAGAGCGGGTGCCCCTTCAACCCCCCACCAAACCAGACTAATCGTTAACATGACAAAAATAAAAATGAGTGAATTGACAAACCTCTTGCTCAATTTTAACCGACGTGAAGGATGTAATTCTGTCCGTGTAGGAAGCGAACCCGCTTCGGGGATCGATTCTTCCGTTGAATTTGGCGTTTTTTTGGAGCGTGATGGTGCCCTTTGAGGAAGTACTGGACTTTCCAGTTTTTCTGTATAAGGCTTGCGCTGTGATCTAGGTAAAGAAACGGAAGTAATTGGTGTGATTCCGCCAACCTCAGCAGCTGCTGCCGTTTCAGCAACGATGCTTACTTGAGAAGCCACCTGACGCTCGGATTTCTCTTTTTTATCCGATTGACGATGGCGCTGACTGCCATATGTCTTCATTCTACTTAATGGCTGATTCATGATCCCCTCCGAAAACGTATCGCTAATCCGGACACCAAATCAATAATAAAGTGACATAATATAGGCGCCCATAATGTGCCGGACTGCAAGTAAATCCAACCCAATCCATAACTTGAGACAAACACCCAGCCTGTTGGAATCCAGTGGCGCAAATAACGAATATGGATAACTGCGAATAAAATACTTGTCCAGTAAGGACCGATGGCATGTTGGATGGCTCCACGGAATAATAATTCCTCACACACAGCAACAATGGCTGCTATACATACAATGTGCCAGATCGGACGCCCACGGAACAACATCTCGTTAATTCCACCGTCGTCCATGCTTTCCTGAGGTATAACATACGACAGTACCAAGTCCATAACAAGCATTATTCCTGCAAGACCAAGACCCCACCATATAAATTGGTAATTGTCAGGCCACGCGAGTACATCTAACAAGTTTCGTTTCTGCAATAAGATCCACACAACTCCGATAATCAGTGTCAGACCTTGTGTAAAGTATAGATTGATTAAAAGCAAACGCTCGGTAAGCTGCTGTGGCTCAGCCTTCTGAATCTTGAACTTGGGAAACTTGAATTTTTTCATCGGATGCGTCTGTCCTCTTGAGTTAAATTTGATGGATAACAATTACGTTGTCCAATCGGATAGTATACTAAATGATAGCCAAAAAACCAATTAGGTTCAAGGCCTGCCCCAAGTCCTGGTTTTATATCAGTGCCATTACTTCATTAAAGCAATAAAATCCAGTTCACCAAACAGCTTACTTTCCATCTTCTTGTGGTAGGTATATTAACTATTGTATTACTTATGGTGACTCTGTTTATGTGTGAATCTAAAGACATCTGCAGAACATTTTAAAACATTTAAGCCTATTGACATGCTCATGTCAGCCATGATACATTATGAAAAAATTAGTCACGTTAAACACGATGATGGAAAAAAGACGTTGCTTCGTCTTACAGAGAGCCGATGGTAGGTGTGAATCGGTGGCAGGCAAATGGTCTTGAGCGCTCCTGAGTTATTGCATTGAAATTGGAGTAGGTGCAATCGGTTTAGACCCGTTATCCTCTTCGGTCTTCATTGACCGCTAAGACTGTCGTTGCGAAACGGCGGTGAATTAGGGTGGTACCACGACAACTCTCGTCCCTTATTGCGCAAGCAGTATGTGGATTGAGAGTTTTTTGATTTATTTTAAAGGATATCTGTGGGATCACTCTATTTGCTTCACCTTCCCCCTCTGTTGCGACACCGCGTTGTTGGGCGGAAGAATCAACCTGGTTTTAAGGAATACCTCTTCGCTGAGGTCAGACCTTGACGATATAGATACACATACCTAAGGAGGAAGAAACCATGTACAAAGTGTTAGTGTCGGACCCAATCAGTGATCTGGGGATCCAGCAACTGGTGGATGCAAATGATGTTGTTGTTGAGAAGAAAACCGGTCTTAGTGAAGATGAACTTGTTGCCATTATTGGTGAATATGATGCCCTCTTGGTTCGCAGCCAGACTCGTGTTACAGATCGTATTATGACGGCTGGTACCAACCTTAAAGTGATCGGACGTGCAGGGGTTGGTGTAGATAACATTGATCTGGAAGCTGCTACACAGCGCGGTATCATCGTTATTAATGCACCTGATGGCAATACCATCACAACCTGTGAGCACACGTTTGCCATGATGATGGCATTGGCACGACACATTCCTCAGGCATACGCTAAGACAATTCAAGGTACGTGGGATCGTAAAACCTTCCTGGGTGTGGAATTAAGAAATAAAACGCTCGGTGTACTGGGTATGGGACGGATCGGTAGTGAAGTTGCCAAGCGCGCCAAAGCATTTGGAATGGACATTCTTGCTTACGACCCGTTCCTCACGGAGGAGCGTGCTGAGAAGCTGCAAGTGAAGCTGGCTAGTGTAGATGATATCATTCGCAATGCGGACTTCATGACCGTTCACACGCCATTAACACCGGAAACACGGCACATGATTTCACGTCCACAATTCGAAGTGATGAAAAAAGGCATGCGTATCATCAACTGTGCTCGTGGTGGTGTAGTTGACGAGATGGCACTTGTCGAAGCCATTGATCAAGGTATTGTTGCTGGTGCAGCATTTGACGTATTTGAAAGCGAGCCGCCAGCCGCTGATCACCCGTTCCTGAATCACCCAAGCATTATCGTTACGCCTCACCTTGGTGCGTCCACAGTAGAAGCACAAGAGAACGTGGCTATCGATGTATCGGAACAAGTTCTTCATATTCTGCGCAATGAACCGTTCAAGAACGCAGTTAACATGCCTGCTGTTGCACCAACCGTGATGAACAAATTGCAGCCGTATTTCAAACTGGGTGAAACGTTGGGTAGTTTTGCAGCACAGATTACACAAAATGCAGTGCAGGAGATTCGTATCGACTATGCTGGTGAACTTTCTGAAGTAGATACTTCTCCTCTCACACGTTACATTGTGAAAGGGATTCTCGCCAGACATTTGGGTGGGGAAGCCAACATCGTTAACTCCATGCATCTGGCCAAAATCCGTGATCTGAATGTGGTTGTAAGCCAAACCTCAACAACTAAAGGATTTACTAACCTGATTACCGTAACGTTGGTTACAACTCAGGATGCTGAGGAACGTCGTGTAGCAGGTACATTGCTTGCGGGTTATGGAGAACGTATTGTTCGTCTGGACAAATTCCCGGTAGATATCGCTCCGGAAAGTCATCAAATTTTGATCTCCCACAACGATAAACCAGGTATTATCGGACGTGTAGGAACCCTGCTTGGACAAAACGATGTCAACATCGCATCCATGCAGGTTGGACGTAAAATTATTGGTGGTGCTGCGATCATGATTCTGACCGTAGATAAAGCTGTTCCAAAAGATGTGCTTGTGCAGCTTGCTGCGCTGCCTGAAATCAATACTGCTGTTGAAATTGTTCTGGAATAATCAAACGTATTTTAAAAAATGTATAAGGAGAGACGGGACCCTCGTGGTCCCGTCTTTTTTCGTGTACCCGCTGAAATATCGGTAGTGAAGCTTGCAAACAAAATATTTGTGGAATTGAAAAAGGGGTGCGCACCAACCCATATAAGTTCAGCTTCTTTTGGTCAATGGAAATAGTCTTAATACGTAATCGAACTATTAACTTAACTGAATAATGTTTAGTGTAGATCCCGGAGGAGACAGAACGGCTGCGCCAACAAGCCCGAATAATTGTAACTGTATTGTAGAACCAGCGGTAACGGTAACCATAAAGTCAGACTGCAGCTGGCTGAGAGAAAGTACTGGAGATACTACACTCGCTGGAATTGCTGCACCGTTAAGTAAAACCCGAGATTGGATAGCAAGTGCAGCTGTCAGATTTATTTTGTATGAGATATAGTAACGACCTGCATTCGTCAACGTGAATGTGTCATTTGTCCCATTGACGGTTATACCTGTGCCAATATTTTGGTTATTCGGTAATGGAACGAGTGTACCACCCAATATTACAACAATCGTACCATTAGTGTTCTCAGCAAAAGCCGAGTTAGATGTTACAGATGTTCCGGTTGCACCTGTTGCTCCGGTAACTCCTGTACTTCCGGTTACGCCGACTCCCGTGGCTCCGGTTATACCTGTGGCTCCTGTTCCCCCAGTAACACCAGTTACTCCGGTACTTCCGGTTACGCCGACTCCGGTGGCTCCTGTTCCTCCAGTTGCACCAGTTGACCCGGTACTTCCCGTTACACCGACTCCCGTGGCTCCGGTTATACCTGTGGCTCCTGTTCCTCCAGTCGCACCAGTTGCTCCGGTGCTTCCCGTTACGCCGACTCCCGTGGCTCCGGTTATACCTGTGGCTCCTGTTCCTCCAGTCGCACCAGTTGCTCCGGTACTTCCGGTTACACCGACTCCCGTGGCTCCGGTTATACCTGTAACTCCTGTTTCCCCTGTAACACCAGTTGACCCGGTACTTCCCGTTACGCCCACTCCCGTGGCTCCCGTTATACCTGTAGCTCCTGTTTCACCAGTAATACCAGTTGACCCGGTACTTCCCGTTACGCCGACTCCCGTGGATCCGGTTATACCTGTGGCTCCTGTTCCCCCAGTAACACCAGTAACTCCAGTACTTCCGGTTATACCGACTCCCGTGGCTCCGGTTATACCTGTAACTCCTGTTCCCCCAGTGACACCAGTAACTCCAGTACTTCCGGTTATGCCGACTCCCGTGGCTCCGGTTATACCTGTAACTCCTGTTTCCCCTGTAACACCAGTTACTCCGGTACTTCCGGTTATGCCGACTCCCGTGGCTCCGGTTATACCTGTGGCTCCTGTTCCCCCAGTCGCACCAGTTGACCCGGTACTTCCCGTTACGCCCACTCCCGTGGCTCCCGTTATACCTGTAGCTCCTGTTTCACCAGTAATACCAGTTGACCCGGTACTTCCCGTTACGCCGACTCCCGTGGATCCGGTTATACCTGTGGCTCCTGTTCCCCCTGTAACACCAGTAACTCCAGTACTTCCGGTTATACCGACTCCCGTGGCTCCGGTTATACCTGTAACTCCTGTTTCCCCTGTAACACCAGTTGCTCCGGTACTTCCCGTTACGCCGACTCCCGTGGCTCCCGTTATGCCTGTCGCTCCGGTTTCACCAGTGGCACCAATTGCTCCGGTACTTCCCGTTATGCCGACTCCCGTGGCTCCTGTTACACCTGTTACGCTTACTCCTGTTGCGCCAGTCAATCCCGTTACGCCTGTTGCTCCTGTTTCCCCTGTAGCACCAGTACTACCTGTTACACTTACTCCTGTGGCTCCTGTAATTCCCGTCGCCCCAGTCAACCCTGCAACACCAGTCGCTCCTGTTTCACCAGTTGCCCCAGTTCCTCCAGTTACTCCTGTTACGCTTAATCCCGTGGCTCCTGTAATTCCCGTCGCCCCGGTTAACCCTACAAGACCTGTCGCTCCTGTTTCACCAGTTGCCCCGGTACTTCCCGTTACGCCCACTCCCGTGGCTCCTGTTACACCTGTCGCTCCGGTTTCCCCAGTGATACCAGTTGCTCCGGTGCTTCCCGTTACACCGACTCCCGTGGATCCGGTTATACCTGTCGCTCCGGTTCCTCCAGTCGCACCAGTTGCTCCGGTTTCCCCTGTGACACCAGTTGCTCCGGTGCTTCCCGTTACCCCGACTCCTGTTTCACCCGTGACACCAGTTGCCCCGGTGCTCCCCGTTACCCCGACTCCCGTTGCACCGGTTATACCTGTGACTCCGGTCTCCCCCGTGACACCAGTTGCTCCGGTACTTCCCGTTATTCCGACTCCCGTTGCTCCTGTTTCACCAGTTGCCCCGGGTCCTCCAGTTACTCCTGTTGATCCCGTTACGCTTAATCCTGTGACTCCTGTAATTCCAGTCGCCCCAGTCACCCCTGCAACACCAGTCGCTCCTGTTTCACCAGTACTTCCTGTCACTCCAACTCCAGTTGCACCGGTCACACCTGTCGCTCCTGCTCCAGCGATCAACGTGTAATCTGGTGAAGTCCCCGGCGTTCCGGTTGGCGATGCCACATTTGCAATATACGTACTGCCGTTGAACGTTACAACCTGACCCGCTGGATACGTCGGGGCTACGGCTGGATCAAATGGCACGATACCACTTAAACCTACGCCTGTTGCTCCCGTTACCCCTGATGCTCCTGTGACTCCGGTACTTCCTGTCACTCCGACTCCAGTTGCACCGGTCACACCTGTTGCTCCAGCGCCAGCGATCAACGTGTAATCCGGCGATGTGCCCGGCGTTCCGGTTGGTGATGCCACATTCGCAATATACGTACTGCCGTTGAACGTTACAACCTGACCCGCTGGATACGTCGGGGCTACGGCTGGATCAAATGGCACGATACCACTTAAACCTACGCCTGTTGCTCCCGTAACCCCTGATGCTCCTGTGACTCCGGTACTTCCTGTCACTCCGACTCCAGTTGCACCGGTCACACCTGTTGCTCCAGCGCCAGCGATCAACGTGTAATCCGGCGATGTGCCCGGCGTTCCGGTTGGTGATGCCACATTCGCAATATACGTGCTACCGTTAAACGTTACGACTTGACCTGCAGGATACGTTGGGGCTATGGCTGGATCGAATGGCACGATAGCACTTAAACCTACGCCTGTTGCTCCCGTTACCCCTGATGCTCCTGTGACTCCGGTAGGTCCTGCACCTGCAAGCAATGTATAGTCTGGCGAAGTACCTGGCGTACCCGTAGGAGAAGCCACAGTCGTTATATACGTGCTGCCATTAAAGGTAACGACCTGACCGGCTGGATATGTTGGAGCTACTGCAGGGTCAAACGGAACCGCACCATTGAGACCGATGCCCGTAGCTCCGGTCACACCTGTAACTCCCGATCCTGCTAACAACGTATAATCTGGAGAACTTCCTGGCGTCCCCGTTGGCGAAGCGACATTTGTAATATAAGTACTGCCACCAAACGTGACGATCTGTCCAGCTGGATATGTTGGGGCTAATGCGGGATCGAATGGCACGATGCCACTTAATCCTGCACCTGTGGCTCCAGTAACACCAGTCGCCCCCGCAGCAGCGATTAATGTGTAATCCGATGAAGATCCTGGTGTTCCTAGAGGACCAGCTACACTCGTAATGTAAGTACTACCGTTATACGTAATGACTTGACCTGCTGGATAACCCGGGGCGAGCACTGGATTAAATGCTACGGCTCCTGTCAAACCAGCTCCGGTTGCCCCCGTTGCTCCAGTCGTTCCACCCGACAGCAAAAGAGTGTAGTCTGGAGAACTTCCGGGTGTACCCAAGGGACCGTTTACATTGGCAACATAAAGACTACCCTTGTAGCTCACTACTTGACCTTGAGCATATGTCGGCCCAAGCGCAGGATCAAATGCAGTAATATTGTTTAAGCCCACACCAGGTGCTCCTGCCGGACCCTGTGCTCCCTGTGGACCAACTGGGCCCACCGGTCCTACTGGTCCAATTCCTCCCGGTGTGCCAGTAGCCCCTTTCACCCCAGGGACTCCTGGGACACCTGGTACCCCCGGGACTCCTGGCACTCCCTGTGGGCCGGCTGGTCCGGTAATCCCTACAGTTCCAAGAGTTATCGTCGCCCGGCTTAACGATATGGAGATCGATCGAATTAATCCCACAAGTTTATCTTTTTCTACAGGTGATACTTCCAGAAGCAGCGTCACACTTAACAAGTCATCCAGTAAGTTTTGCAAGTTACCTGCGAGATTAATAAGAGGAACAGGGACAACCTCTGAACCTGCAATCGTTAATTCCAATACGGCTTGTAATTCAGCCTTTACTCCGGCACGAAATCCGGATTGATTTACAAAAGTAAGTAACTGGCGTAATCCATTCTGTAATGACAGTATATTGGCTGAAGTCGGCTGACTAATTGCAGCAGGAATAGCCACAGCCAAAGAACGCAGTATGGATTCAAACTGCTCCAGTTCGCTTGTGGTTATTGGAATAAACGGAGAGCCTGCTCTAAAAGATCTGCCTTCCAGGAAAGCTTTAATATTGACCCTTTTTCGATCATCGGACATGCTTAACTCAATCCTCCTCTATCTTGCTTGCTTTTCAAGCTTATGTTACATAGGAAGGAAAATTATCTTGGACACTCTTTTTAGTCAAAAAAAGACCATTCTTGTTCCACGTTGAACAAGATTAAACGGTAGTCTTCAACAAAAAAACACCCTCCATAAGAGGGTGTTTCCGCACTTTTTGTATGAAATTCAGGCTATTTCGATGAATCCAAAGGAAATTGCAAAATGAACTCTGTTCCTTCGCCAAGCACACTATTGACGGTAATCATGCCTTGATGCGCATCAACAATATTTTTCACAATCGCTAAACCAAGCCCTGTACCTACACTTTCTCCCCGAACACGAGCCTTGTCTGCTTTGTAGAATCGTTCGAAAATAAATGGCAAGTCGGATGAAGGGATACCTACTCCCTGATCCTTCACAGAAACTCTGACAAATGGAGCACGAAGATAAGTGACGCGCTCGGCTGAGATCATAACATTTTTGCCAGTAGGTGTATGTCTGAACGCATTATCCAACAGATTCGTAAATACTTGCTCAAGTCGATCCTCATCTGCCTGTTGAAGTTCAATGGTTGGCTGTTCGAACTTAAATTGCAGTTGAATTCCCTGTTCTTTTGAACGCACAGAGAACTTCCGATATACACGTTCAAGTAGTTCTCCGAGGTCAACTTCCTTCATCACCATGTCCGTGTGTCCAGCTTCCATCCGCGCAAGATCAAGCAAGTCTTTAACCAGTCTGCCCATCCGTAGAGACTCATCATGAATGACCTGGATCAGTTCTTCGCTCTCTTCCGGTGAGGTTGCCATACCGTCCAAAAGAGCTTCACTGTAGCCTTGCATCATGGATAGCGGAGTTCGTATCTCATGAGATACGTTAGCCACGAAATCACGTCGCATTTTCTCCAGACGCACTTCTTCTGTTACATCTCTTAAAACAGCCACAGCCCCTCTGACAACACTGTCAGCGTACAACGGTGCCATCTGAACAGACCAGACACCTTGCTGTACATGAACATTGGAGTTCTGGTCCCCACCTTGCTCCATCACCATTCTGAACAAAGGAAGAAGGGGCTCAGGTACATCACGCGAAGTCTTGTCAGACTGCTCGGATTCTTGTCCTTCGTCCATTTTCGCCCAATCGAGATCATACCATGCCTGCATGATCTTCTCTCCAGGCGGATTCGTCAGAATAACTTTGCCTTCACCATCAAATGTAACCACCGCATCGGTCATGCTGCGAAGCACACTCGCCAAATGTTCTTTCTCATGGTTAAGGTTTCGAATATTATCTTCCAGTTGGGCAGCCATATGATTAAATGTGTTGGCAAGTTCACCAATCTCATCACTCGTTACCAGGGAGAGACGTGTTCCGTAGTTCCCTTTGCGAATCGCATTGGCTGCCTGAATCAATTGCTGCATGGGCTGCGTTATTTTGGTGAATAGAAACAATGCAAAAAACGTGGTTAAACTGAACCCGATAATACAGATATAGGTGAACAACCGCTTAATATCTCTGGATTCGGATTCTGCAAAGTTCGTATCAATGTAGGGCAGCAAAAAAAGACCCAGCGCTATAAGTACACAACCCACAAGGCAGATAATAGTGATCCATAACTTCCCGACCAATGATCTCCAGAAACTAAAACTACTTCGGTACTTCCAGTTTATAACCCACACCCCACACCGTCGTAATCATGGCCGCCGATTCAGGCGATACCTTGTTAAGTTTCTCGCGAAGACGCTTCACATGCGTATCCACGGTACGAAGATCGCCAAAGAATTCGTAATTCCATACATCTTTGAGCAATTCTTCTCTGGAGAAAACTTTGTCGGGAGATGTTGCCAGGTAGTGCAGCAATTCATATTCTTTTGGTGTAAGACTAATCTCTTCGCCACCAGCGGTTACCCGGTGGGCATCATGCTCAATAACCAGATGCGGGAACACGATGTTGTTACTCGAATTGCTCTCCTTGGAGAGATAAGCTGTCGCGGAAGCTCGACGCAAAATCGCTTTGACGCGATAAATCACTTCACGCGGGCTGAATGGTTTTACAACATAATCATCAGCGCCAACTTCGAAGCCTTGAACCCGGTTAATCTCTTCACCTTTTGCAGTGAGCATCAAAACCGGCGTTGATTTCACCTGACGAAGACGGGTACACACTTCAACTCCATCCATACCCGGCAACATCACATCAAGCAAAATCAGCCCGTAGTCCCCTGCTGTTGCTTTACGCAGTGCAGTTTCCCCATCCTCAGCTTCATCGATTTCATAACCTTCTTTTTCAAGATACATTTTCAAAAGCCTGCGGATTCTCTCTTCGTCATCCACGACCAGTATTCGATTCTCATGTTCAGCCATGCCTCTCCAGCCCCTTTGCAATAACTCCTCATCACTTCTATTATGTTCGATCTGGCGAACAATATTTGAATACCCTTTAATAAAAAGGTACATTTGTGTTTCCCGCTTCTAAACTCAACCTTTGCAATACGAGTCTGTCCTAGTCAGCTCCAGCATAAGAATGTAATCCGGCAATGATCAGATTCACTCCAACCAGCGTAAACATGACCACCAGGAAGCCAAGAACTGCAAGCCATGCAGACTTCTGACCTTGCCAACCTCTGGATAAACGCAAATGCAGATACACACTATAATATAGCCATGTAATCAATGCCCACACCTCTTTGGGGTCCCAACCCCAAAAGCGACTCCAGGCAATCTGAGCCCAGATCATGGCAAAAATTAATGCTCCCAGCGTAAATATCGGAAAACCAATGGCAATCGCACGATAACTTATCTCATCCAGATCATCGGCATCGATTCCATCCATCATTGGCTGTAACGCTTGTCCAAGTGGTCTGCGCACAAGAAGTCGTACAATTCCATACAGGATCAGACCTACAATAAGTGACCAAACCACCGTATTCAGCTTACGCCCAGCATTTACCCCGTTCATCCAGGAAGGCGTCTCAAGTAAAGGTTTTTTCATGCCAAGAAACGGTGTCATGCTCTCCACTTCGCTATTATATGGTGCAAAAATCGGAGGCATGCGATAAATCACTTTCTCTATTGTACTATTTTCCTGTACCTCTGTGTCAATGCTGACCGTTTTCTGTACAAAAACCGCCTCGTAACCAGCTGTACGAAAGGCAAATACCGTTCCGATAAATCCGATGACTACAACGATCGTAACCAGGGTGAATTCAACCCATCCTCGTTGACGTCTTGAAGATTTGTCTTTACCGCTAAAATCAACGGTACGGAGCAAATACATGAACCCTGCGGCAAAACCTACGGCGAAGAATGCTTCACCAAGCGCGGCCAACGTCACGTGAATTTTCAGCCAGATGGACTGAAGTGCCGGGATTAATGGTTGTACCTCCTGAGGAAATACCGCGGCGTACGCCATAATAATAATGGTAAGTGGTAAGGCAAACAAACCCAGTAATGACTTGCGGTATATGGCATATACAACAATAAATGCAACCATAATCATCATGGACAGAAAAGACATGAACTCATACATGTTACTAACCGGGATATGACCTGCCCCAGCCCATCGGGTTACAAAAAATACGAAATGCGCCGCCAAGGCGACAGTCGAAGCGATGAAAGCTCTTTTACCCCAGCGATTCATATGGTCCAGAGGATCACGATTACTCCATTTTTTGCCCATGACCGCGACAGCATATAACAAGAATGCAGCACAATAGAGAAAGAAAGATACGATAAATGCATCGCTGCTGAAATCCAATAATCTCATGCCTGGTTCCCCCCGTTATCCAACGACTTCTCTTCCACTTCCAGATTCATCTGTTTCAAAACGGCCGCAACTTCACGCCTGAAGCCAAACCAGTTTTTGTTGGTATGTCCACCCAAGGTGAGCTGCTTATCATCAAAACGAATCCAAATGCGGCGATGATGCCAATAAAAACCCATGACCAGACCCAACATAACAATACCGGCTCCTACCCACACAAAAGGCATTGCCTTATCCACTCTTATATTGAGATAACTTACGGACTGAATAATATCGACCTTGTCCATGCTGTCTACTTCCAGCTGTAAAGGAATATCAGCTCCAATCAGCTGTTGGTTAATCGCATCCTGTTGAAACCGTTGTTTATCAATCTGCTTTGCAAAGTACAGATATTGTATCCCCTCTTCGGGCAGATCCGGTCCCTTGATGAGAAAGAGAAAAGCAGGTGCATTAGGTGAAGGCGATTTTGATTTGGGCTGACCATTCTCATCCAATCCAAAGTCCATAAACTTTTCTTTTACCGTGAGCTTATAAGGACCAGCTTCAAATGTTCTTTGAGTATCTACCATATCGATCTTAATTGGCCCATATACTTCACCCGTCTTTGTATTGACCAGATCAGGCGTTACGGACCGAATGGTGGGTGTTAGATCATAATCAAACTGATATGCTTTCAGACCGTTATAATTCAATGGATGATTCACGCGTACATCATGTCTGGCTACCTCAGCTAACTGAGGTTTCTTCGAGAGATCCGAACAATCTGCTGTACATTCATACAAAACAACTTTTGTTTCGAACAGTTTTGGAACGGTCTTATTCAGGTTACGGAATTGCTCTGGTACTTCTTCCTCACTGTAGAATTCAACATTAAACTGTTCATTTTGCAGATACATCGATGTATTCGGGATCTTTTTGATCTCACCTTCAGGAAAAGCGACATGCTCGTCCAGATTCAGACCTGGAAGACCTCGTGCGAGCACTGCCAGCAAAAATATAATGAGTCCAATATGGATAACATATGGGCCCCATCGACTGAATCGCTGTTTCTCGGCGAGTAATGCATCCCCCTGGGTGTGCACGCGGTATCCTTTCTTTTTCAACGGCGTAACCGCTTTCTTAATCCAGTCTTCTGGTGCCTCTTCGATGGTACCTTGGTACACCAGACGCTGTCTTGTCAAAAATTGCGTATGCTTACGTATTCTCTGTTTATTCAGTGCTTTGTAGAGCGGTAGGACGCGATCCAGACTGCATATCACCAATGATGCCCCAATCAGCACCAGCAGTAGAATAAACCACCAGGATTCGTATGTATGGGATAAACCCAACAGATAATAGATATGACCCAATTGACCGTATGTTTCTTTGTAATACACGGAAGGATCAATATTCAAGAATGTACTTTCTTGCGGATAGATTGTACCAAGCATAGAACCTACAAGCGTAAAAACAATCATATAGACGGCAATTTTAACGGAAGAAAAAAAGTTCCATATGCGGTCAATGATGTTGGGATTACTGCGCTGTGAACGGCGCGCCATGCCATCATAACGCATTTCCAACACTTCATCCGATTTAGCTTCAGACTCCAGCAGCGGTTTCCCACATGCTTCACATAGTACAGTGCCTACCGGATTCTGGTGTCCACACTCACATTTGGTATTTTGGAACACGAATAGACCTCCTATCAGGGCTGCTTCGCCAGTTGCGAAATTTGAGCGTCAAGTGTGTCCAAATCAAGTTGCCCGATATGAATGGTAGAGATTTTGCCCGTGTCGGATACAAAAAATGTCGTTGGCATCGGAGAGATCCCGAAATCACGAACCGAGTTTTTTTCACGGTCTAACATGATTGGAAACGTAACCCCAACCTGCCGAACAAAATTATCCACGGTCATCTGGTCTTCTCCAACATTAATCCCGACAAATTGTACTCCCTGGTCCTTCCATTTGTCAGCTTGCGCCTGAAGTGCAGGCATTTCTTTAACACAAGGTTCACACCATGTGCCCCAGAAATTGATCACCATCGCTTTTCCTTTGTACTCATCAGACGTATGAACTTGACCGTCCAGGCCCAGCAGTTCAAAAGAAGGAGATTTGTCCCCTTCCTTTGGCTTGCCATTCGAGCCGGATACCGATGTGGTAATCGCATATCCGCCCAACACCAGGATCAATAACAAAATGACGATTTGCACCGTTCTTCTTGATTTCCCCATGTGCTGCTCCCCTTTTAAGTGACTGTAGCATTCGCATATCATTGGTCTAAGACAACTGTGAACATCCTATGAACAATTATAGCGAATTTCGTCACAAAACTGCGGCGGTTTTATGAAAATTATGTGTCCTCACATTACCTTTTTTTCATTTTTTTGGCTGGTTCTGATTGTGCGAGGGTAATCAGGTTGTTGACTTCCTCTTTGGTCAGATGACGTGTCAGACCACGTTTCAGGTTTTGTAGCAAAATACCACCAAACGAAATCCGTTTCAGACGGGTTACTGGATGGTTGATTGCCTCGAACATACGTCTAACCTGACGGTTACGTCCTTCATAGATCGTAATGGAGATGACCGACTCATTGGCCGCTGTATCCACATCTTTGTACTCTACCTCTGCAGGAGCAGTCATGCCGTCATCCAGCATAATGCCTGTCTTTAATTTCTCCAGAGCTGTACCATGTGGCACACCTTTAACCGTTGCATGATACGTTTTGGGTACGTGATGCTTCGGATGCGTCAGCAAATGTGCAAACTCACCATCATTGGTGAGGATCAATAAGCCCTCTGTGTCATAATCCAGACGACCCACAGGATATACGCGTTCCTTGACACCTTTCAGGTAGTCGGATACAATTTTCCGACCTTCCGGGTCAGATGCACTTGTGATTACGCCTTTTGGCTTGTTCAACATCAAGTACACTTTTTTCTCACTGCGGATCGGTTTTCCATTAACCGTAATCATATCCTCTTCGGGGTTCGCTTTTGTACCCAGTTCGGTTACGACCTCCCCGTTAACTTCTACTTTGCCGGACAGGATTAGTTCCTCGCTCTTGCGGCGGGATGCAATGCCTGCCTGTGCGATAATTTTTTGTAATCTTTCCATGTTTGTCATGTCACCTCACACTAATGATACCCATCACGCAAGGAAATCACAAGGATAATCCAAGGATTTTGTAAACTGGCGACACGAATATGCATTTTAGGCTACCTTCCCCTTTGAGATTGACGCAAAAAAAGCCTGCCTTTACACGACCTGTTGAACACAGATGGCGTAAAGATAAGCCTTTTTCTCAAATCATTTAGTTGGAAACTTTGCCGGCAACTGCAACCTGTTTTTTGGCAGGTTTAGTACTCTCTTTAATGAAAGTCTGCAATGTTTTGGAAGTAATATAATAGGTACGTCCACCGTACACAAATGTCATCATACCAATTACCCGGTTGTTCTGATCCAGAACAGGGCCACCTGAATTACCTTGGGCCATGGATTTCACAATACTGCCGATTCCCTTTTTACCTGGAACGTCCGAAGCTTGGGAACTGAACACTCTGCTTTTGGCTACCGTATTGTAGGTTGAAGGAAAATCTTCATCCAGGATGACAAGATCACCAGCAGGATTTTTGGGAAATCCAATCGTATAGACAACCTGGTTATCCCTTGCATTTGCAAATGTAACCGGTTGGGCGTCTATTTCCTTGTCCAGCTTCAGCAGTGCCATGTCTGTGACCGGGTCTGTCTTAATAATCTTTGCCTTTACAGGCTTACCCAAGGAACCCGGACTCGCAACAGTCAGTGTACCTTCATCACCATCAGACAGTTCAGCAAAACTCTGAACGACATGATAATTCGTGAGCACTTCATCCTTTGAGATCAATATTGAGGTACCAACATCATAATATACCATATCGGGTTCATCCTGCTTGACCAAACGTACATTCACGACTGGAAAAGAATCCGCTGTGACTGCCATTTGTGCACGCAGCTGTTTGTCGAAGTAACCTGTAAAATGTATCGTCTGAACGGCTTGAGCTGCCGCCAGCCCCGTTGACCCTGCGAGCATTGCAATAGCAAGCACGCCTGACATTCCGACACGGAGCATTCGTTTCCAACTCTTCTGCATGTCTCACTCTCCTCCGCTATTATTCTAGCATATCTAATATATCGGAAGGAAAGGAGATATCTTTTAACCAAAAACGAGCAAACAAATGGCGAGGGCAGCAATAAAACCAACGACATCGGAAAACAACCCTACTTTGAGTGCATATCGACCGTTTCGTATGCCTACAGCCCCAAAATAAACAGTCAGCACATATAACGTGGTGTCTGTACTCCCTTGAATCGTAGATGCCATACGTCCAATCATGGAGTCGGGACCATGGGTTTTGATCAGATCGGTTGTAAACGCAAGAGAGCCTGTCCCCGTTAAAGGACGCAGTATTCCGAGTGGCAACACTTCACCTGGAACACCCATCCAGGACACCAGCGGAGCGAACAGGCTAATCACAAAATCCAGTGCACCCGAGGCACGAAATACGCTGATTGCGACCATCATGCCCACGAGATGTGGAATAATACTGATTGCAGTAGAGAATCCATCCTTGGCCCCATCAACAAAGGATTCGTAAACCGGGACCTTTTTGGTAAACGCATATAATGGAACAAACGCGATAATAACCGGGATGGCCCAGACGGAAATCCAGTTGATGAAGGTTAACAAAGGTGCTCATCCTTTCATGCCGGGATTGCCACTTTTCTGTATGCGCGGCGGTTTGTGTAAAGCCCTGTTCCGATACCAGCGATCGGCGATGATAGCAGCAAGTGTAGCGATAATGGTAGCCATCAATGTTGTTCCCACAATCTCTGTAGCATTGGCAGAATGATAGTTTAAGCGGATGGCGATCAGGGTTGTCGGAATAATGGTAATACTAGCCGTATTCAGAGCCAGTAAGGTGCACATCGCAGGAGAAGCGGTTTGTTTGTCCGGATTAAGCTCCTGCAGCTGTTGCATGGCTTTGATTCCCATTGGTGTAGCCGCATTTCCAAGCCCCAGCAGATTGGCACTCATATTGGAGAGAATATAACCCATCGCCGGATGATTTTTGGGCACATCGGGGAACAGGAAACCCACAACCGGACCGAGCAGCTTGGCAATACGAGCCAGTAGACCCGCATCTTCAGCCATTTTCATCATGCCCATCCAGAACACAAGCACACTAATCAGTCCAAAACAGACCGTGACTCCCGTTGCCGCCCCATCAAAAGCAGCTTGCGTGACCACTTCGATATTGCCGTTGACAGCTGCAAAAGCAAATCCGATTAAAATCATGAGCAGCCAAATTAGATTAATCATGGATTATATCCTCCCTTCAATGGCGATTTAGCTAAGGAGACAACAGGTGGCCTAACACGGCACGCCATGCAGCTGCCCAGGAAGAGACATTACCGATTCCACCCAGCGTTGCATCTTCTGTCTTCGGTTCAGGAGGAATATAACTGCCTTTGCGATACACGGGAATTGAGCCCACAAGTTTGCCGTCAAGCTGCATATCAATGCGACCTGCCAATCCGAACGAAGGATCTGTCGATTGTTCCTTGCCTTCCGTTTCCGACTGTCCTCGATTTTCGTGTAGTATCAATTTCTTGGTCAATGAACTTTTCTCACTCTCAGCCAGCGGGTACCAAAATCCCCGGCCCGTAACGACATCTGTATTTTGCACAGGCTGTTCTTGCTTGGCGACCTCTACTAACGGGAAGTACTCAAAACCGAAATCTAGCATCCGAGCATGATCGTTCCAATCGTTTCCGTCGTTCAGCGTTACTGCGGCGAGCTGCTGTCCGTTACGTGTAGCGGAACTGACCAAACATCTGAAAGCTTTCTTTGTGTAGCCGGTTTTCACTCCATCCGCACCTTCATACATCCGCAGCATTCTATTTTTATTGTGCCAAGAGTATTCCCAGCTTTCATTGGGGTTCGGTGCGGATTTGTCCTCCGTGGCTACGATGCGTTTGAACACCGGATTGTGCAATGCATATGCCGTTAATCGGGCCAAGTCGTTAGCTGTAGAATAGTGACCTTCTGCATCCAGTCCATGAGGGTTCATAAAATGGGAATGCGTCAGACCGATTTGCTCCGCCTTTTTGTTCATTAACAGGACAAAGCCTTCTTCCGATCCACCGACATGTTCTGCGATCGCAGAGGCCGCGTCATTGCCTGAACGGAGCATTAGCCCGTACAACATGTTTTCAAGCGTCATCTCTTCACCTAACTTGAGATAGAGAGAAGATCCTTCTTTGGCAAAAGCCGTGGGAGACACTTTCACTTTCTCATCCAGCTTGCTGTGTTCGATCGCTACGATCGCTGTCATGATTTTGGTCAAGCTGGCAATTCGCAGTTCCTTATCCCCATCCTTGCTGTATAAAATCCGGCCTGATGTGACATCAATGAGAGCAGCGCTTTGCGCATGTGTAGACGGACCTTGAATCGTTGCCTGGGCTTGAGTAACCCCTAATGAAGACAACAAGAAGACAGGGATAAGCATGCATGCAATGACTTTCGTTATTTTTCGCATTAATTCATTCCTCCGGGTCACTTGGAATCTTGTACTATCTTATGTCCGGACAACTTGGAGTATGTCCCATAGGGCAAAAACAGCAAAAATCCCTCACGCTTGGATGCGGGAGGGATCATAACGAAATGATTCAGCTATATGTTGATGGATCTGGTGTAACTGGTACACCTGTTGTATTCGTTGGTGTTGTATTCCGTTGGAACATGCCTTGAATTCGGTCCAAAACATAAGGGGTGGAGTCAATGAGTTTCTCAAACAGATGTGTGGAGTTATCGAGTGGTACAATGTGTACCCCCTGTTTACCTACCACCAGGAACGCAATAGGACGTATGGATACACCGCCGCCACTACCGCCACCAAACGGAGAAGCCACTTTAGCTGAACTCGCATGTTCAGTAGAGGTACCCGTAGCACCACTTTTGCCACTACTTTCTCCATTAACGTGAAAATCACTACCACCGGCAGCAAATCCGAATCCCACCTTACTGATTGGCAAAATCACGGTACCATCTGGTGTTTCGACTGCATCGCCAACAATTGTATTGACATCCACCATGGCCTTGATATTTTCCATTGCGGTTTCCATTAAGCCTTGAATTGGATGATCTGACATTTAAATTCCCTCCAGTTTCAATGTAAGCTAGGTTTGATCTAACCATATCATCCCCAAACTTGAAGGGACTTATGTAATAAGCATTTTAAATACACTCACCAAATCCCAACCTTACATTCCCAAAAACAGACCGACTATGATGGGTTTTTATACTGTTGTCCCACTAAGTTTCTTCTTTTGCTTCTCCTTATGCCTGCGGCGCTGTTCCTGAAGAAGCTTGAACCACATCCGCCATCCGCCTTCGACTTGAAGCACACGGGTGAGTAGTGTTACTCCAGCGATCAAAACGGCTGTAATCCGAATTTTCACTCTGAAATCGAGCTCTGTTCTAAATTCCATTTCATCGGACCATACCGGCATAACCTGAAGCACGGGTGTTTCATCAAAGCGGATCTGATAGGTGAGAAAACCAATAATAATGGACTTGATACTCCACACCCAACCCGTCAGCACCGCTGTATATGCAGCATCACCAACGCCGATGTGTGTAGCCCAGGACAGTTGAGTCATATGTACGCGTGTGAGTGTTTGCTTCAGCCACAGCTTGAGCGCGTCCGTTGCCCTAAGCATGATTTTCACATCTTTAGCCCACTTCTTGACTTTGCGTTTGTTGACTCGCTCGCTTCCCTGGGCCTCCCCTCTCGAATGATTCATGGATTGTTCGGTCTTGACCAGAAAACCTTCCTTCATATTACGAAAAACAATACTCGGGATCTCATAGTTAATCCGCACAATCCCATAGAGAAGACGAACATTAATATTGGCGTAATCATCACTTTTATGTTTACTGAATGTAAAATGTACATGAACATTTGAGATGAGGACTGCGGCAATCAGCAATGCGAACAATAAACCGATTCCTCCAAGCCAAATCCACACAGGCCTTACCTCCAAGCCCTCAATTCTTTTCTCGTCTAGTATGGCACTCTGGATAGGAAAAAATTCACGTCTGACCTAAAAATCCCATTTCATATTTGTTTGGAAACTGTTCTATTCACCATTTATCTAAAATAATGCACAAAAAAACCGACTCCACTGATGGGTGTCGGTTAGTATGAGCTTGCAAATTTAGAGTGAAGAATCCGTATTATCATCTTCGTTGTCGATAAGACTTAGATCATCCGCCGGATCAACAATTTCCGGTTCCAGTTGTTGCAAATCCAGTTTGTTGAATAACAGTTGTGTCTCTTCTTCCAGGTTTTCCGAATCTTCAAACAAGCCCGGTTCCGGGAGGTCCTTAATTGATGCCAGTCCGAAATAATCCAGGAATGACTTGGTCGTTCCGTACAGAATTGGTCGTCCGATCGCCTCGGCTCGTCCCACTTCAATAATTAGATCCTTATTCACAAGCGTATGGATGGCCCGCTCCGATTTTACACCGCGGATTTCCTCAATCTCTACCCGTGTAATGGGCTGCCGGTACGCTACAATAGCCAGCGTCTCCAGAGCCGCTTGGGATAAGGACGTACGTGCGGGAGAGTATGCCAGTTTCTCGAAATATACAGCGTGGTCAGGCAAGGTGCCCAACTGAACTACACCAGCGATCTTGAGAATCTGTACACCTCGTCCCTGCTGTGAAAATTCATGAATCATCTCCTCAATCGCGTCCGTTACAAGTTCCACTCGCTGGTCGACTATCTCGGCGATTTGTTTGATACTCAGACCTTCTTCTCCGGACAAAAACAGCAGGCCTTCAATAATCGATTTCAATTTCGGAAAATCCATGATTCTTTGTTTCCCCTCTCCACTCCATAACGATATCCTCAAACATCCGTTCCTGATAACAGACAATCTGCTTCATCTTCATCAGTTCCAGCACCGCCAGAAAAGTGACAACAATCTCATGGCGATAGATATGCTCATCCATCAACTTGGAGAATAACAGCCTGCCTCCCGGCCCCATACTTTCCAAAGCGCCGATGACATCCCGTATCCGGTCTTTAACCGAAATCTCATCCCGTTTGATTCGGGTTACAGTTGTACGCTTCTCAGCCTTGCGTAGCGCCTTCTGAAATGCTGCAATCAGGTCAGAGGTGTGTAAACCCTCAACCGGGTTCGATTGGGCTTCTACGGGCATATAGGGGCGCAGATCCTCGGGCTCTTTGGAAAATATAAGGCTGCGTTCCCACTCCCGTTCATGAAGATGACGCGCAATTCCCTTGTACTTGCGATATTCTATCAGACGTGCAATCAGCTCTGCACGTGGATCATAATCTTCTTCTTCCATAAAATCATAATCCTCGAAGTCCTCAATGACCGGTGGTTTAGGCAGTAAAAGTTTGCTCTTGATCGACAGCAATGTTGCTGCCATGACCAGAAATTCACTCGTAATATCCAGTTCCAGTTCCTGCATCGAATGCAGATACGCCATGTATTGATCGGTAATATCGCTGATGGGAATATCCTGGATATGAATTTCAGCCTTATCGATCAGATGAAGCAGCAGATCCAAAGGCCCTTCAAAAGTCTCCAGTTTGTATGTAACTACCGTCACTAGACGAATCCTCCCGCCAGAAAAATACAAAACCCTGCTAAGCCGTCCGAATCCGGTTTCCCGTGTTCGTCTGCGCAAAGCAGGGCACTACTATTAAATAAGCACTATTTTAGCTGTTTCGTCAAGTTTGCCATCTCAATTGCCGCCGTAGCTGCATCCCATCCTTTGTTACCCGCTTTGGTTCCAGCACGTTCAATCGCTTGTTCAATATTTTCTGTTGTAACCAGTCCAAAGATCGTAGGCACGCCAGTTTTCAGGTTAATTGCTGCTACCCCTTTAGCCATCTCGTTGCACACATAATCGTAATGTGTAGTGGATCCACGAATGACAGTTCCCAAGGTAATCACCGCATCATACTTGCCGCTCTCCGCCATTTTCTGCGCAATCAAAGGGATTTCGAACGCACCTGGAACCCAGGCTACATCCACTTCATCATCCTGCACGCCGTGGCGTTTGAATGCATCGAGTGCTGCGCTAAGCAATTTACTGGTAATGAATTCGTTGAAACGTCCAACGACAACTCCATATCTGGATCCTTCTGATACTAAATGTCCTTCAAAAAATTGTGGCATTCAAGTCATCTCCCTAACGGTATAATGTAATGTAAGTAACGGAAATCCCTAAGTAATCTCTTCCATAAATTACATGGTAAACGTTGTTCATATAAAATATATTTACTGTTCGTTTTGCTCGATATCATCAAACTTGAGCATATGCCCCAGCTTGGCTTGCTTGGTATGAAGATAAACCGTATTGTCCTCGTTCTCCTCCATCTGGATCGAGACACGCTCTACGACTTCAAGTCCATATCCTTCAAGACCTTTAATTTTACGAGGGTTGTTAGTTAACAGTCTGATCTGACGAACCCCAAGGTCTTTCAGAATTTGAGCGCCAATTCCGTAATCACGCAAGTCGGCAGCAAAACCCAAACTCAGGTTTGCATCAACAGTATCCATACCTTCCTCTTGCAGCTTATAGGCTTTGAGTTTGTTGATCAGGCCAATACCCCGACCCTCTTGTCTCATATAGAGCAGTACACCATTGCCTTCCTCGTGAATCTGTTTGAGTGCCGCATCAAACTGCGGACCACAGTCACAACGATGCGAATGGAATACATCACCTGTCAAACATTCAGAGTGCACACGTACAAGTACGGGTTTCGTACCATCAATTTCTCCTTTGACCAAAGCCACATGTTCCTTATTGTCCACAGCGTTTGTATAAGCCACCGCTTGAAACTCACCAAAGTCCGTTGGCATACGCACAGCCACTTCACGTTGAACCAGCTGCTCTTTTTCGTTACGGTAACGAATCATGTCCTGAATACTGATCAGCTTCAGATCATGTTTGCGGGCAATCTCCTGCAGATCCGGAAGTCTGGCCATCGTGCCATCTTCCTTAATTACTTCACAGATAACGCCTGCGGGATATGAACCACACATAATGGCCAAATCTACCGCCGCTTCTGTGTGCCCGGCACGACGAAGCACACCGCCGTCTTTTGCAATCAGCGGGAACATGTGACCAGGCTTACGGAAGTCCCCGGCTTTCGCTTCAGGATCGATCAGACCTTTCACAGTAATAGAGCGTTCATGTGCCGAGATACCTGTTGTCGTATCTTTGTGATCCACAGAGACGGTGAAGGCTGTTCCATGGAAATCCGTATTTTGTTGAACCATCGGTTTCAGGTTAAGTTCGTCCGCACGTTGTTGTGTAATCGGAACACAGACCAGACCTCTACCTTCAGTAATCATGAAATTAATGACTTCAGGTGTCGCCTTTTCGGCCAAAGCGATAAAATCGCCTTCATTCTCCCGATCTTCATCGTCCACAACAATGACGGGTTTACCACGCATGAGATCATATATGGCTTCTTCTATTGTGTCCAGAATGGATTGTTCTGACATTGGTCCACCTCCAGTTAATTTCTGTTCTCTATTTATGCAAATCCGTGATTGGAGAGAAAATCTTCACTGATACTGCGCGGCTTGCCAGCACCCGTCTCCCGATGCCCTCTCCCATACTGGAGCAGATGATCCACATATTTGCCCAAAATATCGCATTCGATATTAATGGTATCCCCTGTCTTTTTCACATTTAGTACAGTTTCACCAATGGTATGCGGGATAATGGAAACCGTGAATGCGGTATCCGATGTATGGACAACGGTCAAGCTAATGCCATCCAATGTAACCGATCCTTTGGGGATCAGATATTTGAACAACTGGTGATCATCAGGCTTGATCTCAAACACAATTGCATTCTGATCACGTGTTATACTGCCAATCACGCCAGTACCATCGACATGGCCCTGTACGATATGTCCGCCAAAACGACCGCCTGATTGCATGGCCCGCTCCAGATTAACTTTACTGCCAGCTTGTAGCTGACTGAGATTGGTATGGCGATAGGTTTCAGGCATTACATCGGCGGTAAAACCTCCACCTTCGAGCGTTGTCGCAGTTAAGCACACGCCGTTCACTGCTACACTATCACCAATCTTCAGATCGTCCATGATGGCGGAAGCTCCGATATTCAGGACCATCGCTTCGCCTTTCCGACCAATACGCCGGATCTGACCGACTTCTTCCACCAAACCGGTAAACATGCTGCCGCCTCCCTTTTTCAAGTTATAAAAAACTTAACTTTCTACTTTAAAATCCATTTATTTATTCAGGCCACACCGGAATACCGCCAATGCTGATATTATCTCCAACTTGTTCGATCTCCAACTGATTCAATTGAATCGCCTGATTCATACGTTCCACACCCTCGAAGCGGAAGCTTCCAGGTGTATCATAACCGCCTACAATCTTCGGAGCGATAAACATGAGCAGTCGATCAACCAACCGTGCCTCCAGCATGGCTCCATTCAAGGTGCCTCCACCTTCAAGCAAAATCGAACCTATCTCACGCTCACCCAACTTGCTAAGTCCGTTTAACAGATCCACACGTGGTCCAGGACCACAGCGTATAATCTCGACGCCGTAGGCTTCCAAACGTTCAGCAGCTTCAGGACTTGCTTCGTCTGTTGTCAGCACCCATGTTGGAGCAAGACCATCCTTAACCATTTTGGCACCTACGGGAAGACGTAACTTGGAATCCACCACAATGCGCACTGGACTAATGCCTTCGACTTGCAAACGGGTTGTAAGTTCCGGATTATCGGCGATTACCGTGTCGACGCCAACCATGATTCCCTGGTGACGATGACGAAGGGCATGCACAATCTCACGAGCGGGCTCGTTAGAGATCCACTTGCTGTCTCCGCTGCGAGTAGCAATTTTCCCATCCAGAGTAGTAGCCGTTTTCAGTGTCACGAAAGGTAGACCCGTTGTGATAAATTTAATGAATTTTTCATTCATACGTCTTCCACGCTCACGCAGTACGCCAACTTCAACTTCAATGCCTTGTTGACGAAGCATGCTTATGCCCCTGCCGGATACTTGCGGATTTGGATCTTCACAACATACCACAACACGTTTCACCTTTTCATGAATCAGGCGTTCACTACAAGGTGGCGTCTTGCCATAATGACTACAAGGCTCAAGTGTGACGTATACCGTACTTCCTTCTGCATCACTGCCTGCCATGTTAAGTGCATGCACCTCTGCATGACCGGTTCCACGTTTCAGATGGCTCCCCAGGCCTACAATACGACCCTCTTTCACAACTACACATCCAACAACCGGATTAATCCCCGTCTGTCCCTGTGCTCGTTCCGCCATATCCAATGCCAGTGCCATATAAAATTCATCATTGATCATTTCCAAATCCGTTCACCCCGCGGTTTAAAGTCTTGTTTATTAAAAAATCCCCGTCGAACAATCAGTTCGATGGGGATGATGAGAGACAAATGTCACCAGCAGGAGTGAAATGGATACAGCACGCCAACACTATGCCCAAAACTTCATTTCGGGCAAGTGAAAATAGACACATACCTTAATGAACATCAATTACAGGTAAAGAGCTTTTATAGTGCGGCATATGTATGGAACTGTCCGGCGTAACCGGATCTTCCCTGCACAGTGCAAGACATCACAAATCGTGACTGTGCAGCAATACTCCTGCTGAATGCAAACCTGTTAGGTCTGCACCTCTCCTTCTCCCATCCAGACTATACTGTCGGTTCTGGAATTACACCAGATCAGCCATCTGCCAAAGGCAGACAGGTCACGGACTTTGCATCAAGTGCTGGACATATGTCCTTACACCTCCTGCATCACCGCCGGTAGGGAATTGCACCCTGCCCTGAAGGATTGCTTTCGTTATTACTTGGATGTTAGCACTTTAATGCCAAAAAATCAATTGTTTTTTGTTCCTTTTTGTCACATACTAACTTTTAATAAGCTAAGAAACAACAAAAAACGGCTTCCTCTCAAGGAGGCACGGTTTTTGCTTGGAGGCACATTTCATATCCATCGTATCATTCTACATATCAGGAAAACACCAGCTCGCCATATGCTTTAATTCTTTGGCATTATGGAATGGGGTGCGGTCAGGTTCTTGCAGGGGCGAAGTTGGAAGCGGGAACTCTCTTGCCACCCTTCTGACCCAACTTGTGGAATCGATTGCAATAGCCGAGCATTTCCAGCGTCCATTCGCTCTCGGTCGAAACGTCCCATGCAAATCTGCTTTTCCCGGCATCTCTGGAAAGACACCATCCAGATATTCGACGATGACACGCTTGTCTCTGACTTCATGACAATACACCGTCACCCATACACCTTCTCTGACCCGAACAGCATACACATCTCCAGACTGTACCTCCCCGGTACCTGCATCAGGAGATGCCTTTGGTACTTTTCCACGAACACTTCTCTTCTTCTCCAATGCCCCTAAGATCGTGTCCTTTACAGCTGGACTCTCTTCAGGCTTATCCGCAAGAGATATATTATTCAGATCAAAATCATGAAATATCTTGTTCAGGTTGTTCTCATTAATTCCGACAGATGAGTCCCACCACGCCAGAGGGGCCTGCACTTCAACCCGAATATTGGGGCGTGCGTCACGCTGTATGTAAGAGGTGAATTCCGTAATCATTCCAGGATGTTCCGGCGTATCCAATATACCAATCAGAGCTAACGTCTCAAGCAAATCACGGTAGGCATATTCCTTCTGTGTAGGCAAAAGACGTTCCTTCTTGAGCGCTACTGCTGCCTTGCTGTAACGTGTTTTGGGAGGTAAATCGCGCAGCACCGTTAACACCGCACTGAATGTCCATCGGTCGTACTCATTGGGTATTGGAAGCTCCTGCGCGGCAGCCAGCTCTCGAAGTGCCAACACATATCCAAAAGGATCACCGTCCAACGGGGTTCCATTGGTCATCCGCCAAAACCATTGCAGCGTTGTGTCGGTTGCTTGATCTACACTTAATCCGCAGATCTTACAAGTGTTCGAAGATGGATATGGCGTATGTTCATGACTTGGCATACTGCTCGCAATAAGCTTGCCCGTAAGCAACGAGCGCCAGATCATGGGTGCTGACCACAAAGAGGATACAAAGGCCTGCGCTGCATCATTGATCGTCCATTGATTTGCAACTTTTTTCAGCTCAGTAATCGTTTCATCATGTTGCGGACGTACAAATCGATTCGGTTCATGCCCGGCTGCCTCAAGCACTTCTCGATCCTTTACGGATAGACTATCCGGAACGACATGGCGCGATGCCTGAAGTTCTTCATCCCACAACGTGCGCTCACTATAAATTTGTTTTAACAAGCTTAGCTGAGTAACCATATCCAAGGTTTCATTCATCCTTTCTAATCATCGATTTCAAGTATGTAAAAAAAAAAAAGTGCTTCTATAAAAGAAGCACTTCATGTTTGGATCCAGTTAAGGTGAAGGTATTAAGCTTCTACAACTTCAACAGTTTCCATCTTGTCTTTACCTTCTAAAGCGTCCACGAACTCCATACCTTTAGTTACTTTACCAAATACAGTATGTTGTCCATCCAAATGTGGTTGCGGTTGGTAGCAGATGTAGAACTGGCTTCCACCTGTGTTACGGCCAGCATGTGCCATAGCAAGTGTTCCGCGCTCATGTTTGTTCGGGTTAATTTCACAGTTGATTGTGTAACCTGGGCCACCTGCACCGGAACCGTTAGGGCATCCGCCTTGAGCTACAAAGCCCGGGATAACGCGGTGGAATGTAAGACCATTGTAGAAACCGGAATTAGCCAGTTTCTCAAAGTTTGCTACTGTGTTTGGAGCTTCTTGATCGAACAGATCAATCAGAACTTCTCCGCCGTTTGCCAATTTAATTTTCGCTTGTTTCGCCATATGTAAATGACTCCTTTCGTATTGACCATCGTTAATGGTGCTAGAACGCATGACCCTGGGCCAAGCATTACAGCACTTTTCTTAGTGTACACCGAAAATGTCTGGATCGCAAAAAAAACGGCAACTTTTTTCATGATTTAGCTCAAATACGCAAAAAGCAGACGAAAAAGGAAGTTCCCTTTTCATCTGCTTCAACTGTTAACCCCATATCTCCTGGATAATGCAGAAACGCATTATCTTTGACGAATTAGCGAGTTACTGGCTGTTTTCCAATGCGCGCTGGTACCAGGTCATTCTGGATGATATCTTGATACGTCTCACGGCGTACCACGACATCTCCTTGACCGTCTTTGACAAATACAACGGCCGGACGACGAATCCGGTTGTAGTTGCTCGCCATGGAGTAGTTATACGCACCTGTGCAAGCTACAGCGAGTAGGTCGCCACTTTCCACTTTTGGCAGGTCCAGATCCCAGATCAACATATCGCCACTCTCGCAACATTTACCCGCAACAGATACTGTTTCCTGAGCAGCCTCATTCGCACGATTGGCAAGCACAGCTTCATACTTGGATTCATACAAAGCAGGACGTGGGTTATCGGTCATACCACCATCAACGGCAACGTATTTACGCACGCCTGGAATGTCTTTGCTTGTTCCAACGGTATACAGTGTTGTTCCCGCTTCACCCACGATGCTGCGGCCTGGCTCAACCCAGATCTCAGGTACGGCATAGCCGATTTGAGCAAAATGATTTTTAACGGCGTCTGTAATAGCCTTCACGTATTGTGCAACTTCAAGTGGCGTATCTCCATCGATATAACGGATTCCGAATCCACCACCAAGGTTAACCACTTTGAAAGCAACATTAAGACGCTCATATACACTTGCTGCAAATTCAGCAACACGTTGAACCGCCATCTGGAAGCCTTCAACTTCGAAGATCTGGGAACCGATGTGGGAATGCACACCGAGCAATACCAGGTTAGACTGCTTGGAAGCCAAGTCAATCGCTTCAAATGCTGTACCATTACCGATATCGAATCCAAATTTCGAATCCGTCTGACCAGTGGAAATATATTCATGCGTATGTGCCTCAACACCAGGCGTCACACGAAGCAAAATGTTTACTTTACGATTTTTGTCCGCTGCTACAGCCTGCAACAGATGCAATTCATTGAAGTTATCAACAACAAAGCATCCAATCTCTGCATCAAGAGCCATTTCGATCTCTTCCAGCGTTTTGTTGTTACCGTGGAAGTGAATGCGCTCAGCCGGGAATCCTGCTTGCAGTGCAGTAAACAGTTCACCGTCAGATACGACATCCAGGGAAAGTCCTTCTTCAGCTGCAAGGGCACACATCGCCATTACACAGAATGCTTTACTTGCGTAAGCAACCTGGAAGCCCAGTCCGGAAGCACGGAATGCTTCCATGTACTCTCTGCAACGCTCACGAACCAATTGCTCGTCCACAACGTACAGGGGAGTTCCAAACTGTTCTTTCAGATCTGTTGCATCAACTCCGCCAATCTCCAGATGCCCTTGCGCATTTATTTTACTTGTACCATGTAAATACATAATCTGCATTCCTCACTTTTTATATACTGGAACAATTGATATTCCAATGATTTTACACCAGTATATCAAATTAGGCAGCGAGATGAATGGATTTTTCGGAAGATCATTTGTGTTTTTTACTTTTTTGCAGTTCCCCGTCCGGATCATCGGACATTTTGGTGTTGTCACGGGTTTTATTGAATGATGGACGTTTTTTATTTTCCAGCAGCGGAAGCCGGAATAAAAAGTTGCCCAGGGCCTTTGCATTAAACGGTATAAAAGGCCAGAGATACGAAGAATTGTACGACCGGTGAACGGTGAGCGCCAATATGAGTAATGTACAGCCCACGACCAACCCCGGAACCTTGAATATCGCAACAGCGACTAGCAGAACCAGCCTGACCAGCCTATTGGCGAGACCCAATTCGTAACTTGGCGTGGCAAACATACCGATGGCTGCGATGGCCATATAGAGCACAACCTCATTGACAAAGTATCCTGTTTTCACCGCGATATCCCCGACTAGAATGGCCGCGATTAAGCCCATGGCCGATGCCAGAGGTGTAGGCGTATGGACCGCTGCCATACGTAATAAATCGACGCCCAGTTCGATCAGTAGAAACTGTAGAATCAGCGGTAGCTTTACATTTTCCTGCGGACCAATGAAGTCAAGTCCCATCGGTTTAATCGAAGGGTCAATAACCATCAGAAGCCATAGTGGTAGCAAAAACAATGAGATGAGAATCCCTGCAAAACGCACCCATCGTAAATACGTCCCCATCAAGGCGGTCTGTCTGTTCTCCTCCGCATGCTCACATAGGTCGAAAAAGGTCGTTGGTAGAATCATCACACTGGGGGAAGTGTCTACGAAAATGACGACTCGTCCTTCCAGCAAATGAGAAGCTGTAACATCTGGTCGTTCCGAATAACGAACGAGTGGGAACGGATTCCATCCCTTGTTGATAATCGCTTCTTCCAGCTGTTTATCGGCGGCGGGAATACCATCGATATCCACTCGTTGAATTTTTTCCCGGACTGAATCCACCTGAACTTTATCCACAATATCGTCAATGTACACCACGCAGACATCGGTTTGTGTTCTCCGCCCCACCTGCATGATCTCAAACTTCAGTCCAGGGTCGCGTATTCTACGGCGCACCAAGGTTACATTGGTCAGGAGTGTTTCGGTAAAGCCGTCTCTCGAACCGCGGACTACTCTTTCCAATGAAGGTTCTTCGGGTGAACGGACCGGATAACTCCGGGTATCCATAATTAAGACCGAGCGATCCCCTTCAACGAACATTGCACTCATACCGGTAAGAACCTTGTTGATGACCGCACTCATCTTGTCGACTTTTTCCACCTGAATATGGGGAATGTAACATTCAAAATACGATTTGAGCGCATGTCCTGACACTTGATCAGGCGTGAGATAGGTCAGTCTCTTTAATATTTCAAGCAAAATCTCATCCTTCGCAAAACCGGTGATCATCAGCAATCCAACGTGCTTGCCACCCAGGACCATTTCCCTCATATTTACGTCGAACGATTCTCCGAGCCCCAGTACCTGTTGTAATGTATATCTATTTTCACTCATCCGAGGGGAGATGTCATCGTTTTCCTGCCAATATTGTACGGATTCCTCAACGCTGTCGGACATCTCATTTTGTTTTTTCTTATTGTATGCTTTCTCCTCTTCTTCCTTCTGAATCTCATAAGCAGACTTGTGTAACATCTCTTCTGTTATACCTTCACTATTTTCCTGGCCTGTGTGCTCCGTTCGTTCATCCATCTTCCATCCTCCTATGGCCACGAGTTACCGCTGATATATGAAAAAATCAAACAGGGAACCTGTCATTTTGCCCAAAATCATGGCGAGCAGTAATCCAAACAAGTAAGGTTTCATGCCCAATCGTTTGGCTAGCACGGGCAGTACATTGAGTACCTCAGTGAGCGCTGCGGCCAGCAGACCGATGAACACGCCACAGAACAAACCAACGATTGGGCTGAGCAGCAGCACCCCATGCATTTTCCAGTGCCAGAAATCCGCCACCGTCCCTAGCAGTGAACCACCAATTAGCGCCCCTTCGTACCAGTGAGTCTTGTCATACGATTGCGTAAGTTGAGCTAACCTGGGAATCATATCGAGCACCAGAATGAGCGCAATTACGCCGCTCCCTACGGCAATTCCCCCTGCAATACCCAATACAATGCTGATTGCTCCATTAAGAACGCTCATCCGCATTCATCTCCCTGCGTTCCTGCTCGTGCATCCGTTCGCTTTCTTCAATCACCACATATTTATCTACATTTTGCTGGTATAGGAACATCTCCACTTCAAGCGGGGTAGGTTCCTCATTCCACTTTTTCTTGAACAAATGATTAAAAAATACTGCCATTCCGAATCCAATGCCAATGGAATACGCCACTTGGAACAGATAGGGATGTTCGTCCCGATGCCCAGTAAGCATCTCCACAATTCGAATCTGTACTTCCTGCATGTTCACATCGGCATGAAAATTCATAATTGTTAAGGCCGATCCGAAGAACAGCAGCAGCCAAACCAATATGAACAGAGACTTGGAAGGTTGACCATTTCCCGCAATGACTTCAACCAAGGTATGGCCTGATCCTATCAGTTCCACACTTACCTCCGGCAAGATGTGCCGAATTCGGGGAATAATCTGCAATATATCAATGAGGATCAGATTGCCATCCTCCGGTCCAGGGCGCAGCAGTTCAAGCTCCAGTAGCCTGCCCTCCTGGTCTTCAGAAGAGGTCAGTACATGTGCAATGTCTCCAAGCTTGACTGCTCTGCCCCTCTGGATGCGAATACGGCTGCGCAGACGAATATAGACCATTGGAGTGGGTGTCTGGGACATCCAAAGCACTCCTTTACTGCGTAATTTAGGTTAGTATTTGAAGAATGTGCAAATTTATTACAAACGGATTGGAAAAAGATCGGGAGGTGGGGGTGGCGCTGCGGGATGGATCGGTCATTGGTCGCTGTTATCCCCGGATTTCTTGAACTCTCCTTTTCAAGGAGGAAATCCGGTGCTAAAGGCGAACGCTTCGCTCCTTTTGACCGATTCCATCCCTTCGCTACCCATCGTCCTCCCGTTTCCAAACGTTTGAAATAAATATGCTGGGGAGTAGGCAGTAAGGGAATTGAAAGAAGAGCTTTTTGGGGTTATTTTGCTCAGAATTCTATGACTTTGGAGTTGTCTTCTGGATATTAATTTTAGAAATTTGGGGATTTGAGGCGAAACGGAGTGTGAAGCATTATTTTACATATCAAAAAAAGTCGCCGTATGGGCGACTCTTTGGGATTGGTTGATAGACTTACCGATCATAAACATTATCTCAAGAATTATTTTCTTTTCCTCTTTTGTTCAATTCCCTTCTAAATCGTAAAGGGGTTGAATTCATTGTTTTGCGGAATTGGTTAATGTAATAACTCGTGCTGTTAAAACCGACCTCATAGGCAATTTCGGTGATGCTACGCTTGGAGGATTGCAATAGTTCAATGCTTCTTTGGATGCGGTACTCGATCACATATTGCATGGGTGTGGTTTTCAGAATTTGCTTGAAATAACGGCATGTCTCCGATCGACTTAACTGTCCGGCCTTCGCAATATTTTCTAGCTTAATCGGATCGGCATAATTGAGATTAATCCATTGCAACATGTCTTTCATTCGGTTATTTCTGCTCATCTCTGATGGATCATGTTCTAGAGAATATCCGTTCATAATCAGCAGTTTCCACATATTAAGCACCGCCGAAGCAATATTCACTTCGTAAAAAGGAACTTGGTGCACCAGCTCCTTTCTAATCCATGCAATAGCATCCAGGATCTGTTCTCCCCAAGCGTTAGCTCTTTCGATATACAGAAAAGGCAAATTAGTTGCTGTTACATATGGATGTACGTACTTTATATACAAATCCGAAGGCATGATAACGTGTGGGGACAAATTCAGACATAAATAAATGCAATTCTCGCTCACCCCGTGATCTTCGGCCATATGCATTATTCCACTGTTGATAAAAATCCCGTCACCTTTGGACAAAATCATCTTTTGATCGTTGATATGAAACAACGCCGTACCCTGAAGAACGGCAACAAACTGCAATTCATCATGCCAGTGGAGAGGAATATGTCCGTGAACATTTTGAACAATGGTTGTCTCATAACAGCCTATAGATAATGTATCGGTACGGTGTTGCGTCATTTCTTTCAAATGTTGATCAATGATAAATTCGATCTTCTGCATGGCCCTCATCTCAATATAATTATATTTTTAAGTGTAATATTGATATAAATGTATCGCATTTCTCCTTAATATAACACTATTCTTATATTTAAGGTGAGGCGAACAAGAATGACAACTTCTGCAAAATCCAAAATTTCAGGCATCATACTCGTTCTGACGGGAGCCATCTGCTGGGGCATTGGGGGGACGGTATCTCAAAAACTGTTTCAGCTGGATGGAATTGAGGTCAATTGGTATGTCACTGTACGCTTGTTGATTGCTGGGTTACTATTACTGGTTATTCAATCGTTTACAAATGGACGATTTCAGATTTTTGCTGTGTGGAGAAATAAAAAAACGGCTGGACAGTTGATCATTTTCGGATTGGTGGGCATGCTCGCCGTACAGTATACGTACATGGCATCCATTAAACACGGCAATTCAGCGGTGGCTACACTCCTGCAGTACCTGTCCCCTGTCATGATCATGATTTACATCGCACTCCGTAAGCAGTCTGTCCTCACACGCAATGACCTTGCATGCGCCGTTCTGACTCTCAGTGGGTGTTTTCTCCTGCTCACGAATGGCTCGCTTACGCAGTTATCTGTCTCCTCGCTTGCAGTGATATGGGGGCTGTTATCTGGGGTTTCAGCTGCATTTTATACGAACTATGCCGTGCAACTGATTAAAAAGTTCGATTCACTTGTTGTGGTCGGCTGGGCTATGATCATCGGTGGTTTGGGAATGAGTTTTATTCACCCACCCTGGAAAATGAATTTTGCTAACATCACGCTTGAAACCTACGGTTATTTGATATTTACGATCCTTTTTGGAACCATGATTGCTTTTTGGTTTTACATTGCGAGTCTCAAAAGTCTTACACCCAAGGAAACTAGCCTGCTCGGGAGCGCAGAGCCCCTTGCTGCTGTTGGAACAACCGTCATATGGCTCCATGAACCTTTTGGCTTTTATCAATGGATTGGTATGGCATGTATTCTTGGCATGATGCTGGTCATGCAGTCCAATCGTTCGAGATCTCCCCGTATTAACAACAAATAACCTCCCTCGCCATAATGCGCGATAGAAGGTTGTTAGTTGTCGTATATTGGTGTATAAACGCCAATATTGTTGGTGCAACCCATGAAATCACTGCGCGATCTGGTCGCGGATGGATTGCAGTATTTTTTTCTCCAGACGTGATACCTGCACCTGAGATATTCCCAGCCTGCTGGCAACCTCGGACTGGGTTTGATCCCGGTAATACCGAAGATAAACGATTAATCGCTCCCGCTCGCTGAGACCACCGATGGCTTCGTTCAGGGCCAGCTTGTCAAACCAACGTTCCTGAGACTCGTCGGCAATCTGATCCATTAACGTGATGGGATCACCGTCATTCTCAAATACCGTCTCATGGATGGAAGTCGGTGGTTTGTTCGCTTCCTGGGCAAATACGACTTCCTCCGGGGTTACCCCCAGCTCTGCGGCAACTTCCTTAATCGTTGGTAAACGATCCAGATGTTTGGACAGTTCGTCCCTTTTTTTGCGGACTTTATTCGCCATCTCTTTCAGTGAACGACTGACCTTCAGGGTACCGTCATCCCGCAGGAATCGCTGGATTTCTCCGATGATCATCGGTACCGCGTAGGTTGAAAACTTCACGTCATAACTGAGATCGAATTTGTCCACTGACTTGAGCAGACCGATACAACCAATCTGGAACAGATCTTCCGGATCATATCCCCTGTTCATAAAACGCTGTACGACGGACCAGACGAGTCTGATGTTGCAGTTCACCAGCGTATCCCGTGAGACATGGTCACCCGACTGACTGAGCGCAATCAGCCGTTTGACCTCGGCATCGTCCAAATAGGTCTGTGAAGATGGTTTCACTTCAGCATCCATAAGAACACCAACCCCTAATTATACAATGCTTTCTTGGATTCAATCCTTTTTTTCATCTTGATGGAGGTGCCTCTGCCGGGCTCACTGCTGACTTCGAATTCATCCATAAAGTTTTCCATAATGGTGAAGCCCATGCCCGACCGCTCAAGTTCGGGTTTGGACGTATATAGCGGCTGCTTGGCCAGTTCAAGATCTTCGATTCCTTCACCGCGGTCTTCCACGATGATTGTGATCATGTCTTCCCGAATCTCCGCCTGGATGGACACCACACCCTCGGAGTTGTTGTTGTATCCGTGGATGATGCTGTTGGTCACGGCTTCCGAAATGACCGTCTTCAGGTCACTGAGCTCGTCCATCGTTGGATCAAGCTGGGAGATAAACGCAGCAACGGTTACCCGTGCAAACGACTCATTCTCTGACTTGGCCGCGAATTGCAGATTCATGAAATTTGTTCCTGTTCCTTCATTCATGAGACGACCTCCAGACCTGAGAGAGCAGTTCCCTCATTTTCGTATATCGGCATAATCTTAAACAGCCCCGACATTTCCAGCAAACGGTACACTGGCGAATTGACGTCACAGACCACCATCTTGCCACCTTTATTCTTAATGAGCTTGTATCTTCCCAAAATGACACCTAGACCCGAACTGTCCATAAATTGCAGATCTTTCAGGCTGAGTACGAGATGCTCGCTTTGTCTCCGTTGGATGGCTTCATCCATTTGCATCCGTACCATGTCAGCTGTATGGTGATCCAGCTCCCCGGATAATCGTACAATCAGAATCCCGCGATGGTGTTCCATTTCCACATGCAAGTTCACGTTTGCTCACTCTCCTCCCTGTCTTAGAACAAGGATTTCTACGCTTCCGAAGGCTTTTCCTGCCCCCCGACAAAACTAGAAGAAAACCCCTATTTAACTACAAAATATGTTCGAAGGATACGTGCAACTCGCAGAAATCGCCGTTTTAGTCAAACAGGTTGGACGTTGTCCGCTTAAACAGCTTCCACCAGCCAGCCTTATTCACATCCTGCGGAGCCTGAATGTCGAACTCCTTAATGACGTCGTTGCCCTGGTAAACCACCAGTTTACCTATACTTTGCCCGGCTTTGATCGGAGCTTTCAATTCTTTGGCGACCAGCAATTCATGCCGGATGTCATTGGATTTAGCTCCTTTGCGCATCAGCACACTATAATTTTGCGTGGCATTCAGAGGCAATTCGGCGACTTCCCCTTTTTCGATTCTCAGACTGCCCAGCAGATCCCCTGCCTTGTAGAGAGCCTTCATCGTATATTGACTAAACGCATAGTCAAACATCGAAGATACTTCGCTGTTCCGTGTTTTGGTATTTGGTTCACCGAGTACCACGGAAACGACACGCAGTCCATCTTTGGACGCTGTTGCGGACAAGCAGAATTTCGCTTCGGATGTGTAACCTGTTTTCAAACCATCTGCCCCTTCATAAAAACGAACCAGCTTGTTTGTGTTCACCAGCCAGAATGGCTTTTCCGTATCTTTGCGAAGGTAATCCTGGTATGCACCGGTGTACTTCGTAATCCCGGAATGCTTCAGTAGTTCACGGCTCATGACGGCAATGTCATGGGCGGAAGAATAATGATTATCAACCGGCAGGCCGTTACAGTTGGCAAAATGAGTATCCTTCATGCCAAGCTCCTTCGCACGCTCATTCATCAGCTGTACAAAGGCTTCTTCCGAGCCAGCAATCTTCTCAGCCATCGCTACCGAGGCATCATTGCCCGAAGCCATCGCGATCCCTTTTAACATATCATCGACCGTCATTTCTTCCCCGGGCTCCAGGAAGATCTGCGAACCGCCCATGGAAGCTGCATATTCGCTTGTTCTTACTTTATCCGTCAGCTTCAGCTTGCCCGAGTCGATCGCTTCGATCGTAAGCAGCATGGTCATAATCTTTGTAATGCTCGCCGGAGGCAGCTGATCATGACTGTTTTTCTCATAAATGACCGTTCCCGTGTCTGCATCCATTAAGATCGCAGAGCGCGCCGACGGGGCCAGATCAGTTCCTCCCGCTGCTTTCGGTGTTTCTTCAGCTAATGCCGTTGATGCCAAAAGGGACAGCAGGATACAAAGGGTCATGAACGATGCCATTATTCTTTTCTTCACAAGGTTACCTCCTCAAATGACTTGCTTACTGCATGTTCCATGCATGTACTGCTAATCATTGTCGGCCCGTTTTCAGTAAATTATTCCATGTAAAGCATGATTTCCCGAACTTTTATTGAAAATGTGGTCAAAGCAAAAATAACGCACTGCACTCAACGAATGAGTAACCGTACGTTGAACACAACAAAAAAAGGTTACCCCCGATGATTTCTCATCCAAAGAGGTAACCTTCTCTACTCAAATCTTGCTTACATTTGTGGAATAACCGCCACTACCAGCGCCAGGAACGACTCACGCACACGTTCGGTCGTCTCCATAACCTCATCATGTGACAGTGGCTGGTCCAGAATTCCGGCAGCCATGTTGCTGATACAGGAAATACCGAGTACTTCCAGGCCTGCGTGGCGTGCCACGATCACTTCAGATACAGTGGACATACCCACTGCGTCTGCGCCCAATGTACGCAGCATTCTGATCTCTGCCGGTGTCTCATAGTTCGGACCGAGCATACCTGCGTATACCCCTTCACGTACGTTAAAACCTTGTGATGCGGCCGTATCCTTCGCCAGCGCACGCAAACGGCGGCTATATGCTTCGGACAGATCAGGGAAACGCACGCCCAGTGCAGCGTCATTCGGTCCGATCAGTGGATTTTTGCCTGTGAGATTTAAGTGATCCGAGATCAGCATCAAGTCTCCAGCTACATACGACGTATTCACGCCGCCTGCAGCATTGGTTACAAGCAGGCTGCTTACACCCAGTTCTTTCATAACCCGTACCGGGAAAGCTGTCAATTCCGGACCATATCCTTCGTACATATGGAAACGGCCTTTCATCATCACGACTGGACGACCTTTAATGGTTCCGACCAATAGTTCACCTTCATGTCCTTCTACTGTGGACACTGGAAAATGCGGAATATCCTGATAAGCGATACTTACGCCATCTTCAATCAGTTCTGCCAGTACGCCAAGACCCGAACCCAAAATCAAACCGACTTCCGGCTTGATGGAGCTTTTGCTTTGAATATAAGATGCTGCTTCCGAAATCATTTGTTGGTTTAATGCTGTCATGCGATGTATGTTCCTCCTTGAGTTGAAACGATCCGTCTTATGTATAACGGCGTTTGGATGTATTCAATTTATTTTATCCTAAATCGGCCCAATGTTCCGCATTTATTTGTGAAGGCCATGCGTCAAAATCTATCTTGCCCTCGGATGATGGGTTTCATAGATTTCTTTCATGGTTTTGCGACCATGATTGCCATATTGTTGTCCAGGCTGCTCCACGTGACCCAGCATGTCTTGAACCGCACGTGTATCCGCCCCGTTGGCAATCAGGTGTGCTGCAAAGGAGTGACGCAGCGTATGCGGCGTAATTTCTTCCGAGATTCCTGCGTCCACCGCCGCTTTTTTGAGCAGCTTCCAGAATCCCTGCCGGGTTAAACGTCTACCAGATACATTCACGAATAGTGCCTGCTCGTCCGAATCGGTTTTGAGCAACTTGTTGCGGAATTCCTCCACATATACACTTGCCCAATGTGCTGCTGGTGCACCGATGGGAAGGATGCGCTCCTTGCCCGCCCCACCGCATCGTATAAAGCGCATGCCTGGCTGAACATCCCGAATGTCAAGGGCAATCAGTTCCGAGACCCGAATGCCTGTAGCATATAACAGTTCAAGCATCGATCGATCTCTCACCCCCTGCGGTGAACGAGTATCAGGCGCTGTCAGCAGTTGTTCGATCTCCTGGATACTTAACACCTGTGGTGGCGTCTTGTCCGCCTTGGGAGCTTCCACATCAAACGTAGGGTCCTGTATAATATCACCCCGCCGCATCAAAAAATGAAAGTAGGAGCGCAGAGATACGATGCTGCGGGCAATGGTTGCATTGGCACGTCCTGCCTGTTTGAGCTGACCTGCAAACAGGACGACATGTGTGCGTCTGACCTGATCGGCTTCGCGTATGCCATATTCCTTATCTGCAAATTCAATGAACTTGTCCACGTCTCGGAGATACGATTCAAGCGTGCTGCTCGACATCCCTTTATCATCTTCCAAGTATAAGGCATAGGCATGTATCGTCTGTTTCATGTACAACGCTCCTCAACTGACAGATCTGCCGCTCTGGCAGACTGCTCCCGTATTTGCATCCCTGGCTGTTTGAAGCTACTCCCCGTACCAATAGAACAAACGGAGACGCTCTGCCATCGTAGGACGTCCTTCTCCATTACCCGGCCAATCCGTTTCCTGAAATACTTTGATTGCATTGCCAGTTGGCATCTGATACTGATCCACAGGTGAGATCCAGCCATTAAACAGATCCAGAACATGATAGAACAGATAAACTAATGCAGCAAAAAATATAATAAATCGAATAAAACGAAGCCCTCTCCGCACTGATATAATCATGGGCGCGTCCCCTCCTGATTCGAATCCGGTATTGTCCTTGAATCAGGGTATGTCCATAAACACAGGTTTATGCCATTTCGGGTAAACTCCAGATCACTCCGGTGCCAAAAAAGCTCTCCCGTCAAAACCGCCGGTGAGAGCTTGAAGATATGCTATGTTATTCTTCATCTTTGGGTTTCTGTTCATTTTTAGCTTTGCAACGATAACAAATTCCATGAAAGTCCAGTCGGTGATCTACTACCGAAAAGTTGAATTCCCGCTCCAAACGCTCTTCAAGCGGTCCAAGCCAGTCTTCACGTATTTCATCCATACTTCCGCATTGAACACAGATTAAGTGATGATGGTGATGCTTGGATGTATCTCCGCGCAGATCATAACGCGCTACACCGTCGCCGAAGTTGATTTTCTCTACAACATGCAGCTCACTCAGCAGTTCGAGGGTACGGTACACGGTTGCCAAACCGATTTCGGGAGCCTTTTCTTTAACAAGCATGAATACATCTTCTGCGCTCAGATGATCTTCTTCATTCTCAAGAAGTACTCTTAAGGTGGCTTCCCGCTGGGGCGTTAATTTATATCCTTGGGACTGTAGTTGCTGCTTAATTTTATCAATCCGTGCTTCCATTTTCTCCCTCCCCCTAGGAAATCACTGCACACTGCAACTTAACCCACTCTTTTCATTATAGGGGGAGTGCGTAATTAAAGTCAACATTTTACACTATACGGTGCACGTTAGGCCGGTAGTAACATTGGCGTGACCCAACGCATCATCGCAGGTGTAACCCATGTTTCAAAAGACGCCACGCCGAGCAGCAATGCAGCCATAACCAAAGTTAACACTATATATGAAGCAAAAGGCCTTTGTCGACCAGGTGTTCGCTGCATCAAAACACGATTGCGAATGATGTATAACGAGAACGTCATCGCCGCCACACTGCAGATCAGGAGGATCGGAATGACAAATAGATTATGCGGTGCCACGGACACCAGTGCAAACAGCAGCCCTTTCCAGGAATACTGTCCAACAAGGTACCCCACTGTGAATCCAATGAGCACACCTTTCAAAAAATCCAGAACCAGTATACCGGGTAGTCCAACAACGGATAAACCCAGAATAAAGATCAGACCTACCCATTTCAGATGAAGCATGGCAATGTCCCAATATGCACCGGTCTCTGTTACCTGTGCACTGTGCTGCACGGTCATGAAGAAATTGCCGAGATAACCCTCCAGATCCTGACGTTGCTCGAGAGACAATGCGTTCACCATGAGCGCGCCAAAAATGACGCCGACCAGAAACAAGACAGCCACGAATACATATAACGAAGTCTGACCTTTAAATGTAAAGTAGGAAGAGCGCATACAGGTACGAGTCCCCTTTCCGGTATCATGCTGCAAGGATTTTCATTTACATCCTCATAGTCATTCTTATGAACCGGAATGCACCTGTATGACTTCTTGTCCAGATTGGACCTCTGTATAGCGAAAGCTATATGAGTTGAACTAAAGATTATTTACACCGGTCACTCCGAGGCTTTTTCCTGAACAGCAACCTTTCCGTACGTACCGCCACCTCCGGAGGACAGCTCCAGTTGTCCGTTCCGTGCAGCCACAATCAAGCCTGCCAGCACAGGTCCAACAACCGCAGCAAGCTCTTCCTCACGCGTGCGATGAAGTACGTTCATTTCTGTACCAAAATGGTCCAGTAGCTGGCGCAGTTTGGCTTTGCCAAGTCCCGGGATGAACTCCAGTGGCACCTGATAGTGATAAGCTGGTCTGTTTGCAGGAACATGAGGACTCTCTCGATCAGAGATCGCCAGGATGCGATCCAGCACCCCCTGCACCAGCTTCAGACTACCACAGTGCGGACAACGCTCTGCTGACATCGCTTGCTCGTCCATAATGCTGCCACATGCTGAACAGTAAGTACGATGATATTTGCCCAGCCTTGGATTCAGTCCATAATTGGCCGCAATTTTCCTGCCGGCTTCTCCTTGAAGTGCCATACGGAACTCATCAAAAGAAGGGGCAGCCACTTGCAGTTCATTATACTCCCGTCCAATCTTACCGAGAGAGTGAGCATCCGAATTGGTCAGGAACGGAACATGATCCAATTCCCGAATATAACTGGCCATGGATGAGTCCGAGCTTAACCCTAGCTCTACCGCATCCACGAGACTAGTATCCAGAACATCGCCCATACGGGGTGCCGTACTGCCATAGATGCCTTTATGCGGTGTAAATACATGTGCAGGTACAATAAGCCCACCACGTGCCTTAATCTCCGCCTGCATCTCAAGAGCGGGCACGTAGACACGCTGAGAACTGAGATTCACATTTTTCATATAACGTTTCATCCAGTCCGTGAAGGACTTCATCGTTTTCAGATCACGGAAGTACGCCAGCATATGGAACTCACGCATTCCAGGCTCGCGCAGCTCAATCTCTGTACCCAACAGAATGGTGGTGTCCTGGTAGGCAATACCTCCGCCATCAATCTCGGACATGGTACCACTCTCCAGCAATTGCTCGATATCCATCTGTACAACCGGAGAATGACAATCAATAACACCAAGCAAATGAATTCCTTTGCGATCCGATGCTTCCCGGGCAATATTCTCAAATGTCAGATCACGACTGCCGCTGATTTTAACAGCCTCACCGCGTGAGGTTCGTCCGATGTGAATATGCAGGTCTGTGTAACAGGGCTCCCACATCGTGGACGTTTCCAGTTGGTCTTGCATGCCTAGAACCGTCCTGTCGTTCTGTAAAGGTCCCACGCGTACACGGCCATCATCGTTTTGGCATCGCTAATCCGGTTCTCGTCCATAAGCGCATAGGCTTCCTCCAGAGTTATTTCGGCAACTTCAAGGAATTCATCTTCGTCCAGCGCCATGTCCCCTGCTTCCAACTCTTCAGCGATGTAAAGATGAATGATCTCATCTGCAAACCCCGGTGACGTGTAAAACGAACGCAAATGACGCAGCGATTTGGCTACATATCCCGTCTCTTCTCGCAATTCACGTGCTGCGGCAACCTCCGGCTCTTCTCCCGGGTCCAGTTTCCCCGCAGGAATCTCCACTTCGGTGCGTCCCATTGCCTGACGATACTGATCCACAACAAGCATGCGATCCCCATTCAGAGCGAGTACAGCTACCGCTCCAGGGTGCCGGATTATCTCACGTGTAGCCGTCTGGCCGTTTGGCAGTTTAACGGTATCGACTTGAAGTGAAATCACTTTGCCCTCGAAGATTGGCTTAGTGGATACGGTCACTTCATCTAGTTTTGGATTGGCAGGTTGCGCCGCGTGGATGGATTGGGCAGATTGATTTGGTTTCATTGGTTCTTCAACTCCATATCGTAGGATTATATATTCGGTTAATGTATATATCTCTGATTTTGGGCATATGGTGAGCGTATAGAATTCTCACAGCAAATATAAACGAATCAGGGGGACTTTCAATGAATAGTTATATGACGCCTCAATCCGTACACGTGGTAGGACAAGCCCGGCAAGTACAGCTTATACTCAAACAATGGTTGCGCGAGTGGGGCCCGGATGCCAAGTTAATCGATCTCCTCGCTGGACGCAAATGAATGAGTCATTGATCCATTGATTCATTTTTGACCCTAAATTAACTCCCTTGAAATATAACATGAATTCACAAAAAGTCCGAATCCGATACAGATAGACCGGGTTCGGACTTTTGTCTAACAACATGTGAGGTAACATGTGTTCTATATTATTTCTTGTCAGCTGCCGTTTCCTGAATAATAGCTACGACTACCTGGGATAACTTCACAATGTCTTCTGCACGAATACGTTCTTTGGTTGTATGAATATCCTCATACCCTACCGCCAAATTCACTGTTGGAAGGTCGAATCCGTTAAAGATATTGGCATCACTGCCACCACCGGAAGCAAACGTACTTGTCTCCAGCCCAATACTGCGGATGGCACGCTGTGCAAGTTGTACAACTTCGTGTTCATCATGGAAACCAAACGCAGGGTAAAGGATCTCACTTCTGAATTCAGCTGTTGCACCGTATTTGCGACATGTCGTTTCCAACGCGTCACGCATCTGTGCAACCTGCAATTCAACTTTCTCCTGCACAATACTGCGAGCTTCCGCTTCAAGCTGTACAAAGTCACACACCACATTGAGTGCTGATCCACCTTGGAATTTACCGATGTTCGCTGTCGTCTCATCATCAATTCTGCCCAGTGTCATCGCTGCAATCGCTTTGGCTGCAACTTGAATGGCGCTGATCCCGTCTTCCGGGTTCACACCCGCATGGGCGGACTTCCCATAGATGCTCATTTGAATTTCAGCTCTCGCTGGTGCAGCAACACAGATCGTGCCTACAGCTCCATTAGAATCCAGCGCATAACCGAACTCGGCATCGATATCCTTCGGATTCATGGCACGTGCACCCACCAGTCCAGACTCTTCGCCGACCGTAATGACAAATTGAATTTTACCATGTGGAATCTTGTTTTCCTGGATCACACGAATCGCTTCAAACAATGCCGCAATCCCTGCTTTGTCATCTGCTCCCAGGATCGTTGTTCCATCACTGCGGATCCAGCCATCTTCACCCAGTTCAGGCTTGATTCCCTGTCCCGGCGTCACGGTGTCCATATGACATGTGAAAAAGATCGGTGCAACCCCTTCAGTTCCTTCGGCTTCCCAGGTAATGACGAGGTTTCCGGCGCCATGTCCGGTTTGCTCCTTGGTATCATCCTCATAGACATGAAGACCGAGATCTGTAAACTGTTCTTTTAACACCTTCGAGATGTTATGTTCATTTTTCGTTTCACTATCAATCTGCACCAGTTCCATGAACTGATCGATAACACGTTGTTGTTTAATCATAGGACTTTCCTCCCTCTCGTGGATACGGTACAATACAATTACTATGGCTTGTTTACTTTATGGTGAAAGGAGTTCTCTCATCCATGCAAAAAAAGAAATGGTTCAAAATCATCATCTATCTCATGCTGATCGCCATGATCGGGTCCACCCTTTTCATAGCTCTCGAACCGTTGCTGTTTGGATAGCAACCTAAAGCCTTTCGACGACCTGTTTACAGACGTTGAAGGGCTTCTTTTTCCGTGACCCAATTAATTTGATATGGAAAAATACGATTAAAGTACGGAACAATCTCCTGCGCTACCTGCTCCACTGCATAGGACTTGCCCGTTATATCCTCCAGTGAAGTAACGCCATACTGCTCAATCCCACAAGGAACAATCCCCTGAAAACCTGCATGTTGAATGCCTGAGCTGATGTTAAAAGCAAACCCGTGACTGGTCACAAAACCGCGGCGGTGTTTGCAACGATTAAACTTGATGCCGATTGCAGCAATCTTCATATCACCAATCCACACACCCGTGTAACCCTCTTTGCGTCCAGCTTCAATGCCCTGGTCTGCGAGATAATCCATAAGCACCTGCTCAAGTTTCCGTAGATAGCCGTGCAGATCCAGGTCTTCATCCCGACCGAGAATCAATAACGGGTAACCTACCAACTGGCCCGGGCCATGATAAGTAATATCACCGCCGCGGTCAATTTGAAACAAAGAGATCCCTTGCTCTCGCAACTCTTCCGGACTGAGAAGCAGATGCTCCGGATGATTTTGTGAGCCGATCGTATACGTTGGCGGGTGCTGTAAAAGCAGCATCTGCTCCGCTCCCTCGCCCTCGTCCAATCGCTGCACAATCGCTTTCTGGCGGTTCCAAGCCTCTTCATAATCAAGCATTGGTATGTATGCAACATCCAGCGGCTTGCTCATGATTCCCCACACCCTTCTGCTTCAGGTTCAGTGTACAAATTAGTACCTGTCCGTAGACAGCAGGAAAAGTGCACGGCCTCCGGCACATACACTTCCCCGACAACTATTAACTTAATACACCTTGGTCTCCATGGTATATCCTTCAAGGTTTTCTTTGACACGTTGCAAGAAACGTCCGCTGATTACACCATCCAGGATTCGGTGATCCAGCGACAGACACAGGTTAGCCATCGAGCGAACAGCGATCATATCATTAATAACCACTGGCTTTTTGACAATCGACTCGAATGTAAGAATCGCAGCCTGCGGATAGTTAATGATTGGCTGGGACAGGATCGAACCAAATGAACCGGTGTTGTTCACCGTGAACGTACCACCTTGCATATGGTCCAGCTTTAACGTACCTTCACGTGTTTTGCGTGCCAGTTCATCCACTTCACGGGCCAGACCTGCAATATTTCGCTGATCGGCATGTTTGATTACGGGTGTAAGTACGGAATCTTCGGTTCCTACCGCCATGGACAAGTTAATGTCCCGTTTGACGATAATTTTGTCCACTGCCCATACCGAGTTCATGATTGGGTAGTCTTTAATCGCGTTAACGACTCCCTTCATCATGAAGGACAGATATGTCAGATTGATGCCTTCCTTACGCTTGAACTCATCCTTGAGTTTATTGCGCAGCATCACAAGATTGGTTACGTCCACTTCGATCATTGTCCATGCATGCGGGATTTCAGATACGCTTTGACGCATATTCCGGGCAATGGCATTACGCACAGGGGTAACATCAATGAAATACTCCGATCTTCCCTGGCCGCCACCTTCCACTTCGATCTGTGGAATTTTCGGGCTTTCGGTTAGATGAATGCCTGAAAGTCTCACAGGAACACCTGCATCGGACGCTGAGATCGCTTCTCCAGCGGTTAAACCCATTTCACCATTTCCACGATTCACTCCGCTGAATGGAGAAGCAGACGGCACACCAGAAGGTGTATGCTGTACTGCTGCAGAGGATGCTTGTGCAGACGCAGACGTTCCAGACGCGTTACCTCCCTGTGCAACAAATGCCAGCACATCTTTGCGAGTAATACGACCACCGGCCCCAGTACCCTGAATGCTTTGCAAGTTCAAGCCATGCTCTGCTGCCAAGGATTGCACTGCCGGGGAATACCGATTGCGCATCGGCTGGTTCGGGTCATGTGCTGCTGTATTTGAGGCGGCAACAGGAGTGTGGCTGACATGTTGCTGCACTTGCTCCTGTTGCTGCGATACTTGTGTTACTTGCTCAGCCGCTTCTTCGTCAGAAGCTGCGACCTGCATGCGGCAGATTGCTTCACCAACAGCAATCGTTGTGCCCTCTTCCACCAAAAGGTCACCCATAATTCCATCCACAGTGGATGGAATCTCGGCATTGACTTTATCGGTAATTACTTCACAGATCGGCTCGTACTGTTCCACACGGTCGCCCGGTTTTTTCAACCATTTGCCTATGGTAGCCGAGACCAGCGATTCCGCCAATTGCGGCATAATGACCTCGATCCATTTCATACGTTCAGCCATTTGATTATCACTCCAAACTTTACTTTTAAACGATCCAAAAAACGAAATTAAAACTCGGCAAGTGTACGCATTGCTGCTTTGGCTTTGTCTTTGCTCAGCATGTAGAATTTCTCCAATGTTGGGCTAATTGGCATGGCCGGCACATCAGGTCCGCAGAGACGCTGAATCGGTGCATCCAGTTCAAATAGACATTCCTCACTAATAATTGCGGCAACTTCGGCACCTACACCACCCGTTTTGTTATCTTCGTGTACGATCAGCACTTTGCCTGTCAGACGAGCGGAAGCAATAATCGCTTCACGATCCAACGGTTGCAATGTGCGCAGATCGAGAACGTGTGCTGTAATGCCTTCTTCGCGCTCCAGCTCCTCAGCAGCCTGCATGACAAAATGCAGCGGCTGACTGTAACCGATCACGGTAATATCCGCACCTTCACGAAGTACGTTGGCTTTACCAATCGGAACGATGTAATCATCCTCAGGCACATCTTCCTTGATAAGTTTGTAGCATTTTTTATTTTCAAAAAAGAGTACCGGGTCCGGGTCGCGAATAGCGGCCTTGAGCAGTCCCTTAGCATCGTAAGCCGAGTAGGGAGCTATAATTTTCAGACCAGGTGTACCAAAGAAAATCGATTCCGGACATTGGGAGTGATACAACCCACCGAAAATCCCGCCACCAATCGGCGCGCGGATAACAATCGGACAGCTCCAGTCATTGTTGGAACGATAGCGGATCTTCGCCGCTTCACTAATGATCTGGTTGGTTGCCGGTAACATGAAGTCCGAATATTGCATCTCGGCAATCGGCTTCATGCCATACATCGCTGCACCAATGGCAACACCTGCAATAGCGGATTCAGATAATGGTGTGTCCATCACTCGCATTTCGCCAAACTGATCTTGCAGCCCTTTAGTTGTGGTAAACACACCACCTTTGAGACCTACGTCTTCACCAAGGATAAAAACATTCTCATCCCGTTCCATCTCTTCTTTCATCGCGAGACGGATTGCATCAATATATTCCATCACTGCCATACTTACCGTCCCCCTTCTTCGCTGTCCGCATAAACGTGCGTCAGAGTGTCCTCAGGTTTAGGATATGGCGCGTTGTCTGCATATTCAGTTGCTTCTTTCATTTCCATCGCAAGCTGGGAAGCCAGATCCGCGTCCCGGGCTTCGTCCCAGATGCCACAATCGATCAAGTAGTTCTTCATGCGAGGAACGCCATCTTTCTTCCAGTTCTCCTCAACTTCCTCTTTGGTCCGGTAAGCCAGATCATTATCGGAGGTGGAATGAGGTGACAACCGATACATCATCGCTTCAATCAGTGTCGGGCCTTCCCCGGCTATAGCACGGCGACGCGCTTCCTTCACTGCAGCATATACTTCTAATGCATCGTTACCATCTACACGCAGTCCGGGGAACCCGTATCCTTGTGCTCGATCGGATATTTTGCCGCTCAACTGTTTGTGAATCGGTACCGAAATTGCATATTGATTGTTCTCACACATAATAATGACAGGCAATTTATGCACACCTGCAAAGTTGGCTCCCTCATGGAAGTCACCCTGATTGCTTGATCCTTCGCCAAACGTAACAAAAGAAACAAATTCTTGCTTCTTCATTTTGGCAGCCAGTGCAAATCCAACAGCGTGCGGAACCTGTGTTGTAACCGGGCTCGAACCCGTCACAATCCGCAGCTTTTTGTGACCGAAGTGACCCGGCATTTGCCGACCGCCACTATTCGGATCTTCTGCCTTCGCAAAAGCAGACAGCATCAACTCACGCGGAGTCATGCCTACCGCCAGTACAAAACCGTAATCGCGGTAATAAGGTAAATAATAATCGTGATCCCGATCCAGACCAAAAGCAGCGCCTACTTGCGCAGCTTCCTGTCCTACACCGGATACGTGAAAGTTAATTTTGCCAGCCCGTTGCAAGAGCAAGCAACGCTCGTCAAACTTGCGCGCGAGCAGCATGTATTTGTACATATCCAATACTTCACCATCGCTAAGTCCCAGCTGTTGATGCCGGTGGACCGCGTCTGCAGTACCTTGTGAACTCATATGAGGTACCTCCTTTTAATCAGAGCCTGTGCCACTCTTACTACCCGATCTTATAACCTGGTACTAAGACTTGGCTTAACCTTATTATAATCCCTTTTACCCAAAAAAGGAAAGGACCTTTCTCATAAGCTTGTTTGGCTTACATCCCAATGGCCTTTCCATCGACCGCCAACATAGCTTCACCCATAATTTCCGACAGAGAAGGGTGCGGATGAATGGTTTGTCCGACTTCCCAAGGTGTGGCATCCAGCATCTGTGCCAGAGAAGCCTCAGCGATTAATTCCGTCACATGGGTGCCAATCATATGTACCCCCAATATATCATTCGTCTTGGCATCTGCGATCACCTTCACGAATCCATCCCGACTTCCGTGAATAAGCGATTTGCCAATAGCCGAAAATGGGAACTTCCCTGTTTTAATGTCATAGCCACGTTCTTTGGCTTCACGCTCGGTAAATCCGATGCTTGCTGCTTCCGGACGTGTGTACACACAGCGCGGGATACGGTGGGATTCTACGGCATGTACCTTTTCGCCCGCCAGATGTTCGACAGCGAGAATGCCTTCATGACTTGCGGCATGTGCAAGCTGCAAACCGCCAATGCAGTCACCAATGGCGTAGATGTGACCTTCACCGGTCTGTAACTGTTTGTTCACAGCGATGAACCCACGCTCCAGTTTGATATCTGTATTTTCGAGTCCGATATTTTCGACATTAGCTTGACGTCCAACCGACACGAGCATTTTCTCCGCTCTCAGCGTTTCCTGCTTATCGTCACCAAGCTGCACATCAATCTGGATGCCCTCTTGATCCGTGTTATATGTTTCCGTTAGTACGGTGGCACCTGTCAGGAAACGAACACCTCGTTTGCCGAGCAATCGCTGCATTTCTCTGGCAACATCCTCATCCTCGGCAGGCAACACGTGAGCAGCTGCTTCTACTACTGTGATGTCTACGCCAAAGTCATTCAGCATGGATGCCCACTCCAGTCCAATCACACCCCCACCCACAATGATGAGTGATGCAGGAAGTTCATCCATACGCAGGGCTTCGTCGCTGCTCATTATGAATTTTCCATCCGGTTCCAGGCCCGGCAGCACACGAGGACGCGAACCAGTGGCAATAATGAGATTGGTTGGAACTACCGTATCCATCTCTCCATCTTCAAACTCCACAGCGACTGCTCCGCTCTGCGGTGAGAAGATGGATGGTCCGATGACGCGACCTTTCGCGTGTACAACCTGGATTTTATTTTTTTTCATCAAATACTGAACGCCCTGATGGAGCTGTTCGACAATTGCATCCTTGCGCGCCTGTACTTTGGGAAATACAAGTTTAGCTCCAGCTGTCTCGATACCATACGTCTCGCTCTCCTGGATCTCGGCGTATACTTCCGCACTTTTCAGCAAAGCCTTACTCGGAATACAGCCACGATGCAGACAGGTACCGCCAAGCTTGTCCTTCTCAATGATAACGACCTGTTTTCCCAGCTGTGCAGCCCGGATCGCAGCTACATATCCACCGGTTCCTCCTCCAAGAATTGCAACATCACATGTAATTGGCATCTCTCATGCTCTCCTCTATGAATCAAATTTCAATATAATTTATGATGGCTAAAATCATGGTTTAGCTTATACCCTCTATATGCCATTGTACTCTCCTTGAGCGGTCAACTCAAAGTTTGAACCAATCACACATGGACAGCCTATGCATTCCAAGCTATGATGGAATCAGGTATGATCTGTAAGCGTAACCTTTATTTAATGTCGACTTTGGCAGAAAGGGTATAATGCTCATGAATACAAGATTGGTCTTTGCGCGATTTTTGGCAATTGTTGTTCTGGTCATCCCCGGGTTAATGGCAATGAAGGGTTTTCTGATGATGAAAGATGCCCTGTTCCTATATTATGCCGAGCACGGGAACGAACTGATTTCACCAGGGTTCCAGTGGCTTTCCTTTGGCGGTGGACTTGTCCTTTTTGCCGCAGGTATGAGTTTTCTGGGAGGCTGGATCTTGTTCCGTGACCGCAAGCGTAATTATGTAGGTCCCCGTTTCCGGTCCAAAAGTGTACCCGAAAAAGCAGAGACGCCCGGAAGGACTCCATGAGTCCGGGCTTTTTGTGTGTTTATACAACACACCGCCTACTTTACATAGACAGGATGGATCATCATGGTATCATTTCTAATCACGTTACAACGATTGCTCAAAGGCATTTTCCATGCGTTCAAAGACCCTAAGTTTCTGGCTCTGTTCGCGTTAACGGCAGCAACGTTGCTATCAGGCACTTTATTTTACACTCGTGTTGAAGGTCTGCACTGGATCGATGCGTTATACTTCTGTGCGGTTACCCTGACTACGGTGGGACATCCTGAATTTGTGCCAACCACCGGATTCAGCAAAGCCTTTACCGTAATCTACATGTTTGCAGGCATTGGTCTCACCTTTGCCATGATTGCCAGAATTACAGCAGGTATTCTATTCCCTCGCAAATTAAAGACAGAAGAGGATCCAGAGTAATCTCCGGGTCATTCGTATAAGGCATCCCGCAGCTTGGTAGACATACGCGATTCTTTGGAAGAAGACTTCAAGATCGTTCTACGCAAGGTAAGGTTACTTGCCTGCAGTCTCTCCGCTTCTGCGAACAGTTCTGCAAATAACGCCTGCGTCGCTTCATCTAGAGATCCCTGTTCTTTCAGGCTTTCATATCGCTCTTGAAGTGATGTTAATGCTTCACTCATACTAAACACCTCTTTTCACAACTCCTGTTAACTAGCTGCCGTAACCAATACCTTAACAATCCATATAGTAACACAAAGCTGTGCAGATTAGTTCTGGCTCTTTCCAAAGATTTTGTGGTACTCTGTAAAGGTCGCTTTTTTTGTTGAATCCCGTATGTGAGAGGAGTAGCAGCACCGTGCAAACAGGACGTATTACCGTAATTACTGGACCCATGTTCAGTGAAAAATCCGGTGAACTCATTCGCCGTTGTCAGAAATTAATACAATTTGGCCGTAAAAAGGTTGTGGCCTACAAACCAGCCGAGGATAATCGGTTTGCCCAGGACGAGATCGTAAGCCGAATTGGTTATCGACTCCCTGCCCATTCCATTCCCCGGCAATTAACCCCGGAATCTGTAGAAATGATCTTGAACCAAACCATAGATGCTGATGTTGTTGCATTTGATGAAGTACAATTTTTCAGCAGTGCCATTATGGAACTTGTCTCGGAGTTAGCGTATTGTGGCAAACATGTCATTGTGGACGGACTTAATATGGATTACCGTGGTAAGGAATTCGGATATGTCGGTGGTTTGCTTGCCATGGCAGATGACATTGAGAAACTCTCGGCTTTCTGTGCGGTATGTGGCAGCCCGGATGCAGCCTTTACGCAACGTATCGTCAATGGGGAGCCTGTTACCTTGGGTCCGGTTGTCATGATTGGCGATTCAGAAGCTTACGAGCCACGCTGTCGTTGCTGCTTCATTCCTCCTCACAAAGTTGAATGCTCATCATAATTCCTAAAAGATCGATCTTAGATATCTTCCAAAAAGGCCCTTTGGGGCTTTTTTTGTTATAGAGCAAACATTCGTACAAAAAAGCACCGCTTCGCAGCGATGCTTCCAGAGTCACTTCCCGCTAGTCCCGGGAAACAAAATATTTGTTGGTCATGTAGTAAGCGTCACCACGCGACGTTTCCACCATTCCTTTTTTGGCATCCAAAAATACAATTTCTTTACACTTTGTACAGTACCATTTTGTGCGCTTGTATGGGGATTCCGTCACATAAGCCGTGCCACATTTACAATCAATCTTCATTAATAACTCGGTTGATTTATAAGCACTGGACAAGCGTTCCAGGTTATCCTGCTGCTGTGTAGGCATAATGGTCTGCTGATAATCCGATAAATGATTTTGAACCTTGAAGTCTGCTACCAATCCTGCATTCAATCCAAAAAACTCCTTGCCGATTTCGGTCACGAAGCGCTTCTCATTTCTGTAGCAATCCAGCCACTCAATAATCTGCTTATTAGACAGTGGAACCGTACCCTTGATACCGCTGTTTAAGGTGTAGGTCATGATGTATAAAGTATCGTCTTGTCTACCTGAGTACATTAGAATCCTCCTTCGAATACATTTGCTAATGTACTACAAAAACGCGCATAAATCAAAAAATTCTTATTTCCTGAGCGCATCTCTTCTTATTAAATGGGAAACATTCCACGTTCATCCGCCAAAGACTTACAAGAACTGCATACACCTGAAACATTTCCCTGTGGCGCCGCATAATGCACGACCGATTTAACGTTTTTCTTGCATATGGAACAGTAGTGCCTCCTTTCCTTTTTTGGGATATAGTCCGATAGCTTAACCACGTTTTTGTTCGGTCGGAATCGTTGTAAGAAACCCGGCCATTTCATCTCGCTTCACTCTTTCTTGTTCGTCTACTTCGTAGTCATTTTTTTACTGTGGGCTAAAAATCATCTCGCCTTTTTTTATGTATACGATTCCAAGTTGTGCGTGCCTATCTCATAATCTATTCGACGTTTTGGGCGTTTTTCCTGTTTTTAATCTCTACACATATAAAAAAAACCGACAGAACCTGCTCTCCTTTTTTTCGGAAGAACAGTATTTTAGTCGGTTCCAGCCTTATTTATAAAAAGTTCCCAGAACGTCCAGCTCTGATGAGCGCTCAATTCGAAATGGATAGATATAACCCTGATTCATTCGGGTAAATTTGCGGCTCCACAGATCCAGTCCCGATGTGAACTGATAGGCTTGATATATAAACTTGGAGCAGTAATTTCGTTCAATACTGCGCAAGTTGGTCTGCAAACGGTAGAATTTTACCTGCTTGTAATGGTCCTGTACCCAACCGGCTGCTTTCATGCCTGCCTCATTCAATCTGGAACGGAATACAATGAAGCGATCTCCTTCATAAAACCGCGTGAGATACCACTCTAATGAATCAGCAAATACAGGCCCATAAGGGTGCACATGATACACCTTGCCGTCGAGACCGATAATTCCCATATGTCCGGCGTAATACGTTGATTCCGAGCTTGGCGTGTACACAATATCCCCTGGCTCTAGCTTCATCTCACCCAACGCGTTAATGGGCAAGTCCTGATGCAGCCGTTTGGCTGCTGAACGTTCACGCCGCCCTTCAACCAACAAGCGATGAAGCGCGCCAGCCAGTGCGAGATACATTTCAGACCATTTGATCTTTTTTTTATCAGATCGTTTGAACCACCGCTGGATGAAGGTGAAACCTCGTTGTGGCTGTGATCCCTTTTTCATACGCTGCACTCCACTCTGATCTAGTTATTGTATCTTGATGTTATTCTACTGTTTCTCAGCCTTATTATAGACATTTGGTGGTTCATGTTCAATTCTAAGCGTGTTCTATCTTGTGCCATTATGCCTTCTTATTACCCATTTTATGCAAAAAAAGATGACTTCGGAATGAACCCGAAGTCATCTTAATATAACCGATCGCAGACCTTTATTCTTCTACAACACCAAGAGCTTTATTTTTCTCCTTAAAGCGACTGTTATGGGAAGAAACATAAGCCACTTTCTCCGCTTCAGGGTCCATGTAAAGCTTCGCACTGTTTACCGCTAGGGCTGCATCAGTGAAAGTACCTGCAATCAGATACAGTTTGCTACCATAATCTACAAAATCACCTGCGGCAAATACACCAGGAATATTGGTTTGTAATCTCTCCGTTGTAGTGACATGCCATTCGCCAAGATCAAGTCCCCAATCCCGGATTGGACCAAAGTCACTCTTCATGCCATGGTTTACAATGACAGCATCGACTTCAAGCATTTCAGTTTCACCTGTGTCCACGTGTGAGATGGTCACCTGTTCAATCACATCACCACTCATACTATGCAGTGTCTCTACCGCGTAAGGTGTACGGACATCTACAGAGGATTCTCTCATACGCAGTACATTACGCTCCAACCCGCCAAAGCGGTCACGACGATGCACAACCGTAACTTGCTCTGCCAGTGCTTCCAGTTCATTCGCCCAGTCCACAGCAGAGTCGCCTCCACCTGAGATCAACACGCGTTTACCACGGAATGGCTCCAGTTCCTGCACAGTATAGTGCAGATTGCTAACCTCGTAACGGTCTGCACCTTCAAGCTCCAGCTTGGCCATTTTATATATACCATATCCGATTGCCATAATGACGGTACGTGTCCAGTGTTGTTCACCTGTTGCAGAAGTTAACAGAATTGTGCCATCAGGTTGACGCTCGAATCCTTCGATCTGTTGTTCAAATACGAGGGTTGGCTCAAAAGTTCTTGCCTGTTCTTCCAATTGTTTAATCAGATCTTCACACAGAATTGGCGTCACACCCCCGACATCCCAGATCATTTTCTCCGGATAAAAGAGCATGCGACCTCCCAATCTGTCACGTGCCTCAATCAACTTGGTCTTCATATCTCGCATGCCGCTATAAAAGGCAGAGTACATGCCCGCAGGGCCACCGCCGATAATGGTTACATCATAAAGTTCCAACTGCTGATTCATATTAAAAATACCTCCGTTAATTCGATCCAGAACATCGAGTATTTGATATCGATTCTCATTATCACTTAAATCCTAGTGTAATGGTAATCTTATCAAAATACAATGGCTAAAAAACAAACATTTCTTGTACAAAAATTCTACGAACACATCTGCTCTTTACTATTGCGCTCTTGGAGCCGCCAACAGCTTTTCAACGACAAAATCAAGTTGTTTATTAATTGAATAGATATCCGAATAATAGAAGAAATCGAAATCAATCTCAATCAGACGACCTTCCTTGATCGCTGGGATACTGCTCCATATTGGATTCTCTGTCAAGTTATCTGCCCCTTCATACACAGAGCGAAACACATAATCTCCGATATATTCAGGAAGGACTTCCATGGAAATCGTGGAGCCTGCCGCGTCCGAAACCACGTCGATTTTTTTCTGTACGACTTCAGGTGCTTTCATTCCCAAGTACTCATATACCGCCTGAGATCCACGGCCAAATTGTTTGCTCTCCACAATAACCATACCTTTCAAACCACCCTCCACAATGGAGATTGTTTTGTCCAGTATGCCTGCATCTGCAAGAGTTTTTTTACTCTCTTCGACTTTGTTGTTGAGATTGGTGAGTAACGTCTCGGCTTCCTGCTCTTTGCCAAAGATACTTGCTATATCATGAAGTCTCTCTTCTGTAGTCAATTTCTCATACGGAATATATACCGTAGGTGCAATATCTTTTAATAACGTATACGTCTCTTCTGAAGGAACAATGATCAGATCCGGATCAAGATCAATGACAGCTTCAGGATTCGGTTCAAACCAGGTACCCAATGCGTTTACACCCTCTAGCTCACTCTTGTATGCAGCTCCGTCATATACATCTGAGGTAGCGATTGGCTTAACTCCAAGTGCGACGACATCCCCCTGGAGATACAATACAACAACCCGTTTCGGATTAGCTGGAACAACTACGTCACCCTTAACTGTTGAGACCGTACGTGTTTCATTGTCTTTGTTCGTCTGGCTTCCCGCGTCCGTGGACACTGCCGTACTGCTGTTATTGGAACTGGCACCCGTTCCTTCGCCAGCTGCTGGTGTTGTTGCTGTACCTGAAGAGCAGGCTGCGAGGAGCATCGTTATGCTCAATAATGCAACCATTATCATACTGGAACTTGTTTTTCTTCTTTTCATTGGTGTAGACCCTCCGTCTATATATTGATAATGATTCTCATAATCAATATATCCCGACTTCCATCTTCGGCCAATGGACGATTCAGAGATTACCAATGGACGATCCTCTGTTCTCGCTTCTTCTCTTATCTTTCGTTGATACTGAATCGGAGAGATCCCCACATGTTTTTTGAAGATACGACTAAAATAATACACATCGGAATAACCCACTTCTGCTGCAATTTCACTCAGCGTTGCATCAGATCGTACAAGCAGATTTCGAGCCTTGGCGATTCGAGTCTGAATTAAATAATCAATGGGACTGTAACCCGTCTGTCGTTTGAATTGCATGGATAAATGTCGGGAGCTGTAGTTGAACTGTTCAGCCAGGAAATCAAGCGTGACCTGTTCCCTATAATGATTCTGTATATAACGAAGTGTTTGTTTCACCGGGTCAGCAAGCTCTGTTTTGATCTCCTGCTCTGCCAATTGAACCATCATTTCATGAATGAACTGGTAAAATAAACTTTTTGTATGAAGCAGATCCAGACTGCCAGATTGACTCCATGCACCTTCAAGCTCATCAAGGTAACGTAATAACCCCAGCGGACTACTCGGTGCAAATCCATATTGCAAAGAGAACGGTGCAACCTCCGGCTGTGCCAATAACCACTTTTTACGATAACTAGGAAAGGCAAGGAATGCTCTGTAATAGAGCAGAATATATTCGAAATCTTCGTTGGTTTGGATATCCAGTGAAGATCCTTTGGCCCCATGAAGCATGTAGAACCGCTCTGCCTTGTATGTTTGTCCATCCAATTGAAGAACAGCCGATCCTCGAATCGTATATATAAAACCATTTGCCGGAAGTGTGTAGGAACTCAGTTGTGCCCCTGCCTCCATAACGATTCGGCGTATATCCAGAACCTTAACAGCGGCATGATTCCAGCATTTCATCTGTTCGTCTAATTGCATCGAATACTCTCCAATCCCAGCACACCCGTAACAAAGACCTTACAAGGTAAAGGTCATCATTCTGCCGCAAATCCTTATAACATATGCGTAGCAGAGGTTCACTAATATTCCTTTTATTATAAATGATAATAATTTTCATTATCAACTGAAATTTAGAGTGGAATTGGATTTCATCTCATCAATCACTTGTTAGACTTAATTTGGTTCAGAGATCTTCGTAAACCACGCGGCCAATTCCTCTGTTTGATCCAATGTTGCAATCGGGTCAAAGTACCATGAACGATCCGGGTTCCAGATAAACACACGATCATTTTTAACCGCATCCAGTGAACTCCAGACCGGTTTCGATTTCAACTCTTCCAGGGTCAGATTATCTGCTGTTAGAATGATGTAGTCTCCGGCAAATTCAGGAATCGCTTCCGATGAAACTTCAACCAGTTGATCCTTCATTAAGATCTCTTTTTTATCTGCAGGAGGATTCAAACCAAGCGCGCTGTAGACTGCCTGACCTCCCCGACCAAAATTATCACCAAAGGCCAACGGTGCTTTATCATAGAACTGCATGACCGACACCTCGGCCTGCGGATCAATCGCCTCTCCAACACGTTTCTTGGCATCTGCAATTCTTGCGTCATAATCGGTTAACCATGCCTCAGATTCTTTTTCTTTATTTAACACTTCACCGAAATAGGCAATTTCTTCGTGGGTGTTTTTTAGTTCGCCATAAGGTACAACCAAGGTAGGTGCAATTTTGCTAAAGGAATCAAATAAATCAGGATTACCTGTCACAATGAGATCCGGTTCAAGTTCCAACACCTTTTCTAGAGAAATGGTTTCATATTCACCAATATTCTGCACGCCCTCAAGTGATTTGATAAAATAAGGATTTTTCAGGTTCATCTCGGGTGTACCCACAGGTTTGATCCCCAGGGCGATCAGACTTCCCAGGTACAAGTCAACCACAATCCGTTTAGGTTCAGCAGGGATTGTAATGTCTCCCTTAACCGTTGAGACTGTGCGGGGTTCCAATGATTTGCTTTGATTCTCCGCTGTTACTGTATTCGTGGAACTTGACGTACTATTGCTTCTGGATGCATCCCCGCTTGAATTACTGGCAACACCTGTTGAGCAGGCACTTAGCAGTAACGTAAGACTTAGTAAAATGCTAAGCAGCATTCCCGTTCTTGTCTGTCTGTTCATATTTATTGACCCTCCATGCTTATATTGATAATGATTATCACCATCAGTATAAACATACCTTCCACTTCCACCTCTGAAAATGTCATTTCGCGCCACACCTGATGTCAGATCAGGCCAATATAGGGGTGCTGATGACTTTTCTTTGAATTGCAAAGGAGAAAGACCTGTATGTTTCTTGAACATACGCCCCAAATAATATCCATCCGGATAACCGATGCCTGCTGCGATCTCATCCAACGTGGCGTCCGTTTGCAGCAACATCTCTTTGGCTTTGAACAAACGAAACTGAATCAGATAATCGATGGGACTGGTTCCAGTCGACTGCTTGAACTTGCGTGACAAACTTCTTGGACTGGTGCCGATCATTTCTGCCAAAACATGAAGTGTAAGTGGCTGGGTGTAGGAAGACTCTACAATTTCAATGACTTTGCTAACCTGATCCAACATACTTGGATAGCGATTGGATATACGAGGAATCTGTGATGAGATCTGCTCCACAAATGCATAGAACAAACTCTTGGCCTGAAAGTGCTGAATAGGGTTCTTTTGATCCCACAAAAAGTGCATCTTTTTCAATTGCTCATATAAAATGGTTGGCATATCGGGGGTAAAGCCATAGTTCATTTGGAACGGATTGATACGCTCCATTAACCTTCCCAGATCGTTTCTCCCTCCACTAGGCAGGTTTGCTTTGTACATCAAGTAATATAGACGCAATCCGGATTCGCCTGCTTGAATCACCAACTGACTCCCTTTTCCCCCATGGATAATATAAAAGCGGCTCACTTCATATGTTTGATTGTCAATCGTCACTCCAGCATCACCTTGAATGGTGAGTACAAAGGTACTTGTTGGAAATTTGTATTTCATCTCTTCATATGCCTCTAATTCCATGTAACGGATATCTGTTATGCTCACCGCAGCATAGTTCCAGAGGATATAATAATCATTCCACATTTTGCTAACCCATCTCCGTCTACATAAATTGTGTCTGTACTCTACTCACTTATTGATAACCATTATCAAATATTCTGATGAAGTACGCAATACAACCGACGTAAAATGAATCCATTGCGATGAAACAAGAGCTATTCAAATCCTTCTCTTAACATCCGATATATGTAAATAGAACCATGATAAAGAGTAGAAGGAGGACAGAGGATATGAATTCTATCTCATCTGCAACCAAAAGCAGTTTCACTCCCGGGAATCAAGTCTCCAATCGGGATAAAGAAATTCAGGGACTCATGCAGCAGAAGATCCGGCTCAATGAAGAAATACAAGGTGTAAAAACCAATGACGAGTTGGATACCAAAACCAAAGCTCAGCGAATCAAATCCCTAACAAGCTCCATTTCCCAGATCGACAACCAGATTGCCCAAATTAAAGCTGAAGAATTGCAAGAAAAGAACAAATTAAGACAGCCCGAAAAGACTCAACAGCAACAACCCAAACCAACCGATGAGACACAAGCCCCTTCAATGGATCATCTTATTAAACATAGTCAGACTTATGATCAATTGGGTAAGCTGGTCGGTTTGCGTGATCGCATGCAGGGCTCCATTCAGACCACCGAAGGAGAAACCCGCTTCGACCGACTTGTTCTGGAGATCAATCCTCCCGCAAATGATCTCGATCTTGGCAAATCAATGATGCTGGAAAATTCAGAACGCACCGTCTTTCAGGCAAAGCGAGAGACTGTCCAGGACATCAACTCCCAGTTAAATAAGGTCAATCAGAAGATTGGGGAACTGGTGGAAGAGATCCATCAATCCGCGCCTAAAGAATCGGCACAACCTCCTATCTCTGCAGCATCTGGAGAAGATAATCAGGAAGTAAATGAAGGAAGGAAAACGGGAAGTAAGGAGCACCCATCAGATGGCGGAACCACAGATCAGGAATCAGGAAATGGTCCGCAAACTACGGCTTCTACATCTCCTGCTACTTCATATCCATCCGTCGATATTCGAATCTGAGTGCGCATTGATCAAACATAATTTTATGTATACATAATGAGCTTAAAGATTAAAGTGGCTCGTTTGCTACACAACCTTTAGCTCGCATCCAATGATAGAACCGCTATTACAGGTGACTAACTCCTGATAAGTAGCGGTTTTTCTTGTATCTTTAACGTTAGTAGTTGTAGCTACTATGAGTATTTCTTATGTCTAGCACGGAGTAGTGGCGGTATCATTTGCACAAATGATACTTCCAGCAATCGCTTTACAACCTTTTTTGATGCGTGTGGCCTCATCAATTATCTGATCTATGTTTTCATATTTTCGCTTGCTGTTGGTTACAACGGCGATGGATACCGACACCAGAGGAATGGGCCGATTTAGCCCGGAACGTCCTTCCCCCAGAACATATTGATGATGCCAATCATGTTCGTTGTAGAATGTCTTTTTCATTTCCTCAAAACCTGAGATGACTTCCTCGCTAATATATTTGTAATCATGGTGATTCAGGATCGTAATAAAATCATCACCACCGATATGTCCAAGAAAGGCTTCAGGGGGAACAAATAGCTTGCGAAGCAAGTTAGCTGTCGCCTGAATAAGCTGATCCCCCATTTTGAAGCCGTAGCTATCATTGTAGGATTTGAATTGATCGAGATCAACGTACAGTACGCTAAATTGGTCCATCTGAAGAGCCTGAGACAGCCTTTCATCTATAATATGATTACCTGGAAGACCAGTCAGCGGGTTCATAAAAATCGCCATTTCAGCCCGTACATCAGCAACCGCGAGTAGCAAACGCCGAATACTCACAGCTCCAAAGAAACTTTCTCCTGACGTGACCAACACAAGATCATATATTTCCCCTTCATCTCGGTCCATGGCTAGAACACTGACATCTGTAATCTGTTCCGAATAATCCACGACCAGTGCCTGCGTGTTCATCACCAGTTCTACAGGACGTCCCATATACAGATTATAGCCATACTGGGTACCAATCTGCTGAAAGAATCGGGGCCGCATCAATAATGACACACCCTTCTCCCCCATAACAGCTATACCTTCCAGACTAGGATTGGACTTGAAAAGGTGATAGACGATATCACATTTTGTATCAGATTGTACTACAGGAATTGGTTCAGCAATCTCCCCTATTTGCGTAAACATACTATTCTACTCCTCTGTTCGTAGCATCTATCCGAACTTTTCAAATATATATGTAGGTCTTTGTCAATGGTCACATCGTACCACTTTCTACTTGAAAAAGCGTTAACTGAAAGTAAAAGTTTATGAAATATTTCCTTTATCTGAATTTTGCTATAGGGAGCTTACTTTAATACTTGATCTCAAAATTCAGAAGCAATCATGCAAAACAAAATTTCATCATCATGTTCTGTGTTATTTCGTTATGCAAAAATACCGTCATTTACTGGATATCTTGAATCCAATAATTGACGGTATTCGTTGGCATATATTACAGAAGTTTATCGGCATGAAATGAACGAATTCAGATATAGGCCGCCAAAAATCCATTTGGCTAGAATCAAATTTGAATCCAAACTATACTTGCCAGCTCACTACTCCTGACCCTTTCAGCTTACCTTATGTTCAATTCTCAGCTTGTCAGCAACCATCGCGATGAATTCCGAATTTGTTGGCTTCGACTTGCTGATGTTGATCGTATAACCAAACAAGTGGCTGATGCTGTCGATGTTGCCGCGTGTCCACGCCACTTCAATGGCATGACGGATGGCACGTTCGACGCGGGACGGCGTGGTTTTGAATTTTTCGGCAATCGCCGGATACAATGTTTTGGTGATGGCTCCCAAAATTTCGATATTGTTATACACCATCGTAATCGCTTCGCGCAAATACTGATATCCTTTAATATGTGCAGGAACTCCGATTTCATGTATGATGGACGTAATATTTGCATCCAGATTTTTGTGTTTGCCCATTGGCACAACATTGGATTTCATGAACATGGATGATCCGCTGCTTGTGGACATCGCCGTCTGTGTTCCCACCAGTTGACGCACACGATTCGCAAGCACTTCCATGTCAAACGGCTTGAGAATATAATAAGAAGCTCCGAGTTGCACGGCACGCTGTGTGATATTCTCTTGTCCGAATGCCGTAAGCATAATGACTTTAGGCTGTGGAGACAGGTTCAGGTCGCGCAAGCGCTCAAGCACACCCAGTCCGTCCAGGTGAGGCATGATAATATCCAGAATCAATACATCCGGCACATCCCGAGTTTGCTCCAGCAATTGCAGTACTTCTTCTCCATTGTATGCAATACCGGTTACTTCCATATCTTCCTGTTCAGATATATATTCGGCAAGCAAATTCGTAAATTCACGATTATCATCGGCCAGCAATACCTCAATTTTTTGCAAAACGGTATCCTCCTTTAAATTAAACATCGTTTCGTACATTTCCTTACACGTTTAATTTTCGACACAGCGAGTTAAATTCCTCCTGTCGAAAATTATTTTTCTTTATTTTTTTTTCTTGATCCTATATAATAAATAATTTATTTCATTATCCGATATATTATGTTTGCTTTCGACAAAAAAGAACCTCAAGGCTGTTTAACCAGCCTTGAGGTTCTTATCGTTTTCCTTTTTCATCATAACGCCAGCATCTTGTAACATCCATTCAATGAAACAACCGTAACCCGATTTCGGATCATTGACAAATACATGAGTAACCGCACCAATTAATTTACCATTTTGCACAATCGGGCTGCCACTCATCCCTTGAACAATGCCTCCGGTCTTATCCAGCAGTTTCGGGTCCGTGATTCGAAGTACCAGACCTTTTGTTGCTGGTTCGGTTTGATCTGCTACATGAACAATGTCAATGGAGAAGCGTTCAACTTGTTGACCGTCAACCACGGTAAGTATTTCGGCCGGTCCTTCTTTGACTTCATGAGAAAAAGCGACGGGAATGCCTTTCGAATACAGACTGTGCTCAGGATTTCCGGACATTTTACCAAAGATGCCAAAAGCCGTATTACGTTCAATATTGCCCAAAATTTTGCTTTCCTTGAGGAAATGAGCACGTTTTTCACCCGGATCACCAGTCTCACTTTTAGAAATGGATGTCACATTGGACTGAACAATCTGACCACTACCCACAACAATAGATGTCTGTGTGTTCATATCTGTAATGACATGGCCCAGTGCACCGTATACGCCCTGATCTGGAGCATAGAAGGTAAGTGTGCCAACACCGGCTGCAGAATCACGAATGTACAATCCAAGCCTCCACGCTTGATCCTCGGAGTCATACGCCGGAGTTAATCGTGTCTTCACCGTTTCCTTACCACGTTTTAACACAACATCGATGCCTTTTTTACTTTTCCCTGCAAGTTCAACGGCTTCTGAGACACCCGCCACGCCATCCAGACGTTTACCATCCATATGCGTAATCAGATCTCCGAGCTTAATGCCGGCTGTTTCTCCGGGCGATACACGCTCATCCTGACCGGAACGGACCAGATGATGTCCAACCACCAGAATGCCTGCCGATTTAACTTTGACGCCAATCGTTTGTCCCCCGGGTACAACACGCAAATCCGGTATCACATTCACATGGACTGTTTTTACCGGAATTTTACCCCACAACTTCAACGTTAATTTGGCATGTCCCGTTTGTTGAGGGTGAAGATGCAAAGGTTGTTGCCTGGTAACATGCATCGCTGCCTGATCATCCAAACCAACAATATCTGGACGATCTACAACGGCGCTTGAAACAGCAGGTACAGCGAGCCGGACATCCGCCTGCCTGCCAGCAAACACCTGCAATTCATCCGGCAGTGAAGCATAACTTTGCACAGGCTGAATGGCCTGGCTAATCACACAAAGAAAGAAGGCAAATAAAAGACCTAGCAATTTCTTCCTGAGGGGGGAATTCAATGGCTGTCACACTCCCTTTGCTTCTTTCGCTTGACGAAAGGTGGTCGCCAATTGCGTACCTATAAGATAACCTCGCCCCCAGGCTTTTATTACTGTCAATCATTACGCCAGCCGTCCGTTTCACCCTTTTTTGGCTTCCGCCAAATTCAGCATTTCCTGTGCGTGATGCAGCGTTTTTTCTGTAATTTCCACGCCGCCCAGCATACGTGCCAATTCCTTCACTCTGCCTTCGTCTGACAGCGATTCCACCTGCGTCATCGTCCGTCCATCGTAAACATGTTTCTCAATGAGATACTGATGATCTGCCATACAAGCCACTTGTGGTAAGTGAGTTATTGAGAAAACCTGACAAGTCGAAGACAAGCGGAACAGTTTTTCCGCAATGGATTGAGCTGCTCTACCGCTAACTCCGGTATCAACTTCATCAAAAATCAACACAGGTATCCGGTCATGTCGCGCAAAGATACTCTTCATCGCCAGCATCATTCTCGACAACTCACCACCTGAAGCAATTTTGCCAAGTGGTCGTAATGGCTCACCCGGGTTCGGTGAGATCAGGAATTCCGCGTTGTCCGCACCATGACGATTCAGACGAATACGGCGTCCATTCCATTCAATGCCCTTCGGATCTTCGAAAGGAGTAATCTGAACACGCAGTGTAGTCCGCTCCATTTGCAGATCCTTGAGCTCGCTTTCCACCTGTGCAGCAAGTTCCTCGGCGCATTGTTTGCGAACCTTGCTGAGCTCTTCAGCAGACTCCATCACAAGGTTAAGCATTTTATCACGTTCAGCTCGCAATTTCTCCAGCCGTTCGTCCTTGTTCTCAAGTTGGTCTGTTTCATGGCTAATCTGATCATAATAACTCAGAATAAGTTCAACACTGTCCCCGTATTTCCGTCTGAGGCCAGAAATCAGATTCAGCCTTTGCTCCACTTCTTCCAGCCTTGCCGGATTAAATTCAATCTTCTCCCGGTAATCCCTTAACTGAAATGTCGCATCTTCCAATTGATAAAATGCAGATTGCAGCTGTTCTACGATTGGTTGCAGTCCTTTGTTATCATATCCAGAAATGTCTTCAATTCTTGAAAGAGCAATGCTCACAGCTTCAAGTCCGCGTTGACCACTGAGGAGATCATATGCACCAGCAACACTGTCCATCATTTTCTCACTATGGGATAGTTTGACCCGTTCTTCCCCGAGTAATTCATCCTCGCCTTGTGTAAGGCTTGCTGCTGCGATCTCCTCAAGCTGAAAGCGATACATGTCCAAGAGTTGATATGCACGCTGACTGGACTCCTGAAGCGCACGCAGTTCTTTTTCCGCCGTGATAAACTTGCTGTAGCGCTCCTGGTACTTCGCTTTGATCGGTCCGATGACTTCCGAGCCATAAGTATCGAGAAGCCCCAGATGGCTCTCTGCACGCAGCAAACTCTGATGTTCATGTTGTCCATGAATATTGATCAGCTTCTCGCCTACTTCCCGCAGCATGGTCAGATTGACCAATTGCCCGTTAATGCGGGACGTACTCTTTCCCTGTGTGTTCAGTTCACGTCGAATGACCAGATGCTCTTCAGGCTCACAATGGATACCCAACTTCTCTAATGTCTGCCATACCGGATGACTCTGCTCCATCTCGAACAAGGCTTCCATCTCTGCCTTATCACAACCGTACCGGATCAAATCAGCTGAACTTCGTCCACCAGCAATTAAGCCAAGTGCATCTATAATAATCGACTTACCTGCACCCGTTTCCCCTGAAAGTACATGGAATCCCGGATGGAATACAACGTCCACTTCTTCCACCACAGCCAGATTACGAATCGATAACGTAACTAACATCTGCAAAAACACCTCCGGATGACTAACTCAGATATTATGTTTTCGAACCATTGATTCAAGAGGTTGTTCAAAAAGTCCGCTTTTGATTAAGAAGGATGCCTGGTGGCATCATCAGCATCGAATATGGAATTCAGCCGAAATAAGTGGGATGCTTACGAAGTATGTTTCCTTCGGAAACATTGCAGTTGCTCACGTAGTTTTCCCTACGCTCCGCTACTCCATTTCTAGCTTCATCCCATCTTCTCGGTACTGAAAACCGATCTTTTTGAACACGCACTTTAAGCAATGTAACCCATGATGCGTTCAATAACGGTCACGCTGTTACCTTCAGTCCGGCAGATAATCAGAATGGTATCATCTCCACAGATCGTCCCCATGACTTCATTCCACTCAATATTATCAAGTAAAGCTGCAATGGAGTTGGCTGTTCCTGGCAAACATTTCATCACAACCAGATTGTTTGTGTGATCAATGTGCAAGAAGTTGTCAACAAGTGCACGCTTCAACTTTTGAATCGGGTTATATCGTTGATCTGTTGGCAAAGAGTATTTGTATCTTCCGTCATCCATTGGAATCTTGATTAACAGAAGTTCCTTGATATCCCGGGATACCGTCGCCTGAGTCACCTGAAAACCTGATTTGCGCAGGGCTTCAACCAGATCATCCTGGGTCTCAATTTCATTTTGACTAATGATTTCACGAATCTTGATGTGCCTTTGTCCTTTCATACATGCCTCCAGTTAGATGTATTGCAATAAAGCAGCATTTGTAATTCGCCGCAGACTTTGCCCTGCAATGTTCATTCTTTTATATTAGTCCAGATCATCCCCATCATACACATCTTCCTGATAGTCCATGAGCCTGATTAACTTAATATCGGAATTCTCCACGTCAACATACAGCAATCCTTCACAGCCAGGATATAACAACAGATAATTGAGGAAGCGATCCCTTAGCGCAGGGCCGGTCATTTCAATTGGCTGTCTGCGACGAGACGTTTTCACCAGGTATCTGAGATCCTCACGTTCTGCAACATAATCAATGAATAATCTGCTGTAATAAACGGATTCATTGGCCTCAAAAGCCAGAGGGACTTTCATTTTGCCACCAATGACTTCGTAACCCTGTGCTTCAAGCAAGTCCAATGCCGGGGAATCCTGAATCTTCCCGTTCAGTTGCATTCCAGACAAGCTTACCGGCATCGGTCGATTCACCCAATTACGTAAGCCAAAGAACAACCATAAGATCAAACAGACAGCAAGTACACCTATAACGATTGTGTCATATTGACCATCCATTATCGCTCACCTCGAAGACATATTCGAGGTTCAGTAACGATTTCCCTTTACATGAATCACCTTTCCAGCGAAAAGAAACCCATCTTATGATGAGTTTCCCTTAAATGTATGAGCTGCTTCCTTCGCAACTTGCTCTGCAAGTGCGTCAAGTGAAGCTGGATCGATCTCTGGTTGTGTTGCCTCTGGTGCTTCCAGACGCCAATGTGCGAGAAATTCGATATTACCTTCTCCACCGGTTATCGGTGAAAAAGTTAAACTCCGCAGATGCAAACCAAGTTGACTGGCAAAATGAAGCATCGTCTGCAATACATCCTTGTGTACCTTCGTATCACGTACCACACCGGACTTGCCTACTTTTTCACGCCCTGCCTCAAATTGAGGTTTAATCAATGCAACGATATCTGCAGGTTGTTTCAAAAGAGCCAGAAGTGGCGGCAATATGATTCGCAGTGAAATGAACGACACATCAATGCTCGCAAAGTTCGGCACGGGTCCCGCCAGATCTTCAGGAGTCACATAGCGAAAATTAGTTCGTTCCATAACAGTAACCCGCTCATCATTACGCAAAGACCAGTCGAGCTGATTATACCCCACATCAATAGCGTAGACGTGAGATGCGCCATGCTGAAGTGCACAATCCGTAAAACCACCGGTGGATGAACCGATGTCGAGCATGACAAGTCCATTCATATCAAGGCCGAAATGACGGATCGCTTTTTCGAGCTTCAATCCGCCTCTGCCAACATAGGGATGTACCGAGCCTTTAACCTTAAGCTCGGCTTCCCGTGGAATTTTCATACCCGCCTTTTCAATCGGCTCATTGTTGGCATACACCAGTCCAGCCATGATTGCAGCTTTTGCCTTCTCACGACTTTCATAATAGCCCTGCTCAACCAGCAGAACATCAATTCGTTCTTTCGGGAGTGACATGTCTGTCTCCTATCATGTAAATTTACGAAGGAAAACGTGTTTTGGGTATGCCGTAAGATGATTGAACAGCCATCTTGCGCAGTTCAGCACATACATTTTCAACGGTAAGACCCACTTCCTCACGTTGTTCCTTAATACTGCCATGCTCGATGAAGCGATCCGGAATCCCCATCAATTGTACATGAACATCATGCAGTCCCTGTTCTGCATAAAACTCCAGAACTGCACTACCCATGCTGCCTGCTTGGGATGTTTCTTCAAGTACTATCAATTTGGTGCCTCGAACAGCTAAATCACGCAACATTTGCTCGTCAAGAGGTTTCAGGAAGCGAGCGTTGATTACGCCTGCTGTGATACCTTCCCGCTTCACCATCTCTGCTGCTTCTTCTGCAAGCTGCACCATCGACCCTGAAGCGATGACAGCATATCCTTCCGATGGACGCAGTTGCTCCCATGATCCGATTGGAATCGGAACAAGTACATCATCCAAAGGTACACCGACCACATTGTTTCGTGGATAACGGTAAGCAATTGGACCTTCATTATAATCAAGCGCCGTTTTCATCATGTGGCGCAATTCATTTTCGTCTTTTGGCATCATCAGAACGATATTTGGAATATGGCGCATAAATGCCACATCGTATACCCCTTGATGTGTTTCCCCATCCGGACCAACAAATCCGGCACGGTCAATAGCAAACATCACGTTAGCGTTATGACGGCAAATATCATGTACAATCTGATCATATGCACGTTGCATAAACGTAGAATACACGGCAAAGACCGGCTTCAAGCCTTCCATAGCCAGTGCAGCACACATGGTTGCCGCATGCTGTTCTGCGATACCTACGTCAATCATGCGGTCAGGAAATTCCTTACTAAAAGGAATGAGACCTGATCCTGTAGGCATTGCTGGCGTTACAGCTACGACCCGCTTATCCTGCTTCGCAAGATCAATTAACGTTTGACCGAACACTTCTGTGTACATCGGTTTTCCCACTGCTTTCAGCACTTGACCGGATTCAATTTTGTACGGAGAAATCCCGTGCCACTTGTGCGAATCGGCTTCTGCTGGCTGATAACCTTTGCCTTTGGTAGTGAGCACGTGAACGAGTACAGGACCATCAACGTTATCTGCCTGTTTGAAGGTTTCAATCAATTTGGGAATATCGTGCCCATCAATCGGCCCCAAATACGTGAAGCCCAGTTCTTCGAAAAGAACACCTGGTACCATCATATATTTGACACTATCTTTGATCCAGCTTGCCGATTTGGCCAAACGATCCCCAATAGCAGGAATTTTTTTAAGCATGCCCTCGACATCATCTTTTGCTTTCAGATAATGACGATCCGAACGAATCTTGCTCAAATATTTATGCATGGCCCCAACGTTTGGAGCAATGGACATTTCATTATCATTCAGAATAACCATCAGTTTTCTCTGCTCATGACCGATATGATTGAGGGCCTCAAACGCCATACCACCTGTAAGCGCTCCATCACCAATCATCGCGATGACTTGATTGTCCTCACCCTTGAGATCACGTGCAAGGGCCATCCCCATCGCAGCGGACAATGAAGTACTGCTGTGTCCAGCTTCCCATACATCATGTTCACTTTCGTTACGTTTGACAAACCCGCACAGACCGTTATGTTGACGCAATGTATCAAAACGATCCATACGCCCTGTCAGAACTTTATGCACATAAGCCTGATGCCCTACATCAAAAATCATTTTGTCTGCTGGACTGTTATAACAGTAATGCAGGGCTACCGTGAGCTCAACCACGCCTAAGTTGGGTGCGAGATGCCCACCTGTAACAGACAGTTTCTCAATCAGAAACTGCCGGATCTCTGCCGACAAAAGGGCAAGATCATCCTGAGACATCGACTTTAGATCACTGGGTTGTTTAATTTGTGGAAGCAGCACGAGAATCTCCCCGCTTTCCTAGATTGTTTAGTTATTGTTTTTAAATCAATATATACATTATCAATCAAATGACATTAAATCATTATAACATAAAAGAACAAGAATCATAATTTACTGCACTATACTCCCGATAACGAGCATTCTCGCCAGCAAGTTATTTAAAATTCTTCTCTATATGTATTCCCGCATCCACTCGGGACAGACTTTTTCCATCCACTCGGAAAAAGGACATTACATTCATTACACGGTTATACAGGTTTTGAAACAGCGCGTTTTATTCGAATCTAATGGTCTCGACTCATCAGATAATCTGCAATTTCCAGCAATCTGGATGCATCAGGTAACTCCGCTCTTTCAAGTGCGTCTTTTGCAGATTGGGTAAGGGATTTCACTTCATCTACAGAAGCCTCCATGCCAATAAAATAAGGATATGTTACCTTCTGCTGATTCACATCACTCTGTGTTTTCTTGCCCATCTTCTGCTCGTCACCCGTCAGATCGAGAATATCATCCTGAATCTGGAACGCCAGCCCCAGATCACGACCGAACACACGCAGTGCTTCCAATTGTCCTTCCGTTGCTCCACCAATTCGTGCTCCAGCAATGAGTGAGAAAACAATCAGATCACCCGTTTTGTGCAAATGGATATATTGGAGCTGTGAAAGATCGGTCATGCCTTGCTCGCCTTCCATATCCGCGACTTGACCGCCGACCATACCTCTTGCTCCAGCAAGTTCGGACATGTCCTCTACGATGGACAGCAACGCATCTGCCGCTACACCGCTACGGCGTCCAGCTTGAACAATGCTATAAAAAGCATGAGTTAGCAACGCATCGCCCGCCAATATAGCTGTTGCTTCACCATATACCTTATGATTCGTTAATTTTCCCCTGCGGTAATCATCATTATCCATAGCAGGCAGGTCGTCGTGGATCAGTGAATACGTATGAACCATCTCCACGGCGCAGGCTACCGGCATTGCAGCTGTACGCTGTGCACCGAAGGCTTCCGCCGCAGCAACGACCAGAAGAGGACGAAGGCGTTTGCCTCCGGCCATGAGTGAGTACTGCATCGCATCCGTCAACGATTGGGGTACATCCCAGTGATCGGGAAGCGTGTGTTTCAACGCTTCTGTCACCGCAGCTGTGACCTCTTCGAGGTATGCTTGAAACGAAGGACGATTACTCATGGACTTCACCGCTCTCATCGTCAGCAGTTCCGAAAGGCTTCTTGCGAAGCTCTCCATCTTCTTCTACGATCATCTCGATCTTGCGTTCCACTTGTTCCAGCTTCAGACCGCAAAGTTGCGAAAGTTTCATCCCGCGTTGAAACAGATCGATGGCCTGTTCCAACGGAACATCACCATGTTCCAGCTGACCTACGATGTCTTCCAATGCCGCCATTGCCTCTTCAAAATTCAATTCCGGTTCATTCGCCATGGGTATTGTCGTCCTCCTTCATTCCCCAAACCTGACAGTCCAGCTGTCCGTCTGTTAATTTAATCTTAATTGAATCTCCAGGCTGTACATCCTTCGTTGACTTGATCAATCGCTGTTCTTGCTCATCATAGACAAGGCTGTATCCCCGTGACATGACTTTAAGCGGGCTAAGCGCATCCAGATGCCGCACAGATGATTTCCACTGTTGCTGCTTCGATCTGGCTATAGACCTGATCGCAAGTTCAAGTTGTCTGCGTGCTGCCGCATTCTCACGGCGTGCTGCATTGACCTGCTCACGAGGATTGAATCGTTGCAGTGCTGCCCGCAGACGCTCTTGCTTCTCTCCTGTCCATTTCATACGTGTATCCACTGTTCTCAAAAGCCGTTGGTGCATCATATCCAGTCGTTCCGTATGCTGCATCAAGGTACGTCTTGGATGCACCAGCACTGGCGAACGCTGTAATCTTGCGAGCCGTTCACGATTATGTACAGCACGCTGACGTAAGCTGTGCTGTAACTGGCGCTGACGTTGTCCGATCTGATCAAGCAACTCAGCTCGATTAGGTACAGCTAATTCAGCAGCTGCTGTAGGTGTAGCCGCACGCAAATCGGCTGCAAAATCAGCAATAGTGAAGTCCGTTTCGTGCCCAACCGCAGAGATGACAGGAATATCCGAAGCGACTATTGCTCTTGCCACAATCTCCTCATTAAAGGCCCACAACTCCTCCAGTGAACCGCCTCCGCGTCCAACGATAAGTACATCGGCTTCTCCCATCCGGTTCAGGTTGCCAATCGCTTTAACAATGGAAGGTGCTGCACCCTTGCCTTGAACCAGAACAGGATATAAAACAACTTTGGCAGAAGGGTACCTGCGCTGGAGTGTGATCATGATGTCTCGCACCGCCGCTCCCGTCGGTGAAGTTACAACCCCGATGGTCTGTGGATAACGAGGAATCTTTCTTTTTCGCGAAGGTGAAAATAACCCTTCATCCTCGAGCTTTTTCTTCAGCTGTTCGTAAGCCAGATACAGACTCCCAATCCCGTCCGGTTGCATATGGGTAGCGTAGAATTGATATTGCCCATCCCGTTCATACACCGAGACATTACCACGGGCAATAACCCTTGCACCCTCCTTCGGTACAAAGGGTAATCGCTGGTTATGGGACGCAAACATAATCGACTTAATCCGGCTGTCCTTGTCCTTCAATGTAAAATACATATGGCCGCTGGAGTGATGTGTGAAATTCGAAATCTCCCCGCGCAGCCAGACGTCCGACAGGACCTGATCCGATTCCAGTTTCATCCGGATGTATCGGTTCAGGTCTTTGATGGAGTAGATCTTTTGATCTGCCACAGACAAAACCCTAGGCCAATCCGTGAGCGCGCTTGGCAGCGATCAATGTATTTTGCATCAGCATTGTGATTGTCATCGGACCAACACCACCAGGAACGGGTGTAATTGGACCAGAAACTTCTTTCACACTCTCGAAATCAACGTCTCCTGCCAGTTTTCCATTCTCCAAACGGTTCATGCCGACATCAATAACAACAGCACCCGGTTTGACAAAATCAGCATCCACAAAGTTTGCACGACCGATGGCTACAACTAAAATGTCCGCCTGGCGTGTAATTTCTTTCATGTTGGCTGTACGGGAATGACACATGGTTACCGTTGCATTCTCACGTTGCAGCAACAGCGATACCGGTTTGCCAACGATGTTGCTTCTTCCGATAACCACTGCATGTTTACCGGACATTTCCAGTCCAGTACGTTTGATCAGTTCAATTACACCGGCTGGGGTACATGGAAGCAGACTATCGTCTCCAATAACAAGATTACCAACATTGACTGGATGGAATCCATCTACGTCTTTATCCACGGCAATTGCATCAATGACCGCTTTCTCTTCGATATGCTTCGGTAGTGGGAGTTGAACCAAAATTCCGTTAATGGATTGTTGATTGTTCAGCTTGTCCACCAGCGCAAGCAGATCTTCTTGGGACGTATCTGCATCCAAGCGATGTACTTCGGAGTAGAAACCGAGGTCGTGACATGCTTTTTCTTTATTACGCACATAGACTTGGGATGCCGGATCTTCCCCGACGAGCACAACAGCCAGACCAGGTACTACCCCCTGTTCGCTAAGCTGTTTTACTTCTGTTGTCATGCTTGCGCGGATCTCTTGGGATACTTCTTTACCGTTAATAATAGATGCTGTCATTGTACTCTCTCTCCCTTATGTGAATATAAATTTAGAGGTTGTTCAAAAAGCCCGCTTTTGATTACGAAGGATACTGAAAACCGGTCTTTTTGAACACACACTATAATTAATCTTAACTTAAGATAATTTTGCTTTAATCGCGTCAACTTCCTGAATCATGCGTCCAAGTACACCATTGACGAATTTACCGGATTCTTCTGTACCAAAATATTTGGACAGTTCGATCGCTTCATTGACGGATACTTTTGCCGGAATGTCATCACGGAACACCATTTCATACGTAGATAGTCGTAGAATCTGGCGATCTACACGTGACAGACGGCTGATCTGCCAACCTTTCAAATAATCCACAAGCAGACCGTCAATGGCTTCCTTATTGTTCCAGGCTCCTTGTACAATCTCAGTAACATAAGTACGCATTACATCTGCATCGCGGATAACTACTTCAGTTTCATTATCTTCAGCAGCTTCATTGATCAACATGTTCACAGCTTCTGCTGCACCTACCTCATTCATTTCCATCTGATACAGACTTTGTACTGCAATTTCCCTTGCCAAACGTCTTTTCATGTCCTGCCTCCTGCTGCGCTCCGTCTGGAGCGTCATCATGCTTATTTTATAATCCATGCAACCATCTCATCAAATCCTGTATCGGTTAGATCAATGGCTTACACGGTATTGTTATTGTTATCCCTTTTCACAAAAAAACCTGCAATACGTTTCCTCCAAAAAACGGGCAACCTAAACTACAGCTCTATTTTCGGAAGAAACATATTGCAGGGTTCAGGTAGGTCACTTAAACGGACGCCAGCGATCGCCCAGCCATTGTCCCCACTCCCTCCAGGGAATGGACGAACCCAGCTTCGAATCGCTTCGTCTGCCTAACGTATAACCGATGAACACCAAGAGTGCAAAGAACAACATATCCCAAAAACCGATCCATACATAAAGAAATCCAAAAAAGATGCCGCCGATAATTCCGGTAATTCGGCCTCTGTGACTATCCCAAATCTCTTTCCACAGCATCAGTGAAACTCACCTCATTCCACTCGACTCTTGTAGTTAGGCGACTGGGTTACATTAGCGATATACACCGTGACAAAAGAAACCGGGATGCCCGTAATCTCTTGTACATGATCATGAATCGCCTTTTGCAGATCAGAAGTCAGCGCAGGAATAGGTGTCTCACCATCCACTACTGCACGGATCATAATCTCCAGTCCTGACTCAACCACACGTATGCGTGCCTTGACATCACGTACTCCCCGGAAACGGGAAGTTGCCTTCAAACAGAGATTCTCAATCGTCTCCATCGAAATCTGTACATCACCAAACTCAGTACGTTGATCTACAGACGGCAACGATGCACGCTCACGCCGAACCGAGATGTAGAAAAATCGCAAACTCAGGATAAACAAAATCGCTGCTGCAATAACCGACGCAACAATAACGTTTTGTTCCTGCTGGTAATTCAATTCGTAAGGCAGCACACCGCTAATCAGAAGAATGACGGCTGCCGATATTGCTCCAACGCTTATGCTGTATATAAACAACAGAAGCCGATCCAGTATTTTAGCCACGAACTGCACAGCCTCCCTTGCTCACTAACATGACTTAACCTGTTCACTAGCAAAAAATCAGATCCTCATCTAGCTTTCGCTATAATGAAGACCTGTCCAAGACGGGATAACCCCCGGCAGATGATGCCGGGGGAATCTGTCTTCTTTTATTTTACGCGCTGACTGTTCAGGTCGATCTCTTCCACTTTCTCGGTGCTCTTGAACTGAACGTCATGAATGTGCACATTCACTTCATTCACATTCAATCCTGTCATGTTCTCGATGGAACGTTTCACGTTCTGTTGAATCTCCGTAGCTACTTGTGGCAGACGGTATCCGTACTCGATAATTACGGAAACATCAACTGCAGCTTCACGTTGGCCCACTTCAACTTTAACGCCTTTGGAAAGGTTTTTGCGACCAAGCAATTCAGCAAATCCGCCAGCGAATCCGCCACTCATGCCTGCAACACCTTTCACTTCAAGGGTCGCCAATCCAGCAATTACTTCAATAACTTCAGGTGCGATCTGGATTTCACCGATATCCGTTCGTTCAAATTCAGTCGGTAGTGTACTCATAACTGTTCAACACACCTTTCGCGAGATAAGTTTGCGGCCATCCGTCAGGGCGCTGGACTCAGGTTAATCAACCTTCAGAACCCTTCCGGTCCGGCTTTACCGGAACTCCTGCAAACATCCGCGAGGTGCGGGCTTATCCTTTGCAGGAGACATGCGCTCTTATTATTCATACTATATCATTTGGGCTACATTATGACAAACAAGCCCAATATACCTTTTAAATCTCGTTTTCCTCAAGAAATTTGATATCAAAGTCACCACGAATGAACGTTGGGTGCTCCAGCAATTTCTGATGGAAAGGAATAGTTGTAGATATGCCTTCAATCGCAAATTCCCCAAGCGCACGTTTCATCTTGGCAATCGCCTCTTCACGATTCGCTCCCCACACGATCAATTTTGCGATCATGGAGTCATAGAAAGGTGAAATGGTATAACCCGGATAAGCAGCACTATCTACACGAACGCCAGGTCCTCCCGGTGCAAGGTAGAATCCGATTTTGCCTGGTGATGGCATAAAGTTACGGTCCGGATCTTCTGCATTGATACGACATTCTATCGACCAGCCATTGATAACCACGTCTTCCTGACGGAATGAAAGTGGGTTGCCTTCAGCTACCGAGATCATCTCACGGATCAGATCCACGCCAGTAACCATCTCAGTTACCGGGTGCTCTACCTGAATACGCGTATTCATCTCCATGAAATAGAACTCGCCATTCGGGCTGAGCAGGAACTCCAATGTACCCGCTCCCGAGTAGTCCACAGCAAGGGCAGCCCGTACCGCAGCTTCACCCATCAGTGTGCGCACATCTTCGGAGAGAATCGGACACGGAGCTTCCTCTACCAATTTCTGGCGACGACGCTGAACCGAGCAATCACGCTCTCCCAAATGTGCAGCATTTCCGTGTTTATCAGCAATGATCTGAATTTCCACGTGTTTCATACCTGTCAGGAATTTCTCCAGATATACACCTGCATTGCCAAATGCCTTTTGTGCTTCCTGCTGAGCAGCGGTAATCTGCTTAATCAGCGTTTCTTCATCTTCGGCAATACGAATTCCCTTACCTCCGCCACCAGCAGTAGCTTTGATAATGATAGGATATCCGATATCTCTAGCAATCATGATGGCTTCATCCATATTTTCAACAAGGCCGTCTGATCCAGGAATAACAGGTACTCCTGCATCTTTCATCGTCTGTTTGGCAACAGCCTTGTCACCCATTTTGGTGATGGCTTCAGGAGAAGGTCCAATAAACGTAATATTGCAAGACTCACAAATTTCCGCAAAATCAGCATTCTCCGCCAAAAAACCGTATCCAGGGTGGATTGCATCACATTCCGTCAGCGTAGCTACACTCATCAGGTTTGTGAAGTTGAGGTAACTGTCCTTAGACAGGGTCGGTCCGATACAATAAGCCTCATCTGCAAGACGAACATGCAGAGAATCCTTGTCCGCTTCCGAATAGACGGCTACCGTTGAGATACCGATTTCACGGCAGGCACGAATAATACGTACCGCAATCTCTCCACGGTTCGCAATCAGTATTTTTTGAAATTTCATTTCGTTTTGTCCTCCTTCGAAGCTCATGCGGTTAGCTGTTAACCAGCTATAACGGTTATTCCGGTTTCACCAGGAAAAGGGGCTGCCCATACTCGACCAGCTGTCCGTTCTCAACCAGCACTTCAACGATTTCTCCCTTGATGTCCGCATCAAGCTCGTTCATCAGCTTCATAGCTTCGATGATACATACCGTTGTTTTCTCAACAACTTTATCACCAGCACTCACAAAAGGACCCGTTTCCGGCGAAGAAGCTCTGTAAAAAGTACCTACCATCGGAGATACAATTTTATGTAAATGACTTGTAGTATCGACCTGCGGTGCAGCTTCACTTACCACTGCTGCCGGCTGTACTTGCGGAGCAGCAATCATTTGCGGTTGCACAGCAGCTGCTTGAACATACTCCGTTTTGCCCGGTTTGCGGATCGATAACCGTGATCCTTCATTTTCAATTTCCAACTCTTGAACGGAACTTTCATCTACCAGTTTAATCAGTTCTTTGATTTCACTCAATTTAAACATTTCCATTATTCACTCCTTCGGCATCATGCCAGTCTCACTAGGACGGTCATATGGCTTTATGTATTATATCATAATCATTAAAAATGGAAAGAGCCCGAGAGTACAACCAGCTCCCGGGACTGTATTTCCATGATTTGGATTATTGTTCTGTGACGTATTGCACGCTGATTTTGTTCTGTGAAACCGCCAATTCTTTCATGACCAGATCCACAATGGATACCGCCTGTTTTACATCCAGTTTATCACTGAGGACCACAACTTTATACTTGTCGGCATCTTCTTGAACGATCGCATTAGCGAACTGTTGAGAGAGCGTCTCCTCAATGCCAGTGATTTTAGCTTCTTTTTCTTCCAGTGTCCGGAGTTGCTCTGTTGCTTTGGCATTCTCTTCTGGCGTTTTGCTCAGATCACCTGCCACGGTCATCAGTTCCTCATACTTACGATTGTTGCTTTCCTCACGTTGCCACTGGTAGTTCTGGAACTGGCTGCTCGCAGATGCTGTCGTATTTTGCTCTTCCATTTCCTTGAGGACTTCCTCATCTGTCTTGGTTGCAGTGCCGCCTGCCTGACCGTCTGTCTCCGGTGTAGTTGTTGCCCCTTTGTCGGTCTCTTTGTTGGTTTCTTTGCCTGCCTCACCCTTATTCTCGCCTGGTTCGACAACAGGTGTTTTCTCTGTATTTCCAGCTTCTTTACCTTCCGTAGCCGCCGGTTCTTCCACAGCGCCAGCCGCACTTGGATCACTTTCAACTTCGCCGCTATTCACTACTTCATTCACAACCAAACCTTCTGTAGGATCAAGAATGCCTGCCGTCTCCTTTGCCTCCCCTTGCTTGATCCCATCCACTTGCTGACTGTCGGCCACCGGCGTGTTGACTGGACCGGAATCCTCAGTGAACAGATAATACGCGGACAAAATGACCATCAGACTTAGCATGGAAACGAGCCATACCGTTTGACGTTTGTTATTCATTAGAACTTCCTCCTCAAATTGGCTTCAATCTTATGAGAATTGAATCTTGTGATTCAACACACCAAATTAGTCTTGTTTGCGCGGTACAACCGAGATCCGGTAGGCTGCCACATTCAATCCTTTTTCCACAGCGTCGGTTATCAGGTCCTTCACAACCTTGTTCTCTGCACCCCTCGCAACCACAAGCACCCCACGGATCTGCGGTTTGAGCTTTTTGGTCACTATAGGTGTCTGATCCCCTGCTATTTCGTAAGTAATAATCTCGCCATCACGGGTATATTGCGTCATATGCCGTTTGCCCCCGCTAGCATCGGTTTCTTCGGTAAGTTGCTGAGAATCCTTCACGTTCCGCTGAACGACCAATTCTTCTGTGGAATCCACGGTAACCATCACATCAACCGTTCCCACACCAACAATGTTTTCCAGCACACCTTTGATTTTGTCTTCAAATGCAATTTCGATCGCTTGAAAAGGATTCTGTTCCGACGGATCACTCTGTATGGATGCCATGGATGTTGCCGGGTCCGGTGGTTCCCGACCGATATTTTCGGAATCAATTTTTTTGACATTGACGAAGGAATTGAACAGCATGATCCCCACCCCGATCAAACCCAGGATAATCAGCCAGCGGAAGGTTTGACTTCGCCTTGCCCCACCCTCTCCGCCACCCATCCAGGTTTCCATCTTTTTGAACCATTGTTTCATCGGACACCCTCCTTCTCAGAGCACTCCAGCACTTTTTGGTTCTGTCACTTGAACGTTGTTTGCATCAACATCCCACTTTTCAGTCAACAATGTAATAATCTGCACCGCATGTTCGGACCTTGTGGATGTCTCACCTTGCTGCTTCGTCTCATCTGCCTGATCACGTATAACAGGCTCGGAAGACGCTTCATTTCCATCACGTTGCTCTCTACTCACATCAATCTGTACATCAGGCACTTCAATCTGACCGATCTGGATGGGCTGTTGTATTTGATGTGATTTATCCTTCTCGGATTCTGTGTCTGTTCCAAATATGGGTTGTGTATTTGCAGGAACTTCTTGCTGTCCTGCCTTCACTTCTCCTTCTGCACCCTCTCCGGCCATCTCGACCAACACACGCTGGATCACAGGCAGTTCGACTGATGAGGCAGCTTCCATCTCGGTTTCATATTTACTCATGGCCAGCTGTACCTCTACGGACCGCACCCTCGCTCCTGTTGTTTCTTCAATCTGACCTTTCATGACATTAGCCAGTTCTTTGGCTGTCCATTGTAAGGATTGTTCCTGTTCATTGGATTGCAGCCGTTTGCCCTGAGCTAATATCTGTTCGAGTGTCGCATTCCCATTCGATGGAGCATCCATTGCAGACATTGCCCGTTTCAGTTCGCCAACCGGATCACTTTTGAGCAGCTTGGTTATGGGTGATAAAAGGGTCAGCAGGATGAGAAGGCTCAGCACAAGCTTGACATAACGTTCCATGGATCGATTGGGCAACAACATATCCACAAAAGTCACCAGCAGAACGATCATAATCAATTCCTGGAGCCAGTTGCTCAGCCACCCCATCCTTTCCACCCCCTTTCTTGCCAACATACATTCAGCGCATCATGACAGTCAGATTGCCCGCGGTCAGCAAGATGGTAATGGCCAGGAAAAACATCAGCCCGACGGCTGCGAGCGCCGCAAATACGTAGATCATGCTCTTGCCGATGGCCTGGAGGCATCCTACAATCGGGGTGTCTCCTAGTGGTTGCATAATGGCACCAGTTACGTTGTATATCAAGGCAAGAGCCAGGATCTTGAGTGCCGGAAAGGCACATAGAAACAAAATGATGATCACTCCGGTGAGTCCAATTGCATTTTTGACAAGTAAAGAAGCTGTAATTACCGTATCCGTTGCATCCGCAAATGTTCTGCCCACGACAGGGACAAAGTTGCCTGCGATGTATTTGGCGGCCTTCAGGCTAACTCCATCCGCTACGGAGCCCGATGCTCCCTGAACCGAGATTACACCCAAAAACATCGTCAGCAGGATACCCAGCAGTGCCACACTAATATTGCGCAGGAGGTCTGCCAGCTGTGTCAGCTTGTACTTGTCAGACAATGAACTGACGAGATGCAGAACAGCTGAGAAGAAGAGTAACGGGAATACCAGCAAGTGAATCAACGTACTCACCAGATGAATCATGAAAATGATGAGTGGATGTGTCACCGAGACGGTGATGACATTACCCATGGACGCAAGCAGTGTGAATAACAAGGGAACCATGGCCATCATGAAGTTGATCATGCCGGTTATGGCATCCTTGGCGTATCCAATCGCCACACTGAAGCTGTTGATTGCAATGATGATGATGACCATATAACAGATGGAATAGGCGATTTTGCTAATATTATTTTTCTCAAATGCGGTCTGAAGCGTCTCCAGAATCATGCTGAGTACACTTAACATCACAATCGTGACCAGAAGTTTGCCATTATATAAAATTTCATGCAGCATGAAGGTTCCGATCGCTACAAACACCGATTTCAGGCTGAACCCTTCATTGCCGGGGATTAACATATCCATGAAGGAAGGGGTCTTCCCCTCCGGGAAGAAACCACCGTATTGTTGCATCAGTTGATCCCAGTATTTCTCCACCTGATCCTTGGGAAGCTGATCGGCCTGCTGCTCCATCCACTCACCGGAAGGCGAGGTTGCAGTAACCTGTCCCAGGATACCAAACAGAAAACAGAGCATCAGCACAACCGTAAGGCGCCACTGCGGCTTATGATGCATTGATTTCATATGAAGTCCGCACGCCCTTTCTACACCGGCATCAGCTTCATGACGGTTTCGATAATAATGCTGATGATCGGTATAGCAAGTACAAGGATCAGTACCTTACCAGCCAATTCGATCTTGGACGCAATGCTCTCCTGACCTGCATCCCTGACAATCTGTGCGCCAAATTCAGCGATGTACGCTATGCCAATAATTTTCAGCACCGTTTTCAGATAAATACTTTCCATGCCTGAATTTTCGGCAAGCCGCTTCAACACTTCGATGACTGCACCGATCTTACCAATCAACAACATGAAGATGACAATGCCAGTCGCGGCAGCAATCAGAAAGGCAAACATCGGTTTCTGTTCCTTAATGACCAGAATGAGCACTGTTGCGATCAGCGCCAAACCTACAACTTGGATAATTTCCACAGGTCACCACCATCCGGCTTCATGACCGTTTTTCATTGAAAAAGAAATATCGATTTGATCTCTTGTAGCAGGCTGTCCAGCATACGGACCACCATGAACAATACAACGACAAATCCGATTACGGTCACCCAGTGAGCCATATCTTCCTTTCCCATTTGTTTCAGTACCGTGTGAATCATGGCGATGATGATTCCGATACCCGCAATTTGAAAGATTGCGTTCACTTCTAGATTCATGACCTTGGCACCTCACTATCCCGGCTATTTCAGAAGATCAGAATGACGATTAACGCTCCGACAAGCATCCCGAGGCTTCGGCTCATTCGTTCATATTTCATTTGATCGGCCTGGGCGCGGGATTCCTCATGCATTAGTTGTTGAATGGCTAACGATATATGTTTGGTCTGATCCTGACGGTCACTTGTGCCAAGGCTGAAGCTTAATTGCAGCATCACTTCCTTCTCGTCAGCCTTCATGGCCGATCTTCCCCACGCCAGATCCACGCCTGACTGCAGACTTTCCCGGGCAGTGAGTCCATGAGGAGGTTCCATCTGTGTAGCTGCATGAAGAAACAGCGTCTTTACAGGTTCTTTGGTCTGTGCTCCCATCTTTCCCATGGCATCGGGAAGTGGAGTGAGCCCATAGTTAATCTCCGTCATTAGTCGCTGGAGGGCTGCAATGAGTTCTCGCAACTGTCTCGGTCTTAATGCATATTGTCTGGCCTTGTAAAATCCGGCGAGGGTGCTGGCTAACAGAATAATTACCGCACCAAACATGTTAACCAAAGGCTTCACCTCCTGCCCCGGTCTGCTGCAACGCACGCATTTTGCCATCAGCCAGCCGAAAGGTCATGCCCCGGCTCGTCCGTTGCAGCTGGACATAACGTTGAAACATCTGCTCCGTAATTAAGGTTCTGAGGGCGGGTCTGGCCGACAGCTCCGATAGGTCACGGCCATGCGCAGTCGCAATCACTGAGACTCCTGCATGCAGGGCTTCCATCACCGCTTCGGCATCCTCCGGACGACCGATCTCGTCCACAATCAGGACATCGGGCGACATGGAGCGAAGCATCATCATCATACCCTCAGCCTTCGGACAACCGTCCATCACATCTGTTCGGGGACCTACGTCGAAGCCAGGTACTCCTTTGTAGCTACCAGCGATTTCGGACCTTTCATCCACAATGCCCACTTTCAGACGTGGACGTATTCCCTGAACCAGTTCAGTTCCCCCTGTAAGCTTTGTACCACTGCTAATTTGTCTCGCCAGATCTCGCAGCAACGTCGTTTTCCCTTGTTGTGGTGGTGATAGGATCAACGTGTGCAGGACCTGTCCGCTCTTCATATCGAGAAGATAAGGAAGAATACGATCAGCCACTCCATGTACTTCACGGGCTACCCGAACGTTAAACCCGTTGATGTCACGCAGGTATTCGACACGCCCACCGCTTAGTACCGTTCGTCCAGCAAGCCCGATTCGATGTCCCCCAGGTATGGTGATGAACCCTTTGCGCAGTTCCTCTTCCAATGTATAAAGTGAATGGTTACTGATCAGGTCCAGCAACCTGTGCGTCACTTCTTTCTGAGGAACATACGCTTCTTCAGGATTCCCGGTCGGACAACCTTGAGGTGTCAGAAAGTGGTATGTGTTGCCTGCATTAATCTCCAGGGGTCTGCCTTCTCGAATACGTACTTCCTCCACTTGTTCCAATAGAGCAGGTGGCATTCTTCCAAGAATGGTTCGGATCGGTTCCGGAAAAAGTTCCCTCCAGTTCACCTTCATGAGTAGGCTCCTCCAACCTTGAGATCATTTGGTTCACACTTCTGGCGCTTGTTCATATCTCAAGTTTATGCCTGTACATTTAATTTATGACGCTGAAATCTATCAATTCTTTAGAATACGGTTGAGAGTTGAAACCATAGATCCACCTTCTGTTCTAGGCACCCGTCTAGATGTGCATGCATATAGTAATTGCAGATAGGTAAGTTCCATTCCGGTTCAAACAGAACTACCGATCCCCAGATACAGAAAGGAGTTGTGGGGAGTGCGAGTTGATGTCGTTGGCAATGTGAATGAAGTACGTACCATTGATATTGCAGGGCGAAGTGCAGTTGTCATTGATGTATTGTGTACGACCAGTACGATTATTACGGCTCTGGCGTATGACGCTTCGGCTGTGATTGCCGTAGAGACCGTTCCACAAGCCAAACAAATGGAAGTGAAAGATTGCATTCGAGGCGGGGAGCGTTTTGACAAAAAAATCACCGGATTCGAAGTGGGGAATTCCCCCTATGAATATATGACTGCAGGCATTGCAGATAAAACAATCATTCTAACCACAACCGATGGAACCCGAGCTTTGATCAAGGCTTCCAAGGGGAAACATGTATTTGCTGGTTCATTTCTCAATGTGCAGGCTGTTGCAGCAGCTCTATGTGAACTTCAACGAGATGTATTGCTGTTATGTGCGGGGAACCAGGATGAATTTGCTCTGGAGGACGGCTTGTGTGCTGGATGTATCATCGATGAACTGCACCGTCAATCCTGTTCTCCCCTCCAACTTAACGATCTCGGCATAGTGCTTCATCAGGCGGTATCCCAATGTAAGGAGAGCATCCCGGAGTTGGTGCAGGGGTCTGTTAGCGGGCGGAGGCTTGAAAAGTTAGGCAGAGTTCATGATATTTCGTATTGTTCTCAATTAAACCTGCTGGATTGTGTTCCTGAGATGGGGGAGGGGAACCGCATGCAGCCTTATAGAGGCATACGCGGGGGAAAGATGTTCAAGTTGATGTGAGAATTGCCATGAGAAAAACAAAAAAAAGGTGTACTGCTGCCCGTTGGCAACAGTACACCTTTGCTAATTTACATACATAGCAAATACTTATCTGCGATCTTGAGGTCCACCGATAACGGCTTGCTCGGCAGTGTCGAGATCATATGCTGTATGCAATGCCTTAATGACGTCATGCAGCTTATCTCCGTCAATAACACAAGATACTTTGATCTCGGAAGTGCTCACCATCTTGATACTCACGCCTTCAGCGGAAATGACTTTGAACATCTTCGCAGCTACACCTGGGTGACTGACCATGCCTGCGCCAACAATGGAGATTTTAACGAGGTTCTCCTCAGATGTAACTTCACGGTAAGGCAAGCGGCTGTGAAGGCCTTCAATGACACGTAATGCGTTCTCACGATCAGACAGCGCCACAGAGAACGAGAAGTCTGCTTTGCCATCCATCACACCGCTCTGAACGATAATGTCCACATCCAGCTGATTGGATGCAAGCGCACCAAATACTTCGGCCAGAACTCCTGGTACATCCGGCACACCCAGAATACTGATGCGAGCCACGTTTTTGTCATAGGCAATACCACTAACCACTACGCCTTGTTCCATTGCTGCTTCCTCCTTCACAACCGTTCCTTCATTATGGTTAAAGCTGGATCTTACGATTAAAGGTACACCGGAATGCTTCGCGTACTCTACTGCACGCGGATGCAGCACCGCTGCTCCCAAATTAGCGAGTTCCAGCATTTCGTCATACGATATTTCCTTCAGCTTGCGCGCAACCTTAACGATCCGCGGGTCCGTAGAATATATTCCGTCTACATCCGTATAGATCTCACACGCATCAGCCTTAATTGCTGCCGCCAGCGCTACAGCTGTTGTATCCGAACCACCACGACCGAGCGTTGTGATCTCGCCGTCTTCCGTCATGCCCTGGAAGCCTGCAACAATAACAATGTTGCCCTCGGCAAGTGCTGCATTCACACGGTCAGGTTGAATATCATGAATACGTGCTTTTCCGTGAACCGGCTCTGTGCGGAATCCCGCTTGCCAGCCCGTAAACGATACTGCCTTACGTCCAAGCGCTTGAATAGCCATCGATAACAAAGAGATCGAAATCTGTTCTCCTGTCGTTAAGAGCATATCCATCTCACGAGCAGGCAGATCACTATTCAGTTGTTTTGCCTGATCAATCAAATCATCTGTTGTATCCCCCATGGCCGAAACCACAACTACACACCGATGTCCTTCATCAGCTTTTTCTACAACACGTCCGGCTACACGCTTCATGCGTTCTGTATCTCCGACCGAGCTGCCCCCAAATTTCATGACGTACAATGACAACGCAAATCCACTCCCTACCTTGTGCAGTATGCATAATTAATGTCCATCGTCATTATTCTCTACGAGAAATGACTTTAACCCAGTATATTACGAAAGCGCCTGATAGGCTAATCTTTTTTCGAAAAAACCCTCTGCCAAAGGAATGGCAAAGGGTTGTTAATAACCTTTTTTAGCTTACAAGCTGTGAAAGTTACGCACGGGAAGAGTATTTACCTTCACGTGTGTCAATCAGGAGAACGTCACCTTCGTTAATGAACAAAGGAACCTGTACGTTCAAGCCTGTTTCTACTTTTGCATTTTTGGTAGCGCCTTGTGCAGTGTTACCTTTAACACTTGGCTCAGTCTCGATGACTTTCAACTCAACGCTTGTTGGCAAGTCAATTCCGAGGATTTCACCTTGGTAGCTAACGATCTTAACGACCATGTTTTCTTTTAGGAAGTTCAATTCCCATTCCAGTTGATCACTAGTCAAAGTGAATTGGTCATAAGTTTCGTTGTCCATGAACGTGTGCTCTGTACCGCTTGCATACAGGTAGGATACGCCACGGTTTTCGATGATCGCACGACCAATCGTTTCGCCTGCACGGAATGTTTTTTCAACGGTGTTACCATTACGCAGGTTTTTCAATTTGGAACGTACAAAGGCAGCGCCTTTACCTGGTTTAACGTGTTGGAAATCAAGCACGGTATAGATATCGTTATCCACTTGCACGGTCAAGCCTGTTTTAAAATCGTTTACTGAAATCACAAAAAATCCCTCCTGATATGGTTAAAAAGTAGGTGATATGAGACGATGGGTTAATATAAAGGTGGGTTTATTCTGAATTGATTGACCATGTGCGATGTGACCGTTACGGGTCCGGATCGTTCCTCCGATCGCTGTTGTCTCCTCATTTTCCCGACTAGACTTTAATAAGGTTTAAAATGAGGAGACAAAGGCGAGCGCTTCGCTTCTTCAGAATCGATTCCGCTCCCTTCACTACTTTTGCAATGGTCCATAACAATCAGCAATAACTTGTACCTTTATATTAAAAATCGTCTTATATCCCTGTGGCTGTAATTTAGCCGATTACGGTGAACTTTTTGTCCGACTTCGTGAGAATATGAATACCCGTCTCGGTAATCACTACGTCATCCTCAATACGCACGCCGCCAAGTCCGTCAATATATATACCCGGTTCAACGGTAACAACCATACCCGGTTTCAATACATCATCGCTAAGCTTGGACAAACGAGGAGCTTCATGAACTTCCATACCCAGACCGTGGCCTGTGCTGTGTCCGAACTGATCTCCATATCCGTGACCTGCAATGATATCACGAGCCAGTGCATCTGCTTCACGTCCGGTCATACCCGGTTTCAGGTTCTCCAGCGTATGTAACTGAGCTTCCAGTACAATGTCATAAATTTTGCGCAGTTCAGGTACAGGTGTACCTGTTGCAATGGTACGTGTCAGATCTGAACAGTATCCGTCCAAAAGTGCACCAAAGTCAAATGTAATTAACTCATTCTGTCCGATGACCTTACTACTCGCTACACCGTGAGGCATAGCAGAACGTTCACCCGAAGCAACAATGGTGTCAAACGAAGAGGACGTTGCTCCATGCTTGCGCATGAAAAACTCCATCTCCAAATCCACTTCACGCTCCGTCATACCTGGTTTTGCAAACTTCAAAACGTGGCTGAACGTGGCATCCGCCAGATCTGCTGCTCTCTGCATGACCGCGATCTCATCTTCATCCTTGAACATACGAAGTTGTTCCACGATCCCGGATACAGCTTTCAGTTCAATAGACTGCAGTGCTTCTGCATAAGCGGAATGCGTGCCAAATGTGACACTATCCTGCTCGAAGCCCACTTCTTTGATATTCGCGGATGTCAGCAATTCGCGCACCGTATCCATCGGCTTAGCTCCATGCTCCACAACGGTAAATCCTTTGGCTTGCTGAGGTGCTTGTGACATATAACGGAAATCAGTCAGCAGATATGCATCCTGTTCCGTAATCAGCACATATCCCGCCGAGCCTGTAAAACCCGTCATATAACGACGGTTAATCGGGTTTGTAATCAGCATTGCTGTGAGTTCATGCTCACGCATGGCTTCACGCAACTTATTTACTCGTTTGTTTTCCATCGGTAACCCTTCTTTCTCTCACATTCCCGGGTTCCCGGCTCAGGTTTGTTTGTCCAGATGACGCACAAGAGCCAGCAATCCCAGTTCATAGCTTACTTCGCCAAATCCGGCAATCTGCCCGATTGTTTCCGCTGCAATCACTGAATGATGTCTGAACGCTTCGCGTGCATGAATGTTGGATAGATGTACTTCCACTGTAGGGACTTTTACAGCATTGATTGCATCACGTATAGCATAGCTATAATGGGTAAATGCTCCGGCATTCAGTATTATTCCGTCAGCCTCACCCATCGCTGCATGAATGCGGTCAATGATGTCCCCTTCATGGTTCGATTGATAAAAAGCGATGGAGACGCCAATTTCATCAGCCTGTCTGCGAATTTTGTCCTCAATATCCTTCAGACTAAGCGTTCCATAGATGCCCGGTTCGCGTACACCAAGCATGTTCAGGTTCGGACCATTGATCACAATAATTCGTTTCATCGCTGCTCCACCCTCTCTGCAAATAACCATCTGCTATTTTAACACAGGCATTGCCGGATTGAGAAGCTTTTTTGCGCTATGCCCCCGCTTGCTCCGGCTCGCGTTTGCGTTCGTCCGTGTACTCCATGGCTACCGTGTAACCAATGAACAGCCCCCACAACAAAAAGAAACAGAGTTCCGTGATGATTGAATCCCACGTTAAACCGTTCAAAGGTTTCATCATCCCCAGTTTTGGTCCGACCAGTATAAAGAGAATCAGCCACCAGACGATTCCATACACCATGCCGGGTAACGGCCCTTTCAGTTTTCTAATCGTGAACGTGTAGAGTAAGGATGCCAAGATGGAAAAGACGATAAAAAACAGCCAGCCTGTCAAATGTCCTGCTGCGGTATATATATATTCATGTTTGAAAAAAGGCTCGGCCAGAAATCCGACAGGTACAATCGTAAAATGCAACAGATAGAATAGCCAATGCAGCCCGCCCCAGATAAAACCGGCAAAAAAGCCAAGCTCTAACGCAAAGGAAAATGGCTTGGTGTAGTAGTGTGCTTGGCCTTGCCTCTGGGTAGGGCGCCTGCCCTTGTCTTTTTGCTGCCGCTCATTGGGACGTTGACCTTCATCTTGTGATGTATCTTCATGCTTACGTTCTGTCATCGATATTCTCCTTCATTCAGTTGATAATCCCGCATTACGCCTCGAATTTCCGCTCCGATTCTACGAGGTAGTATGTTCAAAACAGGACAATCTTAACAACATCCTTCAAGGTTTGACTCACAAACTAGAAATTGGTCTGAAAATTCGATACAATAGGGTTATTAAACTGCCTTTGATCGCGAAGGCCTAGAACAGAATAGGAAGGTGAATAATTTGCCTCAACAATCCAAGCCTGTCAGCTATGGGGGGCAAGCTGTCATTGAAGGCGTAATGTTCGGTGGGAAACATGTCAACGTTACAGCTGTTCGTAGAAAAGACGGCGAAATTACGTATCTGGAAGTTCCCAAGCAAGACAAGTCCTGGGTCACGAAATTGCGGCGGATTCCTTTATTACGCGGAATTGTCAGCATTATAGATTCAAGTGTCAAAGGTAGCAGACATCTCAATTATTCTGCTGACGCCTATGCTGATGATGAACTGGAACCGGAAGAGAAAGCCAAGCAAAAAGAGAAAGAAGGTTCGGGCTGGAGCCTAAGCATGATCATTGGTGTGACCGCCGTCGCCATCCTTTCATTCCTTTTTGGTAAGGTTGTGCTCACATTGCTTCCTGTTGTTATCGAGAATTTTCTATTCAAAAATGCATTCGACAATCAGTTTTTGCATAATTTACTGGAAGGCGGCATTAAGCTGATCCTGTTACTCGCTTATCTGTGGTTAATCTCACAGACGCCGATGATTAAACGTCTCTTCCAGTATCATGGAGCGGAACACAAAGTAATCAGCGCACATGAAGCTGGTGAAGAACTGACACCGGAGAACGTGCAAAAGTACAGCCGACTGCACTACCGCTGCGGAAGCAGTTTCATTATGTTGACTGTCATTATTGGAGTGTTTCTATACTCTCTCTTCACGTACGATAACCTCTGGGAACGGATGGGTCAGCGTCTGTTGTTATTGCCAGTTGTGCTAGGCATTTCTTTTGAACTGTTAAAGCTCACGAATTCGGTACGTGATATTCCTGTACTGCGTTATCTCGGATACCCGGGATTGTGGCTGCAATTGCTTACAACAAAAGAACCGACCAACGAACAGGTAGAAGTCTCCATTGCTTCGTTTAACCGTATGCGTGAGTTGGATGCCAAGCTTGCCAATGTCTCTGCTACGTCAGAAGTACCTGTTGCAACACTCGATCCTGTGAAAGGGTGAATGATATGAACAAGCAGGCAATCTTATTTTGGACGTTCATCGCACTAGCTGCTGTTGGAGTCTTGACTTGGCTGGGGAGCGCTAGTCCATCCAGGATCATTATTCCTCTGGTCGTGTTCGGAGCCGTATTCCTGCTGTACAAATATCCGCCTCGTCGCTGGGCAAGCAAAACCAAATCACCTAAGATTAAGCCATCTGCACGAACCATGGCGAAAGTCAATGCACAGTCCAGTGCCAGAAAGAGCAGCGGCTCTTCAAAGAAACGCAAGGATTATCCTTTCCAAGTGATTCAGGGACAAAAAGGTAAAAGCGATGAAGATATACCGAAATTTCACTAAAAGGTACTGAACATATAAAAAAGCAGTTCTCCCAACATGCGGAGAACTGCTTTTTTCGCGTTTATACAGGAATCAGAGGTGGAGCTTCTGCCTGTTTCTTGCGCAATTCTTTTCTTTGTTTGTCCAGCTGTTCATCATACATTTTCATATTCCATCCGTTGAAAAATTCATTCCCTGCTGTTGCGCCTGATCGATATAAGGCTGTGCTGTCCTGTAACGATAGATGAAATTGCGTCGGTTTAATGCCAAGCGTTGGTATCTTCACTGTACGAAACCGGTTAATCTGTTCGATGTAGCGTTCATCATGTGCTGTGAGCATCGTCTCCACAAGGGCCTGAAGCATGCTTAGCGGTCCTTTAATCCGGGCAGGTTCTACTTCCGTCTTCCCCACCATTTTGAATCCGACAACCGGAATAACGTCTCCTCCTCGTTCCGAACGATCACCATCGAAGAGCCACAACGGAAAGTTGCTAAGCAATCCACCATCCACGACATACACAAACTGATCTTGAAAAGGAAGTCCTTTGGAGAATACTGGTGATTTGCGTATGACTACCGGATCGAAAAAATACGGGATACTGCAACTCATACGTACCGCCTTTGCAACATCCAGCTTCGCAGGGTCAATGCCGAACCTCCGAATATCGTCTGGTAGCACCAGAATGGTCCCATTGGATATATCAGATGCGGTAATAAGCAACTTACCTTGTGGCAAGTCAGCGAATGTGCGAATCCCTTTCTGCTCCAGCATCTTGCGAATCCATGATTCCAGTGCCTCCCCCGAATACAAGCCTTTCTTCAAGAACAGCCTTGCTGCCGGTCCGATCCATCGGGTATTAAATATAGGGGAACGACGCAGCAATGAAACAAAGGGGGTATTCTCAATAATGACTTTCATCTCCTCGGCCCTGTAACCGGCCGCTAGCAGAGCAGCTACAATGGAACCGGATGATGTGCCTGCCACTCGATTAAACTGAATGCCACAGTCTTGAGCACCCTGTACAGCACCCGCAAGCGATATCCCCTTGACGCCTCCACCTTCAAACACCGCGTTAATTAACACAACAAACCCCCCGTTCTCCAGGCAGCCACGTTTCTACTGCCACTCTATGAGAACAAGGGTTTGTCTTATCACTGTATTGTTAAAATGTTTTAGAGACCATAGTAGGCTTTCAATTTGGCAATCAAGCCGAGAGGATTCTTCGTCAGGTACTGTGAACTAAAGAAAATATCCCCTTTAACCGAAGCATGTTTCTTGTTGTAGTTCAGCTGATCGATGATCTCCTGTGAAGTCTGCCAGCCAATTTCCGGCGTACCTAACTTATAAGGAGAGTGACCGATATACAATTTTACATTTGTGTTAGTCACTTCATTCGCCCACCAGTCCACGACTTTGTCATATCGGGCTACGCTCAGTGTCATACTCCAATACACCTGCGGAGCGACATAGTCGATCCACTCTTGGTTAATCCATGTCCGCACATCTGCATTCATGCTGTCATACGCGGTTACTCCTGCTTTGGTATCAGAACCTGTCAGATCAACGGATTTATTACGCCACACACCAAATGGACTAATTCCATATTCAACGTTAGCTTTCGCGCTGTGAATGCTCTGCCCGAGCTGCTTAACGAACTGATTGATATTGTCCCGACGCCATTCAGCACGGTCTTTGGTATTCAATGTGTTATAAGTTTTGAAAGCTGCATCATCACTAAATGTCACATTGGACGGATAGAAATAATCATCCAGATGTACGCCATCAATATCATACTGATTGACCACTTCCATGATCGTATCGATAATATGCTGTCTGGCTTCCGGGATACCCGGGTTAATGTACATTTTGCCGGATGCATTCACAATCCAGTCGGGATGAAGCTTGGAGATGTGGTTTGCAGCCAAGTTTGATGTACTTGCTGAGTTCGTTGCTCTAAACGGATTAAACCAGGCGTGGAACTCCAGGCCCCGTTTGTGTGCTTCCTCAACCATAAACGCGAGGGGATCATAACCTGGATCTTTACCTTGTGTTCCTGTCAATACGCTGTTCCAAGGTACCAAACCTGAAGGATAGATGGCATCCCCATTGGCTCTCACTTGGACAAATACGGCATTAATGCCCATACCTTGAAGAGTATCTAGCTGTTTCGTGTATTCCTGCTTTTGCTTCTCCACATTTCCCTTGGCACCGGATGAAGGCCAGTCTCCATTCACAGTGGAGATCCAGGCTCCCCGCATCTCTTCAGAAGCTGGTACAGTGCCCGTGCCTCCAGGCTCTACTGGGGTTACCGGAGTTGGTTCAGGGGTCGGTACTGATTCGTCTCCTGTGTACAGATCAATAGTCTGGGCTGCCTGATTCCAGTTCACCCGAATACCAAGGTTCTCACTGACGAATCGAATGGGTACCATGACCCGACCTTGTTTTAATTCTACCGATGCATCCAGACCAACAACAGTGTTATCCACGGTTGCCTGCTGGCGTCCGCTCGTCATTGAGATGACCGAATCGGATTTCTGAATAGTCACGGTACGTGTAGCCTGAGACCACAGAACAGAGGCACCCAGTCCTTCGCTAATAACACGCAGAGGTACCATCGTTACATTTACTTTGGGCAGGATGTATGGTGATACATCCGATTCCAAGCGGTTTCCATCTAGAAAAATAGCGATTTCCTTCTGCCCGGCTGCTTGGGCCGTCATGCCTGCTGTCTGTAATCCAAGTACAAAAATGAGCAGCAGCATCAATCCTTTACGAACGTTCATTAGTGCAGTCCTCCAAAATCATTATAAATTTGCGGTAAATTCTACTAGTTTAATAGACGCTCCTACCGTTCGTTTAGTTGCGAAAATCACCAAATTATGGTGTGATTGCACACAAAAAAATGCTTCCTGCCATTGAAACGGCAAGAAGCATCCTTTGATCACAGGATACAATTCATTGTATATCACCATGTTTATTCCACTGCTGAAACTTAAGACTCCGTATTACTCATGACGTCCTGAAGGTTTTTGAGGTCACGCAACCGGCTCTCATCCTGACGGAAGTATTCAACCAAGGACTCGATGCATGTAATGGAGTCCCAGCTCAGATGATGTTCAATGCCTTCAACATCATTGTAAATATTTTGTTCCTGAACACCAATCGTTGTCAAAAATTGTTCAAGCAGATGATGGCGCTCCATCAAACGTTTGCCCATCTTTTTGCCTTTTGGTGTAAGCACCAGTCCGCGGTACTTTTCATAGATCAGGTACTCGTCTTTGTCCAGCTTTTGGATCATCTTCGTCACCGATGAAGGATGTACTTCCAGTCCTTCAGCTATATCAGACACACGAGCATAGCCCTTTTCATCAATTAATTTGTATATACGCTCCAAATAATCTTCCATACTGGGCGTTGGCATCTGCTTCCCTCTTTTCTCTCTGACCGGCCCCTATTCGTGCCTGGTCCCTATCTTATAATGATACATGTTATCAATACGCATTGGCAAGTCCTGTACAGTTCGGAGCGCGCTGTTACACAAGTAATTGGCAGGCGTGACTTCTCCCCAAACGAGGCAAACTAAGCAAAGTTCCGCATCGAAAGGAGTGATTTCGTGAGTACAAGTGTAGCCTCACCGCCAGTTCGTAAAGCAAAAGGTACTAAACCCTTTATTCCCGATTTGGTGTATTTTGAACCCGGTGCGTTGGAATATGATAAAGGCAAACGGATTATGGAATGGGTGACATCCAAAAACATACCTTATCAGATGACCACATCCCATAACCGAATCACAAACTTGCCGGGTGAAACCGAACAAGAAAAATATCGGATGGCAAAGCGTACTCTGGTCGTTGGTGTGCGCAAAACACTCAAGTTTGACCAGTCGAAACCTTCAGCGGAATATGCCATTCCCATCTCTACAGGCTGTATGGGGCACTGTCATTATTGTTATCTTCAAACTACACTTGGTGCGAAACCTTATGTCCGTGTCTATGTCAATACCGAGGAGATCATTCAGGCAGCCAAAGGATACATTGAAGAACGCGCGCCTGAAATTACACGATTTGAAGCTGCCTGTACATCTGATCCCGTAGGACTCGAGCATATCACGGAGAATTTAAGTGACCTGATTCGTTTTATGGCGGAAGAAGAATATGGGCGCTTGCGATTTGTAACCAAATACCATCACGTTGATCCGTTGCTGAACATTAAGCATAACGGCCACACCCGTATCCGGTTTAGTGTCAATTCGGATTATGTTATCAAAAACTTTGAACCGGCTACCTCCAGATTTGAGGAACGCATTGAAGCTGCTGGCAAAATTGCACACGCCGGTTATCCCCTTGGATTCATTATCGCTCCGATCATGTGGTATGAAGGCTGGGAAGAAGGATACTCGGATCTGCTGCAGAAGCTGGCAGATACGCTTCCAGAGGAAGCAACCAAAGATCTTACCTTTGAGATGATCCAGCACCGTTTTACCAAAACGGCCAAAGCAACCATTGAGAAACGTTATCCTAAAACCAAGTTGGAGATGGATATCGAGAAACGTAAGATGAAATGGGGCCGCTGGGGTCAGTACAAATATGTGTATAAAGATGACCAGCAAGATGCGCTGCGCGAATTCATAACGGAACGGATCTTTGAACATTTTCCACTAGCCAGTATTGATTACTTCACCTAAACGAACAATAGGATTGCCCAAAATCATATGCAGTTAAAAGCATTCCTAACAAACGATTAAAAAGCAGGTTACATGACCCAGATTGACTCTGGTAACATGTAGCCTGCTTTGTCATGCATTTTTAAATTCAAATTCAGTTCATCCGTTTAAATAATCATCCAGTCTGGTGTAATCTGCTGCAACCAGATCGTAATCTTCGTCATCTGATCTGTAAAAAGCAATACACCAAGGAACAACATCAATGCTCCCCCGACTTTCATCATGACATTAGAATACCGTAAAATCCAGCGTGTCGAACCGATGAAAAAGGCCAAAATGAAAAACGGGATTGCAAACCCTGCCGTATAACCTGTAATCAGCGCCAGCCAGGTTGTGGGCTCACTCGCAGCCATCGCAATGATTGTTGCCAGAATGGGACCAATACACGGCGACCAGCCTGCTGAGAAACCGATGCCAAATATAAAAGAGCCCAGATAGCCTGCCGGTTTCCATTTCATATCCAGCTTGCGTTCCTTCATCAGAAACTGTGGCTTAAACACACCCAGCAAAAACAATCCCATGAGCATAATCAAAATCGCAGATAATTGACGAATCAGTTCACGATTATCGTTGAAAAACTGTCCAAACAGTCCGGCACCAAGGCCAAGCGAATAAAATACAGCCGAGAAGCCTAAAATAAACGCCAGCGTATGCGTCATTGTCTTAAAGCGGACTTCGCGCTGATTGCGGTCATCCTTCAATTGTTGCACCGTCATACCTGTAATGTAAGAGAGGTATGATGGATACAGCGGAAGACAACATGGTGATATAAATGAGACTAAGCCTGCTACAAAAGCCATCCATACATTAACATCAGGCATGAAGCGGATGTCTCCCTTCCCCGGGCTCACGTGCTTGCTCGTTCAGTCGTCAGGCTCGGAACCCTTTTTTTCCAATCATCGTCAGAATCAGCATCATGATCAGCAATAATACAATCGTTGCTCCAGGTGCGAGGTTCCAGATACCTGCTACAACCAGTCCAAGGACTACGGCAATTTCGCCAATCACCACGGACAAAATAATAGCGGATTTGAAACTTCGGGCCATCAACAGGCTGACTGCTACCGGAATAGTCAATAGCGCTGACACCAGGAGCGCACCGACAATCTTGATCGCCGTGCTTATGACAAGTGCTGTCATCACAGTGATTAACATGTTCAGAATTCTCACAGGCAACCCTGTAACCGCTGCCGCATCTTCCTCAAAGCTGAGCAGGAAAAATTCCTTATGTAACAATGCCACTACAATCACCACGATCAGCGTAACCACACCTACCAGCTTCAGATCCGTAGCGTCTAATGTATATATACTGCCGAACAAATAACTCATGACATCTGCATTATATCCTTTGCCCAGCGTGAAGAACAAGGAAGCAAGAGCCACGCCACCGGACATGATAATGGCAATCGATAATTCGGCGTAACTCTTGTACGCTTTGCGCAATTTCTCTATCGCAAATGAAGCAAGCACGGCAAATATCAAGCCCACTGCAATGGGATACACTTCAATCAGGAATCCAAGTGCAACACCGGCAATGGTCACATGAGACAAGGTGTCTCCGATCATGGATAACCGCCGTAAGACCAGGAACAGTCCGATTAACGGAGCGGTAATGCCAATTAACAACCCACCCGCCAGGGCACGCTGAAAAAAATCACTCATTAATATTTCCAAAACAAACACGACTCCTTCGGCCTTACTCTAATCTAATGGGCCACAAATACGGCTAGCGTACCTGTGCAGTGGTATGTTGCAGATTGGTCTCAGCACAATCCTGTACCTCATGCGAATGACGGACATGGAAATTAATTTTGCCATTCGTTACCACAGCTTCAGAACCCAGATAACTCTCCATCCGATCCATATCATGAGACACCATTAGAAAAGTCATTCGGTGATGTTCATGCATATGGGTAATCAGTTCAAAGAAACTGGCCTGTGATTCAGCATCAATACCTACTGTGGGTTCATCCAGAATCAACAGATCCGGGTGATTGATAAGTGCTCGTGCCAAAAATACACGCTGCTGTTGTCCGCCGGACAATTGACCAATTCGTTTGTTCGCCAGATCCTCGATCCGCATGACCTGCATCGCATCCATGCACTGTTGCTGACATTTGCGAGACATACGACGGAACATGTTTTTGTTATTATACAAGCCTGACATGACCACTTCACGAACGGTCGCAGGGAACAACGGGTTAAATGCATTCTTTTGAGGCACATACCCGATTCGGTCCCAGTCCTTGAACCTGCGGATCGACTGTCCGAATAGTTTGATATCTCCCTGCGCAGGAGGAAGAAGTCCTACCAGCATGCGCAGCAATGTCGTTTTACCCGCCCCATTGGAACCGATAATCCCGACAAAGTCCCGTTCCTGGGCCATAAAATCGAGATTCTCAATCACTCGCTGGTCCCCGTAGGAAAATGATAGTTTCTCGATCTCTATAATTGGATCATGACATAGTGGCATGATTTGCTGCATGGCAAAGCCGCCCTTCATTATATATAAGAATCCCATAGCGTCCTAAGAGCCTTCACCGTGAACGGTAAAGACTCTTCGATCTGAATTCTTCATTCTATCTTATTTTAATGCGATCAGCAGATTTTGCAAATTTTTCTCCATGAGGGTGAAATAATCATCCCCGTTTGTTGCCTGCTCCTTGGTCAATCCCTCAACCGGATTAAGGACCATGGTCTCCACGCCTGCTTCACTTGCCAGTGTTTTCGCCAATTTGTCAGATACCAGCTCTTCGAAGAAAATGTATTTAATGCCTTCATCTTTAACCAGTTTCGCAAGCTTCACAATATCCTGTCCTGTCGGTTCAGCATCCGGGGAAAGTCCCATAATGGCATGCTGGGTTAATCCATAATCACGTGCAAGGTAGCCAAACGCTTGGTGCGAGACAACAATTTCGTTGTTTGGTACGTTAGCCAATTCATCTGTAAAACGCTGATCCAGCGTCTCAAGCTTCGTACGAAGCTCTTCATAACGTTGTTCGTAACCTGCTTTGTGATCAGGATCTGCCTCGACCAGACTATTTTTGATGTTTTCAGCCATGATCATGGCCGATTTCGGACTAACCCACGTATGTGGATCAATATGATGATCAGCGACATCTTCACTGGTAGCCTCATCTGTATGTTCATCCGCATGCTCGTCTTCATGCTCTTCGCCGTGACCGTGCCCATCATCACCCTCAGCGGTTAACAGCTTAACACCGTCACTGACGGCAACAGACTTCACCTGTGTATCGCTATTCAACGACTTCAGGAAATTCGGAACCCATCCTTCCAGTCCAGCTCCATTATAGAAAAACAGCTGTGCCTTGGACGTATTAACGATATCCTGACTCTTCGGAGTCCAGTCATGTGGCTCTACTCCTGTTGGCAGCAGGTTAATAACATTGGCATCCTCACCACCGATTGCAGTTGTAAAAGCATATACAGGATAAAATGTCGTCACAACGTTTACCTTGCCTTCCACAATCTTCGCACTATTGGAACTATCCTGCCCACACGCTGACAATACCAGCAAAGTGAGAATAAGCAATCCCGTCCACAGTAACTTCATGCTGCCTCTTTTGCTCGTCGTGCCTGTCTGGTTATCCTCAACTTGATGTTGCACTTTATAAAATGTCATTATGATTCACTCCGCATCTCTTAATCGTAAACATTACTGAAAGAATTATAGGTAACCTGAACCTACTTGTCAAGTTATCCCGTCCTATTCATTCTTTCCTGAAGTACGGAGTTCATAACAGTATATGCTTGTTCTCTTCCCGTCAGATACGAATTATATCAACAAAAAAAGGGACCCGAATTATATCGGGCCACCTTGTGTCATTTTTATGACAGACTTTGAATCAATTTCATAACTCAATTCTTATTTCACTTGTGCGCCATTAGGCATGTTGTCTGGTACTGTAGCAAGTGTAAGCTGGTCGCCATGGGATGCTGCAAGGATCATACCCTGGGACAGTTCACCACGAAGTTTCACCGGTTTGAGGTTGGTCACACAGATGACTTTGCGTCCAACCATCTCTTCTGGGGAATAGAACTTCGCAATTCCAGATACGACCTGGCGCTGCTCATAACCCAGATCGAGCTGCAATTTCAGCAACTTATCCGCTTTTTTGACCGGTTCGCAGGCAATGACTTGTGCGACACGCAGTTCTACTTTAGCAAAATCGTCAATCCCGATTTCTTCCGTGCCCTCAGGGGCTGTTACAGGTTCAACAGCTGCTGAAGTTCCAGCATCTGTTTGACTTGTTTCAGGCTGTGCCGCTTTTTGGCCACCAGTCATTGCTTCGGAGATATAAGCAATTTCCTGTTCGGAATCCAAACGCGGGAAGATTGGATCGCCTTTTTGCAATGCGTTTCCAGTTGGAACCAGACCCCATTGCTTGGCTGTATCCCAAGCCGTAAGTTCACCTTCCTGAATGCCGAGCTGTGCCCAGATTTTAAGAGGAGCACGTGTCAGGAACGGTTGCAACAGAATCGAAGCAATTCGCAAACTTTCGATCAGGTGAGCCATAACGGATGCCAATTCATCGCGTTTTGCTTCATCACGAGCCAGCGCCCATGGCTGCGTCTCATCAATATATTTGTTGGTGCGGCTGACAAACTGGCTGATCGCTGTCAGTGCTACGGAAAACTGCAGGTTTTCCATCGCCTGTTCCACTTTTTCCACTGTAGCATGGCCTGCTTCTTCCAGCGAAGCATCAAATTCCGTTACATTCGAAGCAAACGCCGGGGCTTTGCCTTCAAAATATTTGTCTACCATGGCAACGGTACGGTTCAACAGGTTACCCAGATCGTTCGCGAGGTCGGAGTTAACACGCTCTACGAAGCTCTCCGGTGTAAACGTACCATCGGAACCAAACGGTACTTCACGCAGCAGGTAATAACGCAGTGCATCGAGACCGTAACGGTCAATCAGGGTAACCGGATCAACGACATTACCTTTTGATTTGGACATCTTGCCATCCTTCATCAACAACCAGCCATGTGCAAACACTTTCTTCGGCAAAGGCAAGTCCAGCGCCATCAACATAATTGGCCAGTAGATCGTATGGAAACGAACAATTTCTTTCCCTACCAGATGAACATCCGCAGGCCAGAACTTGTTATACAGGGATGCATCGGATGAACCGTAGCCCAGTGCTGTAATATAGTTGGACAACGCATCAATCCACACATAAACCACGTGTTTTGGATCGCCTTTAACTTTGACGCCCCATTCAAATGTAGTCCGCGATACGGCCAAATCTTCAAGACCTGGCTTGATGAAGTTGTTGATCATCTCGTTCTTACGGGATTCCGGCTGAATAAAACCCGGGTTATCTTCATAATATTTCAACAAACGATCTGCATATTTGCTCATACGGAAGAAGTAAGATTCTTCTTTGACCAATTCAACCGGGTGTCCGCTATCAGGGCTCTTGGCCGAGATAATCTCACCCTTCTCATTTTTCTCTACATCCACCAGTTGAGTCTCTGTATAATACGTCTCATCCGGAATACTGTACCAGCCTTCGTACTCACCTTTGTAGATATCTCCCTGTTTCAGCAAACGGTCAAAGATATCCTGAACAATGGTTTTGTGACGCTCTTCGGTTGTACGGATAAAGTCGTCATTGGAAATGTCCAACTTGTTCCACAGTTCCTTGATCCCCACAACGATATCGTCGATAAAAGCTTGCGGTGTCTGTCCTTTCTCTTGTGCCTTGCGCTCAATCTTCTGGCCATGTTCATCGGTTCCTGTCAGATAATGAGCATCGTAACCGCGTAGACGCTTGTAACGAACCATCGCATCTCCCGCCACAGTTGTATACGCATGCCCAATATGCAATTTGTCACTCGGATAATAAATCGGGGTTGTCAGATAAAATGTTTTTTGGTCAGCCATGAATGACTTCTCCTCCTTCAAATGTTCCTTCTTCATGTGATCCCTTCGTCCAAAACAACTAAAAAAGAACACAAAAAACTCCCGCCCCTATGGGACGAGAGTTGCTCTCACGTGTTACCACCCAAATTCCCCATGTTTTTCACAAAACACAGGCTCTGTCGGTCCTTCGACCGCCCATTAACGCTGGATCACGCCTCAGCCTTACGACAGCAGCTCTGAAATCACTGTCTGCACGCTCGAAAGAGGTTCCTCCGGGACCATGTTCCATCCTCCTCCCAGACCGGTTCTCAGCTCATCCGGCTCTCTGCACTGGGGGTGTGTCTGTACTTATCCCTTCACTGGAAATCATATAGAAGTTGTTCAAAAAGTAAAACCAGACTTTTTGAACTCGCATATATAGGAAAATATACTGAAATGCGGACCCCTTTGTCAAGTGGACAGCATCCTCAAGTTCAATCCTGGCCTGCTTCCAGGCCACCCGAATACTTCAAGCTACATCGTTACTCTGATACCATCATGGATTTCTCCGCCTTTGGTGGCACCAGATCTACACCGCCTGGATGAAACGGGTGACATTTGGCAATACGTTTCGCTGATAACAACGAACCTTTGAGCGCACCGTGCACTTCAATCGCCTCCATGGCGTAAGCCGAACAGCTCGGATAGAACCGACATGTTGGCGGTGTTAATGGAGAGATATAGTTGCGGTACACCCGAATGGGTACCTGAGCAATTCTGCGCGATAACTTCATGATCAGTGCTTCCCATGAGCGTGTTGATGTCCCGATGCCGCTTTGGCCGGAGCATGCTCTGCACAGTCCTTACAATATCCAAATACCTCGAACTTGTGGTCTACAACCTGAAATTGCTCAGGCGCATCCGCAAGCTGCATCGGGCAAAAAATAATAGGATATGTCTTCTGACACTTCAGACAGATCATATGATGGTGATGATGATCTTCACTACAGTGCGCTTTGAATTTAACGCCATCTTCGAAGATGACCTGTTCCAGTACACCCAGTTCCTGCATCACCCGCAAATTACGATATACTGTGTCAAAACTCAGTCCGCTGTAAGTCTTACCCATATATTCATAGACGTCCTTGGGTGTAAGATACCCCGGAGACTCGGCAAATAACCGGGCCAGTGTTTTCCGCTGATCGGTAATGCGAAGCCCCTGTGAGGACATGGTCGAAATAATCTGTTCTGTCGACAGCATGATCTAAAGCACCTCCTGTCATACGAGCATTTTGCATCATTCATAGAGCGACAGTTTATTCGGCAAAAGCGAAAACTTTTGCTTTCTTGTATACCTCTAATAATGCATCAAATTACGATTAGAGTCAACGAAGACACCGGGTTAGGTCATTCCAACATCACATAAAAAGGACTCCATGCACATGCATTGCCATTAGTCTAGCTTGAGCTAATGACATTACATTTTGATGGAGTCCCTTCCTGACGGTTCAGATGATCAATCGTTCGGGCGACTTTTGGGGTGAACGGGTATATATGATATAAGCTTTCACTCCAAACCGTCCGTGCATGTTCATGTTATTACTTTTCAGCCGGAAGCGGCGTGAACAGCAGGTTAACAGGCAAGTTACTTCCTGGTGCCGCCGAGAAGAGAATAGTTACACTCTCGCCGTACGAACCTGTGCGATACATAACACTTTGCTCATTAGGTGCAGTTACAGATTTACCTGTGGAAATCTGAACGACCTGTCCATTTACAAGTGCCACACCAGAGTATCTACCTCCACGAGGGTTGAATGAAATCAACGTGCGCGGAGCAACATTATTCAATGTAATTTTGTACAATACACCGAAGTTACCTGCGTTGGACGCTTCCGTGTAAGCCATAGGGTCCGTTCCCACAAGGTTTGGATCACTTGCATTGTCTCCAAGTGGAAGACGTGCAGGTTTCGACCCTACTTCTTGATCGTACGTAATGATCCGTGTTGCATTTGGATAGGTACCACGGTTGTGAACCCCATCACGATCCAGAACCGGCAGGCTCGACAACACTTCCATCGGGTCCTTGTTCTCTTCAATCATGATAATATTGTAATCCAGTTCATAGTCACTGAATACATCCGAATACAAGGAAATGACTTGTCCCTGTTTCATCGGAAGAACGCTCAGATCATTAAGAATCAGCTTGCTTTCTCCTGGCTGGATGTACACTTTCTTTTGTCCGGTACCATTCTGCATCGACTGGAACCAACGGTCAATCGACAGCTTTCCAGCTACCGTTGCAAAAGGAGACGGTCCTGCAAAACCCATGTTTTGCTGGTCAATGGACGCCGTGTATGCATTGTTGTTTGTCGCTACAACATACATTTTCACGTTTTTGCCCGTGTTGTTCACATGGTGAATCATGAAACGTGTCTGTCCAAAAGAAGATTCCTTGTACACAATACCTTCCGTATTCACGGTTTCCGGGCTGTTACTGCGGATCAGCAGACTTGGTTCATCATAATAAGTGAAAGGTACTTTCTCCAATGCTGGTACTCCACCACCGTCAAAAGTGAACTTCTCACCTACTGGTGTGAACAATTGATTGAAGTCAGTCACACTATAAAGTGTTTCTCCCGTAATATTGATCATCTTGGTATAGCTATTGCTAGCACCATGTTTATCGGTAACTGTAATCGTTACGGTCTTCGGTCCTGGAACAAAGAATGCAAGTGCATTGTTATCCCATTCGGTTTTAACAATTGCGTTCTCATCATCTGTACTTTGATCAATATAAGTGATTTTCTCACCCATTTTGTATTCTTCTTTATCTGTCGTAAACATTGCGACAGGTGGCAGATTCGGTCTTTCAACCTTAATCGTAACCGAATACGGATCGCTCCATTGACCACTTGAATCCTGGACCGCATAGGTTACTGTGTATACACCTGGTTGGTCGAATGAATCCTGACGGCCTGTCCAACGCTCATCTACAATGCTGAGTCCCTTGGGAGAGCTGGATCTGGTTGTGTAGGTTACCTGATCTCCGGCAAAGACCTCTTTTTGTACCGTGAAGCTTGCCACCGGTTTGGTACTCAGATTCAATACAACCGTTTTGGCAGATTGATTTACTTTATAAGTAATGTCCAGAGCCTGTGTAATTGAAGTCAACGGCACCATGAACGTATTTTTTTGTTGATAAGCCGCGCCCTTCATCGTTCTGGACACACCATTAACGGTATAGATCTTGCTGTTTGTTTTGAAACGCAGCTCATCTTCACCACTAATAATGATCGTTTCTTTCGTTGTGTTATCATATTTGACATTATAGCCAACCCGATCAACGAGAGCACGGATCGCTACATAGGATACACCATTTTTAACAGCCATCGGCTGTCCAGCAAGATACGTCTTGCCATCTTGCATCATTTTATTACTGTTCATATAAAGAGTGAGGTCTCCACCCCCGCCTCCAGCAACAGATGAACCGCCTGTAGATGGTTGCTCCACTTCTACTGGTGCAGGTGCTGGTGTTTCCTCAGCTGTACCTTCTTCGTCCGTAGGTTCAATTACCGGCTCAACAGGAGTCGCGTCTGTTCCAGTAGGAACATCTGTCTCAGGGTTTACTTCTTCAGTTGTTTCATTATTTGATGTTGGAGTGTTTGTTCCGGATTTCACTTCGGATTCCGCGATGGTTTGTTCTTTCTTCACAACCTCCACGGATTTAACTTTGGCTGTATTCACTGATGTAGTATCGCTCTGATCTGCTGATTGTGCATTGGCAGGAATCACTGCAAACGCCTGAAACACAGCAAAAGCGGTAAGTATGGACAATTTCTTCTTCAAATTCATTCTTTGTCTTTGGCTCCTTCTGCTCCCATTTTATAAATATCCCCCTCAAAAAGTCATATTATTAGACGCTTGGAACCGGGAAAAGTTGCTAAAAAGTTAAGAGGAGAATTGTAAACTTTTAATAGAAGGAAAATACTATGAAAATAGTTATCTATTAATTATCTTTTTGGCATTCGTATCCCAAAATTAACCAATAGAAAATTTCAACAAAAAATCTCTCTCCGATGTGGTCATTCAGCACCATATCGCAGAGAGATTTGAGGATTGAATAGGCCTAGCACAAACGGACAGGCAGACTTCCTGTTGGCTGCAGTCCACCGGTTAACACATGGGACAGGGCCCGAACAACTGCAGGTGTATTCTCATACGTACACACATAACTTCTCGGCCTCGAAATCTCCAGCAGGTCGTATGGATTGCGCAGAGCAATTACAATCAGCGAATGATTCTTACTAAGCTTTTCAACCAAATACTGTTGCCCTTTCGGAAGATGACCTGCCGATGTGTACGTACATACGATAACTTGTTCACTATCCGACACATCAGCCAATATCCGATCTGCTTCATCATAAGTGGGCTGAGTAGTAATTTTGTGCTCACGAACTCTGCCTCGCAGCTGCGATAGCGCCATACCCAACGATTCTGTATGGGACCATGGCTCATCCACCTCTGTCCGTTGCACAACCTCAGGCCAGATGACATATACGTCCTTCTCTGGGTCCAACGGCAGCAGCCCATCATTATGAACGATGGTAATACTGCTTGAAGCAATCTTGAACAACGTCGATTCGTTGGGCTCAGTGGGTTTAGTAGATTCAGTGCAATCAACCGGTTCGACATCGGTTGCTTCGACCGTTTCACTCGCTTTCGGCGAAACAAGATGATCATTCTGCTGCCCGCAGCGCTTTCTTTTCCATGTCATAATGCGTTCCACCGCCTGATGAATAACCTCTTCCGAGATGCGGCCCGTTCGAACTGCTTCCACAATGGCTTCCAGCGCAGTAACCTGATCTTGCAAGGTATGACTCACCAGAATCAAATCTGCTCCAGCTTCCACAGCACGAATGGCAGCTTCAGCTACCCCATATGGCTTGGATATTGCATGCATTTCAAGACAGTCTGTAATAATAATGCCTTCAAAACCCATTTCCTCACGTAGCAGACCCGTTAACACCTTATGTGACAACGTAGCCGGAATGGGCTCGGGTTCAATCGAAGGGAACATCACATGAGCCGTCATAATAGCATCAACTCCGGCCTCAATCGCCTTGCGGAACGGTAACAACTCCATCTGTTCCAGTCTGTTTCGATTATGAGGTACTGTAACCATACCAAGATGAGAATCTACGGCGGTATCTCCATGTCCCGGAAAATGTTTGGCAGTAGCAGCTATGCCCTGTGATTGATATCCGGTGATGGCTGCTACGCCATGAGTGGCCACACTTTCAGCATGTTCACCATACGAACGCACACCGATAACCGGGTTAAGCGGGTTGTTATTCACGTCGACCACTGGCGCAAGGTTCATATCAATACCGATGTTTTTTAACTCACGACCCAGAATTTGAGCACACTCCAGTGTATATTCCGGATTGCCTGTCGCACCAAGTGCCATATTACCCGGCACTTGGGTCATTCCCTCTTTATCAATCCGTGCAACCATGCCACCTTCCTGGTCCACCGAAATCATGAGTGGTAGGGCCCCCGCTTCAGCAGCCATATCTTGCAGTTCGGCGGACAATCGTGTCAATTGATCTACACTTTCGACATTACGCCGGAAATAAATGACGCCGCCGACGTGATAGTCACGGATTAAGCGAGTAATCTGTTCATCTGCGTGCTGACTGTGAAATCCACACATCAACAATTGTCCTACCTTTTGCTCCAATGTCAGATCATTTAAGGGTTTCATTTGACCTCTCCTCCCGTTTCCCTTGCCACTACGAACCCAATTGTTTACTCTGCCTGTACTCCGAGGGTTTCATATGGAAGTGTTTATGAAACACCTTGGAGAAGTAACGGCGCTCCTTGAAACCTGTTGCTTCCCCAATCGCTGTTATGCTCCATTCGGTTGTACTCAACAATAAAGCGGCACTTTCCATCCGTTTCTGCGTCATGTATTCTACAAAAGTAACACCCATTTGAGTTTTAAATAGCTGGCAAAAGTATCCCGGGCTGATTCCAAGCCAATCTGAGACTTCATCTATTCCCAAGTCCTGTTGCAGCCGTGCGTCCATATACTCACATGCAGAGAGGATCAGTTCCGATACAGAAGGACGTAGTTGCGTTTGTTTGCCCTGAGAGGCATGGGTAACAACCTCTGCAAGTTCGAGAAGTTCCCTCATGGATACGGCCCCTTGCAGTGCATTCCAAAAATTCACTTCGTGCTCTTCAGCGAGGGCCTGTACTTCACGCAGTTCCCGAAGCATGTGTACAAGCATAAACCGAAGATTGGTTTCATCTATCCTGTTGAAGGATTGTCCTGAATTCCCCATTTGCTGTTTAAGCCGATCTAATACATCACGTAACCCCTGCTTGTTCCCTTGACGAATCCACCGAGTAACAAACTCCAGATCTTCTCTTGTAATCCATGAGTTAGCCCCTTTGGAGACCATATGATCATACGATAAGGTCGTTTCGGGACAACTTGCCTTCAGCACCCTGTCTTCACTCTCCGAATGGAACATCAGTATTTTTTGACAATGCCGGTATCGCTCCAGAATTTTACTTTCGAGGTTCACGGGCACATCATCCTGAACAACCCTGACCTTCACACTTGAATCCAAGGACAATATCGCATTTAATTCGAGACACAGTTGATGGGCCAGTTCCTCTGAGCGACGTTTCCACTCACCTGATGCCTCCAGCAGGATGCACCACTCCCCTTTGCGGGTCGAAAGAATCTGACAATCCTCCGTAATTCTCTCTGCCACTTCCTTAAGTCTGGAACTTATGGTCTCATGCCATCGTTGATGCTGAAGCTCGGACCAGCCGATAGAATGGCGAAAATAACCGACCGCATCCACCAGCAGCAACGTATACGGTGTAGCAGTTGTTATGAATTCAGGAACAGAGGCAGGATAGGCAACCTTCAACGGTGCTTCTCCTCGCAAAAGGTCAATCAACTGTTTGTGTCTGATCCAGCTTTCCATCTCTTGACTGCGATAACGTTGCGATTCGTTTTCCAGACGTCTCTTCTGGATCTGCCCGGCAAGTTCACGCAGTTTATGTTCCAGATTCAAATAATCAATTGGCTTACATATGTATTCATGTACGTTATACTTGATAGCGGTTCGAGCATATTCAAACTGCTGATAACCGGTCAGCAAAATAATCTCACACGTTTCACCCTGCTCTCGCAGTAAACGAATAAGTTCCAATCCATCCATAGACGGCATCCGAATATCGCACAAGAGAATGTCTGGATGACATTCTGTCACTTTACCCAGTGCTTCTACACCACTTCTCGCTGTACCTGTGATTTCAATACCCATCTCTTCCCAGGGTAAAATGAAGTTCAGATTCTCCAGAATCGGCAGCTCATCGTCAACCAGCATTGCAGTCAGATTCATCCGGCTTCCTCCTGCTCATATAATGGAATGATGCATCGAATAACTGTGCCATACCCCGGTGCTGAACATATAAATATGCCATACCCGGCCCCGTATTGAATACGAATTCGATCTGCCACACTTCGTAATCCCAATCCCCTTCGCTCCGTTATGGACGATAATGATTCCGCCCCTTCCGTGAGCATATCTTCCGGTAGATCTTCTGCCATATACTCAAATCGTGCGAGCATTTCCTGGGGAATACCGATCCCATTATCCTCAACACATAACACCAGATGACCCCGTTCCGCATATGCGCTTATCCGCAGTACACCTGGGTAGGTGATCCCCTCAAACCCGTGTTGAATGCTATTTTCCACCAGAGGCTGAAGGGTAAGCTTAAGCAGAATTGAGCTGTATAGATGGGGTGGAATGTCAATCTCATAGGTGAACAAATCACTGAATCTGTACTGTTGAATCTCCAGATAACTCTGCAAATGCCTGATTTCCTCACTCAGCGGAATCTCCTCCTGATCCTGAATGCTGATACGAAGCATATTGCCTAGTCTGGTCACCATCTCGCTTACTTTACGGCCCTCCCCACGCAGCGCTAATCCATTAATGGATTCCAATGTGTTAAACAGAAAATGAGGTTTGATCTGGGCCTGTAGTACACGCAGTTCCGCTTGGGCCTTCTGCTCTTGCTCTGCCCGGACACGACGGAATAATCCCCCGATCCGATCCAATAGTTCATTGAACCCTTGCGCAAGCAGCTGCATTTCATCGAATCCTTTTCCTTCCACCCTCGCATTAAAATCACCATCATCCACACGACGCATAAACCTTACAAGTACAGCAATGTTACCCGTAATGCGATTCATGAAAAAAAGATTAAAGATCATCGCTGCGAGCAGGCATAAAAGAATAATGATGACTGACCAGCCTGCAAAGGCATTGGTTTCCGCAGATAAGGCTTCCCATGAAGTCACACTGACGAGACTCCAGTTATAGTTCTTCAGATGATATTGCGAAATGATGCTCTCCTTGCCGTCAAAGACCGTTCTGACACTGCTAAAGCCAGGACCGTAACTGCCGGATTCAGCACCAAGATTTTGCATGTTCTCACCGTTATAAATACCTGCAGGATCATAGACGATCAGCCCTTCTTCATTAATTAACAGGAACGACGTATCCTGTGCTGAATCGCTGATTTGCAGGTGACGGAAGATCCGGTCGATCTCTCCTTTTTTGATCTGAACAACAAGCACGCCGATATTTTGAAAATAACTGAGTTCTTTGACCAGTCTGATCTGGGTGAAGACAGGCTCTACCCCGGTTAATTCGGGATATTCCAGAGGTGCGAGCCATTTAGGCACGCCATTAAGTTGCTGAATTTCGTTGAATAAGGGATGCACTTTAAATTGCTGAAAAGGAAGGGCTTGAAAGTTTTCTTTGGTGAAAATGGAGACAATCTGGTTGTTCTCGGACGAACGCAAATCATATAAAAAGGCATAACTAATGAACGGATAATTATATAGAAGAGAACGGAAATTACGCTGGCTGGCATTCAGGGATAATTGATTACCGGTTCCCAGATCCTGCTTGGTCGGATCTTTGGCGTTCAATGCCATTTGAAAAACCGATGTCGCTATCCCGTTATCGGTCACATTATTAATCTGCTGAAATACATTCTCGATATTGTAACTAATGGCCTGAAGCGCATATTCAGCCTGTTGATTGTACTTTTTCTCAATCGTATGTGATGTGACCAGAAACATGCCAATGCCCAGCGCACACATCGGTACAATGATCAGCAGCATAAATGCCAAGGCCAGCTTCATTCGCAAGTTCATATCCCGTTCTCCCTATTAACTGGTTCATGGTATTAACCTTTGACACCACCTGCAGTTACTCCTTCTATAATTTTCTCCTGGAGTATAGCGTAGATCACAAGTACAGGTACAACGCTGTATACAATACCTGCCGACATCTGGGCATAGTTCATCTGATATTGATCCCGAAACTGGACCATGCCCACTGGCAGCGTACGCAATTTATCGGTGGATAAGAAATAGTTGGCGAGTAAAAATTCGTTCCAGTTGCCGAGGAAATTAACGATAAAAACCGTAACGATGGCTGGAACTGTAAGAGGTATCACTATTTTAGCAAAGATACCCGGGGCCCTCAAGCCATCCATGACAGCAGCCTCCTCAATTTCTCCAGGCAGAGAACGCATAAAAGCCGCTAGGATAATAATTGTAAAGGGGATCGCATTGGCCACATAGGGCACGATCAATGCCAGATGTGTGTCCAATATGCCCATTTTGCGTACAAGCAGATAGATCGGCAGCATGAGTGCATTGTTGGGAATAAGCATACCCGCCAGAATCAGACTGTACAGAAACAGGCTCCATTTCCGGTGTCTCATCCGGGTTACGGCAAAAGCAAACATGGCACCGAGCACAATCGTACACGCCGAGGATAGAACCGAAATGTACAGGCTATTCCAGAAATACGTGCCAATCTTTGCATTCACCCAAGCCTCCACGTAATTGTTAAACTCCCATGTTGTAGGCAAACCGAATGGATTCAGGGCGATTTCATTGTTATCTTGCTTAAATGAAGAGAAGATTACAAATAAAAAGGGAAACAAAATCGCGATTAAATACAACATTAACAACACATGAGGTATACTGCTTTTTATGCTTTTTGCCATCAATATTCCACCTTCTCGCTCCGCCTCGCTACCAGCAGTTGATACACCGCAGTGAGCACAAGCGTCAGAGCAAAGATCAGCACTGCAATGGTATTGCCATAGCCATATTTGAAGTTGGTAATCGCATATTTGATCATGTATGTCGCCAGAACCTCGGTGGACCCAGCGGGCCCACCTTTGGTCATGACAATCACGATGTCGGCTGCTTTCATGGCACCTGCAATGGACAACATGATCACCACCGAAATGATCGGCCGAATCAGCGGCAACGTAATTCGCATTGCACGTTGTACCGCCGTTGCCCCATCAATTGCAGCCGCTTCATCCAGATCACGGGGAATCGCCAGTATGGCCGCCAGCACCATGACAATGTAAAATCCCGTCCACTGCCAGGCATTGGTCACCAAGATGGACAACATGGCAAATCGGTTATCCGATAACCAGTAGATGGGATCGATGCCCAGCACATGAAGCATTTTGTTTAATAGTCCGATATTGGGCTCATAGATGAATCCCCATAAGATACCGATAACGGCTGTTGACATGATGGATGGTAAAAAAACAGCTGTTTTATACAGACCTTTCAGCCTTTTCACATTGGCAATCAGAAGCGAGAATAGGACGATCAGGGGTACCTGAATCAGTACCGAAAACCCGATGAAAAAGCCGTTATTCCGTGTGGAAATCCAAAAACGTTCATCGGTCAGTGCCTTCATATAGTTGGATAAACCCACAAAACGTGGCTCAGCCGATACCCCATTCCAACTCGTCAGACTGTAATACAGGGAGCTACCAATAGGGTATAGAAAGAACATTACAAACAGAATTAGGGCTGGCATTACAAATAGCGTATAGATTAACGGGCTGCGGAGTGAAGTATTCATGGTCAGCCTCCTTCAGTCACTTCAACGATCGCAGTTTCAACTTGAATTGATTTATTCCACTGAGGCGTTTGCTTCCTCTTGCACCTTTTGCAACTCTTCTGCCATTTTCTCTGGGGTGGTCTGCCCACCAATCAACTTCTGGATTTGCAGATTGCTGATCTCTGTCGTCACATCGGCCTGAACGAGTGCATCAAATGCCGGGAACGACGTCTTGGACGCATTAAGCACAGCCACAATTTCTTTCATCAGATCATCGGTAATGCTATCGGTCAGCACTTTCTCGTCCAGCTTCATGGCAGGCAACACACCATCTTCCACAAGACCGCGGATCTGCATATCTTCATTGTAAAAATTTTTGATAAAGGCTTTCACTGCTTCCAGCTTCTGCGGGTCATCCGCCACTGCTGCCGAGAATCCGTATCCATTGTTCACATCTCTCATCAAAGACGTCTGATCTCCTGCTCCGTTCTCTACCGGAGGCATATTGAAGAATCCAACCTTGCCAATGAGCGATTCACCGCTCTGGCCTTCCTTGAATACAGATGATTTCCATGTTCCGTCATACATTAACACCGCTTCACCGCTCGTAAATTGCGTGGTATATTCGGCATACTCAAAGCCCAGTTCACCTTTTTTGAAATAACCCTTATCCACCCATTCCTTATGTTTGGCAAAACCTTGCACGACACCTGGGTCGGTCCACTTCGCTTCACCTGTTGCAAACTTTGCGGTAATCTCCGGCCCGGCATATCGGGACCACAGGTGGTTGGTTAACATAAGCGGAACCCAGCCTGCCTTGGACGCGGAAGCAAGCGGCAATTTGCCATCGGCCTTAATCTCGGCCAGTATATGATCCAACTCAGCCATGGTGGTTGGGGCTTTCCACCCTTTTTGTTCAAAGTACTCTTTATTATAGAAAAAACCTTCGCCCGAACCCCCAATCGGCAGTCCATATACTTTTCCTTCATACGTAAACGGTTCAAGGGATGTAAACTGGTCCTGAATGCCCAGCTCTTGCAGGATCGGAGTCAGATCAAGCAGCATACCTTCCTTGGCATAAACTTTGGAATCCGGGCTACCGAACAGTTCAAATATATCCGGCGGGTTGCCTGCCGCCATCTCTCCGCGAAGCTTTTCCTTGCGATTCACATCGGATTCGACACCATCCAGCGTAAAGGTCAGATTGGGTATCTCACCCTCAACTTTGTCCACAACATCCTGCAGAATGGCCAGTCTTTTCTGTTTGTCGGCTCCCACCTGTGTGTGGCGCAGAAGCATTTCAACCGGTTCCTTACTTGTTTCCTCTACAGGTGTATTGCCTGCGCCTTGCTGTGGCTCGTTACTTGAGCTTGCACATCCCGCCAAAGTCCATGAAGTGATAAGCAATAATGAAAGCAGTAATGTCATTCTTTTTTTCATCTGGTTGACCCTCCTCAAGATATTGAGCATTTGGCTTTACACTCTGATTATAAAAAGCCGGAGCTTACATCGTAAGGATGACAATTCATCAATGGAGGGATAAAATCCTTCACTGGACCCATAATCTTGCATTTAGAATGGATGACAGCAAAAAAACAGCCCCTGCGAAACATGTTCGCAAGGACTGCTTGGTTGATTGTTTTTACTATATAAAGGTTAGATCACTTACCGGAACAAGCCATGCCAGCCGTTTCCTGGCGACCTTGTTCGATTAGGCGATACGCCCGCTCCACTTCTTCTTCACTTGGTGAAGGAACTCCATCCAGTGGATATACTTTGCCAAGCGCCTCCCATTTGTAGATCCCCATCTGATGGTATGGAAGAATTTCGAACTTTTCGACGCCATTTAATGTTCCAATAAACCGTCCGAGGTTAAGCAGATCCTCTTCCTCGTTATGAATGCCAGGAACATACACGTGGCGTATCCACATTTTCCGACCTTGCTCCGATAACCACTTGGCCGTTTTCAACGTTCTCTCGTTGGATTTGCCTGTCAACTTGATGTGTTTCTCATCATCAATATGCTTGAGGTCCAGCAGAACCAGGTCTGTGTGATCCAACAGATCGTGAATCCGTTCCGGTTCGTTAAATCCGTTGCTGTCCAGTGTCGTATGCAATCCCCAGCGCCGCTTCACTTCCTTGAAGATTTCGGCTACAAAGTGAGCCTGTAACGTTGGTTCTCCACCAGATATCGTGAGCCCGCCTCCGGAGCTGCGGTAGTAAGACAGGTAAGGCTCAATTTCAGCCAGTACCTCCTCAAGCGTCATTTCTTTTCCGCCATCCAGCGCCCATGTATCAGGGTTGTGGCAATATTGACACTTGAGTAGACATCCTTGCATAAAAAGCACAAAGCGGATGCCTGGGCCATCAACCGTCCCGAAAGTTTCGAGTGAATGAATATGTCCGTTAACCATGCTGCCTCTTCCTTTCTGTATCCGCATCCGCTGTGCGTTTAATATGATTTGGAATGCCTTGCTCTAGCGGTCTTCTACTTGCAAATTACTTACATCGAGCCATGGAACGTACGGTTGATGACATCCAACTGTTGTTCACGAGTCAATTTAATGAAGTTAACGGCATATCCGGATACCCGTATAGTCAGTTGTGGATAGTTTTCCGGGTGATCCATCGCATCAATCAGTTGCTGACGATCAAATACGTTAACGTTCAGGTGATGAGCGTTTTGACCGAAGTAACCATCCATCATCGCAGTCAGATTGGATTTACGTGTAGTCTCCTCTTTACCCAGTGCTTTTGGCACGATAGAGAAGGTATTGGAAATCCCGTCAAGACTGTGTTCATAAGGCAATTTGGCTACAGAGCCAAGGGATGCCAGTGCACCTTTTTTATCACGACCATGCATTGGGTTCGCACCTGGAGCAAATGGTTCACCTGCTTTACGACCATCCGGTGTAGTCCCTGTTTTCTTACCATATACCACGTTGGAAGTGATCGTCAGAACGGATTGCGTTGGCACTGCGTTACGGTATGCTTTGTGTTTGCGAATCATGCCCATGAAGTTCTCGACCAGTTCAACAGCAATGCTGTCTACGCTGTCTTCATTGTTACCGTAACAAGGGAAGTCTCCTTCGATTTCGAAATCAACAGCGATGCCTTGCTCGTTACGAATTGGTTTTACTTTGGCATATTTGATTGCACTCAGTGAATCTGCTGTAACCGATAGACCGGCGATACCACAAGCCATCGTACGTACAATATCACGGTCATGTAATGCCATTTCGATACGCTCATAGCTGTATTTATCGTGCATGTAGTGAATGACGTTGAGGGTGTTCATATACAGCTTAGCCAGCCACTCCATCATTGGTTTGAAGCGTTTCATAACCTCATTGTAATCCAGCACTTCGCTAGTAATGGCAGGATACTCAGGTCCAACTTGTGCTCCGGATTTCTCGTCACGACCACCGTTGATCGCATACAGAAGAGCTTTTGCCAGGTTGGCACGAGCGCCGAAGAATTGCATTTGTTTCCCGATCTTCATAGCCGACACACAGCAAGCAATACCGTAATCGTCACCGTAGATTGGACGCATCAGATCATCATTTTCATACTGGATTGAGCTGGTTTCGATGGATACTTTACTGCAATAATCTTTGAAAGCTTCTGGAAGTTTCGTTGACCAGAGAACAGTCAGGTTCGGTTCTGGTGCAGGACCCAGGTTGTGCAGTGTATGCAGGAAACGGAAGCTGTTTTTGGTTACGCGTGTTTCACCATTCACGGACATACCACCGATGGACTCAGTCACCCATGTTGGATCTCCACTGAACAGTTCGTTGTAATCCGGTGTACGCAGGAATTTGACAATCCGCAGTTTCATTACAAAATGGTCAACCAATTCCTGAGCCTGTTCTTCGGACAGAATGCCTTCTTGCAGGTCACGCTCAATGTAGATATCCAGGAAAGAAGATACACGTCCGAGTGACATCGCAGCACCGTTCTGTTCTTTGATCGCAGCGAGATAACCGAAGTACAACCATTGGAACGCTTCTTTTGCTGTTGTCGCTGGCAAGGAAATATCGAACCCGTGCATATCGCCCAATTGTTTCAATTCTTGCAATGCACGAATCTGTTCAGACAATTCTTCCCGCAGACGAATGACATCTTCATCAATAACATCAACTTCGAGTGCATTCAGTTCACCTTTTTTGTTACGAATCAGGAAGTCTACCCCGTACAAAGCTACACGACGATAGTCACCGATGATCCGGCCACGGCCGTAAGCATCTGGCAGACCTGTAATAATTCCAGCTTTACGCGCTGCACGCATGTCGGAAGTATAAGCATCGAATACACCCTGGTTGTGTGTTTTGCGAATGTTTGTAAATATATCAATGACGCCCTGTGGCATTTCAAAGCCATATGCCTCACATGCGTCAATCATCATGCGAATTCCGCCTGTTGGTTGAATGGAACGTTTGAACGGAGCATCGGTCTGAACGCCGACAATCTGTTCCTTGGTTTGATCCAGATAACCGGGTTGGTGAGAAATAATAGTACCTGGTGTGTTCACGTCAACGTCAAGGACACCGCCGTTATCCCGTTCTTTTTTGGTCAGATCAGATACGATCTCCCACAATTCTTTGGTATTCTGGGTTGCACCTGCGAGAAATGCTTCGTCACCGTAATAAGGAGACAAGTTGTGTGCCAGAAAATCATTCACATCTACGGATTTGGTCCATGTTCCTTTGGTAAAGTTTCTCCAGCCTGTTTGTTGTTTGACATCTTTTTCAATCACCGACATCGTAATCCCTCCACTAATTTGGATTTCTGGACACATAACCTCTTGCTTCATTCGTAGCATTGTGTGCCCAGAGCCGCGATTAATGTGAATTGTTTCACATAAACCGGAACATGTTCTCTCTACTTGGGAACCGGAACCGCGGGATGAATGTTTTTCTTACATTTTCAGTATACGACTTGGCACTTTCATCATCTGTGATTTTTGTCACAAAGCCAGTGAACTAACTCACTCCAACTGCGCTGTGTCCCATTGAAATTGAAACTTTACACAGGACCACTGCGTGGCAGAACAACCTTCCAATCGCTGTTATCCCCAGATTTTTTTGATTCCCTTTTGAAAAGGGAAAATCCGGGGATAAAGGCGAACGCTTCGCTTTTTCAGGTTATTTCTGCCCCTCCGTTGTCGTGTAAAAGGTCCGTTCAAACGGCCACATCACGGATTCCGTGTAACCTCTATAGAACCGAACCATTGCTCCTCTATGCTCGGAGCAAAACAAAACTTAGAATAAATCCTGAAAAACAGGTGCTTCGCTCTTCTGTTTTTCTGCCCTCTCCGTTATTGTGTGAACATCTGGCTCAAACAGCCACAGCACGGATTACGTGTAACCTCTATAGAACCCTTTGCTCCTCTATGCTCGGAGCAATTCAAATCTTAGAATAAATCCTGAAAAACAGATGCTCGCTCTTCTGTTTTTCTGCCCACTCCGTTATTGTGTGAACATCTGGCTCAAACAGCCACAGCACGGATTACGTGTAACCTCTATAGAACCCTTTGCTCCTCTATGCTCGGAGCAATTCAAATCTTAGAATAAATCCTGAAAAACAGATGCTCGCTCTTCTGTTTTTCTGCCCACTCCGTTATTGTGTGAACATCTGGCTCAAACAGCCACATCACGAATTCCGTGTAACCTCTATAGAACCGAACCATTGCTCCTCTATGCTCGGAGCAAAACAAAACTTAGAATAAATCCTGAAAAACAGGTGCTTCGCTCTTCTGTTTTTCTGCCCTCTCGTTATTGTGTGAAAGACGGCAATCGGGGCTCCCCTCTCGGGGAACCCTGATCTTCTTGCCGTAAGGCACGCTTCGTTCTAAATTCGTTTATTCAAACTTTCCGTAGAAAGCGTTGCGGTACACATCAGCCAGTTCAGTTACCAGTGGCAACTTCGGATTGGCGGTTGTACATTGGTCTTCGAAGGCACGGTCTGCCAGATAATCTACATGTGCTTCAAAATCTTTGGCATCAAATCCGATTTCTTGGAACGATTCTTCAATACCCAAGATTTTGTTCAGGTTACGGATGGCATTGATGAGACTGGTTACCCCTTCTTCTGTCGTGCGAGCAGGCAATCCCAAGATGCGGGCGATTTCGGCATACCGCTCATCCGCTACAAAGTGTGAATATTTCGGGAACGATGCAAATTTGGTCGGTTTTTTTGCGTTGTAACGAATGACGTGTGGCATCAGGATTGCATTGGTGCGTCCGTGTGCGGTGTGATACTGACCGCCCCATTTGTGCGCCAAGCTGTGGTTAATGCCCAGGAATGCGTTGGCAAACGCCATACCTGCAATCGTGGAAGCATTATGCATTTTTTCACGTGCCAGTTTATCGCCTTGCAGCGCAGATTGCTCCAGGTATTGGAACACCAGTTGGATTGCTTTGATCGCAAGTCCATCCGTGTAATCATTTGCCATAACAGATACATAAGCTTCAATCGCATGCGTCAGGACGTCCATACCTGTATCTGCAACCGCTGTTTTAGGCAGGGAGTATACAAACTCCGGATCAACAATCGCTACGTCTGGTGTCAGCTCATAGTCGGCCAATGGATATTTGGTGTTACCTTGATTTTTATCTGTGATAACCGCGAACGATGTCACTTCAGAACCTGTACCGGATGTGGTTGGAATCGCTACAAATTTCGCTTTTACGCCGAGACGTGGATATTTGTAGATCCGTTTGCGGATATCCATGAATTTTTGTTTCAGATCGTTGAAGTCCGTGTCCGGATATTCATAGAACAACCACATGGCTTTGGCAGCATCCATCGGTGATCCACCGCCGAGTGCGATAATGCAGTCCGGTTGGAAGCGGCGCATCATCTCGGTTCCGCGGTCTACCGTTGTTGTCGATGGATCGGGTTCTACATCGGAGAACACTTCGATTGCTACCGGCATTTGGCGTTGCCGCAGATAGTGTTCTACCTTTTCAACATATCCAAGCTTCACCATCATGGCATCCGTAATAATGGCCACACGTGTGATGTCAGGCATTTTGGCAAGATACTGTGTTGCCCCTTTTTCGAAGTAGACTTTGTTCGGCACTTTGAACCATTGCATATTCACGGTACGGCGAGCCACCCTTTTCACATTGATTAAGTTCACAGCGGTTACGTTGGAAGAAGTCGAGTTACGTCCGTATGATCCGCATCCCAGTGTCAATGACGGCATGTTTGTGTTGTAGATATCCCCGATGGCACCGTGTGTGGATGGTGAGTTCACAATAATCCGTCCGGTTTGCAGACGATCTGCGAATTTGCCGATCACTTCTTCATTTGTGGAGTGAATAACCGAGGAGTGACCCATGCCGCCAAAAGCAACCACTTCTGCTGCACGTTCAATTCCCTCTGCTGCCGTTTTAACTTTGTAACAAGCCAGTACCGGGCTTAATTTCTCAGCCGACAATGGGAATTTGGTACCTACCCCTTCAATCTCGGCCACGAGAATTTTGGTGCCTGCTGGAACTTCAATTCCGCACAATTTCGCAATGCTCACCGCAGATTGACCAACAATCGCCGGATTCACCGCACATTTCTCGGCATTAATCGCACCTGCTGTCAATTTTGCTGCTTCATCTTTGTTAACAAAGTAACAGCCGTTTGCGATCATTTTTTTCTTCACTTGATCAAAGATCGGTTCTTCAATGATGACCGCTTGTTCGGAAGCACAGATCATGCCGTTATCGAAAGATTTGGACAGGATCAAATCCGTCACTGCCTGATTGATATCAGCACTTTTCTCGATAAAGCAAGGAACGTTACCCGGTCCTACGCCCAGTGCAGGTTTACCACAGCTATACGCTGCACGTACCATGCCTGATCCGCCTGTTGCCAGAATGAGAGCCACATCATTGTGATTCATCAGTTCGTTTGTACGATCCATGGAAGGATCATCAATCCATTGAATACAATCTGCTGGTGCACCATGTTTCACAGCCGCTTCCAGCAGGATTTTGGCAGCTTCCCGGCTACAATTCTGTGCAGATGGGTGGAAACCAAAGATGATCGGGTTACGCGTCTTGATGGAAATCAATGCTTTAAACATCGTCGTTGATGTTGGATTGGTAACTGGTGTAATACCCATGATGATGCCGACCGGCTCCGCAATTTTCTGGAAGCTCTCATATTCGTTATCTTCAATCACACCTACGGTTTTGTCATACTTGATGCTGTGGTACACATATTCTGTTGCAAATATATTTTTAGTGATTTTATCCTCATACACTCCGCGGCCTGTTTCTTCTACGGCCATCTTAGCGAGCATCATGTGTTTATCCAGACCCGCAAGCGCCATCGCTTGCACAATCCGGTCAATCTGTTTCTGGTCCATCTTCATGAATGCGGCGTGTGCTTTATTCGCTTTGTCGATTAACGTTTGAATATACTGACCTGCTGTCGGTTCTTTTGCTGGGGCGACTTCGTTCTTTACAGCCATCTCCCTCATCCTCCTAAAGGTTCGTATTAGTTTGTCTCTCTCGTTTACATTCACATCGTAACATGACAATAAACTTAATTATGTGATTTTTTTCACAAAGTATAACAAATTTAATTTAAGTTTTGTAGTGTCCTTCATACGACCATTTTCACTTCCTATTTAAAATATAGGGCTGTAAAATTCATCCTCTCCATTAAAAGTGAATTTTATCACAATGTTTGAAATTTCGTCATTTTTGCCGCCTTTCCTTCCCCCTCAAACGGTAAGATTAGGTATATACTGAACTTAAAAATTGAACCACCGCAATTTGTACCGTCCTTCCTCCCGGCCGAGATGACCCTGATCAGGACGGCAACGGTTTGCGGCGAACCTCGGAGGCTACTGCTTACTACAGAAGGTCGTCCGATGGACATAAAGGGGAGATAGACTTATGAGAGAACTAACAACTGTACTGGAAAAGCGGGGTAATACTAACTGTTTCTCGGAATCAAATTTCAACCATCTGCTGGTTACCATGAAAGATAGAACCTATCCGGAAGGTACACATCTGTACTGGGAAGGCGACATCTCTGACAAACTTTATTATATGAAACGGGGCCGTGCCCAGATCACCAAATCCACGGATGAAGGCAAGGAACTGATCATGTACATGTATCAATCCGGTGATATGATTGGGCAGGCTGATCCCTTCTTTGGCTCTAAACACAGCTTCTCAGCGGAAGTATTAGAGGACAGTGAGATCGGTGTACTGGAACATAAAGACTTGGAGATGTTAATCTGCCAGCATTGTGACTTTGCGATCGACTTCATGAAATGGATGGGCATCCACCACCGGTTGACACAGACCAAGTTCCGGGATCTCATGTTATATGGCAAATCGGGTGCACTTTGCTCCACCCTCATTCGGTTGTCGAATTCGTATGGTGAGCCTCATGGAGAGCATGTCATTATTCACAAAAAAATTACCCACACGGACCTGTCCAATATGATTGGAGCCACTCGTGAAAGTGTAAACCGCATGTTAAGCGATCTGCGTAAGAAAGACGGGATTGAATATGACAATGGCATGATTGTCATCAAAGATCTGAAGATGCTGCAAGGGATCTGTCACTGTGAGCTTTGCCCGAACGAGATCTGTCGTATTTAATATTTGACTATGCAATCGGAAATTGCTTATATATTTAATGAAAAAAAGCCCAGTTCTCTAAAAAAGAGATTGGGCTTCTTGGTATACTTAGGATGCATTGGTCAATTCAAGCTTTACCGCATCACGTGGATTCAATTTCATGTCCAGACCATTTTCCATTAATTCTTTGTCATTCACCATAATGACCCACCGCTCATTCATACGAGGCGTGACATTCTCGACCGAGACGACAAATTTGTTGTTCTCCGACATTCTTACAATGCCGCTGGACTTCAACACATCGCGAACTGTGCACTCTTGAACGTAGACGCCAGCATATTGACGATTAAGAGTTGGCATAATGTTTCCACCGCTAACCTTGAGTAACGTTGTCTGATATGCAACGCCATCCCCGCCACTGTCAGCGGCTTTCACGTAAATGATCACTTCATCTTTGGCATGAAGCTCCATGTCCCAATCTTCCTGTTCAATATCCTTGCCGTTTAATTTGACAGCCCAGCTCAGCGAAGAATCCAGAGAAACTTCACCCACGGATTGAATCCGCTTGCCATCTGCCGTAAAATCAACCAGTCCGCTATTGAGTAATGCTTTTTTGAGTGTCAAACCCTCACTAAAATCTCGCTTAATGGACTTTGTTGCATCAGGCAAAAACGTACTGCCATCTACAGCCACTGTGATCGTATTCGCTGTTTCTGTCTCTTTGACAATTGGCTGCTCAGAAGGCTGTGTCTCACTACAACCAGCCAAGATCGCCAGTAGGAGCAAACATACACCTATGTAACCGGGGATTTTCTTCATCATGTAGGTAACACCACCCTGCGTAAAATCATTCACCCTGTTGTCCATAACCTCTATTATGGCACAACTTTCGGCAAAAAAAAGTGTCAAAGCCGTTACTTTTATAGGGTACCGCGTGCAAATAAGGCTTGTACAAGAAAGAGAGCCTGCACACAGGCTCTCCAATCTAAATCATTTTTACGTTCTCATTGGTTACGTTATCATTGGACACAAGCCTGCATGTATGTCCGTCCTCCATCTCCATCTTTCAGATATGGATTAAGCCCGAAGAACTGCTCCTCAGACACATATACCCCTGTCAGCAATCGCCCTTCAAGTAATCCACCATCCACCTGTACGCAGCATGAAGGTGCATCTACATACTCCTGATACAACGGAATCTGCCCATATTGTTGATGGACCTTAAATACCTTGCCTTGCTCATGCAGAGGCCGTTCCGAGAAATAGGTAGGCACAATGTAACGAGCAATGACATCCAGCTCCTGTAAGCTATAAAAGGGTTCATCCCCGAGCCATGGTGCAAACATTCGAATCTTCTCATATTGAGACCAGACAACCGCCTGAATCAGCATTTCTGCCTGAACCAGCCGACCTTCTCCCACATCTAAAACCAATTGCTTACCATGGATAGTTTCTTCCATCTGAGACATCGTTGAATCAGGTTGTCCCAGCTCACATCCGATACACTTCCAGCCCCTGGACGTTTGAATCCATTTTTGCAGCACTGCCGGAGCTAATTTCGGACCATCGCTGTTCACAGAATGCGTATTCACTTCGGCAAGATCATCCTTAACTGAACGGGAATATGCTGTGCGCTTAAACAACTCTGCAGCTTTTTTGTAAATTAGATGGACCTGAATGGATGCGCTCTCAAGTTCTGCAATATCTTTTTTGCCGTAGCGTACTTCACGGGATAAGCTTTCTTCTCTCATGACAAGTGGGCCTCCTTCGCTCCGGCCGTCTGTGGCCATTTTCTATAGATTATACTACAACTCATGACAACATGTGCATAGCCCAAGAGAAAAACGCCGATCAACATAATACTTAAGACAAAAACCCCTGATTTCCACGGAAATCAGGAGTCTATGTCACTCATGCAACGAAAGTGGGTGATGCTTATACGTTAGTCAACCCACTGCTCAGCCCAGTCTTGAATTTGATTCATGACAGGCTGGAGCGCTCTACCTTTATCCGTCAGTTCATATTCAATACGAACTGGCGTCTCGGGATAGACGTGACGAACCAGAATACCTTCACTCTCCAGATCTTTCATCCGTTCGGATAACATCTTATCACTCATGGATGGAATCAGATTGGAGATATCCTTGAATCGCTTCGAACCACTCATCAACGTTTGAATAATTAAACCATTCCAGCGCTTGCCCAAAAAAGAAAACGCCGTCTCAAAACGCGGACACATCCGCAAGTCTTGACCTTCCACATTAATCACCTCTTTAGAGATCACTCAACTTACATTTTGTTAGTATATTTCATAATAACATATTTAAGCTTCAAAGAAAACGCCTGCAACTAAAAAGTTTAAATTTTAGAAGCATAACATCCAAAATGGATCATACATCCCAGTATACATTACACGCTGCGTCGTAACCATGGGAAATACCGTATAACTTCCCCATAGTACTATCTTACCCAAAAAGAACCCAACTGCCACAGTCATCATTGACTCGGAGAAGGGTTCTTTTTGAATATAACTTATAATTTCCATTACACGATTGAGTTAGTGAATTAGACCAGTACGCCCCCAAATGGTCTTACAGGTTCGCTCTTGCCAAATTCCGGCTTAAAGCTGCGGGCAGGATATGCCCATTTCACAGCGTTGCTGATCACTCTTAATATTTCCGGTTTGTAATAGGTCGGATATGTCTCATGACCTGGTCGGAAATAAAAGATTTTACCTTCACCACGCCGGAACGTACATCCGCTCCGGAATACTTCCCCACCCTGGAAGTTACTTACAAACACCAGTTCATCTGGTACTGGAATATCGAAGAATTCGCCGTACATTTCTTCTTTTTCCAATACAATCTTGCCCTCGATGCCATCCGCAATCGGATGAGATGGGTTAACACACCATACAATTTCCTGCTCGTCAGCTACACGCCATTTCAGATCGCAGCTGGTTCCCATCAGCGCTTTGAATGGTTTGGAGAAATGACCTGAATGGAGCACAATCATTCCCATTCCGTTCAGCACTCGCTGCGCAACCTTCTGTGAGATCTCATCGCTTACGCGATCATGTGCCATATGTCCCCACCATATGAGCACATCTGTGGAATTCAGCACTTCATCACTTAATCCGTGTTCAGGCTGATCCAATGTAGCCGTACGAATAGCAAAGCCTTCGCCGCCAAGTCCGTCAGCCAGTGCTCGATGCAGACCATCCGGGTAGACTTCCCTTACTTCATCGTGAATTTTCTCATGGACAAATTCATTCCAAATGGTGACGTTGATCATATTCAATTTCCCCCTAGTGTAGCTCTAAACCCACCACATATCGCCCAGCGGTTCTTCGATCAATACTTGCTGGAGATTTTGCACGGCTTTAGAGAATCCTTCTTCAACCGACATCAGACCGTCTTCGTGCTCAATACTTACTACATAATCATATCCGACCAGACGCAAGGCACTCATAATATCTGCCCAAGTCTTGTTATCATGTCCATAACCAACCGAGCGGAACTGCCAAGCCCGATCCAGCATATTGGTATAGTCCTGCATATCCGTTACACCGTGTTTGTTCACGTTTACCGGATCAATCGTTGTATCTTTTGCATGGAAGTGATGGATGGCTCCTTCACGTCCCAAGATGTGAATTGCCTGAACCGGATCAATACCTTGCCACCACATGTGACTTGGGTCCAGATTGGCTCCGATCACTTCACCTGCTGCTTCACGCAGTCTCAGCAGGGTTGCTGGAGTATGAACGGAGAATCCACCGTGCAGCTCCAATCCAACTTTTACGTTACGATCTGCTGCAAATTTACCCCACTCTGTCCAGTACGGAATAACTTTGTTCTCCCACTGCCACTTCAGGATCTCCTGGAAGTCATTTGGCCATGGTGCAACAGGCCAGTTCGGATACTTGGCATCCTCATGGTCTCCCGGACAACCGGAGAATGTATTCACTACAGGTACTTCCAGCTTCTCAGCCAGTTCTACCGATTTAACAAAATCATCGTGAAATCCTTTGGCAATATCCTTTTGCGGATGTAGCGGGTTACCGTGACAGCTAAGTGCACTGATCGTCAAACCACGTGATTCCACTGCATTTTTGAAATTTTTCAATGCTGTAGAATTGCTTAACAACTCATCTGGCTTACAATGTGCATTGCCTGGATGTCCGCCTGTTCCGATCTCTACTGCTTTTAATCCCTTAGATGCTACATAATCAAGAGCATCCTCCAATTTACGTCCTCCGAATAGTACCAAAAATACGCCGAGTTTCAAGTGCGATTCCTCCCTGGAATAGATATCGTATGATTGCTGAATTCATGAATATTGAACTGTATACAATTACCGTTCAGATCACATGCCTGTTTGATTAGTGTGGAAAATCGAGAGTGTTTCTATCCTGAAATTGAACGTAAGAATACTGGTTATTCTGCTTCACTCGAAAGAGCATCAAGCTTCGAACACTTTTTACTCCGACTAGTGGGATTCCACGGTTTCAATCTCAGTTTGAACTGTACGAGTTACTGCAAAAGAATCATAGCTGCTCTCCAGATGTACGTGCTTGCCTTCAAGTGAAGAACGCTGGAATGAATGCATGGCTTCCAGTACGTGATAAGCAAGCTTGCCACTGGCTTTGTGTTCCCGTCCGGCACGAATGGATTCAACCATTTCCGTTACGCCGATGCCTCGTTCGTTTTGTCCACTTTCGAAGACTTGTTTGACCGTCTCCCAAGTGTCTTGACCGTATCTGCGAACCTTCACTTCCCCGTTAAAATAATTGGGGTCCGGTACACTAAGCGTACCTTCTGTACCATAGATTTCAATGCGTGGCAGATCCGAAGCTCCGCGAATATCGAAACTGGTAATCATGGTTGCAATGGCACCTTCTGCAAAATCAATGGTTCCTGCCAAGTGGGTAGGCGTCTCTACTTGAAGCGCTGTACCTTCCTTCGGCCCAGAGCCAATCTTGCGATCTGCAATCTGTATGCCTGCCGAGGCGCTGATTCTGCGTATCGGTCCAAGCAGCGTAATCAGAGCGGTCAGGTAGTAAGGTCCCATATCAAACATCGGTCCGCCACCTGCAACATAAAAGAACTCCGGATTAGGATGCCAAGCTTCTGGTCCTCCACCCATGAAGAATGAAGTCGCTGCAACAGGCTTGCCAATCAGCCCATCCTCAATGGCTTTACGAGCTGTCTGTATGCCTGAACCAAGGAAGGTATCCGGTGCAGAACCAACATACAATCCCTTTTCCTCAGCCAACTCAACAACCTTGCGACCATCCTCAAGAGAAATTGCCAGCGGCTTCTCGGCATACACATGTTTGCCTGCTTCGAGTGCAGCCAGATCGGTCATGGCGTGACTGCCAGGAACCGTAAGGTTCAACACAAGTTCAATTTCGTTATTTTGCAGCAACTCATCTACATTGTAAACGTTTGCGATATTAAATTCATCTGCCCGTTCCTGAGCGCGTTCACGAATCAAATCCGCAACAGCCACGACTTCAATGACCGGGTTGTTTTTGAGATTTTCCAAGTAGATGGCGCTGATGTTACCACACCCGATGATGCCTGCTTTCATTTTCTCCACTGTGACGTTCATCTCCTTACGCATGGTGAAAATCTGCGTTTGAATGGTTGAGATACATATGTTTTGTTGGATGTTCCTGTTCCTTAAATCTAATACTATGGTATTCCGTTTCAGCTTCAATTAAAATGAATAATATGATTGAAACATGAACTATCTGGTCATAATTTTCAAATTGCAAGGAGTATGCCCATGCCGACAGATCAATCCTGCCAAGTTCTTACAGCAGGCTTTTCATTTCATCGTAAACCCTACGCTATGGTGCAGCCTGAAGGGGTGAAGAACTACCTGTTAAGACTGCAAACAGACGGACGTTGCCGTGCACGCATAGACGGGGACATGTCCCTGGTGGATGCGGGCGATCTGCTTCTTTTTGATCCTGATGAACCCTATGAGCTGAGAATAGACAATGAAACCAATCCGATGGGAGAACGACTGGTGGAGAGTGGTGACTATCACATCTTCTTTAATGGTTCCTGGGTGGATGAGTGGTGGAAACGTCACAAACGGCCGACCCGGATCAAAGTCGAACTGACGGAAAGTCTTTTGGTCCTGTTTCGACAGCTCGTACTGGAGCAGCGCCGCATCTCCAATCCTTATCCGGAAATTTCAAGTTATTATATGCGAATTTTATGTCTCGAAGTGGATCGTCTGCTCGCGGAGCATCCAACGATAACCAACACCAATTATGTGGCTTATGAGATCAAAAACTACATTGAAGAAAACGCTTCCTCTTTATTCAAGCTCGATGATGTGGCAACACATATTGGCATTAGTGTCTCACGGGGTGTACATCTCTTCAAAGAAGCGTTTGGCAAAAGCATCATGCAATACACGCTTGACGTACGGCTGAATATGGCCAGGGAACGAATTATTTTCAGTCCAATGACCCTGGAGCAAGTGTCTGAGTCTTCTGGCTTTAACAACTATACCTATTTTCATCGGGTATTCCGTTCCCGGTTCGGCATGTCTCCGAAGGAATTCCGCGTCATTCACCGGGAACAGATGTAATCATACCAGTATACGTAAGTTGAACTTATTTGCGCGCGGCTATGGCCTCGGATACAACCATCGCCAGATCTTCATTTCCAAACATGGACAACACGCCAAGTACCGTATCATCCGGGATTTCACCGGCTTCCTCCTTGGATACAATCAGCTTCTGCACCTGCTGCAAACGCTCGTTGCTCTGCTGATTCGGGTAGGCTTGCCGGTACATCTCCTCCGGGTCCAAACCATGATTGACACACCACTGGGCAAATACGAGGATCATCATCTCTTCTTCCTGTTTATAGGTTTCTACAACAGCTTCCTCGATCTGTTTATTACGTTCCTTTTCATATTCATCCATGACTTGTATTCCTCCGTATGTGTATTCTGCAATTATTTGCGAATCAATTGTTCCGCCAGTTCATGACTGTCCATGACATGACTTGCACTGATCAGGCAATCATCAGGTAAGTCCAGACAAGCCAGGAAATTATCAACTGCTCCGCTAAAACCTCTACGTGCTAACACGGTGTCCCAGCTCCCGAACGTTTCTTTGGTTTCCAGACTCCCCTGTTCCATGTAGCTGATCGTGTCCATGTTCACCACTTCAACAGATCGTCCACCACCATGCAATTCGATCTTCTCCAGATCTGCCCCAGCTTCACGCACCATATCAAATCGACCGTAGGCTGTTCTGCCCAGCTTGGCCGTTCCGGTTACATGCAGCAGTCTGTCCAGATCATTCTTCCGAATCCATTGATGAAGCAACTCCACATTATGATCCGAGTACCACAACATCAGATCCAGCATATGGATGAAATCATCATAGATGGTTTCTGCCGCAGGACGATCCTGAATGCCTGTACGATGTTTGGTCACTGTCAAGGATTCAAAACCTTTTCCACCCTGCATCCATTCTTTCGCTTTTTGGTACATCGGTGCGAATCTGCGGTTGAAGCCCACTGCCAGCAACAGCCCTTGTGCCTCGGCAAAAGCAGTCATCTCTTCCGACTCCCGAATCGTATAGGATAACGGTTTGTCTACGTACACGGCTAATCCCTGTTCCAGACATTGCATGACAATGTCAAAGTGCGCTTCCGTTGCTGTATGTACAAACACCGCATCCAAGTCCCAGGACAACAGTTCTTTCAGATCCGTTGTTCCCCGTTCTAATCGATACGCCTCCTGAACGGCTTTGACCGGCTCCGGAGATCGGTTCATAATGCCTACAATCTCCACGTTCGGATGAGCTGTTAACAGCGGCAAATATACTTTACGTGCAATATCGCCGAGGCCGATAATTGCAACTCGTTTACGTTGGGTTGTTTCCATGATGATCATTCCACCTTCAGTTCGGTTCTATATTTCCACGTCCTATAGTGTAACCCTTCGGACAGCAACTTGCCAGTGATTGCAGCACACTTCGCACGAATTGTTCAGACAATGGGCGAACGTGGTAAACTTATAAGGAACAGCAGTACAGATCGGGACACAACCAGACCTGCCTGATCTGAAAGGAGCGTTTGGGATTTTGCGAAAATGGTTATGGCTTCTGTTATATGTTTTACTTGCAGGAGTCACGTTTATTTACAGATATGAACTGCTGGCCTGGACCGATCTCCATCAGTCCATTCCGCTGTTACTCGCCATGGCAACATTGTTTGCTCTTGTGCCTGTAATTCCTTTTAAGTTTGTTATTATCGCCTTTGGTTACAGTTACGGTACCACCACGGCAGCCTGGATATGCTGGCTTGGTACCACACTTGCAGCCATGCTCGTGTATGGCGGAGCAAGAACCATCTTTAGACATCAGGCAAGATCGTACCTCGAACGAATTCGGGGTCTGAACCGTTTTACCACATGGATGGAAGCACATCCGTTCATGGGTGTCATGTCGATGCGACTGTTGCCGATCGTGCCTCAGATGGCCGTTAATATCTACGCAGGTATAACGTACACGCCATTCTGGGTCTTCATGCTTGCCACGGCCATTGGGAAAATGCCAGCGATTTTTGTATTTGCCTATGCAGGTGCACAAGCTGAAACCTCAATCTGGCTGAGCCTGGCCATCCTTGCCGGATATCTGGTGTTCATGGCCATTATATTACTCTTATTTCGCTTTCGGTCACGCAACAAAGCCTGAATTCAGAATTCGCAAACCGTTCAGATTCAGCTTGTTTTCATTCCGGCTTGGTTGGCTTGCCAATTCAGGATATAATAGAAGAGCAAGCCTAATGCTTGTGTAATAAGTTTTAATAAAACGGTAGATTGCTGGAGCTCGAACACGAGCGCTAAATCTTCATCAGAAATGGAGTGACTATAGCATGGAACAACATTCAAGTGAGTTAGCAACTTTTGCAGGCGGATGCTTCTGGTGTATGGTATCCCCCTTTGAAGAACTGCCCGGTATTCATAAGATCGTATCGGGTTATACAGGAGGACATACCGAGAATCCAACATATGAAGAGGTCTGCTCGGAGACAACAGGACATGTAGAGGCTGTGCAAATTACGTTTGACCCTGCCATCTTCCCTTATAAGAAACTGGTTGAACTGTTCTGGCAGCAGATTGATCCTACGGATACAGGCGGGCAATTCCATGACCGTGGATCTTCCTATCAGACGGCCATCTTCTATCACAGCGAAGAACAGCGCCAGATTGCGGAAGCTTCCAAAGCGGAGCTGGGACAAAGCGGACGTTTTGACAAACCAATCTTTACACCCATTTTGCCAGCCAAACCATTCTATGAAGCGGAAGAACATCACCAAAATTATCACCGGAAGAACCCTGCCCATTACAAACGCTACAGCAAAGGTTCTGGACGTGTAGATTTCATCGAACGCAACTGGACCGGTAACGTGGATAAAGACGGGCTGAAAGAGCGTTTGACGCCGCTTCAATATGAAGTTACGCAGAACAGCGCGACCGAGCCTGCATTCCATAACGAATTCTGGGATCACCACGGTGATGGTATCTATGTGGACATCGTATCTGGCGAGCCATTGTTCAGTTCTACTGACAAATACGACTCCGGCTGCGGCTGGCCGAGCTTCACACGTCCATTGCGTGACCACAACGTGAAGGAAAAAACCGATCTCAGCCATTTCATGATTCGTACCGAAGTGAGAAGTCGTGAGGGTGATTCCCATCTGGGTCACCTGTTCAACGATGGTCCTGCCGAAGCAGGTGGAATGCGTTATTGCATCAACTCTGCGGCACTTCGTTTTGTACCCAAAGAAGACTTGCAAAAAGAAGGATACGGTGAGTACGCCGTCCTTTTCCAATAAGTTATAATAAAATACAAAAAGAGCAGTGGGATGATCCCGCTGCTTTTTTGTTGTACGTTCTTGTTTTAATAGACGAACTATTGTTGCACAAGAATGCATTTGATTAGGTTTGGCTCGAAGAGATTTCCGAATTCAATTGGCTGGCAGAAGCCGTCTGATCATTACGAAATTGAATTCGCATCGCTGGAACAATACCCATGATCATCACGGTAACCGAGATTGCGTAGACGATAAAAATGGATGTGCTGTTCATCAGTACACCTGCCATGGAAGATCCAAGAAGCATACTTCCTATGAATAAAGGTGTGATGGTGCCATTCACTCTCCCGATCAAATGCTCATCGATCCGGGTGACCAAGTACGTGGAGATGATGACGTTGATAAATGCCAAACTAATGGAGCTCAAGAAGCTGATCAAAAGGGTCAGCCAGAACCAACTGGATAACACTTCCCCCATCGTGGCTACAGCCAGACACAGCACACCTACAAGCAGAGTTAAGGTCTGATTCAGCTTGGCACTTACAGCAGCCGCAATACCTCCTCCAATCAATAAACCTATTCCAGATGCACCAGAGAGGAACTGTAACGACGTTGCTTCAAGTCCCAAACGTTCGGTGATCAGAAATATTCCAAGTGGGCTGATGAGACCCGCAGAAAGCCCTATACAGATGAATACCAGACTAAGCATTTTTAACGATTGAGATCGAGCAACATATTGCCAGCCCTCTCTGATATCCGCTAATAATGAGGTGTTTGTTTCCCGCTGCGTGGCGTCTTTAGGCAGAAATGTGAGTAGAAGCGCAGAGGTGAGGAATAGAATGAGTAATGCGTACATGGATGCCTGAATGCCCATTGCAGTGTATATAAAAGTTCCGACGATCGGTCCCAGAATTAAAAACAACGATTGACCACTCTGTGTAATAGCAATTGCAGAATGCAAATGTTCTCCCTTTACATTTCGCCTCACAATCTTTAGAGAGGATGGTTGAGAAAACTGGCTAACGATAGAGGATACAAACGTGGCTACGTATAGAATCTGCCAATACCCGGAAGATAAAACGCCAATAATCATGACAATAGACAACGCACTCAGAATATCCCCCAGTATCATCGTACGTTTGGGATTCCAGCGATCAGCAAGTGCACCGCCAATGATGGAGAAAACAAAAATCGGGGCATATTCAAGTACGGTAATCAGCGAGACGGCTATTGGACTTCCCTGAGTTCGATCCATCACATAATAGAGGATCGCCATATTTCGGATCCATATCGCCAGATTTTGCAGCAGATCAGACCCTGTCACGATTAAAAAAGCTTTGTTTCTGAACAGTGTGTTCATTCTCCATCTCCTTTTTAAACCGACTGTCCGGTTTATTAATATTTAAAAAGAAAAACTGACGTTACATCAGCTTTTCATGGTTAACGTTGTTGAATTCCTGCCAGCAGACCGGCCATGCCTTTGTGGTAAATACGACGAATATCCGTCAGGTCCTTCTCATAATAGAGAGTAGTCAATCCGCTAAACAGACCGTAGATAATGTGCATTACATCCTGTGGGTCATCCTGTTTTAACTCCCCATCCTCCATCCCTTTAGTAATAATGGACTCGTATGTCCCATACGGAATTCGGATCAGGGAAAGCATCTCATCGAGCATCTCCTGACTAACGACCTGACCCGAGACAAACTCGTTAATGGCGTGATTCAGAGGGTTAGCCAAATCATCCACGTAATGATCAGCAAGTCCGTACAGTTTGTCTATAGCAGTCTCATACCCGGATTCTTTGTCCAGCCAAGCATCCATCCAATCTTCATTGTTAAGCTTGATTAGATACATGAATAACTCTTCTTTGCTTTTGAAATGATAATAGATGCTTCCTTTACTCCGATTGTTAATCGTACATATGTCTTCCATGGAAGTTGCACTATATCCCTTTTGGGCAAACAGTTCCTTGGTATTACGCGCAATGTCTTTCTTTATCTGGGCAACATCTTTTCTTCGTTTGACTTCGATTGGAAAAACCTCCATAAAATAAACCGACTATTCGGTCTAATAGTATCACAGCACAAATACCCCGTCAATTCAATTTGCACAGGCACCCTCTCATTTGCTGTTTCAAAAAATGTACAAGAGAATGCCTGGCTACAATTCAGGAAAGAAGTCGTCACATCATACTTACAATCCAACCGATCCAATACGCAAATGGAATTAATAACAACTGTGCCAATAGAGTACCAAATAAACGAGATACGAGCATGCAGCCATAGATCTGATTCATGCGATCCAAACGGATCTCGCCACGTAATGATTTGTCACTGAGCAGAGAAATCCGCGGATCAATCAGGATGGTTAACAAAATAGTCGCTATTCCATTAATTAGCCCAGTCGATTGGGATGCAGCTACAGCCTGCCCTGGGTAAAGATAAGCTGCGTACAAGCTGGACAGGACACCTGTGGTGTAGATTGCAGTTACCACTACATTCAGCATCATTAACCGTCTTGGCATCCCATGTTGTACTAATCGTTTGGCCATCTTCCAGGATGGCGGTGTAATGTAATACGTTGCATTTCTAATCTTGCTTCGCTTCAGCATACCGCGAACCATCGCAGGGATAGAACCGGCTGCTTCAAAATGTACAACCATTCTCGACGAGAGCTTCACCATGGTTGGAAAACACAATATGGCTAATGCCGTTCCAATCGTTGCCGCACCCATTAACCAGTGCAGCTGCGCTGCAAAGTGTGGATTGGCTCCACGTGTTGCAGTATCCACCAGATTACCTACCATTGGACCCTGGGCCATATTCGAGGTTCGAGAAACCAACAGCAAGATACCCGCCAAAGAAATGGCCAGCGCGATTCTGCGGGTACGTAATCCACCAAGGCGGAGCGCGTATGACAAGCTGTCTGCGCCATGAATCAGCATGGTGAACAGCATAGGGATTGCCAGGCTAAGACTAAACATATGTATGTACTCCTTTATATCCCTGTTATTGAACTTATTTCTTACATGGACAGCATTATACTCCTCTGGCTTGCAAAAGTATAGGAACGAGATCCTTTTATATAAGTTGAAATAAAGAATATTTACACTGGACACTCCGATGACAGAACAACCTTCCGATCGCTGTTATCCCCAGATTTTTTTGATTCCTTTTATAAAGGGATAAATCCGGGGATAAAGGCGAACACTTCGTTTCTTCAGGTTTTTTCTGTCCTCTCCGTTTCGTGTAAATGTTTATTTCAATTTATATAGATCATCGGTAAATGCACCTACGACCTCGGATGTTTATCGTTTATCCCTCCCCTCAGAGGGTAATATACAACTAATCCATTATTGTACAGGAGGGGTTCATATGCCTTGGAACAAACAGGATTATCCGGTATCCATGAAGAACCTGGAACCACGTGTCAGACATAAAGCAATTGAGATTGCCAATGCTCTGCTCGATGACGGGTATGAGGAAGGACGCTCGATTGCCATAGCGACAGCTAAGGCGGAAGAATGGGATGAAAATCATCCCGCACCGGAAAGTTCGAAATCGGACTCCACGTCTTCTTCCGATAATTCCAACCCTAAAAAGTCGTCTTCCACGGATCGTCGTCATTCCGAGCCCGTTTCTTCGTCCAAAAGTCATGATAACATCCATGTCGTGCCTACCAACTCTGGATGGGCGATCAAGGAAGAAGGAAAGTCTACCTACCTGTCGACATTTGATACTAAGGCAGAAGCTGTAGATAAGGCCAAAGAACTGAGTAGCAAACAAAATATTCGAGCGATTATCCATAATCAGGATGGTCAGATTGCTTCTTCGATCAAGCCCTGAATGAATCGGAAAACAACAAAATCCCTTTTGCTGCTGAAGAGCAGTCAAAAGGGATTTTGTATGAACTTTAACTATCAAGACCTGAATATGATGCATACAGGTTATGGTTGTTCTGAAACGTATGGTTAATTGGATACCCCTCTAGCCACCGTAGTCCGTTGTGAAATAGCAGCAGCGTTAACTGCCTTGGCTGCAGCCGATGGCATCGGCAATTTCACAGCCGAAGTTGTAACCACGGTTCCGCGAGCCGGAACACTAACGACGTACGTGATGACTTTACTGGCAATCCATACGGCCAGAATCGTATATAAAGTTTCTTTTACCGGAAGAAAGAAAAGCGACAATCCCAATACAAAAGCATCGCTGACAAAGAAAACTGTTCCCAGCTTCCATCCCTTCCAGCGGCTAACCAGCACGGCGAGAATATCGTCTCCGCCTGTCGCTCCACCGAATCGAAGCACGACCCCAGCGCCTACCCCTGTCAATATACCGGATAGAACTGCCGGAATCCACAGATTTCCGTTAAACGACAATACCAGTGTGGAGTATCGTTCAAAGCCGTCATAGAATAGGGAAAATGCACCGACGCCAAGCAATGCCTGAATCATGAATTTCCAGCCTTTGAGGAACCAAGCCAGGATCATGACCGGAATGTCCAGTAACAACATACCGATAGCAGGTGATAAGCCTGTTGCGTATTTTCCGAGCAGGGCCAGACCAACAAATCCGCCCTCCGATAAATGATTCTGAAAGTTAATGTGATAATAAGCAAAAGCTAAAATAAATGTACCGAGTAGCATAATGGCGAATTTGATCGCCTCTGTTTTAACGTGTTGTAAGGTTAACGATGTTCTCTTCATTCAGGTTCCCTCGCAGTTTGTAGGTTGGTTTTTTAGACCGACCGTACCCTGCAAAAGGTAAGCCTGGAAGAAATCATCGTGTACGTCCTTCGAATATTCATTCCAATCCCCTCTTTCGCAGAGTCAGCCGTTTTTTTGAAACCGGTTGGTGTACTCTACAAGGGGCGCTATGTGTATGAGAGATCGTAACGTTTCCAGATCGTCCTTGGGGAGATTGTCCTTCGGGAACTCATGGTATCCTGATCCTTTCTGTTCTGTTGTGGTTAGCTGTGCTCAGTTAAACTGAAAAATAACTACAATGCATAAGCTTGAACATTTAATTGTACACTTACACTTGGATTACAGTACCCTCTTTTGATCGCGGTTATCCCCGGATTTTTGGAATTCCATTTTCCCTCTGGGGAAAATCCGATGACAGCTTATGCTTCCGAAGCTGCTTTCATTCAAAAAGCTTTCAGGCGAACGCTTCGCTTCTACAGATGGGTTCTGCACTCTTCGTTCCTGTGTAAATTGTAAATCCAACTTACAGCAGTTGCAAGTTCATTCAGTTTAAACACCAAAGCTAACTTGCTTGTTCTTCTATTATATAACACCAACGTGACCGGGTCTAAACAGCAGACCCCTCAAAAACAGGCATAAAGCAGCCTTTGGACTGCTCCAGCAGTCATACAGCAACACCAGGATAAGCAATGCTTGCTAATGGTGCAACCTGCTCCTTTATTCTATGACCAAAGCTTCCAAAAATAACTGTCAGTCACCCAACTGTTACAAATTGGGGCCTTTTTTTATTTTCTTGCGCTTTTTAAAGGAATCATTTTCCTTTCACACATACACTATAGCAAACGTAATCGGCTTATTCTTTGTCCAGTTCAGACGTTTCCAGACTTACTCTGCTGTTTATGGTATAATATAACAATTGAATCCCACTACCGTTTAAGCGAGGCGGATTGATGAAAACGTTAAAGCCAAGAGTCTTTATTGGCTGCTCGCTGGAAGCGAAGCCGATTGCAGCCGCAGTACACGAAAACTTACGTTTTTCAGCCGAAGTTACCCCTTGGTATTCCGGGGTTTTTAATCCAAGCAGCTATACCATGGACGATCTGGAAGTAGAGGTCCGTACGACTGACTTTGCCATTTTTATTTTTCATCCGGATGATATATCCAAAATCCGCGGGAAGTACTACGCGTCGGTCCGGGATAATACAATGCTGGAAATGGGTCTGTTTATGGGTCGTCTGGGACGAAAACGTATTTTTTTCATTCTTCCTGAGGATATTACAGACATTAAGGACACAACCAAGGTTGAAGGATTGCGTATGCCCACAGATCTGCTGGGATTAAATCCACTCGTATATGAAATCCGTTCTGACGGAAAGTGGGCACCAGCCGTGTCCGTGGCATGTTCCAAAATCGCAGACAGTATTGAGGAACAAGGACGCTGGAGTGATCCAGAATTGGAGAACATCATTGAGAAGCATAAACGCACTGAGGGAGAAGCAAGGTTACAACTGCTTAAGTTGCTGCGGTTCTTTAGGGAATTGCTGCGTACCCGCAAAGCAGATGCGAAGATGCTCGAGCGAATGAGCGATGCCCTGCGTACTGCCTTTGTCTCTCATCCTCCATTCGCTGTACGTGGCACAGCCATATACCGTACAGATGACAGTGGTTATATCGAGCAATTATGTGGTAATGTTGGAGAACCGGGGAGAAAGTATGACTTGTCCGCTAATGACGACAAACAACCGGATGATCCCAAGCGCATCCTGGTTATTGATTCTTACCGGGAGAATAAAATCAAGATCAACCTGTATGATGATTACCTTGAGAAAGAGTATCTGCTATGCTATCCTGTAGCCAAGAAGTATGTAATCACCGTTCACATTATTGGACATATTGAAGCGGATGAGGCGGTATTTCAGCAGATTGACCTACAGAATCGTCAACTGTTCAACGCCATCAACGATTTGTTAGGAGGCGAACCGGAATGAAACCGGAAACGAAAAAAATAAGCAAGCGCTGGGGCAGCGAAAAAAAGGTACGCCTCAGTTCTGCGCCCGAATCATCACGACCGGTTCCGGAACCCAAGGAAGAAGATCGTTTCCACAAGCCGGCCGTACCGCTAACTACCATTGGGCCCTCCCTGAAGGGCAAGGAAAGACCTTATAAGGTCATCCTTGAAAAAGAGGCGTTCTACGAAAAGCCTCAATATCTTGCTTAATTTCTGAACACATCATCAAACCTGCCGCTGAATCGGCAGTATTTCATAGGCCCCGCCGCCCAAGGCAGGGGCTTTTTTGTTGCTCAATTTCCGCTAAAATAAAACTGCTTCTACTCATTGAACCGGTGCCATCTTGTTAAGGCAAGACATCCCTGAATCATGATCGCAATTCATTGTAGTAATTCATTGCTTGTAATCACTTCTGTAGCAAACTGCACTGCATAAGGCTTATTTGGTTTATGGCCTTAGGTTTCCTGCAAAACCCATAAATTATACCTTATTTTGGAGCAGGCTTGTCCCTAAATCCCTAGCTTCATTCATTATCTGTACCTTTAGGAAAATGCGGTAATGTGTGCTTCCAATATTTCTCGGTTGTATTGTGTATCTCCATTACATATATTGATTATAATATAAGAACACATGTTCTGTAAATATAAAATTCCAATTAAAGGTTAAGGAAGTGAACATATGACATCCTCAACTTTCGCCCCATCCCCTGCGGATGAAGACCATCGTCTGATTAAAGGTCTGGTTGTGCGCACGCTATTGCTGGATGTACTTGAACGAGATATTCGCACACTGGATACGCTGCTGCTGAAGATGCCCGAAGTCTACATTCTGTCGCTGACCCGCATTCAGAACAATGTGCTCAAGGAGATGTTGGCCCTTCGTAAACAGATGAGAACCCGTGGTGTCAAAGTACTGGAAGAGAAACGGGAAGCCGAGGGTATCGAAACCCTGTATATGTGCAGGGGCTACTGGCAACGGTTCTATATGCTGTGGACATTCGCACGCAATGAAGTCAAAAAAGAACTCAGTCGGCATCTGCAGATGGACTTGGCGCAGACTTGATACAACTCTGACAATATTGAACCCATCCCCAGCAAAACAAGTTGACCACGGAAGGTTACGTTCATTAAGATGGAATAGAGATATCCAACCATTCCAATAAGGCATGAATTGATTTCAACCGGATATACGCTCAACGTCTTATCAATCAAGGAGTTGTTACTTCATGGATTTGAATACACATTCGATTAAACGAACACCCGCACATACAGGCATTGCCGCAGATGTAACCAAACTGATCGGCCAGACACCTGCCGTCAAACTGAACAGACTCACAGACAGCGACTCCGCTGACGTATACGTGAAACTGGAATACTTCAACCCAAGTGGCAGCGTCAAAGATCGTGCCGCCTACAATCTGATCGTTCAGGCTGAACTTGCGGGACACTTGCTCCCTGGTGCTACCATTATTGAACCGACGAGCGGCAATACCGGGATTGGTCTTGCGATGAATGCCGCCGCCAAAGGATATAAAGCCATTCTGATCATGCCGGACAATATGTCCAAGGAACGCATCAACATTCTGAAAGCCTACGGCGCAGATGTGGTGCTCACCCCTGCTGCGGAGCGGATGCCTGGTGCGATTCGCAAAGCGAAAGAACTTCAAGCAGACATTCCAGGAAGTTTCATTCCGCAGCAATTCGAAAATCAGGCGAACCCGGACATTCACCGGATCACCACGGCTCCCGAGATTATGCAGCAGATGGATGGCAGGCTGGACGCCTTCATCGCTACGGCGGGGACCGGCGGCACGATTACCGGAACGGGAGAAGAACTGCGCAAGCAGTTGCCCGATATCCGCATCTATGCGGTGGAGCCCAAAGGTTCTCCGGTGTTGTCCGGTGGCGAGCCCGGACCACACAAGCTCGTCGGTACAAGTCCGGGGTTCATTCCGGACATCCTGAATACCGACGTGTGGGATGCCATCATCCAGGTGTCCGATGAGGACGCACTGGATACGATGCGGCAGCTTGCTGCCCGGGAAGGGCTGTTGCTCGGCCCTTCCTCTGGGGCTTCGGTGTGGGCCTCCCTTCGCATCGCGAAGGAACTGGGGCCGGGACACCGGGTGCTCTGCATTGCGCCGGATACCGGGGAACGGTATCTGAGCATGGGTATTTTTTAACACAGCAAAAATCTGTACACATCAAAAAGGGGCTTCCATATCCCATAAGTCATGAGCATGACAGAGGCCCTCCCTTATTAGCGCTCATTGGTCATTGGTTCTAATGAAACTGACACACGCTATTCGCTCCTATTTGCGCAGGTCTGACGTGTAACGAATCACAGCGACGTTATTCCTCCAAATTCGGTCGATTTACAGGCTTAAAAGCTATTGTCGACGGGATAACGTTACTGAGATTCGTTAGAATTTACATCACTTCATTATCACCCTAATAAGGTGCGGTAGGTTCGTTAGAATGTTGGAGCGATTGGTAGCGAGGAGCGAGGGAAAATCCCTCGAAAAAAAGGGAAGAGAAGTACATTGAAGGAACCATCAAAACAAAAAAAAGCCCTTGCTCACTTACGGATGGTGAATCCGCAGAGAACAAGAACTTATTTTGGTAAGAAACTTTATCATCAAAAACAAAGCAAGAACATTTAACGTAAGCTGGTTAGTGTGTCAGAGTTGTCCATTCCACACCTTCGGGAAGCAGGGCCGCAATGCGGTCTTTGGCTTCCTTTTTGGTATACAGTGATTCATCGAGAATGACCGCAGAACCGGAATCCGTGCTTGTCCGAATCAGACGTCCAAGACCTTGCTTCACACGCAGGAGCATATACGGAAGATCGATCTCTTCGTATGGTGCTGCCGACGCACTACGTTTTGCATTGAAGACAGGGTCCTGTGGTGGATACGGAAGCGACCAGATCATCACGTTGGATAATGACGGACCTGGAACGTCCAGTCCTTCCCACAGATTAACGGAACACAGCACACTCTCCTCATCCTGCTGGAACGCCGCGATCAGATCACTGATCTCCCGGTCCCCCTCATACATAAAGCGCAAACCTTCTGCTTCAGGTACATGAACGATGTCCTGCTTGAACGCACGTAGCTCTTCCATCGTACGGAACAGAACCAGCGCACGTCCCCCGCTCTCCTGAAGTAACGACACCGCATCACGCATGCGATTTTCGTTCTCCGGGTGACCCGGTATAGCTTCATCGGTAATTTTCATCTTCATTTTGTCCGCATAATCATAAGGGGAAGCCACCGAGAACGATACAAAATCATCAATGCCCAGGCTGTCCGCCACATAACGGAATGAACTGTCCACAGATAACGTGGCGGAGGAGAACACGATTGGAATACCTGTGTTGAACACACGCTCGTTCAGCATTTCCTTCACGGTGCGCGGCATGATCGATAAGGTCGTCTCATCCTCGCTCTCTTCCGCCCAACAGATGTAACCATCTTCCTTGCGGAACAAGGCAAGCGCAGACTGAATCATATCGAGATGTTCTTCCACGACACGCATCTGGTAACCATCCAGCGAGAACAATCCGCTCTCAAATACCAATTCTTCGCCGATTGCATCCAGCACACTCGTCAGACGTTCAATCTCACGCAGCAGTGGCGGCTCTACCCGAACTTCTTTCCGTTCCGAACCAGGGATCGCCACCGTATACGTATCCAGCAACGCAAACAGTCGCTCACTGCTCTCAATCGCTTCATCCACACACTCCGCGAGGGATTCACGAATCTCTCCTTCTAACAGGCGAGTGACGAGTTCCTCAAAAATACGGTGTTTCAGCTTGTAGCTCAGTGCGTTCAGGGCTGCTTCTTCCAGCAAATGTCCTTCATCAAATACAACCGAGCTGTGATCAGGCAGCAATGGCAATTGTCCCTCGCGTTTACGCGCATCATAGGTCCACACATGCTCCATGTAGTAATCATGGGAACAGATGATGATGTCTTTGGAACGACGGTAATGGTCACGCGACAGCGTCAGGCCACAGCGTTGTCTTTTTGGACAAACAAAACAATCCTGGAACGGGTCCCAGTTGATTTTGTTCCACTGACGATCGTTCAGATGTGGATACTGTTTACGGTCACCATACGGATGGAAAGCCTGAAGTGTACCCGGCGTATTCACAAAATCCGGCAGACTCTCATGCACTTCTTCAATGACAGGCGCATCCTCATCTGCGAACCGCACCGCACTTAATTTGTTCAGACAGACGTATTGGTCCGGTGATTTACCAAGACGTGCATCCACTTCCAAATCCAAGTGTGCAGCCAGCTTCGCAATATCTCCGCCGGGCTTCACGAGCTGTTCAATCAAGGACTCATCGGCACAGGCGATCACTGCCGGTTTGCCCGTATAACGTGCGTAACAGACCGCGTAGAGCAGATAGACTAACGTCTTGCCTGTTCCGACACCGGCCTCCGCCATAATGGTCTTTTTATCTCCATAGGCCCGTTCGAGCTGGTACGCCATAAAAATCTGTTCATCCCGTACCTCGAAGCCGAACTCTGGCAAAATATCGTAAAAAACATCGGCAACCCATTCCCCGAGACGGGATACAAAAGGTTCAGCCGGATCATATGCAAAAGGATAACGTTGTGTAGACAATCCTAGGTCAGCCTCCATTCTTAGACGCGGTCCTCTTTCATTTTCCGTTCAAAAAAGGCCGCAGGGCAAAAGTTAATTATCTCACGCGATGAAGCGGGTGACAAGCTTTTTTTACGAGATTATTTGCGAGGTTTAATGTATAGAACCAATTTTCAGGGAAAATATATACAGGAATCCACTTTAAGGAAAGGCGGTGCTCCACTCCATGAATCATCAGTCTTCACAACCAGAGCATTCCTCAGACAAATCAGCTGAGACATTAACGGATCGACAAGGGCATCCCATTACGGACAATCAGAATGTACGAACCGTTGGCAGCCGGGGACCGACTACGCTGGAGAACTATCATTTTCTCGAAAAGATTACTCACTTCGACCGCGAACGTATTCCGGAACGTGTGGTCCATGCCCGCGGTGCTGGCGCTCATGGCATATTTGAAGCGTATGGAACAGCCGGGAGTGAACCAGTATCGAAGTACACACGTGCACGCCTATTTCAGGAAAAAGGCAAACAAACGCCCGTTTTCGTTCGCTTCTCTACCGTTATACATGGCGGACATTCACCGGAGACACTGCGGGACCCGCGCGGATTTGCTGTAAAATTCTATACCGAAGACGGCAACTGGGATCTGGTGGGTAACAATCTGAAAATTTTTTTCATTCGCGACCCGCTCAAATTCCCGGATATGGTACATGCCTTCAAGCCAGACCCGTTGACCAATGCACAGGATATGGAGCGGTTTTTCGATTTTGTATCGCTAAGTCCTGAAGCTACCCATATGGTGACATTCCTCTTCTCTCCATGGGGCATTCCAGCGAATTATCGGCAGATGCAAGGGTCGGGTGTTAATACATACAAATGGGTCAATCAGGAAGGCACGGGCGTACTCATCAAATACCACTGGGAACCGCTCAATCAAGGGATACGCAACCTGCTGCAAAAAGACGCGAGCGAGATTCAGGGACAGAATTTCAATCATGCGACATTGGATCTGTATCACGCCATTGAACAAGGGGACTATCCCGAATGGGAGCTGTGCGTTCAAGTGATGGAAGACGGCGAGCATCCGGAGTTGGATTTCGACCCGCTGGACCCAACCAAGCTATGGCCGCAAGATCAGTTCCCTTTTCTACCTGTGGGCAAAATGACGTTGAATCGTAATCCCGAGGATTATTTCAATGAAGTGGAGCAAGCAGCGTTTGGCACAGGTGTATTGGTAGACGGGCTGGATTTCTCAGATGACAAACTGCTGCAAGGACGGACCTTCTCCTATTCGGATACCCAGCGTCACCGGGTGGGTGCGAACTATCTGCAACTGCCTGTAAATGCACCGAAAAATCGGGTAGCCACGAATCAGAGCGGCGGACAGATGCAATATCAAGTGGATCGTGCACCGGGTCAGAATCCGCATGTGAACTATGAACCCTCCTCCCTTGGTGGGTTAAAAGAAGCAGCCCCACGTGGCAAGGAACATGAACCACTGGTGGAAGGCCGACTTGTTCGTGAGAAGATTGAGCGTACAAATGACTTTGGTCAGGCAGGAGATACGTACCGGGCATTCGAGGATTGGGAGAGGGATGAACTGATCAGCAATATGGTCGGCGCATTGGCACAATGCAAACCGGATATCCGGGATCGCATGATCTCTTATTTCACCCAAGCGGATGCGGATTACGGTCGTCGCGTCTCTGAAGGGTTGGCCTCTGTGCCAACCGATGATAGTGCAACGGTCCAACCGAAACATGAACCAAGTGTCGAGCAAGCAGAGAAACGCAGTCGCGAGACGGACGGATATTAAAGCAGCTGAACAGCTTTTAGACTGATAAGTCTGACACTCTTAGTACATTCGAGTATTTTGAGTAAGCAGATTACGTTCTGAATTAAACATAGCCCTGATCGTCAAGTTGCCAGTTGCAGCTGCTATCAGGGCTTTTTCATGACTAGCTGGAGTGTAATCTCCACTTCAGGATACATGCAGCTATGTATTTTAAATTAAATGAAGTTCATATGAGTGGATCGAAGGTAAGACTTGTGCTCGGGGGATGGAAAAGCGTACTTCTCTACGTTCATTTCAGATGATCCTTCGTTAAATGAGAGCTATCACCCAATGGAAAGATTACATAATTCACGTGATATTACAGGCATTGGAAGCTTGCAGGCCTGACCTGCCTGCATGTACCTCCATCTGATCAGATGATTATTGATGATAACGCTTACAACATTTACCATAAAGCTGTGTCCTAGAGATTACATCTAACCACCAGCCGGCATGATCTATCTCATAGGTAACGGCCTGGTACACGGCTACCACATGCTCTTCATTCTATTCCCAATTAACCAAGGAGGTTTGCGTAATGAAATTATTCCCATCCACATCCACTCATGTATCTGCACGATCTGCACGTTCTCTGAAGGAACGCTCCCTCAAATCCAAAATGGCCCATATCTGTCTGAGTGCCGCGTTCCCTCTATTATTAATTGGTGGTGGATCGGCCGGTGCTGAGGAACTGATCGAGAGCAGCTTGCAAAATCCCTCTGAATCGGTGGCGACTTCGAATATCGCACTTGCTGCTGGTGATCTGTATGTGTCTCCTGGCGGCTCAGCCAGCAATCCGGGAACACTGAACAGTCCAACGTCACTGGCTAACGCATTGACCCAGATCGCCCCAGGCAAGACCATCTATCTACGCGGCGGCAACTACACCTTCTCCCAGACCATTACCATTGAACGTGGCAACAGCGGCACATCGAGCCAACGTAAAAACCTGGTGGCGTATGGATCGGAAAAACCGGTCTTTGATTTCTCAGCCCAGGCCTTCGCTTCCACCAATCGTGGACTGCAAATGTTCGGAGACTACTGGTTCGTCAAAGGGCTTGAGGTGAAGGGTGCGGGCGACAACGGCATCTTCATCGGAGGCAGTTACAACCGTCTGGAGCAGATCGAAGCTCATCACAACCGGGATACGGGTATTCAAATGGGACGTTATGCTTCCACAGCCGCCAAGAGTGAATGGCCTGCATATAATGAAGTGATTCGTTCCTACTCCCACAACAACTATGACCCGGATGACGGCGAGGATGCAGACGGTTTTGCGGCCAAACTGACCGTTGGCCCAGGTAATGTCTTCGACGGTTGTATTGCCGCCTATAACGTGGACGATGGCTGGGATCTGTATAGCAAAACGGACACAGGCGCCATCGGCGCGGTTACGATCCGCAACAGCATCGCCTACGCGAACGGTGCAACATCAGACGGTACTTCTACCTCCAACAGTGATGGCAACGGCTTCAAGCTCGGCGGCGAGAAGATTGCAGTGAATCATATCGTTGAGAACAGCATTGCGTTTAACAATAAAAAGCACGGCTTCACCTACAACAGCAATCCCGGTTCGATCCAGATGAAAAATAACACCTCCTGGAACAATGGGCAAAGCAACTTTGCCTTTGATGTTGGCACCCACATCTTCACCAACAACCTGTCCTTCCAAGGCGGCGCCAGTGACAAAACAAGCGGAACCGACGTCAGCAGCACTAACGTCTGGTGGAAGAACAAAAAAAGCGAGAACGCCAAAGGCCTGCTCGCCAGCGCAGCCGACTTTGTCTCCCTCGTGCCTTCGGTAACACGTAGCGCAGACGGAACGCCTGTCCTGGGCAATTTCCTCAAGCTTGCGGGTGGTAGTGATCTGATTGGCTCGGGTACACCAGCGGGTAAGAATATTGGTGCGCGGTAAGTGGTAGGTAATAAAATAAAAGAATAATTTAAAAGCAAAATCCCCTCCCCCATGCCAGCCTGATAGGTGGTTATGGAGGAGGGGATTTTTAAATTGCTTTGTATTGTCTGCCGCTACCTTATAAGGTATATAGATATTCAAGGTTTGGCTAAAACCTCAATCATGAGCCTGCCGCCTGTGCGAAAACCTTGCTCAAACGCCGCTTCCACATACATGGACGTGGACTGTCCGATCAAGTCTATCAGTTGTTCCAGAGCATCGTATTCGTTCTCGGTAAGCTGTGTTTTGTAGTCCTGCATCAGGTCCGATATCTGGCGATTGATCTCCTGATACTCGGCCTGCTCAGGATGAATCGACTCGTCCAACCCCAGGTTCCCGTGAAACAAATCTTCGATCAGGTTTGACATGTTATCCCCACCTAGTCTTTTTACCAACTATTCTCACTATACTTTAGCGGATTTTCCGCTAAAAATCAATAGCGGATAACACGCTAAAGTATGATATTGGTGAGGTGATGATAATGTACGCTCGTATACGCAATTTGCGTGAAGACAAAGACTTATCCCAAACACAGATGGCCACCTATCTTGGCTGTAGCCAACGTGTTTATAGCAACTATGAACGTGGCGAGTTGGACATTCCAACCGCTATATTGATAAAACTGGCCGACTATCACCAGACCAGTACAGATTATCTTTTGAATCGGACGGATGTAAGAAGACCATATCCATCAAAGTGATTCGGCTTGAGTTTTACATAAATAAGTCCTCTCATGTTGAAAGCAACGCCAAACTAGTACCCTGGTAATGTATTCACCCTTTCAAACTTGCTATGGGCGTTCGTCCGTAAGGATCATCAACCATAAGATCGAACTCTCTATAGATGAATATCGGCGTATTAATCTTTTTCTATTGACCAACCATTCCTTAAAAGCACGGGGACGTGGATTTTTTGATGTATTTCCAAGGAACAAGTCGATTCATATCCTCTTCTCTCCTGAACCAAACAGGCACGATATCAAACAGATGTTATAACGCTGATTCAGAACTATTTCACCAGAACAAACCACACGTACCATGATCATCATCCGCTGAATCGTATCAAGCTTGTACCTTCCATGCTGATAACCAGGTGACGGAAGTGGAGGGTCCAGTAAGTTCTTGATTGCATCTAACGATGCTGCCCGTTCTTGACGTCACTACCACTCTGCTTCTTAGCTGTAAATGTAAGTGGAGTGTCACCCATACGTAAAAAATTGTAGAGCGCATGCGAAATATCGGGATGAACAGACACAAGAATCTCAAGCAATTCTTCTGCTGTATGATTCTGTAGTTTGGTCAGATCAATATTATGAACACTCTGGTACTTTTTCGGGAGCCAATTGAATATATCCCATCCGTTTGATGATCTTGGTGATGTCATCCTGCCAAAACCCATCATCTGTCGCTTTACAGCAGCCGGAAGAACCGAATTCGCAAATGAAAAAATGGCTTTATGATACCATTTCAATGTTTCACCTCCAGACATAAAAATAGAAGGCAGGAAAAGTTTCCTTACCTTCTACATTTCTTAATACTTCTATGGATTTATAATATCATCGAGTTACTATAGCGTTACTACGGATTTATTCAGCAATACCATACATTCATCACCACCCCCAACAAAGAAGGACCGTGACAGACACTCGTCACAGCCCCTATTTCACTACAGTGTATTCAGCTTCGAATTCAGCCTGCTTCATATGTTTCAGTGTCCCGGTTGCGTCCTTAACAATGTAATCCCCGACAGGTACCACCAATGGATTCAATGGATCGACGATCACTCGAAGCTTTACAGTGCTACCCGCAAGGTCAATCGAGATTGGCACCTGAACAAAAACGAAGGTCTCATCTGCATGTGTCGAGCTGTTTCCCTCGAACTGAATGGCCGTAGCCGGAATGATCTTCTGATAGCTTTTAACGGACATTTCATCCCTCCATCGTTATTATATCTTCGATATTACTCAAAATTAATAATTATCTAAATACTTCCGATATATCTTAAAACAGAATTTGGAGGTAGTTAGATGAATTCATTTCTTATAATAGGGGTTTTGATTTTGCTGATTGTTATTACTATTCTAGTTGAAATCCAAAGATTTAAAGTTTTAAAATTAAATATTGAGAAAAATTTACCAAGTGGGGCCTTGAAATCCAACGTTGTTTCACAAGAAGATATTAAATTGTTACTAAGAGCTTATAGAACACTACAAACTAATGATAGTCAGAAGTTAAAAGTAGCGCGCATTCATCTGAAGATTCTAAAAGAAAAACAATCTGATAATAGCCCCTTTGAGGATATTATTAAACTAATCACCATCTTTATAACGCTTGTTGGATTAATGATCACAACAACTCTGAAAATCCCCAAAGAAACTATTGAACTGTTATCTATTATAAAACCTATATCCGAAATAGTACTTTTGTTGATGCTCATCGTTAGTAGTGTGATATTTATTTCTTACATATTCAAATTTTCTACAAATCGATCTACAGAGTTAATCAACATTCATATTGTAGCTTCTGACGAAATAACATCAGATTCAGAGTTAGTTATAAATGATATTACTCCTGAAAATCTTAATCAAGACAACGCAGGAATCGCATCATCATCATAACAACTCGTCCTGCTGAAGCTTGATATCCAATTCGATGAGACGTTCCAGATCCTGAACGGTCTGCATCTTTATATTTCCAGCCTGTGGGTCACGAACCTGCAGGCTGCTGCATTAATCTGATCGATCGGCACGATTATGATGTTCATGTTCTCTGCCTCCACAAAAAAGAGCAGAATAATTCTGCTCGAAAGTTAAAATCAATAGTCTTGATAATAATAGTTACCATCTTAACTTGTCATACATAAACCAATGCTTAATATTAATTAAATAACCTGGATTCATGTTGCCAACGTCAAATATATGATATTTGTCAGCGTAACTTTTAAACTCTCTGGAAGTAAGTAAGAAACAGTAGTAAAAAAGCATTATATATTCGTATAGAGACAATTGAGCATTAACCAGCTTTATATATTCATTTCTTTCATCTGTACTAAGAGAGGCATTTGCGTCAATCATTCTATAAATATTTGTTAAGTTTCTAACATACGTTCCTAACGCCTGTTCATTTAATAAAATAGCTCTTTGAATTGCATGCGTTAAGCTATAGTTAACCTTCTGTTCGTGAAGAATAGATTCTTTAATATAATCATCGTCCAACTCTCTATTGATGTCTGCCGGAAAATCGATTGTTTTAATACCATATTCCTCATCTAGAACTAACATATATTCTTTTATTAACAAATTATAGAAAGTAAAAAAGGCACCTCTTCCTGACGTACCTTTGATATTAATGTTCTTCACTATATCGTGATGCATTTGAACGGTTAAGAAAAGCGTACTTTCAAAACGCTGAACATTTGAGAGTCTAACCTGCTCCATCATCTTCTCATTCATATCTTTAGCTTCTTGTTGTTGGCGTCTGTTCTCTGCCATTTGCAGAAAAATTGTGTATATTAATCCCCCAAATGCAAGACCAGAGAACAACGCGTTCACCGCTCCAAACATATCACCGAATGTTCCCCGATAACTGGCATTAATCAATCCGTTTATAGCAATTCCAGAACCGGCCCACACTACAAAAACCCCACACACAATGAGTGCGATATGTTTTTTATTCATTACGACCACTCCTATTCTATATCTGATACAACATCTTCCAGTATCAGACAATAAATAAGGTCGGTCAAGATATAAAAAAGGACAAGCGTCCTAGCTCGTCCTCGTTGATTGTATTTAGCTATTGTGTCTTCTTAGTGCATCTTCTAAGCGTTCTATTAAATCACTGTACTGTCCTTTGGTTACTTCATCCGTTTCAATATTTACGAACTCTTGCACAGATCCTCCATAGGTTACATGTGCTAAAGTGCTCAATGCTTGAAAGTAATCAAAATTGCTTGTTTTTAAATAATCTTGTATTTCTTGAAGGTCACTACCTTCCAACTTCAATGTTTTATTATTCATAGGCTGCATCCTGCCACCTCCTCCCAGAACTATCATACTCAAATTCTGGAAGTTAAACAAAAGGGAATTGTGTTGAGTTGGTTTCAATGTTTGGGGACCATCATATACATTCGTAGGCTCACTCAGATGCTGTTCTCCGCTCTTCAATGGATTGATCCCTGCAAACGACGTTCTCATACAAACAAGCTTAGAATGGCTCACATTTAGTTATACGAAGGCAAAAGAAAAAGCACCATAGAAGGTGCTTACTTGAAACTACTTCAGTTTCCCCATTGAACTAAATCTAAAATATTTTAGCAGATCGAACTGGGCTCTCATTAATTCGGAACTAAAAAGGAGTATTTTATGCGAGTCTATCTCTTCGCTTTCTAAATACAATTCTAACTCCCTGTTAAGATTATAAATTTTTGAAGTATACTTACTCGTCTCTTCTGGAACTGATTCAAAAAAATCATAGGAATAGAACTTTGGGATTAAATTTAAGGATTTTCTCAATTCACGAATATCTCCCGCCGTATAACTATCTGAATTTTCCCGGATTTCTTTTAATTCAAACCTAATTGTAGTGATATAAGTACTCATTGCTTGTTTTTCTTCTCTAATCAGTCTCCTTGCTTCTTGTGCCTTGTCCCTTCTGCGAAAATATATTGTTACGAATAAACCTGAAACAAGTCCTGTTACTAATCCAATCGAAATATTTGAAGCTAAATCTATATAATTCATGTCCTCCCCCTCCTGTCAACATCATTCGACAATTAAGAAGGTTTTCCCTCCTTAGTGCATTTAGGTCTACTACAAAACTGCTGCACTTCATCCCATCTACCCCAAACACAACCTTTACATTTCTCAGGCTACTTGTTGAGACGGATGCGTTGCTTCTTCCGTCTTCTGCTGCTGATCACTTCAATTCCTCCAATAAAAAAAGCCGATCCATAAGGAACGACTTTAAAATGATATGTATTATGTTGGTGATACGTCTTAAAAGCATGCGCCCGAAACGGTCGCCGCAAAAACGCTACGCTCTTTGCTTTAAATGCATACGTACTATGTAACTTTAGAGGAAGAACAAGACCATTTTACTGAAGCTACCAAATGCAGGTCAAGGAACAGAAAACGGGTGAGTCCCGATGAGCTGGAACAAACCCGTCATTTACTACGGATTGCTTGCTAATTCGTAATTAGTCCAACATGCTATTTCCTCTTTCTGCTAAAATGTAATTTGCACACAACACTTTATTTAAGGAGAGATTAAACATGAGTTTTGAATTTGATTTTGATAGAGTTACAAAGGAATTGGTTTCCGAATTAACTGATGCTATTGTAGACAATCTTAACGAAGCGATAAAAGGACCTAATTATGCAAATTTACAATCACTTGTAGGTGATCGCGCCGAACTAATTATGCTTTCGTCTATTACATTAGCTGCATCAGCTTCATTGACAAACAAAGTTCTAAAACAATATCACAAAGAACTTACAGCTTATTTAGAGACTCAGAAATAGTCTTACATATTAATTCTTTTATTTGTGGTTGCTGGAGCTTTTGAACATAATGTTCAGGGCTCTCTCCAGCTCCCTGATCTCTTAAGCGAGTAATTATAGTGCAAGCTACTTCTGAAACTTGAGGGACCAAATTCATTGTTTCGAAATTAGCTGGCTCATTCTCAAGCGTGTTTCTAGCCCACTTTAGAAATGCAATTGCTGTTTCTTGTAATTCCTCATTAATAGTTGAATCCATTATCTTTCTCCTCTCTCAATGGAACATCTTCTTGCTACATATCATACCGAGCATTACCTCGACATGATCATATCGTTGAAGCTCACGGAATGATAATCCTGAAAATAGAAAAGGCGAGAATAGGAACGTCCCAGTCATATGCCGTATGTGCGGCTGTGCATTTCATTCGCGCCTTTTTCTATGTTCCTAATGTATCACGGGAAAATAGTCATGTGGGGTTCAACATGATCTCTAAACGAGGTCATGTAGGGTTCTCATTTGGGTCAATAATTCCCTCTCTTAATTACATACTAAGATGGACTATAATGGTATTGTTGTGTTTAATAGAAAAAGAATAGAGGTAGAGATAATGATAATTCTTAACGTTCGTATTAAAAATCACAAAAGTATCGATGATTCAGGAGAGATTAAATTACATAATAAAATGAATGTTTTAGCAGGTAAAAATAATACAGGTAAATCAGCTTTCATTGAAGCGTTGTATAAAGTTCTACAAGGTATGCTAAACTCCCCGGCCTTAGATACTCAATCAACCGAAATTGAATTAGAATTATCCTTGTCAGACGAAGAAGTAAATTATCTAAATGATAATGTACCTCCAGGATTTACAATCCAGTATTCGGAAAAGTTCAGACTTTTTTTAAGATATTTCAATAGTCATAATGTGACAGTTTTTAATAAAGTACAAGGATACTACAACGATCATTTTCAAGATGTTTACATTAACAGTAATTATCATAAAGTTGGAGTAGCTCCAAAATATATGTTCGTGATACCCGATCAAGAAGACAGCGTATTAGTCCCCAATAGTACATTTATTTCTAATTTCATGAACCTTTTAAACAAGAAAATTGTTTATATAACTGGTTCTAGACATGTACCTTCGACTGAGACTTCAACTTTAAACAATTACTTAAAAATTGATGGGACAAATCTTAATGGGTTTCTTTACTCTATGCACAATAATGAAGAAGAAACTTTTGATAAAATTGTGGAAACGTTTAAACAAATATTTACTGACGTTATAACTATTAGGACTCCTATTGATGAAGGTAACCAGACTTTTATAAGTGTATCCTTCGAAGGCTTAGATACGCCAATTCCCTTATCAGATTGCGGAAGTGGCTATACTCACGTTTTATTACTATTGTGTGTACTCTATACAAAAGAAAACAGTATAGTTCTATTTGATGAGCCACAAGTATTCTTACATCCTTCTGCCGAGAAGGCCATCTATGATTTAGTAAGCGATAGCAATGAACACCAGTTTGTATTCACTACGCATTCCCCTATTTTAATTAATTATCCATCTGATAAATATTTAATTCATGTAAGTAAGTTGAATGGGATAAGTTCCTTCACACAGTTAGAACATATTCAAGAAGTGTTGTCTGATATAGGTGTTAGTAATAGTGACTTTGCTTTATCTGATAAAGTAATATTTGTAGAAGGACAAACTGAGGAACTTGTAATTCCGATGATCCTCACTCATTTCGGCTTAAAACAGATTGGTTATAATTACAGAATATTAAATATGAAGGGAACTGGTAATTATTTTAATAAGAATTCTTCTATGCGAGCGTATAAAGGCAAACTTGACTTAATTCTAAGTGGCATATCAGAGAGTCCAATACCTTATAAAATAATTATTGATGCAGATAACAAAACCGACGAAAAACTTCTCACATTAAGAGAAAGCTATGGAGATAGTATAATTATCTTGGGACGACGAGAGTACGAGAACTACTTTTTAGACTGTTATCATGAGCTTTCTGAAATCATTAATCGAAATTCATCAATAGCTGCTGCAGATCCAGATCTAATAAAGAGCAAAATCGACCATTTATTATTATCAATCGATGACAATAAATTATTCCCTAAAAAAGGTTCTACAAATGTATTAAAAGATGTCGTTGGAAGTGAAGTGTTAGAACGCTTATTTGAAAGCTACTCTTTACACTACAATAAAATAGTTCATGGAATGGAACTGACTGAATTAGTGTTAAACAACACTCCAGAAAAATTGGAATTCTTTAAGAGCGAACTGCAAGATTTCATTAAAGGATAACAGTGCAAAAAAGAGAAGCTGACGATTAATCGTCAGCTTCTCTTTTAGTATTCTGCATCATCTTGCTCAAAAAAGCCGATTAGCTTCAAGGTATTTGCGACACTCTCCAGCCCCTCATCGATCTTGCGCTTGATTGTACTATCACTGAGAGCGCGCCGGAAGAAGAGTATCGTTTCTTTGCGTGAATAACCTTGAATGTATCTGTAATCAACGGCTTTACGGGCTTCTTCGTCTTTGATTAGCCGCTGCGCCCTTTCCAACTGGTGTGTATAGAAGTCATATCTTTTGTACACCCAGCGCTGTTTCTCTATAAGAATCGTAGCGTTTGCCGTCTTGCCCGCAGCAGATCAGTTTTATTGAAGATTCAAGTTACTTTATAATCACCCTCCCTCTTAATATGATTTCAAAGTTTCTTGTTATCTTTTTATTGATACACCTCCTATTGTTGGAAGCATAATAGACTGAGGGGTTCCCATCAAATATTCACCGAATGTGAGAACATATGCGTCAGCTCGGTCAGGTGACTTTAATCCACGCTTCTTCATGTCCTTCTTACTTTCAAGGAGGATCTTCCCCTTACTGGTCATTGACCATTTTCTTGCGGTCAATTGGGAAGTAAGTACATCGTCATCGGGTAATTGTAAGACCGCAGGGTCATTGTTCATATAATTGCTCATGTGTTCAAAAAGCCCCATAATATACGCCCACATCTTCGAGCCTAAGTTTCCATAATGTTCATCTAAAGATTGCTCAAATTTACTAGGGATTTGAATATCCATTAATCGCCCATAATGTTGAATAACGAAATAGGATGTTATACTTGCTGTACAAAAACTTAATTGCAATAAATTCAGTATTTATTCAACATATCCAAAATACGGAACTAGAACAAACTATCGTAGTACAAATTATAGTTTACATAAGCAGATTCGTAGTATTTAGCATTCAAGTTGATTGGAGGAAAGGGTTCATGAATATAATAATTGAGAAGTTAAAAGATACAGATATTGAAGACTTGTATGAATTCGAAATTGAAAACAGAATTTTTTTCGAGGAAATGGTACCGTCTCGAGGAGATGATTATTACATATCTGAGGTTTTTAAAGTAAGGAATGAATCTCTGCTTGATGAACAAGTCAAAGGACTCTCCTTTTTTTATTTAATAAAAGACGAAAATAACTCGATTCTTGGAAGAATAAATTTAGTTGATATTGATGATTCAGATAAAATAGGATTTCTCGGCTATAGAGTGGGACAAATCCACACTGGAAAAGGTGTTGCTAAAAAAGCATTAAAATTATTACTCAATACAATAGTTGATTTAGATATTAAAGAAGTTAAGGCAAAAACAACTACCAACAATGTAGCATCTCAAAAAGTTTTAGAGCAAAACGGATTCGATCATACAGAAACTAGTGATAATGAATTTGAAATGAATGGGCAAGTGTTAAAATTCATTACTTATACATGGACAAATAAATCATAACTTTAATCACTATTCGGACGCGGCTGTTTAAGCTGAAGATCATAAGCCAAATTCCTCGTTCAAGATACTGAGGGGTTAGGCTTTTTTGTCTTTTAATATTCCTTATATTGTGAATTTCGCGTTCTTGATGTTATTCCATTGGGAAACTCATTGAGTATTGCAGATGAATTGGTTCTTACGCGCATTGAGTGAAACAAACTAGGTATATGTAATGGATCTATTAATTACTTACTTGATATAGTATTAACCGTTGACTCGCACACGTTTTTCCGAATTCGCTATACTGCAGTAACTTTTGAGCAATGAAAAGTTTCACTTTTCTCCGCAAAATATTACAGATCTATTGTTCATACCATTCATTCAATCAATTTCAAATTGTTGATACGCTCGATCTTTTGACCCAAAACTAAAACTTCAATATATTTTTCGTTTAACCACTCTAATGCTACTTGCCCTTCTTCTTTCAAGATAACGCCTCGCTGGCTTTTATACTGAAAGTTCTCTTTTGCCCATAACAATAGTATCTTTACATATTCTAACGTCTCAATTTCACATGTACTGTCCTCTTCATCTTCTTCTGCAAAGATATCTTCATAAGTTGTAAAAGACTGGTCAGATCTTATTAAGTTCACATTCCCTCCACCTTCGTATAACGTTATTTCCCCTTTCAGTAATTCGATTAAGTTTCCGATCTCTTCCTGGATCGTGGCGAAGTCTCCAAATATATCCGATCCCAAAGAATTACTAATCAGATAACCATTCTTTAACGATGAATCAATGCCTAAGTCCACGATAACTTCGTTGAAATCTTCTTTATATTCAATGGTATACCTGTATTTAATCATGTTTGTATCTCCAATCTTTTTATTACAATGGACAGGCGGATGTAATCATATCAATATAGCCCACAATAATTTATTCAGCACCTCTATTTGCTGTCCTGTCACCTTCTTTGGTTATTTTCTGCATACAAAAAAGCTCATTCCTCACAACGTTCAGGTGGGAAGAGCTTTCGGATTTTTATAACATCAATCGGGGTCATACGGCAACGTTTTTAGTGCTTTCATATCTTCCCAACGGTACACCCAATACTTGGACTATGAATACTATGGACATATAAGATAAACGAACTTTCGTTGTTCCTCCAAATGATTTATGATTCACAATCAGTGAGTTAAGAATGTAAACCCAATCTTTTTTTTACCATATCTAATAAATTATAAATCTCCTGTTTAGCTTCTGGGTGCTCCTCCACGTACTTCTCACTGTAAATCATCAAATAGTTATAAAATTCATCATGCTCCATCACTGCCATTACATCTTCATCGTATGCTGGAGGCTCTCCAATAAAACACACTTTCTGATTACCAATATACTCTTCCTCTTCTGGCATATGATAGGATGAAAATTGTACCTCCAGAGGACCTGAACCATAACCATGTCTCTCATGATCTCCGAAGTATGTTAAAGCTCTCGGAAAATCAATAATCCAGAAATAAGATTCGACTGATCTATCTATTTCAGCTTTTGTTGTCAAAATTTTGTACATCATATCTCTCCTCCGATATTAATTAAAAAGCAGGATAAAAGTTCTTTATGTTCCCTTTGTCATCTACGAACCCCACAAATTTCAACCCATTTAGTTCTCCTTTAACTATTCCGTTTTTCACGTTTCCAGCCTGTATTTGTGGCTCCAGAGCTGCTTTTCCCCAATTATACATTTTTTCGTTAGAGATAATATTGGGATCGTATACTGTTTTGGGATCATTCACTCTCTTCCCAACCACATTTCCATTTGTGTCCGTTATCGGTTCAAAGATACTTTTATCTGATTCACTTCGCTTCAAGGACGGAATTTGATATTCCACCTCGTATATTCCCTAAATGTTGTGCTTATTGGGTTCCCCTATAATATAATCCTTTTTAATATTCAATCCATACTTATCTGCGTCTTCTTGTAAGGTTTCGTTAAATTTGTTCATATTATGACCACCAGATACTCCAGGCCTGCTACCTCTCTTAAATCCATCAACGTTTACTAAATGATCATATGGTCTATGCAATTTCTCTGCATCACTTACATGTCCACTTATTACACTCTTAGATACTTGCCCCGTAACCTCAGAACCCCTCTTTTGCCCATTCGCTTTCCTCGCCTCAGCTGCTTCCAAATTCTTTTTAATCTTCGCCACAGCTGGATGAGAAGAAGGCAACCGAAAAGGCCCTTTGCCACCTGGCATACTCCCACGAACCATCTGAAATGCCATAAATAGCTGGCTGAACTTCAGAGAAGTCAACATCATCTGAGCATACTTATCGGATACAGGCTCGCCTGTGAAGGGATGAATTCTATTTTCAAAAGCTTTGATCTGCATCGCATAAATATCTTCCCCGGCGCTTCAGCATCCGTAGCTTGCATCCGATTGATATCCAAATGCCCCTGATCCTTCTTATATGCCTGAAGGGCTGCCTGATCCGTAACACCATTCTCGTTCACAGGCATCCACATCAGCTTCCCATACACATTGACTTGCGCCATCCGGTAGCCTTTATCATCTGAACCGGCATAATATCTTGAGGTCTTCATCATTACTCCCGCACCTAGAGCACTAACAGCACTGCCAAGACTCACTTTTTCAGCATCGACATTCTCAAATCGCGTGGCGATATCCTTCAGTTCCATAGAGGTGTTTACCATACTTTCCAGCGCCTTCTGCAATACAGGACGTGACCGCGCAAACTCATCATAAAAACGCTCCTGCGTCACACCCAGCCCATCTGCTGAAGGAACATGATCTGTCTTGTGAGATCCTCCCGTATATGCTCCAATTGTTGTCTCGCCTGATCCACTTGATTCGATAGGTGATGTAACTGTTCAGGGGTAACTTTAATGGTATTCATCCATTTTCACCGCTCAGCTAAGATATGATAGGACTATGTTAGCAGAAGTTTAATGGCAATTACATCCGGCTAACCTCCTGATTTCACTGCATGAATCCATGCTCAGAATGATTTATATCCGTCCCTCAGCCCCATACGATCTCTATGTAGGTGTATACATGTTCCAGAGAATTTTCCTTTTACGACTACAGGATACTGTGGCATTTTACTACGACAAGCCGAAAACTTTAACAAATCATAGTATTAATGAAGAAACTTGACTCGTGCGGATGATTAGGTGTACTATATGTTTGTATAAATGGAATATATTACAATTTAAATATTTATTTTGGAATCTTATATTTTCAAGATGGGTATCAGGTCTTACCATAAATAAGATATCAATGCGTATAAATGAGTTTTACATTTTGTCTGCAACACATAATCATTGGCAGGCATTCATTTTACATATACATTCCTACTTCATAGAGTTTTCTAGCCTGTAGAGTTCTACCTCCTTAATTTCTTTTTCAGTAAAGAAAAAAGGGGAAGAACCATCTCTTTAAAAGAAAGGAGGGCAAGAGACTTTAAGCTGCAAGCAGGTCTATTTGTCGTAACCGCATGTTCTAGTAAAAGAATACCCATAACAAGAAAGGTGGAATTTATTGCTATGAGAAAATTGATTAGTTTAGCTCTTATTCTTGTTCTAGTGCTTTCATTTAATGTAGCTGCCTATGCAGACGGTGATGTGACTCAAGCCAAACCTATGACAAAAGAAGAAATTATTAATTCCAAAGAATTCCGTGAAGCTGTGAAAGCAGCTAAGGCTGAATTTGAATCCCAGAAGGCTGATAATGCGGGTGGTCCAGTTCTGTTTGCACCTGCTCCGAAAGTATCTCACATTAATGTATATGGTGTCGTATCTCCTAATGGCGGCCAAGAAATTTACGGCTTCAATAACAACCCACTGTCCACAACCAATGATCATGGTGGGGCTTGGATTCAGTGTATTACTTTCCAGATCGGTTATGACAGCAGTCACTACGGCACACTCGCCGGCAATACAATGACAAACAACTGGTCTGAAGCTATTGATCTGGACGGTGACCGTGTCGTAGATGCTTGGGCCTATTCTTGGGTTTATGAAGCGCCTACTACAGGGGGACAATTTGTAGGTACAGTCTATTCCATTAATATTCCAACACAGTGGACCGCTTGGATTAATATTCGTTAACATGAAGGGTGTAATATGAATATTGGAGGAATTGCTATCCTGGTTCTATCCTGAGGAATACGGGAAGTACGCCCAAAAGCTCATCAGCTTTGGATACGAATTCAATCGCACCTAAATTGGATGTGACAGCTCACTCTTCTGCTAACAATTATGTTAGTACATTTTCTCAGGCGGCCTTGAAGAATGCGTCTCAAGAAGGTCCAGGATGCGTGGAACAAAGCATAGGAAAGAAACAGTGGCTTCAATCCCTTAACTGATGCTGATGGTAAACTTGCAGCTTCCGTTAACAAGTGCTAAAGGCTCTGCCCAGCTTGCGTTAGAAAAGCATTTTTTAGAGTCCTTTCTATCCTATCTGGATTGATGGACACGGATTTGATTCTTGATCAGGCGCAGGGATATACATCCCCTGCGTCTTTTCTCATTGTGACATTACCCTTAGAGAAGTAGCAGAGCAACATTGCAGGGGCATTGCAGAATATCTTGACATGACAAGCCGGGGGTTACAGCCCGCCTTTGGGGAGTCTTCTCCATGTGATTATTTCACGAAAAATATTTTCCTGAATGCAAATCTTCTATTTCTTGAGAGAGTTTTTTAGTATGCGGCTTCATATAACTTTGAGCTTTTTGCAAAATATCCGTATGCCCACCAAGATTATACAATATGGTCGTAGATAACACTTGGTACTCCAAAAAAGAGCAAGATCTGCATCACCATTGGAATTCGGTAAGTTAGAGTTGTCCATATTGTGCTTCGCACCTATGCCTGTTACAGTAACTTGATTGAATATTGTAATTAAATCCCATATATTCGGTAAATTGTACAGATGGATCTATTCCCTTTTTTTGTGTTACCATCGCTAATGTTGTGTACATAACAAAAACATTATGGGGGTTTACTTAATTGCGGAAAAAGAAAGTTTTAATATCACTCGGAGGACTATTTCTCTTCGTCACTAGCTTAAGTTTATTTGCAGGGGTGGGTGCTGCTTCTAAACCAGTTACATTTGATACTTCAACTCCGATTACATTTAACACGCAGGAAGACTTTAATGCCAAAAAAATTCCACCTGGTTTTGACAAGAAAGAAAATATTGAAACCGGCAAAAAATTAGGCATTGATGTAAAATCAGCGCAAAGCGAAGCTACCACCTTCAGTAAAAAATTGCGGGCAGCTTTCAATAAAGATTCTATAACGGTAAATCAAGAACTTACAAGTGATGGAGAATACCTTGTTGGTAGCGGAGGTAGTATTGATCTTAACATGGATGGTCAGAAACATAACTTATCCATTTTAAGTTCTTTGGTCTCTCATTTTGAATTAAAAAATGGCACTCATCTGTTGACTGGAAGTTTTGAAACTGAGATCAAACAAGATGATGGTACTCTCGTTCCATCCACAGTTAGTTTCACAAGTATTGTCGAAACCGGGGAAGGAATTTACAGCGTAACTATGGGTACCATTGAAGATGGACCCGTTGTACTAATGTTTGGTGATGATAGTTTTGCGACGCAAGAAATTCGTGACATCATCAGAGCGCAAGCCAACTTTGAGGAGGATGCTCTCTAATGAAAAATATGAACAAATCCAGTATCGCAATTGTTATAGCTTTGATCATTTTCACTGCAATCTCCTCCGCACCTGCACACGCTCAAAATATGGGGGAATACTACCACAAAGGAAATGCGTATAGCAGCTACTACGACAGTGGAAATCAAGCAATTAATGGCTGGAGTACGGTCGTTATGGCTACTTCATCAAGAATGGCTAGTCAAGGCAGTCTCGGGTACACATCGATTCAAGCTTGGGCAAGACTGGATACTCTTAACGCTCAATACAGCCCTTACTATGCACCAACAGTTGTCGCCATTGAGACTAAGATGAAAACAACTACAACAAGTAGTGATAGAGACTTTTATTTAATCCAAACCAATCCTGGTCATAATGTGAAGAAACATTCCGTGGATTCATTTATTTTCGACTTGATTGATTATAGAATTCCCGGAGTAAGTTTGGTGGGTAAGTTAGCGGAGAACTATGCAAATGGTTTCACTTCAGGTACGGAACAAAACTTATCCAATCCCAAAAACGGTACTTTAACGTTCTTAAATCCAACTAATGCTAGTTTGTCTAACAATATTAGTTGGAAAGATGCTAACCAGGTTATAGGCTCCAAAAAGAATTCTGGGGCAGCAGCAGAATTCCACTTCACTGTGGCAAATGGTAATCAAATTAACGTTGCACCTCAAGCTCGGGTACAATATGGATTATATACAACCAACACCATAATTCCTATTAAATTGTGGTCAAACTATGCGTACGTGAACCATACGTTGAATTAATGATGATGAAAAAACAATCTAAGATCATCATAGTTGTTGTCGTTCTTTTGATTATTGCTGCTTCAACTTTTGTTTTAATTGAAAACTCAATCAGTAAGAAAGAAATTGAGATTAATTCGAAGTATTATACTGGTTTTGTTGCGAGAGTACAGAAATTGGATGATACACTTTCTCAAACCAGTGAGATAGAGACTAATAATGAAGTTGAGCAAATGTTTGAAGTGTATACTTCCATTATTTTAGTGAATGACCAATTAACTCTCTTAAAAGAAAATACTAAAACTTTTCCCGAACTAAATGTTCTTATCAATGACTTTTTAATATTCAGGGGTGAATACGGTTATCTTGTAAGAGATCAATTAAAAGGTAGTCGTGCAGATTCTGAAGTTCTCATGAAAGTGGTCAAACAGGTCAAATTATTCTTGACTGACTTGCCAAACGAATACGAGAATTCGAAGGAATTTTCGGATCAGTTTAGTAAAGCTTCTGAGCATATTAAACCTTTACTACATCTTAACTTCTAATTTATTTGAGCCGCGGTTGCGGCTCTTTTTCTGCTTTTAATGATCCCCCTTCATCCAAAACCTCATCTTACATCCCCACTCAAGGGCACGATCATCTCAATATCAAGTTCATAATCCATACCCACCGTTGTACTGCAGGCTACTGTCCCTCTGCTTGTATGAATACATACGTACTCTCGTCGGATCGTTCTTCTGAAAAAGCGAAATTCAACCGATCAAAGTTTCTTACGTCCTTCACATCTGTAATCTTATGTTCTGCCATATAACGTACCATTTCACCTCTGGCCATCTTGGCCCAGGTTGCCTTTTCAACAAGCTTCCCATTGACCATTTGTCCGAATACACAAGTAATGAACCGGGTTTCCTCACTCAGAAAAGGCAGAATATTTTTGCTATACTCTTTGGAAGCCAGATTTAGGATGTAATTGCTTTCAGATTGAAGCTGATCTGCGAGTTTGCTACCCCAGAATTGATAGAGCGATTTGAAGCCCGGACCTTGCAGCTTGCCCTGCATCTCCAACCGATATGGTGTAACCCCATCCAAAGGCCGCAACATGCCATAAAAACCGGATAAAATACGTAAATGCTGCTGAAGATACGCTAATTCCTCATTTTGAAAAACACCCGGAGCCATATATTGATACTGAATACCCTCATAGGCATATATTGCTGGTGTCAGATTTGCTTTAATATTCATATTCTGAATCCGCTCCACGTTCTGTTCGGCGATTGCATCGTTACACTTCCACATCGCTTTGAGTTCGTCATAGGATAACTCTTGAAGCAGACTCAATAGCTGTTCTGACTCGTTTATAAACCGCGGCATCTGCGCGATAGCCATAAGATCGGTATCAATCTTCATCTTTTTAGCTGGTGATATGATAATTCTCATCGTGCTAATCCATCCTTAATCTACCGTTGTTTTTGTCGTTATCCATTGTACAGGATTGGACAGGTGAATCCAATGCCATGGCTTAACTAAATCCCTCATGGTACCTTTGAAAAGACTCAAAATGAACAAGTCAGCCCTCGATTGGACCGGCTTGTTCATTAGAATTCAACACATTAAATTGGTGAGAAAGCAAGGCGTGCAACTCAAACCGCTATTAGGGAGATACGCTCCCCGCGCCGCTATTTTGCTCTGTTTTTGTAGTTGGCAATTGAATCATTGGCGTATTTGACCCACTTACATATGGAAGTGCTCCATCCCATTTCTTGATGGTCTCATATTCAACGAGTTGACTCGATAATGATTGTTGAAGCTCTTTATTTGCTTTAGCTTGACCTTCTGCTTCGATCAATAGTTTGTCTGCATTACCTTGCGCTTCCACGCGCTTGCGATCTGCTTCTTTCTTGGCGATCTCAAGTTCAGTCGTTTTACGTTCCAGTTCTTGAGAAGCTTCGACACGCTTATCGATTGCTTCCTGAGTCTTGGCGTCAGGTTGAGGAACACCTACAGTAACGTTGGATACAATAAAGCCTAACTCTTTAACGTCATCAGAAAAACGTTGTTGCACGTCTACCCCTGCTTCGGATGACTTTTCACCATACACATCAATGACTGTAAACTTGGAAATACCTTTACGAGCTGCGTCACGGAAACGTGTCTTGAGATATGTATCCTCAATTTCTTGAATGCTAATTGGCCCAAATGTATTAAAGATAGAAGATACTTTACTTGGTTCTACTTGGTAGTTGTAAGCAAAATCGATTGTGATGTTTTTCCCGTCAGAAGTAGCAATCTGAATATCTCTGTATTCCACCGTTTGAATTCGGATAGGATATTTCGTCACTTTGTCAAACGCTCCAACGAGTTTCCACCCTTGACTCAGTGTGCTATCTTTTACGCCTCCATTTGGTGAATAAACGACCCCAACATATCCATTAGGAATTCGTGTTAAAAAGAAGGTCACCATTAGCACTCCCACTATAATAACTAATGCAACCGCAATTGCCCCTACCCTAAACGTCTTTGAATTTTTCATCACCATTCTCCTCTTGTTTGAATTTATTGTATTTCTTCAAAATTCTACTACCTATTTTATTGAATAGCGGGAACATTAATGACTATAGAATAAATGCTAGGATAAAAATTAAAATGATTCCCCCAATAAATGGCATATTCGTCCTCCCCTCTATGGATGTAACCGAGTACAAATTTATAAATGGTAACTAATTATATCCTCCTTTATATATACTTTGTAAATTCGTATTAGGTTTCAAGGATCTTCAGCGCTTGAACTGAAGAAAATGGTGAGTCAGTGACATCCTTTACCCGGTTATTCCTATCAAGAAAGTGACCATCAATTCATCTGACAATTATGGATCAGGCCATAGTTGCACCCATTGCTCTTCTCTCTGGGTGTATACAACTTCCTGTGGATTGTCCTTTAATTTGACGACTACAGGATACTGTGGCATTTTACTGCGACGAGCAGTGATGCTAATGATATCATGTTCATCCATACCCTTTTCAACGATTAAATACGTTCTTAAACCATCTTCAAGCTCCTTCATATCATTCTTATAGGAGCCATACCATGTGACTGAAGCTATGACTATTAATGTGATTACAATCAATGATTCCTTTAGAAACTTCAATTCTATTCACCACCATTTAAGTAATTTCTAAAACACAAGAGTCCAAATTTGATCCGAAACAGAACTACCAAAAATGTTGTTATAAGCTAGTCAGAATCTTCCCCTTACATCCATTTGGACAGAATCTCTACTATTATAAATTGAATATGATGCCAAAAAAGCCGCCATGTAGGCGACTTTGATGATACCCTCTAACTAAGCAGTATACTTTGTTTCAGTTAATCATTTAGCAGTCGCAGCCATTTTTGTGATCTTATCGGCAATATCTTCTGCTTGTAACAGGGATGAGAATGAATCCGCCGCGAAATATTTCTCCATTTCAATCTCGATCACATGATTATTTTTGACTGCATCTAAGGATGTCCACGTCGCTGGAAGATTGGTTGGCTCTTGACCTTCAACTTTGAGCACGATGACGTAATCACCCACATAATCGTTTACAGTCTCCCATGACACTTCAATACGATCCTCATTTTTGTCAATGATATCACTTTTTACTTTAGGCGTTGGATTCAGACCCAAGATATCGTATGTAGCTCTGCCCCCACGCTCGCCTGCATTGCCGATTACCATCAAGAATTTGTCTACCGTAACGTAATCCACAATCGAGATCGTTGCATCTTTTGGAATGACATTTTTGATTTTATTGCGGGCAGCTTCGGTACGTTTTACAAAATCAGCATTCCACTTCTCAGCTTCTTCTCGTCGACCCAGGATATCGCCCATTGCCGTAATTTCTTCCTGAATGGTGGAGTACTTGCTTGTCTCGAATACAACGGTGGGTGCAATTTTAGAGTAACTTTCGTAGGCTGCCGGATTCCAAGTAATAATTACATCTGGAGACAAGTCCAACACCTTCTCCAAAGAAATACTTCCCTCCAACCCAATATCTTCAACGGTGTCAGGCAAATAAGGTTTTAGAAACTTTGCAAAGTTCATTTGTGTACTGGAAGCGCCAACTGGCGTTACCCCTACAGCTAAGACCGGCCCCAAGTCCCAGTCCACAACAACCCGTTTGGGATGTACAGGAACACTCACTTCTCCCATGACCGTTGATAATTTGCGCGTGCTTGTATCTTCTTTGGCCTCGTTGGAAGTCACATTTTGAGTAGACTCTGCACTCTGATTTGAATTTCCACCTGCTGCTCCCTGATTATTCGTTCGACTGGAGTTCCCACTTGTGCAAGCTGAAAGTATAATCGTAAAACATAACATGAGTGTTAATACCATCTTTGATCTTGTTCCTTTAAACATCTGCCAATCTCCTTCTGTTTTATATTGATAATGATTATCATTAATAACATAACAAGAAGAAGAATGTTTGCCCATAGAGGATACGAACCCTTCCCATGGACTATCTGAATCGACCAAGCTATCTTTCATTTTCTTTTTATATTGACCCGGTGTCATCCCGACCTGCTTCTTGAACAGACGTGTGAAATAAAAAACGTCACTATACCCTACACTTGAAGCAATCTCCTGTGCCGTAGCATCTGTGCGAATCATTAATTCCTTCGCTTTAGCCATCCGCGCCTGAATCACATATTCAATAGGGCTTCTCCCCGTACGGAGTTTGAATTGCTTCGATAAATATTGAATGCTGTAATTCCATAGTTCGGCCAATGACTCAAGCGAAATCGATTCATTGTAATGTTCGTGAATGTACTGGATAATCTCTTCTACCATATCCGTTTCTTTTGAGGTAACCCCTTGAAGCTTAAGTTGCTGAACAAGTGTATATACGAACTGGTAAAAGCCGATTTTCACATGAAAACGTTCAAACACCTGTCTACGACTCCATTCCTCATACATGGAATCCACATGGCGATATAGATTAAGCGGAGCGAGAGGCTGGTAGGCATACGGTAGTTGAAAAGGGTTGTTCATGTCATAGTTATGCTGAATCTCTTTACTAGCTTTGGGAGACATACTACCTCTATATAAAATGTAATAGTACGTGACCTCATCTTGCCCGGCCTCGATCCTGATCCTGCTTCCTTTTCCTGCATGTAGTAGATAAAACCGTTTAAATATATGTATATCTTCATCCAGTGAAATGGTGCCTTGTCCTTGCACGATATATATAAAACCACTGACTGGAAGAAGGTATTGCTGCTTCCCCCCACTACTTATTACAAGTTGGCGAATATCCACCAGCTGAATCGATGAATTGTCCCACATTTGAATATACTCTTCCCAGTTCACTATTTTTCTCCCCCGATAGACCCCATACTGAACCTATTATTCAGTAATAAATTCATTTGTAATCCTTTGATGATATTCGATAACGATAATCATTGTCAATTGAAAAGAGGGCATACTCCTTCTGACACGCTTTCGTCTGGTCTCATTCTCAGCTACCATGCGCCTAATTGTCATTCATCATCCCCAGATGAATCTCACCATAACGATTATGTTTTTAAGTTATGCTTGTTTCCAAAAAAAAGGTGAAAAAACAGGTGAATCATTATGATTAACCTATTGGGATTAGTATGGAATATTCTGATACTTGATGTGGGTCTAAACACATCCTTTTCTTGAAAAAAAGTTTCAAACATGAAATTCACATTCACAGATCTAGTACATATGTAACTTAATAACTATAGGAAGGAGAACAAGTCCTCTTTTGTATGGGCTAGAGACAAAAGAAAATTAATATTTATATAAAATCAGTTGCAATGGTTACTATTTAATACTCACTTTCACTATCATGGATTAGGTGATTTGGTGTGACGGCATTTAGGGAAACTACTACATCCATAGAAAGGTCCTCTTGGACCAGATTGTTTAATAAGATCATTCCCGCATTTTGGACAAATGTTCTCGTCTCGATCTATTTCAGCGACATCAACTTGAGGAGTAGCAGTTCCCTGAGGATTCACAGCTAGGATCATTTCAATTAAAGCTTCACGATTAAACAACTTCACTTTATTTGACTTTGCGAGTTCATAGGCAGCTGAAGTATAATCACTATTGGATACAACCCAAGCTTCAGCGGTTCCATAATGCGCAACTGAAGACTGTGCTTCTTGTACTGCCTTAATTCCTACATTTTTACTGTAACGCTTAGCTTGAACAGAAATTCGCTTTCCGTCTTTTGATAAGATTAAATCAGCTCCGAAATCACCAACTGCTTTCGTAACCTGGACCTTATAGCCTTGAGAACGAAAAAGATAAGCAAGGTAATGTTCAAATTTTATTCCATCCATTTGATCAATCTCTGCTATTCCCGACTTTTTTAAGCGCTTAATTCTTTTACTTTGAATATTAATCATTAACACAACAACACCAACAACTCCAAGCAATCCAATGACAAACGAAGCTTTCCAAGAGCTTGTTAACAAGTATGTGCCCGCACTACCTCCCAGCATGGCTATACCAGCTAACCCTTTAAATAATTCCTCTTCTTTCCTTACTCCACTTTTCTTTCTTACCATATTTCTTCCTCCATTAAAACCAGTATTCCTTAAGAAATTAATACAGGATCACATATTTAGATATTCCTATTCAGGGAACAACTTTGCATCTTAACGTTCTTCAAAATTATAACCGCCTTTTCTTGGGAGCTCCTCTTCAAAGTCACATGAGGCAACTGCTTTATATCCTGAATCCCATAATTTTGTCAGAATTTTTGAGATTTCTGTGATATAGAGCGTTTCTTCTACACCCTCAATTGGCTCTATATCAAGATAATATTTATAATATAGAAACTCATCACTCCCCCTATTTCTTCTTTCTTCATCAAAATCCCCATTATTAAATATTAATATTTCAGCTTGTTCAGTCACAATGCTAGAACCTGCAGCAGAGCCCTTAACCATTATTGATACTGTTTCTACAACTGATGTTTTCTCCAAATCAGTATCTAAAAATATTTTTGTAAACAAATCATATTGATATTCCACTAAAAGCACCTCTCATCATTTAATTGGGGTAAATGGAGGATTATCAAACCGTCCACCTATTTTAATTATAGAAATATCCACATCTATACCTAACTCCTGTTGCAGTAGTTCCCTAAATTTACTCAGCTTTGCTTCACCAGATTGAATTTTACCTGTTTCAATAGCATGTAACATTGTTTTTTCTTTAGCAGAACCTGGATTTGGAGCTTTTATTTTACTAAATGAATCCTTAATTAGTTCATTGAATTTCTCTGGTGAGACACGTATCGCAAAATCAATATCTGAGGTAGCCTTAGCTGTTCCTTTTGCTCTACTGCCTTGAACAACAATATCATCACTCAAATGTCCAACTTTTTTCCGAATCATCGCTGAAACTTTTTCAAATTGTTTTTGCGTTAATCCTTGTGGTATTTTAAGACCTTTACTCGTTCCGTTAGCGTCATTGCTCGACTTCTCTCTCTTCGCCTTTGCATCTTTAATGGTCTGTTTCACTTTGGCAATGGCCGGATTGGTCCCACGTCCTTTGTATGGACCTTTTCCTCCAGATAGACCTCCGGTGACCAGCCCGATTCCGGCTACAATTTGACTCCATTTCAGGGATGATATCATCATCTTGGCGTAATCGTCAGTGACGGGCTCTCCCGTAAAAGGATTCACTCTCAGTTCTAATGCTTCAATCTGTAACTGGATTAGATCCTGATTCGGAGGCTCGACAGCTCCCATCCCCTGACTCAAGCTGCTATTATCCAGTTTACCCTTGTCCTTCTCATACGCCTGAAGGGCTGCCTGATCTGTCACGCCCTTCTCATTAACTGGTAGCCACATATGCCACTGCGAATTGTACGCCATCCGGTATCCTTTATCACTATAACTATTCGCTGCTTTCAGCCCGATAGACATCGTAGCTACGGTACCTGCCACTGCCGCCCCGCTCATCTCATCTGCCTGCTGAAAACGGACACCAATGTCTCGGAGTTCCTTCGCGATGTGGGTCAAATGCTCCAGCGTTTCGATCATGCGGGGCTGGGTTTCTTCAAATCGTTCTAAAAACCGTTCTCGCACCATCCCGGACCACATCGATTCCATCCAGCGGATCAATCGAACCAGTTCCTCGCGTGTATCACTCATTCGCGCGCGAGTCCGTTCAACCTCTCGTGAGGCTTCAAACAAACGCTCCGGGGTTACTTGTATTCTACTCATCGCGTTCTCCATCTGTCCATTGCTGGACTCTATTTCTTGCTTATCTCAACCTATTGTGTTCTAAACGTTCGGCATATTTCGTGCTTGTTTTAGCTGTACGTTCTCGCTTAATGTGGCACCTGTGCACTGAAATCATCTCGGCTGGAACGATCAGCATGGTAGAACACCACATCTCCGTCCCTTAAAGTGAACGAGTTGCCATAGCTATCTTCGACTTGACGCTGAAACCCTTCCAGCAACCATTGGTTCATCAGCGGTGCATGGATATATTGCAGATGCGGAGCCCCCAGATTCCCTTCCTGGATCGACTCCAAGTTAAAGTTCACCACGATATAGCCGTTCTTTAAGAAGATGGGTGACTTTGCATCCAAACCACCATGGGTGCGCCCATACTCGGCCAGATTGGTTCCTGCTTGAACCACGTAAGGCTCCGCGGGTAGACTATACTCTCCATACCACTGCTGAATGGCCGCATTTGTACGAAGTACATCCGCACTTGCGTTCGTCGGAATATTCGTTTTGGGTCCGATAAACGTACGTAATTGCTCCGGCATCAGAAGCAGACTGTATCCGCCTACAGGGGTTTTCATCTTCGTAAATTTATCCCGGTAGTACTCCTGATACGTACGTTCACTCATCATCCCTGGATGAATTTCGCCATAGCGATTATATTTGTAGGTCGCCGTATCTCGTAGCTGTTCCGAAGGTACTTGACGTAACCGATCATTGAGAATGACAAACCGCTTGACTTGATCCTCTGCTGAGCCAATACGAATAAAGCTTCGCTGGTTTGTCGAGTAATACAGATCTACCGGCACGTGTGTTTTCCCGTCTTTGCTAACAAAATCAAAGGTTGGAGTCAGGCGAATACCGTCTCTAGGCCCGAACATATTGCCCTTGGTTTTGAAATCAAACTTAAAGTGATATCCTGTCTTCACAGCCACATTCTGATACCCTTGCAGCGGATGACTGCCTGGGCGAATCGGTACGGTAAACTGCGGTTTGTTCCCTCGTTTGTCTCCATCAATTCCCTGCGTTCCTGTCCAGTAGCTGATCCAGGTTGGGGCAATGCTACCTTTAAACCGCCGGAAAACAAGCTCCCAGTTGTAGTCTGCAATATCCGTGATTTCAAAATCGTATAACCTTCCAATGACCTCCACGGATACTTCGTCGCTGGCTAGATGGTAGGTTAGATCTGTGTTGGCATCGGGTTGAGCATTGCTCCTGGACATCGATTCAAAGTCGGCAGGTGCATTCTCTGCAATATTGCGGAACTCCACCTGGTAATCTCCTTCGTCTACCCATACAGGCAGATAAAAGGTGGTATCGAGCACGTACACCGGAATATCAATCCACGTACTCCGCGGGTAAAACTGTGTCTGGTCGGCACTGTACACGTCAAACGGAAACCGCACCTGTTTGATTCGATAATATTTGGCATAATCCCGATCCCCATATCCCGGATACGAGTTGACATCCAAATGCTGTCCGCTCGTGGGGATACGGACTGTGAACGGCCGCTCCAAAATAAGGGCAGATCGCTCCATATTCGGTATCGTTTTCTGATTATGAGGTTGATCGTCTGAAACAAGGGAATAGTTCACGACTGGCGTATGAACAGTGACTGTGTTAATCCCCGGAATTTCAAAGGTTTCTTCCTCATTTCCATCATTAACATTTCCACTCATTAATTCATAACGGATTTCGCCTGTGCTAGGCGTATCCTTCTTATTTAACAAGGTTTTGGATATTTCATTGTCAGGACTGTACAAAACATCTTTGCCAATCATTTGGGGTTCTGCGATCTGACCTGGCGTTGGCCCCGTTTCTTCTACTTTTGCGTTGTCCATGACAACAGCCCCATTAAACTTCAAATAGTCATTCTTAACTTGGACCTTTGGCACAGCATCTTCCGCAATTGATGAGAGATCATCTGTTGGTGTTGGAGGTTCGCTGGTCCCTCCCGGCACTGGCTGTGAAGGCGCTGTTAACACAGCCGGTGTATTGGGTGCGTAAAAGGTACCGTTCGTAGCCGCCGCATAGATGGGACTACGATAATCAGCAGGATATAGTTCAATCTGTGGTAGAGCATAGTTTTTTAGGATCGCATCGGTTATCTCATAAACGAGCAAAGTGTCAATTTTCCAATACTCGAAATCCCGTTTCACAGTATAGGTGTAGGGTACTTTTACATCTCTAGATCTTGGAGTTGATACCGTCGTCGTACCACCTTTACCATCCGAAACCTTCCTTTCGTCTGTCCACGTTTTGTTATACGTTTTTTCAACAACTACGGTATATGTACAAGTGCCTTGCATATTCACAAACTTATTTTGGAATAGGTAACTTAGACCAAATACATTGCCATACAAACTTTCAGAGGTAGGGATACCTCGCAGTACGTCAAATGGCTCACTCCCACGTTGATCGGCCTTAATAACTGCGCTTGCATTAGGGTCCATTCTCTCCCCTGTCATTTCTCCGACAGGCGACTCTGCACATGCCGCATCTGGCGTTTCCGGAATTTCGGGTGGTGGCGTATCGCCAACCGTAATCGTTACATTTTCATAAATGTAATATGGGCCTTTTTCGGAATTCTTCCATTTTGCAGTGATGACCGCTGTACCAATATTTTTTGCAACAATTTGACCAGTCTTAGGTTCTACGTAAACTACGTTTTGTTTGTTAGAACTCCATTCGATTTGGTCGGCGCGTTTGGAAACGTTTATCCAGTTACCGAATTCCTCTTGGTCGTATGCTTTCGTACGGATCTCTGCAACCAATGATTTCACATCATTTAATTGAAGCTGCATGTCCTCTCTAACCCGGATCTCTTTGGTTTCCGTAACGTAACCACTGTAATCGATCTCTAGTGGTGTGAGATATTCGACTTGATATTTTTTATCCCCATCCTGTCTTATACCGTAATCCCATTTGTCTTTATACTTGAAATCTGAGTTATTATCTGCATCCACTTTATCAGTACCAGTCCGCGTCTCTATCGTCACTAGCAAGCTGCCCTTCTTGTAATTCGGTTTAGAACCCAGCTTAATTGCATAACTTCCAGATTTAGTGTTGTATTTAATATCATCAATTTCTAAATCCGTGACGTAATCTCTCTTGAATTTATTATTTGTTTCAGTATCTTGTAATGATTCAGGTACGTAGTTTTTAGTGTTAATCTCATCTTTAACAAATTTATCTTCCGGAAGCTTCAAGGGAAGAGCAGATTCTTTAGAAGAATAAGTGTATGTTTCTACCCTACCGTATTTTTCACTTGTAGCTTGCCATATTTTAAAATCACCCTGAGTCCAGATAGTCTTAGGGTTAGGTTCGGCTTTTCCCTTTACTTTGACTTTTATCGTTTGCTTACCTCTCGCTAATCCGCTTGGTTTTACTTCTATGTCTTTATCTGGATAGCCGTTCTTAAAGTTAGCATAGGTTTTAATAGACATAACTCCGAAGGAGTAAATAAGGATTATCACGAGTAATGATAGAACAGTCCATTTCTTTTTCATTTATAATTCCTGCCTAGTTGTTATTTGAAATAACTGCATATGAACCATCGTCCATATTGAATTGTCCGTAGAAGTCTTTAATTTCAAGATAATCTACCATCCACACCTTTACACCATTCTTGTATTTAGCAAAAAACTTCGCTGTTTCAATATTTGGTACTGTGACGTAGCCATACTTCTCATCCAACTTATTCGTTATTGTCATACCTCGACCATTCATATCAATCACTCCACTAACTAAATCGCCTATGGCAAATCCATTCTTTTTAGGATAAATCGTGATCTCTGTGAATACAGGAAGTAAGCCACTATTCTTGTATTTATTCATCCCAAATTCAGTCATGAACAAAGATGTATAGATGCTATCTTTCTTCTTAGGCTCTGACGTGTTTATACCAATTAAGCGATGGAACACCAGACTACCAGATCCGTTACGGAACGTTTTCCGTTTCCCTGAAATATCAGCGATAGAAGTTTTCCCTGTAGTCAGGCTAGATACCAATTCAAGATTCGTTTTTTTCGTACCCATCATTCTTAATTCATTTAGATCATCAAATGTCACAGCTTCTTTTTTTAGCACATTTTCGAGTCTTAGCAAAATAGCAGAAGATTCCGCTCGTGTTGTTGTTTTGTCCATTCCAAACGATCCGTCTGGAAAGCCGTTCATCAGGTTGGTTCCCATTGCAACAGCGAGATAAGGAATTTTATCTTGAGCAATTCCTGGTTTAAACGACTCTTTGACTGGAAGTAACGTTCCTTTCGTTTCAGCAAATGCTGTTTTATACTCAGCACTGGAAGCAACCAATCCGGAACTCAACCATTTAGCCATTTCCTCGCGAGTAATCGGAGTACTTGGTTTAAATCCGTTTGGATAGTCTTTGGTATTAATGAACCCCAAAGTAACTGCCCGATCCACCTCAGCTTTACTCCAGTGTCCCTTCAGATCCTTAAATGAATCAGTCTGGGCATCTTCCGGAAGTGTCATGTCTTTGGCTACTCGTGAAATTAGGGATGCAAATTCTGCTCTTGTTACCGAAGCATTGGGCTTGAACAATCCATTACCGTATCCTTTGAAGTATCCCTTGGAAACCGCAGATTCAATAGCAGACTTTGCCCAGTGATTAGCCTGTACATCTTTGAAGGTTGTTGTTGCGGCAGAAGCCTGGGAAGAAATCAATGTCGATACGACTACTACAGCGCTCATTATGGGTAACATTATTTTTTTCAACTTTTCCACTCTCCGATTAGTTAGATTTAGTTTGGTTAGGCTCTTTTGCTACTATGTAAATTTTCACTGTGCTCCGGAATCTGCTTGTATAAAATCTTCTGCCTTCTGATTAATGTAGTCCACCAGTTCCGACGTATGCTCCAGGTGCCATTCATCCAGCTGCTTAATACTCATTTGAAGATCCCACACGATGGGTACAAGTCGCTGACTATGACTGCTCTCGGTATACTCAAAAAAGTTCCGTTGAATCCGTTCAAAGGTACAACTCATATCCTGAGCTTGTCGTCTCCATTTGTCCGCAGTCTCTTGCAATTCCTCAGGAGTTAGCTCTATGGTCCCTGCGGAGTATCCACCAACCACGTTGGCCACCGATTTGAATCCTTTGGTCAATGTGTCCCATGCTTCGCGCGCGTGATCAAGTATATTATGCTCCGAAGGCTTTCGCGGAGAGAAATTTACTCGTTCTCCAGTAACTTCATCATAAAGAGGATTATCAATATATCCATCTTGATCGAAGCTATAGTGCTTCATATCGTGATATTTAGGACCATCCTCAAAAAACGTATCCACTACCTTGGCCCAAACGTTAATGCCATAGTTTTCATTTCCATCTGCATAGTTAGAATCAATAAGAAACGTGGCCCCCACATGCCGCTCATAACCACCAAAAAAACCACTTGCAATGCCATCTCCAGGATGTATAAAGTTAGTCACTTGTCCATCAAATACCCCCTCCTCTGCTTTCCTTCTCATCTCGGGAGTAAGCGATGCTACGACTGTAGGAGCGCTAAAAGTAACGGCATTTAATCCAGTGTATACCGCTGCATATTGAGCATTAGCACCTCCCAAAGAATGACCCGTTAGGGAAAACTGTAAGTCTTTATGTTGGTCTGTCATGCTCTTGACATAGCTTTCTGCCTCATAGAGTTGATTAAAGCTCCCCACATTTTTATCTACCGTCTTTTTGACATCGCCAACCCAATCATTTAATTTTGTAATGCCTAACCCATCTTCAACCCCACGTGAGAAATCTTTCCAGAACTTCGGTTTCCAATCTATTGCACGTTATATGGTTGCACCGATTTCGGGGAAACCAATATGTAAAGCATCCGTTCTAAAATCTGGAACAGATCTTGCCGGAATTGCGTCCCCTTCTGTTCCTCGAAATGCAATTACTGCTTGCTTCGTCTCGGGATTGTAGAATGTAACAGCATCCATACCAGATACATTATGTTTCTGATCTAGCACTTGCCAACCCGGTACATCAATTTCTTGACCTTCTTCTACTTTTAAGTAGGCTATCTGGGACATAGTTCTATAATTCAGATCTGTAATGTCTTGTCTTACAGTAGCTTCCATGTGTAACTAACCCCTCTACTGTGTTGCATTTTTATTTAAAATATATCCTTCTTCTTGCAAAGCACTCTTTAGTTGTTGGCTATAAATAAATGATTCTTGCTTATTTGTCTCATAATTAATAGAAACACTAAACGTTTGCTCTTTGTGCTCTTTTACATGGCCGTACACAGTTACCCAACTCATGGCCATTTTAGGCATTATCTCTTTATCCGTAATAGTTACTTCCAAGTTATAGGTATTCTTCAGATATTCAATTGCCATTGCTTCTGACCGATTTATAATTTCTTGATCCTTTATTTTTTTCTCATTCACACCTGCACAGCCCCCTAATATTAGTACCAACATAGCAGCCAAGATGATCATCACCATTCGGTACATAATCTTCCCTCACTTTCAATTCGCTCCTGCTTTCCTAGGTGAAACATGAATATTACTAGAAATTCTAATTTGAATGTAGTTCCCTCCAGTGCGTCGGACTAATTCTAGACTGTATATTACTTTATGGTCTCTGCTGTAGACTACCACCTCGGACACGTTACATACTTGGAACCTACAATAGATACTCCTGCTAATAGAATTAATAACAATTTCTTCATTCAAATAATCACTTTTATTCCTAATTATGTACGTTACTATTCAATACAAGAGCCATTTCATCTAGTCTAATAGGTTCAAAGAAAACAATCATATTTGGAAATAGTAAGAATATTTTACCACTAAACTCTCAAAAAAGGTAGGTATAAGGTATGATTGCTGAATCCTTCCGATCAAGCATGGGATTTGGCTACAACAACAGATCTAGACTTATTAGCACCATCATTAACTTTCGATTCAGGGTAAAACTCTAGTTATAGTCTTATAAGTTATACAAATTTAAATTAACCCCGATGAAGCCTGCACCTCGCAGTACCCACCGGGGTTATACTATGGTATCCAATTACTGTCTACGAATAATTCTCCACCAACTTATCTCATCTCGTAAAATCATGCTGCCCGATGGTCAGCAGCGTCGGCCTGCTCTTACTCCACACCGACGTGGCAATCTTCGGATTGTAATAATAGAGCGCTCCGTTCGTCGGATCAGCGCCATTCAAAGCCTTGCGAGCAGCCCTGTAAGAGGTCTGGGTTGGCTTGGTATTAAACTGCCCATCATCTATAGCCGTGAATTGCCCTTTCTGGAAAATAACCTTCGAAATAGATGACGGGAATTCACTCGAATGTACCCGATTCAACACAACCGCTCCTACAGCGACTTGCCCTTCAAAAGATTCTCCGCGCGCTTCACCATGGATCAGCTTCGCCAACTGGCGTAACGTCTCGCCTTCGGCTTTGGCCTTTTTGTTCAGCCTATTCAGCGTCGCTGGACCTGCAACGCCGTCTGCACTCAGTCCCTGCGCCTGCTGGAACTTGCGGACAGCGCTTTTGGTAATCGTACCGTAATATCCAGTCATTCCGGCGTCGAAGTAGCCCAGATCGCTTAATTGCTCCTGCAATTGCAGCACATGCTCGCTGCGAACGCCCTGTTCCAACTTCTGTGCTCCCGCAGAAGGAGCTGCCACGGTTAATCCCAGAGTCAATGCGCAGGCACCGAGAAGCATGCTGACCCGCCCTGCTCTTTTGCCAGCCGTGTTCCCCTTCCCATGAGTGACTTTCCGACTGACAGTGATAGGCTCCATGTTGTCAGCAAACGTTAATAGATCCAGCCCCTCATTCGTGCTATCAACTGTAGTCCGTTCGTTACTGTTCATATGGCTAACCACCTTCATCTCTTTTATCTCACTCACGCTATCTAATTCACTTATCATATTCATTTCATTCAGTTCATTCGGTTGATCCATTCCAATATTATTCTTCATCATTCCATTAACCTCCACTTTTCTGAATCCAGATCCCACTTCTCTCCCCTGAATCCTCACGGTTGGACATCCCGAGTGTCATTATAGGATATAGAAAAAATGAAGTCTATCGGACCGATGACGCAGTGAAAAAACGACGCTGAACATAACAAAAAGAGGCATGAGCCCATGGTCACACCATGGTCATGCCCCTTCTTGTATCAACCTTATACCGCTTGTCCAACCCGTTATTTCCGTAGGCAGGCAGACCCGTACAAAAGTTGCGTTGTATTTATTGACAATTACTCGGCCAGTTCCTGACCCTTCGTTTCCCGGCCCCAGAACAGTACAGCCGCTGCGCCAATGAGGATTGTCACGAAGAAAATCGTGAAAATCAGGCTGATTGCCACTTCACGCTGAACCAGCATACCGACCATTAATGGAGCAAGCACCCCACCGATTCGGCCAACCGATGTGGCAAGTCCAACACCTGTCGAACGAACGGAAGTCGGATACAATTCCGGGCTGTAGGCGTACAGACCACCCCAGGCTCCCAGATTGAAGAAGGAAAGACAGATTCCTGCGGTCAGGATCGTCGCTTCCGTTGTCGCCAGTCCAAACGCAATCGCACTGAATGCAGTCAAGGTAAGGTACACAACAAGTACGAACTTGCGCCCGTAACGTTCAATGAAGTACGCCGCGGTGAAGTAACCTGGCAACTGTGCGATCGTCATGATCAGCACGTATTGGAAGCTTTTAACCAACGTGAATCCTTTTGCCATCACAACCGAAGGTAGCCACAGGAACATTCCATAATAAGAGAAAATGACGGTAAACCACAAAATCCAGAGCATCAACGTTGTACGGCGATGTGGTGCTGACCAGACGGTAGCCACTTTCTCGCGGAACGTGATTTTATGAAGCTTGGTATGATTCTTGTACCGCGGCGGGTCCTGAATGGCACGACGCAGATACAGTGCATAGAACGCCGGAAGCGCACCAATGGCAAAGGCAATTCTCCATCCGTACTCCGGGATGACAAAGTTGGCAATGAGCGCGGATACAATCCAGCCCCCTGCCCAGAAACTTTCCAATAATACAACGGCACGTCCCCGTTCCGCTGTAGGCATCGACTCCGATACCAGTGTGGATGCCACGGGCAACTCGCCGCCAAGTCCAATACCAGCAACCAGACGCAGTGCACACAATACGGCGAATCCAGTCGCCAATGCAGACAGACCGCTTGCAATCGTAAAGATTAGCAAGGTCCACATCAGAATGGCCTTTCGTCCAAAACGGTCCGCAAGTGCACCTGCAAGCAAAGCACCGAGCGCCATACCGATCGAGTTAATACTCGTAAGCACGCCGACTTGTCCGGGACTGAGACTCCATTCCTTGGCAAGTGCAGCCACGATAAAGGAGATCATACCAACTTCCATCGCATCAAACAGCCAGCTCATGCCGGCACTGAACAGCAGCTTGCGCTGCTTGGGATTCCGCAATACTTCCAGTTTGCTCATCACTTATAGCTCCCTTGATCTCTATGTAGTCATTCTGACACTAAATCATTATTATGCAGAATGCTCCAGAAATCAATGCAAAATAAGCTTTTCCTTCCGATTTCTGCGATACCTCACCCCTTGAGTGAACCCGCTGTCAGACCTGCTACAAAGTAACGCTGGAGTAGAAGGAACAACGCAATCATCGGAATGGCAGTTACCAGCACACCCGTAAGCATCATCGGATAGTTCGTCACGTATTCCCCGCGGAACTGCATAAGCGCGAGCGGTAAAGTGAGCTTGGACTTACTGCTGAGCATCAGCATCGGAATAAGCAAGTCATTCCATACCATGACGAGCAGGAACGTAGCTGTTGCCGCCAGCGAAGGTGCAGCCAGTGGCAGTGCAATCCGGGTATAGAGCCTCCATTCACTTGCTCCATCCATACTGCCCGCTTCCAGAATCTCCGAATTGAGCATGCGCATGAAACCTGTCAGCATAAATACTGAGACAGGCATCAGCATAGCCGCGGATACAACAATCAATCCCGTGAGACTGTCCGACCACCCGAGTGTACGCGTGAGGGAATAGATCGGCAGCATACTCACTTGGGATGGAACGATCAGACCTGCTACGAACAGAGCAAACACAATTTTGCCTACACTGCCGCCCCAGCGGACAATAGCGTAAGCAATCATGCTGCTCAGCAATAACTCAATGGCAACCGTACCGAGCGTCACGACCAGACTGTTTCCGAAATATTGCCACATCGGCTGATTGCGGAACATGCCGGTGATGTTATCCCACGTAAACGGGTCCGGCCAGCTGAACGGACTGGTGAAAAAGTTGCTGCTTGTTTTGAACGAGGATACAAATACAAAGTACAGCGGCACCAGAATCAGCAGCGCGTACACCAATAAGATCAGGCGATTGAACCATTTTAAAAACATGTGAACTCCCTTCTGCCTCGGTTGCAGGATGAATGCTCCAACATCAACCTTAATAGCTTACCCGGTCGGCACGCAGTGCCTTGAACTGCAACAGCGTCAAGAGCGCGAGCAACACCAGGAAGATCATGGAACCGGCAGAAGCCAGACCAAATGAATAGCTGCCAAAGGCGGTATGATAGATATATGTTGTCAAAATTTCAGTTGCGTAGTTCGGGCCTCCGTCCGTCATTGTAAAAATGAGGTCAAATGCCTTGAACGACTGAATGGTCGTATAGGCCACAACAATCGTTGCCGAAGGTGCCAGCAGCGGCCAGGTCACGGTACGAAATACCTGCCATTTGCTGCCGCCGTCCATACGAGCCGCTTCATACAGTTCTGCCGGAATGCCTTGCAGACCCGCGATGAATACAATCATCATCTGTCCGGCATGTGCCCATACCTGTACAGCAGCGATGGAATAGATGGCGATCTTGGGATCACCAATCCAGTTACGAGCGATGCTGCTCATCCCCGCTTCATTCAGTCCATAGTTGATTAGTCCGATAGATGGATCATACATAAATGCCCAGATCAGTCCGACCGATACGGAGGACAGAATCGCAGGCAGGAAATACAACGCCCGAAGCACAATGCGTGTCTTGGTATTGCGTACCAGGAGCAAGGCCAGGACAAGTGAAATAAAGGTTTGTGCAATAACAACCGTTAACATGAACTCCACGTTGTTACCAAAGGCTTTGCGGAATACGATGCTGCTGAGACTGTCCTTGTAATTATCCAGCCCTACAAATGCATACGACGGGGATACCCCGTCCCAATCCGTAAAGGAGTAGAACAGCCCCGTCAATGTAGGAAATACGAACAATCCAACGTACAGCAGCAACCCGGGGATCAGAAACAGGGATAGCTGAAGACGGTTTTTCATCGTTTATTTCCCGATATGCTGATCAATGATCGCTTGTGCCTGCTGTGCTGCTTCTTCTGGAGAAGTGCCGCTCAGTACAGCCTGAATGGAGTTGGTTACTGCTTTTTGATTATCTCCGTTCAGGATGGTGAACCGTGGCTGGAACACGGTCTTTTTGGTTGCCCATTCTCCGGCTACCTGAAGCTCAGGCGTATCGTACTTCACATCATTCACCGTTACATTTTGTCCCGTTTGGTTGGCATAGTCACTCGCCACTTCCGGATTGCTCAGGAATTCGAGGAACTTCTTCGCTTCTTCCGGATGTTTCGATTTGCTGTTCACGGCGAGCATGAATGTGGTCGTATGCACCCCTTCATACTTCGCTTGATCTGCACTTACCGTAATTGGTGCAAGCAGTTTTTGCTCCAGATTAGGATTCTGCTGCTTGTTCTGAGCCAATTGATACGATCCACTTGCCAGCATCGCTGCTTTCTCTTGAATAAACAGTGCGCCAGCCGCAGGGTCTTTGGTACCCAGTGCATCCTGTTGGAAGTAACCTTTATCGTTCAGTTCCTTGATTTGAGTCAACGTTTTCACCCAAAACTCATCTGTCAGTTTGGCTTCGCCCGCTTCTACTTTGGTAAAAATGTCGTCACTCGGTGCATTGTTCATCACCATCGTATTCATGAATTGCCCTGGGCCAATGTCAGCTCCGGCAAAAGCAATCGGAATGATGCCATTGTCTTTCAGCTTCTGGCAAAGGGCCAGAAAGCCTTCCCAATCGGTTGGTGGCGTCAAGCCGTATTGTTCAAACAGTTTTACGTTATAGATTGGATCGTTATATACGAGTTGATACGGGATCGCATATTGCTTGCCATCATGCTGTCCTGATTCAATCAACTTCGAATTGTAGGCCGACAGGAATGATGATCCGGTCAGATCCGTGAACAAGCCCGCTTTGGTGAAAGCTTCGAACTGTGCACCCGGGAAGGAAGCAAATACATCTCCTACCGAACCGTCACTGATTTTGGATTGTACGGTGGACTGGTATTGATCGGAGGGCAGTGTCTGCATCTCCACGTTGATGTTCGGGTTTTCTTTTTCAAATGCGTCAATAGTCTTGTTGAGTGCTTCGGAATCTTCTCCACGCCAGTGCATGAAGCTGATCGTAACTTTACCTGAACCCGAGGAGCCGTTCTCTCCAGATGACGCGTTATCCCCACCGCCGCAAGCTGACAGCAGGATGGACATCACCAGCATACTGACAAGCGGCAGGATTAATTTTTTATTTTTTTTCATGAAAGATGACCTCCTGAGGATGCTTGATATTTTAACTAAAGAATGTTTATACTGACCACTCCGATGACAGAATAACCTTCCGATCGCTGTTATCCCCAGATTTATTTGATTCCTTTTTATAAAAGGAAAAATCCGGGGATAAAGGCGAACGCTTCGCTTCTTCACGTTATTTCTGTCCTCTCCGTTTTCGTATAAAAAAATTAGTTAAACTTACTTAGTTAGTAGTAACTTGATGCTGCTTCTGTCTTGTTTTCCATTTCTCGCGAATGATCGGCATCACGGTCCGTCCGAAGATTTCTGCCTCTTCCAGATGCGGGTAACCGGACAGAATGAAGGTTGTCACACCCAGATCTCCATATTCCATCAAACGCTCTGCGACCTGTTCGGCTGTACCTACAATAAGGATCGCACCGCCGGAACGCACAACGGACAAGCCTGTCCACAGGTTAGGACCTACGACAAACTGCTGCTTCTCGGACAGTTCCCGTAACTCGTTCTGTCTGCGTTGGTTGGTTGCATCCGTCTCGGCAAAAGCGGCTTTGGCTTTCTCAATCGCTTCTGGTGGTACTTTGCTAATAATCTCCCAAGCCGCTGCCCATGCTGCTTCTTCGGTATCCCGAATGAGTACCTGAGCACGCATGCCGTAACGGAGCTGACGATCTTGTCCCGTTTCCTCTTTCACCTGCTGACGGATGACCTCAATCTCTTCAATCTGCTCCTGAATCCAGTCATGGGGCTCGCCCCACATCAGGAACGTATCTGCATGTTCAACAGCGACCTTCTTGGCAATCGGAGAACTTCCTCCCAGGTAAAATGGTGGATGCGGGTTTTGCACCGTCTCCGGCATGCCTACCGGTCCTTTGAAATTGTAATACTGGCCGTTAAATTCAGGATTGGGATCACTTGGTGCATCTGCTCCAGATTTTGAACCACTTCCAGCAAACTCCGTCAGATTCAGTCCCGTCGATTGGGTCCATGAACGCTTCATGACTTCCATATACTCGCTCGCACGGACATACCGTTCATCATGCGCATGTGCCAGTGGATCGCCGAGTTCCTCCAGATCGCGAACAGAACTGCCTGTCACCACATTGATCATGGCGCGACCACCAGAGAGCTGATCCAGTGCGGCTCCCATTCGTGCAGCGAGCACGGGTGTAACCAATCCCGGGCGAATGGCGACAAGGGGACGCAATGTCTTCGTGTGACTCATCACTGCTGAACCGACCACCCACGCGTCCAGACAGGCTCCCCCTGTAGGAATCAGTACAAATTCGAATCCTGCCTTTTCCGCCGTCTGTGCCACATCAATCAGATAATCTAGACTCGGCTCCCGCTCCGGAGCAACCCCTACATACTTACCATCCCCTGCTGTAGGCAAAAACCATCCAAACTTCATATCTTCCTGTTCGCTCACAAAAGTCAATCCCTTCTATGAATAATAAAGTCTCATGTTAAAAAAAGTTACTGTTACGCCTCCTTGACGTTCCGGGTACGAATCGTTCTTCCGATCACTGTTATCCTTGAATTTTTTTGATTCTCCTTTTTTAAAGGTAAAAATTCTAGGATAAAGGTGACCGCTTCGCTTCTTCAGAATCGATTTCGTCCCCTCCACTACGTTGGCACCTCTTGAAACTTATTTTTAAAGTGCGCCTAATTTCTGATCATTCTATTCGTATGAAAGCTCCAAATGCCGATTAATTAACTTGGTTTAATAGGTATGGACATCATATCAATTGATTTGTCTGTGATCAATGTCATTTCGCGGCAATTTTATTTTGTCATTTTGTGGTCTTTTCTCAGATTTAGGTCTTCCTGATCTTGAATATATATAAAACCCACCTGTATAATAGGTTTAAATACGTGTTCAAAAAATCCGGTTTTCAGTACCGAGAAGATGGAATGAAGTTAGAAATGGAGTAGCGGAGCGTAGATAGAGCTACGTGAGCAACGGACATTTCGGCTGAATGCCATATTCGATGCTGATGATGCCACTAGGCATGATTCGTAATCAAAAGCGGACTTTTTGAACTACATCTGTAAGCGAAACTTTTAGAATGTACAAACGATACTTATACAATAAAGAGGTGTTCCTGATGACCGAAAGCATGAAGGAGGACCACCATGAGTTTTTGGATATTATTTTCTTCACTCCATCTGAATTCGAGAAAGCTGGTGGCGCCTGGCCGATTCGCATCGGACGAAATATAGCCAAGACCAACTATCATATTGGACCTCGTACGACACCTTATTATTATTTGCTGTTTGTACTGGAGGGGGAAGGTACATTCATACAGAACGGACAGCGTCATGCCCTTCGTGCCAGGGATGCGTTCTGTCTATTTCCACATGTTACCCATGAGTACTGGACGGACCCGGAAGACACGTTGCAGAAAATATTTATTGCATTTGATGGTGCACATGCAGCCGAACTGCTTTCCCGAATTGGACTTACACCCGACTCACCGTACCGTTCAGGTGTACTGACCCCCGAGACTGCAAGCGCCATGCGCTCATTCATGGAGGATGTTCGCAAACCTCAGGATGGAGCGAGCGATCTGGGACGACTCACCCGGTTTCTAACTCTATTCGACCGAATTGCCCGGTCCCCCGCAACCAAAGGATTGCAACCGGATTCAGCCACGCCTTGGCTCCAGAAAGGCAAGGAATACATGGACATTCATTTTGCAGGTGGCATCTCCGTGGAAGGTGTTTCCGCTCATGCGGGTGTGGATCGAACCCATTTTGCCAAACAGTTCCGCAAAGCCTATGGTCTGTCCCCTGTGCAATATATCCAACAATTGAAAATGAATCAGGCTAAACGTCTGCTCGTGCAGACGCCGCTAAGCTTAACCGAAGTGGCTCATTCCGTAGGTTACCCGGACTTGTTCTCCTTCTCCAAAGCGTTCAAAAAGCAAGTCGGTCTGCCGCCCAATCGCTATCGCACAGCGGAGAGCACGAAAGAGTGAGGGAGCGACCTTTCGCTCCCCAGCCTATACTCCATGCCTCATGCACCACGCCTTGTGTACGGTTGTGCAAGATGTCGCTTTACCAAATTGCTATGGACTCCTGGGTTTCATATCCTGCACAGCATAGTGTTGCAAAACCCATTACGAAATCTACCACTAAAAAAGGCAAGCCCCATCTACTCGGGACTTGCCTTCTTTCTATACAATAGTCTTGACGCATGTACCAGGAACCAGCAACTTGTTAACGCTGACCTAACACTATTCCTTCTCCTCATTCTTGCGCGCAAGCGGAATACCGTTCTCCTTCGCATACCATGCTTCATAATGATGCACAGCTACACCTGCAAAAGAAGAATGAGAGGTACCCAGATCAAACACCTTTGCCATCTCTTCATTCATATTGCTAACCGGTTTACGGAAAAAGGTCAGGTGATCCCCCTCGTGTGTATCCGCGAGTTCCGCTCCGATCCAGACTTTCTTGCCGAGATCATCCGCTTCGTCCAGTTCTTCCTTGGACAGATCATACATCTGCTGCCCACTGTCCCGGTAAGCCATAATGGCCACCGCATCGAAATGTGAGATCACCCACCGACTGAATGTACCCTCACCTTCAGCCGACTGACGGGCATCAAGCCAGAACGGAATGGCAGCGCTCATGTACAGTCCGGCATCCTCGCCGGCTTTTGTCCAGGCTTTCATGTTGTTCTGCCACTCTGCAATGACGCTGCTCTCCTCGTTCTCCCAGCGCTTCAACTGATACGGCTCCACATCCAGTTGAATGCCTTCGAAGCGTTCATTCTTGGCCGAAGCTGCATTGTATGCTCTTACTCGCTCGATAAAAGCAAGTCCTTCATCCCGCTTCTCCTCATAGGCCCAGTCTGCATGACCGTTAAGTCCATGCACTTCAATCTCAGCCTGCCGGGCAGCCGCAATGAATTTGCGGTATGTTGCGTCAGGCACCTCATCCTGGATTTGCAGGAAGATGGAATCCACGCCCTGTTCTTTGGAGAAAGCAATAATCTCAGGTGTCTGCTCTGCAATAATGGACGCGTCCCACAGCCAGGTCGCTTTATGTTCCTCTGCCGAGAACCATTTGAACATCCAGGACAGAAGCAACAGGCACAACACCACAGCCAGAATAGCCCATTTCGCCATACCCACCAGCTTGCCCCGTTGCCTCATATATTTCCTCAGACGAGCAACGCTTCACTTGGTTCAAGCACAGGATGCTGTACCGAGTGACCAATTTTGTAGATATGCGGATGTGTGTACGAACGGAACGCATTACGTGTATCCAGAATCGGCACACCCATCTCGGCAATATCAAAGTAAGGCAAATCGCTGTGGTTGGTGATCAGCACGATGCAATCGTACTTCTTGAACTGCTCCAGATTGAACGCTTCGCTGTGTACGGTCTCGCCATGTTTGTCCTGGAAGGAATCCGCATGTGGATCGTAGTAGCTAACGTTAGCTCCACTTTCCTTGAACAGTTCATATACTTCCAGTCCTGGTGATTCACGCAGGTCGGCAATATTTGGTTTATACGACATACCGAGGAGCAGAATATTGGATTTACGTACGGATTTAGCGTATTCGTTCAGAATCGTTGACGTTTTGTTTAGCACATAATATGGCATGTTGTCATTGGTGGATTGCGCCAGCTCAATGAATTTGCTATAGAAACGGAAGCCTTTGGCCTTCCATGACAGGTACATCGGATCAAGTGGAATGCAGTGTCCACCGATGCCTGGGCCTGGATAGAATGGCATGAAACCAAATGGTTTCGTCGCCGCCGCGTCAATAACTTCCCAGATATCGATTCCCATGCGGTCACACATCATCGCCATTTCATTTACAAAGGCAATGTTCACACTGCGGAATGTGTTCTCCAGCAGTTTGGACATCTCAGCCACTTTTGGTGAAGATACCGGTACTACGGTTTCTACATATTTTCCATATAGCGCTGTTCCGAGCTTCAAGCAAGCTTCAGTTGTGCCCCCGATTACTTTCGGCGTATTAAATGTTGTGAAACGTCCGTTCGACGGGTCCACACGTTCAGGCGAGAAGCAGAGGAAATAGTCTTTACCTGCTTCTTGTCCGATCTTGTCCAGCTGCTGCTGGATCAGTTCTTCGGTTGTACCTGGATAAGTGGTACTTTCCAGCGTAATCAGCATGCCTGGTTTCATATGCAGTTTGATCTGATCCACAACAGTCTCGATGTAAGACGTATCCGGGTCCTGATTCTCACTAAGCGGTGTCGGTACGCAGATACTGAGGGCGTCGATCACGCGCAGCATGCTGTAATCTGTCGTTGGCTGGAAACGACCGCTTTGCATTACTTTTTTCAACTCATCAGACGAAATATCGTGAATATAGGAATCTCCTTGATAGATACTTTCTACTTTGGACGCATCCAGATCAATTCCGATTACCGTGAAACCTTGATTGACCATTTCCACGGCAAGTGGAAGTCCTACGTAACCGAGCCCGACAACGCCGAGTACAGCTTCTTTATTTTCAATCGCATTCAGTAATGTGTGGAATTGTTGATTCTCCATGATATTCCCTCCGGGCAGTGTATTTGGTGGTGCTTAAAATCCATATAAATAGATGAGTGTCTGTGCTCTAAATGTTGCTCTAATCTATCTGATTCATAGTGTAAAAAAAGCTCTTACTTTGCACTTCACACAATCAGTTGTTCCAAGCTGTCTTCTAATGCAGGCAGCGTCTGATTCGGGCATCCAGCTCTACAGGTGAGAACGGTTTGGTCATGTAATCATCCACGCCGCTGCGGAAGCATTGGCTGATCGTCTGCTCGACACGTTGCTCGGTCAACACGACAATTTTGGGCGGATGCTCCATCTCCAGGTTCTGAATATGATGGATGAACGGCAGACCGTCGATGCCATACAGATTCAGCTCCGTGAGCACTAAGTCTGGTGTAACCTTCTCGATTAACTCCAGTGCAGCCAGTCCATCTACGGCTTCATAGGTTTCGTATCCCTGCATCTTCAACCGCAATTGCAGGAATTCGCGTACCGTCGGATCGTTGTCCACAATCAAAATTCGTTCCGGCTCGTCCGCCGTATTGTCCAGCGTGTAGATATGAATCTCCGACGAATCAACGAGCTTCGAGGACTCAGCCATATGCTGAATAGTTGCCTTCGAAGGGCGCTCCCCTTCCGGGAAACTGGCCAGTGTAATCTGTGGATCGGCACCGGGTACAGTCTCTTGCAACTCATGTTTGATCCGAAGTCCTTCATAATGAACTTCATCCAGTGTCAAACCTGGCAGCAGGACGGCAATCGCTTGGGTAGCCCCATCCTTCCACACCTGGAAGGCAGACTCACTCGTTTGTTCCAGATGTGTCCTGACCTGCTGCTCAGGTTGAGAGTTTCCTGCACAATGGATGAACATTAAGCCGCATGTTTCGGCACCCGTTTCCTTCAATCCCTGTTCTACACTTCGGTACACATTAACGGCAGCCTCACGCTGCAATGTCGCCGTATTTGGCATGTTCTTTTCCACCCTTCTCCTCGATTATCTATAAGTCCAAAAAAATATTATTTACACTGACACTCCGATGACAGAACAGCCTTTCGATCACTGTTATCCCCAGATTTTTTGATTCCTTTATACAAGGGGAAATCCGGGGATAAAGGTATGCTTTCGATGCAGCTTTCTTTCAGAAAGCTTTTAGGTGCACGCTTCGCTTCTTCAGGCTTTTTCTGCCCTCTCCGTTATCGTGTAAATGTCTAGTTGGACATATAATTGCTTTGATTATTCTTTAATCAAGCGGCTTCGCTTGTTTTCTTCTCATCCTCGGACCAGCTTTGACGTGTCATGGTACCCCATGAGTTGTTGTTTTGCATGAACTGCACATGTCCCTGCAATCTCCACAGTACGCCGAGCTGGTGGTAACCCACGAATTTCAGCGCGGAGTAGACGAGCATTTTGACCAGATCGGAGAGTTTGTTGTAACGTTTGAAAGCAATCTCCTCCAGGACAAGTGCGCCTACACTCAGCAGATAACCACTCACAAAGTTCAGCAGTCCGAACAGAACCAGAATCGGCCATTGCGTCATATCCAGAAGGACATATCCAGCGAGAGCCAGAAGTCCGGTAATCCGGAAATACGGGTTGAGCGCTTCAAAAAGGACGTTATATGGCATGGTCACCATACCCATAACCTTATATTTTGGATTGAACAACATGCCACGATTCTCGATCATGTTCTTCAGATTCCCGCGGCCCCAGCGCTTACGCTGACTGGACAAGATCCGGTAGGAATCCGGTGCCTGCGTCCAACATACGGCCTCAGGACAGAAGGCAATGCGGTACTTCAATTTGTTTTCCAGCATGTAACGGTGAAGTTTGATGATGATGTTCATGTCTTCCCCAGGATAACCATCCCGGTATCCACCCACGGCGATTACAGCGTCCTTACGGAACATACCGAAGGCACCAGAGACAATGATCAGACCGTTCATGTGACTCCAACCAATCCGTCCGCCCAGGAAGGCTTTGAGATATTCGATCGACTGGAACATGGGCCAGATCTTGCGTGGCAGCGATACATCTTGTACTGCCCCGTTTTCAATTTTGCAGCCATTAGCGATCCGTACATCTCCACCGATGGCTACCGTCTCTTCCGGATTCTCCATATACATGCGTGCCATGCGGATCAGGGCATCCTTCTCCAGCAAAGAATCGGCATCGATGGAAGAGATCAACGGATAATGGGACAGGTTGATCCCGGCATTGAGGGAATCGGCCTTACCGCCGTTTTCCTTATCAATGACATACAGATCCGGGAACTCCGGGTTATGGTAGATCCCACGAATTTTCTGACAGGCGATCTTGCCCCGAATCTTCGTATTGGGTACTGGCTTCAGCCGATATTCCTCCAACAGGATATTTAGCGTGGCATCACTGGAGCCATCATTCACAACAATGACTTCATACGTTGGATAATTCAGCGTCATCAGGCAGTTCACATTTTCAATAATCGTCAGTTCCTCGTTGTATGCCGGTACCAGCAGAGAAACGGAAGGCACCAGTTCCGAGCCTGACAATGTATTGTATTTGGAATAATGCGACCGCCGGAAGATCGTCCAGATGTTACGGAACGATAAAGCCAGAATGGAAAAGTAGAGCGTATTTACAAAAACAACATAGTAGATTGCGACCATGCCGTAGATTAATAGTAGATCCCTAAGCAGTGTAATCCCCTCCTACCGTAGCGACACCTGTGCGTTTCTTGCTGGTTCTATTCTCTCGGACAGGGCCGAAATAGCGATCGTACAGCAGTCTTTTTTTGTTATGTGCAATCATCTGCTCTACAGCTCTGTCATCGGTTCTCGTATGCTGCATGGTGCTCTCAATCTGCTGCATCGCAATCTCGCGTTCAGCAACTGTACCTTGCACCGCAGCCTGACACAGCGCTTCGAATCCCGGTTCACCGAGCTTGCTCAGACTCTCCGCACTGTTATAACGAACTCTCCAGTCTTCATCCCGCAGCGCTTTGCGCAGTAATGGAATACTGCCAGATGCATGTTTCGAACCAAGCGCTTGTACCACTTCGGCGCGAACTTCCGGATCGGGGTCCTGAATCAGCTTCAGAATTGTCTCATCCCGGAGTGCCGGACTTGCGCTAAGATACAGCTTCACTGCTTCGGCACGTACATCCTGATGTTCTGCGCCTACCAGTCTGTCGAGTGCAGGCATCACTTCAGGCACAGCCTGTCCCCACATGGCAACCAGTCCGACTTTGACAAAATCAGGATTCCGATCCTCCAGCAATTCAATTAGAATTCTGCTCGTATCCAGACTCGTTTCGAGCAGTATATCTGCTGCCAGATGGTGAATGGACTTACCTTTGGTTAACAGCAAAGCGAGCATGTCTTTCAGTTCACCTTGCTGAGTCGTACATCTGGAGATGGACCGACCAATCATAATGGCCATCGGGCCTGGTTTCTCATCCTTCAGCAATTCCATCAAACCCGGAACGGCTTCGGGACAACGCATGCCACCCAAGCGATAAGCTGCATCAATCTGGCGACCATAACGCAGACGGCCCAGTTCCTTCAGATCATGCTCTACGAATCCTGCTTCACGACACAGTGCAATTAATTTGTCGCGATACTCACCCTTGAACTGGTCGATCCATTCAATTAATCTGTCCTGAATGACTCTGCGTTCCAGCGGAGCCAGCTTGCCTGGTGGCAGTTTGAGCGGACTATTCTCGGTCAAGGCTGTTTGCAGATAGGTGAAGTAGTCACGCTGTTTCAATTCATAAAACGCCGTCTTGCGTCGTTTGCCATTGTGGGACATTTTCATGGCAAACAATACGATGACGCCTACAACAACAAGTGCGATACAGATGTACAAAAACAGATAGGCCAAAGCCAAACTTGGAAACATGTGAAAAGGTCCTCCTTTATACTCATTTATTCGATCTGAAAACTAGGAATTTTTTCATAACTCTTCTTCATTTTTTCGTAGCTTAGCTTCAGCCGTTCACTATACTGCACCTGCTCCCAAGGCTGCCAGCTATATACCGGCAAAGTATTCAAGTTCAGGGTCGTCTGTTCACCCCCAGGCCAAGATACTTTCTTCGTGGCGCGGTCCGTTAACCACGGAATGAGGGTAACGCCTTCCACAGCAACTGTGGAGAACTCACGTCCATTCTTGAGCGGTCCATAGTCGATCGCTTGCAGCGAACTCGGATCACCGAACCCAAGCAGCATCCAGGGAATTCGCATCTCCACTTGATTGCCGTTATACTGCCATGCCGTTAATGAATCCGTATCGGGCTGACCGGGAGCCGTCGTTCCCCGCTTCAATGTTCCGACCTTTTCATTCATGAACGGTTGAGCAGATCGGGTATCCGGCGGTGTCATCCTCAGGCTGACTGCCAGATTCCATGGGTGGAACGGATCTGCCGAGTCTGACTGCTGATCTGGCAGCATGTCGTATCCTTCTTTGCCGTACAGGCGCTGATTAAAGTCATAATCCTTGGCAATCTCCACCTGTGATTCTTCATCCTGTCCCAGTGTAATCACCGTCTCAAGACCATCACTGAGCGTCCGGCCCGGGAGTATCTTGTCAGGCTGACTGCCTCCGGCAAGTGTATCTGTGCCAATTCGCAGCACCGTCTTCTCCGGGTCAAAAGGTTGATCCAAGGTCAGCCCAATATACAGATAGGCTTCGTCATGGGTCATCTTCATTTCCTGAATGCCGTCCACTTGACCCTGCCAGGTCGTGACCTCTTCATCCTTCAGATCATCCCAGTCATCCAGTGATCCGTCGATAGTCAACTGTTCCTGTTTACCGGGGTCCATGGCAAGCAGACCAAACATCTTCTCGTTTGTCAGCACGTTCAGCCAATATGCACGGCGATCAGCCGGGATTTCCAGTGGCATCGTGTTCCATGTTTTTTTGAACCATTCATCCTGCCACATGAACACAATTGCTCCCGAATACCCTTCATCATAGATATCCTGCGTCAGTGACGCGTCAATATCTCCCTGCTCTACTTCGTTATGTCCACCCTGATTCCGTCCTCCCATACCCAGATGGGAAATACCAAGAGAAGAGGGTACGCCATACTCTGTAATCATTACAGGCATATCGGAAAACTCGGCTTTCAGCTTGCGCAGATAACTTTTGTACGTGTTGTACTCACCGTTCTCATCCTTGATGGTTTGGAGCGTTTTATCGATATGGAACAGATCCGGGTAATACGGGTACACATGGTAGGCTGCAAAATAACCTCCCTGCCATGCCTCCGGCTGAATATGTCGGGCATCCACACTGACGAGATCCTCTTCATACAGCGGCTCGCCGGGATGATCCAGCACATCGGTCGTTACCCAGTTGGTGAAGGTCATCGGATGTTCCCATCCATACTTCTTCTCCAGGACCGCCGTATGATCCAGCAGCTCTGCGAGCCAGTTCTCGAACGGTGACGCTTCTGGACTCGCCGAGAAATGAACTCCCTTGTACTGCGGCACATCCGCATGTTTTGCGTTTGTGTTGTCTACCATCGCCGGGTCCCATTCCGTCCCCACATGCCAGGCCATCAGGTATTTTCCTGCATTCGTTTTGTATTTGCCGCTGGACTCTCCCTGCTTGGCAGGAATGTCCGCATCGCCATAGACAGCAGATACGGCCTTTTCAATCTCCTGCTTGAACGTCTGCTCAATATGGGCCGCGTAGGCATCCTGTTTCTCAATCAGCTCTTCTTCAGGTGACCATATGCCCTGTATAAAATATAACGGTTGCTCCCGGCCGCGGTTATATTCGACCAATGCGGAGTAGAAAATTGGTTCGTGAACTGTGTATACCCGGATTACATTGGCTCCCAGATCCTCGATCTGCTGGAACCACCGCAAGTAATCCTCTTTGGTCAGCGGGAATTCTCCCGGGTAATGCCCCGGTGAAGTTGCGCCCAGGTTGACACCTTTGACGAACATCTCCCTCCACGTTCCATCTGGCCCGTATTCCATGAACCGGTCTCCATCGGTCTTGAATTTCATCTCCGTGCCGTTCTCCGCTGTGTACGTAACGAGCTTGGGTTGCATATAGTGCCATCCGGCAAATATCCCACCGGTCACCACCACTGCTCCTGTCAACACCGTTAATAGCCAGCGTCTTCGTCTTTGTCTGCTCATGTCTTTAGATTGCTCACCTCTCTAATATGCATCCTGCTTCAACATCGAATGGTCCAACATGAAGTTTACGAATCATTCCGCTTCGGATGTCCGCTTGGTAGAGATGTCAGCGGTGTAGTTCTCACTATAGCGCTAAGACTCTGCATTTGTAACTAGGCTGATGGAAGCAAACATGAAATGGAACATTCTGCCCATAATTCGTAAAAAGCGCCATCAACTAGCACCCGAAAGCCTCCAGGATACGTCTGATTCCCAAACGCTAATATTTGCTGGAATCGCATGGATTAGATACCCTGCTGATCTTGCACTTCTGGAACCTTTATTGTTATGTGCAACGCGGGTACAGGCAACGTTTGCCGTTTGAACACATACCCCATTAAACGCGAGTTATAATTTAAAGTTGCGGACCTTTTTACAGTATTAACCATAAAGATTACAAAATTGATACTATAGTCCGATAACGCATCAGCGATATTCCGCGTCACATCAAGGTTTTCTGAAAAATGCAGAAAATCAAAAAAGGACGTCAGTCCCCCTCTATAGGACTGTGCCCATTTATAGCCCTTTTACAAAAAACCAAATGAACGCCCGGTCATCACCCGGAAGTCACGGATCTCTCACATTAAATGTAAAAAAGCACATCTTATTTCCTAATTTCTGCCTCTAATATAGCTAACCCATAATTGTGTCCAATTTGCAAAATAATTCCGGTTGCCGCATCTCGAATTGTCGGATATGCTTATAAAACAAGAACACTTGTTCCATACTGTAAATAAACTGTTAATTATCGATGTTCAAATAAAGATAATTGATGCTTAACAGATGAGCTTAGCATCACGGATAAGGAGAGAAGTCTTATGCCTCGCCAAGACAGACGTGTCATCATGCTGGCAGACTGCCAGTCATTCTATGCCAGTGTGGAGAAGTCTGCACATCCGGAATACAAGGACCGCCCTCTCGTTGTCGCGGGAGATCCGGCGCGCCGTTCGGGTATTATTCTTGCGGCCTGTCCACTCGCCAAGTCCTATGGAATTACGACAGCTGAACGACTGGGCGAAGCGCTCGCCAAATGTCCAGATGTTGTTGTTGTTCGCCCCCGGATGTCCGAATACATTCGGGTGTCCCTTCATATTACGCGTATCCTTCAGTCTTACACCGATCTGGTGGAACCCTATAGTATTGATGAACAGTTCCTCGATGTCACCGGAAGCCTGGATCTGTTCGGCAGTCCCGAGACGATTGCGCGCAGCATTCAATCCAGAGTGATGGATGAGACGGGTGTGTACATTCGAATCGGCATCAGTGATACCAAGGTCTTTAGCAAGATGGCCTGTGATCTGTATGCCAAGAAAGTCCCGGGAGGCATCTGTACGCTAGTTCGCAAAGATCTGCCTTCGACTATCTGGGAAAAACCTGTGCGAGACATGTTCATGGTTGGTTCCCGCATGGCGCAGCATCTCTACAAGATGGGGGTTCACACCATCGGTGATCTGGCCCAGACCCCACTGTCCCGACTGAGAGAACGTTGGGGTGTGAATGGCGAGGTACTGTGGCGTATCGCCCGCGGTATTGACGATTCCCCGGTCAAACCCGGGACGTATGCTCATCAGCAGCAGGGAATTGGACATCAGATGACGCTGCCCCAGGACTATGACTCCTGGGAGGATATCAAAGTGGTACTGCTTGAACTGGCGGAACTTGTCAGTCGACGTTCCCGGGACAAATCACTCATGGGCCATGTGGTCTCGGTTGGTTGTCGCGGACAGGATTATGATCGGCCAACCGGTTTCTCCCGCCAGATGAAGGTGAATGAACCCACCAACATTACGGATGAAGTATACGATGCGGCAGCAGCTCTGTTCCTGCGCCATTGGGACGGATTACCCATCCGTCGCATCAGCGTGTCACTGACCGGACTTGTACCCGATTCTGAAGTGCAGCTGTCCTGGTTCGATGACCGTGAACGCAAAAGAGAACTGGAGCGTGCCACGGATGATATCAAGCGCAGGTACGGAGATACCGCCATTATGCGGGCATCTTCCCTCTACTCGTCCGCTCAAGCCCATGAACGTTCTTATAAAATTGGAGGTCATTATAAATGAGTAAAAAATTGCAGCAAAACGGTATCTTCGAGTCCTCACGCATGATGCTCCCCGAACACCGGGAAGCCTACATTCTTCATCAGGAACAACTTGCTCCTCGTACCCGCCCATCCCTGGATGCCCAGGCCGCAGAAGAAATGTCCCGTTTGCTCAGCAACTCGATGATGCTTGGAGATAGGGTCACTATTACGTTGTTTCACGAACATGACGATATCCGTTACACCGGGCAGGTGCTTCGGCTGGACCGTCCTGCCCGGACCCTCAGACTACTGATGAAAGATGGGTCCCGGGATATTCAGATGAACCTCATTACAGATGTGGCCCTAGCCGATGACTGAAGGGAGATATACCCACCCCGATGTTGTGGATATTCCATGATAGATGCAGCATAGCCGTTGCCATGCAGGACTGTCTTCCTACACTTCCAGGTGAATACCAAAAGCAGCCGACGAGACATATCCTGACCATTCACTTCGTTCTAAAGAAGCAAAATATCAGATATGTGATTCATCGGCTACATATAAGGGTAAAGCTTTTTTTCTGAAAAACTTCTTAGAAAAAGCTCCAGTCGAATTCCTTGGACAGACGCTCCAGCAGATGCACGCCGGCAATACTGTTGCCTTTGCGATTCAGAGCCGGGCCAACAAGACCTATGCCGAATTGTCCCGGTACAAGGGTCAATATCCCTCCGGATACTCCACTTTTGGCGGGCAATCCAACCTCGATGGCAAATTCGCCTGATGCATTATACATACCACAGGTGGTCATGAAGGTTTTGGCAATCTGAACATAGCGACGAGGGATGAGTTCTTCTCCCGTAATTGGATCTGTTCCATTATAGGCCAGAACGAGTGACATTCGAGACAGATCTGCACACGTCACTTCAATGGAGCAATGACGGAAATACACGGCAAGCACGTCTTCAACGTCATCCTTAATGACCCCGTTGTGCTTCAAAAAGTAGCCAAGTGAACGATTCATATGACCGCTCTCCGATTCGGACTGGAACACCTCTTCGTTATAGCCCAGCTGATCATTATTCGCCAGTTTGCGGAAAAACTCCAGAATGCGGCGTGATTTTTCTTCCTTACAGTCTCCTCCAACAAGCGATGACACCGTAATCGCACCCGCATTGATTAATGGATTAAACGGAATACCGGGTTCGACTAGTTCAAGCTTGATCATCGAATCGTAATCGTCGCCTGTGGGTTCTTTTCCTACATTAAAGAAGACTGCTTCTTCACCATGGTCCATTAAGGCCAGAATAAGGGTAAATACTTTGGAGATACTTTGCATCGTAAATGGGACACCGCAATCCCCTGCCGACACATAGTTCCCTTCGGCGTCCATGATATGTATACCAAGCTCATCCTGAGAGGCTTTGATAAGCTCCGGGATATAAGAAGCCACCTTACCCTGCCCGGTGTGCAAACGACTGGTCTCCAGCCACTCCGGTAGCAATGCATTCAGACGTTCCATGGTTGAATTGCTCATATGTCATCTCCTCCACATCTCTATATAAGCAAGCATCTTGCATGAAATGTTGAACCCATGCACCATGATGATAATGAGTTCCAGCCATCTCATGCAAGATGCCCTATATTCTCTGATTACCCTCAGAACAGTTCCTTTACCGCTTCATTTGAAGATTTAACTCCAAAATCTCACCGGGAAGACCATCGTAATCACCTGTCCAGGTGGATACAAAGTTCTGCCTGGTCAAGATCCGGCGGGAAGCAGCGTTACCCGGATCGATAACTGCATAGAGTGATCCAATCCCTGCGGCTTGTGCCTGAATAATCAACCGTGACGCTATGGATGTGCCTTGACCTTTGCGCCAATGTTCAGGCAGGATCATGTAACCTATCTCAGCCTTGGTCGGGTCCTCCTGATCCGGAATCAATTTGGCATACGCAACACCAGCACCATCTTCACTAAATACCCGGTAATGTCCGCAAGTGGAACGCTCATTAAAATCCAGCATGGACTCGAATTGTGTTCTCGCCTCTTGCTCAGGTATTGCACGTTCTGTAATCTGTTTCATTACTTCCATATTGGAAACCAATGCATAATAATCATCAAAATCAGGTTGTGTGTATTTAATAAACTTCATGATATGCCTCCTCTGGGGTACATAACTTGGTCTTAGTCTTGATGAATTCACCTAGAGTATAACAGATGCGAATGATACAATGCACACAAGGCACCACGCTTGCAGGCAGCCAGATGGTCCGATAGGTCAACAAGTCAGCAATCTGACCACTGTAGATACCAAAAAGCGGCCTCAACTGGAGACCGCTTTGTTACTTTGTTTTTTAATTTGCTTTTTAAGATGAAGAAATATTCTCTGTTCCGTACTTCCAGTGCATGTTGTTAGCTTGCCCGTGATGAAGGGTTAAGGTTCATCTGTTTTTCACGTTGACGTGCACGACGACCTTGACCCGGAGGTGTAATGATCAGTGCGAGCAACAGCGAGACAGCGCAGAGTACAGCAATTACGATAAAGGTTAAATGGAATCCGCCCAGCAGGGCGCTGATGAATGATCCAGCCAAAGCACCAAATCCAAATCCCTGATAGATCACACCATAGTTTTTGCTCTGATTTTTCAGTCCGAAGTAATCGGCCACAATCGCCGGGAATACCGTAATGTTACCGCCAAAGCAGAATGCAACGGCCGCCACACAGGCGAAGAAGATCCCGAAGGTCAGTGGAACCAGACTAAGTGTCATGACAGCTACGGCTGTAACCAGCAGCGCACCAGCGATGACCTTCATTCGTCCTACTTTATCCGACAGCGCACCAAGAATAATACGTCCTGCCGTGTTAAAGATCGCAACCATGGCCACTGCGTTCGCAGCGGTAGCTACATCAAGACCTGCAAGCTGTACACCGATATCTTTGACAATACCGATCAGATACAAACCGCTCATACACGCCGTGAAGAAAATAACAAACAGCATGTACGCTTCTTTTGTACGCAGCATCTCTTTCACCGTATAGTCATGACGTGCCACGACTTGTTTGGATCCTTCCTTGCTTGCCGGAGCCTGTTCACGAACAACCGCTTCACGGATCAGGAATGATCCCGCAACGACCAGAACAAGAACGATAATGCCCCAGTACATAAATGCCTGAGCAGGACCAACGGCACCAATCAATGCCGTGTTCACATATTTGAACAATAAACTACCGGTACCGAATGCGCCGACCGAGATACCCGAGATCAGACCTTTACGCTCCGGGAACCATTTGATCAGATTAGACAACGACGTGATGTACGCCGTACCATCTGCAAAACCAACGACAAATCCAGCCAAAATGTACAGCAGGGTTAACGAGGTGACTTGGGAACTCAGAATAAGACCCAGCCCAAGCACAACCCCGGCTACACGGATCAGGCGCTGAAGACCCCAACGTTCCTGCAACCGGCCTGCAAACAATGTGGCAAATGCCAAAGCAAAACTGGTAATTGAAAAAGTTATCGCGACCGAGCTGACGTCCCATCCGAAACGATCAGACAACGGTTGATTAAATAAACTCCAAGTATAGATGGTTCCAAGACCCATTTGTACAATGATGGTCCCCAAAACAATAAGCCAGCGGTTCATTTTTGTAGGTGCAGATGTTGATTCAGGTGTTGATGAAACGGATGAAATGGTTGCTTTCATCGTGATCTCCCCTTTGCCGATGTCATATACATGAATGCGTTCACAAGCTAATCATACATGAAAGGGGATTCATTACACCGTTTTGAGCATGAGTTGCATCAGATGCGGAATGAAATGCTTCTAGATGCGCATGAGTTGCCTGAATTCTTTGACCTTACCGCGACTTACAGGTACTTCAGCCTCCAGATCGCGCAGACGAAGCAGATACGTATTGTTAAACCAAGGTACAATTTCACGGATTTGCGACAGATTTACGACGTACGAACGGTGGCAGCGAAAGAACGTATCCTGTGGCAGTCGGCTGTGAAAATCCGATATGCTCACTGGCATGGTGAACTCCCCATTTTTGGTATATACCTTCGTCACTTTCTCTTGTGCTTCCGCATAGTAGATATCTGCCGTATCCGTAACAATAATATTGTCATTCCGCAGCAGATTAATTCTTCTGTCTGTATGGGAATTCGTATCTCGTTCTCGTACCAGTTCACCATGCGCAGCAGATCCGTCCGCCGTAGGGGCTGGTCCATCCTCAACATGTTGCTCCACCGGCGCATGATCACGTTTGAATGCGAGCTCCAGCTTATGGAGCATTGCAGCAATTCGTTTCTCGTCATACGGCTTCAGAATATAATCAAACGCCTCCAACTCAAAGGCTTCCGCTGCATGTTCCTTATACGCCGTAGTAAATACAATGTAGGGTTTCGTTGCAAACTTCCCAATATGATGGGCCAGCATCATACCGTCCAGCGAGGGAATATTGATATCGAGAAAAATAACATCTACTTCTTGTTCCTGCAAAAACTTCAGTACATCCAGTCCGTCTTCAAGGCGATCAACCACCTCAATCTGACTATGTTCTTGGATTAAATAATTCAATTCTTCACTTGCCAGAATCTCGTCTTCCACAATAAGAGCTCTCATTGATCCATCATCACCTTGTTACGACATCTCCTTTGGGCACATCAAATAAAATATCGGTTCCTTGTTCCAGCCTTGTAATGGTTACACCTTGTCCATAAATAAGTTTGACCCGGCGATGCACATTATATAGCCCGATCTGGTTACCAGGCATACGGTCGTGGTAGACCCGTTCAATAATATCTGCACTGATGCCTGCCCCTGTATCACTGACACTGATTCGCACAAACTCCGGATAATCCTGTACCCGAATTCGAACAGTCCCGGGTCCTTTGACCTTGAGAATGCCATGAATAATTGCATTTTCCACGAGCGGCTGGATGACAAGGCTCGGAATATGCACCGCGACCTCATCAATCTCATAGATCACGTTAAGTCGGCTGCCAAAGCGAGCTTTCTCAATTTCTACATAATTCCGGACCTGCTCCAGTTCCTTATGAATATCAATTAACTCATCCGACAGCTCCAGATTGTAGCGCATGTACCCGGATAGATTCACAATCAGCTCCCGGGCACGATCCGGTTTGGTTCGGATAGACGATGCAATCGCATTTAGCGCATTAAACAGAAAATGAGGATGAATGGTTGTCTGTAATGCACGCAGCTCTGCTTTGTTGGCAGCAGCCTTGATCTCTTCTACCCGCGATACCTCCATCTGGGTCGATATGATCTGCGATAAACCTACAGCCATCGTTTGTAATGGATACGTAATTTTGTACGCTTTGCGATAATAGATTTTGAGCGCACCTGTAATGTCTCCTCGTTCTTTGAGCGGAATGATTAAGAGCGAGTGGATATCGGGTGTTTTTTCATCAATCACATCATTACTGATCGTAATCTCCCCGCTGGATATCGTCTTCTTGGTCATCTCACTTATAATTTCATTACCAATATGATATCGTTCCTCGCCAAATCCTACATAAGCCAGTACATTCCGGGTATCCGTAATTGCAACCGCATCAGCCTGAATATCCTCCTGGATAATCCGGCAGATTTTGCGCAGAGAATCCTCATCAATCGAACGGAAATACGGCAAGGTTTTGTTTGCAATCTCCAGTGCCAGCTTCGCCTGACGGGCTGCAATCATTTCCTTTTCCCCTTCAACGCTCTGCACCAAGAGCACAATTAGCCCAATGTTGACTTCACCCAGAATCATAGGCAGCGCAATCTTCGAAACAATATCGGCACCCAGTGGATCGGGATAGGAAAACAGCAGGATCAATAACATCGTGAGCGCTTCACAGATCATTCCGGCACCAATACCGATAATCCATCGCTTAGGCTTAGGCGTGTACTTATGTATATATCCGGAGACCAGACCTGCCAGGATACTCGTGATCAGACACGGGATGGCTGTGACTCCATCCATATCGATCAAATACCGATGCACCCCGGAGACAATCCCCGTAATAATACCTACAGGCGCTCCGAACAAAATACCACCCGATAACACGGCGATGATCCGCACATTCACGAGTGAACCTTCCACATTAATGCCCGTATACGTCCCGAAGATGGCAAAAGCACAGAATAACAAGGTAACCGCAATATACTCCTGCCACCTTAATTTCCCCTTTTGCAGAATCTGCCTAAACCTCGGCACCCTCGACAGAAAGAATAAAAATATAATCAACAGCGCCGCCCGTTCAAATAAACCCAGCAGCATCGTAAACATTTCCAATCGTACTTCCTCCACATCTGTCTAATATAAATACATACCGACACGCTACACTCTTGACGAAACATCCATGACATCGATCCCTACTGCTCGTATGCTCGTATGCTCGTATGCTCGTATGCTCGTATGCTCGTATGCTCGTATGCTCGTATGCTCGTATGCTCGTATGCTCGTATGCTCGTATGCAACAGTTTACCGCTCCCCCCGGAGGAAAGCAAAGTCCATCCTGTGAAAAAACATCAACAAGACAGCACCATGCATGCATATGATAGTTCATCCTTTAACTTCTATGAAAATGTCCGACTCCAGAAAAACCTATGTTATAATTAGTTGTCATGTTATTCCAATTATTCAGTGAAATTAATTATAGAAAGGTGTTCCTGCATGCTTGCCATTCTACTCCTGGGTGCACTTCTGCTTTTAGTCTTTTATGGTACACCCTATACTTTATCTCCCAACGAAGCCAACATCCCGATCGCTCATCGGCGATTGTCCTGCGAATAATCTTAAGCATCTCAACTCTGGCACTCATCGTTCAAGTCTACAACCTTAAAGGAAACCCATATAACTTTATTTTAATATTCGTATTTATCGCTTCATTAATAGCCACTCGTTCTTTTAACGTTACGAACAAAAACAGATAAAAATAAACAATAGGCCATGGCAGGCTCTATACTATCTGAAACTAATCCAAAAAGGTCAACCAGACGTACCTGGTTGACCTCAAGTCCAAAATCACGAAAAATTTCGCCTGATAAAATAACTTGGTGTGCAGCTCCAAGCATGGCAATAACTGTTGACCAAATTGCTGCCATAAGGAGAATACGTTTTGTCTTCCGGGTCATACAACTCCCAGAAGGTGTCCGCCCCATCTTTTAGCATGCCGCCCCAATACCTTCGGATCTGCTCCAGTGCCTTCTCCTCTTCCCCGCACATAATTAATGCATCAACATAATGATGAACCATGTACGGCGTGGTCATGCCAATAGCTTCTCCGCTACTTGTTAATCGATCTAGTAATTGCCGAGCCGCAGGAGCATCCATGATCTCAGCCAGAACCATCCACACTTGCGATGCCCAGGATATCTGTCTTTTCTCACCACTGATGAAAAAGCCCTGTTCACCATCCCACAGATGTGCGAGGGCTGCTTGCTCAGCGTCTTTGATGTGTGCGTTAATCCATTCCTCATACTCCGGCAGCCCTAGTTCTTTGGCAATCGACCTTCCCCTTTTCATACTATAGATGAGAACTGCCTGAGCACCGGCCTGTTTATTTAATTCTTCATGCCAGTCCAGAAAACAATACCATGTATCGTCATCCCTTACGATGCCCCGCTCATCAAGTCGTTTAAGCCCAATCTCAATCTGTTCTCTAGCCACCGGCCAAAGTTCTTCCAACGTTTCCCTGTCCTTGGTAGCTTCAAAATAGTCCCATAATGTCGCAATAAAGAACAACGCATAGTCATATAGGTAAATGTCGTCCACGTACGGTTCCGGTTGTTCGTACAAACAGGCGCCTACCTGGCCTCCCTCTAATCTCGTTCCGGCAAAGAGATAGAGACAGCGCTTGACGAGATCATTACAGCCGAATGTTTCATAATTGACGAGGGCCTGAAGGCGAAGATCTCCGATCCATAAACGTCGATCGCGCTTCGGTCCATCTTCGAATACCGTCTGCATGCAATCCCGGAGTGTCTTCACGGACAAGCGATCTATTTCCAGCAGCTCCGTGTCGATACCTTCAGGCAATTGAGGTACTGCCCCTATGTCTGCTGAAGTCACCGTCATGCAATATATATCGTTAATTCGAATATCGTAACGGATCGACGTTTCTACCACCTCGATTTTCAGATACCGAAAGGCATAGCGACGATCCAGTGTTAGCGTGCCAGGTAACACGTCCACATTCACGATCTCGTCCTGAAGCCATGAACGGCTAAGCCAACCCGAATATTCTGCAAAATTCTCACCGACCTCACAGGGCATTTCTCCAAATGTGAGCTTCAACCTGAGAGGTGCATCTGCATTACTGCGTTCGTTAAGCAGCGACAAGGTCAGATAACCGACGAGATGCTCCCCGAAATCCAGCGTAATACTGTCTCCCTTGCACAGTACTTGATCGGACAATTGCTCCGCTGGGCCAAGCGACTCGATACGCCATCCCTGAAAAGCCGCCGCATCCGGAACTGCGCTCACGACATGTTCCGGATAAACTTTTTGCTGGCGAAGCTCCGGCATCAGACCCTGCGCTTTTTCCAGCCAGGCTGTGTTTATCACTTTTTCACTCATTGCAGTGTCCTCCTTATCCTTTGACCGCCCCAACGGTCATACCACCGATAAAATATTTTTGCAGGAACAGAAACGCCAGCAGCATCGGTAGCGCGCACAGAAAGCACGCTGCAAACAGGACATTCCACTGCGTGGGATTTTGCTGATCGCCCAAAAATCCGATCATGGCCAGCGGTAACGGTGAATCTCCTGCGCTGGAAATAAAGATCATATTGAAGAAATAATCGTTCCAGATCCAGACACCTTGCGTAATAATGACCGAAACCGTTACCGGAATGAGTAAGGGGAACACGACGGTCCAGAACCGTTGGAATAATCCCGCCCCGTCGATGTGCGCCGCTTCTTCTACCTCCTCAGGCACACCGCTTCGAATGAAACCCGTGTACAGGAAAGTTGAAAACGGTAGACTGCACGTAATGAACATGAAAATAGGCGTATATTGATTCGTTGGAATATGCAGCGCATTAATCATTTGCACAATCGGTATCAATACCATTTGCGCAGGTACCACGAGTCCGGACAAAAAAAACAAATACATAAACTTACTTAGCTTTGTTTTCAAACGGGCCATCGGGTAGGACGCCATCGCCGCAAACACGACAACGAACACGACCGATACCCCGGTTAACACCACGCTGTTCCATAGCGCTTCCGGAAAGTGCATGCGGTCGAAGGCAGCCTTGTAACTTCCAAAGGACATCTCCTGGAACAGGACCAGCGGATTGGTGTTGTTGCTTGGATCTCGGAGTGATGTCGAAAAGGCAATAATTAACGGAATCAGGTTTAACGCCATCACCAACAGCACAACGACCTGAACGGACCCTTTCCCCAAAACTTTACGAAGCGTCATGCCGACACCTCCCGTTTGTTCATTTTCAGGACAAAAAAAGCGGTAATGACGATAATCACGGCAAAGGAAATGACACCAAGAGCCGAAGCTTTACCAAAGAGTTGTTCCGTAAATGCCATCTTGTAGATGGTATAAATCAGCGTGTTGGTAGCCGTGCCGGGACCGCCATTCGTCATGATAAACGGGAAGTCAAACGCTTTGAGTCCATTGATCAAACTTAACGTCACGTTGATTGTAATCGCTGTTGCCAGTAATGGAATCTTCACATGTCGCAGCAATCTCCAGGAGCCGCAGCCATCAATCCGTCCGGCTTCCAACAGGTCGCTCGGAACAGTCTGTAGTCCTGCAAGGAAGATAATCATTGTCGTTCCGATCGTCTTCCAGATTTCCACGAAGATAATAGAATACAGCGCGGTCGAGTAATCACCCAGGAAATTCAGTTCATTTGCGATACCCAGTTTATCGAGAAAGGAAGAAATCAGCCCGTAATCCGGCATATAGACGTAGCTCCACAAAAATCCGACGACAATCGCACTGAACAAAGTGGGAATATACGCTAGGGAACGGTAAATCCCGGTTCCTCTTATTTTCATGTTTAACAGCAATGCCATTGCCAAACCGATGATATTGCCAGCTATGACGGTGACAAACGTATAGATCAGTGTATTTTTTAAAGAAATGCCTAGGATGTCGCTCCGGAACAATTCCTTATAGTTGTCGAAACCGATATAGTTATAGGCTTGGGCGTACCCGTTATAGTCCGTTATACTGTACTGGAACAACCGCAGGATCGGGAAGATCCAGAAGGTCAGGTAGAAGATCAATGCCGGCAAAGCAAACCAGTACATGGACTTTTTCATTACAGTAGAGCTCATCCTGCTCCATCCTTTCCAAGAGGGCCTGCGGCAAGGGAAGAAGGACAATCATTCTCCCCTTTACAGCAGACAGCATCGTTTTGTTCTAGTTTTTCCACAGCTCTCTGAACTTGGTTTCCATGGCGTTTGCCACATCTTCTGGTGTTGTTTTCTGTCCAGCAATAATTTCGGCAAACTTTGCCTGCATGACGTCCGATACTCCGGCTGGCCACATCTGGTTGCTGAAGTAGACGGAATTTCCAGTTTGTTGATAGTTGTCATTCACTTCCTTAAACAATTGATTTTCAAGTTTTACGTCCTTATACACGCTGATGGAACTGTTGGCTTCCACAAATGCTTTGAACAGATCGGATTCACCATCGAACAGGTAGTTCAGTACTTCCTTGGCTGCATCCAGGTTTGCCGATTTGGCATTCAAAGCGTATCCGGCGGATGTTGCAGCAGATACAAACACCGGCTGTTCCGGCTCGTTACCTGGCAATGAAGCGAATCCGCGAGTAAATTCGGTAGCACCTTTGGACGTCATGGAGGCATAATCCCATGTTCCCGTAAAGGTCATGGCTGCTTTCCCGTCGATAAACAACTGCGCAGATTGGGCACTGCCAATACCAAGCGAGTTTTTAACGACGTAGTTGTTATCATAGAGCTCTTTGTATTTCGATATCGTTTGAACCCACTTTGGATCAGTCAGCGATTTTTCGCCGTTCTGCAGTTTGACATCAAAATCCAGCTCATTCGGATACACGACATTGGCTGCAATCGGATACATACCGAATTGGATCATCCAAGGGTCCTTGTCTCCCATCGCAATTGGTGTTACGCCCGCTGCCTGCAACTTTTGACACAAATCCAGAAACGAAGGCCAATCCTTCGGAAACTCGGAATATCCTGCCTGCTGTAACAACTCCTTGTTGTAGTAAACGCCGAGGAAGTCCAGTCCTTCGGCCACGCCGTAAGGTTTACCCTCATAGGACATATCTTCCTTCGCTCCTTGGCTGATGTTGTCCCAGAACTTCAGATCTGACAGATCCGCAGCGAAGCCTGCCTTTGCAAAATCAATGACACCGCCAGCCGCATTTTTCGGGAAAATCCAGAAAATGTCCGGTCCCTGTCCAGCCGCAAGCTTGGTTCGAACAGATGTATTGTATTGATCATCAGGCAACTTTTGTACTTCCAAGTTAATGTTCGGGAACTTCTCTTTGACTAGACGCGGCAAGGTCTCCAGCTCAAAATCCTCTCCCTCGGATGCCTTGTTTCCCGAAAGCATCATCGTCAACGTAATTGGCTTTTCTGACTCATCTGTACTTCCGTTGTTGGTATCCGTACCGCTCCCCTCCTGGCTACTGGAGCTACATGCGCTCAGAAACATCATGAGCAGTACCAAAGTTAGGAACCACAGTCGTTTTCTTTTTTTCATCTTGTCATTCCCCCAATTCATGTTTATTCTTGCTTTGTGCACATTCTCATCATACGGTGGGCAAAAGTGCATTTGCTTTGGCTCGTATGGTGCACTATTTTTAGAATTGACAAATGGCGGGAGGAGCACGTATGATTCTGATCAACATCAAAACTAAACTTTTTCTGGTCCTCGTCCTCGTATCAATCGTGCCAATTATCGTCGTTTCTGTCAGTTCCTATCGCAGTTACACGAAGCTGGTGAATGAGCAGACCTCTCTCGTGACGTCGACAACTATAGGCAATTCGGTCAAGAGCATGGAGGAAATTTTGCAGAACATCGACCGGATCTCCGTCACACTCCTTCAGCAGTCTTCCAATGCAACCGCTTACAGCACTGTGAGTGATGAACTAATCAAGTTGAACGGTACCAACGATCAATATGAAATCTTCATGATCCGCAGCAAATTGAAATTGATCTTTGAAAACATTCTGCTTGGTTACAATTACATCAATGGTTTGTACCTTTTCACACCTGATGGCAAATGGATAAGCTATGGCAGTAGCGGCACAGACCTACGCCTCGATTATGTCGCACTTCGCGATGAGTGGTATCTGGATACGATCCAGCGTAAAGGCGATTTGTATATTGGTGAAGTAGGCGTCAAACCTTACATCATTAACGCCAAGGAATCCATTGGCTTCTCCAGAGCTCTCTACGATCCCAACAACAATGAGTTCCTAGGGGTGTTTATGCTGGATTGCAGTATGAACATTTTTGACGGTCTAAAACGTAATCCGGCACCAAGCTTGTCCAATCTATATCTGGCGAACGACGCTGGCGAGATCCTGTACTCCAGCGACGGAAGTAGAGTTGGCACTCCTCTCTCCGATACTCTGGCTGCGGCAACGCATCAAGTCGGCAACAGTTCACAGTACAAATCAATCCAAGATAACATGATGACGGTAATCCAGAAAGTTCCCGGTCGCAATTGGAACGTGATTGCCAACATCTCTATGGATCGGCTGTATGAGGAGTACAACATCTCACAAAAGTTGCTGTTCTACGTGGCCGTAAGTTGTGCCGTCATTTTCCTTCTACTTTCCTTTTTCTTGTCCAACCTTATCACCAAACCTATCATCGAATTGACCAAACTGATGCGCAAAACCAAATCTCATCGTTTTGTGACCATCAAGCCTCAAGTAACAAGGCAAGTCGACGAAATTGGAATCCTTTACCATGAGTTCAACAAAATGATGAAAGACATCGATACGCATATTCGAGAAAGTTACCAGAATAAAATCCTCATGCTGGACTCCCAGATGAAGGCATTGGAAGCACAGATCAACTCCCATTTCCTCTACAATACGCTGGAGTCGATTAATAGCATTGCCGAGATCGAAGAAGTTGAGAGTATTGTGGTGATGACCAAGTCACTCGGGGACATGTTCCGCTACAGCATCAAAACGGACAGCGAGCTGGTCGCGGTCAGCGAAGAACTTCAGCATGTAGAAAACTACATGGCCATCCAGCAGATTCGGTATGGTGACAAGTTCGCGTTCAACCTGAATGTGGACCCGGAAATTCGGAGTCGTCGCATGCTGAAACTTCTGTTGCAACCACTCGTGGAAAATGCCATCTATCACGGGTTGGAGAACAAACGTGGGAAGGGTTCCGTTACCATTACCGGGTTGTTTCAGGGGGACAGCATCGTGTTCGAGATCTGGGATGACGGCGTGGGCATGTCCTCAACACAAGCGGAGGAACTTCGACAATTGCTCCAGCAGCCACCTGAATTCATCGCCGTTGGTCAAAGGCATAAACAAAGCATCGGCATCAAAAACGTGCATTCACGAATTGCTTTGTATTACGGAGAGGGTTACGGCCTTTCGTTTCATACCGATTTGAATACAGGAACTCGATTTACACTCGAAATTCCGGCCAATTGGGAAAAGAGGTGACCAAGAGATGTACACGTATATCGTTGTGGACGATGAACCCTTGATCCGCAAAGGTTTGTTGAAAAAAATCGGGACTTTTGAGCACTCGCTTGAACTCTTAGGCGAAGCAGATAACGGGGCAGATGCCTTGGCTTTGATTGAATCGTTCAAGCCGGACATTATCTTTACGGACATGCGCATGCCCGAGGTAGACGGCAAGCTGCTGATCAGGACAGTATGCCAGCAATATCCGCGCATCAAGTTAATTGTCATTAGCGGGCATACCGATTTTGATTATATGCAGGAGGCCATCTCTGCGAAAGTTGTAAATTACCTGCTGAAGCCTTTTAGCCGGGATGAGATCCACGGTACGCTTCACCAAGCCATCCAAGCCATCGAACAGGAGCGCTCTCTTCAGCGGGAAGTCGTTCTAAGAGAAGTAGAAACGGAGCAGATGAAAAGGGATGCAGACATGCAAGCCTTCCTGAATTATGTGCTGGCTCCCCATTCATCCATCAAAACACCTGTGTTCCGCTCTGCGGAATTTGCCGCCATCATGGCATCTGACCAGTTCATTTTATTGACGATTTATGGTCCTCAACCGCTTACAGCACAGCAACTACCTACCTTTTCGAATGGCCTGTACATTCCTCATCCACAAACGGATCAAGTACTGTTTTTCCTGATGCATGATCTGGATTGCTCAGGCCAGCTTGATTTGCAGAAAATGGCGGAACAAACTGCGAGTATCATTTTGACCAAATCCGAAACTACGGAATGTTGTGTGGGGATCAGCTTGCCTCATACAGGCATTGGTGGGGTCCGAGAAGCTCATCATCAAACGATCCTTGCGTTGGACGAACGAGCCATTACCGATTTTGGCAAATGTTACGTATTCTCACGAGAGCAAATTCCTTTACATCAACTGAAGTGGGCTCGAACGTATGAACTGTTATTTTTTATAGAGTGCGGGAATGTGCCGAAGGCGGAAGAACTCATCACCGATTTCTTTGCTTTCTACATACGCCAGCCTGACGCTTTGCTTGCCCACCTGAAAGAGCAGTGCCGAGACATTATCACGGAAACCAAACGGCTGCTGAGTAACTATATCCAGAACGGAGGTAGCAGTAGCGCCTCTTCCAGCTTGGAGGCCGTCCTGAACGTCTCGTTCGATATGGAGTGCATTAGGCATTACATGGTAAAGGTGCTGACGGGAACAGCTCTTCTGCTTAAGGAAGACAACCCCTACGCATCAGATCAAGTGATCGACAACGTCAGGACATATATCGATAATCACTATACCAAGGATTTAACACTGGAATGGGTATCGTCCCTGTTCTACCTGAACCCGAGTTACCTCAGTCATTTATTTAAAGAAAAGACATCCGAGAACTTCACTGATTATGTAAACCGACTACGGATTAGGCAAGCCAAGCAGCTCTTAACGAGCACAGATGATAAAATCTACCGGGTTGCCAAACAGCTGGGTTACGACAATCCAAAATATTTTTTTCGGGTGTTTAAAAAATTGACCGGTTGGACTCCAGAGGAGTACCGAAAGCAACACAAATCCTTCACCGCAAACAACAAGGAACCAGGCCATGCATGATGGCCCAGTTCCTTGTTTTCGTTGTTGTGGCTTTTATCGATCCAGCCGTTCTATTATCCGGTCATGCACACGAACAATGACAGTTGCAAGTTGTGCCCGTGTAAGGGTGCTCTGTGGTTGTAGCAGTTTATCCGGCGTACCTTGGAATATACCAAGCTGAATGGCCGTTGCCATAGCTGCTCGGTTATTTGGTTTCAGCTGGTCCTGATCCTTAAAGTCCCCCAGCCGTGATTCAATCTCTGCTTCCTGCAGTTTCATATCCACCCCAGACAAGTTCAGCGCACGAACGAGCACCATTGCCATGTCCTCACGTGACATTGGGACATTTGGCAGGTACTGCCCTTCTTCCATCAGGCCATATTCCTTGGAGGCTCGTAAAATCGGATCAAACCATTTCTCGTTTGCTGCCGCTCCCATCGGTTCAATTCCTAACGCATTCAAGGCAGCCATCAACGTTTGGGCCGATGTTGTCGTTCCTTGGGGTTGCATGCGGCGTTCCGATACGCCATTGATCAACAGCAAGCTGTTGGCTTTGGCAATATCTTTGGCATACCAAGCTGAAGGCTTAACATCAACAAATTCGCGGAGCGAGTGAATCGCAACGTACGTGCCTCCTTGGTTTAGCAGTACTTTCCATACCTTGTTTCCGTTTGTGTCTTTGGTCAACACGCCAGGCACCGGCGTAAGTTGGCCTCCTGCTCCAACATATGCGATTGCTGTGGAGTTGGCAGCGACGACATCGTTAACAGGCAGCGCTGCAATGACATACGTGTTCTGCTTATCTTTGATGGATACGTTCCATGGATCACCGATGACCCGGATGCCAGATGAGCGGATACTTGCTGCCTTAGCTTGATCAGCAACATCCCCCGTTTGCACGGTCACGACAGTAGAAACATTACCCTCCGAATCCGTTTCGCCTTCAGTCTCGGACCCGGATGCTGGTGGCTTAACAGGAGTTCCAACACTACCTGATCCAGGCGTGCTTGGCGAATCAGGATTTGTACCTGGATTTGTGCCTGGACTTCCTGGATTTGTTCCCGGTTCTTTCAACGTAAATGACAAACTGTCAATCCGAAGATCCGATTCATGAAACACCAGATACAGATCATGTACGCCGCTCACGGCAGCAGAAATATCCGCATCTACGTCAACGTACCCTAATTCCTTGACCGTTACGTTAGCATTGCTAATCTTGTAGGAGACAGGTTCTGTCACCGGTACGTTCCATACAGCAAGCGGTGCGGTATCGAGCGCATCCGCATGCAACGAGATCGTGCCACCTTGTACATTAGATGCGACAGTTGCCTTAACCTTCTGCGCACCTGTCAGGTCAGCCTTAGGCAACGCGATCCACGATCCATTTTGTTTGGACCGAACTGCGTAATAACCTCCAACAATCGCTTTGGCTTTTAATTGAGCTGCCGTGCGTTCCTTGGACACTTCGTGGTAAACGACTTCATTTGAAGCAAACGCATGATCAAATACATTTATGGGTTGGGTAAGAGGTAAGGTCGCAATCGACTTCCCACCAATGCTTAATGCCTTCGATACTTGCACGTCTGCATCCGCTGCCGAGGTCCCAATCATGAATTCATAACTGCCCTGTTCAACGATCCATTCACTCCGATTCACATCCCATAATGCCAGCGTTTGTGGATCAACTTGCAACAGGACTTCTTTTGTTTCACCCGGAGTGAGATGAATCTTCTCAAATGAAACCAGCTTCTTTTTAGGCGCATGTGCGCCGTATGCAGAGTTGCTGTTACGGGTGTACAGCTGCACAACCTCGGAAGTTGCTACGTCTCCTGTATTGGTTACGCGGACCGACACCGTGAATGGTTCATCTCCCCTTACAGAAGACGGTACGGTCAGGGAATCGTACGTAAAATCAGCATATGATAACCCGTAACCAAACGGATAGGTCACCGTGGCATCTGTATACATATAAGTCAACTCAGATTCAATGGGGTCTGCATTCGTCATATCAACCGTAAATCGGGGGTCGATGTCGTCAAGGCCAGTAATGTTACCTTCTGGTATAACATATGGACTAATGGAAGGGAATGCATCCATCCCCGCATACCATGTGGACGTCAGGCGACCTGTCGGTGCGTAATCTCCGAACAAGACCTGGGCCAGAGCATACGAATCGTATTGACCGCCATATGGCTGGTAAACGATCGCTGAGACGTTAGGGTTGTTCTGAATTCGCTCCATGTTTACAGGGAAGCTCGATTTAACCACGACAACGGTTTTCTTACCCTGGGTTGCAAAGGCAGCAGATACTTTGTCGACCAGTTCATAATCAGCCTCGCCCATATCGAGGGTAGACCGGTCGTTACCTTCTCCTGCGCTATGTCGTGGAATTGCGCCGACAAAGACGATGGCATAATCGTCATCCGTGGCTCTTGCTACTGCCTCTTCCCCCACGTTCTTCACCACGGCCTTCTCAAACTTCACCTCGTCCGGGCGATTCGCAGCGTTATCCTTGCTTCCCAGTGGAGATGATGTTGTCACGAGTTTACCAGCATCATCTACCTTGATAAAGCGTCCGTTAGCATAATACCAGTTGGTAAAGTCACCAGAGAATCCTGTACGGTACCCATTGGTAACAATAGACATTGAGCCATCCTCGTTCGTTTCCATTCGTAATGTTGGGGGGATGGCACTCGTATCACCCATCATCTCAGGAAGGTTCCAATCATTGTTCGTCAGATTGAGGCTGGTACGATCCGTATTGCCAACCGCTGCATCATTTGTCGCAGGGGAAGTCACCCAACGCTGGTTATACAGCGACAATAAACTTGAACCCGCCTGACCCCAATCGTACACTCGGAACAAGTGGGAGAAACTGGCCTCATCTGGGGCATCCGAAGTTGTGGTGAGCTGCGCTCCCTCCGTGCCTGCATTTGGACTATACACGTCCGCTGTGACGGTTTGTTGATTCGCTTTAGAGGTTAGTGCAATGACTTCATTTCCTGGGGCATAGTTTACGTTACTGCTGCCATTCATTTTAATGATTGAGAGCAGTGGAGATTCACCGGAGTTTTCCAGCGTAGGTGTCGCGCCAACTGAATACGTCGTCTTGAAGCGTGCGTCGGCATACACCCCAGAAACAGCAGCGTCATTTCCTTTTTCCAGCGGAAGTGTGCCGTCATTTTTCAACAAAACAACGCTCTCCTGTGCCGCTTGAAGTGCTATTTCCTGATGGTTAACTTGGTTATAATCGGAAGGCGGAGACGTCCTGACATCCCTTGCTTCCTGGGCAAAAGGATAGTTTTTCGGTATGCCCTGCTCATCAGTTTCATTAAAAATCCCCAAACGTACCAGCTGGTTTACATGTGGTCTGGCTGCTTCTATAAGTTCTTCCTCGGTAATTCCATATTCCCCTTGCTCTACGAGCGCCACCAGATCGGTCACATCCGCAGGTGTCGTCCCTGACGGCCGACCCGCATTCGCCTGAGCAAGCGCCATAAGAACGGTTGCATGACCGCGGTCCACGGCATAGCGGTCGTCATATCCATTTCCGAGTTGGTTCGCGTTGGATACAATTGCATCTCCATTGAAATCGGGCGAGCTGTATACGCCATATTTGGCGTCCAAATTGGCTAATAATTGTAGCGGGGAAAGGATGTTTGGAATGCCGTTAGTCCGGCCATAAGATGTCATTGTGCCCGCTAGCGCACCTGATTCAAATCCAGGGAGCGCGGCTCTGGTTTGGTACTCAAACAATGAACGCGCGCTTGCACTGTTATTCGCTGTCTGCCTGAACCACTGCGCGTTATATACGGAGTAATGCTTTGTCCCCACCGCGGCCCTCATCCAGAATCCATCTTCGCTGGTGGACTGATCAATTCCGCTAAGACCCGAAGCCATCTTGTCGATCAAGACTCCTGCCATATTGGGATCTTCAGAGAACCCTTCATCGAAGCGACCGCTAAGCGGATTGATACGCATATCACTGACCACACTGAACGCCACGCTGAGGGAAGGATCGTTGCCCCCATGAATGTTGGATTCGCCCTGCTTGACCTTTATTTTGCTGATTTTCTCGTTCCCCATCACTTCACCGATATCGGACAAAAGCTCTTTGTTCCAGCTCTGTCCCATGCCGATCAGAGCAGGGAAATCGGTCGAGACACCCTGAACATTATCTGCAGCAGATAACGCACCGGGAATGACCTTGCCCACATGTTTTCCCTGCTTCAATGTGTAATGGTTTCGCGAACCCGTCACATAAACGGCTGGACCTTCGAGGCCAGTGTATTCGAAATAGGTGTCTACGTATGCATCCAGATGCGCTGGCACGCCATCAAATAATGGCATCCCGTCAAAAATACCTCCCTGCTGAGTTTGGAACTTTAACGTATTTGTCGTAGATGCTGATAGTGGCATGGCTCCCCAGGACCCCCATGTCAGACTGACCACGGTGATGACGGCAATCACTTTTCCGCCGATCTTCTGCTTGAAACCTCTAGTCAAAGTCAATGTTAACCCTCCTCTTTTTGTAATCGCTTACAGTTTGATACTTACTCATTATAGTTGGAGGAATGGTACATTTTGTTTATGGGTTGAGGTACAGTATTTTTAGATATTACGGTTATGTATCGTCAAAGGATAAATTTGGATTCATATTAAATATAAGCCTCATACTCCACCAATCACTGTACTAAGATGCTCGATTTAACCAACCAAACATACTCAATGAAAACTTTTGTTTTTACGGTAACACAACCAGGTCATGGGTCATTTCGATAACTACAACGAATATTCAACCAAGTAATACCACAAGGCTTGTCTCTAGTTATAACAATCAAAAGGGCGTTCCATAAGTCATCTTCCTGACTTATGGAACGCCCCACCCACTAAAATTACTTCATAAACATTCGATGTAATTTGGTTTTTTATAAAGTACTTTCGTTTACACAACAACGGAGAGGACAGAAATAACCTAAAGAAGCGAAGCGTGCGCCTTTATCCCCGTATTTTACCCTTTAGAAAAGGGATTCAAAAAAAATCCGGGGATAACAGCGCTCGGAAGGTTATTCTGTCATCGCAGTGCCCCCGTGTAAACAACGCTCTTTACCCCACCCAACATGACATCGAATCCCTACCTAAACATCCCCCACAGCTTAATCAAATGAAACGTATTGTTTGGATCAATCTTCTGCGCGAGCACAAAAGCAACAAACTGCTCCTCCTGCGCCGGAGAGAAATTCTCATTCATAATGACTGCTGAAGACTTGACCAACCTTCTGACCTTGGCCTTATCTTGCAGATCAGACTTGGTCACGCCATCAATCAACTTTTTGATACGCTCTTTGACAGCGGGATTTTTCATCTTTAATTTGATCCGCTCCACCAGTTGCGGACTAATTCCATATTGTTGATAACCCAAAACGTATAGCACCTCCCAAAAGAATGAACTCACTTCTTATTCATATGTCAGGAGGGCTTGTACACTTGTCTTTTTTTACAAAGGTAATACGAAAAACCAGCTATCATGGCAAGCTTTAGTCAATCAGATCACCCTTGAATACTTGCTGTTGCTGTAGGAAATCACGCAGAGGTGCATAGTCCATAGAGGTCCAGAAGGTCGCATCCTCAATTAAGTGGGTCACGTCATCTCTGGCCTGTTCCAGCACAGCAAAATCGGCAACCATATCGGCAAGACGGAACTCGGGTAATCCGCTCTGTTTGGTACCAAAGAAATCACCTGGACCCCGGAGATCCAGGTCACGCCGGGATACCTCGAATCCATCCTCCGTTTCCGTCATGACCTTCATGCGTTCCTGTCCAACCTCCGTCTTCGGATCAGCAATGAGTACACAATAGGAAGCATGCGCACCACGACCGACCCGACCACGAAGCTGATGCAGCTGGGAGAGACCGAAGCGGTCCGCGTCCATAATGACCATCAACGTTGCATTTGGCACATCGACCCCGACCTCGACAACGGTGGTGGAGACAAGCAACTGGATATCATTGCTGTAGAAGTCCCGCATCATCTCTTCTTTCTCCGCAGCCGTCATCCGTCCATGCAACAGACCTACACGATATTTCGGAAAGTTCTGCTGCATCTGGACATGTAAATCAATGGCATTCTGCACATCCAGTTTCTCCGACTCTTCAATGAGTGGACAGATCAGATAGGCCTGACGGCCCTGATCCACTTCTCTGGAGATAAAACCGAGCACCCGCTCCATCATATCGTGCTTAACCCAATACGTAGAGATGGGAATCCGTCCTTTCGGACGCTCCGAGATCGTGGATACTTCAATATCCCCAAAAGCAGTAATCGCAAGTGTCCGTGGAATTGGTGTTGCCGTCATCGTTAACACATCCGGGTTATATCCTTTGCGTCGTAAAACGCTGCGCTGATTCACCCCGAAGCGATGCTGCTCGTCCGTCACCACAAGACCCAGATCACGGAAGAAAACATCTTCCTGAATCAGGGCGTGTGTACCCACCACGATATCAATCATGCCCATTTGCAATGAGGCGATCAGATCTTTTCGTTTGCGTCCATTTACACTGCCCGTTAACAGCCCTACGGTTACCCCAAACGGTTCAAACAGCTTTTGCAGTGAGCGCATATGCTGCTCCGCCAGAATCTCTGTAGGCACCATCAGAGCCCCTTGGAACCCAGATCGAACAGTCGTGTATAGTGCAATTGCCGCAATAACCGTTTTACCCGACCCTACATCACCCTGCAATAACCGATTCATTGCATAGGGCGAACGCATATCATGCAGAATTTCAAGCTCCACCTTTTTCTGAGCATCTGTCAGTTCAAAGGGTAAACTGCGTACAAACTCACGAATCGTCGTATTGTCCGTGGTATGCACTACACCATCCATGCGATTTCGGTTGAGCGCGCGATACGCCTGCATTTTCAACTGGAACAGAAACAGCTCTTCATACACCATCCGCTGTCTGGCCTGCTGACCTTCTCGGTTGTCCTGTGGACGATGAATTCCAGCAATCGCTTGTTTACGAGGCATCAAACTGTATTTCTTCATCAAGGACTGAGGCAGAATCTCAGGAATCATATCTCCGAATTGGATTAATCCCTGATTGATCGTTTTCCGCATCCATTGTTGCGTCAGTTTGCCGGTTACCGAATATACAGGTTGCAGTGTACCTGAACGCCCATCGCCTTTATCGGGGAACTCCGAGTCAGTCACGGTCATCTGCATACGTTTTTGTTCCCATTTTCCCGTAATCACAATCTCCCGATTGGGGGTTAGTTGTTCTTTGAGGAAATGGCGATTGAACCAGGTGGCTGTAATCATCCACTCTTCCGTCATGATCTTACAGGTAAGACGGGACTTTTTACCGTATCGTTGTAATACAGGAATACCCATCACCTGTCCCTGGACCGTAATCTTGTCCCCATCCTTCACTTCACTAAGTGAACGCAGACGATAATCCTCGTAACGGAACGGATAGTACTCAAGCAGGTCTTTAACAGTAGAGATGCCAAAGGCGTGAAGCTCTCCCTCTTTGAGAGCACTCACGCCGTTAATTTGCTTAACTGATATTTCTTCCAATTTCATGTCTAATCCCTCATTCCGGAACAGGCCACATAAAGATTGCAATGACACCAGGTCCAACATGGCTGCCTACAACGGCTCCAATATTGGTATAGACCACTTCATTCAGTGTAAAATGACCACGCAGCTGCTCTGCACAAGCGATCGCTGATCCCGGGTCAGCGGTATGACCTACCGCCAGGTTCACCCGTTTACCTGCAAGATCCTTCTGGAACAGCTCAATAATGCGTGCCATTGCTTTTTTATGACCTCTGACTTTCTCAACTGCGTAGATAACGCCTTCTTCATCAATAGACAGGATCGGCTTAATGTTAAGCAACGTTCCCAAGATGGCTGAAGCTTTGCCAATCCGACCGCCCTTTTGCAGATACTCCAAAGTATCTACAAGAAAGAACAACTTGCGAGATTGTTGCATCCCTTCAATAGCCGCAGCGATTTCAACTGCTGACTTGCCCTGTTCGGCAAGTTCAGCAGCCTGTACCACCATTAGACCGTATCCATACGATGCTGACTTCGAATCCAGCACGGTGATGTCACCCTCACGCTCCAGCAAAGACTTGCCAAGCATGGCCGATTGATAGGTACCACTCATGCCGGATGACAGGTGGATCGATACAATCGGGCGTTCCGGGTTCTCATCAAGAAGTGATTGGTACACATTCATGAAATCAGTTGGTGATGGCTGTGAAGTTGTAGGCAACACAGATACCTTCTTCAACTTTTCGTAGAACTGTTCCGAAGTCAGATCAACGCCATCTGCATAGGTCTCTTCACCGAACAGAAGGCGCAGCGGAACAATGTGAATCCCGTATTTGCGAATGAGTTCTTCGGGAATATCCGCCGTACTGTCTGTTACAATCGCAACCTTGTGGCTCATGACTCTCCTCCTCTTCGCTAAAGTGCTATTAGGACTCTACGGAGAACAAATAATAATACACAGGCTGTCCTCCAAGATGTACCTCTACCTCGGCATCAGGATACTGTTCTTCAAGCCATGCAGCGAGGGCAGCAGTAACCTCAGGGTCAGCTTCGTCCCCTTCAAGGATCGTCACCACTTCATCTCCACTCTCCATCATCTGTTTGAGCAGACCTTCACATGCTTGAAGCATGGTTTCATCCGTCGCTACAATTTTGGAGTTATGAATACCGATATAGTGCCCCGCCTTAATATCTAATTCATCATATTGCGTATCACGAACCGCATGAGTCACTTGACCGGACTGCACCCGGCTGATGGCCTCCAACATCTGGTCACGGTTTGTTTCCGCAGACTCATCTTCCTGGAAAGCAAAGGCAGCAGCCATTCCCTGTGGAATGGTCTTGCTTGGAATAACCGTAATCCGGCGCTCATCTTCAAGCAATTCACGAGCCTGCTCCGCAGCCAGTACAATATTCGAGTTATTCGGGAGTATAAATACCTGCTCCGCAGCAATGGAACGAACGGCTTTTACAAAATCCTCAGTACTCGGATTCATCGTCTGTCCACCGGACAGAACAACATCAACGCCAAGACTTTGGAAAATCTCTGCAATACCGTCACCGGAGGATACCGCAATAAAACCATACGGTGCCATCTCATCTGCAGGAAGCACAGCCTCTTCCATACTGCGCGCTGCCTCAGGTGGAATCTCTGCAAACAATTCAGGTGATGGAGCAATGTCCATGCCTGCTGTGAGGAGATCCCGATGCTGTTCACGCATATTGAGAATATGAATCTGTGTAATCTCACCATAATGCAGCGCCAGGTTTAATACATCGCCTGGTGTCTTGGAATGGACATGAACTTTGATGACTTCATCATCGGCAATGATAATGATCGAATCCCCATTAACTGACAACGCTTTCCGGAATGCTTCATCATCAAATGCCACTCCTGCGTTCTCTCCAAGCTCACGATTAATGAAGAATTCCATATCATACAGGAATTCAATATCTTCCGTTACCAGTCTCGCCTGAGCAGACAATGGCATCTCCGGTGCAATCACCTGCTGCTGTGAAGGCTTCTTGATATCCACTTCTGTCGGTGCAGCCGGTTTCAAAGCAGATGCGGCCACGGATGGGGTTACTTCTTTGTTCAGCGAAGTACGACTCCCTCCGTCACTTTGCAGCAATACTTCCATAAAGCCCTCGTAGATATATACAAGCCCCTGACCACCTGAATCCACAACACCAACCTGTTTAAGTACAGGCAGTAATTCCGGAGTCATTGCCAGTGCTTCTTTTGCTTTTAACAAAACTTCATTCATTAATTCAGTAATATCATTCGTCCGTCTTGCGTAGTAGTTGGCATGTTTCGCCGCTTCCTTGGCTACGGTAAGAATGGTCCCTTCAACGGGCTTTACGACTGCTTTGTAAGCTGCGTCAACACCGTTCTGCAGGGCTGCTGCAAATTGGAGCGTATTCAGTTCCTCATAGGGAGCAGCTGAACGACTAAAACCACGGAACAATTGCGACAGAATAACTCCTGAATTCCCCCGTGCGCCCATAAGCAGGCCTTTCGATAGAATACCGGCAGCTTCGCCGATGGAGGCAGAGCTTTTTCTTTTAATCTCTGCAACTCCTGCACTCATTGTCAAATTCATGTTCGTTCCCGTGTCACCATCCGGCACAGGGAAAACATTCAGGGAATTGACGTGCTCTGCATGCTGTCCAAGTTGTTCCGCTCCGGCAAGTACCATTGCGGTGAAATCTGTTCCATTTAAAGAACGTATACTCAAGTGAGAATTCCCCTTCCTAGCTTGATACACGAACACCTTGCACCAAGATGTGTCTGGTCTGTTCATGCGCTAACGCGGACTGCGTTATTCTTCGTCCATACCTTGTCCGGCACAGGCATACAATACAACATGTCAGCCGGATTAACGGTCTGGGCGGCCGGGCTACCAATATCCTGCACTCTCTGCACCCCTAACTTCGGGGCATACGGATATGCACCGGTATCAAGAGCCGGCATGAATGCCGCATGGAGACTGGTGCCAATGATGGAATGCCGCAGCTCACAGCGTTGCCAAAAAGCAGACCACCGACCTCTAAGTACGGTTTATTCTCCGACTTCCTCGCGGCAACAGCCTGTTCACCACTGTATTATGGACTACTCAACATTGTACTATATTAGACAGGAGAAATAAATAAAGTTTTTGGATCAGTTGACGAAGCTTTTTTAATTATGATATTATATTCAAGTATTGTTTTATGCAGGTTAAGTAATGGAAATGATCCGGTTCATGCCGGCTTAAACAACGCCATTAGCTACTGAAACCTGATCTTTATGATCAGGAAGAACAATTTAGTCCTTATGGAATGACTTTTCGTTTCTGAAGGCAACTGGTTATTTTAGGATAGGAGGTGTAATCTATGTCTCGCAAATGTTATGTGACAGGTAAGAAACCGGGCACCGGTAACCACGTATCCCACGCTAACAACCGTAACCGTCGTACTTGGGGCGTAAACGTTCAGAAGGTCCGCATTCTCGTTGACGGCAAACCAAAACGTGTATACGTAAGCACCCGTGCACTGAAAGCCGGTAAAGTGACTCGCGTATAATCACGCAAAGCTACTATAAATCGGGTAAGCAAAAAGCACCTTGTTCCTTGCAGGTGCTTTTTTGGTATTCAAAAAAGGGATTCTTGAATACGCTCATTAACATGTGAATGGCCGCCGCATGGCGCTTCGCAGGTACGAATTCCAGATAAGCCTGAGCCAAAGCGGCGGTATTCCCTGTTACCTTATCAATCGGATCAGTGCTTTTGAAACGTATTAAGAATCGCCTTTACAAACCCTCCCAAAAACTTCGGCAGTTTGAATGTGTAAAATTTCATAATTCACCCTCCCCATCATGCTCATGCGTCCGCCGTATCCTATGCTTCAGGCCTTCTTTACCTCAAACACGACAAAAAAGGCTACATGAGAAACCTGCTCATGTAACCATATTTATGCGGAACCTTCGATCCCTATTCCACAATGACAAGCCCGAAGATCAGGTCATTTACGTTTGGGCAGGAATATATTGATAGGCAGCGATCATGAAAACACTCAGTAAATAATACAGTATGCCGAATATGACAAAAGTAACCCGATGTCCCGTACGATCAAATTTGCGGAAATACATAATAACAACGCCTACCCCGATTAATGACGTAATAGCATTAAACGGGGATTGAATAACCGCAAACAAAGCAAGCACAAGTCCCGTCACGAGACTCGCAGCCATCGTCCACAGTGTCTCCTTGAGGGTCATAGATCAGCCTCCGTAACTACGACGAATTTCAGTAATCGCGGCAGCACGATCCTCACGTCCAAATACGGCACTCCCAGCAACGAGCACATCTGCTCCAGCTTCCACCACAAGCGGGGCTGTATCGGCAGCAATTCCGCCATCTACTTCAATATGTACATCATGGCGTCCCTTTTCGTTCAACCAGGTACGAATCTGCTTGATTTTGTTCATGGTACCCGAGATAAATGCCTGTCCGCCAAATCCAGGATTGACCGTCATAACAAGAACCATATCCACATCATCCAGAACTTCGAGAATGGCAGACGCTGGCGTTCCTGGATTAAGGGCAACTCCTGCTTTCACTCCTTGCTCCTTAATTAAATGAATAACGCGGTGCAAATGCACACAAGCCTCAGCATGAACGGTAATTACCGCTGCACCCGCTTTGGCAAATTCCTCAACATAACGCTCTGGATTCTCAATCATCAAATGCACATCGAGCGGCAAGCTTGTATGTGGAGCGATTGCTTTCACAATCGCAGGTCCAAGCGTAATATTAGGGACGAAATGACCGTCCATAACGTCAACATGAATCCAGTCTCCTCCTGCAGCTTGGGCTTCTGCAACTTCCGCACCAAGGCGGGCAAAGTCAGCTGATAATATCGATGGGGCAATTTTAATCATGTTAATACCTCCGCTTCTTATCTTTCATTTCGTTCAGGAACAGCACATAGTGCTGATATCGGCTTTCGGAGATCAGACCTTCCTCCTTGGCCGCAAGCACACGACAGCCTGGTTCATGTGTATGGGTACAACCTCGGAATTTGCACTGATCTGCAAACTGGGCGAATTCGCGGAAACAAGTGGAGAGTTCCTCCACACCGATCTCCAGAAAGTCCAGTTGGCTGAATCCTGGCGTATCTGCAACAAACCCACCATTATCCAACGGAATAAGCTCCACGTGCCTGGTGGTGTGTTTCCCTCGTCCTAGACGCATGCTGATCGCATTTGTCTCCAGCGTCAGGCCCGGCATCAATGCATTTAACATCGAAGACTTGCCTACACCGGATTGTCCGGAGAATACGCTGATCTTACCAGCCAGTCGGTCTCTGAGCAATTCACTGCCTTCACCGGTACGTGAACTTGTGGAGATCACTTCATAACCAACCTGCTCATACAATGCTTTCACTTCAGCAACAGTGTCTTTGGCTGGATCAGCCAAATCCAGTTTGGTCAACACAATGAGTGCATCCAGCCCCGCCTGCTCGATATGAACAAGGAACTTGTCCAACAGGTTCAGGTTCATATCCGGTTCCTTCACAGAAAACACGAGAACAGCCAGACTTACATTGGCTACAGGAGGACGGATAAGTTCCGTCTCACGCTTCCGAATTTCATCAACCGTTCCTTCTCCGTTCTCAGTCAACATGTAGCTGACGCGGTCACCTACAAGCGGTGATGTTCCCCGCTTTCTGAAGATACCTCTGGCTCGACATTGAACGGCGGAACCTTCAACCGAAGGAACCCCGTTGTCTTCCACTGGCATGACATAATAGTAACCGCTTAGCGCTTTAACGATGATACCTTCTGGCATAGCTCCGACGCCCTCCTTTAGATGGTGGTACATTTACTCCAGACGCCAGCATAAGCCGCCCTTATGGACGGCTTGATGCGTTAATGACTTCCTTTTTCTTCTCTTTTTCCTTGCCGTGCCCCTTACCATTATTCATGGCAGAAGTGTCCTCATCTACACTGTCACCCTCACCGTCTGCCGGTGTGGACTCAGGTTCACCTTCTTGATTGGGATCAACACTTTCACTTCCCTCATCAACGCTACCTTCACCTGGATCAGGCTCATTTTCTGGCGGCGTCTCAGTGCTTTGTTCAGGGTCAATGGAAGGTACATTTACTGTTCCGTTTTTGGCGTCACTGTAGGAGACAAGATACGTATCCAGAAACTGTCCATCACGATATACGGACACAGCCCCATTTTCATTTGGAGCGAGCACAAGTGGAATGGTCAAGGTCTGGGTTGAGTTCACGGTGCGTGTTCCCCATTCCTGATTCTTGCCGCGTGCGTCTTCATATGTGATACGAATTTTACTGTTTTTGCCCTCTTCTTTGGGTGACACATTGATATTAAAAGGATATTGCAGCGCTTCAGGCGGATACCCTGTACTGATAAAGATCGTAATCTTATCACCAGGACTCACCTCTGTGCCCGCTTCCACAGGCCATTGCTGCGTCACTTTGCCCTTTTCTATCGTATAGCTTGGTTCTTCCTGCACCTGAGCAAGTTCCAGTCCAGCAGATTTAAGTTTTTTTTCAGCTTCACTGCGGGTAAGATTTTTCAGATCAGGCATTTTGACCGTTTCAGTACCTTTACTTACGATTAACTCAATCTGAACTATAGCAGGATCAAATTCCTCATTCACACCCGGTGTCTGGGAAATAACAGAACCTGAAGCCACATCATTGGAGAACTCGTCTTTCCGCTGAATCTGATCTTCCTTAATGCCAAGCGCAGTCAGCTTCTTGACAGCCTCGTCATAAGTTACTTGTTTGACATCAATCATCTTCAAAAGTTCTTTTTCTGCACCAACACTGATCTGGACCTCGGATCCTTCTTTGACAACATCGCCTTCTTTTCTGCTCTGGTCATAGACGATACCGGGTTCGACACCTTCCTGGTACAGACGGATGACCTCATCACTGACGACTAGCCCTTTCTCCTCAAGCATTTCCCGAGCTTTTTCTTCCGTTTGAGTAATCACGTTAGGCACGGTTACTTCAGGTACAACCAGCATACCCTTGACATACCATACAACGCCCACCATGGCGATTAGAATAAGAACGGTTAATGAAATGAGTAGTGCTGGCTTCTTCCAGCTCTTGGATTTTGCCTTACCCTTGCCAGTTTCTTCGTCAGACTCCATCACTGGCACCGCACCCGTCGATGTAACTCCGCGCGGTTCAGGCTTGATGGCTGGCATAACTCGAGTCTGGTCTATATCATCCTCATCCGGAAAATCAATCTTCGTTTCATTACGTCTCTCCGGCATCAGGCAAGTTTCCAGATCGGTCTGCATTTCTTTGGCCGACTGATAACGTTCCTGCGGATTTTTACGCATGGATTTTAAGATGACATTTTCCACACTTTGCGGAATCAATGGATTGAATTTGCGTGGTTCATCGAACTCTTCCTGCAAATGCTTCAATGCCACACTGATTGGACTTTCACCCAGAAACGGAAGTTGCCCGGTAAGCATTTGGTAAAGTACGATCCCAAGAGAATATAAGTCCGATTTTTCACCAGTAACGATGCCTTTGGCATGCTCCGGTGAGAAATAATGTACAGAACCAACTACGGAACCCGTCTGCGTAATCGTTGTAGATGTAACGGCACGGGCAATCCCGAAATCCGTGACTTTCACGCGGCCATTCCGGCCAATTAATATATTGTGGGGTTTGATATCCCGATGAATGATTTGATTATGATGTGCATGATCAAGAGCATCTGCAATCTGGGAAGCGATTCGCACCGATTCGTCCACCTGCAGAGGGGCGCGTTCTTTAATAATTTCATTCAAGTTTTTGCCTTCCACGTACTCCATGACAATATAATGAACGTCATCTTCCTGCCCCACGTCATAAATGCTGACTACATTCGGATGAGACAGCGATGCTGCCGACTGTGCTTCCCTGCGGAAACGGCGAATAAACTCTTCGTCATGCACAAACTGTTGTCTAAGGACTTTGATCGCTACATTCCGGTTCAACAGAAGATCCTGGGCTTTGTACACAAGAGCCATGCCGCCACCGCCGACACGCTCAATCACTTCATAGCGTCCGCCTAGCTGGTGCCCAATCATGACTCACACCCCGTTTCCGTATCCACGGAACCTTCCCTCTGCAACTCGAACAAAGCAAGCGTGATGTTGTCGTCTCCCCCAGCAAGTAAAGCCAACTGAAGCAGTCGGTCTGCACGATCTTCCAATGCCAGTTCCAGATTGCCGGCAACCTGAATAATCTGCTCATTGCTGACCAGGTTACTGAGACCATCACTGCACAGGAGAAGAACTTCGCCTTCCTCCAGCTTGACGGTATCCAGATCTACCTTCACCTCGGCATCTGTTCCAAGCGCACGAGTTAGTACGTTGCGACGTGGATGATGGGACACATCCTCTTTGCTAATCTGACCATTCTTGAACAATTCATTCACCAGTGTATGGTCCTCAGTTAGCTGGATCACAGCTTTGTTCGCAATTTTGTAGGCTCTGCTATCACCGATGTGTCCAATAACACCCTCCGTATCGTTCAATAAAGCCGCAACCACCGTTGTTCCCATGTTGTGATACTTGTCATCTGTGGATGCCGTGCGGAAGATAACTTCGTTGGCATGCAAAATAGCATCGCTGAGAGCCGCAGACAGAGACGCATGTGACAGACCTGGTTCCAGTGTTCCCAGATCTTTCACCAACGTCTCTACTGCCAAGCGGCTTGCCGTATCCCCTGCAAGATGTCCACCCATGCCATCGGCAACAATACCCAGAATATATCCTGTATCGAGATTACGAATCCAGGCTGAATCTTCATTCACCGAACGCACTCGTCCGATATGGCTCACATGAACTGTTTTGATCAAAACGTTCTCACCTCAACTCCATATGCTTTGCACGAAGCTGACCGCAAGCGGCAGCAATATCATGTCCCTGTTCACGACGAATGGTTACATTAACACCCTGTTCCGAGAGTATCTTCTGAAAATTGAAAATGTCACTTCTCGATGTTCTTACGTATTTGCGTTCAGGTACATGGTTAACCGGAATCAAATTCACGTGGCACAACATGTTCTTAAGCACACTTGCCAGTTCAGCTGCATGCTCTGGCTGATCGTTTACCCCACCAATAAGTGCATACTCGAACGTAATTCTCCGACCTGTTTTGGCCAGATAATAACGAAGGGACTCCATCACGTCTTCAAAAGGAAAACGACGGTTAACCGGCATCAATTTCGAACGAAGTGCATCATTTGGTGCATGGATCGAAATCGCGAGGTTAATCTGTGTATCTTCATCCGCAAACTTGTAGATGTTTGGAACGATTCCACTCGTGGATACCGTGATGTGACGCTGACCGATGTTCAGCCCTTTTTCATGAATCATAATGCGCAGGAAAGTCATCGTAGCTTCATAGTTTTCGAAAGGTTCACCTGAACCCATGATTACAATGCTGCTGACACGCTCGCCGCGTTCATCCAAAATTTTCTGAGCCTGAACAACCTGGGCAACAATCTCCCCAGCCGTAAGGTTACGCTTGAGTCCACCCAAAGTGGATGCACAGAACGTACAACCAATACGACAACCAACCTGTGTGGTTACACAGATGCTGTTCCCGTAGTTATGCTTCATGATTACCGTCTCAATGGCATGATCATCATGAAGGCCAAAGAGGAATTTAACCGTTCCATCCTTGGATTCAAACTTGGTAATTTCCTTAAGCGTTACGAATTCAAATTGCTCTGTCAGTTTTTCACGCAATGGCTTGGACAGATTGGTCATTTCACTGAAATCATTCACGCGTTTTACATAAATCCAGTCAAAGATTTGGCCACCGCGAAACGCCGGCTCCCCATTCTCAACAGCCCATTGCTGCAGTTGTTCCAGAGAATAATCATATATAAAAGGTTTCATTTTGTTGTCAACACCTATTCCTTCTTTTCTTTTCGTTGGCTTCCTTCTTTTCGTTCCATTCGTCCTATTCTATCACAAAGACCACGTTACATCCATGTATACCCTTGATATCTGTACTTCATGCATTATAACACCTCAATGCCACCATCGCACCCTGTCATCACTTTTCTCTGACAATTATATCGAAGTCCCATCACAAAGAAATCCGCCGAAGTTCCCCTCGGCGGTCATACTTCCGTGCTCTATTAAACTGTTATTCCACTGTTTTTGTCAACCGTGCGATGAAAAATCCGTCACTGTGAGCGTATTGTGGCAAAATCTGAATACCACCGTTCACAACCTTCAAGTTCGCTGTCTCCGATTCAGACCAGACGGATGCTTCTGCTGGGCTGTATTCCGGATGTCGATTCAAGAAGTCTGCAACCATATCCTCATTCTCAGCAGGCTCAATCGTACACGTGCTATACACCAGAATACCACCTGGTTTTAACAACGGCGCAACATGATCAAGCAATTCACGCTGCAAGCCTGCGATATCTTCGATATCTTTTACGGTTTTGGTCCATTTCACATCAGGCTTGCGGCGAATAACACCCAGACCTGAACATGGTGCATCCAGCAAAATGCGGTCAAACGACGCTTCCGGGTACCGTTCATTCAGGTCTAGCGCATCTCCAGTTACAGCATCGATGCAAGTCAGACCGAGACGCTCCGCCTGATCCAGGATCAGATGGCGCTTGTGAGCATGTACATCATTCGCGACAATACGACCGCGATCCTGCATTTTCTCAGCCATGTGAGCTGTTTTACCACCTGGAGCTGCGCAACAATCCAATACAAGTTGGTCTACTTCTGGCGCAACTGCTTCAGCGACAAGCATGGAACTTTCGTCCTGTACAGAGAACAACCCGTCCCGATACCAGGACGTTAGAGCCATATTTCCGCCACTACGTACAAGAATTCCATCGGAACTCAGCTGAGAAGCTTCAACGACTGCACCTGTACTGGTCATCTCATGCATCAGTTTCTCCCGTGTGGTCATTGTTGTGTTGACTCGGACACTCACCGCTGGCGGCTCATTATTCGCACGACAGATCGCTTCCGCCGTCTCTTCGCCGTACTGGGCAATCCAGCGTTCAACCATCCATAACGGGTGGGAATGCTCCAGTGAAATACGTTCGGCAACGGGCAGATGTTCTGGAATACGAAGTTCATCCCGATTGCGGATCATATTGCGGAGCACTCCATTCACCATACCCGAGATTCCCTGATGGCCCAGTTTCTTCGCCAGATTAACCGCTTCGCTCACCACGGCATGCTCCGGAATACGATCCAGGTATATCATCTGATATACGCTGATTCGCAGCAGGCTACGAACCCATGGTTGCAGTTTGGATACTCCTTTGGCGACGTAACGTTCCAGAAAATAATCAAGTGTATTCAATCTGGCGATTGTTCCATACACCAATTCGGTAGCTAGTCCAGCATCTGCGGGGCTTAAATCCGCCTCTTTCAGACGGCGGTTCAACTCCAGATTACTGTATGCTCCATCTTGCTCAACGGCACTCAGAACCTTGACTGCCAGTGTACGAGCAGATGTTTTGGGTTGCTGGGAGCGCGATGCACCACCCGATTTACCCGAATTCGGACGACGGTTTCCTTCACGTCCGGATGAATTTCCATTAGCTTTCTGGCCTTTTCCTGACGAACGACCTGGTATGTTACCGCTCATCGCAGCACCGTTCCAGGTTTCAGTGTACCACCGCGAGCAAAGTCAGCGGCCTGCATCACCTTTTTGCCTGCAGGCTGCACTTCAGTCAACCAGAGAGACCCATTGCCTGTGCGGACTTCAATCCCTGCCTTGTTCAATTGCAGCACCGTTCCTGGCTCTGCTTGTCCAGCATCCGAAGAAGTTGCCAGATCCACCTGATCGGGGTTAGCCGTTGCCCAGACTTTGAAGACCTGATCATCCCACATCGTAAATGCACCGGAGAACGGCACAAGACCACGAATCTGATTGAACAGTTCACGTGAAGTACGACTCCAGTCCATTTTCTCGTCATCCCGAGTCAGATTGCGAGCATATGAAGCCTCGGCATCATCCTGAGGGACCGCCGTTGTTTCGCCTGCAATCAATCGTGGCATTTCTGTCTGAAGCAGTTTGGAACCAGCCTCACTTAATTTATCAAACATCGATCCTGATGTATCTTCATCCGTAATTGGCAGTTCCACACGCGAGATCATATCTCCGGTGTCCAGGCCTTCAGCCATATACATCAATGTGACTCCTGTCACGGATTCCCCGTTAATAATGGAACGTTGAATCGGGGCTCCTCCGCGATATTTCGGTAAAAGAGAGCCATGCACGTTCACACAGCCGCGAACAGGCATATCCAGCACAGCTTTGGGCAGAATCTGTCCAAAGGCCGCGGTTACGATCAGATCCGGCTTCCATTCAGCCAAGCGGGCTACCGCTTCCGGATCACGCAATTTAACAGGTTGAAACACCGGCAGACCGTGGCGTTCTGCCGCGGCCTTAACCGGTGTTGGCGTAAGTACTTTTTTGCGTCCTTGTGGTTTATCAGGCTGAGTCACCACACCCACCACATTGTATCCCTCTGCCATCAGCATATCGAGAGAAGGAACTGCAAATTCAGGTGTTCCCATAAAAACAATATTCAAATCGATCACTCCTTAATTACGACGCGGTCCAGTTTGGTCGGCTGCAATTTCGTACACTTTCTCGGCGACATCCGTAAAGAGTACGCCATCCAGATGATCAATCTCATGCTGGAATGCACGGGACAGCAAGCCACTACCCGTAATAATCAGCTCTTTGCCTTCACGATCCAGACCTTTAACCGTAACGGTCTCGAAACGGCGAACATCACCATTAATTCCAGGGATACTCAGACAACCTTCCGGTCCAAATTGTTCTCCCTCACTTGCAATGATCTCCGGGTTAATCATCTTGATCAGCCCTTGCTCATCACCGGCGTCGATAACAATCAGACGTTTCAAAATACCAACCTGCGGCGCAGCAAGACCTACACCTTCTGCATCGTACATGGTATCAGCCATATCATCCAGCAATTTTTGTACATTTGGTGTAATTTTGGTTACTTCTTTGGCTTTCTTGTGGAGCACCTCATCTGGTTCTTGCACGATAATGCGAATCGACATGTTGTAAGCACCTTCCTAATCCTCATCATAATTTCAGGACGATATCTGTATTTTGGGGGTATTCATTTTAATCTATGTTTATACCGCTTGTTTACATCCGCATTGCTGCAAAATGCTTACATTAACATTTGCGGGTCTACATCCAGACTAATAAGCAATTTTTGCGCCTGAACATCATCGTCCATGCGCCGGGCCGTAGCCAGAGCGAGTCCTATGGCGTCTACATCCCCCCGCCATTTTATCATACATTGGAATCTGTATCTATTCTTGATCCGAGGAATCGGAGACGCTACCGGCCCTAGTACATCAAAGGCATCATTGCTGAATCGATCCAGACTGCCGAGCCATCCGGCCGCATTAGCCTTCTCTTTCAGTATCCGCGTGTAGTTCTCGGCAAGACGAATCAAAACCGGAAGCTGCTCATGCGAAAAGGTCACCAGAATCAGGCGACAGTAGGGCGGATATTGCAAATTGCGACGGTGCAGCAATTCCTCACGTACAAACGACACGTAGTCATGCTGACTCGCATGGCCAATGGAGTAGTGTTCCGGCGTATAGGACTGAACGAACACTTCACCAGGCAATTGGTGCCGACCAGCTCGGCCAGCTACCTGTGTTAATAACTGAAACGTTTTTTCCGCAGCACGGAAATCAGGTAAATTCAACGCTGAATCCGCTGTTATCACGCCAACCAGGGTTACATCCGGGAAATCAAGTCCCTTCGCAACCATCTGGGTGCCCAGCAATACATCCGCCTTTTTCTCACGGAACTGTTTCAGCAGCTTTTCGTGCGCCCCTTTTTCCGTTGTTGTATCCACATCCATCCGAATGACCCGAATACCCGGAAAGAGCTTGGCAAGCTCTTCCTCGACTCGCTGTGTACCTGTACCAAAGTATCGAATATGCTCACTTCCACAGTCCGGACACACTTCCGGAGCCGCTTCCGCATACCCGCAGTAATGACAACGGAGATTATTCGAGCGCTGATGGTACGTCAGTGAAATATCACATTCGGGACAACCTGCCACATATCCACAACTTCGGCACATGACAAAGGTCGAATATCCACGGCGATTCAGCAGAAGCACCGTCTGTTCACCACGTTCCAAGCGCTCCTCCAACCCTTTGTGCAAAGCCCTGCTGAACATGGAGCGGTTGCCATCTTTCAACTCTTCACGCATATCAACGATCCGCACTTCAGGCAACTTGTTACCCAGTGCCCGTGTTGGCATCTCCAGTAAGAGTGGTGCAAAATCATCATTACTCTGCGAGCGTGCCGCGTAATAACTTTCCAGCGAAGGTGTCGCTGAACCCAGAACAACCACCGCCTGATGCTGCTGTGCTCTTTTTACCGCTACATCACGAGCATGATATTTCGGAGTTTCTTCCTGTTTGTAGGAAGTCTCGTGTTCTTCATCCATAATGATCAACCCAAGCCGACTGAATGGAGCAAATACGGCTGAACGCGCCCCAATCGCAACCTTCACCTGACCCTCACGAATCTTGCGCCATTCATCATAACGTTCACCGCCAGACAGACGACTGTGCATAACAGCAACTTGGTCCCCAAATCGCCCTTTAAAACGTTCTACCATCTGTGGTGTGAGTGCAATCTCGGGCACCAGTACGATAGCCTGGCGATCTTGTTCGATGCATTGTTGAATGGTTTGAAGATAGACTTCCGTCTTGCCACTTCCCGTAACACCATGTAACAAAAACACCCCATGGCGTTGTTCCTGCAATCGGCCATTGATATTGTCGTAGACAAGTTTTTGCTCATCGGTCAGAACCAGCGGTTCAGTCGCTTTGAACGTCCTACCCTGATAAGGGTCACGGAAGACCTCAACGTCCTCGGTGACGATCAGTCCCTTTTCCTCAAGACCCTTAATCGTTGCGGCCGATACCTGTAGTGTAGATAACACTTCTTTCATAGGCATGGGCAGCAGTTCTTTCATTTCCAGCAAAAAAGCCAGAATCTCCTTCTGCCGCTGTGCTTTCGCCGGGAATGAAGCAAGTGCTTCCTGAGCAGCAGCAATATCTACAGCCAGATCAACGGACTTCATCGTTTTTTTATTTAACTTGTCCTTGATGGCCTGACTCTCCAGCAGTACACCACCAAGCAATAATTTCTTAATTAGTGCAGCATGATTGGGATATTTCCGACTCAGTTGTTGCAGCGGTACCTGACCCCGACTTTTGACAAAACGGATGATATCCTGCTGTACTTTCTCAGTCGTAGACTCTTCTCCCCAAACAAATAATACCTCATCATCCGGTTGTGCACCCGCCATCTGTCCATCAAGTGCATCTCCCAGCGAGATGTATCGCTCTGCTTTCCCTTTCAATGCCGTTGGCACCATGACCTGCAATGACAAAATCCGGTTACTGGCATAACGTCCACTCATCCATTCGGCCAACTCAACCAAATCCTTTGACAACGGGGGAACAATGTCCAGTAACTCCTGAATCTGCTTAAGCTTGAATGTTTCCTCTCCGGTACGCGGCACAAGATCAATCACGAATCCCTGCACCGTCCGATGACCAAAAGGCACACCCACCCGGCTGCCAATCTCGATCCATTCTCTCATCGATTCAGGTACCAGGTAATCAAACGGCCGGTCTGTTTCCTTCACGGGAACATCAACTATGACCTTGGCAATCTCCATATCCTAATTCCTCCCGGCAATGCGCTCCGCCGCAATCCGGAGCAACCGATGAGCCACATCGTCCTTGGCTATCACTGGAAGCTCCTCCACCAAACCTTCCCGGTCATAGATATGTACCGCGTTGGTGTCTGTTCCAAATCCTGCACCCGTGCGGGTTACATCATTGGCTACGATCAGATCACAGTTTTTCCGTTCCAATTTCTCACGTGCATACATCTCAACCGACTGAGTCTCCGCAGCAAAACCAATCAAAAACTGATGGGTTTTCTGTTTGCCCAGCGTTTCAAGAATATCTATATTTTTAATAAGTTCGAGCGACAGCGTGTCGCCTTTCTTCTTGATCTTCTCGGTATAAACTTCCTTTGGACGATAATCGGCAACTGCCGCCGCCTTAACCACGATATCAGCATCGTCCCACTCGCGTGTTACCGCTTCATACATATCCTGTGCAGACTGTACAGGGATCAACTCAACGTTCTCCGGTGGCTTGGCTTGGGTACTGCCCATAACCAATTTCACATCTGCCCCCAGATCACGCGCAGCTGCGGCTATGGCAAATCCCATTTTGCCAGATGAATCGTTCGTAATGTATCGTACTGGATCAATGCGCTCAATCGTACCTCCAGCCGTAACAACAACCTTCTTGCCTTGTAACAATGGAGCTTGTCCTTGCCGGCTAATATCTGCAGACTCGCGTTGTTCAAAGAAACGTTCCACCACATCCACAATGCTCTCCGGTTCTTCCAGACGTCCCTTGCCCACATATCCACACGCAAGCAGACCTTCACCCGGTTCGATCATCATGGCACCCCGTTCAACAAGCAGGTTCATATTATGCTTTACAGCTGGATGATCATACATATGTACATTCATCGCTGGAGCAATCATGACAGGGGCTGTCGTGGCAAGAAGGGTTGTTGAGAGCATATCATCTGCCATGCCATGGGCCATCTTGGCAATCACATTGGCTGTTGCCGGAGCAACCAGAACAAGATCAGCCAGATCGGCCAGATGAATATGAGATACGACTGCTGGCTCACGCTCATCAAATGTATCGGTGTATACGGTGTTTCGGGTCAACGTTTGCAGCGTTAATTCGGTAATAAACTGTGTAGCGGAAGCTGTCATAATCACATGAACATCCGCTCCCTTTTGCACCAGTCTGCTGCATAATGTAGCCGCTTTGTAAGCAGCAATGCCGCCAGTCACACCAAGCACGATTTTTTTACCGTTCAACATGTTTATTTCCCCCGATATTTATACGACGTCTAAAGAAGATTCCGTTAAAATATGCTTATTCGTAAAAAAATAACAACCTCGCGGTTGTCAATTAATCCGGCTTACGCCGTATGCAGTTGAAGAGCAGCCGCAGGCGGCTTACTCTTCTTCTTCGTCCTGTCCTTTGATGACAACGAGCAGGTCTCCATAGATTTCTTCCAGTGCAACGCCCACTTGTTTATGGGATCTCGCACCTCTTAAATCCGATTTTTCACCTTCACGTAGCTGTCTAGCCCGGCGGGAAGCAGCAACAACAAGGGAATACTTGCTGTCGACTTTGTTCATCATTTCATCAATAGAAGGATACAGCATATTAACAAACACCTCTTCGCATTAGTATAATCGCAAGTTGCCGCCTGACAGAACTGATGTGGCATGTCTTCACACCCGGGCATTCCGAGAAGGAGTGCTTCAGTATATGATATGACAACTGCCCCACTTATATCGCATTCTGCAGCGGCAAAAGGGATTATTTATTGATCTTACAATGTTCGGCGATTATGATGCTTTCTATTCTCTTGCACGCCAAATCAATTTCATCATTAACAACAGCGTAATCATACTGCTCCAGCAGACTGATCTCATCAACCGCCACGGACATCCGGTGATCAATGGTCGCTTGGCTTTCGGTACCACGGCCCTGAATGCGATCTTTCAGTTCGTCCAATGAAGGAGGAAGCAGGAAAACAAAGATCCCTTCCGGGAATTTCTCTTTCACTTTTAACGCGCCTTGAACCTCAATCTCCAGAATGATGTCGCGGCCTTCGTTAATCGTTTTCTCCACAAAATCACGCGGTGTTCCGTAATAATTACCAACATACTCCGCATGTTCCAACAATTGATCTTCAGCAATCATGTTCTGGAACTCTTCATGACTTCTGAAGAAATAGTTCACACCATGTTCTTCACCAAGACGAGGCTGACGGGTTGTCGCCGATACAGAATAGATCAATTCCGGCACCCGTTTGCGCAAAGCGCTGCATACAGTACCCTTCCCGACCCCAGATGGGCCGGACAACACTACCAGTAATCCCTTAGACATATTACACTCCATTTTATTCGTCGTTATCATCATCTTTCGAAGAAAGACGATGGGCGACCGTCTCAGGCTGAACTGCAGACAAAATGACATGATCGCTATCCGTAATAATTACGGCACGAGTACGTCTTCCGTACGTTGCATCAATCAGCATGTGACGATCTCTTGCCTCTTGTATAATTCTCTTGATCGGCGCCGATTCCGGACTCACGATGGATATAATCCGGTTCGCCGATACGATGTTACCGAATCCAATGTTAATGAGTTTGATTGCCATAATCAGGTTCTTCCCCCTATACATGCGACTCTTTTGCCGAAATGTGGCCGTTCATTCGATATTCGCAGCTTGCTCACGAATCTTCTCCAGCTCCGCCTTCATCTCGACAACACGATTCACCAGAGCCAAATGGTTGGCTTTTGATCCAATCGTATTGACTTCCCGATTCATCTCTTGAATTAGAAAGTCCAACTTACGACCTACGGGCTCATCACTCTTCAGCAGTTCCCTGCTCTGTCCAAAGTGACTCTGTAGACGCGTAAGCTCCTCTTCTATGTTAGAACGATCGGCAAACATTGCAATTTCCATACCCAATTTATGCTCATCAAAAGGGAAAGAGCCTTCTTCCTGCATTTCCGTAAGCCTTTGTCTTAGCTTGTTGCGGTAATCACTTACCACAGTCGGTGCAAGATCAAGCATCTCGGTATGCAGTGACTCCAGACGGGTAATCCGCCGTTCCAGATCACTGGCCAGATGAAGACCCTCGCGAGCGCGCATCTGTTCAAGGCTGGACAGAGCCTCTTTCAATCCTTCCTGCAGAACTCGCTCCCATTCGCCCTTCTGCTCTTCGGGAATGGAACTTGTCCCATCCGAATGAACCATGACGTCCGGCAGCCCAAGCATATCCACAATACTTGGTTTGCCCTGCAATCCATATTGGGTCTCCAGTTGCTCTGCAGCCTGCAGATAGGCCCTGACCGTCTGTTCATTCAGAACAGCGGGAAGAACCTGGTCTTCCTCTTTTTCTTTCATTACATAAACATCAATCCGCCCACGTTTCAAACGACTCTGTACGATCTTCCTCAAACAGTCTTCATAATACGTCCACTCTCTTGGCAGACGCATCATCACTTCGCAATAACGATGATTAACAGATTTGATCTCTAATTGTACCTTATAGCCGCCAAAATGAAAGGCGGATTGACCGTATCCGGTCATACTGAATGACATCGGCATCACATCCGTTTTACTATTGTAATTGATTATTAGGGTTGAAACAAGTAGGACATTGATGCTCCGACTTCTCCCATACGTATTGAGTCAGTTCGGCCGTCATGCCGTAGAACATAAACGGTGTCATAAGATAGATCCCTTTGAAATGTGCTGTTGCTACGTCCAGCAATTCCTTGGCAATTTTTACCCCCATCGCACGGCCTTCTTCGCCTTCCAGACCGGCCATACGGGAACGCACTTCATCCGAGAGCTGAATTCCGGGAACCTCGTTGTGCAAATACTCTGCATTCCGTCCACTCGCCAGCGGCATTACACCTACAAAAATGGGCACATCCAGATGTTTGGTCGCTTCGTGCATTGCTACAATCAACTCAGGATCATAGATCGGTTGTGTCATGATGTAATCAGCGCCAGAGGCAATTTTCTTCTCCAGACGTTGTACAGCTTTCTCCAAATATTTCACATTAGGATTAAATGCCGCTCCGATGACAAAACCAGCTCTTTGCTTCAGCGGTTTACCTGAGAAAGCCACTCCATCGTTCAACTGTTTGATCATGCGTATAATTTCAAAAGAAGTCAGATCGTATACCGAGCTTGAACCCGGCAGATCACCGAATCTTGCAGGATCTCCTGTAACAGCCAATACATGATTAATGCCCAGAGCATCAAAACCCATCATGTGGGACTGTGTTCCAATTAGGTTCCGGTCACGGCAGGCAATGTGCACAAGTGGACGAAGGCCCGTGCGATCCTGAACGAGGTGACCCAGCGCCATGTTGCTCATCCGTGTAACCGCGAGTGAGTTATCGGCCAGTGTCAGGGCATCGGCTCCTGCTGCTTTTAATGTCTCGGCACCTTTCATGAACTTGGCAATGTCCAAGTCACGTGGCGGGTCAAGTTCAACAATGACCGTGTGACGCTGCTTGACCAGATCAACGATTGTAGGCTGTCCTCCACGTCCGGAACGCTCATCCACATTTTCATGCAACACGATGCGCGGTTTGGATTCTGACGGATCAGGCTCCAGAATGGGCGAAGGCACATAGTCAGCAAGCGCCTCTTTCATAGCGGTAATATGATCAGGTGTCGTACCACAGCAACCACCGATAATACGAGCACCCAGTTCAGCAAATTGCACTGCCGTCTGACCAAAGTACTCCGGAGTCGCACCATAACGGAACTGACCATCCACATAATCTGCGGCACCCGCGTTCGGGTAGACGGACATTGGAATACCAATTCGTCCCGAGACGGTTTCCATGGCACGCATAATCCCGTTTGGACCTGAGCGACAGTTAAAACCAATTACATCCGCACCCTGCTCCCGCATAATCCGGAAGGCTTCAGGCATTGTATATCCGTCCAGTGTGTGTCCTACATCCTCAACCGCGAACTGTCCAATCACGGGCAGATCACTTAGCTTGCGCGCTTGCAAAAGGGCAATATCCATTTCCTCGATATCATAGAAGGTCTCAAGCAAAATGCCATCTACGCCTTCATCAAGCAGTGCAGAGATCTGTTGTTGATAAAAGCGTTTCAGTTCACTCGTTGACACGTTCGTCCGCTTGCCACCTCGAATGGAACCAACTGCACCAAGCACATAACCGATATCTCCAGCTACCTCTTTGGCAATGCGTACGCCGGCACGGTTCACGTCCTCCACCTTGGACTCCAGACCGAACTTGGACAACTTGTCGTAATTGGCAGAATACGTATTTGTTTCAAATATTTCTGTACCTGCATCCCGATAACGGCGATGTACATCCGCCACCACTTCAGGTGAAATCAAGTTTAATTCTTCATATGAAATCCCTACCGGGAACCCCATTTGGTACAGAAATGTTCCCATGGCCCCATCTCCAACGAGAACCCGTTCCTGCATAACTTTGCGCAAATCCGCCTTCATCCCATTTCCCCCCGCCTAGCTGTGATCATTTACATACTAATGTAACACAAAAAACGCTAAAAAACGAAGAAAAACACAGGTTTTTGATGAGTATCCAGCTCATATGGACTTTCTTGCCATACAGCCCCCAATATGTCTCTGTACAGGAGACACGACCTGTCCTTTTTGACAAAAAAAGAGGCCCGCAGGCCTCTTTGGTTAAACCTTCCACTTTTTATGAAGTGATTCCCTTAAAAACAACTTCAGCAGGTCCAGTCATGTACACATGATTGTCAGCTTCATTCCACTCAATGTGGAGATCCCCACCCTTGAGGCTGATGACTGCTGTACGATCTGTATGTCCATTCAGGACAGAGGATACCAGTGTTGCACAAGCTCCGGTTCCACAAGCTAGTGTTGGGCCCGCTCCGCGTTCCCATACACGCATGTCCACATATCCACGGTCACGAACTGTGGCAAATTCCACATTGATTTTTTTTGGAAACATCGGATGCACTTCAAGAAGTGGGCCCCAAGTAGTGAGGTCAAAATTCACAGCGTCATCTACATAGATAACCGCATGTGGGTTACCCATGGATACGGCAGTGAATTTGAACGCATGTCCATTTGCTTCAATGTAGTGATCAACCACTGGGTTGGCATCCACCGTAGTAGGTACTTGAAGGCCATTCAGGATTGGTTCTCCCATATCCACACGAACCGTTTCCACTTTACCATCACGAATGTTGAGACTTACAGGTTGTACCCCTGCACCAATCGTTTCAATGGTGATCTGCTCCTGGTTCACGTGACCATGATCGTATACGTATTTGGATACACAGCGAATGGCATTACCGCACTGCTCTGCTTCCGAACCGTCCGAATTCATGATACGCATCTGAAAGTCCGCCTTCTTCGAAGGCAGTATATAAACCAGGCCGTCCGCACCGATGCCAAAGAAACGGTTGCACCATTTCACAGCCAATTCTGCTGCATCTGCCGGAAGCTCCTTTTCACCAAATACAACGATAAAATCGTTACCAAGTCCATGCATTTTCGTAAATTCCATAATCTTGCCCACTCCTTTTGGCAGTCTGCTGCCAAAGCTATATTCTTGCTCTTCTACAGGATTACCATAGAAATTCATATTCAACATTTACACAAAAAAGCTATCCTACAAAATGCCAAAGCTGCCGCTTCGAATCATTTTGAGGATAGCATACCGAAATAGGTAAGGAAAAGGTATTGATTTTATGCTGAAAACTTTGTACTTTTCGGTACGAAGCGGCCAGAACCACCCATACGGCGGCGGTTACGACGACCACCCCACACGCTGCCTGCGCCCATAAGGAACGTTGGAATGCCCGCAGCAACGATACAGATCGCCCATTCACGCAAACCAAGCGGTACCGTTTTGAAGATCGGCTGCAACGGCTCAACGTACATCACAACCAGCATCAGTACAACCGATGAAATAACCGCAAGAACCAGATATTTGTTCTGTAAAGGATTCCGGTGGAAGATCGACCGCGAACTACGGCAGTCAAAGACATGAATAAGCTGCGCCAAAACGAGTGTAGCAAAAGCCACAGACTGTGCCTTGATCAGTTGACCCGGGTTATCCGGTGCAGCCTGTAGGGTAAGCCAGAACGCTCCGAGTGTGCATAATCCAATCAACACACCCCGGCTGACGATTTTCCAACCCAGTCTGCGGGCAAAAATGTTTTCCTTGGCTCCACGGGGTTTGTGTTCCATCAAATCTTTTTCCGGCTGATCTACCCCGAGCGCCATTGCAGGCAAACCATCCGTAACGAGGTTAACCCACAGAATCTGTATAGGTACGAGTGGCAGTGGTAACCCCATCATCATCGCAAAGAACATTGTCAATATTTCGCCCACGTTTGATGCCAGCAAATAACGGATAAACTTGCGAATGTTCTCATAAATATTACGGCCTTCTTCAATGGCAGCCACAATGGTTGAGAAGTTATCATCACTCAGAATCAGCGCCGAAGCTTCCTTCGTGACATCTGTACCCGTAATGCCCATCGCGATCCCGATGTCTGCCGCTTTAATAGCTGGAGCATCATTGACTCCATCACCCGTCATGGCGACGACATGCCCTTTGCGCTGTAACGATTTCACGATGCGAAGTTTGTGTTCAGGAGACACTCTTGAGAAAACATATATGCCCTCTACCTGTTTATCCAGTTGCTCGTCTGTCATGCCTGCCAGTTGCTGACCACTTAACGAAGCCCCTCCACGTGGAAGAATCCCGAGTTGATGCGCAATGGCTTCTGCCGTTGTTCCATGATCACCTGTGATCATGACAGTTCGTATCCCCGCCTTGCGGCATGTCGCAATCGCATCTCGCACTTCACGACGCGGTGGATCAATCATACCCGCAAGTCCTACGAAGACAAGTTGACTTTCGGCGGCGTGTTCGTCAGCCACTTTTTCTTCCGGCCGCACTTCACGGTAGGCCATTCCGAGGACACGCAGTGCTGCTCCAGCCATGCTCTCGTTAGCTGCCATCACTTTCTGCCGCAGTGTTCCAGTGAAAGGTACGACCTTGCCTTCCCACAAAATATAACTACAGTGTCCGATCAACACATCCGGGGCACCTTTGGTATAGATCATTCGGCCTCCCTGATGATGAACCAGGACCGACATGCGTTTTCGCTCCGAATCAAACGGGAATTCCTGCTGGCGGGCATACAACTCTTTGAGTCCGGCAGGAGTAAGCCCCATTTTGGAAGCCAGTGTGACGAGTGCTCCTTCCGTCGGATCGCCTTTCAGCTCCCAGAATACATTGTCTCGTTGAACGGTTTCTTCTTGGAGGTCACCTTTTTTCGTGTTTTTCTTGCTTTCCTTTTTGGTATCCTTGCCCTTTTTCTTGCTCCCCACCTCGCTTGCAGCACTTTCCACAATACTCGCATTGTTGCAAAGCGCGCTGATCTGAAGCATTCTGCGCAGGGACTGGTCACTCTTCAGTTCCACCGTACGACCGTTCTCCAGCATCTGCCCTTCAGGTGCATAACCATCCCCGGTAACCTTGATGTTACGTCCCTCCAACCACACATCCGTTACCGTCATCTTGTTCTGGGTGAGCGTGCCAGTCTTATCCGAACAGATTACGGATGCACAACCAAGAGTTTCGACGGAAGGCAGTTTGCGTACAATGGCTTTACGTTTGATCATACGCTGCACGCCTAGTGCAAGTGCAATGGTTACAATTGCCGGCAGACCCTCCGGTATGGCAGCCACCGCGAGGCTGACCCCTGCCAGAAACATGCCAACGGCTGGTTGTCCGTGCAATATCCCTGCGACGACAACCATAATGGTTAATCCCAATGCGACAAAAATCAGAATTTTGCCCAATTGCTCCAGCCTGTGCTGTAACGGTGTTTCTTGCTCCTCCGTATTCTGGATCAGATCGGCAATTTTGCCCATCTCGGTCTCCATCCCCGTACGGATAACCACACCTTTGGCTGTGCCACGAGTGACCATGGTACCCATAAAACCAATATTCTTCTGATCACCCAGCGGAACGTCCTCGTCCGCAATCGGAAGGCAATGTTTGCTTACAGGAACCGATTCCCCGGTAAGTGCCGACTCCTCGACATCCAGACTGTTCGTTTGCAACCAGCGCACATCAGCGGGTATACGGTCCCCACTCTCCACCATGATAATATCCCCGGGGACAAGTTGTTTGGCGGCAAGGTGTACTTCCTGGCCTGAACGAAGCACTTTGGCAAGAGGTGCAGACAACTGTTTCAATGCACGAAGAGATCGTTCAGCCCGGAATTCCTGTACAAACCCCAGAATTGCATTCAGTACGATAATAGCCACAATCGTTACCGCATCCAGATACTCACCCAGTAATCCGGATACCAACGTTGCTCCCATCAACACCAGCACCATAAAATCCTTGAACTGATTCAAGAGCAATGTAATCGGAGAAATGCGTTTCCCCTCGCTCAGTTCATTCGAACCGACCACTTTCCTCTTCTCTGCTACGGCTTCATCCGTCAATCCTTCCTGCGGGCTGACGCCAAGAGTGTTACGAAGCTCTTCATCACTAAGTTGATGCCACTTGGTATGTTCCATGCTTCAAGTTTCCCTCCCAGTCTGTATTTCATCTGCAAAATAAGCTCACATGACTCACCGGCGCGCTGGTCGACAGGCTGTACACTATGCCGGACAAACTACCTGCTCTATATGTATTCGGACAGGTCTGTGATTAGCACCCGGAAGGTGAATCCTTTCCCTGATGGACAGAATAGGCTAAAATAAAAGTCTGCGATGTTCTGCGCAGTACCAATTCCAGCGTTCAACAGGCAAGCAACGAAGAATCTGCAGCCAGTCCTTGTTTTTTTACATACCTGGTTGCAGTTTCAGTTATATAGATGAAGCATTTGGCATGATAAATGCAGATGCTCGATAGAGAGAGGAAGTGGAAAAAATGGCATTGGACGGCATTGTAACACGGGCCATTGTTCATGAACTGCAAGGCTGCATTGGTGGACGTATCAGCAAAATTCATCAGCCGAATGGCCATGACGTAGTTCTCACCCTGCGTGCTCAGCGCGGAAATAGTAAATTGCTTGTTTCGGCAAGCCCAACCTATCCCCGTGTGCATTATACGGAAAAGACATTCCTTAACCCTACGGAAGCACCCATGTTCTGCATGTTGCTCCGCAAGCACTGTGAAGGTGCCATCATTGAGGAGATCCGTCAGATTGGCATGGAGCGTATTATCCACATCAATGTGCGCCAGCGCGACGAACTGGGGGATGTTTCAGTTAAACGGATCATCATTGAATTGATGGGGCGTCACAGTAATATTATTTTGCTTGATCCCGTTACAGGAACGATTCTGGATGGCATTCATCATGTGACTCCGTCCATCAGCAGTTACCGGGTAATCATGCCTGGATTCGCGTATACTGCCCCACCCGAGCAACATAAAAGTAATCCGCTCGAAGTGAGTCGTACAGCATTCGAGGACAGCTATCATGCCGCTGAGGAAGATGCATCACGCTGGCTTGTGAACTCCTTTAGCGGTCTTAGCCCGTTAATTGCGGGAGAGATTGCTGCACGTGGGATTGCTGCTGAAGGCCCAGTGAGCACTCAGGCTGTGGTGGAGGGTGAGAGCCAAGTTGAGGCTGGTGCACTCTGGAACGCTTTTGAAGCCGTGATGGGGCCTGTCAGAGATCATATCTACACGCCTGTAACCGGAATGAACGCCAAAGGCAAAATGATTTTCTCGGCCGTTCATCTTCAGAGCATTCAGGACGTGGAGAAAACCTATGACACGATGAGCAAGTGCATGGAAGATTATTACGGAGACAAGGCTGAACGGGACACGGTAAAACAAAGAGTAAGTGATCTACTCCGTTTTCTGCAGAATGAGCGAAGCAAAAACATCAAAAAGCTGGACAACTTGAACAAGGACCTTCTGGAAGCGGATGATGCGGACAAGTTCAGACTATGGGGTGAGTTGCTGTTTGCCTCCCTGCATCAGGTCCACAAAGGGGACAAGAGCGTGGAGCTTGTGAACTTCTACGATGAAGACCAAGCCAACATTACCATTCAGCTTGATCCGCTGCTTACACCATCTGACAACGCACAACGTTATTTCAAGCGGTATAACAAATACAAGAACAGTCTGGCTGTCATTCATGAGCAGCTTGGCAAAACCAAAGACGAGATTGACTATCTCGATAACCTGTTACAGCAGCTCTCTATTGCATCGATGAACGACATTGAGGAAATACGGGACGAGCTTGTGCAGCAAGGATACCTTCGTGACCGCAATAAAAAGGGTAAAAAGAAGAAGAAAAGTGACCGTCCAACCGTACACCAGTTCACCTCTTCGGAGGGGATTGACATTCTTGTGGGCAAAAACAACCTGCAGAATGAGTACGTGACCAACCGTCTTGCTTCTTCCAACGACACCTGGCTGCATACCAAAGACATTCCAGGTTCACATGTCGTTATTCGCAGTACGGACTTTGGTGAAGCTACATTGGAAGAAGCAGCACAGCTTGCTGCCTATTTCAGCCAAGCCAAGGAGTCCAGCAGTGTGCCTGTGGATTACACGTTTATCCGTCATGTGCGCAAACCAAGTGGTGCGAAGCCAGGTTTTGTGATCTATGATCATCAGAAGACGTTGTTTGTCACGCCAAATGATGAATTGATCAAGAGTCTGCCATCCACGATTAAAAATGGATAAGGCTATATAAGTTGAACTAAATATTATTTACACTGACACTACGATGACAGAACAACCTTCCAATCGCTGTTATCCCCAGATTTTTTGATTCCCTTTTCTCAAGGGAAAATCCGGTGATAAAGGCGCACGCTACGCTTTTTCAGGTTTTTTCTGTCCTCTCCGTTATCGTGTAAATGATTAGTTCAAATTATATAGATGTAACAGTAACAAAGACAGAATCCCCTGACCATTAACGGTTCAGGGGATTTTTGTTATTGCATTATATGTTTGAGTAATAGGTGAAGCTCAGCTTATTTATCATTTTATTGAGTATTAATTCATTTATATGTATAATAATTCAATTCTAAGAAATATAAATTACTGTTAAGGAAGTGTACCATGACCGTAGATATCAGAGAAACTCAACCTAATGATCTGAAACCCTTGATGGCATTAATGCATGACTATGTGGTGGGATTCTACAACAACCCCTGGCCTGGTGATCAATCCATCCAGCTTTTGATAAACAACCTGCTTAATCAGCAGATCGGTGCTCAATTCGTGGCAGAAGAGGACGGGAAGCTTATCGGATTTTCTACCCTGTTCTTTACATACAGCACGATGAAAGCAGAACGTGTCGCCATCATGAATGACCTATTTGTTACGGAAACATTCAGAGAAGGCGAAGCAGAAGCCAAATTATTTGCACACTGTCAGCAATATACGCGTGACCATGGATGTGCATATATGTCTTGGATCACAGCAGTGACCAATGAGCGAGCACAGCAATTATTCGAACGTCTCGGGGCTACACGTGGCGCTTGGGTAAACTATTCCATTACATAGACTCTTTTGAGAACAAAAAAAGGGACATGCAAACATGAAGGTTCAGCCCTATCATGCTTGCATGTCCTTTACTCCTTCGATCTTAAATGTATCCAGTAATACAAAATTCATTATAGTCAGATAGAGCGTTGCAACGTCTCGCTTACTCTCCCCTTTGCTGTGAAGCAGCTGCCTTCAGCCTTTCCAACACATCAACCGTTACGGTCTTGCTACCAAGATCCCCGTGGAAAACAACACCTTGCCGTTTGCCATGATAATCAGAGCCACCTGTTTCAATGAGGTCGTATTCCTTGGCCAGCTTACCATACCTGCGTTCCTCTTCCGGACCATGGTCCGAATGAAACACCTCAATGCCATCCGGAAGGGCGTCTTCAATGATGCGACGTACCAATTCATCATCATTATAGAGACCCGGATGGGCAATCACAGCGGCTCCACCTGCGGCTCTGATCCACTTGCACGCATCCTCTGGTGCAACGCGGGGTACAGATACAAAACCTGGCTTGCCTTCAGCAAGATACTGATCAAATGCATCCCGCATGTCAACAGCGTAGCCTTTTTTCACCAGCACATCAGCCATATGAGGTCTGCCAATACTCTCATCCGGCTCTAACGGTCGTCCCAGCTCATCCAGTACCTCCTGCCAGCTTATATCAAGCCCGAGTTCCTGCAGCTTGGCGATAATCAGATGATTCCGCTCATCTCGCGCTTCTCGTAATCCGGCCAACCGTTGCAGGAATATCTCATCCTCCGTATTAACGTAATAGCCCAGTACATGAATATCTTTGCCGCCAGCCCGGGTGCTGATCTCCACTCCGGCAACAACATTAATATCGTACTCTTTTCCCGCTTGCTGTGCTTCCGCTACACCAGCTACTGTATCATGGTCTGTTAGGGCAACCGCAGATAGCCCTTTTTGTTTGGCAAGCTTCACATTATCAGCAGGTGGCTGCATTCCATCGGAAGCCTGACTATGCGTATGAAGATCACAGCGTCCTTGGCGCTGATCCATGATCAACAGCTCCTTTGTGTAAAATTGATTATGATTCAATCTTATCTATCATTGATGCCGCCAACTATTATGCCTTCCCCGTCTTAAGTACCGACTTAGGCTGCTCCTGCTGACGCAGATAATTCAGGAAAGCGACTGCTGACAGGGGCAACAAGGACGATTTTAGATGGATGGCATAGAACTGCCTTTTGAATTCGAGTCCGCGGATATCCACAATATGAACAAGTCCCAGAGCCAGTTCATGCTGCACCGAAGAAGGAGATAACATCGTAATACCTACCCCTGCCTCTACGGCCGATTTTACCGCTCCTGTACTGCCAAGTTCCATCACAACATTCATATCCTGTGGATCAATTTTTTTCTTTTGCAATTGGTCTTCCATCACCTGACGAGTACCCGAGCCCTTCTCACGCAGCACAAAAGGATAATTCATTACATCCTCAATATTCACTTTGCTACGCTTAGCCAGATCATGCCCGGCAGGTACAATCAGTTTCAGCTCATCCTGCATGACAGGCTCCACAATCATGTCCGGGTGGTGCACTGGCGCTTCAATCAGACCAAAATTAAGCTGGTGCTTCAATATATCATCCATAATTTGCGTTGTATTCATTACTTTCATGACAATTGAAATATCCGGATATTGAAGTGCAAATGGTCCGAGCATGCGTGGAAGCACATATTCCCCGATCGTTAAGCTGGCTCCCAGCTGGAGTCTGCCCTGTAACATCTGAGTAAACGCCGACATCGCTTCATCCGTCTGTCTGACCAACTCTACACTCCGTTTCGCATGAGGTAATAAAGTTCGGCCAGCCTCGGATAATTCTATTTTTTTGGTGGAACGATGCAATAACTTGGAGCCAAAATAGTCCTCCAATGATTGAATCTGCATCGTTACTGCCGGTTGAGTCATATGTAATGCTTGTGCAGCCGCCGAGAAACTCCCCTTCTCTGCTACCGTATAAAAAATATGCAATTGGTGAAAATTCATATCTTCGCCCCTCTTCGATTACACTCTCTACATTGTAGCCGATTTCCCGCTTGGCAACAAAAAAAAGCATGCAGCTTGTCTGCATGCGATAATCCTTGAATCTATGATTTCAACATATTGAATCTACTCAACTTACTTATGCTTACGGCTATTTTTGACCAACGTCATTCTTCTTGAATGTCTTAACCATGAATAATATGACTTCAGGTCCCTCAACTCAATGGTCTCCGACATACGTCCCAGAAACGTAACTACAATCATTTTGTGCAGCGGGTTGCCAGCAATATCATATTCTCCTTCTAGTTCGGAAAATTCGGCGACCACCACCAGATCCTCATCAATCAGGTAGACGTCCTGTTCATTACGGTAGTATGGTGTTATACGGTCCTGCTTCAGACACTCCCATAACCACGCCGCAATATGGTCATCATCACTACGTGCAGGCTCAATACGGTCTGCATACCGCATCTTGGCATGATGGGTAATGACGATGTCGGCCACTTTCTTGTCTCCAAGAGCCACGAAAAACGGCTCGTAGGTGCTCCAACGTTGCATCACCTTATCACGCATGGGAATCACTCTCCACCAGATAGGACTTTCTATCTATTTATTACCAAATATATTACAACATTAGTCCCGCAACCTCAAGGCGTAAGTTTAACTTTTTTTCACAATAGCCAATTTGTGTATAATTCAAGAAAAGAGCGACCCCAAAGGGTCCCTCCAGTTTCTCGTCTATATTCCGTAAAAGCTCGTTTTGTCCATCGTTTTGCTGGCATACTCGGTTTTGATCTCATTACGATACGAGCGTTCGATCTTGCGCACATAGGAAAGTCGCTTCACATTTTTCATCGTATCATCTGCCCGTTCTGCATTAACATACATGACTACATAATGCATACGGCGGGAGATATAATGCACGGTGCCATATTTTTCGAGATTACGGGCAGCCTTCAAATCACTGACCCAAATAATGAATCCTGTCCTTTCCGCAAACATCATCGTTCCCCGCCCTTCTATAATGATGACTTAACTGCAACCACACTTGCCGCCACTACCGCAGCCGCCCTTCGGATTCGGGTCATTGCTCGGTACCTTAATGGTCGTTGACACTGCAAATGCAATGGTCTCTGACATCTGGAATAACATATCATCCAGGGACTTCTCTGCCTGTTTGAAGCGGATTACCGCCTCGAAATTTTCCAACTCCTGTTCCAGAGCCTTCACCTGGTCTTTTGCTGCATGATAATCCGGGTGAAAATGACCGAAACGCTGTGTTTCTTCAAACAATTCCTTCTTGGCATTCAGCTTCCGAATCCCCATCTGAATCTCAGGGGTAGTCTCGACTTGCTGCTTCCAATATAAATAATCCGATACTTCGGCAGATTGGTTAATCATGTCGCCCAGTTCATATGCGCCCGTTAACACTTGGGCCATATCGACCGTGTTCATTTCCGCTACGCTCATGAAATATTCATCCTATCTATATATAAAGTTCTACTTAACGTAGACTACCTCATCATAGCATATCCATGAATAGTTAAGAAGAGTTTTTCCTGCAATTAGAAATAGGGGGAACTCGAAGATTCGCCTTTCAACCTGATATTCATATGAAATAGTCAGGTTGTGACATCATCTGGCAGGATAAGACGCATTGTATCCCACTCTGACGGGGAGAATGTACGCCATTCCGTCTCTGATGTATTTTCACTTGAATCCAACATGCACCAACCGCTTAAAGTCCATTGTTCATGACCCTCTACCTGATGTGGAATGAGGTATTGCGTACGATTTTCCTGTTGTATCCCCAGCTTGGTCTGCCACTCAATGGCTTTGGCAGCAATCTGCCGGGCGGTTGAACTATGATATCGACGCCACTCCTTATACCAGGTCTCCGGTATCTCCTCAAATCCCAACAGAGAGAACTTCTTCTCAATGACAGAATGATCACGCTCCAACCCATGCAGAGAAGCAGGAACATCAACCAGACCTAGATTATCGGGAGTGTAGAACGAAGAATATACACCGCTCAACATATCCTTTTCTAATAACTTCGGATCATCTGCGGAGCCTGTACTTGCCTCCATTACCTTCATACTCCGAATTACAGTCAACGGTGCAGCATCCGCCTCCTTGCCCCAATCTGCTAACGCAATCCGTACATTCTCTGGTATGCCTGTCAGCGCATATTGATCCAGAAACTCTATCACTTCATGTAATGCATACCCTCTGGCTATGGCCGAAATGAATCGTTCTCTTGTCAAACGGTAGATGGACATTCGATCACGCGTCACCCGTTCTGCGTATTGCTCCAGCATCCAGATTACATCAGGCCCTGCTTCCGGCGGTACCAACACTTCGAAATCAGGCTGCATGTAAAATCCACACGGCTCCGTCTCACTTACCATCTCTTGTTCTTGATATAACAGGCTCTGCGGTTCGATCAGCCAGCGGAATGCCAGCGCTCCCGACTGATCTCCTCCTACTTCACCATAACCCCAGCCAGCTAGTGCGCAGAGCCAGCCCCTGATACGTGGGTTCAATTCCGAATTCTCTATATGGCACCATATGTTTCTTTCTGGAGCAAACACTGCCAATTGATAACGGAAATGCTGCAACGCGGGTTCAGCTTCTCCGTATCTTTCCATACACGCTTGATATATTTCCCGCTGCATCTGTCTCCACGAGAGCTTCAACCATGTTTGTAATCGATGATCTACAATCTGAATTTGGCCATCTGACTTTTGAACGAGATTTAGACTGAGCAGTAGATCGAGAAGGATAGCTACGTGGGTCGGATACAAATCCGAATGTTCATATCGGATGCCCAGATCTTCAAAGTCTGTCGAAGATAATACCGTGATCACACTTAATTTTTTAACACTTTTCTTATGTATAGTGCCCTTCCCTGTCAAAGGAAGTCCTTCTCTTTCGATCCACGCGATCAGATGAAGCAGCTCTGCAGCAATATCCGGCTTTCCCTCCTGTAGTACATGAGCAAGCTGTGCCATCTGTTTAACGGTTATGCCCACTTTTTGTGCGTAAGCAATCGTCAATGTGTCCATCAACGAAGCAGAAATATAGAATAATTGCTCCCCCCAACTCTTATATACAGATTCAATCCATCTTTGCTGCCTAAGGTTGGCGAATGAAAAATTGGCTTCTGCGACACTTAGTCCTTCGATGGCCCACTGTTCTCGCGGCAGGAGGGAGGAAAAAGGCTGACCGGCATATTTGTGAAAAATTGCACCAAGCACTTTTTGTTCCACCGAAGCAAGCTTTGACCATGAATCAAGGTTCAGTACCACAGGCTCATCTATTGGTTCAAATGAAGACATATCCCAATCCCTCCTCTTTTCGCGAGTATAAATGGACTATTCGTTCTCGTGCACAATGGCATATTCATATCCCTGCTCCACCAAGAACATCTGACGGTTTAATGCAAACTCCTGTTCCTTACTATCCTCTGATACCAGCGCATAGAAATAGGCTTTGTTTTCTCCAGCTTTTGGTCTCAGAATTCTCCCCAAACGCTGTGCCTCTTCCTGCCTTGACCCGAAACTCCCGGATATCTCAAGCGCAACAGCAGCATCAGGCAAATCCACAGCAAAATTGGCAACCTTGGATACCACAATTGTTTTAATCTCTCCACGTCGAAAAGCGGCAAACCACTTGATTCGCTCTTGCTGTGACATGGTACCCGAGATCAGAGGTGCTTCAATTTCCCGGGCAATCAACTCAAGTTGATCCAGATATTGTCCAATCACTAGCGCAGGCAAATCCCGATGCCGTTCCAGCAAACGCTTAACTACACGTACCTTCGCCGGGTTCTCGGCAGCCAATCGAAATTGGTGCTTAACCTCGGCTCGCAGATAATTCGATCTTAGTTCTGGGGAAAACGGGATACGTATCTCCTGACATTGTACATCAGCAATCCACCCTTGCTGCTCCAGTTGTTTCCACGGCATATCATAGAGCTTTGGACCAATCAACGAAAACACATCCTGTTCACAGCCATCCTCTCGAACCAAGGTGGCCGTTAATCCCAGCCTTCGCGTAGCTTGAATATCCGCAGTTGCACGAAACACTGGTGCTGGCAGCAAATGTACTTCATCATATATGATCAGCCCCCATTGCCGCTCACTGAGCAGTTTGATGTGGGTAAAATCAGCATCCTTTGATTTCCGGTGTGTAAGAATCTGATATGTAGCTACAGTCACAGGTTTCACCTGTTTTTTCTGACCGGAATACTCACCAATCTGTTCGCTGGTAATCGTGGTTTTGTCTTGAATTTCCTGAATCCACTGTCGCACAGACGTTGTATTGGACGTTAAAATCAAGCATTCACATTGAAGCCGCTCCAGCACAGCCATGCCAATAACCGTTTTGCCTGCCCCGCAAGGAAGTACCAGTAAACCACTTCCTCCCATGCCCTCACTACCTTCGAATGCATCCACAGCCTCTCTCTGGTAAGAACGCAGCGCAAATCGCTCAGAGTGGTCCCCCGGATCGTTAGACCGCCAATCAAATGAAAGCTTGGTTCCCTCCCGATATCCCACGTAATCAAGTACGGGGTAACCCAATCGTGTTAATTCCCTTTTCAATAACCCTCGCTGTTCTCTTGGGAGCAGAAGTTCATGAGCATCCTTACGTTCCATGCGAAAGGCAGCTATTGTTTTCAATCCACTTAATTCATCCAGCAACCGCTCATCCTCACTGTAAAGGCGCATTCTGGTGTGATCTGCTTCGGAATGCAGCTTTAATTTGCCATACTGATCCATGATTCTCCGAACATCCTGTATCAGTGCAGCAGGCACGTTCCAGCGGGATACCAGCTCCAGACTTGCGATGACCTGATCTGCATTCCATCCCAGCGCAGCCGCATTCCAGAGCGATAACGGAGTGATTCGGTAAGTATGAAACGCTGCTGGTGTCTTAACCAGTTCTGAATACATCCCAAGCTGCTCTCTTGCTCTTTCGAATCCGGGGTGGCCAACTTCCAGCAAAACTGTAAAATCTCGCTGAACGATACAAGCATCTGTGCTTACCATATGTTCTGTTCCTTCCATGTGGAGCCTTCCTCCTATCACAAAAAAGTCCAGTTCCGGCAGCTTCCGAAAATGAACTACTTTAAGTGCACGTTCAAAAGTCTGGTTTTCAGTACAGAAAGTGGACTTTTTGAACAACATCTATAAAATCCACAAAAAAACATCCTGCCCATACCTCTGTATGAACAGGATGCCCCACTGCATCTAAAGTCATTCGGCTGTGTAACCCTTGGCCATGGCGATAAATAATCTCACGGCCGTCTGCATCGCGTCTTCATCAAAATCAAACATCGGATGATGATGCGGATAGATCGCATTTTTATCCGGGTTGCCTGCTCCAACAAACATAAAGCACCCTGGAACCTTCTGCAGATAATACGCGAAATCTTCCGCTGGCATCAGCATCGGGGATGCTTGCACTCGTTCTGCCCCAAATAATTCTGTAGCCTCTCTGAAGAAACGTGCTGTCTCTTGTTCATCATTCACCACAGGCGGATATCCCATAATATATTTCACTTGCGTCTCTGCCCCATAGGCTGCCCCTGTCTGGGCTACCATGGTAAGCACGCGCTCTTTCATCCCGTTTCGGGTCTCTTCATCAAATGTTCTTACCGTACCGCTCATTTTGCATTGCTCTGCAATTACATTCTGAGCAGAGCCCGCCTGCATTGTACCAATGGTCAGCACCGCGGGTTGCAATGGATCAACCGAACGACTGACAACGGTCTGAAGCTGCATCACAAGCGCAGAACCCGCGATAAGACTATCTATCGTCGATTGTGGCATCCCGCCATGTCCACCTTTGCCTTTGATCTCAATGTAAAAATCGTCCGCCGCCGCCATCATCGGTCCTGCCTTACTGGCAACAACACCTACAGGCAGCGGGGTCCACAGATGAATGCCATATATGACATCCACGCCTTCAAGCGCACCATCCGCAATGACCTGAACTGCACCGCCCGGCAGCAGTTCTTCTGCTGGCTGGAACAAAAAACGAATCTCGCCTTGGATCTCCTGCTTGTGACGGCTAAAATACAACGCCGTACCGAGCAAGATTGAGATATGACCATCGTGGCCGCATGCATGCATCGCTCCTGCTTGTTGTGACGCATACTCGATATTCTTCTCATCCTGAATTGGCAGTGCGTCCATGTCAGCTCGCAGCATGACGACAGGACCCGGCTTGTCCCCACGAATAGTACCGATGACCCCGTGACCACCAACATGACGCCTCACTTCAACGCCAAAACTCTCCAACATATCCGCTACAAAAGAAGATGTCTTCTCCTCATGAAAGGAAACCTCTGGATTGCGATGAAGGTGACGCCGCCATTCCACCATGTGGATCTGCAGATCTTCCCACCATATATTATTAGTCATGTCTCTCCACCCTTTCAATCTTAAACGGGACTTGGATCAAGCCCGAACCTTCCTCTTCAAACCTATTGCTGTATATTGTAGCAGAATTGGAAGAAAACCGATACGAAACGCCTTTGGAAAGCTTGCACGGGAAGGGGAAACATACTATCATGAACTAGAGAAATACTCGAGAAATTATACTCGGAAGCTTATGAGGAGGATCAAACGCTTATGATTTTTGAGAATACAGGCTTGGATGGCTTGAAGAGCGACTTGGCATACCTGGATGAGAGCGCCGAGAAAGTCGGATTTGTCCGGTGGCAATGGGAATATTACCGTGCTACATATGACTACAAAATTGAAGATGAACAAACCAACTCAGAATACTTTGTACGCATTAATACCCGCGCTGTGGGAGGCAAATTGGAAAAACCGGATACCGTTCTTGCTGTTGAAGCAGTATACCTTGGCAAAGCCACTTTCCCTCACGGCCTGGATTATGACTCTTCCGTTCCGCAACCAGTCGTGAAGCTGGCAGCCGAAAAATTACAGCAGCTTAAAGAACTGCTGGAAGCATAGGCTGGGCCAAACGATGAAACAACAAACGGCCCAAACGAAAACGAAGAGAGGCACGCCGGATTTTCAACTGCTAATCCTCACTTTATTGTTGGTGGGCTTTGGACTGGTGATGGTATTCAGCTCCAGTTCCAGCATTGCAATCGCAAGCGATAAATTTAACAATGATGCCCTTTACTTCACGAAAAAACAACTTATGTGGGCGATTATCGGTCTATTTGGCATGTTTTTTGCCATGAATATCCGCTTCAACAAGTACAAAAAGCTCTATGCACCCTTTTTCCTGCTCACTACGGTCATGCTGGTGATTGTTTTGATCTCAGGTGCAGTATTGAACGGTGCACGAAGCTGGATTCACATTTTTGGTTTCAGTCTTCAGCCTGCAGAGTTCGCGAAAATTGCTATCATTCTCTATCTCTCTGCTCTTATTACCAAAAAAGGTGAGAAATTCAGGGTTTTCAAGACAGGGTACGTTCCCGTCCTGTTTATCGTTGGATTCATCGCAGGGCTGATTATGCTGCAACCAGACTTCGGTACCACCTTCATTCTGGTGTCCACCTGTGGTCTCTTGATCTATGCCGGTGGAGCCAGTATGAAACATATCCTGGGTTCGATTCTCTTAGTTGTACTCGGTGGAGCACTGGCGTTCGGAGCGAACTCCCTGTTTTCTTCCATGTCTCCTTCCGACACAACGACTGCTGCAACAGCGGAGCAGAACTACAAGATCGGACGTATTCAAGCTTTCTTGAATCCATTATCCGATATTAATGGCGGAAGTCTTAACCTTTACCGTTCCCTTGTTGCCATTGGTGATGGCGGCATGACAGGTTCCGGGATTGGACAAGGTACGATGAAGCTGCATTATTTGCCAAACGCGTATAATGACTTTATTTTCTCCGTAATTGGGGAAGAACTCGGATTCATCGGAAGTGCATTATTCCTGCTGGTTTACCTGTACTTCATCTGGCGCGGAATTATTGTCTCTCTCCGCTGTCCCGATCCATTCGGAACATTGGTTGGCATAGGTATCATGGGACTGATCGCGATTCAGGCATTTATCAACATTGGTGGTGTAACTCAGACCATTCCGGTGACGGGGGTCACGCTTCCATTTATCAGTTATGGGGGTACCTCACTCTTTGTGATGATGGTTGCTATGGGCATTCTGCTCAGTATCTCACGTACTAACAATCTGGACGTGATCAAGGAAGAGAAAACGAAGTCCGTGACTGTACAGACACAGACTCGTACCTCTCCTGCTCTTCGTTCACGGGAGTCCATCCGTCGGATTCGATAAAAAAAGCAACACAAAAAGGCTGTGCACCCAATGGATGCGCAGCCTTTTTCTGTGTACTGAATAAACTCTGTCTATCAAGATGAAGAACAGGTCAATAACGCTCTGTCCTCCATTGCGGATTGCGATTTCTACAGATCGTCGCCTTTGAAAGATACGCCTTCTACCTTTACATTGACTTCAACCACGCGTAATCCGGTCATGGTCTCTACCGCTTCTCTTACATTCTGCTGAAGCATACGGGAAACTTCATGAATCGGGGTTTCGTACAGGACGATGATGCGCAGGTCAATGGCTGCTTCCAGCTGGCCGACCTCAACGCTCACGCCTTTCTGTACGTTTTTACCGCTGAGTCGCTTCGCCCAGCCCTCTGACAATCCTCCAGACATTGCGGCAATTCCGGGTGTTTCCATTGCAGCCATTCCGGCAATTTTTGCAACCACGTCATCGGCAATCCGGATGTTTCCGCTCTCCAGTTGAAGTTGTTCTGCCATGCCACATCCTCCTTCACTTCGTTACTCGTATTTTAAATCCTTTCCACCCCAAAAAGCAAATTAAACTCAAAAAGATGCGTTTACAACCTACCACCATTTGGTTATATTGAAATATGAAAATAATCTCATAAGCGATTTACAATGCAATTCAAAACAAAATAATTTATAACCGAGGTGTTTGTTGTGAGAAACCGGATTTCATCCATTTTGCTGATTGCGTTCTTTGCACTCAGTGCCATCGCCCACTACTTGAAATGGGATTCGATTCTACAGTTCGTGATATCAGCCATTTCGGTTATTTTTGTGGCCGGTTTTTTAGGCAAAGCCACCGAAAATGTAGCCCACTACGCCGGACAGCGGCTAGGTGGATTCTTGAATGCCACCTTCGGCAATGCTGCGGAATTGATCATCGCCATTTTCCTCGTCAAAGAGGGACTCTTCGACATGGTCAAAGCTAGTCTGACAGGTTCTATCATCGGAAATCTGTTGTTAGTGCTCGGGTTAAGTATTTTTGCCGGAGGACTCAAGTTCAAAATTCAGAATTATAATGTTTCACTTGCAGGTCTGAATGGTTCCCTGATGATTGTTGCCATCATTGCCCTGTTTATTCCGGCAGTCTTTCTCAATACACATTCCATTACACAGAAAGACACCAATACACTTAGTCTCATCGTGGCCGGATTGCTCATCCTCGCGTATATTGCGTGGTTGCTATTCTCCATGGTGACACATAAGAACTACCTTGCAGACGTCACTGAGGATCGCGATGAAGAGCTACCTCATGAGCATGCTCCGGCGTGGTCCAAGAAAAAATCCATTCTCTACCTGGTGCTCGCAACAGTCATGGTTGCCTTCGTTAGTGAATGGCTGGTCGGGACGCTCGAAGTATTCACTTCAGAATTTGGACTTAGCGAACTGTTTGTCGGTGCATTCCTTGTGGCCATCATCGGTAATGCGGCCGAACACAGTGCAGCCATCATGCTTGCCATGAAAAATAAAATTGGAGCCGCCGTTGAAATTGCGGTTGGCAGCAGCTTGCAGATCGCACTCTTCGTTGCTCCTGTACTGATTTTTGTCAGCTACTTCACAGGCAGAACCATGGATATCGTATTCACAACGATTGAACTGGTCGCCATCGGCGTATCCGTATTTATTGCAAAATCCATTACCCAAGATGGTTCAACGAATTGGTACGAAGGTTTACTCCTGCTCGTGGTATATATCATACTCGGTGTTTCCTTCTTCCTGGTGTAACCAGGCCCTCACGTAGCGATTAAAATAAACAAGCCACAAGAGGCAGCCCGAATTTACATTCGGTGCTGTCTCTTTGTTTGTATACGCCTTCCGGCTGGTTGTATCCCCATCCCGTTCAGACGCACAAAAAAAGCATGCATAAACGCCTGCATGCCTTCTATTCTGACCCGCACATTCGCAGGCTATTGCTCATTCTTCTTGTTCAAGGCTTCATATAAAATTGCCAAATTCCGCTCAAGCGCGCTAACCAGCTGCTTACCTGCACCTTCTGGAAGGAGCCCTGCACGAACAGCAAAATCAACTTCTTTGGAGAACCCATACATCTGTGTATCCAATACTTCCTCATAGAGAGGGCAGTAGCGGGTAGCCAGATTCTCCATCTGTACTTCAATAAGCTTCTGTATTTTATCTGCATCTTCTTGAAGAAGACTGATCGCTTTCAAACTCAGCTGGTCCTGCAGATCAGATGAAGTCATGCATTTTTCCCCCCTATGTCCCAAAAATCGCGTAAAGACGTTCTACCTCTAATATTAGACGAAATGAAGAGCTAATACAAGAACCTGACCAAAATAAGCCCGCAAAGTTAAGCCTTTTGTTGAAGCTTAATCCACCTGTTCCAGCCACGACCAAACGAGTATTCAGATCATTCCATGCCAAAAAACACCCCTGCCAAAAAAGGCAAAGGTGCTTCTTGAGAGCTATTACTCAGATGCGATGCTTACATTCAGTCCATGCTTGGCAAATACTTCTGACATGGCTGCTTTTGCTTCAACTGCATCTGGACCATGAACATGTAGTTCATAGCTGTGCGTGCTGATCAGCGTTGTAAACAATCCGAGAATACTTTTCACATCGATATACTTGTTCTCCGAATGAAGCACGATTGAAGAAGTAAACTTGCCTGCTGTTTGAGCAATTTCTACTACAGCCGCGTTATTACTCGACATAGGAATCCCTCCGTCTTTTTACTATTGGTATCATCTATTAATTACCACTACATGATACCGTGAATCCGCTTTCCTAGCAACAGCAAAATCCTGTTCCTACTTCAAACGGTCCGGATTCAAGCATTCCAGCTCAGGAATGACAAAGATACCGTCTTTACGAATCAGCACATCGTCAAAATAAATCTCCCCGCCGCCATAATCCGGACGCTGGATCAATACGAGATCCCAGTGGATAGACGAGCGGTTGCCATTGTCGGTTTCTTCATACGCCTGACCTGGCGTAAAGTGTAAGCTGCCTGCGATTTTTTCATCGAACAGGATATCTTTCATCGGATGAAGAATATGCGGGTTAAATCCAATCGCGAATTCACCAATATGACGAGCACCCTCATCCGAATTCAAGATTTCATTCAAACGCTCTGTATCGTTACTTGTCGCTTCAACAATTTTGCCATCCTTGAACGTGAACTTGATATTTTCAAAAGTCACTCCATTGTACAAGGTTGGCGAGTTATAACTAATCGTTCCGTTCACGGAATTACGCACAGGGGCACTGTACACTTCGCCATCCGGGATATTTTTTTGGCCAGAACATTTCTCTGCACCGATATCTTTAATGGAGAAGCTCAGCTCTGTTCCTGGTCCGGTGATACGAACTTTGTCCGTCCGCTTCATCAGGTTAGCAAGCGAGTCCTGCGCTTTGTCCATTTTGGCGTAATCCAGGTTACATACGTCGAAGTAGAAATCTTCGAACGCTTCTGTACTTGTATTGGCGAGTTGCGCCATACTTGCGTTAGGGTAACGAAGTACAACCCATTTCGTATGTTTGACACGTTGTTCACTATGTACCGGGTGGGAGTACAATGAATTGTACATTTTCATTTTTTCTTCCGGCACATCGGACAGATCATTCACATTTTCTCCCGCACGAATACCGATATAACAATCCATCTGTTTCATACGGTTCAGATCAATCTCTGCCCATGTTTTCATCATTTCTTCTGTGGCATTTTTCAGCATCGCACGCTGTACGGTTTTATCGGTCAACTGTACAAAGACGTTACCACCTTTTTTGCCCACCTCTTCAATAATGGCGTTAATCAGATCACGTTCCGATCCAATCATCTCAACCAATACATTTTCACCAGGCTGTACATCTACTGAATAGCCCACCAGGTTTGCTGCAAGCTTTTGAATTCTTGGGTCTTTCATCTTGGTAAAATCCTCCTGTCATCTGCCATACTTGAATTGAACAACGGTAAATTACGATACTATTGTAGCACGCGAACAGTCCTCCCGTCAGCAGGCAGTCCCTCACTTCGTTTATTGATATGATTTGAAGTTTACATCGGTGACAAGGGCTTCTTTGTTACTTTTACGGTTGTTGTCTGTGTAACTCATCTGACTCTCAGAGGATAAGCGAAGAGGCAGACTGCTCTTCCGATCTACCGTGAGATGATATACCGTCTGCACGCTCGCTTGTTTCATCATCTGTTGCATCGTGGTTTCACCCTGTTTCCAAACTTTCTCCAGATCCTTCTCAAGCTTCTCCTTACGCGCCCCTTTCACCGTAGCTGCCTTATGCATATATTCTGCCCGAATGGCGTTCATCTCGTCGTTTAGCTGGGTTACAGCCCATGATTTGGCGTCTTCCGGTGCAAGTTCAATCCGTAATGTTCTGGTTCGACGACCAGCACCATACTCGGATTGAATGGTTTTGTGCATCCCATCGATCTTCTCCAATTGGGCAATTGGATTAAAACGAGAAAGAGACCCACGCAGCGGCTCATGCTGCGCTGACAATGCCATCCATTGCCCTTGTTTCCGCTCGAAAGAGGCGCTAAACCCACTGGGCTGTCCATTATTTTTTACGGCAGTTGTTTGAATGCCTGTCCCCACAGCAGTTACTTCTCCAGGTAATCGGGTCTGAAGGGTCAGACGATCATGATTCTCCAGCTTACCTTCAAACTTGAACTGATTCTCGAACAGCCCACTGTTCTCCCGTCGAAGTCCTGCCTCTCCTTCAAAACTCAACGTTTCTTTTCCCGCTATCCCGGATAAGGCCAAGGAAAAAACCTCTTCAGGCGTTTGATCTCGCTGGATTAATCCACAACCCGGAACACCAATAATCACGATGCTCACAAATAACCATAATGTACGTACCGAATGGCGGTTAAACATGTCTATCTTCACCCTTCCGTGAACTTTCTCCATAGATTGCCCCGCCCGTATACGCTTATACTTCCTTCTATACACATCTTAATCTGCGATGCACAAAAAAAAGAGAACGACTCCGCAATTGGAATTGTTCTCTCTTAACGTGTTACATCCTGTTCCTCTACAACGATTCTGTTCCGACCACCATTCTTGGCGCTGTACAAAGCCATATCAGCCCGATAAAACAAGGACTCTACACTGACCTTTTCATCCATCCAATTCCACTCTGCGATGCCACTGGATACCGTAACGGGCGGTCTGGTTTCTTCTGCGACTCTCTTTCGAATCACTTCCGCATAATCTAACGCCTGCCTTACACTCACCTGTGGCATATAGATCGCCAGTTCTTCTCCACCCCATCTGGCGCAGACATCCTCCGAGCGAACAGAGCTGGTGACGATCTCACTCACTTGCTTTAATACTTGATCCCCCGTCTGGTGTCCGAATGTGTCATTCACCTGTTTGAACTGATCAATATCCACCACAATGAGGGAGCCACAGAATTCATGAGCCTGTCGCTCGTGAATCACACTGTCCAGATAATGCCTCACGTACAGGCCTGTCAACATATCCAGATTAGCCAAGCGCCGAACCTCGGCATGCAGCGTGGCATTTGACAGGGCAAGCCCGATATGAATGGATAACATCTGCAAGAGCCGATAGTTATCATATGAAAAGTAGTGCTCTCTACTATGTCCCAGCAAAATGGCACCCTTCACTTCACCATTGACTCGGATCGGTGATGCAATCAGTGACATGGATCCCGTATCTTCCATGAAAAAGGAGGACACTTTATCAAATTGCGCATAATTGGCTATAATAAGTGGTTCCTCTGTTCGATACACCAAACCTGCGATACCGTAATCTACAGAAAAGGATTGGTGAAAAACATCTTTCACGTTAGATGACATGACTTCGAAGTCATTGGTACTGTCATTGAGTTGGAGAATGCAACACGTTTCAGCCTGGAATATTTCCTTTAACTCTTGCTCGGATAGTTGATAAATCTCCGAAAGATGCAGACTCTTGTTCAACCGCTGTGTAAGATCATTAATTAAACGAAGTTCCTGAATTAACATATTGGATTGTTCATGCAACTTGGCGTTCTCAAAGGCCGTCCCTGCAGTGTCTACCATCATCGTAATCAATTGCAAGTCCGATTCTTCCATAATCTCTTCATTCATTTCGATATGGAACACACCGTATATGCCTTGTTTGCCTTTCAGCGGAATCCCTACATCTACAATGCGGTTCTCTGCATCATGTGAGCGAGCAACGATCAGCTTACCTTCCATAAATGAACGCACACAAATATCTTCTCCTTGCTCGTGGACAAGCAACGGTTTAATCCGTGGATCAGAGTTGCTCTGATCCTGAGACATATACAATTTGATATAAGTCGCCGGGTACAAGTAGTCCATACTGTCAAATACCTCATCCAATATGGCATCGACATCCATTTTGTCATGCATTCGCTGAACAATCTGAAAGAGAATGGACCTCCGGTGTTCCTCACGAGCTGTTTGTTCATGAGCATGTAACAGGTCCGTCATAAATATGTATTCGAATCTTCGGTAAAAGCAGGTGCGATAATGCAATGCCTCAGATTGAACCACAGCTTCAGACGTTTCATATCCATTGGATTCATAGATCACAGCAGTGAATACGGCAAACATATCCTTGTTAGTTCTGGAGAATAAGGGATGTGTTATGATAAGATATTCTCCGTGTTCGCTTGTCCCTTTAAGGGACAGGACCTGTCTCTTATCCAAACATTCCAATACCAGCCTGCGTGCATTTACGCCCGGATCAGCTTCATGATCGCTATCGTATCCTATGCAATCACCTTCCGTATTCCACACGCTGTAAAAGGTTGATGGTCTGGCCAGCCTTGAACCCACTCTGGAGTTCCAGTCACTGTACGCCTGCTCTAGCAAGCTGCCCAAATATGAAAAATCAAAAGGTGTGATATCCATTTTTTGCATCCACAACACATGCTCTTCATGAGAATGAGGAGCGGCAAAAGATGCGGAATCGCCCGAACTTCGTGAATTCAAGCTGGCAGGTAAACTTCTTAGATGTTCTAACATGTCAGGCGCTCCTTTGCACCGTTTTTGCATCCACCAGGATGCATTAATCTGCAGACGTTATCGCAAACCTGCAAATTCGTTGCGATAACCTTGTTACATAAAGATGATTTAAAGTTAAGATACAATCTATTTTACTCTGTTTAAACCATTTTTGCATCCATATTTCAGAAAATTGTCCCATTATTTTAGGCCCAATGACCTATCGACAAATTTAGACGTTTTTTTGCTTTTATTCTACGCTTGACTTTGTTTCTCTTAAACTGTAATATAAATTGTTGATGAAGACTACTAATGGGTCTTTAAATTTGGGCATTACCGGTTGTGTCACCCTCATTCTTTTTGTTGCTTTCAGGACAGCGGCTGAACTTTCCTGATCGTTCTATGCGTGGCCAAGCCCGCATCAACAAATTGGAGCGCAAACAGAGCCCTAATATGAACTTTAACTAAAAAGGAGCTACTTTAAACATGGCACGTTACACTGGTCCTAAATTTAAATTGAGCCGTCGCCTCGGCATTTCCCTTAGCGGAACAGGCAAAGAATTGAAACGTCCTTTCCCTCCAGGTCAGCACGGAGCTAACCAACGCAGAAAAATCAGCAACTACGGTATGCAATTGCAAGAAAAACAAAAATTGCGCCACATGTACGGTTTGGGCGAGAAGCAATTCCGCACACTGTTCTCTAAAGCTCAAAAAATGCAAGGTATTGCCGGTGAGAACTTCATGTTCTTGCTTGAGTGCCGCCTTGACAACCTCGTTTACCGCCTTGGGTTTGCTAACTCCCGCGCTGGAGCGCGTCAGTTGGTAGCACATGGTCACGTAACTGTAAACGGTAAAAAAGTCGATATCGCTTCTTACCAAGTAAGCACTGGCGATGTAATCGGCTTGCGTGAGAAGAGCCGCGCCCTTTCTTCCATTAAAGAAGCTTTGGAAGGCCGTTCGCATCTTCCAGCATACGTTGAATACAACGAAGCAGCTGTAGAAGGTAAATTCATCCGCTTGCCTGAGCGTGCTGAATTGTCCCAAGACATCGATGAAAAACAAATCGTCGAGTTCTACAACCGTTAATCGTTGCAATCACATTAAAGTTTCACTCCAGACAGCTGTCGAGATTTTCTCGGCAGCTGTTTTTCTATGCTTTTTTTTAATTATCTTCATTATAGGAACGTAAATAACGATATAAAATATAGACTCCCTTCAGGAGATGCACACATCCATATATACATCACAAGAATGACATCGAGGGGGATTAAAACATGCATTTTTTTCGCAATCGCAAGCTCGCTGTTAAGCTTGGACTTTTACTCGGGATCGTATTACTCTGTTGTATTGGAGCCCTGATTGCATTTAATACCAAATCCATTTACGACAAAAGCCTCCAGTACGGCGAAACCGTTGCTGGACAGGCAGCAAACCGGGCTACAAATGAGTTTATGACTGACATTAATCAGGTGAAAAACACGTTGGACACCATGAGTACCACGTTATTGGATGCCGCTCAGAACGGATCACTCAACCGTGAAGAAGTCGTCAGACTCCTTGAACAATATCTGAAGAAGGACGAGAAAGTTTTTGGCTTTTATACGGGCTGGGAACCAAATGCCTTTGATGGAAACGATGCGGAGCACATCAACAAAAAAGAATATGATGATGCTACGGGTCGATTCGTTCCATACGTTATACGTGATGGCAACTCCCTGCATTTTGAGCCTATGCCTACTTATGAGGGAAGCGGTGAAACTAGTACTTACTATCAGCAGCCAAAGAAAACCAAATCCATCTATTGGTCCGAACCTGTTACCTACACGGTTGGCGGAAAAGAAACACTGCTCGTTTCGATTGTCCTCCCTCTATTAGATGAAAACAAAAATTTTCTAGGCATTGTTGGGGCCGACTTTACCATTGATCGTTTTCAACAAAATATAGCATCACTTAATCCGGATCAGGGTTATGCCATGCTTATTACTAGTGAAGGACAGATTGCTGCACACGGCTCCAAACCGGAACTGGCTAATGAAGGTGCCGTAATTCCATCTGAAATGAGACAGTCATTCAGCGTATACAGTCTGGCGAGTCTCAGTTTTACGCTACAGACCCTCAAGTAGGGGAAGAACTGTTTATTGCCGAGCCTGCCAAGTTACAAGGAACAGATTCAAACTGGTACCTTGTATCGGCGCTGCCAAAGAGCCATATCCTTCAACCCTTCTATGACAGCTTGAACTGGTCCATACTGATTGCCGCAATGGCAGTACTTCTGCTTGCAAGTGTGGTTACCTACACCATCATCTCCATTGTTAGACAGTTGAATCAAGTTAATATCGTCGCTGGACAGCTGGCTGGCGGAGATTTGACACAAAAGTTACCTGTACGATCCAAAGATGAATTTGGCATCATGGCGGGTCATATGAATCAGATGATGGATACCCTACGTCATACCATATCGGTTATATCCGAACATGCTTTATCTGTCGGCTCCACCTCTCAACAGTTGACCGCAGGTGCCGAAGAAACAGGTAAAGCAGCCGAACTGATTGCATTAACAGGAGTCGAACTTGCAGATAAAGCAGGTAAACAGGTGCAGGAGCTGCAAGAGTCCTCCCGTTCCATGAATGAAATATCTGCAGGGATCGGAAGAATTGCAAAGGCCGCCTCCGATGTATCGGATTCATCGCGAGCTGTGGCTGAGCGAACAACTGTTGGAACCGATAAGATTCAGTCCGCCATGCGTATGGTTGATAGTGCCACTTCTTCTGTGCAGACGTCGATGACCGCACTGGAGAATTTCCGCCAACGTTCGGAAGAGATTGGCCATATTACAGGCATGATCACGGAAGTTAGCCGTCAAACCAACCTACTTGCACTTAATGCTTCCATTGAAGCATCGCGAGCAGGTGAAAACGGGCGCGGGTTCGGTGTTGTTGCTTCCGAGATTCGTAATCTGGCTGAACAATCCAGAGTATCAGCAGCGCAGATTGCAGCGTTAATTCATAGCGTTCAGCAAGAGGTCCTTTCTCTCGTTGAAAATATGGAACATGGGAATGCCGAGGTGAGCCATATAGCGGAAGTGATTAATGAAAGTGGTGAACTATTCCTCTCGATTTCATCACAGATTTCAGATGTTAATGAGCAGATTGAGCATGTCTCAGCCATTGCGCAGCAGATGTCAGCTGGATCACAACAGGTTGATGCCACGTTAGTGCAACTCAAAACCATTGGTCATGAGACAGCAGATCATGCAACTCGTGTTGCCTCTGCCTCTGAGGAACAACTCGCATCCATGGAAGAGATTACGGCGGCATCTGCCTCACTGGCTAATCTTACCCAGGAACTATTAGAGCTGATTCAACGCTTCAAAACCTAATGTAGAAGACCTCCAATACGACTAATCATTCAGGTCACCCTATGCACCTCAGCATGGAGGTGGCCTGCTTATTTTGGCTTACAACTCATGAAATGTGCTTCAATATCGCATGATATATAGCATAAAGCATGGCAGAATGGCAAATTTCGACCATTACTTGTATTTCTCAGGCATGCAAACCCGCCTTTTTATGCTATAATAAGTGCTGTTAAAAGGAGGAAGACACTGAATGGTTGATGTTAATAAGAAAAAGCCCGATGAACAGCCTGTACGCAAACGCAGCTTTGCCCGCAGACTGGGAAGTTTCGTCAAATGGATGGTTGTCCTTGGATTTATGGGGGCACTATTTGTAGGCGGTGCTTTGATGGGATACGTCAGTTCCATTGTGAAAGACGAGCCTGTCCGTTCAAGGGCCCTGATTGAACAAAAAGTCAGCGAAAACTCCATCACAGGCTTTGCTTACTTTGCCGACGGCAGTCCGATCGGTCAATTACGTACGGAAGAAGACAGGCGTCCGGTCACTACGGACCAAATCCCACAGAAGGTTATTGATGCTGTCATTTCGATTGAAGACAATCATTTTTACGAACATAAAGGTGTAGACATGAGCGGAACACTACGTGCCGTGAAACAGAAAGTGCTGAAAGAATCAGTACAAACCGGCGGTAGTACACTGACTCAGCAATTGGCGCGTCGTGTGTTTTTGAATCTGGATCGCACGGAAGATCGGAAAGTGAAAGAAATTTTGCTCTCACTCCGACTCGAACGTTTCCTGACCAAAGACGAGATTATGACAGCCTATCTGAACAAAGTTCCTTTTGGTAATGGTTCCAGCGGATACAACGTTTACGGAATCAAAGCGGCCGCCAAAGGTTTGTTCAATATTAACGATCTAGAAAAAATCAACATCGCTCAAGCGGCCTATCTTGCTGGATTGCCACAACTCCCCTCCTCTTACTCCGCTTTTAACGGTAAAGGTGATTTTGTAGAGGAGAATTTTGACCGCGCAATCAACCGTCAGCATCTGGTACTGCGCCGTATGCTTGAACTGGGCAAAATCAATCAGTCCGAGTATGACAAAGCTCTTGCTTTTGATATCAAAAGCGCACTCGCTCCGAAGACCATCAAGGCTTACAACACTTATCCATATCTTATGATGGAAACGGAACGACAAGCTGCACAGATTTTGATGAAACAGTTGAATTCCGACACAGCTGAATCTACAGACAAAGCTACGGATGCAGACACACCTCAGAAGGAAAGCAGTGCTTTATTAGAGGAAGCTCAGACGCAACTGCGGACAGGTGGATATCGTATATACACGACCATCAACAAAAGTATCTACAAAACGATGCGTACCATTGCGGAAGATGACAGCAATTTCTCAGCAGATGATCCTGTCAAAGGAAAAGAACAAACTGCTGCGATGCTGATTAATCACAAAACCGGTGCTATTCTGGGCATGATTGAGGGACGGGATTTCCAGGATGAACAGATGAACTACGCAACGCAGATGATACGCCAGCCAGGTTCAACGATGAAACCTATAGCCGCTTATCTTCCTGCGCTAGATGAAGGTCTTGTTCAGCCAGCTTCAATTATTGATGACTCACCGATCATTCTCAAGAATGGTCCGAGCGGCTACCACATTGCCAAGAATGCCAACAACCGGTATCAGGGACTGGTCACTGCCCGCAGAGCACTGAATTATTCTCTTAATATACCGGCTCTGAAGTTGTTTAATGAAGAAGTAGGGATCGAGAAGGCTTGGACCTTCGCCAAGAAATTGGGGATTACTACCATTCAGAAAGAAGACTATCAGGCTCAGACCGGTGTTCTCGGAGGTCTCCAATACGGTGTAACCGTTGAAGAATTAACCAGTGCCTATGGTGCTATCGCCAATAATGGTGTATATAACGATTCTTACATGATTAGCAAAATTGTAGATTCCAAAGGAAACATCGTTTATAAACATGATACTGAACCTGTCCAAGCCTTCTCGGAGCAGACAGCATACCTGATGACCGATATGCTGCGGACGGTTATTACAGAAGGAACGGCAGATAAAGTACGTGAAAATTACAAGTATTCCAAGAGTGTGCCAATCGTAGGTAAAACAGGTTCCACTCAAAACTACGCAGATGTGTGGTTTGAAGGTTATACACCAGATGTCACACTTGGCGTGTGGGTTGGATACAAACAGCCCGTGAATACGCTGGAAAGTAAATCACAGAGAAAACGTGCGCAGCAACTGTGGTCGAAAATCCTGAACGAAGTGATCGATACGCAAAAAGATCTGTTCGTTACGGATTCGTTCAAAAAACCGTCTGGCATCGAAACACGCACGGTGTCTGCATATAGTGGCAAGTTGCCAACATCCATGACTGATAAATTTGTTACGGATATTTTCAACAGCAAGTTTGTTCCGAAGGATAGCGATGACGGTGTAGCCAAAGCCAAATACATTACTTACAATGGTGTAAACTATATTCCGCGTGACGGAACACCTTCGGACATGTTGAAGGAAAAAACAGTAATCAAGCGTAAAAAACCAATCTCGGATCTCATCAAAGAATTGCAAAATGCATTCTCACGTATGAGTCGACATGAGTCACTTGCTTATTATCTTCCTGAAGATGCTGGTGCAGACATGCCAACACAAATTGATCCAAGGACAGATAACGGCAAAGCTCCTGATGCACCAGGCAACGTACGCATTTCAACCTCAGGTGAGAGAGCTGTCATTACATTTAATGCCACACCTGAAAATGATGTCGTGGGTTATCGTCTGTACCGTTCTGTAAACGGTGGAGGATTCCAGAACCAGGGCCAGGTTGTCCTGACTGGTGAATCCAGATCATTCTCTGCATATGCAGCGCAAGGCGGTAACTTCGCCTTCTATGTAACGGCAGTGGATGTTGCAGGCAGAGAATCTGCTCCTAGCGCTACAGTAAATAGTGCTGGTGTAGCTCCCCCTGTCGAAGAAGAGATTGATGAACCGATTGAAGTTCCAGGTACAGTCGTTACGCCGGGAGAAACGCAGACCGATAATACAACAACGACAGCCCCAGGCACACCTGGTCAAGTCAGCGTATCTGCCCTCACGCAAGGACTGCGTATTCAATGGGCGGCCAGTCCAAACGCAGATAGTTATACTGTATATTACAGTGAAACAGGCTCGGCTCCTTATACCAAAATTGGAACAACAGCGGGAAATACCATGGATTATGGAGTACCCGCATCGACTAGTGGATGGTTCAAGGTATCTGCCAGCAACAGTGCGGGTGAATCCGAACCTTCTGCAGCCCTACATTTTCAACCCTGATTCAGGCATAGCGTTCCAAAACAAGCCGCATCCTCAGACTGTATCTGAGTTTGCGGCTTTTTATTTGTATTTACAGCAGCCAAAAAGCCTGCTTCATGCCATTGGCATAAAGCAGGCTTTTACAATCCATTTTAATGGGTAGAGTCACTGTATTTGGCTTCGTAGAGTATTAACTTCTCCCCACTACTCAATGTATCGGTATCGATAGCACCACATTGATGATCCTAGCATTGTCGCGTTAGTCTTCAATGGTGGATAGATCTCCTGTTGGCAGATCAAGCTCCCAGGCTTTCAGGACACGGCGCATGATCTTGCCGGAACGTGTCTTGGGCAGTTTATCCTTAAACTCAATCTCACGCGGAGCAGCGTGGGCAGACAGGCCCTCTTTGACAAAACGATAGATCTCTTCTTTCAGCTCCGGTGTCGCCTCATATCCTTCACGAAGCGCCACAAAGGCCTTGATGATCTCCCCACGTGTCACATCCGGCTTACCGATTACACCCGCCTCTGCTACCGCAGGATGCTCCACAAGCTTGCTCTCCACCTCAAAGGGGCCGATACGCTCGCCTGACGAATTAATCACATCATCAATACGTCCCTGGAACCAGAAATATCCTTCTTCATCCATATAAGCGGAGTCACCGGATACATACCAGCCCGTAAGCCTGAAATACTCCTCGTATTTCACAGGGTTATTCCAGATCTTCGCCATCATGGATGGCCAAGGTGTCCGTATGGCCAGATTACCCATACTGTATGGCGGCAATTCCTGCCCACGATCATCAATAATCGCTGCTTCGATTCCAGGCAACGGACGTCCCATGGAGCCAGGTTTGATCGGCATTCCGGGATAGTTACAGATCAGCTGAGCACCTGTTTCCGTCATCCACCATGTATCATGAATTCGTTGACCATAGGCTTTCCATCCCCAACGAACAACCTCCGGATTGAGCGGTTCACCAACAGACATGACATGACGCAGACTGCTCAGATCATGCTGGGCAATGGTCTCTTCTCCCGCTCCCATCAGCATACGGAAGGCCGTTGGTGCACTGTACCAGATCGTGACTTTGTTCTTCTGGATGGTGCTGTACCAATCTTGAGGACTGAAACGCCCACCCCGTATCACATTGGTCACTCCGTTGAGCCATGGAGCAAAGATACCGTAAGAGGTCCCTGTCACCCAACCAGGGTCAGCAGTGCACCAGTACACATCATCCTCACGTAAATCCAGAACAACCTTACCTGTATAATAGTGCTGAATCATGGCATTTTGAACATGGTACACCCCTTTAGGTTTACCCGTAGAGCCTGAGGTATAATGAATAAGCAAACCATCCTCACGATTCAGCCACTCTACTTCCATCTCATCCGAAGCGGCAGACATCTCTGCATCAAAATCGATGAGTCCTTCTTCAGTCTGCGCGCCCCCACCCACAATAAATATATGTTTGAGTTCGGGCAATTCGGAACGTTTGATGCGTTTCAGTAATTCCGGAGTGGTGACCAGTGCTACTGCTCCGCTATCCTCCAGCCGATCCTTCACAGCCGTTTCCATAAAAGCTTCGAACAACGGGCCCGCGATAGCTCCAGCTTTCAATATACCCAGGAGACTAAAATACAGTTCAGGACTTCGAGGCATAAAAATAAACACCCGTTCCCCTTTGGCTATGCCATATTTGCGGAGAACGTTCCCGAACCGACTCGACTGTTCACTCAGATCAGCAAAAGTATAGGCCTCTTCACGTGAAGCATCGCTATACAATAAAGCGGTTTTTCCGCCCCTTCCTTCCAGTACATGACGATCAATCGCTTCATGCGCCATGTTTACTTTTCCGCTGGCGTGCCACGTAAAGTGCCTTTCCACCGATTCCCAATCGAACCGGCTTCTCGCCTCCGTGTAATCGCCCAGATTAGATTCAGACACAACCGTTTGCAGCATCTCACCATGTGCTTGACTCATGCTTGCCAGCCTCCTTCAACTCGACATTTCGATTCCCGTTAGGGGTCACTTCTCATTGCCTTTGTGTTGACTGAACTTCCAGTTAGCGCTTACATTAGTAGAGAGAACTTCTCATCATGTACTTGCTCGGCCAAACAGATGTTAACTATACTGTATTGAATTGTGAACATTTTTTGTCTACGCAATTATAGCAAATCTTTTCAATTGTCGTCTATGGCTTTTCAATTTTTTGGATTTTTGCTATAAGTAGGGGGAGAGGAGCATGAACCATGGAACATATCAAAGAACATCATATGCGTTCCATCTTCAAGTCCGGCCACCGAATTACAATTGAAGGCCCCGTGCAGGCCGAGGAGATAACACGTCTTGCCTTCCATCCGGATCTGGATGCCTTTCGGCGCCCAACGGAGCAGCAGGAAGCTCTGGCCGAGATCGCAGCGTTGCCTGAAGGGCGAATTATTATTGCACATGAAAATGAAACGATTATCGGCTATGTAACCTTTCACTATGCGGATGATTGTGAACGCTGGTCCGAGGGTAATATGACTGATCTGATTGAGCTTGGGGCAATCGAGGTTGCGGACGACTATCGCTCGCTTGGCATTGGACGTGAGATGTTACTTACCGCTTTGGAAGATAAATACATGGAGAACTACATTATTTTCACCACAGAATATTATTGGCATTGGGATCTGAAGGGCAGCGGACTAAACGTATGGGATTATCGCAAAATGATGGAGAGACTGATGGAAACGATCGACATGACCTGGTATGCAACAGACGACCCCGAAATCTGTTCACATCCTGCGAACTGTTTGATGGTACGTATCGGAAGTCAGGTGCCCATCACATCGGAAGAACAGTTTGATCGTGTACGCTTCCGCCATCGGTTCATGTACTAATTCGATGATCTGTTCGAAAAACGATATACATAACAAAACCGCCTCTCGCAGCGTTGCTCCATACCTCATGGAACAGCTAATCGAAGGGCGGTTTTTCAAGTAACTGTCATTACATATTTTCTAACATATGCTCCACAATACGATGTGAACGCTGCGAAGATTCCACGGTAAATTCAGCAAAGTTAACATGCGCCGAACCATCCGCTTTATCTGACATCCCACGCAGGACAACAAATGGTACACGATTCATGTAACAGACCTGAGCAACTGCTGCCCCTTCCATCTCGGCACATGCACCGTCCATTTCGGTATATAACATGTTAACTGTATCTTTATTCGCAATAAATTGGTCTCCAGATAACACTTTACCGATCAGGTAATTGGCTCCCTGTGCTTTACACGCTTCTTCAGCCAGTGTAATAAGCGAAGCCTCGGCAGGGAATGCAGATGTCTCCTGGTAAGGAATAACCCCGCGTGCGAACCCCAGTGGCGTTACATCCATGTCGTGCTGAACACATACAGACGATATAACCATATCTCCAATGTTCAGCTCCGGGTTAACTGCACCCGCAACACCTGTGAAGATAATCCGATTAACCTGAAAACGATCAATCAAGATCTGCGTTGTAACCGCTGCATTTACTTTACCTACGCCGGATTTGCACACGACAATATGCTTGCCCAGCCACTCGCCCGCAACGTATGTAATTCCGGTTTGTTTGACCGTCTCAAGCTGCTTCATACCTGCCAGCAAAAGCTCGACTTCCTCATCCATCGCTCCGATAATACCAATCGTTTCACTCACCTTCTGATACCCCCTGTTTTCATTTTTAAACTAATTCAGCACAAAAGCTCCGTCTCCGGAGCTTTCGCATATCCACTATGTAGAGAGAATGACTTCTCCCTTACTGTATATAATCCCGATTAAACTACATCTGCGTGACTTACAGACAGACGAAGAATCGTTTCATGCGGCAAAATAACCCGTGGGTTCTCCACATTTTCTTTCTTCATCAACTTGGTCAGCAAACGCATCGCTACTGCGCCAAGGTCGTACATTGGCTGAGCCACTGTTGTCAACTGAGGACGCACCATGGAAGCCATACGGATGTTATCCACACTAATAATGGAGAAGTCATCCGGTACTTTCAGACCGTCATCCTGAATGCTGTGAATGGCACCAATGGCCATTTCATCTGTAGCAGCAAAGATAGCTGATGGTTTTTTCTTGAGTCCAAGGAAATATTTCATTGCTTCCACACCGGATTCATATCGATAGTTACCGATTCGAACAAGATCCTCCTGGTATTCAATCCCCGCTGCTTCCAGTGCTTTTTTGTAACCTTGGAAACGGGCATATCCATTCGCCGGATCTTGCAGTGTACCACTGATCATCGCAATTTCCTTGTGTCCATGACGAATCAGGGTGTTTACCGCATCAAACGCAGCCGCCTCATGGTCAATATCCACCGAAGGGAATGTGCCCTTCTCATCACTTGTTGCACAAAGTACGATCGGCACAGCCGCAGACTGGAACGCCTGAATGTGTTCGTCCGTTACTGTTCCGCCCATGAAGAGCAGTCCGTCTACTTGTTTTTCGAGCAACGTGTTAATAACACGAATTTCTTTTTCTTTCTTCTTATCTGCATTACACAAAATAATATTGTAGTGATACATATTCGCAATATCTTCAATTCCGCGGGCAATCTCCGCGAAGGTTGAGTTCGAAATATCTGGAATAACGACCCCGACCGTGGTTGTCTTCTTGCTTGCCAGACCTCTGGCTACCGCATTCGGACGATATCCCAACCGTTCGATGGCTTCATATACTTTTTTCCGCGTTTGCGGTTTGACATTAGGGTTATTATTAACTACCCGTGATACCGTTGCCATAGACACTCCAGCTTCACGTGCCACATCATAAATGGTTACCGTCACAGTACTTCTCTCCATTACCAGTAAATTTTCATACCATTTTCATTAAGATTTATATTACGACAAATTTTTGCATTAATCAATTAAAATAGGCTTTAGGACTCACTCAAAACATTCGTAAGTGTGGTTCTAGTAATATCTGAATGGGAAGTATGCCATACAGGAATTCCCTTTTTGATCAGGATCGCCTGTGGAGATTCGTGCTTAACACCCAGCTTGTCTGCTGCTTCATTCGATACCGGGCGATCTTCCACAACATAGATGATGCCATATTTCACTTGTTCATTGGCATTGTTAAGCAAATAATCGTTCATCTCCTGATAAGCGTTTGAGCTGATCGGACAGCGCGTGCTATGCTTAAACAGAAGCAAGGGTTGATCCTTGGTAGCCTCCACTGCGGAGTTTAGCTGTTCAATACTTGTCATTTTAGTCATGTCAGCCATTAGATATACATCCCCCTTTACCAGGAATACCGCTAAGTTGAGCGTTTTCACTCTTCGATATCTTAACAAAAAGTGCGCGAAAAAGCCAATTTTCATGAAAACAAGCATTTTACACGTCAAAATTAGACAGCATTTGAGAAGTACTCCTGCCACACAAATCCGGATAATTGACTTAATCTGCGCTCCGTGGTCTCCATCCACGCTGCATCACCAGACTTCGTTGCGTAACCCATAATGTCCAGCAACAGATTGATACGTTCCTCCACTGCTTGCTGCATTCGATGCTCCATCTCCCGATCAGTCGCATCCGGCCAGGTCAGCAGTAGCTCATGAAACAGGTCTGCCAATTCATTACGTTCACCAAAAGATACGTCTTGCTTCACGGGTTGTTCACCCAATGTGTTAATGCATTCTGTTAGGTCCGGCTTGACCGGCGGAAGCACTTCGTATGATACACAGTCTGTACACGCAAATACAGGTACGTTTCGAATCTCTACTTTTTTGGCGTATACCACTGTTCTTAATTCCAACTCCATTACATGTCCACATCTGCACGACTTGCGCACCACCATCACCTCATTCGTTCTATACTCTATATAAGTACCATTCGACCTATTTCGGCTCAAATCCTGCTATAAACGAAAGGTTGCACAAATTACCACTCCCTCCAGTTGAAGGTTGTCGAATGCAGGCAGTTACTGACTTGTAATCGCTTCCTCCAAACTGAACATGCACTTCCATGAAGTCCCTTGGAGAATCTGTTACAATTAAAGACGCAACAGACCTAATCACCGCAAAAAGGAGAGATGGACATGAGATTAACCGGTAAAAAAGTCATCGCTCTGGTCGATGAAGAATTCGAGGATTTGGAATTGTGGTACCCTGTACATCGGGTTCGTGAAGAAGGTGCAGAAGTGCATCTTGCTGGAGAGAAAAAAGGAAAAACCTATATTGGCAAATACGGTGTGCCTGCTGAAGCCGAATACAGTTTCGATGAACTCGACAGTTCAGATTACGATGGCATTCTCGTGCCAGGCGGCTGGGCGCCAGACAAGCTGCGTCGTTATCCCAAAGTACTGGAGCTTGTAAAGGAAATGAATGCAGACCGGAAACCGATAGGACAGATCTGTCATGCGGGCTGGGTGCTAATTTCTGCCAAAATTCTGGACGGGGTTACAGTAACCTCTACACCAGGCATTCGGGATGACATGGAAAATGCAGGTGCTATCTGGAAAGACGAAGCGGTAGTTGTTGATGGACATATCATCTCAGCACGCCGTCCGCCTGACCTCCCCCCTTATGGCAAGGCATTCTGTGATGCACTCGCTGACAAATAAAAACAACCCCATTGTGCTCTCATGCACAGTGGGGTTATTTTATATAACAAGATTTACAACAAATAATTATCACAAATGTAAATATATTAACTTAAAGGTATTTATATCCAGTTATCCTAATCACGATGCGTTCGAACCACTTTGTTCATCCGGACTTCCCGTGGAGTCATTAAAGACTTGCAGTCGCTCCTCAATATCTCCGCTGGTCCGTAAGGCGAAGCACTTTCGCGCTTCTTCTTTAGCGGCCGATGCTGTTGTGTTCAGCACTCTGTGCTTCACACGTAACAAGGATTGTGGAGACATACTCAAGTGGCGAATGCCAAGCTCCAACCAAAGCGGAATGGCACGTTCGTCCCCTGCCATCTCTCCGCACACACTGACATCAATTCCAGCCGTATGAGCCGCATCTGCTGTCGCACGAAGCATCCGCAGAACAGCCGGATGATAGGGGTGATACATATGAGCAATCTGCTCATTCATTCGATCTACTGCCAGTACATATTGAACCAGATCGTTCGTACCAATACTGAAGAAATCAGCTTCCTCTGCGAGCAGATCAGCAATCATCACCGCTGCAGGAACTTCGATCATAATTCCCACCTGAATGTGAGGGTCGTATGATAATCCCCGCTCGTCCAGATCGGACATCGCCTCACGAAGAATCTCATTGGCCTGCTGAAGTTCTTCCACCGAAGAGATCATCGGGTACATGATTTTGACATTTCCGGCAGCGCTGGCGCGCAGAATGGCTGTAAGCTGTGTTTTGAACAGATCCTTGCGGTCGAGACTAATCCTAATGGCACGGTAACCCAGAAACGGATTGTCTTCCTCCGGCAGTTCAAAATAATCGAGTTGCTTGTCACCACCGATATCCAGTGTACGAATAACAACGGATTGTCCTGCTGTTTTCTCTGCCACAAGACGGTAGACCTCATACTGTTCTTGCTCACCCGGGAACGTAGCACGGTCCATATACAAAAACTCTGTTCGGAACAAGCCCACACCTTTGGCTCCTTGTTTCAAAGCAAGGTCCAATTCCTTCACCGAACTGATATTGGAAGCTAAGTGCAAAACGGCCCCATCTTTGGTTACGGCATCCACGGTAGCAAGGACTTGAAGTTGTTCCTTTTTCTTCAGTTGCTTGCTGCGAAGCATGGTATACCGTTCAATGGTCTTGCGATCCGGGTCCGTAAATACCAAGCCATTGTCACCATCCACAACAAGCATATCCCCTGTCTCTACCGGCATGCCAAGACTCGCTTCCAGACCGGAAACGAGAGGAATGCCAAGGGCACGAGCCATAATCGCGGAATGTGATGTTTTCCCACCAATCAAGGTCACAATGCCTAGTACATGGGTGGGATTCAGATGCGCCAGTTGAGATGGCGACAGTTCTTTGGCAACGAGTACATACGGCTGGGTATCCGAAGGAAGTGTAATCTCCGGTGCACCGAGCAAATGCTTGAGCAGACGGTTACCCACATCCTTGATGTCAATGGCCCGCTCCTTCATATACTCATCTTCCAGCAAGTCAAACATCGTGACAAAGTGGTCAATGGCTTCTTTGACCGCCACTTCTGCCGCCTTGTACTGACGTTCGATAATGCCGCGAATTTCGTTCATGAATACCGGATCTTCCAGGATTGCCAGATGTGCATCAAAGATACTGGACTCCTCTGGACCAACGACTTCCTTGAACTCATTTTTGATATATTCGATCTCATCCTTTGATGTCCGTATGCCCTCATACAGCCGTTCGAACTCTTGGGCGAGATCCACCGAATCCATCTTCTGATCCGGCAGATCCCATTCCCAACTGGGCAGGACAAATGCTTTGCCGATGGCTATGCCTGCAGCTGCGTTGATGCCTTGTATCTTCATTCTACCCCTCCAACGTTCCTGTCATAGAGCACCACGGACATAACGGATGCCTGACCTTTCTTAACTTGCTTAAATGGAGCAAAACTCCATGATTTTACACGATCCGGATTCGTAATTACCATTGGTGTTGTCAGTGACGCCGCTTGCTCGCGGAGTACTGCCAGATCAAACTTGATCAACAACTGCCCTGGCTCCACCGTATCGCCCTCCTGAACAAAAGCTTCAAAATGGCCTTTCAACTGAGAGGTATCGATGCCGATATGCAGTAACACTTCAAGCCCCTCACGGGTAGAAATACCCAAGGCATGCATGGTCGGGTACAAGTGCATAATCGTTCCGTACACGGGTGAGACCAGCTCTCCCTTTTCCGGAACAAAGGCTACACCATCACCGACAAGCTTGGCTGCAAAGATCTGATCCGGCACCTCTTCAATCGGGAGCATTTTGCCCTGAACGGGGGCACAGAACAGAACTTGTTGCAGATCTCTTTCCAGCAGCTTCGCGATTTCTTCCCGAATCAATTCCGAGTAGGTCCCGAATACCACCTGTACGTTACCGCCACCCAGCTTGATCAGTCCAGCAGACCCCATACTCTTCATGGCACCCGTGTCGATCAAGCGGTCATCATGCACAGTCAGACGAAGACGTGTAATACATGCTTCAACCTGTACAATGTTACTCTTCCCGCCCAATGCTTCGAGGATTAAAGGTGCCTGATAAGGAATGTTACCTACCCAATCTTCCAGCATGGAGCCCTCTTCACGTCCTGGTGTTGGAATCTTGAACGTACGAATTGCCCATCGGAACAGAAAGTAGTAAACCAGCCCATATAGTATGCCAATCGGAATGAGCTTCCAAGCATTCTCCGATAGATGGAAATTGAGTATGTAATCAATAATACCTGCGGAGTAAGAAAATCCATGCCGGATATCAAGCCAGTAACTAATCCACATGGCAACGCCGGACATCACTGCATGCACGATGAACAGATAAGGTGCTGCGAACAAAAAAGCAAACTCAATCTGTTCCGATACCCCGGTTAGAAAACAAACGAGTGCCGATGTCAGAAAAGTTTTCTTGATTTTTGGTTTCAGATCTTCCCTGGCTTCCTGAATAATAGCAAAGGCTATTGCCGGAATGGCAAACATCATGATGGGAAATAAACCCGCCATAAAGAATCCTGCTGTTGGATCACCTGCAAAAAATCGGGGCAAATCCCCTTGCACAATGTTACCATCAGGCGTTTCAAACGTCCCTAACTGGAACCAAAACACATTGTTAAGCAGGTGATGAAGCCCAAAAGCGACCAGCACCCTGTATAACACCCCGTAGATGAACAGTCCAAAACCCCCGAGACTGTATTCCCAGGTAGCAATGCCGTTCAATCCATGCTGTAGGATCGGAGCGAGCCATAACATAAAACAGGAGAACAATGCCGAACAGAGTCCGACGATGAGCAAAACAAACCTTGAACCTCCAAAAAATTGTAAAATTTCAGGCAGTTTAATGCTTTTAAACCGATTATGCATCCCACCGGCAAGCGCGCCGAGTATGATTCCGATTAAGGAAGCGGGCTGGACGGTGCCATCCCCGAAGTTCCGAGTCACCTGATCATATATCACGATACCAGCCAGAGCAGCAAGTCCCGCTTGTCCGGCCTGGTTGGAGAGTCCCAGTGCTACACCGACAGCGAACAGATACGGTAAGAAATAAAAAATACCGTGTCCGGCCACGGTAGACACTTCACCGACAATATCCAATCCCCAGGCGTCCCAAGGCAGACTGCCAACACTGAGCAAAATTGCGGCGGCGGGCAGGACCATTGTAGGCAGCATTACCGCTCGTCCGAGCTGCTGCAAGGATCCGAGCCAATTCATGGCGACCTCTCCTTTCTATCCTAGATGGTAAGCTTTACGCAACGTTTTGTCAAAGCAAAACAGTAACCAATTGGTAATGAATACGGCAAAAATAGAACAGAAAAAATCCCGTCAACTTCAAGTTAACGGGATTCATCCTATAATCATTCAATTGGTTCAGATCAGGAGATCATTCGATCACAGGTGAACGAGCCTCTCAGCCGCGCCCTGCGCCGCGCAGAACGATGGAATCCTCTACCTTGATACAACGATTCGTTACCGCTGTCATGCCGTTCTCTGCAGCAATCTGGACCGCTTCATCACTATGGATGCCTAGCTGCAGCCACAGCACATTTGCTTTGATGGCAGCGGCGTCACGAGCGACATCCGCGCAGAACTCTTCGCGACGAAACACATTGACAATGTCTACCGGCTCTGGAATATCCGCGAGTGTGGCATATACCGTCTCGCCAAGGATTTCACCTTGCACCTGTGGATTAACCGGGATGATGCGATAACCTCTGCTCTGCATGGCTTCTGCCACCATATAGGAAGTGCGATCTGATTTGTCTGATAAGCCGACGACTGCGATGTTGCCTGCCTTGCGCAAAAGTTGTCCAATTTCTTCACGAGTAGGGTTGTTAAATTCCATGTTCAAGCACCATCCTTTTCTGATTAAAGTGCGTGTTCAAAAAACAGGTTTTCAGTTATTTACTCTTTTACCCATTGAACCGAGGCGCCAAGCGCCTGCAAATGATCGAAATATTGCGGATAAGACTTGGCTACATGGTGTGCATCCCGAATACGAAGCGGCTCCTTGGAACGCAGACCAACGACAGTGAGCGCCATAATTACGCGATGATCGTAGTGAGCGTTAATCTCAACGCCACCTTCAACGCCTTCTGGACGTCCATGTACGATAATCTCAGCTTGACGCTCTTCAACGTTCGCTCCTGCCTTCCGCAGTTCGTTCAAGTAATCGGTGATTCGGTCACATTCCTTGTAACGCAGGTTCTCTACATTATAGAACCGTGACGTGCCTTCCGCAAACACAGCTGCGGCTACCATAGCCAAAACAGCATCCGTCGCGGCATCCCCGTCGAATTCGATCGCTTTCAGTCTGCCATTACCTTGAACGTGTACAACATCGTTCTCATGTGTCAAGGGCACTTCCATCATGCGCAGCACATCAACGATGGCACGTTCACCCTGTTTGCTCTGCTCCATCAGGCGCAGAATTTTCACATCAGACTGTGTAACCGCTGCTGCGGCAAGAACGGCTGCCGAGCCCGGGTAGTCCCCTTGAACCGTGTAGGTTGTCGGCTGGTAAGCCTGTCCACCTGGTACACGGAAGGACATGTAATCATCACTTGCATGGATAACGATGCCTGCCTGCTCCAGCACTTCCAGCGTCTGTCCGATAACGACCTTGGACTTCAGGTCATTCAGCACTTCAATGGTGCTGTCTTCTGCAAGCAAAGGTGTAACAAACAGTAATGCACTCAGATATTGGGAACTGACGGAGCCGGATACACGAATGTGTCCACCCTTGGCATTGCCACCTTTGATTGTAATTGGCAAGCGTCCTTGTTCGTGCTGTACATCCACACCCAATTGGCCAAGCGCATCGATCAGGTCATCATGGGGGCGTTTGCCCAGTGAATCCGGGTACGTATTCACAAATGTAACGTCAGGGCAGAGCGCTGTAACGCCCATCAGGAAACGAAGTACAGCACCCGCATTCCCAACATTTAATTCACGCACATCACGGGGATGACTGCCAAAACCCTGGATTACAATCTTACTGTCGTCTTCTTCAAGTACTGCCCCCAGATCACGAATACATCTGCGCATGGCATCACTGTCTTCACTGTGTGCCGGGAAATGGATGGTACTTGTGCCTTCTGCCAGCGCAGCAGCCAGCAAATAGCGGGTAGTGTAGTTTTTGGAGGACAGAGCCCCGATTTCCCCGTTCAGCGTGGGGGTTGGTTTAACAATAACGTCCATGGATGAAATTCTCCTTCATTGATTATATTGTGGCCAAATTGACATTCCGTGCATCGCTTGGGTATCATTATAGCGTTAAGTCCATACAGAAAAGAGGACCTGAATATGACACAAATAGCTGAAATTGAAACGTCTGAGCTGCGCCGCCGTTTACAGGCGGGAGAGAAGCTGCAGATGATAGACGTCCGCGAGGACGATGAAGTCGCGCAAGGCATGATCGAAGGAGCCAAGCATATTCCGCTTGGACAGATTCCAGACCGGCTGTCTGAGATTGAGAAATCAGGCGAGATCGTGATCATCTGTCGTAGCGGTTACCGCAGTGAGCGTGCATGTGAATATCTGCAGCAACTGGGATATGAAGGCTGTACAAACATGGTCGGCGGTATGCTTCAGTGGCAACAGGAAGACTAGAGAAACCCGGAGAGAAGCGAAGTCATTTGTAACCTTGTGACTTCTGCTCTGTTCCACTCCTAGAAACGGGCCTATATGGCCCGTTTTGTTATATCTGCCACCACCTATCAACTATTAAACTTCCATGATAACAAGCTTAGACGCGGTAATGCGCTAAAATTAAACGAGTCACTTCAGCAGCGGATAACTCCGTTGTATCCACCGTATAATGTGCGAACCGATATGCGTCTTTCCGTTCTTCCATAATCGTCTTGATGCGTTCCTCTGCATTGCCTGCAAGAAGCGGACGATTGTCACAGCCGCTAACACGTTCTACAATCACTGCCGGGTCAGCAGTCAGGGCAACAACCCAACCATTCTTCGACATTACGTCACAATTATCCGAACGTAGCACCACGCCACCTCCGGTCGCTATGACCTGTGACTTTTTCTCCAGCACCGAGCATAACATGCGGCTCTCGGCATCACGGAAATACGTCTCTCCCTTGCCAGTGAACAGTTCCGGAATCGTACAGCCTTCCTCTTTTTCCACCGCGGTGTCCACATCAATCAATCGATAACCAAGCTCGCGTGCAAGCATGTCAGCGACGGTTGATTTGCCGGTTCCCATCATACCAATGAGAATAATATTGTTAGACTTGCTCAAGGTGTACACTCCTTTAATTAAAGCAATTCGTGAGCACTTTTGTCCTATCATAACACAGCCCTGCGGACTGGGAAAGACCATCTCCTCACCGACTTCCTTTCGACCATCCGCAAGAACTTCCAAGACAGATCGAGTAACTCCCGGCATCTAAGCCTACGTCAGATCACCCTCAAGCAGTTTTGAGCCCCAAACGTCTCAATCAGTAATCATCCATTAACCTAACGAACTCCAATGAGCTTATTTACAGTAAAAAAAGAGGCCCAGCGTTAACCGGCAATCACCGGAACGCCAAACCTCTTTTGAGCCTCTTAGCAGGCCAAAGCTCCTGCTTAAGGGCGCTTTGACCAAATCTAATAGACTTGTATATGTGGTACTACTCCATCCAGTTGTGGTGGAAGCTACCTTCTTTGTCCACACGTTTGAACGTGTGAGCACCGAAGTAGTCACGTTGGGCTTGCAGCAAGTTTGCTGGCAAACGCTCTGTACGGTAGCTGTCGTAGTAAGAAAGAGCGCTGGAGAATCCAGGTACTGGAACACCTTGTTTTACAGCAGACGCTACAACTTCACGCCATGCGCCTTGATAAGACTCAACGATGTTTTGGAAGTAAGGATCCAAGAGCAAGTTTTTCAGAGCTGCGTCTTTATCATAAGCTTCCTTGATGTTTTGCAGGAACTGCGAACGGATGATACAGCCACCACGGAAGATCATGGCAATGTTGCCGTATTTCAGATCCCAGCCATACTCGTCGGAAGCTGCTCGCATTTGTGCAAATCCTTGTGCGTAGGATACGATTTTACTTGCAAAGAGGGCTTTACGCACGCTCTCGATAAATGCTTTTTTGTCACCGGAGAACGCTTCAGTCGCTGGTCCATTCAGGATTTTGCTAGCTGCTACACGCTCGTCCTTCATGGCAGACAGGAAACGGGAGAATACGGATTCCGTAATCATGGACAATGGTACGCCGAGATCCAGCGCGCTTTGGCTTGTCCATTTACCTGTTCCTTTTTGTCCAGCCGCGTCCAGAATAACGTCAACCATTGGTTTGCCTGTTTCTGGATCGTATTTGGAGAAGATATCTGCCGTGATTTCGATCAGGTAGCTATCCAGCTCTCCTTGATTCCATTCCGTAAAGATTGCGTGCAGCTCTTCAACAGAAACGTTCAATACGGATTTGAGCAAGTGGTACGCTTCACCAATCAACTGCATATCTCCGTACTCGATACCGTTATGCACCATTTTCACATAGTGTCCGGCACCGTCAGGTCCAATATATGTACAACATGGATCGTCACCGACTTTGGCTGAAATCGCCGTCAGGATCGGTTCAACCAGTTTATAAGCACTTTCCTGCCCACCTGGCATGATGGAAGGGCCTTTCAGTGCGCCTTCTTCACCACCGGATACACCTGTACCGATGAAACGAATGCCTTTGTCTTCCAACTCTTTGCTGCGACGTTGCGTGTCAGGGAAGTATGCGTTCCCTCCATCAATGATAATGTCGCCCTCATCCAGGTGAGGAAGCAGTTGTTCAATGGTAGCGTCGGTCGCTTTGCCGGCTTGTACCATGATCAAAATTTTGCGCGGGGATTCCAGGGATGCTACGAACTCTTCAATGGAGAATGAGCCTGTCAGGTTTTTACCTTCAGCTTCTTTCAGAAGATCATTGGTTTTCTCCGGGGAACGGTTATATACCGATACTGAAAAACCTTTGCTTTCAATGTTAAGGGCCAAATTTTTGCCCATGACAGCCAGGCCAATTACGCCAATTTGTTGTTTTGTCATCTGGTCCTCCATCCTTTGCTCCAATTAATTTTATTGAAATAAATTCTCAACAATACTCCCATTTTAACGGTTTTATGTATAGAAGTGAACCCCGTGGCACAGCTACGCAACGAGAAAACACCCCAATCTGCTGAGGTGTTCATCGTATTTTCATAAATACGGCCTTATCTTGTCATCCTTCCAACATTAACAGATGTCCAGACAACTGTTTTAAGACTTGACGGCAAGCATTTGCTTTGTCGATATTATCCATTTGCATGGCCGTGTAGAGGCGCTCCAGTTCATCGTCTACTTCCATGCGCAACAACATGAGCCTTTCCTCGCCTTCACGCGAGAGGAACATTTCTTCCATCTCTTCCGCCGTCGGCGCAGGTTCCTTTTGAAAAATGACACGCTGTTTGAACCCAGACACTTCCACGAGACGAATGACTTCACCGAATAAAATGTTCTCCACAGTCATCTGCTGATCCTTAAATCGCTTCACAACTGCATGCCCGCGTGTATCTCCAATCAGCTTCTCCAGCCACTCTGCAAGCTTTGCATCCTTAATAATATAATCCCCAGTCATCTTGTAGTTCCCCGTACGTGTCTGTTGAAAGCGGAGCTTTACCAGCTTGCGGCCGGTCCGGACTGACAGGATAAAAAAGGATTCGTCCTCGCTCCAATATAGTGAATATCCCTCACGAATAAGGTCTCTGATCAAATTTTGGATATGCCGACGGTTGAACCGCAGCTCCAGATTGCAATATTCAACTTCATAACTCTTATTCACGGCACTCCCTCCATCTGTACCGGATCAACTCCGGCCCTCGTCTTCAATCGCTTCTACTCAATCGGCTTACCCTATTTTATACTTCATTTTATGTAAGGGTACTTGGTTATTTGACTATTTTTCACCAAAAGGACCGCCGGATTGTAGCTTTCCGCAGACGCACAGGGGCAAGCCCCCGATTATCGTGATATAACGGACGCAAAAAAGGGAGTTCCACAACCAAGACGGTTGGTACAACTCCCTTTTCTTTTGCTTATTTGGCCGGAGCGGTGCGAAACGGATTGCGGGATAACACAAAGTGCACAACGGCAAGTCCTGCCATAACGATGGCACTGCCAATGAATGGGGCCGGATGGCTCACGTGGTCCCACAGCAGTCCGGAAACAATGGGGCCTACAACCATGCCTGATCCCTGCAATGTAAGGAAGAATCCCCAGATCGCACCCCGCTCTCCTTTGGGAATCAGTGTGGCTACAAAAGCATTCCAGGCTGGTAAAATCATGGCATAACTGATGCCCACCAGCATGACAACACCAAACACCACCGGAATGGATGTTATGGAGGAGAATGCGAACAGACTCGCCGCCGCCATCAAAAAACCAATGTTCAGGAACGGTTTCGTGCCAAACCTGTCTACCATTTTACCAACAGGCAGCAAGGCAATGACCGTTATTCCACCACCTGCAATCAGCAACAAACTGTAAAGGTTCGGTGAGATGTGCAGGTCTGTGCGTGTATATAGCGTGATTACTGGACTGAGCAGCCCGATGACAAACGACTGCATAAACAGTGCAGGATACACCAGTGGATTAACATTAAGCGTACTGCGTACCCGTTGCAGTGTGTCCTTCACACTCTTTTGCAGCCGGATGAACGGCGTGAGCAGATTCGGTTTGGCTGGATATTTCACATCACTATTCTTCGCTGCTTGCTCGGCATGCTCTCCTTCAACAATGACACGTCCAGGAAGAATCATGGCCACCAGAATAACGAGAATGGCACAACCCATCAGCACAAGAAAAATGGTGCGATAATCATGATGCGTGCGCTCCAGCAGCCAGTTCATGCCTATAGGTCCAAGCCCCGTTCCGCCGAGAGCAGCCATCTCCAGCGCCCCCATTGCTGTACCATTCTTGTTCTGTGGGCCTGACATCGCCGTCACGCCTGTCATGGCGCAAGGCCAGAGTGGTGACGTACCAATGCCAAGAATCAGACAGGCCATGGCCAGTCCAACGGCACTTTTGAGAAAAAGGATCATAATAACAGCGATTAAGGTACAGATTAATGCTGTAACCATCGTTGCGCGGAACCCGATCCGTTCTGCTGCCCAGCCGGAAGGCGCCCGGAACAGATTATCTCCCAGATATTGAAGAGCAAATGCCACACCAATGACGCCTGCAGACAGACCCAGTATATTGTCCATATACACGGGCAGAACAGCTACCAACAGAGCCCCTTTGATAATTTCAACTAGAAAAAGTGTCAGCCACATCGCGATAAAAAATGGTGATCGCAAAATTTTGGCTGGTTTTGTATCGGTTTGCATTCTTTTTCCCCTTTCGGTGTTCATTTGCCTATTCCCTATCCTTAGTGTAACCGTGGGGAATGTGCCCAAATCTCGGCAATTTAAAAAATTGTCGATTTATACTGTTGCATTCGGTTCTTAATTTGCTATACTCATCTTTGTTTACCAATTTTATTAGGAAGGGTTGTGACAGCACTGATGAATCACCACCGTACGCCGCTGTTTACCGCTTTAAAAAATCATGCGGCACTCAATCCGGTACAGTTTCATATTCCGGGCCATAAAAAAGGATTGGGAGCGGATACCGAATTCCGTGAATTTATTGGCGATAATGCCTTCTCCATAGATTTGATTAACATCGCACCGTTGGATGACCTGCATCAGCCAACCGGTGTCATTCAGGAAGCACAGATTTTGGCAGCAGATGCCTTCGGAGCCGATTATACCTATTTTAGTGTACAAGGCACAAGCAGTGCCATTATGACCATGATTCTGTCTGTATGTTCACCGGGTGACAAAATTATTGTGCCCCGTAATGTGCATAAATCGGTTCTGTCCGCGATTATTTTCTCAGGCGCCAAACCCGTATTTGTTTCTCCTTCACAAGATGCCAATCTGGGCATTGACCATGGAGTGACTACACAGTCTATCCGTCGCGCACTTGAGCGTCATCCAGATGCCAAGGCTTTGCTTGTAATTAACCCGACCTATTACGGCGTGGTTACCGATCTTAAAGAGATTGTTGAGCTGGCACACAGCTACCAAGTCCCTGTACTTGTTGATGAAGCGCATGGCGTACTCATTCATTTCCATGAGGATCTGCCGTTGTCTGCGATGGCAGCAGGTGCCGATATGGCTGCAACCAGTGTCCACAAGCTTGGTGGCTCCATGACACAGAGTTCCGTACTCAACCTGAACACAAAGAATGGGTTCGTGAATCCACAGCGTGTACAGACGATTCTGAGTCTGCTCACCTCAACATCAACTTCATACATTTTGCTTGCTTCACTCGATACATCAAGACGTAACTTGGCTCTCCACGGTCGTGAGATTGCACAGAAGGCGATTGAACTAGCTGAGTTTGCCAGACGTTCGATTAACGATATGGATGGCCTGTATTGCTTCGGTAGAGAGCTGCTGGGTACAGAAGCGACCTTCAACTATGATCCAACCAAAGTAACGATCCATGTTCGCCATCTGGGCATTACAGGGTATGAGACAGAGAACTGGCTGCGTGAACATTACAACATCGAGGTCGAACTTAGTGATATGTACAATATTCTGTGTCTCATTACGCCAGGAGATACGGATAACAGTGTGGATATCTTGCTGAACGCTTTGCAGGATCTCTCCCGTACCTATTATCAAGTGAACCCGGCCCATGAACTGGTCGTAAAAGTTCCAGATATTCCACAGTTGATGCTGACTCCACGTGATGCATTCTACGGTGATACCGAAGTGATTCCGTTCAAGGAATCCGCAGGACGTATTATTTCAGAATTCATCTATGTGTATCCGCCAGGCATTCCGATCCTATTGCCGGGTGAGGTTATCACCCAGGAAAACATCGACTACATCATCGATCATGTTGAAGTTGGATTACCCGTCAAAGGACCCGAAGATCGCAGCGTAACCAACGTTAAAGTGATCGTGGAAGCCGATGCCATTTTCTAACCCCCCCCCTTGCGCCGTGCAGGGGATAAACTTAGAGGACCAAGCCCTAGCTTGGTCCGTTTTTATTTTATGGGACAAGCGAGTTTGCATTTTCCCGTCTATTTCGTCGTTTAAACCAGTAGTGTAAATGCTCGTATACCTCTTAAAAAACAAACAAAAGGCCCCCTGAGATCAAGGAGCCTTCATGTTATGTTCCAAAAGAATGACTATTCTTGTGATGCAACGAGTTCGTTGTAAGCCGCTTCAACGCGGTTCCACTCTTCTTCGTCTTCAATATTGTAGAGCACCATTTCCTCGTCTTCTTCTTCCATACGCAGGATGATGCCGTCAGCTTCAGGATTGTTACGTTCCAGCAGGAGCGCATAAACATGCTTCTCCACGTCAAACGTCTCCACCAAAACCATCTCCACGTCTTGGCCGTTCTCGTCTGTTAATGTGAGAAGGACTTCTTCATGCTCGTGGTCGTGGTCGTGGTCTTGCCCGCATCCGCAGCCATCGCCGTGTTCATGTGTGTGATCGCTCATTGAAATACCTCGCTTTATAAATAGAAATTGTGTAACCTTGCATATCGTAACATGTTCAAAGACACAGGTCAATTTAACTCACAGGGTTATTTTCGCTTCAATCGTTCAGCGCTGTAATGATTTTCTCCGCTACCAGGACGTAGCTGCTGTTTGCATTTTCTTTAATATGAAAGCCGACCTGATACTTGCCGGCACGACTGAAATCGTACGTAAAATCATATGTGCGGAACCAGAAGTTATCCTTCTGGGTCGTAAGCTCCTGAGACTGGATATCCTTCACCTGACCGCTCGGGTTAGTGATTGTTACTTTCACGGCAGCTACATCTGCTGTCAGACTGTCCACTTGTGAAAATACATTAAATTTCAGCTTACCCACGTTAACGTTGCCAAATACAGTGTCTCCCTTAAAGAGAAAAATATGTACATTCGGTTTGATCACCGTTACTCTCTTGTTACTGCTGTCCCATTTGACGACGCCTCCGGCTTCCCTGACAGGTACATAGGTCGTTCCATCAATGAGATAACCTCCATCAGCTGCTTCCTTGCCGTTAATGAGAACACGAATCTTCTCGTTCACCGAATCCGCAAACAATAAAGACCCGCCGAGCAAGGAGAATACCGTGACACAAAGCAATATTCGTTTCCATTTCATCCCGTCAATGTTCCCTCCCCTGCTGCTAGCTGTTGTACATTTATACTGCAGATTCATCCACAAAGTTGCGCTGTTTTTCATCATTTTTCATTTTTTATCCAGAATTTTTTCCACCCCTTGGAATGCACAAATAGAGGCGATCCTCATTAAAGGATGCCCCTGATCTATTATTGTTATATATACGGGATTATACGAAGAGTTATGAAGAAGTGTGGCGGGTCAATATACAGGGAACGCCCTTGCCTAAAGCTCCTTCAATTCTCATACGTGCAGCATAATCCATGCCTCGTGTACATGGTGTCTTACATCTCTCGCATACATCCGATGTGACCAACTTCATGGATACACGTAATTTATCACTCTTTAATGCGGGAGCTTTCTTACCCTTTGCCTTTGCCATCCCGGATTCCCCATTTCCCCAAGTGCTTACTGATGTAATGCATCATATGGGGATTCGCCCGGTTGTGTGTCTATTTAAAAAACGTATTTAAATAATAAAAATATGACAAGGAGGATACCTCCGAGAATGAGCCAGTTGCTGATTTCATACCAAATGCTCTTGCCTCCGGACAGGTATTTCTGTTCATTCTCTTGATGACGCTGACGGTGGGTATCGGTCTCAGAGCCATGGGGTGGTTTGCTAAAATCCATCATAAGTACATTCCCCTTTCAGCAGTTTTGTGTAAGCTTACTACCATTATAACCCATAATTGAGTATAAAATTGATTTTTCTGCATAAAACACCAAAAAACCTCCGATTTCTCGGAGGTTTCTTATCAACAACAAATAGTATCAATGATTACGCCAGTTCCACGTTAACATTCACGTTCCCTTTGATTCCTTTGGAATATGGGCAGTAGTCATGGGCAAGTTTCACAAACTTCTGTGCTGTTTCTTCATCCAGACCAAGGATTTTAACTTCCAAATCTACTTGAAGCTTCACGCCGTTATCCTCAGAGTCCGTCACCAACATTACCGTTGCAGCTACGGTACTTCTTTCAATCTCAACTTTGTGTTTCTTCAATTGAAACTCCAGTGCGGAGTTAAAACAAGCACTATACCCTGCTGCAAACAACTGCTCCGGATTGGTAGCTGTCGTCACTTGTCCTCCGAGTTCAGGCGGTGCAGCAACATCCAACATAAACACGTTATCTGGGGATTGTACGATGCCTTGACGTCCGCCTGTATTGATTACTGTTGTTTCATATAATGTTTTCATTTGTGAAAACTCCTTTAGTTAATTAGATTTATTTTGACTAAATTTTGATCTCTTTTGTATCACCAACAATTACATTGTACAAAATTAAATTGTGTATGTAAATAGTTATTATAAAATAAATATAGTTTAATGCTGCGTTTAAATGAATAGCGATGATGAGAATTATAATGTAGTTATTGGATAGCCTGCATCGAACCGTTAAGGAGGAATAACACGTTTGGAGAATAATTCATTTCTAACCCCGGACAAGCCCAAACATACAGTCAGAGCACTTTCTGAGGTGTTGGCTGTATCAACTAAACTTGGCCTGACTTCATTTGGAGGACCGATCGCTCATCTTGGTTACTTTCATGAAGAATATGTTCGCCGCAGAAAGTGGATGGATGAACGAAGCTATGCAGATTTAGTTGCGTTATGTCAATTTTTGCCCGGGCCTGCCAGCAGTCAAGTCGGAATTGGAATTGGCATCATCCGCAGCGGTTTGTTGGGGGGACTGATGGCTTGGCTTGGTTTCACACTTCCTTCTGTCATTGCGTTAGTTTTGTTCGCTTTCCTTCTGCAAGGATTTGATATCAGCAGTACTGGCTGGATTCATGGTCTTAAAATTGTTGCTGTAGCTATTGTCGCTCAGGCGATATTGGGCATGGGGCAAAAACTAACTCCTGACCGTTACAGGGCAACCATCGCTATCTTTACTGCAGCGGCGACTCTTGTGTGGCAGACTGCGTTCACTCCAATCCTTTTTATTGTTATTGCAGGCATAATAGGCATGATTTATTTTAGAAAAATGACAGGTATTAAGACAGCAGACTTGTCTGTTCCGGTGAGTCGTAACTTGGCAATAGTCTGTCTGGCTACGTTCTTTGGAATCCTGATTCTTCTCCCGTTAATCACACCATTTGATCGTTCGGGATGGCTGTTATTCTTTGATAGCTTCTACCGTTCAGGATCACTTGTATTTGGTGGAGGGCATGTTGTACTTCCGTTACTGGAACGTGAATTTGTCCCTACAGGTCTGATGAACAAGTCCGACTTTTTGGCGGGATATGGAGCAGCACAAGCTGTACCCGGACCATTGTTCACCTTTGCCAGTTATTTAGGAGCGATGATGCGTGGGATTCCCGGTGCTTTGGTTGCAACGATTGCTATCTTTTTGCCGGCATTCCTTCTGATCGTAGGCGCATTGCCCTTCTGGAATTCTTTATGTAAAAGTTCAAAAATCCAAGGAGCATTAATCGGAATTAATGCAGCTGTTGTAGGTATTTTGTTAGCATCGTTGTACGATCCGCTTTGGACAACTGCGATCCTAGCTCCTGTTGATTTTGCACTGGTATGTATGTTGTTTCTAATGCTCGTTTTTTGGAAAGTACCACCGTGGATCGTTGTCGTTGCTGGTGCAGCAGGCGGTACAATCATGAACCTTCTCTAAATAAAAAAGGTACCCAAACACTGCACCTCATTTTCAAAGCGTCCGTGTTTAGGTACCACATTACTTCAAGTATATCTTTCACCTATCCATGCAGATAATCTATTTATTCTCTTTGTCATTCCAATCAGTTACTCCAGATATCTACTTTCATCTGTGCACATTTGAAATACTTGGCCTCGGCCTTACTTGTAGTCAGTTTCAAAAGACACTGCAATTCTCCATGTTGGAACAACCCCCCGCTAAGGTCAGCAGCAACACCGCCATATTGATCATCCGCACCAAGCCATACGGACGGTCTCTCGAACCCAGCTGAGAACTGTAATCCGGTACAGAGCAACACAGTGAGATTCTTACGGTTCTGTGCTTCATCTCCTGCTACGCCATGTGTGGTGAAGAACACCATGTTTTGATTAAAATCCGTGTACGTTCCATCTGCTTTATAGGCACGGACCATACCATATTTCTGATTTACGTTTTGAAAAAAAGTGATTCCGGCCTTGCTATCCTTCGATTTAATGCCAACCTGGACTGAGATTCCAATGTTCCCGTTTAATTGTAACGCTTCCAAAGTGATTGCAATTGCTGTTACTTTCGAGCTGTCAATCAGATGTTTCATTTTTAACTCTGCCGTGGCTCCTGCCGTTGTCGGAGTTGTAACAGTAATGGTCCCTCTGTCGGGCAAAGGCTCAAACGTAGGGGTGCCCACCACCTCCACCCAATCCGGTAACGTTCCGTAAAGAAAATCGGCCACAAGCTGTTTGTGAACCTTTCCAAAGGGCACAATCTGACCCGCTGCATCACGTATAAGCATCTCTACACCCCCACCGAATAGGCTACACCGATATTATGATCGGTATTGTAATACACGTACACTACACCGTCCATAACGGACACCATTAAGGACTGCATGTTCGTCGTTTCCCAAGTCAATGCCGGAAAATATATATCTGTAGGTTTGTCCAGCAGTTGACGAAAGTCTGCACTGATCTTGGCAATGGCAGGCCGAGCTACCGTCGTAACCCCACCGGAAGCATAAGCCGATAACATGCCCAGCCACCACATGCTCCCTTTGTACATAAATACACCAGCATTGGGTCTCGAAATGTTTTCTCCTGCACTTAAAGTGGCATCATTACCACCCATTAATGGTCTTGGATCAGCTAACCAGCTACGTCCGTCATGTGAATGCCAGATACATTTACGACCAAAGTCACCACCGCCCATCACTGAGAAACCGATCCATTTGCCACCATTTCTGAAACACGAGAAATATCCGGTATGACCATCACCTGGGAACCCGGGAGGTTTGTCCAAAATCAAACCCACTCTTGTCCAGTTGATCATGTCTACAGAGGTCGCAAGTGCCGTTGATTGATTGATCCCCAGTCCGTTTTGTTGATAATACATAAAGAACAATTGTTCTTCATCGTTCCAGATCACAAATGGAGTTTCCGTCGAATTTCCAACCACAGTATCGAGATACACCTGTCCGTGTTTGGTCCATGGTCCTGTCGGGCTGTTCGAGTAGGCTAGTCCAATTCCTCCGATGTGATTATGGTTGGTAGAATACGTAGCATAATAATCTGCTTTTGCATCAGGGATAAGCCCCTTTACCTTAATCGCCCGAAACCAATAGATCGATTGGAGACCCGCCATTGCAGCGGTATACATAGGATTGTCCATTTTTTTATCAAATTGAGGCGTGTACATCCGTCTGGATTCTGCATCGCAATAATCATAAGGCGCAACGGCCCTGTTCGCCTTCATCGCTGCGTCGAGTGCTGCCTGAGCAATATTATCAGTCATAGACATGGGAACTCAACTCCTTCGTGAGCAGGGCATTACCATTTACCGGTCGCGAATATAAAACAGCCGAAGTGTCCTTTAATAGGATTGAAAAATCGACAACATTACCCTCATTCGCAGCCGGCTCCTGAGTATTACAAATGATAGGACGAATTCTAGCATTATATGAATACGCTTTCATTTTGTTCATTCCTTTAATTCCTTTACAGTTGTAATCAGCAAGTGTCCCTTTCATTGGTACGCCCGGATAATGTTGATCCTTCATATTAATCCCTCCTATTGTTTTCTCCCGATAAGTATATTCATGAAGTTGCCTTTGTGTTAAAGCATTATGCCCATCTTACAGCCTATTATTCTAAGACTGGTTTTCATATAAAACATAAACAGGCTAACCAATACAAATTGGCTAACCTGTTTGAACGAAGAAACTGCAAAACCAATTCCTTATTACTCCGCAAAAAGTGAAGATATGGGATTCACAACTTTTTTATTGGATTTCTCCTTGCCTTGGTTATCCAATACATAGTACTGGTAAAAATCATTAGTGAATCCGATAGTTTGTTGTATTTTCATCATAAATGGTTCAAATCTTGCCTCACTTAGATGATCTTCATTCCAGAAATAGTGAAGCATCAACCGATTCTGATTATAAGGATGTTTGGTAATGTATGCGCCTGCAGCCAGCGGTTGCTTCATAGTCTGCTTCCAGTCAAAACCAATCTGATTCGCCCGGTCCATGATGCTGGATTTCAAAGCCTGCACCACTCCGTTTGACTTCGCATTGCCAATCACAATCAGGTTGCTGTTGCCGATCTCTTTTTTCATCTTTTGCTTCAGTTCCTTACGATCCCTAACCACGTCATACTTCACACCACTCATATCCAAAAACGAGGTCAGCTGACTCACGATTGCTTCCTGCTGCTTGTCTGCTATCTTGCTTACCCGATCACTGAGCACAATGGTTAAACGCTCACCCTGAAGAACTTTATCCATCATGCGGTTCATAACTTCAAAAGGTAAATCCGGAATCAGTTTCATGACTGTCTGATACTGTAATTGAAAAACGTCATGCAAATAGGCGGTTCGCTCTTCCAACGACAGCTGGTATTCAGGCTTCAACACAAAATTAGGTTTATATAATGCTGTCTCCATTTCCATACGCTGTTCTTTTCCGAGCACATCTTCGATGGTATGAAGAAGTCCATCAATCGTCGCATTCTGGTACACGTATCGATTGAAATATTCTTTCATAAATTGATCAAACTTCTCTTCACCGACGGAGCGGTAAAGCTGGTATATCGCTTGTCGTCCTTTTTGATAGAAGACCAGACTAGCCAAGTCCTCTACCTCATCATTCGTTGACGCAATCGCCACCTCTACGGATGAATCATCAAATTGTAAGGATCTAAAGCCATTAAGCTTGTCTCCCTGTTTCTCGGCAAAATACACCATAGAGAAATCAGCAAAGCCTTCATCCAGGAAGGATTCTGTCTCCGAATTATTACCGATCAATGCATGGAACCACTGATGCGCTATTTCATGAACAAATGTTGTGTCTTCTTCTGGAACAGCACCATTTTGAATCTGTCCCATCTGGATGAGCCTTGCATACTCCACGGCTACACCTTGCACATACGTCTCAACAATCCGAAACTCTGGATATGGATACTTCCCATACTTGTCACTGAAAAAATCAATAGCTTTAAAAGCCTGATCAATATATTGCTCAACGATCTCTTTTTTTCCAGGCTGGTTGTCAAAATAATAGTACTCAACCGTGAGGCCGTTACGGGTAACGCTTTCTACTTGAAATTTCGGGCTGGCAAAGAAAACAAACTCCCTTGTATTCTCAGCCAGAGCGGATACAATTTTACGTCCATGTTCGGTATCCTCTCGTGTTGTGATAACACCAGGCATCGCTACCTGATAATCATCAGGAACGTTTAAATCAACTTCATAATCCGCTGAGGTATAATAGTCACTTTCGAATGTTTGACTATATGGTGCTGTATCCCACTGATGCTTCCCCTCGTCATACACAGACATCACAGGGAACCAGTGTGCTCCATTGATAATATCCTGGTAATACGATATGCGCTGCGATCCATATGGAATGTTCAGTTGAAAACTCACTTGAAATGAGACGGATTTGCCTGGTTGTACAGGTTCATTCAATTGTACCGTCAACGCTTGGTTCTCGTTTTTGAAATCGAGAGATTGCCCCCCTGCTGTCGTCACTCCCTGAATATCCATTCCGCCAAGAAAATCTTCCGGTTTTTTATCTGGACTATTTTTGCTGATATTTTCATTAGCTTGTTTAAACATCGACGCCTGTGTAGACTTCGACAGGTTCGCATCAGCATACGTATGGAGGACTAATTGATTCAGAGTATCATTGCTTGTGTTACGGTACGTAATTTTTTCGTTACCCCGGAGAGTCATGTCCTTCTCATTCAGCCGAGCCTGAATATGGTATTGAATAGGCACCTGCTCTAAAGAGTCTTTCTGTGTATTATATATCTTCGTAGATACAGGCGCTGGGTCTGCTTCCGCGGCAACAACCCCCATGTTGGCAAGTGGGCTTGTTGCCAGTATTAAAGCCAGTGTACCCGCGATCCCTACTCTGGCTAACTTTGATGTAAATGGGTTTGAATAATTCATAAGTTCTCTCCTTCTCCTGTTCTATGTTGACCTCAGAACCAAGTATAGAAGACGAACCTTACGCTGAATTTATGTTTTATTTAAGTTTTGTTTAAAAAGAGAGAGACTGTACCATTAAATTTATTATCAACAAAAACCACCTACACATATTATTGGAGGTAGCCATATTATTACAAAAAAAAACAACCCCTCTTGAGATATAACTCTCAAAAGAAGTTGCCTTTAATTTTACATATAGGACGAGTGGGGATCGAACCCACGACCCTTACCCTGTCAAGATAATGCTCTCCCGCTGAGCTATCGCCCTGCAATAATTAAGATGTATCACTCGCTGTCATACTACTAAATTTAACTGAGCTAACAGATCATGATATATATTTTTTCCCAATCAAGTAACAGTATCATATCAAGTAACCGTGTTCATTGTCAATGATTTATTTGGTTATAATTCACCCGAAATGGTGCACAATAAAGGAAAGATTACCATTTCAACACGAGGTGAATTCCCTATGAGAAACTTAACAAAACGGTCAAAATCCAATAAATATACATTTACCAAATGCTTCTTTCTCTTTGCTGGGCTTGTGATTCTCAGTACAAACGTTACGGGTTGCGGCTTGGAGAAGGATGAACATACGGTACAATTCCAACAATTACAACAGCCCCATGAAAATAGTGAGTCTCTGCCGGTCTGGCTGGACGTATACTCCAAATCTGTAATTCAAGATGTGTATTCTCCGCGAGGAAGCAGTGAAGTCTTGCCGTGAAGGTTAACAGGTGAATTACTCGTCTTCATCCCACTTGCGTGAGTATGCTTTCTTCGTAACGTAATACAACAGAGTAATCATTCCCGCCGACATTAGCAATGTAATTACCATGATGCCTGTCATGCCCATCACTACCCCCTCCTCTCCCAATATGTTCCAGACTTCACTATACAGGAAAAACATTTTTTTGTATAATTCAGTCTGATATGTCGCGCAAGAGCAGAAAGAAGGAATGGAATTGGCAGCTGAGATTAGTTATGTATCAACAGAAGAACAACTGGAGCAAGCCCTGGGAATTCGCCATCACGTTTTTGTGATCGAGCAACAGGTGCCTGCCGAGATTGAGATTGATCAATATGATGTCATCAGTCCAGATGTGCATCATGTATTGTTAAGCACGGATGGGCAAGCTGTAGCCACAGGACGTCTGATCTATTACAGCAAGGATACGGCCAAAATGCAGCGGATCGCAGTGCTTGAATCTCATCGTTCATTTGGTTATGGACGTGTGCTTCTGCTCGCGATGGAGGAGCTGGCACGTGAACTCGGCTTATCCTATTCTGTACTGGATGCGCAGTGTCAGGCACAGAAATTCTATGAAAAACTGGGTTATGAAGTGATTTCGGAAGAACCTTTTTATGATGCAGATATTCTGCATGTTCGTATGCGAAAGAGCTTGTAAAACCTCGGCGTTGGCAGGTCTTATCAGCATATGGTGCATACTTCCGATGAATTCGGATAGGCTAATCAGGTAAGCAGATTCCTATCTCGTCATATAAGGAGAGTGTGACATCATGGATCAAACGACACGCGAGAGTTTCACAGCAGTACAGAAAAATGGTGACGGTGACCTGACAGCTTTTCAGACTTCAGCAGGACGTGTACTGGATTATCAGCAGGCACTTGCAGAAGTAAAGGCTGGCGCTATTGCCGGTGTGAATGTATTTAAAGGCAAGGATGGCGAAATGTACATTCGCGGAGATGCTGACGGTGACCCGACCAACAACCTGGACCAACTTCCCCATTTCTAAAATAGATGCACATGTCGTACATGTGACATAATAAGCGCCGATCCGGATATCCGGGTTGGCGTTTTCTTATTAGAATTAGTAGTCCGTAAAATATTTTACGGAGTCCCCGGAAGGCTGGCTTTTGCGAATCGGCTGTTGTACCTGTTCCCATGCCTGCAAAATCTGTATCCCTTCAAGAGTAGACCGGTTCTCCCACGCGATGTGCCCGGTTCGTTCAAGCTCCAGCAATGACTCATGAATGTAAGCTCTGCTTCGTCCCGTCTTGGTCTCCAGTTCATCCATACGCGGCAGCCTGCGCCGTTGTCCTGCATAGTTCACCATAATACGCAAAATCTTGCGTTCAAAGTCGTTCAGCATACTTTACCTCCCCATTCAGATCGGTAACAGGACGCCATGCCAGAATACCTTGCTCCAGAAATGTTCGGGGTGAACCTTCTTTTCCCGCTGATGCTCTAATCATCCCGCCACGTACACTGTTAATTCGAATCTGTCGCTGCGTAATCTGCCCTGCACGATCCATGTAGACAAGCTCCACCATCTGGCCAATATATTTCCCTAGCATAATCATCCCTCCGATAAGAACGTTTGTTTGTATTTCATATTATATGCGAACATAAGTTCTTTATTCAATAGTAAAAAAAGGATTTTGTAAAATAAAAAAAACCAGACTTTCACCTTAATGATTAAGGCAGTCTGGTTCATAACGGATCAGTGTCGATCCGATTCGGAAAATTGTACTTTCTTTAATTGCTGTGTAGATGGATTAAAATCAACATTCACATAGACTGCGAATTGCTTGCCGTCTTTACCACGAACCCACAGCTTGAACTGTTCCCGTGATTGATCCGCTGTTAGAGAGGTACGACCGATATGCTTATAGTCCAAAATATCCACATTATACTTGGTCTGTGTTTCTTTGACCGCAATAATTCCCCACTTCGCATAATCAGGGATGGCGGCGCCTGTGCCTGATGTAATTCCGGCTAAACTCAGGACTACCGACATAACGGTAACGATGAGCATTCTCATTTCACTCACTCCTTGGGACAATATGTTTCTGTTATATTGCCCGTCCGGGTTTCATTTTACACGAATAAACGAAAGATCCAGGCCAGTGGCCGTAGGGAAAAAGGAACCACATGAACAAGCCGGTCAAACGAATCAGGAGGCTCCGTCCGAAAACTCATTCCCCAGTCACCCGAGAAAACGTGTTGTTGTGTCTTCGGCTCCTCAGGACGATCCAACCCGTATTTCTTTTCAAGCCTTTGCCTCGTTTGTTCATCCACCTGAACCTCATTCGTAACGACATATGCTGTGGCAGGCTCGCTGCTTATGTACATCTGAATCATTAGAAACATTACAATCCCAGTTATTCGTATCCAACGCTTGTTCATCTCTTACTCCTTTATGGATTCATGACTCTCTTCTATTGTAACGTGATGACTCGTTCGAATGTTTGATTATACATAAATTTGACCGTATTGGAAATAACAAATGGGAGAAGAGTTGGGGCATGCGTTATGCGATGCTTAAGTCCCATTTGGTTGATTTTTTGTTTAAAAAAGCCAACAGACGTGTAATAGGCCATGACAGAGTGACTTCACGATTTGAAACCCTACACGATCTGCAATACCAATATGAGGAGGTTACACCCGAATGTTCAAACGCTTGGATGAAATCCTGATTGAGATTCCCAATGTCGAGAAGCCAGATCCGAATGCTGCGGCAGCCATACAAGAATTACTCGGCGGCAAATTCGGAGAAATGTCAACGTTGAACAACTACCTCTATCAATCGTTTAATTTTCGATCCAAAGAAAAGTTGAAGCCCTTTTATGACCTGGTCATGAGTATTACGGCCGAAGAATTGGGTCATGTTGAGCTCGTGTCTCATGGCATTAACAAGTGCCTCAGAGGTTCAACCGAGTACAGAGAACCCGACGATACACCGCTTGGTTCCGTGAAAGATGCTCGTCTGTCGTATCACTATCTGGCAGGTGCACAAGGCGCAATGCCTTTTGACTCTATGGGTAATCCCTGGACGGGAGCAAACGTCTTCAACAGTGGCAACTTGGTCGAGGACCTGCTGCATAACTTCTTCCTAGAATGTGGCGCCCGTACCCATAAAATGAAAGTGTATGAAATGACGGATCATCCGGCCGCCCGGGAAGTGGTTGGTTACCTGCTTGTTCGCGGTGGTGTGCATGTGGTTGCTTATGCAAAGGCGCTTGAGATTGCAACTGGCGTAAATGTGACCAAGCTGGTTCCTATTCCTTCACTGAACAACAAAGCCTTCAACGAGGCTCGCAAATATGAAGAAAAAGGGGTACACACCAAGCTGTACACCTATAGTGATAAAGATTTCAACACGATCGGTCAGATCTGGAAAGGAACTCACCCCGAAGATGGACAACCTCTTGAAGTCATCCAAGGGATACCTGAAGGATTCCCGATTCCAGAAGCCCCTGCGGTCGAGGAAGAATTCGCACCAGGTATATCGCAAGAAGACTTCAAAGAGATTGCACGTCGTCTGAAAATGGCGGGGAATATTGCGGATTAAGGAACCATCTGTTTAACAGGTTCTTTCCCTATATATATTGTTAACTCTATGTTTAAGTGAAGCCCTCGAACCCTACTGCTGAATGCAGAGAGGATTTGAGGGCTTTGTTATATTAGATTTTTGAAAAATTTTATGATGCAAAATAAGTATGTTGTATGCACGTCATTTCCTGAGAATTTAGCTATAAAAGTAAACCTGATCTCTGTTCACATCGTTAAACTTAGTTAAACTCCAACACCGATTCCTCCCGCTGACTCATGACTTCAATTAGCATGTTGGCACCCAGACGAAAACCTTGTGCAAACGCTGCTTCCGTATGCATGCCCTCGCATCTGCCACACAAGTCAAATAACTGTTCAAGCTCAAGAAATTCTTCCTCGCTCAATCGATTCTTCCACTGCTCTGTCAGAGCTGCAATCTGCCGTCCTAACGCTTGGTATTCAGGATGTGTCGGCATCATCATCTCATCCGGTCGAAGTCGTCCATTATATAATGCTTCTAATATCGAATTCATGTGCATCCTCCTGTATATCAATACGCACCTCACTTGAATGAACGTTCTGCACATGGTAGGATATTTATGCAGTCGCTCATTCAAGTGATTGTGGGTTAGGAAGTAGCGCTGTTCTTCGAGGGACGAACGCTGCTTCCTTTTTCTATTTTTGGAGCTCGTCGTAAATCATCTCAATCCCTTTGCGAACGATGTCTGATCGATTCGTATTCAGCTTCTCAGCCGAAATATCGAGCTTGTTCATAATTTCCTCGTCGACACGTATCTCAATCGTTCTGCTTTTGGGTTTGTCAGATTTAGGCCGGCCCACCTTTTTGGCGGACATTGCTTCACCTCTTTTTTCGTCCTGACAACAATATATTATTGTCAGGACAAAAAGTCAATGTATTTGTAAAACATACGTTCGTTTTTGTGACAGCAGATTTATAGATAAATGTATAGTCAGTATAGTCAGTAATCCGTTTGAATGATAAAAAAACAACCTTGAACGGTTAGGCGCTCAAGGTTGTTAGAGTACTATTATTGAGTAACCATTAAGATTCAGGAGACACGCAAACAAGTACGAAGGAGAATTTGGTGCTTTAGCATTTTCATCACTACGTATTCAATATTTTTAATCACGAAAAATGTTTTCACTCTTCCATTGGCTTTCCATATCTCACTAAGACATGCCAGAGTAATTTTAATTCTTGTAGAACTTCTTTGTAGGTTCCTCTATCGCTCCAATGGCTTGGGTTTTGTTTCAAGTCCATAGCTGCAGAACCAATGATATTTGCATCAATCAAATCACTTTTTGCAATTCTTTTGGCTAGTGAAGGCATTGAAGGACCTCGAAAATCTATAGGAACGTCATTAACTAATAGTGTAAAGCCCATGTGCCAGTGGAGATCAATGGAATACTTTAAACATATCTGCTCTAAGATTCGTCCTGTATGGGTGCCTTTAAATGATGGGTCGGCAACAAGCATCTTTACATCTTTTTCAAGGGAAATATCACCATGAATCTGAGCTTCGATATAATAATCCAGATTTCGGTTTGGCTCTTGGTTTGATGGATTTTGGAATGGTTTCTCAAGATTGACGAGCATATGATCGATTAACTTTTGAACCGTTAGATTTCTTTCACCAATGGCAAAACCACTATTGAATACATCCCTCATAAGAGCAGCCAAAATGAGGTCAAATTCCTCATACGTTCCCTTTTCCTCGGGGTCTTGGTGAGAATCCAAATATGTATACGTGCAACGTTGAGAGACCTCAGTGGATAAAAGGAAGTAACATGATCCAAAACGCGGAGCAGGTCCATCGGGATGTAACATAACATTGAGTGCCCCATACTTGGGACGTTCACTATTGGTTGAGCCATTTATTTGGTACGCTCCGCCAAACATTTTATTCTCCCAAACGTCACGTTCACCGCCTGAAAATGCGGACACACTTCCATTCGATAAGAAAGTCTCAAACTGACTTTTATAAAACCCCTGCTCAAGTAGTGCTTCAGCCACGCTTTTCATATTCGGATCTAATCGATCTGGGTGAAAGTGTAGAGCAATACTTGTATGAGATTTTAGTTTTTTGATAGCTTTTTCAAATGTCTTCAGCTCGATGTTGGACATACGAAGGATTTCTCTAATGGTTTGCTCCGCCTCATTTTTGCGGCTTCTTGCATAATTGGTTACATGCTCTTGAGCTAATTGCTGAGACCTTGATAATTCCATGGGCAGAAGATTCCTTTCCATTTTTTATAAAATCATAATGGCGGTTTCCTTGTTTATCATATAGATTGTAGCCTAATTATAGTTTTCGATCTTCAATCTATTTTTCTAGGGATTAGTTCATTCTCAGGGAAATTCCACCAATTGGATTCCTCATAATAAATTGTTTTTGCCCAAAATTCAGGGGACTCATGAAAAATCAGGTCTTCTTCTGATAAAAAATCATTGCCTTCCCAAAAAGAATTAATCCTGAGAAAAGCTTCCTTCTCTGAAATATCAAATAATTCAATTAATAGTTGAACAATGTGTAAACAATATATTTCCGAACTCAAAAAGGTAGGGAAAAGAAGTTGGTATTTTAGCATTTTTATCACTCCATATTCAATATTTCAGTCTTTCTTAGAAAGTTAATTACCAGTTTCTATGTATCCAAACTTCCCTCTCCACTTACCTCTCGTTGGGTCTCCTTCATCTTTTCCAAAAGCTCCATTATAACCTCATCCAACCCCTCTACTATCTCATCATGTGTAGGAGACTCAAGTATCTTTACCAAATCCGACCGTAACATACTTAGATAAGATGCAGGCAATCGATCAATTAACCCCACCAAAAAATGAAATATTCCCAAGTAGAATCTTGGGTTTGCAATACATCCTTAATATGAGGAACTAAGTCCTCCCCCAATCTCAATAGCAGATTCTCTACCGGCTTAGAGATAGGCCAATTCCCGTCTTGTAACCATTCCATCAGCTCTGGGATGATAACTTTCAATTCGACGTCACTAAATTGATTTAACTTACGCACCGCCTCAAAATCATGTTTATCGCGGGGAAGACACTCCCTAATATCCATTTAAACTTCCTCATCTCTATGTGCAAAATCATATACTCCCTCTGTTACTCTACTGGCTCTACATCCTCTACTCTGATCTCAATTTCATCTTGATTCTTCGTCGTTGACATCGCGTCTCTTATGCGAATCGCCCACGTTCCTGCATCCTGATAAAATTGTACATCTTCAATCACAGGAACACGTACTTTTTCTCCATCTGGTGAATATAGTCCACCTCGAATAGCGTCCGCCTCACTTAGATGGGCACCGTCTGGAGTATTTGGACAAGATACCGCTATCTTTTCTGCTCTGGCCTGCCCAGGATAGGGTTGATTTTCCGGGCCTCCATCCGTCCAGACTTCAACATAGGAGCCGATCTGCGGATCAGGCGCATTGGAGAACCATTTTGCCGGATAATACCGATTTCCTCCTCCGTTCGCACTGAAATCCTCATATGCAGGATCAACCACAAGAATGGAATTGTCTTTGCGTTCAACCACATAACCAGTGAATCCATCTTCACTTGGTGCATTCGCTTGAGTCTGCACAGAGTTGCACTCGATATGTCCTGAACATCCCGTAAGGCATACGATTAGGATTGAGAGCAATATGAGGACTCGACGAAGATTGGACATATGTAAATCCCCCTTTAATAACACCTCTTTCTAAATTTAACGTTCCATATCAGTTTATTGTTACAAATACAGCGGTCAGCTCACCCTTAACTTCCTGACGGGCTCAACACGATCAACCCAAATATTCACTTCTTCATATCCCTTTTGTACACGTACCTTCCCCATACCACCAACGCCGCACACAACAAGATCACACAATAAGCCCATACAAAAAACATGGCAAGCCCCAACCCGATGTTGGCATCCAGGCGCTTATCAAAGATCTCTGTGTATAGCGAAAAACCGAGTGGCACGGCGCCAACAATGAAAAGTCCAATGGACCATCCACCCAAGCGTTGGAAACCGGACCCCGCACGAGTACTGGAAAGTTTGCGAATTCCTTGGATCAGAAACCACCAAATCAGAATAAATAATAGACAAGTTATAAGAATTTTCAGCATATCGTTCAATTGCATATCGTGTACCTCCTATATCTTGCAAGATGATGAACATATCTTACACGTTAAGCGTTCTCTTTACTATATTACCCGCTTCCAAATCCATGATCACAGGCAGATATGAGCACAGTACCCCTGATCCACACTTGATCATGAAAAAAGAAAAAAACGCCACCGTCCTGACTCCTTCCAAGTCAAGAATGATGGCGTTACTTCTCATATTTACATTGTTACATCCACATCGAATAGATTAAGCACCAAACTGCGCATAGTGAAGACGGCTGTACACCCCACCTGCTGCGAGTAATTCTTCATGACGTCCCTGCTCCGTAATACCTTGTTCAGCAACGACAATAATGCGGTCTGCATTTTTGATCGTAGCCAATCGGTGAGCAATAACCAGGGTAGTCCGTCCTTCGGACAGCTCAGCAAGAGATTGCTGAATCGCCGCTTCCGTTTCTGTATCCAGCGCGGATGTGGCTTCGTCCAGGATCAGAATTGGTGGGTTTTTCAGGAACATACGGGCAATGGACAAACGTTGTTTCTGTCCACCGGACAGCTTCACACCGCGTTCACCAATTAACGTATCCAATCCTTCCGGCATGGATTGAATCAAAGGTTCCATCTGGGCACGTCTGGCGGCCATCCAGATTTCTTCTTCGGATGCATCCAGCTTGCCATAGGCAATGTTCTCCCGAATGCTTCCATCGAAGAGGAACACGTCCTGTTGTACAATTCCGATATGACTACGCAACGAGTCTAGTGTCATATCCTGTATCTCCTGCCCATCGATCGTGATGCGACCTTCCAACACATCATAGAACCGCGGCAGCAGACTGCATAGCGTTGTTTTACCTGCCCCCGATGGACCGACAAGCGCTACAGTTTCACCTGCACGTACGTTTAGATCAATACCTTTGAGAACAGGTTCCTGATCGGAATAGCCAAAGGTCACTTGCTCATAACGGATATCTCCACGCAAATGGGATACCGTAACGGCTCCTGGACGATCTTCCACATCCGGTTCCATATCAAGCAACTCCGTATAACGTTTGAAGCCTGCAATCCCTTTTGGATACGTCTCAATAACCGAGTTGATCTTCTGGATCGGTGTCAGGAACACATTGGACAACATAATAAATGCAATGAACTGACCGTAGGTCATACTGCCTTGAATGACAAACCACGTTCCGCATACCAGGACAAAGAGGGATACCAGCTTCATCAGCATATAACTGACAGAGGAGTTCCAGGCCATGATTTTGTATGCGATTAGCTTGGTCTGACGGAAACGACCGTTGTTCACAGCGAATTGTGCTTTTTCATGCTCTTCATTAGCAAAAGCCTGAACAACACGGATACCTGTAATATTGTTCTCTACACGAGCGTTGAAGTCCGCGATATCCCCGAACATTCGGCTGAATGCCTTGGACATTTTGCTACCAAAGTAGAGTGACAGATAAATAATCAGCGGTACGATGATAAAGGTTAACACCGCCAGATTCCCGTTAATGCTCATCATGATGCTGAATGCACCAATTAGCGTCATGACCGCGATAAATACATCCTCTGGACCATGATGGGCAATCTCACCGATATCCATCAGATCGTTAGTCATACGAGACACGAGGTGTCCTGTTTTGGTATTATCGAAGAAACGGAACGATAACTTCTGCACATGATTGAACAGACTTTTACGCATATCCGTCTCAATGTTAATACCGAGCTTGTGTCCCCAATAGGTAACCACGAAGTTGAGAAATGAATTCAATAAGTAGATGCCGAGCAATGCCAGACACGCCCATAGAATCCAGTCCCAGCGGCCGCCTGGCAGCAGATCATCGACTACCCGGTTGACCGCCAGTGGAAAAGCCAGTTCCAGCAAGGCGACTAAAATCGCACAACTGAAGTCAAGAATAAAGAGCTTTTTGTAAGGCCTATAATAGGCAAAGAAACGGCGAAGCATGGACTGAAGTCCTCCTTATGCAATCACACAATGATGATTACGTTCTATTTCGTCTTGCTTAAGAGGTACAGGAAGTATGGTGCACCAATAATGGCAACCAGGATCCCCGCAGGAATCTCCGAAGGCTGCAGGATGACACGACCCAGCGTATCTGCAACCAGTACAAGCAATGAACCGATCAGTGCAGATGCGGGTAACAGGAATTGATGTTTTGGACCCACCAGACGACGTGCCAAATGCGGTCCGATCAGACCTACAAAACCGATCCCCCCACTCACAGATACACATGAGCCGGCAAGTCCTACAGCAGCCGCAAGCAAAATCAGTCGCTCACGCTCAACCGGAGTCCCGAGTCCGCTTGCAGTCTGGTCCCCCAGATTCAGTACGTTCAATACACGTGCCTTATACAGGACAAGCGGGACAAGAATGATCAGAAACGGTAGTAATGCCGTTACAAATTTCCAGTTCGAACCCCAGATACTGCCTGCCATCCAGGTAGCTACAAATTGATACTTTTCCGGACTAAGCCGTAACGTAAGCACGATCATGGCAGAACTGATTCCCGCCGCTACCCCGATCCCTGTAAGCAACATACGCGTAGGCAGGATGCCCTCTCCTTTTTTGTAAGAGAGAATGTAGATCAGAAATGCAGCAAAACCGGAACCGATCAGGGCCAGAATTGGCAAAAGAAATACCGGAGCCGCTGTCGTTGTCGGGAAAAAGGAAACAAATAACATAACGACCAGACCAGCACCTGCATTAATCCCGAGGATCCCCGGATCTGCCAACGCATTCCGAGATACTCCCTGCAAAATACAACCAGATAACGCAAGTCCGGCCCCGACCAGCACCGAAATCACAATACGTGGCAGACGGAATTCAAACAGGATCAATTCCTGTTTCGCCGTGCCTCCACCAAACAGGGTTCGCAACACCTCAAGCGGCGAAAGCTTGGTAAAACCTGTGTTCATGCTCACCACAAAAGCCGTAATAATTAATAGGGCAAGCACAATGAGGACAATCGTACTCTTGGTTCTCTTCTTGCGCTCTGCTCCAACTATTGTTGAGGATTCCATCGTTACAGAGTCCTCCTTTCTTTACGCGCCAGATACAGGAAGAATGGTACCCCGATGAGGGCAACCAATGCGCCAATTGGCGTCTCGTACGGCGGGTTAATCATACGTGCAGCCAGATCCGCAAATACAAGCAGCAAACTACCCATCACAGCGGAACATGGAATAATCCAGCGATAATCGACCCCAACCAGCTTCCGCGTGAGATGGGGAATAATGAGCCCAACAAAACCGACCGCACCAACCACAGACACAGCCGTACCCGCTAGAATCAGTACAACAATCAGGCCTATGAGCTTGATCAGCCCAGTACGTTGCCCTAAGCCCACCGCAATATCTTCTCCGAGACTAAGCAAAGTAATGGAACGGGAGATGAGGAGACCTGCGATCAGTGCCGCGAGTACCCATGGGAACATGACCTCAAGTTGAGACCACTTCGTTCCGGCTACACCACCGGCCGTCCAGAAAGCCAGATCTTGTCCAATCCTGAAATACAATGCAATCCCTTCACTGAGTGCCGACAACATCGCAGATACAGCCGCACCTGCAAGCACAAGGCGTAGTGGCGTAAGGCCTGATTTGGAAGCTGCACCAAAACCGTACACCAACAGGACACCAAGCCCTGCTCCAAGGAAGGAATACATGATGATATACATAAATGGCAAGCCAGGGAAGAAGGCAAAACAAACTGCAAGCGCAAATCCAGCTCCCGCATTTAACCCAAGCAGACCTGAATCGGCCAGCGGGTTACGAGTCATGCCCTGCATGATCGCACCAGCTACAGCGAAACATGCACCCACCATTGCTCCTCCAAGGATACGTGGCAACCGAATCTCCCATATGATCTGATGTGGAGTCAGCTCAGGATTGAAATCAAAGATAGCCTTCCAGACTACACTAAGCTTAATATCAGCAGCGCCAAATGAAATGGACAACGCCATACCCAGAGCGAGTAGCAAAACTCCCCCAGTAAGAATAAGTGTGGCCGCCCACGGACGAGTGTGTATCTTCGCTGTGGGTGAATCCGGATTATGTTTTTCTGGTGAAGCTTGTGAACTCATACGCGCCCACCCTCGTTATGAGTGGAGCTGCTCAAACCTATGTACATAACAATCACCTCTCTATAAATACCGAACTTTAATGATATTGATTCTCATTCCCATAGACCATTGTAAGTGAATCCACCGGCTCTGGCAATGGACAAATAGGACATGTTTATTGCATATATGAATATTTGCACACAATTTCACACGCAAAAAGGCTGCGCAAGAGCCAAAAAGCTCGAACACAGCCTTATCATTGCATATGTAGAACATGTAAAATACAGACTCGTTTAACGGGCATGTACCGTAAGTAAGGATGCCAGGACATCCGGAACATCAGTAATGATCCCTTGCACACCCATGTCGATCATGGCCTGCATCTCGGCAGGATCATTCACGGTAAATGGATAGGTAACAACGCCATGTGCCAATGCAGCAGCAACATCCTCTTGTGTGACTGCCAGCTTGTAGGGATGAAGGCCGGTAGCTTCGAGTTTGGCGGCATAATCATAGGGTCGATATAACTTTTCCATATATAGAAGTGCTGTACGAATCTCCGGGGCAAGACGTTTACATCTCACGAGCGAAGCATGATTGAAACTGGACAGCACAACCTGTTGCTCCAGATTCCAGTCCCGGATTGCCTGTATAACCTTCTCTTCCATCCCCTTATAACTCACAATACCATTTTTCAATTCCAGATTAAGCAGGGTTCCTTTCCCCTGTACCAGCTTGAATAACTCCTCCAGAGAAGGAATACGTTCCCCGGTAAAATCAGCATGGAACCAGGACCCCGCATCCCGTGTGCGCAATTGATCGTAAGTCGCATCCTTAACCCAACCTTCTGCGCCGCCAGTTCGGCTTAACGTCTCATCATGAATCAGTACCAGTCTGCCATCACTCGTCATCTGCACATCGGTCTCAATGCCTGTCGCTCCAAGCTCCAGACTCCGTTCAAAAGCGCTCATCGTATTCTCCGGGCATACGGCAGATGCACCGCGATGGGCAATAATCTCCATGTTCCTCATTCCAGCGCCTCCTGTGTTCAAGCTTCACTCTATGATCCTTACTATAAACACCGTTTGTTAGACCTGTATTAACAGAGCGTATAATGGGTTATCTGCTTCGCTAATACTCATGACTGAATTGAACATCTAACGGGCTGGGGATTCACTCATTTTTGCGAACTCAATCTGAAAATCGACATAACATAGTATGAACGATGGAAGCACTGAACTCCGTTATAAGGAGGTTGACTATTGAATCCCTCAAAGAAGAAATCGATACCTACGCGTCCTCACACATCCCAGTTACAGTCGGCTTCCAGGCTTTCCACATCATCCGTCCATATCAAAAACAAATCCGGCAAGACGGCTAATCAGCGTTCTCTTAACTCCAGTTCACCCAACACACTGGATCAGCTGGCTATTGTTGCAGCAATACTCTCCTTAATTGCAGCCGCCATCGGGCTATATATCGCCTGGAAATCGTTAAGTGTTCCGGATCAAACCGCTGTTGTGGTGTAAGCTGCTTGTTGTGCAGCTAATGGCTCAGGAGGCTCTCTCCTGCTTCTGACCTTATTCAGGGGCAGGTTTTTGCTTTTTCAATTACTCAACGTATGCTGGAAACGTCAAAAAACCGTTCCCCTGAAACGCCGAGAGATACCGACGTCTCTTTGGAAAGGTCATTTTTTATTCGGGCGCTGCCTCTGCAGCGTGATCCCCGTCCCGGGATACTGACCGAATTACAGAATGAATGTGCGAGAGATAATAACCAACAGAATGAACAATACCAGAATTGCACCTGTCGATGTCCATGCTCCACCACTAAAACCTCCGCCGTATCCGTAACCTGTGCCTTTGAGTTCGCTCATGAGTGACACTCCCCTCTTCATCGAAGTACACTATAGACTATGTCCGACAGCGCAACTTGCTTGGGCAGATCGAAAATTCTCCCGAGGAACGAGTGGGTTCAGGCCCGTCTTCTTATGCACTCATTCCCCGTTGAGTTGTGACCACTTCTGAGTCAGCTCTGCAGGAATATAGGATGACATTTGTTTGATCAGTTCAGCCGGATCAGCTTCCAGACTCCATAGACTGAGATGCGAAGTGTTGGAGAATCCTTCCTGTACGCTATGTTCTACCATCTTCATCAGCGGTCCATAATATCCGTTGACATTCAATAAGCCAACAGGCTTACGATGAATACCGATCTGTGCCCAGCACAGTACCTCGAATAGTTCTTCAAATGTACCCATACCTCCGGGAAGTGCAATGAATCCATCGGATAATTCAGCCATCGTAGCCTTCCGTTCATGCATGGTTCCCACTTCAATCAGTTGTGTTAGCCCTCCATGAACAACCTCGCCCCGGAACAATCCAGTAGGCATAACCCCGATTACCTCTCCCCCTTGCTCAAGAGCAGCATCGGCTACTGCACCCATCAAGCCCATGCAAGAACCACCATAGACTAGTGCATAACCACTATCAGCAATCTGTTTGCCCAGTTGAATAGCCTTCTCTGTATAATCGGGGTGATTTCCCGGATTGGAGCCTGCAAAAACAGCTATACGTTTCATTGGGTTTCACTCCTTCTCATGATCTTTTTAAATTGAACTAAAGAATATTTACACTTGCCACTTCGATGACAGAACAACCTTCCGATCGCTGTTATCCCCAGATTTTTTGATTCAATTTTACAAAGGTGAATATCTTGGGATAAAGGCGAACGCTCCGCTTCTTCAGGTTATTCCTGCCCTCTACGTTCTCGTGTAAATGTTTAGTTCAATTTTCTATTTTAATAGTATACAACATGAATGTAATGGGTATGTACAACAGGTTAACAGAACCAATGGACAAAAAATACCCGACCGTTTGCAGCCGGCCGGGCTCCCATTTCAATACACATCAATTTAGAAGGGGTTGTTATTACCTAATATACAGACCAAATATTAAATCCGTATGATTTTTGCATGAAATGATTATTAAATCTTCGTATAACTAACGTATCCCACGGCGTGAACGTACGACAAACATATGCTTGTCTTTACGAAGAACCCGACCATCTGCAAGTTCAACCTGATCCTCGTCATGACGCAGAATCGTCGTGGATAACGCTACAATTTTGGCCCGGCGCCAGATCATAACCTGTGACTTGAAATAGATGGCATTTTCGAACTGAATCGCCTTTTTCATCACATATCCAACCTTGTGTACTTCAGAACGTGCTTTCTTTAAGGGAAGACTCTCTTCGGGAAGAGGTCTGATCATTGCGATATTGTCAAACGACACCTTAATTCGTTTGGGTCCGATTCGTACACATTCCGCTTCTTCATCCCACTCGACCAGCGTTCCCTTCAATGGCTCCCGTATGCCTGTTGCACGATATACCGCTACTTTTCGCCCTATCCAATGTCGCAATGTTCTCACCTCCATCTGTCTAGTTTTCAGGTATCTTCCAATCGATCGGTTCAATACCTTTGGAGGTCAAGAAATCATTGGCTTTGGAAAAGGGACGACTGCCGAGGAATCCACGATGTGCAGCCAGCGGACTGGGATGTGTAGACTCCAGTACCAGGTGCTTGTCCCTGTTAATAAAAGCACCTTTCTTCTGAGCATGACTGCCCCACAGCATATATACCATCGGCTCCGAACGTTCATTCAACGCACGAATGACAGCATCCGTAAACGTCTGCCAGCCCAATCCCTGATGGGAGTTCGGCTGACCTTCACGAACCGTTAGGACAGCATTTAATAGCAGCACTCCCTGCTGTGCCCAATGAACGAGAGATCCATGATTCGGAATTGGTAGGTCCAGATCGGCATGAAGTTCCTTATATATATTTTTCAGAGAAGGCGGTACACGTACCCCCGGTCTAACCGAAAAGCTTAATCCATGAGCCTGTCCCGCTCCGTGATAAGGGTCCTGACCAATAATAACAGCCTTAACCTGATGATATGGCGTCAGCTTCAGTGCGGAGAACAGGTCTTCTTTGGGCGGAAAGACCGTCTGCGTTTTGTACTCGGCGGCGAGAGTGTAACGAATCTTATTAAAATATTCGGCTTCCGTCTCTTCCTGAAGCACCTTGTCCCAATCGTTTCCAAACATATGTATAGGCTCCTTTCCCCTGGTGAATGCAGTTTCGTTCAGCCCAACTACTAGGCTCTTCCTTCTGAGAGCCGCATGTCATGCAACTCATAGACTATCCACCATTTTAACATAACCGGGGACAGCAGACCAGAATTGCACATCAGGGTATACGTTCACCCCGAAATAAATCGTATTCTTGCTACATTCAGTATACTCAATCCAAAAAAGTCACCTCGCTATTGCGTGGTGACTTGATGACTTTATACTTGAACGGGCACCTCTTCGACTTCTTTCACAAGCACACTGCTGATTCTTCGTAACCCTTCCTGAAGGACAGAACGGGGACAAGCCAGATTCAACCGAATGCAACCCTCACCATTGGCTACAAACATATGACCATCTTCGAGCAATACACCCGCTTGCTCAGCGAAGAATAACGGTAAACTTACATGTTGGGGAGCATATGCCGAGATATCAATCCAGGCCAGATATGTGGCTTCCGGAATATGAAAGACAGCCAGTGGCAGATGTTGCTTCACATATTGTTCTACGCAAGCGAAATTGGCGTCGAGATAAGCTTTTAATTGTTTCAGCCATTCATCACCCGTTTCATAAGCTGCTTGAGTGGCAGCAATGCTCAGTGGGTTTTTGAAACTATAATGTCGTGCCTGCCAGATGTCTCGAAGTGCCTTATTTGGAATGATGACATTGGAGAACATCAGACCAGCCATGTTAAATGTTTTGCTCGGGGACATGCATGTAATGATTCGATCCGTATCCGGGAACAGCTTTGCAAGTGGCGTATGTCTTTTGCCAGTCCGCAGCAGATCACAGTGAATTTCATCCGAAATAATCCATACATTGTTCCTCAGACAGATCTCACCCACACGTTGTAACTCTTCCGTTGTCCAGACGCGTCCAGACGGATTATGGGGATTACAGAAAATACATACCCTTACCTTCTCATCCTTGGCCTTGGCTTCAAAATCCTCAAAATCAATCGAGTAACGTCCCTGCTCGTTGAGCATATCCGAACACACCAGTTCAAGATTGTTATGCTCCGCAGCTGACTTGAAGAAACCATAGGATGGGGTCACGATCAGTACTTTCTCATCCGATTGACAGATATATTCCACCAATTCATACAAAGCGGGAATGATCCCGTTTGAGGTCTCCAACTGCTCCTTCGGGAAGGACCAATCATAGTATCTTTTCATCCAATTCGAGACAGCTTCATAGTATGCCGGATCAAATACCTGAGAGTAACCCATAATTCTACGATCCAGACGTTCCTTAACTGCATCCAGAATCTCGGGAGGTGTGGCAAATTCCATATCTGCAATCCACATGCGAATAAATTCTTCATCCTTAAATGGAAATGTCATATCTTCTGTGGCGTTAAAAATATATTGACGGAAACCATCCGTATTCATCGCATTTGTTCCTGTGCGGTCTATAATCTCATCAAAGTTATATTTCATAGCTTCTGCTCCTCTATCTGCTTTACTTTTTCATTGTCGTTTCATGTCGTATTACATCTATTATTCCATGACGCAGGAGTTGCATCAAATGTAATACAATCTATTCTGACGAAACAAATGAAGTTAATTGTTTCTCCAAAATAGGTATTTCAATGAAAAAGTGATATATTTCTCATATAACATCATTTTTATGAATGACTTTCATCATTTTCACGTACTCTCAAGAAACATTGGCATAAGGAGAACCGGTTATGAACAATATCAATCAGGAAGTTGGCAAGAAAATACGAAACTTTCGGAAGTGGCGAGGATTGACCATTCAACAGCTTGCAGATCAGATCTTCAAGAGCAAGGGTACTCTGTCCAAGTATGAGAGCGGAGATATTACACTTGATCTGGTCACGTTACATCATATTGCGAACGCGCTCAACATTCAGGTGGAGCAACTCTTGTACCAAGAACCAAGGCATGCATCTCCCCTGATGAATGCGGTCCCGTCCAGCTTTTTCAAGAACTCCACACGTTTCTATTCTTACTTCTATGACGGGCGTAACAACAGTCTCATTCGTTGTGTCATTGACATGATGGCTCAATCGGATGCCAACCGTTATCGCACCGTGATGTATATGAATGTGAAGGATTTTGAGAACTACCAAGAGTGCGAGAATATGTATTGGGGCCACACCGAGCATTATGATACACTCACCACGCTGATTTTGAAAAATCAGGCCACGCCGCTGGAGAACCTATATATTAATATTTTGGCGTCTTTTCAGGAATCGGAGAAAAAATGGGGACTGATGGCTGGTGTTTCGTTCAGACCTTTCATGCCTATCGCGCTCAAAATGTTATTCTCCAGAACCCCTCTGCCCGAAAATCAGGAGTTATATAATGAATTAAAAATCTCAAAGGAAGATCTGCGGACCCTGAAAATATACAACATGCTCGCCGTCACCTGAACAACGCAGGGTGTCACACATTCTCATATGGGATGGAGACAGTCCCTCCCCATTAGAAAAGGCACTTCTATAAGCTGTTGAAACCAGCTCATAAAAGTGCCTTTCGCTTTGCTGCCTATTCGACCCGGAAATAAGCGACTAATGCTTAGTTTTTAATTAAATCCAGCGTCTCGTCAAACATTTGTTTCTGTTCCTCAATCTTGTTCTCATTACCGATCACACAGCGCTGTTGCTGTTTAAGTACGGTCGATAAAAGCTCAGCAAAACCGATAATGTCGCTTTCCTTCGTGCTTAACACTTCGTCACGTTCCTGTTGCAGATCCGCTTCAGTCACATTCGACAGATAACACTCCAACGAGAATGCTCCTTCGCCATAAGGTGTTCTCGGCGTATCAAGATCCTGAATCGCACCAATGATATAACGCGTCATTTCCCGCTCGTCTGCCCGGAAATCGTTCAAATACTGCGGTATCTCTTCATATACTTTGTACGTTTTATCGAGATTTGGATCACGATACGATGCAACGTAGCTGTCTCCGTTCCGTCTGAAGCCTGACATACAGCCATAAGCTCCACCTTTGGCTCGGATATTGGTCCACAAGTAATCCAGAGACAGGATTCCCTGCAAGACCCGTAGTGAACCGGTGTATTGATATCCTTTGTCGATATAATTGCCCGTTTGCACCACATACTGCACCTCCGACGGGGATCGGAATCCTTCCTTATGAGTAGCCGGTGTGAATGTAAATTCTTCCTTGGCAACCTCATGTGTGAACAGCTTCGCTTTCAGATCAGATACCTGTTGCTCCAGTCCTTCATATCCCTGCTCATCGGCAGTGTAACTAACAAGCAAGTTCTCCGGTCTGAAAATATACCCCGTCAACTCTTGCAGACTGGAAGACAACTCTTCTTTTCTAGCCTCAAAATTCGCCTGAAGATCCTCTAACCACTGGTAAAACGCGATACCACTCACTGCTTCCCTGAAATCCGCAACCGCTGAATGTTTGGACGAAGATCGGCCAATTCCCGCAGAGTGTCCGCTATTGATCAGATTACGTTGCAGATTACCTTTCATCTGAGAGATGATTTCATATAACCGCTTCGAATTATCGAATTGGGAAGTGAACACGATTTCTTTGATCATATCAAAGGCAAATCCAAGCTTGTCATACAACACTTTTGCGTTGAACTCATAGGTAGCCTTGAATTCATTGTGCTTATGCGCGTTAGCATAAGATCCTATCCCGCTTTGAATACCACCCGAATGGATATGGATTTCATTGGACAGTTCATTAAACGAGTAGTTTTGAGTATCCACGTAACCCAGTACATTTTTCAGCAACCCTGCATACGGCAGGAGATGACGTGGCACTTCTTTGATATCAAACAGCAGTCTCAGATAACCAATTCCGTTCGTGTAGAGGTTATGATGGAGAATGGTTGTGCCGTCGACCTGGTTCACCGTTTGATGCAACGTAGAGGCCTTCGGTTCGATATCTTCAATCGATAACGTCGGAATGACCTGCTGCTGCTCTTTGGTTGAAGGTGTATTCTGATACTCGGCGAGTGCCTCCGTTTTCTGAATCAACGTCTGAACTTCTTCCTCACTAAGACCAGCCTGAATAGTTTTCAGACGTTCTTTCAACGCTTCTTCTTTGCGTGAGTTCAGCCCCTTATCCGGGGTAAGCGCCACAAAAGAAGTATGTGTGTTCTGCAAAATATATTTCTCAATCAGTTGCTCGAAGTAACCTTCGTTCATTTTTGTCCGCAGTTCAGCAAATACGTCATTGGCTTCTAAATGAGTGAAAGGTGCTTCTTCATCGTACAACCAGCTTTGCAGGGAAGAGAATCCGTAGATCAGGCCCTTCGGCATTCTGCCGTAGTCCGCTTCTCTATGATTGAACTCATACGAGTTAATTCCAGCAAGCAGCGCTTTAGGATCAAAGCCTTCTTTTACCACACGCTCAAGCACTTCTTTGACCGTTCCCAGGAAATCCTCTTTGCTCGCCAGATTGCTCTTCTTCAGTCCAACCGTGAACACAGGCTGATACAGGCTGTCATCATACGAACCGTAGACATCCTTGGCAATGCCCTTATCCAGCAACGCCTGCTTCAGTACCGCTCCCGGAGCGTTCAGAAGGGCGTATAACAAAATTTGGAACGAAATGTTCAGTTCCTTATCCAGACTTGTGCCGATCACCGCATTGTAGGTCAAGAAGCTGTTATCCACTTCCGATTCCGTACTTCCCGCAGAGTAAGTCTTAACTGTGTCTACCCGTTCTGCAAAGGCAGGTTGCAATTGAATGGCCGAATCAATCTCGATTCGATCATATGCACTCAGGTAGTTCTCATCCAGCCATTGCAGCTTCTCTTCCATATCCATATCCCCGTAGAGATAGATGTAACTGTTGGAGGGATGATAGTATCTCGTGTGGAAATCCAGCAGCCCCTGATAAGTCAGATCCAGGATAGCTTCCGGGAACCCGCCAGACTCGGAGGAGTATGTGGTATCCGGGAAAAGGGAGTTCAGCACTTCTCTGCGCACCATTCGTTCCGGTGAAGAAAAGGCCCCCTTCATCTCGTTATATACAACTCCGTTGTAGGTTAACTCATCGTCAGCAGAGGTCAGGTTGTAGTTCCAGCCTTCTTGCAAAAATATCTTTTCATTCTCATAAATATTTGTATTCAATACTGCATCCAGGTAAATATCCATCAGGTTATGGAAGTCATGATCATTGCGACTCGCGATCGGATAGATCGTCTTATCGGGATACGTCATGGCGTTAAGGAATGTATTCAATGAACCTTTCAGCAACTCAACAAAAGAATCCTTGGCCGGAAATTTCTTGGACCCACAGAGCACGGAGTGTTCGAGGATATGGGCTACCCCTGTATTGTCTTCGGGAGGTGTGCGGAAACCGATACTGAATACTTTGTTGTCGTCCTGATTGGACAAAAGTACAATTTTGGCTCCGGATTTCTGATGTTCCAACAGATACGCATCCGATTTCAGTTCTTCGATTCTGCGCTCCTGTAACACCTTGTATGGCTTAAGCTGTTTCAACATAAACTTGAGTCCTCCGTCCATAAGATTGTTTTATTGGTTTTGTGACTCTATATAAGTTCAAATATGGTTATTTACACGGGCACTCCGATGACAGAACAACAGCTGTCCTCTCCGTTATTGTGTAAATGTGTAGTTGAACTTATATCGTTCAGCAAGGTAAAGGTAATATATGCCTATGGATAGTATACACCATTGTTCTGTCTCTTCATAAAAGTCAGGTAAATGTACCTTCTGATATGTATTATGCAGCGTTTATGTTTATGAGCTGCATGGTGATATGGTCTGCAATGAAGTGACATTCATATTAAAGAACATAAAAAAAGATCGCATGCAGCTTGGTTAACAAGCGTCATACGATCTTTCTTTTTAAGATGCCGAGGACCGGGATCGAACCGGTACGGTAGTCACCTACCGCAGGATTTTAAGTCCTGTGCGTCTGCCAATTCCGCCACCCCGGCAGGATTATGTATTTCTTGGCGACAAGAAATATCTTACCATGAACTAATTAACTTTGCAACACTTTTTATTAAAAATAATAAAAAAATGAAACAGGCACTGCAAGCGTCAGCTCACAGTGCCTAGAAAGTCCGAGTTGCGGTCCCGGACTTCCGGTAAACCAATCTATATTAAGGGAGGTGTGAAATAAGAATACCTCCCCAACATTAAAGAAACCTAAAATCAGCCTTAAATTAAACTAAAAAAGTAAAATAGGTCGAACACGAGCCGCTTCTTCCTCACTGCACTCCACGATAACCAAGATATGGTCCTTTAACAGCCAATCTTCGTAATACCGCGCATCCTCCTCCGAGATTCCCGCTTCAGTCAGTGTAAGCACCAAATCATCGGTCTCACTCCCAATCTCATTACCAGCGAGTCTACGCACTGCATTTCCGATGGACATCGTCTGATCCATTCGCTTCCCCAGACCAGCCAATATGCCTTTCAGAGCGCCAAAGGCACCATCCGTTCCGGCACCCTTCAAAGGTTTGGGCAGACCTGTCTTCTCGCTCACCAGCTCCAGATTAAGCTGCTCCTTCGCCACCGCTCCTAAATATTTATCCTTGATGCCTTCCTCTTTCACCTGATTCAGCATTAATATAGCCTCGTTCTCGGTACGGGCCAGCCCAATAATCAATTGTGTCATTCCGTTTCCCTCCTTTTACCCTAATATAACCCCGTAATCCCTATTCAAAAACGGATCGTCCACAGCTAAGACAAATCACCTAGAAGAATGTTGATTTCTCTTCTGGAAATCTATACCTAGTTCTGATAGACTAGATAAAGAAGACAAATTAACCATTGAAAAAATTGACATATGGATTTAACATCTCATAATCAGGAGCAATGACTTATGAAAAAAGAGGTAGAAATTGCCATCCGGCGCAAGCAACAGATCATGGTTCGTAATACAAGCGGTCAGACGGTAACCGGATTTCCCGAGCGTACCGCTGATACATCCATTCTCTCCTTACGTACGGTTCACGGCAGTCTGTGGATACCGTTTGATGAGGTTGAACATGTTACGCGTCTGTTAAGCATCCGGTCTCATCATTTAAGCGGAATGCAACTCGTTTAGTCGGCTCTGCAATCCTTGAAACTTCAGTTCCCGTATAGATACGTTAACTAGACTTATTTATGCCAGCACTTTATACCAAAAAACCAGACGCATGCACGTCTGGTTTTTCTCTTCTACTTTTCCTGTACCACGCTGCCACTGACCTCTCAACAAAGGCCTTACAATCCTTGTTTCTGCCCAACCATATCCTGGTGTTACTTCACTACAAACTTCACTCGTGTTCCATCCGGATATGTACTTAACTGATTCCCTACCCATGAACCTGCACCACGATTATCTTTCGGGGTAATGTACTGGATATCTGCACCTGTTCCTCCCTCAGCGCACATCGCCATGGGCCACTCGTCACGATCCTTACCTTTTTTGACCGGAACACCTTTAAGGGATAAATCCCGATTGCCTTCCGCTCCATTACGATCAATGGTGCATACATCAGAATGCCCTGCCTTGATAGCGGCTTTAATATGTTTGGCTGTTTCGGGATAACGCTCTGAAGGGAACGTGATGGTATGGTCTACACTCTTATTAGTCCCTACGAATGGATTAGGTATCTCCTCCGGCCATTCGCCCCCAGCCCAGGCATAGAGGGCTACCAGCAGCATTGCTACCAGCGTCAGAACCTGCTTTTTGAAACCTTGCTTGCCTTTGCGTTTACTTCTTGTGCGTCTCTTACTCATGCTGTGTCTCCCCCATTCAACACTTGCATTATAACAGAACGCCCGTTCGTAAAACAATCCAATACAATAAAAAAACAGCCGAGACCGCCCGGCTGTCCTGCTTGATTGATTATCCTACATTGGGAATGGCCTGTTGGCGCAGCAAGGGCAGTGTCACCTCAAACTGTGTACCTTTCCCTTCTGTACTTTCCACCGAAATCTGACCATTCATCAGTTCCAGCAGTTCTTTGCAGATGGTCAGACCAAGACCGCTTCCGCCAAATCGGCGCGCATGGGAGATGTCGGTCTGGGTAAATGCATCAAACAATTGTTCGATCTGATGCTGAGGAATGCCAATTCCCGTATCACGCACAGAGAATACCAATACAACGGTATCCATCAGTTGTTGCCTCACATCCACCTGTAACTGCACTTCACCTTGTTCCGTGAACTTGATCGCATTACTCAGCAAATTATCCAGTACCTGCCGAAGTCTTAGCGGATCACCGATAAGCACATCAGGAACATTCAGATCAGCATGACAGAGCAGACGTATTTGTTTATTCCGTGCCGCAGGTTCATGTGTCTTGACAATCTGTTGAATCAGCTTCAGAGGTTGAAACTCAATGTTTTCAACATCCATTTTGCCTCTACCCAGTTTCGCCATATCCAGGCTATTGTTAATGATGTTCAGCAGCGCCTCACCTGATTGACGTGCAAGCTCCAGATATTCTTTCTGCTCATCCGTAGTTTCACCCATACTGGCAAGTTCGATCATGCCCATAATGCCGTTAAGCGGGGTACGAAGCTCGTGATTCAACTTGCCGATGAATTCCAATTGCCCTCTGCTGTTCATCTCAGCCATGGAAGTTGCAAACTTCAACTGCTGTTCAGCATACTTCCGTTCTGAAATATCGTATTGAATGCCTACAAAATATAAACACTCTCCGGATTCATTAAAGATCGGATCAATATTCAGTTCGTTCCAGAACTTCTGACCACTTTTTGTATAATTTAAGATATCAATCTTAATGGATTGTTGTTTCTTTAATGCATCACGAATCTGCATTACCGTTTCGGGGTCTGTATCCTGCCCTTGCAAAAATCGGCAATTGTGTCCGACAGACTCTTCATACGTGTATCCTGTCAGTTGGGTAAAGTGTTCGTTTACATACATGAGCGGAAGCTCAGGCAAGGTAGCATCGACCACGGTCACGGAGGATTTCACTTTCGAGATGATAAATTCCCATTGTAATGAGAGTTGATTATGTTGGCTCATGCCTTCCTCCTTCATCTCACACACATTAATGTTTATATATTCTGCAATCGTACATTATAAGGAGAGAAAACTAACCAGTCGGAATGTGTTGATATTAAATCAATATATTTTAATTGTAACATAGTTATTCAAGTCATGTGGTTCTTGGGTAATAGTTGATAACTAACATTCCACAATAACCTAACTACTCATCAGGAGGAACATACATGAAATTTCTGTTAATTATCATCATTATCATTTTGATTGTAGTCTTTTTTACCAGACGCAAACGTTAAGATAAGATCCGTTATGTAAGTGAGAAAGGAAGATGGGTATGAGAACCCTCTTTTTTATATTCATGGTACTCTGTATCATCAATCTCTGTTTCCCAAAATTCGGCTGGTATCTGCGCTATGGCTGGATTTCCCGGGGTGAAGCCGAACCCAGCAGGCCTTATATGACTATGGTCAGAACGACCAGCCTGCTGATGTTGCTTATCGCCTTCACACTTGCTATGGCATGAACTATAGGCATTAGAAGATGACTGCCCTGTTGGGCAGTTTTTTTGTGGTGAAATGACGGGAAAATGATAACTTTGTTTGTGGTGCAATGATGACAATGCCCGTAATATAGATATATCGTTTCGGAAAGGACATCATTGGCATGAACATCGCATTTTATCCGTACTGGGCCGCCAAGACGCTGCTCTCGCTTATTAATGTCATATATATCATGGTCATTACTACGTTTATATACGGTCTCACTGGATCGGTACTCTCTGCTGCAATATTTCCACTTATTCAGATCGTTGCACGCATAATAGCAGGTTTCACTTTGCCATTACTTGTGAACCGTTCCCCATTCTCCAGACTATTGATCAGCATTTCCATAGCCAAAACATTAATCATGACCTGTATAGCCATTTCGTTGAATCACTTGATTTCACAACTGCCGCTTCTATTGATCGGAGTGGTCATACTATCCTTCTTGGACGGATGGGAAACTCCGTTACTGAAGACTTTAACGCCACGATTGGTTCAAGGTGAAGACCTTATAAAAGCAAATAGCCTGCTATCTTTCTCCAATCAGACTGTAACCATTGTCGGTTACGCCATGACGGGATTCGCCGTGATGAACTGGGGGGCGTCACAGACCTTCTGGGCAGCTACAAGCTTGTCCTGGGCCGTTCTGATCTTCATGATTGCCATGGGCTCGCTCACACGGGATGTAGAACAACCCCAGAAATCTGCTGTATCGTGGAATGTATTGAGTGAAGGCTGGAGTATACTTTGGAACAATCGATCATTACGACTGATTACGCTTATGGACATTGCCCAAGCACTTGCGGGTTCCATCTGGATCGGAGCTGTTACGCTTGCCTTTGCAAAAGAAGCTCTGGGACGAGGAGAAGGTTGGTGGGGACTCATGAACTCGAGTTACGCTGCTGGAACCATGCTTGGAGGTATTCTGGCTCTTGCACTAGCCAAACGTATTCAGAAGCATCTAATCGCTAGTATGACCATTGGTTCTCTTCTCTTCAGCCTTCTGACCGTCGTTTATGGTCTAAACAACCTGCCATGGCTCGCTCTGGTGTTATGCATACTGATGGGTCCAGTTCATCAGATTCGTGATGTGGCTCAGCAGACAGCGCTTCAGAACAGTGTACCTGTCGAATCCCTAACCAAGGTATACGCCACCCATGGCGTCCTGATATCCACGGTTATGAGTGTATCCATAGTTATCTTTGGTCTAGTCGCCGATCAACTGGGCGTTCGGTGGGTATACCTTATCGCTGGAGCCTTGTTTATTTTGTCTGCGATATGCTCATTATCGTTGAGCCGGGTTCACAGGAACCAGCCCATTGCTAAACATACGAAAAATATGTAAATCAAAAGAGACGAGCAACATTCTGCTCGTCCCTCACAATCTCAATCCAATCGATAATCTGTCAGCGGCCTGCCTTTTTTATAATACAAAGTAGGTGACAATATATTGAAGAAAATATGCACATCCGGCATGTATGCTTCTTCCAAAATAGCTTGCACCGACGATGCAATCCGATTATGAATCTCCTGGTCACGTTGAAACATCAGAATCTCTATAGAAGCCGGAGAAGGTGTTAGCGCTTGTACATCATGACGCTCTGCCTTCATTCTCTCCCTTGGAATATGAGTAATTAGGGCCATCTGCTCTGTAATTTGGGGTACAACTTCCTCTAGCTGAGGACCTGTGAATCCTTTAAAGCGAATAAACGGCATTGCTATCCCTTCAATCTCTGTTAATAGTCTCTTATGTGATTTTAAGCACATTGTTTTCAGTTGTCAAATGTCATGGATGACATATGTTGCTTCTTATAAACAGGAAAAGCCCCGCTGAAGTCTCAGCGGAGCCCACTGTTTGCACGTTTCTATACGTGACTTACAGCCAGAAAGATTTTGTGATGATCACGAGCAGGATGAACAGCACGAGAATTGCACTTGTGGAAGTCCATCCGCCACCGAATCCACCAACATTGCCACAACCGTATCCAACTTGACTCATTTGATTGGCCTCCTTTGAATTTCAAGGTATGCCATAACATATGCGTATTCCGCGCAAGTGATCGGGCTATTCGACAAGTTCATCAGCCCATTCATCTGGGATTCATGCCTGGTAACTTAACCGGATGGGTGATGGAGATTTTCAGTTGTTTTTCTTGTGACTCCTGAGGTGAAGGGTCTGTATTTCCCCTGTCCAGAAGGATTGTACGAGTGCGTGTATCACTTCGGGATGCCAGAACAACCTCTCCATCAGCTGTTATACAATACGCGATTGGAATGGATATCTCGCTATCACGGTACGAACCATCCGCATGGCTTGTCCCCATGACAATACATTGATGCTTCAAAGCGATCTGCCGAGCCTCTTCGACCCACTCACTGTACTGCTCTTCACTGAACATGCCCACACCAATGGAATGCATCACAATGTCCACATTTCCTATATTCTCGTTGCGAAATCCTTGCAGGACCAGCTCATCACACAACAAAGTACTTATCGCCCATTCCTGTTCCTCAACCGTCTCAGCAGGTGTATATTTAGCTTTCTCCAATACAATCTCTCCAGCCGTACTGATGATGATCGATCGGTCCTTCGGGCGTTCGTGCAACCTGCGATGACCTGATACAATCATGGTTCCATATTCAGCCGCCAGGCGGCAAGCGTCTTCGACATTCTGGTTCAGATAACCTTCAGGAAAGAATACTACATCTGCATCAGGATGTTGCTTGAGTTCGGCTTCAAGCTGCAGCAAATGCTGTTCCAGCCTCGGTTGTCCAATGATAATCTTCATCTGGCATCCCCCATTCATAAATAAAAGCCGGTTCATACCTGAATAAGGTACGAAACCGGCTTAAAGGTTGCACGGACAGAACAGAAATCCTGCTCACCGTACTTCGCTTCAAGAGTAATTGGTTCTCATGTTATTGCTCGGTGAAACAATTACCTTTACAGTTCAATGATATGTAGTTAGGCATTTCTACGTTCAATACTATCATATATAGCCTGCCCATCATAGCTTCGATCTGTAGCGATATCTTTCACCAATAGGACACTGTTTTCATTTCCAGATAAGATACTCAGTGCCCCCAGCACCCAAGCAAGTGGATATAATGCAATGGATAACATTTTCTTCATAATTCTGTCTCCTTTTCTGTTTAAACAGATAATTGGTTTAATATCCCATTAATACGATTACAACCCAATTAAGTTTCAATTTTATATACAACCATCACTATTTCTAGACATACAGGAGACAAACTAAAATTGTTCCGTTCAGATCAACTCGAAACTCTGGAGCAAGGCTGCCGCCTCTTCATGATCAGGCTCCAGAGCCAATACTTTATGGGTATATGACAGGGTTTCTTCTTCCAGTTCAAGTTCATAACAGCACACAGCCAAGTCATACAAGACGGCTGAATTATGGTTACTCGGATCTGCAACCAATGATATCTCCAGAAACCGTTTTGCATCCTCATACATATACATCTCATATAATAGCTGCCCTGCCAGAAATGCGAGCCCCCCTTGCTGCTCCATCACATAGTAGGACGACCACATCGTATGAATTCCAGACTGAATATCAAGCATTTCCTCATCACTTGCATCAGGAAGAAGACTGGAAATGTGCGTAGCACTGTGAATCAAGAATTCCGCATCATATCCGCCCAGACGCCAAAACGGCAAAATATGCTTTAACTCCATACTCTCTATTCGAGAGTCTACCCATTGTTTCATGCTGAAAAAGTCATCCGGTCCAAAACGTTCAACAAATCGATGGTAAGCCAGACGTGTGTTCACATAACTGATGGGTTCGTCCACCATCAACATACACCCAACGTTCAGATCTTTGTAATGATGTGTTGTGAATCGAGTATGAGCGCCCTGTTGTTCAAGAACATATTGAATGGCATGGTAGTTAGCCGTTAAAGAAAAACTCCCGTGAAGAACAAATTCAGGTGGCTCTGCAAACTTCCAGTTATCCAGCCGATGATCCCCTTTATCAGCGGTAATCAACACATAACCTGACTGTGACAGCTTGTTCAACCGTTCGAGGCAGGACAACCCGATTGCAGGGAACAGAATGTGCGAATCCTCCAGTTCCTCTTTGTACAATGTGATAAGCTCCTGATAAGGATAATTACCTGCACTGTATTCCGGCGCTCGGCGATACTCATAACTCAGCGTCATGTTCTTCAGCATCTCAGCAGGCTCAAGATCAAGACGACGATCCGGGGATTGAACAAGCAGATCGCACTCATAGATCTCGCCGTCCCCAATATAGATTAATTCCTGTGGAATGCTGTCAAAAAAGTAATTAGCAATCAACAACAACGGTTGTTTCAGATCACCCGGCCGAATAACCGTGCCTGCAACGACCAGATTCAATTCCGTATCCGCTACAGCGTCAAAACGTGCAAAATCCACTATACCTTGTTGAATAAAGGATTGCATGGATGGATGCTCCTGCCAACCCAGCACATTCTCCGCTACGAGATCCGTCATCACATATCTGAAAGGCGGTAAAGGTATTCCAGCAAATTCCTTTAACTCAAGCAATTTCAGGAGAACTTGATGTGCCAAACGCCCTACACCCGCTCCAAGTTCAAGAATGGTTACGGTCTCTCTGATCTTTCCTTTGTTCGAAAGGTCCTGAAGAAAGCCAAAGATCATCTCTGCATACGCCGTAGCAATCAACGGATTACTAGTAATATATTGAGGGACTTGGTTCTCTGTCCAAGCTTGTAGCCCCTTCTGCTCATAATAAGCTCTCTGCCAATCCCATACCGGAGCTTCACTGTAACGAAAACGTTGACTTTCATTTGACGTCATTAAACGGAAACCTGCTTTCTATCACTAATTTCATACGTTTCTCAGATGTTCACGTATTATTTTATGTCCAATACCATTCAATCTCTGTAATGCATTATATCATAGAACCCTGCCTACTCGATGAAGTTCAGTTTTCCCCTTCAACATGAAAAAAACCTGCTTTTGAGGGCAGGTCTGAGATTTCCTTCATTTAAGAAGAATACTAATCTAGTTTCACTTAGGCATGGGCGCTCAATATTAGTCGGAATACAACACTCCGTCAAAGTTCTCAGGACCTACACGGATCGTACCGAGCAAGTTGGAACTAACAAATGCAGTGTACGTCAATTGAGGCGTGATAGGCGGATTGAAGTCATCTGCAGAGAACGTAATAATCTGAGGTGCAAGGACACTCAAGCTGAACGTAGAAGTTACGGAATAAATCACAGGGTCCGTAGCCAAAGTTCCCCTAACAATTGTAATGGTTATACCAGCGAGTGCCAAAGGAAGTTGCACAGACACCGTTCCTTTGAATTGTACCCGTGGGTTAGCTCCAATGCTGCCACCTGTAACTAGACCAATCTGGCCAAATAATTGTGGTGTGTTAATAACCAAGATTGGTATTGCAATAGAGTTAGCCAAACTCGCATTCTGCGAGGTTCTTGCATCAATAAATTGACTCATGAAATCTACCTCCTATGGGTTGGAATAGGATAGTGCGAGATTTGGTAGATGGCATGGACATAAAATGAGATTCGAAAAAAAGGGCATACTAGAAAGACACCATTAACAAGATACCTTCTACTCCAGAGTCTTACATGCAGACAGAAAAAAACCCTTGCTAGGCAAGGGTTTTAAGAGTATGGGCCCTACAGGACTCGAACCTGTGACCAATCGGTTATGAGCCGACCGCTCTAACCAACTGAGCTAAGGGCCCTAGACATAATGTATAACGTGCAGATGATGGCTGTGAATCATCCAAGTGAAACTAAATTGCGGGGGCAGGATTTGAACCTGCGGCCTTCGGGTTATGAGCCCGACGAGCTACCGGGCTGCTCCACCCCGCGTCAGTAAGAAATATTAAAACAGCGACTTAATTAATATACACTATCGACACTCTATAAGTCAAGGGGTAATGTCAGGGAATAAAACGTACACCGTAACGACCTTTACGTGATCGATAAACTTCCACTTCCGCTGGTTCATTATGACCGTAAATCCACCCATCCTGCTCCATACGTTTGGCCAGACATCCTGCCTGAAATTTGGTTGCATACAACTTGCTGAAATATACCCAGTGCATACCGCTCGTCCTTTCCGGAGTCGTCATTTATTCCTGCTTTTTGTAGAATACCCCATTTTCATAAAAATAGCCGCCAAAGATTAAAATCTTCAGCGGCTATCCTTAACTTATGATATGACTACTTCATCAAATCTCATTGAAACGTAGCTTTAGGATCCTTTTTCAATTTCTCCAGCATCTCGTTTCCTTTAGCTGCCCACTCACCAAGCGCTTCTTTTGGTGTCTTTTTGTTCTCTAGTACTTGGTTGAAATATTCCATACCTTTTTCATTCACTTGCCATAAGCCTGGGGATTTTTGATACATTTTATCCAGATTGGTGTTTGTTGGCGGAATCGGCTTCAGCGCATAGAATGCTTGAATGTTATAATCCAGGCCGTCTTTGGGCTTAATGAAGCTCTTCCGTGATACCATCTCATAGCTGCTACGTGCTTTGATCTTAGCCCAGTCCTCACTGTTCATGTACTTGATCAGTTCCCACGCATCATCCGGGTTCTGAGCCGCACTATTAATCGCCATGAGGTTGCTCAGGTAGATGCTACCTCCAATTTCAGGAGCTTCCGGGTGAACTGGAGGTGTTACCACATCCCAATCCACTTTCGTAAAGTCTTTCATTTTATCCGCATTTTTATTGGCATCAATTAATTGATTAATATAGCTGTAATCACCAATAACCATGGCTGACTTGCCACTCAGGAATAGGTCACCCTGTACTGGATCATAACGCCCATTCGGATTCTGATCCTGTGGTTCGTCGCCTTTAGGAATAACTTTGTCAATCGCAAGTTTGCTGATGGTGCTCCACACTTTCTCCCATTGAGGAGAATCTACTGTCATCTTCTCTGCTTTGTCATCAAACGTCTTCAGCTGCAACGAGCTGTAGTACTGCTGCATGGAGTAGTACGGCGAACCACCCTGATATGTCGTGAAGGAGAAACCAAATACATGATCTTTACCTTCACCTTTCGTTAGACGGGTACCCAGATTGAAAATATCGTCCCATGTCATGTTGTCCGTTGGCGGTTCCACGCCTGCTTTTTCAAACATACCCTTGTTATAGAACAGAGCCGATGAGGAGAACGTTGGTGTCAATGCATAAATGCTCTGATCCCCAAGGTCCTTAATTCCCTCCAGTACACTAGGCACGATATCACTGGTATCAAACTTATCTTCCTGCATCAGTGGGTCCAGCTGTTTCACCAGATTCTCCTGAATTAATGATTTCACTGTGGCGGTATCGGCCACGATAACGTCAACCGGGTTATCCCCAGTCATAATCTTCTTCAGACTTTCCATTGTATCTGGAACTTCCGGCTGTTCTTCCGTGTTGCCATACCCATACATACTGCTCTGATCAACAGCAGCTACAATTTCGATGGTTACATTGGGATGTGTCAATTCAAAAGCATCGGTAAATTGCTGACGGAAGTAACTGTCATCCTGTCCTCCCCACAACGTAGCCACACGTAATACACGCTGCTCCGTATCCTTGGCCTCACTTGCCGTACAGCCGGCAATCAGCGGCAGTGCTAGCGTCGCAGTAGCGATGACAGCCAGCACACGTTTTCCCCACATACTATTCTTCATTTCCCAGTTCCCCCTCTTAATTATCTTGGCGGTGTAATGACAATACGTTCACCGTCAAATTCCAATGTCGCCCGGTTATCAATGGATAAGGCCTCCAGATACTCTTTTGGCACCTGAAGTCGTCCTGCACGGTCTATAATGACAAATGCTTCATGGATGTCTGGCATACCCGCCTCGGACAAGTTGTGCTCATCATCCAGATTCGGGTTGCGCTTCACAAACTCGGTACTGGTCAAGCCGTCCCGAATCGCAACGATCCGGTCAACCTTGCCAGCAAGCGTCAAGTCATGGGTAACGATGACAATAGTAACGCCGAGTTCCTTGTTCATTCTTCGGAAAATGCCCATGATTGTATCACATGTCTCGGAATCGACCGAACCGGTGGGTTCATCTGCAAGCAGAATTTTGGGACGATTGGATAATGAGATCGCAATCGCTACCCGTTGTTGCTCTCCTCCTGACAATTGATGCAATTTGTTATGCATCCGATCCTTAAGTCCTACCCATTCGAGCAACTGTTTCGCGTAAGCACGATCACGCTTGCCTCCCAGAATCATAGGAGTCTCCACATTTTCCAGTGCAGTGAGATAAGGCAGCAAGTTACGACCGTTATTTTGCCAGATAAAACCTACCGTATGACGTTTGTATTCGACCAATTGGGCATCTGTCATCTTCAGCAGATCCCAGTCTCCCACAACAGCCGTACCGGCCGTAGGACGATCAAGCCCGCCCAGAATATTCAGCAACGTGGATTTACCGCTACCGCTGTTACCGATGATGGCCATCATTTCACCTTGATTGACAGTCAGGTTGAGACCCTGAAGGGCAACGACTTCCACATCGCTGGATTTAAAAATTTTGACAAGTCCTTCGCATTGGATCACGTTTACCTCTCCTCTCCCATTTTGACTGCCTGGTGAACTCGCAATCTGCGAATCTGCCAGAGCAACATCGTTGCACCAATGACCAGCATCACTACGGTGACCCCATACAGTTGCAACATATCTTGCTGTTCAAACACAATCCGGAACGGAGGTACCTGAGCAGATACATTATCCGTCGTTTGCAAGAATGGCAGGAATAAACGACTGGATACCTGACCAATCCCAATACCTAGCAGGATCGATAGTCCCGCTGTGAACACCTGTTCCAGCAGCAACATGCCGCTCAGTTGTGCCCGGGATAAGCCCATGGCCCGTAATACACCAAACTGCACAACACGTCCGGAAAGGTTGAAGAACCAGTACAGCACGTATCCGATCAATGAGATAATAACTGATACTAGGAATCCAAGGCTCAGAATCCCGAATACGCCACCTCGTGACGGATGTTTAGCCTGAGATACTAATTCGGTGCGGACGTCACGTACAGATGATAACTCAATGCCTTCTGTTGCGAGTTTCTCCATTAGTGGAGCCACTTTGGCATCTGGTTCCATTTTCAGCCATACCTCATAAGGAATCAGAGGCACCTGATCATAGACATAATCCAGATTCGCCACGAAGAATGGCATCTGATCTGGATACTGGGCTGGCCAGTAAGGAATAATTCCGAAGACTACAAATTCAATCGCCTGTCCCTGTACACCCATGGAGACGAGATCTCCAGTTTTCAACTTGAATTTGTCAGCAAATTTGGAAGAGATCAATACAGCGCCTTCATATTTACCAAGCAAGTCAAGGTACTTGTAAGGATGTGCCGGGAACAGATCGTTGCGGAACCATGCCACTTGAGCAAAGTCCACATTATCAATTCCGACCAGCATGCCCTGTCCGCCTGATTTACCAGAGACGATAATATTGCCTTTGGTCTGCAGCACGCGTGCTGCATGTTCAACCCCGTCTAATCTGCGGAACACTTCGAATGGAGGTTCCGAGTAAATGACTTTGGATGGCTGCGAAGAACCGCCGCCACCACCTGGAGCACCTCCACCGCCGTTGCCTCCGCCGGAACCACCACCAGCAGAACCTCCTCCTCCATTGCCACCACCTTGTTGACCTCCACCCGTACCGCCATTCTGTCCGGAACCACCAGGTTTAACCTCAGGTGTCCCTTCCCACACAGTCTGCATAATCACATCAGAACCATAACGGTACAAGGTACGCTCAGTGGAATTCAGATCAATCGTCCGAGCAGCAGCCGAGTTGTACACTCCAAGTCCCAGTGTCAGTACAAGGAGGATCATCAGCGGATAATATGAAGAAGATGAACGCGATAACTGTGTTAATGTCAGATACAACGGGACCGGGAGAAACTTGCGACCGATCAGCTGAATGAGCTTTAATATCCACGGGAACAAGCGCAGGAAGAATAATCCAAGCGCAAAGATCGCGAGTGCGGGTACAAAGAACAGAAACGGCTGTACCTGCAACTGATCCGTTGTCATTCCGGTCTGGAAGGTCAACATCTGACGTTCATAGAACAGGTAGTATCCATATCCAGCCAGACCCAGCAACACAACATCCAGGAACCAGCGTTGCCATACTGGAGCACGGTCTGTCCGTGCTTGCCGCCGCTTGGCAGATACAATGGTTGCCCGTGCATAGGTTATCGCAGGGATAAGTGATGCGATGATCGCAACAAGCACCGCTGCTACGCCCAGGAGAATAGCTTCTTTTGATACACCGATCGGAATAGACTTCCGATCTACGAACGAGAGAAAGCCACTTGCAGAACCGATACTCTTGGCCATAAACCAACCAAGCAACGGCCCAATAACCAGCGCAATAGCGCCCAGAACTATGCCTTCAAGCAGGTAAAGAGAGAAGATCTGCCGAGCTGAAGCTCCACGGCTGCGCAATACCGCAATATCACTCTCTTGCTTTTGTAATGACTGTCTGGCATTCATGGCAATAAAATAAAAGACCATCGCAATCATCGGTGCTGCCAAGGTAAACAACATCGTCTGCAGTTGCAGACTCTGACTGCGGAACTGCTTAAGCAGATCACCAAAGGTGATGTCCACTTTTGTATCTTTCAGCCGCTGGTACAGATCGATATCCAACCTTTCCAACATGGAAGTCAGACCTGATAACTGGCTGGTTTGAATTTCTTTCAGATCAAAGGCATAATACCAACGTGAATTTTGAAGTGGAATCCCTTTTTCCTTCAGTAAAACATCATTAAAAACCGATTCATCCACATAAAGTCCATTCATCATGCCGTCAAACCCTTGTACCCAGTAAGGGCTGTTCGGATCATCTGCCTTGAAGGACCCCGTAATCTTCACACGTAACGTGATATCAAGACCGCTATACACCGGATATTCCAGAATGTCACCGATATGCAGGTCGTTACGGTACATGCCCTCTTCCAACATGACTGCCTCGATCGTGTCATCTTTGACCTGGTTTCCAGGTTTCACCCCGGCAGAGTAATTCACCTGTGCATCCAGCCCACTCATCGTACCCAGACTCATACTGCGCGCCCTGCTGGCATCCACTTTGGTTGGATCTTCCGGGCTCACCTCTGTGCTGCGAATGGATCTCGAATTCACATACGTATGAAAAGGAAACCCAATGTCGCGAGGAACATCCTCACGAATATAACGATCTACTTCATCCAGACCCCGTGTGTCTGTCTTCACGCCACCGGGTGCCTGATAACTCATCAGCAACGAACCGGCTGGCAACCCTTCACTGTTATCCTGCAGCGTTTGCGCGACGACCCGTTTCAACGCACCATCGGCATACATTGGAATACTGACGGTGAACGCTACCGCCACAATCAATCCGATCAGTGTGCTGAAGGTCATCCAGCGCGTGTTCCACATTTTGCGGAACAACAGCCGAAGCAATGGCAGCCCCATTAGCGTCCCACTACTTTCTCGCCTACGGTCAGACCTTTCAGAATCTCGACATCTGTCGACGTCTGCTGTCCAACTTCAACGTCCACTTCACGCTTGCTGCCATCACTCTCCACCACTTGTACATACGTTCTTGAACCGATGGAGCGTAAAGCGGATACAGGAATCACAATCGCGTTCTCGGTACGCTGCGTTACAATCGAGACCGACAGTGGTGTGCCACGTTCGACGCCTTTTGGCATTTTTGCAAGTGTAACGATGACATACTTATCCAGCGTTTCCTTGGTTGGAGGCGTACCACCTTCACCCGCCCCTTCGCCACTGCCGCTTCCCGATGCTTCCGCAATAGGCATAACTTTAATTTTGCCAGCGACTTTACCAGCTCCATTAATATCTACTTCTGCCTTCATACCAGCCGAGAACTTCTCCAGATCTTCCTTGGCAAAGGTAGCTGCCACAACCAGATTCGATGTATCCGCAATCGTAGCAATCGGATCATACGCTTTCACCGCTGCACCCTTCTCTACCTGCACAGCAATAACGGTGCCGCCAAACGGAGCGGTCAACGTGGCTTTACCCAGTTGTTCCTCCAAATCAGCGAGTTCCTGGCGCAGTTCTTCAAACGCAATCGTTGCTTCTTCAAACTCCACCGGGTCCATCTCATCCTTCTTGCGGAGTGTTTCTTTCATTTGAACTTCGGATTTGCGAATAGCCAGTTTCTTGCCCCGAATCTCCTTCTCCACACTCTCCACATCGAGCACCGCGAGAAGTTGACCCTTTTTCACTTTATCCCCTGGTTTAACATTTAATTCTTTGACATGCATGCCATCAAGCGTGAAGTACACCTTCTCTTCCCGCTGACTCATCATCTTGCCACTACCACTTACTTTTTTCTCCAACGTTTCCGTCCGGACTTCATATTCCGGTTTCTTGGAGATCGTTGGTGGTGTGATAGGCGGAAGCACTTCTTCCTCTGTTTCTGACGGCAGCAATGAGCAGCCGGACATCGTTGCAACCATTATCGCACCAAGTACAATAAGTGCTGCGCGTTTCCCCCTCTTCGGAGCGGCCCCTTTACTTGATAAATCTGCCGTCCGCCATTTCATAAACATGGTCCGCAACCTCCAAAATTGTAGGATCGTGTGTAGTCATACATATTGTTACTTGTTCTACTTCAATAATATTGCGGAATACGGCCATGACCTGAGCGCCCATCTTGGAATCCAGTTCCGCTGTAGGCTCATCCGCAAGCAACAATCTGGGTCTATGGGCAATCGCCTTGGCTATAGCCACCCGCTGTTGCTCTCCCCCGGACATCTCGAAAGGTCGGTGCTTCACCCGTTTGGATAGTCCAACCAGATCCAGACAGTGACCAACCCTGTCCTTCCACTCCGCTCGCGGAACGTCCGCCATGCGCAGCGACAGTTCTACATTTTCCCAAGCAGATAATAAGGGCATGAGTGCATATGCCTGGAAAATAAAACCGATCTCTTTGCGCCGCAAAGCGGTCCGCCGCCGGTCTCCCCAATCCTGAAGAGGCTGACCAGAGAACAGAATGTCTCCACTTGAAGGCTGATCCAGTCCACCGAGCATATTAAGCAGTGTTGTTTTGCCTGAGCCCGATCGCCCCTTCAGCATGACCAGTTGTTGCGGATTCACTTCCATATCAATGCCTTTAAGCACATGGATAATGCGACTGCCTGTCTGGAAACTGCGATGCACGTTACGCACCTCCAGTACAGGTCCATCATATGGAGGCAGCATATCCTTCTTTGGTTTGATCTTCTTCTGGGGTTCATCAACGGTAGTGACAGCAGTCGCAGCCACTTCATCTGAAGCGATTTCACTTTCAGGTAACGGAGGTTTACTCGTCAGGTAATCGTGTTCATTGTTGTATGTATTTTCCCCCGACTCCGTCGATGCCTCCAACGGCGTTTCCCCCTGTTGATGTTCATCGCCTGACTGGCTCTTGGCAGGTCTTTTTCTGAGAAATAAATTCTTCATGCCAGCAATCACGCTCATCCTTTCTTGAAATCCCGTTCATTTCTTCAAAAAACCTAAAATTAGAAATCTGTTCCAACCTACACTGAATTATAAACGACCGATCACAACTAAAAGTTACAAGCTTTTTACAACGGTACAGTGAAAAAGTTAATATTTTGATGAACAAACAAAAAAAGCACCCCAAAGTGCGGGATGCCTCTTGCATATTCGATGGTTTTGCCGCTATGACGGCAATCATTACAATTTTGATACCGTTCATTCCTGAACATTTTTTCGAGGTATCAATGATATTATTTACCAAATGAAGAAGGATCTTCACGCCAGGATTTAAGCAATTCAAAGTCACTCTCCTGAATCGTTCCCTGAGCCAAAGCCACATCCATCAGCGCGGTGTAATTAGATAGAGTCTGAAGTGGAATTCCAGCATCTTCAAATGCTTTAACACCTTTATCCAGCTGGTAGCTGAAAATGGCAAGTACGGCGAGAGGTGTTGCGCCTGCTACACGTACGGCTTCGGCTGCTTTGATCGAGCTTCCACCTGTGGAGATCAGATCTTCAATGACAACCACTTTCTGTCCTTCGGTAATCAGACCTTCGATCAGGTTCTCTTTGCCGTGTCCTTTCGCTTTATCGCGAATGTAAGCCATCGGCAGATTCAGCTTCTGAGCAACCCAAGCGGCATGCGGAATACCTGCGGTTGCTGTACCTGCGATGACTTCTGCATCCGGGTATTGGTTACGAATGATCGTTGCAAAGGCTTCAGCGATATCGTTGCGAATCTCGGGATAGGACATCGTTAAGCGGTTATCGCAGTATATTGGTGATTTGATGCCAGATGTCCATGTAAATGGCTGCTGCGGACGTAACGCCACGGCTTTAATTTTCAACAGTTGGGAAGCAATATGATTCGGAATCTCATTCAGTTCGATCATGCGTTCAACATCTCCTTCAAAATGGTTTCTACCGCTTCACGCGGATTGGGAGCACCTGTAATGGGTCTGCCTACAACAATGTAATGACTGCCTCTGGCGATGGCTTCACCCGGCGTCAAGACGCGTGTCTGATCTCCCAGACCACTACCCGCTGGACGAATTCCTGGTGTAACGGTGTGAAAAGCACTGCCACACGCTGCCCGAATTGCGGGCACTTCCAGTGGAGAAGCAACAACCCCATCCAGTCCGGCCTCTTGGGCCAGTCCTGCATAATGGACCACAGCAGCCTCCACACTTCCCGGGATGCCAATCTCGTTATTCATCGTTTCCAGACTTGTACTGGTGAGTTGGGTGACTGCAATGATCTCGGGCTTGCTAAGGGAAGGATCGGCAGCGATTGCTGCCTCAGCACCTTCACGTGCAGCACGCATCATGAGGGCTCCACCCGCTGCATGTACATTGAACATGTCTACACCCAGACGCGTGATACTCTCAGCTCCGCCACGAACGGTGTTGGGAATGTCATGCATTTTCACATCCAGAAAAACGGAGTAGCCTTTGGTTTTCAGCTCCCGAATAAAGTCAGGTCCTGCTGCGTAGAACAGCTGCATACCCACCTTGAGATAACAGGGAATGCCCTCAAGAGCTTGTACCAATTCTTGAGCTTCTTCCGCTCCAGGATAATCCAGTGCCACCATCAGACGGCTAGCCATTTCATTGAAATTCGTGTGATTCATCACCAGCGCTCCCCTCCACTTGCTCATTTTTCCGTTTTTGCCCGATATAAAGGACATCCCGCCAACCCGCAGGCTGACTGATGTCCTTCATCAGAGACTTATTTATTTTACAGAGACAGGCATTGCTTCCGAAGAGAAGTTGATCGTTTGCAGCATGATCAGCAGCGCACGAATCGTATCCAATGAAGTCATACATACAATGCCGTTTTCTACCGCTTCACGACGAATTCGGAATCCGTCACGTTGCGGTGTTTTGCCTTTGGTGAGTGTGTTGAAGACAAAGTTCGCTTCGCCGCTACGGATCATATCCAGAATGTTCGGCGAACCTTCACTTAATTTGTTCACAGTCGTTACCGGAATGTTCGCTGCTTCAAGCGCAGCTGCTGTTCCGCCGGTAGCCATGATTTTGTAACCCAGTCTGTAGAAACCTTCGAGCAAAGGAACCGCTTCGTCTTTATCTTTGTCTGCTACAGTTACTACGATCGCTCCGGTTGCCGGAATTTTCATTCCTGCACCGATGAGACCTTTGAACAACGCTTTAGCGTAATTCGGGTCACGGCCCATAACCTCACCTGTAGACTTCATCTCAGGTCCGAGGGTTGGTTCTACACGACGCAGCTTCGCGAAGGAGAAGACCGGAACTTTAACAGATACATGATCCGATTCAGGCCACAGCCCGTCAACATAACCAAGATCTTTTAGTTTCACACCCAGAATGGCTTGTGTTGCCAAGTTCGCCATCGGAATGTTGGTTACTTTGCTCAGGAATGGTACGGTACGGGATGAACGCGGGTTCACCTCGATAATGTACACTTGGCCATCATGGATAACAAACTGGATGTTGACCAAACCTACCGTTTTCAGTTCTTTCGCAATTTTGATTGTAATCTCTACAATTTTCTCTTTCAAATCCTGGGACAGATGTTGAGGAGGATATACCGCGATGGAGTCACCAGAGTGAACCCCTGCACGCTCGATATGTTCCATGATTCCCGGAATCAATACCGTTTCACCATCACAGATGGCGTCAACCTCAACTTCTTTACCCATCATGTAACGGTCGATCAGGACCGGATGCTCCGGATTGATTTTAACCGCCTGTTCCATGTATGTCAGCAATTCAGCATCGGAGTATACAATCTCCATCGCACGACCGCCGAGTACATAGGAAGGACGAACCAGTACCGGGTAGCCCAGACTTTGAGCTGTTTCTACTGCATCATCAACGGAAATGACCGTTTTACCTTTTGGCTGTGCAATCTCCAGACGGGAGAGCAGACGCTCGAACTTCTTGCGATCCTCCGCCTCATCGATGCTTTCCAGATCCGTTCCGAGAATGGTTACACCTGCATTACGCAGTGGTGCTGCCAGGTTGATGGCCGTTTGACCACCGAACTGTACGATAACCCCTACTGGTTTCTCCTGTTCAATCACGTTCATGACATCTTCGAAGAAGAGCGGTTCAAAGTACAGGCGATCCGATGTATTAAAGTCCGTAGACACCGTCTCCGGGTTATTGTTGATAATCACTGCTTCATAGCCTGCTTTTTGCAATGCCCATACTGCGTGTACAGTAGAGTAGTCAAACTCAATCCCTTGACCGATCCGGATTGGTCCTGAACCCAGCACCACAACTTTTTTCTTGTCTGAAGGAATTACTTCATTTTCTGTCTCGTAAGTTGAGTAGTAATATGGCGTTGTTGCTTCGAACTCAGCCGCACATGTATCTACCATTTTGTACACTGGGCGCAGGTTCTCTGCTTCCCGACGAGTTCTAACTTCCGCTTCAGTTGTTAATGTGCCTCCAGGTTGACCTTGCGCACGCAATTCAGCAATGGCACGGTCTGTGAATCCAAGGCGTTTCGCTTGATACAGAATGTCGGAAGACAATTCGGATTCTTCGCGAATGCGATCTTCGAATGCGATCAGACCTTCGATTTTGTCCAGGAACCACCAGTCAATCTTGGTCAGATCCTGTAGCTGTTGCAACGTATATCCTCTGCGGAATGCTTCGGCAATCAGGAAGATACGCTCATCATCTGCTTTGATCAGACGCTCGTTCAGGGTAGCTTCATCCAGCGTTTCGGCATCCTTCAGGTAGAGGCGATGTACGCCAATTTCCAGGGAACGAACTGCTTTGTGGATCGACTCTTCGAATGTCCGGCCAATAGCCATTACTTCGCCTGTTGCTTTCATCTGAGTTCCCAGTTTACGGTTCGCCGAGATGAACTTGTCGAATGGCCAGCGTGGGATTTTGCTCACGATATAATCCAGCGTAGGCTCGAAGCAAGCATACGTTTGGCCCGTTACCGGGTTCACGATTTCATCCAACGTGTAACCCATCGCAATTTTGGCAGCCATTTTTGCAATCGGATAACCCGTTGCTTTGGAAGCCAGAGCCGATGAACGGCTTACCCGTGGATTTACTTCAATAACATAGTATTGGAAGCTGTGTGGGTCCAGTGCAAACTGTACGTTACATCCACCCTCGATATTCAGGGCACGGATGATTTTCAAGGAAGCTGAACGCAGCATTTGATATTCACGGTCCGACAATGTTTGGCTTGGTGCTACGACGATACTGTCACCTGTATGAATACCTACCGGGTCAAAGTTTTCCATGTTGCAGACAACGATACAGTTATCGTTTTTGTCTCGCATAACCTCATACTCGACTTCTTTCATACCTGCAATGCTCTTCTCGACCAGACATTGCCCAATCGGGCTGTAACGGATTCCCGCTGCCACCGTCTCGCGTAGCTCTTCTTCGTTCGCACAGATTCCGCCGCCTGTTCCGCCCAGTGTATAGGCTGGACGCACGATGATTGGATAACCAATCTCATTTGCAAATTCAAGTGATTCTTCAAGTGTCGTTACGATTACACTCTCTGGTACAGGTTGTTCCAATTCACGCATCAGGTCACGGAACAGATCACGATCTTCCGCTTTCTCGATGGATGTTAACTGTGTTCCGAGCAATTTCACATTTTCACGTTCCAAAACTCCGGCACGTGCCAGTTCCACAGCCATGTTCAGACCTGTCTGACCACCCAGTGTTGGCAACAAACCGTCTGGACGCTCCTGACGAATGATTTGAGTCACAAAATCCAGTGTGATTGGCTCAATATAGACTTTGTCAGCCATGTTTGTATCCGTCATAATGGTCGCCGGGTTGCTGTTGATGAGTACAACTTCCACGCCTTCTTCTTTCAGTGCCTGGCAAGCTTGTGTACCGGCATAGTCGAACTCGGCCGCTTGACCGATGACGATTGGACCGGAACCAATCACCAGGATTTTTTTGAGATCTTTGTTAATCGGCATGTTATTGTGCTCCTTTCACTGCGGCTGCCAATACGGCTTGACGCGGCTTTTGCGGGTTAGTGATCTTGTGCTCGCGAATCATCTCGATGAAGCGGTCGAACAGATAGCTGTTGTCGTAAGGACCCGGGGCTGCTTCAGGGTGATATTGAACCGAGAATGCCGGGAATGATTTATGTTTCAGACCTTCAATGGTCTTATCGTTATTGTTGATATGTGTAACTTCCAGGTCCGTGCTCTTCACGGACTCTTCGTTTACGGTAAATCCATGGTTCTGGGATGTGATGAAGCAACGTCCGCTCTCCAGTTCTTTCACCGGATGGTTTCCACCGCGGTGTCCAAACTTAAGTTTTTCGGTGTCTGCTCCTGCCGCAAGTGCGAACAACTGGTGACCCAGGCAGATGCCGAAGATCGGGTATTCGCCAAGCAGTTCACTGATCATGTTAACCGCGTGAGGTACGTCTTTCGGGTCCCCAGGGCCGTTGGACAGTTGAATTCCGTCCGGGTTCAGGCGACGAATCTCATCTGCTGTTACATCGTGTGGAACAACAACAACATCACAGTTACGTTTGCTGAGTTCGCGCAAGATTCCTGTTTTAGCACCATAATCCACGAGCACAATACGCTCAGCCGTTCCCGGGCTGTTGTAGACATGCTCTGTAGAAGTCATTGGCACCTGGTTACGCAGCTCGGCAATGGTAGTGTCTCCCATCATCTCCAGCAGTTCTTCCACAGGCTTCGATCCTGTTGTGAGAATTCCCTTCATTGTGCCGTGGTGACGAATCCGGCGAGTCAACATGCGTGTATCAATTTCACTGATTCCTACGATGCCGTATTCCTTGAGCAGATTGTCTACGCTGTATTCCGCACGCCAGTTACTCGGCGTTGGCTCATGACGACGCACAACGAAACCGTGTACGTATGGACGAATCGACTCAAAGTCATCACGCGTAATGCCGTAGTTTCCGATCAGCGGATACGTCATGGTTACGATTTGACCGCAATAGGAAGGATCCGAAAGCACCTCTTGATAGCCTGTAATTCCCGTATTAAAAACGACCTCACCTGTAGTTTCACCTTCAGCACCAAATGCTTTCCCGGTGAACAGTGTGCCGTCTTCCAACAATAATCTTGCCTGTGCCTGCATCCCATTTCACTCCTCTGTGTTTATCAACGTTGAATACTTTGAGTTGAACATGGGGGACGTTACGTATGGTGTGGCTCCGTGGGCAGAAAACCCTTTGATCGCTGTTATCCCCGGATTACTTTGATCCCATTCTTCAAATGGAATAATCCGGTGATAAAGGCGAACGCTTTGCTTCTTCGGGTTCTTTCTGCCCACTCCGCAGTTACGTTTGTGTCCATGTTCAAAAACATTATTCAACTGTGTTTTGTTTCGTATGTTAGACTCTCGGCATGATTTGCCTCGAGTTAGTTGAAAAGATGTTACTTGTGTAAAAGTTAAAGATTAAGTTTTAGAGTTAAAAAGATTTGTTGTTTTGAAAAAGTAAAGAATTACTGTTACTGAGTTAAAGATATAGAGTTACTGATTTATCAATTTACTAAATTACCGTTTTACTGTTGTACCGTGTTATGCCACACGCTTTTGCCATCCACCCATGTTTGTACGGCCCAGCCTTTCAGCTTCCAGCCTGTGAATGGGGTGTTTCTTCCTTTGGTTGCAAACGTTGCAGGATCAACTGCTTTTTCCTCGTTCAGGTCAATCATCGTGATATCCGCTGGTGCTCCTTCTTCCAGTTTGCCTGTATCCAGTCGGAATACACGTGCCGGATCAGCTGTCATACGTTTAACCAGGAAGTCCAAGCTCCACAGTCCTGTTTCTACAAACTTGGTGTACAGCAGCGGGAAGGCTGTTTCGAATCCTACGATTCCGAAAGGTGCCAGCTCCATGCCTTTGGCTTTCTCTTCTTCACTGTGTGGCGCGTGATCAGTTACGATCATATCCAGCGTGCCGTCTAGCAAACCTTCGATACAAGCCTGCACATCGCGTGGTGAGCGTAGCGGCGGGTTCATTTTCCAGTTGGCATCCATGCCCGGGATATCTTCATCCGACAACACCAGATGGTGCGGACATACCTCAGCAGTTACTTTAATACCAATGGACTTCGCCAGACGAATCAGACGAACCGATTGCTCTGTACTTACGTGACAGACATGGTAGTGAACTCCTGTTGCTTCTGCGAGCAAGATATCACGGCCAACGTGAATGGCTTCGGATTCATTTGGAATCCCTTTGATGCCGTGGCGCTTCGAAAACTCACCTTCCGTCACATATCCACCAACAACCAGTGAGTCATCTTCACAGTGAGCGATCACTGGCATATCCATGCTTGCTGCGAGGTTCATCGCATCCTTCATCATTTGAGCGTTTTGTACGCCTACACCGTCATCTGTGAATCCAATAGCGCCTGCTTCTTTTAATGCGGCAAAATCGGTAAGTTCACGACCCAGTTCATTTTTTGTAATGGCTGCATAAGGCAACACTTTAACCAGATCAGCTTCTTTCGCCTTATCCAGTACCAGCTTCACAACTTCCGCTGTATCTGTAACTGGTCTTGTGTTCGGCATGCAAGCGATTGTTGTAAAACCACCTTGTGCTGCTGAACGGGCACCTGTCTCGATCGTCTCTTTGTGTTCGAATCCAGGTTCACGCAGATGCACGTGCATATCGATCAATCCCGGAATGACCAGTTTGCCTGATGCGTCTGTCACACTTTGCGCTGACTTTTCGGCATCCAGAACGGCTTGGTCTTCCAGACCAGCGATCTTTTTAATTTTACCTTCATCTATAATGATGGTTTTCCGTTCAAGTTCCCCTTGTTGGTTCAAGACGTTCGCGTTTTTTATAATCTGTAGCATAATTGCCCTCCGCTTCGGTTCTGTCCGGCTTACCAGGCAAGCCGGATGATTTTCTTTATCGTGTACTCTCTTATTGCTCTATAAGAACTACCGTACCGTCAGCCTATGACCCACAGCCAGACCCTGTTACAGTTTCATCGCACGTTCCATAACCGCCATGCGGATTGGAACGCCGTTTGCCATCTGCGGGAAGATCCGCGATGCTTCACTCTCCACAACCGCGTCATCTACCTCGACATTGCGATTCACAGGAGCAGGGTGCATGATAATGGTGCTTGGTTTAAGGCGTGATGCCCGTTCTTCCGTCAATCCGTAGTGTTCGCGATAATCCTCAGCTGAAGTAATTAAGCCATGTTGATGACGTTCCAGTTGAACACGGAGCATCATGACTACATCTGCATCCAGCGCTTCTTCAAGACCGACATAAGGAGCATACTCTGCGAGTTCCGGTGCCTGCATCGTTTGCGGTGCACAGAAGCGTACATCTGCACCAAACTTTTGCAGTGCCCACAGGTTGGAACGAGCTACACGGCTATGCAGGATGTCACCAATGATGGAAACACGCAAGCCTTTCAGTTCGCCAAATGCTTTCCTCATCGTGTAGAGATCCAGCAACGCCTGTGTGGGATGCTCATTGTTGCCGTCTCCGGCGTTCACGAGTGGTACATTCACTTTCTGAGCCAGTTGTTGCAGAACCCCTGCCGGTTTCAACCGGATCACGCCTGCATCAATGCCCATCGACTCAAGTGTTCGTACCGTATCGTAGATGGACTCTCCTTTTTCCACACTGGATGCGGCTGCCGTAAAGTTTAGCACTTGTACTCCCAGGCGTTTCTCTGCCATTTCGAAGGAGAAGCGGGTACGTGTGCTGTTCTCGAAGAACATGTTCGCAACAAAGCGTGATTCCAGTACAGGAACCAGTTTCTCTTTCTGCGCTTCCCAGTGAGCCGCTCGGTTAAGAATGGACTCGATTTCTCCTCGACTAAGTTCCTTCAGTCCAAGCAAGCTTCGGTCTCTCAATGCTGTCTGTGTAATCATTATGCTTGCTCCCCCCGGTTCTGAGTGATTTTGACTTCGTCCTGTCCGTCCGTTTCCATGAGTGCAACTTCAATCTCCTCTGATTTGGAAGTCGGCACATTCTTGCCGATAAAATCAGGTCGAATCGGAAGTTCCCGGTGTCCGCGGTCTGCGAGTACAGCCAGCTGAATGTTCTGCGGTCTTCCACAGTCCATCAGGGCATCCATCGCTGCGCGAATCGTCCGTCCGGTATAGAGCACATCATCGAACAAAATCACTTTTTTGTTATGGATCGAGAGGGATTCAGGTGTCATAATCAACATTTCCTTGCGATTCGCTTTATTTTCGTCCAAGCGGTCATCGCGGTAAGGAGTCACATCCAGTTCTCCCCAGGGGACTTTGGCGCCCTCAATTTCTTCAATCTTGGCGGCAATCCGTTCTGCCAGGTAAACCCCGCGTGTACGGATACCGACCAACACACAATCGTCGATTCCTTTGTTTTTCTCCAATATCTCATGGGCAATCCGTGTTAATGCGCGGCGGATCGCCGTCTCATCCATAATGACATGTGTCTCTGTGCTCATGCGTTCAGCCTCCTCAGGATTCCCTTCAGCATCATGGCCCCGTGACGAGGAGAAAAAAAAAGACTCCTTGCCGTGTTTATTGGCAAGGAGTCTCCGAACTTCAGACCGCTCTGAAGAAAGTTTACTCTCGGGGATGCATCGCTTCACTTGCCGCAGCAAAAAAACGATGTATCGTTCACGTTACCTTGCCAGTCTCACGGGACTGATTTAAAGGTGCTATTCATGTCGTTCATATTGCAGGACCTCACAGGGTTCTGTAATCAATATGTCCGTTTGTCTTCATGAATTATGACAGAAAGACAACCCCCTGTCAACACCTCACCATCGCAGGTGAAAACCCTCTGCTACGTTCTTCTTAGAATCAGCAGTTAGGCTGAAAAACATCCATGCACAATACATCTCATTGGTTATTCATAATTATACAACATTTCTGCATATTTATCCATAGGCAAATGAGAAATTTGATATAACCAAAATAAACCTCTTACTGTACTCAAAAGAGATAAAACACTTCTTTTTAGAACAGACAGTGAGTTTCATTTTACGCAATATATGAAGGCTCTGAATTAGTACCAAGTGAAATGGGTACAGTTTATAAACATGAACCCATTTATAGATGCTGCAATAATGCCGATATACATAAGATTCACAAATATACGACATAGAAATAAGATACGCCCTACATTTATGTACATTTAGGAGGAAGTCATGCGTCACATATGGCACGTTTACAAAACAGACTGGTTGCATATTCTGAAGGTTCCCACAGGTGTATTTCTAATTGTGGCTATTATTCTACTGCCCGGGGTGTATGACTGGGTCAACGTGAAGTCCGTCTGGGACCCATACAGTAATACCCAGGGGATCAAAATTGCAGTGACAAGCGAGGACGCGGGTGCGACTGTTGAAGGAACCCATGTTAATATCGGAGACGAACTGGTATCCAGCCTCAAACACAACGAAAAGCTGGGCTGGACTTTTGTGGACCAGGCTGAGGCTAATCGGGGTGTGCAAACTGGAGAGTATTATGCAAGCCTGCTCATTCCGGGGGACTTTTCGTCCAAAATTACAGGTATCGTTGACGGAAAGCTGGAGCGACCGGAAGTAATCTATACCGTCAATGAGAAGGTGAATGCCATTGCTCCTAAAATCACAGGCTCTGGTGTATCTGCCATAACAACACAAATCAATGAGAATTTCACTGAAGCCGTCAGTGAGGCTGTTCTAACCAAGTTGAATGAAGCCGGGGTTGAAATTAACGCCCAGCTTCCAACTTTGCGCAAAATGGAGAATGGCATTTTTACGCTGGAGAAAAATCTTCCGGCTATTCAAGCCGCAGGTCAAAAGGTTCTGGAAGTAGAAAAAGCCATGCCCGAGATTGTAAAAGATGCTCAAAAGATCGTTGAAATCGAGAAAAAACTGCCTGAAATCAATAAAGCAGCACAGTATGTGCTCAAGGTGCAGGAGTATTGGCCACAAATTAATGATGCGGCTTCCGAAGTGCTCACTATCCAAGGGCGGATACCGGATATACAAAAAGCGGTAGAACGCATTCGAGAAGTGGATGAAAACTTTGGTCAGGTATCGGGTGTCATCCAAACGGCACTGGATAAAACCAACAAAGCTCTGTCTATCGTAACGGCAGCAGAGCAAGATTTGGACAAAGTATCACAAATCGCCGGCAATGGGATTGAGCTTGCAGAGGGATTAAATCAGTTCGTGGATTCCAGTGAAGAAGCGTTTCAGACAATTGGCCCGACGATCCGCCAAAATCTGCTGCTGGTGCAGCAGATTACTAACGCTGCAGGAGACGTATTTGCACAATTGCAAAATTCGGATCTTAATAACCTTCCTACAGTGGAAGATCTCGACCGGATTGCTTCACGTTTAGGGATTGCGGTAAAACTCGTGGACAGTATGGCAGAATTACTGGGCAACATCAATAACTTGCTTCCAGACCAACCACTTGCCGATAAAATTACACAACTGAACTCCATTTCAGATAACCTTCAGTTGCAAATCCGCTTGGCTGGCATCATCAGTGATGCCATGCGTCGTAATACAACTCCACCAACAGACGTCATCGCTCAGTTAAATACTCTCTCGAAGGACATCAGCAGCGGGATTGGCAATATCTTAAACACTTATGAAAGTGAAATATCGCCTGCACTTGCAGCTGGTGCGGATAAGCTCAGGTCTATCCTCTCCACTTCAGCAGAAACCCTACAAGGAGCAAAAGATCGTATTCCGGATATTGCGGACATTCTTGCATCTGCCAAAGAAGGAATTACGTTTGGGCAGACCGAGTTGATGAAAATCCAGAGCGAACTGCCTCAAATACAATCTAAGATCCATGAGATATCAGAGACACTCACGAACAAAAGTGAAGGTTTTATCCAAGCTTTGGACACAGTGTCTTCATTAATTCGAAACGATCTGCCCAAGCTGGGAAACAAACTGAACGAAGCAGCTAATTTTGTTCGTAATGATCTGCCTAATGCCGAGAAACAGATAGGCAAGGCATCCGATTTTGTCCAGAATCAGCTGCCGGAGGTCGAAAAAGGAGTACATCGTGTTGCCACGCTGGTACGTGATGATCTGCCAGCATTGGAAAGTGCCATCAGCAAGGCTGCGGACAAGCTCAGGGAAGTTGAAGGTAATAACCAGTTTGCCGAACTTGCCAAGCTTCTGCGCGGCGACATTGAGGAAGAGAGTGCTTTCCTTTCGAGTCCCGTGCAAATCAAAGAACAACAGCTTTACCCGATTCCGAATTATGGATCGGCCATGTCACCATTTTATGGCGTGTTATCCTTGTGGGTTGGCTCAACACTGCTGATCTCCCTGCTTCGTGCCGAAGCTGAAAATCCAGGGGGCAAGTTCCGAGGATATGAATTGTATCTTGGACGTCTCGCTACTTTTCTGACCATTGGGTTACTTCAGGCGATATGCGTCACCCTGGGAGATATTTTAATCCTGGGTACCTATGTCGCAGATAAACTGTGGTTTGTCCTGTTTGCCATGCTGGTGAGTGCCGTATTTGTCACCATAACATACACCCTGCTATCCGTATTTGGAAATATCGGAAAAGGGATCGCCATTATCTTCATGGTGTTCCAGTTCTCCAGCTCCGGCGGTACGTTCCCAATCAGCATGACATCACCCTTTTTCCAAGCATTGAATCCGTTCATGCCCTTCACGTATGCGATCAGTCTGCTGCGTGAGTCGGTCGGCGGCATATTGTGGTCTACTGCCATTAAGGATATTCTGTGGTTGTGTATGTTCATCGCGCTGAGTCTCATTGTTGCTCTCGCTTTGAAACGTCCACTCAGCAGTCTCACAAAACGTTCAGCCGAGAATGCCAAAAAGACCAAAATTATTGCTTAACTCATTTGCTCAACACTAAATAAGAAAAGGCCATTGGACTTTCCATCCAATGGCCTTTTCTCGTTTCATTATATGAATCGATACATTTTGATTAATTCACTGAGCGTTCCTGTTCCAACTGATTATAGGATTGCTTGATTGTTGTTAATGTTTCTACATGGCGATAGATGTTGTTACTTGCCGTAACGATAACACATAACATGATCAAGCCTATAACCAATTTTTTCCCCAATCCCGGACGAAGGCTGATGACAAAACCTCCACCCAACAGGAAAAACGCAAACAGATAATGCCCCGCATACAGGTACATATCATATTGAAATACAGCCAGACCAAAGCCCACGACTACGTGAAGCAAAAAGGCAAACAGAATATATGGCACAAGGGTCCACACTTCTCGTTCACGAATGCCTTTAATGAAGCCCATGAATGCCAGTAGTAAAATAAAGATACCTGTCATCTGCACATAGATTGGATTGGAACGGGATAGATCCGTAACAAAGGCCGCCATGCCCGGGTCCAGTAAATGCATCTTCGGTGTCAGCATTGGATTAATCGTTAGCATGTTCAATGCTTTCCAGTGAACAGCGAACTGGAATGGCGTTGCATAGCTGGTTCCACCATTTTGAATGCCCAACAGCCAGTTACTAATCCAGCTGCGGCCTCCAAAGGCAACATACTGAATGCCAGTTAATACGACGATGATCAGAACCGCCAATGCCATGATGCCGATGTATTTTTTCAAATTCGCCTTATTGCGCCATGCATGCATATTGAAGAATGTGGCAGCAGCAAATGGTACGATATTGGTCGAGGTTAGTCCAAAGTTAATCGATGCAAGCAATGCATTGGGTACATAACGTACGTCCTGACGCTCACGAGTATACTGCATGTAAACCACCGACAATAGAATAACGAACTGTACATAAGGATACGAATCCGGGATCAACGCGGTATACATCAGATAGGAACTGAAACCAAACAGTAAGGCAAACAGCAGCGGTATGATGGTCGGTTTATCTTCTTTTTGACTCAGGAACAGATACGCCAGCACCACCGAACCCGCATTCACGAGCGATTGTAGGATTAGAAAGAACCAGTTGCCTCCCAGCAGTTTCGCTACAGCCGCAAGGGTGACTGCGAGAAACGAAATGAGCGGATGGATAACAGAAGAACTGTTGTCCCCATAATACATCGAAGGATCAAAGTTGAATAAATTGATTGGAAACAGCGTTGTATTAAATGGGCTATACGCCCCAAGCATCTCTGCATTATTTTCAATGTACAGAACATACGAGCCGTTCATTAAACCATAGAACAGCGCAAATCCCGCAAACAGGTAAAAGGCTGTCCAGTTGCCTCTGCGATTATAAAATAAGTAATCTAAAAAGTTCATGCTCTCATTTCACATCCTGATTAATTAAGTTCTAAAATACCAGTAATAGTAAGCCACCCATAATACATGCCACACCTATCCAGCGTAAAGGGCCCACCGTCTCTTTAAATACCAGCCGCGCTATGATGAGAGTCCACACATATGTTAATGCGTTCGCAGGCAACACTACGGTTAATGGAAGAAACTTTAACAATACAATATTCAGCAACGCACCCGTTCCATAGAATCCAAGCCCCATGAGTACATGCAGACGATTGCGACTGGATGCATAAGCTTTCAGTCCGGCCCCGCCCAGTGCACCACACAACGTCATGACAATTAATACGGCAACCATCCAGCTATCGATCAACACTCGTTAATGTCACCCCGATTCCAAGCAACACAACTGCTGCCAGCTTCTGCATCGTAATTTCTTCCCCAAGCAAAAAATATCCATAGATTAAGGCAAATACGTAGCTGGCACACATCAGAGGATAAGCAACTGAGAGTTTTTCCAGAGCAAAAGCTTTAATCATCAAAATCGCTCCAAGTCCATAACACACAAAACCAACACCCAGGTAGATCCACTCGGTTAGTCCCCATTTCCAGAACAATTGACCCGTTGCTGTCAGAAAAGCGGAAACGAGCATCAACCATTTACCAGTATGACGCGATTTTATTTCCCCCACGTTAATGCCTCCATGTCCGGAACACGCTTGTTAATAAAGTATCGTTGACTCACAAGCTGCATGACCGGAAGGTCGGATAAGGAGTCCGAGTAGGAACATGACTGGTCATAATCAATGACCATATTCTTCTTACTCAGATAAGCCTGAATTCGCCGTACCTTCTCTTCCCCTTTGCAATTGCTGCCATCAACTCTGCACGTGTAACCATTCTCATGACGGACAAGTTCAGTTCCAATTACATGATCCACCCAGGGAAAATTATTAAAGTATTTCATATAGGCATGCGGAGATGCAGTTACCAGCAAGACATGATAACCTGCTTCTTTGCGATGTTGCATCTCTACACTGGCCTCGGCAAAAATAGACGTACGCAAGCGGGTATCAAAGAAATGTTCGAGGTCTTTTTCAGACATACGCTCAATTTCTTGAAAGTAGGATCGTTTGACTTGTTCAACCGTCATGAAGCCTGCCTTGAATAACACGGTATGTAATGCAATGACAGGTAGTCTCCATACCTGCCACGGGTAACGGCGAACTCCGTAATGCACAAATTGAAACATGGAATCACTGCGTATGATCGTTTTATCAATATCAAAAATTGCGACTTTCGTGCTTTTCACCCTGATCCCCCTCTGCCTTTATTCAAAGATTGCAAAGATTGTAATAACACTTATCACATACAACATAACCGTAATTAATATGGGCTTGTCCTCAAACAGCACACGATCGGGCGAACCTCCCTGGTTCTTCATGTGGATCAGATACAGGTAACGGAACATGCCGTAAATGACCAATGGAATCGTCCACATGAGATGAATGGTTCGATCTGAAGTGAATGTGAACAGGGAATAACTGATAATCGTAGCTGTCGTCACAATCGTATTGAATTGATCCAGTAACGTAATGGAGTAGTTATCCAAAACCTTACGGTGTGATCCCGTATTTCCCTCAAGCAACGTAAGTTCATTTCTGCGTTTGCCAATGGCCAGAAATAACGACAACAGCATTGTACAGATCAAAAACCACGGCGTGAATGGCACATGGATCAGCACACCACCTGCAATGGCACGAAGTACAAAGCCGGCTGCAATGGTCATCATATCCAGAATAACGAGATGTTTCAGTACAAATGAATACGATACATTCAACAGAAAATAGACGATACATAACACCCCAAATAGAGGGTTCATCATGAAGGCCGTTCCTACGGAAAAGATTAATAGAATAATGCCAAACATCAAAGCATGACTCGGATTCACCTGCCCAGAAGCCATAGGACGATACTTTTTCACCGGATGCTGCCGATCCCTGTCCCGGTCTACAAAATCATTTAAAATATAAACACAGCCTGCAACAAGGCTAAATAGAATAAAACCAAGCAACGTCGCAAGAATGGTTTCAGTCCGAATCTCCTCAAAAGAAAATAGTAACGCAGCAAATAACAGCAGATTTTTAGTCCACTGTTTGGGTCTTAACAATCTGATTAATCCTGACACTGTACTGCCTGTTCCTGTAGCCGGTGAGGACACCGTACTTGTTCGTGATGATAACAATTGTAATAACTCCCTTCAACAACAACTTCTGTATATAACAAATAACGTAAAGATCTAATCATATGTTGCTTGTATAATTTTGTAAAGGGAGTAAATGAAAAAATTCTAATATGGGCATAAAAAAAGAGACCGTTTCCGGTCTCTTCGTTAGTACGTGATTTAACTATTGGGTGATGCGATTAAAATTCAAATTGCACGTCGCTCAGACGACGTTTGATCTCAGCAATAACACGTTTCTCTTCCTCTTCACCCTTCGCTTCAAAGGTTACGGAGAAACGAACAAAGTTACCCGCATCATCCCAAGGTACGGATGAGATCAATTTCTCACGGATCAGGAATTGGGAGAAATCTTCGCCTGATTCGAAGCGACGTCCGCCAACCACACCTTTTGGTGCTTCTACATACAGGAAGAATGAACCTTTAGGTTTTTCAGCCTGGAAGCCCAGTTCGTTCAATGCGGCAACGAGCATGTCGTGACGGCGAGAATATTTCTCTGCAATTTTTTCCGTAATTTCAGGGTGATTCAATCCATAAGCAGCAGCCTTTTGAATCGCGATGAACTGACCGGAGTCATTGTTGTCCTTCACGTCACTGAATGCTTTAACTACAAGCGGGTTACCCGCTACAAATCCGATTCTCCAACCTGTCATGTTGTAGGACTTGGACAGAGAGTGCAGCTCTACGCCGACATCCTTCGCTCCAGGTACCGACAGGAAGCTGAACGGTTTTTTGCCATCATACGTCAATGCTGCATATGGAGCATCATGTACAACCACAACATTGTATTTCTTAGCCCATTCAACGACTTCAGTGAAGAACTCCACCGTCGCGCTTGCGCCTGTTGGGTTGTTCGGGTAGTTCAGGTAGAGCAACTTCGCACGTTTTGCGATGTCTTCCGGAATAGCCGTCAGATCAGGCAGGAAGTTGTTCTCTTTCGTCAATTGGATGTTGAACACTTCTCCACCCAGATACTTCGTATGTGTACCCATAACCGGGTAACCTGGAACGGTCATGATCGTCACATCACCCGGATTGATGAAGCATGAAGGCATCATCGCCAAAGCCGGTTTGGAACCAATGGAGTGCACGATTTCAGTATCTGCATTGATACCTTCTACGTTGAATACGTTTTTCAGGTAGGAAGCAGCAGCAGCTTTGAATTCAGGAATACCATTGTCGGCATAACCACGGTTCTCAGGTCTGGAAGCTTCTTCTGCAAGTGCAGCTACAATGCCTGCATCAGCCATTTCGTCCGGTTCACCTACACCAAGGTCAATCAGTTCCACATCGGGAAAATCTTTTTTGGCCGAAGCTTTGGCACGTTTGATTTTCTCGAATTTATAAATGTTCGTGTCTTTACCATAGTTGGAGCCACCGATACGGTCGGCAAAATTAGTCTGAATGTAAGTTTCTTGATATTTATCGATACTCATAACGTTGTTCATCTCCTCATTTGACGCAAATTTCTACACTTTAATATGAAGCATTTGCGTGATCAAAGCCATGGACAAAGTATCCGAACATTTGTACTTTCTTGGAACTGTTAACGACTGCGTAGCGAAGCAAGCACGTCTTCCATATCCTGCGGAATCGGAGTTGAAAATTCAAGGTATTCTCCCGTTGTTGGATGCACAAATCCAAGAATGGCCGCATGAAGAGCCTGTCCTTGCATTTTGATGCCTTTATTCCGTCCATAAGTTGGATCTCCTACAAGCGGGTGACCGATAAATTTCATGTGAACCCGAATCTGGTGGGTACGTCCTGTCTCCAGTTTCAAATCCAGCAAAGTATAGTCATTAATGCGCTCTGAAACGGTAAAATGCGTAACGGCATGTTTACTGTTACGTTCTGTGACCGTATACATTTTGCGGTCATTGGTATCGCGTCCAATCGGTGCATCAACGGTCCCTTGATCATGGTTAAGATGACCATGAACGAGCGCAATATACCGTCTGTTCACCGTATGGTCCTTCAACTGAGCAGCCAGTGATGCATGCGCACGATCGTTCTTGGCAGCCATGATCAGGCCAGATGTATCCTTATCGATACGATGCACAATACCAGGACGCAACTCCCCATTAATACCCGAGAGGTCTTTGCAGTGATGCATAAGTGCATTAACGAGGGTACCCGACGTGTGTCCTGGTGCTGGATGCACCACAAGACCACGCTGTTTGTTGATCACGATTAGGTCGCTGTCTTCATATACCACTTCCAGCGGAATATCTTCGGCAACGATCTCCACAGCAGCTGGTTCTGGAATCTGTAACTCAACCAGATCCCCTTCGGATAACTTGGCATTGGCTTTGACTACAGCACCATTTACCGTAACCATTCCGTCTCCGATCCACAATTGAACTTGGGAGCGAGATACGTTATCCACGGCTTCCGTAATATATTTGTCAATTCGTTCTTTTTTATGTTCAGCGGCAACGGTCCATTCCATACGTTCATTGCCATTCATTAGTTCTTCGTCGTTAATCTGTTCCTTATTCGGATTACTCATGATGTTCATTCCCTTCAATCTTCGCGGCTGCTTTTTCGCGCCGTCCTTCAAGCAATGTCTCCACTATGATCAACCCTACACCGATGCAGATTGCCGAATCGGCAATGTTAAAAATGGGGAACGTATAACTTCCAAAATTAAGTTGTACAAAATCTACAACTTCTCCGGTCAATGCCCGGTCAAGGAAATTGCCAATTGCTCCACCAAGCACCAAACTAAGCGCTACAGGCAGCAATTTGTGCGGGGTATCTTTTACCTTTTGCAAATACCAAATCAAGGCAACGACCACAATCAACGTAACCACGATAAAGAACCAACGCTGGTCTTGCAGAATGCCAAATGCTGCACCTGAATTACGATGTGATGTGATGACAAAGAAATTGCCGATGACCGGAATTTCTTCTCTGAGTTCCATCCGGGTTGCAATCAGATACTTGGTTCCCTGATCCAATAAAAATACGATAAAAGCGAGGATATAATACACCACGTTTGTTTGTCACTCCGTTCTTGTCTTTTCCAAACGATACCAGGCTTACGCCAGACTTGTTTATTGTAGCACAGCTGTTTGGAAATCGTCCACGACGCGCTACATCGCAATGCTTATGGCAAAAACGATAACATTTCCCTTCTGTAATCTTGCCCTCAATGGCACATCCTACAATAGAGTCAAATTCCGGATTCCAGCATGAAAGCAGAAAGGGGAAAATCATGTCACATTTTACTAACGAACAACTACAATCTCTACGTTCCCAACTGATGTCCGATAAGCGCGATATTGAACATAGACTGTCGGAAAACGAGCATTATGGTCTTGGAGACTCCCTTAAACTACAGACAGGTGAATTATCACCAATTGATAACCATCCTGGGGACTTAGCCACGGAGGTGTATGAACGTGAGAAAGATATTTCCCTGCTGGAACATGATGAATTCCAATTGGAACGAATCGATTCTGCACTGCACTCCATCGAAGAAGGACATTACGGTACATGTGCGGTCTGCCAGCAACCCATCCCTTATGAACGCATGGAAGCTGTTCCCTACACCAAATACTGCAAAAAACATCAACCGGAAACCGTTGTCTCCGAAAACCGTCCTGTAGAGGAAGAATTCCTTGCCCCGGCATTTGGTCGAACTAGTCTGGACGAGCGTGATGATCAAAATGGCTTCGATGGTGAAGACACCTGGCAGATTGTTGAAAGCTGGGGCACATCGAACTCACCAGCCATGGCTGAAGGACGCGATATCGACAGCTATGATGTTATGGCGATTGAAGCCACCGATGAAGTGGAAGGCTGCGTTGAAGCGTACGAAAGCTTTGTGGCAACGGATATCTACGGTCATGACGTCTCCATCGTGCGTAATCGGCAATATCGCCAGTACCTGGAGAACCGTGAAGGCGAGGGGCTGTTAGAACCGGACATGGAGACGGATGACACGTACTAAATGCACTTTGATTTCTTTCACCTTTAATCGCTGCTAAACGCTTAGTATGTGTTCATATCAAGCTGGCGCTGGACAATACGCACAATATCAGCGATGTAATCTCCAACAATGGGAAGATTGAGCGCCCCAAGTAGCTGTAAAACATAAATGATTGTTGCTGCGAAAAAGGTAAACCCAATCGCAATCCCCACACCTCGTGCGGCTCCAGACAACAGGTTAAGTCCAATCAGCTTCCATGGCCTGTTCAGCAATTCTGTGTATTGCGCTATTCGTGAACGTTCCAGTTCATTCGCCAGACGGTTCGTCAGGGTATGTAACTCTTCAATTTTGTCATGCGAATTCAGATTATCTGACGTTGATTGTTGTGAAGTGGATGCGGTTTGCTTGTCATGTTCGCTCATATTTTGGTCAGTTCCTTTGATCAATATAGATTGACTGCACTATAGAATCATTGCCTTATTGCCTAAAAAACAAACGAGCCCAGAACCAGGGAATATGTCCCTGCCTCTGCGGCTCGTTGGTTTATACTCTATATTCTGTCCTAATTGAATGGGACATGCTCCGAATTACGCTTCGATGTAAATACCGATCGATTTGCCTCCGGCTTCAACACGTTCCATCGACTCATTCGAACCAAATGTAACTTCCGTTACGAGAACATTTTCACGCAACACATCATCAAACGCCTGAATAGCTTCCTGAAGGGATGCATCCACATCCAGTGTCAAACGTACTCTTTTCTCAATTGGCAGGTCCAGTCGTTTCCGGGTATCCTGCACAGCACGAACCACTTCACGAACCCAACCTTCCTGTTCCAAGGCTGGCGTGATTTCGGTATTGAGCGCAACCGTCAGACCGTAACCTGATGCTGAAGCAAAGCCTGATTTGGCCTGTTTATCAACCAATAATTCTTCGCTTGTCACTTGCAGCTCTTCGCCTTCCGGAGAAACGATGTTCAGCACACCCTCCGAAACCACTTTACGCGTCTCATCAGCCGTCATTCCCTTGAAGAAGTTTTGCAGGAATCCTACGTTTTTACCGTATTTCTTACCTGCAACTTTCAGGTTCAGCTTCAATGTAAAGTCAACGAATTCCGCATCATTATGCTCTGTACGGATTCCTTTTACATTGATCTCTTCCTTGATGATCTCTTCATAACTTGCCAGGTCAAACCCTTTATCCAAAGAAACGATCAATTCGGACAGTGGCTGACGTGTCTTGATGCCTGTTTCGTTACGAACGTTACGGGCAAGTTCAACCACGCGGCGAGCCGTCTCCATATCCTGTTCCAGTCCTGCATCAATCAGCGCTTCATTAGCTACCGGATAGTCTTCCATGTGCACACTCTCGCCTGTTGCAAGGTTCAGATAGATGTCTTCTGCCAGCATTGGTGTGAACGGAGCAACCAACTTCGCGGTAGTCACCAGTACTTCGGTCAATGTACGGTAAGCGTCCAGTTTATCTTCTGTCAGGCCACTTCCCCAGAAGCGGTCACGGGAACGACGGATATACCAGTTACTCAACTCATCAACAAATGCTTCAATCGCTTTGGAAGAGTTCAGATAGTCGTTAACCAGCAATGCTTTTTCTACAACCAGGATCAGGCTGTTCAGTCTCGACAGAATCCAGCGATCCAGCTTGTGTGCGGACAGTTGGAACGGGTGCTCCTGTGGATCAAATCCATCAATGGTAGCATAAAGCGTCAGGAATGCATGGGTGTTGACCAGCGTATCCACCATTTTGGATTTTGCTTCCCCTACGATACCTTTGGAGAAACGTTTGCTGTTCCACGGTGCACTGTCAGACAACAAAGCCCAGCGGAATGCATCTGTACCGTATTCTTCAATTACTTCCCAAGGATCGATAACGTTACCTTTGGATTTGGACATCTTCTGTCCGTTCTCGTCGAGAACGTGACCTGTAGCCATAACCGCTTTGTAAGGCGCTTTGCCTGTCAAAAGGGTAGAAACCGCCAACAAGCTGTAGAACCAGCCACGTGTCTGGTCAATCCCTTCACAGATCATATCCGCAGGATACTGCTGTTCGAATACTTCTTTATTTTCAAATGGATAGTGCTGCTGGGCAAACGGCATGGAGCCGCTGTCGAACCAGACATCGATCACTTCCGGTGTACGTTTCATCTCATATTTGCCACAAGAGCTCATGACTTTAACGTCATCCACATATGGTTTATGCAATTCAAGATTCTCAGGCACATCACCTACCGCACGAGCACGCAATTCTGCAATGCTGTGTGGTGCAAATTGTTCGCCAGTCTCCTCACACACCCAGATGTTCAGCGGAGTTCCCCAATAACGATCACGGCTGATGTTCCAATCCACCAGATCCTCAAGGAATTTCCCGAAGCGACCTTCACGAACGTGACCTGGGTACCAATCCACTTCACTGTTGTTGGCAATCAATTGGTCCTTGATGGCTGTTGTTTGGATAAACCAGCTGTCCATCGCATAGTACAGAAGCGGTGTATCACAACGCCAGCAGAATGGATAGCTGTGCTCATATTTTTCTTTGCTGAACAATCGTCCATGCTCAGACAGATATCGCACGATATCAATATCACAATCCTTCACGAAACGTCCCGCAAAGTCAGTAACCTCAGCGACAAATTTGCCTTCCAAGTCCACCATGTTCACAAAGCTGATCCCATTCTCACGGCATACACGATAGTCATCTTCACCATGGGCAGGAGCCATGTGTACGATACCCGTACCACTTGCATCCGTTACAAAGCCTGCACCCAAGATGATGTTGGCTTTCTCAGCCTGTACGTAGTTGAACGGAGGATCATACGTTTTGCCAACCAAATCGGCACCTTTCAGTGCACCAATGATCTCATACTCACCTTTGGTATCTTTCATCACTTTTTCAACCAGATTGGTTGCCATGATGTACACTTCATCACCTTGACGAACACGGGAGTAGTCCATATCCGGATTCACGGCAAGTGCGACGTGTGAAGGCAGTGTCCAAGGCGTTGTCGTCCAAGCCAGTACAAATTCTCCGCTGTCATTCAGTTTGAATTTCGCTGTAGCACTCAGATCTTTGACGTCTTTGTACCCTTGTGCAACTTCATGAGAACTCAGTGTTGTCTGACATGATGGGCAATACGGGCTCACACGATGACCACGATACAGCAGTCCTTTCTCGTGGATTGTCGCCAGGATGTTCCATACACTCTCGATGTAGTTGTTATCAAGAGTGATATATGGGTTATCCATATCCGTCCAATATCCGATACCTTCTGTCAAATCACGCCATTGTTGCTCGTACTCGAATACACTCGCTTTACATTCGTTAATGAATTTCTCCACGCCGTAATCTTCGATCTCCCACTTGTGGGAGATGCCAAGCTTCTTCTGTACACCCAGTTCTACAGGCAGACCATGTGTATCCCAACCTGCTTTACGAACGACACGGTAACCCTTCATCGTGTTATACCGTCCAACAAAATCCTTGATTACCCGTCCCAGTACGTGACCGATATGCGGTTTACCGTTTGCTGTAGGCGGCCCTTCATAAAATACGAAGTTTGGCTTGCCCTCACGGTTTTCGATGGATCTTTTGAATGTATTCTCCGTTTTCCATTTATCTAACACGCGTAATTCTCTGGCACGTGCCTTCTCTTTAACGTCAACTCGTTGCATGATCATTATCTTCCCTTTCTTTGGTTGGATTGTGGACCGTCCACAAAAAGCGTTTCAATCCCCCTAAATCCCCCTTGCCAAGGGGGACCCCATAGGCGCTCCGCCCTCTGGACACCCGGGATGGGTTGTCGTTGGGGATCGGTGGCGCTTATGGGCGAGGGTTAATGTGCGTGATGGCGGCCATTTTGCGGCTGTTCCCTGCGTGAACGCCGCATGGCCTTACCCCGAGGCGGGTGTTGCCGGGCGCTTTGCTTTCCCGGCGGGGAGGCTCTCTCCTTGAGGTCCCTTCGGGCCTCATGAACGTTCGCCTTTTTTGGACACAAAAAAGCCCCGTCCCTGGAAAGGGACGAGGCTATACTCGCGTTACCACCCTAATTCTGTTCATCACAAACCACATCCAGGCAAGCCTGGGTATGCTCTGTCATCAACAGCGCTTATGCCCCGCTATACTACTGCAGGGTGCCGTTATAACGTACGGCTTACGGTTCGGCTTACACACGGCAATCATAATCACCGCTTCAGCGTCACTTCTCCGGGGAGATATTCGGCTATAACTCATCCATTGGTTTGCACCAACCACCAACTCTCTGAGGGATGAGATCATAACGTACTGAACCCGTCATGGAATCACTATTCATTATGAATATAGTTATAGCCTCTTTGCAGACAAAAGTCAACCAGGCGACAGACTAATAAATTTCTTTCATCTCCCGCTCACGGTCACGCACTTCCTGCTCCCGGCTCTCCAGCACTTCCCAACCATCCTGAGTCAACAGTTCAAGCTGCGCTTCAACAAGCGTGCGGAAACGGGCACGATAAATCGAGGCCTGCTTTTTCAGTTCTTCCACTTCCAAAGCAATTTTGCGAGATTTGCCCAACGATTCGTTCACGATCCGGTCTGCATTTTTCTCTGCTTCCTTCACGATCAACTGCGCTTCTTTCTTCGCATTACCCTTCACATCATCAGCAGCTTCCTGCGCAATGATAATCGTTTTGCTAAGCGTCTCTTCAATTGTAGAAAAATGATCCAGTTTCTCCTGAACGGACAGCAACTGATTGCTCAGCTCTTTGTTCTCGCGAATGACGCCTTCGTAATCTTTGATGACTTGATCCAGGAATTCATTGACTTCATCCTCGTCATACCCGCGCAAACGTCGGGAAAATTCCTTGTTGTGTATGTCCAGCGGCGTTAATGGCATGCTGTCCACCTCCTGTTAAAGTTCCTTCCCGTCCAGAGAAGGTTTGCAGCATATGGGTACCACCCAAGGGGCCGTATCGTTGATGCCTAACCTTGGCAACGTATACGGAATGCAGGATCAGAATTGCATCCTCCAACGTTCATGTAAAGCTTTGACTTAATGTTTATCGGATACACCGCGTATTTTCTACACCTTTATGATAAACATTTCGACAAGAAAGCGGATTTTCCTGCAACAGACTCAGGCAAATTTGCCGATTTTCACTCGGCAACGCCCTTTTTTGGTCATCCCATCCTGTTCCATAACCTTGAAGCGGCCAAATCCCTGAATGGATACGACATCACCCGCTTTTAGCGATTTGGAGGGATCTTCCTCAACTTTCCAGTTCACACGGCAGCGACCAGCTTTGATCGGAGCCAGCACTTTACTGCGACTAAGCCGATACACATCTGCGCAGATTCCATCCAAACGAAGCGAAGCGACCGTAATGTCCATCGTCTCCAGTTTACTCTCTGACCATCGCATCTGATCCAAAGGAAGTAACTCTGTGAACACATGTAACCGATGCACCTGATTCAGTTGAAGCGATAAAAAAGCGCCGGTTTCCGCCGCCACCACTGTATGGCAACCGTCCTCCAGCACTTGGATATCCCCGATCTTTCCACGTTTCATCCCAAGCCCGAGCAGGGAACCCATATAGTCCCCATGCTCCAGCTCCGAGATTTTCTGATCATCAGACGTAATACTGAGCACCTGCATACCCATATCCTCATCATCCAGATACATATAATCAGGTGCAACCAGCGCACGCTTGCGTTCAGCAGCCTCGTAACCACCATCCAGACGAATCTGAACGTCGTTACGGCGATTGGCAAGAGTCTGTAATATAAAAACCTGTCTTGGATCAAGAAAGTCAGTTAGCTTCATGTCATGATACTTACCCGCCTGCTCAACCCAATCCGAAGCCTTATCTACAAAATCCCGCTCATCATGGCTAAAATGTTCGTAAATTTCACCGCTCATCTATGTCACCCTACCCTAATAGTCCGTGTTCAAAAAGACCGGTTTTCAGTACCGAGAAGATGGGATAAAGCTAGAAATGGAGTAGCGGAGCGTAGAAAAAACTACGTGAGCAACTACAATGTTTCCGAAGGAAACATACTTCGTAAGCCTCCCGCTTATTTCGGCTGAATTCCATATTCGATGCTGACGATGCCACTAGGCATCCTTCGTAATCAAAAGCGGACTTTTTGAACAACCTCTAATATGCAAAATACCGGAGTATGGAGATTAGCCCATTAAGCGCAAGTTGCAGAACGATCAGCGCCACAATCGGGGAAATATCCAGCACACCGAACAAAGGCGGTATAAATCGGCGAAACGGTCTTAAATATGGTTCCACTAATTTGCCCAGCCATTCACCGATGAAGCTTTCCCGCGCATTGGGAAGCCAAGACATCAATATGTAGACAATGACCATGTAAAAGTAAATCTGGTATAACGTGTACAACACGCTTTCAATCTGATACAAAAGTGGCTCACCTCATTCTGTTATAATCTTGCTCGCTGTCAGCCAGTATTTCCGTAATTGATCCCTGAATTTCAACCGTATCTGGCGTACAGAGAAAAATGTTTCCGCCGATTTTGGAAATACCGCCACCCAATGCATATACCGTGCCACTCAAAAAATCAATAACGCGCAGTGCTTGGTCCTGGCGAATTCGTTGCAAGTTCACCACAACGGTACGATGCGAACGCAGATGGTCGGCAATTTCCTGAGCCTCGTCATAAGAACGCGGTTCATACAGGACAACTTTAACATTTTTCTGGGAATGAATGCTCACCACATTATTCCCCCTTTGGTTTCTACGTTTATCGAGACTGGAGGTTTCAGCTTCCTGATGTTCAGATTCATTTTCCTCCTGCGCAGCCATTCGTTCACGTTCCACAATCTCTTCCTCTTCCTGAAGTCCGAGGAAATTCATAAATTTATTCATTACGCCCATCGTGAACCCTCCTCTTTTCCTACGAGAATCGATCCTAGCCGTACCCAGGTTGCACCTTCTTCAATGGCCACTTCAAAATCATTGGACATCCCCATCGACAGTTCAGTCAATGGTTCTGCTGTAAGGGCTTGTCCATTCAGTTGATCTCTCAGCTCACGCAATCCACGAAATACGGGACGCGTCAGCTCCGGATCTTCCTCATGAGGTGCCATGGTCATCAGGCCAACGACCTTGAGATTGTTGAACGAACGAATATCACGCAAAAAAGAACTTGCCTGTTCAGGCTGTAAGCCATACTTGCTCTCTTCACCCGAAATATTCACCTGCAAAAACGTTTCCACTTGTGTGCCAAGTGAAGCTGCTTTTTTATCCAACTCCTTCGCCAATGACAAACGATCCAGTGAATGTATGTAACGAAACTTGCCAATCACGTCTTTCACCTTGTTTGTCTGCAAATGACCGATAAAGTGCCAGGTACCCTGCTGACCAAAAGCTTCCCATTTGGCCTGTGCATCCTGCCACCGGTTTTCTCCAATATGCTCAAGACCATGATCCAGCACCGATCCCGTTGTTTCAAGTGAGACATATTTCGTGACCGCAATCACATTCACATCATCACGATGACGGTTACTGCGCCGACATGCATCCTCGATCTTCTGATTTACCTGTTGTATACGCTCCTCCAATGACACAGAGGGTCACCTCTCTTCCAGCCCAATCCAGCTCGCCATCCGCCCTGTAACACCATTTTCCTTCCGATAGGAGAAAAATAGTTCGGGATGACAACTTGTACACCATGTTGTACATTCGATATGATCCGGCATTATTCCTGCTTTCATCATAATGTGTCGATTGCATTCTTTCAAGTTTAACATCGTTTTACCGTTATTCACGGCTCGATATGCTTGTTTAGAAGCAGAATCCTTGTATTTATCATTAACCGGGGAATCATCAAACCAAACCCGTACATACTGCATGACCGCCTCATCCACTTCATAACAGCAATCTCCAATTGACGGACCGATTGCAGCTCGAATGTCCTGCCTACGACTGCCATACTCCCGTTCCATCGTCTCCACCATGGATACAGCGATACCCGCGACTGTACCTTTCCAGCCGGCATGAGCAAGACCTACCGCCTGCTGCACGGGGTCATAGAAATAAAGCGGAACACAGTCTGCATAGAAAGAAGTCAACAGCACACCAGGAACATTCGTGACCAATCCATCCGTATCCTGCAACGCAGATTCACGATCAAGTAATCCTCTGCTCCGATCTTCAGCGGTAATTACAGCCACATGTTTGCCATGCACCTGCTCTCCACAGGTCCATGCTTCTGCTGCAAAACCAAGCTTCTCGGTTACAAGCCTGCGGTTGTTAAGTACAACTTCAGGGTCATCCCCCACATGATAAGCACAATCGAGCGTGGCATACGGAATTTTTCCAACTCCACCATGCCTCGTCGTAAACCCGACTGACAACTGTTCAAATTGCTGTGTCCAGGGCTCAACATATAATAATAACGGATCAGGACCGAAATCTGAATTTGGGTTCTTGGTCCGTTCAAGTAATTCTTTATCCAATACAAAGGGTTCCATTATCTCACCTCACCACTTCCAGTGTACCAAATGAGCCACATTCTGTCTCATTTATATCGTTCGACGCTGATTACGTTCCGACCGTTCAATGCGTTCCACACGTTCTGTGCGGTTATGCTGCTGTTCATCATACAGGCGCGCTTCGCGATCACGCTCGTCATACGTATTTTCCTTCACCTCATCCATCTTCACCAGAATCACATCTGAACCAATCTTCACAATGTTTCTCCAGGGAATCACCAGATCCGTTCCCCCGCCAAAAAGACCCATAAAACGGCTGTACCCCGGCACAACAATCGCTTCAATTCGTCCCTGCTTCAGATCCAGCTCCAAATCACTGATCTGACCGAGGCGTTTACCATCCGTAATGTTAATGACATCCTTTGTTTGAAAGTCCGAGATTTTCATGCCTCGTGCCGCTACTTCGCTCGTATTTACTTTCATTCATTCCCGCCCCCTGTTATTCCTCTTCTGCCCGTTCTTCACGCTTCTATACAATATATGTTTCAGGGGCGAAAAATGTCCTGTTTTTCATCGAATGTGGAAACGGTCCAAAACAAAAAGACGACCAACGGTATACACTGCCCCGATTGATCGTCCTTCTGCCTTTGCATCGTGTTATGACTTTACATGTTTTTGCATCTGCTGTATCGCTGATTTCTCCAGACGTGATACCTGAGCCTGGGAAATGCCAATTTCATCAGCCACTTCCATCTGGGTTTTCCCTTCGAAAAACCGCATCGACAGAATCATTTTTTCCCGCTGACCAAGACGATGCATCGCTTCACGGAGTGCAATTTCCTCGATCCATGACACATCCTTGTTTCTGTCATCGCTGATCTGATCCATAACATAGATCGGATCTCCACCATCATGATAAATCGGTTCGAAGAGCGAGACCGGGTCCTGAATGGCGTCCAATGCAAAAACAACATCTTCCTTCGGCACATTCAGTACTTCCGCAATTTCGAATATCGTCGGTTCCCGGGAATTTTTATTCGTCAGGCTGTCACGGACCTGAAGTGCTTTGTAAGCAATGTCCCTCAAGGAGCGAGATACCCGAATTGGGTTATTATCACGCAGGTATCGACGGATTTCACCGATAATCATCGGCACCGCGTAGGTTGAAAATTTGACATTCTGGGATAAATCAAAATTATCAATGGCTTTCATCAGGCCGATGCAACCAACCTGGAACAGATCATCGACAAACTCCCCCCGATTGTTAAAACGCTGAATGACACTGAGTACCAGACGCAGGTTGCCATTCACTAATTTCTCTCTTGCTGAGCGATCATGGTGTTGCTGAAGGGAATGAAACAATTCCCGCATTTCAGTGTTGGTGAGGACAGGCAATTTTGCGGTGTCCACGCCACAAATCTCGACTTTGTTTCGGGTCATCGTGATTTACCTCCCAAGGAGAAACATTAATGTACATTATCTCCGGGGCAGGCTTTTTTATTCGTACTTGGCACCCTTGCCAGTAATACCCATTCTGACCAATGATGTATTTCAGACCATTTTATTGAACTCCTTGCGGAGTCTTTTAATGATTCTTTTTTCGAGTCGAGAGATGTAGGATTGGGAGATTCCTAGGAGATCCGCTACATCTTTTTGTGTCTTTTCTTCCCCATCCGTCAGGCCAAAACGAAGCTCCATAATCATTCGCTCGCGCTCCGTTAATTTTTCCAGTGCCTTGTGCAAAAGTTTCCGGTCTACCTGCTCTTCAATATTCCGATAGATTGTATCGTTTTCAGTACCCAATACATCGGATAATAATAGTTCATTTCCATCCCAATCAATGTTAAGCGGTTCATCAAAAGAAACTTCAGTTCGTATCTTACTATTACGTCTCAAGTACATCAAAATTTCATTTTCGATACAACGTGAAGCATAGGTTGCCAGTTTGATTTTCTTTTCCGGGTCAAATGTATTAACTGCCTTGATCAATCCGATCGCTCCAATGGAGACCAAATCCTCAATATTGATTCCTGTGTTTTCAAATTTTCGTGCAATGTATACCACAAGACGCAGATTGCGCTCAATAAGCATCGCGCGAATGGCCGAGTCTCCCGAGGATAATTTTTGCAGCAAAAATTCTTCCTCTTCCCTTGTCAAAGGCGGCGGAAGTGCCTCACTTCCCCCAATATAATAGATCTCTTCACTTTTGAGCCCCAACAAAAATAACAAACGGTAATATTGCAGCTGCGCCACCAGTTTCCATTTCACAAGCATGTACGTTCCTCCTATACCACATTCAGCGGCTTTTCTGTTGCTCCCGCAGAGAGAGCCGTAGACTGCGCAGAAGCAGCGTCTTGCACAAGTTCAGGATGAATCACGGCCTGGTATTTCCCATCCGACGACAAAACACCCCCATCCAGCCCAATAAGTACCCTTGTCGTCTCATAACATGTTTCCTCCATCGTCACCTTCACTCGGTCCGGCTTCATTGCCAGCATAAACGCAGTCCCTTTGTTAATGCCCCGATAAGGAACCAGCCGCAGTCGATCCTGCCACTGAAAACTTTCCTGATCCAGCTCCAGAATAAGGTTGTCCGGCGCCTCATCCTTGAGTCTACCCTTCCATGAAGCGGGTAACATGTCTTGCCATAACGAAACCTCCATCACCATGACCGGCATGCGCGATAAGGGATCGGTAAGTTGATTGCCCGTATCCAGAAGGCCTGTACAAGAAATGACTACCTCATCGATGCAGACCTCAACTTTACCCAAATAGGTCGTCATGCGATCCGTTTTCCGTTTTGAGCTCTGCACAGCTTTGAATAAAAACAGGACAGCAAAAAATACGATAAACGTGAACCAGAAAGCAATTTTCAGATCAAATGACATACCGCCAGAAGCCGTGAACCAAATGCCGTTAAACAACTCACCGGAGCTCTGAAGCATGTAATGCACACCCAGAATACCTCCGGCAGCGACAAAATTAATCACATAGAAGGTACCGAGCGTCCTCGCAAAAGCCTGCAGACCTTTAAAACCAAAAGCAATCGTAAGCATGACCAGCGAGAACCCGAACTTGATCAGAAAGGTGAACATAAAATCAAACTCCGGTACAAACATCATGACCACGTATAATGCACCCACAATGGCTGACAGCAACCATCGCCACCAAACCAGCTTTGTCTTGCGCATCCAGGCGGTCATTCCGATGAGTGCACCGTCAATACACAGGTTTGTCAAAAAAATTAGATCCACATAAACAACCAAAGTCTTCACCTGCCTGCGCGCAACATATCGAAATACCGGTACCCGATATCCTGATATTCATGAGCATATTCACAAGTATACGGAGCCCCCTGTTCAAAGTCTGTCTAATCATGGGGGTGTGGTTCCAACTTTTTTTGTCGGAATTGCTCAGGCCCTTTGTTCAGAATTTGTTCATTGCTGTATGCTATGATATCTAAATAAACAGAAAAAACCCGGTCACTCCATAAGGAGTACCGGGTTTCCAATAAACTGATTTGCGTATTAATCGTTGTTATTATTGCGTGAACGATTGCGTAAAAATGTCGGAATGTCCAGCTGATCATTGCTCGGCTGATTTCCGAAAGGACGCAGGTTCGGCGAACGCGTATCTGTCGTCTCCGCTGTTGCTGGAGCTGGCTTACGTCCTGGTGGTGGCGGAGCAGGTTTATCTTCAAAACCAGTTGCAATAACTGTAACCTTAATCTCCTCTTTCAGGTCTTCGTCAATGATGGCACCAAAGATCATGTTTACTTCCGGGTCGGAAGCAGACGTTACGATCTCTGCCGCTTCATTCACTTCATACAGGGACAGATTAACGCCACCCGTAATGTTCATGATTACGCCGCGAGCACCTTCAATAGAAGTTTCAAGCAAAGGACTCATAATGGCTTTCCGTGCTGCTTCTGCGGCACGATTCTCACCAGTTGATTCACCAATCCCCATAAGGGCTGAACCACGTTCGTGCATAATCGTTTTGACGTCAGCAAAGTCAAGGTTGATCAGTCCCGGTACAGCGATCAAATCAGAGATACCTTGTACCGCTTGACGAAGTACATTATCCGCTTGACGGAATGCTTCAAGCATAGGAGTTTTTTTGTCTACGATTTCGAGCAAACGATCATTAGGAATCACGATCAGTGTGTCGACTTTTTCTTTGAGAGCTTCAATACCTTGCTCTGCATGGCTGGAACGCTTGCGTCCTTCAAATGTAAATGGACGAGTTACGACACCAACGGTAAGTGCACCACACTCTTTAGCGATTTCGGCAATAACCGGAGCCGCACCTGTACCTGTACCGCCGCCCATACCGGCTGTAACAAATACCATGTCTGCACCTTTCAACGTGTTCATGATCAGATCGCGGGACTCTTCCGCTGCTTTTTTACCTACATCCGGGTTGGCACCAGCACCAAGACCACGAGTCAATTTATCACCGATTTGCAATTTATGCTCGGATTTCGCCAGGTGTAACGCCTGAGCATCCGTATTTACCGTAATAAATTCAACACCTTGTACACCATTTTCAATCATACGGTTGACTGCATTGCTTCCGCCGCCGCCTACACCGATGACTTTAATTTGAGCCAAGCTCTCCATCTCGAAATCAAATTCCAACATATTATTCCATCTCCCCCTCAATGTGCATGGATGGCCCGTCCAATTTTTGATTTGAACCGAATCAATTTCATATATCGACGAACGAAAGCGTTTATTTTAGTACCGGCGCATTCAGACGGCTTCAAGAATGTATGAAATGGATCCAACCTGTTATATAAATTCGCTGAACATATTCTTCAGCCGCTCGAACAGACCGGGTTTTTGCTCCGATTCCTGTGCCGTATTTGGCTTCGGACGGTTGGTCGGTTTCTTGTTGTTATTATTGTTGTTGTTATTTCCACCGCCGTTATTGATCGAGGGACGAATGCGCAAACTGCGAATTACACTGTGCAATATGCCAACTCCGCTTGTAAACCCGGGGTCACGCACACCAATATAATCCGGAACTGCAACTCGTACCGAAGCAGCAAGCTCATGCTGAGCGACCTGCAGAACCCCCGGCATAGAGACCGTACCTCCCGTTAGTATATAACCTCCAGGAAGCTCGTTGTAACCAAGACGCTTCACTTCTTGCGATATCATCTGGAATATTTCTTGAACCCTAGGTTCAATAATTGCTGCCAGATCCTCCTGTGAAAACTCCTTGTCTACATTACTGCCAATTCGGGTGACTTTGAACATCACATCCGCAGCAGCATCATCCAACCAGGCGCAGCCATATTTCAGTTTCACTTTCTCTGCCTGATCCGTTAACGTGCGTAAGCCATAGGCGATATCATTTGTTACGAATTCCCCACCTATAGGCAACGTTGATGTTGCAACAAGACTGTCTTCTTCAAAAATGGCGATGGTTGTTGCACCTGCTCCAATATCAACAAGCACTGAACCCATCGTTTTTTCATCTTTGGACAAAGCCAGTTGACCCGCTCCAAGCGACATGAGAACCAGATCGCTTACTTTCAGACCCGCTTTTTCCACGCAGCGCAAAAGATTATGTATCGCGGTTTTTGCACCCGTAATGATCGTTGCTTCAACTTCCAGACGAACACCAATCATACCACGGGGGTCCTGTATGCCCTCCAAGCCATCCACAACATATTGCTTGGCGACAACATCAATAATTTCCCGTTCCGGCGGAACTGCAATGACTTCGGCTGCTTTCAACACCCGTTCCATGTCTTCTTCTCCGATTTCACGATCCTCGTTAGACACAGCCACGACGCCGTGACTGCTCATCAGTCCGATATGATTTCCCGAGATTCCAACATACACTTCGGATATTTGAATACCTACCATACGTTCTGCATGATCCACTGCGTTGCGAATCGACTGCACCGTCTGATCGATATCTACGATTACACCTTTGCGAATTCCCTCCGAGTCGGCAGATCCAACTCCTATAATATTAAAGGTTCCATTATTCATTTCCCCAATAATAGCGCGAATTTTGGATGTACCGATGTCCAAACTAACAATGATGTCATTGTTGCTCAAGTCTGTGGCACCTCCTGACTCCAATAGTAAATTACGTTCGAATTTAAACACTCTTAAAACATATTCAACACACTTCAGGCTTTCCCTCTTTTTTCTACAATGTTTTTGGGTGTCAAAATCTGGTTGCCAGACATAAAACATTGAAGAAAAAAGAAGGAGGCAACTCATGTGCCATAAGTTCAAGTGTATCATTTTTTCTTCATCTCAGAAAGAACAAGTTTCATTGCTCTGACGGGGTCAAACCCCGACCTGCCTAGGCTTTCATATTCAGTCCAGCCTCATGATGGCAAAGATCAGGGGCTTGCTCCTGGTTCAGCATCATCTTCCGGGTCATCCGGGATGAAAGGGACATAGGTATCTGCCTCAAGCATGGTAATTTTCCCAGGCCGTTCGGTCTCAATCACCTGATTCAGATACTCCACTTTATCTGATAAAAGAGAGACGGTTGTAATCACTTCAAACTGCGATTTGGTATACATCCGAATCTGATCCGGAAATGAAGGCGTTGGATTCGGAATAATTTCCGAAATATCCGTCGTCAATTCATTCGGAATTTTAGCCAGTGTCTGGCTTAGTTTGGCTTTGAGTGGATCATCAGCCTTCCATTGGGTCAATATAGGCTTCTCCACAGCAACACCAATTGTTGCCGGAACCGTCAAGCTTGTCCCACTGGCTAATATCGCTTTTAACGTACCGTCAGAACCAAGCTCATAAGCAACCGTGGCATATTCCTGAACCTTGATATGGATAATCCCCGGAAATTGCTTGTCCACGGTAACGGTGGAAATCGCCTTGATGGTCTTGAGACGCTCAATAACCTCGGCAGTACTTGTCCCAAAAAATTGTTCGCCTTCTTTCAGTCCGCTTTTCTCCAGCAGTTCTGAAGTTGCTGTATATACATTACCCGTAATTTCAATTGCCGAAATCCGACTCATGGAAGAACGAAAGAATAATACAGCCAGCAATACAATAAATAATAATAAGAGAATAATTACAATTTTGCGGCTTGTTTTTCCTTTTGGCCGATTCTTCTTCAGAACCGGAATTTGACTTTTAGGCATAAGTAGCGCTCCACAAAGCCTCAGGTCCCCTCCCTTCAAGAGGGGACGCCAAGGACGTTAATTGGCAAAATCCAACTGCTTCGAAACGGGCGACTGTCGCTCAACCGATGCTCCAAGACTTTGGAATAACTTCTCGATCTGATCGTAGCCCCGGTCAATATGATGCACTTGCTCCACAACCGTTTTGCCTTGAGCAGCCAGACCAGCAATGACCAGAGCTGCACCTGCACGAAGATCGGTTGCTTCTACTGTAGCCCCGTACAGACGGGGAACACCACGGATAAATGCTGCGTTTAGATCGACTGAAATATCAGCCCCCATCACATTCAGTTCATCCACATGTTTGAACCGGCCCTCGAATACCGTTTCCTTCATCACACTGAATCCGTCTGCCAGACTGAGCAGCACCATGATTTGCGATTGCAAATCTGTCGGAAACGAAGGATACGGAGAAGTCACAATACGGTCTACTGATTTGGGACGGCTCATACAGCTCACCGTCATTATATCATTGCAGACTGTGATTTGAACACCAGTGCGCTTCAATACATGTATAAGTGAAGTAAGATGAGCAGGATTGCAGTGTGTAAGCGTAACATTGCCTCGTGTTGCTGCTGCTGCAATCATCACGGTTCCGGCAACGATTCGATCCGGTATAATCTCATAGGAACAAGGCTTCAGTTTCTCAACGCCATTGATCGTAATTGTATCCGTTCCTGCACCAATAATGCTTGCACCCATAGCATTCAAAAAGTGTTGCAGGTCCTGGATTTCAGGTTCTCTTGCGGCGTTGCAGATGGTTGTCGTCCCTTTAGCCATAGCGGCTGCCATCATGATATTCTCGGTCGCTCCCACACTCGGGAAATCCAAATGAATATCTGTACCCACCAGATTTTGCCCATGACAGATAATCTGTTGGTCCTGCTCTTCAATCAAAGCTCCGAGCGCTTCCAGGCCCCGGAGGTGAAGATCAATTTTGCGTTCCCCAATGGCACAGCCGCCTGGCTGATACACTGACACTTGCCCAAACTTAGCCAGCAATGGTCCCATCAAAAAAATGGAAGAGCGCATCTGCTTCATTAGATCTTCTGGCACATCATATGACCGGATAGACGAGGTATTAATCGTCACTGTTCCCTGTTCATGCCGACACGTGCATCCAAGCCGTTCCAGGATATACAGCATCACTTCAATGTCCAGCAAGTGTGGAACGTTATGCAGTGTAACTTCTCCATCTGCCAACAAACTTGCGGCCATAATCGGTAAAGCGGCATTTTTTGCTCCATGGATGCGTATGGATCCTGAGAGGGGTTTCCCGCCTTCAATCACCAATTTGTCCAATGTATCACCTCCGGGGTTTACCGCTCACCCACTACGAAGACTTCCGGTACCAGGTTAATACCGTTTTGAGATGATATAGTGCTCTGTATCTGCTGCATTAGGGTGATAACGTCCTCTGCTGTTGCTTGGCCTGTATTAACAATGAAATTGGCATGCATGGTGGATACCTGTGCGCCTCCCTGGGTCATTCCTTTCAGCCCTGCTGCTTCAATCAGGCGGGCTGCATGATCACCCGGTGGATTTCGGAATACACTACCTGCACATGCCATCTGCAGTGGCTGTGTGCGGCGCCGGCGATCTTTGTAAGCCGCCATCGTTTCCGAAATGACGTTGCGCTCTCCATGCTGGAGTTCAAATGCAGCTTCCAGCACGATGCCTCTCCGATCATGCAGAACAGAGTGGCGATAGGCAAAATCCATGTCCTCCTTGCTGTAACGTACCAATTCCCCTGTCTCCAGTACAATCTCAGCGAATTTGAATATCCGTGACACATCCGATCCATGCGCGCCTGCATTCATGTACACAGCTCCACCGACAGTGCCGGGGATACCGCTGCCGAATTCCAGACCGGCCCATTCCTTTTTGGCAGCAACCACACTGAGTTTAACAAAAGAATGCGCCGCTCCGGCGGTTACACCGCCTTCGTGAAATTCGGCATAATCAAAGCCCTCGCCTAGTTTCACCACAACACCACGTATTCCTTTGTCTGACACCAACATGTTTGAGCCCCGTCCAAGTTGCATCCACGGAATCTGATAAGTGTGAAGCAATTGAACGAGATTCATCATCTGCTCTTTATTCTCGGGAATGACCAGTGCATCCGCAGGACCGCCGATCTTCCATGTGGTGTATTTGGCTAGCGATTCGTTTTCAAGAACTCTGCCAACATTATTCTGGGATAGTAACGATATCCACTGATGCATGTTTGCTTCCTCCTTTGCTTCAAAACCGATGAGCACGGTATGTTCTGTTGTTACAGACCGTGCTCTGGCGCCATGGAACGATGGTCACGATTTATACGGTATCTTATGTCAGCCCCGTCTTGTGTGTGACAATCGCCCACAATCGCACTTTATCGGCGTGCAGCAAGACGCTGAATTTCATGAACAAGCACTTCAGCTGCATCGGGTTTCCCCAGTTTCCGGGAGGCTTCAGCCATTCGTTTGCGTCCCGATTCATCATTCATAATCTTGGCGATGGCTTCATACAGGACTTTGCCTGTAAGATCCTTCTCCAGCATCGTGAGTGATGCGCCTCCACCCTCAAGCGTGCGTGCATTGGCTTCCTGATGATTATTAGTCACGTTAGGTGACGGAATCAGGATCGAAGGAATACCCAGTGATGTAATCTCCGCAAGGAATGATGCACCTGCGCGGTTTACAATCAAGGATGTGCAGGCAAGCACCTCAGGCATATTATGCACGTAAGGCAGGACATGCAGGTGGTTTGGCATCGTACCCAATGAGCTGCGAATGGCTTCACGCGTTTCATCAAAATAGGTATCTCCTGTCACGTAAACTACATGTACATCGTCCAGTTGTTCCAGCAATGGAGCCATGTCCACCATGGCCTGATTGATTGCTTTTGCCCCGCGACTGCCACCAACCACAAGAACAACACGGCTGTTCATCGGTACACCTAACGTGGCAAAACCACGATCACGGCTAGCCTGGGCTACCGTAGTCGCTCGCGGATTACCGGTGTAGATCACCTTTTTTGCGCCGGAAAACGATTTTTCAGAACCTTCAAAGCTAACAGCAACCGTGTCCACATAACGCATCAAAAATTTGTTCGTCAGACCAGGGATGGCGTTCTGTTCATGAATTATACTCGGAATTCCCAGTTTTGTTGCTGCATATACCACAGGTCCACATACATATCCACCTGTACCAATCACAACATCCGGTTTGAATTCCTTCAGCATTTTTTTGGACTTGCGTACTCCTTGAATGAAACGCATGACCGTCTTCAGGTTTTCGATGGACAATTTCCGTCGAAAGCCCGTAATATCAATGGATTTAAAAGGAATATTTTCTTGGGGAACCAGTTTACTTTCCAGACCTCTGGTTCCTCCGATGTATAGAAATGTCGAGTCCGGATTCTCCGCCTCGCATTGTCTTGCTATGGCAACGGCCGGATAGATATGTCCACCCGTACCGCCACCGCTTAGAACGACTCGCATCGCATAGTCACCTCGCATAACGGGATAAATTCACTAAAATGCCCAGTGCTGTGAGCATGAGGGTCAATGATGACCCGCCGTAACTGATCAGAGGCAATGTAATGCCCGTAACAGGCATCATGCCAATGACAACACCAATGTTAATAATGACCTGTACGGCGACCATACCTACGATACCAACACCAAGCAGACTGCCGAAGGCATCCGGAATGGTCATGGCTACACGCATCCCTCTCCACACCAGCACCAGAAACAACAATAATACAATCATTCCACCTATAAAGCCGAGTTCTTCGGCCAAAATACTAAAAATAAAGTCCGTTTGCGGTTCAGGTACATAACTGTACTTCTGCCGGCTCATACCCAGTCCCAATCCCGCCAGTCCACCAGGACCAATCGCGTATAAGGATTGAATGATCTGATATCCGGCACCCAGCGGATCGGACCACGGGTCCAAAAACGCTGTGATACGCTGCAACCGATAGGGTGCTGCTGCAATCAAAGCTGCAAACCCCGCTATGCCACCAAGAGCAAGCAGGCTTAGATGTTTCATTCGCGCTCCGGCTGTGAAAATAATAAGCATCGCTGCGCCCATCATCACGGTGCCAGTCCCCAAATCAGGTTGCAGCATAATAATCCCAAAAGCCAAACCGATCAATCCCAGCGGTGGCAGAAGCCCCGTTGTGAAAGTTTTGATTTTACCCGGTTCCTTGCTCAGCCAGTGAGCGAGAAACAGAATCATGCCCAGCTTCATGAATTCTGAGGGCTGAATACCAAACGAACCAATGCCCAGCCAACTTCGTGCACCACCGCGAACCACACCGATTCCAGGAATGAGCACCGCAATGAGCATTATAAAACAGGCAATCAATATAGGCTTGGCATATTTCCTCCACACCCGGTAGTCTACATTAGCAGTTACGAACATGGCCACAAGCCCAAGCACCGCAAACAGGGCCTGTCTTTTTACAAAATAAAATGAATCGCCATAGTCATGAAAGGCAAGCACCGAGCCCGCACTATATACCATAATAATGCCGATGGCAAGCAATGCCAAAATACAAATCAGCAACCAAATATCTGGTGCCGGTCGCGTCTGTTTCATCAGGAGGCCACCCCTTGCATGGAAGTAGGGGCTTTTCCACCCCCCTACTTACAAGTTATGCGCCGCCTCTTTAAAAATGCGTCCCCGCTCTTCATAGGAAGCAAACATGTCCCAACTTGCACATGCCGGGGATAACAAAACGACATCTCCAGCAGTGGCAAGCTTCGATGCTTCCTGCACAGCAACGGTCAACGTCCGGGCAGCGTCCTCCTCATTATCGACGACCTTAATTTGCTTTAATCCGGCAAGTTCCGCGATCTTGGCAATTTTTGTCCGTGTCTCTCCAATTGCAACGACAGCTTTTACCCGTTCCTGGAACAAGGGTAACAACTCCATCATGTCTGACCCACGATCCAACCCTCCAGCAATTAATACAACCGGTTCCTTGAACGAATTCAGGGCCATAACCGTAGCTTTCGAATTGGTCGCTTTGGAGTTGTTGTAGTATGCAGAGCCGTTATACTCCAGGACATACTCAAGTCGGTGTTCAACTCCCTTGAAGTCTGCAAGCGGAGCAGCCAGCAACGCAGGATCAGCTCCTGCCGCTACGGCAATAGCCACAGCAGCCAGTGCATTTTCCACATTAAATCGCCCAGGAAGGCCAATGTCCTCAACGTCGATAATGATGTGGTGATCTCCGTTTTCATCCGCGTAAATTACCTGACGCTTCACATCATCCTCTTCTCCATCCACATAAGGAGGATCTGCATACACACCTGTATCCAATTTCTCTGTCACGGAGAAGGGGATCAATCTGCCTTTGATGTAAGGAACCAGACCACGACATACCGCATCATCCCAATTCAGGATGGCTACGTCGTCAGGCTGCTGATTGGCGAATAGTTTGGCTTTGGAAGCCACATAATCATCCATGTTCCCGTGATAATCCAGATGTGTCTCAGCAACGTTAAGCAAGCTGGCAATCCGGGGACGGAAATCAACCGTTCCTTTGAGCTGGAAACTACTAAGCTCAACAACCATCCAGTTATCTGGAGAAGCTTGCTCTGCCGCTTCACAGAGAGGTGTTCCGATATTACCGGCAACGATCGGCTTGAGGCCGGCATGCTCCAACATTTTACCCACCCAAGTGGTGGTTGTTGTTTTGCCGTTGGAGCCCGTAATCCCGATCATGGGTGCAGCACATAGATGATAAGCAACCTCTACTTCGGTCACCACTTCAATGCCCAATGCCAAAGCTTGCTGCACAGGAGCAGCATGGTATGGGATACCCGGGTTTTTGACAACCAGCTTCACACCACTGTGAATCAGATCATCCGGATGCCCTCCGCATACAACAGAAATTCCCAAAGCCTCCAATTCGGAAGCTTCGGGACATTGATCTCTCTCTTTTTTATCATTTACTGTAACCTTCGCTCCGGCGCGATCCAGCACTTTGGCGACCTGTACGCCACTTTTGGCCAATCCGAGCACGACTACTTGTTGTCCGCGATATGATTCAGGATGATTCATGATCTACAACCCCTTGTTGAGATAAAGTCCAAGAGCGGCCAAAATTGCGCCTACCGCCCAAAAGGTAATAACAACTCGCCATTCTGACCAACCACTTAATTCAAAGTGATGGTGAATGGGGCTCATTTTGAATACACGCTTGCCACGAGTCTTGAAAGATACCACTTGAATGATGACAGACAGGATCTCGATAACAAAAATACCGCCAATGATGACAAATAGAAGCTCTGTTTTGGTTACAATGGCTACCGCACCAATCGCACCGCCAATCCCCAGAGAACCGGTGTCTCCCATAAACACTTTGGCCGGATGTGCATTGTATACCAGAAAACCGAGTACGGCTCCGATCATCGCTGCTGCACATACTGCTGCCGGCATCGACGTGGCTTGCATCGCCACAATGGCAAACGCGCCAAAGGCAATCGCACTTACCCCTGACAGCAAACCATCCAGACCGTCGGTAAAGTTAACCGCATTGGTAATGGCAAGCATCATGAATACGACAAACGGATAATAGAACCATCCGGTCCAGTCAAACGAGAATGACGTTCCCGGAATAGAGATGGCTGTGCTGTGTCCATTCTGGATCAGCAAGAAACACATCACTGCACTGAAGAACAATTGGCCCAGCATTTTTTGTCTGGCCGTCAGTCCCAGCGAACGTTTGAACACAATTTTGATGTAATCATCCAGGAAGCCAATCAGCCCGAATCCCAGCGTAGCCACAAGCAAGACATAAAAGTCTGTATTCTTGACTGCCGAAAATTTCAAAAAGGCCAATGTGAACGCAACTAAAATGACGACTCCACCCATTGTAGGTGTTCCGCTTTTTTTCAAATGGCTCTGAGGCCCATCTTCCCTAACTTGCTGTCCGAATTTCATCCGGCGTAACAGCGGAATCAGGAGCGGTGCGGCAATCACCGCCAGAATAAATGAAACGCCGATTGTTAACAGTAATACCTGAAAATCCATGGGTTCACCCCTCTAGTCTACTCGATTCTGTAATGGTGCTATTTGTAGTGCTTCGACCACGTCCTCCAGCTTCATGCCTCTTGAGGCTTTGAACAAAACAACGTCTCTGGGATGTAGTTTCTCCAGTAGATAACGGGTCATTTCTTCTTTATCTATAAAAGCATGCACAGCCTCTGTAGGCATATGCTTGCTTGCTCCTTCAGCAATCTTGGCTGATAGCGGACCATATACCAGCACCATGTCCATTTTGGCCGATGTGATATACTCTCCGATTCCGTAATGCAGATCCTGCTCTTGGGGACCGAGTTCAAGCATATCACCAAGCACAGCCACTTTCATGCGGTATCCTTTCAGACCTTCTAGTACATCGATTGCGGCCTTCATGGAGGTTGGACTTGCATTGTATGCATCATTCAGCAGGGTTAGACCACTAACGCCTTGCGTAACCTCAATACGCATGCCTGTCAGTTTCAAGCGAGACAATCCCGCGGCAATCTGCTCCGTCGTCACTATGAAATGACGGGCTACAGCCAAAGCAGCCAGACAGTTAACGACATTATGCGTTCCTAGCAGAGGTAGCGTAAATGCATGTTCTCCAGACTGTTTGGTGGTGAAAACTACGCCGTTTTGCGCATTCATAAGTCCGGTAGGATAGTCATCATTATCGGTTTGCAGGCCAAATGTAAACCGCTGCAATCCATCGGGTTGTTTCGTTGCGGGTTCTTCAAGGACTTGTGCAATTAAAGGCTCGTCTCCGTTGTAGATCAGTAACCCGCCAGGCTTCAATCCCGCGGCAATCTCGGCTTTGGCTCTGGCTATCTCCAGTCTGGACCCCAGCTGAAGCAGATGTGATTCACCAATATTGGTAATGACCGCTACATCAGGCTGCGCAATAACCGACAAATCGTTAATTTCCCCGCGACCACTCATACCCATCTCCAAAATGATAATCTCGGTATCCGGGTCCATGCTTAGTACAGTCAGTGGTAAACCAATGTGATTATTGAAGTTGCCTTGCGTCTTATGCACTTTGAACGTCGTCGAGAGAATGGCATCCACGATGTCCTTTGTTGTTGTCTTGCCGTTGCTGCCTGTAATGCCGACTACAGCCGCTTTATTCTCCGTTAGATAAGCAGATGCGAGTGCTTGCAGTGCGACAAGTGTGTCGTCAACAACAATGACAGCTCCTTGTGGCGGAATACCATGATCCTTTTGCCAGATCGCGCCTGAAGCCCCCTTCTCTAGACAGGCTTGCACAAATTCGTGTCCGTCAAACCTTTCACCCACTAGCGGGATAAACAAACTGCCTTCCAGAGGTTTACGCGAATCGGTAAACACCCCTTCGACCATTACATTGCCATGAGCGGCAACGTCACTTAATGTTCCTCCACACATCTCGGCCAATTGTGCCAATGTTCTTTTTATCAATTGGATTTGCCCCTTATCGCTTCTTTGGCTATGATTCGGTCATCAAAATCGGTTTTGGTTGTGCCGATAATCTGATAGGTCTCGTGACCCTTGCCCGCAATCAATACTACATCGGCTGGGCTTGCCATTTCAATAGCTTCATGAATCGCCTGGCGTCGATCCACAATCATCGTATAACGTTCAGCAGGAACGGATTCTTCAATCAGGCCCTGTTCAATGTCTTTGAGAATGAGATCCGGATCTTCTGTCCGTGGATTATCGGAAGTAACCAGTACAAAATCACTATAATTCGCAGCAATTTTCCCCATGAGAGGGCGTTTGGTACGGTCCCTGTCACCACCACAGCCAAACACGCAGATCACACGTCCTTCGGCAAATTCCTTCACCGTACGCAACACATTCTCCAGTCCATCCGGTGTATGGGCATAATCGACAATAACAGCAAATGGCTGTCCTTCGTCCACTCCTTCAACACGTCCATCCACGCCCGGAACCGTCTCCAGACTGCGCTTGATCTCTTCCAGCGGAATTCCTTCAACCAGCGCTGCAGAGATTGCTGCCATTGCATTGTATACATTGAATTTGCCTACCATGCGCAAGCGAATATCTGTGCTGCCTGCAAATGTATCCACGTGGAAAGAAGTTCCCTGAGACGTGATTGAGATTTGGGATGCGCGTACATCCGCCTTTTCACCCATGCCATATGTAATCACTTCAGCCGCAGTCACAGAGATGAAATAATCCGCTGCCGGGTCATCTGCATTGATAACAGCGAATTTACGCTGTGAGACATCTTCCGTATAACCGTTACCTAGACGTGCAAAGAATAATCCTTTGGCCCCGCGATATTCCTCCATGGAATGGTGGTAGTCCAAATGATCCTGCGTCAGGTTAGTAAATACCGCAGTACGGAAATTTGTTCCCTTTACTCGCCCTTGTTCCAATGCGTGAGAAGAAACTTCCATAACACAGCAGTCCGTACCCTTCTGAACCATATCATGCAGACTACGCTGCAGATCAAGCGCCTCTGGTGTCGTTCCTGACATCGGGTAGGTGCGACCGTCATACCGCATTTGAATAGTACCGATCAATCCCGTCTTGCGCCCGTAATCACTCATGATTTTTTCAATCAAATAGGTGGTCGTTGTTTTTCCGTTCGTTCCCGTTACGCCAATCATATTCATCTTCTGGCTTGGAGAGTCAAAAAAGAAATCTGCCAGAACAGCCATCGCAAATCGGCTGTCCTTCACCAGCAATTGTGGTACAGGCAGATCCAGCTGCCGTTCAACCACCAATGCAACTGCACCGGCATTTACAGCTTTTTCTGCATAATCATGACCATCTACCGTATGTCCCGGAAGACAGATAAACAGATCACCCGGTTTTACCTGCCGGGAATCTGTCTGAAGGTTTTGGCATTCTGTATTTGATTCGCCCACGAGGCGGGCGGTGGTCAGCATCGATGCAAATTGTTTTAAAAGCACATGAATAACCTCACTTTTCCAATTATACTTCTGTTTTAACATATGTCTGTATTTATTAATATCGTCAATACAACCCAATAATGAAACGCACTTGGATGAATTTTGTTGCGCTAGAAGCCTCAAACTACCCCTAAATCCTGTTATTCATCCTTTGTGTGATCATGTGCATCGTTCAGTACATTCCCCATATAAATGCGGATGGTTGATCCCTGATCTACCCTCGCCCCAGGTTTGGGTGCCTGATTAATCACGTATTTACCACTGCCAGACTTCGCCAGCATAAAATTCATGTTCAGGTCTTCGTACAGATCTTCAACAGTAGCTCCTGTCAGGTCTGGGACTGTCACGATTTTGGTTTCACCATACTTGTATTCTTTGGCGACCTGATCCTTCCGAACAGGGACATTCATATAATGCAAAGCATCTTCAAGGATGTTCTGCACAATCGGGGCGGCAACCACACCTCCGAACTGAATTCCTTTGGGATTATCAACTGCGGTATAGACCACAATCTGAGGGTCATCTGCCGGTGCAAATCCGATAAAGGATACGATATGCTCAGTCGAGGAATAACGTCCGTTGATAACCTTCTGGGCTGTACCTGTTTTGCCACCGACCCGGTATCCATCAATGAATGCTGGACGCCCGGTACCTTTTGCAACAACACTCTCGAGTGCTTCACGTACTTGTTTGGATGTATTCTCCGAGATCACCTGACGAACCAGTTCCGGCTTGGCTTCTTCCATGACTTCCCCTGTGACCGGATGGACCCACGCTTTCGTAACATAAGGCTTGTAAAGTTTACCCCCATTGATGGCCGCTGACACAGCTGCTACTTGCTGAATGGGCGTTACGGATACACCTTGACCAAAAGCCGTCGTTGCAAGCTCGACAGGTCCCACTCTGGACAGTTTGAACAGAATTCCACTGGCTTCTCCGCTAAGGTCGATCCCTGTCTTGGTACCGAAACCAAAGTCTTTAATATAGGAGAAGAGCGATTCTTTGCCCAGCCTCTGCCCCAAAGCCACAAAGCCCGGGTTACATGAGTTCTCCACAACTTGTAAGAAGGTCTGGCTTCCGTGGCCGCCCTTTTTCCAGCAACGCAGACGGGCTCCACCCACCTCAACATATCCGGGATCAAAAAATTGATCCTGTTGCAGATTGACCTTTTTCTCTTCAAGCGCTGCTGCCAAGGTAATAATCTTAAATGTGGAACCCGGCTCGTAGGTCATCCAGATCGGTAAATTCCGATTGTATATCTCCGCGGGATATTGTTGATAATCGGCAGGTTCGTATCCCGGCCTGCTGGACATCCCCAAGATTTCACCTGTTTTGGGATTCATCGCTATGGCCAATGCTGAGTTCGCCTGGAACTTCACCATGGCCTGATCCAGTTCTCTCTCCATGATGGACTGAATGGATTTATCAATGGTCAGCTTGAGGTTAAGGCCGTCCTTCGGTTCCACATACTTCTCGGATGAGCCCGGCATTAGCCTTCCGGCCGCATCGGACAAGTAGGACACACTGCCATTCAAACCATTCAGCTTATCATCATATTTCTTCTCGACACCCGTTAAGCCCTGATTATCAATGCCCGTAAAACCAAGAATATGGGCAGCCAAGTCATCATAAGGATAAAAACGTTTATTGTCCTCAGCAACAACGATACCCGGAAGCTTCAAATCACGGATGCGCTGAGCTTTCTCCATCGTAATTTTGCGGCCGCCGGGTTGTAGTCGTACAATGAGTTCTCGTTTCTTGATGGTTGTGAGCACTTTTTCTTCCGTCATCCCAAGCAATGGGGCCAGCGCTTTAGCTGTGGTTTCAGCTTCTTTAACCTGAGCCGGAATGGCCATAATGGTCGGTGTTGTCACATTATAGGCCAGAGAGGTTCCATTTCGATCCAGGATCTCCCCCCGCTTGGCTGAGTAAGGAATATTACGCCGCCAGGATTCTTCTGCTTTTGCTGACAATTCAGGGCCTTCCCCGAGCTGTACATAAGCAAGCCTGATCATCAGGGCCGAAAATAACAAAACTAAAATCATTAAACTCCATAGCAACCTGCGCCGCAGATTTACGCTTGATCCCTTCACGAAAAGATCCCCCCACTCGTCCCAAAATCATGACATTCGTTCCATTCATGAATATTCAGGACAACCGGGGGTTAGAACAAGCTGTCAGAGCTCCCTAAGGAAGCGAAGCTCCGTTTGTGGCTGGATCATCAGAGGATTCGGATTCATTGGCAGGAGCCTTGTTGTTATCTGTTTCGTCTGTTCCGTCTGTTTCGTCGGTTTTAGCTTCTCCGGCCGAAGCCTCTTGTTCCTTCACTTCAGCTTCTGATGACGGATCAGAAGAGATTGGAGCCTCATCGGCTATACCTGTCACTGCAGCTTTGGCAGTTTGCAAGTTCAACTGCACAGTTCTCTGCTCACCTGCGACCTGCTCGGTTTGCTTCACGACATAACCCTCGCCCTTGACCGTAACCCCCACTTTCATGAGAGAAAGTACTTCAAGGGCATCCCGGAGAGATTCACCTGTTAGATCGGGAATCTTCATCTTGCTGCTCTCTTCCGTTAGCAGATAGATTCGTTGGCCTGGATTCATAGAGGCGCCAGCAACCGGATACTGCCGAATTACATTATCACCTTGACCAAGAGTCACATAAGCAATACCTGCGCTTAGAAGCTGGCTTCTGGCCTGTTTGGCTGTCTTGCCACTCAAGTCAGGCGCCTTGGCTTGCACGACAGAGACTTCTTTTGACTTTTTGTCAGGAGTTTTGGCTGTATCTTTGGGTATTCCCATGTATTGAAGAGTCTGGCTGACAATCTTTTTGAACACCGGCGCAGCTGCGGTTCCTCCCCCAATGTTGGTTCCATCCGGTTGGTCAATGACAACAAGTATAGCAATCTTCGGATTATTCACGGGCGCGAATCCAATAAACGATACAACGTCTTTCGACTTGCTGTATGCTCCGTTAACAACCTTTCTTGCTGTACCTGTCTTACCAGCTACACGGTAACCTTCAATATAGGCGTTACGACCGGTACCAATCGTTTGGTCTGCAACCACTTGTTCCAGATAACCGCTCACCAGTTTGGAAGATTCCTTGGAAATCACCTGACGAACAACTTTGGGTTTGATCACTTCCGTTGTTCCATCATTCGGGTTCTTGATCTCCTTCACCAGATGTGGCTCCAGCAATTTGCCGCCGTTGGCAATCGCAGAGATGGCTGCGACCTGTTGAATTGGTGTTACCTGTACAAGACCGTGACCGTAAGCAGCAGTAGCAATCTCGGATTTGTAAACCAGTGGCTTGATCGGGGACGCAGCCTCATTTGGCAGATCAATACCCGTCTTTTTGCCGAAACCGAATTCGTCTATGTAATGACGCAGACGTTCGCCGCCAAGCATGTTGTAACCCAAGTTAACAAAAGCAATGTTACTTGACCGTTTGACACCTTCGAGATACGAGATCCAACCATAGGAATGACCATTATCACTAATCGGGAAACCACCGATATACATGCGTTTGGATTCAAAACTTGCATTGGGATCAAAGAGTTTTTCTTCAACAGCCCCTGCTAGCGTAACTATTTTGAATGTACTACCTGGCTCATAGATGGATTGCGTAGCATGGTTAATAAAATTCTTTTGATCAGGTGTACTCCCATACGTATTCGGGTTAAAGGTTGGCCAGTTCGCCATCCCTAGAATCTCCATCGTGTTTGGGTCCGCAGCAATGACCGTCATGCTCAGTGGATTATACTTGGCAACGGCTTCTTTCATTGCATCCTCAATGTAGAACTGGATCGTATCATCGATGGTCAGCGTAAGGTTCTTACCGTTCTGAGGTGGCAGATAGTTATCCTGTGAATCCGGAAGTTTAATGCCTTTGGCATCCTTCTGATAATTCAGATATCCATCTGTGCCTGTCAGTGCTTCATCATATGAGACTTCAAGTCCATTGACAGCTTTCCCATCACGGCTCATATATCCCAAGAGGTGAGAAGCAAGTGTTTCTTCAGGGTAAAAACGCTTCGACTCCTGAGCCATCACAATTGCATTACGCGCCTTATATTCATCTTGCAGTTCTTCACGCAATTCGTTGACTTGTGCCGCAAGTTCAGGACTTATTTTATATCCTTCACTGCGCACTTCACGTTGCTGAAAAAACTTACCCTTTGCATTTTTGGCTGTGACCAGAGCACGCATCTCACTCTCATTTTTCCCAAGAAGGTTAGAGAGTTTCTCAGTAACAACATCCTGAATTCCGAGTTCATTAATTAATAACGGATTAACAGAAACCGTATACGCAGGGGCATCAGTAGCCAAAATATTACCATTTCGATCCGTAATTGTTCCACGTGCAGCCTTAATCGTCTGTTCCCGCTCTACCAAACCGGCTGCCCGTTCCTGCCATACACCGCCATTGACAACTTGAATGAAAAAGATTCGGGTTACGAGTACAAGAAAAAAGAGGGTAATACATCCCCCTATAAGCAACGTGCGCATCTTTATTCTTTTTATCATCGGAACACCTCTTTACTTACTGCTTGCTGTATTCGAGGACGATTCAGTACCAGTTGATTTCGTACTTGTTGAGCGAGGTACATAAATGACATCCTTACCGGAAGCTTCAACGTAACCAAGTTGTTTTGCATTTTCGATGACCTGGTTGTTCAATGTTTCTTTTTCCACCTGCAGGTCTGCAATCGTCTTTTCATACACCTTGATATCCGAAATAGTGGACTGCGCCTGCTTGTTCAGATCATAGATATGAGCATAACGAGACATCAAGGCTCCTCCAACAAGGATCACTGCAACCAGGGTAATCAGATACAAAATCTTCTCGCGTGCCGGGAGACCCGTACGACGGGTCACCACTTTGGTGGTTTCTTTGTATCGTTGCTGGGTCACACGTTCCTGGGACGCTTTTTCTTTTACAGCGAGATTACCACGTGTATATGCCATACTCCGATTCTCTCCTCCACTCTTGATCTACAATTTCTCGGCTACGCGCAGCTTGGCTGAACGAGCACGTGAATTTTCGGCCAATTCCGTTTCCGTTGGACTCAACGGTTTTCTGTTAACTAAACGCAGGGTCCCCTTGCCGCCGCATACACACAACGGAAAATCGGGTGGACATGTACATTTTTCCAGATAACTGCTGAAAATCTGTTTACATATCCGATCCTCAAGGGAGTGGAAGGTAATAACAGATACACGTCCTCCTGGTGCCAGACAACGAACAGCCTGATGCAAGCCTTCTTCAAACGCACCCAACTCATCATTGACGGCAATGCGTAATGCCTGGAAGCTGCGTTTGGCAGGATGTCCACCAGTACGGCGAGCTGCCGCCGGGATGCCTTCCTTGATCAGTTCCACGAGTTCACCTGTCGTCTCAATGGTAGACTGCGCTCGTTTTCCGACGATAACACGGGCAATTCTTCTCGAAAACTTCTCTTCACCATAGCGATACAAAATTCGAGCAATCTCTTCTTCTGGCCACTCATTCACAATCTCTTTGGCCGTCAGCATTGCATCCTGGTCCATTCGCATATCGAGTGGAGCATCGTGATTGTAGCTGAATCCACGTTCTCCTTCATCAAATTGCGGGGATGACACACCCAAGTCGTACAAAATACCGTCGACCTGTGGTGCACCATCCTTCATTGGTACATCCAGATCCTTGAGTACCTGTTCCAGATCTCGAAAATTGGTTTTCACCAATGTTACACGTTCTCCATAAGCTGCGAGCTTCTCGCGAGCATTATCCAAAGCCCAATCATCCTGATCAAGTGCGATCAGACGTCCCCCTGGACCGAGCTTGGAAGCAATCACGGAGCTATGTCCGCCACCGCCTAAAGTGCAGTCCACGTATATACCGTCCTGCTTGATGTTTAATCCCTCTGTTGCCTCTTCTTTGAGTACGGTTATGTGGTGAAACAACCTGCACCCCTCCTGACTTTATAAATCAAAATTAAAATCGACCAGCTTTTCGGCAATGTCGTTGAATGCTTCTTCGGATTGATTGAAATAACTCTCCCATATGCCTTTGCTCCAAATCTCCACCCGGTTCGACACGCCAAGAACAACACAATCCTTGTCCAGCTTGGCATACTCTCTTAAATTGCCCGGCAGATTTACCCTGCCCTGTTTGTCCAGTTCACATTCGGTTGCACCCGAGAAAAAAAACCGGGTAAACGCACGTGCATCAGATTTCATCAATGGCAGTGCTTTGAGCTTTTGTTCCATGACCCCCCACTCCTCCATGGGGTACACGAAAAGACACTGGTCCAAACCCCGTGTGACAACGAAAGACGGTCCCAGAGATTCGCGGAATTTAGCCGGAATGATCACCCGACCCTTATCATCAATGCTATGTTGGAACTCCCCCATAAACATTGGCCCACTCACTCCTCACCCGTTTCTCCCACTTTGCCCCACTTTCCACCACCTAAGCATAATAGATTCGCACAAAAAAATCAAAACCCTTCTTGCATGACTTGATTTTTTAATTTTTCAGCATAAAAAAACGTCCTTGATCCTGTCACTCAGGATCAAAGACGCTTCCCTTAAACGGGCAATCATATGTCTACCCGCACATGAGCCATATCATCAATAAACCATTCTATACCTATTGAACCATTTCATCAGCTTGTAATTATTGGATAGTGCTTAAAATTTCCAACTATCCAGGTATTTCTCTTGCTCAGCTGACAAGGAGTCGATGCCAATATTCAGGCTCTCAAGTTTATAGCTGGCAACCTGCTGGTCAATATCATAAGGTACATTAACAACGTTTTTACCCAAGTCTTTATAATTCTCACTTACATAACGCAGACCAAGCGCCTGCAGAGCAAACGTCGTATCCATAATTTCGGCAGGGTGACCATCTGCTGCACCCAGGTTCACAAGACGACCTTCTGCAAGAAGGTACATTTTACGACCATCTTTAAAACGATATTCCTCAATGTTGCGACGAACTGTGCGAATCGATTCGGAACGTTTAGCCAGTTCAGGTTTATTCACTTCAACATCAAAGTGACCCGCATTACTCAGGATCGCTCCGTCCTTCATCACATCGTAATGCTCACCTGTGATAACATCCTTATTGCCTGTAACTGCGATAAAGAAATCGCCCAATTTGGCGGCTTCCACCATCGTCATGACCCGGAACCCATCCATGTGTGCTTCTACCGCTTTGATTGGATCGATTTCGGTTACGATCACATTTGCACCAAGACCTTTGGCACGCATCGCTACACCTTTACCACACCAGCCATAACCTGCTACCACTACGTTTTTACCAGCGATAACCAAGTTAGTTGTACGAATAATCCCGTCGAATGCAGATTGTCCAGTACCGTAGCGATTGTCAAACAGATACTTGCAGTATGCGTCATTAACCGCAACCATTGGAAACTTCAATTGGCCTTCTTTCGCCAATGCTTTCAAACGGATAATACCCGTTGTCGTTTCTTCTGCTCCTCCGCGAATTGTTGCTGCGAGGTCAGGGCGCTCGGATGCAATAATGGTTGCAAAGTCTCCACCATCATCAATAATGAGATCAGGCTTCACCTCAAGCGCACGCAGTTGCAGTGACTTGAATTCCGCAGGCTCCGGATTGTACTTCGCATACACCGTAACGCCGTCTTCCACCAATGCTGCGCAAACATCATCTTGTGTAGACAATGGATTGCTATGCGTAATTGTTACTTCTGCACCACCCGCTTGGATCACTTTTGCCAAGTAAGCTGTTTTCGCTTCCAGATGAAGACAAATGGCAACCTTCAAACCTTTGAAGGGCAGATCCTGTTCGAACTGGCGACGAATGCGGTTCAGTACCGGCATATGCGCTTCTACCCAATCAATTTTCAGGTGACCCTCTGAAGCGAGTCCCATATCTTTAACAATACTGTTTTGCAATGCAGGTGTAGTCATATCATATCCTCCTCGTTTTGGTGTTTCTTCTATTATAAAGGGCTCTATAGTGCAATAACCTTATGCTCTCCAAGGAATTCGCTTGAGGCCTTAATCAGTTCATCGATCCACTCGGTGCCATAACGATTCAGGTAAAAGAGTGCATTATGTACTCGTTCCTGTGGTTTGCCCGTTGGGAATAAGGAGTTCTGAATGCCATTCCAGTGCCTTAGACTCACATTGTGTTTATCCTCGATAGCTTTGTGAGTCTGTTGCTTCAGATACTGCATTTGCTCGTTGATTTTACTCAAATTGGTATCGCCAATTCGTTCCAGCCCCGGATGAATCTCCGCGATCTCATCAAGCAACGGTCCATACAGATCAAGAAACGCTTCCTGAACCTTGTCAAACTGTTCATCTACCTGGAACGTCTCCTGCTGTGCGAGCCACTGCTCCTTCTTTTCTTCCATATGATATTGAACATCCTGAAAAGAAAGTCCATATTGTTTCATATGTTTGTGATGAATATCTTCCATAATGGTGAAAGACAACCGCGGCAACAAAATGGGCATTTGCAGGCCGAACTGACGGAATGCTTCCCGAGTCAAACCCCAATATGCAATTTCACCTTGCCCCAAAATAACAGCGGCTACAGGCAACACGGAATCTTGCATTAATGGTCGTGTCAATACATTGTTACTGAAGCGCTCCGGATGTTCTCCCAGTTCCTGAAGCAAACGTTCCTCTGTGAAAGAAACCAAACCTTTGCGATCACTATATAAACCGTCCTTCAACAACAAGAGTAGACGCGTACCTTCATGAATGTAGAACAGATTGGCTCCATCTTCCGCTACTTCGGCAGGCATAGCATAACCAGCTTGTTGTACCAGCGAAGCACCTTGTGTGTATGCGCTGCGCAGCACTTCATTTTTTCGTATCAACCGCTCAAACACGGGCTGTTCCAACCTGCGTAAATCTGGATCCGATGCATCCATTAGAACAAGTCCACTACTGGCAAACAAGACAGATATCATGCGGGCAAATGCATCACTCAGATTTGAACTGGATTGATGGATCTCTGTGATGCATTTCATCAGTCCTGGTTTATGTATCGTATCAGGTAAAAGATGTTCCACCTGTTCGAGTACATTCACCCACTGCTGCGAATCCACATGAACATTACTCACAGAATCCCTTCCTGCGAATCGTCCTTGTAACTTAACCTTCTTCATGTCTCCCTGATGATCAGGTAGATATGTGTGGTTAACCTCATCCCAGTCATGGTCTTCACCGGCAATCCAAAATACTGGGACTACCGGGCGTTGAAGTCTTTCTTCCGCTTCACGCGCAGCTGCCACTACGCTGGCGGCTTTGTATATGACGAACAGTGGTCCGGTGAGCAGACCGCTCTGCTGTCCTCCTGTAACCACTAGTGCATCTTGTTCTGCAAGACGTGTGATGGACGCATGAACCTCTCCATGGTCGTTCACCCGCTTATTATATATACGTAAATACTCTGCCAGATCACGACGATCAATACGTGCGTTTTCCGATTGGTCCAGCCACTCGGCACGCGCCTGAAGTCCTGATTCCCAGCGAATGTCATACTCGTAAAGGCCACGCGCAGCATCTCTTGAACAGATATAATCTTCTGCAAGTCTTGATCCGCTGCGGAGTGCCTCGGTAATACCGTTCATGAGGTCTGCCTCCTATTCTGCTTCAAAGAGCCTTTCTTGATTGTACCGAATTCAAGGCCGCTTCGTCAAAAGAAAGTGATTAAAATACGAAAAAAACCGCCGAACGAGTCGGCGGCACTTAATACATCAATAATAGCATATCGCTTTAATATTCCTATTATACGTAAGGTTCTGCAACCCAGTGACCTTTGGAAACCTCAATCAATTGAGAATTTTCCAGGTTGTACGGATCATTTGCAGGACCGCCAGATCCATTCTGAATCGGGCTCATATGCTCTTCTGGCAGCAAGATGCGACGTTTGTTCGCTTCCACTTCCGGATCAGGTACAGGGATCGCGGAAAGCAATGTTTTGGTGTAAGGGTGGACAGGGTTCGCATATAGTTCTTCACTTTCTGCGAGCTCAACCACTTTACCCATGTACATTACAGCTACACGGTCACTGATATGTTTAACCATTGACAAGTCATGCGCAATAAACAGGTATGTCAAGCCGAGACGTTGCTGAAGTTCTTCAAGCAATTTAACGACCTGCGCCTGAATGGATACATCCAGTGCAGACAATGGCTCATCACAGATGATGAATTTAGGGTCTACAGCAAGTGCACGCGCAATCCCGATCCGTTGTCTTTGACCACCGGAGAATTCATGTGGATAACGAAGAGCATGACTTGGATTCAAACCTACCAGATCAAGCAGTTCCTCCACTCGTCTCTTGCGCTCTTTAGAGCTGGAAGCCAGACCATGAATATCGAGGGACTCCCCGATAATATCCATAACATTGAAACGCGGGTTAAGAGATGCATATGGATCTTGGAAGATCATCTGCATATCTTTACGCATTTCTTTCATTTTGCGCGGGGACAACTTGTAGATATCCGTTCCGTTGAAGTTAACATTTCCGCCAGTTGGCTCATAAAGACGCAGAATGGTACGACCTGTTGTGGATTTACCACAGCCAGACTCGCCTACAACGCCAAGTGTTTCACCTTCAAAGATATCAAAGCTTACGTCATTGACCGCTTTGAGAATGTTACCTTTACCCAAATTAAAGTACTGTTTCAAGTTTTTCACTTGTACCAGAGGCTTATTGCTGCCTTTGATAATACCAGCCGGAGCTGGTTTTTCCTTTTTGGGCTCGTCCAGACGAGGCAAAGCATTCAGCAATTTAATGGTGTATGGATGTTGAGGGTTACTAAAGATTTCAGCAGTTGTTCCTGTTTCAACAACTTCGCCTTCCTTCATAACAACAACACGGTCACACATACCCGCTACGACACCAAGGTCATGCGTAATCAGCATGATCGATGTTCCCAGCTTTTGCTGCATGTCTTTCATGACATCCAGAATTTGAGCCTGAATTGTAACATCAAGTGCAGTTGTCGGTTCATCCGCAATCAGAAGGGATGGACGACATGCAAGCGCGATCGCAATCATGGCACGCTGACGCATACCACCAGAGAATTGGTGAGGATAATGATTCATGCGAATAGCCGCATTTTTAATACCTACAAGTTCCAGCATCTCCAAAGCCGCTTTATTCGCCGCTTGTTTGGACATGTTCTGATGCTTGCGCAATACTTCAGTAATTTGTTTACCAATTTTAATGGTAGGATTCAATGAAGTCATTGGATCTTGGAAGATCATACCGATATCTTTACCACGAATCGCTTCCATTTGTTTGTCTGTCTTATTCAGCAGGTCTTGCCCGTGAAAAGTAATTTCTCCGCTTTTGACCTTCGAAGGCGGGGAGGGAATCAATTTCATGATGGTTTGGGCGGTAACACTCTTACCACTACCCGATTCACCTACGATCCCCAGCGTCTCTCCTTTGCCAAGTTCAAAACTCACATGTTTAACGGCATCAAATTCACCAGAACGTGTTGAGAACGACACACTCAGGTCTTTGACAGTTAAAATCGGCTCCATAATCCCACCTCCTGTTTCTATTTACGTAATTTCGGATCGAGTGCGTCACGCAGACCGTCTCCGAGCAAGTTAAATGCAAGCATTGTAAGAACCATCAGACCTGCTGGGAACCACATCCGCCAAGGGAATAGCGTCCAGCCTGTAAGTGCATCATTGATCATAGAACCAAGTGAAGATCTTGGTGCTGATACACCCAATCCAAGGAAGCTCAGGAACGCTTCAGCAAAGATTGCATTTGGAATGGACAACGTCAATGTTACAAGAATCGGTCCTATTGCATTGGGCAACAAATGACGGAACAATTGACGCCCTGTGCTTGCTCCCATGGACCTTGCAGCAAGAATAAAGTCTCTGTTTTTGAGTTGCATAATTTCACCGCGCACAATCCATGACATGCTGATCCAGCCTGTGATGGTGAGGGCAATGATAATCGTTGTCAGACTTGGTTCCAGTACAACCAGCAACAAAATTACAACAAGCATGTACGGCAAGGAGTAGAGGATTTCGGAAAACTTGTTCATAATTCCATCTACACGTCCACCGTAGAAACCCATGATCGCTCCATAAATAACCCCGATAACAAGGTCAATCAAGGCTGCGGCCAAACCTACAGTAAGGGATACACGTGCTCCTACCCAAGTTCTTACCCACACGTCGCGACCAAGCTCGTCCGTACCGAACCAGTGCTCCGCACTCGGTGCTGCATTGGCATTCAACAAATCATTGGAATAATAATTATAACTTGTAAACAAAGAAGTTGGACCAATCAAAGAGAAAATCACGACAAGAACCAACACGCTCAGACTGATCATTGCAGCCTTATTGGTTGCAAGTCTGTACATGGCATCTTTAAAAAGGGATACACTTTCTTGCGGTTTAACCGCTGCCTGACTAGTCAGGTTCGTGTTCGCCGTTTCATTCTTTTTATTATTCGTGCCAGACAACGTTATGCCCCCTTCCGGCTTTCCAGCTTAATTCTAGGATCAATCAGCACGTAAGCGATATCCGTAAAGAAACGAGCCAACATCAGGAGGATACCATAGAAAATCGTAATCCCCATGATCATAGTGTAATCACGGTTTGTGATACTCTCTACGAATACTTTACCAATTCCCCCGATGTTAAAGATCTGTTCAATTACAACGGAACCTGTGATGATATTCGCTGTCATTGGACCAACATAAGTTACTACTGGTAGAATACCGTTTCTTACAACGTGTTTAAACATAATCGCAGGCCATTTCAGACCTTTGGCTTTAGCTGTTTTGATATAATCTGCATGTAAGACTTCAAGCATGCTCGAACGCGTCAAACGAGCGATAAAGGCAATTGGTGATGCAGATAACGCTGCAACCGGAAGAACATAATCCAATGGACCATCAAAGCCCATAACGTTAAACCAGCCTAATTTAGTAGCAAAGAGGTACTGCAATAGTGAAGCAAGCAAGAAGCTCGGAACAGCTATACCTATGACAGCGAGGATCATCGTGATATCATCAATGAGTTTACGATGGTAAACTGCAGCAATAAGGCCCAGCAGAACACCCACGATAATGGAGATAACAATTGCAAACACTCCAAGCTTCAGCGAAGCGGTGAATGTTTCGCCGATCATTCCGGCTACATCTCGATTGAGATATTTCATTGAGACTCCGAAATCTCCCTTAATGATTCCACCCATATACTTCAGGTATTGTTCATACATCGGTTTGTCCAATCCATACTTCTGTTCCAGCAAGACCCGAATTTCAGGCGATACTTTTTTCTCGGATGTAAAAGGGTCACCCGGAATAGCCTTCATCAGGAAGAAGGTTGCAGATGCGAGTATGAAAAGCGATAGCAGCATAAATAATAGTTTTTTCAACACATACTTAACCAACCCTTGCACACCTCCACAAACAATATTTTGTATACAAATCGATTGTAGAATTAGACAGAAATAAAGTCCAATCCATTTATCGGAAATTTCAAGAATTATAAGGAAAATCGGTGCACATACAAAAAATCGGGATATATATGGAATTCCACATATATATCCCGAAGTATTCATATTAGACTTCAGAACAACTTATTTCTCTTCCAGATATGCACGAGTGTAGTCAATAGCTCCACTGAAATCAAGTTGTACACCTTTCAGGTAAGGCTTAGTCAAAGATACGTTAGTGTAATAATAGATTGGCATAACGCCCATTTCATCTTGAATCAGGATTTTCTCAGCGTCAGCAAATGCAGCCATACGTGCAGCTGGATCAGCAGATTTTACAGTTTCTTTAACATCTTTGTCATACTGTTCGTTGCTGAATTTGGAATCATTGTTTGTGTTTCCAGTAGTCCACATTTCCAAGAAGTTGTATGGATCGTTGTAGTCAGCAGACCAACCTGCACGAGCTACTTGGAAGTTTTGGTTTTGACGGTTCTCAAGGAATACGCCCCACTCTTGGTTTTCTGTTTTCACATCAACACCAAGATTTTGTTTCCACATGTCAGCAACCGCCAAAGCGATTTTTGCGTGACCATCACTAGTGTTGTAGATCAACGTAACAGCTGGCAATGTTGTGTAACCTTCTTCTTTCATACCTTCAGCAAGCAATGCTTTAGCTTCTTCAACATTTTCAGTGAAGTAATCGTCTTTGTGCTCGTCACGGAATTCGCCGTTTTCACCACGGATACCTGGAGGTACAAATCCAAATGCTGGAATTTGTCCACCTTGTGTAACTTTGTCAACAATCAGCTGACGCTGAATTGCCATTGCAAATGCTTTACGGATTTTAACGTTGTTAAATGGTGCTTCGTTTACGTTGAACTGATAGTAGTAAGTACTTGCAATACCAGTAGCTTTGAACTCGTCCGGCAATTCCGCTTTTACAGAAGGAATTTGGTCGGATGGAATTTCACCGTTAGGTGCACCAGTGTAGTCCAATTGTCCTGATTTGTAAGCTTGCAGTTCGGAAGCACTGCTGTTCGTCAGAGACATATCGATTTGAGCCAATTTGATATCGGCAGCCGCATGGTAACCATCGTTTTTCTTCACAACAATTTTTTGACCTTTAGAGTATTGATCCATTACAAATGGTCCGTTAACGATCATGTTTTTGTAGTCTGTGAAGAATTTGTCATTGGTGTCAGCAGATGCATGTACTGGGTAGTACGTGTAGAATGCTGTCAGACCCAAGAAGTAAGGTGTTGGGTTTTCCAACGTTACTTCCAATGTGTGCTCATCAGTAGCTTTAACACCTACTTGTGAGAAATCTGTGACTTTAGTACCTTTGTATGTTTCATCTTTGCTGAGGTTGTAACCCTCAGCGCCTTTAATATAGTACAATTGGTATGCATATGGAGAAGCTGTTTCCGGTTTCAAAGCACGTTCCCAAGAACGAACAAAGTCTTCGGCAGTGATTGCATCACCGTTGCTCCATTTAGCATCCGGGTTCAGGTTGAAAACATATTTCAAACCATCTTCGGAGATTGTCCAGTCTTTAGCTACGCCTGCTTGTTCTTTACCATCAGCATCGATGCGTACAAGACCTTCGTACAAGAATTTCAGAACTGTGTTGGTTTGGCTGTCTTTTGCTTGAGCCGGGTCCAACGTAGGAGGTTCAGCTGACAGGTTGATTTTCAGAATTTGATCTTTAGCAAGACCATTTCCTTCGTTTGCAGAACCAGTATCGGTGTTACCTGTGCCTTCGTTTTTCGATCCGCACGCTGCAAGTACGGTACCGAACGCCAAAATCAGCGTCAAAAGGACTAATAGACTTTTCCTTTTCATCTAACACGTTCCCCCTAAATTGATATGGTTTATATGTTTATAGATTATACAACCACCGGTCAAAAAAATCTACATTACTTTTTCAGAAAGTAATGTTTTTTTCAGTTTTCGACAAAATCGACACATTTTTCGCCTCTTTTGCGTTATGTAACCTTACATCTGTTGCATGAAGTATCTAAATAATCCAAATAAAGTAAACAAAACATACCCGAAACTCATGATGACGAAAGACATGCGCCATACGGCCCGGAACATTCTCCCCCTATCGACCTTCCCTTTTAGTCGATTTTGCGCACCCCCGATGAATCCAAGTGCTACTAGTATGAGTATTAATGTCAGATAAAAACCAAAATTCGAATCAAATGTTAAGTTGAATAACGCCGAAACTGAAAATACAAGAAAAAAAGTGGTTACATCCATTGCCATTCGCAATGCTTTACGTTTGTCTTTTTTCCATACGTACATGCCCCAATAGACAAGAAAGAACGGAAAAAAGGGCAATATGCTCAACACAATAAAAAGTCCCATTAATTCACTCCTTCCGGTTGCATTCCTTCAATCAGATGAAGCAGTATTTCATGTGTAGGTGCAACAAGGTCCAACTTCTGTGCCATCTTTACAATATGACCGTTAATTGACCTCACTTCTGTACCACGTCCAGCGAGAACATCTGCAAGCATGGAGGAAGTATTCGTGGCAGTAGAACGACAGACCGATATCAGTTGATCCCACATATCCTGATCCAAACATATTCCATTTGCAGAGTAGATTAACAATACTTCATCATATAACTGGCGCATTAGCCTCTTTCGTTCTTCCTTGACGATCAATTCTCCATTTGGGATTCGCCATAGTGCCGTGAGCGGGTTAATGACTGAATTAATCAATAGTTTCCTGTATATCAGCTTATCGATTTCATTCGACACTGTACAGTCAAATCCTGCCTGCTGCAACGATCCCGACAGAGTAAATGTTCTCTTCTCCTCTATAGAGGTAGAAGCTCCTATATGTATGTTGTACCTCCCCAGCCTGGTTTCACCTGTACCTGCACGAGTCACCTGACTTTGTGTTCGCTTCGCACCTTCTGTTGTAATCGCACTACACAGAAGCGACTTTGGCAAAGCTGCTTGAAGTTTTGTAAGATGGCCCATCCCATTCTGAAAACAAGCGACATTCAGCACATGATCTTGTAATGGACTAATCTCATGAATGAAATCATCAATGCTTGTCTGCTTAACCATAAGCAGTAACCATTCTCCTGGTGTGTTCTTCCATGTGTCAGTCAGCTTACTTATTGGTTTCGCCTGTATTTGATCCGGTAGAATATGTATCTCCTCGTCTTGTTCCACAATGGTTACTCCATTATGGCTGAGGAGGTCTGCCTGAGCTGTTGTTCTGGTCCAAAATCTGACCTGGTTACCTGACGCCAGCAGTTTCCCGCCATACAAAAGACCAAGTGCCCCGGCTCCTACGATGTCAATGATCATATGATGCACTCCTCTCCGCTTCAGTAGTTTCTCTTCTATTATCTATAATAGAACAAAAACACCAAACTAAAAACCCGTCATACCTGCCGTTGTGTAACGGAGGTGTGGCGGGTTCATACCTGACTTTCACAAATCAAACGTCTGAATTTGTTATTCAATTCGTTCCAGATTCCCGTTGGCATCCATCTTGAAACGTGTCTTAAGTTCCTCTTCTTCTTCGGACAAAAATGCGAGTCTGCGAGCCCGATCCATAATCTGAATCAAAGCTTTGTAGTCGTCATTCACCACACGGTAATCCGTCTGTACTTCATTCACTTCCTTGGAGAGACGGTCATTCTCAAGACGTAGTTCAAGCAATTCATCTTCTTTCTCCCGAAGCTCCTTCTCCAGCATCTTGAGTTGACGATTACTCTCCTGCACCGTTCCCTTCCATTGTCGTAGGAAGCGGATTACTGCATCCATCGATAATGAATCGTCTGAGATCCCATCTGATTTGTACAGATGTTCTTCAGTATCCAGGGTAGACAATGCTGCAACCTGCGGTCCAAGCATAGCTGGCTGCTTTCTGAGATAACTTCGTTTTTGTCGTTGTGCCTTGGCGTTACTAATGGCAGAATCATACTTTTTACGTACACAACTGTTCCAGCGAAAACCGCATGCGGCAGATGTTCTGCCTATTTTTTCGCCCACCTCTTCAAAAGCGGCCAATTGTGTACTGCCTTCCCGAATATGACGCAAAGTAACCTCAGCCAATATCAAATCGTCCTCTGTACTCCAAGCATCCTGTCTCACTGCAGTCATGCTATAATACCCTCCTAACAACATCCTAAAATAACCGTCCGCATTACCGGAAGCCCGGTATGTGAATTAGGTATAAAAGCTGCTTCATTCATTCTTATGCCTCTCATAGAGTTCATAGAATTGATTTCATACTAAAATGTATTTCCACATTCAGGCTTGCTCATACGTGACATACGTAAAACATATCCCTCTATACTTACTTTGAGCAAAAAAAAGAATTCGCTTTCATATCCAAATTTGTTTACACGTTTTTCCTTTCCCGGTATAATGTTGTGTAGACAATCTATGAACGTACTTAGGAGAGGAGGATTTACCGTGGCACGCATGTTTCGGGTACTCGGGTTCTTCACGCTTGCAATTGGCCTGATGGCTTTTGCGGGAGATCTGGTCGAAATGGCTTTGCTTTTTTTCCTGCAGACTGCGTTTTTTGTCATTTTGGGATACTTGAAATTTACCGAGCGAACGTACATATTGCTCTTCTGGGGTTATATGATCGTAACATTCACGGGGTTCAGCTACTGGACCGTATTCGAAATGGGGTTGCCGCTCTAATCCACCTGCAGCATCAAAGTGATCCGATATCTGTCGGGTTGCTTTTTTGTTGTGTTCAGATTAAACGAATGTTCATGGTGTTATGTAACCACTAAGGATATTTCACGTATTTGTTTCATATATTGTCTGGAAGACAACAAGCCTGTACGATTGTCATTTAAGAAGTGGAAAGGAGAATGGATCGGTGAAACGTCAATACGGCATTTCCGCCTTTATATTATGCATCATTTTATTCCTCCAGCTACCTTTAGCCCATGCCTATGGAGAGTCTTCACCTGAGGATACACGTGAGATATTACAAAAAAGTCTATCCATCGTTGAAATCGATCACGAAATCGAACGCATCACCGAAAGGCAGAAGCAGCTGGCTCAACAATACGAGACATTATCCGTCCAGCTTCAGGAACAGGAAGAGCAGATACATATTCAGCAAGATCGGGCCGGAGCTGTAGTGAGGTCCTACTACACAGGAGAACGCGACAGCCTCCTCATGACGGTCCTGGGAGCCAGATCATTCAAAGACCTGTTTGTACTGTATGATTATTACCAGATTATTATCGGACGGGATCAGGCTGTGCTGGACAAGTATCAGGACCGTTATCGCAATCTGCAACAGACTTCCACTCAGATTCGTCAGACTACAACAGAATTAACCGAAATGAAGACTAATCTTCAAAACCAGCGGGAACGTGTAGTCGCCTTGCAAAAAGAAGTGGATGCCCAAATAGCCACCAGCGGAGATGCGGCAGCGATTCAGAAACTGATGGATGAATTAACCCTTTATTGGGAGAATATCGGCATCTATGAGGTGAAACGATATTTCAAAGCATTGGCATCTGCCATGCAGAACCTGCCCGATTTTATCCAAAAACAAAACGGAGGTATATCCACGACTGGAACAACGTATACGATTCGAATTGGGCAGGATGAGCTTAATGCATTTCTACGTTCCCAAAATCCAATCTTTGAAGACTTTGCCTTTCAGTTTAACCAGGATAAGATTATAGCTTCCGGTCAACGGGATCAGTTGCAATTAAGCATAGAAGGACATTATACGGTAGAAAATGAACCCCAAAACTCCATTCGTTTTCATGTGGACAAACTTGTATTCAACCAGCTTGAATTACCAGACACCACTCGCCGAATGCTTGAAAAAGAATTTGACCTTGGGTTCTATCCACAGAAAATCCTGTCGTTTGTCAAAGCAACCGATGTTTCAACAAGTGAAGGCATACTGGAAGTACAACTAGCTATATCATTTTAAAGAGGTTGAACACGAACTTAAAGTTAATTCGTCGTTCTAATACTGTCTACGTATTGATTCGCTGTAATTTCACCCTTTAAGAATTGTTGTATTTTTTTATGAAAACGAGTTATTAGAGCATGACTTTCGGTCGTTGCAGCAGGGGCATCTTGGGTGGTCGGGAACCAGGATTGTCCCTTTGTCATGTCATAAGGTCCAACGAGTTTCTCAGACTCCATATCTAGTTCCTGTTGCTTTGCGGGCAACCGTTTAACCTGTTGGTACCATTTCAGCTGTGTCGTAGCGGACGTCATTCCTTCAATCCATCTACTGGCCTCCTCAGCCTCAACCGAACCCGCAGTAATGACAAGGCTTCTGGAGTTTACAGTTTCCAAGGGTTCGAAAGAAATCCGCTCCAAAGGATCTTTACCAACTTTACTCGCTTGATCCGCACTTAATAATTGAGATAACAATGATACAACCATTGGTGTGTCGTTTTGGTCAGCAGTTGGTGAGAAATCTGGATTGGTAGACTCAAGCCTAATAAGGGGCTGAATCTGATTCATCAACTGAATCCCCTGCTGAAGATCCCCCGTTTGCGAATCTATTTGTGTTCGTTTAACTTGATCTGGTGCCATTCTCGGTTCCAAATGATTCAGCCACGCATTTGTCCCGTACGTATCATTGATGTTCATTGTAATTAAAGGGGTGCCTTCCGCAATGGCTTGTTGAGTAAGTTTGACCCACTGATCTTTATTGCGAGGTAATGACTCCAGACCAGCTCTCTTCAGAAATGAAGATTGGGCAGCCAGAATGTACGGATCAAAATCAAAAGGCATTCCCCACTGATAACCATTCCACTCTGTCATTCCCCGTAACCCAACTACCGTATCTCCTAGCGACTTCGATAATGTGGTTCCGTTTAACGGATACAGGTACCCTTTTTGGGCATAGTATTGCACTTCCTCACTATCCAGCAGAACAACATCACCGTTCTCTCCTAGTGAAAATTCAAGATCCAAAACATGCTTATATGTATCCGGCTTCTCATTCCGAAGATTAATCTCTACCAGCTGGGAAGCAGCAACTTCTTTGGCTATTTTTTGAAAGTCTTGGAACTCTTCATCCGACATGGCCACTACAATCTCCAGCGGAGCTTGAGCATCTTCATTACGGGAAGAAGACCCATGAAAAGCATCCTTCTCCTGATCGCGTTCCTGATTGAGCTGTGAACCTCTAAAGTCAAAACTCGGTGACAAGATTGTTAACGAAAGCAGCAATACCGCGAATAAAACAACCTGATGTCTACGCTTCATTAACTTCCCTCCCTGTTCACCTAGTTTTTTCCTGCAGCAATTATTGTAACAAATAAGTAGTACTCTTGTCCTACCCTGCCGAAAAACACTTTTTCGGATTTTTGCATAATACGAGCATATCGAGTTCTGTGTAATAACGCTTACTTATTTTTTCAGCAAAAAGCCGACTCCAGGAGCCGGCTTCAATAACAACATTTTCCGGGAAATAAATCCCTTAAATTTTACAATAAATCAGCTGCAAGCTGTGCCAGCTTGGACCTTTCTCCTTTTTCGAGCATAATGTGTCCGCTGATTCCCTCTTGTTTGAACCGTTCCACGATATACGTCAGGCCGTTACTGGCAGAATCAAGATACGGGTGGTCTATCTGTTCGGGGTCTCCCATCAAAATAATCTTACTGCCTTCACCGACCCTTGATACAATGGTCTTCACTTCGTGGCGTGACAGGTTCTGAGCTTCATCAATAATGATAAACTGTCCAGGTATCGATCTTCCACGAATATACGTTAAAGCCTCCACCTGAATACTGCCAAGCCCCATTAGGATTTTATCGATATCTCCGGCTTTTTTGGTGTCAAACAAAAACTCCAGATTATCATATATCGGCTGCATCCATGGACGAAGCTTTTCTTCCTTCTCACCAGGCAAATAACCGATATCTTTCCCCATTGGAACGACAGGGCGAGCGATCAACAGTTTTTTGTACTTATGATCATCCTCTACCTTAAGCAGACCTGCTGCAAGCGCCAGCAAGGTTTTCCCTGTTCCGGCTTTACCGGTGATAGTAACAAGCGGGATGTCATCATTCAAAAGCAATTCCAGTGCCATGCGTTGTTGTGCGTTACGTGCGCTGATGCCCCAGACATTATCATTACTGAGGAAAAGCGGCTCCAGCTTTGTTCCCTCTGTATTTACTTTAAGCAAAGCCGATTTATTGGTTCCCATCTCATCCTTGAGAATGACAAATTCATTCGGATACAACGAATAAGACAATTGCAACGGTTTGATTGGTAAAAAACGATATGTGTAAAACTCATCAATCACTGACGGATGAACTTTTAGGGCCGTATATCCTGGATATAACTCACTGAGTCCTGCCGTCCGATCTGATAAGTAATCCTGTGTGAACAGACCAAGTACATCCGCTTTGATACGCACAAGTACATCTTTACTAACAAGCACGACCTGACGTTCGACTACTTCCTTTTCATTCTCCTCAATCTGATAATTCAGTGCGACAGCCAATATCCGATTATCGTTGGACACTTCACCAAACATTTCCTGAACTTTCACGAAACTCCGATGATTCAGCTCTACTTTCAGGTTCCCTCCATTAGCCAAAGGTACCCCACTGTGCAAGTGACCCAGCTCTCGTAATCCATCTAACAGTCTGGATACATTACGGGCATTACGCCCAATTTCATCGGCATTTCTTTTTTTGGAGTCGATCTCCTCCAGTACAACCGCGGGAATGATTACCTCATGTTCCTCAAAGGCAAATATGGCATTGGGGTCATGCAGAAGCACGTTGGTATCCAATACAAAAATCTTTTTCATTCAATCCCCTCCAAAGCGGCGTCGTTAAAGGCATGAATAGTGTGATCTTTCAGCAGCGGCATGGACAATCATGATCCCATACATAAATGTATTCGACTAGGGCAAAATAATTGTCAACCATTCTGAAAAACTCCAAGAAAGGATGAACATTTATGAAAATATGGGTGTGCACGCTGCTTCTGATCTTTATACTTACAGGTTGCAACAGTTCCACACGCAGCGCTTCGCCGAATCAAGGTACACATGCGAAAGGTTACGGAGGAAATGTAACAACTCAGCAAGATCAAGGGAAAGGATCTCACATGCTCAATGCACAGGAAGATCGGATGAATCCTTCACGTTTGGACCGTCTCAATGAGAATACAGGCGAAGTCCATGATACCAACATTGCAGATGATGCAAAGAGTGGCCGGATGCCAAATGAAAAACGAATCAATCACCTTAAAGCCCTTGCCAAGCAAGTAGAAGGTGTTGAAGATGCGAACTGCGTCATACTCGGTAATACAGCCGTAGTTGGCATCGATGTTGATGGTGAACTGGAACGTGCTCGGGTGGGTACCATTAAGTACGCTGTTGCCGAAGCACTTCGCAAAGACCCCGAAGGTATAGATTCCATCGTTACTGCTGATGCAGATGTCACTGAACGAATTAAAGAGATTGGTGAACATATTCGTCAAGGGCACCCAATCTCCGGTTTTGCTTCAGAACTCGCTGACATGGTGGGACGAATTATCCCTCAACTCCCGAAAGACGTCAAAGTCCGTCAAAATCCGGATGAACACGTGAATCAAAAACAACAAATGCAGCAGCTGCATTCATCTGACAAAAGACAACAAAAAGCCCAGTGATCTCTCACTAGGCTTTTTTCATGGCAGCAAAAACCTGCTCATCTAATTTCTCAGCAGCACGCTGATCATATATTTTGACATATTGAGGCACAGAGGACAATTGAGCGCCGTAAAACAGAGCATTCCTCACCGCTTCAATTGTAATGTCGAAACAGCACATATTAAATGGAACGTCCAGCAGCGGATCTTGTCGTACCGCAGCACGTCCGTTCACTGCGTACACCGTCTCTTCTCCAAAGACAGTAACCGTAATGAGCGGATTAGTAATCATGTTATTCACTAAACGTGAACGATGATCGATCGCTAAACGAAAAGTAGAAGCATTCTCCGCATAAATCCAGGAGATGGCTGTTGAAGTCGGACCTCCGGATTCCACGTCCACTGTGCTCAGAAGCACAAAGGTCTCATTCTTGAATTGCTGTAAAAGAGATTCAGTTAATTGTGTGACGGCTTCGGACATTCAACCAGCCCCCTAACCTTCTTTATGCAATTCTTGTACTTGGTTTATGTTATTATAGCATACCGATTAACGTGCTTCCAATCCCAAAAGAATGAAGGTTATTCGCCTGAAGGTGAAGCCGTTACTTTACCTGAAAGTGTATCTTGTAATGCCTGCTTGGCATTGGCGAGTTCCGTTTCATTAATATACACATATGGACTTCTCCACTCTCCGGTAACCGGAGTATAATGCACATCCGAGGTGGAAATGTTCCAATACGTCGAGATAAAGTTTTTCATTTGTTCCGATTCCACATCTGTCGTCATATTCTTGTCCACTGCACCAATCACTTTGCTAATCTTTGTAATGCCCCCAAGAGATTTCATCTGATCCAGCATGGAGTTCAGTACTTGGTTTTGACGTTTGTTACGATCAAAGTCATTGGATTCATCAGTCTTTGGATTACAATTGGATTTGCGGTAACGAACAAAATCTAGTGCTGCTTTACCATCGAGATGTTGTGCGCCTGCGACCAGATTGATATCTGTACCATCAGCTGTATCTCTATAACACATATTTTTATCCACAGTCACATCCACGCCACCTACGGCATTGACAGCATCACGGAATGCCTGGAAATTCAGGACGGTTGTATAATTAATATCTACATCCAAATACTTGCCCATCATTTCTTTCATCTGATCCTCTGCATTTTTGCCAGTGGTTTTTTCCTGTGCTTTGAATCTTGGATAATAGGAATTCAGCTTGTTGGATTTGTACCCATCCAATTGAATACGCGTGTCTCGAGGCAAAGATACAATGGTTGCCGTCTTGGTCTCCGGATTCAACGAAGCCACCATAACAACATCCGAGAGATATGTGCCAGTTTCAGGACGGTTATCTGTGCCTAATAACAGCATCGTGATCGGTTTGGTTGTGGCTGACATCCCGGGAGGTACCGGTTTATCGATGCCTGTATCCACGACTTGATTGTATACCCAGTACGCATATCCACCGCCTACCACAATGGCAATAACCAATAGACTTAAAAGGATTCTGCCAAAAGCATTCATTCTCTTTTTCTTCTTAGGCTGCTTGCCCTTGCCATTCTTCGATCCAGAAGCACCGGATTGCGTTGGTGCCTGTCTCCGTGGAGGCAGTCCGTTCGAATTTGAGTTCATATCTTCAACACCTTTATCACATCTGTTTTTGTCTAAATAAAAGACAACCGCTTTCCCTAAGGAAAACGGATGTTCTGTACAAGACAGGATTTATGAGTTTCGAGCGGCAGCTTCCGCTTTTTTCTTTTGACGACCTTCAATAAAATAACGCACTCTCACTAACAACATCAAACCAACCGCGACCAACAAACATTGAATGATGGGCAGCTTGTCGATCTGAAAAATAAGAAGCATGAATGTGCCCATCGCCATCAAAATATAGAGAACGATTTCCTTACCAAGTGGCAATTTCTGACGTACCCGAAACACCTTGTTATATACGTAAGTAATCAATACAAAGATGACGATGTAGGCTACGATCGGGTGTGATGCGAACCATGCTTGCATGCACAGCCAGCTCCTTTCGTGTTCATGCTAGGATATAAGTTAACTGGTTGATGGAGCACCAACAACAACATTAATTACAAAGCTCTACATGTGACCGTTCCGGATTCGGATCGTTCTTTTGGTCGCTGTTATCCCCAGATTTTTTTGATCCATTTTTCAATGGTAAAATCCGGGGATAAAGGCGAACGCTTCGCTCCTACAGAATCGATTCCGCATCCTCCACTACTTTAGTGGGTTGTAATCAGCGCCGATGGTGTATATGTGTTCCATCAAATGCTAACTTATATAAATTATTTTGTTGTTATTAGGCTTTAGAAGCCATTTTGCGTTGTTTTTCTGCACGCTCACGCTCGGATTTGTTCAGGATCTTTTTACGAAGACGAATAGATTTTGGTGTAATCTCACAATATTCATCGTCATTCAGATATTCAAGCGCCTGTTCCAACGAGAAGATAATCGGAGTTTTAATTTTAACCGTATCATCTTTACCGGAAGAACGAACGTTAGTCAGTTGTTTTTCTTTGCAGATGTTAACAACGATATCATTGTCACGTGTATGTTCACCAACAATCATACCTTCGTAGATTTCAGTACCCGGCTCCAAGAAGAGCGTACCGCGATCTTCAACGCCCATCATGCCATAGAACGTAGATGTACCCGTTTCAGTTGAGATCAGCACGCCTTGGTGACGTCCACCCACTTGACCGGATACTACTGGAGCGTAGCTGTCAAATGCATGGTTCATTACACCGTAACCACGAGTCAATGTCAGGAAGTTTGTGCTATATCCGATCAAACCACGTGCTGGAATCAGGAACTCCAGACGAACTTGACCACTACCTGTGTTAACCATGTTAACCATCTCTGCTTTACGTGCGCCCAGGCTCTCCATTACGGAACCCATGCTCTCTTCAGGGATATCAATCAACAAGCGCTCAACAGGTTCCATTTTCTTACCGTCAACTTCTCTTACGATAACTTCTGGTTTGGATACTTGAAGCTCATATCCTTCACGACGCATATTTTCAATCAGGATACCCAAGTGAAGCTCACCACGTCCGGAAACGATAAATGCATCAGGGCTATCCGTTTCGTCAACACGAAGGGAAACATCTGTTTCCAACTCTTTGAACAAACGCTCACGAAGTTTACGGGAAGTTACCCATTTACCTTCACGACCTGCGAATGGACTGTTGTTCACGAGGAACGTCATTTGCAGTGTTGGCTCATCAATTTTCAGAACTGGCAAAGCTTCCGGGTTGTTAGGGTCGGCAATGGTTTCACCAATGTTGATGTCCTTGATCCCTGCAATGGCAACGATGTCGCCTGCTCCTGCTTCTTCCGTCTCAATACGTTTGAGACCTTGGAAACCAAACAGTTTCTCGATACGTGCAGTTTTGCTCTTACCATCACGCATAATAACCGTTACCGATTGTCCTTGACGGATCACACCGCGGTTAACACGACCAATGGCAATACGGCCAAGGTATTCATTGTAGTCCATCAAAGTAACGAGGAATTGAAGCGGTTCTTCAACATTTTCGGTAGGGTGTGGGATATGACTAACGATGGTATTGTAGATCGCCATCATGTTGTCATCTTGTTTGGCAGGATCATTATCCATGCTGGATGTTCCGTTCAATGCGGAAGCATATACAACAGGGAATTCGAGTTGTTGATCGTTGGCACCCAGTTCAATGAACAGGTCCAATACTTCATCAATAACCTCAGTCGGACGAGCCGCTGGACGGTCAATTTTGTTTACAACAACGATTGGGGTCAGGTTATGCTCAAGTGCTTTACGAAGTACAAACTTCGTTTGTGGCATACAGCCTTCATAAGCATCAACAACGAGCAATACACCGTCAACCATTTTCATGATACGTTCAACTTCACCACCGAAGTCGGCGTGTCCTGGTGTATCCACAATATTAATCAGGTAATCTTTATAAGTTATAGCCGTGTTTTTGGCCAAAATCGTAATACCGCGTTCACGCTCCAAATCGTTGGAGTCCATTACGCGCTCCTGTACCGTTTCGTGATCTCGGTAAGTACCGGATTGCTGGAGCAACTTGTCAACGAGTGTTGTTTTTCCGTGGTCGACGTGGGCAATAATCGCAATATTGCGAATGTGTTCTCTTGAATGCATGTTTTGTATCCATATCCTTTCCAATTTCAAATCATATCTACTTAAACTTCCCGCAATTTCGCAGGTTACTCACAAAATAAGCGTCGGTGATATCCCGACGCATGTCTATATCCCTTATATTATAGTTTATTATAGGTAAAAATCAAGATATTTCGCACGAAAAGACCACTGGGAATGTTACCAGCCTCTCCCTTGACGTCCTCGTCCGAGTAATAACCAGACTCCACCCAAGATCAAAAGGACAGCAAGTACATAGATTATTCCCGTTTGCAGCAAGGTAAATCCGAATAATATGATGGACACCGCACCAAGGATCAAAGCTGCAGGTAACACATATTCCGGTCTTCGTCGTTCAGCCATTCCATATTCGAGTAACCCTATGGCGATCCCGAGCAAGAATGCTGGCCACAGTCTGCTCATAAGTCCAGCGCCCCATGTATTCGTTATACTGAATAAAACACCATACACCGTTAGTATGCCGGCAGGAACGAGTGACCACGATGGTGAAATACGCGCATAATATAACGCATGAAGGGCGATGCCTGGCAGCAGGATCAGCAAAGGCCAGAAATTACGACCAATAAATCCAAACACGCCAAACTTGCCAAGCAGAATAATAATTCCCGCAGCTACAATAAATAGTCCAATCGCTTTTTCATTTCTCATCCTCAATCACCTCTTATACTATGGCTATGTACTTTATTTCTTCATAAACGATACGCATTCCATGCTGACTGTTGATATTCAAACCTGTAATCATGCTTCTAGTGTATCCGATGTTTCGGCAAAAAACTATACTTTATGTCGCACTTTGCGTGCGTCCTTTACCTGTATTACCCTAATATGTGCAACTTATGACCAGCCCAATGATTGTTGTATTGACAAGCGTATTATCTCACCACAAAACCGCCTAAACCGGACGGTTCAGACGGTCATATGTTCAAGCTTTTATCCAAAATTAAACTATGCGTTCTTCCGCACAAATTTATGTGCGCCTCCAATGGCAACCACAAGACAAGCCATTGCTACGGGTAGCAGCGTATGCACCTCTGATGCCATACCTCCCAGCCATTCTCCTAACTTGGGGTCTTTCATCACCATCTCACCTGCTGTGAAGGCTAGGATGCCTGATCCGACGAATACAAGAATCGGAAATCGCTTCAACAAACCAACAATTAACCCGCTCCCCCATACGACGATGGGGATACTGATTGCAATACCAATGACGATCAAAGCCAAATCTCCATCTGCCAAAGCCGCTATGGCCAAAACATTATCCAAGCTCATTACAAAATCGGCAATCAGAATGGTTTGAATGGCTTTCCAGGTCGTAGAAACTTCTCGAATATGTACTTCATCATCATTTTGAAGCAGCAGCTTCACTGCAATCCAGAGTAGCAACAGCCCACCTGCCGCTTGGATAAAGGGAATTCCCAACAATAATACCGCTACAAAGGTTAATACGCAGCGTAACACTACCGCACCAAAAGCCCCCCACCATACCGCCTTTTTGCGTTGTACTGGTGGCAGATCCTTGCTGGCAAGCGCAATAACAACCGCATTATCTCCACTCAATACCAGATTGATCATTAAAATTTCAGTTAAAAGCCATAGTGTATCCATGTCCTCATCCCCCCACATTAACTTGTATGTCAGAGTTGTCCATGCTATTCTTAATGATTGAACCGTATATAAGGAGTGACATATCTCATGGAGCTATTTAGTCCCACATTCTGGCTGGCTTTGCTGAACGTTGTCTTTATTGATCTAATTCTGGCTGGGGATAATGCCATCGTCATTGGTCTCGCAGCTCGAAATTTGCACCCTTCCGTGCAGAAAAAGGCGATTCTATATGGAACTGGCGGCGCACTTTTGATTCGAATTTTAGCAACAGTTGTTGTTTTATGGTTGCTTAAAGTTCCGTGGCTCTTGCTTGTGGGAGGCATACTTCTGATCTGGATTGCCTATAAATTATTGGCGGATCAGGGAGATGAACACGATGATGTTCAGGCGGGAACTTCCTTGTGGACCGCTATTCGTACCATCGTGATCGCGGATGCAGCCATGGGATTAGATAACGTGATTGCAGTTGCTGGAGCAGCGCAGCAGCATCTCGTGCTTGTCATTCTTGGACTCCTGATTAGTGTACCTATTATCGTCTGGGGCAGTACCCTGTTTATCAAGCTAATTAATCACTTTCCTTGGATCATCTATGTCGGAGCCATTGTTCTCGGGTATACGGCTTCCAATATGATCACTGAGGAACAGCGACTCTTACCCTACTTTACTGAACATCCGGCATTGCGCATTCTCTTCATCGTTGTGGTTATTGGAGGCGTAGTCTTTGCAGGTTATCGCAAACGCTCCAGCAGCTCCAGCCACAAGGGATCTGGCGGGGAACAGCAGCGCTCCTATTCGTAGGCTAATTTAAACTTAAAATTTCATCTGAATACAGCAAAGGACTGAACGATATTTCATCGGACAGTCCTTTTTAGCAGTTAACATAGCCCTTATTATGTCAGCCATGCTAATTTTTATTGAGTTTAGAACCAATCATCCTTCATGCCATTATCACTTGTCGGATTCGTTACCACAGAAGTTTCACCGGCGTGCAGTGTGATCGTTTCAGTTTGTTCCACCGCCTGATCCACCCATTCTGACAGATGGCTCATTGTTGATTCAATTTTATCCACAATTCGAAGATTTGGATTGGTTGAAGGTGACTTTGGTACAAAGAGAGTACAGCAATCCTCATATGGCAAAATAGATATGTCATACGTTCCGATCTGTTTGGACAGGGTAATGATCTCCTGTTTATCCATCATAACCAGTGGTCGCAACAGTGGCAGATCCGTCGCACGACCAATGACATTCATACTCGGAAGAGTCTGACTCGCTACTTGGCCCAGGCTATCCCCGGTGATCAGTGCGAGTGCCCGCTCACGCTCGGCAAGTTTGGATGCAATTCGCAGCATTGAACGTCGCATCAGCGTAATAATCAGATTATCCTGACCCAGCTGGGTGAATGCCGTTTGGATCTCCGTAAATGGAACCAGATGTAGCTTGATTTTTCCCGCATGATCAGCAAGGGCACGTGCCAAATCAATGACTTTCTCTTTGGCGCGCTCGCTTGTGAACGGGTAACTGTAAAAATGTACACATTCCACTTCAAGTCCACGGCGCATGGAAGACCAGGCTGCAACCGGGCTGTCTATTCCACCTGATAGCAGTACCATCGCTTTTCCATTCGTACCCAGTGGAAAGCCACCTACTGCCGGAATGGTTTCGTTGAAAATATAGGTACCCTGATCCCGAATTTCCACTCGCAGTTCAATATCAGGTTGACGAACATCAACACTTAATTGCTGAAACTTCCGAAGGATCGGGGAACCGACCAAATGGTTCATTTCATGGGAAGAGTTCGGGAACTCCTTCCATACCCGCCTTACATTTACCTTAAATGTGGTGCCTTCCTTGAATTCGTCTTCCCTTTCGTCCATAAACGCAACTGCTGTTTTCACAATCTCATCAAGCTCGGATGGAGTAACTTTAACCGGACTAATCGACATCACACCGAATACCCGCTTCAGCACCTTAATCAGTTCAGTATGTGATTCACCGCCAAGATCCACATAGACACGGCCATATTCTTTGCGAAGGCTCGCTCCTGGATAAGGTTTAAGCAAAGCTTTCACCTGTGTAATGATCGTTTTTTCAAATCGGGCACGATTCTTCCCTTTTAACATAAACTCTCCGAAACGGAGAAGCAGCATATCATAGTTCATATCCATTACATCCGCCTTTCGAGGGGCCGCAACTGCGCCACCATCTGATGTAAAGCCTGTTCAAGCAAGGCTACATCTTCTTCTGTATGTTCATCTCCAAGACTAATACGCAATCCGCCACCAGCACAAGCTGCATCTCTGCCCATCGCAAGTAGAGCCCGACTCGGTTCAGCCGAACGCGAAGAACAGGCAGATTGGGTCGATATGGTTACGCCAAGTTGCTCCAAGGTGTGCAGCGCCACTTCGGCCTTCATCCCGGGATAGGAGAAGTGTACAATATGAGGTGCACCCTCTGGGCTACTGTTCAATTCAAATTCAGGAATAACACGTATCGTTTCCATCAATCGATCACGGAGCACCGTGGTACGCCGGGCAAAATCAACCTGATCTTCTGCTGCCATTCGCATGGCCTTTGCCATGCCTACCAGCAAGGCCACGTTTTCTGTGCCTGCTCTTAGGCCCTGCTCCTGTGATCCTCCTGACAATAGTGGCGTAAGCTCCACTCCACTTCGCACATACAGGAGACCCGCTCCCTTCGGTCCACGGATCTTGTGAGCAGACAGACTGTATAGATCTGCACCCCAAGCGGCAGGTGTCGCCTTCATTTTTCCAAAGCCTTGAACACCATCCACATGGAAAAGCACCCGTGGTGCTTTCTTTTTGAGCTGTTTGCCGATTTCTGCAATAGGATGGATGGCTCCTGTTTCATTATTTACATGCATCAGACTCACAAGCACCGTATCCGGCCTGATCGCGTCTACGACCTGCTGAGTGTCTACTACTCCATCGGAATTCACGGGAACTAATGTCACTTCCCATCCCCACTGCTGCAATTGCATAAAACTTTCGTACACCGAGGCATGCTCGGTAGCCGTAGTGATGATATGTCTGCCTCGTGACTGATAACGTAATGCCGCACCTTTTATCGCCAGATTATTACTCTCGGTCGCACCGGAAGTAAATACAATCTCCTCAGGCTTAACGCCGATTGCCGCAGCACAGCCAGATCGTGCACGACGCAGCAACTGATGAGCACGCTCTCCATACCCATGGATCGAGGACGGGTTACCAAATTGTGTCTCCATAATTTCGGCCATCGTACGAATGACATCGGGATGGGGAGGTGTGGTTGCAGCATAATCAAAATATTTCAAATGAGGTTAGACCTCCCTTTATCTCTTCGTTCATGAATCTACAGTGAGCATTGTAACACGATACCCATACAACACAAAAAGACCAACCGGGAACAGGCGTTTCAAGCGCTTCTGCTCCCACATTTGATCTCATCCTGCCTACCGTGTATTTTCACAAATGTCTATCTGTGAGTTTAGATCACATATTTCGACTGTGCCTTCTCCACCTTGGAGATATAATTCTGAGTTTCGGAAGGCAAACGGTTAAGTACACTCATCAGTTCGCTATCACTCGACACGCCTAGACGTGAAACACGGCCCGGTCCTGCATTATACGCGGCAAGTGCCATCTTCACTTCTCCACCGAAACGCTGGAGCTGAAGGGAAAGATACTTCGTACCCGCATCAATGTTCTGGGCAGGGTCAAATGAATTACTCACACCCAGCCCTGCAGCCGTGCCGTCCATTAATTGCATAAGCCCTTTGGCACCGGCAGAGGACACCACATTTGGGTTAAAATTGGACTCTGTGTCAATGACCGCCTTGATCAATGATTCAGGAACACCGTATTTGGCACTTGCCTCGGCAATCAAAGATTCATAATCCGTAGGTACAGATGCACCTGAATCCACGATTCCTGTATTGGATGAAGATAATAAAGACTCAACGATGTTATTGGAGACAGAGGACGATCCTGCCGTATTTATATCCGGATTGTACGTGCTTCCGAGTTGCAGCCACAACAAACCATCACTGGATCTTTTGGAGACCGTAGCGGTGGAATCTGTATTGCTCGTCGAATTGGCACCCATACCTAACAGCCCGTCCATCACATTGGCGAAATCCACTGTTGAACCAGTATCCGATTGTGATCCACTGGTTTGGTTATTCACATTGGACAATTGCAGTTCCAACAACTGCCGCGATCCGTTTGGATCAATCTGCATGAGTTATACCCACTCCCGTATAATTAAGCGTATTATGACCTTATTCTACATCGTTTTACAGCAAGGTTCCATTGTTTTCATAAAAATATATGAATCTCTCCACATAACCTGCGCATATACGAAAAAAACCTTCTGTAATTCACCGCATTTGGGTGAGAACAGAAGGCTTTGAATGAATCATTTTACACGTTAGCGAGCGAATGGAATCATGAAAAAATAACTCAGCGTAGCTACAACACCCAGTCCAATGGACCAGGCTCCCGCTGTCTTACGACCATTCACATATGCATAGTAACCCAGTACGGCTGCGGCCGGTCCAAGTACGATTGACCACATGAACAAAGACGCGATCCCAAAGGCAAGTCCCATGTAACCCGCAACCTTGCCTGTTGATTCCATGACCCGGTCTGCCTCATGCTTCTCAGGTACAGGCTCTGCCCGTTCGGAACCTCCAGTTCTTACGACAGTCGGAGGAGCGACCTCTGCCCCGTATTCTTCCCGATGTGCTTTTCTGGGATAATCGACGCGCATACGCTGTTTTTCACCGTCAACATTGATTTTAGGGCGATCCTGAAAATTAAACTTATTATCGTCATTTTTCATTGGGAAGCACCTCCGTTATGAATAGGGATGACTGCTCACTTGGGTTTGAACGTGTGACAGCATGTTGCAGAGGATGTGCGTGCATGATCATGGTGATCGGAGTCAAATGTCTCACCGGCAAATTCCTCATGCAGACGACGGGTGGCATGTTGGTCGATGTCAATCATGATGGCATCAGCGTGGCAGAAGTTGTTCTCTCCCCAAAAGTTGCAGTTGGAGACGCTGCATTTGACAATTGGTTTGTCTTGGCTCATTTTTTATCACCTCGACTACTATTGTCTCCCCGCCACAAACCTGATATTCCCCGTCAAAATGCCAGATGATGACATGATTACACTTCGTCTGATTCTCACTAAAAACACAAAAAAACCGCCACAAGGGCGGTTTCGTCCAATTTCATATTCAGGTTTAAACGTTAATTAGGCGTGATTCCGTTGATTTTGCATACGGCGCTGAGTCAGGTAATCACTTTCATAATATGCCAGATCATCGCGCAATTCTTCGTACGTTTTGGAAACCTCAAGAATGACATCACGTACTGCACGGATTGGCTTGTCACGGAAACGAATGGCATCTTGTCCTGTGTAAGCGTATCTTCCGTCTTCGGAATAACATTCATTTTTGGGATAGAAAAAGCTGTTTACGCATTGATGATACGTATTATAAAGAGCCTTTTCGGCAAAATCGACATCAAAGTTGGCACGACGCAGCACAACGCCAAGTTTTTCGTAAGAAACTTCAGAAAAAACGAGCAAATGACGGAGATCTGAAAGAAATCCTTTGTAGAAGGCAGTTGATTCTTCCGTCTGATTCTGATCCAGTTCAGGCAAAGCATTCTCATTCAAAAATTTTTCAATCCGATCGATAGCCGGTTTTAACTTTTCCCTAGTTGACTCACATGTTTTCTGTACATTGGCTGCTGACATAAAGGTAGCTCCCCCTTAAATAAGTCCTTACATATAGGTCGGCCAACGGTGGTTTTCCCCTGACCTTTGAATTCACAGCTATAATCCTACCATAAAAAGATGACGAGCGGTATCCCTTAATCATGCTTTCCGCTTCTGCCGTTAAACATGCCTATTATACGCAGTCAGACTCGAACTCGCCTGCATAAAAATATCCGCTTTTTCTAACGATAGATATAACCAGTGACAACGATGAAGCACTGTTAATGATTGTCCAAAATGAACGAAGGAGGTTCCATCCACCATGTCCAGACCGAAATGGATTAACTGGGCCCTTGCAGCTGGTGCAGGAGCACTCGCCCTGACGCTTCTGCTTCCAACATCAAATCGTCAAGAACCCAAGCCAAGTGCCCTGTCAGACTCTGCTCATGAAGAGCACACGAGTAAGCAGCGTCTGAAAGTGCAGGATGTCAAAGCAACCGATCTTCTGACCCGTATGGATGCCAAGCAACATCTCAGTATCATGCTGGAGAAAACCGCCACAATGAATGCTGCGCAGGTTAGCCGATATGTGAATGATCTCCAAAGTTCACATGAACATATCAAATCCATTCATCTCATGAATACCAATGGCTCTTTTAACAAGCCCTTTGATCACGCCTCCACACAAGGAAGCAAGTTGGAACAACAGAAGCTTCAACATTCGCTCAACCTTGCCAAAAAAGCGGTAAACAAACGTCAAAGTTTTGAATCCTCTTCTTTTCCTTTGGGAAAAGAAAAATACTTTGTTATGGGGCAACCCTCCAAAGATGGCAAAAGAGCTGTAATTGCCTTGTTCAGTCAGAACGTATTAAATGCTGTTGAACAACATCAGCGCAAAAATCTGCGCATGATCCCTTATCCGCGTGAGGGTAAATTCAAAATTGAGTCTGTTCACCCGGATACGCTTAACGAAATCACAGTGAAGACCGGACATGATAATGCAAATGCCAGTCATTTTTATGAAAATGAAATCGTCATCCGTTTTCGCCAAGATCCCGGAGAACGGGATATGCGTATCATTAAATCCGATCTGAGAGCGCAATCTGCGCGCAAGCTGGGATACACGTATGTTTTTCGGTCAGAACACATGAGTTACAAGCAATTGCATAGTTATTTCGAAAGCAAATGGAATCCACTCTATATGGAGCCCCACTATATGTATTTAACCAATGATGCCGTAACTGAACAAACAGATGTAACGATACCCAATGACATTTTGTTCTCCGATTATCAGTGGAACCTGCCTGCGATTGAGACAAACAGAGGTTGGAATATCACTAAGGGAAACAAAGATGTCATCGTTGCGGTGGTCGACACGGGGGTTGATATGAATCATCCTGACCTGAAGGGCAAGCTCCTTGAGGGTTATAATGTGGTCGAGCCGGGAAGCCAACCGATGGATGATGTGGGACATGGAACACATGTCGCAGGCATTATCGGCGCTACTGTCAACAATAATGAAGGCGTGGCAGGCATGAGCTGGTATAACAAGGTACTACCGGTTAAAGTACTCGACAACTCGGGTTCTGGTACCACGTATGCCGTTGCCGAAGGCATCATCTGGGCAGCCGATCATGGAGCCAAAGTTATCAATATGAGTCTGGGCAATTATGCTGATGCGCAATTTCTTCATGATGCCATTAAATACGCTTTTGACCGGGATATCGTCCTGATTGCAGCCACGGGGAACGATAATACAGAGCGTCCAGGATACCCTGCTGCTTATCCGGAAGTATTTGCCGTATCTGCTACGGACCCGGATATGAGCAAAGCTTCCTATTCCAACTATGGGGATTATGTAGATGTGATGGCTCCAGGGTCCAGTATCGCCAGTACCTATCCAAACAATCAGTATGCAGCCTTGTCTGGAACGTCCATGGCTAGCCCCCATGTAGCCGCACTTGCAGGTTTGATCCGTTCGTTGAACCCGGACTTGACCAACACGGAAGTGATGGATTTGATGCGCCAAAGTGTTATTGACCTCGGTGATCCGGGTCACGACAAGTATTTCGGTTATGGTCAAATCGATGTCTATAAGGCACTGCAAGCCGCATCAGGCAACAGCGCTCCGTTGCAGTTCTGGCCGCAACACGTCAGACAACAAATGGATAATACAATGAAAAAGTATACGCAGTAAGCGTACTGAGGATAATCTGTAAAAAATACAAAAGCAGCTGCGCCCCGGGGCGTACGCTGCTCTTTTTGGTTTATATCCAATTCCCCGGGGCACCCGCTGCGATTAGCGTTTGCGAGAAGTTGTGCGGGCTTTGCTTGATTTTTTCACGGATTTTTTCTTCGGATTATGGCTGGATACATAGCAAGGGTCTTCTTCTTTGACAACAACAGGATACATGTGGTGATGAATCGGAACACAGTGATGTTTTTTGATCACTTCAATCGGGTGGATTACAGGCACGATTTGTGGGATGTAATAATCCTCAACAACCTGGATCGGGTCACAGACAATCGGGCAAAGCGGTGGACAGTAATGGTTCATTTCAAAACCAACTCCCTTTCTGGTGATACTATAACCTATTGCAACAGATCGAAAGTGGATTGGATGTATGTCCATAGTCTGAAAAATTATATGAGCGGTAGCCTGTCCGCCACTGTCCCACCTTCTTGGGGTGTGACTTTGCCAATGACTCCGCAAAGTACACGCAGTCCTTCACATAGAAGTTCTACACTCGTTACCGTGAAGCAGATACGCAGACTTGGTGTATCCATCTCTCCTACATAACAGGCGGAACCCGGGAGGAAAGAGACTCCTGCAGCAAGTGACTGATGATGCAACTCACGCATATCCAAGTTACTCGGAAGTTGGAGCCACAGATTGAGTCCTCCCTCTGGCAAGCGCCATTGCATGCCCATAGTAGCATGCTCTTCCAGCACTTCAGATGCTGCGCACAAGCGAGAATACAATTCATCCCTCAATCGGGATACATAGGCACCGTACTGATTCTGAATGAAAGATTGCAGTGCCTTTTGTGTAAGCAGCGGACTCCCCAAATCCGCCGTAGATTTCGCGGCCACAAGCCGGGTCAATACACTTCCGTCTGCGATGGCGCAGGCTATACGGCAACCGGGAGACAACACCTTGCTGAAGCTTTTGATATATACGACATGACCCGTCCCATCCATCGATTTAATGGAAGCCGGGGGAGGTTCCCGAAAATAAAGATCTGCAAACGGATCGTCCTCCAGAATGAGGCAGTGGTAGCTTTGCGCGAGATTAAGAAGTTGTGCTCGTCTTCTTGCACTCATCGTGATACCTGTTGGATTGTGATAGGTCGGGATCGTATAGATCAGCTTGGGCGGATAGGTATCACATAATCGGGTCAACAGATCAATACGCATGCCTTCGTCATCCATCGGGACCGTAATGATCTTCGCTCCTCTACTCGTAAATACATCAATGGCTCCGGTATAGCTTGGTGCCTCCATGTATACAACATCCCCAGGTCCGACAAAAGTTCGTGCCACAAGATCAATCCCCTGCTGAGCACCACTTGTAATTAACATGCGTTCAGGTGCAGCCTGTAGTCCACGCGCGGCAAAATGTTCGGCAAAGATCTGTCTAAGCTCACGATCTCCTTGAAAAGATCCGTACGCGGCCATACGCTCTGTATGATCAGAGGAGAGTCGGTAGGCGCTGTCGATAATCTCGCGTGTAGGCAACAGTTCAGGCTGAATCGCTGACATATGAAGTTCATACCGCACTTGAGGTGACGTATCAAAATGTCTCCAGAGCTGGGCTCGCGGTAAATAATCCACCAGTGCCATCTGCCAATTCCATGACGTACTGGATTCACCGTTGGCATTGTTTCGCTGCGTTCGGTCCACATCCTCCATCTGATCCACGTTCAATGTACCTCTCACATAACAACCTTTACCCTGGGAGCAGGTGATCAATTGAATCGCTTCAAGTTCAGCATACGCTTTGGATACAGTGACCAGGCTGACACCCAAATCCGCGGTCATTTTACGCACAGAAGGAAGTCGGGTTCCGGGTTCAATGAGTCCTGATCTGATGCGATCGGCAATCGTTAGTGCAATCTGCACGTACAATTTGGTACTGCTTCCCCGCTTTAATTCAATATGCATATGTGCTCCCCCAACTGTTATGATCTTCATTTTACTGTTATAGTGTAGTCCGTCTATTATAGTTTATAATATCAGTATAACAGTGAATAACAGGAGATGAGAATAATATGAGTATCCCTTGGTCCAAAATGGCACAAAACACCCCGTCCTCTGTCGTTCGCGACATGCTCCAGGCCGCTCAGGCACCTGGAATGATCTCACTAGCCGGTGGATTACCAGCCCAGACTTCATTCCCGCTGGAAGCCATCCGCGTTGCATATGAAAAAGTATTTATGAGCGGAGCAGCCGCTCTTCAATATGCGGAGACTGAGGGTTACCGTCCTCTTCGCGCCAAAATCGCCGAACGTCTTGAATCCAAGGGCATTCCCGCTTCACCCGATCACATGCTTCTCACTACGGGTTCACAGCAATCCATTGACTTGGTTTGCCGCATCCTTCTCGACCCGGGTGACCGCGTATTGGTTGAATCACCAACCTACCTCGCTGCTCTGCAAGTCATTCACTCCTATCAGGCTGAATCTCACGGCGTAGCTTGTGATGATCACGGCATGTTGCCTGAATCTCTGGAGGAACAGCTCCAGTTGCATCGTCCAAAACTTGTCTATATTAATCCCACGTTCTCCAATCCTACGGGAAAAGTGTGGTCGCGAGAAAGAAGACAGCAGGCTGTGGATCTGTGCCGCAAGTATGGTGTACTCATTCTGGAAGATGATCCCTATGGTGAAATTCGGTTTAATCCGGAGCAATTGGATGTCCCTGCTCTCGCAGAACTGGATGCAGTGTCCTATGACGGCCCTTCCAACGTTATATACACCAGCACATTCTCCAAAACAGTAGCACCTGGCCTTCGTACGGGCTGGATACTGGCTGCTCCCGATATTGTCAAAATGGCAGCACGAGCCAAACAAGGTGCCGACTTGCACTCCAGCAGCATTGACCAAAGAGCGCTTCATGCACTGCTCGAATGTTTCGATCTGGATGCGCATATCCGCCATATTTCAGAGGATTACGAACAACGCATGAAAACCCTGACTACTCTTATGGCAGCCAAAGCTTGGGAAGGCATCTCGTGGAATTCACCTCAAGGTGGCATGTTCTTGTGGCTGCAACTGCCTGAAGGCATGCTTGCAAGCAATCTGTTCACTTATGGTATCCAGGAGAAAGTGTGCATTGTCCCTGGTGATTCCTTCTATGCAGGTACACCAGAGTTAAACCGCATGCGGATCAACTTTACTCATACGGACCCTGAGCTCCTTCCGGAAGCCGTGGAAAGAATGGATCGCGCCATCCAACGTTGGCATGCTTCCTTAACATCGGACAGTGTTGTTACACTGTAATGAACTGTCATAAACATTTCGCGATTCTTTAGCGTATGAAGGTTGATAACTTGATATGAGAAATAAAAATAAGGCGGCAGGCCCGAGAATCTCGGAACTGCCGCCTTATTTTTATAGAACCTGTTATCAACGGGAGTTATGTTTTTTTAGATGTTCATGGGTCCTTCTGATCAGTCAGGCCATCGGATGTTTCATACGAGTTGTCCTCGACTGATAGTGGACTACATTGTGTTGCAATAGTGTTGTTGTTGCAGTTAGGAAAGCTTACCGTAAGCCGGGTTCTGTGCTCTTCGTGGTTCATACGGGAACTACCCTCCCACCAGAAGCGACAATCATCTATCTAGGCCATACATTGCTGCACAGCTCAAGCGACCAACCTAGACACACCTCGGGCTAAGGTTGCCTCCTCCGAAGAGGCGGCTGTGTCCCATTAGGTCTTGCTCCAGATGGGGTTTACCAGGAACGAAGTCACCAGCGTTCCTCGGGGTCTCTTACACCTCGGTTCCATCCTTGCCTGTGCCGGAAAATCCGGCCATCGGCGGTCCATTTCTGTGGCACTATCCTTCAACTCGCGCTGACTGGACGTTATCCAGCATCCTGCCCTGTGGAGCCCGGACTTTCCTCTCGTGGCAACAAAGGCCACCAGCGATTGTCTGTCAAGCTTTCCGAACAACATTACATAGTATACAGGCATTTAGGTTCCCAGACAAGCTTAATATTACTGGGAGTTGCACATCAACGGTCTTTTTAGATAAACTGGAATACTTCCGTATTTACCTCAGAAGCCGTAACTTGCGTATCATATCGTTTTTCTTCCAAACGGGAACGAAGCCAATCCGCTGTTTTGGGTTTCATAATCTTCTCGGAATTATGTCCCGGGTCGATGATACACATACCTGCCATTAACGCATCATGAGCCGTGTGATAATCAATATCTCCGGTCACAATAACATCCGCACCTTTGAAGCGTGCAGTGAGCGCGTAACGGCTGCCAGATCCGCCAAGAACCGCTGCTTTTTTGATCTGCTTATTCAGATCTCCTACCACACGTACATGAGGCACATTGAATTGGGTCTTCACAACCTCCACAAGCTCACCTAATGTCTTAGGCTCCCTAAGGGGTCCCAAGCGTCCCAGACCGAGCGTACGGCCCTTTAAATCCATTGCATAGAGGTCGTAGGCCACTTCCTCATACGGATGAGCCTTAAGCATCGCCTGAACGACCTTACTTCTCAGACTTTGGGGTACGATGGTCTCAATCCGTATTTCTTCCACACGTTCCATCTGCCCTTGGGTACCGATAAATGGTTGAGTCCCTTCACCAGGTACAAACGTTCCTGTACCTTCCGTGTTAAAGCTGCACTTGTTGTATTGACCGATACTCCCCGCTCCGGCTTCCAGAATGGCCTGAAGAACCTGTTCATGATGGGTACGAGGCACAAAGACAACCAGCTTGTACAGATGATCTGTGTGTACATCTTCCAGCGATTCTTTACTCTCGATGCCAAGTGCCTCGGCCATCCAGTCATTCATACCACCCTCGGCCACATCCAGGTTCGTATGACTGATATAAACAGCAATATCATGCTTAATCAGCTTTTCATACAATTTACCCATAGGTGTATCTGTACTCAGTGACTTAACCGGACGGAAAATGATCGCGTGATGAGCGATAATCAGGTTGGCTCCGATGCGAATCGCTTCGTCCACCACTTCATCCGTCACATCCAAAGCTACTAACACGTGAGTGATTTCTTTTTGCAAACTGCCGAGCTGGAGACCGATGCGGTCATCCGGTACAGCCAGATGTTTTGGAGCGAGCTGCTCCATCAGTTGAATTACAGTTTGACCTTTGGCAAACATGCCAAAACCTCCTTCAAGTTTGCGATAAGACGCTCTACCTCAGCCGCCTTGTCCCGGGAAGAATCCTGATCGGATTTGGAGATGGAGTTAACAACCCCTTGCAGTTTGACGATCTCACTTTCCCATTTGGCAAAAAATACATCCGTCGGTCGATCAACCAAATAAGGCCCCATCCGTAGCAGCAAATCTTCCGTTAATTCTGCCCCGCCTTGAAGCGGACGTGCACGATACACCTCTACATTGGCAATCGGGCTTACAGATTGTGGCATCGCCGTTATAATCTCATAAATCTTGCCATCTTCTTCGAGCAACTGTTCTGCTACAACCACCCAGTGATGCTCCAGTAACCAGCGTCTGAGGATATCCTCACCCACATTTGGTTGCAAAATAAGTAACTGGACTCCTTCCAGTTTGGATAAACCTCTGTCCAAAATAGAAGCAATCAAGGCACCGCCCATGCCTGCGATGGTGATGACATCCACTTCACCCGCAGAGATCACATCAAGACCGTCTCCACGACGCACCGTGATTTTTTCTTTCAGGCCGGCATCACTGACTTGTTTGCATGCAGCATCATAAGGGCCAGGATTGACTTCCCCTGCTACTGCACTTGCAGCTTTCCCACTGCGGATTGCGGCTACTGGCAGCAACGCGTGGTCTGAACCGATATCAGCCATGCAGCTGCCATCGGGAATTTGATCATGTATTCGCTGTAATCGATTCGAAAGTTTCATGAAGCACCTACACCATTCATTTAATTTATTGATTTGCATTGAACAAGGAAAAGCGATAAAATAAAATCCAATAAAACATTTCAAGGATGAATTTCCAAAACCAAGAAATCAAGACGTTTAAATTAAAAATAAAGGAGACCCCGCCGCCGCTAAAGCGTCTTGCGGAAAGTCTCCCATAGTTCGATTATTCGAGGAAATCCTTGAGTCGTTTACTACGACTCGGGTGACGCAATTTACGAAGAGCCTTGGCTTCGATCTGACGAATACGCTCACGCGTAACACCAAATACCTTGCCGACTTCCTCCAACGTTCTCGTCCGTCCATCGTCTAGACCAAAACGTAGACGAAGCACATTCTCTTCACGTTCAGTCAATGTATCCAATACATCTTCGAGCTGTTCTTTCAGCAACTCATACGCAGCAGCATCCGCCGGAGCAAGTGCTTCCTGATCCTCAATGAAGTCACCCAGATGGGAATCATCTTCCTCACCAATCGGTGTTTCCAGAGAAACCGGTTCCTGTGCAATCTTCGTAATTTCACGAACTTTCTCCACACTCAGATCCATCTCAGCAGCGATTTCTTCTGGTGTCGGTTCACGCCCAAGTTCCTGCAACAGCTGACGGGATACCCGGATCAGCTTATTAATCGTCTCCACCATGTGCACAGGGATACGAATGGTACGCGCCTGGTCAGCAATAGCACGAGTGATCGCTTGGCGAATCCACCATGTTGCATACGTACTGAACTTGTATCCTTTTTTGTGGTCGAACTTCTCAACCGCTTTGATCAGACCCATATTACCTTCCTGAATCAAATCAAGGAACAACATTCCACGTCCAACGTAACGCTTGGCGATACTGACAACGAGCCGTAAGTTAGCTTCAGCCAGACGACGCTTGGCTTCTTCATCTCCGTTCTCAATCCGTTTAGCCAGTTGTACTTCATCATCTGCCGACAACAATGGCACACGACCAATTTCCTTGAGATACATACGGACAGGGTCATTGATTTTGATACCTGGCGGCAAGCTCAGATCATCATCAAAGTGGAATTCGTCCTCTCCCTCTCTGGTGTTGTTCTCGGAATCTTCACTAGGACGAAGTGTAACCTCTTCATTATTTTCATTCACTACATCGATACCCAGATCGCTCAGTTGCTCATAGAACTCATCCATTTGCTCTGCATCCTGCTCAAAAGGAGAGAGTTTCTCTATAATTTCCTTGTAATTCAGCGAAGCTCTTTTTTTACCCGATTCAATCAATTGATCTTTAACCTGATCCAGTGTCAATTCTGTTTCTAGTTCAGTATGCTGATCATTCGCCATAATTCGACTCCCTCCTCCCTAGAAACATCTAATCATCAGACGTTCACTGTCTCTCTAGGGCAATCATTTCAATTGCAATCTGTGCCGCGCGTACAGAATCACCTGCCCGCTCTGCAGCAATCATTTCTTCTTTTTTCAAATCGTACTCTTTCTTACGCGGATGCTTCAGCACTTCCCTGATGCAATCATCGAGCATTTGAATACTCCATTCACCTGGACCATCCATCATCGAGATTGAACTGACCGTTTTTTCCAGGCGATCGTCATGCAGTGAAGACATAAAACGGCTTGTATCCGACGGTTTGCCTTGCGCATAGTAGGCATATAGATAAGCAGCAATAGCTGCATGATCATCCAAATTAAAAGCTTCACCAAGATGCTCATTCACGTACTGGGCAGCCTCATCATCCTGCAACATCCAGGCGATCAGTTTGCGTTCAGCAGCGTGGTAAGCCGGCAACAGATTGGGTGTAGGCACCTGCCTATTTTGTTGCCTACCATTATTCCACCTTTTCGGGTTATTATCCCCAAACTGGAGGTTATTTTTCATCGCCTCCCGTTCTTCATTACACTCCTGCTTCAATGTTTCGAAGGATACGTCCACTTCTGCAGCCAGTTCACGAAGATACACTTCCCTTTCTGTTGGAGAAGGTAAGGGTGCAATCAACTTTACTGCTTCTTTCGAATAGGCGATTTGTCCGCCACCCTCTAGCAGTATATGGCTTTTTTTTAAGTTTATAAGTTTAAATTTTGTAGTTGTCACGGCACCGTCCACAATCTGGTTTCGGAACCGTTCACCACCATGCTTCCGGATAAAATCATCCGGGTCAAGTCCCTCGGGAATGAGAGCCACTTTGACCTGCAATCCAGCTTCCTCAAGAATAGGGAAGTTTTTGAGTGCAGCAGCCTGTCCTGCTCTGTCGCCGTCATAACATATGATGACTTCGTCGCACATCCCTTTGAGCATCAGTGCCTGATTCTCGGTTAACGCAGTACCCATTGCCGCTACACCATTCTGGATATCCTGATCCCATGCGGAGATGACATCACCATATCCCTCGAACAAAATGGCTTGTCTTTGTTTGCGAATTGCATTTTTGGCATGATGCAGATTATAGAGAACACGGCTTTTGTTAAATAACCGGGTTTCCGGTGAATTTAGATACTTCGGTTGCCCATCTCCCAATATGCGTCCTGCAAATGCAATCGGCTTACCGCTCCTGCCATTAATCGGGAACATAATCCGGTCTCGGAATCGATCCACATATCCCTGACCTTCATTTCGCGGTGACAGAAGTCCACCCTTTTCCATCTCTTCGAGCGGATAGTTACGTTTCTCAAGAAATTGTACCAGTGTGTCCCAACGATTTGGTGCAAAACCAATCTGGAACTGGTCAATCAACTTGTCGCCAAAACCTCTTGAGCGTAAATACTCCATGGCTGACTTGCCGTGCTCTGTATTTTTCAACAAAAAATGATACAGCTTCGCGGTAAGCTCATAAGCCTCCAACAGACGTTCCGTCTCCGGATTCACATGAGCAGATTCACGCCCTTGCCAGTCCCCCATAGAGATGTGACTTTCTTCCGCCATCGTTTTGACAGCCTCGGGAAAGGATAACCCTTCGATTTCCATCCTGAATTTGATGGCATTTCCACCCGTGCCGCAACCGTAGCAGTAGAAAATTTGTTTCTCAGGTGTAACGGTGAACGAAGGCGTCTTCTCGGAATGAAAAGGACAGAGGCCTTTCATATACTTCCCCTGTTTGGTCAGATGCACAAATCGGCTCACCGTATCGACAATATCATTCTGCTGTAACACCGATTCAATAATACTTTCGGGTATACCGCCTTGTCCGGTACTCATCTCTGGCCACCTTCATCTCTTCAACACGTAAATATAATTCGATAAACTTACACATTCTCCTGCAAATCTTTTAAAAGTTTTGTCAGTTTATGTTGAAACATTTCTCGATCCTGCTCTGTGAAAGGCTTTGGGCCTTTCCCGTAATGGCCTCTTTTTCGTGCTTTGGCCGCAGTATGACGAGAATCCAACATGAAATCAATGTCACGATCGTTGAACTCACGACCACGAAAGGACAAAACATAACAACGTTTGCCAAGCGCAAGTGCCGCAAGTCCATAGTCCTGAGTGATAACCACATCATATGGCTTAATATGATTAGCAATATACAGGTCTGCGCTCTGATCACTGCGATCCACTTGCACGGTTCGTACCCCTTCTCCTCCTTGAAGCAAATGATCAAATGAAGAGACTAACAATACGGGGATGTTGAAAAGGCGAGCGGTTTGCGCAATCTCGGTTTTGACCGGGCAAGCATCACCATCCACAACAATGTGGCGTATATTTAACTCACTCAAACCCAGACCACCCGGTTTCATAAAATAGCTGCATATTGTTATATACGACCCCGGCCAGGCAAAATCCTTCTGCCGGAACGAGGGAAATCAAAGGCTAAAATACGGAGCGGTTGTAAAAAATACATTTCACAACCCGTTCCGTATATTTATACCCTCATATATCCTTCTTTAATACTGAATTTCAGCTTTGCGCCAAGTCTGTGGAAAACGACTCATGAAATACGCCCAATTACCAAACCAACTTGGAAAAATCAGCAAATCCTTTTAAGTCACGATCAATAGCCGCGAGCAAGGCAAGTCGGTTCGCACGAACAGCCTCATCTTCGGCCATAACCATGACCGAATCGAAGAATGAGGTAATACCATCCTTCCAGGCAGATGCAATAGCCAGTGCTTCAGCAGCATGATGCTGAGTCAACGCCTGACGATATTCTGCATTCGTTTTACTCCATGCCTCATGTAACTGACGTTCTCCATCTTCTGTGAACAGTTCTGGATGTACGGAAGCATTGGATGCTTTGGCAGCCAGATTGCCCACACGGTTGAACGATTCAACCGTTGTTTTGAATGCGTCTCCTGTCAGAACAGCCGCCATCAACGCTTCACCTTTTGGAACCACAGCGCTGATATCATCGAATCCGGAAGAAATTACGGCATCCACTACGTCGTAGCGGACGGTTTCGGACAACAATTTTTTCACACGAAGACCAAAGAAGTCTTGCAGATCTTTACGAACCTCTTCATCTGCACGTTTCAACAGGTTCATCTGGGCATGCACTTGAAGTGCTACTCCGAACACGTCTGACAATGTCAGCGGAAGCTTGTGATCCAGCAAAATCTGTACAATACCTGCAGCCTGACGGCGCAGCGCATACGGATCCTGAGAACCCGTTGGAATAATGTTGATGGAGAAACAACCCACGATTGTATCCATTTTGTCCGCAGCACTCACAATGGCACCAACAAGAGAAGCAGGGGATTGATCTCCAGCGAAACGTGGCTGATAGTGTTCAAATACCGCTTTAGCCACTTCTTCTTTTTCGCCAGCTTTACGAGCGTAATCCTCACCCATCACACCTTGCAGTTCCGGGAATTCTCCCACCATCAGTGTCACCAGATCGAATTTGCAGATATCTGCTGAGCGGCTAACAGATTCAGCAACATCACCGGATACTTGCAGTTTGGCAGCAAGTCCATCGGCAATCTTGCGAATACGACGCACTTTATCTCCAACCGTTCCCAATTCTTCCTGGAAGACGATACTTTCCAGCTTCGACAATGCATCCTTAATCTGAAGTTTCTGGTCTTCCTCATAGAAGAACTTGGCATCAGACAGACGTGCACGCAGAACTTTTTCATTCCCTCTGGCAATAACGTCCAGTGAATCACTTCCGCCGTTACGTACCGTCACGAAGAATGGCAACAATTGTCCTTCATTGTCCAGTACAGGGAAATAACGCTGATGCTCACGCATGGAAGTAATCAATACTTCTTGTGGAATGTTCAAGAATGAAGAGTCAAATGTTCCGAACAATACGTTAGGTGTTTCCACCAGGAACAGGACTTCCTTCAGCAAGTCTTCCTTAATCGCAATATCCCATTTTTTCTCAGCAGCCAGTGCCTGAATCTGGGATACAATCATCTGTTCACGTTCCTGGATATCAGCAATGACATGTTCGGAACGCAACACTTCCACGTATGAAGACGGAGTGGAGATCACGGCCTCCTTACCGAGGAAACGATGTCCGCGAGTGACATTGCCCGACTTAATACCTGTCACTTCCAGATCGATAACCTCACTGCCGAGCATAGCCACAATCCAGCGGATTGGACGTACAAATTTGAAATCATAGGAAGCCCAACGCATGAATTTTGGGAACGTCATGGCATGTAATACAGAAAGTAATCCTTCGCTAACAACAGAAGCCGTCTCCACACCTTTGCTGCTCTTCGTAGCATAGATATATTCGACACCGTTCAATTCCTTGAACGTGAACTGGTCCGGTTCAACACCTTGACTGCGGGCGAATCCGAGTGCAGCCTTGCTCCAATTACCACTGTCGTCCAGGGCAATTTTGCGTGAAGGACCTTTCACTTCTTCCTCGATATCTTCCTGCTTTTCAGCCACATTCTGAATCAAAACAGCCAGACGGCGCGGTGTAGCATATGCATTCACTTCACCATAAGCAATGCGGGATGCGTCAAGCCATTTCACGACACGCTCTTGCAGCTGTGCGATTGCTGCGCGCATAAAGCGTGCAGGTACTTCTTCCAGCCCGATTTCAAACAACAGATCCTTAGACATGCTCGGCTCCCCCTTTCTTGATCAGCGGGAAGCCTAGCTTCTCACGCTCTTCCATATATGTTGCAGCGACTTGGCGAGCCAGATTACGAACACGTGTGATGTAACCCGTACGTTCCGTTACACTGATGGCTCCACGTGCATCCAACAGGTTGAACGTGTGGGAACATTTCAGCACATAGTCATATGCCGGGAATACCAGATGCTGCGCCATGGCTTTGTTTGCTTCTTCTTCATGCATGTTGAAGAGTGTAAACAGCATTTTGACATCAGATACTTCAAACGTATATTTAGAGTGCTCGAATTCTGGCTGACGGAATACATCACCATAAGTGATACCTTCCACCCATTCCAGATCAAACACATTCTCTTTATCCTGAATGTAAGAAGCCAAACGCTCCATACCGTACGTAATTTCAACAGCTACCGGATTTGTCTCGATTCCACCAACCTGTTGGAAATACGTAAATTGCGTAATTTCCATTCCGTCCAACCATACTTCCCAACCAAGACCTGCACAACCAAGGGAAGGATTCTCCCAGTTATCTTCAACAAACCGAATATCATGTCTGAGCGGATCAATGCCAAGACGCTTTAGACTTTCCAGGTAAATTTCCTGAATATTGTCCGGAGAAGGCTTGATGATGACCTGGAACTGATGATGCTGGTACAGCCGGTTAGGGTTCTCACCATAACGTCCGTCCGAAGGACGACGGGAAGGCTCCACATAGGCCACTTTCCAAGGTTCGGGTCCAAGCGAGCGTAAAAAGGTCATCGGGTTCATCGTACCTGCCCCTTTTTCCGTATCGTATGGCTGGACAATAATACAGTTATGCTCGGCCCAGAATTGTTGCAGCGTTAGAATCATCTGCTGAAAATTCATAATCATGCTCCTTTTCAATGGTTTGTTAGCAAGCTTAGGACGGTGAAGACAACAATAAATAGCCCCCGTCCTACGCCTGTTGTACAGACGTAGGGACGAGAGCTATTCCCGCGGTTCCACCCTACTTGGCTTAGATCAAACAGGATGATCCTGTTCGTTCCAGCCCACTTTTCCGTGTCCATTCATGCTCCCGAGTGCCGTTTCAAAAACCGATTCAGCCAGGCTCCCACCATCCCCGGCTCGCTCATTCATGATTCCCAAGTGTTATACAACGACTTGTCTCCATAAATTCAATAAATCCAGTCTTTTACTTTCTCGTTCAATGCATGTCTCATAAAGAGAAATTATATTTCATAATATATAAAATCTAGTATGAAGTCAAGATATAGTTTCACTTCCACCAAAACGCCTCAAATCCCGTACTTCTCCATCTGATCGAGGAAAGAACGGGATTTAAGATTCAGACCGAGCTGATGATCCATAAAAGCACGCATCAACTTTTTGATCTCATCACGGGTAGACTCACTCACTGAAATATTCCCCAAGCGCTGCAGATCCAACTGTGCGAACAAACGCAACAACTTCAGAGCCTTTGGACTGACTGACATCGCTGGAGGATCAAAATGTTTGCACGCTCGACACAAGACGCCACCAAGTCTGGGACTTATAAACAACTGCTCATCTGGTCGCTCCTGGTTGCAGGAGATGCACTCATCGAACTGTGGACCATATCCGGATGCCTGTAATATTTTCATTTCGTACAGACTTGTAATAACAACCGGATCTTTCTCTTCCTTCAACGCCTGCAAACACGCCTTTAACTGTTTGAACCAAAATGTACCTGTCTCTTCATCCTGAAGCACCCGATCCAATAGTTCACACGCATAAGAGGCATAAGAGGCCTTGACCAGATCTTCACGCAACTCATGATAGGATTCAACAATTTCTCCAGCGTTCAGTGTGCCTAGACCTGTATTGCGAAAATATACATATTGACCATACGTAAACGGCTGCACCAGTGCAGCATGTCGGCTCTTGGGCTTTTTGGCACCGCGGACGAGTACCCCTACTTTCCCGCCGCTTTCGGTGCAAAGTGTAATGATTTTGTTCCCTTCGCCGTAGTCCATGCTGCGGATGACAATCCCTTCCACCCTGTATAGCATGCCTCGTCACCTAACCATTCCCGAATCAGCCAGTTATCCTTCGGCTTCTTCATCTTCAATCACTTCCCTTGCATTATCCGTCTCCTGTCCTAACGAGTTACACGCCTCGGTATATAACAAATAGGACTCCACATCCCCCGTCATCGCAAAAACCTTCCACGAAAAATCTCGCATCGGAATTTCATCCTCTCTTCGGAAATGACGTCTGTATCTACCAAATAGGATGGAGTCTTGCAAGGTAAACTATGTGTTGCAATTACTGGATACAATTCCGACGATCAGTCACGGCCAAAGCCAAGGTCACGCAGAACTCTATCCTGATTTCTCCAATCTTTTTTCACTTTAACCCACAGGTCCATGAAAATTTTGGAGCCGAGCAAGTTCTGAATGTCGTGTCGAGCTCGTTTACCCACTTCTTTCAGTAGGGCACCTTGCTTCCCGATAATGATCCCTTTTTGGGAATCCCGTTCCACAAAAATGACGGCTGAGATATAAACGACACCATTATCCTGCACTTTCATATCTTCGATCGTTACAGCAATGGAGTGAGGTACTTCTTCACGAGTCATTTGCAGAATTTTCTCACGAATCAACTCGGCACATACAAACTGCTCCGGATGGTCAGTAACTTGGTCATCAGGATAGTACTGTGGACCTTCAGGCAAATACTTGCCGAGCTGTTCCAGTAATGTGCTGACATTATTGCCATGCTTGGCAGACACAGGCACAATTTCAGCGAAATCGTGTAATTTGCGATACTCTTCAATAAGTGGTAACAGCGCTTCCGGCTCAATTTTGTCAATTTTGTTCATGACGAGAATGACAGGCGTACGGATATTTTTTAGCTGTTCCGCAATATAGCGGTCACCACCGCCCATACCTTCGGAAGCATCAATCAAGAATAAGGCTGCTTCTACTTCACTCAGTGTGTTCAAAGCGGTCTGGTTCATATAATCGCCTAATTTGGACTGACGTTTATGAATCCCTGGTGTATCCAGAAAAACGATCTGTTGATTGTCCGATGTATATACACCGTGAATTTTATTACGGGTTGTTTGCGGCTTGTCCGACATAATTGCAATTTTCTGTCCGATGACTTGGTTCATCAAAGTGGATTTACCAACGTTAGGACGTCCGATAATGGCTACAAAACCGGATTTGAATTTTTGTTTTTTCATATGTTCCTCCTCAGGCGCCTAGGCCTGGAATATTGGTTTATTTTTTGGCAGAATTCAGATCAGAAGGCCCAAAAGCCCAAGGTAACAGTTCAGCAACGGTGGTCTCTTGCAGATCACCTTTCAAGTTCCCCAAGATGACTTTCATATCAGGTTCACACAGTTCGTACATGACCTGACGACATACGCCACATGGAGCAATCGGACCATCCGTGTCTCCCACAATGGCGATCGCTTTGAAGCTGCGAGGCTTCTGCCCACCTGCAATGGCACTAAACATCGCCGTACGCTCAGCACAATTACCTGGTGTATACGCAGCATTCTCAATATTACAACCATGATGCACATGACCTTCACTGTCAAGCAAAGCCGCGCCAACACCAAAATGGGAGTAAGGCGTATACGCCTTCGTACGTGCCTTAATTGCTTCTTGCATTAACAAACCGTTATCCATTAATATTCTCTCCCTTAGGGTGCAATATAAAGTTAGTACCTACGAATTAAGCTCAACCAAAGCCAATTTTACACTAGTCACTCCGAGTCCAGAATAACCCTTGGATCGCTGTTATCCCCAGATTTTTTGATTCACTTTTTCAATGTGAAAATCCGGGGATAAAGGCGAACGCTTCGCTTCTACAGGTTTATTTCTGTCCTCTTCATTATCGTGTAATGTCTACAAGTTCAACTTAAAAAAGGTCTAAACTTCACAAATTTGTGTAGTATTAAAATCAAATCAAAACAAGGTTAAAACAAAATCAGTACAAACCTAGCCAGCTCATCACCGGCTTGATGAAAACGATACAACCGATGATGACGGCGAATACCGCAGCCAGCAGAACTGCCCCGGCCGCGGTATCCTTTGCCGCTTTTGCCAGCGGATGGATATGGGGGTGTGCCAAGTCAACCGCTGCTTCTACAGCCGTGTTCATCAATTCAGTCACCAGGACCAAAAAGACAGCGGTCAGCACAAACATCCAATCCGTTCTTGAGATTCTGAAAAAAAAGCCGGCTGCACACATCAAAATAGCCACTCCCGTGTGAACTCTCACATTACGCTGAGTCCGCAACCCATATGCGATTCCTTCCGCAGCATTGCGGAATACCAGACCCCAGGAGCGTCTTTTCATTATCGTGTCAACCCGGCCTGGGCCAATACCGCTTCTTGTTTGCCCATCATTTCAGCCTCACTTGCTTCATCCTGATGGTCGTATCCGAGCAAGTGCAAGAAACCATGGACAAACAGAAAACCAAGTTCACGTTCAAATGAGTGTCCATACTCTTCACTTTGCAGGATGGTCCGTGGTACGGAAATGATGATGTCTCCAAGAACATCCGGCATTTCTTCCATTTCTTCATCTTCGTCCAGCTCATAGATAATATCGAGCTCTTCATCTACCGTTTCGTTCATCGCAAAAGACAGTACATCCGTAGGACGGTCAATGCCGCGATAATCACGGTTCAACTCATGAATCTGCTCATCATTCACAAAAGTTAGAGCCACTTCCCCGTCTGCAACACCTTCCGCTTCTCCTGCGAGATTCAGCAACTGTTCCAGCATTGCAATCATCGGTTCTGTAATTTCTTTATCCTGTTGTTCATTATTCCATGCCAGATTAAGACTCATTCTTTCATAACTCCTGTCTGCTCATATTATTGAATTAGCCTGCTTCAGGTGAAGTTGGCTTTGGTTTCTTAATCTCCTCCGGATATTCTATCCTGGAGTGGAATATACCCATCACCGTTTCCTTCAATGTTCTGGCGACGATATCCAGTTCACGCATCGTAAGGTCACAATCATTGAACTGATGATCATCCAATCGTCCTTTAATAATCTTCTCAATCATGGACTCCACTTGCTCCACTGTCGGTTTGCGCAAAGATCTCACAGCAGCCTCTACACTATCAGCAATGCCAACAATAGCCGATTCCTTGGACTGAGCCTTCGGCCCGGGGTAACGGAAATCTTCTTCCGTGAAATCAGGCTCAACGCCTGCCTCTTCCGCCTGGCGCAGTGCTTTGTGATAGAAATAGTGGAGAAATGTCGTGCCGTGATGCTGTTCCGCAATATCCCGAATAGGTCTGGGCAGCTTGTAATCCTTCTGCATTTCCACCCCATCGCGCGCATGGGCAACGATAATGGATTTGCTCAGTTTCGGATCAATTGAATCATGTGGATTCTCCATATTGTTCTGATTTTCAATAAAATAGATGGGGCGCTTCGTCTTGCCAATATCATGATAATACGAACCGACTCGGCAGAGCAATCCGTTAGCTCCTATGGCTTCTGCTGCTGCTTCGGACAGATTCCCTACCATAACGCTGTGATGATAGGTACCCGGTGTCTCCGTCAGCAACTTGCGAAGAAGCGGATGGTTCGGATTAGATAGTTCTACCAGTTTGAGCGCTGACAAAATGCCAAATGAAGTTTCAAAAAATGGCATCAGCCCAATAACCAGAATCGCAGTCAGTACGCCACCAGCAAATGCAAACCCAACACCATACAGTGTCGTGGTTCGATTCCAATCACCCGAGTCAATCAAAGCCAAGGTGAAGACGGCTATGGACCCGAACAGACAGACCATAATGGCCCCTTTCAGGATTGTTGATCGCTGGCTAGCCTTATGAGTTGCGAAGATCGCAACAAATGAAACCAATACAGCGAAGAAACCTAGTTCGAAGTCAAAAAGTTGACCCTGATGCGTATTCAAAATAATGCTGGACAACATACCGATCAAAATCGAACATACAAAGGCAAGCGACGTATCCAGCAAGAGCGCAATTAACATCGCTCCTACCGCAACAGGTGCAAGGAAGCCCACATAAGACCTCTCATTGGTTTGGATAATCGCTGTCACATGCATAACCACAATCGTAATAATAAAAATGAGAACAAGCATCAACAGCTGCGCATTATTATATTTGAAATGTGTTCCGCTGCCTTGCTGAATATACATCAGAATGGCTGCTGACAACAGGCAGGAAAACATAAGAAGACCAAGCTGTGGCCAGTAGTTCACTTCATTTTTCAGCAAATCATTCTCATCCAGCAAAGTATACATCTCCGGGGTGATCATCTCACCCTTGGCAACTAATGTGTCCCCTTGCTTGATAAAGACGGTTTGCGTATTCTCACGCGCCTGAACTTTCGCTTCCTTGGTTCCCTCTTCATCGTAGAAGCGGTTAGCGGTCACCACGAGGCGAGCAAGCTCTTGAACGACCTCACGTTGCGTACGCTTACCAAGAGAGCTGACACTCACCATCTCGGCTACTTTGGCACGAGCAGTGGTTGCATCGCTGATCTGATCCGTCATTAACCGGGCAACAATATCCCTCGCAACCGGTTTCATCTCCTGGATATCATCCGATGTCAGACGTGAGATTTTGATGTAAGTTTCTTCGGGAATACGGTAGCTTTGCTCCTGTACCACATTTCTGATCTCTTCCAAAAGAGTCTCGGAGTATGTACCGGCTTTCCGATTATTATTGATATAGTTGGTCACAAAGTCCTTCTGGCGCTGCGGAATTTCATCCCGATAAATATCAATCTTGTCCTGACTTGAAATCTGATCATCCTGATTTAATCGATCTACACGGTCAAGCAGGGTAGTCATCAAATTTTCGTTTCGCAACTGGACAATCTGAAATATCGGCTGTACCCGTTCAGCAGCTTCTTCCTGTGCTTTGAGTGTGGCCTTGTTATTCGGAATCTGCATGGGCGCAGCAATATCCACTTCACTCCGTGTCCCTTCCTGAATATCATAGCGCTCAGGGAGCAGTTTGGAAGCCAGACTCACGTAGAAAAGAATCACCAGAAACAAAAACAGAAGATAGCGTGCCCACACGCTATACTTCCATCCTGTAGCCTTATTCTGAAAAGATTTGCCTTTTGACGGTTCCTTCGAGGTCACTTTAGACAATCCCTTTCTATGCTTGATTTTCTGCGGCGTGGTTGTAAGCCACGATAATTTTCTGGACAAGGGAATGCCGTACAACATCTTGCTCGGCAAAATAGACAAATCCAATCTCGTTAACTTCATTCAAGATCGTATTCGCTTCCACAAGCCCCGATTTCTTGCCACGCGGTAAATCAATCTGTGTCACGTCTCCGGTGATGACCATTTTGGAGCCAAAACCAAGACGGGTTAGAAACATCTTCATCTGTTCCGGCGTTGTGTTCTGTGCTTCATCCAGAATGATGAAGGAGTCATCCAGCGTACGCCCCCGCATGTAGGCGAGTGGCGCGATTTCGATTAACCCTCGCTCCAGTGCCTTCGCGGTCTGTTCCTGTCCCATTACGTCATATAGGGCATCGTACAGCGGTCTCAGATAAGGGTCTACCTTCTCCTGAAGATCACCTGGCAAAAATCCAAGACTCTCTCCCGCTTCAACAGCAGGCCGTGTGAGTACAATGCGTTTGACGCTGCCTTCTTTAATTGCGGCAACAGCCAGTACAACAGCAAGGTAGGTTTTACCCGTACCGGCAGGACCAATGCCAAATACAATATCACGTTTTTTAATTGTAGTTACATAGTGCTTCTGTCCAATGGTTTTAACACGGATTGGTTTACCTCGGTATGTCGTCGTAATCTCGCCCTTGAACAGATCCAATAGCTGGTCTGCCCGCATATCCTTGGCAAGTTCAATCGCATACTTCACATCTCTCTCGGTTAACACATATCCATTGCGTATCAATTGCAGTAACACATCAAATAATTGTTCAAGTGATTCCACCTGCTGTGCGTTGCCAAAAATCACAATCTCCGCTTCACGGGATGCAATCTGGGCGGGAATCTCGGATTCAATCAGTTTAAGAAAAGTATCTTGGGGTCCAAAAAGAGATTGGCCCTCTCCCGCACTCTGGAGGGAGATTTGTATGCTGCGTGTTTGCTCTGACAAATATCCTCATTCTCCTTGACTATGGACTAGCGGAAGTTCTTCCGCAATGCTTTCTTCTACTTCAAATAAGACTTTCATATAAACTTTACCATTCTCTTTCTTCTCATGCAAAATTTTTTCACTTATAATTTTTGTTCCTTTGCCGTTTTTGGCGATAATATCGTTCCTTGCTCCTTCCAATCCTTTCGTTCTGGCCCATTCTATCGTCTGTTGTTGCTCATGCTCTTGGGTCTCCAGATCTTTCTCTGTCAGCCAACCCATAGGAAGTGTAAAGGATCGCCACGTCAATGGTTTATGATTACTCTCGGTATCAAATGAAGTGAATGGTGTACTACCGTACCCCCACAGTTGAATCGCCCAATTCCCCAGTACCATGTAAAAACGTTCTTTGCTCTCACCTGTCATTGTATTATGTTTTTGCACCAGCGGAGCCTCTACCTGATACTCACGCCATACCAGACCACGTACTTCGCCTTTGGCAACGATGGTTTTGGTGTTCTCCTCATCCCCGAGAATCCCCGAGATCAATACCTGACCCTTTTTGACACGCATGTCCTTCTGAACAACAGGGCGTCCCTGCTCCGCATAGATTTGAGTGACCACTGCATCTGACTTACTGATCAGATGTCTGGGATTCAGTAATGGTTCGCGCTTTGGTTGCGCCGATTCTACGACCTGAATGGTAATGGTTGTCCCCTCTTTGCTCACGCCAATCCAGGTTACATCCGGCAGAGCGAGTGCAAGCTGCCTGGAGAGCTTGTCTTGGCTTTGCAGACGGAACCCCCATTGCAAAGGATATATGCCCTCTTTCTTCGCTGCTGCAAGCACCTCGTCGGTGGGAATGGTGACGTTACCCTTGACCTCCACACTCCATACCATGGACGACAACGCAAACAAAGCTGCCACAAAAAACAGCATACCCCCAAGAAAGAACTTCCTCCGCAATAATCGGGCCGCAAAAAAAGGGAAACCGCTGCGATGGGTTACTTTCACCCTGCAGCCTGTCCGTTTCAACACAGGACGCAACCTGAAAAAATGCGGCAGCAGAATATTCATCTCTGCCACGCGTCCATCGTGAGCACGCAGGTCCCAAACTTCCAGTCCCTGCTCTGCCACCGTGTTGATTAATGTTTCAATGTCTCCCCCAGTGACCGTGATTCGGACTGCTCCCCGCAGTTTGTACAGACTGGGCTGCTTCATCCGTTCCCCTCCACTCCATTCATATGAATATCCAGAATTGTTCCTTCAACAGCTACTTCATCCGGCAAAATGTTACGTATCACCAAGGCAGTTCCTTTGATCTCTAACTGGCCTTGGGAAAGAGCCAACACGATACGATCCGGTGTAAAATGGATGACACCGCGATGATTCTCTATATACAGTTGCTTACTGCCGATCAGGGTTAACCGTGGCATATCATAAAGCACATCCTGCGGCAGATCCAACACTTCACTGGTCCATCTGCGCAGCTTGCGGCTGATCCGGGTCATTCGAAGGTCTTCCCCCTTCCTCTACAGTTCAACTTATGCGCAGATTCATGAATTTATGAAAATTCCGGGGCGTGTTAGGGACGAATGTTGAGAAAAAAGGATCGAACACAGAAAAAGCCGTCTCCGGCGGCTTTATGCTCACCAGAGACGGCTTTATTTCCGTCCAGCAATTTAATTAATTACAGTTTCCCTCTTGTGCCAAAGGGCTGTTTGGAACGAGGGGAACCCAGTACTTCCGCCCACAAAACACCTGTACGAATATCAGCAGGGCGAAGCGGAGACGCTCCCGATCCATCGGTGCTGGTCTCATCCCAACTGGAATCAGACACAACTGGTCGATTCGCAGAAGAGATGCGATTCAAGCGTTCTTCGATCAAACGTTGCTGTTCTTCCATGCCTCTCATCTGTTCCTCAAGTGAATTTGCCATCGCACTCATCGTGCCCTCACTTCTGTAGTCAGTTGCGGGGCGAGAAGATGCAGCAGGCTCCGAATACGGCTCATCATACTGATTCTCATATTGCACGTCATCATACCGATCGTCATACTGTTCACCATAGCGGGGGTCTGTAGGTCCGGAAGACTGCTGCGGAGATGAATTGTCTCTTGAACGTTCATCCCGGCCTGAATCACCACTGCCTCCAAATGTAGGCATCCCGTTGGCAGGACGCTTTTTGTTCGGATCAGCCGATTTGGCAGCTTTCCCCAAGAAGGAGAAGAGTGCAAAACCGATGACGGCCACAATATACAGATTATCAAAAATCCATTCAAATAGGCCCATATGCACTCACCGCCTATCTTCCGTTTTTGGAATCACCCTGATCGTTGGAATTCGAACCTTCACCAGGTTTTCCCAATGTGTTGCGCATTTGAGTATCCGCTTCAATGTTCTTCAGGTTCATATAATCCATCACACCGATTTTACCGTTACGAAGTGCCTCAGCCATCGCCAAAGGTACTTGGGATTCGGATTCAACAACGCGTGCTCTCATTTCCACTACGCGTGCTTTCATCTCTTGCTCTTGGGCTACGGCCATTGCACGACGCTCTTCTGCTTTTGCCTGAGCAATTCGTTTGTCAGCTTCTGCTTGCTCTGTTTGCAAGAAGGCACCAATGTTTTTACCTACATCAACGTCCGCAATATCAATGGACAGGATTTCAAAAGCAGTACCTGCATCCAGACCTTTGGACAATACGGTACGGGAGATCAGATCCGGATTTTCCAGGACGTCTTTGTGAGAATTGGAGGAACCGTTCGTACTTACGATACCTTCACCAACACGGGCGATGATCGTTTCTTCACCAGCACCACCGACGAGACGGTCAATATTGGCACGAACCGTAACCCGCGCTCTAACTTTAACTTCAATACCATCTTTGGCAACCGCAGAGACAATCGGTGTTTCGATAACTCGTGGGTTAACGCTCATCTGTACGGCTTGTAATACGTCACGACCTGCGAGGTCAATCGCAGCAGCACGTTCAAATTCGAGTGGAATGTTGGCACGTTGTGCAGCAATCAGAGCGTTTACAACACGGTCAACGTTACCACCGGCCAAGAAGTGACTTTCCAGTTGGTTCATGGTTAATTTAAGACCCGCCTTGGTGGCTTTGATCAGTGGATTTACGATACGGCTAGGCGTTACACGTCTCAGTCTCATCGCTACCAGTGTAATAATACTTACGCGTACGCCGGATGCAATCGCTGAAACCCAGAGCATAACCGGGAAAAAGCTGAAGAATACGCTCAATACGATAATACCTACTACCGCAATGAGCAAAATCGTAATCATAGATGTGTCCATTGTTTAATTTCCTCCATTTGCAATTTGAATTTGATAAAAACATTTGAGAAGGCATTCATAAGTCCGCTGCTAAATGAAAGAATGCACCACCTCGCTGGCAGCTTCAGCTACGTGGTTATGTACATTGTCGAAGCGTTAATCCGCTTCGACAACAGAGCGAGTTACACCGGCAAAGCTTGCTGAACCACAATCCGGGTACCTTCCGCTTTAATCACAATAATCGGAGTATCGATGGGAATAAAATCTCCGTCGGTCACAACGTCAATTCGTTCCCCTTCAAACATCGCTGTTCCAGAAGGACGAAGCGGAGTCAGACTGATTCCTTGCAGACCAACCAGCTCTTTGCGTTCTGTGGCTGATGAATAACCCCGGTCCGCAGACATGCTGTCACTCAGTATGAACCGATTCCATATCCCTCGATCCTTAAAGATAATTGAGATGATCGCAATGACTACCAGCGCTGCTCCAAAAGCGATACCCAGAGATACAAATGCATCACTCGTATCATAAGCAGCCCTTACAACACCGGCCACAAGCGCAATTGATCCCAAAATCCCCAGAATACCAAAGCTCGGAATAAACATCTCCAGAATTATCATGATGAGTCCGACGGTAAATAGCACCCATGTCTCTGCTCCGGCAAATCCCGCAATGTAATTACCCGAGAAATACAACACGAAACACACGATACCTACAATACCAGGAACTCCAAAACCAGGAACAATCAATTCAATGATCACACCCGCGATTCCGAGGAACAATAACACAGTCATCACAACCGGATTGGTAAGAAAAGAGGAGATATTCTCCGCTGTCGTTCGTTCTACCTTAAATACGTCATCCTGACTGTAACCAAGCCAAGCTGCCGCTTCTTCCGGTGTGTTGCTGATGTGGTCGGCATAACCGACTTTCAGCGCTTCTTCAGCCGAGAGAGCAATAATTTCACCTTTTTGCTTGGTTTTATTGATCTCTGGCATTTCAACAACGATGTTAACATCCGTCATTCCAGCTGCAATCTTGCCATCACGACCACTGATTTCAGCCGCTCCCTGCATTTTGCTTTTCCAGAATGCAACAAGCTTTGGATCATCAACATGTTTACCCGTACTGTCCACCATTGCTGCCGCACCAATCATACTGCCTGGTGACATTACGATCTTATCTGCATTCAGAGCCAGAAAACTCCCGGCTGAAGCAGCATCTCCACGGACAAATGCAACAGTCTCAATCGGACTGTCCTTAATTAGGGTACCCAATGCTTCTGCAGTGTCGACACGGCCTCCCGGCGTATTGATATCAAGAACGATCAGGCCAGCATTCATCTCTTCTGCTTGCTTGAACCCGCGTTCCATGAACTTGCCAAGTCCCTGCTCGATTGGTTTATCAACCGGAATAATATATACGGCACCACTCTTCTCAGCTGCATGCGCTGACGGTGATCCAATCCAGACAGGAAGCAACAGCGTCAGCAGCATTAAGAGCATCAATGGCCCCGTAAGCTTCTTCCGGCGCTTTCCCTTCACAATAGTCCCCCCTTTTCCATTAATGTTATACTGTCCAGCTTATGGTATTTATTACGTGCAATGCAACATTTCGTTTCAAAATCTTAAAATTATATTTGAAAACTCAATCAATTGCAAGAATAAAAATCCATAATAATATATATTAACCATTAAAAAGAAATTTCGTCATCCCAAGGACATCACGCCTTCTGATAAATGGAAAAAACACCTCCTGACAAGTCAGAAGGTGTTTATTGATTTGCTTTATTGCAGAAATTGTTGAACTGCTTGATTTACCAGTTTGCCGTCCGCTTTGCCTTTAACTTTCGGCATAAGGGCCGCCATGACTTTCCCCATCTCGGCTTTCGAAGAAGCACCGGTTTCCTGGATGGTCTGCTGTACAATAACTTTAATTTCTTCTTCGGTAAGCTGTGTGGGAAGGTACTGGATGAGTACTTCAATTTCCGCTTTTGCATTTGCCGCGAGATCTTCACGGCCCGCTTTGTCAAATTCTTGGAGGGCATCTTTGCGCTGTTTGATTTCACGACTCAGGATATCAAGCACTTCGTTGTCATCCAAATCTCTTTTCAAATCTATTTCAAGATTCTTGATCGTCGAACGAATCAACCGAATGTTGGAGAGTCTGAACTTGTCCTTACTCTTCATCGCTTGCTTCATATCTTCGTTCAATCGTTCGCTAAGATTCATGTAGTTAAAATCCTCCTAAAACTTTCTCTTACGAGCAGCCTCGGACTTTTTCTTGCGCTTTACGCTTGGCTTCTCATAATGCTTACGTTTCTTCACCTCAGCCAATACGCCATCTTTAGCGATGGAGCGTTTAAAACGACGAAGTGCAGCATCAATAGTCTCGTTTTTGCGAACTTTAGTTTCAGACACCAGTTTTCCCTCCCTCCGACCAGACCGTCCAAGAGCAATAACACGGTTCATCATCTTACATTATAGGCGAAAGATAATAAAGGTGTCAACCTCAATGTAATGATCACTTATTTGAATCCATTTTTATAACTCAAAGGTATTATGAAATGAATTCATTATATAAGCATTTGGTCACACATTCGTGGATTTAATGCATATGACTTAATCCACAATATTAGTACCCATCAGCTCGTTTATTTGTGAGAATCGGACAGACTTGTCAACACGCCAAGTCTGGTACCACCCAACAAATGGTAATGCAGATGATGAACGGTTTGTTCTCCATCCTTGCCACAATTGTTGATTAAGCGATATCCTGTTTCCTCCACACCAAGACGCTTCGCTGCTTCTTGAGCAGCCAGATGAATCTCGCCGATCAATGGCAGATCTTCTGCAGTAACTTCATTCATGGAAGCAATATGTTTCTTCGGAATGACAAGAACATGTGTCGGTGCAGCGGGCTGGATGTCATGAAAAACGATAACATGGTCATTCTCCAGTACTTTATTGGAGGGAATGCTGCCCTCTACAATTTTGCAAAATAAGCAATCCATAGTTCATACCCTCCTTTGTATTCCAGTGTATGTATTCCCCTCTATCATACTAAAAGTAAAAACCCACGTCCAATCTCTAGACACACCACCAGGTATTCTAGGTCAACTCTCCATCTATCATCGAGCCGAACACTATACAACAATTGATGTATTACAGACTATTTTATCGAAATATGGTTTTATCACGCACTTTTCCCGAGTAAACCAATATGTATAGTTAATGAACGCAAAAAGGAGTTTGGTTAATTTGACCGTTTATCAACATGTACAGGAACTTATAGGTAATACACCTCTGCTTGAATTAACTCGTTATCCATTACCGGAAGGAATCCGCCTGTTCGCCAAACTGGAATTCATGAATCCTGGAGGAAGTGTGAAAGACCGGATCGGCAAGTTTTTATTGGAGCAAGCCTTGGCACGAGGAGATGTTAAGCCAGGTGGAACGGTGATTGAAGCTACCGCCGGTAATACAGGAATTGGTCTTGCAATCGCGGCTGTAGGCCTAAATTTAAAGGTCATTTTCACGGTACCTCAGAAGTTCAGCGTTGAGAAGCAGCAGTTGATGAAAGCCCTTGGTGCTACGGTCGTCAACACACCCACATCCGAAGGAATCACTGGTGCCATACGCAAGGCGGAATCGCTGGCGAAAGAAATACCGGGTTCGTATATTCCAGGTCAGTTCTCCAATGCGGATAACCCACTCGCACATTATGAACATCTGGGCCCTGAGATTTGGCGTGATCTGAACGGGCAGGTGGATGTATATGTCGCCGGAGCCGGGTCTGGCGGAACTTTCATGGGAGTATCTCGCTATTTGAAGGAGCAAAACCCGTTAATTAAAACATGTATCGTAGAACCCGAAGGTTCGATCCTCGCAGGAGGTCCATCGGGACCCCATCGTACAGAAGGAATAGGGGTCGAAACGTTATCTTCTTTTATGGATGTGAGTTACTTTGATGCCATTCATACGATCTCAGATGAAGATGCCTATGAGCGGGTCAAGGATCTAGCCTTGTTGGAAGGCTTACTGGTAGGAAGTTCCTCAGGTGCAGCTATGCAAGCCGCATTAAACGAAGCCGTTCAAGCAGCTCCCGGAAGTAACATCGTTGTTATTTTCCCGGATAGCAGCGAACGGTATTTAAGCCAAAATATCTATAATGGAGGACAATAAAATGAGACCAAAAACCAAGCTGATTCATGCAGGTATTGTTGGTGATCCACACACTGGAGCCGTGAGTGTACCGATCTATCAAGTAAGCACGTACGAGCAAGAATCGGTTGGCGTACACAAAGGATACGAATATTCACGTACAGGCAACCCTACCCGTCATGCGTTGGAAGAAGTCATTAAAGAGCTGGAGGATGGCGTTCGAGGTTTTGCTTTTAGTTCGGGAATGGCTGCAATTCATGCTGTACTGTCTCTGTTGAAAACTGGAGATCACGTCATTCTGACGGATGATGTATACGGCGGGACTTATCGCATTTTCACCAAGGTGCTGAATCGTCTGGGGATCGAGTCTACCTTCGTAGATACCACCTCACTACAAGCACTGGAAAAGGCTTTGCAATCCAATACAAAGGCCATTTATGTAGAAACACCTACCAATCCGTTACTCAAGGTCACCGATATTGCCGCTGTAGCGATTTGGTCGAAACAACATGAATTACTGTTCATCGTGGACAATACGTTTAGTACGCCTTATTGGCAGACCCCGCTGGCTCTGGGGGCAGATATTGTACTTCATTCTGCAACGAAATATATCGGTGGTCATAGTGATGTCGTGGCAGGACTTGCGGTTGTCAACGGCGAGCAACTTGGTGAAGATCTGCATTTTATTCAAAATGCAATTGGCGCAGTCCTGGGCCCTATGGATTCCTGGCTATTAATGCGAGGTCTTAAAACATTGGGATTACGGATGGAAGCGCAAGAACGCAATACAGAGCAGCTTGTGATATTTCTGAATCAGCATCCAGCAGTAAGCAAAGTCTATTATCCCGGGTTGCCCGACCATCCACAGCACAAGCTCGCTTCCACGCAAGCGAGAGGATATGGCGGTATGGTTTCCTTTGATGTAGGCAGTGCTGAAAAAGTAGATGACATGTTAAGCAAAGTCCGTTATTTCACATTGGCTGAAAGTCTGGGCGCGGTGGAAAGTTTAATCTCTGTACCTGCCCGAATGACGCATGCCTCCATTCCTTATGAACGTCGGCAAGAATTGGGGATCACGGATGGTTTGATTCGTATCTCCGTTGGGATCGAGGATGTTGAGGATTTACTTGAGGATTTGAAATCTGCATTAAGTTGAGGGCATTTTGAAGTCCATGCTGGTTGATCTTGGAGAAGGTGTAGTGGACGATTTTCTAAGGAACACAGGACGTCTTATTTGGCGTTCAGGCCCTCATTTGAAATTATTAGGAACATCAGGCACGTTATTTCCCAAAATACCCTGAAAAAAATGCTGATAGCGGCTCTTTATTCGGTGATAACGTGTATCAAGTTCCGCTCCTCCAACCGTGGGCAAGAGAACAGCATCGATTCCACACGAATCGATGCTTTTTATCGGAATAGAGAATTAAAGCTTTTTCAGTGTCCTGATCGTTCGCTCTCACATAGGCACGTTCTCGCATACTCAGGATGCGGTACGCCGATTTGCTGCTGCAGACACGTTCAGGTCAGGTTCTGCTTTCATGATGTTTATTACACGTTATGTGCTACCAGTTCATCTTCGATCTTACACTAATCAGGTTCAAAAAAAGTCATGCCTTACAGAATTTCGCTTCTGCACAGGCATGACCTTTTTGGATATTCGGTATGTTGCCAGTTGTATTGCAATGACTGTTGCGATACATCAGGCTGAGACTCTGTATGTGATAAGACCTCTCTATTTTATGCTGTACGGTACCGTGAATGAAACATCCATCCTCAACTTGTTAATTTCAAGGATTTTCATAGGGTGCCCATAGGTGCATAAGAATGTGTCACTTTAATTATGACTGTTTTTTCTAATTTCAATAGTACGGTAAAAGGGTTAACGCTGTAAGCGCAAATAACGGGAGCACCAGTCGGTTAAAACGTCTACGGCCATAACCATAATACGGATAAGGTGTAGGGTAGCCGTAACCTGGATAAAATCCACGAGTATGACCTATCGGATAGTTTGCTCCCGGCATTGCATTTGGAGCCCAGTTCGCATGATTCACCATGGCTTCCGGTCCAACGGGAACAGCCAGGTAGATCATTTCGTCATCCACATTTTCCATAATGCCATCATAGTGCATACCATCATTCATCTGTACACATACATAACGGTGCATGTGTTCCTTACATATTTTCTTTGCTTCCACTTTTTCCAATTGCCAACGCCTCCCTGATTCAGCTCTTGATCACCTTTTCATGGTATTCAGAACTGGGCGAATTGACACTACTGACGAAAAAACACAAAAAAAGAAGCACCCCGTGAGCGGCTTCCTTGGAAGTCTGCTGCGCGGACATCTATTCAGGAAACGTCCTGATCAGATGTCCGCCGGGGTACTTAAATAAAGTTTGTCGGCTTAACTGTAGTATAACAGCGGGATGAACCTGTATCTGTGATGTAACTCACTCCGCTAAGTTATAAAAGCAAGAAAAGAATTATTTTCACAAAAATAACATTCCGTAATAGTGCGTGTTTAAAAAGGGCGGTTTTCAGTACCAAAAAGACGGGATAAAGCTAGAAATGAAGTAGCGGAGCATAGATAGAGCTACGTGAGCAACCGCAATGTTTCCGAAGGAAACAACCTTCGTAAGCCCTACTTATTTCGGCTGAATTCCATATTCGATGTTGATGATGCCGCTAGGCACCATTCGTAATCAAAGGCGGACTTTTTGAACAACCTCTAATATTCATTTTGCTTGGACTATTAGAGGCGCTTCTATGATCTATATTGCTTACACATTGCCCTCTACAGGGTCTCCAAGACCACACGTGAGCCGTTTCCGGCTTCACCTGCCGGAATCACCACAAGTTTGCGCGGCAAGCGTGCACGTAGTTCAGGCACGTGACTGATTACACCAACAGCCAATCGGTCGTCATGCAATTTTTCCAAAGAAGTAATGACGGTATCCAACAACTCAGGGTCAAGGGTACCAAACCCTTCATCCAGGAAGAAGAATTGGAGTGGGTACTGACCTCGCAGCTGAATCTGGGCCGACAGTGCCAAGGCCAGTGACAACGAAGTCAAAAACGTCTCGCCACCTGACAACGTTGATACCGGTCGTTTGACTCCCCCGTTGGCATCATCACAGATCACAAAACCACCACCGGAATCCACCTCCAGTGAATAACGCTGTTTGGTCAGGAAGCGCAGACGCTGAGATGCCGCATGACTAACCTGCATCAGTTGTTCTTCGGCAATATACTCAACAAAAGCATTGCCTCTGAACGCGGATTGCAGTTTGCTGAGCAGTTCGCCTTGACGGCTTACTTCCACCCGCTTGTTCTCCAGTTCGGTCCAGCGAACATGTCGCTGTTCCACATCCTCCAAATCACGTTCTGCACGTGCTTTGGCACGAAGGGCAGCCTCGTCCTCAATTCGGACCTGCTGCAAACGTTCGGTGCAGGCTAACCACTGTTCCTCCGATACGACAGCACCACCCAGCTTTTGTTCCAATTCACGCAACTGGGATGCCAGTTCACGCTCACGTTCACGGTGCTGCTGGATCTCTCCTGCCAGTCGTTCTGCTTCCTGTGAAGGAATTGCCGCGGATACAACAGCATCATCCGAGTCAAACGGGGATTTTTCCAGCAATTGTTTCCACCGTTCCTGTGCCTGTTGCAGATGTTCTGTGGCCGAGGCAGCTGCCTGCTGAGCCATAACGTCTTTCTTGGCTGATTCCTGCTTCAGCGTGTCCACTTCTTTGAAGCGTTGCGCCGAGTCCGAAGCTGTTTTCCGCATTCCACCCAGACGAGCCTGAGCCGCAGAAATCAGATCTTCTACTCGCTGCTCCCCTACCCATTGGCGCAAGCGTTCTTCTTTCTCGGTCAGCTGTTTGCTGTTGCCCTGCCACTGCGTTTGCCACTGAATCAGTTGTTTGTCCAATTCCACCAGCTTCTGCTGGAGAGATTGAATGATCTGGTCTTTTTCCTCAAGGAACGTCACGCTTTTGTTCAGACGTTCCTTGATGTCTTCGGCGCGCGCATCGCGCTCCTGCATCGCCTGATAGAGGGCCTTGGCCTCCTCCTGAGCGATGCCCGACAGTTCCGTGGCCCAGCGGCCCTGCAAGGCAGCCGCTGCGGCCTCGCTCTCGGCCAGCTTGCGCTCCGCCTGGGCGAGCCCGGCACGGCCGGCCTCTTGCGCAGCTGCCGCTTCCATGCGGCGCTGCTGCGCGCCTACAGTCGCCTGCTGTAACGCGGCGGCTTCGGCCTGGAGTGGCGCTGCTGCGGCAGCCAGCGCCTGCGCGGCTTCGCGCAGCGCAGCGGCACGCGATGCCCAGCCTGCCGGGGAGCGCCCGTGTTCGGGCGACCCGGCGGGCTCGGGCTCCGCTGCCGCAGGCGCGGCCTCGGCTGCGGCAGGAGCTTCGCCGGCCGCAGCGCCAAGCTGCGTCAGCAGGCTGCGACGTTCGTGCAGCTGCTGGCGCAGCCCAAAGCGCAGCTCCTGCAGCTCCGCGTGCAGGCTGCGCAGCAGTTCCAGGTCCGCGTCGCCTGCGTGCGGACCTTCTCCCGGCGGCGCAGCCGGGAGCGGGTGATGCGGCGAGCCGCACACCGGGCATGGCTCGCCGTCGTGCAGTTCGGCGCGCAAAGCGGAGGACAGCCGGTGCAGCTCCTGCTCACGCATCGTGCCACGCAGCTGTTCCTCCGCAAGGGCCAGCAGGCTTTGTTCGCGGCTAATATCCTGCTCACAGGCAAGCAAGGCCTCAAGACCTGCTGACGCCTGTTCTACCAGATGCTGACGCTGATCACTCAGGCGTTTTTCTTCCTCAGCCGCCGCCTTCAGCTTGTCGGCTCCCTGTTCTGCCGACTGCTTATAGGCTTGCATGTCAGCCTTATTTTGCTGCAACTGCTCCGCGGCAGTATCCACACGATGTTTCAGTTCAAGCGCAGCCTGAAGTTGCCTGCGTTCCTCTGACTTCACTTCATTTGGCTTGAGGCTCTCTTGTAGTTCCTCACGCCTTTTGCGTCCGCGCTGCTGCAATTCCTTTTCTTTCTCAAGCTGCTGTCCCAGCGCAGTCTGTTCGCCCTGCCCCTGTTCCAGCAACTGCGCGAGGCGCGAGCAATCGGCCTGAAGCCCGTCCCGTTCCCGTTGCAGCTCTTTTGCTTGTTCGAGTTGCTCCAGGCGCAGCAAAAGTTTCGGTTCTTCCTCAGTCATTTGCTTGCGTGCCGTCTCAGCCTTCTCCGCTTCCTGAACAGCCAGACGCTCATGTTCCAATGCTTGCTGATGAGCTGACTCCGCGATATCCTGCCGCTGCTTCTGTGTAGCCGTGGCATCTCGAACCGTCTGCAACGCAGGCAGTATCGCATCTGCCACAACGGATTGTTTCAGCCGTTGTTCGCCTGCCTCTATCTGTGGTTCCAGTGCTTTCAGCTTCTGCTGTTCATCTGTCCGAGCCTGCCGTTCGTTACTTAACTCACGAATTTTGCCCAGTTGTTCAGCTTCCTTCGCAGCTTCATCCAGCGCTTTGCGGGACAATTCAGACTGCTGAACAGCGGTTTGAAGTAGACGTTTCGTTTCTTCCAGCGTCTCCTTGCTGGCATTGCCCAGTCCCTGTTGCTCCGCAGCAAGAGATTGGTAAACCATATCATTATCCTTGACCCGCCGACTTAATTTGATGGCCAACTGGTCCCCATACTTCTCCAGATGGAATAATCGTTGCAGCATCTGGCGACGTTCACTGCCTTTGAGTGACAAAAACTCGGCAAACTTTCCTTGCGGAAGCACCACTGCCCGTGTAAAATCATCCATCTTCAAACCGATCACATCTTCAACACAGCGATTCACATCTGCCAATTTGTCGGCAAGTACCTGTTCTTCGCCATTAACCGTCTCTATGAATTTGCTGATCGTGTTACTCACCGACACTTCATTATTTCGTTTGAAACGTCGCTCTACCCGGAACCTCCGAGTGCCTTCCGCCGACATCAGTTCAAATGTAAAAGCAACCGACAATGAATCCTCTGCATGATTCATAATGCCTTGCGTCCCGTTCACCGCGCGTTCCACTTTTCCGTACATGGCGAGTGTGATGGCATCGAGCAAGGAAGATTTACCACTACCCGTTGGACCGAAAATACCGAATAGCCCCGTCTCTGTCAGCACGGTAAAATCAATCTCCTGCATCTCCCGATAACTTTGCAGTCCGGCAACTTTTAATAGAATCGGCTTCATCTTTCCTCAACCTCCTCACGCACACCCGGCTCATCTTCATCGACAAGTTCCAGGAACAGCTGTACCAGGCTGTCTTCCGGCTGTGCGCCACCGGTCTGACGCTGATAGAATTTACGGAACAGTTCATGTACAGGTAGCTCGGATCGTTGCTCCAAAAGTCCTGCTGCAGCCATCTCGGGATACACCGGGCGAATATGGATGATACCTTCATGTGATTTTCGCAGCTGCTGAATCTCCTTCAGGGACATCGCCTCGTCCAGCCACACTTCCATGTCGATAAAAGCCTGCGGATCACGTCCCTCATCCAGCCAGCGATATACTTCTGCCAGACCACCACGCGCCTGCCAACGCACAAGCGGACGCCCGGACGTTAACAAAACTTCTTCTACCTGTGCTGCTCCACCCGGCGCCAGATCAACCATCGTGACAGACTTGCTCTGCCCTGCTTCCGAGAAGCTGTAGGCGAGAGGAGAACCGCTATATCGAATCACACCGTCTCCTTTGACAGCCTGTGCACGATGAAGATGCCCAAGTGCCGTGTATTGCGCACCAGTCGATAAAGATGAAGGGTCCACCGTGTAGGCCCCACCGATCTGAATCGGACGTTCCGAATCACTCTCAAGTCCGCCGAGCACATAGATATGACTCATGGCCAAGTTCACGGTATCCGGGCGAAAAGAAGCTGCCAGACGCTGCATTAACATGCCCACCCGGTGACTGTATGCCTGACGAAGCACATTTTCGTCCCCATCTGTTGTCAGCAGTTCATTCAATCTGGCTTCAGAAGGATAAGGTAATGCTGCAATCTGTGCAATTTCTCCGGTTCGCTTTGCATGGATGGTTACCGCTTCTGAGATAGGCATCCCTACGAGTGTAATGCCCTGTCTGTTCACAAGTGGAGTTACAGAAGCTACACGTTCTGGCTGATCATGATTTCCTGCAATCACCACAAGAGGTCTTCCATGCTCCGTCAGACGTGCTGCCGCTTCATAAAAAAGTTGTTCCGCCGCTGCGGGAGGATTCACCGAATCATACACATCTCCGGCCATCAATATGGCATCCGCCTGCTGCTCATCAGCGACCCTGACGAGTTCTTCAACGAAATCCTCCTGTTCACGCAGTCGGCTTCGTCCTTCCAGCGTTTTTCCCAAATGCCAGTCCCCTGTATGCAAAATACGCATCGTCCGTTCCACCCCTCTCCCATATGAAATCCATGGTTTTGAATTCCGATCCAGTTCTTTTACAATTTCACTGCATATCCACCATCAAAAAAGTACAGCCATTTCCGGTCAACTTTCCGACCCAATATATCTTCAATGGCCCGTCCATACAGATCTAGCTGGAAGCGATAATTTTTGGTGAGTTCATCCAAACCACCACGATGCTCCAATACCCGATCCGTCTTGTAGTCAAGCAAGACAAGCTCGCCGTCCACCTCATACAGACAATCGATAATCCCCTGTACAAGCACGGTTTCATTTTCAATCGTTGCCTGCATTTTGCTATCTTCTTTTAGCATCTGTGTATCTGAGTTCGCTGCCCGTTCATGTAGCCATTCCACTGGAGACTGATGTGCCGGAAGTCCATACACAAACGGAATCTCCCGTTTTACCCACGCTGCACGCAACAGCTCTTTCCCTGGTTCTGTATCGAAAAATTCGACCAGTTCTTCGAGTTCGATAGCCTCCACGTGGTGGGGCAGCAAAATCTGAAGCTCTACCAAACGCTGAGTGGTCTGCTCAATAAGCTGTGAATCAATGGCCGATCCATCTAGAGGAAGATGTTGCATCAACGTATGATACACGTTCCCCCGTTCTGCCCCTGTCAGCTGCGTTGCTTCCATGAATTTCGGACGACGCAGGTGCAGTTTGAAAGACGTACCCGCAGATCCCGCATCCGGAACGTTCACCGTAAGGTTTGAATCTGACCCTATCCCAGCCTCATGCTTAATAGAATCACTGGATGCATCACGATGAGCATGGCTTGTTTCATCCTTAATGTTATTGATTCCTGGGGTGTTATAATCCAATAATTTCTCGGACTGCTCTCCCAGTTCCTCCATCACCTCTACGGACTGGATGTCCTGCATCACAAGTAACGTTTTCAACTCCGTGACAGATGTACTGGCTGCTACTTGAGTTGCTGCTTCATAGGGGTACGTCCATGAAAGTCGTTGATCAACCTCGTTGATCAGCCGTGTCTCCTCTTGGTGAAGAGCTACTGTATCTGCACCTTCATCTCCAATGTTTTGGTTAGCCGAATCTTGTGCACTCTTCGTCAGCTCTTCTACTGTTGAGGATGTAACCAACTTAACAGGCTGAACGGCTTTTAGTGCAGCAATTCGTTCTTTCCGCACCTCAGTCATCCCGTCTTCTTCCCCAAGTGTCTGATCTACCACCTGGTCACGGGATACCTGATCGGCGGAAATAATAGAGATCGCCCATCGTGATTGATCATCTGCAAGACAAGCTGAGAACGAATCATTGCTTCCAGCAAGTTCACGCAGCACAGCCGCATCTGGATGTCTCATCAGGGATGGTCCAATCCAGTCCAGGTAACTCCGTCCAGCAGCAAGCAGATAGTCTGGCAATGCCAATTCAGGGCTATCCTTGACCTGAGACCACCCGAGCGCTTTTTTCGCGGCATCTTTTACAGTACCCAGCAGAATCATTTTCTCTTTGGGACGGGTCAACGCAACATACAGCACACGCATCTCTTCAGCAAGCAGTTCAAATTGCGCACGACGACGAATCGCCAGATTGGCTAATGTAGGATAGGCAACCCGGTTCTCACGATCCACAAACCTCGGGCCAAATCCCAGTTCCTTATGCATTAGAAACGGTGCGTTCAAGTCCTGCTGATTAAACATCTTGGATATGCCACCGACAAAGACAATTGGAAACTCCAAACCCTTACTCCGGTGAATCGTCATGATACGTACGGCGTTGTCCTGCTCACCAGAGCTACTTGCTACAGTCCCGAGGTCTCCCCCGTTTTCCCGCAGTCTGGAAACATAGGTCAGGAAACGGAACAAGCCGCGATTCGCAGTTGATTCCTCATATTGTCGTGCGCGATCGTACAATGCCTTAAGATTACTTTGACGTTGCAGTCCTCCTGGAAGACCACCAACCCAGTCCAAATAACCGGTTTCCCGATACATACGCCAAATCAGTTCACTTAGACTACCTTGTCTTGCCTCAAGTCTCCACTGCTCCAATTGACGCATAAAACGAATTAACTTTTGCTGTAACTCCGAGCCTGAGATCTCCGTTATGCCCAGATCCTCACTTGCATGTCCCGCAACACCAGCATCTTGCATTCCATCTGTTTGCACTCTATGCACATCGAATTCGTGTACATCGTCCAGAATCTCTGCCTCAACAGAAGCTGCTGTTTCCCGCTGTCCTTGTTCCATCTCTGACCAGGCTTCCGGCCACTGCAACTGGACCATATTGGAATCAGGATGATTATCCTGCCAGGATTGTTGTACAGCATTAGTGGAGGAATCGCTCCAATCTCCCGCAGCCGATATAACCGCATCATAGAATGATTGTCTTTTGTCACCAAGCCGAATCTGTGCCAGTTCCTCTTCATCCAGTCCGACAATCGGGGAACGAAGCACGGAAGCGAGAGGAATATCCTGTCTTGGATTATCAACAAGCTGAAGCAGAGACATCATGATTTCCACTTCTGTAGCCTGAAAATAGCCCTTGCTCTGTTCTCCTCCAGCAGGAATTCCCTGCTGTCTGAATTCCTCAATCATGAGCGGAGCCCACATCAAGGTCGAACGCAGCAAGATGACCATATCACCGTAACGTGCCGGGCGCATCGTTTGCAGGGCTTTGTCATATACATGGAGGGCAGGTTTGTCCGTATCCCCAACCATCTCACGAATACGCCTTGCGATCGCCCGCGCTTCCAACTGGGCTGTTTCAAGTTCGGCGCTCTCCAGTTCTGCAGAGACCGATGCATCCCCATTCTCATCCGTACTCTCCGTCAGATCAGGACCACCTCCCTGACGATCGATCAGCATGAGTTCAGGTGTATACGCCTCATCTCCAAGCGTCTCTGACGGGAAGGTAGCCCCATATGCCAGTTGAGCTCGTTCATCGTAAGCAATCTCTGCCACACCTTCGTTCATGAGTTGCCGGAATATCATATTGACTGAATGCACGACTTCCGCACGACTGCGGAAATTACGCGCAAGATCAATACGTTGACCGGTTCCATTCAGACGATCTTCCACCATTCCGTCCTCACGTGTGCTCGCTCCATACTGGCGATACTTGTTCATAAACAGACCTGGCTCAGCCAACCGGAAACGGTAGATACTCTGTTTGACATCACCGACCATGAATCGGTTACCCGGGTTTTCTCTGGAGATGAGCTTCACGATATCTTCCTGAACCGTATTGGTATCCTGATATTCATCAAGCAACACTTCATCGAATCGCGAACGGTACTCCATAGCCGCATCGGAAGGCATCGACAGTTCAGGCGTTGAATCCTCATGTCGCAAAATGTGAAGACAGTAATGCTCCAGATCACTGAAGTCAACTTGCCCACGTTCCTGTTTGGCCTGTCGATAACGTTCTCCAAATGTACTAACCAACCTCGACAACTCCTGCATGAGTGGTGCCGCTTGTTCCAACTCCTGCCAGAACGCAAACGCACTTCTCCCGAACAATGAACCTTTCAGGTCAGTAACTGCCTTTTTCGCGGCCTCACGGAGTTCCTTCACCTGATCCTGTAAAGCCGGGTCCGTTTGATCCTTTTTGCAGGGTTTCAATTTGCCAAATGTAGCGGGTTGAAACACTTCAGGCAACCTTTCCCATGGCATAACCTGGGCCGCAGACAACAGTTCTTCTACCATCACCAGGTCTTCTTTTAACGTATCTGCATAAGGTGCCGGACCTTCTGGCTGCATGGAAATATGAATGCCTTGACGGAGCAATCCTGCTGCACCACTTAAAGCAAGAGCCGCATCACGCAAAATACTCTGAACCCATGCTGAATGTCCAAGTGCCTCTACACTTTCCACCTGAAAAGCAGACGCCATCTCTGAGAGCCAATGATCCGGCCAGGAATGACTGCGGGAGAAATCATACAAACGTTGCACCAGTCGATGCATCGCATCATCGTTTCGTTCTCCACTGAACCAGTCCACTAATTCGCGGAATGTACTCCCTTCATCTTCTTCGCCATACTTTTCCTCAAATAGTTCTTCAAGCAGTTCCTGCCGCATGATTTCCGCTTCATTTTCATTCAGGATACGGAAAGCCGGGTTCAACGGAATTTGCTGATAATAACGGCGAATGACTTCCATACAGAATGAATGCAGCGTTGTAATAGATGCCCGTCCAAGCAGCGACAGCTGCTTACGCAGATGCTCTTCTCCAGGCTGTTCTTCCAGCGCACGTTCCAACGCTTCCCGAATCCGTTGTTTCATCTCGGCGGCGGCCGCTTTGGTAAACGTAGCTACAAGTAAACGATCCACACTGTATCCTTGGGAGGGATCTGCGATCTTGCGAATAATTCGTTCAACCAGCACGGCTGTCTTGCCTGATCCCGCCGCTGCGGCAACCAGTATGTCTTTTCCGCTTTCCGAGATGGCACTCCACTGGTCATCACTCCAGAAGCTACCCTCCGGTTTTGGCATATTCGTCATGATGTTTCCCCTCCCTTGGTGTGAGATAACATATCCCAGATTTGCTGTTTGCCCGGTTTGGACAACAGGTTATACTCATTTCCTTCTATATTCTCATCAAACTGACAAACAGGCTTATACGGACAGAACGTGCACGCCACTTCCTGCTGAATACGATAAGGCTCAATGGCCACATCCCCATCCGTAATTCGGGTACCAATCTCACGGATATTACTGCGAACCGAAGCAAGCAGCGTATCCCATTGCTCTGGCGTAGCTACAGCGGCGCTGCTATAAAAGCTTCCGTCCGCCTTAAGGGCAACTGGAATAATTGCTGAATACCCCTTATCCAGGGTGTTGTCCATTTGAGCGATTGCGTCCCGATCCGCCAGCAGCAAACCTTTCATTTTGAACCGTTTGAGCAGTTCTTGTCCGGCCTGCTCTGATGTCATGCCGTTTGCGGATTGCAACAGTGGGTTATGCACGTGGAAATACAACGTTCCTCCCGGCATCGCCGTTTCCCCAAGCCATTCCTCGGCAGCACTAAGCAGCACCTCCAGATAGGTGAGCATTTGCAATGACAGACCATAGTACACTTCATGCAGCTTAAGGTCCGTCTGGCTTGATTTATAGTCAATGACACGCAGGAGCAGACCATTCTCTCCTTCTGCGACATCCACACGGTCAATTCGACCCACGATCTCCATCACACAGCCGTTCTCCAGTTCAAAACGTAGTGGCGGCAGTGTTTTATCCGGTCCAAAGTCAAGCTCCAGCCCAATCGGTTCAAAACTTCCACGTCTGGACTGTTCACCAAGAATAACGGATGCCCGGCTAACAATGTCCTTCAATTTGCGGAAAATATAACCGTATCGCTTGGTGCTTAGCAAAATCTCCCCTTGCAGCTGTGGTGCAATCTGCTCCACCGTTTGCTCGGCTTCCTGACGGCATTGGTCTGGAGTCAAACTGCCCCAACTACGATTTTCTTCACGCAACCGCATAGCCAGCTGGCTTAGTGCAGCATGAAACAGCTGTCCGATATCAGGAGCCTGAAGGCGGTACAATTGCCGTTCTTTGAGACGCAACCCGTGCGAAGCAAAATGGGAGAACGGACAAGCTACGAAACGTTCCATTCGCGAAACACTCGTCCTCACCTCTGTGCCATACAATCTGCGACTGGTAGCTGTACGTAGTGGTAATGCTCTATTACGATAAAAGATCGATCCCATCAACCGTTCCAGCTGAGGTCTGCTTGTCTCTCGGGATACATGCCAATTGTAGACCGCCCACCACATTTCAGGGATGTCTTCTCCACGGCGCCATTTGCGCAATTGTCCAATGAGCGTAGACAGACTCTGTCCTGGATGGGTGACATAGGACCAATGCGCTTCTTCCGAGTTCGCAACCGGCGGTTGAGCAAGCAATGGCTGTTCTTGTAAACCAAACATCTTCCGTACATGGCGGACAATCTCGGAAGGAAGCAGTGTTTTCCCCTCATCATCAGCAACCGGATAACTCAGCCACAACTGGCTGCTTGCCGCTGTAAGTGCCGTGTAGATCAGAAAACGTTCATCCAGCATCTGCCTTGTTGCACCTGGTCCAAGCGCCACGCCTCTATCCGTCAGTAACGCTCTCTCCAGTTCCGTTAATACGCCATCATCCTGAGGTACGGCGGGTAATTCACCATCAACGGCGCCAAGGATAAATACGTATTTGATGTCCTGAAGGCGTGTACGGTCCATGGAGCCCACCAAAACCTGATCAAGTGCTGGTGGTACCAGACCCAGCTTCAGTTCCGTCAATCCGGTCTCAATCATCCCGGCAAACAGCGTGATATCCAGCCGTTCATTCCCCATCATATCGACCATCTGATCCAATAAATCCAGCACAGCTCCCCACATCTGCCGATGTTCTCTCGACCGTTCGGGGTCACCTTGTGCCTTAGCTTCAGCAGACATATTCTCCAGCTTCCATGGAATCTCAGCATCTTCCAGCAGTCTGTATAGTGCCTCGCACTGGGCTTTGGCTGTCTTTGCCTTTTTCATTCGTTTCTCAAAAGCACCCAAGGAATCTGTAATGACCGTTCGGCAGCTCTCCATTAGAGAAAGCATCTGGTCCCGTCCTCGACTACGGCCATCCTGACCGTTGTCTTCCAGCGACAGGCTTGGTACATACTTCCATGGTTTTCCATCAGTCCAGCGATACCCGTGAATACCACAAGCCAGTACATAATTTTCAAGCTGGTCCATATCTTCACGAGTGATGGAACCATCACGCGGAAGCAGCAGATCCGTTTTGACACAACGAAATACATCCTCGTAACGCCAGTGGCGCCGAACAATATCCAGTGCGGAACGGATAAACTCGGATAATGGATGATGAAGTTCATTTCTTCTGCGGTCCAGAAAGACGGGTACGTCATAATCCCTGAATAACGGTTCAGCTATATCAGCGTAGGTATCCAACTGCCGGACAAGTACCGCCATGTCCCGATAACGCGCACCTTCGTTTTGCGCCAGACGCCGCATCTCACGCAGTGCTCCCTCCATCTCAGCTCGTCGGTTCTCCGCTGCAACCAGTCGGATTCCGGAATCAAGGCCTTCACTTTTCCAACGAATTCGGCGATCGAAACCAGCCTCCAGATGAGCAAGTCCCGGACGATCCTTGTATCTCGGTGGAATCTCCGAATCTAGCAGGGTTATATCGCTCGGTACACCCAGTTCGTCAGCCATCCCTTTCAGACGCGTATAGGCACTTGCCGTGGGATAGAACAGTTCCAGTTCTCCAGGCAGTGCGCCATGATCATAAGGACGATCCAATGTCAGTGCAATCGTCACGGAAGAGGACTGCAACATCAGCCGACCGATCACACTCATCTCCTGTGGTGTGAATCCCTGAAAACCATCAATCCAGATCTGGGCATCCTGCAGCAATGCACTTTCCGACAAACGATCTGTCAGCTCGGTCAAAGTGTCTTCATCATCAATATATAAATGGGTCAATTCCTGTTCATAGTCACGATATATCAGATTCAAGTCATGCAACTTGTCCTCCAGAATCGGCGAAGTCGATGAGGTAATTCCTCCAGACAGCCCTTCTTCCAGCAATGATGGATCAACTTCATAACGTTTAAATTCACTATATAAGTCATTTAATTCGCCTATAAAACCCAGCTGGCTGCCGGATGCACCAAACAGCTTTAATTCTTCCTTACGGCGCTGGATGACCTTGTAGAGCAGCATCTTTTTGCCTTCGGCTCCGATCGGAATACGAGCAGAACCACCTGCTTCTTGCATTACACGATAGGCTAGACGGCGAAAGCCGAGCACTTCTGCACGCATGGTACCTTTAATTGCTCCAGAAGACACCAATGCCTGCTCTGTTCGAAAAGAACTCTGTTCGGGAACGAGTAAAATCAAAGGTGTGCCTTGCGGCTCCTTTTGAAGCAGGGATGTAATTTCCCGGGTAATCAGCGAGCTTTTGCCGCTGCCTGCCCGGCCAATAACAAAACGAACGGACATGTCTAATCCTCCAAACCACACGTACAAGATTTTAATTCCCAGTATAACATATCTGACTTGGTTCGGAACATACGTTTGCCACTATCCGGTAAAACCGGAGATCATCTCCGTTAACACAGCAAAACAGCAAAAAGCCCGCAGCTATCACACTGTGGACTTTTGACTTGATCTATACTTGATTGGAACGGAAATCATACAATTAATTTTTTTTACTGCGCACTTCGAAAATAGCAAATTTCAAATAATGTCCTTCATCCACGCCCAAAATTTGCGGGTGGTCCTTACCGGCTGCTTTCCAGTCGATCAAACGAAGCACTTTGCCTGCATCTTCCGCTGCATCAGCAATCGTGTCCAAGAAAAGATCAGGACGCATATGATACGAACAGCTGGCTGTTACCAAATATCCACCCTCATTAACCAGTTTCATTCCTTGCAGGTTGATATCTTTATAACCGCGACATGCACCTTTAACTGCTGATTTCGTTTTGGCAAACGCAGGAGGATCAAGTATGACCACATCAAATGTTTTACCGCCAGCTGCAAGCGCTTTGGATGTATCCACTTTCTGTTCGCCTGCACGTGCACGTGTGGTACGTTCATCCAGCCCTTTCACTTGTTCACGCAAGTACTGGAATGCATCAGCAACTACGAACTCGACCCGGTCAGTGAAACCGTTCAGTTCCACATTTGTTCGTGCACTCTCAATGGCATGCTCCGAAATATCAAGACAAGTCACTTTTTTGGCTCCATACTTGCAAGCATTCAACGTAAAGCTACCCGTGTGTGAGAAACACTCCAGTACAGTGGCACCATCCCAATATGGGAATGTAACTACCTTACCGCTTTTATTCACAGGCAAGAGCTGCTCTGTGCCATCCTGCTCAGTCGTTTGAAGTGTGATTCCACTCTTGTAGCCCCAACCCTTCATGAGCGGTTCGATGGCTGCACGATTCTCACGTTGGTCGAAGAAGTAACCTGTCTTCTGCCCTTCCACGATATCCACTTTAATGAGTAGTCCATTCTCTGTAACAGTGACATGCCGTGGGCACTCTCCATACAGCGGACCTTTGGTCTGCTCCAAACCTTCCAGTTCACGAATCGAGACATCACTGCGCTCATATATGCCTTCCGGCTGCATTACTTCAATGAGTGCCTGTACGATGGCTTCACGGCAACGATCCATGCCAAGTGTAAGCAACTGTACAACGAGGATGCTACCGAAACGGTCAACGATCAAGCCTGGTAGAAAATCTGCTTCGCCGTAAACGAGACGGTATGCCTCTCCATCCTGGATAAAACGTTCCCGGTGACGCAAGCAATCGCGAAAACGCGCTGCAAAAAACGCCATATCCATCTGTTCGGACTCCAGTGGTTGATAAGCTACAACCCTTACAGTGATCTGAGATGCAGGATTGTAATAACCTGTCGCCAGATAGCGACCTTGATGATTCAATACATTGACCAGATCTCCCGGTTCCGGGTTTCCGTCAACAGAGGCAATTTCATTGTTAAATATCCATGGATGTGCATGTTCTAGCCGCTTTTTGCGACTGCGTTCGAGTGTGACTGATGGCAAGGTAGATCCACTTCCTTTAATTTAATAGTTCAAAAGATAGGTTTGGTGCGGCGCGCAGGTGGCGTTCCGGGTTCGAATCGATCTTCCGATCGCTGTTGTCTCCAGATTTTTTTGATTCCCTTTTTTAAAGGGAAAATCCGGTGACAAAGGCGCACGCTTCGCTTCTTCAGATTCGATTTCGTCCCCTCCACTACGCTTGCACGAATCACCGTATCTTTCGAATTGGGGTGCGGCAGTTAAGTGACGTTCCGGTTACGAATCGATCTTCTGATCGCTGTTGTCTCCAGATTTTTTTGATTCCCTTTTTTAAAGGGAAAATCCGGTGACAAAGGCGCACGCTCCGCTTCTTCGGTAACAATTTCGTCTTCTTCGCTGCGTTTGCACGAATCACCGTATCTTTCGAATTGTGTTTGGGCAGTTAAGACGCATTTCCGGACTTTTGGAAATGAGGGGCCGATAATTTAGGTCGCTTCCCTCTGAATTCCTTTAGGCTTGTCATGGTTGTCTTTTCTTACTCATAGGATGAGTTAAGGAACCGGACGGAAGGAATGATATTTCTATGTTTAGAGATGTTATATTGCCCCTACTCTATGGGCTTATTATCTTTTTTGGTGGCATGAAGCTGATGGAAACGGCCTTGCAGCGCATGGCTGGGCCCATGTTGGCAGGTTGGCTCAATCGTGCCACCTCTGCTCCATGGAAAGGCATGGCCTTCAGTGCAGGTGCAACGGCCCTATTGCAGAGCAGTACTGCGGTCACCGTACTCACCATTGGACTGGCTAATGCCAGATTAATTACCTATGGACGCACACTCGGCATCATCCTTGGCACCAACATCGGGACATGTCTGACGACAGAGCTGGTGGGACTACAGATCGGACGCGCTTCCCTGCCGCTACTCGTCCTGTCGCTAACGGGCTGGGCCATGTTTGTTGTTCTTGGTGAACGCAATCTGGCCGCTCCTGAACGCACGCGTCAGACTCTGTTTAACATCCAGTACAGCTTCCTCGCAGCTGCCGGATTTGCACTTGTTATGACAGGTATTCAGGTGATGCAATCCATTGCCTTACCTTTGCGGAGCATGGGCGTATTTCAATGGTTTCTCGACCGCTCGGCCGACAGCTTGTGGTGGGGCTTCCTGGCAGGTGCCTGTCTGACAGCGCTCATTCACAGCAGCGCAGCTGTCATTAGCATGGCGATTACGCTGGCAGCCACAGGGGTATTACCTGTGGAGATCGGCATCGCCATTGTGATCGGGTCCAATGTGGGGACCTGCATCACCGCTGTGATTGCTGCCGCGGGTGGAGCATCCGCAGGCAAATTTGTCGCAGCCTCCCATGTTGTATTAAACATTGCGGGAGCGCTGCTGTTTATGCCGCTGATCGGCCAGCTGCATGCAGCTTCGGCCTGGCTGTCAGCGGACAACGGGGCACAGATTGCGCATGCCCAGACCCTTTTTAACATCACCAGTTCACTGCTCGCTTTGCCATTCTGTTACTTGCCAATCTGGCACAAAAAACCACCGGTCCACGCCCCCGCGGCGAAGTCACCCGTGGCTTGATGATCTGCCTATCCTGACACACAGAACGCGCGGGTAACTGACTCGAACAATAATGCGTTATACGTTAATGCCTAACTTGTTCAGGGCTACACGCAAGATATCATCGTTATTATCATATCCGCTCTGCTGCTGTAAGGACCATGCTTCTTCCGGAGCATACCAATCCACACCCTTGATTTCTTCAATCTGAGGCTGTAGATCACCACTCTCGGCTTCAACGAGATAATAATGAACTTCCTTGTCCACCGGGCCAAAATCTGCATGTTGGTACGTGTAAGCAATGATATCGACCGGCTCTACAATGCGACCCACCATACCTGTCTCTTCCAAAATCTCGCGCAGTGCCGTCTGTTCGATTGTTTCTCCCTCTTCCATTTTGCCCTTGGCGAGAGTTGTTTTACCATAACGATCTACGATAAGCTGAATTTGAAGACGTCCGTCTTCCCCTGTTCTATAAACAACTCCGCCTGCTGAAATTTCTTTTTTGTTCATCGTGCTCTCCCCCATCAACTTCGATATCTTTATCTTATTTTTTGCAAAAGAAGGACCTCATCTCCCGGGTAAGCTCCCCAAGGAAATGAAATCCTTGTTTCTGACGCCTCGATTTACATCGCGGCGGACTTAAGATTCTCTTCCAACACACGTACCAGCGTAGCCTGACTCTCGTTGACGCCGGCTTCAACCACTTTGACTCGGCACACTTTACCGACCATATCCATCGTTCCATCAAAGACCAGTTGAATGTAGTTGTCGCTATAACCGTGCAGCTTGCCACTTCCCTCGCGGCCTTTGGCTTCACCTTCGGGAATAACATCCAGTACCTGTCCAACAAACTGCTCAGCGTACTCCAGCTGCATCTGCTCAGACAAGTCAATCAGTTCATGCACACGTGCATTTTTGACTTCTTCGTCCACCTGATCTTCCATTCGTGCTGCTGGTGTACCCGTACGCTTGGAATAAGGGAATACATGCATTTCGGAAAAACCGATCTTCCGCATCAACTTATAGCCATTACGATACATCTCATCCGTCTCACCTGGAAATCCAACAATGATGTCTGTTGTAATCGCTACATCAGGCATTGCTTCCCGAATGCGAAGCATTTTGTTATAAAACTCTTCTGTCGTATATTTGCGGCGCATGCGTTTCAACACCGTATCATCACCCGCTTGCAGCGGAATATGGAAGTGACGAACGAGTTTATCCGAACGTTTGATCACGTCGAGCATGCGGTCATCGATCTGACTGGCTTCAATCGAGCTGATTCGAATACGCTCCAAACCCTCTACCTTATCCAAATCCCACAGCAGATCGGTCAGATCATAGTTCTCCATGTCATCGCCATACCCACCTGTATGAATACCGGTCAGAACAATCTCCTTGTATCCTGCGTGTACGAGTTGATGCGCCTGTTGAATAATGCTGTTCGCCTCACGACTGCGTGAGAGACCACGAGACCACGGAATGATGCAGAACGTGCAAAAGTTATTGCAACCATCCTGAATCTTCAGGAACGCGCGGGTACGGTCAGCAAAATCCGGTACGTCCATTTCTTCAAATACACGGGTTTTCATAATATTACGTACCGCGTTAACCGGTTGACGGGACTCCTGAATTTCATTAACATATGGCAAAATCTTGTCACGGTCCTGTGTACCAATAACCAGATCCACCCCTGGGATGTCCAGAATCTCTGCCGGAGAAGTCTGCGCGTAGCAGCCTGTAACGGCCACAATCGCCTCCGGGTTGCGCCGAATGGCACGACGAATAATTTGACGGCTCTTTTTGTCGCCGGTATTGGTTACTGTACAAGTATTAATCAAGTATACATCCGCTGTCTGTTCATCAAAGTCCACTTGATCGTAACCTTCGTTTTTGAACAATTGCCAAATCGCCTCTGTATCATAGAAATTAACTTTGCAGCCTAAGGTGTAAAACGCCACGGATGGCATAATTACATTCCTCCCATTTCTCCGGATTCATATAGCACGCAAGTTAGTGCTGCCATTCCAGCTGTCTCAGCACGCAAAATGCGTTTGCCCAGTCCAACAGATACAGCACCTGCCTGATCAGCCTCTGCCGTCTCCTTCTCAGAAAATCCACCTTCCGGTCCAACCACGATCAAAACTTCTGCACTAGCATCAGGTGCAAGCTGCTCTATAAACGGTTTCAGTGCATCTCTCAGCTGTTTACCGTTTTCTTTCTCATAACAATAACATACCAGGCTGTAGCCCTCAAAAGAAGATAACAGCCCTTTCCAGGAAAGCGGCTGCTCGACGGATGGAATGCGATTCCGGTGACTCTGTTCGGCAGCTTCCTTGGCAATTTTCCGCCACCGCTCCAACCGTTTGCCTTCTTTCTTGGCATCATATTGCACAATCGTACGTTCTGATAGGAAGGGTACAAATGATACCGCCCCAATCTCAGTACATCTCTGGATGACTGTTTCCATCTTGTCGCCCTTGGGCAAACTCTGTGCCACGGTTACACGAATCCGTGCTTCATGGTCCATCTCGAGAGGTTCCATAATATTTGCAGTAACTTGGCCCACTTCAATACTCTCAATTTCCACGAGTGCTTCTCTGGAGTTTCCGTCACTGACAATCAGTTTATCTCCAGGTTTACCACGCATGACCTTGCCAATATGGCGTGCATCATCACCTGTGATAATCACAGCGTGTTCATTAAACTGTTCTGCAGATACAAAATATCGCTGCATTAGTCAATCCACCCATTCTGTCCTGTTATGATTGAAATTCACCCCACCTGATGGCAGGCGTGAATCCAATCGCCACAGATGATCATACAACTTTTACGTGTTTCTGACCAGTATTCCGGTCCATAAACAATGCGCTTTTAGCGATATAATTCGATAATCACCTTTGCCAGATCCACATACATCGTTTGCGCAAACTCATACAAAGGTTGAATCGTCACATTTTGCAACGGAGGTATAACAAGAATCAATAGGAAGATAAAAATAGACCATTGCTCCACCCCTTGCAGCTTGCGGCTGATTGAAGGTGGCACTACATCTTCCAGAATCCGATAACCATCCAGTGGGGGCAACGGAATCAAGTTAAACAGGAACAGGAAAAAGTTGGTTAAGTTAAAGATAGCGAAAAACGTCGTGATTGCTGTCAGCAGCCGCTCATTATCAATCCCACCGAGAGCTCCCGAACCAACCAGTGAAGCATAGATGATTGTACCGATGATCGCGAGCAAAAGATTGCTCAGAGGCCCTGCTGCAGATACGATGATGCCCATCAATCTAGGTTTGTCGAAGTTAGCCCGATTAACGGGAACTGGACGTGCCCAACCAAAGCCGGCAATAATGAGCAACAGCACACCTAACAAGTCAAAGTGTACAACCGGATTCAGCGTGACCCGACCCAACAGCTTCGCTGTCGGATCACCGAATTTGTTGGCAAAATACGCATGCGAGAATTCATGCACCGTAAATGCGATCAGAATGGTCAGCAGGAAAAACGGAAGCTGATCGATCGGATAACGAAAGAACGAATTCCAAAAGTCCATACGTTACCCCCTTCTGGCTACAAACGCCAGCCAATCCTCATCACGGTGGATCGCACTCACTTCAAATCCGGAGGCTACCAGTGCATCATGCACAACCTGCTCTTTGTTCTTCCAAATGCCGGATACAATATAGGTGCCACCAGACTCAAGCGCATTATAGACATCGTCTACGAACAACAAAATAATCTCAGCCAGAATATTCGCCACGACAACCTTAACCGGCAGTTGTACACCAAGTGCAGGGTCCTGACTCCCAAGGACGGACAACAGATCACTCTCTTTAACCGTAATTTGTTGCTCCAGCCCGTTCAGTTCCACATTCTCCCTGGCACTGATTACCGCAACCAGATCAAGATCAAGCGCCAGCACATGTTTTGCCCCGAGTTTAATCGCGCCTATAGCCAAAATCCCAGAACCTGTACCTACGTCAATGACTTCCTCGCCGCCCTGAATAACCGTTTCCAGTGTACGCAAGCAGAGGGAGGTTGTTGGATGTGTTCCTGTACCAAAAGCCATGCCTGGGTCAAGCTCAATAATTTTCTCATCCGGACTTTCAGGCGTATACTCTTCCCACGTTGGCTTGATCGTCAAACGTTCCGATACACGTACCGGCTTGAAATATTGTTTCCAAGCTGTTGCCCAGTCATCTTCATCCACTGTACGCGTCTCATAACGAACCTCACCTGTATCAATTCCGAATTCGGAGAGTTCCTCAATTCTCGGATGAACTTCTGACTGTAATGCAACCATATCCGTACCTTCGGAGAAGTACCCTTTGATGACCGCAAAGCCTTCCGGAATATCATTCAAAGGAACGTCGTATAACTCACCATATGTCGTGTCCCGTTTTTTATTTAAAGTACCGGACTCTTCAATCGAAACCCCTCCAGCACCCGCTTCATGTAAAAAATTCGAAATCATCTCCACAGATTCTTCTGTGGTATGTATTGTTAGTTCATGCCATAACATACTTGGTTTTTCCTCCTCATTTTTCAAACATCCCAACTATTGTACTACACAAGCTAGCCAGAGCACAAAGCCGCACCAGTAAAAGAAAAACAAAACAGGATATCCGCAGCCTGACTGCTCGAATATCCTGTCATCTATTCAACCATATCTGTTTCATTTACTTCAGCATTTTACATAATTTGAATCTCACTTAGCAAAAACGCCCACCATTCTGCGTGATCATCTCTGCGGCTTGCGGGAGCGAATCGTTGGATACGGACACGGTCAGCAAAATTTCTTGTTTTAGCCTGTTTGCCGAGTCCTCTTTAGGTGTATCATACACCTGACCATTGGACAACATTTCCGTTTCATCACTAATCAGGGCAAGTACATTCAGTTCGCCACTAAATCCTCCGACAACAGCCGTAGGAGAATTATCGGAGCCCGTAACATCGTTTGAGTCCAATGCAGACGCTTCATTGCCAAGGCTCTCAATACTCAATTGGTTCGGGTGTAACAATTCCAGGGCTCTGCGTGCAGACTCGGCCTCAGTCCAGCTTGTAAAAACAGCTTCGAGGGTCACTGCCGAGCGATCTTCAGTCATGAAGCTCCCGTCCCTGACGTCGATCAGCCGCTTCACTGCGGCGTAGTGCTTCTATATCTTCATGATCCGCAGCTTCAGCGCTGAATTCCACGTCCTCATTTTTTGCGGATTGCATACGTTTCATCTTTTCCGTTTTCGTTAAAATCTTGCCTGGACGTTCATGTTCTGCCATTGTAATGCTCCTCCTTCAAATTAAAATGAACTAATACGTGTTACACTGTAACACTCCGATTGTAGTCCCATCCTCCGATCGCTGTTATCCCCAGATTTTTTTTAATTCCCTTCTTCAAAGGGAAAATCCGGGGATAGCGTATGCTTCCGAAGTAGCTTTCTTGCGAAAGCTTTTAGGCGAACGCTTCGCTTCTTCAGATTGGTTCTACACTCTCCGTTAAAGTGTAATTATCTGTCCATCTTATATGGGTTTCTTGAAACTAGATCATTCCACCGGCTTGTTCGATTATGGACATGGCGCGGTGATGTACCGATTCATCTACGATGACAGTTAGCAATACATCTCTTCCTGTAGGTCCACCCTGTCCACCATCACTCATGCCGCTTGCAGAAGGATCCGCCGCAGCCATGATTCCAGCACTGGCATTTGTTTGCATCGAATCGGGCACCCATGATGAAAAACTGCCGGAAACGCCCGGCTTGTAGGAAGCCCCGCTTGGTCCTACACCCGCATATCGGCTGAATCGATTAATTGACAGGTCCTCCACTCGCAATGCCTCCAGTTTTTTGGCTGCCCCTTGAGCCTGCTCCGGGCTGTGAAAGTACGCCAAAATATTTTTCTCGGTCATCCGCTTCACCTGCTTCCCTAATTTCTCGCATATCAGCTATGCATATCATTCTCGCCATGCTATCTTTCCGCAATTTCGCTCAGAATATACCGAAATGCTCCCACAAATTGCTGTCGTTATTCGTAGCATAAATTCATGGATTTCACAAAAACCACTGAACCACAAAAAAAGGTGTACAAAAAAGGACACCCCGCGGTAAAAACCGCTGTGGTGTCCTTTTGAACTTGCTTTATTTTATTCTCAGTCGCCGCGGAAGGCGCGTTTCACTCTATCAAAGAAAGATTGTTCATGCTCATGTGTTTGCTCTCCATCCAGCGAAGCAATTTGGCGAAGCAGATCTTTCTGCTCGTCATTCAGCTTACTAGGTGTAACTACAACCACTTTCACATGTTGATCCCCTTGCCCCATACCGCGCAGGCGTGGTACACCTTTGCCTTTGAGGCGGAAATACGTTCCCGTTTGTGTACCAGCTGGTACTTTCAACTTCACTTTCTCGGTGAGCGTTGGGATCTCAACTTCATCTCCCAGAGCTGCCTGAGCAAAGGTAAGTGGGATTTCGCAATAAATATCGTCGCCTTCACGCTCGAAGAAATCATGTGATTTCACGCGAATGACAATATATAGATCTCCCGCTGGTCCGCCACGCAGGCCTCCCTCGCCTTCACCTGTCATACGCAGTTGCGCGCCGTCATCTACACCGGCTGGAATGCGAACATGGATTTTGCGTTGCTTGCGAACTTTACCGCTACCACTGCACGTTGTACATTTTTCTTTGATAATTTGGCCCGAACCGCTACAGTTCGAACATGCACGACGATTAACCATACGACCAAACGGTGTATTTTGCACGACTTCCTGCTGACCGCTACCTTGGCAGACCGAGCAGGTTTCCGGTTTCGTTCCAGGTTTGGCACCTGAGCCATGACAGGTATCGCAGCCTTCGGTACGCGGAATCGTAATATCGGTTTCTTTACCGAATACAGCTTCCTTGAACTCAATCGTCATCGTGTACTGCAGATCATTCCCCCGTTGCGGAGCATTTGGATCACGTCGTCCACCGCCACCGCCGCCAAAGAACATGTCGAAGATGTCGCCAAATCCGCCGCCGCCAAAATCACCGCCACCACCGAATCCACCTTGATTCGGATCGACATGACCATATTGATCATATTGTGCACGCTTCTGACCGTCACTCACTACGTCGTAAGCTTCTTTAACTTCTTTAAATTTAGCTTCCGCATCAGCAGCCTTGTTTACGTCAGGGTGATACTGACGGGCAAGCTTACGGTAAGCCTTTTTAATTTCATCGTCGTTAGCCGTTTTACTAACGCCAAGCACCTCATAATAATCACGCTTTTCAGCCACTCTTCCACCCCCATATCATTCACCATATCGCACATCGTGACAAAAGGAAAGCCAAAGCGCGGGAGCCCCGGCTATGACTTTCCCTCTAATTCGAACGTCACCGATGTTTAATTCGCGTAGAACTACGAATTAGTTTTGTTTTTTATCTTCGTCCACAACTTCGTAATCAGCGTCTACGACGTTGTCACGTTTAGCAGAACCTTGTTGCTCTTCAGTACCTTGTGCTTCTTGCTCTTGCGCCTGAGCTTGCTCATACAATTTCACGGACAGTTGTTGAACGATCTCTGTCAGTTCTTCTGTAGCAGCTTTGATATCTTCCAGGTTGTCGGAAGCCAGAACGCCTTGCAGTTTTTCTTTGGCAGCATTTGCTTTTTCAACTTCGCCAGCATCTGCTTTTTCGCCAAGATCTTTGATCGTTTTGTCAACAGAGTAGATCAATTGATCTGCACTGTTTTTCGCTTCAACGAGTTCTCTGCGTTTTTTATCTTCTTCAGCGTGCAACTCAGCATCTTTCATCATTTGCTCAACTTCAGCATCGCTCAAACCGCTGGAAGAAGTGATTGTGATTTTTTGAGTTTTGTTCGTACCTTTATCTGTTGCAGATACGTTAACGATACCGTTGGCATCAATATCGAAGCTAACTTCGATCTGTGGAACGCCACGTGGAGCTGGTGGAATATCACCCAACATGAAACGTCCAAGCGATTTGTTACCTGCTGCCATCTCACGCTCACCTTGCAGAACATGAATCTCAACGCTTGGTTGATTGTCTGCATATGTGGAGAACACTTGAGATTTGCTTGTAGGGATCGTTGTGTTACGCTCGATCATTTTAGTGAATACGCCACCTGCTGTTTCGATACCCAGGGACAATGGAGTTACGTCGAGCAATACAACGTCTTTCACATCACCTGTCAGTACGCCCGCTTGTACAGCAGCACCCAAAGCTACAACTTCATCCGGGTTAACACCTTTGTGAGGCTCTTTACCCGTCAATTTTTTGATCGCTTCTTGTACTGCAGGAATACGTGTGGAACCACCAACCAATACGATCTTGTCGATATCGTTAGGCGTCATACCCGCATCACTCAATGCACGACGAGTTGGTTCAAGCGTACGCTCAACCAGACCTTCAGAGATTTCTTCAAATTTCGCACGGCTCAGGTTCAACTCCAAATGCTGTGGAACGCCATCAGCAACTGTGATGAACGGCAAGGAGATCGTTGTAGTCAATACGCCGGAAAGTTCTTTTTTCGCTTTTTCCGCTGCATCTTTCAAACGTTGAACCGCTGCCTTATCTTTACTCAAGTCAATGCCTTGATCTTTTTTGAATTCACTTACGAGGTAATCAATGATCACTTGGTCAAAGTCATCCCCGCCTAGTTTGTTGTCCCCGCTAGTTGCTTTAACTTCGAAGAAGCCATCACCCAGTTCAAGAATGGATACGTCGAACGTACCGCCACCCAGGTCATATACGAGGATCGTTTGGTCTTCGGATTTCTCCATACCGTATGCCAAAGCTGCTGCTGTTGGCTCGTTGACGATACGCAGAACTTCCAAACCTGCAATTTTACCCGCATCTTTAGTCGCTTGGCGCTGACTGTCATTGAAGTAAGCTGGTACAGTGATAACGGCTTGAGTTACCGTTTGACCCAGATAAGCTTCAGCATCGGATTTCAATTTTTGCAGGATGATTGCAGAGATCTCTTGTGCGGAGTAGTCTTTGCTATCGATTGTTTCCTTGTGGGAAGTACCCATGTGACGTTTGATCGACATGATGGTACGATCCGGATTGGTGATGGCTTGACGTTTTGCTGTTTCACCAACAACACGCTCTCCATCTTTTTTGAAACCAACTACGGATGGAGTTGTGCGTGCGCCCTCCGGATTTGGAATTACGACAGCCTCGCCGCCTTCCATTACTGCTACGCATGAGTTTGTTGTTCCTAAGTCAATACCAATTACTTTGCTCATCCGAAAATTTCCTCCCTCAACAATTTAAAATGAATGGGTCTGATCTGACCCTTATTTAGATGTTCATGTTGCTAATCGTGCTCTATGTGTACAAACCTTTATATTAAACTTCGCCCACATTGTTCAACCATGGAGCCGACTCATTCCTTCCTATAAGAAATTATGAGCTGACTTTTACCATAGCTGGACGAAGCACTTTATCTTTCAGCATGTAGCCTTTTTGGACTTCCTCAACAACGATACCTTCTTCGTACTCGTCGCTCTCCACTTGCATAATTGCTTGGTGGAATTCAGGATTGAACGGTTGTCCTACCGATTCCATAGCCGTCAGACCTTCATTATTCATCACGGTTTCCAATTGACGGAAAATCATTTGGATGCCCTTGGAGAAAGATTCGACCTCTGCTCCTTCCGGTACAGTAGCCATGGCGCGCTCGAAGTTATCAATAACCGGTACCAGTTCGGTGACCAGCTTCATCGAAGCGTATTTAGCCAATTCTTCTTTTTCCTTCTGCGTACGACGACGGAAGTTATCAAAATCAGCCTGTGCACGGACATAACGCTGTTGTTGCTCCTCAGCTTCTGCCTTCAGACGTGCAAGCTCATCCTGCTCCTGACCAGCCATCTCTTCAGCTTGTGCTTCTGCAGCGCCAGCTTCATTAATAGGCTCCTGCTCAGTTGCTGTTACCTCTTGTTCTTCTGTAAATGATTGCTCCTCTTTCAAGATGTTCACCTCCTTATACGAATGAAATGGTTCATTCCCGAATCTTATTTGAAACGATGTGTCAGCATCGCCGTCAAGTCACGGGATAGTGTATTTAGAATATGAATGACACGTGCATAATCCATCCGCGTGGGTCCTAGAATACCGATCGAACCCAAAGCCTCACCGTCCAATGAATAGGAGGCTGTAATCAGGCTGCAGTTGGCAAAGGCTTCATGATCATTTTCAGTGCCGATTCGCACTTGAATACCAGATCCACCCGGCACGGGCATCATCAATTTCATGAGTGTTGGTGTCTCTTCCAGCAGGTCAAGAATATCTTTTACCTTTTCGATATCTTTAAACTCCGGTTGAGTCAACATATTGGTGGCACCACTGAGGAACAGACGATTATCATGTTCATTGTCAAAGGCACTGTTCAGCACCTGCATAACTTCCTCATAACGTGTAATATGCCGTTCCATCTCTTGCCCAAGTTCGGTATAAAGACGGGATTTCAATTTGTAGATTGGTACGCCCACAAGTTTGGTATTTAACAAGCGAACCACATTTTCCATCTCGGCTACCGAGATTTCTGGTGGAATCTGCACCGTCTTGTTCTCCACTTGACCTGTATTGGTCACGATGATTGCCACAGCTTCACTCTCGTTCAGCGGAAGCAATTGGAAGTGACGTAAGGACGTATGGAAAACTTCTGGTCCAAGCAGGATCGAAGTATAATTCGTCATATGTGACAAAATATTGGATGCATGCTGAATAACTTGTTCCATGACGTTCAGTTTTTCAGCAAAGAACGACTTCAGATCATCCAACTCCTGAGGCTCCACCTGATTCCAGGGAACCAAATGATCGACATAATATCGATAGCCTTTATGAGAAGGAATGCGTCCAGCCGATGTATGAGGCTGTTCCAGGAAACCCATATCTTCAAGGTCCGCCATTTCATTACGGATCGTCGCCGGACTGTATCCAACATCTCCCCTTTTGGAAATGCTCCGGGACCCTACGGGCTCAGCTGAACGGATATAGTCATCCACTATAGCGTTCAGAATCATTCGTTGACGCTCTGTTAACATGGTGAGTATCCCTCCTTCTGACTGTACTGTCCCATGTCGTTAGCACTCCGGTTAGATGAGTGCTAAGCGGTAATACAAAAATACCAAACTGACGTGAACATTGTCAAGTGAGTTTGATGAGTGGGCTCATCTATTTATAGTATAGACCAATGTCAACGAGTCCTAACAACTTTATTGAACATACTTTGAAGTAAAAAAGGACTGCATGTAGGGCAGAGGCTGACTCGGCTCGATCCATGCAGTCCATTCAGTTGTTATGCTGAAACGTTAAGCTCTTTTAATACCGCAATCTCATCGCAACAATCCTGCTTACTGCAATGAACACAGTCGGTCCATACTTTCTCGGGGAAAATCTCTTTTTCCACCACGGCAAAGCCGTTTTTGAGGAAGAAGGACACTTCATATGTCAACGCCATTACCTTTGGAATCTGTTGTTTCTCGGCTTCTTCTACCAGTCGATCCAGCAATCGGGAGCCAATACCGAGCCCCTTGTGTCCTTCCGAGATACCGAGTGATCTGACTTCCACCAAATCATTCCCCAGACGACAAAGCGATCCGCAACCCACGACTTCACCATCGACTTCGGCTACAACAAAGTGCTCCAGTTGTCGGTGCAGTATTTCCCGTGAACGCGGAAGCATGATCCCACGCTCTGCATAGCCCTTAATCATTTCATACAGTGGTTCAACATCTTCCGGCACGGCTTTTCTGCATATTACCGACATCCTGCTCTCCTCCTATTACCAAGCTTTCCAGAGGAAAGCTGACTTCGTAGTTGTTAAATTAACACGCTCTGTAAAATCAATATGAATAAATATACAACAGAGCGTATAGAATTTCAAGCTATGAATTCAGCGATATGGACCCGATAAACTCCGCAAAAACGTCATTTCCGAACAGGATGCCCTGCTCGCTCAGTCGGAAGCCATCTGCCGTCCGCTCAAGCAACCCTGCGTTCAACATTTTGCCCAAAGGCTTCGCAAACACTTCTTCCATGGACTCTCCGAACTGTTCGCTAAAGCGTGAGGCCGAAGCTCCCTCCAACATTCGCAGTCCAACCATCAAATAATCTTCCATGGCTTCCGGGCGAGCAATCTCAAAATGATCCAGACGAGGCAGTCCTGCTCGCGAAGCTTCAACATAAGGATTTATACCTTTAATATTCATATGCCGTTCGCGGCCCACATATCCATGTGCACCTGCACCCAGACCGTAGTAGTCCTCATTACGCCAGTAGGTAATATTGTGACGACTCTCGAAGCCCGGTTTGGCAAAGTTACTGATCTCGTATTGTCCATAACCTGCTTCTTTCATACGTCTCATTAATAGAAGATACATCTCCAGCTCATCATCTTCATGAGGAAGTGGCAACTGGTTCTTCTGATACAGGGTATGGAAAAGTGTATTCTCTTCGACTTTCAGGCTGTAGATGGAGTAATGCGGCAGATCCAATTCCAACGCTTTGTCGATACTCTCATTCAACATTTCAACAGTCTGGTTTGGCAAACCAAACATCAGGTCAATGGACAGGTTATTCAAGCCTGCTTTTCGAGCATTCTCCAAACTGCGATATACATCATCCGTATTATGAATACGCCCAATGCCTGTCAGCAGATCATTCTGAAACGCCTGCACGCCAAAGCTGACACGGTTGACCCCGCCCTCTTTCATCGCAGCGAGTTTCTCCGCATCTGTGGTTCCCGGGTTGGCTTCCATCGAAAATTCAATATCGTCCGCCCAATTTGGGAAATATGTCTTCACGGAACGAAGAAATACTGCCATCTCATCCGGTTTCAGAGCTGTTGGCGTACCCCCACCTACAAATATGGTCTTGATCTCACCCGGTGGATTGGCCTTAACTGTATGTTCCATCTCCCGTTCCAGCGCTTCGAGATATTGCATCACGGGCTGATCTTTCAGAACGTAAGAGTTAAAGTCGCAATAAAAACATTTATTCGTGCAAAAGGGAATGTGAAGATACACCGCTTGGGGCGCACCTGTCTTCCGGCTGTGTGCTGCCAATGTCATGGCAAGTCCCCCTCTATTTGAAAAAAGGAAAGCCATCCGGCTTCCCTTTCAGCTTAGTTATTTAATATTCTGTGTTGTACCCGAAATTGAATTCTCCTTAATCTAATTTGAATACACACATTCTGTGTTGTACCTCAAAATAGATTGTTTAATCATCAATTTTCAGTACCGCCATGAATGCCTCTTGTGGCACCTCAACGTTACCAACCTGCTTCATCCGCTTCTTACCTTCCTTCTGCTTCTCAAGCAGTTTCCGTTTCCGCGAGATGTCACCACCATAACACTTGGCAAGTACGTTTTTACGCATTGCTTTTACCGTCTCACGAGCAACGACCTTGGTACCTACAGATGCCTGAATTGGCACCTCGAACATTTGCCGTGGAATCAGCTCGCGCAGTTTCTCACAGACAATGCGTCCGCGGTTATAGGCACGGTCACGGTGAACGATGAAGGAAAGAGCATCCACCTGTTCGCCATTGAGTACAATATCCATTTTTGCCAGATTGGACTGACGGTAACCGGACAGCTCATAATCCAGCGATGCATATCCTTTGGTACCGGATTTCAACTGGTCGAAGAAGTCATATACAATCTCGGACAACGGAATCTGATAGGTAATGGTAACCCGGGTTGTGTCCAGATATTCCATATTTACATATTCACCGCGTTTAGTCTGACACAGCTCCATAATGGTACCTACATAATCATTCGGTACGATAATATCTGCCTTGACGTATGGTTCCTCAACGTAATCAATCCGTCCCACCTCAGGATAGTTGGATGGGTTGTCGATTTTCATCACTTCACCATTTGTTAAGGTGACGTGATAGATTACACTTGGTGCCGTTGTGATCAACGGAATGTTAAACTCCCGCTCGATCCGCTCCTGGATAACATCCATATGAAGCAGTCCAAGGAATCCGCAACGGAATCCAAAACCAAGTGCACTGGATGTTTCCGGTTCAAAGCTCAGAGACGCATCGTTCAACTGCAATTTCTCCAACGCTTCACGCAGATCAACATAGTCCGATGTTTCGATCGGATAGAGACCACAATACACCATTGGGTTAATTTTACGATAACCCGGCAAAGGTTCCGGTGTTGGATTTTTGGCATCCGTTACTGTATCCCCGACTTGTGTATCGCCAACATGACGGATACCTGCAACGATAAATCCAACATCCCCGACGTTCAACTCGTCCACGATGGTCATACGAGGTTTGAACGCTCCAACTTCAATGACTTCAAATGATTTACCTGTTGCCATCATTTTGATTTTGGAACCGGATTTGATTTTGCCGTCAACAACACGTACATATACGATTACACCTTTGTACGGGTCATAGTGCGAGTCAAAAATCAGCGCTTTCAAAGGCTGCTCAGGATCACCAGTTGGTGCCGGAACACTTTTCACCACTTGTTCCAAAATTTCTTTGATTCCGATTCCTGATTTGGCCGAAGCCAAAACCGCATTACTTGTGTCCAAACCAATAACATCTTCCACTTCCTGCTTCACCCGTTCAGGATCAGCGCTCGGAAGGTCAATTTTGTTGATAACCGGTAAAATTTCAAGGTTGTTATCCAATGCCAGATACACATTGGCAAGTGTTTGGGCTTCAATTCCCTGAGCCGCATCCACAACCAGCAGAGCACCTTCACATGCAGCAAGACTGCGTGATACTTCATACGTGAAGTCTACGTGTCCCGGTGTATCAATCAGATTCAATAAATACTCTTCACCATCATCCGCTTTGTAAGTCAAGGCTACTGCTTGTAGCTTGATCGTTATTCCACGTTCACGTTCAAGGTCCATTTTATCCAGAACTTGTTCCTGCATTTCACGTGAAGTGAGCGCACCTGTGTGCTCCAAGATCCGGTCCGCAAGTGTTGATTTGCCGTGATCTATATGTGCAATAATAGAAAAGTTACGAATTTTACGTTGTCTTGCCCGAATGTCAGTCATTCCTTACCCCCAGAAACAGCCTAGTGTCAATCACTTCATTATAACAGTTGAAGCACAGTGCATCAATCCCGTGATGTCTCAACTTTATAATAAAGTGCCATCATGCACTCCCAGAGGTTATATTGTACCTTTAAATCATGGTATTTTATTCAGCAACGCCGCTAAAAAGGGAGACTACCCACTTGATTCCACTATATGAGAGATTTTGCAATAATCCAGCCGTTTTGTCTGCCAACACATCAACCGGAGCCTTATTTTGATCCGCCCCAAGCACTTGGCTTGGTGACTGAACAGGTACAAATGGTGGTTCTTTAATTTCCTTTTGGACAGGTGCAGTCGGAACAGATTCGGTCACCGATGGAGTTGGCTCAGTTGTCACAACGGTTGACGTGCCTCCTGATGAATTACCCATATGAAAGTTGCTGCCTGCCAGCTGCATTCCAAACAGAACACCCAGCAACATTAATACAGCGATGGATAACAGTCTTTTACCGAATCTGGACATATGCTTTGCCTCCTGTCACTCTCTACTATTTTGTTCTTCATACATATATAGTCCCTATCCACCCTGTGATGACGTTTCTGCACTGGCTTTGTCCACCTTCTGATCTTCCCAATACACTTGGGCAATCATGTCTGCTAGAATCTTCGATGTCCGTTGGAGCTCAGCTCCTGTGTTGTCGATGCCACCAATCTCAATCAAAATGCTGTTGGGTGAAAGGGTTTGGTTATACTCTCCATTGTTGGCTCCTCCACCATCTTTGCCCCACACACCACGGGATACCCCAGGATACTTGGCTTCCAGTTTCTTATGAATTTTCGCTGCAAAGGCTTCATTCTGCCGCCAATTTGGATTTTCATGTCCAATAATGAAATACACTTTGGCGTAGCCCAAGTCATTAATAGTTGTTGTTGTTTTGCCATGACGTTGTGAATCGCGATGAATGTCTATGAGATACGTCAGATCATCATTTTGAGCGAGTGCCGCTTTTACCGTTTGACGGGAGTATTTATAGGAATAGTTCCAGTTATAGTCCTTTACTTTAGTGGGGTAATCATCCTTGGCGTGTTCTACGCCGATTCCCAGCTTCTTCAGACTGTCTGAGAGGTAGGTTCCCACTTGAAATACATTGCCTGTTGATTTGCCTGATGATGGATTATCACTTTTTGTACCTAGCAGTGGATTGTAGCCTTCCCGTGGATGGGAATGATAGATAAGAATTGACTTTTTGCCTGTTGTCGGTGAGCCTGAATTGTCTTTCTCACCATTCTTCGCTGGGGGATCTTCTTTACCTTCTCCATCTCCAGGCTCACTCGACTCAGGTGGATCCGTATTGTCCTGTCCTGGTGGAACATGCAGCTCACTACCGGGTTTCCCTCCACCTGCGGAAGCCGTATCCGTAAGACCGGGACCGGGCTGATAATCTTCGGGAGCCTCGGCTTTTTCATTACCAGATCCAGGACGGAGCAGAACAGGTTGGTTGGAACCCATGCCCGGCATTTCTCTCGCAATCAGGCTTTTGGGATCTTGAGGATTTACATTCGTTAGTAATTGGAAAACAAATGAGGTGAGATTCTCACCGGATATGGCAGAGGTCTGTTCCTTCTGGGTGAGATGAGGCATCTCCATACCGAGCATATCGACGAAAAAGCGGCTTGATACGGCACTCGCAAATCCTTTCATGGAAGAAACGGGTGAATTATTCAAGCGTTTCTCTGCCATCCCCCCCAGACCCAGTACAACAAAAAACAAGGCAGATATGATCATAAGCAACAACAACGTACGGCCCATGGCCAGCACGTGCAGACATCTTTTTTTCCACTTCCCAATATTCCAGGCCAATATCTTGTTCATTCTGCTGTCTCCTTCCCTGCTGGACAACTCTTATACTTCAACTCTATGAGCCGGCCCAAATTGATAGAACAGGAAAATGAAAGATTCCAGAAACAAAAAAAAGAAAGTCCGATAGATTCGGACCTTCTTCTCAACAGTTTTAAGTTTTAATGTGTATAGGCGGCTACGTTATCTGGATTCACGGCATCATGGAGTGCGGCGTTAAGTCCTGTAGCGATAACATTGGCAATTCCCTCAATAAACTCATCGATTTCCTTTGGGGTAACAATGAGGTCATGACCTAGTGGCTCCAGTACCTCTTTCACCAGACTCAAGCGCTCTTGCTCACCGATGTCGTCCAGCATACCCATGATCTGTTTGGTCTGATCCGTTTCCTGGCGGAAGTGTGAACGCATCATCTCAATCACATTGTTCACGATGGTGGACGCATAACATACGGTTGGTACTCCGATGGCGATGCAAGGCACACCTAATATCTCACGGGTCAGGCCACGCCGTTTGTTTCCAATACCGGAACCAGGATGAATACCAATGTCCGCTACCTGAATCGTTGTATTTACACGTTCCAAGGAACGGGAGGCCAGCGCATCAATCGCAATAATGGCATCCGGCTTGGTCCGGTCTACAATCCCCTGTACGATGTCACTGGATTCAATGCCCGTTGTACCTAACACGCCGGGAGCAATCGCGCTGACTTCCCGATACCCTGGCGCAACCTGATCTGGCACCAATTCGAAATACTGACGCGTCACCATCAGATTTTCCACAACAAGTGGACCGAGTGAATCCGGGGTGACATTTAAGTTGCCCAAGCCCACAATCAAAACCTTGGATGTCTTGTTAATTCCCGCCTTAACCATAAAATCTTCCATTTCACGTGTGAACTCGGCAGCAACTCGCTCCTGTAACTCGGTATCACCATTACGGAGTGAAGGTACTTCCAAGGTCACATAGTGGCCCTTTACCCGACCAATGGCCGTGGCTGCTTCTTCAGTCAGGACATCAATACGTGTAATCGTAATGCCCTCTTTTTTCTCCACATCTTCCCGTAGTCCCGGAATCGTCTGTTTCTGCCCACCTTGCGCCATTTCCTTGGAGTCGATCGCCAAATCGGTACGAACTGTATAGTTTTGCAAATCCAGTGTCATTCTGTCCTTGCCTCCCTTACCGCATTTGAGCATATTGTGTGGGAAAAAGGGTTTCTTTATACAGCATGTCGAACATCGTAGGAATATCTGTTGCATTTTACATGCTAGCGTGATAGAATATTTTAAGTTGTGAAACGTTTGTATTCATGCAAATGCCTTACAGGAGGTGAATGTAATGCCAAACATCAAATCCGCTGTTAAACGCGTAAAAACGAGCGACAAGCGCCGCGCACTCAACGCTTCCCAGAAGTCTGCACTCCGTACAGCTGTTAAAGCTGCTGATGCTGCTCTGGTAAGTAACGAAGTTGATACTGCAAAAGCTGCGATTCAAGCTGCTTCCAAAAAGCTGGACAAGGCTGTAACTAAAGGTCTGGTTCATAAAAATGCTGCAGCACGCAAAAAGTCTCGCTTGGCGAAAAAACTGAACGCTCTTTCCGCACAAGCGTAAGAAGCGTTACTTATACGATCCAATGGAAAAATCCTGAACAGCATAGGCTTTCAGGATTTTTTAGTATCTGATTCGATAAGTATAAGACACAAACAAAAGCGACCTTTATTCCGATGATTTAACTATCATGGAGCAAAGGTCGCTTTGTTTGTTATTCACACTAGTAATCTATTACGTTTACTTATCCATTCATGCACCAAGTCTCAATAAGAACAGCTCCAGACCAAGCACTTTATCCACCGCTCCTGTTTTCATCTGGTAATCCAGTTCGCTGAGGTGACTCAAAATCATTCTCAGACGTTCCGGCTGAAATTTACGGGCTTGCTCACCTGCAATCTTAACAGCATACGGATGCAGACCTAGCTGACTGGCAATCTGCTGCTGGGAGTAACTTTGTTGGCCCAACTCTTTCACCTGGATCATGATCCGAAACTGGCGTGCAATTAAAGCCGCAATTTTAATCGGTTCTTCCCGCTGCTTCAGCAACTCATAGAACAGAGCCAATGCCTTCTCTAATCGCAAATTAGCGAGTTCCTCCACCAGTGAAAATACATTCTGCTCTGTACTACGGGCAACCAGTGACTCGATATCAGCACGCTTGATTGTCCCCCCATTACCCGCAAACAAACATAACTTATCTACTTCAGCAGACAGGGTCTGAAGACCTGTTCCTGCATAGCTGATCAACGTTTCCGCCGCTCCCGTCTCCAAGGAAACATCCCGCTGCTTCGCAAGTTTCACTATCCAATTCAATAACTCTTCTCCACTGAGTGGAGCAAAAGCAAGAACTACTGCCTGTTTCTTGACAGCTTTCACCAGTTTCTTACGCTCATCCAGCTTATCCCCTTGGGCCAGGAAAACAATCGTACTGTAATCTGCCGGATTTTCCATATATGTAAGCAGACGATCAACCTGATGTTCAATCTTGGATTCTTTACCTGCGGTGAACAGGCTCGCATCCCTTACAATAATTAATTTGCGGGGAACTAGAAAAGGTACGGTCTCTGCTTCTTCAATAACGACCTCCACAGCCGTTTCAGACAAATCATATGGAATAATCGCAAAATCACGATGTTCTTCTTCAATAACCTGTTCTTTTAACATATCCGTAAATTGCTGTATCTGGTACTTCTCCGTTCCGTACAGCACATATATCGGTGCCGTTTCTCCATTACGTATTGCCTTTGTTGCACTTTTTACATCCATTCACGGCGCCTCCTTATCCCTCTTATCCTACCAGAAAAAACGCAAGACAACAAAGGGACCTTACATCCAGTTATGGATGAAGGTCCCCTGTCCTACATCTATATAAACGCTGACACCAGCAGTTCTAGAAAAAGCCGGTGCGCGGTCATACGACGTCAGTTGCTTGAACTGAGATAGGACGTTTTGTTACTTCCACTATATGCTTGTCATACTGAAAATGTTCTTTCGTTTAGAGGAGCGCACTCCCCATTTTTAATCATTTCGCAGGAGCTCCACCTGAAACAGCAGGTACATTAAACGAGTTCTTCGCCGTTGTTCCGTCCTTGTCCGTTTCGTAATTAAACAGGGTACCATCCTTCGACCAACTCGCTGACTTCAGTGTCCCCTCTATACTGCGTTGTTCAACCAAACTTAGAACATCCGGTTCGCTCACAGGTTTGGAGTATATGCTGATTTGATCACCAATAAGCATAACTACATAGGAACCGTCAGGTGACTTCCATTCTTTTGGTGCTGCTGTTGTGGTCATTCCCTGATCCGGTCCTGCTGCGAATCCTTTGTTACCTCCAGAAGCGTCTGCACCTGCACTGGAATCAGGTACAGTGTTACCTTCAACCGGAACGTCTTCAGTTATATTAGGTGTTGTATCCTGAGAAGTGAAGGATTGCGCATCTCCATTTTCTGTTTCTGTTACTCCACTCTCTTCCCCATCTGCAGAAGATTTAGGAGAATCTTCTGATCCCTGAATTCTCTGCTCAGAATCTTGGTTCTGAACCGGATTCTTCTGATTATCGGTCGGAGGAGTTTTGGACGAATTATCCTGCGGTCCTTTATTCGGAGCAGGCGTTGATTCTGTAGCCGGTTGTTTAGGTGTCAGATCTACCTGAACTTCAGGCTCCTGTACCTCATCTCCACCGTTCTCTTCAGGCATTGTTTCTACGTCTTGGTTATCTGGTTTAGTTGGTGAAACATTCGATTGATCCACAAACACATCGTTGCTGCTTGGTTGGGACGAAGTGGCAGGATCATAATTTTCAATATTCTTGCTTAATGGATTCTCGTCCACATTGCCGCTCTCTTGAGAAGCTCCAGAGCTCATCAGCATGGAATCGGCATTCTCAATCTGTTCAGGTGGATTTCCCCAGATGGCGAATCCCAATATAACTGCCGCAGCCGCTGCACCCATGGACATACGTCCTGCCATCGAGTTAAGCCATTTTTGCTTCGTTTTCCGCTCACTTGAACGATGTAAATTCTCAAATGTAGCGGGGACAGGATTCATTTCCTGTATGGTGCTACTTTGTTCCTTCCGCGCTTCGTCAATGGCATCAAGCTGTGGCATAATCGCATCAACCAGACTAAATTTCGGGCTTACTTGCGGTAATTCTTCCAGTTCTCTGGAAAGAGCTCTGAGTAAACTAAAATTCTCGGCGCACTCCGGACACTTCGCCACATGCTGTAGCATCTGCGCGGTTTCCGCCTCGCCCAGATCATGATCCAGATAGCGGTGCATCCATTCCACCACCTCTTCGCATTTCATCCTGTCACACCACCTTTCTGATATTCCTGTAGTAGATTCTGTAATTGCTGCCTGGCTCTAAATAAATAAGATTTCACCGTATTCAACGGAAGATCGAGACAATCCGCAATTTCATTGTAGGATAAGTCCTGCAAATATCTTAGAACAATAACGGTACGATGGTGCTCGGGAAGCTTGTTGATCGCATCCTGAATGTCCTGGGCCACATATGTAGACATGACCTCGTACTCCACATCCTGATTGTCCTGAAAAACCATGTCATGTTCGTCAATGGAGACAGACGGCTTGGTTCTTCTGAATTTATCAATACAGATGTTCGTGACGATGCGTTGTACCCATGTTTTGAATTGGGCCTTTTCTTCGTATGAGTTGATTTTGGTGTAAATTCGGATCAACGCTTCCTGCGCAGCATCCAAAGCGTCCTGTTCATTATTTAGAATGTAATATGCGGTCCGATAGACATGTTGTTCAATCTCCCGCAATAGGGTAATTAGAGCGTCGCGATCGCCCGATTGAGCGGCTCTGATGAGTTCCGGCTCTACCACAAAGGATCCCCCTCTCCCTGCAACCTTACAGACGTGATCATCAATAAAATTGTTGCAAAGTTAAGTATTTTTTTAATTTGCCATAACAAAATAACGGCGTATGTATTAGGGCGGCTGAAATCTTCTCTTAGAATAACAGAAATTGCATAACGAGTCACCAAACGTATCCAAAAGGGATTCCATTACTTACACGACTCAATTCAAATGCAATGGCATACATTATAGATAAGCACTTTTTTGGGTCCTAAAATAAAAAAAGTCGAAATTTGTCCAAATTTAAGCTGTTTTTAATGCAATTTTCATGAAAATAGTGTATTGTAAATTTACATTCATAAACACGAGGTGATGAGCATGCCAGCTCTTGCGAAAATTCAAGCTTTAAAAGAACAAATGCCCAAAGAATACCAAAGTATTTCCCACTTTGTGGAACATGCATTGGACTCCATTGATACTCTGGTCGAGGAACATCGGAAGTACGTAGCTGCACAGGCATTATACGGCGATAAAATCGTTGGATCGGAAGAACGCTTGTACAGAGAAACCGTACTTGATGTCAGAGCACAGCTGTTGATGACTCTTGAGAAAACGGTAGAAGATCTGTTGCACAAGGGCGACAAACACTGGAACAAACACTTTAAGGATGGCGTTGAGTAGTTCTTATATTTCTTCTACACTTTGGAAAAATGGCCCGTTTTCCGATATTCTCCCTCCTGGAGTGTAACGGAAAGCGGGCTTTTTTTGTGCTGTGCTGTAACCTGCATTCAAATGAAACAGCAAGGAATGATTTTTAAATCCAAATAAGTGAAGGTCGGTTTATATAGGATAGTGCAAATCCATTCTTATAGAAGAGGTACAAACCTTAGAAAAACGAAGGTTTGTACCTCTTTTTGTGTGATGAACTTATCGATTATAATAAGGGCCATTTCCTTTGGATTCATTCAAGGACAACAACTGAGAAACCGTTACGAATTGGTAGCCTTGCTTTTTTAGTGATTTAAGCATTTGGGGCAGCGCATCAGCTGTAGAAGCGTGAATATCATGCATAAGTACAATCGAACCTGATCTGATGTTTTTAGCAACCTCTTTATTTACAGCTTGGGCGTTCCGGCTTTTCCAATCCAGCGAATCCACAGACCATAAAATAATGGGTGTTTTCTGTTCTTTGGTGACTTTTTTGACTGATCCATTCATAGCACCATAAGGCGGACGGAATAGGGTAGGTTTTTCTCCAGTCGCATCTTCGATTCGGTCCGATGATTCTTTGATTTGTTTGCGTACCTCACTCAGGCTCATATTCGCCAGATTCGGATGACTCTTAGAGTGATTGCCGATCTCGTGGCCAGCCTCAGCAACCTTTTTAGCCATATCAGGATAATACTCTACTTGTACGCCCAGCATGAAGAAAGTAGCCTTCGCGTTGTACTCCTTCAAAGTCTTTAGAACTCTAGGTGTCACCTTTGGGTGAGGCCCATCATCAAAGGTAAGAGCCACATATTTCCCTTTAGGATCAAGCGGAGGCTGAGTTGGCCTCTTCCCTTTTGGTTCATCGTTATTTTCATAAGTAATATTCCATTTTTTAGTAAGGTCCTTCTTCAAGTAGGAATGCAAGGATTTCAGTGGAATGTTCACTTGGACCGTTCCGGCTGCACCAGCAGCGATCTCGTATTTATTAAAGTATAAAGTAAAGACTCCGTTACCTATGGACCATTTCCATCCAGATGGATTTTTTATAGATTTTTGAAGTTCTGCTTCGAATACATAAGAGTGAACGTTTTTCTGTTTCTTCAATTCTTCCTTCACGATGGACATAATATGGTTAACAGCTGCTTTGTCATAAGTCATGATATCAGATAAATTCAATATTTTATTTTCAGCTGTGTCGATATTAAAAGATTTTATTATCGATTGTCCATTAGCACCGCCTGTGGTGATTTGATAGGAAGTGAACACTAAACTATATAAATGGTCATTAATTTTATTCGTATCTACTGTAATATTCAATTCAGCACGATGATCGCCTTGAAGCGTTTTTGCACCGGTCCCAACCTGGGCTAAGAATTTCTTTTCCTGATCATTGACCCACGTCTGAATAGGAGTATTAATCTCCTTGCTGTTTGAGAGAACGTTGCTAATCGACAGTATATAATGCTTCGTATTCTTCGTCCTTGTTTCGATATTTAGGCCTGGGTATGCACTGGGCGACACTTCAACGTTCTCTGTAACGCTGTGGTTCCCAGCTAGAACATTTTGCACCATTAGATTGATTCCTAGAATCCCGCCAGCTAATACAATAAATCCAACCAGCCAAACGGGCCACCGTGTTTTCTTCCTTTTGTTCATTTCAAATCATCCTTATCTTTATTCTAGTCATAAAACTGCAAGTCATTGTACGATACCTGATGAAAAATCAACCACCAGTTATTCACATAAAACATCGATGACAGAAAAGCACCACTGAGTGCCATCACTCTCGACAGATCGATAATGAGGAGCCACGCAAATCCCCCTGAGCCCATTTGATATTAAGATGGTAGGCCATGACAGCCATGACAGATAATGCCCTTAAGCCATCAAATCCTGGTATATAACGTTTACCATCGCCTCGTACCGGTGCAAAGTTCCGGATTAAACTTCCGAAATGATTCATGTTGTCGTGCATTTTGCTTTCGTCCCTATCCTTTTTGATTTGTCGCTCATAGGCAGGACGCCGAGCTTGTGAAAAAAGTTTTCTCCAATTAATGTAATCAATGAAGAGAACAAAACATTTTCATGGAACTTCTACCTTTAGAACTAAAAAAAGCATCCCGTAAGAAGAGAGTCTTCGGGATGCCACATTCAGAATAATCGTCATGTTTCCAGCATAAGACTTGAATTAATGTTGTACTTGTACATTTAAAATGTCGGACACAAATTGGATTGCGCGGAAAACTGATTTTTATGAATCGAAGTGGCTGCGCCGAGCGCTTTGGGAGCCATTTTCGAGAAGAAGCAAGCTGCCACCTTTTTCAGATCCAACTTTACTGCGATTTCTGGCTTCATATCATTCGGCTTTGCCTCAGAGGCTGGCATTCTTCAAATTGAAACGGAACTCCGGTGAACCCACATATCCCGGCGCGATACTGTATTTTGGGAAGACGATAACCAGTTCGCCTTTTTCAATATAAAACGACTGTTCCGTGAACGTCCCTTTGAATTCTTCCAGGAAGTATTGATCGGGATCCTTTCTCATTTGCGCAAGAATATTTGCATCAAGCTTTTCTTTATAGTTAGAACCGAGGAGATCCTCCAGTGTCACGCGCTGAGCCGCAGAGGCATTTTTCAAGTTGTAGGTATCGATCCGGGGCATGCTTGTTCCGCCCCTGTAACCTTCCGTGATTACTTCAAGCGAAACTACTCCTGCCGGGTTTCCAGTTCCGTCCGACTTTAGCTTATAGCTGACGTAAAATTCATAGGGGTGGAACTTCTGGTGATTTACTTTTGCCTTTTTGGCCGTTTTTGCGGCATCCTTCTCCCACTGAGCAAGATCCTTTTGCGCACGGAATAAAAGGATGCCATTCAGTTCATTCTGGTATCTGGTGTCCAGCATGCCGTCCAGCTGCGGTACCTTGATGTTCACAATAAGGTTCTTGCTTGTTGTGCTCAGTACCTTCTCCACGATTTTTACACCTGTAGCCGAAGGGACGGTTGCTTGTACCTTAGAGCTGACAGTTACGTTCGCTGAAACAGGTGCCGAGGCCAGCGCATATGCAGATAAGCTCGCTGCGCCGACGCCGAGCATGGCTACACAGCCCATGGCCCCCATCTTCATGTATTTTATCGTTTTCTTTTTCATAGCTTTCATCCTCCATCTCTTTGTATGAGTGTCTAATCACGCACACTCATTGGCTAGACGCATGAGATGGTTCAGAAAGTTTTGGAAAATCAAAAACAGAACAATGTCTCTTCGACCAAAGTACTAACAAAAAAAACCGGCGCGGGGTACCCCATCACCGGTCTCTTCCATTACTTAATGTATTTGTTATTAATCAGAACGTCTTTCAACACATCCGTGGGAATGACGAATTCCACAGAACCCATATAGCCTGGCGCAACGTCATATTCGTTGAAAGCAATCACCAGCTTGCCGTCGTTGTTGATATAGAAGCCTTGATCCTTCGCGATGCTCTGGAACTCACTGGTGACCGGCACGTCGGTAGCTCCCGGAGCCCAGTAAATCTTATTAGGGTCCGCTTTCATTTGCCCCTGCATCTGCTCTTTAACGTTGTCGCTGATGAGCCGTACATAACGATCGTCCTTGAACAGCATCGGCAGAGTTATGAGGATTTGGTTTTTCTTATCGATCGTATCAAACTGAAGCTCCTCCGAGGATGAAGCGGCGGTCTTGACCACGTATCTTTGTATAGATAAAATCTCGTCGTTGTCCGTCTTCACTTCATATCCGACATCAAGTCCCAGATGGCCTCCGCCTTGCTTCTTCAATTCGCTGATTTCCGCCTGGAACTTTTCGTAAAGCGCTTTGTTCTCCTTCATATATTTCTCGTTCAACCCGCTTTGCAACTGCTCATTCTCCATATCGGTAATGGAAGGCACTTTAATATTCGCATTGTAATTAGACTCGTCAACCAAGTATTCCTTGAACGTGAACACCTGGATAATCCGGTCCACACCTGGTATGGATGACAAGGCTTTCGCTACAGGAGGACTGACATTGATCGCAACAAGGAACATGAACGCAGCCGCACTGGAAACGGCTAACCATCTGTACTTTGAGCCGCGGCCCCTCCTTCCCTCCTTAGAGAATTTATGAATCGATTGGTTTACAATGTTATCCAATTCATCAGGAATGGGTATTTCGTGATATTCTTTTCGCAGCTGTTCCATATTATTGTTCATCTTACTCGATCTCCTTTGGTTGTTTCATCATTCATTTTGATTCGCAATAGCTGATGCGCCTGATACAGCCTTGTTTTAATCGTATTCACATTCTCATCCAGTACAGCAGCAACTTCTTCGATCTTCATGTCTTCAAAATATCTCAGTATAATGACGCTCTTGTATTTATCCGGCAAGGATTCGAGCGTTAACTTCAAATCAATGTCCGTATACGTATCTTCTGCCCCGAGGCTGTAGGTTTCGATCATTTCATGATCCATCGCCTGAACCTTTTTGTTTCTGCGCAGAAAATCCAGGGCGGTATTCACCACAATCCGGTAAAACCAGCTTTTGACCGCGTCTGGGTTCTTCAAACGTTCGAGATTCGTCATCGCTTTGTATATGGAGTCTTGTACGATATCCAGGGCATCATCCTTATTTTTGACATAGCTATAAGCAAGTCGGTATACGTTCTCCTTATGCTCGGTAATACAGTGTGTAAGAATTTTTTCAGTTTTCCTATTGAACATGGTCGAATTATCCCTTTTCTATATAAATCTTTTGTCGTAACAAGAAGTAAGACGTATACGGGTTCCCAAAAAGTTTTCGCATCCAAAAATTTTTTTTACTTCTGCAAATCGTTCAAGGCCCTCACAAGCAGCTCAGCGTAAACCTCGGCGTCTCTATTAAATGTACCTCGTCCTTTTAAAAATAATCTTCCCTTCATTCACTTGCCGAATACCAGTCTACTACCGATGACTGAATTCATTTGAAACTTTTGTAATGTTCTCATTGACGGTATCCTGCCATTTCCAGCATGAAATATTTCAATTCCTCTTCAGTGGTTAGGCCTTCTCCGCTATAGAAACAGTAGAAGCCGGTACCATCTTCTTTGTGTGAATGTGCCGTGAATGCTGACAATCTCACTAGGCTGAAGCCTATCGGATCTATAAGTCGTTTGGTAGTCTGTAGCGCCTTTGTCGTTGTAGACTTTCTATAGCAACGATATTTCATATTTTTAATCCGTCCCCTTCTGATCTGCGCCGGTGGGACCACGCCTCCCCTCCCTCATTTCCTACCCTGCTACTACCAAAAATTATGTCACCACCATGCAATTAAGAAAAAAGTCGTTTCGCAGCGAAACGACTTTTTCTTTTATAGGTCAACTCAGTGCTTTTTTTCTCTGTTTCCCACTTTTCCTCAACATGTGTATGTTAAAATATAGTAACTCCCTTAGCCTATCCTCTTGTTGAATATAGTTATTTAAGATGGAGGTTAATATTCGAATGACAAAAACCCATAGAATCAATAGGCCGCGCGGAAAAATACTTGCAGCTGTATTAACTGCAGTTCTCATTTCACTTGCAATGGGGATATATCACTATGTCCCTATAGATGAAAGATTAGAGAATACTTACTATTATTCATTCGGGTATAAATTTGCGGTTGGTTTATTGATTAACCTCGCTATTTTACTTTTCTTAATTACGCCACTTTCTATATTGGTGGATGGATTACTTTTATACAGAAAAAAAGATAATACGTATTTACGATTGCTCGTTGCTATTGCCGCATATGTTCTATTAGGCTTCATAGGTGGGATCATCTACTCGATATTTACACTTAACTTCAATACTTTTTCTGCTCAAACTATCCACATTATTGCAGGATCTCTTGTCTTTTTAGCATTCCAGTTGATATTGAATAAGCTACCCTCTACTTCTGCAAACCGATAAATAGATCGCGTGCCGTCACTCAACCCCAACCAACTTGTACCGAATATCAATCTTTCCATCTTTCACTCTCATCTGAACCTCACCCATCTGATCTGTTCGATAAATCTCTGACCCGGTAGCCTCCAGACGTTCCATCACTCCCGGATTGGGATGCCCATATGTATTGTTAACACCGGCAGATATGACGGCAGTTCTGGCGTTCCAGTATTGGAGCCAAGCTTCGGTTGAAGACGTTTTACTACCATGATGAGCGACCTTTAGAACGTCAATGGATACAGACGCCGACGCCGCTGAAGCATCTTTTGAATCAACCTGCAACGGCCGTGTAAGTACCCGTTGTACAACTCCCTCTGTAACTCCAATATCTGCACCTTTCTGTTCAAACTGGGCAGCCAATGAGCCATCTTGAATCATATAGAGCAGGTCCTGCTCTGCCGCAGCATCCATATCTCCGGTGAACAACATGGAAGCCCCGGCCATTTCCAGCAAAAAGACAACTGAATCATGATTCTGATGTTCAGATACAGGCAAATTGCCCGATACATTTACATCCATATGTGCCAGATCCGGAGCTATAAAATGTAAACTTGTCTCTTTATCAACCTTATAGGACATGCCTTGCTGAATGGCGTACAGAGGAATTTTACGTTCCATGGCTGTGTCCAGTAATTTATCAAAGTTTTCTTTACCACTGGTTGTGCCATTAAACATGAAACGTTTAACCGGAATCTGTTCCAGCACAGCATGTAGTCCTCCGGCATGATCCTGATCGGCATGCGTTACAATGACAGCATCCAGTTGATGGATGCCTCTCTTTTTCAATAGAGGAACAACCACCTTGGCACCTACCTCATACGGATCACGTCTTGTTTTCCACGATTGTTCGGTGTTCCCAAAACTAACCGTTCCCCCGCCATCCACCAGAATGTGTTTGCCTTCCGGGGTTGTAATCAATGTGCTGTCCCCTTGTCCAATATCCAAAAACTGCACAATGCCGGTTCCAGCAGGCTTCGGAGTCTGATATGCCCACCATAATCCAGCAATAAAGCTGATTGCGAGCAACCCGCACAACCATTGCTGAGCTTTACTCATTCGTTCATTTGAATAATATCCTGCACCTCGTGCGGTAAATGCACTTGTATACTCCGGCCAGGCAATACTGGCTCCTAATGTCGTTAATGAAGTTTCTTTTCCATCTACACGATTCCTACCTTGATCCTGTGCCACGGTAGACATCGAAGAGCGAATGCCCACATTCCCCATGGAAACTGAAGGTTGTCTCCTCACAAGAGGAGCCGTCTCTTCCTCAACAAACGCTGTTTCTTGCTGCTCACCATTGCCACGATGCAACAGGTAGAGTAAGGCATACAACACAGCATAATATGCGGCGATCCATAACAAGGGCGGTGTTGCCCAGATCAATACAAAACCTGGCAGGCTGTTCATCCACTCCACGCTTACAAAAGTCAGTTGATTCAGTTTCATCGCTATCCATGCGAGGGGTTTCGCCAAAGGAATCCATATGAATGACAATAACATGGCGACCGTCCCCAGAGGTAATACAATGGCACTGATCAAAGAAACCAGCAGAAAGTTGGCCACAAATGAGAGTAATGAGAACTGATTGAAATAAAGAATGGTTACTGGGAACGAAATCAACTGAGCGGTCACGGTCACGGATGCTGTCGCTGCCAGAGATTTAGGCCAACTGCTAAACAGTCGGTTTATCAGTGGCATATAGATCATCAAACCTGCGGTCACGAGAAAGGATAACTGGAAGCTCACGCTCAGCAAAAAGTACGGCTCCCACCACATCATCAGTAATGCTGCTGCACTAATCATCTGAAGGCCGTCTCTGGCGAGGCCACGACGTGCCATATACAGACCAATCATGGACATAATTCCTGCCCGAATCACTGAAGGTGATCCACCGGATAACAGTACATAAGCTGGCACCAGGATCAGAACAATCGTGAGTGCCGTTTCTCTGGTAAGCCTTAGCCAAGATAGAATGAGAAGCAACGACGCAACATATACAGCGACATGGGTTCCGGAGATTGCCAGGATATGCGTTAAACCCAGTTGTGAAAACTGACCATAGGTACCGGGATTGATATCATTAGCCATCCCGATAATAAGACCCTTCATATATCCTGCATGAGGCTCAGGAAATAACTGCTCAACCGCCGAGCCCAACTTATGCCTAGTCCAATCCGTCCACCGTAGTACGTTATATTGTCCAAGTCCCTCAGGAGCAACTGCTGTGACCGAACTGGCTCCCTTCACTTTGAACAACCAGTGGATATGCAGGGTTCGCAAGTAACTGCGATAATCAAACCCGCCAAAGTTCCTGGCTTCACCAGGAAGGACAAAAGAACCATTAAGCGTAATCAAATCGCCCCTCTTCCAGCCCGCTGCTACCTGTTGTTCTTCTTCCTCCAACAGTCTGACTTGTACCATCAATTGTTCATCTATTTTGAATGCAGATGATGTTGCCAGATCTGTATCTGTTGATGAATTCGATATTGATAATATTGAAGACATCTGAATCTTAAAGTCAGCCCGATCTCCATCAATGCGTACATCTGACACCAGCTCACCCTGAATTTCGGCTGACCAACCGTCCAGCGCATCAGCAGAGATATGCATGGTCTCCGGCAGACTGCTATGATTGCGTGCGTCATTCCACTCCCAATGTGCAGCACCTCCAATAAAGGAAGCGAGTAAAAATAAAACAGACCATCCACGTACATCCATAAAATGAAGTAGAAGTGGCAGACATGCCAGCGCTCCAATGAACCCCCAGATTAACGTCCAGCCTGTTAACGCGCATGCCATCCCGCTCCCGCACAACCAGCAAATCGTAAAACTTAGTAACGGTCTGCCTTTCATTCCTTCCCCTCCTTCATTTCACCCATTGAACGCAGAAAAACCCCCGGAAAGCCGATTCAGGCTTGCCGGAGGTTCTCCCTCACATATTAAAACATATTCATATTAGTTGCTCACGGTCATCATCGTTTCCCGCGGAGGCTGGTAATTCTCCAGTCTGCGGAACGTTATGCCCTTCTGTTGCATCATATTGGTAACCTTGCCGGTATCTTTAGGATAAGAACGATGAAACACGATTTCTGTAATCCCGCTATTCGCCAGCATATTGGCACATGTCCAGCAAGGTTCGTCGGTCACATAGACAGACGAACCTTCACGGTCAATTCGATCTGTGAATAAAAGCAAGTTTTGCTCCGCATGTATTGTGCGAATGCAGCGTTGCTTTTTGACCATTTCTTCTTGTCCATCGGTCACGACCAACTCATATTCTTCCGATATCATGCAACCTGCTTCGGAACAATCCGGGACGCCCGTGGGTGCACCATTATAGGCTGTTCCAAGAAGTTTCTTTCCCTGAACAAGCACGGCACCCACGTGACGACGCGAACAGCGGGAACGGGTCGAGACCATATATGCAATGTCCATAAAATACGTGTCCCAGTCCTTGCGTACCTCTGTACTCATGCTGCTTTCCTCCCGCTCAACACAAATTTTTATTTTAATATTACCGGATCTGCACATGCGGTGCCATCTTCTCCAGCATCTTCATGCCGATTCCTTTGACCTTCGTCAGATCACTGACTTTTGCAAAAGGACCATGTGCATTCCGATAGTCCACAATAGCTTGAGCTTTCTTCTCCCCAATTCCGGGAAGCTCTATAAGCTTGGAGACAGGTGCGGTATTCACATCAATCTTGCCATTGTCGCTAGCTTCCTCACGAACTACAGGTGGATTACTGTTCGAGCCCGTCTCGGAGGTAACCGAAGGATTCGAATTCGTACTTTGCGCCACTGGTTCAATCGAAGTAGCAGCATCTGAAGGATTATCATTCGTCTGACTTGTAGTTTGAACAACTGAATCACCTTCAACCCCAACGCTCGCAAGCTCTTTAGACTCATCTGCCTTTGCATCATTTCCAGTCTGCAGCCCACTTGCCTCGGTTCCCGAAGAAGATGCTCCTGTATTGCCCTGAACCGAATTAGCCGACTGTACAGCAGGGAGTTCCTGCTCTATCGTCGGCTTCTCGGTGCCGAGCTGCAAGGGTTCCCAGCCACTAGGTGGTTGTTCACTTTTGCCCGACCATAATATAAGTATACTTCCAACCACCGCAGCAGCAATGGTCATCCCTTTGTTCCATCTCATTCTTCCACACCTCTCCCTGAATTCAAAATCATTCATTTCGAACACGGGCGGTGCTTCCGAACCGTTGTACTTTCCTGATGAAACAAGTTGTTCATTTTTCATGTCATGTGAAACAGGTCCTCACGCATAGAATAGAGGGAATGAACTGCGCCAGTACCGTAAAGCATGAAAGGAGGCCTGAAACAATGAAGGTTGGATTTATCGGAACCGGCAGCATGGGCAGCCTGTTGATTTATGCCCTGATCCAATCGGGTGCACTCGAGCCCCGGCAGATCGCCGCCAGCAATAGAACCCCGTCCAAAGTACGTCAGTTATCCCTCCGTTACCCCGGTCTGCATGAATCCCAGAGCAATCGGGAAACGGTGATTCGAAGCAACATCATCTTCCTGTGCGTGAAGCCGCTTGAATTCAAACATGTTATTGACGACATCCTGCCTGTCGTGAATCCCAATCATATAATTGTCTCGATCACCAGTCCCGTGCAGCTGCGACATCTGGAATCTTCACTTCCTTGCAAAGTCTCCAAGGTAATTCCCAGCGTCACACACCAAGTCGGCAGTGGAGCATCCCTCTGCATACATGGCGAACGAATGACCAGTGAAGACCGCGCTGTGTTGGAAAGTCTGCTCAGTCATATAGGCAGGCCGTACCAAGTGGATGAAGCCTGTACACGAATTACATCCGACTTCTCCAGCTGCGGACCTGCATTCATATCGTTCTTTTTGGAACAGTGGATCGAAAGTGCCGTGAAACTGACTGGCATCAAAAGGGCAGATGCCTGCGCTCTGGCTGGCGAAATGCTCCTAGGAACAGGCAAGCTGCTCACCGAAGGAGGATACACCCCGCAAGAGCTTCAGGCTCGTGTCGCTGTACCTGGCGGTATTACCGCTCAGGCACTTGCACTGCTGAAGGTTAGTCTTGACGGCGTTTTCGACAGCCTGATCCACACGACACATGACAAATATGATGAAGATTTGTTAAAGCTGGATGAACTATTCCGAGCCGGTGAGATTAACCGGCAACAATATTAACGAGTTTGCCTGGAACGGCAATGACCTTGCGAATGGTCTTGCCTTCCAGCGCCTGCTTAACAGGTGCCAGTTCCATCGTATAGTCCTGCATACCTTGTGAATCCAGATCTTTGGCGATCGTAGCACGGGTTACAATTTTACCATTTACCTGAACAACGATTTCTACTTCCGCATCCACTGTCATGGATTCATCATATTCAGGCCAAGCCACGTAAGAGATTCCACCTTCATGACCCAAACGGCTCCACAGTTCCTCTGCCATATGCGGTGCCAGTGGTGACAACAGCTGCACAAATTTCTCCATCGCTTCACGAGGCAGTGTATCGGCTTTGTATGCATCGTTGATGAAAATCATCAGTTGGCTGATGGATGTGTTGAAGCGCAGATGTTCCAGATCTTCCGTAACTTTTTTGATCGTTTTGTGAGCAGTCCGTTTGAACTCATCCGTTCCACCGTCCACTGTAATCTTGTCATTGATGGCTCCTGTGTCTTCGTTAATGAAGAGACGCCATACACGTGACAGGAAGCGGTGCATGCCTTCAACCCCGTTTGCATTCCACGGTTTTGTCGCTTCCAATGGTCCCATGAACATCTCGTACAGACGCAATGTATCTGCACCGAATTCATTGACGATTTCATCCGGGTTAATGACATTACCACGAGATTTACTCATTTTCTCATTATTGGTACCCAGGATCATACCTTGGTTCACCAGTTTGTGGAAAGGCTCTTTGGTCTCCACAACACCCAGATCATACAGCACTTTGTGCCAGAAACGAGCGTACAGCAAGTGAAGTACCGCGTGCTCTGCTCCGCCAATGTACAGATCAACTGGCAGCCACTGCTGCTGTTTCTCCTTGGAGATCAGTTCCTTGTCATTGCGTGGATCGATAAAGCGCAGGTAATACCAGCAGCTACCCGCCCATTGTGGCATGGTGTTGGTCTCACGACGTGCCTTCATTCCCGTTTCCGGATCTACCGTATTCACCCACTCCGTAACATTCGCCAGTGGTGATTCTCCAGTACCCGAAGGTTTGATCTGGTCGATATCAGGCAGCAGCAGTGGAAGTTGATCCTCAGGTACTGTCTTCATCGTTCCGTCTTCCAGATGCAGAATCGGGATTGGCTCACCCCAGTAACGCTGACGGCTGAACAGCCAATCGCGCAGACGATAGGTTACTTTCCCTTGTCCCTTACCGTTCTCTTCCAACCAAGCAATCATTTTGACAACCGCTTCTTCATTATTCAGTCCGTTCAAGAAATCGGAATTCACATGCGCGCCATCACCGGAATAAGCCTCTTGTGTAACGTCTCCACCTTGAATAACTTCGATGATATCCAGACCAAACTGCTTCGCAAATTCCCAGTCACGTGCATCATGACCCGGAACTGCCATAACCGCACCAGTACCGTAACCTGCAAGAACATAATCAGCAATCCAGATCGGCAGTTTTGCACCATTAACAGGGTTGATTGCATAAGCTCCAGTGAATACACCTGTTTTGTCTTTGGCCAAATCTGTACGTTCCAGATCACTTTTACGAGAAGCCTGCTCCTGATAAGCCTGAATCGCTTCACGTTGGTCATCGGTTGTAATTGCTTCTACCAGTTCATGTTCTGGAGCAAGTACTGCAAAGCTCGCACCGAACAATGTGTCCGCACGGGTAGTGAACACCTTGATGACTTCCTCGCGACCCTCAATGGCAAATACAACTTCCGCACCTGTCGATTTACCGATCCAGTTACGCTGCATATCCTTGATGCTTTCAGACCAATCCAGCTCTTCCAGGTCTTCCAACAGACGCTCTGCATACTCGGTAATTCTCAGAACCCATTGACGCATCGGTTTGCGTACAACCGGATGTCCACCACGTTCACTCTTGCCATCAATAACCTCTTCATTAGCCAGTACCGTTCCAAGGGCTTCACACCAGTTAACTGCAACTTCATCCACATAAGCCAGACCTTTGTTGTACAGCTGGATAAAGATCCATTGTGTCCATTTATAGTACTCAGGGTCCGTTGTGCTGATCTCACGATCCCAGTCATAAGAGAAACCGAGCGATTTGATCTGGCGACGGAAATTGTCAATATTACGGAATGTAATATCTCGTGGATGTTCACCTGTATCCAGTGCATGCTGCTCAGCAGGCAGACCGAAAGCGTCCCAACCCATTGGGTGCAATACATTGTAACCGCGCATACGTTTGTAACGGGAAACGATATCTGTTGCCGTATATCCTTCCGGATGTCCTACGTGCAGACCTGAACCGGATGGATAAGGGAACATATCCAGTGCATAAAATTTCGGTTTAGCAGGGTCCTCACCCGTTTTAAACGTTTTATTTGCATCCCAGTATTGCTGCCAACTTTTTTCCATGACTTGTGGCTGATAGCCGTGTTTCGGCTGGTTATTCTCACTCATCTATTGTTCCTCCTTCAGGTTATTCGCTTTAGCTTTAATTGCAACAAAAAAACCTCAGCATCCCGTAGCGTTTGCAGCGCTAGGGACGAGAGGTTGAATTCCCGTGGTACCACCCTAGTTAGCGGACGAACGTGCTTCGTCATCCACTCCCTTTGGACCTGTAACGGCGGTTAACCGATGCGGATTTCCATTCCTGAACTCAAGCTTTATACAAGCAGGTTAAACAGAATGGTGTAATCACCGCATTTCTCCAAGGCGAGTTCGCAAATCACTGTCAACCGGCTTGCACCAACCGCCGGCTCTCTGTTATGTACAGGAATTACTACTGATCCTTATCATCGAAATATGTATACAATATCGGGACCATTATATAAAAAAGCAAGCCCAAAGTCAATATTACACGTTATAATCGCCATCTTGAAGTCTACGGTTCGTACCGTTCATAACGCTGGTTGCTGTTCAGGATAACCGAAAACGCTCAATGCCTTCCTCCAGATTATGAATGGTCCAATTCACATGTTCCTGATTATCATATTGACGATAAGCGCACTCAATACGCAGCACCAAATCAAAGTACAAGTCATAGAGACTTCTTCTTTTCAATTCACTTTCAGTCGTAATCGCATGCCCATACCCTTTCACAAAACCGGGCGTATAGTTAAAATGACTGAAATAATGCTCCATCAGAGGATCTGCCCACAGTGAACGTTCAAAATCAATAATTGCTGTGATGCGACCTGCGTCTACTAGAACATTGCCATCCCACAGATCCCAACTCACAAGAACAGGCTCTTTTACATCGTCCAGCACATTCGATTTTTCTTCAATCAAGCGTCTCAATTCAGGGTAATCGATCGAAAATGTAATTCCGGCTTCTTCCCCATCGGCAAGAATGTCCTCCATCAGATTCATAAATGCTTCTTTCCATGTGGAATATCGCTGTTTTTGCTCCGAGAAATATCCGAACTTCTCGCCCTTGATTTCATTAATTCGATGATTGTACCGACCGAGCTCGTGTTCAATGGCTTCCTGCTCTTCCGCAGAATATTGATCCTTGACCTGATTATAGGGTGTTCCAGACATGTACTCCATGATAAAATAACGTGCTGAAGCCATGGTTAACGAATCATCATAAGCCAGCATTTGGGGTACGGGAACATCCTGTAGCTCCGTGATGAGACGCAGTGCCTCAACCTCGGCAATCATGAGATCCTGCTCACAGCGCATCAGATTTGTCGAAGCAGACGGTGCAATTTTGAGTACCACTCGCTGTGCGTCGCTCAATGTAATGAGATATGCATGATTGGCCCAGCCATCCACCATTTCCTTGTAGTTCTGTATACTTGCTGAGAAATGCTGCTCTATTATGGCATTCAACTGTTCTGACGTAAGTCTTGTTTTATATGTACTTTCCATTTCTACACCTCACATTGACAATTGATTTATTTTCTTAGAAAACGCTTTCTATCCGACTATTATCGCCTCCTTTACTTTAACTGGCAATACTTTTTGTCACGTCGTTATGTCTTTTCTTGCATTCCTTTACCCTATTTAAGACTACTGCTATTCATTCTCCATAAAAAATCAAACAAAAAACTGCCCTTATGCACCATACATAAGGACAGTTGTCATCTTTCGCTCTTACTTCACAGCCACGTAGAACAAGCGCTGCGCGCTGTCTCCGGCCTCTTTCCATTCAAAATCCGCATATACCTTCACGTCTCTAAAACCTGCTTTGGATAACTCCAGCTTCATCCAGTCCGGATTATACGCGCGCTGGACATGAACTTCTTCAAAACGCTGGTATATATCCTTTCGACCATCATCCACACGCGAAAAAATACTGAGATGATGTTCGATCTCACAGCGATCCTGATCCAGATCACAAGTCCAAATATAAGATACGGAGCGCTCATCCAGTACAAAAGGCTGCTCCTCATCATAACGAATAAGGGTATTGGGATGATGCACATCAAACAGGAACGTTCCACCAGGCTTTAGCATTTCGTATGTCCGCTGGAAAGTACGAATGACATCTTCTTGTTCAAGCAAATAATTGACACAATCACAGAAAGATATCACCGAATCCACAGGTTCCGGAACTCGCCATTCCCGCATATCCTGCTGCACCCAACGGACACTGCCCTCGCGATACAAGCGATGACCCTGAGGCGTAGCCTCCATCTTGCTGCGCGCAACCGACAGCATATCTGATGAGAGGTCAATACCTGTAACTTCGAAACCGGAGTTCACGAGCGGGATCGTAATGGAGCCCGTTCCACAGCCAAGTTCAGCGACACTTTTGGGCATTCCATGCTTTTCCCATGCTGTTCTTGCAAACCTTATCCAGTCCGGATAAGGCATATCTTCCATTAATTCATCATACACATAGGCAAATTTCCGGTAAGACATGTCAGGCACCGCACTTTCAATTTCATTTTCCAATCCTGTTTAACCAAAGAAAAGACAGGGGCATCCGGTGTTTACCCAGCCTATCCCTGCCTTATCCGAGTTCCATATTACAACTATTTAATCAGGAAGATTACTTGTTTTCACTTTGATCCGCAGGAGCAGATTCGGACAGATACGTCCAGCTTTCCTTTTGGACCACCAATCCGTCTTTCATCAATTTGCCCAAGGCACGCTTGAAAGCAGACTTACTGATGCCAAAGCGCTGCTTGATGATATCCGGCGGAGTTGCATCCGAGTATGGCATGCCACCCATAGGACGTTCTTTCATGAAAGCGAGCAGCTTGTCTGCATCTTCGTTACGTCCAACTTGTTTGAGTTGAGTCATGGCCAGATTCACACGTCCGTCTTCACGTACCAGTGTCACCCGACATTTTACTTTCTCACCAAGACGCAGCATATGACTACGTTCGGATGAATGAATCATACCAATCGCACCAAAGCCCAGTACGCCGCCCTCTACAAGTACAAAAGTACCCATCTGCAGTGGCTTGTATACCGTCGCTTCAACCCACTCGTTTAACCATGAAGTTGGAGCATGGAAAGACAATGGTGAAAGCTCACGTTCCCCGGCCAATTTGGCACGCAGACGTCCCTGCTTGTCATGTTCCATGATTACAAAGACTTCATCCCCCACTTGAGGACGCAGTTCTTCCAGTTCAGGCAATTCACGAATAGGAAGCAACAATTGCCGTCCAAGTCCCATTTCCAGGAAACAGCCCAGTCGTGGGTGAACATCAGCCACAACCAGTCGTGCCATTTCGCCGAGCATGAGATAAGGCTTTTTCATCGTTACGGCCAGACGATCTTCTGTATCAAAGAATACAAATACCTCAAGCGTCTCACCAATTTTAATATCCCGCGTTAACTCGGTGTAGTGAAGCAGTACATCTTCCGATCCTGTCGTCAAAAAGAAGCCAAACGGAGACACTTCACGTGAAACCGGCAAAGAGACGACTGTTCCAGCAATCAAACTCATACAGTTTCCACCACTTTGGCATCAGACCATAGTCGTTCAATGTTGTAGTATTCACGCTCGTCACGGTGGAAGATATGAACAACAACATCGCCCATGTCCATCAATACCCAACGTGCGGAATCCATACCTTCGATACCTTTGATCGTCGCTCCGGCTGCATGAGCCTGCTTGCGGATTTCAGTGGCAATGGCTTGTACCTGTGTATCAGAATTCCCGTGACAAATAACAAAATAATCCGCTACCAGAGAAACATTAATCAGATCCAATGCTACAATATTGGATGCCTTTTTGTCGTCAGCGGCAGCAACCGCCATATTCATAAGTTCTTTCGATGATACTGTCATGAACCAACCTCCATAATCTATAATTGTGCAATTAAGTCATTCCGCGACAGCATGGTCAAAGGATAAATGACACGGCGCTGCGAGATCAACAAGCTGATCGTCGAATCGAATCCGGCAATTAAACCTTCCTCCAGACTACGTTCAGCCTGTTCACGAATGTGATCTACTCCCGGGAAATCTCGTCCCGGTTCAATGTAATCGGCAAGACATACCACTTTGTCCAATAAGCTCATGCCTACCCGACCCGAGGTATGCCACCGGATGGCATTAATAACTTCGGAATCTTCCACAGCGTAATCACGCTTGGCTACAAAAGCACCGACTTCAGAATGCCAGAGCTGCTTGTCATGCTGCAGAAGTTCCTGGTTTAATCCGTTATCACGGATGACCGCTTCCATCTCCGCTACGGGCCAGTACTTCGCCACATCATGCAATATCGCTGCCAGATCTGCTTTCACAGGATCAGCACCGTATTTTTCAGCCAATATCACTGACGATTCCATTACACCCAGTGTATGCTTCCAGCGTTTTTCCGGCATTTGTCCGGATACGGCTTGAATCAGTTCCTCACGGCTTAGTGCCATATAAACCGCTCCTTACAATGTATTGGTGCACCTCATCAGGAATCATGAAGCGTACCGAATGACCTTTGGCAAGACGTCTGCGTACAGCTGTCGATGAAATATCCACCAAGGGCATCTCGGCCAGCAGGACCCGATCCTGTAACTCGTCTGGTAAATCATCCAGATGTAACTGGAAGCCCGGCCGACCAACTCCGATAAAGGTTAAGCGTTCTGCAAGCTCTTCAATCTGCTCCCATTTGGGAAGATAGTTCACCATATCCGCCCCGATAATGAAATAGAATTCATGTTCAGGATGGCGACGCCACAGTTCCTTCATCGTATCGATGGTATAAGACACTCCGCCCAATTCCATCTCGATACCCAGCACCTCATATTGCTGCACATCCTTCACAGCCGCTTCCGTCATATCGAGACGTTGCTGTCCCGAAGCTCCGGCTCCGCGTTTGTGAGGTGGAACATGGGAAGGCATGAACCAGATCTCATCCAGTGCATGCGAGTCCCTTGCCGCTTCAGCTGCCAGGAGGTGTCCCATGTGGATCGGATCAAACGTACCACCCATGATACCGATCTTCACCTGCGTCACGCTCCCTTATCTAGGTAGTTCGATTTGTTTGTTATCGCGAGATTCTTTGTACAGGATGATTGTGTTACCGATGAGTTGTACAAGCTCACTTCCCGTTTCACGGGCAACTTCTTCTGCCATCTCTTTTCTGTCCTCGTCATTGTTGTTCAACACTTGCACTTTCATCAATTCGCGCTTCTCAATCGCATCTTCGATGTGGCGGAACAGGTGCTCGTTGGTTCCACCTTTACCAATCTGAAATACAGGGGTCAGGTGATGTGCCTGTGACCGCAAAAAGCGCTTTTGTTTACCGTTTAACATGAATACTCCATACTCCTTATGTTGAGCAGGCCCTGATCGACAGCGCAAAAACTGTCCAGACCTGATCATTCAATTATTATTTTCACACTTCAAAACTGTTTAGTACAGCTCGTCTCATCGTCTCCACAGGAGCCGGAATGCCGAGCCAATGTTCAAAGGCCACTGCGCCCTGGTACACAAACATCCCCAGACCACCGTGCACTGTGCATCCACACTTCCGCGACTCTCTAAGCAGACGGGTCTCCAGCGGATTGTAGATCAGATCACTCACCGCTGCGCCTTCACGGATCAGTGCAGGATCAACTGGTACGTCATCCACATGAGGATGCATTCCGGCAGCCGTTGTGTTAATCACGATATCAGCCGTAGCCAGTACCGTTGCAGCGTCTTCCATGCCACTGCCCGAGATTTCTCCCAAGCCATGGCCCCGCAAATCCGAAGCAAGTTCAATAGCCCTGTCCGCTGTACGATTCAGAATGTGGATCCGTTCAGGCTTCTCCAATGCAAGTGCGTATATAACGCCTCTTGCCGCTCCACCTGCTCCCAGTACAGCAATACGTTTACCCGCAAGCTCAGGCACAGCCTCTTCCTTCAACGATCGGACATAGCCAATACCATCCGTATTGTACCCTGTCAGTGTTCCACCTTCATTAACGATGGTATTCACCGCACCAATCAGGCGAGCACTTTCATCGATCACATCCAGATATTGCATCACCTGCTCTTTGTGCGGGATGGTCACATTAACACCACGATAGCCCAGTGCCACAATTCCCCGAACTGCCGCTTCCAGTTGATCCGGATGAACATGCAGTGGCATATACATTCCATTCACTCCTGCAGCCTGCAGAGCCGCATTGTGCATTGCCGGAGACTTGGAGTGAGCAATAGGATCACCCATAACGCCAAGCAACACGGGAAGTGAAGAGTTGAATTTGTTCTGCTCAGACATAGGTCCGCCTCCGATCCATCTGATGTACAACTTCTGAGTTTACTAGATCAAGGATGGGCGGATCTGTACACGAATGCCTTTTGGAGCATGAACAGCAACAAGCGCTCCAATATCGCCATTAACCTTAATCCAGCCCAGACCCGAGATGAATACATCCGATTGACTGCCGCGTTTGATGCGGAATTCATGTCTGGTCCATTCAGCCATCTCTGCTGCATCCTCACGGGTTGGCGGAGACAACAATTCTCCCAGATGGTCGCGGTAAAGATCATCTGCACGCTCCAGCTTCGTCCGGTGAATATCAAGCGCAGTGCTGATAAAACAAGTGAACGACTGGCGATCACCTTCCACAAAGTCAAATCGAGCCATGCCGCCAAAGAACAGCGTCTGACCGGAATTCAACTGATAAACAGCGGGTTTAAGCGGTTTTTCCGGCATGATGGCAGCGAGATCCTTACGTGAAACAATCTCGCTGAAACGCCATGGATACACGATTCCAGGCGTATCAATGATATATTTTCCATCATCCAGCGGAATGTTCACCATATCCAGCGTTGTTCCCGGATAACGGGATGTGGTCAGTTCCTGCTCCAGATCGCTGTAATCACGGATCAGACGGTTAATCAGTGTGGATTTACCCACATTGGTACCGCCAACCACGTACACGTCACGATCTTCGCGATACGTTCCTACAAGCTCAAGTAGACGGTCGAACCCCTGATTTTGCTTCGCACTGCACAAGACTACGTCCACTGTACGCAAACCCTGTTCTTTGGCTTGCTTTTGTACCCAGTTGCGAATCTTGTTCCAGTTGGTTACTTTCGGAAGCAAGTCCGTTTTGTTCACAGCAAGCAACACTGGATTGTTGCCTACAAAACGTTGCAGACCAGAGATAATACTGCCATCAAAGTCAAACAAATCAACGATATGGATGACAAGTGCATCCTTATCCCCGATTTTGCTAAGCAGCGCCAGGAATTCGTCCTGATCCACCGTAACGGATGATGACTCATTGTAGTTTTTGATGCGGAAACAGCGCTGGCATATAACCGGTTCACGACCCAGTGCCTTCTCAGGGATAAACCCTGGTAATTCCGAATTTTCTGTTTGCAGATGCACGCCGCATCCGCTGCACCTTACGGCAAGGTTGCCGTTATGCGGTTCTGTCATTTCTTCTTTTCCTCCTCAAGCCATAAGCCTTTCTTGCGTAAACTCGTTAGAGCAATCCGTTCCACGCGTCGATTGAAGCGGGTCATAAAACCTTCGTCCCCAATGGAGATTGGCAGTACCAGAACGGTATATAACCCCATTCGGTTCCCTCCATAGACGTCCGTAAGCATCTGATCACCTACTACAATCGTTTTTTCAGGAGATAACTCCATCATTTTCATTGCTCTACGAAACGGTACATTCGATGGTTTGCGTGCACTATGCACAAACTGGATATCCAGCGGGGTCGCAAACAGGGATACACGATTCAAATTGTTATTGGACACAATCATCAGCTTGAAACCTGCCTCTTTCACACGTGCAAACCATTCAATCAGTTCGGGCGTAGCGTCAGGGGCTTTGGCTCCAACGAGTGTGTTATCCAGATCAGTTATAATTCCACGGTAGCCTTGAGCGTACAGCTCTTCCAGATTAATGTCAAAAACCGTGTCTACACGCAGCTTGGGCATTAACATTTTAAACAAAGAAGTCACCTCAGTTTCATACGACACACTATATCACAAATCCGTCTTTCCTGAAAATGCATACAGCGCCTGATGGCATAGGAAAAAAGGAAAAACGGGACGGGCAACAACTATGCCCGTTCCGCTTTCAGTTCCTTCCGCAGCTTCAAGGCGGTCTGATAGACGCCCTTCCAGTCGTCGGCAGTTACGGACGCCGGACTGTAACGAGTCTGTTCAAACTTCGTGAGAAGCTCATACAATGTTGCTTCTGCAGCAGGTTTTGCCTGGCTCCAGCGGGCTACCGATTCACGAAGTGTCTCGTCTCCGCTCCGGGTCAACCCTTTGCGTTTCACATACTGAATCCAACGCTCGGTCTCTGCCACTACCTTCTGTTCAGGGGTGAGCGGTCCACCTGTCCGTAGACGAAGCAGGAAGAATCGCATGGAGAAACGATTACGCCAGAACATATATGCTACCCACAATACAATAATGGCTCCTGCAGCCCAGATAACAAAAGTCGGGATGGCAGACGATGTCTGCTCAGGTGCAGGGGTCTGCTCTTCCTCTTGTACCGGCTCCTCTTCTGGCTCTTCTTCTGGCTCATCTACAGGTTGTACATCAGGCTGTTCCGTCAACAGCGGCATATCAAAGCCCGGCGTTGCTTCAACAGGAATCCAGCCATACTCACCAAAGTAAACCTCTGCCCAGGAGTGTGCATCTGCATTGGTAACGGTGTAGGTCGTCTCAATCTCCGCACCAGGTTGACGTGGGGCCTGCATGTCCGAATTCAGGGACAGTTGTCCAGGCGCATAACCTTTAACCCACCTTGCAGGAATGCCCTCCGAGCGCGCCATCATCACCAGCGCAGTGGAGAAGTAATCACAGTAGCCTTCCATTATATCAAACAGGAAACCTTCCACAAAGTCGCTGCTTACTTTTCGAGATAAATCCGGATTGTTTGTGTATTCAAAATTAGTTTGTAAATAGTTTTGCAGTAATGCCACTTTTTCATACGGAGTATTCGCAGATGCCGTAATCTCGGCTGCCAGATCCGACACCCGGTCAGGGAAACGGGATGGTAACTGCAAGTACATATCATCTGCCGGATTACTGTTATACAGATCTTCAAATGACTTTGTACGAAGCTCATCTTCCACAATCACAGGGGCTTCCGATACGATAGTATACGTCTTGGGATACTGCGGTTGCTGACGGTCTGTAACCACATGCAGTTCAGCCTGTTCAGCATTCCACAACATCCGTTCCGTTCTGTCCTCACCATTAATCGAGCTCACTTCCGAGATCGAATAAGCACCAAAGAGAATCGGATAGACATTATCATTCAGCATCGTTACGTTCTGAGTTACTTGTTTGGTATTCACATTACCGGATTCCTGGTTCTCCAGAGGCTGTCCGGCTTCAACATTCTCTGTCGCACCCCGTCCACGGTCATCCCAGCCTGTGCCTGTATACTCTGCACGTGTCTCACCACGCCAGTAACTGCGCTCATTAGTCGTGACAGACATGACAGGGGTATAGTCGAAGTTAAAACCTCCACCAAGCTGATTGTCTTCCCTGCTGTATCCCGATTCGGTAGCCGCGGGAATATCAAGGTTTCCGTTACCAGCCTGACTTGTGGAAGTTCCGGTATAGTTACGCCACGCCGTATATGGGTCCGTCAAGGTGGGTGGAATCTCCGGCATATTAACGCTGGCTACAATAATCAAAGAAAAGATAATAGCAATATTGGCCAGGACTTTATAAGGATACCGGATGATTCGTTTCCAACCTTGTGGATACTGTAGCTGATAGTTACGGAAATGCTGACATACGAGCCATCCCATCCCCGCAAACATCACCCACGCGATTTCAATCCAGAGTGGAATCTGGGTGAAAGAATCGAGAATCCCCATCGAAATGATGTTAACACCCAGAAAAACAAGAATGCGACGTGTTGTGGTCACGAGTCGAAGCGCAGCTTCAAGCATCACCCATGCACACAGGGAGAACCAGATGTACGGCGTCATGTGTAATATGAATTGCTCCGCTCGGTCCGTTAAAGAGCCATAAGGGATGTACACCGTATAATCAATCAGCGTTTTATGCAAAATGTAACCAACAACGACTGCCTTGATGATCGCCCGATAGATCGTTTTGAAGGGCAGAATGACCTCCAGCACACTGACCGCTGCAAGTGTCCATAACACCAGAGAAGTTGTCTCCGTGTACCACGATTCCTGCGTAAATGAAATCCACTGCATTCCAATCAGGAAAATCCAGAGCAATGACGCTGCATGATACCAGGATCGTTTCCCTGTAACACTTTCATTTCCTTTTGAACTCATACAGAACCTCCCCCCATCACCGTTGGAAGCTCCTGCAAGTGAGAAACAGTGAATGACCTCGTGCCTCTTCCACGCAACATGGCATTCCACTCGGCACTCCGGCGGGATTCACTGGTATCGATCAGAATATGACATGGAGTCATGCCCCGCGTATCGGCCCAGCGCAACAGTTCCATTATTTTTTCATCCTTCTGGGGAGAAATTACGACAAAGTAAGCTCCCTGAGGCAGTTGACGTGCAATTCTTTCCACGCCGGGCAACAGATGGGTATCCTGACCGTTATATTGAATATCCACCAGATGATGCATCATCTTCTGTCGTTCCATCAGACTTTCACTGGGGGCCATGAAGGATGTCTGGTCTGACAATGTCAACAACCCCATCCCCATTCGTTCCCTGACACCATATTCCAGCAGAGAGGCAGCCGTGGAAACGGCAATTTCAAATGCATCCCCATGTTCGTAACTTGATGCCAGCGCATCCAGAACCAGAACGGTTTTGGGCACAGACTCATGTTCAAACTCCTTGGACTTCCAGTTCCCTGTCTTTGCCGTTGCATTCCAGTGAATGCGGGAAAGGCGATCTCCGTATACGTAGTCACGTACACCATTGATCTGAGTGGTCTCTCTCCGTGAACGGGTTAACGCCGTCTGAGGACCGGATAACCGTGATTTGCGGTCGTAGAGCTGCCAATATGGAATAAATACCGTTCTTGGCAGTACGCGAAACTCACCTTTGGCCTTAAACTTTCCTCGATGCTCAATCAGTCCAAATATGTCCTCGCTGGCACATTCCGTTTCTGAAAAAACATACTTCCCCCGCTCAAGTGGCGGCGTCTGGAATGACAGCTCCCCATTACCTCGCATATTGGGAATCAAACTTTCCTTGAACGACCACGATTCTCCGTTATGCCGATGCAGCATTTCACGCACAACAACATAGGGAAGCGGGAGGAATCCCGGAATCGTCAGACTCAGCTGTACTTGAACCTGGTCACCCGCATGCAGCAATTCTTCGTGGTCTGGACCAGAAGATAACCTACGAACTCCTTGAGCACGTCTTACCCCGCTAAATCCAGCAATAGCAAGGTACACACAGAGCAGGGTCACCATCGACAGCAACATAAGGGATGTCTTCCCGCCCTGAAACAAAACATAAGCCAAACAGCACATCCACACCATTGCGATGCTCCATACGCGTGGGTGGCGTAACCCTCTATTGACTGTTCTCAAAAGCGGCTTCATGAACTATTGCCCCATGGAGACGGGCACGCGTACTTGCTGGAGTACGGCATTCAAAACGGCCTCGGAACTCATACTGTCCAGTCTCGATTCGGGACGAAGCACAATACGATGAGAGATCACATAAGGGGCCATCGTTTTCACATCATCCGGAAGCACATAATCACGTTCCTGTAAGAAAGCAAAGGCTTTTACGGCCATCATGAACGATATGGCTGCCCGTGGGCTGGCACCCAGCAATACAGATGGGTGGGAGCGGGTTTGACGAACAACATCCAGCAGATAGTCCATGACCGGATCACCGATAAAGACCTCTTTAATCTCCTGCTGGATTGCCGAGATCTGGTCCATATGAGTCACGGATTCAAGACGATCAACAGGCTGACCGAGCTGATGCTGTTTCAATAGGATTTTCTCAATTTCTTTATCGGGATAACCTAGACTTATTTTCAACATAAACCGGTCGAGTTGTGCTTCCGGCAAAGTGTACGTACCTTCAAAATCAATCGGATTCTGAGTTGCACAGAGCATGAATGGATGTGGCAGATCATACGTATCACCATCAACGGTTACACTGCGCTCCTCCATCACTTCGAGCAGAGCCGATTGGGTTTTTGTTGTGGCCCGGTTAATCTCATCAGCCAGCAAAATGTTAGTCATAACGGGACCTGGCCGGAAATAAAAACGCTCATCCTTTGGATGGAACACAGATACGCCCGTAATATCACTAGGTAAAATATCAGGATTACATTGAATACGTCGGTACTCACCACGCATGGATTTCGATAATGCCTTGATTAACTGCGTTTTGCCAGTTCCCGGTACGTCTTCAATCAGAACGTGCCCGCCTGCAAGCAAAGCTGTAAGTAAAAGTTGAATTTCAAAGGATTTCCCCATAATGCAGGATTCCAGATTTGAACGAACTGCGGATATGATTTGGATCGACTCTTTGCGCACAGGCATGTGGTCTAACCTCCTAAAAAAGCATACAGATTTCCTTTTATTGTACATGATCCAGAGTCACGAGTACACTCGAAGAAACTCACAATTTGTTTCCAGCCCGTCAGATTCACCGCAGTTCTCGCATGAATACAACAAAAAAGGCCCGGATAGAAGTTATCCGAGGCCTCTGTTGAATCGCAATATGTTCAAGTAGATTTCTCATTCTATGTTAGCCTTTTGGTCTAACGACCAATGCCGCGAGAAAAGAAAAGATGATCGCTGACGAAATCCCAGCCGCGGTCAGATCGAAAATCCCCGTAATGACACCAAGCCATCCCTCTTTCTCCAGCTCCGTCAATGCTCCGTGCACCAAGGAATTGCCGAAACTTGTAATGGGGATTGAAGCTCCCGCACCTGCAAATTTAACCAAGGGGTCGTACAAGCCAAATGCATCAGCAACCGCCCCTGCCACAACAAGTGTACTCATGGTATGTGCCGGTGTTAGTTTGACACCATCCATTAGAAGCTGCCCCACAACACAGATCAAACCGCCAACGATAAATGCCCACAAGAACTGCATGACCTTTATCCCTCCTTTTCTATAGCTACCGCATGTGCAATACAGGGAATACTTTCACCCTGCTGGTACGAGAGCGGAGACAAGAGCGCTCCAGTAGCAACGACGAGCACCCGTTTAAGATCACCCTTCTGCATCCGGTTCAAAATGTGACCATAGGTGACGGTGGCAGAACATCCGCAGCCACTGCCCCCGGCAACAACATAAGGCTGTTTCTCCCGATCATAGATCATCAGGCCGCAGTCATTAAAAACCGTCTGTTCCATGGGAATGCCTTCTTTTTGCAAAAGCTCTTTCGTAATTGGCAGACCGACGGAAGCCAGATCCCCGGTCACAATGAGATCATAATAGCCGGGTTCCAATCCCGTATCCCTGAAATGAGAGATTATAGTGTCGGCTGCTGCTGGCGCCATCGCTGAACCCATATTAAAGGGATCTTTGATGCCCAAATCCATAATGCGTCCAATGGTGGCTTTGGTAACAACAGGACCATCACCAGTACGGGAGACCACACCACAACCTGATCCTGTGACGGTATATTGCGCATAAGGCGGCTTCTGGGAGCCATACTCCGTCGGATACCGAAATTGTTTTTCCACCGTACAGTTGTGGCTCACCGTTCCTGCAAGGACATAATCTCCAGCTCCGGAGTCAACAATCATGGACGCTAACGCTAACGTTTCCATGGAAGTAGAACAGGCTCCAAAGACACCCAGGTAAGGCACACCTAGTTTTCGCGCTGAAAAGGAACTGCTGATAATCTGGTTCATCAGATCTCCACCAACAAAAAAGTGAAGCTCTTCCTTGGTGATATTTGCATTTACCAAAGCCAGTTGGGAGGCCTGTTCGAGCAGTTTGCGTTCTCCCTTTTCCCACGTTTTCTCGCCGATCTCGAGGTTGTCATAGACATAATCGAAATCAGATGACAGTGGACCCTCGCCTTCTTCTGGTCCTACAACTGCGGCTTTACCGATGATCCGCGGACGATTCTCAAACTGCCATGTCTGGCGACCCAATCGTTTCATAGGTGCCCACCTCCAAATCCCAAAAAGGCGTAAACGATCCCTACGACAAATGCTGCCACGACACCAAACACAATAACGGAACCAGCAAGTTTAAACATGTTGGCCCCTACACCGAGCACCAGTCCTTCAGCACGATGTTCCAGTGCAGCAGAACACATGGAATTGGCAAAGCCGGTAACCGGCACAGCAGTTCCTGCTCCTGCCCATTGAGCCATTTTATCGTAAACGCCGAGACACGTTAGAATAACCGATATGAGAATCATGACCGCCACCGTAGGACTGGAAGCTTCCTTCGATGTCATGTCGAAACCGGCCATAAAAGCCTCTTGAATGGCCTGTCCAATCAAACAGACGGTACCCCCAACCAGAAATGCTTTGAGGCAATTTTTCAGGATTGGACGAGGCGGCTCATGTTTTTTTGCGACTTTTTTGTACTCCTTTTCATCCATGGACAGGGACGATGATTTTTTTTCGCTTCCGGATGCAGATTGAGCTGGCAAGATACAAGACCTCCTCTATGTGAAATGGTTCAAAGCTACGGCTGAATGCCAATGTGTGTAATTCTATATTCATTGTTTGTTAATAATCGGAAGGTTATGTATCCGGCGACAGACAGCATATGTTTCCAACAAGACCATGTTGTGAAAGCAAGATGGGAATACGCCGGATCTGAGGACTTTTAGATACGTCTATAAATAAAGAAGAACAATCACGAGCAAGATAAAAAGAACGATAAACAATACTTTTTCCGTGCCCTCTTCTGGAGGCTTCATTGGATATTTAGCTCCTTCCTGTTGCAGACAAGCGAATATTAAGCATGAAGACCTTCAAAAAATGATGACATCTCCTCCATATATTCATATTCATTGAAGTGGCATCAGGACTGCGACTACAGCGGATAGAGTCATGAAACTTGGACACGGTAAGCGCCCAAAATATGCCTTAAATACGTGACATAAACATGGACAATCACTTGCGCAAGGTTCATACTGTAATGTGACCAGTGGTTAAATAACAAGTCCTCAGCATATTAAAGTGCATGTTCAAAAAGATAAAAGACTTTTTGAACTACATCTTAAGGACAACAGGCGGGTAGCCGTTCTACTGTGACCTGAAATACATACCAACAGAGGAGTTGTTGACACATGAATGAAAAAACGATGGATATGTTCCGTACATTGACGGAATTTCCTTCCGCATCCGGTTTTGAACGTGAGCTTCGCGGCTGGATGAAAGATAAGCTTTCCGCTTATACCGATGAGTTCGTCCAGGATCGCCTGGGGAGTCTATTTGGTGTATTACGCGGGGAGGAATCCGGTCCTAAAGTTATGGTTGCCGGACACTTTGACGAAGTTGGTTTCATGACTACAGGCATTACGGAAACAGGTATGGTCAAATTCCGTCCACTGGGTGGATGGTGGAGTCAGGCTGTACTGTCTCAGCGACTGGAAATCATCACACCTGATCGTCGGATTACCGGAGTTGTAGGTTCTACTCCTACACACTTGCTGGACGAGTCCCAGCGGAGCAAACCTGTTGACCTGAACACCATGTATCTCGATATTGGAGCAGACAACCGTGCGGAAGCAGAATCTTGGGGCATCCACCCAGGTATGCAGATCGTACCGATCTGTGAATTCACGCCGATGGCGAACCCGAAAAAAATTATGGCTAAAGCGTGGGATAATCGTTACGGCGTTGGACTTGCACTTGAACTGGTTGAAGCGCTGCACAAGGAAAAACTGCCTAACACACTCTATGCTGGTGCAACGGTTCAGGAAGAACTAGGGCTTCGCGGTGCACGTACGGCGGCCAATCTGATTCAGCCTGATATCTTCTTCGCACTTGACTGTAGCGCGGCGAATGATATGACAGGTGACAAACAGTCATTTGGACATATCGGAGAAGGCGCATTGCTTCGTATTTTTGACCCAGGCATGTTCACCCATCGCGGAATGGTGGAATATGTTCAAGATACGGCTTCATCCAATCAGATCAAAATGCAGTATTTCATCTCACCAGGTGGTACCGATGCAGGTCAAGTACACCTGAGTGGAATTGGTGTACCATCAACAGTTATTGGTATCTGCGCTCGTTATATCCACACCTCTTCTTCCATCATTCATACGGATGACTACGATGCTGCCAAAGAGCTGATTGTGAAGCTGGTCAAAGGTCTTGATCGGACAACGATGAATACCATAATTAATAACGCGTAACAGTTGACAGGAGACCTCCTAACTATATTGGGAGGTCTCTTTTTTATATCCACAACTATATCAGTTGGACACATTTACACAGAAAGGTTATTCTGTCATTCGGAGTGGCAAGTGAAAATATTTTTTTAGTTCAACGTACGTAGATTAATAGGCCGAACATTATAGGGAATTACACATAAGATACAATAACGGAAGATGAATTAAACACCAAGCAGCGGGGGACCTGTTATGGCAGTGAGAAGGAATGGAAAATCGAATAAAGGTTCCAAAAAAACAAATGCCGCAAACACCCTTCTCAATGGCAACCTTAAAGGAAGAAATCTGGAACTTATCGTTGCAGCATTACTGGTAAGTGGGAAGTTAAGAGTGGATGCGGTCACGTTGTTTCGAGAAGCTACACTGGTCGTTGAACTGGTCGGTCAATATAAAACGCTTCAAAAGGTCACACCCTCGAATTCAGACAAATTGGTGCAATTCCTAGATGAAACTGGTGCTGATATGACGCTAGATGATGTTATACGGGCTTTTCAGCAAAGAATAAATTCCTGAATAAGGTGAAATGAGGTTGGGATGATGTCTGACTTTGATGGAATCGGCTTCGCCGAACTATTGATTGGGGTGATCCTTGTATTGTTGTTTGTATACGGTTCTACAGATATAGAAGGTTTGTCGAGTACGCCTACAACGAGTTGACCACATAACCCTCTCCACATGGATTGCAGCCATGACTTGAACAAGGAAATACCAGTCCTTATGCAGGACTGGTATTTTGGACATCACAAAAATAGCGATGAGAACGCGAACCACGCCAAAATGAGTGTGAGCACAATGCAGACATTCTCCACAACGGCTCCATGCTTCGTTCCTGTGCTCATCAGATTGGCTCGTATGCGGAACTTAAACGGTGGCAACGGCCGAATGCCCCGATTGGTTAATGAATCGGCCAACAGGTGCATAACATACGCCGTACCTCCCGCTACCCAGATTTCCGGTCCCTGCTGCTGGGTCGTGCTGTAAAGTAAGCCAGCCCATATCGCAGTTCCATAAAAGGTATGTGTTAATCCCCTATGGGTTAGCGTGGTGCACAGCATAAGCAGGCTGCCTGCAATCAGATTCCACGGGGCAAATGCGTGACCGTAGAACACCAGACCGAGTCCAATGGCAAACATCAACACTTTGCGAAGTGAACGCGAAGGCAGGAATGACACGAGCGCAATAAGGATTGCAAGCAACAGGTTCCATGGTTTGGCATGAACATAGAAGTACACAAATACAGCTGTGGGCAACAGAATCGTCTGTAACAACCTGATCAGACTATTAGGCAAGGCTCTGGATACCAGCAGCGAATTTGGCTCATCAATGTCAGGCAATAACGAACCAATGAGAGCAACCGTAACTGCCGGTGCAGTCACCGGCATACCGGCCAACTGCAGAACAGAAAGCGACACGCCTGTCCCGATAATAAGGTGGGATCTTCCCATCATGATGCAAAAACGTCCTTTCGAAGAAATCGGGAACAATACGGCCCAGTTCCGATTTTACAACGAAAACAAAATAAGAACAATAGTTCGCATTTCTTATTTGTATGAAAATAAATATCACTTTCTGTGATGGGGCTCACACTATTATATTTATGACTCTTCTATCTTTATTAGTGAATTAAATCACATAAACTGTCGTCAACTACTTGTATAATTTCAAATATAAACCACTAAAATTGTTGGTAATGTACAGCGTCTATCCAAGGAGGCATACACACATGAACGGAAAAAAAGAGAAACTCGTTATCATAGGTAACGGAATGGCAGGAATCAGTACGGTTGAACAAATTTTGAAATTAACTACGCGATTTGATATTACCGTTTTTGGCACAGAGCCCTATCCTAACTACAACCGCATTATGTTGTCTTATGTACTGGAAGGAAGCAAAACACTGGACGATATCGTGCTGAACGACCTTCACTGGTATGAAGATTACGGCATTACGCTGCACACAGGCACAACGGTTACACGAATCGATGCCGAGACACACGAAGTTGTGACTGAAGATGGAACTCTCGTTCCTTATGACAAAATCATCATTGCGACTGGCTCCAACTCCTTCATTCTCCCTGTACCAGGACATGACAAAGAAGGTGTTGTCGGTTTCCGCGATACCGCCGATTGCAATGTCATGCTGGAAGCTGCTAAGCAGTATAAACGAGCGGCCGTTATCGGGGGCGGACTGCTAGGCCTTGAAGCTGCCAAAGGATTGGTACAACTTGGCATGGAAGTTACTGTAGTGCATCTGATGGAAGATCTGATGGAGCGTCAGCTTGATCCACAAGCTTCAGCCATGTTGAAGGCAGAACTCGAACGTCAGGGTATCCGGTTCAAGATGGGTGCGCAGACTTCCGAACTGCTGGGCGGCGAACGCGTTGAAGGGATACGTTTTGCAGATGATACGGTTCTGAATGTTGATTTTGTGGTCATGGCTGTAGGCATTAAACCCAATACGGCTGTAGCCCGTGAAAGCGGTATGGAAGTGAACCGGGGTATTGTCGTGAATGACTATATGCAGACTTCACTTGAGAATGTGTACTCGGTCGGGGAATGTACAGAGCACCGCGGGGTATGTTACGGCCTCGTTGCCCCATTGTTCGAGCAAGGTATGATTCTGGCGAAACATATCTGCGGTGTGGAGACCGCTCCTTATGAAGGTTCAGTTGTATCCACGAAATTGAAAATTTCGGGTGTAGATGTCTTTTCAACCGGTGAATTCATCGACAGCCCAGAGCACACCGTCATTTCGCACAAAGATGACTGGAAACGGACTTACAAAAAAATTCTGCTTCGTGATAATAAAATGGTCGGCGCTGTTCTCTTCGGTGACATTACGGATTCTGCCGAATTGCAGAAACTGATTAAAAATCAAACCGAAATGACCGAGGAATTGTATGGTTCACTCATGGGTACAGGCTGCGGCGGTCATAAGAAAACCACCTCTGTAGAAATGATGGCGGAAGACGAAATTGTCTGTGGATGTAACGGTGTAACCAAAGGAACCATTGTTGATGTCATTACAAATCAAGGACTTACCAGCGTAGATGAAATCAAAGCCTGTACCGGTGCAACACGCTCTTGCGGTGGGTGTAAACCGGTTGTGGAACAGATTCTGCAATATGTACTTGGAGACAGTTTCAGTACTGGAGCCAAACAGGGCATCTGCGGATGTACTTCCATGGGTCGAGATGAAATCGTAGCCGAGATTCGTGAAAAAGGATTACAAACGACCAAAGAGGTCATGAATGTACTGGGTTGGAGTCAACCTGAAGGTTGTTCCAAATGTCGTCCGGCGATCAACTATTACCTTGGCATGATTGCACCGGATACTCACGAAGATGAGAAAGAATCCCGTTTTGTTAATGAACGTATGAACGCGAATATTCAAAAGGATGGAACGTATACGGTTGTACCTCGGATGTATGGCGGGGTGACTACACCAGCGGACCTCAAACGTATCGCTGACGTTTCGGTCAAATATGATGTGAAAGCAGTCAAAGTGACTGGCGGTCAGCGTCTCGACTTGATTGGTGTCAAAAAAGAAGATCTAACTAAAGTCTGGGCAGAACTGGATATGCCTTCAGGTTATGCATACGCCAAATCGCTGCGTACAGTCAAAACATGTGTCGGTTCCCAATTCTGCCGATTCGGTACACAGGATTCCATGGCCATGGGTGCTCGCATCGAACGTAAATTCGAACGTCTGGATCTGCCAGCCAAGTTTAAATATGCTGTCAACGGTTGTCCGCGGAACTGTGCAGAAGCATGTACCAAAGATATCGGTATCGTAGGTAACGACGGCGGCTGGGAGATCTTTATCGGCGGTAACGGCGGTATTAAAGCGAGACTTGCTGATTCCCTGTGCAAAGTAAAAACGGATGAAGAGTTGATCGAACTGTGCGGCGCCATCATGCAATATTACCGCGAGGCAGGTAACTATCTGGAACGGACTTCCGAGTGGGTGGAACGCATGGGCCTGGAGCATATTCGTTCGGTTGTTGTGGATAACCTTGAGGAACGTAAAGCGTTGATGCAGCGGATTGAATTTGCACTTGAGCATGTTGAAGAACCTTGGCAAAAAGCGATTCGCAATGAAGAAGGCCAAAGTAAAATGTTCCATGGAATCGAAGTATCGGCTCGTCCATAAGTAAGCTCGCAAGATAATACTGCCGGAATGTTAAATATAGATAAGGAGTGATTTAAGATGACGACAAAACAATCAGGCACCTACTTCCCTGCCGGAGTAGTTGAAGAATTCCTGCCACGAATCGGAAGAGTAGTTGAGATTAAGGACCATCAGCTTGCTGTCTTTCGTGCATCGGATGGTACCATCTTCGCCGCTGATAATCACAACCCCCACCCCAAGGGTGGGCCGCTGGCTGAAGGCATCGTGTCCGGGCATTATCTGTACGATCCGCTGTATGATTGGAAAATTGACCTGACTACCGGTGTTGTGCAAGCACCCGACAATGGGCAAGTGCAAATGTATCCGGTGAAGGTAGAGAACGGCCAAGTCTGGATTGAAATATAGCTCCATCGAAACGTTCAAAGATTGATGCAAAATAATGGGGGAAACCGTGATGTATACACCAAGTGTCGAGGGAATTATTGAAGCTGCGGTTAAAAAACGGGATCAGATGAACTCAAATCTTTCACGCTACATGGTTGCCGCCTTAATGGCGGGTGCCTATGTAGGGCTTGGCATCGTACTGATCTTCAGTATCGGTGCTCCGCTCCTTGCGGCGCAGTCACCACTGCAAACTATGTTGATGGGCATGTCCTTCGGACTCGCGCTCACGCTGGTCATTTTTGCCGGATCAGAACTTTTCACAGGTAACAATATGTTCTTTACCATGAGTACGCTGGCTGGCCGAACCACAGTGAACGAAACGCTGAAGAACTGGGGGCTCGTCTTTGTTGGTAACCTGCTCGGCGCAATTCTATTAAGTCTACTCATTGTCGGTAGCGGTCTGTTCAAAACGGCCACACCGGAACATCTGTTATTCGTTGTCTCTGCCAAAAAGATGGCGGCGCCTGTGTCTGAGTTGTTCTTCCGAGGCATTCTCTGTAACTGGCTCGTCTGTCTGGCGATCTGGATGGCAGCTCGCTCCAAAGAAGATATCGCCAAAATTGCTCTCATCTGGTGGTGTCTATACGCCTTTATTGCAAGTGGGTATGAGCACAGTGTTGCCAATATGACTTTGCTCTCTTTATCCTGGCTGCTGCCAAACCACCCGGATACCATTACTCTGGCAGGCTGGTTCCACAACATGATTCCGGTAACGCTTGGTAATATCATCGGTGGTGCCCTCTTTGTTGGAATGGCGTACTGGTATACTTCTCCGGTACGTAAAAAGGCATAATAGTTGATCTATTGCACTTATCTACGTTAGGTAGCATAACATTTGCACAGATGAAGCCACGATGGATGACGAACTCACGTTCAGTCACCCATCGTGGCTTTCTGGCTTCATTTTACATTCAATGTATACATCGTTAATCCGTGGTTAATATAACTGAAGTATAGTCAGTGTATACGCCCACCTAACTTGTAAAGGATGATCTCTTCTTATGGGAATTCATACGTACTTCAGGTCACTGAATGATCTTGAACGTATTATTCGTACACCTGGCAAATTCAAATTCGAAGAACACAGCGTATCCGCTCATTCCTGGAAAGTGGTACAGTACGCCAAAACGCTCGCAGATATTGAGGAGCAACATGGAACCACAATCGATTGGAAGAAGTTATACGAAATCACCAGCAGTCATGATTATGGCGAAATCTTCATCGGTGATATCAAAACACCCGTCAAACATTATTCACTGGAGCTGCGTTCGATGCTGCAAAAGGTGGAAGAAGGCATGGTTGAACATTTTATTAATGAAAATATTCCTGAAGAGTTCCAGTCTATATTCCGCAGACAGCTGCGTGAGGGCAAAGACCAATCGGTTGAAGGACTGATTCTCGAAGTCGCAGACAAAATGGATCAAGTATATGAAGCCTTTGCTGAGCTCCAACGTGGCAATACGGAGAAAGAATTTATCGTTATGTACCGTTATGCCTTGGTCAAAATCAAAAATATCGACCTCCACTGTGTGCAGTATTTCCTGGAACAGATTCTCCCCGACATGATCGAAGAAGGTATCCGCTCCCCGTTTGATATTCGCAAAATAACCGAAGAAGCTCTGGCCCAATGATCAGCTCAAGTCAACATGGTTCTCATCATCCATGGACAGGGCTTTTTTTCGTTCTTGCAATTGCAGTCGATACTCGCTAGGGTACATGCCCGTTTTGTTTTTGAAGATCCGGCTGAAATAGTGGGAATCACTATACCCTACCGCTCCACCAATAGTCTTGATATCCATATTCTCGTGAGTGCCGAGCATACGCTTTGCTTCATTAATCCGCAGACCTGTCATATATTTCAGCGGAGTCTCGCCCGTTACTTTCTTAAAACACTTTCCCAGATAGTCCACACTAAAATGCAACTGTCCCGCCATGTCCTGGAGTGTAATCTCATGCATGTAATTCTGCTTCAAATACAACTTAATGGCCTCTGCGATATCCTCTGGCTTCACCTGCTCATCCAGCACGGCACTGACATGGGCAAGCGAATCCACAGCGCTCCCAAGCTTCAATTCCATCGCATCCAGCAGTGTACGAAGCTGTTCTTCCGATAATGGTTTGAGCAGATAATCCTCCACCTTGTAACTGATCGCCTGCCGTGCATATTCGAATTCATGATAACCACTCAGAATGACAATTTTCACATGCGGATAGGCAAAATACAGATGTTTGGCAAGTTCCAATCCATTCATCACCGGCATCTGAATATCGGTTACAACCAGATCAGGTACGGACTGTTCGATCAGCTGTAACGCTTCCTGACCGTTCCGCGCTTCACCGATCACCTCGAACCGGGTGTCCAACTCTCTGAATTTGCGTGAGACATTCCGGCGAATCAGGGCTTCATCTTCCACAATAATCGTTCTATATTTGATTGTCACGGGTTCAGTCATGCTCCTTTCGAATGGAACCACCTATGGTAATCTGGACACCGCCGGAAGGCTTGTTCGTGATCTGCATGTGGGCTGCCGTGCCATACCATAATTTCAATCGGACCCAGATATTTTTGAGTCCCATGCCGTTAATTTCAAGGTCAGGCATACGCTCCCACTCCTGTGACTGTTCGATGTAATGCATGATCTTGGCAAGTGCCTCGGGTTCCATGCCAGGTCCGTTGTCTTCCACGTGGATCTGCCAGGTCTGCTGCACTGCATCCATATCTCCAGTAATATTTAGTTTCCATGGAGGGGTATCACCCAATCCATATTTCATGGCATTTTCGAGTAGTGGTTGTACCATCAGCATCGGAACCTGGATATACTTCATCTCTTCCGGAATATGAAACTCGTAGTGTAGATCATCCTCAAACCTAATCTTCATACACTCCAGATATCGTTCACAATAATCCAATTCTTGAGACAGGGGAACCCCGTTCTTACCCGGAGTAGAAATATAACGCAGCATAGACGCAATATTGGCGCAGAACGCGACAATCTGCTCATTCATGCCCTCTTCCGCCATGATGCTAATATTAGTGATGTTGTTATAGAGAAAATGCGGGTTCATCTGGGATTGCAGCGCCAGTAATCTCGCTTCTGTCTCCTGAGATTTCATCGCCAGCCTGTCCTGAAACGATTGCACAAGCTGTTGATTCAGCCGGATAAACGTATCATTCAGCTCATCCATCTCCCGAATAGAACCGGGATGCTCCAGCTTGAACAACTGACCCGAATCCTGACCCGATAGCAGATCATTCTCACCCGTTTTGAGAATAATGCGCTGCAAACGATGCAGCGGCAAAGTAACCCGTTTGGAGATCAGATACGAGAGAATCAGAATCAGCATGAGAGTAGCAAACGTCGCACCGATAAACATCACAGCCATCCGGTTGAGACTCGCAAAAAGGGACTGTTTGGACTGCATGACAATAACGGTCCATCCCGTCTCCTGTGACGTCATGTACGTCATCATTTGTTTGGACTGACTCAAAGGATCGGTGGTCTCCTGCATCGTATCAGGCGGAAATGAAAGATTTTGAATCAAGTCCACATCATCGAAATGGCCTGCTGGAGAAGCATCGGCATCCGAAGAAAGTGGAAACAACCTTGTATTTTGTTCATCCACTACATAGATCCGAAGATCGTCGTTATTTGTCTGCAATTCATTCAAATGCTTAAACAGGGTTCCGGCATCCTGCAAAATCTCAACGACGCCTTGGCTGACATAATTGCCATCTTTGTATACACGGGTAAGAGAAATGTAGGGTTGATCCGATTTCCCCTCACCGGTCGGCATGGGCAAGGCTCCGCCCTCTAACAATTGGATCACTCGCCAGCCACTCCGCTCCCAGGTTTCCTTGTACCACGGTCGCTGAGTCAGGTCTACCGACAGTTGACCGTTGAATGCACCCGCTCCCAGCATCTTGCCATTCACATCATAGATATTGGCCTGTTTGGCTGTATTGGAGCTGCTGATGATCGCGAGAATGACATCAATTAGTGTGGTTGTATCCTTATACAATGCGGGGTCACTCGTCATTGTCTGCTCGCTATCCTCCGCTGGTGCCAAGTAGTGACTGAAGTGTTCTTTGACCAGATTGGAGTACACAATATTCATGGAGAAGTTGTTCATTTTCACCACTTCCTGATCCAGGTTACTGACGATTGATACCCCCAGTTGTCTCTGCTGTTCTTCACTTCGCTGACGAATGTCACTTGCGAGAAAAACATACAGAAGCCCCGCCACAATCAGCGAAAAGATAATAAATACCGCAGAGTAATAGGCAAACAGACTTTGCTGAAGCGTTCCAAATCGATATCGCAATTCCCTCACACCTCGTCCTATGATGATATCTGTCACACCATTCGAAAATGTCCACCCAACAGAACGCTTTTGTCTATTGAGCACATCCCTTGTTCGCAGTAAAGTTATCCACATAAGAATACGCTTACATTAAGCGTTTCGGCAAGTGACAATTTTCTTTATATTCCGGGAGGTTCAATGATGAGAAAACGATTTCTATTTTCGCTTGCAAGTGTGCTCCTGCTCTCCACTCTGCTGCTTGCCGGGTGCAACTCAGGTAAAAGTACGGAAGGTTCGGGTAAGGTGACTCTCACGTTTGGAACAAGTCAATCCGGTATTCCGCGTACAGGCATCATGCAGACGATGGCCAAGGAATATGAGCAGGAGACGGGTGTCAAAATCGACTTTCAGGTCGTACCCGACGCACAGTGGCGTGACCTGATCAAGGTGAAGCTTGCCTCTGGCGAAGCACCTGACATTTTTAATGTCGATGTGGACCCACTGAGCATGCCGGCTAACGTAAGACCGGAGGAAAATGCCATTGACCTGACCAATGAGGAATTCACAGGTCGGATGTCTGAAGAGATTTTGCCAACCGTCAGTCACAATGACAAGGTGTACGGGGTTTCTTTTGCGCCAACGAAAATCTGGTATGTGTACTATAACAAACGTATCTTCCAAGAGCTCGGCATAGAGCCTCCTACATCCTATGCCGAATTCAAGGCAATCAGCCAGAAAATTAAGGATAAAGATATTATTCCGTTCTATCAGGCACCTGCCAGCGGGTGGTATCAGGTTCTGCCTTTGTTCGAAACGGGGCCTAACTATGAGCAAACAACAGCGGGAACCTATGAGAAATTAAACAATAATGAGATGAAAGTAGCTGATATGACACAGCTTAAGACGGTCATTGAACAGTTGAAAGAATTTGCGGATCTCGGTTATTTCGGCAAAGACTTCTTGTCCAATACGGTAGAAGCGGGAATTGAGGCGTTTGGTCAGGAGAAAGCGGCTATGCTGCTGCGGGTGCCAGGGACGGAAAAGGAAGTTTCCGAAGCGTATCCGGAAATGGAAGACAATATGGGATTCTTCGTCATGCCGTGGGGAGATAATCAAACGATTGGTGTGAATCCGGGCGGATCGGCTGCGATGTTTGGTAACAAAAACAGTAAACATCCCGAAGAAGTGCTGAAATTCTTCCGCTGGATTACCGAGCATGATCATCTGCAACGTGTGTTCGATGAAGGTGAAGGCAACCTGACGATCTGCTGGCCGGAAATCGAACCAAAGCTGACACAGGATTATATTGATTATGAGAAAAATCATGAAAAAGGTACGGTCATGCAGGCCGCTGTGAAATATATCGATCCACAATGGATGGATATTGGCAAGGACTTATCAGGTATGTTCGCCGGTGCAATGACACCGGATCAGATTCTGCAAAACATTGATAAACGCCGGGCTGAACAAGCCAAAGTGCTGAAAGATGAGAAGTGGCAGTAACAGCGCATATTTCAGATAAATATAAACGCTGAACAGCGTTACATGCAGCGGGCATTTGCCCGCTTGTGTATTTTGGCAGGAAGGAAAGGTGTTACGGATTATGAATGCAAACAAAATCTATCCCTGGTATTTCTCATCTGGAGCGATTGTGTTATATCTGCTGTTCATCGTCGCTCCCGCCCTGCTGGGCATCTATTATTCCTTCACCGACTGGAACAGTTATAGTTCGGAGAAGAACTTTATCGGTCTGGAGCATTTCCGCACCATTCTGGCGGGTGATCCGACCTATCTTCTTTTTATCAAAAATACAGTCCTGTTCACCCTCGTTACATCCATCGCCAAGACGGTTCTCGGCTTGTTTCTGGCCCTGCTGCTGGTCAGCGGTGTAAAGGCCGCCAATCTGCATCGGATGATCATCTTCTCCCCACAGGTGCTATCGTTCCTCATTGTTGGGCTTGTGTTCAAAAGTCTACTCGATCCCAACAATGGGTTCGTTAACGTGACCCTGCGTTCCATGGGACTGGACGTTCTCGCACAGAATTGGCTGGGTTCCCTGACCTGGGCCATGCCATCCATCATGGCAGTGGACACGTGGAAAGGCATGGGGTACATCATGGTGCTGTTCATCGCCGGACTGCTCGCCATCCCCCGCGATTATTACGAGGCAGCATCCATTGATGGCGCCGGGTTCGGGCAGAAGCTGTTCCGAATCACGATTCCGATGCTGATGCCTACCATTACCATCGCCACGGTGCTTAATATTACATATGGGCTGAGAGTTTTCGATGCCGTATACGTGTTAACCAATGGTGGCCCCGGTAACGCGACAGATGTGATTAACACGGCGGTCTATTCCTCTTTTGCCAAAGGGTATTGGGGACTGGGAAGTGCGCTATCTACCATTCTGTTTGTCATCATGGCGATCATCTCCTTTTTCATCATTCGTTTGATGAACCGAAAGGTGGAATACTGACATGCGATTGAGAAAAAGACTCGCTTCCATCGGGTTAAATGCTCTCGCCTGGCTGCTCAGCCTGGTGGTCCTGATTCCTTTTGTCGTCATTGTACTGAATTCATTCAAGTCTGACGCCGAGGCCAAAGTGCTTAAACTGACGTTGCCCGAGAAGTTTATTTTCGAAAATTACAAAATCGTCTATGAACAGGGACATTTGGGCGGTTCTTTTTTCAACAGTCTGCTGCATTCCGGGGCCTCTTCCCTGCTATTGGTGTTTGTTGTGGCCTTCTCAGCCTTCACGTTATCCCGCAACCATTCGAAGCTCAGCAAGTTTCTGTACTTTTTCCTAATTCTTGGTATCACACTGCCGCTCAACTACATTCCGCTGATGGAAGTCATGAAGTCCATGGGTATGATCAATTCACATGTCGGCATGATTCTGCTATATACGGCTATGGGTATTCCAATCTCGCTGTTCATTACGTATGCGTTTGTGTCTAACATCCCGAAGGAGCTGGATGAAGCCGCGATCATGGACGGATGTAATGGGATCAAGCTGTTCCTGCGAATCATTGTACCTTTGTTAACCTCGGTGCTGGTAACGGTATTTGTTCTTAATTTCCTGAGTGTCTGGAATGAGTTTACTGCCCCACTCTATATGCTGAATACAGTGGAGATGTGGCCGATGACGCTGGCTGTATATAACTTCTTTGGACAATTCAGTGCCCAGTGGAATCTGGTCAGTGCCGATATCGTGCTCACGTCATTGCCTGTGTTGATTGTGTTCCTCATTGGGCAAAAGTATATTGTAGGCGGACTAACTTCAGGGGCGGTTAAAGGGTAAGCTCCACCGACAATCCAAATACACAAACACTCTTGTCTAAGTACGTCTTCTGACTCCTCAGCACAAAAAAGCCCTTGTCTGCTCATCGTGTGAATAACTTCTTCGTACAGAAGAAGTATCACACGCTGCTGCGGACAAGGGCTTACGCTGTTGGATTCGAATTAATCGTGCGCCAACCCGCCAACATCGGATGGAGCTGTTATATCTGGGCTCTGCTCCAGAGATTTGATCATTTTCAAACGGGATGTGATTATTGCGATCAGAATAACAAACAGACCCGCGATGATAAACAGAAAGGCAATACCTCTGCCTGGCCCAGTTCCAATAATTTGACCAACAGACGAAGCCAGTGCTCCCCCCTCCATCAGTAACGGATTAAACACATGGTCGGCCAGAAAACCAGCCAAACTGTACGCGATAATAAACCCGAGTTGTGACAGAATACCAATGATTCCCCATACCCTGCCCTGCTTATCGTTGGCGATATTGTTTCGCACCAGTACATCTGCGCTCATATTGACAAACGGCAGTGATGACAGGAACAGAAAACCTGCGAAGATAATAAAATAAATGTTAGTGGATATCCCCAGAAGTGAAAAGGACAAACCGCACAAAATCAGACCCATCACAAGCACACTTGCGTATCTCTTTGTTATTGTAAATATGCCGATGCACAAGCTGCTAATCAGCATGCCGATGGCGCTAACAGACTGAAACGTTCCAAGTGTCTTTGCATCCGTGAATGACAGAAGCATCGGACCAATGAGTGTCTCCAGGAATCCCAGATAAAAGGTGACAAGTGAAATAATCACCACCAGCAACAGTACTCCCTTGTTGGTTACAACTTCTCTCCAGCCCTCTTGAATATCGGTGATCCAGTTTTTTCCTTCTCGATCCTCTCGCTCCACCTTCATGCTCTTCCGAATAACCAGCACAGCCAGAATGGCAACCAGGAATGTCAGAATATTAATGACCAGAATGACTTCAATGGTTGTTATACTAAGCAGAATGCCCGCAATGATGGGTGAAAATAGAAACTTCGATGATTCAGCCAGTTGTACAAGACCGCTTCCTTTTGAGAATTGATCCTTATCCAGCAGATCCGTAGCAGAGGCCTTATATGCCGGGCTCTGCAACGCGGAAAACACCGAACTAAAGGCCACTCCCACATAGATATGCCATAATTGGATATCACCTGTGAGCATAATGGACAGAATGAAAATCAAACCGGCTGCCGACCCCAGGTCGCCGATAATCATCATCGTTCGACGGTCGAATCGGTCGGCCAGTACCCCTCCAATAGGTCGAAGCAGGATATTCGGCAAAAACGTGAATAAGGTAATCAATGCAACACTTGTTGCTGTATTCGTTTTTTCGAAGGCATACACCCCCAGGGAGAAGGCAGTAAGTCCAATCCCAATCATGGAGATGAGCTGACCGAACCATACGACCAGAAACTTTTTAAATGATTTTTGAACGGTATGTTCCATGGATGATACTCCTTTCTCGGCTAACCTTGATTCGGAAAATAAAGACGAGTGACGTAGGCGAAGCTTCCTTTTTCTGCTCCCAGCACACGTTCCATAATATGTGTGAATGCTTCAACCTTTTTTTGGAGTTCTTCCTCCTCCCATTGAAAGATGCCTCGATCCAGCAAAAATTGTGACGATACGAGCAGGAATTCGATGGATTCCTTTGGGTTAGGTGTATGAAATACCCCCTCCTGAATGCCCTGCTCTACCACCTCGGCCAAGATGGGACTTAATCGAATTACCGTCTCTACAAGACTCTTTTGGTGCATCTCCACATTATGAACACTGTGCAATTGCTCGATGAGATCATGTTTTCTGCCGTCTGGCTGATTCTGCGCCATCATGATGCGAAAAATTTTGTCATGGGCGTTCAGTTTGGGGTTGGACACCACGTGCCTGGCTGATGCCTCCCCGCTCAGAATAAAACGCATAACGATGGCGTTCATAACCTCTTCCTTGGATTGAAAATAATAATAAAATGTACCCTTGGCAATGTTGCACGCCTGTAGGATATCCATGACCGTAGCTTTGGTGTACCCCTTTGTTATGAACAGAATCTCGGCGGCATCCAAAATCTCGTTCCTGCGTTCTTCCGGGTTTTTGATCAGTCTCATATCCTGGCCTCCGATACGTTCGACCGACTGTCGGTCTATTGTAGTCATGGAGTTCTTTTTTTAGAACCCCATTTCAGTCAACCATTGCGCCAAATGGCTTTCCCTTGTTTTTAGATCCTGACGCTCTCTTGCATATTTTCCAATATTTCTGTCTGCAACGAGCTTACCGTCCATCATAAACAGTACACGTTCCGATCTGGCAGCGACTTTCACATCATGGGTCACCAGGAGAATGGTTGTACCCGTTGCATTAATATCGCCCAGAATATCCATGATCTCATACGTTGATTTGGAATTCAGCGCCCCCGTTGGTTCATCGCCGAATAAAATATCTGGATTATTAATCAGCGCACGGCAGATGGCAATCCGTTGAAGCTGTCCGCCTGAGGCTTGGGTGATGTTATGCCCAGCCAGCTCATCAATCCCCATTTTTTTCATTAATGACATCGCCCGTGTATTAATCGTTTCTCTGCTGCTATTCTTGGCCAGATACGCGGAAAGTACGATATTGTCTAATAGATTCAGATTCTTGAGCAGATGAATATTTTGAAAGATGAATCCCATCTTGGTCAAACGTAGACTTGCCAGATCCCTCTCCTCAAATGCCGATATTTTTTTGCCATTAAAATAGACACTTCCAGCACTAATCTGATCCATACCACTTATGTTGTACAGTAAGGTAGACTTGCCTGAGCCAGATGGCCCCATGATGGAAACAAATTCTCCCTTTTTTAATTGAAGGTTGATATCTTTCAAGATGTTATGTTCTTCATTCTCGCCGATCGCTACGGATTTATTCACGTCTTTAGCCTCAAGTATAGTTGTCATCGTTGATCCTCCCTATTCGACAATCATTTTGGATATGCTCGTTTCCTTGATCGATTGGATGCTTATCCATGCTGTTAGTACAATCGTGCCTGCAAGTAACAATGGACACAAAACATATGCCTGTAACGGGTTAACAACAAAAACAATATTGGAAGCACCGAACGTCGACATAATGGCACTAACCAGCAACGGACCCAACGTATTGGACAATATCGTTCCAGTAACAACCCCTAAGATTAATATGACAAGTGACATCACGACATACTTGAACTTGATTTTAGACAAGGCAAACCCGAGACTTCTTAGTACAGCAATGTCGTTGTTGTCCTTGGCTACTAACATCTGAAGGAACAGTGCTGTAATTAAAATAGATATGAAGACACCGATGACCAAGGCCAGCATCGTCACCAATTTCAATTGTTCGATGGTTCCGCCTAACGTCTGATCCAGATAACCTTGAAGATCGGTTACTTTGGCTGGCGAGAAAGCCGCCTCATATTCAGCAATTTTGGTAGCCATGTCCCCGCGATTATTCAGATCCAAACTAACCACGTACCACAACACACTATCCTTGTTGTAGGGCAATAAGGCCTTCGCCGTTTTTCCACCATTCGTAACGTCCTGGTATATTCCACTGACCGTCATCATCTGGTCCTTGCCATTAACCAGCAAGGTAAGTTGCTCACCAGTCTTCAGGCGCAGCTCGCTACTGTTTGCATCAGATAACGCAATTTCATTCTCGGTTGTTGGCGCATTACCGCTAACATAAGACAATGGGAAAATACTGAAATCCCCAGTTTCTACACTCAGATTGTCGTAACTTCCTTCCGCATTTTTAATCTTGAACTGGCTTGTTACCAATGGGGAATACGCTTTGATGTCTTTATCATTTTGGATCTGGGCAACCAGATTGTCATAACGCTGCTCCACATCGTCTGTGTGCCTCAAGTCAATGCGAATATCACTTTGTCCAACACCCATATAAGAGATAAAACTTGGCGCCTGCAAAGTGTTCAGGAAATTGACCGGCACAATCATGATAAATGAACTGACTACAAAGACGAACAACAATAATCGGAACATCTTGATTCGCTGTATCACTTCCTTCAGACCAAGAAAGACAGGTACGGAAGACCAGCGATTGCGGGACAAACTGAGCCGGTTTCGAATGATCTGCGTATCTCCCAGGCTCCCGGTACGGAGAGCATCCACCGCGGAGATGGAACGAAAACGCCGCAGTACCGTTCGACAGAACAGAACAACCATGGCAAATATTATTCCAGCGGCTAATAACGGAATCGCGAAATGCAACAGGGTTGCAGGTGCTTTTCCCATATACAACATGATGTTGGAAACAAATAGTCTGTTAACGCCAAGTGATGCAATGTAACCAAGCACGGATGCAAATCCCGCCATAAATACATACTTCATCAGATACAGTCTCTTAATATCCTTCTCTGCGATCCCTATCGCTTTCATGACACTAATCTCACGATAATCTTCTTCGATGGTCGCAAGCATTGTGAATCGGATACAAAGCATCGCAATCAGAATCAGCACAAGACTGACCAGAATAATAACGGCTGCAATAACTCCGTCGGTCATGGCATTCAGTACCTGGAACAGCCCATAGGTTACGACTGGACCCGCGTTGGGAAGTCCGGCATTTTGGTAAGCTTGGGTAAATTCACTCGTCAGTCCGGGATCCGTCAACCGGAATTCGATGAGATACTCCATCTCTCCGATGCTCTGCTTCAGTTCCTGCAAATTCCCTGCACTCACAATAAAACGTTTGGAGTGCACAACCGATGGATTCATCTGAGCATCACGGACAAAATCAACGATGGTGTAAGAACGCTCAAATTGACCATTATCGATCCGAACCTGGTCGCCCACGCTCAATTTTTTTTGCTGCATGTAATATACCGGAACCGCGATCTCGCCATCGTTAACCTGAATAATCTCACTGTTCAGATTCAACAAATAGTCGAAACCCTGATTTTGTGTAACAAAGTCAATGTCCATAACGCTGTTCTTTTCGGACTCTGCTCCGAGAAACAGATTAGAGCCGTCAATGTTGACCATTTCCACAATCTGATGCTGCTGGACCATGGCATTTTCTTCAGCCCATGTGTTCACTTTGGCCTGATCGAGTTCTCCGGCATGCATTTGCACAAAGTGTGGTGTTTTGGATTCAGAAAATAGATATTGGATGGAACTCGTCAGTTCCATAATCATTCGTGACCCCGAAGATACCAGCAAGGCGGCCAGCAGTACAAAAATAAATAACGCAGCGGTAATCCCTTTTTTTCTCGTTATATCGTTTCTCAGCATTCGTAGCAGCATATACGAACATGGCTCCTCTCATCTACAAGTTGTTCCTATTTAGCTGGAGTCATAAAGCTTGTCAGACAGTGCGCCACCGTTGAAGGTTGATGCATCATGAACATGTGAGCACCCTCTTTGATGGTTTGAAGCTTCATGGATGTGCCAAAATATCGGCCCCATCTCAACGCTGATTGAAGGGTAACAGTACGATCCCGTTCTCCCCACAGATACAATACCGGCAATGAGAGCGGCTCATATTCAAGCGTTGCTGCAGATTCCAGCATCCTGAAATCCGCCCGGATGACGGGCAGAAAATAATTCAACAATTCTTTTTCATGTATCAGTTCTTGCGGGAGAGCTTCATAGGAAAACAGATGATCAATCAGATTTTCGTCTGACATCCGATCATAATTCTGCATCCCGCATTCGTCAGGCGTGTTGCAGGCAGATAACACAAGACGTAGCGTTTTAGCTACATCTGGACGTTCCTGACATAAGCGTTGTGCAACGAAGTAGGCTGTAATCCCTCCCAGACTATGTCCAAATAACAGACTGCCGGGCTGTATAACATCCAGCAGCTTGCTAGTATACAGTTCTACGAGTTGCTGCATATGCTCCAAGGGTGTTTCGGTGTTCAGACCATGACCCGGGGGCGTAAACGCCCAAATTTCCGTGTCATGAAGGTACGGCACTAGGGGCTGAAAACTGTTGGAGTTGCCACCGAGATAAGGAAAACAGACCATTTGTCTGTTTCCCTCCCCCTTTTGTAGCTGCTCCAAATAGATCGGTTCCATCACTTATCCACCACCATAACCAGGCTTACTTTCTTTCCAGAACATATGCAGGGAATGTCTGAAGTGAAGTATCCACATTTTTACGCTTGAAAATGACATGTATGACAATAGCCGATATTGCAAAAAAGAAGAATTGCATAATTTGAACTTGCGGATTAAAGTAGTACAAATCAATTTGACTTCCTGTGGCCACAAGCCAGAATGCAAGCAGATAAAACAGAAGTGTACCTTTGGTTGCATTGAAGATATAACTTTGGAACACGATAAATGCCATAAGCTGAACAACGTAGTATATGTAAGTGGTTGAGGTGCCAAAAGAGGAAATCAAGTATCCCGGAAGCACCCATAATCCGAACAACAGGCCGGTAATCAGACCACTTGTTATATTATTTTTTAACTTCCCTTGCAAGAATGGAAGCAAAAATCCGATCCAGCCAAACAGCCCACCAATCAGCCCCGTCTCCTTGATCAGATTCACAATCCCCAACCAGATCATTTCAGGTACACTATATGTCAGTTCAGGGACCGGTATGCCGAATAACAAGGAACCAAAGTGCATTGTTGATGCAAAGATGATGGAAATTCCAATAATGAGCGGTATCCAGAACAGGTCCTGTCTGCGCGGAACCAGCTTCATAAACATTCCTTTTAATGCTTCCTTTCCGCCCATCACATAACATGTAATTAATCCGGCAATGGAAGGTGAATACAGAGCAACGATCGCAAGTGGATGCATCAAGGTTAACTCACCTGTTATGGGTACAATAAAATCCGCAAAGAACATGAACAAACTTGCGATTCCATAACAAGTGCCAAAGGAAATCCCCAAAAACAAATACATATATTTGTTGGACGGGCTGGTTGCCGGACTTGTGACTGGACGAATGGATGCCTGATTAGCTGTAATCATAGTGCCGCCTCCTTCTCAGTCAACTTTCTCTCAATAAGATCATGCAAACGGTTAATCGTGCAGAAATTAGCCAAATCCAGATCTTCATTTGCTATCTCAATCTGGAATCTACGCTCTACAAAGTCCACCAAACGCATCGCAAAGAGCGAATTGACGAACCGCTGCTCAAAATAATTGTCATTATCATTAATTTGAGTGTCCTCATGATCCATGGTGAGGTTGTTCCCGATAAACTCCCGAATTTCCTGACGATAATCCACTGCCCTTCCCCCTTGTTATTGATGTTGCCCCTCGGGCACAAAAACCTCAATGTAATCTGGAAACTCTACAGCCTGCTGCAAATCATGATAAAACAGTACTCTTCCTTCCTGATCTGCAGATTGCTGCTTGAAACCGGCAAAGCGATAGCTGATATTCATCATTCGGTTCCTTCCGGTATCTTTGAAGTCCGCAAGCATCTGTTTGCCCTGCTTCTGAGCTTCACGCATGATATACGTTAGCAGTACACTCCCTGCTCCCCTGGACATCACTCTGCAAGACATCAGAAGCATGTTTAGCCGCCATACTTTCTGCTGCATGTGAATAAGTGCAAGCCCAATTTTGCCATACGTCCCGTATTTGTCTTCGAGTTCACACACCAATAACATATGGTCCTGCGAGATCATCAGTTGATGCAGCTCCTCGTAACTGTAGGTAATTCCCGTTGCATTTAGTTGATTGGTGCGAACGGTAAGTTCCTCTGCACGTTGAAGATCATCCTCAGTAGCCTCGTAGATGGAAAATTTCATGCCGAGCGTAGCCAGAAATTGTTCTGAAGGTCCCTCATACTGTTCCTCAGCCTGTTTACGGAGTGTATCCGCCTGATACATCTGCCTTCTGCACGCAGAGTCGGCTGTAATGAATCGAGGCATCAGCCTTGGGTCATCAAGCATGGTTTCATATTGATCCGCATGAAGTACCTGGATGTCAGCATGTACACTTTGCACTTCTTCCAGTTCAAAAGGTTGATCATCCACAAACAGAATGGCATCCATACCGATATTAATGTTCTGCTGAATCCGCTGAACAGAGACGGATTTTGCATCCCAATGGATTTCGGGATACAGAAAATATTCGGCGATGCCCAGTTCGTTTAGTTTCGCCCAAGCCAGCTCTGCATCATTTTTACTGGCAACAGAATGCAAAATACCTCGCTGGTCCAGTTTTTCAATCACCTCCTTTAAGCCCGGCTTCAGTTGCACATCTGCAGATTCAAGCAAGACCCCATCCCATATGGTGTGGTCCAGATCCCAAACGATACACTTGATATCCTTGAGCTTTTCCATGGTCATGCCACCCTTCATCTTAGTAGGCATAGAATCCTTGACCCGTCTTCCGCCCCCACTGTCCTGCATCAACCATTTTCTGCAACATCGGACAGCATCGGAATTTGGGGTCCTGATAACTGTCGTATAATACTTTCAATGAATGCACGACCGTATCCAAACCAATCAGATCCGCCGTCTCCAGCGGCCCCATCTGATAATTGAAGCCCTTCTTCATAATGGCGTCCACCTGCTCGGGTGTAGCGATTCCATCCTGTACAATGTACGCCGCTTCATTCATTAACAAGTGCGAGAGGCGATTAGAGACAAACCCGGGCAGATCCTCTATAACAACTGGACTTTTATCAAGAGTTTCCAAAAACGCTACCATCTCATGTTCCGTACCCTGTGTTGTATGATGTCCTTTGATCACCTCCACCATGGATTTAACAGGAACCGGATTCATCAGATGCACCCCAATGACTCGACCTGGGTCAGGCAAAAATGAAGCGAGCTTTGTCACGGAAATACAGCTTGTATTTAGCGCAAATAAAGCATCCGGACGAACCTTGTGGTATAGTCGTGCGTAAACTTCCTTTTTCAACTCCAGGTTCTCGGTTACATTTTCAATAATGATACTTGCCTCTTCCACACCTTCATCTTGTGTCTGGAACGAGATTCGTTCCATGATCTGATCCAGGGGCACCTGACCGTACCCTTGCTTCAGAAAGCAAGCTGAACGATATTCACGACGTATAACATCAGGGGCATGTTCGATGACCGACGCCGAAATATCCTGCAAAATTACACGATAACCAGCCCTCGCGACATCCAGTGCTGTGGCGCATCCCATCACCCCTGCGCCAATAATTGCAATGAGTCGATTATGCATACCTAATCACCTCCTTATTGAGCTACCATCAGATCAGCTCGTCGTAGATCTCTTTCATTTCTGCAAGTGCTGCAGGGACACGCTCACCGAACCAGGCAACATCTTGCATATCAAGCAGGATATTCGGATACATCCGCGAGAGCGTAGATACCAGAACACCGTGCTCAGCAAGCTTGCTATTTAACAAAATATCAAAAGACATCAATTCAAACGTATAATCAGCCGTATCCGTAAGCGGCTCCGTGCAGCAGTGATAAGAAGCACAGCCAGACGGCCCTTGAACAATTAAAGGCAGACCTACCTTCACTGCTTCCTGGCAGAGTATGTCATGCATCATCTCAGCGTGGCGGTTCATGCTGTGCATCGCCTGTCCTCCATTGCGTCCCAACATTTCCAGCGTAGCTTTTACAGCAGCTGTACCTAATGGATAGCCATTAAACGTACCCGCATGAATTACTTTTTTGTCTACAAGCAACTTCATGATATCCGCTCGGCCAACCAGGGCTGACACTGGAACTCCGCCACCCGCGATTGCCTTCCCAAGTGTAGTCAGATCGGGCGTTACACCGAATAACTGTTGGGCACCACCGAGTCCCATACGGAATCCTGTTATAATCTCATCAAAAATGAGCACGACCTGGTACTGATCACATAACTGTCTGACTTTTTGCAGATAACCCGGAGCAGGCATGACTCCGCCTCCATTTACACAAACCGGCTCCATGATTACTGCTGCAATGTCGTCTCCATACTGGCGAAATAGTTCCTCCAGGCGGGGCGCGTCATTCCATGGCAGGAGGTAGGATTGAGATTCCATTGCATCCCTTGCCCTCCCCTTTGTTCCTTTCATGTCACCAGGATAGTCTGAAGGTACAGGCAGACCTGTACGTGCAGTCTTGCCACCCATAATATTGTCCGCATTGCCATGATAATGGCCTTCAAAACGTACAAAGCGATTTTTACCTGTCCACGCCCGGGCAAGACGAAGTGCATTCTGGACAATCTCCGTGCCTGATAACCCAAAACGAATCATCTCTGCTGAGGGTACATATTGATGGATCAGTTCCAGAGCCTCTGCATCCAGATCGCAATGACTTACGGAAAGAACACGGTCAATGGTATCCTTCAGACACTCGTTATACTCCTCGTTGCCGTGGCCAACGATGAGGGCACCAAAGCGGGCATATAGATCCAAATACTCGTTGCCGTTCATGTCCGTCACTCTGCTTCGGGAAGCATGCTTGAAATGGAGCGGCGTCTCTTCCCAAGGAAGGTGAAAATTATAGTGCACACCGCCAGGCAACCATTGTTTCACCCGCTGATTGTACTGCATCATCTCCGTGATCATCCCTTATCGCCTCCCCCACTTGTCTGGTTTACTGCTTCATATCGATCCAGTAACCTGGACCGATCTTGCGGATCATCCAGCGAATAAGCTGCAGGCAAGGCCTTATTCTCAGCCAGCATATTTCTTACGCTCTGGCCTGGACCGATATCGATCCATACCGTCGCTCCCAGATTTTGAACGCGTGCCAATGCCTGATTCCAGCGAATGGGTTGCAAAAGCTGGCTGCTCAGCAGCTTAGGAATGTCCTCGGCTCCGCTAATGAACTCACCATGTACTGTAGAGCATATGGGAAACACCGGTGCAGAGAATGAAATCCCTGCAAGCATCTCTTCAAGCTCAGGCTGAATGAACTGCATCAACTCGCTATGATAAGGTGCATCTGCCTTCATTGGCATCATGCGAAAAGGAATGAATTCCCCACCGTAGCCATCCACCTGATCATCCAGCAGTTGAAGACCCTTCGCAGTACCTGCGACGACAAACTGTCCCGGTGAATTATAACCGGAGATCGTCACATACTCGTTCTGACGAATATTCTCGACTAATTCTTCAAGCGCTTCTTGGGTTATATCAACAACAATACCCGCTCTCCCTTTTTGCTCCTGAATGGAGCGATGCATCAACGCACCACGCTGAGCTGTAAAACGGATTCCATCAGCAAATCGCAATGCTCCCGCCGCTACTAAAGCCGAAATCTCCCCCAAACTGTGACCTACTGCATAATCTGGAGTCATTCCAGTCCGCCGAACAAATGAGTCAAATAAAACGTAGCTTGCCGTCAGTACAGCAGGCTGAGCATATTCAGAGACCGTCAATTGATCCAGGGTCCCTTCCATAACCAGTGCCTTCAAATCAAATCCGATCACCTCGCTCGCTTCCGCAAAGATCTGATTCGCCTCCGGCTCACTGTCCAACAACTCGCTGCACATTCCCATATACTGGCTTCCCTGGCCGGGAAATAGCGCACAGAACGTCATACGCTACCGCCACGCTTGTAATAGGCTTTTAATCCGTAATGCGAGATCATCTCCTGCTGCATCTGAGAAGAACCTTCAATAATCTCCAGAATTTTGGCTTCCTTATACAGTCTGGCAACAGGATATTGGTTACTAATTCCGTTCGCACCATGAACCTGTAGCGCATCACTTGCAACTTCAACAGCAACTTTGGACGTAAAATATTTGGCGATCGTTGTCTCCATGGCGGCCTGCGGGTCCTTGGCTTCTCTCAGCTCGGCTGCCCGTAAACATAATGCTCGTGCTGCATGGACTTTTGTCACCGCATCTCCAATCATGCCGCGAATCAGCTGAAAATGACTCAGCTTCTGATCAAATTGCTTCCGCTTCCTTGAGTAAGTCACCATGGCATCCAGCGCTTCCTGCGCAATCGCCAGCCCTGCCCAGGCAATGCTATATCTTCCCTGGTCCAGCGCCCCGGTTACGATGTACTCAAAACCTTCATTCAGACGTCCAATAATGTGATTCTTTGGTACACGCACCTCATGGAGATCAATCTCAGCTATACCTGTCTCTCCAGCAACCATGACACCTTCAATAGGTTTGGTCTGTACACCCTCAAACTGGCGTTCGACCCAAAAAGCAGTGCTTCGTCCCTGATTCGAGGCAATAATGATAAATACATCTGCCAAATGTCCAAACGTAATCCACTTCTTTTTCCCATTCAAAACATAACAGTCCGATTCTTCTCTCCACTCGGTCTTTACACTTTTGGCATCCGAACCAACTTCCGGTTCAGTCAGGCCAAAGGCAGCAATCCATTCTCCCTTCACCAACTTGGGCAGCCAGGACGATTTTTGCTCAGGCGTTCCGAAACGCACCAAAGTTTCACTTACAAGTGAAGTATGTACCGTTAACAAGCTGCGAACGGCTGGAAGAGCCTTGCCAAATACTTCAGTCAACAGCCCGTACGCCTTAGGGCCGAGACCCATGCCGCCATATTCAGCCGGGATCGAGGCAGCCAAGTAACCTTTTTCAGCCATGGCACGGATCAATGTTCTGGGAATGGCTTGCTGTTCTTGAATCTGTTGAGCATAAGGACGAATCTCACGGGCAGCAAACAATTCAGCTTCATGAATGATCTCTTGCTCTACACCCACTTCAATCATTCGGCAACCCCCTCTTGAAGAAGAGATTCATTGAGATAAGCGGCGAACTCGGCAATTGTTTTGTATTCAAACAACGCAACCGGACTGATGTCAACTTGAAGATGCTTACGCGCACGGTTAATGATCTTGAGCGCCTGCACAGATGAGACACCAATTTTCAGAAAATTCATCTCTTCATCGATGTCCTCTGGCTCCTGATTCAACGCTGCAGCAATCTCGCTTTTGATAAAAAGCTCAATTTCTTCTTTTGTCATATCATGACCTCCGTTCCCTGATTCACATCTATCCAATGTACATACGGCTCGAATGGATGTGCTGGCAGATGTACAATCTGGCCAGAGCCATTCGGATGTAACTGTTCCCAATCCAGCGCAGCACCACGTACATAAAGCTGTCCTAGCAATAAAGCAAGCTGATCCTCCATGGTAAGTGTCGGCTCGGCAGACAGGCGGATGAAGCTCTCCTTGCCACTGTATTCAAGCTGCTGCACTGTCTGATCTGCAGCAATCATAATTACAATGTCGGTGTTTGCCATCTTGCCAGGTGTGTCTTGCAGACTGTCTAACGTCACTCTGTTGTTCACTGGAATGGATTGGCTAGCATGAGCGCTGTGATGTTCCTCGCCATCCAGATGTAAACTGGATACAAGCTCCTCTCCTGCAGCTATTCCTCGAATCTCCTGAATGGAAGGGACCAGACGTACAAGTGTCTCAAGCAAGGTCACCCAGTAGTTCAAGGTAGATACCTTATCTTCATTAAAATCGTCTGGCCGGATTACTTGACGAGCTTGAGCCTCATCTTCTCCGCGAATCTCATGCCCCCCAACCACAATATTGACACGAGCAGCTCGGTTTCTAGGCTTGAAGCCAAATTCCATCTCTTCGATGTTCCACTCTCCGGTTGAGCTGACAGCTACTGCTGCACGATACCGATAATGTTTTCTATATCTGTTCCGGGTAAAACAAAGATCCTCTGGTGCCACATCCGCATGTTTCTTCACATATTGCTCCGTGTTATCAATCAGCTTTTTTAAAGCCTGCTCTGATTTGGCAGAGAACGTTAACAACTGGCCGCGTGCCGGGGCAGCTGCACGGACAGGGGCTTTCCATTCTTCCAGCACAATGTGGGCATTCGTACCTCCCAGGCCAAATGAACTGATGCCTGCCTTCCGTGTTTTTCCTTCAGGTACATCCCACGTTTTATGCTCGCTAACGATGTGGAACGGCGATTGCTCCAGTCGGAGGGCCGGATTCGGATTATCCATATGCAGACTTGGTGCCAGTTCCCCATGCTGCATACTGAGCAGAACCTTGGCAAGACTGGCTCCACTGGATGCTGCAAATAAATGACCAATATTGGTTTTGACTGAACCTAATCCAATCGAATTATCGCTTGGATATCCCTTTTCCCGGAACAGTCGGAGCAAGGCATTCACCTCAATTGGATCTCCAATCCTTGTCCCCGATCCATGTGCTTCAATATAAGAAATCTCGCTCGGGTTTAGGTTGGCGTCGCGATAAGCCGCACGGAGTACCTCATATTGCCCCTGAGGGTTGGGTGCCATAATGCCCAGGGAATATCCGTCGTTATTCACCGCTGTCCCGCGAATCACACCATAAACATGCTTATTGTTGCGAATTGCCTCTGTTAGCGGCTCCAGATATACAACAACAGTACCTTCTCCCAAGACTGAACCATCTGCTTCCCGGTCAAATACCTTCGTATGTTGAGTGGAAGAACAGATTCCAGCATTGCGTGATAGTTGATGAACATGCGGTGTAGCCAAAATGTTCGCTCCACCTACAACTGCCCCAGAGATACGCTTGTCCTGAATGGCCGCCACAGCTTGTGTCAGTGCTACCAGAAAAGAAGAACATGCTGTATCTATGGACAGTGCCGGCCCTGTAAAATTGTACATGTGTGAAATGGAGGCCGCTGCAATATTGGACATATTGCCTACCATAGCGTGAGAATGAACAGCCTTTCCAAGACTCCGGTTCATATAATCAATAACCAGATCGAAGTATGTGCTTGGGTTAATCCCTACATACACACCCACATCACGCTTATCCTCATGATCCACGAGCATACCTGCATCCTCCAGCGCCTCATGAGCAACTTCCAGCAGCTTCCGATGTTGCGGATCCATAAATGCAGCTTGTTCAGACGGGATTTCAAAGAACTCATGATCAAACGTATCCGGTTGCTTCAGTTCCCCAATCCAGTCATCCCAACCGGGTTGCTTGGAACGTGTTGCACGCTCTAAACTAACCCGGTCAACACTATCTAACCCGTTAACCAGATTGCTCCAGAACTGCTCTTGGGTGTCGGCATCAGGCAGACGCAGAGACAGTCCGGTAATAGCAATAGCACGATGTACATTCAGGTGATTATCTGTTGTTTCAGCTTGTTCAAAGTCCTTCGTTTCTGCTGGAAGTTCCTGCAGATATTCCACCATCTCACGTACGGTACTACAAAAAACAAGTAGTTCTTGTCCTAATTCACGTCCCATATGTGCAGACAGCTTGTCAAGTAATTGATAGGAGAGAATGGAATTGCCTCCAAGTGCGAGAAAAGAAGTATCCATCTCAATCTTTCCTGCGGGCAATTGAAGAATATCGGCCCAGGCTTTACGTACGGTATATTCCAAAGACGATGCGGAAACCGTCTCGTGTCCTTGCTGTTGTGTGTTTTCGCGAATCAGCTCTTCAATGGCCTCGATGTCCTTGGTAAATACTCCACGCTCATATTCGTTTCTCAGCATGAAGCGCTGGACCTTGCCACTCGTCGTTTTGGGAATAACCTTGATTGGGAGAACATGGGTGATCTCAATACCCAATCCAGCCCTCATACGTTGGATCAGATCCTGTCGTACATCCAGAAACTGTGGAGTGCCCGATTTGTATTTAACAAATACAAGCAGCTCCTCTACTTGTTTGAGGCTGTTAAAGTGTCCGACTACCGTCAGATTCCCTCTCGGAATGCTGCTATTCTGGTACAAAATTTCTTCAAGATCATGCGCATAATGGTTCTGTCCCCGAATAAACACAATGTCCTTGATTCGTCCGCTTACAACTAGGGAGCCATCAGCCATATAACCCAAGTCTCCAGTGCGAAGCCACCCATCCACATACATTTCACGATTGATCTCCGGAAGACTGTAATATCCGGAGGTTACCGATTCCCCACGAATCTGGATTTCGCCAACAACCCGCTCATCCAGCACTTCACCCTGTTCATCCGCAATCCGGATTTGAATCCCTGTCATGGGATATCCTTCATGAACAAATTCGATCACATCCGAAGTATGGCTATCACTGCTAGGTAGCTGGACTGGCACAGCCAGTCCTTCCTGCACCAGCCGTGTACGCGAAATACGTTCAATTCGTGGCTCTTCCCCCAGTCTGGAGGTACATACACCTACTGTCGCTTCTGCCATGCCATATGCAGGAAACATCATATTGGGACGATAGCCACAAGAGCTGAATTTTTTGACAAATCGCTCAATAACAGACGTTGATATAGGCTCTGCACCATTCAAGGTCATACGCAGTGAAGACAGATCCAGCGTTGAGAGCTTGGAATCCGGGATCTTCTGCACCATCCATTCGAAACCGAAATTGGTACAGCAAAACCATTTCCCCTGATGCTCCGTAATCTTGCGCAAGAACAGATAAGGCGACCGTACGAAGGTATAAGGTGACATCACCATGATGTTGGCTCCACTCAGGACGGGTGTCAGATGCTGTCCAAATATCCCCATATCATGCGTATGCGGCAACCAGGTAAACACATTATCTCCTTCTTCAGCTCCAAGAAAAGTCTTGCATGCAATACTGTTGGCGATAATATTGTGATTTGTTAACTGCACACCTTTGGGAATTCCCGTGCTTCCTGATGAGAATTGCAGGAACACAATGTCATCAGGAGAGGTTGGGCATAGATCAGCCATCTGCTGGCCTACTTGAAGCTGGTTCACGCTAATCAACATAAGACCTTTGAATACCGGACTTTCCGCAAGCTGTTTATACTTGGGCATGTAGGCTTCCTCGACGATAACGACTGGACGCCCGAGTACCTCCCACACTTTCGTGAATTTCTCCAGACCGGCTGAGCCTGGTTCCCAGGCAGCCGGAGGACTAACCGGGGCGACAATAATGCCCCCCAGCATACAAGCCCAAAAGGTACGGTAAAATTCCTGTGATTGGTCAATTTCCAAAATAACAACCTGTCCTTGTTGAATGCCTTGCTCCTGAAGAGACTGCAGGTACTTGCGCGCCTGCATCAGTAATTCAGGATATGATTCAAACTGTTCGTCACCTGAAGAGCTGATATAGGTCATTCCCTTTTCTGGATGAATATCTGCAATGTAGATTAGCATCTCAGCCACTGTTGAATAATGCTCTGGCACAATCAGCTCGGGTCCTCGCTGTATGGATTTACTGGACATGTTGCACCTCCATTGCCTCATTGTGAACTACCACTTTCACATCGCTACCAAGCTTGTCATCAATCAGCTGTTTCATACGTTTGATGTCCAGACCAGCCTGACAGGCCAGATGTACGTACAGACACTCTTCGTCGTAGCGAATAACCCATTCGAATTGGGCGAGTCCCGAATTCGAATCTTGGTCATTCGACGACTGAGACGACATTGGGATCGCTTCGCTGCTGGAGATGAAGCCTTGATAATTAAACAGAATCATCTGACGCGGCTCCTGTTCTGCTTGCCTGTAGGCAGTTCCCAATTGTTCCTGTATGCCACCATATTGTGCCGAGAGGGAAGAATCATGTGTAAGTGCCATAAAGTTAATGCTGTGTCGCTTCGTAAATTCCAGACGTTCCAACAGATCTTCCTGTGTGAATTCACTGTCTACCAGCACTGGAATCAGATCAAGGAATTCTCCCACATAATCATAGTAGGATTCTTCGCCATACTCCCTTCCGTAATGCACCAGGGCTATTGGCAATTGGCTTATGTTCAGATAAGCCGCAATGATGTTGGAAAAAGTTTCAAAGCATGTCCACCAAACATCTGCAGGCTCCTTCCCTGCAAGGGACAACTCGACAGTCATCGCTGAAGGCGACAATGTTTCTGTTTCCTTCAACTTGTTCATGACGATGGTGTTACATCTATTCCATGCCTGAAGCGAAAATTGTTTCTCCATTTCATCTTCTGATACCCCTACGGGGCCTTGAGACAGAAAACTTACATAATCCTCATAATTTCGTACTTGGTACAGAAGATCACTCTCGATCTCTATACCTTGCGGTCTATATAATGCCTTCGACTCAAGTTGCTGCTTGATGATCTGGGCACTCATACCATCAAACGCAAGGTGATCAAAACTCCAAATCAGCTTATGCTCTGTTGCTCCTGTACGCAAAATACACAGACGCCAAGGTAGTTCTTTCAACGTATACGTTTTGTGTAACAGAGACTGAACCAGTTTGTACTCCAACTGCTCAATCGTAGCCGAAGCATAATGACGAATATCAAGATATGGGATAAGCTGTTGCAGCATGTCCGCCGCTAACGATATATCACATGGATGCCAATACAATTGTTCTTCCTCATATATCATGCTGTGCAGCAACTGATGCCGGGATATAACCCCAAGAATCAGGTGTTTTACAGCTTGTTCATTCAATTCGCCTTCCAGCGTTGTTGTAAATCCGCTTGCTCGTGAAGTCGTAGAAGCATGTGCTTGTTGAATTGGAGATAGTGGGAATTGACCCATAGGGGTCATGCCCGCCATAAAAGATGAAACCTGATTGCAGCTGTTTAAGACATGCAGGACCAGGCTGTCCAGTTGTTTCTCATGAAGTGTTATGTCCTGTGGTATGACTATCGGGGACTGAATATGCAGGCTATCTTCGGACCAAACTGACGCCGGAGGATTAATATCTACCAATTTTGCAAGTCCTCTAACTGTCGGATATTGGAATAATTCGTTCACATTGATGGCAATTCCTTCTTTTGACAAAATTTGAGTGAATGCAATCGCCTTGAGCGAGTGCCCCCCATTTTGAAAGAAGTGATCTTCCACACCAATGTCTGGATTACCCAGGATCTGTCGCATGGCGGCAAGAATGATACGCTCTGTTTTTGTCCGAGGTGAACTCACTTCCAGAGACCTCTGCTGCTCTTCAACCAAATGCTCGGACAATGCCCTTCGGTCCACTTTGCCATTGGCATTAATCGGAAGATGATCCGTTCGAATAATTCGTGCAGGCACCATGTACTCTGGCAGCTGCTGGTGAAGTTCTCTTCGAATATACTCAGTATCTGCTCCAGTATCGGTTGTATAAAAAGCGGCAATGTATAGACTACCTGATGGTTCTGTAACTGTCATGACAAAGGCATCACGAACTCCCGAAAGACGCTCCATGCAATTGCCTATCTCCGATAACTCAATGCGGAAACCTCTAATCTTGACCTGGAAATCCGAACGTTCAATAAAAATCAGACTGCCGTCAATTAGACGTTTGACGATGTCACCTGTCCGATACATTCGTTCTCCCTTGCGGAAGGGATCATCAAGAAAGTGTTTTTGGGTTAGATCCTCACGGTTAAGATATCCAATACCCACCGCATCCCCACTGATATACAGTTCACCTGGGACGTTCGGTGGCACAGGCTTCAGCTCATCATCCAGAACATACAAGGCTGTGTTAGACAGGGGATAACCTATGGGCAGTGAGCCAGTATAAGGCTCTGTTTGCTGTAATAAGTGGTAGGAGGCAAAAAAGGTTGCTTCCGTTGGCCCATATCCATTTAACAGCCTGCCCGGCCCCACGCATGCAAGCGCTTTGTTGGCATGACTCACCGATGCAGCTTCACCACCAAACATCACTCTACGCACATTTTTCAAGCAATCAGCATCCCAATCCACCAGCATATTAAACAAGGATGTCGGAATATAAAATACTGAAATCCGTTGCTGTCGTATGACATCCGCCAAACGAGCCATATCCAAAATGGTCTCTTTTGAGATTAATACAAGAGTAGCTCCATTTATTAATGAAGCAAAAATATCGAAAATGGAACCGTCAAACGCATAGTTAGAAATTTGCAGGATACGATCCTCTGGCACGACGGTAACAAAATTACTATTTTTCATGACTTTGGTCACATTGCGATGACTCATCACAGTCCCTTTTGGGGTTCCTGTTGACCCTGATGTATAAATGATATAAGCCGGGTCAAGAGCAGTCTTGTTCATATGTTCAACGGGCTCCTGCATGTCTCCTGAATCAAATGCTGACAGTTCATCTGCGGGCACGATACAAGGAACTACAGATTGCCATGTGGAGGCATACGCCGTTTCAGTCAATAACACAGCCGCATCGCAATCTTGCAAAATAAATTCAATTCTCGATGACGGCGAAGCCGGGTCGATCGGAACATAACTGCAACCCACTTGGAGTGTAGCAAGAATACTGATCATCTGGATCGGTCCACGGTCCAGAATGAGAGCAATACTAGAGCCTGATTTCACCCCTTGTCCAAGCAACCTGAACGCCAGCCACTGAACACGTTCATACAGATCCGCATAGCTCCATTCACCGTCTTCCCAGACCAATGCTGTCTTCTGTGCATGCACATGAACTTGTTCCTCGAATAATTGGGAAATGGTCGCATCTCGCGGATACTGGGCGGCATTATCGTTGACTCCATACAGCAGCCATTCCTCTTCCTCCGGTGTAGTGAGCTTAATCTGACCAATTCGTTCATTATCCCCTGTTGTGATCTGAGACAGGATATACCGGAATTTATCCAGCATTAGTTCCATGGACTCGGCTTTAAACAAATCTGAGCGATAGTCAAGTTCAACCGTGTAACATTGTTTATGTTCGACCAGTGTCCAAGTCAGATCAAATTTGGCATCCACCTTACCTTCCACCCATGGTTCAAGCATCAGTTCCCCGGCTTCAGGATCATCGGTTCCCATATTGATGTAATTTAGCACCACATCAAATAGGGGGTTGCGGCTTAAATCACCGAATAGACCAAGTTGTTCCACCAGTGCCTCATAAGGATATTGTTGATGCTCATAACAGGATAACAGCTTGCCTCGCATCTCATTCAAATACGCCTCTGTGGAGCATTCTCTGTCCATACTGGTGCGAATGGCAAGCATGTTCACGAACATACCCATAACGTTATTGAGTTCTGGCTTCTCACGCCCCGCAACCGCTGTACCAACGACCAAGTCGTCTTGACCCGTATACTTCCAGATTAATAGATTCAAAGTTGCCATGAACAACATATAGGGTGTAATCCCTTGTTGAGTACAGAAGTCATTGACCTGTGTGCTTAACGACTCACCAAGTTCAATGGAACGTCTGTCTCCGCTGTAAGAGGACGCGCCATGTCTTGGGAAGTCTGTAAGCAATTCAACCGGTGCAGGCTTGTCCTCAAATTCCCGTATCCAAAACTCGGCGTCTTTAACAGATTGTCCATGTGACGCAGCTTCATCACGCCATTCCGCATAATCCTTATACTGAATGTCAAGAGATTGCAATGTTTCTCCACTGTACATGCGAGCAAAATCCTGCATCAGGATAGCAATGGAACTCTGATCCGAAATGATATGATGCATGTCGATGAATAAGATGTGTTCCTCTTGAGAAAGGCGAATGAGCTTAACACGAACCAATGGTGCGCTGGTCAGATCAAAAGGCTTGATCCATTCCATGACCTGTTCTAACCCTGCCGTTTCTAATTCCAGCAACTCCACCACGCTTGGAACCTGACCCTCCACAATTTGGAAAAGCTCACCGTCAATCATTTCAAATCTGGTACGGAATGCTTCATGTCTCTCTACCAGTGCATCCATTATTACTCTGAATTGGGTAGGGTCAAGTTTTCCCCTTACCATATAAGAGCTGGCGAGATTGTACGCCGTACTCTCACCTTTCATCCACTCATGCACCACATACATTCTTCGCTGTGCAGAAGTGGTCTTATATTTCTCTTTCTTAGTAACAGGCAAGATTGGGTTCACTGAATCAGAGTCACTTGTAACCTGATGTTCAGCAATCCATTGAACCATGTGTTCAAATACAGAATGATCAAAAACCTCTTCCAGCCCCAAATTCAGTCCAAACATTTCTTTAATCCTCGACGCCAAGGAAATCGCTTTTAAAGAATGACCTCCAAGCTCAAAGAAATCATCTTCAAGGCCGACTGCTCCATTACCAAGCAACTCCAGCCACAATTGCGATAATACATGCCTTATCTCATCATCAGTCCGTTGAACCCTGACTTTCCCGGATGGAGATTGGTCTAATGCTGCGATAGAACCCGCTGCAACCTGCGACATACCTGCAAGCTGATACAACGCAACATCATGTTGATGAACAATGGGATCAAAGGAATACGTTGGCAGGGAGATTTTTTGCCTACGCCCCGTTCCGTTTAACTGTTCCCAATCCAGCTCCATGCCAGAGCACCAGCAAAAAGCAAGTACTTTCATTAAATACACGTCTGCCTCAAGCAAGCTCTGACGATCTCCAGTAAGAGCAATGATGTTTGGCTCTGAAAATGAATCCGGGGTTATTTGTTCTGTATCCTGCAGCTGATTCGAAACGATCCACAGTGTATGCCCAGCAGATTCAGAAAGAGCCTTGCGATTTAGCAGCGTAAACAGGAAATTTGGAGATAACAGTGGTGCAATACTCGACGCATGGTCTGTTACAGTTGCATCTGTAATCCTTCCAGTCAAAGCATCTGACAATGCTCCTTCTTCTAATGACCAATGCCCCAAATTGTATAAAAGCCCCACGGCATGTACTGGATCAAGTGCATCACTAATAACCAACCCCACCAGTTCCCCAACGCCTTGTCCACAGACAGCATCTGGCTTGATACCAAGCTGCATTACGGTTTTATAAAGAGCATATTGCACAACAAAGCACTGCATGCGCTCAAGCCTTGAATCGGTTAACGATCGCCCTATGCCTTGACGAATGGCATACTGTTCCTTGGACTCAAAGAGGTTCAGTATCTCTTCAAAGTGCTGTTTGAATATCTCTGAGACCTGGCTCCGATACACAGAAGCATATAGTTCCCGAATCTTACGCGCTTCCCAATTTGCATTTCCGCTAAGGTAAAACATGACCTTAGGCTTCCCATTCATCACACTTGCCTGTGTCTCAAACTCTACAGACTGCTCGCTTGGCGGAATATAACCGTCTACAACGATTAGTGCTTTACGATGAATGAATCTGCTCCTTCCCTTCTGTAGCGTCCACGCAGCATTGGGCAACTGCTCCGGCAATGCATGGATTGCCTGTAGAACCGAATCATACGTGCGTTCCAGCGCAGATTCACTTTTGGCCGAGAAGGGCAGCAGAAGCAAAGATTCATAATTGGCTTGGCTCTCTTGGACGGGTGGTTGCTCCAAAATGACGTGAGCATTGGTCCCCCCGATCCCAAACGAACTGACACCTGCTCGCAGGATACGCTTCGCGTCTTCTAATGGCTGTGGCTCCCTGTTGATATAGAAGGGACTATGCTCCAGCTCCAACATCGGATTCGCCCGATTCATGTGAATCTGTGGCGGAACCACCCGGTGATAAAGCGTCAGTACGGTTTTAATAAAACCGGCGACACCTGCTGCCGCATCAAGATGCCCAATATTGGCTTTCACAGAACCTAGAGCACAATAATTTCTACGATCTGTTCCCCATGACTGCCTGAGCGCTTCAATTTCAATCGGGTCCCCCAGTTTGGTTCCTGTTCCATGCGCCTCCAGATAGGAGATCTCTTTTGGAGACACTCCCGAACGATGCAGGGCTGATTGAATAACCTTGACCTGCCCGGCCACACTCGGTGCCGTATATCCAATTTTGTCCATGCCATCATTATTAATCGCTGAACCTTTAATGACTGCATAGATATGATCTCCATCTCTCTGCGCGTCGCGGAGTGACTTGAGCACAACCATTCCGCATCCATTACCAGACACAGTACCAGATGCCTGCTCATCGAACGGTCTGCAATGACCATCCTTTGAATAAATCATGCCTTCATGCCAGTGATAGCCTTCTTTGAGCGGATAGGAGATAGAGACACCTCCCGCAAGTGCCACATCACACTCCCCCCGAATCAGCGATTCAGCAGCTTGGTGGATAGCGACCAAAGAAGTCGAACATGCGGTCTGTACGGCCATACTCGGCCCTCTCAGATTTAATTTGTGAGATACTCGGGTTGTAATATAGTCCTTTTCATTTAAAGTCATGGCTTCAAAAGCCTGTAGCAAATTACCAGAACGACCTAGAAATTGCACCATCCATGGTAAGCTCAGTCCACTTCCGGCAAACAATCCTATAGCTCCCTCATAACTGTAAGGATCACACCCGGCATGCTCAAGCGCCTCCCATGAGCACTGATGGAGCAGCCGTATTTGCGGATCCATCATGTTGGATTCCTGATGCGGATATTCGAAAAATCCGGAGTCAAAGTACTCAGTATCTTGCAGTACACCTTTGGCCCGTACATAATCAGGATGTTTGAAGTCTTCCGGTCGCACACCTGCAGCGGTTAGATCCTCCTCATTCAGACGGGTGATACCGTCCTTACCTGCCATTAGGTTATCCCAGAACTCCTCAATATTTCTGGAGCCGGGAAAATGCCCTGCCATGCCAATGACTGCGATATCCGACGAAGAAGGAATTCTGGTACTGTGTTCTGAAGCAAACGGGATACTCTGTTCCGGTCTGCCCTGCTCCACTTCGCTGTGTTCAACTGTGCTCCTCACATACTCTTTTGGAGCTGTTGTCGGCTCCGGGTTCGTAACAGGATATTCAGCCGAAGCGATATGTCCGCTCTCCTCTTGTACCTGTTGTGTAACTATCGGCAGCATCTGCTCAGCCACCAGATGATTGACCAGTGATGCAATGGAGGAATGCTCAAACAATTGCACCAGCGGAACGCTTTTATCCAGATAGGCATTCAGGCGATTATTGATCAGAATAAGCCCCAGCGAGTTGCCTCCGATGTCAAAAAAGTGATCATGGATATTAACCGTATCCAGATTCAATATTTCCTTCCACGCTGCAATGAGCATCTGCTCCAGATCAACTTTTGCCCGCTCCATTCCTTGAATCGATGAGCCATAAACCAGAGCCGGATTAGCCTTCTCTCCCGTTTCAAAATTAGCCAGACGAAGGGCATTGCGATTCAGTTTGCCATTAGGCAGCACAGGCAGATTTTCCAGACGAATCAAGCGAGCAGGCATCATGTACTGTGGAAGCCGCTGCTTTAACCAGGTCCGAAGCTGTACGTCTTCATCTTCCATAACGGAAGGCCCCATCCCAGGCTTCAGACTGTAGAAAAGAATTAATTGCAATGAATGTTGCTCGGCCCCTTCTACCTTAACGACAGCTTCTCTTACACGTTCATACTTCATCGCTGCCTGCTCAATCTCGTTCAGTTCAATCCGGTAGCCACGAATCTTCACCTGCTGATCTAACCGTCCCATCAACTCAACATCCCCATCCGGCAGTATACGGGCCAGATCGCCAGTTCGGTACAAACGGCCTCCCAAAACATTGGGGTTTGCAATGAATCGGGCATCGGTCTCAGCTGCATTGTGCAGATAACCGCGGGATAATCCTTTTCCTGCAATGCACAGCTCTCCATAACTTCCAGGTGGCAGTATTTCACCTTCATCATTCAGAATATAAATCTCTGTATTGGTAATGGGCTTGCCAATGGTAATCGCGGCTGTGTCATTCAATTCTTTGGTCGTTGACCAGATCGTAGTTTCCGTTGGTCCATACATGTTAAAGACTCGAGCGGGCGTAAGCCGCTTCAGATCGGTGAGGAGTCCCACAGGGACATTTTCCCCTCCAGTAAGAACGCACCGCAGATTGCCCAGCGCCTGAGCGAATTCCGGATTTTCGACAAATGCCTTAATGCGTGAGACCGTGCTAAGAATGTGCGTAATACCATGTTCACGTATTCGACGTGAAGCAAGAGCCGGGTCAAGCTGCTCCTGCTCATTGGCCAGATACAGCGAATATCCGGTGCATAATGGTGTCCACACTTCAAATCCGAAAATATCAAAAGATATGGTCGTTACACTGATGATGCGATCTGTCTCATGTGCAAAAATATGTCGGTGCCTGATGTCCTCAACAAAATTGACCATCGCCTCATGAGTAATCATCACCCCTTTGGGACGCCCCGTTGATCCTGAGGTAAAAATCACACAGGACAGGTCCGAAGACAGGAAGCTTCTGTCCGGGTTAACGGATGCGCGCACATCCTGGGAAGTTGGATCATACACGAATCGCTCTCCGCTAAAAGTCACTGTGCCTTCTGCATCAGGCGTACACAGCAATACGTTCATTCGGCTGTCTTCAATCATATTCACGATGCGCTGCGGCGGAAAAGCAGGGTCCAGAGGCACATAAGCCGCCCCAGCTTTCATCACCGCCAATAGCATAATGATCAACGATTCATCTCGTCTGGATAATATGCCTACAGGTTCATCCCGGCGCACACCTTGATCAATCAGCTTCCAAGCTAGCGTATTAGCTTTTTCATTAAGCTCCCTGTAGGTAAAAGAGGCTCCGGATGATATAAGGAGGGCTTTCTTGTCTGGCGTGTGTTCTGCCTGTAGCTCGAACAGCCGATGCAGACCTACCGCAGGATTGTAATCCAGACGTGGACCAGCAAGACGATTGACTGGGTGCTCATGAGAACGTTCGTTTCTCTCAAACAGTTCGCTCACAGACAGGTCAGGCTGTTTTACAACCTCTTGGCAGAGTCCGATAAACTCCTGCATCATACCTTCAACTGTGTCCTGGCGGAACAGATCCAGCGAGTATTCGATATATCCTTCAATCACCTGCTTCTCCCTGTTTTCTTGACAGGTCATTAACAGATCATAAGTAGACGTACCCGTCTCCACCGGAAAAGAACTGAATTGCAAACCATGAAGTTCAAGTCCATGCAAATCCATGTTCTGATAATCAAAACAAACATCAAATACCGGATTTCGGTTCAACTCACGTGTCACGCCCAGTTGTGCCACAAGCACATTAAACGGATACTCCTGATACGCAAAAGCATCCAGTGTATGTTGTTTAAGTTCGCGTAAAAAATCAGTGTACGTACGATCAAACGTTGGAAAATTCCGCATCGCAATCATATTGACAAACATGCCTACCGTCTCTTTCCACTCTTCTTGCATCCTTCCTGCAACAGGCGTTCCTACCACAATGTCCTGCTGACCTGAGCGGTGTGCAAGAAGAAGATTCCACACACTTAGCATTACCATATACATGGATGCTTCCGATGAGGAAGCCAGCTCGTGCAAGTCTTGTGTTAACGAACGATTCAACGTGAAATGAAGACGTCCCCCTTGCATGGATCGCTGTGATGGACGCTCCTGGTCAAGTGGAAGCTCCAGCACAGGTAAAGAAGGGCCAAGATGGTCCAGCCAGTACGTTTGATGTGAAATGTATTCCTGTGAAGCAAGACGTCGCTGCTGCCATACCGCGTAATCTTTGTACTGCAATCGGACTGCTTGCTCTTTGCCAAAATATAAATCATTGAAGTCACGAGTAATGATTTCAACAGATGTACCATCCGCGATAATATGGTGAATATCAAAGAATAACAGGTGCTTGCGCTCGCCTATCTTAATCAGTTCAACCCGCATAAGCGGAGCATTCCCCAGATCAAAAGGACGAATCAATGTCTCAATCATCGCAGGCAACTCTTGGTCATCTGCCACATGCTGCTCTGCATAGCCCATACTTAAGCGAACCGAAGGTTGGATGATCTGAACGATCTGACCACCCTGTATCTCAAACGATGTTCTGAGCGCCTCATGATGCTGCATCAACTTCTGCAAAGCAGCCTCAACTCTTATACGGTCCAATTCACCTTCAATAATGGTTGCAGACGGTAGGTTGTAGGCCGTATTGCCTGGATCAAGCATCGCTTGTGTGAACATACGCATCTGTGCAGAAGAGATTGGATACGCATCCATAGTGGGTGCAGATTGAATGGTCTGTTGGTCCACTTTTGGTTTCGCCATGACATAGAGATGCTCCGCCAGTTGAATAGGCGTTGAATGATTGAAGATATCTGCTACCTCAGGCTGAATTCCTAAATGAGACCGGATCCATGCAGACAAGCTGACTGCTTTGAGAGAATCTCCTCCAACCGCAAAAAAATTAACCTCTTCATCTAGATCATCGATGCCAAAAATCGTTCGATATGCGTCTAGGACAATCTGTTTCAGTTGGTCTGAACCACCAGTATAAACTGTCCCTTTTATAAGAGTAGGGCTACTTCCCTTACCCTGCTCTGCATGCTGCCTATCATCCCCGGTACCCATTCCGTCCACTGCTGATGAACGAGAAAGAGAAACACTGACAGGATAGGATTGTTTGTTGAAAACATAAGTAGGCAGCGAGCATTTGCGCCGTACCGTCTGCCCTTTGAGCACCTTCCAGTCCGGTTCCATGCCTTCGCACCATAACTCCGCAAGTCTGCGGTTCACATAGATACTGTCCTGCTCCGTTTCCCTTACGTGACGTAGCATATTCAGTACCGTCTGGGAATCTCTTGATAGACTGTGCTGTCTGGTAAAGGAGCTTAGCGTTCGTCCTGCACCTACTTCAATTAATACAGCCCGCTCATCCTTCAACACTTCAGCCAGGTTTGATTCAAACAACACCGGCTGTAAAATATGGCGGGACCAATAGTCAGGTTGTGTGATTTCATCTCCAAGCGCCCATGTTCCACTGGTATTGGACAGTAATGGGATCTGTGGCGTATGAAGTGAATGCTCTGCTAAATAACGTCTAAATTCCTCGGCGGCCTGATTCATCATTGGCGTATGGAATGCATGGGAAGTCTTCACACGAATGCACTTCCAGCCCAGTCCTTCAGCCTTGGCTTCCATCCGTGAAATGGCTTCAGCTGTCCCACCAATCACACTGGAGCCTGTAGTATTCACCAGGGCAAGCCACATGTCTTCCTCCAGTTGTGACTTCACCTGCTGTGCATCCGCCATAATGGCAAGCATGACCCCGGGTTGTTGTTGTTGCATCAGACGTCCGCGAAGTCGAACTAACTTGACAGCATCTCCAAGTTCGAATACACCCGCTACAGCTGCGGCAGCCAACTCACCAATGCTGTGCCCGATCATGCCATCTGGCTTGATGCCCAGATCCAGCAGCGACTTGGCCAGCGCATAACTTGTCATGAACAGTGCGAATTGGCTGTACTCCGTCTGGTTTATTCGCTCAGGGTGCTGATCCCCGTATACAACAGACAGCATATCTTCTCGTTCTTCCGCAGGCAGAAGGTCCAATATTTCCTGAATATAACTTCTGAAGATTGGAGCCAGGCCTGCTTGCTCTGTAGATCTGTATAGTTCTGCACCCATTCCCTGATACTGACTGCCCTGTCCGGGGAACATAAAGTATACGGGACGGGTGCCTTGAGCTGAATGGTATACGCGTGCTTTCCCCAGCTGCTGTATCAGCTTGTCCGGATTATCCTTCCATGTCTTATCCAGAATGAGTGCCTTACGATACGCAAAAACAGATCTACCTGATTGCAAGGTCCACGCTGCGTTCGATACAGATTGATTCGGCTGCTGAGTCAGATGTTCCATAATCCGTTCAGCGGTGCGGTTCAGCGAGTACTCCGTTTTGGCGGAAAAAAGCAATATATTTACGTCATCATCCGGACTGCACTTCTCCATCTCGGGAGCCTCCTCCAATACCATGTGAGCATTCGTGCCCCCCACACCAAATGAATTGATTCCTGCGCGCATGACTCCCACATTGCCCTGTTTCCAGTCCACCCCTTGTGCATTAACTTTAAAAGGCGTATTCAAAAAATCAATTTTGGGATTAGGCTGCTCATAATTCGCTGTTCCAGGGATATAACCTTGTCCAAGACTGAGCGCTACCTTGATTAAACCAACCACACCTGCGGCTGTATCCATATGTCCCACATTGCCTTTGACCGAACCCAGATAACAAAATTGCTTTTGGTCGGAAGCAAAGGCCCGAGTTAATGAGTTTACTTCAATTGGATCACCAAGTAACGTTCCCGTACCATGTGCTTCGATATAACTCACCGTTTCCGGGTCTACTCCGGCTACCTTATAGGCATCCTGAATGACTTCAGCCTGTCCGCTTACGCTAGGAGCAAGAAAACTGAGTTTCTCTTGTCCGTCATTGTTAATTGCTGAGCCTTTGATGACCCCGTAGATATGATCTCCGTCCCGCAGAGCATCGGTTACACGTTTCAACACCACAATTCCCATACCATTGGAGAAGACGGTTCCACTGGCTGACGCATCAAATGGACGACAGTGTCCATCTGTGGAAAACATCATGCCATCCTCAAATATGTAACCCCCTTCATTGGGCAACTCCACGGTGATCCCACCAGCCACGGCCACATCACATTCTCCAACGATCAAAGATTGACATGCCAGATGAGGTGTAACCAATGAAGTAGAACATCCCGTCAGAGCGGTATAGGCCGGCCCTTTTAAGTTAAGCTTATAAGCCATTCGGGTAGCGAGAAAATGATTGGTGCTGAGGGTGAATGCTTCGTATTTACTGCTATAGTTAGCATCGTTAAAAAGCACTTGACGGTACCATTCGAAGTCATCGGACCCGCCAAGGAACACACCCACCTTACCCGCTTCATCCGGTCTGCAGCCTGCATCCTCCAGCGCTTCCCATATTCCCTGATACAAAAGTCTGAATTGGGGAGACATCATTTTGGCTTCACCGGGAGTATAGTCAAAGAACCCTGCGTCAAACTCATCGATGCCGTTGGCACGTCCTTTTGCCTTGACATAACGAGGTGAATGCAGCAGTGCTTCCTCCACACCAAGCTCCCTCAATTCATCATCACTATAAAAGTGAATACTTTCCCGCCGTTCAACAAGGTTACTCCAGAACTCCCTTATATCCTCAGCACCCGGCACATTCACCGCCATGCCCACAATTGCAATGTCCTCACGCATAATGCCATCTTTTCGTTGAAACAATTGTTCCCTTTCAGTCGGTATCCGAACTCCCTCATCTTTCGGACCCAGTGCGGCAAATTGACGCAATGTCGGGCATTCGAAAAAACGAGGCACAGGGAACTCCACATCGGTATAATGCTTAAGTTTATTGTGAGCCTGAATGACAGAAAATGAATTTCCGCCCAATTCAAAGAAATGGTCATCGCGCCCTACTCTCTCAACACCGAGCACTTCGGCCCACACTTCGGCTATAACCTTCTCAAGCTCAGAAGACGGGGCGGTATAGAACGTACTGGAAGCGTGAGCATGCGTGATATCTGCCATGAGTGCCTTCCGGTCAATCTTCCCACTGCTATTCAATGGAAATTCGGATTTATGTACAAAAACGGATGGTATCATATATGCCGGTAACAAACGAGACAGGTGCTCTCTCAATTCGACAGAAGGCAACTCCTGCTCTGAAAGATAGTAGGCATACAGCAAACCGGACCTACCTTCAAATGATTTCATGACTACCACGGTCTGGATGACACCCGGATAGGATGACAGGGTATTCTCAATTTCGCCTGTCTCCAGTCTGGCTCCCTGAATTTTAACCTGGAAATCAATGCGTCCCAGATATTCGATCGTACCGCTTGGGAGTGAACGTACCAGATCACCTGTGCGGTACATGTACCTGAAATGCTCAGCATCCTGTCCTTCTTGAAAGAAAGGATTAGGGACAAACTTCTCTCGGGTCATCTGTTCCAGATTCAGATATCCACGTGCAAGCCCAACACCGCTAAGACAAAGCTCCCCTGGAATACCTAACGGCTGAAGCTCATCATGATTTCCGACGACATACCATCTGGACTCATTGAGCGGGTAGCCAATCGGTACATTGCCCAAGCCTTCGTAATGGCTTAACGGATAATGAGAAACCCATATGGTGCATTCGGTTGGACCATAAACATTTTCAAGACTTGCTCTAATGCCTAACCTGTTAAATTTCTCAATGATGTCTGGCGTGACTGCCTCTCCGCCAACAAACATCCATTTCAGCGTTTCCAATGCTGACAGATCGGAGCGAAGCTCCATCGTTTCCAGAAAAAGACGGAATAACGTTGGAACAAAGTTGATGTGCGTAACATTATGTGATGCCACCGTAGACACAATACGAGCAGGGTCTTTTTCTGCTCCAGGCTCAAGAATACTTAGTGCGCCTTCACCCATGAACCAGCCGAAAAGTTCCGTGGCGGACACATCAAAGGTATATGCCGTTTTCAGCAAGTAAACATCCTGCGCCTGCATTGGAAAACGACGCTCCAGATCAAGCAGTGTATTGACTACGCTATGATTTTCAACCATGACTCCTTTTGGCTTGCCTGTTGATCCGGACGTGTACATGATATAGGCAAGGCTATGCGGATTCAGCGCCTCTTCGAGATTTGAGACATCCCCCGTATAGGCCTGATCGCCCTCAACGTAGATGTACTGGACATCCAGAGTCTCGTCATCTTTTTCGGGTTGCATAGCCAGCACTATGGATATGTCTGCATCCGATATAATATAGTCCTTTCTGGACAAAGGATAGGAAGGGTCTACAGGCACAAAAGCACATCCGGCTTTTAATACAGCCAATAGGGCAATGACCATATCCGAGGAACGTGGCATCTGCACGCCAACTGCCGCGTTATCACTTTTTTTACTCGCAACGATCTGCCTAGCCAATTGATTCGCTTTTGCATTGACCTGCGCATAGGTCTGATGCTGCTTGCCTTCCATTAGAGCTACCCGCTCCGGGAAACGTGCTACTTTATCGTGAAATATATCCATAATATGTTGTGGAGTGTAGGGAAAATAAGAAGTTTGATTGAATCGGTACAGTAGGTTTTCTTTCTCATCTTGCATCAGGAGGCTGAACTCACTGATTTTTTGATCAGAATTGGTTACTAGTTGATTCAGCAAATATAGAAATCGTTGGCCCATTCGCTCCATTGAATCTTCACGGAACAAGCTCGGTTTATATTGCAGCTTCAACTGAGCACCTTGCGGTAAACGACTCAACACCACCATCAGATCTCCTGGAAACGTAACCTTATCCTGATCCAGAATACGAGTTCCGAGCATATCTTCCTCATAGGAATCATAAACAAAGGAGATATCAAACAACGATGGTGATCCGGGTTGAGCCTGTAACATGCTGTCTCTGACAATGAGGTTATTGGGATATCCGATGTTCCTGTACGTATCCATCCAGGTTGTGGCTACTTGTTGCAGCAGAGGTTTTAGAGTTGATTCGAGGTCAATATGGAATCGCATAGGCAACATATGGACAAAACATCCAATCGTTTCTTCCAAGTCCATACCGGGACGATGAGAATATGGGGAGGCAAAGGTGATATCGTCTGTACCGACATATTTACTCATAAGAATGCCAAAGGCACCCATAAAGAACATAAAAACGGTTACTTCATTATCTTTGGACATCTGTGTAATATCAGCCATTAACGATTCCGAAATATCAAATCGCAGTTCATGACCAATCCCTTCTTGTACAGAACCTGCTGGAAAGTCGTGCTTTAGCGAAAGAGGTTCCGCTCCCTTCATTTTGTTTAACCAGTATTCCCGCTCTTTGGAGTACTTGTTTTCGTGCAGTTTCTTGTTCTCTGCCTCAACATAAGAGATGAATCCTTCATCCAGCTTGACATCCACAGGCTGATCTTCAAGAAGACATGTATATGACTGGATAAGTTTGTTTTTCATCAGTTCAAGCGACAAGCCATCACATATTAAATGATGAATACATAAGGTCAGAATATATCGGCTTTTATCCATCTGAACAATCATTATACGGAACAGAGGACCTTTCTCCAGATCAAAAGGTGTCCCGATGCATTCATCCACCAGTGCTTCTAACTGTTGTTCCTTTGAATTCTCCTGATTCTCGCTACTAAGGTCCCACAAGGTAAGTGAATAATCCATATCTTCATGAACGGATAACACGGGTACATCATTTTGAATCTCAATCCGAGTACGCAGCACCACTTGCTCATATATAAGCAATTCGATGGCCCGGCGAAATATCTCCATTTGAAGATGATCAAATTGCATTGAAGCTGAGATGTTATACGAAGTGGGATCATTCACCTGACAATCAAAATAGATTCCCTTTTGTGTTTCGGAAAGTTCAACGGTTTTTTGTACCATCACGACCACACCTCATCGTTTAATTGAGATTCAAGCTGTGTAAGGCAAAAAATCAATTACAGCTTAGTGCATTACCCAGATTCCACCAGCCAATACGGAGAGAACCGTGATAAACGTTTGATACACCACATCCATAATGAGATTCCCGATACTGTCTCCATCTGCCTTGCGATTTTTAATCATGACATAAGTATGTGACCAAAGACCACTTAATCCGTATATGTACATCGTTACCAATACACCAACCCAAAAGTTCCCTTGGAACCAGATGGCCATAATCCCCATAACTCCAAGCCCTACCTGGGAAAAACCGTATTTAACCTGAAATGGTCCACCAGGCCATCCTAACATTTTGGCTGTCTGATCCGCTCTGGCAATGTTGACAACATAACCAATCACTCCAACCAATCCAAACGTAACCACAAACTGATGAAGCAGCAACACTCTGCTAATCTCGCTCATTTCCCCGGGAAAACCTAACACATATAGGTGTACTCCCCCTGAAATTAGACCTAACAACCATAGAACCAAAAACCACATGCCTGTCCCACTCCCGCCGTTTGTTATTTGGAATCATTTGTAACTAAATGTACAATCTTGTAGTTAAACACATTATATAATCGCTTTTACATTTGTCAATTCATACATAATTTTCTAGTTTGTCGAAGCTTTTGTCATTTTTCTTCTTCTGTACGCAAACAAGAAAACCATATAGTTCCATTTAACTTGAAAATAATAGGAATTTAGCCCTATTATTACATTAAAAGGTTTGAAACCTACTTCTTTTTTAACGCTTCAAAAGAACCACAACTCATTTATTTGACATAGGTGATAGTTCAATTATCATCTGTTTGATCATCTACGATTACAGGATAACAGCAACTATCAATTAACATATGATATAAAAGAATTGACAACCAATCGCTTTGTAACTATTATAGTTACAACGGTGGTGATTATCCCATGAGACAAATCAGCAGTCGCTTTTCCATTGCGGTTCATACCCTGTCCCTGATCGCTGTTATGCCCAATGAATGCACCGGAGATGTGATCGCGCAGAGTGTGAATACAAATCCCGTGATTATTCGGCGGATTATGTCCAAGCTGAAACAGGCTGGTCTGATTGACGTCAGACCCGGTGTGGGCGGTGCTTCCTTGTTGAAAGATCCGGCGAACATTACCCTTCTTGATGTATATCGAGCGCTTGAGGTCGTGGAGGATGGGGAATTGTTTAACTTTCACAAACATCCGAATCCGAAATGTCCGGTCGGCAACATGATTGAGCACACCTTGCGTGCCGAACTCATTGAAGCTCAGACAGCCATGGAACAGCGCTTGAATCGTGTAACCATACAGCAGATGATGGATCAGATTCATGTCTCTGAATAAAAAAGCTCATTATGAGCTTTTTTTAACCCTTTCGTTGTAATCACACCTGTTATAACATTTTTGATTACATCCATATGCAACCAACAACACATATCATAGGAGGAAAAGAAAATGAAAATTTTGGTTACTGGCGCAACAGGTCATTTGGGTTCACTGGTTGTAGAGGCATTTTTAAAAACAGATTCTGCCAAGGATGTGGCAGTAAGTGTACGTAATCCGGAAAAAGCGGAAGCACTCCGCACTCAAGGGGTTGACGTGCGTCACGGTGATTTCGATCAACCGGAGACGTTGAAGAAAGCTTTTGCCGGTGTAGATCGTCTGTTGCTCATCTCAACTGATGGTGACAATGAAACGCGTATTCGCCAACATCAGGCTGCCATTGACGCTGCCAAGAGCGCAGGTGTGGGATTCATCGCTTATACAAGCGTTGTGAATGCAGAAAAAAATACCCTTTCCCTGGCGGAAGTTCACCGCGCTACAGAAAAAGCTATTCGTGAATCCGGCATTCCGTATTCCTTCCTGCGCAACAACTGGTACCTGGAAAATGAAGCAGGCAGTGTGCAAGCAGCTACGCAAGGTGCACCTTGGGTTCATGCCACCAATGACAGCCAAGTAGGCTGGGCTACCCGCAGTGACTACGCCCATGCTGCAGCAGCTGTACTCGCAGGTGAAGGACATGAGAATACCGTATATGAATTGTCCGGCAAACTACGCACGCAAGCTGAACTGGCTGCCATTGTTGGTGAAGTGCTTGGGCAGGAAATCAACGTGCAAAACGTGGACGGTGCCGCTTACGCTGACATCATGAAAGGCGCAGGTCTACCGGACTTTGTCGTATCGATGCTTGTTGATATGCAGAGTGCCATCCGTGAAGGCGCATTGGCTGTAGAGAGTGATACTTTAGAGAAATTGCTTGGCCGTCCGGCTCAGCCACTTAGCGAAGGTATTAAAGCGATTGTAGGCAAGTAAGTTTTGGATATGAGAAAGGGACACACCAACAAATGTTGGATGCGTCCCTTTTTTGGTGTAGCTAACGATCAATACAACGGTATAACCGTTGAACGGATGACCGTATACTCACCCTTTGATTGCGACTGCTGCGATTTGAGATTGGTATTTATGTTGTCCACAACAGTTCATCACTCATTGCTCAACAGTCATTGCTCACTGCTCACCTGCTCAAGAATATAACGTGCAGGAATGTGATCGGCCAGCCAGATATTTTCGTTTCCATGATAAAAGAGGATTCCGTCTGTGGAAGCTTGAGCAGCATTGATTCTCAAAATGACAGGCTGATCATCCCGTCTTCGTCCCACCTGATTGGCTGTATCGATGTCTGCGGACAGATGTACATATTGCCTTTGCCGCGGCTGTAAGCCATGTTCCATAATAGAATTTACTGCGCGTGCCGGGGTCCCATGGTACAGGGTTTCCGGTGGCTCAGCAGATATTTTCGATATCTTATGAGGTGTCGAATGTCCATATAATGCCCGAATGCGGCCAGAACGGATTTCATGTCTCTTTTTCTCCGAGGCTTGGATCATCTGCTCCAGATCGGCTTGCGTGACTTCCTTCCACTGCGGACTTTCATGTAAAGCCACCAGTAATTGCGAGATTTCCACCCAACCCTCTTCGTCCAGTTCCAGCTCATACTCCCATGGTGCATGTCGCAGAGCGTATGAGAGTTCCTTGCTTAATTTCATCAGATCCAATGCAATCATCTCCCACATCTAATAAAACCGTCTATTTTTGCGATTGAACCGCTGTTAAAATCTCCTGAATATTACGTTCCAATCCTTCATCGTCTTCCTGATTGAATTGGCGGTGTCCATCAATCCCACGTTGGATAATCGTGTTCATTACCGGATGAACCTCACGATCGGAAGCCACCCGGATCAGATCATCGGCAAAATCAACCGCCTGCTGTTCACTGTAATTAAACGGTTTAATGAGCATCCGAATGCTCAAGGCATGGGCCTGCGGCTCCGCCAGCTGATCCCGATGAGTGATGCCATACACCGCGCCAAAACCAAAAGCAGCCATGACCTGACGCTCCAGTTCTGTCGTCTGTTCCAAAGGCGTGCCAATCAGCTCACACATTTTGTCCACCATCTGCTCCAGCTCGTTTGCTGCCGCAGCCAGAATTACGTCATTAATATCGTCAGCGTTGATAAAATCAGTCATATTGGTTTTCTCCATTTCTGCACCGTATTTGATCCATTCTCTCAGACTCTATGAGAACATTGTATCGGAGTTGGGGTGTTCGTTTCAAATCTTATATAAGTGAAGTCAATTGTGATTCGAAACGATTTTTGGCGAGCCTGAGCGCCTTGTCCTTTTTACCATGATCCATATAGTATTGAAACAATATCCCTTCATAACGTTCAGCAAGATACTGGGAACCAAGTTCACGATAATAAGGAAGAATTCGCTCCTCTATCATTTCATAATAGGCTTGCTCCTGCCCTTGTAAAATGACAGACTGGAGTTCCAATTCCATATAACTTGCGTCTGAAACAAGTTTAGAATTGTGCAAGGTTTCCAGAGACATGTCCAACAGCTTGTTTGCAGGAATGAGGTTCCCTAGCCTATTCGATTCTATGTAATTATTGAGTACCATCAGGTATAACGGTTGTTTCTCCGGAATGATATCAAGCGCTTGTCTGTACCAGTAAGCAGCATCCTTATATTGCTTCCGCCGGTTATATTCATAACCCAGATTGTTCAACAGCTTGGCTTTTCGGTCAGAGAGCCCACAATCATCACTAATCCGAATCAGATTCTCATATCTGCGTTTCGTCTCAGGAAAATCATGATACTCACGGGAATTGAGCTGAACCAGCATAATGGTTTCAGTGTCAATGATCCGCACCATATTGAGCGTTTTCCGAAAATGCTGAATAGCTTTCTCGGCGTAATAGTACGACGTGATATTCGAATATATCGAGTGATATGCCAGAGACAAATGATAGAAGTACTCATGATTCGTATATTTGGACTGATTGATTGAAGTTAATGTCTGGATGGATTTGCGATAATGTCCTGTAAGAAAATAATAAATCCCCCTCACATGGTGATAAAAATAATGTTCATATGAATGCTCCGATTCATCCGGAATCTCAACTTCGGCTATAAGTCTCTCAGCTTCAACGATATTATTCATAAATAAGTAAAATCGGATCTGCAGCAAGTCATAGGATAAACGCAGGTCAGGTATACCTTTTAACGGTTCCACTTCCAACTTGTCTTTGAGACGAATAGCTTCGACTGTTCTCTGCATAATAATGGCCTCTTGCCATGAATCCAGCAGATCGTTCATTTGATGATATCTTGCTACTTCTCTTGCCATATCAATACATAGTCGATCACAGAGCATGTCCATAATTTCTTGGGAATACTCTGTCATTCCCCGTTCAATTTTGCTCAGATGTGTGACTGAACAGATCCCTTTCACCAGTTCGCCTTGAGTTCGTCTATTCTTCTCCCGGTAAAATTTAATAATCTTCCCTTCAATCATCACTACACCTCGTTTTAATCCATCATTTTATTCCTAATTATAGGGTTCGAATATGGACTCTGCCAGTTATATATTGGAGTCTGATGTACTTGGGAAGAGAATTTTAGAAGCTCCCCTAGGTTAAATAACAAAAAAATAAGAGGGCCTCCTAATGCTGGAGGAACCTCTTATCCTTGTACTTCTTATTTCAGCAACGAAAGTAAATTGTGAACCGTTTGGGCCGTTTCGGCACGTGTAGCACTATTTTTCGGTTTGAATTGCCCACCAGTAGAACCGTTCATTACACCAAGCTCGGAAGCTTCCGCCACAGCTTCTTTTGCCCAAGATGCAATGTTTGCTTCATCCGTATAACCGGCAACAGCGGACTGGATATGGTTTGATTGGGATTGATATTCGTATGCTCTCATCATGAGCACTGCCATTTCTTCACGTGAAATGGTTTGGGTCGGAGCAAACTTATCATTCGCTATTCCCTGAACCAAACCTGCTTGATATGCCGCAGCCACACTGTCTGCATACCAGGCATCCTTACTCACATCACCAAATGGCAATTCATTACCTTTCACCTCTAAACCAAGGGTTCTCACGATTAAAGCGGCGAATTCGGCACGAGTCGTTTGACCTTGTGGATCAAACGCAGTCTCTGTTTTGCCTGTCAGCACATGTTTCGCCGAAAGAGACTTGATTGCATCACTTGCCCAATGCGTTGGTGCCACGTCTTCGAAGGATTTATCGTAAACGAACGGTGCATACGTGCCCATATCAGACAATTGGGAAGTAACGGTACCCTTCTCTTTATCTACGATCCCACCTGCGTAATCCCATTGATCCGCAGATGAATGTTCATGATACATTCCAATCAGATCGCTGTTTAACGTTCTGTCGTAATGGAGTGTCAGTGAAAAATCTTCAGGAAGCGAGGACAGAGATAATTTCTCACTGGAAACCTGGAGATACAGTTCAACTTCATAAGCAGCACCTGCGGTTGTCCACGTAAGACCTTGTTTCGTTTCTGGTGCTTTCACATCTTGTTTCATTATATCCAAAATGATCTTGCCACCAGCAGCACCAGAACCTCCTTTGGTCTGCAGTTCTTTCAATACGCTGGATGGAATGGTGAGTGATAGTACACCTTGCTGAGAAATTGTGAGTGAATTCGCACCCAACAAATCCCCCGCATTAACAGGCAGCTCAATCTTTTTACCAACTGTAATATCCACATTTGCGGTACCGTTTGTCACAGCTTTCAACTCTTTTTCTGTAATGACCTGATTTTGGCTTGGATCTGGGTCTGTGGGTGGTGCAGGTGTTGGGACAGGTGCAGGGATCGTAGAAGATCCGCCACCACCGTTATTTCCCGAACCGCCCCCATTATTACCAGGACCACCATTGTTCATTTCCTGAATTTTATTGAGGAAGTACCCTAAGTCTTTTTCCCCAATTTGCAAAACAGGTTTCTTGGTAGAATAGTTAGCCGTCATTCCAAAGTTATTCGTAATATAACTCACTTCGGTGTCTCCTACATAACCATCCTGGTCAATATCAGCAGTTTCATCCGAAGTACGATAATATTTTGTTACAAGCTCCATGTCATAGATATCGATGGCTCCATCTCCATTAATATCTCCTGCATACGTAAAGTCAGAAGAGTTCAGTTGATTGATGCCATAATATTCGCCATCAATCGTTTTGCTCAGAACCACTGCCAGCCTGGAAGGTAAATGACCCGGAGCTCGTGTGTAGATGGTCGTCATTTCTCCTGTTGCCGGAATCCCATCGATCAGGAACTCACCATAATTTTGCACAGTCCCCTCATATTTCTCACCGGAAGCCGTCTCGGCATAAACTTCAATGCCCATTGCCGAATAGTCATTTTCAAAATCCAGATACTCTCCATCGACCATAAAAGCTTCCGGACGTACAAAACCATATGTTCTTGAAGATTTGGAGATTACATCATAGCTGTCTGTGTTAAACGCGGCTAATGCCAATTTCTCTTCGTTCTCTTTCATGCCAACCGTTGTGTATTTCGCTTCAAGAAATGGTACGTCGCTTTTCTTAAAATAGAATTCATCCTTGGGTACATCAAAGATAACATGGAACAAATCAAGATCCCCTGTGATTCCTTCAAAGGACCCACCTGAGATGAATGCCTCAAAGCTGAGTTCTCTTTGGTCCACTGCAGGTTCACTGAAATTCACTTCAGCACCTGTGTCATCCAGTAATGCCTTCAGCTCAGGCGTTGGTTCAATCCGGTTAAATTGTTTATAGTCATACATCGATTCCAGGGTAAACGAAATACCGTTTAACTTCTCCACATTGTTCAATTGAATGGTCTGGGTAATGGTATCTCCTTTACGCACTTCGTCTTTGTCATACGTGCTGGTCAAATAAGGTTTGCCTTCGGAAATAAACCCATAACGATGGTCCTTAACGGCATTTGCCGCTGTACCCACATCCAATCCAAAGAGTCGAAGTTCGTAACCATTATCATATTCTTCTTTAGTAATACCAAAAGATATATTTCCCTCTTTGGAAACAGGCAAATCACCGGAATAGAAGGGACTGCCATTCTCGTAGAAAATGACACGATTGGATGATTGATCATAAGCGGTGATCCCATTATCAACAAAGGTTTGAACTGTTGAATCGATAGCTGTGCCATCATACCAGACGCCCTGTCCACCTTCCCTTTCCGTGAGCATACTATCATTGAGCTCGTATACGCCAGGCTCTATACCCAAATCAATCTCTGGGGCTGTATTATCCACAACTACCAATCTTTCGTATGAATACTGCTGAGAGTCCGAGTCAGTCCCGATGAATTCAAGTGTGTAGCTGCCCTCAGGGACAAATCGTGCAACGTTGGAGATCTCCCCGTTTTCAATCGGAAATGCATAACCTCTAAACACATTCAGGATCAGATATTCCACTCCCGGAAGCATGGACTGCGAATTCAAGGTACCTACAAACCCAATTTCCTCGCCAGTTTCGCGATCCTTCAGCAATACATCCACAGAATCAATGGGACTGCCCAATTGAATGGCACTCAGTGTCATCCGGTTCAGGAACTGATGGAATGGGGTATCGTTTGTGACGGATGGTGGAATCATCTCCACCGTAGTAATCCCCTTTTCGCTAATACGGATGGAGAATGGGATCTGAATATGATCCGCCGCATTTTCCGTATCCAGATATACATATCCTTCATATCGACCACTTGGCGTGTCCTGTGGTATATCCACTGAAACAGTCATCTCTTCCGTACTTCCGGCACTTACAGTAATGGATTCTGGAAGATGAACATTTAAGTTCATATCGTTTAACAGCTTCATGGAAGTGTTATACGTTTTGGCACCGTCCCCTTTATTCTCGATCTTAACTGTTCGGCTGTCAGATACGATTCCCTGGTCGTTTTCTTCCAAATATGCACTATCAAATACGATGGAACCTGTAATTTCATCAATAAGTATGGATTCGTCATTCGAGAAGTGAATCGTTTTATCCTGAACTTTGGCAAACACGGATGTGTGGACTGCCCGGTACGGATCTACACGGCCTGCACCTACTTCATATACGGAATAATTCCCGTTCAGATCGACAGCTGTATTCATAAGAGCAGTCTTCACATCAAAAGGTGTATATTCTTCATGTGCCTCGAGCATAAGTGCAGCAATACCCGCCATATGCGGGGTTGCCATGGAAGTACCCGAAATTCGTGCATAGGCAATATTATAATTCTCACCCGTATGATCATTCACAAATACAGGATAGGTTGAAAAAACAGCTACGCCCGGGGCTACAATATCGGGTTTAATATCATCATTCACGGACGCTGGACCTCGGGAACTGAAATCCGCCAGTTTATTTCCTTCCGTAACAGTTTGGCCTGCTGCGCCAAAGGTGACTGTCACGCCGTTCAACTCTTTTAATTTTTCTCCAAGCTCTCTCACCATTTGGAATGTAGGAATATACCCGTTCATTTCACCCAAATAATTAGGGATTGTTCCTTCAACATTATTATATATAATTGCTGCTGCCGCCCCTGCTTTTCTTGCGTTGACAATCTTGGCATCGAGTGCAATATCTCCCCGAGCGATTAGGGCCACCTTATCTTGTACATCAATACCTTCAAAATCAAAAGCATTACCAAGCCCTGCATACACAAGTTCGTAGGTTTTGCCTTCAAGTGTGGTCAGATCGTCAGCAAAATCTTTACCAAACAGTGGTAACAACTCAGTAAACGTTGAAGCAGGTGCTTCTTTTGTTGGTGCTTCTTCTCCTGCTACAGGTGTTTCATCTTCTTCTGCTGCTGGTGGTGCTTCTACTTCTACATCAGGTGCATCTTCTTCCGCGGCTGCTTCTTCATCTACTACAGGTGCTTCTTCTGCTGCTGGTGTCTCTTCTTCTGTTGCTGATGCTTCTACATCTGCTGCAGATGGTTCTGCTGCTGTTGGTGGCGCTTCTTCTTCCTCTGGCGCTTCCTCTTCTACTACAGATGTTTCCTCACCCTCAGCAGGTGCTTCTTCCTCTGCGGATGTTCCTTCATCCATTACAGGTGTTTCCTCTGTCTCTCCCTCACCTGGATTGTTATACACATCCAGAGTCACGGTAGCCGTAGGTATAGTTAACGGAACATCGGAAGCACCAATCGTAATGGCCAGCGCGCTCGCTCCCGGTGTACCTAAAGTTCCTTCATTGGGTCCATCATTACCTGCCGCAACCATACTCACCACGCCTTGCAGCATGGCATTATTCAGTGCAATTGAAGAAGGATCCAGCGGATCATTCGTGGCGGCCCCTAAGGATAGATTGATAACATCAAGTTCATCTTCAATGGCCTTGTCAATTCCGGCAATAATGCCACTCATCTCACCACTTCCACCAGGACCAAGTACACGGTACACATATAAGTCTACGTCTGGAGCAACACCTTTTACAGCATACCCCACGTCATTTTTGGCCTGCCCAGCGATGGTTCCCGATACGTGTGTTCCATGGGAAGTATAATAAGCTTCTGCTAAAACACCTTGCTCCTTATAACCCGAATTTTCCCAATCTTCATAGGTCGTCTCCATTGGGTCAGCATCGTTATCAACAAAGTCCCATCCTTTTACCGTAGCCGGATCCACTTGCTTGGGATCTTCAGCCGCATGAGCACGATACCCTTTATACGCCCCTGTTAAATCCGGATGATTATAATCAATTCCGGTGTCCAGTACACCCACTTTGATTCCCTTACCAGTGATGCCCTCTTCATGAAGGTTGTCTATGCCGAGATAAGGCACACTATCAGCCATTCGAGGTTGCATTCCGGATGCAGATGCAAATTCACTTGATGTGTCTGTCTCTGGCAGATCAAGTACCACTTCCTGGTCAGCCCATACTTTTTTCACAACTCCGGATCTCATCAGATCTTCTACGGCTACGCCAGGGATGGTTAACGCAACGCCATTTAGTGCGGTTTCATACTCCTGAGTGATTTGGATCGAGGCAGCAGCATAAGATAGCCCTCTCTTCTGCTGCAAAGACTTAATGTGCTGCTTGAATTGCTGATGATTTTGTTTTACTCTGCTTGCGGCCGTAAGCTCTGACAACTTCTCATTGTTTAGTCCAGCCCTTTTCAATGCAACGGCAGCCGGTTCGCTTTTGAATTGGATGATCACTTGGACCAAATCGTTACTTTTGGTATTCACCTTGGGGTCGATCACTTCACCATCCATGACTTGAAGCTGGTTCAAAGCTTGTCTTTCTTCTGGCGTGAGTGATTGTAGAATGGACTTAGCGCTTTCACTCTGCTGTAGAGGACCATAAGAAGGCGCTGAGTAAGCAGGTAAGGAAAACATGGAAGACAACATGACTCCTGTTGCTACTAAACCGGATAACCATCGGGTTGATTTTCGTTTCATTTTATACCTCCTGCGATTTACGATCAGATTAGGCTTATCGTATTCCGCAGCGTAGGGGATGTAAATTGGGGTAATTGAGTATGTTAATAGATGAATCACTCTATTACCCTTCAAAAAAATTTACATATAAATAGACCGAATTATCTAATTTAGTGACTTTATTTAACGAATTCAGGATTCTATTCTTTTATTCACAACTGAATTTGATAAACAAGTTTCTTTAGACCTAAAATCACTTTCGAAAATGAAGAGTTTTTTCAAAAATAAATTACTTTTTTTGTTATTTTTTGATTGGATTCAATTTAAAATCTTTATAAAAAACGCGAAAAAAGCTTACACCATTGTTCTAAACAGAACGAGACATGTGAGCTTTTTTGACGTATATCTCGAATGAATGACATTGGTAAACGATGATGTATTCTATAAACTATAAAAGAAACAAGCCAGTTCGCCCCATTTGTGAGGGAAAGAACTGGCTTGTTTATATTTTACACCTATTTAACGGCTATGCTCTCAATTAAGCGAATCTACTCTATGAACATAGGTCATGACTGCTTACGCCGTCTCATGTTGTTTTTTCGACTCCACTTCATAGACCTGCGTATGTTCATTCTCGGCTAAAGACCATTCCACTGTACCTGGCTTGCGCACTTTCCATACCCAGGCTTGAACTCGCAGCGAGCTTCTGACCCAAGCTAAGGAAGCACAGCGTTTCTCAGAACGAACCGTCAACCCCCAATGAATAACACGAGCGAGCCAAGGATTCACATACTCATTATGTGAGCGAACAGATGGCAATTCATCCTGGAACAACCGCTGTTTCACGTCCATAGGAGGTTGCCCGCATGTCCAATAATGGAGCAGAGCTGCCAAACTATAGATGTCCGACATCGGTCCCTGACTGGATTTCTCCGAATAGAACTCTAGCGGAGAATAACCTGCCGATGTAAATATCACCTGTTTCTCTCCAGATTGCATCGGCCAACGGGTAGCTGAGCCAAAGTCCAGAAGTTTGGGTGTACCATCCTCCATAACCATAATGTTGGAAGGTTTCACATCCCGGTGAAGAATGCCTTGCTTATGTATGTAATCCAATGTATCCACCAGTGGAAGCAGCGTCTCCGTTATGAAGGCAGCATCAAGAGCATGATTATGTTCATTCAAATACTCGGTCAATGTGATTCCCGTGCAGTATTCCATAACCAGATACCCCGTACCATTTGCTTCAAAATGATCCAAATACGATACAATATGAGGATGATCCAGTTTCGATAACAGTTCACCTTCGAGCAGAAATGCAGCCAGTAACTCCTGATATTGCCCACCGTATCCTCGTGAAGAGCAGAACACCCCTCGCTTGTCTGCCTGCCGTTCAGCCATTCTCTGTGGAAAAAATTCCTTAATGGCTACTTTGGCACCTGTATTACGATCTCGCCCTGCATATACAATAGCCAACTCACTGCTGGCTAATACCTGTCTTACCTGATATGTATCATTTATAATCACATTGCGCTGCAATGCCATTTTACAATTGTCTTTTCTCATAACAGACCTCTTTTCAACCTTGTCGATCGGAAGACTTTCCGCGTAAATGCATCACTTGGTTCAGCCAGTCAGCAATTCATCGCCAACTATACATATAAACCAAATGATGCAATTTGAAACACCTTAACGCGAAATATTTAAATATTAATGATATCAAGCCTTCTACGATATACTGCTAATCCCTATCCACACTACTCTATAGAAGAAAAGCATTCTCTTATATAGAGTATCGACAGATGGATGTAATTACTTTATTAAACTGGAGAAAAACATTTCTCATCCTTCATTTACAGCTTTTATTAATAATTATTCTGTAAAAAACGTCCTATTTCCTCGTTCATCTGAACCAATACGTCCTGTGATGGAAAATGTCCTGTATCATACTTGATGGCTTCTACATTCGTAATAATCTTTTGAGCTCGCTCAATACACTTATCCGCTGGGAAAAAGACATCCTTCTCCCCTACCAATAACAAGGTTGGTGACGTATAATTCACCAGTTCTTCCCGCTCCGTAAGCTTGGGCAGATCCTGATCTATGCTGACGTATTTAAAAAGTTTGCCGATAATGTTTTTATCCATTTCTTTCATGCAGTTGCACGACATGTTGTCTGTAATTTTTTGCAAAGAAGATGGTGAAGACGTCATACGATACTTGACGAGTGGCAGCGTGATATCCTGAGCTGTTTTAATTTTGGAATTGACCGCAAGACCCGCAGGAGCAACCAATACGGCACACGAGATGCGTTCCGGAATATAGGTAGCCAGTCTGAGGATAATGCCTCCTCCAAACGATGGACCGATAAATGCACTCTTTTCAATATCATAGTGATCCAGCAGATCCGACACCCATAAAGCCAAGCTATCAAACCGTGTGGAGATACTCGCTTCCTCACTATAACCGGGATGACCAATCGTATCAGGAGCAATAATCCGGTATTCTTTAAATAAAGAAGAGAACCATGACAACGTCATCGGATTCACACAATTACCGCCTTGGAGAATAAATAACGGCTTGCCCTCTAGAGGACCCGTCAGTAAAACATGCGTCTTGCCAAAACGCGTCTCTACATACTCCCGAGTAAATTTCTCACCCAACTCGTTCAAATAAATCTCATACTCTTCAAGTATGCTGCTCTTGCCTTCTTCACTTCTATAAATGGAACTCATGTCTGCCTCCTGCAATATATACTCAAATACCCCATTCTATTGAATGGACTTGCTAATCAGTGGACCAAAAAGATAAAGAGGGCCTGCAGATGACAGGCTCCTCCATATGTTTAACTAATCATATTCAGATGATTATAGAGCGGAAACTGGAAATTGTAAATAACGATTCTAATAGACCAGAAATAAAGAAGGCATCCTTGAGAAAAATCAATTTCATAACTCACTAAAAATGGATTTTTGTAACTAGATATAGACAAATTAAACCGCTTTGATCTATATCTAGCCTTGATTGAAGCAGCGAAAGGTATTATGAAATTGATACGGATAAATACCTACTTCCGGCCGTAATCTGCCTTGATTTCGCCCCACTGTTTGGTCTGCCATTTTAGCACTTTATTGCTGTACGTATTCGTCTGGAGCCACTGCTCCGCACGATCAATCATCAGCCAGATCTCTTCCGTGGAGTTGTCCCGTGCTAACGTCGTGGCTACTTTTTTCTGCTTTAGCCATTTCATGGCATTGACCGAGTCGGTATACACCGTTTTGGTACTGCCTTCTTTTTTCAGATGTGCGAGGGCATGTACAATGGCCAAAAATTCGCCCAGATTGTTCGTGCCTTTGGAGATCGGTCCGACGGAGAAAATAATCTCACCTGTGCGGGTGTCTACCCCTTTGTACTCTACAGGTCCGGGGTTACCACGTGTGCCCACATCAACAGAGAGGCTGTCGTAATCCACTTCCTCTGACGTTTCCATGCCAGCACTTCTTCCGCTACCAGCCGACTTTGTCTTCGACGCTCCGCCTGCACTTAAACCCCAGTTCCCTTTCCATCCAGCACGATACGCTTCTTCTGCGGCTGCTTTGGACTCATAGGATTTATATTTTGCTCCAGTATAATGATCCGTCTGCGCTTTGCAATCTGCCCATGTGTTATACACACCCGGCTTCTTGCCTTCCCAGACAACATAGTATTTCTGTTTTGCCACTGTAACCCGCTCCTTTGTTCACTTCATCAATACCCTATTGTATACGATCCGGTGGGCGGAATGAAAGCTATGGATTTGGCCATCTGCATAATTACTCCAACTCCAGAACAGTCTAAGAAACAAAGCGCATACTGGAATAGAAAGGAATATACGTATGGACTGGATATGGAAATCTGTTTTACTTGTACTTATCGGCATGATTCTGCTGCGAATTGCAGGACGCAAGTCGATCTCACAGATGAGTGTCGCCACAACGGTCATCATGATCTCAATCGGAACAACGATTGTACAACCCATCGCAAATCATGAGCTTGGCAAAGCGATTGGATCAGCATCGGTCTTCATTTTAACATTGCTTGTAGTGGAACAACTGCAATTGAAATTTAATATTTTCGAACGGTTAATGAGTGGCAGTTCCAAAATCGTGGTAGAGGACGGAAAGGTCATTATAGCGAATCTGAAACGTATGCGTTATACGATGGATCAGCTTGAGATGCATATGAGACAGAACGGAATTACAAGTGTAGATGATCTGGAGACCGCGACGGTGGAACCCAATGGTCAACTTGGTTATGTCCTGAAACGACATGCTCGTCCTGTGACGATTGGAGATCTGGAAGAGATCCTACGAAGTTATGCAATTACAGGTAGTAGCCCAGCAACAGGAGAACACTCCCAACAAGACAACAACAGTAAGTCTTCAACGCATAGCGGTAACTCCTCAGATGTTTTCCAAGAAGTCAGCAAAGGTGCTCATGCTCATCCCGTTGATCCTAAGCTTCAATAGACGCGCCTAGACCCATCAAAAATAAAAGACCGGCCCTGCGAGCACTCAACAACATCGCTCCAACAGGTACGGTCTATGTTCACTTCAATTGATATTTCCAATTCTCCACGTCATCCAAACAAAGATATAGTCCCAATCAACGTGTACTCAGGTAAGCGATGCCCAGGCCGCCTGTAACCGGATTTGTATAGATTTCACAATCGACATCAAATACCTCACCAATCATCTCGCGAGTCAAAATATCAGCCGGTTTGCCATGGACCACAATCTGGCCCTTTTTCACCACATAGAGATAATCGCAATATTCTGCGGCGAGTTCGAGATCATGCAGCGCTGCCAATATGCCAATGCCTAGTCCACGGACAATATTTAGAATTTGAAGCTGGTATTTGATGTCCAGATGGTTCGTCGGCTCGTCCAAGATCAGGAATTCAGGCTGCTGTGCCAGGACACGCGCCAAGACCACACGCTGTTTCTCTCCACCAGACAGAGACACGTAATTGCGGTCTGCATGTTCAGTCAGATGTACTTTTTCCAAAGCCTGCTCGACGATTTCATGATCCCGTTCATTATCCGTCTCCAGCAGTTTTTTGTGCGGGGTACGGCCCATCATGACCATCTCACGCACTGTAAAATCAAAACTCAATTCATTAAACTGGCCAACAACGCCCATGTGTCTGGAAACAAGCTTTGGACTGGATTTGAGAATATCGGTATTGTCCAGAAAAACCTTACCTTGTTGCGGTTTGATTACTTTATAGATGCTCTTGAGCAGCGTTGACTTGCCACAACCATTCGGTCCGATCAGTCCAACGAACTGTTTACCGTTCACCTGTAATGAAATATCCTTGATGATGTCCGTGTTCAGCACAGAGATGGATACATTATCTACGTTCAGCTTCATGTTTAATTTCCTCCAAAACCGTAGCCTTTTTTGACCAGCATATACATAAACATTGGTGCACCAATCATGGCCGTAATAATCCCGATTGGCAACTCCACGCTGGATATGAGGGATCGTGCAATAACATCCGTCCAGATGAGGAAAATGGCTCCAAACAGCACAGATACAGGCATCACCTTACGATGGTCGGAACCCACGAGACCTCTGACAATATGCGGAATAATGAGTCCGACAAAACCAATCATGCCACAGCTCGCCACCATAACGCCTGTCACCAAAGCAGTTAAAAGCATGTACAGTCTGCGATACACACTCAGATTAATGCCCAGTGTAACCGCTGCTTCATCCCCCAATAACATCGTATTAAGAACTCTGGACTGTAAAAGGAAAAATAGAATCGCCACCAGCACGACGATACCTACGAGTGGAAGCTTGTTCCATCCGGAAGCCGCCAGGCTGCCCATGGTCCAGAACGTCACCGTTTTGATGCCTTCAGCATTGTTGGCAAAATAAATAATAAAGTTCGAAAAAGCGCTGCATAACGCGTTAATCACCATTCCGGCAAGCACCAGCTTAACCGACGTCATTTTCCCCCGAATCCCTGCCAAAGTCAGGACCAGTAAGGACGCACCCATCGCACCGGCAAAAGCCCAGAAAGCCACCCCCGTCTGACCTAGCCACCCAATCGCACCGAATCCAATTAGAATTGCAAAGGTTGCTCCAAGTGAAGCGCCTGAGGATATACCCAGTATGTAAGGATCAGCCAGTGGATTCTGCACAGCAGCCTGCATAACAGCACCGCACAAGGCCAAGCCTGCACCGATAAACATCGCCATCAGCACACGCGGGAAACGAATCTGCCAAATGATATCGGTAAAGGAGCCTGCCTCAATGGGTGTTGTCCCCCACTGAAATCCCGTTAATTTGTATAAAAGAATACGATATGACTCCGCCAGTGGAATTTGTACCTGTCCAATGGAAACTGCAATACCTACGGATATAAGCGTAATCATGATTAAAGCTGCAATCAGTAAAGCAAACCCGGATTTACTATGAATCAGAGACTCTCTTTTCCCCATACGCTGTGTCTGAACCTGAACCGTCTGTGCCATCTCTTCCCCCATCAATTCGCGTAAAATGTAGAACAAATTAAATTTAGCTATTTACAATGTGTTTTCTCGGATTATAATTGAGAATGATTATCTTTGTCAATTTAAAACACATAGAAAAGGGGTTCATCATTTAATGAAATTCTCATCCAGAACCATTGGCATCGCTGCTCTAAGTCTCCTGTTAATGCTGCTTGCAGCCTGTTCGAACACTTCAACTTCTTCCCCTGCCGAAGAAACAACTTCAACAGCTAACACGACAGAAACTTCAGCTCCTGCTGAGAATACAAATAAAACGACGTACCCGCTCACCATTGAGAACTTCACGATCTCGGGTGAAGGCGGCGAGTGGAAACCCAAAGTGCAAGTATTCGATAAAGCACCTGAACGTGTTGTTGCGAATACCCAATCTGCGGCTGAGATGCTTATCAAATTAGGTCTGACCGATAAAATGGTCGGTGTTGCTGCTCTATACGGTTCCGTTACACCGGATGTGGCTGATGATTTCGCCCAAATTCCAGTATTGTCCAAGGATTATGTAGGTAAAGAGCTGGTTGTAGGTGCAAGCCCGGATCTGGTACTCGGACGGGGCGACCTGTTCGCTGATGCAGACTGGGGCGTGGGTACCGTCGATGGATTGAATGACATGAATATCCGCACGTTCCTGCAAACGACGAATCACAAAGGCTCACTTGATAGCCTGTATAGCGATATTGCACAACTTGGGCAGATCTTCGATGTTCAAGAAAATGCCGCAACATTCACGGAAAGTCTGAAGACTCGTGTTGAAGCCATTAAGGCAAGTGTAGCCGATCAGCCTGATCATACTTTTGCCTATATCGTACCCGCTACGGAAGACACCATTACGGTAAGCAGCATGCAGAACGATACGTATCAGCTCGATGCACTTGGCCTGCTAAAACTGAAAAATACGTTTGATGGTGTGCAAGGTGAGGTAAGTGTTGAGCAACTGATCACAGCGAATCCGGACTACCTGCTCTTGTCCGCGTATGCCGGGTCACCGGATATCGATAAGCTAATTGAGAACCTGTATGCCAACCCTGCCCTGCAAAGTATGAACGCAATTAAAAACAAACAGATCTATGTCACAGATTTCAGCCAGTTCTGGGGTTATGGATATCAAATTCTGGATGGTATTGAGAAAATGGGACAGGAAATGAAAGCTAATCCAATCAAGTAATGACTTGAGCCAATGAGCAGGAGAAGACATTCTCACTGCTCTTTTTTTCAGTTCATTTTAGAACATACTAAATTAACGGATAAACTCACAAATTAAATTAAAAATCATGTTAAAACCTCCTTCTTACCTTTAATCCTGTATGCAAAAATTTAATTTTTTCAGATAAGCTTATATGCATAGTTCTGGATAGGATTAAAATATAAGAAATGAGGTTTTATTCATGACCGCTCACACACCCCTCCCAAAGCAAAGGGAGCTGCCTTCCATATCTTCAGAACGCCTTCCGTGGGCTGGGCTTCTTGCATTAGCCATGGCGGGATTTATTTGCATCCTCACTGAAAGCTTGCCTGCGGGACTGCTGCCGCAAATTGCAAAAGACTTGGGGATCACAGAAGCCCTCACCGGACAATTGGTGACTCTTTATGCCATTGGATCACTTGTTGCTGCCATTCCATTGACTGCTGCTACACGCGGATGGAGACGCCGACCTCTACTGTTAGTATGCATTAGTGGTTTTCTTGTCTTTAACACCGTTACCGCCTTATCTTCGGATTATATCCTGACACTTGCTGCTCGTTTCATGGCTGGAGTCTCTGCGGGTGTGTTATGGGGCATGACAGCTGGTTATGCTCGTCGAATGGTCCCGGATTCGTTAAAAGGTAAAGCCATGGCCGTGGCTATGGTCGGCACACCGGTAGCATTAGCCCTGGGTGTTCCAATCGGTAGTTTTCTCAGTTCTTATGTCGGCTGGCGCCTCATCTTCGGGATGGTATCTCTTCTGACCGTAACTTTAATCGTATGGGTTCTCTGGAGAATGCCGGATTTTGCCGGAGAGCCAACTGGTGAACGTCTCCCGCTGCATAAGGTGTTTTTAATTCCGGGAGTTAGGCCTATTCTGTTTGTTGTTCTGGCCTGGATGCTTGCCCATAACATTCTATATACCTATATTTCTCCCTACCTTGCCCAGACCGTATTTGCTAACAGAGTCGACTTGATTTTGCTCATTTTCGGTTTTACTTCCATTGTTGGAATTTGGTTAACCGGCATGCTCATTGACCGATTTTTGAGGAAATTGGTTATCATTAGCTTGGCATCATTCGCTCTGGCCTCTGTCGTGATGGGAATTGCTACTCATCAACCTGTGATTATTATCCTTGGCGTCATGATCTGGGGACTTACGTTTGGCGGGGCCGCGACACTGTTACAAACTGCCATCGCTCAAGCCGGAGGCAAAAGCACAGATGTCGCCCAATCGATGCTGGTTACAGCATGGAATCTGGCGATTGGCGGAGGAGGCATCATCGGGGGCATCCTTCTTGAAGTATTTGGAGCAGGATACCTTTCCGGGGCGCTGTTTATCTTGCTCATTCCTGCGTTGCTTGTAGCTATGCGGGCTTATAAATATGGATTTACCAGAGCAAATTAACAGGAAGACGTTTTGCATGAGTTACACGCAGGAGGAAAGAGGAGTTCACTTGATGTGGACTCCTCTTCTGTTTTTCATTTTAAAGACCAGAATCTTATTCTGCCTGTGCCAACAGATTTGGTCCTCCCACGAGATTCTTATGTGCAATTGGAGAAGACATGGTGATTAAAGTCATGTAAGTACCGTACGGATCACACTTGTTCTCAAACTCCTCGAGTCCCTGAATGGTGTCTGTGAGGATTTTCAGCAAGTAATTGTACTCCCCACTTATCCGATAACATTCCACAACTTCAGGTGACGCACGACAGAAATCCAGGAAAGGATAACAATCCCGCGTACGAAAAAGAACATAGGCTGTGCTTTGCTTGCCCAATTTGGTTGGGGAGATTACGGTTCGATATTCCTCGATAATTCCCTTTTCTTCCATTCGTTTGACTCGTTCAGTAACGGCGGGCTGAGATAACCCCACCAGTTTGCCGAGTTCGGTCATGGATAATCTCGCCTGATTCTCCAAGTGATACAGAATATGCTGATCTATTTCGTCCATGTGATCCACTCCTTTAAATACATAAGATATATTCAGAAATTACCTTAAGTATATTCGCCAATTCATTATAATGCCTTTAACAAACCATGTAATACAAGATCAATCATTTATATAATAAACACAGTTATCACGAGAAATCAAATACATCAGTTGGTGAGAGGAAGATAAACATGAGAAAAAAAGACATGACGACATTGCATAATTATGTGGATGAAGCCATTGACCGCGCTCTAAGCGAAAAAAGAATCGTAGGAACAGTTGTACAAGTTGCTTTAAGAGGGGAACTGATATACAGCCGGGCTGCTGGTTTCGCGGACAGGGAGCAAAAGCGCAGCATGTCGGAAAACGCTCTGTTTCGACTTGCTTCCGTAACCAAACCTATTGTCTCGACAGCAGCTCTGGCATTAATCTCACAAGGAAAGCTGAGTGTGCATGATCCGGTGACACGCTGGCTTCCTGCATTCCGGCCCAAACTTGCTAATGGTCAGGACGCTTTAATATCAGTACATCAGTTGATGACACACACCGCAGGCTTGACATACCGTTTCTTCCAAGAAGATCAGGGAACCTATGAGCTTGCAGGGGTATCGGACGGAATGGATTGGTCTGAAATGAGTCTGGAGGAGAATCTGCAGAGGCTGGCTTCTGCTCCTCTTCTGTATGAGCCAGGCAACAGGTGGAGATATTCCATTGCGACAGATGTACTTGGTGCCGTTATCGAAAAGGTAACTGGGATGTCACTACGAGAAGCTGTTCAAACGCTGGTTACTCATCCACTCCACATGACCGACACTGACTTTGTTGCGGTGGATTCGGAACGATTAACAGCCGCATACGCTAATGGTTCTGAAGAACCGCGTCTCCTTCATCAGGAGTTGGAGCAGATTCCTTTTATTGAGGGTACTGCTGGCTTCAGACTGTCACCCAATCGTGCAAATCGTACTTCTGCTTACTTATCGGGTGGAGCGGGTATGGTTGGAAGTACCGGAGATTTTCTTACTTTACTTGAAGCATTGCGACAAGGAGGACAGCCTCTCCTTACAGAAGCCGTTGCGGCTGAGATGTCTACCAATCAAATCGGTGATCTCGTGATGCCATACTGGCCAGGAAGAGGGTTTGGCCTTGGTTTTACCGTACTTAAAGACCCTGTCGCAGCCGGTACACCGGAATCAGCGGGTACGTGGCGAATGGGTGGAACTTACGGCCATTCCTGGTTTGTTGATCCAAAAGAAGAACTTAGTGTTGCAGCATTCACCAACACGGCACTTGAAGGGATGTCGGGCCAGTATACAACCGATATCTGTGATGCCATCTACGCAGGCATTCGTGAAGGCAAAGAGGCTGTAAGAATATAAATACGAATAACCGCCCAATATCATTGGGCGGCTTTATTTGGCAACGATGGTAAGACTACTGTCTGTTATTACTCAAATTTTTCTTTTTGAGAAGGTAGATCCCAGCAACCAGGATAAACCACACCGGCGTGACAAACAGTGCCACACGCGTATCCTCGGCCAATGCCAGTACCACCAGCACAAATGCCAAAAACGCTAGGATCAAGTAGTTCGAGAACGGATAAAGTGGCAGTTTGAAGCGGCTGCGACTCGCCAGTTCCGGCTGAGTACGACGATATCTGAGATGACAGATCACCATGATGCCCCAGACAAAGATGAAACACACGGTCGACACGCTCGTGATCAGCGTAAATACGCCTTCTGGCATGATATAGTTCAGCACAATCGCGATCAGAATAACAATCGTGGAGAAAAACAGCGCATTGGAAGGGACTTTCCTCTTGTTCAGTCTTGCAAATGATTCAGGTGCGTTGTGATCTTTTGCCATGGAGAACACCATACGGCTTGTACTGAAAATGGCACTGTTACACGCTGACGCTGCGGACGTCAGTACCACGAAATTCACAATGCCGGCGGCAGCTGCAATACCCACAGCGGCAAACACTTGTACAAACGGACTTTCAGTGGGCACGATAGCGTTCCACGGGTAGATACTCATAATAATCAGCAGTGCGCCGACATAGAAAAGCAGTACCCGGATCGGAATCTGGTTAATCGCTCTCGGAATAACCTTCTCCGGGTTCTCGGTTTCCCCCGCTGTGAGTCCCACCAGTTCCATGCCTACAAAGGCGAACACTACCATCTGGAACGATATGATGAACCCATGCAATCCATTCGGGAACCATCCCCCATGACTCCACAGATTGGTGAAACTCGCTGGACCCTGATCCGTGGTAAAACCTTTGAATATCATATATAAACCAACAATAATGAGTGCCAGAATAGCCACGACTTTAATCAGGGCAAACCAGAATTCCATCTCCCCAAACAACTTGACCGTTGCCAAGTTCATGATTAATAAAATGACTAACGCAATTAACCCTGGCATCCACTGAGGTACATTTGGAAACCAAAACTGTGTATACAATCCAACGGCCGTAATATCAGCCATGGCAATGGATATCCAGCAGAACCAATAGGTCCAGCCTGTAATAAATGCAGCCATATTTCCCAGGTAATCACGCACAAAATCGACAAAGGAATGATACTGCAAGTTGCTTAACAGCAGCTCCCCCAATGCACGCATGATCAGGAACAACACAACACCCGTAATAATGTAGGCCAGCAAGATGGATGGCCCAGTTAGCTGGATCGTTTTGCCTGCTCCGAGAAACAGACCTGTACCGATCGCACCTCCGATCGCCATCAACTGCACATGCCTGTTCTTTAATCCCCTTGTTAACGTTTCTTGCTGCATGATCAACCACCACTCTCTTTCTGCAAATGCTCTCTACGATGCAAAATATTATTACTCATCATATAATAATCTGCCCAGAATACATATCCCTCTTTTATATATTTTTTTGCACAGCAAAGAGGCCACCTTTGTAAGAGGTGACCTCTGGTTTTGTACATACTTTTTTTGTGCACTTGCTGGTTGTACTTTGAGAACTGATACAGCGCTGCTGATAGAGCCCTCTTGATGATCTGGTTTTCATACTCTTTGCTTCTCTAATCTTGAGTTGCAACTGGTCTGTAATATCGTCGTCTTATGTACGATCCCTCGTTATCTCACGTCATGCTGATAATACATATCTATAGAAGTATTTAAAAATATAAGCCAAGCATAGAGCGACAACGACTAAAAAGGCAATCGCTAATGAACGTTCGGTTTTCCAAACTCGAATAGCATTAGCAACACTAATCATCAATAACGCAATAAAGTTAATAATACTTGAATACGATTGAAACGAGTTGAAAACGATCATTATAAATCCTACGATCCAGATTAACAAAAACCACAGTGGAGTTTTCCGAAAAAGCTACTTCATTATGATTTACTCCTTAAATATTAAATTAGTCTGTGTACAAGATATTCTTCAACAGGGATGAAAATCCCTTTATTTAGGTTATAATCCCAAATAATTAATACTAATTAGATCGATCCAGTTTTAAGTATCTTCACAGTAAAAAGGGCTCCCAATAAAGGCGCCCTCTGGTCTGTTTAGCAACTACTTTTGCTTATAAAACTCATGATACAGCTTCATTAACGCTCGTTTCTCAATCCTTGATACATATGAGCGTGAGATGCCCAGTTCCTTCGCAATTTCGCGTTGAGTTCGTTCCTCCCCGCCTGCTTCCAGGCCAAATCGACCGATCACAACTTCCTTCTCCCGATCATCCAGGATGTCGAGATTGCGATAAATTTTGCTTTTTTCAATCTTGAGCTGCACTTTATCTACAACATCATCAGCTTCTGTTCCGAGGATATCGATTAGCGTAATTTCGTTGCCTTCTTTATCCGTACCGATGGGATCATGCAGGGATACGTCTTTGCGTGTTTTCTTCAGGGAACGCAGATGCATAAGTATCTCGTTTTCAATACACCTCGCCGCAAATGTGGCAAGCTTCGTACCTTTGCCTTGTTGAAAACTTTCGATGGCTTTGATCAAACCAATGGTTCCGATGGAAATCAGATCCTCCTGATCTTCACCCGTATTGTCGAACTTCTTGACGATATGCGCGACGAGGCGCAGATTGTGTTCAATGAGCAGATTGCGAGAGTGAGCATTGCCTTCAGCCATAAGGCGCAAATGTTTGGCTTCATCACCCTCAGCCAGTGGCTGGGGGAACGCATTATTTTTGACATACGAGACGAGTAACGTTAACTCTTTAATGAATAGAGCAATTGCGGTAAACAATCCGGGCACAGATGACACCTCCTGCAGTTTTACAACGATCTGGCCTGAGCACGTGTGGGAACAGGGTCGATCTATTGTATGTAGGCAGAGGCCCAGAAGTGCACGTACACTTGAAAAAGGGGATGACCTTGCGAAGATTTCACAGACTCACAGAAACAATGGAGCCCACCCGCTGAAGCAGGAGAAATTCTTTTTCCACACTTTCGATAAAATATGTTTTCTCACCAAATATAACGACATCGTTCTCCGTTAAGGGAACCTCGCTTTTGAAATAAATCACATTGTCAGTTTCCCGGAATGCACCTTTGTAATAGAACATCCTATTTCTCTCCTTCATGTATCTACCTATGTAATTAACTACCCGCTCCATGTGGATCTGCTTCCTTCATGCTAACATATTCTCTCTCACTCATCATGTCATATTCGCACACTAACCAACATAAAGCCCCAGTCCTGTGCAGAACAGAACTGAGGCTGCATATCGATATGAATTCCTGTTTCTCCTGTCGATTGCTTCAAGAAACTAATTCAAATTAAATTATTTGAAGATTCGTTGTGAGAACTGATACAGGCCGCTGTTCCAGACAGATGGTTCGTGTCCACCTACATCCAGATAAAAGGTATGCGGAATGTTCATGCTGCTCAAGCCGTTTTTGAAATTCTGGCTGACCCATAACAGACCATCACTCGATCCACAGGAGATCCACAACAATTTGAGTTGGCTAGCGACTTGTCCCGGGTTGGAAACCAGCTGCGATACAGATTGCGTATTCGGTGCAGCCGAGAATGCCCCTACCCAAGCGAAGGTATTCAGATTTTTCAATCCGAAGTTAAGCGACTGCCCACCACCCATGGACAGACCGGCCAACGCACGACTATTGCGGTCCTTGTACACCGGATAATTGGCCTCGATATGAGGAATCAGATCCTTGAGCAGGTCTTGCTCAAACCGTTCAAACGCAGCCACTTTGTCCGGAGCAAAAATGTCACCGACTGGACGATCGTCCTTCATGGCACGGCCATTCGGCATGACAACGATCATCTGGGACAGCTTTCCTTCCGAATACAGGTTGTCCAGAATGTTCTTTGGTTTCATTGCGTTAACCCACTCATACTCATCCCCGCCGATGCCGTGCAGGAGATACAAGACGTTATACTTTTTATTCGGAGAATATCCTGGCGGTGTATACACCGTCGCTTTCCGTGTATTGCCTACCGTTGTGGAGTAATAGGATATCAGATTGGTATTTCCGTGCGGAATATTGTTTCGATAGCCATCATAACCCGGTGGTGCCGGCACAACCGGAGTGTTAGCCAGCGCATTTTGCCCGGTATTATCCATGGTGCCGGTCGCTCCCTGATCTATCACAGACTGAATGGGGGCTGGAGCTGGAGTTTCCTGCATATCCGTTGCAGACGCCATCGTTGGTACAAGGAGTGCTGCTGTGATGGAGAGACTCAGAATCTTGGACAGACGTTTTTTCATTAATATCAATCTCCTTTGGAATATGATTTTAAACCGTGTACGAACCTCATAACAGGTCTTTCAGATACACACAAGCCTTAATTGAAAGCCCTTACATTTTAAAACGAAGTTCCTCCTTTCCACGCATGAATACGGACCGCTATCCTTCACCTTTCTCAATACGGAAGTAAACATCCGTGATCCATAATTTACAATCAATTCCAATTACATCTTTATTATATCACCTCACAAGGCCTGTACATCATCAAAAAACTTAAATAACTATATCTTATAGTTTGAAAAGTATACTTCTTCACACCACCAGACCGTCTATTCGCTCCCCTACTCTGGATCTCATCATGATATAAAAAGCCTCAACTCTCCGTGTTCAACGGAAGAATTGAGGCGAAACGATTCCATATTCAGCTTGCCGACGCTGCCTCTGCAACCTGGGCAATCTCTGGCCCATGATGTTTACGCTCCATGAACAGACTGAAGAGCAGTCCTAGCAAACCTAATCCGGCAATAACTGCGGCATACAAAGGCACTGAGATAAGTCCCGTATGTGTAATTGCATACCCACCCATATAGGCACCAGCGGCATTTCCCAGGTTAAATGCCGAATGACTTGAGGTTGTCGCAAGCAACGGTGCTTCGCGGGTCATATTCATAATCCGAATCTGAAGTCCCGGCATAATACCAAACGCGGCTACACCCCAGAAGAATATGGTGATTACCGCGAGATAAGGATTCTCTAGTGTAATCGTAAGTGCAGCTAACAGAACAGCTAAGATCCCAAAGTTGACGATTAACGAAGGCATCAGCTTCCAGTCTGCCAGACGGCCGCCAACCAAATTGCCCAAGGTTACACCGAAGCCAAACAACACCAGAATCCAGGTCACACTTTGCTCTGCAAAGCCGCTAATATCCACAAGCATCGGCGTAATATAGGTGAAGACTGTAAACAAACTTCCGCACCCCAACGCCCCAATAAGCAGAACCAGCAACACTTGTGGACGTACCAGATTTCGAAATTGCTGACCGAGGTTTGCAGGCGGTCCTTGCGGAATAACCGGAATAAAACGAATAATCCCCATTAATGAGATAATGCCCAGAATTGTAATCGCCCCGAAAGATGACCGCCATCCATGCTGTTGCCCGATAAATGTACCAAACGGAACGCCAATGATGTTGGCAATCGTTAGCCCCGCGAGAACAACCGATACCGCTCCTGCCCTTCTCTCGGGCGCAACAAGCCGCGTTGCCATGATTGAACCTACACCAAGGAACGTACCATGAGAAAATGCCGTTAATATCCGTGCTGAGATTAACAACCCATAGGTGGGAGCAATAACGGACAATGCGTTCCCGATAATGAAAATGCACATCAGCAGTACCAGCAGTTTTTTCTGCGGAATCTTGTGTGTAAATACGGTCAAAATCGGCGCACCTACCGCTACACCAAGCGCATATCCCGTAATGAGTTGTCCAGCCTGCGGAATGCTTACATTCAGGTCTATTGCCACATTAGGCAGTAAGCCCATAATAATAAATTCAGTCATACCAATCGCAAAAGCCCCTATTGTCAGGCATAACAGGGATAATGGAAACGCCCCTCGTTTACCTGACGGTGAAACCTGTGGTTGTATTGTATGTCCAGTCGTGCTCATAGATGTTCTCTTCTCCTGTCTCTAATCAACGATTTTCTGTCGCCTTCAACCACAAGTCATCTGTTAGTTGTTCGAACGTTCCACGCATAGCCAGCTTGTCCCGCCAATGTGCCGGAATGCCGCTTAGCCCGTAATAAGCACCTGCGATTTGTCCGTACACCGCACCCGTGGTATCCGCATCATCACCCAGATTAACAGCTAACAACGCGCCTTCTTCAAAGCTTGACGACTTATGGAACGCCCATAGTGCTGCCTCAAGTGAACGAACCACATAGCCGCTACCCTTAATTTCGGGAGGTTCTTTTCTCTGATAAGAACCCAAAACAACCTCTTCAATTGCAGGCGAAAAAGTAGGTTCTTCCCTCCATTGTCTGCATGTCTCCGGCATCAGCATGACGCTCTTGTTCGCTCCGCGCAGACCGGCAACAATTATTGCGGCTAGCACTTCACATGCTTCCACGCTTTCCGTTGCAGCATGTGTTGTCCGGGAGCTCAGCCCAGCATAGTGGACCGCCTCGTTTGGTTGATTAGCGTAAGCCATCACGACAGGTGCAAGCCTCATGATAGAGCCATTGCCCGCCGTCATCGGGTCGGTTGATCCGCTGTAGGCTTCTCCAGTTATCTCAAACCTCTCCAAGGCACTTCTTGTGGCCCCGCCGATATCAAAGCAATCGCCTGTGCTGCTCATATACCCGACCTTGTACCAATTGGTGTATCTGCGCATCTGATCCGCAGGATCAAAGTCTGCTTTACGTACCAAACTTTCTGCCAGACACAGAGCCATGGATGTATCATCTGTCCACTGCCCTGCCTCAAGCCCAAATACACCGCCACCCACGATATCCGTTACGGGTTCAAATGTGCCCGGGCTGCTGAATTCCACGGTAGTTCCCAACGCATCACCCGCTGCAAGCCCGATGAAGCAGCCATTGAAACGGTCCTTTTGCAACATGCTTGTCTTCCTCCCTTACTCCATATACTTTCAGAATCTTTCTTCCATTCTCCCACAGGGCCTGATCTGGCGTAAAGCTAATAAAATCCAATAAATTCAGCTCCATTTCTTCTATTATAAAAGTGTCGAAAGCTGTTGAACGGTCAGAATAGCAAATTTTCATAAAAAAAGTTTTATTTTTTTGAGCTGTAAAAACAGTTTATTCAGTACACCGCTTACATGCAAAAGGGTTAACGGTTTGCAACGTTCATCATTTTCTGAAAACAAATCATACATGTTAAAATTTTCAATGTAAACAATCATGACGCGCTTGACCCCTCCGTTTGTCCTATGTTACGGTTTTATTAGCTTCAAACGCATATTTTTTCCCAAATTAATATTCATTTCGGTTTATTGCGTTAACTAATATCCCGCAGGTTAATGAGTGCAGGGAATGAATTTGCAGAAAATTTTCATTTTTATTTTATCCCCAAACTAATTCTGAAACAGGAGGAACAAATTTATGATTAAGGCACTGGTGTTTGATTTCGACGGAACGATTATTGATACAGAGACAGCATGGTACATTGCTTTTCGTGATGCTTACAAGGAACACGGCGTAGATTTAACCTTGGAGATGTATTCACAATGCATCGGTACCAGTCTGAAAACATTTAATCCGTATGAGTACCTCATCACAGATTTGAATCTTCCGATCGATCGGGAAGCGTTCAGGGAATCCGTTCAGTTGCAGCACGCTGCATTGATGAACAAAGAAAAGGTGCGTCCTGGTATTCAGGAATATCTTGAACAAGCACGTGAAGCCGGACTGAAACTAGCTGTAGCATCCAGCTCCAAACGGGAGTGGGTTGAACAGCATCTGGAACAACTGAAACTAAAAGATTATTTTGAAGTCATTCGTACAGCAGATGATGTTGCAAATGTGAAGCCTGACCCGGAACTCTATACTCAAGCGCTTGAAGCCCTTGGAGTAACTGCAGACGAAGCCGTAGCGATTGAGGATTCACCTAACGGCGCGCGTGCAGCTGCTGCGGCTGGTATGCACTGCGTAGTCATATCGAATACCATCACAGGAACACTGGAATTCGATATGCCTCACCAACGGCTGTCTTGCTTGACTGACCTTACATTTAACGATTTGATTTCGAAGCCACTCGTCACTACCGTCTAAGGTCTGCACGAATTTCGCGATTAAATCCTTAAAGGGGGAGTTCACACATGAAAGCTGTACATTTTGGTGCGGGCAATATAGGCCGCGGTTTTATCGGTCATATGTTGTCCGCTTCCGATTACAAAGTCTGCTTTGTCGCACGTAACCCGAAGAAAATCTCCATGCTTCAAGAGAGACAGGAATATCCGATTACACTTGCCAATAGAGATCAGGACACTACGATTGTCAACAACGTGACGGCTATCAATGTGAGTGAGCAGAATCTGGTTGCTGAAGAGATCGCTTCAGCCGATCTGATCACAACCGCCGTGGGTGTATCTGCACTCGGAGATATCGCCGAGCCGATCGCCAAAGGCATTCAACTTCGCATGAAAAATAATAATCAGGCTCCACTGCATATTATCGCTTGCGAGAACGCCATCGGTGGTAGCACCCGACTGAAGAAACGCATCTATCCATTTCTGGATGAACAAACTCGCAAAAAAGCCGAACGTTATGTTTCTTTCCCCAATGCAGCTGTGGACCGGATTGTTCCGGCTCAAAACCACAAAGACCCGCTGCAGGTCACTGTTGAACCTTTTTACGAATGGGTCGTTCATCGTCCAGCACTTCTGGATGGATTTAAGAAAATAGACGGCGTCCACTATGTGGATTCGCTTGAACCTTATATCGAGCGTAAAATGTTTACGGTCAATACAGGCCATTGTGTCGCCGCATACTTCGGCTATCTCGAAGGATTCAAGACGATCCGCCAGGTGATGAGTAACTCCACCCTTCGGGCCAAGGTACGCCATGTTATGGAAGAGACCGGTCAGATGCTCATCCAGAAGCACGGATTCAACGCTCAGAAGCATAACAAATATATCGATACCATACTGGAACGCTTCGCCAATCCCAACCTGACGGATCAGGTCACCCGGGTCGGACGTTCCCCCCTTCGCAAGCTTTCGCCTCATGATCGGCTTGTTCGCCCAGCGATGCAGGCCAGTGAATTCGGAATTAAAATTCCTCATTTAACTTCTGCTATGGCGGCCGCAATGCTGTTTAATGACAAACGCGACGAGGAAGCCATGAAGCTACAACACATGCTTCGCGAAGATGGCGTCTCCGCCTTCATCCGTGAACGCATGGGAATTCCCGACGAACATCCCGTTCATCAAAATGTAATCGCCCGTTATCAAGAACTCAGAGGGTGCAAGGAATCGACTATACTAACCTGAGTAACGGATCAGGGCATGGGTTCGATCCTGCAAACTGAATAGAAGCACGGCCAAGAAGCCGGGAGGAACCTATGCAGCAGCATCGCTCCTTCCGGCTATTTGTCTATGCACGGCGTGGCACGGCACGGTACATCTATCTATATTGTAGTAACGTTAATAAAACAGCGTATCTCCTCTCTCAAGGAAACACGCTGTTTAGGGAATCTTTTTAATTTAATACATCGTTTGGTTTAACCGAGTGGCTCATCCCTTTTCTACTCATTCATAATGGAATTGAGGGATGCATATGCCATGGGCAGGAAACCTTCCGAAGGTTCACCAATAGGTGCTTGGATGTGGAAAATGAAACCATTGCCGTCCAGTTCTTTCACGATAAAATACTCTGTTTTCTTATCATTCTGGGACATCATGTATAATTTTGCATCCTTCATCGGGCCGTTGCTGAGTTGTTCAGCCGTTAATTGCTTCACTTCTCCGGTCTCGGACAACTCTTCCTTGGCATCCATCTTCAGCGCATCCAGATTGTAATTCGCCGGCAGCTTCTCAATCTCTACCTCATAATCCGGATCAATATTCATTGTTAATTCATGGTCTTCGGCGTCAAAAGCCATCGGTTCAAACACATAAAGTGAATAACCTTTCGCTTGTGCCAGTGTTACTGGGCGTTTCTCGGTCATTCCTTCTACCGTCACTTCCAGCTCTGATGTCTTCGGACGATCGGACGTTACTGTACCGCCTGCATTGGAACCGTTATTGTCATCACTCGATTCAAGCTTTGCAATCTCTGTAAGTACCAACTGTTTCGTTGTTGCATCAATCGTTTTCTCTACATATTTGAAACGAACGGAATCTTCGTCATCGATATCATCCAGAGACTTCTGCAGATCTTCGCTCACTTGGAATGACATCGGCTTCTCATTCACTCGAATCTCAACGGTATGCGGATCAGCCCATCCAGTCAGAATACCTTCTGCTTCTATTGCAGCACTTTCATTGGGTTGTTGCTCCGGTGCTGGTGACTGTTCTTCCGTATTATTCACTGTTGGCTGTGCAGCAGGATTACTGTTCCCACATGCCACAAGCGAGAATCCCATAAGTAAAACCAGGAGTGATGCACTGACTTTCATTGTATTTCCTTTTCGCATATGAACACCTCCGTTAGCTTATACGCAATGATGCTTGTCCATGTTGCTTCTCATCCATTGGCTTGGCTGTATACTAGTACTTACACGGGAGACAGGCAGCTCAATCATGCAAAATATCTGAATCGTTGCTCAGATCCTCTACTCAGCTGGCCTGATCCATCTGTACCAGTTTGGCATTGGCTCCGTTAAATGCTTTGGTCTGGAGGTTAAATTGCTTTCGGAATTCAGCAAGCTTCGCATATTCGCTATTCCGTACCCGAATGGCTCGCTTAATCTTAACCAGATTAGGTTCTGCACTTTCTCTCATCAGATCATACAACTGCTCATCGGCACTCAGACTCAACTGATACGAGACAACAAAATTTTCCAACGCACGTGCTCTAGCTTCATATTGATCCAGCACCTTTTCTGCCTGTGCCAACGTTTCTTCTTTTTCAAATGATAGTTCTTTCAGTGAACTGCGCAGGGCCACCGTCTTCTCGTTGGTCTGTTTCATGGCCTCTTCCGCCTGTTTCAACAACGTTCTTCGTTCATGAATATGATCTGCTGCCTGATCCAACAGTGCTTCGAGGTCACTGTTTTTGTTCTTGCCTTTGTCTAAAATAGACTTGTATAACTTCATATCTTCCTGCTCATGACTGGTCAGCGTCTTCAAACTCTGATCGATCTCCTGACCGCTGAGCACCAATTGGTTTATCTGATTTGCCGCAGGCTCCTGCGGATCTCCACAACCACTCGCCAGCAGAATTAGCAATACACTAACTGCCGCAAGCGCCACTTTTTTACTCGTTAGCACCAAAGTCCTTCCTCTCTTGCATCATCTTGTTGTTATATTACAAGCGGGTATCTCCGCTAAAATTGGCTACCCAGTGTGCATCCGGATCGTATACTTCGAACTCGTAACCCCGATCTTCGAGTAACTTCAGAATGCGTGGTAAAGCCTGAACCGTCTGCTCCCGCTCATGCATCAGAATCACTTCCTTATCCCGATGTACACTTTTGCTCACCCGGGCCACAATCTTGTCCGGCTGACCGGGAAGATTCCAATCAAGTGAATCTGTCGTCCAGTCCCACATTTTGAATCCGGCCGCCGCAATGTCACCTCTGAACTTTTCACCGATCTGTGGACTGCTGCCATAAGGTGCACGAATAAGATGAGGCGTAAAACCAATCAGGTCCTGCACCATCTTCTGCTCTTTCTTGAACTCTTTCACAAAGTTTGCCGAGTTGCCGCTCTTATACAGCTTTTTATAGTTATGCGTCATGCTGTGAAGTCCAGGATAACTGCCTTCCTTCAACAGCCGTTTGACTGCTTCTGGATGCTGATTCAACTGACGTCCGATCATAAAAAAGGTAGCTTTCGCCTCATGCTGCTTCAATATATCCAGCAGTTGTTCTGTATATTCAGTTGGCCCATCATCAAACGTTATGTATGCCAATTTGCGAACCTGGCCCTGGAACCGTGCCGGCTCCTCCTTCGCATCAGGAGTAACTTGTATCATGCCAAGCTTGGCCGGCTGTTCGATTACAGTAATTGGAGGCGGCGCCACAACGCTTTTGATCCAATGCGTCATGCCAAAGAATACATATGTAATACCGGTAACGAACAGTACCAAGAGCATTAGAGCTATGATTACCCTTCCATACCGGATTTTTCTTCGTTTATGTGTTTTCGTGCGACTTGTGCTAGGCGGAATACTGCCACGTTCTCCCGCTCTCTCTTGTTGAACTCTCACTGTCATGCCACTTCCTTACTTTCATTTTTTCCCGATTATTGGTATATTATCTCGTTTCATGTCTCTATATAGAAGATTAATAGAAAAATGGATCGGGAGAATGACAGAATAGTTACAAGCCCGGTTACAATCTACTTATCTCTTCGTTCTCTTTATCTTTCCTGCGGTTGTCTTCTCCTGTATAATGAAGTGATTTACGCTATCAGACTTCAAGAAGGAGCTACACCCATGACAAGCTTGAACCGTGCCGGCAGATCCATCTATCTGTTATTCTTTGTCGGCATTATCGCCATTTCTTTTTCTTCGATCTTTGTACGCTGGTCTACCGCAGATGTTGCGGTCATTGCCATGTACCGTCTATTTTTGACCAATCTGCTAATGCTCCCGTTTGTCTGGAAATACAGACATGAGATGATGCGTCTGAGCTTACGGCAGTGGGGCTTGCTGCTTGCATCCGGTGTGATGCTGGCCCTCCATTTCCTGCTCTGGATGGGTTCGCTGCGGCTCACCAGTGTTGCCAGTTCCACAGTTATTCTCGCGCTGGAGCCTATACTGATTCTTGCCGGTTCGGTATGGCTGTTCAAAGCCAAAATTAACCGCATGATGATCATCGGCATGGGCATCGCCCTGCTTGGATCAATCGTTATTGGCGCAGGAGATTTCCAGTTGGCAGGTACTGCCCTGCAAGGTGATGTCCTGTCTTTACTTGGCACAATCGCAGTCGCCGTTCATATGCTGCTGGGTCAATTTTTGCGAGCGGGACTTAGTGCATTTTCGTATAACTTCTGGGTTTTCTTCGTAGCTGCTTGCACGCTGGCGGTATATAATCTGATCATGGGCCATCCGTTCGGAGGTTACGCTGCGTCAGAGTGGGGAATCTTCCTGCTGCTCGCCATTGTGCCAACAATCTTTGGACATTATCTCTTCAACTGGCTGCTTCAATATATGAATGCCACAACGGTATCCATGGGCGTACTTGGGGAACCCGTATTCTCTTCATTACTGGCCTGGATGCTGCTCGGTGAATCCCTCAGTGCATTACAGATGTCTGCCGGGGTTGTCATTATATTCGGGGTATGGATTTTCATTCGATATGGCAAAACCAAACCTCAGATTGCTTCAGCAGAAGCCTCTGTTGCGGGAAAAGGGCCTATTGAACCTACAACGGTATAACGTATTTTTTCGTAAATCATAGTAATAAAAGACTCTACCACTCTCATAAGGCGGTGTATTTTGATGAAAAATATTGTATCCATGCGCTGGCTACTCGCCAGAATGTATGAACCGGATGTAGTTATTGCAGATTGCAGATTCTTGCTCGGTCAGCCGGAGGCTGGAAGACAAGCCTATGAAGCTGGACATATTCCAGGAGCTGTCTATCTCGATTTGGAAAAAGACCTGTCTTCTCCTGTGTCTGCGCATGGAGGACGTCACCCGCTTCCTGATCCGGCTGTGCTCGCAAGTCGTCTCTCCAAAGCTGGCATCGGCTCCAATAGTCGTATTGTTGCTTATGACGATCAAGGCGGAATGAATGCATCTCGGTTATGGTGGCTGCTTCGCTATATCGGTCATGAACAAGTGTATATCATGGACGAAGGTTTCTCCGCTTGGAAAAACGCCAAGTTCCCGGTTACCACGGATGTGCCGGTTCAGATCCCATCTTCCTTTGAGGTGAATGTGCAGCCAGCCATGCTGGCAAGTGCCCAGGATGTTCAGCAGGCTTCGGCAAGTGGCATTGCCGTGCTAATTGACTCCCGTGATGCTCGCCGCTATGCGGGTCTGGAGGAACCGATTGATGCCAAGGCTGGACATATTCCGGGTGCGGTGAATTATTTTTGGAAAGATGTGTTGGATTGGGATGGACGTTGGACAGATACTGGGGTGTTAGAAGAGCGTTTCAGTAAGCTGGACAAGGATGGTGCGATTATCGTGTATTGCGGTTCTGGCGTCTCGGCTTGCCCGAACGTGATTGCACTGGAAGAAGCGGGATATACAAATGTGAAGTTGTATTCAGGGAGCTGGAGCGACTGGATTAGTTATGAGGAGAACCCGGTGGCTACGGGGGAAGCACACAAAGACGTATAGCAATATATCGATATGAATACATCGCCAGGTGGCTTATCTGCCCCGGCGATGTATTTTTCTATGTTCTGAGTCAACATCGATTCAACAACGTAACCCTTTAAGTATTTAAAAGCACACAGAAGTAGACATCAAGTGGCAGCTTTTTTTGATTCATGATAACGGAAAAAACCGTGATGGATATCTGTCCACCACGGTTGAATAATGAAATCTATTATTGCTTTTTACTTAAAGATACATTAGCTGTTAACGTCTTGTCGATCGTCGTCCAGTTGACATAAGCACCTAGTATTTCATTAATAACAGAAACCGGAACTACGGTTTCGCCATTTAAAAGCTTTGGTACGTTACTATTGAACACTAGTTTATCGTTAATTGAATACACATCTGAACCAATTTGAGCACTTATATTTTTCGTACCTAATTTGATTTGCGTTGTACGCGTCTTATTATCCCACACTACTGTACCGCCCAATAGCTCGGAAATTGTTCGAATCGGTACGTAGAACTCATTGTTATGAACAACCGGTTTGATTAACGTACCACCTACGTTCATTGCAACGTCAACATGTTCAAGGAAATCGGTTTTTCGAATGAGTCCATGAACCCCTTTAGTTCGGTCTACGACCTGAGATACTTCATAATCCGTTGCCGCCGATAAGTAGGCATAAGCTACACTTCTATCCATATCAAGCTTATCAGATAAGAATTGAATCGATTCACGTACTGATTCTTTCATTGCTTCATCCAAATCAGGGTCCAGTCCAATTGGAATCCAATAATCCTCTGTTTCAGCAAAGGGTTGCGTGAATTCTCCACTGTGTGGTAGTGATGGATCACCTTTCTTTAACACCGTTAACCGAACTGTCCCCCTTAAGGAAGCTTCCAATGCAGTTAACGCTACTTCCCCATCTCCTTGAGCAAAGTGTGGATCTCCAGTATAGAATAGCCCGCCTTTAACTTGAATTGGATAATAAATAGTTGCACCAACACCCAACTCATTAATATCCATATTCCCTCCTGTTTCAATAGGTGGGATAGAACTCACAACTTCACTGGTATTTGGTGCAACCCCCATAACACCTAGAAACGGGTTAATTGGAAAACGCACATTTTTGCCTGCTTTTGTTGGTAATACTCCATACCAATTGCCGTTGATTTCTTCAATAGGCGTAAATATAGATACATTATTATATAATTCCGGTTTTGTTGCGCTAGCTCCCTCTTGTAGGCCTGTATTTTCTGGAAATTCGTTAGGAAGGGCACCTTTACCATGGCGGTTAGAAATGACACCATACGGAACTCGAGTCTGCAACGAAAGGACTTCTACTTTAAGAACATCTCCTGGCTCTGCTCCCTCAACCGCTACTGGCCCAGTGATAATATGAGGTCCGTCTTTTACATAATCATGCTTAATCTGAGAAGCCGCAATTACCTTCGCATCATCCAACACTCCATCGGGTGAGATACCGAATTTGCCGAAGTACTCCACTGGATTTCTCCCTTGATCCTCTATCATTCCCTCATGCGATACCGTATCAAATGTTATAGCACTTCCTGATGGTACAGTAAGAATCGGAGAGCTGTCTCGATTAGGCAGTGATCCCCAGCGAATGTTCTCAATCGCAGACGTTACATAATAATCACCTTCTACCTTATCGATGGTTGTTGGTTGCAGTGGCATACTAAAGCCCACTGCAGGTAGAGCAAATGTAAACATACTTATAATCCCTACTGAAACCCCAAATTTTCTAATCGTTCGGTTAATAAACATTACGCCCCCCTCTATACTATGTAATATTTTCTAACACAAATAAACACTAACATATAAATACATTTACAACAATATTTTTTTGTTAACAAACATAACATTAATGAACTACATTTCAAGAGTAAACTTATAAATTTAAATAAAATGTAAACATACTTACCACAACTAAGTCATGTAAAACTTAAATACATTTAGTAAACTTAAGGATCCTTCTTCAGAGATTTGAACAAACGAAATTAAGTCACAGGAAAATTATGTATATATTTGACAGACTTAATCACCTGTCCGCACGTGATTGCACTGGAAGAAGCGGGATATACGAATGTGAAGCTGTATTCCGGGAGCTGGAGCGATTGGATTAGTTATGAGGAGAATCCGGTGGCTACCGGGGAAAAATAAGACTAAGAACCCGCGTCTGACGCGGGCTTCTTTGTGCTTTCATTATATTCATGTAGCATTTTAGTTGCTTACATTTCCGACTTCTGTAACGTTCAGATTTAGCTTATGTTTTCGGCATACTTCGTAAAAATCTTTTGAAACAATGGGTTTGAAGATATTTATATAATCCAGCATAAAAAATTCATGCTTGCCAATTCGCTCTTCATGAAGGCAGATTTGAGATACAACTTTGACGATCTTACGTGGAGGCTGTTGTACAGATGCAGCAATGACCGCTTTGCGCCCATATTCCGAACGTTCATAATCAAAAACATCCAAACGATCGAGCTGATGTGCAGTCCAATAGGTTTTTTCAACCGCACGACCGTCGTGGTAACAGACCGTTGTCGGAATAAACTGTGTGTTTGTTTTCGTTTCCTCCAACAGTTTTTTAAAACGATCTGATACGTGTCTCGTTCCTGTGATCGTCTCAAAATAATCTACGTTCAGGTTGCGTACCGTAGACAGTAGCTCAACCTCTGCTGTTGTCCCCTCGGGCAACGTATTCTCTATCGCCAAATAATTCATATCTAATTGGGGAGTGAAGGTTGTTCCGCCACTAATAAACCCTCTACGTGGATATTGAGATTCCAGAAAATAATAGTTCAAAAGAATGATGTCTCCTTTCCAAATAAAGTGCCTTTCAATCAATTATACAGGTTAAGCGGCCCTCCAATTACTCCGCGGTTTTAAGCAAGTTATCCACAATAAAATCAAGCTGTTTGTCTAACGAATAAATATCATTGTAGAAAAATAAACCAAAGCTCATATCAATCAGACGTCCTTCTTTGACTGCGGGGATGTTATTCCAAATTGAATTGTCTGACAGATCAACCATTCCCTCAAAAGAAGAACGGAATATATAATCACCCACATATTCAGGTAATACTTCATAAGAAACGTCCTTGCTTGTCGCATCGTTTCTTGCGTTTTCAATTTCACGTTGCAAGACTTCAGGTGCTTTCATTCCTAAATATTGATAAATAATCTGCGACCCCCGGCCATAACCCAAGCCTGTCATTACAGCCATGGAACCTTTGTTACTTTCCATAATTGTGACGGTTTTATCCAAGATACCTGCTTGTTCAAGTTTTTCCTTGCTTTGTTCAACCTTTTTGTGAAGGTTATCTAACATTTCCTGAGCTTGTCCCTCTTTACCCAGAATTTCTCCAAGCAAATTCATACGTTCTTCTACTGGCAGGTCATAAGGAATGTATACTGTAGGGGCAATCATTTTAAGTCCTTCATATATTTCTTCATTGGTAACAATAATGAGATCGGGATTAAGCGCAGTTACTGCTTCCGGGTCCGGATTAAATGCTCCTAATGAGGTGGCACCTTCCAGTTCACTCGCAAAAGCCGCTCCTTCTTCTACAGAAGAGATCCCCACAGGATTTACGCCTAAAGCAAGCAAATCACCCATTAAATACAGGACAACTACTCGTTGTGGGTTAACCGGTACTTCAATATCCCCTTTTAAGGTGGTTACGGTCTTCATTTGAGATTGTGTATCTGTATTGTGAGCGTTGTTGGCCGCTACCTGATTCGTTGGCTTCTGAGAACCTTCTTTGGCTGAAGGACTTCCTGCCCCACCAGTTGAACAAGCACTAAGCAATAGGCTTAAACAAAGTAATAATGTGATAGCCAAGGGTGTCTTTCTACTTCTGTACATCAATAATTCCTCCTCAAATATATGCTGATTATGATAATCATTATCAATATATAAGGAAGTTAGATCCTGTACAATGCCTAATCGTGCCACAGTCGATGGTACATTAGGACTTTCATGCTGCTTACGATAACGAATAGGTGCAATCCCCATATATTTTTTAAATATTTTAGCAAGATAATAACCATCCGGATAACCAACAGCCTTGGCAATTTCCTGTAAAGTAGCATCTGTAGCAAGCAGCAGTTCCTTCGCTTTGTTCATCCGGATTTGAATGACAAAATCAATCGGACTATAACCAGTCTGGCGTTTGAATAGCCTTGATAAATGACGTGGACTGCTGTCCATAAGCTCTGCTAACAAGTCCATTGTAATGGGTTCAGCATAGTGTTCCTGCATATAATATTTCATTTGGGCAACCAGGTCTGGCTTTATTGTTGGCACGCGCCCATTGTGGATTTGCCATAACAACTCGTATACAAATTGATAAAATAATGACTTTACATGGAACTGTTCCAATGCCTCATGCTCTTCCCAAGCTGTCATCATGTACTGTACTTTGCTTAACAAGGAAACAGGCTGATCAGGTGCAAAGCCGTATTGAAGCTTGAAGGGATTACGGTGCTCCATCAAGGCCAGAATATCCTGACGTTCAGGCAGCGGGATGATGGCTTTGTAATAAATCATATAATATTCAAGGAACTCTTCAACAGGCAAAATGTTCAGGCAACAGCCCTTCCCACCATGCAAAACATGGAATCGTGAGACCTGATGATCTTTTCCATCCAACCGTATAACAGCATTGCCACGCACCATGTATAAGAAACAGCTCGCAGGGAATCGGTAGGAGTGAAGTACCTCCTTCCTTTGCATAGTTATATGGCGAATATCCATTATTTTAATAGATGCCTTGTTCCATAATAAAAGATGTTCATTGAAATGTAAGATGGCTTCCCAGCTCCTTAAAATCATTGGTCATATATAGTCAACAGAGAGTCAACTTGCATGCAAAATAGGGGCCGGATCACCCACTAACGTGAGTACCCGACCCCTTGCTTTGATATACATATGAATATACAGACCTTAATCAACACTTTAACAGATCAAAAAGAAACAGTCTATATTTTGGGGAAAATGTTCTATATATTTAGGTTGCTGGCCGGCAAAATACAGTTGAAACGGAGCTTAAGTCGATGATGTCCAACAACCATCTTACTCGTGAAGAATTACAGGATTATGTGCAACATGTATTTGGTGCCAGTTACCTCATAACGCAGAGCGCAAGAATACATGGAGGCGCACAAAAAGTCATTTACAAAATTGACTGCACGAATGGTTTCACTTGTATGCTGTACGTTTGGGATATTTCCAGCAACTATTTTCAGGAAGAGATCTTGAATGAACCCACTTTCCACAGTTCCTATGGCAGCGAACTTTTCTCTTTGAATACTCGCTTTCTCACTCAACATGGAATTCGAACACCACTCTTGTATGATCTAAATAACGATAGAGACCAGCACTCTTATGATTTTGCTCTTGTTGAGTATGTGGATGGACAGAAAGCCGAAGCCTATTTCCAGCATAAAAATCACAAAGATCGGGATGAGTTGTTTCAACGGATCAGGGATATGTTGTCTAATATGCATAACATCCAAAGAAACGTTTATGGAAACGCCAACGATAACAGCAAAAAGGCTGGGCCTTGCTACCAAGTTCAGCGGTTGGATGCCGAAACAGCCTTATCCTATGCATCCAAGCACATGACAGATATAAGGAAAAATGATGAAAGGTTGCTTGAGAAACTTTACGAATTGGAAGCAGCAATTCAACCCAGAGATCTCTATAGTTTCATTCATGGAGAGTTAGGTCCGGATCATATATGGATAGATCATGCTATGCAACCATGCCTTATTGATATTGAGGGCGCAGGATTCTTCGATCTTGAACATGAGCATAGCTTTCTGGAGTTTCGATTTGGAGACTTTTATCATTACTTAAAAAATAACGATCTCGACCCGGAGCGGATGACATTTTATCGATTTTGCCATCATTTGTCCTTGATATCAGGAGGACTGAAACTGCTTCACAGACAATTCCCTGATCAGCAATTCGCTAGGGGGCTATCGGAGTATCATGCCAGATGTGCAGTTCAAATGCTTTCATGAATATGGATATAAGCCTGGAAGGAGATTTGGAGCATGGAATTTATTCACGAAGATGAAAAACTTGCAGTGAGCGTTATTCAAGCCATTCACACTGGAGATATTCCCACGTTAGAGCAACTGCTGGCAGAGAATCCGGGATTGGCAAACATAAGAATATTGGATAGAAAGCCTGACAACGTAGATGCAGACTCTAATATCTCTCGAACGCTGCTGCACGTGGTGACGGATTGGCCGGGGCACTTCCCTAATGGAGCGGATACCGTGAGAGTATTGACCAAGTTCGGTGCGGAAGTAAACGCTCCTTTTGTCGGTCCAAACATCGAGACACCTTTGCATTGGGCTGCAAGCTCCAATGATGTTCAAGTGCTTGATGCCCTTCTTGATGCTGGCGCAGACATTGAAACGCCTGGCGCGGTGATCGCCGGTGGCACGCCGCTGGATGATGCTATTGCTTTTGCACAATGGGATGCAGCACGGCGCTTGGTTGAGCGCGGCGCGATCTTTGCCCTTTGGCATGCGGCCGCCCTTGGAGATATTCACGCTATACAAGAACATTTTAAAGGGGCCCAACTCCCGGAACGTTATCCTTGGGGAACAAGCACCTCCCCTTCTCCTCCCAATTCAGTAACCGTTGCCTTCTGGTGTGCTTGCCATGGAGGTCAAAGAGAAACAGCCGAATACCTGCTTGACCAAGGCGCCGAACTGAACTGGATAGCCAGCTGGGATGGAATGACTCCACTGGACACAGCAAAACGTAATTTTTCATCCGAACTGATCCCGTGGCTTGAAAGTCAAGGTGCCAAATCCGCTAGCGAGATTCACAGGTAGATGAATAGCTAGCATGGAATTGCCAATCGCCAGCGGCTGCGAATACAGTTATGAGGAGAATCCGATGGCTACTGGGGAAGTGTAGAAGACTCCAACAAATATACACAACGAAAAGTACATCGCCACCTGAGCGATGTACTTTTCGTTGTGTGGTGATTCTAAAACCGTGAGAGGCGACAAGGGTCTAATTCATTTCTTGATTTGCCATCAATAATTTCACTTGCAGCCAGATTCGCAATCAGCGGCGCCAGCGTAATTGCAGAATGCATTAGCGTCAGATAAAGTCCATTCATGTGATCATGGAAGCCCACAATCGGATAACCGTCTTCAGGCATGGGTCTCCATCCAACTTTTATGCTCTCCAGTTCCAGTTGATTACCGTGCTTGAGACTGCGACGCAATGTGTCGTAAGCTCGCTTACCGACCGCCTGTGGTCCATTTGCCTCCGACTCGTCGATATAGTCTTCCGCAGCCAGCAGCGTATAATCTGTCAGTTGACGCGCTTCAAATTGCGCATTGGAGATTAATGTGTGTATCAGTTTATTAGCAGTTTTCATCCGAATCAGAATCGAAGGTGACGAAGTTACCGGCACGTGACAACCTAACGGGTTACAAAGTTCGGGTGTACCTGTTCCTGCGGCCAATACCACAACATCCGACTCCACAAAACCCTTGGATGTATGAACACCAACCAGACGGGAACCCTCTTGCTTCAGCTGTGTAACGTTGGTGTCGAACTGAATCTTTGCTCCGTACTCTTGCGCTTTGCTCAACAACAGCTCCGTTACCGCTATAGGGTCCACCGCACCTTCTTCGCTGACAAACATGGCTTCATCCGGATATTCCTTCAGATTGGGCTCCAATGCCTCAAGCTGCTCCTGGTTTAATTTTTGAAAGTGTTGCTCCCTTAGAGGCGGAATGTCCCAAGTTAGCGCGCCATGCCAATGAATTTCCAGTTCGGACAACTCTTGCTGAAGAATGTGATATTCTTCCACTGCTGCATCGTACAAATGCCAGTATTCAGGAGCCACTCTATGCGTCGTATGTATCCAGGCAAATGACTTTTCCGTGACTTCACGCGCCGCGGCTGAGTGCCGTTCAATAACAGTTACATCTTGATTTCGTTTGGCTAGATGATAGGCCATACACGCCCCAACAATCCCTGCACCAATGATCACAATTTTTTGTTTATTCAAAACTAACTCTCCCTTGTCACCCTATCCCCCCCAAGGAATCGATTTTCCGTGGTTCGGATGGGTGTGCTCCTTTTTCGTCTTCTTGGCTATACAGCTTCTCCATATGCTGCATATGGCCGGCTCCCCAGTCGCTCATTGTCTGGAGCACAGGTTTCATGAGCTGTCCGTACTCCGTAATCGAGTATTCGACCTTAGGCGGAATTTGGGCGTATACTTCGCGATGCACAATATCGTGATACTCCAGTTCTTTTAACTGCTGGGTCAGCATCTTTTTCGAAATATCTGGAATGGCTTTTTGTAATTCGCTGAACCGCATTGTACCGTTGCTCAGCAGGCGTAGAAGAATCAAAGATTTCCATTTACCCGTAAGGATATCCAAGGCCGTTCCGAATTTGCAATATACCGTCATTCTTATTCCTCACTTTCTGACCATACCCGGGTATACTTTTGGTTACCTGGTTAGGTTTAAGTGCCTACTTCCAGATTGGGCCTTCTCACTTTAGTATAGAGGCAGATATTAAAATCGAGCAAGTGAGGGGATAAGAAAAGATGAATGTAACGTTATGGATCGTACAACTTATATTGGCGCTAGGTTTCATATATTCAGGATGGATGAAAACCATTCGTATCGAGTCGTCAAAAAAGACCTGGGCCTGGGTCAATGATGTGCCAAAAAGTCTAGTTATTTGGATCGGTATCGCGGAGCTACTAGGAGCGCTGGGCCTTGTTTTGCCTTGGGCACTGAACATCACTCCGGTGCTTACGCCGATCGCCGCAATCGCTTTGGCTACGGTCACCCTGTTCGGGATGCTGTTTCATATTCGGCGTAAAGAGTACCGGGAGCTCGGCGTGAATATCTTTTTTATAGTTCTGGCATTGATCATAGCCTTTGGAAGACTGTAAACATCGCACTAAGTAAACCTTCGTGGTCCGCTATGGCTCAGACGTCTCGGCTTGCCCTAACGGATGTGATCACACTGGAAGATGCGGGTCACACAAATATGAAGTTGTATTCCGAAAGTTGGAGCGACTAGATCAATATAAGGAGAATCCAGTGCTACCGGGAAAACATATTGAAAAGTGACAAAAAGCCCGCCAGGAAGGCGGGCGAATATGACCAGATTTATTATTCACTTTCCATCAAGTCCAATTTTATACACATCTCCTTTTGGAAAGGTTAGGAATGCAAGACTGTTTCCAACTTGTCCTAAGAAGCGGTCATAATAATCTATAGAAGCAAATTTATTCTTCTTACCTGTATAGCGATTATAAACATAAATAATACTTCTAGTATTGCCTACTTTGTCTATCGTATTTTTTCGGTAATAGAACTTATTATTCAAGTATGCTAAAGGATGAATATAACCATCTGATGCAAATGTCTTTTTTCTGGCTCCATCCAACTCTGCAAAGACACCTCTGGAACTATAGCCTCCATCTATCATCTCAGAAAAAAACAACACATTACCATAAAATTTGTATACTGACACACCTTTTGAGGATAATAATTTAGTTGCGGTACCATCTTTTTTCATACGATAAAACAAATCTGTATGCCGCTCCGTATAGTATACATACTCTTTATTAATCTCAAAATTATAAAAAGGAGATACAGGCAAAATAATCTGTTTCTTCGTACCATCTGTCTTCATTGAGCCATAAGACAAATCATCGTACAAATTACCGTTGTATTCACTTTTCACAAAGTAAATCGTATCTCCAGCAACATCAAAACTTGCAAAATTATCATCTTGGGATACGTAAGCGAATGCCGAACCATCTGTTTTAATCTTAGCGATAGAATAATGATCTTCTTCGTCCTCTACTAAAAAATAAATCCAATTCCCAATAATTTTTTGCTGTGAAGCTTGCTTATTATAAATAGATTTCGTTGTGCTTTTTTTGCCTGTAAACGTAGTATAATTAATACCCACCATTCTTCCGTTGTCGTTATAACCCTCCCATATTAAAGAATTTCCAGAAGTTCCTGCACCATATGCAGGTACCACTCCAAATAACATGATCATACTTAATAGTGCTATTAACAATCTTTTTCCCATCTTGGCTCTCCCTAAAATATGTATTTTTATACATCTATTATTATAGATCGTTTTTTACCTGCAACACAATTCATTTAGACTTCGGAATATGTATATCGCATTGCAGCGGCTGTATTTCAGTTTTTTTTGCAAGTAGCCACTAATATTATTATATAATAACCTCACCACATAAAAGGCTGGCTTCAACAGCTCATGGAAGGAAGACAACTCTCTATTGAAAGCAACCTTGAATGTACAAGAACACATACTCATCTGGAATTGTGCATCGCTCAAAATCATGGATGTACGACATATTGTCATACAGGCCGACGAGTGCGTACGTCCTTACCTGTTCCCTGCCAGCGCCTTTTTGTACGTAACGAATGGCAATGCAACCGTGATCTTAGACGGAAATGAGCATGCTACCAAACCATTTTATATGCTTCATGGGGGCAAAAACACCCGTCTGGACATCATCCCAACGAACGAATCCTTTCATTATTACCTGATTTTCTACAAAGCCTCCTTACCGCTACCTGGCAAGCAGCATACACTTCAACAACCGGATCAACCATTGCCATTCCATCTCCAGTACGGTTTTATTCCATATCATCCTGCCATCCTCTACGAAATCACTGAGCGAATGCTGGGCGAGTGGAATAGACCGGGACGCTTGGAGCGACTCCATACCAAAACACTATTCTATCAATTTGTATATGAATTGCTCAGACAAATGGATCAACAGCAGGTCAGCATTGTTAGGCCTAACCTTGCTTCTCAGCTTATTCGCTATATGCAGGAGCACTACGCCCAGCCGCTGACCCGGGAAACCCTCGCTCGTACATTCCATTACAGCGTCCCTTATCTGTCCAAGTACTTCCGACGTGAAACTGGCGCAAGTCTAATCGATTACTTAATCGGTATTAGGATGAACAAAGCAGTGACGCTGCTGCAAAAGACCGAGTTATCTCTGCAAAAAGTCGCTGTAAGCGTCGGATATGCTGATGTATCCTATTTTATAAGAATGTTCAAAAAGCATACAGGAGTCACACCAAAGCAATTCAAGGATGAGTCCGGACAAGTGATAAGAGGTTCTTATCGTCCTATCCTTAGGCTTCCATCATCCATTGCTCCGCGTAAACTCCGTCGTTATATTGATATCAGAGATGATAATCATTATCAACATAGCGAAAAAGGAGATTTACGGATGTATAGAAGCAAACTACCTGTAGGAATTACCCTACTGTTGTGCCTAACTCTATTGGTTAGCGCATGTTCCAGGCCAGCAAACACGAATGGAAGCACTGGCAGTACGCAAAATCCCACTGTAGGTGCAGAGAGTAATATCAGTAACACCACAACCGGCAGCTCGGAGATGGTAACCTATTCTGCGGTTAACGGTGAAGTACAAATCCCCAAAAAACCTCAAAGTGTCGTAATGGTTGCAGGAGCCTTTACCGGTCATTTGCTAGCTCTTGGCCTTAAGCCTGTTGGAACTGGTGATGAGTCCTTTAACAGTTATACAGAAGGAAAGCTCCATGACGTTGTCAACATCGGTAACGATGTACCCTACGAGAAAATCATGGAGTTGCAGCCGGATTTAATTGTCGTTTGGAATGACCCTGAAACGATCGAAAAGCTGACCAAAATTGCGCCGACCGTCGCTGTTGAATATGGAGTACCTCTGCGGCAGCAATTGATGGATTTTGGCAAGATGACTGGTAGAGAAGAGCAAGCGAAGGCCTGGATCGCAGAGTGGGACGCTAAAATCGCTGAATATAAACCACTCGTGGAGCAAGCGGTAGGTGATCGCACTGTTTCGATTTTTGATACGGGAAGTGCCAAAGAATTTTATGCCTACGGGAGCTTTGGTAGAGGTGGAGATATTATTTATGGCGAGTTCGGCCTGAAGGCACCGCCGATCATTCAGAAGGAAGCCATCGATAGCGGTAAAGGTTGGGCCAAGTTATCACTTGAATTGTTACCACAATACGCAGGAGATTATATCTTTATTAGTGGATGGACAGGTGATGAGAGTGGGGATTCCGTTTTTGAAGGTCCTATCTGGGATAACCTCCCTGCTGTCCAGAATAATCACGTTTATCGCGAGGAAAGCCGTGGCTTCGTATTTAGTGACCCAATTTCGTTGGAAGCCCAACTTAAATTTGTCGTAGACAGCCTAACCAAAACAGAGTGAAATTGAGTAGGCCGCAGTATGTACGAGGCGAGGAGCAATCCTCGTCTTTTTATGTTTTTGTATAGTCCTTATCTTTCATTTGAAGAGAGTTTGAAAACAAAAGCACACACATAAACAGGGACCTCTCACCCTGTTGGCAAGAGTCCCTGTCTTTAAACTTGTTATATAGCCCATTTTCCGTTAAGTGATGGTAAGGCCGCCACTTGCATATCCCGCTACCGTTGTAGCCACATCAATTCCGGCTGTTACTGATGCTGAGAATACCATAAGCAGGCGGTCACCGGCAGATACCGGAATACTCAGTCCTGTAGTCACCCCGCTGGATATTGTGCCCAGTGCCAAAATGCCGGTCAGTGGAGGAGCTAAGGTTACCAATGCACCCGGTACAGCTGTAAAGGAGTTATTAGGTGTAGTGGATCGGAATAATTGTGCAGTTAAGGTTACTGTAGATCCAACCAAACTAAGTCCGGCTGTTGTGCTGAAATAAGCGGCCAGTGAAGTAATCGTTCCCGCACGCGATGCTGAGAAAGCAAAGTTAAGCAATGTGCCTGCAGCGCCTGTGAGATCAATAATTCCTCCGTTAACACTTACTCCGGTAGAACTGTTGCCAAAACCAACTAAACTGGAAGTATTCAAAAGTCCACCCAAAACTGTAGTCAACACAACGGGAAGTCCTGATGCATAAGGAATAATTGTTCCAGAACCACTCGCACCCGTAGCCCCGGTTGTACCTGTTGCTCCGGTTACTCCTGTTGTACCTGATGCGCCTGTTGCTCCCGTTACACCCGTTGTACCTGTTGTACCTGTCGCCCCTGTTACTCCAGTTGTACCTGCTGTGCCTGTTGCTCCTGTTGCTCCTGTTACACCCGTTGTACCTGATGCGCCTGTCGCTCCGGTTACACCCGTTGTACCTGCTGTGCCTGTTGCTCCCGTTACTCCGGTTGTACCTGATGTGCCTGTTGCTCCCGTTACACCGGTTGTACCTGCTGTGCCTGTTGCTCCGGTTACACCCGTTGTACCTGCTGTGCCTGTCGCTCCGGTTACACCCGTTGTACCTGATGCGCCTGTCGCACCTGTTACACCCGTTGTACCTGCTGTGCCTGTCGCTCCGGTTACACCGGTTGTACCTGCCGTGCCTGTTGCTCCGGTTACTCCCGTTGTACCTGCTGTGCCTGTCGCTCCGGTTACACCTGTTGTACCTGCCGTGCCTGTTGCTCCGGTTACTCCCGTTGTACCTGCTGTGCCTGTCGCTCCAGTTACACCCGTTGTACCTGCTGTGCCTGTCGCTCCGGTTACACCGGTTGTACCTGCCGTGCCTGTTGCTCCGGTTACACCGGTTGTACCTGCCGTGCCTGTTGCTCCGGTTACTCCCGTTGTACCTGCTGTGCCTGTCGCTCCGGTTACACCGGTTGTACCTGCCGTGCCTGTTGCTCCGGTTACTCCCGTTGTACCTGCTGTGCCTGTCGCTCCAGTTACACCCGTTGTACCTGTTGCTCCTGTTGTTCCCGCTGTGCCTTGTGCGCCTGTTGCACCTGTCACTCCAGCTGTCCCTGGTGTGCCTGTCGCCCCCGTAGCCCCGGTTGCGCCTGTAGCTCCGTTGATGCTTGGGGTTTCACCCAGCAATTCGGAAGAAACCAAACGATGGGCTGTTACCAAAGCACCTGTGCTGCTCTTACCCCATACGGATACTTGCACAGGATCATTAACCGTCGCTGTTGTTGTAAAAGTAAACTCGAAGGCATCAAGATTCGCAAAATAGTTGTTGGTTATTACTTGATTGGGTGCGATGTCAAAAGACTCACTGACATACAAGACCCTCATTCCACCACTCATGTAATACCCTTGTATTTGTATGGTTGAGGTACTCACATCACTACGGTTATCAATTCTGACAGTAACTGTCTGAGTCGGTCTTACACCGCTAACAGCATTATTTTCTATTGGCCCTGTTGATAAAAAGCTCATCGCTACATCTCCTCTTTTAGGGATTTCTGATCTGCTAGATGTTATTAACTGTTTTTTCATGCTCTACCACTCGGTGTGCATCAACCAATTGTCCAGAGGCTTGTTTGCCCCACACTGAAATTTCTACCTCCTCCACGCCTTCCACATCTGTTCCAAAAACAAACTCAAAAGCATCTAAATCTGCAAAATAATTTCTGGTCACTGCTTCATTAGGGGCAATACTGATTACTTCACTCACATACAGCGTTCTTGTTGTGCTTAGCACATACCCCTGAATGGATACTGTTACAGAATCCACCTCAGCCCGACTTGCCAATCTAATCGTTACCTGTTGGGTCGGTCTAACCCCGGAAACCGGATTGTTTTCAATCGGCCCAGTTGAAAAGATAGCCATTTTTCCCATCCCACCTTTATGAACCTCTGACTCTAGCAGTATTTGGCATAAGCTCACTCGATAGTAATATTCAAACACTCAATCAACGGTGTGGACAAAACACAGGGGGCACCCCACCATTATCACTTAACAACCTTCTACGCTCAGGGCTTTAGCTATACAAAAACTGGGATATGTAAAACAAAGAAAAGAAATTATGCAATGTCAAAGTTGGTCAGCAAGTAAGAGTAGATTTTGTTATATAACCAGGATCGATTCCAGAAAAAAACGAAATGACCGTTCACCCGGTAGATTCCAGGGAAACGGTCACAGCTTAAGACGTCTTTTTCTCGTATCTAATTGTTGGCCGGGTAAAGCTATGCTTGAAAGTGTAGTTTTATAGAATACGAGATAGTATTTTTACCATCAAGCCCAATGTTAAACACAAAGTATAATCATTTTCTTCATCCTCTACTAAAAAATAGAAAAAGATTGTATTATCTTAAAATTGTGATATGATATCGTCAAGTTAATAAACATTTAAAAGAAAATATGAAAAATAATTACATTTAAATGTGACTAAACCTCTTTCTTCGCCAAATTTCAGTGTTCTAACCCATTTTATTGAAAGCGATTACAAAAAGAAACCTGACAGATTATAGCTTTTCTAATCGCACCCACAGATGCAGGCTTACTTCGGGCTATAGCCACTCCCCTTGCTGCCGTGACCACGTACCCGGTGCACAGGTTGTCTGGCTTAAACCATATATGACAACATAAAGACTTATCCTAACAGCCAACCTAACCATTATTTCAAGAAGGGGGTGACATGAGGAAAATCTTTTCGTTTTTTCGACATTTCATCATCTCAGTTATTCTGAATTTCAGCTCACCAACTAATCCAATCCTATGGAGGCGAAACGTATGATTCGTAAACCGCTAGTTTTGTTGTTGTCGTGTCTGCTAATCTTTGTCACCCTGCCCGTTGAATCGAGCCATGCAGCCAATGCAGCCGTTGCCAAACTTCCTGGAAACTCTAATCCCCTCATCGATCATAAACTGGGAGCCGATCCTTATGTGCTCGTCCATAACAATCGGGTCTATGTCTACATGACAGGTGATGCATATCTGTACAACAGTGACGGCTCTGTCCGAGAGAACCAGTACAGCACGATTGGGAAAATTAACGTCATCTCCTCAGCTGACATGGTGAACTGGACAGACCATGGTTCCATCCCGGTAGCGGGTGCGAATAATGCCAATAATGGACAAGGAATTGCCAAATGGGCTACTCAGTCCTGGGCTCCTGCCATGGCGAAGAAAACCATTGCTGGCAAAGAAAAGTTTTTCCTGTACTTTGCCAACTCGGGTGGAGGTATTGGCGTACTCACGGCTGATTCCCCCATTGGACCGTGGTCCGACCCAATTGGACGTGCCCTCCTGACACATGGAACACCGGGTATGTCCGGTGTAACCTGGCTCTTTGATCCGGCTGTACTTGTCGATGATGATGGCTCTGCTTACTTGTATGCTGGAGGCGGCATCCCGAACGATACCAATGCTGCTTCCATTGCCAATCCCAAAACAGCTCGGGTCATTCGTCTCGGTGCCGACATGACCAGTGTGGTGGGCAGTGCTGTGACTATTGATTCTCCTTATATGTTCGAAGATTCTGGCATCCACAAGTATAACGGCAAATATTATTACTCCTACTGCATCAACTTCGCGGGAACACACCCCACTGCATATCCAAAAGGTGAGATCGGATACATGGTCAGCGACAGCCCGATGGGGCCTTTCACGTATAAAGGACACTTTCTGAAAAATCCCGGCACGTTCTTCGGTGTAGGCGGCAATAACCACCATGCCGTGTTCCAATTCAACAACGAATGGTATGTGGCGTACCATGCGCAAACGGTAAGCAAGGCATTCCTCGGTGATGGTAAAGGGTACCGTTCCACACATATCAACAAACTGACACATAATGCGGATGGAACAATCCAGGAGGTTCAGGGAAATATGACAGGTGTACCTCAGATCACTAACCTCAACCCGTATGTCCGGGTGGAAGCCGAAACCATTGGCTGGCAAGCAGGAATTAACACTGAACCGAGTCAAGCAAGCGGTGGACCTGTAGCCAATCAGAATGTCACTAATATTCATAACGGGGATTGGATCGCGGTCGGCAATGTTGATTTTGGCTCAGCTGGAGCCTCCAAGTTCAAGGCTAATGTCGCTTCTACCGGAAATGGCAACATCGAGGTACGACTGGACAGTCCGACAGGTCCTCTGGCTGGAACACTTAATGTAAGCTCAACCGGCGGTTCGCAAACTTGGCGCGAGATGGAGACGAATGTAACCAACGCAACGGGTGTACATCGTTTGTATCTGGTGTTTACAGGCTCGGGCAATGGAAACCTGTTCAAACTGGACTACTGGCAGTTCACATCCGGTTCGGGCGGCAACCCTAACCCAAATCCTAATCCCAATCCAAACGTTACCCGTTACGAAGCCGAGAATATGACGCTTGGCGGTCAATACGCTGGCGTAGTCAGTTCCCCTTTTAATGGAGTTGCTCTTTACGGGAACAATGATTATGCAGCATACAATCAATATTTTGCATTCCCAACCCATCAATTCTCTGTCCGCGGCGCTTCCAACAACAATAATACAGCCCGTGTTGATCTGGTCATCGGGGGTGTAACCGCTGGTTCTTTCTACTTCACGGGAACGGAGCCGACCGTTCAAACCCTCACCGGCATCACTCACGCTATAGGCAATCAGGAAATCAAGCTGGTCGTAACAACGGATAATGGCACTTGGGATGCTTACATTGATTATCTGGAGTACTCGCTTTAATTCATAGGACATGATCAATTGGGAGGATAGAATATGTGGAAAAAAATCAGTGCTCTTCTACTCGCTCTTCCTTTGCTTATAACATCATTCCCTTTGACAAGTCCGGCAGCTTCAGCCGCAACGTTCAGCAATCCGGTTATTTACGCGGATGTTCCTGACAGTGACGTCATTCGGGTGGGCAATGCATTTTATATGACAAGCACAACGATGCATATGAATCCGGGAGTCCCGGTCATGAAGTCTTATGATCTGGTCAACTGGAGCATCGTAAACTATGTATACGATACGCTTGGGAACGGGGACATACAGAATCTGAACAATGGACAAAACGAGTATGGGCGTGGTTCCTGGGCGAGCAGCTTGCGGTACAACAACGGTATATATTATGTGGCCTTTGGCTCGCTTTCCACGGGCAAGACGTATATTTACCAAACCAGCAATATTGAAACAGGGCCATGGACACCTTACACATTGAACAGTTATTACCATGACCCCTCCCTTTTGTTTGACGGGAATCGAACCTTTCTTGTTCATGGCAGTGATAACATCAGTATCGTTGAGCTGACACCTGATGCCAAGGCCGTTAAATCCGGCGGGCTTAATCAGGTCCTGATTCCAAACGCAAGCAGTGTTGCCGGCTCCAACATGATTGTAAAGGCAGAAGGAGCACACATTCAGAAGATCAATGGCATGTACTATGTATTCCTGATTGCCTGGCCTTCGGGTGATGGTCGCATTCAGCTTGCCTATCGTGCAAACACATTAACAGGTCCATACACAGGTAAAGTTGTACTCAGAGACTCGGGAATCGCCCAAGGAGGCATCGTGGATACCGCATCCGGCGCTTGGTACGGCTTGCTGTTTCGTGATAGCGGGGCCATTGGACGCATCCCCTATCTCGTTCCTGTGACGTGGTCGGATAACTGGCCTGTGTTTGGGGTGAACGGCAAGGTCCCCCTTAACATGAATATGCCCGTTGAAGGTCAGCCTGCTGCCAAAATCTACGGGTCCGATGAGTTCAACACAACCACATCAGGCACACCTTCAGTAACGCAACTGTTAGTGAACGGCGGCTTTGAGGAAAGTAACATTCAGCCGTGGACCAGCAACAATACGGCAACCATCAACTTAACGAATGCCGAAGCGTTCAGCGGTACAAAAAGCCTGCTCGTCAGCGGCAGACAGCAGACAGCAGGCGGAGCCAAACAGATGGTTACAGGCAAGCTGGTACCAGGAGGAACATACTCTTTTTCGGCAAAGATCAAATACACTACTGGTCCTGCATCCAAAACGTTCAATCTTAGCATCCAGAACGGTGCAAGTTATACCGGAATTACCATTATGGGCAGTGCGACGTTAACACGCGGACAGTGGGGTACCATTCAAGGAACGTATACCGTTCCGTCGAATGCAGACCTGTCCCAAAGCTTTATTTTTGTGGAAACACCGTATAACTCGAATCCGGACCCGACCAATGATTTGATGGCGTTTTATGTAGATGACGTCTCCCTGACGAGCAATTCATCCTCCGGTACATCCAGTCTCGCTACTTTCTGGCAGTGGAATCATAACCCTGATGCTGCCAACTGGTCCCTGCTCCAGCGGCCCGGTTTCATGCGGTTAACCGCAGGCAAAATCAGCAAAAACCTGTTAGAAGCCCGCAACACGCTGACACAACGAACCTTTGGTCCAAAAAGCACAGGGATGACCGCTTTGGATACAGCAGGCATGAAGGATGGTGATTATGCTGGACTCGCTGCTTTTCAGTCCAAATATGGTTTTGTCGGCGTAAAAATGACGGGCAGCACCAAATCCATCGTTATGGCTAATGCCAGTTCCGGCACCATGACTGAAGTAGCAACTGTGCCATTCAACCAGAACAGAATCTATCTCCGCGTCATCTGTGATTTTACGAACCAAACCGACAAAGCATACTTTGCTTATAGCCTGAATGGCAGCAATTGGACAACCATTGGCAATACACTTCAAATGTCTTACACCCTGCCACACTTTATGGGATACCGGTTTGCACTATTCAATTATGCAACGAAGTCTACCGGAGGATATGCAGATTTCGATTATTTCCGCGTAGAATAGATGTAGTTTTATTCGGTTATTAATTTTTCACTTATTGATCAGGACCTGGACTTCACTATGTGTGGAGCCAGGTCTTTTTCAGTATATTTCTTATGAAGAGCTTCGCCTTTTAACTTCAAAAATCCCGGAACTTGATAAGGATGAAGTATACCTCATGTAAACTTCATGTTCCATATATCACCTCTATAGTAAGATATAGATTAATGTAGATATTATTAATTTCTAATCGATAAGGAGGGGTTTATTTGAAGAATATAATTGTCTTTGGTGCAAGCAAAGGATTAGGCGATGCATTTGTCAGAGGTGTGCCACAATCCGGTGATAAGGTCTGGGTGGTCTCTCGCAGCAAGCCGGAAAGTCTGTCCGTGGAGGATGGCGTCGAGCGAATATGGATTCAGGCTGATCTTTCCGAGCTTCAGGCCGCAGAGCAAGTTGCCAGCCAACTTCAAGGCGAGACGTTGGATGTGCTTATTTATAACGTGGGGATCTGGGAAAAGGAAGGATTTGAAGAGCACTACACGTTTGATAAGGATGAACCCGCAGATATCAGTCAGCTGATCCATGTGAATGTGACTTCTACAATTGTATGTATACAGGCTTTACTGCCTCAGCTCCGCCAGTCTGAAGCAGGCAAGATTATCCTGATTGGTTCAACAGCCGGTTTGAGCAATGCAGGCAGCAGCCAGGTTTCTTTTGTCGCCTCCAAATTTGCCATACGAGGTATTACGGAAGCTCTAAGAGAACATACGAGGAATGACCGCATCGCGGTGACATGCATCAACCCGGGAGAACTGGCGGCAGAAATTCCGTATGAAGACGGAATGGAACGTGCACTCGCCGAGTATGACGGGACCCGTATTCCCCTACAGGATATGGTCGCCATCGTTCGATGTATTATCAGCTTGTCCAAAGCGGCCTGCGTGAAAGAGATCAACATACCCGCATTAACGGATACAAACACCTAGATAACAAGACATCTGCCCGCCTCAATCGGTCCGTTCACCTGAGTTCGTTCTGTATATATGCTGGACAAAAGCCCGTTTACATTAACACTTGCGACAAGTGTGCAATACCTATGGAATTCATGCGTTCATGCTCAGGGATATTTTCATATAACAAATGGGATTTTCCGGCCTTGTCCAGGTGATCACGCATAGCTGCAATCCGTCCTTTATTAACATCAATAAAACGAAAATCAATTTGGCGCAAATGCTCCAGCCCGGTTAGCCTAGCAAACGAATCCGCCTTGAGTGCCGTATTTATCTCTTTCAGTTCAATGGACTCCAAAGCACGGGCTGTCCATAGACATTCGGTATCCCGCAACGATTTCATATAGTCCAATTCGAGCTGTCTGAGAGAGGTCATATGGGAAAAGTCGCATAACTGCTCCAGCTTGGGCAAGGACAGATGCAGATATTCCAGCCCGCGCATCTGTTCGAGTCCCTGAATACTCGTCAGCTTGCGAACAGAGCTTAGCTTCAACATCGAGATGGTCGACTGTGTCAATACATCCAGTCCCCCTTTTAACTCACATTGATCCAGTGACAGATACTGAAGCATAGGCAATTCTGCTAACACATCAACACTTTCGACCGTGCAGTTCAGAATGAGCGTATGCAGTTGGAGACATGCCGCAATGGAGTCAAATCCGTTGAATTTGCCACGCAGTTCAAGAAAGGTCAATTTTCTGTAGTGTTCAATAAAATCGAGCCGGGTTGCCTTTGCAGGGGAATTCAATCTTAGAAACTGCATCTGCTCCATCGCACCCAGAATCGTCAAATCCTGTGCCTGCGAAAGATCAAGCTGCAAGGCAGACACATGTTTCAACTGTGCCAGTCGCCCCAAAAATCCGGATGAATATACCCCTTTAGGGTCCATATGTGATATGTGTAGGATCAGATCCGGCCGGGCAAAGAATACTTTGGCATCGAGCTCGGCAAGGTCCTCGTATGTATCCGCGCCAACGCGAAAATGAACCGTTGCTCTGCGGCGCAACAGATGCACCGCCTGGTGCATCTTTTCGGCATTCCATGGAACCCCCTGTATTGAAGCATGCCATAACTCACTCACAGATAATCCCCCTTTTCCATCCATAGTTCCAATTCATTCCATTATAAACAAGTTCGTCTGGATGAACCACTACCGATCCCCGTTTTTCATTCCTTTCCTCTTTTTTCATCCCTCCCCTTTCATCCTTCTCATACTCATGCCTTTCCTTTCCGTTGCTTTCAGGATTATTCGACAGAAATCTACATAAAACTATAGATCATACCGACATATAACTTAGGCGTTTTGAGCTTTTTATTAATCATCTGGGAGATGGAATATGTCGAACATGTTGAACAAGTGGGGGAAAACGGGAGCACGGACATCCAGTATGGCAAATACGTTGTCCATTGTGCTGCTGGTCATTATCGTAGTTGTCTTTGCCGTGCTGGGAACATTTATGTTTGCAAGCACACGAAACATTCTGGTGAAACAGCAGGAATCCATGCTCCAGACCAAGACAGAAGCCATTGTTAGTGAATTTGATGCATTATTCAAGGAAAAAGGTGCACTGGTCAAGCAAATGTCCACTAATACATTATTTCAGCAATACATAGAAACAACAGCATCTGCTGCGGATGCGGCAAGTTCTACCTACGCTGCGCAAACGCAGGCGACACTCGCCGCTATCGTTAAGGCAGAGCCTTCGTTTGCAGATGCCTGGGTCGCGGGTCTGGATGGAAAAGGCTTTTGGATTCAAAATGATGGTGTCGTATCTGCACCGGACTTTGATATCCAGTCGCGTCCATACTACAAGCCGGTTACCGACGAAGACGGACTTTATTTCTCCGATCCGTACATTGATATTGCAGCAGGCGATGTACTCATGGGTATCTTTTATCCAATCAAAGACGAAAACAACACCACGATCGGCTTTGCCGCAGCGGATATTGCATTCAAGGATATTCCGGCGATTATGGAGAGTTATTCCCTTGGAAGCACGGGCTATTCCATGTTGCTATCCAAGAGCGGGGAAATTCTGTACCATCCGGATCAAGAGAAGGTATTGAAGGAGAACATCCTGAACAGTACGGGGGACATGGGAGACATCGGCAAGAAAATGCTTGCGGGTGAAAACGGCGTACAGCTTATGAACGACAATGGGGAACGTCGATATATCGGCTACGCTACCAGCAAAGATACGGGATGGTCCGTTGGTCTGACCATATCCGAAGAAGAAGTTCTCGCGGAATTAAAAACATTCACGTGGATTACGCTTGGCGGTTTTGCTGCAGCCACCCTTCTGCTTGTGATTATCTGTTACATTACCCTTCGCCGTCTGTTACGCTCCATACCACAGCTGCTGGCCAAGATTAAACAGATTGAACAAGGTGACCTGACTGTCAAAGTGGATATCAAATCTAATAATGAAATTGGACAGATCGCCACAGGCTTGAATTCCATGGTACAGAAAATTCAGGCCATGTTGCAAATGGTCGGCAGCTCGGCGCAAATCCTGAACCAGTCGTCGAATGATCTGCAGGCCATCTCCTCACGAACGGCTGTGACAATGAATGACACATCAACAGCCATCAACGAGATTGCCAATGCAACGAATTATCAGTCCATCGAAACGGAAAATATTTTACGCAAAACAGGCTCATTATCCAGCCAAATTGATGAAATTGCTACCGATGCGCAGGCTATGGGAACGGTCGTGCAGACATCTGCTGATCAAAGCAGCCAAGGACTTGCGGTCGTGGAACAATTATCGAAATGGTCCGAGGAAAACCATCAGTCCACCCAAGCAATGTCCTCTATTATCCAGGAGATTGACCTGAGTCGGAATGAAATATCCAGTTTTGTGGATACAGTCAAACAGATTGCCTCTCAAACGAACCTGCTCGCCCTGAATGCCTCCATCGAGGCTGCACGTGCTGGCGAACATGGAAGAGGATTTGCCGTCGTTGCCGAAGAGGTCCGCAAACTTGCAGAACAGACGGCTCAGGCAACAGAGGAAATCAACAAAAAGGTGAATGTTATTGAAGAGAAAACAACCCTGTCCGTTGAACATACCATGCGCGGTATGAAGATTGCGGAGGAGAATGCCAAATCTGTAGAAGATACCAAACATGTATTCTTCAGTATTAACAAAGACCTGAAAGATCTGCAGCAACGTATGATGCAGATTACCACTAATACCGCCAATGTACACAAACACAAAGATGAGATATTCCAGGCACTGGAGATTATCTCATCCACCACAGAGGAGAACTCGGCATCGACGGAAGAAGTAAGCGCCAGCACGCAGGATCAGCTGGATAGTATCGAACAGGTAGCGGATCTGTCGAAACAGTTGAACCAGCTATCTGGCAAACTGCAAGACGAACTAAGCCAGTTTAAAGTAAAGTCATCATGATCCGCGAGCTTTCCCCTGCTCTTCTCTTTTAGTCGCTGTCCATTTATTATTAATGAATATGCGTACGAAGAGGATTGGAGGCTGAATCATCATCATGAACTTTGCCAAACGAATGGATCATTTCAACGAAGGAATTTTCACCCGGTTGCTGGAGATCAAACGCCGCAGACTGGAGAACGGGCAGCCCGTTATTGATCTGAGTGTGGGTACGCCGAATATCCCACCTGCGCAGCATATTATAACTGCACTATGCGAGGCCGCTGCAGATCCGGCTAATTATATATATGCTGTGAATGATCAGAGTGAGTTGCTGCAAGCTACAAGCGATTGGTACAAGCAGCGCTATCAGGTCGAGTTAGACCCGGCAACACAGATCTGTTCCTTACTCGGTTCACAGGAAGGGCTGGCACATATATCCCTCTCCATTGTCGATGAAGGTGATCTGGTGCTCGTCCCTGACCCCTGCTATCCCGTCTTCGCAGATGGACCGTTACTGGCAGGTGCAGAACTGTATTATATGCCGCAAAAAGAAGAAAACGGGTATGTTATTCAGCTTCAGGATATACCGGAAGATATTGCTCATCGAGCAAAATTCATGCTGGTCTCCTATCCTAACAATCCGACAACCGCGATGGCACCGGATCAGTTCTATCTTGACCTGATTGCCTTTGCCAAGAAGTATGATATTATCGTGCTCCACGATAACGCGTACAGCGAGCTCGTGTTTGACGAAAAATCTTGTGGAAGCTTCCTCGCGTTTCCTGGCGCCATGGGCGTCGGCGTGGAGTTCAATTCCTTATCCAAAACCTATGGCCTGGCCGGAGCTCGAATCGGCTTCTGTGTGGGCAATGCAACCATGGTCTCCATGCTGAAAAAGCTGAAATCCAATATGGATTACGGGATGTTCCTACCGATCCAAAAAGCAGCAATTGCCGCCATTACCGGTGATCAATCCGAGGTTGAACGGGTCAGAGCAATCTATGAACAGCGCAGAGACATCCTCTGTGAGGGCTTCAGCAGTCTGGGCTGGCCGATTGCCAAACCTGAGGCAACGATGTTCGTCTGGAGCCGGATTCCGGCGCACTACGACAGCTCGGAGCAATTTGCCATGGATCTGGTTACACATGCAGGAGTCATCGCAACGCCAGGCAGTGCCTTTGGTCCTTCAGGCGAAGGTTACGTTCGATTCGCGCTTGTTCAGGATAATGAAATATTGCAACAAGCGGTACAATCCGTCGATGACAGCGGGATTCTGAAATCCAGCTAACAGGAGTACGATTCGAATGTGCTCAAGCAAATATCCCCTCAAGGTCCACAGAGAGTAAGAGTTTCACGTTTGATAACGTGGTCTCTACTTCTTGAGACCCGAGGGGATTTTGTCATTTGGTGCGGGAGTAGACATTCATTGGGTGAGGTTATCTGTGGGTACCACGTCAGGTCCAATGATCCAATACATATGCAACCGGGTTTAAATAGGAACATAAGATCATGGCTGGAGGGCATACCGTGACAGCAAAAAGCCTGCTCGGGGAGCAGGCTTCTGGTTTGAACTATTTATACAGACTTGCGCCAGTTAGAACGATACATCAGATACAAGAAGTACGGTGTTCCGATGATCGCAATGAGTATGCCTGATGGAATCTCTGTCGGTGCCATGACGGTTCTGCCGATTGTATCGGCGAGCACCAGCATGACTGCACCCGCTAATGCGGATAGGAACATCGAACGTCTTAACTTATTCCCCGTCAGTAACCGAACCATATGTGGTGCAATCAGGCCGATAAAACCAACGGTTCCTACACAAGCAACCGCACCTGCTGCAAGTAATACACCCACTGTCATGGCTAATAATCGTGTACGACGTACTCCGAGACCAAGCCCGGATGCACTATTGTCGTCAAATACCAGCAGTTCGAATCTGCGTGCCAGCCACCAAGCCACCGGTACCAGAATAACTAAAAATAATCCGATAACCCTCACCTGTTCCCAGGTACGAGCATAGGTGCTTCCTGTCAGCCAGATATATCCGCTGCTACCGTATACCGCACCACGGACAATCAGAATCTGAATACCTGCTCCAGCAATGGCAGACATTGCAATCCCCAGCAACACAACCGCCGAAGGGTTCAGTCCTTTCTTCCAGGCGAGGGAGAACACCACCACTGCAGCAATGGCTGCACCGATGATTGCCGCAATTGGCAGCAAGTATATCGGAAGACCCGGCCATAAGATGATGACCATCATCGCTCCAAGCCCTGCACCTGAGGACACACCAACAATTGAAGCATCTGCCAGCGGGTTACGTACCGCCATCTGAATGAGCACACCGCTAATTGCCAGGGCAGCTCCTGCACCTGCGGCAACAAGTGTACGCGGAATCCGAAGCTGAATCAGCGCGGAGAACAGTCCATCGGATTGGAACAGACTTGGTAACCAATCGGCCAGCGGAATTCGCATACCGCCAAACATCGTACTGAGCAAGATAAGCACGACCGTTATGACTGAAAATAATACAGCCATCGGGCCAAATGCAAAGCGACGAGCAGCTCCTCCTGTGCTCATTGAAGTTGACATGCCTGATCCGTTTGCCGCCTTCATGCGTGTAAGAACAAGCCAGATGAGCCACGGTGCACCAATGATTGCCATAACAGCACCCGTTGGCAGTTCCATGCTCGAGTTATGCACCATCTTGGCGAGGACATCTGCTCCAACCAGGAGCGCTGCGCCCCATATGAACACACCGGGTAAAAGTAATCGGTTAGAACGTACACCACTCAATCGAACCAGATGTGGTGCGACCAGTCCCACGAAGCCAATCGGCCCAATTACACTTACAATCACGGCGGCCAGCAATACAGCGAGAATTAACCCTCCTGCACGAGCCAATCCAACCTTTTGCCCCAAGGAAGAAGCCGTTGATTCATCCAACTCCAGCATATCCCACTGTCTGGACAGGACTAACGCGAGAAGGGTAATACCAACCACCCAAGGCAAAGCATAAAACACACCACTCCAGTCATTCTGGACAAGTGTTCCGGAGCCCCAAAGGAACAACCCTTGTGTCTCCATGGAGAAAAAAATATGTAATGCACTCGTAAATGAACCAAGGACCATCGATACAATCATACCGGATAACGCAAGTCGAACCGGGCTTGATGTTCGTCCGCCGCCCATGAAATAAGCCGCAAATGCTGCCAGCAAACCACCTAGGGCTGCGAAAAGAAAAGGCGACTGACTTAATAGACCTGGAAAAGCGATAGCTCCCAGCACCACCACAAAGTATGCGCCTGCATTAATGCCCAGCGTATCTGAAGCAGCCAATGGATTACGAGTAATCGTTTGCAGCAAAGCGCCCGCAACAGCCAGTGCGCCACCCGCAAGAATACCGATCACTGTACGCGGCATACGCAAGTCCCAAACCATATTGTGCTCTAATGAATCCTGTCTTCCTGTAAGAGCGTCCCAAACGACATGCAAAGGAATGGAAGCTTCTCCATAACACAGACTTACAAAAAAAAGCACGATGAGAGCGGTTAGACCGCCCCCATATATGCTTATTGTGCGCCAATTCATAGCTGGCTTAGATCCTTGAACCGAACTCATTTGGTAATCGCCTCGACTACCCCATCAACCAATACTTTGGAGGAGATCGGTCCACCAAATGTCCATGTTGTGCTATCGAGTTGATATGTGCGTTTTTCCTTCACAAAGTCCAGTCCGTTCCAAACCGAGTTATCTTTCATGGCTGTGCCAAAGACGTCATCGTCTGGCTGTGTAATATAAATGAAGTTACTGTCCTTCACATCGGTTAAGGATTCAATGCCTACTGTTGAGAAGCCATAGTTCTCAACTTTGTCCGGCTGCCAATCGTTAACCAGTCCGATTTTGTCCAATGTACCAATCACAACCGAGTTATCGGTAAACATACGCAGGCTGACTGCATTTTGATATGTGAACGCTTGTGTCAGTGCAAAGTTGAAGTTTTCTTTCCCCGCAGCAGCCAGTTTTTCTTTGGCTTCTACATAGTGCTGATCGAGATTACTCAGAACTTCTTTTGCTTTGTCTTCTTTACCCAGAGCCGTTGCAATGTTATTAAAGATCTCTGTCATCTTGTCATAATCATAGCCGTCACCATCATACGGATCATATTCAATCGTTGGTGCAATTGCATTCAGCTGATCGTAGACCGCTGTGTTATTATCTGCATTAGCAATGATGAGATCTGGCTTCAATGCAGCAATAGCTTCCAGATTTGGTTCACTGCGTGTTCCGATATCCGTTACACTGTCATCCAGTGCTGCTTCGGATGTTACCCACACTTTATAGTTAGCGTTATCTGCATTACCTACTGGTTGAACACCTAGGGCAACGACATCTTCCGTATATGTCCATTCAAGCGTAACGACACGTTCTGCTGGCTTGTCCAGCTTAAGCTCTCCACGTTTATGCTTCACGGTAACAGGACCTGCTGTCTCTTCAGCCGGAGCACTACCCGAGTCACTACCTTGACTTGTATCTGTTGTAGTCGTGGTTTTACCACAACCCGCCAAAACCAGCACAAAGGCCAGCATAATCAACAGTCCATTCAACCCTTTTTTCATATCTCTTTTCTCCCCTGTTAATATGTATTTATATGATAACAATTATCATTATCACTATTGGATTATGCCGTAGGAATGGATTTTTGTCAATGGAAAGTACCTTATTCCCATTCTTTTATCAAATAAAAAAGGAAAGGGATAGCTCAATGGCCATCCTTCCCTTCTATTGATTGCTGTTAACTCAACTGCATCGTAGTGATGCATGTATTATCATTTTCATATGTAGACAATTGCGTTTCTGCAACCTTTCCATCTCGAACAATACGAATCAGATAGGTTCTGTCTCTAGGCACCCAAAAATCCATAAATCCGTTTGCACCAGACTTCATCACTTCATCTTTCATAAGAGTGTTGCCTTGAGAATCGTGAATGGTAACGCTGAATTCCTTATTGCTCATTTCCCCCTGACAACCGGTCAAGCTATGAATTGCACAGGGATGGGTCTGGTCCACATAAGGTGCAATGGAAAGGAAAAATTCATTTTCAGGCAAATCGTATGTAGTGGTCTTTTTATCCTGATCGGTGACGATTAACTGTTTGGCATTAATGGAGGCAGATTCAGGTGTCTCTTTACCTGTGCTGATATCTTCCACCAATTTTCGGATGTTGGGCGCATTGGCTGTACCCGCCTCTTCCTCGCCCGTATTGCTTGCAAACAGATAGGTTCCGATTACAATCACAACTGCAACACTTGCAATGATCCACATTTGTTTTTTCATCTGGAGTCCATCTCCTCGTCCGTTTTCATCAAGTATAATGGAGAACCAACCATCATGGACTTATACAACAAGAAATTCACCAGATTATCACATTATAGGTACGAATCTCTTCGCATCATAGTTGATTGGTTCGAATGGTAGGCTGGGCTCTGGAAACGCAGAGAGCAGCGGTGAAGTCTATGAGCTTCATCGTCCCGCCACTCTCCAGTGCCTACTAGTTCAGACTATTTTGCTGAATAAATAGACTTATTGACTGGATAAAAGACATAAACTTTTATTTTTATGCTGACATACACTATATTGAGAATCGGAATTAAGGAGTCAGTTTTAGAATGGTCACAGTGGTATTCAGATTGTTATGCAACTGTGCAGGAGTTGCATTCGCATTTACCAGCTGGATCGTGGTCGGAACCGTTGTAACCGTAACAATAACTTCAGCAGATATAGGTCCACCTCCATTACCTGTGAATGGCACAGGTGTTATGGGCGTTCCATTTACCGTGAGGTTGAAATCCGCATTGCCCTGATTATGAATGCTAAAAGAGATCAAGTAACTTCCTATTTCATTGATTGTTATCGTCGAGGATGGCGGTACAAAAGTAAATGCACCTCCAACATTAGCCAAAACACCGGTTAAAGTTATTGGAGCGTTTCCTGGAACTGTGTCAGTACCTGTGCCAGGATCTGCTCGGAAAACACTTAGGAAATCGGAAATTCCAGCCCCAACTGGACCGGCCGGACCTGTTGCTCCTGCTGGGCCTACTGGGCCTACTGGACCTACTGGACCCACTGCTCCGAGCGCGCCTGCTGGCCCGACTGGCCCTTGTATACCCGGAATCCCTTGCAGTCCTTGTGGTCCCGGTATCCCTTGAGCACCGGTCGCTCCTTTGAGACCTATCGGTCCTTGTGGCCCAGGTATCCCTTGAGCGCCAGTTGCCCCTTTTGGACCTATTGGTCCTACTGGTCCAGAAATTCCTTGAGCGCCTTGCGGTGCATTAACAACAACCTTAGGTCTAACCTTTACCACCTTAACCTTAACACGACAATGCATGCTTTGTTTAAATTTACGTCTACAAATGCGTTTTCCATGACGATTTAACATTGAACTCACCTCCGTGATATTTCTCCACATACTATGTGTATCCATCACGAGGGGCATAGACTATTAACTATAAATTAGAAAATTATAGTGCCTATAATGAGTAAATTGGTCTATGAATCCAGTCAATAACATGAATGCATAGACCAATTTTCAATATAAAATGCAGATAAAAAAACCAGTCGAACACGAGATACTCTCGAGGTTTGACTGGCTTTTGCTATGTTTTTCCCTTTCGCACAGGTTCTTCTTATTTTACAATAGTGCTTTGTTTTTCTCATAAAACCGGGCATTGTGAGAAGATACACCCGCCATGTCGGAAGCAGCAGGTTCCAGATACGTCTTGGCACTGTTGACTGCGAGCACCGCATCGTTAAAAGCACCTGCAATCAGCCTGACTTTGCTTCCATAAGTGATGAAATCACCCGCTCCGAATATGCCTGGAATGTTGGTACGCATGCGCTGATCAACGGACACGCCGTAGTCTTCCCGCGCCAGTCCCCATTGCACGAGGTTACCGAAATCACGATCATACCCATGGCTTACGACAACTTCATCCACTTCAACATGTGTAATTTCACCAGTTTCTACATGGGCCAGCTCGACACGATCTATTTTGTCACCTGTACCGTATAAGCGTGAGATGTTAAATGGCGTCATGACGTTGGCTTGAGCTTTCATCTGTGCAACTGGCGACTCGTGTCCGGTAAACTCATGACGCCTGTGTGCTACCGTAACTTCACTTGCGATCTTGCCCATTTCATTCGCCCAGTCGACTGCGGAATCGCCACCACCCGAGATCAGAACACGCTTCCCGGCAAATCGGGATAGATCAGTTACGGTATAGTGCAGGTTCGTCAGCTCATACCGATTGGCACCCTCGACATCCAGCTTTTGCACCTGGGTCATGCCTCTGCCCGCACATAACAGGATGGTACGTGTGTAATGGCGCTCCCCTGTTTTGGACATGAGTACAAATACACCATCCTCACGTCGTTCAAGCTCAGCAATTTCCTGCCCAAACACAATCGTTGGATCGAACGTTCTCGCCTGTCTCTCCAGCGATTCAATCAGCTTCTCACAGCGAATCGGATCAATCCCGCCCACATCCCAGATCAGCTTCTCCGGGTACGTACGCATGAATCCACCCAGTTCCTGTTTGGCTTCAATGATTTTGGTACGCATGGCTCTCATGCCACTATAAAAGGAGGCGTACATGCCAGCAGGTCCACCACCAACGATGGTAATATCGTAGATATCCAAGTGTGTCTCCGTTGTCATTTAAGGCACCAACTTTTCAACAACATAGTCCATCAATTTTACAGAGCCAATCGGACCCACACCCGATACAAATTGGCTTGTCTTCAACGGGAAGACATGATCATTCTTCACAGCCTCCAGATTCGACCACACTTGGCTTGCTTTCAGATCTTCCATAGATTTCTTCGTGTCATAACCTACGAGGGTTCTGTCTTCCAGGAAAATATAATCTGGATTCATCTCAGGCAAGAATTCCAGTGAGAACTGGCTAAACCAATCTGTAGAATCTTTAATAACTTCAGGACTATTCAAACCCAGGATATCATAGAAGAAAACACTGCTGCTTCCTCCTTTGGGACCCATGAAACGGTAACGATTGTGCTCAACCCGGAGAACCAATACGGTCTTTTCTCCCAAGGCTGCCGCGATTTTCTCTTTCGCTTGTGAGGCTTTCTCATCGAATTCAGCCAGTACTTTGGCAGATTCTTCGGTCTTATCGAATATGGCAGCCAGCTTTGGCATAGCACGCTTCATTTCACTGTTGGCATCCAGTGCCACCGTAGGAGCGATTTTGGACAATTCATCATATACGCCCTGTTCCATACCTTCGCCAGCGGTAAGAATCATATCCGGTGACAACGCAAGCAACTGCTCATAATTATATTGATATTGCTCGACTTCAATGATCTGGACCCGGTGTTCTTTCAAATAATCAGGACGGTATTCCGCTTCAACTTCTGGAGTTAACAAGACGATTTGGGGTGTAACACCCATCTCAATCAGATACTCGGCATAAATCGAATCAAACACAACCAGATTTTGAGGATGAGTTGGAATCGTTACTTCTCCAAACTGATCCTTCACCACCTTAGTCCCACTTTCAGTCGCTGTTTCTTCTGCAGTACTCGCTGCTCCTTCAGTTGAAGCCCCTGCTGTTCCAGCTGTAGCATTCTCTTCCTTGGTTCCACCGGAACATGCCGCCAACATCATACTGATCACCAACAGCATGATGCCCAACCCTTTAAATCTTCGTGACATGATATACTTCGCCCCTTATGTATATTGATAATGATAATTATTATCAAATAGTATCAAATAAGAAGTGTTGCTTCCATAGCATATCGTGCGTACTCAGTTGGATTATTGTGCTCTCTCATGAAAAGATTCCGTAAAATGGCGAATGATCTGATTAAGAATCAGAGTGTGTCCCGTTATTCCGTGACCGTCTACCCACAGGTGAGTATCTACGTAAAATACCCGATTATTTTTCACAGCCTTCAGCTCGTTCCATTGCGGACTCTCCCATAGTTTCCTCATATTCTCTTCAGCACTGAAGTGCTGCATGATCCGCTTCTCCACAAAGAGGTAATCGGGATTGGCTTGTGTGAGCAGTTCAAGCGAACAAGGGTTAAACCATGCTGTACCTGAATCCAGTGCTTGCGGCAGTGTTAATCCAAGCTGTTCATATAACAAGTGTGATACCCCGTGTGAATGCCCACCCAGATATCGATAACCAAACGCTTCTACCCTCAGCAGCATGACAGTGGACGCGGATTGGATGAAGGGTTGCAACTGTCGCTTAGCTACGCTGACTTCGTGTTTCATCTGCTGATGCAGTCTATAAGCCTCATCTTCTTTATAAAACCAGGCTGCCAATTGATTGAGCATTGGTTCTACATCTTGATGAAGTCCGGTTAGAATCGGTGCAATTGTGCGCAACTCCCTTTTGACCTCTTCCGTCAATACGTTTCCTATCAACATCTCCGGTTGAACTTGTCGAACAAGTTCTATCTCCACCTCATACTGTGTAACCTCCAGCATCTGCACTCCATGCGCTATAAATTGTTCATGGTGATGTGGGGACAGCAGGATCGGGGTGACCACTACGGCATGGGGGATGACACCCAGATGAATCATAATTTCTGCACAGATTGGAGAAAGTGACACCATCTTGCGCTGCGTCATCGTCTGCCTATATATCTTAGGTGATACGCCAGTCAACTGTTTGAAGCGTCGGCTAAAATAATGAGCATCTTCAAATCCAGATTTTTTGGCAATATCCTGTGAGGTTGCAGCGGTTAATAACAGTTCTTCCTGCGCGCGATAGATCCGGTAGTGGGCCAGATAATCCAGAGGTGGCTTACCATATCGCTCACTAAATTTGCGGGAATAATGCCATGGACTAATACCGGCGATCTGAGCTAACTGTGTACGTGTAATGACCTGATCATAATGCTGCTGCATGTAGTCAATGGAGCGAAGTATACCGTGTTCTGGCTTCAACTCGTCATCCGGCTGTTTCCGATACAGATTTCTTAATAATTCATATAACAAATGCTGATGGCCAACCCTTTCTGCACTCTGATCCTGTGTATGCACTTCACTCCAATGCTGAATGATACTTGCCAAACCTCCACCGGACAGTTGCACTTTCTGATACGCCTCTCCTGACGGTAACCGCCATTCGAACTTCTCAGCTTCCCGTCTATCATGCAGCACCGAATATGTATCGAACTGAACATGCCAGCCTGCCAGATCTAGGTTGCCACCTTCAATGACCTCCATTACGGAGTTCTCTTCAAGCGCAATTAATTCTCCATAGGAAACGTGAACTCGATGTCCATTTATATTCCAGATTGCTTTTCCATCAATGATAAATATCAAGGTGTGACTGAGAAAGTGATGCAGCTCGCCTTTTGTTATCCATGCGTTGCTTAGTGCATTCGTTGACTTCCATTGAGCAATCCATTCCATGTTGTCAGACATAGGTTATCCTTTCAAAGGGATTAGTAATCCAGATTTATAGGTTTCACTATATCAAAATACATGACAACTCCATAACCAATAAGCTATGGCTTGCATAAAATGGTGGACAGCTACTGAGCATTTCATATTTGTATTATTCAGATACAAAAACAACAAAAGGCCCGTACCATCAGGTACAGGCTCTTTATTACAACTTTAATACTACTTTTTCAATTAGTATGTTTTACGTATTACTCAATGCTGGGTTTCGGTGACCCCTGTCCCCGTTTCTGTCCATTCCTGCCATCCAATACGTCAGTCCACCTGAGACACCAAACGCAATAACCACACCAATGCAAGTGTGTAACAGATTCAGGCTACCCTCTTCGATGAAGAGCGGGAGGCTGACCAAGCTCGGATTCCCCACCATAGCAAATGCCTTGACAGATAACAATCCGAAATATAGTCCACCCGCAGCTCCACCCAGCAATGCCGCGTAGAAAGAGGATCTTTTTCTCATGTTGACCGCATACAATGCAGGCTCTACCACTCCAAGGATGGCTGTTCCAGTAGCCCAGAAAGCCAGTCTTCTGGATGCTGGCTCTTTCGAGCGGATTCCGTTTGCAAGCGCAGCCCCCGCTTGTCCAACAATCGCCACTAACATGGCAGCAATCACCATAGAACCACCATTCATAACCATTTCATTAATGATGATGGCAATCAGCCAGTAGTGTAATCCCATAATTAACATTAACGAGAAGATAGCTCCCAGTAACATCACCGACAACACTGGAGCATTAGCTACTAGTGAATCCAATGCCTCCGGCAGATATTCATCAATCCAGGTACCGATAGGACCAAGTATCATCAATACTAGCGGAACAAGAATCAGTAACGTCAGGAATGGAGCAACCATCCATTTGGAAAATTTTGGACTTATTCGCTGAACGGCTTTTTCCAGATAGGCCGCTGCACAGATCGTTAGAATGACCCAGATGGGCGTAGAGTAAAAAGCAGGCTGGGACACAAGTGGCACACCCAGGAAATGAACCTCTTTTTCCCCTGACATCAGCATAGTCATCTCCGGATGGAACATCAATCCGCCAATAGATGCTGCAACATAGATATTGCTCTTCAACCGATACGCTGTGCTGATTGCTACCAATACAGGCAGTAGATAAATAACACTATTTCCAATGATACTGAATATCGTAAAGGTCTGGCTGTCCAGCAGTGCAGAAGAATCCGCTGAACTGTACGTTAACGTAATTATAGCCAGTAAAATCTTAATAACAGCGGCTCCGAGGATTGCAGGCATCAAGGGCCTGAATACATCGGATACAAAATGTAAGATCGAGAACCTGTTCTTCTTCGCGTGTCCTGCTTCCTGCAATGCTGTTCCTTCCTCTTCCCCCACGCCCTGAAGCGCATTGTAGATCAGAGAAGATTCATCTCTAATTACCAGATGACACTGCTCACTTGTTACCCGAATATCTACCACATACTCTGTGGAGGCAAGAACCGACATATTCAATCGGGTACTGTCCTTCAGCGCCAACGTCGTTGTACCCTTATCGTGTTCTACGAGCTTGATGTTCTCCTTGCCACCTGCGAGTTTCAACCAATTTTCAATCTGTGTGTTATGCATTATGTACGATCTCCTCATATTACGGTAAACCCGTGTTTTGTGATGTGTTATGATCTAATATGCCTCTATCTATATACACATTTCCATGAAAAAACTTCAATAGGATAAAAAAACTAATTTCCCTGACATTGCATGTTCATTTATACAAGGTATATGGACCTATGAAAGTCGAAAAAGCAAAAAAGCCTACTCTTATGTAGGCTCTTATCCATCTGTACTTATGAGTCATACTCTTCATACTCACAACCGAGATTGGCAGTCATCAGATGGCGATGCACGTAAATATACATCCTCATCCTATGACAGTGCCAACATCGCGTTCATATCTTCTTCTGCCGTTGTAATTAACTTCAGACCAAACATATCTACGAGTACATCCAAGACACCTTCCGATATGAACTCAGGCGGTTTTGGTCCAATTCGAATGTCCTGAATGCCAAGACTGAACAGGCCAAGCAGGATCGCAACTGCTTTTTGCTCAAACCAGGACAGCACAATGCTGACAGGTAACTCGTTCACGGTACAGCCAAAAGCATCCGCCAAAGCCATTGCAATTTTCACCGTAGAACCGGAATTGTTGCATTGACCCAGATCGATATAACGCGGTATACCCGTGTCTCCAACCGTACCATAATCCACATCGTTGAAGCGGAACTTACCACAGGAAGTCGTCAGAATTACGGTATCATTCGGTAAAGATGTCGCGAGTTCACGATAGTAGTTGCCACCTTTGCCTGGCGCATCACAACCAGCAATAACGAAGAATCGACGGATATGACCGTCTTTCACCGCCTGAATAATTTCGGGTGCAAGTCCAATCACGGTCTCATGATGGTATCCTGTCGTTAAAACTTGCTCGGACTGTACATTAGCCGCAGGCAGTGACAATGCGCGTTCAATCAGGGGTGAGAAGTCATCCTCTGTAATTTTGGCAACGCCCTCCAGACCCGCCACTTCGTATGAGAAAAAGCGGTCTGCATATGTGCCTTTGATCGGCATAACACAGTTCGTCGTTGCGAGAATAGCACCCGGGAATTGTTCGAACAGTCTGCGCTGATCGTACCATGCTTTACCGATATTACCCTTGAGATGGGCATATTTCTTCAGCGCCGGATAACCGTGTGCAGGCAACATTTCCGAGTGCGTATAGATGTTAATTCCTTTTCCTTCGGTTTGACGCAGCAACTCCTCCAATGCATACAGATTATGCCCTGTCACCACGATGCACTGTCCTTCGATCTGGTTCTGGCTAACCGTAATCGGTTGCGGTACACCAAAGCGGTCCGTGTGCGCACGATCCAACACATCCATAATGCGGATTGCTGCATTACCTACCTTCATCGCCATCTCCAGATGTTCCTGTACATTAAAATTCGAGTTCGTTAATGTCATATATAATGCCTCATGTGTAATCCGATCCACCTCAGGATCAGAATATCCCAACTGGCGTGCATGTGTCGCATAAGCAGCGATGCCTTTTAACGCAAAAATCATCGTATCCTGCAAACTTGCTATTGTTTCGTTTTTGCCGCATACCCCTACCACGGTACACCCGCCACTCGGCGTCTGTTCGCACTGATAACAAAACATATGGTTTCCCCTCCAAACTTAGATTTAACGCAGTTCGTTATGTAATAGCGTAACAGACCCTGATATGAGCTAGTGTGATGGTGCACACAGTTTCTGATCCAACATCTATATATAGTTCTCCAGACTATCATCCAAACTGGAAATAATAACATTCAAAAAAAGGCATATCTCGGATCATTATGAAAAATACTGTGTACAGCTAAAAACGTATAAATCCATAATCTTAAAAAAATACGAAAATGAAACGATTCTAGATTTTGCCCGTAAGGGTAATACACAGAGAAATCTAATATTCAAGGAGCTGGTCAATTGCAACATTACAGACACAGTGCGGAGGAAACCCTTCAGGATGTACAGAGTTCCTCCAAGGGACTTACGACCTCCGAAGCTGCCAAGAGAATTGAAACGGAAGGATATAACGAGTTAAAAGGTAAAGATGCAACACCAGTCTGGAAACTGTTCCTCGAAAATTTTAAAGATCCGATGGTCATTGTGCTGCTGATTGCAGCCGCGGTACAGGTTGTCCTTGGACACCTGATTGAATCGTTGATCATATTCCTGGTTATTTTGCTCAACGCGGTAATCAGCGTAGTTCAGACCAAAAAAGCAGAGAGTTCGCTTGACGCGCTGAAACAAATGTCTGCACCCGAAGCCAAGGTCATTCGTGACGGGCAGAAAAAGACCATTCCAGCAAGGGAACTTGTTCCCGGTGATATTGTTATGCTGGATGCAGGTGATTATGTCCCGGCAGATGGACGTATCCTGGAATCAGGAAGTTTGAAAATCAACGAAGGCATGCTGACCGGAGAATCCGAAGCTGCGGAGAAACACGCCGATACCATCCCGGATGAAGCTCCAATCGGAGATCGTCGCAATATGGCCTTCAGTGGCTCACTCGTCGTATATGGACGGGGCATGCTTGTCATTACAGGTACGGCTCTCAAAACAGAAATCGGCAAAATTGCCGAACTGATTGAAAATGCCGAAGCCAAAAACACCCCATTACAGCGCAAGTTGGAATCATTCAGCAAAAAACTGGGCTTTTTCATCCTGGGCTTGTCGATTCTCATCTTTGGCATTGAAGCCGGTCGTGTATGGTTGACCGAAGGTACGGAGAATATCGGGCCATCCATCGTAAATGCACTGATGTTTGCTGTAGCTGTTGCGGTTGCTGCCATTCCTGAGGCACTTTCCTCGATTGTGACTATCGTATTGTCACTTGGAACAAATAAGATGGCCAAACAACATGCGATCATTCGCAGACTGCCTGCCGTGGAGGCGCTCGGTTCTGCCAGTATCATCTGTACAGATAAAACAGGAACACTAACCCAGAATAAGATGACTGTCGTCGATTATTATATTCCTCATGGCACCAAAGACGAATTCCCCGATGATCCCGATCAGTGGTCGGAAGAGGAACGACGTTTGTTACATATTGCAGTGCTCTGCAATGATTCAAATATTAACCAGGAAGGCAAGGAACTGGGTGACCCAACCGAAGTGGCCCTAATTGCCTTCAGCAACCGGGTGAACAAGGATTACAATGAAATCCGTGACCAGTTCCCGCGTGAAGCTGAGCTTCCTTTTGACTCGGATCGAAAGCTCATGAGTACGGTGCATACGTTTGAAGGACAGACGGCTTTGCTGACCAAGGGTGGACCGGATGTGCTGTTCAGCCGCTGTAGTCATGTATTTATCAACGGTGAGGTTCAGCCCCTCACACCCGAGATTCGAACACAGTTCGAAGAAAAAAATGAGGCCTTCTCGAAACGTGCCTTCCGTGTGCTAGCCTACGCGTACAAAAAATTCGATGATAAAAACCAGGTCACCATTGATGACGAGCATGATCTGACACTTGTTGGTCTGACAGCGATGATTGACCCACCGCGTGAAGCGGTATACGGTTCTATTGAAGAGTCCAAAAAAGCGGGCATTCGCACCATCATGATCACTGGAGATCACAAAACAACGGCTCAGGCGATCGGTGTGGATATCGGCCTTGCCGAACCGGATGACCTCGCCATTACCGGAGCCGAACTGGACAAAATGTCTGATGAGGAGCTGGATCAACAACTCGAACATATCTCGGTTTACGCAAGGGTATCTCCTGAAAACAAAATCCGGATTGTTCGTGCTTGGCAGCGTAAAGGCAAAGTGGCAGCCATGACCGGAGATGGAGTTAATGACGCACCCGCGCTGAAACAGGCCGACATCGGCGTAGCGATGGGTAGCGGAACAGATGTCGCCAAGGATGCGGCTGCCATGATTCTGACGGATGATAATTTTGTCTCGATCGTGAATGCGGTCAGTGTTGGACGGATGGTATTTGATAACATCAAAAAAGCCATCGCATACCTGTTCGCCGGTAACCTCGGCGCGATTATCGCCATTTTGTTTGCCTTGATCGTCGGCTGGGTTAATCCATTTACGGCCCTTCAGCTGCTGTTCATCAATCTGGTGAACGACTCCCTGCCTGCCATTGCTTTGGGTACAGAGAAACCCGAGCCAGATGTCATGCGGCGTAAACCGCGCGATATTAACGAAGGCATCTTCGCAGGCGGAACCCTGCAAGCTGTGATTACACGTGGTGTCCTGATTGGTGCGGCTGTTATTGTGTCCCAATATATCGGACTTGGCATCTCGGAGGAAATCAGTGTGGCTATGGCCTTCACAACCTTGATTCTCGCACGCAGTCTGCAAACATTTGCAGCACGTTCCAACACACAGACCATCTTCCAGGTGGGCTTTATGACCAATAAGTTCGTGCTTGGTTCCATCCTCGTGTGTCTCTGTCTCTATGCAATCACACTGATTCCTGGTGTTCGCGGCGTCTTCGCCATCCCGGATACGTTCGGCTGGAATGAGTTCCTGATTGCAGGCGGACTTGCCCTTGCTGCCGTCATTCTGATGGATGTCATCAAGTGGATTCGCAATCGCGGTAAACAAGTTACTGTGGCGTAAAAGTCATAGGACGTACCTCTTATACTAAAAATCTTCATGTAGAAATAGGTGCCCTTTGTCAGGGCGCCTATTTGTTTATTAATCTATGAATTATCGTCTCACAGCACATAAATTCAACATGTAATTCAAGCGAGAAATGGTATGACATTATTGCCATATGATAAATTTGGGTGTAAAATGATATATTGCTTTTCATCACATTTTCATCAAAGCTCAATCCGAATTCATATTCATACCCAAGACAGGAATGGTACCGTGAAAGATAAAATTGTCATGCCACTCTGGACGTGCTGCTTATTCATCGTTGTGATGAATACCACCATGTTCAATGTTTCTTTGCCAGTCATTATTCATGATCTGCAGATTACCTCGGACCTGGGGTCTTGGGTCATCTCAAGTTATTCAATTGGTTACGCCCTGTCGACGGTGATCTACAGTCGATTATCAGACCGTATCCCGGTACGCAAACTGTTAACAGTCGGGCTTCTGATCCTAGGGTTATCTTCATTGCTGGGGTTGTTCGCGCATAACTTTGCGATCCTGTTACTGACACGTATTCTGCAATCTGCGGGTGCAGGAGTTATGGCCGGTCTGGGTCTCGTCATTGCAAGTCGTTACATCCCGGTGGAACGACGCGGAGCTGCCATCGCGCTGATCTCATCAGGTAGCGCCATGGCTTTTGGACTTGGCCCCATTGTCGGCGGACTCATTAGCGAGTACTGGGGCTGGAACGGACTTTTTGCCATAACCGTGCTTGTCCTGCTCGCTCTGCCTGTATTGCTCTATTTTCTCCCCCGTGAATCCGTCAAAACAGATCAGCCGTTCGATGTTATTGGTGCCATATTAACCGTCATTAACGCCACTACACTTCTGGTCGCGATCACCCAGCAGTCCTGGTTGTGGTTTGCCATTGGCGTTATTTCACTTGTTGTACACCTCCTGTATATTCGGAAAGCGAGTCTTCCATTTGTGAATCCACAAGTGTTCCGAACGCCAGGATATACCCGGTTAATCCTTATTGGATTCTGCGTGCTGGTGGTGAATCTGGGCAATCTGTTTTTGATGCCACTTGTGCTTGCTGATCTATATGGGCGCTCTTCGCTCGCCATTGGTTTGCTGATTGCTCCTGGGGCAATCGTTGCAGCATTCTGCACCCGTTTCGTTGGACGGTGGATCGACCGTTATGGCAATATGCGATTTATGATCATCGGACACATTCTGCTTGCCGCTGTACTTGCCCTATTCATGCTCGGACTTGATCAGTCCGCCTTGATCATTACCAGTGGTTATCTCTTTTTCTCACCGGCACTCTCAGCATCTATGGCTTCCTTGAATAATGAAGCGTCACGTGTGCTTCCCAAAGCCCAGATTGGTTCAGGTATGGGGATGTTACAATTGATCCAATTCTTCGGTGGTTCGGTGTCTGTAGCCGTGTGTGGGCTGCTGCTACACAGCATTCCGGGAGTCTCGGTCGAGGAAGCTTATCATGTAGTGTATGCTTGTCTGTTGATCATCTGTGTTGTTTCACTCGGGCTGACCATCTGGCATAGCAAAGCTTCACGCCCAAGCATTAAACCTGTTACATTGGACAATTAATAATTGATGTTTAAAGTTCAGAACCAAAAAGGCCCGCGCCAAGCGCGAGCCTTTTTTAGTTTGGAACAGAAATGCCGTTTTTTTAAAAAGTGGATCACTCAATGAACTTGAACTTACCGGTTACTTTCCTGATTTCATCCTACAGCAGCATGCCAACTATTTACCGTCCAGTGCGAACTTCCAGGCCTCCATTATGCTAATTGGGGTTTTACTGCTGCTCTTGCCGTCACCTTCCTGCGTCCAAAGTGGTGGATAATACGCAAATACTTGTCCTGTCTGGAGCTGAGACATATCCTCTTGCCAGCCTTTCCAGCGAAATGTCTGATAGAACTGCTCTAGATCGCCATTCGCCAGCCAGTTGATGAAACCTGAATATGCCAGTTCTGTCGATTCCCATTCGAGTGTATCCGGTGCAAAATAATAAATGTGTCCCGTGCGGCCATACTTGCCTGTATCCAGTCCGAAGAAACCACCTGCCGCATCATATGCAACGACCATCATACCTTCCAGTACATCTACCCAAGGTTGCTCACTCACACCATTCCAACTGGTGAGACTCCCAGATGTACTGTCACCACCCGCACCAAGCAGCGTGATCCAGCCATGGTCCAGTACAATACCTTCTGTCTCATAAGCAACAGCCCCCAAATAGGATTTGGTGCTTATTTGCAGACGATAGAGGGTATCCTCTCCAGCCTCTTGTTTTGCTGGAACATACACATATGTATTTTGCCCGCTATTCAGGAGTTCCTTGAGTTCTTCCCATGCGTGATTCTCACGATCTACTAATTCAGCTATCGTTAATGTATTCATGAGCAGTCTCCTCGCTGATTTTATAAGAGCATATCATGGGTTATTAACCCGTTCAAATCTGCTATAATCTATCTTCAAAGCTAAATTCAAGGGGGAAACGATTTGATTCGCGTAGTTATACTTATGATTCCGATTCTGATGGTGCTCGTATCCGGTTGTCAGAATCATACATCTGCCATGAAGGAACCCGCTTCTGTTCAAAAGTCTGATCCCCAGGTCATCCATTACATATCACCCCAAGGAAACGACTCGAATAAAGGAACCATTCAATCTCCTTGGAAAACGTTGCAGCACGCAGCCGACCACGCTTCGCCAGGAAGCACGATCTATTTGCGTGAAGGTGTCTATCATCAGAAAGTCAAAATCACCCAGAGCGGTAATTCTTCCGCTAATCCAACCCTATTTTCAAGTTATCCTCAGGAGCAGGTTATCATTGATGGTACAGGTTTATCTGTCCGGGGCATTGAAGGGTTGATTGAAATTGAAAATGCCAGTTATATCACGATTCAGAATCTCGAAATTCGTAATTTTACAACCACACTTGGGGGCCAAGTTCCAACCGGGATCTATGTCCACGGAGCAGGTGAGCATATTCAGCTGTTAGGCAACACCATACACGCGATTGCTAGTTATGCAACTCCTGAAGGTCCCGATTTGCGGGGCAGGGATGCCCACGGTATTGCCATATATGGCACAGAGCACCCTCAAGCTTTACGCGATATCATCATCAAGGATAATGAATTGTATGATCTCACACTTGGTTCAAGCGAATCACTCGCAGTCAACGGTAATGTTGATACGTTTGCCATACAGGACAATATCATCCATGATTCCGATAATATTGGTATTGATCTGATCGGGTACGAGGGTACGTCCGAGGACGACACGTACGATCAGGCCCGGAACGGCATTGTACGAGGTAACGAAGTATACGATATTACGTCCAATAACAATCCCTCCTACGGTACAGACCTGCCCAATGATACCAACTCGGCCGGCGGCATCTATGTAGATGGCGGGAAAGATCATATCATCGACCAGAACCGGGTATATCGGAGCGATATCGGAATTGAGATTGCCTCAGAGCATGCCGGACGTTCAACCAGCAACATTACCGTGCGTGATAACCTGATTTATTCCAACAGATTGACGGGTATTGCCATGGGAGGTTATGACGAGGAACGAGGAGCTACCGAGGATAGCAAGATTATGTACAATACACTTGTGGGAAATGATACCCTGAATGCAGGCAATGGACAGTTATTCATGCAGTCACGGACAAAGAACAATACATTCATTCGTAACATTCTCGTATCAGGCAGCTCGGAAGTACTGATATACAACGAATATACTAGCAATACCGGCAATGTGTTTGACCATAATGTCTATTACTCACCAGGTGAGCAGGAAGATGCCCTGTGGGTTTGGAAAAATAAAGCCTACTCCGGCATCGCCGCCTATATCAAGGGATCTGGCAATGATGCACACTCCATATATGTGAACCCGGCATTTATGGATGAACCGAGCGAAGATTTTCGTCCTCAGGCGAACTCTCCGGCTAAGGCGTATGGTTACCTTGCTCCGCGATAAATTAACCCTGAGTCTGCCATCTCAACTTAGTCAATCTGTGTCACGCAAATAAAAGGAGCCTGTGCATGTGGGATCATCTCCCTCATCATGCACAGGCTCCTTTTTGCTTTCTTTTGATGCAATCCAATCCTTAACTTTTTACCATCTGAGCTGCATGTGTCACCCGGTTTCGTCCTCCGGTTTTGGAGGCATACAGGGCGTTAAGAATGACAACAAATTCCTCTCCACCGTAACGTGCAACCACATCCGTACTTCGCGACAACGATTGCAGCAGCCCTGCCAGATTACCGAGCACCAGATCTCCGATCGGATGTCCGTACGTATCATTAATGCTTTTAAAATGATCAATGTCCACCACCAGAAGGGAGAAATAACGTTGTTTCTCCTGGAACATCATTAAACTTTCAAGCATTTTTTCCTGGAAAAACCTGCGGTTCTTCAATCCTGTCAACAAGTCGGTGGAGGCCAGTGTCTCCAACTGATCATTCACTTTGATTAACGCCTGCTCTTTAATTTTATATTCCTCATGCAGTCGTTCAAGCTCCTTGTTCGCTTCTTGCGTCGCTTGATACAGCTCCTGTAGTTTCGTTTTGGTATGCAAAATATCCTTCTCATGTTCGATTCGCTTACGCATGACTACAACGACACAATTTGAACCCCTGCTCTGAATATGCGCTTTACAATCTGACTATCGTCAGGTAAAATCAGTTCAACATGTCGCGCGACAGAGATCAACATTACGGAGGAAAACCATGAGTACTTCAACACATAGCTCTATACCTCAGCAACTCTGGGGAAGATCATTCCTATTTATCATGTTAGCCAACGCATTATTGTTTATGGCATTTGAAATGTTGCTTCCCACCTTGCCTTTGTTTGTCTCAAGTCTTGGTGGCGAAGCCTCCCAAATTGGGCTTGTTACCGGCGTATTTATGTTTTCTGCCATCTTGATTCGACCCTTCACTTCTGTTTTGGCAGCTCGAATAGATAAAAAATATCTATTGATTATCGGCATCACTATCTGTTCATTAATGACAGGCGCATACTACCTATCGTCAGGTATTTGGATGATTCTTGTATTTCGAGTGATCCACGGATTCGGATTTGGTTTGGCAACGACATATTTTGCAACGATTGCCACTGAAAACATACCAAGGGATCGCCGGGGAGAAGGTATGGGGTATTTCGGCGTAGGGGAGACGGTCGCTATATCCATCGGTCCATTGATTGGAACAAGCCTACTGTTTAGGTACGACTACCAGAGCCTGTTTATGGGAGGTATGTGCATTTTGCTGTTAGCTCTCCTGATGACTGTGTTTGTATCCAGAAAGCCGAAAACAGGAGGTAGTAGCGAGTCTATGCAAACTCATGTCCCTTCGGTGAAACTGATTGAAAAGAAGGTACTCTTCCCTTCCCTTCTCATTATGCTCGTTGGCATTGCAGCGGGTTCAATCATGTCCTTTGTAGCTTTATTCGCCGCCGAAAGAGGGTTCGAGAATATAGCCTGGTTTTTCTTCATCGTCGCCATCGCAAGCTTCGCCGTTCGACTGTTCTCGGGAAAAATGTTTGATCGATGGGGACCAGGTTCCGTGTTGTTACCTTCTGCCGTGTTCGCAATCGCGGGGCTACTGGTTCTGATTATCGCCCAGAGTGATGTGCAATTCCTGATCGCCGGCGCGTTATACGGCTTTGGTTTTGGTGCCATATTCCCGGCGATTCAGACCTGGTGTGTGAATCTTGTAGAAGAACATGAGCACGAAAGTGCGATGGCTTCCTTCTTTAACTTCTTTGACCTCGGAATTGGCGGTGGTTCGTTGATTCTCGGCGTGGTGGCTTCTGCATTTTCCTATACGGTGGTGTATGCTATCTCTATAGGCATTTTTGTGGTATATATCTTGTTATATTTGGTATACTCCCAAAAACAGCAGAGGTATACAGCTCGCCAACTGGAGGTAGACATTGAGTAAAAAACGAATCAAGGAAATTGCCATTCAACATTTTAATCGTCTGGGTTACGAGGGGACCAAGATGGCGCAGATTGCCGAAGAGGCAGGCATTCGCAAGCAATCCCTGGCTTATCACTATTCATCCAAAAAAGCGTTATTGTTGGAGTTATATGAGGAAGTTGTGCAGGAGGAACAACAGTTTGTACGCCAATTTTTCAGCGACTCTGTTACCCAAACTCTGGATCAGCAGCTATATGCCTTTTTGCATGAACACAAAAATCGTTTCCTGACGAATCCAAACGTTTCTTTTATGTATATCCTGTCCTTTATAACACCGCTGGAGGTGCATGATTTTGTGCTGGCCCAGTATCGAACGTACCTCGGGACACTGAAGGAAGAGCTGGCAGCCGTATTTACCAGACATTCCGATATACGCCTGAGTCCGGAAGAAGCCACCGTAGCTTTTGTCACCGTGATGGATGGATTGGATGTACAGCTCGTGTATGAGACTCGGCAATCCTATGAACAAGCTTTGGCAATCACCTGGAATGTCTTCTGGTCAGGCATCCAGCGTTAACGGATCAATTACGATCAGACTACATAAATAAGAGGGGCGTCCCACCAGCCATGTTGATGACTTTTGGGATAGCCCCTCTATTTCTTTATTTCACAGTTAGGATCACACGTTGATAATGCTTCAACTGATGCTCTCCATCATCCTGTACTTCGGCAACGATATGAAGGGTATCACCCGATTTGGCATCGTCAGGAACGGTAAATGTCACCGCTTCGGTGTCACTGCCCTGTAATTTTATCGTATCCACCTGCTCATCCTTGGCAAGTTCACGATGCAATCCAAGCTGCAGGTCACCCGCCATTTCAGGCTGAACTTTGTTCGGTGTTACTTTGGAATCCTCATAAGTGTCCGCTTCGAAATATCTCCACCACGTATAGGTCAGTTGATCTCCATCCGGGTCTTCACCCTCCGCGTGAAGAGTAACTTCCTCCCCAGGACTAACACTAAGATCCACCCCTTCCTTAATCGTTAAAGACGGATTATGGTTGGCACCTTCGTAAGTGTCTGCAACGGCCCAGTCTGCACGTGCTGCAAAATCATCCTGCACATCGTCAAACCATCTCATCAGAGAGTATTCGGCTTCATAGCGTTTGGTGTACGGATCGTAATCAAGCACATTGTTTCTAAATAACTTGTCGTTCACAACGCCAAAGCGTCCACCCCAACCGCCGTAGGAAGGGTCTTCCATACTGCGCAGCCCATTATCGATCAGATAAAAGAAGGAAGGAGAGTCACCTTCAGATATAAAATCGTACTTGTCATATTGCGGATTGTTCTTGAGATATTCAGCACTTCCCCGTTGTTCTTCGGCCAGTTCGCCTTCGATCATTTTGCCGTCACCCATCGATGCATACATATCCATCAGCTTGCCATGTCCGTTCAGGATATTCTTGACCATCCAGTCGCCATGAAGCTTACTGTTCACTTCTTCGGCATGCATCTTCCATGCATAGGCAAAATGCCAGAAGTTTGATTGGTCGTTGAGAATACGGATACTCGGCCAATTCTTCGCAATGTATTCGTTGTAACTGTCATCCTGATCCAGAATGATATACAGGACCAGTTTGTCACTGACTTTTTTGCGAATCGCATCCCACTCAGCCGTGTCCTTGTACTGTTCTTCAATCGATTTTAGCGCTCTGGCTGTGGTATTGGTGCCACCCCATGTCTGAACAATCAGATCACGGGAGTCATCGTCGAGGAAAAGAGTTTCGAGGAACTCGGAACCTTCCGTTTCCTTCTCCATCTCCCCTTTATCGGAAATATTACCGATCTTGGTCATCGCTCGAAGCTGTTCCGGCTCCGGATAACCTTCCGCATGTTTGGACAAGTTCGGGTAGATCTCGCCATAGGCATCGATCATGTCGTAGACCCACTGTGTACCTGTCCAGCGGAATGGTTGGATCCCTGCTTCCTCATCTCCAGCATAATGATATACCGAACTGGTTAGTACAATTCCGGCAAGGTCCATCTCATTCGAATACAAGAGGAAACGAATCACGGAGTTCATATCATCCACTTCACCGTCGGTTGTAATCACTGTTCTGCCTTTGGCAGCTTGGTTGTTTGCAGGTTCCTGGGTTTCATTCTCTGTCTGTTCTGTCGCCTGATTTGGTGTGTCACTCGCGGTTTGTGGCGCTTTGGATGCGCATCCACTAATCACCAGGATGATACTGAGACAACCTGCGGCAAAACCGTTTAACCATTTTCTCTTGTTCATAATGCTCCCCTTTCTTCTGTACAGCGTGATGTTAGTGTGGGTTGGAAATAAGTACGTCCTCTGTTTTTTCTATCCTTAATATGGACCGTAGAATACAAAAAAACCCGAACAACATTATGAATGGAACAAAGTCCACACATAGTGATGTTCAGGTTTTGCCTGCCCGAAGCAGTAACAATCCTTATTTGAGTGAAAGTATATCATGTCCACTCATGAATGTAAACGTATTCAAATGTTTTTTTGAATTTATCTTTGATATAGTATAATGCTTATAGCCAAGAATCAAACGAATCGGCCTGTTATTATATCAATGTTATTCGGAGGAATCAGACATCATGCAACAACTGGATGCGGCCTTGAGCCGTTTAGTGGAACAGCAGGATTTATATAATGAAGCTTATGGACTTTTCAAAAATCATGATCTGCGTCCCCGCGAACAACATCACCAGCCGGAAGTGGATACTCGAATACCTCTTTCTCCAGAACTTCAGTATCTGTACAGTCATTATGAAATGATGGATGCGGATGCGGAAGGTACACTCAAAATGAAAAATGCCGCCGTCGAAATCGGTGATGCCGCACTTATTTTCTTTGTCGCACCTGAACATCTGCTTCGTCAGCAACTGGGGTTCCGCTGGATTGGCATGAATGAACCTTATGAAGAGTCCTCCACTTGGCCAAAAAATCACGTCGTCATCGCAAACTTTAACGATGATCCGTTAATTGTAGATGTGGAAGCACCAAACTCTCCTGTATATGCCGCTTTTACAGGTGGAGAACCCAATCGTGTTGCTGATTCGCTGACTGATTTTTTCAGTGCACTAGCCATCCTGATTGAAGCGGCGCGTACCTATGCCGGAGAAGTAAAAGATGAAGAAACCTATGAAACCAAGCCCGAGTATCTGGAGCAAGTGGAACCTTTATTGCAAGATCTGTTGGGAGAAGAGTATACCGCTCATCTTTTCGAGTATCTGTCCTTTTGTTAAAACGGTGAATTAAAGGAATTGGAGGGGCGCCCATATGATCTATGTAGCCTTGTTGCGGGGTATTAATGTAGGCGGGAACAATAAAATCAATATGAAACAGCTGAAAGAAACATTTGAACAAGCAGGCATGCTGGATGTCGTTACCTATATCAACTCTGGCAATATTATTTTTGCCGATCATCAGGAACATGCCAATGCGAATGTGGAGATATCCCATGTGTTAGAACAGGCCATCGCCGCCGATTTTGGCTTACAGATCAGGGTAATGGTGCGGAATATGGATGAAATTCAATCCGTTATTCAGGCGCTGCCAGAAGAATGGGTTAATGATGACACAGCCAAAAGTGATGTGATGTTCCTATGGGATGAGATCAATGATCCCTCCGTGCTGAACCAACTGCCCATCAAACCGGAAATCGGCACACTAATCTATGTTCCCGGAGCGATTTTATACTCAGTCAGCAGAGAAGATGCATCCAAAAGTGGCATGAACAAGCTTGTGGGATCCAAAGTATATGCCTATATGACGGTTAGAAATGTGAATACCACACGTAAGATCTATGCCCTGATGCAAGCAGCAGCAGAGAAATAACTCGGAACCAGCCCAATGGATAGTCAGTTATGTATCGTCCAATTCATTTGAAAAATAAAGCATGCAGAAAACATCCTTATGGATGTCTCCTGCATGCTTTTTGCCGTGTTAGGAAACTATTTTTTCCACTGTATATTAGTCAATCTGAATGCGTCTGCGAGATTGATCATCACCAGGACGTTTCGGAATCTCGAGCTTCAGCACACCTTCTTCCAATTTGGCCTTAATGTGCTCATCATCAATATGATCAACATAGAATCGCCGGATAAACTCGCCGGAACGGCGTTCCTGCCGTATGATTCGATTGGAGTCATCCTTCTGCTCCACTATATCATTGCGTTTGGCACGAATAATCAATTCATTACCTTGAAACTGAATGTCTATGTCCTCTTTGGCAATGCCCGGAAGCTGGGCTTCTACCGAATATTTGTCTTCTTCCTCACGAATGTCGGTCCGGAATGGCTGGGAGCCAGTTCCAAAAGGGGAGAGGAATGAGTTCTCAACCATGTCATTGAAGGATTTCAACATGTGTCCGAACGGGTCTTCATTTCGTTTACGAAACGGAATCAGATCAAACATGAAAATCAGCTCCTTTTGTGTGGTTGTTTTATTGGTGTTGCTTACATTGATTATTATAATACCCGTGCAAATAAGGCTCAAAGTCTGTAAAAGACGAAAAAAACCGATTTTCTTTCATCATGGTTCACTATTTTAAAATAGATCCTTTTTTCTTTTATTTTGACCTTATTTGATCTTCTGACTTTGTCTGACTATAACGTATGAATGGAGTCCGCTACAGTATTGGATTGATTCTTCCGCATTCCCAGCATCATGATTGCCAGCAAGACAACCAGAACAGCTACGAGCATAAATGGAACATGTTTGTCCACCTGATAAAGTGTCGTTGTAAGTAAAGGCGTAATGACGGCGGATATCCCCTGAATCGCTGCTACCAATCCCGCTGCACCTCCCTGCTGTTCTTTGCTAACTGCCAGCGAAGCACCCGCCATGAACCCAGGCATCATTAGACCTGAACCCATGCCAAACAGGAAAAACGAGAAATAATACATGGATAACACATTGAAGACTAAAAACAGGATCATGCTTGCGATCAGGAAAAGGGACCCGAGCAAAATCATCGGACGTGGCTGCCATTTCAACCACTTCATCTGAACGACCTGCATGATCAACATCGCTGCTCCAGAGAACATGAGTCCAAACGAAACCATTCGAGCCGTCGCCGCTGAGGATAGACCCAGTTGATCCTGAAAATAAAATCCTCCGACAACCTGTAGTGTCATGATACCCATCATCGTGACCAAGCCGGCAGCAAGGTACATTCGTAAACCGCGTTGGAACGGGTTGACTTTAGGCGGTTTTGCCTGAATGACCGGTTTGGCTGACGGGATTAACAGCAAGGCAATAATAAACGTAGCTATCGCTATAAAAATGCCAAAATAAAGCGGCCAGAGCAGACCGATAAGGGTAAATGCTCCTGCAATCGCAGGTCCAAATACCAGGCCAAGTCCATTCGCAGCGCTGATAATCGCCATTCCGCTTCCCCGCTCTTCCCCTTCTGTTACATCACCCATATAGGCCTGGGCAGAAGAAAGTACAGCCGGAATGAACATGCCAATCAGACTGCGCGTCACAATCAGAAGGGTTAACAACACGCCCCCTCCGATCCAAGCATTCAATCCACCGTACAATGCCAGTGCAAATAATGCACAGCTCACAGACATACCTATAAATCCAATCAATATGATGGGTTTTCTTCCTCTTATATCACTCCATCTGCCCCATACCGGAGCCATGCAAGCCATCATAATGGACCCAAGCGAGATAATAAGACCGGAATGGCTTTCTTTCATGCCCAACTCGCGAATAAGTGGTGGCATAATGGGTGCAATTAGCATCAGACTCAACATGGCTGCAAATACGCTAAAAAAAATACTTCCTCTGATTCTATTCATGTTTGTACACTCCTCTATATTTCAGTACAGTACCCACTGTACCTGGAGTATACAAGGCTGAGAGAATCGCCACTGCCTCTATACGGAACAATTCACGGCAAGCCGGATTATTAATTTTATTCTAAATAAGATCAACCCATAAAACATTACACCAGTCCACTACGATTGCAGTACCATCTTCCGATCGCTGTTATCACCGGATTTCTGTGATCCCTTCTATGATGGGAGAAATCCGTTGATAAAGGCGAACGCTCCGCTTCTCCAGACTGGTTCTGTACTCTTCGTTCTCGTGTAATGTTTCAGTTCATCTTACTTAATAAATCTTCTTCATCTCGGAAGGCTTCACGCCGAATTTGCGATAAAATTGCTGCGAAAAGGCACTGACATTGCTGTAACCGACCGCAATCGCGGCCTCGGTGACGTTGTTATCCTGATTGCGCAGCAGCTTCATGGCGTTGTCGAGACGAACCTGACGCAAATATTCGAAGACCGTGCTTCCGAAAAGTGTCTTGAACCCTTTTTTTAATTTAAAATCGTTAAGTCCTACTTGTCTGGACAATGCTAACAAAGATGGAGGATCTACCATACAGGCCTCCATAATCTCCCGTGCCTTATGTAACTTCCGGATGTCCTCTCTGGAGAATCCCGCGGGGATTGGTGCCAGATCAAACAATTGGATCATAAATCGATTCAAGATCTCCAAGGCTGTCGCTTCCATCATTAAGGATGATCGATAACTGTTGTTTAATTCCACAATCAGACTGTCAATCATCGTTCGTATCCGGTTATCCAATTGGAATACAATCGGCTTGAACACTTTTCGTCCCAACACCTGATTAAACGCAATCGACTTGAAACCGCCCAGTTGCGCCGCAGCATAATTGAACAGAGAAACTGGAATCCCCAGCGAAAAGGACGTATACAGTTCCCTTGCCGGAGGATGAAACCACGCTTCGAAATCATGCATAAAAATAAGGGCCCCTTGCCCTATCGATAATGAATAATCCTGACCGGATATATCCACATTTCGCTCTCCTGACAAGGCAAATTGCAATTCCACAATGGGTGTTTCGGACGCAAAATACGTAGGATAAGGCTGATGATATTCAACCTGGGAATATAAAATCTCAATGCCACTGTATGTCGTTACTCTTTTAATATTGCCACTTCCCGCCTTGGGAGAGAGCAGATACGTGTGTTCATCTTGCTGACTGTAAGGCTCCTGGGTCAGGTAATGCTGATATACTACGCCTAATGCATCATCCGTGCGCATGGGTATTCACCTCGCCTATATCTTGATCAGACTTGTCAGTAAAGAAAGCCTGAATTAATTGATAATGATTCTCAATTATAATTCTAGCGTATTTTCTCCAGTTCGACCAGTCCTACATATATGAAGGTTCACGTCTGCTTTTTTCTTCATGTGGCAACATCATTTTATACGCTAACTTACATATCCAATTTGGAAAAATATCTTTTATCTAACCTTTTACACAAATCGCAGACTTCTCTTACCTCACCTTAACATTAGCTCCCTATACTAAAACAATTGTATAACTCATTACACACGAAACGATAAAGGGGATCTGGAACATTGAAAAAGAGAAATCAATGGCTTGCCGTTCTGTCGATGACTGCCATTCTTACCGCAGGAGCAACCAGCTACACATCCATGATTCATGCCGCTGACGCAACTAAACCTGCCAACGATCATGTCGTACTGCGTACAGCCATCCAAAATATGCAGGGTACGGTCACATGGAACGGAAGCAGTCGCAGTGTTGATATCCAGATCGCAGATACTAAAGTACAACTTCCTGTAGGAACGTCATCAGCCACCATCAACGGTGTGAAAACTCCTTTGGACAGTAAAAGCTACATCACCAAAGGTACAACGTATGTATCTTCCCAAACGCTAAAATTAATTACGGATCAACTGATCCTGAAACAAAATAAAACCGGTTTTGAACAGACCGCATCGTTTCAGATGCCTGGTGGAAAAGCAGAAATATCAGCCTCTACGCCAGATGGACAGCGCCTGCTTGTAACCGAAGCAGACAATGGCAGCATTTCCGTACTGGACATTGCTGACTTGAAAAACATCAACGTATTAAAGAAAGTCAGCTTCCAGGACCTCTCCGCCAAAGCTGAAGTCACAAGCGTAACCGTGTCCAAAGATGGCAAATACGGTCTTGCTGTTATTCGTACAGGGGATACAGACAGTGAAGCAAACAAAGGATTGCTTGCCATTGTGGATCTGACAACCTACAAAACCGTCAAAACGTATGAACTGGGCATTGGTCCTGACTCCATTGCACTGTCACCTGACGGTCTGCATGCGGTGATCGCGATAGAGGATGAGGAGCTGAATAAAGCTGCCGATGAAATTGACTATGCCAACACCAAACGTCCGGGTAGCATTATGGTAGTATCTTTTGCTGGCGGGAACGTATTGGAGGGTGAGATCACCAACTTGCCAGTATCTCTGGACAATGTAGAAGGTGCCATCTATCCGCATGATCCACAACCGGAGTATGTTGCCATTAGTCCAGATAGTAAAACAGCAGCCATCACGCTACAGGAAAACAATGTCGTTGCTATTGTAGATCTGGAGACAAAAAAAATCAGCTCAATCTTCGCTCTGGGTACCACTTCACATCAAGCAGATCTGAAAGATGATGGTATCGTTCAGTTTAAAGAGACGTTGACTGCTCGTTATGAACCGGATGGAATTGCTTTCTCGGCAGATGGTAAATACCTGCTGACAGCTAACGAAGGGGATTTGGGCAAGAATGAATTTGAGGATGGTGTAAAAGCAGGAGGACGTAATATCGCTGTCTGGGATCTGCAAGGCCAGCGGATGTACGATAGTCAGAACCTCATTGACGAGGAAACAACTATGGTCGGCTTGTATCCGGATGATCGCAGTCCCAACAAGGGAAGTGAAGTCGAGAATCTTACCGTTGCTACTGTAGAAGGCAAAACGTATGCCGTTGTAGCTTCCGAACGGGCAGATGCCATTTTGTTCTTTGATCTTGCTGATCCGGTCAATCCGGACTACCTGGGTCTGATTCCTACAGCTGGAGAGTCACCGGAAGGAATCCATCGGGTAAATGGACGTAACCTGTTTGTGAGTGCAGATGAAAGCACAGGAACACTTAGTTTTTTTGCCAAGAAATAGATCAAGTGTCCTTAGTATGCAAAGACTGAAATGAGCGGTTTCACGTTGTATTGAGTAGGTGGGGGCGTAGAGCCCCTGTCCTCTCCTACTGTTGTACCCACACCATTCCGCGTATCCAAAACTAGTGGTGTAAAGGTTATCGACGCTTCATATTTTCCAATTCCCGCCTGTTCCGCTCTACTTCCTCTTGTAACACTCGTACTTCCATCCTTAATGCGGATACTTCCTCTTTGACACCAGACTTCTTCATCACAAGATAGAAAACCAGATATAATACAAGACCAATCATAATAAAGAAAATTAATAGCGTTATAATACCTGCAATACCTATAGAGCTAATCATAACTTTACGTTTTCCCCTTTCCCATATCTTATTAATTTATATTTACAACAATACCATATTTAAGTATAACGAACAGTACAAAAAGCCAAGAGAGCATGCTCCCTTGGCTTACATTATATCTATATATACCTTCCTATCCGGTGATCCTTATTCCCAGAAGAAACGGCCTGCGAACACTTTTTCCGTCAACAGTTTATACGTTTCTTCAGGCAATTCTTTTTTCATCTTTGCCATAACGGCGTCTTTGCCTTGATTATATTGTGTGGACATGCCAATCTCTGCCGTTGTATTGCTTGCATCCAGACGCATGATTGGGGCTTGAGCATCTTTCGTCCAAGGTGTCCATGCCGCTAGATCAGGTGATCCACCCGTACCTGGATTGCCTGTGTACAGGAACTGCTTCAGATAAGCTGCCATCGCGGCGGACAACTGATCACGTCCTGGTTTGTTTGTATCGCTAAAGTACCCATCAGGGAAATAAGCAGCAATTCCGTCTGCGTGTCCTGTATAGAAGTCCATATCCGCACCATGTGGTGCGCCCAGTAACGTGAGCAAACGCTCAGAGATGACTCCAGGTTGTGTGCCCCATGCAAAACGATACGCATATACTGGTGGTTGACCTGCTTCACTCGTCAATTGCTCCGCTACACGCTCTGCATTAAAGCCTGCATAAGCTTCGCTACCATATTTCAACGCTGCAGCATATTGTTCCGCCTTGGTTTTATCAGTAAACAGAGTCTCATCCGTAATCGACGGAGAGAAGTTTGGATCACCGAAGGCAAAACCGGAGAACTCCGTTTCCAAGCTGCCGAGCAATACCGGAACTTTTGTGTAATTACCATTATTGATGGCGTCAAATCCTTCTTTTGGAATCACTGTACCATCACGGAACAGATGCGGGAATGGGTCCATACGGATTGCCGTTGCACCAAACGCTGTGACCAACTTGTCCGCAGGCAGTGCACGCAGGTAACTCTCCAGCTGTGCCTGAGATTGTTTGCCAATCCATGCTTTTGCTTCTTCTGCGTTAGCCGCTTTTCCCTCTTGCACGAGTAGCTTCACAAGTACATCCTCGGATTTTTGCTCGCCTTCTTCCGGTGATGCTGTCGTCAATCCTCCGCTAAAAGCAACTGCTTTTTGATACAGTCCTTTGCTAAGTGGAGAGATCAGAGTTGCCAGCACATCACGTGCACCAGCAGATTGTCCAGCTAATGTAACATTGCCTGTATCTCCGCCAAAACCTTCGATATTATCCTGTACCCACTCCAATGCACGGAATGCGTCAAGCAATCCATAGTTACCTGAGTCATCCAGGGCATTTCCTGTTTTCAGTGCTGCATTCTCGAAGAATCCAAGGGCTCCCAAACGGTAATTCACTGAAATGATAATGCTGTTGGTGCTCCGTGCAAGCTGTTCACCTTGAAAATCTTTACCTGATCCGGTCATATTCCCGCCGCCGTGCAGGAACACCATAACCGGAAGCTTTGAACTGGTTGTGTCGGGACGCCAGATATTGAGATACAATGAATCCTCACTGCCTACAGTATTTTTACCGGAGATCTGCAAGCTGTTCGCTGCAAATTCCTTAGCCGATCTCGTTCCTGTCCATGAATCCGGTTCTTGCGGGGCTTTCCAGCGCAGTTCCCCTACCGGAGGTGCCGCGTATGGAACACCGAGCCAGCCGAGCGTGCCATATTGCTCATAGGTTTTGCCATCAATCGCGCCATATTTGGTCTGTTGCACCGTTTGAGGTCGGAAAGCCCCAGCTTCTTTATGTTTCAACCAACTCTGTTCCAAGGTTCCACTGCCATTCTTGAGCTGTATCTGCAAAGCCTGTGCGGTTGCCTCTGCCATCAGGCGGTTGGTAAGTTGACTCGCGCCCTTCCCTTGAAGTGCCTTGATTCCTTTCCCAGCCGCATAGGTGGAAGCCGCTCCCTGCTCATAATCTGTACCTGCTTCATATCCAAGCACCTTCAGCAGCATTTCGGCATACCCTTCCGCTGTAAGTGGTGCATTAGGTTCAAACTTCTCCGTTCCTGTTACGATCTCAGACACATACGGATGCTGCTTCAAGTAACCAACGACCGGTTGTAATACTTTGCCTGCCTGAGCCGCATCGTCATACGTTTCCGCTCCCTGATAAGCGAGTGCTTCTTTCTCCAATCCGGACAAACGCAAGTAAAGTACTGCCGCCTGAATGCGTGTAGCCTTTTTGTTCAGATAAGTCGCATTAACACCTTGACCACTGCCGCGAATAAGCTCGGATTGGATCAGCTTGTCCATCGCTGCTGAAGAAGAGGATGCTGTATTGCCTGCTGCATAAGCTGGTAGAGCGGATACACATAACCCCAGAATGGTTGCTACAGCAATCGAACGTTTAATGGTTTTCATGTCATAAATCTCCTCGCTGTCGAATAGTGTGTGATGGGATAAGTTCATTGGAATGTCCATTTGAGATGCGGATCTAAGAATCAGTATTCCAATGTCTGGATGAGTCTATATCTCTATTTATGAAAAATTAAATCTGCTGCGCTCCTTTCTGCTCGAAATATCTGCTACGGCGCTTGCGGTCATGCCATCAGGCATTTTTTTATATAAAAAAACCTGAACCGAAGGCAAACAGACATCGCTTTAGCGTGGTCTACTGCCCTCAATTCAGGTTTTGCCTGCAATCAGTAACAACCCTGAGGAATGAGGTTCATTCCATATAAAAATGTAAACGCAATCAATCGTTTGAAGAACAAACAACCAACGAATGAACTGACACAGGTATTGCCCTAAACACGGTTACAATCCTGTTGTTATGGTGATGTTAGCACATAATGTAAGCGTTCGCAATATCTTTTTAATCGTCAATATATGATCTCTGACAGGGTAACATTAAAAAACTGCGTTCTCATGCGGGTTTAAACTCAACTTACAACACGATGATCTATAAATACTGTCTCTTAATTCGTTGACTCCTCACGTTATCCAGTTCACCGGAAATCTAGCACCCTTCACTAATCGTAAATTTTACATATAGTTAACCCATTCCATACGTTAGTTTAGCAATTGTTGTATACACTTAGTTGAGATACCAAACTATACATATATTCTAGGAGGATGCATTCATGTTAAACCGGTTTAATGTCCGTGCAGCGAAAATGATGCTCGCGGTGACAACAATTGTTACGGCTACACTCGGAGGTAGCAGTGCAGCGTGGGCTGTGGAAGACACCACCTCAACAACATCTGCATCACCGATTAAAAATGTGATTATTCTGATTCCTGACGGTATGGCTAACGATGCTACCGCTCTGGCTCGTTGGTATAAGGGGTCATCCTTGACACTGGACTCCATGGCAAGTGGCATGGTTCGGACACACTCCGCCGATGCGCCGATTGCCGACTCAGCTCCTGCCGGAACTGCTTTTGCAACAGGTTATAAATCTCACACCGGATTTGTTGGTGTACTGCCGGACAAGGCTACCATGCCTGGGCAAAAGGCTATTGCGCCCGGAGACGAAAGAAAACCGATCGCTTCTGTGCTGGAAGCATCCAAACTGGCGGGTAAAGCAACTGGTATTATCGCTACATCCGAGATTATGCACGCCACACCAGCGGACTTTTCCTCTCACTATCCGGACCGTAAAAACTACGATGCACTCAGCAAACAACAAGTCTACAATGGCATGGATGTTGTGTTGGGTGGAGGTAGCAAATATCTTGAGCCAGCCGGACGTAAAGACGGCGAGAATCTGATTTCGTCCATTAAGGCACTGGGTTACGATTACGTCACTACACCAGCTGCAATGAAAGCATCCGATTCGAACAAACTGTGGGGTATGTTTGCACCCGCAGGCATGGCTTATAATATGGACCGTGATCCTGCGAAGCAGCCAAGCCTTGCCGAGATGACATCCAAAGCCATTGAAGTACTGTCCAAAGACAAAGATGGCTTCTTCCTCATGGTCGAAGGCAGTAAAGTGGACTGGGCAGCTCACGCCAATGATCCGATTGGTATTATCAGTGACGTACTGGCTTTTGACGATGCCGTAAAAGTAGCCATGGATTTTGCTAAAGCGGATGAAGAGACTGCCGTTGTGGCTGTTACGGACCATGGTAATGGTGGACTCACCATTGGTAACAACGCAACTTCCGGCACTTATGACAAAGAGCCGTTGTCCACATTTATCGGACCTTTGAAAAAGGCCAAACTGACAGGCGAGGGCGTTGAAGCGAAGCTGAATGCCAAGCGTACAAACATCAAAGCAGTGATGAAACAATATTATGGCATTATCGATCTTACTTCCGAGGAGATTGCCACCATTAAAGCGGCCGAGCCGGGCAGTCTTAACTATGCAATCGGTCCAATGATTAGCAAACGTGCAGGGATCGGCTGGACAACCGGTGGTCATACAGGTGGAGATGTTGTGCTGTACACGTATGCTCCGAACAATGACCGTCCATTCGGTGTAATCGACAACACGGATGTAGCAAAGTATATGGCACGTGTACTGGATCTGGATCTCGACAGCGTGAGCAAACAATTGTTTGTACCTGCCAAACAAGCATTTACGGCCAAAGGCGCGACGTACAAACTGGACCTGACGGACGCCAAAAATCCGAAGATTCTCGTTACAAAAGGTAACACCAAACTGGAACTGCAAATCTACAAAAATATTGCACTGGTGAACGGCAAAAAGACAACTTTGGAGGGTGTCATTGTTTATAACGGTGTAGAGGCATTTGTACCACAAACGGCCGTTGATCTGATTCAATAATTCGTAAGAACTACTGGGACTACAGGAGATTACACCATTTGGCTGCCGAATATTTCGGCAGCTATTTTACTGTTTATTATTAAGGAGTAGGTTCCTGCTAGCGCCTATCGTATAATGAACGTAACAAAAATACATATGATGCAAGAAAAAGGAGAGATTCACCTTGTTGATCAAATTAAACTGGATTACGCTGAGGGTCAGTAATTTGGAAGCTTCACTCGGGTTCTACCACGATATGCTTGGACTTCCCATTCAGCGCAGATTCGAAAGCCGTGGACGGCAGATTGCCATGCTGGGCATTGAGAATGAAGCCAAACTGGAACTGATTGAGGGCAGTGAATCGATTCTTAAACCTGAGGCCGGCGTGTCGATCGGTTATGAGGTGAACTCGCTGGATGAAGCCATGGAACGACTGGCAGAACTGAATATTCCGATTGTGCGCGGCCCCATCCAGCCCAATCCGCATCTGCGGTTTATTTACATTACAGATCCCGACGGATTCGAGGTACAACTCGCAGAGCATGTCTAATTAGGCGAGTGTGAAATGAGTGTGCGTATCACTATGACCAGCTTGTGTGCATGTGTGAAGCTAAAACTGCATACATGCACACACTAACTCAAAATGGTGTGGTATCGGTAAGCATTATGTCTGTTTACAGCTTCATGCGGCGCATCAGCGGCAAACCTACGCGATTCAACAACCGATCAAGCAGCAGCCAGCACCAGCGTCTGCCCCATGGAAGGTGGCGCTCATACACAGCCGAATATTCAAAATCCGCCACAGCACCGCGATTGCGCTTGAACTGCGCAGCCCCGGCGCTCTCATGTAACAGATGGCCGTTCTCGCGAGCCTGTCCGATCAGACAAGCTGATAACATGCGGTATAGTCCGACGGATTGGGGCACCGTTGTATCGTAACCGAACAGCGGCGTTGTCATAACTCCATTGCGGCAGAAATAACCCATGACCGCGTCCAGGCGCCCTTCCTTCCGCAATCCATAGAGCCTGAGTGTCCCTGATGCCATCGCAGCAGCAATGAACCGCTCAGTGAATTGCGGATTGTGATAGGAGTATTTTTCAAGGTATAACAGCTTGTACAGCTCAACGATTCGCGGAATATCTGCATCCGTCATATCTGACTCGGAAACGAATTTGTAGTCGTGCTTGGCCAATAACTCGAAATCCCGCTTCAACAGCCAGCGTGACTTCGAGTTGCCAAAATTCGGATCATGCGCTTGGTACAGGTAGATTTGTCGGCTCGGAATTAGTCGACACCCCACTTCCGTTAGCCTCGCCGTCAGATCGGGATGAAGTCCCTGACACAAGGAGCGAAATACAATGACATGTTCAGGGTATCGCTCTTGTACCGCTGCAAGCAAACATTCTGCTTGTTCACCGGACATGGCGGGATACAGATTGGTGGACAACAACCAGTTGTTCACATGCAAAACTTTGTTGATCTGCGATTGCTTCATTCCCCAACCTATTAGACTGAGCAGCACAGAAAGACCTTTTTCCAACACGGGCTTCTGCAACATGGTCAATTCCTGCTTGGCGTAACTCACATAATGCGTATATGGCGAACAAACGTAAGCATTGTCGTACTCTGTATCATTCACCGTCAGCGGAATAACGAGATTATCAATCCGGGCGAGCAACAATGTCGTTTCCACATTGGACATAAAGCTTTGGGTTCCGTCCAGCATCATAGGTTCCAGATAGACTCTGGCATATCTGCCATCCTCCGTATCGGGCCAGTCCATGTCTTTGAACGATTGCTGATCATAAAAACGTACGCGTGCAGCCCTATTATCATTCTTAACCTCATATGTACTGTCATCACAGTCCAATCTATCTTTCATTCCTTTATCCTTCAACCTTCTACTCCCCCATGAGGTTACATCTTCTTTTAACTACCATTTACAGTTTCAGTTCTACGCTCTTCATACTCTACACATCACTGTATAGGAAAAAAATGTGGACATCAAGCTGTTTGGCAGATGAAAAAAAAGCCCGTCCAGTACGCTAAATACGCACCGTCAGGCCCTCAACAATTAATATTAAAGTTTATTCGCAACGGAAGAAGCCTGATGATCCGAGACTAACTCATTCAGGTTCACAATCAGTTGCTCCAGTTCTCCAAAACTCTCTACCATCTTCTGTGTCAGGTTACGTTGTTCTTCCATGCTCGCCAGAATCTCTTCTGTCGCTGCACTGGATTGCTCCGTCACACTCGAAATCTCGGAAACCTCATTCACAACTCTGGTGGAAGATGCCTTCATGGTCGCCGAACTAGTCTCGATATCTGTCGCTTGATTCAACACATGCTGAGAGTTGCTGTTGATCGTACGGAATACTTCCTCTGCCGTATGGACGCTATCTCTTCCTTGTTGTAACGATTGACGAATACGTTCGAATCGATCTGTCAGTGCCTGCGTCTGTCCTTTTAATCGAGACAGGATGGTTCCGATATCACTTGCGGACTGACCCGAGTTCTCTGCCAACTTGCGAACTTCCTCTGATACAACAGCAAACCCGCGTCCATGCTCACCTGCACGAGCGGCTTCAATGGCTGCATTAAGCGCGAGCAGGTTGGTCTGACTCGCAATATCCGCTATGCTGTTCAGCATAAGTGTCATGGATTCACTTTCCTCGTTGAACTTTCGCATGTCATTTGCAGTTGTATCGATTGTCTCATATAGATCTTGCATCTGGATGTTCAGCTGGTCCATCTGTGTGCTTCCTGTTTGCGTGCTCGTTGCCATACTTGCGGACAACTCTTTCATCTGCTGGGAATACGACGCAACGTCCTTGATATGCTGATCCGACACAGACAAGGATTCCGAGATCTCGGCTACACTGGTCGCCTGGAACTCAACACCTTTGGCAACCTCACTGAACCCAAGCGTCACCTCATTGGTGATGGAGCCAGTCGCATTCACTTTTTGCTTCAATTGATCCGTATAACGTGATAAACCTTCGACCGATTCCTTCACACGCTCCAGCATGGTTTCCACTCTTTGCTTAGAATGCTCCACCTCATTCTGGCGTACTTCACTTTCATGGAAGAGCCTTTGATTCAGCTGTGAGACCAGCATCAGAATGGCCCCCGTGAGAGCGAATAGTCCCACATTAACGATATTACCTATTAGCTCAACAGAGTCAACGGTATTCATAACAAATAACTGAAGAACACTGTTGACTAGTAATACCGAAAATCCAACCACAAAAAATTTCTTGTTAGGAAATAACAGTAGAACTGCGGTTATAACCAAACTTAAGGCAAAATTGACCGTTCCCCAACCGACATAGACTCCACATATTGTAAGTAATACAGTAATTAGCCATGGAATGAGATGAATATGTTTCTTTTTCGCATTAGCATATGTAATCCAAACTACAAAGACTAGAGCTACTCCATTGGACACAAGTAACTTCGGCATCGTAAAGGCCAGCCCCATACCAATGGCAATAATAATCCACAAAATGATACCGATTAATTTGTTCCTTTTCCAAATAATTTCGTCCATACGATCCATGCATACCCCGTCCTTTTAAGTAGGTTAAATGTGAGTTGTAGGGCCTTTCTGTACTACATCTAGTAGTCTTTGGTCCTGCTTATGTGCAAATCGCAAATACGCAGCGCCTTAGCATAGTACATATTAACTTCATAAGTATGAAACCAGCGCTACTTTATGTATATCGGTATTCAACATTTAAAATGAATATGAAATGTAAAATGATATGTAAGCATATCATTTTACAAATAAAAAAGGCCTGTCTCATGCGTTATGGCGCACAAGACAGGCCTTTTGGGTCGTGAAAGGATGTGCCGCAGCTCTTACTTTCCGAATACAAGTGTTGTATTGGAGGAGCCTGCATACTTGGTGACGAACTCACGCGCGTAGCTGGCACCTTCTACCTGATAACTGTAATTGGAGCTTGGTCTCCAGTTCGTTTTAGGAGAAGTCGGACTATTAAGCGCTGGTGTACTGCCCGTATCCGTAAACTCACCTTTTCCTTTGTCATCCAGGATGCCGCCCTTTTCAGCGCCAGCACCAAAGTAATTGTTTTCAGAATAAATTCGTGCTTTTTCACCAATTGTGATGGCCTGATTAAAGTTATTTGCATAGTTGTTTTTGAGATGGAAGTAACCATATCTTAAAAGTCCAGGACCACGTACATATAAATTTTCAAAATAATTGTTGGACATCGTCACATGAGGTACTCCATTGTAACTGCTGTTACCATCATTCGGATGACCGAGGATGACGCCATACTTATGGTTCGCAAATTTGGAATTGCTAATCGTAATATAATCGGCGCGATCGCCAATATACAGAAGTTTGTCCAGATCACTACCGCCAGAGCTGTAGCTGTGACCAGCAAACGTCACATGATCAATCCAGTAATTGGAGCCTGAAGTGATATACATCTGGATATCATCATTGGCATTAATATTGGAAGCGTGTTCAAAAGTCAGATTCTGAAAAATCACATTGCTTGAACTGCTTGTGGATCTGAAATGAATATTCGTTAATGTATGTTTGCCAAAGGAACCTACAAGTGTCTTGTTCGCTCCGAATTCAACCTTTTGCAGCGTGGAGGAAGAAATATTCTGTTCAACAACGACAATCTTGGCTGTAGAGCCCGCCATATGTGTTCTCAAGTCATTGAGATTACTAACGTAAACCACCTGACCGTTCTTGCCACCTGTCGTAGCTGACTTGGATACACCATTTTCATTCTTGGCACTACCTGCAAAACCAGTCAACCCGTTCGTACCTGTGTTTGGATAACTGGCCGCACCATATGTAGACGGGGCTGTGGAGACAGTTAACAACAATAGAGTTACAGCGAGTAAAAGCATCGAAAATTTCTTCAAAATTTCACCATCCTTTATAATATTATCCTCAAAGACAACTCGATTATATCGTGTAACTTTGGCTGTGACAATACAAAAATTGCAAAAAGACAACAATTATCATTTTTATGCAACAGCAGATCAGATATAGTGAAAAAACATAAAACCAGGCCATTCGTTCACACAAAATAGAGCCGCTAATTAGCGGCTCTATTAACGAGTACTATGTGATCCAACTTGGAACTGATCCACCCTTGGATCAGTTCCTAAAGCCTCTGACGAAAAACCATTCGCTTGCGGATAATAATATGTCACGACTTCTGATAGCTGCGGCGGAAGGCGCCAGGTGTGATTCGTTCCAGCTTCTTGAAGATGGCTCCATAATAGCTGGTCGATTCGAAACCGACTTGACGAGCGATATCCTCCATCCCGCGTTGCACATTATCGAGCAGCAGTTCCTTGCTCTTGTTGACTCTTACCTGATTAACATAGCTGATGGGACGAATACCTGTCGTTTTCTTAAACAAATGACAGAAATATTCTGGTGTGACACAGATCAATCCAGCCAGCGTTGGCAAAGTAATCTCTTCAGCATAATGTTGTTCAATATAGTCCAGAACCGGCTTTATTCGCTCATACTGCTGTCCGACGGTATCGCTGCCCTCAACAGATACGCGTTGAATAATCTCTGTCAATAAGGTATAGAGAACAGCGGAGCAGGCGTAATTGCTTAATGTCTGCTCTTGTGGTGTTAAGGCAGCTTGCAGCAGCTCCCGCATTCGGGATAGAAGGTATTCAGGCTGTGCAAGCGTGTATACGCATGTGTCGACAATGCCAACGGTTTCAAACAAGCTTGCTGTCCCGTTGCCATCGAAAATGATCCAGTCGACTTCCCAACTGCCGGATAGCGCATAGTATTCGTGCTTCTGTCCAGGGAATAACAGCATGCCCATACCTGGCTTGACAATATGTTCCGTTTCACTGAGCTTGAGCTTACCCACACCGCTGCGGCATTGTATCCACTGATAATCCTCAATGCCTTGGTCTCGGCGGATATGCTCCTGTTCATGATGCAGGCCGATGCCAAGTAAATAAAAAGGGAGCAGCTTGTCTCGGGAAGATAACACCGGAAAATTACGATTGGGATGAGGCATACGGCTAACTCTCCTAATCTTAATATTGTTATATCATATTAATTATTTAAGATATTCACTCGAATTAATATAACATATAATCGCAATATATTGATAAATGAAGGAGATCACAGGATGACAGTTAAGATCGGAATTGATTATTATCCAGAGCAATGGACCCCGGAGTTATGGGAGAAAGATGCCATACTTATGCAACAGACAGGGGTTGCAGTTGTGCGAATGGCGGAGTTCGCCTGGAGCCGAATGGAACCGACTGAGGGGAATTATCAGTTTGAATGGCTGGATGCGGCTATAGAAGTATTCGCTTCGCGTGGTATGGAAATTGTGTTATGCACTCCCACCAATACCCCGCCAAACTGGATGACAACCCGTTATCCGGATGTGCTACCCATGGATGAACAACGCCACATCATTCGGCCAGGTGTGCGTGGACATCGTTGCAACAACAGCCCTTCCTTGAGAATGCTGGGCTCCAAATTTGTGGAAGCGATATCACAGCGCTACGGTAAGCATCCCGCCGTTATTGGCTGGCAAATCGATAACGAGATGCACTACCAGGAATGCCATTGTGATACATGTAATCGTTCGTTTGTCGCTTGGCTGCAAAAGCGTTATTCCAATCTGGAGGAGTTGAACCGGGAGTGGGGTACGGTCGTCTGGAGTGGTGAGTACAGCAGCTGGGCTGAGGTAACAACGCCACTCGGTGCCAGCAAACCGATGAATCCTTCCTATCTTCTGGAGTACAAACGATTTTGTTCTGACAGCGTAGGCTATCTGCTGGGATGGCAGCTTGAGATTTTACGCCGTAACTGTCCAGGCCAATTTGTGACGCATAACATGTGGCAATATCCGAATAGCCTGGACTATTATGATATGCACAACGAATTGGACTTCGTCTCTGTTGATTATTATCCGAATGAGCTGTATCGCGATTATGGCGATCGGTTTCCGAGGAACGGAGCGCTTACGCTGGACTTGGTTCGCGGCATCAAACGCCGGAATTTCTGGGTAATGGAACAACTCAGCGGGGCACAGGGCGCCTGGATGCCGATTCAGCGCACGCCCTATCCTGGACTGATCCGAGCTCGCTCCTGGCAGACAATCGCTCGCGGTGCGGATATGGTTGTCCATTTCCGCTGGCGGAGTGCTACCGTCGGAGCGGAACAGTTCTGGCATGGGCTGATCGACCACAGCAATGTTCCTGGACGCAGGTTCAGGGAGTTCGCGGAGCTTACTCGCGAGGTGAACCAGTTAGGAGAACTCTTGGCCGACTCAACCATTGTTACCCAGGTTGCTATTCTGCATTCGCATGATCAGCACACAGCGCTTTCCCTTCAGCCGCAGGCGGAAGGGGGAATGCACTACTTAGACAACTTGTCCTCTATGCATAATGCATTTCTGAAAATGGGCGTCGGTACAGACGTTATCAACTGGACTGAGGAGCTCGATGGGTACAAGCTGGTCATTGTCCCTTCCCTCTTCCTGTTAAGTGAAGAAGTAGCACAGCGGCTGGAGCGATTCGCAGCCAAGGGTGGTACGGTTGTCCTTACCAATCGGACTGGCGTGAAGAACATGAGGAATGTATGTGAGATGCTGCCTCTGCCGGGGCTACTGGGTGAAGCGGCGGGTGTTGTGGTAAGTGAATATGATGCCATCGGCAACAGTGAGCATCGGATACGGAACGCGGAGGGCAAGACTTTCGCTGCGAAGCAATGGTGTGATCTACTGGAACTGCGAGGTGCAGAGCCGATCGCCTGGTATGACAACGACTTTTACGAGGGTGTACCGGCGGTTACTATCAATAAGTTTGGTGAAGGTGAAGTGTATTATGTCGGCACTTGGCCGGAGCCATCGTATTTCTATCAGTTGTTTGAAGGCATATTGAAGGAAAGGGATTTGGCGGCCAAAATCCAGTTGCCGGAAGGTGTCGAGCTGTCGATTCGAACGAAGGGGGAGCAAAACTTCCTGTTTCTGATCAATTTGACGAATGAGCAACGAGAGATTACGCTGGACGTTCCTTATCGCAGCTTGTTGACCAGCGAGAGGTTGGATCAGAAGTTGACCCTTCCAGCTCTGGGAGTAGATATTTTAACTGTATAAGATCAGCCGTTTTCATATTTAAAAAGGGATGTCTCACAAGGCTTACGACCTTGAGGGACATCCCTTCTCTGCTTTCACTAACATTCACCTAATCTGAATAAGAGTATTGCCAGTTAGTTCATCTTATTTGATTTTGATTTCCAGTTCATCATTCTTGGCTTCCTGCAAATCATCATAGACCTTATCTGGTTTACCACTAAGTTTTAATACCATGGACTCTGGATGGTCCAACAGATTGCTACTGAAAGAATACATCATTCCATCTTCCGATCCGCTTCCACCTACCATGGATAACTTGGTCTGCTTCCCATTACGGGAGGTCGAAATGATCTCGATAGGCCGAACAATCTCGTTGAGCGACAACTTCGTTTTGTAATCAATTTCTTGATCAGGTGCATGGACAAATTTGACCCGAGTTACCAACGGAGACACCTCCACCTCCGACAAAAAGACCTCATACCCTCCAAGAGTAAAAGTCCGATTAACGTTAATGACTTCCGTTTTGGGGATAGAAAACTTGGGATCCAGGGCGAAAGAAACATTCATTTTTTGGGAAAATTGATATTTCCGTTCCTTTTCCCCGTTTTCTGAATATTTTACGACGCCAGGAACAACGGAAGAAAGCTGGAATTGAAAATTGACTTGCTCAGGCAACGGTTCGTTTTGATTTCGATCAATTGTACTTCGACCATGAATGGTATTTTTATCATTCGAGGAATGCATACCTCCTATATTTCCGTTATCAAGGACATAACCTGTTCTTGCATCCGTCATCTTGGTATTCACGATCGAATAAATCTCTTGGGAAGCATCCGTTCTGGCGGTATACAATACGGTTATCCTGTTCTCATCTGCCATAACTGCATTCACGGTAAACTGATATATTCCCGATGTAACCGTCCGATCTATGAGTTGCACATAACCATTATTGAGCGTTGAAGTAATCGTGGCACGGTCCATATCCGAAGTTAGCAGGCCGCGAAAGGGTTCGAGTACTCCCCAATGGTTTACAGGCTCAGTATATGTTGCCCTTTGTTGCCCATAGTTTCCAAGCGGACCCATAAGAAACCAACCCGCAGCCAGGGTCGTGACCAGCACTGCCGTGATCCATTTGACACGAATGGTCCTACCTGATCGTCTTGTTCTGGCCTTAGCGAGACCGCGTTGAATGGCAACAGTCGTATCTGCCCGATTCCATTGCTGTTTCTCTCTTTTCACCTGATATGCATCTGCAAGAAGTGCTTTTTCCTCCGGGTTAGTGGTCATGCCAATCCCTCCTGTTATTCATCAACTTGCGCAACTGCTGGAGCCCCTTGTGCTGCCAGGTCTTGATCGTACCTTCCGGTTTGCCGAGGATCGAGGCAATATCTGTCAGCGTCATGTCGTTATAATATTTCAGCAATAATACATGGCGATATTTCGGTTTCACCTTTTGCAAAAGAGATTCCATAGCAATTCGGTTATCATCGACACTGATCATCCAAGACGCCGGAATGCTGTCCTCCATATCTTCCTTCGCCAGAGGGGTCGCCCGCTTGCGGCGCCTCTGTTCATCGATGCAGACATAGATCAAAATCCGAATGATCCAAGACTTGAACGCCTTCTCATTGTTCAGCGTACGACGTTTAATCCAAGCTCGGCATGTCATCTCCTGCACAGCTTCCAGCGCATCTTGCCGGTTACGCAGGTAGCTGTAGGCAATAGAAATGAGCGTATCTTGATGTTCCATAATGGATTGCACAAATTCCGTCTCGTCTTCGGTCTGTACATAGATCCTCTGGTTCATCTCTGCTTTTGTTTCCACCCCGCATCCCTCCTTCTCTCTCTTTCTGTGGTATAAGACGGGTGAGTGAAGCAAACGGTTTTTATTCATCAAAAAAAGCTCCGCCATCATCATGAGGGAGCTTGATTACATAGCACTTCGGCCGCCGGTATACTGAATTACGCACAAGCATGAACAATTCAAGATCAACTAACTTACAGGTTGCCGGTGACTTCGATTCCGTCGGCCAATTGCAGATGGTTTCTCACCCAAGTGGAGAACTGATTCAAAAAATTTCGTAATTCAGGCTCTGCAACCACCTGTTGATCCAGCTCTGATAAAATCCCCACCCACACATCCTTCATAATCGGATTGTCCCAGCAGGGATCAAGTGCCTTCATCTCTTCTCCAGTTCGCGGGTCAATTAAGGGAAATGTGCGATCCAATGAAGGACGAATGTAGTCAAAGTCTTCATTATATATGAACAGCATGTCTTCCATCTCTACTTTAACCGATTCTTCTATGTATAAAGGGGATAAAACAAAACCCACATTCCGCTGTGGACCTTGATACTGATACATGAGCGCAGGAATCGTTTTCTTTGATTTTTTAACCATATGCTCCTCCGGTTTCAGGCAAATCTCTTACCGCTCAGAGCCATATTCCCAGCCCATATGTACAACCTCCTTCAGACTTCGTTCGCTCCAGATTGTTGCTTTTGTTCATGTATTTGATGGATTGAACGATCCAACCACAACTCATACCAGTCCAGAAAATGCAATCGATTCGTATTGCCCCAATACTGATCAGGATAGATTCCATTGCGGTTAGCCCGGTCATCAACCCAGATCTCTCCGTAGGAGGCTCCCTTAACAATTAGATTCATGGAGATGCCACAACCAAAATCACTGATGCGCAGCATGCCTGCCGACCATTTTGGGTCAAAATATTCGTGTTCCAGCGCTTCCCATTCCTCTTCTTCCTTGCTGTCTTCGAACCAGTCATAGTTCCAGTTCCATGCTTCCGTGAATTGGAAAGGGTCGGAGACCGCGTTCAGCTCATCATCATAACCAAGCACAGCGTATACGCCATCATCCGGGTTTTCCAGACCATAATAAGGTCCTGCACCACCCGTTCCCATATGAAGAAGCCATACCTTATACTCCTCCGGCAACTCAATTCGCCATTTCTGTTCAAAATGCGTGATATCCTCCTGCGTCCACACAGGCTCCATTTCATATTCATGGTTTTCTGCGCCAAACAGGTCCAGATCCGGGTCCAGGCTTCGAAGAGTGATCAACTTTTCACGCATCCGCTCCAGTTGTACAGTGTACATAATCTACCTTTCCTCCCTTCGCTACTCTATTACGTTTGTTCCACGGCGTACCCGCGTTGCTGCAACTCACCCAGTGTGGCTGCCACATCTCGCTCAGGACACAACTGCTTAATCAGGCTGGCGGTCACCGGTTTTTCTTCATATACTTCAGTTACGGCTTCCAACGGCAGATCCGGCAAGTCATAGTACCCTTTGGCCCAGTCAGCGTAATCTTCCGGGTTCTTCTCCAAATATCCCAGTAAAAATTCTGCGCCACCTCTGGCGTCCGCTTTGTCTTCCTCGGCCATCGCCATCTGAATCCAATTACCGACCTTCCATGGCAAGTCGTTCCCTTCCTGCCATAGGCAAAAGGTCACATCTTCCAGATCCAACGTTTCCTCATGATCTCGCAGTACAGCCATCAAGGCCTCTGGTACTTCATCGTACATGCCCGGATAGATTTCTCCGTCCTCACGAGCATGTGGGCTCAAGGGTGACTCATGATCGAATCCTTTGATCAACGTGCCTGAGTTCGTAAACAAGACATGCAGATGATCACCTGCGCCGTTATTGATGTTTCCCCATGCCAGACCTGGCTGAAGTTTATCTTCATAATGATGAACGCGTAGCCATTCTTCCTCCGAAAAGATGATATCCAAAGCAGCGAGTATTCTCATTCGTTTACGCAGGGCATCTGCATTCATCATCGTTATCTCGTTCCAATCCTGCATATCAATCCCTCCTGTTCGTATATGTACACTATATCCGGATTAATTCATCCAGCGTGTTATTTCCCTGAATACTTGGTGTCATGACAATGGTGATCCGACTGGCTTCTCTGGAGACGATACACGCATAATTTCCGGGTTTTAACTGAAACAGAACCCCTTCACACGCCTCATCCGGCTCCAATTCACCGCCAGTGACATCATCCGCCGCTCCCAGATAGACGTGCCCAGACGGAACTTGCAGATGATACACCTTTTCCCGTTCCGCTGCGTGATCTGGATCTGAATCCTCCTCTACATCCTCCAGGCTCCATTCCACCTCATACACTCCATCCGCACCCAGATTCAAGAACAGACAATGACCTGCATTCACCTCAGCCAGCTCATCCACTGGAATGGACCACCAGTCCGAAGTATCCTCAAGCCGATGTTTTAACGCTGCCAGATCATACAGGCACAATGTTGCCGTATCTGTAACCATTTGAAATGTTCCTCTCATATTCACCCGTCCCTTCTGTCTGATCCAGGTCTGACCTCAGAAATATATTCCATCATTATATCAAGCCTGATACACGTGTAAAAGGAACCCATGGACCATCTCTGCTTGCGCAACTCTTCATTTCTCGCTCCAAATGGTCGATATAAGCATAACTGACTTTTTTTGAACCTGATGGAGGAAGCCAAGCCATGTCAATTAACAATAGAAAAGAACCCTTTCGCTACACCTTGAAGGAACCGATCCACTTTGAGATCTATATTCTCAGCATCAACGGGGTTAACGCACCAGCCAAGCCCATTCAGGCTGAACTCTGTGACATCAGTCGATCCGGCTGTCAGCTGTCATTTCCGCTATCCCTTCCTGTAGAGAATAACGATATTCGGATTGGAATGAATATGCTGCTTTTTGAAGACCCTCTATATATGGAAGGCACTCTCCGCTGGGGTCAAGAAAAAAATACCTCATGGCACTATGGTGTTCAACTCGAAATGCAGGATGGGAACCAGGACCGTCTCTCTAGAGAGATGCGAATGCTTGCAGGACAAGGCAAAATTATCGTGAAATAGTTAGATAGCCTTAAAACCTGTAACAAAAACAAAAAAACAGCCCAATCAAATTGGACTGTCGCAAGATGAAACTCTTTATGCCGCTTTACTAACTGTCGCTGGTTGTTCCATTTTGGACCAGTTCACAGTTTTTTCAAGAACCAGTGAAACCAATACCCCTATGACGAGACCATTACTTATGATCGGAATGAGGTACATGGGCAAAGTTTGAAAGGCCTCCGCAGGAATATTCATGACCGCAACTCCCGTGAGGACCGGCAACGCTACACGATAGATCGTTTTAGAATTAAACGTCGTACCTTCAAGCGTTCTAAGTGCCGTGCCGAACATCTGAAGATAAGCCACGAACAAAACCGCACTGCCGACGCTTGGTGGTATTTGTGCAAAAAATGCTGTCACTGAAGGTGTAAGACCTATCACACATAACATCCCCGCTCCAATAATCAAGGCAGCACGACGCAGAATGCGAGTACTCTCCAGGAACCCGATCGATGATGCAAATAAACCAAAGGGCAGCACACCTACACAGGCTGACAACATCGTGAACAGACCCGTTAGCGCATAGGAATGCCTATACTGACGACTTGTTGTTTCTGTTCGGTATAGTTTCTCAACTGTGCTTAATGTGGTGATCGAATTCGTCATGTTCACCAGTCCCACGAAAAATGCAGTAATGACAATACCCGGTTCCCATCTGGGTGCTCCCCACGGAAACAGTTCGAGACCTGCCGGGGCCTGATTCGGCTGTCCACTATGTTGTCCAGGAAACAATAGACTATAAGCGATCCAGCCTGCCACAATCCCAATCAGGATCGCGTAGTTCCCCAGCTTCCCCCTGCCCTTTAATTGAATCCATGCCACCAAAAATGCAATGACAACGGACAATGCGGCAACAGGCAGATTGAATCGACCAAACTCCGTATATCCAATCATACCTTTGAAAAAATTCATGGTTAATTGAATCGTCATTAAGAACAACATGGCACTCTTCACCATAGGTGTGAACAGCTTTTGTAGCACTTGCGCTGCTCCCAGCCAACCCAGAATAACCATCGTTAATCCCGCTAACAGAAAACCTGCAGCCAGCCCACCGCCAATACGCTCCAGACTCATACCGGCCGATGAAGCAGATACCGTCAAACTTAGCGTCAATCCCCACCATAATCCTGACGGACCATCCATAATCGCATATCGATGACCAAATACGGCTTGAAGAATACACACTGCTCCGGTAAGGATAAATGCGTGCTGCATGGAGGCAGCGATGGCATCCGGAGACAGATGAAAATTATGTCCAATGGATAGCGGAACAACAACGGTATTGGTAAACAGGAAGAAAAACCACTGTATACCTGCCAAAATCAGTGAAGATACGTCCTTCATATTCTTTTGTGTAAAATGCTCTTGATGTCTGTTCATTCGTTTGGAATATCCTTTCACTGTTCTGTATCATAAATGTATAAGTCTCTTCAGACTTGGGTTAATAGTCGTTCCATCTCGGCATACCGATGACGGCTCGCATGTGCAAGCGGCGTAATCCCGTCCCGATCCGCGATCTTTGGATCTGCACCATATTGCAAAAGCAAGGCAACAATCTGCTGGTGACGCGGCCCACCATCTCCCAAAATGACCGCTTCCAGCAAGGCTGTCCACCCCAGGTTGTTGATATGGTTCACATCCACATCACTGCGTGTCAGCAGAAGCTCCACAATGTCCACATGGCCCCGATCCGCTGCTGGGATAAGAGCTGTGCCGCCAAAACGATTCGTTAACCTCGTATCTGCACCTGCTGTAATCGCCAATTCGACCATGTCATACATACCCTCAGCACTCGCGTATAACAGCAGGTTGTCCAATCGTGCATCCCGAAGATTAATGTCGGCTCCGGCGTCCACTAACATCCTTGCCGTGTCTATCTTGTTACCGTGCACCACTGCCAGCAGGGGTGTCCGCCCCAATGTATCCCGTTCGTTCAACCGGTTACCCTGTTGTGTGATAAATCGAATGACCTCATCGGTATGGCCCGCTTGAGCAGCATCATGTATTGTTCTAACCACGTTGTTTTATCCTCCAATTCAAGGTCTTTCTCATGCAGTAATATTCATGTAGAAACCAAACTCTGTTATTCAGGTATGCAAATCTAATGTATGGTAACATAAGATCGTAGTATATTAAAAATACATGTTTTGTTGCCTTTCCATACGAATTACATATACATTGCAGGCGAAGGAGAACAACCACTTGGATATCAAACAATGTCGCTATTTCATTGCCATTGCCGAGGAGAAACAGATTACAGCCGCAGCTCGAAGACTGCACATGGCTCAGCCACCCTTAAGTCAGCAACTTAAGTTAATGGAGGAAGAGCTTGGCGTAATTTTGTTTGAACGCAAAGGACGTATAATGGAACTAACGCAGGCGGGTCGCAGCTTCTATGATTATGCGGTTACCTTGACCAAATATATGGAGGAAGCTGTAATGGAGATGCAAAGTTTCCGTCACGGCATACGGGGCAAACTCGCCATCGGCATCAATACCATATCGGATCGCCTGATCCCGCAAGCACTGCAACAGTTTCGCACCACCCACCCACAGGTTACCTATAAAATTCAACAAAATGAATCTGCGCAATTATGTCGATTGCTGGAAGATGGCAAAGTTGAACTTGCCTGTGTACGCATGCCTGTCCAGACTGAACGTTATGAGGTGCTGCATCTGCCACAGGAACCCCTTTTCTACATTTCTTCAACACCGCTTGATTGTCCGACAGAGATGGGACCAGGAGTGGAGATGGGGACTTATTTTGAGCAGCTTACAGGTATCCCTCTACTGCTTCCAAGCACAGAAGGACTCGGTATGTTCGAGCTAATTTTGGACAAGTTTCGGGAGCATCAGGTTACCCCCTCCATCATGGGTGAGTGCTCAGACATTAATATGTTACTCGAGCTGGTCCGACTCGGCTTCGCCAGTTCCATCGTGCCTCACACGGTACTACAGCTATATCACGAGCACCCATTCCACGTATATCGCATCCAGGATCAGCATTCCACGGTCGGTTCGGCGCTGGTCTGGCTGCAGAAACGTTATCTGTCCAAGCCTGCACAACACTTTGTGCAACTGGTGCAGGGTATGCTTCCCGTGTAAAAGGCGCAAAAAAACAGCAGCTTTACCGGATTACATTCCAGTGAAGCTGCTGTTTCATTTTTATGGTTAAGCTTTAGCTGTGAACAACAAGTCTTTTTCTTTGATCGTAGTGCGACCAGCAGACTCAATCGACTCATATTGATGCATATTTGTAATAATGACTGGTGTAATCGTTGTGTAACCGGCTTTTTCGATCTGTTCCCGGTCAAACTCCATCAGTACATCACCTACAGCAACCTTCGCACCTGCTTGAACTTTAGGAGAGAAGAATTGACCTTTCAGCTTCACGGTATCAATCCCGATATGAATCAACATCTCTGCGCCTGTATCACTTACCAAACCAATGGCATGTCCGCTCTTCGATAACGAGAACACAGTACCGTTAATTGGAGAAACCACACGTCCTTCAGATGGTTGAATCGCAAATCCTTTACCCATAATCTCTTCAGAGAACGCAGGGTCTGGCACTTCGCTCAGCGGTTTAACTTCACCTGTGATTGGGCTGAAGATTTGCTCATCTTGTGCTTTTGCTTCTTCAGTTACAACAGCAGAAGTTGTTGCTGCTGGTGTTGCCGGCTCAGCTGCTGGCGCTGGCTCTGTTGCATTTTCTTCTTGGAATCCAAGAATGTACGTCAGTACTGCTGCAGCTACGATAGCAATCAAACCACCAGCCAGAGCATAGAGCAGTGTGCTAATTGCTGGACTGATAAATGCTGCGATACTTGGCAGACCCACTAGACCTGTAAGTACGTAAGCTTTAACATTGACGATCCCCATGAATCCACCTGCGATAGCTCCACCGATAAGAGCTGCAATAAATGGTTTTTTGAACTTCATGTTGATACCATACATCGCTGGTTCCGTAATCCCCATAATAGCCGTAAGACCCGTGGAATAGGCAAGGGATTTGGTTTTGCTATTTCTCGATCTGAGACCTACACCAAATGCTGCACCACCTTGTGCTAAGTTAGCTGCAAACATCAGTGGAATGATAAAGTCGTAACCAAGTGTTGTCATTGAACCGACAATGATCGGCAACAGTGCATAGTGCATACCTGTGATGATCAGCAGTGACATCGTACCACCGATCAGGATACTTGCGAAGATGGACATGTTGTCAAACAACCATGATATACCACCGGATAAACCATTACCAAGAACCGTACCCAATGGTCCAACAGTCATCAACGTCAGCGGAACCATAATTAACAGGGTAACCGTAGGAACAATCAGAAGCTTCAATGAAGCATGTGTAACACGATCAACGGCTTTCTCTACATAAGAAGCAATCCAGATGGCAAGAATGATCGGAATAACTGTAGAAGAATACGTTGCTGCTATAACCTTAATTCCCACAAATGTAGTGTCACCATTGGCAAGCAAGGCTGTAATCGTCGGGTGCATAATGCCCGCTGCGAGCGCTGCAGCAATATACATATTACTGCCCAGCTTACGTGCAGCACTAATTGCCAGAATGATTGGCAGGAAGTAGAAGGCGCCGTCACCGATTGCAGACAAAATGATATAGGTTGAGCTGGTATCAGACAACCAGCCCAGGGCTACCAGGATCGCCACGATCCCTTTGATCATACCTGCACCCGTAATCGCTGGCAGGATCGGCGTAAATACTCCTGAAATAAAGTCGAACAGCGCACTTATTGGATTTCTCTTTTTCTTTTCTCCAGTTGAAGCACCTGATGATGCATTATCTGTGGTTGGTGATTTGGACATGTTGCCAACAAGTGCGTTATACACGACAGGTACATCGTTACCGATGATAACCTGGAACTGTCCACCGTTCTCCATCACGCCCATAACGCCTGGTGTATTTTTTAGCGTCGCTTTGTCTGCTTTTTGGTTGTCATTCAGGTTAAATCTGAGTCTTGTCATACAGTGTGTGACTTGATCGATATTCTCTTCGCCACCAACAAGCTTCAAAATATCCTTGGACAATTGTTGTTTATCCATTGTGTTTTGCTCCTTTTATGTGTAATGAAGGTTAAAAAAAAACCTAAACACTGAATAATGACAAAGCAGAAAAGCTTATCATTATTCAACGTTTAGGTTTTGCCTTTTTAGCAGTAACAATCCCAACTTTATTCAATTGTTTGTTCATTTCTGACAATCCGTTCAATATGAATGGTCAGATACAGTATTTCTTCCTTGGACAATACCCGATTATAGATCTTACGCGTATAGTCACTGATCCTTACTGCACATGCATGTGCTTCCGGATACTGCTTGCTCACCAAGTCATGAAGCGGATTATCCACTTCTTTATCTTCAATCGCCGTTCCTTGCAACACACGTTGGGCAAAGAACTTCAGATGAGTTAAAAATCGATAATAACTCAATGAATCTTCATCAAGTTCAATCACAAAGCTACGTCTTACGATGTTAAGTATGTCCTTAACGATGTTCGTAATACTGATCGTTTCCCTCATCTCACCGTTCATCTGGGCATTAACCAGATGCATTGCAATGAATGCGCATTCGTCTTCGGGTAGCAGGACACCTAACGTTTCCTCAATAATCTGTAGCGCCTTGAGTCCAATGGCATATTCCTTCCGGTACATGCGCTTGATCTCCCAGAACAATGCGTTACGGATCTGCAATCCTTGACGATGTCGATCAATGGCAAAATGAATATGATCCGTCAGTGAAATGTAGATGCTCTCATGCAGCTTCTCACCTAACACCGTCTCGGCATAACGGATAATCTCATCCGAGCACTCGACATATTCAACCGGGATATCAGACAGAAGTGTTTTAAGTTTCTGTGATACTTCCTTACTTTCAAGCGAGAATATTTTTTCGACGAGACTCTCGTCAATCGATTCACCAGTATGCTTTTTGAAGGCAATTCCACGTCCCATAACGACCAGTTCGTTTCCTCCCGGATCAATTACGGTAACTACGTTGTTGTTCAGCACCTTCTCAATTTTCATTTCTTCACATCACCTTGCACCGTCAAAGTAGTAAAAGGCAAAACCAAAGCAGGTCACGAAATATGCCCCGCTTCTGGTTTTGCCTGATTGAACAGTAACAATCCAGTATTCATTAGCCTTAGGCCCATCTTACCATATAATTATCCATATGACAATGTTTTTGTGAAAGCGGTTAATGTGCGTTAATGTGACATCAGAAGGTGCTTGCACAACTATGCTTATAGAACTAGTATTTACTCGTTGTTGTTCTTAAGACTTGCGCCATTTGTACTAATAACTTCCTTGTACCAATGGAATGATTTTTTCTTGTAACGATCCAATGTTCCTGAACCGTCATTGTTGCGGTCTACATAGATGAAACCATAACGTTTCTTCATCTCTGCTGTTGAAGCACTTACCAGGTCAATACAGCCCCATGACGTATAACCCATCACTTCTACGCCATCCTCAAGAGCTTCGCCCACCTGTACCAGATGGTCATTCAAGTATTGAATACGGTAATCATCGTTCACCGTTTTATTGCCATTTTCGTCCGTAATCAGCTCATCGACTGCGCCCAGACCATTTTCGACAATAAACAATGGTTTTTGATAACGGTCCCAGTATTTGTTCAAGGTTACGCGCAGTCCTTGCGGATCGATCTGCCAGCCCCACTCACTCGCTTTCAGATAAGGGTTTTGCACACCTGCGAACAGGTTTCCTTTTCCTTCGATACGTTTCTCGGGATCACCTGTCTCACAGATGCTTACATAATAACTGAACGAAATAAAGTCTACGGTATGCTTCAGAATTTCAGCATCGCCATCTTCAAACTTAATATTGATATTATTCGCTTTGAAATAACGATTAATGTATTTCGGATAATAACCACGTGCATGGATATCAGCAAAGATATCATTGCGCTGTTCCGCATGCATAGCTGCAACCACATCATCCGGGTTCGGAGTTAACGGATACGTAGGCATGCTCAGTACCATACAGCCGATTTTGGCTTCAGGCATAATTTCATGACCCAGTTTCACAGCTAACGCACTGGCTACTAATTCATGATGGATCGCTTGGTACAGATCCTGCTTGGACAGCTCTGCTTTTGGCGTATAGATGCCGCCACTCATGAATGGCTCCTCCAGAATGGAGTTAATTTCATTAAACGTCAGCCAGTATTTAACTTTGCCTTTGAAACGGTTGAACAGCACTGTTACATAACGCTCGTAGAAATCGATCATTTTACGGTTAACCCAGCCATCATATGTTTTGGACAAATGCAGCGGTGTCTCATAGTGAGAGATCGTTACGAGTGGTTCAATCCCGTATTTGTGGCACACATCGAACAGGTCATCGTAGAATTGCAGACCTTTCTCATTTGGCTCCAATTCATCACCTTTAGGGAAGATACGGGACCAAGCGATAGATGTACGGAACACTTTGAAACCCATTTCAGCAAACAGTTTAACATCCTCTTTGTAGCGGTTGTAGAAATCGATACCGATCAGTTTCAGGTTATCTTCTGTAGGTACTTCCGTTCTAGGCGTTGTAATCCCGTGTGGCATTACATCTTGAACAGACAGGCCTTTGCCATCTGTATTATAAGCTCCTTCAAGTTGGTTGGCTGCTACAGCGCCGCCCCATAGGAAGTCCTTCGGAAATGGTGTAGTCATATCAATCATTCCTCTCATTATTTAGTCTTCTAAGTGTCGATTCGCCTTTGTCAGATACAAGCGGTCCATAATATCATGAAATTCTTCTCCATCAACCACATCATTAGGTGCAAAAAGTTGTGCCTCTTTGCCGCCCATAATATCGTATTGTGAGCTGTTTCGTATTGCTTCATATGCCCAATGAGTCGGAGGTACGTCATCAAACATAGCCGCCTCTGATTGATCAGGTTCTATACCCAAGTTTTTCTTCATTTTGTCCAAAATAACCGCTAATTGAGCTCGTGTTATATCACCTAAAGGGGAAAATTTATTATTCCCCGTTCCTTGCATTACACCTGCTTCTGTAACCTGCGAGATAGCCTTTTGAGACCATCGTTCAAACGTATCGCTATAACTCTCTTCATATTGAGGATTTGGGAGTTTCAAAAAATCAGCAATCCATACGGCAAGCTGAGTCCGATCCACAATTTCATGCGCTTTAATTCTCCGGTCCATCCGGGTATATATATCGACATCAGATATTCCTTTGTCTTGATTAAACAAAAAGTCAGGTGTCTGATAACTTGCCAAAGCAGGAACCCATGACCAATGTTTCAATCCACCATAGAGATTATTTCCTTCCATGAAATCATCATCGTATACGAAAATGTCCGGATCACTCCCTAGTTCCAACAACGCTTCATACGCAAGTATACTCGTACGACTATCTGTTGTAGGATCACCCTTAGCATGGTGAAGCCAAATAGGAACATTCACAATATCTTTAAGTGCATCTTTAAATCCATCCACAGACCCCGTATAATCTGCAACTGTATCCTTGGCCGCAATGACAACAGCTCCTGCAAACAGATCCGGATATTGCATCATAAACCGAAGGGCTCCGCCACCCCCACTAGATACACCAGCCAAATAAATCCGATCCGGATCAACCTCCCCTTCAGATACAAGCTTCTGGATCAGCTCATACTGTGCAACAAAATATGCTTGCATTTTAGCCAGTTGTTCAGGGTTATCGTAAATTTTGAAACTGTAATTCTCGGGATACTGTACAGCAAGCACGGAAGTATCATACCCCGATTCTGTCCAGACTACTGCTCCACGATTAGCCGTAAGATGACTTCTACCATCCGTACCTACTTCTCCCCCGCCATGAAGCCATACGACAAGCGGTTGTGCGTTGGTGGAAGGACTACGCTTCAGACGGTAAGACAACGCTTCACCGTTGCTGCCCGTGTACGTACCTTTTTCAAAATCATCGACGGTTCGGGTAACAACCTTATCCACATTGGTCTCATCAAAAGATAGCTCTGGATACGTTTTGTTCGTTACCTTAAATTTTGAAATCATACCTCCAGGATATTTAAACGGCTCGACCTCCATATGGATGGTATGATCCGTAATTGTCAATTTTATTCCGTCATCTTCATACTCATTTTGTATGATCTCTTCCGCTTCATTTAAAGGATAGCCATCATAATTGCCAGTAATTTCGAAGTCTGAAGCTTTCAGATTCTGATATTTCTCCGGATTCGCTACAGTAATGTCAAAGGACTCTACCATCTCTCCAGGATCACCAACATAGGTATTGGCCTGGATTCGAGTAACCTGGGTGCTTTCCGCACCAACGGTTGCTGGCCAGATCACACTCAGACTTAGTGTCAGGGCAAGCATCCATCCCATACTTTTTGTGTTCATACTCCATCTTTTCAAAAGATATCCCTCCATATGTAATGTTTGCAGCACATAAAAAAGCGGACAAACGCTAATCAGCAGGCCCTCAGGAACATTAAATTCCATTAAACACTAACTGTTATATCAGGTTTGCCCGCTCAGAAAACGTGAGAACTACAGTTGCTCACCATTACTGGAGATTACGTTTTTGTACCAGTCGAATGAATCCTTTTTGGAACGTTTGAGTGTTCCGTTACCTTCGTCATCCAGATCCACGTAGATGAAACCATAACGTTTGGACATTTCGGAAGTGGACATGCTCACAAGGTCAATCGGGCCCCATGCTGTAAATCCAATCAGATCGACGCCATCTTTGATAGCTTCTTTCATTTGTTCGATGTGTTTTTTCAGGTAATCCACACGATAGGAGTCATGGATCGAACCGTCTTCTTCAACTCGGTCATATGCACCCAGACCATTTTCTACGATGAACAATGGTTTCTGGTAACGATCCCAGAAGTTGTTCAAGGTTACGCGCAGACCGATCGGATCGATCTCCCAGCCCCAGTCGGATGCTTCCAGATAAGGGTTTTTCACGCCGCCAGTCAGGTTACCCGATGTTTCTTCCTTGTCTGCAGATGCAGATTTGGTTACGGACATATAGTAGCTGAAGGAGATGAAATCAACGGTATTGTTCAGCAAGATCTCGTCATCGCCTGCTTCTTTTTGAATCACGATGTCGTTTTCTTCAAAATAACGAGCCATGTAGTTCGGATATTTACCACGAGCATGCATGTCCGTGAAGAAGAGGTTGATTTGATTCTCGTGTTGAGCCAGACGAACATCTACCGGATTACATGTTGCTGCATAAGTTTCCATACGAGCAAGCATACAACCCACTTGGGATCCAGGCATAATCTCGTGAGCAAGCTTCGTTACCAATGCACTTGCTACAAATTGGTGATGCAGCGCTTGATAAGTGGTTTGCAGTTTGTTGTCCACTTTATCGATCAGAATGCCTCCGCCAGTGTATGGGCTGAACAGCATTACGTTAATTTCATTAAACGTCAGCCAGTATTTCACTTTATTTTTATAACGGTTGAACACCGTTTCTGCATACCGAACATAGTGCTGGATTACTTCACGGCCAGCCCAGCCGTTATATTTTTGCGTCAAGCCAAGCGGTGTCTCATAGTGAGACAATGTAACGAGCGGCTCGATGCCATATTTCAACAATTCGTCGAATACTTCATCATAGAATTTCAAGCCTGCTTCATTTGGCTCTTGATCATAACCGTTCGGGAAAATACGTGCCCAGTGAATGGACAAACGGAATACTTTGAAGCCCATTTCAGCGAACAATGCAATATCTTCTCTAAAGTGATGGTAGAAATCGATACCAAAACGTTTCGGGAAACGTTCTTCAATTTTGCCGGAGAGGATCTCTTCGATTCGGGAAGAGGAAATTTCCATAGCATGTCCGCCTGTACGCTTCTCTTTGGGAACATGAGCGATCATGTCCGCTGTGGAGAGACCTTTGCCGTCCTTATCGAATGCACCCTCCAATTGATTGGCAGCTGTGGCGCCGCCCCATAGGAAGTTTTCGGGGAATCCTTTTTTTGCCGTGGTCATGAACAACAACCTCTTTTCGAAATTTATTTTGGTTTTTCCAGGTGAAAAATGGTGTAATTTAGAGCAGAAAACAAGAAAAACCTAAACTCAAGGTAAAATAGCACCAAAAAAAGGAGCTTTCATTTCACCATCAGTTTAGGTTTTGCCTGTCTTCACAGTTACAATCCATCAAAAGATGTTATTGCAGATTCTGTTGTGTTTGCTCTTGTAATGTAAGCGTAACATATCTATTTTGCAAAATCAACTTCACTGGATCATATGATCGTTCACACTCTCTCACCATCGAAAAAATTAACGTGGCATACGCATAATCGCTGCCCTTAATGCCTGCGCTCCCTCCTCCGTTTCCAGGTAAACAGCGGGACTTTGGTCCCCTAAAGCCGGGATATCTTTCGCCATCCATTCAAAAGCGTACCCCCCATTTTAAATAGATACCTTTCATACTCATGTAATTTCACTCCCTGGATTGCAATTAATAACACCGAAGTCCTATCTGACACAATTCATCCTTAAGCCGCTTGAATCCGTTTCTGTAACAGGTAGACTTAATTTTAAATGTTTTTCGGGGGAAAGAACAGTCGGGGAAAGAACAGTCAAGGAGGATTCAATAATGACTCAGGAAGAAAACACATCCGGTTGGGATGCGATTGATCAATCCATGCGTGAATTGTACGGGGAACAAGAGCCAAAACACTACGGCACTGCCCTTCCGTATATGCTAGGCGGCCCTGATCCACTTGATGGTATCAGCGTTTATGAGGTGAACACACCTATGCCTCACTGGCATTTTGTTACCTACGGTTTCTCTGAATTATATGAAAAAGAGATGCAGGATGCATCCAAGAGCGGGTATGGTTTTGAGCTCACCTTTCGGCTTACACGCAGTGAAGCAGAGACTGATCCGCCAGCCTGGGCGCTGAATCTGTTACAGAATGTAGGACGATACGTGTTCAACAGCGGAAATATCTTTCAGCCAGGGGATTACATGGACGCCAATGGCCCCATCTGTCTGGAATCCGATACTTTGCTGACAGCTCTCTCGTTTATTGAAGACCCGGATCTACCCGCGATCTCTACGCCTAATGGTTCAGTGCAATTTATTCAGATGGTTGGCATTACAGGTCGGGAACTGGAAATGATTCAAAGCTGGAATGCTCGTGGCTTCCTGTCTGCCTCCTCCATGTTCATGCCCAAATATGTGACGGATCTGATGAGAAATTCGTACGCAGATATTCCTTCGGTTATACAAGCGGTTGAGGATGGAATGGAACAGGACGGATCCAGCACAGCGTTTTTATTCATACAACAACTGGGTTGGGAGTCCCCTCGCAAAAAATTGCTGCAAAAATCGGTTCCGGCCAAACTCCAGCTTGGAGCCAAACAAGCCGTATTAGTTGGTACCATCCTTCGTAGCCGAATTTCGAAAGGTGCCTCTCTATCCTTGATCGGACCGGATACGAATATTCTGTTCGAAGCAGGAGAACAGCCAGCCGTATTGGAATCGGACAGACAAGTTACCCTGACGGTGAACAAACAAATTGTTAATGAGCTGGCAGAGAACCTTCGCCCGGTTGAAGGAACATTTGAGATAACTTCATTGGATCATATTATCGTTCAGATTGTTAGAACAGAAATCAAGGACCAGGAAGGACACGTCATTCAAACGATTGGATGAGAACTGTGCAGCAAGGAGGAAACAACATGCCTGCCATTACATTTGCCACACGACACGAAGAGTCCCCGACTTGCTCGCATACAGCAGGAACGGCTCCGTTCGACTATTTACCAAAATCCAGTCTGGACAGGCTTCATAAAATCAATCATTTCCTGATTCATGCATTCCAGAACAGTATCTCGGATATCAAAGAAAATTTAACGGGCACCTATCTTTTTCTACTCACAGATACGGAAGGTGTGTTACTCTCCATGGATTACAGTTCAGATCTTAAAGCTGTAGTAGAACATTCCCCTATATGTCCGGGTATGATCTTCACCGCAAAGAGCTGTGGAGTTAACGCCATATCAGAAACGATGGATAACAATAAACCTGTACTGTTGCTGCCGGAACAGCATGAAAGCCCTTATTTTCAAAGCTGGCATTGTTACGCCGCACCTCTGTTCATGGGATCGCAACATGTAGGTTATCTGGATGTGTCCACCATTAATGCAGATATGCAAGGTGAACTGATCGCCATTGCCAAGCTAATTCCAGCGTACATGCAGAACTGTTATCAGAGTCAACAGACTGCTGAAGTGTGCGACAAACCGGCGGTGGAGTTCACCGAGCGTCAGTTAACCATTCTGGAGATGATAGCCGGAGGCCTCACGGTAAAAGCCATTGCTTTGAAATTAAAGATCAAGGAATGCACCGTGAATCATCACAAAAAAGTGATTTTCAACAAATTAGGTGTGCAATCCAGCACAGAAGCTGTTTCAATTGCCAGCCGAATGTCTTATGTATAGAAGACCCCTATAGATTCCTATAGGTAGTATATGAGAACGTTTGTGCTACAATTTAGGAAGCAGGCAACATGTAGAGAGAGAAACAAACACACACATTTCAGGAGGGTAATATGACAATTCCAAAAAAAGCTTCTTTATTCGCCATGCTTATTATGATTATGCTGGTTGCAGCCGCTTGCGGTGACAAAGCAGATAACACAGCCGCAACAGAAGAGCCTACCCCGACAGAAACAACCACTGGTACTGATTCTGATACAGCGAATACAGAAGAAACAGAGAACACAGAACCAGCAAGCGAAGAGTCCAAGGAAACTGATAATTCCCAAGACGTTGAGCTGGGGACTACGGAAAAAGGTTCTTACACCAATGACTATTTTGGCGTATCTCTGAAATTCCCGGAAGCATGGGAGTTCCAGGATGCTGCAGGTATGAATGAGCTGACAAGTGCTTCATCCGAAGCGATTGCTGGTGATGATGAAACGAAGAAAAAACAAATTGAACTGTCTCAGACCAAAACATTGAATCTGCTTATGGCTTCAAAGTACCCATTGGACGGAGGTCAAGTTGGCCCTTCCGCTATGGCCATTGCTGAGAAAGTAAGCTTGTTGCAAGGCATTCGTACAGGTAAAGACTACCTGGAAGCAACCAAAAAATTCATGGTGGATAGCCAGTTCCCTTACGATTATAAGGAAATGACAACGGAAACCATCGGTGGTAAAGAGATGGATCTGATGCAAATCACGATGGATCCAGGTGACGGTTCAACCGTTACTCAAGATTACTATAGTACAATTATTGAAGGGTATGCTTTCAACTTCATCTTCACTTACATGGATGATAAGACCAAAGCCGAGATTGATACCATCAAAAAATCGGTTCAATTCAAATAATCGCTTTTGATTACTGCCATTATACAAAGAACATATAACTCAACCCCGATAACGATCTGTGGAGATCATCGTCGGGGTTCTTTTGTATTTGAAAAAGACTATATATTGCACTAACTAACTAGATATTGCGACCCAATGTCCATCCGTGACTTCTACCCACTTGGAATGTTCCAGATTATAACGGTCCTCTACTTCAACATTTTCTCTTGTTGTTTCTTTGACAACATGTCTCTTTTTCTTCGCTTCTACCGCTGGGTCAGGCACAGGAATAGCAGACAGCAATGCCTTGGTATAGGCATGTTGCGGGTTAGAATAGAGTTCTTCACTCTCAGCCAGCTCCACAATTTTCCCGTTATACATGACAGCCACTCGATCACTGATATGTTTAACCATGGACAAGTCATGCGCGATGAAGAGATACGTCAATCCGAGTCGCTGCTGTAACTCTTCAAGCAATTGTACGATCTGAGCCTGTATCGATACATCCAGTGCTGACAATGGCTCATCACATACGATGAATTCAGGTTCCACAGCGAGAGCTCTTGCAATACCGATCCGCTGTCTCTGTCCACCCGAGAATTCATGTGGATAACGCTGCGCATGGGTAGGATCAAGACCCACCATCTCTAGTAATTCCTCCACCCGCTTCTCCCGCTGAGCGGCATTACCTGCAAGTTGATGGATATCAAGCGCTTCTCCAATGATATCCATAATCCTCATTTTGGGATTCAGAGATGCATAGGGGTCTTGGAAAATAATCTGCATATGTCTACGCATCGTTTTCATCTCCGAAGCCGACAAGCGATTGAGCGGGACTCCTTTAAACAGTACATCTCCACCTGTTGGCTCATGCAATCGCAGAATCGCACGCCCCGTGGTTGATTTTCCGCTGCCAGATTCCCCTACAACGCCAAGCGTCTCTCCTTGACGAATATGGAAGCTAATATCATTCACAGCCTTTAAGGTATTGCCTTTCCCCAGATTAAAATGTTGTCTGAGTGATTTCACCTCAAGCAACGGCTGATCATCCTCCAGATCTCTCGGGACCAACGATACCGGTTTTGGCTTTTTCTTCTGATCCAGACGTGGTAATGCATTCAGAAGTCTAATCGTATACGGGTGTTTGGGATTAGCAAAAATCTCTGTTGTTGTCCCGGTTTCCACAATCTGTCCTTCTTTCATAACAACTACCCGATCACACATGCCTGCTACTACGCCCAAATCATGCGTGATCAGGATAATCGATGTGCCCAGTTGGTCCTGCATATCTTTCATCAAATTAAGAATTTGTGCCTGAATCGTAACGTCAAGTGCGGTTGTCGGCTCATCGGCAATGAGTAATTCAGGACGACAAGCAAGTGCAATACCGATCATGACCCGCTGACGCATGCCTCCGGAGAATTCGTGTGGATATTGGTTGTAGCGTATTTCACTACGAGTTATCCCCACCCGCTCCATCATGGCAATTGCCTGTTTCTTGGCTTCCCTTTTGGACACCTTCTGATGTTTGATCAGACTTTCAGAGATCTGTTTACCCACTTTAATAGTCGGATTAAGAGAACTCATCGGGTCCTGAAAGATCATGCCAATATCACGCCCACGGATGCTCTCCATCTCTTTCTGCGTTTTATTCGCCAGATCGACCCCTTTGAACAGAATCTCTCCCTTTTTCATCTGTGAAGGCGGCGATGCAAGCAGCCTCATAATGGAACGTGCTGTTACACTTTTTCCGCTGCCCGATTCGCCTACAATGCCCAACGTCTCGCCTTTGCGCACTTCAAAACTCACTCCTCGCACTGCCTGAAACTCACTCTCTCCAGAATGAAAAGAGACCGATAGATCATTAACTTTCAATAAAGGTTCCATGTTATCACCAGCTCTCATCCGTTTTTCCCATTTACTCATCTCATATGTATACCATTTAATTCCTTGACAATTGTTTAGACCCTAAATAATATATACTATATCAATCGGAATAATGCAATTTAAACCTGAATGAAAGGAGGCACGCTTGGTTTGAATCTTGCAGAAGGCAGCAGACTCACGCGGTTGGTGCACAATTTAAGTTTTATTTATGGCAAAATGCTGCTTCATCCTTCCTACCGATATGTTCTGTTCATTCTTGGATTACCGATCAATCTGGTCGTGTTTCTAATATGGCGTTCGAATCGAAAAAATGACGGCTGGGTAGCTGCCAGGCAGACGGCTGAGCAAGAACTGCTCGCTTCTTCCTATCGGAACAAGCTGAAGTTGGAAGTCGAAGAACAGCTGCGACGCAAACATCGTTTTTTCCAGCAGCAGGTCACTGAGGGAGAATTCAGACGTCAGACCGAGGAATGGTTGGAAGAGACGGTTCAGAAAGAGTTGAAGGAGCGGACGTATCGCATACTTCAGGAACAGGGAAGTCAACGTCTTACGATGGCCGATACATTCCACACCCTTATCGACAAACCATGGTTTTTCGCGATATCCATTATTCCTGGCTGTCTGATGTATGGCATCCTCTTTTTGTATGGAAATCCTTATCTAAAGTACATATTTGAAAGAATACTGATGACGGTATTTGTCATTCTGGGCGTAGCCACACTCGTATTTACGATTTTGTATATGTCTCCGTTCAACCCGGCAGCTAACATTCTCGGAGAGACAGCAACGCAGGAACAGATTGCAGCATTCAATCAGGTGTATGGCTTGGATCAGCCTTATCTTACACAGCTCTGGAACAATATTAAGGGAGTTGCTCTCTTCGATCTTGGCAAGTCTTTTGCAGGAAATGAAGACGTAACAGCAACGATTGCAAGAAAGTTTCCAATTACATTGACGCTGGCGGTCATCTCCCTGCTGTTAGCACTCGTCATTGCATTACCCATCGGTATCATCTCAGCGATTAAGCCTAATTCATGGTTCGATTATACGTTTATGTTCATCGCTCTGATTGGATTATCGATCCCGAATTTCTGGCAAGGACTTATTTTTATTCTGAATTTTTCGATCAAATTGCAGTGGCTTCCCGCCACCTTCAACCCGCAGAACTGGCTGTCGATCATTATGCCAACCATTGTTCTGGGTACAGGACTTACGGCTGCGGTGGCACGGATGACTCGGTCTTCTACACTGGAAGTCATTCATGAGGATTATGTGATGACCGCCCGCGCCAAGGGGTTAAGCGAACGTCAGGTCATGCTGAAACACGCTGTACGTAATGCATTGATTCCAATCGTAACTGTGGTTGGACTTCAATTCGGAGCTATGCTCGGCGGGGCAGCAGTGACGGAGAAAGTGTTTAATATCAGCGGTCTCGGCAGCTATATTGTGGATAAACAATTTATTCCCGATATTCCGAGTATCATGGGCGGAGTAATCTACACAGCAATTACGATCTCCATTATCAATGTAGCGGTTGATCTGCTGTACGCTTTTATTGATCCAAGAGTGCGCTCCAAGATGAAACAATATTAAAGTGTGTGTTGAACTACCTCTTAAAGCAGGTGTATTATGACAAACTCGTCCTTAACACAAGAAATGCGTTTCCGGCTTAAGTCTTCTCGAGAATACAGTCAGGCCAGCTTCGCCTGGATCACGTCTCTTCTCTTGACTGCCTTGCTACTATTCAACAGTTATGACTGGAGTGGGCAGACTTTCAAACCATTTCTGCTAACGATACTTGGGATCTATGTATTCTTCACACTGGTCCAAAGTGTCATCACCCTTCGGATTCGAAAAGACTTGATCCGTACGGGTACGATCTCTACTTTGACCCGCAGGTTAGCCTGGGTTCAGCTACTTGCCATCATTTCTGGCAATATATTTATCGTAACGGCAGCCTTTCATTTGATTCGAAAAGCGAGGAATGTGGAGTACACCTTTGCGGTATATATGCTGTTAACTCAGTTGTTCGTCATCGGTGTATCTGCGTTAAATGTTTTCAAACCCTATGTGGCTGATAACTTTCTGCCAGCCATGGCGGTGCTCATATTTATTCTGGTCATCGACCTGGTCGTACTGATTATCGTATCCCGATATAATGCGACCTCTATCCTCCCTCGCTGGATGATCGGTGTCAGTGTAGTGCTGATTCTGACCTCGATCACAGGTAATGTATTTGCTCTATTGCTCGGCATTTCCATTATTGGACGCATTCGCAGACAGGGGAAACAAAAATCAAACTTCTGGAATGATCTGTGGGAGCGACTTGCTCCAAATATGACTGCCATGTCCGGTTTGTTTTTTATCATTTTTCTGTTCTCGATATCGATCTGCAGCTTTTTTACTTTTGATTACAGCATGGCTGTGGAAAATAACTACTCCGCGCTGCTTCAACCCCCTTCCCTTGCGTATCCCTTGGGAACGGACGACTTCGGACGATGTTTATTTTCCCGGATTGTATTTGGTGCCCGGATCTCCTTGATCGTAGGTTGCATGTCGACCATCATTCCTGTGTTGATTGGTGGAGTCCTCGGAGCATTCTCCGGTTTCTACGGAAGGCATACGGATAACATCATCATGCGGCTGCTGGATATTCTCTATGCGATTCCAGGAATTCTGCTCGCCATTGCCATTATTGCGGCGTTCGGAGCCAATACGGTCAATCTCATTCTGGCGCTGAGTCTGGGTTCGATCCCAACTTACGCCCGTACCATGAGAGCCAGTGTGCTCTATGTATCTACTTTTGAATTTGTGGAAGCTGCACGTGCACTGGGGTACAACAATCGTACGATTATTTTCAAACACATTATTCCCAACTCCCTTGCGCCCATGATTATCAAATCCACACTCACGATTGGTGGAGCTGTTATCGCTACCAGCAGTTTGAGTTATCTGGGACTCGGCGTGGAGCCGCATATTCCGGAATGGGGTAACATTCTGAAGCTCGGCAGTACATACCTGGAAACCCACTCTTATCTGGCGATTTATCCAGGCTTGGCTATTATTCTGCTGGTTCTTTCGTTTAACTTTCTCGGTGACGGTCTGCGTGATGCGCTTGATCCCAAGCTGGAAAAGGCCTAAATGATTTGTTGAAATGAATGATATAGAAAAAAGAAATCACACATCACACATTCAAGATATGGAGGGTAATCCCATGAAAAAACGTACACTGATCTCATTGCTATTAATTCTCGTCATTGTGATTTCCGGTTGCAGTGTAAAAACGAAAACCGAATCCCAGGCGGAGACCACACCAGCGGATACAACAGAAACTGCACAAAAACCGGCAGACATTGAACTGCTCGCCATGAGTTCTTCCGAAAATGATGTAAACATTGTCCGCGACCAACTGACTAAAAACGGCTTCAATGTGAAGCTGAACCTGCAGCCGGATTACGGTAGCTTCAAATCCCAGCAGGATGCAGGGAATTATGACATTGCCTTGTCCAGCTGGACAACGGTAACGGGAAATCCCGATTATGCGGTGCGTTCCCTTTTCAAAACAGGTGGAGATTACAGTATCCTTGCGGATGGGGAACTTGATAAACTCATCGATCAGGCAGCTACTCAAACTCCGGATGAGTACAAAGACACGTACAAACAATTGGAAGATCGCTTGGTAACGGATCAGGCGTATATCGCTCCTTTGTACATTTCCCTGAAAAGTCAGGCTGTGAACCAAGACATTCTGAATGTCGACACCGTTCGTCTCTCCAAATCCCGCGCCATGGCTTGGGAACCGATTGAGTTCAAGGACAGCTCCAAAAATGCCAAAGATCCGTTGATTCTGACGCAAAGTGCATCCGTACTGACTTCCCTTGATCCGATCAAAGGAAACGACGGTTCCATCAACCAGTTGAACACCAATATGTATGTACGTCTCGTTAACCTGACAGATGACGATCAGCTGACAGCAGATGGATCACTGTCCCATAACTTCAGTATTGCTGAAGGAAATTCCGACTACTACTTCATTCTCAGAGACGATATCAACTTTGCGAAGATTGATAACAAAAAAGCTGTAGATACAGGAGAACGTGTCGGTGCAGATGATGTGATCTTCTCCCTGGATCGCGCTAAAAACAAAGATTCCGTTCCGGATCACCGGACGTACAGTCTGCATGAACACATCAAAGAAGCTGAGGTTGTAACGGATCTGAGTGCATTACAATCCATCAAACAATCCAGCGGTAACGGCACAATCCTCGAAGCATTGGAACAAGGATTGGGCAGCAAAATTACAGAACTGGTGACGGACAAAACCAAAGCAGATAATAGCGCAGGTAAATATCAGGTCGTTAAACTGACAACAACTGAACCTTTCCCGCAAGTACTGAACTATCTGGCTCACCAATCTGCGGGTATCGTGTCCAAAAAACAGGTGGAGAGCATCAACACATATGATGTAGCTTCCTTTGACGTCAACAAAGATATTCCTTACGGTGATCAGAACACGGTGACTGAAGGCGCAGCATACAATAACACCCTTTATACTAGCGGACCTTATATTTTGTCTTATAAAAATGACTATGAAGGTGTATTCTTAAAAAATCCGGGTTACCGTAAAGGCACGGAAGATGAGCCAAAAATTGCTCAGGTTAACGTCCGATTCATCGCGGATGCAGACAGCGCCCTCTCTGCTCTTCGCAGCAGTGAAATCCACTTATACTACGGCGTACCTGAAACCAAGTATGACATCATTGAAAATGACAGCAAACTGAAACTGCAAAGTCTGCCAAGTAACGCTGTCTCCTATCTGTTGTTTAATACGGCCAATCGTGAAGTTGCCAAGAGCAGTGACCTGAGAAAAGCCGTGCTGTACTCCATTAATCAGGATGAGATTTTGAGTTTCTACAAGAACAACAAACTCAAAGCATACTCTACAGTAAGCCCGCTCGTTCAGACCGGGAATGAATTGAAAGCTGATCCTGCAAAAGTAAAAGAATTCTTGAGTAAATACAACGCCTCCAAGTAAACGTATACCAACAAAAAGGCTGCTATTAGGATCATGTTTTTGATCCTGATAGCAGCCTTTTGTCATTCTTCCAGCACACGGCAATCTGCCAGAACATCGGGATAGTTTCGCATGCTGTCCGCATCAGTAATTTTGCGAATAACTCTGCACGGTACGCCTGCTGCAAAAGAATGCGGTGGAATATCACGAGTCACCACGCTACCTGCTCCAATCACACAGCCGTCTCCAATCGTTACGCCCCCGCACACTGTGACGTTTGCCGAGATCCATACATCGTTACCAATCGTGACCGGTTTGGCATAACATAGCGACTTCACATCACCGTTCTGGTCCACCATCTGTCTCCGCTCGCTGGCAATCATGGGATGAATGGGGGTAACAATCGTAACATTGGGTCCAATACTGGTATAGTCCCCGATCGTCACTTGCGCGTCATCTTGTATCGTCAGATTGTAATTACCGAAGAAATGCTCGCCTATCCGGGTATGCACACCATAATGAAAAAAGATGGGGCCTTGCATGAATCCACCTTCACCGATCTGCCCCAGTAGCTGTTGCAATATCTGATCCCTTTCCTCAGTCTGTTCTTCAAAGGTCTGACTGTAACGCTGACTGAGATTATGGGCCCGCCTTTTGATGATCTTTAATTCGGGATCACTTGGACTGAACAACACGCCCTTCATGATTCTCTCTTCTTCACGCATCATGAATCCTCCTCTACAAGGGTTAGCTTATAAAATAAAAGCCACAGACATGAACTGTGGGTTATAAGGCTTCTGATAGAATGCCTGACTTCAACGCCTGAAGCACCATTCCTCGTAACCCAGCATCAAAATCATGTTGGAACGAATCCTGATGTACGATCTCAGGCAACGACGGCATGGGGTGATCCTTCCCGTATTGTTTCCACGCCATATCCAGCTCTTCTCTCTCCACCCGTTCCTGATAAATGACAATCTGGTGCGGGGCAACGACGGCATTAATCGTTTGCAGGATGTGACATACGTTCACTACAAAATCATCTTTGCTCATGTCACGGTGCCAATCAGGTGAATAAGGAAGATACTTGATCTCACCAAACATCCCGTTTTTCCCACGGATCATCTGTCCATTCAACATCATGCCCATACCCGGCGGGTATCGGTTCGGAAAATAAATTCCTGCTACACTCTGTTCCTTCATATCCGCATGCTGTGTACAGTATCCGCTAATCGCTGCATTAACATCATTCTCCACGAGAACGTTCAATTGAAACTCGCTTTCGATCTCCCGTATCAGATGTGAATGGATAAGCTCTTCATGACTGCTCACCGTGATGTCCCCATCCACGGCTTGCCCCGGAATACCGATGCCGATCATATCAATGGAGGGATATTCCTTAATGAAACGCGCGATAAGTTGCAGCATATGCTGTTTATCAAAAGCAGGCAAGATGCGCTCTTCCTTCAACACAACCTTATTCTCCAGATTCATGACCGTCGCCGAAATCAACTCCTGGCCTTTCATCTCTTTGATGTAAAGAACCAAAGCAAGCTTGAAGTTATAATTATATCGATATGCCTGAGCAGGACGACCGCCGTTAGAGGGAACCACTTTATCCTGGAACAACTCTCCGCCATCACATAATTCCTGAATCAGCGCATTAATGGTAACAACACTAAGATTGGTTAATAAAGCTAATTGCGGTTTGGTCGCCGTCTCAATCTGCTGCATGACTTCACGCACATTATTCAAATTGATGTATTTCATCATTGTAGCGTTGGCTTTTTTCATAACCCTCTCGTTTCTACTCTGGTTCAATTGAGCCAAAGCAATGGTATGGATGTCATTTCACACCATATCATAACATAATGCCTTACTCGAACACATGAGTTCCATCGTGCTGGAAAAGGATCGAAATTGGCAGAGCTACTTTGTTCACTCAAACAAATCATCCATCGACTTCACAGGCTTCACTTCCATCGGTTGCTTTGACAAGGCCATACTTGCATAGGTACCTGCCCATATTATAACTGCCATAATAACGTAGACCATCCATACTTACCTCCCTGTTTCATGTGGATTATGATTTTGCGATACTTACCACATGTGACTATTTCTCTAGTTAATAAACAAACTTTATAAAGTATATTACGTAAGTATGCGAGGATAATAGTTCTTTGTCAATATGATATAGATTTATCCGAGCCCTTTTCAGTCCAAGGAACATGGACAACATGACTACAACAACGCGTATTATCTCGATGCCCATAAAAAATAACTGCCGAAAGAATCATTCAACGATTCTTTCGGCAGCCGTTTATTCAATATCCAAGCAGTTTATTTCGAATAGATTCGCTGTACTCCGGGCAATAAGGTCACAACTTGAATACCCACTCCCCATGCAAAATAGACCAAGTGAATGATAGAGACATCCTGAATCCAATACACCTGCGCCATAATCCAGATGATGAGAGCAAACCCCGTATACAACGAAAAAGTCCAAGCCCAATAGCGGTCAGGATAGAGATTCAGTCTCTCACCCAGCCCCGAATGAACGTAGCGGATGAGCGAAATAGCAATCATTGTAGGCATCACGCCAAGAACCAGCAATAAGATGATCCCCGGGAACAAAAAACTGGCAAACGGGGAATTCCCCAACAAAGATGCGGGCAAATTCACCATACTTCCGGATGGGTCTATGATTAAAATGACGCCTCCAACAATCGCCCCAATCCCCAGAATTCCATGCATCAACATGAGTAACCACGATCTGCCCATACGCTGCTTCATCATGAATGGCTCCTTCCGTTCTCTCGTTTCTCAACTTCATACATGGAGGACTATGCTCAAACCCTCTAGTACCATTCTCACACATGCCACGTATTGTTCCTGTGCTTCTTTTCACTATATTGATCTCGAAAATCATTCGTAATGGAAAAACTTGATAAAAGAACGTACGTTCGGTATAATGAAATTATCCTGAATAAGCGAGAGGCAGATATGGACGACAAATTTATTAAGGAATTACGCGAGATTAGTCGGGATGACAGACGAAGATCGGAATTTATGATTCAAGGTTTGAAGGAAACACTGCAAGAACGCAAAGAAGAAGGCATACTTAAGCGCTGGATACGGCGTAAGAAAACAGAGAAAAAAATCTCTCAAAGATTTAATCAAGATCCTCACTCGGATCAAAAGTAACAACATAAAAAGGAGGCGGAATACGCCTCCCTTGCTATTTACATATTTGAATCATTTAGAATTCATTAGTTGTGACTTAACCCATAAGTTTGCCAATATTCACATTATGCTTTCAATAGGTCAAATCCCAGCTGGACTTGGTTCCTGATAAGCTTACTTACCTCTTGCCAGTTAGCTAAATGAAAAAAGAGCAGCCTGCCAACCTGCAGTCTGCCCCGTGCTTTATGAACTAACGTTTCCCGTTAGCTTATAAGTAAGGGTCTCTATAGCTCTTTTACCATCTTCACAACTTCAATTTCATAATTTAAATGCTTATAGAAATTTACGGCACGAAGGTTATTGTTAAAGACATTCAGTATAAGCTGTCGATAGCCTTTTTGCCTTGACCACTCTTCTGCTTTGGTCATGAGTCCCTTGCCGACCCCTTTTCCTTCTCCTTGTGGAGAAACCGCAATCGCCACAATATAGCCTTGTTCTATATCGTTCAATTTATCTTTATGCGGCTGTACTTCAAGGAAACCCAGTAGCTCTCCTGTTTCATCTTCCGCCACAAAAATCTCCGTACCAGGAGAAAGACTGTCTACTGATTCTTGGGCTAGGCTGAGCTGTGATTCTTCCATTTTGCCTGGATCACGCCAGCTCATCAGCTCAAAGTCCATAAATCTTAAAGCCAGACTTACAATGAAATCTTTATCGGACTCTTGAAAAGCTCTAATCTGCATACACTTACCCCTTATATTTAAATTATGGAATACCTGTTCTAATCTTAAAATTAATGCCGTTATTTCTCCCAAAACTCGATCAGTCGACCTTCAGGATCTTCATTCAAAATAAACTTTCCAAATTCACTAACCTCTTTTTTCTTTGCAAGAAGTACACTAATCTGTTCAAGATGCTTCATAGTCTCGTTTAGATTATGTAATTGGAAATTTAACATCACTTGTTGTTCTGTTGGAAAATAACTGTCATTCTCGATAAAGAAAAGATCGTCTCATTTCCTAATTGGGTTTTATCACAGTCCCATTCCAATTTTCTATTTCAATCTTCAACACCCAACACCTCACTACCTCACTATACCTTTTTTTATAACTTTAAGATTCTTAGTTCTCCAAAATACTCCTCCGAAACCTTATATCATCGTATCTAACTCCTGTCTATCATCAAATTTTTAGCTATCCGATTACATTAAATATTCGAGGTTTAAATTAAAATACCTTTTTCAACTATCCTGCCCGTTAGCTTAACTGAAAGACAGCCGACTATTTAGCCGGCTGTCTGCTTGAGTATCATTATGAGTTCTGTACCTGATTTATCTTATAGCTTTTGATCCCCCCGTTTTACGGCAAAATGGCAAAAGACCGGACTGGAAAACCAGATGCTTTCTCCGCCTTCGGGACGATGTTGAAGATCACCGCGCCTTTAGCAGGCACCTGATCCAGGTTTGTTAACAGCTCGACCTGATATGTATCCTGGGCAAGTACATAATATTCTGCCAGAAGTGCTCCATTCTTCTGATAATCCACGGCGGAATCCGTGTCAAAGGTTTCATGCCCAATGGCTTGCACTTTTCTCTCCTCAAATAAAAACATGAGCGCACGAACCGACCATCCGGGTGCATGACTGTTGCCCTTATCATCCTTGTTATCAAATGTTTCATGCTTAGGCCAGCGTTTGCTCCAATCGGTACGTAAGGCTACAAAGCTTCCAGCTTCAATCACGCCATGCTCTCTCTCAAATTCAAGAATATGCTCCACATCCAGTGTGAAATCCGGATTGTTCTCTACTTCGGCAGACTGGTCAATGACCACAAGCGGGAGCACAAGCTCCTTCAAACCTAGTTCATCCAGATACCGGGTATCCCGAACGAAGTGGATCGGCGCATCAAGATGTGTCCCGTATTGACCCGGGAACTTGAAGCTCTGGGCAAAGAAACCTTGATCGTGATCAAACAATGTATCGAATTGTGCTGCCTCAAAAGCTGAAAAATGTGGAGAGCCTGGACCAAACGTATGGGTCAGATCCACCCATTTCTTTTCTTTTAACAATTGAATGGCTTGAATGAGTTCGTTGGACATCCTAATCACCTCATGCACAAAATGGAATAAATTTCTCCTATTATATCTTATTCCACTACAATTGGGGAGCAGTCCCTATATTGGTTCTTAGGGCTGTTAATTTTCAATTTTAAAAACTTCACTGACCGTAGATGTCAGTGAAGTTAATTTATAATACAAGAGTATTCCATTCAATCATGAAAACAAAAGGAGCATGTATGATGCAAACGAAGAACGTATATCTATATGTATTTGATACGATGGCAGACTGGGAGGTAGGATATCTAACTGCTGAATTGAACTCGGGAAGGTATTTCAGGAAAGAGATCAAGCCTTTACAGGTCGTAACCGTAGGCGTGGATAAACATCCGGTAACTACCATGGGCGGATTGAACATCCTTCCTCATATTTCTATTGATGAATGTACATTGAAAGGTGACGACGTCATCATTCTTCCAGGAGGAAACACGTGGATGGACACCATCCATGATCCCCTATTGAAAAAAGTTGCTGCCTCTATAGAAGAGGGTACGGTTATTGCGGCGATTTGCGGTGCGACAGTTGCACTTGCAAAAATAGGGATACTGGATTCCAGACAACATACAAGCAATGATTTAGAATACCTGAAGATGATATGCCCAGATTATACTGGAGAAACATATTATGTAACGGAGCCTGCAGTAACCGACGGAAATCTAGTTACTGCATCTGGAATAGCTCCGTTAGAATTTACGATGCATGTGTTGAAGCTGTTGAATGTCTTTGCACCAGAAACATTACAGGCCTGGTTCAATCTGTATCAGACTCATGAGTCCAAATACTTCTACCAGTTAATGAATTCTATTGCACCTGAATAACCAGTTTCCCGCGAGTATGATGGGTTTCACTCTTCTCATGTGCTTCCCGTACTCCCTGTTGAGTTAGCGGGTACGTTCCATCAATAATCGATTTGAGCTTGCCTTCCGCAGCCAGTTCAGCCAGCTGATCCAGTTGATCCCCTTTGGGCTCCATCATGAAGACGTTGGCCGTTACTCCGGCTTCCTTGGCAAGCTTCTCATCCGGTTGTTCCACTAAGGATACCAGATGCCCGCCAGACTTTAACACCTTGAAGCTATTGCGCTGAATATCACCGCCCATGGTGTCCAGTACAACATCATAACCGGAGAGAATCTCCGAGAAATCTTCTTTTTTATAGTTGATAAAATGATCCACACCCAACGAGCGAAGCAACGCTTCGTTTGATTCACTCGCCGTGGAAGCCACTTCAGCGCCGAGGGACTTGGCGATTTGAATGGCATACGTTCCCACACCACCTGCACCAGCATGAATGAGTACCTTCTGCCCTTTACCTAAACGTCCGTGATCCACAAGGGCCTGCCAAGCCGTCATCGCCGCCAGCGGGATCGCTGCTGCTTCCTCGAAACTCAGTTGCTCCGGTATACGGGCAATAATATCCGCATCAACAGCAACATATTCTGCATAGGTTCCGAATTGACGCGGACGCGCAAATACCCGATCACCTTCTCTGAACCTCGTGACATTTGAGCCTGCTTCAGCCACAATACCGGCAACATCGCCGCCCAGAATCAACGGAAAATTCTCCGCTGCTTCTTTCATATAACCTTGTCTGATTTTGAAGTCGACCGGATTCACCGACGTGGCATGTGTTCGAATTAATACCTGATTCACTCCACATGCTGGCTTGGCTACTTCTTGTTCCTTCAATTGTTCCGCTCCACCAAATTCCTCAATCACAATTGCTTTCATTAGAAATCCCAGCCTTTCCATTGATTATTGTTATACTCTCTCTCCCTTCATTACCCTTTCCCGGCGATCACTTGACCTATTCATTCAAAATTCACAGCAATCTGGGGCTCACATGCCCGTTCAACAATCGTGATATAATGTCGATTATCGATTACGTTAAATCTTAACCCAATAACTGAACAAGCGAGGTAACACGATGGAAGTAGAAGTAAATACATTACATGCATTTTCGGACAAGGCTCAAGGCGGAAACCCCGCAGGTGTTGTTTTACAAGCAGCGCATCTGTCTGAATCCCAGATGCAGGAGATTGCCAGACAAGTCGGTTTTTCAGAGACTGCATTTGTTATGCCGTCGGATCAGGCTAATTTCAAAGTGCGTTATTTCACCCCAAGTGATCAAGTCGATCTATGTGGACATGCCACCATTGCTTTATTTTATCTAATGAAGACACAACATCTCGTTAATGTTGGTATATATACACTGGAGACACTGGCCGGAATTCTTAAAGTTGATATCGAAGTCAATGGAGAAGTCTATCTGTCTCAGACGTTGCCGGAGTTTGGGGAGATCGTGGATCGACAGCAGATTGCCGATTCGTTACGTATTTCTATGGAGGATTTGCATTACGAGCTACCTGTGCAGATTGTGTCTACCGGGCTACCCGATATCATGATAGCTGTTAAAGATGTTGATGTTCTGACCAAAATCGATCCTGACTTCCAGCGTATCACTGAAATAAGCAAGGCTCATCATGCCATAGGTTATCACGTGTTTACACTCGAATCAGATGTAATGGACGTTCTCGCAGAATGCCGTAATTTTGCACCGCTTTATGATATACCGGAAGAGAGCGCGACGGGCACATCCAATGGTGCCATGCTCTGTTATTTATCCCAGTACAACCAACTCACAGATCCTCATCTTCACACGTACACGATCAGACAAGGGTATACCATGAACCGCCCCTCCGAGATCCGAGCCAGATTAACGCTGGACAGCTCTAATGAAATCACACAGATTCAGGTTGGCGGTAGTGCAATTCATATCGAAAACATTCAAATACACCTCCCTTAATGGGAGGTGTTGTCCGTACTACGAATATGAGAATTATGTACTTGAAGCAATATCATGACCTTAAATCATTGAATTTGTTGTAAAAATCGTAGTACCGCTACCTCCAACTGGTCCAGCCCTGGCTGCTCTATAGGAAAATGGCCTGCCCCTTCCAAGATCACACATTCCTTGTCCACCATCAGACGATCAAAAAAAGATTGGCTGAACCTGATCGGTGTCATGGGGTCCAGTTCAGGATGAACCAACAGGACCGGGCACTGGCTGAACTGTTCCGGGCTTACCTCCGGTTCTTTATTAAGGAATGTTCTTAATAATTCCAACGGAATACGTGTAGCTGCCGCTTGTGGATCATCCATAATAAGCCGGGTTAAGTCCTTGTTATTAGTAATCAGTTGCATTCGGGATACCTGTTTGACCGAAATACGTACATGATCCAGCAGACCAGGGAACAGATCCATCATCCGTTTTCCCGCCCGACTCACCAGACGATTCGGCGCAAGTTGGTCACGCATTTCCTGATTACTCGTATCTACAAATGTAGTTGCGATCAAACCCTTAACACGCTTGCTGCGTGCACTGGTGTGATAGGCAAGCATACCTCCGATGCTACTTCCCAATACAACGATTGGCTTGCCGTCATTCTTGTATTCCCGTTCGATGAGTGACACAAGTAGCTCTATCCATAGTTCGTAGTTAATACTTGTACCAGACATTGCGTAACTTAACCCATATGGCGGAAGATCTGGCGATACCACCTCGTATCCATGTCGCTGCAACATGCGGGCATACGGAGCGAGCAACCTGCCATTGCCTCCCGCACCATGAATGAACAGAATTTTGATTGAAGACTCCGACGCAGGCAAGCGATCGATATGCAGATGAACCCCATTTGACTCCCACCATTCTTCCTCAGGAACTGTATTCTCCCCTAACCTCACTTCTTCCGGGAAAAAGGCCTGATACTGTTTCCAATAGGGATGTGTTGTCTGATATGAAGGCAAACTTTTTTTCATACGGTATATTCTCCTCTTTTCGTATACAAAAAAAGCCGTACAGTGTACGACTTTTCGTTAAGAATACGTCTATGACCATACTTCTTTTTATAACACCTTCGTATATCTGTCAATCGGGAAACTGCACATTGCCCGGTACAATATATGCACCACCTGACCCATCATTAGGCAGAGCCGGGATCGTGTCATTTAATACCTGACCGCGAATATCAGTAATACGAACGTTTAGTTTTTCTTTGCCCAGTCCAGTTCCGAGGAAATGATTATAGTCTTGCTTTTCAAGATTGAGCCACGTACCATCCTTCTGTTTCACTTCGAACTTCAGCACCGGATATTTGTGATTACGAACCTGAATGGCTGCCCACCACTGACTGCTGCCTTCCTTGATCCGATAGGAGACGTTGCCTTGAATTGGGGCTTTGACCACTTTCCAACTGATATTGATTTTGCCAGCCTTTGGGTCACCGATCAGGTTAAAGGCATTCGGTGAGAGATCCAGCGCTCCGCTGGCGCCTTCTGGATAGAGGTCTGTTACATAGACGGTTGTTTTGCCTTTAGGACCCTGCACCTCGAGATAGGCTCCCGCTAAAGCGGCTTTGACACCGTTATAATTGAGTTGGAACGGATTAAGTGCAGTAATCTTCATGTCCGCCGGAATGGGATCAAGCAACACCGCACCTCCCGAGTAACCTGAGCCAGTATACGTCGCGTAACCCTGATATGTATCATTCCATGCGGCAGATGCAGGCAGAGCAAATAATACGAGACTGAGCAACATCCCTGTACCGGCCCATTTTAACCGTTGAAATCTACTTTTCTTGTTCATGAGCTATTCCTCCTCGTCATTCTACCTTCTGTTACACTGAAACATAAGTCTGCTAGATTTGAATATAACATTATTTTACATAATAACTTCTTATTTTCAATCCCTCTATACTAAATCACATCTATAGTCCTGCCTCTAGACTTAAACATTCACGACCACGCACAAGATATGGATACATACCATAATTTGGTGAAATAGGTATAATAACAAGGCTGTATTGGATGGGTTCCCAGTAATAAAAAAACGCCACACCCTGGAGTAATTTCGCTCTCCAAATGGTGTGGCGCCTATTAAACACTACGGTCAGAATACCCGGTCTGTCCAAGGACGGCCAGCATTTGACTCAACCCGTTTCCCTTCGTTTCATCCGCTTCCTTAGCCGCGCATACTGAGCATAGATCCGCGGAGATTCTTTTGTCAGTATAGGCCCCAGCACAGCCAGAATTAACACATACAACACGGCAAAGGATTGGATGGATGCCATCAGCCCTCCGGCCTTGCCGATATTCGCCATGATAATGGAGAATTCGCCCCGCGAGACCAGGGTAAAGCCCACATTCAATGAGGCCTTAGGGCTCATTCCAGCCAATCTGCCAGCGATCATACCTGCACCATAGTTACTGGCAATCGTCAGAATAACGGCAATAATCGTCATCCCAACAGCTCCGCCAAGTGAAGCCGGCTCGATGGTCAGGCCAAAACTGAAGAAGAAAATTGCACCAAAAAAATCTTTGAAAGGCATGATCTGATGTTCAATCCGACTCACATGTCTTGATTCGCCCAACACAAGCCCCATCATCAATGCTCCAATGGCTTCTGCTACATGCAGTGTCTCCGAGAAACCAGCCACCAGGAAGAGCAGTGTCATTACGGTAAGCAGAAACAACTCTGATGACTTAATATTCAGTGCCTTATCAATATATTTGATGCTTTTCCTGCCAATAATCAGGAACAGCACAATAAACAGCAGGGCAGACAGCGATACCAGCAGAACACTTAAGAATGAAGTTGCCCCGCTGAGCACAAGCCCAGTCAGGATAGAGATATGAATCGCGATGAACAAGTCATCAAACATGATCATGCCCATAATAATCTCTGTTTCAGGGTTTGCCGTGCGTTTCAGATCAACGAGCACTTTAGCTACAATCGCTGTAGAAGAGCTGGTCATGATCCCGCAGACAACAAGTGTCTCCTGAAGGGGCAGATCCATGAACCACCCCAACAGCAATCCAGAGACAAAATTCAGGCCCACATAGAACATGCCCCCGGTCAGAATGGCTTTGCCAGACTTTAATAACCGGGAGACCGAGAACTCCAAACCCAGATAAAATAGCAGAAACAAAATGCCAAGCCTGCCCATAAATTCAATAAAGGTCGAACTTTCGATAAAACGTAAATCCACTATGCCAATCTGTGGTGCATGTGGTCCAACAGCCATACCAATCAGGATATAGAAAGGAATGACCGAAAATCGTAATCGTGAAGATATCAGCCCAGTAAGTGTAATCAGCGCAACGGCAATTCCCACTTCGAATATGAGCATATCCATAGGCTAAGTCCGTCCATCAGTCAACAATTGTTTGAGATGTTTGATCTGATTCCGTTCACCGGCAACTACAATTGTAGCTCCAGCGGTAAAAGCATAATCCGGGCCTGGATTAAAATGCTTCTCCTTATCCTTAGTCACAACAGCGAGAATTACGGCGCCCGTGGCCTGACGGATATCTAGTTCACCAATCGTCATGCCTACGCTTGCGGCGTGAGGCTCAATCCGTAGCCATTCGATTAACAGCCCTTCAAGCATCACTTCACGCTCATCCTGAAACTTCGGTTTATAGGTCATACCACCAACAATAGCGGCTACCGCCCGGGCTTCATCATCGTCCAGGGTGACAAGAGATACCATATCACCCACCTCTTCAGGTGTATCCCCTGACTCCATATGGAACAGGTCACGTCGCTCGTCGTTATGAATCACAATGACCAAATGCTCACCACTACGGGTATGCAGCCAGTATTTACGTCCAATCCCTGGTAAGTCCGTCTCTTTAAAGTGCATGATCTGCACCCCCTAGGGCCGGCTCGTTCAAGGTTTCGCTCCTCAGCTCAATCCCCGTAATGCGTATTCTCATGGAACCTGATGGTGTATGAACAGACCTAATTTCCCCTACACTGCCAAGCAGTAATTGACTCCCTACTGGAGAGAGGAAGGAAATACGCCCCTCATCAGGATTGGTATCCTCTGGCATGACAATCATGAACGAATCTGATGTATGAAAATCGATATATTCAAAATCAATATGACTACCGATCAATACCGCCGAGTCCAGATCTTCATCCGGGCCCAGGAGCAGTTTTTCCACATACTCTGTATATGCGGACAATTGTTTTTCCAATTGTATCCGCTCTGGATCACGCGCGTCGAAATAGGCGTCGAGAAATGTTCTTTTCTCTTCACCGAATGTAAATAGCTGGCTCACCAGCTTCTCTCTGCAATTATGGCGGGAAGTCCTATGGTTCATAATAGATTTCACCCCCTATACAAGCCTTGTTCTCCATGTTGATTGGCATGTTTCTCTTCATCATCTTGTTTTCCTCCTTTTTATTTTAAAAAGACCCCGGGATACGAGACCTTCTTACCATCTTACCAAAACTAATATTTTAATCCAGTATATTCGTCTAACTTGCTTTTTTATTATCATTTGTGGTCATATCTTCCATTTAATAACTTAATTCTTCACATCATATGATAGATCCATAGAACATTTTAATTACTGCATAAAAAACATTTTATGAATTTTCATCTCGTATTTTTATTTGCTTTCCTGTATATTTAACTACAAACTTTTATTCAATTTATGCAAATAAGCCTCTACAGACTTTAACACAATAAAGGAGTGCATCGAAAAAGTGTCCACGATAACAAAAGAAACTACAGAGTCCGTTCAAGTTACTGCCGCAGAATATGTTCATTCCGTTTATGAGTCGGTTGTCGCCAGAAATCCGCACGAAGACGAGTTCCATCAGGCTGTCAAAGAAATTCTGGATTCCCTTATTCCTGTTATTGAAGCACACCCCAAGTATAAGAACCATAGTCTGTTGGAACAGCTTGTTGAACCCGAACGTGTAATCACATTCCGGGTCCCATGGGTAGATGATCAGGGCAAAGTTCAGGTTAACCGTGGATTCCGGGTGCAATTCAACAGTGCCATTGGCCCTTACAAAGGCGGACTTCGCTTCCATCCTTCTGTATACTCGGGCATCATCAAGTTCCTTGGCTTCGAACAGATCTTCAAAAATGCTTTGACCGGTCTGCCCATTGGCGGTGGTAAAGGCGGTTCTGACTTCGATCCCAAAGGAAAATCGGATCTGGAAGTCATGCGTTTCACGCAAAGCTTCATGACAGAGCTGTACAAATATATCGGTTCCGATACGGATGTACCGGCAGGTGACATTGGTGTAGGCGCAAGGGAAATCGGTTACATGTTCGGCCAATACAAACGTATCCATGGCGGGCATGAGGCAGGCGTTTTGACAGGTAAAGGACTGCTGTACGGAGGAAGCTTGGCACGTAAGGAAGCGACTGGCTTCGGCTGTGTGTATTTCGTGAAGGAGATGCTGCAATCCAAGGGGCTCAGCTTCCAAGACAGCACAGTCGTTGTCTCTGGCTCTGGTAATGTGTCCATCTATGCCATTCAGAAGGCACAGGAGCTTGGAGCTACAGTCGTGGCGTGTAGTGACTCAGGTGGCTATATACACGATCCACAAGGCATCAACCTGGATACCGTGAAACGTCTGAAAGAGGTTGATCGTCTTCGCATCAGCGAATACATCAAAGAACACCCGCATGCTACATATACCGAAGGCTGTGAAGGCATCTGGTCTATCCCTTGTGATATTGCTCTTCCATGTGCAACGCAAAATGAGATCGATGAAGAAGCTGCGGCCCTTCTAATCAAAGGTGGCGTGAAGGCCATTGGCGAAGGCGCGAATATGCCTTCCACCCTGGCTGCCATTGACGTCTTCCACGGTGCAGGCGTGCTGTTCGGTCCAGCCAAAGCAGCTAATGCCGGCGGTGTAGCCGTGTCTGCTCTTGAAATGTCACAGAACAGCATGCGGTTGTCCTGGTCATTTGAAGAAGTAGACGCCAAGCTGCATGACATCATGAAGAACATCTACACCAGCTGTGTAGAAGCTGCTGAAGAGTATGGCTGTGAAGGCAACCTCGTAGCCGGAGCGAATATCGCCGGTTTCCTCAAGGTAGCGGACTCCATGATCGCTCAAGGTGTAGTTTAATTTAAATACGTGATTCTCCACGATCAAAGGGCGTTCCCATCAATTTGGGTAACTGCCCTTTTTTCCTTGTCTTCAATTGCTCTAATCGCAAGGCAATGGTAAAGTGGTACTGACGTAATTCCATCTATTTGTACTATTATAAGGAAGTGTTTACATTGTCTAACCAACCATTTGCCAGCACTGCGAGTCCTCATCTTAGCGCAGACTGTGAGCAATGTTTTGGCCTGTGCTGTGTTGCCTTGCCCTATGGCAAGTCATCTGACTTTGCTTTTGATAAAGCCAGCGGCACACCCTGTCCCAATCTGCGCACGGACAATCGCTGCGGTATCCATACCCAGCTTCGGCAGAAAGGGTTCAAAGGTTGCACGGTATACGACTGTTTCGGAGCTGGACAGAAGCTGTCCCAAGTGACCTACGCGGGCAAAGATTGGCGTGATCATCCAGAGACTGCAAACGAGATGTTCGATTGTCTGCCTGCCTTGCGACAACTTCACGAGTTGCTCAGTTATATGAAGGAAATGATGATGAGACCGGAGACGTCATCCCTTCACTCGGCATTTGGTGAGTTATATGAGGAGGTTGAGCGCTTGAGCAATCTGGAGCCTGCGGCCCTTCTCCGTCTGGACATCGCCAATTATCGGTCCAGTGTGAATCAACTCTTGGTCCAGGCAAGTGAGATGGTACGCGCGAATGTGCCACCCACCGCTCATGGACAAGGGAAGTCGAAGAAGAGTAAAAAACGTACCGGAAGTGACTTTTTTGGTGCCAATTTAAAAGGGACTGACCTGCGGGGCGCAAGCTTCCGAGGGGCTTTAATGATCGCAGCCGATCTCCGAAATGCAGACACAAGAAATGCGGATTGGATTGGCGCGGACTTGCGGGATACGGATCTGGGCGATGCAGACCTGAGAGGTGGCATCTTCCTGACGCAATCCCAGATTAATGCAGCCAAAGGTAATGTGAATACCAAGTTGCCGGACCATCTTAACATTCCCTCACACTGGGTGTAGGATGCCATTTCCGCAAGAGCATAAGCAGGGATACAGGCAATATAGTACCTGCCAATTCATATGAATGTGTGAATCGTATACAGCAACAGCAAAAAAACAGCTCGTCCTATACATCCAAGGACGAGCTGTTTCTATAAAATCACTGGAACGAATCAGAATTATAACAAGTCGCGGCGGAGATCTTCAGCCGATTTTGGAGACAAGTGACCAAGCGGAATATCAAATACTGTTTTCGCTCCCTTATGTCCTTCCACGCTCAAACGTTGTGCGGCTCTTGCATACGCTACAAGCACGCTTGCTGTAAATTCAGGATTGCTGTCGAGTTTCAGACCAAATTCAATAATTTGCTTTTGACCTGCACCTGTAACCCCACTGCGAATTACAAATCCACCATGCGGCATACCTTCATGCTCGGATTTCAATTCTTCTTCGCTAATGAACGTTACAGTTGTATCGTAATCTGCAAAATAGTTTGGCATCGACACAATCGTCTCACGGATCTCATCCTGATTAGCACCATCTTCTGCTACCACATAACATTGACGCAGATGTTTCTCGCGTGTAGACAGCTCTGGTGTCTCCCCTGCACGAATACGGTTTATTACCTCTTCAACAGGTACAGTATACTGTACACCCGCCTTAACGCCTGGAACACGACGAATAGCATCCGAGTGGCCTTGGCTCACACCTTTGCCCCAGAACGTGTACTCTTTTCCTTCTGGCAGGATGGACTGTGCAAGCAGACGGTTCATGGAGAACAAGCCTGGGTCCCAACCTGTGGAAATGACACTTACGTGACCGCCTTGCTCTGCCGCAGCATTAACTTCTTTGTAGAATTCAGGAATTTTCGCATGTGTATCGAAGCTATCTACCGTATTGAACAACTTGGCGATGGCTGGTGTTTGCTCTGGAAGGTCGGTTGCAGAACCGCCACAGAGGATCATAACATCAACCTTGCCTATGTATTGCTCCGCTGCAGAGATATGCTCAAAACGTACTTCTGTGCTTTCAGCGACCATCTGCTCCGGATTACGACGTGTAAACACAGCAATCAGTTCCATATCCTCGTTCTGGGAAATGGCTTTCTCTACACCTTTACCCAAGTTACCGTAACCAACAATACCCACTCTAATCATGTTCAATCCTCTCCTGTCTTCTTCTATAGTTGTCTATTACTCTGTTTATAATGATATAACATAACATGTAACCTGTCAGGTTTCCAGTTCGAAATAAAAATCCCTTGCAGCGGTGCAGCAATAATGCGGCTCCGTATGCAAGGTATTATGGCGTTCATTCGTTATTTTAGGAAGAAAAAAAAGCAGGAAAGAAAAGTAGCCCTTATCTTCTGCTTATGATTCTGTCCAGGTCAACGTCAGTTCAATGACGCCTTCCTGTCCCGCCAATGTTCCTCCAATCAAGGACCAGACATCCTTCGTCTCCGGATCGGTTCCCTGAATGATAATATTTTTGTCATCGATCGTCTGACCTGCATCCGTCAACTTTTTGGCAAGGACACCATCATCGCCAGTGCCGCACAGACCAATACATAATTCCTTCTCTTCACCATCCGTTACCACTCATTCTTCTTCGTTTTATGTGCTAATCACGTTCAAACGACTGGATTACAGGCACGTCATGAACGTTATTCTTAACCCATATGACAGATACAGATAATACACTTAGAGACAATAGACAACTGGCTACAAGAATGGACAGGAAGCGGGTGATTACTTTAAACTTTTTCATCCATCCCTCCTCCTCCTGTTCATCATGTGTTTGTGGAATCATGTTACTCATAGGTCACTGGACGGTGTCACTAATTTCATGATCTCGGCGGCGACAATATCCGGTTGACTGTTGTGGATACTGTGTGTCGCTTGTGGAACCGTCAGCTGTGTTCCGTGTCTTGACCATGAAGCAAAATTCGCTTGGTCGTCCTGCCATGCATGACTGTCCTCATCCGACTCCTCCGAACCGGCTGTGAGGATCGTCAGGGGGAAGCCAAACTTCGTTTTGTTCTCAAGCACACACGCTGCATTTGTTCTGGAATTCCGAACCTCTTCCATGACATTGTCATTGTACGCATGTCTCAGCGTGGATATCGTGACGGCTTTTTTCATCGGTTCCGTTACCAGATTTGGGTCAATGACCAGAGATGCCATCATGCGATCCGATTGCAGCAATGTTCGTGCGATGCCTGTTTTCACCAGAAAACGGGACCAATCCATCATCCATTCTGGTGTATTCAAGTCCGTACGACTGTAATACTCCGGGCTTCCGCCATCGATCATAACCATGCCAGCCACTTCATCAGGATACCTTTGCGCAAACCGCAGTGTCTCCAGCGCACCCAGGGAGTGACCGACCATGATGTAAGGTGGACGTTGACCGGATGTTCGCAGCAATTGGTGGATCTCTTCCGAGATGGTATCAACATCACGAGGGTCATCCGTATAGTCGCTGTATCCGTATCCGAACCGATCATATACCGCAATTTTCACCTGTGATTTCAACTTGTCATATAGCGGACTGAAATCCACATACGGATTGGGCGTACCCCAGCCTGAGGCAAACACCACGGTTACCTCTCCTTTGCCAGCGGTGTAGAGGTGCATATTGCGACCACTCACTTCATAATACTTGCCTGGCGGGGGATAGGACTTCATATCCTGCGTGGATTGATACGCTTCATACGCTGTACCTGCCAGCAGCAAAAGTCCTGTGGCAAGCATGATGCCTCCCAGCACTTTTAACCCTCTCCGTAACCCCTTCTTCATCTTCTCTACCCCTTATCCCAAAGGTTCATCTATATATGTATGCTTCAATCGTACCCAAGAAATAGCGGGATTGAAACAATCCCGAGTCCAGTTCTTTCCCCAACCAAAGTCCAGTGTCCCTCCCCTACCTGTGACGCAAAAAAACTGCAAATCTCCCATTCAGGAAACTTGCAGTTCATCTATACTTGTATTCTAAAACTCTTACCTCAATCTATCTCACGATGAACCTTACCTATAGTTGCAAAGTAAGACCCACCGGGCAATGATCACTGCCCATCACATGGCAGTCGATATGCGCATCTGCCACCTTAGGTGCCAATTGATTGGATACGAGAAAATAATCAATGCGCCAGCCCACGTTCCGTTCTCTAACCTTGGGCATATAAGACCACCAGCTGTATACATCTGTACGATCTGGATAGAGATGGCGGAAGCTGTCCACATACCCGGAAGCAAGCAAATCGGTCATCTTGCCGCGCTCTTCAAGGGTAAATCCGGAATTGCCCAGATTGGGTTTCGGATTCTTCAGGTCAATCTCCTGATGAGCCACATTCAAGTCACCACAGACGATAACCGGCTTAGTCTGCTCCAATTGCAGAATGTAGCCCCGGAATCGATCCTCCCATTCCAGACGGTAAGGCAGCCGGGTCAGATCCCGCTTCGCATTAGGGGTATAGACGTTCACCAGATAAAACTCATCATACTCCAGTGTAATCATCCGGCCTTCCGGCTCACTAACCTCCTCCATCCCGTAACGAACGGATAAAGGCTTGATTCGGCTAAATACAGCCGTACCGGAATAACCTTTTTTGATCGCATAATTCCAATATTGATAAACATCTTCCCCCAGGTCCATCTCAATCTGTCCGGCTTGTAATTTGGTCTCCTGAAGGCAGAAAATATCCGCCTGACTCTCCTGATAATAATCCATGAATCCTTTGGTCACACATGCCCTTAAGCCATTCACATTCCAGGACACCAGCTTCATATCCTCATCTCCTCACATCTCTCCAATATAGCACGGGCTCATTCAGAGGGACAAGCCTTACGGCTCTGGAATGAGATGGAGTCATTGGAATCCTTGTGGGCTAGGTTGCCTATATTTCGCTTCGTAACTTAGAGAACACCGCAAGGTCAATATATCTGCCTTTCTCAAACTCATGCTGCCGCAGTACACCTTCCTGTTGAAAATCAAGTTTATGTAACAGGCGAATTGACGCCTCGTTCTCCGGTTCAACCTTTGCTTCGATCTTGTTGAGCTGCATGCTTGTGAATCCAAAATGTAACACAGCACGGGCTACTTCAGTCATAACACCGCGGCCCCAGAAAGAGGAACGCAAATCGTATCCAATCTCTGCACGGTTATGTACATCTTCATAGTTCAGGAACCCACAGGTTCCGATCACTTTACGAGTTTCACGGTCTTCAATCATCCAGCGTAAACCCGTGTGTTCTTTGAAAATCTTCGTATACCAATTCATCTCACCCTGTGCATCCTCCACGGATTCAAAGGGAGTGAATGGCATATATTGAACCACAGCTTCATCGGAATATAACGCGAGCAGATCATGGCTGTCTCCAGCCTCGGCTGACCGGAGGATGAATCGTTCTGTCTGAATTAATGGAAATAGATCAAACCTAAATTGCTCACTCATGCGAGGTCTCCTTTGCAACATTCATTGTAAAGTCCATTTTACTACACTTGCCTTCATCAAGCTTTTACTATTAATATGTTCTATTAAGGCATTACTGTAGAAAAGGATACATAGGAGAGGACGTGCTATTATCACACAATCATATGACGTTATTATCGTTGGAGCCGGCTCCATGGGCATGAGTGCAGGATATTATCTATCGCGCAGTGGATGCAAAACTTTATTAATTGATGCCTTTGATCCTCCGCATACGGAAGGAAGTCATCACGGGGATAGCAGACTGATGCGCCATGTGTACAGTGGTGGGCCTGACTATATTGCCATGGCATTACTTGCACAGAAGTTATGGCACGAGCTGGAGGAAACGGTTGGCGATCAACTGTTTGTTCCTTCCGGTGTAATAAATGTGGTTGATCCAGAGATTCATTCCTTCCACAACCGATTGAGCCATGCAGATGATGCAGGCATTCGTTATGAAACGTTGCACGCAGCCGAGGTGATGAAACGCTGGCCAGGTATTACAATACCTGAACATTACGAGGGCATGTATGAGCCTGATGCGGGTTATTTGTATAGTGAACCCTGTATTCGTGCCTTCCGCAAAGCAGCCGAGACTCACGGTGCCACCTTGTTAACGCACACGCTTGTGGAGCATATCCAATACGGACCACATTCCGTGGCAGTTCAGACTTCAGGTGGTGATACATACCATGCAAATCAAATCATCCTGAGCGCTGGCGCCTGGTTTCAGACATTAAAACCTTTCGTGGATCTCCCCATTCAGGCAGTGCGTAAAACGGTTGGATGGTTTGATGCACCAGAAGCTTTGTACGGTGAGGCACATTTCCCCGGATTCACACTCGCAGGAAAAGAAGGTACATATTATGGATTTCCAAGCATTGGCGGATCAGGTCTGAAGATGGGTCGTCATGATACGGGCCAAGTGTGGACACCAGGAAGTACAATGGCTCCTTTTGGTACGGAAGAAACGGACGAGGGGGATCTGCGCAGGCTGCTCGAACTTCATATGCCTCAGGCAGCTGGAGCATTGAAACGTGGTAGTGTGTGCAAGTATGAATTCACTTCGGATGAAGATTTTATTATCGACCGACACCCTGCCCATGAACGTGTGTGGCTCGCAGGCGGTTTCTCCGGTCATGGCTTCAAGTTTGCAAGTGCCATTGGGCAGATTCTATCCGACTTGGTGCAAACGGGGCACACGGATCGAGATATTAGCAGGTTCGCCCTATCCCGTTTTCGTTAAGTACCAGCTGGGTGGATGAATATATGTATGTCTAAAATAGCTACTTTCCTTGAGGGTGCAGTGTTGCTTAGAGCACTGCACCCCCAAGAAAAAAGGACACGTAATAACGTTTAATTCATTCGTACTCACACTAATTAACTTTGACGAGGCTCCATTGCTGATTGGCTCCGCCATTGTCGGCCCACTGAATCGTGGAGGCACCTGCGGTCAGAGAACCTTGATTGATGTCAACTGTCAGGCCACTGTTTCGATTCCCAAGTACCACATATCCTCCCACATCAATGGGCAGCCATTGCTGATTATTGCCCCCGTTATCCTGCCACTGAATCAGAGCGGCTCCGCCTTGTGTAGAACCCGAATTCACATCCAGCAAAAGCCCACTGCCCACATTGCGGATGTTGTAATATCCGTTACCTGCGGACTCTAGCTTCCACTGCTGGTTGGCTGCTCCATTATCATTCCACTGAATGATTGTTGCCCCACCCGTAGAAGAAGCACCGTTAACATCGAGTGCAAGTCCACTGTTGCGGTTGATTAATTTGTAGATGGCCCCGGATTCATATCCTGTACCGCCATTGTAAGTTGCACCGGAAATGACGTAGGTTGTGACCGAATTGGCCTTGGCCGTAGCGGTAAAGGTTTTGTTTTGCACCGAAATATTGGTCAGTTGCTGCAACTTCTCCGTTGAAGAGGTCCGATATACTTGAGCAGACGTGCCTGTGTTAGTAAAACGACTGAGATCATAGTTTACCGTTGTATCCGTCGATTCCGAATTGGTTGTAACCAGCACAACTTTGCCGGAAGCTGCATCATAGGCTGCAAGGGTATTGGCATCACTCATGCCGATAATCTTGTACCCAGGACGAATAAATTTGCTGTAATTGCCCATGACATAATATTTTTGGTTCACGGTGTAACTGGTCGTTTGGGTATTGTTCAACACGTTCTTGAAGAATCCCCATCCTTCTGCACTATCCACGGCTTGCCAATACACCCATCCACTTGCGCCCATATTGCGAATATCCTTGAGGATGGTCCGTGACATCGTAAGTCCGCTTGCATCTCCGTCTCCATATTCCGAGGTCCACAGATGTTTGCCCGCAGACGTCGCTGTGTTGCGCAAAGCAGTACGATCGCTTCCGCCATACGTATGGGTGTTAATCTGAGTTATCGCTGATTTAACGGCATTGCTATAGCTGTTGAACGACACATTGGTATCATCGATACTGTATTCTTCCGGTGCGCTCAGCTTTGTGGACAGGCCCTTTGCATTCAACGAAGCTTGTACCTGACTCAGAATTGTGTTCTGATCCGCACGGTCAAAGTGCATGCCCTCCTGGTCATTGCCCTGCTTCCACCATGTCGAGATTGGTTCATTCAGCGGAGTTACACTATCAAATGTGATCCCCCAGTTATCCCTAAAATGCTTCACAACCTCAGTTAAGTAATCGGCAAAATCATCGTAGTAATCAGGCTTGAGGTTGTTCCCACCATTGGCCGAACCGGACACATTACCACTGATGGTCATCCAGTAAGGTGCGGAATTCGCAAAAGCTTCGATGACATTCACGCCTTGAGCTCTGGCAGCTTGCAGCATATATCGTTGGTTTGCATCTGCATTCCAGTCATACACGCCGGGAGAAGGCTGGTAACCAGGAACGGCTTTACGATATTCGAGGATATTGGATGATGGATTATCCCCGCCTCCAATGTTGTACCGCAGGATATTCAGCCCAAGTCCGGTATTTGCGTTGAACATTTTCTCCACATACTCATCCCGATTGGAATATTCTCCAACCACTTTGCCCCACCACGCGAGGGATGTCCCCCATCCTTCCATCGTCTGATATTGCTTCGATGGATCGGCAACAGCCGTGTAGGCTCCCGCCGCAGATACCTCTGTCCCCACACCTAAACTTCCTGTTAGCAGACTTCCTGCCAGCAGCAGCGAGCTCATTCGTTTTAACCACTTCATCCGCTTCACTCCTTATCATTTTACACTTGCACTCCGATGTCAGAACAACTTTCCGATCGCTGTTATCCCCAGATTTTTTTAATTATTCTCTAAAAGGGGGAAATCCCGGGATAGCGTATGCTTCCGATGTAGCTTTCTTTCAGAAAGCTTTTAGGCGCACGCTTCGCTTCTTCAAGTTATTTCTGACCTCTCCGTTATCGTGTAAATGTATAGTTTAACTTAGAAAATAAACACCTATTATTGTGCAACCTCTCTGAAGGTCGCGTCTGACTTATCGAGTGCGGTAACGACAGCTTCCAGTTTCAGCATATTATTATAATGTCTCAGGTACAGGTTCGGGTTACTAAACGAGGTATACGATGTCCAACTAGCATTAGCAAGTCCGTTTACACGTTTGAACGTGGCGTCATTTCGGAATGTAGTGCTGCCGTCATTTTTCACGAGTGTGATGTTGCCATTATTATTGCGCAGGAAATAACCCGGATAATTCATGGACTCAAACGAAATGCCTGTTGCATTCGACAGCCCGGGAACGATACGGAATTGTGCATCTTCCGCCGGACTGACATTGGCATCAATCCGTGCCTGATAGTTGTAGTGACGAATGAAACTGCCAGGCACATTGAATGACTCCAGCTTGCGGATATCCCCCGGTTGTCCGGACTCTTTCATTACGGTCATATGCCGGACGAGTCCGGTAAGACCCGCAATCTCTTGTTTGACACCCCAAGTCTGGAAGTTATCAGCAGAGTCGCTGTAATAATATTTTTGTGTTGCATAGCCGTCAAAGTAGATTCGCCATGAACCATTATCCAGCTGAACAAGCGCCGGTCCTTCCACCCAAGATCCCCAACCTGCCCAATCCCCTGTGCCTTTAAAGGTATATGGACCCGTTAGCGAAGTGGATGTCGCATATTCAATGTATTTGGTGGTCTCGTTTTTGGTAAAAGCATGATAGGTTGAGCCTGTCTTCACGATAAAAGTGTCGATATAATTGGGAGCAATGCCTGCCAGTTCAGTAGGTGCAGACCATGAGGTAGATGTTAGATTGCTGCCTGAAGCTGTGAGTACATAAGGTTTGAAATTCTGATAGTTGCCTGGTGAGAGGGACACGATAATGTTCAGACTGCCGTTGCTGTCTTTGAACCATTCTGGTGCCCAGGTGTGTGCAATTGTGGTAGGTGTGGATAATGTAATGTTACGGACAAATGTCCAGTTTACCTTATCCGGGCTGGAGGCAATGCCGATGGTGTTACCCGACCAGTTCGTGGTGTAAATAACGTAATATAGACCATCTGTGTGCTTCATGATGCTGGGATCGCGGATCAGATCGGCCGGAGGTGTATAGGCTGGCCCTTTTAGCAAACCATAGTGGGTCGCATTATATGATTCATAGATGTACATATTGGACTCACTTGTGTTCGTAAAGGCGGATATCGTATATACACTTGTCGCTGCTCTGGCTGTATTGGGGAATAATATCGTTAATAGAAGTAATGTTCCGAGCAGCAGAATCATTCCGGCCTTGAAACCTTTGGACTTTCCTACTCCTATTCCTCCTATTCCCTCTTCCTTCTTCGTCAACATTGGGTCATCTCCTTATCCATAAGTGATGAACAGAGGAATACCTCACTGTATTACCAAAGACAAAGCGTACCTGGGACTGCCCCTGATGAGCAACACCTCACGACCACCTGTTCCAATTCCAATTACATGAAGCATCACTCCCTTCACAGATCATGGATGAACACTTTTTTATATATGTAAACGGTTACAATTAATAAACTTACAAGTGTTACCTTAGTTAATTGTACCGACCTGGTCACCACAGTTCCCCCCATTCCCTTAGCCTAATTCACTCCGCAAAACTGAATCCGAAAGATTCACAAGCTCGAGTTATTTGACTAAGAAAATGAGGTAGTGTGACTGTCGTAAAAGGTGAAATGCTGCGTCCAACTCGAACTATCTCAATCCAGTTCTTGTTCTCAACCATAGTTGGATCGGTAAGACAGCTAACGATCAATACACGAACTATTCCACCACAACCCACGGATAACGGGATAATGCGTCCAACAGGAATCGTACCCGTTCTGGTGTTCTGCCTTCTTCATCGAACAAAAGTAATTCATTCTCTTCCTGTAGCCATGCTACTGGAATTTTGTAATCCTCTTGAGGACCAATCTGCCAGTAACGGCCCAGATGATGTCCGTTTAGGTGAATGGTTCCTTTGCTCATTCCGGTCAGGCGAAGCATCAGGTTCACCTTATGGTGCTCGGAAATAGTAGGTTTCGCGAAACGCCAGCGGTACCAGACCGGCTGACCATACGATCCTCGGACTGGAGTATGATTGGATACAGGGTGAGACTTCTCACTCAATGTAGCACGATTAACCGATTCATTCGTGGTGTCGGGCACCAGATTGGCAGTACAATTGCCACCTGCGGCGATACCAGGCTGTCCTACACGCTGGATTGACCCCTGTGCTCCAAGATGGATCGATTCCTGTCCTACCTCGTAGCTCTCCCATTGTTGCTGCGGAAGCAATGCATCCGTCCCTGCCATACGCCAATCCTTCAGTTCTCCCTGACTCGGATATGTGATTAGTTCCAGTCGATTCAGTGATGAACGGCTATACGGCATTTCCAGTGTATTCGTCTCTCCGGGCTTGATATACAAGGATATGTCCAGCGTCTGAAAGGCAAACCAGTCCTGATATCCTTCCATCGGAACTTCGATGCCATTGATACGTAAACCTTTGCTCAAGGCACCTACAAGAATCGCCCGATCCATGCTATCCAGTGTAAAGCTTCTGCTCAGAAGTGGCGATCCTTGGAGAGAGTTCACCTCATCGAGATGCACAAGTCCACTCTCCATACGCCAATCCCGGCGAATATCCTGAACTTTGCCGCCCAGATACACAGCACCAGCCAGACCTTTGCTCTCACCCAAATATGGAGAGAAGTTCAATCTGCCCATATGCTGAACCAGAATCTGAAGTGTGTTCTGCCCTTGGGCTACTTGTAACTGCACTCCTGCGGCACCTACCTGACGCACTAATGCCTGCTGAACACCGTTAACGATGATTCTGGCAGTATCCTGTATATCCGGCAAAATGAGGTTAGTGACCCCTTCGGTTGGCCTCTCGAAATCACATTCGTACAATAAATAACCAAAATCTTGTCCATACCGGGAAAAGTCTTCCGGTTGTCCACTCGCCGAGCGTTGCTTCGCAGTTAACGTAATACGTGACATCTCAGGAGAATCAGACAATGTCGGCGCACTCGGTAATGTCCACGGAAGCTGCTGCTGTTTGCCTGCAATAGGCTTCACGCTGGCATAGAACTCGTGACCTGTTAACGTCCGTTCTCCATCGGTCCAGTCACCAAGCAGCATAATTGTGCGATCTGGGTCCGTGATCATACCCTTGACCTGACCAGATGGCAACACGTCCACGTCATCGAAGCCGATCACATAACGAAGTCCCTTCTGGTCTGTTGCTTCCAATCGCCATGTTCGATTCATCGTTTCTTGATCCAGAATAACGAAACGGATCGGTGTGCCGTTTGCTTCCAGTTGGATCATTCCCGGCTCTTGGAAATGGAATAGATCGAAGCGGTGTAGGTTCCTTGCTGAATCATGTTCAACCAGCACTTGCACCGTGCTATCTGTGACGTTCAATGCCTCGGCTTCCAGTTCAATAACAGAACGCTGTCCCGCAGCGGCCACGATGAACAGGGTTAAGTCTCCGTTTATCATTTCATTGCCCGTAATCATCGTACCCGCAGTCAGGTATACGTGTTCAGCAATCTGTACTCGATCCAGCAACGGAACAATCTGACCCGGATTCACCGATACTTGAAGAGTCCGGCCTTCCTCCAGCGTAATGTGCATGGTCTCGCGTTCATCCTTGTGACTCTCCAGAAACCAAATCTTCTGGTTGTCAGCCTGTCTGCCTCGTACAGATATGCCTTCAGGATGACGTACAACGATCTGTTCTTCTGGAATTCCCTCTGTTTTCATCAGAAGGGCCCCGAAAGCATGGACAAAATAGGACAAATTCTTGGTTACTGCATATTTCGGTGTCACCCGTCCATATTCGTTCAGGGGTGCATCATAGTCATAGGACGTAATCATGAAGATGTCACTGCTACCCATCGTTCTGCCGCCATATCCACCAAAGTTCGTGCCACCATAGAACATGTAGTGACTGATTCCGGTATACCCGGCACGCAGAATCTCCATGATACGTCTCTCTAGTAAAGGGGCTGTCTTCTGAATGGCTGAAGGCCCTCCCCAATTCTCGAACCATCCGGTCCAGAATTCCGTGACCATCTTCGGGGTGTCCGGCTGTTTGACTCGAAGTTTCTCATAATGCCCGTCAGCACCTGACCAGAAATTAGCCCCTTCAATCGTGCCTTCCGCCCCGCCAACGCAAGTGATCAGCGTAGCGTCAATGCCACGTTGCAACAATTCATCTCTCAGCGTATTCATATGCTCACTTGCAGCAGCGTCATCCATCAGATACCCGTATTCATTCTCCACCTGCACAAGAATGACCGTACCCCCAGCTGATAACTGGCGCTCCCGAATAATCGGCACAAGCTGGTCAAAATACAAATTCACATAGTGCAGATACGTCTCATTATTTTCCCGGAATTTCACGCCTTCCTTCGTACCCAGCCAATATGGAAAACCGCCAAAATCCCATTCTGCACAGATAAATGGACCCGGACGCGCAATGACCCACATGCCCAATTCTGCGCACAAATCCAGAAATGCTCCGCAATCGTTGTCCCCTTCAAAGGACCACTGTCCTTCTTCCGGTTCATGCACGTTCCACGCAAAGTAGGTGTCGATGCAGTTCATACCTGCCAGCTTCGCCTTCAGCAGAGCCTCACGCCATTCCTCCTTTGGCATACGGAAATAATGGACCGTGGCACTGTTCAGAAATACACGCTCTCCGTTTAGGAAAAAGCTGCGTGCATCGTATGTTAATTCAGATAGAACACCATTCTCAGCCCTTGCGATGTTCTTCTCCTGTTCCTGCAGCAAAAGGGATGCTTTCTCTGTCAAAGTTATCCCCTCCTTCTCTTTATTGATATAAATTGAACTAAAATTATTTACACTGGCACTCCGATGACAGAACAACCTTCCGATCGCTGTTATCCCCAGATTTTTTTTGATTCCCTTTTCTCAAAGGGAAAATCCGGGGATAGCGTATGCTTCCGATGTAGCTTTCTTGCAGAAAGCTTGTAGGCGAGTGCTTCGCTTTTTCAGGTTTTTTCTGTCCTCTCCGTTTCTGTGTAAATCTGTAGTTGAACTTATATTCCTTAATCATTAGTTCCCCTGCAACGTCACGCCTTCCAGTACAACCGTTGTGATGGAATTATCTGCGGTAGGTACTTCCAGTCCGTTGGCATACACCGGAATGTCTTCAAGCTGTTCCATGTTCCGTTCCGGTGAAGTTTGATACACCTGCGCGGTGGATGATTTTCCATATGCATACCCTTCCAGTTCAAACGCCGTTGTACCCGCTGACAATTCGTTACGAATCACCAGTACCAGTCTCTGATGTTCCGCGTCATAGGCAGCCAGTGTGCGTCCACCATCGGTTGGAATAATCGTCGCGCCGGGACGAATAAACTTCGTGAACTGGGCCATGCCGTAATACTGTTTGGTCATCTCGTACTGCTCTTCTCCGTTGAAATTGGCATGAATGAATCCCCAATTATTATTGGCACCTTCATCTTCAACGGCCTGCCAGTATACCCAGGCGGATGGCTGCATGATTTTCAGATCAAACATGATCCGCTCCGCCAATTCTTGCACCGAGGTCATATCCTCATGACTGTGCGGCTCGCTGCCGCCGGTTCCGTACTCGGACATCCACAGCTTCTTGCCTTGGCGTTCTGCCAGCGTGCGCAGCTCCTCCATTTTGCTACCATTATAGGAGTGGGTATTGATCTGCTGGATTACGTCCAGCGTGTCCTGATCATAGAGGTTGAAATTAAACACCGTCTCATCAATGCTGTTATCGTCCGCGGCACTAATGACGGTTCCATCCAGTCCCTTGCTCTTCAACGATGCAGCAACTTTCTTAATAATCTCGGCCTGTTTCTCATTCGTAAAATGACTGCCTTCCTGCATATTGCCCTTCTTCCACCAGTCGGAGGAAGGTTCATTGAGCGGATTCAGTGTGCGGAAGGTGATCCCCCACTCGTCCCGATAATGCTTCACAACTTCGGTCAGATAATCTGCAAATGCATCATACTGGTCGTCACGCAGATTATTGCTGCCATCCACGGCTCCGGTAACCGATCCACTGATCGTCATCCAGTAAGGTGGTGAATTGGAGAATGCTTCAGCAATATTCACGCCACGCTCCATCGAGCCTTGTAATACAGCCCGCTGACCTGCATCAGCATCCCAGTCCCACTCTCCAGGTTCAGGCTGGAAGCCAGGTACATCCCCGCCGGGACGAAGGGCTTTCATCTCCGGATTTTCCTCACCGCCAATATTGTAACGAACGATGTTCAGACCTAATCCTTTCTCCGGATCAAAGACCAGATCCATCACTTCACTAACCTTCGCCTGATCCTTCCATCCACCAAGATTATTGGCCCACCAAGCAAGTGACGTACCCCAACCTTCAAAATGATCATAGGATTGATCCAGCTTCAGACGTACTGGTTCCCCTTGGAACTCAAGTGTTTTGGATGATTCATTGGCAAAATGATTGATAACAATTCCTCCTCCTGCCAGCAGAGCAATCAGAGCGACACCCATGAGGATATAACTCCGTTTGCCTCTGCTGCGTTGTTCTTTATGCGCCATGGGCTATACAATCCTTTCTCCATGTACGTTGATTATTCCGTTGACCCTGAACATCAAGTTCAATACATACAACCACTACAGACACTTCGGTTACTTGATTCCGCTGCTTCCGCCGCTAATGTTGGCTTCATAGACATAACGCTGTCCGAACAGATATACCAGCACCATCGGAATGGTGAGGAACAGGGAAGCAATCATCACAAGGTTCCATGGCGGCATCTGTCCACCACCTACCGTAGTCAACAGCTGCACCCCAAGTGCCAGCGGCATCTTCTCCGGATCATTGATATAGATGAGCGGCCCCATGAAGTTACCCCAGTTATAGGAAAATGAGAAGATCGCAATGGCCGCAAGTATCGGATACGTCAGTGGCATAATGATCTTCCAGTAGATTCCCGGGTGCCCCATACCGTCGATCATGGCGGCTTCATCCAGTGATTTTGGAATACTCATAACGAACTGCCGAATCAGGAATACGTTGAACGCTCCGGCGAAGAAGCTCGGTACGATCAGCGGGTAAAATGTATTAATCCAGTCCAGATGACGGAAGATGATGAACTGCGGTACCATCGTCACCTCACCCGGAATCATCATCGTACTGAGCAACACAATAAACAGGAAACGGCTGCCTTTTGCCTTGATTCGGGCAAAGCCGTAGGATACGATCGAAGCTGATAATACCGATCCGACAATCGTAAAGACGGTAATGATGACCGAATTTTTGAGATACGTGCCAAGATTGTTATTCGTGAAGATGGTATAAAAGTTCGACCATTGAAACTCCATTGGAACGAAGGTAAAGGCTGATTTGACAGTTGTTGCGTCACTTGCCAGTGCAATGGAGATCATGTACAGGAAAGGCGAAGCAAGCAGCACCCCGACCAGAATCAGAAAAATATAGGATATCGTCTTCTCCACAGTGGATGGATTACTCATTGGCTTTTCCCTCCTCGTAGTGCACCCATAGCGCCGATGAACGGAATACAACGAGTGTCAACACCATGATGATGATGAATAATACCCAGGCGATCGCCGATGCATATCCCATTTTGTAGAATTGGAACGCATTCTGGAACAAATAGGGAACAACCATCTGACTTGAATTGTCAGGTCCCCCGGCAGTTACGATGAATACCTGCGCGAAGGTCTGGAGCGCTCCGATCATGCCAGTCACGAGATTGAAGAAAATGACGGGAGTCAGCATTGGGAATGTAATATGGAAGAACGATTGTGTACTTTTCGCCCCATCGATGGCAGCGGCCTCGTACAGCTCCTGTGGAATACCTTTCATCCCTGCAAGCAGCAACACCACGCCACCACCCACACCCCATAAGGACATGAGAATCAATGCAGGCTTAACCCAGTTTGGATCAAGAAGCCAGGCAGGACCCTGAATACCGAAGATCGCAAGTGCCTGGTTGATCAATCCTTCAGTCGGTGCAAGCAAGTGGATGAAGAGCAATGAACTCGCAACCACCGGAACAACGGAAGGCAGATAGAACAGAATACGGAAGAAGGTGATCCCTTTGATTTTTTTGTTGAGGTAATATGCAATCCAGAGCGAGATCGACATGCCCAGCGGAATGGATATTAGCGCATAGAAGAATGTATTGCCGACGGATTTCCAGAAAATCGGATCATCAGTCAGTAGTGTTTTGTAATTGTCGATACCGATGAATTCAGGGGACTGGAACAGATCCCAATTTGTGAAACTCATATAGATGGAAAACAGGATCGGACCCAGAGTCAGCCCCAGAAACCCGATCAGCCAAGGCGAGATGAAGATGTAGAACCATTTCCCGTCCTTTTTTATCACGTTAAGCCCTCCCATGACGCAGAGAGCAGATGGAACCCGCATTCACGCCGATTCCACCTGTCCTGCTGTCGCTGCTATTTGTGCATGTTCAGAAAAATCCTCTATTTGTAGAGTCTTTCCAGTCCACTCTGAATTTCGGTTACGGTATCATCAAGCGAGGCTTTGTTGTTGAAGTACACACCCAGCTTATCGTTAATGAGCTTCATCATTTCGTTCCATTGCGGGTTGAATGGTTCAGCATAGATCGTCGATTCACTAAACGCAGCCATGTTGATTTTCTTGCCGCCATATTCAGCATTGAGGAATTCATCACTGGACAGACCCGCTTTGGTTGCAGGAGCATCCTGACCGGCTTTGACCATTGGCATCTGTGCTTCAGGTGTGGTCAGTGCTTCGATTACTTTGAATGCTTCTTCCTTGTGTTTGGATGCGTTGGTAATCGTTAACCCGTTAAAGAATGCATTGGTTTCGCCCCATACCGGAGAGATATCCCAATTAATGCCTTCCACCTTGGCAAGTGAACCGATGTTCCAGAAGCCTGTCGTTTCCATGGCGATCTTGCCTTGGGCGAACAGCGGATCAGCTCCGATATTCCCCATGTCGGCAATCTCGGTTGGCGTTGGTCCCGCACCGTGTGTGAAGGTCAGGTCATTCATGAATTGTAATGCTTTACGCACAGGATCTGTATTGAAGGTTGGTTTGCCACTCTCATCGAACAATGAGCCACCGTTCTGGTAGATCAGCTGCATCCACTGCGGCCACCAGCTGCCCGGATAGTAACCCCATTGAACCGTTTTGCCATTCTCCTTCACCGTCAGCTTGTGAGCTGCCGCCATTAGATCATCCTGCGTCCAATCTTTGGTTGGATATTCCACCCCAGCCTTGTCGAACAGATCTTTGTTATAAAAGAGGACCATCGCGCCTGCCCGATCCGGCAAACCAAATTGTTTGCCATCATACTTCATCAGGTTTGCGATATCATCGGAATAACGCTCGGACATGTTCACATTGTTCGCCTGAATCATGTCATCCAGCGGTATAATCTGATTCTTGGAGGCGTAAGCCTGATAGTTCTCGGCAATCATCATGATGTCCGGTGCCGTTCCTCCGGCGATCATGGTCTGTACCTTCTGGTCATAATCCCCTGCAACCACGTTCAGCTTCACGTTAATATCGGGATACGTCTGTTTCACAATGTCGAGTCGTTCCTGATAAATCTTCTTCTCATCCTCCGAGCCCCAGATTGTCATGCTCAAATCAACCTTGCCACCGGACTCGCCGGAAGAACCGTTTTTACTCCCGCTGCTACAGGCTGTCAGACCCATTACCATGACCAGCATCAATAACGAAATGACCTTTAGACTTCTTCTCATACGTTACGCCCCCTTGATATAATGAATGGATGACTACACTGAAACCCGTTTCATGAAATGGGTTTCATTAAGCTGAAACATAAAACCCGTTCCACTTTATGAAAGGGGTTTCATTCACGCACTCATTATATTTCACCCTTCGAGGAAATGTCAACGCTTTCTTTTCCAATTACAGGCCCCTTTATCTTGCAGCAGGTCCTGTACTTTGACGCACAATCAGCTCCGGTTGCAGAATGATCTGCTTCTTCGGTTTGCCTTGGTTAATCAACTCATGAAGCACATCCACAGCCTGTTTGCCAAGCTGATACGTGTTCTGGGATACGGTTGTCAGTTCCGGTATAACGGCACTGGCGAGCGGCGTATCATCAAAACCCACAATGGATATGTCCCTCGGAATCGAGAGCCCATGCTCAATCGTTGACTTAATGGCACCAATCGCTGTATTGTCATTGACACAGATGACTGCGGTGGGCGGATTGTCACGATCCAGCAGTTTGGACATCTCCCGTTTGCCGTCGTCGATGGAGAAGCTGCCGAGCAGTTGCCGTTCTTTTGGTATTTCGAGCCCATGCTCCCGAAGTTTCTTCTGCACAGCTCTGACCTTGACCATGGTGGTGGACAACTCTTTCAGGCCGCCAACAAAGGCGATATCGCGATGCCCCAGTTCAAGTAAATGCTCCGCTGCAAGGGCTGCTCCTGCACCTTCATCCGTGTACACCCGGTGGAACCCGCCTTTGGCAATATTGCCATTAACCAGCACAATCGGCATACGTTTGCCCATATCAATCAATTCCTGAGCCATGTCATCCGGACAGACCTGCATGTTGATTCGCCCGCCGAGAAAAATAATCCCGTCTACCCGCTTCTCTCGCAGGATGGACAAATATTCAGATTCCCTGTTGTAGTCGCCTGCGGTATTACACAGAAAGAAGGTATACCCCAATCCGCGAGCCTCATTCTCCGCGCCCCAGAACACTTCCGGGAAGAAGGGATTGGTAATGTCCGGCAGGATGATGGCAATGGTGCCCGTCTCTTTCTTGATCAGACTGCGCGCCTGCGCGTTTGGCTGAAACTGGTGTTTTTCAATGATGGACATAATCTTCTCTCGGGTGCTTGCACGCACAGGTGCCGTATCATTCAGTACCCGGGAGACCGTCGCTACAGATACATTTGCTTCTTTGGCGATGTCGTATATGGTAATCGGTGTCATAGCGGAACCTTCCTTTTTCTCTAATTTTCCCTATTTTCCCTGCTTATCATACCAGATAAGGAATGGCGATGAAATGGGTTTCATTGACGGGCGAATGATTTCACACTGAACCCATAGAAATTCCGGGTATAACATTCATACGTGAATTGTTCGTTGCATTACGCATTAGCGTCAATATATACAGGACATGTTTGCTTTTCTTTATTTCACCTTCTAATCTGCGTTTATGGTCCATATATTAAATTGTAAGCGAATTCATTGGAGATTAGAGGAGTGTGAACAACGTCATGATCATTCAAGTCAGTCCGCTGGCAGAAGCAAGACTTACTGAAAAGCTGGGAGATCGACCAGGCTATTTCAAATTGTTTTATGATACCGATGGATGCGGTTGTGACGGAATTGCGGTACTTCTGATCTTGAACGAACCGGATAGCGATGATGTTACCGTAGAAGCGGGGTCGCTTCCCTTTGTAATCAACAAACAGCAGCAGATTTACTTTGAACCCTCTCTGCGTCTGCAATCCGAGCACAGTTTCCCTTCATTCCGACTGAGTAGCGATTCCATGATCTATGGCAGTAATGTCAAAGTCCATGATTTACGAGATACCGCAGACGTAGCCCCTCAGCCCACTGGATGGTTTGTACGATAAACGTTGAATTAGCACTATAATCAAAACCTCCCAAGCCCAGATGTCATGCGGGACGGGAGGTTTTTTATCAATTTCAATGATTTCATTAGGCATTATTTTCGTAAACATTTCATGTGAGCTAACGTTTGTTGTCAGTTAAATATTACTAAGATTACTTCACAACAATTTCAATTGGGTTCATGGTCATAGAGATATCCGCGGTCATATCCACAATGAGATTTTGTTTCCCTTTTTTGGTTACTATAAACTCATCTTCAACCTCAACCACTTGACCTGACTTAAACTCAGTTACATATCCCACATCCCCATAATTACGCTGCTCGTCACTACCGGAAAAGAAAAAACGAATGATAGGTTTTCCATGGGAAACTTCAACGGGTTTCATACCTCTATATTTCAGAGTTCCTTTTACTTTCATTGTCTCACCAGTACCTAAAACAGTTGGTGTTGTTACTTCAAGAACGAAATCAGATGTTACTATACGTTCAGTAATTGTATCTTCATTTTTTTCTTTTGGTGAACATCCCGCAAATATCATGGATAACGCTAACACCAACATTAAGATGCTATTACTCATTTTAATAATTTCATCTCACCTCTCTCATACTCTAACGAATGATGTATAGAAAGGGTTGCTCAAATTGTTCCTTAATTTCCCTTAAATATTGTTTACTGTTAGTTCAATCATGTATCACACGAATTCAATTAACTTCCTATCTATTTCCGCGATATCACCAATCTCCGATGTACCATCCCAAAGGATAATGGAAGAAGCTTCATCGTTTTCAACAAAATCATCAAGTTGGCACAATTCACCCATGAACAGAGCTCCATACTCCGTCCGCTCGGGTCCATGAAAACTTGGCTGGAGTCTAAACTTCATTAGCCCTTTGAATTCAGCCGAATCCATATTTTGATTGGTTTCCTCAAACAATTCTCTAATTACACATTGCTCCGCATTCTCTCAAGCTTCAATAATACCACCTGGAAGTTCCCAGTTGTTTCTCCACTTATTATGCATGAATAGATACTTTCCTTGGTACTTCACCACAATTAGAGCATGTGTTAGTGGAGCATCCAGTGTGCTTGTAATGACCTTATCGTACTCGATACGAATAAATTCCAAAAAAATGTTACCTCTTGAATCTGTCATGATTGCCATTTTTACTCCTCCATTTCTTTTGTAACCAAAATAAAAAACGCGCTAGACCTAAGTCCTGCGCGTCATATATCACAGGATGGGAAGCGCGAATAGCGTTAACCCATCCCAAATTTTTTTAGGAATGGATTAACGCTTTTCATGATGGTGAGATTGTTTTAATTCTAAAATTAACATCGGCCATTCTCCTAATCATCAATATATGGAAATGATACCCACCTCAGTACTTTAGAGTCAAGTCTATAATTTTGCTCATTTACCAATAACGTAACCTTGCCGTTAGTTGAACAAAATCCCACTCCATGGCCGAGTGGGATTTTGAATAGAACTTCTCTTTTGTGGAACTATCGTTCCCCCACCAATAACTAATGATACTTCAACTCCTAAGTTTACTATTGACATAATTTCATCAGCGATCTGGTCCAATCTTTCCGACTCAAAACCAAATTCAGAGTTTCCGGCGACTGCTCCGCTACTTAGTTTAACGAGAATTCTTTTATACCTTGGCAATTAATAAAAAAACTAAAGCAATAAATGCGTTAGTGTCCTAATGGAATGGAAATATGAAATTTCACAAGCCGACTGAATATAAGTTTTATGATTCCACACATTACTTGAGGCTAAATGCAATTACCGTCAATATTAAATCTACAAGCAATTTCAATAAGTTATAGAATGATTTACGATGAGCAGTATCAAAGAGCTACCTTGCCACTATACTGCCCGTTAGTTCAATACACGGTCCCTCGAACAACTAAACACTCCTTTGAAGCTTGACATTAAATTCTGTCGTTGACGCAGTGACATACTCCATATAATTCACAGAGCCGTTAAAGTTCAAATAAGCTTCATAACGCATGCGGATTCCAGGTAAAGTAATCAAATCCAGAACATTTTCCTTTGGAACCCACCTGCATTCGCTCGTTTCATTAGAAGTAGCTAACTCTCCACCCACAGCTTTACACACGAAATCAAACATGACCTTCGTAGGGACATCAGTCACACCGTCATACCACTTATGGATGGCTGTATTCGAAATAACACTAATCAAATAGCTAACCGTGGCGTCTATTCCACTTTCCTCTTTGATTTCACGCATGACACCATCAATCAGGTTTTCTCCTACTTCAGTTATCCCACCAGGATACACCCAACCATCGTCATGGGCTTTTACTAAAAGGATATTTCCAGTTCCATCCTCTACAATTCCACCTGCAGATACAATATGTGTCGGGAACGTCATTTTACAACCTCCAAATAAGATAAATTTGTATATTTATTCCACATACTTCTCATACTTTCCTGCCTTTGTGAATTTCTAAAAGATACTGTCGACATGATTGAACTAACTTGCCGTTAGTTGAACTTAATAGAACACTTGTAGGGAATTTGTGATGCATGAAAGTACAATAATTCAACGGTTAATGCATTCAACGTCGATACCAATAAATATATACTAATCCCACAACGTAATAAGATAATGAATCACAACGGAATCGGAGGTGTAAATGAGATGAATCAAAATGTTACTTTAATAGGCAAGACAATAAAACTCTTACCCCTAGAATCTAAACATAAAGAAGATTTACTTGAAACTCTGATGAATCCAAACATATGGGAATTTACTTGGAGAAAAAATGCAACATATGATGATATTAAGCATTTAATCGAACAAGCCATACAAAACCAGCTTTATGGCACCCAACTCCCTTTCGTCATCGTCGAACTCATGTCAGAAAAAATTATTGGAACCACAAGAATCGGAGATATTGATATGATCAATCAAAATGCGGAAATCGGCTGGACATGGCTAACACCAACTTACTGGCGTACAGGTGTAAATACGGAATGTAAGTTTTTACTGTTAAATTATTGCTTCGAACAATTAGCGCTAGTCCGCGTGCAATTTTCCATCAGCGGCTATAACATAAGGTCACAGCGAGCGATAGAACGGATTGGGGCAACTAAAGAAGGCATATTTAGGAAACATAGGCGGGATACTCAAGGTAGATTTCATGACAATGTTTTTTATAGCATTACGGATAACGACTGGCCTGAGGTAAAAAGCACTCTTAAACATATGATCCATATTAAATACTCGCCAAAAAACACAAGATAGATGTTTGTACAAAAGAAAGTAAAAGAGGCACCCTGATATTTTCCCAGCCAAATGCCATTGGTAAGCTCAATAAAAGTAGCCAATCAAAATGATCGGCTGCTTTTATTGAGCTAACGTTTCCCGCTAGCTTAAGAGTAATTTCACTTTTTTAATTGAGTCATCTTTTTCAGGAGTACCGCAGTGCAAACAGATATAACACTGGCTAAGTATAAAAGAGCATATGCTATGGCAGCATAATATGTAAGTTCAGCTTCAATATCGGAGCTTGTAAGAAGCAGAATAATGGAAAAGCCAACAACAAAAACCACAGTACCTAACAGCACATTTTTAATTCCTTCTTTCACATACTCACCTCCCAGGGATTTTTGACAGTTCCCGACCTGCTATTTTAGCGTTTATAATTTTTCCTCCCTTAGGCTATTCACGATTGTTATCCAGCCCTTTCCCAAAACAAGTCTTTTGGTTGTATGATTCGAAAAATTCGGAATGAATATCCCGTGTTTTAATAGTGAGTAGATATCCATTTATCGTGTTAGTAATCATTTCAATTTCAGATACATTGTATGAAGTTATATCCATTTTCGAAATGATCACTTGCTTACTAAGCACTTTTGATAAAGAAGAGGTAATTTGTTTCTTTACATTGTCATTTAAACTTTCAAACTGGAGTACAAGGTTTTCAAGGTCATCCTTGCTATCTTTCATAAAACTGTGGGATTGGATAGCACTATGCTTTGGAGATGAAGACTTGATAGCATAAATCTCAATGATGTCATCCATATTAAATTTAAAGTTTTTACCTTCTTCTGTTTCAACAACTAGGTAGCCTTCCTTTAATCCTTTAGCAACACCACGGAAAAATTCATCTCGATTATTAACTTTAAATACTACAGAATGTTGTTCTTTAACTGTCATCTCAATAAATTGTCTCTTATTCATCATATTATGCAATGTGTTCCCCTCCCTTTTAAAGATAAAGTATTCTATATGAGATAGTGTGTTATTCCATTGTCCTTACACTAAACTGCCACTTAGTTCAATAAGTTAGTTGTACAGTATCGTCCGGGTCTGAACCAGCTGATCCCCATAGTTCCCCTTCAACGCGATAACCGCCACCACTCCATTGAAGCAAGTAGTCTCCAGTACTCATACCCTGTGTGAAACCTTCTTTACTATCTATCCAATCCAAAGATTCCCCGGGAGCAATCGTTCTAGCCAAATACAATTTACTAGTATCTAAGTGCGTTAAACTAACATTGACTTCATGGCTACTATTGTTTTTCATAAGCAGTTTTATATGTACAAATTCCGGATTTACGGAAAAGGGTTGCTGTACCGTTGCGCCTCCAGAAGCTATAAAGTGGGACGGTTTACTCTCTTGTTCACTTAAAGAATTAGAAAGGGTTGTACTTTCGGACTCGCTTGATAATACACCAGTTTTTGGATTAGACATATTCTCTTGAGTTTGACTTGTTGAATCACAGGCAGTTACAGTCGCTGTTGCTAAAGCTAATGATATAACAGTAGCAAATAGTCTCTTTTTCTTCATTACTTCATCCCCGTATTCTTTTATTAGTTATTCTTAAAACCTATAAGAAGTTCCTCGTTATTAACAACGCTATCAATCAATAAAAGTTACACCTGTAATTCGTAAGATGGCATTGAGTTAACCTGCCTTTAGCTGAACCAAAAGCAGCCGATCAGATTGATCGGCTACTTTCTGAGGTTTTATTGAGTTACCGTATATTTTTAGTGTAACAAATGACGACTGATAGCATTTGACACTTCAGTCATCGAAAACCGAAATGCTTTTCAACTTCCAATAACATCTGATCTTTATTGGATTGAGATGTTCTCATAAACCATTTTAATTGGTACTGCTCTGCTTGTTGCAGGTAATGATTCGATGCTCTAACCACCGTGTTTAATGTTTCTTCCCGTGCACGTTGTGGATCTGATAAACTAGGGAACAAACCCTCCATGCCTCTCAGATGATCCCGATCCAGATACTCCGCTCGAATTAGGTCATCTTCTGCAAACATATAAACAACTCGGTTGGGGTTAACAATCTCCCTTAGATAAGCAGGTTCCATAAAAGTATCTACTATGATTGGCTTCTCTTTCCCCATCTGTAACAGATCCAAAATAATAAACTCCACACTTTCATCAAACACTGAATTCAACCAGTGACTTCTATCGTTCCCACGCCCTAAAAAGAACCATTCCCAATCAATGAAGTGTCGCAAAATTGCTGGATGATCCTGCGGATTAGCCTTTTTTTGATAATCGAAAGTGTGGTCATCTGAGGAATAATAATTCATATCCCATTTTGAAGAAAGTAACTTTGTCATCGTGCTTTTGCCGCCACAAGGGCCTCCACATATCCAATAAACGTGATCTAAATATTGTCTTAATAGTCGGTCTGAAATTTTCATTATACAAATATCCCCCTTGTCTAAGATTATTTCTCAAAAGGGAGCACGTCTATTCTTGTTTGCACTAAATGTCCAGGTCGCTGGCATTGCCACACCGCCTTTCCGATCTTAATTTCTGATAAATTTATTCCTCGGAATCGCTTTTCAAAATCACAACTAATGATCTGTATACTGCAAAGCGTGAATCGGTGTACCTTTAGTGACTTTACCTGTCACTGTATTGATTTCTAGTGGCTCTACTAAAACCTTCCATCCATTTTCGCTTTTGAAAATTTTATACGGGAGTGGTGGTGACTGTTCGTAGCCTTGTCCTGCATACTTTTGAACTACATAAAGTTGAACTTCATCCGTGTTGATTTGTCTGGTTTCCACAATTTCATACCCTGTAGTTGGATTGGTTTTAAAATCCTTCACATATCCTTCTTCACGACTTTTCTCATCCAAATAATTTGTATCTTTAGAATAGAACATCATTCCTTCAACATCCCTAGCAATGTAAGCCTGAAAGTACTCCGTTGCTGCTTCCATCGGAGTTTGGGCTACGACTCTTTCCGCAGCAGTAGTCGATGCTACTAAAATAGAACCAGCAACAACACTGGCAAGTAAAAGCGATACTAATCCTTTTCCTTTCATGGATCGAGAACTCCTTTTTAGTGTTAGAGTTGGTAATAATGATTAAATTTTATATAGACCTACTTAGTATAACGCATTAAATTATTGGAAAGTTTTTATATTTATGAGAAATTTGTTTACATCTATCTTTTAGCCTCTTTATCCAAACTCTTCTTTACGCCCACCTAACTTAATGTTAGATTTTATAACATATCAATATGAAAGTGAGTGGGTTGAAGATGGATCTGCAACAGTTATTGGCTATCCCCATTCTCTCGAAAGCAAAGGTTATTGCCGGACATCGTGGCCTTGATCGCTTGGTGCAATCGATTAATATTATGGACGCACCAGATATTGTACAATTCCTGAAGCCGGGAGATATGCTGCTGACGAACGGTTATATCCTAAAAGATCGTCCCGATGCTCATCTTGGATTCATTACAGACATGCATGCAATCGGTTGTGCGGCGCTTGCTGTCAAGACACAGCGTTTCTCTCTTGAATTATCTCCGCAACTGCTTGAAACAGCCGACAGGTTGAGCTTCCCAATCATCGAGCTGTCTGAGATAGACAATACACTCGGTGAGATATTTCAACATTCAATCAGTGCTATCCTTCAGAACAAAACCCATGAGCTCCACTACGCCTTGTCTATTCACAAGCAATTTTCCACGATGGTGATGCAGGGAAAAGGCATACCATCCATCGTAGATACATTGTCTCAGTTGCTATCCTCACCTGTACTTCTACTTGGCTCGAAGAAACAGATTACGGCAAGTTCCAACTATGTACAACAGTTGGATGACCAGTCTCTCGCCGCGCCCATACTGACATTTATAGATGAGAATCCTTCCTTCCATACCGCAATCTCGATCTGCCTGCTTACTGCTGATAAATACCGACATGCCGAGCTTCATCCCATCTTCACGGATCGGCACGAGGGTTATTTGATCGCACTATACGACAGCTCCGCAATCTCCAAGCTCTCCACTCTGGCACTGGAGCAAGCCGTTAATGTGATCGGTCTCGAGTTAACCAAGAAGCAAGCCGTCAAGGAGCGCTCCCGCCGTTACAAAAATGAATATTTCTCCGATCTCATTCAAGGCTTCATTCGTTCGGAACAAGAAGCACTGCATCGCGGCAAGAAATATGGGTTGCAAGCCAAAGGAAGTTCCGTTCTGATCATCGCCAAAAAGGATGAATCCTTAGCGGGCATACCTAAACAGAACTCTACTTCCTCCGGGGAAGAGCGGTTCATCTCGGAACGAGACGCTAATTATGAGCTGATTAAACAGGAATTCGCCAGATTGGATCTCTCCTTTGTCATGTTCACTAAGAACGACCAGTTCGGCATACTTGTCTTTTTGGCCGAATCGTCTTGGGACGAACACACCGTTGTTCAGCAGCTTGAGCGGATGGCGAGCAATCTGTATTCGGAGTCGCAGCTCAGCCTATCCTTCGGAATAGGTAATCCCTATACGAATGTATTGGATATTGGACTCTCCTATAAAGAAGCAGTCAAGGCGCTCCAATCCGGCTATCAGATGCGTAAGACCCGCTTCGCTCATTCCTATCAAACCATGGATATAAGCCGTCTGCTGCGCATGATTCCCCACGATGAGATGCTGCAGTTCCATCAAGAAACCTTTAAGCCCTTCAACGACCGAGATCCGAACGAGCGCAGCGAACTGATGAAAACTTTGTCCTCCTTCTATGAGAATCATTGCCAGATCGTCGATACAGCCAAAGAGCTGTTCGTACATCGCAATACAGTGATCTATAGGTTGGAGAAATGCGAGAAGCTAACCGGCAGGAACATTAAGGACCCGATGGAGAGCCTGCGCTTCCGACTTGCCTTCGCACTTGAGTCCCTTTTGAATGTTAATCCAGCTCCTAGTGAAGCTAATCATACGTCTTAAACCAAGAATGTGTCATGTATAATGACACGTTCTTTTCATATTCAATTCATGTTCAATCTTCATTTGTGCATTTTAACTGATTTAATTCTATTTTTATGTTCAGAGTAACTAATGACAATTATGCAAACAGTCTATATGATTAGGAATATATTCATTAATGTCATGTTAATTAACATCAAATTACATCAAGAAACGAAAAAACATCAGGCTGTAGGAAAGGGGCTACCTATCATGGCTATACAAATACAAGGCGTATCCAAATCATTTGTCAGTGCAACCGGAGAAGATATTCAGGTCCTGGCTGAGGTTTCGATGCAAATCAAGAAACAGGAGTTCTTCAGTATCGTGGGACCGAGCGGTTGCGGCAAAAGTACGATTTTCAATATTATCGCAGGTCTGCTTAAGCCAACCAATGGCAAGGTTATCGTCTGTGGCGAAGAGATCGATCAGACCACTGGGCATGTCGGTTATATGATGCAGAAGGACCTGTTACTTCCTTGGAGAAGCATCCTGGATAATGTCACGTTAGGCTTGGAAGTGAAGGGCATGTCCAAAAAGGATCGTGGTGATATTGCCATGGATTATCTGGATCGCTACGGCCTGGCTTCATTCGCAGAAGCCTATCCCTCCACACTATCAGGCGGTATGCGCCAACGTGTAGCCCTCATACGTACTCTCGTTACCCAGCCCGATATTATATTACTGGACGAACCCTTCTCCGCACTTGATTATCAGACCAGACTCATTCTGGAAGATGAAATCTTATCCATTCTCAAATCCGAGGGCAAAACAGGCGTCCTGATCACGCATGACATCGAGGAAGCCATCGCCATCTCCGACCGTATTGCCGTTATGAGTAAACGACCAACAACCGTGAAACAGGTGTATGACATTGGTCTCGCCTCGCAATATGGCTCAGCACTGAAAGCCCGCTCCGACCAGAAGTTCAAGCAGTATTTTGAATCGATCTGGTCAGAGCTTGATATCCAAATGGGGAGGATCAGCTAATGAAGAGCACATCACCTGAAATTACCCTTGCTGGAAAACCTGCTAGAGTTGTGAAGAGCAAACGTAGACAGTCCACATTCTCCAAAGAATGGCTGATGACGATGCTGTGGCGGTTCATTATTGTTGCGGTCATCCTGGTGATCTGGGAATCCGCCGTTCGTTTGAAACTGGTTAACGGATTCCTCATGGGATCACCAAGCGCCATTCTTGATGCCGCCATCACGATGGCCAGCTCAGGGCAACTGCTTACAGACGCGTTTGCAACGGTAAATGCCACCGTTATCGGATTCGTAGCCGGAAGCTTAATTGGCTCATTGGCAGGACTACTCATGTGGTATTCCAAGTCCGTTGCCCGTGTGCTCGATCCATTCATTGTAGCGATGAACGGTATTCCGAAGATCGCACTTGCTCCCATGATTATCATCTGGTTTGGTTCAGGCATCTTCTCCAAGATTGCTCTGGCCTCCGTAGCAACATTTATCGTAGCGCTATTATCCGCCTACCAAGCGACGCATCAAATCGACGAATCCCAGATTAATCTGATGAAATCCTTCGGTGCAAAGAAATCACAAATTTTCCGCAAAATTATCGTTCCTTCCTCTCTGCCATGGATCATCTCGGCCTTCCGGATCAATATCGGTTTGGCATTGGTGTCTGTTGTAGGTGGAGAATTCATCTCTTCAGATAAAGGACTTGGACACATGGTATTCGTCGAAGGTAACCTGTTCAACCTTCCGGCCGTATGGGTCGGCGTGTTCATGCTTATGCTGGTCGCCATGCTCCTCTACACCTGTGTCGGTTATATCGAATCCCGTCTCCTTCCATGGAATGACAACAAGACCAGCAGCAAATCCACATCTGTATAGCTGACCTACAACGATTAAAGGGGACTGATGACTAATGCGTACATTCAAAAAGATAGCTATTCTAACAGCGATGACGGTTATTTTGACTACACTGCTCAGTGCATGTGGAAGCAATGCAACAACACCCGCGAGTGGTGCAGGTGCATCTAATAGCGGGGGGCAAGCAAATACGCAGGTGGACAAAATTATGGTGTCCGAGGTTTATCACAACCTGCTCTACCTTCCGCTGTATGTAGCGAACAACCAAGGTTTTCTAGAGGAGAATCGCATTGAGCTGTCCTCCATCCGTGCTGCCGGAAGCGGCCCAACAGCATTGTCTTCGGTGATCTCAGGCGAGTCTGCGTTCTCCTTCCACGGTCCTGAACATGTCGCATTTGCTAATGCAAAGGGCGGAGATGCTCGCTCACTGGTCCTTCTATCCGGCAGTGCTCCAGTATGGGCAGTTGCGCGAGAAGGAGTAACCGTGAACTCGACAGCGGATTTCAAGGGTAAAACCATCGTTGTGGGCTTGGCCCCTACAAGCTCGAACAGCTTACTGCGGAAACTGTTCGCTGACAATAACATCGATATTGACAAGGATGTGACGATTACTGAGGTTCAGAATGGTTCCGAGCTTGGTGCTGTATTAGCCGGCAAAGCCGACATTGCTATCGTTTACGAGCCGCAGCTGGATCAAGGCATTGCAGAGGGGTTGCATATTGTCCATGATTTCACGAAGGATTATCCAGACTTTGCCTTTGCAACGATGAATACAACCGCAAGCTTCATTGAAAAGAATCCTGATCTCACCCAGCGCTTTGTCACCTCTATTGAGCAAGCCCTGGACTACATTCAAGCGAATCCTGAAGGCGCAAAAGCAGTTGCCGTGAAGGAATTCCCGAATCTGGACAAAAACGTCGTGGAGCAAGCGGTACAACGCATGATCGACAGCAAGGTATATCCTGCGGAGGGACTCATCAATGAATCAGCATTCAAGACCGCAATCGATATGCAGCGCTTCATCGGCAATCTGAAGGAAGACCTCGCTTACGAGGACATTATCGATTCAAGCTTCACCACCAAATAGAGAGAGAAAGGGTGATTACTCTGAACCAGGACGACTATCCCACACACCGCCGTACAGAAAGCGCCAAATATACGGACGGAGTTATTACAGACGAGGAGCTTGCCCTATTTACAGCGGACTTGGAGCTGATTCGAAGCTTCAAGTTGCCAGAAGAAGTAGGTCCCAATCCCCCGCATAGGAGGGTGCCTCTGCGATGATTACGAAACCACTTAACGAGCTGACGATTGCTGAAGCCGCAACACTGATTAAAAATAAGTTGATATCTCCTGTCGAGCTTACAAAATCCTATTTGGATCGCATTGAGAAAGTAGAGCCTGCTGTGCAAGCCTTCGTTACAGTCACCGCCGAACAAGCCTTGCAGGCCGCAAGAGAGTCTGAAGAAAAACTGATGAATGGCGAATATCTCGGTCCTCTGCACGGCATTCCCTATGGAGCCAAAGACATTATCCATACCGCTGGCATACGCACCTCGGCCGGATCAAGTACCTTTCCAGACTTCGTACCCGGAACGAATGCAACTGTGATTAATAAGTTGCAAGCTGCAGGCGCTATCCTGCTCGGCAAGACAACAACGACGGAATACGCCTTTCAGGGAGGAGAACCGCCAACCCGCAACCCGTGGAATCTAGAACATACCCCGGGCGGTTCCAGCTCCGGCTCTGCCGCTGCAGTAGCGGCTGGTATGGCTTCCTTCACACTCGGGACACAGACTTTCGGCTCTCTGCTTAGACCCGCAGCATACAACGGATTAACCTGTATGAAACCCACTTACGGCAGGGTTAGCCGTAATGGTGTCATCACAGCCAGTTGGAGCCTAGATCATATTGGCGCCTTCACTCGATCCGCACAAGATAACGCAATCGTTCTGGAAGCAATGGCCGGACAAGATGAGCTGGACCCCTTCACGCTCCCTCACGGCAAGCCAGATTTAACAAATGCTCTTGAGCATCCTATTTCAGAAATGGTGATCGGTCTCCCGAGCAACTTCTTCCAAACCGATGAACCAGCGATCTTGTTAGCGGTAGAGTCGGCAATCGCTGTGCTTGAGAAGCTGGGCATGCAATGGAAGAAAGTTGACCTGCCTTCTTATATGGGGGAGACCATTGCTGCTCATCGTACGGTTATGCGGGCAGAAGCTGCCGCCTTCCATCAGGAACGCTTCGCAGAAGCTTCTGATCGTTACGGCCACACGATGCGGGAGCAGCTTGAACTTGGTTACCAGACGAGTGCCGTTGATTATTTGCAGGCACAACGCATCCGAACGATATTCCGGAGCGAGATGATGATGCTTTTCGATGAAGTGGATGTGTTATTGACTCCATCAACACCCTATGTGGCCCCACATGGCTACAAGACAGGCAGCCCGATTTTTAACGGACCGTTCACCAATACGGGTCTACCGTCCATCACCGTACCCATCGGGTTTGATACCACCTCAGGGAAGCAATTGCCTATCGGCATGCAACTAGCCGGTCCACTCATGCGAGAAGACCGCCTGTTGTCCATCACTCATCATTATCAGCAGGCTACGAACTGGCATCAGTTAACACCATTCATACACACTCATTAGGAAAGGAATGACCGCTACGATGTCTACCATTATACATGCAAGTACAGCACCCAAGTTCCCCCTTCCTTTCTCCCATGCTGTCCGTGCAGGAGATTTCCTCTACGTCGCAGGTCAAGTAGGCGTCGATCCACAGACGCTTGAGCCCATCGGCGGCATTAAGGAGCAGACTGAGCAGTGCATTCGTAATATTGAGGTGATCCTGCAAGAAGCCGGACTTACACTTGATCATATTGTGAAGGTAACCACTCATCTGGCCCGAGTCGAGGATCAGTCCGAATACAACGAAGTGTATGCGCGAATGATTAAACAACCCTATCCCGCCCGTATTACCGTATTCAGCGGGTTAGGTCCTTATTTAATTGAAATGGAAGTGCTGGCGTATGCGCCTTCCATTCGAGGAGAGTAACACATCATCAAAGAGCACCTGTAGCCATAGATGGGTACAGGTGCTCTTTTTGTTCTAGAAACCCGGTTCTCTTTTGAAAAACGGGTTTCTTTTCGTATTCCTATTTTGTTTTGAAGCGAGATGATTCCCCGGCAAGTTGTTTGGTCAGTTCATCAATTCTCTGCACCATATCTGTCAAATGTTCCGTCATGCCGGACTGCTCCTGCATTGTTGCTGTGACTTCCTCAACAGAAGCCGACACCTCTTCACCGGAAGCGGACAGATTCTGTGCAGCTCCAATGACGTCATCCTTATCTCGTTCAATGGATTCGATCTCAGTGGCAATAGCCTGAACCTGGCTCATCATCTCATTCATATTCTCGGTGACAAAATTGAATGTCTCCTTGGTCTGGCTAACGCTGCTCTTATGCTGTTCCGCAATCGCTTCAATAGCCTGGACACTTCGGTTATTTTGCTCCACGTGATCAATGGTCTGCATCACAATTCGGTTGATATCCTCCGATTGAGCTGTCGTCTGCTCTGCCAGCTTGCGAATCTCAGAAGCAACGACTGCGAAGCCACGTCCCTGATCACCAGCTCTCGCCGCCTCGATCGAAGCATTCAACGCAAGTAATTTCGTCTGATTTGCGATTTCGGCAATCGTACCTGTAATCTGGTGAATGCCCGAGGAGCTTTCGGCGAGTTGAACTGTAATTTTGGAGATGTTGCCAACTTCAATCTCGTTCTGGCCGTTCACCGCAATGAGTGCATCAATAACTTCATGATTATTTTTGAATGCATCCGTAATTTCATCTGCCTTGAACTTCACTGCCTGCGACATTCCATTCACATTGGCAATCTTGTTACCAACATTCATGAATTTGTCCACAATGGCTCCCGTATCGTTCGCCTGGGACTCCATCGCTCGTGAAATCTCAAATGCTGTTGTCGTTGTTTCGGCAATCGTGGTCGAAGTTTGCTGAGTGGACTGTTCCAGCTCGGATGTACTTGTTTTCAGGATGCCGATGGAATGGTTCATGCTGGAAATCAGCTGTTTATTGCCTGCTGCCATAGTATTGAAGCTGTCCACCAATTGTTTGAATTCTCCGCTATATTTACCTTGAGCCTGCACCGTCAGATCGCCGCCCGCAAGCTGTCTGAACAACACAGTTAGTCTTGTAATTGGTCTGGTTACTAGCAAAGAGATCAGAATACCCGCTACGACGGAAACCGCAATAGCACTAAACAGAACAATATACATCTGTTTTGCCATCGCACGCAAAGGCTTCTGCACATCACTCAGTTTATCTTCAACAACGACGGTCCAGTCGGATCTTGGGATTTTGGAGTAATACGCCACTTTCTCATCTGTGCTAATATCCCCTTGCTGTAGTTCAGCGCCAGGAACAAGATCTATCAATGATTGGTATTCGCCGGACTCCATCTTCTGGCCTGCCAACTTCTCATCCGCTGAATCGTAGATGACCGTACCTACACGGTCCAGAATGATCACTTTTCCCTCATCATTAATATTGATATTTTGTAGCTGATTAACGAAGAACGAGGTGGATGCCGCAGATACGAGCACTCCCTGTACTTCTTGATTCTCATTGTAGATTGGCATGGCAAAAGCCGTACCTAGTTGTCCTGAGGACTTGGCTACAATCCCCTCACTAATCACGTTTTTACCCTGAATCGCTTCTTGGAAATATGCCCGATCTCCGCGTTCTGCCTTGATAACTGCCGGATCATTCGCTGCAATAATAATGCCATTCCGATCCAACAAAATCAGACTGTTGTTACCTTCCATACCTGCCAGACTGTCCGCGAGAATACCACTCGCCTTATCCAGCAGCTCATTGTTTTCCGAGAAAAAGTTCTCACCTTCCTGCCCATCCGTATTCCGAATCTCCAGCAGATCCTGGAAGGTCCGATGTGTTGTGATCAAAAAGGTGGATTGTTCTTCCAAACTTAGTGAAGCATACAGACCTGCCCCCACCCGGTCCGAGGTTGCTTTAATCTCATCTTTGCTTTTGTCGAGTGTGATGACAGCCGCTACAGTGTAGGATACTACTGCAGTTACCGCCAGTACGATACACACCAGCAGACTGATCATAAGTGGCAGTTTGACTCTGAACGACATGTTGCGCATGCGTTCTCTTGCCTTGCTAAATACCATGATTACATTCACCATCCATTTTCATTTTCATCATTATGAAGTCCAAATTCTATGTATCTACTTTATATCGGTCGATATCAAATAATCTGTAAGCTGTTTCGCCAGTTATACTAGGTCAAAGGCCACTGCAAACGATTGGAAAATGAAGACTTTGGGTTAATACAAAATATGACATCAACATCGTATAATTGTATAAAATACATATCGTGCAGGAAGAGGGACTACCATTGAATCCGAAAATGCCTACTTTATTAAATGTCGAATAGGAGAAGTGATATGGCAAAAACAGCATTACCTACGCTATTAAATGTCGTGCGCATTTTATTGAGTGTAAAACTGATCTACGTGATTGTGTCCTTTATCGTGTTCCTCATTGACTTCAACCAGAACATGGAGGCCTATCTGGGTTTCTTACGCAAAGGAGATGATCTGGCTTACGCCTCTGGCGTAATCTTAGCCAGAATGTTGTTTATCATCGGTCCCAGCCTGCTCGCTGTTATATTCATCACCAAAAGAAAGTTCAAGCTCACCGTGACGTTTCTGAGTCTGGCGCTATTCGTTTCCATTCCGAATGAGAGTAACCTGTTCACCCTGATTCATCTCTTCGCCCTGCTTATCGTGCTCTTGCATCGTCCAAGCAAGATGTATCTGAAACGAAAGGATACCCCTGTCAATGAAGCCGTAGTTGAACCGAAGAATTAATTCGAAAAGGGGATCACATGACATTGAAGTCCAGAAAAAACGGTTGAGCGTACAAGATGTGAGGTCATAATAAAAAAAACAAGGACGTTCCTAAGTAATACAGGAAGGTCCTTGTTTAATGTGACTCACTATACAAAGTGAAGGTGAATTTTACAATTACAGTGCAGCTTGATAAATTTGTACTACATCCTCACGCTGCAAGTTTTTGAAGAATCCGAACGGACCGAATCGCATCGCTTTATCAGCCATCACATCAATCTGACTGTCGTCGATGTCATAGTCAGCCAAACGGCTAGGGGCACCAATCGAAGTCCAGAATGTACGCAGCGCTTCAATGCCTTCTTCAGCAACTTGTTTGTCCGACTTTCCAGTAGGATTAATATCAAATACATTAACAGCCATACGTTTGAATCGATCTACATCCACATCCAGATTATGCTTCATCCAGTGTGGGAAGAGGATTGCAAGGCCACCCCCATGCGGAATGTCGTACACGGCCGAAACGGCATGTTCTATATTGTGAGAAGCCCAATCTCCGGCAAGACCCATATTCAGGACATCGTTAAGCGCCATTGTTCCACAGTAGAGAATGGTTTCACGCAGTTCATAGTTTTCTGGATCTTTAATCAGACGAGGGGCCGTATCAATAACGGTACGAAGAATCGTCTCACAGAATCCAAGCTGAACCGGTGTATTGGTATCCAGATGGAAGTAATGTTCAAACACATGAGACATCATGTCCACCATGCCGTATACAGTCTGATCCAGTGGTACGGTGTATGTGTACTCCGGATCAAGAATGGAGAACGCCGGGAAAGAATACTCGCTGAACCATGCCCATTTTTCCTGCATGTCCTGATTGGTTATTACTGAACCGTTGTTCATCTCGGAGCCTGTCGCTGCCATCGTTAGAATTGTACCCAGTGGAAGTCCGCCTTCCGGGGTTGCTTCACGCACAACAACATCCCACATGTCCCCATCGTATTTTGCTCCTACTGCGATGGCTTTCCCGCAGTCAAGTACACTGCCGCCGCCAACCGCAAGAACCAGATCAATGTTATGTGTTCTGCATAGTTCTACACCCTTATGAACCGTAGACAGACGAGGGTTCGGTTCCACACCAGCCAGTTCTGTAACCTCTGCTCCGATTTCATTCAACTGGCTGATTACCTGATCGTACAGCCCGCTACGTTTGATGCTTCCACCACCATATACAAGCAAAATACGTTTTCCGTATTTTGGAACTTCGGTTTGTAGTGCTTGAAGTTGCCCTTTGCCAAAAATCAGCCGGGTCGGATTATAAAACTGAAAAGATCTCATAACGTATGTTCCTCCAAAGAAGTCTGAAATTTTGTGCATCCACCATTATAGTTCTCTTTATTCGTAAAAACAAATACAGGCAAGAAGGAGATGAGTATGGAGTCTGTCACGGCTAAACACTGTTCTCCTGGACAAAAAAGCTCCTGCCAGCAAAGTGGCAGGAGCTTACATCTCAGGGATTCAATATAACCATTGCATGCTTCCATACCATGCATGGTCTACATCCCCTCAGATATTAAGAATTCAGTACTTAGGTTCTAACCCAGATCGGCAATCCGCTGTCCAATACGCGGAAACAGCCCAAAGGCATTCTCGTAGAACACTTTATCATGATGCTGTTCCGGTACAAGTCGGCGGACAAATTCGGCATACAGATCGATGGGCGCAAGCGGCCAGTCGGTCCCAAACAGCATTTTCTCGTAATGATCCGAATAGACCAAGGCCCGGCGGAAATGATCCATGAATAAAGGTTCGTTCATGAACCGTTCAAAATGAGGCCGATCCCCCACCACAAGACCAGACAAATCCGCGTACACGTTAGGATTCTTCGCCACCACTTCAGCTGCATCCATCACCCATGGATCACCCAGATGACAGATCATGAAGTTCACACCGCGTTGCTGCAAGGCTAATTCATCCACCGTCAGTGGATGCGAATATTTGAGCAACCCATTCATGGAATACGTGTCTCCCGTATGGATGACAACAGGCAAGTTATACTTGGCTGCGAGTTCATAGACCGGGGTATAGATTTTGTCATACACATAATGATGATAGTATCCGGCATAGAGTTTGATTCCGGCTACTTCAGGGGATTGCAGTCTTGCTTCAATCCGGTCAAGCTCGTCCTGAGCGTTTTTACCATCTAGCGCATTGGGATTGATGCCCACGCATTCCATGAGGAATGACGGAACCTTCTCTTCCAGATCAAGTCCCATCGGGTTAGGGGAACTGGAATCCGGGAACGCTCCCTTCGTCTGCTCCGTAACCCCCATCCCGATACCCAGTATGACGTCGTTCTTATCAAACTCCGCTTTCAGACCAGCGGCAGAGTAATCCACTTTGGACAGATCAATCGCTGTTTGGTGAAAGCTGTCGATGTCCGACAGATGAATGTGAATATCAATGATCGGCATGTGAAGCCTCCTTTTCATCGGTAGAAGTTGCAAAATTCAGTTTGAGAAGGTCATGCACATCCGCTGAACTCAGCGGAATCTGTCCCAGAACCAGATATGTCGGCTCCGTCCAGACCGTTTCTCCGTGCTGGAGTGTCAGATGATGATTCACGTGCAGACCCGTCACCTGATTATTGGCAAACCCCCACGCACTCTGATTCGGGTAACGATGGACCGCATGCAGCATGTTTTCACGCGAAACCGATCCTACTCGCAAAAGATCTTCAAGTGGCAGGCCCACATCCACCTTGCCCAGCGGGAATCGATCTTTACCCGGTTGCTCTATCCAACCTTCCGCAAATACAGATGAAGGCTGGAGGAAACGTTCCTCCGCAAGCGAGTAATCCGTCAGCGTCAGGCCACTTTCGTTTGTCACGGCAAGCAGCGTGCATAGCACAGGAACACTGGGCAGCATCAGATAATGCTGGTGGATCGTGATTCCACGATTCGCTTCATGCTTCTCAATCCGGGTGGTCAGCTTTATACCCTTCCAGACGTTGCCGTATTGATCCTTCTGCTCTGTCCAGGAAGCGGCTCTTTGTTCCAACTGGCGGCTGAAACCATTCATGCCTGGAACCCCGACACCCAGTCCGCCATACCACGGATTCCACCACGAGCGTGGAGCCGGTTCAGGGTACGAGCTATCCAGCCATTCTTCTCCTGCATATTGCAGGGAATGTACTACACTCCCGAATACAGGAGCAACAGCGATAGACAACACTCCATTGTCTACAGTGTACAAAGGTCCAGCAGAACCTTCTTCAATCTTCTGCTTCACCTCTGTTCCGCTCTGCGGGAACCAAAGGGCAGTTCGCTCCTGAATCCGATCTTCGCCCCGGTATAGCCCACGAACTTTCCAACCACTCACGTGCTGGTCTCGGTCCGCTTCGTCTGGTGAAAATGTCAGCTTGGCGGAGTTTAGGTTCTGCTCCGGACTGAATTCCTTAGCATTTGCCATAACCTCCGGTTCGCCACCCTGTTGCACATATAGCTCCAGCTTGCCCGCAAGCGGAACCAGTTTGTGTTCAGTCAACGTTGCTTGCAGCACGTCTGGTGCAAATGGATTCCCCTCACTTAGTGTCAGATCCAGATGACTGTCCAGCAACGGAATGACCGGGTTACGCTGCTTACGTGCAAACGCACGGAAATCCTGCCACTTCGCAAACGTGTTCAAAGCATATACAGTTGCTTTTGTCCGCACAACGGCTCCTGCGGGAATACGGCCAAGCTCATGCTGAAACCCCAGCGTGTATTCCGGGCGAAGCAACTTCAGAGAAAGGTCCCAATAGATACCGCTGGCACCATACTCCTCCTTACAGAACAGCCAGTTCTCCGTGATTTGGGCGCTGTCCCAATGGCTCGGATCGCCAGCGTAAGAATCCCCCATATCCACAAAACGATCTTGGTACGGGAGAATTAACCTGCTACCATAGAACCCAAAGTTATTCATTAGATACAGGTCCTCTTCCCAGGCTGTATCTCGTGTATTTTCAACCTCGTGGTGGAATTCGGCGACTCCATTCGCAGACAGCTTGACCACCGACTTGATCTGCAAGCCAGGGAAATCCTCCGAGTCATACAGTGCTTCAAGAACCTGACGTTCCCCTTCGGGATAAATATTCACTTCTTTTGCTTGTTTCTTGGATAACTCTTCGGCAAACGGCTTACCCAGCTTCGGATAAGTCCACCAGAATGAATGACGGGAACCGGGATATTCAATCCACATGTTATTATCTTGCTTGTTCATATGGAGCGAGAATGCGCCGTTAACAGCCACCCATTGATCCTCAATCTGCCCGCCATATTTCCCTTCGATTCCCTTCATCAGTACAGAAAGTTTGCTTGTAAAAGAGATCGCATGGTTCCCCGCTGGGATTGCCGTCACTTCTACTTCTTGGGAATAGAGACCATATGAACGCAAGGTGAAAGGTACTGGCACAGACACTTTGCCTTTGGCAGGCACTGTAAAGCGCACCGAACGCTCTGCCCATTCAAGGAATTCACCCGCAGGCAGGTCCAAGCTGAACTCCGTTTCTGCATCCACATTATTTTCCACGTTCAGAACCAACTCATCCGGAATACCTGGATAGAGTTCCTTCACAGGCAAGATGGTCTTGATCTTGGCCGGGAATTTCGGGGCAATACCTAACCTGAACTCCGCTTTCTTACCGCCGATCAACCAGGTGCTGGCAACCACGGGATGAGTCTTATTGTTATTCTGTTCCTCTGTAATTGGATCAACGTGGAACTCACCTTCCACGATGATGGTTTCTCCCGAAGCCACTGCTCGTGCAACGTCCAGCGCAAATCGAATGTTTTTGTTATCCTCACCCTCGATCTCAACCGCCAGTTCGGACGCAGAATTGTTCTTAATGCGATAGCGAACCTTATAGCTGGAACCGAATACCAGATCATGATCATCGACTTCTGTTGAGATTTCGTAATCTGGTGTTTCGAGGGCAGTCAGCCCGCGACCCGACTTTTCAAATTCAGCCCGCAGGGAGACATCTCCCTTTTTCCACGTGTAGTCAAAGAAATCAAAACCACGCTCCCGTCGGCCATCCGGCTCGACCACGAGTTCACGCGTGCTGTCTGCATACCAATCCAACTCCTCAAAATAAGGAGTGAGTGCTTCGGTCTGCAAAATGGTAGGGATGAAATTCATCAGATGCACATTATCATCTTTTTTCTCCCAGAAGAATCCACATTTCTTGTACATCGGTACAGCCTTCGTGTTGCCTGCCCATGTGAACAGATCCAGGCGGGGCCATCCGGCCTCCACGGTCTTGCGCACAGCATTCAGGATCAGATTACGTCCGACCTTATAACCGTGATAGTCGGGGCGTACGTTAAGCAGTGGTACATATAGCGCTCTCTCATCATAGCGGTAATGGGCAAAACTGCAGAAGCCAACAACCTCTTTCTCATGAACGGCTAGAAACACATAAAGATTGGACGAACTCTCCATCTCCCGGCGAACTGTTTCCTCTGTTCTAAGGTTGGTGCCCCCTCCCCAGCTTTCATTACTACGGTTCCACATATCCGCGAGTGCGGCAGCGTAAGAGGGGTCGTATTCAATAATATGGATTTGATCAATAATCGAAGTTACTGTCATATTTGGATCTCCTTATCTTTATCTATAGGATGGTCTTTGTGAACTTTCGATATGGCCTTTGCCCGATAGCCGCAGAGATAATACATGCCATGTTTGAAGAAGCTAGCGATAGTCTTATCATACTATAAATGGAAGCATTTTCAGAGAATTAAAAATCTTTCTTTCCAACTTATATGTGCCTTTCGGAAGCTCTTGTTAGAAGCGTCAAGGATGGACGAATCTATTTAGGCATGAAAGAAAAAATCCACGTCTTTTAGTTAGACATGGATTTAGGAATATGATCAGCTACTAATTTTCAATTATGCCAATATAGAACGGACATTGCGTAGAACTGATTTCATAAATTCAGAGGTTGGTTCGGCATGCCCCGCAATTTGGATACGTCGTTGCCGCACATCAAGACTCTTCAACTGATCCGTCAAAACAACACCTGAAAATGGCAGCTCTTCTGGTAGTGTAACTTCAAAAGGATAATCCTTGGCTTGGCTCGTTATGGGACATACAACGGCAAAACCCGTTATTTCATTGAATTCAAGTTCCGATAGAACAATAGCCGGTCGTCTCCCGGCTTGCTCGTGACCCGCTTGAGGATCAAAGTCAAGCCATATCAGATCGCCTCGTTTGGGAATAATCAAAGTAACTCGTTCCCTTCAGTACCAAAGTCTATTTCTTCATGTCTTGTATCCTGTTTCACTTTAGAGAGCAAAGTCTTTAGATGGTTACGTAGTTCCTCATTGGACTCTACAGGCTTGGTTTTTGGACGCAACAACAATTCATTATCTTCTGTCACCAAAATCTCGATTTCCGAGCCTTCTTCCAGATTAAGACGCTTAAGCAATTGGTTAGGAATGCGAATTGCACTGCTATTTCCCCATTTGCTAAGTGTGGCTGTAGTCATGGCAATCCCACGCCTTTCGTTTGGTTGATGCTCCAATTATACCTCACCTCCCTACAGTTGTATATCTATATGATATACATGAAACAATAAAAGGATACATTGTATTCAACCATAAAATAATGATTGTACAGCCTATGATTATGAATAGATATACCATTGGTATAAAGCAAAATAAGCATATAAAAAAACCTCATTTGGTCGAAACGAGGTTTCCCAGTCAGATCATCCCCAACAATGAAAAACAGCTGTAAGCCTTAGACGAAAAAAATGAAGTCCAGACTTCCAGTTCGGACGCAGAAGTGTTCTTAATGCGATAGCGAACTTTATAGCTGGAACCGAAAACCAGATCTTGATCATCGACCTCTGTAGAGATTTCGTAATCCGGTGTTTCGAGGGCAGTCAGCCCGCGACCCAACTTTTCAAATGCAGCCCGCAGGGAGACATCTCCCTTTTTCCACGTATAGTCAAAGAAATCAAAACCACACTCCCGTCGGCCATCCGGCCTCCACGGTCTTGCGCACAGCAGCGTAAGAGGGGGCGTATTCAATAATATGGATCTGGTCGATAATCGAAGTTACGGTCATGTTCTGATCTCCTTCTCTTTATGTACAGGATGGTGAAGAAGCCAGTGATAGTCTTATCATACTATAATTGGAAGCATTTTCAGAGGATTATATCATTGCTTCGGTACCCACTTCCGTATGAAGTGTCAATGAATCCATTCAACCCTTATGTATGGGTAAACATATTGCCGCAGTGTGCCCTGAAATGGACATACATGTGAACTTTGACAAGCTCTATTCGCTATTGTTACTCTTTGTACAGGAGTGTTTCTTTTATATATAAAAAAGATAGATTCATGGAGGGAAAGCATGACAGAATGGATCACGCAATTTATACTCTTTTTTAAAGATTTGTCATACGCAGGTCTGGTCATTGCCTTGTCGTTTGAATTCGTACCTGCTGAACTCGTACTGCCCATGGCGGGATATTGGGTGTATCTTGGGGATATGAAACTTTGGCTGGCTATACTCGCTGGTACCGTAGGTGGTACGTTTGGACCTCTGACGTTGTATGCCCTGGGACGATACGGCGGCAGACCGATGGTCGAAAAATTCGGCAAGTATTTCTTGATTCGCCCCCACCATCTGGACGCTTCCGATAAGTTCTTCGAGAAGTATGGCAGCGGGGTAGCTTTCTATGGACGTTTTGTCCCCGGTATTCGGACCGTGATCTCGATCCCATGTGGAATGGCGAAGATGAATGTGTTTAAATTCAGTATCTTTACATTCTTGGCCATGCTTCCAATCACCTCATTGTATATCTACCTAGGCTTCAAATTAGGCTCTCAATGGGAGCACGTGGACGAGATTGTTAAGCCTTATATCGTTCCGGCAGCGGTGGTTTTCTTAGGCGCTTTTGGATTGTACGTGCTTTTGAAACGTTGGAAAAGAAGAACGGCTTTGAACAAGTCATAGGTTTGCCTGAGGAAATGAGATGCGCAGTTTGATGATTTTTTGAAATAGTCGTATGCTAAAATTCATCTGATTATATGTAAGACCCCACTCGATCCTAAGGATCAGTGGGGTTTTATCGGTTTAATGACTATCTAACTAATAAGATACTGATAGAAAAATTAATTTCTATTTTAAGTTCCTTTTAGAATTGTTTTTAAGTCTTTTATAGACTGACTTGATAGCTCATAAGCATAATTACTGTCAGATTCCATTACGACCATACCGACACTCTTATCAAAATCGATGTATAGATCAAAAATTTTGATATCATTGCTACTGTAATTAACAACTATTTTTTCGTCTGTTTTCCCTACATCAATAACCTTCTTGTTCTTTTGAGCAGATTCTAAAATATTTAGAATTTGATTAACAGTGTCTCTTTGAGTGATTTTGATTACATTTCCTTCCTTATGATATTCTATCTCTGCCACAACATCGTCATTGTTTTTTTGATTACAAGCTACAATGATAAGGGGACATAAACAAATTAAAAACAATAATCCTATCCTTTTCATTTTGCATTTCCTTCCTTGTTCATAAAAAAAACTCTTTTCCCACTCTAATGTTTAAGTGAGAAAAGAGCCATTAAAAATTATTTATTGCTTTGGTTTATAAGTATTTAAATCAGTTCCTGCCTTCTTTTCAAATACACATACAACACTACTCCCGATGCCGCACAGATCACAGCACATAAACCGATGAATCCATATCCCGCCTGAAGTCCGCGCAGCAGTCCCAACTGAGTCGTTGAACCGTACAGATTCTTCACGCCTTCAATCACCCAGCCAATCACATAGTTACCGATGACACTACCAACCCCCATCAAGGTAACCGTGAATGTAATCGCGGTGTCACTCCCATTCGGATATCTGCGTGCAATAAACGCCATCACTGTTGGATAGATCATCGCTATACCCGCGCCAGATATCGCAAAGAAAATCGCAAGACGCTCTCCCCCTGCAAGCGCCACGAACGTACATACTCCCGAGAACGCCGAGAACAGAATCAGTGACAATACAAATCCGATCCGGTCCGTCAATGGTCCAAGCAGCAGTCGTCCCAGCGAGAACGTGAGGAAGAACGCAGATAATAACCCGGAGGCTTTGACCGTGTCCCACGTGTAGGCTTTTTCCAGGAAATTAACCAGCCAACCCCCAACCGCCAGCTCCGATACGACGCCAAAAGAAAGAATGAGCACCATCAGCCAAAGTGCAGGATCACGTGTTAACGTCTTGAGTGAAGTCCGATCTTCATGAGGAAGATCGTCCCCCGGAAACTTGCTGCGCAGCGCCGCAATGATCGGCAGCAGACAGAGTGACAACATCACCAGATACATACCGCGCCAGTCCAGTTCGTGTCCAAACACGCTCAACGACATGACACCCGTCGCCAGCAAAGGTGCTACCGTTGAACTCAGCCCATAGAAGAAATGGGACAGGTTCATCATCGTACCTGTGTTTTTTACAAAGATCCGCGCACCCAGAATCGCCAAAGCAATCTCCAGCATGCCGTTACCGATATACATGAAGAAGTATGATGAAGCAAAGAGTGGATAGGTATGAGACACATAAATGAACACACCCGATAAGATCATCGATGCAAATGATATGATGCTAACCGCCTTGATACCCCATTTGCGAACCAAAATAGCCGTGAATGCGCAAGCGATCAGGTACCCCAGTGCGTTCAGGGACAATAACGTCCCGAGCTGTTTCTCATCCAAATTGAAGTCGAATTGAATTCGCGGAATGGCCGGGCCCTTAATATTTTCCGATATGCCAAATACGATAAATCCCAGAAAGATTGTTGCCAGCTGCATGGCGTACAGCTTGTTGAACTTTCGTTTGTTCCCTTGCGTACCTGCTTGCTGATTCAAAATAAGTTCCTCCATTGTGTTCAGAAAAATGATTGCACGTTATAACTACGATTGCAGTACCATCTTCCGCCCGCTGTTATCCCTGTATTTTTTTGAATCGTTCCTAAAGGCGAAAATACAGGGATAAAGGCGTTCTTCAGATTGGTTCTGCCCTCTCCGTTATCGTGTCAATGATTTGTACATTTGAAATAGGAAACATAGTTAAGCTTTATTCCTAAAAATAATACTTGTAAAAGTTCCTTTGTCCTTTACCACTGCTTCTCAATTACCTGGATGCGGTAGGTCAGGCTCTCCAGCGTCACCGCGACCAGCCCCGTCACATATTCCCGCCGGGTGTCTCTTTGGATGATCAACTCCGGCATATGCTCCAGTGGAATCATTCGATCCAGACAACCTTGCGTCAGTCCATCCCGCATAGCCGGGTCCATCGTATCACCTGTAACCACAATCGTAGCCGGGTTAATGATCGCGATGATGGATACCAGCGTCTGTACCACCAGTTCCTGCAACCCTTCCGTCGATTTCAACATTCGCAACTGCTCTTCTCGTGACACGCCAAAAGGTAAAAAGGACACCTCGCCCCCAAATTGCGTATTCCCGGTCAGCGGACGACCATCAATGATAAAGCCTGCACCCGGAAAATGATTCTCGGGAAAAGTCACCACCGCGAAGTTCTTCTCTTCCTCAAACTGTTGCTGGTTATACAGTCCATAGACCGTCAGGTTCATGTCATTGCCAATAACCACTTCCACGTCTTCATATTGCTCCTTGAGCCTTGGCCCGAGTGGCTGATACATTAGCTCCGGTACATCGCAAATCCCAATCACGCCGTTGTGTGCCACACCGGGTATGCCGATACCAATCGCCTGCACATTGTGGTGTTGTTCAATCAGGTTTGCAATTAGACCCTCTACCACCGGGACATTAATCTCATCCAAAAATAGTGTCTGTTCGTCCGCCATCTCTCCGTTCAGATTGGCATATGTATGCATGATTGAGTGAATACCGCCCTCCGTTCGAATAATCAGACAGAGCACACTCGCGTAGTCAGCATTAAACTGGTACCGACTCGCTGGTCTTCCCCCGCTCGATTCGTCTGGACCCAGATCGATAATCTCACCCGTCTGAAGCAACTCATTCAGGATCGTGCCGCATGTCGCCACGCTGAGTTTGGTCAGGTTCGCAATGGAAGCTTTTGTGCCTACGCCCATGGATCGGAGCGTGTTCTTCACCAATTCAACGTTAATGCGCTTCACCTGTTGGGTGTTGTGTGATGTAGGTAACATGGTTAGTTATATGCCTCCTTTCGTTCATTTCGAACCATTCAATGAAAGTTTTTAAAAGTGTTTTAATAATTGAAGTTTAGGGGGATTTGGGAGGAAAGTCAATGCTTAATTGAAGCGGAAAACGTTTGGATGGAAAGGCAAAAAGACAGTTCAAGATCATCTTGTGTGATCCTGCACTGTCCTTTAGTTAGGCGGTTTATGTAGACTGGCTCATTTGATTTGCCAAGATGCTCTTCTCCAGTCGGACTTTAAATAACTTTCGGTTTAGATCCTGTTCCATGGCATGTAGGTGATATGCAGCCTGTTTCACTGTGCCCATGTCTAGCACACCTGCCTGCTTTGCGATGATGTCCATGGCGTCTAAGATGAGTTTGTTGCATGTGACTAGTTGGTTAACGTAATCATGTTCTTGCCTTACGAGTTGTGCGTACTGTGAAGCAAAATCCTCACTGTTGGTACTTGTCATGTCATCCCTCCTTTGTTAAGGAGAGGGTAACACGACTTTTAAGTCAATGTGGTACGTAACCACGTACCACATTGACTTATCCTTGATCTTTGATATTAAATTTATTATTAGATCGCTTCACAAATGACTTCGATCCAGTCCTTACCTAATTCTTTATTAAACGATTCCTGATAGACTTTTGCCCCCAATTGCACCATCACTCTGTGTAAATTTTCTTCATTTTCTATAAGAAATTTCAAATCTTCTTTGGAAAGAGGCCTACTTTTGGGAGAAACATACTTACGATATATATAAGAATCCATGCGCCAAGCTTTGAATTTTGCTGTAAACTGTTCTTTCATCCCATATAACATTTGAACACCTGGTACATCCAGATCGCCTGAATAATAAATAACACAATCTGGATTAGAAGCAAGGCATTTTTCTATGAATAACTTAGAAGCGGCTCTTGCTTGACCAGTGGTACATAGAAGGACTGGGAAATTTTCTGGAAGCTGTTCCATAGACAATTTATTCACATTAAGAAAGTGAATGGTTTCATCTGCCAGATAAGAAATAATAGAAGGATTTTCGATGATATATACTGCTTTATATTTTGGAAGTTGCTGAATTTCTTCTACTTCTCTTAAATTAATTGTACGTGGAGAGGTCCCTCTAATAAGATTGGGCACAAAAATATGAGATATTGAACTGAGATCATCATCCAATACATCAAAATTCCTATAAATTTGACGTTCCAATAGATATTCTTGAACCACTGTTCTCTCATTTTTTTCGATTTTATTGATTATTGATGTATGGTTATCTATATCATGAAGAGCATGCCACAGTAACCTACCGCTTGCCTTTTTTTTATCAAATGCATGAGGATCCTTTGTAACGTGCGCTGCAAAAGTAGGTAATCTAATTTTCCCAGTAGAAATACCTCGTTCGACAAACATCTCCTCCTTCCTCATAAGAAGATGCCATAAAGCACTCATACAAACCAACAATTTTGAATACGGGTTCTCTCCTTTTTCGACCACATTTTTTAAAACTCTATAACCTCCTCCATCTCCATTCTTCAATCTGTTAAACCAATTAAACGTTTTTTGGGTAAATTCCTCATATTCTACTGAAAGAATATTAAATTCATTAATAAAATCGCGTTTAACTTGTTCAAAAAGTTGAATCCAGACTGATAACTTCAACTCTTTTTGTTCACAGTTTGTAAGCAATTGAGTATTGTATAATACTTCATATAGATCAGGAATTGTTAAATCATATCCTCGTTCTAACTCTTCTGCAAAAAAACTTAAGTGAATCTCAACTTTAGAATCAACATGGATCAACTGTTTTACTCGACCCCCAAAGTAATCCTGCAGCCTTTCGGCTTCCTCATTTGACTTTATTATTATAAGAATATTTCCTCTTACACCATTCTGCCCCTTGTATTTGTTGAACACTGCATTTAACAAATTCTCAAAAAGAGGGTCTGAATAATACTGCTTGGCAGTCTTACGGTTTAAAAGTTCCATAGTCACCTCTAATTAATCAATACTTTACTCTCCCCATCCCATCGATAGTGAAACAGGGTAACAAACTCAGTATCTTTGGGCCTATATATCTCATAGATAGCTAAGCTTGGTACGGTATCGTAACATCCCCATAACACTTGGGATGTCATAATATAATCAAAGCCCATATCGGTAAGTAGATGAAACATATCTCGCATATTGGCATCATCCACACCAGCAAATGCTTCATCTAACGAAATAATTTTTGGAGCGTCCAAGTTAGCTTCACTATATCTTGAGTACGTTGCTGCGAATAACGGGATATACATCGCCATTGCCTTTTCCCCACCGCTTAAGACATTAAACTTAGGATCAGTGAGTTCTGTATAATTGGTTCGATCTCCTTTTATATGCTCTAACTTAAATTCAAACCAACTACGATAATCTAATTGCGAAAAGATGTAATTACGTAATACGCCATCTTCCCGTTGTGCCTCTTGCTTTGCTTGTAGAATCCTCACACGGAAATGCGTTATAACCTGCTCAACTTGCTCGTCATCCATCCGATGCTGGTCTAACATTAATAAATCGACTAGTTTTTCTGTATCTAGTTCATTTTCATTATTACGTTGCAATGGAAGCCAATTTAATGAAAGTTTTAGACCACTTGATGTATTTCTTTGCCTCATCAAATCTTTCATCTGATCTACCCAAGCTCTGGCACGATGAATCTTTTTGCGTATAGCTTTACCTACACTACCGATAATAATCTCTTCGTATAGTTCCCGATCTCTAGCGGTAAGTAGGATTTGCTGCTCTTCAATTTGTTGTTTTAGTTCACTTAATAACAAACCTGGGGTTACTGGATGCAAACGATCCATCTTAGAAAGAATTACAATTCTACTTGAATTTTGAGTATCATATTCCATTTCAATTGCGTACTCGATCAAATTGGGTTTTGAAGTATGAAATTCTTTTGTTAGATCACTAACTATGCGGTCTTGATTGACGTTCGAAAATAATTTTCCATATTCTTTTTCCACTCGACCACAAAAAAACACTATATTCGCTATAGAAGTCTCCTTTGAAACTAGCTCAATAAATTCTTTTGATAAAGGTATTAGACCTAAATGTGCTTCTTTCGTCCATTTTTCAAGTTTAGTATTAAGCAAATCTTCACTCTCTCTCAGATTTGCACTGCAGTTTTCAACATCACGTTTAGCTTCACCTATTTGAGTGCTTCGATCTTCTCTTAAATCTTGTATTCTAGAAATTTCATTGCCTAAAAGCTCTCTTTCCTTTTTAAAGTTTGAGATCTGCCTATGAATATCATCAATTCCTAATTCCTTAATGATTTGATTAAGCAATTTGACTTGCTCTGCCCGTTTTATAATAAGGTTTTTTTTAGCTACTAATTCCATTTGATCTTCTTCTACATCTAAAAGTAAATCCGCAAGCAGCCCTTCGTTACTCCTCTTATTTTCTGAGCTATTTCGGTACTGAATCCAAATTGAGTACAATTCAGAAATGTAACTATTATAAACAGAACACTGTTCTATTGCTTCGCTAATCTGTGATTCATTTTTAAGTAAAGACCACTCTGCTGTTTGTTCCAACAAACTCATTTGTAAAGCTCTCCATTCTGAAACTTTTAGCTTATAACGTTCCTCTATATTTTTTTCTTGTTCCATTAGATTGTCTAACCGAACTGTTGTTTTTGAAAATAACTCCAGTTGAATTTGCAAATGATCATCTGGAGGAAAAGAATTAATTTCAGACTCCATTTTTTTCTGATTTATATTCAGTTCTTCCAGTTGTTGATTAATATCATCTATTTGTTCATTTAAGTGCTTTATCTCCTCTTCAATTCTGGCCATTTCCAATTGTTTTGTAAGTAATCGATTTGCTTCTCCGATAAATTCAGAACGTGATTTTGAGATATTAGTTCCTGACAGAGGCCCTAAACTAAAATGACCGGTTTCAGTAACATAAGCCCGATTTTTTTCGTACTCATTAATCAGTAGTTCTGTTTGTTCTCTCCAACTAATTGAATTTAATGCTTGATTGATATCTTCCATAGACAAGCCACTCTTTTCAGTAGGCGTTGCATGTAGAACCGAACAAAGTGTCTTACCATTTTTTTTATTTGAAGATTGAATTTGAATCCACACTTCTTCAGTATTTTGTTGCTCCATTAATTCTACTTTACCACCAGGTAAGATCCAGGCATCCAGCAATCCTGCCTGCTCTAAAGTTGCTTCCAGTTGTGCTTGTTGAATCTGTGTTAGAGTATCATTAAAATCACATACCGCATATAATGGTGCCCCAGAATTTGGTCCCCTGTTTCTTCTGGCAGATTGTCTTTTCTCTGTTTTTAGCGGTTCAGGCTCTTTAGCAACTTTCCACTCCTCAAGTTCTTCTTCAAGCCTAAGCTGCTTTTTTTTGAATGACACTACTTCTTGATTCAAACGTGCTCTTTCCTGAGCATATAATTCTTTTTCCCTCTCAAAAGCTTGAATAGCAGGTTGCTTTACAGGCTCAAATTGACGGTTGTCCGTACTGATCTCAGTAAGAGCACGTAGACTGTCTCTTAATAATTCCTCTTGCACGGGAACAAATTCTAGTCCTCTATACCAAGAGACTATGTCTAATCTCATATTTTCTTTTATTTTTTCCAATTCCTGCTCACATATATTTTGTTCCTCTTCAACTTGATGTCGTTGTTGTAGAACTTCTCCAAGCTGAATTTCTACATCCTTAGCAACTCTAGATGCCTCTCCTTCTTTTCTTGCAATCTGCTGAGCAAATATTAATTTTTTCCTATGTGAATCTAGATCACCTCTCCAACTTCTATACCAGTTATTTTCTTCAGGAATACTGCGGTCCCATACACCATGGTAGATATCATGCCTATGGAATTCGATTATGCGTGCCATATCCTCCATCTCATCAATCTTTTGTTCTTGTTCCTTAGTTAATTGATGTAAAGTTTCAGATAATACTGAAATATCATCAGTTAATTTAGTTACTTTTTTTTGATTAGAAAACACCTTCTCTTCAAGTGTTTGAACCTGTTGTCGGACTTCTCTTAATTGTTCTTCATAAATCTCTAATTCTTTTTGTTTACCTATCGCCTCCCCCTGAGTTAGAACTTCTAGGTCAGCTTCAACAATCCCTAGACGTTGCTTACACTCTAGAAATTTTTGGATAATATTAGTCTTACTCTCTTCTAAATCTTCTAAATGCTTTTCTGCCTGTTTCAATTGACTTATAATTTGATTGTGAACTTTCCACCTATGAATTACATCAGTCGACGCATCATATAATAAAAACTCATTATACCGGGCATAGTTTTTTTCAAGATTAGTAAGTTCAGCCACATGTAGTTGTAGTTCATCCAAACGATCCGTGATCTGATCCATATCTTCAAGAACATCTGAGAGTGAGCTTAAATCCTCTTCCATAAGAGGAGGCAACGATTTATTAAGAATCTCATAAATTGCAGAAGGCTTCATATCTTTGGATAGCTTAGGGCTTCGTAGCTCCAACAGTAACTTTAATAAATCTTTATAAGATTCTGTTTCCCTAAATCCAAATACAGCTTTATTAACCATATCTCGATATGCTGTTTGCTCCTGGACAACTTGCCCTCCAGATCCTATTTTTTCTTCTAAAACCTTCTTATTAAGCGGTATCTTATTCCCTTCTTCTATCCATAAATTTCGATCATAAAGATAAAAATCTTCATTTATTCTTCTACTATCTTCTATTAAAAACCCCCAAAAACCAAGCTGAGTTGCTCCTCTACGCGCCCTAATGCCAATCCCAATTGTTTTGTACAAATTCTTTGATGGATGATAAAATTCAAGCCATAGATAACCCGTTCTATCTGTGTGACCTTGATTTGCATCTCCCAAAAGATAATATTCAAGTCGTCTATCACGCGATCCAAATGGATCGAGGCGCTCTGGTCTCTTATCTCCGTCTAGCACGAGAGGTATCAGACTCTGCATAGTAACAGATTTACCCGAACCATTGGTTCCCCGTAAAATTAACCTCCCATCTTCAAATAGGAATTCTTCTTCATCGTAATACCAAAAATTGAGGATTCCAGCTCTTTTCATTTGCCATCGTTCCAAGTTAAGACCCCCTAGTCATCCTGCTCTGCTAAACCATATTCAACTTCCCATCTTCCTGCCGCTCCATTCAATACAAAAAAAATATGATCCTCCCAGTATCCAAATCCCCATTCTGCTAAATGGTTACATATTTGCTCGGCTAATTCTGATGAATTCTTCTTTTTATGTTCATTAGTCCAAAACTCTGAGAAGGAAGACTTCAAACGAATAAGAATACGCTCTATTTCATTTTTTGTTAGTGTCAACAATCCATTTATATCTACCTCTAAATTTGATTCTGAATTGATAACCATTTTTCTTACTTCTCCACATACAAGCATAGCTAAATCTGATAAAGCAAGCTGTGTTGGAAATACTTCCGATTCAGTAATAGTGTTGCTTTCAAACAGAAAAATTCCTTCTCTATATCGGCTTCCTTGCCAACCAAACATTTCCCCAATATTTCTTATTAGTAAATTCAACTCTTGTTTTAGATATATTGGATCCCCGCTCCACTGGTAATTAAGAAGTATTGGCTCAAGTAAAATCCGACGATATAGTTCATGCCTATTTCGGACATCTACTCCAGCAGTTTCATTACTATAAGTCGTCTTTGTATCGTTAAATTTATCTATATGGATATAACTCGAAAGTTCTGCATTAAAATTTCTTAAGATGTACCGTGAGTAAAGAGTAGATTCATACAGCACATCGTGATATTCATGGTTTGATGCCCAATTTGCTTCTTCACCGTCTACAGCACGAATAACATTCAAATTTTTTAATTTCTTTAATGCCCTAGCCATGGATAGACGATGATAGTAGTTTCCCCAGTCCACATTCATTTCTTGTTCCACCATGTATTGTCTAATATCAATAACTAATTGGGTCAACAGAAACTGTTCGCCTTCAATTTTGCTCTCTAAATACCATAAACTATAAGTAAATAGTGCATAATCTAATGGTTCACGAAACTCTTGAAAACCCATCCACGGGAAAGACTTCTCTGGAAATTTATTTAATTTAGCAAAATTCCTGTTCATTATGAGAGTATATCCTGTGTATTCCATAAACCAATCCCTAATTTCGAAGTATTGTTCTTTTATCCAATAATAGATTTCAGCATTCTTTTCCTTATCAACCCATGGACGATTCAATAGAGCATTCATACATATTTGTTTTCTTTCAAGAATTTCATTGCGATCTGGACGATTCATCCTTTGTCTTCTGGCACTGAGCTTGCCTACTTTAATCTTTACCATACACGCTTCCTCCGTAGCCGCATTTTCTGATTACAACTCATTGAACCAAGCCACCTGATCCATCCAAGCTTTACGATTAACCACCACAAATTTGAGTCGATAGTCTAAGAGCTCAAGCGTTCCATCTTCACACTGTAGTAGAGCGCGTTTATTGTCAGGAGGTTGACCTAACTCTATTCTTATTCCTTCTGAATTTTGAAATGAGTAAGTGGAGGAAGCATTACATCGACTAATCCATCCTAACATTTGAAGCCTTGTCGATTCCTTAACAGGTTCAAATTCTGAAATAGAAATTTCTTCAGAGTTAACCATACGGATCAAAAACTCCAGTTCATGCTTTTGACGGATTACATATGCTTCTCTAAATTGTTCTTTTAATTTACTGTTATTAATAGCAGCTAATATACCTTGTCTTTCACTTCTTTTTCTGCTACGCGAACGAATTTTTCGTGGAATCGGTGCCTCCTTCCACATAGATAATTCTTTACTATCTGACTCCCGCAAATCCTCTCCTTGTAGATGACGAGCAGAAAAGAGTCCAAAAACATTAGCGGATAATTTATGTGCATTATCAAGGTCTGAAATTCTGTAAAAGCATTTTCCTAAATAGTCTAAATCTTTTTTTCTACTGACAATAGAACGTTTCCTTTCTTGAATTCGAACTGCACTTCGAACGACCTTAACTATAGCTTCTTTTGTAGCACGCTCAAGTAAAAATGAGTCACTAATTGAGTTATCGTCGCCAATAAACCATCTCACTAAACTACTCCACTTCTCCAAGAGCCCATCCATATATTCAGATTTAGTGACTAGTTGTTCTAACTTTGGAATTCTCCATTCATCATTAAGAACTTCATTTAAAAACAAATCACGAACCCCAATTGTTATCTGACTTAAGTTACCCTCAATTTTATAAGAGCGTCTTTGAAGAGCTTGTATAAAATCTTGTAAATAATGAGTAATCGAGTCTTTATATAATAAAAAAGAATCCGTGGCCATTAAATCTTCAGCCATTCCTGTTTGAAGACTTGCAATATAATCCACAGATGCTTCATGTAAAGTTTGAAATGCACCAAATAGGGATTTCCAGTATTCTAAAGCCGTTCCTTGTTCATACTCACCAGCATTGTTTCTAATTTTGAACAACGTATTTGCAATCGTATCAAATAGAGTAGGTTCCAAGGAACCACCATAACCTCGAATGGTTTCCAAACTTTCGAGCATTCTTTCAATTTCAATAGAATATGGAGTAAGTAAGTAACGAAATTTTTTACGAAGATACTCTTCTACAGTAACTGCGCGTTCCCCATCATGCTGTGCAGTTAAATTTCCCCACTCTGCTAACTGAGTAAGATCTAGTTGGCATTGCTCAAGAGTATAATTCTTGAGTAAATCCCACTCCATCAAAGCTTCATGAATTTGTTCCGGTTTAAGCCAATAATTTAATTTCTGATACTGTTGATATATATAGCGCATTATTGCCCGATAGCGTGTAACATTATCCGCATTTACATATTTTAGTTCAGTTATGCCTCGTAGTGATTGCATACTGGGTATTTTATCCATACTCCCTCCAAGTTGTCAGAATTATACATCTATTTAGTTCTTAGGACTCAACAACCTTAGCCACGCAAGTAGCTCCCTTTCTGCCTTAAATTCCTTGTCAAGATTACAGTATATGACTCCAGCCAGATCGGATGGAATTGAAGATGAACCTCTTCTACAAATAATAGTACGTTCCAGCCCTAAATACCCTTTGAATAATCCATATTCGTAAAGGAGATTAGGTTTAGGATGTAAGCTAAACTCATTACCAAATAAAACTTGATGTTCCTCACCAAAAATAAGAATTGCGGCATCTACTTGTTTGCAGATGTTATCCAGACTATCACTCATATGTTTTCCGAGTGGAAAAACACCAGGGGAGTTCCATGGGATAACAAAATGTCCCACATGCTCAATAAGCGCTGCTATCTTTCTTAAATCGTCGAGTGCGCTTGGGTTATCCGCGCTTCCTAGAAATATTTTCACCATTTTAAGGAATCTCCCTCCAAAATTATTCCGTAAAAACATTTTACAGTCATTTCTTTTGCTTTTCTAGTATTTCTCTTTAAAGGATTTTGTAGTATAAATTTAATATGGCTATAAAAAAATCAAAAGAATGTTAAATCTTCGAATATACAATACAAGGAGGAAAAATAGTGTTTAATTACAAAGAGCAACATATATATTTAGAAACTTGCAGTTCAAAAAAAAAGCTACAAGAATTACGTAAAAACACTTCGTTACTTTTAAAACAAATTGATGAGAAAATAAGTATAATCCCTACCAAATCCATACCCATTAATTGTCCTCAATGTCGTAGTAGTAACACTAAGAAAAATGGAAGATTACAGAAACGATCATCGTGTAATGACTGCGGACAGTCCTTTTCAAACGTATATATGCCAAATATTTTTCAGAATACTTACTATCCCGAAAAAAAGCTCAAGCTAATCTGTTTAATTTATATGACGGAAAAGAGCACTGTTCAAATCATTAAAGAGATTAATATAAGCCGTCTCACGTATAACAAATGGAGAGAAGAGATTACCTATGCCTTTCCATTTCTTCTGCAATTCTTTGAGAAAAGGATTAAAACCCGCTAACCTTTGATTCCCACCTACTTTTTGAGTAGAAAATCCAGAAAAATTTATTTTACTTTTCAACTTAAAATACTAATAACCATGTGAATATATTAGTGCAAACAAACACTAATTTGAATTATTACTATTTATTTATTTATTTATAACTAATATTTAGAATAAGAGTACCAATCCACGAAAGGACCTTGTTGACACAATTCACTCATGAATAAGATAGTTACTATTTCATTTAGTTTTACTAAATTTAATTGTATTTTTGCAAAGTTTACCTCCATAATATAAATGTACTTATTTTCATTTACCTGTATTTTTAATCCCCAACCCATCAACTATTAATATGTATTCCTATTCATTAAATAAATCTCCAAAACAAGCCTAACCTAATAACGAACCAACCATTCACTATTAAGGAGTCGTTTCAGATGGTGCAAGCCAAGAAAGACGAAGTCAGGAAAGAGATTGAATACGCGGCGCTCAAAGTCTTTTTTGAAAAAGGCTATGTGGATGCCAAGATGAGAGATATCGCGGATGAGATCAAAATTTCCGTGGGCAATATCTATACTTATTTTAAGAACAAGAAAGAACTATTCTACGCCGTCGTGCCGCCGGATCTGGTAGATTATTTGAAAAATGTGCTAGTGGAGACGATTCACTTCGATAATCAGACCTTGTTCGAGGAAACGGATAGCGAGCGAAAGTCGGCGCTGTTGCAAGAACAGGTGGATGTGTTGCGGAAGTACCGGAATCAGATCGTCATTATCTTCGAAAAGAATAAAGGTACGATTTACACCAACGCCAAGAACGAGCTTGTCGAGCTGATGATCGAAACCAAGAAGGCCTATCTGAAGAATCAATATAAACGGTATGAGATTGGCACCGAGGAGAATTTGATCTTGCTGAACATTCTCGCGCACAATGTAATCGACATGAACCTGGATCTATTGAAGCGGGATATGAGTGAGGACAGCCGGAAGCAAATTTTCGAAGCGTTGTATGTATACAGACTGTACGGTATGAAGAGTCTCAACCAATAACGCTCCTTCTCATCATTTACACCGGTTAGACAAAGCGTGCAGATCAGATCAACTTCACATGGTTTGCACGCAAAAATGAATTAATAATTCATTTTTGGGTTGGATATTTACCATTTACCAAACTATTTAAGTTGAACCTACATTTACACGACAACGGAGAGGACAGAAATAACCAGAGGAAGCGAAGCGTTCGCCTTTATCACCGGATTTCCCCCTAATAAGAGGATGTCAAAAAAATCTGGGGATAACAGCGATCCGAAGGTTGTTCTGTCATCGGAGTGGCAAGTGTATATACCCTCTTTCAACTTATATAATCCCATCCACATTCTAAGGAGGAACACAACATGAACACCGCTTACGCATTGAAAAACGTCCATCTGATCCACGGTGATCTGAACCGTAATCTGCAAAAAAACATGACCATTCTCGTCAATGAACAAGGACTTATCCAGGATATCGGCCGAGATCATGCTCTGAATATTCCTAGTCACTACACAACAATCGACCTCTCAGGGAAATACGTGATGCCAGGACTGATCAATGCCCACGTGCACCTCTTTGCAGATGGTAAACCGTTCAGTCTCTCGGTCAGTGAAGGATTGTTGCAGTTTGCCTATGATCGGATATTGAACACGAAGTTTGGCAGAAACGTTTTGAAAAAACGCATGAAACGCAACGCGCTGACTGCTCTCCATGCGGGTGTTACAACGATGCGCAGTGTGGGTGAATTCTTTTACACCGATGTCCAAAGCTACGGGATGAGATTAACAACGGTGACTTTGTCGGTCCCAATTTGCTAGTATCCGGATTTTTCCTAAGTGTCACGGGCGGACATGGTGCTCCATTCCTCGCTCTGGTGGGTGATTCCCCGTGGGAAGCACGAAAAAATGTACGCATCAATGTGAAACACGGTGTCGATCTGATCAAAATCTGTGTGACGGGCGGCGTGACGGATGCGAAAATGGTCGGCGAAGCTGGCCGTTTGCAGATGACGGTGGAGGAAATTGCGGCGATCTGCGATGAAGCGCATAAGATTGGCCGGCGGGTGGCAGCTCATGTGGAAAGCACGGAAGGCGTACGGGTTGCATTACAGGGTGGCGTCGATACCATCGAGCACGGTTCGGAGATGGACGACGAAATCATTCGTTTGTACAGAAATAATCCCAATGCCCTGAATGGCTACACCGCGCTCTTCCCCACCCTGCAAGCCGCTTATCCATCCGCTTCACTGGATACCAACGTAACGAAGTTAAGTGCAACGGTAAAAGAGAACTCCAGACTCGTCTACGATTCCATGCTCAAAGGTGTCAAACAAGCGATCGAAAACGACATCACCATTGGTATCGGCACTGATGCCGCCATGCCTTACGTAACTCACTATGATATGTGGAGAGAGATGGACCATTACATGAGACAGGCCAACCTGAACAACAAACAGGTCATCGACATGGTGACTCGAACCAATGCAAAGATCCTCGGTGTTGACGATGTTACAGGAACGGTCGATATCGGAAAACATGCTGATCTGATTATCATATAGCAAAATCCGCTGGAACATATTGAGGCCATATCAGACATCTCTATGGTCATGGTCAAAGGAAATCTAATTCAAGCACCATCTGTCACAAGAATCAAAGAAGTCGACGATGTTCTAAACTCAGTTTGGTGAATTCAGATATGTAAACATAGAGTTCATCAATAGTACGTAATATTTGCTTCAATTAAATACGCTTTATCTCTAGAGTTCAATAATTCAGGCATTATCCTTTGAGGTGGCGGAATATCTTCAACAGGTTCTCCATCCAAAAATAATTCAAGTGCTTCTTTCGCCATCAATAATGCTTCTTCAACTGAATCGCCACAGGTGATACATCCGGGCAGATCAGGAAATGTAACATTAATTCCATCCTCAGCAAAATTAAAAATTGCGTAGTATTGGTAAGTTCGAATCATATGGGACACTCTCCTGTTATCTGAACTCTTAGCAAAAACAGCAAAAAGCCTTTCGGATTATATCTGAAAGGCTTTCAACTCGTTTTCACTCTTAATTTCCCTCAAATATATTGTTATAAGATTAATCATTCAATCCCTTGCCCTCCAGGATCGGCTGCATGTACTTCTCGATTCGTGACACTTTTGTTTTGGATTGCTTCGGTTGTGAGAAATAATAGAGATATGCCCGCTGACGTCCGGGTGTCAGTGCTTCAAATGCGGCCTGGAAAGCAGGATTCTCATCGAATTGCTGCTGAAGTTCCTCGGGAACGCTATATTCGGCAGTTTTTTTCATTTCTACTTGCAGTCCGGCCTGTTCTACTTCAATCGCTTGCTGGATATAGGCTTTGATCATAGCCTCCTGCTCCACAATCTGCTCCAGACTGGTGAAGCGAAGCTGGCGTTCCGCCTGTACATTCTCCATTTGCTGGACCAAAATGCCGTGTGTATCCTTCAGCAGAGCACCTTTGAAGAACAGGATCGCCACGTACTCTTTGAATCCATGGATTAAAACGATGTTTTTCCCATCCAGCATGTAACAAGGATGCATCCACTTCATATCCTCTGTCAGTTCAAAATCCCGAATAATCTCTCTCAGCTTTGTGGACTCTTCCTTCCACGTTTTGAGTTTCTTTAGATAGCCGTCAACTTTGCGATTCCCACTTGTATCCGTCATGGAGAAATACCTCTCTTTATCTCATGGTTTCAATTGTACTGGTTTTCAAGGGATTGTACAGCGTTGCTTACAGAGCTTTTATTGACTTTTCCAAGTGAATTTAAACCTTAATAACAACAAAGACCATATTAGATGGCCTATAGTTTAGTCCAATTTAGTTTAATCCAATCTCTTCTAATAAGTTTCAATCGACAGTTCACTATACCCATAGTAAAATAATGGAATGTCTATTGCCATAATTCCAACATACGAAAGGATGATTTAAATGAGAGAGTACACAGTTGTTCCAGGTCCAAAAAATGTTCAAGTAAACCGAGGTGATACTCAGGCTGCTGTTAATTTATTTGCGGATATCATTAATCACAAAGCACAATCTGGATGGACCTATCAATCTATGGAGTCGCTATCCGTCACTGAGAAGCCTGGTTGTCTCCAACAACCCGTTACAACGCATCATTATATGCTGATTTTCTACAGAGAGATTTAATAATCGTACAACAATCATGAGAAACTCAGAATCTGAGGAACTGATATTTAATAACATGCCATCCGAAGAAGAACTTATTAGACTCTTACATACACATCATGAAGAAAACGATCCTCGAAGCAGTTTCTATATAAGAACTCATGTTATTCCAGAAATCGATTGGTTGAAGTCTTTGCTTAACGTTACACTTGCATTATTCGCAGGTCTAATCATCTCTATGATATGTTTCTATCTCTTGAATCCATTCATTCCAGTATATGCTTTGCTAAGTGCCCAGATTGTTTTCATAGCAAGTATGTTATTCATAGTTCTACGACGTGTTAGAGTGATCCTGAAATGGAGTATTAGAATTTATCAACGTTTTGCCCCCATTGAAGTGAGGAACAAATGTCGTTTTGAACCAAGCTGTTCTGTGTATATGATTCAAGCTATTGAGAAATACGGGGCGATTAAAGGTCTTTCCTTGGGCATCCAGCGTCTTCGCAAATGTAATATCAACGGTGGAGGATATGATTATCCATAAAGCCAAAAGGTCCATAGACAATCTATGGGCCTTTTGGTTTGGTTAACATCTCTGGCTTAAGATAATATCCAGTAGTGACTGTGTCTCATCTTCCAACATGGAGGAAGCTATCATCCTGAAGTCTTCAGCCCCAATTTCAAAGTGACCTTTACGAAATGGAAACCCCCAATTACGATTTCCGCGTGTAAAACTGAGTTGGTCTAACAACGTTGCGATCTTTACTTCTCGACACGGAAGATAACGGAGATCTCGGCGAAAGGGTACAAAGGATTCCGACATCTGATATTGGTATATCCTATCATCGGTAATTTGACCAATAGCGGTAAAAGCCTGAAGTGGTTGCCCTGTTGATATGTCTGTACGTGGAGAGTAGTATATCATCCAGTCACCCGCGGACATCTGTCGCAAAAGTGCTGACTTGCCATGGCACAGCTGCGCAAACCCTCCCTCTACGGCTACATTTACATGAGAAGCAGATACAACGCCAACCCAATATCTGCTGTCCTGATTTGGTTTCATGGATACATCCCATTCCCTTCTCTCATTTACATTTCCAGATTCGATTTCAATCGGTCTAATTGCAAAAAATGATGTCTGTAGTGCATCTCTATCAACAAAAACCACTCCTGAGCGTTTAGAGCGCCAAGCCTTGGATGATGTATTTTGTTGTTTACGGATGCTTGGTGTAGAACAGATGCCGTGCTTCTCATCCGGTCCACGACCTTGTGAAGCCCATCGATCAAGGACTCCATGCTCTCGGGTGGTTGCGGGGTATACTGCGGGGAAGCAGGAACCTTAATTGGAACGGGAGGGAATTGTCCTAATTCGAACACTTGCCTACCCAGTTCTGTTTTTTCCTCACCCGAGCTTAACGTTGAATCCTTGCTGCTCAAACACTGCTCAATATTATGCAGATGCAAGAAAAGCGCTGATTGAATCAAATGTACATACATCTGTCCAATGGACCATTCCTCTTCACTCTGTTTTTTATGTAAGCTCCCCATATCCAATTTGTTCAGTTCTGCCAAATATCGTTCTACAGCCGTTTCAAATGATTTCAATACTTCCGTTGTACTTTTCACCCTTCAACCCACTCCTCTTGATCAGTGATATACCCAAGTATAAAAAAACACTACTGACAGGTGTATGTCAGTAGTGTTTTAAGATGTTTTTGGCTACTTCCTGCATTCGGAAGCGTAAAGACTTCGGCTCCAAGACCTCGATATCTCCACCCCAGCCAAGTAAATAATGCAATATTTCTTCCGGGTAGCGGACACGAAAATGAAAAATGACACCTTCCTCTTGCTCCTCAAATGCATCCATATAAAAATGCAGGGCCTCCATAACTTTGTCAGCAATTTCAGGTTTTGCTCTGATTAATACTTGTTCGTTACGGTCGTCAGGAGGTCGATAACTGTTTAGATCAAAATCCGGCGGCAAAAGGAACTGATCCTCCAGCACGGAAAGTTCAGTCATGCGTGACAAACGAAAATGACGAATGTCTTGTCGCATATCACAACGTGCAATTAACATCCAATTCTCCTGAACCAGTGAGAGTCCGTAGGGTGAAACCTCACGCATATTATACCGATTTCCATCCGTTCCTGGCATTTTTTTCAGGTACATAAAGCTGATTTTACGTTGATCCAGAATGGCATTACGAATCTGGTTAAGGTATGTTTTCACCCGTGCTCGGGTTAATGGTTCCACCGTATGAAGCAGTCTCATCGTTTCCCGTACACGTGTGGATTTGTCACGAACGGATTCAGGTAAAATCGCTTCAATTTTGCGTTGAGCCGACTTAGCCTCCATCGCGTATTCTGTATCCAATCTCTGTTCGATAAAATCAGCTCCCATGAGCAGGGATACGGCTTCTTCTGCGGTGAAGCTTACCGGGGGCAGAAAATATCCTTCCATGAGGGAATACCCATGACCCGGAGCTCCCATAATTGGAACACCAGCCTCACTTAATGCCTGAATATCTCGATATATCGTACGTACACTTGTCTCAAATTGAGCAGCTAAATCTTCTGCTCGTAGCATCTTTCTTCTCTGCAATTCAAGCGTAATCGCAAGCTGCCGCTCCGTTTTGTTCATTTTCTAAGCCTCCACCGTTTCATCATCCAATCCGTTAAACTGCCTGAGCATGGCGGTGAAACGCTCCAGTTCCTTATCATCCCATCTGGAAATACGGTTATAAAAAGCTGACTCCTTCTCCTTGAGCGCAGCAACCGTCGATTGTTGACCAAGTTCCGTAAGAGACAGTAATACCCCGCGCCGATCCTTGGGGTCTTGCTCTTTGCTAACATATCCCGACTTTTCGAGTTGTTTGATTAATCTGCTGACCGAGCTGCGGTCCATTGCATTCGCTTCTGCCAAAGCCGCGGCGCTTGTTGGGCCGTAGGAGTAGAGCCACCGTACCAGTTGAAAAGCGGCAGGTTGTAGGTTCGCATCAAAACGCTCGGCAGACCGAACGTTAAGCGCATGCGATGCACTGATCAGTGCATGAATCTGCTCACCCAGCGCTAGCTCCAGGGCTGCTCTATCTTTGGTTTTGACTGGATTTTCACTCATTATTGTTAACTCCCTCTCCCAGATACATGAAAGTAGACTTCTTGAAATATAGTTGACAAATATCAATTAATATTTATAGTTGATTTATGTCCATTATATAATTTCGAATCTATTCGTGTCAAAAGGAGATCTTCTCATGAGAACTAAACATCCCATTATTGTAATTACCGGAGCAACAAGCGGTTTAGGGCAGCTTGCAGCCATGGAACTCGCCAAACGCGGGGCACATCTTATACTCACAGCCCGAAGCAAGGAACGTGCAGATGCTACCAGGTACAAAATCAAGGAAATCATACCTTCTGCCAAAATTGAATTTTTCTATGGAGACTTGTCCTTACTGAGTGATGTAAAACGTGTTGGGCTTGAGATTGCAGCCGCTTATCCGTGTATAGACGTACTTTTGAATAATGCCGGACTTCATGCTTTTGAACAGAGAGTCACGTCCGAAGGATATGCCGAGATGATTGCCGTCAACTATTTGGCACCTTGGCTGTTAACGCACACATTGCAATCTTCCCTGATTCAGTCGGGCCATGCCCGTGTCGTCAATGTTGCATCTGAAGCTTCGCGGAATCACGGCACTCTGGTATTGCCAGATGACTTAACGGATATCACTCCTTTTACTGCACGTGGATCCTCTCCAATCTACGGCAAAACCAAACTGCTTAATATTATGTTTACTGGTGAACTAGCCAGACAATGGTGTGGAACCGGAATTTGCGTAAATGCCTTGAATCCTGGCTTTAATGTTACGGGTCTTGGACGAGAGCTATGGTTTGCAAGTGTGCTTGAACACATTTTAACCTTTTTGCACATTGGCGACCCGCGCCGGGGTGCTGATATCATTACTCGTTTGGCTGTGGAATCGAAGTATGGCGAGGTATCGGGAGGATATTTCAATGTGGGAACTGGAGCATCTATTGTTCCTATGCATCCTGGCGGAGATGAGGCCATGCAAAACAGACTGTGGATCTTTACGACACAACTGATGAAAGATCACGGCGTACTGGATTAATTGAACAAGAACAGGGGTGCTCCATAAGCCACAAACACAGCTAGGAACACCCCCTCTTTTTTTCAGTAACTTAGATTGCTGCAAATACCTTGTCAAAACCTGCTTTCGTCTTAGCGAACAGTTCACTCGAACTTAGGGTCGGCGCTGGAGCCAGTACTTCCTGAGCCACAACGCCATTGTAGCCAATCGCTTGCAGATTTCTCAGAAATCCACCCAGATCAATGACCCCTTCGCCGGGGTACAAGCGTTCTCCATCCTTCAATTCCTCGATTGGCAAATCATAAGCATCATTAATGTGAACATGAACAACCTGTTCTTTCTTCAGCTTTAACAGATCTTCCATCGGTAGACCATTCGTATGCCAGTGATAGGAATCCACCAATAAACCTACATTCGGAGCATGGATTGTCTCGATCCAGTCAAGCGTATCCTCCACACTCCAAATAAATGGATTCTTCCATTGAGTGCGCAGATGATGGCAACCCACAAACTCCAGGCCTAGTCGAATTCCATAGGCGTCCATAATATCTGCACACAATCTCAATCGTTTGGTAGCTGCCGCCATAAATGCTGCTGCTGGCTGATCCGTGGAAGGTAAAATATAGGTGCAACAGCTGTAACAGTTCAACGAAGCGGAGGCTTCTGCCATTTGAACCAGCGATTGAAGTCCTTCACGAAACTGTTCATCTGTGGTTCTCCAGTCCACGGTCAGACCGGATGAACCGATGATCACCTGATTGCTTTCCAACAAGTGGATAGCCTGTTCCTTGCCAACTTCTTCAATGAATGAGAGCGGATTCAAATCTACAGACTGAAATCCGTATTTTGCAGCATTCGTAATATATTGTTCATTGGACTCGATGTTCCCTAAGCCTGCACTTGTTAACCCTCTAATCATCCCAATTTCCTCCTAGGACCAGTCAAACAGTACTCCATTATACTGGTCTTTATTCAATCTCAGTCCCTCATATGCTTCTTGCGCTTGATACGGCTTCATCACATGACTGATCAATGGCTCGATATGCAGCTTGTTCTTTAACATCAGTTCAAACACAATGTTTGAATTTCTCACCAGGGAATGCTTCACGAATTCGTTCGGCTCAACCGGGAAGCGCCATTCACTACACCTGCTCCATTCGTTATGGCATCTACCTTTTCTTTTACTTTATCTTCTCCGCCATGAAGCGTATAGTCAACCCCACTCTTTTTAACTACAATATAAGACTTTTCATTCGCATTTGTCTTTGATTGCAAAACCGATTTTTTATCTAAAACAACGATTTTAAAACCTTTGTAAGCGAATCCAGCATAAACGTAAAAAGACTCACAAGATCCGATAATCTGTGAGCCTCATATTCAATCCATCCTATTCAGTCGTAGTCTGATACAATGCGGTACACCCGTTAGACGAACGGCTACTTTAAGGATAGGCAGCCGTCATTGAAACCGGATTGGCCGCATGGTTCCTTTTTGCCAATTTCACAGCTACACTTGTCACTTCTCAACCGCAAATTACGGCCGCACTCCATAAACCTCAAACTCATAGATTCGGGCTGCCGTATCGCCGCCCTGCGTCGGTTTCAGCACATTCAGCTTCACATAACGAGCCTTGACCAGTGCAATTGCATCCGAGGTTTCGGCCGCGGTATTCCCCTGTATATGAACTACATCTGACCAATTCACGCCATCAGCACTGACCTGGATCGAATAGTCGCTTGTATTAAAACCAGACCACTCCCCACCGCTCTCCGCATGTTTGATGACAAAACCACTGATCTGATGTTCTTTGCCAAGATCAACTTGCAGCCAATGCGGCTGGTTACCCAGTGCGCACCACTTGCTGTTGCCAGTCACCTTGCCATCGATCGCCTTCTCTGCACCTTCCGCGGATCCACAGGCGTGGTCAGCTGTCGCCTTTTTGCCCAGAGCGACATTTTGGATTCCAGAAGCAGCCTTGCTGACGGTAATCAGCGACTCCTTCGTCACCGTATCCTGCCCCGAACTGTTGGTAGCTGTAAGCGTCACATTGTACGTGCCTTCCTTGTCATACGTTACCACTGGATTTTGCTCCGTGCTGACAGCCGGACTGCCATTATCAAAAGTCCACGACCAGCCTTCCGTCACCTCGGAAGAGAGATCAGTGAAATGCACTTGCTGGCCAGGTGTGATCAGCGTTTTATCCGCCTTGAATCCTGCTTCCGGCCTCGGATACGCCGGCCACTGGATCGTCACGCTGGCAGCCTGGCCGTGCTCATATTTTGCATTCACTGCCACGACTTTCAGTACAGTCGCCTGCTCCGCGTTGATTCTCTTCATCTCAGGCACATAGAACACGTTATTGGCTGTCGCACCCACCCAAGTCTCTTTGCCGTCGGGCAGTATACGGTAAATCTCATATTGTTGAACTTCCTCGTCCAACGCGGTCCATTGCAACCTTGCATCACCATAAATACCGCCGCGGAAATCGGATTGGATGACATTCAATGCTTGAACTGCTTCCAGTGGCTTCACTGGATTAGCATTGTTCTGGATGGATATCTGACCAATATGGATGTCATAATCCGATATGATTTCCTTACTGTCAAAATACAAAGACAATGCCACAATCCGCTTTCCTTTGTAAGGCGTCAGATTCAAGATGTCTGTCGTCCAACCCGATGCCTTTTTGTCTTTTACATCCAAAAAGACGAACTGATCAGGACGGTCTGCAAAAGCCAGACCAACCTTCATGCTTGGCTTGTTCTGCGTTTTGTGCGTGATCGACAGCTTGGTAGCTGGCTCAATCTTCAGATCGGTTTGATACAGCTTCAGATGGGTGGCATTTGCCGAACTTAGCGTACCCGCTACCTTAAGGGAACTGCCCCCATAATAGGCATCCGACCAATCCAGGGACGGCGTAAGTGCTTTACCCTTACTCTCTGTCAGCCAGCGCCATGTCGGAAGCACATCCTGCAAACTGCGGTTATTCCATCCGGTCTCCCGCACCTGCGTGCCATCCACATAGAATTTCTCGCCACTGCCCGTGTTGAAATTGGTCGTGAATGGCAGTTGGTCCACCGGCGATGATTCAACTACATTGTTCGCAATTCCTTTCCAGGCCTGGCTTGTCGCCGTATTGGCCGGGTTGCCGTTCTGTCCTACCCAGAATTTATTTTCACGGGCAAAGAAATCGGTCACGCTCTCCGCGCTGTTGAACGACCAATCCGGCCGGTAAATGCCGAGGGAAGTCACAGCCGGTTTCTCCTCAGGAAACAGCAAATTCCATTTCAGACTGGTATCGTATCCTTTAGCTTCCACATCGATGCCCGCAAACAGTTCAAATGGCGATCTGCCCAGACTTCTGGCTTTTGCCGCAGAACTGCCAAGATCATTCCACCAGAAATTCAGGAACATGCTGTCTGATACCTTGCTCCCGTTATCCTGCAGGAACATCGTATTCCGGTCCGTCAGCGCATTTTGCCATGAAATATTGCCTTCCTTTGTCATGGAATCATACCAGATGATCTCCATACCCGCGGGCTTATGATCCTGAAGATAACGGAGGAATGCCTTCATTAACTGCGCGTCAGCGGCTGTTCCGCCTTCAGTCTCCTGATTGATAAACCAGCCGTCAAAACCGTAGTACTCCGCTACCTCAATCAGTTTATCCGCAGCCGGAAAGGAGCCGTCGCTGTTCTGTTGAAGCATTTGCTTCACCCACTCATATTTGCCACCGTATACGGATGGCGGAAAGAAGACTGTGCCCATGATTGGCACTCCGTTCCGGTGTGCCGCATCAATCGTGTCGGCGCTTGGCGGCACAATAATACCTTCTCCCGCCGATCCACCCCAATATACGAGCTTGTCGACATACTGCCAGTAAGAGAACGTATTTGCGGAAAATATATCCGAGCCCTGTGATGGAACACCGCTGGTTCCCTTATTCAATGCAGACAAGGCCATGACTTTGGGATCTTTCGTTGCGTTCGGGTTAACTGCCTCTCCCGTGAATCGGCTCTGAAGCGGAATGTTGCTCCGGTTGAAGGCCGCATCCGGGTCGGAAGCTGGATTCCAGTTAAGCAATTGCTCAGGCAGCCAATAGGATGAATAAGGTTGTTTTGCCAAGGCCGCCGAGGAAAGAGCAGCGCATACCAATATTACAAATAGGAGACTCGCACCAAGTTTTTTCATGCCATACCCTCCAATCCATTTTTGGCAATCCACTCAGGGTAAAAAAAGAAACGCCCGCCAAGCCGGACAGACGTTTCCCTGTCTTCTTTATTTCAGGTTTATTTTGGATTTGCAGCTTTCCATTCATCGTATTGCTTTTGCGCTTCTGCAATCACTTTATCCAGACCAGCCGCTTTCAACTTCTCGATCGCTTTTGGCAGATGCTCATCCGGGTCAACAGCTCCCGTCATGATCGATGGGTAGAATTCCTTCACGATGGCGGAGATGGAAGCCACTTCCGTCTTCACCGGATCAGGATTGAAGTTGAAGCCAAAGCTCGGAGCAACCTTCGCGGAATTGTTGAATTCCTTGAACGCTTCCCACTTATCGGCTGGATCTTCCTTGTGCATGTAAGTCAGGAACAGGTTACCCAGGGCAAAGCCAGGCATCTGGAATCCGTCCTTCATTGCTGGCAGATCCTCAATGACATTATCCGAAATCTTTTTGTAATGTGTTCCTTCAATGCCGTAGTTGATCAGGTTACGCAGATATGGATCGGTATTGAGCAAGTTCAGGAACATCATGGCCCGTTCCGGGTTCTTGGAGTTCGCCGAGATTGCATGCATAGCGCCTGTTGCCGAACCAGTGAAAATAACCGGATCCTGCATCGGTGTAGTCACGATATCATAGCCCGCACTTCTGGACCATCCCAGTTCGGCGTACGGCTGTGTCTGTTCACGGTCAACAAACCATTTGCCTGTTTTGATGTTATCGATGCCCTCCAGTGTCGCTACATCCTTGCGCAGATAACCAGCCTGATAGTATTTACGGATGGTTTTCAACGAGCTATTCAGCTCTTCAGATTCCAGCATATTAACGTATTTACCGGTGTCACCATTCATGTTGATGCCAACCGGGAATTCGTCACCCAACAGGAAGTCGAACGCCAGATAAGGCTTAAAGCCCTTCGGAACAGCCAGCGGAGTAATGTCGGCTGGTTCATTGTCCTTGATTTGCTGCAGGTAAGGCTCCAGATCCTCTAATGTGCGAATCTTGGTGATGTCCATGTTGTATTTATCAACGTACTGCTTGTTGAAGCGCCATACCCATTGCGAAGCCAGCTCTTTGTTAACCGGCACCGCATAGTTTTGGCCATCGATCTGCGATCCTGTGAGGAATCTTGGATCAAGCTGCTCTTTAATGCCCTGACCATACTTATCCAACAGATCATTGATGGGCAGGAATGCTCCTCTGGTGGCATTTGGCAGATAATCATAAGCCCAGGAAGAGGTGAAAGCGATATCATAATTTTCGCCCGAAGCGGTAATGACTGGCATCCGTTTGGAATAATCACCCCAGTCAATCATCGTGATGTCGACGGTTGTATTTATTTTCTCCATTAAGTATTTGTTCATTTCTTCCTGTACCATTGGCAGATCGCGCTGTGGACCACCAATCAGATATACTTTGAGCTTCACCGTGTCCTTATCGCCGGATTCTCCCCCGGATGCCGCATTCCCGCTTGTACCATTGGTATTACTGCCACCGCAGCCTGCTAGAACAGTAGCAAAAGCAAGCAGTAAAGTAACCATGAGCAGAGCGATTTTTTTGGTCTTCATATGTATCCCCCTTATTAATGTTATTGTTACTGCCCTTTGAGGGCAGGCACAACCAGACTTATTCTTTGACCGAACCGATGGTCAGACCTTGTATAAAATACTTTTGGAAAAACGGATACGCCAGCGCAACCGGCAGTGTAGCCAAGACAACCATCGCCATGCGGACGGTCTCCGTTGGCAGTGTCGCGGCAATGTCATAGGACACGACCCGGCTGCTGTTTTGCACAACAAAATCCATATTGTTCTGTATTCGAATTAGCAATGTCTGGAGTGGAATCAAATTCGCATTGTCGATATAGAGCAGCGCATTGAACCAGTCATTCCAGAATCCTAACGTACTGAACAATCCAATAGTCGCAATGCCCGGCAACGAAATCGGCAGTACGATGCGCGTATAGATCCCGAATTCAGTAGCTCCGTCGATTTTGGCCGACTCAATAACCGCATCCGGCACGGTGGTCGTGAAAAATGTACGCATAACGATAATGTAAAAAGCGTTCATAATCGACGGCAGGATCAGCGCCCATATCGAATCCCGCAAGTGCAGCACCTGCGTAACCACAATGTAACTGGGAACGAGACCGCCGGAAAACAGCATGGTGAAGAAGGCCAAAAAGCTGAAAAACCGACGCTGTGCAAAATTTTTGCGCGAGATGGCATACGCATACGTGGTGACCAAATACAGTGTCAGCGCGGTTCCGACAACCGCCACCGTTAAGGTAACCCCAAACGATTGGGCCATCTGCTGCCCGGATTCCATAAGGAATCGGTAGGCATCCAGCGTCCAGACTTCAGGGAATAACTTAAATCCATTGATCGCCAGCGTCTTCTCATCGGTAAATGAGATGATAACGATGAACAGAAACGGAAAGATACAAGATAAGGCAAACAGACCGATAGCTATATTAAAAATCACATTGGATAACGGCGAAATGGCATTCAGATCTCTCGATTTCTTTCCGGTCCTCTTCGCATGGGCAGATGCCCGCTTTACCGGTTGGCTTAAATTACTCATGGAAGCACCCCCTTGCCGCAGCCTAGAATACGGCATAATCCTTTTCAATTTTACGCACAGCATAGTTTGCCAGCAGGACAAGAATCAAACCGACAACCGATTGATACAATCCTGTAGCTGTACTCATTCCTGTATCACCCATAATGGTCAAGCCGCGGTATACAAACGTGTCGATGACATTGGTGACCGGATACAGCGCACCAGAGTCCCGCGGAACCTGATAGAACAGTCCAAAGTCGGAACGGAAGATCCCGCCGATCGCCAGAATGGTGAGGATGATCATTAGCGGTCTGAGCAGTGGCAGCGTTATGTACCTGATCTGTTTCCACTTCGTAGCACCGTCAATCATCGCTGCCTCATAATAAGAACGATCGATACCTGCGATAGCTGCCAGATACACTACACTGCCATAACCTGCACCTTTCCACAGGCCCAGCAGAATGAGAAAATACGGCCAATACCCTGTCTCACTGTACCAACTGACCGGATCTCCACCAAAATAGGTAATGATCTGGTTGAACACACCCTTTTCCACACTCAGAAACGAAAAGACGAAATAACTGATAATAACCCATGACAGGAAATAAGGCATAAACATTGCGGTCTGGTAGATCTTCGCCAGCCGTTTATTTAACAGTTCGTTCATGATGATCGCAAGCGTCACCGCGAGCACCAACCCGAGAAAGATCAGACCCAGGTTATACAGAATGGTATTACGTGTGATGATATAGGCGTCACTGGTGGAGAACAGAAACTCAAAGTTTTTGAACCCGACCCATTCGCTTTTTAGAACGCTTTCAAGAAATCCGCCCGGATGAATCCGGAAGTCCTTAAAAGCAATAATCGTTCCGAACATTGGCAAATAGGCAAAAATGATAAACCAAGCTGCTCCCGGCAGTACCAGCAGAAGAAACGCCTTGTTCTTCATCAGACTTTTGAAGATGTCCTGCACGGCTGTCCCTCCTTATGATCTCGTTCATTATCGCTTTGAGCTGCATCCAGCATTAATCCCCTATAATCAACACTGGAGCTAAGCTCTTTTGTTGCTTTGGATTTCCTCGTTCACTCCTACCTTCATTATGCAAGCGCTACCAATTTTGAGATAGTTGAAAAAACTAATAAATTGATGGATTAATCAAAGATTGTGCATTCATTCCATAACAAAAAAGACACCTCACATGGAGAATGTCTTCATTCAGCCGGAGCGCCCGGCTTACTTTTTCATGTAGATTGAGCGCAGCTCCGTAGGAGAAACACCAGCATATTTCTTAAACTGTCTGTAAAAATAAGTGGAGTCCCAATAACCCACCTCGCCCGCTATTTCTGCCGTCTTTTTGTCCGAATATAACAGCAAATGGGTGGCACGCTCGATTCGGTACTGGTTCACATAATCAGAAAAGGTGGTACCGACCTCTTGCTGGAACAAATGGCCGAGGTAGTTCGGATGAAGCTCCAGCCTCTGACTGAGCGTCTTAAGTGAAAGCTCATCCGGATAGTGATTTTTCACCACCTCCAACACAGCCATGATATGTGGGCTATACGTTTTCTCGACGGTATGATATCTATCCAGCGTACGATGAACAACTTTTCTGACCAATTGTTTCAGTTTGTTGAGCGTATGAATTCTGGACAGTGGTCCGAAGATGTCCCCGTAGTCCGGCGTTTTCTCCAGTTCCTTGGCGGCCAGCATAAGCTGGATGGCAGAATTGGAGAACGGTGTTCTCGGGAGGCAGACTTCCTTACCCTCAACATTGAAGAATTCGTCGATGAACCGATCCACCTCAGTACCTTCCCCATCCCGCAGCAGCTTGTGGAACTGCTCCATCACTGGCCCAGGCTTCTCTTGATGCTGATTGGTAGCTTCTTGGTTCTCCACTTGCATGATGAAGGTATTACAATCCTTAAACAAATGATTCTGAAGCCACAGCTTTACGGACTTGCAGCTCTTCGGAAAACCCAGATACGTCGACTCGGATTGACCGATAATTCCCCATACACGTGCATCTGTGTCCTCGGTAACCGCTTGCTTCATCCTGGTGAGTGCCTGAAGCTGCCATTCATCATTACCTTCCGTACCGGCTGAAACGAACAGCAGCATGATGTCTCCGTCCTGATCGGGAAAACAGATGATTCCACAGCCATCCGGGAGGCCTTTGTTCCCGATCTGCTCACACTGCTCAGCAATTCCCGGCAGATACATCTGGGGATCATCTCCCTTGTCATCGCCTACAATCCGCAGAGAAGCCGCACAATATGTGGACTTGTTCATGGGAATCTCAAGCAGCTGCGCACGCTCACGGAATTCTTTGGGGTCAATGGTCTCGTTCGCCCACCGCTGCAAAATATTGTTGCGCAGAATCCTCCAGCTCTGATCCATTTGAATCTGGCGCATCTCTTCGTGCTCCCAATCCCGCTGCATATGCTTGATGGTCGCTTCCAGTTCATCCATATTGACTGGCTTGAGCAGGTAGTTCTCGACCCCCAGCGAGATGCCCTCCCGCACATATTGGAATTCTTCGTAACCGCTCAAAATAATGAATTTGGTATATGGATTGCGCGCTTTAGTCTCCCGGATCAGTTCAAGTCCGGTCATTTGCGGCATCATGATATCCGTAATAATCAGATCGACAGGAACCTCGTCCATTATTGCTAGCGCTTCCAATCCATTGCAAGCCGTTCCGGCAATCTGCATATTATTCTGATCCCAATCAATGATGGCTTGCATTCCTTTCACAATAAGCGGCTCATCATCGACCAACATTACACTTCTCATCCCATTTCCTCCCTTGTAACTGGAATGCTGATGGTCACCTCACATCCTTCGCCCTCCACACTGTTCAGGTGCAGACCATAATCACTACCATAATTCAGACGTATGCGGTCGTGGATGTTCTTAAGACCCAAAGATCGGTCGGATGTCTCAGCAGCTTCATCGCCTTTATGCAACCCTTGTTGCAGTTCAAGCAATCTCTCCGCGGAAATCCCCTTTCCGTTATCCTTCACACGGATACGAATCACGCCGTTCTCTTCTTCGGCTGTAATGGAGATCCGATTATCATCATCGTACGTACGAAAACCATGCACAATGTAATTCTCAATAATCGGCTGGACCAGCAACTTGACGACCATGCTTCCCGCCGCTGCATTCTCGATATGGGTCTCCACGTGCAGCTTGTCCTCATATCGATATTGGACCAAAGCCAGGTACATACCGCACAGCTCTATTTCCTCTACCAAGGTTACATGGGTCTGCTTTTTGATCAAATGACGGAACATCGTGGCGAGAATATAAATCATCTGTCCAACATCCCTGGCTCCCAAACTGATGGCTTTCATGCGGATACTTTCGAGCGTATTGTACAGAAAATGGGGATTGATCTGGGCTTGCAACGCGACAAGCTGCGCATTTTTTTGTTTGATTTCCGACACATATACCGTTTCTATGTAAGACTCCAGCCGATCACACATATGATTAAATCTCTGCGAAATCTGCTGCAGCTCATCTTCCCCCTCCATCTCGATACGTTTACTCAGATCACCCTCCTGCCAGCGCCGCATGTAAAGCACGAGTCTGTGAATTTTTTTGGAATAACGGCGGATGATAGTGAACGTCACTGCAATGCTAACCATGATGCACAGAATCACAATCCCAATGAGGCTGAAACGAATCGCCTGAAGGCTCTGTTTGATGTGCGACTCCGGAATAATAGAAGCCACAACCATTCCTGTATTCCCGATATTCAGCAGCTGCACCTTGGAGCGCTCCTCCAGATCCACCCAATCCTCCGGCAAATTCATCTTTTTCCAGTACGGGTAGACGGTGTGGTCATACTTTCCCTGCGAATCGAAGATCACCTCACCTTCCCCGGTCATCAGCATGATCCGACTGTTCTTGCCGCCCGGTCTGTCTCGAAGAAGCCCTTTGATACGGTCTGTATTCAGCTCAAACATAATTGCACCGTACTGCTTCAATGTGACGGAGTCCTTGAGCACATTAGCGTAGCTATACGGGGTAGGCTCATCAGCCATTTTCCCTTCGAAAAGCGGTTCGCTGCCCATGTACTGCCAAGGTGCATTCCTCAGCCGCTGGAACCAGCCCTGATGCCCTGCAGACAGCTTGGGATGATAGTAAAAGTGCTGGGTCTCCCGATTAAGAACATAGAAGAACTCCTGATCCGTGCTGTATAACACGACATTTGCAATCGAAGCCTCATCCTTTAACAGCAGACGTAATTGATAATCGAAGTTCCCTCGCTCCGTACGGTAGCTGTAAGCGTATTGATTCAGGCGCCAATTGAGAAAATCCTCGTATTCATGAGTCAAAAAATACTTCAGATCATCGCCGATCATGGCGTCGGTATAAATCTGCTGCACAGCATTATACAGCCGTTCGTACTGCTGATTCAGGTTGATACTTACAATATCCAGTTCCTGCAAACTGGCATCCATTTGTTCCTGTACCACTCGCTGTTCATAGTAGCGGTAGGCCAATACCGCGATGCTGATGAACAACAGGACCATAACCATGGAATAAAACAGTAAGATTTTGTTGAACATTTTTTTCTTCAAGTAGTTCTTATACATGGTTCGTATCCTGGACATTCGTGCCTAAACACCTCCTCCAGACCCATTTCCAACTCAGTGTATCACCGTTTGGTTAAATTCGACAATCACTCGCGAACAGGACTAGCAATCTATATTTTGATTTGTCAAAAGCGAATGGAAGCGCTATAATGGGCGCATTCCCCTATAAAGTTATGTCATACATACTCGCTTTGGATGCTCTCAATATATGAATCACTCCCCGATAAAATGAACTGGGGGTTTTTAACGATGTTTCTTACTGAAAACAAACTACACGCACGTATTTATGAATTATCCGAGCTCCGTTACCGGGATCGTTTGCCTTTAAATCATTTTCTTGCCTGCGAAGACCACAGGGAAGAGATCAACCCTGTCCTGCCGGGAGACGATAGCCATTGGAAGCCTATGCATACAGGAGAAAGTTGGTCCGGTCGAGATCTTTATTTGTGGCTGCGTACAAAAGTCGATTTCCCCTCTTCCTGGGAAGATAAACGGATTGTCGGACGGTTTGATTTTGGCGATACCGGGGGTGGTAACAATTCCGGCTTTGAATCCCTGTTCTACTGGGATGGCAAGCCGTTTCAAGGCGTGGATTCCAACCACAAGGAAGTGTTCTTTCCAGCCTCTGCCGCAGGCAGCACCAACGAGTTGGTCTTCCGCTTATGGTCCGGTCTGGAAGGTGGCGGTCAGCCCTGCAATCAGACACATACGTTCAGACAAGCAGAACTGTGTTGGCTGGATGAAGCTGTTGATGATCTTGTATTTACAGGGACAGCAATTCTGGAAACGGTCAACATTTTGGATGCCCATGCACCGGAACGCACAAAGCTGCTTCATGCGCTTCAACAGTCCTTCCGCCTGATTGACTGGTCGCAGCCTAAGTCCGATATCTTCTATTCCTCTGTGCATGACGCAAGGGATGACCTAAGCGTTCGACTGAATGCGATGGACAAAGCCTCTGATGTGACCGTTACTTGTATCGGCCATACTCATATTGACGTTGCCTGGCTGTGGCGGTTAAAGCATACGCGCGAGAAATGCGCCCGCTCCTTCTCTACGGTCATGCGCCTGATGGAGATGTTCCCGGAGTATGTTTTCCTTCAGACACAGCCCCAATTGTACGAATATGTGAAAGAGGACTACCCGGAACTGTACGAATCCATCAAGGAACGTGTCGCTGAAGGTCGCTGGGAAGCGGGCGGCGGCATGTGGCTGGAGGCTGACTGTAACCTGACCTCGGGCGAATCGCTGGTCCGGCAATTGCTGATTGGCACTCGTTTTCTCAAAGAAGAATTCAGGACGGATTGCCGATATCTCTGGTTGCCCGATGTATTCGGCTACAGCTGGTCACTACCGCAAATTCTGAAAAAATCCGGCATTCATACATTCATGACGACCAAAATCAGCTGGAACCAATACAACCGTATGCCATTTGATACATTCCACTGGCGCGGAATTGACGGCTCTGAGGTGCTGACCCACTTCATTACTACACCCGAGCCTTGGTCCGAGCCGGGTTCATGGTTCTATACCTATAACGGAAAAATCATTCCGAAGACGGTTAAAGGCATCTGGGATGCCTACCGTGATAAGGAGATGAACCAGGATCTGCTGCTGTCGTACGGATACGGAGATGGCGGAGGCGGCGTTAACCGCGAAATGCTGGAGATGAGACGTCGGCTGGATCAACTGCCCGGATTGCCCAAGGTCAAGACAGGACGTGCAGATGATTATTTTGAAAAGCTGCAAGAGACGGTGGAGAAAACTGATTCGTACATCCACACATGGGATGGAGAACTGTATCTGGAGTATCACCGCGGAACGTATACCAGTCAGGCGTACAACAAACGGATGAACCGCAAGCTTGAGTTGGCTTACCGCGAAGCGGAGTGGCTGAATGCATTGCAAAGTATTGTGCATAATGACTGGAATTTGTATCAAGCGAAGTCCCTTACTGCGGGTTGGAAAATCATTTTGCGCAACCAGTTCCATGACATTATTCCCGGTTCCTCCATCACAGAGGTGTATGAGGATAGCAGAATTGAATATGCAGAAGCTGAGCAGATTGGCAGTCACGTAGACACGCAAGCTCGGTTGGCTATCGCTGGCAGCGGAGAATCTCCGTATACGTACACCATTTGGAACTCCTCCCCATGGGTCGTTACAGAAATCGTGAGCATTTCTGTGGCTTCAGACGAATTGGAAACGGGAACTTGGCTGAGCGATTCTGGTGAGATCCTGAACGCTCAATACCAGGATGCACGTTGGGCCGTCGAGGTAAAGGATATTCCTTCGCTGGGGTATACCACAATTCACTTCCAGAGCAGTACGGTAAACGCTATTTCTGAGCAATCGCCATTCATCCACACAGCCAATGGGATCGAGACGCCGTACTATCTGCTCGAGTGGAATGAGAGTGGGCAGTTGAATCGCCTTTACGATATAGAGTTACACCGCGAGGTGCTTGCCAAAGGCGCTAGAGGCAATGTGCTTCAGGTGTTCGAGGACAAACCGCTTGCCCACGAGGCATGGGATATTGATATATTCTATCAGGAGGATATGCGAGAAATCACGAAATGCACCAGCATTGAAGTCGTAGAGACTGGACCACTTCAGGCGGTGATTCGCTTCGCTTGGGAATACCTTGGCTCCACCATTACGCAGAACATGACTGTATATACCGGGCATCGACGAATCGATTACGCCACTGAGGTGGATTGGCATGAACAGCAGCAACTGCTGAAAGTTGCCTTTCCTGTCGGCATCCGCTCTACGGAAGCCACCTATGATATTCAGTTCGGTAACGTTAAACGGCCGACGCACTGGAACACAAGTTGGGACTGGGCGCGTTTCGAATCCGTTGGCCATCAATGGGCTGATCTGTCCGACAGAGGTTATGGCGTCAGTTTGCTGAATGATTCCAAATACGGTTATGACATTAAAGATAACGTCATGCGTCTGACCCTGATCAAGAGCGCTACGCACCCTGATCCACATGCCGATCAGGGACTGCACAGCTTCACCTATGCTCTTCTTCCACATCAGGGAGATTGGCTCGTTGGCGGAACCGTGCAGCAGGCCTGGCTTCTGAATGCTCCAGCTCGATATACACAGGGCGTATCAGAGCAGCCAAGTTGCTCCATGTTCAGCTTGTCCGGCAGCACAGCCATGATCTCGGCAGTTAAGAAGGCGGAGGATTCCAAGCGTGTCATCGTACGCATTCATGATTATTCCGGCAGCATGAATACGCTTGAACTGACAAGCGATCTACGGATTCACGCATGGAGAGAATGCAATCTTATGGAACTACCGGAGGGCGAACTCCTGTATGATACACCGATAACTTTTGCTCTTGAACCTTATGAAATCAAAACGTTTGAGATTGATCTGAGAGTATAATCCGATAACTGCAGCAGCTCAACCGAAGAAACCAGCAAGTCCCCAGATAATGGGCGACTTGCTGGTTTCTTCGTGTCGATCGTTAGGATAGGGGATTTCTGAATCGCTTTTAAAGAATTCTGAACTGGAAGCAAGTCCTCATATAACATCATTGTGATTTTATTTATTTTACTGTCTCCAATGTATACCGGTTACGTGGAATCTCAAGACCCAGATTCTCCCGAAGCGTCTCATGTTCATAATCCGCACGGAACAGCCCTCGTTCTTGCAGAACCGGGACAACTAGCTCCACGAAATCTTCCAAGCCATTGGGCACCACGGTACGAACATTGAATCCGTCTGCCGCTTCGCCTTCAAACCATTCCTGAATCTGATCTGCGATCTGATCCGGTGTACCAATGAACGATGTACGAGGCGTTGATGCAAGCAATGCCACTTGGCGGAGGGTCAATCCCTGTTCTCGTGCCTGCTGTTTGATCTTATCTGTTGTACTGCGGAAGCTGTTGCTGCCAATCTCCCCAATCTCGGGAAAAGGTTCGTCCAGCGGGAATTGGGAGAAGTCATAATGATCGAAGTAACGTCCCAGATAATTCAGGGCCTGATCAATATTCACCAGTTCGGCAATTTCCTGATATTTCTGCTCCGCCTCTTCCGCTGTTCTACCCACAATCGGGCCGATGCCCGGGAAGATCAGGATATCCTCTGCCTTGCGTCCATAAGCCACCGCTCTTGCTTTCACATCCCGGTAGAACTCCCTTGCTTCCTTCAGCGTCTCATGTCCTGTGTACACGGCATCCGCCGATCGGGCGGCCAGATCTTTACCAGATTCGGATGAGCCCGCCTGGAAAATCACCGGATAACCCTGCTTCGAACGCCCTACATTAAGCGGACCCTGTACCGAGAAGTGCGTTCCTTTGTGATTCAGCGTATGTAGCTTGGCAGGATCGAAAAATACGCCCTGCTCTTTGTCTCCGACAAAGGCATCGTCCTCCCAGGAATCCCAAAGGCCTTTGACCACATTCAGATGTTCTTCCGCAATTTCGTAGCGTAGCGCATGGTTCGGATGTTCGCCTTTGCCAAAATTAAGAGCCGATCCTTCCAGAGGTGAAGTAACCACATTCCATCCGGCTCTCCCACCGCTTAATTGATCCAACGAGGCGAATTGCCTCGCAACCGTGAAGGGTTCACTATAGGAAGTAGATAATGTAGCAACAAGACCGATGTGGGAAGTTGCCCCGGCGAGTGCGGACAGAAGCGTCAGAGGTTCGAATCGATTAAGAAAATGAGGATTGGACTTCTCGTTGATGAAGAGGCCATCTGCAATAAAGAGCAGATCAAACTTCCCTTTTTCCGCGATACGCACCTGCTTCTTGTAGAACTCCAGACTAACGCTCGCGTTAATGGGAATATCCGTGTGACGCCAAAAGGAAATGCTGTTACCCACTCCGTTCAGATTAGCTCCCAACTTCAATTGTCGTTGTGACATATATATTACTCCCCATTTCATTTTGAGTGTTCACTTCTTCATATTCGTACTACCTGAGTCTACTGCCATCCGCAATTCGGTTTTATCCGCCTTCTTCACATCACTAACTCTGACTGCCCATGCCGCTCCAAGCAATACAATGCCTGTGAATAGAAAAATAAACGGAATGCCGATCCATCCACCGAGCAAACCACCGATTAACGGCCCAAGCACGATACCGAACTGACTCGCCGTCTGACTCAGACTGACAGCCCTCCCACGAAAATCGTGATCAGCATACTTGATGATCAGCGCATTAAGCGCCGGATAGACCGCGGCAAAGAACAAACCATAAACAAATCGCAGGCTACCAAAATAAATCAGATTCGTTGCTGTCATCTGCAGCAGACTGCCAATTCCCCCGCCAATCAGACCGATAAACAGTGTTTTCTCGTACCCGATCCTTCCACCAATCTTGCCCCAGCGCGGCCCCATAATGACGGTTGCAACACCAATTGCCGAGAAGACAATCCCTGCACTGAGTGTTGCACTGCCAACATCTCCGCCAATCTGGACCACATAGAGCGTCAGCACCGGTTCGATGATGAGCACAGAGGTCGAGACTAAGAGAATCAAACCGTAGATTCGCATCAACCCCGGCGTGGAAGCCGCTCTTTTCAAATCCCCTATGATCCTTGTTGGAAATATCGTACGAGCTTGTCGTGACTCCTTAACACCCAGGACCATCAGTGCCGCGAGTAATGTAATAACAGCGGATGCAGTGAAACATCCCCGCAGTCCAATCCAGTGACTCAACACACCACCGGCCAGAGGACCGAGAATCCCGCCCGCAGCGCTGGCTGTGGAGATTACGCCAAGTGCATAACCCACATGTTTCTCCGGAGTATTGGTACCGATCAGTGTAATCGAGGCGGGATGAAAACCAGCCATGAGTCCCTGAAAGACCCTCACCGCGATAAACGTATACGGATCGTAAACAAAGAAGTTAGCCAGATGTGCAATGCCTAGCCCCACTCCGGAACGGACGAGCATCAGTTTGCTGCCATATTTATCAGCCAGTGATCCCCAGAAGGGTGCGCATAATCCACTGATCAGAAAGCTGATGGAGATCGAAATACCGGACCAAGCTTCCAGACCGCTCTGGATACCAAGATCATTTTGCAGGAATATAGGAAAGAACGGAACGGACAGCGAGTACGCCATATGATTGAAAAACAAGCCGAACCACAGAATATACAGATTTCGCTTCCATTGTGGCATCTTGGCATTCTCCATACTATATAATTCCTATATAAAAAGTAGGTTATTATCCATATTAGGGTAACGTCATCGGAAAGTATAATAGAAAAGTTCAATAGACCCATTCAAGAATTAAATGAATGGGTCTATCTTATCGGCGATACATCGTATTTAATTATTGTCCTAACTGTGATTGATACTCGTATTCGAATACATGTTTCATAATAGCCAATTCCATATTTTTCAATTCAATGATTTTATCAAGCATGACATCATACTTTTTGTATACACCCTGCTCCATGATAAATTCATTCATATACATGACCAGATTACGGAGCTTCAAAGCTTCGCTTACCAGTTCTTCCAATCGGATTTTTAACGAAGGATCGGGGAGAAAGTCAAGTATGGCTTGTGCAAGCAGTTGTTTATGTTCGTAAAGCAGGTGAAAAGGATGTATAGCAAACGGCTGATTTTGCATCCCTTCCTTCTGCATCCCCAGCATATCAATCATCTTATCGTATATTTCACTTCCAAGATAACGGTGATCCTTTCTCAGAATACTGCGAACTTGATTAGTCTCTCCTACGTATTCTTTCAAAATATTCATTAGATTCTCTTTGGAAAACTGGAGAACCGTTTCATAATAATATTCACTTGGTTCCTTATACTCATCTGTCTTTTCAATGGCCCATATTCCGTTCAGGTAATCCGTAGACCATTCAGCATCGAAATTCGAATCTTGAATAACAGTGATCTCATCATAGGGAAGCCATTTCTCACCGTAGAATCCATCCCAAAAATCATGGCACAAAAACTCTTTACGATCCGAATCAAATCCAGAGATGAATACCTCATGTTTACCACCACCGGGAATATTTCTCAGGAAATAAATATAATTATTCTTTTGAATTAGTTCCACTATAAAATCTTGCAGTTCCCACTGTTTTAAAATCATATCTCTATCGTACACCCTTGTAATGAACATAGGGCATGTCGACATTTTGAATTTGTGCCAAGGATAATATTGTGAACAGACGTCCAATCCATAGCCCCCTTCATCATTGTGACTCAGGATGACCAATAGAAAATTATGATAAATCCAGCTACGTGAACGCTTGTCCAAATCCAGCATTGAAAAGAGACTCGCATGATGTGGGTAGGTAGTCATTAAAGGCTCGTTCATTTGCAATTTTTTAATCATGACTGATCTCCAATCCTGAGCAATTTATTAAGTTATGCTTCTCCAGTTCATGAATGGCTTCCAGCTTGCTTGTGAATTTTCTCCACTGATTATGTGTCATATTCTCCCGATATACCGCCTTCGCCAGCACATTACGTAACTCACTCCAATGATCCTGTATTGCCTGAGCAGCAGAAACAAGATCGGTATGATGTTCATATAACCGTTGCATACGATAGGTTTCGACCTTTTTGGCATTCACAATGTCTACAATGGATTGTAGAACAAGTTCAGCATAGGCCGTATCAGGTGAATCTTCTTCTTCATTGAACTGATACGTCTTCTGTATGAAGGACAGAAGATGACTCAGTTCCTGATTAATCTCCCCTGGTGTAACGCGTACATGATCAATAAACATGTCACGCAGTTCTCCCAGCATGATGTTGTTTCTTTTGTGTGAGACCGTTTCACAAGCTGAAAATGCATAGAACGTGGGTACTTCTTCTTCCTCCATGAAAAGCCGTACGAATCCTTCATAAGCTTGTACAATATCATTCATAGGCATCTCCATCGGTTGATACGTGAGATTGTCCCGGTGATCATGTTCTATTACATGGAACACTTGCCGCTGGAGATCATACCCATAGATTAATAAGGAATGAGGCCAGTGGGTACGTAAATACATATCTTTGCGCAAGGACTCGTAATAACAGTCCACTCGGATAATTACTGGGCGGTTCAAATTAACCGCCTCCATAATCTCTTTTCGAACATCCTCGCTGTAGGTCTTCGTTTCATAAGTTAGCCCCATACGCTCAATTAGCTGGTCATCTGATAATACAGCTTGATACTCTAATCGGAGTATGCCCTGATGTTCATCGAATCTATAGTGCATTCGGTCGTTGATCATCACAGGCAGTACACCAATAGAATAGAAGTTCAATACAGGAAAAAGTGAATTATAGAAACAGTTTTTGTAGAAAACATCATTAAACGGCTCTATTCCTGCGATGATAACTATTGGCCTATGGGAATGATGTAAGATAAGATGATCCGCTTCCGCTGTTGCCCCGACTTCTTCGGTAAATTGCTCCATTGCACCATCTGTCTCTGGCTTATCCTGCTCTTCAAGAAATATCTCTTTTTCAGAATTATGCTCATCCGCTTCATACCCCTTGTTTCGAAGCACTTCAGCCAGGGATGCAATAGTCTCATGCCGCATCACTTCATCAGCAGTAAGCGGAATACTCTGCCTCTCCATATTCGCCTCAAGTTTGATGACATTCAGCGAATGCCCTCCAATTTCGAAGAAGCGGGAATGAACGTCAATCTCTTTCAATTGCAACAGATCCGACCACAATTCGGCGAGCACCTGCTCAAATGCATTGCGTGGAAGTGTAATATCCGTCCCTTCTCCCTGTAAGAGCAAGGGATCTGGAAGAGCTTTTCGGTCCAACTTCCCATTGGCCGTATATGGCATATGATCCAACATGGTGTATCTGGAGGGCAGCATATATTCAGGCAACTCTGTCAGCAAAAAAGATCGCAATTGCTCCTGATTGAGACTTTGGCTCTCCGTTACTGTGTAATAGGCACATAACAGGGACTGCCCATCCTGATCTGACCGAACTGTGACCGCAGCAGCCGAGATAGCCGGGTACTGGAGCAACCTGTTCTCGATCTCCCCGAGTTCGATCCGATAACCACGTATTTTCACTTGAAAATCGGTCCGACCCAGATACTCCAGATCTCCATTTGCATTGAGTCGTGCGAGATCTCCCGTTTTATACATATAAGCGCCTTCATGAAAAGGATCCTTTACAAACCTCTCGGCCGTAAGCTCAGATCTGTTCCAATAACCTCTGGCTACTCCATCTCCTGCGATGCATAACTCTCCCGTTGCTCCGATTGGCATATGCCGATACCGCTTATCCAGAATATAAATACGGGTATTGGCAATCGGATGACCAATCGAAATTGTCGTGGTAGGCGAAAGTTCCTTAATGCTCGACCATATTGTTGTTTCTGTGGGACCATACATATTGTAGATGCGGGCAGAGGTCATCCCCGCGATCTCCTCATACAAGGCATACGGTAGAGCTTCCCCTCCGATCATCAATGTTTGAATTACGCTCCATACCGGTGAATCGACTGTAAGCCCAATCTGAAGCATCCGCAGTCGAGAAGGAGTTATTTGTATTAATTCAATGTTATGAGTAACAATTAGATGCGCAATACGGCTTGGACTTAACTGATCCTCCTCTACTGCCATTATCAGTGTTAACCCGTTAGCGAGTGCCCCAAGCGTTTCCAGTACAAAGATATCAAAGGAGAATGTTGTGAGGGCGAGAATTCGTTTGCCAGCTTCAAAAGGAATGCTGCGGGATACACCTTCCACAAAGTTTCTTAGTGCCCGATGTTCAATCATGACCCCTTTCGGCCTGCCTGTAGATCCGGAAGTATATATCAAATAAGCCAACTGCTCCGACGAAACAACTGGCAGTGAGATATGTTGGTCTTCCCATTCTTCCATGCGAGAAATATCGATTATTTGGCCTGTGTATATGAGTGAGCCGATCAGATCGGGCTTCGTTAGCAAAATCGCAGCCTGGCTATCCTCCAGCATGAACTGCAAACGATTATTTGCATAAGCGGGGTCCATCGGCATGTAAGCAGCCCCCGCCTTAAGTACACCCAGCATAGCCAAGAGCATGTCTTCCGATCGCGTTAACAGAATTCCTACAATGGCACCTGATCTTACTCCCTGAGCTAACAGGTATTTCGCAAGTTGATCTGATTTGCAATCCAAGCTTCGATAGGTAAGAATATGATCTCCGCAGATCACTGCGGGAATATCCGGCTGTTGCGCAGACCAAGACTGAGTCATCTGGATGATTGAACGAGCTTCAGGAAAACGTATCTCCGTATCATTCAGATGTTGAATAACCTGGTCTTCCTTGCACGAGAGCATCTTTATATGATGTAATCCCTCATCTGGATGGGCTGTACACATCGAGAGCACATGCATCACATGGTCTACAATCTGTTCAATGGTTTCTCGAGAATATAATGCGGCATTGTAATTCATGCGTAACGCCAGCCCCATTTTGGACATTTGAAGTGAAAACACCATATCGGCCAAGGGTCCTGTTTCCTGTAGATTCTCCTGCATATTGTCCATACGAACCACAGTGGCCACCCTTGGCAAGTCTGTCCCCTCATGACCAAGCAATTCAAGAATTTTCTCCAGCGAAAGATGGTTAAACTTTTTGGCTGCACCCACAAGGGTCCTGAGCTGAAGAACAAGCTCCTTAAAAGAACACTCTTCACCAAAATTGATGCGAATAGCACGTAGTTGACTTGAATTTGCTGCACCAGACGAAGCGGGAATACCTACTGTTATATCGTCATTGTCCAGATAACGGTGTAACACATATGTGACACCTGCCAGTAGAAGAATAAATGCCCCAGCTTCGGTGTTCCCGGAAATGCGAAAGATTTGTTCTGAAACAGGTTGAGGAAATGCAATTTGCATCTCCTCAAACACTTGCTCACCCCATGTTCCCCTCGTTTTTTCACTAGGGAACATGCTGAATTGAAGGTCCCCCGAGAGATGGTTTAGCCAATATTGCTTCTCCTCTTCGAACTTTCGGCTCGATAATAGTAAATTTTGCATGAATGCACTTGGCTCTGCTGACAATTAGCACGCCTCCCATTCTCTTTGGGATCAAGAATAATCAGATCAGGTTAAGACCTTTTTTCTTTGCCATCTTTTCTACCTTGCGCAGCATAACGATTGAGATGATTGTATACGAAATGGCAAAAAAGATGAGGATGCACCATTCCATCCAGATCGGTGCAAGGGGCACCCAATCTGTTTTGAAACTGTAATAACGCACCATATCATACCCCCAGGTATAAGGCAGGAGATATGCGATCCAACGAACGACTGCCGGAAACTGGTCCACTGGGAAATAAGCACCTGCTACAAATTCAAACATGATAAACAAAATACCCACAATGGATGAGACCTGGCGGTACAAAATCCCCAGTAGTGCAATCATGACGCCAAGCGCCATTAATGCAACGATGACCACAAGACAGGTGACTAGAATCATCATGGATTCAGCAAAGTTGAGACCTGCATACAGAACAAGCAGGATATACATCGGTATGAACACAATGACATTCATTAATGCACTGGCTACAACCGTCCCTACATAATACGCATAACGAGAGATTGGATTGCAGTACAGATACTCCAATGTGCCGTTATGGAGATCATTCGTCACGGCGCCGAGCGGAGCGTTTAACGCTACTCCGTAGAACAGCCATACAAGTATTGCACCCAGATAAAAGATAAACAGGTTATCTCCTTGAAGTACATTCTCTCCCTCGTATACAACAAACGTGGACATCAGCAGGAAAAAGAGTACTCGTAGACCCAACTGTAGGAAGTTACCGAAGAAGTTGGGCAGATACCTTACAGCAATCTGCAATTCCTTCACGGTTGTTGCCCACACGACGGCGAAAAATCCGGTAGGTTTACCTATCGCTTGCAGCTTTAGCGTTTCCTGACCTGTCCCGGTTTTAGCATATTCGATACTCACTGTTCTCTGCCTCCTGCCAATGTGTACTCTAAATTTTCATCAGACTTCACATAGAGCTGAACAAACAAATCTTCAAGTGTTAGTTGTCTATGCTGAATGGTCGTATGGATATTGCCTTCTTTTAATTCACTAATAACCGCGCCCATCCCGTCGTACAGGTTCGTGATTCCGAAGGAAACCGTGTCTTCCTCCTCACGAATAATAGTGGAAGTTACCTCCGGCAGAGCAGTGATTCGCTCCTGAATGGAAGGGGGCAAGTCTGCTCTGGGAATGTCGATGAATTCGACTGCGCCCAGATTGGATTTTAGTTCGGCAATTGTACCTGTTTTAAGGAGCGTTCCTTTGCGCATCAGGGACACCCGGTCCGTCATGTCCTCTACCTCAGTCAGAATGTGAGAGGTCAGAATAATGGATTTCCCCTCATCTCGCACATAACTTTTAATGAACTCACGTACACGTCTGGAGATCACCGGGTCCAGGCCCTTGGTCGGTTCATCCAGATATATCACTTCGGGATCATGCAGCAGGGCTCGCATAATGACAACGGTTTGCTTTTGGCCTCCCGATAATTGCATAAATTGCTTGTTCAGATGTTCCGAGAAATCCAGATACGTACTTAATTTGTCAATCTGGTTTGAAATCTCTTGTTTGCTAAGTCCGGTAAGTCTCCCAAAGAATATCAAGTTCTCTCGAACAGTTAATCTCGCATAAGCAGAGCGTTCAGTATCTTGACCCACGTATCCGATTAATCTCCTGATGATGTTCGCATCGGTATCCAAATCGTAGCCGCCGATATTGACAATTCCGGAATCCTTGGTCAACAGAGTCGCCAAGACTTTAATAAAAGTTGTTTTACCTGAACCGTTGGTCCCCAGAATTGTGTGGATCTCACCCTTGCGAAGCTCAAAGGACATGTTATCTAACGCTAGGTGTTTACCATAGGACTTCGTGACGTTCTCAGCGGATAGCACTCTCACTTGTTCTCCCCCTTTATGTATTGCCTGTATTGCTGAATTCATGGGAGGGCGAGTACGCTATTGCAGCGTATTTCGCCCCTAATGTAATCACTTTACGCCGACAGCTTCGTGTACCAGATACTCCGCCAGTTCGTAGTGATGTCCAGTATCATCAATGATATGATTCATCCACTGATTTCTTTCTTTAACAGGTAACTTTTTGGTTTCAAAGATGCCCTTGAGCAGTTCCAACGCTTCTATCATTTGCTCTTTTGAGGGTTTGTCCCCTGCATTTTCAACCTGCTCCTGAATTGCCTGGATTCGTTTGTAACGCTGAACAACACCTTGTTGATACTCTGCTTCATCCCAATTCTGGTTTGGCGTTGCCACTGCAATTGCTAGACATTTAGTTATGACTGTGGGTACTCCTTTTTTCTTCTTGCCATCCGATTGAAACATGCTGATCAATTTTTGACGTTCCGCTTTTTCGCCAAAGCAGAGCGAATTGATATCAGGACAGTTCGTTTTGGTCAATTTGTTCAGTACATTTTTGGGTCCCATTTCGATGGCAAGTGTGACACCAAAACGCTCAAGGTATTGAAGAATCCGTGTCCATTGCACAGGTTTGACCATCTGATCTGTCAGCAATCCCGGAATTCGCTCCACATCACCATAAGGTTGACCTGTAACATTGGATAGTACCGGCCATTTGAACATATTGTACGAATACTTTGCCAGTTCTTGGCCGAGCCGCTCTGCATCTTCCGCCATCAGCGAACTATGAATGGGTGCACTGGACATTAGGGGAGTAACCTGACCATCGGCATCCAATACGGCTGCTTCGATCTCCTCCAGTACGTATTGATGACCGGATACGGCAGCTTGTGTTGGCGAATTATAACAGGAGACTACAGCTACACCCTGCTCGCCGCTGTATTGTTCACAGAGTTGCTCCACGATGGATGCGTCAATACCGTCCATAATGGTCATTGATCCTGTGCCCCGATCAATATGAATCTGCATCATCGCACCACGCAATTTGGTGATTCGAACAGCATCGGAAAATGTCATGGCGCCTGAACATACCAACGCCGAATATTCACCCATACTGTGACCTGCACAGAATTGTGGTCGAATCCCCACTTCTTCCATATACACTCTGAAAGCCGCTACATTCGTTGCCAGTAGAGCAGGTTGCATGTTCTCATTCTGATTCAGTTCAGATAGACTTCCTTCAAAACATAGTTTTGCCAGATCCACACCTGCAACGTCACTCGCTTCCTCGTACGTTTGCTTGGCAATGCTATATTGATCATAGAAACTCTTTCCCATACCTACATACTGAGAACCTTGTCCCGGAAACAGCAGTGCTATTTTTTCCATGTCGTAACCTCCATTAATAGGGTTGGTGTATTAATTATTAATAATGTTCAGTTCCACATATGAAGGAATTTTCTGAATATAGCTCATGTCGTGTTCAAAAATGACAAGGTCCTCTTCCTGATGGATTTCTTTGAATCCGCCAAATTTATAGGTCAGATACATCATCCGATTACGATCGGTCATTTTGAATTCAGCCCGTATCTTGACCCCGGCTTCTTTCGCCTGTTCCAGGATATAATTCATGAGAATCGTGCCTACACCTCGTGACATTACACGGCAAGACATCAGCAGCAGCTTCACGGTCCAGTACTCCTCTTCCATCTCAAGCAAAGCGAGTCCAATTTTTCCATATGCTCCATACTTGTCTTCCAGTCCTGTAATGAGAAGTTTGTGATTAGGAGATTGACTGAGTTGTTCCAGATCTTCATAGGAATAGGTATACCCTGTGGTGTTCAGCTGATGAGTCCGCACCGTCAACTCTTCTGCACGCTGCAGATCATCTCCCTTGAGGGGTGAAATCGTAAATGTCATGCCAAGTGAAGCCAGAAAGTCATCTTTGGGACCTGTGAATTCATCTTCCGCCTTATTACGGATCTCATCGCTTTTGTACATTAAACGGCGAAGTTTGGAGTCCTCCGTAATAAAGCGGGGATTCATCATCTCCATGTCGGGAATGTCCAGGTACTGGGCAGCATCTATGCATCGAACTTCAGCATGCTCAAACTGTACCTCTTCCAGCTCAAACATCTGATCATCCACAAAAGCAACCGTATTCGCTCCGATATTAATGGAAGTTATGATGGATTGAATCGAGCTCGACTTGGAATTCCAGTGAATCTGGGGATATAGGAAGTATTCATGAATTCCGAATTCCTCAAGCTTCTCCATGGCTGTCTGATGGTCATTTTTACTGGCGATGGATTGCAGAACCCCACGCTCGTCCAGTGTCCGAATCACATCAATAATTCCCTCTCTCAAGACAACATTCTCATCTTCCAGAAGGACACCTTCCCAGATTGTATTATCCAGATCCCAGACGACCAGCTTCACCTTCTCTTGCTTTTGTTTGTCCATTACCGAACTTACCGATGGCTCACCCATACCTGAACCCCTCCTTGGCATATTGTTCCAAACTATTGCTTCAAGCCCGTCAGGCAGTCTATGCTGTCTTTCGTTCAATCAGTTCATTAATCTTGTTCAACGTACGGAAGTTGCTCAGATCCATATCCTGGGTCTCAATCCGAATGTTGAATTCTTTCTCCAGAAACATCACCATCTGCATCGCAAATAGAGAATTGGCAAAACCCAATTCAAAAATATCCTCATCATCCTGAATTTCGCGTTTGCGATAGAAACGACTCAGAAATGTTTTTACTTTGACCTTGGACTCCATGCACAGTCACCTCGTATAATTTATAGTCGATACACTTACAGAATCACGTGCTCAAAGAAGCCTTGACCGCTTTTTGCGCCTAACAATCCGGCATCCACCATCTTGCGAAGCAAGGGACATACTCTGTATTTCGGGTCCTGATAACTCTCATAGAGTACATCCAATGAATGAACCACAGTATCCAAACCAATCAAATCCGCTGTATGAAGTGGGCCCATCTTATGTCCGAAACATTTGACGAATATGTCATCCACCTCTTCCGGTGAAGCTACCTGATCCTGAACGACAAAGGCAGCTTCATTCATGAGAAGATGGGATATTCGGTTAGATACAAAACCGGGAAGATCTTGTACCAGTATGGCTTCTTTGCCCATGGTATGGAGCAGGGATCTGGTCGCTTCAATCGTTGTATCCGAAGTGTGATAACCCTGAATAGCTTCGACTACGGGCTTTAACGGGACCGGATTCATAAAATGTACACCGATGACCTTGTCAGGCCGTTTGGTGATGGAACCAACTTTTGTAATCGAAATGCATGATGTATTGACCAAATAAATACAAGAATCGGGGCAATAGTTTTCAAGCTGTGCATAGACCTCTTTTTTCACATCCCATTGTTCAGGCACGTTCTCAATAATAAAATCAGCATCGCTGAGCGAGTCATAATGTGTCGTAAACTCCACACGTGAGAGCACCGTTTCCGGGTCTTCGGCCTCGGTATCCTTGTTGTAGAATCCCGAAAATCGGATATTGGTAAACAAGGCTGTTCTCGCCTGATCCAAAACTTCATCACTCACATCGATTAAAACCACGTTGTGCCGGGACTGGGCAAGGCTCTGCGCAACCCCTTTTCCCATGACGCCTGCTCCGATTACACCAACCTTCATTCCTATCAACGCCCCTCTGTGATCTGGCTAGAAATTGAAATTCACTTCTTCATCCACAGCTTCATCCGTGATCTCCGTGACACGATCCACTTCAATATCATAGATCAATGTATCCGGCTGCTCTGAAATTATCTCAAGAATTTTCACAAAATCTTTGGCGATATATTCAGCTGTGTCAGGCAAGAACAAGCTTGTATTATATTCCAGAATAAACTCGATCGTACCATCACGCTCAATCGCATCCAGTGCCAGATCAAACCTTGAAACTCCACTGTCATAATCGATTAATGTGCCTTTGAAAGCCTCAATCTCTCCGGTGTACATCCCTACATTTTGCAGTGCAAAATACACATCAAACAGCGGATTTCTGCTCGGATCACGTGTACTATTCACAAGCTGTACAATTCGGTCGAATTGACAGTCCTGATGTGCAAAAGCCGATAACGTACGCTGCTTCACGTCCAGAAGTAACTCCCTGAATGAGTCATCAGGCACAGGTTCGTTTCTCAGGACAATTGTATTCACAAACATGCCAATGGTGGCATCAAAGTTACCCTGTTGGCGACCCGTTACAGGTGAACCGATGAGTATATCACTCTGGTTCGTATATTTATGCAACAGGACATTTAAGGCGGATAAGAGCAACATGTATAGCGTGGTTCCTGTACGTGCTCCGAGCTTGCCTATACGAGCAGTGAGTGCTTCGTCGGCATAAAAAGTCATTTTAGCTCCATCATAGGTTTTTCGATCAGGCCGTGAAAAGTCTGTTGGAAGTTGAAGTGTGGGCAATGGCCCTTTCAGCGTTTCCAGCCAGAAGGCTTCCTGTGATTTAATTGAATCCGATTGCTGATACTGGTTGCTCCACTCCGAGTAATCTCTATACTGATAAGGAATATTCGGTAGAGGTGAACCACTGTACATTGACGTGATTTCGTGCATCATATTGTCCATCGACATTCCATCTGTAACCAAGTGATGCACATCGAACATCAACAGATGGCGACCGTCATCCAACGAACCAACAATCATGCGGATCAACGGTGCCGCTTCTAGATCAAACGGTCGGACAAACTGCTTCACTACATCTTCCACTGCTTCCGTTCCACGAATGACATCTGGCAACGTTTCGATTGAAAAATCCACGTTCTCGTGAATTCTCTGAATCGGCTCTCCTTGTTCCCAGTGAAATGATGTACGGAACGATTCATGACGCTGAATCAGAGTGTTCATATAACCGTTCAACGTGAATGGGTCAAAATTCCCCTCCATAATCAACGCTTTGTTCAGGTTATAGCTGATGTTGTCCGGGTCCTGAGTGCAAAGGTAGAATATCCTTTTTTGAGCTGATGAAAGTGGATATTCTTCTTTGACTTCTGCATGAGGGATAGACTGTTTTCCGACTGTTGCATTCTCAACATCGACCAGAGATTGCAGGTGAACTCCCAGTCCCCAGATCGTCGGATATTGCAGCACATCCGAAGGATTAATCTGTATCCCCGTTTCCCTGTATATATCCGATGCCATCTTGAGACCAATAATGGAATCTCCACCATATTCATAAAAATCATCATACAGATCCATTTCTGTCAGTCCCAAATGAAGTGACCAAATCCGGGATAACATCTGTTCCATGGCTGTATATTGACCATCATTGCGGCCGTGTAATGAGACTTCTTTGTTCAGCGTTGCCTTTCTCATCTCCACTTCAGCAATCACGCTGGCACTTTGATCCTGAATCGTGTTGTATACATCCTCCGACATCATCATTGGCATATCACCTACGTAGGCCATATATTCCGAGTCATAATTCAATTCGCCGATGATAGATCGATGCACTTTACGCTGAAAAGCCTGGTCAAAGGCCTTTAATGCAGACTTTGTTAAAACAGACTTGAACACCATGTCATCATTTACGCCAAAATCTTTGGCCATCCCGGTCTCTTTCCAGGCCACCCAATTGATCGTTAACGTTCGTCCACCCCTGCGATTGCGATACGCTGCATAAGCATCCAGATAACTATTCGCTGCTGAATAATCTCCTTGACCCGGAGAGCTGAATAATGTTGAAGTGGTTGAGAACAAAACAAGAAAATCCAGAGAGTCGTGGGCTGTTGCCTGATCCATATTCCAGGTTCCCTGGACTTTCGGAAGCAACACACGGTTAAAGGTCTCCGCATCCTTGGATGCAAGGAATCCTTCACCGGCTACCCCTGCTCCATGAACAATGCCATCCACTTTGCCGTGCTGCTCTCTGATGTTCTCCATGAGTCTTGATACTTGTTGAAGATCACCTGTATCCACGCTGTAGAGACCTACTGTGGAACCTCTGTTCTCAATCGAATGTATCCATTTAATTTTGTTGCATTGCTCCAGATCCTTGTTATCCTCCAAAATGGCTGGCCATGTTTCCCGATCAGGGAAATCCGATCTGCCTGCAAGAATCAAGGTAACGTTGTGTCTGTTGGCAAAATGTTCTGCGAATGCTCGGCCAATGCCGCCCATTCCACCGGTGATGAGATAGACCCCTTGCTCCTTAATGGTTACATCAGAGAGCTCAGCTCCCAACAGATCTGTCTTCCTGAACTCTTCCACATATCGTTGACCCTTCCGATAAGCAGTGGAGTAGAAAACATCATCTGCATTCATTGCATTGAGCAAAATAGGAATAGCGGTGTCATCATCTATATCCATGACTTTGCATTCCAGCTGAGGATGCTCTTGTCCAATCGCTTTGCCCAAGCCAAACATCGTTGCATGTTCAGGAGCAAGATGTGATTCGTGGCCGCTAACTTCATGAACGTACTGGGATAACAGCACAATGCGCATTCGATTTCGCAATCCTGCACCCACAATGGCTTTTGTAAGGTAAAACAAGCTATGCACACCTCGGCATAAGGCATCCTCCAGTTCCTTAGGACTCTCGGGTGCTGTATGACCATTTATGGTAAAGGTGTGAATAATCTGATCTATTCTGTGGTTCTTCGTAGCTTTCAATAATTGCAGATACTGATCCTCCGAACCATCAATCTGATAATGAACCGGAGAGATCTTCGCATATGTTGCACCAAGCGTAACTTCAATTACATGTGCTCCACGTTCAGTAAGTTCCCGGGAGAGACTGTCACATAATGGAATTGTCCCCTTCAAAAGCAAGACGGTTTGCGGATTCGGAATGAGCCGCTCAGGATTAGTCGCTTCCACCCAGCCAATGGTGTAATGCATCGTTGGTTCTTCCTTCTGCACAACGGATGGTTGAACCGCAACTCGCTCGGGAATATCAATCCAGCAACGATTGCGCTCATAAGGATACGTTGGAAGATGGAGCCGGAAGGTTTCCTCTTCTGCGTACAATCTGGACCAGTCAATATCGGCCCCCTGTGTATAAAGAATCGATATTTCCTCCAAGTGCTGATCTTCCCATCCGTGCTCGTTAATGAGCTTCAGTACCCTGTCTGCTTGCTCGTTTAATTCACGAAGTTTTTGTTCCGTCAATTCGCCAACACCCGGCTCCTTCGTCTCAGGAACCATTCGATGTTCAGATGCATAAGCAACGGGCGGTTTAATCTCGCTAAACGGGCACCCATGCAGCTTGTCCAATCGGGATACCAGCTCTTCTTTGTCTTTAAAAGGAATGGCGATACGCAACTTGTAGTGTCCTCTTCCCTGAGCAGCTGTTCCGCACAGGCTTAACAAATCCAGTTCATCGTAACTATCGAGATAATCATGATAAGTTGCGATCAATCTGGATAGAGAGTCTTTACTTTTGGCGGAAAGAGGCAAAATATAAGGTCTGCGTTCCTCTGCTTGGACAAATGTCTGCACTGGGGCCTCTTCCAGGATAACGTGACAATTGGTTCCACTAATCCCGAAGGCGCTAATCCCACAACGTCGCGGTCCTTCCTCGGAATGCCACGTACGAAGACGGGTATTCACGAAGACCGGTGAATTGGAAAATTCAATCATTCGATTAGGTCGATTAAAGTACAGTGTCGGAGGAAGCTTTTTCTCACGCAGCGCCATGACCGCCTTCACCAAACTAATCACTCCAGCAGCCTCCGAAGAATGCCCCAAGTTGGTCTTGATGGAACTCACCGCACAGAATTGCTTGCGATCTGTGTAGCTCGACAGTGCATCGGATATGCCCTTAATTTCAATCGGATCTCCCAATGTCGTGCCCGTGCCATGTGTTTCAATGTAGGTGATTGTCTCCGGTTCAACTCCTGCATCCTCCAAAGCAGATATAATAACCTCTGTTTGAGATGCCGGATTAGGTGCCGTGATGCCTATTGAACTGCCATCCTGATTCACAGCCCCGCCTTTAATTACAGCATAAATGGAATCATGGTCATCCAATGCCTGCTGAAGTGATTTCAGCAGTACCACTGCAACCCCTTCTCCAATACCTGCTCCATCTGCTTCATCATCAAAAGCTTTGGAGCGATGATCTGTAGACTCAATGCCAAGTTTCATATTTTCATCATCCACCGGACACAGATTAATCTTGATTCCGCCAGCCAGTGCATAATCACATTGTCCGCTACGAATAGCTTTGCAAGCCATGTCTACAGACACCAATGAAGATGAACAGGCCGTATCAATAACCATGCTTGGACCCTTTAGATCCAATAAATATGAGATCCGGGCAGACATCATTGCTGTCAGATTACCCACCATGGAGCTTGATCCGCTCCCAGGATCAACTTCATATAAGAGACGTGCATACAGATCTCGCAAGGTTGCCGCATATCCCAGATATACGCCTGTTTTACTACCACTCAATCTGGTGCCGCCATACCCTGCATCCTCAATTGCAGTCCAAGCAGCTTCAAGAAATAATCGCTGATTGGGATCCATTAGACTTGCTTCCTTGGGCGATAACCGAAAGAAACCTGCATCAAACTTGTCTATGTCTTCCAGATACGCGTTCTCATTGTATTTCATCTGTGTCTGGTCATGACCTGTGAACGCAAAATGCTTGTCAATATCCACCTTTCTCGATTCGGGAAACGACCGAACCAGATCCGTGCCGTTGACGAGATGCGCCCACAGCTCCTCAGGTGTGGAAGCAAGCGGCACATTCACAGCCATGCCGATAATCGCAATATCTCCATCTCGTTCCGCCGCAGTACGCTTCTTGAGATGCATCGCTGGAGAAGGACGCTGTTCCTCCTTCTTGTTTTTTCCACCGATAAATTTTGCGAGATGATGTACATTCGAGTATTCGAACAGGTCCGTAACATTAATGGCTCCTGGAAAAATCCGCTCAATTTCACTCTGAATTTTCATTAGCAGAATAGAGTCCGCACCTAGTTCAAAGAAGTTGTCGTGAATATCAATTTGATCAAAACCTAATATTTTTCTGCAACATTCGGCCACACGTTTTTCCGTATCACTAAACTCTTCGTTGAGACTTCCTGTCAGACTTACTTCTCCTGCTGGATTTGTTGTTACACTCTTTGCTTTGTTCGCTTTTTCCTGCTTCTTTTTTTCCTTAAATAGTTCAATTTGCGCAGTCAGCACAGGAGAGAGCATTACCCCTGATTTTTCGAGTAGGAAGACTCCACCGTTCTCATAATTGAGATAACCTACAAGTGCTCTCGGTACATTATGGGATAACACCTGCTCGAACCCTTCAAGAGCCTTACCGGTTGGCAACGTTTTAAAAATGGTGTCGATTGTGAAACCACCTTCAAGGGCCATACCAGTCTCTTTCCAGGTCGTCCAGTTCACCACATGTGTCCTTCTTCCGAGCTTGTTCCGATATTCCCCGTAGGCATCCAGATAAGCATTGGCTGCGGTATAATCTCCTTGAACGGCTCCGCTAAACATCGTTGCTACTGAAGAAAACAGAAGAAAGAAATCCAGATCATCCGAATGGGTAACTTCATCCAAAATACGTGTACCCATCACTTTCGGATTGAAAATGCTTTTAAACTGGTCATCCGTACGATTCATCAATAAGTCGGATCTTCCGATTCCCGCACCATGGATAACCCCCCGGATCTTCCCATGACGTTGACGCAGCTCTTCTACAATTGGAACTACCTCTTCTTTTTTGGAAATGTCAGCGCTGTATATTTCAACGGTAGCTCCCATATTTTCAATATCGAGAACTCCCTGAATCTTTCGGCATAACGACTGATCCTGCTGTGCTTCCAAAATCGCCTCCCATGTTCTCCGGGGTGGAAAGGCAGTACGATTAATCCAGGCCAGATGTACCTTGTCCCTGCCAGCCAAATATTTGGATACTTCAATCCCGATACCTCCGGCTCCACCAGACACAAGATATATCCCTTCTGAATGAAGAGCCGGAAATTGTCCATTGTTACTGTCCGACTCTGCAACAGGCTGGAGTGTACCGAATGACTGAATATACCGTTTTCCGTCTCGAATGGCGGTAAGGAAGTGATCTGTTTTTCTGAGAACAGACTCTGCACTCCCCTTGTTCCATAGCATATCTTCCAGGTCGATAACTCGACATTGTATGTTCAGATGCTCCTTGCGTATGACCTTGGCAAGACCTTCTAGCGGTGCGAGCTCGGGTCTAAGAACCTGTTCTTTGCCTGTGACATGATGGACACATTGGGTCAAAATCACCATATCCATATCATAATCAATACCATGTCTGGTCAAAGAACGAACCAGATACAGCAGGCTGTAAACACCGCGTTCCTGTGATTCATTCAACTCCACCAGATTCTGAACAGAAGTGTCCGAAGCAAAGGTAGGTGCGTAGATGACCTGTGACCATGATTTTGAATCCAAAGCATTGACTAAAGAATCAAAATCGCCCTCTTTGGAACCAATTCGAAAATCAGTATCGTTCCTCTGTTCATAGTAATCTCCCGGGCAAACTTTAATGACGTCCTTACCCGATTGTTGCAAAAACAATGCAAGGTCAGCCCCACCTTTGTCATCAGCTGTAAAGAGTACAACTCTCTCGCTTGAATGAACTTCGTTATCCTCGTAATCTCCCTCAAGCTCATGCCACGTGAGAGAAAACAATCCGTTGTCATGGTGGACACTCTCTTCTGCTGGTCTGCTTCCCATGTCAATCCAGCACTTCTGCGAATCAAAGGGATAACCCGCCAGAGGTACGGTCTTCGTAGACTTACCCTCATACAGACGCCACCAGTCCACGGATGCCCCTTGCACGTAAAGAGTACACAGGCGCCCCCAGTCGAATGTAGCCTCATTCACCTGGTTCAATTCTTGTCTGACCTCTTCACTTAACGCACGAACGTTTTTCTGGGTAATATCAAGTACCCCTGCAACTTCCCGATTGTCGCTGATCAGTCGGTGTTCCCCATAATGAAACCAAGGTGCTGTGAACGTATGAATGTCTCCAGATATAACCTGGGTCAGCTTAATGCGCAAATCCTCCAAATGTTCAGCCAAAATGATCACTCGGTGAGCATAATGTCCACGACATGCATTGGCTGTTCGACACACATCCAGTAATGAATACCTGTCGGGGAAGGTAGATACTCCGTCCAGATACTGTTTCATGAGAACTTGAATTCCATGATCTGATCCCGCAGACAACGTGAATGGATGAACACCCGTATGCCCATCATGCGTAACGGTCAAAGTGGCCTGTACAGGAGCTTCTTCCAGCACCATATGACAATTTGTTCCGCTCAAACCAAATGTACTTATCCCGCATCTACGCGGATCAGCACCTCGCTCCCACTCTCTTAACCTTGTATTGACATAGACGGGTGAATTCCCGAAATCAATATTCAGGTTTGGATAATTAAAATGAAGGGAAGGCGGGAGTTTCCGATGATACAACGATAAAAGCCCTTTAATTAGACTGGCCATACCTGCTGTTTCATACAGATGACCGACATTGGTTTTGACCGAACCAATTGCACAAAATTGCTTTTTATTCGTATATTTTCGAAAAGCACGTTCCAGCCCCTGAATCTCGATAGGGTCACCCAGATTGGTTCCTGTTCCATGAGTTTCAATATAGGCCAAGGATTCCGGGTGGATGCCTGCTCGCTTCCACGCCTCCTCGATTACTTCGGATTGAGCAACCGGATTGGGGGCCGTGATGCCCATGGACGTTCCATCCTGATTCAAGGCGATGCCTTTGATTACACCATAGATGTGGTCTCCATCCTTCTGAGCCTGACGAAGCGGCTTCAAAATTACTGCAGCCACACCTTCACCCATACCGGAGCCATCTGCTTCTTTATCAAAAGCTCTTGTCCGGTAGTCGGTGGATTCAATCCCAATCTTCAGAAAGTCATTATCCACTGGCAGAATGTCCAGCTTAACTCCTCCGGCAATCGCCATGTTGCAATCCCCGTTCATCAGCGATTTACAAGCCAGATAAACGGATACCAACGAGGACGAACAAGCCGTATCCACTACCATGGTCGGTCCTTTTAGATTAAGCAGATACGAGATGCGGGTTGGAAGCATTGACGCGATATTTCCAGTCATCGCAATAGACAACTCTTCCGGATTGGTATCCTTGATCATTTCCTTATAGTTGTTGCTATTGGCAAATCCGGTAAAGACGCCGGTATTACTTCCTGCAAGCCTTTGCCCGCCGTAACCGGCATCTTCGATGGCATGCCATGCTGTTTGCAAAAATAAACGATGACAAGGGTCCATCAGACTGGCCTCTTTTGGCGAGAGACGGAAGAACTTATAATCGAATTGATCCACTTCATCCAGAAAAGCTCCATCCAGATATTGAAGGAATTCGTCTGAATATCCGCTTAGTCTGAGGTACTCATCCGTTACAGATTTTCGATCAGATGGATAATCACCTATGCAATCAATCCCCTGCTCAACAATGTGCCAGTATTCCTCCGGACGATTCGCATGGGGAAATTTAAGGCTCATGCCTATGACTGCTATATCCTCTTGATGATTTGCTTCTTCCTGCTTCAGCAGATTGATGACCTGAATCCCCGTCACTTTGTCAATTTTGCCGGAGGCTATGTTTTCAACAACATGTTTGTAGACTTTCTCCACAAGCTCACTCCCCTGGCCGTATTTCATCCAAACGATGAAGAATGTCTTCGACAGATACTTCCCCGTCCTGCAACTTGTCCAGCATATGGCTTAATGAGTCATTCCAATCTCCGTCCTGCTCTTCTGATGCGGATGTTATCGGTGCAGCTTGCAGGGTATGTTGCTCATTGCCTGCAATGTAATTGCTGAGTTTGTCTACAGTTGTATATTCGAACAGATCTACCAGTTTGATTTTATTGGGGAAATGCCGATCCAATAACTCATGCATCTGGCCCAACATGATTGAATCTCCCCCTAATTCGAAGAAACTGTCATAAATATTGATTTCACTGAACCCTAGTACCGAACCGAAGATTTTGGCAATCAGATCCTCAGCATCGCTATATGCTCCTTCTCCTGTCCTGCCATCCAGAGTAACTTCTGCATAACCGGTCTGATTCTGAGTTTCAGGAAACACAGTTTTCTCATTAGTAGCCAGAGATCTCAGGTCATCAGATAGTCTCACAGCAACACTTGACATCATGCCAAGCAATTTACTTTCACGATTGATCTCGCCGACGATTACCCGATTCAAGGTCATTCCCATCGCACGATCCAGCCATGCAATGCCCTGCTCCGTAGGAATGGCAGAGAATACGCCATCCACATTGATGCCGTAACGAACGCCCATCCCCGTATCTCGCCATGTGTTCCAGTTAATAGTTAGTGTTCGTTTCCCGAGCTTGCTTCGATATGCAGCAAACGCATCCAGGTATGCATTGGCAGCAGCATAGTCCCCCTGGCCCGGAGCAGCAAACACCGAAGAGATCGTGGAGAAGAGCAGGAAGAAGTCAAGATTATCCTCAAGCGTGACCTGATCAAGCGCCCATGTTCCATGGACTTTGGGACCTATCACCGCTGAGAACTGTTCCTCCGTCTTGCGCATCAGCATGCCTTCACCAGGTACACCGGCACTGTGGACTACGCCACGAATGGGACCGTAGTTTTGTCGAAGTTCATCAAATACCTCACGTAGCCTATCCAGATGCCCGATATCCACTTGATAAAATGAACATGACGTTCCCTTCTTCTCCAGATCCATCACCCGGTTTATAGTCTCGCACACTTCCCTGTCTCTGTTCTGATCAAGCCATTCAGTCCACTGGTCACGCGGCGGAAAAGGTGAACGGGCAAGCAAAGCAACATGTCCTGCTCCCTTGTCAGCCAAGTACTGGGCAACTTCCAGTCCAATGCCTTTCGTGCCGCCAGTAATCACGTATACACCGTCATTTTGCATTGCTGGCGAATGGCCGATCACCGTCGTATCGTTCAAAGTCTCGAACTGCTCCTCATAACGGGTACCTTCCCGGTAAGCAACAAGATACAAATCAGACTTTCGGCCGATCTCTTGTAACACATCTTCAGCAGAGACAACATCATCAACGTCCAGGAACTTGCAGGATATGCCCATCAATTCCTGACCTACAACTCGTCCCATTCCCATAAAAGGAGCTTGTTGTGGCTGAAGGACACGTTCATTACCTGTCACTTCGTTAACATAATCAGATACCAGCGTAAGGCTCAGCCCGCGTTCATAACCCACATGTGCCAGCGCCTGTGTAAGATACATCAGGCTGCGAGCCCCACGTTGCTGGGTCACCTCTAATTGTTCGATACTCTCAGGAAATACTGCTTGCTCAGTCGTTGACATATGGATAATATGTGTGAATTGATACTCAGATTGAAGATCTGTTAACAAGTCCTCATACGCCTGTTTATTTGAATCAACGCCATACCATCCATCGCCTGGAGTAGAATCCTTTTGAAGTCCAATCTCTACTCTTACAACCTTCCGACCCGCAGCTTGTAATCTCTCATAGATCGATGCCGAAAGAGCGGTTTTTCCTGTGAACAATAACACATCTCCAGATTCGGAGGACATCCATGATGTCCCATCGTTGGATGGCGTGTTAACCCAACGAATAACATGAAATGGTTGTTCCATACGTTCCACTTTTACCGGGGCAACGTCGGGTATGTCCAGCCAGTGTGTCTTACGCTCGAAAGCATACACCGGGAGCCGCACTTTACGAGGTGCCTGTCCGTCATTCCATAATAATGGTGGCAAATCTGCGCCCGCCGAATACAACTCACTAATTTTGATCTGCATGGATTCGTCCCTGTACAGGCCGTTCCTCCACGCTAATGCCACTTCTTGAATTTCGGCGTTCAAACTTTCCTTCTGAACCAGAGTTAGATCATCCGGACGTCTAATCCCATCCGTACCTGATACCAATCGGTGTTCTGCATAACGATAGAAAACCTTGCCGGTGTCGCCCAGTTCAGACTCCCAAAAGTAGAGCCGGTTCAATTCATTCAAACGGGAAACAAGCTCCATTGTCGTATTCACTGCAAAAATTAATCGATGCGGATAATGACTGCGCCCAGCCTGGACCGTGTAACAAATATCCTGCAAATTCATTTGTAATAATTGCGGACCATATCCAACGTATCTCGTAACAAGTTGCTGCAAGCTCTCACGTGATTTGGCCGAAAGCATGAACAACTGTGGCCCGCCGTGAGGAACGTGGTCAGGCAGTTCTTTATGGGTATAGTCTGCCGGTGGTTCTTCCAGCACTATATGGGCATTGGTTCCGCTCATGCCAAACGCACTGACGCCAGCTCGCCGCGGATGGCCTTCAACCTCCCACTTACGAGTAACGGTGTTGACGTATATGGCAGAATCGTAAAACGGGATATTTTCATTGGGTCGATTAAAGTGAATCGTTGCAGGCAATTCCTTGTTTTTCAGTGCCAACGCTGCTTTGATCAACCCGACGATTCCCGCTGCCTCAAGCAGATGACCCATATTGGCTTTGACAGATCCAATCGCACAGAAATTTCGTTTGTCGGTGAACATACGGAATGCATTCGTCAAACTGTTTACTTCAATCGGATCCCCTAAAGGTGTACCCGTCCCGTGGGCTTCCACATAACCAATGGTCGCAGGATCAATGCCAGCATCATCCCATGCCTTGCGAATCACGTCTTCCTGAGCTGCCGGATTTGGTGCTGTCATCCCGGCAGAACTACCATCCTGATTGGATGCTGATCCCTTAATGACCGCATAGATTTGGTCGCCATCCTGTTTAGCTTTTTCGAGTGGTTTGAGCATGATTACACCAATGCCCTCGCCAAATCCCGTTCCTTCGGATTCCTCATCAAATGCACGCGTGATTCCATCCATGGATTCCATGCCTATTCCCATGCGTGTATTCGTGTGATGAATTGGCATGGTATGGATTTTAATCCCACCAGCTATGGCCATTTCACATTTGCCGCTACGAATCGATTGACATGCAGCATCTACAGCAACGAGGGATGATGAACAGGCTGTATCTACGACCATCGATGGCCCCTTCAAGTCCAGCATATAAGATACTCTTCCAGAGGTAACTGCTGCTGTGTTGCCCACCATAGCGCTGGATAGCAGAGTCGGATTGGTTTCATAAATGAGTCGTGAATACATATCGCGAATATTCGGCGAGTATCCAACAAACACCCCGGTATAACTTCCACTAATGTTTTCTACACAACCGGCATCTTCAACTGCTTCCCAGCATGCCTGCAGGAAAAGACGCTGATGTGGGTCCATCAGGCTTGCTTCCTTGGGAGACAAACGGAAAAAGGTACTATCGAACTTATCAATCTCATCAATATAGGACCCTTCCACAAGAGCAACGCTGCCCTCAGGAAACTGTTTATATCGAATATAGCGATCAATGGCATCCTTTCGTTCTGCAGACAATGCGGTCCTGCAATCCAACCCGTTACGAATATTGTCCCAGAATTCATCAGTATTGTTGGCGTTAGGCAGTTTGACGGAAATACCAATAATGGCTATGTCCTGTTCCGTTCCTTTCATCGGTGTATGATGTGTCATGTTGTTGCTTCCCTGGCGTTTATCTACCAGAAAACGGGCCAGTTTATAAACTGTTGCGTGCTCAAACAAGTCCGTAATCATAAGTGAACCTGGATCAAGCAGTTCCAATCTGGCATGCATCGTTTTTAACAAGAGGGAATCGGCTCCCAGTTCAAAGAAATTTTCATGGATGTTAATTTCCTCGAAACCCAATACCTGTCTGCAAACATCAGCGACACGTCGTTCTGCTTCGGTGTAATCCTCTTTTTCTTTTCCCATTAGGATCACCTGACCCGTGCCATGTTGTGAAAGTGATCGGGTAGAAGCCATTTCTGCTATAGACCCGGTCGTAGACTTCATTCTCTTCAATCGTTCGAGCAAATGTGGAGCAACCCGAATCCCTGAACGTTCGAGTAAACGAATGCCCCCACCATCTATGTTTAATTCCCCGATAATAACGCGGTCTACTTTTTGAGTAACAACGTCTGCGAGAGTATGGATCGCCTGTTCAGGTAAAATGGCCTTAAATATAGTATCCGCCGTAAAACCCGAACGTGCTGCCATTCCCCGCTCCCTCCAGGTCACCCAGTTAATCGCGAGTGTGTGAAGTCCCTGCTTGGTTCGTTGTGCAGCGAACGTATCCAGGTAGGCATTGGCTGCAACATAATCTCCCATAGTCAACGTGCTAAATGTTGTAGCGATAGAAGAACATAACAGCATAAAATCAGGCTGATCTTGTCGGGTAAGTTGATCAAGCAACCATGTCCCCCTGATCTTGGGAGCCAACGTGCGCTTGACGTCATCTTCACTCTTCTGATCGGTAGACAGATCACTTCCCGTTCCTGCACAATGCACAATTCCATGTATAGAACCAAACGTTTTTCTGATAACATCCAACGTATGGGTAAGACGCATTTCATCGGATACATCTACGCTAAAATAAGTTACCATTGCTCCGAGACTTTCCATGGCATCTATTTCACGAATAATCTGCTGAACAGCCGTTTGATCTTTCCCCTTCTTACGAAGCAGCGGCCATTGCTCTCTGTTGGGTAATTCAGTCCGTCCCAGTAGGACAATTCGTACCTTTGCCTGACCAGCCATCCATCTCCCAATCTCTGAACCTATCCCCCCTGCTCCACCCGTTATGATGTATACTCCATCTTCAACCAGTTGCCAGTCCCTATTTTCCTGAGTCTCTGTGTTCCATTCATCCAGCTGTTCAACATAACGAATCCCATTCCGATAGGCAAAATTCTCGTTGGAGATGCCTGCGCCACTAACCAACTCCGGAATAGATTCAAGTGAACTATGTTCATCTCTGTCAATGCACTGACACCGGATATGCGGATATTCCTTTCCTATAACCTTAGCCCAGCCGATCAAGGCAGCGTGCTCAGGATACAGTTCCACTTCGTCCCCCGTCACTTGATAAGCAGTTGTCGTAGCAATTGATATGTCTACAGGGCCAGACACCGCTCTCTGCACCAGAGATTTGACCAGTCTGAACAGACTCAGAGGACCCTCTATTTCCGCCTGAGAAAGATCCGCCAGATTATGCACCTGCATTCTGGGCGTTGAACTCAGTAGATGAATAACACGGGTTATATCATTGAAAGGCAGTGCACCAAGCAGGTGATCATAAACATCTTCTGAAGAAAGTTGAACTAGACCTGAGAGTCCTTCCATAACGGCAACATCTCCGTCAAATGTCACGGATACCAGCTTTCGTCCCAGATTACGCAAGGTGGTTTCAAGCCTTTCGCCTTCAAGGTCTTTATCTTTTCGCAATATCAAGGTTATCCCATCATCAATTGGCTGCTGCTCCTCATCGGGTATGGATGGTTCCAATAAATCCGCGATCCAGCGTGTTCTATACAAGCTCCGATACATGTCATCTGTCTGGCGTTGATCCATGTCCGATTTCCAGTCCAGCCAGCATATGTTCGGTTCAAACTGGTATGACGGAAGTGGAATCCTGCGCACAGACTTTTCTCTGTACAGATCTTCCCAACTCACATCGGCTCCCTGAACATACAAATCACAAATGGCCTCCAACAGCACTTCCCTCGGATGAAGATGAGGTTCAGAAAGCCATGCTTGGGCCTTCTGTCCAAGTAGTCTGACCTCCTGCTCCGTGATTTCCCCTGTACTTCGCGTGGACTCCCCTGCACCGGCTGTTATTATCCGATGTATGCCTGTGTGTACTCCGTTTATCTCGAGATCAAGAGCACCATTTGCGTCTGATACAAGCTTCAATTTTCTTTCCAAATCCTTGCGATCACTGTAAGTGATCGCAAGCCTTTGAGTGTAGTGCCCTCTTCCGGTATTAGCCGAAAATGATAGATTTGCCAGCGAAAGTTCAGGATCTGAAACGAGCAAGGCCTGATACGCTTGCACCAGCTTTGTTAAGCTGGCAGCACTTTTGGCAGAGATCGTTAAAATTTGCATACCCGGGGTCACTGCGGTAACTGCCCTGTGATAACGTGGCGGCTCTTCAACTACAATGTGACTATTGGTTCCACTTAGACCAAACGCGCTGACACCACATCTGCGTGGAGCTCCTTCGGCATGCCATATTCTAGGGCGAGTGTTGAGATAGACTGGAGAATCTTCAAAGTTGATTTTTGAGTTTTGACGCTGAAAATGAAGTGTGGGTGGCATCATGCCTTCACGCATTCCCATAATGACCTTGAAAAGCGAAGCCATGCCAGCTACACAATCCAAATGGCCCACATTTGTCTTCACTGAACCAATAGCACAGAATTGTTTCTTGTTTGTAAACTTTTGGAACGCTCTGCGAATGGCCTCAAACTCAATGGGATCTCCCATATCTGTTCCTGTACCATGTGTTTCAATATAATTTAGCGTCTCCGGGTTAATCCCCGCATTTTTCCATGCTTTCACCAGCAAATCTGCCTGTGAAGCAGTATTCGGCGCTGTGATGCCTACGGAAGTTCCATCTTGATTCACAGCACTTCCTTTGATGACTGCGTAAATATGGTCTCGATCCCTGAGTGCTTTGTTCAAAGGTTTGAGGATAATAGCGGCAGCACCTTCACCCCACACCGTCCCATCCGAATCTGCATCAAACGCCTTCACTTTGCCATCTGGCGCTTCCACACCAAGCTTGTTCCCTTCATCCAGGGGAAACAAACGTATCTTGACGCCACCAGCGACAGCCAGGTCACAATCCCCGTTTCGAATGGCCTGGGACGCGAGATGGATGGCTACGAGAGAAGATGAACATGCTGTATCAAGACAAAGGCTCGGCCCCTTCAGATCCAGCAAGTAAGAAATCCGGCTAGCCAGAATGGAGGCCAGATTACCTGGAACTGCACTGGGATCTGCCTGAGGTTCCAAGTCAGTGATTAATCTTTTGTAGTCATATACTTCATCGTTTCGAAACCCAACGTACACACCTGTGTTGCTTCCTTTAAGTTTCCCGCCTCCATATCCCGAATTCTCAATGGCGTGCCAAGCCGTTTCAAGAAACAACCGCTGATTGGGGTCCATGAGAGAAGCTTCACGGGGAGACAGGTTGAAGAAACGATAATCGAATCGGTCAATATGATTCAAGAACCCTGCTTTGGTATACGCGACCGACTCTCCCCGTGTCTTCATATAATAATCTGTGAAAGATTGTCGTTCTGCGGGAAAATCGCTGATACTGTCCACACCGTTAACCAGATTGCTCCAATATGCCTCGAGTTCCTCTGCACCCGGGAATCTGCCGGACATTCCAATAATGGCAATGTCCTTAGTCGAAACACTTTCGATATCGACCGATTCTGCCCCGGATTCCAGGAGATCATCCAGTTTAATACTTCCCATTAATCCTTTTCTCATTTTGCTCTCCTTTACAGTCGGCTTGAGATCATTCGAGTATCAGGTTCAGTAGTTTAAAGTAGAGTTGCAAGAGTGACTCGACCTTGCTCTTCCGCCATTTCATTGAACGGAATCCACATACAAAGTGCAGGCTGTCCTCCTGATGAACCACTTGTAACGTTAAGTCGTACAGTTCAGACATCGGTACTCCCGAAGCAACTGCACCAGCGTTATAGAACAAAGGTAATGTTCCTGTACCGGGCTCCTGCAAGAGGGTACTAACATACTTGGTGTGGAAGTTCTCTCTGCCATCTTGACCCTTGGATTGATGGATAAGCTGGAATAATTCATTAAATTGTTCCAACGAGCCGAAGTCCAGATCAAATACTTGAATATAGTCGGACTGCCCAATAGCTGCATGTATACTTATCCGATCACTGTTGGATGTCTGTGCGAGAAGGTACGCAAAGCCGGCAAATAAAATATCATCCACCTCTACGTCCCACCTGCTGGTAGCATTCACCACACGATCATAGAGTTCTGCTGATAAGGCAAACTGCAACTCTTCTGTTTCGTTTGATGTTGAATCTCCTTCCACGAAATAATCCATGGACAAGGGAATGCGGGAGCGTGATACATGGATTACATCCATCTCGTCCAACTGATTCTCGATAAATGCGGTAATATCCGAAATAGTTGGCAAATTAAACATGTCGGTTATTTTCACAATTCCCGGATATTGGTCATCAAGTCTGGCATGTGCTTTGATCATCAGAACAGAATCGCCGCCGATCTCAAAGAAATGCTGATTCACACCAATGTGAGCATTGCCAAGTACTTCGCTCCATATCTGTACCAATAGTTTCTCAATATCATTGGCGGGAGCCTTGTATTGAACCTGAGCTGTGTGTAGAGCTGTTGGTTCAGGTAATGCATTACGATTGATTTTTCCATTTGCTGTTAGAGGGATGGCTTCCAACCGGATAAAGAATGAAGGCACCATGTACTCCGGCAATCTGGATATCAGAAACTCTCGCAATTCAGCAATGGAAACTTCTTGATCAGAGACATAATAGGCACACAGATATTTTTTCTTTTGCTCGTTCTGCCTGTCCATTACATACACACGCTTCAAGGCGTGGTGCTGAATGAATATGGCTTCAATTTCACCAAGTTCCACGCGATGCCCCCTGATTTTGATCTGGTTGTCCTTTCTGCCCAAAAATTCAATGTATCCCTCTTTACGCATGACGCCATGGTCTCCCGTTCTATACAATCGACCAAGGAGCGGATGCTGAATGAATGCTTTCTCCGTTTTATCCAAGTCATTCACATATTGATTTGCAAGACCTACTCCGCCGATAAACATCTCACCTGGAACATCAACCGGACATGGACGCAGTTTATAATCGAGCACATGGAATGTTTGATTCGCCAACGGATACCCGTAAGGGATACTGTTCCACGCATCAGATATTGAATTAATAGGGTAATAAATGGACCAAATACTAGCCTCTGTTGCACCACCGAGACTCACAATGCTTGCATCAGGACACAGATTTCTGACTTTGCCCGGTAACGATAGAGGTATCCAGTCACCGCTGAGCAGTATAAGACGAAGACTGCTTTGATGGTTACCCTCGTTGGTGATGTTTACTGCTCTTTCTATATCAGAACTTTGGATATTTAAATTAGCCAGCGGAGCGGTCTGTGCACCCAGGACTGCTACGGAACGTTCCGATAATAGGGATGGGTCAGCAGCCATTGGGTTTTCGCCATAGGATACCGATACGCTTGGACTTTGTCTGATATAATTTCTGCTGCTCCATTCTTCTGGAGAAGCCATTTCATCGTCTGGCTTCAATCCTGCTTCCACCGTGTGAAGCCAGATCTGATTTTCATTTAAATTGAATAACGGTTTCACTTTCTCAAAAGGCATATCTCCGATGGAACACATTCCAATGCCCAACATCTCTCCAACACTGTTTAGTGTGGATACCATAATTCCGGTATCAATAAGGGAGTATAAATAACCTTGCGCGCCATATTTCGGCATGGTTGCTTCCGCGTTGTAAATGAAGAAAACAGTAAACGCTGAAGACTGATAAATGGACCTGTTTGTGTAATAGTGCATTTCATCAGTGAATGACTGATTCCCATGAACAAGGCGTACCGTGTAATCCACTGGACTAAAGTAGTACAGGCCCGCCTCCATTCCCGCAACTCTTCCTTCCTTCACATACACAAACACATCTATCGGGTATAGTCCTCCCGCAGAAGGATAGTAATAACGAATTTCCTGTCCTTGATCATATTGACCCAGTACTCCCATCAGATCGGAGAACTGTTTCATGGTGACAGGCTGATCCTCCTTAAAGGAACGATGAGAACGTCGCTTGGAGATGAAATCAGGATATTCAACACCACGCTCCAGTGAGACCTCAAGTGTGGTGTTCTCACCGAAATTACGATGCAACTGTATTTTTTTGAATGCCTCGTATGCCTGTGCATCGTATGCCACCTTTTCATCATACGGATTGCGGAATAACTGCGTCTGCTTCTTGAAAATTTCCGCTGGCTCCATAAGTCCGCTGACCAAAGCACGTTTGCGAATGAGCAGTTCCATGAGCGAATTCACTTCACTAACAGGTACATTCGGGAAGAAAGAAGCAATCTCGGATTGCCGGATCCCCTTTTGTGCCAGGAAATACAGTTCAGGGAACATACCTGTTGCATATGCAGGGCATTTGAACTCATCCACGTAGATATGCTTTCCATCCATTCGCCACAGCGTGGAGAATGACCAATGGTACACCGATTCTACTGACTCTTTCTCCACAGCCAGTTGGGTTGACGCCTGAATCTCTTCATCACTTGCCCAACGGTAGCTTCGTCCAGCATCGGATTCCAGTCGATCCATGAACATATCCATAATCGCTGGAACCGAATTCCAGATTGTAACCTGATGGCGATCAACGGCCTCTTTCATCATTCGGATATCTCTTTGGTCGGATACAATTACGAGAGCTGCACCCGAGGAAAGTGCACCGAACACGTCATATACGGATAAATCGAAACACATGGAAGATACGCCAAGCATGCGATCCTTCTCATGAACACCGAACTTTCTGTTCATATCCAGAATTGTATTCGTTACAGCCCCATGAGTAATGGCAACACCCTTCGGTCTACCCGTACTTCCCGAGGTATAGATTACATATGCAATATCATCAGGTGTTCCAGATAGCTCACCTTCGAGTAGAGGATAACCTGAAGCCGAGACCTGATCATAGGCATCCACGTCCAATACAATTTGACAATCACTATTCTTAAGCATGTAAGCTTGCCGATCTTCAGGATAATCCGGATCAAGTGGTACATATGCCGCACCAGTGCGAAGTATAGCCATTACATTTACAATGGTCTCCATACGGCGCCTTGCTACAACGCCAACTCGATCCCCTCGCCCAATCTCCTGTTCAAATAAATATCCTGCCAGTTGACCAGATCTTCGGTCCAGCTCCGAATACGTCATCCGCTCATCCTCAAACAACAATGCGTCCTGATCTGGATAATGTTTAGCCATGCGGTCAAACAAATGTTGCAATGTTGTTGGCATGATATTTTCTTCTGATTGGTTATACCTTTCCAAAATGCTGCGATCGACTGAAGGAATGTCAGGCCCCGTAATCGTTTCTCCTACAATTAGGCCATCCAGCAGTGCAATATATTGCGCAAACATCGTTTCGACCACCTGTTGGTCAAACAAGTCATCCACGTAATCCCAGGTTAGCGTTAGCTGCCCTCCCGCATCCGAAGCCTGATGATCCAGATATACCTGCGATGTTTGGCTGACCCCAGTTCGAACCTTTCCAATCAGTCCCTGAGTTGCTTCAGATGTCTCACGTTCATTAAAGATCATACTTGTGAAGACAATTGGCATTACGGTCTTGTTCCCCATTTGATGATGCTTGGAGAGATCACGTATGAATTCGATGCCTTCATAATGCCTGTGCTCCAGCGCCTCCAGTATACTGTCCTGAACATGACGCACATGACCCATAAAATCATTCCCCGAAGCCATATCCACATCAATTAAAATCATGGAAGTAAAGTCCCCAATGATATCCTGTATGCTTGGGTGGAATGGATAACGATTGAAGACTGTCAGGTTCAGTGCAATCTTCTGTTGATTGCTCCAGTACGATAAGATCTGGGCATAGGCTGCACAGAGAAGCGCTGAAGGTGTTAGCCCGTGTCCATTAGCAACCTTTTTCAATATCTCCCAACGCTGTGGTTCAAACACTTCATTAAGTCGCTTGAATTTTGGTTCGCTGATCTGTGCAGGATCTGTTTTCAATGGGAGTGCAGGTGCTGCTGGGAACTCCTCTACTCGGGCAAGCCAGTATTGTTTGTCAGCCAGGTACGTATTCGATTTACGGAATTCATTGTAAGCAAGAATATAATCGCGGAATGTAAATGGATTAGGCTCCGGATTAATCTCGGGATGATGATAGAATTTCAGTAGATCATTATTGAAGATCTGTATGCTTGCCCCATCAGCAATGAGGAGATCATATCCAAACAATAGCAAATGTGTATCCTTAGATATTTTTTTCGCACGTATTTCAAATAATGGCCATTGCTCCAATTCAAAAATATGATGAGACATACGTTCTCTTTCGGCTATGATCACCCGTTCCATCTCGTCAGGACTCAAACCACTGATATCTTCAATATCCATCCGGTATACCGGTACATGTGGCAGGATTCGTTGCTCTCCGGTAGGCAGGATAATTGCCCGCAGCATAGGATGATGTTCAATCAACTTAATTAGTGCTTCATTAAAGCGCGTCATCTCCAGTTGAGTCTCGAATTCAAGGTACCCGTGTGTCGAAGTGCCCCCCATTTCAAAAGCCTGACTTCTTCCTGCGACATAAGCCATCTGTACCTCGGTCAGCGGGAATGGTCGGCCTTCAGGATCAGGACATGGATCATGCTGCGGATAATGAATTGTTCCCACTGACTCTTCATTTTCCACAGAGCTCTCAAGCAAAGCCGCCAGTTCATAAATATCTCTCAGGGCCATAAATTCCTTGAAGCTGAGACGTTGATTGAATTCCTGCCCAATCCGATTCACCAGCTGCACCATTAGAATTGAATTGATCCCCATCTGGAAAAAGCTGTCGTGAGTTCCTATTCCATTCATACCGAATACCGATTCACAGAGTTCAATCAGCTTTTGCTCCGTTGGGCTCTCTGTTCCTGCAAGTGCACTGGACTGTTGTCCAAAGGTTGGTTCCGGTAACGCTTTCCGATCAATCTTTCCATTGGGTGTAAGTGGAAATTCAGGCAACTGGATTAAATGCTGAGGAACCATGTAATCCGGAAGTGCTTTTGCCAAAAGACGCTTCATCTCCAATTCGTCATAGCTGCGCTCCGCTGAGTAATAGGCTACCAGTACCTTTGTTCCTTGCATGTCCACTTTATCTATAACGACAGCCTGCTTCACGCTAGGAACTGTAGATAATCGGCTTTCAATTTCTCCAAGTTCAACCCGATACCCCCTGATTTTCACTTGGGAATCCCGTCTGCCAAGGAATTCAATGTACCCTTCTCTTCGCAAGACTCCAAAATCACCTGTACGGTATAAACGTCCCAATTCCGGATGATTAAAAAATGCATTGTCGGTCCTCACCGGATCATTAAAGTATCCTTGAGCCAATCCTGCTCCACCGATACAGAGCTCACCAATGACATCGACTGGACTCAGGCAACCCGTGTAGTCAAGCGTATAGAATGTCTGATTCGCAAGTGGTCTTCCATACGGGATGCTCTTCCAATCAGACTTGACAGTATCAATGGGATAATAGATAGACCAAATGGATGCCTCTGTCGCACCTCCCAAGCTGATAACCTGTGCCGAAGGAAAACGCCCATGTACTTGCTCTGGCAATTTCTTTGGTATCCAGTCCCCACTGAGCAGGATGAGCCTTAATTGTTCATTGGTTTGATCGGTTACGTAATCTGCCATCAGTTGCATAATGGCTGGAACTGAATTCCAGATGGTTACTTTATGCTGTTTTATCGCGTCGTACATGTCATGAATATCACGCTGATCAGCAATGATCACAAGTGCTGCACCCGTCGCAAGTGCACCGAAAATATCATAGACTGACAGATCAAAGCACATTGAAGAGATACCAAGCATCCGATCTTGATCCGTCACTTCAAACTTCATATTGATATCCCGAATGGTATTCATTGCCGGGCCATGGGCAGTAGCTACCCCTTTTGGAGTTCCCGTGCTGCCAGACGTATAAATAATGTAGGCAAGATCGTCAGGTGCTGCGTTATTTTCCAGTGGCTCCACCGGCAATTCAGCCAGTCCCTCAAACGTATAAAGTTCGGGTAATAACAGCATTTTGCAGTTACTATTTTGTAAAATGTATTGCTGACGATCTTCAGGATAATCGGGATCAACAGGCACGTATACCGCTCCTGCTTTGAGAATACCGATGGTATTCACAATTGTCTCCATACCACGTTTGGCTAGCAAACCCACCCGGTCTCCCCGTGTTATTCCTTGTTGCGTCAAGTAATGAGCGAGCTGATTGGAACGTTCATCCAGCTGTTGATAAGTCAATTGCTGATTACCGTAAATCAATGCTGTCTGATAAGGAGTCTTGGTCGCCTGCTCCATAAAAGACCCATGCAGTGTAGATATAGGAAATGATTGTGCTGTTGCATTAAATGCATTCCAGATGGCATTATCCTGTTCAGGCAAACCTGGTAAAAACTCGATATTCTCTTGCTCACACAGATGAGTAATCATCGCTGTATAATCATCGAACATGGCGGAAAGTGTATCGTAATGAAAAAGATCCTGAATATAGTCCCAGTTAATGGTCAGTCTCCCGTCAGTCTCCATTACCTGATTATCAAGGTAGACTTGGGAGGTCTGACTGATACCCATTTTCAGATCTCCGATATGCTGCCAGCTTCCGATGGCATCCACAAATAATGTGCTGGTATATACAATCGGCATAATGGCGGAAGTACCCGCTTCTCGATGACGGGCCAGTTCTCGAATGAACTCCACGCCGTCATAATGTCGATGTTCCAACATATTGAGCATGCCACTCTGCACGTCTCTTGCTTGTTCCCAAAAAGGCTTGTTTTTTTGTTCGTTAATTTCGAGCAACATGATGGATGTAAAATCACCGATAATTTGATTGGTTTCTTCATGAAATGGAAAGCGGTTGAACGCCGCCAGATTGATGGCAAGTCGATCCTGATTGCTCCAACGGGCCAAAACTCGAGCAAAGGCAGTACATAGAAGCGCGGAAGGTGTTACATTTTTTTGCTGCGCCTTATGCTTTAATTGCTCCCACGGATCTTGTTCCAATATCCAGCTTAGCCGTGAAAATTGCGGTTTCTTGATATGTCTGGGCTCCTGCTTCAGCGGAAGTGCTGGAGCGGAAGGGAATGTGTCCAACTGATCCATCCAGTACTTCTTGTCACGTGCGTACATCTCACCCTTTTTCAGTTCTCCGTATGCCATCATATAATCCTTGAACGAAAACTTGAGTGCAGGAAGTTCCTTTTCCGGCTCACGGCAATAATGCACCAGGTCCTCTCCAAGGATCTGGATACTCGCACTATCACAGATCAGCAGATCATAACCGAATAACAGGTAATGCCGTGTATCATCTATTTTAAAAGCTTTGAATTCAAACAGCGGCCATTGGCTCGGCTCAAACACATGATGGGACATCCGATCCCGTTCCACCTCAATGTGTTTCCACTTTTCCTGCTCATTCAGATGGCACACATCAACGATTTCCAGTTGATATTCTGGTACCTGTGGCAATATTCGTTGTATGCCCTCCGGCAATATGACCGCTCGCAGCATTGGATGGCGCTGAATCACTTTTTGCAATGCAGTCTGGAAATGCGCCATGTTCAATTTGGTTTCCAATTCCAGATAATAGTGAGTGGATGTTCCCCCCATCTCAAACCGCTCGTCTCGACCTAACAGATAAGCCATCTGTACTTCTGTCAAAGGGAAGTCCTCATACAGGGTCGCCGGTTCCGGCTCTTGCTGGGGATACTCGGATATCGCTCCAGTTTCCTTGAGTGCACCAATCAGATGAATTGCAAGCTTCGCCAGATTCATACCTTCAAAGAACGTGTGGTAGTTTAGGTGAACATGGTAGCGTACCCGTATTTCAGTAATAATGCGCATCATTGATATTGAATCAACGCCGAGTTCAAACAAGTTGTCGTATACATCTAACCCGGTAAACCCGAGAACATGTCCCACCAGTTGGGCAAGCTCCTTCTCCGTAGTTGTATATATACCGTTATCTCGTCCGTGCAGTTCAACCTTCTGCTCATATTCAATTCTCGTCAGATGGTTGTTATGATAATTCAAATGATTACGTTCCTGTTGAATTCGAGCTGTCATGGCTTCCGAAAATTGGATAACACTTGACGACTCTAACAATGGTAGGAGTTCACTCGCATAATTGGGCTCACCGATCAACACTCGGCGTATACGACGGCTCAATACCATGTCAAAAGCACTGATCGCTTGATGAGTTGCTAACGTCTTGAATGCTGTATCCACATTCAAACCAAATCTGGCAGCCATCCCGGTTTCCTTCCAGGCAGGCCAGTTAATGGTTAGCGTTCGGCCCGACCCTTTTGCACGGTAAGACGCAAAGCTATCCAGAAAACAGTTTGCAGCAACATAATCGCTCTGCCCCGGTTCTCCTAACATGGATATGCCAGAAGAAAACATAACGAAGAAATCGAGTGGTTCCTGCGCTGTTACTTGATTCAGAACCCAGGTTCCCTGAACCTTCGGTCTCAGAACCTCTTGGAATGCAGTCTCTTCCTTACGGATAATCAAGCCATCATTGGCAACACCAGCGCTATTAATTACCCCATAGATTTGCCCATATTTTGTTCTCAACCTCTGCACAACCTGAGTCATCTGCTCCAGATCGGAGATGTCTGCACTGATTAATTCAACACTTGATCCTCCGGCTTCAAGCTCCATAATGGTTTTCATTCGTTCAATCATTTCCATGGATATTATCTTTGGATCTTCTTCTTGAATAAGCTTGTCCCACACAGTGCGATCAGGCATCGCCGTACGACTGATTAGTGCCAGACGAATGCAGCGTTCATCAGCCAGATGCTTCGCGAATTGCAAGCCAATTCCGCCTGTTCCACCAGCAATAAGATATAAACCGTTCTCACGAATAGTCACTTCCTCATGACTGGCTTCCAGAATGTTGGCAATATCCAATTCTTCAACGTATGACTGATTATGGCGATACGCCACTTGGAAACGGTCATAGGAGCTATTCAATTCTGCATAGATCGTATCCGCATCGGTATCTGAATCCACATCAATGAATCGGCAGGATATTTCCGGATACTCCTGTTCAATGACTTTTGCGAATCCGTTAAGCGTTGCATTTTCCGGTCGTACCTGACTTTCATAACCCGTAACTGCATTCGCTAGAGAGGATATGAATTGAAGCTGAAGTCCCTCTGTCATATGATGATGTAGAATCGCACGGGTCAAGTAGAATGCACTCTGAATTCCACGGTCCTGGCTTAACTTTAATTGTTCCTCGCTTTGTAAATAATCATCTGAATCATTCTCTGCCAGAGTAAACCCGTGAATAATACGGGTTAGCCCCTGATCCTTCATATCATTCAATAACTGAATGTAATCACTTTCATCACCACGAATCACATAGTGCGAATCATCATACTTCTCGTAACGATCCCCCCACGATACCTGAATGACTCGTGCTTCGGGCTCACGCTCCAATTGGACCGTCAAGGCAACACTGACTTGATCGTTTCCGCGGAAGAGAAGTACGGTGCCTTTCATTTTTGAGTCGACAGAATCTCGAGATACGGGCGTGTATCGTTGCCATATAGCTTGATAAAACATGCCCTCTGCCTGTACCTTTTCCGATCTTCTGTTCCTTTTTGGAATGTCGATCCAACATCTGTGCGTCTGGAATGCGTAAGATGGCAAACTGACCTTGAGTACATTCTGATTCGCATAAAGCGCTTCCCAGTCAGCATCGCCCCCAGAGACATAGAATGAAGCAGCCTGATGTAACGCATTGATGTCTTGCTGCCCACTGTTCATGAATTCTCCAAGAGCTTGTCCCAGCGATACGCTCAGCTCATGCCTGGATGAGAGCGACATTCTGAATTCCTGATCCGCTGCCTCCTCATCTTGAACCAGCTTGTGAAAACCGGTATAGATGTGCAAACCATGTGAAGTACCAAATAGCTGTTTTGAGCGCTCCAACTGAGTAAGTTTCTGATGCAAATCGATGTTGCTGTTCATTATGATTGCTACCCGATATGGAAACTTCCCTCTTCCCGTGTTGGCGGTATAACATATATCTTGTAGTGTTGGCAGTTCATTTTTTTCAAGAAAATAGATATACTTACTGATCATCTGACGTAGCGATTCCTCAGACTTGGCGGACAACGTCAGAATGGATGGACCTGTTACAGAAGTGTTCGCTTTATGCTCGGCAGTTGCCCGATCAGGAGCTTCCTCAAGCACGAGATGACAGTTGGTTCCCCCAATGCCAAAAGAGCTGATACCACAACGTCTTGGAGTTGTTCCATCCGTGGTCCACTCTCGCAGTGTAGTATTCACGTAAACGGGTGATCCACTGAAGTCAATGGCTCTGTTTGGCTTTTCAAAATTCAAAGTTGGAGGGAGTTTTTTATTTTTCAGCGCCAGAATTGCTTTAATTAAGCCAGCGGTTCCAGCTGCTTCGTACAGATGACCGATATTGGTTTTAACCGAACCGATCGCACAAAATTGTTTCTTGGAAGTATATTTCTTAAACGCATTCTGGATTCCCTTAATCTCAATGGGATCTCCCAATTCTGTCCCCGTACCATGCGGTTCGAAGTACGAGATCGTTTCGGGATCGATGTTACCGTCCTCCCACGCTTTTACAATCAACTCAGCCTGAGTGGACGGGTTTGGTACAGTCAATCCGCCAGAACTTCCATCCTGATTGACGGCCAAACCTTTAATTACCGCATAGATCTGATCACCATCACGCATTGCGGCGTCTAGTGGTTTCAGCAATAAAGCAGTGACTCCTTCGCCCATTCCCGCCCCATTTGCAGAATCATCAAATGTTTTGGTCCGGTAGTCTGGAGATTCCATCCCGATTTTCTCATTCTGATTCTCGCGTGTCATAAGATGAAGTTTCACACCGCCCGCAATTGCCATATCACATTCCTTGTTCCGGATGGCCTGACATGCCATGGCGACAGCTACGAGTGAAGAGGAACACGCTGTATCAACAACAATACTGGGCCCCTTCAGATTCAGAAGATACGAGATTCGATTGGATAATATGGAAGCCAAATTTCCAACGATGGACAGTGCACTTGTCTGCATCGTTTCGGTAATATATCGCATATACATATCTTTGATATTGTTGGAAAAGCCTACATAGACACCTGTATTGGTGCCCGATAATTTATCGTTACCGTATCCTGCATCCTCCATGGCATCCCATGCCGTCTCCATAAACAAACGCTGATTAACATCCGTTAAACTGGCTTCTTTGGGAGGCAAACGAAAGAATTCATGGTCGAATTGGTCAATATTGTCCAGGTACGCCGCTTCGTAATATTGAATATCTCCCTCAGGTATATCCATATAAGAGAGAATAGCGTCCATATCCGATTTTCGTGTCTTGGGAATGGGACGTATGCAATCTACACCACTCTGGATATTATCCCAGTAGTCATCCAGTGTTTCCATATTGGGCAACTTGGCTGAAATACCGATGATGGCGATATCCTTGACGGGTTTCTTTTCCCCTTCTTTTAGCATTTTCACGATCTGAGCCGCCGTTGTTTTGTTCATCTTCTGGTCCTTGACACTCTCTACCAGGAGCTTCAGAATTTTCTCCACGCTTCACGTCCCCCTACATCTTTTGAAGGTTGATGATTGCTTCATCCAAATCCATTGCTCCACGTTCGATCTCATCGAACAGATTCTCAAGATCTGTATCCCGTTCCTCTTCGAAAGTTTCCTTTTGAGGAGACTGGTGAGGCTTCTGCTTTTCTGTGGTGCTCATATAAGTAGTTAGTCTGGAGATACTTGGATATTCAAACAGATCGGTCAGTATGAGTTTTCCAGGGTAAGTTTTGTCCAATTTCAAGAAAATCTGCTTAATCATAATAGAGTCTGCACCGAGTTCGAAAAAGCTGTCATGTACACTCATCTCTTTAATGCCTAAATATTGTCCAACTATATTCGCAATAGTCCGGTCCATCTCCACGGAAGATTCCAATTCAAGTTCATACTCTTCCGTTGGGATCTGAACAGTAGAAGCGGATTCCTTCTTCATTGATATTTGCTTTGCTCTTTCCGGCATTCTCATCAATTTTTGTAACCTTTGTCCGATGTTGGCATCAAGATGAAAGTGGTAGTTATTCAAAATGTTTAAATAAGGTGAATTCCAGTTCATTTCCCCCACCAGCAGACGGTCGGTCTGTTTTCCCATTATTTCGAACAGTCGATCCAATGCCCACTCTTTGGGCATCGCTTTGAATAAGGTGTCAAAATCAAACCCGGCTCTGGAAGCCATGCCTACCTCTTTCCAGGTAGTCCAATTCAGCGTTATCGTACGCATCCCTTTGCGGTTCCGCATTGGGGCATAGGCATCCTGATATGCATTCGCGGCGGCATAAGCAGCCTGTCCAGTAGAACCAAATAACGTAGCGACGGACGAGAACATGACTAGAAAATCTGGCTGATCATCGGCTGTTAACTGATCCAGCAGAGGAGTCCCTTTTACTTTCGGAGCCAGCATTGCTGTAAACTCTTCCTCGGTCATCTGGTCAGCTTGTTGTGTACTCCCAACGCCTGCTGCATGGATGATGCCACGTATACATCCAAAACGAATTCTTAATTGTTCAATGGCTTGACTTAACTGATCTGCATCAGCAACATCAGCTCCAAGATACATCATCTGTCCGGCCCGTTTCTCCATATCAAGCAACCGAAGAAGCTTACTTTTTAGATCTGGTGAAGTGTTTTTCGCATTTAGAATGATGTCCCAATTGTGACGTTTGGGCAGTGGCGTTCTTGCAATCAAAGCCAGATTCATACGTCCAAATGATAACAAGCGTTCAGCAATCTCCATCCCCAGACCACCAAGTCCACCTGTAATAATGTATACGCCGTCTTCTTTCCAGTTCATCTCAGCATCAGGCATGGAGCCCACATCAGCAGGGGCGAATTCAGCTTGATATGCTTGTCCATTTCTAATCGCCAAAGACTTCTTCTCCAATGGCCCCAAAATGTAACGCAAATACTGAGAGGTATCCCAATCTTGGTCAACATCTATACAGAAGCATTCGAGATTCTGAATCTCACGCTGTACCGTATTTCCGAAAGCCAGCATCGCCGAATTCTCCGGATACAGAACTTTCTCGTCACCCGTCACATCATTAGCAAAGCTTGTCACCAAAATCATCTCAACCGGCTCTGCAATGACGTGTGAGCATGCCTTGGTAAGTCTCCATACAGACATAAGACCTTTGTCCAGCCTGTTTTCCTTATTTTCTAAATGGTCAAGTGATGCTATATGCACGATCCGATAGGGACCTCCAAAGGACACTTCCTGCAAAAGTTTGATATAATCACTCTCGTTATTTCGAATTACATATGTCTGTGCATCCTGTTGAAGGTAAGATGTTCCCAATATCACTTCGATAACTGCTACTCCAGCTTCACGAATTTGGTTCACCAACTGGGTTGCATGTAGCTGTGTATCATTTCGTATTAATAAAACACGTTCAACATTATGGATGATGGATGAGTTAGTCTTGCCGATCTCGCTCCAAGGCTTCCATGACAATGAATAATACATCGCTTCTTCCTCAGACTGTACCGAATTATCGGGGTTAGTATCAATCCAGCACTTACTCTCCTCAAATGAATATGTGGGCAAGCTCAACTTGTTATAGGTCACATCTGGATAGATTCTTGTCCAATTAATCTGAGCCCCGCCTTGGTAATGTGTGCACAACTGCTCTAGCACGGGTGCTCTATCGCATCCTTCGATATGCCATTTCGAGATAAGTTCTTCCGTAGTGAATATCTGATTACTTTTCCTAAATGTATCTTGTTCATATTTACCGGTCTTGGGTTCTGCAAGAAAGTCGTTTAAATGCTGCCGCAATTGATCCAACGAACTGACCACCCACACCGCTCGGTGTGCATGATGCTGTCTTCCAGTAGCTGCTGTGCAGCATACATCCCTCACATCGGCCTTCGGGTTCTCATTGATCCATTTCACATATGATTGCACCTGACGGGAGAGATTTCCGGATGATACGCTGGAGATCAAAAAGGGATAATGGTCATCGCGCCCCAATTCCACTGATATGTTCGGAGCTTCTTCCAGTACGACATGACAATTGGTGCCGCTTAACCCAAATGAACTGACTCCACATCTTCGAGGAGTGGCCGCTTCCCACTCTCTTGAAATGACATTGACATAGACTGGTGATTTATCAAATTCAAATTTGGGGTTTGGCTTATTAAAATGAAGTGTAGAGGGAATACGTTTGGATCTGAGTGCCATAATCGCCTTCAGCAGACCCGCTAACCCTGCACTGTCGTACAAATGGCCCACATTGGACTTAACCGATCCTATCGCACAGAATTGTTTTTTGTCCGTAAATCTGCGAAAAGCCGATTGAATTCCTTCCAGTTCAATCGGGTCCCCAATGAGCGTACCTGTTCCATGTGCTTCCAGATAGGAAAGACTCTCTGGATGAATTCCAGCATCACGCCAAGCATGAGTCAATACTTTTTCATGAGCTACCGCATTGGGAGTCGTGATCCCTGCCGAATACCCATTCTGATTCACAGCTGTGCCTTTTATGACTGCATACACATGATCATGATCCCGCAATGCCTGTTCCACAGGTTTAAGTACAACACTTACTACACCCTCACCCATTCCTGACCCATCCGCATCTTCATCAAAGGTTCTTGTTGTTCCATCACTGGATTCAATACCGATTTTGTAATACTCTTTATCCAGTGGAATCATATTCAGCCTGATCCCTCCAGCGATAGCCATATCACAGCTTCCTTCACGTAAGGCGCGTACTGCCATATCCAGAGCAACCAGCGAAGAAGAACATGCTGTGTCTACAACCATAGCCGGCCCCGTCAGATTAAGTAGATACGCAATTCTTGCAGGAATGATGGACGAAAGGTTGCCCACGGTGGCGATTGGTAACATGTCCGGACTTAATTCCTCGACCATCTGTTTGTACTTGTAACCTTCTTGATCTCCGATTACACCCACGTATACCCCTGTTGAACTTCCGGCCAAACGGTCACCACCATAACCTGCATCCTCAACCGCACGCCATACCGTTTGCAAAAACAATCGTTGGACCGGACTCATCAGCTTGGCTTCCTGTGCACTCATACGGAAGAAGGAATAATCAAATTCATCGATTTCGTCCAGATAAGCTCCGTTCAAATAACGTACATGCTCCAATGAACCTTGCTTGTGAAGCAAGTATTGATCCAACTGGCCCTTTCGGCGATTGGGCAATTCACGTATGCAATCAATTCCATAATCAAGCATCTTCCAAAATTCATCCAGCGACTCTCCGGTCGGCAACTTTGCACCGATACCTATAACAGCTATATCATGTCTATTATCCGTTGTTATATCCAGTTCATTAGTGGTATCCTGGTCATCTTCTTCTTCCCATTGCTCTCTGTCGAACAACTGATCAAGCATGGCCGTCCCCCTATGAAATCTCATTTCAATTCCGGTTGTACCAATAGTTGAAGTCCTCTCACATAATTGGCAATAAGACGTTTCACACGGCTCTGTTTTAATTTACGTCCATTAAAACGACAATTGCACTGCAGAATATCACCTTCGTCAGACACTAGGATAATCAGATCGTAATAGTTCAGTATATCGTCCGATGCCTTGAACAGATGCTGTTCACCATATAAAGGATTAATTGCCCACTCCGTGCTGCTTATTCTGATCTGGCTCATCTGCTCGACGGGAAACGCTCGATCCGAAGGCATGGTTATGATCTGTTGATGAACATTTTGAAAGAGCTCATTCATTGTCTTGTATTGATCGAAATTCAATCGTACAGGTGTGATCATTCTTGCTGTACCATAGTATACGTGCATATCAATAAAGGGTTGTTCTGACAACGTGTGTAACAAGTAAGCATACATAGCTGATGCCAATACATGAATACTGATCGCTTCAGATTGTGCAATCAGTCGCATATCCTGTACCAATGAAGCTGGGAGAGTGAATTGATACGACAAAGCTTCGTAACCTCGATCCGTATGGAAAAAGCTCCGATCCATCCGTACAGGCTCCAGTTCCACTCTGTCTTGTCTGATCAGATTCGCCCATGAGACAATAGAGGTATGTGAATACAAGCTGGAAATTGCCATTTTGGCTGGAAATGCATCATCGATTGCCTGATGAATCTGCGTTACTTTTAGCGAATCGAATCCAGCTTCAGCCAGGTTGTCCGTTACTCCGACATTCCTAAGTCCCGCTACGGACTCAACAATCTCAATCAGCTTTTGTTCGATATGATCACGAGCTGGTTGTACTTCTTTGATCTCCTGCATATGGCTTAACATGCTCTGAATGGATTGTTCCATTTCACTAAATTCTCCTGATTCGTACCGCTCCTGAAGCCTGTAACGTTGAAATTTTCCACTCGTCGTTTTAGGAATTTGCTTAATGGGTAGCACAGACTTGAGTTCAATCCCCATCCGCTGCTGAATATGTGCTTTGGCTTCTCCAACTCTTGGAATAAAAGATGGCAAGTCCTTTTTATACAGTACAAACATTACAACGCTTTCCGATCCTGTAAGTGGATTGGAGACACCACATACAGCGACTTTCCCCAGATCAAATTGCTCCAGTTCCTCCGTTACACGTTCAATATCATGCGGATACACGTTTTGACCATTGATGAAGATAATGTCCTTGGTTCTGCCCGTAATGACTATTGCGCCATCATTCATAAATCCAATATCTCCAGTACGAATCCATCCATCGACTGTACTTGCTTTTTCCGTAGCTGCTGCATTGTTGTAATAACCGCTCGTAACACTCAATCCTTTAATTTGAATACTGCCCAGCACCAATTCCTCGACCGGCTTATCATAATCATCACATATTCGTACATCACAGTATTGAACCGGTTTGCCTACTTCCACAAAAGAAACAGCATGTTCTGAGCCCGGTTCAACTTCTATGAATGGTTTCCCGGTCTCCAAATATCTTCTGTCCAGTACATAACAAGTCAAATCACCGACGTTACCAAAGGAAACACCAACGGTTGCTTCGGCCAAGCCGTACGCCGTCAGCATTGTATTGGAAGCCAGTCCATACGGACTCATCGCCTCCAAAAATTTGAAACAAAGTGCCGGAGATATCGGCTCAGCACCGTTCATAATAAAACGTACCGTGGACAAATCGGTTGATGAAAAGGTTAGTGGATTATATGAATCCAGAAAATATTTATAAGCAAAATTCGGAGCATATAGTTGGGTGACACGGTGTTCAGAAGTTTTGGTTAACCATAATGTAGGGTGACGGATGAATAAGGAAGTCGGCATAATAAACTGTTGCAGACCTTGGAAGGTACTTGTAAGATGAAACGCAATCAGACCCATATCATGGGTCAGGGGTAACCAACTCAAAGAACGGTCATTAGAGGAGATTTGGGTTGCTATATTCATAGCTTGTATATTTATCATGACATTGCGGTGTGTAATTACTACACCCTTGGTTTGTCCTGTAGACCCTGAAGAAAATTGGATAAAGGCTATGTCATCCGACTGGATGCTAGCTTCAATTCCCTCAACAATAGGTTCCTCTCGCAAGTTCGAGATGTCCTTTACTATAAAGATTCGGGCATGCATTTCTTGGACAACCTCTTCCAGTCCATTCTTCCGGGCAAACTTGTCCAAGCTTTCCGTGAGATCCTGATCAGCAGCAATAAACGGATGGTTCAACGTTCTCCACACATTGTAAAGCTTCATTCTTTGCTCCTGATTTCCGCCTACGGTTATCGGAACCGGTATGATTTTTCCAAGCGTGCATGCCCAAAAGGTGACAATAAACTCTTCTTCAGAGTTCAGTTGGAAGATCAATTCATTACCCGGCTGCATCCCGAATGCTTGAAGTTCTCCTAATCGGATTTTGGCTGATTGCAGAAGGGATTGGTACGATACAACCTTTTCTTCTTTGCTGCCATTCAGAAAAGTAATACCTCTGTCTGTGACTGAACCAAGGGAGTTAAATAATTGAGCCAAGTTATCCATGCTCATAACTGGAACACACTCCTTGTAAACTAGATTACGTAAGGTTGCAGCTTTTCATTTATAATTCTCGTTGTTTCCTGAATATTTTCCTGGATATAGAAGTGTCCTCCATCCAATTTGACAATGTCACATTGTGAACCAGCGTACTTTTTCCAACCGATCAGATCGCTAGACTTCACTCGGGTATCGCTTCTGCCAGTTAACACGGTAATATCACTCTGAACCTTGAAAGGTTTAGGCTGAAAACGATAGAGTTCGACAATCCTGAAATCGGCTCTAAGTACAGGTGCAAATAACGAAAAGAGCTCTTTATTGGTAAAGACCTCATCCGACGTTCCACCCATGTTCTGAATCGTCTCTCTGAACTCTTCGTCTGGTAATGCGTGAATATTCTCATCCTTGAAAATATGTGGTGCACGATTGCCTGAAAGCATCATATGTTCAGGCAATTGTTTCGTTGACTGTGCAAGTCGGTAATATAGTTCGAGCGCCATCCAGCTTCCCATGCTATGTCCGAAAATAGCATAAGGCCCATGAATTAGTGAGGAAACCGTGGGATAGATATCTTCAATCGCTTCTTCAAAGCTTTCATAGAATGGTTCCCCCACCCGAGCGCCTCTTCCTTTTAATTCGATCGGTATTACGTCAATAAAAGGGCTTAAAGATGATTTCCAGCGATGAAAAATCATGGCTGATCCACCTGCATGAGGCAAACAAAAAAGTTGAATTTTCTTCATTAGCCCTATCATTCCTCGTATTCTTATTTTTATCGTAATTTATCATTTTACGTAAAAAAATACAATATTTTCTGTGTTATTGAATACATTATGTAGATTGAATAGATAGGGGCAAATCTCCCTTGTTGCTTCTGAATTGATTGCGATGTTCGGTCGGACTTTTGCCTACTTTTTTCTTGTACATTGCACTAAATTGTGTACTAGAACTGTACCCTAACTTCGTCGTAATTTCAGAGATTGGAAGATCCGTCTTGGTTACGTACTCCTGTGCCTTATCCACCCGAATCTGCTGTAGGTACTTCAGTGGCGAAACATTGAAAACCTTAGAAAACAGATTACACAGATACACTGGATTATAACCAACCATATCCGCCAGAAATTGCAGAGTAATTGGCTTCTCATAATTGTTTTGGATATACTTGCATATCATGACCAAGTTCCGTTTGACCGAGTCCTCCCGATCCGTTTCCGGTCGCATCAAATTAGTCAGATTCGTTTGATAGTAACTGGAGTATACTTCAAGAAAATCTCTTTCAGCTATTTCGATGTCCTCTCTACTCTCTACCGTTCGGTTCAACAGACTTACAGCAAGATCATAGTGTTTACTACCATTCTCACTTAATATGTGACAGCTTGGCAGTCGTTCAAGCAGATCCGATCCAAAAATAATACCTCTCATTTTCAGAACAGGTTTATCGTAGTTTTGCAGTCTTATTTTATTTGCCAGCAGCACAGCCCCTGCCTTAACCTGCACCGTTTTGCTAAACACACTGATTTCCAATGCATCCATAACCTCAAATATGGCAATCTGTCTTCTGAGAGACAAGTCAAATAGATGTTTTTTTTCACGGACGACCATATCATAAGAAACAACAGAACGTAGTTGGAAATCCATTATCGTTAACCTCCTGATTGTTTTTCGGACGGTTTTGACAAGTAAGGTGCTATACATTCATTCCTAATCTTGATCTAAGTTGTGTTGAATTTTTTAAGCTGATTACGAATGTAATCCAATAAATCTTTTTTTTCCTCAGGTGGTATCCACTCCGTTAGTCTGGCTGCAGCAATGGGAAGAACCCATCGATGTATCTCGCGAATGTCCATGCCCGAGAGAGACAAGTAATACTCGATATACGCTTTACTCATCCTGCTTTTGATTATCTTCAGCAGAACTTTCATCATCAATGGAGCGCCTTTTGGCAAATTTCCGTATTTTAATAACACTAGCGTCCTTGCCACATCTGCTGCTGGACAGCCCGATGCGCCTGTCATCCAGTCTATGATCCAGGATTCTTTGCCTGTAATCACATTATTGGGATGGAAATCCCCATGACATAGAGATCCGCCTTCCGGCAAACTATGTACATAGTCCATAATCTGTTGCTTCTCCATGTCCGATAGATCGCTTGCGTTTGATATATTCTTCTCTAATACAGTCTTATGCTTTTGTTGAATCCGTTCACCCGATTGCTGGTGTATTTGATGATGAAGTGCTGCCATCTGCCTTGCTCTGCGCTCAATGGACCATGGTTTAATAATCATCTCTTCCAAAAGTGTCCTTCCACTGGCCAACTCAAATATGATACCTTTACGATTATTGATCGTCACCATATCAATTGTTTGTGGGCATTTAACTCCAAGTTCCAAAACGATTCGAGTATTATCAAACTCATGCTGAATCGCTTCCGCAGAGAAATCTTCTCTGAAAAGTTTCAAAATTGAAGTTTCACCATGTCTGAATATTTCCGCTGTCTGTCCCTGCCCAATCCGTTTCAATCCTAATCAACTCCGTATCTTTCCTAAATCAATTATGGTAAAACATCAAAGAACCTAATGATCAAGCCCTTTTTTCATAGCATAATGAATGATCCTGCCTAATGCAAAAAAAGGGCTCTTCCTTAGGTCCTGCAATGCAAAATCTAAACGTTTCGATTCGCGCTATCCTTAACTTTTTCTGCTTTATTTGAACGTCTCATTTCACGGCGGTGTGTTACAACCTCCTGTGTTGCGATTAAAATCTCATGCATTTGAGTCGTGCCTTCGATAATCTCATTGATTCGGGCATCCCGATAATATCTCTCTACGGGATAGTCTCGATGGCAACCATTGGCACCATGAATCTGCACCGCATCACTGGCAACTTTATTAACCATGGTTGAAGCAAAATATTTGGCAGTCCAAGTTTCCATAATGCTCTCTGGATCACCCACATCTCTTAAATATCCTGCTCTGTAACACAGCATCCGTGCCGCTTTCATATTCACTGACATTTCAGTGATCATTTTTTGTATCATTTGATTCTCGCGTATAGCTCTTCCGAATTGGATTCTGGAATTGGCATAATGTACCGATGCATCCAGACATGCCTTGGCTAAACCTACACAGCCACAAGCGATCGTGTATCTTCCATAATCCAGACAAGGTAAAGCAACATGTGATAACCCTGTACCAACTTGACCCAGGAGGTTTTCCTTCGGAATACGACAAGAATCCATTTTCAGTTCAGCAATCATCGATGCTCTCGCTCCAAGCAACCCGCTCATAGGTTCAACGCTGAACCCAATGGAATCTCTCTCCACGATAAACGCTGTCGGCTTGTTCTCACATTGGGCAAGAATCAAAAATACGTCTGCAAGCTGCCCCATGGTAATCCATTTTTTATGACCGTTAAGTATGTATTCGTCTCCGTCTAACACGGCCGTTGTTTCAATGCTTTTGGCATCGCTTCCAACACTCGGTTCTGTCAATCCGAATGAACCCAAAGTTGTTCCCGTAGCTAATGCAGGCAACCAGTACTGTCTTTGTTGCTCCGTTCCCCAACGCAAGATCGCTAAACCCACCATCCCCTGAACGGTTAACAAACTTCTGACAGAGGAGCACCCACGTCCAACCTCTTCGTTAAGAATCCCGATAGTGATATTGTCCAGTTCCATCCCGCCATATTCTTTTGGCAACATGGAGCCCAGATAACCAGCCTCTGTTATTTTCGCAAGGAGTTCCGGGTGAATTCGTTCTTCGCTGTCATTTAAACTAGCATATGGAATAATCTCGCTGTCTACAAAATCCTTGAATTGTTCCTGCCACATCAATTGCTCCGCATTCAGTTCAACTTTCATCACATATCACTCCTGATTTTGAGGTTATAAGTCCAATAAACGGAACTCGATGCTGTGATTGTCTGATATGAGCTTGTGTCGTCATTTTCCCTTTATGACTCATTGGGAATCTCATAATTGATGCACTTACGCAAACTGTCTTTCAGATGTTGCAATGTTGTGAAGTTCTCCAATTCAAGATACTCATCGTCCATCTCAATATTGAATTCGTTCTCCAAGGCAATGATCAGTTTGATAAATGAAATGGAGTTTAATCCAAGAACTCTTAAATCCTCATCTAACGCACTTACATCCAGCTTTTGTTCAGAAAACATTTCCACGACCTGATAGAAGTGAACATCAAACTGATCATAAGCCACAGGATATTCTTGCAAAAAAGATTCCTCCTCCATGTGAGACATGTAATCTTTGAAAATCCATTTTTGTGACACCATTTCTGTGATCAGAATCTGTTCGAACGTTTGCCTAAGAGTATAGGAATCGGAGCAAGAAAAGTCCTACATTTTGTAAATATTCCATATATTCTCTGACTTCGATACTATCATAATCTTCCTGAGTCAAGCAATCACTATTGCCATGTATTCACAAATATTTAATAGGTTTCCACCTTCGAGATGATATCCCTATCTTGCGACAAGGATTCATTCTCTCAAAGGTGCTTTGACATAAATACATCGACCTCATCTTCACTGTCCAATATAAATCCAAATCGTTCATACAATCGCCGAGCAGGGCTTCCCTGCAAAACATTTAAAATAATCCGTTTCCCCTGAACTTCATCCTGTTCCAGCAGCATGTTCAGTACCTGAGTTCCTATTCTCTGGCCTTGATAATCGGGATGTATATAGAAATGTTCCAATAGATATGCCTCAGACTTGGGCTTCAACGCTACACAACCTACCATTGAACCCTCCACTTCAATAATCTGTGTCTGGGCAGGATTGAATGTATTCCGAAAACGTTCACGCACCTTCACATCATCGTACCTTCCCAGTCTGGTTAGATCATCGTATAATACCAAGGCTCGCAAATCAGCGAGTTGCTCTTGGTCTGCCTGTACAGCTTGACGCATTGTTATTGGGTTCATTTGTTGAATTCCTTTCCAGTGGAGACACGTTAATTTTTGAATGTCTTATCGCACTATAGAACACTAAAAATCATACCTTTGGCAGCGCACTTGAGCAACATCGGATTTTAGAATGTACTATTTTTTTCAAACATATTAAACTCCTCAAAAAATAAAAAAGCCCAAAAAGGACGGTGCAGTCTTGCTTATACAAATAAGCGAACCGCAACCGTCCCTTCTGGGATGTAGATTATTTAAGAAAACTACAAAGCAAGTTACGCTTGTGCTGCATGTTGTAATGCTTCCAGACCCAATGCTAGCGCACCACACAGGCCTGCATGCTGGCCCAATCCGGGCTGCACAATATATTGGTCGATATGTTGCGTGATTGGGGCAGCATTTACATAACCATTGAGATTCCGCACTACCTGCTCCCGGATCATAGGAAACAGATGATCTTGCTGCATCACTCCACCGCCCAAGATGATCTTCTGCGGCGAATGAAGCAAGATGGCCGTAGTAATCGACTCCGCAATGTAAAAGGATTCGATCTCCCACGCCGGATGATCTGCCGGCAGTTCACTGCCAGGGATCTGCCAGCGAGCTTCAATGGCTGGTCCTGCAGCCATCCCCTCCAGGCAATCGCCATGATACGGGCATAATCCAGCAAAGTGATCGTCTGGATGGCGTCTTGTGCGAATATGTCCACCCTCGGGATGTAACAATCCATGGACTCGCTGGCCCCCTGCCACAAGTCCAACACCAACACCTGTGCCAATCGTGTAATATACACAGTTGTCCAGCCCTTGCGCTGCTCCCCACGTCACTTCACCGAGCGCGGCAGCATTCACATCCGTATCCCATCCAAAAGGAACTGGAAATTCATGCTTCAAGGTTCCAACCACGTTACAGTTTTCCCACCCAGGCTTAGGTGTGGTCGTAATATAACCATAGGTGGGACTATCCGGTTGCAGATCAATCGGACCAAAGGAGCCGATCCCCAAGGCTTCCACATCTTTATCCCTGAAATACTCGATCACCTTGGCAAGAGTGGTCTCCGGATGTTCTGTTGGAAAGCTGATCTGATCTTCAATCTGTCCATGCTCATTACCTACACCACATACAAACTTCGTTCCGCCCGCTTCTATCGCTCCAATACGCATCGTTTTGGGCTCCTTTCCTTCATTACAATTAACCTTTAGCCTTGGTTGGTGATATCTCATAGATATGAAGTGAAGAGAAGACCAGATCAGTATTTTCGGAATGAGCAGAGATGCCCTTGGAATCCACATCCGGATAGATCAGATCCGTAATAACCGCTTGACCATCATTTGCAAATACCTCCACAGATGATTGATCTACAAAGATACGCAAACTTTGATTCGCATTTACATCTTTTAACTCAGCTGCATGGCGGCTCAGGAAATGTTCATGAAAATCGCCGATACCCGATCCACTACGATCGATATACACTTCCCCTCGGTTGGCATCTACGCCAACCAGCGTTTCGTTGTCAGCTCCGCTTCTTAAGGCAAAATGGAACGACTGATTTGGAGTCCACTCTGCATGGATCTCATAGTTCACTAGTTGCAAAGCGTTCAACTGCTCACTCACTTGCTGAATCGAAGCATCCTGTAGGGACAATACTGGCGTACGGGCTTGCTCAAGTTCACGTGCAGGACGTTGAATCAGTATTACTTCTCCGGATCTTGTCTCCAGTGACAGCTCCCGTGCAATGGTCATTGCTCCACGATAATCATTGGTTGGCGTCTGATTGGCATACATCCAGTTGCTCATCCACCCCATAAACAGGCGTCTGCCGTCTTCAGCGGGAATGTCAGACCAACTAACTCCCGCGTAGTTATCCCGACCATGATCAATCCAGCGAATCGTATGGGATGCCTCATCTGGGACAAATGTACTTCCATCAAAATCTCCGGTAAAATATTGTGTTCTGGATCCTTCTTTAAAAGCAGGATCTGCACCGATGCTAACGAGCATCACCCATTTCACCTGCCCTGAATCTCCATCCACTGCAAGCGGGAACAAGTCCGGGCATTCCCACACGCCATCGTGTGAACCGATCCCTTCGCCAAATTCACTTCCTAGCGTCCAATCCTTCAAATTGGGAGAACGATACAGACATACCGTTTGACCACAAGCGATAATCATAATCCATTCTTTGGTCTGCTCATGCCAGAACACTTTGGGATCACGGAAATCGACAAAGGACTCATGCGTTAATACCGGATTCCCCTCATATTTGGTCCAGGTTCTGCCGTTGTCTTTGCTATACGCCAGACTCTGACGCTGAATAGGATGCTCATTTGGTACTTCCAGATGATGTGTAAAAATGGCTACCAACCCCGGCTCATCTTCAAAAAATCCGGAAGTATTGTTCCAGTCCACCACCGCACTGCCGGAGAAGATCATGCCATGTTCATCCGGTGCCAGAGCTACAGGAAGTTCCTCCCAAGTGACAAGATCTCGGGTTACCGCGTGCCCCCAATGCATCGGCCCCCATGTAGTACCAAACGGATGATACTGATAGAACAAGTGATACTCCCCATTGAAAAACACCATGCCGTTCGGGTCGTTCATCCACTTCTCTTTCGGTGAAAAATGGTATTCATTTCTGTAATCTTGTTTAAGAATTGTCGACATTATGGTTTCTCCTCCGTACTTTTCTTTATTTGTTATTACGGTCATATCCTGCTTGTTTAATCTGTAGCCATTCTTGCAATCCAAGGCGATCCAGCTCTTTCAAGTAAGCATCCCATTCCTGATCTATTTTCCCGTTCTGATACCATTCTGTACGCAGACGTAACACGTAGGCGAAGAGATCGGTCTCAATCGTGGACAATCGATCCAGTTCATCAATGGAGAAGAACACACTTGGATATACGTTCTCCGCTTTCATATGCGGAACCATAACCTTGTCGAGAAGTTCCATGCGCCAAGCCGCATCTTCCGGTTTGGTTGTGTATTTGTCATAATAACTGTCGAGAATGGCCAATGGTCCTGCGATACTGGTTTTTTGTCTGAGTTCCACAGGTGCAGATCCTTCCAGCGGAAGATGCTTCAGCATCCCTTTGGCTTCATCGAATTCAAAAATATTTTGCTGACTCTCGTCTCCATAGGTACCCCAGTTGTTCTGCACCGATTGGAGCGGATCGTACAGTTGGTCTACCCACTTCGCTGTGGATTCCAGGTTTTTATTGCTGCTGGTAATGACCATGCGACCACGATCAAGCCCAATGCCGTTTGTTCTTGTGACATTGACCTCTCCGTTAGGCCCGGCAACCGGAGGCAGAACATCATACGTGTCATTCATGCCTGTAATGTTAGCCTTATCCCAAGTGAAATACATGCCGTACTTGTTATCCTTGCCTTTCGCAAGGTACGTGTTCCAATCCTGCTGGTACGATTCGACATCCACGAGGCCTTCCTTAACCAGCTCATGAATGTATTTAACTGCTTCCTTGTAGCCTTCATCAGCTGCTGTGAAGACCACTTTCCCATCATTGGTTACCACGGTATGATCCCAGTTCTCTCCGAGTCCAAATGCCGCAAAGAGAAATGTCAGATCTTCTCCGCCCGGTTTGTTAATGAAAGATAACGGAATTTCGTCGGCCTTACCGTTGCCATTTGGATCTTGAGTTTTGAACGCGATTAATACTTCTTTCAGTTCTTCGGTTGTCGTTGGCATCTTCAGTCCAAGCTTGTTCAACCATTCCACATTAATCCAGGGCAAGTTATCCACTGACTGAATCCGTTGTTTGCCACTTCCGAGTTCTTCAATCCATGGGAATGAATAAATATGTCCGTCTGGAGCCGTGATCATGCTCTTGTATTCGGGAGCTTCCTCCAGCACCTTTTTCAGATTGGGCATGTGTTGTTCAATCATGTCCTCAAGTGGAATGATCGCCCCGTCCTTCGCCAGTTTCAGGAGATCATAATCCCCGTAACCTGCATCAAAAATGGCATCCGGCAAATCACCGCTGGCCACCGCCAGATTTCTTTTTTCTGCAAACACATCACTCGTATAGTTCTTCCAGTTGATATGCACATTGGTTTTCTCTTCCAGTCGCTTGTTAATCAACTTGTCGTTTGGATCAGCGGGAGCTAGCGGAGAGCTCTGTGTTATAAAATTCAATGTCACCTTGCCATCAGGGGATTGCGCCTCACTTGCCGCGCCGCCTCCACCCCCGCCACAGGCGGTTAGAAAGATCATTGCAGATAACATGGAAATGGATGCCGTTGTAACGGCTTTTCTGGACTTGTTCACTTTTTTCATAATAATGACCTCCATGAGTTGGATTGGATCAACTTACTGTATCGCAGGCTGTTCACTATTTGAGGGAACCGACCATGACACCTTTTTCGAAATACTTCTGGAAGAACGGGTACATGATGATGAGTGGCAGACTCGAAATGACAATCGCTGAGTATTTAATCATCTCGGAGAGCCGTTTCAGTTCTGCCATCGCGAGCTGATCACTGATCATGCCCGGTGCAGCCTGATTCTGAATCAGAATGGAACGCAGAACGAGCTGTAACGGATGCAGGTTCGGATTATCGAGATAGATCATTGCATCAAAATAGGAATTCCATTGCCCAACGAACGCATAAAGTGCGAGTACAAAAATGATCGGTTTCGACAACGGAATGACGATCTGGAAGAAAATCTTCATCTCAGAAGCGCCATCCACGTTTGCAGCTTCTTTCAGTTCTCGAGGGACTCCTTTGAAAAAGGTTCTGGAGAGAATGATGTTCCAGACGTTAACGGCTCCAGGGATGATGATCGCCCACACCGTATCAAGCATGCCGAGATTACGTATGAGTAGATAAGTAGGGATTAATCCCCCGCCGAAGAACATTGTAATGATAAAGATAATCATGAAAAATCCACGTCCCGCGAGCCTATCATCCGACAATGCATAACCTGCAAATATGGATACGGTCACGGTGATCAGTGCAAAGGAAACCGAGTACAATACCGCATTTGCAAACCCCCGAATCATGGCTGGATTGGACAAAATCATCTGATATCCGTCCAGACTCCAGTCCGATACATTAAAGGACAGTCCACGATTCAGTAGCACCGTGGGGTCCATGAATGAGGCGATAACAATATAAATCAGGGGAACAACCACAACCAGTACAGCACAGGTGAGAAAGATGGCATTGAGTGTGAGGATCAATCGATCCATTCCCGTGTGTTTAACAACCATGGATAATACTCCTTTCCTAATAGAGGCCTTCGCCTTCATTCAATTTCTTCACAATCAAATTCACCGTCACCAGCAAAATCACATTGATAACCGAGTTGAACAATCCAACAGCCGCAGAATAAGCGTAATCTCCAGACTGTAACCCCACCTTGTAGACATACGTGGCAATAATCTCGGAGGAAGGCAGGTTCATGGACGTCTGCATCAGATAGGCCTTCTCAAATCCAATGGACATAATACCCCCAGCTGCAAGGATAAAAACGATAGCCATAATCGGACGAATCGTTGGAAGGTCAATGTGGCGAATACGCTGAAGGAGATTGGCTCCATCCAGATTAGCCGCATTGTGAAGCTCCGGATCAACATTGGCCAAAGCCGCGACGTATATAATGGAAGCCCAACCCGCTCCGGTCCAGATATCGGACAAAATGTAGATCCAGCGGAAATATTCCGGTTCAGACATGAACATGATTGGCTGACCTGTAATCCATGTGGCTAATTGATTAACCGGCCCTGTCGGTGAGAGGAAGATGAACAGCATACCCACAACAACAACAACCGAGATGAAATTGGGTGCGTACAGAAATAATTGAATATTTTTCTTGATGCCAGCTTTGCGTACCTGATTCAGCATGAGTGCCAGTAAAATGGGCACCGGGAAACTGAATATCAATCCCAAAAAGCTGAGTTTAAGCGTATTCATTAAAATGATATCGAAATTGGGTGAAGCTATAAATTTCTCGAAATGCTTCAGTCCTACCCAATCACTGCCCATGATGCCTTTGATCGGACTGAAATCCTTAAACGCAATGATGGCCCCGTACATCGGAATGTACTTGAAGATAAGAGTCAAAATTAAGGCTGGTGCAAGCAACATATATAAAAAGTAATTTTTTTTGAGCTGCTGCAACCTATGACCGCTTGTCGTCCTCACTTTCAGTACCCTTCCTTCGCCCTTTTTGCTGTCGGCTATGTTATCCAACACGATACCCCCGTTCATTCTAGAAGTTGACAATTGTTTTCAGTAAGGGCTTTCAATATTTACAATTGCCTATTTGATAATTTACAATTTATCAGGTTTCAACGGATTTAGTCAATACGTTTTGTAAAAAAATATTTGTGCATTTGATCATTTCATCTTTGCATTAATGTAACTAAAGAGGATTAAATTTGCATATATACAGCACTGAATCGTTAATACCCGCATAGATATTTCTATATCATTACTGTAATAGATTATCATTGTTACACTAATTAACAAAACTTCTGGAACAATTATGAAAATAGAATTCGACTATCTAAATGTAAATGTAATTGTGCATTTGTAAAACAGAGATTGCTATTTGTCCCGTTCTATTATACATTTGACTTAGAGAAGAATATGGATGACTATTGATGATTAGAGGTGAAGCATTAGATGGCAAAGGAAAAAGTCACGATACAAGACATCGCTGATGCTTTGGGGATCTCCAGGAATACGGCTTCCAAAGCATTAAATGATAGCGGAAACATCCCGGATGAAACCCGAAATCGTGTAATTAAAAAAGCAATTGAACTTAAATATAAACAGTTTGCCTATATGGACAATGAGCATGTTCTAACCAAGGCTCCGGGTAATATCGCCCTGTTAACTGAAAACCTGCCTAATACATCTCACTTTGGTTCGTTGTTAATCAGTGGTCTGGAGAAAAGAATCAGTGCGGAGGGATACAATCTCTCGATTCATATCGTGCGTGAAGACGATCAAGATACACTTACACTTCCCAACAATTTTGATATAGCCAAAGTAGACGGCATCATTTGCATTGAATTATTTGATCTGGAATATACACAGCTGATTACCGATCTGGGCATTCCCACCATCTTTATCGATTGCGCTTCCAACATATGTTATCCCGAATTCAAAGCAGATCTGCTACTCATGGAGAATGAACATAGCATCTATCAGTTAACCACAAAATTAATTGAGAGCGGCTACACAAGTATTGGATTCGTCGGAGATTACAATCACTGCAAGAGCTTTAATGAACGATGGGTTGGATATCAGCGTGCTATGCTGGAGGCGGGGTTGCAGGTCGACCTGTCCCATTGCATCGTAGATAATGATCGCCTGTGTTTCTCCAAGCCAGGATGGTTGAACCAGCGAGTGGCAGAGCTGGCCTCCCTACCTTCCGCTTACGTATGCGCTAATGACTTTATAGCAGTTGATCTGATTAGAGCGTTAAAAGACAGAAATGTCGCTGTGCCACAGGATATTGCGATATGCGGATTCGATAATGCACCCCAATCTCGAATTATTGAGCCTGCATTAACGACGGTTCATATTTATAGCAATGAGATGGGCATTAAGACTGCGGAGATGCTGTTATCCCGGATTAATAGCCCGACACAGCCGTATCAGGTCTCCCACATTGTGACCAAACCCATCATCAGGGAGTCCACACCAGCAATCATGGCCGATCATTCTCAGATGGTTCATAGTTCTGCAAAATAAAAAAAACGTATGTCTCACGAGTAACAACTCGTGAAGCATACGTTTTTTTGTGGTTTCGATTTGGCTGGATGGAAACTCTATCCTATCCATCGCGCCTAGACAAAAATCATCTCGCGATTAAATCTCTTTCAAGATGCCTTTTACAAGTCCGATAAAGGTTGTTTTCACTTGCGCAGCCACTTCAATAACTTCATCATGACTTAACGGCTGATCCAGAATACCACAGGCCATGTTGGTCAGACAGGAAATGCCTAGTACCTTCATACCGCCATGAATGGCAACAATGGCTTCAGGTACCGTGGACATACCCACTGCATCCGCACCCATCGTACGAATCATGCGAATCTCCGCTGGTGTCTCATATGCCGGGCCACTCCACCATGCATAGACACCTTGCTGCAGGCCAACATTCTGCTCTTCTGCAACCTTAAGGGCAATACTGCGCAGTTCACGATTGTATACCTGTGATACGTCTGGAAAACGAACACCCAGTTCAGCATTATTCGGTCCCATCAACGGGTTATTGCCTACCAGGTTAATATGATCTGTAATGAGCATCAGTTGACCCGGCTCAAAGCTTGTGTTGATGGCTCCGCAGGCATTGGTGATAAGCAATTGCTCGACACCCAGCGCCTTCATGATCCGAACGGGGAAAGTCACTTCGTCCAATGTAAAACCTTCATAATAATGAAGGCGGCCTTTCATCGCTACAACCGTTTTGCCCATCAGTTCACCAATAACCAATTCATTGGCATGACCGATAGCCTCCGATTGGGCGAAATACGGAATATCTGTATACGGGATAACGGTCGCATTTTCAATCTCGTCCGCGAGCGCTCCCAGTCCCGAACCCAGAATCATGCCTACGGCAGGTTTGGTATGGATTCGGTTTAATATGTAATCTCTTGCTTCCTGAATATGTGCGGATTGATGCATAATGATATCCTCCTGATGATCTGAATTGAGTTAACGAAAACTGAGTTAATGAGGTGTTACTCATCAAGTGTAATGAACAATTCTCATGATGTAAATGGAAGCTGTTCTATATACAATAAAAAAACGACCCTATGCTCCAGAATCGTTTAAAAACATGGACATACCCTATTCCAATGTATATTTGTTTCTACTTTTCATGTAATCGATTGTCATGATCAGCAACAGCATCAATGTAGCAAACATCAGCGGTTTGGCAAAAGTACCTTCTTCAAAAATATAATACGCAGCGACCAAGTTTCCTGCAAATATTAACAGATAATTGCGGGTGCGTTCCATCTTCTCAACTCATTTCGGAAAAGAATATTGTTCGAGATTGCCTTTCTTTTACCCTATCATAAACTTCCATAAAAAAACCATATACTTACAAATATACAAGCGTAGTGTTCAATCACGAACGAGATAGCCGCACTGTATAATCTATATTGACTACAGCAAAAAATCGGCCACATCGTGACCGATTCTCTCCACTTCCCTGATTTTCAGGACATAGGGTTAATGATACGCCAAAATGATTCCTTAGGCTGCAACTGCTGATCAAAAACAAAGGGCCAGTTTTTGCGTCCGCGTACCGGGAAATGGTCTAACCAGGTATAATTGTCCGCTACTCCCCAGAACGTCACAGAGGTAATGGATGATTTATACTCACGGAACAAATTAAAGATTTCTTAATATCGACGCTCCTGTAGCTCAGCCATCTCTGAAGTTGGCGCGGTGAAGTCCGTTCGACGATCCTCATGACGAAACACGGACATATCCAGCTCCGTAACATGCAACTGCACATCCAGTGAAGCATAACGCTCAATAGCCATTCGGATCTCCTCAATCGAAGGACCATGAATATTCCAATGCCCTTGCAACCCAATCCCGTGTACAGGCGCTCCCTTGTCAAGCAAAGACCGAACCAGATTGTAGATCTTCTCCCGTTTGACCGGATCCGTCTCATTGTAGTCATTATAGAAAAGAAGAGCATTTGGATCAGCTTCATGAGCCATACTGAACGCTTGCAGCAAATAATCTTCCCCCACCAGCTCTAACCACTTCGTGTCCCGCATGAACAGGTCGGTCTTATCTTCAACAGCTTCATTAACGACATCCCACGCATATATTTGCCCCTTATACCGACCTACTACCGCATCAATATGTTGCTTCAAGCGAGATAATAGCAGCTCTCTGGAAGCGGGAGCACCTGAGGTATCCTCAAAGACCCATTTCGATGTTTGATTATGCCAGACCAAAGTATGTCCGCGCACCCCAATCCCTTGGGCAACAGCAAAATCAACAATTTTATCCGCCGCCTCAAAATCATAACGATTCTCTTCCGGGTGAATTTCTTCAAATTTCATCTGATTTTCAGCCGTGATGCTATTGAAGTGTTTGGCGATGAAATCCGCTTCAGACTGCAACATTCTGGTATGTACAGCAGCACCTATTTTGAACGTATTAGCGTACGCAGCATGTAGTGATGGAATTTCAGTTGGCATTTACAATTCCTCCCTGCCATTTTTTATCCATCATATCGTTTGTTGAATACGCTTACAATGAACAAATTATACTTCTTCCCCCTCATATTTAACTATTTATGATCCTCGGCCCTGTTTGCACAACAAAAACACCTCCACGTATGTCCGACTGCTCATCTAAACAGAACATTTCTCGGAAGGTGTTTTGTGATCGGGCTGTTCAATTAAATTCAACTCATATACAAAGAGGATATGAAGCCTTACAGCTTGTCCACCTGTAACAAGGTCACCTGTTTCACTGTGCATGCCGGGTTAATTTGTTCCTCGGACAGAATGTTCAGCTTGATCAGGCTTTTCAGTTTATGGCTGTCTACCTTGGACAACAATCGCCAGATGTCCGGGTCTGGAAGAGAAGCATACAGCTTCTGATCATCGTATTCCTTCCGGTTCTGAAGCACTGTTTTCACGGTGTAACCACCAACCTGCGTCTCATAGACCCCTTGTTCTGCACAATACGCAACAATCTCATCTCGTAGTACAGACAACTGCTGCTCAATATCTTTTTGCTGCTGTTTCAGTTCAAAGTAGGTTTGCACTTTCTGCTCCATATCGATCACGCTCCTCTACTATCATAGGTATGCGAGGATCGCTAGTTTAGGACTGACTGTTTATTTTATTTGCAAAAATGTGGACCTACCCTCGTTTAATCGTATACTGTCGTCATTGTGTATCCCCGTATTACGATTACAGCAGATGTTCATTCAAATACGGATTATGGATAGCCATGCTGTGAACCCGTTCCATTACATTAGGCCCCATGGGTACATCCCCAACGCGCTTTAACAGAATCCAGCGAAGACAAGCTACAGCTTCAAAAACCTGCTCCTCTTCCAGCGTGTACGTATAACTTGCAGAACGTGCAAATTGAGCGCGATACATCTCGCCATAACTTTCCCCATTATAGACGGTGATCAGAAACACAGACCATGCCATATCGTACCTTGGATCACCATACTGCCCATTAGTCCAATCGACGATGGTGTAATGGTCGTCCATCTCAAGAATGTTTCCCAGATAATAATCGCCATGAATCAAGCGGTCCTGTCTGATCTGGACCTGCTGGATCAAGTTTGCCAGAAGATCATTTATATCGTCATGTAATTCAATTTGATGAAAAAAGTATTGAACAAAATCGTACCTGAATATGTATTCTTCATCTTCTCCAGTACTCACTTCATTCACCGGATAACGATGGACCTCCATTAATCGCTCAGCCAAATGTGTCATTTTGGTTGGTGTTAATTGGGTAACCGGCTTCCCATTATAGCTCGTTAACAGCACTTGATTCTCTTGCTCGTCTAATCCCCAACCGTAGGGTTTAGAAACACGAATTCCACTTTGATAAAGCTTGGACAATAATCGATATTGTTTGGCGATATCCGGTTTAGAATCCTTGTCCCAGACTTTCAATACGTACCGTTGATCTTCCATTTCGATTCTCATCACACTCGCTTCCAGCCCGGGTGGCAAGGGAATGATCTGATACTCCTGTTCCATCACCTGCTGGATACGTTCATCCAGTTCTACCCAATTCATCTGGCTAAGTTGAATCGTCATCGTTCTCCTCCTTCCATGATACACAAGATTAGATTATAATCGTTTATCAAATACCTTCTGCCATTTCTTCTCTTCATATCCGATAGCTATATAAAACCGATGTGCAGATTCCCTTTTTCCGTTACAACGTACCCGAATCTTATCAAAGCCGTTAACCCGAGCCCATTCCTCGCATTCGCTCATGATTATCTTACCAATCCCCATCCCTTGATGAATCCCATCCACAACTAGTCCACCAATCTCGGCAAAAGATGGACTCTCAATGGAATGTCTTCCCTGTACATGGCCCCAGCCTACGACCCTCGAATCAATCTCAGCCACACATACATAGTGGTCTGGTAAGGAAGAGAGAAGAGTTAGTCTCTCCTTGATTTCTTCAGTTGTGCTGACATAACCCAGTTGATGGGATAGTTGGCTCATCACTTCGCCATCCTGAATCGTAGCTCTCCTGCAATGAATCATCACTTCTCCTCCGTTCATTCATGTCATGCCGCTCTCTCCTTGTTAGTCAGGTATAATCAGGCCTTTGCCAATGACATTGGCGGATACTGGCTGTTTGCCCAATTCTCTGGCCCATACTGACAGCTGTCCCATATGGTGAATCTCATGGACGATCACATGTCGCATAACTTCTCCCCATGAATCTGTACTGGCCTTGCCAGCTGAGCGATGATCAATATAAGCTCTTTTTTCCATACGCGACTCCCATGCTGTAACAAACGCCTCCACATCAGGACGTAACTTGCGATCGTGTCGCCTTACCGCCTCAAGATTCTGGTAGTTTGCAAAATTTTCCGCATCATCCGGTTTGCCCTGAAGCAACTGAAGCCAGCTCCACTCTACATCAATGATATGAAATAATGTTTGTAATATGTTGCCTACTCCGCCCGTGCGAGGCCGAAGCAATTCTTCAAGCGGCACATCTTCACACCACACATACCATTGCTCACGTACCATCCAGTTATAACGAAAGAAGGTTTCCATTGGTATATTCCCCTTTATCGATGTTTTTCATAGAGATTTGATCAATTCTGTATTGGCAAAGGTATCCTCCGAATGTTTACACTTACCACTCCGATGACAGAACAACCTTCCGATCGCTGTTATCCCCAGATTTTTTTGATTCATTTTATAATGGGAAACTCCGGGGATAAAGGCGAACACTTCGCTTCTTCAGGTTTTTTCTGTCCTCTCCATTTCGTGTAAATATTCAGTTCAATTTATTTAGTTAATTTCTTTTTTATATATAAGATCACATGAATTCCTGCATAAATAAACAGAACATTGAACAAATATAGAAGTACATTTAAATAGATGCCAGATATAAACCAGATAGTTCCCTCAGAATTAGCATAATGATAATCCGTAAAAAATCGGAGCGGGAAACCATACTCTGTTCGGAGCGGTCCATCTTCAGTATGTAAAGTTCCAGGAATACATATGATGGCTAATACAGCAAGCCAGGCTGATAGATTCATTATTCTTTTGTTAATCGTCAATACATCTCCCCCTTATTCAACACTAACGGTATCTTCACCAAAATATGTCCCTTCCAACTTTTGATCCAAAAAGTCTCTTAAGTCCTTTTGATCAAGTATATATTTCGAATCTCTATTAAATCTGCTTTTTGTGGATACAATAATCTGTTTCCGATTGTATTGAATCGTAACTTTAGCGTTATGCTTTAATTTCAAAGCAATTCCCGCACTAATGCTTCCTGTGACATCATCTACTGGTATTTTGGCTGATTCCGGGGCTGCATTCAGCCAGCCGACTATACGGCTAGTGTCTTCTTTACTTAACGTAACATTGTCAATGCTAACGTGTGCTCCACCGTCGCCTGTCCTGGTGTACACAACTACGCTCATCTCTGTGCTTATCACTTGATTTCTTGAAATCGGCTTATTTGGATCAGGGTTACTCGTGATTAGAAAATACAGAAACATGATTGCCGCACCTATGAAAAACCAGAATCGCCTACGTTTTCCTAGCATTACAGCGCATTCTCCGTATCCATCACGTTGGCAAACAGTCTCAGTACCGTATTGTGATGTGCAATAATCTGCTCCGCTTGAAGTGTCTTTGAATTCCATGTGCTGTGCGCATCTTGAACCAGATTGACCGTGTATCCCAGACTGAACGCTCTGCGGCAAGTCGTGTCTACACATACCTCGGTCTGCATACCCGCGAGAATCAACTCCGTCACGCCATCTTCTTGCAATTTCAGATGCAGATTGGTTTTGTGAAACGAATCCGGTGTCTCTTTTTCGATAACGAGGTCACCAGCTATAGGTGCAATGGACGGATGGATATCCCACCCCGGTGTTCCTCGTTCCAGTGGACTGCCTGCCCCTTCGCTGTGCTGGATATATATGATGGAATGCCCTGCTTCACGGGCTCTGGCAATTAACACCTGGATCTTCTGAAGCAATCGTTCCCCTTGATATACGGGATCTGCTTCATCAAACATTGCTACCTGTACGTCAATGATTAGAAGTGCACAATGCGTTGTCATTTTACTTTCCTCCTGACAAATCAATTTAATTTAACTCTTTCTTCTTTGCTTTTTTAACAAAACTTCCAATCCCATATCAATTAGTACAAATAGAATAGCAGCAAGAACGCCGAATAAGGTCAGAACTAACGTCTCTTTGAAATCCAAGATTGCTTCTCCTGCGCCCATGACCAGATAATAGATGTACATGCCCAAAACTCCAGCACATGCATAGCCTAATATCCTCGTACTTAGATACAACACATGATTAGGAAATTGTATTCGGCTGAGCAGATAGTCTAGCAATATCGATAAAGGTAGCCCTATCAACAGGATCAAGGGAGTCGCGTATACCAGATAAATAAGAATGTAAAAATCAAAACTGTAGGATTCATTCATCGATATGATACTTGCAGCCAAAGTAAAACAAATGATGGTTAGAACGGTTGTCATCAGCTTTCTTCCCATGTTCATCTCATCACTCCAATACAGTTATCTCTATCATTGGATGTGCTCATGCATCAGATTTTGCCGGTTGCCATCCGATTTCTTGAGACCAACGATGTGCTCTCTGTAATATGCTCCACACCGTTGGCCCTTTTCCTTCAACATATTTGGGACGCTGATCTTTATACAATGACATGAGTCTGTGCTTTTCTTCCGCATATTTCAAACAATCTTCTGGATGCTCCCTTAAATAGTCTCTGAACAGTAAGGTCATCTGCTCGGAGAAACTGCCTGCCTGTCTAACGTGTATATGTATCCTTCTGTTTCCGGGTTCTTCACGAAAGTAACGTTTAGTCTTATCTGGATTTTCTGCTCTAAATACAAATCCGACTGTTTCGATCTCACGTTTGTAGTCCGACAGATTCTCATAATTATCAACAGATATTTGTATATCTATGATAGGTTTGGCGTCTATACCCACAATTGAAGTAGACCCAACATGATCGATCCGCACAGCCTTTTCTCCTAATGCCTCTCTTAATTTCGAACCCGTTTCGAGAAACAAATCACGCCATGCCGGGTCATACTTCGCAATTCTCCATTGATCCTCCATACAACTCCTCCTTGGTTATCCAATCAAGCTATATAATTAAATAACACGTTCTTTTGACATTTTGTTACATTCAGACTATTTTAAAGATTCAATAGAGAGATCATCCGAAGTCATCATTATTTATTCCGAGTTCTATTTGTTTTCTGGATTCAATAATGTATTCGTATACATCATCAATTTCTGCTATTCCTTTTATATTCTCCTTTAGCAGTTCAATAATTAAATGATAATCACTCTCTCTCATCCTTATATCTTCCATATAGTTATCGTTATAGTCGTTCATAAAATCTAATTTGTTTTTATAAAATCGAAATCTCTCCAAAACATATACTTCCTTAAGATTAATAAATAATGCTACAAAATCCTTAAGGTTTCTGGCCACTAATGTTACTTGATTACCAAACGCCGTAGGTTGGATAAAGATAACCGGAGCTTCTTCCAAATCACTAATGGATCTGTTAAACGTGAAAAAAGCAAAATGGTCACCATCTGCCCCTGTTCTTCCAAATATGATGGCATCATCTGGCGTACAATAGTATCTATCCTCATCATTGTTAAAACTAATATAAAACCCCACATAATCATGAAGGGTCGCATCATGTTCTTTACGTAATTCCTTATCTATTCGAACGATGCCTTCTAATGATTCCGGCATTTTATAATGTACTTCCACGTTTGCATACCTCTTTTCTATTGGCATTTATTAATATATCTATATTTTGACACAAATTAAAAAAAAGAGAAGGACCCTTAGGCCCTCCCCTTAACTTCTTAATGATAATCACACTTGAAATTTGTAAACTCAGCTGAAGTATCTTGCCCACTCGCGTATAACCCAATAAGTACGCCTGTAAAGCCTCCTGCCACCTCCGAGGATAGGTATCTCGTCTGTGCTGTGCCCAGCAGGATCTCTTCACCATCTGCTTGAAACAGGAAACTGTAGCGTTCCTGGCTTGAGCGGATCACCAGCGTTGCATGCTGTTTATTTCCCAGATCCACTTCATGTTCTCTCGATTTGATATCACCGATATTTAGACGTTCGATCACCTTATAACCGTCCTGCTGCCCACGAATAGCCACTTCATAATGATGATTCTCATCCATGTAGATCGTGATCCCGGCTTCTCCACTCCTCAGACTGACATCGACTGAAATTGTTGCATTAAAGTCTTTTTGACGTAGCCCGATGAACGTCGGGGATGCTGGAACGTCCAGCGTCACTTCGGTGCCTGTTAGCGTAAGCTTGTCTAATTCAAGCTGATAATGCTCTGTATTTGGATGACGAAGATAACACCAGTCGAGGTTCCAGTCGGTATTTTCAAACGTATAATGCTTCTTATCCTGCTGGATCACCGTATCTGGGATACGATTGGTCTCAAAACTCGTCAGTGTTGTGCCTTCATGCCCGGCTGTAAACCATCCGTCTTCATCAAACGTAATCGGAGTCAAGAACACCTCACGACCCAGATGATGGTACGTAGCCCATCTGCCGATCTGTCGGAATCCCAGGTGAAAGAGCCACCAGTTCCCCAGATCATCCTGAACCAGATCACCATGCCCCACGCCCTGGAGCTCATACCCGCCCAGATTGCGATTGGTTAGAACCGGATTGTGCGCATAGGCTTCGAACGGTCCCGAAGAAGAAGTGCCCCGAGCATACGTAACCATGTGACCATACTCCGTGCCGCCTTCGGCTGCAAGCAGGTAATAATAACCGTTCATTTTATAGAGATGCGGGCTTTCCAGATATCGTCCACCTGTTCCGTTCCATATCGAACGACTCGGGGTCAGTTTGCGGCCATTTTCAATCTCAAGCTCACACTGGACAATTCCGCCAACGCCTTCATCATCCACGCCATTACTCATAAACAAGGTTTTTCCATCTTCAAAATACAAATCGGGATCAATCCCACCTTGATCCACATAAATAGGCTCAGACCATTCTCCGTAAATATCGTCCGTCCAGACATAGAAGTTCTGATGCGTCGTATCATTCGTTGTGACCATATAAAAACGCCCGTCATTATGCCTGATGGTTGGGGCAAATACACCCCCGGAGCTATTCACCGTCTCTAGCTGAATCTGGCTTTTACGAGTCAGGCAGTGACCAATCTGTTTCCAATTCAGCAGATCCTCGCTTTCAAAGAGCGGTACGCACGGAAAATATTGAAAAGAACTGCACACCATATAGTATGTATCGTGCACCTTAATCACACTAGGGTCTGGATAAAAACCTTTCACAACAGGGTTATTGTATTTCATTACTCCACTCCATCTCTTATCATAAAATTCACAAATATAAGAATTCAACTTTGTAACAACTACAAAAATTAAACACCATTGGGTGTAAACTTGCAATGAATCTGGATTGCATCTTGGAGTTAATTTTATTAAATTAATATATATGTGATTTTAGAAGATTGAGGGTAGGGAGTTGTAGAGATGATCAAAGCAAATGGGAAGCCCCAGTTCCTTCCTTTATATGAGGCGCTGGCAAGCGAAGTCAGATGGAGAATCATGGATATGATTGCAGATCGCGAAATGAATGTGAAGGATATTGCCGCAGTATTAGAGCTTAGCCCCTCCATTGTCACGATGCATATTCGCAAACTGGAGGATGCGGGTCTAATTGGGAGCAGGCGAGTTCGGATCAACGGAGGGACGCACAAATTATGTTACCTCAAGCAAAATCAGATTGAAATCGAGCTGCCGTCCGCAAGTCAAACTTCACGAACCAGAGAACAGACGATAGCCGTGGGACACTACACTGCTTTTGATATCCACCCTACCTGTGGGCTAGGAACACTTGAGAAAGAGATCGGCGTATGGGATGATCCGCGTTACTTCCTTGATCCCGAGCGGGTACACGCCGCTATCCTGTGGTTTGGGAAGGGCTATGTTGAATATAAAACACCGAACTTTGTCCTTCCCGACCAGACAACCGATGCTATTGAAATTTCAATGGAACTAGCCTCTGAGGCTCCGGGATTGCGAGATCATTGGCCTTCCGATATTCGTTTCACCTTCAATGGCGTTTCTCTCGGAACGTGGACAAGCCCTGCCGACTTTGGCAGAGCAGCACGCGGCAAATATACGCCGGAATGGTGGCATCGCAATGTGAATCAATACGGTTTATTGAAGACCATCCGCATTGATGCTTCCGGTACCTATATGGATGGTGAGCGGATGTCAGACATTACTCTCGCGGATATTAAGCTTAGCGAACCGTTCTGGACGCTACGTTTCACGGTTGACGAGGAAAGCCCCAACGTAGGGGGATTAACGATCTATGGTGCCGGTTTTGGTAACCATGATCAGGATATTGTTATACGTGTACTTCAGATCTGAAGTAACCGCTGAGGGCAGGTGGTGATATCATCAGATCTGGCATTAGAAAAATAACCTGCCTATGTGTTAGCAATCATTCTGTGTTTGGAACCACTTTCTTAGCTGATTAATATGAGCTTGATGATAACGGTTATGGTCAGCCATATGCCATAATCTCCAACGTACCGTAGCTTGCTTTTCGTTCTGATGTCCAAAAGTAACTACTCGATCTAGGTCAGCATCTGCTACTTGTGTGCATGTTTCTTTCAGAAGGGTTAATACACCCTCATATTGAGAGATAAGTGTGTCACGTGACACATCTTGAACCAGCGGAAGTCTATTATTTTCATCAGTCATGGGACCATATTGCTCTATTAATGACTGCGGAAGGACAACTCCCTTTATTCTATAAACCCAATTCATATCAACAAACATAATGTGTCGTATTAATTGAGCTGTACTATTAAACTGGTTCTTTTCCCCTTTGTAATCTACCTCTTCTTGCGACGTCCCCTCAGTAATCGATTTAAGTCGCTCACTATTCTCTCTTACCGCAGAAAATAACATTCCAACAATAGGTTCCATATTGGCTTCACCTTGTAGATCGTAAATCATAGCATCCTTCCTCGCTTGAATACATGTCTATTTCGATGACTCTCTGATCAGTCTTTGATTCAATTCCCAGATTGCTACTCTATTACTATCCCATTTAAGTATTTCACGAGCTTCTTCATAAGCCAACCATTTATATTCTGAGTGCTCATTGGATAAAGACAGATCCATTTCATCTAGTTCTACTCCAAAGCAATACTCAGGAATAACAAATGTATCAGGTCCCCACATAAAATAACCAACCACATCTACCACGGAGTGAGTCGATCTTGAATTAAGACTCCTGTATTTACTATTTAAAGGGATTCCCGCCTCTTCAAATGCTTCTCTCATAGCTGCTTCTAATGGTTTTTCTTCATCTTCCCCTCCCCCAGCTATGCCCTGCCAGTAACCTTCTCTTGATCTTCGAAAGATAGCATATGCATAATCATTTGAATCTTTCAACCTGATATAAGGAAAAACTAATATTTGAAATGGTGCTCGAGACACAAGTACATCCCTCCTCTTTACCCTCGTTCTTTCAACAGTTCCTTAATCTCCCTTAACTCTGATAATATTTCTTTGGTGTGCTGGCTATTTTTGGAGTTATCTATTCCAACTTTCACAACATAAATACCGAGGAACAGATACACCACCAACATAATGATCATTCCCATGTACATCTCTCCTTTCCAAAGCAACAACACATTGCTACGAACGTTCACTATCCTCTCTTTCCAACTGATTCCCATGGAATGCCTGCAAAATAAAAGCCCGATCTGGAACGTTCAACCGCTCATACGATTTCAGATACTCTCTATTGTCATATGGAACGCCAATGAATTTCACGTCCACTTTGCCCTCTTGGAGATCCACGATGCCATATCTAGCTATGGCAAGATCGTTACAGCCTAAAGCGCCCAGATTTAGATAGATTCGTTGATCTGTCTTATAATAATGAAGAATATGATAATGACCAAAACAAACCAAATCATGGCCCGTCCCATGATACTTCGCGTCCAATTTGGTACCGGATGGTTCTTTATCGATGACATCCAACTTGTCGTTGCTCATATGATAGTGAGTCAAAAGGAAACGATGTCCTTCTACCTCTTTTTCAACGAATTTCGGTAGAGCTTGTATTCTCTTGATCGATTCTACACTTAGATGTTGACCAATCCATTCATGGTGCTCAGCCATGCCTTTATGCCCTTCTAATGGCCCCTTATTTTGGAGTAAACTCAATACGGCCTCTTCGTGATTCCCTGAAATCGCTATCATATTTTTACGGCTGTACAACATCTCGATCACTTCATTGGAGTAAGGGCCAATACCGATCATATCCCCCAAACAAAATGTATGCTCAACATCCCCTCTTAAATCGATATCAGCCAATACCGCTTGAAGCGCAGGAACATTCCCATGAATATCGGTTAAGATGGCAATCTTCATTGTGATTCCTCCTCAGGAATATACATTGTCTGAATCTCCTGCACACCCGGAATAAAGCCCAGATTCAGATACACGGACTCTGCATCATTTCCTTGCATCACATACAATCGTAGAACGGGATACTTACCCTTAAGTTCATTTAATGCTCTCTGTAACATCAGCGTAGCAAGCCCTTTTCCTCTATATGCCGGACGAACCCCTATGCTATATACCGCAGCCTGATTGTCTTGCAGACAAAGACGACAATTTGCAATAAGTTGTCCCGTTTCCTTGTCGTATACAAACGTAGAAGCTTGGGTCAGAATTTCATTGGTATAATTAGGGTCATCGCTTGGTATAAAATCTGCAAGAGTGGTATGTTTTCTGCGTGTAGCTTCAAGACTTCCTGCAAAACTCTCCAGGTCACATTGAGCAATTTCATCTTCATTCACATATTTTCTGGTGCCGGTTTCACTTTCAATAATCTTTGGACTCCTCACGGTTACCCTGCTATCCCATTCGATTTCAAAATGATCTGTAGGCCGCTGCATCCAGCGACATCTGAACTCCACTGGCCAGAATCCAGCTCTTGCATATAGATCGACTTGGTCTGGAAGAATCTCAAAGGTCAGAATGCGTTTGGTGCGATCCGACCACTGTAATAATTTATGCTTCAGAAGCTTCAATACCTCAAAGCACTGCTGGAATGGTGGGATAAAAAACAAATGATACATCCGGTTAGGCTCCATTCTCACACCACCTATTTTGCTTTCCCCCTTGTAAATCCAGTACGCACTGATCTTGGAAGAACTGAACTCTTCTTCTCTGAAAAATCCGACATAACGCATATCATAATAAACCGTGCAATATAATCCCCATTCAGCAAAATCAGCTTTGCGAATCGAATATTCATCCGACAGATCATATTGAAGAATATCTGTAGACCACTCAGTTAAACTCATACGTCATTCCTCCTCAATCTAATTACATGTACAGCAATTAAAGAACCTTTCTATACGCCACCCCGTGAACATGAATTAACACATGCTGTGCCTCCATACGTTCGAGAAATCCAACATGTCCTTCAGACCCTTATCCTTTCCAATGAAGATGAACTGCTAGACCTTGCGGTTAGCAAAGATAAAATAACGTATCCAAAAAGTTGAACCGTAAATACAATGGCGACAAACTCAACCATTATGCTGTTCGCCGCATTAAAATCATTCACAAGATCCACGAAGATCTTCCCGGGCCTGGATAATACATCCCACGAATTCCACCGATTAAATCTGCCAATGTAGACCCCTATACTGCTCAATAGCAAAATAACACCGACAACGATCATACTAATGTACTTATTTACTAATTTGTTTAACATTCCGTGGATTTGAATGATCGAACAAGTCGAGAGCAGCAATCCGATGATCGCTACGGCAAACGTCAGAGTGAGTCCATACCAAAAATCAATATTAACCCAAAATCTAACCTCCCCTTGAGCATCAAAATATCTGAATGAATGCAGAATCTCCGTAAAAAGATAGGCCGCATTGGGCAGAAAAAAGAGCCATACTCCACACATCAGCCCCATACATATCATGCTCGTTGTGGTTAATTTCTTATTAAATATGTATCTAATGCAGGATGAGATGATGAAGGGTACCCATGCCAGGAACATATCCCAACTTAAAAATCGATACATATTTGTATCTGTTTGGGCACGTAAATACATCACAACACCTAGACAGCAAAGAGTAGCCACGAGCAAAGTAACGATGAGTTGGAGTTCTTGAACCGGATGTTTGTTATCTTTCATTTCTTTGCTTCTACTTCCTTTTCCTTGATGATTGTTATAAGTTATAAATACTTTTTAAATGCCTTGCTGGATTCTCCGTCATACCCCAATTTCGTATAAAAGTGATGTGCTTCGTTTCTGGATGATCCGCTCGTAAGAAACACCTTCACACAATTTTTCTGCACACATACATGCTCTATATGTTTCATCAATTCAGATCCATATCCCTTGCTCTGCACATGTTCCGTAATGATAACCCGCTCAACTACGCCGAATGGTCTATTTTCCACCAATGCATCCAGACAAATATGTAAATGAGCCGTGCCGATCACCTGATCATCCATTTCATACACAAACAAGAAACTGTTTGGGTTATTCCGAACCTCTTCAATCCGTTCTGCCAGTACCTTCGTGTTTAAGTTGTTCGGCAATAATTCTTTATACAGTCTTTCGATAACCGCTGCATCCCTAGCTTCTGCCTCTCTTATCATCAAGCTTCCCCTCCTTGTTACCTCACTTGATAACTTAAAATGATATCACCGTTGTCTTCAAACTCTCCCGTTTCTTGAAACCCGCAACGTTTGTACAGCGCATTTGCCGCAATGTTATGCGGAACATGGGATACCCTGATTTGCTGGCAGTCACTTCTCTCTTGCAACATATGAATCACTTCTTGAATGGCAAGTTTGCCGTAACCCCTCCCCTGGTACTTCTCATCAATCATGAAGCGCAGAATCCAGTAATACCCGTCATTGTAGATCTCGTTATCAAATAAAATAAAACCGACCATCTGATCCTCTGCCAAAATGCCGTATGGTTTGGATGTAATCTCCTTCGTCGCATGAATCAATGAATCCGCATTGCTTGCGACCAAATCCAGCTGATCTTCCCGTGGTTTAAGGTGGATGCACTCAAGTTCATTTTCTTTGGTTATGGGTTGTAACGTCACTTGCTCCATATCCACAATCCTCTCTCCTTGCAGCTTATTTACTAGATTTTCTTGATTAATATAATCTCCAAAGGTTGTGTATCCAGCAACAGAGCCCCTGCATCAACATACCCCAGCTTTCGATAGAAATGTTGGGCATGTTCGTCTGATTGCGTTGAAGTCATCACCGTATCAAAGCCTTGTTGCTTCATTAGATTTTCCCAGTAATGCACGACTTTTTTGCCATACCCGCCGTTTCGATAGGGTTCATCAATCCAGATCATATTCATGAAGGGAAGGTTATCCCAAAAGTACCCGTACCTCATCCATCCAACTCTTGATCCCTCGTCCTCGTCCCATAGGATGAATATTTCTTTCTCACTAATCTTCGTTTTCACAAGTGGCTGATGGATATGCCGATCTCTTTCAATGATGTAGTCGTAGTCAGCTTCCGTTGCATACTCAATCTTCATTTGTATTACTCCCTTCATTAACTACGTCCATCATAACCCAAAATGTGGTATATGCGAACAGTTCTTTCCTCTTTTTCTCCCATGCCAAAAACCACGGTTTCCCGTGGCTGCACCCGCTCTATTTCCCTCAATCCGCTGTTGATCCGCTGACCAATTGCCCCTTGTACCATACGGCCTGCCGCGCAGATCGCCGCGCAACGGCCTCCGCCGAACAACTCGCATGCACCAATACAAAACTCGCGGTGTCGCCTACCTTCGGCCAGACCTGTTCCCCTTGTGAATCCAGCGGTGTGATACCCCCTGTTACGAATGCCAAAGATTGAGACAAGGACAATTCGTCACTATATCCGTACAGTTCTGCGAATCGTCCCGCTTTCTCAAGCAGATCCCCATTGCCAAAAGGAGACCAATGATCCGTCAGGCTGTCTGTGGCCAGCTTCACGTTCACACCCATACGGTGGAGCATGGGAAGAGGCATCATCGTTCTGCCAATAGGCACCGTGGAAGCAATGCTCATCCCAAGCGAAGCCATTCGCTGCGCCATATCTTCTGCTTCCTGCTGCTCTGCGCTGGCGAACCAGAACGCATGACTTACCGTAACTTTACCCTGAAGCCCTGCTGCTTCGGTCAGATTTGCGAGTTCCAACAGCGTTTGTTTGCCAGCCTGCCCGCCATCATGCAGATGAATATCGATGCCCGCCTGGTGCTGAACAGCCAGTTCAACCATGGCGTTCAATGATTTCTCAATCTGTTCGTCCACCGTATGAGGATCAAGTCCGCCCACATGCGTTGCACCTTCCTTCATCGCTTGGCCCATAAGCTCCACTGAATGGGAGCGAAGCAGTCCATGCTGCGGGAAAGCCACGATCTCCGAAGAGATTTTGCCCGAAAATGATTCCAGAGCCTGCCACGTCGCTTCCAGTCTTTTCAAGCCACTGACGGGTTCAATATTGCAATGACTACGTACATGAGTGGAGCCGTACCCCTGAATCAAGGTCAGAATACTCTCCGCTTGACGCTTGGCATCTGGTAACAACTTGGGCAACAGAACCTTTTCTTCTTCAATACGTTCGAAAATACTGGAAATACGCTTAACGGCTGTCCACGGCCCATCGTAGTAGGTTTTATCCAGATGAATATGTGCCTCCTCGAACGAAGGCAGCAGCAGAAGTCCCTTGCCATCTACTTGTGGTAGATCGCTAGACAACGGGTTGTTTCCTTCCACAATCTCCGCGATCACTCCATCTTCAATCCGCAGATGAGCGGGGCTTGTCCGTGTCCCTGTCACCTGTTTCCCCTCCCGAACATAATCCCGCTCCAAAGTCACGTTTGTTAACCAGTAGACCTTTTCCATATGTCATCCCTCATTTCAGTCCGTTTTTTTCGTACATCATGCATCTAATTATTTATTAAACCATGGTACCATAAGGGTTCACTGGGCAAAAATATATAAAACGTTGGTGTCCCATATGCAGATCGTTTGGCTCGCTACGGATCAAAGAATGCCAAAAAACAGACACAATCCAGTGCCTGTCCTACGCGTTCAATCTCCTATCAGAGATTTATTTTCCATCCATCTGTCTATACATTCATCCAATCTCATTAAAAACGAAACCGCGCATGCCCTTCATCCGTCATGCCTTCAATGTGCTGGTCGCTTATGTAAACGCTCTAATAGCATACAAAACTTATTATGTAAATATGACGCTTGCTTGGACTATCTCCAGGCTTTATGGAGATAAACATGAAGTGATATGGATAATCTGAAGCATACTGCTCCGAATGATTTTTCACATCATAAGTCTCTCCAGAAAATAACGGAATCCTCTCGCGTTGATCGAGAGAGTAAGCAGAGGATCCGCAGCATGAACCAAAAAGTAAAGAACCGGTGTAATTCCATGCATGACTGGAGAGAGAGGACGTTCGAGATGAAGCATTTAATGTGAAAACTGTCGGTGGCGGGACATAATCCTTATTTCTTCTTTAAAACCGCCGCGAAAGACTCACCCTCCGCTTGATACTCTCCACCATTCACATCTGCATATATTTTTTCGAGAGTAAATCCGGCATCATTCACTTCTTTTTCCAGACTTTCAATCGTAAAATGTTGATTCCAGTAATGATAATTAACTAGCTCACCATCTCCAAAAACGAGAACATTTTTTGACAAAGTCACATGATCAGGGTATTTTATTGAAGCAAATAAAGATAAATGTTTTTTATCCGAAAATGGATTATCTTTTCTAGTTAAACCCCACATAAAATTTTGCTCAAATTTTTCGTAACTATTCTCCGATAACACATCTAATAGAACTAATCCTCCGGACTTTAAACCACGATGGATATTGCTAAGTATTTTCTTTCTGTTTTCCGGATTAAAGACACTATAGATTTCATAGATTAGTAGAGCAAGATCAAACTCCTGTTCAATCTCAATGTTAGTCATATCTTCGATTCTGTAGTCTATTATTAAACCCTTTTTTTGGGCTTCGTGAACTGCGTATTCAATTGATTTTTCATTAAAATCCACACCAACAACGTCATATCCCCTAGCAGCTAAATTTTGGGAATACAGGCCTGGGCCACAACCTAAATCAATGATCTTTTTATACTTCGTCAATGGTGCAATTTCGCTAATAAAATTAACAGTTTCATCAATAAAATAATTCCCCTTGCTTCCACCAGGAATATTTTCATCAAAATGAGCTTTCAAAACAAAGTCAGCCCGGTTTGAGTCAAGCCAGATTTGTACTGATCCTTCCTCAAATGGCTCGGGAATTTTAGCTATATCCAGTAATTTTTCCATTTTTTCACCTCTATTGATTTTTAATGGTTGGTTTGTATCTAAAATAATGCGTTGCTTAGCTGAAGATCAGCTAAAATCAGCTAAGCAACCAGTTATTGAAGTTAGTAAAATGGCGCGTTTTTTGCAGTTCTATTTCATAGATTTTTTAACAGCTGTTACTGATTGTTGATAGGAACGTAGTTACAGTCCAGGTGGTTGTAATTGTTCCATCCACGGCTTGACCTTTACCTTCTTTGTCTTTTGCTAATTTTTGCAATTCCAATACTGCTTTCATTGCTTTCAGCTCCTTTTCTGAGTGGAAATTATACTTTTAACAGCTGTTACTGATTGTTGAGAGAAACGTAGTTACAGTCCATGTGGTTGTAATTGTTCCATCCACAGCTTGGCCTTTACCTTCTTTGTCTTTCGCTAGTTTTTGCAATTCCAATACTGCATTCATTGTTTTCACCTCCTCCGAAAATTTATGTTCAACAATATACCCATATATTTCTCAACTAATTTTTATTAACTCGTTACTGAAACATCGTGAGCTTTAGTTCTTGTCAGAAATTCATCTAAATTGACAAGTGGCAACCAATAGAGCGGGTTATCTTTGACGATCCCCATCAATGCCAGTATTATTCCCGCGCTACCTGTATAAACATCATCCGCTAGCCTATATGAGAATTGACCCGGGTATACATAATATCCATTTTTATCAATTAAGAATAAATTAAGCAGGCTCAATACCTCTTTAATAATTACTTCACGTCCCCCGATATTTTTCATCAAAGAAGGAATTAAAAGGAAGCTTCCTGCCCCATCGAACAACCCACCACTAATAGTGGAACAGATCTGTGACAACTTTGTAATCGCATTGATTTCTTCTTGATAAGCATCTTCTCCACTTACATGATTTAGAAACCATATTGCAATTCCAATTCCAATCGATCCTCCTGAAAGGTAGGGCAATTGACGATTTCGATTATCCAATGTTTGTAGGGAGCCGGTTACCTCGTCAAATATTGTTTTTTCTAGATCCTCCTTTATTAATTGTCTAGCTCTCTCCAAATACTGTTTATCATCCGTGATGGAATACATGGCGGAATAAAAGAGAGAGACACCCGATAACCCATCAATTACTCCTATCCCTACTGCCATCCAATCATTCGTGCTAAACCGCGCATCGTTATTTCGATTTCTTTCAATTGACTCTTCAATTTCCTTCGCAAACTGTAAATATTCATCGTTTTCTGTCTCGATATATAAACTGATGACGAACAGTCCTATTCCTGAAAGACCTGAGCGCAAAGAAATATTGGATTCGTTCATATTAGCTCTTATGTTCTTCAATTCATTTAAGACAACTGCCTCATAACCTGTTTCATACAATAAAGCCAATATCCCTGTTTTCCCATCAAACATACCATTGGATTCAATAGTATTTAAATTTCCTAACAAAAAGTCTTGGATCCACTTATCGACTTCTAGAGAGTTCGTATTATTTTTGATAAGTGTAAAAGCAGCACCAGTCCCACCAGTTAAAAAGTTGAATTTACCCCCATTCATCTCAAACTGGCGGATATCTCCATGAACAAATCTTTCATCATTTGTTAAATTATCCTGCATGCCCTCTATTAATTTCTTCGTGATTGAGGAAATGTTAAAGTCACTTGTTTTATCATAAAGGACCATTTCTTTTGGAAAATACTCTTGGTAATTTCTTATTTTTTGGTCACATTTCTCTTGTAAATCTACAATAAATTGGTAGAATGAATCTTCATAAATCTCTTTTATCCATCTGAAGTGATTGTATTGTAGGTACTCATCTAAAACTTCCGAAGATAACACTGGAAGAGCCAGATACTTTGTTAATTTCTTCAATCCAAACCAATCTCTCGCTCCACTGATCTTCATTTCCTGGGATGCGAATCCGATGGTCATCATAGTGGGTTTGTCTTTGGAGGTTACATGCATAGCTGTTTCAAAATCAATTAGCCTCACGGTTAAGTCATCAGCCACCATTATATTCGCTGGCTGAAAATCACCCATGGCTATTCCTTTTTTATGCATCTGATCTATCAGCGTAAAAAGTTGCAACAATACCTTTTTAACATTTGCGGCATGATTACGCATACGCTCATCGTCTCTAAAGAATGGAAAGTGTTGAGCGAGCCACTGCCTTAAGTCTCCCCCTTCAATGAATTCCTCCACCAAAAAGTAGTGCTCCCATTCTTGAAAATACTCTATTAAACTTACAACGCCCGTTACATCTTTAAGCTTCGCTAAAGCATCATATTCCTTTATCTGTCTCGATAAGGAGTCATGAGCTGAACCGTCCAAACCAGCATTTGGCCTGGCTTCCTTGATAATCACATTCAGGTTATCTTTCTTTCGAGTCGCACGGTATACCCCACCCGCATTACTATAGCTAAGTGCACTTTCAATCTCATATCGCTCTAAATTGCCATCCCCTTTAGTTTCCAGATCATCAGAATAATTTAGTGAATTCAGATAATCATCAAAATCTTTCACAAAATCAGGAACCTGATAAAAGGGCGTTCTCTCATCTTTAACTAGATTACCTTGTCCATCCTTAATACAATGTTCTCCATATTCATTATATATACTTCTGAATCCACCATATCTGTAAAATACATTACTATTTTTCCATCTCTTATCACTAAGTATATATGCGCCTTTCTTAAATCCTTGGGTTGCCAGACATAACATGTCTAACAATTTTACAAAGACATTGTTATTCACAGGGTATATTGTTATAAACTTCCCCGAAGAAGCACGATTGGCATTCTTCGAATTCGTTTTGATAAAACTTTGTCTATCCTTGAGGTGCTTGAACTCAATCCGCTCATCTATACATAATTTAGAAACCCGATCTAGCAGGTTCTGTGATTCTTCGAATAACGCTGTAACATGAATTTTCCATCCCTGATCAGGAAGTCTTGAACCTTTAACATGATAGTGCTTCCAAACCGATTCACGATCTGAGATAACCGCATATGTATCAGGAATGTCACCAAGTTCATACCTATTCTGCTTTTTTTCATCATTCTCCAATTTACCGTAATATTCTGAGTTTGGTTTTAAATATAGATTGTAAAGCATATTTCCTTCCATAAATAACCCCTCCGATTTAGCTTTAACATACTCTATTATCGAAATAATTAACCTTGTTAGACGAATTACCTATTAAAACAGTCTTCAAAAAAATTTTGAGACTGTTTTATAAAATTGTCATTCTTAAAATTCTTTCCTTCGGTATATTAGAATAGCAGCCCATAAAGATACAATATAGACAATAACACCAAATATTAAGTAAATAATCGGGGCAAGTAGATCTGGATTGATCGGGTTAAAGAATGATGCCACATAACCAACCAAGCTTTGTGAAACAATCGTAACCAATATCGCCCCACCTACACTCCCCAATGTAATGGAATCTGATTTTTCTGGACCAAAGATGTAGTACAGTGGAAAGTTTATTGCACCAGTGAGAAGAACTGCGAAAATCCCAAAAAAGATAGAATTGGACATCTCATTGATCGGCGTGCCTGACACCAGATCATATACATAAAAGATGCTATACGATAGTATAACTCCGTAAATAACCACCAAAAAATAGAAGAGGTAGTGACTTTGTACAATAGTACTTCTACTGACAGGTAGAGTAAGAACATATTTATCATAACCCGACTTACCCTCGAATTTGATTACGTCAAGGGCAGACATCACCATAAGCAAGATATTTAACAGTGCAACTAACCGGTGCATTGAGGCATCTGCAAATGTTAAAATGATGACCGATAACAGTATGGCCAGTCCCGTATATAAAAAGGAACTCCGATAAACTAAATAATAACTTGTCAATAATAAACCGTTCATTTATTCATTACTCCTTGTTAATAATAAGCTGATGTCATCCATTGAGATGGGCTTAGTCACCAGATCATGCGGTAATTGCTTTTTATCGGATACAAGTACACTGTAATACGTATCAAAGTTTCTTTTGGCAACCACGATATCTTGGTTAAGTGAATTAAGTTTTTCCATGTCCATATCTACAATTGTATACTTTTCAAAAACTTCATCTTTCTCTGCATTCAGCAAAATTTCACCTTCCTTTATAATGACAAGATGAGTAGCTATTTTCTCAATATCACTCATTATATGAGAGGAAAGTAATATACCCCCATTTTCTTTGCTGGCAAAACTTTTCAACTCATTTAACACCTCTTCTCTTGATGAGGAGTCAAGCCCTCCCGTCGCTTCGTCAAGAAGCAATAATTGTGCATTATGCGACAATGCAACAGCAACTGACAGTTTCATTGACATCCCACGTGAAAACTCATTTACCTTTTTATCTACAGGGAGAGAAAAAGAACTAACTAGACGATGAAAGTTATCCTGATCCCAAGAATCAAACAATTTACCAAAAACTTTATTCAGTTGCTTTATTGTAAGATGAGCCGGCAGATTAGCTGCATCAAATACGACGCCAATCTTCTCTTTGATTTTAGGGTTTTTATTTATATTTTCTTCTCCAAATATGTTCACCATGCCATCGTCATTGGAAATTAATCCTAATACAATTTTGAATGTTGTTGATTTCCCCGCACCGTTATCGCCAATAAAACCAACAATTGATCCATATGGGACATTAAATGAAATCCCCTTTAAGACAACCTTGTTTCCATAGGATTTTCTAACATTTTTAATTTCTAAAAGGTTTGACATTCTCTCAGCTCCTGATTTTCTGTCTTCTATTTGTCCTTTACAATTAATGTTGTTCTTGAATCACTCGAAAAGTGTACATGCAGTACATCTTCAAGATCAGATGCTGTTAAGCTCTCAAGTATTGGCAATACGTCAAATAAGTCCAAGTCATTAAAACGATAACGTGTAAATTGATTAGCGATAAATTGAGGCGAGTTAATGGCACTTAAAAATGCACCAATCTCTTTGTTAATAACACGTTCTGCATCATCTTTATTGATGGAGTCCTTTTTAAATTTCTCGATGGTTTCACTTATAATTTTAATTACGTCTTCAGGCGAATGACTGTTTCCACCTATGATCGAAAACCCAAAATTCTTTTCATGCGTATATTCGAAATTAAATGAGTTGTCCACATAACCATTCTCATACATTTTCTCATAAGCTTCTGAACCAATTCCGAACATCAACTCAAGCAAAACATTTAATGACAACTCATATTTAAGTATCTCTTGTCCTTGTTTTATCGGAAATGATTCTTTGTATCCAATAAAAACTTTAGGAATCGGAACTAGCAATTTTATAACACTTGAGCTTTTGTTCACTGCAGCACCTTCTTCAGGAAAAAAACGGCGAATCTTTTTAGTTTCCGGAAATTCTTTTTGCTCCTGGTTGCTTCGAACAAGCCTTAAAATTTCTTCAGGAACTACAGGTCCAATAACGAAAAGCAACATGTTACTCGGGTGATAAAATGTATTATAGCAAGTGTACAAATCCTCTTTTGTAATTTGTTGAATAGAAGAAATTGTTCCTGCCAGATCGATTTTAACTGGATGACTCTTATACAGATTATCCAGAACACCAAATCGTGCACGCCAATCTGGATTATCGTCATACATTTTTATTTCCTGTTCAATGATACCTTTTTCCTTTTCTACCGTTTCATCTGTAAAATAGGGTTCCTGAACAAAATCAAGAAGAGTTGTGAGATTCTCTTTTATGCGAGATGTAGCCGATAATGTATACGCCGTACGAGTGAAACTGGTGAACGCATTAACAAAGGCTCCTTGCTCTGCAAATTTATGAAATGCATCCCATTTTTCACATTCAAACATCTTATGTTCTAAAAAATGGGCTATTCCATCCGGGAATTGAACAGAATAATCTTTTCCTTCAGGTGAAAATTTGTTATCGATCGAACCGTACTTAGTTGTGAATGTAGCAACTGTTTTATGGAAGTCTTTCTTGGGATGTATGTACACTTCAAGGCCATTGGGGAGCTTTTCATAATATATGGTTTCTTCTAATCCCTCATAAATAATGGGGTGCAATTCATTCACTCCTCTCTATTCAAGAAATAGATCGTATCCAGTTCCCACTTTTTAGCGGCGCAAATGACATCAGCTTTTGATATTTTACTAATTCTTTGAATCTGATCATGTATATCAATAGATAATCCACTATCCACAGATTGAATGAATATGTCCATAATTCCTACAGGAGAATCATGCGCTTCCAGTAATAGATTAATCAACATTCCTTTACCTTGTTCAACTTCCGCCTCTGTAAATTTCCCTTGTTTCATGGCACGCTCTTGTTCTCTAATCATTTCAACTACACGTTCATAATGAATGAAATCAATCCCTGCCATAGCGATCAATAATCCTTTATTGCTTTCCATTTGGGAATGAGAGAAGTAAGCGAGACTTTCCTTTTCACGTATATTACGAAATAGCTTGGAAGATGGAAACCTGCCAAAAATAGCATTCGCCACTCTTGCAGCCTCGTAATCCTCATCTTGTATTGTCGAAGAAATTCTGTACCCTAACAGAAGGATACCTTGCTTTACGTCCATTTTATCTTGAATAACTTTAATATCATTTACAGTTACACTTGCAGAAGAAAACCCTTTCATAAATTCATTGTTATGTTGTTCACAAAAGATGTTCTGCACCATTAATTTGACCTGATCTTCGTTAAACGCACCCACAATAAATAAGTCAAAACGATCCGTTTGAAGCATATTTTCATAGGCTTGATAAATTGATATTGCATCCAGTGAATTAATATCTTCTTTTCTTCCGAATGCTGGAATTTGGTAAGGCTCACCTTTATACATCTCTTCTAGCAAGCGAACATTCGCGTATAGCATTTTTTCATTATGTATTGAATCAATCCGTTGTTTTAAGGAACGTTTCTCTTGTTCAACAATTATAGAATGAAACCCTCCATTTTCAATTAAGGGATTGTAAACGATCTCATGCAATAATTCAAGAGACGACTTCAGTAATGAAGCAGAATTATCAAGAAATTTGTCCGCAGGTATCTCCATCCTAAAAACAATGCTATGATCTTCACCTTTTTTTTGTACATCTAGAAGGAGAGTTGCTCCGTACAATTTATCAAGTTTTTGTTGTATCAACTTACGATTCGGGTAATTAATTGACCCTCCGTTCAGGATATGGGGAATGAGTGCTCTTGCAGTGATCAAACTCTCTTGGAGAGGCGACTTCATCGTTAACATAATACTTACTGTCTTAAATTTATTCGTGTTGTACAGGTGAAGATGTACGCCGTTTAACTCCTCGGAACTTATATGTATATCTTCCAATTGTGATTTCCCCCCTCATATATCTATGTAAGAATTCTTTTTATGTCCAAATCCATAAATATATTAATTGATGATCACCAAGATAACAAACTAAATAATCTACATTTACATATTTTTTCCACTATTGTATCATAACCCATCATATATTTCTACCATAATTGCCAAAAAAATTCAAAATTCTACTTTACTACAAAAGGACGTTCCTCACGTAACATCGACTCTTTGAGAACTCACTCTTGTTTATGCGTTTGAATTATTAAAATGATTGCTTAAGGGGAAAGCTTGGTAGAAATAAAAGAGGAGTCCGTTCTGAAACTGCACATTTGATATTTAGAAGTGACTGATGTGGAGAGAAAACTGAAAAAGAGAATTTATAGATATAAGGTGATCTTAAGAGAACGTTATCAGAGAAAATAACAAGCTGGCTCCTGGTGTTTACCATAACCAGCTTGCAAATTGGATTTCTATAAATCTTTTAGTATCCTGCCATTAGTTTGCTTATCTTTTTGCAAATATAGCTAATATACTATCTCCCAATGCTTGAATCAATATTGCAACAACGTGAACTATCAAAAACAAATTAAAAAATGGAAAAGAATACGGGGCAATCCGTTCGGTGAGTAATTTTGATTCCAAAACCCCTCTTACCGTTTTGGCCAATACGTTGTCACTATCGTTTATACTGGGTTCCAAGAAAGTGCCATCAATAGCGATAAAAATTATTTGAACAACTATGAATATTCCAATCGTAATGATCCAGCGCTTTGCTCGATTAGAATGACGCTTTTGAGGAGCATACGACATCGTAGTTCCTCCTTTCTGAATTAAATTTGAATCCTCATTGAATATGCATATTCCTAGTAGTTGTATTTAAGATATATATATACCACACATAGATTATATACCACTTCCATATTGCAAATCACTTATTTTATCCCAAATAAAGAAAAAAAAGTATAATCAAAATTGTTTATGATGCTCTCTAAATAATAAATATGCTTTAATTCATATTGGACTTTCACTTTCTAACTATTATCAGGCTTAAAAATGGAACCGCGCATGCCCTCCATCGGTCACGCCTTCAATCTGTTCGATATCCAGCAGTGTGCGCTTCATCTCCAAGCCTCCACGGAACCCGGTCAGCTTGCGATTAGCCCCTATAATGCGGTGGCATGGTAGCAGAACCGGAATTGGATTGGCCCCATTTGCAGCCCCAACTGCTCGCACAGCCGAAGGTCTTCCAATCGCAGCGGCAATGTCACCATAGGTCCGAATTTCACCATAAGGCACACGCCCTAGCTCTCTCCATACCTCCTGTTGGAAGTTCGTTCCGATCAAGTCCAGTGGGATCGCATCTGTATAAGCTATCAATTCTCCTGCAAAATAGGACTGTAACCAATCCATCATACCTGTTTGTTTCAGAGCATCCTCGTTCTCTTCCAGTTCCACGCCAGGTGCAACTTTCTGTATCCAGCCATTCCAATCTTCCAATGTTTCGTTGGGCATGACCACTCGGCACAATCCCTGTTCCGTAGCGAGCAGTACCCATGGACGACCGTCCAACTGCATCGTGGTGTACATCAACTTTTTTCTCATTCGTTTACCGCCCTCTCCCTGGTGGAATGCTTAATGCTAGAACTAGGAGGTAATCTGCTTCTTCACCTTACGTTTCATACTGCGGATCATTTGCTTGCTCTCTGGATCAACGCGATAAGATTCCGTGATTTTCTGAAGTGCCTTATTATACGTAAAATCATCCAGGGTATTACGGTTCAAATAACGCATAGTCACCTCAGGTTGTTTCACATAAGCCATTGAGATTGCCCAAGCAACTGCCATTTTCACATAATACGCCTCGTGCCTAATCTGATCCAATGCGGATAGAACCTGATCGATATATCGCTCATTCAGATAAAAATTCAACAGCATTACCACACCAAACCGGATTTCATATTCCTGATCTGATCTCAGATACGGCTGCAAGAACGCCCACATGGGTTCCGAATGGACCTTCGTATATTTCAGTCCCGCACAGAAGCTGTCACACACCGACCAGTTGTCAATCTTCGGTACAAATGTTTCAATAGCCTTTAACAGCTCGTCCAGATCAGCCTGTACATGTCCAATGACCATTGCTTGCAACATCACTTCTTCAAAATATTCATCCTCTGCCGTTTCCAGATACGTGCGCCAGTCCCCGGCGGCAAGCTGCTTGGCAATTTTTCGTAAGGCTGGCAACCTTACACCAAGTACATTCGTGATGTTGGGAATAAGTGCAGCCGAGAATTTCTGATACTCCGGCTCAACCATGCTGAGCAATTGTGTTCTGATATCTACTTCCACTAGCGCATGTCCTCCTCGTCTGTTACTGTACAACAAGTATATCCTTGCAGCGGCTGTTTGTAAGCCCATATCGAATGTTTGAGCAAGATTACAATATCATTTTGGGACTCTCATTTTTTCTCCATTTGTTTAATTCCCAACCCATTTCGTTTAAAAATATGAAGCTGACCGAATAGAAAGGAGTGTCGATATGAACGGACCTCATACCAAAAAAGATTTCTCCGTGGAGGAGATCACCGAACAACTCGTGCAACATGTACAATCCCGGAACCTTCCCGATTTCTATAAATTGGTGAAAGAACTGCATCCCTACGACCTCTCACTTGTATATAAAAAGTTCCCTGAAGAAGAAACCAATCGGTTTCTGCTCCTATTCAAACCCGATGCTCTGGCGGATCTCGCCGAGACCTTGAAGCTGCACGAACAGATTCAACTGTTTGAACGACTTGGGCCGGAACGAACACTTGAAGTCATGCAGCAGATGGACAAAAGTGATCTGATCCGGTTTATGCACGATTTACCCGCCAAACGCAGAGAAGAATTGCTGTCCAATATGAACCTGGATCACTCTGCCATTATCCGATCCGTGCTTAATTATCCGCCGGAGACGGCAGGACGCATCATGACAGATCAATATCGGACCCTACTCGCTCATGAGACAGCCAAGGAAGCCTTACGACAATCGCAAGGGACCATGCATATTTCACCCTCCAGTTATCTCTATGTAACCGATAATGAAGGCAAACTGGTCGGTGTCGTGAGTTATCGATCCCTCGCCTTGGCTGACGATAAGACCCAGGTTGAAGAACTGATGACCCGGCGGGTGATCCATGCAACGGTGGATATGGACCAGGAAGAAGCAGCACAGCTTCTGCAGCGTTATGAGTTCATTGCACTTCCGGTGGTGGATGAAAATCACAGGTTATGCGGTATCATTCAGATGGATGATGTCATCGATATTATTATGGATGAAGCCAGTGAAGATTTGGCCAAGATGGGGGGCGGTAGCAAGGATATCGACTTTGATACCAAACCACTCGTGGCCGTCAGACGCAGACTTCCCTGGCTCATCCTATTACTGTTCATCGGCCTAATATCGGGAAGTATTGTGGATTTCTTCGAGGATACACTCAATCAGGTTGTGGCACTGGCATTTTTCATGCCGATGATCGCAGGTATGACCGGTAACACAGGAACGCAGTCTCTGGCTGTTGTGGTACGCGGACTGATCGGACGCAAACTCGACAAAGCCACCGTACTCGCACTGATTGGTCGGGAGATCAAGGTAGGCACCATGATTGGCTTGGTATGTGGATTGCTGATTACTGTCATCGCTTATTTCTGGCAAGGGGACTGGTTACTCGGCGCCATTATTGGGGTGTCTCTGTTCCTCACTCTTGTCATTGGCACACTGACCGGTACCTGTATTCCGCTTCTGCTTAGTCGTTTCAAAGTCGACCCGGCTGTTGCCTCTGGCCCGTTAATCACCACATTGAATGATATCTTGTCCCTGTTTATCTATTTTGGGATCGCCACACGTTTCCTTGATGCCTTGATGTAAAAAAGTTGTGTATACAGCCAAAACAGACCTGATCCTGCGATCAAGGTCTGTTTTGCTTGCAAGGTGAAGTGTATATATCTTCATCTAAACTCTCTTTTTAACCAACTATCCCGTCTACAATGCGCTATGCCATTCTTTTATTTTTATTATAGATATCAAATGCTACAGCGAGCAGCAGTACCAATCCCTTAATCCCCTGTTGCCAGTCAATACCGAGACCAATTAGGGACATCCCGTTATTCAGCACACCCATAACCAAACCACCGATGATGGCACCAAATACCGTACCTATACCCCCTGAAGCGGAAGCACCACCGATGAAGCAGGCCGCAATGGCATCCAGCTCGAAGTTGGTACCCGCTCTTGGCGTAGCTGCATTCAGACGTGCGGCGAAGATCAACCCGGATACCGCAGCAAGTGTACCCATGTTCACGAAAACCCAGAAGGTTACCTTTTTTGTTTTGACTCCGGACAGACCTGCGGCCTTCTCATTACCTCCAAGCGCATACACATGCCGTCCCATGACAGTACGATTCATAACGAAGGAGTACACAACGATCAGGACAAACAGCAGGACCAGGATATTTGGAATACCTGCATAACTTGCGAGTACAAACGTAAACAGATTTGTCACAACAGCCACCACAATCAACTTGAGCAAAAATAGTCCCTGTGACACGACCTCGAATCCATATTTTCGCTGGGAACGGCGTTCCCGCAGTTCATTGACAATGTACCAGACGGTGAGCACAAGACCCACAATGATAGATACCAGACCGAAACCTGAGAACTGAATGTCCGCCAGGAAGCCTGAGCTTATTTTCTGGAAACCACCTGGAAAAGGAGAGATCGATTGCCCCTCCAGCACAATCATCGTTAAGCCGCGGAACAGCAGCATCCCTGCCAGCGTCACGATAAATGCCGGAATCCGCACATAGGCGATCCAGAAGCCTTGCCATGCACCGATCAAAGCCCCAACCAGCAAAGAAGCGATGACCGCAAGCCAAGCCGGAAGCTGCCAATCAACCATCATAATCGCGGCAACGGCACCAACAAAGGCTGCAATGGAACCAACAGACAGGTCAATATGCCCGGTAATGATGACCAGCACCATTCCGATCGCCAGCACCAAAATGTAACTGTTCTGCAAAATCAAATTTGTAATATTAATCGGCTTGAGCAACAGCCCGCCTGTCAGTACCTCGAACAAGAGCATAATCACTACCAAGGCAATAATCATGCCGTATTGACGGATATTATTTTTGAAAAGCTTTGTTATCATTTCCATGCTTGCCGCCTCCAGACTTGGTCATATATCTCATCAACGTTTCCTGCGATGCTTGCTCCCGGCTGACTTCACCGGTGATTCGTCCGGCATTCATCACATAGATCCGGTCACACAGGCCAAGAACCTCCGGAAGCTCGGATGAGATTACCAGTACGCCCTTGCCTTCAGCAGCAAGCCGATGAATAATCGTATAGATTTCGAATTTCGCTCCCACATCAATACCTCGGGTAGGTTCATCCAGGATAAGAATATCTGGTCCGGCAAAAATCCATTTGCTGAGCACCACTTTTTGCTGGTTGCCTCCACTTAGATTACCGGTCTTTTGCAAAATACTTGGTGCTTTGATGTTCATGCTTTTCTTCATCTTTTCCGCCACCAGTACTTCTTCACGCTCGTTCACTACTGCGTTTCGCGTCAGCTTGCTCAGACCCGTCAAGGAAATATTGCGCTTGATGTCATCCATCAGAATGAGTCCGTATTCTTTGCGGTCTTCTGTCACATAAGCAAACCCGTTCTGAATGGCTTCCGTGACGGTATTGTTGTGGATCGGTTTACCATTCTTAATGAGTTGCCCCGAAATATTCCGGCCGTAGGATTTGCCAAAGATACTCATGGCAAGTTCGGTACGCCCAGCGCCCATCAGCCCGGCAATACCTACAATCTCACCACGTCTGATATTCATATGGATCTGATCCAGTACTTTCCGCTCGGCATGATGTTCGTGATATACCGTCCAATCCTTTACCTCTAGGATAACTTCACCAATGGTCGCATGACGCTCCGGATAACGGCTGGTGAGATCACGTCCTACCATTCCGCTAATAATCCGGTCCTCCGTCACTTTTTCCTTCTTCATATCCAACATCTCAATTGTCTTGCCATCCCGTAAAATAGTCACCGAATCGGATACCTTGGATACCTCATTCAGCTTGTGTGAGATCAGGATACAGGCGATGCCCTGTTTCTTGAATTCCAGCATCAATTGCAGCAGATTTTCACTGTCGTCCTCGTTCAGCGCAGCAGTTGGCTCATCCAAAATTAGCAGACGAACCTTTTTGGAGAGCGCTTTCGCAATTTCGACCAGTTGCTGTTTGCCTACCCCGATGCTGGATACCAGCGTGTTTGGATTTTCGCTCAGTCCCACCTTCGAGAGCAGTTCTCGTGTACCTACAAAAGTTTCCTTCCAGTTGACAATTCCTCTGCTGGCTCGCTCATTGCCCAGATATATATTTTCCGCGATCGAAAGGTAGGGAATCAGAGCCAACTCCTGATGGATAATGACGATTCCCAGATCCTCGCTCTGCTTAATATCCTTGAACTCACAATTTTTGCCCTGAAATAAAATGTCGCCTTCATACGTGCCATGTGGATATACACCACTCAGTACCTTCATCAACGTAGATTTACCTGCGCCATTTTCACCACATATGGAATGAATCTCGCCTTCACGGACTTTCAGATTGACATTTTCCAGCGCTTTGACGCCAGGAAAGGTTTTGGTCATGTTTTTCATTTCCAGAATGATTCCGGCCATGGGATGTGCTCCTTTCATTTATTATTTCAGTCCGATTTCTTCCTTCGTGTAATACTGTGTACCAACGATATCCTGCTCCACATTTGTACGGTCCACCGAGATGGGATCCAAGAGATACGCCGGAACAACCTCAATTCCGTTGTTATATGATGTTTTATCATTAACTTCCGCCTGTTTTCCTTGCAAAATACTATTGGCCATCTCTACCGTCTTCTCCGCTAGCTTCCGTGTATCCTTGAACACTGTCTGCGTCTGTTCCCCGGCCACAATCGACTTGATCGAGGCAAGTTCAGCATCCTGTCCTGTAATAACGGGTAGCGGCTTGTTCGAAGTACCGTAACCAATCCCTTTCAAGGATGAGATGATACCAATACTGATTCCATCATAAGGAGATAATACTGCATCCAGATGATCACCCGAGTAATACGCACTCAGCAGGTTATCCATCCGTGACTGGGCCAGTGCTCCGTCCCAGCGCAAGGTCGCAATCTGGGCCATCGTCATCTGCTTGCTGCGTACCACCAGTTTGCCGGAATCGATGTACGGCTTCAGCACAGACATCGCACCATCGAAGAAGAAATAGGCGTTATTATCATCAGGAGAGCCACCAAACAGCTCAATGTTATACGGTCCTTTTCCATCCTTGAGTCCAAGTTTTTGTTCGATGTAGGAGGCTTGAAGCACACCCACCTTAAAATTGTCGAACGTGGCGTAATAGGTTAGATATGGCGTATTGCGAATGAGCCGATCATACGAGATCACTTGTATCCCTTCGTCATGCGCTTTCTTGATTACATCCGTCAGCGTGTTGCCATCCACGGACGCAATAACCATCACATCCACACCTTTGGTGATCATGTTTTCAATCTGCGAAATCTGATTCTCAACCACATCCTCAGCATACTGAAGATCGGTTTTGTACCCCTGCTCCTGAAACAGACGGACCATGTTCTCCCCGTCTCCCACCCATCGTTCTGATGATTTGGTTGGCATCGATATACCGACATATCCCTTTTCTTTACTGCCTGGGCCACTCTCTGCCAGATTGCAGGCCGAAAGCATCAAGGTCATCACCAGAAGCCAGATGAGCATTGCTCCTTTTTTCATATGAAGTTCCCCTTTCCTCACGTCATACGGTTCTGAATGAGTTATAAGATAACGCTTACAATACATGTAGTGCATCCTGTTGCTTGCTGTTCCTGTCTGAGACTAATGGTAGCATTGGAGATGCTGCAAGGTCTTTGCACGTTTTGAACCTTTTTTATAAAAATTTAACTTTTGATGGAAACGCTTAAAGTACAAGTGTGACCCATGAGATACCATACCGGAGTCAAAAAAAAGGACATGCTCCACTTCGCTTCACACGAAGTAGAACACATCCATCTCATGTATCACATGTCTGAATGAACAACTGTAATACGATATTTAATTCGCAGAAGGTTGATAAGCCGTTCCTCCGTTCTTTCGATACTGCACTGGCGAAATGCCCATTGTTTTCTTAAATGCAGTGCTGAAATAATGCTGGGTATCATAACCTACACGCTCAGCTATGGTGTGGATCGGTAATGTTGTTGAGTCTAATAACTGTATAGCCTTGCGAATGCGAGCATGCGTGACAAGCGTGACAAAGGAATCATTCAGCTCTTTCTTCAGCACACGACTAAGATATACGGCAGATACTTGTAGACGGGAAGCGAGCGATTCCAGGGTCAGTTCCCGCTCGGCATATTCTTCGTGAATAAGTTGTCTTGCCCGGCGAACCAGAGGGGACAACTGCACTTCCCCGTATACCCGTTCACGGCAATGACGGTACGTATCCGGCGTTTCTTCCAGTGTACCTGCATGTGTCTCCACATGAGCATGAATGGCAATATTCAGGCAAGAACTGATCTGCTGTTCCAGAAGGGACTCTATTTCTTCGGGGGCTTCCTGCCACAGACACATGCCGATCAAGCCGCTTACGTCCCGAAACAGGACATGCGGCAGGTCCCCCAGCAGTTCACTAATTATATTTTCCACTGCATACAGAAACAACTGACGATCATTCTCTCTCAGTATCGTCTGACGCGCTTCAGCGGCAGGCCAGCGTACGACCCCAATCTGCACAGGTGAGACGGCGGGTAACCGCAAAAACACAAGCTGCTCCGTCAGATCCCTCCCTTCAGCCTGCCCCTCCAGCCACTCCAGCATAAATCGCTGGCGAAGCAACGGGATATTACGTTCAATCTGATGAGCTGCCTGTTGTACATATGCCGTCCTCTGGTGCTCTTCAGTAAGTCGCTGATGCAATCGCTCAAGTGCAGCATATAATTGTTCTGCTTGCACAGGTTTTAAGATGTAATCCTCTACGCCAAGACGAACCGCCTCCTGCGCATATGCAAATTCATCATGTCCCGAGATGATCAGGTAACGACAGCCTGGACACTTCTGCTGAAGGGCACGGATTAGTTCGATTCCGTTCAGAAATGGCATATTCATATCGACGAGAACAATATCCACACCCAAATCAGCCGCCCGTTCCAGCGCTTCCTCGCCATCTTCCGCTTCACCTACAACCTCCATCCCGAGAGTTGTCCAGTCAATGGCATCCCGAATCCCCTCACGAATGATCGGTTCATCATCAGCGATGAGCACGCGGTATTTCTTCGCCACATGGCTATCCGGCGTAATCTCCATTACTGTAGTCAATGCGGATGTCTCATCTGTTTCAGTGGAAGTTGTCACGGTCGACTTCATGAATTTTCCCATTCACTCTCCTGCCTCTCTTCGTTATTGATTTGCTTGGTTGGTGGGAGCTCCCGCATCAACGGATGAATGATGGTCACACTCGTTCCTTCACCTTCCTGGCTCTCCAGCACAATACCGTATTCATCGCCAAAGGACAGCCGGAGACGGGCCTGCACATTCAACATTCCATAACTTTTACCTGTCATCCCAGGCGAAGACGCTTCCAAACTTGCCAAAGGAGCTTCGAGCAGCTGCTGCATCTCGGCCAGCCGTTCGTTGGACATGCCTGCTCCATTATCATGAATGGTCAGCAGCAGTCTGTTATGTTCCAATCTGGCCTCCACCCGAATGTGTCCCGGCCCACGCCTGCCCTTGATTCCATGATAGATTGCATTCTCTATCAGGGGCTGAAGCAGCAGCTTTAACACAAAAAGGTCCCGCAGTTCCTCTGGAATATTCAATGTATACTGAAGACGATCGCGGTATCGTGTCTGCTGAATTTGCATATAGCTGGTCATATGCTCAATCTCGGAATGCAGCGGAATGTAATCCTGTCCTTTACTAAGCCCTATACGAAATAATCGAGATAACGCACCAACCATGCCGGATACATCTTCTGCACCCTCTTTGCGTGCCATCCAATGAATCGTATCCAAGGTATTGTACAAAAAGTGTGGTTTGATATGCTCCTGCAAACTTCGCATTTCAGCGTCGCGCTTCTGCCGCTCCCGCAATTCATTTAGTGATATCAGTTGTCGAATCTGTGCCAGCATTCGGTTATAACTGTTGCCAAGCATGCCAATCTCGTCAGCGCGATCACTCCAGCGGCCTGGTCTGAGATTGCCAGTCTCCGCCCTGCGCATGTAGGACATGAGCCGGAAAATGGGCTGAGCAATGGAACGGGAGAACCATAAAGAGGCGCTCAGGCCAAACAAACACACCACAAATACAAAGCTAACCACGTAAAACTGGATTTGGCGCACTTCGGATATCGAGTCTCTTGTTGGAAATACCCCTACCGTTCTCCAACCTGTAAAGGTAGACGACTGATACATGAATAATAACGTTCCACCTTCTGTATCGGCGGTAAATGTTCCACTCTCACCAGAGGGGAACCAGTCTGTGGGAATGTGTTCTATTAGCGGGTGCTCCGGCTTGTATACACTTTGACCTTCTGCATCCGTCACCATCACATAACCGGATTTCCCCAAGGTTACATTACGGGCAGCCTGAGAGACGGACCTTAGTTTAAGATCAATCATAATAACGCCTCGCACTCGCCCTGACGCTTCATCCGTTATGGAACGTGCAACTGATACAATCTCATCATCCTTGTACCGTACATGTGTCGTGAGATTTCGCTCTTTCGGCTGACCCAATACCATGAAGATGCCCGGATTGGCCGAAGCTTTTTGATACCAATTTTCCTGGATCAAGCTTTGTTCCGCTCGGGGATACATCTCGTTGCTAATATAGTCACCATTTGCATTGACGAGAACAATCCCGGCGATTTCAGGATACAATGTTGTGAACCCCTGCAAGGTTTGTTTGATGCCATATAACCGATTTTGCTCCGTTTCGGCATTGGTGTCCATGTTCATCGGTTCGATGCCTGCATCATCATTCTGTGGCATTTTGTCGTTCATAAAAGCATCAATATCCGGGTCAAATGCAATCAGATAGGTCATGTTTTGCAAATTCTCCATTTTGCTATTAAGAGCTTCATTCACTTTGCCAATCAGTTGCATGGTATGCCCTTCAACCTGTCGTTCAACAACCCGCTCCACCGTCCAGTTCACAAGCAACCCAAGTCCTACGGAAGGTACAATGGCGAATAACAGAAAAAGCAGCATCAGCTGGTAGCGAAGGGGCATATTACGCAAGCGTAAACGCCGAATCCCGTTCCTGAAAGTGGAGAGAATCGCTCTCCTGCTCCAATGCCCTGGACTCTTGAAATCCTCCTTGTTATTTGGCATAGTAATCATCCACATCCGAGCGTGTCACCACAGAGATCCCTGTGTCCACCATCACGGGAAGCGGTGCGTTTTCACCGGATGAGGATGGGGCAGGAACCGTTAACTGGTGATGCAGATGGAACAAATATTGGAGTGACCAATATCCCATATTCCAGGTTCCCTGTGCAATCGTAGCTGAGATTGTACCGTTCTTGATCATATCCAATGTAGCCTTATTTGTATCAAACGAAATAATCTGCAACGGATGTCTGTCCCCGGCAGTTTGAACGGCTTCCCCCGCTCCTGCCCCTCCGGTAGCTTCAGTCACAAAAATACCCGCCAGCTCGGGATGTTCCTTCATCATTCTCTGTGTTTCGTCTCTGGATACCATCGCATCACCGTGTCCGTCTGCAACTTCAACAATCTGCATGGAAGGGTATCTCTCCTTGATCGTATCGCGGAAGCCCTTCGTCCGCTCTTCATGATTTTGTTGCCCGGGTAAAGTTAATACCGCGACCTCTCCCTCACGACCCAGTAGTTCAGCCATTTTATCGGCAGCCATTACACCCGACTTGTAATTATCTGTCCCAAGAAAAGAATAGGCCTGGCTACCGGGTGCATCCGCGTCAAATAATACAACAGGGATATCTGCGTCGATTGCCTTGTTAATCGCTGGAACTAACGATTGTGGATCGATCGCAGATATGGCAATTCCTGCGGGTTTACGAGCGATAGCCTGCTCGATCACCATGGTCTGCTCCTTCGCATCATACCGGGTAGCTCCGCGATATTCTACGGTCACACCAAGTGCATCCGCGGCATCCTCGAATCCTTTGAGCGGGCTCTTCCAATACTCTAGCCCGGACTGGAATGTAATCATGATATACGTCTCTCCGATATCACCGCGCAGCCCCCGGTCCTCCCAAGAACTGTTTACCTGACTGGTGTATTCAAACCTCAATACATACAACGCAAATGCTGAGATTAGCAAAATGTAAACAAGCAGCATTTTTTTCATTCCGTTCACTTCCTCAAGTGGTCTGATCACCTTGTACATCGTCTAAATTGTAAACGCAATCATTCAAAAAGAAAACCACCCCTTATCTTTTAAAAACAAGCTCCTGCTGTTAACGGTGTACCTGCTGCAATAATGTACTATATGGTTTCACTCTATGGACGTATGATCATGGAACTAAACTACAACCAGAGGAGAGCATCATCCTTATGAATCTTGCATCTTTTTTAATCTACTGCATCGTCGTAACATTTACCCCCGGCCCCAGCAATATCGTAATTCTTTCTTCCGTACAACAGGTTGGGGCGCGTCAAACGATGCACTATGTGTGGGGAGCTACGCTGGCATTTGGTCTGCTGCTTACCGCATCAGCTTTTCTTAATCAGCTTCTTGCGGGAGTGTTACCCGGAATTCTGAAGGTGATGCAGATTGTCGGCGGCCTGTACATGGTATATCTGGCGTACAAGATCTACAAGATGGGTACGACCGAGGATGCACCGAAACAAGTTACCGGATTCTGGAACGGTTTCATCATGCAATTTGTGAATCCAAAGGTGGTCTTGTTTACTTTCACTGTCATTCCAAGTTATGTATTGCCCTTTTATCAAAGTTCATTTTCTTCGTTCCTGTTCGTGCTGCTCATTACATTCATTGGTTTTCTCGCCTATTCCAGTTGGGTTGTATTCGGTAAGGTTTTCAAGACGTTACTGAATCGCCACCAAAAATTACTAAGTATTCTCATGGCCCTTTTTTTGTTATACTCAGCCATTATAGTATCCGGATTAATCTAAAGCTTGGGAGGTGTGCTGCATGGAACGGTTTAACTATAAAAAGTCGCAAGACGTGCTGGCACTATCCGCCAGCTTTACTGATTTTGCATACAAAAAACATTGCCATGAAGAGTATGCGGTTGGCGTAACCCTGCGTGGCATTCAACAATATAACCTGGACGGACAATATCAGGCGTCTCACCAAAATGGTGTCATGTTGTTTAACCGTGAACAGTCCCATGATGGAAGCTCCTATGATAAGGCTGGCATTGACTATGTGATGCTGTATTTGAAGCCGGAATTGGTAGAGGAGATTATCGGCAAAAAGGAATTGCGTTTTGGAAGTCCCATCGTCTATGATCCCGAGCTTGCACGTAACATTCTGATGTTGAACGATGCCGTTCAACTCAGACAGAACGAAGCCGAGTGCAGCGAACGGGTCTTCGATCTGGTTCACCTGCTGGCTCAGAAGGAAATGGACACCAAGCTCTGGTTGCCTCAGGACAACCTGGTCCGCAAAGCCAAGGAAATCATGTTTTGCAGCACTGAAGATGTGCTCAAGCTGGATAACCTGAGTTCCGAATTTGGCATGTCCAAGTTTCAATTTATCCGTGAATTCAAGGCACATGCAGGCATATCCCCCTACCAGTTTTTCTTAAACTGCAAGGTGGAGCGTGCCCGTCAATCCATCGAAAAGCAAAAGGACGTATATACTGCTGTTGCCGATTGCGGATTTGTCGATCTGACCCATCTGAATCGTCATTTCAAACGGGTATTTGGTGTTACGGCTTATGAATACATGTTGCAGCTGAACTAGTTCCATCGGATCGATAATCTCGACTCCAAATGGGTAAAATTTTGACGCCACTCCTGAAAATCCCCGTATAGAACGTCAATGTTTCTTAACGTTCTGTACGGGGATCGGCTTCTTTTTCCGTTGGGCAATCAGATTCTTTTCTTTCGCTTCCATATCCACACGATTGCCAACGCTGCCAATAAAATGACTCCACCATATAAGATGAGTTGGAAATATTCACTTCTCCCATCGGTGGTTTCTCCAAAATCTTCTTTACTTACAACCTTTCCCGCACCCAGCAATTTCAGATCGTCTCCGGCTTGTTCAATTGGAACATTGCGACTGCACAGATTCGTATGAAGCTTATGATCCACTTCATATTGATAAGCATAGATCAGGTAGGACTGATTCTTTTCAAATTGAATGCCACAGGATTCAGACCCTCCGTCACTCGCAAGGATTTTCATCTTTTTGGCATTAACCCCCTTCCATGCAGTATCTATATCAAAGGTATACTCTCTTAATAAGCCATCATGCTTCGACTGTTGAGAACGTTCCTTCTTTACTACTTTTCCTGTAAATACCGTGGTATACGTTTCCAACCTCTTTTGAACATCACTTTCGACACAACTGCAAGCAAACACTTTGTCTCCGGGAAATAGAGCTAACCCAGACGTAACCAACAGTAAGATCAACATGCACATCACCCAACTTCGTTTCATTCCGACCGCTCCCCTCCTACATTCTCTGCTTGAATAAGCGTTGTTAAGGTTACATATTTTTATTGCTGCTATATTTATTGTAAAATTATAGCACAATACAAATATCGTTATGTCCGACATACGCAAGGACACAACATACGAAATCAACCATCACGGAGGAACTCAACATTTGATACACAACTGGAAAAAGAATATCTCATTCCCGCTGCTCGTTGCAGCGTTATGCATGATCGCTTTTATAAGCATCGCCCTGTCCATCAGCGACAACCAGATTCATCGATTTGATGATACGCTGATCGGCTGGATTCAGGGGTTGGAATCCCCTGGTATGACACAATTCATGCACCTTTTTACCTGGATCGGCAGCGAAATGCCAGTGGTCTTCATTACCATCATCGCCATGATTGTGTTATACGTTTGCCTGCGACACAAACGCGAACTGCTCTTCCTGGCTTGTGTGCTTGCAGGTTCAACCCTGTTAAATGCATTGCTCAAGCTGGTATTCCAGCGTGCCAGACCTACCATTAACCGGATCATTGAAGTGAGTGGTTACAGCTTCCCCAGTGGGCATTCTATGGCAGCATTTAGCCTGTACGGTGGACTGGCCTTTCTAATCTGGAAACATGTACCCACCGTCACCGGACGTGTGCTGATGATTGTTGCCAGCGCCGTATTTATACTGACCATTGGTATAAGTCGTATCTACTTGGGGGTGCATTATCCAAGTGATATTGTCGGCGGATACTTCTTGAGTGGTTGCTGGCTCTCCACATGCATATGGTTTTACCGGCGGCATTTAGAGCGCATGTCCCAACTGCAAAGCAGAAGACTGGCATAGGCGGCTCGCTATTGTACTACACAAAAAAATACCCGGCTTTCCTTAACTGAAGGATAGCCGGGTATTTTTATATTCATATATAGTAGTCCTGAACTCGTTTAGGACCACATGGATCTGCTTGTCCCATTTAAGCGAACAGGCGGATCTGGTTTTTTTTTCACGCCAATTTATAACTCTTCACCATTGGATTCGATGACTTTTTTGTACCAGTGGAAGCTCTTCTTCGGTGTTCTGCTCAAGTCTCCGTTACCGTCGTTGTCCTTGTTGACATGAATAAAGCCATAACGCTTCTTCATCTCTCCAGTGGATGCACTAACCAGGTCGATACATCCCCACATGGTGTAGGCAATCAGATCTACGCCGTCAGCTACCGCTTCTTTCATCTGTTCAATGTGACCTTTCAAATAATCAATGCGATAGTCATCCTGAATGGAGCCGTCTTCCTCTACCACATCGACAGCACCCAGACCGTTCTCAACCACCATCAATGGAATCTGATAACGATCATACAGATGATTCAGTGTGTAACGCAGTCCTTTTGGATCGATCTGCCAACCCCAGTCGGAAGCTTCGAGATATGGATTTTTGATACCGCCCAGCAGATTACCTTCTGCTCTCTCGAGGGACTCGTCCGCACTTTCAACCAAAGACATATAATAACTAAAGGAATAGAAGTCTACGCAGCCTTCACGCAAAGTCTGCTCGTCTCCCGGTTGCATCTCGATCTGGATACCTTCTTCGGCGAAGAAACGTTTAGCGAATCCAGGATACGCACCACGAACCTGAACATCACCACAGATCATGTTGGACAGTTGGTCTTTCTTCTGTGCAAGCAGCATGTCGTTCGGGTTACATGTGTTTGGATAGGTTGTCATGAAAGCGACCATACAACCAATCTTGAACTCAGGGTTGATCTCGTGTCCAAGTTTCACCGCTTTGGCACTGGCGACAAATTGGTGATGTAATGCCTGGAAACGAGTCTGTGGATCATCCACTCCGTCCACCAGCGTCTCTTTGCCTTCAAATAGAATACCTGCAGCCATATAAGCACCCATCGGCATTGTCAGACAGTTGATCTCGTTGAACGTCAGCCAGTATTTGACCTGATCCTTATATCGGTTGAAAAGGGTTGTACAATATCGGATATAACAATCGATAACTTCACGGGAAGCCCAGCCGTTATACTTTTGTGTCAGACCGAATGGTGTTTCATAATGGGAGATCGTTACGAGCGGCTCAATATTGTACTTTTTCAACTCGGCAAAAACATTATCGTAGAACTGCAATCCCTCTTCGTTTGGCTCCAGATCATAACCGTTCGGATAGATCCGGGACCAGTTGATGGACATGCGGAACATTTTGAAGCCCATCTCTGCCATCATGGCAATATCTTCTTTGTAATGTCCGTAAAAATCAACCGCTTCATGGCTCGGATAATACGTGCCCTCTTCCAATACAGGCGTAATCCGGCGTGGAATCGTGTGGGTTCCCCCTGTCATCATGTCAGACGTGCTCGGCCCCTTGCCACCCTGGTTCCATCCACCCTCGAATTGATTGGCAGCCGTAGCGCCACCCCAGTAAAAACCTTCTTTCATTGTCATGACCAGTTCCTCCTTCATATCTCAATAAGACTATGTAACCAGTGTACCACCCATACCCTGACACCTATTGTCATGGTATAATCAGAGCATGGAAAATAACCGACTATTTCGAATGTTGCTTTTGTTATTGGAGAAAAAGAAAGCCACTGCACCCGAACTCGCCCGTATGTTCGAGATTTCTGTACGTACGGTGTACCGCGATATCGACCGGCTGAGCGCTGCGGGCATCCCCGTCTATACGACGACCGGCAAGCATGGCGGTATCCATCTGATGGACAACTATGTCATGGACAAGTCCCTGTTGTCGGAAGAAGACCAGAATGAAATTTTGATGGGACTATACAGCATCAGTGCGATCCCCCATCTTAACAGTGCCCATATGCTGCAACGGTTAACCGCCCTTTTTGATCACAAGCTGGATTGGATCGAATTCAATTTCTCACCATGGGGCAGCATCCCCCTGCAAGAGAGAGAACTGTTCAATCAGGTGAAGCAGGCTATATTAACGAATCAACTGATTACGTTTCATTATGTTAATTCGGATGGTGAGAAGAGCATTCCGACCGTGGAGCCACAGAAGCTTATATTCAAAAACAGTACATGGTACTTCAAAGGGTATATCCATGATGACCCTGATCGGAAAGAATTCGAGACATTTAAGATGAAACGGATCACCCAGTTGACTTTTTTGGCGAGAAAACACGATCACTCTGTTACTGCCGGATCAAACGACCCTGAATCAGAAGCAGCTCCTGTCCTGACTTCTCTTACACTCTCGTTCTCCAGCAATATTGCATACCGAGTGTATGATTTTTTCGAACCCTCCCTCATTAAAAAAGAGCATGATGGCAGGCTCCGTGTTTCTCTCGAACTGAATGTAGGGGAATGGCTCTACTCCTTCCTGCTGTCGTTTGGTTCCGAGCTGACCGTAATCGAGCCTGTTCATGTTGGACAGGAATTGCTCAGACGTCATATCAAAGCCGTTGAACATTTGCAGAACGTCATGAACAAACTTCCCAACAATGAATGATATAATATAGGCCTATACAACTTTTGATCACAGCTGACTCTCCGTCATCCATCTGACCGAAGGAGGTTTATCCATGCAAGACATTAGACGCAACAATGTGGAACGTTTCAAAGGTTTTGGTACGTTATACGATCAGAACCGACCAGCTGCTCCCACTGAAGTGGTGGATATTCTAACGACATATCTTGGCAGCACACCGCGTATGGTCGCAGATATCGGTTGTGGCACCGGCTTATCCTCGTGGATCTGGCTTAATGAAGCTGAACGTATCATCGGCTTTGAACCCAGCGATGACATGAGGTCTGTAGCTGAATCCAAGTGGGAATCTGCCGGGAAGCCGGATAACCTGCGTTTTGTGTCCGGCTTGTCTCACGACCTCGGACTACCAGATGGCAGTGTCGATGTGCTAACCTGCTCCCAATCATTTCACTGGATGGAGCCGCAACCCACACTACGCGAGTTTGCACGTGTACTTCGTACAGGGGGCGTATTTGCAGCCTACGATTGCGACTGGCCGCCAATGTTAGACTGGCAGTTAGAACAAGCCTATCTGCAGCTGAATAAGGAAGCAGATCAACGAGCAGCCAGTCTGGCTCCCCAGGATAGTCAGGCACACAAATGGAGCAAAGATGGGCATTTGCAGCAGATTCAACAGTCCGGGCTGTTCCGATATGTTCGGGAAATTGTGTTTCATCACCACGAGACATTCACAGCCGATCGATATGTCAATCTCGCCCTGAGCCAAGGCGGCCTTCAAACAGCGTTGAAGCTCGGAGCGGATGATCTATTAACAGCTGCTGACGAGTTCAGAGCGCTGGCTAATCTTGTATTTGACGGAGAATCCAGAAAAGTACTCTTTTCTTATCGCATGCGCCTTGGTATTGTTTGAAAACAATCCGTCGCTTGCATCTCTCGTACATACCAAATGAAAAAGGAGGTCCTACACGTCATAAACATGACCTGTAGGACCTCCTTTTGTCTATATCCTCAGGAAGAGAATAAGTCACTTAATTGTCGCTCCTGTAGATTCAATGCCAACACCAATTTTGTCGGGTCTTGTCTTGAATAAATGACGTTAATGATATGACCTTGCTGCACCTGCGGCAGCGCAGATGACAAAATTTCTTTTTGCGTTGTCACATTGAAGGTTTCACCGTTCGTCTTTGTTATACTGAGTTTGAGCTGAAGCTTGATCTTATTACTGCCTCCACTCCCAAGTGGAGTGACATCAAGGATCTTGGCCATCGCTTTTTCCCCTGTTCTTGCAATGTCCATCATTTCAGGTGATACCCCTTGCTGTACCATCTTTTCATCCAACAATTGCTGCATATCCTCCTGTGATAATTGCCCCTGCATATCAATCCCTACCTTGCGCTCATCCTTTACGGAGACCACTAACGGAATGAAACTGCCCGTCTGAAACTGTGCCATGGAGGTCAGCGGAATGACGGCTTTCATCTCGGTATCGTATTTCTCCCGCCCCTTACGCGACACCGTCAGACCCAATCGAACCTCAGGCTGTTCATTAATATACGTCCCCGTCTGTTGTATAGTCTTAATGACCCCAACTGCTGGTAAACCTGTCTTCACTCGACCTACGCCAAAAATATTGCTCAAAATCGCAGGAACAAAGATCAGTGCAAACCCGGCAAAGATCGCCGGAGCATACCACCATGCCTGCACAAACTTAAATGAATCATTCCACCACTGCTCTGCAAGAAATGGGAAGAATCCCACTCCGAACACCGTTAATACGCCAATGAATCTTAGGAATCCCACCATATGATCCACCCTCTCATAATATTTCTATTAATATCTCTATCAATATATCTATTTAGCGTTGTTATACGCATTATATAAATAGATTATGACTTTCTTATAACCAAATACCTTCTAGATGGACATTAGCCCCATGTAGATCAGCTCGGAGGGATTCGCTGGATTCTGACCCAATCCCACTCGATCGCCTACTCGTGGAATTTGCATTTTGGACACCAGTGTCTCCAATGTTCGCTGATACTGGTTGCCATTCGTTTCTGTCACATCCAATACAAGCACAACAATCGGATCAAAGTTGATCAGTTTGCCTGTATCGGTGATTGTCACCACCGTAGCTGTTGCAGTTAGTGGAAGCGAACCACTCGCCGCCAACTGTGCCTGCTTTGCCGAATCCAAACTTTGGTTGATCGCCTCCCGATGTTCCTTTGATACAAAGCCTTTCATCATCATGCCAGTGAGTCCTTTATTCATTATTTTATCCGCTTTAGCAATTGCATCTTCCTGTTTGTTCTTTTTACCGAACCATCCCATAGTAAACACCTCATTTGTTTTATTTTTGATTATAGTTAAATTATAAACACCGTGACTTGTCCTTGAATACCCTTCTGGCGGCATACAAAAAAAACGAAAAATCCGGCAATTGAATTACCGAATAATCGTTTCTTGGGTAAGGAATTATGCTAATTCCGCAAAAAAAGATCTGCTAATCCAATCTTCATTTCACGATTGGCAGCTAAATTTTGTGCCAAGTGCTTTGGCAATGCACCAAATCATGCCATAATCAGGCTCTTCCAAGCCGATTTCCGCTCTATTTTTTGCGTAACAGATAGACCAGTTTCCGATAATACATCGCCGCTTCCTTGTATTTCCGCTGATCCTCAGACACCACGGCCATCCCCTCATATAACGGTTCAAGCCGCATGACATGCTGCGCGGATTCAAAATAAGGCAGACACGCAAGCGCCCGCTCCATGAAAACTTCGCGATCTCCATGCGCAAGAGCCAGATGGCTCTGGTAAAAGGTTGCGCTCATCTGCTGGTCCTGTGTTGTTGCACATTTCAAGAGTTGATCTACACTCTGCGCAAGCACGCCCCAGTTCTTCCGTGCCAGAGCTACTTCACATCGATACACACCGATGAGCGGCTGCATCGCCTGCTGTGTTTCTTCCGGTTCCTGCTGCAATAGCGACTCAAATCGTTCAATCTCAGCCTGTGCCTGATCCAATTCACCTGTCATCGTCAGCATGACAATCCGATTGTTGGCAATCGCCGTCACCAGATCTCCCTGGTTGCCCGCATACACAAGGTTCGCCTCCGCCATGGTTAATGCCGAGAGTGCCTCCTGAACCAGCCCCATCGCGAAGCAATAACCACTATATGCCACATATAACCCGGACAACCGATGGAACATCCGCTGATCATATACATGACGCATTGTAAGCTCGAATACCTGTTTTGCCTCTTCATACTGTTTGACCTGGATGTAGGCTTCCATCTTGATATTTTGCACAGACAACCAGAATTCACTGCCCGGAAGCGCCAGCTCACTGAGCCTGGTTGCATGAGTTAGTACATCCACAAAAGCCATTTTGGAACGATAATATTGTATTTTATAGAATAAAAGTGCCTTGACTAACGGACGCGGCAGATCAATATCGTCTGGACGACCGTATTTCTCCAGGTAAAAATTGAGGTAGGACGTATGTATATACTCATGAGCCGTTGCATCGTTTAATTGCTGATAATAGACCGCCTTCATCAAGGCCGTTGTCAGCTCAACGGTCAGCGTGTCATCCCGATCTGCCAGTGCATGCACCATATCTTCAGATATCGCCGACGCTGGAACAGACATTTGTTCGAAGATGGCCTCTGCCCGTTCGAGTGTTTCCTCGTCCTGAGCCGCAGCTTTTAGAATATAGGAAGGGGATACCCCAAGACGCCCGGCGATGGCTTCTGCCAAGTCCTCAGGGAGCGGATAACGATCCGCCAGGATATTGGCAAAATGGGCCTGCGTGACCAGACCTTCCACAAGGTCTTTACGGAAGATTTGTTTTCTTTTGCTTAGCAGTTCAATGCGTTCCTTCAGCATGGTATCCCTGTCCTTTCTATCCTAACAAGCGAGTACATTCTATTCACATCATCGCAAAACTAGAGATATAACGCTACCCTTCCAGTGAAATCAAACGAAACGGTTTCCGTTTCCGAGGTAATTGTTTTACAATAAGAGAGTATGTGTAAGAGCATTTTATCGAAATGCTGAAACATGAGCTGAATATGAAAGGATGCAAATAAATGATTATTAAACCAAGAACACGTGGTTTTATTTGTACCACTTCCCATCCTGTAGGTTGCGCTGCGCAAGTGCAGGAACAGATTGATTATGTGAAATCCCAGCCTGAGCTGAAAGGACCGCGTAATGTGCTCGTGATCGGTGCTTCCACCGGATACGGTCTGGCGTCACGCGTTGTTTCTGCTTTTGGAGCTGGAGCGAATACAGTCGGCATTTATCGTCCAAGCAGTTCCACAGAGAAACGTACAGCTTCTGCAGGCTGGTACAACTCCGCTGCATTCGAAAAAGCCGCTGAGGAAGCAGGCCTGAAATCGTACAGCGTTACAGGTGATGCATTTGCAAACGAAACACGAGACAAAGCCGTTGAACTGATTCGCAGTGAACTCGGTCAAGTCGATCTGGTCGTATACAGCGTAGCCTCGGCACGCCGTACCGATCCGAACACGGGTGAAGTATTCAACTCTGTGCTGAAGCCTATCGGACAATCCTACACGAACAAAACGGTAAACTTCCACACAGGCGAAATCAGCTCCGTTACCCTTGAGCCGGCAAACGAAGAGGAAATTCGTCAGACGGTAACCGTTATGGGTGGAGATGATTGGGAACTATGGATGGATGCCCTGCAACAAGGCGGCGTGCTTGCCGATGATGCAACAACCATCGCTTTCTCTTATATCGGTCCTGAACTTACGCATGCCATTTATCGTGATGGTTCCATCGGTCAAGCCAAGAATCATCTGGAAGCGACTGCACACAAGCTGAATGATCGTTTGAGTGCCAAAGGTGGACGTGCGTACTTAACTGTAGCCAAGGCACTGGTGACTCAATCCAGTTCTGCGATTCCAGTCGTGCCGCTGTACATCTCAGCATTGTACAAAGTCATGAAAGAAAAAGGCTTGCATGAAGGATGCATCGAGCAATTGCAACGTCTGTTCGCTGATCGCTTGTATGCGGGGGGAGAAGTTCCAACCGACGCTGAAGGTCGCATTCGCATTGACGATTGGGAGATGAGAGCTGACGTTCAGGAAGAAGTGGCGAAGCTCTGGAATGAGTTGACCACAGAGAACATCTACGATCTGTCCGATCTGGAAGGTTACCGTCGCGAATTCTTCCAGCTGTTTGGTTTTGAAACCGATGGTGTGGATTATGAAGCAGATGTTGATCCCAACGTTGAAATGCCTCATCTGGTGAACTAAAGAAGTTTTGGCGTGGACGTTGAACCTAGGTTTTTGTTTTCGTTAGCACTTCTGATGTAATGCTAGAGATATGATATTAAAATCAAATGAAGAAGGAGGGGCCCTCTTGGCCCTCTGGCTCCTCCTTCTTTTGTCCTTTTTAGATCCTCCCCCCCTTAACAATTCCAATTTCCCGTATCCATACATTCTTTCGTATATCCTCTAATCAAATCAATTTAAGCAGCTTTTTCAACTCTTTTGGTACCGTCTTCTCGATAGTAATGGAACGTGCTCCATGCATGGACGCAAAGAATTGAAGCCCCTCCCGAAAATCCGTAATCCATTCTTCCACAGGTGGAGCAGTCTCCTCCATCGATAACAAACGAACGGTAAGTACTCCAGTTTTGCGATCAAGACGTGGGTCCATACGTCCAATCAACCGATCACCGTGAAGAATAGGCATAGCATAATAACCGTAGGTTCTTTTCACCTCTGGCGTATAAATCTCCCATTTATAATGAAAATCAAATAAATCAACAATACGTTCTCTTCTCCATAACAGGTTGTCCAGCGGCGGCAGGAAACGTACCGGTCCAGACGGATCATAGTGTGGCTCTTCCCTTTCCATATGCAGCAGCAAATCCTCATCTTCAGCACGAATATAATAAGGCGTGGCCACGTCCTCCACCTTAAGCGGGATCATTCGCCCATCTGACACACGGGCAGCAATATCGGCACGTCTTTCAGCCGCTGTAGATTTCAGCCAACCCAGACGGGGATCACGGGCATCTACGACACGATACGCATAAATGTATTTATCCAGCAGAGCCTGTCTCTGGGCCAACACATCGATGTCTTCTTTCATCGTAAGTCCCTGTTGCTGCAACTCAGATTCGGTAATATGAAAATAACGTTCATTCCCCTGCCTCGCCACCACACGAATCACAGCGGAGTCTAACAGTAAATTCAGAGCAAGTGTTGTATCCTTTGTCTTTGGCACATCTGCACTGTCCCAATAACCACTTACCCGCTCAACAGCACGAAAGGCTCTTGAAGGTAAAGGTCCTTCTTCCTTCAAACGCTGTAACACATGCTGCACTGTTTTCTCTAAACCTTGCAAGGACGGAGCCAGACGCTCCCTTAATCGGGCACGAACAGGTTCAAAGAGAGCATAATCCTCGATTGGAATGACACAAGCAGCATTTGCAAAATATTCAAACACCTTGTGATCACTCAGCAGCGTATTTAAGCTGTCAGCAGTATAACCAGGGTCACGAGCCCCCAGCACCAAATGCTGGTTTCCAGTTACAGCAGCCACAGGATCGATCTGTACGCAACCAAGGGAACGAATCAAACTCAAAACTTGGTCAGGTCCCGAAGGTAAGGAAACTGCGGGCCAACGTCCCAGTAAAGCTTGCGTTTGCAGCAAAAAACGCCGAACGATTTTTTTATTCATGTGCAGCGCTGTTGTCATATGTATAGGTTCTTCCCTTCATTTAGTGTACAAAATTCTATCGTCTTATTTATCCAGCAATCGGCACCTCATAGAAAAAATAAAAAGAAGCACCACCATCCTGGATGATCTGCTTCTTGTGTTTAACCTTTTGCAATTTTTCCTGCTTCGTAGGCATGAGCCGCACATGCTGGGATAACGCACCATAATCTCCGTTAACTCTTCGGCTCTGTTCCGAGCACCATTGACCTGACCGCTCTGCTTTGCGTAATGCTTTTTGTGTTTGTGTACGTGCCATAATGGATCACACACTCCTTTGGTTGATATACACTCAATATATCATGTGCAGCTACGCAAGTGAAGGTGCTTCCGACTGGAATGAGATGTACATCATTAAAAAGGCTTCCACCTAAGATCTTAGCGGGATTGCCGCTTTCGCCGAGACTGCCACGTTTCAATCGGTTCATGATCATCTTCTTCGATCAGTTCCAGCGCTTCTTCCACTCTTCTCGCTTTGAATAAAAGGATTAATTCCATCAGGTCTTCCCGGTCCAGCAACTTCACACCATTAACCGCCGCAAGCGTCCGACAGGCTTCGGTGTAACGAGCGGACGTTAATACAATCGACCGGTCGGCTTCATAATAACGCATGGATGTATATATCTCCTGCACAGCACTCAACCCTACGGGATGGTTCGCACCATATCGCTTCGCTTGTATCACACTTCGTCTGCCGAGTCTATCAACAAACACCAGATCTGCCCCAAAATCCCGGCTTCTTGTTGTCTTATGCACCTCATCGTACCCGAGCTCTTCGAATAAATGATAGAGATATAATTCAAATTCCGAACCATCCTCCATCTTGTCGATGTCCTTTATTGTGATCTTACGAGGATTGGCTTCACTTCGGATCCGCTGCCCGCGCCCGATAACCCGCCGAATAATCCAGGCCAGCAGCAACAATATGATGATACATCCAATGACCCATACGGTCGCATTTTCACTCCAGTTCATAGCTATTCTCCTTGTTTCATTTCCTATGTTCTATCCAACGTCTTACGCAGATATGGCTTGTCACCGCACTAAATATATCAGACTTCCACCTTCATCGAAAGAAGATGAATTCCCTGTAACCCTTATACTTCACCAAACAAAGTAAGTTCGATGAACCAATGATAAAAGGTTACAGTGCGTTCGGTTGAATTCAGCTTGACTTTAATGGTAAAATTCAACAATCGGTTCTATTTTGAACCGAAGAAGAAAGGTGGTTTATCACTTGCATACATTGACCAAACACAAGTCCAAAACATGGGCTGCCCTCATTCTCAGCGGCATGCTCCTCTTCACCATGAATACAACAGGTTACGCCGCTGCTTCAACCGAATCCATGCCCAAACCGGCGTGGACGTCATCTTCCCTGATGTTATCTGAGGCTAATACAGAGAAAGATGTCCTGATCAAGGGAATCCATGCCGTGCCATCCAAAAATCTTGTATATGTACATGCCTCCCAGTCCGTGACCAAAACAAGCAGCAAAACAACACTCGACTGGCAACTGGACTCTCTCCAAGCATTCGATGTTACAACTGGACAATTGAAGTGGAATACGATATTCCATGAGAAAAGTGGTCCTTATACCACCTACTCTGATTCGGTATATGCCAGCAACGGTACGGCTTATGTGTATATGGAATATTCAGACAAAACCAAAAAATTGTACTCATTTAATACATCCGGTAAAACCAACTGGGTCAAAACGGTGAATTCACCTGCAAGCATATCCCTATTGGATAACGATACGCTGATGGTTGCTTCAAGTCAGGGCGTGCAATCAAATGGTTCGGTTCGCTCCGCCATCTCGTTATATGACAAAAAGGGCAAGCTGATTACCGAAAAGACCATTAACGGTAACGTGCTTAAGGCTGATCATGGTCGAATTGTAGTAGATGCCAGTAAACAAACGAAGGTAGGCAACTTCTGGCAGCAAGCTGCGAATCCCAAAGTGGAGATCTATGATCGTACGTTGAATCGTCTGTCCTTCTACCAATTCCCTGCCAATGCAAATACATTAGGAGATGGCGGCGGTGAATCGCTGGCCATTCTCGACGATGGTTCCATCATTATGCGTGCCAATTTTGAAAACACAGGTAACCGACTGATGGGCTTTGGCATCGATGGCAAGCTTGCTTGGGGACGTGCCATTACTGGTGATGCCTACATTCAGACGGCTGGCAACGGTTATACAGTCTTTACAGGGCAGAAGCTGGAACTGTACACGATGAAAGGCAAAGTGACTGAGCGTACATTCAAGGACGCACAGCCTGCACTTATGCGTGTTGACCAGACACAGGATGGTCAGTATCAGCTTGATTTTGCCAAAACAGGATACATTCTTGATCCACAGACGCTGGAAGACGTGCATATCTACACGACCAGTGCCTCGGTTCCTTCATTAGAAGGTGTTTCAACCTATGTCGATGATGTCTTCTATTCCATGAACAATGAGACATTGTCCAAATATGTACTGAAGTCCAATTCTGCAAAATAAATACTCGATCTAATAATAAGCCGGGAGAGTTCCATAAGGAGCTCCTCCCGGCTTATTACATTGGCAGAATAGAATGATCATCCTATTTCCAATTCTCGTCTATAAATTCGTCCCTTCCGGATAACGCACGGTCTTCCTTATAATGTTTTTCGTTTTTCTTGTGGTAATCCTGATGATAGTCTTCAGCCGGATAGAATATAGCTGCATCCCGAATTTCCGTAACAATGGGTTGAGTGAATCGTCCGCTGGCTGCCAGTTCCTGTTTGGAGTGTTCAGCAAGCTCACGTTGACGTTCATTATGCACAAAGATCGCCGTACGATACTGTGTCCCCCGATCCTGGAACTGACCTCCGTCATCCGTCGGATCAATCTGCGGCCAGTATAGCTCCAGCAGTCGTTCATAAGGGAATACATCTGGATCAAATGTAATTTCAACCACTTCGACATGACCGGTCTCCCCGGTTTTGACCTGCTCATATGTTGGATTCTCGACGTGACCGCCAGCATAACCCGATATAATGCCATGAATGCCCGGTTGTTCTTCAAACGGTGTAACCATACACCAGAAACATCCGCCGGCGAATGTAGCTTTTTCCATTCCGTTCATCCCCTCTTATCGAAACTATCTATAGAATACTGATGCTAAGTTACGCATACATTCTTATATTTTAAAACAACAAGAGGTTGATTGAAAGCCATGGTTATGGCTCTCAATCAACCTCTTCATTGGTAAAACATTTAGCTGACAACTAATTCAAGAAATTATCTTGATTAAGTTACCCGCGACTACGTCCCATCGAACGGAAGATCAAGCTTACGATGGCTACAAGAACGATCGCACCGATCAATGCAGGCACAATGTAGAATCCGCCCATCTCAGGACCCATATCGCCCAAGATTACTCCACCTAACCATCCACCGATAAAACCAGCAATGATGTTACCAATAACACCACCTGGAATGTCACGACCAACGATCAAACCTGCCAACCATCCAATGATACCACCGATAATTAATGACCATAACCAACCCATATCATTCACCTCTAATTAAAGTTTTTGTTGTTGTCTGTCTACTATTAACCGCTACAGAAGCATTTAAACAATTGGCATAAAAATTTTTGCATATTACCTTTTGTCCCCATGCATCTCCCTCTGCAAAACAAGCCTTAGTCAGGTATGGAACAACTCGCGTTACTTTCCGGCATCTCACCAGCTCAGGGCTGCGTTATGTACCTCCCGAAAGTCATTGTATGTTAGAGCAGACAAGGTTAGTATCACCAATTGAGGTAGGATTATTTATAAAATTGCGTCATATTATAGGTTGAATGGGTTAGGTCTGATCAATAAAAGCCTGCACGGCCCTTACCTGGCTGCGCCAGCCAAGTATGTTTATGGCTCTTGTCCAGCTCGCCACGCATCGACTGAATGACTTTCACAATGTCTGTCTGTCCATTCTGATGCCATTCCAGCGCAGCGCTCACATACAACTCACCTAGCTGTGCAAGAGAAAACGTGTCGGTCAGGCGAGCTGCCTCTACCGTGCCTTCTTCACCCGCGAATATGGTGAAGCCCCGCTGCCGCAAATATTGCAGGCGCAGCGCTTCATCTGGCAACGGAATTTCGTAAGCCCGATCAAACCGTCCAGCACGGTTCATGAGGCCAGGATCTATTTTCTCCGGGTAATTCGTTGTCCCGATCAAGAAAATCCCTTCTTTTGACGTAGCTCCATCCAGTGTATTCAGGAAAAAGGAACGGACTTCATCCGGCATCGAATCGATGTCCTCAATGATCAGTACCATCGGTGCCAACCGCTTGGCAGCCTCGAACACTTCACGCACCGATTCACTGTTGGTATACTCCGTAATCTGCCAATACGCAGCCGGTCCCGGGATACTTCCCGCAATGGATTTCACCAACGTGGTCTTACCATTCCCCGGATGCCCATACAATAAAATTCCCCGTTTGTACGGGATATCATAATCTCTGTAAAAGGAACGATCCGCTTCGAAAAACTGATCCAGCGAGCGGAAAATATCCTGCTTGATCTGTGCCGAAAGAACAACATCCTCTCTTCCCACGGAGCGAGTGATGGATTCCACATGACGATCGCTGCCATTGCGGGCATCGGTGTAGACCGTTACTTTTTTCATATTTTGCTGACGTTCCCGTTCCCGGACACTTCCCAGAAATTGCTTCATCTCCTCATCACCGATGGCAAAGACAAAGTCTTCACTGTAGATCCCGTTCTCTCGGAAAAATGGAACCCGCACAAGTGCTACGCCCCATTTCGGATAAGCAAATACGTTATTGCGAATGGAGTAATGCACACCATAAGTGGGTACATCTCCATCATCGTCGTAATGCAACGTCTGAAGTTCCAGATCCTCGAATATGCGAGCTACCAATTCCACTTCGTCACTGCCATTTTGCAAGTCTTCCCGGAGTAACTCCCAGTATTCATTGTTCGGATCAGAACTGGCATAAAGCTTGTACTCAACCCCATAGCGCTGATGGAGCGCCTCACTGATTCCACGAATCAGCCTCGAATAGATGGCGTACCCTTCCACTCGAATTCGGGTATCATGTTGTTCGTCATAGGTATAGATCGCCTGGGTTGGATCTGTTTGTTTTTCGTTTATTGTCATTATTTCGCTCCCTTTACCGCTACAAGCGGTTTGCATTTGGCTACAACTTGAGCCAGGCCTGCGCCGGTAACACTGTCTATAATTTCATCTACATTTTTATAAGCCTGAGGTGATTCATCAATAATGGATTCAAGTGAGCGTTGGTTTACCACGATCTCATCTTCTGTACCCACACCCAGTGCCGCAGCAAAATCTTCCACGCTAATCAATCGTTTCGTTGCTGTCCGTGAACGGATCCGACCCGCACCGTGACATATTGAATAATAATTATCAGCACCCTGCGGCTGACCTACCATGACATATGAAGCAGTTCCCATGGAACCGGGAATAAGTGCCGGATGCCCTGTTGCCTGATAGGGCTTTGGATTGTCCGGATGACCTGCCGGCAACGCACGTGTCGCCCCTTTGCGATGTACAAAAAAGGAACCTTGGTCTGCGTGAGATTCCTCCCAGGCATAGTTGTGCATCAGATCGTATAACGTACGAAATTCACATTTGGAGCCAAACACATCCCGGAATGCTTCGCGAATAGCATACGCAATCAGGTGCCGATTGACAACAGCGTAATTCAATGCAGAATACATCATGTTCACATAATGACGACCTTCCGCATGCTCAAGTGGAGCAAATACCAGTCTGGGATCGGATGTACCCAGGTTAAGCCGCTGCATAACTTTGGCAATCGCTGACGAACTCGTCTGGCTTACATACCCACCCCATGCACGAGAGCCGGAATGAATCATGACCACGACCTGTCCATCATACAATCCCCAAGCTTCGGCGATTTCACGATTCTCTTCAGCGATCTCAATCGCCTGGATCTCGGCAAAATGATTCCCCCCACCCAGTGTTCCGAGCTGACGATGCGAACGATGCCATGTCATATCAGGAACGTGGTTTAACACATCCTCATCGTAACTGAACTTGCTGCTTTCCACATGTGTCAACGCGGTTGATTTTTTCGGTGTATAGCTGTCCGGAATATACTTTTTGGGTAAACCATGCAGGCCTTTACGAACAATATGCTCCAGTCTGATATCCAAGTAATGACCTCGCTGGTTCGCCTCCATCGGCAATACTTTCTCAATGGCCTTGACGAGTTTGCGGCGAAGCTTGATGTCTTTCAATTCGTCTTTGTGCAAGTTCGTCATATGCACTCGCATGCCACAGCCAATGTCACTGCCCACGATGGAGGGAGAAACGTATCCGCTCTGCGCATCCCACACAGCTGTCGTTCCAATGCACGTACCTACACCGACGTGTACGTCTGGCGTGTAACTCATATAAGAGATTCCCGGAATCTGCAGATTATTGTTTGCCATCTCGAATACCTTGTAATCAAGCGAGGAGAAGAGCTGTTGCGCCGCATATACGGTTAGGTCGCCTGCAGGCAATTTTACTTCATGCCGGTAGGCACCTGTTAATTCATTTGGATTGGTAAATAAATTAAATTCTGTATTCATAAAAGTGTATTATTCCTTCCTGTACGTTCAGCAAATTCGGTTTGCTGATTCATCTGTAAAATAAAACTAAAAAAAGCCATAGGCTAGTCGCCCATGACTTCTACTGAATGACAATAACGGAGAACAGAACAGCATAAACATGCTGTGTGTCTGTCATCCATCGCTATAATATAAGCGAAGAACGCATATCGATTATAAAACCTGCTAAACGATATGCCTATCCCCTATGTCGACCGTATGAGGCCAATGAAACGATGAGCCGGATATGCTATTGTGTCTACGTTGCGCCCTGTTTGAATCAAATCATAACCAAGCATCATGTCTCTCGGCCTCCCTTCGTTAATGTTAGTCTTATATTAAGGGGACTAGAATTCATGTGTCAACCCTTTTCTTGGAAATTGGACCATGTTACATTTTTCATATGCAAACAAAAACAGGAGATTGTCCTAGGACAATCTCCTGTTTTCCAAATAATAATGATGTTGTTAGCGTAACATGATTATTACAGTCCTGCTTGTTTTTCCAACTCTTCAACCGGATTTTCGTCTTCTTTTTCAGGAACTTTGGAAGACAGGAACCAACCACATACCGCAATGGTGATCAGTACAATATAGAATCCGAATTTCCAAATTTTATTTTCCGGGAAATGCTCATCCAGAACACCCAATGAAGGGTGGGCGAGTGTAATAACGGCCAGCTTAACCCCTACCCAACCTACGATTACAAAGGCCGCAACTTCAAGTCCTGGACGGGAATGAAGCAATTTTACAAAGTATGAGGCTGCAAAACGCATGATCACAAGCCCGATGAATCCACCGAGGAAGATAACGATAAACTGTCCACCGTCGAGTCCGCCAATTGGAGGCAATCCACTTGGTGGCAACGCCACCGCCAAAGCAACAGCAGCCAGAATGGAATCAACTGCAAATGCGATATCCGCTACTTCGACCTTGAAAACGGTCATCCAGAAACTGGATTGTTTTTTCGGTTTCTTAGGCGTTGAATCAGCTGCTTCATCTGTTTTATTGCGACTACCCAGTATCTTTTTAACGATATGGTTAATCGAAATATACAGGAGATACAGGGCACCGATCGCTTGCACTTGCCATACATCGACGAGGAAAGAGATCAGGAACAACGAACCTAAACGGAAAACAAATGCACCCATCAAACCATAGAACAACGCTTTTTTGCGCTTATCTTCAGGCAAGTGTTTAACCATAATTGCGAGTACCAATGCATTATCTGCTGCGAGTAATCCTTCAAGGACCACTAAGACAGCAAGCACCCACCCATATTCTAATAATAATGAAACATCCAACATTGACTCCTCCTTAATATTCTTATGATGTACAAAAAAAAGGACCTTTACCATCACTGGTAAGGTCCTTTTATATCCACAAAAAGAGACCTTTACCGAGCATGAAAACTTGGTAAAGGTCTCGCTAACAACAAAATTGCTGCCAATAAAGCCGGGGATATGATCCCGAATTGACGACTTTACTGTAAAAGCTACTCCCCTTTAACAGGAATATGTAGTTTTAGTTGGAACGGGTTGTTTAACCTGTACTCATCATATTTCATAACGTTAAATAAAGTCAAGCTTTATTTAGTTGACGATACAACTTACGGAATACGACAACATCGTAGATCATATTCCCCAGTGGAATGAAAGAAACAAAGAACAGAGCAATTGGACGGCGCAGACGCCATTTCTGTGAGGTGTACATAGTCACCATAAATAACAAATACATTAAAAACAAAAAACCGTACAGATTCCCAAACCATGTGACAGCCTGCGGCATAACCCCGGCATCTCTCAACGGAAAAGCAACAAACAGTAACAACACGTACGAAATGCCCTGCAACCACAACATCAGCCGGAAGCGTCCCAGCGTAGAATGTAACATTATTTTCCTCCTGCTTTTATACATGTAACGAATTCAATTGTTCCCGTACAGTATATCACAAAAGCTGAATATCTCGCTTAATGCCATGCAGCAGATTATTCCTGCACGCTTATATGGGTGGTTCATCAACCATTTCGCAGGAGCCAAATGCTTTAACTTCTCATAAGATATATGACGAAGATTGTTACAGATGTCGGACAAGGAGGAGCCGGATCATGAAAATAGCTATGGTTGCACCCGAGAAATTGCCTTTGCCCGGTAATGGTTCCGTGGAAATCTGTATCCTGGGCATCGCTCGTGAACTAGCCCAACGCCATCAGGTGACCATTATAAGTCGTCAAATGCAAGGTCTCCCCGCCACAGAACAGATCGATGGGATCACCATTCAACGTGTCCCAGCGTCGAGTCCTGTCATGTACACCAAAGCAGTCATACGTTTGTTATCCCAACAACCCTATGATGTAATTCAAGTGGATAACAGGCCACGAAGTATGGCTACGATCAAACGAGCTTTTCCACGCACTCCCGTTGTACTCTATCTTCACTCATTAACGTTTGCTCAGCCCGGGCCTTCCAAACTCACATTAATGAAAAAAGCTGATTGGATTGCCGTCAACAGTCATTCCCTACGACAGAGGTTAGGCCGCAGATTTCCGTTGGTAAAACACCGAATGAGTGTTGTTCCATTGGGTGCAGATCTAAGCCGCTTCAGGCCTGTTGAATCCAGCGAAGAACAGATTCATCTGCGTACACAATTTGGAGTAACTAAACCATTCTCTATTCTGTATGTCGGCAGGCTGATCCCTGGAAAAGGTGTAGACGTATTAATTCGTGCGACTGCCCTCCTTCAGCAACAGGTACCTGTTCAACTGGTTGTTGCAGGCAAAGGACCTCCGTATTACATGCGTAAACTTCGCGAACTTGCCCAAAAACAAAAAGTCCATGTTTCCTTCCGTGGTCAGATAAACCATGAGCATATCGATCAGTTGTATCGGGCAGTCGATTGTCTGGTCTGTCCGTCACAAGAACATGAAGCTTTTGGCCTGGTTAACGTTGAGGCGATGGCTTCAGGATTACCCGTTATTGCTTCGGATAACGGAGGTATTCGTGAGATTATTGAATCAGGTATCAATGGATACCTTGTCACCGCTTATAAGCGCCCCCAACGTTTCACCTCTTACCTGTACAAACTTGCAAGCAATTCCACTTTTGCCGAGAAGTTAGGAAAGGCTGGCCGAGACAGCGCAAGGGCATATTTCAGTTGGGCAAGAACAGCCATGCACCTGGAAGCCACCTATACCAGGCTCATCCGTAAATGAGCCTTTCTTCTGTTACAATGATCAAGCTTTTTCACGAAATTGCCATCCCTTAATCAAAGAATCCATCTGCGGAACAGGAATGTGACTCATCTCAATTAACTCCATAATCACCATATCTCTCATCATGAATCGTACTTTGGCACACGTTAGTTGATGAAATACATCGTAGAATGCCGTCCCGGTCCAACATCCATGAGGTACGACAAGTGGATCATTAACGATATAACCTACGGCTCCAATCGGGGGAATAACAACCTTAATTGCTTGATGATCCAAACGATTATCTGGATCTTTGACGAGATACACGGTATCCCCCACATGTAGAGCCTGTACTCCATGGTAGTGATCCATCCCATACATAGCTGCGAATAATTTGGTGCTCATATTACCTGCTCCTTTTCCTGTATTTCTCCATGATTAAAATTTTTACAAAGATACATCGGTTTCATAATGTTCCAACCACTCGACAAGTTGCCTGCGTATCTCTCTACGGAACTCACGAGGTTCAAGTACCTCTGCCTCGGGCCCAAATTGATACAACCATTTCAAAAATTCTCTGCTGCTATTCAGTGTCACTTCAAATAACAATCCCCCATCCGACATATTCGTCATTCGCGGGCGAACAAACATTTCTTCTTCTTTTATGTAGGGGGCCACTTTCTCAGAGAATCTTACCTTGAAATGGATATTTTCGTCGCCACGGTCAATAGACCATGTGTTCTTCATGTACTGCGTTATGTTGAAATCACCCTTGTCAAAACCGGCATTTGTTCGTGTCACATCCAAAAAACGGCTGATCCGAAACAATCGAACTTTTTGCAGCAAATGGCAGTATCCGATCAAATAAAAACGTTGATCACGTGGAATGAGATAATAGGGATCGATATCCCGGACTGTGATCTCATTTCTTGTCAGCGTATGATATTGAGTACGAATGGTTTGCTGGCTTAGAATAGCTTCGATGATGGGAATCAGCAAATTAGGGTCTTTTCCTTCCTCACGATAAGCTGGCGTGCCCATCCGAATAATTCCCGCAATATTCTCTACAATGTCACTGTTTCTTGATTTTAATTTGGTATGAGCCGACATGACCTTGTCAAACGCTGAATCAAACTCAGCAGGTAACTTGGAGGTATCAACTACGGACGGGAGCAAGGAGAAAACCATTGCTTCCTGTTCAGTAAAATCTAATGGATACATCGCAAACTCACCAATAAATCGGTAACCTTTGCCGTATCCTTCATTCATAATCGGGGCGACCCTATCCAAAATCCGGAGATCACGATAAATCGTGCGTACAGTCGTACCGCATTTCAGCGCCAATTCCTTGGCCGAAATTCCAGGATTTGCTTGTATAGCCTGAAGTATACGCAGCAGACGAATTAATTTCTCTGTCATGTAGTTTCTCCCCTTCGATATTTTATCGGCAAGGAAAACTAGTTCCTTTAGTACAGGACTAAATCTTTAGTCCCAATTTTATTTTCGCAATTTCACCATTTTTGTATAGTCCAATTGCACTCTTACCCCCTTTTAATATACATTCTCTTACTCGCTTGCGTAAAACATTAACCTAAAAGACCTTAAACCTAAGCCTGAAAGCCTATACAATTTTCTAAAAATAATACAAAAAAAGCCCTGATCTCCACAAAGAGACAAGGCTTTTCTCGGAATTACTAGTTATGCAACTGTAATAATTGATTCATCACATTCGCCATATGCTCACAGAGTTCAGGAATGTCCCCCATCTGGTCTTCATTCACACTGCGGTCAAAATAAACGTGAGCCGTGACGTTATACATGATTGGCTGTTCATCAAAGATATACTGGATAGTCTGGCACATCCTCTGCTCAGGCCAGCTCTTCTGTAATATCGGACGAATAACCGGGCACTGCTTCTCAGGATCCTTCACAACCATACTGAACCGTAGCTCCAAGCGGCAACCCGGACTCGCACCAGGCGTCTCCAGTATCTCCGCTGCAAGCTCCTCAAGGGAACTGCTTAATACAACTTCCCCTGTTACTTCTGGAAGATCCCTGAGACAGAATTGTAACATGAACTCTCTGGACATCACTGCCATCTCCAGCCGATCTTTACGCCCCGTAATCTGAATACGTTCATCCAGGTTATCCATATCATAAAGATAATTTTCAAAGCCAACTTTCAGATTGTCATATACCGTAGGATCAAACATTAAATAAACCCACTTTCTTTTCCTTCAACTTCATCTGCCACTGGTTCTCATTAGTTGATCAAGCCTATATTCAGGTTTATTGTAGTATATTCTCACTTTCCATGCACTTTTTCCGCAGCGTCCAGTAGCTCATCGTCAACCTTCGTCACCGTGCCGCTGATCGGGCTGAATAAGTCCGTTACTGCTTTGACTGATTCAATCGTACTCACCGTCTCGTTCGCTTGTACATCCCGCAAGAACAGAGGGAACACCCCAGCAAGCTAGCAGATTCGCTCTCTCAATCGCTAGAACCTCTGCTTCGTCCACATGTTCACAGCCTCCATAATACCTCTTTTCGGGATAATCTTCAGCGTACTTGTTTGTCAGGACCGTGCCCAGCGTCTCTAATTGTCTGTCGTGTTCTCGTTCAATCGCTGAATTTCGGTATCATAATTTAATAAACTCAAGTAAATGCCTCCCCTTAGGATATAAAAATAAAAAGGGACAGTGAACCGGCTTATGCCGTGTTCTCTGTCCCGGGTACCTGAGAGTTTAACCAGCGGCCGGCCAGCCGCTGACTTGCTCCTTCGGTGCCCCGAAGCTTTATTTCGCTTCGGTGGTCTCTCCCTGCCATCGTCATTCGCTATATCTTTTGGGTGGGAATTACATATTTACCGGTGTTTGTTCATTTGCTGCTCCGCCAGTGCTTTGAGAAAATGAAAGATTCGGAGGCATCACCTCATCGGGGAACGGGCTAACGTATGACTCTCCCTCCAGCCGTTCCGCCAGCTCCTCCTTCGCCTTCTCGATGAGCGCGGGATCGAGCAGCGCTGCAATGGCAGTGCACGCCATCGCTTTGCCCGCGAGCAGCATGCCTTTGTGGGCATAGCCGCTCTTGCCCTGCGCAACGGTCTGCCAGGCATGGACTGGCGTCGCGTAAGCCCAGGTCGCCGTACCGCATTGTGCAGTCGGCACGTTCCAACTGACGTCTCCCACGTCCGTCGACGCCGGCATAACGCGCATTGTCTCCATAAGTGGAGCGACGAAGCCCGCAAGAGGATGGGCCGAAAGCATGTCATGGACCCCCTTGCCATTCTGCCGCGATGCACTCGTCTTATCCTCTTCCGGAATCACATCAAAGATCTCTTGGGCGAAGGCCAATTCGTCCTCCGTATAAACGGGAAGCTCAAGTCCACTGAGGAACTCGTGCATTTTGCCTTCCAGGGTCGCATTCGGAATAAGATTGGACGCGCCACCTTCATAGTGATACGACATCTTAGTTCCCGTCATCAGAGCCGCTCCACGAGCAACATCAAGAACCCGTTCGAACAGCTCAGCGACCTGAGAGGACTTCGGCGCCCTAACCAAATAGTTCACTTCTGCTTCCGCCTGTACAACATTGGGTGCGAAGCCGCCTGTATTCGTCACGGCATAGTGGATTCGGGCATCCGAAATCATATGCTCACGCAAGTAGTTCACTCCCACGTTCATCAGCTCGACCGCGTCCAGCGCGCTTCGTCCGAGATGGGGTGCGGCTGCCGCGTGGGCGCTGCGGCCTGCGAATTTGAAGTGCACATGCAGATTGGCAAGAGAGGACATATGCATGACGACGTTCATCGTGGCAGGATGCCAGCAGAACGCGATGTCGACATCCTTGAACAAGCCTGCTCTGGCCATGAATGCTTTGCCGGATCCACTCTCTTCCGCCGGACAGCCATAGTAGCGAACCGTGCCGGAGATTCCATGCTCCTGCAGGTAATCCTTTACCGCAAAGGCAGCTGCAAGAGAGCCCGCTCCGAGCAGATTATGCCCGCAACCGTGTCCGTTCGCACCAGGCACAACAGGATCGAAAACCGCAGCTCCCGCCTGCTGGCTAAGGCTGGCTAGGGCGTCAAACTCACCAAGAATCGCAATGACCGGGGAACCGTCCCCGAAACTACCTATAAATCCAGTGGCGAGTCCGGCAACTCCTCTCTCAACTGAGAACCCTTCCTGTTCCAGTGCCTTGCAGAGCAAATCTGCTGACTCAAACTCTTCGAATCGCGTCTCAGCGAAGCCCCAGATCGAGTCGCTTACATCAATAAATAAATCTCTCTTCCCTTCGATATACGTGGTAACCTCTTCAATGATCTTCTCATTCATGCCAAACACCTCTCTCCTTCATTTTGGCTAATCTCCATTATTCACGGGCTAAGGATGCAGCAAATACGTTGAGTACAGGCTATCGGTCAATCAAATGCGAAGCAGGCAACGGCATGATCGTGACCTTTGAGCGCCGGCTCGAATTCGCGACAGATTGCTTTGGCGATCGGGCAGCGCGTGTGGAAACGACAGCCGCCTGGCGGGCGGACCGGATTCGGTACATCCCCCTGGATGATAATCCGTTTCTGCGAACGAAGCTTTGGATCTGTTACCGGATTCGCACTCAACAGAGCGTTCGTATAGGGATGCTTCGGTGCCCTGAACAGCTTCTCCCGGCTCGCAATCTCCACAATCTTGCCTAGATACATAACAGCTATTCGATCGCTGATATAGCGGACTGCGCCGAGACCGTGTCCGATGAACAGGTAAGCGAGGCCATTCTCCTTCTGGAGCTTCTTCAGGAGATTCAAAATCTGTGCCTGGATAGAGACGTCGAGAGCGGAAACGGGCTCGTCGCACACGATTAGCTTGGGGTTTAGGGACAAAGCCCTCGCAATGCCAATTCGCTGTCTCTGTCCTCCGGAAAATTCATAAGGATAACGACTTTTGTCTTCTATCGAAATTCCGACTGTTTCGAGCAGCATATCCACCCGATTCCAAACAGACGAACGGCTCTCGAGTCGGTGAGCCAGCAGAGGCTCTGCCAGAATATCACCGATCCTCATCCGGGGATTAAGCGAGGAATAGGGGTCTTGGAAAATCAGCCCCAAGCTCGCCCGGGTTCGGCGAAGTTCCCTCTTGCCGAGTTCTGCCAGTTCCCGGCCCGCATAGAGAATCCTTCCTTCATAAGGAGTCTCGAGTTGAAGCAGCGTGCGACCGACACTCGACTTACCACAGCCCGATTCTCCCACGAGACCAAGCGTCTCTCCTTCGCGAATCGAGAAGCTGACACCGTCGACCGCCTTGACATATTCTGTGACCTGCGAGAAAATGCCCTGCCGGATCGGATAATACGTCTTGAGACTTTCTACGCTGAGCAGAGGTGGCCTCTCCTTTTTCAAACCTCGCATCTGCAGCTCCTCTCTGAACCGAAGCTGGTCGTTATTCGATTATGGGGTGAACGTCCACTTGGCGACGTTGTTCGTTAGACCAACCGTGCTGGTCTCGAGGCCTTTGCCAAGGTCGAGATTTTTGGCCGCAGCATACATTTGCTTGTCAGCGAACAGAGCGATAACCGGAACATCGTCGTGCAGCATTTGCTGAACCTGCTTGTAAATCTCGAAACGCTTGGAGGGCTCCAGCTCCTCCGCTCCTTGGACCAGTAACTCGTCGACTTCGGTGCTCGAGTAGTCTGCGATATTAAAGCTGACTCCCGTCTTGAACAGACCTAGCACGGAGTTCGGATCGAGAATAAAGCCGAGATTAATTATCGTCAAGTCGTAGTCGTGCTTAAGTGCTCTTTGATAAGTTGTCGGAAAATCAAGCTTTGTCACTTGTACCTTCAGACCGACTGCTTTCAGGTTCTCGGCAATGATGTCAGAAGCCTGCTCACGAATCTTGTTGCCTGTCGGGACGACGAATTCAATCGTCTGGTTGAAGTCCCAACCCGCTCCCTCCAGCAGTGCTTTCGCTTTCTCCGGATCGTAGCCGTACAGTGGTATATCTTTATTGTAATAAGGGTGGTTTTGACCGAGCATGCCATCCACGAGTTCGCCTTGCCCTTTGAGCAATTGATCTACAATAAGCTGGCGGTTCATGGCATAAGCGATTGCTTGCCGCACTTTTGGATCCGGGAACTTCTTCGTATTGATGAACATAAGGTTCGGATTGTTCGCATCGCCGTAGCCCGTGGTCACATTCGCCATATTGGCCACCTTGTCAAAATCCTGCACTGGAATGAGACCTACACCCGGAGAAGTCAACTGTATGTCGCCTGTCTGGAGCTGCGCTGCCAGATTCGTCGCCGGCATCATTTTGATGTAAATATCCTTGATCTTCGGCGCACCTTCATAATATTGCTCGGACGCGGTCAGTTGAACGTACTGGTCCTTGGCGAATTTGACGAACTTATAAGCCCCGTTGGTGACAGTAGGATTCATCATAAATTCATTCTTGTTCAGGTCCACCGGGGCTACGTCCTTCAACACATGCTCTGGCAGGAAGCGGAAGTACGTACCGAATTGACTCTTGAATTGATTCGTCTCCATCGGGTTTTTCGTCTTGATGACAAAGGTGTAATCATCGACCTTCTCGAAAAATGCCAGCTCCGTTTGCCCCTCCTCTCTTTTACCGGCTTCGTTCAGTCCAGCGACGAACGTCATGTTGAGGAGCGTCTTTACGTTAACGTCCGTAAACATACGGAACGTGAACTCGACGTCGTCTGCCGTGAACGGTTCCCCGTCACTCCACTTGGCGTTCTTGTTCAGCTTGATTGTGAAGTTCTGGTTGTCCGTCGTTTCGATCGATTCGGCAAGCTTCGGATCGAATCCATATTCGCTGTTCATGGCAACAAGCGTATCGCTCATCAACGAGTTGACGAAGACACCTGCATTGTCCAAATTGAAGACATCGAATGTCGTCACCGGATTCACAAGGCCGATATAAAGAGGCTGACCGGAGCCTCCGGAAGCAGAAGCGCTCTCGCCATCCGACCCCGGAGACGATGTTGTATTGCTGTCAGAATTCGAACCGCAGGCCGTGACCAATACCATTAATAATGTCAATACTCCGCAAATCCAAGCTTTACGCATCCTTTTCATCTGATCTCCTCCACCTAATTATTTTTTTGAATGCCATATATGAGAGATGTATTGTGGTTTATTGTTTAGGGTCGAGTGCGTCGCGCAGCCCGTCACCTACGAAGTTGATGGCGAGCACCGTCACCAGGATCATGATCCCGGGAGGCAGCCAAAGCCAGGGCTGGTCGGTCATGACGCTAATTGATTGGGCGTCCGTCAGCATATTGCCCCAACTGGCGGTCGGTGGCTGTACGCCCATGCCCAGGAAGCTCAGCCCGGACTCCGCCATGATTGCCGCCGCAACACCAAAGGTCGCATTCACGATGATCGGAGCCAGCGCGTTCGGCAGGATGTGACGGAAGACAATGCGCGGCGTACTGAGCCCCAGGGCGACTCCGGCTTTAATGTAATCCATTTGCTTGAGCGTCAATACGCTCCCCCGGACAAGTCGGGCAATGGACGGCCAGGAGAACAGAGCAAGAACAAGCACGAGCGTCCAGAGTGTTGGCCCAAGCACACTGACGACAACGAGAATAACCATCATGTAGGGGAATGCCATGAACATATCGGTAATTCTCATGACCGTCATATCGACCCAGCCGCCAACATAAGCGGACCAAAGACCGATGACCGTTCCGAACACCACATACAGAGCGACCGTTCCGAACCCGACCGTGACGGCGACTCTAGTCGCGTATAGCAGGCGGGACAGCACGTCTCTTCCCACCTGGTCGGTTCCAAGCCAATGGGAAGATGAAGGCGCGGCTGAAAATTCGGCGGTAACCGCATAAGGGCTATGCGGGGACAGCCACGGGGCGAAGATGGCGATGAGGATAAGCAGCAAGGTAACGACAAGCCCGGCGACGGCCAGCCGATGCTTCAGGAAACGCCGGGCCATTTGCCGGAAGACGCCTTCGGGCTCTTCTTGTTGAATCGGAAGAATGACTCCTCCGGCGACTGGGGTTTGAACAGCAGACATCGAGTCCGCCTCCTCTCATTCGTGTGTTCGTTTCATGATAATAAGCTTTAATTTAATGATATTGGATGCGAGGATCGGCTACCGAGTAGAAAATATCCGTGAGCAGATTGGCGACCAGCACAATGATAGCAGCGACCAGATTAAGGCCCATGATGGTGGAATAGTCGCGAGACATGATCGATTGGATGGTCAACTGACCGATACCCGGCCACTGGAACAATTGCTCGACAATGACGGCTCCCCCGAAGAGCATCGGGATTTCCATCCCGACGACGGTAATGATCGGAATCAGGGCGTTGCGTAGCGCATGCTTGTTGGTGACAAAAAACTCTTTAAGCCCCTTGGCTCGCGCTGTCCGCAGGTAATCCTGCTTCAGTACATCCAGCATGCTGGCCCGGATATAACGCACTTTGCGTCCGGCAATACCTACTGCCATTGCTATGGAAGGAAGCACTAAATGACTGATTCGGTCCCCGAACCCTCCTCCTCCACCAAGATCCTCCGTTCCGCCGACGGGAAGCCAGCCCAGTTGAACAGCGAAAATATAAATGCACAAGAGACCAAGGAAAAACTGGGGAATCGACGTTCCGACGAACGAGAGTCCGGTCATCAGGTAGTCAAACTTCGAGTTTTGCCGGACAGCACTCATAATACCGATCGGCAGCGCGATCAAAAGGCCAATAATCAGAGCACAGATGCCGAGCAGCACCGTTTGCCCCAGACGCTCACCGATGAGCGATACAACTGATTCGCTTGTGCTGAAAGAGTATCCGAGATTGCCGGACAGCAGTTGCCCCAGCCATTTGAAATATTGAATGATAGTCGGATCGTTCAATCCAAGCTGCTCCTTACGTAGCTCGAGCAGCTCCGGTGGTGTGTCCGGTGTCATGTACATGTCGATCGGGTTACCCGGCGCAAGGTTGATGATGAAGAAATTAATGATCGTAATGCCAAACAAGACGGGAATCGCAATCAGAATGCGGCGAATGACGTAAGTAAACATGCTCTCTCTCCTCTCTTGCGATTTAGCCGGTAGTCAGTGGATAATGACAAGCAGCTGCGTGTTCTCCCCCTTGCAGAAGAGGCTCCTCCTCCTTGCACTTTGCTTGGACGAACGGACAACGGGTATGAAACCGGCAGCCTGACGGCGGACTAGCGGGACTTGGCACATCTCCCTGAAGAACGATTCGCTCCTGTCCGCGCTTGCGGGGATCCGGTACCGGATAAGCATTGAGCAAAGCTTGGGTATACGGATGGCGCGGGCTCGCAAAGATCCGCTCCTTCGTTCCGATCTCAACCACCTTGCCAAGGTACATAACAGCGATACGGGTACTGATGTACTTAACCGCCCCGAGACCGTGAGCGATGAACAAATAGGTGAGTCCGAGCTCCCGTTGTAGCTCCTTCAACAGGTTCAAGATCTGCGCCTGAATGGAGACGTCGAGCGCGGATACGGGCTCATCGCACACGATGAGTTTCGGGTTCAGGGAGAGTGCGCGGGCGATGCCGATGCGTTGCCGCTGGCCGCCTGAGAATTCATGAGGGAATCTCTGCTTGTAGCTGCGGGGAATGCCAACCGTGTCCAGAAGGTTATCTATTCTTGCCTCTAGCTCTGCTCCACCGGCCAAGCCATGCACCCGCATCGGCTCGGCGAGCAGCTCCTGTACCCGCATCCGGGGATTAAGAGAGGAGTAGGGGTCCTGAAAAATCATCTGCATTTTCGTCCGTTCCCCACGGAGGTCCGACATTGTGCTTGTCGTAATTTCTTGCCCTTCGAACCAGATTCTGCCGTCCGTTGGATTCTCAAGTCGGATGATGCTCCGGCCGATGGTCGACTTGCCGCAGCCCGACTCGCCAACGAGCCCTAGCGTCTCTCCTTGGTACAGCTCCAGCGAAATGTCGTCCACTGCTTTGACATTACCGACCGTGCGGGACAGCAATCCTCGTTTGATGGGGTAGTACGTCTTTAAGCCTTCGATTCTAAGGAGAGGTTCTTGGGCCACTTTGCGTTCCGCAATCGTCATATGGCTTCCTCCTCTCGCGTCTTCCAGGCATCGGGATCCTGTGCCATCCAGCAGCGCACTTGGTGTCCCTCCTGAACCGGCAGCAGCGTCGGCGCTTCGGATAGACATTTCCCTTCGGCAAACTCACAGCGAGTATGGAATCGGCAGCCCTTCGGCATGTTCGTAAGTGGAGGCACCGCACCCGGGATGGAGGCCAGCATTTCCTCGGCATCGGTTTCAATGTGGGGAATGGATCTCATCAATCCTTTCGTGTAAGGATGAAGCGGCTTCTCAAACAGGGTAAACACGTCAGTCTCCTCGACCACCTGACCGGCGTACATGACCACAACCTTGTCCGCCATCTCCGCAACAACGCCGAGATCATGGGTGATGAGCATGATCGAGGCACCCATCTCTTCGCGGAGCTCCTTCATCAGATTCAGAATCTGCGCCTGAATCGTCACGTCCAGTGCGGTCGTAGGCTCATCGGCGATGAGCAGCTTCGGCTTACAGGAAAGTGCCATTGCGATCATCACCCGCTGTCTCATCCCCCCAGATAGAGAGTGCGGGTAGCTCTTCATAATCGCTTCAGGGCGGGGAATGCCGACCTTTTCAAGCATTTCTACTGCGTATCCTTCAGCAGCCTTGCCCCTCAAATCGGTATGTAGCCGGATAGCTTCCGTCAATTGATTCCCAATAGTGAACACCGGATTGAGTGAGGTCATCGGTTCCTGAAAGATCATCGCAATGTCTCCGCCACGAATCAGCCGCAACTCGGACTCAGGCAGTTTCGCGAGATCCTTGTCCATGAACCAAATCTCCCCCTCCCTGATACTGCCGTTCTTGCCGAGCAGCCTCATGATCGAGAGAGAAGTAACACTCTTACCGCAGCCCGATTCGCCGACGATGCCGATGGTCTCCCCCTTCTCCAGCTTAAGGCTAACCCGGTCCACCGAAGTGACTTCCCCTTTTTCCGTTTTAAAAACGGTCCTTACGTCCTTAAGCTCTAGCAGCATGTGCGCCCCTCCTTTGTGTCAATATTTGGTCTACCACTAAGTATTTCATGTTATTTTTTCTCACATAAAAAAACGTCTTGTTAAGCCCTCTTAGGGAGGTGAATGTGAATTTCCACACTTAATTCTCTTTTTAATTGGGAAATCTACATACTTTTCACAAAAAACTTATGCTATATTTCAAATATAATATTCATTTCTTGTGAACGCCCCCTAACATTTCAATCATGTTTCTTTTCTTGTAACTTTATTTAACGTCAATATGACGATTAATTAAAGACACTTTACATTAGGTTTTGGAATCATTTCTTGGCATCAATGCCTCCGAAAGACCAGAAAGGTATCAAATTTTAAGAATTAGTAAAAAAAGAACGGAGTGTGGGCCATGTACAATCTTCTAATCACCGATGACGAGAGTGAAATTCGCAATGGTCTAAGTAACTATTTCCCATGGCATGAATTCGGCTTTCAAGTTGTCGGGCAAGCGTGCGACGGAGAGGGAGCACTCGCCTTTATCCAGGAGCAGCCTGTAGATGTGCTTCTCTGTGACATCCGCATGCCCTCCTTGTCGGGCATTGATGTAGCAGAACGGCTCTACCGACAAGGCTCGGAGGTCAAGGTCGTTCTGCTAAGCGGCTTCAAGGAATTCGAATACGCCCAGTTGGCCGTACAGTATGGAGTCAAGAGGTATTTGACAAAACCTACTAAATATACGGAAATCGCCGAAGTGTTCGGACATCTCCGAAGCGAAATGGACAACGCGAGAATGCCTGACCCTCCCCACTCTGCATCGACCGCAGAGAGCAGCCTGGCGGACCAGACCATCGAGAAGGTTAAGGCTTATTTGCAGGATAACTTGTCCGCCGCCACCCTGGAGAACGCCGCAAAGCATGTTTTTCTTAACCCCTTCTATTTAAGCAAGTACTTCAAGACCAAGACGGGCGAGAACTTCTCGGATTACGTGACGAAGCTTCGCATGCATCGTGCGGCCGAGCTACTGAAGACCACCTACTGCAAGACGTACGAGATCAGCGAAATCGTCGGGTACAGTAACGCAAAGAATTTCACGCGGATGTTCCGGAGCTTCTTCGGGATGACTCCCAGAGAATATCGGAACGAGGCATAACTTATGATCACGACTACCGTCCGCTTTTTCACCAAGAATCTTCTGACCTTCCTTTTGCCCATGCTGATCCCACTCGTCGTTCTCGGTGCTCTGTCCGCCTTCCTGATCCAGCAGTACGTCGTTCACGGAATCAACAGCAACAACATGAACATGCTTAAGCAGACCAAGGAGAATATTGAACTTCTGTTCAATGAACAGAACTCCCTGAACCTGCATATCATCGCCAGCACGACCCAGTTCATGAACCTGAAGGGTATGCTGAACAAGCCCCTGCCATCGGCAAAGGATTACCAACAACTGGCCGTCCTGAAAAACTTTATCGATTCGCCCTCCATTGCTAGCCCCTATATTGATTCCATCTATATCTATCTAAATAACGACAACCAGCGCTACATTTCATCCGTTACCGGGGGCTTCATCGAGCTCGGAGAGGATCCAGACCGCTTATGGTACGACAGCTATCTAAAGAATGAACATCACGAGGGGATCTGGACGGAAAGCCGGGAGGTTCCGCGCTATAATCTGAACGAAGAGATCGAATATTCAGATGTCATTACCATGTACCGGAATTTCAAGGTGTCCGATGACACCCGCGGCGTTATTGTCCTTAATATCAAACGGGAGTATATTGAACGCAGGCTGAACGATCTCGCTACCGCAAAAGGGCAACTGCTCGCCGTTGTCGATCAACAGGGCTCTGTTATATTCCGGAATAACGCCCGGTACGAGCTAAGCGCCGAGGAACTGGAACAGGTCATTTCGAGTAAAAGCACCTCTATTACGACGCAAGCTCCGAATAACGAAGCCTTGATCAACATGATTTACTCCAAGACCTATGACTGGACATTCATCTCCGTCACTCCGAAGCAATCCTTGTACACCGCGATTAATCGCCTGCTTCGCATCGGGGCTATACTGATGGTCATGGCGTTGGTTGTAGCGCTTCTACTAGCCTTTCAGCTGACGAAGAAGAATTACTCGGACCTCAAGATCATCATGTCCATTCTGGGCGCCGCAGAGCAAGGCAAGCCGCTCCCTTTACACCGAACAAAGGGTAACAGCGTTTACAGCCAAATCATCCGCAGCTTGCTGCAAAATTTTATCGAGCACAACTACATGCGTGTTCAACTTTCGGAGAGCCAGTATAAAACGCAAGCCGCCCAGTTCGCCGCCCTACAATCGCAGCTCAACCCTCATTTTCTCTACAATACGCTGGAGACGATACATTGGAAGGCAGCAGGATATACAGAAGGGCCGAATGAGCTAACAAGCATCGTGGAGCATTTGTCCGATATTCTGCGGTATTCCCTGGACGGGCAAAATGGACTCGTGCCGCTTAACGTGGAGATCGCCAACACGAAGAGCTACATAGCGATTCAGAAAACAAGATATGGGGAGCGGTTTGACATTTGGTGGGAGTACGACGCGGAGCTAGAGAAGTACCAGGTGCTCAAGCTGATCTTCCAGCCACTGATCGAGAACAGCCTACAGCATGGCTTGAGCCGTTCGGATCAGAAGCTGGCAGTCAAGATCAAGATTCAGCGCTCTGGCAATTGCCTGCGCTTGGCCGTCATTGACAACGGCAATGGTATATCGGAGGAACGGATGGTCGAGCTGCGCACGAGGTTGTTTAGTGATTCGACGGATGCGAACCACATCGGCCTTATTAATACACAGAGAAGAATACAGCTTGCTTACGGTCATAGAGGCGAGCTGCGCATCAAGAGCAAGCCCGGCCGGGGAACGCTGATTGACATTAAGCTTCCAATCAATTAGTTCGCGGGCTGGACGGCTGGGGCGTTACGATATTTTCGTATGTCTTTCGCTTCCAGAAGTTTGAGACTTCCCGGATAATCCCCGGCCTCTCCCGCATAATTACGTAAGCGAGCGAACGGTTAGCTTCGTCATTACTCTTCGATACGTTCCAATCCCTTTATACAAACCACCCACCCCACCGAACATTAGAGAAGCCTGTACGCTGGACCACTTCTTCACCACCGACCTTAGTTTCTGCACGAATTGGTCTTGTTTCTGTTCATCGGTGGGGGAAGCTATAAGCACGAAGGGTACCACATATAAGAGCTGCATTCCAATGGACGTCAAGCCGCCGTTCTACAAGGGGGCAGTCCCGGCAGGACTATCGAACTCTCTTGTGCTGGAAATAAAAAAGCCCAGTCCTTAGGACTGGGCTTGGGTTAAGCATAGGATCTCGCGAGATCCCTGAGCTTCGCTTATTCTTCTGTAGCTTTTTCTTCAGTTGCCGGTTCAGCTTCCTCAGCAGAAGCCGTTGGCTCTTCCTCAGCCGCTTGTGGCGGCATGACGGACGCGATGATGGACTCAGGTGATGTTACGAGTGTCAAACCTTTATCCAGTTTGATATCCGCAGCAGTCAATCGATCGCCAATATCCAATCCGCTAACATCCACTTCAATGGACGTTGGCAGATCCGCAGGCAATCCTTCTACTTCCAGCTGTGTCTCCTGTGTCTGGAATACACCGCCAGCTTTCGAGCCGGCCGCTGTACCCTGGAAGTCGATCGATACACTTACGCTGATCGGCTTGTTCTTGGAAATTTGCAGGAAGTCTACATGCAGCAAACGTCCGTTACGCTCTTGCTGATCCTTGATCAGCACCGGAATCGTTTTACCGCCCTCAACATTCAGGTTGAACATTTCGGAGCGGCCTGTGCGTGCCACTTTCAGCATTTCTTTTTCATCTACATGTATTGAAGCACCTTCAAGTCCCGGGCCGTAAACGACTGCGGGAACTCGTCCGCCTTGTCTTAACAGGCGCAGTGCTGCACCTTTCTTTTCCGTTCTTGGCGTTGCTGTAAGTTGAGCCATTTTTCCGTTGGATTTCATGATTGAACATCCTCCTTCAAGGGATCACTACATTATATTTGTTGGAAAGCGCTGAGGCTTATCTCATAGACCATGATGGTCTTTTTTCCTTTGGCCGAATCGTGGGCCATATCTATATTTACCCCAATGATAGAGGATCTCAAACACGAAACAGGACAATTAATTATTTTTCGGCAAGTTATGCGGCTTATAATCAGACCAAAAAAGCAGTCGGAATCTCTTCCAACTGCTGGTTTAACAAGGTTTTGACGAACTAAATTCAAAGTTATAAATAAAGAAACTATGCGCTATTACGATCCTCTGTTTTTTCACTTTCACGAATGATCTGCATCTCGTCTGATCCGCTACGGACAACAATGTGTACATCCCCGTCTTCAGGTACAATGTCCACGTAACGGTCTCCGCACGTATCTTTAGCTTCCCATTCGTTCAATCGAATGATCAATCCCAGGTGATGCAGACCCGGAGCAACGCGGAAGCGGGCTTCGGCGGCATTCCCAACTTGTTCCAGCCGTACTGCTCCGTCCTCCATACCTGTGCCCCATACCCAGACATCCCAACCTTCATAATGCTGGTCTTCCCGTTCGTATCGAAGCGTGACGGTTCGCGAAATCTGTTTATGAATCGTTACGCCAAGCGTTGCCCGGATTCCTCCAGCTTCAGCAATAATATGGGTTACTCCAGGTGTCATTGCACGTACGATCCCTGCTGCACTCACCGCTGCAAGTTCTGGATGAGAAGAGCTCCAGCGTATATTCGAATCCTGAAGCGGCTGACCAAATTGATCCAAAACCAAGGCACGGAAGCGACTGATTCGAGTCATGTACATGACAGGTTCGCCCACAATTTCAATTCGTTCAGCATGACGATAATCCACTTGTAACATACAGCTTGCCGTTATGTCCCCACAGTGGACTGTAATCGAAGCTTCCCCTCGTTCCAGTGCATGGATTGTTCCATCAGGCTGGATCTGAATAATATCCGGATCAGAAGAAGTCCAGGTAACTGGAGCTTTTTCCACCACATTGCCAATACTGTCCCGTACGATCGCTCGCAGTTGAGTGGTCTCCTTCGGACTATATACCTGGCGAGGAAAACTAATCTCCACTGTTGATGGTTCAGCGCCTCCAGCATGCTCTGTGTCATACATTACCATTAAGGACCATCGTTCTACCTGAGCAGTACCACGAACAGTCTCGATCAGGTCTGTGCCTGCCTGATGATCATTGACTACAACATGCCAGTCCCCTTCCCCCAGATCAACATGCTGCTCATGTTCCGTTCCGTTATAGATGACCATAATCTGATTCCAGGTGTCCTGATTCGCACCATTCTGAAGTATAAAGGCAACTACATTGCCATCCGCACGAATCACACGAAGGTGATTTCGTACCTGTTCAGCATCAATCATACGAAAAGCGGGATGGGTGCGCCGCAAATGAATAAGACCACGATAGTAGTCAAACACTGGTCTGAACCGTGATTTGTTGGCCCATGTGATGGCGTTCACCGCATCCCCGCTCCGATAACTGTTATGATCACCAGCTTTGGATCTGAGCATCTCATCCCCTGAGTGCAGAAACGGAATTCCCTGAGAAGTAAGCAGAATGCCGGAGGACAGTAACGAGCGACGAACCATCTCATGATTCAAAACATCATCTGCATCCACATACCGATAAGGATCTGCTGCTTTTACAGCGGACTCAGCACTCCCACCACCCACGGGCTGTCCGTCCTTCCATACGGGAAATCCTAATTCATGTCTAAGGTTCATTGTTGTCGCAATTTTATCCCACAGATTGAGATTATCATGAGCAGTTACATAATTGACAACTTCCACAGGTGAAGATGTGAAATCATCCAGTGCTCCCGCTAATCCCCTAATAAGCTCATATTCCTGCCCTCCGGCACCCGTGACAAACCCTCTGCCACTGCCATCACTATCACCCTTGATTGCACTGCGAAAATGATCATTAAATACTGCAAACCCCTGACCTCGCTGGGTTCCTTTTAATGTTTTACGGTCCAAAGGTGAATCTCCACCCATCCAGGGTTCCCCATAGATCAGAAACGCCGGATCGATCTGTTCCTTCAATTCGCGTGTCAATTCATTCATCGTTTCCGTATCAATCAGGGCCATGAGGTCAAATCGAAATCCGTCCACATGATATTCTTCTGCCCAATATCGGAGAGAATCCAAAATATATTTTCGCACCATGGGACGTTCTGTCGCCAATTCATTGCCTACACCAGAACCATTACTGAGGGTACCATCCTCCCGATAACGGTAATAATAGCCTGGTACAATCCGTTCAAAAGGTCCCTCTTCCACGCTATATGTGTGATTATAGACAACATCAAGTACAACGCGAATGCCTTGTCTGTGCAGCGATTGAACGAGTGATTTGAGCTCCCGAATTCGAACTGCAGGATCACGAGGATCTGTCGCATACGAACCTTCGGGAACGTTATAATGCTGGGGATCATACCCCCAGTTGTATGGTGCTCTGACATTTGAACCCACATCTGCCGTAGCAAGTTCATTCACCGTCTGATAATCCGCCACAGGCAGAAGATGTACATGAGTAACTCCCAGTTCGGCAAGATGGTCTACGCCAATACTATTGCCTGCTCTATCCGTCAGACCGGATGCTGTGAATGCCAAATATTTTCCCTTATACGGAATATCTGCATGTGGGTCTGAGGAGAAATCACGGACATGCAACTCATATAACACGGCATCAACAGGACGCAGAAAAGCAGGTTTGACATCCAGGTCCCAATCGACTGGATTGGTGGTCTCCGGATCTATAATAGCCGTTCGCTGTCCATTAGCCGTTACCGCTCTGGCATAAGGATCAACAACTACTTCAATCCGCTGATCATCATGGATAATTCGGTACATATAATAATGTCCTGTCCAATCGCCGCTGAGCTTCAGACTCCATATTCCGTCCGCATCACATTTCAGAGTATGTTCCTGCCCATTTTCATGTTCTTGTACTTTACCACTATCGTTGTAATGCCCTTCATCGTCAAAAATCAATATATAAACCTGTTGTGCCGTAGGTGCCCACAATTTAAAAGTACTTGCTGCACGAGTATATGTTAAGCCAAGATCGTTGCCTTCGTAACAAAAAGAAGTCCATTCCGGCATCGTTCCCACCGCCTTTATATCCATTGATTTCGTGTTGTCCCGATGTTACGGAGCGGGACGTTGTTTGTCAACCCGGGGTTGTCTGTACTCATCAATATCGGTTCAATTTGCGTATTCAATTAGCAATCGCTTTCAAAATATAGGATATGAAAACAAGCGCCATAGATTGACAGCATTTGTACCTGTCCTGACAAAAAAAGTTTGGAATATACAAGAATAAATTGCAGGATGTCAATGGGTTGAGATTAAAGTGCACCAACAGGTGCACAGCATAAAAAAGCTCCAGACATGACAATGTATAGCCCTGCGACCAAGGCAATGGTTTCTGACGCATCAACAAATCCCCCTTTCTTACGGGAAAGGGGGATTTGTTTTATCTCAATTTATTTGATTAAATTCGATTGATTGGATACCTGAACGTGTCCTTGTTAGCGATTTTACTAATGGTCTGTTGGCAGCCTTCAATTCTTTGCAAGCTTTGCGTCCATCAGGAATTGGAATACATCACCGTTAGGGATATCGCATTCACATGTACCTGTCCGTCTTGTATGGTACGTATCGTATCAATGCCTGCTTGTCCTTTTTCTACAATCACATTCCATGTCCCTGTGGGGACAGAGATGTCACGGTTTTCTTTTGCCGCGTTATAGATAACAACAATGCGTTCCCATGAATCGCTGGCTGCTGTACCGTTCAATTCATAAGCAAGCAGCCCATTGCCCTTTTCTATTAGACAAACATGGTTCTCGATCTCTTCCCGTGTACGAAGCCGAAAGGCTGGATGTTCTCGCCGAAGACGGATCAGCCCACGATAATAATCAAATATCGGCTTGAACAGCTTCTTCTGCTCCCAATGTATGGCATTGACCACGTCTCCACTCTGGTGGCTGTTGGCGTCCCCATATTTGCTTCGAAGCAGCTCATCTCCAGCCGCGATCAGGGGCACACCCTGGGAGGTTAGAACGATACCATTGGCAAGCAGACTACGCCTAACGGTCTCATTCTCCAGAATGTGTTCCGGGTCAATCTGCAGGTAAGGCTTAGCCTTCTCTACTGCCTCTTCCACACTCTGGCATCCACGAATACTTCCATCCTCGTCATAGGTGAGGAAATTCAAGGTATCGTGGAGTCCTTGTGTACGTGCGACTTTGTCCCACAGGTTGAGATTATCATGCACGGTTACATAGTTAATCGTCTCGGATGGACCATCCGTAAAATCCTGAATGGCTCCCCGGATGCCAGTCCACAATTCGTCTTCTTTTCCGTCCGCACCCGTAGCAAATCCCGTACCCATGCCATCACTGTCTCCCTTGATCACTCCGCGGAAATTATCGTTAAACACAGCAAAACCCGCTCCGCGCTGCGTTCCTTTTTGGGTCATATCATCTCCAAGCGGCGAATCCAGTGCACCCCATGGTTCACCATATAACAATATGGAAGGTGACACTTCGGTGTGCAATTCCGCTGCAAGCTGTTTCATCGTAGTTGTGTCGATCAGGCCCATCAGATCAAATCGAAAACCATCAACATGGTACTCCTCTGCCCAATAACGGACCGATTCGATGATAAACTTGCGAACCATGGTGCGTTCAGTAGCTACCTCATTGCCTGTACCTGAACCATTGCTATAGGTCCCATCGGCGTTTTGACGATAGTAGTACCCTGGTACAAGTTTTTCAAAAGAGCTGCCTGCCGTATCAAACGTATGATTATATACCACATCCATAATGACACCTATTCCCTTGTTGTGAAGGGCCAGCACCATTGATTTGAACTCACGAATTCGTGTCTCCGGATCATCTGCACGTGATGCATAGGAACCTTCCGGGACATTGTAATGGAGCGGATCATATCCCCAGTTATAGTTGGAGTCATCAGACGTATCACCATCCACCTTGGATTCATCCACCGTCGCAAAATCAAATACAGGCATTAGATGCACATGGGTAATTCCGAGTTCAACCAAATGATCGATCCCCAGTGTGTTGCCCTCCGAATCACGCAGGCCCGTCTCGGTGAAAGCCATGTATTTGCCTTTATTCGTTATACCAGATGATGGCTGAATGGAAAAATCACGTACATGCAGTTCGTACAGGACTGCATCTACAGGACTGGTCAACTCCGGGCGAATATCCTCACTCCATCCATTCGGATGTGTCTGTTCCAGTCTCACAATTACACCCATTTCTCCATTCATGGTCACTGCTCGTGCGTAGGGATCTACAGCATTGGTCGAATGTCCATCTTCAAAGGTAGGCTTGTACATGTAACGGTAGCTGTTTAAATCACCCTCCAGTTCCAGAACCCAGATGCCTTGTCCTTTCTTTTGCATAGGTAACGCCTGCTGTTTCAGTTGATTGGGCTCTTCCTCCGGGCTCCCCCCTGTCAAAGGTGGGTACAGAAGTAGTTCCATCTGAACGGCTAACGGTGACCAGACTTTGAAGTGACAGGTTTGTGCTTCTAATGTGACACCTAAATCTCTTCCTTTGTATGTATCTTCTGAAATCAATAGTTCCTGCTTATCTTCTTCAATCATGTGTGTTGTTCCCCTCTCGTTGAGAAAATTGATGAATATGGATGGTACGAGTGCTCCTTACCCTTTATACCCTTTCTGCTGCCCAACCATAATCCGAATTACACAAAAGAAGACAAACGTCATGTAGGTTCACATTGCGCCTGCCTTCTTTATGGGTAAAACGATATCTCTCTAATGCGGTACCTGGGATTGGAAATCATTCCGGCTGGATTGATCCGCGTGGTACAAAACCACGTCCCCATCTTGCATCAGCCAGCTTCTACCCTGACCATCTACCGGGCTGTTATCAAAACCTTCCATTTGCCATTGATTCATCAACGGTGCATGAATATATTGCAGATGCGGTGCACTCATATTACCACTGCGCAATGTTTCGATATTGAAGTTAACCACAATGTAACCGTCCCTCAGAAATACCATTGCCTTCTCATCCAACTGGTTTTGTCTGGCAAGCGACTCGAGATCGGTTCCTTTGGGTACAGCATATACATCTGCTGGCAAGCTATACTCCCCATACCAGCGCTGAATCGCTGCATTCGCCCGATCCACATTAACACTGGAGGGAATATCTGTTTTTGGGCCAATAAGTGTACGGATCTGTGAAGGAAGAATCATCCAGTCATAGCGACCTACCCACGTTTTATGATGAGAGGTCTGATCCACGAAACGAACCATATGTTCCGCCATTGTACCTTGATTTCGTTCCTCCGCCGACAGTTCATAGGTATACTGATAACGCGCTGTATCACCTAACTCCGTACCGGGGACATTCCGCAACCGTGAGTTCAGGACAACAAAGCGTTTTTCTAGATCTTGTGCCGATCCGATACGAATGAGTCGTTCCTGTCCTCGATGGTAGTATAAATCCACTTCTTGCCGAGTGGTGCCATCTTTACTCACAAAAGAGAACGTTGGCGTGATTCGAATACCATCCTGTTTCCCAAACATATTGCCCTTGGTTTTCAGATCAAACTTGAAATGGTAACCCGTCTTCACTGCAGCATTTCGGAACCCCTGTACCGGATGACTGCCGGGACGAATAGGCAGAACATAGGGAGCCAAATTTCCTCGGGGATCTCCGTCTATACTGTTTTCTCCGGTCCAGTAGCTTACACCCGTTGGTTCGGGGCTGCCTATCCGCTTGCGGAACACATTCTCCCAGTTGTAGTCTGAAATATCGGTGATGTGAAAATCATACAATCGTCCGATAACCTCTACAGCAACGGTATCTGCTGCGACATGATGAGTCAGATTCGTGTTGGCATCCTGTTGTTCTGTGAAGTTTGCAGGTGCATTTTCGGCGATATTACGAAACTCGATCTGGTAATTTCCTTCATCTACCCATACAGGAAGATAAAAAGGGGTGTCCAACTGATTTACCGGAATATCCACCCATGTCAGGGCCGGAATAAACTGACTCCTGGTAGCGTTATAAACATCGAATGGAAAACGAACCTGTTTGATCCGGAAATATTTCGCATAATCATGGTTTCCATACCCAGGGTAACTCGCTACATCCAAATGTTGACCTGAGGTCGGTATCCGCACAATGAATGGACGTTCTAAAATAAGTGCAGCTCTGGTCGGATCAGGCGTGGTCTTCTGATTATGAGGCTGATCATCTGACACCCAGGCGTAGTTCACAACTGGAGTATGTACTGTCACCGAGTTGATGCCCAAAATGGGGAATTTCTGATCCTGCCCTCCGTTAACATTGCCAGGGAGAAGTCCATACGTAATCTCACCCGTGGTTGGCTGGTTAGCTTTGTTCATCAACGTGTTCTTGATCGTAAGCCGGTTCTGGTACAGAACATCGTCTCCGATCATACCAGGCTGGGGGATGCTTCCCGGTTGCGGAGCTGTTTTTTCCACCGGGGCAGAATCCATAATTGTCGCTCCATTAAAGGTTACCTTGTCGTTATTAACGGTGTTCTCTCTAACCTCCGCTTCAGCTTTGGATTGAAACAATGATGTCTCATCTGGCGTAGGCGGTTCATCCGAACCACCCGGAACCCCTTTGATGCCAAGATCAATTTCTCGACATGGCGCAGGTTTCACATGATTGGTAACCGCAGTATCCATAGCCGATTGTAAAGTCGGTGATGTATATGCATTGGGCGTCAAGGTCAAGGTGTCACCATAACCGCCTAGCGCATAGTTAGATACCTTGGCCTCATTTAACTTGTATACCTCCAGGTTATCGATCTGCCAATAGCTATATGTCCGTGTTACTTGCATGGTTTTATCCCCAGGCACATCACGTTCTCTGGGCTGAGGAGGTGTCCCTGGATCCCCCTCACCACTAGATGCTCTTCCCGGGATCGTCCAGGTTTTATGATAAACCCTTTTCACTTTAACGGTGTAAGTCACCGTTCCTGACATGTTAACCCAGCGGTGCTGAAACAGATATTCCTTAGCCAAGACATTGGCATAAAGATCTTCCGAAGTCGGAATGCCATGGGTAACATCGAACTTCTCAGATCCACGATCATCTGCCTTCAACACACCTCGAACAGACGGGTCCATAACCGATGCTTCAATAACCGTGCCTCTACTCGGTGGGCTGATGGTCACAGGGCAAGCGTTCGCAGGGTCACCCCCCGGATCGCCATCATTACCACCCTCTCCATTATCCGTGCAGTCCTTCACCTCAAGCACCTGAGTCCCTTGTTCATCCAGTTGCTGAGCAGAATCAAGAAAATGAGCTTTGATGGTAGTGCTACCCACGATCCCTTTTGTCGTGATTTTGCCATCAGCACCGATCGTTGCCACAGCCGGATTCGAGCTTTGCCACGTCAATTTGGGATGAGCTGTCAGTTTATGAACAGAGCGATCCGGTTTTGTTAGAACGGCTTCTGCCTGTAGAGGTGTCGTATTGGCTTTACAAGCATTCGGCAGATTCACAACGAGTCCTGGCTCAGACGTAACGGTTATGGTGGCTGTATCCGAGATGAGATATGTACCATTGTTCCAGATTGCACGCACAGTGACCGTGCCCGGACTCTCAGCTTTTAACATCCCTGTTTTCAATTCAATGCTCGCAATTGTCTCGTCAGAAGAAAACCATTTGATTTCTGTTTCCCTGCGGGATACGTCGATGCCCTCACCAAAGACTGTCGCACCATAGCCCTTTGTCTTCACCTTTGCTTCCATCTGTTGTGTTTTCCCTATGGTAAGGGTTGAATCTGGGGTTACATCGATTTCTTTCTCTTCGTGAATCTTACCTTCCCAGAAGATGCTAACAGGGGTGTGGTATACCATCTTATATTTGGGTTTATTGCCTGGCCTAGTCCCATAAGGTTCCCTTTCAAAGAACTCAAACCCTTTGCCAGTATATGTTCTAAGATCCGCATTTTTTTCACTTGTAACTCTTGGACTACCTATTCCTTCATAACTATTTACCTGCTGATATTTTACACCATCAGGATCGTTCTTTAACTTAATATCAGTTACCATTTCCTTATCAATTCCTATACCTCTATATGGCTTCCAACTTAGTGGCGGCCATCTACTCATATCAACATTATCAGGAATTTCTGTTTTTACAGGGTATGCATCATAATCAGTTCCTCCGTTATCCACATCTTTGTGTGTGCCTTGATATTCTGCCCTAAATTCTCCTGAATCAAGTTGATACCAGTAAACTCCCGGTGTTCCTTGAGTTGGGTTTGCATCAACTGTTACTGCTGGCCCTTTCATGGATTTGGAACCATATTGTTCTTCTACGGCATTAGCTTTAAGAGTATCAAAAGTGCAGTAATAGACTGGTAACATCATAAATATAATTACTAAGATTCTATATAAACTTTTAAAACCACCTAGTAGATAACGTTTAATATTAAATTTAAACACCACCAAAAGTTCTATTGATAGATTTGAACTTCTTTACCAGCATCATTCTTCAACATATATCCTCCCTTTACAGGATCCAGAGTATGTGATGACCAAAATTTGGTAGATACCCCTTGCTTCAACATTGCGTTTGAATCGTCTGGTAAAGTAATAAACCCTTTTTCTTTCAAATAGCTCACGTTAAATAATCGTTGAATTGGAATAGCTATATTATCATTCGCTCTAGCAATAGTTAAAAGATTTGACTTATCAAGTTTTGAAGTAAACGTTATCTCAGCGTAGGTAGAGAAGCGCCCCTTTTGTGCCCTAGTCAAGTTATTTTGATCTACAAATAACGTGGCGTACAGTCCCTTGGGCTTAGTCCCTCGGGTATCCACTATGATAAATCTATGGTACCTTACGACCCCCACATTATTTTTCAACGTGTACTCTGTGTTAACTATATCTCCGAAGTTACCTTTAATATATTTGTAATTTGATACTGTCGTTAGATTCGTCCCCGTCGTGCCTACCTCTCTCATCTCATTTAAGTCACTATACTTCCCGGCATCCGTGCCCTCCACGTCCATATAACGCAGTAAAATGGCCGATACTTCTGCACGAGTGGTGGAATCCGCGGGTTTTAATGTGCCATCCTGGAATCCACCTACAATGCCTGTCCCACGGACAAGGGCAAGATACGGAATCTGCTCAGCACGAATGGTACCGCGGTTCACTTCCGGTGTGGGAAGCAGCGTATTTTTGGTATCGTTAAAAGCATCCTGGAAGCTAGCTCCGGACTTGATCAGTCCATTTGCAATCCATTTCATCATCTCGTAACGCGTCAGCTCCGCATTCGGATTGAACCCTTTGGCATAATCGCCAGCGTTAATGAATCCTTGTCCGACAAGTTGGCTAACCGCGGCTTCAGACCAATGTCCCTTGAGATCAGCAAAGGGATTCTGCCCCTCTACCTTCTCTAGTCCAGTCGCACGGGCAAGTATGGTCGCATATTCCCCACGCGTGATTTTGCCATTGGGACGAAACGTTCCGTCCTGGTAACCAGAGATCAGATTTTTTTCATACGCTTTGGCAATCGTTGCTTGGGCCCAGTGGCCCTTGATATCCTTGAACTTGCTAAGGGCACTGTCACTCGTTCCCGATGCGGCATTCGCTGTTGACGTTAAATGTACGGGGCCAACGGGCAATAGTGTTCCTGCCAATACAGCTGTCGTTAATAACCCGACGATCCACACGTTCCGTTTTTCCTTCTTCTCGTGTCCTTTGATCGGCTTCTTCAATCTGCTCACGCTCCTATGTACCTTAGTATGGGGGTGCTTGCTTAGTCAGCCTAGTTACTGCTCTTCATAACTAAAACCTAAATTTGCCATAATAATCAATATTCTACCATGTTGTACTAGGCTATTGGTATTATTTTTCGCCTATCCCCATCACTTCAAGGCGTGCGCCCCTCCTTCCATAGACCCATTTCATTCGCCTAAAACACAAAAAAAGGCCATGAATCCGCAGATTCATAGCCTTATGCTTTAAGGGTGTGGTCTTTCTTATGATATTGGAAAAATGAACTCACTCATAGAATAAACCATATCATTCCATTTGATCAACCTTTTTTTTATTTCAGCCAGCTTTATTTCCCGTTCAATTCCTTGTAGGATGCTTCGAGTTCTGTGATCAATTGATCACCACCAGCTTTCCTCCAACTCGCGATTTCCTGCTCCCAACCAGCATCATCGATTTTACCCATAATGTACTTGGTCTGCGCATCCCAGATCATCTGATCCAGCTCCTGACCACGCTCGGTATAGATCGCCGAAGACAATGTGAGTGCCGGATTAGCAATGGCGTACTGCTCATTCTCACGCGCCATCTTTGTACCTTTCATACCAATCGGAACATCAACCAGTTCAGGCACGTTATAACCTTCAATGCTTAACAAATTATCCCGATATGGCTTCACTTCACGCTGATAAGCGTCAAAATCCTTAAGTTCGGTTTTCCCATCCGCAGTCTTGGTGTAGTGCACATCGAGCAATCCGCGGAGCTGCAAAGCGCTCAATTCCTCATCCATCAACTGATCCAGGAACGTGAGAACCTGCTTCAATTGCTCCTCATCCGTTACTGACGCCTTCGGGATGACCAGCATTCCGTAGTTCCCTGGTTCCCCAGCGATTCGAATGCCGTCGGTTCCCTGGAACGGAGCCACATCAATTTCTCCATCCGGAGCGTTAGGTGTAAGCCGCTGCTGAGAGGACTTTCCGTTCTGGGCCACACCGTTAAGCTTCATGCCAACTAGGCCGGAATCCATTTTTTTGTCCGCATCAGAAGGGTCCAGAGCAGGGAAATCACTATTAATCAGTCCCTCGCTGAACAGTCGCTTGAAGAGTTTCATTGTATCCACATATTCGGTAGTCAAGAACTCCGGGGTCAGTTTCCCAGCATCATCCACTCCCCATTTGTTAACACCGCCAATACTTACAGCAATCCGCGTCAGTGGGGAAGAGACACCCTCATTATACTTTTTGAAGAGCAGTGCACCGTACGTATCTTCTTTACCATTTCCGTCAGGGTCATCCTTACGAATAGAGCGCATCACTTCATACCAGTCATCCAGCGTTTTGGGTATATCCAGCTTCAATGTATCAAACCAGTCCTTGCGATATACGATCGCAGTCCGTCCAATATCCCGGAAGTTCGGAATACCGTAGACCTTGCCTTCAATTTTGATATTGTTAAAATAAGCCTCGGATTGGGCAGTCAGGTTTTTATAATCCTTCAAGTAAGGCCCCAGTTCCCAGAACAGTCCCGTTTTGGCGGCATTAAATGTTGTCGGTACATAATTCACACGCATAATGGTCGGCATCTCGCCTGAAGCAACCATAACATTCACCTTATCATCAAAAGCAGACTGCGGAATCCACTGTACATTGACATCCGTATTTGTATATTCCTCAATCTTCTTTTCAATCCCGTTCTCCTTGGCCGGTATATCTCCTACCTGCATTAAAGAGATGGAAATGGGAAGTTTACCTTCCCCTGCAGCAGGTGCTTTTTCTCCCCCGCAACCTGCAAGCAATCCAGCGGACATTGCACCAATTACAACGATTCCGCCTAAACGGGACATTGGACCTTTTGGACTCATGAACCATCTCTCCTTTTGGATAGCCAAATTGTTCAGCAATCTTGCCTCACTTTACTCAAACCAACCGTGTATGCGCTATCATAAGTGTTCTAAAAAGAAGAACCAGCATTACGCCAGTTCAATCTCCACTCCCGCCAAAATGAACGGAGCGACCGATTTCGGATCATTGATCCGAATGGACTCGGTCACATAATACTCGTAGGACCCGTCACGATACGGACTTCCTCCGAGACCGGCTCCGCCGTTACACTGCGTCAAGGACAGCACGCCTTCACGGTCCGTTTGCAGCAGATGCTGCACCAGACCCTGATACCCTTTTTCCGCAACCGCTTTGAACTTGCCACTCAGATATCCTTTACGCACACCTTTGGCCAATGCATAGACAAACATCGAGGTCCCGGAAGCCTCCAGATAGTTCCGCTCACGTCCCGGTTGATCCAACAAATGTGGCCATAGTCCAGTCTGCTGATCCTGTACATGCACAAGTGCGTTTGCTACCCGTTCGAAGATACCCACAATCTGCCCGCGTTGCGGATGATCTACCGGCAGATAATCCAAGGTATCCACAACCGCCATCACATACCAGCCCATCGCCCGACTCCAGACATGTGGTGAACATCCCGTCTCACCCGAACTCCAGCGCTGCTCTTTGCTCTCATCCCAGGCATGGTACAAGAGACCGCTACGCGGATCACGTGTACGTTGCTCCACCAGCAAGAGCTGCAGAGCCGCCTTGTCAAACCACTTCTCTTCTCCCGTCACTGCGCCATACTGGGTCAGATACGGAGTAGCCATGTACAATCCATCTAGCCACATCTGGAAAGGGTAAATCTTTTTGTGCCAGAACCCGCCTTCACTCGTATGTGGCTGTCCCTTAAGCTGAGTCATAAGCAACTCCGCAGCTTTGCGATACTTCTCTTCTCCCGTTTTCTCGTGCAACAGGAACAGTGATTTCCCCTGATTGATCTGATCCAGATTATATTCCTCGATCGTATAGGAGCGAATGAAGCCATCTTCCTGAACAAAATGATCCATGAGCTCACGGATATAGTCAAAATACTTTTGCTCCCCCGTGTGCGTATACAGCTCCTCCAGTGCTTTCAGTAAGCAGCCGTTCTCGTAATGCCAAGTGGCGTACAGCTCATGGTTGCGATAACTTTCCATGAATTGCTGTGCCATGCGCACCGATGTGAGTTGCAGTGTTTCCTTCATGATCAAGCCTCCGCTTCCGGCTCTTTATTGAGCCTGTTTTTTATAATCTTCGGCATATTCCTCACGAATCTTGTTTCCACCCGCATTGCCCCAATTCTCGATTTCCTTTTCCCAGCCACTTTGATCGATCTTGCCCATAATGTATTTGGTTTGCGCATCGGCAATCACCTGATCCAGGTCTGCCCCACGGTCACCATACGTTGGAGAATATAACGTCAGCGCAGGGTTTGGCACAGCGTGCTCCGCCAGTTCCTTAGCAAGTGCAGTACCTTTTTCACCAAGTTCGGTATCCTTCAATTTCGGTACGTTATATCCTTCCACATAAGGAAGGTTGTCACGGTAAGGTTTCACTTCACGCTGGAATGCATCGAAGTCACTCATCTCCACCTGATCTTCGCCCACTTTGGTGTAATGTTTGTCTTCCATACCACGCATCAACAGGGTCGCCATCTCAGGGTCCATCAGTTTATCCAGGAAGGAGAGCAGGTTCTTGAGTTCTTCTTCCGATTTCACCGTTGATTTAGGGAATGCCAGAATCCCGGAGTTACCCGTCTGTCCTGCAACACGATCTCCGTTCGCGCCAAGCAAACCAGCGATGTCTACTACACCATCCGGATTGTTTTTGGATAGACGCTCTTGCTGACTTTTTCCGTTCTGAGCAACACCAACACGGATACCGACAACACCGGAATCATACTTTTTCTCCGCTTCCGTAGAGTCGAATACGGCAAAATCTTGATTCAGCAGTTTCTCATCGTACAAACGTTTCAGCAGATCCAGCACCTGCATATATTCCGGTGTCATGAATTCCGGTGTGAAGCTACCATCATCTTCGACCTTCCACTTGTTAGGTGCACCAAAACTTACGCCAAGGCGTGTCGTGAAGGAATATTGATCCTCATTATATTTTTTGAAAAGCATCAGTCCAAACGTATTATCCTGACCATCTCCATCCGGATCGGAGGTTGCCAGTGTCTTGATCGTTTCATACCATTCATTCGGTGTGGCTGGCACCTTGAGATTCAGCTTCTCGAACCAGTCCTTGCGATAGATCACTGTAGCCCGCGCAATATCAGAGAAAACAGGAACCCCGTAGATTTTGCCTTCTACCTTGATGTTGTCAAAAAAACGTTCGTTCTGTGCCGACAGATTTTTGTAGTCTTTCAGCAAAGGCCCCACTTCCCAGAACACGTCATTACGCATCGCGCTGGTCACCGTTGGGTTATATTGCACTTTCACAATTTTTGGCATATCGCTTGAAGCGATCATCACGTTAATTTTGTCATTGTAGGCCGAAGCCGGAATCCACTGGATATCCAGTTTGGTATTGGTAGACGCTTCAATCATTTGCTGAACTTCATTGCCCTTGCTTGGCACATCACCAACCTGTGCAATGGCTATGGACACATTTTGTACGCCGCCCTCGGCAGCCTGGCCCTCATCTGATCCGCATCCTGCCAGCAAACCTGTCACCAGTGCCAGTGTGCTCAAGACAGCTACGGCTTTCTTTTTTGTTGCTTTCATAACATGAAAACCTCCCTTTTTTTATGCAGTCATAGTGAACTGACTTTGAACCATGTGCCGACTCAACCTTTCACCGAACCCAGCATCACTCCTTTTGCAAAGTGCTTTTGCAGGAATGGATATACCAGCATAATCGGGATTGTGGAGAATACGATAACGGCCATGCGAATGGTAAGCGGCTGGATCTCGGTCTCTTCGATACTTGTGTCTCCGATTCGGCTCTGTGCCAGAATGACAATCTCACGCAGCCAGACTTGGACAGGCCACTTCTCACTATCGTTGATATAGATAACAGCGCTGAAGAAACTGTTCCAGTGGGCCACCGCGTAAAAGAGTGAAAATGTCGCCATGGCTGGCATGGACAACGGCAGTACAATCCGGAACAATACGCTGACATCGTTACATCCATCAATTTTGGCTGCATCCTCCAGCTCGTCGGGAATGGCCTGGAAGAAGTTTTTCAGTACGATCAAGTTAAATGCACTAATAGCGGTTGGCAGCATCAGTGACCATAACGTATCCGTCAGGTGCAAGGATTTCACAACAAAGTATGTTGGAATCATCCCGCCACTGAAGAGCATCGTGAACAATACACCGAGCAAAATGGGCTGGCGTCCACGCAAGTATCTTCTGGAGAGCGGATACGCCATAAGTGATGTAAACAGCAGGTTAATGAAGGTACCGATCACCGTAATATAGACCGATACACCCAGACTGCGAATCAAAGTATCTGTAGAGAAAATGTAACGGTACGCAGCCAGAGAGAACTCTTTTGGAAAAAGAATGAATCCTCCCTTAGCCACTTCATGCGGACTGGTAAACGAGACAGCCAAAATATACATGAACGGGATGACCGTCACGATTCCAATCAACAGCAGCAAGCCGTGATTGAGAAAATCAAAGATCCGGTTGCCCCACGTTTTATCCTGTTGCATTTTAATGTTCACTCCTGTCTGGTGAAGAACGTCTGCTTCCGAGGGTTAGTAGACGCCTTCCTCCCCGAATTTTTTGGCCAGCGTATTGGCACCAAGAACAAGCGCCAGCCCGACAACCGATTTGAACAACCCGACAGCCGCACTATAACTGTACTGTGCCTGGGTAAGACCCTTTGTGTACACGTAGGTATCAAATACCTCGCCCACATCCCGGTTTGTCGGAGTTAGCATCAGGAAGATCTGTTCAAAGCCTGTATCCAGGAAATTTCCCAGACGCAGAATGAGCAAAATGACGATTGTACTGCGAATGGCCGGCAACGTAATGTGCCAGGTTTGGCGCCAGCGATTAGCACCATCAATCCGTGCAGCTTCATAGAGCTGTGTATCAACACCTGAGAGTGCTGCAAGGAAAATAATTGTGCCCCAACCAACTTCTTTCCAGATGGATTGTCCGACAATCATCGTTCGGAACCAACCAGGTTCAAGCAGGAACGCCACTTTTTGTCCCGTCAGGTTATAGAGCAATTCATTAATCGCACCACCCTCAGTTGTGAACAGCATGTAGAACACACCGACAACAACAACCCAGGAAACAAAGTGTGGAACATAGACAAGAGTTTGTACAAATCGTTTGAACCGTTCACGGCGAACTTCATTCATCATGAGTGCCAGTACAATCGGCAGTGGGAAGAAGAACACAATGTTATAAATGGCAAGCAAAAACGTATTCCGAAATAATGTCCAGAACTGCGGTTCTCCGAAGAAACGCTGGAAATGTTTGAACCCTACCCAGTCACTTCCCAAGATGCCCTTGTAAGGCGTGTAATCCTGAAAAGCCATCGTGATGCCATACATGGGTATGTATTTGAAAATAACAAAGTAAAGCACACCCGGTATTAACATGATATACAGCCACCGGTTTTTGATAATGTCCCTCCACAGCAGGTTTTTGTCACTGCGGGTAGCGGGCCGTGTTCGAGCCGCCGTTTCGGCTTTCATATTGTCTTCCTCCCCACATTGGAAACGATTACAAAATATCACTTCCTGAATTCATGTCTTCATTGTGGAGGATAAACGAATGACTGGCTATCGTCTCGTTTTAGCCTTTTGTTTTTCCTTATGTAGCAAGGGTTTAGCTCATTTCCATCACAGAGTTCAAAGGCGTAATGAACTGCTTTCAACCTCTATATTCCTGTCTTAACTTTATGGAGAAAAGTGGTCTTCTTCCTTCATCCGAACATAAAAAAGCCTGCCTGCCATGGCGGGCAGAGCAGGTTTGTTTTATCGCTGCTGCTCCCGGTACTTGCCGGGGGTTGTTCCTGTGATTTTGCGAAACGTACGGATAAATGCGGTTGGATTGGTATAGTTTAATTTCTCGGCAATCTCCGATATTTTAAGATTTGTTGTTTGCAGCCAGGTCTTCGCTTTTTCCATACGATACTCTGCGAGATATTCCGTAAAATTGACTCCAGCTTCCTTCTTGAATACCCGACTTAGGTAGACAGGATGGAAATTAAGCTCTGCTGCACAGGCTTCCAGCGACAATTCACGATCATAACGTTCCTCGATCAAACGAATCATACGTCTCGCAATATTCATGTATTGGGATTCTTCCTGCTCTCGCCAGAAACGGATGACTGGCAGGAACAGCCGCTTGCGGAACCAATTGGTCATTTCGTCCAATGTGGACAACTTCAGCAAATGTGACATGGATGCTTTTTCACCCAGTACTTCGGCTACATCTCCACCTTGCTCCTGCACAAGCTGATATACACGAGACAATAACTGAACCATAATGACGGGGTATTCACTGAAATGAAGCTTTTTGTCTGCAAGCAGTCCCAAATATTGCTTAAAATAGGCGTCCGTCTTCTCTTCATCTCCTTGCTTGAGCGCAGACGCGAGCTGATCCTCGATCATACGTAACTGGGTATACAACGCGGCCTCCATCTGACCACGTGGCTGAATATCTTCGTAATGCAAAATAATACGGCTGCCCAAACTGACCCGACCTTGCAGAGCCTCGCGGCTCTCCTGAACCGCTCTTGGCGTATCTCCGATACAAGCGTAGGAACGACTGATGCCGATACTTACGGGCAGATTCAGATAAGTCACGACACGTTCACGAATCCAGTCTGCCTGAGTATGCATCCATTCCTTCAGCTTCACCTCATCCGTGAGTTCGGAGGCAAGTACGGTAACCTGAGCATCATCCAGCATGACCGGGGTGAACCGAACTGCCGAAGGAAGGAGCTCACCCACCATATTGTTGACGGCAAACAGCAGCAGATCGCGATCCTGTTCCTCATATCGGGTCCCTTCCAAGGTATCGATCTGGAGCATGAGTACACCAAGACTCGCCCACCCTTTCGGAAAATCATACAATTCTCCCTGATATCTGAAATCCTCTTCCGAGATTTTACCTGTCAGCAGTTTGGTCATAAAAAACTCCTGGAGGTGCACATGCTGCCCCTTCATCTGCTCACGCATCGTTTTCTCCGAACTGAACAAGGTTGACAATTGCTCTTCAATATAGATAAATTCATCCTGACGGCGTCCTGACGGAGTAACTGGAGAATCCAGCCCCTTCGTAAATTGCAGCAGTCTGGAGATCGGTGAGTACATCCGCCGACTGCCGTATATGGCGAACAATCCCGTTACACATAACATGACCAGTGTAGCGATACCGGTAACCAATGCAATTTTCTGTGACTGGGCCGTAATCTGTCCAAGAGATACAACGGACACGTATAACCAGCCATTGAGCGGAGATTGCCTATAACTAACCGCCACTTGGTTACCTTCCACCTCCGCACTGAAGAAACCCTCTGGCTGGCCTGTCGTTTGCACCATTTCATGAATTTCCTTATTCAGTGCGTCATATTTCCCGCCTTGCTGCATATCGTTCAGAAAATACTTCTGCTCCCGATCCAGAACGTACATATCTCCAGAATTCGTATTTCGGCTCAAGTAGGTACTCAGTTCCGTATCGGCGATATCAATCACAAGAAATCCCTTTGGTTTCACATTGGTTGGTATCATCGGGATTTTGAATACCATACTGACCACATTATCCGATGATATAAGAGCAGGTGCCTGTTCGGGTGTTAGTTCACCCATACCTGCTGACACAGGTACACTTTCTTTCGCTGAACTGGCATTCTGAGTGACCCAGAACAGGCTGTTGGTATAACTTAGGTAGGAGCCAATTCGGTCTCGAATGCTGAAATCATCCAATTTGCCAAAAGAACGCATCGAAACGACCCAATCTTCATCCAGATTAACCAGATAGGCTTGGTCAATGTTCGTAACCGCTTGCAAGTTGTTAAATCCGGATGTCAGATCACGAATCTCCTGAAACTCGCTGCTGTCTAGTGGTTTCTTCATCGCTTGTAGTACCAAGGGCGAATTAACATACTGGATGGATGATAATTGCAGGCTACGTAGAACTTGTTCTACCCTCATTTGGGTCTGATGTAATATCTGAAGATTGCTCTCACGCACTTTCTGTTCAATGTCACGTGATGCAATCGTATACGAGACCGAACCAATAACAATGACCGGAAGGGCTCCGAGGATCAGGGTAAAACAGAGCAAACGCAGTAAATACTTCGGCAAGAAGAGCATCCTCCTTTATACGTATGTTTATTAAAATAAATCGCTTTCATTGGATTATTTTACTATTGTTATTTTAAAACCCATTCTTATTCAAGTCCACTTATTTATTCTAAAGGTTGACTTCAAACCAATTTCCAGTTTATATTGGTTGCATATTCCTCAATCAAAGGAGAGATTTTTAATGTCGGTGAATGTTCTTAACTAACCAAGTTTCATATTCAGGAGTTTGGCCTTTCATTGCGCTTGTGCCCATATGGCATACGTGTATTTCATGATGCGCCAGATCCCTGTACTTAGTTAAGAACAGCGGATATCATAAATCGCCTCCGGGATTGTAATTGTCCGGGTCTATTTCCGCGCTGAGTTCAGCGCGGATTTTTTTAATATAGACCTGTAGTGGACACTGCTTTCCCATACGTTTAGGGCGGAGAATGACGTTTGTTCATTCTCCGCCCTTTTTGCGTTTTCCAGGAATATGTTTCAACGCGTCAACTGAAATTCCAATTCAAATTCAAGGAGAGATTACGCATGAATGAAAACACATTAAACAGTTTGGGCTATCCACAAATTCAAAAAAACGTGGCAGACTGCGCCCTGTCTTATCTGGGCAAACGTTATGCCAGAGAACTAAAACCGATGGTAGATGCTCACCTGATCCAGCTACGTCTAGAAGAAACAGCAGAAGCGGCTGCGTTGATTCGCTTCGGGGCCAGTATCCCCCTCCCTTCACTGGACGGAATGGAAACCATTATGGATCTGCTTGGCACCGGTTATCTATTCAGTGAACGCGACTTCAGTCATCTTGCTCAGTTCCTGCGGAGCTGTGCACAACTTATGAAATACATGGAGGGCAAATCTGGGGCCGCTCCCACCGTTAGTCGCTATGCAGCATCCATGATTATGATCGAACCTTTGCTGAGTGAGATCGAGCGCTGCATCCATAGTGGACGCATTCAGGATCAGGCGAGCAAAGAACTCATTCGTATTCGTAAAAAAATGACGGTGAATGAGGAACGCATGAAACGAAAGCTTGATTCTCTGGTGAGCAAACATCGCTCCATTATGCAGGAGCATGTCATCAGCCAACGCGGAGGAAGAACGGTTCTGCCCATAAAAAAAGAGTTCCGTAAACAGGTGAAAGGCAGTGTACTGGATGAATCCGGGAGCGGGCAAACCGTATATATCGAACCTGTTGAATTAGTAAGTTTACAGATGGAATTGGCCGCTCTACAAGCGGAGGAGTCCCGAGAGGAGATGAGAATTCTCGGTGATTTAACCTCCCTGACCGAATCGTATAGCCGTGAAATCGCCCTGAACACCGAAACGGTAGGTGTGCTGGATTTCCTGTTTGCCAAAGCCAAATATGCGGCCACCATGGATGGACGTACCGTTCGAGTCAATACGCAAGGCCACATCAGCCTTCAACGTGCACGTCATCCATTCATGGGTTCTTCCATGGTTCCCCTTGATTTTGCAATCGGCAGAACGTACTCGTCACTCATTATTACTGGCCCGAATACGGGGGGTAAAACGGTCGCACTCAAAACACTTGGTTTGCTAACCCTGATGATGCAATCCGGTTTGCTTATTCCGGTGGAGGAAGGTGGCGAGATGGCTGTTTATAACGAGGTAGCGGTTGATATTGGTGACGGGCAGAGTTTGGAACAAGCACTCAGTACATTCTCAGCACATATTCGCAATATGATTGGGATACTGGAACAGGCTGATACATCAACTCTGGTGCTCATTGATGAGATGGCTTCCGGCACAGATCCCGGTGAAGGTGTCGGACTTTCTATCGCCATGTTGGAGGAACTGCACAGCCGCGGAGCAACCGTCGTAGCGACAACACATTTTGGTGAAATCAAACATTTTGCAGCTGCCACACCAGGATTCGAAAATGCCCGTATGGAATTTGATACCGTATCTCTCCAGCCACTTTATCGATTGCGTATCGGAGAAGCTGGCGAAAGTTACGCCTATTCCATCGCATTAAAGCTGGGCATGCCACAGCGAATTATCGAGCGATCCAAGTCCCTGTCCGATCAAAGTATTTCAAGAGATCGTACGTTAGGGTTCACGTCACCTCCTTTGGAAACTCCGGTCCTGACGCCTGATCGTTCTGTTGCAGAAGCAGACGGCCCAGCAGAGTTGTCCAAACGGAATCAGTCGAAGCAGTCAAAGTATTCAATCGGTCTCCACAAAAACACAACACCAAGAGAGTCAGCTCCCCCTGCTCCTGCCAAAAATTTTCGCAAAGGGGATCGGGTATATGTAGCCTATCTCAATCAGTCGGGCATCGTCTGTGATGTCGAGGATAGCCGTGGAAATATCGGGGTCATGCTCAGGGGACGCAAAGTCAAAATCCATAAGAAACGCCTGACTCTGCATATATCTGCCGATGAGCTTTATCCGGGTGACGATTATGACTTGGACATTGTGCTAGAAACAAAGGAAAATCGTAAGAAGCGTAAGTTGATGGGACGCAAACATGTGGAAGGCCTACAGATCGAATTACCGCCTGAAGAATAACCCATGGGAGAAAAAAATGTAGTGAAATGGAAGTCATATATACACAGTGAAATCCATATCACCAGCACATTTCTGTTATACTGGGACCAGTATGTTCAACTTCAGTTCGTAGCTATTCCATAGGGAGGGAAGAACCGAATGTCTGCAGAACAAGACGATCAAGAGCACATCCATATCGATGTTCTTGTCTGCCCATTATGCGGGGAAGCTAATCGCTGTTCCTATGCCGCAGGACATCCTCATTCGGAATGCTGGTGTAACCGGGCTACTTTCCCCGAAGGTGTATTTGACCGCATTCCGGCAGAACAGCGCCGAAAATCATGCATATGTCAACGCTGTTTGGACGACTATGCCGATAAAAGCCAACCAAAAGAAGAGCCTCACAGTTAACTGGTCAAGACCCCATTTAGTAGACATTATAAAAAAAACCCTAGGCTGCAAACTGGCGTCGGTACTCTACCGGCGTCAGTTTTTTTAGTTTCCGTTGTGGTCGTTTTCGGTTGTAAAAACGGATATACTTTTCGATTTTGCTTTGTGCTTCGGTAAGCGTTCGGATATGATAAGGATAGAGTCCTTCCGTTTTGAGATGCGAGAAGAAACTCTCCATCGAGGCATTGTCATAACAATTTCCTCGGCGAGACATGCTGATTTGGGCGCCAACCTTTGGCAGCATGTCGTGGTAAGCATGAGATGTGTACTGGAATCCCTGGTCGCTGTGAACGACTAGTCCGGTCACGTCTGTTTGCTTCGCAAACGCCTTGCTGAATGTGCGGAGCACCAGTTCATTGTCATTGCGTTCGCCTATTTCGTAGGCCACAATTTCGTTATTAAACAGATCCTTTATGGCTGAAAGATATATCCAGCGCTCTCCCACACGATACTGGGTAATGTCCGTGACCCATTTCTGATTCGGTTTTTCTGCACTGAAATCTCGCTTCAAGCGGTTCTCTGCTACACGCTGCGCAGGTGCATACGAGCTGTTGGAGCGCCGTTTACGACGGATTCGAGATTGAATACCGAGCATTTGCATCAGGCGTAGCACCTTTTTGTGGTTCATCCAAATCCCCTGATCTTGCCAAAGGAACAACTGGAGCTGCCGATAACCATATTTGCCTTCATATCGTTGATACGTTTGAAGCACCTGTTTCTTCGCCTTTGCGTCGCGATCGAATCGTTTACGTTTTACATAGGCATAAAATCCACTCCGTGACACGCCAAACACATCACAAAGTTTCTGGATATCCCCGTATGCCGCTACTTTTTCTATGATCTGAAATCTTTCTTGTTTGCTTCCTCCTTCCAGATTACCAAGCACTTTTTTAGCAACTCATTCTCCCGTTTCAGTTTTTGCACATAGCGTTCTTGATCCAAATATTCTTTCCGTCGACCTCGCTGATCCATCAGTCCAAACTCGCCTTGTTCCCGGTGTTTTCGCATCCAGCGTTTCATTCGTCCCGGGTCATGAATTCCCAAATGTTCATTGATCTTTCGGTAAGTCCAGCCCTCAACCGTATGCAGACGAATAGCCTCTTTTTTTATCTTCTCCGAATACGTTTTATACTTTTGTCCTTTAATCGCCATAAAAAAATGCACCCCCTAGAATTTCATCGGCTAAACCCAGGGGTTTTTCCAATGTCTATTCTAAGGGGTGCACTCCAAACAACTGTATGGCTCTTCTTCATTATGCATCACATCTAATACTATTAGCTGGCTAACACTGCTCTTACATTTGGTTATACTGGGCAACAGCCTGTTCAAGCACCGGATGATGCTCATCCATGGACGTATAATGGTGGAGCGTTGCTGTAATCCCCTTCTGGCGGATCATGTCCTGCAGTTCAACTGCTTCCGGATCATCGGAGACATCGAACTTGCAGGCTGCTGCCATACCCATAGCCAGATAGGTCGTTTCGCTTCCATCCGCATATGCCTGAAGGGCCGGGCGAACCAGACGATCATTCGGAGACAACTTACGCAGCGGGGAACGACCAACACGAGTAACCTCATCGGTGAGATACGGGTTGACAAACCGTCCCAATATTTTGACAATATACTGCTCATGTTCTTCCGGGTTGAATGCAAAACGTTTCACTAAAACTTTTCCAGTTTCCTGCAAAGCACCGTAGACAATGGATTTCACCTTTTCGTCAGCAATAGCCTTCTGAATCGTGTCATAGCCGTGCACATTACCGATATATGCTGCAACGCAGTGTCCTGTATTAACAGTGAACAGCTTCCGTTCGATATACGGCTCCAGATCATCGACATATACGATCCCCTCAACCGGTTTGAATGCAGGAGCCATCTGGGAACGGTCCACCACCCACTCGTAAAAAGGCTCCACCTGTACATGCAACGGATCTTCATGATGCTGAATAGGTACAATCCGGTCTACGGCCGAGTCTGGAAAATAAATATACTGATCAGCAAGGGAACGTACGTCTTCATTGAGCAAAGCATATACATGTTCTTTCAATTGCGTACTGGCTCCAATGGCGTTCTCACAAGCAATAATGTGGAGAGGGTTTTGAGCAGGACCTGAATTCAGTCTTTTCTCAAGTCCTTTCGCAATGCCTGGTGCAATATGCTTTAGTACTCCTACACCCACTGCGGTTGTAATCAGATCCGCTTCCACCACAGTTTGGGCAACCGTTTCTAGCTGAGTCCCATCGATTGCGTTTACACCCGTGACGGTCTCCTGATCCTTGCTCTCGTTAGCCAGTTCTACAGTATACTGCCCCTGTTGCTGGAGAGCTGTGACCAAGGTCTGATTCACGTCTGAGAAGACCACCTCATACCCCGCACGGGACAGAATCAAGCCGATAAACCCGCGTCCAATGTTACCTGCGCCAAAGTGTAGGGCCTTCATAGCTCCATTTCACTTTCCAGAATAGCGATTACTTCTTCGGCTGTTTTCGCCAGACGCAGAGCCTCCATATTCTCATCCTCAGCACAGATCACCGCGATGCTAGTCAAGATCTCCATATGTTCCCCGCCTTGAGCCGCGATACCAATGACCATATAAGCCTTTTCTTCGCCAAAATCAACACCCTGTGGATACTGAATGACAGAGATACCTGTGGATAAAATGAAAGCTTTGGATTCCTTTGTACCATGCGGAATAGCCAGGCCGTTCCCTACATAGGTCGAGACAATCTCTTCACGTTCAATCATCTTTTCAATGTAATCAGCGGTAATATGTCCCGCATCCTTTAGAATCTGTCCTGCCATACGAATCGCTTCGTATTTGTCCTGAGCCGTCGCATTCATGATGACTTTATCTGTTGTTAACATACTCATAATGGTTGACCTCCAATTTCGGTTTTACTGCGATAAAATCCAACAAGTTCCTGGGACAGGTAATGAATGAGTTCATCCCTGATTCCCTTTTCCAGCAATGTAATCATTTCTTCCTGCAATAACAGGGCGCTGATCTCACTGAGAACCTCCAGGCTTTCCTTGGATAATTCTCGGGGACCAAGCATCAAGAGGACATGGGTAACTCCTGCGGGATCATCCGGCGTACAGAGGAGTGGCTCAGTGAGCTGAAACAAGCTAATGGACGGCCTGTAAATTCCCTCACTGCGTGTATGAAAAAGCGCAAGTCTTGTACCGGGAATCTTCTGACTCCCCACTGCTTCACGTGCCTCCAACCGTTTTGCGATCTCCCCCGGTTCCTTCAGAACACCAGATCCATGGAGTACGTTGCACATCGCATATACGGTTTTATAGAAACCGATATCTTGGTTATCCAACGGATACACCTGAAACTTGCCAATAATTCGGACGATTTCAACTAAAATAGCTTCCATTCCATCCGGGTCCGAGTAACGACTTGTCGTCTGAACCTCTGCTTCACGGGGCTTATTATGCTGTCGTTGTAATGTTGTTGTTCGGATAAAATGACGCAGACGCTCGCTCTCTTCTGCCGTAAGCAGTGGACTCACTTTGTAATACTGATGTTCATCCATCGGCAGATCAACAGTGGATAAAACCAGATCATATTGATCTGTAGGTATCCGGGCAGCTTCATACCAGGACACGCTGTCCATGATCCGAATCTCGGGAATCTCCTTGGACAGTCGGCTGGAAAGCATGCGTGATGATCCAATTCCGCTTGTACACACGATGATTGCCCTGATCTCCCGTTTCAGTGCACGTAACCTCTCGATGGAAGCGCCAAAATGCATGACCAGGAAACCAACTTCTTCATCCGGAACTTCTGTACCTGGCCAAGCTTGATGCACGGATTGTTTGACCTCTTCGAAGAGGGAATCATAATCCTTACGAATCTGCTGCAAAAGCGGATTACGAATCATCTGTTGCCCTTCAATTCGCTCCATGACAGGTTGCATATGACCAAGCAGACCTTCACGAAGCAAACGATCCTCATGAAAAGCGTAATGCGTTCTCGCCTGCATCTGATCAATCAGAGAATGTACCCTGTCCAGTAAAATCAAGTCGTCTATTGGCAACAGCCGCGAAGAGTGAATCCGCTGCTCTGTCTCAACTAATAGTCTGTGAAAATAAGCTTGCTCATCTTGGGAGAATGTCAGCCCCAGCTGGGTGGATAACACACCGCACAAGCGGGAAGCCATATAAGGTGGAACCTTCATCTCATCCTGCTCTGCAACTGCATCTCCCGTTTTCTCTCGTGTAGACATACGTCCAATGCCGATGCCTTTACGAATACGTACAACCGCTACGGATAATTGAATCAGCAGCTTCATGTATTGGCGTTCTGGAATGTTCTCCAGCCATTCGATATCCGGTTGCCATAACGCATTTTCGACCGTAAGCACATCACCGTGTCCAATCATATCCAACAATTTTTGGTTTACGATGGAGCCTCCCTGTTCTGGCTGTCTTCCGAACAGGTCGGATTCATCCAAAAATTCGAGAGCAAGGGCAGCTATAGCTGTGCGATGAATCGTCTCACTTCCGTTAATCTTGACGCCATATCCACGTCTGCGAACCAGCTTCAGTCCCGCCTGACGAATTCGTGACTCCAGATCGTCCAGATCAGTGGTTACGGTGGATACGGTCACTTTCAGATCCGAAGCCAGTGCGAGTAACTTTACAGGCTCCGGTTCATCCAGCAGGATGCAAAGCATGAAGAGCTTACGCTCTTCTGGCGTAAACTCTACATATTCTTTACCCTCTAGTTGCTTGCGCAATACAGCCAGATCATCGGAACTGGCATCGATTCGGATACCAGTTCCTGATTTTTTTTCCAGCCTCATGCCCAAAGGTTCAAGCCATTGTTCAATCATTTGCAGCTCCCGGTGAACCGTTCGGGTACTGACCTTTACTTCAACGGCGATTTCGCCGGCTGTTACTTCATGTGGATGCTCTAGCAGGAACTCCACGATTTCACGTTGTCTTTTGGTAATACTCATATCTCAGCCTCCGGCTCAGGGAAAACAAATGCGTGCAATTACTTCAGACGTTCAACGAGCGCATCGTATTCCGGGCTTTTTAGGAAGTTGTCGATGGATATATGTTCTGCGTTCGGCGCAACGGAGCGGGCACGATCGGTTAATACTTGTTGTGTGATGACCACATCTGCATCCGGTGGGATATCACTGATGGCCGTATTGGTCACCGTAACGTCAATCCCCTCTGCCTTCATCTTCTTGCGTAGAATGGAAGCACCCATGGCACTCGAACCCATGCCTGCATCACAGGAGAAGACAATTTTCTTCACGTCTGTTTTGACGGTAGAAGAAGCCATATCTGGGGCTCTGTCTGCTTCATGTTGGTTAGCCGTAATGCCAGCGTTTGGAACGGTTCCTTGACTCTTCATGTCCTTCATCCGACTGGATGCGGACTCCAGATCTTCGTCCTTTTGTTTACCCGTTTTCAGTAACACTGCTGCAACCAGGAAAGAAACGACGGCTGCTACAAGCACCCCTGCAAGCATCGGCAGGTATCCACCTTTTGGTGTTAAGAGGGAATACGCGATAATACTACCCGGTGATGGTGCTGAAACAAGTCCTGCTCCGGTAAGCATGAATGTTAATGTACCTGCGACGCCACCCGCGATTGCGGCAAAAATCAGAATTGGTCTCATCAGAATGTAAGGGAAGTAGATCTCATGAATTCCCCCGAAGAAATGAATGATAACGGCACCTGGTGCAGAAGATTTGGCCATTCCGCGTCCGAAGAAACAGTAAGCAAGCAAGATACCAAGTCCCGGACCCGGGTTCGATTCAAGCATGTATAACACGGATTGCCCTAATTCTCTCGCTTGATCTGTTGCAATTGGTGTAAGAATCCCGTGGTTGATCGCATTGTTCAGGAACAATACTTTACCCGGTTCGATAATCAGGTTGACCAGCGGTAACAAGCCCAGATTCATTAAGCCTTGTACCCCGGCAGATAATACTTTGCTAATCGCTTCTACAGCAGGCCCGATACCCAGTAGCGCAAAAATCCCCAGAATCCCGCCAATAATACCGGCTGAGAAGTTGTTAACCAGCATTTCAAATCCGGCTCTAATTTTACCTTCAATCGATTTATCGAACTTTTTGATAATCCATGCTGCCAGTGGTCCGGCAATCATGGCACCGAGGAACATCGGGATATCACTACCCACGATGACCCCGATGGTCATAATGGCACCCACGACACCACCACGCTGACCATGCACCATCGTACCCCCGGTGTAACCAATTAACAGTGGCAGCAAATATTTGATCATCGGATCAACTAGCTGCGCAAGCGTCTCGTTAGGGAACCAGCCTGTTGGAATGAACAGAGCGGTAATTAATCCCCAGGCGATGAATGCGCCCATATTCGGCATGACCATACCACTCAGGAACCGGCCAAAACGCTGAACACCTACCCTTAGCCCACCTTTGGAATTGGACGATTGGTCCAAATTACTCATTGTATTATCCTCCTTGGATCAAGTGATTATGATTTATGAAAGGGGTATCATTTCTCCCCTGCTGTAATCCTAAGCGAGAATGCTCTCCTGTTCAATGAAATGAAAGCGTACTTTCGTCATGAACAATGATGACAACATTAGGTTATGTAATCGTTTTAATCGATGCATAATGGCTGAACCCATTGGTACACAAGGCTTTTCTTGCCTATGACTTTTGTCATTTCCAGAATCATTTTCTAACCTATAGCTTGGTCCAATCAGGTGATTTACATCCACAATCTGCTTCAATCCACATTCAAAACCATTCTTGGAAAGCACAAAAAACCTGTGCAAGCATCCGGCTCACACAGGTCGAAACAATATGAAGCTCATATCATTTAAATATAAAATATATGTTAATAAGTACAAGTTCGTTGATACTATTCTTCCGTATGTTTCCGATACGCGTCTGCATTCATCAATGTAGACAATGCTGCTGTTAGATCTCCCTCCACACGGATCTCAATCATCCAACCTTCCTCGTAAGGAGAGCTGTTCACAAGTTCAGGGGAATCCTGCAACGAATCATTGACTGCAATAATTGAACCAGTGACTGGAGAAAACAAGTCCGACACCGTTTTGACCGATTCGATCGTTCCAATGCTGTCCTCTGCTTTTACATTGGTTTCAAGGTCAGGCAATTCCACAAACACAATGTCACCCAGCTGATGCTGCGCGAACTCGGTAATGCCAATACGTACAGTATCCTCCCCTACGGTTTGCACCCATTCGTGCTCTTCACTGTACAGGAAATCACTTTTCAATTCGCTCATCGATATCCGCCTCGCTTTTCATTAATGAGTGCATGCGTTCTTTGACCTTAACCCTTTTCCCAGAACATAGCGTATGATATTTTCGATTCAAATGTCAAGATACCTCACAATTTATTTGCTGAACACCTCTAAATCCTGTAACCGGATTACACTCTTTCTTCATATACTGGTTAATATTAGAATAGTAAGCGCAGTCTTTATAAATACACGAACAATAACATAAAAACTAAATTAAATATTCGGTTTTAAATCATTATCTATGATATCGTTCTTGACATCGGTAGTGGATTCACGTTTTAATGAGAGGAGTAAATGTGTTTATTGGACTATGTTATACCCGCGGATGAATGTAAAGGGAGAGATTACCCGTGACACCCGATTCGGGATGTACATGAGGTAACGCCGAAGGAGTAAACCACCGATAAGCGGGGGTGAATCTCTCAGGCAAAAGGACTTTTACGGGACGCAACTCTGGAGAGCATCTATTCGCCCTGTGCGGGCGTTATGATCACCCAAGGGGAAACCTGCTGCACTAATGCGGCGGGGTAACTCTCAGGTACAAGGGACAGAGCCTTAGAATACAGCGTGCTACTTGGCATGCCGATTCTTTGGCCTGTCCTTTTCCTTTTTCCCAAAAAACGAAAAACAGGATGTAGAACGGCGCTGCCATAGCTGCCTTACCATACTTATGTGATGAAATTATCTAGCTGAAAATTTAAAAATACCATGGTTCATTGATCCACGATTGTATATCCGGCCGGCTGACGGCCCATGACGAGGTGATTTGATGTCCGATTTGCTTAGAACACCACTCTTCCCACTGTATCAGCAATACGAAGGCGTAAGGTGCATTGATTTTGGAGGTTGGGAGCTTCCGGTACAATTTAGCGGAATTCAGAAAGAACATGAAGCGGTACGCGAGCGCGCGGGACTGTTTGATGTATCCCATATGGGCGAATTCACAGTACAGGGTGAGCAGGCTGAAGCGTTTTTGCAACAAATGACAACTAATGATGTGACCACGCTGGTTCCCGGTCAAGCCCAGTACACCCTGATGTGTTATCCAGATGGCGGTGTGGTGGATGATCTGCTCGTGTATAAGCTGGAAGATCAGCATTATATGCTTGTGGTTAACGCCTCCAACATCGACAAGGATTGGGCGTGGCTGCAAGAGCACTTGATCCCTGGCGTGAGCATGACCAACGATTCGGAGCAGACGGCGCTACTCGCCCTTCAAGGACCACTGGCTGTAGATATTATCAGGAAAGTTACGGATACGGATGTATCCTCGATTGAGCCTTTCCGTTTTGTGCAGGATGCTGAAGTATGTGGAGTAAAATTACTGTTGTCCCGTACCGGTTATACCGGTGAAGATGGCTTTGAACTATATGTTCCTGCAGATCAGGCCGCTGTGGTCTGGAATGGGTTAATGCAAGCCGGTGATGGTCACGGACTCGTGCCGACAGGCCTCGGTGCTCGGGATACACTGCGCTTTGAAGCAAAGCTCCCTCTGTATGGACAGGAATTGTCGGCAACTATCTCTCCACTCGAAGCTGGCGTAGGTATGTTTGTGAAGCTGAATGCCGGACCTTTTATCGGACACGAAGCCTTGTTACAGCAAAAAACTGACGGGCTCGCCCGTAAACTGGTCGGCATCGAAGTGTTGGAGCGTGGTATTCCCCGCCCCCACTATCCAATTTATGCCGAAGGCGTACAGATTGGTGAAGTTACTACAGGCACGCAATCACCTACATTGAAACGTAATCTGGGGCTTGCCCTCATCGACAGCAAATACGCTGCGCTGGGAACCCCGCTTGAGATTGAGATCCGCGGCAAGAAATTAAAAGCCGAGGTCGTGAAGACCCCTTTTCATAAACGGACACGTACGTCGAAGACACCTACTCAAGGAGCTGATCAAGCATGAGCAAGCACCGTTATATTCCCATGACTGAGCAAGATCAGAGCGCCATGCTCGCAACCATCGGTGTGGATACGCTGGAGGATTTGTTTCAGGACATTCCAAAAGAGATTCGTTATCAGGGCGAGCTGCCCGTATCCTCCAAACTTGATGAATATGCGCTGACACGTCATATGTCCAAACAAGCCGGCGCCAATGCCAATTTTGAAACACACGCCAGCTTCCTCGGCGCAGGTATATACGATCATCATGTTCCTTCCGTCATCAATCATGTCATATCCCGTTCCGAGTTCTACACTGCCTACACACCTTATCAGCCTGAGATCAGCCAAGGTGAACTACAGGCCATTTTCGAATTTCAATCCTACATCTGTGAATTAACCGGTATGGCTGTAGCCAATGCCAGCATGTATGACGGCGCAACAGCTTTTGCGGAAGCAGGTAACTTGGCGGCAGCGGCAACACGTCGCAAACAGCTTATCGTATCCCGTACCGTTCATCCAGAAGCCCGTCAGGTATTGCAGGCATATGCACACGGATTAAGTCTGGAGATTGTCGAGATTGGTTATAAGGATGGCGTCACTGACTGGGATGCCCTGCAAGCCGCCATATCGGACGATACCGCTGCTGTCATGATCCAGAGTCCGAACTTCTTTGGTGCTGTGGAAAATGTGAAGCAGGCTGCCGACCTCGTGCATGCACACAAAGGCCTGCTCGTTGTAAGTGCCAACCCGCTATCGCTGGGTCTGCTGGAAGCCCCAGGCAAGCTGGGTGCCGACATCGTTGTAGGTGATGCGCAGCCCCTTGGCATCGCCGCTTCACTCGGCGGCCCAACATGCGGATATTTCGCCGTATCCCAGCCTCATATGCGCCGAATTCCTGGCCGAATCGTAGGCCAGACCACGGATCGCAACGGCAAACGTGGTTTTGTACTCACACTGCAAGCACGTGAACAGCATATCCGCCGCGAAAAGGCGACATCCAACATCTGTTCCAACCAGGCTTTGCTTGCACTCAGCGCATCTGTGTATATGTCCATCATGGGTAAACAGGGTATGATCGATGTCGCGGATCTGAATTTGCAAAAGAGTCATTACACCCTCAATACATTAACTGCGATTCCTGGAGTTAGCCTTACTTTTAATGCACCAACATTTAATGAGTTTGTAATTAAACTTCCTGAAGGAACCGACGTGGATACTCTTCAGTTGAAACTGCTGGATGCGGGCTTTATTGGTGGTTACGAACTCGGACGTGATTACCCGGAGCTTGCCGGACAAATGCTGATTGCTGTTACCGAACGGCGCACTAAGGAAGAGATTGACGAATTCGCACGAGCATTGGAGGGATCGCTGTGACTCAGGATACGACGACGACAACGACAACATCGGTACAAGGACAATCGGTAACAGGTACCTCTGTCTCCACTTCGGTTCAACCTGAGACGGATACAACATTTAGTGCACAGACCTTATCTCCTGCTCCGGAACAATCATTGATTTTTGAACTCAGCAGCCCTGGGCGTGTCGCTTATTCCTTGCCAGAATGTGACGTTCCTCGCCAGTCTGCCGATACGTTGATTCCCCGGGAAATGCTCCGTTCGGAAGCAGCGGCACTGCCGGAAGTGTTCGAGGTAGATGTTATTCGACACTATACTGCGTTGTCCCGTCGTAACTTCGGGGTAGATAATGGATTTTATCCACTGGGCTCTTGTACGATGAAATACAATCCAAAGATTAATGAGGATGTTGCCCGTTACAATGGATTCGCCAAAATCCATCCGTACCAGCATGAATCCAGCATTCAAGGTGCACTTGAACTGTTATATACGTTGCAGAACGACCTTGCAGGTCTGACAGGTATGGACGCTGTGACCCTGCAACCAGCCGCTGGCGCCCATGGAGAATGGACTGGACTTATGATGATTCGTGCCTACCACGAAGGTCGTGGTGAAAAACGTACCAAAGTCATCGTGCCCGATTCTTCTCACGGGACCAACCCGGCAAGTGCTACCGTTGCAGGATTTGAAACTGTGACGATTCCATCCCGCGCAGACGGACTGGTCGATCTGGACGCACTCCGTGCAGCCGTCGGTTCCGATACGGCAGCATTGATGCTGACAAACCCGAATACACTTGGTTTGTTCGAGAAAGACATTCAGGAGATTGCATCCATCGTACACCAGGCTGGTGGCTTGTTGTATTACGACGGAGCCAATTCCAATGCCATTATGGGCATTACCCGTCCGGGTGATATGGGCTTTGACGTGGTGCATCTGAACTTGCACAAAACGATGAGTACGCCTCATGGCGGTGGTGGACCAGGTGCCGGACCAGTTGGTGTGAAGAATCGCCTGATTCCGTTCCTGCCTAAGCCGATGGTGATCAAGAATGATGACGGCATGTATGCATTCGATCGTGAAGGCGATCAATCCATTGGCCGGGTGAAAGCCTACTACGGCAACTTCGGTATTCTGGTACGTGCCTATGCCTATATTCGCACCTATGGACCGGAAGGTTTGCGTCGTGTCTCTGAATGTGCGGTACTGAATGCTAATTATATGATGGCCCGTCTCGCACCTTACTACGAGATTCCGTATCCGGGTGTATGCAAACATGAATTCGTCATGTCTGGTCGGGGTTTGAAGCAGTACGGTGTACGCACACTAGACGTTGCCAAACGATTGCTTGATTTTGGATATCACCCACCTACGGTGTATTTCCCGCTCAACGTGGAGGAATGCATCATGATCGAGCCGACGGAAACCGAAAGCAGAGAAACACTGGATGGGTTTATTGATACGATGATACGGATTGCCAAAGAAGCGGAAGAGACACCAGAATTGGTACTCAACGCACCTTACGGCACACCGGTCACTCGTCTTGATGAGACTACCGCGGCCCGCAAACCTGTACTGAACTGCGCGTGCAGTTAAAACTAAGTGAGTTTCTAATCCATGCTCTTGCTGATGTTAACCTACACCAGTAAGAGCATTTTTTTGCCCAGACATTACAGGGTCTTTCTCCTCGTACTCCCCTTTATTTCCTATACATTTGCGCAACAAAAAAAGCCGATATCCACAATGAATCGCGGATACCGGCAAAATCGCTACATCAATGCAGCTCATTATCGGAAAAAGAAACCCTTAAAATCGGGTGGAAACCCCGTAAAATTACATTACGCTTGAATGCTTTGAACCAATTCAACGACTTGTTCAGCCGTTTGCATATCCAGAGCTTTGGCAGCCAGTTCCTGCATATCCGCACGGGACAGCTTGGTGATCTGACTACGAGCTGGCAGAATGGAAGTTGCGCTCATGCTGAACTCATCCAATCCAAGACCAAGCAGCAATGGAATTGCTGTTTCGTCTCCTGCCATCTCACCACACATGCCAACCCATTTGCCTTCACGATGCGCTGCATCGATAACCATTTTAACCAAACGCAAAATGGCTGGGTTGTAAGGTTGGTACAGATACGCTACTCGTTCGTTCATACGGTCTGCAGCCATTGTGTATTGAATCAGATCGTTCGTTCCGATACTGAAGAAATCCACTTCTTTGGCAAATTGATCCGCCAGAACTGCAGTCGAAGGAATTTCGACCATGATTCCGAGTTGAATGCTGTCAGAAACAGCAATACCTTCAGCAACCAGCTTCTCTTTCTCTTCGAGCAAGACAGCTTTTGCTTCACGGAATTCACCGAGTGTTGCGATCATCGGGAACATGACACGCAGGTTTCCATGTACGCTTGCACGCAGCAATGCACGCAATTGTGTACGGAAGATATCCAAGCGGTCCAGACACAGACGAACTGCGCGGAAGCCGAGGAATGGATTCATTTCTTTTGGCAGATCCAGGTATGGAAGCTCTTTGTCTCCACCGATGTCGAGTGTACGAACAACGACAGGTTTACCTTCCATTTTTTCAAGTACCGCTTTGTAAGCATTATACTGAATGTCTTCGGAAGGAAGCTTGTCTCTACCCATGTACAAGAACTCGGTACGGTACAGGCCTACAGCCTCGCCGCCGTTTTCCAGAACACCCGTTACATCATTTGGTGTACCGATGTTGGCTGCAAGTTCAACATGAACGTTGTCCACCGTTACCGTTGGCTCATCACGAAGTTTTCTCCACTCTGCACGTTGTGCATCATACTGTTCCTGTTTGGCACGGTATTCAGCAATAACTTCATCAGTAGGGTTAACCAGTACGTGACCATCCAGACCGTCAACAATAATCATATCGCCTTGTTTCGCTTGAGCCAAGATGTCCTTGGTTCCAACAACAGCCGGAATTTCAAGAGAGCGAGCCATAATCGCCGAGTGAGAAGTACGTCCACCAATGTTAGTTGCAAAACCTTTAACAAATTGGCGGTTCAATTGAGCCGTGTCGGAAGGTGTTAGATCCTCCGCAAGCACGATTACTTCTTCATTGATCTCAGCCGGACTCATGAAGTCGATACCAAGCAAGTGATTTAGCACACGTTTGGTAACGTCACGCATATCTGCAGCACGTTCCTGCAGGTAAGCACTCTTCATGTTCTCAAACATGGAGATAAATTGCGATGCCGTTTCGTTCAAAGCAAATTCTGCATTGATCATGTCATCCGCAATTCTAGCTTTAACCGGATCAATCAGTTCCGGGTCATTCAAAATGAGCAAATGCGAAGCAAAAATCTCTGCTTTTTTCTCGCCAAGCTCTTGTAAAGTACGCTCTTTGATCGCCTCAAGCTCAGCCTGGGATTTACCCAGAGCTGAGTCGAGTTTCGCGATCTCTGCGTCAACGTCGTTAATTTGGCGTTTTTCTACAGAGTAATCAGGATGCTCCAAGATAAACGCCTTGGCGATAGCAATACCCGCCGAAGCCGCGATCCCGGAGACATTAAGCATTAATTTCGCCCAACCCTTCGTTAACCATAACGTCAGTCAAAGCTTGAAGAGCTTCAGCTTCGCCTTCGCCTTCAACGATGATGCTGATGGTGTCGCCTTGTTCCAATCCGAGGGAAAGAACACCCAGAATAGATTTCAAAGTTACTTTTTTACCGTTAGCTTCTGCAAAGGATTCTGCACCTTTGAATTTGTTTGCTGTATTAACCAGGGCTGTCGCCGGACGTGCGTGGATACCATCTTCGTCTGTAATTCTGAATGTTTGTTGCATTACAATCATCTCACTTTCGGTAGTTTGGTTTAGGCATTGCATATATTTACACTTGCTTGCCATCGTCGTAACACTTCTTATTTTATCTCAATGATTGGCTGTTCGCCAACTTTCAGCACTCCACTCTTCTTCAGAGTTACCGTGGAGCCCTCTGGCAGGTTGGTGAAAATAACTGGTGAAATGATCGAAGGAGCGTTTGCTTTGACATACTCCAGATCCACTTCCATAATCGGCTGACCTGCCGATACCAGATCACCTTCCTGTACAAGTACGTTAAAGCCTTGACCTTTCAGCTTCACCGTATTAACACCTATATGAACAAGCACTTCCTTACCACCATCGGACATGATGCCCACGGCATGTTTGCTTGGAAATACATTAAACACTTTACCATACACAGGAGAAGTTATCGTACCATCATGTGGCAAAATTGCGAATCCATCACCTGTCATTTTCTCAGCAAAGACCGGATCAGGTACGTTTGTAATGTCCAGCAATTCACCATTGACTGGCATGACGATATCCTCAGCAACGATGCGCTCGCCCTGCTCACCTTGTGCCTTCTCCTCTTCAGGAGTTGGTTTGGCAGCTGCTGGCGTTGGTGCTGGAGTTCGTCCTGCAATAATATCCTGCATCTGAGATTTGATCGTGTCGGAACGTGTTCCGAAGATGGCTTGAACATTATTACCCACTTCAAGTACACCAGATGCACCCAATTGTTTCAAACGATCTTTTTTCACATTGGATTTCTCATTAACTTCAATCCGCAAACGAGTAATACAAGCGTCCAGATGTTTGATATTCTCTTTGCCGCCAAAAGCTTCAAGAATGTTATGGGGCAGATCATCCGTTGAACCAGAGCCTCCGCCAGATTCGGTTTCAGGCGTTGCATCCTCTCGTCCTGGTGTTTTGAGATTGAATTTGCGAATGATAAACCGGAAACCGAAGTAATAGATCACCGCAAGAATCAATCCGACAATAATAACATCCCACCAAGGTGTACGGTTCGGAATAATCCCGAAGATCAGGAAGTCAATGAACCCACCGGAGAAGGTCATACCGATCTTTACACCCAGAATTTGCATGGTCATGAAAGACAAACCTGCAAAGATACAGTGTACTGCAAACAGGATTGGTGCTACAAACAGGAACGAGAATTCAAGTGGTTCTGTGATACCTGTCAGGAACGAGGTCAGCGCAGCTGAACCCATGATACCTGCAACATACTTTTTGTGCTCCGGTCTTGCTTCATGGTACATCGCAAGTGCCGCTGCTGGCAAACCGAACATCATGAACGGGAATTTACCAACTTGGAATGTTCCCGCTGTGAGGTTCACACCATCACGCAATTGATTGAAGAAGATTTGCTGGTCACCACGGATGACATCTCCAGCTTTGTTCACATACTCACCGAACTCAAACCAGAATGGGGAGTAGAAAATGTGGTGAAGACCAAACGGAATTAATGACCGTTCTACAACTCCGAAGATGAATGCCGACAATGTCGGGCTTGTATCTACCATGAAGTGAGATACAGTATTCAATCCATTTTGAATCGGCGGCCAGATAATCACCAATAGCAACCCGATTAAGAGGGAAACAACCGAAGTGATAATCGGAACGAAACGTTTACCTGCAAAGAAACCGAGGTAAGACGGCAGTTCGATTTTGAAAAATCGATTGTAACACAGCGCGGCGGCAATACCTATAATTATACCTCCGAACACGCCTGTACTTAATGTTGGAATACCCAAGATGCTGGCATAACCCGGTACTTCACCGATCATTGCCGGAGTAACCCCTACTGCGGTACCCAGTGTGACGTTCATGACCAGATAACCGATGATCGCTGCGAGACCTGCAACCCCTTCGCCACCGGCCAATCCGACGGCTACACCGACAGCGAACAGCAATGCCAGATTATCAAATACGATCTGACCTGCGTTCATCATAATTGTTGCGATCGAGTTCACCCAAGGGGTGTCGAGCGCCGTTACATATTGCAAGAAATCTGGATTAACCAACATGTTACCAATTCCGAGCAGCAAACCTGCCGCAGGTAGAATGGCTACAGGCAACATGAGAGCTTTACCTACTCTTTGCAATACACCAAAAAGCTTTTTGAACATCGCGTCGTTTCTCCCTTTCGTCTAATTTATATGTTGTGATGCAAGCAAGGGAACACAAAAAAAGGCATGAATTAATAAAGTAAACTGTGCCAACCTTGGGGTATAGCATACCCTGTACAAGGAAAGAACAATCACACTTTAATTAACTCATGCCTGATCGAGTCAGTAACACGTCGCTTATGTTTATTCAGTTGCTTGATTACGGAAACCATTGTAGCACCAGTTCTAATCTATTGCAAGCCTTTACACCAAAAAAATAAATTCCGTATTCCATCACTGGAATGATCTCACTTATTCTCTTCTTCCTTCCGCTGATTCAGCCTTTGCAGATGAATGGTCAGATAACCTACCTCCGCAGGATAAACCGGCAGTTTCAGTCTTTTCTCCATTACTTTGGTCAGTTTCCATGCAAGCGAGTACATTTCGGGATACTCCAACTTAAGCAGGGAATCCAACTTATGAAGCTCTTCCACTTTGTCTCCACGGCGAACACGCTCAAGGGCGAACCGAAGATGAGTCAGCAAACGAGAGTAATCTAGCGATTCCGTTTCAAACGAATAATCGAGTTGATCAGACACCAGGTTCACCAAATCAGTGATCAATTGTGAATGTTCACGTACCTGGGATATATTTTGATTGGTCATTGCGCTATAGATATGGAGGGCAACAAAACCAATCTCGTCCATCCCTAGATCTACACCCATTTTCTCTTTGATCAGACGAACAGCGTATTCTCCCATTCGATATTCTTCAGGATAAATCTCGCGGGTTTCATATAAAAATGGATTTTGTATGATAATGCCCTGCTCCTTACGTTTTAACGCGAAAGAAATGTGATCGGTTAATGCAATATGGATATGTTCATTCAGAGGAACGTCCGTACGCTCTGCAATATACGTAATAACTTCGTTAATAATCTCGATCAGTGCTTCATCCACCTGTGGAAGAAGCTGTTTGTACTGCTCTTGCTCCTGCTGGTTTTTCAAAATGAACATTTTCTCCACAGCCATCAATGGAATGTGATCACTCGGTTTTCGGTTAAAGCCAATGCCTTTACCAATAACAACGACTTCCCCGTGTTCTGGATGCTGTGCAATGATTACATTATTATTTAGCGCTTTATCTACATGCAAGCTGCTCATTGTTTGCACCTCTTTTTCACACCATCTTAGGTGTGATTAAGTCACACCCTGTTACGAACGAAAAGACACCCGGAGCGGGCAAACTGCGCCGGACGTCTCGCTTAAAAAGTAACAAAAATTCGCCTTAAGGTCAATAGAGCAACCATGCAAGATTCGAAGTGCTTCTTACTCGTCAACTCCAGCTCTTTCCACAATCTTGTCGATTATAGAAGGAGTTGTAGCAGCCTCGCTCTGTTGAATGGCAACTGGCGCAGGTGTTTTAGACTTCGTAAGGCCTTTAATCAGCTGCTCTACATCGATGCCGGATACACTTTTGAGCATCTCTGGCGCGGTCGCCATAAGTTCAGTAACATAGTTACTCACTCGTGCTGCACCTTCACCTTTACCTGTATCTACCACCGTCAGTTTATCAATGGATGCAATTGGCTCTGCAATTTTACCAGCCAGTTCAGGCAGCATTTTGACAATGATATCGAGTACAGCTGCTTCGCCAAACTTCTGGAACGCTTCGGCCAGTTTTTCTTTTGCTTCTGCTTCTGCAAGACCACGCAAACGAATAACTTCTGCATCTGCTGTACCTTTGGCAAGTTCCGCATCCGCCATGGCCTGACCTTCAAGTCGCTTCTGTTCAGCTGTTGCTTTGGCATGTGTTTCGATGGAGTACTGTACTGCATCAGCTTCACGCATTCTTTTGGCTTTATCCGCTTCGGCAGCCTGCTCTACCGCATAACGATCCGCTTCTGCCTTTTTCTTCACTTCAGCATCATATTGCTTCTCACGTACGACGATTTCTTTTTCCTGGAGATCGATCTCACGTTCTTTACGAACGAGTTCAACCTTCATTTCTTCTTCCACCACGGTCTGTCTCGCACGAGCTTCATGGATATGGTAAGCCTGGTCGGCTTCCGCTTTGGCTGTATCCTGATCCCGCTTAAAGGTGGCTACTTTCAGTTCTTTCTCTTTGGCTGCCTCAGCGATATTGGTATCACGCAGCAACTCTGCTTTTTGACCCTGCTCTTCCGCATTGGCCTTCTGAATACGTGCATCACGCATCGCTTCCGCTTCAGCTATCTCGGCATCACGCTTCACAGCAGCAATTCTCGGTTTACCAAGAGCATCTAGGTAGCCCTGTTTGTCACGAACATCCTTGATGGTAAATGAAACAATTTGCAGTCCCATTTTCTTGAGATCTCTAGCTGCTACGCCTTGAACCTCTTGCGCAAACCGATCCCGGTTCCGATATACTTCTTCCACCGTCATTGTCCCGAGGATGGCCCGCAAATGCCCCTCCAGTACCTCCTGTGCTTCGCTTCTCAGCGCTTCTACAGGTTTACCGATGAATTGCTCAGCTGCCGTAGCAACGTCTTCTACAGCGCCTCCAACCTTGATAATAGCTACACCGTCAGCAATAACCGGAACCCCTTGCTCCGTGTATACTTCAGGTGTGGAGACATCCAGCTTGTGGGATAACAAGGAGATAAATTCGGATTGTTGGAATATCGGCAGGATAAATGCACCGCCACCACGAACAATCTTAATTTTCCGGCCAGAATCATCATCGGAGATATTTTTACTACCCAGGAATGATCCCGTAACGATCATTGCCTCATCCGGTCCAACCGTTTTGTATCTCGCCCAGAAAGCCAAACCTAAAATTAGAATGACTCCGACTACAACTATGGGAATCAACAAAACATCCCAATCTAAATTTTCCATTCCACATCTCTCCCTTATTCATTCATCATGAGTGCTTAAAATACTTAGGTGATAAGAATACTTAGGTGATAAGAATACTTTATAATCTTTAAGTACATTTTAATCCCATTCCGACACACGCAGTACACCATCTACAACATCCACCACAACAACACGTGCTCCCGCCGCAATGGGGAGGTGTTCAAAACTGGATGCCGTTTGAATCGTACTACCGGATGCAAAGCGGATCATCACTTCGCCAAAACCTTTTTCCGGCACCGGAATGGTGATTTCCCCAATTTTGCCTGATAACTCTTTCATCGAAAATGCAATCGAGACATCGCTGTTACGCATCGGTTTGATATATGCGAAGAATACCAGCATGGCTGCAGCAATACCTATAAGCAGGGATAATATTAGACCCGACATCGCACTTAATGAACTATAACGTGTTAGCATAATGCCTGCCCCACCGAAGGTTGTAATGGAACCAGCTAACACAACGGGTTTGAAAAAATCAAGACCTGGCAATTCGAAGGCTCCGTCCAGCAAGCCGTCAATCAAGTCACCCAGCACAAGGCTGACAACCGCAAATATTGCTCCTCCGATCAGACACCCCCAATAAATTGTCTCCATCCCCTGTTCCTCCTCTCCTCTGCCGCAAATTCATCCTAACTGGGCATTCCACATGTAAATAAATACGTAGCTAACATCAAAATGTTTCAAAATCTTTCCTCAAATGTATTCTGAACCCGATAATGGGTATTATCACGACATTCTGTTCTTCTTACTTCATGTATCTCCATCATTCACGTGTACAGCCCGAATACATGAAAAAACCGCAAGCCCCATGAAGGAGACTTGCGGTTTATTGGACAACAGGATGTGTCCGTTCACTTGTCAGTGATTATAGAATTACAGAGAAGCCTTGTAGATGGATACAACATCTTCCCGTTGCAGTTTCTTGAAATTACCGAATGGACCAAACAGCATCGCTTTGTCTGCCATTACGTCGATCTGGCTATCATCGATATCGTAATCAGCCAAACGGTTAGGGGCACCAATGGATGTCCAGAATTTGCTGAGCGCATCGATACCTTCTTCGGCAATCTGTCTGTCCGACTTGCCTTCAGGGCTCACTTCGAATACATTAATTGCCAGACGTTTGAATCGATCCACATTCACATCCAGGTTATGTTTCATCCAGTGTGGGAACAAGATTGCAAGTCCACCGCCGTGTGGGATATCATACACTGCGGATACCGCGTGTTCAATATTATGTGTTGCCCAATCTCCTGCGAGACCCATATTTAGCACGCCATTCAGTGCCATTGTTCCGCAATACAGAATCGTTTCGCGCAGTTCATAGTTCTCCAGGTCTTCAACCAGACGAGGTGCTGCTTCCATGACAGTACGCAGAATCGTCTCACAGAAACCAAGTTGAACCGGTGTATTGGCATCCAGATGGAAGTAATGCTCCAATACGTGGGACATCATATCCACCATGCCGTATACCGTTTGGTCCAGTGGAACAGTGTATGTATTCACTGGATCCAGGATAGAGAATGCAGGGAATGAGTATGCGCTACCCCAGCCCAATTTTTCTTGTGTATCCTGATTCGTAATAACCGAACCGGAGTTCATTTCCGAACCAGTTGCCGCCATGGTCAATACGGTACCGAGTGGAAGAGCGTCCTGTGCAACAGCTTTGCGCTGAGCAAAATCCCACATATCGCCATCATATTTGGCACCTACAGCGATAGCTTTGGAGCAGTCTAGTACACTACCGCCACCTACAGCGAGGATCAGGTCGATGTTATTTGTTTTACAGAGGTCTACCCCTTTATGCACCGTAGAAAGACGCGGGTTAGGTTCCACACCTGCCAGTTCAGTCACTTCTGCTCCAGTTTCCTTAAGCAAACCGATCACTTGATTGTACAAACCACTGCGTTTGATACTGCCGCCACCATATACAAGCAGAACCCGTTTACCGTATTTCGGCACTTCTGTTTTCAATGCTTCCAGTTGTCCTTTGCCGAAAATCAGCCGGGTTGGATTATAGAATTGGAAAGATCTCATATCTATTGTCGCCTCCAATGGAGTTTAGAATTTTTAGTGCAACTCCAATTATAGTACCCCGTTTATAGAAAAACAAATCGATAGCCACTCACTTTATAACAACCCGTTAATCTCCAAATGGGCTCGAAACATCTCGCTCGTTGAAGGCAAATCCTCAGCATCGACCCATGTTTCTGAAGCCCATAATCCAGCCTGTTTGAATGCCCGCGGACAATGGATAAAACACTCTTCCACATCTACAATGACAGCCGCACCTATGGTTTTACCACTCCAGCCCATACTGGCGATGAATTCCTCATCCTTGGTAATGGATGCTGTGCCATTAATACGCAGCACTTCATTCATACCCGGAATCAAAAAGAGCATACCAATACCAGGGTTCGACAACATGTTCAACAACGAGTCTATCCGCCGATTGCCTGGGCGTTCGGGATAAACGAGCCGATATGTATCATAGACTTTCACAAATCCTGCTCCATCACCCCGAGGTGACACATCACTTTTTCCATCACGATCGGAGGTGGAGAGGAAAAATAATGGTGACATGGATATAAAGTTCTGAACATGTGAATCCACAAATGAAATTGCCTTGTTACGCACATGTTCATGCGGTTCACCCACCATGCCTTGCAGTTCCTCAGCATCTGTAATCAACGGAATATTCAATGCCTTCTTTTCCAAATCATTAACCCCATTTCCTCAATTCATCATGGTACTCTAGGACTTCACTCCATTATAACTGGCCCCGAAGCTCATTCCAATGCGCACAAATGACAAAAAACACCCGCTCCTAGTGGGCGAGTGCTCTTGGTTGTTGATTACTATTCAGTGTATCCCATGCTGCTTACAAAACGACGGAAAGCCTGGCGTCCTGCTTCATCATATTTGTAGACCCCTGCATGTTCCAGAATCTCGGCAAATTTCAAGCCAACTTCCTGCTGTACAATGGCAACGGCTTGTTCTTTGTCCAGTTTAGGACCAAACCGTTCAATCAATTCTTCCGCCCAGCCCAGATGTTTGTTCAACACATGATCAGAAGCTTTGGCGGCTTCAGCAAGTTTAGCATCTCCAGCGAGGATATCCGCGATACTGTCCAGTTCTTCTTTCAAACGACCTGGCAGGATGGCAAGCCCCATCACTTCGATCAGACCAATGTTTTCTTTCTTCAGATGGTGCATTTCACGGTGCGGATGGAAAATGCCTTCTGGATGCACATCATTTGTACGATTGTTACGCAATACAAGATCCATCTCATAACCACCATCTGCACTACGACGAACGATTGGTGTTACCGTATTGTGTGGTACTTGTTCCCCGTCTACTTCACTGAACGCTTCGATATCCACAGTTGAATCACTGTAGACCTTCCACGCTTCATATACGGCGTTACCCGCTTCAAGCAGCTCTGCAGGATCGTGTGAAGCCAGACGCATTACGGACATTGGCCATTTTACAAGACTCAACGTAAGTCCAGGTGCATCCGCATGGCGGAAGACCGCCTCAGGCTGTGCATTTTGAATCGCGAATGTATGACGTCCGCCCTGGAAATGGTCATGTGTCAGGATAGAACCGCCCACGATCGGCAAATCCGCATTAGATCCGATAAAGTAATGCGGGTACTCCCCGACAAACGCAAGCAGTCTGCGCAGTGTATCTTTGGTCAGCTTCATCGGCACATGATCATGATGGAAAATGATGCAGTGCTCGTTGTAGTACACATACGGCGAGTATTGGAACAACCAAGGCTCGTTGTTAAGCTCCAACGGAATAACTCTCAGATTCTGGCGGGCCGGGTGATTCACCCGACCAGCATAACCTACATTTTCACGACACAGCTGGCATTTAGGATATACCGGCGGCGGAAGCAATTTCGCCATGGCAATCTCTTTTGGACTTTTCTCCGGTTTTGACAGGTTGATAGTAATCTCCATGTCTCCATAAGCCGTGTCCTGTGTCCAGTAGACGTTCTTCGAGATCCGATCCATACGGATGTAGTTGGAGTTAATCGACAAGTCATAGAATTGAGATGTGGCTGCCTCAATGCCTTCCGTCTGCTCCGTGTGGCGGAATGCGCGTACCACTTCAGATGGGCGTGCCATCAGATGACCCATGATTTTGGCATCCAGCAAATCACGGAATGTATCACTATTTTCAGGAATGAGTCCAATGGAAAATCCATAATCAATCAACGTATCCAGCATAGCCTGTGGGCCATCGGGCACATTCGTGTCCAACTCGCCGGCATAAGGCTCTGAGAATCCGAATTGTTCCAGCAAGAGGTTGCGGCTGTAATCCCAATCCGCTTCCTCGATTAATTGTTTCTGCAAGGCAAATGCAACCAGACGTTCAATGGCATGCAGTGCTTCCTGCTGCTCCGGTGTCCGCTCTGTGGCACCTGCTGCAATATGAGTCTGTGACATAAGGTGTTCGCCTCCTAGTTTTTTCCGTAGCCGTCAGGACGTGATTGGTGCCAGCTCCAAGCGCTTTGAATGACATCTTCCAGATTGGTCCATTTTGGATTCCAACCCAGGACAGATCTCGCTTTTGCAGATGAAGCTACCAGCACAGCCGGATCACCTGCACGACGTGGCTCCTGTACAACCGGGATATCGAGGCCAGTCACTTTTTTAGCTGTTTCGATCACTTGTTTCACTGAGAATCCTGTACCGTTACCAAGGTTAAACACATTACTGTTCTCACCTTTGCGAAGATAATCTACTGCTCGCAGATGCGCATCAGCCAAGTCGCTTACGTGAATATAGTCGCGGATACATGTTCCGTCTTCTGTAGCATAGTCGTCACCAAACACAGCGATGTGCGGACGTTGTTTCAAAGCCGTTTGCAGCACCAGTGGAATCAAGTGACTCTCTGGTTGGTGATCTTCACCAATTTTGCCGCTGTCATGAGCACCGGCTGCATTGAAGTAACGTAGGGAAACGTATTTGATATCCTGAACTTTATCGAACCATGACATCATGCGCTCCATCATCAGCTTTGTTTCGCCGTATACGTTGGTTGGTTCTGTACGATCGCTCTCTTCGATTGGCACTTTCTCAGGCTCACCGTAGGTAGCTGCTGTAGAGGAGAAGACGATGCGGCGTACGTTCGCTGCATTCATCGCTTCCAACAGACAGAGTGTACCAAACACGTTGTTGTCATAATATTTAACCGGGTCTTTCATACTCTCGCCTACGAGTGAGTTGGCTGCAAAGTGAATGACTGCATCGATTGAATTCTCAGCGAACAGCTTCGCCAGAATTTCTTTGTCACGCAGATCCCCTTCATACAACTTACCGCCGAGCAACGCTTCACGATGCCCTGTCTGCAAGTTATCCAGTACAACAACCTCTTCCCCACGTTCCAACAATGCTGCTACCGTATGAGAACCAATATACCCTGCTCCACCTGTCACCAAAATTGCCATTTTACTTCGCCTCCTTCAATTCTTTAACACCGTCACCTACGCCGCACACATAAAAATCACCTTTGAGACTGGTACGCGCTTCATATGCAGCGCCCACTTCGCTTACAAAACGCTCGACATCATTTTCATGCACAAGCGATACGGTACAACCGCCAAATCCTGCGCCAGTCATCCGAGCACCAAGCGTGCCTGGAATCCGCTGAGCTTCTTCAACCATAACGTCCAGCTCATCACAGCTTACTTCGTACAAGTCACGAAGCGATTCATGAGAAGCGTTCATCAGCTTGCCGAAGGTTTCCAGATCGTTACCCTGCAATGCTTCGACCGATGCGAGCACACGCGCGTTCTCTTCCACAACATGTTGTGCACGCTGTCTTACTTTCTCATCTTTGATCTGATCTTGTAGTGTTACGAACTGCTCTGGCGTCAATTGAGCCAGGTAATTCAGTGCAGGCAGCTGTTCCTTCAAGATGGCAAGTGCCTGCTCGCATTGGGAGCGACGTTCATTGTAAGCCGAATCCACCAGACCGCGGCGTTTGTTCGTGTTACCGATGACCAGTTTGTAGGCACCTGTACGGAAAGGAACCTTTTCATACTCCAGTGTGTCACACATCAGCAGAATCGCGTGATCTTGTGCACCGTTTGCGACAGCGAACTGATCCATGATTCCACAGTTGACACCTACGAACTCATTCTCCGCTTTCTGGGACAAAAGCGCCAGTTGAACCGTATCAATATCCGCTACGCCCTCCAGAGACTGAATCGCGAATCCGGTGAGTACCTCCAGAGATGCAGATGATGAAAGTCCTGCCCCGTTCGGAATCTCCCCGTGGTACAGGAAGTCGTAGCCTTTTTTTACATTCACACCTTTGCCTTGCAGTTCAACCATGACACCAACAGGATAGTCAGCCCATTCTCCGGTTTTCTCCTTACCGATGGAGGAAGTGTCCAGTACCCCTTCATAAGACATGTTCGTGGAAGCCAGTTGCAACTTGTTGTCCTGACGCTCACGAATGATCAAAGTTGTTCCGAATTCAAGTGCTGCCGGAAGCACGTATCCACCGTTATAGTCAATGTGCTCACCGATCAGATTCACACGCCCAGGGGCATGAAATACACGGATGTCCGCTCCACTCTCTCCGTACTTCTCAATAAACTTTTGTTTCAATTCAGTTACGTTCACTGCTGGTGCACCTCGCCTCGTTGTTGTGGTTTTCTTAATGTTATTATATAAGAAAGCGGTGCCTCTTGTAATGCAACCATGTGTGTTTCATATGGATAAATGTGACCTTAAGGCGTATAATGATCGGAGCATCCCGGAAAGAAGGAAACGACCATGTCAGATCAATCCAACCCCAAGAAAGAATCCCTTGCATCTTCTAACGAAAAAATACAGGAATCACCTTCCGGTAAAAGCGGAGCACTCAGTTATTCGGTTGCCTCCAATCCAGTCTATTATGAACAAGGCGCACTGCATGTCCTGTTTGCCGGAGCAAGCCAGACCCTTCCGGGTCACGCCCTCGGACCTAAATTGTTTGATTATTATCTGCTGCATTATGTAGAAAAAGGGGCGGGTACGTTCCGTACCGAACTGCACACCTACGAGTTATCCGCAGGTGATTGTTTCCTCATTCATCCCGGGCAACTGGTAAGTTACCAGTCTCACGCCCGCAACCCATGGCAATATCGCTGGATCGCTTTCACGGGCAGCCAGGCTGCCCAGCATACCGAGGAGGCCGGATTCCGCCCGGAGAAGTCCGTTTTTCATGCTGGACCATCCTGTGGAATATCCGATTGGCTATCCGTGATGCAAGATGCTTTTGCCGAGCGCAAAGAAAGCTCCCATTTCACATCACTGGGTACGTTATATATGATTCTAGCCGAAGCACAGAATCACCTTTCGCAGGGCCAAACCTTAATTCCAGGTGAATCCTCCATCCGACGTACGGTAAAACAGATGATTCAGTATATGTCCACCCAATATGCCTATCCTGTCTCCATTGAACAAATGTCTGCGAGTCTCGGCTACAACCGTGCGTATCTATCCCGAATTTTCAAACAGGAAACCGGACTTTCGCCAGTCACTTATCTGCTCAAACTGCGGATCGACAAGTCGCGCCAACTCCTGAGAGAACGCCCGGATCTGTCCATCGAACAGGTATCTGCATCGGTTGGACTGCCAGACGCACTATATTTCTCCAAACAGTTCAAACGATTTCACGGTGAAGCCCCTAGCTTGTATCGAGAGAAAATACTGTCCCGTCCACTACATCAGGGGTTACAGCAGAATGCTCAACAAATCAAACGGTGAGCAACACAACGGACGGAACACGTACGACAAAAAAAGGTGCATTCCGCCATTATGGCTAAGATGCACCTTTTACACTTTATTTATTTGTCATCAGGCTCTGGAGACAGGATGGATTCAATCCGTTCCAATTCCTCTGTAGAGAAATCCAATTGGCTCAGTGCAGCCACATTCTCTTCAATCTGGGAAGGACGACTTGCGCCAATAAGCGCGGAAGTTACCCTGCCATTACGCAACACCCATGAGAGTGAAAATTGGGCCAAACTCTGACCACGGGCTGCTGCAATCTGGTTCAGCGCACGCACTTTGCGGAGCGTCTCTGGAGAGATGTTGTTTTCATTCAGGAATACCGACGGTCCTTTGGCACGTGAGTCTTCCGGGATACCATTCAAGTATTTGTTCGTGAGCACACCTTGTGCCAATGGACAGAATGCAATACTGCCTGTTCCATACTCATCCAGCACGTCCTGCAAACCATCTTCAATCCAGCGGTCCAGCAGCGAGTATTTCGGTTGATGGATTAACAGGGGCGTACCCAGACCTTTCAGAATTTCGGCAGCCTGTCTCGTCTGCTCTGCGGGATAGTTGGAGATCCCTACATAAAGGGCTTTGCCCGAGCGAACAATATGATCCAGTGCCATCATCGTTTCTTCCAAAGGTGTTTCGGGATCATAACGATGTGAATAGAAAATATCTACATAATCCAGGCCCATACGCTTCAAGCTCTGATTCAGACTGGATACCAGATTTTTGCGTGAACCCCACTCGCCATACGGCCCGGGCCACATATAATACCCCGCTTTGGTGGAGATCACCAGTTCATCACGATAAGGTTTCAGATCCTGGGCCAGTACCTGTCCAAATAACTGCTCTGCCGAACCTGCCGGTGGGCCATAGTTGTTGGCAAGGTCAAAATGTGTAATGCCCAGATCAAATGACCGGGTAATCATATTACGGCCATTCTCAGCGTTATTGATACCGCCAAAATTATGCCACAGCCCCAGTGAAATCGCTGGCAGTTTCAAACCTGAACGTCCAACGCGGTTATATTTCATCGTTTCATAGCGAGTATCGCTTGCTACGTAGACCATTATGAATCCCTTCTTTCCCCAGGTTCCGCCTCTTGTATCCGGTCTATACCGGAGAATGCGGTTAATCAGTACGTACGTTTAACCAAGAAGCTGGTCCACATTATTCATTACCTCGCCAATCGGCTCTGTAATCAGCAAATCAGCCCTGCGGTCGTAAGCGGTAGGTGTAGCGTTGAGCAGAACGGTATGTTTTCCCTGAAAATACGTAATTAACTGGGCCGCTGGATACACCGTCAGTGACGTGCCTCCCACGAGTAACAGATCTGCAGAAGACAGTGCATCAATGGAACGATACAATGTCGTCTGATCCAGCTCCTCTTCGTACAGCACCACATCCGGTTTGATCACACCACCACATGTGGTACAGCGAGGCACGGTATCTTGGGACTGTATAATATCATTCAGCGTATAAAACTGCTTGCAATCCATGCAGGCATTACGATGAATTGAACCGTGAAGTTCAAAAACATTGCTGCTACCTGCCTTCTGATGTAGTCCGTCAATATTTTGCGTGATCACTGCCTGAAGTTTTCCCTCCTGCTCCAGACGGGCCAATAGTTGATGGCACCCATTCGGTTCCGCATCTGGATGAAGCATTTTGCCACGATAAAAACCATAAAAAATATCAGCATGTTGATCAAAAAAATGTCGGCTTAATAATTCTTCCGGTGGATAAGGCGAATGCTGCTCCGTCTGATACAGACCCGCAGCCGAGCGGAAGTCGGGAATCCCGCTTTCCGTTGAAGTTCCGGCCCCTCCGAAAAAAACAATCCGGGAGCTTTCCTGAATCCAGGCAGCCAGTTGTTCTGTTGCGTTCATCCTCTCTCCTCCTTTTGTTTACTATATAAATTGAACTAAAGAATATTTACACTGGCCACTACGATGACAGAACAACCTTCCGATCGCTGTTATCCACAGATTTTTTTTGATTCCTTTCCTAAGGGGAAAATCCGAGGATAGCATATGCTTCCGATGTAGCTTTCTTTTAGAAAGCTTTTAGGCGAACGCTCCGTTTCTTCAGGTTATTTCTGTCCTCTCCATTTCGTGTAAATGTTAGTTCAATTTATATAGTCCAATCAGGTCAGGGTGACTTATAAAATAATGCTTATCTCATTATAATGACGAATAATGGCATGGGCATCAACCAAGTGGGATCCTTGATCTAAATGCGGACAGTAACCGAGGGTATAGGATACCTCTGCGTGCCGCCCCATCTGCATATCCCCATTGCTGTCTCCAATTACAACGGCCTCCGCAGGATCGATATGTAATTCACGGCAAGCCAAGAGTGCTGCTTCTCTATCCGGTTTGCCCTGGGTCACCCGATCACAGCCCACAATGGATGTGAAAAAGGAACGAATCCCCATCCAATCCAGATGTGTTTCTGCTGCCGCTGTACTATCTGAAGTGACGACCGCCAGTGGTATGTCTGCTGCCCTGCATTTCTGCAAGAAATCCAGCAATCCTGACATTGGTTCAGCGGATTTGCGCTCTCTTACCGATCTCATGGCTACACTTGAAAATTGGCGTATCGTTGTGATCGCTTCATTCCATGGTATGCCTGCTGCATATAACTGCCCGGCAAGCAATCCCGTGCACTCATCCACAGTCGCAATGGCAAGTGGACCTTGCGGATCATAGCCGACAATGTGACCTTCTGCATTATGAATGGTGCCTAAGACGTGCTCCCGTTCAACCGTAAATGAAGCTCCAAGCTCATTCATACGTGCTTGTAACTGACTCAGCAACGTCTCTGCCCACGGCCCCCATAGCTGAAGGAATTCCAGCAGTGTTCCATCTTTATCGAACAGGATCCCTTTACATGGGATCTGCACTCCATTCACTTGAAGCATGGTCATCCATATCACCTCCATTAAGTTATGCTATAAATGCATTCAACCCTTAATGCAGAATAATCAAAACCTACTTCATGGTACTTAACCAAGCGAGTACAGTCTTGACCGTCTGATTCAGCTGTTCTTCCCCACTCACTTCCGCCTCGCCATCTCCTTTTTGATGACCATAATCACCGAACTGGGCGTGGTTACCACCTTCAATGGTGTAATATACCGTGTCTTCTGGAAGATACATCCGTCCACTCTGATACTTCGTAGCATTCACGACTTCATCTTTAGTACCCAGAATAGATAAAGCAGGTATTCCAAGTGACTTTACGCTTCCTTTTTCATCCGGGTAAGATGCCAAGAAGAAGATCCCGTGAAGTGCATCAGGATGTGCGGCTACATAACGTGCAGCCATCGACCCGCCGAGAGAGTGTCCACCCATAACAAATTGTTCGTCCGGATATGCGGACAGAATCTCATCTGCCAAGTTTGGCTTAAGCACTGCCAGGTTAACTGGCATCTTGGCAATAATCGTGTGATGCCCCGCAGCAGCCAGCTCATGCGCAAGTGGTGCATAGCTTTCCGGTTTTACCAGTCCACCAGGGTAGAAGAGCACACTTTTCCCCGTCGGTTTATCTGGCACAAAATCAATCCAGTTCTCTTGTTCACTCACCGTTACCGGATTGGCTGTTTCCATAGCTGTTTGAGCTGTTTCCTGTGGACCGTATGGTGTGAATAATTTCCACGCAACAAATCCACATCCAATGACAATGAGCGCCAGAAGTACGAGCAGGAATTTCCCGATGCCCCTCTTCTTGCGCCCTGTATTATACCGATTTCTCAACGTTAATCACCTTTCTTCACTTCCGCAGGTGCCGCGGCTCACAGAATTGGGAGCCTTTGTTTATCAGGCTCCCCTTCTACGAATTGAAAAAAATTTATTCAGCCTTGGCCTTGCGGTAAGCATCCATATATTGTTCCGCTTTGCGACGGACATGACTCAGGTCACCCGTCTTCACAGCTTCCGATGTCAAGTCGGAACCGATCCCTACAGCCACTGCTCCACCCTTGATCCAATCCCCCAGATTAGACAAGGATACCCCGCCAGTTGGCATAAAATTCGCCTGCGGCATAGGGCCCTTCATCGTTTTGATAATCGAAGGATCATACAGGTTACCCGGGAACAACTTCACAATGTCCACGCCGAGTTCCAATGCGCGTTGAACGTCAGCAATCGTCATCACACCAGGCAGAATCGGAATTCGATACAGGTTGCAGATCTGAACGGTATCCGGATTCAGGGAAGGTCCAACTACAAACTCGGCACCCGACATGATGGCCGCTCTTGCCGTTTGCGGTTCAAGCACCGTTCCCGCACCAATAATCGCGAATTTCTCTGGATCTTGTGTGTTCCAATGGTATACACGGCTTAATTTTTCAATGGCTTTGAGTGCACTGGGTACTGTCATCGTAATCTCGATAACTTTAATGCCACCCGCAATCGCTTGCTCGGCCATGGCAATGACTTGATCCGCAGAATCTGCACGCAGAACTGCCACAACCCCATTGTCCGTAATCTTTTGCAACAGCTGAAGCTTCTTCATTTCATTCTCTCCCTTGTCAATGTGGTGGTTGTGTATACAAGCCTTACATTTAAGAACGAAGATGAGCCATATATGATTTCAGCAGCGACTAACGCTCAACATGGGCAACGTTGTTCAGCTTGGCCTCGACCTGCCCCCACGTCGGGAGCGCCTCCCAATCGCCAACAGCCTGTATAACCATGGAACCGGTCAAATTGCCGAGACGGGTTGCTTCCTGCGGGGAGTATCCTTTTAATAAACCCGATAAAAATCCCGCACAGAATCCGTCTCCTGCTCCTACCGTATCCAGAACATTATCCGCCTTAAAGTACGGAACTTCAGTTAGGGTACCATTCGCCAATACGTAGGTCAAATCAGGGCCACCCTTCACGATGCACACAGCTTTCATGGCAGATAAACGCTCAAGTACTTTTTGATCATTTTCTTCGTTATATAGAAGTTTCATCTCATCCAGCCCCGGTAAAAAGTAGTCCGCCAGTTCAGCTAAACGCAGTATAACCGGACGGGCCTCATCCGCAGACCATAGTTTGAGACGCAGATTTGGATCAAAGCTTACTTTCACCCCTGCCTGTTTGGCAATATGTATAGCAGCCTCTACCGTAGCAAGTCCGGACGGGCTTATCGCTGCCGTTATGCCCGTAACATGCAATATCTTCGCCCCGGCAATATAGTCGGGATCCAGATCATCAGGTGTGATCGCACTTGCAGCAGATAGCTTCCTATAATAATGCACCGAGGCTTTCCCGGAAGCGTTCTCACGAATCATCAAACCAGTGGGCTCTTGATCACTTAAACGTACTCGGGATACATCTACGCCTTCACCGCGAATGGCTTTCAGAATCATACTGCCGATCGGATCATTGCCCAAGCGTCCAAACCAACCACTGGTATGCCCCAGACGGGATACGCCAATAGCCAGATTGCTCTCAGCACCCCCGAAAGACTTGTCCAGTGTGGCTGCATATTCCAGCCCTCTTGTATCCTTGGCGGTCAGCAAACCCATACTCTCCCCAAAAGTAATAATTTCCGGGCTTGGATAGGGACTCGTTGACATGATTTCTTCCCTCCTTATAGTTACATTCCCTCATCTTCTTTTTCTATTGTCATCCTCTATGCAACCGTTGTCAATCCCGTTGCGTTCATTTTGTTGTCACAGCTTTGAGAAAAGATAACGCTTACTGATGTGAATTAAATCACAATAGATAATGCACATCCATATTACCCTTATTACAGATGCAAATGACCTGGCAACCAGGGTCTATAAGGGGGCTACACCATGAAAAATCAGACACTGATCCGGGATGATCAGGAATCTTTCTTTTACAATCTGCGCTTTATGCTTATCGTCTGTGTCCTTGCTGGTAATGCACTTGAACCACTCATCACACGTTTTGCAGGAGCGGAAGCTCTGTTCCTGTGGATATATACGTTTCACATGCCACTCTTTGTATGGGTAACCGGGTATTTTGCGACACACTCACTCCAGGGTGCATCTGGGCGAAATGTCCTGAAGCAGATTGCACTACAGTATGTACTGTTTCAGTCCTTATACGCATTGATGGACTTTACCGTATTCCACACACCCCATATGCGGTTATCCTTCTTTGCACCTTACTTGCTGTTATGGTTTCTCGCGAGTCATTTCTGTTGGCGACTGTTGCTTCGTCTGACGATTTCCTGGAAACCGATATATCGGCTGATTGGATCGATTGCGCTCGGTGTAATTGCCGGGTATTTGCCTATCGACGGATTCTGGCTCAGCTTCAGCCGTACGTTTGTGTTCCTGCCGTTCTTTGTCATCGGTTATGACTATGGAGCAACCATCCGTTCACGTTTATTATCCGGTTGGGGGCGAAAAACCGCAGCCATCCTCTCTGCAGCACTGTTGGTATGGATCGGGTATGGGGGTTTGAATATTTCATCCGGATGGTTACTTGGCAGCATGACGTACGCCGAACTGGGTCACCACGAATGGTATGCAGGCATCTTCCGACTGGGTGTCTACTTGCTGGAAATCGCATCGGCAGCACTGTTCTTGGCTTGGGTACCTTCCTTGACTTCCAGACTGACGGACCTTGGACGACGCACACTCTATGTGTTCCTGCTGCATGGGTTTCTCGTTCGTCTCGCGATCTGGTCCGGAATCTACAGTTATATGGGAAGCTCGGCGTATATTCCAGTCATACTTGTCATTGCCATACTCTTCGCAGTCACACTGGCTCTGCCGGCTGTACGTCACACGTTCAAACCCGTAATTGAACCGGATATATCCCGATTTTCTTTCAATCGACATGAGGTGTTTAAACGGTCGGCCTAATGCTCTGACGGATCTCTTCACCATCGATTCTATCCGGGTGTATTGTTTCAGGCTGGAAATAAGGTGGTAAATTAGAGATACGCGCTACAAAAAACAACTTATTGTTGTAAGGAGTGATTTGTAATGGCACGTCAACCGACGTCAGAACACAAGATGAGCCGTGAAGAAGCCGGTAGATTAGGTGGCAAAGCGACTTCCAAGAACCATGATCGAAGCTTCTACCAGATGATTGGAAAAAAAGGTGGAGAAGCGACTTCAGATGCCCATGATACTGACTTCTACAAGCAGATTGGTCGCAAGGGCGGCGAAGCAACCTCCGAAACTCATAATAAGGAATTCTATCGTAAGATTGGACGCAAAGGCGGAAGCAACTAATGAATTCCGCTTGCCACATCGAAACATACTCATAGCTTTCCCGTAAATCAAGAAGTCTAATTCCATGAAAATGGTTTGAGGCTTCTTTCTATTGATTGTAGAAATATGACGACGGTTGTGATAGACTCAATAGAAAAACCGGGTGTTCACGGGTTTAAAGCAGCAAAGAATTTCACAAACTACGGGGAGCTCGACACCGGCATGCCGGTCCTTTTTTTTAGAGTACGGATGAAATTAAACGACAGATGCACTGCCATTTACTTTTCCATTCATGTTGCTCAATATTATATATTTGGGGGGAATACACCATGTCAGCCAAGAAGATGCGTTCCGATATGATCAAAAAAGGTTTTGACCGTGCACCACACCGGAGTTTGCTCCGCGCAGCGGGCGTTAAAGAAGAGGATTTCGGCAAGCCGTTTATTGCCGTATGTAACTCATACATCGATATCGTGCCCGGCCACGTCCACCTTCAGGAATTCGGTAAAATTGTAAAGGATGCTATTCGTGAAGCCGGTGGCGTTCCATTCGAATTCAACACCATCGGAGTAGATGATGGTATTGCCATGGGACACATTGGTATGCGTTACTCGCTGCCAAGCCGTGACATTATCGCGGATTCCGTGGAAACCGTTGTATCTGCACACTGGTTCGACGGCATGGTATGTATCCCGAACTGTGACAAAATCACACCAGGCATGATGATGGGTGCGCTTCGCGTTAACATCCCTACCCTGTTCGTAAGTGGTGGACCAATGAAAGCTGGTCGTGACAGCAATGGTAAAGCTCTTTCCCTGACTTCCGTATTTGAAGGTGTAGGTGCTTACCAAGCAGGTAAAATCGATGATAAGAGCTTGCTTGAACTTGAACAGTTCGGCTGTCCGACATGTGGATCATGTTCCGGTATGTTTACGGCAAACTCCATGAACTGTCTGGCTGAAGCGATGGGACTGGCTATGCCAGGTAACGGAACCATCCTTGCCGTTGCTCCTGAGCGTCGTGAGTTTGTTAAACAATCCGCTACCCAATTGATGGAACTCATCAAAATGGACTTGAAACCACGTGATATCGTAACTGTAGAAGCGATCGATAATGCGTTTGCACTGGATATGGCGATGGGCGGATCTACGAATACAGTACTTCACACGCTGGCACTGGCTCATGAAGCAGGTATCGAGTATCCAATCGAACGTATTAATGAAGTAGCTAACCGCGTTCCACATCTGGCGAAACTTGCACCTGCTTCCGATCTTCACATCGAAGACGTTCATAATGCAGGCGGCGTAAGCGCAGTGCTGAACGAATTGCTCAAGAAACCAGGCGCAATTCATGGTGACTGCATTACAGTAACAGGTAAAACGATCCGTGAGAACGTTGAAGGAAAAGAAATTCAGGATACCAATGTCATTCACCATCTGGATAACCCGCATTCCGAAAAAGGCGGCCTGGCTGTATTGTTTGGTAACCTTGCACCACAAGGCGCTATCATCAAAGTTGGTGCTGTTGATGCTTCGGTTGGTGGATATCACAAAGGTCCTGCCATCTGCTTTGACTCCCAAGAGCAAGCGCTCGAAGGTATTGCTAACGGCAAAGTAAAAGAAGGACATGTTGTTGTTATCCGTTATGAAGGACCAAAAGGCGGACCAGGTATGCCTGAGATGCTGGCTCCTACTTCCCAGATCGTAGGTATGGGGTTGGGTGCCAAAGTTGGTCTGATCACCGATGGACGCTTCTCTGGCGCATCTCGCGGAATTAGTATCGGACATATCTCTCCGGAAGCAGCTGAGGGTGGTCCAATCGCCTTTGTTGAAGAAGGGGACATCATTGAACTGGATCTGAACAACCGTATCATCGAATTGCACATCAGTGACGAAGAGTTTGAACGTCGTCGCGCAGGTTGGAAAGGCTTTGAACCGAAAGTAAAAACCGGTTACCTGGCTCGTTACTCCAAACTGGTTACCAATGCAAGCAACGGTGGCGTACTGAGTATCTAATTCACTAATAAATAAAGGGTTGCTCTTCTGCCAAATCTGGCGAAGGGCAACCCTTTTCTTTTGCTGGTTGGTGTATTCAGTCCGTTTAGTTCCGCTCTGGCAGTATCTCTTGTTCAATTAACAACGATTCATCTCTGGATTCTTCTACCGTTGCTGCCACCTGCATCATATGTTGACCGTAACGTTCCAACAATAGATCCAGCGGCATGGCAATCATCTTGGGTACCAGTTGTTCTGTACGCTGTTTCAGACGTTTGGTTCCTGCCGGGTGGATTACACTTAACAGCAGCTTCAAGTATACTTTGGATGCAGCACTGAACGGTCCAGGAGGCAATTCTTGTATGGTAAATCCGAATTTTTCTGGGCCTCTGTTAATCATGCTCACACCGTATATCGCCTTGGCAGAGCGTAACTCAGGTTCGAGTGCCACCATGCGTGCCAGATCCGGCAATTGCTGTTCCATGGTCCGAATCATGCGAATAGCCAAATGCATACTGGAACGTGACGTCACTCCAAGTTCAAACAACTTCTGATTGTCAAAATGCAGTTCTATTACCGGATCTCCATTTTGAATGACATGGCCATCATTCATCTCCACCCGTGCTCCGTGATATACACGTGATCTGAAGTGCAGCATTGGGTCCTCTGGTGAAGCCGTCCGTAGATGATATACCCAGTGGAACAACTTCTCCCAGCCCAGCCATAGTGCAACAACGATTCGTTTCCATAGTTTCAATGGTGTCTGTAATTGCATTTTGTTCTGAGATTCGCTCACTGTGATACCTCCCATCAACGTATCAACGCGTACGCTTTGCAGGCCAAGCCGTTCAGCTTCCTGTAATACGACTTCCAGCGCCTGAAGCATCTGCTCCGGCGCGTGTGCATCAGCACCAAGGGTCGTTCCTCGATCATGCAGCAACATGACCTCTCCGCCTCTCAGTTCCTTCAGCATCCGTTCAGTTAATCTCTGGGCACCTACTCGGCTTCTCCAGTCTTCAAACATGGAAGACCACAGTACAATCTTTCGTTCTTTCTTGCTGAAAAAATCAAACAAATTCATAATCCCCCACGGTGGACGATAATAACAAGTCTTCACGCCGGTTACTTCATGAATAATCTGACCTGTTCGCTGAATCTGATCTCGAACGGTACGTGGCCGCATGAGCCAGTTCGTCTTGTGAATATAATTATGAATGCCAATAAGATGACCTTCCTCATGTATGCGCTGTATGAGTTCAGGATGACTCGCTGCATGTTCTCCAACGACAAAAAATGTGGCTTTTGCTTGATGCTGACGAAGCAGATCGAGCAATCTTGGCGTATAATGTGGATCTGGCCCATCGTCAAACGTTAATGCAAATTGTGTATCACTTCTTCCCCGTCGAAATACACGAAAACCAAAAAACCTGCTGATCAAACTTGGAATAAAGGCGTAAAAAGATGAAAGATACAATAACCACAGTAAAATACTATGAAGTATCGTTGTCATGTTGCGAGCTCCCCACTTCTCCTGCTGAATTACGGTGCACTATGGCACTATCTAAAATAAACCGCCTTTAATTTTATCATAGTTCGGACTTTTCTTGAATCCTGTTTTCCCAAAAAGATAGCTATCGTGTACAATAAATACAATCTAATTATTGCCATCAAAGGAGCCATGTCCATGCTACCGCTTTACAAAAAATACGGGCGAACTGTCTTTGACATCGCGTTGCTCGTATTAACCGTGTATGTGATCATGTACGGTTTCAGTCAATTATACCATGTGGCTGCACCGGTCTTTCTATCATTCATTGTGTATTGGATGATTGAACCGCTGGCCAAATTTTTACATCGCAAAGGATTGCCAAAGACGCTTGGAGCCGCCATCTCCGTCTTGTTGTTTCTTGCATTAATTGTCGCTGCCTTTTTTGGGGTAGGCTTGATTATCATTTCACAAATTTCCAATCTTCAAGATAATTTTCCCGTATACATTGAAATGATACAGCGTGAATTCACCAATCTGGTGTTATTCATTCAGGACAAGTCAGACGCTCTCCCTGATGGAGTTATGGAAAAAGCGAATGATTATTTTGCAACCCTGACCGGGTTCCTGTCCAAATGGGTAACTAGCGGAGCGCAATTCGTCGTAGGTTTCCTCAGTTCATTCTCTTCGTTTATTACGAACTTCGGAATTGCGATTATTCTGGCATTTTTCCTCAGTATCGAGATTGAATCCTGGCGCAAGTTCGCCCGTGCGAAAACGCCCAAAACATTAAAGTCAGCTATTGAATTCATGCGTAATCACGTGTTCAAGACAATCCGCTCGTATCTGAAGGCCCAGATGATCATGATGCTCATTACGTTTGTATTGATTTATGCAGGTTTGTTGATTTTGGGAACCTCTAACGCCTTTACCATTGCAGCAGTCTGTGCGGTTTTTGATCTGGTACCATTGCTTGGCGTTCCTGTTGTATTTATTCCATGGATCGTCTACTTATTCATTATTGGCAATAGTAGCCTAGCGATTGGCTTGATTGTGATTCTGGCAGTAACGATGCTGACACGGCAGTTGCTGGAACCGAAAATATCAGGTAACTCGATTGGTGTATCCTCGGCGTACTTGATGCTTTCGTTTATGCTGATCTCCCTTTCGATCTTTGGCCTGGCTGGTGTAGTGTTATCTCCAGTGCTTCTGATCCTTCTGAAAGAACTGTTACAACAAGGATACTTGCAAAAGTGGATTCACCTGCCAAAAGATGAATTTGAGTCCTCTCCATTAGTCATGGACCCACCCGTTAATAAGGACTCATCGAATTCTGCCGAATCTACTGTACAACGTCCCATTCCTGCGAAGGATCATGAGGACTCAGCCAAATAGTCCATCACCTTCCTGAAGAGAGCCGTCGCCTGATGTTGGCTGTCAGGAGAAACATTTTGAACAAGAACAGCTACAGCATATTGGGGTTGTTCTACCGGTCCATAACCAATGAACCATTGATTGTTACGCTTCTCCCCATGTTTCTGTACCTGAGCTGTACCTGACTTCCCTGCAACATGCCACCGCGCACGCTGTAGGGATTTTCCTGTTCCCTCACGAACTACCTTATTCATCCAGGATAACAGTTTATGCGCTGTTGCGGGAGCAATCTGTCCTGATGCTGAAGGTGAATCATGCAAGGGCAATTCCAGCATGGTGCCACCATCCGCATATCGGATGCGCTTAACGAGACGTGGGGAACTAACCTTTCCATCATGTAACAGTGTAACGATCAGATTGGCAGCTTGCAGCGGTGTGACCAAGACATCTCGCTGACCAATTGCTGTCTGTATTTTCGCACCTTCATCAGCAGAAGAAACAGCCTCTGTTCTCACACGCCCGTGATCCTCATGATCAAAGTGTCGTAACACAGGCATTCCTGCCATCTGCTTCCCCTCCCAGCCAATCGGACGCGCGAGTCCCAGACGATCAGCCGTGTTCTCCAGTTGTTCCATACTAAGCCTGCGCGCCGTTTCCGCGAATACGATGTTACAAGACTCAGCGAATCCTTGCTCCAGATTCAGGTCTCCATGCCCATGCTCCTTCCAGCAAGACAACCCATATCTTCCGTACTCACCACCACAATGGAATTCTTCTCCGTTAGAAACCGCATGATACTCCAAAGCAGCAGCCGCAGTGACAATTTTGAAAATGGAACCCGGTACGGCTCCCTGTATTGCACGATTCCCCCAGGCCGATTGCTTGGGGTCCACATGTTGTGGCTGATAGAAAGGGCGGGAGATCATGGCGCGAACATCTGCGTTAGCGGCATCTAACACAACAATGGCCCCTTCTTGTAATCCAGATTCTTGCGTTAACTCCTCCAACCCACGCTGTAACTCAGCATCCACTGTGGTTTCTACTCGTAAAGGATAATGGCTATTGGTCGGTGCAATGACGTGTGGCTGAATATCAGGGATAATCTCCCCACCACCCGAGACCATGCGTGATACAAGCGTAGGGCCAATTCCCCTTAACAAGGGTTCAAGTGTCCTCTCCAGTCCAGCTGCTCCTGATTTCATAGCAAATGGCTGTTTTACTTCATCCTGATGTCTAGTCAGAACTTTGGAGGACTCAGGCTGTTCAGCCAGATAACCCATCCACTGCATTCCTGTATGCCCCTGAAGATACCTTGTCATCATCGGATAGATGCCAGCTCCTTGCAGGTGCAAACTACGTAGGCGCTCCACCTGGGCAGCGGTCAAATGAACAGGCTGATGTGTACCTGCTGTCCAGAAATGAGGTATACTTTCCTGATTCCATTCCTTCTTCAATTGATCCGGATCGGTATGTAATATAGCTGCCAACTGTATCATCTCGGAGCCTTCTAATGCCCCTTGCTTGCGTAATTTCTCTAATGGACTTGCCTGTGGAAAAAGAACCAATCCCCATTGCAGTTTACCGGTCAACGCCTCACCCTTGTAATCCGTAAATTGTCCCCGCCCCGGGTCAAGCATCACCCCGCGTTCACGCTGCAATACAGACATTTCACGTACCGTCCGGTGAGATCCAGGCATCGTCTGATTCACCTGAACAATCTGGACCCATCCCAATCGTAATATAAGCAATCCAAAGACAAGAGTTAGAAGAATACAAGTTATATAGATTCGCCGTTTCGCAAGGAGATGCATCCCAATCTCACCTTTTGTCGTTTTGACCATATTATTGCTGATATGGCTTGGAATTATCCGGTAAACAAAAAGAAAACCTGTCCCATGTGCGGGACAGGTTTTCCTCATTTCAACCTTGGCTTGTTACACCGTAAAGCGTGACAAGGTTTCTTTCAGTTCAGTAGACACATTCTCCAGTTTGCCAGACAGATTGACCAGCTGGTTACTGATATTTTGCTGTTCACTGCTCAAAGAAGCTACTTCTTGGGACGTTGCAGAAGATTCTTCAGCTACAGCGCTGACATTGCTCATGGCTTCAGACAAAGTACCTTGAGATTTGTTTAAATCTCCAATAGAACCTGTCACCATGCCCAGACGTTCCACAAATGCACCCATCTGTTCCTGTACGGAAGCAAAGATGACATTGGTGTCTTTAACCGCATCCATCTGTTCCTTGAATAACGGATAGGCTGCCGACAAAGCATCCACGGTCTCATTCATTTCAGTCATGATTTTGTCTGTAATCTCTCCAACCATCTCAATGGATTGTCTGGATTGAGCCGCGAGCTGACGAACCTCATCAGCCACCACCATGAATCCGCGTCCTGCTGCACCAGCACGTGCTGCTTCAATGGTTGCATTCAGGGAAAGGATATTTGTCTGTTTCGTTATGTTTTGCAGCACTTCAAGCACTTTCAGAACAGAAGACGTACTCTCTTTCAGCGAATCAACCTTATTCACCAGTGCACCAATCATTTCTTCTGTCTTCTGCGTTTTGGTCATCAACTGATTCAGATGTTGTGTTCCTGTCTGACTGGACTTCTCTACATGACGAGCAGAATCACCCATCTGTTCATTAGCAGCGATTACACTCTGCATCTGACGAGAGATATTGTCAGTTAATTCATTGCCACGTTCCGCTTCGGTTGCCAAACTGCCTGCACCGCCTGCGATCTCTTCTGTAGCTACGGCAATCTCCGAAGCAGACACAGCCGTTTTCTTGGATGCACTGCTCAGCTCAGAGGCCGTATCCAATACTTCCTGCGCAGAACGATTGGTTTGTTCAACCAGCTTAGTAATCTGCTCCATCATCAGATTGAAGGCGGATGAGAGCTGACCAATTTCATCCTGGGAGCTATATGGTGTACGAACTTTAAGATTACCTTTCGCACCTTCCTGCATCAGGTCTTTCAATTTGCCGAGTGGACGAGCGATCATGCGCACCATCCAGATCCCGATCAATACTGCAATCCCCGCATCAATCAGTGCCATCCACAGGGTCAGAGTCAGAATGCCTTTTGCGTCCTGAACCAAAACAGAGGTAGGTATCATACCAACCAGTTTCCAATTGGATGTATCCATCGTACTGTATACAGCCAACATTTCCGTAGATTTTCCATCTACCATATACTCCGTATTCGTACTACCTGCTGGTTCGGTCAACTCTTTGACAAATGCAAGCTCTGTATCTTGTCCCGTACGATCCGAGATGGAGGATGCAACCACTTTATTATCCGGAGCAATCAGTTGAAGAACAGCTCCTGGACCCAGATCAAGCGATTTCAATTGTTCCTCCAGAACTTCCAGTTTCAGTTCAATAACCAGAACATACGACTGGGTCGTTCCCTGCAGGTTTTTCATTGAACGTGCAATTTTAAACGTTGGGGTTGAGCCATCTTCCTTGACCTCTGTTGGAAGCCAGCGATAACCGCCCGCCTCAATCAACTCACTGTACCATGCTTCCTGGCGAATGTTGCCCATGGATGAACTGTTGCTACCTGTACCCATAACGGACTTTGTATCGTCCGTAGGTACCAAATAAATCGCTTCCATAGATTTATTTGTAAATGCAACATTGGACAGTTGCTTGTTGATAGAACTTGAGTTTATGAATGTATCATACGCAGTCAGATTTTGATCTGACATTTTTTGTAGCAAGGACTGCATTTCTGGATCAAAGAAAATCTGTGTGGATGTATCGACAAACCTCTCTAAAATGATGTCCATTTTTTGCTTGGTCTGATCAATGGTCTCCTGATTGGCACGCGAGGCATTTTTCTCTATCGTACCTTTGGCCTTCGAATAGGATAATAGACCTAAACTCACTACAAAAATCATAATTCCCGCAAAAAAGATCAAGAACAGTTTAACCCCTACGGATTTAACCGGATTTGCCTTCTTAATCTGTTGGAAAGAAGAACCTCCAAGGTTTTTCCAATCCCGGTTTTTAAATTGTTTCTTCACCCAATCGGTCTTGATCCAGCCCAGCTTCAATTTACTACGGTCAAACTTAAGTAATTTTTTCCCATTCCCTGTAATTTTACTTTTACCTACTTTTTCTTTCTTCACTTTCTGAACCTGCTCAGGGTTAACCTGCTCGGATTTTATCACTTGCTCCCCACTGTCTTTCTGCTTCTTTTGAACCATTCCCATTCACCTGCCAGTTATTTACTTGTTGGATTTTTCTTTCTCTCCCCTATAAATATGTAGTATTCGACAGCTTTCTTCGTTCCCCTTTCACTTTCCAGAAATATTTTACAACTTTATTCCTATTTTTCTATAAAAAAAAGACCCCCATCTGCCGATAAACGGAGGTCCCCATGTAAATTTCATAACATTATGTTGTTAAATCATAATACAATATTGACACATTGTAGGTATTTGAGCCTACTTCTTTTTTCTCATCATATCGAAGTACGAAACCGGTTGATCTACCTTCATTTTAATCAGTTGCAACGGGTGACGAGCAACATCTAGAACATTGCCTTCTTCATCCTGTATTTCACCGACGACCTGTTTGAAAAAGTGACCACCCGGACCGAAAAATTCGATTTCCTGTCCTGGTTTGAAGTGATTGCGCTGTTGAATGGTTGCCATTCCTGTTTCAGCATCATACCCCATGACCAAGCCAGCGAAGTCAAAAGGTACAGCCTTTTCTTCCGGTTCATAGATATGATCTTCATGGTCTGGTGTGTCATAGAAAAATCCGGTATTCAACGGGCGATTTGCCGCTTTGTTCATTTCTTCAACCCATTCAGGTTTCAAAACATAATTTTCCGGGTCTGCCATATAGGCATCAATAGCTTGACGGTATACGTTAACCACGGTTGCCACATAGTGGATCGATTTCATACGTCCTTCGATCTTGAAACTGTCCACACCCACATCAATCAACTCTGGGATATGACCAATCATGCACAGATCCTTAGATCCCATGGAGAATGAATTATCCTGTTCCTGGAACAGGGGAAGCTGGTTCTCACCCAGTTTGAATGGCGCAGGTGCCTTCATCTGCATGTCCTCTTCGCTGACCCACACCGTATCTTCTCTCGCATCCTCGAACAGATCATACTTCCAGCGACAAGATTGGCAACAGCCGCCCCGGTTGGAGTCCCGATCCGTAAAATGGTTGGAGAGAACGCAACGTCCGGAATACGAGGAACACATCGCCCCGTGAATAAAGGCTTCAATTTCAATATCCACATTGGCCTTGATCTCTTCAATCTCTTCAAAGCTGGTCTCACGTCCGAGAACAACACGTGGAAGTCCTTCATCTTTCCAGAACTTCACGGCTTGCCAGTTGAGTGTGGATTGTTGAGTACTTAGATGTACCTCAAGGCCTGGCACAGCACGAAGCGCTACTTCAATAATAGCCGGATCGGCTACGATGATCGCAGAGATCCCCGCATTATAGAGGTTTTGCAGGTACGTTTCGATACCCTCAACATCCTCATTATGTGCATAGATGTTTGTCGCTACGAATACTTTGGCTCCATACTTTTTGGCAAACTCCACACCTTCACGCATCTCTTCAAAGCTGAAGTTATCAGCGTTGGAACGTAGTCCATAGGCCTGTCCACCGATATATACGGCATCTGCACCGTAATGGATCGCAAATTTCAGTTTTTCCAGATTACCCGCCGGAGCTAGCAACTCCGGTTTGTCCAGACGGTTACGTTTCCCCGAAAACTTCCGCTGTACCGCCACTGTTTCCATTCTGTTCACCTCATCTATTAATACACTTGTTCTTTATAGAAAAATCCAAACGACAATTCACGTTCAGGGTCCTGTAACTTCCGCACCTCAGCGAGCCACTCTTCATAGAACGCATATGCGTCAGCATCGGCTACATAACTGTCAATCGCTGTCCGATATGCACGTACAACCGCTTCATTGTAGGTAAGTGATTTTAACATACCTTCAATTTTGAAACTGTGCACACCCGCCTCCATCAACAGATGAAGATCTTCGAGGATACATATATCCTCTGAGCTCATAATGTGTGTACCGTTAATATCCTCGTAGATCGGGAACTTCTCATCCCGGCGTTCAGCCTCGATCAGGAACAATCCCCGTTCTTTTCCCAGATGTCCCTCAACCGGCCGTCCTTGATGAGCCATATAACTTTGCACCAGACTACGCTTGGAATGATAAATATTCGTCATACCATGCACCTGAACCTGAGCTTCCACCTTCAAAAAAGGAACCATTTCGGTCAACTCGTCCATATTCAACTCACGGGCAAGCACAACACGACTCGCTCCCTTGGTTCCCCAATAGTTGGCTGTCGCATAGTTCGTTGAAGTCATCTCCGCATTCCAGTGCAGCTTAACATGTGGCGCGTATTCCTTCATGGTAGCCAGCACGGATGGATCATTAAACTCCACACCATCAATACCGATTCTGCCAAGTGCTTGAACATATTCAGGCAATTCTTTCAACAGTTCGTTGGACATCAGATTAGTCATGGATACATACACACGCGCCTGATGTTTGGCTGCAATGGCAACCACCTCTGCTGTCTCTTCCACGCTAAAGCTGCCTGGAAGACGCATGCCGAATCGATCATCTCCAATGACCAGAGCATCTGCTCCAGCCTGGAGCAGCACTTCTGCCTCTTTCACATTCGCTGCTGTAACGAGCAGTTCATGTTTCTTACTCATATAATCCCCTCCGCTTATTGCGCAGCCTTACTTTTGGCTATATTTTGCTGGTGTTCTTTATACGTTTTGGCAAATAGATGTCCAGATGAGCCATCCTTTTTTGTCACATAGAACAGATACTCCGAAGCTTCCGGATTTAACGCTGCCTCAATGGACGGAAGACTTGGACTGGCAATTGGACCGGGTGGCAAGCCTTTATTCAGATACGTATTATAGGGACTTTTCACCTTTAGATCCTTGAAAAACAATCGTTCCTTCGGTCTGTCGAGCAGATATTGCACAGTAGCATCAATCTCCAGCTTCATATCCTGATTGATCCGATTGTAGATTACACCTGCAACCAGAGCACGCTCCTCATCCACTACAACTTCTTTCTCCACGAGTGACGCAATCGTCAGCAATTCATGCAGGGAAAGGTTCTTTTCCTGGAGCTTGGCTTCCAAATCAGGAATGGAATTAATCTTGGTCTGGAATTCTTCCAGCATCCGTTGCATCACATCATGCGTGGAACTTCCCTTTTTCAGCTCGTACGTCTCCGGGAACAGATACCCTTCCAATACGTAGCGAAGTTCTTCATCTACTGGAATATCTTTGATGATATCTACATCAAAGGCCGAAGGATCATTGGCCAGCTTGATGAATTCATCCCGATCTACAACATGCTCATAAGAAAGCTTACCCGCCATTTGCAGAACGTTATAACCCTCCGGAATCGTAAATTTCACCATTTCCTCCGGTACAACTTCACCACTACTCAGCTTGCTAACAATCTCATCATATGTCACGCCAGGATTCATAGAATATGTACCCGCCATGAAATTAGAACCTAGTTTCTTCCACTTTAAATACCCTTTGAAGGTTAACCCACTTCGAATAAGGCCTTCTTCTTGAAGCTGATCCGCGATTTTCGAAGTTCCCGATCCGCTCTTAATCTCGAATACGACTGGTTCTGTAGAAGCTTCCACAGGACGTATCATACTCCATACGTAACCGCCTGCGCCTCCGGCAAGAACTACAATGATAAGCAGTATGACTACAATTGCTTTCCCTTTCAAAAAAGAAACAACTCCTTTACACAACCAAAAAGAGCGGACTTCTCCGCCCTCCCGGTTTCTTCAATTTGAAGCTGATTTAATCTTCGTCAATGGGGAGTGTACACTCATCATACAGTTCCGAGATGTTCTCCCACTCATCATCATCGTCGATCGTAACTAACTCTGGCATGATCTGGTCTTCACTTCCAGGTGATACCCGCAGAAGTTCAACCTCGTCATAAGGTCGCAACGAACTGCGGAGCACCGCGTACTGCTGACCGTTCACTTCGAACTCAGCCAACAAGTCATACGGTTGTGATTTACCGTTCTCTTCCTCGAGCTCAACATGAGCACCGAATGCCAGACGCAGTGAATCTGTCCATTTCAGGTCTTTGCGGCTATATTCCGTCATTTAGTTCGCTTCCTCTTCATCTTCAGCAAGAAATGTATTAAACGTCTCCTCGACGATATCCCATTCGGCATCATCTTGGATGACGAAAAGTTTAATATCGTCGCCCTCTTCTTCATAACGGAATGCATATACATCCGTTTCGCCATCTTCAGGTTCAACCGGAGCAACCATCATGTACTTGGCCTCCGAACCATCTACTTCAAACTTCATGATGACTTCGAATTCCTCTTCATTACCCTCGTCATCCGCAATGTAAATAATTTCCGCTTCTTCTTCCATACCCAGTTGATCTTCAGCCATTGTTGATCCCCCTCACCTTCTACTATTGGCATCCAAATAATTTTGCAAAATCAAGCTTGCGGCCATTTTGTCCACAACCTGCTTGCGTTTTTTCCGACTGACATCCGCTTCAATCAGCGTACGTTCTGCTGCCATGGTTGTCAGCCGTTCATCCCAAAGGTGAACAGGTAAATTCAGTTCATCCCGCAGGCGATCGGCAAAAGCAATGCATATCTCACCGCGCGGTCCTACGGTGCCGTTCATGTTTTTGGGAAGTCCGACTACGATCTCACTAATCTCATGCTCACGCACAAGATCGGCAATCCGAGTGAACTCGCCTTCATCACGGCGGCGTTCTAGCACTTCCAATCCCTGGGCAGTCCAACCGAAGGCGTCACTCGCGGCAACTCCAATTCTTCGGTCCCCATAGTCCAAACCTAATATTTTCATCCATGCTCTCCCATCCTGGGGCCTGCTCAGGTCGATTGCAAATAATCGCCTTCTCAAGCTTCAGGCTGTCTTCTGTCGGTTCATTTCCCGCTGCCTGCAAGGCTGCAACACAGCGGAAGCGGCGTACATTACCGGTGATTGGCCAGATAGGAACGTACAAGCTCTTCAATCAGCTCATCGCGCTCCTTTTTACGGACCAGACTACGTGCGTTGTTGTGACGAGGAATGTATGCCGGGTCTCCAGAAATCAGATACCCAACAATTTGGTTGATCGGATTATACTCCTTATCGACCAATGCATCATATACCGTGAGAAGAATCTCTTTGGATGATGCTTCCTGTTCGTCACCTTTCACATTAAATTTAACCGTCTTATCCATGGAGTCCATTGATGACACCTCGCTCCTGCATGAACATGGGGACCATGTCCTGCCGAATTGATTTCTGTTTATATAATAACATATTCTGACTGCCACAAGTAAACAAAGGATAAGGCAATTGTGTTTTTTGCTTGTCCTTTACTGGCTTCAGCATATTGCATCATTCGATTCCACACGCTCTCGGGTACAAAAAATAAACGAACAGAACCATTTCGATTTATTTTTTGACGATTGAAAGCCACTCAATGGATTTATGCATTATGCCCGCTAACCAGCGAAACTGCCAGTTTCAGCGCTTCATCCAGCTTGGTCGCATCCTTACCTCCGGCTTGCGCCATATCTGGACGGCCACCGCCACCGCCGCCGCATATTGCTGCGACTTCTTTGACGATTTTGCCTGCGTGTAATCCTTGTTTTACTTGTTCAGCAGGTACTGCTACAACAAAATTCACCTTGCCGTCTGCTGGAGCACCCAATACGAGTACCGCGTTAGGCAATTTTACTTTCAACTCATCTGCCACTGTACGCAGCGCATCCATGTTCGGAGCATCTACGCGTGCTGCCAGCAATTGTGTATTTCCTGCTTGTACCACTTGATCGGTCAATTGACCCGCTTCCATGGCACTCAGCTTGCTTTGCAGGGATTCAGTCTCTCTGGCTGCTTCTTTCAGTTGTTGGTTCAGACCTTCAATCCGTTTAGGTACATCAGCCACATTTGCTTTGAGCAGTGCTGCTGATTGTTTAAGCAGTTCCAACTGGCTTTCCACATACAGATATGCGCCGCGGCCAGTTACAGCTTCGATCCGGCGTACGCCGGAGCCAATTCCGCTCTCGCTCACCAGTTTGAAGATTCCGATCTCTGAAGTATTATTTACGTGACAGCCGCCACAAAGTTCCAAACTGTAGTCTCCGACTTGAACAACACGTACAATATCTCCATATTTTTCGCCAAACAGGGCCATTGCCCCCATTTCTTTGGCTTCATCAATAGCTTTCAGCTCGATGTTCACGTTCAGACGATTCCAGATCTGTTCGTTCACCTGACGCTCAATTTCTGTCAACTCTTCCGGCGTAATACTACCGAAGTGAGAGAAGTCAAACCGCAGACGCTGTGGCTCTACGAGCGACCCCGCCTGGTTTACGTGAGTTCCGAGCACATCTTTGAGTGCCTTGTGCAGCAAGTGGGTAGCCGTATGGTTTTTGATAATGTCGCCACGTTTCGCTGAGTCTACTTCGGCATTGATCACATCGCCTACACGCAGTTCACCAGACTCCACAGTCACCAGATGTACATGTTGTCCAAGTGGAGCTTTGAACAAACCTTGTACTTTTGCTGTTACACCAGCACCTCGCAGCAAGCCCTGATCACTCACTTGACCGCCACTTTCCGCGTAGAATGGAGTCTTGTCCAGAACAACCTGACACGTCTGTCCTTCGCCTACAGATTCAACAAGGGCGTCACCAGCTACGATGGCTACCACTTTTGCTTCCGTCAACAGGTCAGTATAACCAACAAACTCGCTTTTAACCTCCAGGTCAGCAAGTGGTCCGCCTTGAACTTTCATGCTCTCGTTCTCTTGACGTCCAGCACGTCCAAGCTCACGTTGTTTCTGCATAGAAGCATCAAAACCTTCACGATCCACAGTCAGTCCATGCTCTGCAGCATAATCTTCTGTCAGGTCAAACGGGAAACCGTACGTATCATACAGCTTGAAAGCTTCAGGGCCGCTAATAACGGTGCGTCCTTCGGATTTGGCTGTGCCGCTGATATCAGCCAGAATAGCCAGACCATCTGTGAGTGTTTCGTGGAAACGCTCTTCCTCGGTTTTGATTACTTTGGCGATGAACTCCTGTTTGTCTACTACCTCAGGGTAGTACATGCCCATCACTTCACCAACGGTTGTTGTCAATTCATACAGGAATGGACGGTCAAGTCCAAGCACTTTTCCATAACGAACTGCACGGCGAAGCAAGCGACGGATGACATATCCACGTCCTTCATTACTTGGCAGAACGCCATCACCTACTGCAAAAGCAACCGTACGGATATGATCGGCAATGACTTTCAATGCAACATCAATCTCTACGCTGTCGTTATATTTCACACCCGCAAGAGCGGCTGTTCTTTGAATCATCGGTTGGAACAGGTCTGTGTCGAAGTTGGAATCCACATTTTGCAGAATGGAAGCAAAACGCTCCAAACCTGCACCTGTATCAATGTTTTTGTTAGGAAGCGGTGTGTAGCTACCATCTTTGTTATGGTTGAACTGGGAGAATACCAGGTTCCATACTTCCAGGTAACGTTCGTTTTCCCCACCTGGATACATTTCAGGATCACTCATGTCGTTTCCGTAAGCTTCGCCGCGGTCATAGAAGATCTCGGTACAAGGTCCACATGGGCCTTCGCCGATATCCCAGAAGTTTTCATCCAATTTAATGATACGCTCAGCAGGCAGTCCTACTTTTTCGTTCCACAGTTTGAAAGCTTCTTCATCTTCCGGATATACCGTTACGGAAAGACGTTCCGGATCGAATCCGATCCACTCTTTGCTGGTCAAGAATTCCCACGCCCAAGTAACCGTCTCTTCCTTGAAGTAATCTCCAATAGAGAAGTTGCCAAGCATTTCGAAGAACGTATGGTGACGACGCGTTTTACCAACATTCTCGATATCATTGGTACGGATACATTTTTGGGAGTTCGCTAGACGCGGGTTCTCCGGCTTCTCACGTCCGTCAAAATATGGTTTGAGCGGTGCCATACCTGCATTGATCCACAGAAGAGAAGGATCGTTGTGAGGCACGAGCGATGCGCTCGGCTCGATTTTGTGACCTTTACTTGCAAAAAACTCTATCCATTTGGACCGGATTTCACTAGCTTTCATACTGGATGCCCCCATTAAATTATAATAGTCCGTTGCGTATTCGCTCCGGTTGGTCAACATTGTTTTTGTAAAAATAAACACAAAAAACGCCCCTGAATAATCAGGGACGATGTTATCGCGGTACCACCCTGGTTATTGCTGTTTATCCCTTGCTGCCCGGACAAACAAACAATCTCCTCGTTCATGCGAAATAACGGTCGCTCCCGGCAGGGTTGTCCTGCACTCCGAAATTAGCTTTCCGCCGCTTCATCTTTCAAGACTCTTCCAGCCATCAGTTCAGGCTCACCCTGATCCGATGAAGTCTATTCTCTGAGGAAAGGAACCCTCGGCGTACTTTATTTCATCATCGATTTCGTATTCTCAACATACACACTCATTATATCGGTAGCACAAGCGGGTGTCAACGCGGCCTCGTTGATGTTTTAACCTTGCTATTTAGACGGTCCTTCGTTTGATGTAATAGGCGAAAAAGTGTTGCACAATCACCTTCAGCACGGCAAAAACGGGTACTGCCAAAATTAAACCTACAATGCCTGCCAGTTCGCCTCCGACGAGCAGTGCAAATATAATCGACAGTGGATGCAGATGCAACGTACGTCCCACCACCTGAGGAGAAATAACGTTGCTCTCCAGCACCTGGCACAGTGTGTTCACAATGACAACAAGTAACACCATTTTAAACGACACGGTTGATGCCATGACCACAGCAGGAGCAGCTCCAAGGAACGGCCCCAAGTAGGGCACAATGTTAAACACAGCTACAATGCTTGCAAGCAGCAGGGCATACGGCATATCAATGACGATATAACCAATGTAGGCAAAGATACCAACAATGACACAGACAATAAACTGTCCCCGAATGTAGTTCCCCAGTGCAGTATCGATCTCTTTCATTACCGAGACAATCGCTTTCCGACGTGAACGCGGAAGATACGCCACAATCGTGCGCTCAAACACCTCAAAGTCTTTTAACATATAAAAGATCAGAAATGGCACGATAAACACATTGAATAACACATTAATGGTCGCCCCGATATTGTCCATTAACACGGTAATTCCCTGAGTTAGTCGATCCTCCATCTGAAAAAACCAGCTGTTCATGCCTGTTCGCACACTTGGCGGCATTAATTTGTGATCCATATTGTTCATCAGGCTCTGGGCACGCATGGACAGTTCCGGCATATGCTCGTTGAGTTCCCCCAGCTGTTCAATCAATACCGGAATGACATTCATCAGAATGACACCGAGGCAGGTCAGGAAAAAGGCATATATGAGTAGTACCGCAATCGTACGCGGCACCTTGCGCCCTCCCAGCATGCTGACAATCGGATTAAGTACATAGGATATGATAAGGGCTACGATAAAGGGCGCCAGCACTGTTTTCAGGAACGCATATATGTGAAGCAGTAAAGGCCGCAGCAGCCAGATAAAATATAAAATGATTAATCCGAGCAGCAGCCAGATCGCGTAACGGAACAGCTTGTTTTTGGTTAATTGCTCCACTTGCATCTCTCCTTATTGGACTGGCTCTGAGAGTCAGTATATGTAGGAAAGGTAAAATTTATTAACACAGCGCAGAAGTGGAAAGGAGCAATCCGAACATTTTTTCCTCAAACCCAAAAAACGCCTCCTTCATCAGAGAAGGAAGCGCATTTTGCAGTACAGGTTAGCATATAATCATACATACACCAGCCGAACCACTATGTAACCGCATCTATATACATCTGCCAACAATTAACGACAGTCTCCCATGACAGACATTGTCATGAAACCGCATATAGAGGAAGTTATTCTGCTTCTTAAGAAGAAGCGTGAAGATGAGGGAAGTCTTGTGGCAGCTCGTCCCCGAAAAACAGATCATCCAGGGAACTCAGCGTACCGTCTTCTTCCACCTGATATACAGACATTTTCTCACCGTTCACCGTTAATTCGATAAAGCATCCCCAGCAATAAAACTGGTGGGAACCAATTTTCCCGATATCTTTGGAACTACAGTTTGGACATTTCATATTCATTCACCTATCCATTAACAGAATGAATGGCATTTTCCAAGCGTTGTTCACTCAGAGACGGCACCATAATGGCACTTTCCCCGATGGACATATCGCTTGTACATGGCAGCCATTTGCGGCCCTCGATCAGATCGGACACAAAACCGTCCGTAATTTCAATCCCTATTATTGTATTTCCCAACTCTTGGTCAAAATAAACATCGGAGACACGCCCAAGCAGCAAACCTTCTTCGGTGAGCACGGACATCTCCTTCAATTTAGACCGACCGAGGAGGTACGTGTATTTTATGTCGTCGGCTCCCGTCTTGCGGACAGCCTGTTGATTACGGATCATGACGGCATCTTCGCCGTAGGCAACGATATCTTGCCACTGCACGATTTTGACATGATTGGTAAACAGACCTTTGTTCTCAAGCTCAATGCCTTCGATCTCCCAATCATCATTCACAATGAAATCCTGGATTTTACCGACCTGCTTCCCGTCCTCAACATCAAAAACGGCAAGTCCGATCATTTCCTGAAGCTTCATCGTTGGGTCCCCCTCATCTTCTTATCATTAAATAGGCGCGGCGCTATTGCTAGGTATGCCCAAAGTTGATGAGTGGCAATCAGACGCCGATCATCAAAACCGCTTCTATCCAACCGATGAAATGGAACTTCTTCCCTCCTTCTGTTCCATGTGTAAAGTTCCCCTTAGGGTCTATTACGCAGTCGTCCAAGAATGGTTCCAATTTTTTCGGCGGTTATCATGATTTCTTCCGTAGTATTACCCAATCCCCAGCTAAATCGAATCGCAGAGTGTAAAAATGTTTCAGGCAATTTCATCGATTTGAGCACATGAGAGACTTCAAGTGAACCGGAAGTACAGGCAGAACCGCTTGCAACAGCAATCCCTTCCATATCCAGATTCATTAACATCGTCTCTGTGGACACTTCCGGAAAGCTGATATTCAGGATGTTTGGCAGCGTATGTTCCAGGTGTCCATTCACGTGAAAGTGCTCCGTACCCACATGAATTTCAAGCTGTTCCAACAAAAGTTTACGCAATTCCAAATCATGCTGACGATGCACCTCCGTCTGTGCTGATGCAATTTTGAGAGCCTCTGCAAATCCGGTAATACCTGCGATATTTTCCGTACCAGCCCGACGCTGACGCTCTTGCAACCCACCGTGAGCTCTTGCTTCCAGCACAATTCCTCGCCGTACATAGAGTGCACCCACGCCCTGAGGTCCGTTGATTTTATGCGCAGAGAAGCTGATCAGATCCACAGGCAGTTCCTTACAGGAAATATTCTGGCTGCCCAGAGCCTGAACCGCATCGGTATGGAAAAGGATATTATGCTGACGGGCAAGCTCACCTACCTCGCGAATCGGCTGAATGGTGCCCACTTCATTGTTGGCATACATCATGGTAATCAGCACCGTATCCGGCCGAATGGCCTCTTGCAACTCATCCAGATTTATTCGTCCATGACGATCCACAGATAGATAGGTTACTTCATAACCTTGCCGCTCCAATTCCTGACACGTATGCAAGACAGCATGGTGCTCAATTGCGGTTGTAATGACGTGTTTCCCCTTCTCCTGCCTGGATACCACTGCTCCAAAGATTGCCAGATTGTCGCTCTCCGTGCCGCCTCCGGTGAATACCAATTCGTCCGGGAAACAGCCCAAAGACGCCGCAATGACATCCCTTGCTCCGCTGACAGTCCGTTTGGCCTCACGCCCAAAGGCATGGATACTTGATGCATTGCCAAATTGTCCTGTCATGACGTTCATCATCGCTTCTGCGACTTGTGGATGCATAGGTGTCGATGCGGCGTGATCCAAATAAATTCGTTTCATTTATCTTCACCCCGTTATATGTTAAATTATCTTATTTTTCTGTTATGGAATATGTTTCGTAGCCTTATATGCTCACCAACCGCAAGCCATTGTAAAAACATATGTTATGGCATGGATAAAGCCCCCAAATGGGGGCTCAAGTATGTTACCATGTCATGCTCATCGCAGTCCTTGTTAAATATAGAACATGTAGCTGTCTTTTTTGTCCTGATCTTGGAAGGTAATGAGGTCTTTCAGTGTTGTGGAATCCAACACTTCCGCAATGCCGTCACGGATACGCAACCATAGATCACGTTTCGCCGGATCATCTTCCTCTGTGAAATCCACTGGAGAGATTGGCCCTTCCAGTACACGGATTACATCGCCTGCAGTCACGGTTGCAGGATCACCCGCAAGGATATAACCGCCGTAAGCACCTCTAATGCTCTTCACTAGTCCTGCATTACGCAGTGGAGCGATCAGTTGCTCCAGGTAATGCTCCGAAAGCTGGTTGCGCTCGGCAATGCTTTTAAGTGATGTAGGGCCTTCGCCTGTTCTGGCAGCAAGCTCCATCATGATTGTGAGGCCGTAACGGCCTTTTGTCGATATTTTCAAAGGAGTCACCTCTTTCAATTTTCAGAAACGATTGGAAACTTTATATTTAATCCTATGGTCCATGACCGTATGTTTCACGATCTGTCCACAGCGGAGATGCATTGAGATTAGCATAAACCTTCTAATCCTCCGTATTCCGATCATAACCCTCAGCTAATGTTAACATATCTGCATGCTTTATGGAAAAGAAAGATTGACGATATTCCAAAATGTGCGCCTGTGGTGGACACTATCCAAAATTGGCCGGGTGTATCGTATCTTGAGTCCGGTTATGCTAGAATAAGAAACGAAACACATTTATATATAGAAATGGTGATAACGATGTCCAAAACAATTGAAAATACACGGGTCGTCGTTGGCATGTCCGGAGGTGTCGATTCTTCAGTTACCGCACTGCTGCTGAAAGAGCAAGGGTACGATGTCATCGGCATTTTCATGAAAAACTGGGATGACACCGACGAGTTCGGCCACTGTACCGCTGAAGAAGATTCAGAGGATGTACGCCGTGTATGCGAACAGATCGGCATTCCTTACTACACTGTCAACTTCGAGAAAGAGTATTTTGATAAAGTATTTACCTATTTCCTTGATGAATATAAGTCGGGCCGCACGCCAAATCCGGATGTCATGTGTAATCGTGAGATCAAATTTGGTGAATTCCTGAACAAAGCTCTAGATCTCGGCGCAGATTATGTAGCTACAGGACACTATGCTCGCCTGATTGAAGAAGATGGCACACTCAAGTTGCTTCGTGGTGTGGACAACAATAAGGATCAAACGTATTTCCTTAACGCACTCAATCAGAACCAGCTGTCCAAAGCCATGTTCCCGATTGGTCATCTGCCCAAACCGGAAGTACGCAAAATCGCAGAAGCGGCTGGTTTGTATACTGCCAAGAAAAAAGACAGCACAGGTGTCTGCTTCATCGGTGAGCGTAATTTCAAAGAGTTCCTGAGTAACTATCTGCCTGCCAAAGGTGGAGACATGGTTGATATCGCAACCGGTGAAGTCAAAGGTCGCCACGACGGTCTGATGTACTACACACTTGGACAGCGCCAAGGTCTTGGCATTGGTGGTTCCGGCAATGGTGAACCCTGGTTCGTTGCAGACAAGAACCTGGAGAAGAATCAACTGCTTGTTGTTCAGGGCGATGCCCATGCAAGCCTGTACTCCACTGGTCTTACCGCAACGGGTGTGAACTGGATTGCTGGTGCAGAGCACATGCCTAATGTGCCATACCGTTGTACTGCCAAATTCCGCTATCGTCAGCCGGATCAAGGTGTAACATTGACCTGGCAGGTAGATGGAAGTGTGGATGTACAATTTGACCAGCAGCAAAAAGCCATCACGCCAGGACAAGCCGTTGTTTTCTACGACGGAGAGGTCTGCCTGGGTGGGGGTACGATCGATCAGGTGCAAAAAGTACCTGTACCCGCAATGCAATAATAGAGCTTGTCCATTAAAATGCGGATTATACACAATACCGTGTATCCCTATTAAAAAAGCCGTCTTTTGGTATTATCCCCTTTAAGTAGACACTTAAAAAAACCTTCATGTTATCATGGAGGTTCAAGTGATACTTGGAGGGGATATTTTTATGGCGAAAAAAGGGCAAACATTTCAGACGTATACTGAAGAATTCAAATTGAATGCAGTTAGATCCTATGTCGAAGGTTCTTCAAGTTACAAAGTAGTCGCTGAACGCGAAGGAATTCGCAACTGTTCACAACTGAAGGTGTGGGTGAAAAAGTGGAAAAACGGGGAAGCGTTCGATGAACGAAAAAACAGTGTGCCCAATCCATTGAAGGGACGTCCCCGTACAGCCTTTGGTAGCGTGGAGGAAGAACGAGACTATCTTCAAGCACAGGTGGATTATTTAAAAAAGCGGTATCCAAATCTAGTAAAGGAGAAGCGCTGAGCCAACGGGAGAACTACGATATCATCGATGAATTGCGCTGCTCGCATGGCATTACACGCCTACTATCGATTACAGGAATACCCCGATCCAGTTACTATAAATGGCGAGCAACCCAGCCGCAGCGAGACGCAAGACAAGAACGTGACCGTGAGATCAAAGAACACATGATGGCTATTCATTTTGAAAACCGAGAGTTTGGTTATCCTCGCATGACAACGGCGTTGTGGGAGGCTGGTCTGAACGTGAATCACAAGAAAGTATGGCGAATCATGCGGGAACTATCGATCCAATCGGTAATTCGTAAGAAGCGGAAGAAGTCCAGCTATACGCCATCTGTGATCTATCCGAATCGCCTGAAACGCAAAATTCACGCTACAGCACCCCAGCAAAAAATGGTGACGGATATTACCTATATTTCGGATGGGAATTCATTTGTTTACCTGTCCGTGATTCAAGACTTGTTCAACAACGAGATTGTAGCTTGGCAGTTATCTAAACGGAACGATGTTCAGCTCGTATTGGATACGGTGGAACAATGGACACAAAAAAGAGACGTTTCAGAAGCCGTGCTCCATTCGGATCAGGGCTTCCAATACACGTCTCAGGCGTACAACACACGATTAGAAGCATTCGGCGTCAAAGGCAGCCACTCTCGCAAAGCAACCTGCCTGGATAACGCATGCATCGAATCCTTCTTTTCGCATCTCAAGACAGAGAAGCTGTACCTTAACCAGTGTAATTCAGAAGCAGAGATTCGACAAGCCGTGGAAGATTACATGTACAATTACAACTACCGACGCTTTCAAGCCAAACTTAAACAGCGCGCACCGATTGAATATCGATGCGCACTGGCAGCATAGCTTTTTTCATCTGTCTACTTGACAGGGGTATGACCACTTTCATGTATACCATGAAGGATGGCTTTTTTCCTGCTTATTTTTGCAAAAAAATTAAAAATAGTTCGTTATGCAGTCAACCAGACTCCTGCCAAGCAAGCCAACACCCCAACTACAACCGAACTGATGACGTAGAGCGCCCCGCTTGCATATCGTTGTCGACTCATAAGTCCTAACGTCTCATAACCAAAGGTAGAGAACGTCGTGTACGCACCGCAAAATCCGGTTCCCCAGATCACCCAGATTCCATCTGAGATCATTGCAGATTGATGCCACCCGTATAACAACCCAAGCAGCAGTGAACCACTGATGTTGATGATCCATGTTCCCCACGGAAAAGCCGTTCCCAGCAAGCCAGAGACCCATTTTCCCAGACTGTAACGCAGTACCGCACCCAGCACACCTGCAAAACCAATCCACAGGATCATGAGGCATCACCCTCTTGTCTTTGTGCTCCCAACATACGCTGTCCAAGGCTCATTCCCAGCGCACAGAGCAACAACCCTGCCAACAGACTTACGATCATATAAATAGCGGCACTGATCCATTCGCTCCCTTCGGATAAACGAACAATATCCAGTGTAAACGTGGAGAATGTCGTAAATGCGCCAGTAAAACCTGTGCCAATCGCCAGTCGAAGTTGTGGTGTTATTTTGCCTGGAACAGCTATGGTAAAGAACCAACCCAAAAAAAGGCTGCCCATCGCATTGATTAGCAGCACTGCCCAAGGGAATCCCCCATGGACAGTTGGTATCGCTAACTGTATGGCATATCGGGTTAATGTACCGAGAAATCCACCCGCCCCTATATACAAAAGCTCTTTCATGTTGTGTGCATCTCCCGAGTGATCTGTCTGTCTTACAGTTCTCTGCGTCGCTGTTGATTCAGCCTGATCTTCGATTCGTTGCCTTGCTCCGTGGCCTCATAGAATACTCTCCGTGAGAGCTGCTTTGGCAAATATTCTTGCTTCACATAATGCCCAGGGTAATTGTGCGGATATTGATAACCCTCATGTCCAAGCTTCACGGCACCCGAGTAATGCGTATCTCGCAAGTGAAGCGGAACTTCTGCCGATTTCACCTCATCAATCGCGTTCATGGCTTTGGAAATGGCGGTGTACACCGCATTTGATTTTGGACTTTCGACCGCGAACAGAATCGCTTGTGCAATGTTCAGCTTGGCTTCGGGCCAGCCGTTATTTCGGTACGCATCAAGTGCTCCAATCGCCTGAGTCATGGCTTGCGGGTTCGCAAGTCCAATATCTTCACTGCTCGCTGCAATCAGGCGCCGAATGAAGGTCATCGGGTCCATGCCGAGCTTCTCCACCGCGTATAGAAACCAGAACAGCGCCGCATCACTGGAACCCCGAATACTCTTGTGAAATGCAGACAACACATCATACTGGGTGGATTCATCTGCCTTCACAATAGGGCGCCGAATAGACTCTTCAGCTACACCAAGCGTAATATGAATGGACCCATCCTTCTCCGGTGGCGTGGTCAACGCAGCCAGTTCAAGCGCGTTAAGCGCACGCCGAATATCTCCGTTGGCCATCGTTGCAATATGCTCAAGCGCCTCGTCGTCCGCCTGCAGTTCCATGAACCCCAGACCTTTGTCCGCATCGCTCAATGCTCTGCGCATTGCAATTAGGGAATGATCCTTATTTAGCGATTCTAGCTGAAACAGGGTTGAACGGCTCATCAAGGCGCCATTGACATAATGAAAGGGATTCTCTGTTGTTGCGCCGATAAAAATAATCGTGCTCTTCTCTACCGCTGGCAATAGCGCATCCTGACGTGAACTGTTAAACCGATGTACCTCGTCGAGGAACAGAATAGTTTTGGTTCCATACAGCTGTTTGTTCGTTTGCGCCTGTTCGATGACTTCACGCACATCCTTGACGGAAGCTTCCACTGCATTCAGACGTACGAACTGTCCTTGCGTTTGCTGGGAAATAATATGTGCCAAGGTAGTCTTGCCACATCCCGGCGGGCCGTATAACAAAATTGACGAAATCTGATCAGCCTCGATGGCGCGCCGGAGTAATTTCCCCGGTCCAATAATATGTTCCTGTCCAATATATTCATCCAGATGCTCTGGCCGCAAGCGGTCCGCGAGCAGTCTAGCTTGTGGTTTTGAGTCCTGTTGAAACGAAAATAAATCCATTGCTCATCACTTCCTTAACGGATTGCCTTACCTTGAATACAATTACACTTCTGATGGTTCTCCACTCTCTATCATATCATACTCTCGCGGTAACATAGCCATAAATGCATGAAGTGCACTGCTGACAAAGGCATCCTTGCGAGTAATAAAATGAGTCATCATGCGATTCATACCTACGGGGAGTGTATGCGTGCGCAGTAATCCATTTTCGATCTGATGTCTAATCACAATCTCTGGTAATAAGGAAATTCCCATGCCGGACGTAACTCCACTAATAATCGCTTCAAGGGTTCCGAATTCCATAATTACTGGGTGGGTAACACCACCCACCTCTAACCACTCCTCCAAAATCTGACGATAGGAACACCCCATGCTGTAGACAAGAATCGGTTTACTCTTAAGATCTTCATCCGTAGGACCCATACCAGAATAGACAACAAATAGTTCCTCATCAAATACGGGAATAGAAATGATGTCGGGGTGATCACAGGGACAACCAATGAAAGCCCCTTCCAATTCATACCCAATCACTTGATCCATAAGAATCTGCGAATTGCCAGTAACCAGTGACAAGGAGACATCTGGATACTGTTTATAATATCTGACGAAAAGTTCAGGTAGTCGCACGGCCGCTGCGGTTTGTGTAGACCCTATTCGCATTGGACCCGATGGTGTGCTCGTCGCCCGAAGTGCCTTGGAAGCATCATTCAGCAAACCAATAATTTTATCTGCATAGGTCAGCAACATTTCTCCGGCTGGAGATAACGTCATGCCTCGGTTATGACGAATAAACAACGTTGTACCCACTTCTGCTTCCAGATGCCGGATTCGTGCCGTTACGTTGGATTGAACATACCCCAGTTTAGAAGCAGCTTTGGTCAGATTCCCTTCCTGTGCAACACACTGAAATATTCTAAGATCCCCGCTCTCCATGGTCCCCCCACTCTGACATCATTCAAAATGATATCCGCTTCATTACCAATCATTATACTTCATGTGTAAACCGGACTACAATTCATGTAGATCCCAAACCAGTCATCTGACTGGATGATGATAAGGAGTGTTCAGCATGACATACTGGAAAAATAGAGTTGCTCTGATCACAGGTGGTGGAACAGGTATAGGACGTGCTGTAAGTGAGATGCTCGCTGAACGCGGAGCCTTGGTCGCTGTCAACTATTCCCGCTCACAAGATGCAGCAAGGGAGACTGTTCAACACATTTTGGATACGGGAGGCCATGCATTCGCTGTTCAAGCCAATGTTGCCAATGATCTTGATGTCCGGCGGATGGTCACTACAGTAACTGAAACCTATGGCCCGATCACTGCACTTGTAAATAACGCCGGAATCACGCGTCATATACCCATGCACGATCTGGAGTCTGTTACAGATGACGTCTGGAATGAGCTGGTTGATGTGAATGTGAAAGGCATGTTTCATTGCGCTCGTGCAGTGACGGAAGGGATGAGACAGGCTGGCGCTGGTTCAATCGTGAATTTGGGCAGCATCGCAGGCAGTACGGGCTCGGGCTCTTCCCTCCCTTACGCCGTCTCCAAAGCGGCCGTTCACGGTCTAACTTTATCACTTGCGCACGCACTCTCACCACACATTCGGGTGAATGCTATCGTCCCTGGCGCAGTTGCTACAAGGTGGTGGGCTGGAAACGAGGAGCGAATGTATCGTCTTGGCGGAGAAGTGTTATTACAACATATTGCCTCACCTGAAGATATCGCACACATGATCTGTGCTGCGCTGGAACAGCAATCCATGACCGGGCAGCTAATTACTGTAGATAGCGGACAGACGTTATGAGCTCCAGTCATGATAAAGATACCCGGATCATCAAACCATTGAAATATACACTATTGATCATTTTAACAACGCTAATCATGGGTACTTCTTTTCCAGTTGGCAAGATCGGCATGTTATATGCCCCACCTTTCCTGCTCATGGGCATACGTTATATACTGGCAGGTGGATTGATGGCCTTGTTCCTTCGTAAACGTCCTTTGCCTACTGGATGGCAGTCTTGGTTGAAAATAATCCTCATTGGTCTGTTCCAATCCGCAGGAGTGATGGGCTGCGCCTACTACAGCATGAACTGGATTACATCCGGTGAATCCGCCATTATTACGTTTACCAATCCGCTACTGGTCATTATCCTCAGTGCTCTCTTATATAGAGTGACCTACCGTTTCAGTCAGTGGATCGGTGTTATACTCGGTTTCATCGGGATAATGTTAACTTTTGGGTGGCAGATGAGCTTTAGCCCCGGAACCTGGATTGGATTTGGTGGAGCGATCTCCTTTGCCGTGTCCACATTGCTCATCAAACGCTGGGGCAATGGCTATGATACTTTTGTCTTAACAGCCTATCAGATGCTTGCTGGAGGTGCTGCGTTGCTTCTGCTGAGCGTATGGACTGAACAGCCTCACTTTATGGTCAATACCACCTCGGTTATGGCGCTGCTCTGGTTAACGCTTGTTTGCTCCATCATTCAGTTCTCACTCTGGTTTTATCTGCTTCAGAATAGTGACCCAGCCCAAACCAGTTCGTATCTGTTTCTGGCACCGTTCTTTGGTGTATTATCGAGTTGGATTTTACTAGGAGAACACGTTCAGTGGTTTGCATTGGCAGGTGGTTTATTTATTGGTATTGGTATATTCCTGGTGAACCGTCGCTCATCCAGAATGAGAAATAGCGTAACATAAACTTGCACTCCCCGCGTTCTTCCTTGGGAGATTAGTCATTTTGCGTACAAAAGCAAAAAAGGCATGCGTTTATGGGATTTTCCCATGAACGCCATGCCTTTTGTTGTATAAGTAAACTCTATCTAACCAAGCTCTGGCCAACCCTGAATGGTTACGGGTTCTCCATCGGGATTATGTGTTGCAGCCGCATAGATCGGCAGTACACCGTCATGAAACAACCACAACTCGTGCAAGGCCCGTGTACAACCAACGTACAACAGCTTTGCATCACCCGCATTTGGCAAATAATGCTTCTGGTCTACGTCTGCCACAATAACGGCATCAAACTCCAACCCTTTGGACAGATAGACAGGCAAAACGGAGTGCCCACCTGTGTACTGCTTTTTGCCTCCATCGATCAGGTTCAGATCCCAGCCTGCGGCCTGAAGTTCACGATGAATTTCCTCTGCTTCATGCAGTGTACGGGTCAGGATGGAGACGGTTCGGTAGTCTTTGACCGTTAATACCTTCAAAGCCTGCTCCAGACTCGCCGTCCGCCCTTCGCCTCCATAAGCCAACGTCCGAACCGGATCACCACTACGGAAAACAGGAATCGCCGTAATTCCGCTCTTGACACCACGTTCCAGAATCGTATTGGCATAGTCGATAATTTCCATCGTCGAACGATAACTTCGGGTCAATGCAAAGTATGCATTCTGTTCCTCAGGAAATAGAGAACTCATCTCTTCCCACGCATGAACACCACGGTACTCATGAATCCCTTGGGACAAGTCACCCAGTATGGTGAAGGAATGCCCTTTGACGAAACGATCCAATAACGCCACATGGAAAGGTGAAAAGTCCTGGGCTTCATCGATCACAATATGGTCAAATCGCTCCGAACCCTCAATATCATGGACCAGTGTATGAATGTATACCAATGCAGGCAAATCCTCTTCACGGACGATATCCTGTTTCAGATCTGCTGCTGTTTGTTTCATGACTAGTTTTGGAATCAGCCCGCTGAGCGAGGCTGGCACAGATCCGCCCTTTGCAGCTTTGAACAGCTGTTTGTATAACGTAAGCGGCTCATATTGAGGCCATTTTTTGGCATAAGCTTTCTCACGAGTAGACGCTTTTTTCTTGCGTTCTTTGCGCACAGCTTCTGGCATCGGTTTCTTAAGTTCCATCTCAATCCAGCGGTGAACCCGCGCCATGACCCGTTCTTTGCGTTTGGCCAGTGGATAATGTTTATATTCCTCACCGAACCAGCTCTCGATCTCCGTTTTGCTGAGCACCGTACCATCCCATGGACTGAAGTCCATATCCGGTACGGAATCCGCTTCCATGCCCGAGAGCCACTCTCGAATAAGCTCCATGAAACGGATGGATCCTTTGTAACGCCCAGGTACATCATCATTCAATTCAGGCCGTGCATCTGGTTTTTCAAACCATGTGTTCAATGTATCCGACGTATTCGCCAAAGGCATCTCCAGCCCCAGCAGGTTCATCGCCCAATCCGGGAATGTCCGCTGCTGGATGTCCCCTACTCCGAGTTCCGGAAGCACATCCGAGATGTAATCCAGGAACATGTGGTTGGGTGCAAAAATAACCATTTTCTCTGCAGATACCTGCTCCTTGTACTGATACAGCAAAAAGGCAAGCCGATGCAGGGCAACCGTTGTTTTCCCGGATCCCGCTACACCCTGAATGATCAATGCGGTGTTTCTCGCCGCACGAATGATCAGATCCTGCTCCGCCTGAATCGTAGATACGATATCACGCAGTTTGTTATCCTTGTTCTCTCCCAGACGATAAACGAGGAATTCATCAGATACCGCTGGCTGGTCGCTGTCACGGTTATATGTATCCGCCACACGTTCCAATATCCGCTGCCGAATGACAACGTTTCGTTTCAGATATACCAGACCTTCTATAAGCCCTTCTGGGGCTTCATACGTAGCGGAGGCTTCGCCTCCCGTAAATGAGTAAAACAGGCTTGCGACAGGAGCACGCCAGTCGATGACGAGCGGATGCTCTCCCACCTCTTCGCGGTCTACGCCAATTTTGCCAATATACAGCGGTTTCCGTGCACCACTGCCCTGTTCTTCGAAATCCAAGCGTCCGAAATAGGGTTGCTGCGCGCTCTTGGACAAGGCGGTGCGGCGCTCTTCGCGTCCAGCTTCCAGCACTTGTTCTGTGAAGTCGTGGCCGGTGTATACCGGAATGTTCTGCAGTCGTTCCAGCTGACTATCCACTTCCTCCATCGTTCGCTCTAACCTGTACTCTTCTTCTTGATAGGCACTTTGAAAGCTGTCTGACATGTTTCAGTTACCTCCTAAGAATATGTTTTGCTCTGCATCGCCTAGATCTGGCAATACAAAAGGATACTTACTATATCACATAGGGCAATTGAAAGCCACATCCGTTTTGTAGGCTTACTTTTGTAATATATGAGGCTCATCTGAATTGATAATTAATGATGGCACTGACAAGCGCACAACAACCAAACAGAATAAACCACCAGGCCCACTTGTTTCTGGCCTGCCTGCTCCTGCTGTTTAATGCGCCGTAAATCCCGATTAGCAGTACGATGGTGGAAAAACTAATCCCTACAATCCAACCAGCCATTATACCTACCGCCCCCCTTTGTTTTCAGTACACACGAACAGTCTCTCATTTCCTGGATTTTAGATGAAAAGCTCCTCCTCGAATATCCACTTGGAATTCACTTTTTCCACTTTTGTGTATTAGACAGTTGCTGTCCCCATGAAGGGGAGTCAAATCAAATTCGCTTTTTAACGCTCCTGATCTTCTTTTAAGTAAAATTCGGAAACCTTCGTTATCTGGAATGGAAACCACTGCCTTTGCCCCTGTGGATACGGAATGGAATTTCTCTGGCATCTTGAGACAGTCCATATTTAATTTTCTGCCTGTTGTGATAATCTGCAAGTGACGAAACTCCCCCGAAATGTCGATCTTGGCTGAACTGGATTGAAGATTGAATTTATCTGCACTAAGGTGCTGCCCTTTCACTACGGATGCCAATGCGCACAGTTCAAGCTCATCCATCCTCCCTGATAGGTCTACACGACCTGAGGTGATCTTGCATTGACAACGAGTGGCCAGAAGCCGATTCAACCGGAGGTGTCCTCCTGAGGAGTTTAGTAAAATACGATCAAAAACCCTATCAGGAAGCTGAATCTCCAATGCTGTTCTACCAATATTTATTCCAACGAGGCCTCTCCTTTTTCTCCCGTCCGCAATGCTAAAGGTACCCCCTTGTATGTTAACTTGCATCAGCCTTAGCTTGGAAAACCACGTATCCGCATATTGTATAACGTGAATCAGTTCATCCACACTCGGAAGAACTCTGATATCTCCTGACAACCAATTTAGCTGTATATCTTGAATGGGTTGATCAATGTCTATGCTCTTGCATATGGCAAGCTCACTACTTTTCAACATCTTCTCCCTCTCCATTTCAAACAATCAGGTATATGTTTATTCCGCCTCCGCATACCCTCCCGTGCTGGCATGCCGATTCGTAATTCGCTGAATGAGCTGTTCGCTAACGATATCTGCTCCCAAGAGCTTCATCATGTGTTGCAAAAACTTAAGCCTTTCCAATGTCTGTGCCCGATCCCGTCCAAAAAGTAGAGGGTTAATCCAGATATTAACAAGCAGCATGAAGATTTCAGCACACTCCAGCGGATATTCGACAGAAATCGATCCATCACTCTTGCCTTGCTCCATAATATTGGCAATAATTCGTGCGTCTTTTAGAACACCCTTCCTGATTCCACCGAGTACAAACTGCGGATTCTTGATCTGAGTGCTAAGCACCTGATCTATTGAGTTAGACTGGATGCCAGGATCAACGATAATATTTTCCAAAATACTGATGAGCTTCTGTCTGGCATTCGGAGCATGCGTGTTCTGGATGAGTTCCATAAACATGTCTTCTGCCCGCCCAAGCTCCTTCTCCATCACTGCACTAAGGATATCCTCCTTGGATTTGAAATGATGATATATTGCACCTTTGGACATACCTAATTCATCTATAATGTCTTGAATACTGGTCTTTTCATATCCCTTTTCAGTAAACATTTGAGTTGAGACTGCCAGAATCAGGTCCAGTGTCTGCTCAGGGTATTTATTTCTGGCCATAAGTTCCTCCTTATACATACCAACGGTCGGTATCTAAAATATAGAGTATGTTGGTCTTACTGTCAATATGAGGAATTTCAGAAAAAGAAAAAGGATCTCCGTTGAAATACCTCATGGGTATTACGGAGACCCTGCATTAATGAGAATTACTCTTCGTTTTGTACTGTAGCTGCATTGCCTTCCTGTGCCACAAACTGTTTCTGCGCTAATTCACGGTATACCGGATGATTGCTAATTAATTCCGTATGAGTTCCTGTTCCGGTAACATGTCCATGCTCCAATACAACAATTTGATCGGAATCCACAACTGTGGACAGTCTGTGCGCGATCACGATCGTGGTTCTGCCTTCCATCAGGTTGGACAAAGCCTGTTGTACTTCATACTCGGAGGTACTGTCCAGACTGGATGTCGCTTCATCCAACATAAGAATATCCGGACTGCGCAGTAAGGCACGAGCAATAGCAATCCGCTGACGTTGGCCCCCGGATAACTTGATTCCCCTCTCGCCCACTTCCGTGTCATAGCCCTGTGGCAGCTTGTCGATAAAGTCGGCAGAATAGGCCATCTCAGCAGCTCGCCGGATCTCATCCATCGTGGCCTCACGACCTAATCCGTACGTGATGTTGTCTTTGATCGTACCCGCCATAAGTGGACTTTCCTGAGATACATACCCAATCTTGCTGCGCCAGGAGGCCAAAGAATAATCTGTTATGGCTTGTCCCCCATATGAAATATGGCCTGAATCGGGCATATAAAACTGCTCCATCAAGGAGAACAGTGTTGATTTTCCGCTACCGCTGGGACCGACAATGGCTGTCACTTTTTGTGTAGGTACCGTCAGATTAATCCCGTGCAACACTTCCTCACCTGTAACATAGGAAAAGTGCACATCATGGAATGCAATCGTCTCATTTCCTTTTGGAGCTACCTTGGTACTGTCATGTGGCTCTTCCTCATCGGCAAGGATCGCTTGTATGCGCTCCGTTGCACCTACGACTTTTTGCAAACGGGAGTATAACGTCGTAAATTGCCCCATTGGCATAATGACCTGGAACAACAGCAAAATGAACGCAACCAGTTCACCAGGCGACAACAATCCAGACGCTACGCGCATTCCCCCCACACCCAGAATAACGACCAGTACGGCAGTCATGACAAATGTAAACAAGGGACCAATCAGAGCAAGGATGCGTGCTTCCTGCAAGCCAAAAGCGAACATTTTACGAATCCGGGAATCCCCTGCTTCCACTTCCTGTTTCTCCGTGCCGTAGGCTTTGACCAAGCGAATCTCGCCAATAACCTGACTGAGCACGGACGTAAGACCTGCCATCTCGTCCTGCTGCTTCTTGGAGATCTTGTACATTTTCTTCCCGACCGGCAACAGAATCAACAGCGTAAGTGGCACCAGACTCAGAATAATGAGCGACATTACCCAGTCCAAATAGAACAGTAACGCCACGCCACCCACTACAGCAACGATGTTGGACACAAAGGAAACCAGATAGTCTGCGATCAATGTCATGATCTGGCTTGTATCATTCGTAATCCGACTCATGGTATCGCCTGTACGATTGCGATCGAAATACGGCATTCGCAGCGACAATACCTTGTTCCACAGCTTGGTGCGAAGTGTTGCGACCACGCGTTGTCCGGCGTAATTTAACATATAAATGCTAATACCCGAGGCAATCGCCTGAATCACAAATGCCCCCAGCAACAATAAAATCACAGATTTGTTCAGTGCCGAAGTGGTAAGTCCATCAATCAGACCTTTGGTCATCAATGGCACGATCAGTCCGGCTGTTGTTTGAATCAGGGTTAAGATGAGGGCAAGAATCAAAATGAGTTTTGGCGGATTCGTGGAAGCGATAAGCTTGACGAAATCCTTAAATCCCTTTTTTCCTACCTTCGGTTCATTCTGCCCTGCTTGTTGCTGCTCTTCCATTCCCGTTCCTCCCGTTCTCCAACTGCTCACCAGAGATCATACGTATGAACTTACATGACGTTGCCTTTTGTTATTACAAAACTCCATGCAACACAAAATTGGCTAAAAAGAGGATGGAAATGCCATACATGACCACAGGTACCTGTTTACCTTGACCTGCTGCCAGCTTCGCTAATGGATAGGCAATAAATCCAAACGCCATACCGTCTACGATGCTATATGTAAATGGAATCATGACCATGATCAGAAATGCCGGGAACGCCTCTGTAAAGTCACCAAAATCCATATCTTTCACACCTTGCACCATCAGGCCACCAATAATGATCAAAATGGGAGCAATTGCACTGTCAGGAATGTAACCGAGTAGCGGGATGAAGAAAAAAGTAGCTCCGAATAACACGGCTGTGACGAGCGGAGTTAAACCTGTGCGACCGCCTGCCGCAATTCCGGCTGTAGTCTCGGCTGCAGCAACCGGAGGACTACTTCCGAATATACCTGCCAGCACGGTGCTAATGGATAGAGCACGCAGACTACCTTTGAACCGCTCTGGACGACCAATCATCTGTGTCTGAGCCGTAATTAATCCTATATTTTCAAACACCACAATTAGCAGTAGCAAAAATACCGCGATCCAGAATGCAACATCAGCCAGCTTCATCAAAGACAATTCGCCAAACAACCCACCGTATTGACGCAGCGCATCCATCGCTGATACGGATTCACCCGGGTTCACTGCACCAAGTACATAGGCAAGGCCTGTCCCGACCAGAATACTGATGAGAAGTCCACCCTGTACATTACGTATAAATAAAATCAAGGCAAGCACCAGCGTAACGCAGGCTGTAATGACATTCGGATCATTGAAGTGCCCAATCGCAACAAACGTAGTCTGGTGTGCGATGACAATTCCACTTTTTTGTAAACCGATAAATGTGAGGAACAAACCAATCCCGACCGTAATGCCATGCTGCAGATTTTTAGGGATTGCTTCGCTGATCATTTTGTATAGTGACGTAAACGCAACAATGGCAAACAGTATACCTGTAACGGTTACAACGGCCAGCGCTTCTTGCCAGCTTAATTTCATGGAATGTACAAGTGTATACGTGAAAAATGCATTAATCCCCATTCCGGGTACTACGATAATCGGTGATTTTCCGCCAAATGCCATGAGCAAACAGCCTGCAATGGACGTCAGCAGGGTTCCAACCATAGCTGCCTGCAAGGGCATTCCGGCATCGGAAAGAATTGTAGCATTGACCATAACGATATAGACCACGGCAAAATAGGAAATGGCTCCCGCCACAACTTCCTTTTTCCACTGGTCTCCTGGCTCCATGCCAAGACGTCTGGTCATCCATCCGTGTTTCATTTCGTTCTATTCCCCTCTCTCTAATTATAAATTCAACTAAAGAATGTTTACACTTGCCACTCCGATGACAGAATAACCTTTCGATCGCTGTTATCCCCAGATTTTTTGCATTTCCTTCTCCAAGGGGAAAATCCGCTTATAGCGTATGCTTCCGATGTAGCTTTCTTTCAGAAAGCTTTTAGGCGAACGCTTCGCTTCTCCAGCTTTTTTCTGTCCTCTCCGTTCTCGTGTAAAAAGTTAAGTTGAACCTATATGCCGCAAATTCATTATGTATGTATCATCATTTCGCGCAGCAGTGAATATCATACACGGTTTTGACTTTGAAGTACATGACGTAACTCTGACATTTATCTATGAATACAGTTCGGCTATCATAGACGATTGACGTCCCATCCGCTCCTCTCTTGCGAAGTATGATCACACAAAAAAGCGCAGATGCCTTATCAGCATCCACGCTTCTTCAGTTGGCAGCAAGTTACTGCTGCTTGTTCTCTGCAATTTCTAACAAATCCTTGATCGCAACACTGACCATAATCAGTCCGGCTACCGGAGGCACAAATGAGTTACTCGCAGGTGGCTGTTTAGCCTTACGAATTTCCGGAGCATTCTCGGGAACGATTTTTTGTGTTACGTCCTCACGCGGTTTCATCGGCTTTTCAGTCGAGAAGACCACTTTCACACCTTTTTTGATGCCGTCTTTACGAAGTGTCGTACGCACAACACGGGCAATCGGGTCCATGGTCGTTTTCGAAATATCTGCAACTTGGAATTTCGTAGGGTCCATTTTATTCGCCGCACCCATGCTGGAAATCATCGGAATTTTACGTTTCAGGCACTCTTTAATGAGATGGATTTTGTAGATAATCGTGTCGGATGCATCCAGCACATAATCCAGTTCATATTTGAACAATTCCTCATACGTTTCTTCCGTGTAAAACATATTCAGGGCAATTGCATCACATTCCGGATTGATCAGTTTCACACGTTCCACCATCAGGTCCGCTTTTTTCTGCCCTACAGTCGTGGTCAGAGCATGAATCTGGCGGTTAATGTTGGTGATATCCACGACGTCTTTATCAATCAGGATGATACGCCCAACGCCGCTACGTGCAAGAGCTTCTACAGCAATTCCACCTACGCCGCCAATACCGAGCACAGCGACTGTACTATTCTTCAACGTGTCCAGACCTTCCGGTCCGATCGCAAGTTCTGTTCTTGAAAATTGATGGAGCATTGAGAATCGATGCCTCCTTTATTTCTTTTCCGCTACCGGTTTACGGGCTACACGGATGTGAAGTTGTTCCAATTGAGAGTCATCCACTTCGGATGGTGCATTCATGAGCAGATCCGTTGCACTTGCCGTTTTCGGGAAGGCAATCGTTTCACGCAGATTCGTGCGGCCCGCCAGCAACATCACGAGGCGGTCCAGACCAAAGGCAATACCACCATGTGGTGGAGTTCCATATTCGAATGCTTCCAGCAGATAGCCGAATTTCTCATTCGCTACTTCTGTAGAAAGTCCAAGGGCAGCAAACATTTTCTCCTGAACATCACGTTTGTAGATACGCATCGAACCGCCACCTACTTCATAACCATTGAGAACAAGGTCATAGGCTTGAGCACGGATTGCGCCCGGATCAGTGTCGAAGAGATGTACATCTTCGTCTTTTGGACGTGTGAACGGATGGTGTTCTGCCACATAACGTTTCGCATCTTCATCATATCCGAGGAGTGGGAAGTCCACAACCCAAGCAAATTTGAATTTGCTGTCATCAATCAGTCCGAGTTGACGGCCGATTTTCAGACGCAATGCGCCCAGAACGTCAGCAACCACTTTTTTCGTGTCTGCGGAGAAGAGCAACAAGTCTCCATCTTCAGCACCAGTACGTTCTTTGACAGCTTCGATTTCTTCGGGCGTGAAGAACTTCACGATTGGCCCTTTGAACTCGCCGTCTTTCACTTGAATCCAAGCCAGACCTTTCGCACCGTAACGTGCAGCAAATGGTCCAAGATCATCAATCTCTTTACGACTCCATGTGCCACAGCCTTTAGCGTTCAATACTTTGACTTCTCCACCTTTTTCGATGACAGAAGCAAATACTTTTACACCACTGTTTGCTACGATATCGTTCATTTCAACCAGTTCCATACCAAAGCGCAGATCTGGTTTGTCTGAACCGTATTTACCCATTGCATCTGCATACGTAATCCGTTGGAAAGGTAGTTCCAGCTCAATGCCTTTGGTTTCACGCAGCAATTTGGCCATCAGTTCTTCCATCATTGGCAGCAGGTCATCCTGTTGCAAGAAAGAAGTCTCGATGTCGACTTGAGTGAATTCTGGTTGACGGTCTGCACGCAGATCCTCATCCCGGAAACAGCGAGCGATCTGATAATAACGCTCAACGCCACCCACCATCAGCAACTGTTTGTAGATTTGTGGGGATTGTGGCAAGGCGAAGAATTCACCTTCATGCACACGGCTCGGTACAAGATAATCACGCGCACCTTCCGGGGAGCTCTTGGTCAGGATTGGTGTTTCCACTTCAACGAACTCTTCTCCATCCAGGTAGTCACGGAACACTTTGGATGCTTTGGAACGCAGTTTCAGTGTTTCAAACATTTCCGGACGACGCAGGTCCAGGTAACGATATTTCAAACGAAGGGATTCATCAACTTCGACACCATCTTCAATGAAGAATGGAGGTGTTTTAGCTGCGTTCAGCACTTCGATTTCTGTAATTTGAACTTCAATTTCGCCAGTAGGCAGGTTTTTGTTAACTGTTTCAGCATCACGTTTAACAACTTTACCCGTTACAGCGATAACATACTCGCTACGTACGCGATCTGCGATTTGCAGAGCTTCACCGGAATAAGCCGGGTTAAAGACAACTTGTACAATCCCGCTGCGGTCACGCAGGTCGATGAAGAGTACGCCCCCCAAGTCACGGCGGGTCTGAACCCAACCGTTCAATGTTACTGTTTCACCGATGTGTGCGGGTGTTAATGCGCCGCAATGATGACTTCTTTTCATAACCAAACTCCTCATTATGTGAATTTCCGTTCTGTATGGGCAGTTAGTGCCTGCTCTTTAACAGTCCGGTTACGTGTAGACCATGTATTCGAAAAGGCATGTTACCTCTGGGTCGCCAACTTCCGCTTAATTTGGAAACGTCGGTGAACCTCAGTACTTTTGCCGGATCAATTGTTTTACTTGAATGTTTAAGACTTAATGTAAAACTTCGTGCTTATTTACCTTCGCGAATTGCCGCTACCAGATCATCAAGCTTCACGGTTTGTTGCTCACCCGTATCCATCGACTTGAGGGCGATCTCACCACGCTCCAGCTCGTCGTCACCAAGGATGGCGGTATAGCGGGATTTGAAACGGTCAGCTGATTTCATCTGTGCTTTCATCTTGCGGCCCAGATAATCACGTTCACCAGACAGTCCAGACTGACGAAGTTTGAACAACAGACGGTTCACTTCACGATCAGCAGCCTCTCCCAGAGCAACAAAGTACACATCCAGTGGAGCCAGCGTAGTAACCTCAATATTTTGGTGCTCCAGAATCAGTTGAATACGCTCCAGACCAATACCGAAGCCGATGCCCGGCTGATCAGGTCCCCCGATATCTCCAACCAGACCATTGTAACGACCACCGCCGCCAACCGTATCTATTGCTCCAATACCTTGGGCTTTTAATTCAAACGCAGTCAGTGTGTAATAATCCAAGCCCCGTACCAGACGATTGTTCACAGCATAATCCACTCCGAAATCATCCAGGTATGCCTGCAGCTTGGCAAAGTGATTCAAAGACTCTTCATCCAGGCTATCCAGTATGGACGGTGCCCCAACGAATTTGTCCTGATCGACTTTACAGTCGAGTACACGCAGCGGATTACGCTCCATGCGGGACTGGCAGTCCTTACACAGGCTGTCTTTCATCGGTCTAAGGAACCCAAGTAACGTCTCGCGGTATTCTGCACGGCTGGTTGAGTTGCCAACGGAGTTGATCTCCACTTTGACATCCTTCAAGCCGAGTTCTACACACAACTGGTAACCTAGTGCGATTACTTCCGCATCAATCGCAGGGTCCAGCGCACCGATGGCTTCTACACCAAACTGGTGGAACTGACGCTGACGGCCTGCCTGCGGACGCTCATACCGGAACATCGGACCGATGTAATAGAGCTTGCTCACATCCGGTTCGCCGTAGATTTTATTCTCTACATACGCACGGACAACACCTGCTGTTCCCTCTGGACGAAGAGTCATGCTGCGATTGCCTTTGTCATCAAAGGTATACATTTCTTTCTCAACGATATCGGTAGTCTCTCCTACACCGCGTACAAATAAAGAAGTCTGTTCAAAGATCGGTGTACGAATCTCACGGTAATTAAACCGTCGACACAGATCTCGTGCTTTTTCTTCTACGTACTGCCATTTCTCGACAACTCCAGGCAGTAAGTCCTGCGTTCCAGTCGGTTTTTGAAAAGCCATCGTTCATCCCTCCAGCATTGATTTTCTCTATATAACAAAAAAATCCCTCGCCCTGTCTGCTATGTATAGCAAACAAAGGGACGAGAGATTGTGTAATATACATTCACCCGTGGTACCACCCACATTCCGGAATCCTGACACTTTAGCCGCTCAGGTCTCATCTGATGATCAGGAATGTCAAACTCACCTAGGATCAAGCAGATTTTCCGCTCTACGTGTAACGCACGTCCTGCGCAGGCCAGCTACTGGTCAACAGATCAAGTCTGCTGTGTTCGCTGTCTGTTCTCGGGGAAGTCATTCGTCCGCTCATCAAGAGAATCCTTACAGCCTGGGGATTCCTCTCTGGTCATGTGGGCACGGAGTACTTGGTCCCGTCATCAAATCAATAATATAGTTCAAGAAACGACTTAAGTTGACTATAGTCAACGTATTATTTTCTGATTGTAATGAACCGCAGTGCTAAAGTCAAGGGATAACATGAAAGTTAGCACAAAAAAAGTTTCGCTCATACTGACGGAAGAAGAATGAGTCATAGTATTTCCTATGATGAAAGTTGCCAGTGTGCGCTGGGTGCTGCGGACGGCCTTAGCCATAGCAGGGGAAGGCCCCCCCCCTTTCTATGGCTTCGATCCGCTCACTGGTACATAAAAAGTGAGGGCTATTCCACCCAACGCCTCACTTTAATACGTTTCAATTCAGGGTTTGATTGGTAAGGTGTAGTAATCAAAAGCTATATCAAGCAGGGCACCTAGCTTCTTGGCGACTCAAAGTTTGTTTGGACCGGAAATCAACAGTCTGATTCGAATTAATCTTCGTATCCGGGTCTACAATGCCTTGAGAAACAAGCGCAGTGATCGCATCAACCGCCCATGAATCCGTTTTGCCGATCAGTTTAACATTCGTTCCAGGCGCTGCATGCTTCAGATTTTGAATCATAACTGCCGCCATTTGTCTTGTAATTAAGGACTTTGGTTGAAAATTGGGAATTCCCTCTATCATCCGTTTCTTATTCTCACGAAATTCATCCGGAAACGTATGCATACCATGGGCGCGTAGCAATACATCCGAAAATTCTCCCTGTGTCATCTTTCCTTTTGGATCAAAGCGGTTACCTGACTGGGCTCCCATAATGTCTAATCCGTTTAGATTATCAATATACGATTTATATACACTGTTATTGGGCACATCGGAAAATGCAGTTTTCATCTTTACTTTTTGAGCATGAGCAACGAAATCCATTCCTTTAGGATTCGTATAATAGAAATAGGTGATATCGCCGGATTTATCTTTCTTGAATGCCATTTTATTACCGGCTTCATCCTCAAATAGAAGCGGATGAACCATTTTCAGCGTATGCTTGCCGGTAGTCCCCGTTTCCATCAACAAATTCCCATTCGCATAAGAAATTTTAGTCCTTATCGAATGTAAACGTGTGTTTTTGTATAATCCAACGTAAGCTTGAGCTGCTTGCTTGCTTACGTTCGAATAGGTGGATGGCTGTGTTTTTACAGTCTTAGGAAAATAGTGATTCATAAATGCCTCGTACACATCTAGACTCATCATTGAATCGTTGTTGTAAGACAAGTAAATAGCAGTATTCTTCTCTGGCAAGATAGCAATCAAAGAGGAATGCCCCGGAACATTTCCCCCTTTGAGTATCACATGCTGCCCATTCATTACATTGTTAAAGTACCCTTCAAAACCAACGGTTGTGATGGGGATTGTAGGATCAGCGTAAACCTGATAGGTATGCATCAAATCGATACTTTTTGGGCTGACGATTTCTTTGCCTTCAAACTCTCCTTTGTTTAAGTGCATAATCAAGTACTTGGCCATGTCTCCACCTGTTGAAGTCATGCCTCCCTCAGGCTTCTCGGACGGTGCGAATCCCATTGTCGGCTGGAGCTCACCACTCGGTCCATAGTGTGCAGCCACATTGGATAATACCTCAGGAGTTAATCTAACACTGGTCTTGTTCATCCCTAATGGTTTGAATACATTTTTCTCCATATATTGAGAATAAGGCATGCCACTTACGTTCTCTACTGCATATCCCGCCAACATAAAACCATAATTGTCATACGTATAAGCTTCTCCCGGAGGTCTTACCACAGTCGGTATATTCTGATTGAGATACCCCTTCATTGGAATGTCCTTATTCAAATACTCAACCGAAAAATCAGTCACGATATCCGGCAAGTCCACCCCGCTCGTATAGGTAAGCAGATCGAACATCGTCAGCGGTTTTCCCGTTTTATTAGGTACTTTCATTTCGCCGAGATATTCTTGGATATCATGCTTAAGATCGATCTTCCCTTGATCGACAAGCTGCATAGCCGCCAATGCTGTAAAAGACTTGGTAACAGATCCAATTTGGAAAACAGTATCTTTATCAACGGGTACCTTCTTTTCCTTATCTGCATAACCGTACCCTTTACTTAAAAGCACTTTCCCATCCTTAACGACTACAAAATTGGAGCCGACAGTATTATATTTTTTCATCTTATCCGCAAATACAGAATTAGCGAACGCCTCTACTTCCTTTGAATCTTTTGGCCCTTCCAAACTGACTTTCTCTGTTGATTTCTGATCTGATGCAACTGCACCATTAGTAGCTGTACAACCTGTTACGATACTCGCAGATATTAGTAGAACTGCAAGACTGGTATTGCGAATTGCCTTTCTCATGTTTCCTATCTCCCTTTATCATATTTGCCCTATGACCACTTGGCCTACCCAGTATTGCAAAGCGTTTGTCATACGAACAAGTTGCATTTCGTCACCACTTCCTCTGGTTCCCCTAGTAATGTCATATGACATTTTCTCACTGGATTAAGTGACACGAGAATCGGTATGATTTGGCTATTACATTGAAGGGACGATGGAACATTCATGAATAAAACGATCCGTTGCTTTTTCCAAAATGGATACTTCTTATTGCTCACTTTTGCTACAGGATTATTTTACTTTTGCTTTTACTTGATTACTTTGACTTTAGGTTTAGGTCTTTCTTTTACAGTCGCAGGCATTCCCCTGCTCACACAAGTATTGCGAACCACGCTAACCTTCGTGCAATTCGAACGTATACAAACGAAGATATACACCGATATCACCACTCAGCCTTACGAACGGAGAATAAGATCAGAGCAATCCTTATGGGCTCAGGCTAAAGAGGAACTTATGAATATACGTAACTGGGTCGCGATCTATTGGTTGATGATGAAGCTATGGATTGGTCTTCTATGTCTCCTATGTGCTGCTTTGCTCTGCCTGATGCCTCTTTTGTTAATGCTAACTCCGCTGTTCTTTCCTATCTTTGATATCCAATTTTTTGGGATACAGATAGATACCTTCATGAAATCTCTTTTTATTATGGCTATGGGGGTTATTTTCGCTTTTATAAGTTCCTGGATATTAAAGGTCTTGGTTCTTCTAATCGGCGGCTACACGCGTCAAATGACAAAAAGCTTGAACCGATAGTTACTGTGTTACAATTTACATTAGAAATCTTTACGCAGAAATTGTCATATAATCGGATTTAGATTTAATATTGTAAATAAAAAGACATAGAAGACTGAGTATCTTGGGGTGAGGAACTTGTTTGAAACGGTAAAACAGTGGTTCTGGTATGACTGGATCATGTTCATATTTCGGCTTATTTTTAGTATTTCTCTCATGTTCACCACCGTACAGTTGCATGAGCAGATCCCCCTCCCGCTTTGGGCTTTGATTTTTTGGCAGGTTTTCGCTTTTTCTGTTCCCTGGCTTTGTTTGCAGCTCAGCTATAAATATTATCTGCTTACAGAAATTATTTTTTCGGGCGGACTATGCTTGTATTTATCATCTTTGTTTCCTGAAGCTTATCTCGCGTTTCTGACCTATGCTTTTCTGATTGCGGTGAATAGCGCTCGTCAATCCTATCGTTGGACAGGGCCCATAACGATCCTGCTCTTGCCGATTTTGATTAATGTGTTATCCCATCAGAGCAATTATTGGGTCATGATGATCCAAATTGGACTCGCTTATGCCATTGGATTTGCCTTTCATTTGCTGGTGGTCAATCATCGACAGAGTGAAATCATCCGGGAACAGAATACGGTCCTACAACAGTATTTTTCCCAAATTGAACGCATCACGCTAGCCGAAGAACGTGATCGGCTGTCCAAAGATCTCCATGATACCATCGGACATTCCTATTTACCTCTATCATCATGGGGTTAGAAACATTGCGTCCTGAACTTTCTACAGAAACAGGGAAACAGAAGGTCGGTTCTTTGTTGAATCTAGCCCGCAGAAGTCTAAAAGAAGTCAGAGGATACTTGCATCAGATAGAATCCCCGCAGGAGATACTGCCGATAATTCAATCGTTGCAGCAATTAGTAGAAGATTTTCAAGCACAAGCAAGAGTAAACGTTCATTTCCGAACCTTTGGAGAGGAATACCCATTACCCAAGCTGGCCAAGATGGCCTTCTATCGTTGTTTGCAGGAATCCTTAACTAACGCCGTACGGCATGGGGAGTCCACGGAAATCACCGCTACTCTAAAATTTGAGCAACGGCAAGCTAGACTGGAAATTCAGGACAACGGTAAAGGAATGGAAGAATGGCAGGATGGCTTTGGTTTGAACGCGATGAAAGAGCGCACCATGAATCTGCAAGGGCAAGTTTCTGTTTATTCCGAACCCGGGGAAGGAACGCTCGTGACTTGCACATTGCCAAGACAAGTGGAATTATCGGATGAGGTTATTCGCTTACTGATTGTGGATGACCAACCCTTCATCCGGGAAAGCCTGCGGACCATTCTGGAGGGGCACAATGATCTGCAAGTGGTCGGAATGTCTGAGGACGGCTTACAAGCCATTGAGAGATGTGAACAGGATCAACCCCAGGTGGTACTCTTGGATTTGGACATGCCCAATATGGATGGAATTTCAGCAGCCAAAGTAATTAAACAAAAATGGCCGCACATTCGAATTCTAGTGCTAACCACGTTTCAGGATACTGAACAGGCCCTTGAAGTTCTGCGAAGCGGAGCAGATGGCTACTTATTGAAATCTATTGAACCCCGTGAACTTGCTGAAACGATTCGTCTTGTCTATCGCGGGGGCACACTGATTGATCAAGAGATGTCGCATAAATTATTTGAAAAGCTCGAAATGGACAAGACTGGAAATAAAATGTTGGAACCCAATACATCGGAGAACTTCGGCCTGACTTCAAGGGAAATGGAAATATTACAGCTTGTTTGCAAAGGTCTACGCTATAAAACCATTGCCGCCAAATTATATTTATCTGATGGCACAGTGAGGAACTATGCCTCCGCAATCTATATGAAATTGGGCGTTCGTAATCGGGAAGAAGCTGTACAAAAAGCAATAGAAGCTGGATTCATCAGATGAATTCCAACTTCTATTGCCTTCTCATACCTCTATTGTTTTAGCATCCACTTCAGCAAGTCCGGCGCGCTCGCCCATAGCCGGGAGTGCATAATGACATATTCAATCGCTTCGTCGGAATCGCCCAATCCGACAAAATCAGGGAGGTTATGCGGCAGTCTCTTCAAACCTAGCAGGTAATCAGGCACATGCTTGTTCACACCCCGAGCCACACGGTACAGCATTTTGAGTTGGGAGGTGATCCCGTTCTTCTTATACTCCAGAATGATCTGGTCATAAGCAAAGGCAGTAGCAGCGTCACCTTTTCCATACTTCTCTAGCAATTGCTCTGCCTGATCCAATTGGTTGCTGTACAAATACACAGCAGCGAGCAGGTAACGTGCTCCGGTATTGTCTTCCGTATTAAGCTCTAGCATATGCTCCAGGATCTGTGCTGCTTCTTTCGTATCTCCGCCAAACCAGCAGGATTCGGCATAGCTTTTGCATATCCGGATATAGGGACGAGTCTCATGAAGCCCCCAGAAGTCCCCTTTGTTCTCCTCAAAGAACAGTTCGCCCAGTTCACGTTTGCCAGCAGCGATTCCTTCCTTGAGGTAAGATCGTGCATCATTCTCATTGTCCGATTCCTCAGCTAGAATAAGATACGCATCAGAGCTGTCAGGATACATCTCCAGCGCTGTTTCCGCCAGATGTACTCTCCGTTTGGAAGAGCTCGCTTCCCTCGCCTTAGACAGCAGAGCCTGTGCTTTGTCTTTCGATGTGCCTGGACCGTTCAGCATCAATAGCTCGTCCGTTTCACCGCCCATGCCGTATTCTTCGATGTAACTATTCATCTCCTTAACCTTCCGGGAGATCGTGCCTGTCGTTACCTCATATTTATCAGCCAGCTCAGCCTTTGAGACATTGAAGCCGTATTCCTCGGACAGCAAATACTCAATTGCAGCAGAGAACGAGCCTGTCTTCTTCACAGTAGGGCGGGTCTGACGGGAGTAGCCGTTCCATAACACCAGAGCTTCCAAAATTACCTCTGGCTCGTATTGGTTCCTCATGTTCTCAGTAGTCTGCAGGGCCAGCTGTTCGTGAGCCGGGTGCTCCCATTTCAAATCGCTTGCCACCATCTTTTTCAGCTTGGTCAAGGTCAGTTTGCTCTCAGGCTGAATGGAGGCTTCCCGAACCGGTTGCTCCGTTGATATTATCCCCAGTATGGATTCTACTGCAGAGGACTCCTTATTCAGACAACATTTCTTATATTTTTTCCCACTACCGCATGGGCATAAATCATTTCTTCCAACCTTACTCAAAACTAATTCCCCCTTAAATCTGTCTCTAGCCATTCGCATGAGAACTCTGTTGCTTTAGCATTGTAGGTGTCATTTCTCAAACGAGGCATTCTATATAACTTTCAAATTCCATCGATCAAGCAGAAACAGCTGTCCCGTATTTATATAAAAAAGGCGGGGCCGTTTCAGCGAGTATATGTTCATCTGGAATATGACGGATCACTCTGGCGATGAGTTCCTCATACTCTCTGTCATAGGATTGGATTCGCCTGAACCCAATCGCTGGAGCTAGATTTACCGTCCAATGTAGCCCAACTATGAAAACAATTCGCTGTAGAATATATAAACCCATCTCTCTATTCTAGCAAAAATTGAATAAAGGGGTAAGCTCTACCCAAAACATACACATTCTCAGCTCAAAAAAAATAGCCTGCACACGGTGTGCAGGCTCAAAGGATATATAAAAAAAGGGGGTCATGTGTGTTATTATAAGCCCACTATGTTAAAGGCTTATGTATCTAATATTACAGTAATATTACAAAAATGATAGCGCTTTATAAATTAGTTTTTAATATCCTCCTGATTAAAAAGCCCTTGCACATCACTCGACTGTGTGGTCGAGCAGTGCAAGGGCCAAGAAGTATCTACACGTTAATTCAAATCTTCCACATAGGCATGGTTGGAACGAAGCTTATGAACAATCTCGTCATAATCCTCATCTCTTACTTTGGCAGACAGAACATAATGCAGATCATCATAATCGGCCGAAGACACATCTGCAGCGTTCAGCAGGTCTCCATCCTCATTCACTCTGTCACGAGTATCCCGTTCTGCATCACGGTCCACATTGGCTACAACAGGGATCACATTTTCGCTAGCTGGAACACCAGGGGCTGCACCTACACCCATTGCACCGTTGGTACCTACGCCACCTGCTGTATTATAAGGCACCAGTGGCACCATAACACGCGTGTCTCTACCTACCGCACTGTCCAGTTGACCTACTTCCAAATGCTCTGTACGGAACGTTTGGAGCGAAGTTCTTGCTCCCTCTGCCTCGTCCTCGGTTCGAAAATACGCCTGAATATGTTTTGTCATGTCAAACCCTCCTTTTTCGGAATGAAATGCAACGTGAAGTTTGTAAACGTCACGATGTAACGTAGTTAAGATACATCAATATATGTCAGTTGCACTAGCTGAAGTTATATAACTTTTAGCAGTTCACGTACAAACGCTGGCTCATCTTCAGGCGTACGGGATGTAATATAGTTTCCATCCACAACGGCCTCATGATCCTTGAACTCTGCCCCTGCGTTTACCATGTCATCCTTAAGCGGTGGATAGGATGTAATCGTGCGGCCTTTCAACAGACCGGCACTAGCCAAAATTTGCGGACCATGGCAGATCGCTGCGATTGGTTTCTTCGCACTGTTGATCTCGGTGACAAACTTCAAAATGTGCGCATCACTTCGCAAATTCTCAGGGGATGATCCACCAGGAATCACGACTGCATCATAATCTGAAGCGGATGCATCACCAATCGCCTTATCTGTGGTATAGGAGGCCTTTCCTCCTTTACCTTTAAGGGTCTCACCGGCTTTTAATCCGATAATCTCCACTTCATGTCCAGCTTTTTTTACTTCGTCATACGGGACCTGCATCTCCGAATCTTCAAAGTCATTCGCCAATAAAAAAGCAACTTTACTCATAACGTATGTTCTCCTTTCCGTGTTCGAACTTTCTTTATAAAATCGGGTCTTGCAGTACATTGGTGTACTTCGTTGTGCCTCGTTTTGTTATTACCCTCACCAGAGCAATTTATAACAATTCAATGTAATTTCATTTTGTACGAAGTCGTCAAACAAACACTTAAAAAGTTCTACTCACGACAAAAAGTCCTGACTCGGGAAGGAATCAGGACTTTTTCAGAATCTGTATAATCCAAATATCGGATGTTTATATCCCTGTGTAAACATTCAAGATCGCGGAAGATGACTCTGCTTCCCTTTGTCCGAATCCTGAAGTGCCCAGATCGTTGCAACATACTCAGCAGCCGAACGGGCAAGGTGCAATGATTCATACAGGTTGCCAGGGAGTAACAAAGGTTCTGTACGGGTACGTGTTTCTTTCGCAGATTGGCGCATAATTGGATGGATACTCCTTTGATCATGAAATAGTCATCAACGAATTATCCCTTATTATGGCCTGAACCCCATGGAATTATGCACTTGGTTCCTGACGAACTGGACTTTCAAGCATCAAAGTCACGGGTCCCCAGTTGGTAAATGTTACATCCATCATCGCTCCGAAACGCCCGGTTTCCACCTGAATACCTTTATCCCGTAGCAGTTGATTAAACGTTTCATATAACAGTTCTGCCGCTTCAGGTCGGGCCGCAGCCGCAAAGCTTGGGCGCTTTCCTTTGCGACAATCTCCGTACAGGGTGAACTGGGAAACAGACAATACAGCACCGCCTACATCAAGCAGACTGAGATTCATCTTCTCCTGATCATCCTCAAATATCCGCAACCCACTAACTTTGTCAGCCAGATACTGGGCATCCTTCGCGGTATCCTCATGGGTAATGCCCACAAGCAGCATTAATCCGGATTCGATCTTACCTGTCAGCTCGTCTCCCACAGTCACCTGAGCCTCTTTACAGCGTTGTACAAGCACCCTCATCTTACAGGCTCCTTACTGCATAATCCGATGCACCGAATAGACATCTTTCACACGTTTGATCCGTTCTACAACGGATTGCAGATGATCCGTATTACGAATCAGAATTGTGACGTGCACCAATGCTAATTTATTTTTATCTGTCCGTCCTGTAACGGCAGATATATTGGTTTTACTTTCAGATACAGCCTGAAGTACCTCATTGAGCAAGCCATTCCGATCATGGCCTGTAATCTCAATATCCACACTGTAACTTGCTTCGATATTCTCTTCCCACTCGACCTCAATAACACGTGCTGCTTCTTCACCGTCTGCACTTGTAGGGATATTCGGACAGTCACTACGGTGTACGGAAACGCCGCGTCCGCGTGTAACGTATCCGATAATGTCATCCCCAGGTACAGGATTACAGCAACGTGCGAATCGAACAAGCAGATTATCGATGCCTTTGACACGAATACCGTTGGTTGGTCGATTTCTGCGCTCAGGCGCAGGTTTCAGCTCGCGCATCTCGGAATTTAATTCCAGCAAACTGGACTCTTCCTGCTCTTTACGCAGTTTTTCGGTTGCTTTGGTTACAATCTGTGCAGCAGTAATCCCACCGAATCCAACAGCCGCAAGCATGTCATCAATATCGTTAAACGCATATTTTTTGGCAGCTTCCATCAACTTGTCATCCGTCATCCACGCAGAAGGATCAAGCCCCATGCGTTTCAGTTCACGCTCACAGCTCTCCCGACCTTTTTCAACGTTTTCTTCACGGCGTTCCTTCTTGAACCATTGCTTGATCTTTGCTCGTGCATGAGAAGATTTCGCAATTTTCATCCAGTCCTGGCTCGGTCCGTAAGAATGTTTGGACGTCAAAATTTCGATGATATCACCTGTCTTTAGATGATAATCGAGCGGAACAATCCGACCGTTTACTTTGGCACCAATGGTCCGATTACCAACCTCCGTATGGATTCGATAAGCAAAATCCAAAGGAACAGAGCCGATTGGCAATTCGATGACTTCTCCTTTTGGCGTAAATACAAATACCAGATCCGAGAAGAAATCCATTTTGAGTGACTCTACGAATTCTGATGCATCCTGTGCTTCGTTTTGAAGTTCAAGAATTTCACGGAAGAACGTAATCTTATCTTCAAAATGATTTCCGTTCGCAGCGCCTTCTTTGTAGGCCCAGTGGGCAGCAATACCAAATTCAGCAGTCCGGTGCATATCCCATGTCCGGATCTGTACTTCTGTTGGTTCGCCATTGGGACCAACTACCGTTGTATGCAGCGATTGATACATGTTCGCCTTCGGCATCGCAATGTAGTCTTTGAAGCGTCCAGGCATCGGTTTCCATAGCGTGTGTATAATTCCCAGGGTAGCATAACAATCCTTGATATTATCCACAATAATACGAATGGCAAGCAGATCATAAATTTCGTTAAACTGCTTGTTTTTGGTAGTCATTTTCTTGAACACGCTGTAGATATGTTTCGGGCGACCCGAAAGGTCTGCCTGAATTCCCATCTCATCGAGCTTGTTCGTAATTCCATCCATAACCGTATCAATATATTGCTCCCGTTCCGCACGTTTTTTGTGCATCAGGTTTGCAATTCGGTAATACTGCTGCGGATTCAAATAACGGAGGGCGATGTCCTCCATTTCCCATTTGATTGCAGAGATACCCAAACGGTTTGCAATCGGACAGAAAATTTCCAGCGTTTCATATGAAATCCGGCGCTGGCTTTCTTCCGACTGAAATTTGAGTGTCCGCATATTATGCAGACGGTCAGCCAATTTAATCACGATGACACGGATGTCCTGCGCCATGGCGATGAACATTTTGCGGTAGTTCTCGTTCTGCTGTTCTTCCTTGGAGCGAAACTGAATACGTTCCAGTTTCGTCAAGCCGTCAACAAGCATGGCACACGTATTGCCGAAATGATTGCGGATCTCTTCAAGTGAGACCGTAGTATCCTCTACTACATCATGAAGAAGCGCTGCTATTATGGAGATGGTGTCCATCTGCATGTTCACAACAATGTCGGCAACCGCAAGCGGATGCAGAATATACGGTTCTCCCGATTTTCGCGTCTGTCCATGGTGGGCCTGATCAGCAAATTCGTAAGCTTCTCGTATGCGCACCAGATCGGGTTCTTTGATATATGCCCCGGCCTTCTCGAGTAATTGCTCTATGCCCATTCTGATCTGTTCCGTGTCCTTTCTATACCAAATGGAACCCGTGACAGTGCTGCAACACAGGTTCCCCGTAAAAGTAATTTCCTATAATTATGACGCTTCGCCCGTTTCCCGTCAACTGCTGACGAATAAGAGCGCTTATCCAATTTTTATATAGGTGATCTGAATTACTTTTAACCCGTTTCCCTATGACTCACAGGGGATTGGATGTATTTCTTATTTCTTATGTATTATTGCCGTTATTTGCTGAAATAGAAGGAAAATTCATGAAAATATAAATTCCATCGCTCTGCTACGTCAAAAATGTTATTGCTTAATTAAGAGAAACTCTGTAATCTATTGAAAGTTTGTGTTTCGGAAAAGGAGATGAAATTCATTGCAACGCGAAATTCAGGTTAATCAAAAGATGCCACTTGGCTCAGGTTCACTGCTTAGCCTTCAGCATTTGTTCGCCATGTTTGGCAGTACGGTACTTGTACCAAACCTGTTCGGTGTTGATCCAAGTATGATCCTGCTTATGAACGGAATTGGAACACTGTTGTACATACTGATGTGTAAAGGAAAGATCCCTGCATATCTCGGGTCCAGTTTTGCCTTTATTGCACCTGTCACAATGGTATTAAAACAACATCCTGAGAATGGCTACTCCATGGCACTTGGAGCTTTTATCATAACAGGACTTGTTTTCTGTTTCGTGGCCCTCATTATTAAATTTGCGGGTACCGGATGGATTAACGTAGTCTTCCCACCAGCAGTTATGGGTGCCATCGTTGCTCTGATCGGTCTGGAGCTTGTACCTGTTGCAGCTGGTATGGCAGGATTGATTAACTCTGATCCTGTTGCTAACCCGAACTGGGTGCCGCAGGCCAAACCCATTATTTTATCCATGGCCACGCTTGGTATCACTGTCATTGGAGCCGTAACATTCCGTGGATTCCCCAAAATCATTCATATTCTAATCGGTATTGTAGTCGGTTATATCCTTGGCTATTCTATGGGTCTGGTTGATAAACAGGCTATTGCAAACGCTGATTTCATCTCACTACCAACCGTAACAACGCCTACATTTGACTGGTCCGTTATTTTCACCATTTTACCTGTAGCGCTTGTGGTTATCGTTGAACATATTGGACATTTGCTTGTAACGAGCAGCATTGTAGGCAAAGATCTTTCGAAAGACCCTGGGCTTCATCGTTCCCTGCTTGGTAATGGGGTCTCCACCATTCTGTCCGGGTTTGTAGGATCTACTCCTAATACAACCTATGGTGAGAACATCGGTGTTATGGCACTGACTCGCGTATACTCCACATATGTCATTGGTGGCGCAGCAGTCATTGCAATCGTACTCTCCTTCTCAGGAACATTCTCGGCGCTTGTAGCCAATATCCCTGTGCCTGTTATGGGTGGCGTATCCCTGCTTCTGTTCGGGGTTATCGCAGCATCCGGTCTGCGTATTCTGGTTGAACAGAAAGTCGATTTTGCCAAACCGACCAATCTTCTGCTTACTACACTTGTACTGGTCATTGGGCTAAGTGGTACAGAAGTTACCTTCTACGGTATTCATCTGAAAGGGATGGCACTGGCAACCATCGTCGGAATCCTGATGAGCTTGTTGTTCAAACTGTTTGAAGTGCTGGGTTGGTTGAATGACGATTCGCGTAAACAGCCTATCACTGAAAAAACGCCCGATTAATTTGCATCGTATACACATCAAAAAGCCTGTTCTCCCTAACCTTACGGTTGGAAGAACAGGCTTTTTGATAATCATTAATGCTGTATATTATTTCCCGGGAAACGGAAAAAACAATTCATGTTTCATCACAGCGGTACATGTAGAGATTTCAGCTTAATAATTCATCAATGTGAATACATCGATTTCTGGCAATTTAGCACGACCATTCAGATCAGACAGCTCAATCAGGAAGGCAGCTCCGACAACTTTCCCACCCAATTGTTCAATCAAGTTGATGGAAGTTGCAATCGTTCCACCCGTTGCGAGCAGATCATCTGCGATCAGGACATTTTGACCTTTTTCAATCGCATCTGTGTGCATCGCGAGTGTATCTTTGCCATACTCGAGATCATAACCAACTTCAATCGTCTCTCCAGGCAGTTTTCCACTTTTGCGAATCGGAGCAAAACCGACACCAAGAGCGTATGCCAGAGGGGCGCCCACAACGAAACCACGTGCTTCAGGTCCAGCAATAACGTCAATTTTGAGATCAGAAACCATCACTTTCAGTTCATTGATCGCATTGCGGTACATTTCTCCATCCTTCAACAATGTTGTAATGTCCTTAAAGCTGATTCCCGGTTGTGGAAAGTCAGGAATGACACGAATATAATCTTTAAAATCCAAAATAATCTCCTCCTAAAATAAATACACAAACTTCCATCTAAGATACGCCCTTCATCCGGGATATCATCCATTGTGTCAGTTGCGGTGTGGCTGCATCCAGCATCACCTGTTCTATCTCGGCCATATTTTCGAGCGCCTGATAGTGACGTGAAGCGGTTAGTTCACGCTTAGGCGGGTTATCCACAAACGCAATTTTGCCGTTATCACGGGTAATGAAGGATAACTCTTCGAATACATCCAACATCATCGTAATCATGCGCGGCGAACAACCACACTGACGACTGAGCACAGGAGTAATCTCTTGTTCCTCCACGGGTTCAGCTTTCCATTTCAACACCTGCATATAAATACGCTTAAAGAGATCTCTGGAAGGCATCTGAAGGCGATCTCGGCGGTTGCCTGATCCGTGCAGAAGGATGATATTCTCAGCTCCACTGAACAAAGCCAGCATGGCATTAAGTTGTTCCGGGGTTTCCGGCGTATCAAACACAAATAACGTCCGGACTTGTTCCTGTCCATAATGCTGTGCAGCAGCATTACATGGAAATAACCCGACCTTTCTATCATATACCCAAAGGCAAGGTTCATACAATGAATTTCCCTCGGAAACATCTGTTTCTTTCCGAACAATAGCACCAACAGAACCAGATTTATATCGCAGATGCACCTCAAGTGAGTTCAAGAAATGCTTCATCGCATTCAATGGCTCGGCATTACCGCGCAAATCAAATACTTGGACCTGAGGAACATGAATGTCCTGAAGCATCAATTGAGGTTTTCTCATCCCATTCCATTCATTAATGGACAGTTCTCCCATCACATCAATAACGGAACCTGGGAGAAGGAACTCTGCTAACGCTCCCTTACCAAAAGCCACCGTTTCCAGTTGCTGACCATCTTGCTCCAGAACCAATTTCAGATGGCGTTTCTCTCGTCCCATCGTTCTGGTTTCCTTCACAGTCACGCTTCTCAACACAAACCGTGGCGAAGGATTGCTCATACCGAAAGGCTGCAATCTGTCAATCTCCTGGATGACTTTCAGTGGAACATCACTGATTCTGCATTCATCATCCGCAAGACGTTGAGGTACAAAGTCCTCTTCAGTTAATACAGATGCAGCAAACTCATTCAAACCAGCCTCAAGTTCTTCCAGCTGATCCCGATGCAAGGTCATACCTGCTGCAGCAGGATGTCCCCCGTAATGGTCCATAGTATGTTTATTGACTGTGAGCGCCTGATAGATATCCAAGCCCTCAATGGAGCGCGCAGAGCCCTTGCAGACCCCACTCTCTGGATCGATCCCAAGGATAAGTGTAGGTCGGTAATAACGCTCCAGCAATTTGGAAGCCACAATACCAACCACTCCGACGTTCCAGCCCTCTCCAGCCAATACGATTACATCTGGAACGGACCCTGAACGAAGCTGTATCTTTTGTTCCAACTGTGCCGTTGCTTCTTGTAATATGCCCTCTACGACTTGCTGCCGCTCCCGATTCAATAGATCAAGCTGGCCCGCAAGCGTATGAGCTTCATCCAAATTCTCGGTAGTGAGAAGGGATACCGCTCTCCCGGCATGATCCAAACGTCCACTGGCATTAATACGAGGTGCCATGGCAAAGGCAATATTAATTGAAGTCACCTGACTCTGGTCCACACCACTGATTTCCAGCAATGCACTTACACCAGGAAGACGTGAACCACGCATCGATTCTATTCCATAACTAACGATAACCCGGTTCTCCCCTTCCAAAGGCATCAGATCGGCAACGGTGCCGATGGCGGCAATCTCCATCCATTCACCGGGCACTTCCCCGATTAATGCCTGAGCGAGCTTCAAGGCTACTCCCGCTCCTGCCAAACCTTTAAAAGGATACGGGCATCCCGGAAGTTTTGGATTAATAAGTGTAAAGGCTTCGGGCAAAATTTCAGGCGGTTCGTGGTGATCTGTCACAATGACTTCGATGCCCAGCGTGGCCGCATAGGCAATCTGTTCAACAGCACTGATTCCGGTGTCCACGGTAATAATCAATGAAACGCCTTGTTGATGGGCCCAATCCAAAGCATGGTTGTGCAATCCATACCCTTCATTCGAGCGATGAGGGATATATATATCGTACGAAGCCCCAAGATGACGCATCAAATGGATCATGAGCGATGTGCTGGATACGCCATCAGCGTCATAATCCCCGTAGATCAAAATATGTTCTTCCCGCTCCAATGCCAGCTTGATACGTGGTACAGCTTCATTCATGCCGAGGAGCAGATAGGGATCATGCATCTGATTAAGGTCAGGATGCAAAAAACGTTCGGCCTCCTTCTCATTGTGCACTCCTCGACTCACAAGCAAACGTCCAACAAGGGGTGAAACGGAAAGCGCCTGCGAGAGTCCCGCAGCCGCCTCCAAATCGATATTCGGTGTATTCCACCGGTATTGCGAATAAAGCAATGATAACGCTCCTTTCCTGATCTACTGGACCCGCGCTTCACTACTGAATTAATGTCGCTTCGTGATCGGGCAGTTCATGATTGGATTTATAGGGATAACCTGGATCATAAGGTATCGCTTGAATCTGTACTTCTTTCACATGACTGAACCGAGTTAACAGTAGAGTCTTGGCCCGATTAGCAATTTCCTGTGCTTCTAGTATCGAGATTCTCGGGTTCACACTAATGACCAGCTCAATCGTAACGTCATGTTCCTGTTCACGTGCAACCAAATGCTCAATGGTAATGATGCCATATACCCGCTGTACGGTCTCTTTGAAATCGGACGCTTCTTCCTGCTCCAGTTCCTGAACAAGTGAACCATATACCGTGTCCACAATCATTCGGTAACCCTTGTGAAGCACAAAACAGGAAGCAATCAACGCAGCCGTGGGGTCCAGGTAGAGCAACATGCTCAAGCCCGTCTCTTCACCAGCCATCGAACCGATAATACCGATTAATACGGCGAGCGAGCAATAGAGTGCACGGCGATGTTGCTGTGCATAGGTCAGCGCCTGAGACTGATTTCGTTTACGGAAATATCTGTACTGAAATTGAAAAATAGCTTCCTTCACAGCCAAAGCTGCAACAGCCACCAAAAGTACCGACTTGCCAGGTGCTTCCGGTTCACTCCCGGATAGACTACCCAATGCAGAGATGGCAAGCTGCAATCCACCCATGAGGATCAGGACAGATAACAATACTGAGATCCCGGGTCTAGCAACACGTGAATGTTCTTTAAACCGTCCCCTGCGAGCCTTGCTCTTATCGCGTACAGACTTGGAGGGAAAGAGACCAGCCAGGGCAGAACCAGCTTCAGAAGCAGAATACAAGCCGTCAGCGAGCAATGATTTGCTGTTTGCCATATAACCGACTCCCGCTTTGATCACCGCAAGTCCCATATTACCGGCAATACCGCTCCATGTGGCAGCCTGAGCTGATGGGATATGTTCTCTGGTCATGAATATTCCCCCTTAATTCTGTACATAAAGTTGCAAAACCGCGCCTGGCAGACGCGGCTTCACAATAAGATGTTTAGTTAGATTCTTTAGCTACTGTTTTTGGCTTATCCACTTGTTTACCTTTGAGCATCAACCATAGTGGAGCAGCGATATAGATTGAAGAATATGCGCCAAACAGTGTTCCGATAACCATCGCAAGCGAGAACATGCGAATGGATTCTCCACCAAATATGAACAAACAGATTGAAGCTGCAAACACGGTGAATGTTGTATTCAGGGAACGTGTCATCGTTTGAGCCAAACTGCGATTGACTACCTCGCGTAGGTCGGCTTTGGTTGTCTTTTTGGCAAAACGCAGATTCTCACGAATCCGGTCAAAGATAACGATCGTATCGTTGATCGAAAACCCAACAATGGTCAATACTGCAGTAATAAAGGTCAGATCGACTTCCAAACGGAAGATAGAGAACACACTTATTACAACAAATGCATCATGGAAGAGTGCGATAACCGCAGCCAAACCAAAGCGCCACTCAAACCGGATCGCAACATAGATCATGATCCCGATACTTGCAATGAGTACCGCGTAGATCGCGTTGCGCTCCAATTCTTTGGCCATCTCTGGATCAACGGTATTTACTTCATAGGAAGCCGATGCATCCAGTTTGGTAAATTCCTGTTTAAATTTGCTCTCTTGGGTCTCATCCAATTCATTGGAGAAACGAACATTTACACGGTCAGCCCCCGGTGTAATGGTAACATCACCCTCATCAACACCGATGTCCTTAACGATAGGTTTAATCTGCTCCGCTGTGATTGCTTTGGATACCGAGATATCCACATTCGATCCAGCACGGAAATCAACCGCATAATTCAAACCCAAAGCCAGAATGCTAATGATCCCCGTAACCGTCAGAATAATCGAGAAGATATAGGCAATCTTACTACCTTTAACGTAATCAAAATTCCAATTAAAGCGCACGAATTTCACTCTCCTTCACTCCGAAGTACTTAGGCTTCTTCAACACGTTACCCCGTACAAGCAGGGTCAACAGGAAGCGGGAGAAGAAAATATTCGTGATAATACTGGTGACAATATCAAAAATCAGCACGAGTGCAAAACCTTTAACCGCACCTGTTCCCAAGAAGAACATAACAGCCGCAGCAATAATGGTTGTGATGTTGGAGTCAATGATTGTTCGGAAGGAATGTTTACCACCCGCTTTAACCGAAGACAAGATCGACTTACCACTGCGCATCTCTTCTTTAATCCGTTCGTACGTGATGATATTGGCATCCACCGCCATCCCTATACCCAGGATAAACGCCGCAATACCTGGAAGGGTAAGCACGAATTCTCCTAAATAGAAGATTGCAAGTACCAGCCACGTATGTGTGATCAAGGCAAAACTCGCAATAATACCAGGAATGCGATAAAGCCCAATCATGAACACTAGAATAATAACGGAACCAATCAATCCCGCTTTAATGGTCTGATCCAGAGAAAGCTTACCAAGTGTTGCACCAACACTTTGTGAATACTTCTCTGTAAGTTTCAGTGGCAATGCACCCAGGTTAATGGTGTCACGAAGCTGGTTTGCTTCGTCACGTGTGTAAGCACCCGAAATCTGAGCGGAACCATCTGTCAACTGTTGTCTAACGGTTGGAGCAGATAGAAGCTCATCGTCCAAATAAATAGCGAGAGGTTGTCCGATCAAACGTTTGGTAATCTCGGAAAATTTGGCTTTGTCTTTCACTTGAATGTCAATCATCGGCTCATTCAATTGAGTGAACACAACTTTGGCTGCATTCTCAACAAATTCATTTCCGCGAAGCTCAATTTTGGTGTATTCGCCTTCCTTGTCGTTCTCAGCTTTACTACGGAAGGTCAAAACAGCCGGCTCTTTCATTTTGGCTCTAACTTCAGCCTCATCCGTAACCCCTGCCAACTTCAATCGAATCCGGTTGCTTCCTTCAGTGGTTACCTCCGGTTCGCTTGTTCCGAGCGCGTTGGCGCGGCTTTCAAGACTTTTGGCCGTTTGCACCAAAGATGCTTTGGTGACTTGTTGACCTGCTTCGAGCGGCTCTGCTTCATATAAGATCTCGTAGCCTCCCTTTAAATCAAGGCCCAAGCGTATATTTTTGAGCAGTTCCGGGCTTGTTCCCACCATTACCCCTGTGGTGACAAGCACGACCAGAATGAAACTGATAATTCTTTTCATGCCGTTCCTAGATCCCCTTTCGTTCTCAATATTCCTATTATAGCGATGCCGTAAAAAGCAGTCAATTTTCAACAAAAAAGATCCCTTTCGTCTAGAAAGAGGACCCCCGGTATGCAGACACGGTCATAAAGTTCATAAAGCTTGTTGCTTTCAGTGACAAAATGTCGTTCACCAGCTGGTGAAGCGGTGGAATGCCCTGTTTTTCATATTTATGACTGACGCAATTCCAGACATCTTTGCTGGTGACATATTCGTAACCGACAAGCCTTAATTCCTCCGCTTTGCTACGGCAGAGCATCTCTATTGACTGTTCCAACTCCACATCATTCATTTCTTCCAACGGGGAGCCTCCCTTCGTACATCCAAGCCTTTATGCGGCATCAATATTACATGATTCGACTTCGCCTGATCATATTCCTTCTTGCTGATTATGGTTCTTTTTGTTAATCGTGTCCAAGTTGTCATGAGAAGATAAAGGACTGGCATAGGATGAAGAACAACGGCTTTGTCCCGTTTATGTTGATAGCCTGTACTTTCAACCGGGAAAGAGGGGTAGTCTTGAAGAAACAGACATTTATCCAGGGGGCCATGATCCTGCTCGCGGCAGGCATAATTAATCGAATACTTGGTTTCATTCCGCGCATTGCGCTGCCACGAATCATTGGTGCAGAAGGTGTTGGCATCTATCAATTGAGCTATCCCTTTTTTATCGTACTGGTGACATTAATTACGGGTGGTATTCCGCTCGCCGTAGCCAAACTCGTAGCCGAAGCTGATACCGGTGCCAATCGTTATTCCCCTCAGCGAATCCTGCAAGTAAGCTTAAGCTTTACGTTGACCCTGGGTGTTGTATTCATGTTTTTGTGCATCCTATTTGCACCCTGGGTTACCAAATACGTGCTCACAGATGAGCGGGTGTACCATACGTTCGTTAGTATGAGCCCCATGATTGCCATTATCGCCGTATCTGCTGTCTACAGAGGGTATTTCCAAGGTAAGCAAAACATGATGCCTACTGCCATTTCATCCATTGTTGAAACCATCATTCGTATCGTCTGTGTCATTTGGTTTGCCTGGCTTCTCCTCCCCCACGGTATTGCCCAAGCTGCTGCTGGTGCCATGCTGGGAGCGCTCGTTGGAGAATTCGGCGGTATGCTTGTACTCTTGTGGAAGTATAACAGGCAGAAGAAAGAGTTACCGCTCGCTATGCAACAGAACATGTCCGATCTCACAACCAAACCTTCAGCCAAGCCTTTAAACCCAATACCTTCAGTTCTGAAAGAAACGGGTACTCCACAGCCGGGATTAATCCGGCGTTTGCTTGCAATCTCTATTCCTGTTACAGCAGGCCGATTGGTTGGCTCCTTATCCTATCTGGCCGAAACCATCGTTACTGCCCAGAGTCTGGCTCTGGCAGGCATATCCAAAGGGCTCGCTACAGCACAATATGGTGCATTACAAGGTATGATTATTCCTTTGCTGCTGCTGCCGGGGGCACTAACCTCATCGCTCGCGACATCACTTGTGCCTTCACTGTCCGAAGCTTCTGCTCAGGGAGATCGCGCACTGATTCACAAAAGAATGCATCAGGCCTTACGTTTGGCACTTGTGACAGGTGCTCCGTTTTCCGTGTTTATGTATGTGCTTGCCGAACCGATGTGTCTTGTTCTATATAATGATGCATCGATCGGAAGCATGCTGAAGCTAATGGCTCCTTTTGCTTTGTTCATTTATATTCAAGCTCCTCTTCAAGCTGCACTACAAGCTCTTGACCGTCCGGGTAAAGCATTGCTGAATACGTTTATCGGTGCTGTTATCAAAATCACGTTGATTTTAACGCTTGCTTCCCGGCCTGAATATGGCATCTTTGGTGCAGTCATCGCCATCTGTGTGAATTCTACGGTAGTTACCCTTTTACATGCCCAAAGCGTACGTAGCCTGCTACAATTCCGCTTCAAAATGATGGATTGGGTCAAGACGGGTGCAGGAATGTTTATCATGGGAGCAGCGACCCTACTCGTATACGAAGAGACTGCCATGATATTGCCTTTTTGGGTGAGGATGCTTCTCGCTCCTTTTGTCGGGCTTATCGTGTATTTCATCGTCATGGGCTGGACCAAAATGATTGACTTTCATGATCTGTCCCGTGCTCCTTTGATTGGTTCATGGTTCAAGCGCCGGTCAGGCAAATGATTTTCATTTATTTTTTATCATCTTTTGGACTGACATATATCTTCCCATTGTGGTCAATGGAACATATAAATACATCCTTGAAATCCAAAATTCCGTTATGTTGAATTTGATTTTTCAGCCAAAATCTCGTTTTCTGGATGATCTCCAGATTCTGATCCTGGACCTTTCCGTCCATAATTAAGGGGAGTGGCAGACCTTCATATTTAATATTTGGAAATCCGTCAATCTGGTTTTTTCCCGTTTTGGATTTACTGGAAGAAGAATCTTCTGAGTCAGAACCGGAAGAATTGCTGTCGTTAGAAGTATTCTTATCCTTGGGAAAAACGGTCAGCTTGCCTGTGGTCTCCAAAATAGCGAAATCAACCTCACCGATACTGTCAACATTCTGTTCACGGAGTTGTTGCAATAGATCATCCAGATTATATCGTTGCTTCCGCATCTCATCCCGGTGAAGAACGCCTTTGGAGATCAAAACAGTAGGTTTGCCATCAATTATCAGGCGGAGACGCCGACTTTTAAGACCTATAAAGGCCATTCCGATCTGTACAATGATCAAGGTAAGCATGGGGGCAATCCCATAAGAGAGTGGTTTATCAATATCTTCAATGACAAAAGCAGCCATTTCAGCAAGCATGATGGACACGACAAGATCAAACATGGATAGCTTACCTATCTCACGTTTACCCATAACCCTCATTGCACAGTACACCAGAAAGTACATGAGAATGGTTCGAAAGATATGTGATCCGACATCTGGGAAGTTCACAACAGGGGTCCTCCTTCGAAACTGAGTTTTTAACAGTTAGCTGGGTATTGCAATCCCTATTTTGACCTGAACCTTACATGCTCATGCAGAAATAATCCGTTCATTTAATGGAAAACAGTTCATAAGTCCGAAGGCTTGACCATACACTGTATTAACTTATAACTTGTACAAGGGGGTTGCTTCATGCAATTGATCCGCCGCTTGGTTTCGTTTCGAGTGTCCAATCCGATTCTGTCAGGCCTCTGTCAGGCTTTTGTATGGATGTTTATCGGGGCATTTATTCTCTCCTTGTTTCTCTGGATGAGCGGAATGCGGGAACAGGACCTCTCGTTGTATACCTATGTTGTTCATGGCTTGTCATTATTGGTTGGTGGTTTTGTGGCAGGCAAACGTTCTGGTGAAAAAGGATGGTACTACGGTGGGATTACCGGAATCGTATATGGACTCCTTGTGCTGTTAATCGGATTTCTTGCGCTGGATGCTTCGTTTAATTGGAAGGATAGTTTACAACTGCTTAGCGCGTTCTTCATTTCAGCTCTCGGTGGCATGTTCGGTGTTAATACGCATCGCTCCTAACTGACTGGTAAAGAACATCGACCTTCCCTCATAAATCAAAAAAGAGAACCGGTCTCCAAGGAGATCCGGTTCTCTACTAGGGAATACGCCACAAACGCACCCTCGTTATTCTATGTTACAGTACTATTCAACAGCCGTATCACGAGCTACAGCCGTGCTGATTGCATTACGGTCAAATGTAAGCTTAGTTACATCGTTTACACGCAATACAACCACATCATCCGTAATCTCAGCGATCGTACCGTGAAGGCCACCAATCGTTACAATTTTATCGCCTTTTTTCAATTGGCTCAGCATCGAATTCCGTTGCTTTTGCTTTTTGTTCTGTGGACGAATCATCAAGAAGTAGAAGATCGCAACCATGAGTACCAAAGGTACAATCAAAGATACGATTCCACCGCCTTGTGCTCCTGCTAGAGTCATTCCCTGAAACATTCAAACTCCCCCTTATCGACTATACATACAGATATTGCTTGTTACGCCGGTTTCCTCAAAAACTCAATCAGAAACCTTTGTCATTGTCATGAAGACCATATTGATCGAAAAATTCATCCCGGAAATCAAGCAAACGATCTTCCATAATGGCTTTACGTACATTACGCATCAAATTCTGCAAGAAATGAAGATTATGGATCGTTGTCAAACGCAGGCCAAATGTTTCATCTGCTTTGATCAAATGACGCAGATAAGCTCTGGAATAGTTGCGACAAGTGTAGCAATCACATTCAGGATCTAATGGTCCAAAATCGGTTGCAAACTTGGCATTACGAATTACCAGACGTCCTTGACTGGTCATCGTTGTTCCGTTACGGGCAATCCGAGTAGGCAGAACACAATCGAACATGTCCACTCCACGAATAGATCCCTCAATCAACGCATCGGGCGAACCTACCCCCATCAAATAACGTGGTTTATTGGACGGCAACAAAGGTAACGTGTAATCCAATACACCATACATCAAATGTTTCGGTTCTCCAACACTCAGTCCACCAATAGCATACCCCGGGAAATCCATGGAAGTCAAATCTGCGGCGCTCTGACGGCGAAGATCTTCATGCATGCCTCCCTGTACGATGGCAAACAGACCTTGGTCATGTGGACGATCGTGACTTTCGAGACAACGTTCTGCCCAGCGGCTTGTTCTTTCGAGTGATTTTTTTACATATTCATATTCAGCCGGATACGGTGGGCATTCGTCAAACGCCATCATAATATCGGAGCCAAGTGCATTCTGGATTTCCATCGCCACTTCAGGAGAAAGGAACTTCTTGTCTCCATTCAGATGAGAACGGAAGTTAACGCCTTCTTCCGTAATCTTGCGCATCTCGCTGAGAGAAAACACTTGGAATCCGCCGCTGTCCGTCAGAATTGGACGATCCCAGTTCATGAATTTGTGCAATCCGCCAGCTTCACGGATGATTTCATGTCCTGGTCTCAGAAACAGGTGATAGGTATTACTCAAAATAATCTGAGCATCCATTTCTTTCAACTCTTCAGGGCTCATTGTTTTGACAGTCGCCTGTGTACCTACAGGCATAAAGGTTGGTGTCTCAATAATACCGTGAGGTGTATGTACACGTCCCAGACGTGCACCGGATTGTTTGCAAGTTTTGATATGTTCATACGTAATTGCTGCCATTGGTTTTAATCATCCTCTAAAAGTTAATCGTTATATCGTTATACTAATATATCAACATGGCATCGCCGAAGCTGAAGAACCGGTATTTCTCTTGGATGGCTTCCTCATATGCCTGCATAATATGTTCCCTACCTGCTAGTGCACTGACCAACATAACCAACGTGGATTTCGGGAGATGAAAATTCGTAAGCATCCCATCGATCACTTTGAAGGAATAGCCCGGATAGATGAAAATGCTGGTCCATCCGCTGCTCGCTTGCAGTATTCCATTTTCAAATTTGCTGCCTACCGTTTCCAAAGTCCGACAGCTCGTTGTCCCAACCGCAAAAACACGATGTCCATTCGCTTTGGTCTGGTTAATCAGATCTGCCGTTTCTTGTGACAAGGAGTAATACTCCTCATGCATAACATGATCTTCAACAACGTCAACCGACATTGGTCTGAATGTTCCCAGTCCTACGTGAAGCGTAATGAAGGCCACATTAACACCTTTGGCACGAATCTGGTCCAGCAGCTCATCCGTAAAGTGTAATCCTGCTGTAGGTGCAGCCGCCGATCCTTCATGCTTGGCATACACGGTCTGGTACCGTTCGCGGTCATCCAATGTCTCCTTGATATAAGGTGGCAACGGCATCTCACCCAGACGGTCCAAAATCTCTTGGAAGATTCCATCATACGTAAACGTAAGTGTACGTGCCCCCATCTCGCCCTCTTCTTCAATGATTGCCTTGAGTTCCTCACCGAATACGATGACCGAACCGGCTTTCAGTTTTTTACCCGGCTTAACCAGTGCTTCCCACTTGTCGCCTTCCACATTTTTGAGCAATAACACTTCCGCTTTTGCTCCGGTATCTTCTTTTGTACCGAACAGACGGGCTGGTAGAACACGTGTATCATTCAGAATCAATGTATCGCCGGGATTCAGAAAATCGATAATATCAGGAAACGTTTGATGATTAATCTCACCACTATCTTTGTTCAAGGTGAGCAAACGGGATGCCGTGCGATCAAGCAACGGTGTCTGTGCTATCAATTGCTCTGGTAATTCAAAATCATATAAGTTCACATTCATTTAGTTTCATTCCTTAACAATAGTCGCATTTTGATAATAGTGTTTCAATATTGCCTGGTAATCATACCCTTCATCTGCCATACCTTTGGCTCCCCATTGGGACAAGCCCAATCCGTGGCCATTACCCTGACCGATGAACATGAAGGTCTGACCCTGCGTCACCGCTCTCGCTTGACCATCACCACTCATAACTACAAGTGCATTACCGGATGATGTTCCTGCGCCAGAAGAAGACAATACAGAGGCACCATTTGAGCCGGTTTTACTGGCTGTTTTGCCGTCAGCGCCTAATACAGTATAACTTCCGGTCCCTGCAATATCAAATAAAGTGCTCGGTAATCCACCGAGCGCAGAGCGGTATGTATCGGCATATTTCACCGTCATAGCCTGTCCGTTGGCAGTGACTTCAAGTGCTCTTCCGGAAGGTCCACGCTTGGTCACTTCCAAGGTTGAGATTGAAGCAGGAACAGACGCTGTTGTTTTACCCTGAAGGGATTTAACCAACTGGGCAGACGTGAAAGGTCCTCTCACCCAAGCATAATCGTTGGATTGAGCTACTTTTGCCAGTACAACAGCTTCGTTGCCTGGATTCATTTTGGCTACAGGTTCAACGGTGGATTGAATTAACGGAACGGCACGCACATTGGTATTCTGAGCCGTTACCGTCACTTTTGCCAGTCCTGCATTGGTCTTGGTCGTTAATTCTTTGATGTTGTCCTCACGAATGTACCCGCTAACGCCTGTACCCAGCAGCACATGGTACCACGTATGTAATCCTGCCTGGGCTGATGTATCTCCTGAGCTAACCACATTGGTGAACACGCCTGCTCCGCCGTTCCATACCTCAGAAGGATGAGCCGTCTGGCCGCCAGCATTGGAGGAGAATACAGCTTCAATGATTTTCCCACCGCTCTTGACCACTTCTCCAGCCGTTGCATCCACTGCGCTAGTTACTTTATCGTTCTCCGAACCAATCCCGTTATAGGCTTGGCTGAGCGTTGTATCCACGACATTCGCAATTTTGAAACGTTCACCCTGTTGAAGCGCGTAGGATCGAGCAGCTACGGCTTGAACTTTCAGAGCTTCAGCAGGCCAGGAGGAATACACCTCTGCCCCTACAACAGAGTACAGGTATTGCTCCAGTGGAACGACGTTGACCAACGCCAGATCACCACTTACGATGCTGATTTCCATATCTCCACGATACGTTCGCTGGGAACGTTCCACTACTTTGATACCATTGCCATTCCCTTGTACCAATGCTTTGGATTCAGTACCTGCAATGGTGTAATGCGGAGCTGTTTTGAGTGCATCCGTACTTAATCCTGCATCCTGGCGGATGATGAGCCCTGCATTAGTGTTGACAGGTGAAAGGCTTACCCCCGGAGCTTTGGCTTCCACACTGTTCTTCAATGCGGTTAATTCCGCATCCGTTGAAGCTTCACCCACCCATACCGCGTATGCTTGGCTTCCCCCACTCAGTTGAAGGACTGGATAGGCACTACTAACTCCTGCTGATAAAAGGTTGGCTTGTGCTGCCTCTGCTTCCTGAATCGAACCATAGGTTCCAGCAGACAGGCGTTTACTTCCCGTTACAGCTGGCTTTTGACCAGCCAATTGAGCTGCTGCTACCTTTTGTACCCGTGTAACAGCTTGTCCAGCCAGTGCCTCCGTTGCATAGTTGCCTGTGTAGAGCTGGTAAATGGCATTTCCATTCACAGACGTTGTGAACAGCAAAGGTTTATCCGCGGTTGCCTGCAACAATTTTGCTGCTGCAGATGCTGCCTTAAAGTCCGCTGTTTCCAACACTTTCACTCGGAATCCATCTGCACTGAAACGGACTTGCCCTGCCGGAAGGCTTACATTTGCGCCACTCTCCGATTGGATGCTCCATTGTCCCGTCGATTCAAGCGTAATGAGTGGTGTAGTTGATTTATACGTACTACCCAGATTCGCAAACATGGCTACCCGGATCGTCTGTCCATCATTTCCTGCTGCATACGCAGGCACTTGCAGACAACCCACTGTCAAAAGAGCTGCCGCCAGTACCTTCAATCGACGACTCCACTTCTTCGTTCGTATTGCTTTTCCCACAATCAGACTCCTCTCCGTGCATTTCTTTCATTTTATATCGGATTAACACGTGATTATTTCAATGTTTATGGTGAACGTTCAAATGAGCATGTTCAACAGGTTCGATTATTTCCCGTCTCTTGGTGGAACAGGCAGACCCAAGTGATGATAAGCGAGATCTGTTACGATCCTGCCCCTTGGTGTACGCTGAATCATACCAATCTGAAGCAGATATGGTTCATAGACATCCTCGATGGTCTGACTTTCTTCACCGATTGTAGCGGCAATTGTATCTAGGCCTACCGGGCCTCCCCGGAAGCTGTTGATCATAGATTTAAGCATCTTATGGTCAATGTCATCCAAGCCACGTGGATCGATCTGGAGACGTTGCAGCGCTTCTTCCGCCAGTGTCTGCGTTATAATCCCATCACCACGTACCTGTGCAAAGTCGCGTACTCGTTTTAACAAACGGTTGGCGATCCTTGGTGTCCCACGTGAGCGTAATGCAATCTCTTCAGCAGCATCTCCCACAATCTCCACACCCAAAATTTCTGTAGATCGTGAGACGATGTAAGCCAGCTCATCAACCGTATAGAATTCCAAGCGACTGATAACACCAAATCGGTCTCGAAGTGGCGCAGACAGCAAGCCAGCACGCGTTGTAGCCCCAATCAGAGTGAATGATGGCAGATCCAGCCGAACGGAACGTGCACTTGGACCTTTACCAATCATAATATCCAATGCCGAATCTTCCATAGCAGGGTACATGACTTCTTCAACCGTACGATGCAAACGATGAATCTCATCAATAAACAAGACATCGCCTTCCTGCAGATTGGTTAACAATGCTGCAAGATCACCCGGGCGTTCAATGGCCGGGCCTGAAGTAGTTCGTAAATTAACGCCCAATTCGTTGGCAATAATATTGGCAAGTGTTGTTTTACCAAGTCCAGGTGGTCCATATAACAAAACGTGATCCAATGCCTCATTACGAAATTTGGCAGCTTCAATATATATCTTTAAATTTTCCTTCACCTGATTCTGCCCGATATATTCATTCAGATACCTGGGACGGAGACTCAACTCAACATTTTGGTCCTCCATCATCAGGTTCGCGGAAATAATCCGATCATCCATGTTCATCCCTACCTTTTTTTGCAGGCTACAGCTATATTATAATATGCAATTTGTATTATCCCGTAAACAGCATTTGCAGCGCCTTTTTCATCAACACATCAACGGAATCTGCTGTAGTAACATCCTTTTTCAATTTGAGCCATACTTTATCAAGCTCACTGTCAGTATACCCAAGTGCCTTGAGACCTTCACGTGCCTCATCCCAGGCTGAACCACTTCCCGACTCTTCCGACGGAGGAGCGAACAACCCTGTTGCATACGCTGCCGCGCCAAAGCTATCCAACTTATCCTTGAGATCCAGAATCATGCGTTGTGCAGTCTTCTTGCCGATGCCCGGCAATTTGGTCAAGAACGTAAGATTCTCCTGATAAATCGCCGTAACCACATGTTCTGGTGTACCTCCAGCGAGTATGCCCAGAGCTACTTTTGGACCGATACCGGATACTTCAATCAGTTTACGGAACAAACGCTGCTCATCCCGTGTAACAAATCCAAACAGCAACATCGCATCCTCACGCACATGATGGTGAGTGTACACGGTAATTTCGCCTTCTTGCTTCGCAAACGCAAATGGATTTGGACAGAATACGCGATACCCTACACCATGAACATCCAGCACAATATAATCATTCTCTACATGAATGAACTGTCCTCTTAGAAAATCAATCATTTTCGCAATACCTCATTCAACTTGGAATTTAATGTATAAGAGTGTGCGTGGCACACGGCTACAGCCAATGCATCAGCTACGTCATCCGGCTTAGGAACGACCTGAAGACGCAAAAACATTTTGACCATCTCCTGTACTTGTTTCTTCTCCGCTTTACCGTACCCCACAACAGCCTGCTTGATCTGCATTGGCGTATACTCTGCAATAGGCAAACCCTTCTGTGCGGCAGCGAGTACCATGACCCCTCTAGCCTGACTGACAGACATCGCTGTTGTAACGTTCCGATTGAAAAAAAGCTTCTCCAGCGCTACTGCGTCCGGTTTGTATTTATCAATCAATTGCACCATACCTTCATATACGTGAAGCAACCGTTCCTCTTCAGGGGTATGAGCTTCCGTCTGAATACATCCATATTGTACGGGTACCACCTTACTGCCGATTTTATCCACAAAACCAAAACCAACAATCGCAATACCCGGGTCAATTCCCAAAAAACGCAAAACCATCTCTCCCTCACAAAAGCGAACATATGTATCGTTCATTTCATTATAACAAAAGATAGACCCTGCGGCAGGAAAAACTTTGTTTAACTGATTACTCGTCTTTATTCGTGAATTTTTTACATGTTTATACGTATTTTCATCTATTTCAGTTCAAACGACAAAAAGGACATCTCTTCGATGTCCTTCACCACATTCCACGTATTTTAGATTCTATCGCTTGGTTACGTAAACCACCAATGTTATTGCTATTGCCACCATCGTTTCAGTACTTCACAATTTTAATACCGTAGGTGAGGACGTTTGGATTACCCGCCATTACGGATTAAATGATGATCTTCATCTACGGCATAGTCACTGAACGTAGAGATCACGCTATCATATTCATCCTTGTCCTGAATCCGAATACCTTGCTGCAATTGCTCCAGTACGCCTTCAGGCAAAGAACTTTCCAACGTCCCTACATCCAATTGAAAGAACGTACGAATAACCTTCTCTTCTGCTGGCTTACCCTCGTACAAATTAAGGTTCCCTACAGCATCTATGCTGATATAAGCCTGTTGTTTACAAAGCGGTGAAAGGTCATCTACACGTTGCTTCAAATGCAACTCATCTGATGTTCCAACGGTAGCATCCCATTCCGGATGTTGAGCCAGCAGCATCTTCAACTGTGGTCTAGCCATCTTGCCTAACTGCTCTGTTTCCACTCCGCAGATGTACTGTGTCTCCAAAACCACACTTGTTAAATGATCCGGATCAGAATCAAGTTGCTCTACTAACGCCTGAATCTCCTGTTCAGACCTTGTTTCCTGCGTAACAGGGCCCATTACACTCGTTGCCTCACTAAAATTAGTTGTCAGCAAACGCTCTATCGCCGATGAGATAGACAACCCGCTGTAAGCCAATATGGTAACTGCAAGCAGAGCCGCCGTCATCCATACTGTTCGTTTCCACCGTCTCCAGCGTCTCTTGAATTGTTTTCTGAAGTTAAACGTGTTCACATGAACCCCTTCTATCACTTTTTAAACCTATTGTGACCTAAAGATTGAGGCTTTATGCACAGAACTTGTTGTCTGAAGAAGGAACACGCATGTGTTAGCTTAGAGAATTTGTCATAGTTAATACCGGATCCTGCATTTATATAATCTTATATAGATAAATATAAAAAAACACTATCTAATTGTAGATAGTGTTTTTAGAGATCGGGATGACACGATTTGAACATGCGACCCCCTGGTCCCAAACCAGGTGCTCTACCAAGCTGAGCTACATCCCGTTATATATACCGGCGAGAGGACTCGAACCTCCACGGTTTCCCACTCGATTTTGAGTCGAGCGCGTCTGCCATTCCGCCACGCCGGCAAATTTGAAGTTATAATGGCGCGCCCTGAGAGATTCGAACTCCCGGCCTTTTGATTCGTAGTCAAACGCTCTATCCAGCTGAGCTAAGGGCGCAAATATTGGAGCGGAAGACGGGAATCGAACCCGCGACCCTCGCCTTGGCAAGGCGATGCTCTACCGCTGAGCCACTTCCGCACACGGTATTATTAATATAAAAATGGCGGAACCGACGGGATTCGAACCCGCGATCTCCTGCGTGACAGGCAGGCATGTTAGGCCAACTACACCACGGTTCCAGATCACTTTCTCAAAGGAAAGTATAATTGCGGGGGCAGGATTTGAACCTGCGGCCTTCGGGTTATGAGCCCGACGAGCTACCGGGCTGCTCCACCCCGCGTCGTTATAAAGTTTATATGGTGGAGGCTGAGGGGATCGAACCCCCGACCCTCTGCTTGTAAGGCAGATGCTCTCCCAGCTGAGCTAAGCCTCCATAATATGACCCGTAGGGGATTCGAACCCCTGTTACCTCCGTGAAAGGGAGGTGTCTTAACCCCTTGACCAACGGGCCTTAATGGCTCCCCGAACAGGGCTCGAACCTGTGACAACTCGATTAACAGTCGAGTGCTCTACCAACTGAGCTATCAGGGAATATATGCATTTGCAGTGCAAATGCAATTCATCGTACAACATTAACATGCAGAGCCTGTTTTCTATGTATGATGAAAGAGTTCGCTTGGCGGCGTCCTACTCTCCCAGGACCCTGCGGTCCAAGTACCATCGGCGCTAGAGGGCTTAACGGTCGTGTTCGGGATGGGTACGTGTGGAACCCCTCCGCCATCGCCACCAAACGCGTAGCTTACATTTCAGAGATCGTTCTCTGAAAACTAGATTCGAAACGAAACACGCGAATTACAACTTGCTATTGGATAAGCCCTCGACCGATTAGTACTGGTCAGCTCCATGCATTGCTGCACTTCCACCCCCAGCCTATCTACCTCGTCGTCTTCAAGGGGTCTTACATACTGGGAAATCTCATCTTGAGGGGGGCTTCACGCTTAGATGCTTTCAGCGTTTATCCCGTCCGTACATAGCTACCCAGCGGTGCTCCTGGCGGAACAACTGGTACACCAGCGGTACGTCCATCCCGGTCCTCTCGTACTAAGGACAGCTCCTCTCAAATTTCCTACGCCCACGACAGATAGGGACCGAACTGTCTCACGACGTTCTGAACCCAGCTCGCGTACCGCTTTAATGGGCGAACAGCCCAACCCTTGGGACCTACTTCAGCCCCAGGATGCGATGAGCCGACATCGAGGTGCCAAACCTCCCCGTCGATGTGGACTCTTGGGGGAGATAAGCCTGTTATCCCCAGGGTAGCTTTTATCCGTTGAGCGATGGCCCTTCCATGCGGTACCACCGGATCACTAAGCCCGACTTTCGTCCCTGCTCGACTTGTAGGTCTCGCAGTCAAGCTCCCTTATGCCTTTGCACTCTTCGAATGATTTCCAACCATTCTGAGGGAACCTTTGGGCGCCTCCGTTACTCTTTAGGAGGCGACCGCCCCAGTCAAACTGCCCACCTGACACTGTCCCCGCACCGGATTACGGTACCAGGTTAGAACCTAGATACGATCAGGGTGGTATCCCAACGTTGCCTCCACGCAAGCTGGCGCTCACGTTTCAAAGGCTCCCACCTATCCTGTACAGATCGTACCCAAATTCAATATCAAGCTGCAGTAAAGCTCCATGGGGTCTTTCCGTCTTGTCGCGGGTAACCTGCATCTTCACAGGTATTAAAATTTCACCGGATCTCTCGTTGAGACAGCGCCCAAGTCGTTACGCCATTCGTGCGGGTCAGAATTTACCTGACAAGGAATTTCGCTACCTTAGGACCGTTATAGTTACGGCCGCCGTTTACTGGGGCTTCGGTTCACAGCTTCGGATTGCTCCTAACCACTCCCCTTAACCTTCCAGCACCGGGCAGGCGTCAGCCCGTATACTTCGCCTTACGGCTTCGCACAGACCTGTGTTTTTGCTAAACAGTCGCTTGGGCCTTTTCACTGCGGCCCCCTCGTGCTATTCACACTACCGGGGCACCCCTTCTCCCGAAGTTACGGGGTCATTTTGCCGAGTTCCTTAACGAGAGTTCTTCCGCGCGCCTTAGAATACTCTTCTCGCCTACCTGTGTCGGTTTGCGGTACGGGCACCTTCACCTGGCTAGAGGCTTTTCTTGGCAGTGTGAGATCATGACCTTCGCTACTATAATTTTCGCTCCCCATCACAGCTCAGCCTTACAATGTGCGGATTTGCCTACACATCAGCCTTACTGCTTAGACGGACATCCATCAGTCCGCGTCACTACCCTACTGCGTCCCCCCATTGCTCATAACGGCTTACGGTGGTACAGGAATTTCGACCTGTTGTCCTTCGACTACGCCTTTCGGCCTCGCCTTAGGTCCCGACTTACCCTGAGCGGACGAGCCTTCCTCAGGAACCCTTAGGCTTTCGGCGGATCAGATTCTCACTGATCTTTTCGTTACTCATACCGGCATTCTCACTTGTATAATGTCCAGCGCTCCTTACGGTACACCTTCAACCCTTATACAACGCTCCCCTACCCCTGATGCAAAGCATCAAGCCATAGCTTCGGTGGTGTGTTTAGCCCCGTTACATTTTCGGCGCAGAGTCACTCGACCAGTGAGCTATTACGCACTCTTTCAATGGTGGCTGCTTCTAAGCCAACATCCTGGTTGTCTGTGCAACTCCACATCCTTTCCCACTTAACACACACTTGGGGACCTTAGCTGATGGTCTGGGCTGTTTCCCTTTTGACAATGGATCTTAGCACTCACTGTCTGACTCCCGGAAGTAAGTCTATGGCATTCGGAGTTTGACTGAGCTTGGTAACCCTTGCGGGCCCCGCACCCAATCAGTGCTCTACCTCCACGACTCTGTTTTCCGAGGCTAGCCCTAAAGCTATTTCGGGGAGAACCAGCTATCTCCGAGTTCGATTGGAATTTCTCCGCTACCCCCACCTCATCCCCGCATTTTTCAACATGCGTGGGTTCGGGCCTCCAGTGCGTGTTACCGCACCTTCACCCTGGACAGGGGTAGATCACCCGGTTTCGGGTCTACGTCCACGTACTATGTCGCCCTATTCAGACTCGCTTTCGCTACGGCTCCGGCTCTTCACCTTAACCTTGCACGGGAACGTAACTCGCCGGTTCATTCTACAAAAGGCACGCCATCACCCCTAAAACGGGCTCTGACTTTTTGTAAGCACACGGTTTCAGGTTCTATTTCACTCCCCTTCCGGGGTGCTTTTCACCTTTCCCTCACGGTACTGCTTCACTATCGGTCGCTAGGAAGTATTTAGCCTTGGCAGATGGTCCTGCCGGATTCATACGGGGTTTCACGTGCCCCGCACTACTCGGGATCCGTCTCGGAGGGAACAGACTTTCAACTACAGGGCTTTTACCTTCTTTGGCGGGCCTTTCCAGACCTCTTCGCTTAACCGGTTCCTTTGTAACTCCATGTGAGACGTCCCACAACCCCAAAGAGCAAGCTCTCTGGTTTGGGCTTCTCCGCGTTCGCTCGCCGCTACTGACGGAATCACTATTGTTTTCTCTTCCTCAGGGTACTTAGATGTTTCAGTTCCCCTGGTATGCCTCACACTAACCTATGTATTCAGTTAGGTGTAACTGGAAATTACCCCAGCTGGGTTTCCCCATTCGGACACCCCCGGATCAAAGCTTGCTTACAGCTCCCCGAGGCAGTTTCGTTGTTCGCCACGTCCTTCATCGGCTCCTAGCGCCTAGGCATCCTCCGTGTGCTCTTAGTAGCTTAACCATTTTGTTCCGGTTTCGGTCGCTCGCTTCCCTTGTTTTGCTTGCGCAAAGCCAAAAGTCGCTCTCACCCGATACCATCACAAAAGCAATTTAACTACCTTTATACACTTGACTTGTTTGCACAAGTTCAGCTTAAAGGAATGTTCTAATTCGCGTTTGTTTCGTTTCGATATCTAGTTTTCAAAGAACAAGCTCCATGCAAAAGCAAGCTGTTTGAGAGTTTGAGCTCTCAAAACTGAGCAACGAGTGAGTGTTTTGCAGCTGAGCTGCGTATTTGAATGTTTCCACTCGGGAAACGATTCTCCATAGAAAGGAGGTGATCCAGCCGCACCTTCCGATACGGCTACCTTGTTACGACTTCACCCCAATCATCTATCCCACCTTCGGCGGCTGGCTCCTTGCGGTTACCCCACCGACTTCGGGTGTTATAAACTCTCGTGGTGTGACGGGCGGTGTGTACAAGACCCGGGAACGTATTCACCGCGGCATGCTGATCCGCGATTACTAGCAATTCCGACTTCATGCAGGCGAGTTGCAGCCTGCAATCCGAACTGAGACCGGCTTTGTTGGGATTGGCTCCATCTCGCGATTTCGCAGCCCGTTGTACCGGCCATTGTAGTACGTGTGTAGCCCAGGTCATAAGGGGCATGATGATTTGACGTCATCCCCACCTTCCTCCGGTTTGTCACCGGCAGTCTATCTAGAGTGCCCACCCGAAGTGCTGGCAACTAAATATAAGGGTTGCGCTCGTTGCGGGACTTAACCCAACATCTCACGACACGAGCTGACGACAACCATGCACCACCTGTCTCCTCTGTCCCGAAGGGAAGATACATCTCTGCATCGATCAGAGGGATGTCAAGACCTGGTAAGGTTCTTCGCGTTGCTTCGAATTAAACCACATACTCCACTGCTTGTGCGGGTCCCCGTCAATTCCTTTGAGTTTCAGTCTTGCGACCGTACTCCCCAGGCGGAGTGCTTAATGTGTTAACTTCGGCACCAAGGGTATCGAAACCCCTAACACCTAGCACTCATCGTTTACGGCGTGGACTACCAGGGTATCTAATCCTGTTTGCTCCCCACGCTTTCGCGCCTCAGCGTCAGTTACAGCCCAGAGAGTCGCCTTCGCCACTGGTGTTCCTCCACATATCTACGCATTTCACCGCTACACGTGGAATTCCACTCTCCTCTTCTGCACTCAAGTCACCCAGTTTCCAGTGCGATCCGGGGTTGAGCCCCGGGATTAAACACCAGACTTAAATGACCGCCTGCGCGCGCTTTACGCCCAATAATTCCGGACAACGCTTGCCCCCTACGTATTACCGCGGCTGCTGGCACGTAGTTAGCCGGGGCTTTCTTCTCAGGTACCGTCACCTTGAGAGCAGTTACTCTCCCAAGCGTTCTTCCCTGGCAACAGAGCTTTACGATCCGAAAACCTTCATCACTCACGCGGCATTGCTCCGTCAGGCTTTCGCCCATTGCGGAAGATTCCCTACTGCTGCCTCCCGTAGGAGTCTGGGCCGTGTCTCAGTCCCAGTGTGGCCGATCACCCTCTCAGGTCGGCTACGCATCGTCGCCTTGGTGAGCCGTTACCTCACCAACTAGCTAATGCGCCGCAGGCCCATCCCCAAGTGACAGATTGCTCCGTCTTTCCAGTTTCCTTCAGGCGAAGAAAACAATTATTCGGTATTAGCTACCGTTTCCGGTAGTTGTCCCAAACTCGAGGGCAGGTTGCCTACGTGTTACTCACCCGTCCGCCGCTAAGTATCAAGGAAGCAAGCTTCCTATCAACTCCGCTCGACTTGCATGTATTAGGCATGCCGCCAGCGTTCGTCCTGAGCCAGGATCAAACTCTCCAATAAAGTATTGAAAAGAGCGATAAGCTCATTTTGAATCTGACGAGATTAAAAATCTCATTTGTGCTCCAGTCGATCCAAGCCAAGGCTTGTTTCAAACTTTCGCGTTTCATTCTGCAAGCAGAATGTTTACTCACTCGTTGTTCAGTTTTCAAAGATCAAACTTATTTTGTTATCCCTTGTGTTTCCCGTGTCAGCCGTGTGTTTCAGCGGCGACTTAAATAATATATCATACGGCTGAATGTAATGCAACAGTTTTTTTCATTTCTTTTCTTTAGTAGTTTTACATTAGCTAAAGCTATCATATCTGTACCCTATCTTGTCCTATCATATTAGGTCATGCTCATAGGGTACAAATATTTTAACACATTCATGAAAAGGTTTACAACAACTTCTCAATAAAATGCGTTCTATGCACTTCCTGAACAACTATATCTCCGTTATACGCAACTCAATGTTTACTCAAGTAAGCGGGAAGCCCGATCTCTATTACAGAGCTGGCTTCCCGCTTATATAACAGGCACCTCACTTATTCATCAATCGCAATCTCCAGGTTAGTTCTGTATCCATGGATTACGACGCTTTTTATCAGATTTCCGTTGGTTGGAAGCAGCTGCACCCTCTCTGGATGTTTTCCCGGACACGGATACCTTGGATTTATTCTTCAGAGGAGCCTTGCTTGTTCTGCGTTTTGCAGCGGCCGGCTTACTCCCTGCTTGCTTGGACTTCCCTTCCGAATCTGATCCAACCTCTTCAATTGCTACCTGACTTAAGTTAGCGTCTTCACGCCCCCCTTTTTTGCCACCCTTCCCTTGCCCCTGAGGAGGATACATTTCACCAAATGCTCCAAGCGGGGACGGGGGAACCATGTTCTGAGTAGGGTACGGATTCTGATAAGCATACTCAATAGGCTGGTTTGGCATCGTTGATGTGGACATTTCAGGCGGCATACCGTACGAAGGACCGTACATATTCCATGCCGGATCCTGATAACCATGAGAAGGATAAGTATACTGAGGCATATGTGTATGTGAGCCACATCCGCATGGAGGGTACGGAAGCATTGAGTATGGAGATATGAAAGGCGGCTGATGATTCATATGACTAGGTGCTGCATACGTTGGGAATGGACTATTCACTTCGCCAGCTGGCGCAATCGGAAATGAGTTGTTTTGCATGTCTGCGGACAGATTCGGCATAACGTTATTGTGGTTATAACCCTGCTCCGCGCCAGTCCACGGACTGTTAGGCAGATCACTGCCACTATAAGGACTAACTTCCGGAATCCCTGGAAACGACGCATTGTTACTCGCTCCAGCCGTGTACATGTCTTGCTGAGCACCGTACACCTCTTGTACAGGAACCTGGATTTGAGCATAAGGGTGCTCGGCTGGCGCATGATGCAACTTATTACCACAACCACAAGGCTTTTTCGTTGCTGGTGCAACCTCAGTTGGAGACTTTGTGTTGGGCATTACAGGCAAAGGCATAATTTCAGGCGATAGATTAGGCATTGTGTATTTCTTGGATTCTGCTACCGGTTTTACATAAACTTCGGGTTTAACCTCTTCTTTTTTGTGCGTTTCCTTTTCGGGTTTCACTTCAGGAAGCTCCGGTAACTGCGGCAGTACCTCCAGTTCAGGCTTCACATTCGGCTTCTCCGTATTGGCTGGTGGTGGAGCAGGCACCGGAACAGGAACCTCTGCTACCGGAGCAGGGGGAGTTGGCGTAACTGGAGCCGGTGGTTCCGGTTCTTTGACTCCCGTGTATTCCTTACCTTCAGGTGACAACTTTTCATGAGCAGCAATATTGCTGGCACCCGAATTAGATGTGCTGTTTCCTTGTGCGTGAATAGATGGAATATAAACTGTCTCCCCCACCAGCAGAGCATTCGGATTTTTCAACTGTGGATTGGCATTGACCATATCTTTTAAAGGAACTCCCCAGGCTTGTGCCAACTTCCATAACGAATCTCCTTGCTGCACCTTGTGACTGTGGAGCACACCCTCCGGTTTCGGTGTTACTGGCTCGGCAGGGATTTTGACCTTCATGCCAATATCCAGCTTGTCGGGATTTGTGATTTGCGGATTAGCCGCGATCAATTTGTCCAGCGCTACATTGTATTTTTGGGACAGCAGATATAATGTGTCGCCTTTTTTCACCATGTGTATTTTCACAGGGAACTAACCTCCTAGACGTCATACTTGGGCAGTACATTCGCCCATACCGTTACTACATCCTATGCAGAAACCGGGCTAATGACATCAACTAAACAAAAAAAATCCTCCTGTCTCTAAAATCCCCATACGCCAGGTATGCAGAATTTTATCGGACAAGGAGGATTCCTGTTCCCTATGTTATGCAATTCTAACTTAAGATTCCCACACTTTATATCCATCTTTGTCAACAATCTGACGGAATGCTTCCAGCAGTTTCAGCGTTACCGGACCTGCTACTCCCGTGCCAATTGTTCTTCCATCGACTTCATATGCAGCGATAACTTCTGCAGCTGTCCCGGTGAAAAAGACTTCGTCCGCGATATACACATCATGCAGGGTGAATGGTACTTCTTTTAATTCCAGCTCCAGTTCGCCACATAGATCGATAATCGCTTGACGTGTAATCCCTTCAAGTGCTCCGAGATAACAAGGCGGCGTGTACACTACACCATTTTTAATGATGAAGATGTTATCACTTGAACCCTCAGTTACGTAACCTTGGGAGTTCAGCATAATTGCTTCACCAGCACCTGAATAGTTAGACTGGATTTTAACCAGGATGTTATTCAGATAGTTTAACGATTTAATTTTCGGATTCAATGCGTCCGGAATGTTCCGGCGTTGGGATACCGACACGGCTTTCAATCCAGTAAGATACGCTTCCTCCGGATAGATCGCCAATTGCTCCACGATGATGATTACGGATGCCTTAGGGCAACGTAACGGGTCCAACCCCAGATTACCAGGGCCACGCGATACAATAAGACGAATATAACCATTACGCATATCATTGCGGCGCACCGTTTCAGCCATGACTTCCAGCATCTCATCAATGGACAGCGGAATGTTCAAACTAATGGATTTTGCCGAATCATACAAACGATCCAAGTGGGCCTTACATCTGAAAATATTTCCATTATAGATCCGAATACCTTCGAAAATCCCGTCTCCATACAAAAATCCATGATCATACACCGAAACGGTTGCGTTCTCCTTGGTCACATACTGACCATCCAAATAGATCCATTGTTCTGCCACCGATGACTGCACCTCCATAAAATATCCATTCCCTTTACTCCGAAACGTTATTAACCCGTCCATTGTACACCAAATGACAAGCCATTACTCGCTCATTCTACCCCGACTTATGACAACCTTCTAACATTCCCAAACACCATCAGGTCAATTATCTCGAAGGATATGTATAACAAGGATAGCTACCCAGAACACGCACCTGACAATTCAATGCTTCAATCTCTGCCATGGCTGCGGTAAGCAATACCGAATCGACCGTTTCCACAACATCAATGTAAAAATAGTAACTGCCCAATCGTTTCTTCGTTGGACGAGATTCGAGACGAGTCAAGTTCAGCTTCCGCCATGCAAAAGCCGACAATACCTGATGCAACGCTCCCGGTGCATCTTCTGGCAACGTCACCAGCAAGCTGGTTTTTACATGATCCGGTTCACGTGGAATGTTCACAGGTTCATGGCCAATGAGCACAAAACGGGTGTAGTTGTTGTCATGATCTGTAACCCGTTCAGCCATAATGTCCAAGCCATGCTTCTGAGCTGCAAGCTTGGTTCCGATCGCTACCCAGCCCTTACCCGGATTTTTTTTCACAATTTCTACAGCTTCGGCTGTACTGTTCACACCTTCAAGCTCCGCCCCAGGCGAATGCAGCCGAATAAAATTCTGACACTGCGGAATAGCCACAGGGTGAGACATAATCTTTGTGATTCTACCAAAGTCATACTCGCCGCTCTCTGTCTTAAATTCCGAGCCATGTCCAATGACATTCTGGATGGAAGGGTATACCCACTCCGCTTGCATTGGAATGTCGACTTCATTCACAAGCCAGTCCATATGCAGACTAACGGAACCCTCAATTGTATTTTCAATCGGAATGACACTGTATTCTGCATTCCCGCTATCCGTTGCTCTAAACACATCCGAAATCAGCTTGGAATGAAGCAAATTTAATGGTTCCCCGTTGAAAAGGAAATCAATTGCCTCATGAGAGACTGAGCCTTCAGGTAATACTGCAATTCGTTTCATGCATTAACTTCCCCTTTGATTCTGTCCAGAAAAGGACGTTCGTCTTGATCAGGCAGCACGGTTACACCGTCCAAATCCGGATCGAGCCACAGTGCAGAAGCAGATATGCCCTCCCGCTCCATGGTGTCCAGCAAATATTGTTCCAATCCCTCTTTCCGGGTGTCATGACGATCTACCAAAGTCAATACGGTCGGTCCAGCTCCGCTCAGGGCAGCTCCCAACGCTCCATGATCGACGGCATGTTCCAATATCTCAGCCATGCCTGGCACCAATGATGCCCGATATGGTTGGTGAATTCGATCTGACATCGCCTTCTGAATCATATCCAGTCGTCCACTCGCCAAAGCGGCAACGAGCAGTGAGGATCTGCTAATGTTATGCACCACATCAGACATGCCAAATTGCTCTGGAATCACATTCCTTGCTTTTGAAGTAGACAGCTGGAATTCAGGTACAATAACCAAAGCCTGCAGATCCTGGTGTGGTTCAATACGTATATGATCTACCTGTTGACCATTCCATGCAGCCGTAATAATACCGCCATACAGAGATGCTCCCACATTATCAGGATGCTTCTCTAGGGATGTGGCCATATCCAGAAGCTTGGCATCGGATAAAGGAGCGCCAATTAGTACATTCGCTGCTGCCAATGCCCCAACGATGGCTGATGCACTACTCCCGAGCCCGCGCGTGAGCGGAATATCGGAATACATGGAAATCTCCAATTCAGGTAAGGACACCCCGGCTTCATTGAATACCATCTGTGCCACTTCGTAAATCAAATTCGATTTATCTGTAGGCAGGCCTGTCAAATGATTGCCGTGAAGATGAAATGTTGTCTGCTCGGCAGGTTTCATTTCCAACCAGGCATACAAAGACAATGCCATGCCCAGGGTATCAAACCCCGGACCGAGATTGGCTGTGCTTGCAGGTATTTTTACAGTTACCTTTTCACGCAAACTCATACAGATTGCTGCTCCAGTTGTGCAATGGCCGCCATTACTGCTTCTTCCGTATCTTCAACAACAAGTGGCTCAGTCGCTACTGTTTTGATCGCAATATTAGGATCTTTCAGGCCATTACCTGTCAGTACACAAACTACAGTCTCTCCGCCTTTAAAGTACCCTTCACTCTTCAGTTTGTATACACCGGCAAGGGAAGCAGCAGAAGCAGGTTCAGCAAAAATTCCTTCCCGAGAAGCAAGTGTACGATACGCCGTCAGTATTTGTTCATCCGTTACATAGTTAATCTGTCCACCAGATTCCTCAGCTGCAGCTACTGCCGTTTTCCAGCTCGCCGGATTACCGATTCGAATTGCTGTTGCTACTGTTTCAGGTTCAAGGATCGGCTCACCTTTGACAATGGCCATCGCACCTTCTGCTTCGAAACCAACCATACGTGGAAGCGTGCTGGATTTGCCTGCCTCTTTATATTCTTTGAAACCTTTCCAATACGCCGAGATATTCCCCGCATTACCGACTGGAATAGCCAGAACGTCAGGCGCTTCGCCAAGTTGTTCAATTACTTCAAACGCTGCTGTCTTCTGTCCTTCAATCCGGAACGGATTCACAGAGTTTACAAGTGTGATCGGATGTTTGGCTGTGATCTCACGCACAATCTCCAGTGCACGGTCAAAGTTACCATTGATCGCAATCACTTTGGCGCCATAGATCATGGCTTGGGCCAGTTTACCCAGTGCAATGTTGTTATTCGGGATCAGCACAATACAATTGAGACCACCACGTGCGGCATAAGCCGCTGCCGCTGCTGATGTATTACCTGTGGATGCACACATGATCGTGCGACTGCCCTCTTCCAGTGCTTTGGCAACAGCCATAACCATTCCGCGGTCTTTGAAAGAACCCGTAGGATTCAAGCCTTCGTATTTGAAGTAAACATTCAAGCCAAGTTCCTCAGACAGATTCTCTGCATGAATCAACGGTGTATTTCCTTCCTGAAGTGTAAGCAGGGGTGTATTTTCATTAACTGGAAGGTGCTCTCTGTACGTTTGCAAAAGTCCTTGATATCTCATTGTGGGTAAACTCCTTTATGTTTTAATAATCAGAAATGATGACCTGTTGAACCGGACATGATTAACTTATACGTTATAACTGAAATAATTGAGATGCCGTATGGGATAAGGACAATTATCCTTCGACCCGGTAAACACTCTTAATGCGGCGAATGACGCTGAGTGATTCAAAATGTTTTAACACTTTATCCATGCTTGCCTTACTTGCATTATGTGTAACGATAATGATCTCTGCATCCGGGTTGTGCTCATTCGGCTGTTGAACAACCGACGCCAGACTGACATCATATTCTGCGAAAATTTGTGTGATTTGTGCCAATACACCGGCTTTGTCGTCTACGTGTAGTAAAATAAAGTTTTTCGACACGATCTGCTCGTCGCTTTGTAGTCGCTTAATCTTATAAGGCACAATTGCCTTGAGACCGTTCACGCCAAGTTTAAGGTTTTTGGTAACCGCCACAATGTCAGCTACAACCGAAGTTGCCGTTGGGAGTTCTCCCGCACCCGCACCGTAGAACATCGTCTCCCCTACAGCTTCACCATGTACATATACTGCGTTGAACACACCGTTGACTGAAGCAATCGGGTGATTCTGTCTAACCATCGTCGGCTGAACGCTGATCGTGATCTCATCGCCAATACGGTCCGCAATACCAAGTAACTTCATCTCATAGCCCAGTCTTTTGGCATACATAATGTCTTCACGAGTCACGGAGGATATTCCTTTAACGGTTACATCCTTCAACTCCACATTGGTGCGGAAACCGAGTGTACTCAAGATCGCCATTTTGCGAGCTGCGTCAAGTCCCTCCACATCGGAAGTTGGATCGGATTCGGCGTATCCCAGAGCCTGTGCTTCAGCCAGTACTTCTTCATAGGATGCACCCTCCTGACTCATTTTGGTCAGAATAAAGTTCGTTGTTCCGTTCACAATCCCCATAATGCGGGTAATCCGGTCAGAAGAGAAACCTTCAATCAGCGTACGAATGATCGGAATCCCTCCAGCAACACTCGCCTCATAGAACACGTCACATTGTTTTTCCTGTGCCTTCGCCAAAATCTCTGTACCATGAAGTGCCATGAGATCTTTGTTTGCTGTTACGATATGCTTCCCACGTTCCAACGCTTCAAGAATATACTCCTTCGTCTGATCAATGCCGCCCATGACTTCAACGATGACATCAATATCCGGATGACGAATGACTTCCCAAGGATCTTCCGTAAGCTTGGCACGGTCTACAGCAATAACACGTTCTTTCTCTGTATTTTTCACTGCGATCTTCTCGATGACAATCGGCGATCCAACCTGACTGCTCAGATCCTCCTGATTCCCTTCCACAATGCGAACGACTCCCGTTCCGACAGTTCCCAGACCCAACAATCCGACTTTTACTGGTTTCACTAACGATCTACCCCCTAATGTCTATTCTTGTCCGTCAGTCCTGTATGTTAAAGCCTAATTACCCTTGGCCTACAATACGTGTGCGTCTTACTCCAGGCATATCTTGCATTCGATCCAGCATTTCACCGATTTCGCCATGAAGATGTGTTGTTTCCACCGAAATGACAACATTGGCTCTTCCCTGAAGCGGGATACTCTGATTAATTGTGAGTACATTAGCTCCATAACCAGCTACATGTCCAAGCACACGAGACAAGATACCCGACTGATGCTCCAGATCAATGGAGATCGTTACAATTCTCTCGCGCTCAAGCTGGTTGATTAGATGTATTCCATCCTTGTACTTGTAAAAGGCACTCCGGCTTAATCCGACCTTTTCAACTGCCTCATGCACTGTTTTAACATCACCAGAAGCCAGTAGTTCTTTTACCTGCATGGTCTTCACCACTGCCTCTGGTAAAATATCTTCCCGTACTAAGTAATAGCGTTCGTTCACAGAACGTCCTCTCCTCAAAGACTCATGTATTCATATAGTGGACATTATATAGGATCTATGACAAAAGGGCAATACATGACACGCCTATTTTTTGAAATACGTTCCTCACAGTATACAAGTTTCTCCCTCTCCCATGTCAGGAAAAAACAAAAAAACGCAGAGTTGCGGGTCAACTTCCCACTTCTCTGCGTTCCTATATCGATCTGTCTCTCCACGGAAGACGGCTACTTAGTAGTAACTGCTGCCTTCCACGAATTCGAATTCAAAGTCTCCAATACGCACGATGGTGCCTTCTACAGCTCCGCGCTTACGCAACTCAGCGTCCACACCCATATAACGCAGTGTACGTGCGAGTTTCAATATTGCTTCATGTGAGTTCAATTGCATCCGTTTCATCATGCGATCAATCTTGGCACTTTCGACAACGAACATTTCATTCTCACGCACAATTTTGAAACCATCGTCTTCTTTTTTGTCCAGACTGTATACTTTACGTTCAGATACATCTGCTACCTCTTCAACCACTCGTTCATCTGGAACCTGATCCAACAGATCAGCGGCACGATACAAGAGCTCTTGAATCCCTTTACGAGTCAAGGATGAAATTGGCATCACTTCAATATCAGGTTGAGCTTCACGAACTTGCTGTAAAAATTGCTCCAGGTTCGCTTCAGAGTCTGGCATATCCATCTTGTTAGCTGCTACAATTTGCGTTCTCTCAGCGAGAAGCGGATTGTACAACTTCAATTCGTCATTGATTTTCTGCCAGTCTTCAAAAGGATCGCGTCCTTCCGAACCCGACATATCTACGACATGAACAATAATACGAGTACGCTCAACATGACGCAGGAACTCATGTCCCAGTCCGACTCCTTCATGCGCACCTTCAATCAGTCCAGGCAAATCGGCCATGACAAAGCTTCGGCCTTCTCCTACACCGACTACACCCAGATTCGGTGTAATGGTTGTGAAATGGTATGCCCCGATCTTTGGCTTGGCTGACGAAACGACAGAAAGCAATGTGGATTTCCCGACACTCGGGAAACCAACCAGACCAACATCTGCCATAACTTTCAGTTCGAGTACGATGTAACGCTCTTGTCCTTCTTCACCATTCTCGGCAAGTTCAGGTGCAGGATTGTTCGGTGTAGCAAATCGGATGTTACCCCGTCCGCCCCGACCACCACGAGCAATAACAACCTGTTGACCGTGACGTGTCATATCCGCCAGTACTTCTCCACTGTCTTCATCCAAAATGATTGTTCCTGGTGGAATGCGCACAATCATGTTCTCCGCGTTTGCACCATGCTGACTTTTGTTACGTCCCTTCTCACCACGTGGGGCCTTGAAGTGACGCTGGTAACGGAAATCCATCAACGTCCGCAAACCTTCATCCACGCGGAAAATGATGTCAGCTCCTCTGCCTCCATCGCCCCCGGCAGGTCCGCCGTTTGGTACATACTTCTCACGACGGAACGAAATAATTCCGTCCCCTCCGTCTCCGGCTTTTACATAAATCTTCGCTTTATCTACAAACATTGGTTAACCCCTTCTTCCTATATTCCACACGGCATTCTGAATTGTATAAACGTATCCTCAGACGGAATCTGCTCCGTTCTGACTTTTTTTCCTTTGAGTACGGCAGTAAGCTGCCGCAGTGTTTCCGGATCGGGTGTTTGATCCCCATCCAGTCGGACAACCACATCTCCATGATCCTGTCCGAAGTTCAAGGTCAGTTTGCGAACCTCTCCCCAAGAAGACCGGCCGCCGCCATATTGATAGGCCCTGATTGCATCAGCAATCGCCCCGGTAAGTGACTCGCCATCCTCGGGAGAGACCAGAGCACTAAGCTGCAACTCATCTTCTATTTCCACATGCAAGTCCAGCGCGATTCCACTGGCGCGAAAAGACTGAAGATAAAATACGAGGGAAGGAATGCCTAATCTGGAGATTCGGCTTTCTTCTGTAACCCGCTCTTTTATTCTTTCCACACATTGCAAGGATTTATCAAGTTTGCCCAGCCGAAGATATCCATATAACACCTGAAGGTCGTTCATCCAGTCGTGTCGATGATGATTTAATGAAGCAATTGCTGTTTTTTCCATGGATTGTATGATGGCTCTGCGTTCCGCCTCCGCCTGTTTCTTCATCGCATTCACAGAAATGAGCAATACTGCGACGGACCACAATGCGCACACGACGCTTGAGATCATCGCCGGATACAACATAACGAAAACCAAAGGAATCAGAAGTGAACATGCCGCAATCCACGGCACTCTTTTCCAAGATTTCATGGCTTCTCCCCGTTCTACAAAACTCGGTTGGTCTACACCCACCGTAACCAAGTATAACATGTCTTTTCTGCCAGTTCATTATCGAATAACCGTAGAATACAAAAAACCTTCGGCAAAAATGCCGAAGGCTCCTTAGGCGGAATGCCGATATTACGCTTCTACTGCTGCTGCTACAGGAGCAACATTAACAGGATAGATGCTTACTTTTTTGCGATCGCGTCCCCAACGTTCGAATTTTACAACGCCGTCGATTTTCGCGAACAAAGTGTCATCTTTACCGATGCCAACGTTAGTTCCTGGGTGAATTTTCGTTCCGCGTTGGCGAACGAGAATGCTACCACCAGTTACAGTTTGACCATCAGCACGTTTAACACCCAGACGTTGAGCATTACTGTCACGTCCGTTCTTCGTGGAACCTACACCTTTTTTCGATGCGAATAACTGAAGATTTAATTTCAACATGATTGGTTGTCCTCCTTCTTTGCTTATTTGAATTGCTGTATTTTAATATACTTCCCGTATGACTCTGCAATATTAGAGAGCATAACCACCATGGATTCGAGTAACAATTGTACCTGGGACCAGGTTTCCCCTCTCTCTAACAAAGGTAAAGAACCGCTTAAAAAGCCATTCTTCATCTTGGCATCCATTTCGACACCGGTCAATGTTTCAATCGAGTTCACCGTACCCACTGTAACAGCGGATACCCCGGCACATACGATGTCTTCTCCCCGCTTGGCAAAATTAGCATGCCCTTCGATAGAAAAACGTTCGATGTTCCCGTCCTCATCACGAAAGATTTGAACGATAATCACTTATCGCACCTTCTTTACGCTTTGATTGTTTCGATAGTTACTTTAGTGTACGGTTGACGGTGACCTTGCTTCACATGGTAGTTCTTTTTAGGTTTGTATTTGTATACGATAACCTTTTGTCCTTTGCCATGTTTCTCCACTTTAGCCGTTACAGTAGCTCCGGAAATCAATGGTGTACCTGCTGTCAAACCTTGATCGTTAGATACAGCCAGGACACGGTCGAACGTTACGCTTTCGCCATCGTTCGCAGTCAATTTCTCGATGAACAGAACATCGCCCTCTTGGACTTTGTACTGTTTGCCGCCTGTTTCAATAATTGCGTACATTTGCCTTGCACCTCCTCATGTCTCAGACTCGCCCGTTCTCAGGTGACAGTGTCCTTACGGAACTGTTCTTATACCCGGCCAGTGCGGTTACAGCATGTGCAAGACCATTAGGCTAAACACATACTTGAAGATTATATCACGCAATATATCAAAAATCAATGCAAAGGTGAAATATATCTTTTTCCCGTACCATGGCAGGAAGAACATGGCTCCTCATAGGGTAACGTACTTTCTTCCCGCACTTTCTTACGGGTAAGTTCGAGCAAACCCAGCTTGGTCCAACCCATTACAAACGCTTTGGTCCGATCCTTCTTGAGCTCACCCTCCAAGGTTGCTGCGACTTCATGCCGATTCGAGGCTTCCTCCATATCAATGAAGTCGACAATAATCATGCCACCGATATCCCGCAGGCGCATCAGACGGGCAATCTCCACTGCTGCCTGTATGTTGGTCTCTGTCACGGTCTCTTCCAGACTGTCACCGCCAGCTCCCGTATATTTGCCTGTGTTCACATCCACTACAGTCAGAGCTTCGGTATGATCAATGACAATGTATCCGCCTCCGGGCAACCACACTTTCCGGGCAAAATCCTTATTCAACTGTTCCTGCACACCATAGGCAGCAAAGATGGATTCTGTTCCCCGATACACCTGTACTTTGGGTTGATGACCAGGACTAATCTCTTCGAGCAATGCTTTTACTTCACGGGCTTGTCCTTCACTATCAGTGATGACTTCGTCACTCCCTGGCGTATACACATCTCTGATGATTCGCTGTACCATGCTATGATCCCGATGCAAGAGGCTTGGTGAAGGCAAACTGTCCGCTTTTTCACGAATCAGATACCACTGCGCGCGTAATGTTTCCAAGTCCGACTTAATGGCTTCATGCTGCTCTTCTCCAGATACGGTCCGAATAATAAGTCCTTCTTCATCCCGCCTCAGTTGCTCCCCAAGTGCCTTAAGACGGGAACGATCCCCTTCACGGGCAATTTTCTTGGATACCGCTACATAGTCAGCAACAGGCATGTAGACAAGCCAACGGCCCGGGAGTGAATAATGAGTCGTCACCCGGGCTCCCTTGCCTCCTACCGGTTCTTTCAGAACCTGAACAATGACTTCCTGACCCGGACGAAGCAACTCCGAGATGGAAGGCTTCACCTTGGGCTGTTTCTCCAGATGGGGATGCAACACATCGTCCACATAGAGAAACGCATTCTTTTTCTGACCAATATCCACGAAAGCAGCCTGCATACCTGGTAACACATTCACGACCCGTCCCTTGAAAAAGGAACCCAGCAGTCCACGATCGCGTGTACGCTCTGCCGTAAATTCCACAGCTTTGCCTTCTTCCAGAAGCGCCATTTGCATGAGGTTATGTTCATTATGTACTATCATTTGTTTCATGGCTTCACCTCTAGAAGACAATTCAAATCATCCACATCCATTTCAGTATCTTTTCAATTCTCATTGTACATATATTAACCCATTCCAGAACAGGTCCACCAGAACACTACAATTTATCACCATTTTGTTGAAAATAGGACCCGATAATCCGTTGCTCAGGCAATACGGCCATAATTCGACCCTGTCTGTTCATCACGTATACCATATGGTATCTTTCTCTCTTTAATAGACGCAAAATAGTGTCCAAAGGTTTCGCCGGGAATGAGATTATTGGCTGCGCCAAACTGCCAGTAGCCGCGTGACGAGCAAACACACCCTCTCGATTCATCAGAAAACGAATAAAGCGATAGGGCACATTTCGATAATCCGTTACGTTGGAATAGAACAAAAAAAGGCCGATTAACAGAATGTTGAGCGGTAGGCCGTAGTCTCCAGTAAACCATCGGCTGATAGCATATAAAATAACCCCTACGCTACACAGAATGCTAATTCTGTAAGTCCACATTAATGTTGTATAGTAGGGTGCCCACAGACTGACAAGTGCCTGAACAATTTTACCTCCGTCCAGAGGAAGTACAGGCAGCAGATTAAAGAGAGCAATGAGCAGGTTCCCCTGAATGATATAGTTGAGAAATACCGGATCGCCCAGATTGCCATACTGCAACAGCATAACCACGCCAACCATCAGGATGTTTTGTAATGGACCAGCCAGAGCAATGATGATTTCCCGGTAGGCCGTGATCGTACCTCCATCTTCGATAACCGCTACTCCTCCAAAAGGAAGCATCTGGATCGACAAGACACGATAGCCCAGAAGTGCCGCCGCCGCAGCATGTCCACATTCATGAATGAATACGATGGCAAACAACGTAATAAGTTCAATAAAATGTCCAGTCAGAAGGGAGGCCATCATAATAATTACAAAAAACGGATGAAACGTAATACGGACTCCCCACACCCTAATCAAGGGCAACAACTTCCGCCGGGTCTACGTACTCCTCCCCCTCTTTGACCGCAAAATAGAGCGTGGCCGGTTGTTCACCACCCGTAGCCTTGAGACTCCCCACTGGATTCCCCGCTTCCACCCAATCATTCACGCTCACTTCACTTTCGTTCAGCCGACCGTATATTGCCGTGACATTGCCTGTATGTTGGATGACAACTGTGAATCCACTTGCTGCATCGCCGATAACCTCCATGACACGCCCAGCATCCGAACTTGCGACCTGTATAAGTTCTGCACCTGCGGCATCCGGAACGATCTCAATTCCCTTCATGCTCAGCGCAAATGGCTGAACCACTGTGCCTGAGATCGGTTTGCCCAGTAACTGCCTTACTTTTAATCCGTTCACGGCATCCGTCGTATGTCCGAGGACCGGAAGAAACGAAGGCGTTCCTCCAAAATGCCGTTCATACCAAGCCGCTGCTGAGGCAAAATCCATATCCCGATGGAGTGCATCCGCAATTACTGTTTTGGGTGATGTCGTCCACGATGTATCCAACTGAAATAGACCCCATACTCCGCCAAATATCAAAGCGCTAATAACCGTCCGTTTGAAAAGTGACTTGAACAGGTTAAATCTCGAATGCCCCCCTGGAACGAAATGACCATTCTCTTTTTTCCACAACCATTCCGGATCTCTTTCCTGTATCCCCTCACTAGGCGTAAATGGTTTTGGGTGTATGATCTCATTCTTGTCCAACAGTGAACCTAATTTCTGCTCCTGTAAGACCTCCACAGTGGCACCCTCCATCAGTCGCCGAATGCGTTCTTCTCGTCTCTGCTTGATTCTGAGTTTCGTGTTCATGGAATGTCCTCCCGCCGAGGCTTGTTTACTACATCCTATGAAGAGTTGGTTGATAATATGAACAAGCCTGCCCGCAGGTAACAAAAAAAGCCGGGCTATAAGCCACGGCTGTCATGTAATCAGATAATGAATAAGTCCATTAAAATGAATTAACCCATTCCCAAGAACTTTTTGAAACGAGTAAATGCTCCCTTTTTCTGCTCCAGCTGCATCAATGGAACCGTATCTCCCAGAATGCGTCGTGCAATGTTGCGGTACGCAATCGCCGCAAGTGAATCCGGATTCATGACCGTAGGTTCTCCTGAATTTGCCGCTTTGATGACCAGTTCATCATCAGGCACAATGCCAATCAGGTCAATATTAAGTACTTGTAAAATACCATCGATATCTAACATGTCACCCGATTTAACCATATTATTGCGAATTCGATTCACCACCAGCTTTGGTGATTGAATGTGCGAACTCTCCAGCAGGCCGATGACACGATCCGCATCACGTACTGCAGCATTTTCCGGTGTAGTGACCACGATGGCCTGATCTGCTCCTGCTACCGCATTTTTGAAACCCTGCTCTATGCCGGCTGGGCAATCAATAATGACGTATTCAAAATCTTTTTTCAATTCAAGGATAATATCCCTGACCTGTTCTGGCGACACTGAGTTTTTGTCTCTCGTCTGCGCCGCAGGCAACATATATAATTCTTCGAAACGCTTGTCTTTGACCAAAGCCTGATTCAGACGGCAGCGGCCGTCCGCAACGTCGCACAGATCGTAAATAATACGGTTTTCGAGTCCCATCACGACATCCAAATTACGAAGGCCGATATCGGTATCTACCAGACAAACCTTTTTGCCGAGCAGCGCCAGCGCTGTCCCGATGTTTGCCGAGGTGGTTGTTTTACCCACGCCGCCTTTACCCGAAGTGATCACGATCGCCTCTCCCATGAGCTACACTCCTTTAAACACATTAAAATCTCGGCGTAACCGAACGATATTGCTCATTTTGTCTATCTGCATCTGATTGTCCTGTAAGTAAGCAAATTCCATTCCGGTCTCTCGGCTCTCCCATTCATCGGGAGGACGACTGATGATATCCGCAATCCGTAGCTGCGTCGGTGCAAATACCGAAGCGGCAATAATCGCTTCCTCGTCCCCGCCAATTCCGGCATGAGCCATACCTCTGAGTGAACCCAACACATATATATCTCCGGTACACGTCACTGTGCCCCCCGGATTGATATCCCCAAGAAACAGGAGATTTCCTTCATGATGAAGCACCTGACCTGAACGCACCATACCACACATGGTTACAATCGGCGGTGGTCCTTTAACCTCCGGTTGGAGTGCAGGTGAGTCGATGGATCGAATAAGCAAATTCCCTTTTTGCTTCAATATATCGAGGATTGCTTCTTTCTGGTCCTCTGTCACTTCGCGGGCACCCAACTTGATATCCACATGAACAATCGGTCCGGTCAAAATATTTTGATGGCTGTGTTCCAGCTTATAGCGGAGCTCATAGAGCAATTCCTCGAATTCACATTGATCGTCCAACAGGAAAACCAGGCCGTCTCGGATGCCTTTAATCGTTACGTGATTCGATTTTACCGTCATAAGCCTGTCCCTCCCATCTCATTACATTTCGTGCCCGGGGCCCCAAGTTCCTGCTTTGCGCTCCATAAATGTATTTTAGGAAGCTTCTTCTGTCTTGCTCCGTCTCTTGCCGATCCGCTCCAGTTGTTTCCGAAGCGGGACATAAATGATCAAGGCAAACACAAAATGAATGAACAAATTAGGAATCATGTATTCAATCAACGCCCAGTCAAACGTCACGTGGTTAAGTTGGAAGAGCTTGTACAGGAAAAATAGCATGGTGTCATTAAGCAAACTTCCCAAAATGACAACCGATACCATAACCGGCAGTGGTGCACGTGGTGCTTGAAAAATGAGTCCCATCATATATGCCGATAATCCCATCGAGAATCCATAAGGTCCAATCATCTCGCCGTAGAATACAACGTCATGCAATAGTCCAAAAAATATACCGAGTACCAGTGCCGTGTGACGATGATGATATACAGCAATAAATAAAATTACGATATAGACCAGATTGGCAGAAATACGCATGTGCCAGCCAGAAGGGATGAGGAGCGGTAAAATTGTGCCTTCCGCAATGAACAAAACGAATAGTAACAGGAACAGAACTTGCTTGCGCGTTACCATTATTCTTTTACCTCAGGCGGGATAATGACAATCAGCTCTTTCCAATCAAGGAAGCTAGCATATGGATCAATTGTAGCTGTTTTGGTTAAACCATACTCACTTTTCTCGACACTCTTCACTTCACCAATCCGCATGTATTTTGGAAAGTTATTGATGATTCCGGATGAAATTATTTCATCCCCCTCTTTGATGTTTGAATCCTCTGAGATCTTGGTCATTTTGAGCATACCCGTCTTGGGATCATAACTCTCAATCATACCAAATACTTTCTCCTTACCTACTGCCGTTGCTGCAATGGCATTAGATGTCGGATCGTTGGCGTCCATGGACGTTAACAGATTAACCGTTGATGTATATGAGCTGACATGACTGATCACGCCGACCAGCCCTTCCTGGGAGGTAACGGCCATCCCCGGCTTGATTCCCGCATTTTCACCGATATCAATGTTAATGGTTCTGCTATTTGGATCCGAATTGGCACTGATAACCTGAGCAATTCGTGAACCGTAATTATAGCGATTCTTCTGTTCTTCTGTGAAATTGAGCGCTTTCTGAAGTTGCTCATTCACTTGCTCCATATCATTGTACTTCAGCCGATCTCGAGTATAGTGACCCATCGCGATGCGGAGCTCTTCATTCTCATCATATACCGTACGCATGTTCGCTACATCTTTGAAAAAGCCCGCTACATAGGAAGCGGGCTTGTAAAATACGTATTGTACAAATCCAACTGAATCCTTCAGGAATTTCTCCGGCCAGGATAGAGTGGTTCGCGGACTGAGCGTAAAGCCCATTAACGCGATAAATGTAACAAGGCCCACCAGCAAAACAAAAAGTCTTTTGTTGCCTAGCAGTTTAAACAGTTCGAACACCCTCTAACATCCATATTCTCTTCCGAGCCATGCCCGGCGGGGAGACTGTCAGACCTGTAGTCCCTGCGAGAATATCAGCCGATCCTCCCCTGTTAAGCGGGTAATAGCTCATCCCCGGGGTTAACCGGGTCCTCTATAAAGATATCTTGCCCACTTGGTCACTATGCCAAGTTAGGCAAATACCAATTAACGTTTGGAACGAACTGCCGAACTGCTTCTGCTTTTGAACAAATGAATATTCTCTAGCGCTTTACCTGTTCCGATGGCTACACAATCCAGCGGGTTCTCAGCCACAATGACAGGCATTCCTGTCTCACCAGCGAGAAGCTTGTCCAGGTTGCGAAGCAACGCCCCACCACCTGTAAGTACAATACCCCGATCCATGATATCGGCAGCAAGTTCAGGCGGGCATTTTTCCAGTGTTACTTTTACCGCTTCAACAATTGCATTCACGGTATCAGCCAGCGCTTCACTGATCTCGTCCGAAGTAATCGTAATTGTCTTCGGCAGACCTGTTACAAGGTCACGTCCACGAATTTCCATCGTTTCTACTTGTTCCAATGGCATAGCTGATCCGATGTCCATCTTCAATTGCTCCGATGTACGCTCACCGATCATCAGATTGTATTGGCGTTTGATGTACTGGATAACGGATTCATCCATCTCGTCACCTGCTACACGAACCGAACGGCTCGTTACAATACCACCAAGAGAGATAACAGCCACTTCCGTTGTACCGCCACCAATATCGACAACCATACTACCCGTTGGTTCCCATACAGGCAGATCTGCACCGATTGCAGCAGCAAAAGGCTCTTCAATTGTGTAGGCTTCACGTGCTCCAGCCTGTTTGGTTGCATCTTCAACCGCACGTTGTTCTACTGCCGTGATCCCGGATGGTACACATACCATCACGTTTGGATGACGCTGGAACATAGAGCGTTGTTTTTGCGCCTCACGGATGAAATATTTGATCATCGTTGCCGTTGTATCGAAATCGGCAATAACGCCATCTTTCATTGGGCGAATGGCACGAATGTTACCTGGTGTACGTCCAATCATTTTTTTGGCGGCTTCACCTACTGCCTCGATGCTATTTGTATCTGTCCGTATAGCGACAACCGAAGGTTCTCGCACCACAATTCCTTTCCCTCGTACATAAACCAACGTATTTGCTGTCCCCAAGTCAATACCCAAATCTTTCGTAAAACCACCAAACATAACATAATCTCCTTTTCTGCCTCATATAGCCGCTCCATTCTGATCCAGAGCGTAATAATTTTATTCCCACGCAATACGTGGAGCTAATATTCGCATTTGTTTTTTTGCATTTGTAAAGTGAACCTATCTTTTACGGACAACGCCGTTAACATTCATAGGAAAACATCAACGCCAACCATTATATTATACTAAGCCCTTCTCCTTCAAACTTACGTACGTTCCATCTCCGATAATAATATGATCAAGCACGTCAATGCCAACAATAGCGCCTGCTTCAATCAGTCTCTTGGTTATTTGGATATCCTCCGGACTGGGCGTAGGATCACCACTCGGATGGTTGTGTGCGCACACAATCGATGCGCTGCTGCATTTGATGGCAGCCCGGAACACTTCACGTGGATGTACAATCGAAGCGTTAAGGCTGCCCATGGAGAGTGTTTCCTGGGCAATAATATGATTTTTGCTATTCAGAAAAAGACACACAAAATGTTCTTTTTGCAAGTAACGCAATTGTTCCATCAGGATATCAGCTGCATCACGCGGTGTACGAATTGAAGTCGACTGTGTGAGTCTGCTCTTGGCAATCCGATGACCCAGCTCAATGCCAGCTTTCAATTGCACAGCCTTGGCATTGCCGATCCCTTTCATCGCGGTCAGTTCTTCCAGACTCAAATCCATCAACGAGCGAATGCCGCCCGTTTCGGCCAGAATCCGCTGTGCCATATGCACCGCGGACTCCTGTCTTGTGCCTGTTCGAAGTAAAATTGCCAGCAATTCAGCATGGCTTAAGGCGCCCGCCCCGTATTCCATCATGCGTTCTCTCGGGCGTTCTTCCTGGGGGATGTCGCGCATCATGTATTGAGGCGACTCCATATGTTCCCTCTTTTCATTTCACAACATTTGGCTTCATTCATGTTCGTGGCAACACATGTACGCCGAACCCGTCCAACATATCACTTAGCAAAGATAGCGGCAAGCCAACCACATTAAAATAACATCCTTCAATGCGGTCGATCAGTGAAGCACCAATGCCCTGAATGGCATATGACCCTGCCTTATCTGAAGGCTCACCTGTCTGCACATAAGCACGGATGGTCGCATCCGACAGCTCTTTCATCGTTACATCGGTCTGGCGGTAATGAACTAACGACTGTCCATTGCCCGCATCAATACAAGCGACGCCCGTAAACACCCGATGTACGCGGCCCTGTAGCCGGGATAACATACGTGCAGCATCCGCTTCGTCTAAGGGTTTGCCTAGAATCTCACCATCCAGAACAACAACGGTGTCACTACCAACAATAATGGCTTCCTGCTCGCGGCCTTCAAGCCCGCGATACACGGCAAGCGCCTTGCGTAAAGCAAGTTCCTGTACCGTCTGTTCAGGTGTCCACTCTGGTGGTGTATCTTCATTGGCATGACTTGGTATTACATCAAACGCTAGGTGGAGTGATGCGATCAGTTCTTTGCGCCGAGGCGATGTGGAGGCCAGAATAATAGGGCGCTGTTGTGTGTTATCCAAAATGAACGGCTCCTTATGCCACGGCAACATCCTGTCCGGATCACGATAATAGATGTCACTGGTTTAATTTTTTTCGTCATAACTCGTCATTCTCCTACAGTCTGCGATACAGCCACACAGCGGCAATCATACCGATCAGACTCAGAAGGCTCATTTGAAATTGAAGTGAAATATCATAACTGATAATATCCAGATCAGCCTGTGGCGACCAACGTATGGTCGTGGCTTTCGTAAGAAAGGCTACTGCCTTTACAGGCTGCAGTGCCTTGGCGATCCACGCTCCGGCCATCCAGCCGAGCAGCAGAAACAGCAATAACATGCCGAAGTTTTTTTTCATCGGTAATCTTCCCTCGCCATTTTTTGACACCCACATTATTATACGGGGTTTTGTACGTCAATACAAACACAAATCCGGCAAGGGGAACTATTTCCAGTTCCTTGCCGGATGGGTATTTCCAAGCGTTGTTATGGGAAAGAGCATGTTACTGCTTTATCGCTTCGAGCCATTTTTTCTGCTGCAGTACATATTCTATCAGATCGGACTGCACGGACCACATGTGTACATCATCCGGGTTTTTGTTGTACTCCGCGATAGCCGTAATTGCACTGTTCATTGATTTCTCCATTCCACCAATAATAGGTTGTACATCTGCGGTCAGGCCAGGTATAAGACTATTCAATTCCGTCATCCATGACTGGTGCTTATTTTGAATCGCGGTCATCGTTTCTGTAGAGACTGCTGCAGGAGCAGACTGTCCTAACTGCTGAATGGACAAGGTAGATAATTGTTCCACCAGTGCAGAACTGTTTGTGAAGAAAAACTGCACATCCTCTTGCTTAACACCGAATATAGCCGGATTGATCTCAGGGTTCACGATCTCCTTGACATACAGTTCAACTCCTTGGGCTTTTAGCCTGGAGCTAAGTAGCTTGGCCTCTTCACGATCAGCCGAAATGCCTGCATATACTCGATTGCCATCTTCAGGATCAGAACCTGCGGCTATACCTGCCTGAGCGAGCTCAAGCTTGGCCTGCTCAGCACGTTCAGGAGAACTGAACACGCCGTATTGAAGTGCATAATATGTACTCCCAGTCGTCGCTGTTTGAACCTGCTGTTCTGTACCTGCAGTCCCCTCCTGACCTGTCACAGTGGAAACTGCCTGATTGACGGGAAGAAGATCGCCTGGCTTCACGGCTCCTTCTTTATTAAAAAATGAAAGAATAACCATACCGAAAAGCGCTCCGGTAACAAGTGCCCCAGTGACAGAACCAATCATTTTCCATCCCCTTGGAGGCCGATTGCGTTTATAGGAATAGTTCTCCGAATCTGCAAGCCAGTCGTGGCCCTGATCATCATGGGTATTGGGCAGATCACGACGCTCTTCCTCCGGATTATCGGTGTGATTAACATAACCGTAACCGGAACGGTTCCCAAAATAATGGGCCTCATCCAAGTTCAAGTTCGAATCATGACTCACCCGCTCGTCAGGTTCAGGTACAGTAGAGCTTGTCAGCACCGTCTCTCCCCAGTCTCCGGGGATATCCTCAGGCGTCCATGATGGGGTTGTATCCATCTGCTTAGGCGTTAGCGGTTGATTATGCGGTAATTCTTCACTTAACGTCACCAATGGACTGGACGCGGATATCCTCTTGTTTTCAGGCTTGTCCGACTCATGATCCCCGAAGCGAAACGTCATTCTAGCATTGCTCACCCGTACCCTCTCCTTTGTCCCATTTATATAAGCTATATGCAGAGACTGGAGAATACATTCCATATAACGCAAAAAACGCCTGCTTCGTATCGAAGACAGGCGATTTCTCAATTGATCTATTTCAAACCTTTGGCAAGTGTATCGCCGACTTTCCAAATATCACCTGCGCCCATCGTAATCACAAGATCTCCTGGCTGCAGACGATGCTGCAGATCAGCTACCACTTCTTCTTTTGTAGGAAGGTAACGTGCAGAAGCATTACTGTTTTGAACGATCAGTTCAACCAGTCTGGCTGAGGTTACCCCTTCGATCTGTTTTTCGCCCGCAGGAGAATAGATATCCGTAATAAGCACTTCATCCGCTTCCGCGAAAGCACGACTGAACGCATCCAGCAGGAAGAACGTCCGCGTATAACGCTGTGGCTGAAATACCGCAATAATGCGTTTGCCTGTTGCTTTGGCCGCACTGATGGTAGCTTCAATCTCAGTCGGGTGATGAGCATAATCATCGATGATCAGCATATCACGCGCCTCGCCCAATACCTGGAATCTGCGTTTGGCTCCGTGGAACTGGATGATAGCTGCCACAATCTTCTCAAATGGAATGCCTGCCTCCAGACAGGTAATCACAGTAGCCATCGCATTATAAACGTTATGCTTACCCGGCACTGATAGTTCCACCGTGCCCATAGCAGCACCCTGATGATTCATCGTAAAGGAGATACGGCGATCGCCCAGTACAATATCCGTTGCCGTATAATCCGCAGCACGATCAATACCATAGGTTGTAATCCGTGACTTGAGTTCTGGCAAAATCGCTTGAACATTCTCGTCGTCAGAACACACAATCGCTGTTCCTTCCGGACGAATCTGGCTCAGGAACTGCACATAAGCCCTTTTGAGCTCCTCAAAATCACTGTTGTAATTCTCCAGATGATCTGCCTCAATATTGGTTACAATACCGAGCCATGGATGGTACTGCAAAAACGAACCATCGCTCTCGTCCGCTTCAGCGACTACCCAGTCGCCTTGGCCGGCCTTCGCGTTGGTACCCACATTCATGATTTCTCCGCCAATAATGTATGTCGGATCTGTATCACATTTATCCATAACAAGTGCAATCATGGATGAAGTGGTTGTTTTACCATGAGCCCCAGCTACAGCCACACCTTTACGTTCGTTCAACAAACGTGCAAGCATCTGGGAACGATGCAGAATCGGAATGTTCAGCTCTGCAGCTGCTATCCGTTCCACATTATCAGCAGGCGCTGCTGTAGAGTAGACAACAAGATCTGCTCCAGTGACGTGCTCTGCCGTATGTCCGATATATATTTTCGCTCCCTTGGCTGCCAACTTCTCGGTCAACTCCTGTGAAGCGACATCCGATCCGGTAACGGTGTATCCCATTTCCAACATAACTCTTGCGATGGCACTCATGCCATATCCGCCAATCCCTATAAAATGAACGTGTTCCGATGTATTTAACAAAACTTTCACCAACCTTTTTCAGAATCGGTTTGATGCAAAAGGGCTGCCCGCACATCCGCAATCAGGTACAGTGTGCCGGAGACCACCCCCAGATCTTCCGCTTCCGTCCGTGACTTCAATAGATCAAGTGCCTTTGCCCATTCGGGCTCGACGATGATTTCCAGTTCCTGCTTCGCAATGGCGGGACGTACCCGTTCGACAATCTGCAGCAATTCGGCTGCATCCATTTTGCGTCGGAAATCTGGCTCGGTCAGGATCAGCGTATCCACTAGTGGCAGTATATGCTGCAAATACGCTTCGTGATGCTTATTTGCCAACATACCCATCATCAAAATTAACTTGTTGTGCGGATAGACATCCATAATGCTCTTGGCCAGTGACTCTGCCCCTTCCGGATTATGTGCTCCATCAAGCACAATTCGGGGTTCATCGACGACTTTTTCGAATCTTCCTGCCCAGAAAGCATTCTCCAGTCCAAGTGCAATATCGTTGTCATCCAGCATAAATGCCATGTATTGTCTAAGCAATTCAAGCACCATAAGTGCGGCCGCTGCATTGTCACATTGATGTGAGCCCTGCATGCGTATGCGAACGTCCAGATCACGGAACGGGCCTGTAAAATGAAAAGATTGTCCGTTCTCATTGCTGTCCAGTCTATGATAAGAGAATTGATCTCCAGCCAAATACACGCTTGATTGAAGCTGCTGTGCTTTCTCCTGAATCACCTTCACAGCTTCGGGTTGAGTCGCGCAAGTCACAACGGGTACTCCCGGCTTGATAATACCTGCCTTTTCTCCAGCAATCTGCTCAATCGTATCTCCAAGCACATCCGTATGATCCATACCAATGTTCGTGATGACGGACACAACAGGTGCGACAATATTCGTTACGTCCATCCTTCCCCCTAGCCCCGTCTCCCATACCACAACGTCAGGGTAACACTCCTCTGCATAGTACAGAAGCGCCAGAGCCGTGGACACCTCAAACATCGTGGGTGATCCAAGCGGAGTGGAGGCCATTTCCATGACCAGTGGATGTAATCGGTTCGAGAGCTTAAGCAGGATTTCTTCAGGAATATCCTCACCGTTGTATTGAAAACGGTTTGTAAACTTGGTGATATAAGGCGACGTAAAGGTACCTACATCATATCCAGCCTGAAGAAGCACTGACGTCAAAAAAGCGCAAGTCGAACCTTTGCCGTTCGTTCCCGCGACATGAATAAATTTGAGACGTTGGTGTGGATTGCCTAACATGGACATCAGACTCTCGATTCGTTCCAATCCAGGTCGGATGCCAAAAGGAATAAGGCCATTGATCCAGTCCACGGCCTCGTTGTACGTAAGTAAAGGAGCTGCTGCATCTGTCCCGTCTAATTCCGTCATCTGATTCACCTTCGGTCCCGAGTTTGAGTGAAAAAAGCGGCCGGATGGCATAATGGCTCTCCATCCGACCCAAATATATTAACCTTTAAGTTCCTTGATTCGTGCAATCACTTTATCCCGTTTATCGGAATAATCTGCTTGCTTGGCGCGCTCTTCCTCAATAACTTTGGCAGGAGCTTTGGCAACAAAGCCTTCGTTCGCCAGTTTTTTCTCTACACGGAGAACTTCGCCCTCAAGGTTCTCCAACTCTTTCTCCAAACGAGCCACTTCCTGCTCGATATCAATAAGACCTGCGAGCGGCAAGTATAGTTCTGCCCCCGTAATGATCGCAGTCATTGCCTTGTCCGGTGAGTTCAAATCCAGCCCACTATCGAACTCGGACGTATTACAGAAACGTTTGATGTAGTGACTGTTACGTGCAATGATGCTGGACGTCTCAGCACTATTTGCTTTGACCATCAACTCGATCTTTTTGCTCATCGGCACGTTCACTTCTGCACGAATGTTTCGCACTGCACGAATGGTATCCATGAGCAGGTTCATCTCGGCAACAGCCTCTGGGTTCTCAAGAGCAGGATCATATACCGGCCATGATGCCAGCGTAATGGTCTCACCTTCATGCGGCAGATGCTGCCAGATCTCTTCGGAGATGTATGGCATAAACGGATGAATCAGGCGCATGGTCTGATCCAGCACATAAGCAAGCACGGATTGTGTTTTCTTCTTGGCAACCGGATCTTCCCCATAGAAGGACAGCTTAGCAAACTCGATGTACCAGTCACACAGGTCATCCCAGATAAAGTTATACAACACACGACCCGTTTCCCCAAATTCATACGCTTCGATTAGACGCGTAATATCGCGGGAAGTTTCGTTCAGACGGTGCAAAATCCAATAATCCGCTGTACCAAGCTCTCCGCTGATGTCACGTTCCTCATAGGTGAATCCTTCCAGATTCATCAATGCAAAGCGCGAAGCATTCCAGATCTTGTTGGCGAAATTACGTGCCTGCTCCACCCGTTCCCAACGGAAACGCAGATCCTGACCTGGCGTGCTGCTGGTTGAGATCATGTAACGCATTGCATCTGCGCCGTATTTCTCAATCACATCCAGCGGATCTACACCGTTACCCAGTGATTTGGACATTTTGCGTCCATCTGCGTCACGAACAAGACCATGCATCAGTACATCCTTGAACGGAATCTCATCCGTGAATTCCAATGCAGTGAAAATCATACGTGCAACCCAGAAATATATGATGTCATACCCTGTCACAAGTACACTTGTCGGATAATAACGTTGCAGATCTTCCGTATCTTCCGGCCAGCCTAGTGTGGAGAAAGGCCATAATCCGGAGCTAAACCATGTATCCAGAACATCTTCATCCTGTCTGAGCTTGCGTCCAGCATACTCTGGCAGCGTTGTTGGATCTTCAGCAGATACGATGATTTCACCCGTTTCCTCATCATACCAGGCAGGAATACGATGTCCCCACCATAGTTGACGGGAAATACACCAGTCACGAACGTTCTCGATCCAGTTCAGATAGGTTTTCTCAAAACGATCTGGAACAAAATTAACCCCTTCGCCGCTCTGTTGTTTCTTAATAGCTCTCTCTGCAAGTGGCTTCATCTCAACGAACCACTGTGTAGACAGATACGGCTCAACAACAGCTCCGGTACGCTCACTGTGTCCAACCTGATGCGTGTGATCCTCAATGTTGATCAATACACCCTGCTCTTTCAAGTCAGCAACAATCTGCTTGCGGCAGTCACTGCGATCCAGTCCCTGATACTTGCCTGCCTCAGCATTCATTGTGCCGCTCTCATCCATTACCGTAATTTGGGGCAGATCATGACGAAGACCTACTTCAAAGTCATTTGGATCATGCGCAGGCGTGATTTTAACAGCACCACTTCCAAACTCTTTATCCACATAATCATCAGCGATAATTGGAATTTCGCGTCCAATGATAGGCAGTACAAGTACTTTACCAATCATATCTGCATAACGCTCATCCTTCGGATGAACAGCAACCGCTGTATCACCCAGCATCGTTTCAGGACGTGTTGTTGCCACTGTAACGTAGCCACTTCCGTCTTTGAGCGGGTAACGCAGATGGTACAGGTGACCCTGAACCTCTTTATATTCAACCTCAATGTCGGACAGCGCTGTCCGGTTCACCGGGTCCCAGTTAATGATGCGTTTGCCTCGGTAAATAAGGCCTTTTTCATACAGTTGAACAAATACTTTACGAACCGCTTGGGACAGACCTTCATCCAGCGTAAAACGTTCACGTGAGTAATCAAGTGACAAGCCCATTTTGCCCCATTGCTGACGAATGGTAGTGGCATACTGATCTTTCCAGTCCCATACCTTCTCCAGAAACTTCTCACGTCCCAGATCATAACGAGTCAGACCTTCTTCACGCAGCTTCTGCTCCACTTTGGTTTGGGTAGCAATACCTGCATGGTCGGAACCCGGAAGCCACAGTGCGTCATAACCTTGCATCCGTTTGGTGCGGATCAGAATATCCTGCAGTGTAAAATCGAGCGCATGCCCAATGTGCAGCATCCCGGTCACATTTGGGGGTGGAATTACAATTGTATACGGCTCGGCATCTTTACGTTGACCGGCTTTGAAATATCCACGCTCCATCCAGGTGGCGTACCATTTATCCTCTGCCGCCTTAGGATCGTAAGTGGTCGGCATTTCTGTTGCAGCTGATTTTTTTTCCTCAGACATGTGTCATTCCTCCGTTACTTCATTATCTTCGCCAAAAAAAACAAAAAAAACCTTTCATCCATCAAAGGACGAAAGGTTAGCTTTCGCGGTACCACCTTTGTTTCACGCCTACAGCAAGATAGACTTCACCCTCTGTACATGACGTGACACTTCAAGCAGATAACGGCTGCTACCGGCCCATCCTACCTCAGAAATAAATGACGATAGATCTCTTTCATCCCTTGTATTCAAACAGGCAACTCCCGGGCGACTTCGATCAGTTGGTTCCTGCGGAATCTCACAGCGCTGCAATTCCACTCTCTGAAAGGTCATACTGTCTACTACTCCCGTTCCACGTTGTTCATCAAAAAACCTACACACATCATACCTTGCTCGTGCGCGATAGTCAACCTGACAACAGCGGATAAAGTGCGCTGGAATGCAGGTTTAGGACGAATCATGCAAAAACCCGCAATCCTCAAGGGGATCACGGGTCGTAACGAAGGCTTTAACTACGGATTAAGGGATGTACAATATCTGACCTTCTTCCACAACCTGCTCAGATAATCGGTTATACAACTGAAGTTCCCTCGTGCTCAATTGATATCGATCTGCAATGGCATCCAGTGTATCTTCTCGCTGAACGATGCACAGTTTCACCTTGCGGAATGGGGTCTGGTCCACGATTGTTCCCAGGAACAGGTTCTTCCATTCCACATCATCCGCTGGATACGTTTCTTCCTGTACCACACCCGCAGGAACCTCATCGCCTCGCTCCACTTCAGCATCGCGTGCCGCTCTGCCGGAGGATAACAAGGAAGAGATACCTACGCCCTCTTCTTGCCGTGGTGCGGATTCTTTTTTGCTGCCAAAAGCAACCTTCAGCTCCGGCTTGTCTTCCGTCTCAGCCACAGGTTCAGGAACAAATGCTTCGTTCTGTACGAACTCGTCTATCCCAGTCGCTTCAAAAGGCGGCCGGTCTTCCTCTGCGTTGCCTGGTTCGGACGAAGCAAATACACCTTGCCAGTTCTCCGCCTGTGATTCAACCGGAACATCGGCAACTGCCTGATTCTCCTGCTGAGGTACAGATCTCACTGATTCGAAGTGCCATACCTCTGGTGCGTCCGGTACATCCGGTGCTGCCAACTCATTAGATGAATGAGCAGTAGGCTCTGAGACTGCTTGATCTGCACTTCTCGAGTTCGCAGGCAATGCATCCACGGAAGGCTCGGACCAACCCGAAGACTCATCTTCCAGAGGCAGCAATGGTTCCGACTCAGGGTAAGAAGCTAATCGATCTGCGGTCTCAGCCATAAATGACGAGATCGGAGAAGGTTCGCTGTATTGCTCATGAGATGCCAATTCATCTCCATTCGCTGTCAGAGATGCGGGATCTTCGTTTGCATCAGGTTGTCTGTTTTCGTTAGCGTACTCCGCACTTTGCTCCTCAGATTGAAGTGGCTCGGCCAATGACGAATTCGCATATTCCTGCTGCCATTCTTCGCTATTCCCTAATGTCTCTTCCCTTATGGACAGGTCAGCGAATTCCGGAGCACCATATGCAAGTTCTGCTGCATTCGCAAGTCTCTCTTCCTCACTCCGCTGGAGCAGGTACTCTTGTGCAAATGTGTTGGGATCGCTACCTGCCTGTGCTGCTTCATCGGAACGGTTGGATTGCTGAGCATCAGGTGAATGAACAACTGTAAACTCATCTGCTGACCACACTTGTGGCTCTTCAACAGGAAAGCCCTCGATGCCTCGCAGCGATAACACGCCTGTAATGTTCAGACTGCGATTGGATAACAGATCCACGTCAAAATTTTCGATCTCGATGGAAATATCCTCAATCGATCTGACCCGGTTCAGCGGCACTGTGATCTCCACGGGAATGAAATGTTTGAGTTCCTCTGAAGCCTCATTTTCTCCTCTGTACGCACCTGTAAGTAAAAGATGCCCTCTTAACGTGGCATGATCATCCTGCCCTATGACTTGAATGCGCGGGTATAGTTCAATCTCCTCCAATTCCTCAATCGCAGGAACTCCCTCAGACAAATGAACGCGCTCATAAATATCGAACCGCAAACCATAAGGTTGATTCAACAAAGGTGGCGTCCTCCTTTCGGCATATGTTCACCATGATCCTTCTCATGGGACTGATCCATGGTCCAAATCCTTCGTTACCCCATCTATATGCCTTGAATGAGATGAGCATGCCACCTTTTGAAAAACCTTGCTATATATGTTCAACTCATTATTATTTACAATGCCACTACGATGACAGAACAACCCTACCCTCTGATCGCTGTTATCCCCAGATTTTTTTCATTCCTTTTTATAAAAGGGAAAATCAGGGGATAGCGTATGCTTCCGAAGCAGCTTTCTTTCAGAAAGCTTTTAGGCGAACGCTTTGCTTCTTCTGGTTGTTTCTGTCCTCTCCGTTTTCGTGTAAATAGTTAGTCGAACTTAAATAGTGTATTAGTAAGCCACCTCTCGCTCTGCCAATTGTTTGAAATCGGGCGGCCAAGGATCATTCACTTCAATCATCGCTCCGGTTAACGGATGACCAAACTTAATCATCTCTCCGTGAAGTGCTTGTCGCCCAATGACATCTGCTCTCCCACCATACAACGCATCACCAATAAGCGGGTGTCCCGCGTAGCTCAGGTGTACACGAATTTGGTGTGTGCGTCCTGTATCCAGCTTTAATCGTACAAGGGTTGCTCGTTCCCACACTTCGACGATCTCTACATGGGTAACCGCTTCCTGTCCACCTTCCGAGACACGCCTGCGCTGTTTGTGATGTCTGTCCTTGCCAATTGGAGCATCAATTTTGCGGAGTTCAAGGGGGATTTGTCCACCTGCAATGGCTACATAATGGCGGCCAATCTCTTTGCGACGCATCGCTTCATCCAGTTTGGCGAGGGCAAAAGCATTTTTGGCATACAGGACAGGTCCGGTTGTATCCTCATCCAGTCGATGAACATGGCGTACGCTCGCCTGTATTCCGTTCATTTCATAATAAGAGGCAACCACATGGTCCAGCGTGATGGCCTGATCAGCACGGCTTCCATCCGGATGCAGTTTCATGCCTGCCGGTTTGTGCATAACCAGACAGAAATCATCCTCATACAATACATCCACATCAGCCCAGCGTGGATCGACATCGATTGGCTGGGACGCAAAAAGGGCCAGCCGAAGCCGGTCCCCTGCAAGTTGTATTCCTCGGTTTGCTTTCAGCTGACGGAGCAGTTTCTCCGGAAACTGCAGCTCAGACAATAGCCATTGCTCTGCGGCCATCGGTTTGTCCAAACTGCCTGTTACGGCTTTCCCTGGCATCAGCTCCAGCCATTCCCCGCGGCGTTTCCAACTTTTGATGGTCATAACGATTGAAGAGCTTTACGATTCGCCTCAATCGTATCGTCAATATCCTGCTCCGTGTGCACACCAGAGACAAACATGCCTTCGTATTGCGAAGGCGCAACACTCACACCTTGATCAATCATGGCCGCAAAATAACGACGGAATTGATCCAGATTGCTTTCTTTGGCAATATCATAATTGGTTACTGGAACGGCACTGAAGAATGGACAAACCATGGAACCCACACGGTTAATGGTTATCGCAATACCCGTCTCAGCTGCATTTTTCTCGAATCCGGCTTGCAAACGTGCAGACAATGTCTCCAGACGGTCATAGACCTCTGGTGTTAACAATTTGAGCGTGGTATACCCTGCTGCCATAGCCAGCGGATTCCCGCTCAATGTACCTGCCTGATAGATCGGTCCCGTAGGGGCAATCTGTTCCATCAGATCCCGGCGACCACCATAAGCACCAACCGGGAGTCCGCCACCGATAACTTTACCCAGACAAGTCAGGTCAGGTGTAACCCCATACCGTCCCTGAGCACAGTTCAACCCTACGCGGAAACCGGTCATGACTTCGTCAAAAATAAGCAGGCTGCCATATTGGGTCGTCAAACTGCGCAGTCCTTCAAGGAAACCGGAAGCCGGAGGTACTACCCCCATGTTACCCGCCACAGGTTCCACAATAACAGCGGCCAGTTCTTCACCATAACGTTCAAAAGCAAGCGTCACGGACTCCAGATCGTTATAAGGTACTGTAATTGTATTCACAGCTACACCTTCAGGTACACCTGGACTATCCGGTAGACCCAGTGTTGCAACACCCGATCCAGCCTTAATCAGCAAGCTGTCCGCGTGTCCATGATATGATCCTTCAAACTTCAGAATTTTACTGCGTCCGGTTACCCCGCGTGCCAGTCGAATGGCACTCATCGTTGCTTCCGTACCGGAATTGACCATCCGCACGATATCGATGGAAGGTACACGCTCACAGACCAGTTTTGCCATCTCGGTCTCCAGCAAAGTCGGTGCACCAAAGCTTGTTCCTTTCACAGCTGTCTCACGCAAAGCTTCTACAACGTCAGGATGAGCATGTCCCATGATAAGTGGTCCCCACGATCCCACATAGTCTATAAAAACATTGCCATCAATATCGTAGATTTTGGACCCTTCTCCACGCTCTACATAAATCGGGGTAAGTCCCACCGATTTGAATGCACGTACAGGGCTGTTCACACCTCCGGGTATGTATTGCTTAGCTTCTTCAATTGCGCTGCGTGAGCGCTCGTCATTGCGACGATTACCTAGTTGTGCAGTCATGAATATCCTCCCCTTAATGTAATTTATTTTATTTCTCAGCCAGCCAGCGTGAAGCGTCTTTCCCGTAGTAGGTAATGATCATATCTGCACCTGCGCGTTTCATGCTGAGCAGGATTTCCATGGCAACTTTTTTCTCATCGATCCAGCCTTGAATCGCCGCCGCCTTCACCATGGCATACTCGCCACTTACATTATAGGCAACAAGCGGAAGATCAAATTGATCCTTGATGGTGCGCATAACATCCAGATAGGAAAGGGATGGTTTTACCATCAACATGTCTGCTCCTTCGAGCACATCCGTCTCTGCTTCACGCAAGGCTTCACGCGCGTTCGCCGGGTCCATCTGATAGGACTTGCGGTCTCCGAATTGTGGTGTGGAATCCGCAGCTTCACGGAATGGACCATAAAATGCCGACGCGTATTTTACAGAGTAGGACATGATCGGAATGTGACTGAAGCCATTCTCATCCAGCCCGGCACGGATCGCTTGTACAAATCCATCCATCATGTTGGATGGTGCAATAATATCCGCTCCTGCTTTGGCTTGAGACACTGCCGTTTTCACGAGCAGATCAAGTGATTCGTCATTTAACACATCTCCGCAGATGTGACCGTCAATCTCCACGGTGTGCACCATACCGCAGTGACCGTGATCCGTGAATTCACACAGACAAGTATCTGCAACAACCAGCAGCTCCGGGTACCAGGATTTGATCAATCTCGTCGCTTCCTGCACAATGCCATCTTCAGCGAAGCCAGATGAACCCACACTGTCCTTCGTCTCCGGAATACCAAACAATAACACGGCTGGAATTCCCAGCTCGGCAATTTCCGTTACTTCCTCCTGAAGACGATCCAGCGAGAAGCGGAATACGCCAGGCATGGATTTAATTTCAGATTTTACATTTTCTCCATACGTCACATAAATCGGTTGAATAAAGTCGTCCACGGTTAGATGGGTCTCTCTGACCATATTGCGAATACCTGTGGATTGACGTAAACGGCGATGCCGTACAATTGGAAAACTCATACGAGTAAAACCTCCTTGAAAGTTAAATAGAGCAAAAAGGGAAGCGCGCTGGTATCCTATCGAATTCAGCACGCTTCATATGTTGACATGATTACATGTGTATTAATTTCGAAGAGCGCCTTCTTTGGTGCCTGTCCGTTTCCAGTCGCATAGCACTGTGATCAAGCTATCCATCGTTGCTTCCTCTGCCATCAGTGTAACCTTCAGTCCAGCGGCTTCTGCCGTCTTCGCTGTAACAGGTCCGATACACGCAACCTCCACATTTTTCAATAAAGGCAGTGGATCTTGCAATCCCATACGTTTCAACATACTCATGAAATTGGTAACCGTCGATGAACTTGTAAAGGTCACCGCATGAATTCCACCTTCTTCAAGTAGCTTGAGTAGTTCGTCATCATCCTCACCAGCGAGGATCGTATCGTAGGTGATGGCTTCGGTGACCTGAAGTCCTCGTTCTCTCAACTGGTCACGTAACCATGTACGTGCAAGATCACCGTGCGGAAGCAATACTCTCTGACCTTCCTTCAGCTCACTTTCAAAAGCCTCAAGCATGCCTTCGGCCTGGAAAGGACCTTTGACAACCTCTGCAACGATGCCATGTTTACGCAAAGCATCTGCTGTGGAAGGTCCTACGGCAGCAATTCTCGCTTGATGAATCGAGCGAATATCCTTGCCTTCCTGTTCCAGATGGCGGAAGAAAAACTCCACGCCGTTCACACTTGTGAAAAACACCCAGTCATAGGTATTTAAAGCACTGAAGGCGTCTTTGACACTTTGCTGCGCAGATTCACTGGACGGCATGACCGTCTCAATAACCGGAAACTCATAAGGTTCGCCGCCGAGTTCTTCAATGCGATTCACCAGTTCACTCGCCTGACTGCGAGCACGGGTTACCAGAATTCGTTTGCCAAACAGCGGCAGCGCTTCTGCCCATTTCAACTGTTCCCGCTGATTGACGACATCTCCCACCACAATAACAGCTGGTGGTTGGAAATTGGCTGCGATCACTTTCGCTTCTATATCCTCAAGGGTACCTGTAAGGGTATCCTGTTCCGCTCGTGTTCCCCAACGAATTAGAGCTACCGGTGTTTGCGCTGGACGACCATGACGAATCAATTGTTCGCTGATATATCCAATTTTGGCAACCCCCATCATAAATACAAGTGTGCCCGTTGCGTTCGTCACTTTATCCCAATGGATACTGCGATCAAGCTTGTCCGGACTCTCGTGCCCCGTAATAATAGAGATGGAAGATGCATAGTCACGGTGAGTGACAGGAATTCCGGCATACGCAGGTACACTTATTGCAGCGGTTACCCCAGGTACAATCTCAAACGGAATTCCGTTTTTGTGCAGCAAACCCGCCTCTTCGCCCACGCGTCCAAAGATAGTTGGATCGCCGCCCTTAAGCCGAACCACAACCTTGCCTTCAAGAGCCAGATCAACCAACAGTTGATTGATCTCTTCCTGTTTCATCGTATGCCGATCCGGGCGCTTGCCCACGTAAATCTTGACTGCACCGGGTTTCATTTGTTTCAACAATCTCGGACTTGCCAAACGATCATAGACTACAGCATCGGCTTTCCCGATGGATTCCCACCCTTTTACCGTAATCAGCTTTGCATCCCCAGGACCTGCCCCTACCAAAAAGACCTTTCCCACCATGTCTTCATCCCCTAACTTCTGCCAGTATCTGCTCTGCTCCCCGTTCGATCAATCTCCACGCCACTTCTTCACCCAGACGAACCGGGTCCTTGCCGATCATAGCTTCCTTAAGAATCAGTCCACCATCCGGCGTGCCGACCATACCTGTTAATTGTAACGTGTTTTCACCGTTCAGGGAATCTGCATCTTGCTGAGGCACCCATACCGCATGAGCACCAATCGGAACCTGGCAGCCCCCATTCAATACACTGAGAAAACGGCGTTCCGCCTGTACAGGAAATGCTGTCTCGGGATCGTTATACAGCTGCAGCAAGTGCAACAGTTCCTCATCGTCTTCACGACATTCGATACCAAGTGCACCCTGGCCCACAGCAGGAAGGCAAGCTGTTTCCGTCAGGTACTCTGTGATTCGGTCTTCCCAGCCCATACGGTACAATCCTGCAGCTGCCAGAATAATCGCATCGAACCCTTCGGTCTCCAGCTTCCGCAGACGAGAATCAATATTGCCGCGTATCGATTCCAATTGCAAATCTGGACGATAGGCCTTTAATTGGCTGGACCGGCGCAGACTGCTTGTTCCGACTCTAGCTCCTTCTGGCAGTTGATCCAGAGTAAGTCCACCATTGGAGATCAGCGCATCCCGTGGATCTGCACGACGGGGAATAGCACCATTGATTAATCCTTCAGGTAACTCGGAAGGCATATCCTTCATGCTATGCACAGCCATATCAATCGTACGATCAAGCATCGCCTGTTCAATCTCTTTGACAAACAGACCTTTGCCTCCCACTTTTGACAACGTTACATCCAGAATGAGATCTCCCTTGGTAACAATCTTATGTACTTCAAAGTCAAAAGCTAATCCTTCCCGCTCACAAATATCGCGTAAATCCTGAATGACATGGCCTGTCTGGGTTAGCGCAAGCGCGCTCTGCCTACTTCCAACTTTAATTGTACGCATATCTACACTTCCTCCTGATTACGGGATATCCAGTCCCCGATTTCTTCTTCGGTCCACCACCGAAAATGGCCTGTACGAATATCTTCTAATATGTGCATTTCAGTTAATTGCCGAAGCAACGTACTTCTGAGACTTGAAGAAGATACGCGTGACTTCACCTCGGTCCTCATCTGGTGCAAAAACTCAAGATACGTCTCATACTCATCACCGAACTGTCGTTCGAGTGTGGCACGTATCTCCGCAGCTGCTGCCGGTCCCGCTCCTGCTGTGGATATGGCTATACTTAATCTCCCACGCCTTACCACGCTTGGCGTAATAAAGCTGCTGTGCTCCGAAGACATCGCGTTATTCACCAGTATGCCCGCAGCCTCAGCATCCCGAACCACAGTTGAATTGACCTCTGAACAGTCAGTCGCTGCATATACGAGAAAGGCCCCCCGCAAATCTCCATTGCGGTAGGACCGGTCTATCCATTGAATTCGGGATTCATGATGCAGTTGTTTTAATACGGGAGTAAGCTCCGGACTAATGACCGTAATCTGTGCCTCAGCATGCAGCAATCCCTTAATTTTACGTTCGGCAACACGTCCACCACCAACCACGCAGCATTTCTTGCCTGAAGTATTCACAAATATCGGCGTGTAACGGTCCATCCCCTTCACTCTCCCGTCCAACGATGAAACGCTGAATACGCATTGGATAAAAAACTTATAATGACAAATCCGTACCCGATCAGTGTCCATCTTGCCATGATAATTGTAGAGAACTGTTTCCTTCTCTTGGATACGAAGTAACCCACATAGATGGCAATGGCAAGACCTGTCGCAATAACTTTGAGATCCAAGAGTAGAATCCAGCGTCTTTCCGCCACAATGGATAATACGGCAAGCATCACAGAAACGCCAAGGAGCGGTGTACCTATCAACGTAGCACCATCCATATACTTACCGATCACTTCCAGGCTTGGCAGCCGTCGCATCGTATCATTCCACTTTTTTTTCTTCAACTTACGGTGCAGGAACAGATATAACATGGCAAATACCGTAGCAACGGTTAACGCCGCAAAACCAAGATTCGCCAAGGTAATATGCATAATGAGTAATCCATGTACCGTTTGCCAGTTATGCAGTGATATCTCTCCGGCGGTAAACCACAGTCGGTTTAATACCGTAACGGAAAAACCTACAACATTCAGCAACAGAATCACAAATTCGGAACGCTGGATGCGAGTCATGACGAGAGACATCAGTACAATACTGAATGAAAATATAAACAAAAAATCAAAGGTGGTATAGATGGGGAAATGGCCTTCAGTCCACATGCGCAATATGACATGCGTTACCTGCAATCCCCAAACAACGACAAGAAACCCTGTGCCTGTCCGCTTCGCCCCCGCATTGCGTCGAATGCAGTCCGAGAAATAGAACAGTAGGCTCAGGGCATACATATAGATTAGAGCTTCATAAACTTGTTCAGCAAGGGTCAAGCTGCCCACCCGCCTTATACGCCTGCCGGAGCATAAGCCGGCACGGGGTCTTGCCGGTTTTCATTAAGGTGAGCGGCTGGTTTCGCCAGAGCTGTAGCATCACTCTGACTCACTTTTTCAGCGGCCATCTCTACTGCATCTTCCAGAGCGAAAATCTGAGTAAACATGCGCAGAGCTTCATCACCTTGCTTCGTGCCTGCCATTTCCTTAATCCGATTAATCGGATCTGTCGTCATTTGGTTCACAATACTCTTGGTCAAACGACGAATGACTTTACGTTGATGTTCATCCAGCTCAGGCAGTTTATTAAACAGGCTATCCATCGTTTCTTCATGAATAGAGACACCTTTTTCCTGCAAAGCGCGAATAACGGGACGAACACCCAACGTTTTGAGCCAATGGTAATAATCCTCCATCTCAAGCTCAATCATTCTCTCAATCTTGGCAGCTTCCACCTTACGCATCTCCAGGTTGCTCTCCACGATTCCTTCCAGATCATCAATGTCATAGAGAAATACGTTGGATAATTCACCAATCGCCGGATCAATATCGCGTGGAACCGCAATATCAATCAGGAACAATGGACGAGATTGACGACGCTTCATGCTCTCCCGTACCACTGCTGCATCCATGACATAACGTTCAGCTCCAGTGGAACTAATCACAATATCAACTTCATTAAGTCGATCTAATGCCTGTTCCATCGTACAAGGTGTGCCCCGGAACTTAGCTGCCAATTCTTCAGCTCTTGCGAGCGTACGATTCGCCACAATGACCTCGGATGCCCCGTTGGCATAGAGATGTTTCACGGTTAGTTCACTCATCTTGCCGGCACCCAAAATGAGCACCTTCTTGTCTGTGAACATGCCAAAAATCCTCTTACCGAGTTCAACAGCAGCATAACTGACAGATACGGCGCTCTCCCCGATGGAAGTCTCCGAATGTGCCCTCTTACCCAGCGTAACGGCCTGTTTAAATAACTTATTAAACCAGGTACCTGTTGATTTCTCTTCCTGCGCTTTAAGAAAAGCCTGTTTCACCTGTCCAAGAATCTGAGTCTCACCAATGACCATGGAATCTAGTCCGCAGATGACACGGAACAAATGGCGCATGGCTTGATCATCTTCATATATATATAAGTGTTGCGTAAATTCTTCCCGTGGTACATTAAACCATTGTTCCATGAATGTTCGAATAAAATAACCACACATGTGAAGACGGTCCACCACAACATACAACTCGGTACGGTTACATGTGGCTACGATTACACCTTCCAATACACTCTTGGTCAGCTTGAGCTGCTGCAGCGCTTCAGACAAATCCTTTTCTGCAAATGTGAATCGTTCCCTAACCTCTACAGGCGCCGTGCGATAATTCAAACCAACGACAACGATGTGCATTGCAAGTTCACCTGCCTAATAAATTTCCAATCAAAGTGCTTACTGCATATGTCTATCCATTTATGATTGACAAGGTTAATTATATCACACATCATAGCCGTGACCGGGTCATTTTTATGAAATGTTTATGAAATCACCATGTTCATCATCATATGCACTGTCATTTATTGTAGTGTCTCACCAAAGTTCACCGTTATGCGTTAAAAAGTGTCGATTATGAATATTCATAACGATACGCATATTAAAACAAATAGCCATGGAATGATTCCATGACTATTAGAGTTTGGGAGGTTATGTGTCCATCCCGATATGTGAACATTGTGTATGCAATATACTTTTTATTTAAACCCGTTCAGTCTGGTTGTTCATGTCTGGTGTTTCAACTAGGACCTACGTCATTCACTTCCCGAGGGAAAAATCTCTCGCAACATATAATGTCCTGAGTGAATCCTGGTTCCTATATTGTTTTCAACGAGATTAAAAATAACATTGAATCAGAGTGAAATCAACCCTTTTCCAGAAGATTGTAAAATAAATATTTCCAAATCGGAATATTCGATCTCACATCAAAAAATCCCCCTGAAACCTCCACATTGGCGAGTGCCACTGCCCGGAAGATACAAGGGAATTCATTATATACATATACGTTTATAAACATACAATTTTAAACTAATAAGCTTCAAGCTCAAACAACCGTTTTTGATGACGAGCAAGGGTCTCATCAATCTGATGGAGCTGATCAGCAGTCGCATCTTTTCTAGTATCCAGCAGTGAATCGATCTCCGCATACACACGGTTGATTTCGCGTTCTACATCTCTGGCCTGGAACAAATGTTGCAATTCAAGCAACGTATTTTTGTATTCATAGATCACTCGGGTGTTCTCCCCGGTCTTCTCCACAATTTTGCGGACAGTGCCTTGAGCATAAACATACGTCATGGTGAACCCTTTATAGATCCGATGAACGACCCCGTCACCCTTAAAAGTCACAAAGAGCTTCCGGACAACGTTGGTCAGATGCAGATTCACCAGGCGGCAAGATAACTCACAGATATAAAACCCTTCTATGCGGTCAAAAGGGAAATGCACTTCTTCTCCACTTACATCCCCCAGCACAACCTCCTGACAACCATTGTCCAACACCTTAACCCGGTGATGAAGCCTGCCGTCTTCTGTCATGCGCAAAAACTGATGCATCTGGGGTTCTGACAATTTCATAGTGGCCTTCACATACTCTGTGGCTAACCGCTGAGCCATACAAATCCCTCAATTCTTTCCCGATTGTTTTGTCTTCCTGCACATGTAGCAGTCATCTCAAAATTCTTCAGGCCGGCATGGCCGGTAATTTTGGTACTGTTGGCAAGATGCACCTATGCTCATTATACACTATCCTAACGTTATTTTTCTCCAGACCCAGATGATGAATTGTCACGAAATCCCTTAAAAAACCGGATTAATCTGGATCTCATCAAACATTCACTTAGCATGCTCACTTTCCTGCACTAAAACGGTATACTATCTTGGTTATCCATTAATTCCGTTGGTTTCTTCCTCATCAGAAGCACCCTCTGCATCCAGCACTGGTGCATACTTATCTATGCGGGCATGGCGGGTAATGATGTCCCATAACTCTTCTTTCCCCAATCCTTCTTCGGATGACAAAGGTACAAACAGATCCCCTGAACGAAGACCCAGTGATTCCTTAATGACTTTGATATATTTGGCTCTGCGGGTTTTTGGAATCTTGTCCATCTTGGTTGCTACAACAACCAAAGGCAGTCCATTATGACGAAGCCATTCGTTCATCATCTTGTCCTCCTTGGATGGCTCATGTCTCATATCCACCATCTGCATAACCAGTTTCAATTCTTCGCGTCCCAACAAGTATTTCTCCATCATTTTACCCCAGGCAAAGCGTTGCTCTTTGGAAACTTTAGCGTAGCCATATCCCGGGAAATCGACGAAGTAGAGATCCTGATTAATTTTATAATAGTTGAGTTGCTGTGTCTTACCCGGTGTTGAGCTCGTCCGAGCCAAATTTTTACGATTGATCAAACGGTTGATTAGGGAAGATTTCCCCACATTGGAGCGTCCCGCCAAAGCAATCTCTGGCAGACCGTCCTCGGGGTATTGTTCAGGCCGAACGGCACTGATAATAAATTCAGATTGATTTACTTTCATATTGTATCTTTCCTCTCTTGAACGCCTGTGCTATGCATCACCTGTTGAAGGTATTATGCCATGGATTGTTCTATCATACCAAAAAAACCGTTCCAGCGGACACCGAAGCCTCCGCAGAACGGTCTACTCTTCATACGAACCTTTCGGATACGTGGATTACAGGTGAATTCCTGCCTGCTCAACAAGTGCATGTTTCAGCACCTGATCCATATGGGCTACAGGGACAAATTCCACATCTTCCTTGATGCTGTCTGGAATGTCACGCAGATCCCGTTCGTTATCCTTAGGCAATAATATTTTTTTATAACCGGCACGATGGGCTGCCAGTGATTTCTCTTTCAGACCACCAATCGGCAGCACACGTCCACGCAGTGTTATTTCACCGGTCATCGCGATATCCTTGGACACATGTTTGTTCGTCAAGGCTGAGATTAACGCTGTTGCCATCGTAATTCCGGCAGATGGACCATCCTTCGGAATCGCTCCTTCCGGAACGTGGATATGGATATCGTTCTTCTCATGGAAGTCAGGAGAAATTCCAAGCTGTGTAGCTTTGGAACGGGTGTAACTGAATGCGGCTTGTGCCGATTCCTTCATGACATCCCCCAGTTTACCTGTGAGAGTCAATTTACCTGTTCCAGGCACAACAGTCACTTCAATGATAAGGGTATCTCCACCCACTTCAGTCCACGCCAGACCCGTTACGGTACCAATCTGATCTTCCAGTTCGGCCATACCATAACGGAACTTGCCAGGTCCAAGGTAGTCTTTGATCTCATCTGATGAGATGTTAATCTGACCTTCCACACCAGATACGATGTTCTTGGCAGCTTTCCGGCACAACGAAGCCATCTGCTGTTCCAGATTACGCACACCTGACTCCCGTGTATATTCACGAATTACACGTAACAACGCGTCATCCGGGATTTCCAATTGCTCTTCTTCCAAACCATGGTCCTGCTTCTGTTTGGGCAACAAATAGTTTTTCGCAATTTGTTGCTTCTCCAGCTCCGTATAACCAGGGATGTTGAGCATTTCCATCCGATCCAGCAATGGACGCGGAATATTGTGTACCGTGTTGGCAGTTGTTATAAACATAACGTTGGATAAGTCAAACGGCAATTCTACAAAATGATCACTAAACGTATTATTTTGTTCCGGATCAAGTACCTCAAGTAACGCTGCGGAAGGATCTCCGCGGAAGTCTGAAGCCATCTTATCAATCTCGTCCAGCAGGAATACCGGATTGAGTGAACCTGCCGTTTTCATCCCCTGGATGATACGCCCAGGCATAGCACCTACATAGGTGCGTCGGTGACCACGAATCTCGGCTTCATCCCGCACGCCGCCAAGAGATATTCTTACAAACTCCCGACCTAGCGATCTCGCGATCGAACGAGCAAGTGATGTTTTACCGACCCCTGGAGGTCCAACCAGACAGAGAATTGGCCCTTTGAGCTTCTTGACGAGCTTCTGGACGGCCAGATATTCAAGCACACGTTCTTTCGGCTTTTCCAGTCCGTAATGATCTGCATTGAGCACATCTTCCGCTTTTTGGATATCCAGATCATCCGCTGTCATCTGACTCCAAGGAAGGCCAAGCAGCCAATCCACGTAGTTACGAATGACTCCGCCCTCGGCTGAACTTGCAGGCATTTTCTCCAGTCGATCAATTTCTTTCTCGACCTTTTCTTTCACCTTGTCCGGCAAGCCGAGTTCTTCCATCTGAGTGCGAAGTTCCTCGACCTCACCCGCACGGCCTTCTTTTTCACCCAGTTCTTTCTGGATCGCTTTCATCTGCTCGCGCAAATAATATTCCTTCTGCGTTTTCTCCATCTGTTTCTTCACACGTTGGCTGATCTTGCGTTCAAGCTCCAGCACTTCGCGCTCATTATTCAGGATATCCAGCAATTTCTCCAGACGTTCCCGAACGTCGATGGTCTCCAGAATTTCCTGTTTATCCTTGATCTTCAAGGACAGGTGACTCGTGATGACATCGGCCAGACGCCCTGGTTCTTCGATGTCAGACACCGCTGCGAGTGTCTCTGGTGTCACTTTTTTGGACAGATTAATATAATTCTCGAACTGGTTGAGAACGGTACGCATCAAGGCATCCGTCTCCGGATGGGTATTCTCCTCTTCAGGCAGCTCTTTAGCCAGTACTTCATAATATTCCTCGTTGTCCGTATATTCAATAATTTCAGCCCGTTCCAAGCCTTCAACGAGTACACGAATCGTACCGTTCGGAAGCTTCAGCATCTGTCTGACCTTGGCCACGGTTCCGATTCTGAAAATGTCCTCTTGTGTTGGTTCTTCAATATTTACTTCGGCTTGGGAACATAGGAGAATCAGATGTTCTTCTACCATCGCTTTTTCTAAAGCCTTGACCGATTTCTCCCGGCCCACATCGAGATGCAGTACCATACTCGGGTAGACGAGAAGTCCTCTTAAAGGCAGTAAAGGAAAACGACGACCTTTCGCTTTGCTCGGTCCCATCGCTTTCGCACCTCCAATGGCTCTCAGGTTGTAGTCATTCATTATTCTATCAAATGTTCACATAAAAAACCAATGAAGGGAAGCGCTTAGCAGCTTCCCGAATCTGTAACCTGTCCTGGACGAGGCACGTCCGCACGCAAATAGGAAGCGGATGCCGGTGGAAAAATCTCCGGTGCAGGTGCAACTGTCTCCTCTGCAAGCTTCGTTTGTTCCATTTGTTGTGATTCCGGAACCCAGGCGAACACTTCACGGAATACGTCCTGTACCGTATCTACCGGGATAACGCGCAAGCCATCCAGATTCTCAAAAATGGACTGCCAGTTCTCCGCGGGAATAATAACGGTCTTCGCTCCTGCCTGAAAGGCAGCCTCGACCTTGGCCAGCACGCCACCGATAGGCTTAACCCGACCATGAATACTGATCTCGCCAGTCATCGCTGTCTCATGATCCACAGGACGCCTCTGAATGGCTGATGTAATGGCAGTCGCCATGGCAATCCCGGCGGATGGACCATCAATAGGCGTCCCACCTGGGAAATTCACGTGTAAATCGTAATCATTCGGACGAATACCCATGGCTTTTAATACGGTTAACACATTTTCAACCGAGCCTTTGGCCATACTTTTTCGCCGGAGTGTACGCGAACCGCCTCCAATCTCTTCTTCATCCACAACGCCTGTAATGTTGATTCGGCCTTGATCTTTAAGAGCCGGAACAGCAGATACTTCGATCTCCAAAATGGTTCCCATATTCGGTCCGTATACCGCCAAGCCGTTAACAAAACCCACCTGCGGCTGTGTAGGGACCTTCCGATCAGGCCGTGGCTGAATCTGACTGCTACCCGCCACCCACTCCACATCAGACGCCTGAAGCGTCTCACGCTTCTCTGTCAGCGCAAGTCCAGCAGCCAGCTGGATGATATTGACCGCTTCACGTCCATTGGTTGCATATCGCTTGACCACATCAACGGCATCCGGACATGGACTGAACCCTATTTTCTGAACAGCATCCTCTGCAATTCGCCCAATCTCCTCAGGCAACAAAGGACGGAAATAAACTTCCATGCAGCGGGAACGCAGAGCTGGTGGCAGTTCATGAGGCGAACGTGTCGTGGCTCCAACAAGGCGGAAATCGGCCGGCAGGCCATTTTGAAAAATATCGTGGATATAAGCAGGAGTATGCGTGTCTTCCGAGTTATAGTACGCACTCTCCAAAAACACCTTGCGATCCTCCAACACTTTCAACAGCTTATTCATCTGAATCGAATGTAATTCACCAATCTCATCAATAAAAAGCATTCCTCCATGCGCTTTCGTGACAGCGCCTGGTTTTGGTTGGGGAATACCTGCAACACCCATGGCTCCTGCTCCCTGATATATCGGATCATGAACCGAACCAATTAAGGGGTCCGCAATACCACGTTCATCAAAACGGGCTGTTGTTGCATCCAGCTCCGTGAATTTGGCGTCTGGCTTGAAAGGCGATGTTGGATTCTTCTTAGCCTCTTCCAAAACGACCCTTGCCGCAGCTGTTTTCCCGACTCCGGGAGGGCCATAAATGATAACATGTTGCGGATTAGCACTGCACAAAGCAGCTTTAAGGGCACGCAGCCCGTCTTTTTGCCCAACAATATCGTTAATGGTAGCTGGACGCGTCTTCTCCGACAACGGCTTGGTGAGTGAGATCGAACGCAGCTTACGCAGCTTCTCCAGTTCCTTGCGTGATTCACGCTCAACGGCACTGCGGTTTGTTTTCTGACCACGCAGCAGGTTCCAGAAATACAAACCAATCACCACTCCAAAAAATAACTGAATCAACATGATGACCATACCAAATTCCATGTCTTCACATCCTCCTATTTTGTCGCTATTCTCATATGAGATCATGCTAATACTTGGTAGTATAGCCTTTTCAACGCGACGTAAACGAGCGATACGGAATTTGTATGCGAGAAAATAAAAAGCCCGCCATCGCTGGCGAGCTTTTGCTGTAACAAGATATGAATCAATCAGTGCGAACGACCAGGAATAACACCTGTCTCTTCGTAGGCTTCGACGATTTTGTCGATCTCTTTTTTTAATTCCTCAACCATGATTTCTTCAGGCACTTTACGAATCATCTTACCATGACGGAACAAGAGACCTTCTCCACGAGCACCGGCAATCCCGATATCCGCTTCTTTGGCCTCCCCTGGACCATTAACCGCACAACCCAACACCGATACTTTAATCGGCACCTTCAGTTTGGAGATATACTCTTCCACTTCGTTGGCAATGGAGAACAGGTCGATGTCCAAACGTCCACACGTTGGGCAGGAGATCAATGTGGCTGCATTTGTAATGAGTCCAAATGTTTTGAGCAGATCACGAGCAACCTTGATTTCTTCTACCGGGTCCGCACTCAGTGAGATCCGCATCGTTGAACCAATACCCATGGACAATAGAGCTCCCATACCTGCGGAGCTTTTGATCGTACCGGAGAACAGTGTACCTGCTTCGGTAATCCCGAGATGCAACGGATACGGAATGATTTGAGCCGCTTTGGTATACGCCTCAATCGCCATCGGCACATCCGATGCTTTGAGAGACACGATGATATCATGGAAATCAAGCTCTTCCAAAATACCAATGTGATACAATGCACTTTCTACCATAGCATCTGCCGTAGGATACCCATACTTCTCAAGGAGATGGTTTTCCAAAGACCCCGCATTTACTCCAATCCGAATCGGAATGCCGCGGTCTTTACAAGCCTTAACCACTTCTTCCACTTTGGCACGTTTACCGATGTTACCTGGATTAATCCGAATTTTATCGATGCCGTTCTCAATCGCAAGTAAAGCCAGCTTATAGTTGAAATGAATGTCCGCTACGAGCGGTATATTAATGCGTTTTTTGATTTCCTTGATGGCTGCGGCAGCTTCCTCATTATTCACCGTTACACGTACCACTTGACAGCCCGCTTCTTCCAGTCGCAGAATCTCTGCAACCGTTGCTTCAACGTCTGCCGTTTTGGTTGTACACATACTTTGGATAATGACTTCGTTACTGCCACCGATCGTTACGTTTCCCACTTTCACGGGACGTGTATCCTGTCTTAAATACATGAGTGATTTCTCTCCCCACAACGTCAAAGCTCCACCCTGACAGAGACATGAATTCGCCTTCTGCCAAAGTGGAGAACTGACAAGTCTATATTTCAGAGTTCAACGGGATTCAGGCCTTTATTAGGCGCTCTCTTCCTGCTTATCGTCCTTCGATTGGCTTAGTTCAGGCACGACTCTTTTCTCAACAACTTCTTCGGTAATGACACAGTTCGTAACATCTTCACGTGAAGGCACTTCATACATGATTTCCAGCATGATACCTTCAATGATGGCACGTAATCCACGTGCACCTGTGTTACGTTTAATTGCTTCTTTTGCAATCGCAAGCAATGCAGCTGGTTCAAAGACCAGATTCACATTATCCAGCTCAAGCAGTTTTTGGTACTGTTTGGTAAGCGCGTTTTTTGGTTCGGAAAGAATCCGTACCAGCGTATCTTCATCCAGTGGCTCCAAAGTGGAGATGACTGGCAGACGGCCTACAAATTCCGGAATCAGACCAAATTTCAGCAAATCTTCCGGCAATACCATACCCAGATATTCACCTGGTTTCAGATCTTTTTGCTCAGAAACGGTATTAAAGCCAATGACTTTTTTACCAATCCGGCGTTTGATCATTTGCTCCAGACCATCAAAGGCACCGCCGCAGATGAACAGGATGTTTGTTGTATCGATCTGAATGAATTCTTGATGAGGGTGTTTACGACCACCTTGTGGTGGTACAGAAGCCACAGTTCCTTCAAGAATTTTCAAGAGAGCCTGTTGCACACCTTCGCCCGATACATCACGAGTAATGGATGGGTTTTCGGATTTACGCGCTACTTTATCAATCTCATCGATATAAATAATGCCACGCTCTGCTTTTTCCACATCATAATCAGCAGCTTGAATCAGTTTGAGCAGGATGTTCTCTACATCCTCACCTACATAACCCGCTTCTGTTAATGACGTAGCATCCGCAATAGCAAAAGGAACATTCAGAATTTTTGCCATCGTTTGCGCAAGCAACGTTTTACCAGAACCTGTTGGTCCTAACAGCAAAATGTTACTCTTTGACAATTCAACATCTTCAATCTTGCTTTGTGTGTTGATCCGTTTGTAGTGATTGTACACTGCAACAGACAATGACTTCTTCGCCTGATCCTGTCCAATAACATATTGATCCAGAATATTACGAATTTCTTTTGGTTTCGGAATATCTTTCAGGTCTACTTCTTCATCATGACCAAGTTCTTCCTCAACGATTTCGGTGCAAAGTTCGATACATTCATCACAGATGTACACGCCTGGTCCAGCGACCAACTTGCGTACCTGCTCCTGAGATTTACCGCAAAAAGAGCATTTCAATTGCCCTTTCTCATCGTTAAATTTAAACATGAAACCACCCCTTTAGGAATTGATCGGTCTACTGAGCACCTGGTCAATAATGCCGTACGTCTTAGCTTCTTCAGCGCTCATGAAGAAGTCACGGTCGGTATCCCGCTCAATTTTCTCAAGAGGCTGACCCGTACGATCGACGTATATTTGATTCAGTTTCTGACGTGTTTTAATAATCCATTCTGCGTGTATCTTAATATCCGCAGCCTGTCCTTGAATGCCGCCAAGCGGCTGATGAATCATTACTTCGCTATTTGTCAGCGAATATCTCTTACCAGGTGCACCGGCTGTCAGCAACAACGAGCCCATGCTTGCTGCCATCCCTACGCAAATGGTAGATACATCCGGCTTGATAAATTGCATCGTATCGTATATACCCATCCCTGCGGTGACAGAACCACCAGGTGAGTTAATGTACAAGCTGATATCCTTCTCAGGATCGTCGGCTGCCAAAAACAAAAGCTGTGCTATGACAAGATTGGCTACATCGTCATCAATCGCACTGGTTAGAAAGATAATGCGATCTTTCAGCAAACGTGAATATATATCGTAAGACCGCTCGCCTCGATTGGTTTGTTCTATAACCATTGGCACCAGACTCATGAGACCAACCTCTTTTCTACATGTAATTAGACATAGGCCACCTGTAAAGCAAACCCAAATTCATTCTAACACTTTCCTGTGACAATGTCATTTTTCACAAGAGGGGTCAGACATCCGTTTGTTTGCTTTTTTAACCTGATCATATTTAACCATGTTTTCTATGTATGTGCAAATTGAAGCCATCCTATGCCGTCTTGCCGTTTTTTATTTGCATGAAGTACATAGGTATGTAAAAAGTGTACACAGATCAATAAAATTAGTGTTCATCCATATAATTACTTCATCTTCTATAAAATGGATGTCATAATTTAAAAATAAGGCACGCAATAATTCACGTGCCTTATCGTTTATTCAACTGACAAGTTGATAACCGCTTGTCTTATTTTTCGTCAGCTTCTGCAACAACTTCTTCAGCTGGAGCTTCAACTGGCTCAACAACTGTGCTGTTCTCAACAAGAACGTCAATCGTTTTACGCAGTTTAACTTCATCACGAAGGCTGTCCAGGGAACCATTACCTTCGAGGATGCCACGGATCTCATCAGCAGGACGCTTGTAAGATTCAGCCATTTTCTCGAGTTCTTGATTCACTTCTTCATCAGATACTTCAATGTTTTCCGCTTTACCTACAGCTTCAAGCACCAGGTTGTTGCGAACACGTTTGGAAGCATCTTCTTGCATTTGCCCTCTCAGGTCAGCTTGAGTCTGGCCAGAGAAGCTCAAGAACATTTCAAGGTTCATACCTTGGTTTTTCAGACGGTTGTCGAAATCACGCATCATGTTCTGTACTTCGCTGTCAACCATTGCAGCAGGAATATCCACTTCAGCGTTCTCAGCCACTTTTTCTACAACTGCATTTTCTTGAGCAGCTTTGGCTTCGTCAGCTTTACGGGATTCCAATTGTGTTTTCAGATCAGCTTTGTACTCTTCAAGTGTGTCGAATTCGCTAACATCTTTAGCAAACTCATCATCCAGTGCAGGAAGCTGTTTGCGTTTGATTTCGTGAATTTTCACTTTGAATACCGCTTGTTTGCCAGCAAGTTCTGCTGCATGATAGCTCTCTGGGAAAGTTACTTCCACGTCTTTGAAGTCGCCTGTGGACAGACCCACAACTTGCTCTTCAAAGCCAGGGATGAATGTGTTGGAACCCAGTTCCAAAGAATAACGCTCAGCTTGTCCACCTTCGAAAGGTACGCCATCAACGGAACCGTCGAAGTCGATTACTGCAACATCGCCGTTTGCTGCGGAACCTTCGTCAATTACAACGAGTTCTGCGTGACGTTGTTGAAGACGCTCAAGCTCTTCTGCCACTTCTGCGTCCGTTACTTCGCCTTTAGCTACAGCAACTTCAATTCCTTTGTATTCACCCAGAGTAACTTCTGGTTTAACAGTTACTTTAGCTTTGAATTTGAACGTTTCGCCTTTAGCGAATTGCTCTACATCTACGTCAGGACGATCAACCGGGAAAATATCCGTTTGGTCGATTGCTTCTGTATAAGCTTCAGGAAGCAAAATGTCGATTGCTTCTTGATAAAGGCTCTCTACACCAAAACGTGCTTCGAAAATGGAACGTGGTACTTTACCTTTACGGAATCCTGGTACGTTTGCTTGTTTAACCACTTTATTAAAAGCCTTGTCGAGTGCTGCAGTTACACGATCTGCATCCACTTCAACCTCAAGAACCCCAAGGTTCTTCTCTATCTTTTCCCAAGTTGCTTTCATTGTATACTTTCCCCTCCAAAATTCACATGTTCACGTAGACAATCACGTACAAAATAACCATTTTAGTATAAACAAGATTAGATTCTTTTTCAAGGGGAATCCCTTGATACAGTTTAAGGAAAACGTTTCCGGCCTCGATTAACCGTCCAAACCGGCAGATACAAACTGTTTCATCGAACGATATGCCTGCTCCAGTCGAAAGCGCATCGCGCCTGTCACAGCATACATTGAGCGGGTATTTTCCTCATCATGCGAACCACCCAGACTGTCTGCAACGGTCATATGTAGAGCTGCTGCCCATATATCTGTCATGGAATCATTTTCTTCCAGCATCGAAACATAATCACGGGTTCCATACACCGCCATGACATATTGTATCCACAGTTCCTGGGCAAAATAAAAGAGCGTAGGTTCATGAACCTCCGTCTGATCTGCCACTCGTTCCAAAATCTGAACGATTTGGAGCGGGAATTCTTCTGGTTTAAGAGGCACGGTATCAATCTCGACTTCAACCTGCTCTTCGCCTCTCGTAAACAGGATCATACCTTGAACACCTCGGCGACGCAAGGTTTGCAACACTCTGAACTGAAGCAGAGGATGAAGTGACTTCTCACTTAGCCAGCTAGTAAGCGCATCATCAATCTTCGGTAAGTCGAGATAGGCCAGCTGCTCCAAAGCCAGCATCGTCTGTTCAGACAGCGGCTCTTCCATTACTGTGCGAAGCATCTTATCAGCATAGCCATCATCCTGTTCAAGCTTCATTCGGGCATGCTGCCGTGCCATGTCTTCCTCACTAATCTCTTCTTCCTCTTCTCGTTCTTCAAGAACGGCAGGCGAGGTTTCTTCATATTGAGGAAACGCAGCCTGAAGCCATTCGAGCAGAGCCCGCCATTCATCATAGTGGCGCTCTTCCTGTCCCTGGCATTGCAGCAAAAAGTGAAGCAATTTCATCGCTTCACCATACCGTTCATTTTCAAGCATAACTGTCAATTGAATCTGGTAATAGTCCAGCGTCTTAGGAAACAGCACAATATTGTTGTTATGCTCGGTTTCCGGGGTCGTGGATTCCTTAATGGGAGCACCTCCTCTATATCCTGAATCTCCAGTCGGAATCAACATAAATAGATGTATATATTAAAACGATTGTTGATCTATTTTCTGAGTTCTCCTGATATTCTAACATAACCTTAAATATAATGAAAAAAACGTTACTGCCGCCAAATATCATATACGAAAAATAGTTTATAATAAAATGCTTGATATTCCTGTATGCATATGATAAAATCAATTTTGCTTGAAAAAATTCATGTCTCAGTAGCTCAGCTGGATAGAGCAACGCCCTTCTAAGGCGTCGGTCGGGGGTTCGAATCCCTCCTGGGACGTATTAAAAAGAAGCTTCCTTCGGGAAGCTTTTTTTGCGTTCTGGGGATGAGAACCCCAATGGTTCGTCGGAGCATCCGCTTCGTTACGTGATCTATGCGCTGCATTGGAGCGTCCGCTTTTGCTTACTCTATAAGCAACACGTTGAAGTATCGATGTTCTAACGAACATAGGACACTTTATTTGCTGCAAATTCAGCATCATGGAATTCTAACGAATCTTAGAGAGCTTATTTCACCATTCTGAGGTATTAACTCAATTATTTGCGCTTCATAGCCAGATTAACGTCGCTGAGGTTCGTTAGAATTTGAAAATAGCGTTTTTACCCATTATAAGACCTCGTGGATTCGTTAGAGTTCACAGGTTAGCCAAGGCACCCACGGTCCATTGGGTGTTTTTTCATTTCATTGCTCAATATTGACATAGAATGTTATGCTTACGGAGTGGATTATGTAACAATCCATACATATTAACTTCTTAGGAAACAGGAGATTTTATCAATGTCATCTTCATTACAGCAACACTCATCGATCCATACCGAGGACGAACATTCTTCGACATCCAAAAGATTCGGCCTGTTATTAGCAGGCATTATCGTCATCGCCGCTACCATGAGGTCACCGATTACAGCAACCGGACCTGTCGTGGAGATGATCCGCTCAGATACAGGTATCGGCCATACAATGGTCGGGCTTCTGACCTCACTTCCTTTGCTCGCCTTTGCAGCAGTCTCTCCTTTTGCACCACGTCTTGCCAAGCGGTTAGGACTCGAATCTGCTCTGCTATTGGCTGTTATGATTGTAACCATTGGGGTGGCATTACGCTTGTTGCCTTCCGTTCTCTCCTTATATGCAGGAACCGCAATTTTGGGGTGCGGCATTGCATTAAGCAACGTGCTTTTGCCAAGTTTGATCAAACGTGATTTCCCATTGCGGGTAGGTATCGTCACCGGATTATACTCTGTATCCATGAATATATTTGGTGCCATCGCCTCAGGTGTGAGTGTGCCCGTAGCAGGAGCCACATCTATGGGTTGGCGTGCTTCGTTAGGCATGTGGGCCCTGTTGTCCATATTGGCGCTTCTCTTGTGGCTCCCCCAGATCGCCGCAGGACGTCAGCGAATGTTATTCATAGCCACACAGAGTGAAGGGACACCTGTACGTCTACGGACCTCTTCCCTGGCCTGGTTCATTACTTTATTTATGGGTCTGCAATCTCTAATATTCTATACAACGATTACCTGGCTTCCCGAGATTCTCGCTGAGCAAGGATTCAGCCCCACCTCAGCAGGGTGGATGCTATCCCTAATGCAGATGGTTAGTGTACCAGCTACCTTTATCGTTCCAATCCTCGCCGGCCGAACGCGAGATCAGCGTGTTCTAACCGCGATAACGTGCTCTTCTTTAATTGTCGGCTATGCTTTATTGTTAAGTGGCATCGCTTCGCTCGTTACCATCGGTGTCACGTTGGCAGGAATAGGTGCTGGAGCTTCATTTGGCATGGTAACAATGTTCTTCGTCCTTCGCACAAAAGATGCCAGACAAGCTGCCAGCCTGTCCGGTATGGCCCAGTCCTTCGGATATATGCTCGCGGCAGTTGGACCTCTACTGTTCGGTATGCTTCATGACTGGACAAAAGGATGGACCCTGCCGTTGCTAATCCAGGTCATTCTGGCCATTGCTCTGCTAATCGCAGGGATTCAGGCCAGCAAAAATAGGATGATCGGTTAGTCATATAATTCATTTATAAAAAACAACAAAACGGCCTCCATCCTGCAAATGAAGTGCTCCCTGTCAAGTAGACAGACTAAAAAACAAAATCATTCGTATTTAATATCCCCTCGGTTTTCAAAACTGAGGGGATTATTTTTTTCTTAGTTAAGCTGCTCGTCGATATTCGTTAGGGGATAAGCCGTTTAGTCGTTCGGTGTATCGAAAATTATTGTAATAATGGATATAAGTTCTTACACTGCGAACAAGACTGTCATACGTATCGTACTTCTCCAGATAAAAGCTTTCTGCTTTAAAGGTACCCCAGAATCGTTCAATGGGTTGGTTGTCCAAACACCGGCTTACACGAGACATACTTTTTGTAAACTTGTATCTCTTTTCAAGTTGGTTGTATTCCAGCGAAGTATATTGAAAGCCGCGATCACTGTGCAAGAGCGGCGTAGCATTCGGGTTTCCTTTATAAGCTTTCTTTACCGTATTCATGACAAGCTCATTGTTATTGGAATGGTTGAAGTACCCATGAAACAATAGAGTTGTCATATCCGTCAATAATCGCACTCAGATAGGCCTTACGGCCATTTCCGTACTTTAACTCTGTTACATCGGTGCACCACTTTTGGTTGGGAGCCACCGCTTGGAATTTTCGGTTCATGATATTCTCAGCGATATGAAGGGCTGGAACTTTCAAATATTTGGATCGCTTTTTACGAATCACTGCCCTTAATTCAAGGGCTCGCATGATGCGGTAATACCGTTTACGGTTGTAACTTTTTTTAAGCTTACGATTCAACTGAGTACGCATTTGGCGATAACCGAGTATCCCATTTCGTTTGTTATAGCGACGCTTGACCTCCTTGGCCAGTGCAAAATTTTCAAGTTCCCTGTTGGATGGCATCCATTTCAACCACTTATAATAGGCAGATCGGGCGATTCCTGCTAGCTCACAGAGCTTGGTGATCGCATATCCTTTCTCGGCATGCAGTTCCGTAATCGCTTGATAAATGTCTGCATGCCGAACAAAGGTTAGCGTGTATTTCTTCGCCGGATCTCTGCCAACTTTTTTGCGAGTGCATTCTCCATTTCTAAATGCTCATTTCGTGCCTCGAGTTCCTTGATCCGAAGCTTTAATCGTTCCTGTTCGTTTAGCTCTTCTACCAGCTTTTTACGACCTCGGAGGTCTTTTAAGGCTTCATGACCATTCGCCTGATATTTACGAACCCATGCGTACACTTGCTGGTAAGAGACACCGTACTTGTCGATGGCTTTCTGATAATCTAAATCATGGGCGATGGTGAATTGTACAATTTCAATACGTTCTTCGTAAGTCGTTTTCCGTCCTTTATTCATATGAGGGGATTCAATCCTTTGGCGAGTTGGTTTCATTTTCACCCCTTCAGTATACTTGGAAATCCAGCTCTCTAACACAGATTTACTCGAAATATGATACATTTTCGCTACCGCTCGTACAGAGTATTCACCAGAGAGTACATCTTGAATAGCAGATCGTTTTAGCTCCTTGGAGTAAGATTTCCATCTCTTGGATTCTCTTAATCCATCTTCTCCATCTACCTTGTATTTTCTTATCCAATCGGTAACTGTGTTTTTATGGACCCCCAATTGTTTTGCCTCATGGTTAGGATTGGATTCATGTTGCAGACAACGCCTTACAACATGAATCTTGATTTCATATGAAATCGGGCTTCTTTTGGACATTACAAAAACTCCCATCAAGGTAGAAGTAGAGTTTTGTTTTTTCTACTGTCTACCTTAATGGGAGCATATCAAAATCAGGATGGAGGCCGTTTATGCATAGAACAATTCCTTCATTAATTTAATCAATTTCAATCAATTTCAATGAGGAATGAACTTATTTCACTTTTACCTTAATCGTGTCTGTGCTGGTAACTCCGGCTGCGTTAATTAACTCTGCCCGATACGTATACGTACCCGATGCTTTCCCGGACAGTGTAGTCACAGCACTTTGCGCATAAGGTGTAGCCGAACGGAGTTCTTGCGTATCAATCAACTTATCATTTTCATAGAGACGATACTCAGAAGCATTCGTCCCCCACCACAGGTTCATGGTCACCTTATAATGGCCGTCGCCATCCCAGTTATCTTGAGAGAGAACCGCTTTGCCTGGCGTTGCATTGGTAACCTGAACAGTCAACGTCTGACTCCGAGTTGTTCCCTTATCGTTGGTCAGCTCTGCCACGTACGTATACGTGCCGTTGGCTTTGCCCGTGATCTTCGTCTGAGCAAACTGTGCCCAAGGCGCGTTGTAAGTCAACTTTTGCGTATCAACCAAAACCCCGTCCTCATATAACTTGTAGCTAGTTGCGTTCTCGCCCCACCACAGGTTCATTGTAACGATATACGCGCCCTCTGGTAAGCCGTTGCCTACCCAATTATTGTGAGACAATACAGGCGTACCTGGGGCCTTGGTTGCCGGAGTTTCAGGTTCGGTCTCCACGGCTTCCAATTTCAGTGCCGTATTGGCTGTACCCGAAAGCCCCTGTTGGTCTTTTACCGTAAGTTCAACAGCATACTCGCCTGCTTCAATCCCCTCCAAAGGAAGGCTGAAGCTGCCATCAGCTTGTACTTCAAAGACTCCTTCTTTATAAACCGAACCATCCTCTTTTTTCACAACATACGTTGCTTCCAGGGAAGCGGCCGGATCAAACGTAATGTCCCATCCGCTGGCAAGCGCAGGAGCTACACGGAAGTACAAGTCTTCCACGCTACCATTAAGAACAGCAGACTCATCCTCTTTGAACTCCAACGCTTCTGGTGCAGTTACAGCGGGAGCTGTCTTTTTCACCAAAAATGGCGAAGTGTCTTCCTTATAGGTTTTGCCGTCCGTACCAATGGTAGTGATGTCTACCGTATATAAACCATCCGGAATCTCAGTCACTTCATCAGTTGTGTAATCTGCATATGAGCCGTCCCAAGCAAGGTTGTATCTTGCATTGGCATTGAAGTTAAAATAGTTACCAAAGATGGAACCAATATAACCATCTTGATAATATCCACCTTCCGGATTAAGACCATCATAGATCTCAATCAGGGCAAATGTCATTGGATTATAGAATTCCATCGCTACATTAAGGGTATCCAACGTACCATCAGCCTTCAATGGATAGTGGAATGGATTTTTCTCAGTGCCTTTTACGGTTTCAATATACTTAACCCCACTCAACGTAACGTTGAAATGAGCAACATATGGCACAGTAAAAGTATTGGTTCCATTCGAGACCTCAATGTATCCTTGTGCTTCTGTAGTCGCAGTAACCCCACGCGGAACGGTGATTGTCACTGCAAGTTCTTCCTCACCATTCAATGTAAAGGAATTCTTGTCTACGGCAACGGATACACCAGCGACATTACGAGTTGGATTCACATTTACGGTGTAATCCCCGCCACTACCATTCAGCGCTTCAACTTTAATTGTTTTGGTAATCGTCTTTTCATCTGTGCTCAGGAAATTACCGTAGTTGATACTTCCGGTGATATTCTCCTTTTCAACAACAGAGCCACTTTCTGTGTATTGAGTTACATCAAGCACTTTGACAAAAGCAGCAGGATCAATGGTATTAACAGCCTGAATACGGCCAGCACCTTGATCAAATACATCAAACTTGGTTGTATCCAACACCTTACTATTGTTCATCAGGGCAACTTTGATATCAAATGGAGTCCATTCGGGATGCTTCTCGATCAGCAAAGCAATCAAACCTGCTACATGAGGTGTAGCCATACTTGTACCTGATTTACGATCATAAGCTTGTGCGTAATCTGCGTCTGGCTCATCCTTGCCGTAGGCAGGAATCGTAGACAAAATGCTTGTACCTGGTGCAACAATATCCGGTTTGATGTCCAGTGTCACCTTTGCAGGTCCACGTGAACTGGATGAACTCATTTCATCGCCCGGAGTTTGGGAACGTTCAAAATCACTAAAGCTCACTTCAACGGCTTGGCCTGCGTCCAGCTCAGCCTTGATCACATCTCCATCTTCCTTGGACATGCTCAGTGTTGGAATGAGTTCAAAGTTATCGCCCAGACTTACACCAATTGGGCCAGGAATGTTGTTATATACAATAACAGCCACGGCTCCGGCCGCTTTAGCATTGGCGATTTTCTCTACAAATGCGATTTCACCACGCTGTATTAATGCCACTTTACCTGTAAAATCCTTACCTTCAAAATCAGTTGGCTTACCCAGTGCTGCATATTCAAGCTCATATTTCCCTGTCAAAACAGTTTCAGGGTCTGCCGAAAGGCTCCATCCCATCAGATCCAGACGGTAAACCGACTCTGTAATAGCCAGTGGAGCTTCAGTCGGAGCAATTACAGACTCTTCTTCCACAGGGGCAGCTTCAGGAGAAGCTTCAATGGGTGCAGAAGGTGATGCAGATGGAGTATTTTCTTCCGTTGTAGCTTCTCCTACATTCGGAACTTCAGCTTCGTTAGAAACTGTGTCCTCCACAGCTGTTGCACTTTCCTCATCAGCAGTTGCGGGTACATCTTGCTCTGAACCTTCAGGCTCTTCTGTTCCAGGTGCCGTACCCAGTTCAGGAGATTGTTCAACCTCTGGCACCGGTTGTTGTTCAGGTTGTGCCTCTTCGCCTTCCTCACCAATCCAGAAGTGAGTATCGGCTGTAATCAGCTGGCTAGGTCCTGTAGAGTTACCTACCGTAATTGCCATTGCAGACGCACCCGGAGAACCGAGTGTATAACGGTTAGGTCCATTGTTACCACTTGCTACAACCGCTGTCACACCAGACAACATCGCATTGTTTAGGGCAACCGAAGTGATATAACTCGGGTCGTTGGCGGCGTTACCTAATGAGAGATTAATTACGTCCATACCATCTTCAACAGAACGATCAATTCCGCCGAGTACCCATGAGGTTTGACCACTACCATACGGTCCAAGTACACGGTAAGCATAGATATCTGCTTCAGGAGCAACACCAACAATACCGTAGTCCCCTGCTTCGCGAGCAGCAACGGTACCCGCTACGTGCGTACCGTGGGAGGTGTAATAGGCGCTTCCAGTAGCATTGAACTCAGGTTCACCCGAAGCTTTCCATTCTTGATATGTCGCTTCATACGGATCATTGTCGTTTCCAACAAAGTCCCATCCGCCTTTGTAAGCTTCCTGCAAATTAGGATGTTCATAGTCAATCCCTGTATCAATGACTCCGACTTTAATGCCATTTCCTTTGTAACCCAGATCCCATACTTCAGGTGCACCAATAAAAGGCGCTGTGTCTTTCATGTACGGGTTCACTTCATCTGTCTCGGGCGCTATTGTAACTTCAAGGTCAGGATATACGCTGACCACGCCAGGTATTTGAAGCAATTGTCCCACCTGGTTTCCTTTAAGCTCAATCGCTACACCATTCAGGGCATATGCATATTCTTCCAATACTTCATGTTTGATTTTCTTCTGAGTGAGGCTATGTACAAATGACTGTTGTTGTTGCTCAACTTGAGTCACAGCCTTTGTTTCCATAGAGGAGGTAAAAGATTTTCCGGAGAGGGTTGATTCACCTTGCGCTACTGCAACAGGTTTATTGGAAAGCTCAACGATCACTCGGGTGTTCTCTCCACCCAGACCTTCCAAGCTTTTATCCAAAAATGGATCTGCGGCAAGTTTTGCTTCCCGTCCTGCAAGAATCTCTCTCCATTGTTTGGCTTCGGCTGTACTGGGTAAGTTGTCAAGCTGAATAACTGAATCTGCGGGAGCGGCTCCAGCCGCGGGGAGAATAATGGAAAAGACCATCAGAACACTTAATAACGTGGATATCAATCGTTTACTCAAGGCTTTGCCCCTCCTTTTAAATGTGAATACGTCACCAAATGATGGGTTCCTGCTGTTTGTGCGCACTCCAATTTCACCGCCTATCTGCAAGAAGATTGACCCTTGGTAAATTATTCTATCAAAATACCACATTTTCCTTCTAAATACTTACAAAAATGATATAGAAATTACTTATATGGGTCTTGAGTATGATAAAAATATCCATTTGTAATTATTTGTCGTTTGAATATTTCATTTTTAAAATAATGCATCAAAAAAAGACCAAGAGCCTCTTTATCCGAAAGAGATTCCTGGTGTATAGGGGAAGCGTGGTTAGTATACAAAGAATCGCGGAAATTCGTCTAACATCGATAAAAATTGCTGTATATCACTGAATTCTACTTTATTCTGGCTTCACGGCTTCAATACGCAGGCGCTTGTAATCGGCATACATCGCATCATCTTTCCAAAGGTGAGACATCACGATCTGACTGGTTTCATGGCATATTTGTTGTATCTCTTCATGACTGAGACCCTCAAAATAGTCCCCTCCAAAATGAGTCAACCAACCTACTATACCTTGCTCACCATCTTCCAATCTGGTAGGACGGTCATAGTGATAGGCATGACGCACCACAAATCCAACTTGCTCTAAAATATGGCTATATTCTCCGATCGAAGGAAAATACCAAGGATTGCGTTCCGATGCACGAATGCCCGTGTTACGCTCCATAACCTGCTCTAATGCATTCACAATGGTCTGCACGTTCCCTTTACCACCGAATTCTGCTACAAAACGCCCTCCGGGCTTCAAAGATTTCCATATACTATCCACCACTAATCGCGGGCTTCGCATCCAGTGCAGGGCTGCATTGGAGAAGACGGCATCATACAGTCTATTCGTCTCAAACTGATGACCGTCTCCTTCCACGAACTCAAGTTCAGGGAATTTCTCCCTCGCACGGCGAATCATGTCTGGCGATGCATCCATGCCAATAACTTCAGCTTCGGCCAGAGAAATTTCATGCGTCAAATCCCCCGTCCCGCAACCCAGATCAAGGATGTATTCCCCTTTTTGGGGTTGAAGCCACGAGATCAGGTTTTTGCCGTATCCGGAGACAAAAGCCAGTTTGTCGTCATACTCATCTGCTTGCCATTGATTTAATGATTTCATGGATACCACCGTCGCTTTCGTTATTGATATCCTCATTGTGACACAGAATTGTTTATTCTTTAAATATATAGATTCTATATTGTTTATAGGTATAACCAATAGAAGACTTCCTCTGAACGCAAAAAACTTCCCGAAGGAAGTTTCTTTTTAATACGTCCCAGGAGGAATACTCTCCTTCCAGTCGAGACTGCGATGTAGCGCTAACGAAGCGGATGCTCCGACGAACCATTGGGGGATCTCTTCCCTTGAACGAAAAACAAGAAGCTTCCCGAAGGAAGCTTCTTGTTCTTTACGTCCCAGGAGGGATTCGAACCCCCGACCGACGCCTTAGAAGGGCGTTGCTCTATCCAGCTGAGCTACTGAGACAAATATGTATAATAAATTTTCGGCGCGGTTCTTATTATACTCTGATTTCTATATTTTTCAATAGTTTTATAAAAAAATTAATAATTATACTTAAATGCGGGTTCGAAAATGTCTTTTCCGTATATTCTCATACTCCAGTCCCTTTGAGAATATGATAGCTTGAACCAGGTTATATTGAGGAGATTGGGACATTTAGAGTAAGATTAACATCAGACATTTTCAATGTCAGAATTGCTGGGTAATCTTTTGCATACATACATTTCAATGATCCATTGAAGGAGAGAATCGTCATGAGACAGCTTTTATCAGCCCTATCCTATTTCAGTATTTTCTTTGCCCCGTTCCTGTTTCCGATCATTATATGGATTGTTGCCAAGGATGATTACATTGAGGGACATGCAAAACGCGCCTTATTCTCACATGTATTCCCCTTTCTCGCTGCCATTCCGTTATTTTATTTCTTCGTGACTGCGCATAGTCTGGGTTCCGCCGTCGGGTTTGTCATTCTATTCTTTGTGATCTACGGATTAAGCTTTGTGTACAACGTGGTCAAAGGGATTCAAGTGCTGCGCGAGTATGCTTGATCACATCTCCACCTGGACTGACCTCGCATAACAAACCCCGCCGTTCACAACGGCGGGGTTTTCCAGTTACAGATGCAGTCACAGCAACCAGCAACAGCAACAAGTCACTGCGTACGTATGCTCAACATTAAATTCTATCCCACTATCGCCACATATGTTGCTGGAGCGTTACCTGTTAAGCCTGCCCGATAAGATAACGCTGAAGTGTTGGACCAAGCAAACCAAAGGAAAACAACTCACTTTGAAAGCTAGCTTTATCTTCTTCTACTGTCATACCTTCGCTGTTCTCAAATGCGTTATCTGTCGCCTCTTCAAACGCAGTATGCATATTATTGTTATACCAGTCGATCGCCGAATCGGAGTGATTGCGTACAATCCGAACAACTTCCAGCGAATTTCCGGGCTGTGTTGAGGCCACGTATACAAGTAACGACGGATCTCCGGCATTTCCAGGCTGCACTTCAACCTCTGCACAAGACAATCCATCTACCTCGGTTAATCTGCGTATTTTGGCATCTTGAATGGCATACATTCGTCATCGCGCTCCTTTTCCTTTGTGCTTATCATGTACTTTGTTCAATCTGGTATCGTGTCTCTGGTGTGCCCAATCGGTAAATCTCTCGATACACCTGTTGTAATACCGTTTCATACGCTCGGTTTACGGACTCCTCCGGTGTATCTGGCCATGGGAATACCATACCAGGAAAGGCCTCTTCCTCCTTTTCCTGCATGAGGCTCAGCAGTCCCAGTAATTGCTCCGCTTCCTGCGGCGTTGCCTGAATGATCCATTCATATGATGTTACGGACGGATCAGGAATAACGGAGCGGCCCATGACAGACACATAATACTTCATACTGTCCATTGCATGTTCTCTCCTTCACAGGCATGTTGAGGCCGTTGTCCCTAGAACTAGTTTCCGAAGAGGACAGACATTTTATGCCTGCTTTCGGCATATATTTGTTACGACCTCTGACGAAAAGACAACATTTGCTGGTTGCCAGTAACTAAGCAGCCATACGGATGAATGACTCGACCAAGAAAGGATGAACAAACCATGTGCGGTATTACCGGCTTCATACAGTGGAATCGGGATTTGACCCAGGAATCAGAGCTGCTGGTCCGTATGACGGATAGCTTGTCGAACCGGGGGCCCGACGCTTCAGGTACATGGATCTCCAATCCTTGTGCCTTTGGACATCGGCGTCTTAGTGTAATGGACCCCGAGAACGGCGCACAACCCATGCATGCGTTACAGGGAGATACCTCCTATACCGTCGTGTATAACGGAGAACTATACAATGCACCCGAGTTGAAAAAGGAATTGCTCCAGCGGGGGCATCAGTTCCGCACGCAATGTGATACGGAAGTGTTGCTCGCTTCTTATATTGAGTGGGGACCGGCATGTGTTGACCGGTTTAACGGTATTTTTGCTTTTGCCATATGGGATGGGGGACGCGAACAGGTTTTTATCGCACGAGATCGCCTTGGCGTGAAACCTCTGTTCTACAGTAATAACAAAGACACTCTCGTATTTGGTTCAGAGCCCAAAGCTCTGCTTATTCACCCGGATGTGGAAGCCGCTGTTGGCCCGGAAGGATTGGCCGAAGTGTTTATTGTAGGGCCTGCACGGACACCAGGACACGGCGTATACTCTTCACTGAGCGAACTCAAGCCTGCGCACGCTCTGATCTATAACCGAAACGGGATCCGAACCTATGCCTACTGGAAACTGGAAAGCCAGAATCACGAACATAACCTGGAAGAGACGGCAGCAGAGGTACGCTCTCTCTTGCAAGATACACTGGAGCGCCAGTTGGCTTCGGATGTTCCAGTATGCTCTCTTTTATCAGGAGGACTGGACTCCAGTGCCTTGTCTGCATTAGCCGTGGATTATTACAAGCGGACCGGGCAAGGCCAAGTCAGTACGTATTCTGTCGATTATGTGGATAACGCCAAGCATTTCCAGGCGCATTCCTTTCAGCCGGGTGCAGATGGTCCCTGGATTAAGCGAATGGTGGATGAACTCAAGACCGACCATCACTGGATTGAGATTGAGAACGGAGAACTGGTTCATGCACTGACACAGGCCATGTTAGTAAGGGATCTGCCAGGTATGGCCGATGTAGATTCCTCGCTCTATTTGTTCTGTAAAGAAATCAAAAAAGGGGCCACCGTTGCCATTTCAGGCGAAGCAGCGGATGAAGTGTTTGGCGGTTACCCCTGGTTCCATCGAGAAGATATGCTGAACTCCGGTACGTTTCCGTGGTCTGTAGCGCCTGATATGCGAGCAGCGTTGTTATCCCCGGATATCCGGGAATGGATTCGGCCACTCGATTATTTGGCAGACCGCTATTCGGATGCAGTGGCTGAAGTGCCTCTGTTGGATGGGGAAACAGGTAAAGCTGCACAAATGCGGGTGATGTCCTACCTGAACATTACACGTTTCATGCCTACACTTCTGGATCGCAAAGACCGGATGAGCATGGGGGCAGGACTGGAAGTGCGGGTACCTTACTGTGACCATCGTCTGATCCAGTATGTGTTTAACATCCCTTGGGAAATGAAAATAACCGGCGGGCGGGAAAAAGGTATTCTGCGTAAAGCACTCGAAGGTGTCCTGCCTGACGATGTGTTATATCGCAAAAAGAGTCCGTACCCGAAAACACATAATCCACAATATCTGGCCGCGGTCAAACAACAGGTACTTGATATCCTGGATGATCCCACATCACCTATTTTGCCTTTGATCGATAAAGCTCAGATCCGCAATCTTGCGTCTTCGCCAGATGCAGCTTCCAATCTTCCCTGGTTCGGGCAGCTCATGTCGGGTCCCCAGTTATTTGCTTATCTGACTCAGATCAATACCTGGTTGCGGACATATAAAGTTGCCATTCGTTAGAATGACCCACTGATCGCTACTTCATCTAAAAAAGGGTGCCAGAAGAACAGCATAACTGTTGTTCTCCTTGGCACCCACTTGTTTTACATACACGATATGATCATTTATAAATATTGAACTTCACCCAGAAGTATATCCATGATTACACTTTGAATCGACTGACGGACTCCTGTAACTCTTCAGCCATAGAGGAAAGGTCATTAGCCGCCGATGCGATCTCCTGCATGGCAGACAGTTGTTCCTCGGACGTTGCACTAACTTCCTCTGTTCCGGCAGCCGCATTCTCTGTTACTTCCATGATGGTTTTCATCGACACATTGATCTGTTCGACACCCGCCGCCATTTGTTCAATGGATGCAGATACCTCCTGAGTCTGACCTGCGACATTGCTAACAGCTTCACGAATCTCCTCAAAAGTACCTCCTGCTTTACGGACAAGTTCTATGCCTTCCTGAACCTCAGCGTTTACTTCTCCCATGGATTGTGATGCATTATTCATGCCATTGCGTATAGCAGCTACGAGTACACTGATCTGTTCCGCTGATTTCGCAGATTGATCAGACAGCTTGCGCACCTCGGTTGCTACCACTTCGAATCCACGACCATGCTCACCTGCTCTTGCAGCTTCAATAGCCGCATTAAGAGACAACAGATTTGTTTGTGCCGATATTTCGGAGATACTTTCAACCATAGATCCAATCTCATCTGAATGATTGCCCAGTTCTTCAATAACCTTAGCAAGTACACGTACAGTCTGATGAATGGAGTTCATCTGCCCAACAGCCGATTGAACCGCATCATTACCAGATATGGTTTTCGCTGACGCATTTGTTGCTTCATCCGACATATTTTGTGTATTCACTGTCATCTGCTGAAAGCCTGTGGACAATTCATTAATCGTATGAAACCCGTCTCCAACCATACTCACTTGCGTATCCATACCCGTAGCAATCTCTTCCATCGTTGTAGCTACCTGTTCGGTCGCTGTCGCCGTTTGCTCAGTACTTGCCGTTAATTCCTCAGAAGAAGCAGCTACCCGATCTGCATTTTGACCCACCTGATGGATTAAATGACGCAAGTTATCCATCATCTTGTTGAAGGATTCCGCCAGTTCTCCGATCTCATCCCGATTACGAACAACAATCGCCTCACCCGTCAGGTCTCCATCGGCAATTCGGCTTGCAGCCCTTGCCACATGTGCAACTGGTTTGGATATGATTCTCCCCATGATCAATGCAATTACCACGCCTAAAACGATCGAGATGATACCAATGATCATGATTAAACGAAGTACTTTTTGAATGAGTTGATTGGCATTTACAATGCCAGTGTCCAATGAATTTTGCTGATGTTGCTCCATGGCAGTTACCGTTTCTTCAAATCCGGATATGATCGTTGGACCTGTATCTAACAGCATCCTTGTGATCTCGCTAGTTCTGCCTTGTTTTTTCAATTCAATGACACTCTGTCCAAAGGCATAATATTCCTCCGCACTGCGGTCTGAACGATCCAGAAAATCAATCATCGTTGGGGTTTGAATGCCTGATCTTAATTCTTCGCTTGTTTTACGGTAATCTTCATAAAAAGACTTGAATTGTTGCTCGCTTTGATCATTCTCTTCCGTCACAAAATTCCGTAAAGCAACCTGCTGTGATTTCACATCGATGATCATGTTTTTGATCGTGAGCAGTTTCGCGGTACGCTCCCGGATTAAATCCGTAAACGTTTTCTCAACCGAGATAAACTGAGTATATGAGATGACTACAACGGCCACCAATAAAAGAAGTACAGAACCAAAACCTAAAAGCAATTTCCTACTAATGGATACTCTTTTCATTTCATTTCCCCCATACGTTTCAATGTATTTCAATCATGAATTATGTAGTCAGTCTGAATGCTAAAATCTCCCCTCCTTTTACTTCAAATAAAAATGGATAAATATGAGACTACTTGAAATAGGTTAGCATATTTGTGCATTCAAATATAGGTCTATAGTATCTACCCATACTATTTTTTAGGTTTTTATGCACATCTAAGCGACAATATACTACATCTCTTTTATCCTAAATTACACATTTTGAATCGTTAGACCAAAATAAAAAAAAAGACTTTACCCAGCAGTGGTCAAGACCCCATTTAGTAGACATTATAAAAAAAACCCTAGGCTGCAAACTGGCGTCGGTACTCTACCGGCGTCAGTTTTTTTAGTTTCCGTTGTGGTCGTTTTCGGTTGTAAAAACGGATATACTTTTCGATTTTGCTTTGTGCTTCGGTAAGCGTTCGGATATGATAAGGATAGAGTCCTTCCGTTTTGAGATGCGAGAAGAAACTCTCCATCGAGGCATTGTCATAACAATTTCCTCGGCGAGACATGCTGATTTGGGCGCCAACCTTTGGCAGCATGTCGTGGTAAGCATGAGATGTGTACTGGAATCCCTGGTCGCTGTGAACGACTAGTCCGGTCACGTCTGTTTGCTTCGCAAACGCCTTGCTGAATGTGCGGAGCACCAGTTCATTGTCATTGCGTTCGCCTATTTCGTAGGCCACAATTTCGTTATTAAACAGATCCTTTATGGCTGAAAGATATATCCAGCGCTCTCCCACACGATACTGGGTAATGTCCGTGACCCATTTCTGATTCGGTTTTTCTGCACTGAAATCTCGCTTCAAGCGGTTCTCTGCTACACGCTGCGCAGGTGCATACGAGCTGTTGGAGCGCCGTTTACGACGGATTCGAGATTGAATACCGAGCATTTGCATCAGGCGTAGCACCTTTTTGTGGTTCATCCAAATCCCCTGATCTTGCCAAAGGAACAACTGGAGCTGCCGATAACCATATTTGCCTTCATATCGTTGATACGTTTGAAGCACCTGTTTCTTCGCCTTTGCGTCGCGATCGAATCGTTTACGTTTTACATAGGCATAAAATCCACTCCGTGACACGCCAAACACATCACAAAGTTTCTGGATATCCCCGTATGCCGCTACTTTTTCTATGATCTGAAATCTTTCTTGTTTGCTTCCTCCTTCCAGATTACCAAGCACTTTTTTAGCAACTCATTCTCCCGTTTCAGTTTTTGCACATAGCGTTCTTGATCCAAATATTCTTTCCGTCGACCTCGCTGATCCATCAGTCCAAACTCGCCTTGTTCCCGGTGTTTTCGCATCCAGCGTTTCATTCGTCCCGGGTCATGAATTCCCAAATGTTCATTGATCTTTCGGTAAGTCCAGCCCTCAACCGTATGCAGACGAATAGCCTCTTTTTTTATCTTCTCCGAATACGTTTTATACTTTTGTCCTTTAATCGCCATAAAAAAATGCACCCCCTAGAATTTCATCGGCTAAACCCAGGGGTTTTTCCAATGTCTATTCTAAGGGGTGCACTCCAGCAGTACTTACTGGTGTAAAGTCTTTTTCAATTTCAGCGCATTTCAATTCAAAGTTAACGATCGATCAATACTGGATTACGTTCAAGCAGCCCGCTGCCAAACGTTTCCTGGAAAGGGGAATCCTCCATATGGATGTAACCGATGTAACAGCCACATTTTTTCATGCGACAAGGCCGATCCGCAGACAAAGCCTGCAAACCATCGCGATATAGATGTCCAATGATTCGTCGATCCTTGTAACATCTCTTCACATGCCCGGACCCCTGTACATAAAATACTTCCGAACCGGCAGCACATCGTTTGCCCAAGCTCTCATAATCCTGCAGATTACCTTCAAAAAGCGGATCAAGCCCACGTAAAAACTGAATCTCTTCCGGCGTGTAATACTTGGGCCGATCTTTGAAGGCATTGACCCACATATACACATCATCCGGCAAAGCCTGTCTCATGGACTCGATTGCGGGGAAAGCACTACGGAGTCCGACAGTACCGACACTAAAAGCAAGTCCCATCTGACGCAAGGTCAGACATTTTTTAACAAAAGAAGCCTCTTTTGTCTCACGAGGATGATACGTCGCCCAAAAGGCTGCTTTGCTCGCATCCAGCTCCCTCGCCCAATCCAGCTTGACGGACAGGTTGGTTTGAATTGCAACTTTATCCACATGTGGCATATGTGACAGCTCAACCATCGCTTCCCGGTACCAACGACGCACCAAAGCTTCACCATAGGGATTGAAGAAAATCGAAAATTGGTGTCCCTCAACTTCCTGCTCCCTCACCCAATTCACAAATTGACGCAATTGTTGTTCGTCCACTTCCAACGTCTCTTTGGAATCCACCGTTTTGCTAAACGGGCAGTAGGGACAGTCGTAATTACAGGAAGACAACTTCCCCCGATAATACAAAGTCGCTCTCATGAGAAAACAAACCCTTCCATCTGTTCACGAATTTCGGCAGATATAAGCCAATCTCCAATCGCATCGGAGTAACCTAGTCCTTCTTCTGTCAGACGCAGCACCTGCTTGTCCTCATCGCTCTCCAACTCCGCCATGCCCTCTGTCAACAATTCAGCCAACCAGACATAGTCGGACATCACATCGGTACCAAAGCGCTGTTGGTAGTCAGACAGTGTCAATCCCTCCCGATGCAGCAAGGCTTTCAGAATAAAGCGACGTCTCTGTTCCTCACGACTTAACACGATGCCATAATCCGCTACATCGTAGCGCTCAGTTGCCACATAATCGGCAATGATGCTTTGTGTGGCCTTGTAACTCACGCCGTACTTGGAAGCATAATGTACTTCACTCGTATAAGAGCGTGCGCCACACCCCAGACCAACCATGCCTTCCTCCTGACAGCTGTATGGCAGAAGTGCTTTCGAGGACGACTGTTCTTTGGCAAATCTGCGCATCGAATATTGCACATAACCTTTACTTTTTAAAGTCTCACGTGCAGCTTTATACAGTTCCATCCGGATATCAGGTCCCTGACGGCGAATATCATCAGGCTTCACGATTGTATTTTCCCGTGTATACAAGGGATAGATAAAGATTTCGCCCGGTTCATAGGCCAGAACTCTTTCCAATGAATATATCCACGATTCCACCGTTTGACCCGGCAAACCATAGATCAGATCCAGATTTAACAATGGGAAATCATACCGAGTAAGCTTCTCAAGCGCTCGTTCAACTTCCTGCGGTTTTTGTGGACGATAGATGGCAGATGCTTCAGCTTCAATAAAACTCTGGATGCCCATACTGACACGATCCACACTTCGTTCCTTCATGATGGCCAGCTTGGCTTCCGTAACGGTATCCGGCGACGTTTCCACTGAAATCGATGCTTGCGCAGGGTCCAGCCCCATCACATGTTCAGCAATATCAAACAGACGATTCAACTGAACCTCATTTAATAATGTAGGCGTTCCTCCACCAATCGCAAATCGCGAATACGGTCTTCGAGATGTAATAGGTGCCCACTGCTTCGCCTGACGTTCCAGCGCATCTACATAGCGTTCATGCGTATCATCCCGTCGATCCGGCAGTGTGAACAGATTACAGAATCCGCAACGAGCAGCACAAAAGGGAATATGCATATATAAAAAATACGTATCGGTATTTTCCCGTTCCCACAGTGGCCCTAACGGCAGTGGTGGGTCAAGCTCCCGATAGGCGGTCTTGTGTGGGTACGAGTATAAGTAAGAACGATAAGGGAATGCCAGTACTTCACTGAGACTTGTAGCTATATTGGATCCGGACTGTGTGGAATGGCCTGTTGTTGTATGTTGTATATGTTTCTCCATCGGTTTCCTCCTGTTTCCGGTTGTTGTCCTCATAAGACCAATACATTCTATACTAAAAATTCACGGTAAGGCACCGTCCAGACGACATCATGCGCAAGCCGGTGTCCTTGATACCCGTCTTCACCGTAAGCTGTACCATGATCGGAAAAAGCCAGGCAATACGCAGGCCGGGCGCGTTTTCTCATCGCCTCGAACAAGGGCCCAAGAGCCTCATCTACATATCGAAGCGCAGCCCTTTGAGTTTCCACCGAGTCCTCCTTGGCTCCTTGCACAAAGTAACGATTGGGTCCATGAATGGCAGACACGTTCAAAAACATAAATATCTTTTCATCCGGCGCTGTCTGTTCAAGTAGCTTTAATGCATGCTGTACCTGATGCTCTGTCGATTTGGGGTTGGTTACCCCAAAGTTCATTCTCCAGTAGCTGTGTTGGAAATAGCCGGGCAATACTTTCGCAAGCGGGTTTTTTTTCGTAAAAAAGATGACGCCGCCAATACAGATGGTACGGTAACCTTCAGCTGCGAACCCGGATACGATATCCGGTGTATCAAACAGCCAGGTGTGCGGATGTGTTTTGAGCCCAGTATTTCGGGAATGAAATAGCCTTACATGAGATGCCTTATCTGTATTGGCAGGAGTCGGCATAAAACCACCAAAAAAAGCATGGTGTGCCGCATATGTAAAACTGCCTGGGGTATGACGCTTCTCCCACGGACCCGAACCACACAGATTAGGACAATTCTCCTCTTCCAGCTTGGCTACGTCATAGCGTAACGTATCCAGCGTAATCATTAACAGATCATGGGAGCCCACAATGGTGTTCATATCAGGCATGTTGAATAGGCTCCTTTCGTAAAAGTTCCATTTCCCACTCATAGGTTCCGAGGCCATGATGCTCGACCCTGTATAACAGATCTCCAAATGGATTCACATCCAGCACATAGGCACGCGGATTCGAACCACTAGTAAGCATCACATCAATCCCGGCCGACCACGAGTTGGGAAATGCAGACATGGCTGCTTGCGCTGCCGACCGTACCAGCGACATCCGCTGTTCATCCAGGCCTGCTTCAGCAGGCAGCATACGCTCATTGCGCAGATGCAGATTGGTAATCGGGGTACGGCTCAGCCGCATAATCGCGTGACCTGCCTGTCCACCTGCAACCAGTTGGCGAATATCATAGGCCCGCTGATCAAGCGTGGCTTTTGGCATCCACCGTTCAATCTGTGCACCTTCTGCACATAACCAGTTCATCAGCGTAGCAATCTCTTCACTGCGGGTATACTTGCGTAGACGTCCTTCATTGAAGAAAATCGTCTTGCCCTGTCTCTGTTCCATCCCCATTGTTGTTACAGCGATTTCATCACCCGTTCGGGGATTGACTTGATAGGCAACAACTCCTGAAGCCCCGGAGCCGCACGCAAGCTTCACAAACACACGATGCATCTCGTCAACCTTCATTGAGCTACGCAGTTCCATATAATTGCGGATTGGCTGCGAAGTTTGAAGCGCCGGAGGTACATCAACTCCATGTGAAGATAGATGCTGCTGACAAGTTCTCTTGTCAAACATCAATTGGATATCGGCGGGATCATTCATGAATCGGACTTCAGGCCACACTTCCCGAGCTTCATGGCCGATTCTATCCAAACATGCTTTCCAGCCACGGAACCACTGGGCAGGAGCGTAGATTCTTCCCCAGTCCTGTTCCAGCGCAAGTGCCTGTTCTGCGGAAAATGCTTCTGCACCTATTCCATCCGTTAAGGCTAACGTATCGTTCATAGCTCCAAGGAACAGTAGCTCACACTCCACTTCCCAATCCTCTCCAGGAGCATCAATCCGAATCAGGGGTACGGGCAGATTGGAATCTACTGTATCAGCGATGGTTCGTCCGTGTCTCCAATTCTGCAGCAATTGAGCATATGGCAGTACAACCGCAGGTTTCAAACCCAATCTATGCCTAGCCTCTTGCAGCCCTTGTGTTCGTCGGTTATCAGGGTTTCCGATCAATAAAAAGGGCTGATCTTGCGTTAGATCAGGTACATCTATTGGTTGATGCAGGCTTTCATTCATTTCCTTTACACCTGACATCGACTATTCCGTTAACGATGGATAGCGCCAGTCATCCTCATCACTCTGTTGCTGGTCGCTAACATCTACAGATATACCCGATTGGTTCCAGCGAATGATCATTTCATTGGTCATGTAATGGTAACTTAGATCAAGATGTTTCAGTTTCTTGATCTTGTCACTGGCAAGCAACGCTTCAGCCCCTTCATCGGACAACGTTCCTTGCGATAGATCCAGTACTTCAAGTTGATCCAGAATAGGCGCCTCAGATGCTGCTTTGGCAATCTCATCCTGAATTTCACTGTCTTTCAGACCCAAGTAAACCAGCTTTGGAAATAATCCTTTTTCTAACAAAGGGAGTACATCTTCAAGTGATCCATTGAAACCATAATTATCCACACCCAGGTATAGTTCCAGTTTACGCAATTCAGGCAACTCGGCATGGGTGATTGAAGATAACACTTCTTTCGGGAGACCACCACATATAATAATTAATTCTTCAAGCTTGGCATGCTGGAGTGACTCCAGACTGAGACCGCTACTGCCCATTACAGAGAATGATTTTAATTCTGGAAAGGCACCTAACAGCGGTGTGAGATTTGTCTGGATAATCCACGATACTTCACATTCTTCGAATCCCATATCTCCAATAAACAGTTTCTTCAATGACGGAAAGCTTGGAGCCGACTCGACGAGCGTACCCATGAACTCATCAGGTGAATTTTCATAAGCCTGTCCCCAATCTCCGATGACCAGACTTTCCAATGAGCTAGCCTCCGGTTTAGCTGCCAGTTCCTTAATTAATTTTTCCATACGAATGCCGTCCTCATAGTCATCGTAAGATACAACAAGCTTCACTTCTTGCATGAGTAGATCCCTCCGTTTAAGGTTCATATGTGATTCGTTAATTTGAATGTTAACCCATACCACACAAGGCTTGCAACTTCTTCCAACTCCAGTCCCAATAAGATTCCCAATCGTGCAATGTAAACCATTTCTCATATAGGCACAAGAACATTTGTTCTGATATGTAGTCGCAGAAATAGCTATCTTCAATTAGGTATATGGATGGACCTTCGCGAAACCCAATCAAACACTTCATTTCATAGAAAAAGCGTTAATGGAGGATGAAGCATCCCATCGGAATGCTTCTGTCCTTCCATTAACGCTTTGATGTTCACATATCATGAAGTTAAATCAAGATGTTTCGTTTAGTCTCAGCCTTCAAGTCTGGATACAAGCGCTCTCAGCGCGTGACCACGGTGGCTAATCGCCTGTTTTTGCTCAAGCGTCAGCTCTGCCATCGTCATCTCGTATTCAGGTACATAGAAGAGTGGGTCATATCCAAAACCGCCAGCACCTGCAGCTTGAGCCGTAATCCAGCCTTCCGCAGTGCCTTCTGATTCATACTTATCACCTGTTGTCGGATCGTACAGGACCAGCGCACAAACGAAACGAGCCGGACTTAGTAGCGGCTGCTCGGTGTCCTCACCGGATTTCAACGATTCCAGCGTCTCCAGCAACTTCGCATTATTCTGTGCATCCGTTGCTCCTTCCCCTGCATATCTCGCTGAATATACCCCTGGCTCACCATCCAACAGGTCTACACATAAACCTGAATCATCTGCCAGAACAGGCAAACCAAGCGCATCACCAACCGCTTTGGCTTTCTTCCAGGCATTCTCCGCAAACGTTACGCCATCTTCCACCACATCCGGCAGCTCCGGATAGTCAAACATGCTCTTAACCTCTTTGCCAAGCGGTGCGAAAGCATGAGCGAATTCACGGACTTTACCCGCATTGCGGGTAGCAACAATGAGGATTGGGCTGTCCAAACTCATCTTAGGCTTCCCCTAATCCACGCGCGCCGATCTTGAGCGCAATCGGTCCAAGCACTTCTTTTTGACGCTCGATCATCTCCAGAATTCCCTGCTCGCCCAGTTCCAACATGGCGTTCAGCTCACGGCGATCAAATGGTGCTTCCTCGCCTGTCCCCTGAAGCTCGACGTATTTACCTCCGCCTGTCATCACCAGGTTCATATCCACCTTTGCTTTGGAATCTTCATCATAGTTCAGATCCAGTACAGGCTGTTCACCCACAACACCCACACTTACTGCGGCAATGAAATCCGTAATCGGGAACACTTGCAGTTTGTGCTGTTGGGAGATCTTGTTCACGGCAAGCGCCAGCGCTACAAACGCACCGGTAATGGACGTTGTGCGTGTGCCTCCGTCAGCTTGAATGACATCACAGTCCAAGGTAATGGTACGCTCGCCAAGAGCCTGCAGATTAACTACCGAGCGCAGTGCCCGACCAATCAGACGCTGGATTTCCATGGTGCGTCCAGTTAATTTGCCGCGATTGGCTTCACGTTGGTTCCGGGTATGTGTTGCACGTGGCAACATGGAATATTCCGCTGTTACCCAGCCTTTACCCTGCCCTTTCATAAAGGGAGGTACACGTTCCTCTACTGTAGCTGTACAGATCACCTTTGTATCTCCAACTTCAATCAGTACAGAGCCCTCGGCGTATTTATTCGTGTTCACTGTTAAATTCAGCGGGCGCAGCTGTTCGCTGGTTCGTCCGTTTGATCTCATATTTTCTGCCTCCTACGACTTAAGCATCCTGTAATGTTGAACTTATTCACACTTTTAGAGATTGTTCAAAAAGCTCGATTTGATTACGAAAAATGCCTTAAGGCATCATCAGCATCGAATATGGAATTCAGCCGAATAAGCATAAGCTTACGAAGTATGTTTCCTTCGGAAACATTGTAGTTGCTCACGTAGTTTGCCTACGCTCCGCTACTCCATTTCTAGCTTCATCCCATCTTCTCGGTACTGAAAACCGCTCTTTTTGAACACGTATTTTTACGAATCCCTTATATTTTACCAAAGAGTTCGGTTAAAAGCATCCTGCGTTCATTAAATCGGAATTTCGTTGATATATTCAGGCTTGGAAACAGGCGCACTGTAATCCCTGTTGTCGTCACCCATGACCGTTTTTTGGCCGTTCCACTCGATCTGCACTTTGGCATCCTTACTGGCTGTATTCTCCACAGTCGTTAATACGACAGACTGTAACAGCTCGCTTGGCACGATATCCCCTTCGGCAAACATATCATCTTTCAAGGCAACCGTTACCGTGCCATCCTCTGCCGTTTTGACCGATTGCAGCTCCGTTCCGCCTGTCATGACCTCTTCCAGTTCTCCACCTTTGTCAGGTCCCTTGATCAGTTCATTCAATGCTGCCTGCACCCGATCTTCACCAGGTGTAACCAGACGTGTCACCGGAACATAATATTGGATGCCTGCTGGCGAAGCAGCGGAGAAATAGACCGTAACCGGGCTGCTATTCGTCACAAACGTATCACCCAGATCCAGATTGATTCCCACAGCCCGATTCAGCGGTTCAGGTAGCGGCGTGCTATTTACCGGCATTTGTGTTAACTTTTTGCCATCCACCCAGATCTGCACATTCTCCACATCAGGCGTTCCCGTCAATGTCCACGTGACAGCTTCTAGCATTTTCCGTTCTTCCTTCGCATCATACTTGGCAAAATTACCCGAGAACTCAACAACCGCCAGCTTGTCATCCGCGTGAATCGTTACATTCTGCACAACCGTTCCCTGCGGGAGAACGCCCTGGAATCCTTCAGGCAGCATACCCGCATAGGCCCCACCTGTGACAAGTGTATCCAGTGCTGTCTTTGGACTGCTTGCGTCTGTTCCAGAAGGAAGTGTCAGGGATACCGGAGCGAGCAGCCCCTGCTGGTCTTGCAGATATACCGTCGTTAACGGGAGCATTGCGAGTGCTCCATTCCCTTCGGCCGCTTGAATCATAGCTGCTTCCTGGATGGGCGGTGGTGGATCAACAGCTTCGGAAGACTGTGCTCCAAACATGCCGCAGCCTGACAATACCATAGGAATACTCAGCAGCGCTGCTGCCGATACCGTACGCAAAGAATGGATCTTTCTCATGATCACGTTCCCCCTCATCATTTTTACAGTTTGTACTACCATGTATACGAGCCTTTGTCCAAAAAATAACTAAAAGATAATAAGAAAAATGTCTATCAACGCACTTTCACGGAAGGCAGACCGTTTTTAGCTGAAATTTTTCATGTGTTAATCGAATTGTTCAACTTCACTGAAACTTATAATTTTATTATCTTAAAGAAACGTAAACCGGGTTAATAACGTATTAGGAAGCAAGAGTAGGGACATTGCTAACTTTAGAGGAGGAATCGCCCATGGAACATCCTGAGCAAGAAAAAATCCCTTACAGCCTGAATAGCCGCAAGGTGGCGGAGGCAACAAGGGAATGGCTGCATAAGCGGGGCGTCACGATCCCTGAGATCGCAGAGCTGGTCATGTTATTGCAACAAAAATATTATCCAGGTCTTACGATGGAAGAATGTATCGAAAATGTGGAGATGGTTCTCCGTAAACGTGAGGTACAGAACGCTGTTTTGACCGGAATTCAGCTTGATATTCTGGCAGAACAGGGGCAGCTCATATCTCCTTTGCAGGAAATGATTGAGAACGATGAAGGTTTGTATGGCGTGGATGAGATTTTGGCATTCTCCATCGTCAATGTATATGGCAGCATTGGATTTACGAATTATGGTTATGTGGACAAGCTAAAACCAGGGGTGCTTGAACGACTGAATGACAAGAGCCTGGGCCCTGTCCACACGTTCTTCGATGATATTGTCGGTGCGATTGCATCAGCAGCGAGCAGTCGGATCGCCCATCGCAAACAATCCGAGCTTGAAGAAGCACTGGGCGAAAAACCTGTTAGTGATGACGCCGTATAATGCGTAACTCGTTTCATATCTGAAGCCATGTGGAACATTGGACATGTGTATGGATGCCTCGTGAAATAAATGTTCGATAAAATAACTGTTCATGGAAAAAGCGGCCGGATGGCCGCTTCTTTTGCATGTGTAACGATACATATTGGATAATCCACATGTTATTATTTCAGATGTTTAGGTCGTACCGTTCCCACCAAACCAAAACCTTCAACCCAATTCTGCTCGGAAGGTGAACCAGATGTTGCCCGTTTCGGTCCAATCGTGATTTCCGGGCCTTTGCGTTCTCTCAACATGCCACGCAGCACGGTGATGCCAAGGATGCTGAGTCCGGTAAATACATACATCATCCGCATGATGATATTACCAGAATCTGATCCCGTTACCATGCCGTGAACCAGCAGACCAATGAACACCGGATAGGACAACATGTGGAACATGAACCACCATTTGCGGCCCAGCTTGCTCCGCAGATCACTGGATAACAGGACAATCACTAATCCGTAGAAGGCTAACGTTCCCAGACCACTGCCGATCGGATGCACGGAGGCTGTAAAAGGAATCAGAAGTTCTCCCCAGGTAAATGGGCTGTAATGATCAATATATAACGTTAATGCGTGCACGAGTCCAAGTCCGAAGGCGAGCCAGGTCGTTCGGGTATGCCATTTGAACATGGCTGCTTTTGGTTTGCCTTTGGCCATAGGCATCCCTTGCGCAATGCCCAGAAATACACCGGCAAAGAGCAGCACATAAGCAGCAATTCCACTAATTCGAATGATATTCCACGTCGGCAGAAAATCTACAATCCATTGTGCCATAACCGGCCCCCCCCATATCTGTTAGACTTGTCCTAGATCAGACTGAAGCGATGATCCGGATCAAAACCAGGCCAGTGCTCAGCGAGCGTATCTGTATTCCCTCTAAAATAAATACTCCCATCCCGTGTCATCCACAGGACGTCATGCCGATCGTAATGTCGGTTTAACCAGCCCACGGCTTCGGCACTCCCCAGAATGCATACCGTCTTGGCAGTGATCTCGCATTGCGAAGCATGCTGTCCCATAACGGTACACTGCAATACATCCGTATCCGCCGGTTCCATCGTCCGAGGGTCAATGAGATGGTGTGCAAGGCTTCCGTCCGTATTCTGCCATTGTCTGCGGGAAACACCTGAAGTGGCAACAGCTCCTCGCTGTAAGCGAACCACACCTGACACATTCTCCTGATCATGCAAGGGATCTGCTACTTGCAAGGTCCACTGGGAATGGTCTGGTGAACCCCATACTTGAATATCTCCACCCGCGTTAATCAACCCCGCCGGGATATGCAACGTTCGCTGTAACCAGTCTGCGATACGCTCCACTGCCCAGCCCTTAACAATGCCTCCCAGGTCCAACTCAGCTCCGGGGTCCAGATGAACCATCCGGCTACCTTCCCGCTGAATCCAGCTCGGACGGCTGTGGTCATATCGATCTTCCATCCAGCCTGATGATTCAGGTGTTTTCGTTCGCAATATCCGTTCAAGCAATGGACGTTGCGGTTGTCGTTGTTGCACCTTCTCGAAGGATAGATCGTATCCCGAAGCCTGAAGAGCCTGCGAGATGCCCGGTTGAAAAATCCCTTCGGTCAGGCCAATATATCCATAGGCCAGACTCAAAACCTCATCCATCGCAGCCGAGATCGGCATCCATCCCGTCGAACCATTCAGACGATTCAGTTCACTGTCTGCCACAAATCGGCTGAAACGCTGCTCCTGCGTCTCAAACCAATTCTTCACCACGGTTGCTGCATGTTCAGCTTCTTCCCGCCCAGCGGACAGTTGCACTTCAACATCCGTGTTCATCGCACGGAATTGAAATCGGAGCGGACGAGCAACTTGCTCCGTGCGGCTCATGACGCACCTGTACGTGACTGATAGTTGCCACTGCTGTATCCGGAGTCTGTACCCTGGTTATTTTGCCCAATACGCTGAGAATCTGAATAATTCCCCTCGTTACTCGTGCTCTGATCTGGCCGAGCTGCTTGTGTGCTATCGGATGTTCCATTATATTGACTATCATTATTGTCATTGTCCTGCGTGTTCCAGTTGTTGCTGTCCGTTGTACTGTTGATCCATTCATCCATCACATCATCGTGCGTATCCACTTGGCTTGAAGCAGTAACGCTTGTATCTGTGCCATTCGCTGCTGCATAGGCCACATCAAAGGCATCCGAAGTTCTTACATATTGAAAAAGTGCAGCCACAGTCAACGTTGCTGCCGCTGAAGCTTGCCATTTTCTCCATTGATTCCGTTTTCTTCTGGTCATCGCTCTTCCCTGCTTTCTTTAGGGTGTGTCTTAAGACACGCCCTAGCGAAGTTCATAGATGTATCATAGGCGCGCTGGCTTAAAAATAGATGAATGAACCGTTAAGAGAGGCTAAAAAGGCCCAGAACAGGTGAATTTCCTGTCCCGAGCCTCTATATAAGATCGTATTATCATTTCATATCGATATCATCATTCCGTTTAGATTTGAAAATAGAACGTGCCATCCGGTTGCTGCTCTTGCTTCACTAGTTCGCGTCGAATTAACTCCTGCAAATGGGCTAACGTCTCACTCATGGCAAACCGCAGTTGATGGGTACCCAGCCGATTGCCAAACATGTGCACACAGATGTCATACGCATTCGCCGATGACTCCTGAATTCGCTCCGTCATCTTCTGAAGACGTTCCTCGTGATGAGCCAGCAATTGAACTGTCCGTTCGGTGAACTGGGCAAAAGGATTCCGATGCCCCGGATACGCCTGCTTGACATTCAGCTCCCCAAGACGTTGCAATCCTTCCATATAAGACAATAATGGCTGAGGGTCACTGCCGGGTTGCAGACTGATATTCGGTGAAATCTGTGGCAAAACTGCATCTCCGCACAGAATCTCCATGGACTCCGGCGCATAAAAGGATAAATGGCCTGGGGCATGTCCCCCCGTCTCCACAGCAACCCAACGTTTCCCGCCCATATTAAGCCACTCGCCATCTTCAATGGGTGTGACGTTCGGAAGTGGTGTGATCTGCGAAGCAAATGCCTTCATATGTTCATGTATCTGCTCAGTCTTGTCTTCCGGCATACCATGACGACCATAATAATCAGGTAATATTGTATTGATGCGTGAATCAGGTCCCCACATATAATCAGCCTCTTGGCGGGAGCGTGTGGACATTCGAACGGGTGCCCCCGTCATCTGTTGCATCCAACCCGACAACCCAAGATGATCGGGGTGCTGGTGGGTCAGTACAATCTGACGAATATCGCTAAAGGTCAGGCCAAGATCTTCCAGCGCTTCACTCCACTCCTGTTCTGTTTCCGAATTACGCGGTCCCGGATCTATAATAGTTATCTTCCCATCCGGTTCTGATAACACATAACTGTTCACCCATCGTAAGGGAAACGACATGCTGATCTTGACCCGGTGTATGCCCTCTGTCATGGATATCTCTTCTGTGCGCTTCATGTTATCCCCCTTCCAGACTTTCTCTGTTCACTCCACAGGACGACGACCCACAAAAATCATGCGTGGAGAAGTCTGCTCGTCATATTTCTCTTCGTCATAGCCGCCATGTACCTGATCTACCCGGAGTCCGGCGGCACTTAACATCTGACTCAGTTGTTCCCGTGTGTACAACTTCACACGTTCCTGATATACCCGCGGTTCATGTCCGGATGTGGTATCCGTAATGCGAATTTCCTTTTGCACAAACCCTTCCTCAATCTTGCGATACTCCTCAATACGCTGTCCTTCATCCTCTCGAACGGAGTGCTGCACCAGATGACGCGTTACATAAGCCGTATTCATAAAATCAATAATATAGCTGCCACCTGGGCGAAGCATGCGATGAATGGCACGTAATACTTTCAATTGTTCTCCGTCCTCCAGGAAATAACCAAACGATGTGAACAGATTAACTACAGCGTCAAAACCACCTTTCAGCGGCAGTTCACGCATGTCTGCGTGACACCAAGATACTCGGTGTTCAGTGTCCATTAGGCGCGCTTCACGTAGAAGCACATCGGACAGATCAACTCCGGTCACTCGCAATCCTGCGTCAGCAAGTGCCATGGAGTGCCGTCCCATACCGCAGCATAGATCCAATACTTCAGCATTGGGCTCAAGCTTCAACCAATTAATCATTTTATGTACTTCCTGATGGGCACCCTGCACATCCCGGTGCTTGTATACGAGCAGATAATCTTCTCCAAAACTCTTTTCATACCATTCCGTCATCCATTCTCGCCCTCCACTTGGTCACTGGCTCTCTATCTGTAGTACGCTATGTACAGGCCTGATCATTTCCACTAGCTTTAATGTATTGTAACGTCTTTATTCTGCAAACTCAAAAAATTCCAGTGATTTTCCAACATTGAAGAGCCAAAATGCACACGATATAATGTTAGACATATGCCTGCAAATCGGTTAATTATAAGAGGTTGTTCAAAAAGCAACAGGAGGTGTTCTTATGATTCACATCGGACTTACCGGATGGGGGGATCAGGAAGATCTCTATCCAAACCGTACCAAAGCCAAAGACAAACTCAGTCTATACGGACAGTACTTCTCCACCGTCGAGGTGGATAGTTCCTTCTACGCCGTTCAGCCGCGGGATCGAATGGCACGATGGGCTGCAGAGACGCCCGAATCCTTTGCTTTTATCATCAAAGCCTACCAGGGAATGACCGGACATCTGCGGGGCAAGCCCTACTTCACCAGCACGTCGGAGATGTATAAGGCTTTTCAGGAATCACTGGAACCGGTCATTGAAGCCGGCAAGATGCAGGCAGCCTTGTTTCAATATCCGCCTTGGTTTGAGTGCAATAAGGACAACGTGAAAGAGCTTCGTGAAGTAAAACTTCGAATGGAGGGCATTCCGTGTGCCCTGGAATTCCGTCATCGTAGCTGGTATGAAGGTGACATGCGCGAGCGGACGCTTTCGTTCCTGAAAGAGCAAGGCTGGATTCACAGCGTCTGTGACGAACCTCAGGCAGGTCTAGGTTCTATCCCCATCGTGCCACAGGCGACGGATTCCGAGATGACGCTGGTGCGTTTGCACGGACGCAATGTGTCCGGGTGGCATCAGAATGGTGCGCCCAATTGGCGCGAGACCCGTTATTTATACCGTTACAACAAGGAAGAATTGTTGGAGTGGAAAGGATATCTGGAGCAATTGCAGGAGCAGAGCAAGGATGTCTATGTTATTTTCAACAACAACTCCGGTGGCGATGCAGCGGCGAATGCCCAGATGATGATGGACCTGCTGGATCAGCCGGTGAAGCCTTTCCCTGACCGTTCTGAACCGGAGAAGGAAGAAGGACCGGAGCAGCTGGAGTTATTTTAATACGTGCTAAAAACGGAGTTATTCATATTATTGGGTAAAGGTAAGTGTATTTATCATTGCTATTATGCAGATCGTATTCGAAATTGGAAACAACCTAAAAGCGGCAAGCCCGGGGGCTTTGCCGCTTTCTTTAGCTGGTAATCTACCTATAGAAGGCTATCCACATACAGCCGTTTCGTTGTGTCAAACATCAGCGCTGCGCGGCTGTAACCGAAGAATCGATAGATGTCTTACAGAGCTGCTGGTTCATTTTATACAATTCAATGCCCGCCAAGAGCACAATGCCGATCCCGTGGGTGTCATTCAGATTCCATCCCAGATCATCACGATAATACAAGGCGGTAAACGAGTACCCGGAACCCCGGCATACCCCGTATATATTGCCTTTATAGTCAATCGACAAACGTGTCATGCCTTCCCATCCTTTGCGTACGGCCTCCAAATAAGGCTCTGGCTGTTCCAGCCAGCCTTCCCGAATACCACGGGCATAAGCGTAGATAAACATGGATGTGCAGGAGGTTTCTTCATACGAATCCGGGCGGTTCAGCACCTGATGCCATAGTCCATTTTCCCCTTGCAGCGCCAGATAACCTTGACTTAAATCACGATAGAAAGTTAGCAGTTCCGACCGTTTCACATGATCATGTGGCAGGATGGATAACAATTCGGTTAATGAAAAGAGCACCCAGCCGTTCCCTCGTCCCCATGGAATACCTGTCGCCCGACCACGCACAAAATCATACACATGGGACATGATCTGTTGTTCGGGAAGATAGAGGTATTTACGGAACATCAGGAACTGATTGACCGCATCTTCCCAGTACGTCGCATCTCCTGTCAACTGACCATAACGCATCAGAAAAGGTGTACTCATGTACAAGTCATCACACCACATCGTCTCCTGACGCATCTCTCCACTGCCGCGAACCCGGTAAAAGGCACCATCCTCCAAACGTTCCTGCTCATCCGTAATGTAGCCCGCAATCCGATCCGCAGTATCTCTTCCCCCACGAATATCACCGAACTCCATCGCAGCAAGCAGCGTGGACCCAAACGAACCGCAATCATCCAAGCTGTCGATGGCAGACAGTTGATTATTAATCCCTGCCGCACCGTAACCTTCCCGATCCCACAGACCATAGCGGTCAAATGAAGTACTCAGTTCAATATGTTGCCGCACGTACTGAATGTAATCATCCCGTCCCAATTCCTGTCCCGTCTGGAGTAGTCCAAGCAGGGTAACGCCAAGCGGATAATTCCATTTTCCGTAATGTGTGTTCTCCAGGTAGGGACGAACATGCGTATCGGGAAGATCTACCCGCCAATACACACCTTGTGCGCCATCATCAAATACGGTGTCCGTTCTCACAACGTCGACGTGAGTTGGTTCAGCGCCGGGAGCAAACACGCCTGTGTACAGCCAAGGGTCAGAGCATCCCGCAACCGGATGAGAAGGTTTCAGTCTCCAGCCTGCGGAACCCGAACGCTCGGCATCTTCCAAAGTGAATCCCCATGAGCCACCAACTGCCTGAACTTCACCTTTCACGACCACATCCGATGAACCGTAACGGCGCGGGAGTTCAATGCGGAAGTTACCGCTACTTCCAGCAGAGTATACTTCCGTGCCATCCACATACAGAGTCAAAGCTCCATCATGACGGCCATTTAAAATAACTGGCGTTGATCCTGGCAAGGTTACATCCAGTCTGGACCAGGCGTAAGCAACAGCTAGTTGTTCTGTTCCAAAGATCCGGGCAAATGAACCTGCGCCCTGCTCCTCATCTGTCCAACCCCTGCGCGGATACCAGGTAAGGCCCGTTTCTTCTTCCATCATGCCGTCACGAGGAAGAGATAATACAGGTTCATCGACGGGTTCCGAATATAACCAGCCCTCCTGTCCCTGACGATCAGCCCCAGGAGTGAGGAAGTGCAGCGGGAAATTTTTGAACGAGGCTGTTCCGTAGATACCGCCGAACCCTACTTCTGTTTTGACAAAACACAGCAACACATCATTCCAGCCATAGTTCACGGAAATCGGAATCTGGGTTCTTCGCTCGGGAAATAATTCCTGCAACAACTCAGACTTGAACACCTCTTCACCGTTCACATAGATCGTCACTGGACTATAACAGTTCAGGCCCGTATTTAACGTTGTATTCTGCTCGCTCCATATCTTGCCCCATACATACACGTATTGCCCTGCACGCGCCTCTATAGATTTCTCATTCAGATTCAGGTCGTAGCGATAGTCCCCTAGCCTGCGAAAACCTCCCTGATTATGGGCTCTGAACAAAAAGGAATGTTTCGGATGATCGCCAATATAACGCTGAGCCACCGTAGTCAATATATCCGGAATTGAATCGTACACCTTGCCTGCAATCGCCTCGTTCTCATGAAAATAACGAATGATCGTCAGCTCCCTTCCTTATACCTTGATTCGTTCGCTTAGCCGCAATGTTTCTCCACCCTGCACTTCAACAACCTGCTGATCAGCCGTGAACCAAACCGGGATGGCAGACGGATTATGGATGATGGATCGATCAGCTGAACACTCCAATCGTTGCACCGCTTTCCAATAAGCAATCACTTCGATGTTCGTGGCATACCAGATATCGTCCCTGCCGCCAATCTGCTCACCGAACTGTTCGATGATCTCCCAGTTGTCGTTGTCATTGAACTCATAACTGTGACCCCAGACGTAGAGTAATAGTGGCGTACCTGTTTTGGAATGTTGGATAAAACGTTTGGCATGCCCCGCCAGATCATGGTTATGATGACAGGTCGGATGCCATTCAAGCGGCCGTTCTGGCAATGTGTATCTGCCATGTGATTCAACGGTACGGGCATAATCAATGCCAAGCCACTCCAGCTTTGTACTTAACGCACGGTCGTACCCTCCGTTGGGATAAGCCATGCCTCGTACCGGATAACCGACGAGCTGCTCCAATGCTTTTCGGTCTTCGATAATCTCTTCGGTCAATAGTTCATTCGGAACATAAGGCAGCGTAGGGTGAGTAACCGTGTGAACGGCTACTTCATGCCCCGTATAAAGTTCAGCGACTTCCCCAGCCTCAATGCGGCCTGGATTACCCAGGGTACCGGAGTTCAGATTAAAGGTTCCCCGTAGACCATACCGATTACAGATTTCCACCAGTCTGCGATCATGCACCACTCCGTCGTCATAACTGAGCGTCAGCGCTTTCATCACACCACCTGGATAGCGGTCAAACCGAATACGATGTCCCATCCCCTGCTTCCACTCCTTTATCCGAATTCTTCAACAGTACATGACCTGCATCTTGTAATCGATGATGTTCTGAATCAAAATACGTACCTTCCAGCAGGCCGATCAATGTGTTGGTAATCCGCACTTCAATGTCGTTCTCCCCAGGACGAAGCCAGGATGCATCTCCCTTCCAGCGATACGGAGACCAGCATCTTACACCCAGACTATGTCCGTTCACCCGCACTTCCGTTACATCCTGCACACGCCAATCGCTAAATTCCAGTTCAAATGAGGCAACATCTTCCCCTAGCTCATCCAGCCAGAACGTGCATTTATAACTCATTTCCCCGGCAAAATGGGGATACAGCGGCTGCGGTTCAGGTCCGATACAAAGGGCCGTGTCCGGTTCCCGCACGAGCGAAGCCATGCCTTCATAATGGAACTCCACGCCGAATCTACCTTGTAGATACAAGGGATCCACGATGCCATCCTCATCTTTCGTTACCTGCACAATCACCGTCATTTCGTTAAGACCGCTGTGCAGCAGCTCCGTGATATCACAAGCGATATTATTGTGGTCGGTTATTTCGATTGGATCGAACTGTTCTTTTCCAAGTGGTTGCCCATTAATCTCCATGGACCAAGTGCCCGAGATCGCCGCTCTGTCCATGAATAAAAGGCATGCAGGCAATGCCGTTCTCAGCTCAAATGTGGTCGTATAACGGCACTCGATCGGGTAAGCAACGGATGCCTTTTTCGGTGTGCCAAACACCTGATTAAACTGGACTGGCAGATGCTGCTGCTCCGATAATTCTGCCGCCTGATCAATAAACGGTTTTACAGCCACATGCTGGCTTTCCAGAATTATTCCATTAGCATTGGAAGCCTCAAGATGAAATTGTCCCATTCGTAAAATGTTAGACTGCACCGTTTCCAATCGCCATGGCCCTTCCGAAGGGACCATGATCTTACAGGCTTGATTCACCCCTGCCGAAACATCCGCTCCGAACGTCGATCCCGTTTTGTCTGCTACATCCACCTTCGTTGTTAATGCCTCTTCCTTCGCAGGTTGTAAAGTAAGACGAACAGCATGCGCTTCATAAGGCGCCAGTGTTAGTGAAATGCACCATTCCCCACCACTGCTCGTATACGGCAATATCTGAAGCCGCCCTGTCTCCAGATCAAGTCGTTCTGCCACAATACAAGCACCCTCTGCCAGCTCCTCTCCATCCCACAGCTGTCTGGCGACCAGCTTCAATTGTCCCTTCAGGTCCTGACCCTCCTGATTGGTCAAAAAAACCATATGCTCCCCAGCCGACAATTCACGGGTGTGCATCAGCAGAGAGGCACTTTCCTCCTCCATGATCCAGCAGATGGGTTCCGGCAATACCTGATCGAGCAGGAGAGAGATTAGCTCCAGCGAAAAGTCATCTCCCTGCCCTGTTCCTGCGGGTAGAAAATAGGCATTCCCCTCACCTTGATGCCACATGGTTTCACGGTTATCGTGATCTGTTGTCACGCTACGGCCCCAGTACACCTCTTGCGGCTGCTCGCCCGCACCAAAGAACTGGGCAGCTTCATCTCCCTCCGGACTTCCCGGCTGGATGGCAATATGCGGTGGCATCCCAACAGAGATGACGGTTCCTCCCTGCTGAACGAATCTCTTCACCTGTTCCCAGGCCGCAGCCTCCAGATTCAGCATCGGTGGCAGAATCAGTACGTCATAACGGGCAACACCGATCTGAATGATGCCATCCGTTAAGTCAGCTTCAGCCAACAATTCGGGATCAAGGTGATCATAGTCACGTCTGTTTTCGAGCAGATGTGTCGTGATCCTCATCCAGTCCTTCGTCAGACGCTCCAGTTGCACCCGTTCTGATTCGTCTTCGCCGCTATACTCAAATCCATGCAGCGGATTACCCATCAGACTCCAGAATGTTGTCGTTGGGTCAAGTACGGCAATACGAATGTCTGCTGCTCCGGTGCTCATGAGATAGCTCAACCGTCCGGTGTAATCCCCCAACTGCCGGAAATGCTTCCAGTAGGGATTCTGTAAAAATTGAGATGGCGGTGCATCATGCTTTGCCAGTCCACCAATCGTATAGAAAAAGGCGTGAAAGTTATAAAAATTGGTGCCCATGGCGGCCATTCGATCAATCATCCACTTGGCATCCTGTAGCGTCATGGACCAGCCCACACTGTGAAAACATTCAATCAGATTGCGGCTTCGGCCCAATTGCCGGGCAAGCGAACTGACCATCTTGGGATTGTCACGCATCTTTTGACCATATCGTTCCAGAATCCACGATAAGGATCGTCCAATTTTCTCATGTGCTGAATCACCACCTGGCATATGACTGAACAACTGGGTAGTCATCCGTACACCAGGCGCTTCAGCCGCATACTGGATTCCTGCTTCCTCACACCAGTCATGCACCTGTTTGTGATAGGACTCCCGGAGAAGCAGATGCAGTGACTGGTAATAGTCATACCGAATCCGATGCGCGTCCGGAACATCACTATATAACAGGGCCGGTAGCGAATCGATCAGACTATAACCACAACGCTCACTGAAATAACGGGGAAGCTGTGGTGACCAGGGAATACGGCCCAGCGGTGCAATTTCATCCGAGAACATACCTTTGATCACGCTTTCAAATCGATCTCCAACCGCAGACTTATAACGCTCATGTGTCAGTCCAATAAAACGACTCATCGCTTCCTTATGGCAAGGATCAACAAAGTTGCCGTAATATTTGAAATCGTCGATCTCTTTTTCCTGAAATATTATCAACTCCCAATCACCCGCGGGAACATCCCACAACAAGCGGAACGCTGTTCGGTAGGTGAAGAACCGCTTGCGGTTATACGATGTGAGTCCGGTCTCCTGATACACCTGGTGCGTCTGGATATTGCCAATTTTGCTGCGTAGATCGATGGACTCCTGCCATAGACGCTTGCCCTGTTCATCCTTGGGAATCGCTTTGGCAACCAATACTCGTCCCCACGGCAACTCCAGATCCACAGCTTCTCCGCCCTGAACCACCAACTGATGATGCACGAGCTGACGCTGCTTTGCTTCAGGAAAGTCAAGGGTCACTTCCCCACCAGCCATCCCGCTTGGATATGGATATTCGTCATATAACCATACTTGCATGCCGTGAGCAGCCGCCGCTTCCACTGCAATCCGCACCTTATCAAACCACGCTTCCGACAGATAGGGAATTTGCAGTCCCTGACGTGGACAGATGAAGAATCCACCTACACCTTGCGTCGCCATCTCAGCCACTTGCCGCTTAACCTGTTCTTCTTCCATATCCCCGTTCCAGAACCAAAAGGGATGGACCCTGTACTGCGCCTCAGGATTTTCAAAAGCATCCCCGTTCCACATGTTGCCTTCCTCCCTGCCTGTCCAAAAGTGTGTGGTACCCAGCTTTACCAATAACGTTCATTTCAGTTTATATAGGTTTGTTTTGTTTTGATTATACATCAAAAACCATATTCAGGAAGTCATATTTTCCAACTACTTCAGTGCAGCGTACAGTTCATTGACTTCTTTCACATAATCGTCTCCGCCGTTATTCTTCCACAGGGCAACAGCATCTTCGAATCCTTTCTCATCAATCTGACCTACGATATATTTGATCCGTGCATCGTTAATGATATTGTCCAGCTGCGGTCCTTTCTGAGCGTAAACATCCGAGATCAGCGGTTCGCCAGGATTGGCGATGACAATCTCTTCGTTGGCTTTCTGCACCTGTGCAACCTTTTCACGGACAGGTGTCTGTTGTACACGAAGCGTTCTGTCTTCCGGCACAAACATCAAAATCTGATTTAAGCCTTGCAGGTCGCGAAGTGCAAGCTTGTCAGTGCTCGGTACGATGTAGTCTTCTTTTTTCTCGTATTGCTTGCCTTCCAGTCCGTTATACAACAATGCTTGCAATTCCGGTTCATTCAACTGATCCAGAAAGCTCAGTACCTTCTTCAGGTCTTCTTCCGTTTTGACACTGCTTTTGGAGATCGCAATCAGGCCGGAGTAGCCGGACGTTGGCATATCGCGCAATCCCTTTGGACCTTCCATCGCTTGCAGCACATCCACGCGTCCTGTCGCATTGGGGTCTTTATCGAGTATTTTCTGATCCATCCGCTGTGCATTATCTGCTACATCCACCATGACACCGGCTTGCCCATTCACAAATGGATCAGGAAGTTTCGTTGCATCCATCACGGCAAAGTCCTTGTTGACCAGACCTTCACTATAGATTTGCCGGAAAAATTTCAGAGCTTCCATGTATTCTGGTGTCTCATGCGCCGGAATCAGACCTCCGCTGCCATCATCTCCCCATTTGTTGGGTGCACCAAACCATACCTGCATGTTATCCCATGGACCCGTGAATTTGCTGGCAACCAGACCGTACGTATCATCCTTGCCGTTACCATCTGGATCATCATTCGTGAACGCTTTCAACAAATTATAAAATTCATCAATCGTCTTCGGCTCTTCCAGCCCCAGATTCTCCAGCCAATCTTTGCGGATTGTGACCCCATTACGTCCTAGGGCGCGTGCCCGGTAGATTCCATAGGTTTTGCCATCGATTGAAGCATTGTTAGTGATGATTTCATTCATTTGGCTCAGATTCGGATAATCTTTCAGATAAGGACCAAGCTCCCAGAATGCTCCGGTTCGGGCCGCATTAATGAAACTTGGGGACTTCCCTAAGACCACCATAATCTGAGGAAGCTTTCCCGAGGCCAGTGTGATGTTGAATTTGTCTTCGTACGAGCTGCTCGGCACCCACTGCAAGTTCACATCCACCTTGGTCAGTTCTTCAAGCTTCTGGATGACCGGGCTGTTCTCCGGCGGATTCTCCGCTTCAAAGTTCGGCAGCATAATGGTAATTTCGTCGGTTCCACCGGCAGCGGTCCCTGAACCTGCTTTGTCCGTGGAGCATGCTCCCAGAATTGTACTCAATACCAGTGACGCAGAGAGTAACAGTGCACCTTTTTTGAATCCCGTTTTTTGTCCCATACGTTCTCCCCCTTGGCTTTAGCCTTTGATTGAACCTAACATGACACCTTTGGCAAAATGCTTCTGCAAAAACGGATACACCAGCAAAATCGGAATGGTACCTACAACGATCACCGCCATTTTGATTGACTGCTCTGGTGGCTGCACAAAATTTGGGTCCATGTTAGCCATATCTCCGACACTGGCTTGCGAGAGTAACACGATCTGTCTTAGCATGACTTGCAGTGGCCATTTGTCACTGTCGGAAATGTACAGCAGTGCCGAGAAAAAGTTGTTCCAGTGGCCTACGGCGTAGAACAAGGCAAACGTGGCGATGACCGGTTTGGATAAAGGCAGAACAATTCGCCACAGCACCCCGAGATCCGAACAGCCGTCGATGCGGGCCGCTTCCTCCAGCCCGGGCGGCATTTGCTGAAAAAAGTTTTTGACAACTATTAAGTTAAAAGCGCTGATCGCGCCAGGAAGCATAAGGGCCCAGTAAGAATCGAGCAGTCCCAGTCCACGAATGACGAGATACGTTGGAATCATGCCACCGCCAAATAACATCGAGAAAATCACCATGTTCATCATGACGTTACGGCCCCAGAAGTCACTTCTGGATAGTGGATAGGCCATCGTTAGTGTGAAGAACAGATTGACCAGTGTACCTGCCACCGTGATGAAAATGGAAACACCAATGCTGCGAAAGATCGTGGACGATGAAAAGATATACTCATACGCACTGAAGGAAAACACCTTCGGAATGAGGAAAAAACTGCGTTCGGTGATCTCGGCTTCCGTTGCAAAAGAATTCCCTATAATATACAGGAACGGAAGGACGGTTAATATGCCCAGAATCCCCAGCATGACGTAATTGAAGATATCAAATACCTTGCCGGCAGGGCTGTTGTATAGACGGCTGTTCATGGGCGCTCCTCCTTAATAAATTCCGGGATGGCCGAATTTTTTCGCAAGTTTATTACTGCCAAGTACCAGAATGATCCCCACCACAGACTTGAATAGTCCCACAGCGGTACTGTAACTGAATGCACCTTGCGTAATCCCCACCGTGTACACATACGTATCAAATACGTCCGCCACATCCCGGTTGAGGGAGTTGGTCATCAGATATATCTGCTCAAATCCGGTGTCGAGGAAGTTCCCCAGTCTGAGAATAAGCAAAATGACTATGGTCGTACGAATGGCTGGAAGCGTGATATGCCACATCCGCCGTAACCGTCCTGCGCCATCCACAATGGAGGCTTCATATTGTTCCGTATCTACACCTGCGAGGGCTGCAAGGAAGATAATTGTGCCCCACCCCATCTCCTTCCACATCATCTGCACAATAATGAGCGGACGAAACGAACCCGGGCTGGAGAGTACATCAATGGGCTTGCCTGTAATCCAGGCGATCAGGTCGTATAACACCCCGCCCTGCGGGGTCAGGAACACGTACGTGATACTGGCGATAATAACCATCGATACAAAATGGGGTACATAGACCAGCGTTTGAATCGTTCTTTTGAAGAAGGCGACCCTAATTTCATTTAATAACAAGGCGATAATGATCGGTGCCGGGAAAAAGAAGATAAGATCATACAGGGCAAGAACCAGCGTATTGCGTAATAGTCGGAAGAAGTCCGGATTGGAGAAAAAGTTCGTAAAGTTCTCTAGCCCTACCCAGTTACTCTCCCGGATGCCCAGGAAAGGCTGGTAATCCTGAAAGGCAATGATGATCCCCCACATGGGCAAGTATTTAAAGATGACAAAGTACAAAAAGCCGGGAAGCACAAGCACATATAACCATTTGTTTCGTTTGATCTGCCTTTTCCAATTGGACTCCTGTTTTAATGGTCTTGTTGCCATATCCGCTTGAGCAGTTGCAGTGCCGTTGGTATTCCAGTCCGTCTTCCCGTTCATCATGTCTCCCCTTTCTCAACGATGTAAGCGTTATCAAATAACCTGATACTCAGACTATACAGCCGATCTTTTTCCGGCAACCTTCATTTTTTGCATTGCTCCGGCTCATTGGCCGAAAAGCCCGCTATAACGCCATTTCCACAAGAAACTGAACATAACGTAGCAGGTAGAATTGCACATTTTTGCGGGTTTATCCTTCTTTGTATCACGGTAAAAAAAGAAAAAACCGACATCCGTTAAAGCTGAATGCCGGTCTGAAATGACAAAGATATAAAAGGTTATTGTCCAAACCATTGATCGCGATACTGACTCGGAGTAACTCCCTCCTGTTTCTTGAAGATCCGATTAAAATAACTGTGCTGATATCCCACAGCCACTGCAACATCATTGATTTTCATCGTTGTCTCCCGTAACAATTGCTTCGCCGCATCCATTCTCACACGTGTCAGATAATCAATAAAATTGATGCCCGATACCTGTTTGAATGCCTTGCTCAGTGCATAGGGTGTCATCTGCTCCTCGTCAGCACAGTTTTCCAGCGAAATGTCGCTGCGGTAATGTGTATCGATGTACAACATCGTTCGTTCCACCACCAGTTTCAGCGGTTCCTGCGATCGTACCTCAACCTCTTGTATATAAGGTATGAACACCTCATTCATCATCCATTGTCTCATCTGTACAGGTTCACGAATACCGGATAGTTGCTCATACATGTTGTAACCACCAAACAGCTTATAAGGTGTGACCCCTGTTTGCAGCATCATGTGCTGAATACTGCCGAGCAATTGAAGCATCATCTGTTGCACCTGAAATTCGGTACTGCCCGTCCGCGTAATTTCACTCATGAATTGTTCCAGCACACGTTCCGCTTCGGTTTGTTTGCCCAGCCTGACCGCCTGTAACAACTCCCGTTCCAGCCCAAGCGGATAGGAAGCTGCTTCATTTTTGTGGAAACACGCCTCATCCTCCAAATCGAGAATCTGACTTCCTTCCTCCACACTGCGATAAGCCACGGCCTGTTCCATCTCGACGAATCGTCCGGGCAGTTCCTGAAGTGAAGCTGCTGGGCGACTGACCATCAAGGTCACCTTCATTTTGAGCGTACGTCCAATGACCTCCACCAGTTCCTGTCCCCATAACAGCGCTTGTGACTTCACAGGTTCGTCCTGAGGAGCGATTACAAGCATGGCGGAAGACAGGTCATGAAAGTTCATGACACTGATCTGTCTGAAATAATTTTTCGCCACTTCCTGTGTAATATTCACTGCTGCAAAGGTGACTAATCCCGTGTCCTTGCTTCCAAATCTGCCTTGAAGCTGCTCATATCCCGTAAAATACATCTGCACAAGCAAAAACTGCTGGCCCTCCAGTTCAAAACCAAGATTACGCATCCGCTGCTGTAGATCCTGCTCGTTATAGGCATATAGATGCCCCTGTACAAGTTGTAAGACAAAACTGTCGCGCAGATGGGGAAGCTGCTCCTGCAATTGGCGATGTGCCGTGACACTGCGGGAGGTCAGTTCGTTCCACTGTTGCTCCAGCAGCTCAAACTCGTCCAGCTTGGCATCCGTTGGTGTTGTTTCGTTTCTGCCAGGCGTAAGCAGATGCAACATCCGTGCTACAGGCGAATAGATGCGGCGGGAAGCAAACCAGGATAACAACAATCCCAGGATGAGGCTGCCTGCACTTGCAATGACGATGATTTTGGATACCAGCTTGACTGGCGAAGTGACTGAGGTCAAAGGTGCTGCGGAGACGTAAGTCCAGTCTGAATCGATCCGACTCAATGAACCGTATGAGACCGAATAGGTCTGATCCTCATATCGGAACAGGAATGAGCGGCTGCCCACATGCAGGGCTACTTCTTCTTTTAGCTGCTGCTCAAAAGCAGAAGTCTCTCCCGCCGTTCCCGGATTCCCGGTAACCAGTGTGTTTCCTTCCTGATCCATAAGGAACGTTAAACCTTCGTCATACGGAGTAAGCGTTTTCAACAAACTGGCGACTTTCTCGTTATCCAGCGTGATGATCAGTGCACCAAACGGATTAATGCTCTCCCCCGGTATCTTATGTACTAGAACAAGTGCATTGCCTGCATCCGTATGCAGTGGACTATCGTTGGTCGAAGGTTCGGTATCTCTGTTGCTGCTGGAAACCCAGTCTGTCCAGTACACGTGGTTCCCCATGGAAAGATATCGATCATAGGCTTGTACTTTCGCTTCATCGTTCAATTCGGTATAATCCCGATTAAACAAGATTGGCTTCGGTTCCTGCAAATACAGCTGTGCTGACTTGATCAGTGGATGGGAACCTTGTAATACGTATAAGGTAGTCACAATCTCCTGCGTTTCATTAAAATAGTACACAAAATCCAGCGTTCGCAGTGCATTGCCAAACCTCGGTTCAAAAGCCCAATGGGATAAGTTCATCTCCAGATAAGCCAGCTGGTCATCCACATTACGTGCCCGGTTCTCGATCTGGTTCTGGTGCATTTGATTGAACTCGGTTTCCATCCGGCCAACAACCTGTTGATACATGACGATACCTGTGATTAGTCCGGGAATGCTTGCAATGAGTAAAATAAGCATGAGGCTGTTTCGATAAAATCGTCCTTTATGCCTTCCAGCCTTCAAATCGGATAACCGCTTGAATCTGCCAAATATTCGATCGCTCCTAGTCGGTTCCATCGCTGCTCACCTGCCTGCTTGCATCGAGTCTGACTGTCATGGAAACTTCCTCAACTCCCCTGAGAATATATGGATGAAATCCTTTTCTTGTATTATACGCACAATCCTCAGGTGAATGAAACGATCTGTAACCGATCATTTTTTTAACCAATGTTTTATTAACATGACAAAATGGATTACAATGAGATATAGCAAACATGAAGGAGGCCTTTTTAATGAAAGAACAGACTTATTTTGAACAAAATAGAGAAAAACACCTGGCAGAACTGAATGAATGGTTGTCCATTCCAAGTATCTCTGCCATTTCAGAGCATAAAGAGGATATTAACCGTGCAGCACAATGGGCAGCAGATGCGCTCACACGTGCAGGCATGGAAAACGTAGAGGTCATTCAAACGGCTGGACATCCGATTGTCTATGCAGATCACCTGCATGCACCGGGCAAACCGACAGCTCTGATCTATGGACACTATGATGTACAACCTGTTGATCCGCTTAACCTGTGGGAGACACCTCCTTTTGAACCGACAGTTCGTGATGGCAAGCTGTATGCCCGTGGTGCAACGGATGACAAAGGACAGATTTTCCTACATATCAAGGCAGTAGAAGCCATTCTCGCCGAAAACAAAGAACTGCCAGTTAACATCAAGTTCTGCATTGAAGGCGAAGAGGAAATCTCCAGCCCGAACTTGCCCATCTATCTGAATGAACATACAGACAAGCTGCGTGCAGACATGATACTGATCTCGGATACGTCCTTGCTTGAAAAAGGTAAACCGGCGATCTCTACTGGCCTGCGCGGCCTATGTTCCATGCATGTGGATCTGAACACAGCCAATACCGACTTGCACTCCGGTTCATTTGGCGGCGGCGTACCGAACGCACTGCATGCACTCGTGTCCCTGCTCGCTTCGTTGCATGATGAGCAAGGCCGTGTAAGTGTAGATGGTTTCTACGACGGCATTCTGCCACTGTCTCCTGAGATGAGAGAAGAATTTGTAAAACAAGGCTTCAATGAAGAACAGCTTCGTCAAGACCTTGGGCTGGAGCAATTGTACGGCGAAGAAGGTTACTCGTTCGTGGAACGTGTAGGTGCTCGTCCAACATTGGAATTGAACGGCGTATGGGGTGGTTTCCAAGGCGAAGGCAGCAAAACGGTTATTCCAAAGGAAGCTCATGCTAAAATCACCTGCCGCCTCGTGGCGGATCAAGATCCACAACATGTATTGGATCGCATCGAAGCACATCTGCGCGCTCACGTTCAACCAGGTGCAACGCTGCATGTGAAACAGATCGAGAAAGCTTTTGCTTTCAATACCGATCCTTCCAATCCAATTATGCAAAAAGCAGCAGATGCGTATGAGCACGTGTATGGCGTTCGTGCCCTCTTTACCAAAGATGGCGGCTCCATTCCAATTGTTGAGAAACTCTCACGTGTACTCGAAATCCCTGCTGTTATGATGGGCTTTGGCTTGCCGGATGAGAATCTGCATGCACCGAACGAGCACTTCAACCTGGAGAACTTTGATAAAGGGTTGTTGACGATTGTTCAGTTTTTGAAGAGTTTGTAAACACTCTTACACGGAGGACACTACGCGGGGAGAATAAGCTTCCGATCGCTGTTATCCCCCGATTTCTTTGATCCCCTTTTCTAAAGGGAGAAATTCGGGTGATAAAGGCGAACGCTCCGCTTCTTCAGCTTTTTTCTCCCCACTCCGTTAACGTGTAAATTATTTACTCAACTTCATAGAGTAGGGGCAGATAGATATTACAAAAACGGTGGCCTACAGGTCATCGTTTTTGTTTAATCGATTTCGTCCCCTTCACTACGTTGCAGCTTCTCGCAGACTGATTTTAGGATTGAGCCTACTTTACAAATGAAGGGTAGTAGGTAGGTATATAAGTAGATAAAAGGGGTGTGCCGTCCAACTTCATGACGGTACACCCCTTTTATAATTGGTTGATTTAGATCTATTCGTTTCAATGGTTCGGTATTTACTTTTTAACGAACTGCGCACTTGCTATTCGACGAAAATCCACAGTTTTGACTCAATAACGAATCGTAGACGCTTTATTTCCTCGTTTTGCATGTCATTCATCAATTTTCTACCGGAAGGTTTGTTAGCCCTGTGACTAGAAGGAGAAACCCACTTTCGGGACATCCTCCAGATTCTACTCCCCTCATCCCCTTTATGTGCGGAATGTTGTGAACTTCAGCATGTGCACAAGCTTGGATAAATGTGCGATCTCCTGCTGGACTCCAGCGGTGTCCGTCCCAGCCATGGCCTGATTCGCCCGCAGCGTTCTACGTGTATTCAGCATACCTTCGATCAGTTTCATGACCGTGTTGCGTCCACGATGATCGACAATCATATACTTTTTGCGTGCATCCAGCTCTACCCATACGATGTTGCTGAATGATGTAAACAGATGCCTGCGGTACAGCTCCATATCGGTCTCATTGTAATGCTCGCCATAAAAGGCATAATATCCGTGTATGTGCAACTTCTCCGCCAGCACTGTGATGAACGGATCATGTTCGAGCATAGCGTTACGTTCCATGTTTCACGCCTCCGTTATGCGTGATCCGCAGATCCCGTCTTTTTGAGATCTATTTTAACATATTGCGCAAGGTGTTGCCTCTCCACAGATAAAAGCCAAGTTTTAACTCCGAAGACCGATGCATCACAAATGAGAGTTATTAGCACGATACTAATTTTCTATATCTAATATGACTCGCCAATCCGTCTGCCCTTCACCCACACACCCTCAATATCCAGCTCCGCATTCAGCAAAACGATATCTGCCTGTTTTCCTTGAGTCAGGGAACCTGTCCGGTGATCAATGCCCAGCAGGCGTGCCGGGGTCAGACTTGCTGCTCTTGATGCAGCGTTCAGACTCAGGCCCACTTCCTGTATCAGGTAACGGAAACCGCGAATCATCGTCAGTGTACTTCCCGCCAGTGCGCCGCCGTCCTTCAGTCTGGCCTCGCCATGCTTCACGATTACGGGCAGGTCACCGATCTTGTATTCCCCATCATCCAGTCCCGCTGCAGACATGGCATCTGTGATCAACACGAGTTGATCGTTATGTTGCTTCAGCTGAGCGAGGATCGAGATCGCCGCAGGGTGTACGTGAATACCATCGGCAATCACCTCGGCACTGATACGTGGATCACTCAGCACGGCTCCGGCAGCACCGGGTAACCGGTGATGTAGTGGTGTCATGGCATTGAACGTATGTACTGCATGGTGCAGTCCTGCTTCCACTGCCCGCTCCACCTCTTCATAGGTCGCATCGGTGTGGCCGAGTGCCGCTGTAATCCGCTGTTCACGCAACCACGAGATGACCTCCAGCGCGCCTTCACGTTCCGGTGCCAGCGTAACTTGACGGATCAGGCCAGGATATTGCTTCTCCCATGCCTCAAGCCAGGATACATCAGGCAGTATAATATGTTCCGGATTTTGAGCACCAGGCCATTTCGGACTGAAAAATGGACCCTCCAGATGTACGCCCTCAAGCTGTGCATATGGCATTTCACCGGAACGGTAGCGTTCCACTTCAGCAAGTACGCTATCCAGTCGCTCTTTCGGAGCCGTCATGGAAGTCGCAAGCATCGCTGTTGTGCCCTGCGTACTATGGAAAGAAGTGATCTTGTCCAACACCTCCGGGCTTGCGTCCATAAAGTCTTCTCCGTTCCCACCATGCACATGGATATCAATGAATCCAGGCACAATGAGGCCACGTTCCGGTACAGACAGCGGCAATGCCTCTCGCCGAATCTGTTCAGGAAGACCTTCCGGTATCCCAGCATAATGGATTTTCCCATCCCTCCAGGCTATTACACCGTCTTCCAATATTTCATCTGCAAGGAGAAGCTTGCCCCGAAGAAGAGAAATATTTTCATCACGCTGGCCCCCAGGTTCATGGCTATTTACTCCGGTCATCTCACCAGCCTCCCTGCTGCACGGTCCAACAGTACCACCACATTTGGATGACATTGTAAAAGCGATGCAGGACAGGCCGTTGTGATTGGGCCCATAAAAGCTTCGCGGATAATCTCGGCTTTTTCCTCTCCACGGGCAATGAGCAGAATCTGTTTGGCTTTCAAAATGGTACCAACACCCATTGTAATCGCCTGAGCCGGAACTTCATCAATGCTGTCAAAGAAGCGTGCGTTTGCCTTTCGCGTCTCTTCTTTCAAATCCACGACATGTGTTCGTCCTGTAAGTTCAGTTCCTGGTTCATTGAAGCCAATATGACCATTATGTCCGATGCCCAGCAGTTGAAGATCTACCGGTCCACGATCGTCCAGCCGTTGTTCATAGGAATTACATTCCTGTTCCAGATCGGCAGCCTGACCATCAGGCACTTGCGTTCTAGCAATATCTACATCGATATGATTGAATAATTGTTCATTCATGAAACTGCGGTAACTTTCACGATGTTCTGTTGGAAGTCCGACATACTCATCGAGATTAAAAGAAGAAGCCTGTGAGAAGCTGACAAGCCCCTTCTGATATAACGTGATAAGCTGTTTATATATGCCTACAGGAGAACTTCCTGTCGCAAGCCCCAATACAGCCCGTGGTTTGGTCTGCAACAAGCTGGCAATGAGGCCAGCACCCGTGGCGTTTAAATCTTCTTCATTTTCAAAAATGCGTATATTCATCTTCATCTGTCAGGCACCTCCGTTGTGTTGGACTCGATAAGATTGCACATTATGATAGGATTGTTCCAGTCTAGGGATAAAACGGTCAAAGTCGGCACTTACCATACCTGTGAACAAAATATCGATCACATGCAGCAGCGCAATACGTGAAGCCATATCTCCACGCCTCATGCCTTCTTCCAGAGAGGACGTAAATAGTGGGATATCGGATACAGTTGCAAGCTTGTTACTACCATAGGAAGTCAGTGAAATCGTAGAAGCTCCGGCCTGTTTGGCACAATGCAGGGCATCGATGGTCTCTGGTGTTTCGCCTGAATAGGATACGGCCATCGCCACATCTCCCTCTGCGAGCGAAGATGCGGATGTAATCTGCATGTGTGAGTCGGAGAGAGCCGTACAGCTTTTGCCGATCCGCACCAGTTTCTGATAGAAATCCTGTGTAACAATCGACGAGGTTGCCACACCGTACAGATCGATGCGGCGAGCCTGGCACAATAATTGAACGGCTTGCTCCAATCTGCCCAAATCCAGCAAACGAGTGGTATCTGCAATAGACGCGAGGTGGTTAGCTTCGATAGCTTCAACAATTTTGGATAGTGGATTGCCCGCTACAATATCCTGATACGCCGTTTCATCAGATGCGCGGGACAATTCTGCGGCGAGTTTCATTTTGAAATCGGGGAAACCTTTAAAATGAAACGACTTGCAAAAGCGGGTTACCGTCGCCGCACTTGTGCCACTCTGCTCTGCCAGATGACTAATCGTCCAGCCGGGAATGTCCGATGGAGATTGCATAATGACTTCGGCGATACGTCGCTCCTGAGACGGAAGGTTATTCAGTTCTTGCTGCAACGCACGTAAAATGGCTGCCATGAGGACCTCACTTTATGAAAATTATTTTTATTTATTTTTAACAAATTAAGAAAATTATTTTTATAACTTCATTTTAATCAAGACGATGATGCAAATCAAGAGGAATTTAACATGACTTTTGCAATGATGCTGAGCGTGTATAGCCCTCACCTGCTTGATATACATAGTGGATGTCCTTTATATTGAGAATCGAGATATGATCGTAAAGAGAAGGAGCAATTCAATGAATCGAAGACAACGGAAAAAGTTCATTCCTTTCACCTGGATTATTGCTACCAAACAAACAGAAGCACATGCCTATTATGCCCTCTATGCTATTGACTGGAAACGTGGAGGTCGATTGAGTTGGGAAGGCTGGAATCAGCTCGAAGACCTGCTGCAATTTCATATTCCGATCAAACGAAAAGCCGGAGGCCGGAAATCGTTTTCCCAGCCTGCCGCCAAAATTGCGAAAAGAGCACTCCATCTTCATCTGAACGAAGTACAGTTTGAGCAGCTAGAGCAGCTCTTTTATCAGTCTTTATCGAAGAAAAGATGGAGGATGTTCATTCAAACGAATAGGAATCTATAAGTAATATGGATTCGATTGTTTCATTTTTTCACGCTAAAACAAAAAAGCCTCTTCCCTTCTTTGAATGAAAGAATAGGAAAGACTTTCGCGGTACTACGATTCAATTCATTTTGATTCAATTTGACTCAAGTTAACTCGTTCTAGTTGATGCCATCATATCGTTTTAAGAACTTACTAGCTAAGCTGAGGACAGTCATTTGATTAACCGATTGATTTTCAATCTCCTCCGCCAGATCGTCATCTGTTAGAGAAACGAAGAACGTAATGTCTGCTTTTGCTTGTCCATACCGGGCAAAAACATCATCTGCTGTCTCATTTACAACTTTGGCGATGATTCGAATGATCTCCTCTTTATACTCCTGAACTTCTTCTGTTGCATACAACAATCGGCTGATATGGTTAAAGTGCGTATCCTCGCCATATTGATATTCGGAGCAGCCCCATCTGTAATAGATCTCGTCCTGCTCGCTGTCGCACAACCCCTGTTCCTTCATATTGGTAATATGTTTGCTCAATGACTCCTCTGTATTTACCGCCATGAACAGCGTTACCCAATCACTGTCTGTTCCAAATGCACAAGCATATACTTTCTCATGCTCTACTTTAACCATCGTTTGTTCCAGAACGGTTAGAAAAGCCGCTCGAAATTGGTTTTCAAATTCATTTAAAAAGCGGTCCACTAAGCTCATCCTTTCATTATTATAAGTTGAAATACCGAATAGTTACACTTGCCACTTCGCTGACAGAATAACCTTTCGATCACTGTTATCACCAGATTTTTTGAATCATTTTTTATAAGGTGAATATCTGGGGATAAAGGCGAACGCTCCGCTTCTTCAGGTCATTTCTGTCCTCCACGTTCTAGTATAAATATGTAGTTTAACTGATGGAATTGTGTTTTAAGAATCCATCTTGTCCGTTCAAACCATTGTTTTAATTCTACTGCCTTATCTGTTTCATATATGTAATCATTATGGTCTACTAAAATAATGAAAACAAGCGATGCTACGTTTCGGATCTTCCCTCAATTTATTGTTAACTCCCTCATTTCATGGTCCATAGCAGCAAAAAAGCCTTGCCCCATTCTTCATGACAAAGAATAGAGAAAGGCTTTCATGCTGCTACTTAATCCTAACTGTAATTCGCAACTAAATCTTCAGTTCTCCAAGCTTAATCAGCTCGACAACTGCCTGCGAACGACCCTTAACATTGAGTTTCTGCATCACATTCGAAATATGGTTACGCACCGTTTTCTCGCTGATGAATAACTGCCCTGCGATGTCACGCGTTGTTTTGTCTTGAACCAGTAATTCGAATACTTCGCGTTCACGGTGGGTCAACAAAAATTTGCTTTTATGATCGATACCCTTCAATGTTCACCCCTCCTTGCTCGGGTTGTGTTGGTGTAACAAGGTTAAGGGGATACAGTCAACTCATCTTATGTAAGGTCAAGGGCGTTGGTTCAGTTTTATAAGAAAAATGGGCAGTAATTTGCATACATCGCTCTAAAATAGTTGGTGCATCGTTCATAAACTTATGTATTAATCAGTTATTGTTATTCCAAGCCCTTTCGGTATAACTCCAGCACCTAAAAAACTCTTTCTCATCAATTATTGAATGATAAACAGGTTCAAGAAAAGAAACAAGAGCATCCATCACATCCTGAAATGCAAGTTGCTCTTCAACCCCTAAACGACGCAGAAAAGCCTGCCACTGTTTTGTCCGACCTTCATTTCCAGCAAATTCTTCATGAAACAGAGGATGCTCTTTTTCAAATATTGTGCCACGTTGTTGGAAGGTTTCGGACACTGCCTCGTAAAGAATTCGGCCATCAAAGTTGTTCGTTGTTAACAGCGTATAAATATCATAAAAATCCTTCATTCGACTATTCATTACAGATAATGTAATCATGGCTTCAAATTTTTCTGAAATGACGGATTCCTTCGAGTAGGCTTGCACTTGTGGTGCTGCCATATCAAGTAGAACAGGATATTCAATGAGCTGCGGCTTGGGGACCACCACATCGCCAAATCCGATATCAAACTGCAAACTTTTTCTCATCCGCCCTTAAAGAGCAGTCACTTTAATTCTTACGCCCTCATAATCAGCATCTTCTTTAATTCTCTCCGTTGTCAGTTCATCCAACTGAAATACAATACCATCCGTGGGAACAGCTATTGAGCAAATGGAGACAAACAACTCTCTTAATAAATCCAGTTCATTAGCAATCTGTCTGGCGAGAAAAACAACGTCTTTGGTTGGACGTGCCTTGAATCGAGTTTGTGAGAACAGAAACAACCCGCCCTTTAAAATGAATTTATCCCTGTACTCAGAAATGGATAAACGATATAAGAATCGCTCCTGAAAATAAAGCAACAGCAAGGTATCAAATGCTTTTCCTGATTTTTTTGCTATATTTTTCAAACGTTCAGAAACAGAGGCGGGGATATTTTTAATTTCACTCATCAGATCAGCACCTCCAGATACTTTTGCAAAACCGTTCGAATTCGTAGCTTATCAGCGTAGGAGACAAGCCTTGTTATATTCTTGTAGGGGGATTGAAGGTAATTCCTCAGCCCTTCCTTCATCAAATCAATTCCAATCTTCTCACGATACCTCACCATATCACAAATTGTTTTCTCACGATCATAAATTTTAACTGCCGAGCCATCGATACAGACTTCATCAATTCCAATTTTGTATTGAACATCTGCCAAATAGATTACTTTAATAGGAGGATAGTCTGGAAGCTTGGGCTTTTTACCGCCACGATGAATAGCAATCTGATATTCCCATGGATTGTAAGTTGTCAGTTCATAGAAGGAGAGCGCAGAGAGAAGACATATAACCCCTTTGGGAACAAGTTTGGATACCTCAACCATTTCATTGGGCGGTTCATTAAATTGACCAGACTGTCGGTAAATCCCCTGCTTTACCCGTTCAATTTCACCAGCGGACTCCAGCTTTTTTATGTAGTAAGGAGATACGCCTGCTTCTATAAAATCTTTTGTTCGAGCAAAACCATGCTGTTCTTCAAATACTCGCATTGCAGCAACTACAATTTTCTCGTTCATACACTCACCACCATTCACATTTGAAAGAAAAAGGGCGTGCATTTCTTTCTTTATCTTGATCTGTTCAGAATTTTCTTTCCAAATTCATTCTAATCCATAACTATTCCATACCCTAATTTCATTTCCCTTTATTATTCACTAAAAACTCTGCACTTAGACGTAAAAGCAGAACATAATCCTTTTTAGGAGCGCAAGAATATTAGATGGTACTTCATTTTGTTAGTCTATATGGAAGACAAATATTCTAGATTAATTGAAGAAACATTCAAAATAAATGCTGTGCTTGTAGTTGGAAGTGGCACCTCTGCAGATGCTGGAATTTCTGGAATGAGGAAGTTAGCAACATATCTAACAGAACATGTAGACACATTATGTATTAGAGATCATTTAAAACAAACATGCCCCTGCACCTGATGTTGCCATCCGCGCAAAGGCACACTTGTTCATCTGTCTTGAAAAACTACCGATTCATTCGGTTCATGACACCACCGTTGTGATTACGGTTCATCAGGCCATCATCAAGGATGTCATCGCGATGATTCGTATCTGTTCCGTTCGTTGGGAAAATGCGCTCCACCATCGATTGGAACGTATCGATCATGCCACTAACGGGCTTACCGTTACGAATATCTGTGGCATAGTTCTCGACATGCTCCACAAAGTCTGGATTGGCTGATACATATACATTCTCGATGTTTGGTGCAAACTGTTTGATTTTGGCTGAAATCTTACCCTTAATCTCAGCTGATGTGTTATCGTCCGTGCTATCTACACGTTGTCCTTCACTTTTCATACCATAATGCCCATCGTCCGTCCCACGTGCTTTGCCGCTGTTTGTCAGACCACGCATCATACCAACGGCGCCTGTGCCCATGGTTCCATAGATGCTGCGGTCATTCCCCATATGGCTGCGATCCGTTGCCGAATTTGTGTTCAGTCCTGGAGCAATCCCGCTAGTGCTGTACGGAGACATTGTGCCCGTACCGCCATTCACACGCATACCACCCATATCGTGATTCATGTTGCCCCCACGCATGGTATCACTGGCATGATTACGCATCGTTCCATTCAGCATGCTCGTACGACCATTGGACTTGCTTTCCAACTTGCCTGCATGACCATCTGCCAAACGAACCGCGACATAAGCATTACGATCGGTTAACATGACACGGGCGGATTTAACTTCCTTCAACTCCGTGATGCGTTTTGCCAGCTCTTCACTGGATTTCAGGTCAGTAACATTGTGCATGCGATAACTTTTCGCCCGGATGCCATCCATGCCATTTGTTTCCACACCATAACGGTTAATGCCGTTGGCTTGCTGACGAACACTTTGCGTATGCATATTGTTGGTGTCCCGATTCGTGCCACATCCTGTCAAACCGGCCATTACAAAGATTGCAGTAGATAATGATAACGTAATAGCTGTTGCCTTTTTGACTGCTGGCATGTACTCATCCTCCAATGTTTGTTGGTTTTGGTCACAAAGATAGGATGCGCTTCTGTACGTACCGATATGCTGAAAGGATATGGTATCTTACCCTGTAGATTCAGGTATTCTGGTTTTGGTCTTTGCTTATTGGTCTTTGGGTTTTGATCTGTGGAAAGTGAGATTCTTCGCTATATAAAACAAAAAACAGTGCTGCTTGTTCTTGTTCGCAGCACTGCCTCGAAATAATATTTGCATCTCAACACAATAATATCACATATCTTCCGCCCCCACTCATTTCCCGTCTGTTGATGAGGAAGTCGTTTCGTCATTTGCAGAACTCGATGATTCTTCCGACGAAGTTGCGGATGCTTTAATTGTATCCGGGAATTTCTCTGTTTCCGTTAGACTTGTCGCATCCATGCCATATGCCCATTGACCATCCGGCGTAATGACCCAGATCTGATCCGGTTCGGATGGCACCGTAAGTCCCCGGTACACATCTCGAACTTGTTGCCCACTGACCGTCTGTTCAACAGACAAGGTGAATCGGGGAACAGTACCCTTCAGCTCGGACGCTTTGCGCACATCATCTGCTGTCGACAAGTTTTTGATTTTGCCGATAAGAGATACGGCGTCTGTGGCTTCAATCGTTTTTCCATTCAGTGTCCAGGTCTGCTCTGCAACACCGTTCTCCGATGTCGATGTTAACATCCAGGTAGCTGCTTCACCCTCCCACTCCAGAGACCCAACATTTGTCTCATTCATATTAAAAGGTGTAGTGTCCAACAAATCACGACGAGACAAAGCTATGCTGGTAATCGCCTCTGTCTGCACAGCAACCACAGGGCCCGAATCAACACGCACATAACGTGCATCATCTGCTGGAAGCTGGCCACCAATAGTCAGTTTGATCTCCCGATTATCTTTGAGTTTGATATCCATACGTGTGGCATCTGTTCCTAACCCGTACTTATCCAGATCCGTCGGCGCTTCTTCCACCACCAGTTCCTGATTCGCACCACTCAGCGCATCCAGCCAACTGCTAACACTGTAACCGTTCAGAGGATAGGCTTTTGGCTCAATCATCTGCCATACGCCATTTTCAAGCGTCAGGGTCGAAGTTGCTGCTGCATCGGATGTCGCCTCCGTTGTGTCATGTATTGTAATGGATTGGATATCCCCGGATTGAATACCGAGCAACTTGGCTTGCACCGCTTCTTCTTCCCGAAAATAATTTTGACTGGCCGCATACGCCCAGCCCACAATTAGTACGATGACCACCAGAATCGTTGGAACCCATTTTCTCATACTCGTCTGCGCCTCCACCATAAGAGTACACCAATGATAACAAAGATGAGTGGGAATGCTACAATAGCCACGAAGAAAATCGTTCTGGCTTGTTCGCCATTCAGGTATGCCATCTCATAACCGGCTTGTACCCGTGGGCGAATCGTCAATCCATTTTCTTTCTCACTCAAATAGTTTACCGTATTCAAAATAAAGTCCCGATTGCCGCCATTTGCAATTTCCGAATCCTGCATGAAAATGGATGAACCCAGAATAACCGCCTTCGGTTTACCATCCGTCGTATCGGCTGCATACCCTAATTCAACGGGTCCCTGAATGTCCTCTTCGGCATCATTGGTTGTTTCATTCTGCAATAAACCGCCGATATTTGTCTCCCCATAACTGTCATTCGAAGAATGAATTAACGGTGAAAGGGTATATTTATCCTGTTCTTTGCTGGTCAACGCAATCGACAGCGACAACATCGGATACAATTGGCTCGCAGCGAGTTTGTCCGTAATTGCATGTGTACCATACTCCGGCACCACCCAGAGTGGCCCCATCGTACTGGCTTGCTGATTATCCACCATGACTGCATGCTCATCAACGACCCCATAATCAGCCATCAGAGCATCGATGTTTTTCCAACTGGATTTCATATCTTCTACAAATCCGAGGGATAATAACAGCTTGCCTCCATTACTCAGATAAGTGCGAATGGCTTTCATTTCCGTATCACTGAGATCACGTTGTGGGCCAATAATCGCCAGCACATCTGCATCTTCGGGAACCTTTCCGGCTTGATTCAGCTGTAATTCTTCCGTCTGCACATTATTTTGTTCCAAGGAGGATTGCAGCGTAGTCATCTGAGCGAGACTCAGCTCTTCATGTCCGGTCAAAAAGACCATTTTATGCATCTCCGTGGATGACATATTCATGAGCGCCTGCGTAAGTTTTTCCTCACCTGTGAACTGATATGATCCGTCACTGCCGTCACCTGTCGCGGTGAACAGACTGGCGATATCAATCACTTTGTGTTGATCTCCCTGTTCCAGCACAATGGAGCTGCCTGTTATGCCGTATTTGGATGCAAGCGCAGGTTCCTGCGTCAGATTATACTGTTTTATTTTCAACTTGCTGTTACGTTTCGTGTATTCCTCGACCATATCCGTAACCTCACGGTTCAGGACGGTGTTGTTGGCATTTTCGACCGTTAACACCAGAATGTTGACGTCATCCTTCAAATTTTTGATCGCAGTAAGGGACTGGTCAGATAACGTGTATTGTTTGTTCGAGGTAAGATCCAGCTGGAAGCCGCCAAGTGAATTCAGGAACAGTGTTAGCAAAATAAAGATGCCAATCACCGCTACGGACAGCACGGTACTGTTGGTATGACTTAACCATTTTTTCATCTTCTCACCTCCACCGCTTCCGTTCCACAATTTGAATGCTTAACAGCAGAAACACACTTGAAAGGGTGACATAATACAAGATATCCGGCCCACTAAGCACACCTTTCATGAAGCTGTCGAACCGGTTAGTCAGTGCAAACGGGTCCAGCCACTGCTGCAAAGCAGAACCTGTATTACCTGCGAATGAATCAAGCATCCACAAAACGAGCAAAATAATAAAACCAGCCACCGCAGACACCATCTGATGCTGGGATAATGTAGAAGCGAACAGTCCAATCGCCATCATGCTTCCGCCCAGGAAAAATAACCCCAGCGCAGACATCCATACCGTCGTCATATCCAATGTCCCGTAGAACGACATGATGAATGGGTACACCAGACTGCACAGGATGAGCACGACCAGAATGGCCAGAGAAGCAAGATATTTGCCAAAAATAATTTCTGTTACACGTGCCGGAGAAGTCAGCAACAATTCATCCGTTCCCTGTCTGAATTCCTCTGCCACTAATCGCATCGTTAACAATGGCACAACAAACAGCAGCATGGACAACGTATCGCCCAACACGAGACGATAATCGACAATACTCGGCTGGTAATATACAAAGCTTGAATAGAACAGCAAACTGGTCATCAGTACATATACAGCAAAAGCAAAATAGGACGTTGGTGACAGAAAATAAGCTTGCAGCTCTTTATTGCATACCGCCATCATTCGTCTCATTTGGAGTCCTCCCCTTTGCGAGCTTGGGACAAAGCATCGGCTGCTGTACTAACTGATGTTCCCGATGTACTCGACGAGTCGATGTCCGAAGTTACGTCCTGATCCATCTCTGCCCCAGCAACCTTATCCACATCTGCCGAATTTGCGTCTGTGTCTGTTGCCTCGGTTGTGGTCAGCTTCAGGAAGATTTGCTCCAGACTCAGGTTCTCCTTCTTCATCTCCAGTATCGGTAATCCTGCACCTGACAAAAGGTAGAACAGCTCCTCCCGGAAATCTTCCGAGTTTTCTCCAGTAAGCAGCATTTTAACCGTATTCGCCGAATCTGAATTAAGTGAAGTATCTTTGGCGGTATTCGCATCCGACGCTTGAATGACTTCACTCCGCACCTTCTCCCATGGTGTCAGCACATTATGTAATTGCTCCGCAGTGGCCTTCACTTCAATCGACACCTTGAACTGATCCCCCATTGCTGATCCGAAATGCTGAGGTGAACCATCCAGCACGAGCTGTCCCTGATTGATGATCAACATTCGATTACAGAGCATGCTCACTTCAGGTAAAATATGCGTACTGAGCAGCACCGTATGGTTCTCGCCCAATTCTCGGATTAAATCCCGGATCTCGATAATCTGATTTGGATCAAGGCCCGATGTTGGCTCATCCAGAACCAGCAGATCCGGCTTATGAATAATGGCTCCTGCCAGTCCAAGGCGTTGCTTGTATCCTTTGGATAACCCACGTACCATTTGCCTTTCCCGACCCTGAAGTCCCAGTCTGCTAACCATCTCACTGACCCGCAGCTTAACCTCACGTGCCGGGACATCTCGCAAATTGGCTACGAATTTAAGATAGGACTGCACCGTCATATCCGGATACAGTGGCGGCGTTTCAGGCAGATACCCAATCTTGGAACGAACACGCTGACCCTGCTCATGCACCGATACCCCATCCACCATAATGGAACCCGCAGTTGGATGCACATAGCCCGTAATCATACGCATCGTTGTTGTTTTTCCAGCACCATTGGGTCCGAGAAAGCCAACAATTTCACCACGTTCCATGGTGAAATCCAGTTGATGTACGCCACGTTGCCCTTCGTAAACTTTGCTGACCTGTTTCACTTCGAGCACATCATTCATCCTTTCCCGTTAAAATACCCGTGCACCATCGTTTAGGATAGATGATAGACACGGGAAGTTCCTTGTATCTTACGTGAGCTATCCTAGCCTCAGCTTAATGACACTTAAAAGACAGCTTAAAAATATTTGTCCAAAATGTGAACATTCTGATCAACACCCACACCCTGCGTTTAAAGCCAACGTAACATAGAGTACAGGAGAATGTGCTCCTGACCAAAAGTCAGAGGGTGAATCGTTTGAAAGTATTATTCACGTTTTATGTTCCGAGCGGTGGCGTGGATACGTTAAATCGACTGCGCACCGCTGTTCTGAAACGCCATGGCATTGAAGCGCACCTATTGTATCTCAGTACAGGCTCGGGATTGCAGAACAACAGTGATACACCCATTTTCACCGCGTCCAGTGACGAGGATATCCATCATATCATTCATACTCATCATTATGATGCCATCATTGCCACTTCAGACATCGCTATGCCCGGCCGCTTGAGAGGACTTGGTTATACCGGGCGAATTATTTTTGAAGCGCAGGGACTCGGAACGCGCGATCAAGCTCTGGAAACGATACAGATGGGTGTCCCTTATCTTCAAGCTCATTGTGATGCTGCCGTTATACCTCCCACAGATCACCTGCTGGATATGTTCATTCATATCTGTCCTTGGCTTCATCGGTTTGTTATTCCCAATATGCTGGATACCGACACCTTCGCACCAATCTTAGTGGATACCCCACCCTATCCGGTGCTGGCTTGGGTAGGACGACTTGAACACAACAAAAACTGGCGTGAATATTTAATCATATCGAGTGAACTCGTCAAAAAAAATCCAAAAGCCAGACTATGGTTGTTCCACGATCCAACTTTGGCTAATCCAGAAGATGAAGTCATGTTCCGGCACATGCTGGCAGAATACGGGCTTGAAGATAAGATTGGCATCTTTATCAATGTTCCCCATTTTCAGATGCCTACCTACTATTCCATGATCGCGGCTTCAGGAGGTATCATGTTGTCCACTTCTCTGCTTGAAGGATTCGGTTATGCCGTCGCTGAAGCCATCTCTTGTGGCTGCCCTGTACTCAGTACGGATTCGGACGGTGTGCGTTCATTTATCACACATAATAAGACTGGAAAGTTTTATCCGATTGGCGATGTCAAGGCAGCTGTAGCCGAAGCAAAGGACCTCATGAAAAACAAGAAACTGCGTGAGTATATTCGCATTCAGGGCAGACAGCATATGAGCTTGTCTTTTTCACCAGATCGATATGCCATTTCTTTCCGTGAAATGATGACAGCACTGCGAATTTTCCATTGATCATAGCAAAAAAGGCAGTTCAGCAAAATTTCTCTGAACTGCCTATTATGGTTTTTATAGAATCTTAGTGTCCCATCATCATCGCGGGATCAGGCTTGTCGCCATTTTGAAGTTCTTCTTCCGGCATCGGCTTAGGTTTGCGCAGAATCAGACTGAGCAAACATCCGAACAATGCAATACAAGCGGCCAGGAAGAACGTATCATTGAAACCAGCTACCAAACCATGAACGATAGCGGTCGGCTCTGTACTCGTTGTATTGTCTGCGATTCTTGAAGTAAGGAAGCCTGTAAGCCCTGCAACCGCAAAGGACACGACCACTTGCTGTGCAGCCGCCGTGAGCGGTGTCACCCGTCCAACCAACTTACGCGGTGCAGCATTTAATACATGCGTATTGAGTGGCATCATGGACAAGCCCATACCCAGCCCCATCATGACTAGAGCCGTTATAATCAGGCCAAGACCTGTCTCTGCCGTGATAGAGGACAGAATAAACAATGCTCCCGAGATAATACCCAGACCCACGAAGGCAAGAGGTCTAGCACCGATTTTATCAAACAATCGACCACCAAGCGGCATACCCACTCCGGAAGCCAATGCCTGTGGCAGCAGAATCAATCCTGTTTCCAGTGCAGTGTATCCTTTGATCTGCTGCAAATAAAGCGGGATCAGGATCATCGCACCGAACAGCGCCACTTGTGACACCCATGCGAGAATAATTCCCCGTGAGAAATCAGATGATTTGAATACCCGGAGTTCGAGCAATGGATTTTGATGACGAAGCTCCACAATAATGAACAAAATGAGCGCTACACCACCCACAATGACACCTGTCAAAGTTGTTGCAGATGTCCAGCTCGTTCCACCCTCACTCACACCGTAAGCGAGCATCGAGAACGCAATTGGCGCCAGAATCATGCCAAGCAGATCCAGTGCAGGTGTGCGTCCACGATCTGTATCCGGCAAAAACTTGATACATAGAATGAAAGCTGCGATACCAATGGGCAGGTTAATCAGGAAGATCCAGTGCCAGCTCAGTGATTCAATAAACCACCCGGACAACACCGGACCCAATGCAGGGGCAAGCAGCATCGGAATTCCCAGCATCCCCATGATGGAACCTCTTCGCTCAGGAGGAGCCAAACGAAAGACCATCGCCATACCAATAGGAGCAACCATGCCTCCACCAAGACCTTGAATGATACGGTAAATGATTAATTGCTCAGGTGATTGAGCGATCGAGCATAACACAGAACCCAAGGTAAACATGGCAATGGTGAACAGGAATACTCTTTTGGCACCAAAACGGTCCGTTAACCAGCCTGCCAGTGGAATAACTGCAGACAAAGCCAAGGTGTAACCCGTAACCGTCCATTGGATCGTTTTAAGATCCGTCTCAAAATATTGAACCAGATTCGGAATGGCCACGTTCACCACCGTGCTGTCCAGAATAACCATAATCATTCCGACGATAATTGCCAGGAGTGGCAGTATAATGGCTTTAAGCGAAAACTCTGCCGGCTCCTGGGGTACTGCTGTTTGTTCTTTCACGTTCTCCACACTCTTTTCCAGCCAGTAGATCGCAGGCTTATCCATGCGTCTCACTCAGCCTATATTGACGACTAGTTTCAAACTATCGTTTTAAATCGTCGTTTTAAACTTTCGTTTAATACTGATCTAATTCTAATGAAAATACCTTTGCTGTCAAGCTATTTTTTCAGACAATTCTACTATGGATGCACCACAAAAAAATGGAACAGGCACCTTCCCTGCTCCATACGTTGGTTAATCATGACTATGCAATGATGTCCATATCAATCTGCAAGCTTCATCATCTGATATTCTGACAGTATGCCCAATGTCTGACCGTGAATACTTCTGCAATATATTCGAATAACCAGATGATTCGGGGAAGAACTGTTGCTGATGACCCTCAGTTCATAAGGCTCGGATGTTACATCCAAATTATGAATGACCTGATTACCGCCCGCTCCCCCCGAATTTGACGTTAGGTGAAAAAGGTGTCGGTACAGTTCTCCGTGCATACTGGCTCCACCAACAAACACATCCGTCCCTTCCTCGCCGCCCACATAGGCCAACTCCACATCCATGTACTTGACGGGAGCAAATGTCTGTAACAGATTCTCATGAATCTCAAGTAAATATACCGCCACTGTAGATCCCTCCTTCGGAGCACATGAACCTTCCTGTACATAGGATATGCTTCCTCTCGTCCATTGCCATTTGCATTCACCCATTTTCGACCAATTACACGGAAATGCCCGACCTTCCGGTCCTCTTTTTTCATAGAATAAAAGGATAGAAGCTCGGCCGGTGCAGGCCGTGACAAGGAGGTAGCTATGAAAGTTCTGCTCGTTACGTATTGGGAGCTTACACATATGGGGGGCATATGGACATATGTTAAACAACTGGCCGACAGGTTAATCGCACTTGGTGTAGAGGTTGATATCATGGGCACAAATGGTGCCCATAACGAAGTATATGTTCGTAATCTGAACCGCGCTTTCTCCAAGGATAAGGTGTGGCCCATGCTGCAAGCCAAACTCAATCCGACTGATCTGCCACAATTCACTGCCGATCCTCTTCTCGCTTATTATGAACTGAATAGATATGCCTTCGAGATGGCGGCCGCTTATCTGGGGGTGGACCACTATGATGTTATTCATGCGCAAGATCCGGTAGCTGCCGTAGCAATAAAACGCATCTTGAACCGCAACATCCCACTGGTTACAAGCTACCATGGCGCTCTTGCACGCGAAGCCTTTTACGATGCTCAAAATTCCAACCCACAGCTTACTCTCCCTTCATATTTGCAATCCAAGCGTGGACGTTATTTTCTCTCATTGGAAGAGCGAAGTGCAGCACAGTCCGAGCTCATTCTCGTGTCAAGCCACTGGATCAAGAGTACGCTTACAGAGCTTGCCGTTCCTGAATCAAAGTTCAGACAGATTCCCTATGCTGTAGATCTCCCAGCCTACCGTGCCTCAGCAGCTGTGAAGTTCCGCCAGCGACCACCTGCGGGCAAGAAAGTCATTGCCTTTACCGGACGACTTGAATACATCAAGGGCGTTCATGTGTTAATCAAGGCCTTAGCCAGTCTGAAAAACAAACGTTCCGATTGGGTCTGCTGGATCGCAGGAGAAGGCAATCTAACCGATGAATTGCGGTCACAGGCCGCGTCAACGGGGATTGGAGCCGATGTTGTGTTCTGGGGCAAGCTGGACAATATTCCTTCCTTCCTGCGCCATGCAGATATCTATGTCCAACCCAGTCTGCAGGACACCCAGCCGTTCTCCGTTACCGAAGCGCAATTGGCGGGTGTACCTGTTATCGTCAGTGGTACAGCCGGCATGCCTGAGATGGTTGACCCTGGACGTACGGGTTGGGTTGTTCCTCCGCAGGATGTCGACTCGCTCCGTGAACTGTTGGATGCACTACTTGAGGATAATGTTACCCGGAAAACAGTGGGTGCGGCGGCGAAAGCCTGGGCTGAACAACACCGTTCACTGGAAGTGATGGGATTTCGTACATTTCAAGTCTACCAAGAAGCCATCTACAGAGGAGGTCTCACGACATGACGTTGCTTGTACCGAGTGATCTGTACAATCGCTGGTTTTCGACTCCAGTTTCCACACCTCACATCGACGTCGATTACGCTGTAATGAATGAATTGATGAAGAAGCTGCCTAAAGGATATGTATTTCCCGATCCTGCATCCATGGCGATCATGAATTCAAAAGATTGAGTCGTCCAATGATATGCCGTCTTTATATAACATGCCGAAATATATCAAACAAGGGGTGTCCCATCTGTCATATGAATGACTGAGGACACCCCTTGCTCGTTTCAAATGTGTTCTAACGGACCGAGAACACGCTATTCACTCCATTTTACACAAGTCTGACATGTAACGAATCACAGAGACGTTATTTCATCCATCGTGGTCGAATTAAAGGTTCGAGTCCCATTTTGCGAAGGAATAACGTGACTGAGATTCGTTAGGATTTATTTTTCATCGTAATTGCCCTAATAAGACGTGGCAGGTTCGTTAGCGCTTGGAGCTATGGAAATCCAAATCGTTTTAATCTGTCGCCAACTTGGAATACATATTCAGATCACTGAACGTTTCGCTGCGCAAGGATAGAGAACCGAATGGCCTTATTTTCCTGAGAAAGATCATTCAGAAGATTAATCATGGCTGTCCATAGAGCAAAGAAAGAGCTTCCACTTATAACACTTAAAAAGTGCTTCATAAGGGTGCTCTCCTATCCAATTAACACCTATTCCATTCAGCCATCATTGCCAAAACCATCTACTTCCAGTACCCGCCAATCTGAAGCAAGTTAAACAGAATAGGCCGATGCTTCGCCTGAACCTGTTCCATCTCGGCAACCAGTGCCTTGAAATGGCGTTTGGTCCCCATCGATTCATGCAATCGGTAGCACATCAGAGGTTCATTGTAGTAGAACAGCTCATACATTGGAAACAGCCTCATCCACATCTCATAGTCATGGGTGTAGCGAAAATCAGTGTCGAACAGTCCAAACCGCTCAAATGCTTCCATCTCTAACATGACAGTACAGCCGTTGATCGGACAACCTTCCAGCAGTACCTGCAACATCTCCAGACGACTTCCCACTTCCGGATGCACCGTATCCAACCATTCACTCTTCTCATTCACATAATGGTAGGCACCATGGCAGAATGAAGCCTTGACCTCTCGCATAAACTTCAGTTGTTTCTCCACCCGATCCAGCAGCATCACATCATCTGAACTGAGCCAGACAAAGTAATCCCCTGTTGCATGTTTGATGCCCTCATTTAATGCTGTCGCGGTTCCACCGTTTTCTTTGTGAATATAGCAGATGGAATCCATGAATGGTTGTAGCTTCTCCACGTGCTCGGTTGACCCATCATCCACCACGATGACCTCGATATGCGGATACGTCTGGTGAAGGGCACTGTGAACAGCCTGCTCGATATAAGCACAATTGTAAAAAGGAATGACGATCGATACTTTTGGCTCCATTCGGGCCTTCCCCTCCTCTTACTGTCTTAGGTAAAATGCTGCGCAAAGAGGGCGTTAATCAGCCATCTTTTGGCTTTCTTAACTGCCCTCCCTGCGCTACCCGCCAAGCGTGGCTATTCGCTGCAACAGCGGTTCCCGATATCTGGACCATACCATGGATGCCTCTCTGCCGATGACATCCGCATGACGTACCGATCCCATTGCCCCATGCCACCGATAGGCAGTAAGCGGTTCATTCAGGTATGGGAACCGATGACCGTTCAGTACAATACGCATCCAGAGATCCAGATCATGGGTGTAGGGAAGAAGTTCATCGAACAGCCCCACTCCGCTAAAGAGATCCTTGCGAATCATGACCGTGCAGCCATTCACCGGATTGCCGTTAACAAGCCGTCGTAGTAAGTCCATATCCGACATCGGTTCAGGCCCACCATGCATTCTGGTAACTGCCGAATGCTCGTTGATATAGTGAAAGTTGGTATGTGAGACGAGCACATTCTCACGCTGCATAAACTCCAGCTGATAACGAATTTTATCCGGGTACAGATAATCATCCGAACTGAGCCAGGCTACATAATCACCTGAGGCATGGCGGATGCCATGATTAAGTGCCGAAGCCGTCCCGCCATTGCTTTTGCCAAGCACATGAATATAAGGAAGATAGGGTTGAAGCAACTCTGCATGCCGGGTTGAACCGTCATTCACAACAACGATTTCCACATCGGGATACGTCTGGTTCAGCGCACTCTGAATCGCTTGAGGCACATAAGGGCAGTTATAGAATGGAATGACAATGGATACTCTCGGATTCAACTTGTCGTCCTCCCTTGCTGGACACGAACATCACTCAGGATATCCTGAAGTGATGTGGCAAATGGAATCAGCGGCTGCCAGCCAAGCTTGCGCAGCAGTGATAATTCCTCCTGTTTCCCCGAACCATCCGGACCAGATGATGCCCCATCCCAGCGAACAGGGACTTCCGCTTCTGTCATGGACAACAGCAGATCTGCAATTTCACCAAGACTGCGCTCGACTCCAGACACCACCGGGTATACTGTACCACTGGACCCGTGTATCAAGAGGGTCGCATACGCTCTTACTGCATCCCGCACATCCAGAAAGTCACGGGTATTGTCCCGGCCAGACAGACGGAATGCCTCGGTTTTGCCCGCCTGCTCACAGGCAACAACATGGCGTACAAGCAGTGAACAGATGCCTGTGGAAGGACCCGCACCAATCAGATTGCCTGGCTCCGCCAGCATGATCTGTTGTCCGAAGAGCGACATCCACGACAAGGACACCATCTCTTCCAGAGCTTTACTGAGGCTGTATGGATGCGGAGGCTGGGGAATCCGGCCAGGTTCCGGCGTATATTTTAACCGCGATCCTACAATAACGGTACGTGCTGTCGGACAACTGCGAAGCGCATCCAGCAAATACAGCACGGCCATCACATTGGTCTCCAGGACCAGTAGCGGATCAGACCACGAATCAGGCACTGAATTTTTGCCAGCGAGATGCAGCACATAGTCGGGCTGCACCTCGCCGATCAGATGACGTACTTGCTGTTTATCGTTCAGATCACAGACATGGACTTGTGCGCCTTTACCGAATGAATACACATCCGGCCTCCGGACTACCGCTGCAACCACTGCACCCGCTTCCCGAAAATAAGATACGGCATGTCGCCCGGTAAAACCGGAGGCGCCTGTAATCAGTACTTTCTTGCCTCTCAGCTCTGCTCCATCCATAATGCCAACTCCTTCAGCATTGTAGAATAATCCGGCAGGTCTGTCTTCACATCCTCGCGAGTGGACACCAGCGTACGGTCCTGCACTACACTGTCATCACGCATAATCGTCACATCCTGCTTATCCCAGGTCTGCTTGAACAATACAAGCAGGTCATGCTTGCTGACAGGTGCAGGATGAGCTAAGTGGATCAGACCACTAACCGATGAGGCCAGGTAATGGTCTATCCATTTGGCCAGCTCAAGTGTGGTCACACCGTTCCAGAATACGCGGGTATACCCCCCGACTTCACCTGTGCTGGACATAAACCATTGCATCAGACCAATGCCGCCCTGGCGAATCTCGGGTCCAATGATGGACGTACGGATCGTCAGATGACCTTCATCCTGAACTTCGCCAAGTGCTTTGGTGATGGCGTAAGCTGAAGTCCCATCCGTAACATCATCTTCACGGTATGCTCCCCGTTCCCCACTGAACACACAGTCCGTGCTGATATGAATCAGGCGTGCACCAATCGTATCTGCAACCCGCCGCAGACGATGTGGCAGGAAACCGTTAATATGATATGCAGTAATTTTGTCCTCATCTGCGAAGTTGTTCAACACACCTACAGCATTAATAATCACATCCGGGTGCACAGCTTCTACCAATCGATCAACCATGAAGCTATCGTTCACATCCAGGAGCAGACCATTGGGGTCCGTTACATCCCGAGATGTGTAGAAGACGCTGTGTACACCTTGACGGCGGAAATAGTCGACCAAAATATGGCCGGCCATTCCGTTTCCACCAAGTATCAGCAGTTTCATGACAAGAATCCTCCGCGTTTCAGAATTTCACGAATCTCCTCTTTGGTCATGAGTTGGTGTTCAGAACTGAAGCTGTTAAAGGAGACCGGGGGACAATTTGTATAATGTTCACGCAGACCCGGTATGCCCAGGGTAGGAAGAATTACCAGGTACTGCTCATCGTAGACAACGGTGGTCATGCTCTCGAATTCACTCATCAATATTTCATGGATTTTCTCCCCTGGACGAATGCCACGTTCCACAATGCTCACATTCTCCACACCGGAATCCTCAATCAGCACTTCCGCGAGATCAACGATTTTGCAGGTAGGCATCGTCATGACAAAAATCTCTCCGCCGACACTTTCCACCGAAGCTTTGAACAGCAAGGTAATTGCATCCTTCAGCGTAAGAAAGAATCGAGTCATACTCATATCCGTGATGGAGACCTGCCCTTTCTGGCGGATCTGATTCTTGAACAGATGTACCACACTGCCGTTTGTTCCCAGTACATTTCCACCCCGTACCGTAACAAACTTGGTATCGCTGTGTAACAAGTTTGCATATACAATTAATTTCTCGCCGATCGCTTTTGTCATGCCATAGAAGTTGGAAGGATTGGCAGCCTTGTCAGTCGAGATATAGATTACTTTTTCCACCTTGTTCTCAATAGCGGCCTCAATTACGTTCTGTGTACCAATCACATTGGTTTTGAGTGCTTCGTACGGTTGGTCTTCACACACCGGAACATGCTTGAGCGCAGCCAGATGAAATACATAGTCCACATGCTGGCAAGCCGCCGTCAAGGCGTCCTTGTCACGAATATCTCCAATCCGGAAATGAAGACGTGGGTCTTCAAATTCACGACTCATAGCCACTTGGCTGGACTCGTTCCGGGAATATACAATAATTTCGCTGGGCTGCTGGGGCAGTAGTTGAGCCACAAGTTCATAACCCCATGATCCCGTACCGCCAGTCACGAGTATACGCTTATTTTCAAACATGCATTTTCCCTCCAAGCAGAAATTTAACCACTTTACTGGATACATCTGTGGCTTTGTAACCTTGCGGGCAATCCCAGTCGCTAGACATCTTTGTCATGACTTTCACGCAATCAGCGATGCGCGCGGCATCAAGACCGGAGACTACATTGCTGCCGCAATCGACCGTTTCCGGCCGCTCGGTAGTTCGACGCATCGTTACGGTCGGCACGCCCATAATGCAACACTCCTCCTGCACGGTACCGCTATCCGTAAGTGCACAGCGTGCATGACGTTCAAGCATTACAAAGTCGAAGAATCCAAACGGCTCGTGAAACTCCACCAGCGGGTTCATCTCCAGATGCAGATGCTCCGCAATCCGGATCGCTGTACGCGGATGAATACTGCAGATCACACGCAACCCGTGTTCCTCTGCGACCTGGTTCAGTCCTTTCATAATCTCCAGCAAATGAGGGGCATGATCCACATTCTCGGCTCGATGGGCAGTAACCAGGAAGTATTGCCCGGACTTCAGCTTGAGCTTTTTGAGTATTTTGCTGGAACTTACTTGCGCGTCGTAGTGCTGCATGACTTCATAGATGGGATTGCCCGTTAGCACGATACGCCTGCTTGGTACCCCTTCACTAACCAAATGTTTCTTGCTCTGTTCCGTGTAAGGCATATTAACGGTGGAGATGGCATCAATAACCTTACGATTTTTCTCCTCAGGCACATCCAGGTCGAAGCAACGATTGCCTGCTTCCATATGAATAACAGGAACACCCATGCGCTCAGCCAATATTGCACATAATGCGCTATTGGTATCGCCGAGCAGCAGCAATTTATCGGGCTTCTCCTGCAATATCAGATCTTCCATCTGCGTAAACATCGAGGATAGCTGTCGTCCCAGAGTGGCCGCTTCATCCTGAAGAACGTAATCCGGTGCGCGCAGGCCCATTTCCTTGAAAAAGAGACCGCTGAGACTTTCCGTGAAGTTCTGTCCCGTATGCACCAGAATATGTTTGGACGCGTACTGGTCCAGCTTGGAGATGATCAGGCTGAGCCGTATGATCTCAGGTCTCGTACCCAGCACCGTCATGATCTTCATCGTAATCCCTGCCTTCATCTTGTATTGGAACCCTTGCGCCCTGCTCGGCTACGTCCCGCTTTGGCAGATTTGCGTCTGCGACTAGCCGATTTCCCCATATGCGGACGCGGTCCCTTCGTTGTACGGGTTCTCCCCTTACGTCTGCCAGTTCCGGAAGTACGTTTCAGCCCCTCACGGTCTCGGCGTGAATGAGGTGCAAGTGGCTTGCGACGACGTTTCCGCGTTTTGCCCCTCTGTTGAATCGGCTTTACAGCCGGGACAGTACCTGAGGCAACAGGAGCATCGTGACCCAATGCGATTGGAGGTAATGAGGAATGTGGCAACGCCTGTATGACGGTCAGTGGGAATAATAGTGCCCGAACCGTAGTCGGCTCCAGAACCAGTACAGTGCGTAGTCCTCCCTCCCCATGGGTATACACAGGTCCATTCGGAGGTTGGATATAAGCAAACCATCCGGGAAAACGCAATAACCACTGTGTCACCATCGTATGCAGTTTCGTTCGGTAGGTTTCAACGCCGTAGAGCCTTTCCGCTTCTGTCCGATTACGCCACCCCGTATTCGAGGCTAGCTCTGCATCATTCAGCAAGGATGTTGCCAAGGTGACAAGCGCTTCGGTATCACCCGGCGGGGCCAGAAATGCATCACTGCCTACGGATTCCATTAATTCCTTCAGTCCACCCTGAGCAAAAGCGATGACCGGTTTGGCAAAATAGAGACCCTCCAGTGCGGTCATGCCAAATCCTTCTTTGACCATGCTTGGGATGACCAGGATATCCATCGCGGTATACGCCAGAGATACGTTCTCTTCAAATGTGGTGAAGGTAAACCGGCGTGAATACCCGGATTTTTTCACCCGTGATACACACTCGTCGTAATACTTTTTATCCGACGGTGCCCCGATGATCCAGAAGCGACAGCGCGAATGTGTTTCACAGATCCTCAAGGCCATATCTACAAAAGGTTTCAACCCTTTGGCATCATATATAAATGAAGAAATATAACCGATACAGGTCTGCGATGATTTGAAACCGAGCTCCTTACGCTTGCGTTCGCGCAGATGAACCCAGCGGTCCGGTGCTGGTAGCGCGGGTTCCCAAGTTGGGGATATGATCGTCACTTTGTCACCCATGCCGGCTTCTTGGAAAGGGGCTACCGCTGTCTCGGATATACCAATAATCCAATCCGCGTAACGGCCAATCATCTGGATCGCCTCGGTTGTATGTTCATTTGTATGAATAATCTCGGTAATCTTCCAGATGATCGGAATCTGAAGGGACTTTGCCGCTACAGCCGGCATCACATTAACGCAGGTGTTCGTTAATACTATATCGGGAGCAGTCTCCCGTATTAGGGAGACTGCTTCCTGATACGCTGGTGTATGGCGAAGATGCTCCGCATCATCTGCAATGCCCAGGTAAGGTGTGTACACACCGTGAAGCATCGGCAGAGTGCATATTTTGACCTGAATGCCGAATCTTCGCGCAAGCCCCGCAAGCTTCCCCTCCTGAGGGGCTACGAGCACACATTCAAAGATCGTACCGATCTCTCTCATAAAATGAAGCAGCAGCTTCTCGGCGCCTGTGATGCTGCGAGTATTGCACACATGTGAAAATAACATCATCTTTGGTTTCGTTGCCATGGCCGCACGGACCCTGTACACGATTATCCGATACAGGGTACTGTGCACACCTCCTCCCGGCCAGAATTAAGGGAATATGATGGTTAACATTTCATTAATTCTTTTGCCATACGTGTGGTCTTTCAGTGTACGTTCGAGTCCACGAAGTGCAATCTCACGGCGTTCCTTTTCATGAGTAAGATAATATTCCACTTTGTCGAGTAACTCCTGCGGCGAGGAATATGTCTCAATCTCCACACCCGGTTTGTAGAAACGCGCAATGTCATCTCGGGCGTCGGTCAGCTGTAGCGTCGTGGACGCGGCAATTTCAAACGTTCTCGGGTTTGGTGAGGCTGGCGGGATTTTGAGGTGATTATTATTGACGGAATCATCTTCGTGGGATCGATGCAGGTTGATGACAATTTTGGTGCCATTGTACACATCATTGGTCTCCGGCGGACTCATCCAGCGACCGAGTTCAATCTTCTCGCCATAGGCAGTATAGTCAGGCAGGCGATCCCACCAGATTCCGTTAAATACCGTATTGTGTGACATCAACTGAGGCATGATCGGATTGAAGAAGTATACCCGGTTCCAGTAGGCCGAGCCGATAAAGCTGACATCCCGTTTTAACGGGGAAGGAGTTGTAATCGGAAAGTAATGATTAGTGAATGCGGCAAAAGGGAGGTAGTGAACGGACGCGCATCCGATTTGTCGATATAGATCGATACAGTTCAGTTCCAACGTGAAGACATGGTCAAAATGTGTCACAATTTCCAGCGTCATATCTGTATAGTACGGGTCATCCGTGAGCCAGATCGCCGTCTGGATACCCGCTTGGCGAATCGCATCGATATGCTCGATGGGGATATCCATTCCATCCAGCACAAGCACAAGATCAGGACGCGTCTGTAGCGCAATTTCAGAAATCGGTTGACGCGGATCAGAGAGGGTTACTTGAGCTACCATACCCTGTAGCGTGGCCATGATGGCCTCATCCAACGGGGAGTAAGGGAAGCCTTTACCCGAGGATACATACAGCACGTGAAGCTGTCGGAAAGGCAACGGTTCCTGTGCACAATTCACAATATAGTTGGCGCGACCACGCAGATATCCTTCTTCCTTACCTGCGTCATATCCGGCATGTTGCCCATTTTTGCGCGCTTGATCAGCCAGGCTCAGTACGGGTGCATGAATCTTTTTGGTTTTACGGTGTTTGAGAGACATACCGCCACTCCTTTATTTTTTGGGATAGTGTTCTTGTTGATGCTGCACTTCAGACGGGGATTACAAATGTTCCAGCAACTGACCGATCCGACGAGTGAATGTATGCTGGTTCATCGTGGTGAGAAGTCCACGCCACGCCATCGCCTGTCGTTCTTCTTCATGCTTCAGATAATAGTGGATCTTGCGCTGAAGTTCTGCTGCGTTGGTGAACGTCTCGATGTCATATCCCGGCTTATAATAACGGGGTAAATCTGCACGTGCATCCGTAATCTGCATTGTGCCGCATGCGCTGATCTCATACGTGCGTGGATTAATCGAGTGACCTTCAAGATGATGTGTATTGCGATTGTCTTCCCCATTCTCGCAAGTCCGGTGAATGTTAATGACAATCTTGGCGCCATTGTAATAATCTACTGTCTCTCCAGGAGCAATCCATCCTTCGTGGATGAAACGGCCTAGTACATCAAAGCGTGCCAACCGATTCCACTGGCTACCCGCAATGAATACCTTTTTGTCCGCAAGAAAAGGGGCCAGCTCGTCGAACAAAGCAATCCGGTTCCAGAATCCGGTACCGATAAAACAAATGTCGTGCTGATGCTGCGGTGCGGCGCGCCGCGGTTGAAACATGCCTGGATTCACCGCGAGTGGCATATAGATGACCTGGTTCGCTCCATGTCCCAGATAGAAGGGTACGGCGGCCTCTTCATGCGTGAACACGACATCATAGTGCTGGCAAAGGGACGTTGTATCTTCGGTGAAATACGGATCATCCACAAACCATACGGCAGTTCGGATACCGAGTGCACGTATGCCATTCACCTGCTCCACATGATCTGCGGGAAATACATGCAGACCATTCATGACGAGCACGACATCGGGCCGATGCTGACTGGCTTCCTGCAACATCGCTGCTGGCGATCCAACAACGCATTCACGTACAGATTGCTGCAGAGCCAAGGTGACACCTTCATCGATGGCATCGAATCCTTGCGGGATATATAACACCTTCATGTCACGCAAGGTCGGTTCAAACATCTGCACCCGCTCCATCATGGCTTGACAGCCGCCGAATCTGCGGCCTTCTGCATATCCGCCGCGGTAAGCCGTTTCCGCTTCGGTCAGCGGACGGTGCTTTCGTTTTGCCACATTCTTCACCCTGTCTTCCTTCAGGAGATCTCACTTCCAGACTCTCCCCGAGATTGGTCTTCCCTCTAAAGGATATGCCTCGGGGTCAGATGCATCATGGACGGGTGTCCTGCAAGGCGCAAAATTGGCGTTTGCCCTCTACATCCGCCTGTACGGGCATGTCCGCTTTTGTGGCGATGCAAATAGCCCGGAGGGATCTGTCCCCCCCGGGCTAACTGTTGGACAGGTATCATTCCATGCAGGAATAATCCTATCTACTCGGTTACTGTGCTTTGTAAGCCAGCTGATGTCCGTCCTCGAATCCCTTGGCGAAACCCGCGTTGAATCCCTCGTTGTACGCCTCGTTGTATCCCTGGCTGTACGCACCGTCCGGGTTCGGATCGGTAGGGGTAGCCGGGACGACTGGTTGTACGGGCTTTGGACTCCGGTGCCGCCGTACCGCACGTTTCTTTTTTTTGAGCCACGCACTGCGTCCTTTAAGTGGGCGTTTGTGAAGAACACGTTTGGCTCTGAGCGCACGCAGTTTGCGAATTTTGCGCAGACGGGCTCCACGGATTAACAAAGCTCTTTTGGTTCTCAGTCGTATTTTCTTTTTCTTTAACATGTCAACATTCCTCCTGTATGTCCCGAACGATACGAATTGCACACCCGGGGTCTTTGAGCCACGGCAAACCAGGCTCCCCATGCTGGATTCGGGCCAGCCTGATTCCCGTAACCATACGAGACATTTCTGCCTGATAGCGACTCAGCAAACGAATGTTTTCGGCCAGACTGCGGGCGGATACTTCCGAATGAGCGGTTACACTGGCTACACTGTCCAGAATGCGTGCCAGCGCCTGCTGACTGTGTGCAATGGATTCAATGAGCGCCAGTTTGGCTTCCTGCTCACGCCGCATCAGACTCATTTTCCCATGTCTCCCAGATCCATGCCGCCAAACATGCCACCGTCCATACCGCCACCATCTTCGCTATCGTTCTGTACCATCACCGCTTTGAGATTGTTGCACAGTCCGGTCTCCATCCGGGTTAATCCTTCCAGCAATTCCACCAGCTGATCATGCATTTTAAGCGGCTCGCCTACCTGATCCCCATGCGTCAGAAAGGTATCCCCATTCAAATGATTCAGCGTCCAGTTCCGTACCTTCTCGGCCTCAATCGCTTTTGCCTCCAGGATCAGGGCAATATTCCACTGCATTTTGGCTGCTGCGTCCAGCATCAGAATGAGGCTCTGTTCTCTACTCATGTTCCTTCACCCGCCTTCCGGGCTTATTCTTCTTCTTGAACCGCGATCTCCCGCATGACTTGGGTCAGCGTTTCGGCTACAGCCTCTTCCAGATCTGCAAGGCCCCCCAAGTAAGAGATAATGCTTTTGTTGATTTGCCCAGAGCTATCCAGCAGACCGTCAACGCCATCCAACTCCGGTTCGATATCTGGCAAATGATTGATGATTTCAGACATGCGTACAGCGACTTGGCGTTTGGCATCCAGCACACGTGCGATCTGCTGGTGAGAGTGTGCAATATGTGTGATGATTTCATCGATTTTGCTCTGCATGGTCCTCCTCCTTACCGTCACGGCCTGCTTCACCCATAGAAAAACCCGGCCTATCAGCATTTGCCTGTTACAGCATATGCCGGGCCGGGATCGTCAGTTACTACAGCTTGCGCCTATATCGTCAGATGACATAACTCCAGTCGGAAGAATATCGACTGAGGAATTGGCGAGTACGTTCCTGCTTGGGACGTACAAACACCTCCTCCGGGGTTCCTTCCTCCACAACGGAACCTCCATCCATGAAAACAACCCGATTTGCCACCTCACGCGCAAACCCCATTTCATGGGTGACTACAATCATGGTAATCCCCTCTTGAGCAATGGAGCGGATGACAGACAACACTTCTCCCACAAGCTCGGGGTCCAGCGCTGAGGTCGGTTCATCAAACAAAATCACTTCGGGATTCAGTGCCAGTGCTCTGGCGATGCCCACCCGTTGCTGTTGTCCACCTGACAACATACTTGGATACTCATTGATTTTGGCAGACAGTCCGACTTGTTCAAGCACGCCCAAGGCACGCGTGCGGGCATCGGCTTTGGACATTTTCTGGGCAATAATTAAGCCTTCCGTGACGTTATCCAGCACTGTCTTGTGTTTGAACAGATTATAATGCTGGAACACCATCGCCGTTTTTCGTCTCAACTGTACAATGTCATGTTTGCGTGCATGCTTGCAATCAACGGTTAATCCACTGATCTGAACCTCGCCCTCATCGGCACGTTCCAGAAAATTGACGCAACGCAGCAGCGTTGTTTTACCTGATCCGCTCGGTCCAAGGATCGCTACGACATCGCCCTGTTCCACGGTCAGATCAATTCCCTTCAATACTTCCTGCTTGCCAAAAGTTTTGTGTATGTTTGTTAGTGTAATCATGACACGCCTCCTTTGCTGTACACGGCAACCCGACGCTCAAGCAGAGCAGTGATCCGCTCGGCAATGATGGTTAGCCCCCAGTAGATAAACGCTGCGGCGATAAAGGCCTCCAGAAACTTCAGACTGACGGATGCCACCACATCCGCTTTACCGAGGATGTCCATCTGAGACACGGTAAAAGCGAGTGTTGATCCATGCAGGAACCCAACAAACATACTGCACAGGTTAGGCAATACAGCCCCAATCGCTTGAGGGATGATGATACGTCTTAAAGCCTGGAATGTGCTCATACCTACAGCGTGAGCCGCCTCCATCTGGCCGATATCCACAGCAAGAATACCTGAACGGATAATCTCTGACATATAGGCGCCTGCAGTGAGCGAGAATGCAATCAGTACAAATACGAGAATTGGAATCGACGAGGATTGGAAAGCCCAACCGTAACGTTCCGCCAGTTTATCGATAATCATCGGAATACCGTAATAGATGAGGAATAGATGCATCAGCATCGGTGTTCCACGCAGGAATGAAACGTAGAAGTCAGCAATGCGGTGAATCCACCGCACGCGATAGATACGGATCAGAGCTGTAGCCAGACCGATTCCGAAGCCTGCAATCAACGGAACAATCGTAATGACGAGTGTCAGTGGCAATGCCTTCAGGATTTGAAAAAAAGATGTATAGATAAACTGGAGATCAATCGACATATTGCTCACCCCGCTATTCGTTTCAGGCGTTTGGCTCGAATTGCCGGTTTGTGTACAACTCTCTTGCGTTCATGACGCTGGAGTCTGCGTTCTGCAAAGGCAAATCCTTTTTCAAGCACAATAACGATGACATAATAGACCACAGACAGACTGATATACACTTCAAGTGCATGCGATGTAGCCGAAATTAACGTCTGCCCTCTGCCCACCATATCCATGACACCAATGGAGAAGGCCAAAGACGTATCCTTTAATGAACCGATTAACGTGTTAGCCATGTTCGGAAAAGCAACAATCAGTGCCTGCGGAACAACAATCCGCCGAAAAGACTGGAATGTGGTCATACCCGCAGCATAGGCTGCTTCCGTCTGACCTTTATCCACACTGCGCACCGCTCCGCGAAAGATCTCGGCAAAGGATGCCGCATCACTAAGCGCATAGGTCACAATGACAAATAACAATGGGTCGGTTCTCGACAGGTCGATGCCAATGGGTTTGAGCAACTCGGGAAGTCCGTAATACACCAAGAACAATTTGATCAGGATCGGTGTGCCCCGCATGAATGAGACGTACAGGGTAGCCAACTGGCTTAGTACTGGAATCCGATACAGCCGGGGAACGGCCAGAAGCACGCCGCCCACCAGTCCGAGCACGATGGAACCACCCAGTACAATCAGTGTTATATGCAAATATCGTAGCAGTTCCGGGATGAAATCCAGAACCAATGACAGATCAAATGATTTTCCCATTACCGCTGCACACCTTTCTCAGACTACTCTTCAACCGTATAGTCAGCTCCAAGCCACTCTGTGCTCAGTTTGCCTAACGTTCCATCTTCTTTGATCGCTTTGAGTGCTTCGTCCACTTTGGTTTTGAGCTCCTGCTCATCTTTGTTCAGAATGAAGTACACTTTGGAGTTGGAGAGGGCATCTCCTACCGTTTTCAACTGAGCATCAACCGCCTTATTCTGATAATCAATGGCAAACTGCGTGCTGATGGTGGCATCCACCCGGCCTGTTTTGATCTGGGTAATGGTATCCTCACCCGCTCCGGAATAAACGATATCAATCCCGGTGCCGTTCGCTGCATTCCATTTCTCAGCAAGTACAGCCGCATTACTTGTAGCACCAACAATCAGTTTTTTCCCTTTTAGATCCTCAATCGATTTTACTTCCTCATTTTTCTGACTTACGACAATTTTATTTGGAAAAATATTATAGGCTTCATCATTAAACAGGAACTTGGCCTGTCTCTCATCATTCACTTCCATCTGGTGAGCGATCAGGTCAATTTTTTTCGTTTCCAGACTCAGCAGCAGGTTTTTGAAATCCATGGTGCTGAATTCAAATTCATACTCAGGCAAACGTTTGTCGATCTCCCGGATCAGTTCCACATCATAACCTGTTAACTTGCCATTCTCATCAATGAAGCAGACATTTGGGAACTGTGTACCTGTTCCTACAATGATCTTTTTCACTTTGGTGTCGCCTGCTGCCGAAGCAGATTCTGAATCATTGCTTGCAGTTCCTGTGCTGCATCCAGCCAGTACCGCCAGCATTGTAATGAACAGCAGTGCTGTCCGGAATTTTTGAATCCCCCGTTTTTTAACCATTCCCAATCTCCTCCACAGGCTGTTATCACAGCGAATATGATGTGTACTCCCATTCCTCTACCTTATTAACAAACCATTCTTACTTGTATAGTCGGAATTAGGTTGAACAAAGAATATCATTACAAGTCATCTTTGGGCAATAACTAAACTAATAGGACATCCTGATATGGTTATAGGACTTCTCTATAGTACAAGAAGAAGCCATCCCCCATATCGATTGGCGGATGGCTTCTTCTTATATGACTCTCACTGATTATACCATTTTGGCGGTGCATCACTTGGTGTATACACTACTCATCTATCTGCGACTCGCCCATTTAATTTTACGTGCAACTTCCACTCGCTGTAATTGTAAGAGACCGATCCGTTCCTCGAACTTCTTGCGTTCGTCCATGGAATGAGCGGCATGAATCTGGTGGCACAGACCTGTCAGTTTGCTGTTAATGTAATCAAACCGTGTCCATAATTCCTCTTCAGGTGTGCGTTGCTGCTCCGTCGCCGTCTGAAATATTTTGAGTTGGCGGATAAGGGATTGTTGCCATTCCTGATCCTGAATTTGGATGGCAAAATGCAAAAGATCCAGATAGTCATCAATTTGCAACGAAACGCCGCAATCAGATTTAGTGTTCATCGTCGTCTCTCCTTATTTCAGTACTTGGCTGGAATCCATTACTTCTATCTTACAGGATCAAGCCCACTGAAAGCGAGTGCTGAACGATTAAATTTCGGGAAAATTTTTATTTTTTTATGTTAAAACAGCTTTACATTTCCATTAAGACCAATTTGGCAGGATATTGATATTGGTACATATGAAATTGGTAATGAAAACCCTCGTTAAGGAAAAAAGTTCTTTCCTCAAAACGGGTTTTTAATCATTTTATATATAATATTAACACATATCAAATCAGTCATTTTTTCCATCTCGCTGCTGTCTCGTCATCAGTAACATGAGAAATGAGATGATAATAATGGAAACAGTCCACGCCCAAGCCATGGTCTGATTGCCCGAATCTACAGCGACATAGATTGCCGTGGGTACCGTTTGTGTTTTGCCCGGAATATTGCCTGCAATCATCAGTGTCGCACCAAATTCGCCGAGTGCCCGGGCAAAGCCCAGGATGAAGGCGGTCATCAATGCTCTGCCTGCGAGCGGCAAGGAAATGTAACGAAAGACTTGCCACTCATTCGCCCCAATCGAACGGCCCGCATCTTCCAGATCACGATCCACACCGCTGAATCCCGATTTCATTGTCTGATACACCAGTGGAAAAGCAACCACCACCGAAGCAATCACCGCAGCCCACCAGGTGAAAATAACCGGTGCGGAGAATATGGTTTCAATCCATTGTCCAAACAGACTTTTACGCCCAAGTATGACAAGTAACAGAAATCCAACCACCGTCGGGGGAAGGACTAGCGGCAGCATAAATGCCGTTTCCAGCAAAATCTTTCCCCGAAATGAAGAACGTGACATCTTCCAGGCTATTGCAATTCCGAGCACAGTGGCCACCACGCTGGATAACAGCGCAACCTGAAGTGATAAGCGCACCGGTGACCAGAATACGGACCAGTCTATGGCGTTCACATTCATTTCGGAATTGTGAATCCGTATTTCGCGAAGATATCGAGCACTTCAGGGGTTTGTAAATACGCATAGAATTGTTCGGCCTCTGTACGGTGTTTGGTTCCTTCAATAATGCCTATTGGATAATTGGCGGGTGTATAGCTGTTCTTGTCCACCTCAAACGCAATTTTCACCTGATCCGAAGTAAGAGCATCCGTTTTATATACAAATCCTGCATCTGCATTACCCGTCTCTACATACTGAAGAACCTGTCTAACATCTTTCCCCTGCACAAGCTTGCTTTCCAGTTCATCCCATAGCTTAGCATTCGTCAGAGCTTCCTTGGCGTAGGTTCCCGCAGGCACACTTTCCGGAATTCCAATCGCTACCGTCTTGATGGAATCGCTGGTGAGATCCGTTTCGCTGGCCACTGTATTGGTACCATCTGCTGGCACAATCGCCACCAGTGAATTCTGTAGCAGATTCTTCTGATCGCCCGATGCAATCAGGTTCTCGTCTACCAGCGCATTCATATTTTTCGTTGCCGCCGATACAAAGATATCAGCCGGTGCACCCTGTTCAATCTGCTGTTGCAAGGCACCTGAGGCACCGAAGTTGAAATTAAGTTCTATATAAGGATTAGCTAGCTCATAATTGGTTTCAATCTCTTTCATCGCATCGGTCAGACTGGCCGCCGCAGAGATTGTCAGATCTACCGTTTCCTGCGGATCGGTATTTCCTGCTGATGAAGTTTCACCTGATGCCGCTGGCGTTGAGGTCGTTTGTTCTGCACCCGTAGATGTATCCGTAGTGCCCGTGTTTGCGCCACAACCAGCCAATACAAGAGCCAGTCCCAGTGACATACTTCCCAACACATATCCGATTTTCTTTCTCATTCATTTCTCCCCCAACGTTATCTTTAGCTATAACTAGTTATAATTGATTATATCTAATTATACACAAGACAAAAAAAATGGGAAGGTGATTAAGATCACATTTGATTTTTGTTATCTGTCCTATGCGTTTATTGCTTGTTCTCAGGTTTATGGCATCCCTCAATTAATGATATAGTACAAGAAACATTCATAACAAAACCATAATTGCTCTATACCTTTGAAGGAGGATCTTCACTTATGACGGAGGAGCAATCCTACACAACCGAAGAAATATCCAAGCTGCTCAAAATATCGAAACTGACGGTCTATGACCTAATCAAAAAAGGAGACCTTGTCGCATACCGTGTGGGCAAACAAATGCGGATTGATGCTACCGATCTGGAGGCATATAAACGTCGATCCAAGCAACTTCAGTCCTCAGGTCAACGTATCCCGACTCCTCATCAGACCTCGGCATCAGGGACTCAGCCAGGTCAGGGTGATTTTCAGGCAACTTCCTTACTATCGACTACACCCGTTGGGTCTGCGCATGCGATTACTCCAGCGAGTTCTGCTCATGCAATGACTGCTGTACCACGGCATCTGGTCATAACAGGTCAGGATGTCAGTCTGGATATTCTAATGCGCCATATGGAAAAACAAACTCGGGACATTCGTCCGCTACGCTCGTTCATGGGTAGTCTGGATGGGCTTATCTCGATGTATCGCGGTGAGTCCGATTTGGTCAGCACCCATCTGCTCGACGGAGATACCGGTGAGTATAATCTGCCGTATATTCGCAAAATTCTGACAGGACGGTCCTATGTTGTGGTGAACCTGCTGTCACGCCCTGCCGGACTGTATGTACAGCGTGGCAATCCGCAGAACTTACAGAATTGGACCGATCTGAGCAAGCCTGAACTTCGACTCGCTAACCGGGAGATAGGTTCTGGCGCGCGAGTATTGCTGGATGAGCAACTTCGGCTGCATGGAATTCCTGCTGCAGGTCTGATCGGATATGAAACCGAGGAAACCAGTCACATGGGCGTGGCTGCCAAAGTCAGTTCGGGTGAAGCCGATGTCGGAGTTGGCATTGAGAAGGCTGCGCGACTTGTGGGACAGGTTGATTTTATCCCGCTCACTCAGGAACGTTATGATCTGGTCATGCTGAGGAAGCAAGGTAATGAAGCCTGGACAGGATCTGTCCTGCGGATTCTCCAATCGCAGGAGTTCAGGCAGGAACTGCAATCATTCGAGGGATATGATGTATCCCGGACAGGTGAAATTTTGTACGAAGCATAGGTATACGAAATGTAGACAATAACAGCCCATGCTCAACGTGTATTACACATTACACCATGCATTTACAAAACGCCTTGCAATGGCTGCAAGGCGTTTTTGGTGTTTCTTTCTATATATAACGCATGATATGGATGAATGAATTTCTTAATGTGGCAAATCGATCTCAAAAATGAATACACCATACGCGGGCATGTTGATCTCATTCTGAAGTGTTGTACCTGACAGTAACTCTTTTGCTTGTTTCTTAAGCTTAATAGGTACTTGTTGATCCGAGTAGTTGAGTAAAAAGACATAAGCTTTATCCTTACCGGAACGGATACCAAGCTCAACTTCGGACGGTACCTCTACCAGGTCACCCACAGGTGAAGATAGCCCTATTTCATCCAGGAGAGCGTCTACGACCGGTTCATTGTAAGCCGCTCCATAATACCATACTTGCCCCTGACCTACCGTACGTTTGGTCAATGCAGGACTACCTGAATAATATTCGGATGCATACTCGGCCACAACCTGTACGTCAGCATGCTCCACATGAAGAACTTCGTTAAATCCGGCCGTTGACGTTCCCTCCTGAAGTCGCTCGCTCGCCCCACTCCATTGCAATTTGGCTGCTGGAACGGTTCCTTTGATTAAGGTAAAGTCCTCTACGGTTACACCACACAACTCAGCGACAGCCCCAGGGAACGGTCTCATGTAACAATGCCCCTTGATATCCTTATATCCGGTCCGAGCACCGAAAAACAGCGTGCCTCCTTGACTGACATAGGCTTGCAGAAGTTCTGCTGTCTCGTCTGTCATGATGGCCGGGTGAGCATAGATGATCACCTTATACTCGGATAACTCTTCCAGTGTTGTCGTTGGTTGCAGTGTAACCATGTCCGTCGGAATATGACGATACTGGAGCTGCTTATACCAGGAGCGTACACTCTGTTGCTGAAGCGGACCGTGCCACTCATCCAACTCTCCGTCCCAGATGTTATCGTAGTCCTGTAGGATCGCAACATCGGCTTGATATGTAGTACCCGCAATAACACGCCCGATCTTGGCAAACTCTTCCCCTACTTGTGCAACCTCGCGTACCCTTCTGTTGGGTTGATTATGGTAATCATTGATGCCATGCCAGTACATCTCGGTGCCAAATGTTGCTGTCCGCCAGCGGAAGTAGACGAGCAGATCTGTTCCGTGAAGAACAGATTGATACGACCATAATCGGATCTGTCCCGGTCTTGGCGTACCCATACCGATACTATCAACCCAACCTCCTGGTCCAGACTGTTGTTCCATGACGCAGAAGTTCGGTGACATATTGCGTACGTTCGACAGTTTCATGCTCCAGGCCCGATCTTGTAATGAGTTACCGTCTGTCCCTGGAAAGATCGTGGCAAACTGCGGATACGAATCATAGGAAAAGAAATCCAACAGGTCTTCTGTCATTTCATGATTATCCAAGTGTCCAAACGTACCATTTGTTGTGATCCAATGTTTCGGATCCAGTTCCCGAATGATGTCCACCTGAAGCTTGGCAAATGAAATGGTATTAGCTGAGATGAATCTCTTTTCATCTAATGCTAGGTGAGGATTCGGCGATTGGCTGACCATATTTCGGGTAAGGTGAACTTGCTCCCAATCCGTATAGGTCTGACTCCAAAAAATGGTTCCCCAAGCCTGATTCAGATTCTCCAACGATTCATAACGATCCTTTAACCATTCACGGAAGGCGACATGGTCAGCCTCAGCATAGAAAACATCCATATGACAATTGAATTCGTTATCGATCTGCCATCCAATAAGAGCCGGATGATCTTTATAGGCAATCACCATATTGCGCACGATTTTGTCACATTGCTGTCTGAAGATTGGGCTGCTGTAGTTGGTATGACGCCGCATGCCGTGTTGATACAACACCCCGTCTTTATTTGCGTTTAATACTTCAGGATATTTGGATGTTAACCACGCTGGTGGAGTTGCAGTAGGTGTTCCCAAAATAACACTTAAACCGTATTGATGCGCCAGATCCAGTGCCTTCTGGAAAAAACTAAAATCAAACTGGTCTTCTTCCGGCTCAAAGATGGACCATGCAAATTCAGCCATTCGAATAACTGTGATATTCATCTCTTTCATTCTACGGAAATCGTCCTCCCACAACGCTTCCGACCAGTGCTCAGGGTAATAACAGACCCCCATTTTCAATTCATCCATTTGGATTGATTTTGCCACCTTTAATTGCCCCCTTAACCTGCCATATTGCCTCCATTCTATTGGAACCTTCACATATAATAAATGACAAGATTATGCGACTTATAATAAAATATTGTCATTGTCCAAGATTCAAATAACAGTGGGATGAATCCATTTCAGTTCACTACATAAAAATATTGCGTTTAAATGGAGGATGCACGTGAAAGAACACATCTTTCTCCCCAAGCCGGTTTTCCCCAGACATGTATGTTTTCCCGATTTTATTGGAGGGTACAGTGATTTTCCGAAGCATCATGTGAATCGGGAATATCGAACCAAAGAAATTAATTTGGATCAATGCTACAATTTGCACCTTGTCCTGGAAGGTAAAGGATTCCTGGATACGGGAACCACTCGTTATGAGCTAACGCGTGGGCAGGGATTCCTCTATGGTCCCGGTCTCAGACAAACCTACTACTCAGATTTGGATGATCCTTGGAGTATTCGTTGGATTCATTTTTACGGAATTCGTCTCGAGGAACTGTTAAATGGAAAAGGCGTTGACGAGCCTTGGCTCTTTCAATGTTCCAACTTCCCGGTGGTTACCGCGCTCATGGATCGATTGCTGGAGCTAGGCAGAGGCTATCAGGTGGAGGACGAGCACAGTGTGGCAGCAACACTCTATGAACTTCTGACCCGATTGCAATCCGCAGCGAGCCAAATCAATGTTTCGTTAAATCACACTTCAGAGCGAATTCGAGAAGCAGGGAATTATATTCGTTCCCATAGTAACGAGCACATTACACTAGACCACGCTGCCGGGATTGCCGGATACAGTACAACATACTTTAGCCGAAAGTTCAGTCAGACGTTTGGAATCTCTTTCCCAGAATTCCTCTTGGAATCCAGGTTATTACATTCAAAACAGCTGCTCGCAACAACCAACCTTTCCATTAAGCAAATTACGCTGGAAACGGGATTTTCACAGTCAAGCTATTTCATCCGATGTTTCAAAACCCAGGAAAACGTAACGCCTATGCAATTTCGAATGATGCACAATCATTCGTTATAGGCACGGCACGTATTTCTTGATCAAGCTGACGTAAAAGAAGACTCTGCATACAACATGCAGAGTCTTCCTTGCTCATTTTTCATATATGCTCATTTGTATCTTCGTCCTCATCAGCCTTATATTCCAATATATCTCCAGGCTGACAATCCAGTGCTTTACAGATGGCATCCAGAGTGGATAAACGGATCGCTTTTGCTTTTCCTGTTTTTAATATGGAAATATTGGCGATTGTGATCTCAACTCTCTCTGCAAGCTCGGTAACCGTCATTTTCCGCTTTGCCAACATCACATCAATATTGATTATAATGGCCATATATTCACCTCAGACCACTAGGTCATTTTCTGATTTGATATCAATCGCTTCCTGTAACAATCTTTGGAGCACAGCAGAAAACACTGCGATGACCAATGAAGCAAAAACAGGAACCATTCCCATTATAATGAGGCCTGGGGCATCATCTTTCTCTGCGACAACATAAACAAATGGCAACATCACAAAATAGAGACTACTGATTACAATAGCACAATATTTTATTGTTTTTAAGGATTTCACTGACATTAGAGAGAACGCTTCATTTTTGTCGATGTAGCTCAGCAAACGGAATGCTTGGTACAGTGCAACAATAAATGGAATAACGGACACATACATAATAATCACTATGGGGTATAGTGCACCTGCATAATTCGGATTCACCGGATTGTTCGCTAACCAGGGTATGCCGAATATACATAAGGCAAGAATGGGAACACCAATAAGCAATACAGCTAATTTTAAAAAGATGGTTGTACCTCGCTTCACAAAAAGCACCTCACTTGTTTTAAGTGATATGAATTTATCATAATATTTATCGTTTTACAATAAATTTTTATTGTGAAACAGGTTTTATTTATTCTTTTTCCCACTAAGGATGGCTAACTAAAAGATCGCCCCCCTCTTTGCTTCAGTGATTCTTGGACATAAAAAAAGCCCGATGCTAGCCACTGATGTCGCTAGCTCGAACTCGGTTGCATATACGCCATATTTGTCTGAATTAACATTAATTTTCACGAATGAAATGTACTCTTAACCGATCTCGCTCACGTACGCCAGAACAGCCCGCCTCATCCCGTTCCACCTGCTCGAGCACATTCTCAAAATCGGAACAAGGTGTAATAACATCTACCGGATTCCAGCTGCTCTGTTCATCTCTGGCATACACTTTCCACTGATTTTCTTCCCAGTAAAATCGGGCAATATGCATCTTATCCCATTGATACCGTTCCTCGGCGGGTCTTTCTTCGGTCAGGATCAATTCATTATTATTCAACTCATATGTCAACTTCACCATCGTACGTAGTGGCGCAGGAACCTTCTCGTGAATATATCCGTTCATTACGGACTGAATTCTTCGTAACGTAAACGAGTCCAGCATGAAGATGCACATCCTTTCAGCAAAATACCACCTCTGTTCTACACACCACATGCAGCTCCAAGCACACAACAACCTGCCTTCATGCAATGGGGGTCAGCTACATCCCTTGATCATTTTACCAGCTGGATTTTGTTACACCAGGAATATGACCTTGATGAGCCAGTTCTCTGAACTTAATTCGAGATACCTTGAACTTGCGTAGATAACCCCGCGGCCGACCTGTCACTTCACAACGGTTTTTTAGTCTGGTCGGAGATGAATTACGCGGCAATTTCTGCAATGCTTCGTAATCCCCTTTTTCCTTCAATTCCCGGCGTAGGTCCGCATATTTTGCCACGATCGCCTGACGTTGCTTCTCACGTACCACTTTTGATTTTTTAGCCATGAATTACAGCTCCTTATTGATAGAATTTATGTTTATTTATCTATATAAATTGAACTAAAGAATATTTACACTGCACACTCCGATGACAGAACAACCTTCCGATCGCTGTTATCCCCAGATTTTTTTGATTCCTTTTACAAAGGGTAAATCCGGGGATAAAGGCGAACGCTCCGCTTCTTCAGGTTCTTTCTGTCCTCTCCGTTTTGTGTAAATGTTTATTTCAATTTATATAAATGTGCTTATACAGCGCTACTCCCAATGCAAAACATCATCTTCCGAGTTACACGGCTTCCACAGGCCATGGCAGTGGATTATCGAAATGGCCCCAGTCAGCCAGCATTTCTTCATCACTGAGCAGGCACTGGTCCAGCTCATCTTCAATGCTCGCACGCTCCATTTCGATCCCAATCATGACAAGTTCCGTCTGACGATCTCCCCACTGGACATCCCATTTCTCCAGAACATCCGGTTCGTTACGTAAAATCTCTTCTTTGTCCGCTTCCGGCAACGCCGCGACCCAATGTCCCGCAGGACCGAACTGAATGGATGGCCCTGCCTGACTGAGGCTTGCAGCAACATCCCCTTCAGCCGCAAGCCACACTAAGCCTTTGGCACGTACCACTTCTTCCGGCCAGTAACTCATGAACTCAGCCAGACGGGAAGGATGGAACGGCTTTCTCCGGCGATAGACAAAGGAACCAATACCATATTCCTCGGTTTCCGGTGTATGCGACTCCTTCTCCAGCTCCTGAATCCACCCAGCGGACATGCTCACTTTCTCGAAGTCAAAGCGCCCTGTATTCAGAATCTCGGACGGATTCACCTGTCCATTCTCGGTCCGAATGATCTTGGCGTTAGGCTGTAACTTGCGGATGATACCTTCGAGCTTGTTCAGCTCGGTTTCATCGACCAGATCACATTTGTTCAGCAGCAGCACATCACAGGTTTCGATCTGATCAATCAACAAGTCTACAACGTCACGGGTGTCCTCATCTCCGGTCGCCTGATTACGATCCAGAAGACTCTGTTCTGATCCAAAATCATGCCAGAATCGATTGGCATCCACCACCGTTACCAGACAATCCAATCGGGCCAGGCGAGTTAGATCAATACCCGACTCCTCATCGGCGTATGTAAAGGTCTGTGCAACTGGAACAGGTTCACTGATGCCGGTGGATTCGATCAAAATATAGTCATACTTGCCTTCGTTCACCAGCTTCTCAATCTCCTGCATCAGATCATCCCGCAAGGTGCAGCAGATACAGCCGTTGGACAGCTCCACCAACTTCTCTTCCGTTCGAGACAAGGTTGCCTCCCCCTTGACCAGCGCTGCATCAATATTGACCTCACTCATGTCGTTAACGATTACGGCAACCTTAAGCCCCTGTCTGTTGTTGAGCACGTGATTCAAAACCGTCGTTTTCCCTGAACCGAGGTAACCACTCAGTACGGTTACCGGAACTTGCTTTTGTGTCATAGAAATCTACTCCTTACCTTATATGTGCAGTCTGTGTAATCTGAACTTTAATAGTAATTATTACGATTAACAACAATGACTATAATCCTGTTGCACGGTCATTGTCAAACTATTTTTGATTTCAACCTGCAAAAAAATAAAAAAAGGCTGATGACCGACCCTTGCACTTTGGCATCCTGAGGATACGTTTTGGCAAGAAGTGAGTCATAAACCTCCTCTGTAAATGTTCGCAATACATGCGGGATAGGCTAGACAGCGGACTATATCAATATAAATTAGAATTACGCCTGTACCGCGACATATTCAACAAAGCTATATAGATTGAACTGAACATTTACACGAAACGGAGAGGACAGAAAGAACCTGAAGAAGCGGAGCTACAAGCTTTCTGTAGGAAAGCTACTTCGAAAGCATACACTTCGCCTACAAGCTTTCTGCAAGAAAGCTACATCGGAAGCATACGCTATCCCCGGATTTAACCTTATAAAAAGGAATCAAAAAAATCTGGGGATAACAGCGATCGGAAGGTTGTTCTGTCATTGGAGTGATCCGTGTAAATGTTCTTTAGTTCAATTTACACAGACACCATAGATCTAGCCTTATTGCCCGCTTCCATCCGTTGCCTGAACACCAACACCAGAATCGTCGCTGCAACAGAGAGCAACGTGCAGATCATAAACATGGTCGAATATGAACTCACCTGTACAATAAACCCCATCGCCAGTCCACCCAGAGAGAATCCGAGATCATACGAGGACATGAAGATCCCCATGAGTACATATCTGGAATCCACAGGCAGCACAAAGGACAGATATGTGGTTAATGTCGGGTACAACAGTGCCAGGGCAAAACCGCTGAACACCGCGGAGAGATACACCAATGGCCCGATGATCTCCACCAGGCTGAGTAACTGGGTTCCCAGTGCTGCGCACAGCATTAACCCTGCCATCAGCCAGGTATTCCAGCTACCATCGGACGGAATTTTTTTACGCAAAATAAACCTGCACAGGATTACAACCAATCCCTGAATCGTCAGAAATATGCCTGCACTCGCCATTCCGGTGGATACCATATATAGGGGAAGGAAGGTCGCTGTTGCCCCAAAAACGCAGGACGCAAACAACATCACCACACTGCTGATCAGCAGTGGCGTGCTGCGCCAGATACCACTGAATGAACGAAACATATCGCCCAAGGTATAGAATTTGTTCTGCACGGTACTTCGCGGCAGATCCACATTATATCCAATCAGAAGTGGCAGCGCCGCCAGTCCGATCATCAGCAGCGTAAACGCCAGATCACTGGCATTTTCCCAGATTTGTATGGCAAGGATCGGGATGACCAGAGAAGGAACCATCGTAAACAGGGTGTACATGGACAGTCCTTGTGCCCGGTCTTTGTCCTCCAGCTTTTCCACAATACCCGCCTGCATCGTCATGGAGAAAAAGGCCGTAGCCACCCCTTGCAGGGCTCGCAACCACAGATACGTCTCCACACCGAAAACAACAAATAACAGCAACGTGCCCGCATGCAGAAGCAATAGCCATTGCATCACACGAAGCGGCCCATACTTACCCAGCAATTGGGCTGCAAAAGGTCTCAAGAGCATACAGGTGAACATATATGCCCCCATCATCAGACCAATCTCAGCCTGGTTCAATCCGGCGGCTTCGCTTCGCAAAGGCAGAATAATCGTCAAAGCTGAATTCGCCGCAAAAAATAAAAAGGCCAGCATATAAAACCGGATAAAAGAAAAGGATACCGGATTTAATTTCCCATTGGATGTTGCATCCATCGAAGGCTTCAAACGTTCGTCACCACTTTCTCTTCTGGCAGTCAACTCACAGATGTACCTGTCACGGGTCTACGCCGTTCATAGGCAAAAACGATCATTACCGCTCCTAGGATAGCACACATCATGTACATAAATGAATAGGAAGAGAAGTCAGCGAGGGGTCCCATAATCACACCACCCAGAGAAATACCCAGATCCGCCATCGCGATAAATAACCCGATCAGGACGTTCCGGTTCAGTTTAGGCAACACAAAAGATAAATAGGTCGTGAGTGTCGGATACAGGATCGCCTGACCGATTCCCATGAATACAGCACCCACATAGAAAAAGACCACCCCGCCTGTCACAGCAAAACTGACACATTGCGCAGCTACGGCAAGCAGACACATGGTGCCCATGATGAAAGGAGAATGCCAACTGCCATCGGAAGGAATTCTTTTTCGGAGCATAATTCGAGCCAGCACCACCGTTCCTGCCTGAAGCATCAGATATACGCCCGCATTCCCGTTCGGTACTTGGCTCGCATACAGCGGAATAAAGGTGGTAATCGCGCCAAATACAACCGAAGCAGCAAGCATTAACACACTGCAACGAAATAAATATGGATTCTTCACCAACTGACCAAAGGATTCCCACATGCTCACATTCTGCTCCGATGGATTCACAGCAGGTTGCTCCTTGCTAGGTTCCATTTTAGCGGTATATCCGAAAACGCCCGTACAGACGGCAATGCCGATCAGAACCACTGTAAAATAATCCATGCCTCCCGTCTGCCAGATTCCTAACGCGATAACAGGCCCCACGATCCCCGGTATATAACTGAACAGCGAATAATACGAAATGCCCTGTGACCGATCTTTCTCCGGAAGTGCATCAATAATACCAATCTGCAAAGCCATAGAGAAAAACGCTGTCGATACCCCCTGCAAAATACGAGCAACCAAATAACCGCCGAGTCCCGTAAAGGTATATAGAATCAGCGCAAATCCATTGATGATCAGAATCAAACGCAATATTTTGATCGGACCGTGCTTTTGAATAATCCGACCTGCCCATGGTCTGAAGAACATCGTTGTGAACATATAAGCGCCCATGATCAGTCCGATCGTTGTACCGCTCGCGCCCAAGGACTCCCCTTGTAATGGGATGATCACGTTAAGAATGGCATTGGCACTGAAATATAGAAGAACCAGTATGTACAAGCGCAGAAAAGGCCAAGACATCGCTCCACTCACAATGGGTGTTCCCCCTAAAATGTAATTAAATGCTTCAATAATCGCTTCGCATAGTCGGACTGTACGTCCTTGAGTTGCTTGGTCGGAACGATCTCTACAACCTGTCCCTCTCTGAAAATGATTACCCTGTCACAGATATAGGCTGCCGCCTGTATATCATGTGTGATAAAGACATAGCTCAGCTTATAGATTTCTTTCAACTCTTTCAGTAATTGCAACACCTGGATCTGAACAGACACGTCCAGTGAACTGATCGCTTCATCGAACACAATAAGTTTTGGGGCTGTCGAGATGGCCCTGGCAATGCACACTCTCTGAGCCTCCCCGCCGGATAGTTCATGCGGATATTTGGATCTATAGGAAGGGCCCAGTCCAACTTGGTTCAGCAACAGATCTACCTTCTCTGAGTTTCCCTGATGCTTTCGCAGCTTTTGCTGCGCTTGCATCGGTTCCATAATGGCAGTTTCCACGGTAAGAAATGGATTGATGGAGGATGTATAGTTTTGAAAAACAGCGCTGAGGTTTCCCATCCGTACACGCCGATTCTGTACGTCCTGACCATCCAGCAAGATCGTTCCAAGATCTGGGCGTTCAATGCCCAGAATCAGACGGCCCAACGTCGATTTACCGCTTCCGCTTTCACCAATGATGCCCAAACACTCGCCCTGTTGGCATTCAAAGGTAACCTGTTTCAATACCTGTTGTCTGTGCTTGGAGAACAGTCCGCCTTGGTTATATGATTTTTCGATACTTTCCACCTTTAGCATCTATAAGTCCCCCTGCATCAACGCCTTAAAATGATTGCTCAGCTCCAGTCGGGTAGAGACCAGATACTGCGTATAGGCATGCTTCGGCTCCGTCAAAACAGAATGCATGTTGCCACGCTCTACGATGTTTCCGTCTTTCATGACCATCACGTCATCTGCAACCTTCTGAACGACGCCGAGATCATGGGAGATGAACATCATGGAACAGCCCATGCGTTCGCGTAATTGAATCAATTGCTCCACCACTTCATATTGAGAGATCGTATCAAGTGCTGTTGTCGGCTCATCCGCAATAATCAGATCGGGCTCAAGCACCAACGCCAGTGCAATCATGATTCGTTGAAGCATTCCACCGGACAGCTGATGTGGATATTGATTCAGAATCTCGCACGGATGTCTGAGCATGACGCTTTCCATGGCATTGATGATTTTCCGTTCAATCTCACGGGTATTCCAGCCAAAATGCTGCTGAAGCGTCTCTCGAATATGAACACCAATGACACAGGAAGGATCAAATGCACTCATGCCATTCTGCAAAATCATACACAGATGTTTGCCCCGCTTACGCCGCATCTCCGGTTCCGAAAGCTGGTTCAGGTCTTCTCCCTGAAATAACATCGTGCCCGTTTGGCGAATCCATGGCTTGTTCAGTCGCATGATGGCCCTGCACGTGACGGACTTGCCGCTACCACTTTCCCCTACGATGGCCATACAGCTTCCCTGTTTAACTTCGAATGAACTGTTATGAATGATCACTTTGTCTGTATTGGTGTCCCATACTTTCAAATGTTCAACCTCGACTATATTCATAAGCGGCCTTTCTCACCTCACTTTCGTAAGACTTGTCAGACTTACCTTGAGAGGTCATCAATTTGGGGTCCAGAGCCACTTGAAGGGCATCCGATAGAAAATTAAAAGCAGACACGACCACCACAATGGCCAGGCCCGGTGCCAACATCAATTCAGGTCTGGAGAACATGACTTCCCTCGCCTCATTGAGCATCATGCCCCACTCCGCATGCGGAGCCTGGATTCCAAGCCCCAGAAAGGAAAGGCCGGAGATCTGCAACATCATCGAACACATGGAACCGCTGGCAATGACGGCAATATCGGCAAAAGTAACCGGAACAATATGTTTGGTTATAATTCTCAGATTAGGTGTGCCGGAGGCTTTGGCGAATTTTACATAATCCATATCGGAGAATTGCATCACAGATGTTCGAATAACGCGGGCAAACCAGGCCCATTTCATGCACACAAAGGCAATCAAAATATTCTCCAGTCCTGCACCCAAAATACCGACCACCGCCAGTGTCATCACGTATCCGGGGAAAGACAGCATAATGTCACAGACTCTCATGATCCATGCATCCACTTTCCCCTTGAAATAACCCGCGACGAATCCAACAATAGCTCCAATCAGAACAGAAAGGCTCAGTGCAACAAGAACCCATAACACACTTGGACGGATACCATAGATAAGCCGGGATAATACACATCTGCCCAGATGATCATTGCCTAATAGATAATCCCAGGATGAGGAGGCATAACGAAGCTTCATATTCACTTGTCCAGGATCATGCGGCGCAATAAGCGGAGCCAGTACGCCCGCCATAATCGCGACCATAATCACTACCAAAGAGGTCAACGCAAGCTTGTCTTTGCTCAGATTCTTCAATATTCGCATCAGAATTCCTTTCTCAACCGGGGATTCATCGCCGCATTAATGATGTCGGATAACGTGTTAAATAAGACAAAGGTGACAGCCAACATCAGAACATACGCCTGAATAATCGGAAAATCTCTGCTTAAAATGGATTTTACACTGAGCCTACCGAGTCCCGGCCAGGCAAATACATTTTCGATGACTACCGTACTGCCCAACACAATTGGGATCGCCATGCAAAAGATGGACACGGCCACCTGTAATGAATTTCTTAGAATATGCAGGGTAACTTTCTTCTCACTTAGACCGCTTGCCCGTGCATATAATACATAGTCCTCATTCATATTGCTCAGCATGGAACTTCGAACCGTTCGGAAGTAAATGCCCGTATAACTCACCGTGATTACAATCACCGGTAGAATGTAGCTTCGATACGAGTCCATGCCACTGGTAGGTAACAGGTCCAGCTTGACGGAAAAATACCAGATCATCATGGCTGCAAGCCAGTAGGATGGCATGGCGGTAAGGAAAAAGGAAATACCTCTGACCGATCGATCCAGCAACTTGCCTTCTCTCATGGCACAGATCACACCCAGCAGGATGGACAACGCAATGATGAATACCGATGAGACAAGCGTTAACTTCAATGTGTTCATAAAAGCCGGCCCCATCAATGACCACACGGGTTCACCAGATACATAAGAGTTGCCAAAGTCCAACTGCACAACAGCCATAATCCAGTTCGCATACTGGATCATGAACGGCTGATCGAACCCCAGCGCTTTATTCGTTTGGGCGATCAATTCATCCGTAATCTGCGGAACTTCCTGTGCCTGTAACACAACAACCGCCGGGTCCAAGGGAGATAGATTAATCAGAACAAACGTTATAAATGAAATGATAATCAGTAAAGGGATGGCTAACAGAATCCTTTTGACGATATAACTTCCCATATCCATCTCCGCTCTATTTAAATTGAACTAAACAATATTTACACTACACTCCGATGACAGAACAACCTTCCGATCGCTGTTATCCCCAGATTTTTTTGATTCCTTTTATATAGGGAAAATCCGGGGATAAAGGCGAACGCTCCGCTTCTTCAGGTTCTTTCTGTCCTCTCCGTTTTGTGTAAATGTTTAGTTCAATTTATATATTTAAAATTCATTTTTTCAAAAGGTAGTTCATATTGGGTCTGCTTGAATGAGATTCCATCGAGATTCTCGGGAGCGACTACGGTGACACGTCCGTTAGTAATCGGAATGAAGACTGCTTCATCATGGACGATCTTCATAATGTCGGCATACAGAGATTGGCGGGAAGCCTCATCCGTGGAGATCATGACCGCATCGATTTTCTTGTACAATTCATCTGCTTCGGCAATTCCGCTTGTTGTATGCTTGTATGCCGAATCTGATGTAAATGCAGCAATGGTACTCTGTGGATCATAGGCCAGTCCCCAGGTTTGATTAAAGAGCAGATCATATTCCCCGGTGGCTCTCCGATTCGCAATGGAAGTGGACTCTTCGCCCAAGATTTCAAGCTGAATCCCCAATTCTTTCATGGAATACTGGATCAATTCAGCCTGTATTTTCTGTGAAGACGAGTTGCTGTCATAGTATAATTTCATGGCTAAAGGCTGACCGTTCTTCGTTCTCACCCCTTCACCGTCTGCCAATGTCCAGCCAGCTTGGTCCAGAAGCTTTTTAGCCATTTCCGGATCATACTCCCGTTTCTTAAGATCCACCTTGGCGTAATTGACATTGGCTGAAAATAGCGTGTCCGCTACAGTCTGCGTTCCGTTGAAAATATCTTTACTGATCGTTTCCCGATCAATGCCAACCCATAGTGCTTCCCGCACTGCCGTTTCCTGAACCGGACTATTTTCGCGACTGCTATTGGCTACGATCATATTCGTATTCATCGCTTCACTTCGAACCACCTGATAACCACCGGATTCAGCCAATTGGTCTATGGCCTCGACATCAATACTGTCTGCCCCCCGATCATCCGTGAACACAAAATTGATTTCTCCCTTTTGTAATGCCAGGAATGTCGTTTCACCTGCGGGAAGAACCTTGGATGTGATCTTCTTGATTGCAGGTGCACCGCCCCAATAGTCTTCATTGGCTTCAAACGTGGCATTCTCTTCAACTTTATGATCAGTAAGCTTGTAAGGTCCTGTGCCGTGGAAACCACTCACCCCGTCTTTGGTTCCACCATCCTTGAAATCCTTGGGTGAAATGAAGACATAAGGTCTTGTCATAGACAGTTCCACCAGAGCTGGATAATAAGCTTCCGACAGTGTCAGCTCCACCGTATGCTCATCGATAACCTTCACACTTGTGATTTTGGTAGAAAGCTTGATCCAGGCATGTTTTTCGGCATTCGCCTGAATGGCATCGATATTTTGTTTGACCGCCTCTGCGTCGAATGGCTCCCCATCACGGAATTTCACATCTTGTCGCAGATGAAAGGTGTAGGTCTTGCCATCCTCCGAGATATCCCATGATTCAGCCAGCAATGGCTTGATTCCGTCAGGCGTGTTTTCCACCAGAGACTCGTAGACCATTCCTTGCGCAGGCATGGAGCCTGTGTACAGATGAGGGTTCATATCATTAATATCTTTGGCAGAAGCATAGATAAGTTCCGTTTGTACCTGGCTATTGGCAGGCTCCGTTTGGGCGCTCTCTTTCTCTGTTGTGCTCTGAGCGCATCCGGCGAACAGCGCAATGGCTGACACCAGCAATAGTATAGATGTAAAAGTAAGACCCTTTTTCACAACATTTCCTCCTGATAAGCAAATTAAATTCAAACTTTACACAAGGCCACTACATGGTCAGAACAACCTTCCTATCGCTGTTATCCCAGATTTTTTTTGATTCTCTTTTCTAAAGAGAAAATCCGGGGATAAAGGGGAACGCTTCGCTTCTTCAGGTTCTTTCTGCCCCCTCCGTTACTGTGTAAAACAAAATTTAATTTGCATTATTTAAATGTAACTAGACCCTACTACTTACAAGTCCAATGCAGATCATGCGGATATCCTCGTCAAAGGATTGGATGACAAAGGCGTCGGACAAGCGTTGATCCGGGTTTGCGTCAGCCACTTCCTGAATCTTTGCCTCATATTTGGCGATAAATTGATCAATGGTTGGACAGCTCACATCGAGATGTCTGGCTATGCCCTGAATGATTTTGATGCGGTAGTAATCTTCCTTGGGCATACGGGGGATGTCCAGTTCCCCTTCGCGGTTCATGAACGTTTGACGGAATGGCACTGCTGAAAAGTCGAAATACTTCCCTTCCGAATTGGGTTCCGAGAATGGGTCAATCAATAATGAGGTGTACCGTATGTATAATAAATACTCCTGATGAATGACCTGCAGCTGATTGAAATTCTCGATATCCTGGCGTGATATACTCTCTAATCGAACCGGATAGTTGTCATCCGTCATGAATTGAAGCAGGTTGACTCCCTGGATATGGAGCCGTTCCGTAATATTCATAATCTCCTGCCACTGTGCCCGCATTTCCCGTATCAAAACTTCTGTAATCGGACCTTCGGGATACATCTTATATACATATCTCTGAGTATCCGATGCTCCAAAGATGGCCTCTAATGAGAAGTCATTCATGAACAAGGGTGGATGCACGTACAACGAAATATTTCTCGTTTCCGCCTCCAGTGGGGATCGCATCACTTCCAGCGCAACATCCAAACGCTCATACACTTGGCATAGCTTACTGACCTGTTCAGACGGGTAACGAGTGGAACCGATATAGACCTTTTTCTTGACCCCTGTTGTGATCACATGATTGGACGGATGTTCGTGCATCCAACGGGTATCTCCAAGGTAGGTAGAGAAACTGATCACTTCCGGCGCTGCATTCCGCTCTCTCATATAATGGGTTACCAGTCGATTGGACCCGAACGTTGGAGAAATCAAAATGATACATTTCTGTTGTTTGATGAATTCATCATTCATTTGTTCCAGTACATCGATATAAGCATCCGTGGTAACCGCCAAAATGAGTGTGTCCCACTCACCATCAACGGTGTCATATCCCTTGAACACATGATCAACGTAACACTCACCTGCGAGCGATTGATGTTTCTCATTTTGAATGCTGGCCTGAATACGTTGATTGCTCTCCTCGAGGGCTGAGAATACGGACGCTGAACGAACCGATTGTCTCCCCGCAATGCCTATACAGCAGTTGAGATGATCTTTGAGCGTTACCGCAAGCTGAATGGATGCAGGTCCGGTTCCGAGTATCAGGATTCGCTGAAGATTGCTCATATATGCCTCCTATATTCAAAGTTCAACCTGTAATCCATTTGGACGCACTTGGGCGCACTTGCATACCTATGCTTTTTGGTACAACGCAATATCAAACACATCATCCGGGCGCAGGATCTGGTCCACCAGCTTCCACTTGCTGCTGTCCGTCGCTCTCATGGGATAATTGAACAAGGACTTCAACTGATCACCGTATCTCATGGCTACAACCACCTGCGCATTCGTCAGGGCATGCAGTTGATCAAGCAGCTCATATTTAGGGGCCACGGTAGAGCTGAAAATGATATGGGTTGCTTCCTTGGTATACTCCAGATTTTCAAGCAATGTTGGCTCCAAACGAATCTTCAAACCCGCGCCCAGCGTCTCCACCACCTTCTGCCCGAGTCTAATGGATTCTTCATCAATATCGATCCCTACGACCTGTGCACCTGTTCGCTTGGCGATGAGTAATGGTGTCATGGGGAAGGAACCGGAGCCTACCAACAATACTTTGGAATCGGAGGTGACATGGAAGCTGCCGAATTCTTTATCGATACACTCTTCTATGTTTTTGAAATAATCGGCAATCTTCACATCCCCGTTCTCTAACTTTAATGCACGATATTTCTCCATGATGGCCACACACTGGGCGGATTTATTTCTTAACGCCCACACAAGCGAATCCAGTTCTTCCAGCTCCGAACGCTCCAACTGTTCCCAGGCTGCCTTATTGTCCTGATCAGTCACAAAGCGGGAATAGTCATTGATCACAGCCTCCAGCTCTGCACTATGCTGAATCGTATGATCATACTTGCTCGCGAGCTTATCAAATTTCTCTGCAAATTCACTCAAACATGTCTGAAAATGAACCAATATGATCATTTCTTTTCCCCCTACACGTTGTCTCGATCATGTGTCATGTACCTCATGCGTTTACAACGCTCCATTCTGCTGGAGCTTCTATGAAGGCTTTGCCCTGAGCCACGATGCCAACAGATCCCTCAATCGTAATACTCCCAAGTTCTGCGCCATTCCACTGGGCCGCCACTTTGATCGCACCACCAGGCTGCTTGATGTACTGCGTAATCTCCCTCTGCTGGCTCCATGCGAGATACGCTCCGACGGAGGCCGTACCCGAACCACACCCTCTCTCCCAGATCAGACTATCCAGCTCCGGAACATAGATGAGTGGGGCCATTTCTTCCAAGTGTGATTGATATAACAAGATACCGATCAGCTTATCTCCCTGGGTTAGTCCCAGTAACCTTGCAAGGGTCTGTGCCCTCTTCTTCATCGTATCGTCGAAGTCATCGACTTCAATAACGATATGGATGAACTCAGCGTACCGGATGATCACCATATCGAGCTCGATGCCTTCGTATCGGATTGTTCGTTGTTCGATCTGCTTTGGTATCGGCATGGTTACCTGGCAGTCATATTCGTTCTGCTGTTTCTTCACATGGCACATGATCAATTGATCGGTTCCGGAAACCTCCAGCATGATTTCCATAGACTCCTGTTGTGCCATTCCTGCTTCAGATGCGTGGTGTGCTGCAAGTGCCATACAGGCATTGCCACAGAACTCTCCTCCGGCCATTTCCAGACGGGCCACAGCTTCCGGTCTCCTCGTTGGTTCAATGAATCCCACTTGTTCAGCGTAAACGTTATCATACGACATTAGACGAGTTGCAATATGATTGTATTTCTCTGCTGCATGATCCGTTTTAACCAGAATCGTCATGTTTTGGGTGGGACTGAACTTGATAAAATCGATCTCCTGTTTCATCGCAGCGACTACTCCTGTTCTTTTTTTTTATCTAATAGTAATTATTACGATTAAAGGTCGAGAAAAATATAGCACATCCTTTTGGGGAGCGTCAACAAATATTTCCATTTAAAAAAATAAAATTTCATAATACCTTTAGCTGCACCTCCTGTAAGAAAACCCAAACAGAGCTGACGCTTCTGCGCCAGCCCTAGCCATAATTAAACCATCTGATAAGATTCAACGAATCGTCGTCCCAAGACCGCTCTTATCAAAAAAATAAGAAAAACGGTTGCCGTCGAACGGAACCGTTTCGATCTGGATATGATCCAGTGATTCACTATACTCATCACTCTTGATGTGCTTGCACATTGTGCAGTGCTTTCTCAGCCAGTGCAGCCAGAAGATGTGCTCCCAGCGGCAAAGCCCGTTCATCTACATCAAAGCCAGGGTGATGCCACTCATGCGGGCCAGAGGTGCCCAGGAAGAGGAACAGGCCGGGAACTTCTTTTTGATAAAAAGAGAAGTCCTCTCCTGCCGGAGAAGGCAACGGTCTGATGCTATTCAGCCCAATCTGACTTGCTACTTGCTCCGCCGCAGATGCCAGAGACTCATCGTTGACCACGGCAGGAGGTCCCTGAATCCAGCGAACCGTAGCCCGTGTGCCATAGGCTGCCGCCACACCGGCGACTACCTGATTGAAACGCTCGCGAATCCGTGCACGCACTTTCTCATCAAAGGTACGCACTGTGCCATCGAGGATCGCCTCATCCGGAATAACGTTCCAGGCTGTGCCGCTGTGGAGCTTGGTGACACTGATTACAGCGCTCTCCTGTGCCCCCACATTGCGGCTCACAATGGCCTGTAGTGCCGTAACAATATGTGCAGCAACCACGATTGGATCAATGCCTGCTTCCGGCACGGCTGCATGGGTGCCTACACCTTCCACTTTGACAACAAAACCGTCTGCTGCTGCCATCAATGCGCCTTCCCGAATGCCCACCGTACCTACCTGAAGATCAGGCTTGTTATGCAAACCAAATACGGCCCGAACATCGGATAATGCGCCACTCTGGATCACTTGCCGAGCACCCGTTGCTTTTTCCTCCGATGGCTGGAATATCAACCGTACTTTTCCCGGTAGAATGGACTCGCGCTGTTTCAGTAATCGTGCAGCACCGATCAGAATTGCCGTGTGTGCGTCATGTCCGCATGCGTGCATCTTTCCATCTACCTGGGAGGCAAATTCCAGCTTTGTCTCTTCCTGAATGGGCAGCGCATCAATATCCGCTCTTAGGGCGACCACAGGTCCGTTCCCTTGGCCTACTTCAGCGACAAGCCCTGTCCGGAGCGCATATTCGTCTGCAATATGGACACCTTCCTCTTCCAGCCAACTGCGAATGGCTGCCGTCGTCTCCTTTTCCTCGCCGGACAATTCCGGGTTACGATGCAGATGTCGCCGAATGGTGATTAATCTTTCCACGAATTCTTCCGCCCGTTCACCGTGAAGTTCATGCTCGGGGCCCTGTACTTGTTGGTCAGAATGCTGCTTGGGCTGTTCCAGATCACTTTTCATCACATGGCCTCCCATTCGTATATATTCACTGTTATATTAACTGCCTACTTCTATCCGATTGCTGCTTCTTCCTTGGATTCCAGTGCAAATTCACTTAGTCCCTGCTCTGCCAGAATCTCACGCAACAATTCGAATGAACGAATTCGCTTGGTAAAGTCCCGTGTAGCTGTAGTCACAATGAACTCTTCCACAGCAAACTCCTGCTGGAACTTCAGCAGTGCCTGACCTACGCTTTCCTTCGTCCCCCGGGTCACACTTGGCTCCAAAATTTCGATCCGATAGGTTTCGTTTGATTGACGGCCGAATTCTTCCGCCTGTTCCACAGAACCAACCGTCAGCACCTTCCCACTCTCCAGATGAATCTTCACCAGCATATGCTCGCTCGCAAGTCCTTCCGCTTCTTCCTCACTCTCGGCCACAATTAACGATATGGCTAGTGCAGCGTAGGGCTCCCGTCCCTGGGAACGATCAAATTGTTCACGATATACACGGATCGCTTGAAGTGCTACCTCTATATTACTGTTAATGAACAGTGAAAAGACATATGGGAGTCCCAGTTCAGCAGCCATGCCTGCACTATCAACACTGGCTCCGAGCACGTACAGCTCCGCTGGAATGTCGGACAAGGGCGAGGCGCTGAGACCTGCAAGTGGATGTGATGGATCTTCAAGCGGCTCATTGTGGATGTATCGTTTCACTTGAACAATTTTCTCCTTCAGAGATGAGGCTTCCTGAATACCTTCCTGCAACGCCTGTGTCGAACGTGGTAACCCGCCTGGTGCACGACCGATTCCCAGGTCAACTCTTCCTGGTCCGAGCGCGGCGAGGATATTGAAATTCTCGGCGACTTTGTATGGACTATAATGCTGGAGCATTACTCCGCCAGACCCCAGCCGAATCCGCTTTGTATGCGCAAGCAAGTGGGAGATGAGTACTTCCGGGGAGGAACCTGCAACATGCCCTGAATCATGGTGCTCCGACACCCAGAATCGATGGAATCCAAGTTGCTCTGCACGCTGTGCCAGCTCAATCGTATGGCGAAAAGCATCCACCGCCGTTTCCCCTTCATAGATGGGAGTCTGATCCAAAATGCCAACACGAATACTCATATCCTTCTCCTCCTTGATTGTGCTGAACCGCTGTTCTTGAATCACTATTAAGTTGAACTGGAGATGTTACACTTTATCACTCCGATTGCAGTACCATCTTCCGATCACTCTTATCCCCAGATTTTCTTTACTCCCTTGGTTCAAGGGAAAAATCTGTTGATAAATGCGCACGCTTCGCTTCTTCAGATTGGTTCTGCACTCTCCGTTTTGGTGTAAAAGTCAGATTCAACGTTAGACGCTTTATAACTTTCGCAGCAGTTCCCCGAAGGGCTCTGCCAATGGCGAATATTCTTCCTTTAAAGTAACGACGCTGATCTGCAACGATACACCTGCTACCTCATGTACCTGAATGGGGAACAACTCCTGATTCTGCACTTCCTTCTTCACCGTAAGTCCCGGGAGAAAGGCAATGCCTGCCCCTTGCATAACCAGTTTCTTCGCCGTCTCCGAATTATCGACATGATATGTAATATTCGGCGGATGTTCCAGCGAGTCGAAAGCCCGGTGAATGCGCAGCCAGTCCAGTGAACCACATTCAAAAAAGACCAGTTGCTCATTCCGGATGGCTTCCATGCTGACATGCCCGCTCTCAATGAATGGATGCCCTTTGTACACATAGAGCTGAATCGGATCTTCATAAAAAGCAACCGTACGGATCGCAGGATGCATGACCTTGCGCACAAAAGCAAGATCGATCTCCTGACCAAGCAGTTTGGCAATCAGCTGATCCGTCGTTGCTGTCGTCAATTTGATATTAATTTCGGGGTAAGCTTCCTTGATCTTGGGTAAAAAATCGGGAATGACATAGTTGGATACCGATACTGTACTACCGAGTCGAAGAGCATCCGGTGTTGATCGCCGTTGCTGAATCTTCTGCTTGCCCTTCTGAATCACTTGCAGCACTTGCTGCGCATACGGCAGGAATTTCCGACCTTCTTCTGTCAGCACGATTTGTTTGCCAAGCCGATCAAACAACTTGCAGCCCAGCTCCCTTTCCAGTGACTGAATGCGAGCTGTGACCGAAGGTTGGGACAAGAAGAGTACTTCGGCAGCCTTATTGAAGCTTCCATAATGATTGATATATACAAATGCTTCAATATTCTCGATATTCATGAGCGCCTCCGTATCCACGTCCGCAGACGTTTGATCTTATATTGATTTATCCAATATATTTACTTGGTTTTACGATATCGTAATCCCATCCTTTTCCAGTGTCAATAACAATTCATCCAGTGAGCGATCCAGACGTGTAGTAATATCCGCCGAGAGCACAAATTTCCCATCATCCAGTCGTTCGATTCCCTGATCCACAGCATACACGCCACCCAAGATATGTCTTCCACCAAGGGCTGCCAGAACAGGTTTCAATGCATAATCAATGGCGAGCAGATGAGCAATGGAGCCACCGATAACGAGCGGAAGTGTCAACTTACCCCGTAATCCTTCTTGCGGAATCAGATCCAGGAACAGCTTGAGTACTCCCGAGTACGATGCCTTGTATACTGGCGTAGCCACAATAACTGCATCCGCCGCTTCCACGACAGCAAGTGCATCACGAATGAATGAGCTGTCAAACCGGGCTTGCACCAGATCCTCAGCGGGTAGATCCACAACATGAATGACTTCAACGGTGATGCCTGCCTCCGTTAATTTTTGGCTGCTGTAATCCGTCAGACCTGTCAAACGCGAACGTTTGGAAGGTGATCCGGCAATAATGACAACATGTGACATGAATATCTCCTCCTCAAGCGTAAACGGCTGTCGAAGTCCTCTGGTGCAACGCTACCGTTTCGCAGTGAAATATAAAAATGGATAGGGTGAAACTTATAAATTCTTATATTTTGGAATAGCGGTCAAGCCGCTCCTTTTACTTTGGGGTCCAGCCGATCGCGAATATCGTCTCCAATCAGATTAACCGCCAGTACAAACAACGTGATCGCCAGACCCGGGAACGTACAGATCCACCAGGCAACCGTCAGATAACCTCTACCTTGTGAGAGCAATGCGCCCCAATCCGGAATTTCCTTCAACACCCCAAGTCCCAGAAAACTGAGTCCGGAGCCCGTAAGGATCGATGTCCCTACGCCCAGCGTAGCCATGACCAGCAAGGGTGACAACGAATGTGGCAGTACATGTTTCCAGAAAATACGTGCATTGGAACCGCCCAGTGAACGTGTCGCTGTAATGAAAGGCAGACCTTTAACTGATATGACCTGCCCACGCATCACCCGTGCGTATCCCGGAATGGAGGAAACCGCAACAGCCAGTGCAATATTCATCAGCCCTGGCCCGAGAGCAGCTGCAACAGACAATGCCAGGAGCACGCCGGGTACAGCCATCAGAATATCAACAGCCCGCATCGTGATGGTATCAACAACGCCTCCGGCATAACCGGAGATAATACCAAGAGCACTACCGACAATACCGCCCACAAGCACCGAAGCAAATCCAATGAGCAGCGAATCCCTGCTTCCATGCACAACCACACTGAAGATATCCCTGCCAAAGTAGTCCGTCCCGAACAGATGCGCAGCAGAAGGAGCCTGCAGGATAACATCCGTCATCATCTGAGTTGGATCATAGGGCGCAATCCAGCCCGGTACAATCGCACATGCCACGGTAAACACCACCACCAGCAATGCTGCATAAAAGAATAATCGGGATACCGCGAATGAGACGCGATAGCGCCAAGGGCGGCGATTCCACAGATGGATACGTCCTACACTGCCGGCCCATGCTTTTTTGTCACCAGCCAAAGGTTTCATGCTCATGAGCAACAACTCCTCCTTTCATACTCCGCGTCAGGACACTTCTGACTGTTCCATCCAATATTATGTGCGGACTGCACGCCGAACCCGGGGATCAATGTACGAATACGAGATATCCACCAGCAGGTTCAAGACCACATAGATAATGGATGTAAAGAAAACAACCCCTTGCACCACTGGCAGATCCTTGGCCATTAGCGCATCCGCAATAATTCGGCCGATTCCCTGTCTGGAGAAGACGGTCTCCACCACAACGGTTCCCGCCAGCAGATCACCGATCAACATGCCGATTACCGTTACAGCAGGAATAAGCGCATTACGCAGTGCATGACCATACATGATGGCACGTTCCGAAAGTCCTTTGGCCCGTAACGCCACAATAAACGGTTCATTGATCACTTCCAGCATGCTGTTCCGCACCATCCGTACAATAAATCCTGCACCCACGAGACCCAGCGTAGCTGCCGGAAGAACCAGTGAGCTGAATCCGTCGGAACCCATCGCCGGGAACCAGCCAAGCTGTACTGAAAATAACAGGATGAGCAGTATCCCCGTCCAGAAGGTTGGCATGGAGATGCCGAACAGTCCAACGAGCCTGGCAACGAAATCAATCACGCCATTGCGATGAATCGCAGACAGTACACCGAGTGTAATTCCAATCGTGATGGCAATGATTGAGCTGAGTGCGGTCAAAGCCAGTGTGGCTGGGAAATGTTCCAATATTTTTGGCAAAACCGGATCCGAATTGATCATTGATTTACCGAAATCCCCACGCAGCATATCACCAAAATAGTTCGCAAACTGGATGTAAAACGGCTGATCCAGTCCAAGCTGAACCCGCAGATTCTCGATCATCTCCGGGGTAGCCGAGGACGGGTCCAGCATGAGCAGAACCGGATCACCCGGCAGAAGATACATGATGCAGTACACCAGCACCGAAGCTCCGAAAATAACCAGAAGCGATGTTGCGAGTCGTGACAGTATCGTTTGAACCATACCGGGATATCTCCTTCCTGAATCTGGATTGGCCGTTCCTATAGTGCGTGTTCAAAAAGACCAGTTTTCAGTACCGAGAAGATGGAAAGAAGCTAGAAATGGAGTAGCGGAGCGTAGGAAACTACGTGAGCAACTGAAATGTTTCCGAAGGAAACATCCTTCGTAAGCCCCCCGCTTATTTCGGCTGAATTTCATATTCGATGCTGATCATGCCATTAGGCATGACTCGTAATCAAAAGTGGACTTTTTGAACAACCTCTGTTAAGGCTGAATGCGGACGTCGTTAAAGAGTGGATAACCCAATGAATCGAACTTGATGCCTTCGACCTTTTTGGATGCGGCGACGGTATAAGGGAATACATAGATCGGCAGAATTACCGCTTGCTCAATCAGGTATTGCTGGATCTGATTGTAGATCTGAACACGTTTATCAGGATCCGTCTCGACCGCTCCCTGCTCTAACAGTTCATCGATCTTTGGATCAGACAAACCGGACAATGTCGGGCGCTCGCCCTCTGCACTCGTATGATAGAAAGCGTACAAGGCATTAGGATCAGAATTGACCTGACTGTTGCCATAGAGATCATAATCCCAGTTCTGATAGATGACTGTTGCGATATCTTTTGTAATCTCGACTTCAACGGCAATGCCAACCTGTTTCAACTGTTGTTGGATAATGGCGGCAATGTCATTGCGTTTCTCCCGATTGGGCGAACCATCGACATAACGCAGGGTCAGTTTCTGGCCGTCTTTGGCACGTATACCGTCAGCGCCTTTCACCCAGCCTTGTTCATCGAGCAGCTGATTGGCTTTGTTGATGTCCGGGTTGATGCTTCCTTCCAGCGATGCATCATAACCAAGGATTCCAGGAGACAGTGCGGACCACGCACGTTCGTAGTTGCCCAGATACAATGTTTTGACAATCGATTCTACATCTACGGCGGATTGTACCGCCTGCCTTACTTTCACATCATCCCAAGGCGCTTTGCGCAGATTGAAAAAGAGTGTATATGGCAACCCAACCGTGTTGGCCTGCAACAATTGCTGGTTCGGATCGTTTTTCAATGCAGCGATATTCTGCGGTGGAACCGTTTCGGCAGCGAGTACCTGACTACTCTGTACACTTCCGATGCGCGTCGCTTCTTCCGGTACAATCTTGAATGTGATCGTATCCACATGGGGCGCGGCTTTATTTTCAACCGTCTCAGGTCCCCAGTTGTAATCCTTGTTTTTGGCAACGACGATATCCGCATTTTCATCCCATTTCACAAAGGTATACGGACCTGTGCCCACCGGATTTTTACCTAGCTGGTCACCATATTTTTGGGCAGCTGTAGGGGATACGATCCCCAGAAGTGCCTGGCTCAAGTTACCGAGAAAGGCTTGCGATGGTGATTCCAGATTTACCTTGATGGTATATTCATCAATGACTTCGGAGGAGCTATACGGTCTAATCAGGGCCAGAGAATTGGCAGCTTTGGTGGCCGGGTCGATCACCCGGTCCAGATTGTATTTCACAGCTTCCGCATTAAACGGTGTACCATCATGGAACTTCACACCTTCACGCAGCTTGAACGTATAACTCTTGCCGTCTTTGGATACGCTCCATTCCGTGGCAAGCCAAGGTTTGATGGAACCATCAGGCAGCTGCACGACCAGATTGTCGTAGATCGTTCGGATGGCGCGTACTGTTACGGCAAGCCCACTGCGATGAGGGTCTAGTGTATCTGGTGAAGTCGCGAGTGCAAAAGTCAGGTTGCCTCCTTCAGCTTGCCCGGCCTGCCCCCCGCCTGATGCTTGTGCCGTACTGTTCGTGCTGCCTCCCGCCGCTCCGCAACCGGATAATACCATCACCAATACTGCTGCCAATGCCATATATTTCATCCATGAGATAGACCTGTTCATATCGCTTCCCCCTCTGTGTATACAGGTGTCATTAAATTGATGTTTATACCAATACTATATATATCCTATGAGTTAAGTCGGTTTTAAGATAGTGTGAATCGTAGTAATTACTTTATTACCGGTTGGAGAAAACAGCAGACAAAATCAGATGCTCGTTCGCTCCTATCCGTTATGCCAAATCAGATACAACTTGCTTCTTCGCAGCCGTATAACGGTTAACCGGAATCTGTACCCCAAGGTTACCTCGCAATGTATCGTGTTCATAGTCCGTACGATACAGACCGCGTTCTTGCAGAATCGGAACAACCAGTTCCACAAAATCAGACAATCCACTTGGCAGCTCCGAAGCAATAATGAAACCATCCGCTGCTTCCGTCTCAAACCATTCCTGAATCTTGTCAGCAACCTGCTCCGGTGTGCCCAGGAATTTGCTGCGCGGTGTTGCTGCCCGCAGAGCCACTTCACGCAAGGTCAATCCTTGCTCTTTGGCATCCTTCTTGATCTTGTCGGTTCCACTGCGGAAACTGTTGCTTCCAATGCCATTCAGCTCCGGGAACGGTTCATCCAGCGGATATTGGGAGAAATCATGGTGTTCGAAGAAACGTCCCAGGTAATCCAGCGCTTTATCAATGGTAACCAGGCTTGCAATCTCCTGATATTTCTGTTCAGCTTCCTCTTCCGTCCGTCCAACAATAGGATTGATGCCTGGCAGAATAACAATATCCTGTGCAGAACGTCCATAGGAAGCCGCCCGTGTTTTGACATCTTTATAGAATGCCTGTGCATCTTCAATCGTATCGTGTCCGGTAAAGACAGCATCCGCTTCTTGCGCCGCCAGCGTTTTGCCATCTTCCGATGAACCTGCCTGGAAAATCACCGGCTGTCCTTGTCGTGAGCGCGCAATGTTAAGCGGACCCTGTACGGAGAAAAACTCTCCTTCATGATTAAGCGTGTGCAGCTTGGATGGATCGAAGAAGACACCTCTCTCTTTGTCTCTCACAAAGGCATCATCTTCCCAAGAGTCCCACAACCCTTTGGTTACCTGTAAATATTCCGCGGCAATGCGATAACGTTCCGGATGCGAAGGGTGACTGCTCTTGCTATAGTTCTTCGCTGTACCTTCCAGCGGAGAAGTCACGACGTTCCAGCCTGCACGGCCATCACTGATCTGATCGAGGGAACCGAACTGTCTGGCTACGGTGAACGGATCACTATAGGATGTCGAGAGGGTACCCACCAGTCCAATGCGTGAAGTAACGGCAGCCAAAGCGGAGAGGATACTGATTGGTTCGAAGCGATTCAGGAAATGCGGAATGGATTTCTCGGTAATATACAGACCGTCTGCGATAAAGACCAGATCGAACTTGCCTTCCTCCGCTTTCAGTGCCTGACGTTTGTAGAATCCAAAGTTAACGCTGGCATCCGACAGAACCTCCGGGTGTCTCCATGTGGTGTTGCTTCCTCCAACCCCATGAATAATGGCTCCAAATTTCAAACTGCGTTTCGCTGTCATATGCACTCCGCCTTCCTTGGATTAGAATCTTCAAAAGAATGATCAAGGGCCAACTGAACTGATTACGTATGCAAAATAACTTAAAAGTTAACTATTCCTATGAGTTTGGTTTGTTTTAATTTCACAAATCTTATCACTGCCCCGTAAAAGGGTCAACAGCGTGACTAATAGATTTTTTCTATATGAACATTGAAGATGTAAATAAGACCATTTACATCCCAAGAGAGCTATAACTTATGAACGTTCCGGCTGCTGTACAAATGCGATCTTGCATCATGCAGCAGCCGGAACGGCTTGCTCCAAAGGTATATATCAACTCCCGTTAGACTGCTGCCGCTTCGTCCACTCGTGCCAGAAGTTCAGCCAGCTTCTCCAGATCAGGTTCCAGCAAAGCTTCAAACTTGCCGTCCCCTCCCACCTCAATAACGGGTACATGCCGAATGCCATATTTTGCTTCAAGCACATCACGCAGCACGTCATTACCCTGCACTTCAATGTTCTCAAAAGGCTGGTTTCGCTCTGTCAGAAATGCTTTCACTTCCCCGCAGAAATGACAGCCTGTTTTGCTCCACAGCACGACTTTTTTGGTAGATGAAGACATCGACATACCTCCTGATTGGTTTTAAGATCAAGATCTGGGCCATTGAATATGAATGCCTTAGACCTTTAATTCCCATCTGTTAAATAAGAATTATGGCTCTAAATGTACTCCTGTGCCCTCCCTGCGTCAATGGATCTGCTAATAGAATAAACCTATAACCAAATAGAAAGATTAAATTATAAATTTGAAAGATGGATTTATTTTACAGGAATGAATCGCTCTGCTTGTAGTCTAGCTACCAACTCATATGTAATATTCGGATGCGGAATGAATTAGAGCGATTACACAGGGTACCGCTACATTTTCCATTCCGCATCATGCTGCTGTTTCGCATAAACAGATCGCCTGACATTACAGATCGGGGTTCAAGAGCTGAGGTGGGGCGATAATGGGCCAGCCTTCTTCCATCGCATTCAGTTGGTCCGCAGACACGCTGATAATATGCACAGAATGTACACCCCAACGTTCTGCCGCATAGACCGATACAAATCGTCTCCGCTTGTCTCCGCTGATCTGATATCGAATCTCGGGTGCATCCACTGCGGCAACAATACTTCCTTCTGCCAAGCCATGGTGAGAACCATGAACCGCTGTCGTATGCACCTGTTGTGACTCCCTCGGCCATCCTTGCACGTCCCCCGCTGATATCAGTGCTTCTCCGGCAGGAATGGCGAGCAGGTCCGGTTTGGCAACCTGAACAGGAGATATTCCACGCGGTACAGGGATATTCAGCTTCCGTCGCCGACCGCCGGTTAAAGTATAGACATCTCCTTTGGCATCGGACAGGAACGAACCTTCCGGGTAGAAGTCATAACTGTGTCTGAACTGTAATGTCGGATCTTGGCTGCCCTGCGTTGAGATTCGCTGACGCGGATCCATTGGGTTTGTGTCACCCTCCTCTTGTTGACCGGATGGGGTACCAGAGGTTTGTTGTCTAGCCAAGCGGGAGGTTTCGGCAACCAGCGCATGGGGATCTCCCCACTTTTGGCTATAAAACTGCTCGTTATCCTTATTCACTACAGCAAAGTCTTGCTCACCCAAGGCTTTCATACTGACACTTCCGAAGTGGTGGATAAAAGCATCCCCGGCTACCGCAAGTTGGTATCCTGCCAGCTTCACCCGGATGATCCAGTCATCATCTTCGAAATTGCCCACCGCGTACCCTTCGTCCAGATAACCTACCCGTTCCAGCAGCTCCCGTGAGAACAGCCAGCAGAATCCGACCAAGCGATCGGTTATTCGATGTTTGTCTGCATCCGGACGATTATGTGTGGCGGCAAAAGGCCACATCTCTTCTACCTCACGGTACGGAACCTCAATCTGCTGATCCCCACCAATATAGTTGGTCACCGGGCCCACCACACCAATCTTCGGATCACCGGCAAGACAAGTCATCATGTTATCCAGCCAGCCCGGAGTAACCAACGTATCGTTGTTCAGCACGATGATATGTCGTCCTCTCGCCATCATCAGCCCATGATTGACACCTCCGGCAAACCCGCGATTCTGATCCAGGGCAGCCACCCTCACCATACCGCCTTTGCGGAGCATGGCCTCGGCAGTTCCATCCTTGGAGGCATTATCCACGACAATGATTTCGAAGGGGGGAGGGGTATGCTTTTCGATACTCGACACACATTGCAGCACATACTCCCGCTGATTGTACGTGGGGATAATGATGCTAACTCCTTCAAAAACAAGACCAAACGAGCTCTGTCCCTGGCGGACACCTTCGTTGTATCCTCTGGTATACCCCTGTTTGTAGAGCCTGGCACCTTTGGGTGTGCGCCTGCTTTTGCCTTTACGTCTGGATTTCCGAATTGAGTGGCGACCTGCTGCATGCAGGACTGCCATATCAGATCGCGAGACATCTTGCTGTGTGGCACGGCGGGCCGCTTTTTTTTCGCTGCTTATGCTGCCATTCCTGTTGTTTTCACTGCGGCTGTTGTCACTGTGAGTGCTGATATTTGGAGTGATGTTGTGATGAATGTTGCCATTTCGACGGATGACGTTTCGAGCATTAACCTTGTTGTTACGACCATGACGTCCTTCCCCGCGCTGTTGATCGGGTGTGTTCATGTTGCTCCCTCCATTTCCACTTGTCCGTGAGGCCAACACGCGCATAACCAGCCCCCGGACGGTCCACTAGAGTTGAAGCTCTCCTGTTACCAGTTTGTCAGCCAAATGTCCAAAATCCAGAGCGACCTTGCCGAGTTCACCTGCAATTCGCCGACACAGAATGACCGCCGGAATTCCCGCCGCCACCAAAGCGATATCAAAAGCATGTTCTGCGGTTTGCTGCATCACCCTCGGAATATCCATAACTCCCGCCACAGAATCAATGATGCCTGTGACATGAATCCCCCGGTTATGCAGCAGTGCCGCAAGCTCTGGTGCCTGGCTACCTATGAGCAGAACCCGCCGTCCTTGCAGTAAGGGCAACACCAGGCCGGACTGATGCAGACTGTAATTGATTGTGGAGCTGGTCAATTTCAGCCGGGACCAGTCGATCCCGAAGTGGCGCAACACCGGGAATAACAGCCCCTGGAATGTCGGTGCCCGCGAGATCGGCACGCCAACCCAGTCGGCGGCCTGAATGGCTTCCGCAAGCATCGCGCGGATGTCTGGCGTTGAGCATGGCACCCCTGCATAGGGCAGAAACGGTGCCAGCTCCTGCACTTCCTGGCCTGGCAGCACCGTATCGGCTGCCAGCGTGAGCAGTTCGCCATCTCCGAGGCGAACGACAGACAAGGGGCGCTGCGCATCCAGCGCCGCCGTGATGTGTCCAGCCATCTCATGAGGGCTGGACAGCCGGGCCAGGCTGGGCGCATATTGGCGGAATCCCGCTGCGATCAGATCTGCCGCCGCCACGGCAGGCAGAATGTGATCCGGCGGGATGTGCTGCGCCACCAGCGCCTCCCCGCCGGCGAATACGCCGTCGCGGTAGCCCTCGGCGTAGCCGCCGGGCACGGCCTCCGCCTGCACTGTGTGCTCCGCAGGCGGAGGCGGCAAGCCCTTCGCGCTGCCCGCCTTCGCGCCGGCAGCGCCTCCCCGCCCTGCGGGGGCGACACCCTTCGGGTGTGTCGCCTGGCGCGGGGCGGGGCCAGCACCGCTGGCAGGCATCGCCTGTGGCGTGCTGGCTTGCGGTGCTGGCATGGGCGCACGGCGCATCGCCGTGCGCTGCTTGGCGCGGGCAGCGGCACGCCTGCCCCGCGCTGATGCTGGCCTGCGCCCAGCAGTGGCCCGGCGCAGGCCGGCTTTGCCTTTGCCGGTGCGGCTGGCTCTTGCCGCTTTGCTCGCACTTGCAGAGCCAGCTTTGCCTGCTCTGCCAACAACACTGCCTGTGCTGCTCGCTTTCCTTGCACGGACCTTATGCGATGAGCCGGCAGATGTACCCGCTTTGGTCGGGGTACTATGTTTCCCTGACTTCACACCTCTGACTCCAGCAGACCCTGTACCTGCTGCTGTCGGAGTGCCACTGCCCATAAATACGGCCGGGTGGATGCCCCGGGGTTTACCCGACACGGAAGCCCTAGCGGCCCCGGTGCGTGTCACTACTCTCACGCCATTCCCTCCTTTGGCATGCACGAGGATTGTCGCTGCGCAAAGCGCCGGAGCATCCTTCCAGCTCCGGCGCAGAGTGTTCTGCTCCCATGGGGCACCGCACAGCGGCAGCATCAGTCGCATATATTTTAGGGCAATTGTCCTTTCATACGGACAGCAGCTTCCTGGAGCGATTCAAATGTACCTGCATCACTCCAATATTTCTGCAAAATATCGTATTCCAGTCCGCCAGCAGATGCGTAGTGATTATTCACATCCGTAATTTCAAGTTCTCCACGCGCAGACGGCGCAATGTTGCGAATCAGGTTAAATACATGATCATCATACATGTATATGCCCGTCACACAATAAGAGGTTTTCGGCTGGCTTGGCTTCTCCTCAATGTACGAGATTCGCTCTGGATGCTTTGGATCAAAAACAGGCACCCCGTAACGTCGTGCATCATCCACCTCTTTGAGCAGAACTCGCGCTGTACCAGCAGGTTGCTGCATGTAACGGTCCACATAAGGCTTCAGATCATCGCTGAAGAGATTATCTCCGAGAAGCACAACGAATTTTTCGCCAGGAAGAATAAAAGTGGTCGCCAGATCCAACGCTTCCGCAATCCCGCCTGCCTTTTCCTGAATGCGATAAGTCAACTTGACCCCATGATCCGCTCCGCCACCAAGATACTCTGTATATAACCCGGCGGAATGTTTGTTGATCACAATCAATAGTTCATCAATGCCTGCCTGACGGAGCCTGTCGATGCCATACATAATCATCGGATGTTTACCGACTGGAAGCAGATGTTTGTTAATGAGCCGGGTCAGCGGATACAGTCTAGTTCCTGTTCCGCCGGCAAGAATTACACCTTTCATTCCACGTTCCCTCCTTCATCGGATATGTCCATATATTCAAGCGGATCGACATGCCATTTGTTCATAAAAATCGAACGATTACGCTCAAGCAGCTGTTTCCACGCTACCGGATCAGTCTTCTGGAAGCTGGCACTTCCCTGATGATGCACGAGAACATCTCCACATACCAGCAGGCGATATCCCTGCAATCTTGTTCTATAACAATAATCGTCATCCTCATAGTGTCCCGGAGAATATGCCTCGTCAAGCAGTCCAACTGATTCCACGACATCTCGTTTCATCAGCATGCACAGACCGACGATCCGGCGTACTTCCCTCCACCTTGAAGAATCCGCAACATTATTGGAATTGGCCAACTCCTGAAAATGTTCCATGTCCCGAAATTGCAGTTTAATCTGCTGGATGCCGCTTGCATAATTCGTAACAGGACCCGTGATCCCAATACTTGCGTCACTGTACAGAGCCGTTCGCAGGTTCTCCAGCCAACGGGGCGTGACCGTAACATCATTGTTCAACAGCAACAACTCATCCCCGCAAGCTGCACGAAGTCCAGCGTTACACGCTACCGGAAACCCCCGATTGTCCGGGAACCTTACAAATCGAATTCGCTCCAGCGCACAATATTCAGCCGTTCCATCCGTCGAACCGTTATCTACCACGATAATTTCATATGACGCAGGATCGCCCGAGTATTGACGTATGGCATCGATGCAGGGCCTGATCAGATCCAGCCCATTGTAAGTTGGGATAATCATACTCGTCAGTGTCATTAGGCGTTCCTCCTGTAAGCGACTTCTACACGGGAGAGTGTATGTGCCTGGGCTGGATTCCAACCTGTACCCAGCAATGTAGCCAGTGCCTCCAGATGATCTCCGATGATCAATTTGGCGACATCATTCCCACTTCCCGTGTTACCAGGACGCAACCGATTGGAACGAATAACATCCACCTGACTTGGTGCCGAGACGTTCATTCCATGCTGAATAGCTAGACTTTGTGCCTTAGGTGGAACGGCCAGTGATGCTGGCTTCACGGTCTGAATCATACGACGAGACAATGCATGAGGCACGGCTGTCATGGAATTGGAACCAAGATCTGCCCTGCCTAATGTCCGATTCAGATATGCTTTGATCCGGCTTACCTCATCCTGGCCTACAAACGCAGGCAGCAAAGACGTCAGATTATTCAACGCCACATCCTGTCCCCGATCAACCGCGAACAGAAAGGGTGCAAGCTGTTCAGCCGAGACCACCATATCTCCATCCACAAAAAGTACCGTCTCCGCATCCGTCATCTTGGCTCCAAGTGCCCGGCCCACATCATGTCCTGCCCGATCCGGTTCATAGATTACTGTAAGTCCCGGCTGCCTTAGTACCTGCTTCAAACTGTCATCTGTCGTTCCATTCAGTACCACAATAATATCCGTCAGAGGCAACCGCTTTAGTTGCAATAACACCTGCCCCAGTGTGTGTTCCTCATTACAGGCACAGACAACGGCAGCAGCCGAATGACGAAGAGGTAGTGGCACGATCTGGAATGAATGTCCCGTGGCCTGAGCATAACCCTGCATAAATGCCTTACCTGCCTTCAGAGCTAGCTCGAAGTTGCTTAGCTCCGCAACATTCGCCGCGTGTGCATTCCATACGAGACGTGCATGTTTTTCTGATACTGTGTTGTTCGCCTTTGCCTCGCTTCCTGCAACTTGCCCCGCTTTCCACATCAAGTGCAGATCTACTTGGCCAGACTTTGATCGGCTTCTTCTTGTTTTTTGAATATCTACATGTTTCTTGTTCCTATGACGCTTGTTCATTACTGTTCGTCTTGCTGTCGTTCGTCTATTTGTTGTCCGCCTGCGGTGAACAACCCCTGAACGTCCCTTCATTTCCTCACCTCCAGCATGCTGCATCATCCGATGCGACATGCTTACCTCGCCAGGTTGCGAACACGTTGCAGATCGGTATAACCTCCGCGGGGACCGAGCGTATCCGTAATCCACTTAATCGCTGCCATATGATCATTCAGTACCACTTGACTTAGCGGATCAGGTCCGCTTCGCTTTTTGATTCGTACTGCATTCATTCTACCCACAGGTACGTGATGAACAGCGCGTACCCGAAGTCCGCCGATCACTGCCTTGGCTTGTGCGAGTGGCGGAACTTCCAGTGAGGATATCCCCATGACCTCAAGTCCTTTTCGGCTTATTGCATGTGGAATAGCTGTCATGGATGCCCCCCGGAGATCGGATCTTGCGAGTATGCTGTTCAACATGTGTTTGGCCTCCACTACCGGATGAACGGGATGATGAGTGACCGGCCCATGGTAGTCGTTAAGCGCCACATCCGTTCCCTTCAGCACAGCCTTCACGTAAGGTGCAAGGTGCTCTGCGGGAATTGGGATATCTGCATCAGTAAATAACAATACCTGACCGCGCGCCTCCGCAGCGCCTACTTTTCGTCCTCCATCATGCCCCAGCGCTTCTGCATACGTGAGCACTCGTGCTCCAGCACGTTTGGCTGCGTTAGCCGTACCGTCTGTTGAACCATTCACAATGACAAGCACTTCAGCATCACGGCATATCCGCAGCGCTTCACGTACAACTGCACCAATCCTTTTCTCCTCATTCATAGCAGGGATAATGACCGAGAGCATCGTTCGCTGAGAAACATCCCTGTGTGAAGGAGCATCACTCATGCCACTTTCCGCTCCATTCTCTACTCCATCCTTAGCCTGTGACATCAGCTGTTTGGACGGAATAACGAACGTATAGGCCTTTGTACCCTTTTTGTGTCCAGACTTCCATCTTCGTTTCTTCAGCACTGTTTTTCTTCGTGTCACATTGGATCGGGTTGCATAACGTGCTGTGGTACGGGTTTTGCGCAACAGTTTCACCTCCCGCATTCGATCATCGGCATGCCAAGGGAGTACACGTTATTCTATGTATTCGTGGACCAGTGGAAACGGCGTTTGTCCTTGCACTAAGCAGGTTCTCCCTGTGAACACGAGGGTACAGGCCTCGCTTTCAGACAAAATACGTCAAAATATGTGAAAAACGCTACCTCTCCCCTACTTCAGACACAATTTTAACAAAAATCTAAATTTGTATCTTTTCCAAAGTTTTACATTGTGATAATATACGTTCCAAGCAGTTTATTTACAAAAATAACCTTGTGGTGAACATAAGTTCCCTTATATTTTTTAAATCAATTTATTGACCTTAGGTTGATTAGATTATGACCTCATTCACAGAACCTGTTAAGCAGATACATTCTATTCTTGAGAGGAGTGATGCCGTTCAGAACACACTGCCTTTGTCATTTACGCAAACCCGGATTGAACACCCCAGTTTTCCGTGAACGTATCTTCTACCTGCGCAATTGGACAACCCCCGGCTTTCTGAAAGAGGAACACAATAGACGATTCAACCTTCGGGTTGAACTGAATAAACGGTTATCCTTTTTGTTTGGTGTCGTGCTTAACACTTCCCGAGCTAAGGCCAAGCCGATTTTGTTCCAATCGTTTCTTGTCTCATTCCACGCTTCAGGTCTAGCCCCACGCTCCGCGCTGCCCAAGTTGCAGACGGAATTCCAACCGAGACTGGCATGAACATTTTCCAACCAAAAAATAAGTTTAAGAATGGGAGAGTTTACTATGAAATTTGCCAAAGTTATGCCAACAATTCTTGGAGGAGCTCTTTTGCTCGCTTCCGTGTCCTCTGCTACTGCAGCTCCAGTGTCTGATCAATCCATTCCACTTCAGGCCCCTTATGCCTCTGAGGAGGGTATTCCATTGAACAGTGGAACAGATGACACCATCTTTAATTATCTTGGACAGCAGGAACAATTTCTGAATACCGATGTGAAATCCCAGCTCAAAATTGTTAAAAGAAACACAGATACATCTGGCGTAAGACACTTCCGCCTGAAACAATATATTAAAGGTATCCCGGTTTATGGTGCAGAACAGACGGTGCACCTGGACAAAACCGGAGCCGTGAGCTCCGCACTTGGCGATCTTCCACCGATTGAAGAGCAGGCCATTCCGAATGATGGTGTAGCCGAGATCAGCGGAGAAGACGCGATCCAGATTGCAACCGAAGAAGCAACCTCCCGAATTGGAGAGCTTGGCGCCGCGGAAATCACACCTCAAGCTGAATTGAACATCTATCATCATGAAGAAGATGGTCAGACGTATCTGGTTTACATTACGGAAGTAAACGTACTGGAACCAGCCCCTCTACGGACCAAATATTTCATTAACGCAGTGGATGGCAGTATCGTATCCCAGTTTGACCTCATTAATTTTGCCACCGGAACAGGTACAGGTGTGCTTGGTGATACCAAAACCCTGACAACCACCCAATCCGGCAGCACCTTCCAACTGAAAGACACCACACGTGGCAATGGCATCCAAACGTACACGGCGAACAATGGCTCCTCACTGCCCGGTAGCTTGCTCACAGATTCGGATAATGTATGGACTGATCGTGCAGGTGTAGATGCCCACGCCCATGCAGCTGCTACGTATGATTTCTACAAAAACAAATTCAATCGTAACGGTATTAATGGTAGCGGATTGTTGATCAGATCAACCGTGCACTACGGCTCCAATTACAATAATGCCTTCTGGAACGGGGCACAGATTGTCTTTGGTGACGGAGATGGAACGACGTTCCGATCCCTGTCTGGTGATCTGGATGTTGTGGGCCATGAATTGACGCATGGTGTTATTGAATATACAGCCAATCTGGAATATCGCAATGAACCAGGTGCACTCAATGAAGCCTTTGCCGATATTTTCGGTAATACGATCCAAAGCAAAAACTGGCTGCTCGGTGATGATATCTACACACCTAACATTCCAGGAGATGCACTGCGCTCCCTCTCCAACCCCTCATTGTACGGTCAACCTGACAAATACAGCGATCGCTACACAGGCACACAGGACAACGGCGGTGTCCATACCAACAGCGGTATCATCAACAAAGCTTACTACCTTGCTGCTCAAGGCGGGACACATAATGGTGTGACTGTTACCGGAATCGGTCGGGATAAAGCGATCCAGATTTTCTACAGCACACTGGTGAACTACCTGACACCAACGTCCAAATTTGCCGCTGCCAAAACAGCTACCATTCAAGCAGCCAAAGATCTGTACGGAGCAACTTCCGCTGAAGCTACTGCTATTACCAAAGCGTATCAAGCTGTAGGCCTGTAAAATCTTATTTTAATGTGGTTGAACTTATAATGTACTCATCATAATGGTAACAAAACGTTCAGACACCCCTCACCGTCCGAACGGATTAAGCTTAGATCAACCAAAAGCGGTGTCCCGGACAACTCTGGACACCGCTTTTGTCATTTGTTTATTACGGATACAATCCTGCACTATCCTTGCGAAGGTCCCGCAGCAATCCATGACAACAACCCGTACGTATGCTTGCAATCTGCTGTACGTGACACTTCAAGTACCGCTTCATCCTCACTCTGCGAGAGCAGGGAAATCTGGAATCCCCGATCATTACTCATGCCCACAATCACATAATGTTCTGAAGCAAATGATTCTTCAAAAACAACGGTTACCTCTGTGCTTACTTCACTCTCTGGCAGTACAAAAGCTTCCATTCCGAATTGTTGTACAACCGGTTGTTTACTTACGCTGCGAACGGGCTGGAAGGCCAGATGTTGGGCTTGAACTGCACCCGATTGCAACTGGTTGCTGCCCACGGCATCATCACACAGATGCTCTTGTGTAATCGATTGTTCACTTAACATAAACTCCGTAGTTCCAGCGATCTCCTGTGACCGTTCAAGCTGTGGTTGCTGAGCCTGATCTTCCTGAACTTCCTGCTCTGCCTGTTCTGTCGTGAACAAAGCTGCCGGTAGTTCGCCAAGCTGATCTGTTTGGGATACCAGCTCTTGTTGTTGCTCCAGACCAGCACTAGGTATTGCCTCGACGATTACCTGCTGTGATTGCTGTACACCTTCATTTTCTGGTTGAAGCAATCCCTCTTGTCTTTTGATAGCTGCCAGTTGCTCCAGCGTTTCTCCACTGAACTGACGGATCGCATTCCATATCTCTTCGCTCAGATGTGCTGGACCTACAATCCCCGCATTCAAATGATTAGAGGTAATACTCTGCTCACTCAGTTTGCTGCCGTTCACGCTGCCATCGGCCAATTTGGCACTGGTGACAGACCCATTTTGCAGATGAACCCCGCTTACTGCTTCCTCTTCCAGATGGGTTGTGCGAATACTGCGTTCTTGAATATGATCAGCATGAATCGTTCCATCTTGAATATGCCGAGATTGCACACTTTTGTCTGCCATGTGGATAGCCGATACCGCACCTTCAAGCAATTTATTACCGTTTACACTGCCGTCCGCCATTTTGGCACTTGTTATGGAACCATTGTGCAGGTGAATCGCACTTACCGATTCCGCTTTGAGGTGGGAGATCCCAATGCTACGCTCCTGAATATGGTCAGCATGTATGGCTCTCTCTTGGATATGACGGGATTGCACACTTCCATTGGCAATATGGACATCCAACACCGCATCTTCAAGCAGTTTACTACTGCTCACACTGCCATCAGCCAGTTTAGCACCCGTTACGGATTCATTTTGCAGATGAACCGCACTTATTGCTTCCTCTTCCAGATGGAACGTACTAATGCTATGCTCCTGAATATGATCAGCAAGAATCGATCCTGCCTGGATATGGCGAGTTTGCACACTTTCTGATGCGATATGGCTCCCCAATACAGCATCTTCGAGCAATTTGCTGCCGCTAATGCTACCGTCAGCCAATTTGGCACTCGTTACGGACCCATTTTGCAGATGAACCGCACTTACGGCTTCCTCTTCCAGATGGGTTGTGCCTATGCTTCGCTCCTGAATATGATCAGCTTGAATGGCTCCTGCCTGAATATGCTCGGATTGCACACTTTCTGATGCGATATGAATCCCGGATACCGTACCTTCAAGTAACTTGCTGCCGGTTATACTGCTATCCGCCAGTTTTGCACTCGTTACAGATCCATTTTGCAAATGAATAGCACTTACCGATTCTTCTTCCAAATGTGCTGTGCCGATGCTCCGCTCTTGAATATGATCAGCATGAATGGCTCCTGCCTGAATCTTACTGGATCGCACACTATCGTCTGCAATGTGGATATCTGATACGGCTCCTTCAAGCAGCTTGCTGCCGGTTACACTGCCGTCGGCCAACTTGGTACTTGTCACAGCTCCATTTTGCAGATGAATGGCACTTACTGCTTCCTGTTCCAAGTGAAGCATGCCGATGCTGTGCTCCTGAATATGGTCACTAAGGATTACTCCTGCCTGGATATGGCGGGATTGCACACTTTCAGAGGCGATATGGATTCCCGACACCGCATCTTCGATCAACTTGCTTCCGGTTACACTGCCGTCGGCCAGTTTGGTACTGATGACAGACCCATTTTGCAGGTGAATCGCACTTACTGCTTCCTCCTCCAGATGGGTTGTGCCGATGCTCCGCTCCTGAATATGATCAGCATGAATGGCGTCTGCCTGAATATGCCCGGATTGCACGCTTTCGGATGCAATATGAATCCCCGATACGGTTCCTTCAAGCAATTTGCTGCCATTTATACTGCCATCCGCCAGTTTGGCACTCGTTACAGATCCATTTTGTAAATGAACCTCACTTACAGACTCCTCATCCAGATGAACTGAGCCAATACTGCACTCTTGAATATGATCAGCAAGGATTGCGCCTTCTTGGATATGACGGGTTTGCACACTTTCATTGGCAATGTGAGTAGCCGATACGCTTTCTGCGGCTAATTTGCTGCCATCCACACTACCCGTTGCTAGTTTGGAGCGTGTTACAGATTCATCCTGCAAAATAATCGTACTTACCGCTTCTTCTTCCAGATGAGACGTTCCGATGCTGCGTTCATGGATATGATGAGGGAGAATTTCACCATCTTGAATATGACGGGAATGCACAGCTCCTTGCTGCAGGTGAACAGCACTTGTCGACTCTGCCTGAAGATGCAAACCACTGATCAAACCTGGCTGAAGGTGGGCCGCTGTAATGGATAAAGGTGCCAGATGGTCTGTTTCGACAGATCCGGGTGCCAAGTGATGCGATGTGACCACCTGCTCAGCAATATGCTCCTCATGAATGATGTCTGGCTTCAGATGCTGTGAGCTCACTACTTGAGTTCCCAAATGGTCAGATTTCACGCTGCCTTCAGCCAGATGGACGGATTGTACAACGGATGGCTGCAAGTGCTCGCTACCTACAGCAGCCTGTTGCAGTTCTGTCCCGGATACCGAATCTGCTGTCAAATGGTCCGCACTTATGGAGCCATGCCGAAGTTTGTTGCCGGTAATACTGCCATCAGCGAATAACTCGGGCGAGCGTATTTCTTCCGACAAATGTTCCAGGGAAACGGCATGCTGCTTCAGGTGATATCCGCGAATGGTTCCTGCTGGAATATGTTTGGCGTTAATACTCTCTGCCATAATCTTGGAAGAAGTCACGCTGCCGTCTGCCAGTTTAGCTGATGTGACAGCAAAATCCGCCAGTTTATCTGTTGCAACACTCTCTGGTGAAAGCTTGGGAGAGGTAACCGCATGATCTGTTAGATGAGGCGGAAAAATGGACCCGCCAGCCAGCTGGGCTGAAGTTACACTATCAATAGCCAATTTGTCAGTTGTGACCGCGGCCCGTGCAATCGCATCCGTTTCAACACTGCCCGGCTGAAGATGAGGTACACCTACGGCATGTTCTGTCAGGTGTTCCGATTTCACTGCATAAGGTCTCAGGGCCTCGGAACCCACGCTGCCTGGAGCCAGATGTGTCCCTGTGACTCCACCACTCGCAAGATGCGAGGATATAACACTTCCCGGGGCAAGCGCTCTGCTACTCACCGATGCCGTTCCAAGCTTTTCTGTTGTCACACTTCCATCCGCGAGTTTAACGTCTGTAACGGCAGCATCCTGCAATTCATACGTACCCACGGCCGACTCTGCAAGATGCCGCTCACACACCACGTCGTCTGCAAGAGCGTCTCCGGACACACTTCCGGCAGATAGATGAGCTGCCTCGATGCTTCCACTTGCAATGTGAATAGAGTGAATTGCGGAATTGTCCACATGTACCGGCGTAATTCCCCGATTTGCAATGTGTTCCGCACGAATGGACCCTTTGGCAAGATGTTTACCCTGTACGGCTTCATCCGCAATTTTGGAAGAAATGACGCTCTGATCAGAGATCTTGGATGCCGTAATGGACTGCTCCAGCAATTTTGCTGTTCCAACAGACTGGTCTGCCAGTTTGCTGCTGGTTACTGCACCTTCTGTCAAATGCTCACTGCCCACTTCTCCATTGCCAATCTGCTCCTTGCCAACGGAATGAGCTCGAATCTGGCTTGAACCGATTGAACCGTCCAGTAGATGTCTTCCACTTAATGAACCCTCAGCTAAATGTCTTGTTTGTATGGATCCATCCTCTATCTGGTCACTTCCAATACTGCCATTTAATAGTTGTGAACGACCGACAGACCCTTCTGCCAGATGTGTCTGTTTAACAGCACCTGCCTGAATATGGTGAGACTCGATGGAGTGTTCTTCGATTTTGCTGCCTGTGACAGCAGCTTCACGAATTTTGGTTGTAGTCACTGCATCGTCAGCCAGTTTGGAGGTATTCACAGCTCCTCCCGTGAGATGCCTTGTATCCACCCCGCTAATCGCGATCTTGTCTCCAGTTACGGCATGATTTTTGATTAATTCTTCCGTTACCAGCATGCGGCTGAGATGTCTTGTGCTGATGGAACCGTCGGCAATTTTGGCCGAATCGATGGCCTGGTTGCCAAGCTTCTGAGAAGTAATACTGCCATCTCTGATTTTCTCACCTGCAATAGAAGCATTTCGTATTTTGTGACCAGACACAGAACCGTCAATCAGGTGCTCCTCAGATACAGACGCTTCCGCAAGTTTCGCTGAAACAATGGCCCCGTCTGCAATGTGAATGCTGGTCACCGCATAATCCTGCAATGCTTCACTGCCGACCGCATCCGGTTTCAGCTTGGAGGCATCTACAGAGAAAGGAGCCAACTTGCTCTCCGTAACAGCAAATTCACTCAAGTCATCCGTGTAGATGTAATGTCCGGTATGACCCGGCATCTGGTTCTGGTTTAGGATCTGCAGCCGATCCTTGCTTGTTGTTTCTTGTTTGATGATACCCACCTCTTCTTCCAGAACAAGCGGAGCCACGCTGCTAACCTGAATCTGCTTATCCGAGCTATCTTCTGTCTCGATTTCCTTGCTATCAGACTCTACGGGTTCCGGCTTGATTTCGGCTTCGATCTCCAACTCTTCCAGCTCGTTTGTTGAAGCAGGTAGCTCCATTGAGTCGAATAGGAATTCTTCCGACTCTTGAACAGCCCTTGAGTCCCTTTTATTGGTATTCAAGCGTTCTTCCCTATTCACAGTGAAACCTGAGTTCATCTTGTCTGCCCGGCGATCAGTCAGTTCCAATTCCTTGTATTTCGGGCTCACATGCCGCAGTTTCGGCGTCGGAACCTTCTTTTTGCCATTTTTACTCATGCAGCTTGCTCCTTCCTCTAACGTTCGTCTCCGGCATCATATGCTTCCATATGGGCATCTGCCACTTCATTTATGACTTTTGCGGATTCCAGAGTACGGATGTACAGGCGTCAAGACAGGAAGATTCGATGATCTTCGTGGAAATAGGCGTGTCAGGGCAGCAGAGGAAAGGCGGCTGTCCACGCCCCCGTCCCATTCATGTCATAGGATATTATATCTAGGTCGTGTCTGAAAACTCGCTGAAGTGCATCTTTCAACGTCTTTTCGCCCCCTGCTGTGTCACTTTCACTTGACGTGCCCCGGCACGCCTGCGGAAAACTTCCTTAGCTTGGAACGAAAATTCGGCAAAACCTGCTTCCTTCGGAGTTTTAGACACGCCCTGAGCAAGCACTAGTGCTTGGCGATGCATCTTACACACCGGTCTGCGTTATCGCGATGTCTGAGCCATGCGGTGACAGGCCGGCATTCCATGAATGGACGATCCATGGTCGCGATAACATCGAAGGAGGAACGGTCATGCTCCAAGAAACGATCGGCATTATGTTCGATTCACGCATGTACCGGGGGATACCGGCCGGAAGGACCGGTCAGGAATCACTCGCGAATTATGAACAGGCAGCGGCCAGTTATGGATTAACTCCCTGCTTTTTGAGGCTGGAAGATATCGATTCGGATCAAAAAACATGTCTTGCCTATGTTAAAAAAGAAGGCAGATATGTTCGCGAGCGCATGCCACTGCCCTCCGTCATTCATAACCGCTCACTCCAGCTTCGCCGGACGGAACAGCATCAGATCACCAAGCTGATGTTGCAGGGTATCCAGGTATTCAATGTTCGCAACCGGTACCGTAAAGATCACATTCATGACATGCTTCATCAGGACCTCGCCTTGCGAGAACACCTGCCCCGTGCAGTCAAAGCTACGCCAGAGTCTCTGGCCTATATGATGGAACAATATGATGACCTCGTCATCAAACCATGCAGCGGTAGCATCGGTCATGGGATTATGCGAGTCTTTGAGCGAGATGGACAGTGGAAACTAACCTGTGAGACGAAGGCGGCACGCAAAGGGTGGGCTACCTTCCGATTGAGCAAAGGACAGCTTCCTTCCGCCACCCTAAGGCGGATCTTTCGCCATGCCTACCTCATTGAAGAGCGTATCCCACTGGTACGTTATGAGGGCAGGCCGGTAGATTTGCGGGTATCTGTACAACGGGGCAGCGATGGTCTTTGGGGAATAACAGGCATGTTTGCCAAAGCGGCTCCTGCCCATACGTTTGTCAGCAATATCGCCCAGGGCGGTAAAGTCATGAAGCTCGCAGAGGCCCTTGGATTAGGGGAATCTGGCTTCGACCTGGCTCGACTGGAATACAGAATCGGACTCGTTGCACTTCGAATTGCCCAGAACCTGGCGGCCAGTCTGCCACATCTGGCTGATCTGGGTCTTGATCTCGGGATAACGCGCAGCGGCCAGATCTATTTTATTGAATGCAATGGACGGGATCAGCGTTACGGTTTTCGCAAGGCGGGAATGTCGGAACACTGGAAGGCAACGTACAGCAAACCGATGGCTTATGGGCGTCTGCTGCTGGAACAGAATTCGAGAATTCCGAGACAACCGCAGACATACGATAGGAGACTATATTGATTTCGTGTGCATTCTGTGTCAATATTATGCAGAACGGCCGGTCTTGCCGGCCTTGAAGTTCGCATTAACCCTAAGGGGGATATTCATGGCAAAAACGCTGTTGCGATTAATGACCGAGCTTTCTTCGCGCAAATGGATCTCCCGGACCGTGGGAGCCTTCTCCAAAAGCCGGGGAAGTAAGGCATTTATCCCTTATTTTGTCCGGACCTACGACATCCCTGTTCAGGAGGCCGAGAAAGACTGGAAGGAATACCGTTCACTGAACGATTTCTTTACCCGCAAATTAAAGCCGGGCATGCGCCCGTTGGAACTTTCAGAGCATGCACTGATCAGCCCGGTAGATGCCAGGATTACGGCAGCCGGTCCAATATCTGCAGGGACACTCCTGAATGTTAAGGGACAAAATTATACACTTGCTGAATTATTAAACCATTCTCCCCATCTGGAGAAGTACAAGCACGGGTACGGGTTCGTCCTCTATCTCAGCCCTCGCGACTATCACCGCATTCATGCACCTGTCAGCGGCCGCAAAATAGAGAGCGAACACATCAAGGGCAAAGTTTATCCCGTGAATGACTTTGGCCTGACCCATATGAGATCCGTGCTTAGTCGAAACGAACGGCTCATTACGTATATCGCACACGATTACGGTGAAGTGGCGGTTGTCAAAGTAGGTGCGATGAACGTGAGTAGCATACAATATGCTGATACGGACACAAGTACCTGGGCACAAGGCGATGATCTGGCCTATTTTGAATTCGGTTCCACGGTTGTTCTACTGACGCAGAGTGGCACATTCGAACCAAACCCGGGCTTACAGCTAGGCGATTCGGTCAAAATGGGAGCATTGCTTGGTCGTTTGAAACCGAAGACCTAATGAGTCCATACGCAAATAAAGAGGATGGCGCAGCACCTGTAACCAGGTATTGCGCCATCCTCTTTATGAATTCATATTCATCCATATATACATGCAATACGAAGCTTCGCTCCGTCGTTATTGGTCTGCTGAGTTCTCCTCAAAACCACACATCTTGCAAGTCCTCTGCCGGTTTGAAGCGACGCAGACGGTTCCGGAAAATATTGCATCCCTTCGTAGAGCATCCCCGGTTGCGGACCCGACGTTTTCCGTTCATCACAAGTTCCCCCTTTTGGTCATCTGGAATGCTAGATAATTACCCTTGCATTCCAGACTTGAAACGGTTTCCTGTTTTTCTCATCAGAATTTTAACGAATCTCGGACGGGCTTTTGCCGGTATACTGCTTGAACTGACGACTGAAGAAGAAAATATCCCGGTAGCCCAGAGCATCCGCCACTTCGGTCACATTCATGCCGGTATGCACCAGCAGATGTTCCGCCCGTTCAATACGCATGCGGATAATATAAGATTGCACCGATGATCCCACCAGTTCCTTGAACTTAATCGAGAAGTATCGGGGCGATAAGCCAGCCCGCGCAGCCAGATCTTCCACCCGATGCGTAATTCCCGGATGCTGACGCACATAATTGGCGACCTCCTGGATGACATCGGACAACTGGTTGCTTACCTTTTTCTCCACAGGTTCTTCCGTATCGGCGCGCAGCAAATGAATCATCAATTGTTTCAGAATCAATCGACTCTCTTCATCACGTCCGTACACATCCGATAAGAACAGTCTTACATAACGTGCCAGCAAGTGCTCAAACTCCACCGTTTCCTGTACCTCGCGATAGGACTGGGGAACGTCAGCAACAGGCACGTCCACATCAAAGTGAATATACGTAAGTACCAACGGTTTTTGCTTATTATGTGTTGCAGTAGGATGATCTCCTGGCCTGAACAAAAAACAACTACCCTTGCCAACTTCATACGACTGGTCATTCAGTACAAGCGTTCCTTCACCACTCCATACATAAAATAAATCATAGTTTTGCATCGGTTTTTCCCGTTTCTGCCACTTCCAGCCCGGTTCACAGACAATTTTGGCGACAGCGGGCAAAATAACAAATGATGACGGCGATGCCTGCAGCATGTCGCCACTCCCCCTTGATAGTTAATCTCTCTGCATATGGCATCCTTCTGATCTGAATCTCACTTCTTCAATCCAGGCCATATGTATTTCAGTATCTTGCATGATTAAATACAACTTGCTCATATATAATCTCTGCTCCTACAGGAGCGAAATGTCTTATCCCATTATACAGCGGAATTCACCGAAACGAAAATGTGCACTTCTCCCAGGCTAGCCGCATTCGCCGGATTCCCTCTGTTATCTCTTCTTTCTCCAGATGTGCAAAAGCAAAGCAGGCCGCCGGATGACCTGAAGTCAGCCGATATCGCTCTGCATCACGGAACAATATGCCATCCTCCTCAGCAAGCTTTTTAAATCGCTGATAACTGTCCACATCGCCATTCCAGGTAGCATAGATATGCAGTCCTGCATCACCAAGTTGCATCGTGAATGCTTCCGGCAACTGTAGTTCCATTTCTCGCACAAAAAAATCATGCCGTTCCCCATATAACCGGGTTAACCGTCGTAAGTGCCTCAGGTAACCTCCTCGGGTCATAAACTTCGCCAGTGCGCGCTGCTCCAGCAGTGCGGGAGGTACCGGTTCATACAACGCCTTGGCGGCAAGCAGAGGTTCTACCAGACCAGGTGGCAGGACAGCGTAGCCAAGTCGGAACGAAGCAACCATCGTTTGTGAGAATGAACCGACGTAGACGACACGCTGTTCACGATCAAGCACTTTGAGGGGCTCAATTGGTCTTCCGCCCCATCGGAATTCACTGTCATAATCATCTTCAATGATGACCGCATTCCGCTTTGAGGCCCACGCAAGCAAGGCACGTCTTCTGTCCAATCCCAGCACGGCCCCTGTTGGAAACTGCCGGGTAGGGGTGACAAATAACGTCTGTGCCTCCCAAGGCTGAGGAATAATGCCTGCGGCATCCAGCTCTGCCGGGATGATATGCCCACCACAGGACTTGACGGCATGAGCGATGCCCGGATACCCCGGATTCTCTAATACAACTGCTGCCCCCTCTGCGATCAACAGCTGGGATAGAAGGGTTATGCCTTGCATTGAACCGCTGAACAATACAATCTGAGATGGTTCAGCCTGAATACCACGTGTCCATCTGAGATGGGAGGCGATGGCCTCACGCAGCTCCGGATCACCGGCTACACCGCTTGATTCTCGCCAACCACTGCGATGAACCGCAGCGAGTGCACTCTTCCACTCCCCTAACGGGAAATGTTCGGCAGGCATGCGCTGCATTTGAAAGTTAATGACGGACGCCTTCGGTGAAGACATCTGAGTCCGCAGGATTTCATGTTGTGTATTCAACCTCTGTACTCGTTCGCCCCAGGGAGACAACTTGAGAACGGCTTCCTGTTTTTCATTTTCCTGAGTGGATAATGTTTCGGTGACAAATGTACCTCTTCCACGATGTGCATGGACATAACCATCCGCAAGCAGCATGTCGTATACCTGAGCTACCGAACCACGTGACATCTCATATTGCTTTGCCAACTCACGGGTGGAAGGAAGCCGCGTGCCTCCCACCAATGTGCCTGCATGAATGGCATCACGTAACGCATGGTACAGTGCCTCATATTTGTATCGATGCTGAAGTTCATAGGTATCCATCGGCAGCCACAATTCCATCATGCACCTCTCTTCATTTGTCTTCATCTATGATCCCTGACTAATTGGCCTACTAAAGTGAATGTAAATTGGATCTATTTCATTGTCAATGTATGAACTATTGTTATCCATAAGATATGGCGTTCTATTATACAGTCAATGATGGGGGAATACACATGAGACGGAAAGAATTCACAGTAGATGAAGAACAAGAGATTACCGCATTTCTGGATCAGTGCTCCTTCGGGTTTCTGGGAACGGTCAGCCCGGACGGACAACCACGGGTTACACCGCTGAATTTCGTATATATGGACGGTTGCTTTTATTTTCACGGCAGTCTGGCTGGTGAGAAGATGAAACAGATCAAAAAGGATTCGTCGGTCAGTTTCACGGTGGCTGAAGAGTTCTCCCTGATTCCATCCTATTTCAGTGATCCTGAGCTTGCTTGTCCGGCGACTTCTTTCTTCAAAAGTGTTATGGCCTTTGGTCAGGCTGAACCGGTTAAAGATCTGGACATCAAAGGTAAGGTATTACAACGATTCATGGAGAAACTCCAGCCGCAAGGCGGATATGTATCCATTGATGCTACTGACTCGCGTTACACAGGAAACCTCAAAGCTGTAGCCGTTGTAAGAATCGTGCCAGAACGAATCAGCGCCAAGTTTAAATTCGGACAAAATCTCTCCAGTGAACGATTCGATCATATCAGTAGTCAACTGGAACAACGCAATGAGGGACGAGATGCCGAAACTGCTGAAATGATGCGGAAATACTGTCCATTTCATCAGCAATAAGTTTCATTTCTTGAGGATTACTCCAAGGTCGAATACAACGATAACCCACCCGAAAACCCTCCGCAACAACGCGGTAAAGTGATATAACTGTCATATTGCGTAATTTCCGTGACGGGGGCATGTCAAGGTGATATAATGTTAGGCAGTTGAATCACAAAGACTTGGAAGGATGAAAAGAATGAATCCACTGGCTGAACAGTTGAACGAAAGTATTCAGACAGGCAGCAGTCACGTCTACTCCATGCTGTCACAGCTTGGCAAAGAAATTTATTTTCCTAAAGAAGGGATCTTGAGTCAATCTGCTGAAGCAGCAAGCTTGGCCAAGACCCATAATGCCACGATTGGTATCGCCCTGGAGGGTGGTGTGCCGATGCATCTTCAGGTTATTCAGGAGAAGCTGTCTGCATTCCAGCCAAAGGATCTGTATCCTTACGCTCCACCTGCAGGCAAACCTGAATTGCGGACCGTCTGGAGAGACAAGATGCTGAAGGAAACGCCTTCCCTGAAAGGCAAAACGTTTGGAAATCCAATTGTAACCAATGCATTAACCCATGGACTAAGTATCGTAGCCGACCTGTTCGCCGATGAAGGGGACGCTGTCATATATCCGGATAAAAACTGGGAAAATTACGAGCTGACCTTCGGAATTCGTCGTCATGGCCAGTTGGTTCATTATCCCCTGTTCGATGATCAGTTGAACTTCAACAGTGATGGTCTGCTTCAGGCTTTGCTTGATCAAAAGGACAAAGGTAAAGCGATCGTTCTGCTCAACTTCCCGAATAATCCAACAGGTTATACGCCTGGAGCGGAAGAAGCAGATGCAATTGTGAACACGATTCTTCAGGCAGCTGAAGCCGGCGTTAACGTGGTTGCTGTAACAGATGATGCCTACTTTGGACTGTTCTTTGAAGATTCCATTCATGAATCCCTGTTTGGCAAACTTGCCAACATTCATCCACGTGTGTTGACCGTAAAAGTGGATGGTGCAACCAAGGAGGAGTTTGTATGGGGCTTCCGCGTTGGATTCATTACGTATGCTCATGAAGATGCAGCCGTTCTGCATGCATTGGAACAAAAAACACTCGGTATTATCCGGGCAACGATCTCCAGTGGCCCGCATCCTTCCCAGACTTTTGTACTGGATGCGCTCAAGGCACCGGAGTTTGAAGCACAGAAACAGGAGAAGTTCGAGATTATGAAAGGCCGCGCCAATAAGGTAAAAGCCATTCTCGATAGCGGCAAGTATGGAGATGCATGGGACTATTATCCGTTCAACTCCGGTTACTTCATGTGCCTGAAGCTAAAAGAAGTTGGCGCTGAAGAACTTCGAAGCCATTTGCTGCACAAATATGGTGTGGGTACAATCGCGCTGGGTGAATCGGATCTTCGAATCGCTTTCTCCTGTATTGAAGAATCCGGATTGGAAGATCTGTATGAAACGATCTATCGTGGAGTTCAGGATCTGCGGACGACTTAGTTTAAATACCGTAACAAAGTTAAAAAAATCTCAGTAGATCAGGGGAAACAGGATCATGTCTGTACCCTGAATGATATAAGAACCCTTTGTATAACGGCGACGCTTCATGTCACTGAATATACAAAGGGTTCTTTTGTGTTTTATCAGCCCAAAAGCTTTAATTTCTGGCTTTACCGGGCATCGGCCCAATCAGCCTACCCCCACGGCACATAATATACGATGTACGCAAGGGCGTGCCAAACAACCACTTGAAAGGGGAATGACCATGTCTGGAGTTGAAGATACAAGAGGCGGTTATGGATGCGGCGGTTACGGCGGAGGATTTACAAACACAGGTGCCATTCTCGTTCTGTTCATCTTGCTCGTGATTATCACTAAATCGTTCCTCTGTTAGTACCAATACACACTTGCGCGAGAACCAAGTGATCTGATTGCAAGATTCCATTACAGCACAAAGAAGGGTATTCCGGGACACAGCCCGGAATACCCTTCTTTTGTTATCTTTTGTACCTCTCACTGATGAGCCCAATGTAATAATCCGAGTTGGTCAGGTGTCCGATCGTTTACTCGTCCTCTTCTTCCTTCAACCACTTGTTACCTTGCGAACGCCGCATGATCACAATCACCAGTATACCCAAAATAAGTGCTGCTCCGGTGACAGTCAGTCCACTTGCTCCGGCAGCCAACATAGGCAACCACATGAGCAATGCAGCCAGTGCATGTAGATGGAATATGAATCCCAACACCTGAGAACGACGACTCTCACCCGAGATTGGATAGATCATAATCCAGAACGACTCACTATGACTGCGACGCAGCGCACCTAACTGAACACCTGCAAGCAACAGGAAGAACAGATACACCCCTACACCAAAGTAGCTGCCTGCTGTCCACCAGGATAGTAACATGCCCAGTACAACTAGGCGTAACACGATTGAGAACACTTCGGTTCGAATAAACGTTTTGGTAATCAGATATCGGTAAGCTTTCCCTGCATTCCAGGGAAGACCGCTCCCCCATTTGCTAAGCCAGCGACGCGAACTTACTTTCTGGCCGGATGAAGGTACATCCACAAACCAGCCAAGTGTCCGCATAACCCTGCCAGCCTGACCCTGCTCTACCTGAATCAGTCGTTCCCACGCAACACGATGTTTCACCGGTATACGCAAGGCGACGATGTAGACAACAGCCAGCAACAGCAGGAACCAGACGCTGCGCTGCGGTGGCTGCCACAGCCAAGCGCCAACCGCCAGCACTGACAGAGCCCATCGGAAGAGACGATATCCTCTTGCCGCACCGACCTGAACCATTCTTAGCTCTTGCCATGCTCCATAACTGGACAACCCTTTCCACAGCAGCAGGAACACGATGAACCAGCCAAATGGCCGTGCATCCAGATCTGCTCTGACATAGAGGGGCCACAGTGTAACAAACACAAGCAGCAAGCCCAGAGTTTTATAGATGATGCCCCGGGCAAAGCTGTTCTTCAAATATTCCTGCATCCGGTATTCCTGTGGTCTTAGGAACACAATATCTGCCGGAAGCAGATATGTACGATAACTGCTAAACAGCACTAGCGGTGCCAGCAGCAGCAATGCAATCCAGCGAATCGGAAATTCCGCCGGAATATTCTGAACAAACGATGTATACCAGGCGGAGAACGCAATGACGAGAAATAAAAAGACCATCGCTACACCACTCTGGATCACATAACCCAGATAAGGAAGAATTCCGTTCCAGAATCCTGTGCGTCTTTGCTTCCATAGCAGCTTGAGATCCATGCTCAATCCCTGCCTTGTACGAGGGAATAGAACATGTGCTCCAGCGTGGCATCCGATTCCCCGAATTGGGAGCGCAGTTCATTCAGCGTCCCTTGAGCAATAACCTGCCCACGGTGCAGAACGATAAAACGGTCACAGTAATTTTCAATCGTGGACAGAATGTGTGAACTGAGCAGGATGGATGATCCCGAAGCTTTCATCTCCAGCATAAAATCAAGCAAGGAACGGATACCCAGCGGGTCCAACCCCAGGAAAGGCTCATCAATGATGTACAGTGGTGGTCCGGCCACAAAAGCACACATGATCATGACTTTTTGTCTCATCCCCTTGGACAGGTGAGTCGACAGACTTGTACTTTTCTCATTCATACGGAACAGTTCCAGCAGTTTCTCCGTACGTTGTTTGAAATCAGCCTCCGACACATTGTACGCTCTTGCCGTAAACTCCAGGTGCTCCATCACCGTCATCTCATCATACAGTTCGGGTGATTCCGGTACAAATGCCATAGCCGATTGGTAGATCTGCGCATCCTCGTCCCGCTTCTTGCCCATCACTCGCACTTCGCCCTGTTGAGGGGTCATCAAGCCGAGGATATGTTTCATGGTTGTGCTTTTGCCAGCACCGTTTAAGCCGATTAGTCCGACCATCTCTCCACGTCCAACTTCCAGATCGATGCCGTGAAGGACCGGGCGTTTGGCACTATAACCTCCGCTTAACCCGCTGATTTGCAGAACAGGCGATTGAACGTTTTCCATCTATCCCTGCACCCCTTTCGTCAGATTCTATTCTTCGGAGCGTGGCGTTTTATCTTTACTCCACTTGGGTGCTCCTTTGTTTTTACGATCCTGGTCGCGCTCCGTGCGGCCTGTATTACCCGTTGGTTTGCTACCTGCTGGACGCGAATTGGAGATTGTAGCTTTGGTTCCCCCATTACGATTGCCCTGACCTGGTTTGCGATCTCTGGATTGTCCTGGTTTTCTGGAGAACGAATGTCCCTCAGGCCGCGTGTCCGGACGCGGGTCAGCCTCCAGTACTTTACCGCCAAAGAGTACACGCTCTGACAGTTCGATTCCGAGTTCGCGTGCGAATTTACGCATAATAAAGATCTGTGTTTCATCCACAATGGACAAAACGATACCCGAACGTCCCATCCGGCCTGTACGACCTGCACGGTGAACATAGTGCTCCGAATCAAAGGCAGGGTCATAGTTAATGACCATTGGCAAACCTTCAATATCCAGTCCTCTGGCAGCCACTTCGCTGGCAATCAGCAACTGAAGTTTGCCATTACGGAAGGCAGACAATACGTTACTGCGGGTCACTTTATCAGCATCCCCATACAGCGCAGCAGCGGACAAGCCCAGATGATTCATTTTTGCTTCAACTTCACCGATATCTTCGGTTGCATTCACAAATACGATCGCCCGATCCGGATTGTACTGTCTAACCAGACGACGCAGCATGTCAATTTTGTTGCGGTTTTCTTCTACAAAATAATAATGCTCAAGGCCCGCAGCCGTAGCTCGATCCGGTTCAATTCCGATCTGCACAGGCTCTTTCATCTCACGCTTTGCGAGTCCAGCCGTATGCTCATCAATGGTTGCTGACAGGAAGATCAGCTGACGGTCCCGCAATGCGCTCTTAAGTACAAAGTTCACGTCACTTACGCCGCCAAGCTGGAATACCTGGTCCGCTTCATCAATGACAATGGTGGAAACGTTGTGCATTTTCAGTTTTTTGAGTGTAATCAATTCCTTCAGTCGTCCCGGTGTACCCACAACCAATTGTGGATGCTCACGCAGCTTCTCGATCTGACGTTTAGCCGCTGCGCCTCCAATCAGTCCCAATACGCCGATCTTACGTTCTTCCGCATAACGCTGCGCTTCACGTACAATTTGCATCGCCAGCTCTTGCGTAGGTGCAATAATGAGTTTCTGCGTACCTTTGATATCCATTTTGATGGATTGTAACAGTGGCAGCAGATATGCCAGCGTTTTTCCTGTTCCCGTCTGGGATTTGGATACGACATCCCGGCCTTCCAAAATAACCGGGATCGTCTGAGCCTGTACAGGTGAAGGTTCGTTAATGCCATGTTTCGCCAAAACGGCCTCCAGATCCTGTTCCACGCCAATTGAAGCAAATGTTTGATTCGTCATGTATGTCCATCCTTTTAATTATTCATTTTGATGTTATATAAGTTCAACTAATGAATATTTACACTGACACTACGAGGACAGAACAACCTTCCGATCACTGTTATCCCCAGATTTCTTTGATTCCTTTTTTCCAAAAGGAAAAATCCGGGGATAAAGGTGCACGCTTCGCTTCTTCAGGTTATTTCTGTCCTCTCCGTTATTGTGTAAAAAGTTTAGTTGAACATATAAGTTGCTTGTATAAAACCGAAGCCTGTCATCACATTACCTTTCATTATATGCGAAAAAAGCCTGTGTACCAAATCTTATTCCAGAATTGTATGTATACACGCCAAAAAAAAGAAAAGCCCCTAGGCGGAGCCTTTCTTTCATTCCGTATATGATGCCTCGTATCACATTTACTTCTGATTCATTACACCGTGCGACAATCGATCTGCAAGACGAGGAAATAGCTGGTACAACCATATGCCAGCAGAAGCAAGTCTTGGCAGATTCACTTCTTCCTTGCGCTTTTTCATCGCCCGAATCATATGACCCGCAACGCCTTCCGGTTTCAACATCATCCAGCGTACATTATTCACATAATTGCCAGAAGGGTCAGCCCGATGGAAAAACGGTGTATCAATCGGACCTGGATTAATCGTTGTCACCATGACTCCAGTCTTGCGAAGCTCCTGACGCAGCGCATTACTAAATCCGAGTACAGCATGTTTCGTTGCTGTATAGGAAGCGGATTTGGCTGTACCGATTTTGCCAGCCATGGAGGCCACGTTCACAATCTGACCTTTGCCACGTTCCAGCATTTGTGGAAGCACTGCTTTGGTGCAGCGGACAATGCCCATGTAATTAACGTCCATCATCTCATCGAATTCCTGTACAGACATCTCTGTCATCGCTGCGAATTTCCCGTAACCTGCATTGTTCAGCAAAATGTCGATTCGTCCGTATTTATGCAATATCGCATCCACAGCTGCCTGAACCTGCTCACTATCCGTAACATCAAGCGTGAGTAATTCATGCGGCCCTTTCAGCGAGGCACCAATCTCTTCCAGCTTGTCCCGTGAACGGGCAGCCAGAATTGGGATGGCTCCTTCTTCTATCAGCATCTGCGCACACAGCGCACCGATACCACTCGATGCACCTGTGATAAACACTACCTGATCTTTCAGCATCCGTGATGTCCTCCCGTATTGAACACATATTGCCTTTTGAGGCGTATGGTTCTATTCTACGAGATCATGACCTGAATATCCATCTCACCAATGCCGTCCATCAGCAAAGGAATACTCAGTGCTTTCGTTGCACTAAATGTAGTCAGATGTTCGGACTTCATCACTTGTGGAGGTGTAATATCAACCACAACACCCTGGTTCGACAGGATGGTGCTGGCGTTACCACTGATCATATTTCCCAGTTCGGAAATCGCACTTTTGCTCATTTCATCCATTTCTGTAATGACAAAACCACCCATCATCGCAGATACAATTTTCAATGCAACTTGTTCATTAATTCCAAATACAATGTTTCCGCTAAGTTGTCCTGTCATTCCGATCACGATCCAGACATGGTCTGCAATGTACTCTACATTTTTCACGCCAAGACTCCCGGTGGAAGGCGAAACCTGGATGAGCTGTTCGAATACGTTCCGTGCCGATTCCAGGAAAGGATTAATCACTTCCGCTTTCACTGTCTATGTCCCCCTCGCACTGGGTTATTGGTCACACACCAAAAGTCCCATATTCATTAAATTTATTATACTTTATCACGTACAAGAATTCATTAAGAATTCGTTAAACCATGTGTACTATAATTTATCGTCATCCGTGGGGCAAATGTTTATAGCTGATTCTAGCGAATAAACAGCGCTTTTCACTTCTTTTGAAGAAAGATTTTCGTTCATTGTGCGTGGCAAAAGGTATTTAGGACTTTATTACTGCTTCTCACAACTGTTAAAAAAATCAAATTCTTGTATTCGCGTTTTTTTCACAGTCTCTTGAACTACTTTTGATCCTGACAATTGCCTTCATTGCTCTGCTGTCCTGAATCACCTATAATTTAAGATAACGGAACAATAACCAGTTACGGGATTTCATCGAACCAAACACTACATAATCAAGAAATTTTGCCTGCAAGGAGGTCACCTATGAACATAAGCCAACTGGAGACACTAATTACCATTTCCAAAACGATGAGCTTCCGCAAAGCGGGAGAACTTCTGAACCTGACCCAGCCTGCCGTCTCGGCCCAGATCAAAAGTCTGGAGGACGAATTCAGCACCGTTCTTGTGGATCGGAACCAACCCGTTACCCTGACAGACCGTGGACAGGTATTCCTGGAGCATGCTGAACGGATGCTCGACATCGTTGATGAGTTAAAACAAAAATTGTCCGATCTTGATGAAACGCCCCAGGGACGTATCGTATTAGGCACAACAACTTCCATTGCTATTCAGATCTTGCCAAGGGTGTTATCCTATTTCCAAGATCAATTCCCGCTGATCAAAACCAGTATCCAGTCCCTTCCTTCATCACAGATCTATACCCAGGTCGAAAATGGTCTGGTGGATATTGGTATCGGTTATCTCACGGAGCGTAATCCCAACCTGAATACATCTGTGCTGTACTATGACACATTTGAACTCGTGGTATCTCCTTCCCATCCGCTGGCGAAGAAAAAACATGCTGCAGTGGATGTGCTCCGGAGTACACCATTGATTCTGCTGTCCCCTGACACAGTAGGACGAAGGTTTACGGAAACCATCTTCAAGAAACATAATATTGAACCTAATATTGTAATGGAGTTGTCGAGCAGCGAAGAAGTGAAACGGATGGTCGAGATTGATCTCGGGGCAGCTGTCATCTCCAAACAATCTGTTGCGCATGAGTTGCGTCAAGGTACATTGCGAATGATACCCTTAAGTGAGCTGGAGGTCAGTCACCCTGTCGGTGTCATCTATAAGTCCAGTCGGTACCTTAACTCAGCGATGCAACAATTCATAAGTGACCTCAAAGGTATGCCGGAAACCCAATTCATCAGTTCAGAATGACAATGAGCCATGAGAAAGGAAGGATTCCATATGAAATTTGATCTTCATACACATCATTTTCGTTGTGGTCACGCAGACGGCAACATCCGCGATTATTTAGAGGCAGGTATTAAGGTAGGACTTCAGGCCATCGGTATCTCGGATCATACGCCGTACTTTGGCAGTGAGCTTGAGCAGGCATTTCCCCGGATCGCAATGGGCAAGTCGGAATTGCAGCATTATGTGGAAGAAGTCCTTGCTCTGAAAGAAGAGTACGCTGGTAAAATCGATGTGCTGCTCGGCATTGAATCCGACTACTTCCCTGCTCATGCAGAATTGTACCGTACCACACTGGGACAGTATCCTTTTGACTATATTATTGGTTCAGTTCATCATACCGAGGATGTGAGTATCTTCAACAAAACTCGGTGGAATGGACTAAGCAATGCTCGCAAAGTTGAAGTGAAAGAGAGCTATTATTCATTAATCCGGGAATCGGCTCGCAGCGGTATGTTCCAGATTCTTGGACATATTGATGCGATGAAAGGAAACTATCCACCTTTCTCCGAAATTATCGCTGATCAGGCCATTGATGAAACGTTGCAGGTCATTGCAGAATCCAACGTAGCGATCGAAATTAACACATCTGGCAAAACCAAACTCAGCGGTGGCTGGTATCCCTCTGATGCCATTCTGGAACGCGCCCATCATTATGGAGTGAAGGTCACCTTCGGATCGGACGCTCATAAACCACAGCGGGTTGCAGACGAGCTGGATGACGTTCGTACACGTCTCAAGGAGATCGGATTCACCGACTGGGTATACTTCAAGCAGAAACAGATGCAGATTGTATCACTGTAAAATAGAGCAAACACAAAGCCCCCCACAGCGCGCTTGTTTACGCCGTGGGGGCTTTGTAGTGTCCTATAAAGGAATTATAACTATATTTTACACGATAACGGAGAGGACAGAAATAACTCGAAGAAGCGAAGCGGTCGCCTAAAAGCTTTCTGAAAGAAAGCTGCATCGGAAGCATACACTATCCCCGGATTTTCCCTTTTCAAAAGGGAATCAAAAAATCTGGGGATAACAGCGATCGGAAGGTTATTCTGTCATCGGAGTGACTGTGTAAAAAATTCAAAAAAAATGAACCCGCTCGCGCGGGTCCCAACAGCATTATCTATTATCAAAAAGGGGGTCATGAGATAAGTTTACCCCCTGTCTGTTAGAGTTCAATTGCAGCTATATTTCAATTGTGTAACAAATGATTGAAGTTCGATTCATTCACGTTTGACTACTCTTACTCTATGTCATTGCGGCTTGTCAGATACCAGGGTTTGCAGGTCTTTTTCCTGAAGCGGTCTGACGTATTGTTCCCGGTACATACTGTACACTTTAACATCCATCAGGGATTCTGATCCCTCGTCATCCTCATCATGCAGTCCGAAGGAGGGAAGACTCCGCTCATAGGACATCCCTATTTTGCTTAGCACCCGTTGTGAAGATACATTGGCCTCATAACAACGTGCTTCCACCCTCCCCAGATGAAGATCGTCAAATCCAAACTGCAGCAGCCGCTGTACCGCCTCGGTAGCCACACCCCTGCCCCAACAGGACCTGTTCAGGATGTAACCAATCTGTGCAGTACCATTCTGATCATTCCAGTGTTGGAATGAGGTGATCCCAATCACCTGTTCCTTGCCTTTCCAGCAGATCCCATAATGTAACGAATCCAGCTTGGCGCTGCTGCTCCGTATCTGGTTCAATAACCGTCTCGCCCGGATTGGCGTGGGCTGGCTTCCCCTATTCACATATCTTATGACTTGAGGATCGGAGAAGAGTTCCGATAATGTGCTGTAATCACTTTGACGTAATGATCGCAGGACAAGACGCTCTGTCCACAAAGCCGGCAGACCTTGAACCAGCATTTTTCGGGTAAGCATGACAATCGCTCCTTTTGCCTAAACGGGCTCTAGTCCGGTAAGACAAGCATGCTCTGATGATGATCCGGCGTAATACCATTTGAACTGATCCACGAACTTTAGTATTCGCATTTTAGTATTAATATATTGCATCATTCAATTCCTCACGCTAAAAGGCCCAGATGCTGACTACTCCTGCAGCCCGCGATAGATACCCGTACGAATCTCACGAATATAGAAATCCAATGCAGGAACATTCGCCGACTGTGCAACCTGTACTTCTCGCTCAATATCATAAGGCACCCTCACAAATTGAACATTGAACGGGGTGTTGTTATCGTTGCAGTCTTCACCCTCCAGAATACAGTAGGAAGCTTGGGGAAGATCGAGTGGATTACCAACACTGCCTGCATTAAACAGTAACTTGCCGTTCATATACTGCAAGTATGCGTTATGCACATCCCCATAACCTACAACATCTGCAATACCTTGCTCAGGCTCATCAGCCGGAGGATCAAACATTGCCAACCTCTTTTCCATCGCGTCCCACGGCTGTACACGATGGTATACACTTTGAGGTGAAGCATGGACCAGACGGATGGTGCGACCGCTCAGTTGAAATTGATGACTGAAGGGTAGGCCCGCCAAGTACGCCAATCGTTCCTCACCCAGCCGCTCTGCTTGCCACGTAAAGTTCTCGTTGTCTTGGTTAACCGCAACCAGTTCATCCCAATTGCCACGGATAACAAGTTCGCACGTTGCTCTCACCTGATCCACAACCTGTACCGGTTCCGGTCCCTTGCCCACGAGGTCACCAAGACAAAAGATTCGCTCTACGCCACGACTTCGGATATCTTTTAACACTGCTTCCCAGGCAGTCATGTTGCCATGAATGTCGGATACAATCGCAATTCTTTCCATCTGGATAACCTCCATTCATGTTGAATCCTTTATGTTTTTATATTCATCTTATATTCTTTTATGTGGTTGATCCTTTAAGCTCAAACACCGTTAATTCTGGTCTGCACAGAAAACGAATGGGCAGTTGAGTCATGCCAAAACCACGATTCACATACACGGGCATCTGTGTCTGGGTGGTGTAATATACCCCCTGGACATCCGTGTAATACAATCCTTGAACATACTTGTGTGAACCTCGCGGAGTTGTCAGTGCCCCGATCCAGGGAAAACGTACCTGTCCACCATGGCTATGACCGGAAAGTTGTAATCCGAAACCATAGGGAGTGGCAATATCGGCATAATCCGGTTCATGCATAAGTAACAATTTCCACACATCATGATCCAATCCCTTGATGGCTTGGGCAGGATCAGGCCTGCCTGTAAGTGCGTCATCAAGACCAGCTATGGCCAGACGTTCGCCCCCTTGTTCAATCACCACATGTTCGTTCCGTAATAAAGTGAATCCAGCTTCACGGAACATGGTTGTCACTTCATTCTGCTGTCCGCCCCGATAATCATGATTCCCCAAAACAGCAAATTTGCCATACTTCGCTTGCATGGAGGCGAGTACCGGAATACATTCACGCATCGGCTCTGCTTCCCTCTCAACTATGTCTCCGGTAAAACAAATCAAGTCCGGTTGCTGCTCCTCAATCGTTGCTGCCAGCTTCTTCAGCTCTTTCACCCCGGTATGAAAACCAAGATGGGCATCGCTGAACTGAACGACACGCAAACCGTCAAATGCCTTTGGAAACTTCGGAAGTTTCAGCTCCACTTGCTTGATCTCCAGACGACGCGGTTCCCATAACCAGGCATAACCTCCTGTAAGCAAACTAGCACCCGCTGTCATCAAAACCATTCGCAATAAGAAACTTCGGCGAGAGGGATCATGATCCTTTTCTTCTCCAGGAAACACAGACTCTTCTGCACCTGATGCTTTGTGCGAGCGCTGGGACGGCGAGTTGTTGCTGCCCTGACGCGGTGTCTCTGCCATATCTCCCCCTCCTTCTACGCTCTTAATCCATCCCCTTAGTATATCATATTCTGCATGGGTAGCCCGGTTCCTCTGCTTCATTACAAAAAGAAGCCGGGATCTCCGGCATGTTGCTGCACGGGATCACGACTTCTTCTAAGTTGCAGATTACACTTCTGCATAAGTTATGACGAGATTATACACCCAACCAGCGTTTGAACATATGCTTGGTCGTTTGTTTGTTCATTTCGGCAATGGAGGTTGTCAGTGGAATGCCTTTTGGACAGGATTGCACACAGTTCTGTGAGTTACCACAGCCCTCGATGCCTCCGTCTTCCATCAACGCTTCCAGACGATCGTCGGCGTTCATCTCCCCTGTTGGGTGAGCGTTGAACAGACGCACTTGGGACAGTGCTGCTGGACCGATAAAGTCTGTTTTCTCATTGACGTTCGGGCATGCCTCCAGACATACACCACATGTCATGCATTTGGACAGCTCATATGCCCACTGACGCTTCTTCTCAGGCATCCGTGGACCTGGACCGAGGTCATAGGTACCATCGATCGGAATCCATGCTTTTACGCGTTTTAGGGCGCTAAACATCCGGCTACGGTCGATGACCAAGTCACGAACCACTGGGAATGTCTTCATGGGTTCGATACGAACGGGCTGTTCAAGCTTGTCGATCAGGGCTGCACATGCTTGACGTGGCTTGCCGTTGATGACCATGGAGCAGGCACCGCAGACTTCTTCGAGACAGTTGGAATCCCAGCAAACGGGTGCAATGGATTTGCCATCTGTATTGACCGGGTTCCGTTGAATCTCCATCAGGGCGCTGATCACATTCATGTTGGGACGGTACGGAAGCTCAAATTCTTCGTTGTACGAAGATGACTCCGGGCTATCCTGACGGGTGATGATAAACTTGACGGTTTTGTTGGCTGTAGCTTGTTCCGCCATATCGTAGTCCCCTCCTCTGGTGACGATGATTGTATTGCTGATGCGCAAAATGGTTTGGGTGCACGAGAGACGCTTCGTCAGCGGAATGCCCCTCTGATCGCTGTTATCCCCGGATTTTTTTGATCAACCCTTCCCAGGGTTAAAATCCGGTGATAAAGGCGAAGAGTATGCTTTCGAAGTAGCTTTCTTTCAGAAAGCTTTCAGCTTCGCTTCTTCTGGGCATTTCCGCTTCCTCCGCTACGTCGTGCACGCAGGGTAACTTTGCTGGAAACTGCACTCCATTCATGCTGGATGGGCAGTATTGAAGTTCTGAAGCATCGCTAGGGCTTTGCTTCTTCTGGGTCTTTCCTTCACTTTGATGGCAGTAACTTTGAAGAAGCTTTGCTTCTCCAAAGTTCTCCTGCCTCTCCGTTCAGGTGTTTAACTATTCATTACATGAATAGTGTGGTACTTCTTAATCCTTGGAGTAATCCCGGATACGTGGCGGGATCAGGGATACGTCTACTGGCTCGTACGAAATTTTCGGGCCTTCCTTCGACCAGCTTGCGATAGTCGTTTTCAGGAACTCTTCGTCATTACGTTCCGTGAAATCCGGTTTGTAATGCGCGCCGCGGCTTTCGTTACGCAGCAGTGCGCCCAGTGTCATTGCTTCTGCCAATTCAATCATGTTCCACAGTTGGCGAGTGAATGCTGCGCCCGGGTTATTCCAACCAGAGCTGTCGTACATGTTGATTTTGCCATAACGCTCTTTCAATTCCTTGATCTTGCCAATCGTGGCTTCAAGCTTGTCGTTGTAACGTACAACCGTCATGTTGGCTGTCATCCACTCGCCAAGCTCTTTATGAATGACATAGGCATTTTCCGTGCCCTGCATTTTCAAGATGCCTTCGTACTTGTCGCTTTGTTGTTTGGTGTGTTTCTCGAAAACGGAAGATGGGATATCAGCGGACGATTTTTTAAGCCCTTTGATATATTCAGCCGCTTTTGGTCCAGCCACCATACCACCATAGATCGCGGATACCAATGAGTTTGCACCCAGACGGTTCGCACCATGGTATTGATATTCACATTCACCAGCTGCGAACAACCCCGGAATGTTAGTCATTTGATTGTAATCTACCCACATGCCGCCCATGGAATAATGGACTGCCGGGAAGATTTTCATTGGGATTTTACGCGGGTCATCGCCCATGAACTTCTCATAGATCTCAATGATTCCGCCCAGTTTAACGTCCAGTTCCTTCGGATCTTTATGAGACAGGTCAAGATAAACCATGTTCTCGCCGTTCACACCCAGACCCATATCTACGCAGACGCTGAAGATTTCACGAGTCGCGATATCACGTGGAACCAGGTTACCGTAGGATGGATATTTTTCTTCAAGGAAGTACCAAGGTTTTCCGTCTTTGTACGTCCAGATCCGTCCACCTTCACCACGCGCGGATTCAGACATGAGACGTAGCTTGTCATCCCCTGGAATGGCTGTGGGGTGAATCTGAATGAACTCCCCGTTTGCGTAATTTACACCTTGCTGATACACCGCACTTGCCGCTGTACCTGTGTTAATTACAGAGTTGGTCGTTTTACCAAAGATGATCCCCGGACCACCACTCGCCAGAATAACCGCTTCTGCCGGGAAGGTCTGTACCTTCATCGTTTTCAGATCCTGAGCCACGATCCCGCGACATACGCCTTCATCATCCAGAACCGCCTGCAGGAACTCCCAGTTCTCATATTTCGTAACCAGGCCCGCTGCTTCCCAGCGACGTACCTGCTCGTCTAATGCATAGAGCAATTGTTGTCCTGTTGTCGCTCCAGCAAACGCCGTGCGGTGATGCTTCGTTCCCCCGAAACGACGGAAATCAAGCAAACCTTCCGGTGTCCGGTTGAACATTACGCCCATACGGTCCATCAGGTGAATGATGCCAGGTGCTGCTTCGCACATCGCTTTAACTGGAGGTTGGTTCGCGAGGAAGTCACCGCCGTATACCGTATCGTCAAAGTGTACCCATGGGGAGTCACCCTCACCCTTGGTATTTACCGCTCCGTTAATGCCGCCTTGTGCGCATACAGAGTGGGATCGTTTAACAGGAACCAGTGAAAATAAATGAACATGGACTCCGGCTTCAGCCGATTTGATCGCCGCCATCAATCCCGCGAGACCGCCGCCCACAATAATTACATTCGTTGATGCCATTGCTGTTCACTCCCTTATAAGTCAGCATTTATACGCTAAATGCTTAAATTAGAACTGTTTTTACTGCGTCAATCATCGAAGTAGCTGTTTGGAAATCAATGCTCCGGAAAGCAAATAGTGAAGCAATAAACATGATGGAAACAATAGCGAACAAGCTCATACATACGTAAGAGGATACACGTTGCGCACGCGGACCAACTGTAATTCCCCAGCTAACGAGGAACGACCACAGACCATTGGCAAAGTGATATGACGCCGCAACCACACTGATCATATATATCGCAAAGGTTATCGGATTCGTCACCGCATCATGTATAACGCCGCCAATCTCTTCATGGGATACATTACCCAGCGCAATCTGTACTCGCGTCTCCCATACGTGCCAGATGACGAATACAAACGTAATAATACCGCTTACCCTCTGTAACGTGTAGCGCCAGTTGCGCTCATTACCGTAACGCCCAACGTTAGGCTTGGCCTGATAGGCAATGTAAAGACCATAAACACCGTGATAGAACAACGGCAACCAGATAAGTAATGCCTCAATTACAATAACAAGAGGCAAACCGTTCAGAAATGCAACGGCACCGTAAAAAGCTTCTTTGCCGCCTTCAACTGCCGTGAAGTTCGTCACCAAATGCTCAACAAAAAACAAACTGAGCGGAATGACGCCAAGCAAGGAGTGCAGCTTTCTGGAGTAAAACCCTTTCATAAAATGTCGATCCCCTTTCGCTAAATACAACGTTTTCATAAATGATTTCACTTATCATGACACGAATCCTTTTCCATGAAAAGGTTCGACAAATTGTTCCGTTTTCCCCAGGTGTGAACAACTTGTGTCACGGTTCATGTTACTCCTTTTTTTCTTATAAGGGAATTGCAATATAATTATTAAATGTTATAACCTATAGGTATAAGCAGTGAAACATTGGGTTTACAGGCTATACAACATGGAAAACGATTGAGCAAGGGCAAGAATCACATTCATGGAAAAGAGGTTATTGTTCATGTTTGAGGAGTTAAATGCATTCGCAGCGGTCGTGGAGCAGTCTAGTCTCAACCGTGCATCCAAGTTACTGAACTTGTCCCAACCCGCACTCTCACGCAAAATTGCCAAATTGGAGGATGAACTCGGGGTTGCCCTGTTCCACCGCCGTGGCAAACGTCTGGAGTTAACCAGTGTGGGCCAGTTCACCTATACCTACGCTGTAGAACAGAAGCAGCAGCAACAGAAGTTCCTCACCATGCTGGCCCAGTATAAAGACGAAGAACAGAGCACCATTACACTCGGAGCCAGTCTGACGACGCTTCAAACTACGTTACCACCTCTCGTCAATGCCTTTATGGAGAAACATCCAAATGCCGAACTGAAACTGTTGACGGGAAAAACACATGAGATTGTCTCGTTTGTACGTGAAAAAAAAGCCGATGTGGGCATTGTCGCCTCCTCCATCAGCGAAGTGGGGCTTAACTGTGTGCCGCTCTTTGACGATCACCTGGAGCTGGTTGTGCCACTTACACACCCCTTGTCCGGTAAGGAAGCCGGGATGGAGCATTTGCAGGATCTGCCGATGATCACGTTCTCCAAAGGCACCTGGTACCGCAAATTAACAGACGATCTCTTCCAGCGCTGTGCCGTGATGCCGGATATTCGCATGGAGATTGATTCCTTCGAAGCGATCATCCGACTTCTGCCTTCCGCCAAAGCTGCTGCTCTATTGCCCAAGTCATATCTTCGTCCACAATTGCTCGCGGACAATGATCTTGTTTCTGTTCATTTGCCTCAATTACAGCAGACCCGCAGAACAACCTGTATGATCTATGGGGAAAAAGAGGACCTCAGCGAGACCTCCAGACAATGGGTCAAGGAGACGGCTGCACTCTTTACAGCAAAGGCGCCATTGCCCTCACGGAGGACTACGACGCCTTAGCTTTGATCTGAATCAGCCAGGTTCTAACGTCTGGCTTCCATATTTAACTCATGATAATTATCAGCTCTCTTGGCTGATAACCTCTTCTTCAAATCGGTCGATATCTGCATTATTACCAATAATGACCATGATATCCCCCATTTGAAGCGAATCCAGTGCCGTCGGAGCGATAATGACCCCAGCTTCTTTCTGTAACGCCACAATGCTGCAACCAAAACGTACACGTGCATTCAGGGTCGAAAGGGTTTTGTTGTGCAGACAGGCGGGAACCTTCATCTCGACAATACTGTAATCATTGGATAATTCAATGTAATCCAGCAAGTTCGGGGTAACCAGCTGGTGGGCAACCCGAATGCCCATATCCCGCTCAGGATAAACGACACGATCAATCCCCAGTTTATCCAATGCGCGTCCGTGAAGGACGGATATGGCCTTGGCCACGACCGTCTTGACGCCCAGCTCTTTTAACAGAATCGCGGTGAGAATGCTTGTCTGAATATCATCCCCGATAGCAACGATACAGCAGTCAAAATTTCGAATACCCAGGGAGCGTAGCACTTCCTCATCTGTGGCATCGGCTACAACGGCATGGGTGACCAATTCACTAATGTCTTCGACGACTTCTTCATTTTTATCGATCCCGAGCACCTCGTAGCCGAGTTCCATTAATTCCTGTGCCAGACTGGAGCCAAACCGCCCAAGCCCAATCACCGCAAACTGCTGTGTTTTCATTGTTCTTCACGAACCCCTTATCCAAATCAATTTCAAAACTCACTAAAAATAGATTTATCCAATAATCATTTTGCCTTCCGGATACCTGTATAACTCTTTACCCTTTTTCTGCCCAAGTGCATACGCTAATGTGATCGGTCCAAGCCTTCCTGCAAACATTGTAAAACAGATCAGGAGCTTGCCCAATGTAGTCAATTTCAGCGTCAGTCCTAGCGATAATCCGACAGTACCAAAGGCTGATGTTGTTTCAAATAAGATCATCATAAAACTGGCGTCTTCTGTGGTACTCAGTGCCATCGTTACAGCTATGATGAACAAAAGCGCCAGCAATGTAATGGTAAGCGCCTTGAAAATCCGTTCCTGTACGAGCCGGTAGCGGAAAAACACGATATCTTCACGTCCACGCATCATGGCGATGACCGCTCCAGCCATAATCATAAATGTCGTTGTTTTGATCCCGCCTCCGGTAGAACCCGGCGAAGCACCAATAAACATCAGAATGATCATAAAGAACTGTGTTGCCTGCCTGAGTCCGGCAATATCTACCGTATTGGCTCCTGCTGTTCGCGGCGTAACGGACTGGAAGAATGAACCGAGAATTTTGCCACCCCAGTTCAGGCCACCCAGTGTCCGCGGATTGCTGAATTCAAATACGAAAATGACAAGTGCACCAAACACAATCAACAATCCAGTCATTAACAGTACAACTTTGGAGTGCAGAGACAACTTCCGCGTTTTACGGTAATCCACCAGGTCTGACAACACCACAAAACCGATACCACCAGAGACAATCAGGAACATTGCTGTAAAATTAACCAACGGGTCATACACATAACCGGTCAGACTGCGGAAATCCCCAAACATATCAAAGCCCGCATTGTTGAACATGGAGATCGCATGCCAATAGCCATAATAGATCGCCTGTCCGACTGGCATGTCGAACGACCAGCGGATGGCAAACAGTGTGCCACATATGCCTTCGATAATGAGTGAGTAAATCACAACTTTACGAATGAGCCGGACGATGCCCTCCATCGTGCTCTGATTCATCGCTTCCTGTAGAATCAACCGTTCTCTAAGCGAAATCCGCCGTTTGAACGCAATGGCAACCAATGTGGACATTGTCATGAAGCCCAGTCCGCCAATCTGAATCAGAATCGCGATTACAACCTGACCCAGCACCGAGAAATGAGTCCCTGTATCGACCACAACCAAACCAGTGACACAAACAGCCGAAGTTGCTGTAAAGAGCGCATCAATAAATGCAAGACTGTTACCGTTACGGTTGGATGCCGGAAGCATTAACAACAGTGTGCCTACCAATATGATGCCAGCAAACCCTAACACAAGAATACGGGGTGGCGATAATCGCATCCATTGAACATTCAGTTTCACTTGAGTATCTTCCACCTCTTCTAAAATGAAAATAACTCCACACCCGTGGAGCCTTCTTCATTTGAAATGCTGTTGCCAAACGTTAAACAAGTATGATTCAGATTAAAACGACATATATAATGAAGTTGGAATATATCCTATTCGTTCCCTTGTTGGGCGAAAGACATGCGAATCATTGCACATTTGTTTCAAAATTATAAGCGCTACAACGTTTGTAGACAAAACGTTTTTTGTGTAAATCGGATCGAATTCAGCCAAAAAGGGAAGAACTCAGATATGGCGATGGATGGATCAGATTCTTTCGGTCCTTTTCATTCATTTTCAAGGATTTACACCTGTTTTCGTTACATCATTGGCATTCGGTGCTTGGCCTGTGCTATGTTAACTTTAATATCCATATTAGTGCGTGTTCAAAAAGGGCGGTTTTCAGTACCAAGAAGATGGGATGAAGATAGAAATGGAGTAGCGGAGCGTAGATCGAGCTACGTGAGCAACGGACATTTCGGCTGAATTCCATATTCGATGCTGATGATGCCGTTAGGCAACCTTCGTAATCAAAAGCGGACTTTTTGAACTACCTCTATCAATAAAGGAGGAACACCATTACATGAATCCCTTAGGGCAGCCTTTGCAACTCAAGGCTAACTTCAAGCGGCTGGGGTTGCTTGCGGCGATTGGCCTGATTCTATTTTTTGTATTTCAGATCTTTCCTGCTACCTCATCACAAACGACAGAAATTTCGTCTACGTCCTTCATAACCAAGGAGCAGGCGAAGCAATCCGCACGATCATTCGCAGCTTCTGTGAATGACTATACATTGCCAAATGATGATGAAAAAACCCTGGTAACCTACCAGACACATTCGGACATCTACGGGTATATGGCCAAAACCAAACAACTTGATACCTATAACCAGAAATGGGAAACAAACTATCCTTACGATGTATTCCGCGTTCGTTTGCCTGATCAACACAAAGGCGGTTATCTTAATGTTGACGTACATATGAAAACAGGAAAAGTCGTCGGCTTCAAACGGGAACTGCCTTCTTCACTCTATACCGCCATTGAGGCGGAGCAGGTTAGTGGACGAGTGACCACATCGCAAGTACTTGCTGAAGGCAATATATCTCTGGACGAGAAACAACAGCTGGTGGCTGGCGTTCTGACCGAATTCGGTTATGAAGTGCCGGCACTTCAACTGGAGACTCGCGATGGTGAAGCGGGACTGAAGTATGTGGATTCTGAAAAAGCCATTGGAGACTCCAAGCTTGAATTGAATTTTACGTTTGAAGAGGGTGCGGTACGATCGTTCGATCCTGGCTTCTCGGTCCCGGAATCCCATACCGATTATGTGAAAGATCAAACGCGTCAAGCCAATTGGATGACTTATGGCGGCTATGCATTCCTGACCTTTGTTCTGGGCGTGCTGGCAATCATCTATAGCATTCTGACCCGAGCACATACGTCTTTCAAACGCGGGATCATTCTCTCGCTGGTGTATTTCGCAGCTTCGGTGATTGGCACGCTGAACATGATTCCTCTGCTCCAGGCACAGGGATTCTCCAACTTCATGTTAGCGTTCCTGATGTTATTTCAGATAGGCATTACGCTGGTCATGAGTGCAACCATCTATCTGTCACTCGTTGCCGGTGACGGCATGTGGCGTAAAATAGGTCTGAACCCTTGGCCTCGTGCCAAAGAACCGGGATACGGAAAATATGTACTTCACAGTATGTATGCTGGTTACCTGTGGGCATTCATTCTACTGGGTGTGCAATCCATCCTGTTCTTCATTCTGGAGCGGAGCATTGGCACATGGTCAACGACGTCAGCAGATCAATCTACATTTAATATGAGCTACGCATGGATCTTCCCGATTATGGCCTGGATGGCCGGTATTGGTGAAGAAGCCGTCTATCGACTGTTCGGCATTCGTATGATGCAGAAGATTGTGCGTAATACATTTATCGCATGTCTGATCCCAACCATCATTTGGGCACTTGGACACACATTGTATCCGATCTATCCAGTAATCACCCGTCCCATTGAGCTGATGGTGATTGGATTGCTGTTCAGTCTGATCATGCTGCGTCACGGCTTCATTGCCGTTGTATTCGCTCATGTGATCTTCGACAGCTTACTGATGGGACTCAGCTTGGTCTTTATGGGCGATGCCCTAAATATGACAGCTGGACTCTTCTGGATTGTACTGCCGGCCATCGTTGGATATGTGGTCTACAAATTCAATCCAAAACAAAAAGAGAAGCCGTATGTTACGACTCCTCATCCCGAAGTGCTGCAATAATCTGATTTGCCAATTTGTCACCAATAGATAGAGGCCGGAAGTCTTCGACGCTGGCCTCTTTTATTTTGCGTAAAGAGCCAAAATGCTTCAACAGCAGCTTACGCCGCTTCTCTCCGATCCCCGGAATGGCATCCAAACGGGACGTCACCATCGATTTACCCCGCTGCTCGCGGTGGAACGAGATCGCAAAACGGTGGACCTCTTCCTGTATCCGCTGCAACAGGTAGAATTCCTGACTATCCCGTGGCAGGGAGATGACTTCCGGTGGATTACCGATCATCAACTGTGAAGTTTTATGCTTCGCATCCTTCACCAGACCACATACCGGAATAAACAGCCCCAGCTCATTTTCCAAAATATCGACCGCAGCCGAGATCTGTCCTTTACCACCATCAACCACAATCAGGTCAGGCTGGGTCAGGTTTTCTTTTAATACCCTCTCGTAACGGCGACGGATGACTTCTCTCATCGTTTCATAATCATCCGGCCCTTCAACCGAACGGACCTTGTACTTCCGATATTCCTTCTTATCCGGTTTACCATCGGTAAATACGATCATGGCAGATACCGGGTTCGTACCCTGAATGTTCGAGTTATCAAACGCTTCAATACGGTGAAGCTGGTCCAATCCAATAAAACGTCCCAGTCCTTCGGCAGCTTTGGATGTCCGTTCTTCATTTCGCTCAATCAAACGGAACTTCTCTTCCAATGCCACACGTGCGTTGTCCACGGCCATCGTGATCATCTGCCGTTTCAATCCACGTTGCGGAATGAGCACTTTAATCTCCAACCACTCCTGTAAAGCAGCAGCAACCTGAGTTGGGTCTTCCAGTCCTGATGGAAGCTTTTCAGTTGAATCAGTTGTATCCGTTATTGGAGCATCCTCTTGCATACTGTCAGGTTGTTCACCTTCTGCCTCAGTGGAACCTCCGTAAGCTGCACGAGTCTCAGCAACCAGTGGTTGGGAAGCGTTACTGTGCTCCACTTGTCCCGTCTGCTCGAATTCTACCGTAACTGCGGCAGATGCTGTTCCGTCTGCATCAGATACCGTATCTGTACTGTCGTCTCCGGTTGACATATCCTTGGGCATTTCCGGCAGCAAAATCTCTTGTGGCAATGCCGGATTATCGCTGTAATACTGTGTTACATAGGACATGAAATCACTGTACGCCTCACCGTAAAACGGGAAGGTTGATACGTGACGTTCAATCATTTTACCCTGACGCATATATAGAATCTGGACACACATCCAGCCTTTATCAATGGCAAAACCAAATACATCACGGTCTCTGGCATCGGCCATCGTAATTTTCTGTTTTTCCATCATCGCATCAATGGCGATTACCTGGTCGCGCAGTTCCTTGGCACGTTCAAAATAAAGATCCTCCGCAGCCTCTTGCATCTTACGCTGCAAATCCTTCTTGATCTCTTCGTGACCACCGCTCAGAAATGAACCAATCTCTTGGGAAATCTGGTCGTACTGCTCCTTCTCCACTTCCTTCACACAAGGGGCAAGACACTGTCCCATGTGATAGTACAGACAGACTTCTTTGGGCATTACACCACATTTGCGCAGTGGATACATCCGGTCTAGCAATTTTTTCGTTTGGTGTGCCGCATACGAGTTCGGATAAGGTCCGAAATATTTGGCTTTATCTTTCAGCACACGCCGGGTTACTTCCAGCCGGGGGTGCTTTTCATTTGTAATTTTAAGATACGGGAATGTCTTGTCATCCTTGAGCAACACGTTGTACCGCGGCATATGTTTCTTGATCAGGTTACACTCCAGAATGAGTGCTTCCATGTTACTGCCCGTCACAATATATTCAAAATCACGGATTTCGGACACCAGCCGCTGGGTCTTTCCGTTATGACTGCCGATAAAATAAGAGCGTACGCGGTTCTTCAGCACTTTAGCCTTACCTACATAGATAATGGTGCCTTCACTGTTCTTCATCAGGTAACATCCAGACATGTCTGGCAGCAAAGCAAGCTTGTGACGAATCTGCTCCAATGCCTTCTCCTGATCCTGCAAAACATTCATGAATTGGTCCATAATTCGGTGAATCCTCCTTCCCGAAGAAAGTATAAATAAAAGGTTACACTAAGCCATTCTGATTACAGTACCGTCTTCCAATCCGTTATCGGTTGTCTCTGAGTCACCTTTTTTTATAAGAAGAAACTAAAGATAATTCACACTGACACTACGATGACAGAACAACCTTCCAATCCCTGTTATCCCCAGATTTTTTTCATTCCCTTTTCTCAAGGGAAAAATCTGCTGATAAAGGGGAACGCTTCGCTTTTTCAGGTTTTTTCTGTCCTCTCCGTTACTGTGTAAATAATTAGTTCCAACTATATATCAGAGATGAATCCGGGATAAACGCGAGCACTTCGCTTCTCCAGATCGGTTCTGTACTCTACATTCAAGTGTAAAAAATATTTTTACTTTATATTGTCCTATATAAAGGTATTCGACGCAAAACGCCCCCGGCATGTAAACCGGAGGCGTATGTGTAAGCCTGTAAATTATTGGTGTTTTGCGATAATTCCTTTGAGCGCATCTTTCGAGTTCAGACCAACCACTTTATCTACTGGTTGACCGTCTTTGAAGAAGATCAAAGTTGGAATGCTCATTACGCCAAAGCGGGAAGCAGATTCCGGATTTTCATCCACGTTAACTTTAGCAATTTTCACTGCATCGCCAACTTCTGTGGACAGCTCTTCCAGGATTGGAGCGAGCATTTTACAAGGACCACACCAAGGCGCCCAGAAATCAACAAGAACCGTTCCTTCGCCTTCTACTTCAGCGTTGAAGGATTGATCGGATACGTTAACAATAGCCATGAAATTGTCCTCCTTATATATACTTACGGTTTATTTTAACCTGTAACGTCGTGAACGACACTTCCAGTATAACACAGGTACGTCAAACTTGTGAATTGAACGCTGCAATGTTCATCTTCCCAACATCAAATCTTCACAATTACAGGATGTGGCATACTAACTGCAAAATCTTTACAAACGCTTTCTTTTCCAAGTATACTAAAATTACTCCGGGTTTCAGCCCCCATACGGGCAAGCTGTTTCCCCATAAGGAGGCAATAACATGGATGCAAATGTGCGGATCAGCGACCCGCGTGAACATGTGAACGAGGAACCCCGCAACGATCTATTTGATCTGATCGCGGGTGTTGCCGGCATGGCTGGCCTGATGACAGTGATCTTTTTCGGTATGGTTATCTTCAAATTCCTCACCGAATAGGACACTCCCAGGTCTCACGCAGGACCAGAAAAGCCCGGTTTTCGCGACAATGCGAAAGCCAGGCTTTTTTTGGGACTACTTTAGCTTTTGATTGCAATCAGCTCAGCTTCTAAATCAAAAGCTCCACCGATAATTTGAAGATTAACCTTGTCCAGAACCATTTCGTTCAATTAGATCGGTTTAACGTTTACCGCGCTGATTCTCACCCCGAACGGAGATGACATCCACGAATGGACGAATCCGGTCCATGAGACGCTGGCCTTTATTCATTTCCTCGCCGTCCCGATTGGTGAAACTAAGATGTTTTTCAAGCCCATCCAGATTGTAATTGGACGTATAGAACGTTGGTTTGCGATTCATCCGATAGTTCAGAATAGACCCCATCACATGATCCCGAACCCAAGGGTTCAGGTTCTCTGCCCCGATATCATCAAAGATGAGCAGATCACAACTTTTCAAAATATCCGTCATTTCCTTCAGCTTCTGCCCTTCACTGATCATGGATTTCAGATCCTCCACAAAGTCAGGCATATAAATAATGACACCCGTGTGGCCTGCAACCGCCAGTTCATGCAACAGGTAACACATCAGAAACGTCTTGCCCGTCCCGAATGTTCCTTCCAGAAACAGTCCTTGCGGAGATAATCCATTCTCCTTGGTCTCGCTAATATACCGAAGTACCTGATTCACTGCCGGAGCACGCATCCGATCCTTGCCCATAATCTCCACGTCGTTGTATCCGGCACTGAGCGCACGCTCGTCCACATAGAAACTGCGAATGCGTTGCTTAATGATATGTTCATTTTGCCGGGCGATATGTTTGGAACAAGGCGCTTTTATATCTATGATTTCGGGTTTACCGTTAAAATGTTCTACTTCCAGTTTGCAAAAGTGGCCCTGAAAATCGTTAGGACAGTTGTCGAGTCCCGGACAATTCGCACAGTTCTTAGAGTCTTTGGCGTACTGAAACAGCTTGCTCAGATCAGTCATGAGCTGTGCATCTTGCAGTTCAGGATGACCTGCGCGGAATTCGCGTACGTACGGATTTTCCATCAATTCCGCCGCAATCCGCCGCGATTGCTCACGAAAGGCAGGGTTCAGCTGCTGAAGCAGTCCTCCCAAGGATTCCATGGCTTCAAGCCCCCTTAATGTTTCAATATAGAATGAACAATGAAGTGTATCCATGGCCATCTTGATGGCATAGGCACTTTCGATCATTAGCAATTCTACTGTTCATTCTATAGAAAAACAACCAATAACTCAACAGATACATCTGGTAAATAGCGTATCCCTTCCGCCACCGTACGTAATGCCTAGTTCAGAGTACGCTTGTAGTCCTGTACCTTTAGTGTGTGTTCAAAAGTCTGTTTTTCGACTCTTTAAACAACTTTTATCAGCGGCGCAAGCCGACAGTAATGATCTCGCATGAACCTGTCTGTATGTTCCATTCCTTGTTGGCAAATGATAATGTTGATGCCTCTTCTATGCTGCGGGCATGAAGCCTTTCGCCCTCTTCCTCCAAGATGTTGCTTTTGTATGCCGTTTCGAATGGCTGCGGATTCGCTTGTGATGCAGCAAGATTCAACGTGGCAGAGTCAGTGGTCATATTGAACCAGCGAAGCATGACATCGCCGGAATCCTCATTTACCTTGAGTGAGGAAAACGCCAAGCCGTCCCCTTGCCATGCAAACGGTGTGTTGTTAGGTGTCAGATAACCCGTGTGTACTTCGGTTTGTGCCAGCGTCCAAGGAACCTGAAACTGATAAGCCTCGATATATGCACCTGATGCTGCACCATTGCCATCGTGGGGAATGATCTCGATCTGAAATGTATGTTCACCAAGGCATTGTGCTTCAGGTGTCGGGAACAAACCCCAGTCTCCAAGTTCGCCCACAGCACGAAGCAACGTAACCGCGATGGTATTGCGGCCATCCTGAAGGACTTCATATTCATTCAGACCCAGATTGGCTACGACCAATCCTGCGTTTTGTTCACTCACATCTACAAAACTTTGTTGATGCTGTGTATTGCTTGGATTTTGCCACTCCGGTGCAGGCGTGTTATCACGCGTTGCAATTTCGAACATGGAATCCACATGATGAACCCCAGATACCAGATCGGTTGGGAAAAGAGCACGTACCCGGTGATCCTTCGCCTGATTGTTGAAGGTTGTCTCCATTTGTACGCCTTTTCCACTACGACTGAGTGATATCACTGTACGGATCTGAAGTGGGATCATTTTCGCTGAACGCTGGGCTTTACGGTATGGATAATAAATCAGTTCCCTTTGTTCCTGATCCAGCATCTCATCCGCCGACTCCGGTATTTCCCAATGATGAATCACTTCGAACGAGGCCAAGTATGATGTATCCTCAAGAACCCGAATCTCAGCCTGAAGCGCATGTGTTGTCAATGCAACTTCATTCTCTGGCTGTTTGAACATGTATTCATTACCGATATCACCCACATTTTCGTACACGCCAAGGTCCTTGTAAGTCCGGCCTGTTCGTTTGTCTGTGAGTGTGAATGAACCATTGTCTGCAATCGTAACGATCATATGTTGATTTTCCATGCCACGTTCACCACGCAACAGCGTAGTCGTTTTCGATGGAGATCCACTCTTGGCATAATCCGCTGAGTTCACCAACGCATAAGTCTTCAAGCCCAATGCAGTTACATGCTCTGCTTCAAAACGAATACGTACGCGCCGACAGCTATACGGCTGACGGAAGCGATCATCCGGCAGATCATAGCCAAATTGCAGACCCAGATCCTCCACCGTACATGGAATGTGGTTACCCTTTTCATCTACAAGTACGCGATCCGACAGGTCAACGGCTTTCATCTGCGTCGCCATCTCTTCCAATGTATATCCATCCCGGAAATACAACCGAGCCGCGTCCAGTTCCATCTGAACTACACCGCTGCGTTCCCACCCCGTTGTATTAAATACCACCACAGGCCGGGCATTTTCGCCGTAACGCTCAAAGATGGAGGTATCCACCGCTGTAGCAATCTGGCTGGTACTCTCTTCAATCAATGCCTCTGCCACATGATGGCTCTTATCAAACCGTGTCACCATCTCGCGATGCACCTCGTCCACACTGCACCCACAGATACTGTCATGCGGGTGGTTTTGCATCAGCGTTTTCCAGGCATACGTCAGTTGATCATGTGGATAGGCATGTCCAAGCAGATAGGCGTAGGATGCCAGGGGTTCAGCCACTTTTTCCAGCATAGTCTGGCCCAGCTGGTTCATCTGTTTCAGATACACACGAGCCGAGGCGGTGTTCACCAGAGTTCCCCAGCCATCGGTACGCTGGCTGCGCAATTCGCCTTTGACCGTGGACAGTTCATGTTCAGACGATGCTCTCAAAGCTTCCAGATAATCCGGAAAGTTGGAGTGAATGAACTCGATATCGGGATGTAATTGTTCAGCCATGCGAATCGCTTCTGGCAGATCTCGCTGAATCGGCTGGTGATCACATCCGTTCATGTACAACAACTCATTGGTCGATGCATATTTCTCGGCATCTGCAAGCTTGGTTTCCCAGAACTTGCGGGCCGATTCCTCGTCTACAGGAACTTCATTTCCGTTGGAGTACCAGTTGGCAAACAATACGCCGAGCACTTTTGATCCGTCTGGTCCTTCCCACATCAGCTCCGAGAAGCTTGATTCATATCCGGCATCCGATACCGTATTGTTAAATCCCGTCGGCTTCACACCACGTCCAAAAAACACATTATCAATGCCTGATTGCTGCATCAGCTGTGGAGTCTGCCCGACCAATCCAAATGTATCGGGAAAGTAACCAATTTTCGAAGGGGTGCCGTAACGTTTGGCGTCCTTATGTCCAACCTGCATGTTGCGCACATTGGCTTCTCCGCTCGTCAGAAACGCATCCTGCAAAATGTACCATGGTCCAATCACAATCCGCCCATTGCGGATATGCTTCTCCAGTCTTTCCTTCTGCTCCGGTCGAACCTGAAGATAGTCATCGATAATAATCGTTTGTCCATCCAAATAAAAGCTTTTATAGTCCGATCCCTCATCAAGCTGATCCAACAGTGAATCGACGAGCTGAATAAGACGCATATGATGCTTCTCATACGGCAAATACCATTCCCGATCCCAGTGGGTATGCGAAATAATATGTGCTCTCTTTTTTTTGGTCATCGTGTTATCCCACCTCTTTCATCTTGTTGTACAATCTCAACATCATCAGGGCGATACACCGCAGTCAGCTTTCCGGAAGCATCTGTCGCAAACAGCACCGAACGATTTTTCTCCAATTGGAACGAGTACGATACACCTGTACGTTGATCTCTCACATGAACTTCATGGTTAAAGGCAAACTCCGATACAAATACATACAGATTTCCTTTTGGAAAACTCAGCTTCCGGCCATAGATCCCTGCGATATCTCCGCCAGATATCCATTCTAACTCCTGTTCAATGCCCGAAATTTCAGTCGCATAACGATACAATTCAGCAAGTGGCTCGTCCCGTCCATTTAACTCGAGCGGCAGTGGAGTCCAGATTAATTTCCCTTTGCCCAAAGGCAGAACGTGTACTTCATCTGCTGTACCTTTATCCCCATGAAGCAACGTCTCCTTTGCCACCTCGGCGATACGACGTCGTCCATAGGTCACCCGGTGATTCACGCCATTAATATTCAGCAATTCTTCCCGTTGCACATTACCCAGACTCCGTTTGCCTACGATATGATCGGCCCGGTCAGTTGCCTTCCAGTATGCGTCCAGTCCCAGCGGCCCTGTAATGAGCAGGCTCGTGCCTTCCTTCTCCGCAAACGTGAGCAATTGTTGAAGTGCATCGCTCTCCATATTGTGCGGACTCGGTACGATAATCAGCTTCGGCGGCTGCTGCTCCAACGCTTCCAGATGATATTCGGATAACGCACGGAATGGCAATTTCAGATCATAAGACATCACGCGAGTAAGCTTTGTTGTGGCATCATAGGCGAGGGCACGGTTGGAGAAGTCATTGGAATACGGGAACACCACTGCAATATCCTCCAGATCGCGGTCTTCAAAGAGATCACGAATGCTATCCATGAATCGGCCAAAATCATAAGACACATCCGCCTCGGGTTTCTCCGTACCATCTGCACGAAGGGCCCCAATATGGGACTCATTGGCATTATCCATATAGAAGTTGGTGTTCCAGATCCATTGCACGGCGCCAGCGCCGCCTGTCGAGAAAGCATAGGCGTACTTGCGTTCGAGAATGCCACGAAGCTCTTCTTCCGTACGTTTGGCTCGCCCATCCGGGGTTTCCACATACATGATGCCCGTCTCCTGAATGAGATTTGGTTTATGTGGCGTTTTAGCGAAAATGCCATCCCAGATCAGATCATCGTTCAACCACCAGGAATGCACGGTTGTATAATCCACTTCACGTTCATAGAAGAACGGAGAAGGACGCTGTGCACCAAGGGCTTCGTCCTGTCCCACGGTAACCAGATGATCGGGAACCAGGTCTTTGATCGTACCTACAAGCTCTCTTGCCCAAACATTGTGCATCTCCATAGAGAAGAGACAGTAATCGAGCCAGCGTGTTCCCTTTTTGGCCTTGTGCATGTCCTGTACATCAAAGTTAATCTCTTCCGCCTCCGGGATCACCGCGGCAGCAAAGTTCGGAAGCTGCTTCGGTGACATGTTCCATGCCTCCTGCAACGCTTCAATCGTCTCATGACGCTGCTGAAGCCAAGCGATATAAGCCTGCTGTTCATACGAATCCCTCGCCGAGCGTGGGCCAGCTAAGAAGATACGTACTGGATCGAACATCGATGGCTCATTAATCAGATCCCAATCCACATGTGTTGTATGCGTGTGACGACTGACGATGCTGCTGATGAAACGTTTCTGTGCTTCGACACTCTGCGGGTCCAAATACGGATTCGTGCCTTCCCATGTCTCTGGTGTAAAGGAGAAGAAAGTGAACGTGACCTGTAAGCCGTGGCGTTTCGCCGTTAAAATAAATGCATCAATGGCACGAAGCACATCCTCTGCCATATGTCCGTCCACCTGCATCATGTTGCGATAGGCGGTCCAGATTCCCGTCCGAATCCAGTTGATTCCTGCTTTTGCCATCTGAGCCATGTCTCGATCCCAAACATCCGCATTTGGCAAAAACAGAAATTTCCGTGCCACATCGGAGGTCATGTAGGTCATGCCCACAACAGGCAGAGGACGTCCGTCTTTTACAAAATAGTCCCTGCTGCGGGTAATCACTTCCCCTTCTGCCAGCAGTCCAGCATCCTGTCCCCAGAAGCCTTGACGCAAGGTCCGAACTTCACCGTCAGGAGCCTGCGCGTGGCATATGATCCGATACAGCCCACTTTCAATGGAAACCGGGAGAAGTATACGTTCAAAACGCTGCTCACCGGAAAGTTCCATCTCCAGTCGATGGCTCCATACCTTCTCCGTCGTGCCACTTGTGCGATCTTCATGCTCGACCGTTATGTCAAACGTCCACAGCTCGGATTCGGTAAGTCTGTTGCCTGCACGCTGTAAAATCTGGCCTTGAAGTGTGAGTACAGCCCGCTCATCTGGCTCATACGAAGCATAATTCGTTTTCAGGGATAACTCGGTTACACCTTGCGCACAGAATTGCGCCCACTTCACAATCTCGGCAGCTCCATCCTGCGTCCAGAATGAGGTGGTCAGCGGCAGATGCACAAATATCCATCGTGAACCAACGAAACTCCCGCGGGAGTTTTCCCACAGAACGACCGGAGCGGCGATGCTGCGTCCATCCTTGCTCATGCCACAAAGTAATGGATAAATCTGCGTACTCATGGGACCGGATGAGCCCATCTGGTGGGGCAGATCACTTGTTTTGGTTGTATGTGGAACCAGATTCCATGTATCTGCCTTCTCAAACAGCCCCTCTTTCCCAGTGAGAAGCGGGATCTGTTCGGATGAAGTGTACGATTGCACATTGGCAGAAGATACGTTCAGTGCCTCATGAATATAGAGTTCCTGATGATACGCAGTCTGCTCGGACTCTACAACCCATGTCCCATTCTCATATCGTACTGGACGTTTGAAGGGCGCACCACCAACACTGATCAGGCTCCCGCCCTGATGCAGGTAAGCTGCAATCTCCGTCCAGGCGGACTTGGGAAAATAGGGTGCATGCAGATTGACCAGACATCCTTCACCTGCTGTGGTCTTCAAAGCCTCTGCGAGTTCTTCGGCGTTTACAACGGTGATCTCTTCGACTGCTTTCCATGTATTCAGAGCCTCATGAGTTGGAGAAGCACCTTCCATTGGAAACGCAGGATCAGCGAAGATAATCAGCTTTTTATCATTAGGTTGGATACTCATAACAGGCCATCCTTCATCGATCTGTAGACCAACTGGGAGAATAGGCTGTTGGACCATGCAAACCATTTTCGTGTAAAAATCGTTGGATCATCAGCGTGGAAGCCTTCATGCATATAACCTGTATCTGCATCTGTCGCTTCAAGCATGCGAATAATCTCCAGTTTCTCCTCGGCAGACTGCGCAGTCAGTCCTTGCATGGATAAGCCCATATGCCAGATATAATTCGGCGGGGTGTGCGGGCTACCGATTCCTTTGGCAACCTTGCCCTCATAATAGAACGGGTTCTCTTTGCTCAGAGCGAAGCGGCGCGTATTCTGGTAGATCGGATCATCCGCTGTAACGTAACCCAGATATGGAATGGACATGAGTCCCGGTGTACCCGCATCGTCCATGAGACAGTGGTTGCCATAACCGTCCGTCTCGTACGCATAGATCGGTCCAAATTCGGGATGACGATAAATCCCGTACAGCTGAATGCCGTGATCCACGTCCTGCTCCAGATCCTTCAATTCCTGCAAAAGTTCCATATCCCGGAACACCCACTCGGCAAACTCCTGCATTTGGCGTAAAGCGACAACCGCGAACATGTTGCCAGGGATATTGTAGTGGAAATCGCAAGCATCATCACTGGAACGGAAACCGGACCAGATCATACCCGTGTAGTTGACTGGCATACCTTTTCCATGATTGCGCAGGGAATCTGTTGGGATACCGTTATTGCGAGTGAAGCGATATGGAGATTGTTCCATGTGATGCTGTTCGACTTTGAACAGGTCCACGATTTTACGCATCGCTGCTTTGAAGCTTGAATCGAAAATGTCAGTCAGTTCGGTTTCCTTCCAATATAAATACGCCAGGCGTACAACAAAACATAATGAGTCAATCTCAAATTTGCGTTCCCACACCCAAGGCGACATCTCGGTTTCGTCCGTGGTGTTCCAATGCCAGTCGTTAGCAGTCTCATTGAAGGCATTGGCATACGGATCGATGTGAACATATTGGATATGACGTTTGATCAGCCCGCCAATAATGCGTTGCAGGTCCTCGTCTTCTTTTGCAAACGGAATGTAATGTACTACCTGCTCCACGGAATCACGCAGCCAGGAAGCCGGAATATCTCCCGTGATAACAAAAGTCGTACCGTCCTCCATCAACTTGGTTGTTGTTTCGATGGTGTTGGGGAAGCAGTTTTTGAATAATTGAAGCAGTTTTGGTCGGTGAGCCAGTTTCTGTTCTGCTTCTTCGAGCACGGCCTGAATGGATTGTGGCAAAGCAACAGGTGGCATGGGTATTTTGGGTAATCTGAACTGTTCCATGGATGAGTGCAACTCCTTAAACAAATTGAATGGTATAGCTATAAAAGATCAAGCTGAGAACATTCACACTAGACCACTACGATGACAGAATAACCTTCCGATCGCTGTTATCCCCAGATTTTTTTTGTTTCCCTTTTCTAAAGGGTAAAATCTGGGGATAAAGGCGAACGCTTCGCTTCTTCTGGTTATTTCTGTCCTCTCCGTTAACGTGTGAATAAAGAGCTGGACATATATAGCTCGAAATATTTCAAAAAGGTTTACCGCAGTAGCACGGTTTGTATTTGGAAAGGTTTAAAAGATAATGTAATCTGGCCATTGGTATGGGCCATTGGTTTGATCGGTTCTTCCAGTGCGTTGGAGTGGTAGGCTTGCTCAAAGGCATGCGGCCATTGCAATGTGATGGTTTCGCGTTTGCCTGATGATTCATAGAAACGCAACACGGTGCCTTGTCCATCCTCTGCCATTTTGACTGTATCCAGAATGACATGATTGCTATTAAAGTTAATCCAGGAGCCTGTTGCTGGGCGTACAGGGGCGGCATTAGCAGTTGCATCTGCGGTTGGAGCTACCTCAGTCCCTGTGCTTTGCTGTACTTCTTCCCTCTGCTGTACCTGCTCTATCTGCTGCTCTTGTTGTATCTGACCCTTTTGTTGCACTTGGTTCACCTGCTGTATCGTTACCTCATGATTTAACTCGGCAGCCTGACGTACGGTGTGTGCTGTTCGCCAGTCTCCGTCGTGTGGATACAGGGAATAGGTGAATTCATGTTCTCCCAGATCAGCTGTGCGATCAGGCCATTTCGGTGCACGAAGTAAGGACAAACGAATGGTACTTCCCTGCACATCGTACCCGTATTTGCAGTCATTGAGCAGGCTCACGCCATATCCATATTCGGATACATCCGCGAAGCGGTGTCCACAGACTTCATACTGCGCTTGTTCCCAGCTTGTGTTGCGATGTGTTGGACGTTCCAGTGTGCCAAATGGAATCTCAAACGTAGCCTTGGAGGTCACCACATCAATCGGGAAGCCAACTTTCAGAAGTTTGTGATTTTCGTTCCAGTTCACCTGTGTTTGGAAGTCAATTCGCCGTGAGTCATGATAAAAGACGATATCTTGTGTGATTTCCGATTGGTGTAGCTTCCAGCGGAAGCGCAGGACATCTTTCGTTGAACCCGCAAGCACCAGCTTTTTCTCCAACAGTTCCACTTCGCCAGCAATCTGTTCTTCATAACGACTGTCGATATCCCATGCATCCCAGAGCGTTGGACGATCGTGGAAGAAGTGAAGTTGATTGCCTCGTTCACCCGGCTTCAACATCTCACGCTCTGCGGTTTTATCCCACAGACGGGTGATCTCCCCACGTTCATTGAATTGCACATGATAAAAAGTGGTATCCCATGTATCATTAAAGGTTGGTTGTGCGGCAAGGGTGGTCATTTCCCGTACATTCGTTTCCCTTGTATTTTCCGGTACCAGCCAAACCGTTTTATATCCAAACGCCGGAATGTCTGTCACGAGAATAGACATGCTGCCATCCTCCCAATCCATCCGCAAGCGCTGGCCTTTTTCATCGATGCCGTAGCGATCCAAGCCATCCTGCACAGGAAGTTGAACGACTGCACTCCGTTTCCAGCCCAGGCTGTTGAATACAACATAGGCTACTGAACCTTCCGGTCCCTCTGTGTTGATACCCGTTGTCAATGCAGCAATGCCTTGATCCAGTCCGGTTCTGCCCAATTCAAATACCTGTACATATTCCTCATTCGAAGTGACGTAGGACTCTGTAATCGCCGATCCCGGTATAATATCGTGGAATTGATTCAGTAAAATCAATTTCCAGCCGTCATGCAGTGCTGAACGCACTTCAGCTTCGGTATTCGCCTCCATATCTGGCAGAGCGAGTGTGTTCCACAGCTCAGCTTCTCGATACAGAACCTCCGCTTTCCGATTGTTGCGCTTATTGCGCGCATGTGTCGTGTAGGTTCCCCGATGTAACTCCAGATACAGATCGCCATGCCACTTCGGAAGTACAGGTTGCTCCTTTTCAATCCCGGCAAAGAAAGCTCCAGCTGTGCTATATCGGCTCGCAGGCTGTCCAACCATCAGCTCTGCGCGATCCACATACTCCAGCATCTCGCGTGTTACGCCACCGCCGCCATCTCCGTGTCCGTATAGAAGCATATGCTCCGGATGAGCCGCTTTCTCACGGTAGGACTGCCAGTGATCATGAATGTCCTTCGGCAACGTATGCTCGTTAACACCATGATTGAGGTAAGACAGGATCGGTGTGCCGTCAATGCCCACCCAGTGGAAGAGATCGTATGGAAACACATTTGTGTCGTTCCATCCGAGCTTTGTTGTCATGAAATATTCCACATTGCCATGCTTCAAAATCTGTGGCAGGGAGGCACAATACCCAAACGTATCCGGCAACCATTCAATCTGTGATGTTTTTCCAAACTCCTCCATATAGAAACGCTGACCATATAACATCTGGCGAATCAGGGACTCCCCGCTTGGGATGTTCAGATCGGGCTCAACCCACATGCCGCCCACCAGCTCCCAGCGACCTTCTACAATCCGCTGCTTCACCCGTGCATACAGCTCGGGATCATGCTCCTTCAGAAACGCATATAGTAAGGGTTGGCTCTGGGAATAAACATAGTCCGGATATTCATTCATGAGTGCATCCACGGTGGAGAAAGTACGGCTCGTTTTGCGTACCGTCTCACGTACAGGCCACAGCCAGGCAATATCAATATGGGACTGTCCCACCATATGCTCCAGACCTTCCGCGTTTCCGCCAATCTCACGCACATGATGCTTCAGATTATTCTCAATCTGACGAATATCCTCTCCCTGCTCAATCTCTTCTGTTGACATGCCTACAAATTGATCCATCGCACGATATACCAGTTCTAACAGGCGAACCCGCCGAAAGTCACTTTCCGGTAGCAACACAGCCGAATCACGCACAATAATGACGGTATACATCAGACTACGAACCGCTTCATTGGGTCTCACCAGCAGGCTCGTAATTGATGTGATCGGTGGCTGAATAACCGCCTGTTGATTCAAGGGGTCCACGGGTTCAGGTACCGGATCAAACATCTCGATCTCCAGTTCGGGATTGGTTCCAACTTTGGATGGATTAAGCGTGACGTAGGTATGATTGCGGTCAAGGCCCTGATAAGAGTGCCCATTTACCCGAAGCAAGCCTTCTCCACCTGTCTCAAATACAAGCCCATAAGGTGCTTGCTGCCATGTAGCAGGAATCTCCAAACGTGTTCTAAAGAAATAAGTCGTTCCCTGTTTGCTCGGAAAACGCTCAAAATCTTGCCCTTCGGGGTACTCACCCTGATCCTCATACTGTCCTGGCACATGATAATAAGCGCGGGTAATGTCCCAGCTGCGCAGCTGTAATTGCTCCAGCCACTGATGTTCGGACAACTCGCGAATAAATCGTCTGATACGTTCCAACGTCTTACGCCTCCCTTACGGTCAGTTCGGCTATTTGCGTATCGTTTACGCTGCTGCCGATATGAATATGGAATTGTCCCGGTTCAACGACAGGCTTCAAATCACGACCAATATACTGCAGTTGCTCGGCCCCTATGTGGAATTCCACGGTCTGTGTCTCTCCCGGCTCCAGGTTCACTTTTGCAAACCCCTTCAGTTCCTTGGCCGGACGAGTTAGTGAGCTGACCACGTCAGAGATGTACATCTGTACAACTTCTGCACCTGCATAACGGCCGGTGTTGTTCACGTTCACCGATACCGTAACTGAATCATCAGTTGTCATAGATGCAGCACTCAGCTGCGGTTCACTGTACTCATATGTGGTATAGCTAAGTCCGTATCCAAATGCATAACGTGGCTCCAGATCCTCTTCGAGGTAACGTTTGCCTCGGGAACGTTTGCCGTTATAATAGATCGGTAATTGGCCGACATGCTTCGGAATGGAGATCGTCAATTTGCCTGACGGATTCACATCACCGAATAAAATATCTGCAATGGCACGACCGCCCTCTTGACCCGGATACCACGCCTCCAGAATTGCATCGGCATGTTCATCCACCCAAGGTTCAGTGATGGGACGACCATTAATGTAAACAACGACAAGCTTCTTGCCGAGCTTGTGAATCTCCTGAATAAGTTCCAACTGTACTCCGGCAAGACCCAACGTCATCCGGTCGATCCCTTCGCCACACTCCATATCATTCCAGGAGTTATCCGACACATTGGAAGCCCCCGTCTTCAGATCAATTGTTCCTTCTCCAAAGTCACGTGCACTGGAGCCGCCAACCACCATAATGACCGTATCTGCCTGGCTGGCAACTTCAAGGGCACGCTCGAATCCTTCTTTCGAATCACCTTTGATCCGGCAGCCTGGTGCATAAAGAACCTGATCTGTACTGCTGTCACCAGTCAAAGCACCAACAGAACTCTTCTCCGTTTGCCCATCCACATGATTAGCCAGCTTACTGCGAATCCCGTCCAGTACCGTCGCCACTTTCGACTTCGGTTGCGGAGATGTGTAATCGCCCAGTTGATTGTAGGCCTGATCCGCATTGGGACCAATGACGGCAATCCGGCCCACATTTACTATCGATAGAGGTAGCGTTTCAGCCTCATTTTTGAGAAGTACAATGCCTTCCGCAGCCAACTGTCGTGCCAGCTGAACATGCGCTTCACTGCCAATGACTTCTGCTGCACGATCGGCATCCACGTAAGGCTGTTCAAATAAGCCCAGTCTGAACTTCAACGCCAGCACGCGAGAGGCAGCCTGATCCAGAACCTGCATATCAAGCTTGCCTTCTGCCACCGCCTGCACCAGATATTGCCCAAACATCTCACCGGACATTTCCATATCGATGCCTGCCTCAATCGCCTGTACGGAAGCTTCCATTCCATCCGCCGCGACATCATGCCCACTTGCCAGCATGTTAATCGCACCACAATCCGTAATGACCAGACCGTCAAAGCCCCAATCCTTACGCAAAACATCTTCCAGCAATTCCGTATTCACGGTGCAAGGCGTGCCATCAATTTCGTTATATGCTGGCATAATCGACGCAGCGCCAGCTTCCACCGCTTTGCGGAATGGATAGAGATCCACTTCCAGCAGTTCGCGCCAGCCCATATGTACAGGCCCTGCATTACGTCCACCTTCCGAGCTGCCATAACCAACAAAATGTTTCAGCGTTGCCGCTACTGTATCTCCACGGTCAAGACTTTCACCCTGAAGCCCTTCTACGGAAGCAACTGCCAGCTCTCCAATGAGAAACGGATCTTCACCGAAACATTCCTCCGTACGTCCCCAGCGCGGATCACGCACAACATCCAGTACCGGAGAATAGGTAACCGCGCCACCTTGGGCACGTGTCTCCCTTGCTACTGCCTGGCACATCTCCCGATATAGATCCACATTCCAGGTGCTCCCCAGTAAAAGAGGGACAGGATAGACCGTTCCATCAATGGCCATATGTCCATGCGAGCACTCTTCCCCGATCAGAATGGGAATCCCCAGTCTGGAATGCTCCACTGCATAGCGTTGAATCAGGTTAACCGCCTCAGCGCCTTCTCTGGCCGATAGTCCATTTTCCAGCGTAACGCCAGTCCAGGGATCTGCACGAAGCGCACCGTAGAGGGAGCCGATGCCCCCACTTTCCACTTGCTGCTTAAAGGATTCATTTAACGTGATGTTCCCTTGATCATTCGTATAGGTCTGCCAGCCAAATGGCTGAGTGAGTTGGCCTACCTTTTCTTCCGTAGTCATCAGGCTAAGCAGGTGTTGTACCCGTTCCTCTACGGATTTGCTTTGATCCTTGTAAGTCATCAATCTGCATCTCTCCAATCCTATAACGTGATCCGGTTATTCTTTGACCGCGCCCACCGTCAGACCCTGTACGAAATAACGCTGGAAGAACGGATAAGCGAATATAATCGGCAACGTAGCAAGCACAACCATCGCCATTCGGGACGTATCCTGCGGAATGGACTGCATGGCTGCCAGACTCATTGAACTGTTAGCAGAGTTCTGCTGGATAAACTGGATGCTCGACTCAATCCGCATCAGCATGGATTGCAGCGGTACCAGATTCGGATTATCGATGTATAATAACGCATTGAACCAATCATTCCAGTAACCGAGTGTACTGAACAACCCGATGGTTGCCAGCCCCGGCAAGGAGAGTGGAACCACGATTTTCATAAAGGTATAGAACTCACCGGCGCCATCAATCTTCGCCGATTCAATGACTGCATCCGGTACACTGGTGGAGTAGAATGTACGCAGGATCATAATATAGAAGGCATTCATCGCCAGCGGCAGAATCAGTGCCCATAACGTATCTTTCAACCCAAGCAGCTGGGATACGACCATATAGGTTGGAATCATCCCGCCGTTGAACAGCATGGTAAGAATTGCAAAGATGGAGAAAAATCTCCGATATCTGAAGCTCTTGCGGGAAACCGCATACGCATACAGTGACATGAGAATCAAACTGATAATGGTACCAAGTACCGTCACCAGAATGGTAACTCCATACGCTCGCAGCAGCGTGTCCCCACTCTGCCAGACAAACTGATATGCCGCGAGACTCCATTCTGCCGGAATCAGACGATACCCATCACGGGCCAGTGCTTTCTCGTCCGTAAACGAGATGATGACTACAAATATAAAAGGAAATACACAGATCAGAGCGAATAGACCTGCGATGATGTTCATGACCACGTTCCAGCCGTTGGATACGTGGTGGAAGTCGCGTTTTTTAACAAGCCCTGCTTGAGCCATAGTGGTTCACTCCTTTCCCTGTCTTAGAATAGGCTGCTGTCTTTATCTACTTTGCGAACAACATAGTTGGAGATAATAACAAGCACAAAGCCCACCACGGATTGATACAATCCCGCTGCTGTACTCATGCCGATCTCACCACTAGTTTTCAAACCTCGATATACATACGTATCAATAACATTTGTCACGGAATAAAGCGTACCCGAATCCCTTGGCACCTGATAAAAGAGTCCAAAGTCGGCATAGAAAATGCGGCCTACGGCCAGCAAGGTCATAATCGTGATGATGGGCGACAGCAACGGAATCGTAATATTGCGAATCTGCTGCCATTTGCTTGCTCCATCAATCATGGCTGCTTCATACAGTGATTTATCAATCCCCAGTATGGAAGCCAGATAGACAACGCTGCTATAACCGATGGTTTTCCATAACGCTACGAATACCAGAATATACGGCCAATATTTCGCCTCAGAGTACCATTGAATTGGTTCCATCCCAAACCAGCCGATAATCTGATTCAACATCCCGCGGTCCATGCTCAAGAAGCTGAATGCGAAGTAACCAACGATAACCCAGGATAGAAAATACGGCAGAAACATGCCGGTTTGATACAGTTTGGCGAGTCGTTTATTCACTAGTTCCGAGAGCAGGATTGCCAATGCCACAGCAAATACCAGTCCCAGGAAGATAATGGCGATGTTATAAAAGAGGGTGTTGCGTGTAATGAGCCATGCGTCACTTGTGCTGAACAGGAATTTGAAATTGTCCCAGCCAACCCATTCACTCTTCATCAGACTTGCCCAGAACCCTTCACGGCTGAATCGATATTCTTTGAAAGCAGCCACTGTGCCCACAAGTGGCAAGTAGGAGAAGAAGAAGAACCAGATGGCACCTGGCAGCACCATGAGCAGCATGACTCGGTTTCTAATCAGGTTTTTCAAAAATGTAGTCATTGTGGATATCCTCCTTCAGGCTTGAATGAAAAAGGACCGGACGCGATAAGCAGCCGCCCGATCCTTACGATGTACTGTTACTTGTTTTCCGCTCTCCAGGCATCCAGCTGGCTTTGGGCTTCAGCCATTACTTTCTCCAGTCCGGCTTGATTGAACTTCTCAATCACTTGATCCAGATTGGCTGCCGGGTCCAGTGTACCTGTCATCAGTGCTGCCCAATATTGCTCTTTCACGTTCTGTACCGCTGTCAGTTCGGACGATACATTGCTTGCATCAAAGTTAAAGCTGAGGATCGGGGAATTGACACCTTCAGCGTTAAACTTCTTGAACTCATCCCATTTGTTATCCGGATCATTGCTGTTCAGATAGAGCAGCATGTTGTTCCCAAGGGAGTATGAAGGCATATCGTAGTTTTTCGATTCAGGCAGATTTTCCATATGCGTGTCATCCACTTTTTTGTAGTGTGTGCCCTCAATACCGGAGTCCACCATATTACGCAGCACAGGATCTGTATTCAGCAGGTTCAGGAATTCCATCGCTTTCTCCGGATATTCCGAGTTGGCCGAGATGGCCGTAATGGAGCCTTGTACAGATGTATTTGTTATAATTGCTTCACTTGCAGGTGTTGAAACGACTTGATAACCGTAACTTGCAGACCATTGATTGTCCGCGAGCGGCTGCGTCTGTGCACGATCCAGGAACCAGTTACCCGATGTTGTCAGGTCGTTCGTCGAACCTGTTGTTGCCGCTTCTGCCGATACATAACCAGCCTTGTAGTATTTGTGCATCGTGGTAAGTGCTTCTTTCATTTCAGGTGTTTCCAGTATGTTTACAAGCTTATAGTCTGTTGTATCCAGCTTGATTGCCATTGGCAGATTCTGAATGACATAGTCATAAGGCACGTAAGGAACATAGTTTTTATCCATGGCAAATGGTGTTACACTCGCCTCGTTTTCCTTAATTGTTTTGAGCAGAGGCTCCAGACTGTCTAACGTACGAACGCCAGAGATGTCCAGCTTGTATTTATCAACCAGCATTTGGTTAAAGCGCCATACCTCTTGTTGTGGCAGCTCTTTGTTGGCTGGAATTCCGTAATTGTGTCCATCTACCTTGGAACCACTTAGGAATGCAGGATCGATGGTCTTGGTAAGATCCTGACCGTATTCAGCAAGCAGGTCATCCAGTTCAAGGAATGCACCTTTTCTGGCATTTTGTACATAATCAAATCCACCAGAAGAAGTGAACAGAATGTCCATTGGCTCACCGGATGCTACGTTAACCTGCATCTTCTGCGGGTAGTCACCCCAATCAACCATCTTCATCGTTACCGTGGCATTAATTTTCTCTTTGGTATACTTGCTCACTTCTTCCATCACTTTGTTGACGTCTTTCTGAGGGGTACCGATGGTATACCAGATCAACTCTACCGCGTCATCTCCAGCTCCCCCGGATTCTGAAGCATCTTTGCTTCCTCCACAGGCACTAAGAACAAGCGTAACGGCCATTAACAATGCAAGAACGAGTGAGAAGCGTTTTCTTTGTTTACTCATTTCTTTGATCCTCCCTTTTCGTGTTCCCTTAGGCTCTACTTACTAACTGCTTTAACCTTATCGAATGAAAGCATTTACAAAAAGAAGATAAACTTAAGTTTTCGAGGTACAAATTAAAGAGAAATCGTCCTTGGGCAACTATTTTGTACCTAATTAAATAAATCGCTTACATGAAAGAGACATGCCGGGTAACGTATGCCATGATTTTCTACCACGCCATTCCTGTTCCCGATATGTCTCTTGGCTCTCTGTCCCCATGGTTGGATCTACCCGTCACCGAATTAACCAAACACCTTGAAATCAGTCGGTGAAATCCCCACATATTTGCGGAACTGTTTATAGAAATACCCCGTCTCCCAATACCCCACATTTCGGGCGATCTCATGTACCTTCAGATTGGAATTGCGTAATTGCTCCTTCGCACGTTCAATCCGGTATTTGTTGATATATTCGGCAAATGTCTCCCCTGTCTCCTTATGGAACAATTGTCCCAAATACACCGGATGCAGATGATAGTGGGCACCCAGCAGCTTCAGGGAGAGCTCTTCTGCATAGTGTTTGTCGATATGCTGAAGCACCTGGTTCACAATTGGATTTTTCAGATCCTGCAATAGGGATTGGATCGTCTGCGACCCAACCTGCTGAAGCGCCCGCACGAGTTCATCAAAAGTGCCACTGTCCAGCACAAGTTGAAGCCCTTGTTGGTATATGGCAGACTCATCCGAGTGTTTGATGCTCTCCAGTTCCATTTTGAAGCGAATCACAACTTCCAGTGCGGTATTCTGTAACTCCCCAGGTGTAAGCCCATCGCGATGCTGTTCAAAATCCATGCGGATCCGGTCGGCAAGTTGTTCTGTATTGCGGGACAGAATGAGTTTGGCATACTCCCTCCATTCAATAAAAAAAGTCGCCGTTGAATTTCCGCACCTTTCCAGCATGGCATGGTCGATGACTTTAAGGTCGGGATAAATCATCACATACTGGAGTGCTTTTTTGGCCTCGGCATAACTGGTCGGCGCATGGTATAACCCTTTCATCAATCTGCCTGCTCCAATGCGTGCCGCCGGATGGGTTACGGTTATCTCATCAGATAATGCCTGAAGGCCATCCATCAACTTCTGTTCCTCGTCACTCGTACCCTGAATATTGGCAATAATGACGATGTCTCCATCGATATCATGAAATACGTTCAGATGGCGTCTGTCTCTCAGCATCTCTTCTACACGTTCAAACATGCCGGGTACTTGCCCTTTATCACGCAGGATGGCTACAGCAACGTCAGGTGCATCCAACGAAAGGTTCATAAACTGGGCACGTTCTTCAAATTCGGTAGCTGCAATCTGTCCTGTAAGCCATCGATGAAGAATGTTATCTTTCAGAATCTGAATGCCATACGCATCATCGGCTTGAGGTGATACCGTATGATCCAGCTTGGACGCCGTGTTGCTCAGCGTGGATTCCAGTTCCTCCACATTAATCGGTTTAAGCAGATAGTTTTCGATTCCCAGCTGCATGCCTTCCTTCAGATATTCGAACTCATTGAAACCACTGAGGATAATGACCTTAAGCTCAGGTTGCACGCGCCTTGCTTCCCGAATCAGATCGAGACCATTCATGAGTGGCATGGATATATCCGTAATCAGAATGTCCACAGGCTGAGAAGAGAGCGCTTGTAACGCTGCTTGCCCATTACCTGCATGACTCACAATTTCCATACCATATGAAGACCAATCCACAATATCGTATAAACCTTCAATGATGAATGGCTCATCGTCCACAATAAACACCTTGTACATATTACACACCTGTCCCTTCTGTATGTGGATAACGCACCCTGATTCGTGTTCCTTCTCCGAGGGTGCTCTCTATGGTGATACCGAACTCTGGCCCATACAGGAAGCGCAATCGACTATGGACACTGCGCAGCCCGAACATCTGACCAGACTCTTCAGGACGTTCCAGTTCTTCAAGGATTTCCGTCAGGCGTGCCGGATCAATGCCTTTGCCATTATCTTTGACTTCCACTTGCACCACATCATCTGTCTCTTCCACAACAATGGATAATCGGTTATCCGAACGTTCTGTCTGAATGCCGTGTACGACATAATTCTCAATGATGGGTTGCAGCGAAAGTTTGACCACAGGATGTTGATAATATGCAGCATCGATCTGGATCGTATATATGAAAATATCCTTGTAGCGGATTCGGAATAACTCCAGATACAAGCGGCAAGCTTCCATCTCATCCTTCAGCGTATAATTTTTCTTTTGCTGTACCAGGCTCTTGAACAATACGGATAAACTATAGATCATCTCTCCAACATCTCTCGCCCCTTGGGATATCGCCCTCATCCGAATCACTTCAAGCGTATTGTAGAGAAAATGAGGGTTGATGCGCGCCTGTAATGCGACCAGCTCGGTCTCCTTCTGTTTGATCTCGGCTTTGTAGACCCGTTCAATATACAGATTCAGCTCATCCAGCATGTCGTTGAAGCTATGTGAGATCTGCCCCAGTTCATCATCTCGCGGATCGTCGATGCGAGCCGTCAAATTGCCATATTTCACTTTTTGGGTGAAGCGGATAATTCGACGGGTTCGTTTGGCAAAGTTAATAATGAAAAATGCCGGAACCAGCACGGCAAACAGAATACACACAATACTGATCGAGATAATGGTATTGCGAATCCCCGCATAGGTTTCAGCCATCTCTTCTACCGGAACGGTGCCAATGACCACATAACCCTGATCCGCGGAGACAAACTTGTTCACGTACATGTTCTGCTCCTTTTTCATTGAATCCATATCGGTCTGATCAAACAGCGAATCGGCCACATTCACGTAGGGGTACTTCTTCCCGTAATAATGATTGTTGGAGTCAAATAACACTGTACCTTTCGCCGATAACACCACGATTTCTCCCTTGAGATTACTCTCGTAGTTATCCAGCGCATTACCGATTCCTTCTGAGTCAAAGAAGACAAGAAATTGGCCCAGATTCCGAAGAGTCTGTGTATTGTTAATTGGTACGCGGATGGAGTAGAGCGCAGGGTCCCATTGATTAATCTCTTTGCGTATCCAGTAATTGGGTGCACTGATATTGGGCGTTTCCATCGCCATCACGTCAGGTATATAGGAATGAGCCACATTGGCGTCCAGCTTGCGGAACTGCTTGTGTTGATTAAAGGTAGACAAATCCTGCTGCTCAGCGCTATACAACATGAGTTGGTTAATCTGTGAATTGCGATCCATAATATTTTGAAAATGTTTCAATACATCGGCCGAATAGTCATCCTGATTGGCGTAATATCCATTGGTCATGTGCTGAACATATTCGGCGTACGAATGATTCATCAGGTACGTAATGTTGGCGGACAGCGCCTCATTCTGATGCATGTCCCTCACCATGTTTTGCACCGATTCATACTGCTGATGAATGTACCGATCCACATGTTCCATCGCCGCTTTCTGGATCGCCAGTTCCCGGCGAATCGTGGAGTCGGACACCGACAGGAAGATGATATAAGACAATGTAATGATCGTGACAATCGATATCATCGAGAAGATCAGGAGCATTTTCATAAACATATTATTTTTGAAGAAATTATTGTAAACGCTAACAATTTTCAAGTCGCATGTTCCCTCCGATGCTGTTTTCCTGACTTGAATTATACCATCAGGCTTCTGACATTAACTTGTCACCTGCAAATTTTCTTTAGTTTATATCTGTGTTTCTTTAATTTCACCCTATTTAAAAACGCTTTCATCCACTATCGTTAACCATAAGTTTAGCTTTGTGTAAAAGAATACCTTACATTCATTCCACTTGAAGGAGGAACAGCATGACACGCAAACTCAAACCAAAAGGCATCATTCCCAAGGTCACTGCCATGGTCCTGACCACGGCTCTGCTTGGACAAGTTGTTGCATCATCCGTTTATGCCGGAGACACGCTCCCCTACACCGGTGAAAGTGCCAAAGGGGTGAATCAGCCCTATCAACATGGATACACCTCAGCCCAGATTCTGAACTGGACACCTGAAAGTGATATTCATGGTGATCTCCTTCGTGCCCATGTTCCCTTGCAGCCCCGTAATGAAGCGTTTGCTGCCACACAGGCTTATCCTGAGCTTAGTCCGGACACCCAGCTATTCACAATGAGTGGCGATTACGGCAATGCATTCTTCGATAGCACACCTTATACCAATGAATTCAGCCAGTATCTGTTTAATTATTGGCAATATACAGACTACTACAGCTATTGGCACGGCATGGCCTCTGCGGGCGTACCTGAGGAGCTGTATGACCCGAGTAAAGAGTGGACGGAGAAATACTTCGAGTTTGGTATTTTGAACATTCCGAATCCGGCCTACACCAATGCAGCCCACAAAAATGGCGTTAAGTCCATTGCTAACATCTTTTTCTCGGACAATGACCGTGGGCCACAAACCTATAAACAAATGCTGATCCAAGATGAAAACGGTAATTTCCCTGTGGCCGAGAAACTGGCCGAGATGGCAGAATACTACAACTACGATGGATATTTCTTCAATCAGGAAGAGGTTGCCCGGGGTGTAGCCCCTGAAGATATCGCATCCTACAAGAAATTCATGAAATATCTAAGAGATAAAGGCCTGTACGTTCAGTGGTATGATTCCACCATCAATACAACAGGCAAGATTCAATACCAGAACCAATTCAATGGGCTCAATAGCCCGTTTGTGCAGGATTCCGTTCTCGGCAGAGTCTCGGATTCCATCTTCCTGAACTATGTATGGAACCACAAGATGCTCCGCGATTCCCGTGATCATGCCCTTAGCCTGGGACTTGATCCACTGGAAACCGTATTTGCTGGTGTCGAAGGTGGACATGACAAATTCGGCCGCTGGAAGCAATCCTATGACCTGCGCCATAATCTGGATGAGAACGGTCACCCCATGAACAGCATCGCGACACTGGGTGCCGACTTCACCCACAACGCCCTGGATGAAGAGATGGGTGATGGCAGCACCAATCATCGTGCGGAAGATGAGTACCAGTGGATGACCTTTGTACGTGATCGTGCGTGGTGGTCTGGTCCAAATCAAGACCCGACAGATGCACGTCGTAATGCGTCTGCCGATCTGTCGGATGTGTATGCTTCCGGCGCAAACTGGGATGGAATCGCTGCGTATCTTACCGAGAGATCCGTCATCAACGGCTCTAACTTTGCGACCAGCTTCAATACGGGCCACGGCCTGAAATATTATGAAGATGGCGCTGTCTCGAACGATAAAGAATGGTCGAATATCAACATTCAGGATATCCCTGTCACTTGGCAATGGTGGATGGATAGTAAAGGTGACAAGCTCAGTGTTGATTTTGACTACGGTCCCTCTTATGAGAAAGGCGTAAGGTACAACTATGACTCCATTGGCGCGTTTAATGGCGGCAGCTCTCTCGTGGTGAACGGTACACTGAACGCGGAGAACTTCCTTCGCCTGTACAAAACCGACCTGTCCGTCAACGGACAATCCAAACTGGAGCTGACGTATAACAAACCGTCCACCAGCGATGCTTCTTCCCTGCATGTTGGGTTAATCTTCGAAGATGATCCATCCAATGTGGTCAACGTAAATGTGCCTAATGCAGGCCAGCATACTACAGGTTGGAAGACAACTTCGCTGGATTTGAGCGCCTATCAAGGCAAAACCATTGCCGCTATGGGATTATCCTTCGACCCGCATGGCATGGAGATTAAGAATTACCAGATGAATATTGGCGAGATCCGCATTTCCGACGGTTCAGCGGCTGTACCGGATGCACCGACCGGATTCCATATTGCCAAAGCACTGACCAACACCGACGAACTGGTTGTTGCATGGGACATGAAGGACTATTCAGAGGTCAAACAATACAATTTATATGAAAATGGTGCCTATGTTGGCGGCGTGTATGATTCCACTTTTTATATCAAATCGCTGAAACAGCCGTCTGGTGAACTGTCCATTCGTGCGGTTGGTGCAGATGGTACCGAAAGTGAAGCAACCGTCCTGCCTTACGATCTGAATGCAGCCGTTCAGAATATGGATGTGAAATTCAAAAAGAATGGCGATGCTATTGTAAGCTGGAAAAAACCGAAAAAGGCAAAAGAATCAGGCAAAGACAAAGACAAAGATCAGAATACGGATAAGGACAAGGATAAAAATAAAGACAAAGGTAAAGGCAATGAGTCTATTCAACTCACACTACAAACCGAATACACAAAAGAACCTTTCACCAAGTCACTTCAGGTTAAAAAAGGAAAACAGTCTGCCGTCTTGACCGGACTTCCGACCAACGGTGAGCATTACGTGCTGAACATCGCCATTGGCGGGCAGAACCCGGTAACTCATACCGGACAGCTCGCAGATCTTCAGATTACACCATACGCCAAGGAAAAGGTCACGGTAAAAGATGGAAAGTACACGTTAGCCCTCCCGGATCTGGAGGACTGGTACAAGATCTATGTATATGAAAATGGGGTGCCACGCGAGTTCGGAGTCACTTACGTATCGCAAAAATTCCCGTATATCATTCGAGGAAGAACAAAGCTGAGTGAACTGACTTTCACGCCATCGTCCAACAACAGCTCTTTGAAACTGGTCATTGAGGATTATGCAGGTAATCAGGCCAGTACGATTTTGAGGTAACACTACAAGGTATTTTCTCGCCCACCTGCATACCAATTGAGATAAAAACGTACAGCCCTTCACTTCCAAAAGGAAGTTGAAGGGCTGTTTTTGTTGATCTAACAATAAATATTCTGCCCAACAGCTATTTAACAGCATTCCCGTTAGCATAGTCCTCGGATGAAATTGAGGATAGATGCTTGCGCAGATGCTTTTTGTCTATTTTATCCACGGCTGTTCTGGGCAAAGTATCCACAATGAACAGTCGAGTCGGCCATTTGTACGGAGCAAGGTGTGGCTCACAAAACGTCCGCACCCGCGTCAGATCCATATTTTCACCGTCCCGTAACACTATGAAAGCGACAAGTTCCTCGCCTTCATCGGGATGAGGATGTCCGATTACGGCCGCCTCGCTTACCGACTCATGGCTCACAATAACATGCTCCACTTCGGCACAAAACACATTGGAACCGCCCACAATAACCATATCCTTCAAGCGATCAAACACATAAAGGTAACCTTCGACATCCAGACAACCGACATCGCCAGTTCGAATCCAGCCATCGGGCATGGTCTCGGCAGTAGCCTCCAACTGGCGCCAATACCCCAGCATGGTCTGTGCACCTCGAACAACGATTTCTCCAGCCTCGCCCGTAACTGTCTCACTTCCGTCCGTATCTAATATCCGAACTTCGAAGCCCTGCTCACCTTGGGCAGCCAAGTCAGCAGGACGACCTACGGATCGAAGGCGATGAGGATCGCCCATATGCTGAGCAGGAAAAAGGCGGCTTATGGACATTCCACATTCCGCTTGTGAGTAGTTGTTGACAATTAAAGCTTCAGGAAATTGCGATACGACCTCCTGTAGTGTATCCGGGGAAATGATGGACCCTCCGCAGCCAATAAGCGATAGACTCTTCAAGTTTCTACCTCCTACGGATGCCTCGCGGGTAAGATCACGTAGCAGTTGGCCTACTGTGCTGAGTTGTGTAATCTGATCACGTTCAACAGCTTCCATAATACGGTGTACATCCGTTGGGTATTCGTCTAGAAATACAAGACAGCCTCCGGCAGCCATGGTCGCCCACAATTGGAATTGACCCACCAGATGGGATAGGTTGAGCACTAACACACGACGCTTGAAATCATGACCGAAGCCTGCAGAAGGCGTAAGTTGATTCCAAGCAGCCATACCACGATGCGAATGCATGACCCCTTTTGGCCGACCAGTTGTCCCACCCGTATAAATCAGGACTGCCGTATCGTCTACATTTCGTTTGAAATGGTCTTTTGGAGAGAACGCAGGTTCCTGCTGTAAAAGAGCAGCGAGCGAACTGCTAATCGTCCCTTCTTCGTCTGTCGTGAACAGTTTTGGACAATACCCAAGAAGCTTTACCGTGGCAATAGCTGCTTTAGCATGTTGGTTATCATGAATAACCATATGTGGTTCTGCATCCTGGAATATGGCAGCGAGTTCAGGTACTGTAAGCATAGGAGAAGGAACGAGTGGTATAGCACCGATCCCAACTGCTGCATAAAACGCAACAACGAGTTGGGGATCTGGATCACCTAAAAGAGCAAACCGATCGCCCGCCCGGAGACCTTCATCATACAGGCCATGGCTGAGTCTTTCAACTAGACCGTAAAGCTCCCCATAACTCATCGTTTGCCCATAGCGCATTAACGCTGGTTCCTCAGGGTACATACTTGCTGCAATTGGTAATCGTTCGGATAGAAGCAAGCAATTACCCCCAACATTTAAATTTCCATTTCTCCGTTAAGAAAACTATGGAATAAAAAGAGAGTAGCATATATCTGGAATAATAAGTAATCATTATCCTCTATTAAACTCATAAATCCTGCTGATATTACAGTTCTGCCCACAGACGATCCTTGCCATTTACCTACTTGCTAGCTTAATTAGGCAAATCAAATTGGGCTGCTTTCTAAACTGAAATACAACTTTTCTGTTTATCATTACGTTTATTTAGGTAACGAGTACCATGGAGGTGATTATCATAAAAGTAAATAAAATGTATTTTATTTTCAGTATTGTAGCGTTATTTTTACTATCAGCTTGCGCAGGTGGTGTTACTGGCTCTAGTCAGCAGAATGAACTAGGTGAACCTTATCGTATGGCGTTGGAGGAGTTAATTTCAACAGATACGGCTCTTAATGAAAACATGGAGTATATCTCATTAGATTTTGATAAAGGAATTCCATTAAAGGATTCTGATAAGAAAAGCATTGAGGATTACCTTCACAGCAAATATAACGTAAAAATTTATAACCTAACCTATGAAGAATTGATTGAAGAAGGACTTTCTGAACAGTCTGAAAACACGCTTAAAGGGATTTTACTGAAAATTGAAAAGCAGGAGAAGCAATCAGATAATAACATTGCCATAGAGGTCAGTAAGTATCGTGCCAATGAGGGGTCGCTCTCTGCAAAAATAACATTAACCTATGAGGAAGGTAAATGGAAAGTTGCTACCCATACTCCTACAAGGGAAAGTTAAAGGATATAATTTTTTTCCAGTGAGAGTGCTAGGAAAAGTTTATTATGACAATTATGGAAGTAGCCCTTTAGGGCTTTTTTTGTCCATATTTTCTGGAGTATATCCCCCCCCTAAAGGTACACCAATAAGAATCGTTAGCATTTTTGCAACGATCCCTATTGTCATCCGGTAGTTGTAAACCGCAGTTGATTACGTTAGCTCGTGCTCCTAGTTTGTAGCCTCCCATAGTTGAACGGAAAAAAGTATGTTTATATACTAAAAGTGAGACCTTTAAATCTAAAGTAATCTTCAACTTGTTTAATTCTTTTCCAATATACTTAACAAAAAGTTCATAACGTCTTTTTAACCATACAAATGATCTATTCATGATGTTTGTAATTATACATGTATGAGTGATCCGGTAGGACGTCCAATTTTTTAAAAAAAATAATCCCAACCTTTATTTCGCCTGGCACACTATATAATTGTCAGGAATTACAGATGCAACTATGGAGGCAAAAGATGGATTCAATTGGTAAAAACGGAAAAGAAGCCGCGGAAGCGATTCGGAGCTATGTCAAACCGATTTTCGGTTTTGCGTTAAACCGGGTCAAGCACCGGGCCGAAGCGGAGGATCTGGCTCAGGAGATTATGCTGCAGTTGTTGAAATCCTTCTCTGGGGTGCGGGACATTAGAAGCCTTGACGCTTACGTCTGGACGGTTGCTCGATACACTTGGGTGAATTGGTTGAAAAAGCGTGCACACGCTCCCCAAGCGATCGAAATCAACGGCATGTCCGAACTATCGGCCGCCCCTTCTCGGGAGCCGCTTGACCGGTTGCTGGTAACCGAAGCTTACCGCGAGCTGCGCCGAGAAGTCGCGTTTCTGTCCGACATCCATCGCCGGATCGTGGTCATGCATTACTACGACGAGCTTAAAATCGGCGATATCGCGATTGCTCTGAACATTCCTGTCAACACGGTGAAGTGGCATTTGAGCGAGGCCAAAAAGAAGTTACGGAAAGGGATGAAACGTATGCGTGCAACAGGAACTTTAAGTGTCAATCCGGTCAGCATGGGGGAAATGGGCCATTCCGGTTCGGCCGGCAGCCTGGGCGAAACCAACGATTTTCTTGGACGCGCCTTGGCGCAAAATATCGTTTACGCGGCTTATCATAAGGCGCGTACCGTACATCAAATCGCGGAGGAGCTCGGAATGCCGCCGTCTTTGCTGGAAGGCGAAGTCCGGCACCTGGCCGATTACAATTTTCTCATCCAAACCTCTCCCGGCAAATATCAAAGCAATACCATCGTCTGGGACCTCTTCGAGTTGGCCGTAGCCGGTCATCAATTTTGGCAAGATTGTGCTGCCGAAGTGGCCGATGTTCATTTTGACGCGTTAATGGAAGTTCGCCGTCAAGTCGTGGATAGCGGAGTGTACGTTCCGGAAGGCGACTATAACTTCCTGCTCTGGACCTTGCTGCCCAAGAACATCGAGGAGCAATCTTGGCGGAGCATGCCGGCTGGCGAAAACTTCGATGCGATCGCACCAATGCGAAAGGATGGAGGTCAATATATTGCCTATGCGGCGTTAAATCGGAGCCACTATGCCGATCCGGGTTTTGATATGAGTAGTTACGTCACCTTCGGTCCGTCGCTCCGCTACGTCGAAGACACTCCCTTATACTTGTGGCAATTCAATACGTACTGGAGCGACCGCCAGATGGATTGGCGTTTCCTGGAATATCGGAATGTCGAGATTTGTCATGCGTTCCAACAAGGAGAACTGCCCGACAACGAAGAGAACAGCGAGCAATATTCGTTCCTGCTGGAGAAGGGGTACATCCGCAAGACGGAGGAGGGGTACAAGTTCAATGCGGTTTGGATGGACTCTCCGCAAACGTTGGATCGGTTGAACAAGGCAATGCCGGATTTGTCCGCTGTGTATGCGCCTGCTGTCGGCAAGCTCTACGATAAAATGCTCAACCTGTTCCTGCAAAATCAGCCGAAGCATTTGGAGCCGCAGCTTGCTTACATGGTGAGAGGCAACACCGGAGGAGGTCGGCTGGTCGCTTATATTTTGAAGCATTTGATCGATAACGGGAAGTTAAAACCGCCGTTGCCGCACCAGCAGAAGACGATTTCAACCTGGATGGGGCCGGTCAAATAAGTGGGTTCGGAAATGTATACGAAGAATAGTCGTTCCCGGGCGGTGGCCATTTTTACACAAAACTCTGTCTGTCCAACGAAGTGATCAGGACATCGCTATTTCACACGGCCCCCTCCTAAACGTATGGAAATGATTAAAAACTACCCATGACCATGTGCGTCATGGGTAGTTTTTTAATCGCAATCGTATCTGCCAGACTTCTCCTTTACCTTACGATTTTTATCTCTCTTGTCCGCAACCAACCGTGAGAGGCCAGATGCTCCACATACTCAGCAGATCTATTCAGCAAAACTGCCCGTTAGTTGAGTAAAAGCAGCCAATCACAATGATCAGCTGCTTTCTTGTTGTTATTGAGCTAACGTTTCCCGTTAGCTTAATACATCAGGCGCAAAGTTTCATTTATTATTGAACAATTTCATTTACTAATTCATCATTCCAATGATTATCGGTATACCCACGGCTGTTGTTCCATTCTGCTAACATTTTTCTTTGTCTCAATTCTAAATCTCTGTAAGGGGCTGCAACAAACTCGATGTCGTGGAACAAATCATTATAAATAGGTAATTCGCTATTTAATTCCTTGAATTTTTTAAATGCACCTATATCCTTATCATTTGCAGCCCAAACCACTTTTTTAATCAAAGACAATACGATTGTACCTGTGCACATGGGACAAGGCTCACAGGTAGTATATAAGGTAAGTTCGTTCTTAGGAATAAATTTCTTGCTCTCAAGATGAAGTATCACATTTCCAGCTTTTCTTATAGCGTCCACTTCGGCGTGAGCTGTAGAATCACAGCTTGAAAAAACTCTGTTCCTACCTCGGCTTACAACTGAACCATCTGCATCAACAATAATTGCACCGATAGGAAAAGTACCCTCATCTCTAGCCTTTTCTGCTTCTTCAAAAGCTAACAGAAGGTTTTGGTAATGCTTGTCCATCTTATACACATCCCATCTCAGTAATTCCCAATAATAATATATTCCAAAAATATACTGCTACTCCTTCTCCCATAATGCTAATTTTTTCTTGTATGGCTAAGCTATCATGCCCGTTAGCTTAATAAGGAGCTCATCATCCTAATATAATTTTCGTGTTCTTTACTTTCTGTAAAGGTATACCAATAAGGATCGTTAGCATTTTTGCAACGATCCTTATTGTCAGTCCGCTAGTTGAAATAAGCAACTGATCACTTTGATACCCTGCCGACTATAGGTCCTAGGAATATTAAGATTGCATCTGTTTACAAACAGTATTCCAATCATAGAAAGGAGACCTGAGATGATTTGCCTGTTAGCCTTGATTTTATACATCAAAAGGAATTACTTATGTAAGGTCACAGCCACTCACCCTAATTAGAGCGTCTCAACCAACTTCTGAATCTTTGAGTGGGAAATTAAATATACAGGTCCCATTATTTCTATTTTGCCGTCCTTTACACGTATAGCGCTCTCCTGTTCTGCCGCATAAATATCAATCTCTTCAGACAAAGGGAACAGGTAGCCTTGAACAAACGTGGCGTAATCGCGTTGAGAATGAGATTCGTAGGCAAAATGATCAAAGCCAATACCATCATAAATAGTACTTGTTTCAACTTCATCAGTGTTATTCAAGCTTAACCATTTTGCAGCCATGTTTAACGCACCGGCGCTGGCACCCATTATAATGGCATTGCTATTCTTAATAACATCCGATAATTCATATTCCGCCAAAAAATCGTTCTGCAGAACAGGATATCCACCACATAAAAAAATGACAGAAGCGTTCTGAATGAATCGCTGAGCATCTTCTTTCTGCATACGGAAATCAATGAAATGATATTCATCAAAAATAATATTAGCCTGATTCAACCATCTCCATTCAGAAACATCATCAAAGTTAACTTGCTCATCTTTATAACCAGACGGATCAGCACTAATCATAACAAGCGATTTTCTGTTTTCGATATCCTCCTGCAAACAATGGACCAGCTTCTCAGGAAAAAAATGATTAAACCAACTGAAATAGTAGTGAGTTTTCAAACTTAATTACCTCCATATGTATTATTTACATTCATCCATTCTTAATGAAAACATATTATACATGCTAGAAAGATGAACGATTGCTCAGCCACGTTAACCTGCTCGTTGGCTTAACAAATCGCATCAGTTAAAGATGCTTACTTTACTAATGCATATATGTTCGTGTCTCTTAATTCACTTCCATCAACAGACAGGTCTTCATTCCTAATAACACCTTCCAGGTCAAACCTCAATCTTTCGGGAATCATCTTGCTTTTAGTGTTTTTAGTATCACAACGTATTTCAATTCGATTTGCATTCAAATGATTAAAAGCAAAATCAGTGATACCTTGTACAGCTTCAGTCATATAACCTTTCCCACTATACCTAGTATCAATCCAATACCCAATTTCAAACTTTCGAACTTCCCAATCAATGCTGTGTAAGCTAGCAGAGGCTATTAATTGCCCGGTATCCTTCAAAAATACAAGTAGCCTTAGGTTTTCTCTACTTAGGAATTTAATATGTGCTTCTCTTATCCCAAGTTCTGAATTATACTCCGTATGCTTATCCTGAGCCCATTTCATCCAAGGCTTCAACTCATCAACGGAAGCAATTACAGCTTCACATACTACCTTTCCATCACCTGGTTTAGGCATTCTAATCAGTAGACGCTCTGTAAAAAACTCATCTGGAAAATCAATCATGATAGGATTCATAGACAACCTCTTTTATATGCACTATACAAAATAACCCAATTTATTGATAGTACATTTATTATAACTATAACCACGTTAAAAAAAGCCCGGTTCTTCCCCCGGGCAACATACATTTTTGTATGGTTACTTACTTATAAACTCTACCATCATCTGATGCAATTCCTTCTCGGAACATTGAAAGATACCATTAAAATCCTGAGGGTCACGGATCAATTTGTTTAAATGGTCTATTCCATATTGTTGAACAACAAACTCCACAAATAGGAACGAAAACTGAAAATCCTTCATCGTTTCGAAATCCCAGGTATCATTATCTAATTGTTCGAACGTTGGGATCTCTAAATTGTGAATAGCCTCTTCTGTTGTACCTTCAATAAAGTCCTGAGTCATCAGCTTGGCTTCATAACCACCAATTCCTTGCCTTAATCCATTTCGGAGCCTTCGGATTGATTTCACTTATTAGCCACATGGTGAACAAGTGAACCGTACCTTTAAGAATCGACTGATAGGTATGCTCCGGTCCTGGATTTAAAAATTGGATTAAACGTAAAATACGTTTCTTCAGTTCAACTTATATAGCAAAAAGGCGAGTCTCCATTAATCGGGGGACTCGCCTTTTTGCTATATAATAAATATTTAAGAAGTTCCTTTTTGCTTACTCGCCTGCATCTGCTGGGCAAATCGCATCATCTCTTCGAACTCTTCCTCAGATACGGCATCCCCATCGGTGCTTATGTCTTGTACAATCGGAATTTCGGGCTTGGCTTTGGTTCCTTTGCCGTATGTACGGGTACGGGTTCCAGCTGCACCAGCAGCCTGTTTGCCTTTGACCTTGGCCTGATCACGAATATATTGAACGGCTTTCTCGTAGGAGTTCACCTGCTTGAGCAACATGTTGGAGGCGATCGCCTCAACGAAGTTACGGTTAATCCGCTGCTCGCCGCCGGATACAAGCAATGCCATCAAATAATGAATCAATACATTGATAACTTCACCCGGCAACTTGTAACTCAGATCAATTTTCTCAAATATATCGATCAGATTGTCCGGTACTGCACCTGGGAAGAACGTCTGCAGCAGACGCGTATACGGCTCATTCCGCAACATCATATTGTATTGATGAATATCACACTTGGTCATAAATTGCGGAGGTACTTCGACGTAATATTCCATCTGCACTCCATGCTCAACAGGTGGTTCACCGGAGTCTTCTTTCCGTTCAGGCTCCTCCATATGCTGTCTCAGTGCCACGACCTTGGCTGCCTGTACAGTCTGTTGCTCATGGCGCTTCTTCGTCTGCCTGAACTGCATGCTCGCCTTATGCTGAAGATCATCCAGAATCAGCTGGCCCTGTGGACTGAAGATATCATCTTCATCCAGCAGACGGCATACATCCTGCACACTGAGGTTAAACTTGTTTACTACATAATTTACAATGCCCAGTTGTTCGTGATCGAACCGCAGCTGTTCTACATGACGGCGATTGACGGACTCCCGTGGGAAACGCAAAATAATGTCGGCATAGTTCAAACTATTTTCTTCCGCTGCATCATTCGTGCCTGTCCGCTGGGCCGTAGTTGATACTTCCGACAAAGCCTGCTCCAACTCGTAATCAATTACGTGGGTATTCAATTCAAATATATCGTAAAAGGGAACGGAAATATTCTCTTTATTGGCTGCCGGATAAGGTGCGTCCCCATTTTCCACTGCCGAGAAACCGGAACGCAGGGAAAGGACTGCGAATTTACCAATCTTGTCACGAAGCAGCAGTGTCAAATGCTGTGTCCGGAAAAACTCTGCCGGAGAGAGCGGCGGTTGCAGCTCATATTCGTAGATGTAATCATCATTTTCCGGTATATATAGCCGTGAAGTCTGAAGTAGCCCCACTGCCTCAAGCTTGGATGTCTGCTCTAACAAATATTTGCGCCCTTTCTCACTTGGCTCCAAGCCAAGTGTCATGAACAGCCTCCGTTGCTGTTCAAGCGGCGAATAACCGACCTGTTCACCGGGAAGATGCTGAAACAACAGCCGATACAAGCCAACCGCAAAAGCACCTACCATGGGCTGATATGCTCCTGTAAGCATACGGTCATCCAGGGCGCTAAGTCCAAACTCCCTGTATACGCAGTAGCGATGATGTTCAGTATAATGGTGCAGATTCTTCATGCGCATAGCCTGATCTCCTTCTCCCCAAAAGTATGTTTATCTATTCTATCATAAATGTCTGATCCTCAAATGCTCAAAAACAGGTAAAAAGATGGCCTGTCCTCGCTCCGTTTCGTCCTAGGTCGACATCATTCACGTTTTCGCCGAATTCAGCAAATTTCTAAAATAAAATGTCGAGAGCCGCTAGAATACTATAAAAGCTGTAGCCGCAGAATACAAGGGAATATCTGAAGAGAATGTTCTCCAGATGTATATGAAGTACAAGTGTGCAATAATCCTTCTAATATAAATGAATAGCAAAAAAGCCTTCCCTTTGTACTCGTAAGCGTTTACGACAAAGACAAGACTTTCACGCGATTACAGTGGCATGTGTTACCTCTTTCCAACTCTAAAACATTCTGTACCCACCCAAACGCAACTTCTGGATCGTCCAGCCACTGATTACCGCACCAGCCAGTCCAGCGATGCCCGTCATATAGTCTACAAGCTGGAAAGAACCCAGATGTGACATCAGAGATGACGAATGATCCCATAGAGAGTACACGACGACAGGCAAAATCACAATGATGAACAAATAGGAAGGAAACCAGGTAGTCTTCATCAGCATGTTCAGAATGAAACCGATACCAAACATCATAACGAAAAATAATACCATCAATACCAACACAGGTATAAATTGCATCGGGCGACATTCACCTCTTCTTTCACACATTCAGGTTTCACTTCTGGATAGTAGTTAGTGTACCGCAAAAAATGTGGCGAAGCAACGAACTTTCTGGACAAATTTCCCTATATTTATACTCTGTTCATTTGCCCTTCTGCTTCATGTTGGGATACAATGTAAACGATAAAGCACTCACCCGTCCCTTATAGTGCGTGTTCAAAATCAAAAGCAGACTTTTTGAACAACCTCTTATAGGGATTTGGAAATATACCTTGCAGGAGGAACAAAACCAATGAACGAAGCCGCATCAACACTGGAGGGCTGGTATGCCCTGCATGATTTTCGCTCGATTAACTGGGCCGCCTGGAAAGCAGCAGATGATGAGGAACGTGCTGTAGCGCTGGACGAGCTGGAGGAATTCTGGAAGGAATGGAAAGAAGTCGAGAATTCATCCCAGGGAAGCACGGTCGTTTATACCGTAGTGGGACAAAAGGCTGACCTTTGCATGATGCACCTGCGTGAAACGCTGGAAGATCTGAAGGCTGTTGAGAACGCGTTTAACAAAACGATGTTTGCCCAATACACAACCAAATCGTATTCCTACGTCAGTGTAGTGGAACTGAGCAACTATCTTGGCAAAGAAGGCGAAGACCCGATGCAGAATCCGGAAATTATCGCCCGTCTGAAACCTGTTCTGCCACAACGACAATACATCTGCTTCTATCCGATGAACAAAAAACGTGAGCTGAATGACAACTGGTACATGCTGTCCATGGATGAGCGTCGTACCATGATGCGCAGTCACGGCATGATTGGTCGCAGCTATGCGGGTAAAGTGAAACAGATCATTACCGGCTCTGTCGGTTTCGACGATTGGGAATGGGGCGTTACGCTATTTGCGGATGACGCACTTCAGTTCAAAAAACTCGTCTATGAGATGCGTTTCGATGAAGTTAGCGCCCGTTATGGCGAATTCGGTTCGTTCTATGTGGGAAGTCTGTTGAACGAAGAAACACTGGAAGACATGCTTAAGCTGTAAAAATAGCACAAAGCACAATAAAGCACCGCGACATCTCCTGTAAAGGATACTGTCTGCGGTGCTTTTTCTCATTCATGTACGTGTGGACAACCAAGTCGGATGATAATCCATTTGCAGTTGTTCACTCTATTTTATAAGTCTCTGTTAATTCTTATTCCTCGTCCTCATCATCAACCGCTTTTAGCGATTCGAGGAACTCGGCTGTGGCCCGGTCACGGTCACGCCCCTTCTCTTTAAGCCGCTCAATCGCAGGCATAATGAGAATATCTACTTCTTTCTGCACGATGTAGGCCAGATCATACTGATCCTGTTCCTCCAGATAACCACCGACCTGCATCAGGGCGTTGTAACGATCCAGCTCTTCACGTGTTAATAGTCCCCTGACCTGAACACTGCAATGTCTCATCCAAAAAACCGCCCTTTCTTCAGGACTAACGGAATACCACCAATGATGAACAGATAACGCAGATCAACCAGCTTCTTCAACTGAGCCGCTTTCCAGCCCTTGTATTTCTTGCCGCCTACAACGGCAATAGCTTCACCTTTACCCAATGAGGCAACCGTGCCTTTGCTCGTAAATACAAAAGGTTGTGGCTGTTTCTTGCGAATGGATGCCACGACGTTCTTGGCGCAGTTCACACCCTGCTGCATCGCAATCTGGGCTGTTGGTGGATAAGGCCGTCCTTCCGCGTTAAAGACAAGTGAATTGTCACCAATGACATAGACATGCTCATGTCCAGGGGCACGCAGATACTCATCTACCTTCACCCGTCCCCGCATGACTTCAAGACCTGCCTGTTCAAGCAGTGAGTTACCGCGAATACCTCCGGTCCATACGACTGTAGCTGCATCGAGTTTTTCACCCTCACCCACAATAACCCCGTCCGGGAGACATTGCTTAATTGGAACACCAATTTTGAAGGTAACGCCTTTCTTCTTCAACACATTCATTGCATGCTCTACCAGTTCTGGATCAAATCCAGGCAAAGCCGAAGGTGCTGCCTCTACATTGTAGATATGCACGTCTTTCGGATTCACGTCGAACTCCTTGCACAGCTGTGGAATACGATCTGCAAGTTCAGCTACGAATTCAACACCACTGAAACCCGCTCCACCTACGACAAACCGAATACGATTTCGTTTGTTATCGTTCTTGTACATCGCAAATTGATATTCGATGTGTTCTCGAATCAGTCTGACCGAGTTAATGCTGCGGATTGTCATGGCGTGATCGAGCATCCCCGGAATCCCGAAGGTCTCAGGCTCACCGCCTAGTCCAATAATCAGATAATCATACGATAACGTGCCGTCCTCCAGAATAATCTTCCGATCCTGCAGACGAATCTCCTTCACGGAAGACTTGACCAGATCAATCTTGAACTCATCAATCAGCTTGGAAATGGGCACTCTTGCATGCTCAATGGTATCCGTGCCGGCTGCCGGCATATGTAGATGTGTAGTAATATAATGATAATCATGCCGATTCACCAGTGTGACGTCGGCCTCGTTATAGTTCAATTCCTTCTGCAGCCGCTGGGCTGTCAGAATCCCGCCATAGCCCGCGCCGAGGATGACGATTTTGGGAATACTGCTCATGTCTATACCCCTTCCGGTTTCACTTGCATCAACCCGATCTTGGGTGAGATGCAAAATGCACATACTTACAAATATTGATGAGGTCTTGCCCATTATGACGACAAATGTTAACTTCGCGAATTTATTTAAACGTTTGCATCAATTTCATAACTCACTAAAAATGGATTTTATGAAACTAGATATCGACGTATCGAACCGTTTTGATCTATATCTAGACTTGATTGAAGCAACTAAAGGGTTTATGAAATTGATACGTTTGCACGCAAGTTATCGTTTCAAGTTGTGAAATTAACCACAAGATTCTACAAAACACGGGATCTGTCTTCATATTACATATTGACTCTAAATTAGACAAAAAAACACATAGTACAGGTCAAGGATATCTGTATTTCTAGTAAAGATCAAGGTTTTTTTTGTTATTTTTCATAACCTTTCATTTCCAATTTCATCCTATTCTCATCTGATCTTCATCAATTGTTCCCAGTTTCGTGACGCCGCTAACTTTGCAACCCTGAATACACCGTTTATAATAGGAAAGACAGTTCAGCACCAATGCCGGTTACGATACGTAGCCTGCACATTCTTCCTGTTAACTACCTATTAAAATATGAAAGGTGTTGTTGATTCTTGACTGCACAGAATTCCAGTCATGATATGACTGATTTACTTATTATCGGTGGAGGCCCTGCGGGTCTGTTCGCCGCATTTTACGGTGGGATGCGTCAGGCATCCGTTACACTGGTTGAAAGTATGCCACAGCTTGGCGGACAGCTTGCCGCTCTTTACCCGGAGAAATACATCTATGATGTAGCCGGATTCCCGAAAGTAACGGCTCAGGAACTGGTGAATAACCTGGTTGAGCAAATGAGTCATTTTAACCCGAACATCCGCCTTGAAGAAAAGGTTGTATCGGTGGAGAAAAAGGATGAACAACATTTCATCGTGAAGACGGATGAGAATGAATATCATGCCAAAGCCGTCATTATTACAGCTGGTGTAGGTGCATTCGAACCACGGCGCCTGGAGCTTGAAGGTGCTGCCAAGTTCGAGAAGAGCAACCTGCACTACTTCATCAGTGATCTGAATGCCTTCGCTGGCAAAAAAGTACTGATCAGTGGTGGCGGTGACTCCGCGGTAGACTGGGCACTCATGCTGGAGCCTATCGCTGAGCAAGTGACGCTGATCCATCGCCGGGACAAGTTCCGTGCGCATGAGCACAGTGTCGAAAACCTGATGAATTCCAAGGTGAATGTCGTTACACCGACCGAAATCACGGAACTTCATGGGGATGACACCATTACCAAGGTAACCCTTTCCCATGTAAAAACCAAAGAAACTCAGGAAATTGAAGTAGATGACGTGATCGTTAACTTCGGATTTGTCTCTTCTCTCGGACCGATTGCCGAGTGGGGTATCGAAATTGACAGTAACTCCATCGTTGTTGATTCCCGCATGGAAACATCTATTCCAGGAATCTTTGCTGCCGGAGATATCACAACATATCCGGGTAAACTGAAGCTGATCGCTGTCGGATTCGGCGAAGCTCCAACAGCCGTCAACAATGCCAAGGTGTACTTCGATCCGGATGCCAAATTGTCCCCAGGACACAGCAGTAACATGAAACGCTAGTTTTGCTAAAATAACATATATTGATACAAAAAAGGGTATCTTACTCCTGAGTGAATCCATATCAGGAGGGATACCCTTGTCTTATATATGCCCGCTGTGTAACGGTCTGGTTGTACCGGAGCAGGCTTGCCCCCACTGCCTTCAGGGACTGTTAGAATGCGGCAAATTGGATGATTACACCGGACCATACAGCCCCTACGTATTCCAAACTTCCTCTGACACGGCAGACGAAGTCGAAAACGTTTGCAATCATGTGATGTACTGTCACCATTGTCAGACGAGCACGCCATGGCCAGTCTCACTATGGGACTTGTCCGGAAACCTGTAACATTGCCTGCAATGAGGATCTCTAGTGAAGAATGGCAGATACGTCGGTACCCAGTTTGCGCTTATGGATTTCTGCCAACAGCAGTGCGATGAAATCTCGTTCGAGATTCAACTCAATCGCTTTATGGTAGGAATCCAACAACATCTCATCGGATAACATAGCCATTTCCCGCCACAACCTTTCCTTTTTTTTCCTCAAAACTATCATATCAGAGATTCATATAGAGAACAAGCGTTCTTGTTATCCACAACGATATGTGGAAATCCTGTGCATAGTTTGTTGATAAATGGAAAAAATGTAGAGTAATCAACGTGTATAGTGTGGACAATACTTATGCACAGGAAGTTTTTACTACTGTCAGAACGTTTATCAGCGTATTTTTTTGGAATAAATTCATAGTTTCAAGACTTGTTGCGAGTAAATTACCCGGTAATGTAAAATTTCAAACGGTTTTCATACCGTTTTCTTCTATATAATATCGGTTTTTCTTGAATTTTCTTGAGTTTTCCCATTCATTTTCTATTGGGGTCTGGTATTTACTTCCAGAATCCAGATCTTGCCTGAATAATCCAGTCCATAATCAAATCCAAGCTGACCTACACCAGGGAACTGACTTTCCATAATGTACGTACATGTCAGTGTAAGGGAACGCATCTCCCGGCGTTTGTGCCGACCGGATATATGTGGCAGGGATAAACCAAGAGCTCGCCTTCCTGATAACATGGTGCCACCCTTGCTCAGATTCGTCACACAGAGTCCGGGACGAGCGAGTCGTCCTACTAATGAACGGAATACCCAGCCTCGTTGGGTTTTGACAACTTTGACTCTGTAATCAACAGGTCTCCCTTGAATTGTTGCCAGATGAATGCCTTGCTGGATCAAGTACTTGCGTCTAGCCTTTACACGTACCAGAGAGCGATACATCTGGCTGAAACTGGCGAAAGAACGGGTCGTTTTCATATGGGTGTATCGATAAGCCCCACCGCTGGCCGATACCCGGATAACACCGTAACCTCCACCTCCTACAATAGGTTTGACATACACCATTCCATAACGACTGAGCATTTGCAGCAGATTACCCGAGTTGAATGCCTTGGTCTGTGGGATATGGACAGCAGCTACCGGGTATTTCATCAGAGCCGCTGTCTTCCGCCATTTGCTTGCAAGTTGTCTCGACATGGGTTGATCTCCTTCCTTGAAACAATAGTCCTTCCTTATACATACTCAACAGAAGCCTTGCTTTCTTGGATGTCTGTCCACGGCAAAGGCCCCTTTTCCATGTAACCTGTCCCAGGGGAGATGGCGGAAACGGGAACAAGCGCCCGGTTTGCTTTTCAAACAAGTCAATCTGTCGTATGCTACTAAGGAATGGCTTGGAAGGGCTTAAATATGAGGATCTAAGGAGCGTTCAGAACAAATGGAAGCATTTTTCAAATCACTTTATGGCGTAGCCTATTTTGCAATGTCGATCGTTCTCGTAGCTGTTACGGTACTTCTTTTTGTCACAGGTATTCGACTGTTTATGCAAAAGCGTAATCGCGGCTTTGCCGTGAGTTGTCTTATATTTGCCTGTTTCATCGTCTTTATCATTGTTGTTATGCTAACTACGCCCTTCTCTGCCACACCGCCGGGTTCACCGGAAGCCATGGCTGCCCTTCTTCACTTCGGGTAGTTGAACCTCTGTAGAAGGAGATGCTTATGACACATACTAATGAAACCTTAGGAATTATTGATATCGGCTCGAACTCCATTCGTCTAGTTATCTATGAACTGGACCAGAACGAAGCCTATCGCATCATTCATGAAGACAAATACGCCGCTCGTCTAAGCAGCGTTGTTGAGTCCGATGGAACCATTCTGCGCCATTCTCTGGATAAAGCCATCACCATCTTGAGTCAATTCAAAGCGACCTGTGAAGCGTATCAGACCAAACTGATTCGCGCAGCAGCTACGGCAGCCATTCGTAATGCAAGCAATGTCCTGGAGATTATTGAATGGCTGGAGACAGAGACGGGGCTTACCATTGAATGTGTATCGGGAGATCGGGAAGCCTATTATGGGTTCCTTGGTGTCACTCAATCCATTGATCTGGCAGACGGTTACGTCGTGGATATTGGAGGCGGTAGCACAGAGATCACGGTCTTTCGGAATCGGAAGAGGTTACATAGTATCTCCCTCCCCATTGGTGCAGTGAATTCACATGCCCGTTACGGGGGCGAAGATCAGTGGACCGAGGCAAATGCAAATGCATTGTGCAACGAAGTCATTGAGGCTCTCCGCGGACAGGATTGGATTCGTGAGCATCCTGGTCTGCCACTCATCGGACTTGGCGGCACAATGCGTACACTCGCCAAAGTGGAACAGAAGCGTACCCAGTATTCTTTGCCTGTCAGCCATCATTATGAGATCAGTGAGGAAGCGATGGAGAACATCGCTCGCTCCTTACCACATCTCACCTCGGCACAGCGCAAAAAGGTACCTGGGCTCGCCAAAGATCGCGCAGACATCATTGTGCCCGGCGTACTGATCCTACGAACTGTCTTCCAGTTAATACAGGGAGATCGTTATGTGGTTAGTGGTGCGGGTCTACGAGACGGGTTGTTGCGTGATTACATGGCTGGAGGTCAGCCGGTCGTTCCAGACGCGCTAAAGGACAGTATCCGCAACTTTATCCATTTTGGTCCGCCTATTCCAGAGAAACGTCTGCAACGGATTCATCAGGATATGGTTACCCTTTATACGGCATTACAAGGTACCCCTCCTGATCAAGCAGATGCCCGAATCCTGTATGCAGCCTCTATGCTGCACATGGCAGGTAAGCAGATTAACTATTTCCGTTATACACAGCACTCGGCCTATTGGACCATGAATTCAAGCATCTATGGACTTTCTCATCGGGAGACCATTCTAAGTGCCAGTGCAGCTGATTATCATCCCAAAAAAAGAACGCCCCAGCTGCTGAATAAGCACCAGGACATTCTGAAAAACTCGGATGAGCGGCATGCTCATCGTATTGGCTCTCTGCTGCGCGTAGCGGAAGCCATCAATCGATCCGAGAGCATCGCTGCGATTGAAGCAACAAAAGAAAACGACTCGCTGCAGGTGCAATTCACCTGTACAGCTGAGCCGTTACTGGAACTTGATGGCCTGGAAGAGGCCGTCAAGGATCTGAAGGAAGCCTGGGGAGTTACGTTAACGCACTCCATTCAGCAGGCTTCCAAGGGATAATACCCATGGCCTCCGTCTGACTTCTCAGCGGGGGCTTTTCATTTTCTACAAATACATAATTGCCACCAGGCATAAGCTCTCTGGCTTTGACATTATCCATAAGGGACAGATTAAGAATATCTACCAGCATCTTCTTCAGCTCTGGATCGAATACAGGACACATCAGTTCAATTCTTCGATTCAGGTTACGTGTCATCCAGTCTGCACTGGAGATGTATACATCGGGGTTGCCGCTATTTTCAAAATAAAACAACCGTGAATGCTCCAGAAAGCGATCCACAATGCTAATGACCCGAATATTCTCACTGAGTCCCTCCACACCCGGACGCAGACAGCATACGCCGCGCACGATCAGATCGATCTGTACTCCAGCCTGAGAAGCCTCATACAATTCATCAATCATTTCCTGATGAGATAAGGAGTTGATCTTGGCAATGATTCTGGAAGGTTTGCCTTTCAGCGCGTGCTCCGTTTCTCTCCGAATCAGTGCGAACAACTCATCCTTCATACCATCTGGAGCTACGCGGAACGCCTGTAATGCCTTCGGACCGGAATATCCGGTAATCTCATTGAACAATTCGGATGCATCTTCCCCAATAATCGGATTAGAGGTGAACAGTCCCACGTCCGTATACACTTTGGCAGTACTCTCATTATAATTACCGGTTCCTACATGAACATAACGTCTTAAACCCTGCTGTTCCCTGCGTACGACAAGAATAATTTTGGCATGGGTCTTGAGTCCAACCAGTCCATAAACCACGTGACAACCGGCCTTCTCCAGCTTACGGGCCCAAGCAATGTTGCGCTCTTCATCAAACCGGGCTTTCAGTTCCACCACCACCGTGACCTGCTTACCACTCTCAGCGGCAAGTGCAAGTGCCGGAATAAGGCGTGAATCGCCATTGACCCGATATAATGTCATCTTGATGGCCAGAACTCTTGGATCTTCCGAAGCCTCCAATATAAAATCGGTAACCGGTTCAAACGATTCGTACGGATGGTGCACCAGTACATCGCGTTTGCGTAGCAGCTCAAAATGACTTTCTCTTGGCAGAAACTCAAGTGGGTAGACTGGTTTCACCGGACTATATTTCAGATGTGAGAAACTTTCCAGACTGTCCACGAATCCCGCCAGAAAACTCAGATCAAGTGGTCCATCAATTTCATATACCGGGTCGTGAATATCAAATTCATCCTGCAATTCCAATAAGGCATCCGGACGAAAATCCTTACACACTTCCAGTCGTACAGGAGCCCCGCGGCGTCTGCGCCGCAATTCTTTTTCAATAGCCTCAAGCAGATCTCCCGCTTCTTCTTCATTAATAAACAGATCCGCATTACGGGTCACCCTGAATTCCTGTGCAGCAAGCGAGATATATCCGCTGAAGAGCGTATGGATATGATGTTTGATAAGATCTTCAATCAGTATGAATGTTTTCTTTTTGCTATTCGCCCGAATGGGAGCCTGAACTACCCGCGGCAGATTGGAAGGTACCTGAACAATAGCCATAAACGGCTCGCCCTCTTGCTCCCCTTCCTTCTGTAACATCACGGACAGATAGACAGACTTGTTGTGTACCAGTGGGAACGGACGACTCTGGTCAATCGCCATCGGTGTGAGTACCGGAAAAATAATTTCATGAAAGTACTGGTCCATTGCGCGCTGCTGTGTCACATTAAGATCTGTATATTCCTGAATGTTCACGCCTTTCTTGGCGAGTAGACGAATGAGTTCACGATACGTTTTATACTGTTCGGCGACCATGGTCCCGGTTCGTTTGATCAATCTGCGGTACAATCCCGAAGGCGTGTATCCTGTAAAATCTTTTTGCGTGAATCCGGCCTTGATCTTCTCTTTTGTCTCCGCCACCCTTACACTGACGAACTCGTCCAGATTACTAGCGACAATGCCGAGAAATCTCATGCGTTCCAGCAGAGGCGTTGTTGGATCCTGGGCCTCCTGAAGTACGCGCCGATTAAATTCAACCCAACTCAAATCACGATTAACGTAGTTGCCTGTTTTGACGTCTCTATGCATGTATGGCCTCCGAATGTGTTGCATATCTATTCTTGGTTAGAAGTTCTCCTATAATTGTACTATTCGTAATCAACATCAAGCGTCAGCGCAGTGTAAACGCTACGTAAAATTTATGTAAATGATACCTCATGGCCGCAACTTTTTCCATCCCTTTACAAAGGTCAATAGACAGAGTAAAGTGAAGTACAGTGTGATTTGGTCCGGTTGCTTGTTCTCATTCCAAATATATAGGATTAAAGGAGTATATAATGAAATCCAACAAACCTAGAACGTTACAAAAAAATATAGAGTTTTTCACGGCTGCACTATCTCAATGTATGGTAAGCGCGTGGCAGGAAGACCCGGCTGGTGTCTATTGCGAGGTCGGTTGTGGCATTGTGGAGCGGATCAGTGAAGACAGTGTGCGCATTCGAAACAATGACGGAACCAAGAGCCATTATGCACGAGATATTACCATGTTCCAAACTGAAAAATAATTTTGCTTAAATACGAAAAAAAGACTAGCTTTCCGAAACAAGGTGTTGTATACTCTTGCCACAAGGAAAGGAGGTGCGTCAACATTTCTAATGTCATGTTGAACGTGTCCCTTACCCGATCCACTAGCTCAAATTAAAAGAGTCTGGTGGAGGCGCGGGATACGGATCAATGTTTCAAAAAGCGCCACGGGTAGAAAAGCCGTCTTAGGACGGCTTTTTGTTTTCTCTTTTTTCGTAGAGAGGTTGAGAAAACACCCAAAATATTGGAAATGGACCCTTTAGTAGATCAAACCAGGATGGCTATAATTAGGATGCAACTCAACCTAAATCCGAGGAGGCATCTTGTAATGTTCAAAAATGTAAGGGGTTTCAAGACATCCATCATGTTGGCTTTTGTTTTGTTATTCACCTCCATCATGTTGCCCGCAGGTCAGCATGCCAGCGCAGCACCAAGTTTCGCCAAAGGAGCCGATATCAGTTGGGTTCCCGGAATGGAAGCCCAAGGCTACAAATGGAAAGATAAAAACGGCGTACAGCGCGACATCATTGATATTTTGAAAAAAGACTATCAAATCAACTCCGTTCGCATTCGGGTATTCGTTAATCCTTCGAATGATTATGGGAACGGTTACATGAATAAGGATCGTGCGGCTGCACTCGCACAACGTGCCAAGAATGCTGGCATGAGTGTAATGCTCACTCTGCACTACAGCGATTCCTGGGCAGACCCTGGTCAGCAAACTAAACCTGCTGCCTGGAAAAACTATACGTTCCAACAGCTCATGGATGCGGTATGGAACCACACTCGTGATGTTATGACGGCAATGCAAAGCAAAGGCGTTACCCCTGACTGGGTTCAGATCGGTAATGAAACAAGCAACGGCATGTTATGGGAAGATGGCAAAGCATCCACCAACATGAAAAACTATGCGTGGCTGGTGAACACAGGCCATAATGCAGTGAAATCCCTGAGCAGCGGCACCAAAACTATTGTGCATCTGGCAGGTGGAGATGATAATGCCCTCTATGTATGGAATATTGGTGGTCTGATTAATAACGGAGCTAACTTTGACATGATCGCCATGTCCCTCTATCCTTCAGCTTCCGGCTGGAATACTGCTGTGACAAATACGGTAAACAACGCCAAGGATATGATCAACCGTTATGGTAAAGAGATCATCATCTCCGAAATTGGCATGGACAATAACCAGGCTGCAGCTGGCAAAAGTTTTGTTGCCGCGATGAAAAACCAAATCCGCAATCTGCCAAATGGCAAAGGTAAAGGTGTATTCTACTGGGAGCCTCAGGCTACACCAGGATACAACAGTGGATATGGTAAGGGCGCTTGGCAGTCGAATATGATGCCAACTGTTGTCATGGAAGGATTTATTGACTAGGTACGTTGGGTAGAAGTGTATTGGTGGGAGCAGTGGTGGGCGTTCCGGGGTCGGATCGTTCTTATGATCGCTGTTATCCCCAGATTTTATGAATTCCCCCTGTTAAGGGGAAAATCCGGGGATAAAGGCGAACGCTCCGCTTCTTCAGAATCGATTCCGCCCCCTCCACTACGTTGCTGCTCCTTGAGACACTTCTAAAACCGTGTGTAGGCAAATGGATAAGTAGTAAGATGAAACAAGGGCAGAAGGCGCTATTCCTGTGAGAGTAGCGCCTTTTTGTGATGAAGTGCGTTGAGGTTGCAGCGTGGTGGGCGTTCCGGTGGCGGATCGTTCTTATGATCGCTGTTATCCCCAGATTTTATGAATTCCCCTGATAGGGGGAAAATCCGGGGATAAAGGCGACCGCTCCGCTTCTTCAGAATCGATTCCGCCCCCTCCACTACGTTGCTGCTCTATGAGGCACTTCTAAAAACGTGTGCAGTCAAATGGTAAGTAGTAAGGTAAAACAAGAGCTTGAGGCGCTGTTCCCGGTGGGATTAGCGCCTTTTGGCGATGAAGTGTGTTGAGGGGGCAGCGTGGTCGGCGTCCCGGGGGCGGATCGGGCACTCCTAAAGCGTGTCGCAATCAATCGAGGAGGGGTGCATCACTCGGGCTGGAGACTGATGTTCTTTTGGCTTACATATGAATATAATAAGTTTATTGAGATAACACATAGGATCTAGGATCAACTTCTAATTGGAGAGGAGGCATAAGGATGAGTTTTTTAAAAGGGTTCGGTCAGTTGGCTGGGGAAGTTACCGGGAAAGTGTTGGGCGGCAGCGTGAGGGTTGTTGGTGAAATTGCGGGAAGCCCCTTTATCAAAGAAATCGGAAACGGCGTAGAGAAAGCCACGATCAATACAGGCAAAACCGTTGGACAACTGGCTAGCGGGACATATGTTCTTGCCAGTGGTGCAATTCGAAAAGATGATACCGCCATAGACGCGGGGCTTGCCGATATTGGAGGTGCTGTAAGCAATACTGCAAAAGGTGTAGCGATATCAGCCAAGTATGTATATAACAGCGGTAAAGATGTTGTTGTGGGCATGAAAGAGGAAGATAAGGACAGAGTCAAGCTTGGTGCCAAGAATCTTTTAGCTGCTGCTGCGGTAACAACACTCGCTGTCGGTGTCATTGATGCAGTTGATGGGGTTGAAGGTGTAGATACGTAGGATTTGGATTAGATCACCAATAACACAACAACTGAAGAAATACAGCCTAGCAGGGCAACCAAAATATGGAGACAACTAAATGAGATTTTTTCAAGCAAAATCCGTTGTCTCTTCTGAATTAAACACGAGTAGATGAACACCGTTATCACTACGGGCAGATATAAATGAAGATCCGGACCATCCGTGCTCGGTAAGAGTTTATTAATATATCCAGCTATCGTCTCGTTGACCATCATGAACCCATATATACTACCGATTATTGCTGAAACTGCAAACTGAAATAGTATCTGAACTACTGCCTTCTTTACAAAGAATGGATCACGTTTGCGGTAACGGTTATTAACCATCATATATCTGTCGCCTCCTCGTTTTTTGTTTACTCTTTTTGGTTACTATTTTTGATTACTACTCCTGTATTTTACCATAACGTTGATCAGCCTTCCTTTTTAGTTTTTATCGACCTATCGCTCCCCCACAAACAAAGAATTGCCCTCTCCACCTCATTGGCAGAAAGGGCAATTATGTCGATACCAGATACCTCTGTTCAGCTTACCTTAGCGAGTCTCGTAGCACGTATCGATGCGGCAGCGTATACGATAAGCGCTGTCCAGATGAGTGCGAAACCAACGAGCAGAACTGGCGAGACCGTTTCCTTGAACACAAACACACTCAGGATCAGCATAATTGTTGGCCCAATATACTGCACAAAGCCGAGTGTGGACAACGACATTCGAGCAGCCGCCCGTGCAAAGAACAGCAGCGGCAGCGCCGTCACCACACCGGAAAGCAACAGTTCGAAGAACATTGGTGCAGGTAGCGTCCATGCCGTTGCTTTTCCTACAACAGCCAAGTAGATCCAGTAGCCAAGTGCGACGGGCAGAACTACAGCTGTCTCCGAAAATAAACCCACAGAAGCGTCTTGCTTAATCTTCTTCTTCGCCAGACCGTACAAGCCAAATGACACGGCCAGCGAAATCGCAACCCAAGGGAAACGTCCGTAGTCGATAGCGATGATAAGCACCGCGACACCAGCGATGGCAATCGCGAGCCATTGTCCACGGTTTGGCTTTTCATGAAGGAAGACAACCGCCAGCAACACATTTAGTAACGGGTTCAAATAATAGCCCAGACTTGTCTCAACGACATGACCGTTGTTAACCGCCCAGATGAAGATCAGCCAATTAATAGCAATTAGGAGCCCACTCACGGTAAGGGACAGCAGGGTCGAACGACTAGTCAGAATACGCTTCATGTCACTCCAACGACGTTGGACGGCAACGAAAATCCCCATAAAGACAAATGACCAGACAACCCGGTGCGATAAAATCTCACCTGCCGGTACATTTTCAAACAACTTCCAATACAGCGGGAGAACTCCCCACATGATATACGCAATGATCGCGTTGATTAATCCACTATTCATAACTGTATCCCCTCTTATTGCTCTGATATCTCAACGGATTATACGCCTCGATCCTCATTTAAGTAAAGGGGGTAATAGGTCATACAGGAATCCATGCCTAGTTCAAATGACTTTTTGTTTGAGCAAAAGCTCTCACGTTTAGCGCTACCAAATTATGCTTTGCGCTTTTTCTTTCTTACTCTCATGAAGAAGATAAAGATCGCCGCAAATACGGCTACACCTACGATAAACAAATCATTATCTTGCTCAAACATAAACCACATTTTGTGTTCTACGTTCACTTGTTGTTTTGGTGGAAATCCTTCCCCAAATAGCTCAGTTGCTTGGTTCAAATGATTCATTTCGATGGTCAAACTGCACGGACTACTACTTAATTCGCCATCCGCTTCGCTAAAGTATATTAAGTATTTGTTACCTTCCTTGAAATCAAATCCCCATGTGAAGTTAGTTGCGATAATTAGTTGAGAGTCAACTTCAGTATTCCAACTCCTCTCAACTTCCACTAAAATATATCTGATCTTCTCTTTGGTCCCCGTAAACCCCTCTTGCTTCATGTCGACCTTTACTTGCTTTACTTCACCATAAACAGCTCCATCATATATTTCTAACTGTTCTTGGGGACCTCCCGATTCAGCACATGACAAAGCGTTAACATCTTGTGCATTTGAGATAAAGAACACCGTAGATATAAAAAAAATTAACGTGATTATACGAAGCTTCAGTTTTTCCACCTTCTTCTCATAATGTTAATTGGTACATCTTTATTGACCTGTTTAACAGGAAAATGTTGCATTTTCCCTGGCAGTTAGGTGAATGAACAACGAAGCAACCAATCGGACACAGTTGGTTGCTCCATTTGTCTTTATTAAGTTATCATTCAAGGACTAATCTAAAAGAAATAAAACTAAGATATTTTTCTTACAGAAAACCATAGCTCAACAAAATTCAGTCCATCTTTACCACCAGTAATTTCAAATTCCATTCCGTCGACCTGTTCATATCCTGTAGTAGGAAGCCATTCAGAAAAGAATCGTCTATGTATGGCAGCGTCACATTTGATCCTGATCTGGTTACTTTCACTTTCCTCCAACATGAAACACACCAATTACGGTTTCACCATCCTTGTCATACAGTGGAATATCACGACCATCTGGTGATCTGCTGTTCTGTATCGCAATAGCTTCTTCAGGTGTTTTTGGTTGTTCGCCATCCAAGTCTTTTTTCAGCAGATATCCGTCTGTACCATCCACACCAGTAGCCAAGATTAAATCAGGTTCCGTTTCTGGAGAAGTCGCATATGCGGCAGAACCATATGTTTGTCCATTCTTATTTTTCGGATAAAGAGAAGTGATGTGAAATTGATTCATCTTATTTTTAACGTTTGTATATTGGGATAACCCTGAACCACTCGATACACTAATCATAAAAACCGCAAAGATCAATAGTATGACTCCTTTAGAATACATCTTCACAACTGTTCACTCCCTTATACTTTTGAACTCGCAGCAATTCCAATGAAGAGAAGATGGCTTTCACACAATCAGACTTTCCTCCCAACTTTAGAATAATATAACATAGATTCAAAGGAGTAGTTGGAAGTTGAACGATACTCATCTAACCTATCTAACGTTATTGCAGAACTTCCCTCTTCGATAACATAAAAAAACGGACACCGATCTGTGGAGATCAGCGTCCGTTTGTATGTTCCATATTATCATTTAAAAGTGTTACTTCACTTCGCCAACAACGGTAAATCGCTCGTTTTTGTGTTGTGGGTTCTCAATCTCATCAACCAAAGCAATCGCATAGTCTGCATAGCTGATGTAGCTGTTGCCTTCGCTATTCACGAGAATAACGTCGTTGCCTGCTTGATATTTGCCGGTGCGTACACCTTCTGGATTAAAGAATCCAGCCGGGCTCAAGAATGTCCATTGAATACCCGAAGATGCTTGCAGATCCTGCAAGTTTTGGCCTTGGTTCGTTGCAGTTGCTTTGTAAGCATCCGGGAATCCTGGGGATTCAAAGACACGCAATGTTTTGGACTCATCTGTGAACAGGCTTCCTGCTCCACCCACAACGATCAGACGAGTGTTTGGTGCATCCTTCAGGATGTTGATCAACGCTTGTCCTACTTCCACATGCAGGTTTTCTTTACCAGCTGGAGCACCAAATGCATTTACAACCACATCGAATGCTTTAAGATCTTCAGCTGTAAGATCAAATACATCTTTCTCCAGCGTATTCAGGCTTTTATCTTCCAATTTGGATGCATTACGAACGATTGCCGTTACTTTATGCCCTCTGTCTGCTGCTTCTTTCAAAATTACACTTCCTGCTTTGCCTGTTGCACCAATGATTGCAATGTTCATCATGATCTCTCCTTTAAATTATCGATATTGTTTATGTTTAAATTTTATAATGTAACTATAGTTGTTACAACTAAGTTTGTCAACCATTCACAATCAGTTCACGCAAAAAAGCCCCTGATATCATGCCCGTGCTAAACGGATACAATTCAGAGGCTATCTATTAAAGGATTTCATACTGCTTATTTAAAACAAGATTGGGAAACCGCTGTACAACTCAGTTTCTTAACAATCCTTATCAGGCACACCCGCATCTTCCTTCGTACGGAAAGAAGATCCACATCCACAAGTGGCTACCGCGTTAGGATTATGGATGGTGAACCCACCCGTCATACCGGACTCTTCAAAATCAATTTCGAGACCATCCAGATACTTCAGGTTTTCCTTCTCGACTACAACCTTCATACTCTGAATATCCATATACAGGTCCTCATCGGACTCTTTATCGTCAAAGCCCATGGCGTACGAAAATCCGGTGCAACCGCCCGGTGCTACGCCAAGACGTAGGAACATACCAGGTGTCTCTTGCTGTGCAAGCATCTCTTTCAATCTGTCAGCAGCCGTTTCGCTGATGTTAATCATGCCAGGTCACTCTCCTTTTTCATATAAAATCATGTTCAAAAAGGGCGCTTTTCAGTACCAAGAAGATGGGATGAAGATAGAAATGGAGTAGCGGAGCGTAGGCAAAACTACGTGAGCAACGGACATTTCGGCTGAATCCCATATTCGACGCTGAGATGCCGCTAGGCATCTTCGTAATCAAAAGCGTACTTTTTGAACAACCTTTCATTAACTCTTCTTTAAATTATACTCCACCCCGTCAAGGGTCTCAAGTCATGTTTGCCTCTTTCCGCGTTCCCCCTGAACTCCTTTTTCTTCCCAGTGTATTGAACCCCCGCGACACGAGGTTTATAATGAATAGGTGGTCGCACTGAAATGTCGATATTTTGTCATGACTTATTCAGGTGACGATCATATATAGAGTTGTAATTTTTTTCACATTTCGAGACTGTCCGCAGTCCCCAATGCATATAGAGTCACAAGACTCACTTTAATGAAAAAATTAGCTTTACGTACGCAGCACACGCTGCACCGGGTAAATAAGAGTTAGTCCATATAAGAAGGCGGCAGTTGACCGCATCTTTGCTATGTAGTTCTGTATGCAGATCCTACACACAACTCAAATCCGGTTAAGAACAGGAGGAAACAGTATGTCTACATTGGTAACACCGTTCACAGACAAAAGAATGGCTGAAATCGTTGAGAAAGTGCAGAACGGCGTAAGGCTGAACGTAGAAGACGGCGTATATCTGTATGAAACAGATGATCTGCTGACTTTGGGCCAGCTGGCTAATGAGGCCAACCTGCGAAAGAATGGCAAGAAAGTATATTTCATTGAAAATATGAGTCTTTATTTTACAAACGTATGCGAAGCTCACTGCGCTTTTTGTAATTTCCGTAAAGATCAGGGTGAAGAAGGCTCCTACACATTATCCGGTCAGGAAATGATCGATTATGTAGAACAGCATATTCATCCAGGCGTACGTGAGTTCCATATTGTAGGCGGACATAATAACCATGTTCCTTTTCAGTATTATGTCGATTCCCTGCGTGCTTTAAACGAGAAATATCCGGATGTTACGCTGAAAGCCTACACGGCAGCCGAGATCGATTTCTTCACTCGCATCAGCGGACTCAGTATTAAGGAAGTTCTGCAGGAGCTGCAAAAAGCAGGTCTGAAAACATTGACTGGTGGCGGCGCTGAGATTCTGTCGGATGAATATCGCAAAAAAATGCGTGTAGACAAAGCCAACGTGGATCGTTATCTTGAGGTGCACCGTACTGCTCATAACCTGGGCATGCGTACCCATACAACGATGCTGTATGGATCGATTGAATCCTATGAGGACCGGGTTAACCACATGGTGCAGATCCGTGAATTGCAAGACGAGACCAACGGATTCATGGTCTTTATCCCACTTTCCATGCAGCCAAAAAGTAAAAACGCAAGCATTATGCGTCGTAACTCGGCTTATGAGGATCTCAAAACAATTGCGATCAGCCGTCTTATGCTGGATAACATCGATCATATCAAAGCATACTTCATTAACATCGGTCCACAGCTAGCTCAAGTTGCCCTTGGATTTGGTGCTTCGGATGCACACGGTACGATCGTTCGCGAACGAATTAGTCATGCGGCAGGTGCACTCACACCTGAAGGCCTTACACGTAAAGAGCTCATATGGCTCATTAAAGGTGCAGGACGTATTCCGGTAGAACGTGATACGTTCTACAATGAAATTCAAGTGTACGAATAGGTTATAACTCCATCCACAACCAATATTGCACCAGCACCACTCCAGAACGCAGCTTTCATTATAGGGAGACGTTTGAATTCGAGTGGTGCAAACTGCTGAATAATATCTTCAATTTTCAATGTCTACTTTTCAATTATTCAAATCATAACAAAAGGAGCAGCTATGTTATTGCATAGCTGTTCCACAGTTTACAGCCCCATTTCAGTGGGACTTATGCAGAAAGGAAGCCGAGTCATGAAAAATTTCGTCATTCTTGGAGGCGGCTATGGCGGCCTCACCATCATCAAGGAACTTCTGGAGGGTAAAATTCCATCCGATACACAAATTATTTTGGTGGACCGCAGCCCCTTTCAGGGATTAAAGACAGAATATTACGCACTCGCAGCAGGAACCGTATCTGATTATGACCTGCGTATCCAATTTCCAGTGAGCGATAAAGTCACTTACCGTTATGGAGAAGTTACTTCGATCAACCTGGAACAGCGTCAGATTGAATTTGAAGGCCAAGACCCGCTCGTGTACGACAAACTTGTCATTGGTCTTGGTTGCACAGACCGTTTCCACAACACGCCAGGCGCCGAAAACTACAGCTGTACCATTCAGAGCTTTAGCAAAACACGCGAGACCTACCTGCGCCTTAATGAAGTCAAAGCCTATGGCAATGTGCATATCGTAGGCGGCGGATTAAGTGGTGTCGAGATAGCAGCCGAACTTCGTGAGAGCAGACCGGATCTGAACATCAGCATTTTGGATCGTGGTGAACGTGTATTATCCGCTTTCCCGCAACGTCTATCCGTGTATGTGCATGAATGGTTCAACGAACATCAGGTAGAGACACGCGGGCATATCGCCATTTCACGTGTTGAACCTAATGCTATCTATAACCGGGATGAACAGATTCTAACGGATGCTGTCGTATGGACTGCAGGCATTCAACCCGTAAAAGTGGTACAGGATCTGGACGTGACCAAAGACCCTCAAGGACGTGTCGTCCTGAATGAATACTACCAAATCCCGGAATATACCGATGTGTATGTCGTTGGTGACTGTGCCAGTGTACCTTATGCACCTAGCGGTCAAGCTGCGGAAGTACAGGGTGAGCAGATCGCCCATATTCAGCATGCCCTCTGGAAAGGCGAAAAGCCCAATCCACATCCACTCAAGCTTCGTGGCACACTGGGTGCACTCGGCAAGAAGTCTGGGTTTGGGCTGATGGGCAAAACGTCCATGATGGGACGTGTACCTCGTATTTTGAAAAGTGGTGTGCTCTGGATGTCCAAGCGCCATCTCGGTTAGTCGAGATCGAGCTCGTCCCAGGCATCGGCTTCGCCAATTTTGGCCAGAATGGCGTTATATAGATCTTCCACTTTGTCCGTGATGACAACTTCACCATTCACCAGTGCAAAAGGAGTCATAGAACATTGGCCGCAGTTGGTGAGGCAGCCGTATTCAATCACATCATAGTCTGGATTTTCTTCCAGTTGATCCATGACTTCATCTGTGCCAAAATGCATATTATTGGCACAAAATTCAATAATCGGTCTCATGTAGGTTCACCTTCTTTGTTTGACCATTTTAATTTGTGGCCAATTGTAATATAATATAGGGGAAAGGAGTTGAAAAAAATGAGCGAAAACGCACAAAGCACCATGTATGATGAAGTAATTGATGTGCTTGACAAACTTCGTCCGTTTCTGCAACGCGATGGCGGTGACGTGGAACTGGTCGACGTGGAAGACGGCATTATTAAGCTGAAACTGGTCGGTGCCTGCGGCAGTTGCCCAAGCTCCACCATTACCTTAAAAGCCGGGATTGAACGTGCCCTTCTCGAAGAAGTTGAGGGTGTACAAGAAGTCGTACAAGTATTCTAATCAATCCTTCACGAAATAAACCTCAAGAGCCTTTCGCTTCGCATGAAGCGGAGGGCTCTTTTTTTGTGTGCATATGCAGAGAGTCCATTTCATTTGTCCCTTTTACCAGATTCCACGTACAATCCTTCAATTCACCTTTTAAGTATCCTCGCGCTGTATGGTCGGACGAATCGGATCAAGTCCTCCAGATACATCCATAATGTTGCCTGTTATAAAATCGGAATGATCCAGACACAGATAAGTGATCACTCGCGCAATATCTTCACCGCTGCCTGGGCGCCCTCTTGGGGTTTCCTCGTCGGTGATGCCTGCCATTTCATCAATCGTTTTCTCTTTGTTCGCACCACGAATGTCACCTGGACATACCATGTTAACCGTAATTCCATACGGGGCTTCTTCAACGGCAAGTGTCTTTGTAAAAGATACCAGACCCACCTTGGCAGCCGCATATACGGCGCGATGAGGCCAAGATCTCGCTTCTCCAGCATGACTGAAGCCAAAATGGATAATGCGTCCCCATTGCTTGCGTCTCATCTCTGGCAATACACGCTGATCCAGTAACATCGGTCCCAACAGATTTCCCTGCACAAGCATCTGGACCTCAGCTTCAGAATAATCCGCAAATAATCGTCGTTCACGGACAAATGGACCTGCGTTATTTACCAAAATATCAATGCTGCCCAGGTTGCCTTCCACCTGCTCAACCAATGAAGAGATATCTTCCACCTTGGATATATCAGCCTGGATGGCAATGCACCGCACACCCTTGGCTATAATCTGAGCCTTTAAAGCCTCAGCTTCTGTTCTGCTGTGTACATAGTTGAGGGCAATATGACACCCTTGATCTGCCAGACTGAGGGCCGTCATTTTACCAAGACCTTTGGCACTTCCCGTTATGAGGGCAATCTTTCCCTTCACGTTCATCCCCCTCTTCAAAGAGCAGTCACTATCCAGTATAAAAGATTTGTCGTCCTCCTACAACTCGCTTATCCACAAGGGATTATCCACCTTTAATTCCAAATATATCTTGATTGAAATCAAACACCTATGGTACTGTCGAGGATATAACCCGAAAGGACCTCTACACGAATATGAAGAACAAAAGATGGATATCATTTCTTACACTTTTAATGTTGAGTTTATTCACACTCTCTAGTGCCTTACAGGTATCAGCGGCAAGTGAGAATGAGCAAGCACCTGATGAGTACGATTGGATTACTGGACCAGCATCTGTCTCTCTGGATGGTAAGGCCACCCTGGAAGTCCCTGAAAGCCATTCCTATCTGGATAAGCCCAATACCCAACGCTCGATACTTAACAGTGATGGGAAGCCTAACGGGAATGAAATCGGAAGCCTAACCAGCAATAGTGAATTCGGCTCATGGTATGTTGTGTTTGAGTACGTGAAGACAGGTCATATCCATGATGACGATCAAAATTTGAATGCCGAAGAACTGTTAAGCAGTTATATCCGAGGCACAGAAGAAGATAACAGAGAACTTGATCCTGAATATAGAACGTACATAACGGGGTGGGAAATCGAACCGGCATATGACAGTACCAAACATCAGTTGGTTTACTCCCTTGGTTTCAAGAATGCTGATCAGCAATCCATGGTCAATTACAATGTAAAACTCCTGACACGCGAAGGGTACATCACAGCCATTCTGGTTACAGATACGGCCAACTTTCAACAGAGCCGCCAGGAATTCGAGGAAACTGTCCTTAATCAGCTTAGCATCAATGCAGGATATACCTACGAGGAGTACAATGCTTCGACTGACAAAACATCCACCATAGGGCTCAACAGTCTTCTGATGGGCGGGATCGGATACACGGCTTCCCAGAAATTCAGTGCTCTTCTTTTGCTCAAAAAAGGATGGGCTTTGATCCTCGTTGTCGTTCTCGGTCTGATTGGGTGGATCAGATACAGAATCAAAAGCTCACATGGAGAAGAAGAGAAACTCTCTCCCTCCGAGAGAACGTACCTGCAAGAAGCAGATGAGCAGCAGTATGCTGATCAGAATGAATTATCCTACTACCGCCAATCTGGACATCCATCTGACGTTGATAAACCGGGAAAACTTTGACTTATGTTGATCCCCACGTCAGCACATATTAGGAAACATAAAATAAGCCGTATACCTCTTCTAAAGAGATATACGGCTTATTTCTTTATTTCTTACAAGCTTCACATCATATCATACATATCGTGAATTATTCAGTTGCAGGTTCAACTGCACCTTTATAACGTTCTTTGATGAATGTTTTCACTTCTTCGGAGTGCAAGGCAGCAGCCAGTTTTTGAATTGCATCTGCATCCTTGTTGTCCTCACGAGAAACGAGGATGTTTGCGTATGGGTTACCTTGCAGATCTTCGATCAGCAAAGCATCATTCGCCGGATTCAGGTTCGCTTCGAGCGCATAGTTAGCGTTGATAAATACCAGATCCGCTTCATCCAATTGACGAGGCATCATGGCTGCATCCAGCTCGATGATATCCAGGTTCTTCGGATTGGCTGTGATATCTTGAATCGTAGATGTAATATTTGTGTTGTCTTTCAGCGTAATGATACCTTCCTTCGCAAGCAGCAACAGAGCACGTCCACCATTGGATGGGTCATTTGGAATTGCTACTTTTGCGCCGTCAGCCAATTCATCCAAAGACTTAATCTTTTTGGAGTATCCGCCAAAAGGTTCAACATGAACAGGTGTTACAGAAACGAGGTTGAATCCACGTTCTTTATTCTCTGTGTCCAGATAAGGTTGGTGCTGGAAGAAGTTTGCATCCAATTTTTTGTCAGCAAGTTGCTGATTGGGTTGTACATAGTCGTTGAATGTAACGACTTGCAGACGGATACCTTGTGCTTCCAGTTCAGGCTTGATGCTTTCCAGAATCTCTGCGTGTGGTGTAGGTGAAGCTCCAACTTTCAATTCAACTGTACGAGGTGCACCTGCTGAATTGTCTGCGCCGCTATCGGCGTCCTTGTTGTTTCCGCAAGCTGCGAGAACCGCAATCAACATAAGACTAAGTAGAGCAAAAGACCATTTTTTCATGTGTAAAACCCCTTCTCTAATCATTTTTGTCATGTGGCATCCGCATTATTGCATAACCATCATGTTATCTATGTGTTATTTCCTGGTGAAAAATGTAACCAAGCGATCTCCAGCCATCTGGAGAATTTGCACTAGAATGATCATCGACACTACGGATATAATCATGATCTCATTTTGATAACGGAAGTATCCATAGTTGATTGCCAGTGTTCCCAGACCTCCACCACCAACCATGCCCGCCATCGCCGTATAGGAGACAAGCGTAACGATGGTGATCGTTATACCAGCAAGCAGTCCAGGCAGTGCCTCAGGCAGTAACACCCGTCTTACAATCTGTCCGGTCGATGCACCCATCGACTGTGCCGCTTCAATGACACCCCGATCAACTTCTCGCAACGTCGTCTCCACCAAACGAGCAAAATAAGGAGCTGCTGAAATAACCAAAGGAGGTATAACGCCGAGCACCCCCGTAGCTGTACCGACGAGTATACGAGTGAATGGAATAAGAGCAACAATCAATATGATAAATGGGACTGAACGCAAAATATTCACAATCAGGGATAGTATAGTGTACACTGCCCGTGACTTAATCGAAGCAGATCGGGCTGTCATGAACAGCAGAACTCCGAGCGGTAAACCTAAGATAACGGTAAACAAGCCTGATACACCCAAAATTTGCAGTGTCTCAATGGAGGCTTTACCAACCTCTTCCCAGCGAACTGTTGAAAAATCCATCTAACGAAGCACCTCCACATCAAGTCCCTCTGCGGTTAATTCTGATATCGTCCGATCAATCGCATTTGAATCACCCTCGAACCGAACGGTCAGCTGCCCATAAGGAACTTGTTTGATCGTAGAGATTGTACCTTGCAGGATGGCAAAATCCACTCCTGTCTTACGTACCGTTCTAGACAAAATCGCTTCATACGTTTTGTTACCCAGAAAGGATATCTTCACAAGTTTGGAAGCAGCACCTGCCTGCAATTCAACGCCTGCATTTGCCAGAGCGGTCTCTTCCAGAGCAAGTCCAGCTTCATGGTCACGCATCATGAAGTCCCGCGTAATCGCATGCTGCGGCTTCAGGAACACGTCTGTTACAGGTCCTTGTTCCACAATGCCGCCCTGATGAATGACAGCCACCTTGTCGCAGATGTTCTGAATGACATGCATCTCATGTGTAATCAGCACAATCGTAAGGTTGTACTTTTCATTAATGTCGAGCAATAACTTCAGGATTGAATTTGTCGTCTGCGGATCAAGTGCCGAAGTAGCTTCATCACAGAGAAGTACATTTGGATCACTTGCAAGTGCTCTCGCAATCCCTACACGTTGTTTCTGTCCACCCGATAATTGAGCCGGATATTTGCTGCTATGGTGCTCCAGACCAACCAATGCGAGCATTTCCTTCACTTTGCGATCAATGGCTTCCTTGGGTGTATTCACAAGTTTTAATGGAAAAGCTACATTGTCATATACCGTTGCCGAAGATAACAGATTAAAGTGTTGAAAAATCATCCCGATTTTGCGTCTTTGTTGCTGCAATTCGGTTTTGCTCAGTTCAGTCAGGTTGATTCCGTCAACCCATACCTCACCCTCCGTAGGCCGTTCCAGCAAATTAATACAGCGAATCAATGTGCTTTTGCCCGCTCCAGAATGGCCAATCACCCCGTAGATTTCACCCTTTTGAATGCTCAAATTCAGCTCGGATAACGCTGTTGTAGATTTTGCCCCTTTGCCGTACGTTTTCGTTAAACCTTTTAATTCAATCAATCGCACTTGCCCCTTTCCAACCACCTACATGTATCTTTACCCGATCTAAAGGAAAACTCCCCTTAAAGTACAAAAAAAGAGCCCTTTGCAGATACAAAGAGGGCTCTTCACGTGAAAGAATATACCTTCTCATCTGCCAAAATCGTGTCTTGCACCATTTTGTAGGAATTAGCACCTAACATCTATAACGAATGATACATGTATCATGTCGTTACAAATCGGTTGCCGGGCTTCATCGGGCCTGTCCCTCCGCCGCTCTCGATAAGAAATATGTTGTTGTAGGATTTTATAAGTTCATGTAGTTTATGCTTTATAATGTGAACGTAACTTCCAAAATATCAGTTATATCCGTGTAACATTCGATTGAAACTCAGTATATTCCAAGTATTCCGATTTGTCAAAGGGAATTATTTCTTTTCCATATTTTGTTGATATAACTATAAGAGGCTGTTAACGTTTCACAGACCATATCGACGCCCTGACGCATTTCCTGCACATGCTGATTCAGATCCTCCAATTTCACTTTACCTTGCAAGGTCTGGTGTAACTGCCACAGGTCATCGTGCATTTCTGAGTTCATGTAGTGAATTTCCATATTACGTCGCTTGCGCAGCTTGCTCATCGGTTCACGATAAGAGTCCTTGATCTGTATTAATTGCAATGCAAGATCATGATGCTCCCTTGCATAGTCGAACTGCCTTAACACAGTAAAATAAGAAAAATGCGCTTTGGTATTGGAAGTATTCAGCTGGAATATTTCATTTAATACTGTGCCGACTTTATCCAGAATGGCAAAGCAACGGATAAAGCCATCTTTGTAGAAATACACATAACGTGCATACTCGGCTTTTTCAGTCGCCGTCATATCATCCGTTGAGCCTGCAACGACCTTTTTGCGAAAATGAGCAGCAGCGAAACAGCTTTGCTCCAGTTCATCCAGTGAGGAGATGAGTCCCTGAGTCCACACATACAGTTTCCGATAGTCATGCGTGGGATCATGGTCCACATGCATTTGTCGTTGAAATAGCTCAAGCGTATGCGCCATTGAGTCCATCGCTACCTTCAATTTACCTTCGTTTATACGTGGCTTTTCCCCCAACAACGTTCGCAGCATATCTAACCTCCTCTTTTCCAAATCAACAAGAATTCATCACCTTAAACGTAACACATCATCCATTCCGTGTAATTGCTGCTTGCCATAGGTTGCCCTGATCCCCCTGACATCAAACAAAGTCCACCTGTCCAATGATGTACATCACTGGATGGTGGACTTTCATATTTAAAAACGATTAGCCGGGCGATGCAGCTTGTACACCAGGAAACTCATATACGTTAAGACTCCGAACAATATGGCGATATCCAGCATATGAGCAAGAGCTACGAACATGTATACTTCCGGACGGTTCATTGTCACCATCATGAAAATACCAATGACTACTTGCATCAGAATAAGAACAACGGATACCACGCCAAGGGTACGCATTTCCTTGTTGTCCGGATGATTACGGTAAGCGAAGTGACCGAGGATCGCAATAACAATCACGAGCGATGCAGCTGCTGCACGGTGAGCAAAGGCAACCGCTACCCCACCCGAAAGCTCAGGAATAATCTGCCCGTTACAGAGCGGAAATCCGGAACATCCGCCGGCAGAATCCGTGTGACTTACAAATGCACCCGTGTATACCACGAGATATGTGTAAATGGTGGAGAACCAGACCAGATTCCTGAATTTTTTGCTAACCCGAGGGTATTTATTCAGGCGCTCTAATCCGCCATCTTTGGCCTCTTGCCTTATGCCCAGCGCCATCATTAGAGAACTGGCAAAAGCAATCAGTGCAAAGCCGAAATGCAGTGCCATGACTGCTGAAGATTGGGAGAAGACAACGGCAAAGGCCCCCATGATTCCCTGGACGATAACAAATACCAGAGTTAATAAAGAAAACAATTGCAGGTCACGGCGTGACTTGCCAAACCGCAGAAAAGCAACAAACGAGGCAATGGACAACAGTCCAGCCAGTGCACTTACAGCGCGATGGGAATATTCAATGAGTGAAGCCACAGTATGTGCGGGAACGAGTTTTCCGTTACATAAAGGCCATTCTGTTCCGCAGCCAAGGCCTGATTCCGTTTTGGTTACGATGCCTCCACCAAAAGTGGCCAGAAACATGACAAGACAGGTTAATACGGTTAACCATTTAAACAAAGTTAAGTGTTTCAATTTTTTCTCACCCGCTGTTGGTTTAAGATGGCGAAGAATATTCTTCGCTTGTTTCGGTACTTTGACACTTATTTCACAACTAAATTCATTATACCGGATAAAATGTTCATTGACGTCGCGCTTTGTGACAAAATGTTAACGTCTGGTGAAATAATGACCCGCAGGTCATTGAGAGTATGTAATTGAGGGATATGCCAGTTGAATTGTGTCTTAAACTGAATCCCGAACACACAAACGCCATTTCCCTATTTCAAGAGAAATGGCGTTCTTTTTATTATACCCTTTTACAACATGAACCTGTCATACTTTTATATAAGTTCAATGAAACATTTACACAATAACGGAGAGGACAGAAATAGCCTGAAGAAGCGAAGCTAAAAGCTTTCTGAAAGAAAGCTGCATCGGAAGCATATGCTTCGCCAGAATCCCCGGATTTCCCCTTTATAAAAGGGATCAAAGAAATCTGGGGATAAACAGCGATCGGAAGGTTATTCTGTCATCGGAGTGTCTGTGTGTCTGTGTAAATATTCATTTATCGAACTTATATAACATTATTTATGGATCGTGTTGTACACCTCAACTGCGCGATCCAGGAACTGTTCAATCTCTTCTCTCGACTTGCGCAGCTTGTTCACATACCGTACGAGTTCGCGGCCATCTGTGTACGCCACAAAGCTTGGAATGCCAAGAATATTCTGCTCTTCACTAACAGTTCCAACCTGATCCACGTCAACCTCAATCAAAGTCAGTTCACGTGTATATTTCTCTTCAACCTCAGGCATAAACGGATCGATGTATTTGCAGTCACCACACCAGTCTGCCTTGAATACGGCAATCGTCAAACGTGGGGATTGGATAGCTACATCAAAAGCCGGTTTGGAAGTAATCTGTTCCATTCGGTTCATCTCCCTTTCTGTACCTTGTCTTACCCTAAGTGAAGCAAATTGGCGAGTGGAAGTCAAATAATCAGCGCATACTTAGAATAAACCACATGGTCTGTGAATTTAAACCCAGAACATCATGAAAGGATGTCACATCATGACTTCCACCAGAACCGATTCTTCCAGCGAACAACATCACGGATCCCTCCTGCAGATGGTCCGTTCCATTCCGGGTGCTGCCCGGGAAATCTGGCGTGGCAAACAGGCTGCATGGCATGCTTCTGCACAGCTTCGTCACCCATTGCGTGAGATCGAGTGGGATACCGATACGGCAGCTGCCTTACAGTCTGAGGTGGAACGTTTGTTACCTGCCAGCAACAAATCTTTTATACGCACGGACCAGGTTCAAAGCGCACTCGTCTGCGAAGAAGATTGCATCATTCTGGAAGAGATTAAGACACTGACTCAGGAGAATAATCGGAGTAACATCACCCGCACGGCAGCCTATCTGGAATGTTATGAGCAATATCCCGAACTGCATTGGGCACTGCTGGCCCATATGGTCTCTCGCAACGGCGGATATCACATGACAGATCTTCAGAGTGACTTAATGCATAATCTACAGAATCAAAGCGATCGAGAGCATATGTATCGGCTGCTGGAGCGGTGTAATGCACTCATTTTCCAGGATGCATATCCACAGCTTCTGCTGTATATGAACAGTCGCCGGATCGGACGTAGCTGTTTCCATCTCTTGTCGCACTTTCACGTATCGGCGTTTATGACGCCGTTTTGGGAACGCTTTTGGCTGGAACGATGCAGTTCATTGCTAAGTGTGGCATTAATTATTAATGAGCAGAACTATATCGAGAGCCGGGTGGTGCAGCATCCTTATTTTCAAAAAGAGGTACTCTCCAAACCCGCATTCCATCTGCATAATCTGGCCGGTCTGAATCATATCGTCTTCCCTCTTGGACGGGGAGCAGGACTCGCAGGACGCGTCATTGAACATTTTGGCAAGCTGGATGAGCGAATCATGTTTGGCAAAGGCCTATATGCCTTGTTGTTTGGCGTGGAGCAAGTACACACACAAGTGTTGGAGTTTGCACGTTCGGTTCCCCATCGTGGCTCGCGCGCTGAATATTGGCCTGACCTGTTTACCAATCGTGAAGACGAGGCGGGTGATCATACATTATACGCTCAGGGGTTACTGGATGAGGAATGGCTTCCAGAAGGGCAACGATTATATAGTCCAGAACTGCTCGCCGTATGGGGGGACACTCCTTATGAACCGATCACCAGACAGGACTGGCTTCAGACTCGGGATAGTCTCGGTTATCTGACGGCACCGCGTCGGCCATGGCTGTTTGAGATGAGTCACGAACACCGGTATGGCATGCTGAAAACAGCACTGGCTCATGATGCTAAAGCCATCACACACTAATGCTAAAGGACACATAGAGCCGGCAAAGACGGATGATGTGATACCCGATGTACCGCTAATCCTCGCTTGCTGGGCTAATGTCGAGTTCAGTTGCCAGCTCTCCTTAGCTAAACAAAAAGCCCTGTCCGCTAAACAGCAGACAGAGCTTGTATCCTATTTTCACAAAATATTGGAGCTTGAATGATGCTCCTTGCATTTTTAACCTCTTTGCCCAGCTCCACGTTGAAGACGCATAAGTGGACGAAGAATTTTTTGCAGAATACGGGGGTAACTGCCCAGCTCATCCTTGCGCAGTACACGCAATACAACCATGAGAACCAGATACACCACCACAACAAGCACACCAACCACAAGACAGGTAAACAAGAAGGATACACGTGCTGGCAGGAACAGTCCAAAGATCGCATTCCCAATCCAGTTCGTTGCAAATCCTACACCTGCTGCAAGCAAGACCGTAATGATAAATCCTTTCCAACGATCTCCCATGATGGAGAAATCAACGATTTTACGAAGGACCCGCAGATTCAGGTACGTGATAACCAAGAAGCAGAGGGCCGTTGCAATAATGATACCGTAAATGCCAAAGATCGGCGCCAGAATCAGACTTGCGATCAGTTTGATCACAACACCTGCTGCGACACTGATCATCGTAATCCGCGGTTTCCCTACCCCGAGTAAAATGGAGTTGGTGGTCATCATCGTAATCTGGAAAATGGTACCAAATGTTAACAAGGCAATGATCGGTGTTCCATCCAGATTGGTAAACAGCAATCCGTTAACCGAATATGCTGCCGCACAAAGTGCAATGACAATCGGCATACCTGTCAGAATTGAAATACGCAACGCAAGTGTAACCTGACTCTTCAGATGCGCTTCATCCTTGCGGGCAAATGCTGCCGATATGACAGGCACCAACGATTGACTCAAAGCGATAGCCAGAATCGGAGGAATACCCGCAATACTTTGGGCTTTCGCACCCAGGATCGCAAGTACACCTGTCGCTTCTTCGAGTCCGATCTGGCCACTAAGCAGTGGTACCACAAGGGATGAATCGATGAAGTTAATGGCTGGAACCGCAAGTGAAGACAGCACAATTGGAATAGACAGCTTGAAGATATCACTGTAGATACCTCGCATCGGTAACTGCTCTGCACGCTCGTAATTCAATTGGGCCGCACGGTCGCTACGACGCAGCTTCAAGGTGAAGTACAGCATAACACCGAAGGCACCCACACTTCCTAATACCCCACCGAATGAAGCACCCGCAGCAATCGTCTGGTCATCGTAATTCCATTGCAGCATGACATAAGCCACGATAATGGCTGTACCTACACGGGCAAACTGTTCCACAATCTGTGAAATACCACCCGCTGTCATGTTGCCACGTCCCTGGAAATATCCACGCATCATCGCAATGGCCGGGAACAGCAGCAAGGCTGGAGCCAAGGCGCGAATGGCGCTGACTGACTCCGGTACTTTGGAGACATACGTAGCATAATAAGGTGCCGCGAACCACAACAAAGCAGACATGACTACCCCGGCGACAGCTGCAAAGATCAGGGCTGCACGGTAGATCTGTTGGGCTTCGCTCGCGCGTCCGAGCGCATAACGTTCCGATACCATTTTACTCAGAGTACTCGGTATGCCCGCCGTTGCTACAGTTAACAGCATTAAATATACCGTATTGGAGATCGTAAACGATGCGTTACCGATATCGCCGAGGATATGCTCCAGCGGCACCCGTTGAACCAATCCGAGTACTCTTGCGATCAGCGCAGCGGCCGCCAGAATGAGCGTACCCCTAATGAATGTTTCTTTCTTAGACAAACGAATTCCCCTTCTTTCCTCCACACCGGACGTGCATCCCGTTGAAGCTAATCCTGAACGTTTAGGCGAATCTTACCACCCAGATAATAAAGAGAACAATCATGACGATTTGCAAAATAATTTTCATCACAGTGCTCGTAAATAGCCCCACAACGGAACCAAATCCAACTTTCGACGCTTTGGAAGGTGAAGACCCTCCGATCAGTTCCCCGATAAAAGCACCGATAAATGGTCCCAGCACCAGTCCGAATGCCGGAATGACAAATGGGCCAATGATAACACCAATGGTACTCAGCGTGGTCGATAACTTGGAGCCACCGAACTTCTTCACACCCCATGCGCTGACGACATAATCAGCCACAAACAACACAACAACAATCAGAATCTGAATGATCCAGAACCACACACCAAACGGATCAAAGCTGAAGAACCAGCCGTAGACCAGAAACGCGAAAAAAATCGCTACAGCACCAGGCAGTATGGGATATACCGTTCCAGCCATCCCCACTGCAAACAGCAGTACAATTAAAATCCAGGCAACGGTTGCGAGCAAAGCTTACTCCCCCTTCAAAATATGTTCACGGATCACTTCGACGATGCCGTCTTCATTGTTACTCGCTACGATCAGATCAGCCGCTTCCTTCACCTGCTCCTGCGCATTACCCATCGCTACACCAAGACCAACGGCCTCAATGACAGCCAGATCATTCAAACTGTCTCCGACAGCAACAACTTCGGACATCTCGATACCCAGTAGTTTGCAAACTTCGGCTACACCACTGGCTTTGGATACGCCAGCAGGGTTGATCTCAATATTAACGGGTGAGGAGTTGGTCATTTGCAGACCGCCCATTTGTTGCAGTTCCATCATGATCTGGTGACGCACTTCATCCACTTCAGTATTAAAGCCGAATTTCAACCATTCCAGACCTTCAATATTGTCCGTCCAGCGATCACGATTGAACAGCTCTTCCACGGAGTATGCCCAGTACCAGCTGTTATATTTCTCACCAATCTCCTGCATTTTGCGAATCAATGCCGGGTCCATCAGATGACGCATATACAGATCATGCGGTGCTTTCCAGACCTCACTACCATTAACAGTAACCATCGGTGTCTCCAGTCCAAGCTGGACTGCATAAGGCATCGCGTGGAATACGGCTCTTCCTGTGGAAAGGCACACATGTACACCCCGACGAATGGCAATTTGAATCCACTTGGCCGTCTCCTGTGTAATTTCATGATTATCGTTAAGTAATGTTCCATCCATATCTAGTGCAAGCAATTTGTATTTCAGTTCACTCATACAGTAGTTCCTCCTAGGTTGTCTCTCTATTTCTCCCTAATTTTAAACATTCTTTCACAACAAGATCGCCCGGCATCTGTAAAAACGGACGCTCCGGACGTCACAGCTAACGACATTTTACCACAGATCATCTGTATGCAACAAAATAACCCGTAATCGGCAGGATGACGCTACATTATCATTTTATATTGCATATGTTATATCCGGTTGCCCTTGTAAAAGTAATACGACCAGATACGCAAAAAACCGCCTGCGATGCAGACGGCTTAATATAATTTTGTTTATTCACCTGTTATCTACTTGAAATCCAATTAACGTGCCGCGAATTTGCGACGAGCGTAACGGAATACGATGCCATGTTTCGGTGACAGCAGCAGTGCAAGAACAAACAGAATTCCAGCAACAGCTACCATACAGCCGGCGATGGAAGCATCCAGGGCGTATGCCATGATGTAACCTCCAACCGAGGATGCTGCTCCGATTAGGACGGCATACAGTATCATTTTGCCCAGACGATCTGTGAGCAGGTAAGCCGTCGCCGCAGGTACAATCAGCATACCCACAACGAGAATCGAACCAACACTTTCAAATGAAGCTACGGACGTCATCGAAACGAGTCCCATGAGCAAATAGTGGAACAGCACTACTGGAATGCCGCAGGCCGCAGCCAGCGCCGGATCGAAGGCACACAGCTTGAACTGTTTGTAGAACAGCCCAATGACGACGAGGATGACCAGCAAAGTGATACCTAGCATCCAGACTGCTCTCGGACCGACATCCGTACCTCCAAGGGTTAGCGTATCCCACTGTACATAAGCGATCTCACCGAACAAAACACAGTCCAAATCCAGATCAATATGCTGGGCGTTCAAACTAATCAGAATGACCCCTACTGCGAAGAGTGCTGTGAACACAATTCCGATCGAGGCATCAGACGACAGTCCACCGGCCTGCAAACTCTGTATGAAGAACACCGTCAGTAGGCCAAACACCGTTGCGCCGAGCAGCATCCATAACGAATCTCTGGAACCACTCCACAGGAAAGCAATCGCAATACCGGGGAGAACCGCATGGCTGATCGCATCACCAACCAGAGCCATTCGCCGTAGAATCAGAAAACAACCGAGGATGGCGCAGGCGGAAGAAACCAATACGGCCGTTAAGATAATCCAAAACGTTGCCATTACATCTCCCCCCGTTCCTGCTGATTTCGCTGTGTGGCGAGAGTCTGAAGTGTAGCCCGCTCTTCACGCATATACGCCGATTTTGCCTGAATACTACGCAACCGTCGAGCTAATAATCCACGACGCGGAGCCAGCAAGGCTGACCCGGCAAACAACACCGTAGCCGCAAGAACGGTTACAGGTCCTGTCGGCAGATTAGGTACAAGCGTACTGAAGATGGTGCCTGTTGCACCACTCAATGCACCAAATATGCCTGCCAGTACCACCATCAGTGCAAGTGAGTCGGTCCAGCAACGTGCCGCTGCTGCTGGGGTTACCAGCAAGGCTGCAACAAGCACGACACCAACAGCCTGAATTCCGGCAACCACCGCGATCACCGTCAAGAGCAGGATGAGCTGCTCCAACATCGCAACTGGCAGTCCCATACCACGTGCAAATCCCGGGTCAAAACTCACCAGTTTGAATTCCTTGAACCAGGCAAGACAGGCAATCAGTAATACGAGACATACGCCACCCATGACATACACATCCGTCATGACCATGGATGCCGCCTGCCCAAACAAATATTTATCGAGTCCGCTTTGACTTCCGCTCGCCCCATGCTGGATGCGTGTCAGCATCACTACACCAACCCCGAAAAAGACGGTCAGCACAATTCCCATCGCCGCATCCTGCTTGATTCGGGAGTAGCGCGTAATCCACGAGATTCCGAAGGTAGCGACAATACCGGCCACCAGAGCACCGAACAGGAATAATCCGACCGACTTCGTTTCCGTCAACATAAATGCAATACAGATCCCAGGCAGAGCAGCGTGAGCAAGGGTGTCTCCCATCAGGCTCTGTTTACGAAGAAAGGTGAAGGAGCCAATAATTCCGCTACTGAATCCTAACAACAGACAGCCAAGCAATATCCAACGTGTATTGGGGTCAGATAAGATGGCAACGATCCAGTTCCACATGCACTACACCTGGCCTTTCTCCGTCCGGCTTCCGATCATCGCAATCCGGCCTCCGTACGTCTCTTGCAGTGTATCCGGTACAAATACTTCACTTGTCGGTCCACCCGCCACCAGTCGTCCATTGAGCAGCAGCACATGGTCGAAGTATTCCTCGACTGTCGCCAGATCATGGTGAACAACCAGTACGGTCTTGCCTTGTTTCTTCAACTGTTCCAAAAGCGAAATGATCGCTTTCTCTGTGGTGGCATCCACACCTGCAAATGGCTCATCCATGAAATACAGATCTGCGTCTTGCACGAGTGCCCGCGCCAGAAAGACACGTTGCTGCTGTCCACCGGACAACTGACTGATCTGGCGGTACATGTAATCACCCATGCCGACTTGCTCAAGGCAGTGTGCCGCCAGATCCCGCTCTTTTTTCCCCGGACGACGGAACCAGCCTAGATGACCATACCGTCCCATCATCACCACATCGAGTGCATGCGTTGGAAAATCCCAGTCAACCGATTCCCGTTGGGGCACATAACCGATGCGGCGACGTTGTTCCCTGTACGATTGACCGAAGATCCGTACCTCTCCATGCATCTTCGGTACCAGTCCCAGAACGGCTTTGATCAGTGTTGATTTCCCTGCGCCATTTGGGCCAAGAATACCGATGAGCTGTCCTTCAGGGATATCGAAGGATACGCTGCTAAGCACCGGCTTTTTGTGATACGCAACAGCCAGATCCCTCACACTAAGAGGAGCCGATGTTGGCTGCGTTCCTTGCAAGTGACTATTGTTCAGTTTCGTAGGAGTTTGTTTCAATAAAGTTGTATCTTCCATAATCCTGTACTCCTCTCTTCATGTGATTCATTATTTCAGTGCTTCTACAATCGTCTCAACATTGTGGCGAATCATACCGATGTATGTGCCTTCTTCCGTTCCCTCAGCCCCCATGGCATCCGAGAACAGTTCTCCGCCAATGCTGACCGTATGTCCTTTTTGAGCTGCTCCGGCAATGATGGCTTCCATCGCTTTTGCAGGTACACTCGATTCAACAAATACTGCTTTGATATGGTTATCTACGAGATAATCCCGCAGTTCGCTAACATCTTTTGCTCCGTATTCGGCTGCAGTACTGATGCCCTGAAGCCCCATCACTTTCATGCCATAAGCCTGACCGAAATATCCAAATGCATCATGCGCCGTAACCAATACCCGGCTTGCTTCCGGAATCTCCAGAATCTTCTCACGCACCTCTGCATCCAGTGCTTCGAGCTTCGCCAGATACGCCTCTGCCTGAGCCTTGTACTCTTCCGCATGGTCCGGGTCCGCCTCCACGAGCGTATCGCGTACGGCTTCTGCCGCATGCATCCAGTGGCTGACGTTAAACCAGACGTGTGGATCATATTCGGTGCCGCCTGTATCTTTGCCTGAGTGTAACTCCTCAACTGGAATAGTCTCTGTAACAGCAGTAACCAGCTTGCTTGAGGACATTTTCTCCAAAATGTCTGTCATTTTGCCTTCAAGATGCAGTCCATTATAGAAAATGACTTTTGCTTGTTCCAGCTTGCGAATATCACCTTGGGATGCCTTGTACAAGTGGGGATCAACTCCCGGGCCCATTAGCCCGGTAACATCAACATATGCCCCGCCTACCTCACGTGCTACGTCAGCGATCATTCCCGTTGTAGCGGTTACTTGTAACTTGCCACCACTGCTCGTCTCTGCATCACTGGAACATGCCGTAAGTACAACAACCAGAACCAGAGCGGCTAGCGTAATGAACCCCCTCTGAATACTCCTCATTTTCACCATTAACAATTCAATCGTCCCCTTTCCCTCTCCTAAAATACTTGTCTACATCTAATTTTGTTGTACAAGGTATTAAGTTTTAATCAAGACTAATAATGTTTCCCTTGTGCAAATTTTATCCGAAGCCAAAAAAAAAGGCAAGGGATTATTTCCCCTGCCTGTCCAAATTCATATATTGTTCACTTCATTAACCTGTTAGATATGATGGTAAAAGGGCTACATCTGCCGCGTTTCTTTTGCATTACTCTTTGTCTTTCCCTTCGCCTTTCTTACCTTTCGGCGTTCCATCGAGACCATACACTTCATCATATGCATCGAAAATTTTCCGTGCTATTGGTGAAGCACTGACTGATCCGAATCCACCTTCCGGTACAACAACGGCGACAGCAAGCTTTGGATTATCTCGTGGTGCAAAGGCAATAAATACACCATTCTCTTTTTTGTTCGGTCCGGTTCCCTGCTCTGATGTTCCTGTTTTCCGAGCATAATCGTAAGGGAAACCGTCAAATGCACTTACTTTGGTAACCATACCTTTGTGCACTTCATTCCAGTGTGCATCGGCAAAATCAACCTCATTGAGTACTTTAGGTTTAATTTCCTTCACCACATTACCATCCGCATCACGGATTTCTTTCACTAAGTGAGGCTCCATCCGTTTGCCCTTATTGGCAAGCATCGTGGTGTATTGTGCGAGTTGCATCGTGGTGTACTTGGCTTGTTGTCCAAAGGAGGCAAATGCCAAACGTGTTAGAGCTGATTCGTCTTTATTAGTATATTCTAGCCTACCCAGAAATTCATTAGGCAGATCTACACCAGTGGACACACCCAAGCCAAATTCCTTCATGTGTTTGTCCCAGATATCAATTCCTTCCGAGCCATATTTGCTTAACAAACGTTTACCTACCATATCGATCATAAACGCATTGGAGGATTTCTCAATCGCTCTTCTCGCCGTAATAGAACCATTATAAGCAGAATGCGAGTTCTTCACTTGTCGTCCGTCTTTCCCCAGGATAGCATATCCCTGATCGTGATAGGTCTGTCCTGCTGTAAATAATCCCTCTTTCAATCCAATCAGCACACTTAGCGGCTTAATTACTGATCCAAGAAGTATAACGGATTCCGCCCGACTAGGCTTGGCATCATTCGGCGGGAACGACTCGGTGGTTCCATTCCGGAATACATATTTAATTTTGTCATAATCCCAATCGTTCGGATCATAATCTGGCATACTTGCCATAGCCACCACATTACCTGTATCCACTTCCATGGCTACTGCGTATCCTGTAATTGCCTTCGGAAGTCTGCGCAATTCGTCCGTTATCGCCTCTTGTGCGGCCATCTGAATTTCCTTGTTAATGGTGGAGACCAGACTGTAGCCTTTCTCCGGTGGAGTTTGTAACATCGTTCCATCTGGCAGATTACGTGCGTCAATATCAATGGACTGATATCCGCTTCGTCCACGGAGTTCTTCCTGGTATTGAAGCTCCAGCCCATCGAAGCCAACCTTCTCTTCTTCATGGTACACAAGACCAGGATCACGCTGGGTACTTGCCCCCTCGCGGATGGCCTTATATTTGGCAATGGAATCTGGTGCTCGCTTGAACTCTCTTGTGTAACCCACAACCTGAACCGCTACGCCATCCGGGTCATATTTTCTTATGTTTTCTTCCAGCACCATAACGCCTGGATATTCTGTTTTTTTCTCCATGAAAAAGGCAATCTCTTTGGTCGATAGATCCGACTTCACAAGCCTCGGCACATACCCAAACGTTTTCTGGTAATCCAGATCCAATCGTTTGATGATCTCTTCCCCGTCCGGCTGCTCTTTATCCCCTGGATTAAACTGTTTAAACACAGCCGCCAGATCATGAGCCAGTTCCTCCGCTTCCTGCCTGCGTTCATCGTTCCGATAATCCTCATACAACAACACATAGAGGGACTGTACAGGTTCGGAATAAGCCAGCGCGACTTCCCCTGTCGCATCATAGATGGGACCACGAACAGGTGCAAGTGGAATGTCTTTGGTATTACGACTCGTTTCCATATACGTCAGTTCAGGACCCTCTACAAATTGCACAAAGGCTAATCTGAAAATAAGAATACTGAATATGACAAATGCCGCGAAAAAAAACAGATTCAGCCTTGCGGTGGAAGGCTTGTTGACGGGTGTATCTTCCTCAGTCATGGGTTTCTTCCTCAATCGGTTAAACATGTTTTAAGCCTCTCCCGTTCCTCTATAAAAATAAAATATTTAATCCGTCTTGTGAACGCGTTCAATCCGATTTTTAATCCTTTCTCAACCAAGTCTACCAAAGGTTAGCTGTCACGTCTTTCAATATTTGGTTACATTTTCGTAAACAGAACCGTTACACTACCCAATCTACCGATTCCAATGTAAACACTGACATATCAACGTTATCCCGTTCTCCGGATCGCGTTTACCCTTCCCTTATATAAACGTGGTACAGCTCATATGGTTACATATTAATGCAACTAATTAGTTCACTCTTACGATCTATTCTCCACGTAAAACAAAAAAGAGGACCCATGAAGGGTCCCCTCTGTAACCAATGCCTCACATTACTGTGTGCCTGATTCCGAATCTGAATCTTTATTTTTGTCTTTTTTTGGTACACCGTCAAGACCGAATTCCTCGTCATAGGCATCGAAGATCGCACGTGCAACCGGAGCCGCACTACTGGAACCAAAGCCCCCTTCGGGAATAACCACAGCGACAGCAAGCTTCGGATTATTACGTGGTGCATAGGCAATAAACACCCCATTATCAACGGGTTTGCCACCTACTACCTGTGTCGATGTTCCTGTTTTTCTGGCAAAGTCATAAGGGAATCCGCTAAATGCCGAAACTTCGGTGGCCATGCCTCGTTGTACTTCATTCCAATAGGCATCGTTAAACTCCACCGTGCTGAGTACCTTCGGTTTTACTTTCTCGACCACGTTGCCTTCCGAATCACGGAACTCTCTAACCAGTTGTGGCTCCATCCGCTTTCCTTTGTTCGCCAGCATTGTCGTGTACTGAGCAAGCTGCATCGTTGTATATTTTCCTTGTTGACCAAAGGAGGCATAAACCAGCTTGGTCAAAGAACTCTCGATGCTGTCCTCACCATATTCTTTGCGCCCAAGAAATTCATTAGGCAGGTCTACACCTGTGGAGATACCTAACCCAAATTTCTCCATGTATTCGTCCCACACGTCGACACCCTTTGCACCATACTTGGAGTAAAGCTTTTTACCAATTTCGTCAATCATGAACACGTTCGAGGAATGACGAATCGCATCACGAGGATACATTGCACCATACACATGCCCTGACGAGTTCTGCACTCTGCGATTGTCTCCACCAAAGGTCGTTGAACCTCTATCTGAATATACGGTATTTGTAGTGAAGAAACCTTCTTTCAAACCGATCAATACACTGAGCGGTTTAATTGTGGAACCAAGCAATACAACAGATTCCGCGCGTTTACCTGAATCGTCTGGCGGGAATCCACGAATGGTACCATTTTGATAAATATATTTTATGTTGTCGTAATCTTCAGAACTTATACCGCCAGTTCTCCATACGTTGGTATCATAGTCCGGCATACTCGCAGCAGATACGATTTTCCCGGTGTCCACTTCCATCGCAACTGCAAATCCTGTCTTGGCATTGAGATGCAATTTACCGGAAACTGGATTGCGATGGAGCCAATTCAATTGATCCAGGATGGCCTGTTCTGTTTTCACCTGAACGTTCTTGTTAATGCTGGAAATCAGGTCGTACCCTTTCTGCGGCGGGGTAGAGCCTGCTACACCTTCAGGCAAATTACGCAAATCAACATCAACCGATGTATATCCACTTTTGCCGCGGAGGGCATCCTGATATTGCAGCTCCAGTCCATCAAAACCAACGAATTCGTTCTCTGTATACACCAGGCCCGGATCCGTTTGCGTTTTATTGGCCTCGTCCACCTCTTTGTATTTGTTCAAGGACTTTGAGCTTCTGAACTTCTTCAGATAACCGATGGTCTGAACCGCTACCGTATCCGGATCATAGAATCGCACACTCTCCTCAACGATCTGAATACCTTTGAACTCGTCCTTGTGCTGTAGGAAATAAGCAACTTCTTCCTCGGACAGATCACTCTTGATCAGACGTGGCATAAAACCGTTCGCTTTACGGGAGTTCAAGTCCATCTCTTCAATAATTTTCTCCACCGTAAGTGGCTCTGAATCCTTCAGCTTGTACTGTTCAAATACATCATGCAACCGGGTTGCAATATCTTGCACTTCCCCAATATTTGGACTCGGCTGACCGCCCACATCCCCATAGTTCTTATAAAGTGTCAGGTAGAGAGACTGAATGGGCTTGGAGTACGCCAACTTCACCTCACCTGTGGAATCATAGATCGTGCCTCTCACAGGAGGAAGTGGTACATCCTTGGTAATGTTACTTGCTTCTTCCTGGCTAAGTTCAGGCCCTTCCACGAATTGCAAAAAGGCCAAGCGTACAATAATAACGCTAAAAATAACAAAGGAAGCGAAGAAAAATACGTTCATTCGGTAACTGAAGCGCCGTTTGTCCGTAAGTTCGTCCTTCTCATTGGAATGTTTTTTCATCCATCCTACCTCTTTCATGACTTGATGCATACCGTTCAATCTGATTCTTCGCGGCATGATAACCTGGCAACGTCGTCATATTCCGGACCCATGTCCGTTGTAATGCTAAGCTGATTGATCCTTTAGATGGGTGTCGGCAAAATTCGGAGGATTAAACCAGTCTCCACTGATCGCCCATGTCGGGTCAAGCGGAACCCAGCTCTCGGAACCACTCAAATACACCTCATTCCACGCATGCGGACCGTACCCTCCTTGGCCGTTATAACCAAGTCCTGTAACAACTTTGACTTCAAGTCCTTGTGAACGGGCCATCACGGCATAAAGACGGGCATAATCAATACATACGCCTTTGCGTGTATCAAATGTATTCTGTGGATTTTGTTCATGCCATATGCCCTTTTGCTCATAGTCATCCACTTTTCCAAAGTCATACTGAATACGTGAACCTACCCAGTCGTATAGCGCTCTTGCTTTGGCTTCATCTGTCGATTGGCCTTTGACAATCTCACTCGCTGCTGATTCAATATCCGTCGGAATATTGTGGTCGATGACTTCATATTTGCGTTGCAGGATGCCGCCCAGTTCCTGCTGCACAGCCTGCGTAAAGACGGGTAGCTTGTCCTTAATAAACGTGCCAGACAATGGTTCGATAACCGATTTGGCCCCTTGCATATAGATCGGGGATGCTTCCACATATCGGCTGAACATGCTTCCAGGGTAAAGACTGACAATCATGAACAAAACTGCGATGACAATCATTCCGCGGACGGAGCCTATGATCGTGCCAATGAATGCACCCGTCAAGCGACTAAACATACCTTTAGGCGCACTTTCCTCGGCTGACCTCTGCCTGCTGCTAAAAATAAATGAAGAGAGAAACCCGAGAATCAGTCGGATGAGTCCATAGCTAAGTACAAATAATACAGCGAACCGCATCAGCGGAAAATCTGCAATCGCCGTAACCAACGTATAATACATCTGTTCCCACCGGTTCAACTCACGGTTAGGCATGGCTGAAGCATACTCAGACAGCCACTGCTGTACATATGGCGCAAGCCACAACGTTAAACCGATCGACAACAGAATACCAATGACCGCCATAATGCCATCCATCAGGTACCCAAAGAGTCTGCCTGCTGAACGCGAAGCCCCTCTGGACCAACCCTGCAATAATGAAGCAGCCACAATCAGCAACAGCATAATCGTGATGCCATTCAATTCCTTCAGGCTGTCCAGCCAATTCTGCAGCACGTACCGATTCCCCCTTTACTACGATGCTGGTGCTGTTTTGTTCTCCTGTGCCTGTTCGACAAACGTACGTATAGTTTCATTGTCGAGTTTCCATTCGCCAAGTGAAATTCCGCGGAAGGTCACATCAACTTTATCCGATTGAGTTCTGCCCTTAATCTCCACATTGGGACTTGTGATGGTGAACGCTCCATCCTGTCCTTTGACGTATTTCGCTTTGGAAGCCTCCTTCAGCATCATGCTGGTTGCTTCCTTCTTCAATGTTTCCATCGTGCTGGATTGTACGTCTGTCACTGTCTGTTTGATCTGATCAATGGAGATGCCGCTGTATATCAGTAGAGCCGCAATAATGATGATGGCAATCGCCCATTTCAATACGGTTTTGACCACATTCAGAACAAAGAACAATATGATCAATGCAACCACGATCACCAGCCAGTTCTGCATCACAAACTCTTTGATTACTTCTATGTTCATGACTACACCTTCCGTATTAGAATTCATTCGTAACACTCCCGAATATTATACATGATTTCCGAAGCTGCTGTCAGCTAAGCCCTCTCCCTTAAAAATAAACGGTCTAAGTTCGTCCCGCCGGGCGTACAAGTAGTACCATGAGGTTCTGCCGGGCGAACGGGGAACACGTTCAAGACCTGTAGTTTGAACATGCATCGCTTAACAAGGAGGGGCTTATGTGAAAACGGCCATCTGGCTATACCTGTTTTTGTTCCTTGCCGTATTTGATTTGCACGCCCAGTATCCCATTCTGACCCCTTTTGCCATCTCGCTGGGAGCCGCCCCTACTTTCATTGGCTGGATGATGGGCATCTATTCCTTAACACATCTTCCTGGCAATCTGATTGCTGGAACACAAATCGATAAACATGGCAGTCGCCGCTACATTGTATTCAGTCTGCTCGGTGCAGGATTCATCCTGCTCCTGCAAGCCTATGTCCAGACACCATGGCAACTGCTCGCGCTGCGTTCCATCAGCGGTTTTGTACTGGCCTTCCTGTCTCCTGCATGTCTCGCTCTGCTTGCACAGTTATCCAGCGATCCGGTGAAACAGGGGAAGTATATGTCGGGTCACGGGGTAGTGCATACCCTCGCGTCTGTCGTATCACCAGCAGCCGGTGCGATCATTGTGGGTTCCATGGGATTTTCTGCTACATTCTCAGGATTGGGCTATCTGCTTATTCTCACAGGTGTCATTGCTTTCATGACCATGCCTCGTGGTATCGTCAAACAGCATGAGAAAGTAACGGTACCTGCTAAACCTGACGCTTCACCAGCAGATGCCACAAGTGCATTCCTGCCGGTGTCTTGGCGATACTTTGCCTTGCCTCTGGTGATTGCCTGTGCTCAAGGGATTCTCTTCTTCGAATTACCCCTGCGGGGCGGAGGACAATCGTCCATCATGTCTACCGGACTGCTGTTCTCTATTATCAGTATTGGGGCACTCTTCACACTCAGCATGTTATTCCTCAACCGATATTCCCCCAAGCTGCGTCTGGTTGCGGGCGTGCTGTTAATGTCCTTGTGTTTTTTTGTGATGGCAGCCATTCCGCAAGTTCCGTTGTCTACTGTATTGTTTGTACTTGGGATGTCCAAAGGTATCATCTTTCCAGCTATGGCAACCCTATTTATCCGTCTGAGCGGAGGAAGCAAGTTGGGCCGCATTTTCTCGTTGCAATCCATTGCCACCTCCATCGGCTCTTTCATCGGCCCCATCACAGCTGGACAACTTCGTATCGGGTTATCACCCTATTTCATCGCCTTTGTTTTATTAATGATTGGTATGCTGCTGCTTCCATACTATACATCCAGACGCGAAGCTTCCCTGTCCGATCCGAAAAGTATATTAAATTAGGCCTGTATCAAGCTCTTCTTCCCTACTGTTATGACAGCAATTAGGTCTGTATTTTCATTAGCTTTGCATCATTCCCCCATTTACAGCTAAACTATATAAAATGGACTAACGTTTTACACATTGATAAAAGCTAACTGGGAAATCTATCTTTTACAATCACCGAAGGTTTTATCTTATTGAAGATCATTAAGGTTGAACAATTAGCCAAAAGTAGTGAAGGGGACGGAATCGATTTTGAAGAAGCGGTAGCGTTCGCCTTTGTCTCCAAATATTAACTTTATAAAAGTAAATCAGAAATATATGGAGACAACAGCGATCGTAAGAACGATCCGTAACCGGAACGGCCACTGCAAGCTATTACTGACCTAATGATGCACATGAGATAAGATTTCAGAGAATTGTCTTGATGAGTTGTTCTATCCAGTTAGCAGTCGTGTAAAGAAAGGAGTCCATTTTATATAATCAGTCGATTTTCGCTGCAACATTTCCCGGGGAATGTCGACATAAGCTCTCGAACAAGAGGTGAATATCATGCCTATTCATGTCATTGTGGAAGGTAAGAATGACCGAAGCAAACTGAAACGTTTGGTTGGACCCGAAATCAACATTCTATGTACGTTTGGAACACTTAATTCCCTCAAGCTGGAGACCCTGCGCAAGCAAATCGGTTACGATGAAGTCTTTTTATTTATGGATAATGACAGTTCCGGCAAAAAAATTAGAGGTGTACTTCGGGATGCTTTCCCGGATGCAGTACAGATGTATACACGACGAGGATATGCGGGTGTGGAAGGAACACCTGATGAGTATATCATTGCCCAGCTGGAGAAAGCAGGGTTAGAGACATACATCCAATACCCTGAACATCCTTCCTTTTAAAATGAAATACCAAAAGGCTGCCTTGGGTTGATATCCAAGGCAGCCTTTACAATATGAGTATCAGAGGATTATTCCTTAATCAGATTGCGAATATCCTCGGCAATGACAGCTGGCACAACGTCCTCTGTATTAAATGCGTTATATACCTTGCGCAGCTGGTTATTCTCATCCACCAACCCGATCATGTTCATATGGGCAAAATCGTCCTTATTCTCCCCTTCGATCAGGATCTGGAATGAATCCCTGGCCAACTGTTTGGTTTTGTCCATATCCCCTCGCAAGAAGTACCATCCGGAATAATCCGCGTGGAAGCGGTCCGCAAACGTCTTAATCTTCTCTCTTGTATCGACTTTCGGGTCGAATGAAATAGATACAAATGAGACATCTTTACCGAAGCTGTCGTCCTCTTTCAACAGATCCTGCACCTGGGATAACGTAAAGGTCGTAATCGGGCAGACATCCGGACAACTGGTGAAATAAAAGTAGAACAATCGGACTTTCCCTTGCGTATCCTCCAGTGATACCGTACTGCCATCTACATTTTCCATAGAAAAGGATTGGATTTCACGAATCTCGGGTAATTTTTCCTTACTGGCAAATACGGTGCCCCACATCAGATACACAGCCATTATCAGTGCGAGCCCGAGCAGCATCCATGTCCATTTGTACTTTTTCAGCATCTTCCTCGTCCCTTCTGTATCTTCTTATGAATACGCATACATATGTGAACCCAAAATCACGTTTGTTTACGCTTTATCCATCTACTGTGACATATGTATTCAAAGAAACCTACTTTTTATGAGATTCTATATTATTGTAACGGTTAATAGGAACAATGCCCATAAATATTTATGAACATAACCAACCGCGTATTCTCTGACGCAACTTCTCTCAGTGTCCGATATAAAGTTTATCATAGGAAATGCCAAAATAGTTTGACAAACTACGTACATTTATTGGGTATGGCACAGGAAATTGTCATAACTTTGAAATTAGGGATGTTTTGCATCCTGACAAACGGATATTATACACTATATATGGGTATCACCTAGATAGAGAAGTAATATGCCTTAGAACGATACACCACACAAAGGAGACGTTTATGGATACCTCTACACATTTTGTCATGGGGATTGGTCTAGCCGGTCTGGCTTATGTCGATCCTGTCGTCGCGGCGAGTCCCATGCTTGCAGCTGCGGTAATGATTGGCACGATCGCCGGTTCCCAGGCCCCTGACATTGATACTGCGTTACGTCTCAAAAGCAATTCGCTTTACATTCGGAATCATCGGGGCTTGTCACACTCTCTGCCATTTCTCCTGTTATGGGTTTTGCTCATCACCGGCGTCATTGCACTGATATTCCCTGGTGTCCCTATTGGACACGTTGCCACCTGGACCGCTGTGGCCGTAGGCTTTCACGTATTCACCGATCTGTTCAACACCTATGGAACCCAAGCCGCCCGGCCTTTTACGGAACGCTGGATTGCCTGGAACATCATTCATATTTTTGATCCGTTTCTATTCACTACACATGTCATAGCTATCCTGTTATGGGCCTTTGATCTGATCGCCCCTGCACCACTCTTCGTTACGTTGTATAGTTTGACCGGTTTATATTATATATGGCGAACGATTGCTCGTGCACAAGCAGTCAGAAAAGTTAGACGTCTCGACAACAGCCCAGAACAGGCAAGATACATCGTCATTCCAACGATATCCTGGAACCGCTGGCATGTGGTCAAACGAGTTGAGGACGGCAGTTATGTGATCGGTAAAATGGATGGTTCTAATCTGGTATGGAGTCTGCACGCTTCGTCTTCTACTCATGCGGCCGTTGCTGCTTCACGCAAATCACCGGAAGTCAGTGCCTTCCTCTATTTCACCTCCTATGCGGTGGCAGAGGTTGAAGAACTGCCTGCCGGTTACAAGGTCCGCTGGGCAGATGTACGTTATCGACACCGGAAACAATATCCATTTGTCGCTGTAATTGTGATGGATCGGAATTTTGAGACGATTGATACGTATGTAGGCTGGTTAAGCGATGAGAAAATGGATAAAAAACTTTTATCTGCACGCCCTTGACGAAGTGAGCATGGCAAGGCACAATCAGACATAGGAACTGATACGCGAGAAAGCCCGGAGCGTTTCCGCTCCGGGCTTTCCGTTTATCCTGTTTTGTTGCTGTTGGTTTAAAATAAATTATTTGCCAGACCCAGCCAGAGACTGCTCAGCGATTTGTACCAGACGTTTGGTGATATATCCACCCAAAGATCCTGTTTCACGGGAAGTGTAGTTACCATAGTAACCGTCTTGTGGGATAGTTACACCCAGTTCCTGTGCAGCCTCGATTTTCAATTGTTGCAGTGCTGAATTTGCCTGAGGTACCACCAAGTTGTTAGAACGAGATCCTTGAGCCATATTTATAATCTCCCTTCAATCTGTGTCTGTAATGTAATTGCAAGCTTGCAAGATTATTATGGCTCGTAGGCTACAGGTTATACGGAGTTTTACTAAATTTGTAGATGGAGGTTTTTCCCAATGAGTAAAGGCTTGTCCCTATGGTTCGCATTCTCTTCGATTGTCTTGTTAACGGTTTCAGCAATTATGATCTCCTACTCCGGTTGGTTTGCTGCACTACTGTTTGTCCTGTCCATTGCCAACATTGGCTGGGGATTTGTGATTCGCGCCAAAAAAGAACGTCAGGAAGTTCGCTCGGCTGCTTCAGAGCCCACTTCTTGAGCAGGTCATTTGATAGTTCAATAATGAACGCACAAATAAAGAGGAGTCCTTCAATAGGGCTCCTCTTTATTTATGTTAACTATTCATTGCATGAAATGAAGATCTTGTTCAGGACTACTGTTTACGTCTCGGAACAAATCCCATACGTTCTTTCACTGCATCCAACGTTTGAGCAGCAACTTCTTCTGCACGGCGGGCTGACGTATCCAGAACATCCGCCAATTCGCCAGACTCACGAATCTCATTATATCGTTGTTGCAGCGGTTCAATCACAGATACAACCACTTCAGCCAGTTCCTTTTTGAACGGACCGTACATCTTGCCTTCATAACGCTCAGCTACTTCCTTAAGCGTCATACCTGCACATTCAGCATAGATACTCATCAGATTGCTGACTTCCGGTTTGTTTGCCGGATCATATACGACTTCACGTCCCGAATCTGTAGTGGCACGACTGATTTTTTTGCGAATCACATCCGGCGGATCCAGCAGGGCAATATAACTGCCAGCGTTAGGGTTACTTTTGCTCATTTTCGAAGAGGCATCATCAAGTGACATTACCCGTGCACCTACCTGTGGGATATACGGATCTGGAATGGTGAAGTACTCCCCATAACGGTGGTTAAAACGTCCTGCCAGATCACGTGTCAGTTCCAGATGCTGCTTCTGGTCCTCACCTACTGGCACAAGGTCAGCATTGTATAACAAAATATCAGCCGCCATTAATGATGGATACACAAACAGTCCGGCACCAACGGAATCTTTACCGGATGATTTATCCTTAAACTGAGTCATGCGTTCTAGCTCACCCATGGAGGTCAGCGTTGTCATCAACCAGCCCAATTCCGCGTGCTGCGGTACATGGGATTGCAGAAATACGTTAGATTTCGAAGGATCAATGCCTGCTGCAATAAACAGCGCAGCTACCGCTTCCGACTGTTCACGCAATGCTGCTGGCTCCTGAGCCACGGTGATGGCATGAAGATCAACCACCATGAAATGACATTGATAGTCATGCTGGAGTTTCACAAAATTTTTGATTGCACCGATATAGTTGCCCAATGTGAGCTTACCGCTTGGCTGAATACCTGAAAGTACTGTTTTCATTACACATAACGCCTCCCTGATTGTATATAAAAAAAACTCCTGCCATTCTCTGCGAACGCAAAAAGGCCCCACATCCGCAAGGGACGTGAGACCGTGGTGCCACCCTTATTCGCTTTTCTTCGATTGCTCCTGACCCTGAATCAAGTCAAGCCGAAGAAATGCCTTCATTGTTCCGTAACGTGGATTATACGGCAGACTCTAGTGGGGCAAGCTCATCTCTGGCTTAACCTGTTCAAACCTACACTCAAGGGTCCATTCGGTAAAGAGCTCACACCGGTTCACATCAACCACCGGCTTTCTGAAGAGGATTCTCTTGGCCTACTTATCCCTGTCATCGATTTCATGTCATTCAATTCTAATAAATGCTTTTAGAGTTCCATCTTAATGCGCACAGGCGTGAATGTCAAAATGAGTTGAACTTTTTTACCCGAGACATCAAAATCTGTTATGATGGAATTGCTTATCCTGTTGCCTGCTTCACACGAAATAGCGCAGGAAATCGCTGGCATGTACACAACGACACGCCTGCAGCAGTAGCTTCATCACAACTGCTTGCAGACAGATTTCAAGTGGGAAAAGGAGCATCGATATGAAACAAGTGACCAAAGGCCAATGGAATGGTTACGACACGTATATCCTACATAGCCGTGAATTGGAAATCACCCTGCTGCCGCGTCTTGGAAATAATATTATTTCTATTCGCGATTTAGTGCAGGACAGAGATGTCGTCCGCCGTCCGGATGAAGACGATCTTGCCTTTTATCTGCAGAAGCCGTACCATTTTGGCGTTCCTCTCCTGATTCCACCAGGGCGCATTCATCGTGGACAATTCGAATATGAAGGCGTTCGTTACCAATTTGATCAGAACACGGCGAATGACAACCATATTCACGGTCTCCACCGTACCCAATCCTGGTGTGTCAGTGACATTGAGGAAGATGAAGACGGCTGTGCAATTACGACTGAATTACTGACCGAAAATGAAGAGCATTGGATGGCCCAATTCCCGATTCCCCTAAAACTTGAGATGACGTTCAGTCTGCAAAACGCTGTATTTAGCCAGCGTCTGCGAGTCACCAATTTGAGCTCAACGCCTGCTCCTTTTGGGATGGGATATCATACATGGTTTTTGTTAGACGGCAAACCTGCCGACTGGACACTGCAACTGCCTGTTTCCGGAATATACGGACAGAATGAAGAACAACTACCGACAGGTGAACTGGAATCCCTAGGTGAATGCTCTGCTCTGAACGAAGGCATCAATTTGCAGGGACTTAACTGGGATACCCTGTTGAAAGCTACCGAAGGTGAACTGGCTACGGCTTACTTACGCAGGCAAGATGGTTATACATTGAAATATTCAGCAGATGAAGCATTTTTCAAACATTGGGTTCTCTTTACCAAAGGTGAATCTGATCAGTTCTTGTGCATTGAACCGTACACTTGGCTACCGGATGCACCTAATTTGGCTTTATCGGATGAACAAACCGGGTTGATTCGCTTGGAACCGGAACAGCCTGTTGAGTTATTTTCACGTATTGAGGTTATACCTCCGACAGACTAAGCGAGCTGATCATCCTCTACTTTGCTTTTACGCATATCACCCTATATTTTGATATCCAAATACAACTTGTCGACCCGCATTGGGTCGGCTTTTTTATGTGTCCTGTGCACTGATAGTTATCCATATTTTCCCTTACACCATATCATGTATATTTCCTTATTCTCTAACCATACTAACATCACCAACCCATAAGGAGGTGACACATATGTACGGAAATCAAAACCAAGGTAGCGGTAGCCGCTCCAACAACCTGGTCGTTCCCCAAGCAACAGCAGCATTGCAACAATTGAAAATTGAAGCTGCTCAAGAGCTGGGTGTAACTATTCCACAAGATGGTTACTACGGTAACTATACTTCCCGTGAGACAGGTTCTCTGGGTGGATACATCACTAAACGTCTGGTGCAAATCGCTGAGCAGCAATTATCGGGTCGTTCGTAAGCTCGTAATTATTGCTTGAGCCTAAGCAGAATCCAAAAGTAAAAGCGGCCTTCTTCGGAAGTGCCGCTTTCTCTTGTTCAACGAATTATGAGGTCGACTCCATATCTGAATCCTTGTATGTATTGGTTCTAGGGTAACGAATCATCAGGCTCGCCATATTGTAATTAGACTCCATTGTTGCATCTACCAAAATCATACCTTGTCTTACTGTGAAGTCGTACGATATTTCGCCATGCGTCCAATTGCGTTTGAATTTCAACGTCTCCAGTGCCATTGCCCGGAAAGAAGTTCTCTGGGTTTCGTTTAGCCCCCCTTCCTCCACAGCCATCTGCCCATCTCGTCCAGCTATCGGATTATGTCGAATACCGAATTTCCCAATTACGTTGTTTCGTATTTGCACAAAAACTACCCCTGAATCTAACCCTGATAACTCATGATCAAGTTCTTTGAATACCAGATCCAACTGTCTCGCTAATGAAAGCTCATCAATTTTCATATTAACACTCTCCTTATATGCTTATAGTCCTATACAGCAAGGACTTACGACTCATTATATGACATCATATGTGCTCATTCAACAAAGAACGGCAAAGTTGGGTATTTCTAACTATGATTTGCACAATTAATTGCCATTCCACTCCCTTAAACTGAGCTTTTTCACTTAATTACGACAAAATCTTTGAGAATCAAAAATGAGGATTCTGTACAAAAAAAGGCTGCAATCCTGTGTCTGTTAACACGGAATTGCAGCCTTTTCATATATATTCAACCTATTTTTCGGTTGCTGTCATCTGCAGAAACTGCTCAATATCGGCAATAACCAAGTCCGCAGCATTTTGCCAGAATTCCGGTTGTGTCAGGTCCGTACCCAGATGTTTCTGGGCAAGTTCTTCGACCGTCATACGCCCGGTATCCCGCAACAAATCATCGTATTTATCTGCAAATGCTGTACCTTCCTGCTGTGCTCTTGCATAGATTCCCGCACTGAACATATAACCGAACGTGTATGGGAAATTATAAAATGGCACACCAGTCAGATAGAAATGCAGTTTGGATGCCCAGAAATGAGGATGATCTGATGCAAGTACACCGCAGAATGCTTCCTGCTGGGCCTCCACCATTAATTTGGATAATTCATCCGCGTTGACCAAGCCTTTTTTGCGTTGTTCATAGAAACGATTCTCAAACAGGAACCGGGCATGGATGTTCATAAAGAAAGCCACACTTCGCTGTATCTTGTCTTCCAGCAAAGCCAGCTTCTCTTGCTCATCTGTTGCCGCCTGCACCAGAGCATCTGCTACAATCAATTCAGCAAACGTGGACGCTGTCTCAGCCACATTCATCGCATAACGTTGATTCAATGCAGGCAGCTCTTCCATAATGTGTTGATGATATCCATGACCAAGTTCATGCGCAAGAGTCGACACATTAGATGGTGTCCCAGAGAAGGTCATGAAAATTCGGGTTGCTTTGCTAAGTGGCAAAGACGTACAGAATCCGCCTGGACGTTTGCCAGGACGGTCTTCTGCTTCGATCCAGCGTTTCTCAAAAGCCATCTCTGCAAACGAGGAAAGTTTAGGACTGAACTTGGCAAACTGTTCAACAATATTGATGGCTGCCTCATCGTAAGTGATTTTGCCACTCGATTTACCTACAGGTGCATCTACGTCGCTCCAGCTGAGCTTGTCTACCCCCAGCAGTTCTGCCTTGCGCTCCAGATATTGAACAAGCGCAGGTTTGGCACCGTTAATCACATCCCACATCGTATCCAGTGTCTGACGTGACATCCGGTTGATGGCCAGAGGTTCTTTGAGGATATCATCCCAGCCACGTTTCTCATATAACTTCAGACGGAATCCCGCGAGGTGATTCAGCGTGTCAGCGCAGAAATCTTCGACATCGGTCCAAGCCTGCTCCCAGTTTGCGAATACCGTCTCGCGTACATTCCGATCACTATCGCTCAGCTTGTTGGCAGCCTGTCCTGCGGAGAGCATCACCGTTTCCCCATCTTGCTCAAATGGAATGTTCACCTTGCTGACAATTGTGTTGTAGAATTTGCCCCAACCATGGTAACCATCCACACCCAGATCCAGAGCAAGGCCTTCCAGTTCCGGCGACAGCTTCTCACGAGCCAACGTGCGACTCTCGTTCAGTACAAATGCCAGCGGCTGAATATCTTCCCGAGCAATCCAAGCGTCCCACACCAAATCTGATGTCTGACTGAGTGTATTATCGAACTTCGACTTACTGCCGTTCAGCATCGCACCAAGGGAACTGATGGCGCCTTGAAGCTGCGTTGCCTTTTTGTCCTTCTGGTTTTGCGATGAGAGGCAGGATACAAACGCAGAACCTTCCGATACGCGCATATAACAGCTTTGCAGCAGTTCCAAAATGGGATCAAACGCAGCCGTCTCTTCTAATGAAGTCGGTGCAGGTGTTTCGTTCAACAGATGTTGCAGTTTACGTACATCCTCTTCCAGTTCAATCAGATACGCAGCGAATGTCTCGGAGGAAGAACCACCACTAAAAATGGACTCCAGATCCCATACGGGGTGTAATGGCGTTTTCATTTAATAAGGCACCTCTCTCTATAAATTGGATGGTTAGGATTGAATTAAAAACTGGTTTTATGCGTGCCATATCTCTATACTAGAGAAATACTTATAGCAACTTTCAGGAGGTGAACGTATGAAACCTTTACAAGTATCGGCTGATACAGCCGTCAAATTAGCAGAATCCCTGGGCGTACCTTTGGAGCACCTGATGCACATGCCCCAACATATCCTGATGCAGAAGATTGCGGAACTCGCCAAACAAGAAGCCTCCAAACCTTCCGCACCAGAAGGCGAACAAGAATGATTCCGTTTGAGAACAGCTGGCCTTACGATATTGTGATGGGAGACATCTATGTACAGCAATGTCCCTACTGTCATGCAAGCAACGTGCTGCTCCCCCTCAAACCCAAAGAGCTTGTGCTCATTCGCGAAGGCAAAAAGAAATTACTGGTCTTTCCCTGCTGTAATACAAGCATGACCGTGATCGACAACGACAGTGACTATTTGTTATCCAGCCGTCCTGTCCGTAACTAATGTAAGATCAACCTAGAGGGGGCTGCGCTTCGCAGCCTCTTTGTCTGTTTCCAGCATCTCTTCAGGGAGTTCCAGCTTACTTGAAATCATCTGCTCACGCAGCACGGCCCACTGTTCCCTTGAAGCACGAATCATGGCCGCATCTGTGATCCGCTTGTCATGAATGACCTTGCTGAACCATTGCACTGCTTCATTAAACCGTCCTACCCTGCGGTTCAATTCCCCGAGCAAATACAACAGTTTGGCTTCATTGCCACCCGTTCCTTCACGTTCGAACACCTTCACATAGGCTTCCAGGCTAAATTCAAGAAAACGATGTTCCTGTGTATGGTCCTCCATATAACGATACAACCAAGCTATATGATGCAACAGACCAGCGACGACACGATCTTTCTCCTGGATAACCTGCGCGCACAGCAAGGCAAGCTTGTACGTTGCCAGCGCCTGTTCCAGTGTTCGTGCTCCGCTATAATCACGTTTAACCCAGCGGTTACCGATCTGTTCCTTAAAAGCCTTGCGCTGAACATCATTTAAATGCTCCGTTGCGTTCTCCGTCGTGGCAAACCCGCACTGCGGACAGATGCGAACCACATAAAAATCTGGATTCTCCAGCTTGTAGTAAGCACAAAAATCCGAATCCGTCCGGTAGGGCCTTTTCAAACTCGGTCTTACCCTTGAGGTTTCATACTCGGTTTCGCAATAATGGCAGGTCACTTTCACCTTATACAGCGGCTCTAATTCCAATCTCTTCCATCCCTCTCCCGTACGCTTATAATCATATTCGGATCTACGGTGTATTCACAAAATGATGTGCAGGCCCGGATAAACGCTGCAGGATAAACGCATGCAAGGGCTCCTCCACACCAATCTGTGTTAAGGCTTGATCCATACATGCAAGCCACGCCTCAGCCCGTTCAACCGTCACTTCAAAGTGCATATGACGGGCACGCATCATTGGATGTCCAAACGCCTCGGAAAACAGCCCTGGTCCTCCGAAAAACTGAGACAAAAACATATACTGCTTGTCGATGACCGGCTGAATATCTTCCGGGAAAAGCGGAGCCAGCTGCTCATTCTGCTGAACGATCGGATAGAAAGCCTCGACCAATGCGCGAACACCTTTCTCACCGCCAAGATTGTCATAAATACTCAAACTGGGATTCATTCGTCTGATTCCCCTTTCTGATGTCGAATTTTGCCATATATTACACGTTCCATGAACATTGTGAAAACAGTAACAATATCCAGGCCACAAAAGCCTTTATCTCCATTCTATCAAAAAAAACCAAAAAGTCCTATATAACATGAAATCATCAGGACATGTAACCTGCCATCTGTATATAGGACCTTATTCAAAACATAACACAAAAAAAGCGCCAACCGCTTGGGTTGGCGCACTAGATTTTCATTAATAACTCCGCCAGTCCTCTTCCTCAGAGCGTACCAGCGAGGCACGTATCACATATACAAAAGCACAGACCAGGATTCCGGTGACAAGACTCATGATCATCACTCCATCCGAATTGAATTCCACCTTGGAGACAATTAGGTGACGTTCAGGCGTTTTTCTCATTTTAGCACACATCACTCAAAAACACAGCCACTTTTGCAAGCGCTTTCTACGTATAATTTTGTACTGTTTGTCCACTTTTTTTCATATATTGATGGCAATAACATCACAGACTTCCGCACACCGACCATTCCAAAAATAAAGGAGAAGAATTCATGGCTGCTTCACAACGACTCACCCATGTCCTGGTCACACTCGCTCTCCTGATCCTTTGTGTGTTAATGGTCTTGTATCCAGCGGAAACCTGGCATGCAGGTGTACGCGGACTGTCCATCTGGTGGGACGTATTGTTTCCCTCCCTTTTTCCTTTTTTGGTGCTGTCCGAGCTGCTGCTCGGCTTTGGCATTGTTCATTTTCTAGGTACCTTGCTGAATCCACTGATGCGTCCATTGTTTCGTGTTCCCGGAAGCGGTGGTTTTGTATTTGCCGTGAGCTGTGCATCCGGTTATCCTACAGGGGCGAAACTGACCGCTCAGTTATGGGCACAAAAGCTGGTTACTCGGGAAGAAGGAGAACGGCTCGTTGCCTTCACTACATCATCTGATCCGATCTTCATGATTGGAGCGGTATCGGTTGGATTCTTCCATAATGTCGCCATTGCTCCAGTATTGGTTGCGAGCCATTACGCCGCAGCTTTTCTGGTGGGTATGCTCATGCGTTTTCACGGGGGTACAGCAAAAGGCTCACACCAAGACATCTCTTCTGCATCTCCATCGGAGGGGATACCTAGAAACAGACTGGTCCGGGCCATCTATGCGATGCATGAAGCAAGAAAGGCTGACGGACGGGCATTCGGTGAACTGCTGCGCCAGGCAGTCTCCTCATCCCTTCGCCTTATTATTATCGTAGGAGGGCTGGTTGTATTCTTCTCGGTCATGATGGAGCTGCTTGTCCAGACCGGTTGGCTTGGCGGATTATACGGGATAACCGAGCAATTGTTACGACATAGCGGACTGCCTCCATCCTTATCTCCTAGCTTGGTCGGTGGGCTGTTTGAAGTAACTCTGGGGAACAAAGAGGCTGGGAGTGCCGGGGCATCCATCCCACTCGTCTTTAAAGTAGCGGCAGCAGCCTTTGTTCTCTCCTGGGGCGGATTATCCGTCCATGCACAGATTATGAGTGTTCTTAGCAACACACCCATGAGATACGGTCCATTTCTATTTGCCAGAGCAATTCATGCGCTAATCGCACCTGTGCTGGTCCTGCTGTTGTGGACACCCATGATGGGACGTTCCTCTTCACCCGTTCTCATGGAGCCCGGTTTCGCCCCATCGTTATCGACGTATACACCGGACTGGGGACTGATTTTCTTATGCGGAATGATTGTTTTTGTAAGCCTCATCGTGTTGTTGTTATTCCTTGCGATATTAAGTTCCATTCTCAAGCCTAGACGACATGCCAAAAAATAAGTGAACGATTCATCTATATTTAACTGAATATGCGCCCAAACGTTGTGTTCTTCCGCGGAATTGATTATCATCGGTATTATAATGACCACAAAGGAGCTTTCATCTTGAGATACTATGTTCAAGACCGCGGAGACCAGTTATCGATTGATCTCAGTCAGCAGTTTCACGCGCTGGCGAAGGAAGAAGGGTTCAAGCTGGATGCAGAATCGCCGGAGATTGTTATCTCCATCGGGGGCGATGGTACGATGCTGCAGGCATTTCACAATTTCATCGACCGTATTCCGGATATTGCTTTTGTTGGGGTTCATACAGGCCATCTCGGCTTTTACGCCGATTGGAAGAAGGAAGAATTACGGGAATTAGTCAGGCTCATGAGTGGCAAAGGAGATCCGGAGCGTCTCAAACCACGCATTGTACAATACCCGCTATTGGAGCTTGAGATTCGGAAAAAGTCGGGGAATTCCTCTTACATCGCCCTTAATGAATTTACGTTAAAAGGTGTAGACGGTACCGTTGTGGCCCAGGTTGATATTAATGATGTGACATTTGAGATGTTCCGTGGGGATGGCATCTGTGTATCCACGCCATCAGGCAGCACGGCATACAACAAGGCCCTTGGTGGTGCCATGGTTCATCCGACCATCGAGGCGATTCAGATTGCGGAGATTGCATCGATTAATAACCGGGTCTATCGTACACTTGGTTCACCGGTTATTTTGCCCAAGCATCATCATTGTGATATTTTCTCCCGCAAGGATCAGCGGTTACTGATGACCATTGATCATGTGAATGTGATGGTGGAGGATCTGATCTCCGTCCGTTGTCAGGTATCCAGTCACAAGGTCAGTTTTGCACGTTTCCGCCCTTATCCATTCTGGAACCGGGTTCGCACGGCATTTCTTGACTAAAATAACACACCAAAAAAGCGGTCCTTCTCAGGAACCGCTTTTTGCTTTGGCTTGAGGTTGATCCTTGCTCTTCTGAAGCACAAAATACGCACAGCCAAAGTTGCAATATTCATTGATATAATCCACCATACTGGCGATCGTGGAATCCTTCGTTGCTTTTGGATGGTTATCACGGTAAAAACCTTTTAACCTTAACTGGCTATAACCCCAGTCTCCAATAATATAATCATAACGCTCCAGCACTTCACTGTAACGATCACGGAAAACCTCTGGATTCCAGCCCTCTTTGTGGTTCTGGACGATTTCATAATTTTTGCCGCCGATCTGTACAATGACCGGCTCTTTGGGCTTTTCCTCAACCGATTCAACAACTGAATCCTGAACCGGCTCCTGAAGTTGGTCCTGAATCTGTTCTGTGATTTTTTCTTCTTCCAATCCGGTATCCCCCATCACGCGTGTGTTGCCGCCTGTTCAGCATGTTTGGTAGCCGATTTCACCTGTTCATGCGCATGGTAGGAGCTGCGTACCATCGGGCCGGACTCGACGTGGCTGAACCCACGTTTTAATCCTTCCTGTTTCAATGCAGCAAACTCCTCTGGCGGATAATACTTTTCAACATACAGATGTTTCTCCGATGGCTGCAAATATTGACCAATCGTCATAATATCACAGTTCACCGCACGTAGATCATCCATTGTTGATAAAATTTCATTATATTCCTCACCTACACCAAGCATAATGCTTGATTTCGTAGGGATGTTAGGTTGCATTTCTTTGGCACGAGCAAGCAATTCCAGTGAACGCTTATATTTTGCCTTGGCACGCACTTTGTCTGACAACCGCTCAACCGTCTCAATATTATGATTCAGTATATCCGGTTTGGCATCCATTACAATCTGCAAAGATTCCAGATCGCCCAGAAAGTCTGGAATAAGTACTTCAACGCTGCACAATGGCAACCGCCGCCGTACGGCCTTCACCGTCTCCGCAAAAATCGTAGCTCCCCCATCCTTCAGATCATCACGGGCTACACTTGTAATTACGCAGTGTTGCAGATTCATCTGCTCTGCTGCTTCCGCCACACGTTCTGGTTCCTGCAAATCAAGCTCCGTTGGCAAGCCTGTATTCACCGCGCAAAAACGGCATGCCCTTGTGCAAATATCGCCCAAAATCATAAAAGTGGCCGTTCGATTGGCCCAGCATTCATAAATATTCGGACATCGCGCTTCCTCACATACCGTATGCAGCGTTTTGGAACGCATCATCGTTTTCATTTCCTGATAGTTATCGCCGGTTGTCAATTTGATCCGAATCCAATCCGGCTTCGGTTCTTTAACACGTTTTGCCAATGCATAAACCTTCTTTCTACTGAAGTTAGGCTGTTGCTCGGAACATATTATACCATGAAAGCGCTGGAAAAACCCCCATTTGTCACATCTTGTGCATTCATGCCCGATATGGACAATTTGTATAATTCGTTTCCCCCCAAGAGCTTACATGGATAAAATGAGAACTTTTGAAGAACGCTAACCTTTAGCTTGGTTCATCGGGTACCTTGTATCATTCTAATGGAAAGGGGCTGCTTCCCAGTGCAACAACGCTTGACCTTCAGGCACACGTACCGCTTTTGGATCAAAACATTACTTGCAGGTACTCTGCTTCTCCCATTCTTGCCTGTTGAAGTTTACAGTGAACCCGCCCAGGCCGCTCCCAAACCACAGGCTACCGAGTTAAAACCCGCAGAAATTTTCGCTGCACGTCGCCATTTATATGAAACCATCGGTCAGATGACCCAGATTCCCTGGTACAGGCTTGCTGCCATTGATCAGTATGAACGAACGATTACTCGTGCACATCCAAAGGATCGCAAGCATCCAGAGCGGCTTACGGGTATCTTCATGACCCCTCCGGCTTGGAGAGGATGGCTAAATCCCGATGAGACGGATCAACATCCGGAATCCATTCTTTTTTTCAAAGGATATGGACGTGATGGTTCAGGAGACGGTATAGCGGATGCCAACAATGATCAGGATGTGCTGTACAGCATGGCTTCTGTTATTCAAGGTTACGGAAACAAACAAGAGGACTTCAACATTGCCTTGTGGGAATATTATCACAACTCCCGTGCTGTGCAACGGATACAGCAATTCGCGAAGTTATATGAGCATTTTGACAATCTGGATCTATTCGGCCATGCCTTTCCGGTCCCACTCGGAACCAACTACTCCTATCGTAGCACCTGGGGGACGAAAAGAAGCTGGGGCGGTTATCGCATTCATGAGGGAACTGATATTTTCGCTCCGCATGGCCTGCCTGTGCGCAGTACCTGTTATGGGGTCGTGGAAATCAAAGGCTGGAATCCGTTTGGCGGCTGGCGCATCGGTATCCGGGATTTGAACAATCATTATCACTATTACGCCCACCTCTCGGGTTTTGACCAAAGTGCACGCATCGGTGAAGTTGTAATCCCCGGTCAGGTAGTAGGTTGGGTTGGCAGTTCGGGTTACGGGAAACCTGGGACACAGGGCAAATTCCCTCCGCATCTGCACTATGGGATCTACCGGGACAGCGGATTGCACGAATGGTCGTTCGATCCTTATCCACAGCTGAAACATTGGGAACAGGATGAACGCAAACAAAAGAACAAGAAAAGTAAGTGAGACGAGGATATGCACGATCAGTAAAGCGAAAAGGGACCTCTTTAATTGAGGCCCCTTTCTTTGCTTAGTAATTCAAATTTGTGTGTATCATGGGTGCGCGTCCTTATTGAGCTGCAATCCCCCATTCACATCAGGCAGTTCATCCGGCTCAATTTCAAGTTCATTCCCTTGCAAATGGTCTGACGGCGTCTGTTGCTGGTTCTGGCTAGGGGGATTCGTAGTTACTCCATTACCGTTTGATACACCCGTATGACCTGATGGCAGCGCAATAGCTGGAGCATTACTGCCGTTACTGCCCACTGGCTTGCCCTGATTATCGTAATAATACATTGGCACATCCCCGACAACCAGAAGGTAGGAAATCGGGATTTCCGTATCGACTGTTTCGGGTTCCATGTCGAAGGGCACCACGACCGCGACCTCAGCAATGATGTGAATGTACACTTCCACCAAAATCATGTTAATACCCGCATTCTGTTGACGGGTGTTCAGATCCACTTTGACAGCGCCTTGGGGCTCTATACGAACCGGTATACTCGGGCCAAATGAAGCCAACACCGGACTGCCGAGCGCCTGCCCCAGAGGGATTTTTTCTTTTAACATGTGTACATTCTGCAGCGTGGATTGCACAATATTCATCGTACTTGCTGTGATTCGCATATGCTCATTGTAGTTCAGCATGAAACCGGACACTTTCCCGGTGGTATCCGTCTTCCAGTCAATCAGTCCTTCGTTGGTTTTGCCATCTGCGACCTGTGCTGTAATCGCCTTGTTGATCGCTTCAGTCGCAATCTGCTTCACTCTAATCTTGGCCAAGTGCATGATGGGGGGCTTCATCTTTTTATCCACATAAGCAAAGCCCTGCATCAAACAAAACGCGGTGACCAATAAAATGATCAACCACATTTTGCGTTTGCCGCTTGGCGGCTTACGGCGTCTCCGGCTTCGCCATTTTCTTCTCATCATCGAAGTGTCCCTCCCCTACGGGATGAGCTATAGGCTATATGTTAACCTTATGCACCGTTGTCCCGAAAAAGAAGGACAGTACATGGACACTGGATAGAAAGTAACAACAACATGAAAGGGACAAGCACTCCTCATTGGCTTAACTAACCTCGAATCGGAAACTACATAAACAGAGATAAAAAAAACCTTTCACCCGCAGATTACTCTGCAAGGCAAAAGGTTTTATGTTCAGACCACCCAAAGATTCAGGCCATGTCTATCCTTTTATTTCGGAACAGATTCCCAGTCTTTCAGGAAACGTTCAATCCCGCTGTCCGTCAGTGGGTGTTTCCAAAGTGTCGGGAGAAGCGAACCCGGAATGGTGGCAATATGCGCACCGGAAAGGGCTGCATCTTCTACATGTTTGATATTGCGAATGCTTGCTGCGATAATCTCGGAAGGCAGATCATACATGTCCAGAATAAGACGCAGATCACGAATCAATTTCATACCATCCACCGCAATATCATCCAAGCGACCAACGAATGGACTGATGTAGGTTGCACCGGCTTTCGCCGCCATCAGGCCCTGTGCTGCAGAGAAAATCAACGTAACATTGGTTTTGATCCCTTTTTGCGTTAACTCATGACAAGCGTACAACCCATCTTCGGTCATCGGCAATTTAATGACTACATTCGGTGCCCATTCTGCAATTTCATAAGCTTCCTTCAACATATCCTCGGCTTTGAGACCGATGACTTCAGCACTGACCGGGCCTTTAACAACGCCACAGATCTCCTGAATGACTTCTTTAAATACGCGACCTTCTTTGGCAATCAAAGACGGGTTGGTCGTGACTCCATCCACCAGACCCAGACGTTCGATCCGTTTGATTTCTTCCACATTCCCTGTATCCAAGAAAAATTTCATGATATGTTACCTCCACTTGATGAATTCGTAAACACGATATAATTCATTACCCGATTCTCATCATATGTTAACAGTTATATATAAAATTAATTTTTCTCTACAGCGTGACCGCCAAATTCATTACGCAATGCTGCTACCACTTTACCTGTGAATGTGTCTGTTTCCAGGGAACGATAACGCATCAGCAAGGACAAAGCGATAACCGGTGTTGCGGTTTGAAGGTCAAATGCCGTTTCTACCGTCCAGCGTCCTTCACCGGAAGAGTGCATTACGCCTTTAATTTCATCGAGGTTTGCATCTTTGGAGAAGGCACGTTCTGTCAGCTCCATCAACCAAGAGCGGATAACGGAACCGTTGTTCCATACACGGGCCACTTGTTCGAAGTCGAAATCAAACCCACTTTTCTCCAATACATCAAAACCTTCACCGATAGATGCCATCATACCGTACTCGATACCATTGTGAACCATTTTGAGGAAGTGACCGCTGCCCGCTTTACCAGCATACAGGTAGCCATTCTCTACGGAAGTATCTTTGAATGCCGGTTCAACGATTGCCCAAGCTTCCGGGTCTCCACCGATCATATAACATGCGCCATTACGTGCGCCTTCCATACCGCCAGATGTACCTGCATCCATGTAGTGAATGCCTTTGGGTTTCATCTCTTCGTAGCGACGAATGGATTCTTTGTAGTGGGAGTTACCCGCTTCAATAATGATGTCGCCTTTGGACAACAATGGACTAACTTCTGCCAATACAGCATCTACTACGTTGTGGGGAACCATGATCCACAATACACGTGGGGATTCGAGCGAAGCCACCATCTCTGCGTATGAAGATACGCCTTCAGCGCCGTATTCTTTCATTTCATTTACTGCTTCAGCGTTCAGGTCAAAAGCAACCACTTCGTGTTTGTGATCAATCAGGTTTCTACCCAGGTTCAATCCCATTTTTCCTAATCCGACAAGTCCAAGTTTCATTTCAAAATCCTCCTGTTATGAACAATGTTTACATTTCATTTGCGTTCAAAATTAAAAATAAGTGCTTAACGTTTGGAGAAGTAACCGTTCCGGTCACGAATCGTTCTTTTGATCGCTGTTATCCCCAGATTTTTTGAATCTCCTATATAGGAGAAAATCCGGGGATAAAGGCGAAGTGTATGCTTACGAAGTAGCTTTCTTTCAGAAAGCTTTTAGCTTTGCTTCTACAGAATCGATTTCGTCCCCTACACTACATTCTCAGCGTTCAAGCCAACCCATTTTCAAAACTGAACCGCTAATCTATATTCAAAAATTTTCACGGCCTTCCGGCAAACATAACCGGAAGGGCTTATGCAAAATTGGAACGGTATGATTCGTAATAGTTACTGTATATATCAGTTTTTTGCATTATTCGATTCAACTTGCTCCTGAGTACAAGTTCTAGGGGAATAAAACATTTCGTTTTATATCCTGTTGACTTGGAAAGGTTTGTTTGGATTTGTGCAAATGATTATTTGTGAGCAGAACGGATTGTACTGTTGTTTTTACTATTGTGTTCTCTTATGCTCACTCTTTCGTTTCACTTACCACCAACGGAAGCCGTCTGCTGCTGTCAAACGATCTGCTGACTCTGGTCCATGCGAACCTGCACTGTACGTATCCAGTGGCACGCTGCCCGCTTCGAATGCTTCCTGAATCGGTTGCACCCATTGCCATGCCAACTCCACTTCATTCCAGTGAGCGAAGAAGGTGGAATCTCCACGCATCGCATCAAAGATCAGATTCTCGTAAGCTTCAGGGATGTTACGTTTACCTGAGTTGAAGGTCATATGCATTGGTTCCACTTCATCATGGTTCAATGGATTCTTCGCATTTAATTGAAGCGAGATGCTTTCTCCCGGACCAATTTCAATCGTCAGCAGGTTAGGTTCCGTTGTATTTTCGGATTCATGACCGGTCTTCAGTGGAGCCTTGAACTCAACAACGATTCGGGTGGATTTCTCAGCCAGGCGTTTACCTGTACGGATATAAAATGGAACCTCACTCCAGAATGGATCATCGATCCAAAGTCTTGCAGCAACATAGGTCTCATTCTGAGATCCGGCTGGAATGCCAGGCTCGTCCAAATATCCAACAACCGAGGAACCTTTCAGCTCACCTGCTGCATATTGCGCACGAACAACTTCAGAAGCGATATTTTCTTTTGTCAACGGACGAAGTGCTTCAGCAATTTTTTGCTTTTTGAATTGAATTTCTTCCGGTGTGCAACGTTTTGGCAAATGCAAACCAATCATCATCAGCAACTGAAGCATATGGTTTTGGAACATGTCACGAAGGGCACCGCTTTGGTCGTAATACGCGGCACGTTCTTCAACACCCACCGTCTCACTAGCCGTGATCTGTACATTGGCAATATAACGGTTAGACCACAACGCCTGAATCACCGGATTTGCATAGGTGAGCGTCTCAATATTTTGAACCATCGGTTTACCAAGGAAATGGTCAATGCGATAGATTTCTTCTTCCGCAAAGGTATTGCTCAGTTTTTCGTTCAAATCACGAGCTGATTGCAGGTCGTGTCCGAATGGTTTTTCGATAATCAGTTTCTTCCAGCCTTTGGTGTTACCCAGGCCACTTTCTTGAATGTTTAATGCGATTGGCTCGAAGAATTCCGGTGCCACCGACATGTAGAACATGCGGTTTTCGGGAATGTTAAGCTCTTGTTCACGCTGTTGAACCAGTTCCAACAGTTTGGTGTAATCTTCAAGCTTCGTATTATTTAAAGAACAGTAACGGAAAGCGCCAATGAAATCACGAACCTGAGATGCTTCTTCCGGCGTCTGACGTGAGAATTCATGCAGTGACTTTTCAACATTCGCCTGGAAGTCCGTATCCGACAATTCACGTCGTCCCAATCCGATAACGGAGAAGGATTTCGGCATTTTCTGATCCATGTACAAGTTATATAATGCAGGGTAAATCTTGCGTTTGGCTAAATCGCCTGTTGCCCCGAACAGGACAAATGTCATTGCATCCATTGGAGTGCCTCCTGTGATCTGTGCAGTATAGTATATGATGTTGCAAAATGTTCAAATCCAAGCATGACAAAAGACGGAATAAGTGGGTATGGTCCCCGCCTTGCCTCCGTTTATATAACGCACCTGAATTCAACCATGGAACATTCCTTCTCTCCACAACCTGTGTTTAGGTTATAAATTGTAACCATTTGAATTAACGTTACCCATATTACACCTGTCGTCACAATTCGTCAACAATCGTGTCGAACCTGTGAACTCCAGTGTTTATAGGGTTTTTATTTGATGATAACGCTTTATGTGGTAACATTAAGAACAATTGGCATGTGACATTTTACACATATGGCCTGTGGACAAGTAGGTTACAATAAGTATACTAATGATATTACAAGCAATACTAAATCAAAGGAGTACAATCATGAGCGATGATGAGAATGCCAAGCAAATATGTACAAAAGTGGAACAATCTTATCAGATCATTGGCCGAAAATGGGTAGCCCTCATTATCCATGCGTTGATGGAGGAACCCAAACGCTTCAGTGAGATTCACGCTTATATCCCTGACTTGAGCAAACGTGTGTTAAATGAGCGAATGAAGGAACTGGAGGAAGAGGGACTTGTGGTTCGCCATGTGGTCACGGAACGTCCAGTTCGAACTGAATATATGTTGTCACGAAAAGGCACGGAACTGGGGAGAGCGCTAAGCGCCGTGGAACGTTGGGCTGATAAGTGGTTGTAACAGCTTGAGGAATCCTTAATGTTTATTTAGCTTGAAGGTTACCGATGTGCATCCCGGAGGTGAGTATCGCATTTAGCAACTGGCTAGTGCAACCCGCATCCGGGATTTTTTTAATTCAAACGGTAAATACTAATTGTGTATAAAGACGTAATAACGCTATTATTTTACAAACTAAAATAATGCTTGCTGCACCGTTCAAATTGTTGCCGATAATACAACGGGCTCGTCCCGGCAGATTTGCGAAATAACTGGATGAAATACATCCGTTCGGAAATCTGGCACGTCTGCCCCTCCTCTTCACCCAAAGTGATGTTGTCTCAAGGAGTAAGTAGGCTTTCTTCAGCCTTCGGGCTGTGACGTAGTCCGTTATGCTTCTACCTGTCTCTTCATGAAAAATGCGGGAAGCATATGATTTGTACAAGTGAACATCTGCCGCTATCTGGTCCAATCTGATCTCATAATCCAAATGCTTTTTAATCCACCACATCATCTTCTCCAAGTGTCTAAAATGACGTGAATCCGTTAACTGTGATAGCGCTTCATCTGCTCCCTCTTTTTGTTGATCCAAGACACTCAATAGCTGAAGCAAAAACAGCACCGATTCTTCCCATTCTCCCCCAACACGACTCCGAGACTGATTGTAGCTCTCATACATCCAATCCACTTGATCCATATGGGAACTCAGGTCAAAAACTTGCTGCTGATTGCGCCCATTCCACAACCTCGAAAAAAAGAACGCCGATGCGGGAACGCTTCTAGATAACGATCCATGACTATCGGCTCTACATAGAAGATATTTCGCTCATACGGGGTATTGGGATGAACTTCGACATAGACATGATGCAATTGATAGGGTTGGAAAAAGAACAGCATGCCTTGGCCAATCGGATAGGTATGATTGTTAACAACTACTATGCCCTCACCTTGATGAACGTATAGAAATTCTCCACATTGATGCCAATGATAATATCCTTTGAAATGGTCCACAGACTTGATTTGATAATCCCACGCTAACGTAGATCCTCCAAATTCCACACGCTCCAGCATCCCTGTTCACCCTTCCATATGATGACAACAAAACAACATTTCTTCATATCCTAACACAACTTTGTACGAATAGAAAAAGATATACTGAGCACATGAGAAAGCGTTATCTTACTTTCTAATTCTACACTCAGGAGGCTGGATATGACTAAACCAGATCGGCTGTTACAACCACATATTGGCAAGAAGTAATGCAAAGGTTGGAAGGAAAAGTAGGTGACATGAAAGAACATATTGGAGATAAATGCCCTCATTTTGCAGGCAAGGACGGCAAGTATGATAACATCAATACTGACTGGTGGGCTTCCGGTTTCTGGCCTGGCATGTTATGGATTATGTATGATATGACGGGAGAACAATCCTATCGGGATGCGGCATGGTCGTGGGATGAGACGCTGGAGCAATGGTTTGTTAAACCTACCGTGGAGCTTCATCATGATGTAGGCTTCCAGTTCCTCTCCACCGCTGTTATCAAACACAAGATCACAGGTGACGAGGATGCGCTCAGACGTGGTCTGGAGGCAGCCAATTTCCTCGCAAGTCGTTACAATCCAGCAGGGAAATTTATTCGAGCCTGGAATGAGGATAAATACGGTTGGGCCATCATTGACTGCATGCTGAATATCTCTCTGTTGTTCTGGGCTTCTGAGGTGACAGGTGACCCTCGGTACAGACACATTGCCATCAATCATGCCGAAACGACCATGCAATATGGTGTCCGGGAAGATGGATCAACCAAACATATCATCTCCTTTGATCCCGAAGATGGACGATACATTGAATGTTTTGGTGGTCAAGGATATGCCCCGGATTCATCATGGAGTCGAGGTACATCATGCGGTCTCTATGGATTCGCCAACACGTATCGGTATACCCAAGATGAACGATTCCTGAACACAGCGAAACGGATAGCACCTTACTTTATTGCTGCGCTGCCAGAGGATCATGTCCCCTATTGGGATTTCAGACTTCCGACGCTGGAAGGCCAGTCCCGCGACAGTTCCGCCGCAGCCATTGCTGCATCCGGTCTTCTAGAGCTGGCCGCCGTCGTTCCCGAAGGCGAGAAACGCCTATACACAGATGCCGCTGAACGTATCCTTCGTTCTTTAACCGAGAACTATGCCGTCTGGGATCAACCCGAGCATGAATCCATTCTGCTACACGCCACAGGTAGCGGCAATTCCTTCATCGATGTCTCTCTAATCTATGGAGATTATTATTATCTGGAAGCGATCGCGAAATTAAATGGATGGAAGCACCGGGTATATTGATTTTGGTGGTGTAATGACGTAGAACAAAAAGATGCCGATCCCACTAAAATGTGAGACGGCATCTTTAGATTTCTATAATACTCTTAATTATTTTAAATTAGATCATTATTTCAAGATTAAGCTAAATCCTTGTAAAATAAAAAACTTATTTTATGTAAAACTGAAAATTAAAATTTCAATATACTTTTAATAGCTTCCATCCGCATCCTTTATTCTCTTGATCGCATCTAACATTTCCTGTTTTTGTTTAAGGAGTAACTGTGTCCGAGTATCCAGCTGATAGAAGAACACTTCCACCTTGATTCGAAGTTTATCGGCTGATTGACCCTTCCAGGTGTTCAACTTCCCATACAATACTCGTGCTTCTCTCTCGTTTTCTCTCAATTCGCTAAGGATAAGATCCAACTCTTGTTCTGCCTGTAATAGCTGATCCAAATCCATGGCTATACTGCTTCCACTCATTTATATCTTCCTGCCTTTCTATCTATGTTCGTTAAGCTACTGTTCCACTATCGGCCTGGATAAACAAATCGGCCTTGTTCTGGATATAATCCACAAGATCCGATGTATGTTCCAGATGCCATTCATCTAACTGCTTAATACTCATCTGAAGATCCCATACAATCGGCACAAGCCGCTGACTATGACTGCTCTCAGTGTACTCAAAAAAGTTCCGTTGGATTCGCTCAAAGGTACGGCTCATATCCTGTGCTTGGCGACTCCATTTCCCTGCAATCTCCTTCAGTTCTTCTGACGTTAACTCGATGGTTCCTGCCGAGTACCCACCTACAACGTTAACCACAGACTTGAAACCTTTGGATAGGGTATCCCATGCTTCACGTGCATGATCCAGGATGTTATGATCCGAAGGTTTTCGCGGAGAGAAACTCACTCGTTCTCCCGTAATTTCATCATACAAGGTATTATCGATATACCCATCGTCATCGAAGCTGTAATGCTTCATATCGTGATATGAAGGCCCTCCCAGTGTATCCTTTATTTTGTCCACAGCACCGTAACTAGCATTAAAGTCGTCATAATTTTTATCAATTACGAGAGTTGAACCCACGTGCCTCTCATATCCTCCCAGCATACCACTTGCAATGAAATCCCCAGGATGAATGAAGTTGGTTACCTGACGATCGAAAGCACCTTCTTCTGCTTTCCTACGCATTTCTGGTGTTAACGATGCCACGACAGTAGGTGCACTAAACGTGACTGCATCCAGTCCTGTATACACCGCTGCATATTGTGCATTTGCCCCGCCTAATGAATGTCCCGTAAGTGTAAAGTCTGCATCGGGATACTTACTTTGCATCTCTTTCACGTAATCTTCTGCTTCGTATAACTGATTATCAGGTCCAAACTCTTTATCTATACTTTTGCCTGTATCCCCAAACAAGTTATTGAGCCATGTAATCCCTAAGGTATCTTCAATACCCTGCACATTTTCTTTCCCGACTTCAGACAAAGGATCAATTATTCTAGCAATCGTAGCCCCTGCTTCAGGAAGACCAATATTGAGAACATCTGCTTTTAAATCAGGTGCTTTTCTATCCCAAGTGCTGGAGCCTTCCGTTCCTCGGAAAGCAATGACAGCTTGTTTGGTATCAGGGTTGTAAAAGGTCACTACATCCATGCCGGATGAATTATGTTTTTGATCTAGAACTTCCCAACCAGGGAGAACGCCTATTTTCTTACCAGTTTCATAATCCTTATACGCTTCTTGTGACATCTTCTTATAAACAAGATCAGTAATTTCTCTATTATTTGAACTCTCTTTATTCATTAAAACGTCCACCTTTCATTGTCATTCCAATTTGTATGGATCGTAACCTTCGTTTAACAAAACTTCTTCTAATTCTGGGCTAAAACTAAATGACTCCGTTCGGTTTTCCTCATAATTAATGGAAACATTAAAGGATTGTTCTTCATGTTGAGAAACATAGCCATAAAAAGTAACCCAACTCATTGCCATTTTAGGTTGCATTTGTTTCCTAGTAATTTTCACATCGAGGTCATAAGTATCCTTCAAATACTGAATGGCAATGGCCTCCGAACGATCTATAATTTCTTGATCTTTATCTTTTGTATCCACTCTTAAACACCCTCCTAAAATGAAAACTATCATTATGGTAAATGTAATTATTTTTATCATCCGGGACACATCCATCCCTCACTTTATGATCTATTTGTAAATAGATAGAAGAAATCCTCTGGTAAAAGGATTTCTTCTATCAGGATCTAATCAATAAAACTAACTTGCGTTTTCTTAATGCGGTACTTGCGCACTAAAATCATCGCGGCTGGAGCGATCCGCATGGTAAAAGACTACGTCTCCATCCCGCAATGTAAAGCTGTTTCCATAGCTATCCTCTACCTCACGCTGGAATCCTTCCAGCAACCATTGATTCATCAGTGGGGCATGGATATACTGCAGATGCGGTGCCGCCAGATTTCCCTCTCGAATGGACTCGAAGTTGAAGTTCACCACGATATACCCATCCTTCAGGAAGATTGGCGATTTAGCATCCAATCCGCCATGCGTACGTCCATACTCAACCAAGTTTGTTCCCGCTTGCACCACATAGGGCTCAGCAGGCAGACTGTATTCCCCATACCATTGTTGAATGGCTGCATTCGCACGGAGGACATCTGCACTGGCGGTCGTTGGAATATTCGTTTTCGGACCGATAAATGTCCGCAACTGTTCTGGCATCAAGAGTAGGCTGTATCCGCCTACGGGTGTTTTCATTTTCGTAAATTTGTCTCGATAGTACTCTTGGTACGCTCGTTCACTCATCATCCCCGGATGGATTTCACCATATCGGTTGTATTTGTACGTCGCTGTATCTCGCAGTTGCTCGGACGGAACTTGACGTAGCCGATCGTTCAAAATCACGAACCGCTTCACTTGATCTTCTGTCGAACCGATGCGAATAAAGTTCCGCTGATTGGTGGAGTAATACAGTTCCACGGGCACACGCGTACTTCCATCCTTACTCACAAAGTCAAAGGTTGGCGTGAGACGAATGCCGTCTCGTGGGCCGAACATGTTGCCTTTTGTTTTAAAGTCAAACTTGAAGGGATATCCCGTTTTCACCGCCACATTCTGATACCCTTGCAGGGGGTGACTGCCCGGGCGAATCGGGACGGTAAACTGGGGTTTGTTACCCCGCTTGTCCCCATCGATATCCTGCGTGCCGGTCCAGTAACTGATCCAGGTCGGCGCAAGGCTATTTTTGAAACGGCGGAAGACAAGCTCCCAGTTATAGTCCGCGATATCGGTAATCTCAAAGTCGTATAGTCGCCCAATGACCTCCACAGATACTTCGTCCGAAGCGGCATGGTAGTACAGATCTGTGTTGGCATCGGGTTGGGCGTCGATCTCCGGCTCGCTACTAAAATGCGTTGGGACATTTTCAGCGATATTCCGGAATTCCACCTGGTAGTCTCCTTCATCCACCCACACAGGCAGATAGAAGGTCGTATCCAGTACCGGTACCTGAACATCAATCCATGTATTTCGTGGATAAAATTGCGATCGGTCAGCACTGTACACGTCAAATGGAAAACGGACTTGTTTAATCCGATAATATTTGGCGTAATCCCGATCGCCATATCCCGGGTAAGATCCCGCATCCAGATGTTGTCCGCTGGTCGGGATGCGAACTGTGAATGGTCGCTCCAAAATGAGCGCAGACCGGTTCATGTTCGGCACCGTTTTCTGATTATGCGGCTGATCATCCGATACGAGCGAGTAATTCACGACTGGGGTATGGACAGTGACAGTGTTGATACCATAGATGTCGAACTCTTGGTCATCGCCTCCATTCACACTGTTATCCATTAAGGTATAACGAATGGTACCCTCGCTGATGGTATCTTGTTTGTTCGCCTTACTGATTGGAATATAGTTATAGGGACTATATAATACATTCTCATCAATCTGCACGGGATCTGGAATTTCGCCGGGCTGTGGGCCGGATTCAGGGGACCGCTGCGGATCCATTACCGTACCTCCATTAAAGTAAAAGGCATCATTCTCTACCTCTACATCAGGGACTGCCTCCTCAGCCAAACTCTGTAGATCTTCATCGGGCGGGGAGGGCCGATCCTTTCCTCCCGTTTTTGTGCCAGGCGGAGCTGTGACTTTGACTGGATTGGGTGGCGGATAATAATCCCCCGTCGTTTCCGCCTGAAAATCCGGTGGGACATAACCTTCGGGTTGCAACGTGATTTGTCCAGATCCAAAAGCATAATTGATTAGCGTCGCCTCATCGAGGCTGTATACACTTAACGTATCGATCGTCCAGTAAGCATATGGACGCTCAACAGTATATTGTTTGCTAACCGGTTCTTCCGCTTCCTGTGGATCTGGAACTTCCCTCTCATTGCCCTCCGCATCGGTCTCTTTCTTCTTCGGATCCCACTTCAGGGTCCATATTTTCTCAACTTCAAATTGATATGTACATGTGCCCGTCATCTGTACAAAGGTATGTTCAAACAAATAATCTCGACTAAATACGTTACCATAGAGGCTTTCAGAGGTGGGAATCCCCTTGAGAACATCAAAAGGTTCATTACCCCGTTGATCTGCCCTAATCATAGCTGTAACGACTGGATCCATAATCTGGCCTTCTAATGTCCGTCCGGGTTGGGGCTGTGAGCATGCAGTTACAGGTTCTTCTGGAATCTCGTTATCTTCCCCTACGGTTATCGTGACGTTTTCCCAAATATAGTACGGACCTTTTTTCCAAAGAGCAGTAATTTTTGCAGTCCCTCTGCCTTCTGCCTTCACTACTCCGTTGGAATTTACTGTTGCAACACCCTCTTTATCTGTCTTCCACTCGGTTTGTTCACGAGTTGAGACATTTACCCAGTCTGTTGTATTCCCTTGATAGTCAATCTCGCGTACTTCTGCAGCAAGCTGAACCGTTTCTCCCTCCTGCAATATGTTATCCGAGTTAACACGAATCTCCTTCGTTTCATAAACATGAGCTATATAATCAATATGCAACGGAGTCCAATATGCTACTTGCCATTTTTTTTGTCGTCAGGTCTAGTACCATATTCTTTTTCTTCACTGAATGGTTTCGGATATCCTGTAAAGACGTTAATCTCAATGAATTTATCACCTTGTGTAAATCTCGGCTTTTCATTTCCAGGTTCATATGCTGGGCCATCTAAATAGTTAATATCTTTAACTCCAAGATCATCCATAAACCTTCTATCAAACGCATTCCCATTGATATCTTCCAGAGAATCTGGAGCGTAAACAGTAGCATCTATCTTGTCAATAAACCTCTCACTGACTGGATATCCACGAGTTCCACCCTGGTTCCAATGTGTTGTCGTAGTGACCCTACTACTTGGTAACTCTCCAGTTGCGGACCATATTTCCCCATCCCCCTGTGTCCATATCACCTTAGGATTGGGATCTTTCTCCCCAGTAACAAGTACTTTTATTTTTTGTTTTCCTCTTGATCTACCTTGAGCATCAGTAGCAATCAATTTTTCAAGATTACTTGGATAACCTTTGTTGAAATGGTAATCACTAGCTCTCGCTACACCGTGGGGGTAAAGTCCCATTAATACAGTCATAATTAAGATAATATGCAGAATTTTATTTTTCATAAATCGCCTTTCACTCATCTCCCATAAATACTTACACCTGAACCGTCATCTGTTTTAAACCTTGCCACGAGTCCTTTGTAGTCTTTATCGTACCACTTACCAATCCACAACCGTACTCCGTTGTTCGATGAATAATTCGAAAAAAAGTTCTCGGCGTTTGAAAACGGTAGAGTTTTATACCCGAATTGCCTTGTCATGTCTTGATCTAGCCTTTGACCAAAGAATGAGTTCGCTAAGCCACCTCTATAGTCATCCAGATTAAATCCTTTTTTGCTTGGATAAATTGTTATTTCTTGAAAAACGGCTACAATATTTTTTCTTTTTGCAGTAGACTGATACCAATCTTTTTCCGATTCGGAAATAAAGAACGGGGCATATACTCCTTTCTTATTGTTCCAATCGGAGGCATCGACAGCTATAGTGCGATGGAGAACTAGACTCCCACTTTTATTGCTAAATGTCACTTTCTTCTCGCTTGCATCTGAAAAATCACGACCAGTTGTAAATTCAAATGGAGTAATTTCTTTAAAATTAGATTTCGCTACCCCGACAGATCTGATTTCATTTAGTGCTTCGAACGACGATGCCTTCTTACCTTCCATATTGGCTATTCTCAATAAAATTACCGAAGCTTCTGCACGCGTGGTCGTTTTACTTAAACCAAAAGAGTGATCTGGAAATCCTGTCATTATACCGGTACCCATCGCTACTGCTATATAAGGGGCTTTACTTTGAGAGATTCCTGGGGAAAAAGCTTCTTTTACAGGAATTAAAGATGTCTTGGTATCCTCCAAAGCTTGTTCGAAATCTTTGTCAGCAGCTGCTAATCCGGAACTAATCCACTTGGCCATCTCTTCACGAGTAATTATCGTACTCGGCTTAAAGCCGTTTGGATAATCCTTTACGTTAATAAATCCAAGAGATACTGCACGGTTCACTTCTATTTCACTCCAGTGACCGGTCAAATCCTTAAACACGTTACCTTGCTCCGTCTCTGGAGTCCCTTTCGCGACTCGGGCCAGCAACGCTGCAAATTCTGCGCGCGTAACGGTGGAGCCAGGCTTAAATGTGCCATCACTAAATCCTTTGAAGTAGCCTTTTTCTACAGCTGCATCGATGGATGCTTTCGCCCAATGGCTTGTAGGCACATCTTTAAATGAGGCAACGGCTGCTTGACTGGTGTTTCCGGTAAAAGGAAGCATTCCAAATACCAATGCACCGCTTAATATGAGTTGTGTTACTTTTTTCAAATCTTTCACGCTCCATTTTATTTTTTCTGTGGAACCTTAGTGCCTATGTACATTTTTTCTTGAATCTACATTTTGCTATCATCAAATATATAGGACTTATTCAAATAAAATAGTTCACTAAGCAAAATATCCCATTCCATATACATGAATATTTTACCATAATAAGTCTCCTATTCATAGGTATTAAGGCTTATTTCTCCTTGTATAAATGCCTTGAATCCACATATAATGCTTCCCATCTGTCTAGCATTTTTGATATATATCCGTGGGAGTACATAATTTTTTTATGAATACATTCAGCTTCACTATTTCAGGGATTCCTGCTCGCTCTCCCTATTTACTTGGATACCCAATGCTTATATATACTTGCTTCTCTCATCATCATAATGTAAGAAACCTTTGAATGGCTCTTAAGCACCATTCAAAGGTTTCTTAGTTTCGATTCTATCTTTTAATTTTGATACTTTACTATTTATAGAAATTTCCCGTTGCGACTAAGACTGCCTCAGACTTTTGAGAGACAAAGACAAGCTATTATGATTCGTCTCGCCAAAGGTTTTCATAGGTTCTAAGATAGTAAAAACACAAACTAAAGATTTCGTTACTTTCACTAATAGCATAAAGTATATTTCGAGGTATTTAATATATATTTAATGGAATACAACAATTAGGTTCAACTTCTATGGTGACTCTCCCTCCAGCAACAATAGACAAAGAGCTACTACCAAAAGGCCAATCAATAGCCGAAAAAATTTCATAGTTATACCCATCACGGCCACTACTTATATTCCAATTTTTATAAATTTTGCATTTAGATCCATCATTCTTTTTATTACAACCGTTCCTACTATTAATGGTCGTGCTGTGCACTCTAGAAGTTGTGTTATATTACCTACCGGTTTAGAACATTCAATAGTTGCATTGAAAAAACTCCATTCAAACTAACATAACAAAAATAGGTCAATCAGGGTGGTAACTGACCATGATTGACCTATTCACTGCAACGCAACAACGTTATTAGGTTTAAAAATATTAAACATTCATGTGTGTACAAATAATATAGACAAATCTTCATACGTATATTACATGGGTTAATTTGTTACCGTTAAACAGCGGGTTCATTCGACACTAGGGGCCCACGTAATAATATTGGCATTTAAAGAAACAATGAGACTATCCACCATTTACAAAATGATTTACATTTTACTAAAGTATTCATTCACTATTGCAGTTAATTGGTCGTCTCCAAACTCAATGTTAGTCAAATAATAAAGAAAAAAGTCTTCTACTTCATTTTGATTAAACAGGTTTAGGTATTTAAATGCAAGTAATGTAGTATTATCTACTCCATAATTTTTTTCCAAATTTGATTTCACATATTGAATTACTTGATCAATAAACCTATTGTCTTCTGACTTAGATAGAAAATTAAGAACGAATCTAATATTATCTTCATTCTCCAGTTCAATAATCTCACGTACTTCCTTCTCTTCTAATTCTTCTTGTAATAGCTGTTCCTTCACCATATTAAATTTTTTTAAAGCCTCTAATTCATCATTATAATAATCCTCCCAAAAACTTAGATACGCAAATTGCTTCGGCAATAAGGCCGAGCTATTATTGGGTTTGTTCCACAATATCCAATCTGAGTTTACTTTATCAGATACTATTTCAAATAAAGAGATTGAATAAGGAACAACTTGTCTTGCATCATTTTCTATTCTGTAAAATTCCTCACCATTTTTGCTGGTCTCCACAGAATAAACGATATACTTTTTATTCATTGATATATTCTCTTGTTTCTCGACATCCTTTTTAAGGCATACTCTCAATTTATCTTACTCCTTTAATATTGAAATCAACATCTAAGTCAATTATCCAGAATAAGTCACTTTCATTTTCTCTGAGCTTCTTAGGTTTAGATACTTTCAGTTTAATATCAAATGAACTAATATCTCCTGTTTTTTGATTTTGGTAAAAATGAATTTCTCCCTTTCCATACGGGGTCTCATACTGTTGCTTTGATGTCATTTTGGCCCAATCTTCCACTTTACTACCGTCACTAGTTAACATCTTACGAGCCTTATCATCCCATAGATCCTCGCCTTTAATGATAACATCAGAGTTAGACAAAACATCTTCTTTAAGAAGTGATTGCTTGTACTGTTGATGTTTATAAATGTCACTAGCATTATCCGTTCCCTCAGACTTCGTTTCAAACTTCGTCAATCCCAGTGGATCAATGTAACTCACCGGATTCCCGTTCACATACGCATACCGGTTAAACGTCTGCCCGTCCTGAATCTCTCCACGAATCACATCTCGATTCAGAAATCGCTTCAGCTTCGGATCATAGTACCGCGTCCGCATATAATATAGTCCATTGGCATCCGTCATGACCCCATCTCGACCATTGTAAGCAAACGGCTGCGAGGTGACGCCTTCATGCTGCTCCAGCTCACCATACAGTCCGTACGTATAACGGTCCGTCATCCGGTTCTGCTCGTCCGTTAGCAACGTCGTACTGCCAAGTAGATCATAGTGGTAACTCAGATACGTTCCGTCGGCATCTTCACGTCCGATTAGACCCAGACCATAGATGTAACGGGATTTCACATGCCCTTCCCCATCCAGCTCCATCAGCACCCGGCTCAGTTCATGTGCATCGTCGATCACATAGCGGGTCACTTGCCCTCGCTGCGCGAGTTCAATCCGGTCTCCCTGCGGGTTGTACCGATACTTCAGCTTACCCGCTTTCCCCAGACGATTGGGGGTATCGCATTCTCATGTAGTAGTGGTGCTGCCATCAGCCTCATACAACTTCCAGTGTGTTTATTCATGTGAATTATAAAAATGAAAAACCTTGAAAGGCCAAAGCCAATCAAGGTTTATAACACTAAGTAAACTGAACCCCTTTAATATTATTTCTTTCAAAGACTTCTTTAAGGTCATCAGATATAAGAACATGGGACTTATAATCTAGATTTCTAACTAGATGATGATTGTTTGGTAAACCGTCAAATTTATAAACTATCTTCTTAAAGTTTAATATGGAATCCGTTCCTTTAATTGTAGTAAACTCTGATTCAGTTTTATCTATTACCTCGATAGCACTTACTATATTCAAAAGATAGTAATCGGGGATTTTCTTTTCCCCTATATAAACATTCGCCTCAAATATCTGTATATCTTCAGGACAAATTTCTTGTAAAATTTCCACTACTTTTTTTGAAACTATCAATAGAAGTCCACTATTCGGTAATACATCAGTTAGGGATTCTTCTAAACATTCAAATACAATTTTTTGGGAAACAATTTGACCAGTTAATTCTCTACCTTCTCTAAAAACAAATCTATCAGTACCACTGCCTTTTACATATTCACCTATTCTTTTATTTGGGAAATTTTCAGGAACAGACCATATCCATAACAAGCATATCACCTCTTATTAATTAGCCCAAGGGCGTTTATTTTTATTTAAAGCTCTGCTTCCATCTCTTAACAATTGTCTCTCCCCACTGATTATACCAAGAAGATCATCATTATATTGTTGTTGAGTCCACCCACTTGCTCTACCATTACTCGAGAACTTCAACCATTTGATTTGCTAAATTTTAACTAACGCTATTAGGGTGTTGGGTCATCCGCCAGAATATGCCCTTGGGCACCAGGGTCCATAAACGCAGTTTCGGGTGCGGCTACCTCATTCGGTGGATTGATGGTATATGTACAGCCTGCTACTCCCCCTGATGGGGTTGTCCCATCACCCACCGTGACTTCTAAGTAAGCTATAAGATCGTATTGATATGGATCGCCGCTTTTCCAACGTACAGAGATCGTAGCGGTTCCCGGGCTTATACCTTTGGCTGACAACTCCTAATGTTGGCCAAGGTGCTTCAGGAGGACCAACGCTGTTAACAATCTCATCTCCTCGAGATGATCTAGCACCCCACTTTCCTCATCCCTTTGGACCCAATATACACCCGGACTAGCTGTCCGTACCCCATCAACTTTTCTTACAACTTTTTGATAACCCGTTGGACCAACTGGAGATGCAACAGAAGCAGTAAGTGGTTCCCTATCCTCTGGATTAGAACTCACAGCAATAACTTTAGTAGAATTACCCGGAGCAGAAAAAACCAACATCATCTGATAGTTACTACATACAATAAATACAGATAATATTACTATACATTTTCGCAGACCTCTAAATTTCATATGTACATCCTCTAATCAATTTGGTATATAAAATGACGTAAGGGAGTTACCGACCCTTATAGATGAACCGTTTAAAGCAACATCCTCCGAACGATATCGATTGATAGATTGGGCCATCCAATATCGCTTAGAAACCCCTTTTTTGAAAAAGCCAGATTTCACATAATCTACCCTTGGTAAGTTTATTATTCCATATTTTTTTATAGCTCCACTTGTAAAATTACTTGCTGCACCACTAGTTAAGCGATATCCAGTCGAGTTAGCTAAGGCAAGATTGCTAAGATTATTTCCATTAGGAGTAACTGTTACTTCCATAAAAACCATGTAGCGATCTTCATCAATGAATCTGTCAAAATCTTTATCGATAAACATTTTTCCATACATATTCTTCACAGTGGAAGCAGTGGGGGCATCGGCTATGATCATTCGATGGACTATCATTTCTCCAAGATTGTTACGAAGTGAAAAAGGTTTCTCCGTTATCAAGTCAAAACTATTCAAATAGTTTGCGTTCTCATATTTACTGTAAACAAATGGCGTCGCAGAAGTCAGATTCGTTCCTGTTAGACCTACCTCGCGCATCTCATTCAGATCTCTATACGACGTTGCCTTGCTCTTCTGTACCTGTTCGTAACGGGATAAAATAACTGCTGCCTCTGCTCGTGTGGTTGTTTTCCCCGGACCAAACGTACCGTCTGGGTACCCGCCCATCAATCCAGTTCCCAATACCACCGACACATAGGGATATGCTGCTTTCTTCAACCCGCCCTTGTAATATTCTGCCACAGGCACCAACGTATTTTCTGTATCCTTCAACGCTTGCTTGTAATCCTCATCCTGAGCTGCAAGTCCTGAGCTGAGCCACTTCGCCATTTCCTCTCGTGTCAAAGCCATGCCTGGCTTAAACCCATTCGGATAATCCGAAGAATTCAGAAAACCAAGGGATAACGCATGATTCACTTCTACCTCACTCCAATGCCCGGTCAAATCCTTAAACACATTATCTTGCTCCGTTTCCGGCGTCCCTTTAGCCACTCGGGCCAGCAATGCTGCAAATTCTGCGCGCGTCACTGTTGCTCCGGGCTTAAACGTACCGTCACTATATCCTTTGAAATAACCTTTTGCTACCGCTGCATCGATCGATGCTTTCGCCCAATGGGTCGTAGGGACATCTTTGAATGAGACAACGGCTGCTTGACTGGTGTTTCCGGTAAAAGGAAGCATTCCAATTACCAATGCACCGCTTAATATGAGTTGTGTTACTTTTTTCAAATCTTTCACGCTCCATTTTTTTTTGTGTGGAACCTTAATGCCTATGTACATTTTTTCTTGAATCTACATTTTGCTATCATCAAATATATAGGACTTATTTAAATATAATAGTTCAAAAAGCTAATCTCAACAGCGCACATCGATATTCATTCGGTTCGCGCTGTTTAAGATTAGCTTGAAATTATTTAGGGAGAATCGTTAAAGTCAATTGAAATGATGTCATTAATTTAATGACATCATAAAAGAAATCGGGTTCCATTCGTATACTATTATCACTCTGAATTTCAAAAGAAAAATTACTCCATACAATCGAAAACGGAGAAACTATTCCAAAATTCCCAGAAAGGCAGTCCTCCAAACTTGATAGGTTAAATCCATAGTATCCTCCAGGACCATGCATAGCTTCACCTAGTGCACAAAAAAAAGAGGTTGAATCTTCTACATACGTTCCATCCAGCTCATACACTCTCTCTTGATTAAGTGTTTCAATATCTCCCTTATACTCCTGATGTAATCGAGCCACTTCTAACCAACCAGCTCTCTCAGATGATGCAAGGTGGGCCCACTTGTTTTTTTTTATTGGTGGACATGTTCTCCACTTCTCCCATAATTCGAGTGCAGTTACGAATGGATGTTCTGAAAATGTTCCAACTAATTCAATATTCTTATCTCCTGAAAGGAAGATTGATTTATGAGAAAACATAGGTTCATCAATAGTAAAGTAATATGAACCTATCGCATCTCCGTTCATATTCAGAATAATAAAATGCAAATTATTTACATAGACCTTTGTTTGTAAGCAGTATTGTTTAAATTCATCTGTTACTGTGAAATCTATTAATTTTGTCTTGCAGGTAAAGTTTTCTACATCATTCGCAATATTATCTCCGGGAAGATTAATAAGGTCTTTAAATTCACCAATAATCATATCACTCTCATCATCTTTTATTTGGAATTTGGCTACCACATTATCACCTCATATTCATCTACTTTTTCCCACCATCTGGATACCAAGGACTTGGAAACAACCTTGGCTTGGTGTAATCATGTTTCAAAACATAACCGCTCTTCCCATCTGGTCGTAGAAGAATTCTATTATTTGTACCAGGCACATCAAATTCTAATGACCCTATCCACGCGCGACCTTGTCCTTCTCTACCTTCAAATACTGTCTGCTTACCTGTACGCGGGTCAACTCTCGGTACACCTTTGTTAAGAATTATCTCCTCATATTGATCTCTTATAACTTTAGGGACAGGATTAGGATCAGAAAGCTTTTTGCCTTTGCTTGCATCCTCCGCAAATTGCTGCAAATCTAGTTTCAAACTACCTGTCCTAGGTGTAGAAGGTTCACTTGATCCATCCGTCTCCCACTTGGTCAACCCCAACGGATCAATATAACTCGCCGGATTTCCGTTCACATACGCATATCGGTTAAACGTCTGCCCGTCCTGAATCTCTCCACGGATCACATCTCGGTTTAAGAACCGTTTCAACTTCGGATCATAGTACCGTGCTCGCATGTAATACAATCCGTTGGCATCCATCATGACCCCATCTCGACCATTATACGCAAACGGCTGCTGGGTTAATCCTTCATGTCGCTCCAGTTCACCATATAATCCATACGTATAGCGGTCCGTCACCCGGTTCTGCTCGTCCGTTAGCAACGTCGTACTGCCTCGCAGATCATAGTGGTAACTGAGATACGTTCCGTCGGCATCTTCGCGTCCGATTAGACCCAGACCATAGATGTAACGGGATTTCACATGCCCTTCCCCGTCCATCTCCATCAGCACTCGGCTCAGTTCATGTGCATCGTCGATCACATAGCGGGTCCTTGCCCTCGCTGCGCGAGTTCAATACGGTCCCCCTGCGAATTGTAGCGATACTTCAGTTTCCCTGCCTTCACCAGACGATTTCGGGTATCATATTCGTAGGGCAGACGCGGTACTTCCATCGGTCGCGTACAGCAGATTTCCGTTGGCATCGATCTCCACAGGATAGTCTCCTGCCCGCTGAAGCCGGTTATCCCAGGTATAGTGCAGATGCTGCGTTGGCGAAATGCTCGTGAATTCCGTTTCAGATGTCCCTACTTGTTCGGTTGTCAGGTTCCCCGATGGGTCATACGTGTAGTGTACGACACGGCCTGGTTCGGCGCCACTGCGTAGGCGTTTCAAGGTATCGTACGTGTACTGTTTGTTTTCTTCTTTCAGAAGCAAGCCGCTTGGGCTGTATTCGTACTTGAATTGCTGTAAACGAATGCCTTGTCCGCTCGTATCCGTCAGGCGAGTCAGTTGTCCGGCAGCATAAAGTGTCTCATTATAATTAACCTTTTACTGTTACGTTACTATTTTATTGTCGTATCCTATATTAATAGATAGAGATCAGGCTCGTTCTGCACCCATTAGACTTTGAACAGCAGCCGTATCAATTGTTTTACCACATCATCTAGTTTCTTCGTTTATTCTCTGCAAGCAAAAAAGCTCATTCCCACTCATAAAACAAGTTGGAAAGAGCTTTGAAAGTTTATCAAGTGTCTGGTTGTATTGCACGATCATGTTGTTGGAGCTATAAACTCGATTAGTTCGAACTTATTATTTCGGAAAATTTTCAATAAAATCCTCATACATTTTTCGTGTAGCCATGCCACACTTTGGAAGAATCTCTTTGATTTTTCGCATGATTACCTCATCATTTGACACTAATTCAATATTAGTTGAATTAAGGATCACTCTTAATGAATCAACACACGTTGTAAATAATTCCTCATCATCTACAGAAGAGAGTAAAAGTAAACTTTTTACTACGGCACCATCATTAACATCACTGTCGACACAGTAAGCGTATCTGATCTGCCACTCAATAGATTTTGAAAGAATAGCATTTAATAATTCTTCCCAATCATTATCTTCGAACTCCTCTAGCATCTCTCTAGCAATGGAGAACCCTTCATCATACCAATAATCCGTTGTAAATTCACCTGATAAATACTCATCTAACTCTTCATACATTTTCGAGTCCTCCTTCTCAAGAGTGATTCATTATTAGTCCAGAGATTTCTTTACATTAAATGCAATTTTAATGTGTTTAATGAAAACCCGATAGTAATGATGTTGCGCCTCCACCTGTTGGATAACCACTTACTACATCATCGCCAATTTTAATAACCTCAACCTGCACCCCATCAACGATACCTCTATGCAATGTTGCTCCATCTCTTGTACGTTCCCCAATTTTTGGAGTATCCCCCATTTTGACGATACTATCAAGTATTTTTCTATCTGACCAGGCTTCAGGGAAAAGCGTACTCGTCTTGATTTTTGCAAGATTGCCATCCGAAAATTGAGTTGTAAATTTTACTTTCTTTGTTCCATCAGCATTAATTAACACATCTTCGACGGCATAATTAGGATTGTAATTTGCAATTTTTGGTGAATGTCCCCCAATCAACTCGTTTTTAGCAGGGTCTTTACGTTGACCAAACAGTATCTTTTCTTTCATTTCATCACTGATTACAGTTCTATGACCTCGTCCCGTTCCCTCAGTCTCACATTTCATTAATCCCAACGGATCAATATAGCTCACAGGGTTTCCGTTCACATACGCATACCGGTTAAACGTCTGCCCGTCCTGAATCTCTCCACGGATCACATCTCGGTTTAAGAACCGTTTCAGCTTCGGATCATAGTACCGTGCTCGCATGTAATACAGACCGTTGGCATCCGTCATGACCCCATCTCGACCATTATACGCAAATGGCTGCTGGGTTACTCCTTCATGTTGCTCCAGTTCCCCATATAATCCATACGTGTAGCGATCCGTCACCCGGTTCTGCTCGTCCGTTAGCAACGTCGTACTACCGCGCAGATCGTAGTGGTAACTCAGATACGTTCCGTCGGCATCTTCACATCCGATTAGCCCCAGACCATAGATGTAACGGGATTTCACATTCCCTTCCCCGTCCATCTCCATCAGCACCCGGCTCAGTTCATGTGCATCGTCGATGACATAGCGGGTCACTTGCCCTCGCTGCGCAAGTTCAATCCGGTCTCCCTGCGGGTTGTACCGATATTTCAGCTTGCCTGCCTTCACCAGACGATTTCGGGCATCGTATTCGTAAGCGGAAGCGGTGTTTCCATCCGTTGCATACAGCAGATTTCCGTTGGCATCGATCTCGACGGGATAGTCTCCTACCCGCTGAAGCCGGTTATCCCAGGTATAGTGCAGATGCTGCGTTGGTGAAGTACTCGCGAACTCCGTTTCAGATGTCCCTACTTGTTCGGTTGTCAGGTTCCCGGATGGGTCATACGTGTAGTGTACAATACGGCCAGGCTCTGCGCCACTGCGCAGGCGTTTTAAGGTGTCATACGTATACTGTTTGTTTTCTTCCTTCAGCAGCAAGCCGCTTGGGCTGTATGCGTACTTGAATTGCTGTAAACGAATGCCCTGTCCACTCGTATCTGTCAGGCGAGTCAGTTGGCCTGCGGCATCGTATTCCCGTTGCTCCTGGCTGCCGTTCGGGCGCCGGGTGTCGATGAGCTTCCCGCTTGCATCATAGCGGTACCGGGTCAGGCGGCCGTTCCAGTCCTTCACTTCAGCCAGTTCACCCGTGGCTTGGTAACGGTACTGCACCACTTTGCCATCCGGATAGGTCAGCGCCGTCATACGGCCGGCGGCATCATACGCATATTGCAGTAGATGTCCAAACCCATCGGTTCGGGTGAGCACTCGGCCTGCTGCATCGTAGGTTCGTTCCTCATGCTGCTCCGCTTCGAGCACACGCGCCACTTGTCCATCGGGCGTATAGGTCAGCACGATTTCACCTGCTTCATCCGTGGCACGGATCAGGCGACCCGCAGCATCATATGCGTACCGAGTTTCCTGTCCCTTGGCATCCAGCTTGGCACTTAGCCAGCCGCGTTCATCATACGTATACGCCGTCCGTGCGCCTGCCGCATTCGTTTCCTGCAGCAAGCGACCACTGCGGTCATACGTTAGACGGGTCTCGTTTCCACTGGCATCGGTGTAGCTCGTATGGCGATCTTCCCCATCCCATGTCTGGCGATAGGTCACTTCATCTACGCCTTCGCCTTGAATGACTTCGGTCAGACGGTGCGCGGCATCGTAGCGATAATGGCGGGTATGCCCATCCGCGTCAGTATCTTCGACGCGTTGATGGAGGGCATTGAACCGCAGCCGCGTCATGTGGCCGAGTCCATCCTGCCAGGCCACGGGGCGTCCTGCGTCATCATAGGTCAGTTGCTGGACCGTCCGACCTTCGCCATCGATGACGGAGACCAGACGACCTGCACCATCATAGTGATACTTCGTGATGTGTCCTAGTGCATCGGTCACGGTCTGCAATCGACCTGCGGCTTCATAAGAAAGTTGAGTCGTTTCGCCCAGCGCATTCGTTTCGGCGATCAGGCGGTTTTCGGCATCATAAGTATACTGCCGAGTGTGACCGAGCGCATCGGTGATGCTCGCCACTTCCCCGTTCGGCGTATACGTGTACTGCATGGAGGCTCCAGACGGACGGGTCTCGCGAATGCGCTGCCCACTGGCATCATACACAGTCTGCCACGTGAGGCCCAGCGGGTCGGTGACGGATGTCAGGCGATCTGCACCATCGTAGCTCCGGCGACTCACACTTCCTGCGGCATCCTTCAGTTCGATCAGTCGGCCTGCTCCATCCCAGCCAATCTGTAAACGTCGACCTTCCGGATCCAGCGTATGCTGCAGCTCGCCTGTCTCGCTGTAGGCATAGGTCCAGATGGCTCCCGTGAAGTCCTGGTACGTAGCCGTTTGTCCCGTTTCAGTATAGGTCCATTTCGCTATACTGCCATCTGGACGGGTCACTTCGGTCAGTCGTTGTTGTTCATCGTACTGGTAGCGGGTTACGCCACCTTCGGCATCCGTTTCGCGCGCAACTTGGTGGTGCGCAGTATAGTGATATTCCGTTTCATGACCCAGTGGGTCGATTTCGCGGATCAGATGTCCCTCTTCATCGTAGACATACGTCGTCGTTTCGCCCAGTGGGTTGGTGACACTGGCCATCTGTCCCTGCAACATGTAGGTGTATCGAGTTATACCGCCATCTTCGGCATGCACTTCGAGGAGCTGTAAGGCATCATCATGCACGAGGGTGCGTGTCTGACCCAGCCGATTGGTCACAGTGGTCCACGTCTGACCCGGATGACTCTCGGTATCATACGCCATCCGCCCCGCTACACCGGATGGGTCGGTTTGCGCAATGATTCGGTTTTTCTCATCGTAGGTATTGGTAAACTGAACAACGCCGGCTTCGCTCAGCGACATCAGACGCCCTTCGCCGTCATGGGTCATTTCTGTGATTGTACCGTCCGGTTCGGTTAGACGCACCAGAAATCCTGCGCTATCATAGCCAAATGTCGCTTCACGCAAGGCATCCCTGACCGCGGCAAGGTTTCCTTCCGCGGTGTAGTCCAGTGTCAGCACACGTCCCATGACCCGGTCCTGCAACTGCTGGAGTTTTCCTTCTTCATCATAGACCAGATCAAGTGACAATCCGTCCTTGTTGGTGTGACGAAGTAGTACGCCATTGAGATCGAATTGGTACATCTCGCGCGGACTACGGGCTGTATAGAGCCAACCCTGCTCGGTGTAGCTCAGCTCGTCATGGTTCACATCCAGGTCATCACTGCGATAAAGGCCGTCCCCTTGGTGTGTAAATCGGTTTTTCCGTCCCGGTGTCCAGCAGACATCCACGAGGGGTTGGAATGCATCACTAGCTTCGACTTCGGTCTGAGAATCCTTTGGAGTGATGTCCAACCGCAGACCATATTGATGTGTCCAAGCCGGGCCTAGCTCTCCCCGTTGCAACAGTCCCGAATGGTAGATTAGGGTAAAGGGCCAGTCGGCTGCTCCGTGCAGCGTCAGCAAACGGTGATTCATAAATTGATGACCGGTCGCTGCGTGAATCGGGTCCTCCACTTTACTTTCTGCATGTGATTTCTGAGGATTCTGCGTTTCGGTGGTTCGCCCTGTAGATGGTTGATGCGGCGAAGAATTAACATCCTTCGACTTAGGCGCCCCTGGCGCATCTACGCCTTTCGGAGCGCTACCTCCGGGTGTCTTCTTTATCATCGAAGCGGCCGCTGCAGAGCCCGTTCCTGCCGCCGTTCCTGCTGCAGCCGCTGCTTTCTCGGCATCGGTGAGTCCCGTATCGTGGCGTGTGGACCCGGCATCGCTTGGCGCATCGTCTGCTTTGCCCGTTGGTTTGTTACTCGTCATCGGCGCGTCACCTGTATCCCTGGAGCCTGCGGGGGCTTCGCCTGCCTTGGTCGACTTCGGCGTCGCTCCGGCAATATCCTCCCCGGCTTCTCGGGTCGAGTTCCCCGGCACGCCCGCCTTGTTCGGGCTGGTCGGGATCGCATCGATCGCTTCATCCGCGTTGCGACCGACGGTTTTTGCTGCATCTGCAGCGTCATCCGCATGTTTCACGGTTTTCCCCGTCAGTTCCAGCGCCTCATCCGCATACTTGAAGAGGGAAGCTGCCTTATTCGCCCCTTTCCCCAGCGGTCCCAGCACGGCAAGACCTCGTTCGTACCATGCGAGCTTCTCTCCGGTCAGCAGATCCCGACCCGTGATGGCCTCGATGATCCCTTTCACATTGCCGACGACAGGCAAGAAATCCAGCACCGTCCCCAATGCAAAGGTGAGGAAGCTCGCCAGCTTCCCCCAGTTGAATTTTTTGCCCTCCCGATCCGCTTGTTCATATTCTTCTCGTTTGCGACGGGTCAACTCCGACAACAGTTCCAGCTTGCTTTGCAAGCCGTCCAGTTCCCGCATCAGGTGGGTGAACGTACTTTGTACCCCACCTTGACTGAGGGTTTTATAACTTAGGCTGTTCATGGACCGATTCAGGTCCGTACGTAGATCCCCCATCTCATCCGCGGCTCCGTTCAGACTTTTTGAGGTCCGCTTCAGGTCAGATAGGCTGACTTCCAATTTCATGGCTGTTCCTCTTTTCTATGTACAATGACGTTGCAATTCATTTTTTTAAATTGATACTTCTTACTTTGCTCATCGTTCTAAATAAATGCGGTACACCGTAAGGCATACCGCAAATGAGTCTACAGTGTTCTCTTTAAAAATGACTTAGACTATATCCTGCTATTTCTCATTTCTACATCTGAAACTAGTGCGGTACCTGCGCACTGAAATCATCCCGGCTGGAGCGATCCGCATGGTAAAAGACTACGTCTCCGTCCCGCAACGTAAAGCTGTTTCCGTAGCTATCCTCTACCTCACGCTGGAATCCTTCCAGCAACCATTGATTCATCAGTGGGGCATGGATATATTGCAGATGCGGTGCCGCCAGATTTCCCTCTCGAATGGACTCGAAGTTGAAGTTCACCACGATATACCCATCCTTCAAGAAGATCGGCGATTTAGCATCCAATCCGCCGTGCGTACGTCCATACTCAGCCAAGTTTGTTCCCGCTTGTACCACATAGGGCTCAGCAGGTAGACTGTATTCCCCGTACCATTGTTGAATGGCTGCATTCGCACGCAGTACATCGGCACTGGCGGTCGTTGGAATATTCGTTTTCGGACCGATAAATGTCCGCAACTGTTCTGGCATCAAGAGCAGGCTATATCCACCTACCGGAGTTTTCATTTTCGTGAACTTGTCTCGATAGTACTCTTGATACGCTCGTTCACTCATCATCCCCGGATGGATTTCACCATATCGGTTGTATTTGTACGTCGCTGTATCTCGCAGTTGTTCGGACGGAACTTGACGTAGCCGATCATTCAAAATCACGAACCGCTTCACTTGATCTTCTGTCGAACCGATGCGAATAAAGTTCCGTTGGTTGGTAGAGTAATACAGATCCACGGGCACACGCGTACGGCCATCCTTACTCACAAAGTCAAAGGTTGGTGTGAGACGAATACCATCTCGCGGGCCAAACATGTTGCCTTTTGTTTTAAAATCAAACTTGAAGTGATATCCCGTCTTCACCGCCACATTCTGGTACCCTTGCAGGGGGTGACTGCCGGGACGAATTGGGACGGTAAACTGCGGTTTGTTCCCCCGCTTGTCCCCATCGATATCCTGCGTGCCGGTCCAGTAACTGATCCAGGTCGGCGCAAGGCTATTTTTGAAACGGCGGAAGACCAGCTCCCAGTTATAGTCGGCGATATCGGTAATCTCAAAGTCATATAGTCGCCCAATGACCTCCACAGATACTTCGTCCGAAGCGGCGTGATAGTACAGGTCTGTGTTGGCATCGGGCTGGGCGTCGATCTCCGGCTCGGTACTAAAATGCGACGGGGCATTTTCAGCGATATTCCGGAATTCCACCTGGTAGTCTCCTTCATCCACCCACACGGGTAGATAGAAGGTCGTATCCAGCACCGGTACCTGAACATCGATCCACGTGTTTCGCGGATAAAATTGCGTTCGGTCGGCACTGTACACGTCAAAAGGAAACCGGACTTGTTTAATCCGATAATATTTAGCGTAATCCCGATCGCCATATCCTGGATAGGATCTCGCATCCAGATGTTGTCCGCTGGTCGGGATGCGAACTGTGAACGGTCGCTCCAAAATGAGCGCGGACCGACTCATGTTCGGCACCGTTTTCTGGTTATGCGGCTGATCATCCGAAACGAGCGAGTAGTTCACGACTGGGGTATGGACGGTGACAGTGTTGATCGGATCGACTGGAAAGGTTTTTCCTCCACTACCTCCCAAGGTGGTTGGATGGAGGGCATATTGGATTTCCCCTGTGGACTCCGTATCCGCTTTATTCAAAAGTGTCCGGGGAATCAACAACCGATCTTCATACAGCACCTGCTCCCCGGTATTTTTATACGAGCCAATCTTCGTTGGTGCCGGGATTTGCGTCGGATCCGGTCCATTTTCAACGACGGTGCTGCCATCCATGACGTTTGTCGTCGAACCCTCCCAGGTAAAGTCGAGCGCATCGTTCTTCACATCGGGTGGACCCGTTTGGTCTTCGGCCATCCCTTTCAGTAACTCCGTATCATCAGGTACGTCTAAAGGCTCGTACCCCTCAGTCGCTAGTACCTCGGGAACATAGCTAATTTCTCCTGTTTCCTTCGGCATGACATGGATCTCCACGTCTTCGTCGTGCTCCATCTCCAAGTCCGGCGGTGCATACCCCTGTGGCCTGAGTATAATCCGACTTCCATCAGGGAGAGCATAGTTCTCCATCTCGGCCTGCTCTATGGAATAAAGTTCGACGTTATTAATTTTCCAATAGCTATAGTTTCGGTCAAAGCTGAACCTGTACTGGACCGGGACTTCATCCGAATCCTCGGTATCTTCCTGCGGGATGGACGTCCCATTCGGTCCCGGCAGGTCAGGCTGCTCCACCTTCCAGGTGCGAACATATGTAATGTCGGCAGTGCAATCATAGGTAATCGTGCCTTGTTGCTTGCCAAAGGTATGCTGGAACAAATAGTTCATCGCCCACGTATTGGCATACAGGTGCTCCGAGGTCGGTATCCCGCGCGTCGCATCAAAAAGAATGCCGTTGGTTGGGTCATCCGCCAGAATATGTCCTTGAGCCCCCGGGTCCATAAATGCAGTTTGTGGTGAGGCTACTTCATTCGGTGGATTAATGGTATATGTACAACCTGCAACTCCACCAGGTTCAGGCTGGGTCGGGCCATCTCCTACGGTCACGTTTAAGTACGCAATGAGATCATATTGATATGGATCGCCGCTTTTCCAACGTACAGAGATTTTTGCCGTCCCCGGGCTTACCCCTTTAATCTTTCCACTGGAATTAACATCCACTATGCCTTGCTGATCCGATTTCCATACCACACCAGAACGAGTGGAAATATCTATCCAATTTCCGTAATCAGTATCTCCAGAGTTCATCGTAGCAACTTCTCCTTTAAGAGAAGCCTCTTCATTTATAGCCAATCTCTGGGTTCCCGTGATACGAATTTTCTTTTGCTCAACAAGTTTTCCTCGCCATGTGATATCAAGGGGTGTATGATACAGTGTTTTATGCTTAGGTTCGTGATCTGTATTTTCTCCATATTTATCGTTGTACTCAGCTTTATATAGCTCTGAATTTAGTCTTCCCGTTTTCGATACTATCTTCACACCTGTTTTTGATGAAGTTAATTGAAGACTTTTAATAACAGACTTTATACCTTGTAATTCAGTTGATTGAACTTTTGCGATATGAGGATCAATAATTTTACTTTGATTTACTGAATTACCATATTGATCAGTGTACGTATTAGGGAGGTACTCCAACTTACCAGACATCTCAATTTGATCTGGTACTTCCGTTACTACTGGGGCAGGATCAGCTCTTGTACCTTGATTATCGGCTACTATCCTATCATTAGAAGCTTCAGCTACCCAATCTCCGTTATCTACTTGGAACCAATAAACCCCAGGAGTAGCTTGTTTAGTTCCTTCAACAATATTCACTACTTTTTGATAACCAGTTGGTCCATCTGGTGAGGCTACGGGCTTGGGTAAGAGATTAAAATCTTCTTGATCCTCAGCATCAGAACTTACAGCAACAACCCTCTGGCTCTCAGCATCAGCTGCGAATACGGTGACAGGTTGAAATACTAGAATCCAGCAGCAAAATAATATACTGACTTTATACATACCTTTCATTAGGCTCACCAAATTATCTCCTTAAAACTTTATAGGCAAATGAAAAGAAGCTATATCTTCACCAATCACAATGGTTTTACCATTGCTTCCAGCGGGCCCTCCATGTTTTCTATTCAACATAGTCATCATCCAAAATTTTCTTGTTACTCCTTTTTTAAAAAATCCTGATGTGATGAAATCTCGTTCAGGTAGATTTACTATTCCATATTGTCCAACTGTCCCACTACTAAAATTATTACCAGGTGTCAATTTATCAGCAATAGCCTGACTAAATGTAAGATTCTTTAAATTATCGCCACTAGGAGTAACAGATAATTCAATAAAAACAGTATAATAATCATTCAGAACAGGGTATGAATATTCCTTATCTATAAACATTTTTCCATACAAATTATTTATATCTGTTTTGGAAAGGGCATCCACAACAATCATCTGGTGTAAAGTCGCTACTCCAAGATTATTACGCAGTTGGACTGGTTTCTCTTTAACCTTATCGAAACTATTAACGATGTTTGTTCCAGCTTTTAAACCGTATACATATGGCGTAGCAGAAGTCAGATTCGTTCCTGTCAGACCTACCTCCCGCATTTCATTCAGATCTTTATACGAAGTTGCCTTACTCTTCTGTACCTGTTCGTAACGGGATAAAATCACAGCCGCCTCTGCTCGTGTGGTTGTTTTCCCCGGACCAAACGTACCGTCTGGGTACCCCGCCATCAATCCAGTTCCCAATACCACCGAAACATAGGGATATGCTGCTTTCTTTAACCCGCCCTTGTAATATTCTGCCACAGGAACTAGCGTATTCTCTGTGTCCTTCAACGCTTGCTTGTAATCCTCATCCTGAGCTGCAAGTCCTGAGCTGAGCCACTTCGCCATTTCCTCTCGTGTCAAAGCCGTGCCTGGCTTAAACCCATTCGGATAATCCGAAGGTTTCAGAAAACCAAAGGATACCGCACGATTAACTTCTGCCTCACTCCAATGCCCGGTCAAATCCTTAAACACATTAGTTTGCTCCGTATCCGGCGTCCCTTTAGCCACTCGGGCTAGCAATGCTGCAAATTCTGCGCGCGTCACTGTTGCTCCGGGCTTAAACGTGCCATCACTATATCCTTTGAAGTAGCCTTTTTCTACAGCTGCATCGATGGATGCTTTTGCCCAATGGGTCGTAGGGACATCTTTGAATGAGACAACGGCTGCTTGACTGGTGTTTCCGGTGAAAGGGAATATTCCAATTACCAATGCACCGCTTAATATGAGTTGTGTTAATTTTTTCAAATCTTTCACGCTCCAATTTTTATTGTTTTCCTGTAAAATCCTTCATGCCTATGTACCTTTCCTTGAATCTACTTTTTTTGCTATCATCAAATATATAGGACTTATTTAAATAAAATAGTTCACTAAGCAATATATCCCATTCTAGTTTCATGAATATTTTACCATAACACATTGCCTATTCATAGGTATTAAGACTTATTCAGCCTTGTAAATACCCCTGATCCACATATAATGCTTCCTAGCTTTCTAGCATTTTTTTAAATATATCTCCATGAGAATGCATTATCTCTGTGGTTAAACTGGTCATATATCATATAGAAAAATACTGTGAAAACGATGGGGGTATCAGGGGAGCACCCCTGACAAGCGAATTTGGGAGACCAAATACAGTGCTTGCCACAACACAAGAGAATCTTTTTGTGTTGCTTTTGACATTTACCAGCCGAGAAAAAAGAGAAGCGAACAAGCAGCATCTTGCCTTCAACGTTACCCAACTTGCCGTTAGATAGGCTGAAGGCTACTGCTACATTCACTTCTCATAATTAATATTCATCTAATCACGGTACATCATCATTTCTCTGGCAATCGCCTGAGCATAGGTCTTATCTTGGAAATGAACCGTAAGCTGTTCTTCCATGTCATTTTGTTGCTTTAGATGCTCTCTACTGTACTCCTTGGCAAATTGCTTCATATCACCTTGAATGACAAGCTCCGCAAATGCATAGGATTCAATTTCCTACATCCATCTTAAACAGGGACGCGCCGCTGGATGCATTTCTATTGAATTCCCAATTTCATAGCAAGGATAGCGGTAAATGATTCCATCCGAATCCACAACCGTCAAAATATCATTATTATCGTCATAATGGCATGCCCAAAGTTGCATCAGGAACCAACGCCTCCTTGTTGCCCATTACCTCAAGGTTCGCTCCAAGCCTGAACCCATGTAGAAAGGCAGCTTCCACATGCATACTATCTGCGCTGTCACACAGATCGAAATATTCTTCTAACTCACGAAATACTTCCTCTCCTAATCTTTCACGCCATTGCTCCGTCTGCGCAGCCACTTGTCTGCTTATTGAACGGTATTCTGGTTGAGATGGAACAATCACCCCATCGGGGTTAATTTGTCCGCGGTACAGGGCTTCCAATATGGTTTTCATATTCATCCTCCCATTTATTATCATCGCATCGCTTGAATGAGATTCCTGCACATGGTAGGATATTTATGCAGTCTGCTTATTAAAGCGGTTGCGGGATAGGAAGTGGCATTGTTCTTCGTCGGACGCGCCGCTTCCTTCTTTATTTTTGGAGCTCGTCATACACCTTTTCAATCCCTTTGCGAATAACATCGGAACGGGTCGTTTGGAGCTTTTCGGTGCAAGCATCCAACTTGCTTAAAACCTCTTGATCTGCACGTACTCGAATCAATTCACTTTTGGGATTATCAGACGGTGGACGCCCCATCTTTTTGGACGACATTGCTTCACCCCACTTTTTCGTGTCCACAACAAGTATATTAATGTAGCAACAAAAAGTCAACGTAAATAACCTGCCGATAAACAGCTTTTTCTCGGCAGGTTATTTATTATAGAACATGAAACTGCTGTCTTATGTTGCTGCAAGCACTGAATTTGGATATCCAAATTAAATTGTTAGGGAGTTTGCCCCTAATACCCTGTCATATGAATACCAATTTTCTAAAGAAAATAAAGTTTTAAATTGGCAATTGAGATTCACCTCACAAAATCGGCAGCATTCATTAAATAATTATAGACTGACGATGGGCAGGTAGAGGGATAGCATAAGAGTGAGACATCCCCTTTATCTGAAAATTTTGGTCTTGGTAAACACAATTTCTCCAACAAGCCTGGATGTCCTTCTTCTGTCTGCCTATTCGATAAAAGTTCTAACGATTTGACTTAATTCCATTTGTCCGAAAGCACGTTTTTTACAAGACTCAAGTAACTTAATTAAGAGCAAACAATGATAATTTGAATATTTATTTTTGTAATCGTAGAGTTACAATTAATTGCTCAATGCCCTCTGAAATTACTTCAAATGATTTTCGTTCGAAATCCTCAAGTTTGACTAACCCATTCTGATTATCAACCACAACAATAAGCCCGTTACCCTCTATCCCTATAGGAATGTGCTCGAGTTTGTTATCATGGTTGCGCTTGTATCCCACAAGTAAGTTGAAGTACGATTCTATATCTGTTGTTTGCAGTACAGACTCTAGTTTTATATAATGGTCAGTAATAAAACCATCTAAATCTGCAAACCAATACGAATTGAAATACTCAATGACAGATACATGCATTCTAATGCCTAATTTTTCTTCTAGTGAGCTAAAATCATAAATTTCTTTTTTTTCGACAGGTCTCCAAGAGATATAATCATCCTCGTCAACTTTTCCAGAATAAATAAGAGAATCTACGTCTTCATCAAATGGTGTTTTAAATAAAAAATCTAATCCTCCTTCAGCGAGGGACTTCCTTAATAAAAAATATTGATTCATCGCTTCTTTTATGGACACATCTATCACCCTTTACTTATTTAAGAATCTTTCTAGCATTTCAGCATATTTGCTATCACCACCTCAAGCTAAAGCGGTTTCCTCTCCCTCACTATCGCCACAGGGTAATCTAAAGTTGCGAGTAAATTGAATAAAACGTAAGAAAGCGAACTTAACAAAAAACAGGTCAATCATGGTGATCTCTTACCATAATCAACCTGTTCGTTATTTAGGTTTATAAAATTAAAGCTTCTTATGTGCGTACAAGCGAAAGGGATGATGTATTTGTGTTATTCGGTGGATGATAAGTTCATTCGGCTCTGGGTAGCCCCACCAAATGAAAAAAACCTTGAAAGGCACGAAGTCAATCAAGGTTTTCATTAACATTAAGATTCAAATGTAGTTCTATCGGGGAAATGTCCATTTTCCCTAATGAAACAAACTGATAACCTTTGTGCTGCTCTATCGAAATAAAATTTTGTTAAAAAGTTCGGGTCAGGAATCGGGTCTAATTCGGCAAACTTCCTCGTTATTTTATTTAATTCAATTCTCCCCATAACAATCTCATTCGGACCAAATTTTTAAACAACCTTTTCCTCATCTTCCATTTCCTTAAGTAACAAAACGAATGAAGCCAATATATGTCGCCTCCTTATTATGGATTCCACGGACGACCTGATTCTAAAGTTTTATCTTGTGTCTCTTTTATTCGTATTGAGTATTCATTTAATATATAATCCATTTATCACCATTTAAACTGTTCGAAGACACGCTTTAAATAAATTTAAGTTTACTTCATAATAATGTTAAGAGGTAGAGTCAGTTTGCATCTAAACGAAGTTTTGCGAATGTTTTGCTCATTCCAATCACTCGCTGTGCCAATACTTAATCATATGAAGTAAACGTAGGGGCACGTTTTTTTGAGAGTGTCCCCTACGTTTATGGATGTCCCTATACCAAGTTGAGAATCCTAATTCGGAGATGGATCCCATACATTGTCTTGATAAGGCCATTCCCATAAATCTATATATAAACCTGTTTCCTTTATTTGATTTATTGCATCCTCACAGATTATTGAACTTCCTATATCCATATAATAATCATAGGTGAAATTCAGGAAGAACTCATTTCCGCATCTCAGTTGACAAGTAATATCTTCTCTCATACCCAATCTAACAATATGCTCAATTTGTTTACCTGAAAGAATAGCTCCATCTACTAGAGAATAATATAAACTTATTATTTCTGCAGAATAACATTCCGGATATTTCAGTGTATGTCCCAGGAAGAGCTCTTCTTTTAGTTTATTTATTAAATAAATCTCCAATTCATGAACCTGGATACTGCTAGTATAGATTTTCACCGCTTCAACATACTTATCTTCAGTAAATAAGTAATCCTCTGCTGTAAATTCTTTCCCCTCATAATACTGACCTATATCAATTATTGAGGTCCATGTAGGTATTTTTGATTTTTTCTCTTCCCCCTTTTTTATGGGAGGATATTTTCTAACTTGCCAATAATCCATTTTCAATCTCCAATACGATTTAAATTTTTGTCATAAGTCCCTGATCTAGTCTCTCTACTCATCAAGTCCTCTATCGTTTTAGCAACTTTCCATACACCACCATTATCAGTACTTCCTGTACTCTGCCTTGGAATATCTCTTGTTATATATACGCCCTTTTCTTTTGAATAGAAGACTGCTGCTTTTGCTCTGCCCCCAGTAGTTTTTTCAAAACCTAGAATATTGGCTGCAACTTCTGCTTCCTTATCAGTACGATAAGGTCCATTCGGTGGAGTTGTTTTTGCAGAAGGTGTCCAATCTCCTGTTTTATTATTGTAATCATTTGTTCTTTGAGCTTTACGCTCGTAGTATCCACCGTAGGGATCGGCAGTCTCACACTTCATCAACCCTAACGGATCAATGTAACTCACCGGATTCCCGTTCACATACGCATACCGGTTAAACGTCTGCCCGTCTTGAATCTCTCCACGGATCACATCTCGGTTTAAGAACCGTTTCAGCTTCGGATCATAGTACCGTGCTCGCATGTAATACAGACCGTTGGCATCCGTCATGACCCCATCTCGACCATTATACGCAAATGGCTGCTGGGTTACTCCTTCATGTTGCTCCAGTTCCCCATATAATCCATACGTGTAGCGATCCGTCACCCGGTTCTGCTCGTCCGTTAGCAACATCGTACTGCCTCGTAGATCGTAGTGGTAACTCAGATACGTTCCGTCGGCATCTTCACATCCGATTAGCCCCAGACCATAGATGTAACGGGTTTTCACATGCCCTTCCCCGTCCAGCTCCATCAGCACCCGGCTCAGTTCATGCGCATCGTCGATGACATAGCGGGTCAATTGCCCTCGCTGCGCGAGTTCAATCCGGTCCCCCTGCGGGTTGTAGCGATATTTCAGCTTGCCTGCCTTCACCAGACGGTTTCGGGCATCGTATTCGTAAGCGGAAGCCGTGCTACCATCGGTCGCATACAGTAGATTCCCGTTGGCATCGATCTCGACGGGATAGTCCCCTACCCGCTGAAGCCGGTTATCCCAGGTGTAGTGCAGATGCTGCATTGGTGAAGTACTCGTGTATTCCGTTTCAGATGTCCCCATCTGTTCGGTTGTCAGGTTCCCGGATGGGTCATACGTGTAGTGTACAACACGTCCTGGCTCGGCGCCACTGCGCAGGCGCTTCAAGGTATCATACGTGTACTGTTTGTTTTCTTCCTTCAGCAGCAAGCCGCTTGGGCTGTATTCGTACTTGAATTGCTGTAAACGAATGCCTTGTCCACTCGTATCCGTCAGGCGAGTCAGTTGGCCTGCGGCATCGTATTCCCGTTGCTCCTGGCTGCCGTTCGGGCGCCGAGTCTCGATAAGCTTCCCGCTTGCATCATAGCGGTACCGGGTCAGGCGGCCATTCCAGTCCTTCACTTCAGCCAGCTCACCTGTGGCTTGGTAGCGATACTGCACCACTTTGCCATCCGGGTAGGTCATTGCCGTCATCCGGCCCGCCGCATCATACGCATATTGCAGTAGATGGCCAAATCCATCAGTTCGGGTGAGCAATCGGCCTGCCGCATCGTAGGTTCGTTCCTCATGCTGCTCAGCTTCGAGCACACGCGCCACTTGTCCATCGGGCGTGTAGGTCAGTACGATTTCTCCCGCTTCATCCGTGGCACGGATCAGGCGGCCTGCGGCATCATACGCGTAGCGGGTTTCCTGTCCCTTGGCATCCAGCTTGGCACTTAGCCAGCCGCGATCATCATACGTATACGCCGTCCGTGCGCCTGCCGCATTTGTTTCCTGCAACAAGCGACCACTGCGGTCATACGTTAGACGGGTCTCGTTTCCACTGGCATCAGTGTAACTTGTATTCCGATCTTCCCCATCCCATGTCTGACGATAGGTCACTTCATCTGCGCCTTCGCCTTGGATAACTTCGGTCAGGCGGTGCGCGGCATCGTAGCGATAATGACGGGTATGACCATCCGCGTCGGTATCTTCGACGCGTTGATGGAGGGCATTGAACCGCAGTCGCGTCATGTGGCCGAGTCCATCCTGCCAGGCCACGGGGCGTCCTGCCTCATCATAGGTCAGTTGCTGGACCGTTCGACCTTCGCCATCGATGACGGAGACCAAGCGTCCCGCACCGTCATAGTAATACCGTGTGACGTGTCCTAACGCATCGGTCACGGTCTGCAATCGACCTGCGGTGTCATAGGATAACTGCGTGGCTTCACCGAGCGCATTCGTTTCGGTGATCAGGCGGTTTTCGGCATCATAGGTATACTGCCGAGTGTGACCGAGCGCATCGGTGATGCTCGCCACTTCACCGTTCGGCGTATACGTATACTGCATGGAGGCCCCAGACGGACGGGTCTCCCGAATCCGCTGCCCACTGGCATCATACACGGTCTGCCACATGAGGCCTAGCGGGTCGGTGATGGATGTCAGGCGATCTGCGCCATCGTAGCTCCGGCGACTCACACTTCCTGCGGCATCCGTCAGTTCGACCAGTCGGCCTGCTTCATCCCAGCCAATCTGTAAACGTCGACCTTCCGGATCCAGCGTATGCTGCAGCTCGCCTGTCTCGCTGTAGGCATAGGTCCAGATGGCTCCCGTGAAGTCCTCGTACGTAGCCGTTTGTCCGGTTTCGGTGTAGGTCCACTTGGCTGTACTGCCATCTGGACGGCTCACTTCGGCCAGTCGTTGTTGTTCATCGTACTGGTAGCGGGTTACGCCACCTTCGGCATCCGTTTCGCGCGCAACTTGGTGGTGCGCAGTATAGTGATATTCCGTTTCATGACCCAGTGGGTCGATTTCGCGGATCAGATGTCCCTCTTCATCGTAGACATACGTTGTTGTTTCGCCCAGTGGGTTGGTGACACTTTCCATCTGTCCCTGCGGCGTGTAGGTGTATCGAGTTATACCGCCATCTTCGGCATGCACTTCGAGGAGCTGCAAGGCGTCATCGTGCACGAGGGTGCGTGTCTGACCCAGCCGATTGGTCACGGTAGTCCACGTCTGACCCGGATGGCTCTCGGTATCATATGCCATCCGCCCTGCTGCACCGGATGGGTCGGTTTGCGCAATGATTCGGTTTTTCTCATCGTAGGTATTGGTAAACTGAACAACGCCGGCTTCGCTCAGCGACATCAGACGCCCTTCGCCGTCATGGGTCATTTCTGTGATTGTACCGTCCGGTTCGGTTAGACGCACCAGGAATCCTGCGCTATCATAGCCAAATGTCGCTTCACGCAAGGCATCCCTGACCGCGGCAAGGTTTCCTTCCGCGGTGTAGTCCAGTGTCAGCACACGTCCCATGACCCGGTCCTGCAACTGCTGGAGTTTTCCTTCTTCATCATGGACCAGATCAAGTGACAGTCCGTCCTTGTTGGTGTGGCGAAGTAGTACGCCATTGAGATCGAATTGGTACATTTCGCGCGGACTACGGGCTGTATAGAGCCAACACTGCTCGGTGTAGATTAGCTCGTCATGGTTCACATCCAGGTCATCACTGCGATAAAGGCCGTCCCCTTGGTGTGTAAATCGGTTTTTCCGTCCCGGTGTCCAGCAGACATCCACGAGGGGTTGGAATGCATCACTAGCTTCGACTTCGGTCTGAGAATCCTTTGGAATGATGTCCAACCGCAGACCATATTGATGTGTCCAAGCCGGGCCTAGCTCTCCCCGTTGCAACAGTCCCGAATGGTAGATTAGGGTAAAGGGCCAGTCGGCTGCTCCGTGCAGCGTCAGCAAACGGTGATTCATAAATTGATGACCGGTCGCTGCGTGAATCGGGTCCTCCACTTTACTTTCTGCATGTGATTTCTGAGGATTCTGCGTTTCGGTGGTTCGCCCTGTAGATGGTTGATGCGGCGAAGAATTAACATCCTTCGACTTAGGCGCCCCTGGCGCATCTACGCCTTTCGGAGCGCTACCTCCGGGTGTCTTCTTTATCATCGAAGCGGCCGCTGCAGAGCCCGTTCCTGCCGCCGTTCCTGCTGCAGCCGCTGCTTTCTCGGCATCGGTGAGTCCCGTATCGTGGCGTGTGGACCCGGCATCGCTTGGCACATCGTCTGCTTTGCCCGTTGGTTTGTTACTCGTCATCGGCGCGTCACCTGTATCCCTGGAGCCTGCGGGGGCTTCGCCTGCCTTGGTCGACTTCGGCGTCGCTCCGGCAATATCCTCCCCGGCTTCTCGGGTCGAGTTCCCGGGCACTCCTGCCTTGTTCGGACTGGTCGGGATCGCATCGATCGCTTCATCGGCGTTGCGACCGACGGTTTTTGCTGCATCTGCAGCGTCGTCCACATGCTTCACCGCTTTCCCGGTCAGATCCATAGCTTCATCCGCATATTTAAAGAGCGAAGCCGCTTTATTGGCTCCTTTCCCCAGCGGCCCAAGCACGGAGAGACCTCGTTCGTACCATGCGAGCTTCTCTCCCGTGAGCAGATCCCGACCCGTGATGGCCTCAATAATCCCTTTCACATTGCCAACGACAGGCAAGAAATCCAGCACCGTCCCCAATGCAAAGGTGAGGAAGCTCGCCAGCTTCCCCCAGTTGAATTTTTTGCCCTCCCGATCCGCTTGTTCATATTCTTCTCGTTTGCGGCGGGTCAACTCCGACAACAGTTCCAGCTTGCTTTGCAAGCCGTCCAGTTCCCGCATCAGGTGGGTGAACGTACTTTGTACCCCACCTTGACTGAGGGTTTTATAGCTTAGGCTGTTCATTGCCCGGTTCAGATCCACGCGCAGATCCCCCATCTCATCCGCGGCTCCGTTCAGACTTTTTGAGGTCCGCTTCAGGTCAGATAGGCTGACTTCCAATTTCACATTGCTTCCCCCTTATTTCTTCTTCGCAGCAGCAGCGGCTGCCGCTGCGGCCGCTCGTTGTCTTTCGCGCTCCTGACGCTCACGTTCCTGGCGTTCTCTCTCTCTGCGCTCTTCTTCAAGATCTTCCTGCATGAACTGATTGGCTAACGCTTCCAGTCGTCGTGCGAATTGTTCCATTTCATCCGCTGTCTGCCTCATCCGCTGAGTTGTGTCTCTGAAATCGTCCATAAAGTGTTGATACACTCTACCCTTCCAGATCATGGACTGTACATTACTATTAATACTGGAGCGTTCATTCTCCAGCTTGTTGCTGTTGCTGCGTAATTTGGAGGCAATGCTCCGCAGTTTACCGACGTCAGGCCGAATTGGCATATGTACATCTCCTTACTTTATTGAATCTGCCTTACTGAATCTCTCGGAAATGGCTTTAAGCTCGTCCCCTACATCCTTCAGTACAGTTGATACACTTTCCAGCTGAACATGGGCATCTTTGTAAGAGGAATAGAAACGCTCTTGAGATTTCCCCTCCCATTCCCCGGTAATTCCATCGATCAATGACTTTAACTCTCTGGACAAAGCTATACTTTCCTGACTGCTGGCCAGAAATCGGGTAGCGATCTCCTTAATACGTTCAGGTTCAATTTTGATACGGTCTGCCATTTATTTGACCCCTTTCCCATCTAGTTTTTCGATTTGATCCGCAAATCGTAATAATGCTTTTTTCAATATGGCTGGCTTGTATGGCTGGAATTGAAGCGTACCCTCCGTCAATTCAACCGCCAGATACAACTTGTCTCCCCATTGCGCATAGTGATAATCCTCCTGATGCCACATCAGTCCATGCCTCTTCATAAACATCATGGAGCCTGAGCGCTCCCCATTACTGAAGATGTCTAATGCAAGCTCTGCCTGTTCTTCCGTATGCCCTGCTTGAACCAGTCTATTAAGCCGGTCTACTTCGGTAAGCTGATTCCATTGATCCCACGTGCAGTCTTTGATGACCGCCTTTTTGGCTGCACTCTTATATTGAAGCGTCAGTGGAAAGAACCCCTTCATAGCTTCTAACGTTAATTGGGCATCTGCCACAGGAACAAGGACAATGCCTCCTAATTCATCTGCTGTTTGTTCAACAACGATTCGAGGAGTGAAATAGTAGTGACCTGCGAATTTCCCAGTGCCTTCAATCTTCTTACTCACATGCATCACATCAGCACTGCCGCATGCAGCAATGCAATAGGCGAGCATTTCATTCATATCATAGCCAGTCCCCTCTTGCTTCGGAACCAGATACCCTTTCTCCACAAATGTCTTTTCAATTACCTTATATTCCGCTTCCAATTCCTTAGCCAGATACCCGCGATAAGGATCATCAAAGTTAGCTATATGACGGACTCCTACCAACTGAGTCAAGAAGAAAAATTCTTCAGGAGAGAGTTGGAATGACCACTCTTCCGTTAATTCATTTTCCAAAATAAAGCACTCCTTCAATCACTATTTAAATAGACCAATAACATAAATAATCAGTGCAAAAACCAGCGCACCAACTGAAGCACCTATTACATAAATCCACATACGGTCATAGGTGGACTGTTTATTCTGCTGGATCAGTTGATTCCAGCCTTTTTTTACGAGGGTATGCTTAGGTTCAGGGTTAAAAACAGTCTGATCTATGCCTTCTTGCACCTGCTCCATGGCAATGGAGATTTCAACATGAAATGGCGAACGATCGTTAAATTGCTCAATCAGCTTGCCATATTCCCAGAAGGCCGATGTCAGATTCCCCTGACGTTCCAATTGACGGGCACGTGCCAATTGATTCTCTTGAGCGTGACTCAAAGCGTTAACAGCATACTCACTCGGCAAGTGAATAGATTCCTCTGCTGGTTGCTCCAACTCTATTTCCATTTCAGATGTTGAAATCGCCTCTTGCTCCACGAATTGCTTCGCTGAAGCCAGTGCAATCTGCCACTCGCCAAAGGTTGGGCATTGCTGTAGTTGCTCTGCATTCCACAACCGGTCTAGCAGCGCTGCTACTTCAGGGCCATACTGCTGCTCCAGCGTCGCTTGAAGAAGTACATAGCGCTCACTATGTTGCTGGATTTCTTGTGGATCAAAATAACTATCTCCCCACGCTTGCTTACATATGTCTGTACTCGACCAAGCCAGCATCTCGGCAAGCAGGATCCCACCAGCAAATCGATCCGCAAGAGGACTCCAGTCCCCATGCTCTCTAAGGAAAGTTGCGGTATATCCCGTTGCACCCTCTGGCAGATTATCGGGTTCCTCCAATTGCTTGGCGTACATTCCTTCCACATCAACTAATTCAACAGACATGTCCTCCGCCTCTTGATTAGAGTTGACGATCAGCAGATTAGAAGCTGACAAGTCGGCATGGGCTATGCCAGCTTGCTCCAATACAGCCATGGTAGATACCAAAACCATTGCCAATTTCATTGATTGTTCCCGAGATAACGCTTCTCGGCCAAGCATTAATTCACTCCATGTCACACCATCAATCCATGGCATATGTGCACCGTAAAGTAATTCAGGATAATGTCCGAGCAACTCCATATCTTCTATCGGATTCAATATCGTTCGTGACCATACGCTCAGTCCCGAGTGGACTGTGAGGCCTGCCATGAGCTCTGTTAACTTCATGACAGAAGGCTGTCGGAAGGCTGGGCGGAACACCTTCAAGGCACTGTTTTCTCCCGAGCTGTTAATAAGCTTGTATACTGTGCCTTCCCTGCCCTCCTGACCATAAGGCATGCCTTCGAATTGAGGGTGCTGGACCAGTCTGTAAACTTGGTTTCTGATTCGTAGTTCTGTATTTATATCAGGTGGAAACACGATTCTTGCTCCCCTTTGCACAAAAAAATGATTCGAAATTATATTGTTGAGAAGGAGTTAACCTGCTCAATGCGCAGATAGCTTCCATCCATTGCTTTTACATCCTCCAGAGACTGCTGAAGGTCCATGCTATTCCACTCGCTTCCATCACTGCTAAGATAGTAGCGATAGTTGGATGCTTGAAACGTAAGGGCCATACCTTCATTTAATCCTTTGAGCATGGGTTCAAGTAATTCATGCAAAGGTATCGTATTAGGTAGCTCTATATCTGTCTTTTTTCCAGTAGCATCAATAATTAAGGTCAATAATGTTCGATCCATGTGTTCTCCTCCTTACGGTTACATCGGGGTAGAAGCAGACATCTGCAGCCCTAGTGAAATTAGGTCTTTACTTGTACCAGGCAGCATCATAAGTGCACCCTTCTGAATCGAATATCCGGATTCCATCATCATTTCGCGATAGCTTTCAGGTACAACCGAAGACATTCGTTTTAATTTCTCCGAATAGGGATCCACCACGAAGGAATCCGGCATCATACCTTTCCAAGCTCGTGTATCGCGAATCCGGCTAGTGGAAGCATCCTCTGTAATAAAAATATTTTCGACCAGCACTTGTCCATCAGGGACAGACATGGTTTTGATCCGTTCAACAATCGGTTCAGGATCTTCCCCTGTGTAAATGCCATCAGTCATATGACAGATCAGAGGGGCAGGACAGTGCTCCATGTTACGAAGCTCAGACTGAATAATCTTCTCCGCTTGTTTGAATGCCTTCGCCGTGTCTGTGAATCGTTTCGGGTATAGCGGTGGCAGACTTCCACGATTAGCAATACGATCAATAGATTTAACACCATCTAGTAGATCGTATACTTCATCACTGTAGGCAAGAATCGCGATTCGATAACGAGGAGACACTTTTGATCCTTTCGTTGATCGGTAGACGATCTGGCGAATAATCGTCTGAAGTCCCTCGTTAACGATATCCATCCTCCGTTGCCCTTCAAGCTCAAGTGTCATTGAACCGCTAATATCAATTAAATAGATTAGTAGAGCGGGGGTGCTTCCCGTCGCATGTACTGAATAACTCATAGGAATAACCTCACATTTTCATACTCTGGATATAGAAAAAGCCAGGTAAGTTTACCTGGCTTCTTATGTAACTACTACTGTTGGTCTGCTTGTCTGAAGCGATCTGCAATGGATTTCAATTCTGTACCTACTGCACGAAGCATTTCAACGTACACTGTCATGTTCTTTTTATCGGATTCGTATCTATTGTAAAATCCTTGGGAGGTCATACCTTCCCATCCGCCTTGCAAGGATTGCATCAAGGAGTTCAACTGTTGTGCCAGTTGCTCACTTTCTTGCGCTCCTTGGTCAAACTTCGATGCAGCATTATCCATCTCTTCAGGTGTAATCTGAATCTTTGCCATTCTTATCTTCCCCTTTATACCATTTTTATAAATTTTACCCATTAACTATTGTATACAAAGAACTAGTGAATTGCCAAACATTTTTTGGGAAAAAAGACTCATTTATGAGTCTTTTTTCCTTTAATGACTTAATTTACGACAAGAACTGCGTTTCTATTTATTTCCTCTACTTGTTCTTCTACTTGAGCAACCCCATTGGCAAATGCATGTACTGCTTTCACACTTACGAATTTTCGCTTAATATAGTAACCTTCTCCATCCGGCAGTACTCGACTACCTGAGACAAAAGGAACTTTAATATTAAACAGCTCAGTATCTGTAGATTCAGCCGTACCCAACAACCAACCGATCTGACCGGATTTAATCTCTTTCATCCACTCATCATAATTACGGTTAATGGCATTGGCTTGCCCAGAAACGATAATATAGACACCGTGCTCTCGTCCGTTTCGGGTGATGTATTCCAGATGACCTGTGATCGTTCTGGAGATACGCTTAGCTAGGAAATCAACATCATCCATCATTAGAACCATCTTCGGAGCAAATTCATCTGGATCAGCAACTCTCTCTTCCAGTTTCGTACGTAGATTTTCGATCATTTCTTCCATCGTTGCCTCATTGGTTGCAAATGCCACCGTATGATTTAATTCCTTCAGTGCTCCCAATCCTTGAGGCGTGCGTCTAAAGTCGCATAGATACAGTTCAAGCTCATCCGTCGAATACTTCATGGCTGATATCAATCCTATTGTGACGAGCAATGACGTTTTACCTGATTCCATTCTTCCGGCAACTATGAAATATGGACCATCCGCTTCCATATCCCATCCCAACATTCTCAAACTATCAATGCTCATATGAACGGGTAGCGTAGGATCAGACACAATATTAATATCTTTCAACACTTCTGGAATAGCAATGACCTCAGGTAATACTCGAATGGACTCTGGTTTAGCAGTCGTACAAGTGGCATCAAGTTCTGCAAACTGTTCGCGCAATAACTTAGCACGGGAAGACTCATTCACCGCATTAATGGATAACGCCGTTTGGAATTCATATGGAGGGATTGCTCCCTTCACAAAGGCCCTTCCTTCCGGCAACTGTGTTGGTGCTTTGGTCAGCCTTCCTACGGCATAGTTATAGTCCCCTGCATCTGCAAGCATATATGAGACAACATTTGGGAAGTTACTGCGGATGCGTTCCAACATATCGGAAATCCGATTGATCGTTGCCACAAAGTAAATGCCAAGTCCTGGACCTTCGCGTAACAGAGGATCCAGCTTCTCATGGAGCTTCTCGAACTGTCCTCGGAAACTAACATAGCTATCGATAATAACAAGTATGGCCGGCAGCGTATTTCCAGTTTCGGAACAGTAAGACAATCTGGATTTTACTCCTGTTTCAGCAAACAGCGTTTTACGCTTACTAATGGTCTCTTCCAGATAATTGAACAATCGGTTCATCTTCTCTTCCTGATCATCCTGAATGACATCCGCGACATGAGGCAATAGAGTATAATCCTTCAGCATTCTTCCAAAATCGAGCGCATAGATATTCACATCATTAGGTGTCGTTTCCATTGCCAGTGAATAGAGCAAGGTCTGGATAAATGTTGTTTTCCCCGTACCTGGCATACCATATATTAGCCAATGTCCTGATTCCAGATCAATCCGAAGTGGAAATTGTCTTTGGTTCACTACATCATCAATAAGTCCAACCTGCGGATTCAAAATTTTACCTGATTCACTTGAACTGATAACTAGATCTTCCAAAGTCAGATGATTAGGCAGCGGCTCCAGCCAAGGACCTGGTAGACGCTGAATACCTTCACGTTCTGCTTTCATCGCGATATGCTCAATAAGAACATTTAATTGTTTTTTACTGAGCGTCTTTTCTTCAGAAGGTTTTGTTTCCTGAATCAATTCAAGCTGGTCTCTTAACTTGGTCTTGCGACCATCCAATTCATAAGCGTACATATTGCGGTCAGATTGCGTAATACTCTGATCTGGTCGATATGGAGCACCGCTCCATGCGAATTGAACGGATTCAAATACTTCATTACTACCGACCTGCAGAAAACCACGACCCGGGTTTGTAATATGAGCAGCATCCGGAATTCGGATCATCTCACGACTATCACTTTCGTCCTGAACCCGAAGGCAGACTTTATAACGGGAGTTACTCCAGATTTTATCATCTACAACGCCACCTGGTTTCTGGGTTGCCAAGAGCAGATGCACACCCAATGTCCGACCAATAGCCGCAATGGAAACCAGTTCACTCATGAACTCCGGTTGGTCTTTTTTCAGTTGTGCAAACTCATCGATGACAATGAATAGATGCGGGAGAGGATCCCGATCTTTCCACTCTGTAAGATAATATTCGTCAATATGCTGTACATTACCAGCAGCAATGAATAACCGCTGTCTTCGTTTAAGCTCGGCTTTAAGGGAAACCTTAGAACGTTCAATTAATCCTTCTTCTTCCAGATTGGTTACTGTGGCAATAACGTGAGGCAATTCCTGGAACGTATTAGACATGCCCCCACCTTTATAGTCAATCAGCATAAACGCCATATCATGGGGATGATATTCAACCGCAAGTGATGCAATAATGGATTGAATAACTTCACTTTTACCTGAACCGGTCGTCCCTGCCATGAGTCCGTGAGGACCATGCCCTTTACGTTCGATCTTGTCATGAAGGTTCAGAAGAACCGGTTTTTTCCCCCCTCTAACACCCACAGGGAAAGGAAGGGTATTGGGATAACGTGACTTCTGCCAATTGTTTTCCACATGAAACTGTTCGATATTCTGTATTCCAAATAGTTCAAACAACGTCAGTACATTTACAATCTCATCCGCAGAATTCCTCTTGATCCGATACGGAGCAATCTGACGTGCAAATTGATCTGCTTGTTCCAGTGTCATCTGATCTGATTTGAAGGGTTGTACAAATGGAATCTCATCCTTAGGCTTGGCATAGGTAGCATCGCCAGCGGCCCCCCCCGTTACATTCGTTGAACGCATGACCCCTTCAGCAGAATGCAAATCAATAACAAGTTCACATTCCTTCGGAAGAACGTCTTTGCTCGGTGCAAGTACGATGCTGCAGACACCAATGACCTCTGAGCTCTTCATCATCAAAGGAAGAATAGGCTCATGCTCTAGCATCTCAATGAACGGCAGGAAACAGACGTAAAACGGGAGTGCTTTCTCCCCCTTGTTCAACCATTGGCGACGCTGTAACATCGTAAATAATTGCTCCATCAATTGAGGTTGATATCCACGTTCTTCGAACAGATATCTGCCCGAACGGGTGTCGTTCCACACATGCGGAATCCACCTCATCCAGTCCCAATTTTCTCGTTGTATCTTATTCATAAATACGGCCATTTTAAGCTCGTCAGGTGCATGATGTGCCGCAAGTTGGGTCACAACAGTACGACAGAACATATTTAGTTCTTCTTCGTCGCCAACAAGTCCGATAATGCGATATTTACTCAAGTCCAACAGGGCGGGAGCATTCGTAATTGTAGTGAATTTCTCCGTCATTTCCCTCGCTTTTTCAAGCATCGGATCCTTCTCGACTCCATTTTGCTTAGGTATCGTAATATCGAAGTTACTTGGCACGGTTCCAATGCCGACGCGGACTTTCAAGAAGTCAAAATCCTGCGGAATTCGCTCCCATACCGAAGAGCTTCGTTCCTTGACCATATTGATACAAAATTGTGGATCCAAATGGGTTTGGTGCCAGTTCAAAATCAATTCGTTCTTCCAGTTCTGCAGCGTTTCCCTGTTCTCATTAATGTGATTGTCGTATAAACGTTCACGATCTTTAATTTTCTTGCGATGCTTTGCTTTATTCTGGAAATGAACCAGTACAGGTACAAAATATGAAACAACCATCATACAGAGGGAAATCATCTGTACGGTTACAAATTGCCCATTCCCCCGACTTTGGTAAAAAGTCATCATTGCCGCTCCACCTGCAACTGTAACCATGATGGGAACCATAATCGAGATAATGTTCAATTGTGGTGGTTGAGGAAGTGAGGGCGGGGAGAAAATTTCCACTTCCTCTCCCGATGTTTCCTTAATAATCCTAGGAGATCTCTTATAAAAAAAATGGGACATGCTCAGTCTGCCTCCTCTTCAACGTATTTTTTTAGCGATTCATGCAACCCTTCGGATAATAACCTGCTGCTGCTGCATCTCTTTCACTTGAGAAGGTCTCATCTTCCCGATAACCATAAGAACATGTACTAGGGTAATAATATTTAATACCGGTTGTCAGATCGACAGCGCCTTTAATCTCTGTTTTCTTGACTAGTCGGCCTCCACCAAGTGCGTAGTTGTTATAGAATTGGTCCCCTATCGGAATCCCTTGGATAAATGCCATAATTCCAATGTCATCGATGGAGTTGATCCATTCTTCCTGTGAAATTTGTGGAAGACTAAAGGTATAATGGACTCCGTACCGAGTCGCGTACTCATTATGTTTGTTTATATAATAAGCCAGATCCTGTTGAATACTTTTCACGATGACACTTTTTCGCATCGCTTCAAAATTGGCTGCATTGTCTAATAAAGGAATGTTGGTTGTGCCCTCCAAATCTTCACGGAACCCTTCAACCCAAGCCTTTGCGTAAGAATCATACGCATATACATAACTGTCCAACGTGAAATTAATACTGTTTCCTCTGTCGTCCGAGTACGAATATGGTTTCTTCGGTCTCCACATATGCTTGAATACCCTTTCGCTATTGGCATCCCTGTACTCATCCACTGCGTACAAGTCATAGCCATCGTAATCAATGACAGCAACTGCTGGAATATATCCGGCAAGAGCCCCCTGTCTAACAGGGTCATTGACAACATCAAAATTCAAATAGAGTGTGCGAAAGAAAGTGTCCAGCGCTCTCTCTTTATTCGCAAAGAAGAATTTTCTCGACTGATAACCTGCCTCATATTCTTGGAGTACATTCATATTTAACATCTGAGAAGCATCCTGGACTGCAGTATGCAGTGAAGCTGAATATTGATCAGATAAGGCCTGAGCCGTTTTTTGGTCTCCTGTTCGAAAATCCATGACTAGATAGAAAGGGACAAAGATACAGATAAACAATATTGCCAGATTAGTAATCTTCATTGATTACCATTCCCCCGTAAGGAACATAGACCTTAACGTTGCCGTCCGTGATGCCTCCAGTAAAAACATCACTAAGAATTGTTGCCATAGTACGATTAACATTTTTCACTTTCACGGTGAAGAAGTCCCCTACCGCCATGACATATCTACGATTCAGATCAGATGCTGGGCTATTGGGAAACAACCTCTGCATAATTTCCTGATTGTAATGACCATCGAAGTAGGTCGTGAAACTATCACGGAATGTAGCCGGATTAGCCGGATCAGTATATTCCGGATTGTATTTCTTGTGTAAATGTTCCATCTGGATGTCATACTGATTCCCCGTAGCTCCGAGCTTTTGGTTAAACTCTAGATACATCTCAGGAGTGATATACCCCTTGGTTCTAGCGGAATCCACGAATGTAGTCACAGCTGAGTGGATAACGATCTGAGATAAATCATCCTGTCTTTGAGCCTGTTGGAACAACGGGTACAAGAATAACAACACGATGGCAATGAAAATGCCTAATATTTTGGAGAAAGAGTTTTCCACACTAGCTCACCCTTTATGTAAAAACAATGGTTTGTACTTTGCCTTGACTGTCTCGAATATATGAAACAACATAGGTTCGATTGAGATCGACTCCTGATACATCAATACTTTCAATATCATCTGAACTATAGAAGTATTTATTAACTACACGAATATTGGCATCCAAGGTTTTCATTTGTCTTATGCTTTGAAGAACCTCTGCACCCGTGTAGGTAACTTGCTCCGTAATTTCAAGACTTGTGAACAATCTTCGCTCTTCATTTACTGCGGATTTATGCGTAATGTTAACTGCCGCATCCTGAGACTGAATGCCTCCAAGAGCGAACATGCAAGCCACGATCAGAATGCTGATTTCAGCCGCGACCAGTATGAACTTTTCGACTGTTTCGCTCATTGGAGACCTCCTTTTTAATACTTTCTTTTCAAGTTATTCTTGTTCAAAAATTATTCCACGAATCATATTATTCTTGTCTCTGACAATAGAGGACTTAAACTTTCCACTTGGGTTAATGTATGCATCTTCAGATTGCTTTTCAGCATTAGTTAAAGAATTATTTTTGGATTTTTCCGAAACCTCCCCATAAGCGTCAAACGTATTACCATAAAATACTCCTTTTCTTTTATCAGCATCACCAGACAACCGCTGTTTCCCCGTGATAACCTGAACGCCAAATTGTTCTTGATTCATATATTGCCTAACCGCATTAAGAACCTGACTACCCGATAAAGTCGTATTGCTATACGTCTGATACTCCGTATCCGACAACTGTGTCGTAATCGCAGCCATCTTTGTCTGTCCCTGTTTCGCCGCATCCTGCGACGAGATCGTAATAATAACTACAATCGTAATCAACATAATGGTGAGGAATATCCCAGCTGCGACCCGTATTCCGACGCCTGTATTTTCTTCCATGAAAAAATCAATCCCCTCTTAAATAGTTTGTAATTGTGTTGATATATCACTTAGTTGTTTGAATGACATGTAAAGGAATGGGAAGACCAGATATAGTGCAATCAGCAGTGCACCTGGTGTCCAGCCAAATAACTTGCCATACGATGTTTTCTTTCGAATCAAACGCTCAAGGCGTTCCTTCTTCTGCTCAGCATAGTACTCTTGTTCCATCTCCAGATCGTCAAACGCTTCACGTAACGAAAGCTTATCTACCGCTTGCATTAGACGCTTCACGATTCTACCAAACGAATCGAACGGCGCATCCGATTTCAGCATTTTCAAGGCTTCCTCTGCACCACTATCATAATTGAGCAGACATTTTTGTAGCGCTGGTCTGAAAATGATACTGTATCGTTCCATCCACTCAAGTACGGTCTCCACAGAGATCCGTTCAAATTCACACAGAATCGAGATTAACACATGGAATTGGTCCACTTCATTTTGCATTTCCAATGCGCGTAACCGACGCTGAAATTGTAAAATCCATATGGTGATGTAATACCCTGTAACTCCAAAGCCTATAGCGATAAGGAGTTCCCACCATTTTAGATACTCGTTGTTCACAACAGTTACTTTACCGATAATCCGATTGACAGTATTATTCATAGCCACATCTGTTAATGGCTCATTTGAATGAGTTTCTATGGACTGAACAACCTGTTCTCGCGTCAAATCTTTATTTGTCCGAAGATCTTCGATAATTTGGTTGTCCATTGTCGTTACCTGATTAGCACGCTCCAATTCATCCGCATTCATATATCCAAGAATGTTCGTTGCTTCTGACGTCGGTTTGCTGAATATATGGTGTACGCTGTTGTAATGTAAAAACACAGAGAACACAATTACACCAATAAACGCGGAGACAGAGATAACGATTCGGTGGATATACAACCATTCCAATGTTAGATGAGAGTTTGCCTCTTTGAGGAGCATGTTGGTTCGATGATGCTTCCTCGTATTTGGTGACGGGACCAATCGATCCACGATCCACTTGACCCAAGACCAAGAATATGCTTTCTTTTCCCACTCTTTTCGCGGACCTTTAGCTACATATTTGGCTTCATCATTCTCCGATAATTTACGAATTAGCAAGTAACAGATTACAGCTGAAGCGTATATGAACATTCGAACTAAAAAACCAATTCTGCTGTCATAGAACTCTGTCGTAATTGGAAAATAGTTTTCTGCCCAACGCTGCAACGGAAACGACAGCAGGATTGGAATAAGTGCAAGTAAGGTCAATCCGCCTAATTTGTAACGTAATTTTTGCCTTCTCATCAGGTCATATCTGATCTCTTGCACAAATTTATTAATGGCATTCAGATACATGGAGCCCTTTTGAACGTTGCGGTCACCGTACTCCATAATCAAATGTGACACTCCGGAAAAAACTTTTAAATAACGGTTAGGCGCAACCGCATAGTATTTTTCCAGCTCTCGAGCAGGATCCTTGGATGTTAATACTTCGTGAATCCTCTCTGTCTGGAGCTTGATGTCATGTGGTGACGATTGTGCAGCCTGGTACAAGGCCTCATCAACCATCCGCACTTCCTGATAATGATGACGATCATCCTCCAGAACGTTCGAGAACTGTTTTAACAGACGATCTTCAACCCGGTTCACAAAAATATCAATGCACAATTCGTTTATAACGATAGCTGCTAACGCTCCAAAGAATAATGCCATCCAACTTTTACTGATTATTGCCAGTACAATAAGACCAATAATGATAGATCCTAGCGTCAAATAGGTAATTCGCATCGTTTCTTTACGCAATGAATACTCATCGTAGGTGTTGATCGCAGTCAGACGTTTACGAATCTTCAGAATCTGTGACTTGACGATCGGAACCTTGATCAGTTGATGATATGATTTCTGGTAAAATACCAACAATTGTCGTGGTGTTTTTCCTGTTACATTTTTAGAAGAAGGCCATACATTCTCACGATTCTTCTTCCGCTTGCGATCTTTGAGAATAAGATAAAGAAGTATTCCGCCCGAAATAAGCAGAGCACCGCCTGCAATGGCAAAGATCCATATCCATTTATTCATTGAGCCTGCCCCCAATGCGCATTCAGAAACTGCCCGAAGTTCTCACGATCTTCCTCGTTCATGTTAAACAACATTTTTTCGATTTTTTCAGGAGAGATTGGAGACACAGCAACGTATTCACCATTACGGTATTCAATGATATTTCGTGCATTCCATACTCTTCCGCTATTTCTTCTGTACACTTCTCTTTGAAGATTGACCAAAGCGTCCAACTTGCTCTCAATAGAATCACCTTTAGATAACACTTCTTCATGCTCCAACGTATCCGATTCAAATCGAACAGGTGTAATCTCTGTGATTCGCTCAATATAACGTTTACCATTCATTTCCTTACGCATGTGAACATCCCATTGCACCGCATTTGCCACCTGTTCTTCTGCGATGCGTTCATTTTGAAACACACCGGTTTTGAGCAATGAGTTACGCAAAGACCATACCAATTCACGTGCCGAGGTCGCATGATGTGTAAAGATCGTAAACAAACTTGCTACCTGCGACATCTGAATCATCCAAGCTGCCACGGGGTCCGTAGCTACCTCCCCCAGAATATTTACGGAACCGTCCGTTTTCTTCTGAAGGTCTAATCCAGCTTGTCCAGCAATGTTCTCGGTTTCTCGCAATGCCAGTGAGTTACGTTGTGGATATAGTCTTCTTAGATGCAGCTCAAATGTCATCTCTTGAATCCTCAAAGTTAACGTAGCGTATATGTATTTAACTGAGGCCATGACCAAAGATGTCTTTCCTGAACCCTGAGGTCCAGTAAATGCAGTAACCTGCGCACCTTTCATCAGGTACTTAATCATATCTCTAGCTAATTCAGCATTTACGGCATCTTTGGATGAGATCAGATGATCCAATTTCATATTAGGTAGATCAAACTTCCTAACAAAAAATGCCCAACTCTCTGCAAACGGCGGTCGAACAACCACGACCCTGGATCCATCTTTCATCTCATTGACTTTAAAACCGTTCGTCTCCGTTAGTTGTCCTGGATTGTCATACTTATAGATGTTCTGACATACCCTTTTCAATTCTAGGTCGGTTTCAAAACTTAAAAACGATAAATGGATAGATTTACCTCGAAAGAAAATCCATACGCTCTGGTACCCTGGATACTTATATTGCTTCATTCCTTGCAGTAATGAAATCTCATCTTCCACAATCTGCATATTGGTAGGAACACCTGATACCCCACCAGATACGCCATCAATGGACATATCACGAATTTCGTCAATAACGCCAAACCCTTTATAATGCTGGTATACACGCTGCACAACGATAGCTAACTTATCATCAAACTCCAAACTACCACGTGCTTCTTTGACAAAAATGGAGTCAATCTCATCACCCGTAATTACATATGAATCTACCGTTCCATCTTCAATAACTTTTTTTGGTTGATCCAATTGATACTTATCGATTAACTTGGATAGACCTTGAAATCCGTGCTTTTTTTTATACAAATGCAGCAAAATATCAAATTTATCTTGTTGTGTTAATTGATCTTCATCCTCAAAAGGAATGATTCTATCGATATTATCATCGTTAAAACCATAATTACGTTCCAAAAGATCAGATATAAATTGCTTAAGATAAATCTTCTCCTGTATGTCACCTGAAGTCGCATTTTTCATGGCACTTCTTAGCTCAGCTACAACTCCCAGACGACGATTGTATTCCTCGCTTGTCATTCCCATATCCAACAAGTTACTGTTTACGTACTCATTAATCATGGTTTTAACGTATTCAAGAAGATAATCAAATTGGAACCGTTCTTCATTTTCATTTTTCTGACGTGTTCCAACCTGACCAGGTTTTCTGTTCAGCTTCAAGAATAAATACGCAATTAAAACAGCTACGATCAAAATAATTGCGAGGAAATTAATGGTGAAATTCAGTCCCATCTTAATTCCCTCTTTCAATTCGCTTCAGTTTGGTGTTAATACCAATCTCATGCAGTATTGTTTTTGCAGCACGGCCAACTTCCTGTATGAAGTAATGATTTTCATGACTGCTGCCGACAAATCGATTTCTAGCAAAGAAACCTTTAATGTCACCATCATTTAAATGATCTTTGAAGCTTGTATTATAAGGAATTGTCAATATAGGAGCTTTGAGCTTGTACTTGTTGGCTATATTTTTGATCTTATATTTTGACATAGGATCATACTGCGTCATAAGAAGCAGATGTGGCTTTTCTTCAAGTACCTCTGGCCAATGCTTCCTTTGATTGTCAAAATATTTTTCTAGTACACTTATATTTTGGTTCACACAGATAACCACCAAATCTGCATCCCTGATCAGGCTGTTAGAGACCTCGTTATCCTGCCCACTTCTAGCATCCAAAAGTGAAATGCCATAGTATTCTGCCGCCATACGAAATACCATATTCACAGCTTCGATCGAACCCTGTTGTGGTCGATTAAGACGTTCACTTCCCCAAAGAAGGTCCAAACGATTCCGCTCTACCATTAGTGTATAATTTTTAACACTATTGCGTTCAAGCTTACTGCTCTTCGCAACACGCTCTAATGAGTCGAGCCCCAATCCACCAATGGCAAAAAATTGCCGATTATATTGATTAATTGTTTTATTGAAAAACCGCTCCATATCCCCGTCCGTCCGCTGCGGCTGAGATACTAAAGTTCTCACATCATACTCCAACCCGATAAATGCAGCCAAAGCAGCGGTTGCACTGGTTACGCCTAATCCATGCTGCATACCCCATAATGCAATTTTACCCATGTTAATTACTCCTTTCGGCCCGCTTCCATAATGCGTTAACTTTTGACGTTTCCAACCCAAGGATGAACTCTATCGCCTGTTTAATGACTAGCTTGTATGAACTGGACATACGTTTGACCATGACTGTATTTTTATATTGATTAATAATCTTCAGTGTCTGATCACGTTCATCAGGATAATAAACAAGACTTTCTTTCCACGATAAAGGTAGTTCATCCAGCAGACTATCCATATATTTTTCGTCCAGATGATTACTAACCTCATAAATAACTTTCGTTACCGGAAGGTTAACAGAAGATAACTTCTCTCCCTGGAAGTACGCGCGAATAAGGTTAACGTTTTTCTGAATAACAGGATTCTCATAGGAAGTCACAACATAAACAAAATCCACTTCTGGCCAATCAACCAGCGAAGCCTCGTCATTACAATCTATGAGTACAAAATCATATTTCTGTTCTTCCAGATTATGCATCAGGTCCTCATATGAATGGATATCTTCCATAACATCAAATTGATCATGAGTGTTCATCGTGAGAGAATGATCAATTTTAGGGAATACGAACTCATAATCCTTATTTTGCGTTGCGTCTACAATCAAAACCCGATGATCCATCGACAACAATTTACCAAGGTACATCATAAAATCTGTTTTATCATAGTGGCCCATAACAAGTATTTGTTTCATCTTGGTCTCCTTATTTACTGTGCAGGTTCACGTGTATTGCTATCTTTGAAAATACTACCTGAGTCTGAAGTTGCATTTGGTGTATTTCCAGTATTACTTTGCTGATTCATATCCGTTGAATTTTCATTCATCAGAGAATTATCTTGCTGGGATGTTGTTCCGTTCCCTTGTCCTTCTGTCTCAGTAATGTACTCCCTTGAGTTCATCTCTGTCGTATTACGTCCACTGATATACTTTTGTCTGTCTTCATCACTCATGGACTGAAGATCTTGTTCTAATTTTGCTCTTACTTGTCGTTCGAGAGCCGTTGTTGCCAATCCAACAATATTAGGATTAGATTCAATGAGATCCAATACTTTAGGATTAGATGGATAGTTGATGATTGCACCATCTTGCATGTAAGGATCAACATAACTTAATGCATAGATAGAGGCATCATTGATGTAAGCATCTACAATAGCACTTGACATCGTCAAAATTTCTTTTTCAGTCATTTTGTACCATATCGTCCCATTATTTAAATCTTCTACTTTTTTCTTAGAAAGTACTATGTAATCCTGACCTGTTGCAAAACGAATCCGAACATCTACAAATTCATCTTTTTTCAACTTTAAAGGAAGCTGTACTAGACTAAACTCTTGGTTTCTAAGGTCATTCGGTGTTATTCCATCTTCAAACAACATTGGTGTGGTGATAATAGAGTTTTTCTGAACATCAATCTTAATCCTTTTCCCTACAATCTCTGCTTGCTCTACTGTATTTTGGGGTACCGTACTAACCGGTACAACTAGAGAACTCACGTCATCTTCTGTAATTAAATCTCCGGCCTTATGATCATCATTCAGTACGATAACTTTCATCTTATCTTCATTCAACTTCTTCTGTGCATCTTGAAGTTGTTGCTCAATCTGAAGTGTTCGCTCAACATATCTTCCTTGAATATAGTCAATAATAAAATAGCCAGCGATAACACAAACAAATAAAATGATCGCCCCCCCAATGGAAGCGGACAGAAGCAACTGCTTCTGCCTAAAACGAATCTTAGACATAACGAACTCCTCTCAATCCAACATGATTAAACTTAATTATTCACGACCAATAATATAATTAAAACAATAATAATAACGATGCACAGTCCAAGGACACCATACAATAATGCTTTTGAAGATATCTTCTTAGAGTCCCCCATGTAGCTTTTCATCAACTTGTTTAATACCGAGTCTGTATCTCCTTGGTGTTTATAGGGATCAGCATGTGGTGGAATTCGATATACGAGATTCCCTGGAAGGTCTTTTCGAATATCTTGGATACTGAGATTTTCAACAAATGGTACACAATAAACCCAATTAGACTGATCCATTTTTTTATGTAAATCTCTAAATCTTCTAATTTTCCCTTGTCGCCACTCGCTACCCGCACCCAGCACAATGTTTACACTCGCTCTGTAGAACTCTTTACTCCAGTCACTCTCTTCAAAGCTCCCGATATCTAAAATTAAGTAGTCATGTCCTGCTGTAATCAGATGGTTAATATCCAATTTGTTATTATTCTTGTAATACTCCACGCCCTCTATAGAGAAGTGAATGTTATTGCTTTTGAAATCCTGTGTTCCTTCATATGCGTTCTCAATACTTGTAAAGTCACTTGAACTATTTGCCTCTACTAAACCTACTGAGTACCCTTTACGTTTTAAATAGTTTGCAATTAATATACTTTGATGAGTTGAACCGACTTTAGATTCAACACCCATAACTCCGACTAAAATCGTTCCGATGATTCGATCTTTTAGAATGATTCTTTCTTGGATCGGCACATCTGGAAGTTCCAAATCCATGACATCTGATGAGTCAAAACTGCCTGCAGAGGTTAATTTCGCTGTATAGCGATAAATCCGATCCTTTATCTTCTCAAGATCAGAATCTGTTGATTCCCAATCCTCTTGTCCATTTCCAGTTACCTCGCTTTGATTTGGCAATAAATTGCGCAGTGCTGGAATAATGGACTTTGGCTTCGTTCCTGGCGAGGTTGTAACAACGTTGATCCCCATGTCTGCCAATTCATGAACGACTCCGTCATCCTCATAACGATCAAGAGCAATGACAATAATTCGAGTATTTGAACGCACTGTTCGATATTGACTAATTCCACGTAGAAAAGTATTTGAATCGGTGCAGTCTAGATCAGTTATAAATGCATTGATGTTAATTCTAGCTACAGCTTCGCAAAACTCGATAAACTGACCACTCTCAAAGCGACCTACTTTTTCAAAACTAACATCTGTATTCCCTATGGCTTCATGTACTAGCGTAGAAGCTTTACTGGAAATGATAACCGCATTCACTATGTTTGCCTCCATTAATCCGCTAAAATTTTACTTTGGTCTAGATCAAAGATTCTATTAAGCCCACTTTGCTTCGTTCGAATAGCGCCTTCTTTCGCCTCACGGATATGATCATCCAGTGTAAATTCAGGCTTAGTGTCAATATACCCAATCAGTACAGTACTTGAGGCTTCAACATCAATTTTCATCCTTATGGAGTTAGCCAGCTCTGCTAATGGTAAATTAGAACTTGTTATAAGAGCTACAATGACATCACTTTGGTAACGTCCAGCAAATCCACTACCTTCCAAAGCCCTGCCCACGGCTCTTCCCGCTCTCTTAAAGGACTCTTCCTCCGAAATGTGGGTTGGATTCTGAATTTCTATGTATAATACCCCTACTGTCTTCCCTTTGGATAAAGCTTGATTAGCTTGATGAATAAAATGTTTTTGCGTGAACAAACCTGTTACTTCATCCCGTGTTGATGTGTATGTCGCTGCTTGCATAACCCCAATAATTTTTTCAAAAATCATCGTGAACACTATGAAGCTAACAAAAACACTCAAAATCAAACTAAGTTCTGCCAATAGTTCATAACCTGTAAATGCGCCCGAGAGATGCAACAATAGCTGCATTGCAAAAAGGATCGTTACCATAAAATACTGTGGATTTAGCCCGACATCCGGAAAAATCTTGATAAGTGTGTACAATGTCACACCTACTACAGAGAGAAACACTAAAAAGGAACTCATTTGTACGGGTAAGAACAAAGACATTGCGGCAGTAATCAAAGTAACCGCAGTTCCGCCTAAATGTACATAAAGTTTGTCTGTTCGTTTGTTGTAGTAAAGTCGAAATATCCCGATTTGAGCAATTATCATTCCAGCTGCATAGAGTGATATGAAAAACATATATGCAGACATGAGCTTATGAGGCATCAGAGCCATACCCGCATTTGCGAATAACATTAAAGAAAAAGCTCCCAAAAACTTTAAGTATGTTGGGTTTCGCCATTTCCTGTACATTAAAAATCCAATGATAAATAAAACAATATTAATAGACAACATAGAACCGATTGTTAACTTCCCAAAATCCCCCATGTAGTTCTTTTAACCCACTTTCTTGAAAATTATGTAATTTCATGAATTTTACAATTCCAATTTTTCATTCATTTTTCCCATTTTAAATATAATCAAATTCTTATCTAATTTGGTTCTTAGTACCTAGCATTTGGATAAATAAGTAACAGTAGATTAAATAATAGACCCATTTCAGCAATTTTACAACATATTTTTGTTATTTATGACCAATTGTACCTAAGAATATAGTCCTTTATTTTCACAACAGTCCTAGACATTGTTTAGTTCAGATCCGAAATTCCCTTTTTCATTTCCAATTAAATTGAGAGGTAATGAAAAACAAGAAAATTTCCAAGTATGTATCCAACCAAAAAAACTGCCAGATCAATTGATCTAACAGCGTTTTCTTGGATATTTCACCCACTTGTTCTATAGTTTTTCATAATGCTCTTATCACAAAATAAATGATTAAATAGTCTAAAAAACACTAAAAATTTGCATTAAAAATCCAACTTCCGCCCGAGTGTAATACTCGAATCCTCGAAGTTGTCCACCGTCGTCTTTTTTTCATAAAAGTGTACGGCATGTTGCATAATTCCTTCTCTTGTGTAAAACGCGTCTTCCGCCCCTAGTGGAAAAACAACCTTCTCTCCCGTACTTGCCGACTTATAGATACCCACAATCAGTTCAAGCGTATTCCGACCACTTTGGCCATCCACCAGAAGGGGAGATCCTGTCTCAATAGCATTTAACACATTCTCAACTTGCCCAGCGTGACCGACATGAGTAACATCCGGTAATTCGTCAGCGAGCTTCTGAATCTGGTGTTCCAACTCTCGATTCGGTTCCGGAAATCCGTTATTCCGCGCGGTAGAAGCGACCACTTTCCAAGGTGCAGATACCCGGGCTTCTTTGCCCTGGAAAATTAACTGTTGCTCCTCTCCGTGATGTACGACGGAACTGGTAATCATGCCAAGCTCCCCTTCCTGGAAGCGAAGCATCGCCATGGATATATCCTCAACTTCGGCATTATCATGTGCCGTATTTGCCATCATCGCCTGTAATTCCACTGGAGGTCCCATCATCCAGAGCATGGCATCAATATGATGCACCGCATGATTAAGGGTACAACCTCCGCCTTCTTTTTCCCATGTCCCGCGCCACCACAGATCATAATAATTGTGGCCCCGCCACCAGAACGAATCAACCTGCACATGTACAATCGGTCCCATCCGTTTACTGTCCAGCACACCTTTTAGCTTCATCATTGGTGTCGTAAACCGATTCTGTGCTACTACGGATAGCAACTTGCCACTTGCTTGCGCTGCTCTCAACATCAGATCCGCTTCCTCCAGGGAAGATGCCATCGGTTTTTCGACCAACACATGCGCACCTGCTTGCATGAAATCACAAGCAATGGGAGCATGCGTATATGGCGGCGTACAAACTGATACCAGATCAATGTTTTGGGCGAGTAAATCTGTGTAATCCATGACAGCTTGTGCACCTTCCAGACCATATTCATTAATTCGCTTCTGTGCTTTTTCCACGTAGATATCGACCACAGCAACAATCTGACATCGCTCAGGGAATGCCAAATATGCTGAGATATGTGCTCCACTAATAGCACCTGCTCCGATAATCGCCACTTTTAACATCGTTACATACCTCCCTTATTCCCTTCACAATACACAATAATAAAGCGCTTTTATGCGTTCATCTTGTGCTAAAATAAAACTATCTTGCGCATGATAAGGGAGGCATTCATGAAGTCCATCTTTCTGGGAGAACAATTTAATCTGGTCTGTCGTCGTACATCCAACACTACGTCTCGCGAAGTATTCCATGCTCATTCGCAGCTGGAGATAACCTATATTCACGAAGGATATGGGCAGTTGATAACCGAAGGGCAGGTTTTCTCCCTTGAACCCGGTATGCTCATGATTTTTCGACCTTTTCAATTGCACCACATCCAGATTCAAGTATCCAGACAGCAGCCTTTCATTCGAAATGTACTCATGGTTGAACTTGATCTACTGAAGGCACATTGGCCCCAATTTATCGTTACTCACGACTTCATACAGGATCTGTTGGAAGAGCAATCCCCCATTCAGCCCATCCGACTTGCTGCCACATCCCCACTCGTTCAACGAATGGAACAATATGCAGATACGTATCCAGGTCTGCTTCCTCACGAAATAGAGGAGGATACACTCCTCTTTTTATTGGATCTGCTCGCACAACTTCGCTACCTGTGGCAAGATGGGCAGCAACGCTGCTCCGAAGATGTATTCTCGTCCAGTGCTAACGTTCTTCACCCTCATGCCGAAGCCATCATGCAATGGATTGAGCAGCATTACCAAGAGCCTTTTCGTTTGGAGCATATCGCAGATACTCTTCATCTGTCCCCCTATCATCTATCTCATGTATTCAAAAAAGCGACTGGCACCACCATCGTTGCTTATGCTCAAGCTACCCGCATTCGTCATGCCTGTGTGTTGCTCACCCGTTCCTCGCTCACCGTTCCCGAAATCGGTCACCGTGTCGGTATGACCAGCCCCTCTTACTTTTGCAAAGTATTCCGTACTACCACAGGCTCTACACCACATCAATATCGGCTGAAGGTGCAGGGGAGGAAGTAATGGATCACAGCAACAAGAAAGAAGCGAAAGAATTCACTTCTCCGCTTCTGCTCCTCTTTCACAGTTCACCCGATTCACCGCACATCAAGCCCCAACCGTTTCAAATAGGGAATTAGGCGTCTCTCTAGCTGCCTTAAATCATCCTTCTGTTCCGCTGACAAGCGTTCCTCCTGGATACTTCCATCCTTGTCCATCACCATAACTTTGTATTTTTTCATTTGTTCATAGACAGACTTGAACTCAAGATATTGTTCCTTGGTAAATGTCTTTTCTGCCTGTTCCAACTGTTCCGTCCAAAATTGCTGCTCGTCCATCAGTTTTTTGGAGGACCCTACACTCACAGCTTCCAGCTTCTCAAAAAACGGTTCCAGCTCAGCTACAAGAAGGTTATATCGTTCCTGCTCCACTGTATTCCACTGCTCTGGATGCATATTGCCCTGAGAATCTGCATACTTCACGGCCATTTGCCCTAATTGCTTCAGCAAGTCCATATATTTAACAAATTCTTCTTCACTGAAATGGGCCTTGGCCGTCTGCAGCTTTGCTTCCAACCTCATATAATCCTCAGCTGTTCCCCCCATAGCTGTGATGTTTTCCTGTGAACCGTATATTCCGTCTGCGAGATAGGTGTACCCTGCGTAGGCTCCGGTGGGAATAATGAGTACAGCAGCCAAGATCCCCGTGACCAGCCATTTTTTTCGATTTTTTCTGATGTGTGAATCACTTCGAATACCATCCATCATTTTATGTTTAATTCTCGCAGGAACGGACCAGTCTTTGGTTTCTTCCTGGTAGGCTGTTCGCAACTGTTCATCGAGTTTCATGCAGATCCTCCGCCTTTCCCCGCAATCTTGGATTCATCTTTTCTTTCTGTCTCAACTTCGCCAGCGCCGCATGTATACGCGATTTTACGGTTCCAAGCGGAATTTCCAATATGCCAGCAATCTCCTCTTGCGTGTATTCATTCAAATAATGAAGTGTGACCACCTGCTGCAGCTTGTACGGTAAACGGTGCACCTGTTCCAGCAGAGGACGATTTGCCAGTTTGTTGATCAGATCAGTGGAAAAATCATATTCCATACCAACGTCAGATTTCTCGATCCGCTTACCAAACCGAAACTGCATCAATCTTTTGCGTCGATAACTCTGAACCTGTCGCATCGTCACCCCCATCAACCAGGGACGAAAAGCACGCTCCGCATCATATCGCGCCAATGATCGATACGCCTGAATGTAAATCTCCTGTACTACATCCTCCGCGTCAGACTTGTCCTTGATGAGAAATCGCACAGTTTGATATATCCTCGTCACTGTTTTCTCATATAATTCTCCATATGCTTCTTCATGCCCCGTCCGTATTAACGTTACAAGTTCTATGTACTCATCTTGCTCACTCATTATCCATCCCCCTCCTCCTTACACTATATATTGGCATGCCAGCATCATAGCGTTCGATTTATTTATTGAATGAGTAGGCATGGCTGAATCTGATACAAAAAAGACCTATGGTGTTTATCATGATATAATATACCTAATTTTGATATAATTGGAGGTTCTGCATCTGAGTTATAAGATCCCCTTTGGTCTTTTGCTATTATCTATTTCGATCATCGGATTTGTAATCGCCAGAACCCACCTTGAGGCCTACGCCACGGTATATAGACTTATTGGAGTTTTGGTTATCATATCGTCTTACTTCTTTTTCTTTCGAAAGCGGATGTAAGGGAGTAACTTAGCAGGGGTGGTCACTACTGTTATGAAACTTTTCAGCAAATTGTACTCAGAATATCTCCTGATTCCACGACCTCTACGTTTGTTGTTTTTGTGGGGATGGATCGTTTTGTTTTTTGTTGCTGGTGTCAAATTCAGATGGTTCTACTTCCTACAATAAACTGATTTCAAAAAGTCCGTCCTCATGGTACATATAAGAAGAGCTGAGTCGTCATTATGACGTCTCGGCTCTTCTTTTATGCTCATTTTTTCCGTACAGATAAAGATATTGGTATTGAATCTGTGCTCGCTTATACGTTCCTTTTCGAGACAAACTTTACTTGATATTCAGAAATTCGTGTCACTTGATCACCGCTCCTGAATAGTTCCACCTGATTAAGTCTTGCCAGTACGTGGGCAAGGCTTTTTTCTCTTGCACGTAGTTGTTTGGCTTTGCTTATGTATTCTTTAGATTTTCTTCAGATTTATGCTCATTAATTCCTTAGTTTTTTTCATTATGATTGCAACATCAACAAGAGAGGAGGCAAAACAATGATCAGTAATACGATCTTAGAGCTACTTCACCAGTATGGATATCTGATTTTTTATTTTGCCTTCTCATTAGGGCCTTTCGGCATTCCAATTCCAAATGAGATCACGATTATCAGCGGTGCCATTCTGAGTCACACAGGAGTTATCAATTCATGGATCACATACTTCTGTATTTTATCTGGACTATTAACGGCCATTACCTTTGCTTATTTTGCAGGGAAGTTATTTGGAAGCAAGATAAGACACAAGTTTCAACATCATAAACACTTCGTCAAGGCTGAACTGATTCTGAATAAAAGTGGCAATTGGGCGATGTGCATCGGTTTGTTCATTCCAATTGTGCGTTATGTTCTCCCTTTGCTTATTGGAATGAGCGGCGTGCAATATCGGAAATTTGCTCTCATTTCATATTCCAGTGCTTTGTTATGGACCATCACCTATTTTACAGCAGGAACTTACTTCGGCGGTCCCATTCTATCTACGCTGCAATTATTCCATTTCTAACTGGTTTGATAACATACCATCACATATATGGAGGAACCACAAATATGAATTCTAATGAACCCATTTTATTTCTGAAAAGCTTTCTTCAAAGCCCTAAACATGTCGGCAGTATCATACCCAGTTCCCGATTTCTCGCAAGTAAAATGGTGAAGCAAGCCTCTTGGCTAGAGGCAAAAGCAGTCGCCGAACTTGGATCGGGTACAGGTCCTATCACTCGCTATATTCATCAACAAGTACAGGATTCCACCAAAGTCCTATTGTTTGAGATGAACGAAACGATGAGGAATACTCTTAAGACGGCATACCAGGAGTTCTCCTGTTATCCAGACGCCGCTCGATTGGTAGAATCCATGAATCAAGAGGGCGTTCAGCAACTGGATTACATTTTTAGCGGATTGCCGTTTTTCAACTTTGAGCCTGAATTAAGAAATACGTTGGTAGACCAGATCTATAAGGCACTCAAACCTGGAGGATTATTCATCGCCTTTCAATATTCACTTCAAATGAAAAAAACATTATCCGAACACTTTATCATCGAAAAAATAGAATTAGTGCCTTTGAATATCCCACCTGCGTTCGTTTATGTCTGTCGCAAAAAGGAAACAATTTAAACATTCCGGACTATCGTTTACACTGATGTTATCCTAATTTTTAAGGAGTGTTGAATTATGAATACCGTTCTCGTTGTTGATGATGAACCCGATATCCGGGATGTCATTCATGTCTATTTACGTAACGAAGGATATCAGGTCATTGAAGCAGCCAATGGTGAGGAAGCGCTAAATATTATCAAAACAACATCGGTCCAACTCGTAATACTGGATGTCATGATGCCCATCATGGACGGAATCAAAGCCTGCTTCAAAATAAGAGAAGTATCATCCACTCCGATTATAATGCTATCCGCCAAGGAAGAAGACATTGATAAAATCACTGGCCTGACTACCGGGGCTGACGATTACATGGTCAAACCGTTTAATCCGCTAGAATTGCTGGCTCGCGTCAAGGCTCAGCTGCGACGTCAAACACTGATCGGGAAACCAGAATCCAATTCACTTATTTTGATTAAAGACCTTGTCATTGATACGAGTAAACATTCTGTGAAGCTCAAAGATAATGACATTTCGCTTACACCACTGGAGTTTTCCATTCTGGTGTTACTTGCAAGCCATCCCGGACAAGTATTTAGCTCCGAGAAGATTTATGAGACCGTGTGGAAAGAACCTTATGGATATTCAGATAATACCGTGATGGTCCATATTCGTAATCTGCGAGAAAAGCTGGAATTGAATCCAAGAGAACCTCAGTATATTAAAACGGTATGGGGAGTGGGTTATAAAATTGATTAAACGATTACCACAGTTTAAAAAAAAGATACAGATTAACATTCTATATCAAATGTTGATCAGTTTATTGATTTCGTTTGTTGGCTCTGTGGGTGTAAATAATATGTTAATCATAGCTGCCGCAAAAATTAGTGAAAGATTTAATTGGCCTTCGCTTCTCTACATCTTTCCTTATGTTCTAACACCAATCTTCATCGTAATTTTCACGTTAATTTTTTTGTTTTTCACACGAAAAATTGTGAGAGATCTCATTACACTAGAGCAAGGGCTTCAAATCATATCTGAAGGAAATTTGAATTACAGGGTGCCCGTTAATCGACAAGATGAACTTGGGCGCGTCGCTTCCAACATTAATCACATGACAGAACAGTTAAAGCAACAGATTGCTAAAGAACGTGAATTGGAGCAATCCAAGATGGACCTAATCACTGGCATCTCACATGACCTGCGTACACCGCTTACCAGCATAATTGGCTATATTGAGCTTCTCAAATCAGAATCATTTCAAGACAAAGCGGAGTATGACCGTTTCATACAAAACACCTATAACAAAGCAACGCATTTGAAGAAGTTACTCGATGATTTATTTGAATATACGCGTCTTAACGAAGTGAACACCCAATTGGATTTAAAAAATGTTGACCTCTGTCAGCTATTGGACCAATTGTTGTTTGAATTCGAACCTTTAGCTCAGGAGCATGGGATTCGTATTGAAAAAACACTCGGTAATGCTCCAATCATGGTTTCCCTGGATAGTGATAAGATCGCTCGAGCCATCGACAATCTCCTCATGAATGCACTCAAGTATTCCTTTAAACCGGGCACGATTCATGTTCGAATGAGTGTGCAGCATAATCACGTTACCATTGAAGTAGAGAATAAAGGCATACCACTAACGATAGAACAAAAAAACAGACTGTTTGATCGCTTTTATAAGGTGGATTATTCGAGGAATAGCGAAGGTATTCAATCAGGATCTGGTCTGGGACTTTCTATTGCGAGAAACATTGCGGATTTACATCAGGGGACTTTAACACTAAAACATACGCGTAACGTATTTATATTCCAACTAAGCTTGCCTTCTAACATCCAGTGAAACATCAATAGCATTGATAATGGAGGATACCGCGATGAAAACATCCGAACCACTTCTTTTCCTGCAAGGATTTCTGAGGAACCCCAAACGAGTAGGCAGTCTCCTGCCCAGTTCCAAATTTCTAGCCCGTAAAATCGTCCAGTCTGTACGATGGGATGAGGTTAGAAGCATTGCTGAGCTCGGGCCAGGAACAGGTGCCGTCACACGTCTCATGAGAGCACATTTACCGAAATCTGCAACCGTGTTTTTATTTGAAAGAGACCCCAAAATGAGAAGTAATCTGAAGAGAATATATCCTGAATTCATGTTCCATTCCAATGCATCCTATCTATTAAAAAGGATCAATCAAGAATATATCCATCAGTTGGATAGCATCATTTGCGGACTGCCCTTTTTTAATTTCTCCAGAGAAATGAGACAAAACATCCTGTCACAGATCCATACAGCGCTCCGACCTGAAGGCACGTTAGTGTTATACCAGTACTCACTTCATATGAAGCAACGATTAGCTGAGTTATTTGAGATTGAGAAGATTCAATTTGTACCCTTGAGCTTCCCTCCTGTTTTTGTGTATGTTTGTCGTAAAAGACAAGATGAAGGACACACTCTATAAATGTTTAATGTCCTGTCTTGTCCTGTGAGGATCTAATCATGCGGGTCATCATCTTACGCGGCAACAACCGCGGCATAAACGCGATGAATCGGTTCCGAGCACCAGGCATAATTAATGTCTTGCCACGCAAGAAGCCTTGATACCCTTCTTGCGCCACCTGTCCAGCTTCCATGATCGGGCCCTGCAACATCTTCGAGACACCCATACCCGAACGATCAACAAATCCGGTAGATGTCAGGCCTGGGCACAGTGCTGTCACCGTAACCCCAGTTCCGCTTACTTCATTCTCCAAAGCCTCAGTGAACGATAGCACGTATGCCTTTGTTGCATAATATACCGACATCATCGGTCCAGGGAAAAAACCTACCAACGAGGCCACATTCATCACACCGCCGTGCCCACGTTGGATCATATCCGGCAAGAATAGCTTTGTCATGACGGTTAAAGCCTTGATATTTACGTCAATCATATTAACTTCTTGTTCCAGATCCGTTTCCATAAACGTCCCGAACAGACCGAAACCTGCATTGTTGACAAGATAGTCAACAACAATGCCCCTTTCCTTCAGCTCATGATAAATCTCCTGTGGTACCCCAGGTGCCGCTACATCTTTGGCAAAAACCGTCGCCTGAATACCATACTTTTTCCGATACTCCTGAGCTAGATCCTGTATTTTACCCTCACTGCGAGCTACCAGTACAATATGATGTCCACCTTTGGCAAACCGATCTGCTAACTCTTTACCGATCCCACCCGATACGCCTGTGATTAGTACTGTCTTTCTCATGTCGTTACCTGCCTCTCTTTTCTATAACATATGTTTCATCTGGAACACCTTTATTAGAACGATCATTCTTTTAAAGTAAAAAAAATAGACTACCTTAGTATGAGATCCATGGATAGCATTGCTATACGAAGCAGTTTTTCCTTGGTCATCGAAGTCTTGGCCATCCCCCTTAACCCAATGCTTACGTTATGCAGATATTCCGCCAATACCTCGGCGTTGTACTCCGTTGTGAATTCACCTTCTTGCTGTCCCCACACCATAATGTCCTTAATTAGTTTCTCCGTATTTCCAAACATCTCCGTTGATCGGTTGTTCATGTCTTTATCGCGTGCCGCCAATTCTACCGTTGAATTAACAATGAAGCAGCCTGATGCTGGAGATTCCTCTCCATGAATTAAAGAACAAAATATAAACTGAAGTGCTTCAGTTGCCGTTTTGGAACGCTCTACGCCTGCTGCAAGAGCGGAGCTGATTTTGTGATCATACAGATCTACTGTCTTTAGAAACAAGGTATGTTTATCGCCAAATGTGTCATACAAGCTTTTACGATGAATTCCCATATGATTAACCAGATCCCTCATAGACGTCTTCTCATAGCCTTGTTCCCAAAAAAGTCTCATCGCTTTATCCAGTACAACAGACTCTTCGAACTCTTTGCTTCTCGCCATTGGCTTCCCTCCTGTTCAGAAAACGAACATTGAAATAACATGCCCTCGTTGGGCATTAAAAGGTAAGAATGACTTTCCCCTGGGAGTGACCCGTGGACACTTTAATCAGTGCTTTTTCAATTTCATCAAACCTATATGTTGAATCGATCGAAGGTTTGATATCGTTCTTCTCTATAAGGGTTGTGATATTCTCCAATTGGCTTCCACTGGAGTGTACAAACATGAAGCGATATTCATTTTGGTTCTTACGTGCCATAGAGTCCAGACGAGCACCCACAAGTCCAAACAATGCTTTTTTCCACATCGGAAAATGGCTGTCCGCTGCAAAACGATAATTGGGCCCCGCTTTCAAAGAAACTAATTTCCCCTGTGGTTTCAAAATGCTCAGTTCAGCTTTGATTTCCTCTGCACCCAAGGTGTCGATCACATAATCGATATCGGACAGGATATCAGCATAATTCTCTTTTTTATAATTAATAAATTGATCTGCTCCGATCGACAGTGTACGTGATCTGCCTCTTTCGCTGCCACTTGTAATCACCGTTAGCCCCATGGACTTGGCAATCGGGATAGCCATCGCACCGAATCCCCCGGTTCCGCCAGGTATAAACAACTTTTTATTCGGTTCCGCTCGGAGCACATCATGCAATGCTTGATACGCGGTCAGGGCAGTAAGGGGTACTGCAGCAGCTTCGATAAAAGACAGATTTTCAGGCATCATGGATAAAGCATCCTCATGTACAGCCGCATATTCAGCAAAAGCACCAATTTTATTTAGTGGCAACCTCGTATAAACCGAATCCCCCACTTTAAAATTCAAAACATCATCACCGACAGCTTCAATGACACCCGATAATTCATTCCCTAAAGTTAAAGGTAACGTATAGTCGGCAATCATCCGAACACTACCATTCATATTCAAGATATCCAGTGGATTTACACCCGCAGCTTTTACTCTGACGAGGACCTCACGGCTATGAATCTGAGGTATCTCAATATTATTGATTTCCACCTGGATTTTTTTAGAGTATTTCTGTATTTGAGCTGCTCTCATCATTTATCCTCTTCCTTTGCTTATAGACTATATAAGTTGAACTAAAGATTATTTAAACTGACACTGCGATGACAGAATAACCTTCCAATCGCTGTTATCGTGTAAATAAGTAGTTCAACTTATGTAGGAACATGGCGCGCAATGTTCAGTTGTACGCCATGCTCCATGGTTTGTGCTAGTGCTTTCCCTCATTCGACTTTAATTCTTCCAACGTAGGATAATCCGTGTAGCCCTTACTTCCCAATCCAAAGAATGTTGGCGGATCTGCTTCATTGAGTGGCGCACCTTGTTGAAGTCGTTCCACCAAATCTGGATTAGCTAAGGACCATACACCTACAGGTACCACATCAGCGAGACCACGATCTAAATCGACACTGAGTTCCTCCAAAGTTCTTCCAGACCGATTGACCAACAATGGATTTTGCCAGATCGAACGAATGTCTTGGAGCAGTTGTTCATCTCTAAGATGCATAACATGAAGGTAAGCCAAATCCAATTGAGCCAATTCTTTTACAAGATAGCGATAGAGTTCAGGGCCTTGTTCGCCATCTTGAATTCCACCCAGCGGTGTGCCTGGTGAGATACGGAAGCCTGTCCGTTCTGCACCTATTTCCTCCACGATGGCTTTGGTTACTTCAATCGCAAAGCGAGCACGATTTTCAATAGATCCGCCATACTCATCTGTGCGTGTATTCGAATTTTCTCCTAAAAATTGATTGATCAAGTATCCGTTGGCCCCATGAATCTCAACGCCATCCGCCCCTGCTTCGATCGCTGCGGCTGCTGCTTTTCGGAAATCGGCAATGTTCGTTTGAATATCCTCCTGACTCAATTCCCGGGGAACGGGGATATCCTGCATCCCTGTAACTGTAAACATTTCTACACCCGGTGCGATTGCTGATGGAGCAACCGGTTGACGATGATGCGGGGTATTTTCCGGATGTGACATGCGACCCGCATGCATTAATTGGATGTATACATATCCGCCAGCTTCATGCACCGCATCCGTTACCTTTTTCCATCCATCAATATGCTTATCGGTGTAGATGCCAGGTGACCACAAGTATCCCTGTCCATCATCGGAAGGTTGCGTTCCTTCCGTAATCAGAAGTCCCATCGTTGCGCGCTGAGCATAATAAAGTGCCGCCAACTCTCCAGGTGTACCATCTTCTTGTGCTCGACTGCGTGTCATAGGTGCCATCGCTAGTCGATGAGGCAATTCCATATTGCCAATCTTTGTTTTACTCCATATCTTTTCCAATCGAATGTACTCCTCTTCTTATTTGAGATTTTGTAAATGTATCCTCGGGATTCTGCTGTATTAATTCAATTCTGAAATCACCGGGTAGATCGCACCTGTCAGTTGGAACTCATAGTTCTGGTCTACAATTCCTACGACCACTTCATTGTGATCATACAGATCGATCATGAAGCCTGCCATTTCTTTAGCTGTATGGTATTTGGGCATATTCGCTTTGTAATCAAATCCTTCAGCATCTATTGATTTTTGCACAAATTCTGTTTCCGTGATCGCTGGTGCCAGGATCTTCGCTTTAAGTTTTGCACCTTTCAGTTCCAGTTCTTTGGCAAGACCTTCTGTGAAGGCACTAACGTAGTATTTCGATGCAGAATAAGCTACACTGCCTACAGCAATAGCATATCCAAGTGCGGAGGAGACGTTAATCAACTGAGTACCTTCGACATTCGCATAATCTCGCACATACAGTGTAGATAGAATGGTCAAAGATTCGATGTTAACACGCAGCATGGTCTCCACTTTATCCAAATTCTGTTCAGCAATGAACGAGCCTTCTCCAAGTCCAGCGTTGTTGATCCAAGTCTCAATTTCATATTCCTTCAAATCGTTATACAGTGCGTATGCCTCTGCGGTAACAGACAAGTCGCTTGTATGAACGATAACATTTACTTTAGGGTCGATACCCTGAATAGTCGATTTAAGGTCTTCCAGCTTATCCAATCTTCTAGCTACCAAAATCAAGTTTTTGCCACGTGCTGCAAATGCCAATGCCGTTTCATATCCAATTCCTGAACTTGCTCCTGTAATTACGGTGTATTTCATCTTATTCCCTCCCTCATATTCTTTAGATTAGTATAATTTCAGTTTTGAGAACGATCGTTCTTTAATGTGTAAAAAAAAGTAGTTAGATCTAACTTGCTGTTAGCATATCATTTCTAGAACGAACAGTAAAGAATTATTTTAACTTTGGATTCTTCTTCTCATCACGTTGAAATTCTTCTCTGTGACATTTTGTTTACAAGTTGATTAAACTTTGGCGACATGTGCCACATATAGTGGATTAGTACAGCTGTAACAAGTACGAACGTACATATTGAAACAAGGAGGAATACGAATTGTCATTAAAATTTCAGTCGCCGGACGAATCCGGCCATGAAAACGAGGATAAGGTAGATCAGATCCAATCCCGTTCTCAGAAAAAAAACAAGGATACTCAGATCAAGAAGGGCGACTCCCGTGGATCGGGGCGTCTTATTGCGCTCGATGCCGTAAGAGGTTTAGCTGTAATCGGCATGTTTATACAGCACTTTGCAATGAACCAGTGGAACGGCAACATCGTATCAGGCAATACAACATTATTATTTGTTCTATGCGGCGGAATCTCCTACTCAATCATGGCACAGCGCATGAAAGAACGTGGTGCGGCTGATAGCTCATTTCGGGGAAAAATGCTTGCTCGGGCTGTTTTTGTTGACGTGATCGGATACATATTGATTATGCTCAATATCCCTTACGGTATCATTTTACCGGCCTATGCAGCCATGTTTGTGTTGGGATTAATTTTGGTTGGGCGCTCTATCCGAACATTGGCAACAACAGCGGTCAGTTTGACTGTGCTAGCTCCACCTCTGATGTTACTCGGACAAAGCGCGTTCTCCGGATCATTCCTGCTTGCAGACATTACTGGCGGTCCTATGTCCTCCATTGCTCTTGCCCCTGCTTTTGTTGCAGGAATGGCCATCGGACGTTTAGATTTAACCCGTAAGCGTGTTTCTCTCTCACTGGCTTTTGGCGGCTTGGTCATGCTAGTTATCAGTAAATCACTGGCTTCGAAGGTTCTACCTGAACTTGGTCGCTCATTTGAAACATGGCTAGTGAGCGTCCAAGGTGTTGCGGCTCAACCCGACCCATATGCAATCTGGCCTTTAAACGTAGATTCGCCGATGTGGCATATGCTGTTGTGGACAGCCCCGCATAGTGCATCGACTTTCCAAACCATGACAGGACTTGGGATTGCGTTACTGGTGATAGGGCTTGCTTTCCTTATACCAAAGAAAGTAAATGTTCTTTTACAACCATTTGCTGCGGTTGGCCGTGTTGCGTTAACGATGTATGCGATACAATTCGTATTTGTATGGATCCTCTCTCTATCAGGAATCAATTATAGTTATGGCGAGCTACCGTTCGGCGATCTGCTAGTCGTCATCGTAACGTTAATTCTAGGATGGTTGATCTCACGTCTGGGTACGGGTCCACTCGAGTCATTAATGCGATATTTCGACCGGATATTTAGTCCTTCTTCTCCCAAAATTAACGTTTCTTAGAATTACTTTGCTTCATCAGTGTATACAAAGTTCAACAGGCGACCAATCCTCGGTATTCCCGGCGACTGGTCGCCTGTTTTGTTTATGCAGCAGAATAACTGAAATAGCCTGTTGCTCATCCAAACCGCTCGAATTGCATTCGTATCGTACCTCGTTCAAGCAATACTTGCTTCATCGTCCGTTTCTTGGCCTGCAAAAGCTCATAGCCTTGAACGGAGTGATGAGCTTTACCACCCGTTATTCAAAACGAAGTGGTTTTCATTCAGGTGCCAACAGGTCTTGGACTCACTTTGAAGACACATCCCCCCGTCTAGGTGTGAAAGTAGCGATCATGCTGAAGTAAGTAAACGTACATAACACAAAAGGGACGAAGCTGGATATTCCCAGCTTCGTCCCTTTTGACTTATCGTTTTTCATGTTCATGACGGATGTTATTACAGGTCATGATTTATAAAATGCTTCATACGACTGATCATTACTGCGGCTTGCGCACGATTGGCAAGCTGTTTGGGACCATAGTTTGACACGGATACACCTTGAATGAGACGAGCCTCAGTGAGGTAGGCAACGGAATCTCTGGCATAGGGCGCGATCAGGTCTTTGTCAGTGAATTGTTCCAGCACTTCAGTCGTATTGCTGGTTGAGACCTCTTGCTTTAGCTTGAGCGTGTTAGCCACAATTTGAGCCATTTCTTCTCTTGTAATGGACAATCCTGGCTCAAAACGATCCCCTCCGACACCTTCAGCCACCTTTGATTCTACTGCTGCTGTGACATACGTATGATACCAGCTTGACGGTGGAACGTCTTTGAATGTTACTTTTCCTTTGGACTCTGGTATATCAAAAGCTCTTACAATCATCGCCACGAATTCCGCACGAGTAACTGGTTTCAGCGGTTCGAATCGATTTTTCCCAGTTCCTTGCAGCACATCTGCATCTACCAATTCACGAATTTCACGACCAGCCCACGATTCAACGTTTTTTAAATCGCTGAATTTAACATCTGATCCAGATGATTCGGATGTCTCATGTACAGCACTGAATATAGAATTGGCCAGTAAACGGTACTGATGCTGTGAATGGCCAACATTCGTCAAATCATTAGAGAAAACAGTTATATTTTTATGATTCCCTCTATAAGTGAAGGCCATAATCTGACCTTTAGCGGAAGCATGTCCAGGCCACCAACCTGCTTTATAAAAATTATCTTTTTCACTTATTTTAGCAAGGATTGTTGCTGTTTTCGGTACAGACGTAATATAAGAACCGGATACCGTATAGAAGTATTCCTCTTTATTATAGGGTGCAGTGATCATTTCATCTTGGTTAACATCAGACGCAAACACTCCTTCATAGCGCTCCCACTGAGGCCCGGCAAATGTAAAGTCAGGAATCAGGTCTTTCACATTGGTCATTCCCATGTTTCCGTAGGCAATATATGGCTTCCCCTTCTCCACAAATGCAGAAGATTCGAAGGTATTGACCAGGATATCGGCCTTGTCTTGATCTTGGGTTACATTAAAGCCTAGACCCTCGAGCACAAACGCCGACTCCCCTAACGCGGAAACAGTTAAGCTCTGCAGTTCTTTCCCGCTAGGCTTGCTGTCACCGAACGCTTTTACATCCAGAAAGTATTTGGAAGCAAGCGGACTCAGGTCAGTGGTTGAAACAACGAAATCGCCGGCTTGATCCCCTGTGTCACTTGATGTTAACATAGTCACGCTTTTTCCAGCTGTGAGCAGTTCATTGACAGCCCTAATGGCATCGTTATTGCTGTTTCGAATGAGTATATAAGCCGTGTTTGCTGGCATGGACGTTGCCGGTACCGATACGGACGTCACAGGAATCGTCTTGTTAGCAAATACGTGCGGCTCTCTAATGACATAGCGATCAAATCCCCGAAGATTCGGGAAGTTCTGCACAATCTCTCCGGCAACGAACTCATAATCGGATACGTCAATTCCGTCATACAAAACCAGGTTAGCCATACCACGCAGAGCTTGATGCATGTTTACAACGAATGATCCTTGAGGATATGTCACGCCATCAACGGTGATAGCTTCAGTAGAACGTTCCACCTTAACCCCGTTCCGAAGGAAATACTCGATCATGTGATACGTCTCAAGAGCATTCTTTTGCACACTTTCATCCACCGGCAGCACATAATATTCCGGAAAAAAATTGGAGTTCCCTTCACGTGGGCGGCCAATTTCCTCATGTTTGGCATTAATCAAATATGGATCTACTGCATGATCGTCGATGTTATCAATGCCTCGCTCATAGATGTGAAGTTGGTTTAGAAACAGTTTTTCTTTATTATCCATCACATATGCTGTAGCAGCTGCTGTACTATAGTACAGTGCCTTTGTGGATTCTTCATTAAACTCTGGAATTTCCAGTGTATGTCCCAGCGCTCCATGATGCATAGCGAATACGGCCGTGTAGGCGGGAGATGCATCGTCCCACCCTGAAGAGGTACCTCTGGAAACATAGGTTGGATCCTCCGCCGTTTTGCGATTTTCTTCGTAGGGGATGTGATAATAATCATACTTCGTGTTAGCGATGCCCGCTTCCCCCATAACCTTTGCTTGTTCCAACATGCGATCAATCAGAAGATCATATTCCATATTCGGATCATGAGGCGGTGTAGCTGGCTCAATTAGAAAGTTGCGATCGTATCCGTGTAAATCCAGGAATGAAAGAGGAGACCACTTGGCTATTTGTTCCGTAACACTCCGCGTCTCCGGCTGCGTCTGGTAGGAGTTGTCTCGATTCAAATCGAAATCATTGGCGTTCCCTCGTGTTTGATGGACACGACCATCTGGATTATTCGTATAAACAAAGATGAAAAATACATTATTTAAAGCATCGTCTACATTGAAACTTACTTTGTCAGGTTTACCATCCGTTGAAATGGTTCGAAATGTTACTTTTTCATCTAATGAAGTTGACTTGAAATAGTTGAAAATGGCATCCACGCCAGGAGATTCATTGGGGTGAATATTGTTGACCCAGATGGGGACAGCATAGTCACCGAATGCACCTGATTTGATATCTGCCTGTAATCGCTTGGGGTCATTCAACATGGCCGGATGGGTTACATTTTCGTATTTGTCGATCGTATTTTTGTCTTTGGCAACGATGGTTAGATATATATCCCTTCCTTCAACCGATTTTCCAATGGAGGTCGTTTGAATGTATCTGTCATTTTTTTGAGCTGCTTGTGATGTAACTTCGTCGATCGCTGGCTTCAATTCGTCATAGGTCAGGTAACTGGCATATGGTGTCAGTTTCACAGGTGCCTGTGCGATCGCTTTTCCATTTGCTTTGACGGTCAGATCATATGTGCCCATTAGCGAAGCAAAGAGCGGACGTTGCAATTGCGGTTCCGCCAGATTGGTCGTGCCATAGACCAGGTCGAAGGTAATATCAGCTGTAAACTGACGACCACTTACTTTCTCATGTGAAACGCGTATAAAAGATGGACCTGTATAATCTTGTTGCTCAAACGTCTTCCATTCGGATAACGGTTTTCCACCGTACGTCCATTCTATTTTTTTCGCATCCACGCCTTCGGGAAGGGTGAACTTGACTTGAATGGTTCTTTTCTCCGTCATCGATGCGATATTATGGTTCATCACTAATGGCTGAACTTCCGAATGCTTTTGCAATGCCTTCTCCGCCTTCGGTTCACCTGTTGGCGAGTTTTGTTCCGTATTCGAATCAGATGCTGCAAAAGCAGTGCCATGAGCTATTGTACTCATTAAAATTGAAAGCGAGGCAAAGACGGCCCATGCACGCTTTTTTGTTATTTTCTTAAACATGTTGTTCCTCCTAGGTTACTTATCTTGGTGTATTTCCTCATTAGTCATTGCTTTTTGCTCTGTTTCAACTGTATCTACAGGGTTAGACTCCAACAGGTCCCGAACATATTCTTTTAGATGAAGGTTGCTCGTTACAGCCAGTACCGCTGCCCTCCCCACATAGGTCTCCTTGAGCAGTTTCATTGGAGGAATTTGCTCGTTTGACTCGATCTTACTCTGGTATCCTACCGATGCCAGTTTCCACATATCATTTACGGACAAGTTCGTATCAATATACGGACTCACCTCCTCAAGTATGACAGGCAGCTTCACAAGAGAAGTTGTGTTTTTCATTTGTTCTACAATCTCATTCATCAATTCCCGTTGCCGTTTGGTTCGTGAGTAATCGGACATCGCATCATGACGAAAACGAACATATTGCAATGCTGTTTTGCCATCCAGATGCTGCTGACCTTCTTTCAGATTAATGTCATACTCGTAATTGTCAGCTTTGCTCTCATAGTTCATATCCTTTTCAACATAAAAATCAACTCCGCCTACAGCATCCACAAGTTTAATGAAGCCTTGAAAGTCGGTATACACGTAAAATTGAATTGGAATTCCAAGTAGTTCACTTACCGTATTCATGGCTGTTTTTGGGCCATGTGTAATCGCCGTATTGATCCGGTTTTTACCGTGCTCCGGAATATCGGTGTAGGTGTCGCGGAGAATGGATAACACATGAATACTTTCGCGGACCGGGTCCAATGAAACAACCATCATACTGTCGGATCTAGGAACCTCCCCCTTTTTTAGACCACGAGCATCCACACCCATTAATAAAATATTTACAGGCTCTTTACCCGCCCATTTGGGAGGTTCGATGACATGCTCTTCGCTCGCTTTCACCTCATAAAAAGGCGAGTCTTCCTGCTCCTTACTGAAACTATCCAAGCCTTTATAGATCGCTACTACATAATAAAGTCCCAAAGCAATGATCATTAAAAAAATCATTACAGATGTCCATATTGCGATTTTCTTTGTTTTTAAAGACATTTCGATACTCCTCTCTCTCCTAGACAATCAGCAGCAACCATCCTACTTTTGTTCTAAAGCTTGTATGAGTAGATCAGCATAAAACCTGCCGCCGTCGGGTTTGAGATGGACTCCATCTTTGTAGAAATAATCTCCTTTTCCTTCGCTCGCAGCGTACCAGTCCACAACTTGCGCATTATCGAATTCTTGAGCCACATCGTTAATCGTTGAATTGACGCTATCTTGCCATCCTTTTGGTACTCGTGTTGTCACGACAATGACCTGTTTGGCATCAGATAAAGCTGTTAACAAATGTTGAAGGTGCTTTTTGCTAAATGGACCATTCGTTCCAAGCTCAATAATGATGCGGTCGCCCAATTTCCCTTGAGCCTTCAATTCACTCACGGTGGATTCAGCTTGAGACATCTGTCTTCCTACTTTTCCGTCAACGTTGATTTTAGGCAGCTTTTCTTTCAGATAAGGCTCGATGCCCACAGTTACGGAGTCCCCTATGATCGTAACCCCTTCTCCCTCAGTAGATAAGACATCCGTCTTCTGTGAATCATTCGAACTTGCGTTATTGCTCTGTTCGGGCTGAGTCTGATTTGAAATATATTTAGTTGCCCCCATTGCCTGAGCATCTGACTCTTCTTGTTGAGCATTTGTCGTATCCAGTGAGCGAAACCCCATATAACCCAAGATCATAATCAAAAGAGCCAGTCCCCATACCATCCACGCTTTTCGTGCCTTATTTTTATTCATAATGGATTCATCCTTTCTAAAATCACAAACGGAGTCGTTTATCCTTGATCTTCTTGAATATGTTCAACCAATACAGAGGCATAAAACTGAGCTCCCTCTGGCGTTAGATGAACACCGTCATGATAAAACAAATCATTTTTATTCTCACTGGCAGCATACCAATCGATAATTTTCACGTTCGGATATTCACGTGTGACATCCTTAAGAGCTTCATTCACGGTATTTTGCCAGTTTTTCGGAACGCGGGTCGTAACCAAGTAAATTTTTTTCTCACCTTGTAACGAATCTAGCAGAGAACTCAAACTGGATTGATTAAATGCACCATTTGTACCCAGTGCAATCACGATTCGATCCCCTAGCTTGTCTTTTGCACGCAAATCTTCAATAACACTTTGGGCCTGAGACATTTGTCTGCCAACCTTTCCGTCAACGACAATTCCGGGTAGTTTTTCTTCCAAAACGGAGGCAACGTTCAAAGCAAGAGAATCACCGATGACGGTAATCCCTTCTCCCTTTACCATAGGGACAGGGGCAGGGATCTCTTCTGTATTGTCAGTGTTCAATTCCTGCTGGTTGTTTGAAGTGACTTCTTGCACGATGACTGGTTGCACTGACTCCGATCTGACCTTGGTCTCGTTCGTGATCCAGGACTCGACTCGAAATAAGGCAAGGAGTGTAAAAGTAAAAATAATAGCAGGCTTGAACCAGTGATGACTTCGTATGAAGCGAAGCTGAGCTTTAACTCCCACTTTCCGGATCGGTTCTTCAATCCAAGTGTAGGAAAGTATCGATAGGATGAACGTGATGATTAACTGGATCATGATCTGTAAAATGTTAAGTCTCTCATTTCCTGTCGGATGCATTAAAGTAATCACTGGATAGTGCCAAATATAGAGACTGTAGGATCGTTTACCTATCCAAGCTAGCGGTTTACATCCCAACAGTTTGGCTAATCGGCTGGCTGGTTGCGCGAGAACGGAAATAACTATAGCGGAAATGATAGATAAATACAGAAAGCCGAAACGGTAAAGCGAATCATCGTATTCATTCGTTCGGTAGATTAGAATCAGAAGGATAAGCAATCCCAGCCCACCAACACAATCAAGAAGCGTTCGAGCAGTAGGTGAGATTCTTCTGTTCAACTTCCAACTCGGCCAACCGACCGCCAAGGCTGCCCCAATAAAGATAGCGAATGCCCGAGTATCTGTTCCGTAGTAGACTCTGCTCGGATCAGTTCCAGGCTCGTACATGACAGCCATAGCTGTTGCAGATATGGAGGCCAACACAGCAATGTACACCATAAGTCTCCCTCTTCGTGGAGCGAACCTAATAGCCAGCAGTAGTACAACAGGCCAAACCAAGTAAAACTGCTCTTCAATCGAGAGGGACCAAAGATGTCCAATTGGCGAGGGTGGACCGAAGCTATCAAAATAAGATACGTTGTGAAATATGAGGTACCAGTTATTCACGTAAAATACAGATGAGATAAAGTCTCCGCTCAAGGACAGAAGTCTGGTGGGATCTGTCACAATGAGCCATAGTGCAACAAACATAAGCATGCTGATCATGGCAGGCAACAATCTGCGGAGTCTCCTTATCCAGAAATTCCAAAGAAATATGTTTTTGTGCATCTTCCACTCCAAGAGAATTTGATCCGTAATCAGATAACCGGACAGTACGAAAAATATGCCAACTCCCAGCAACCCGCCCTGCGCCCACTTGAAATCAAAGTGATAAGCAATGACGGCTAGAACAGATATGGCTCTCAAGCCATCTATTCCAGGCATATAACGTTTAATTGTTAGATTGTTTTTCCCGTTCATTGTGTTCATCCCTTGTCTGTTTATGGGCTCTTGATGCTCTTTAATCATGTGGTTTGGATGTCGCCAAAGTTTGATCAAGATGTAAACAAGTTGTAAACAAGTGCTCAGACAATAGAAAACCCCATTATTACGGGTAATCCGTAACAATGGGGTTTAAGGAAATGACATTATTTGAATTCAATGATAAATGAAGGTCCAGCTGCAAAGTCAACTTGTCCAGGTTCTGAATGCGTATAACTCTTTTGGTTTTGAATTAAGAGACGGCTACTATCTGTATTCCAATACATCGTTGTTGGCACAATGCCATGATACACAGGTTCGTTAAACAGTATATTTCTTCCTTGCATTTTCCCTACATATACGACATCTTCATCACGCAACGAATAGGCAATGAATTTCTTGTCCTGAGAGATTTCGAATATAGAGACTCTCTCCAAAATGATGGATAATTCGCTATTCCGCTGATCGTATTCATATAGTGTACCGTCCGTTCCAAGAAAAACAAATTGATCATTGCTGATCCAAGCAGGATTTTGCTCCCTACCGATCTGTCGCACATATCTTTTCTCAATGGTTTTGTTATTTATTTTACCGAGCAGAACGTTCGTTTTGCCCGAATGCATGGATTCAAATAATACACTACGCCCGTCCTCCGAAACATTCATGCCTAGGAGCGTACCTCCTTCATCAATATCCTGAAATTCATAAACTTGTAACGTTCGGGACTCCATATTGTACAGCCGCAGACTGGCTTTGTCGCTGCCAGAAGAGTCCAGTACGAGATAGCTTAAATATTTACCATTGTTAGACCAAGATACATCTTGAAGGAACTTGTCTTTAGTGTTAACTGTGTCAACCGTCGCTTCTTGACCATCAGCTAATGAAAGTATCTTAATGTTCACATCTAAATTAGTGTTATACATCTCAGTAATATATTTACCATCAGGGGATAGTATCGTTTGAACATTATTCGTGCTCAATTCTTTGATATTGTTGCTCTGTTCAAATGGTTGATCTAAACGTGTTAATATCGAACGTTCAGGAATGCTGGCAGTCTTGTATGAACCAATGATCGAATGAGATGAGGACCACCCCAACCATTGTCCCATGTACTCATCTGGCAATCTATATATTTTCTGGACCTGCACTGGACTTGAGCCTGGATGCTGAATATCTTCAGCGTCGTTGCTGGAAATGATAATCGTTTCACTTTGATGTCCTACACTACAACTCGTCAGCAGAAACAACATGAACAAAAGCGTCCAAGGCACCCTCTGCAAATAGTTCTTCATCACAACTGTTCTTCACCTCTGTCGCTTTTCAAACTGTCGAACTCTACAGTAACGACCATATAGTTATTTTGACTGACAATAGAAATAGAGCCTTCTAGTTCTTCAACAATGGACTTAACAATACTTAGCCCAAGACCAACGCTACCCGCCTCAGAATCTTTGGGGTGCGCCAAATAGAATGGTTGGAACAGTTTGGTAAGTTCATCGGCGTCGATTGGATCACTCGGATTGCCAATGTATATACGTACCTTCCCTTCTTCTTGAACTCCTCTTACGGATATTTCAGCAAAAGCAAGACTGTACTTGATCGCATTATCCAGCAGGTTAATAAAGAGTTGACGTATGCTATCGGTTTGAGCTAGTAGATACAACTCACTTTCAATGTTAACCACAATATTTTTTTTATATCGTTGAGCACGGATGCTCATCGATTCACATACATCGCGAAGAATAGCTCCAACCTCAACGCGCTCTAACTCGTTAACATGTTGACGCGAAACTTCAAGTAGCTTAATTACCATCGCATGCAAGCGCCTGCTCTCTTCGATAATGTGGGTCGTTCCTTTCTCAAAAAATTCTCGATCCCGCTCTCCATTGGCCTTAATCAATTCAGCGTATCCTAATATTGAGGTTAAAGGGGTTTTAAGTTCATGCGTGATATTATCGAAGAAAAGCTTCTCTTGCTTGTGTAATTCCCTAAGTTGGTCACGATCCTTCTCAATAATGCGAATTTGAAGACCAATTTGATTGATCATATCGTTAAAGTTTTCAGCCAAACGGCCAATTTCATCTTTTCGCTTGAAATGGATACGGACGTCCAGATTTCCATCCTTCACCTCGGATGAGGCTCGTGCAAGTTTTCCAAGAGGAAGAGTAACATGTCTGGATAAAATATAGGAAAACAAGAAGGCAACGGAGAAGATTGCCAAAGTGATGTAAAGTATAATCTCCAATATTTTCCCACTTTGCTGATAAAGCAAGGTGAAATCTTTATAAAAGCGCAAAATACCTACTTTGGAACCATCCATGACAACAGGGTATGAGAACAACACGGATGTTTTATTGTCATTGTAATTGATGCTATACGCTGTCTTGCCTTCGATAGCCTCCTGTATATCATTTTCCTTTGCCTCCGAGAACAAAGATTGATCCGAAGCATACAGCAACTCACCATTAACCGTATAAACGCCAACACTATTTCCTGTAGAATGATTTAGCGTATTGCCTAGCTCCTCCGCCATTTCTCCGAAATATAGTTCATTATTTGAAAAATGGTTGATGAGGAACGCTTGGCGGACATACACGTTACTGTTGTTTTTGAGTCCAACCAATTCGCTGGTAATGAGGTTTTGATTTCCTGTTCGAGTGAACTCCTTAACGGTTTGATTCAATAAGACAAATGAAAAAGAGAAAATCAACAGGAATCCAAGCAGAAATTTAGTGCTTATTTTGTTAACCATATCTTATCTACCCACCTGTTTTTTTGAACTTGTATCCGATTCCGAACACGGTGGTAATATAATCTGCAGCATCTAGCTTTTTACGTAGCCGTTGGATATGAGTGTCAACCGTACGAGTATCTCCTGCAAAATGATATCCCCATACCAAATCAAGCAATTCGGATCGTGTAAACGTTCTTCCGGGGTTCCGGGCCAGCGTAATGAGCAAATCGAACTCCTTTGGAGTGAGCTCAATGGAATTATTTTTGTGTTTAACAACTCGTTCTTCGAGATAGATTTCAATATCCTGAAAGTGAATTGTTGCTATGGCTTCGCTGGGATCTACATTTGATGCTTGCTCGACTCTGCGCAAGATGGTACGAATACGTGCAATCACCTCTCGAAGGTCAAAAGGTTTCGTGATATAATCATCTGCCCCAAATTCAAGACCCAGGACTTTGTCTGTAATATCCGATTTCGCGGTAATCATAAATATAGGGATGTTATATTCCGAGGTTACTTTTTTGCATATATCCAACCCACTCTGGTCAGGCAGCATCCAATCCAGCAGTAATAAATCAGGTTGAAATAAACGTATTTCATTCAAGCCTTCTGCCCCATTTGTTGCAACTTTTGTTTGAAAGCCTTCCAAGGAGAGCCCATATGAAAGCAAGTCCGCAATGGGTGCTTCGTCTTCAATGATGAGAATTTTTGCATTATTCATTAGAATCCCCGTCTCTTATGTTACTCATGCCTATTCGTCCATGACATTGCATCTTATGTTAACGAGTTGTAGAGAAATAATCAATTCAGAAGTTATAACAAATGTTTCTCCTTCTGAGTCATGAGCTCTCGTAAATTGGAAAAATTTGAAACATTGGCATCTTGAGCTTCGGTTCTTCCCTTTACTACCGAAAGATACCGATAACAAAAAAAGCCGCTAATTTAGCGACTTTGGTCATACCCCTGTCAAGTAGACAGATGAAAAAAGCTATGCTGCCAGTGCGCATCGATATTCAATCGGTGCGCGCTGTTTGAGTTTGGCTTGAAAGCGTCGGTAGTTGTAATTGTACATGTAATCTTCCACGGCTTGTCGAATCTCTGCTTCTGAATTACACTGGTTAAGGTACAGCTTCTCTGTCTTGAGATGCGAAAAGAAAGATTCGATGCATGCGTTATCCAGGCAGGTTGCTTTGCGAGAGTGGCTGCCTTTGACGCCAAATGCTTCTAATCGTGAGTTGTACGCCTGAGACGTGTACTGGAAGCCCTGATCCGAATGGAGCACGGCTTCCGAAACGTCTCTTTTTTGTGTCCATTGTTCCACCGTATCCAATACGAGCTGAACATCGTTCCGTTTAGATAACTGCCAAGCTACAATCTCGTTGTTGAACAAGTCTTGAATGACAGACAGGTAAACGAATGCGCTCCCATCCGAAATATAGGTAATATCCGTTACCATTTTTTGCTGGGGTGCTGTAGCGTGAAATTGGCGCTTCAGGCGATTCGGATAGATCACAGATGGCGTATAGCTGGACTTCTTCCGCTTCTTACGAATTACCGATTGGATCGATAGTTCCCGCATGATTCGCCATACTTTCTTGTGATTAACGTTCAGACCAGCCTCCCACAACGCCGTTGTCATGCGAGGATAACCAAACTCTCGGTTTGCAAAATGAATAGCCATCATGTGTTCTTTGATCTCACGGTCACGTTCTTGTCTTGCGTCTCGCTGCGGCTGGGTTGCTCGCCATTTATAGTAACTGGATCGGGGTATTCCTGTAATCGATAGTAGGCGTGTAATGCCATGCGAGCAGCGCAATTCATCGATGATATCGTAGTTCTCCCGTTGGCTCAGCGCTTCTCCTTTACTAGATTTGGATACCGCTTTTTTAAATAATCCACCTGTGCTTGAAGATAGTCTCGTTCTTCCTCCACGCTACCAAAGGCTGTACGGGGACGTCCCTTCAATGGATTGGGCACACTGTTTTTTCGTTCATCGAACGCTTCCCCGTTTTTCCACTTTTTCACCCACACCTTCAGTTGTGAACAGTTGCGAATTCCTTCGCGTTCAGCGACTACTTTGTAACTTGAAGAACCTTCGACATAGGATCTAACTGCATTCAATTTGAATTCTTCCGTATACGTCTGAAATGTTTGCCCTTTTTTCGCCATAAAAATATCCCCTCCAAGTATCACTTGAACCTCCATGATAACATGAAGGTTTTTTTAAGTGTCTACTTAAAGGGGATAATACCAACTTTAATCATGATGTTTTTTTAAAAATAAAGATAGTTGTGTTAGTAAACCACAAAGTAATGGTCCGTTTATTGCTTACACCATCCGCTGTCTCATCGCCTCAAATAACAAAATCGTTGCCGCCATCGCCGCATTAAGCGACTCTGCCTGTCCCTGCATCGGGATCGTAATCGCATCATCCACCAAACGTGCCGTAGCGTCCGATATACCCTTGCCTTCGTTACCAATCACAAGCCATACCGACTGCGTAAAATCATAACTATAACATGAATGCTCTGCCTGCAAAGAAGTACTTACCAGCTTCACGCCCGCAGCCTTCGCTTCAGGAAGCAAGGATTCCAACTGGCCCTCCACAATGGGCAGATGAAACAATGACCCCATGGTCGAACGAATCGTCTTCGGGTTATATACATCAGCACAGCCCGCGCCAAGTACAACCCCAGCGGCCCCAGCTGCATCCGCACTACGGATGATTGTCCCCACATTACCAGGGTCCTGCACCCCATCCAGCACAACAACAAGCCCGCGTGCTCCTGTGATCAGGCTTTCCAGTGGCTCGCTGCCTTTACGCACAATCGCGAATACAGGCTGCGGTGTCATCGTATCCGTACATTTGGCGATAACCGCAGGAGATACACTGACCCACTCCACACGCTGTAGCGGGTTCTCAAGCCCGCCCAGTTCGCTAGGTACGCCTTGTTCTCCGTCGTACACAATGCACTCCAGATCTGCTCCGGCGCGCAATGCTTCCTGTACCAGATGAATGCCCTCAATAATATATTTATGTTGACGGGTACGATGCTTTTTCTCCAGCAACTGTGCCCATTCTTTTACACGTGTATTTTGCGGTGATACAATATCCATCTTTCCATCCTTCCCATCTGCATCCATCACTTCGGATACGCAAGCTCCATTTTCGTCAAATGATCCTTGTGACCCACAATGATCAGCACATCTCCAGCTTCGATCCGGTCCTCCGCGTACGGCGAGATGTTCATCGAATTCCCACTGCGAATCGCCATCACGTTACAACCAAAACGTGCACGGATGTTTAATTCCATCAGGTTTTTACCGATCATTTGCTCGGAGGCTCTCATCTCCAGAATGCTGTAATCCTCAGATAACTCGATGTAATCCAGTATATTAGGCGAGGTCAGATGATGGGCTACGCGTAGTCCCATATCCCGCTCAGGATAGATGACTTTATCCGCCCCAATCTTCTGCAATACCTTACCATGAAGCTCATTTTGAGCTTTTACAATCAGCACCGGTACGCCCATATCTTTCAATATCAGGGTTGTCAGAATGCTCGCCTGAATATCTTCACCAATCGCCACAACGACAACGTCGAAATTCCGTATGCCCAGCGCACGCAGCGCTTCTTCATCTGTTGAATCTGCCGATACCGCATGGGTCACCACATTGGACATTTCCTGAGTCCGCTGCTCGTCCGCATCAATTGCCAGCACGTCGAATCCCATGCCACTGAGTGCATTGGCAACACTTGATCCGAACCGTCCCATGCCAATTACGGCATACTGTTTCTTGGCCATTAGGGTCTTAACCTCCCGCTGCTTTTCAGCATGACGCATCATTACGGATACCCATGCTAACGTAAATAATCCTTCGTAGTATACCACAAAGCCTGATAAACTTGAATGCGCTAGCGCTTCCCAGGGAACAGTATTAGAGCAGCCGAATATACGAGGAGGGAATTGCGATGCCCATTACATTAAGCCTGCGTGAAGCGATTGTTCATAAAGTTCATGACAAGAGTGATGATCAGCTCCGGGAGATGATTGAAGGTTCAGTTGATGGACCGGAAGCTGCATTACCTGGACTTGGCGCCATTTTCGAGATGATCTGGAAGAACACAGAACCTGCTAAGCAGGAAGAATTGATTCAAATCGCGCAAGAGCATCTGCACACCATTCCCGTCCAACCGCTTATCTAATCGAAGCAGTGGAGGGTAAGGTAACCATCATTACGTTTGTTCTGTCTGCAAAAGAAAGCTTTCCCTTATTCGGCTGGATCATACCCGCCTCCAGGTAAGGTGTATAGCAATAGATCCCTCCGCCAATCGGCGGAGGGATCTTATTTTTAACAAGTTCTATCTCATCACATGAGCTTGTCACGTTTAACTAATCTTTTAACAATTCCCACGAAAGACTTCCGTCTTCACTTAAGGCGCAGTCTCCAGGAATTGAGCTGTAGGATTTTTATCCATAGCCGTTCTCATTGCATACTCATTTTCGAAGAGCACCACATAATTCCCTTTTTTATCTTTTACAAGCGCAGAGTTAATCCGGAATTTGCTTGGGTCCAGATTCTCGTCCACGATCCAGCGGGCGAATTGATACTGCATACGCTGCAATTGCACGTCTACCCCATACTCGCCTTTCATCCGGTATTCAAATACCTCGAACTGGAGTTGACCAATTACGCCGAGTATGGTCTCGTCAAAGCTCACGGTCTGGAACACCTGAATGGTTCCTTCCTCCGTCAACTGATCAATTCCCTTTTGGTACTGTTTATGTTTCAATGCATTTTTCACAGTAACTTTGGCGAAAATCTCTGGCGAGAACGTTGGCAACTCCTCAAAGACAACCTCGCTGCCTTGGCTCAGTGAATCGCCAATGCGGAAGATACCCGGATCGAACAAACCGATAATATCGCCAGCATATGCCTCTTCGACAATATCCCGGTCTTGTGCCAGGAATTGCTGTGGCTGTGACAGCTTGATTTCTTTGCCCACACGAGTATGCTTCACACTCATTCCACGTTGGAACTTGCCTGACACAATACGTAGGAACGCAATACGATCCCGGTGTGCCGGGTTCATGTTTGCCTGAATCTTGAACACATAACCGCTGAATTTCTCATTCGTTGGCTGAATCTCTCCTGCCGTACTGCGACGTGGTTCAGGCTTCGGTGCCAGTTCCAGGAAATTCTCCAAGAAGGTCTGTACGCCGAAATTGTTAATCGCACTACCGAAGAAAATAGGTGTCAATTCACCGCGTTGAACTTTCTCCATGTCGAATTGGTCGCCCGCAATATCCAGCAACTCCAGATCCTGACACAATTGATCATGCAGGTATTCTCCTGCCATCTCACGGATAATGGGATCTTTGTAGCCATCTACCTTTTGTACTTTGATCGTTGAGTGATCGTCCCCTTGGAACAATTCCACCTGATTTTTCATCCGGTCATAGACACCGCATAGCTCGCGACCTGTACCAATAGGCCAGTTCATCGGAACCGAACGAATACCCAATACATTTTCAAGTTCTTCCATCAGGTCAAATGGACTTTTACCCTCACGGTCGAGTTTGTTGATGAACGTAAAGATTGGAATGCCACGCTTCGCACATACCTGGAACAGCTTGATCGTTTGTGCCTCGACACCTTTTGCCACGTCAATCAACATTACCGCGCTATCGGCAGCCGTCAGTGTACGATACGTATCCTCACTGAAATCCTGGTGACCCGGTGTATCCAGAATGTTGACGCGATGATCCAGATAATCAAATTGCATTACGGAAGAGGTAACCGAGATCCCCCGTTGTTTCTCAATTTCCATCCAGTCACTTGTTGCGTGTTTGCTGGCTTTCCGAGCTTTTACCGTTCCCGCAAGGCGAATCGCGCCCCCGAACAGCAACAGTTTCTCGGTTAATGTAGTTTTACCCGCATCCGGGTGAGAGATAATGGCAAACGTCCGGCGTTTGTCCACTTCCTGTTGAAGAATATCATTTGCAGCTTTGCTCATAGGTTTAATCCCTTTCGTCCGTTCATTCACGTTAATCCGGCATGGCCGGTCCATCATTCAATCTTTATGCAATCCGGCGAGGCCGGTTGATTGTACACGAGTTTTTACGTACTAGGTATTTACACACTAGATTAATTTTACACATTTACAATGGAGTTCATCCTCCTCAAATCTGTGCTTTCATGCATACCGTGAACTGCTTCTTAACCCAACTCTCCTATTGTACCATAATCTGTACCGAAAATAACCGATTACTACCGCAGATTCTTCTCTTTTCACTTGCAAAAAAAAGCACCCTTCAGCCATTTCCATGGCATCCAGGCACTCCTCATTCATTTTTATTTATCGGTTTTAGAAAATCAATGCATCCAGCGCGTATTGTCCGCCACCTGTCAGGGCCAGCGCTACACCAATCACCAGAATCGCGAGATTATATTCGAATCCGTTCTGTGTGGACCAGTATCCGTTCGCTCCATGGACTTTCACAATTGCAATAACCATCGTTAATGCAATCAGAATGCCACCTACCGGTGTAAGCAGACCCAGGGCCAGCAGCAATCCGCCACCAAATTCCGCGAGTCCAGCCAGTAACGCCACCAATGCACCAGGCTTCATGCCCATCGACTCAAACCAGCCACCTGTACCCTTGATCCCGTAACCTCCGAACCAACCAAACAGCTTTTGAGCCCCGTGCGCCATGAACGACAATCCAATCACCAAACGAATCAACAACAATCCTACATCCAACATCATTTTCTTTTTCCTCCATTCGATATATACAAAATAGTATTCTTAGATTAAAGATATTATGCACATTTTTTCTTCATGATTCTCTGTGACGCAAACCCCTTCAACTGGTTTACATTTTATCTCATGAATGATAACTTATCCGAAACGTTTGCCCGAATGAAGTTTGTCATTTGCGTAACTCTTTAACTCATGTGTTGAGTATAAGTTATGTACTTACTTTTTGTCAACAACTTAATTTAAATTACTTATTTCCTTAGGATGGATACCTACCTTTTCCCCCACTAAAAAGCCTGGGTACACCGCAAAATTTGCGATTTCCCCAGGCTCAGTCATGTTGTGTATGTTGTTAATACTGTTGTTAATGCCCTTACCCTAACCATTCACTTGCCAGATCACGCTGTCCTCGTCCTGACCATTCACCGGCCACCAGTGGAATCCGTCCTGCTCCAGCAGCTTATCTGTCGCTTCTGGTCCCCAAGTTCCAGCAGGGTACGTATGAAGCTCTCCTTGATTCTGCCCCCAGGCTGCTGCAATCCGATCCACAAAGGACCAGGCTGTTGCCACTTCATCCCAACGGGTAAAGTACGTAGAATCGCCCTCTGCTGCGTCGTGCAGCAGACGTTCATACGCTTCAGGCGAGTTAATTCCAATCATGCAGCTCTGACAGAAATCCATTGCGAGTGGCTGAATTTCGGAATCCGAGCCTGGTTTCTTGGCATTGATTTTGATATATATGCCTTCCATCGGATTCACCCGAATGACCAGCAGATTCGGTTCCAATTTATACTTTTTCCCAAGGTACACGTTGTTTGGCATCGACTTGAACTCAACTACGATCTCGGTTGTTTTTACCGGAAGACGCTTGCCTGTCCGAATGTAAAATGGAACACCCGCCCAGCGGAAATTATCCACGAATACACGTGCTGCAAAATACGTCTCCGTATTCGACTGTGGATCAACCTTGTCTTCCTGGCGATACCCCGGAAGCTGCTTGCCACGGTACTCCCCTTCGGAATACTGTCCCCGCACAACGTTGTTGCTCACTTCCTCATCCGAAGTAAAGGCCCGCAATGAACGCAATACCTTCACCTTCTCATCCCGAATGTCTTCCGGGAATAGGCGACTCGGTGGCTCCATAGCAATCATCGTCAGCATCTGTAGCATATGATTCTGCCCCATGTCACGCAGTGCACCGGAGTGATCATAATAACCACCACGTTCTTCCACGCCTACCGTCTCACCCAGCGTAATCTGAACGTTGGCAATATGTTTGTTGTTCCAGAGCGGTTCAAAAAAAGCATTTCCGAAGCGGATCACTTCGATATTTTGCACCATTTCCTTGCCCAAATAATGATCAATCCGATAGATTTCCTCTTCACGGAATACCTCACGAATCTGCTCATTCAGATGTTCGGCCGATTGCAGATCATAACCAAATGGTTTTTCGATCACCAAACGGTTCCATCCCTGACTTTCCAACATACCGCCGTCTCGCAAACTGTACGAGACACTGCCAAACAGCTCAGGTGCCAGTGCCAGATAGAACAGCCGATTCCCCGGCGTGTTAAACTTCGATTCCAGATGCTCCGTCTGCGCACGCAGCTCTTTGAACCCTTCCACATTATTGATATCCAGTGCTTTGTATTCAAAATGCTCGACAAAAGCGTTCCACTCATCAGGTTCCCCCGCTGGATAACGGCAGAACTCTTTAATGGATTCATAGATGTCTTCCCGGAATTCTTCTGGGGACCTCGGACGACGTGCTACGCCAATAACCGCAAAGTCTTCGGCAAGCTTGCCTTCACGGTAAAGACTGTAGATAGCCGGAAACAGCTTCCGGCGGGCCAAATCACCCGTTGCTCCAAAAATGAAAAATACTGCGCCTGGTGTCTGTACTTCATCTTGCAATTGTTTTTCAACCATGGGCTCCTCTTTCTTCCGGGAAGATAACCTTCACGCTCTCCCCGAGCTATGTAATGGTGTTATATATGCACGACATACAACTGTCAATTACCAGCAAGTTCCTTCTTGGATGTGATGCCATTTTAGCATATCAACTGAATGGATGCACTATTTCAAACTCATTTTTCTGATAAAGATTCTCAATATTGGGTCCTAATTCAGGAAAAATTCATCCCTTAATATTCAATCGTAATCACCGGAAACCCCACTGTAATTCGATTGTCGACCTCGTCTCCAACCTGGTGGACTGCGAGTTGCATATTCAACATGTGCGAGCCACTCTTGATCGATAAGGGCAGCTCAGCCGCCTTATAAGAGACACTTGCAGTACCTGCATCTGTATAACGTTCGACGGAGGCGATATCCACCTTTGTGGACAGCTGTTCTTCGATCAGTTCCAGTTGCTGACTCGCATCATGTTCCGTAGCAGTAACTGCTGTACCTTGCACAGACATATTCCAGGTTGCCTTCATCCCTGAGTCTACAAGCAGTTGATCGACCTCTTCATGTAATGTCATTAATGCCTTCCGATCCGTGTGTGCATCCCCTGAGAGTTGTACGATGGCATAGTAACCATTGGCTCCTGTATCGACGACATTGACCAACATGCCTACGCCACCATTAGCTGTACCTACAACCACCTCACTGCGGTACACATTGTGGCTCGTCTGACGTACCTGCATAGGTGGTTCAAGCCCCAAGTGACTTGCCAGTAACACGGCCTGCTCTTGTGCATCTCCCTTGCCTTCTCCTTGCCATTTAATAACTAGACGATCCACATTATCAATCACACTGTCAGCAGTATAGATTAACTGTTCCAGTTGGGCAACTTTGGATTCGTTCTTCTCTGCGTATACCTGTGTCACACCAATAAGAATTATGATAGCTATTGCCAAGATACCTGCTGTCATCCATCGATTTAACATTTGAATCCCCCGCTTCTTTCTTTCATTCTATGAATCTATCAACAGCATGCCCCTTTCGCATATTTGCTATACTTCTTCTGCACACAACAAAAAAGCCCCACCCGCCACATGCATGGCAGATCGGAGCTTTCCATTCATACTTATAGAGGTTGTTCAAAAAGTCCGCTTTTGATTACGAAGGGTGCCTAGCGGCATCATCAACATCGAATATGGAATTCAGCCGAAATAAGTAGGGGCTTACGAAGAATGTTTCCTTCGGAAACATTGCGGTTGCTCACGTAGCTCGATCTACGCTTCGCTACTCCATTTCTAGCTTTATCCCATCTTCTTGGTACTGAAAACCGACCTTTTTGAACATACACTTATATAAATCATCTCTTATCTATAACTTCCGCACATTAATGCACGGCTCTTTGGCTTAATGATGTTATTGCATATAGTTCTTGTTATTACTCTGCAAGTCCATTTTTATAAGCATAAATCGCGGCCTGTGTACGGTCGTCTACGCCCAATTTTGCCAGTAAATTCGTGACATGGAATTTGACTGTCTTAATGCCGATGATCAGATCATCAGCGATGTCCTGATTCGATTTACCTTTGGCGAGCAACCGGAGCACATCCATTTCACGGTCTGTTAATTCATCGTGCAAAGGAGCTGCTGCCTGTGGCTGCCGGAAGCGATTCATCATTTTCGAAGCCACCTGTGACTCCAGAACGGATTGCCCGCGAGCGGCTGCGCGAATCGCATCTGCCACTTCATTGGCTCTTGATGTTTTCAACAGATAACTGAATGCGCCTGCTTCAATGACAGGATACATCTTTTCATCATCCAGGTAACTAGTCAATACGATGACTTTGCACTCCGGATACATTTTAAGTACCTGTCGAGTAGCCTCAATGCCATCCATTCCTTCCATAACCAGGTCCATCAGAACAACATCAGGCTTATATTCCTGTGCAAGCCGAATGCCTTCCTCTCCACTACCTGCTTCACCAACAACTTCAATTCCATCTTCGGTATCCAGTACCGCTGCAAGACCAATACGTACCATCTCATGATCATCCACGAGCAATACTTTGATCGACGTTTCCGTCTCCGTTTCGACTTCCGGTTCCATTGACATGTTCTTCCTCACTTTCATCGTTCATCAAGGGTATCGTAATCTCAATCCGCGTTCCCTTACCAGGCGCTGTTACAAATTGTATGGCTCCACCAATCTCCGTAACACGTTCACGCATGTTAGCCAGACCGTAGGAAGCTTGTTTATTCTCATCCAGATCAAAGCCTTGCCCATCATCACGAATCAATACCCGGATCGCATCAGTACGGCGCTGGATCCGTATCTCCATTTTTTCCGCTTTTGCATGCCGTAACGTATTGGACATAGCCTCCTGAACAATCCGGAACAGATGATTCTCGATGCCTTTGATCAGATCAATGTCTTCGTCCATTTCGAGCACAATGTCCATGGGTACTTTTGTTTTCAGTTCCATCACCAGATCACGCAGACCTTGTTCGAGATGTTTCCCCTCCAGATAGACTGGCCGCAGATGTAACAGTAACGCACGCATCTCGGACTGGGCTACCGAAGCCATCTCCTCAATCAAAGCCACCTGCCTCTGAGCACGTTCAAAATCCTTCTCCATCTTCCGTCCAACGGCTGTTGCTGTCATGGATATCGCGAACAATTGCTGCGATACCGCATCATGCAGTTCCCGTGCCAAGCGTTGCCGCTCTTCCACAATAGCCGTAATTCTGGCTTGTTCAGCAAGCTGTGCATTATGAGTAGACAATCGCTGGAGCGAAGATATCTGATCTTCCCACTTTTTGCCGATTCGTCCGAGTTGCTCACTTAAACGGCCCACATCATCATCGCCCAGATCAGGTACAGTGCGTGATAGAGAGCCCTTCTCCCACAGTAGAAGTGTTTCACGCAGCAGTTCAATCCGGCGTTTAACCCGGTAACTCTGATAGAACCCAAAGACCGCACCAATTCCAATCAGAAGCAGCAATAAGGCCAGACCTGATTGAATCAGATGACGCCAGCCTGTAAACGGAGCAAGATAACCATATGTATACAATACATACAAAACAACCGCGAGCACAATGAAAACCAGGAGGATCCCTTCACCCATACTTCGGGTTACCATGTCGGTATGTCGTTTTGTCTTCATCGGGGTCTCCTCCTTCTCTTCATCTATTTTACTACGGATTACTGATGTTTAGGTCGCCAACAATATAAGAAATGACAAATTTTGCTTTATGTTCACTGGATTCATATCCAGGCGTTCTCCATACTAATTTGTTCATCATTCCGCTATCTTGTTCTCCAAGAAGATTAATCCGGCCGAAAAGAACCGATGCTTCAATCTCCACACCATAATCTTCTGGTAGTGTAAGGCGAACATTACCCATAACTCCTTGCAGCAGCACAATTGTTTGTTTCTCCTCCGGAATCGAAAGAGATAGATCGGCGTTAACCTCACCTATGGCATGCCACAGACTCATACTACGTAACGTCCAGGATGATTGATCCCAGTAGTACCGAGCCATGAAATTCTGTTTCTTCATAACACCTTCGTCTAGATGAATCTTTTTGTTTTTCGAATAAAAGTAAGCTAAAGAAGCAAGTACAATCAAAAATACAATCATTAAATTATCCAGCAATAACAGTGCCGCACCAATGCCAAGATACCGATGACCTTTGCGGGTATCCCCATTGCGGACTTGAAGCATTCCAACCGTTAACAGAATCAGTGCGGCAGCGGTCAGGAAGTTAATATTGTCATTCAATAACATCATTGTGCCAATAATCATAATGACAACTGCAAGCCATTTACTCTTTTGATTCATCCCCGCCGCACCTCCTCTGTAAGTTAATCTCTCTTTATTCAACGGAAAAGCCATATCAGGCAATGAAGTCCTGTATGGCTTAACTTTTGTTCTACCAACCGTACATTATACACGATTTATAGAATATCATATTGTCCACTAAGCGAACAGTTATTCTTTTGAAGTTCCGTTCGCTTCATTCTTGGAACCATTGCCCATTTTATTTTTGAGGGCTTGTAATTGCTGATCCACTTTGAATTGTTTTTCCACATCTACAGGATTCGTATACGTGGATGATGTGTTGCGATAAGGTGCACGAGCTACGTCAGCCTCAGCTTCCAGCTGCATAATTTTCTCTTCCATGCGGTGGAATCCAAGTGATGCGCCGCCACTTTCGATCGAATGCAAGCTGTTGATAGAAGACATTTGTTTTTTGGCTTTTGCCATTTGTGCACGGGATACAAGTTCATTACGTTTGTTACGCATTTTGTAGAACTCATCTTTCATATCATGCAACTGTTGCAACAGATCTTTTGCTTGTGCTTCGGACTGTGCATGCAGTTCGCTGTACTCCGTAATTTTTTGATCAAAGTAGATTTTCTCTTCCAACAATTTGCGTGCCACTTCTTCCTGACCGTTAGACAGAGCAGCTTCTGCTTGGGACTCACGTTGTACCGAAGTACGCTCCGCTTCATCCAAACGTTGTTTCATGCGGCGCTCATTTGCCATTTGTTTAGCAACAGTTACCTCTGCCTCATGAATCTCAGCCTCCATATCACGCAAGTACTGGTTCAACATTACAATCGGGTCCTCTACTTTATCCAACATATCATTTACCGATGCTTTCGTCATATCCTTAATCCGTTTAAATACTCCCATTTTACTTTTCTCCCTTCTCGTAACGAGATAATTTTTGGCGAAGCTCTTCAACTTCTTTTTTCAGTGCTTTTTTCTCGATATCTTTCATCATGGAATCAAGTTCACTTTCTTGCGGTGCTCCTGCTCCGTAGGCGTTGTTGTCATAAGAACGGGGACCAGATTGAGGTCTGCCGTTGAATCCAGGGCCGGGACCGAAGTTACCAGGACCTTGTTGGTTGTGATTATTTTGAAAAGGACCTCTTGGTGGCTGATGATCATAGTTGTCGTATCCTCTGCCAGGACCAGGGCCTTGGCCCGGACCGTAGCCATATGGATCATAAGGCGGATACGGTTCTTTTGGTACCACCAGTGCTGCAATAAAGTATATTAACAACGACGTGCCGCCAGTTACGAAGATACTGATAACAAAGATGATACGCAGCAGGGTGGAATCCATTCCGATGGTTTCGGAAATTCCGCCGCACAAGCCGGTTAACATCCGGTCACGCGTTGAGCGGTATAATTTGCTCATGTGCTTGCTCCTTTCGTTTACTTGTATCCTCTTACGTTGGAATCATAAGCATATGGATCAACGTGATTGGATTCCTTTGGTACCACCAATGCAGCGATGAAGTAGATCAACAATGATGTACCTCCCGTAGCGAAAATACTGATGAAGAAAATGATACGTAGCAGCGTGGTACTCAATCCGAGATTTTCAGAAATGCCACCGATCAAACCTGTTAGCATTCGATTACGCGCCGAGCGGTATAATTTACTCATTGTGACTACTCCTTTCTGTCATTGTTCAATTTTTGTCTTAAGCGTTCCAGTTCCTTATCCAACGTAGAGGATGACATGCTGCCAGTCACTCCTGAACCATCTTGATTCATCCGCCGGATATCGCGGAGACTTTGTGCTTCATATTCGAGATCAGAGACTTGATCATCCAGTCGGTTGAACATACGGGGTACATTCTGACCGTTGTGATTGCCTCTCTGGTTCATACGTTGCTGTAACTGAATCGTCTGCATACGAGCGTAGTAATATTGGCGTTTGCTGTATACGTTCTGATATTCAACCTTCAGCTGGTCGATCTGTTCATCCAGCTCCTGTAATGCCGCATAACTTTGTGCATACAATTCATTGTACTGTTCCATTTTTTCCTCGTGGAGGATTTTCTCCTGCAAGGCCAGCTTAGCGAGATGTTCTTCCCCTGCTTTCAGAGCCATGGAAGCCTGTTCTTCCCGTTTATTCACCATACCTGCTGCCTGATCGGCTTGTTGTTTCATTTGTCTGGTATGGCTTGCATATTGATGACGAAGTTTCTCGGCTTCACCGATGTCTTGGCGGGTCGAGACCAGGAACTGATCAATCAGTTTGACTGGGTCCTGACTTTGCTCCAAATGTTCGTTCAGATTGGCTACGGTAATATCCCGCATTCGACGAAATACACTCATTATGTTCTGTCCCTCCTTTTCATAATCGTGAAAGCTTAGTACCGACCACGACGACTGCGGTTATTGCTTAGCATTGAGATACCAAAGATGATTAACCCGATCGCGATGATCGGTCCGATCAACCATGCCAGTTTACCCATCAGTGAGATGATACCGATGATGAGAACAATCCAGCCAAGCATCACATTCCCTCGTTTAACTCCGTAGTATCCCAGTGCAATCATCAGGACCGGAATCAGATAACCCATTAAGTGTCCAAGAAGTGGAGTTAACTTTCCGAAGAGGAGTAGTGCACCCAGCGCAATCAATACAATCGCCCAGCCATTTCCCTTATTCAATCTCATAATTGTTGTTCACCGCCCTTTCCATTCGTTCGTTTTAATGTGTTGAGTCATTTGTTCGTTTGTTTCTTGTTTTTTGTTTCCGTGTTTCTTGTTTAACCTTATGTCCTTATTCTAGGGGATTTCGCGACTTTTCAAAACAGACCGTGGACGGTTTTTCATCCTAGACTCAGGTCGGGGATCTAGTTGGACCTTTGACTGTCCCGATATAAGACCAACGTTCCAGATAAGCTGAATAGCACTCCAGATACCTTCTATTACCCGTATTCGGGCTACCCTTTAGCCGATATCGACCTGTAGAGAGAATGATGTCCATGTCTCTATTTACGTTCACACTGCAATTTCGTTTCTCATGATTCCGTATTGGATAGTCAGTCCAAGCGTTACTCTAGCCTTTTCTGCAAGATCATCTATCAGCAATCCCTTATACCTGCTCCTAGACCCCTTCACAAAATTACTTATTTATCCAAATAAACAAAATTTAGATTGTTCTATATGTAAGCGTTTACTAAAATAGAAAGTGTTACTATTTCTAATGTCAGGGGTGGAACTGAAACTGTGCGACCAATCAGCTATCTCCATAAAATGATCATCTTCGGAATCCTGTTAAGCACCCTGCCCATTTTGTTAACGGGAATTGCCGCATTTATCTATTCATCAAACCAAACAGAGCTGCATCGTACGCAGGCTAACAGACAGTTGCTGGAACAAATGCAATCCAACGTAGAACACAAACTCGCTACAGTTAGTTATATGCTTGATCAGGCCGTTCGCTCTCCTGTAACCCTCCGTTCCCTGTCTGATTCTTCTTCAGTACAAGGGAACGGACCTTTACTTGCCGACAAACTACAGAGCGAATTTCAGAATATGAGGTCATGGGAACCTTTGCTGGATATTACTCTGGTGAATCAATCTCAGAATTGGCTTATTGATCATGCCGGATTATATCGTAATACGGATTTTCCACTGGCTCTTCCCATGAAGGAATTGATATCGGATACGTTAACCTCTGGATGGCAGCTCTCCCCTTCATCGGTGTTCAGCAATGATGAGCGTTCACCCGGTACAGGCTGTATTTATCATATTGCCCTTGCAAGGTCTATTCCGAATCTGAATACGTCTTCCGATGCTGCCCTGATTGCGGGAATCCCTGCATGCTCTTTGCAAAATACACTAGGAGAAGCCTCCTTAGGCAATGCTGCCTCAGGACTGATCATTTTGAATCGGGAACAACGTATCTTGGTCCATCCCGATCCTGTATACATTGGACAACCTTTATCTGCCATTGGTTTACAGGATCGGGATACAGAAGCCAACATAACCAAACTATCACCCATCACATTTTCAACAGGCTTTGAAAAACGGGAAGTTAAGATCGCCGATACACATTATTCTCTGACGTATAGCCCTTCTACCTTAAAAGGATGGACTTATGTTCTAATCTCACCTACCAATATTCTGACACAAGAATATATCGATATCGGATTGCACACCTTGTATATCAGTATCTTCTTACTTTTACTTTCATTATTACTCGCCTGGCTCGGCTCCAAGCGAATGCATGTCCCGATTCGTAAACTTTTAACCCAACTTGGTGACAACCACCTGTCCAAAGAAGGAAACACATTAGCTCAGCAATCACCACCATTTTCTGATGAGTTCGAACAGATCAGAGCAGGGGTCTCACAATTATCAGCCTCTCGCTCCCAATTAGAGAACACACTTAATGTACATCTATTGCAGATTCGCAATCATTTTATGATGAATCTGTTCCAGGGTAAGATCCCTGTTCATACTCTTCATGACACCCTGAATGAATATGGCTACACGCATCAGGTTCGGGAATGGCAACAAATTGCTGTTATTACACTACAGGCCGATCTTGTTAACCATACAAAATATAGAGCTAGTGATCGTGATCTCTTATTATTCGCTATTCAAAATATATTGGAGGAAACGGTTGTGCATAACCAACAATTGCTTCCCATTGTGCTGGAACATACGGTAGTCACGGTGATTGGGACCGTTGAACAGGATCAGTTTATTTTTTCACAGCAGCTATATGTATTAACAGACCAGTTACAACAACAGATGGATAAGATTCTGGCTCTTCAAGTCAGTATAGGATTCAGCCAGTCGCACAGCTCTCTACATCACATCCCTCAAGCTTACACAGAAGCCTTGGAAGCACTGAGGCATCGGATGAAGCTTGGAACAGGCATTATTTTTCAATATGAGAACATAGATCATTACACTCCCACTTGGTCCATGACCTACCCGGAATCATTAGAATATTCGTTGATCCAAGCTATTCAAAATGCGGACGAAGTCCAGGCCTCTGCTCTTCTGAAACAACTGCTTGAAGTGATCTTTGGTATGGAGGTTACACCGGAGGAGTATGAGGTGGCTCTTACGAGGCTGCTCACGCATATTTTGCAAATGACTCAGGAATCCGGCATACGACTCGGACAGATCTCCCAAAGTCGTGGCTCGATGTTTCATGAACTTCATGGTTTGCAGTACGCTGCTGAAGTTGAGGATTGGTTTAAATATCAAGTCATCTTGCCCGTCATTCAGGTTTTTAAAGCGAGACAATATGCCCAGTATCAGCATATATCTGAGAAAATGATTGCCATGATTCATCAAGACTATGATAAGGATCTGACGCTTGAGGAATGTGCTGTTAAGCTTCACTACAATGCCAACTACTTAAGTAGTGTTTTCCGCAAAGAGACAGGCTGTGCATTTAGTGAATATCTGACCAAGTACCGATTTAATATCGCTAAAAAATGGCTGGACGAAAGTGATCTAACCGTTAAAGATATCGCAGCACGACTTCGGTACAACAATCCGCAAAACTTTATCCGATCATTCCGTAAATGGGAAGGAATCACCCCCGGCCAGTATCGGGAGCGTAAGCAGAAAGCAGAAGTGTCGAACAGAAATTAGACAAGGAGTACGATTGTAGGTCGTACTCCTTCGGCCAGCTCGGATACCTCTCCATATGGCTCTTCGAACAGGCTCGGACCTGTGACTACTCGATTAACCGTCAAGGGCTCTACCAACTGAAATATCAAGGAATATGCTTCAGAGATCATTCTCTGAAAACTAGGTATGTGTTTTGTTTTTCGTTGTCTCGAATATCTCTAAATAAATGAGGGTCTGGTTCAGAGCGGTCGATGAATTAGTGGCTTCAAAAAAGAGGGAGCACATAACCTGCTCCCTTCAATTACAACTTTACTTCTGCAATCTTAACTTCTATGTTTCAACCATTCATCTTTTGGCACAGCGTTGTGATGCTTCCTAGTGTCATCTTAGACGTTAGACTACATTGTCTCCGTCTCAATTCCTGATTATCATTACACGTGCCACGCTTATGCGATTTATCGCTTATCCTTAGTGCCAACTGTTTTCATATTGGGCTGTTCAAGTTGAATTAGAATTTTACCAAATCTTCCTCCACGTGAGAAAGTCACCGTACTATCCTTGTACGTATCGCTAATGTAATCCTCAGCCAATCTGAGGGAATCTTCATCCGATGGTAACTCATACGTATTAAGCCATTCTGGCAGCTTCTCGATAATCTCTTCCACCGGTACTTCAAATGAGTTAACTTCTCTCGTAATGATCATCGTATAAGAATACCCTTTAAATACAGCAACTGTTGAATATACCCCATATCACCGGCCTTGTATGAAGAAGTTACTCCCAGTACATCCTTAAGTTCATGCATTAGTGTGTGTTCCTTCTGTCCCGCCATAGTACTTATATACACATACTTCCGGGCACAATTGATCGCCTGCTCAATCGCTTCCCAATCCGACATCGCTGGACACATGGATGCAAATGCAAAGTCATATTTCTTTTCCCAGCCTTTATCCTGAATAGAGATTTCCTCATATCGTTCGTTTACGATTTCGATTTTGGATTCCAGAGCTGAAGGTATCGTCTCTTTCATAAGGGAGACAAGCAACTCAGAAGGCTCAACTGCGGTCACACTTGCCCCCTTTTCTGCAAAAGGAATGGTAAATATGCCTGAAGCGGCTCCAATGTCCAAAATGGATAACCCTGCGAATTCCACACCCTGATTTTCAATCCAGCCCATAATGCGTTCAGAACGCTGCTTTCCTTCTTCGGTGAACGACTGTGCATGATAATCTCTGGCCCACCGCTCAAATGCTTCTTCTGTATTAGAGGGGACGCTTTTCTTCTTATATTTTGAACTTCTCGGACGATTCTTCCATGCCTCTTCCCATACAGAAAGATCAAATAACAGATCGGTATCCGATACATTTTTTCCATTAGTCACTCTACTTCACTCCTCCATATTAAAGACTTTACTTATCTACAATATACTGAATGTAATCATACGTCAATCTATATTAACGTCCATCTTCTATTACTCTAGATTTTCTTACTGCACATAAATCGTTTCATATAAAATAAAAATAGCCCTACACATTGCATAAGCAACATGTAGGGCTATTCAATATACCGGCGAGAGGACTCGAACCTCCACGGTTTCCCACTCGATTTTGAGTCGAGCGCGTCTGCCATTCCGCCACGCCGGCATATGCTGGAGGCGCCACCCAGATTCGAACTGGGGATAAAGCTTTTGCAGAGCTGTGCCTTACCACTTGGCTATGGCGCCATATTTTGGAGCGGACGACGGGAATCGAACCCGCGACCCTCGCCTTGGCAAGGCGATGCTCTACCGCTGAGCCACGTCCGCATAATGGCTGGGGATATAGGATTTGAACCTATGCATGACGGAGTCAAAGTCCGTTGCCTTACCGCTTGGCTAATCCCCAATAAAAAATGAAAAAAACAAAGGGGCGATCGAGGGGAATTGAACCCCCGAATGCCGGATCCACAAACCGGTGCGTTAACCACTTCGCCACGACCGCCATAAAAGGTTAATTTCTAAAAAGTTAATTGGCAGGGGCAGCAGGAATTGAACCCACACCAACGGTTTTGGAGACCGTTGTTCTACCTTTAAACTATGCCCCTAAAAACTGGTGGAGGATGATGGATTCGAACCACCGAACCCGTACGGGAGCAGATTTACAGTCTGATGCGTTTGGCCACTTCGCTAATCCTCCAGGATTACATGGTGCCGGCGAGAGGACTTGAACCCCCAACCTACTGATTACAAGTCAGTTGCTCTACCAGTTGAGCTACACCGGCGTATTACATGGTGTTATAAATGGTGGCTCGGGACGGAATCGAACCGCCGACACGAGGATTTTCAGTCCTCTGCTCTACCGACTGAGCTACCGAGCCATAATAAAGTCTAATCTTATTTCCTTACACTTTATATAGGGCATCAGTGCCATACAGCAGATGTAGTGAACAGTTTGCCTCATGTAAAGATTAAATGGCGGAACCGACGGGATTCGAACCCGCGATCTCCTGCGTGACAGGCAGGCATGTTAGGCCAACTACACCACGGTTCCAGATCACTTTCTCAAAGGAAAGTATAATTGCGGGGGCAGGATTTGAACCTGCGGCCTTCGGGTTATGAGCCCGACGAGCTACCGGGCTGCTCCACCCCGCGTCGTTATAAAGTTTATATGGTGGAGGCTGAGGGGATCGAACCCCCGACCCTCTGCTTGTAAGGCAGATGCTCTCCCAGCTGAGCTAAGCCTCCGAACAACACATTTATGATCATACCATAATCTTGTTGTAAAAATCAACTTCTTTTTTTGAAGTTATTATGACCCGTAGGGGATTCGAACCCCTGTTACCTCCGTGAAAGGGAGGTGTCTTAACCCCTTGACCAACGGGCCTTAATATTATGGCGGAGAGAGAGGGATTCGAACCCTCGAGACGCTTGTGACGCCTACACGATTTCCAATCGTGCTCCTTCGGCCAGCTCGGACACCTCTCCATATGGCTCCCCGAACAGGGCTCGAACCTGTGACAACTCGATTAACAGTCGAGTGCTCTACCAACTGAGCTATCAGGGAATATGCTTCAGAGATCGTTCTCTGAAAACTAGATACGAAACGAAACACGCGAATTACAACTTGCTAATTGGATAAGCCCTCGACCGATTAGTACTGGTCAGCTCCATGCATTGCTGCACTTCCACCCCCAGCCTATCTACCTCGTCGTCTTCAAGGGGTCTTACATACTGGGAAATCTCATCTTGAGGGGGGCTTCACGCTTAGATGCTTTCAGCGTTTATCCCTTCCGTACATAGCTACCCAGCGGTGCTCCTGGCGGAACAACTGGTACACCAGCGGTACGTCCATCCCGGTCCTCTCGTACTAAGGACAGCTCCTCTCAAATTTCCTACGCCCACGACAGATAGGGACCGAACTGTCTCACGACGTTCTGAACCCAGCTCGCGTACCGCTTTAATGGGCGAACAGCCCAACCCTTGGGACCTACTTCAGCCCCAGGATGCGATGAGCCGACATCGAGGTGCCAAACCTCCCCGTCGATGTGGACTCTTGGGGGAGATAAGCCTGTTATCCCCAGGGTAGCTTTTATCCGTTGAGCGATGGCCCTTCCATGCGGTACCACCGGATCACTAAGCCCGACTTTCGTCCCTGCTCGACTTGTAGGTCTCGCAGTCAAGCTCCCTTATGCCTTTGCACTCTTCGAATGATTTCCAACCATTCTGAGGGAACCTTTGGGCGCCTCCGTTACTCTTTAGGAGGCGACCGCCCCAGTCAAACTGCCCACCTGACACTGTCCCCGCACCGGATTACGGTACCAGGTTAGAACCTAGATACGATCAGGGTGGTATCCCAACGTTGCCTCCACACAAGCTGGCGCTCATGCTTCAAAGGCTCCCACCTATCCTGTACAGATCGTACCCAAATTCAATATCAAGCTGCAGTAAAGCTCCATGGGGTCTTTCCGTCTTGTCGCGGGTAACCTGCATCTTCACAGGTATTAAAATTTCACCGGATCTCTCGTTGAGACAGCGCCCAAGTCGTTACGCCATTCGTGCGGGTCAGAATTTACCTGACAAGGAATTTCGCTACCTTAGGACCGTTATAGTTACGGCCGCCGTTTACTGGGGCTTCGGTTCACAGCTTCGGATTGCTCCTAACCACTCCCCTTAACCTTCCAGCACCGGGCAGGCGTCAGCCCGTATACTTCGCCTTACGGCTTCGCACAGACCTGTGTTTTTGCTAAACAGTCGCTTGGGCCTTTTCACTGCGGCCCCCTCGTGCTATTCACACTACCGGGGCACCCCTTCTCCCGAAGTTACGGGGTCATTTTGCCGAGTTCCTTAACGAGAGTTCTTCCGCGCGCCTTAGAATACTCTTCTCGCCTACCTGTGTCGGTTTGCGGTACGGGCACCATCACCTGGCTAGAGGCTTTTCTTGGCAGTGTGAGATCATGACCTTCGCTACTACAATTTTCGCTCCCCATCACAGCTCAGCCTTACAATGTGCGGATTTGCCTACACATCAGCCTTACTGCTTAGACGGACATCCATCAGTCCGCGTCACTACCCTACTGCGTCCCCCCATTGCTCATAACGGCTTACGGTGGTACAGGAATTTCGACCTGTTGTCCTTCGACTACGCCTTTCGGCCTCGCCTTAGGTCCCGACTTACCCTGAGCGGACGAGCCTTCCTCAGGAACCCTTAGGCTTTCGGCGGATCAGATTCTCACTGATCTTTTCGTTACTCATACCGGCATTCTCACTTGTATAATGTCCAGCGCTCCTTACGGTACACCTTCAACCCTTATACAACGCTCCCCTACCCCTGATGCAAAGCATCAAGCCATAGCTTCGGTGGTGTGTTTAGCCCCGTTACATTTTCGGCGCAGAGTCACTCGACCAGTGAGCTATTACGCACTCTTTCAATGGTGGCTGCTTCTAAGCCAACATCCTGGTTGTCTGTGCAACTCCACATCCTTTCCCACTTAACACACACTTGGGGACCTTAGCTGATGGTCTGGGCTGTTTCCCTTTTGACAATGGATCTTAGCACTCACTGTCTGACTCCCGGAAGTAAGTCTATGGCATTCGGAGTTTGACTGAGCTTGGTAACCCTTGCGGGCCCCGCACCCAATCAGTGCTCTACCTCCACGACTCTGTTTTCCGAGGCTAGCCCTAAAGCTATTTCGGGGAGAACCAGCTATCTCCGAGTTCGATTGGAATTTCTCCGCTACCCCCACCTCATCCCCGCATTTTTCAACATGCGTGGGTTCGGGCCTCCAGTGCGTGTTACCGCACCTTCACCCTGGACAGGGGTAGATCACCCGGTTTCGGGTCTACGTCCACGTACTCAGTCGCCCTATTCAGACTCGCTTTCGCTGCGGCTCCGGCTCTTCACCTTAACCTTGCACGGGAACGTAACTCGCCGGTTCATTCTACAAAAGGCACGCCATCACCCCTAAAACGGGCTCTGACTTTTTGTAAGCACACGGTTTCAGGTTCTATTTCACTCCCCTTCCGGGGTGCTTTTCACCTTTCCCTCACGGTACTGCTTCACTATCGGTCGCTAGGAAGTATTTAGCCTTGGCAGATGGTCCTGCCGGATTCATACGGGGTTTCACGTGCCCCGCACTACTCGGGATCCGTCTCGGAGGGAACCAACTTTCAACTACAGGGCTTTTACCTTCTTTGGCGGGCCTTTCCAGACCTCTTCGCTTAACCGGTTCCTTTGTAACTCCATGTGAGACGTCCCACAACCCCAAAGAGCAAGCTCTCTGGTTTGGGCTTCTCCGCGTTCGCTCGCCGCTACTGACGGAATCACTATTGTTTTCTCTTCCTCAGGGTACTTAGATGTTTCAGTTCCCCTGGTATGCCTCTGCATAACCTATGTATTCAGTTATGAGTAACTGGAAATTACCCCAGCTGGGTTTCCCCATTCGGACACCCCCGGATCAAAGCTTGCTTACAGCTCCCCGAGGCAGTTTCGTTGTTCGCCACGTCCTTCATCGGCTCCTAGCGCCTAGGCATCCTCCGTGTGCTCTTAGTAGCTTAACCTCGTGCTCCGGTTTCGACTGCTCGCTTCCCTTGTTTTGCTTGCGCAAAGCCAAAAGTCGCTCCCATTCGATACCATCGTACGTGCAATCTACCTTATAAAAACACTTCACTTGTTTACACAAGATCAGCTTAAAGGAATGTTCTAATTCGCGTTTGTTTCGTTTCGATATCTAGTTTTCAAAGAACAAGCTCCATGTAAAAGCAAGCTGTTTGAGAGTTTGAGCTCTCAAAACCGAACAACGAGTGAGTGTTTTGCAGCTAAGCTGCGTATTTGAATGTTTCCACTCGGGAAACGATTCTCCATAGAAAGGAGGTGATCCAGCCGCACCTTCCGATACGGCTACCTTGTTACGACTTCACCCCAATCATCTATCCCACCTTCGGCGGCTGGCTCCTTGCGGTTACCCCACCGACTTCGGGTGTTATAAACTCTCGTGGTGTGACGGGCGGTGTGTACAAGACCCGGGAACGTATTCACCGCGGCATGCTGATCCGCGATTACTAGCAATTCCGACTTCATGCAGGCGAGTTGCAGCCTGCAATCCGAACTGAGACCGGCTTTGTTGGGATTGGCTCCATCTCGCGATTTCGCAGCCCGTTGTACCGGCCATTGTAGTACGTGTGTAGCCCAGGTCATAAGGGGCATGATGATTTGACGTCATCCCCACCTTCCTCCGGTTTGTCACCGGCAGTCTATCTAGAGTGCCCACCCGAAGTGCTGGCAACTAAATATAAGGGTTGCGCTCGTTGCGGGACTTAACCCAACATCTCACGACACGAGCTGACGACAACCATGCACCACCTGTCTCCTCTGTCCCGAAGGAAAGATACATCTCTGCATCGATCAGAGGGATGTCAAGACCTGGTAAGGTTCTTCGCGTTGCTTCGAATTAAACCACATACTCCACTGCTTGTGCGGGTCCCCGTCAATTCCTTTGAGTTTCAGTCTTGCGACCGTACTCCCCAGGCGGAGTGCTTAATGTGTTAACTTCGGCACCAAGGGTATCGAAACCCCTAACACCTAGCACTCATCGTTTACGGCGTGGACTACCAGGGTATCTAATCCTGTTTGCTCCCCACGCTTTCGCGCCTCAGCGTCAGTTACAGCCCAGAGAGTCGCCTTCGCCACTGGTGTTCCTCCACATATCTACGCATTTCACCGCTACACGTGGAATTCCACTCTCCTCTTCTGCACTCAAGTCACCCAGTTTCCAGTGCGATCCGGGGTTGAGCCCCGGGATTAAACACCAGACTTAAATGACCGCCTGCGCGCGCTTTACGCCCAATAATTCCGGACAACGCTTGCCCCCTACGTATTACCGCGGCTGCTGGCACGTAGTTAGCCGGGGCTTTCTTCTCAGGTACCGTCACCTTGAGAGCAGTTACTCTCCCAAGCGTTCTTCCCTGGCAACAGAGCTTTACGATCCGAAAACCTTCATCACTCACGCGGCATTGCTCCGTCAGGCTTTCGCCCATTGCGGAAGATTCCCTACTGCTGCCTCCCGTAGGAGTCTGGGCCGTGTCTCAGTCCCAGTGTGGCCGATCACCCTCTCAGGTCGGCTACGCATCGTCGCCTTGGTGAGCCGTTACCTCACCAACTAGCTAATGCGCCGCAGGCCCATCCCCAAGTGACAGATTGCTCCGTCTTTCCAGTTCTCTTCAGGCGAAGAAAACAATTATTCGGTATTAGCTACCGTTTCCGGTAGTTGTCCCAAACTTGAGGGCAGGTTGCCTACGTGTTACTCACCCGTCCGCCGCTAACCATCGGAGAAGCAAGCTTCTCTTCAAGTCCGCTCGACTTGCATGTATTAGGCATGCCGCCAGCGTTCGTCCTGAGCCAGGATCAAACTCTCCAATAAAGTATTGAAAAGAGCGATAAGCTCATTTTGAATCTGACGAGATTAAAAATCTCATTTGTGCTCCAGTCGATTCGAGCCAAGGCTTGTTTCAAACTTTCGCATTCATTCTGCAAGCAGAATGTTTACTCACTCGTTGTTCAGTTTTCAAAGATCAAA